>OY970159.1:0-4517147 GCA_963706415.1 uncultured Conexibacteraceae bacterium
GTCTTCGCCGTCGTCACGAACGTGACGACGCCGTCCTTGCCGTCCTTGCCGTTGGCTCCGTCGGTGCCGTTGCTCCCGCTGGTCCCATCGCGACCGGCCGGCCCGACCACGGTCTCCCCCTTCTCCCCCTTCTCGCCGGTGTCGCCCTTCTCGCCCGGCGTGTTGCCGGGCAGTGGCACGCCGGCGCCGGTCAGCTCGAAGTACGTCGTCCCGCCGTCTGCGTCGAGCTGCAGCGTCGCGTAGCGATCCCCGACACCGGTCGGCAGGAAGCGGACGCTTGAGAGCAGCGCCCCGTTGGGCGGCACGGTGATCGACAGCGGCCCGCTGTTGTCGTTGGACCCCGTAAGGAAGAAGTCGCCGGCGTTCGGGCCGGAGATCTGGATCCGCGTCACCGTCGATGGAACGAGCAGGGCCTGTGTCTGGGCGACCTTCACCGGACTGGTCGTGCCGACCGGCTGGGTGAAGAACGGCAACTGCACGCCGAGGCCCGGCCGCAGCAGCGCCTGCGCCGACACGATCGGCGAGCCGCCGGTGCTGCCCGTCGCCAGCCACGCCAAGGCTTGCAGACGACCGATCTGCTGCGGGATCTCCGTCGCGCCCTGGCCCGGGTCACCGGGGGTGTTCGCGTACGGGAACGCGAAGTCGTAGTGCACAGCGCCCGAGAACCCCAGTCCATCACCCGCTCCCCAGCCGAGCAGTCGCTCACCGTAGATGGCGCCGCTCGCGGTGCTCGCGAACACGGTGTAGCCGATCGCGGAGATCTTCGAGAACGCCGGATAGCGGTCGGGCTGCTCGGCGACCGCGGTCGACGACGGGGAGGTCGGAGCCGTCACCGGCACCGACGGATCGGTCCCGAGTCCGAGACCGAGCTCGCCGTAGCTGTTGTCACCCCAAGACCTGAACGTCCCGTCGCCGGCGAGCGCGTAGCTCGCATAAAGGCCGGCGGTGACCTGCGTCACCTTCGGCGAGCCGTCCGGCGCCGGTCCGATCACCTCGACCGGTACCGCGACATCGTTGGTCGATCCGTCGCCGACCTGACCGAACGCGTTATAGCCCCAGGCATAGACGCTGCCGTCCTGCAGCAGCGCCAGCCCATGGCCGACACCGATCGCGATCTGCTTGACCTTCTTGGCGGGATCGGCCACCGGATCGGGCAGCGTGACCCGCGTCGGGACGTTGGTGTCGGTGCCCGCCACGCCCGCCGCGCTACCGAGGTAGGCCGCGGCGCCCCATGCCCAGACGGTGCCGTCGCTCTTGAGCGCCAGCGAGTTGAGCTGGCCGGCGGCCACCGAGACGACGTCCTCGAGGCCGGAGACCTCCGTGGGCGATGGCGTCGCGGTCCCGACCGGCTGACCGGTGGCGCCGTACACGTTGTCGCCGAAGGCAAGGACATGGCCTTGACGCACGATCAGCACCGAGTCCCCGCCCGCGGCGACCGCGGTGGCGCCGTCGGTTCCCGGGATGAGCTTGAAATGCTGACCGAGATCGAAGGGCCCGGTCGTCCCCGGTCCGGTGGACAGCACGCCGGCCGGCCGCAACAGGTACGACGCGGCGGGTGTGACCGAAGCGGCCGTCACGTCGTCGTTGCCGGTCACGTCGATCAACGGGATCGGCTGCAGGCTGGCGGTGGTGGCGATCGAGCTGAGACCGAGCGGGCCTGCGGGCCCCCAGCCGATCACCGGCGCCGCCGCGGCGCCGGCGACGGGCATCGCGAGTGCAGCGACCACCACGACCGCGCCGAGCGCGCGCCGCAGCGTCGAGTGACTCGAGCGCTGTGACATCACGCTGCCGCCTCGAACGTGCCTTCGAGGTTCCACTGACCGGTGTAGTGGTCAAACGGACCGCCGACGATCAGGCTCTGCCACTTCAGGGTGAAGTGCCTGGTCGCACTGTCATACGTGCCGACGACCGCGACGGTTCCGCCGGCGCCGTAGGACGGCGTCGTGCCCGGGTTGGCCTGATAGGTGCCGTCGGGCTTCGGCGAGCCCTGGTTGAACGAGAGCCCGTTCCACTGCGCGTCCCAGGCGGAGGTCTGCCCGAACAGCTTGCCGTCCTTCTCGTAGATCTCGGCCAGCGGCGTCGGTTGACCGGTCTGCCGGTCGACGGGGTCGGTGGTGATGCTGAAGTCGTAGCCAAAGAACTTCTGCGGCTGCGTGATCGACGACGCCAGCGAGCCTCCCGTGTTCCCGCCCGCGAACGCAGGGGTCGGCGCCGGCTGGTACTTGACCGTGCTCAGGCCCCCGTCGCTGCCGGGGCGCAGCGGGGTGAACGTCTGGTCGTAGAACGGCGAGTCGCCGTTCTGCAGCGGGGCGCTTTCGTACTTCATCACGAAGTTGCTGCCCGTGATCGTGCCGGAGATCGACTGCGTGCCGGGGACAAGACGGAAGAGGCCGTTGAGCTTGTTCGCGCCGGGCGGCGGCGGATTGGTCGTGCCTCCAGGGGCGCTGCCGGCGCCCGGGCTCGTGCCGGTGGTCGACGTGCCGGTGGTGGTGCCCTTGGCCGGCGACGCGCCCGTCGGCGTGGTCGCCCGAGGCGTCACCTGCACCGCCTTGGCCAGCTTCCTGCCGGCGGCCTTGCCACCGATCTTGACCTGTGCGGTCAGTCCGAGTGCGCCCGTCAGCTTCGTCGTGTGCGTGACGGTGAACGTGCGCTTGGCGGTGATCTTCGCGGCAAATGCCTCCCGCTTGCCGGCCGCACCGGCGAGCGTGAAGGCGACGGTGACCTTCTTGCGGCGCTTGGCGGTGCTCGTCAGCGCTGCAGGCAACGTCACCTTGCCGGCGATCGCAACCTTCGTGTCACTGGCGGTCAGCTTGGAGAGGACGACCTTGGCGACCGCCTTGGACGCCGTCGCCGGCGGCGAGGCTTGCGCGGAAGCGGCGAGGATCGGCAGCGTCGCGACGACGGTCATGACGACGGGAGCGCCGAGGCGGCGCAGCGTCAGCCGGCGAGCAAAGGGGATTGCGGGGGCGGGCACGATGACTCCTGGACTGGGTGCGAAGAGAGAGCTGCGGGCCTGCTGGGACCCTCGAACCACAATACCACTATTCCCACAGAATTTATAGGGAATAGGTCTGTGCCTAACTCCCGTCGCCACTGAAGCGTCGCCGTGGGCCGCGAGCATGCGCTCACGGCCCACGACGGCAGACAGTCGTCAGCGATCAGTCAGCAGGACGACCGCTCACGACTGACGCATCACGGATGCGGGTTGTAGATCGCCTCCCAGTGGAACTGAGCAGTGTAGGCCTCAAACCCAGTCTCAGTGAGGTTCGTCGTCCAATCGAGAGTGATCCGCGCAGTCGGGTTAGTGCTAGTCGCGTTCCCGATGATCGAGCCGTGCAACGGCACGATCCGATCGCCGCCGGCCGTCGAAGTCGTGCCGACATTGTAAGTCGCGCCGTTGTACGAGATCCTCAGGCCAGTCAGGTTGCCGCTGACCAGAGTGCGCGTCCCCGTGCCGTTGTCAGCGCCGGCGAAGGTGAGAGTCGGAGCCTCAGTGTTGACGATAGTGAACGGAAGTCCCTGGAACGTAGTCGCCCTGCTGAAGATGCCGCCTCCGGGCTGCGCCACGCCGAGCTGCAGCCCGAAGCCCGGGGCAGTCCCGTCGATCAGCGTGTACCCAGTAGTAGTCGCAGTCGTCGACGGGTTCAGGAAGACATTCGGCGTGGCAAAAGGATTGTCCGTCGGCAGGCTGACCCACGACCCACTCGGGACGTCCCCGGTACCGCCGTTGACCAGCCGCAGAGTGCCCTTGTTGAGCGTGAAGTCTGCGCTGGCCGATCCCACGAAGGCCGTCAGACTGATCGCGACAGCGGCCAGGACCAGCACCGCGCGGGTTGACACCCGTCGCGACAAGCCAGATGATCTGGTACTCATAGTTGCTCCTCCTTGCGAGGGCAGTGGTGGTTCGCGCACACGGCAGACCCGTGCACGCCGTAGTGACCTTCGCCCCGTGGTCTTGACCACCACGGGGCGAAGCTTTACGCCGCTCATCGATCTAGGTGCCGAACCGGTGACTCGCGGCGTGCGAACCACATTACCGTAATCTCTACAGGCTTTGTGGGTAATGGCCTGCCAGGCGGCCTACATCAGCGCTTCTTGAGCACCAACGTGCCGTCCGGCAGCTGGTAGACCTCGCCCACCGACTTCCCCTGCCCGCTCGCGGTCCGCTTGGCCTGCGGCGTGGTCAGCGTGGCCTGCGGCGTGGTCAGCGTGGTCTGCGTCTTGGCCGCCGCCTTCTCCTGTGCCTTCTCGGCGTTCTTGGTGCCGAGCGCGATACCGGCGATCAGGAACGCGACGGCCAGGACGATGCCCACGTCGAAGAGGTTGACCAAGCCGTCGAGCGGGTCGCCGGCGCTGTCCTCGAGCTGGCCATGACGGCCGAGGCCCACACGGCTCACAGCGCGTCCCCCCCGATCGTGGTCTCCATCCGCTGGTGCGGCTGCGGATGGACCTGGCGCGCGGCGACCGCGCGCTCCAGGCTCGCGAGGTCCTCGGTGTAGCTGCGGGTGCGCAGCAGCGTGAGGACGTACGCACCGGTGCCGACGAGGATGCCGACGACCGTTGCGGCGAACGCCGTCTTCAAGTCACCGGCCAGCTGCTTGTAGTCCCCGTCCCCCAGCGAGCTCAGCCCCGGCGCCAACGGGATCAGCGTGCCCATCAGCCCCAATGCCGGGCCGGAGCGGACCAGGATGCGGGTCCGATCCAGCTTGCGCTGGATGCGCAGCTCGTACTTGGCCAGCGCGTTCTCGATCGCGTCCTCGCGCGGCGACTGCACCGCGGCGGCGAGGTCGAGGACGGCGCCCTCGGTGAGGGCGCTCGGCGTGCCACGCGCGATCGGCGTGGCGTCGAAGGGATAGGCCATCGCTCGGGCCGCCGTCTCCTCGACCGGCCGCGCCGACGGCCGCACCCGCCGCCAGCCCTCCATCACCAGGCCGCCGGTCTCGAACGCCAGGATGGCCAGCAGGATCACCGCGAGGACGTGCACAGGGATCTCGAGCAGCCCGGCAAGGCCCGACAGCGCACCGCTCGTCGGGTCCGACGCGGCCAACGGGATGGGGATGGTCGGCAGGGACACGGCGACGACGCTCGCTAGGCGATGATCTTGCCCTGCAGATGCCAGTAGCCGGTGAATCCGTTGAACGGACCGCCGACGATCAGGCTGTACCAGCTGATCTCATAGGCCTTGCTCTTCGGGTCATAGGTCCCGTTGATCGGCTTGGTGAAACCCGGCAGCGTGCCGTTGGGCTTCGGCGCGCCCTGGTTGAAGTAGATCTTGTTCCACCCTGCCGTCCACGCCCGCAGATCGCCGGTCAGCCTCTTGCCGGTCGCAAACAGCCGCGGCGCGGTGTCCTTCACCCCGGTCTGCGCGTCCTTCTCCGCGGTCGAGATCGAGAAGTTGATCCCCGCGAAGGTCTCCGGCAGCACGATCCGCTTGGCCTGCGCGAACCCGTTCGCGGCGAACGCCGGCTGCGGCGGGTTCTGGAACACCCCCAGCTTCAGCCCCTTGTCGGTGCCGGTGCGAAACAGCGTGTAGGACTTGTCACTGGCGCGTGAGTCGCTGTTGAGGAAGAACTTGTCGGTCCCGCCCGGCAGAATCATCCGGAAGTACGACCCGGTGTACTTCTGCTTGGTCTTCTTCCGCAGCGTCTTGGGCGCGGGCTTGCCCGGGCTGATGCCCAGCGTGCCCTTCAGCTCGATCTTCTTGGCGGCCAACGCCGACCCGCTGCCGACTGACCCGAGCGCGGCGATCATCAAGATCAGCGGGGCTGTCAGACGTCTGGTGGTACGGGAACGGGGCATGTGCTGCTCCTTCGGGGGCGAGCGGTCGTTTGAGACGGTCAGGGATGCTGCGTAGCGGCCCGGCCAGCACGATCAGGCCGACGAGCAGACCGGGGATGAGGAAGAGCCAGGGGAAGGCGGTGAACGGCGGAAGCGCGGCGACGGCCTGGAAGCGCCCGACGTTGTCGCTCATGACGCCGATCACCGGTGTGAGGTCGTTGAGGATCGGGACCCACCGCTCCAGCAGTGTCTGGACGGCAGGGAACTGCTGGTCGATCTCCTGCTGAGAGAGGCCGTGCCGCTGCAAGGCGGGGACGAGCTCGCCGGCGAGCGCGCCCTGGGCGATGGCGACCTGCCCGAAGTCGTTCTGCACCCGCACGACCGCCGACCGGGTCTCGATCGGCTTGAACGCCTCCACCAGCGCGGCGCCCTTGGGCGCGCGATCCCACAGCTGGAAGATCGCCGGAGCGGCGATCAGGCCGACGCCGACGGCCAGGACGCCCCAGCGTCCCGACCTCCACGCGGCGGGAAACGCCAAGGCGATCGCACCGAGCAGGACGAGGACGGCACCGGGGATCACGAAGAACCACGGGAACAGGCCGAACCGCGGGAGCGCCGCGATGGCCGCGTAGCCGCGCTGGTTGGCGGCGATCGGGTGCACGACGCCGCTGAGGCTGCGGTAGGTCTTGGGCCACGTGGCCTGGAAGCTCGCGAGCATCGGCCCGTCCTTGGCGAACCGCTTGCGGGCCGCCGCGGGCTTCAGGTGCGGGTAGAGGACGGCGGCGCCTTTGACCGACGCCTGGGTGATGCCGTCGTCGAGCTGCGCGAGGTCGCGCCGATAGCCGGCGACCTTGGCGGGCTGCATGTGCGGCGCGAACGCGGTGATCATCGCCGCGCCCCTGGGTGCGCGATCCCACATCGAGGTCGTGAACGGGACCGCGATCAGCGCCAAGCCGACCACCACGGTGGCGAACGGAGCGAGCGCCCCTCGCGCGCGGGCGCGCGTGAGGAAGAGGCCGACGGCCGTGAGAGCGACCTGTGCGCTCGGCCGCTCGTCGGCGCGGGGGCGCCGCCGTGCCTGCCGGCCGCCGAGGGCAAGTGCCAGGGCGAGGAGGACGCCGAGGCCGATCGTCGCCTTGTCCTGGTCGGTCAGGCCGCCGGGGTCCTGCCCGGCGCGGGTCGCGAGCTTGGGCGCCGACGTCGCGCCCACGACCTCGCCGCTCACCGCCTCCCCACCGGAGCCGGCGGCCGGCGTCTTGGCCTTCTTGGCGCCGGCGCGCTTGCTGCCCTTGCGGTCCTGCGTGCCTTTCTTCGCCGTTCCCTGCCGGCCGGTCGTGGCCCGCTGGAAGGCGCCCTGGTCGTGCTTGTTGTCGGCGGTCGTGTCGCTGATGCCGGTGGCGCCACTGCCGGTGCTGATCTTCTTGGACTTCTTCGTGGTGGACGCGGCCTTGGTGTCGTCCTTCTTCTTCGTCTTCTTCGGCGGGCCGCTCGTGGCGGCGGCGACCGGGTCCAGCGGGAAGGTCGTGCCGTTGAACGCTGCGTAGGCCTGCGCGGTCTCGGTCACCGACGGCGCGAACGTGGAGTCATACAGCGACCCGTTGGAGGACAGGCCGCCGGTGGTCTGCTGCTGGTACTGCGTCAGGCCCTCCCGGAACGTCTTGCCCTCCGACGTCCTCGGGGAGTTGACATCGAGGGCGGCGAGCGCCTGCAACGCGAACGCCGTCGCGGTCACCTCCCCGCCGGCAGAGCCCGGATCGGTGCGGATCGACTGCATCACGGCCCCGTCGTTGGCCTGTGCCTGATGCAGGTACTCGATGCCCTTCTGCACGACCTCGTTGCTCTTGTCCGCGACGCCGGCCTTCGCCAACGCCTGCAGGACCAGCGCGGTCGACTCGCTGTCTGACGAGCCCCAGCCACCGTCCTCCTTGGCCGAGCTCAGCAGCACCTGCGCGACGGACTTGGCGGTCTCTTCATCGCCGGTCGCCAGCAGGCCGAGGACGGCGAGCGCGGCGCCACCGGGAGAAGCGCGCACCGCCGGCTCGGTCAGCTTGCGCTGCAGCTCGGCCGCGGGGTCGCCGTAGTGCGAGGCGCCGTATCCGGCCGCGCCCTGCACCAAGGCCAGCACGCCGAGTTGCCCGACGGTCGCGTACGAGTCCTTGTGATCCTTCAGGTACGCGTCGAGGCTGTCGCCGCCCTTGTTGAACTCGTCCAATGGGTGCTTCCCGCCGGACAGCAGCGCGACCGCCACCCACAACGACGCCTCCGGGTTCGACGCCTCCCCCTTCTTGGTGCCGAAGCCGCCGTCGTCGTTCTGCGCGTCCTCCAGGAAGCCCGCCGCCGCAGATGCGTTGCCCTTGGCCGCCGAGGCGACCGGCACCACGGGGCCGGTCGCGCCGCCGAGTGCGAGCAGCAGGGTCAGCGAGGCGGCGAGCGCGACGACGCGTCGCATCACGGCCGTCGCGCCGAGAGCGCAATCGCGAACACACCGAGGATCGCCACGCCGCCGGCAACGAGGCGGGCGGTGGTCTCGTCGACCGGGTCGGGGAAGGCGGATCGTAACGACATAGCGGTGTGTCGAAACAGATTACCAGCAACTTGATGGGAATTGTTGGTATTGCCTGCCGCTTCGATCGAAGCCGCCCGTCCCCCTGCACGCCGAGCCGCGCTCAGCCCACGCTATTGGTCATCGGCGCCGCTCAAGCGCCGGCGGATGCGCTCCACGGCACGTCGGGCCGCCTCACGCACGGCGGGTGGCTCGTTGCTCGCGGCGAGGAGCTCGAGGATCAGTGCGCTGCGCTCGTTCCCGATGCGGCCCAACACCCGCGCTGATGCTCTGCGCACGTTGGGTGAGAGATCCTCGACGACCCTCACGTCGAGGTCGGCGCGCGCGTCATGCCAGGCGATCTCACCGAGCGCGTAGACCATCGCCTCGCGCGGAGGCGGGTCTGTCTCGACGATCAGCCGCCGGGCGAGCACCGGGCCCGAGCGCTGATCGCCGATCTCCCCCAAGGCCTGTGCGCAACGCATCCGGACCTCAGATGACCTGTCGGCAATCAACACCCTGTGCAAGGCATCGATGGCTCGAGGGTCCTGGATCTTGCCGAGCGCCCACACCATCCGAGCGCGTACCGCGTCACTCCTCCCCGCCTCTTGACGGAGCGCCCTGACGAGATCGGGCACCACCGAGTCATCCCGCAGCTCACCGAGGGCCAACGCGACGTGGTCACGGAGATGCTCGTCGCCGTCGCCCAGACAGCGCGTGAGCACTGCGAGGGCAGAGGGCTGGCGTAGCTGAGCCAACGCCCAGGCAGCCGCGGCACGCACTGCCGCGTCGTCGTCGCGCTCGAGCACCGCAAGCAGCTCATCGAGCCCCACGTCCGCCTGCGCCTCAGGAAATGCCCTGGCCGCATGCAGCTCACCCAGCGCCCAGACAGCCGACTTGCGAACGGCAGCCTTGTCGTGCCCCAAACCCGTGAACAGCGGCTCCACCGCAGCGATGAGCTTCAGCAGCCCCAGCGCCTTGCCGGCAGGACGGACGACGCGCTCATCCGGAGAATCGCTGAGCACGGTGGGGTCGCTGAGCACGCACGTGACCAGTGCCGTAAGCGCCCGGCCGCCAGAGTTCGCCACAGTCGACATGGCCACCGCAGCCGCCTTGCGAACATAGAGCGCAGGGTCGGCGAGCAGGACATCGCACACGGTGCCCTCCGACGCCGGGTCTCCGATCCTGCCCAGGCCCTCGACCGCGAACCGGCGGGTGCCCCAGTCCCGGTGTCGCGCGAGCTTGATCAGGGCATCGACCGAGGCCGGATCGGCCAGTTCGTTGAGGACATCGGCGAGACCGGCCAGGTCGCTCGCCGCGTCATCGAAGCGGTGCTCGACCACCTCGAGCAACGGCGCCAGGACGTCTTCGCTCTCGGCGAGGGCAACCAACTGGCGACCGGCTGCCTCACGGGCGTCATGATCATGACCGGTGAGCGCGGTGATCGCCTCATCGATCTGATTGATGGCAGGCTCTTCGATGCGGCTCGCCGTGAGCCGATAGGCGCTTTGCCCGGCGGCCCGCAGCATCTCCCAGTCACTGGCAATCGCACGATCGATGAGAGTCGCCGCCTCGGTGGGGCTGCGCTCGGACCACGCGAGGACCAACTCAGGCTCAGAGAGCGCCTGAGCCAAGACCGGCTCGATCTGATCGTCGACGATGAAGATCAGGCTGTCGGCGGCGATCCAGCGCAGATCGACGGGTGCGTTCGGGTCGGCAAGCGTGCCCAGGAGCCGATCCACCGCGTCGTCGTTTCCGCTCGAGGCCAGCAGGCTCGCGGCGAACACCCCGAGGCGGCCGTCGCTGTCCAACGCCTCCTCGAGCATCTGCACCGCCTCCCTGTAAGGGACGTTGAGAACGATGGCGGCGGCTTGGCAGCGCTCGTCGACATCACCGCTGTCAGTCAGCGCACGACGAAGGGCAGGAAGGCCGGCCTGCATCAGATACCCGAGCATGGCCAGCCCGCCGGCATTCGGCAGTCGCGCGTCGTTGAGCACCGCATCCGAGGCTGAGCGCGCAAGGTTCGCCGCACTCTCCGACAACGACCAAGCCGCCGCCAGGCGCACGGCGGGCCCCGGCCCGGCCAGCGCCTTGGACAACGCCTCGATCGCCCTGGGGTCGGTTCTCCCTCGGAGCATCTCCGCCGCCATCGCCCGGAGCTGGTCGGGGACGCCGTCGTCTTCAAGAATGTCCAGCGGATCTTTGATCAAGGGCTCACCGCTCGGCCGATTTGGCCGAGCGGTCGCGGCCGAGAGCCCGCATCATAAACCGGTGAGTCGCCGCTACCGCTACGACCACCGTCAAACCGGTGGCCACATGGGTGATGGCCTACAGCTGAACAGTGTTGGGCACCGCCGGCGGCGGGCCGAAGGCGAAGCCCATGATGGCGCGACCGTCCAGGGCCTCGGCCACGCGCTTGAGTGTCGCGGGGCTGGTCGGATGCTGTCCGCTTTCGAGCCGCGAGACCACCGATCGCGGCCGATTCATCCGTCGTGCAAGGTCGGCTTGCGAGAGCTCGAGCTGGGCGCGGCGCATGATCACCATGCGGGCGATCTCCTCGAACACGGCCAATCGCTCGAGCTCGGCGCGCTCCTCGCTGTCGGCGTGCCCGTCGATGACGTGCTCGTCGATCGTCCTGCCAACCGGCACCTCCGGCACGTACTCGTCGGACTCGGCACCTGCAGAGTTGGAAGACGACGCGGACACTGAAGCACCTCGTTCTGCTCGGAAGGGAATGACAGGGGGCATAGCTGACCTGGAGATCGGCTCCCAGAACCCAACTGTTAGCAATATTGCTACCACATGGACGGGTGGTCGATGCGGCAGAACGGCCAACTTGGCGCGTCAACGCTCGTCAGGGAGCGTCGTGACCTGCTGCCCGAGGATGCACCCTCCGCTGGGCGTTCATGCGGTTTCTGAAGTCGTCCCACCGCGACTCAGCGATCACCAGCTCGTTCTCCGGCGTGCGCTCCGTGACCTTGATGAAGGCGTGCAGCAGCACGATGAGCCGCTCGGAGCGTCCGTACAGGATGCGGACATGTCGACGTCCTATATGGCAGCGCAGCTCGCGGATCTCCCCTCGTAGCTGGCTGCTGTGGGGAAACGGGAGGTGCGGCTGCTCGTCGTCGAGCAGGTTGAGACGGCCCATCTGGTTCTTGATCGCCGCGCGCGCCTTGGCCGGCAGCTCGTCGACGAAGTCCGCGACCGGCTCGCGGCCGCCTGGGTCTCGGAAATAGACAGCCTGGAACGTGCTCATCGCTGTCCTGAGTCCGGAGATGCGTCGTGAGCGAGGCTTGCCGCCAGTCCTTCATGCGACGATGACATGTTGACTGAAATACCTTTCATCTCTTACACTGCTGATCCTATGGCTTCTGCCCGACGAGCGCCAGTGCGACGAACCTCAGGCCACCTGCCGGCGTCGCGCAGCAAGAAGGCCGCCGGCCGGCAGCTCGCAGAGCTCGATGCCCAACTCGCAGAGCACCTGCCCAAGACCGAGCTCGATGCGCTGGTGCACATCACCAGCGGCATCGTGCATGCCGAAGGCGCCGACAGCGCCGAGGACCGACAGGCGACATCGATCGTGACGGGGCGGACAGCCAGCAGCGCCCGCCGCGTCGTCTTGGCTCAGCGGGCCAATCTGCTGCGCAACTTCGCCGTTCGCCGGTCGATGCTTCAAGAGGCGCTCAGCTCTGCCGAGGTGGCGGAGTTGCTTGGCGCGGCGTCGCGGCAGACGGCACACGATCGCGTCGCCGCCGGAACCCTGCTGGCGATCAAGGACGGTGGGCGGCTGCGCTATCCGATCTGGCAGTTCGATCCCGAGGGACCGGACGGGGTCGTCGAGGGGCTGCCGGACGTGTTGGCGGAGCTTCCGGCACTGACGCAGCTCGGACGCATCGCCTGGTTCGTCACGCCCAAGCGGGGTCTGAACGGACGCACCCCGATGGACGCGCTGAGGGATCACGAGATACCGCGTGTGATCGCCGAAGCCCAAGCGTCTCACCACAGCTAGCCCGCACACGATGGCTCGCGCGCGGCGCGTGACGAGTGACGGGCGGAAGGTCTTGACCGGCCCACCGGCCGACTCGGTGGCCAAGGCCCGTCACGAGACGGTGCCCGCGGGAACGCTTCTGCGACGTGTGTACTGGCCCGAGCCGTGGGAGACAACCGCCACCAGCTTCCGTCACAACGGTCCGAGAGCGCGGTTTGACCACCAGCGTCGGCCCGGCCCCTTCCCGGACGCCGCCGACGACAAGGCCCGAGGCATCTTCTACTGTGCGCCGAGCTTCGAGTGCTGCATCCTGGAGTGCTTCGGAGACGACTATCTGATCGACCCGACAGGCGCGTGGCTGACCGTGCTCGAGACCATCGGAGATCTGCGGGTGCTCGATATCCGTGGCCCGGCTGCCGTCAACGCGGGGACCCTGGCGGCGATCAACCAGGACGGTGACCGTGAGGTGACCCAGGACTGGGCGCGATGGTGGTACGAGCACCAGAAGCTCGGGGTGACGGAGGGCCTGCTCTTCTCCGGTGCGCACAACGACGAAGACGCGTTGGCCGTCTTCGAGCGAGCGTCGGGGCGCTTCACGCCGGTCTTCGACCAGCCGCTGGACGCACCCGAGGTGCTGGCCGAGCTCATCGTGGTGGCAGATCAGCTGGAGCTTCCCGCTCTCACGCTCACCTGCATGAGGGGCTTGGCTTCGACATCTCCCGTGACACGCTGACCGCTGAGGGGCTCGGCGCGACGGCCACGGACGTCGTCGTGCCGTGAGCGCATCCATCTGAGCGTCCGTAAGGCCCGGCCTCCAGAACCGTGAGATCGGTGCCCCGACGTCGTGCAACCGGTCACCGGATGACTGGCACTGCGCACCCCCGTCACATCGCAATTGCCGCTGCACCCGCCGGCGTAGTTGGAGTTGTGGTCCCACACTCCGGTTGAGACCCCAGCAGACGGCGACACCTCGACGTGTAACAACACCCCATCAGGCATCGTCCCCTCACTGGCCTCTGTCACCTCCAACGAGATCTCGCCAGAGGCCAAGCCCTCGGCAGGCCGACCCGCCAACGCCAGCACCGCCACCGCGAACACCACCCCGCCCAACCAACACACGCCTTGCAGGCCGCCCAGTGACAGACGCTGCTCGATGCAATGAACTCAGCACAATCGGCAACCTACAGCATCCGGAAGAGTTTGCGCAACATCGTTACTCAATGTGTTGAATTGTCCAAATATGACGGCGCCACTGCTGACGCTCATCTCGGGTCGTCGCCGCACAGCCACAAGGACGACGACGCCAGCCGCTAATCCAACGAACCTGAGCACGACCGTGCCGTGACCGGCAAAAGCGGAGAAGGTGGGGCCGTACGGACTACCGCATTCTGCGTCAGTCCGTGACAGGGTTCGAAGTACGCGGTATGAACAACCGCAGAATGCGGTAGTGTATACCGGATGCCGGGTAAAGTCTTCCTCGACATCCTCGACCTCGCGCGAGAGCAGCATGGGTTCGTGCGCACCGCCGATCTCAGAGATCTCGGCATCGACCCGAAGCGCCTCGTCGACTACGCCGCTCGCGGACAGGCCGAGCATCTTGGCTACGGGCTGTACCGACTCCTTCTCGTGCCACCGAGTCGCTGGGACGAGTTCATGCGAGCCGCGATGTGGCCGGATGGTCGTGGCACCCTGAGCCACGAGACCGCCCTGGATCTCCACGGTCTGTGCGATGTCAACCCCAACCACATCGACATCACCGTCCCAACGACCTACCGCACGCATCGCGCCGTCCCGAGCACATATCGGCTTCATGCCCGGGAACTTCCTGATGACGCCGTGACCTATCTCGAAGGCGTTCCGCTCGTCAAGCCGGCCAGAGCTATCGCCGACGGGATCGAGGCTGGGCTACGCCCGAGCCTGCTGGATCAGGCCATAGCCACCGCTCAAGACCAAGCGTTGATCACAACGGCCGCCGCGGATGAGTTGCGCGCTCAACGCGACCAGAGAAGCCACGTCGCATGACGAAGCGCCGATACGACACGCCGCCGAGGAATCTCACGGCGCTGGAGGCTCGGCTTCGCAACGTCGTTGATGACGTGACGCTCCAGAACCGGGCACGCCGACAGATCGGGTACGTCGCGGTGATCGCAGCACTCACCGCACACGCACGTGACAACAGCGGTCAGCCGCTGTTCGTGATCAAGGGCGGCGTAGCCGTCGAGCTACTTATGGGTCTCGCCGCGCGAGCCACCAAGGACCTCGACGCAGCGGTCCGTACGACCGCTGAGGACATTCGACCCCACCTGCTCGACGCATTGGCCCAGGGCTGGCCGGCAATTCCAACTCGTCGGCAACGCATTCGTCAACCCGAGCGAGCTGGGTCTGTCCCCCGTCGATGACATGCCCTTGGTCACCTTGTCCTACATGCTTGCTCAGAAGCTGCACGCTTGCACCGATCACACGGTCCCGAACGACCGCGCTCGTGACCTCATCGACATCTTGCTCGTCTCCCGCCTGCTCAGGGAGAACGAGATGGCCGACGTCCGGCACGCCTGCGCCGAGATCTTCGCGCTCCGCAACAAGCAGCGCTGGCCACCGACAGTTACCGTGCCCGAGAGTTGGCCGAAGATCTACGTGGCTGAGCTAGCGAGCACGCCAGACTTCGGCCCGGCCGACGTTCACGAGGCAGCAAGAGCAGTGGATGACCTGATCGTCCGTATCGACGCCGTCAGCAGTCACGCTGGCAGCAGTTAGGAGCGATTGATCCAAACTGTGAGCGGTGTCCTGGCAAGCCGCAGTCCCGGGCCAGGGCACCTGCAGCTCGAGGCCGCTTGAACGCGATTCCGTTGCGGGGTCTGGCCCCGCAACGGAAGTGCGACGGGCTAGGTGGTGATGGTGTTGGTGTAGGCGTCGAAGATGCGGTTGAGGGCTTCGACGCTGTGGCGGTTGGCGTGGATCTCGGACATGACGATGGCGTGGAGCTCGAGGTTGGTGCCGATGTCGGACAGGAGGTCGAGGTTGTGGTTGAGCAGGTCGGTGCGGCCTTTGTGGAGCTGCTCGACGTGGGCGAGGGTGAGCGGGACGGTGAAGGTCTCGCGTGGTGGGTTGATGCGGGGGTCCCAGCCGAGGGCGTCGATGACGGCGGTGGCGTCGCGAAAGATGTCGGCGAGTCGCAGCTGCTTGACGGGGACGTGGTCGAGGAAGTGCTCAAACTCCTCGTGGTTGAACATCAACACCTTCTTGGCCTCGACGCGAAGGACGTCGGCGTCTGAGGTGGTGACGGTGATATGGCAGCCGTAGCTACCCTGCGGGGCACTCATGGAGTGGATATCTCCTTGGGTCATGCCCCCGGGCCGTTCGTAGCGGTCGCGGGGGCGAACTAGTTGATTATGTCGGGGCGGGAGTTTACCGGAGGGGGCGGCGGAAGACGAGCGTCGGCGGTCATCGCGTAGCGCCGCGGGCTCGTATACGGTCGACCGATGAGCGCTCACCGTCGGTCAAAGCCAAGGACACCGCGATCCCTGGCACTTGCCGCCCTCACGACCGCCACGCTGCTGGCCGCGCCCGACAGCGCGCCGGCGTTCGACACCGGCCCGCACTCCGACATCACCCGCGACGCGCTGACCGCTGAGGGGTTCGGCGCCACGGCCACGGACGTCGTCGTGGTCAACAACTGGTTCGTCGACCTGTACTCGAACTCGTCGAAGATCCCGCAATCGGGGCACGCGAAGACGTCGGTGTCGGTGCTTGGCGCGTTCTTCGAGAACAACGAGCATTGGTCCCAAGGCGTGCTCGACGCCGCCAACCGCCTGCACTTCGACGCGTCCATCTGGGACGTCACGAACGTCGGCAAGGCCGAGATCGAGTGGAACCGGCTGCAGCGCTCCACCACGCAGCTGCTGGGCACGATCAAGTCGGTCAACGGGCCCAACAAGGAGATCCAGGTCCTCTCCACGATCGGCATGGGCCTGCACGCGGTTCAGGACTTCTACTCGCACTCCAACTGGATCGAGGAGCTGAGCGTCCCGGGGACCGACGGCACCGACTGGTCGAAGCTGCAGGCTGGGCTCACGCCGACGTGGTTCGACGTCCCGAAGGCGACGCGCGACGGCCTCAACGTCTACATCGGCGAGTCGAGCGACCACAAGTCCCGCAAGCACGGCGCCTGGAACACCGAGGGCAACACGAAGATGTTCACGGGCGTCAACAAGGACTGGCCCGGGCGCCCCGGATACGCCAACGCCTACACGACGGCGTACTTCGCCACCCGCCAGTGGGTGCAGGCCGTGCACACCGCGCTCGGCGACGAGGCCCTCTGGCAGCGCGTGATCCGCTACGCCAACCGCGGCGGCGGCGAGCTCGACCACGACCTCAAGGGCGCGCTCGGCATCGGGATGATGACCGGCCACTGGCAGGGGCAGGGCGAGCCGTGCGACCCGGGGTTCTCACTGAACATCTGCGGCTCGCGCAACGGCCTCGGCGGTGACCTCATCGGCGCGCGCAGCGCGGTCAACTCGTACTTCGAGGACCGCGACCGCACCCGCTTCCGCGGCGCCTTCCAGGGGCTCGTCGTGCTGTACGGCCAGCCGACGCCCAACGGCGACCTCCTCAACATCTCTTCGAGCCAGGGCCTGCAGTCGACCACCCGCTTCGTGCAGATGCGGGTCACGTCGATGAAGGGCGTCGGCCTGCGATCGCTGGGCGACCCGACGTTCGCCGATCGCGCCGACATGTACTCGCGCGCGACCATCGCCGGCCAGAGCTTCCAGTCGGGCGAGATCAACGGTCGCGACTCCTTCACCTTCCCGCGGCCGTACGCGCCGTTCACGTTCATCAAGTCGATCGGCGTCGGCGGCCGCTACGCCGAGCCGGTGACGACGATGACGGTCGAGATCCGCACGAGCTCCAAGACCTTCGCCGGCACCGACGACGACGTCTACCTGCGCATCTCGCCGACGCTGCGCTTCCCGCTGGACAAGTCGCTGTATGACGACTTCGAGCGCGGCGACCGCGACACCTACAGCGTGCCGATCGACGCCGCGGTCCTCAACGGGCTGAAGGTCGGCGACATCTCGCGCGTGCAGATCGAGAAGTCGCCCGACGGCGCCGCCGGCGGCTGGCGCCTGCGCGGCGTGAAGCTCGTCGTCAACGGCCGGACGCTGTACAGCCGCGACGGCATCGAGCGCTGGCTCGAGGACGACCATCGCACCTGGCGTGCCCCCGACTTCCACCAGAGCGGGCCCGGCGGGGCGGCGCTGCCGATCACGCTCGACCTCTACGACGAGGACTCCAACATCTACGGCGGCGACGACCACGGCGATCTCAACCGCTATGACAACCGCCGTCGCCTCGCGCTCGCCTATGTTCCTGACACGGTCGTCGGCGCTCGGGCCACCGGCGGCAGCTACCTCAGCGGCCGGATCGGCGACGGCGACAAGGCGTCGGTCACCTACACGATCGAGACCCTGACGCCGAAGCCCGCGCCACCGCGGCCCATCCCGCCGGTTCTTCCGACGCAGGTCCTCGAGCCGGCCCCGACGCCGGTGCCGCCCGTGGTCGACCCGCCGAAGCCGCCAGTCGTCGACCCGCCGCCTGCTCCGAAGCCCGACCTCGTGATCAGCGCGATGGGCTACAACGAGACCGACAAGTACTTCTTCACCGTCACCAACCAGGGCGCCGGCGCCGCCGGGCCGTTCAGCGTCAGCGTCTCCGACGAGGGATCGTTCGCCATCGGTGGCCTGGCTCCCGGCGCCTCGGTGACCAGGACGTTCCGGACGATGTGCCGGCAGATCACCTGGCAGGCGACCGCCGACGCGCTCGCGCAGGTGGCCGAGACCGACGAGACCAACAACACGCGCAGCCTTAGCGAGATCTGCTTGGTGTAGGCGGCGACGCCGCCGAGCGGCACCCAGCGTCTCGCGCTACGGCAAGCGACCCAAGGGCAAGGAGCGCACCCCGTCCGCTCCCGTGACGAACGCCTGCTGACCGGTCAGCACGCCCGCGCCCTGCATCGCGTACACGAACGTGCCATCGGCAGCCACCGGGATCTGCCGTCCCGGGGCCTTCCGGCCGATCCTGACCGCGCTCACCGTGCGATCCACGATCCCGTACACCACCGTGCGCGCCGCTCCGGCCGTGGCACCGGCGCCGTAGTTGCGAACCGTGACCAGCGCATGCTCTGCGGCCAGATCGGTGCATTGACCCGGGGCACCAGCAGGCAACTCGCGGAAGCGCCCGTTCTGGATCGCCCCGAGGCGGCCCCGCAGCACGCGACCCGCGACCGCGCACGTCTCCCCGGTCCGCCCTTGGTAGATCCGAACGCCCCACCTGTGCCGGTCGACCGGATCGGCCACCGTCGCCAACGCCGGACGCCGGTCTGCGGGGACGCGCGAAAGCTCCCCCGTCGCCGCATCACCGGCTTGTACCGGCGAGTCATTGCTGTCGAACACGTTCGTCGCAATCGCCACAGACCCCGACGCCGCCGCAATGGCGGCGACCGTCGCGAGCATCGCACGGCGACGCGTGCGGCGGCGCTCCAGGCGGCGGAGGCGCTCCTTCTCCTCGCCGGCCGCCCGGAACGTCTCTTCCAACGCCTTCAGCGCAGTGTGCTCCGGTGGGATCTCGACACGGCCGGCCATCAGCAGCCCTCGATGCTCTCACACCACCCCGACTGGGCCAACTGTCACAGAAGAATCACTCAATGCCCTAGTGGGTCCGTCAACCCCCCTGGACTGGAGCGTTTCGATGGCAGCCTCACCCTCCAAGCTCCGCGGCGGCCTGTTGCTGCTCGCGCTGCTGTGCGCCTTCTCGTTCGCCGCGATCGTCAAGGTCGCGCTCGCCGCCGAGTACCACACCGCCTGCGTCGGACACGGCTGGGTCGCCGGCAGCAGCTCGTCGGACGGCAGCTTCTTCTCCAGGATCGAGGCCGGCTGCGGGTCCAACGCCCGCGAATGCAAGATCTACAACTGGGGTGTGTTCATCGGCTCGCAGTTCGTCGGTGACACCACCTCGACCTGCAACTCGTGGTCGCGCGACTTCGGCAACTACACCGAATGCGCCAGCTACGCCAAGCTCTATGACCCCGCAGCGTTCACAGAGCACAACCACACCCCCGACAACTACTGCGCGTGACCGCCATGCGCAAGCTCACGATCTTCCTCAGCTTCGTCGTGGCGCTCGCGGCCGGTGTCGCCGCCGCGTCGGCCATCCTCCCGGCCCAGGGCGCTGACACGCTCAACGGCCCGGACACCCTGCAGCCCGACGGCAACGGCGCCCGCATCGCCGTCACTACCCCGGACCCGGCAGGCCACCAGGATCTGGCCGTCCGCGTCTACCAATCGAAGACCGGCCTGACCTGCCCCGAAGCCGCGCGCACCGACGGCGACAACTTCGGCCAGCTCGACGCCGACGGCACCTTCAAGCCGCTCGACGTCGAGGCCGCCGGCTCCTGCATCGACCTCACCAACGCGCCGATGTCGGTCGTCGTCAACAACTACGCGGCCAACGCCGCGCATCCCGCCTTCGCCGTCGTCTTCGGCGTCGTCTCCCCCAAGGTCGCCGACGCGACCATCAAGCTGGGCGGCCACAGCCGCCCGGTGACCGTCACCAACGGCGCCTACATCGTCGCGACCAACCAGGCCGAGCTCGCCGACGCCTCGGTGCAGGCAACGCTGACGGACGGATCCACCAAGACGTACCCCCTGGCGGGGACCAGCTCGTCACCACGCGAGCCATCCCCGTTCCCCGTGCCGTAGCGCGGCAGTCGCCGCGCCTGCGCGGCGGCATCATCCCGTCGGGGTGATGCCGCCGCCGGGCAGCGGGGGCAGGAACATCTCCCGGTCGTGCGGCGTCGGTGCCCCGCAGGCGACGAGATGGCGCAGCGCCCACTGGTAGGGCGGCGCGTCGGCCGCCACCCGGCCGGCACGCTCGCGCTGGATGTGATCCTGAAGGTCGGCCGCCTTGACGATCCGAGCCAACTCACCGGCGGGGCCGGGCGCGTGGACGATGCGCAGCATGTAGGACTCGAACGACTCGCCCCGGCTGCGCGTCAGCAGCTCGAGCGCCGCACGCTCGAGCTCGTCGAGCCCATCGGCCTCCAGCTCGACGGGGCGAACCGCCGTCCGCTCCAGCACGTCATGCAGCCACGCGACCGATCGTGTGTCCGGCGGCACGGACGCGGCGACGCGGGCGACGTGCTCGATGAGCGGCTCGCCGGCGCGATCGCGTTGGCCGGCGTGATGGTGGCAAGCGATCTCGCGCGCAACGAGCTCGTCCATGAACGCAGTCTGGAGTGTCGGCGTGGTGCAAACATCACCCTGAACGGGTGATGCGGCCAGACACCAGCCGATGTTTCGATGGGATCGTGACCACGCCACCCAGCGGCCAGGACGCCTCGGGCATCGCCTCCTCGCTCATCCGCGATGCCGCCGCCGCGGCGCTGCCGATCCATCAGCTGCCAGAGCGCGGCACGGGCAGCGAGGTCGCGCACGACCTCATCACCAACGAGCTGTTCCTCGACGGCAGCGCGCGCCTGAACCTCGCCACCTTCGTCACCACGTGGATGCCGCGCCGCGCCGCCGCGCTGATGGCGGAGACGGCGGACAAGAACATGATCGACAAGGATGAGTACCCGCAGACGGCCGAGATCGAGCGGCGCTGCGTCAACATCCTCGGCGACCTCTGGCATGCGCCGGGTGACGGCGACGCCACCGGCACCTCGACCACCGGCTCGAGCGAGGCTGCCATGCTCGGCGGGATGGCGCTGAAGTGGCGCTGGCGCGAGCGCCGACGCGCTGCCGGCGCGCCGACCGACCGCCCGAACCTCGTGATGGGCGTCAACGTCCAGGTGTGCTGGGACAAGTTCTGCCGCTACTGGGAGATCGAGCCGCGGCTGGTCCCGATGGAGGGCGACCGCTTCCACCTCGACGCCGAGCAGGCCGCCGCCTATTGCGACGAGAACACGATCGGTGTCGTCGCGATCCTCGGCTCGACCTTCGACGGCAGCTACGAGCCGGTCGCCGAGATCGCCGCGGCACTCGACGCGCTGGCCGCCGGCGGAGGACCCGACGTTCCGCTCCATGTCGACGCCGCCTCGGGTGGGTTCATCGCCCCGTTCTTGCAGCCCGAGCTGATCTGGGACTTCCAGCTGCCGCGGGTGCAGTCGATCAACGCGTCCGGGCACAAGTACGGCCTGGTCTACCCCGGCGTCGGCTGGGCGCTATGGCGCGACGCCGACGCGCTACCCGAGGATCTGGTGTTCAGGGTCAACTACCTCGGCGGCGAGATGCCGACATTCGCCCTGAACTTCTCGCGACCCGGGAGCGAGGTCATCGCGCAGTACTTCATGTTCTTGAGCCTGGGTCGCGAGGGCTTTACGGCCGTGCAAGCCAACTCGAGCGCGGTCGCGCAATACATCGCCACCGAGGTCGCGGCCATCGGGCCGTATCGCACGATCACCGACGGCAGCGAGCTGCCGGTGTTCGCCTTCACGACCAAGCCGGACACCGACCGCTACACCGTGTTCGACGTATCCGATCGGCTCCGCGAGCGCGGCTGGCTCGTGCCGGCCTACACGTTCCCGGAGAACCGCGCCGACCTGTCGGTCCTGCGCGTCGTGGTGCGCGCCGGCATGACGCACGACATGGCCGACTTGCTCCTCGAGGACCTGCGCAAGCAGACCGCGATATTAGAACGATCCGGCGGCCTCGCCGATCGCGGCGTGGCGCCGGTGGCCGCATTCCGTCACTAGGACAACTGGGAGCCCTATGGCGGGCGGATCAACATGCCGACAATGCAGCGCCTGGCCGACGACGGGCTGGCCTACTCGCAGTGGCACACGACCGCCCTCTGCTCGCCGACCCGCTCGTGCTTCCTCACCGGTCGCAACCACCATCAGAACGGCTTTGCCCAGATCGCCGAGGGCGCACTGAAGACCCAGCCCGGCCACTTCGCGCTGTGCGGTGAGGGCCTGTCGATCGGCCACGACTCCGGCGACCCGATCAGCAAGGAGTACCCGGCCGGCTACGCGTTCCAGGGCGGGAAGATCCTGGAGGTCGAGCGCGAGTTCGCCGCGGCGCTGGCCCGCGACGAGCGACGCGAGATCAGCGGATCGCCACCGGCACGCCCGGGAGCCGGTGGCGGCCGATGCGCCGCACGATGCTGCTGATCGCGTGGTTGTCGAAGCGGATGCAGCCGTGGCTGGCGGCGGTGCCGAGCGGGTCCGAGAGCGAGGGGCCGCCGCGACCGTGGAGGGCGACTTGGCCGTCGCCACCGGCGAAGGTGAAGAGGACGTCGGAGTGGGCGGTGAGGGCGAGGATCCAGGCGCCTTCGAAGCTCGACGGCGAGGTCCGATAGCTGGCCTGCAGGGCGAAGAGGCCTTTCGGGGTCGGGGTCGCAGGCGCGCCGACGACCACGGGCCAGTGCGCCACAGCCCGACCGGCGTGCAGGAGGGTCGCTCGCCGCGCGCGCCGGACGACCTGGATCCGCCAGCGCGTCGGTGTCAGGCGCACACGTTCGGCGTCGACCCAGCCGTGGGCCGTGTTCGGTCGCTGGTCCATGCGAACCTCGATCAGACACGCGCCCCCGCGCCCGCGCGCGCTCGCGAGCACGAGCCGCCAGGCCCCGAGCAGCGTCAGCCGCGCGCGAGAGGCCGGGCTGAACGGCCGCGCCCGCACCGGCGTCGACGGCGGGACATACGCGCGCCAGGCGACGGACCGCGACGGTGCCCTGGCCTGAGAGCAGGACGTGGCGGCCTCCGCGGCCGGCGCGCCGGCCGCAAGGACGACGCAGGTGGCGATCGCGACGGTCAGCGCCCCGGACACCGAGCGCGCGGCCGGGCTGACGGGCACGCCGCTGACAAGACATCGAGGACGCATTGCATCGCCTCCCATCACCATCACCATCACCATCACCTGGGTGAGCCTGCGCCACCTATTGCGGGTGAGGAGATCTCCGGTCGGCACGATCAAATCACCCGTAGCGGGTGTGGTCGCCGCGACGGCGCCGTCGGAGGATGAGGCGGTGCCGATCCCGGCGCATGACCGAGAGGAGCAGCCGTGAGCGAGCCAGAGCTCGACGAGATGGGCCCGATCGACTACATCGTGTTGGAGTGGCCGACGGAGCCTTCGGGGGACGAGGTCGTGCCGCTGCTGGTCGACCTGGTCGACCGGGGCATCATCCGGATCCTGGACATCTCGTTCGTCAGCAAGGGCCAGGACGGCACGGTCGCCGCGCTCGAGATCAACGATCTCGGTCCCGGTGCGGCAGCCTTCGGCGTCCTGGAGGGCGCGTCGTCGGGCGTGGTCGACGACGAGGACCTCCTCGAGGCCGCGTCGGTGCTCGAGCCGGGCACGTCGGCGGCGATCCTGGTCTGGGAGAACCGCTGGGCCGCGCCCGTCGCAATCGCGCTGCGACGCTCCGGTGGCCAGCTGGTCGCCAGCGGCCGCATCCCCGTCCAAGCGCTCGTCGCGTCGCTCGACGCGCTCGACGCCGCGTCCAACTAGGAGCCACCAAATGCCCGGATTGCTTCGCGGGATCGCCCGCACCGCCGTCATCGCCGGAACCGCCACCCACGTCAGCAACAACGTGTCGCGTCGCCAACAGTCGCGTTGGGCCCAGCAGGGTCCCGCCGAGCCGGAGGCCTACGCCCCGCCACCACCGGCGCCGGCGGCCGCGGCACCGGACCTCGTGTCCCAGCTCAAGGAGCTGGCCGCCCTCAAGGAGCAGGGCGTGCTCACCGACGCGGAGTTCGCGGCCCAGAAGGCGCGGCTGCTGGCCTGAGGCGGGCGCGAGCGTCGGCCGATGGCCGGTAGGCTCGCGCTGCAGATGCTCTGCTCAGCGAACCGTGGCTCTCGGGCCTGATGCAGAGCGCTCACGACCAAATCGTCCAGAAGTCCCGGGACGTCGTCGCGAGCTACGCGGCGTCGCGGGGACGTTCGAACCCATGGTCGAGTCTTTCGACGCTGCTGCGCCAGATGCAGCGCGAGTACGAGGATCGCTTCCTCTACGAGCTGGTCCAGAACGCCTATGACGCCCATCCACCCGACGCCGCGGGCGAGATCGCCATCCTGTTCGCCGAGGACGAGTCCGATCACGGGGTGTTGTACATCGCCAACCGCGGCAACCCGTTCGGACGTGAGAACTTCGACGCGATCTGCGAGCTCGCCCAGAGCAACAAGACCCCGGACGAGTCGATCGGCAACAAGGGGGTCGGCTTCAAGAGCGTGCTCCAGGTGTGCGAGTGGCCGGAGATCTACTCGCGCTCCCGCCCCGACTCACCCGGGTTCGACGGCTACTGCTTCACGTTCGCCCGCCCAGCGGCATACGCCGAGCTGGCCGATGGCGACGACGAGCTCGCGGAGGCCTTGCGGCGTGACGTGGCGCCCTACTTCCTGCCCGTGCCGCTGACCGATCCCGGCTCGACGGTTGCCGATTTCGCGCAGCAGGGCTTCGCGTCGGTGCTGCGGCTGCCGCTCGACTCCGCCGCTGCCGCCGGCGTCGCGCGCGATCGCGTCGGCAAGCTTGAGAGCGAGTCGGTTCCGCTTCACCTGTTCCTTCCCCGTCTGCAGCACCTCGAGATCTCGCGGCGCACGCCGGACGGCGAGACATCGGTGCTCGCGCTGAAGCGTGACGCGACCCAGATCGAGGATCCCGCCGGCGACCCCGAGCAGCGCTACGAGCTCGTCGACCTGGGATCGCAGGGTGAGTGGTTCATGACCAGCCGCCGCGTCTCCGGCGAGGCGATGGCGGAGGCGATCCGTCGCAGCGTCGACGAGAACGACCTCGACGCGTCGTGGGCATCCTGGACCCGAGACACCTGGGTCTCTGTCGCGACGCGCACCGACGGCCACGCCATCGAGCCTCGGATGTACACGTATCTGCCGATGGAAGGGGAAGCTCGAGCCCCCTTTCACGGCCATCTCCATGCGCCGTTCTCCACCAAGCTGGCCCGTACCTCGGTCAGCGAGGGCGTGCACCTCAACGCGCTCCTGCTCGACTACGCCGCTCGTGCCGCCACCAGCGCGGTGCTGACGTTCGCGTCGCATGAGGATGTTCTCCCGCCGACCGCGCTCGTCGATCTCGTGGCCTGGGAGGACGGCCACCACGACCGTGTCATCAAGAGCTTCGCGGCCTCCGACGTCGAGATGCGCTCGGCTCAGCTGGTTCCGATCCACCCGCTTCCCGATGGACGCACGCGCGGTGGCCTCGACATGACGTACACGTGGCCCTCGACCGTGTCGCTGCTCGACGCACCCCGCCTGGCCCGCGATGCCGAGGCCGAGCTCGTCGCCGACTCGATCACCGGAGAGCGGCTCGAACGTCTGGAGCGCTACAGCAATGCGTTCTTCGGCAGTGGATTCGAGCCTGGCGGCGAGACGCGCGCGGAATGGGTCGAAGCCGCCGCCTGGGAGCTCCACGCGCGAGGCGCGAAGCCGGCGACCTGGGACCGCTTCTACGGCGACCTCGCAGCGATCTTCGACGACGAGCCCGACGCCCTCCGCGGGTGCCGAATCCTCCTCGGAGACGATGGCGACCTGCACGCCTCGCCGACGGACGCCGACGATGTCGACCAGCCCTACGTCTTCTTCCCGCCCGCGCGCGAGCGCACCGACGAGGACGACGAGGTCGAGGGCGATTTCGATCTGAAGCCGCCGGCGAGCCTGCGCAAGAGCCTGATCCTCATGAGCGAGGAGCTCTCCTGGAATCGCCAGGACGGCAGCGTGCGGCGCGCGACGCCGGCGCGCCGCTTCTTGGCCGACCACAAGCTCGTCAAGCGCTTCAAGACCGTCGACCTCCTGGAGCACGTCGCCCGCGCCCTCGCACGCAGCAGGAGCAAGGCGCTCGCACAGGACGCCTTGCGCTTCGCGTTCAACCTGCATTCGTCGACCAGGAACGTCCAGCGCCAAGATCTCCGAGGGCTGGGCCTGCGGGTGCCCTGCGACGACACGTGGCGACCCGCCGCCGACGCGCTCTTCAGCCGCGCGTGGGCGACGCCCAACGCCAACGCGCTCGCAGATCTCTTCGAACGTGGCAGTGCCGCTTCCCCCGAGCTGCGCGACCTTCGGGCGCAGCTCATCAAGGCGCCTCAGGACTGGCCGTTTCCCATCACCGACACGGCCCGCTGGCGCACCTTTCTCGAGGAGATCGGCGTGCGCGACGGCCTCTGGCCGTCCACGCTGCCCCATGGCGAAGACAGCTTTATTGGCCAGGACATCACACCGTCAACACTCGCTCGTCGCTTCCGCCTGAGCGATGCCGATCACGCCCGCTGGACCGCCGCCGTCCGCGCGACGCCGGGATACCAGCCCGCCCATCCCTACACCGCCTATCGCAGTCGGCCCGGGGCCGCGATCCTCCCGGGCCAGGGCGACTACGAGCGGTTCGACCATCCCACCCGCAGCGTGTACTCGGCGCTCGTCCTCGCCACCATCGGCGAGTGGCAGGATCAGCTCAACGTGCGATGGGCGCGCTTCCAGGCCAGACACCGCTCGGCGCCCGACGCGCGGACCTGGCCCAGCCCGCTCGCCGCGTTTCTGCGCGATGTCGCGTGGATCCCGGTCACCCAGCCGGCCGAACGACGCGAGGACACCTTCGTTCGTCCCGACGACGCGTGGTACTTCTCCGACGCCGGAGGAGAAGGCCTCCCGCATTTCAGCCCGCTGGTCAGCCCGGCGACGCGCCGCGCCCTCGCCGCGAGTCCCGGAGTCCTCGAGACGGCCAAGCGGCTCGGTCTCGGCGACTGGCGGGACCCCGGTCACGCACCACGACTCCTGCACCACCTTGCCACGCTCGTCGAGGGCGGCGAGCTCACGGAGGCGGGCTACCTCGCCTTCCGCAACGCCCACGAGGATGCGTGGGCAAGAGCGACGACCTGGGAACCCACGGCCTTCGCAGAGGCGATGGCCGACACGCCGCTGGTCCTCGCCCGATCCGGGACCTTCGCCGCACAGTCGCCGGCCGAGATCGGCGACGGCGGCGTCTACGTCGTCAACGACCGGCGATCGCTGGCCGCACGCATCCTCGAGGCCAGCGGGGTCGACATCCTCTTCGTGGGCGACGCCGATCCCGATCGCGTCAGGGACCTCCTGACCCCGATCGTCAGCGGCCCCGTCACGACGCTCGGCACGGTCACCGTCGAGGTCACCACGGCGGCCGGCACCTTCGTGCCGGGCCCAGACGACGCCCGGCTGGTCGCAGACGGCCTCGTGTGGATCACCGAGCTTCTGCAGCTCATCCTCGAAGCCAAGCGGGCCCGCTTGGACATGTCGAGCAATCGGAGACGCTCCGAGATCGTCGAGAAGCTGCGACGGGTCCGCGTGTGCCACCTCCCGGGAGCGTCGATCGTCGTCGGCGGTGTCAGCGTCAGCGGGCATGGCGCCCCCCGTCGCGCCGTTCCGATCGACGACGAGCGCTACCCGACCGTCGTCTCCCTCGAGGCCCTTCCGCCGGACCTCGCGAACGTCGACGGCGTGCTCACCGTCGTCCCCGCGCTCTGTGAGCTGCTCGGGATCGGCGACTACCAGTCCATCGTCGAGCTCGCCCTCGAACGCTGGCGACCGATCTCCGACGCTGCACCGACCGTGCCGGACTTCGCGCGCATGCTCGATCTCGAGCCCGACGTCGTGACCGAGGTCCTCTCCCACGTCAGCGCGCCGATCGCGGCACTCGCCCGCCGCGTCGCCCCCGTCGTCGCCTATTACGCCGGCAGCGAAGCCGGCCGCGCGCTGCTCGGCCAGATCGGGGATCTCGCAGACGAGCCGGCGCTCCTCGCTGCCGTCCACCAACTCGCACCGGACGCACCCGATCCGGCTTCCGTGGTGGCCGCAGCGAGGCACGGCGCGTCCGATGGTGACGTGCGTGAGCGCCTCGGACTCGACTACGCGCGGTTCAACGTCGCGCTGAAGGGCCTCGGGAGCCCCTACGCCCCGATCCACAACGTGACCGGCCATGCGCAGGCGATGGAGCACCACGTCCAGACACATCGCGAGCAGATCACGACCGCGCTTCGGGCTCGGTTCCTCGGCACGTTTCGGGCCCAAGCGCCGCTCGACGAGTACCTCGGGCTCCGCGAGCTCCGCGCCATTCAGCCGGACCCGGCGTGGCTGGACGACTTCGACCTTCCCACCGACGACCTGATCGCCGGCCACATCGCGACGTGGCTCGCGCACCAGGGACACGAGCCCGACACCACCGTCACCCTGGCCCCGCTGACCGAGATCCGCAAGCACAATCGCACGATCCTGGCCCGCACCTTCACCGACGCAAAGCCGCTCGTCGAGGCGTGGACGCGCAAGCGCGACGTCACGCTTCCCCAGGCATGGGCGGCGGAGTCCGCCGTCTCCGACCTCGTCGAGGCGGCCAACGCCACCGCCTTGCTCGACTTCGACCGTCTCACGCCCGCCGACGCGATCGGCTGGCTGGCCCGAGCCGGGCACTGGCCGGCAGCCATGCGACTGTCGCTCGACCGCGCGGCCCTGGATCTCACGGAGAGCGACCTGGTCGGCGCCCGCGACGCCGAGGAGGACGAACGTCGAGAACGCGCCCGACGACTCGGCGTCGTCACGCTGGACGGAGAGGAGTTCGACGCCGGTCGCGACGGCTACTCCAACATCGCCGAGCACGTCAACGCGACGCTCCGTGACGACCTGCTTCGCGTCGGCATGACCTCGGCGTCGCTCCTCCCGATGCCTGCATCCTCTGCCTCGGGCTCCGGCGCCAGGACGGCGCCGGGGATGCCGGTGAGGCCGACCCGGCTCAGCAAAGAGCAGACCGCCGCCATCGGCCTGGTCGGCGAAACCGTCGCGTACGCGTGGCTCGCGCGCCGGTATCCGGCTGAATGCTCGCCAGGAGCCTGGAAATCGGCCTACTGCGAGACGATCGGTGAGCCGCCGGGCGACGACACACTCGGTTACGACTTCGAGATCGTCCTCAAGACACGGACCGTGTATTTCGAGGTGAAGGCCACGAGCGGCACCACCCCGGCATTCGAGCTCAGCGAGCGCGAGGTCGGCGTCGCGCGCGACTGCGTCCGATCCTCGCGGCGCCAGTACCGCGTGCTCTTCATCACCGACGCGCTCGATGCCGAGCGGCGATCGCTGTTCGTTCTCCCCAACCCGATGGACCCGACCAATCAGCAGTTCTTCCGATTTCCCGGGGCGGGACTCACCTGCACGTTCCGGGTGAACGGGTAGCGACGCCGTGCGAAGGCCGTCAACCACCCTTTCGGGGTGACTTGCGCAACCCGGGTGGTTTGGTAGGTTCGCGCCAAATCTGACTGCACGGCTCGCGCACGTCGCGATGCCCCGACTGGAGTAGAGGACGAGCCGATGACGGGTCGACGAGCGTGATGTCCGGTCCCTCGCCAAGCGAGGCAGGCGATCTGGCGAGCACGGTCGCCGACCTGATGCCCGGGCTGCGTGGCGACCTCGAAGAGCTTGTCCGCATCCCGTCGGTCTCGGTCCCCGGCCGGCTCGATCCGCCGCTCCTCGAAGCCTTCGAGGCGACGAGTCGCCTGTTCGCCGACGCGGGCGTGACGGTCGGTCGCCTCGACCTGCCCGACACCGCGCCGGTGGTCGTCGGCGAGATCCCGGCGCCCCCGGGCGCGCCGACGGTCCTGCTCTACAGCCACTACGACGTCGTGCCCGCCGGCGACGAGGCCGAGTGGACCTCGCCGCCCTTCGAGCCGACCGAGCGCGACGCCGCGATCTACGGCCGCGGCGCGGCGGACACCAAGTCCAACATCATGATGCACGTGGGCGCGTTGCGGGCCTGGGGCGGACGTCCGCCGGTCGGCGTCCGACTCTGCATCGAGGGCTACGAGGAGATCGGCAGCGGCGCGCTGCTGAGCTACCCCGCGACCGACCCCGAGCTGTTTCGCGCCGACGCCCTGATCATCGGCGACATGGGCAGCATCGCGCCCGGCACGCCGACGCTGACGACCGCGCTGCGCGGGATGGCCAACGTGACGCTCGAGGTGCGGACGCTGGAGTCCGGCAAGCACAGCGGGCAGTACGGCGGCGCGGCGCCCGACGCGCTGCTGACGCTGCTGCACGCGATCGCCTCGTTGCACGACGAGCACGGCGACGTCGCGGTCGCCGGCCTCAAGCGCAACGAGTGGGAAGGCCGCGCCCAGCCCGAGGAGCAGTTCCGCGACCTCGGGACCGTCCTCGACGATCTGCCGCTCTTCGGCACCGGCGGGTTGGGCTCGCGGATCTGGTCGGGGCCGGCGATCACCGTCGTCGGCATCGACGTCCCGTCGGTCGACGGCGCCGTCAACGCGGTCTCGCCGTACGCGCGCGCCGTCCTCAACGTGCGCGTCCATCCCGAGCAGGACGCGGGCGAGGCGCAGGCGGCGGTGATCGCGCATCTGCGTGCGCAGCGGCCGTTCGGCATCGACGTCGACGTGCAGCCCGGCCCGACCGGCAACGGCTTCGCGGCGGCGACCGACGGCCCCGCGTACGGCGCCGCGCGCGAGGCGTGGGCGCAGGCGTGGGGCGCCGACGTCCTGCTCGCGGGCAGCGGCGGGTCGATCCCGATCGTCAGCGCCCTCGCCGGCGCGTTGCCCGACGCCGAGGCGCTGCTCGTCGGCACGACCGACGGCTACGCGAACATCCACGGACCCGACGAGCGCGTCCTGCTCAGCGAGTTCGAGCATGCGGTCGTTGCCGAGGCCGACTTCCTCGGACGCTATGCCGAGGCCTTCGCGGCCGGAGCGCGCGCATGAGCGCCGAGGCGGCGGCGTTCTCCGAGGCGTCGCCCAAGGGCGGCGGCCTCACCGAGCGCATCCTGGCGGGGGTCGAGAAGGCGGGCAACCGCGTCCCGAACCCGGCGATCCTGTTCCTCGGGCTGATCCTCTTCGTGATCGTCCTCTCCCAGATCCTCGACTGGGCCAACGTCGGCGTCACCCACCAGATCGCCGACCATGCCGCCGGCACGCCCTACAAGCTGCCCGACGACGCCACCGACCACGCGGCCTATGCGCTGCGGACCGAGCACATCGAGGCCAAGGGGCTGCTGACCTCGGCCGGCATCGCCTTCATCTTCACGACGTTCGTCTCCAACTTCCTCGGGTTCGCTGCCGTCGGGGTGATCCTCGTCGCGATGATCGGCGTCGGCGTGGCCGAGTACCTCGGGCCTCATCGGCGCGCTGATCCGCAAGTTGGTGGCGATCTCCTCGCCCGCGTCGTTGACCTACATCATCGTCTTCGTCGGCATCGTCTCCAGCGTCGCGTCCGACGCCGGCTACCTGGTGCTGATCCCGCTCGCGGCAGCCGCGTTCATCAGCGTGGGGCGACATCCGCTGGCGGGCGTCGCCGCGGGATTCGGCGCGGTCAGCGCGGCGTTCTCGGTCAACATCCTGCTCACGCCGGCCGATGGCGTGGTCACCGACATCGCCAACGAGTCGGCCCAGCTGGTCGACCCGAGCGTGCACCTCGACCTCGTCGCCAACCTCTGGTTCGGGATCGTCTCGACGATCTTCTTGACGATCGTCATCTCGCTGATCACCACCAAGATCATCGAGCCGCGCCTGGGGACGTGGGATCGCGGGCAGGCCGACGAGGAGGAGCTCGCGCGGGAGGAAGGACCGCCGATCGACGCGGCCGCCGAGGCCAAGGGCCTGCGCTGGGCGCTCTACGCGCTGCTGTTCGTGCTGGCCGTCGTCCTCGCCCTGACGCTGCCGTCCGGCGCGCCGCTGCGCAACCCCGAGACCGGCGACATCATCGGCGACTCACCGCTGATGAGCAGCCTGATCGTGATCATCTCGGCGAGCTTCTTGGCGGCCGGCCTGGCGTTCGGTCGCGCGACGGGGACGATCAAGGGCAGCGAGGACGCGCTGGGCATGATCACGAAGGCGTGGGCCAGCCTGGCGAGCCTGTTGTTCCTGTTCTTGCTGATCGCCCAGTTCATCGCCTACTTCGACTTCAGCAACATCGCGCAGGTCGTGGCGATCACGCTCGGCGATCTGCTGGAAGACCTCAACGTCGCCAACATCTTCCTGTTGCTCGGGATCATCGTGGTGACGATGGTGGTGGACATCATCATGCCCGCCAAGATCGCCAAGTGGGCGATCCTCGCGCCGATCTTCATCCCGCTGATGCTGCGCCTCGGCGTCGCGCCGCAGACCGTGCTGGCCGCCTACCGGGTCGGCGACTCGCCGGTCAACGTCATCACGCCGCTGATGCCCTACTTCCCGTTGATGGTGGTCTTCGCCGCGCGCTATCAAAAGGATGCGGGCATCGGGACCGTCATCGCGTTGATGATGCCCTACGCGATCGTCGTCGCGGTCTTCTGGATCGCGTTCTTCGTGGTCTGGTACTTCGTCGGCATCCCGCTCGGGCCGGGCTGGCCGGTCTAGGCGCCCGGCGGCAGTCCGGCCGGTCACGCGCGACCCATGGACGACGCCACGATCACGTTCGTCGTCCTGGGCGTCGCCGTTGCGTTGTTCGTGTGGAACCGGTTGCCGGTCGGCGTCGTCGCGCTGGGCGCGGCGCTGGCTTTGTATGGCGCGGGTGTCATCTCGGTCGACCAGGCGTTCGCCGGGTTCGGCGACCCGACCGTCATCTTCATCGCCTCGTTGTTCGTCGTCAGCGAGGCGCTCGACGCCACGGGGGTGACGACCTGGGCCGGGCAGCGGCTGGTGGCCGCGGCCGGATCGAGCGACAGCCGGCTCGTCATATATGTCTTGCTCCTGGCGGCGGGGCTGTCGGCGATCCTGACGCCCAACGGCGCGGTTGCCGCGCTGCTGCCGATGACGGTGCTCGTCGCCATGCGGCTGGGCCGCGCGCCGTCGAAGTTGTTGATGCCCATGGCGTTCTCGGCGCACGCGGGTGCGCTGCTCGTGTTGACGGGCTCGCCGGTCAACGTGCTCGTGGCCGACGAGGCGGGCAACCTCGGCGTCGGCCGCTTCGGCTTCTTCGCGTTCGCGCTCGTGGGTATCCCGCTGACCCTCGGCGCGGTGGCGATCGGGGTGCTCCTCGGGCCGCGTTTGTTACCCGCGCGCGAGCCGCGGGCCATGTCGGTCGACCTCTCCGGCCACGCCCGTACGCTGATGCGTCAGTACCTCGACGACGCGAGTGCGCCGGCCAAGCACGAGGTTCCCGAGACGTTGTTCACGCGTCGCTCCGGCGTCGCCGAGGTGCTCGTGCCGCCGCGATCGCCGCTGGTCGGTGAGACGTTCTTTCCGGGGATGGTCACCCCGAGCGGCGATCTGCTGGTCCTTGCCATCCAGCGGCGGGGAGCCGACACCGGGCCGCAGCCCGTGACGCTCGCCGCGGGCGACGTGTTGCTGCTGGAGGGATCGTGGGAGGCGCTCGACGAGCATCTCGGCGACGAGCAAGTGCTGGTGGTCGATCCGCCGGAGGCGATCCGCCGCCAGACCGTGCCGCTCAGCGCCGGCGCACGCCGGGCGATCGTGGTCGTCGTCGCGATGGTCGCGGCGCTCGCGACCGGCTTCATGCCTGCCGCCATCGCGGGTGCGCTGGCCGCGATGGCGATGGTCGTCCTCGGTGTCCTGCGCACCGAAGAGGCCTACCGAGCGGTCTCGTGGACCGCGGTCGTGCTGATCGCCGGCCTGATCCCGGTCTCGACCGCGCTGCAGGACACCGGCGCCGCCGACAAGATCGCCTCGCTGCTGCTCGACGTCGTCGGCGACGCCGGCCCCCACGCCCTCCTCATCGGCCTCTTCGTCGTCGCCGCCGCTTTCAGCGTCGCCGTCAGCAACACGGCCACCGCACTCATCCTCATCCCCGTCGCCGTCTCTGCCGCCGACACCCTCGACATCTCCGCACGCCCGGTCCTCATGAGCGTCGCCGTCGGCTGCAGCGCCGCCTTCCTCACCCCCATCTCGACCCCGGGCAACCTGATGATCATGGGGCCGGCCGGCTATCGCTTCGGCGACTACTGGCGCTTCGGCCTGCCGCTCCTCGCCTTGTTCTTCGTCGTGGCAGTGCTGTGGGTCCCGGTGGTGTGGAAATTCTAAAGAATTATTGATATTAAGGCCGATAGTCCTGTTATTCTTGGCTTCGATGCCTCGGCTGCGTCCTCACTCCCGATACGCGATCGAAGCCGCCCAGCTCCTGGGCGCTCAGATCCAGGTTGCCCGTCGGGAACGACGGTGGTCGCAGAAGGAACTGGCGGGTCGCGCCGGGATCACGACACCGACGCTCAGCAAGATCGAGAAGGGCGATCTCGGCGTCGCGATCGGGACGGTTTTCGAGATAGCGGCCCTGGTTGGCGTCCCGCTCTTTCATGAGGATCGGTCGCGCCTGACGCTCGAGCTCGACCGGACGACGACACGCAGCGCGCTCCTACCCCAGCGCGTGCGGGCTTCGAAGAGAGCTGTCCACGATGACTTCTGACGCGCCGGACGAGGCGTTCGTCTGGATCTGGCTACCCGGCACGGCGGATCCGGTGGTTGCCGGCCGCCTCGCCCCGGACCGCGACACCATCGAGTTCAACTACGGCCGCAGCTACCTCGAGCGCAGCGACGCGATCCCCATCTACCTTCCCGAGCTGCCGCTACGAAGCGGCGTGATCGCGCCGCCGAATGGGTTGCGGATGGCAGGGTGCATCGACGACGCCGGTCCAGACGCTTGGGGCCAGCGGGTCATCATGCAGCACATGCTCGGCGTCGGCTCCGCCGACGCCGACCCGGCAGACCTTCATCCGCTGACCTATCTCCTCGGCTCGGGCTCGGATCGCATCGGTGCGCTGGACTTCCAGGAGTCCGCCGACACCTACATCAGCCGCGAGGACGCCAACGCACCGTTGGAGGAGTTGATGCAGGCCGCCGACCGCGTAGATCAGCGCCTGCCACTGTCACCGGCGTTGGATCGGGCGCTGCTGCACGGAAGCTCCATCGGTGGCGCCCGGCCGAAGGCACTGCTCGCCGACGGCCCGCGCAAGCTGATCGCGAAGTTCTCGTCGACGACCGACAGCTTCTCGGTCGTCAAAGGTGAATTCGTTGCGATGGAGCTTGCGCGCCGCGTCGGTCTCGACGTCGCACGCGTCGAGCTGGTCGAGTCGATGGGGAGAGACGTGCTCTTGGTCGAGCGCTTCGACCGAGAGGCGAGCACGGGCGCGCGCCGCGCGGTGGTGTCGGCATTGACGATGCTCTCTTTAGACGAGATGTTGGCGCGATACGCGAGCTATGCAGATCTCGCGGAGATCGTGCGCCGGCGCTTCGTCGATGCTCCCGGCTCGCTGCGCGAGCTCTTCGCCCGCATCACCTTCAACATCCTCGTCGGCAACACCGACGACCACGCCCGCAACCACTCGGCCTTCTGGGATGGCGCGAACCTCTCGCTCACCCCCGCCTACGACATCTGCCCACAGGGACGTGCCGGGGGTGAGGCGTCACAGGCGATGATGATTGGGCCTGACGGCTTCCGCATGAGCCAGCTGGTCGGGTGCGTGCGTGCCGCGTCGACGTACCTCCTCAACGAGGCAGAGGCACGAGCGATCATCGGCCACCAGATCGCAGTGATCGAGTCCGAGTGGGACGACGTCTGCGACGCCGGACGCCTGACCGAGGTCGACCGCGACTACTTCTGGCGCCGTCAGTTCCTCAACCCGTATGCCTTTGAGGGTTATGGAGACAACCAGTCCATCCGCCCCACCGTTTAGGCTCCGCCTACCCAAACAAACAGCGCCCCCGCGACCGCTGGTACGGCCCGGGGGCATGACCCAAGGAGCTAGTTCCTCCATGAGTGCCCACCAGGGTAATTCAGCCTGCCGTATCACCGTCGACCCGTCGGACGCCGACGTGCTGCGCATCGAGGCCAAGAAGGTCTTGATGTTCAACCATGAGCCGTTCGAGGACTTCATGGACTACCGGCCCGCCAAGCAGCTCGCGCTGGCCAACGTCTACCGCGACGCGACCGCCGTCATCGACGCCGTCGGCTGGGACCCCGACACCAGCGTGCCACGGTGCAGCGTCAAGGTGCCGTTGACCCGCGGCCACATCGAGCAACTGCACGGCCGCCGCACCGACCTGCTCGACCACAACCTCGACCTCCTCACCGACATCGGCGCCGACCGGGAGTTCAACGCCATCGTCATGTCCGAGATCTACGCCAACCGCCACAGCGTCGAAGCGCTCAACCGCATCTTCGATGCCTACAGCAACACGATCGCGACGTAACGCCGTGCGGGGTGGGCCCGCTTGGCGCGGTGTGCTCGCGTCCGAGAGGCCCACCCGCTCACGAGGTGCCGCGACGTCCCGGGCGGGCCCGTTCGGCGCGATGTCATCGCGTCAGACAGGCCCACCCCACCCCACCCCGCGCCGGGCCGGGCGGCGCGTTCCGGCGCCGGCGGGGTCGCTTTACCGCCCCACGATCAGCCGCACCGCGCCGACACGCTCGGGCCGGCTGCGCAGATGCCCGTGACGCTCGTCCCAACGGCCTGAGGCCAGGTCGTCGGCGAGCTTGGCGATGCCGCGGGCGACGGCCTCGGGGTCGGTGAGGACCCAGCCCGACTGTGCCGCGCGGACGTCGGCGTCCAAGAACGCCTCGGGTCGGCCGTAGTAGGCCTCGCCGAACCCGTCGGTGCAGTCGATCGGGACCGGGACGTGGATGATCTCGACCTCTCCGCCGAGCACGGCGGCGACGTGGTCGATGGCGGGAAAGCGCGCACGCTCGGTCGCGGTGACCTCGGGCGCGTACTCGTTGAGCCAGAAGTCGAGCAGCGCCTCGGCGTCGAAGGTGAGCAGCGCGACCGGGCCGCGGCTGACCCGGCGCAGCTCGCGCAGGCCAGCGTCGACGTCACTCCACTGATGAATGGTGATCATCGCCATCGCGGCGTCGAAGCTGTTGTCATCGAACGGCAGGCGCTCGGCCGTCGCGTCGAGCGCGGGAGCAAGATGAAGGGGTCGCTGCGCCCGCATGGCCGCCGACGGCTCGACGGCGACCACATAGCGATCGAGCGGCTCGTAAGACCCGGCGCCCGCACCGACGTTGATGACCGTTCGCGCGTCACCGAGGGCAGCGTGGACCAGCGCCGCGATCCGCGGATCCGGCTGCCGGCGATCGATGTATCCGGCGCCGTACGCCTCGTAGTCGAAGTCGCCCGCCGGTGTATGCCGCGCATCGCTCATGACCGAGATCCAAGCACAGCCGTCGCTCAGCGTCTGGTAGGACGTGGCTGGTCATGACCGACCCGACCCAGCTCCCCGCCGACCTTCCCGCACCCGAGGACGACGGCGCCGCGCGCCACCTACCGGGGCTCGCAATGCCACCCGTCGCGCTGGCCGGCACCGCAGGCACGACGGTCCGCCTCGACCAGCTCGGCGACGGCCGGACCGTCCTCTACCTGTACCCGATGACCGGCCGACCGGGCGAGGCGCTGCCCGATGGCTGGGACACGATCCCCGGCGCGCGCGGCTGCACGCCCGAGGCCTGCGCCTTCCGCGACCACCACGCCGATCTGCTCGCCGCCGGTGCCGACGCCGTCTACGGACTCTCCAGCCAGAGCACCGAAGAGCAAGTCGAAGCGGTCACTCGGCTCCACCTGCCGTTCCCTCTTCTCTCCGACCCAGCCCCGCAGCTCGCCGACCAGCTGCAGCTGCCCACGTTCGAGGCAGGCGGCAAGACGCGCTACCGCCGCCTCACGCTCATCATCACCGCCGGCACGATCGAGCACGTCTTCTACCCCATCTTCCCGCCCGACGGCCACGCCGCCGAGGTCCTCCGTTGGCTGCGCGACTGAGCCAGACCGCCCGCGCTTAGTCGCTCGTGAGGAGCAGCCGGCGCGTGTTCCCTCATGCGCGAGATCGATGTTGATGTCGATCATGAGCCGAGCGCCTTGGCCGCCTCGCGACGCGCGCGCGGGTCGTCGCTCTCGAGGAGGTCGAGGAGCGCCGCCACTCTGGGCGCTCGTCCGCGGTCACCGGCTTCTTGGACGACCGGCCAGAGCTCGTCGCTGACCCACCGCACCCGGACCGGACCGGCGCCCGGATCGAGGGCGTGGCGCTCGACGATCTCGTCGCGGTGGCCGACCGGTGCGTAGATCTCGGCGACGCCACGACCGCCCGTCAAGTCGACCAGCTCGCCGGCCGAGACGCCGGTGCGCAGGACGTCGGGACGCTCGACGATGCGATCCACCTCGGCCGGATGCGCGTCGAAGACCTCGACTGTCGCCCGCGCGCGCAGGCGCGAGGCGTAGTCGGCCAACGGCCGAGAGGCGCGCAGCCAAGCCTTGGCTCGCGTCACGTAGCGATCTCGAGCGGCGAGCTGCTGTGCAAGCAACGGCTCCTCCGAGGCGAACAGGATCACCGTCCACGCCATCTGGTCTGTTAGCGGCCGACCCGCGCCCGAAGGCTGGCGTCGCTTCCGCGCGACCTCGTGTGCGTCCAACCACCACGCCCCACCGCGCTTGACGGCCGGCAATCGCCCAGCGACGACGTGCTGCCGGACCGCGCTCGGCGTCACACCGAGTTGCTCGGCCGCCTCCTGCACGCTGATGAGCCCCGGATCCGGCACGGACAGAATGCTATCGCATGCGATAGCATTCTGTCCTAGCTTTGGACGTTCAGGAACAGGCGTTGCGATCGTCCGACGATCTGACTAGAATTATGGTCATGTCCGAGACCCTGCCGCTCTCGTCCGTCAAGGCCCATCTCTCCGAGCTCGTCGATCGCGTCGAAGGCGAGCATGACCGTGTCGTCGTGACGCGCAACGGCCGTCCCGCCGCGGTCCTCATCAGCCACGAGGACCTCGAGGGTCTTGAGGAGACGCTGGCCGCGCTGTCAGACCCGGACCTCATGCAGCAGATTCGCCAGAGCGAGGCCGCCGCCGCGGAGGGCGATGTCGTCTCGCTCGACGACCTGCGCGAGCGACTGCGCGGCAAGCCCCAAGCGTGACCGACGAGCCCTGGCGACTCGTCGTCGCCGGCCCGGCAGCACGCAACCTCGAGCGGCTGCCCACCAAGTACGCGACCGCTGTCATCGAGGCGCTCGGTGCCATCGCCGCCAACCCGCATCGCCTCGGCAAGCCATTGCGCTTCGAGCTGACCGGTCGCTGGTCAGCCCGTCGCGGCCCCTACCGCATCATCTATGCCATCGACGACGCGACACGAACCGTCACCGTGCTCGCCATCGCTCACCGCGCCGACGTTTACCGCAGCACCTGACGCGCAGGTGGGCGCAGAGCGGTTCAGCGCGCGAAGGGAGCGAGCTTCGACCTCGTCTCGCCGCGGCATACGGCTCGTGCGACAATCCAGAGGACATGCGTGAACCGGCAACACTCAAGCTCGACGCAGGCGAAGAGGTCCGGGTCGAGGTCGACCGCGAAGACCTCGATCACGACGCGATCGTCGTCCACCGCGCCGAGGTCACCTCGCGCGATCGCAGCCAACTGCTCAAGGTCATCGACGAGCACCTCGCGCACTCGACGCCGAGCGCAGCGGGCGCGACCGATCGGCTACGACAGGCCGATCACGAGCGCCCTTACTGATGGCAGGGCTCTACGTCGACACATCGGCGCTCGGACGAGTCCTCCTCGCCGAGCCCGACGCAACGACGATCCGCTCGACTCTCAGTCGCTACGACCGCTGGTGGTCCAGCGCACTGCTCGTGGTCGAGTTGCGGCGGCTTGCGGCGCGAGCGGGACGCGAGACCGCAGGCGAGGCGCTACTGGCCGAGATGGAACTGCATCCGCTGGATCGCTCAACCCTGGAACGGGCCTCGCGCCTACCGCCCTCCGAAGTGCGCTCGCTCGATGCGATCCACCTCGAGGCCGCAGTCGCACTACGTGACGCAGGCGAGATCGCAGCCGTTTTGACCTTTGATGGCCAACTCCAACGCGGCTGCGAGCACCACCAACTCGGTGTGGAAGCACCGACAGCCGAAGACATGCCGTAGTCCGCCCTGAGCTGACCGCCGTGTCAACCGGCCTCAATCCCTAGTCCAACAGCCGCTTCACCGCCAGCTCCAGCACCTCCGCGCGGCTGCGCGAGCCGTGATCGGCGGCCATGAAGTGGCTGCCGATCCAGAGTGAGCCGACGAGCAGGCAGCGGGCCTCGACCTCGTCTTCGGGTGAGCAGAAGGCCCCGAAGAGGGAGCGCAGGTAGTCCATGCGTCGGTTGTCGACGCGGCGCAGGCGCTTGGCGACGGCCTTGTCACGCCGGGACCAGTCGCGGACGGCGAGGTCGACCTTCAGGAGGTGGTCGGCGGTGGAGGCCATCGCGAACAGGCGCCACAGCCGTGCCCTCGCGTCCCCACCCTCGGACTCGACGCGGTCGATCACCTCGTCGAGGCTCCGGCGCTCCCACGTCTCCAGTAGCTCTTCGAGGAAGATCCCGCGGTTCTCGAAGTGCCAGTAGAAGCCGCCCTTGCTGACACCGAGCGCCTTGGCCAACAACTCGATCCGGACCGCGTCCGGGCCACCGGCAGCCAGCGCTCGCAGGCCCTCGTCGATCCATCCACTGCGCAGTGTGCGGGTTGCGGGCATCGTCGTCGGTCGCCTCACGCGGCGGTCGGGTTTGACACCACCGCATCATCGAGGCTAGCCTCTTCTATACGGCACCGTATAGAAAGCGGATGACAGATGAGACTCCCGAACACCGCACACACCTCCCGGCCCTGGCGGATCCACGAGGTCGTCGGGGACTTCCGGCTCGAAGACGTCTGGGCACTGCCGACACCGGGCGGCCCGGATGACTTCCCGCTGTTGGTGGACGCCTTCGCCGCGGGCGACCCGGCGCAGGGCCCGTCCCGCGTCTCCCATGTGCTCTGGGCGATCCGGTGGAAGGTCGGCGGCCTGCTCGGCTGGGACGATCCGGACACCGGACTCGGCTCCCGCGTGCCGACGCTCCGCGACCGGCTGCCGGACGATCTGCGCGACGCACCGGCCGGCCCGGAGTTCGACGACCTCCCCTTCAGCCCGCTGTACCTGACCGACGACGAGTTCGCCGCCGAGATCGCCAACAAGACGGTCCATGGCGTCATGCACGTCGGCTGGGTTGCCGACGCGTCCGGCGACGGCTACCACGCCGAGATGGCGGTCTACGTGAAACCCAACGGGTTGCTCGGGAACGCCTACATGGCCGCGATCAAGCCCTTCCGGCACCTGCTCATCTACCCACAGATGATGCGCCAGATCGACCACCTGTGGCAGGCCGCCGCCACCGAGCGCGCCAAGTCAGCCGCGTAGACCCAGCTCGATCTCCCCGATCAGCGCCCGGTGCAGGTCGTTGGAGCCTTCCACGATCTGCAGCACCTTGGCGTCGCGGAACAGGCGCCCGATCCGATGGTCGGGTGAGACCCCCGCGGCGCCGTGAATCTGGAAGGCGTCGGTCGCGCTGCGCATCGCCACGTCGCTGGCATACATCTTGGCCATGCTCGTCAGCTCCCGCGCGCGGCGGCCCTGCTGCATCGCCTCCGCGCAGTGCTTGACGAGCAGCCGCGCGGTCATCGCCCCCGTGGCCATGTCGGTGATCTTGGACTGCACGATCTGGAACTCCGCGATGCGCTTGTTGAACGCCCGCCGCTCGGTGGCATAGGCGATCGAGTCCTGCAGGCACGCGGTGGCCACGCCGACCGAGCGTGCGGCAACGCCCAAGCGGCCACGCTCCACGGCGGTCATCGCGACGCGAAAGCCCTCACCCTCCTCGCCCAGCAGCGCATGGGCCGGCACGCGCACGTCGTCGAGGACGACGTCGCCCGTCGAGAGCGGGCGGAAGCCGAGCTTGTCCTTGTAGGGATGGAGGCCGAGGCCGGGGGTGTCGGCGGGAATCAAGAACGCGCTGATCCCGCGATGGCGCAGACGCCGGTCGGAGGTCGCGAAGGTCAGCACGAACGACGCGATGTTCAGGCCCGAGATCCAGGCCTTGGCGCCGTTGATGATGAAGTCGCTTCCGTCGCGGCGGTAGGTGGTGGTCATACCGGCCACGTCGCTGCCCGAGCCCGGCTCGGTGACGCCGGCGGCGCCGAAGATCTCACCCGTCGCCAGCGGGCGCAGCCACCGCTCGCGCTGCTCGTCGGTCCCGTAGCGCTGGATGCTCGAGCCGACCAGGCCGGACGGCATCGAGACCAGCGTCCCCATGACATGACAGACCTTCGAGATCTCCTCGATCAGCTGGGCGTAGGTGACGAAGTCCAGCCCGAGCCCGCCATCCTCCACCGGGATGACCCCGCCGAAGAACCCCAGCTCGGCCATGCGCTCCAGCAGGTCTCGCGGCAGCTCCTCGTCGCGGTCGTACTGGGCGACGCGCGGGGCGATCTCCTTGCGGGCGAACTCGCCGACTGCCTGGACGAGCGCCTGCATGCCCACCTCGTCACGTCCCGCCGCCGCATCTGCTTGCGTCTCTTCTGCCGCCATGTCGCTTAAACTAGCATACTCCTTATACTAGATATGCCTATCTCACCAGGAGCGCCATCATGGATCTAGGTCTTGCCGCGAAGGTCGCGATCGTCACCGGCGCCAGCCGCGGGCTCGGGCGCGCCGCAGCCACCGCGCTGGCGGCCGAAGGTGTCAGCGTCCTCGCCGCCGCCCGCAGCACCGACGCGCTCGACGAGCTCGCGCGCGCCCATCCGGATCGCATCGCCGCGGTCGCGGTCGACCTCCGCGACCGCGAGCGCGTCGCCGCCCTCCCCCAGGAGGCGCTCAGCCGCTTCGGCCGCCTCGACATCATCATCAACAACGCCGGCATCGCGCCCGCCACGCCCTTCGCCGACCAGGACTGGCAGACCTGGGACGACGTGCTCGCCGTCAACGTCACCGCGCCCGCGGTCCTCGCCCACGCGGCCGGCGCCGTCTTCCAGGACCAGGGGTCGGGCAAGATCATCAACATCGCCTCGACCTCCGGCCTGCGTGGCAAGCCGCTGCTGGCCGCGTACTCGGCCTCCAAGGGCGCGCTCGTGCGCTTCACCGAGGCGCTCGCCGCCGAGTGGGCGCCGCTCGGCATCCAGGTCAACGCGATCGCGCCCGGCGCGTTCGTGACCGACGCGCAGCGCGCGGTCACCTCCGACGAGGAGCTGCTGGCCCGCCGCATCCGCAAGATCCCGGCACGGCGGATGGGCGACCCGGACGAGTTCGGCGCCATGGTCGCCTTCCTGGCCTCGCCGCTGTCGGACTTCGTCAGCGGCGCGACCTTCGTCATCGACGGCGGCGAGGTCTCGAAGCTCTGACGGACGAGGTCGCCGTGCTCAGTCGGTCGCCTGCGAGACGCTGCGGCTGACCGACAGGCCCACCGCGAGCAGCAGCGCGGTGCCGTTGAAGACCGGGCCGACCCAGTACGGCGCGCCGCTGAGCTGAAGTCCGTCGATCCCCACCGCAAGCAGCAGCAGCGCGACGACCGTGCCGAGCGTGTTGAACCGGCCGGGCTTGATCACCGTGGCGCCCAGGAAGCAGGCCGCGAACGCCGGCAGCAGGAACGACGGCCCGAAGTCCGGCGATGCCGACCCGGAGGTCGCCGTCTGCAGCAGACCGGCGAGGCCGGCGACCGTCGCCGAGACCGTGAACGCCACGATCCGCAGGCGTCCGGTGGCGATGCCCGCCAGCCGGGCCGCCTCGCGGCCCCCACCGATGGCGTACATGTACCGCCCCAGGGGTGTGTGGTTGAAGATGATGTGGAAGAAGACGACCACGCCGATCGCGAAGAAGAGCGGCATCTGGAAGTCCGAGATCGCCCAGCGCCCGAAGTCGACGAACGACTCCGGCACGCCGTTGACCACGGTGCCGTCGGAGAGCCAGAGCGTCAGCCCCGACAGCGCCGTGCCGACGCCGAGCGTCGCGATGAAGGCGTTGATCCGGAAGATCACGACGAGCACGCCGCTGAGCGTCCCGATCGCCGCGCACGCCATGAGCGTCAGGACAACCGCCAGGATCGGCGTCACATCCATGGACATCAACTTCGCGCCGAGCAGCGCGCCCCAGCCGAGGACCTAGCCCACCGACAGGTCGAACTCGCCCGCGATCAGCGGCACCATCGTGCCCAGCGCGACGATCAACGTGATCGACTGCGTGTTGAGGATCGCGGTGGCGTTGTTCTTGGTGGGGAACGTGTCGGGCTGCAGGATCGAGAAGCCGACGATCAACAGCAACAAGATGAACACGGCCGCGTACCGGGTCAGCAAGCCGTCCAGCTCCAAGCGCGGCCTGCGCTTGGGCGGCGCCGCGTCGCGCTTGGTCTCGTTGGGCCTGGTGGTGACGCTCATGAGTCGCTCTCCGCTGAAGGTCGTTCGTCGTTGCCATGCAGGCCGAGGGCGGCGGCGCCGATGCCGTCCGCGGTCAGCGCCGCCCCCTGCAGCTCGGCCACCACGTGCCCGCGCTCGAGCACGTAGACCCGGGTGCAGATCCGCGCCAGGTCCTCCCATTCGGAGGACATGACCATCACGGCCAGGCCGCGCTGCGCGTACTCGGTGATGAGGCGGTAGATGTCGGCGATGGCACCGACGTCGACCGCCTGGGTCGGCTCGTCGAGGACCAGCACTTGCGGCTCCAGCCGCAGCCACTTGGCGAGGACGAGCTTCTGCTGGTTGCCGCCGGAGAAGGTCGCAAACGGCTTGTCGGGCGATCGTGGCATCACGTCGACCTTGTCCATCCACCGGCGCGTCTCGCGCTTCTCGGCGCGGTGGCTCAGGCCCGTGCGCCCGAAGAAGCTGCGCAGGTCGGGCAGCGTGAGGTTCTCGGTCGCGGTGAACGGCAGGACCGCGCCTTGGCCACGGCGGTCGGGCGGCAAGTAGGCGATGCCCGCCCCGCGGGCGTCGCGCGGGTTGCGCACCTGCACCTTGCGGCCGTTGGGCTCGCCGATGACGGTGCCCGTGCCGGCCGGCTGCGCGCCGGCGATCATCCGCGCCAGCTCGCTCTTGCCCGAGCCCAGCAGGCCCGTCACGCCGACGACCTCGCCTGCGGCGACCTCGACCGAGACGTCGCGCAGCCGCGGGCCGCACAGGGCACGGACCTCGAGCACGTTGATGGTGTCCTTGGGTCGCGGCGGGCTGCTGGTGACGGCCTCGACCGGGCGGCCGAGCATCAGCTCGACCAGCGTCCGGTGCGCCAGGCCGGCGGTCGCCGTCACGTCGATGATCCGGCCGTCGCGCATGACCGCGACCTTGTTGCACACGCGCAAGATCTCGTCGAGGCGGTGTGAGACGAACAGCACGGCGTTGCCGCGGGCGGCGACCTCGATCGCCGCGCGCAGGACACGGTCGGCCTCCTCGCTGGTGAGGCTCGCGGTCGGCTCGTCGAGGACCAGCAGGCCGTGGCTGTCGCGCAGCATCGCGAAGGTCCGCGCGATCGCCACCAGCGAGCGGTTGGCCGGCGCCAGCTCGCCGATCAGCGCGTCGGGCGACACGTCCACGTCGAACTGGTCCAGGAGCGCGACGGTCGCCTCACGCTGGGCACGGGCACGAATCCAGCCCGAGCGGGTCTGGTAGCCGGTGCCCAGCGCGATGTTCTCCAGGACGCTGGCGTCGGGAACAAGTCCTAGGTCTTGATGGACGAAGACCATGCTGGTGGCGCCTTCGTCGCCGTGCAGCTGCACCTCGCTGCCGGGGTCGGCGCGATAGACGCCGGCCAGGATCTTGATCAGCGTGGACTTCCCGCAGCCGTTGGGGCCGACCAGCCCGCACACGTCGCCGACCGAGAGGCCCAGGCTCACGTCGTCGACGGCAACGGTGCCGTCGAAGGTCTTGCTGACGTGCCGCAGGCTGAGCAGCTGCTCGGCCTGCGGCGTCGTCGCATGCATCAGGAGATGCCCCAGATCTGCTTGTAGCCCTCCTCGAACCCGGGGTCGCCCGGCCAGCCGACGTCCGGCTCCGGCGCGTTGGCCTTGTCGATCAGGTGAAACGGGATCGTGTCGCCGTCTTCGGCCCGCGGCTCACCGGCAAAGGCCCGGTTGAGCTGGTCGACGATCGCAAAGCCCGACTGCTCCTCACCGGTGCCGGCGCAGGCCACCAGCGACGAGCTTCCGGACTTGATCTGCTTGAGGTTGGTGCTGACACAGTCGAACGTGACGGTCTTGACCTTGCCCTTGGAGGCGCTCTGGTCGACCGCCGTGGCCTGCAGCGAGCCGAGGCCGCCGCTGGGGTTCCAGAGGTAGTCGGCGTCGGGGTGCTTGGTCAGCACGTTGGTGGTCAGCAGCGGCAGCTGCGTCGCGCTCGTGGCGAGCTGGAAGTTCTGCGTCACGCCCACCTCACAGCCCTCGCAGGCGTCGATGACCTTCTTGCTCGCGTCATAGCGCTGCTGGATCGTCGAGAGCTCGGGCGCGTTGAACATCGCGACGTTCGCCTTGCCGTCACTGTCGGCGACGACCCAGTCGGCGATCATCGTGCCGAGGACGTCGGCGTCCAGGTTGACGACCGCGAAGACGTTGGTAGGACCGTCACCCGGCTCGTTGTTGTCGGCGAACGAGACGACCGGGATCTTGGCCTTCTGCGCTGCGGGCAGCACACCTGAGACCATCTCCTTGTCGATCGCGACCAGGGCGATGCCGTCGGTCTTGGCGGCGATCGCCTGCTTCATCGCGGCACTCGACGCCTGTGGGCTGCCTTGCCCGTCGACGATGTTGACCTTCCAGCCCAGGAGCGAGCCGGCGTTCTTGACGGCCTTGGCGGCCTTGGTGCAGCCCTCGTTGGCCAGCGGACAGGCGATGACCGTGATGCTCTTGCCCTTGACGCCCTTGGGGCCGGAGCTCGGACCGACGAAGTCCTTGTCGGCCTTGAACTTCTCGACCGACTCCTTGGCCTTGGTCACCTCGTCGTTGCCCGCGGGGGCCGTCGAGGTCTGCGCCGTCCCCGAGGCGGCGCTGTCGGAGTCCGACGAGTCGTCGGACCCGCAGGCCGACAGGACGATGAGCGATGCGCCGAGCGCAAGGACGCCTGAGGCGCGCGCTCCCCATTTGACGGTGCCGGTTGACATGGAACCTCTCCTCCGTTGGATCATGACCACACCATTTCAGTATCTTCATGCGAATCATGATCATAGTAAGGCTCGCATGTCAAGTTCCGGGCCGACGCGGCGTGGCGCGGCCCGGGAAACGTTGACGTACCTCGATCAGCCCTCGAGCGACTGATGCACTTCGATCACGTGGCCTGCCGGATCGATGAAGAAGATCTGCTGCCAGTCGTGGACCTGGGACGAGCCGTAGTCGGAGTAGTCCCAGCCCGCGGCTTCCAGACGCCGCTTCAGCCCGTCGATGTCATCCGTGCGCAGTGCGACATGGCCGGCGGGCGTCACCGGATTGACGCTCTGGCCCGAGCGCGTGTGCAGGTTGAAGTCGACGTCGGAGAGGTGCAGCTGGATGGCGTCGGGCCCCTTGCCCAGGCCGAGGAAGCTCGTCGAGATCGTCACGTTCTCGGTCAGCCGCTGCTTCATCGCGTCACCCTCGCCGCCTTCGAGGTCGGTGAGGCCGACGACGTCACGGTAGAAGCGCTCGGTCGCCTCGATGTCGTGCGAGGGCAGGTTGATGTGATGGAGCTCGATCATGGTTCAGGCACTCCGGGTGTCGGTCGCGCATCCGTCTCGGATGCGCGAGGGGTGAGACGCGACGCGAGCGTCGCGCGCTGAAGCTTGCCGACCGAGGTGTAGGGCAACTCCTCCAGGAAGTGCACCACCTTGGGGACCTTGTAGCGGTCCAGCCGACCGGCCAAGAACGACCGCAGGTCCTCGGGGCTGACGCGCGCGCCATCGGCGACGACGACCGCGAGATGGACCTCGTGGCCCCAGCGCTCGCTGGGCACCCCGAAGGCGGCGCAGGAGGCCACGCCGTCGTGGACGAGCGCCTCGACCTCGATCTCGCCGGGCTGCACGTTGATGCCGCCGGAGATGATCATCTCGTCGATGCGCCCGGCCAGCGTCAGGTCGCCGTCCGCGCTCAGGTGGCCCTGATCGCCGGTGAGCATCCAGCCGTCGGGCAGGAAGCGCTCCGCTGTCGCCTCGGGGCGGTCGAGGTAGCCCGAGCTGACCTTCAGGCCGCGCAGCGCGATCTGACCGACCTCGCCGGGTGCGAGCTCGCGACGATCGTCGCCGACGATGCTGACCTCCATCCCCGGCACCGCGCGCCCGACGCTGCTCAGGCGCTGCTCGTCGTCAGCGGCGATCGCGTCGCGGTGCGCCTGGCCGTCGAGCGCCGTGGCCATGGCACAGGACTCGGTCAACCCATAGCCGTTGAAGAGATCGCACCGCAGCCGCTGCCCCAGCTCGCGCGCGACGTGCATCGGCATCGGCGCGGCGCCGTAGACCAGCGTCTGCAGCGAGCGCAGGTCGAAGCGGTCGGGGTCGGCCGCCAGCAGGTCGACGGCCATCGTCGGGACGATCGCCATGTGCGTCCCGCCCCACGCCGCGACCGCCTCGTAGACGGCGGTCGGGTCGAAGCCGGGCAGGATGACGTGGGTGCCCGCGTTGACCGCGGCGATGATGACGCGGCTCGCGCCGGTGAAGTGCGCCAGCGGCATCGGGTTGACGTGCACGTTCGGCGTGCCGAGACCCAGCACGGCGGCGCAGGTCAGCGCGTGGATGGTCAAGTTGGTGTGGCTGAGGACCACGCCCTTGGGCTCACCGGTGGTGCCGCTGGTGAAGGCGACCATCGCGGTCCCGGGCGGCAGCGTGCGACGCGCCGTCGGCAGCGACGTGGGCCGCTCGTCCTCGCCGTGAATGAGCCAGCGCGTGGCGTTGGCCGTCTCGGCCAGGCTCGCGCGCCGGTGGGCTGCCGAGGGGGCGATGAGCCCCACACGAATGCCCGCAGCGTGCGCGATCTTGGCGACGGCGTGCTCGGGCAGGCGCGCGCTGATCGGGACGACCGCGTGGCCGGCGGCCAGGACGCCGAAGTACAGCTCGGGCACGGTCGCGTCGTGCTCGGCGACGACGCCGATCGGCTCGGGGCCGTCGGTCGCCGGCGGGAGCAGCGCGGCCACTGCGGCGACGCGCGCCGACAGCTGCCGGTAGGTCAGCTCTCCGCCCGGCCAGGCCACCGCGATGGTCGCGGGGGCAAGCCGCGCGGCGCGCCGGAGCAGACCTGGGACGGGCGTGCTCGGGCTCTCCATGATCCCCGAATTCATGATCATGATGATGATATCATCGCCCGATGGTTCACGATGCCGCTCCCCCCGTTCGAGTCCCGCCCGAGCTCGCCGATCTCCTCGAGCGCCCGCTGGTCGCCTTCCTGGCGACCACCCGCCCTGGCGGCGGCCTGCAGTGCAACCCCATGTGGTTCTCCTACGACGGCTCGGTGATCGAGATGAGCCATACCTCGGACCGCAAGAAGTTCCGCAACCTGGCGGAGGATCCGCGGCTGAGCCTCTGCATCGCCGACCCCGAGAACCTCTATCGCTACATCGAGGTCCGCGGGCGGCTGGAGCGCACGCGCCCCGACGACGAAGCGGCCTTCCACCGCGCGCTGCGCGTCCGCTACGGCATGGACCCCACGCATGTCCCGGACGCCGCCGTGCGCGTCGTCCTGTCCATCCGCCCGACGTGGATCGGCGGGCGCCATCTGGCAGACCAGTCAGTTCAGCGGTGAGAAGGAGGTCGGCGTCAGGATCTCGCTGGACGTCGACACCAGGTGCTGCAGGTGGCGGTCGCGGAAGCGATCGTTGCGCGGGTCGGCCCGCACGGCGTCATAGGCGGCCTGACGAGCGGCCAGGTCGGTCCAGCGAAGGAGCCACTTCAGCTCGGTGCCGTCGTCGACCGCCACGCTCCACGCGCCGACCAGATCGAAGCCATGCTCGAAGAGGAGCGGCAGCAGCTCGTCGCGGAAGCCCGCTTCGAACGCTGCCGCCCCGCCGGGCGTCATCCGATAACGCCGCAGCTCGTAGACCATCGGCCTCAGGCGGCGCCGGTCATCCAGCCTTCGCGAACGTCTGCCATGCGGCGGATCGCCAGCGCCATCTTGCTGAAGCGGGCCGTGCCGTCTTCAACCACCACCTCATGGGCGTACGTCCCCCAGCCCAGCAGCGACGTCGTGTCATCGGCCGCCGTCCACAGGAAGTACGTCTCGACGCTCGCATGGTCATCCCCGAGCCATCGCACGTCGATGTTGGTGATGAAGTGCGACTTCTCGGCCGGGTCGTCTGCGAAGGCCTTGCGGAAGAACTCGGTGACCGCGTCGGCTCCTTCGACCGCCTGCCCCACGTCGAGCACCACGTCATCGGCGAGCAGCTCGCGGATGCCCTCGACGCTCTGGGCGTCGACGGCCCTGGCGTACTTGGCCAGGATCGTGCGGGCGGCCTCGCCTGCTTCGAGCGCCTTGACGCGCTCGAGCAGCTGCTCGACCAACGCGCCCTCTGCTGTGTCGTTCGCCATCTTCTTCTCTCCTCGGTTCCTGATGGGGTTGGCCGCGCTCAGCGCGCGGTGTAGCCGCCGTCGATCGGGATCGTCAGGCCGGTGATCCACTTCGCCTCGTCGGAGGCCAGGAACGCGACGACGCCCGCGATGTCCGAGGCGTACGGCCAGCCCGGGACGGGGTTCCAGGTCTCACGCTCGGCGCGGAAGGCGGCCGGGTCCTCGGAGGCCTCGATGAACGCCTCGACCATCGGGGTCAGCACCGCCGTCGGCGCGATCGCGTTGACGCGGATGCCGCGGGTCGCGTACTCGACCGCGGCCGAGCGGGTGACGCCCATGATCCCCGCCTTGGCGAAGGTGTAGGGCGTGATGTTCTCCTGTGCGGCGAGCGCCGCGGAGGAGGAGGTGATGACCATGCTGCCGCCACCGGCCTTCAAGAAGGCCTCGATGCCCCACTTCATGACGTAGAACACGCCGCTGGCGTTGATCGACATCACGTGGTCCCAGTTCTCCACGGTCGTCTCGTGGACGGGCTGCTGCTCGCCGGTGATGCCGGCGTTGTTGTGGACGACGTCGACCTTGCCGTACTTGTCGATGCCGGCGGCAAAGGCCGCCTCGACCTGCGCGGGGTCGCTGGTGTCGACCTGCACGAAGATGGCGTCCGGGAGGTCGGCGGCGACCTTCTCGCCCGCCTCGGCGTTGACGTCGGCGATGACGATCTTGGCGCCTTCCTCTGCCAGCCGCAGTGCCACACCTTCACCAAGACCTGCAGCGCCGCCAGTGATCAAGGCGACCTTGTCTTCGAATCGTCTCACGACGTCTTCCCCCGAATGTCGTGCCGGGCGATGTTCGTGGACCCGCGTGCCCGACAATTGATGATGAGAAATATCCTATAGTTTGCCGCCGTCCGATGTCAATCCCACAGCGGCGCGCGTCGCTCGAGGAAGGCTTCGATGCCCTCGCGCGCCTGCGGCGAGGTGAGCGCCATCGCGAAGGCCCGCCGCTCGAGCGCAAGGCCGGCGGCGAAGGGCACGTCGGACGCCGCCTCGACGGTCTCCCAGGCCAGGCGCTGGGCCAGCGGGCCGCGCGCCGCGATCGCCGCCGCGACGTCGCGGACCTCGTCCATCCAGGCGTCCTGACCCACGACGCGCGAGACCAAGCCGGCGCGCTCGGCCTCGACGGCGTCGAGCAGCCGCCCGGTCAAGATCATGTCCAACGCCTTGGCCCGCCCGATCGCCGCCGGCAGGCGCTGGGTGGCGCCCGCGGCGGGCACCAGGCCGAGCATCGTCTCCGGCTGGCCGAAGCGCGCGCTCTCGGCCGCCACGATCACGGCGCAGGACATCGCCAGCTCCAGGCCACCGCCGAGACAGAAGCCCGAGACGGCCGCGACCATCGGCGTGCGCGCCCGGCGGATCGTGGCCCAGGCGCGGATGCGCGCGCCCATGTAGTGCTCCAGCGGGTCGGCCTGCTGCAGCGTCCGCAGGTCGGCGCCCGAGGCGAAGACCTTGGCCGAGCCCGCCAGGACCACGCAGCGGATCGCCGGGTCGCGGTCATGGCGCTCGATGGTGGCGGCCAGCGCTTCGAGGAGCTCGGTGGACAACGCGTTGCGCTGCTCGGGCCGGTTGATCCGCAGGGTCGCAACGTGACCCTCGGTGGCGTCCAGCAGTTCGTCGCGCACGTTAAAGAGTATACTGATTACACGAGTTCAGATGCGTTGGATCAGCGTCGCCGTCCCGAGGCCGCCACCGCAGCACATCGTCACGAGCCCGAGCTCGCCGTCGAGGTCCTCGAGCTCGTGCAGCAGCGTGGTCAGCAGTCGCGCGCCCGTCGAGCCGAGGGGATGGCCCAGCGCGATCGCCCCGCCGCGCGGGTTGACGCGTGCCATGTCGGGCTCGTGGACCGCCGCCCAGGCCAAGACGACCGACGCGAAGGCCTCGTTGATCTCGATCACGTCGATGTCTGCGATGCGCAGCCCGTTGCGGGCCAGGATCTTGGCGGTCGCGGGGATCGGGCCGGTGAGCATGGTGATCGGATCAACGCCGAGCACCACCTGGTCGACGACCTTCGCGCGCGGTGTCACGCCGAGCTCGTCGGCCTTCTGCCCCGACATGAGCAACAACGCCGCCGCACCGTCAGAGACCTGCGATGCGTTGCCCGCCGTCACCCGGCCGTCGGCGCGGAACGCCGGCTTGAGCCCGCCGAGGATCTCCGGCGTCGTCGCGGGCCGGATGCCCTGATCGGCGGTGAGGATCTCGCCTCCGACGTCGATCGGCATCACCTCACGGGCGAACGCGCCGCCGACGGTGGCCGCGTGCGCCCGGCGGTGCGACTCCGCCGCGAAGGCATCCATGTCCTCGCGCGTGATGCCGTACTCGTCGGCGATCAGCTCGGCGCCCTCGCCCTGGGGAACCAAGGCATAGCGGTCGAGCAGCTCCGGGGTGAACGCCCGGCCCCACTGCTCCTGGGCCTGCTCGTTGACCTTGAAGCCGACACGGCCCATGTGCTCGACGCCGGCGGCCACCACCACGTCGTCCATCCCGCCCTTCACGGCCAACGCCGCGAGATGCAGCGCCTGCTGACCCGAGCCACAGCGGATGTCCAGCGTCGTGGCGCCGGTCGTCTCGGGCAGCCCGGCCTGCAGCCAGGCGAGACGCGTGATGCCTGCGGCCTGCTCGGCCACCTGGTACACACATCCGGCTACGACGTTGTCGACCTCGGTAGGGTCGACCCCGCTGCGCCGCACGAGCTCTGAGTAGGTGTACCCGAGGAGAGTGGCAGGGTGAACGTCCCTGAGCATCCCTTTCTCGGGATGGCCGCGCCCCACGGGGGTTCGGACGGCGTCGACAATGAGCGCTTCTCGGTTGGTAAGCACCACAACTCCTGCAGATCGATGGGCGGACCTTGGTCGGGGACCAGCTAGGTACTAATATAATGAATATGAAGCCCACCTCCCGAGCCCCCAAGTCCACGTCCCGGACCGTGCGCTCCCGCGGTCACAACAGCTTCCGCCCGCAGAAGATGGCCATGCTGCTCGCCCAGCGCATCGTCAGCGAGATCACCGACGAGGGCCTCGAGCCGGGGGCCCCGCTGCACTCCGAGCGCGAGATGCTCGAGAAGTACGGCGTGGCACGCGGCACCCTGCGCGAGACGCTGCGCTTCCTCGAGATCCAGGGCGTCATCACCATCAAGACGGGCCCCGGCGGCGGTCCGATCGTGGGCGAGCCGCAGTCGCGACACCTCGCCAGCGTCATCGCGATGCGCATGCAGCTGGCGCACACGTCCTTTCGCTCCGTGCTGGAGGCGCGCGAGGTGCTCGAGCCCGCGATGGCCCAGCAGGCCGCGCAGCGTGCCACCGACGAGGACATCGAAGCACTCCGCGCATCGACCGAGCGGATGCGCGACCAGATCGAGGACATCGACGCGTTCCTCGCCGAGAACGAGCGCTTCCACTCGCTCGTCGCGCAGGCCGCCGGCAACGAGCTCTTCTCGCTGGTCGTCGCCTCGCTGAACTGGATCTGCGACGCCACGCCGCTGGGCGTCGAGTACCCCACCAAGGCGCGTCAGAAGGTGCTCAAGGATCACATCCGCATTCAGGAGGCGATCGCCGCGCACGACGCCGATGCCGCGCACCTGACGATGACGCGCCACATCGGCGACTTCGCCAACTACCTGCGCAAGAAGTACCCCGACGTGGTCGACGCCGAGCTGCGCTGGGACCAGGTCGACCCCTAGGAGTTGTGCGGGGCGCCGAGGCCGAGCAGACCGGCCAGCGTCCCGCCGAGGATCGCCGCGGTCTCGTCCGCACCGAGGCCCAGCGCCCTGATGGCGGCGATCTCGGCCGCCGGATCGGCCATCGGCCAGTCGGTCGCGAAGACCACGCGCTCGGGTCCGTGGCGCTCGATCGCCCGGCGGGTGAGGCCGGGATCGAGCGAGCCGATCGACGGCGGCCACGACGTATCCAGGTAGATGCCGGGCAGCCCGACGAGGTGCTCGAGCGCCTCGTCGTGGACGTGGTAGCCACCGAGGTGCGCGGCGATGATCGTCAGGCGCGGAAAGGCGCGCGCGATGTCGGCGACCATCTTCGGGGTGGCCAGCACGTTGGGCCCGTTCTGCGTCTCTGGCCCGACGTGGAAGAGGCAGGCGAACTCGCCCTCCAGGGCGGAGAAGATGTCCCAGAGGCGCGGATCGTCGAGCGGGTAGCCCTGAAAGAGCGGGTGGACCTTGACGCCGTGCAGCCCATTGCGCCGCAGGCTGTCGACGTTCTCCTCGGGTGACCGTCCGGCGTGGACGGTCCCGAAGCCGATGAAGTGCTGGGGGTCGAGCGCGCCGACGAAGGCGTTGGCGGCCTCGAGGCGCTGGGGCGCGTCGGCCACGGCGAGCACGACCGAGCGATCGACGCCCGCTCGACGCATCGCCGCCACCGCGCCGGCGACGGTGCCGTCGCCGAAGCGCCGGATGCCGTCGGCCGGCGTCCCCAGCGCTCGCCTGGCGATGCGGTCGGGCCAGACGTGGGTGTGGGCGTCGATGATCACGCGGCTCACTCCGGGCGCTCGCTCTCGCCGAGCTCGTCGACCAGCGCGCGGGCGATCCCCAGCCGCAGCACCTGGGAGCCGCCCTCATAGATGCGCATCGGGCGCGCCTGGCGGTAGAGCCGCTCGATCTTCGCATCGTGGATGAGCCCCCACCGGCCCATGACCTGCACGCAGCGGTCGACGATCCGCCCGGCGGTCTCGCTCGCGACGAGCTTGGCCATCGATGAGTGATGCAGCGCAGCCGCGGGGTCCTGCTGGGCCAGCGTGCCGGCGCGATAGGTCAGCAGTCGCGCCGCCTCGAGCTCGGCCCACGAGTCGGCGAGCAGCTCGGCGATGGCGCCGTGGCGCGCGAGCGGCCGACCGAACTGCCAGCGTCGCGCGGCATGGCGCGTGGCCTCCTGGAGCGCAGCCTGGCCGATGCCCAGCGAGGCACCGGCGACCGACACCCGGAAGATCGAGAGCGTCGCCATGACCAGGTCGAATCCGCGACCGGGCGTTCCGAGGAGGGCGTCGACCGGGACAGGGACATCGTCGAAGCGGAGATCGCCGAGCACATGCGGCGAGGCGAGCTGCGGCGCAGGGGTGATCGTCAGCCCCGGGCTGTCGGCGGGCACGAGCACCATCGAGGCGCCGTCGCCGTGACGGGCCAACACGGTGTAGAACGCGGCGGCGCCGGCGTTGGAGATGAACGCCTTCTCGCCACGGAGCACGAACCCGTCGTCGAAGGGCGTGAGCTCGGTCGTGATGCTCTTGAGGTCCGAGCCGGCCTCGGGCTCGGTCAGGCCCAGCGCCGCGAGCGCCTCGCCGCTCACGACCTTCGGCAGCCACGTGGCGCGCTGGGCGTCGGTGCCACCCGCGGTGATGGCGTAGCTGCCGATGCCCTGCAGGCCGAAGAGGGAGTCGGCGTGCGACGAGGTCGCCATCAGCACCTCTCGCACGACGGCGATCGCCAGTGGGTCGAGCCGCTCGAACCGGCCTCCGTACCGGGCGGGGACCATCAGCTCCAACAGCCGGCTCGACGTCAGGGCGGAGAGGACGCCGGGATGGACGGTGCTCATGCCGTCTGCCACGGCGGCGAACTCGGCGATGGCCGCCGCGACCTCACGGGCCTCGGCCTGGAGATCGACGTAGGTCTGGTCAAGCGCGAACGTCACGCCTATAGTATAAGGAATATGAGCAACGAGCGTGCGGGAGATGCCCTGAGCGATCGCGTCGCGGTCGTCGGCGGCGGGATCATGGGCAATGGCATTGCCCAGCTCGCGGCGATGGCCGGCGACGAGGCTGTCATCCATGACGTCGACGAGGCGGTGCTCCCCCGGTCGCGCGCGGCCATGCAGACCAGCCTGGCGCGCTTCGTCAAACGCGGGACGCTCAACGCCGTGGAGGCGCGCGAGGCGCTGGAGCGCATCACGTTCACCACCGACCTGCCGGCTGCCGTCGACCGCGCCGGGGTGGTCATCGAGGCCGTCTCGGAGCTGCTGGACGTCAAGCGCCAGGTCTGGACCGAGATCGTGACCCATGCCCCACGGTCGGCGTTGCTGGGCACGAACACCTCCCAGCTCTCGATCACCTCGATCGCCTCCGTCCTCGACGCCGACGCGCACCGCCTCGTCGGCATCCACTTCTTCAACCCACCGGTGATGATGCGCCTCGTCGAGCTCATCGCCGGCACGCTCACCGCCGACGCCGAGGTCGAGCGCGCCCGCGCCTTCGCGGGCAGGCTCGGCAAGGAAGTCGTCGTCTGCCGCAAGGACAGCCCCGGCTTCATCACCAGCCGCGCCTACGCGATCCTGCGCCTGGAGTGCATCCGCATGCTCGAGGAGGGCGTCGCCACCGCCGAGGACATCGACACCGCCCTCAAGTTGGGGTTCAACTTCCCCATGGGGCCGCTCGAGCTGGGCGACATGAACGGGCTCGACACCTATCTCCAAGCCATCAGCAGCCTGGCGGTCGCCCATGGTGAGCGCTTTCGACCGACGGTCGGTTTGCGCAACATGGTCGCCGCCAACCAGCTGGGGCGCAAGACGGGGGCGGGGTTCTACACCTACAACGAGGACGGGACGCGCTCGGGGTGAGGTGCGGGCTACGCCGCGGCGACCTCTCGGAGAACGGCCGCGCGCGGCTGGTACCGGTAGAGCGTCCCCTCGTCGTCGACCAGGTAGCTCTCCGCCCCGATGCGATGGTGATGCAAGATCACCCGCTCGCAGCGCTCGGCCACCTGGGCCAGCGCGTCGATGCTCATCACGTCGACGACCGGCTGGGCCGGGTCGTGCATGATCGCCGCGATCGGGACGATGAGGTGGCCGTAGCGGGCGTGGATCTGCATCGAGAGATCCTGTGGCCGACGGCGCTCGCGGATCGTGGTGAGCAGCGCGACCGCGATGGCGAGCAGGTAGCCGATCAGCGCGACCCAGCGGGCGGTCCCGACCTGGAGGCCATGACCGCCGAAGCGCAGGTGGTTGGGAGAGGCGACGGTCGCGGCGACACTGCCGGGCCGGCTCTGGGTGAACGCCGCACCGTCCGAGCCACCGCTGCCCGCGCGGAGCTGCAGCGGGTCGAGCTGGAAGCTCAGCGTCGGGTCGTACTTGTCGTCGAGCGCCTCGTCGGCCAGCGTTCCCTTGACGTGCACCCGCGGCAGGATGTCCACCGTGAACGCGGAGCCCGCCGGTGTCCCGGTCAGCGTCTCGACGCGGCCGATCAGCGCCCGTAGCTGAGCAAGATCCAGCACAACCCAGGCACTCGTGCCGGCGCCGCGGAACGGCGTGGACGGCTGCAGCAGAATGGTCCGGGTCCAGCCGGTGGGGCTGCGGAGCCGCAGCAGGATCTCCTGGGTCCCGCCGACCTGGCGCACCGCATCGGAGGCGAGGTGGTAGGCGACCTTGACGCGCACCTGGCGCACGAGCCGCAGGAAGATCGGGTCGCCGGTCTTGACGATCCCGGTCGGGTAGACCGCGCCAACCGGCGCGTCGGCGCGATAGGAGAAGCGGACCTTGTGCGTGTAGTTGACCTTCGCCGCGACCGGGTCGTTCGTCGAACGGGTCCACGAGAGCACGCCGAGCACCAAGCAGGCGACAGCGACCACCGCGCAGCCGACGAGGAGCAGTTGCGCGTTCGGGCTGACCATCCGCAGCGACCGGCCGCTCATCGACGGCGCTCCTCGAGGACGGGTGCCGGCCTTGCCGCGGCGGCGGCGTTGGCGCGCGGGCCAGAGCGACAGCAGCGCGAGAGAGCCGCACAGGAGCGCGGCGATGGCGGGGATGCGCAGCCACGAGAGGATCGCCCCGCCGCGCGGCACACGCAGCCACATCCGGCCGATGAGCTCGGAGCGGGGTGGGTGGATCGGGTCGACGAAGTTGTTGTTGTCGCCCTTGAAGACATAGCGGTCGCCGTCACGGGCGATGATGCGGTGCAGCACGACGCGGCGCAGCACGGTGCTGCGATAGGCGACGACGTCGCCGACCCGGTACTCGGCAGCCGGTCGCACCAGCGCGAGGTCGCCGGTGTGCAACCGCGGTTGCATGCTGATGCCGTGGGTCGTGACATAGGTGGTCGCTCCACCGAGCTGTGCGGGGCCCACGACCAGCCAGGCAACGACAAGCAGCAGGAGGGACGCGCCCGTGATGATGCGGGTGCGCGGATGTCGCACGTTCCTGCTCGCTCTCCGTCGCCCGGCGCCGCGGTGCATGGGGATGGTCCGCCGTGGCGGCAGACCATCCCCAACCGCAAAGCGGGGCTTGCCTAGCTGACCGCCACGTTGAACGTGGTGGCGCCGGCGGTCGGCTCGGGCGTGCTCATCGTGCAGGAGACCGTCGTGTCGCCCGCGGCGAAGACGCCGGGGTCACAGGTGTCGAGGGCGTTGGTGTTGAAGCCGGCCTCGACGGTCCTGGTGTGGATGTCACCGGTGAAGACCAGGGTCGCCGCGGTGATGTGGGTCCCGTCGGGTGACCGCGTGTAGGTCAGCGACGTCGCCGTCGCACCGGTGATGTTCGAGGTCCCGAAGCCCATCACGGTGGGCGGGATCGTGTTGCTTGCGGTGAATGCCGCACTCCCGGCGGCGATGGCACCGACGACTGCGAGTCCAGCGATGATGCTCAACGGCTTGCGCTTCATGGGTTTCCCTTCCATAGGTCGCCCGGGACAGCCCGTGGCGTTCAGCACCCTGGTCTTCGGCCGCTGAGGCCATTCTTTGATCGCTTTGCAGGAGGAATCGGCGGATGTCGCCCTGCGCGCCACGCCAAGATCACACCAACAGGGGGAGGTCGGCTCACCCCGGTGCGCGCGAGCCTGCCGTCCTCTTGCTCGTCACCGAGCCATCTGGCGCCCCGCCGCTGATGGTCGCCGACGGACTGCTGGCGACCGGACCGCGCGGGCGGGTCTTCGGGCCGATCACCGTGCACGTCGCGGCCGGTGAGCTGCTGGCGGTGACCGGCCCGGGCGGCAGCGGCCGGACCGCGCTGCTGCTCGCGCTCTCCGGACGGCTGCGAGTGGCGGGCGGGCGGCTGATCGTCGGCGGGCATCCGCTGGACATCGAGTCGGGTGCGATCCGCAGCCTCGTGGCGGTCGCCCGCGCCGGCGACACCGTGGAGCTGGACGAGCTGTGGACGGTCGGCGAGGCCATCGCCAACCGCGGCGTCCTGACGCACCGCAGCCCGGTGAGCGCGGTCGAGAGCGCGGTGCGCGCGCGGCTGACCGGCGCCGGGGTCGACGTGCTGATGGCCACCGCGCTGCATGCGCTCACGCCGTTGGAGCGCACGCTCCTGGATCTCGCGCTGGCCGCCGTCGAGGACCGGCCGGTCGTCGTGCTCGACGACGCCGACCGCGGCCTCGGGCCCGAGGACGAGCGCCGCGTCTGGGAGGCGCTGCGGGCCGTGGCCGACGAGGGTCGCGCCGTCGTCGCCGTGACGACCGATCCGCGCGCGGCCGCCGGCCTGGCCACCACGATCCTGTCACCGAGGCCGGCGCCGTGAGCGCGCTGCGTCTGGCCTTCTTCGAGCTGCGGCGCTTCCGCGGACCGATGCGCCGCGCGGCCATCGCCTTCATGGTGATCGTGCCGACCCTCTATGCCGGCGTGTACCTCTACTCCAGCTGGGATCCCTACGGGCGGGTGGACAAGATCCCCGTCGCGGTCGTCAACCAGGACCGCCCCGTCGAGGTCGGCGGCAAGACGATCGACGCAGGCCGGCAGTTCACCGACCAACTCCGGGTGCAGCGCCAGTTCGACTGGAAGTTCGTGGACGAGAGCAAGGCGCTCGACGGGCTGAAGTCCGGCCGCTACTACTTCGTCATCACGGTGCCGCCGGACTTCAGCCGGCGGCTCACCAGCCCGGCGACCGGCACGCCCGAGCGCGCGGCGCTGCACGTCGAGCTCAACGACGCCAACGGCTTCATCGTCGGGATCATCGCCAAGACCGCCGAGAGCGAGCTGCAGGCCCAGATCAACACCGCGGCGCAGACCGCCTACGCGGAGACCGGCCTCGGCGACCTCCAGGACGTCCGCTCCGGGCTCAAGGAGGCGGCGCAGGGCGCAACCAAGCTCAAGACGGGCGCCCAGGAGGCACACACCGGGGCCAAGAGGCTCAGCTCCGGGCTCGACGAACTCGCCACGGGCGCCGGCACGCTCGCGACCGGCAGCGCGAAGGTCGCCGCGGGCACCGACGAGCTGGCGACGGCCGCCTCGGCCGCGTCGCGGGCCGCCGACCGTGCGGCGGCGCGCGTCCAGGAGGCCGCGCGCACCGTGCAGGAGCTGGCGGCCAAGGCGCCAGGGAACGTCGGCGGCGCCGTGAGCGACGCCAAGGCGGCCACCGCCGCGCTGCTGGCCGCGAACCCCGACCTCGCCGACGACCCCACCTTCAAGGCGCTGCGCGCGCAGGTCGACGCGGCCGCCGGCGACGCGAAGGACGCCGACGCCCTCGGCGCCGCCGCCAAGACGATCGCGTCGCAAGCCTCATCGATCACATCCCGTGCCGATGACGCCCGCGACCAGGTCGACACCGCCGTCGACAAGGTCGACCAGCTCGACCGCGGCGCCAACCAGGTGGCCGCCGGCGCCAAGAAGCTGCGGACCGCGGCCCGCCAGGCGCACACCGGCGCGACCGAGCTGGCGACGGGCAACGGCAAGCTGGCGACCGGCGCGGCCACGTTGTCGAAGAAGCTGACCGACGCCTACAAGAAGGTCCCGTCGGCCGACGCGCAGACACGCTCACGCAACGCCGAGGTCCTCGGCAACCCGGTCGACGTCCAATCCAGCAACCTCCACCCCGCCAAGGTCTACGGCCGCGGCGTGGCGCCGTTCTTTTTGTCCATCGGCCTGTGGGTCTTCGGCCTCATCGCCTACCTGCTGCTGCGGCCGGTCGCCGGCGAGGCGCTCGCCAGCGGGCTGCGGTCGCCGACCGTCGCGATGGCCGCGTGGCTGCCGGCGGCGATGGTCGGGACGGTCGCCGCGACGGTCCTGTTCGCCATCGCCGAGCTGGGGCTCGGGCTCGACGCCGACCAGCCGGTGCTCCTGCTCGGCCTGCTCTGGCTGACGATCTGGACGTTCACCGCGATCGACCACGCCCTGCGCCTGAGCCTCGGGGTCGTCGGCGACGTGCTGTCGCTCGTCCTGCTCGTCGTGCAGCTCGGCGGCGCCGGCGGCCTGTACCCGCTGCAGATCTCACCTCAGATCTTCCAGATCCTGCACCCGATCCTGCCGATGACCTACACCATCGACGCGTTCCGCTATGCCATCAGCGGCGGCGAGACCGCGCACCTGACGCGCGACATCATCGTCATCGTCGGCTTCCTCGCGATCGCGCTGACGGGAGCGATGGCGGCGGTCGCCCGCCGGCGCCAGTGGACGCTCGCGCGGCTCAAGCCCGAGCTGGAGCTCTGAGCCCGGCGAGGTGCCGGGCTCAGACGCTCCCGGTCAGCCGGTCACCGGCACCGCCCGCCGGCGGGGGAAGAAGCTGTCCCGGAACGAGACGGTCGCACCGCCGCCGCTGGAGGGGATGGTGACGGTCCGGCGTGTGCGTGACGTGGCCACGCGAACCGAGCCGGTGGAGCCGGTCTTGGTCTCGGTGACGATGCAGCGGTCGCCGGGCGTCAGCTCGGGGAACGCGCGTGACACCGTGCGCGCGCGCGTGCCTGCACGGATGCGGAACACGTAGGCGTGCAACGGACCACCGCAGGAGACCTTGATGACGACCGAGCCCTGACGCCCGGCCGCGGGCCCGGCGATCGTCTTGGTGACCCGCAGGAAGCCGGCGGCGGCCGACACGGCCGACACGTAGCCGGACAGGGGCACCTCGCCGGGCGCCCCAAACAGGTTCGTCACGCTCACCCCGACCACGGTCCCGTCCGGGACCACCACCGTCTGCCCGCCGCCGCTGACCGTCGTCGTGACCGACTCGCTGCTTCCATCCGCGATCTCGGCCACGGTGCACACCGAGCCGGCCGGGACGTCGAACCGGTGCGAGTAGCTCCCGGCGGAGGTTCGCGCGGCGAGCACGAAGTCCGGCGCCTGGACCACCGGATTGCAGGTGACGCGGATGGTGACCGCTCCCTGGCTGCCGGCCTGCGGGCCGATCAGGGTCTTGGTGACCAGCAGGGCCCCGGTGCCCGGCCCGGGAACCGGGTTCTCGACGAAGCTGTAGGTGTTGGTCACGTCAACGGCCTCGGTCCTGCCGGCGTCGATCGTCACGTCACGCTCATCGCCGCTCACGACGACGTCGACGCCGGTGACATGTCCGTTGGACCTCTCGGCAACGGTGCACCGGGTACCCGCGACGATGTCCTCATAGGTGTGCGACTGCGTACCGGTGGCACCGGCCGGGATCACGAAGTCCGGCCGGTCGACGGCGTCTTCACACTCCACGCTGATGACGATGGGGCCTTGCGAGCCGGCCGCCGGGCCGGCGATCTCCTTGGTCACCCTCAGCGCACCGGACTCGCGGAACTCGGCGGTCGCCCGGACCGTCGTGAACAGCACGCCTGTCTCGGCGAGGATCAGCTTCTGTGCGCGCTCGACGCCATGGGTGTTGCCGTCATAGAGGAAGACATTGCCTCTGGGCACCGTGGCCCGCGCTGCGGCCTCGAGCACCGCCGTTCCCGGTGGGGCGGCGCGCAACCAGATCCTCTGACCGGACGGCACGGTGTCCCCGTTGGCGATCGCGTCGGTTGCCGCCGCGTTGGCGAACATGTCGGCGCCCGTCGCCGAGACCGCGGCGGGCGGGTGGTCGGTGGTGACCGTGAACGGCCCGAGCACCCCACCCCCGTCGCGCGAAGCCGGGTCGATCGCCACGCTCGGCGGATCGGGCTCGATCACCGGGCCTTGCTGCAGAACGTCGTTGACGATCGCGACCACGGCGGCGTGCAGCGGGTCGCTGGTGCTGACGACGTACCGATCCGTGAAGAACCAGATCGCCGCCTGCACGGCGGCCGCCCGCTGGTTGAGGTCGGTCAGCGCGGCGGGCTCGTCGGTATGCGGGTAGTACTCGTTCAACAGCCTGGCCACGTAGCCGACGTTCGGCACGTTGGCAGCGTCCCACGTGCCCAGCGCATAGCCGTACCCGACACGGGTCTCCGTGGCGATGTCGATGCAGTAGAGACTCAGCTCCTCCCCGCCGGGGGGAGGCGTGGCGTGGATGATGCCCGCGAAGCTCTCGTTCGACCTCGACCAGCCCGACCCGGCGCCCGTCGGCGGATCGCTCGCCGGATACCCGTCGGTCGCCGGATCGAAGGGATTGGCCGCGTTGGGGAGGAACCCGCTGACGCCTTGGCCCGGTCCGAGCCTGTTGATCACCAACTCGGTGTTCGAGCGATTCGTCGCCCGTAGGCGAGGACCACTCTCGAACGTCGCCGCCGCCTGACTCGCGTCCAGCGCCAGCACCGCGCACACGAGCAAGAGCACCAGCAGCGCGCGATGACCGAGACGATCGAGGCGACCCTGCACGACGAAGCCCAACACAACAACCACCTCCACTACAGCCCGTGAGGGCTTTGTTCTGTCAGACGGGCTGATGGCGTCCGCCGTAGGCGGCGAGCCCGTAGATGATGAGGATGTCGACGGCGAAGATCGCCAGCGACCAGAAGGGATAAGCCGGGATCGACAGCAGTGCGCCGATGGCGCTGAGCGTCGCCGTCGCGATCCCGAACCAGCGGCCGAACTGGTTGCCGGCCCAGATCGAGAACGCCGCGGCGATCTGCAGCGCGCCGATGACGAGCGTGACCCAGCCCCACGTGTTGAGGTTGCTGAGGATGTACTTGGTGTCGTTGACGAAGAAGCTGGAGTCACCGATCGCGGCGATGCCGTAGATGACGTTCAACACGCCGGCGATGAGCAGCATGATCCCGGCAAACATCAGCCAGCCGGCACCGTGTGGCTCGTCGTAGGTCGCGTGGCGTCGTGGTTCGCGCTCCTGAAGACCGGGGTCGAGCGTGGACATGAAGGACCTCCCTCGTGGGCGTGATGACGTTCGGCAGGTTCGCGAGCGACTGGGTGACCGATCCTCACCCACGTCGGATGAGATCACCCTTTCGGAGTGAGGACGGATCGCTCGACGGCATCCATGCTGTGCAGACGAACTCCCTCAGCGCAAAGGAGCACGACATGGCCGATGAACCGGTCTTCCTGTACATCGCGGCCTATGACAGCGAGGCAGACGCCCGCGAGGACTACGAGGTGCTCAAGGAGCTGCACGCCGGCGGCATCGTCGGCACCTACGACGCAGCGCTCGTCACCAAGGACGCCGACGGCAAGGTCCACGTCCACAAGCACGAGAAGCCCACCCAGCACGGCGCCTGGACCGGGATCGGTGTCGGCGCCATCGTCGGCATCCTCTTCCCGCCGTCGATCATCGGCACCGCGATCGTCGGGGGCGCGGCGGGCGGCCTCATCGGCCACCTCTGGCACGGCATGTCGCGCGGCGACGTCAAGGACCTCGGCGAGGCCCTCGACGCCGGCGAGGCCGCCCTCGTCATCGTCGGCCGCTCCCAACTCGAAGAGACCCTCGACCGCGAGCTGCGCCGTGCCAACAAGCGCATCAAGAAGCAGCTCGACGCCGACGCCAAGGACTTCGAGAAGGAGCTCGAGCAGGCCTCTGCGGCGAGCTGACGCCGGGCGCCGGCCGCGGTTCATCGCATCCTGCATGAAATCCAGAACCTGTCGCTCCTGCGCAGGTGGGCGAATTTCTGCAGGATGCCTTGACCGTTCCTGCTTATAATCGATCCCTGTCGCAGCCTGGCAGGAGATTGCCTTTATGCAGGACACCGCTCAAGCCTTCGAACGCCGCGCCCGCCGTGATCTGCCTGGGCATCTCGCCGAGCTGCTCGGCCGTCCCGTCGAGACCTTCCGGACCGAGCGTGACGTCACTTACCGCGAGATCGACTTCACCGTCACCGACGGCGAAGGCCACCGTTGGCTGATCGAGGTCAAGGGCTCGAGTACCCCCGGGGTTGTCGCTGCGGCCGGCGAGCAACTCGCCCACTACGCCGCGGTACCGGATGCGATCGCCGTCCTCGTCGTGCCCTACATGACCGCCGCCGGGGCCGCAGCCGCCGCCGAACGCGACATCAACTGGCTCGACCTTTCAGGCAACGCCCACATCCGCGACGAAGGTCTGTATGTCCAGGTCCAAGGACATCCGAATGCCTTCCCCAGCCGCGGGCGACCATCCTCGCCGTTCGCCCCCAAGAGCTCACGGGTCGTGCGCGCGCTGCTGGACGACCCGGAACGGTGGTGGCGACAGAAGGACCTCGTCCCGGAGACCCAACTCGACGACGGCCGGATCTCGCGCATCGTGCGCCGGCTTGGCGACGAGCAGCTTCTCGCTCGTCGCGGTGATGAGCTCCGCCCCGCCGACCCGAATCTGCTCCTCGACGCGTGGGCCGAGGACTACCGCTTCGACCGCCACGAAGTGGTCCTCGGCCATCACTCCGGCAGCGGCATCGAACTTGCCCGCGAGCTCAGCACCAAGCTCACCGACGTCGACATCGACCACGCGGTCACCGGCCTACCCGCCGCCTGGTTGCTGGATCCGTTCGCGCGCTTCCGACTCGTCTCGATCTATGTTGCCGGCGATCCGATCACCGTCGCCGACCAACTGCATCTGCGCCGCAACGAACGCGGCGCCAACGTCCAGCTCTTGGTACCCGACGACGAAGGCGTCCTTTTCGGTGTCCAGACCCGCGACGACATCCCCGCCGTCTCGCCCGTGCAGACCTACCTCGACCTCCGCCACCTGCCCGAGCGCGCCGCTGAGGCCGCCGACCACCTGCGCAACCGGCACCTGCTCTGGGGTCCATGACCACCAACAAGCCGCGGACCCGTGACGGCTACACGCCCGAAGACCTCGCCAACGTCGTCTCGGCCTGTTTGACCTTCGCCGTCACCGTCGGTGCGCACATGGACGGGCTGTGCATCGTCGGCGGGCTGGTCCCGAGCCTCCTGATCGACCACCGGCTCGGCACCGCACGCGACGCGCCCCACCCCGGCACCAACGATCTCGACGTCGGCCTCGCCGTGGCGGTGCTCGACGACAACGGCTACCAGGCCATCAGCACCCGCCTACGTGCCGAGGGCTTCAAGCCCATCAAGAACGCCAAGGGCAATGCCCTGGTCCAGACCTGGGCGTATGCCAACACGAAGGTCACCGTCGACTTCCTGATGGCGCCGATCCCCGGCGGCCCGCCGCCGGCCAAGGTCCAGAACCTGGAGGCCGACTTCGGTGCGCTCGTCATTCCCGGCGTCGAGCTCGCCGCCGACGAGCGCGAGATCGTCACCCTGGACGGCCATACGTTGGCCGGGGAGCGCGTTGCGAGAGAGATCCCCGTCTGCGGGCCCGCGACCTTCACGGTCCTCAAGGCCCTGGCCTTCGCGCATCGCGGTGAACCGAAGGACGCCTTCGATCTCGTCTACGTCCTGCGTGGCTGGAACGACATGGACGACATCGTCGAACGCCTCGTCGGCCATGCCACACAGCACGACGGCATCGTCGCCCGCGCACTCACCGATCTGAGCCGCGACTTTCACGAACCGACCAATCACGGCCCGAGGCGGGCGGCCGCCTTCGACACCCTTCGTGCCGACGAGCTCGACGACGCAGCAGCCGACGCCCACGGCTACGTCGATGACCTGCTGCGCCGCTGCGACGCGGCGGGTCTGCGGTTCACCCGCGACGGGTGAGCCTGGGTCGCCCGTGGGCGCGACAGGCTCGGCGTGATGCGCCAGATCCTCGGTCTGCGGGCGGCGGTGTCGGTGGTGACCGCCGCCGGCGCGCTGCTGATCTTGAGCCCGATCGTGCCGGGGTTCGACGTGGGTGGGCCCGGCCCGGCGCTGGCCGCCGCCGCGATCTTCGGCCTGCTGAACGGACTGCTGTGGCCGATCCTCGTGCGCATCGCGCTGCCGCTGACGGTGCTGACGATCGGCGGCGCGGCGCTGGTGCTCAACGGCGCGATGCTGCTGCTGGTCGCGGCGATCGTGCCTGCCATGACGATCGACAACCTCGGGACGGCGATCGTCGTGACGCTGGCGGTGACGATCCTCTCCACGATCGTCGCCGCGGTGCTGTCGATCGACGACGACGAGCGCTTTGCCACGTATCTGGCCCGCCGCCGCGCCCGTCCGTCTGACCCCACGCGCAGCACCGTGCCCGGCGTGATCTTCCTGGAGATCGACGGCCTCGCCTACGAGGTGCTGCAGCGCGCGCTGCGCGACGGCCACGTGCCGACGCTGGCGAGCTGGATCGCCAACCGCGATCACGTGCTGACCCGCTGGGAGACCGACTGGTCCTCGCAGACGGGCGCCTGCCAGGCCGGGATCCTGCACGGCGACAACGAGGACATGCCGGCGTTTCGCTGGTGGGAGAAGGAACACGGCAGGCCGATCGTCACCAACCACCCGCGCGACGCGGCCGAGCTGGAGCGCCGGGTCTCCGACGGCCGCGGGCTGCTGCACGACGACGGCGCCAGCCGCGCGAACATCCTCTCCGGTGACGCCCCGCACTCGCTGCTGACGATGAGCACCGTCCTCGACGTGCGCCGCGGCAAGCTCGGGGCCGACTACTACACCTACTTCGCCAGCCCGTTCAACGTCGCCCGCACGTTCCTGCTGACGATCGGCGACATGGTCACCGAGCTCTGGTCGGCCATGCGCCAGCGCCGCCGAAACGAGCTCCCGCGTGTGCCGCGCCATCTGAGCTACGCGCCGCTGCGGGCCTTCGCGACGGCGATCCAGCTCGACCTCCAGGTCGAGGCGGTCATCGGCGACATCTACGCGGGCCGACCGACCGTCTACACCACCTTTCTCGCCTACGACGAGGTCGCTCATCACTCCGGGATCGAGCGCGCCGACGCGCTGGCCGTGCTGCACCGTGTCGACCGGCGCATCGCGCGCATCGCGCGCGCGACCGCCGACGGCCCGCGCCCCTACGAGCTGATCGTCCTCTCCGACCACGGCCAGACCCAGGGCGCGACGTTCGCCGACCGCTACGGCATCACGCTGGAGACGCTCGTGCGCGAGGCCTGCGACGCCGAGCCCAAGACCATCGACATGACACGCGCGGGCACCAGCGACGAGGCCGGCGGGCAGCTCAAGGCCGCGCTGGCCGAGGCCGCGACCGGCGACAGCGCGCCGGCCCGCGCCGTCCGCACGCTCTCCGGGCACCGAGCCGAGATCGAGGAGACGACGACGGTCGACGACGACCAGCTCCCCGAGATCGTCGTCATGGCGTCGGGCTGCCTCGGCCTCGTCTCCTTCCCGCGCCTGCCGGGCCGCGTCAGCCGCTCCACCATCGACACCAACTACCCGGCGCTGCTGTCGACACTGCTCACCCATCCGGGCATCGGCTTCGTCCTCGTGCGCGACGACGAGCGCGGCGACCTCGTGCTCGGCGCGGGCGGCGAGCACCGGCTCGACGACGGCACCGTCACGGGCGTCGACCCGCTCGCGCCCTTCGGCCCGCGCGCCGCCGCGCACGTCGCCCGCACCGCCCGCTTCCCCCACTGCCCCGACATCATGGTCAACAGCACCTACTGGCCACAGACCGAGGAGGTCGCGGCCTTCGAGGAGCTCGTCGGGTCCCACGGCGGGCTCGGCGGCCCGCAGTCGTTCCCCTTCATCTTGGCCCCGGCCACGCTGTCGATGCCGACACAGGAGATCGTCGGCGCAGCGCACGTGCACCACGTGCTGCGTGGCTGGCTGGCGGCCCTCGGCCACACCGCCTTCGACGCGCAGGAGCCCGCATCCGCCCCGACCGCCTCACCTGGCTCGGCCACGCGACCGTCCTCATCGACCTCGCCGGCCTCCGCCTCCTGACCGACCCGGTCTTCGGGACGCGCGTGGCGCACCTGCGCCGCCACGTCGCCGCGCCCGCGGTGCCCACCGACGTCGATGTCGTGTTGTTGTCGCACTTGCATCGCGACCACGCCGACGGCGCCTCGCTGCGCGCGCTGGGCGCAGGCACGCGCGTGGTCGCGCCGGCGGGCACCGCACCCGCCCTGCGCCATCTCGGCATCCGTCCCGCCCACGAGATGACCGCGGGTGACACCCTCGCGCTGAGCCCACAGGTCACCGTGCGCGCGATCGCCGCCCACCACGACGGCCGCCGCCATCCGCTCGGCCGCCCCATCGCCGCGCTCGGCTACCTCGTCGAGGGGCCGCAGCGGATCTACTTCGCGGGCGACACCGACCTGTTCGCCGGGATGGCCCAGCTCGCCGACCCGCCGCTGGACGTCGCGCTGCTGCCGATCTGGGGCTGGGGCCCGACGCTCGGCGCCGGCCACCTCGATCCGGAGGGCGCCGCGCGTGCGGTCGAGCTGCTGGCGCCGCGCATCGTCGTCCCGATCCACTGGGGCACCTTCCTGCCGATCGGCACGCGCAACCGCGAAACGCTCGTCGACCCCATCGACGAGTTCCTGGACCGGACGCGCACGGCCAACGTCCGCGTCGCCGCGATGGCGCCCGGTGGCGTGCTGGAGCTCGGCACCGGGACCACCCGGCGCGGGTGAGCGGCCGTCACCCCGGCACCACGCAGGATGGCAGTGCTTTGCGGCCCGGACCCAAGCCCGTCGCGATCGTCATCCCGCTGCGCACGATGGCGACCGTCGCCGTGTTCGCCGGCGTCGTGGTCCTGGTGATCTTCTCGGCGGGCACGCTGCTCTCGATCTTCGTCGCGGGCGTGCTGGCGCTGGGGCTCGACCCGCCGGTCGGCGCGCTCGTCGCCCGCGGCTGGCGGCGTGGTCGCGCCGCGCTGGCGACGTTCGCCGCGCTCTTCCTCGCGGTCGTCGCCATCGTCGTGGTCACCGCCGGCCCGCTGTGGGACCAGATCGTCGCCTTCGTCAACGAGCTGCCCGCCTACTGGGAGCAGCTGACCCAGACCGACGGCTTCCAGCAGCTCGTCTCGACCGCCGGGATCGACGACACCATCCGCAACGCGCTGAAGGACCTCGCCGCCGGGCTGCCGGAGGCGGCGACGACGATCCTCGGCATCGCGGGCGGCGCGTTCGGCTCGATCCTCTCGCTCGTCACCTTGACCTTCCTGGCGTTGTTCTTGTTGATGGAGCGCCCGACGATCACCGACTGGCTGTTCGGCTTCACGCCGCCGGAGGTCGAGCGGCGCTGGCACCCGGTGCTGGAGGAGTGCATCCAGGCGGTCTCCAACTCGCTGGTCGGCAACGTCGCGATCTCCTGCGTCGCGGCCACCGTCGCCGGCCTGTCGGCGTGGGCGCTGGGCCTGCCGTTTCCGATCGTGCTGGCGGTCATCACGGGGTTCCTGGATCTGATTCCCCAGGTCGGCGCCACGATCGCGGCGGTGATCCTCGTCGCGGTCGCGCTGACCGTCTCGACGCCTGCCGCGATCGTGATGCTGGTGGTCCAGCTCGTCTACCAGCAGATCGAGAACTACATCGTCTACCCGCTGGTCTACCGCCGCGCGGTCGAGCTGTCGGCCTTCACGACGATCGTCGCCGTCCTCATCGCCGGCTCGCTGCTGGGCGTCGTCGGCGCGATCCTCGCCGTGCCGTTCGCGGCGACCATCAAGATCGTGATCCGTGAGGCGGGCGCGCCGCGGCGGGCCCGGATGGCGGCGCTGCGTGAGGTCGACACCGACGCGACGTCGCTCCCGGACGGCGACGACGCGCTCACGGTTCCGTAGCGGTCTCGGGCGTCGTCGGGACGGTGACCGTCAGCGTCGTCGTCTTGACGACGGTCTGTGCCGGCGGCTGGGTGACGGTGACGGCATCGGTCGCCGACGGCGCGCCCTGCACGGTCACGGTCCGGCTCTCGCGCTGCACCGTGCGGACCTCGGTCGTGGTGTCGCCGCCGTCGTCCTTGATCAGGTAGGCCGCCCCACCGCCGATGATCAGCGCGATCAGCCCGACGGCCACCAGCTGCCAGCCGTGACCGCCACCATCGCGATCGTCGTGGCGGCGCGGGTCGTAGTAGGGCTCGTCGCGCGGGTCGGGCGGGGGCGGCGCATCGGTCATGGCATCGAGCTTGGCGCGCCGGTGAGCGACCGCGCATCACCCGACGAGGATGAAGGGCGCCAGTCCAGCGAGCCGATCGCCGCGGCGCCGACGACGACGAAGCCCCCGGCCCACAGCATGCTCAGCAGCGTGAACGCGACGCCGATGGCACCGAACTCCGCCGCGGAGCTGCTCATCGCGCGGGGGACGTAGATCGCGAACCCCACCCCGAGGATCGTCATGCCGACGGCGCAGAGCGCGGCTTGGGGCACGAGCCGGCGCCAGGGAACGCGGCCGTCGAGCAGCAGGTACGGCGTCAGCAGCCAGAGCACGAACACGCCGACCAGCGAGGCCACCACGCCGACGAGACCGCCGATGAAGCTGCCCAGCAGCGGGTGCAGCGCGGCGTAGACGACGACCATGCCGAGCCAACGCAGGCCCGCCAGCGTCCCGCGCATCCCCCGGCGCGGTAGGCCCCACGTGAGCTCGAAGATCCGCTGCAACGTCCGGCTGAAGCTCAGCGCCGAGAAGGCGACGAGCGCCACGCCGATGATCGTGACCGTGTTGCCCGACGCGGGTGCGGCGAAGGCCGTGTGCACCGCCTCGGCGCTGTCGCCGGAGAGGTCGAAGCGCTTGACGATCGAGTCGGCGAACGAGCTGCCGTCCTTGGAGCCGAGCGACGCCAGGACGATCAGCAGCGGGATCAGCGCGCTGAACGCCTGGGCGCCCACGACCAGCGACTTGTCGACGATCTCGATCGCCAGCAGGCGCTCGACGATGCGCCGGGCACCGGCGATGAGCTGCCGGATCAGGACGCCGGCGCTCCCGCCTTCGCCAGCGCGTCGCCCAGCCGCTTCTCGGTCTCGTCGTCCAGCGAGGAGTGGATGATCGTGCCCGGGATCTTCACGTCGGCCAGCAGCTTCTCCATGTTGGCGTTGCGCACCAGCGCGACGAGCGCGACGTTGCCGGGCTGCAGCTGCGCGCCGAGCTCCTTCATGAAGTTGTCGTCGACGCCCGCATCGCTCATCGCGCCCGCGGCCGCGCCCGTCGCGGCGCCGATCGCCATCCCGAAGAACGGCACCAGGAAGAGCAGGCCGATGAGCCCGCCCCACGCGGCGCCCCCGAGCGCGCCCGTGGTGGCCATCGACGGCTGGTGGAGCTTGATCTTGCCGTCGTCGCGGCGCTCGACCAGGACGAGGTCGTCGAGCTCGACCAGATGGCCCTTGCGCGCCTCGTCGAGGTTGGCGGCGACCTGCTCGGCGGTGGACCGGTCCGGGTAGGCGATGGCAATCAGGTTGCTCACGGTGTGCTCCGATTCGTCGTTGGCCTTCGAGGTCTCGATGCTCGGCGCGCGATGGGTGATGCGCCGTCACCCGGCGGGGGTGATGCGCTCCTGCTCGGCGGTCCGGCGCAAGGCCCAGACGCCCGCGGCCGCACCGACGAGGTAGACCAGCACGGCCCAGCCGCCGCCGACGGTGGGCAGCAGGCCGCCGAGCAGCAGCAGCGCCAGCAGGGCGACGACGACGGCGAAGGCCAGCTCGGGATGGTCGATCAGGACGGGCGCGGTGAAGCGCCGTGCCGAGCGTGCCCAGCCGGTGCCACCGGCCAGCCACGCGCCCGCGGCGAGGACGAGGCCGAGGACGATCCCGGTCACCGCGATGTCGGCCAGCAGCGAGGTCGCGATCCGCCACGTCGCCTCGGCCGCAGGCCGCCCCGCGCCGTGCGCCGAGACCTGGTCGACGACGTAGGTGCCCCCGACGCGCCGGACGACCAGGATGAGCAGGCCGGCGACGATCAGCGCCGCGCCGGCACCGCCGAGCGCACGTGCCCGGTTGCGCGCGACCGCGACACCCGCCACGAGCAAGATCACCAACAACGCCAGGCTGCCCCAGCGAATGTCGCGCAGGAGCTTGACCGCCTTCTGCACGGAGTCCAGCGTGTCACCGCGCAGGATCCGCACGCGGCCTTTGTCGCCGGTCTGCCCCGGGGCGACGCCGATGCGCTCGGCCAGCACGCCCAGCTCCGGGCGCAGGTCGAGGATGACGCCGCGCGAGGCCAGCACGCCGTTGTCACCGTTGATGACGGCGAGCAGCTGCTCGTGCGCGCGGCGGTTGGTCTCGTCCCAGACCTTCGCGAAGGCCCCGGAGGCGATCACGCGCTTGGCCGTGCGATCGGCCAGCTCGCCGACGCCCGCCGTCAGCGGCCCGGCCAGCGGCGCCAGCCGCGGCGGCAGCCCCTCGCGCAGCTTGGCGGTGACCTCCGGGGTGTCGACGAGCTGGTCGGAGAGGTAGGCCGCCGTCGCGTCCTGGATCGCCGGGTCGCGCAGCAGCGCGCCGCTCGTATTGACCCACTCGTCGGTGTTCAGCAGCTGGCGGTCGGCCCAGGCGCCGAGCGCCGCGACGACGGCGACCAGGCAGGCCAGGCTGAGCAGCACGCGCGACAGCACGGCCAGAGCGTCACGGGTGCCGGGGTGAGCACGGTTCACCCGCGCTGGGTGACGCCGTCTCCTCCGATGCGCTTGCACGATCGTGCGATGACGGCATACGAGATCAGCGTCAAGGGTCATGTCAGCGACGCCGTCCTCGCTGATCTCGAAGGGCTCGAAGCGCATGAGCGACCGGCGATGACCGTGCTGCGCAGCGACGTCGACGGCGCCGACGCGCTGCGCGAGCTGCTCGACCGCCTGTCGGATCGCGGCCTCGAGCTCATCGACGTGCGGCAGGTCGAGCCTGGTGGATGACGTCTATGAGATCCGGATCCGGGGCGTGCTGACCGACGCGGTCGCCGGCGAGCTCGCCGACGCGCTGCGGACCTTCGCGCCGACCGAGACCGTCCTGCGCGGGCACGTCGCCGACCAGGCCGAGCTGCGAGGAGTGCTCGCCCGCCTCCAGGAGCTTGGGTGCGAGCTCCTGGAGGCGAGGCGGCTCAGCCCGCTCTCGGGGCGGGCGGTGAAGGCGCCGAGGAACGGCGCTCCACGCTGAGGCCACTGACGGCGATCAGCCCGAGGTCGCGGGCACGCTCGACGGCTTCGCGCCGATTCCCGACCCTGAGCTTGCGGTACACGCCCTTCAGATGGCTCTTGACGGTGTTGACGCTGACGAACAGCTCTCCGGCGATCTCAGTCGAGGAGAGCAGCGTCGGCAGGTAGCGCAGCACCGCCAGCTCACGATCGCTCAGCGCCTCGTCGAGCGGTGCGACCTCGGCCGGCGACGGCGCGGTCCCCGACCGGGCAAGTTCCATGACCTCCCCGATCAATGAGCGATGCGACGTGCCGAAGCGCAGCAGCCGACGCAGCACGGGATCGAGGTCGCCCATCGCCGCGGCCAGCGGCAGGCGCACGCCCTCGGGCTCGGCGAGGTCCAGCGCCTGCTCGGCGTAGCGCTGCGCCAGCCCACGGTCGCCCTCGGCCTCGGCCGCCGCGGCGGTCAGCGCGGCGCCGGCGACGGCGACGGGCAGCGGGAGCCGCTCGCGGGCCGTGACGCGCTCGCCCTCCCCGAGCGCCTGCTCGCTGCGGTCCAGCGCCAGCAGGGCGGCGACGCGCGCGACGCCGATGGCTCCGCCGCTGCGTCGATCCGGAGGATCGGGCAGCTCGGTCAGCGCCTCCTCGGCGCGGCCGAGCGCGACCAACAGCTCGGCCGCCGCAGCCTGGGCCCCGTCTCCCAGGCGTCGCGGCGGCGTCCAGCCCGCCAGGGCCTCGTGCAGCCGGCCGCAGGCCGCCTCGGCCTCGGCGCGGCCGCCGGCCTGGGCGAGCCGGGCATCGACGAACGCGATCTCCAGGCACCGCAGCCTGCCGGGCTCGGCCACACCACCCGCCGGGGCCATACGTGCCGCGCGGACCTGCTCGGCGGCGTGGCGCAGATCGCCCGCCTCTGCCGCCACCAGCGCGCCGGCCAGCAGCCCCGAGGTCGGGGGCGCCAGCAGCCCGGCATGGGTCAACGCCGCGTCGGCGGCCAGGCGCGCGGCGCGCAGCTCACCCTCCAGCGCGTACAGCCAGGCGCGCTGGGCGCGGGCCTCGAGCGCCAGCTCGGGCCGGGTGCTGCCGGTGGCCAGCCGCTCGGCGCGCCGCAGTCGGCGCTCGGCGCCGTCGGCACCGTCGGTCGCCTCCAACCGGCCGACCTCCAGATGCGCGAGCGCCATAGTTTCCCGCGCGCGAGGCGAGTCCTGATGGCCGAGCGTGACGACCACCGACAGCTCGCGCACACCACCTTCGACATCGCCGTCACGACCGGCACGCAGCAGGCGCGCGAGGGCGAGACCGCGGGTGAAGATCGCGCGGCGACCGCCTGAGAGACGATGGCGCAGACGCCCGGCGGCCAGCAGGTGGGCGTCCGCGCGGTTGGGCTCGCCACGGTCCAGACAGCGCACCGCCGCGACCAGCGCCGCCTCAGGGCGCGCGTCGATCGCGTCCGGCGGGAACGCCGCCAGCACGCGATCGACCGTTGCGCCTGCGTCGGTGTCACGCAGCTCCAGCCAGCGGTCGGCCAGGATCGCGGTCGCGCCGTCCCAGTCCTCCGCGCTGACCGAGTGGGCCAGCGCGTCGAGCGGACGATCCTGCTCCACGAACCAGTGGGCCGCGCGGCGATGCTGGCGCGCGACGGCCGCCGGCCCACGACGAGCGAGTTGGGAGCGCAAGAGGTCGGCGAAGAGCGCGTGGTAGCGAAACCACTCGCCGCGACGGTCGAGCGGGACCAGGAACGCGTTGGCGTGCAGCAGGTCGTCGAGGATCGCCACCGCGTCGCCGCGCCCGGTGAGCGCGTTGGCCAGCGGCGCGCTGACCTGGTCGACGACGGCGGTGGCCAGCAGCAGCTCGCGCGCCTCCTCGCTCTGGCGCTCCAGGACCTCTTCGATGAGGTAGGCGACCACGGCGCGATCGTCGCCGGCGAAGTCCTCGACGAAGGCGTCGGGATCCGCGTGCCCGGCCAGCGAGAGCGCCGCCAGGCGCAGGCCGGCGGCCCAGCCCTCGGTCCGCGTCCACAGCCGCTGGAGCATCGGGGGCGAGAGCGCGATCCCATCGCTTGCGAGCACCGCGCGCGCCTCGTCGGGCGTGAACGCCAGGTCGGACCCGCGGATCTCGGTCAACGAGCCCGCCAGGCGCAGGCGCTGCAGGGCGAGCGCGGGGTCGATCCGGGTGCTGATCACCAGGCGCGGGGCAGAGTCAGACCGCAGCAGAGCGGTCAGCGCCATGCGCGTTGCCGGGCTGTCGGCGAGATGGACGTCGTCGAAGATCAGCGTCTGCGCGGATCCGGCAGCGCTCGGCGCCGTGATCTCCAGCAGCCGCTCGACGAGCGCCTCCGGCGTCGCGGGCACCGCGCGTGCCGCACGCCGGCCGGGCGCGGGGAGCGTTTGCGACAGCTTGCGCCAGAGCCCGGCGACCGTGCGATCGCCGGGGTCGAGGGAGATCAGCGTCGTCCGGGCGTCGCGGGTCGCCAGCCACGTTGCGAGCAGGACGGTCTTGCCGCTGCCGGGCGGTCCCGTGACGAGCGTCAGCCGCGCGTCGCTGCCGGCGTCCAGGGCGGTGAGCAGCCGTGGGCGAGTGATCGCCCCACGACGAGCGGCCGGACCGCGATCAGCGTGGCGCCGGGTCGTCGAGCGCCCGCCGCGCGATCCGGCTATCTCGCCACGAGGGCTTGGCTTGAGACGCTGCCCCATGTTGATGGCATTCAGGCACGCGGCGCTCCGCAGCACATCATCGGAGACCGATGATCTCCGGTCCGGAAACTAGGCACCGGGTGCCGATCTGTCGCGACTTTCGAACCCATCCTGTGCAACGAGGCCCAAAGCGCGTGCTCGGACGACCGCGTCACGACGGCCGTGCGCGCCAAGTTTGTCGTAGATGTGGCGCAGATGTGTGCGTACGGTCGCCTCGGAGACCGTCAGCGCCGAGGCGATCTCCGGGGCGGTCATCGTCGAGGGCAGGTAGCCGAGCACCATGCGCTCACGATCGGTCAGCGGTTCTCGGAGCTGTGCGTCTGACGTCGCTGCGTGTTCGACCGAACCTGTCCGTTCAAGTAGCTCCCGCACGAAGGCGCCGTGCTTGGTCGCGCCCGCGCCGTGGCGTTCGAGCAGCGGACGCAGACGTGCACGCTCCTCGACGAACGGACGGCGCAGCAGCTCCGGCGCAGCGAGGTCCAGCGCACGCTCGAGCGCGGCATGCGCCGCCGCCTCGTCCTGCGCGGCAGTGGCCGCCAGCGCGAAGGTCACCAAGTGCCAGCTGATGCGCCCCGCCTGCGGGGAGTCGGGGCCCGTGTGGGCAGTCCATGGCGCGAGCAAGGCCATGGCATCGCTCGGCCGCTGCGCGGCGAGCAGCCCGCGCGCGTGGGCCAGGTCGGTCTCCAGCGTCCGCGGCAGCGCGGCGGCCAGGCGAGCGGCCTCGTCGCTGCGGCCGACATGATCGAGCAGGCGTACATGAACGAAGTCCAGCAGCGGCCACCGGACGCGCGCGACCGGATGGCCGGTCGCCGCGCGCGCCTCGGCCAGCGTGAAGCGCGCCCGGTCGTAGTCGCCGAGCGCCTCGGCGACGATCGCGTCGTAGAGCAGGACGAGGCCCCAGAGCGAGTCATCGCGGGTCTGCGTCGCCAGATGGCGCGTCTGCAGCATCAGCTCGCCCGCCGTCGTGAGCTCGTCGCGCAGATAGGCACAGAGCGTCAGCGCCAGCTGCGCCCGCACGCGGCCGTCGGGAAGCCCGACGGCGGGCTCGGCGAGCGCGGCCTGGGCATGGCGGGTGGCCTCACGCAGACGGCTGAACGCGATGCAGCAGAGCGCTAGGGCGCCCTGGGCGCGGGCGAGCACCGCGGGGCGCGCCGCGTGGCCGGCCAGCCCCGCCCCGGTCGCCAGCCGGCGCTCGGCCTCGACGAACTTGCCGAGGTCGTGGGCGAGGAGACCGCGCTCGATCGCGGCCATCGCCTGCAGGCCGACAGGAACGTCGGGCAGGCGCTCCAGCGCTTCCGCCCGCTCGTCGACGGCGGTGCGATCACCGTCGAGCCGCGCGACCATGAGCTGCGCGAGCCGGCGCACGGGATCGCGCCGGCTGGGCTCGTCAGACGCCACGCGCGGCGCGAGCAGCGGCGCGGCGACGCGGGCATCGCCGACGGCGAGGAGGCCGAGCGCCGCGGCCAGACGTGCCGGGGCCGCGCCGGTCTGCGCCAGCTCCAGCGCGGCCGGTGACGGGCGGGCCAGACGACCGTCGAGCAACAGCTCCCAGGCGTGAGCGGCCAGCGCCGGGTCGGCCACGGCGGCGTCGACCGCCGCGCTCGGGTCGACGACGCTCACCGGTCGACGGGCGCGCAGGGCGCGAGCGGCCGCCGGGTCTTCGAGCGTCAGCCGGCGGCGGGCCACCGCCGCGACCAGACGATGCACCCGCCAGACACCGGTCCCGCCCACCCCGGCCGGACGCAGGAACAGACGCCAGCGGCTCAGCGCGGCCAGCGTCTGCTCACCGTCGATGCCGCTACCCACGATGCTCGCGACGTCGTCGGCGTCGAACACGTCGGCGAACGACAGGCGCAGGATCGCGTCGCGGTGCTCCGGCGGAACGCCACGCAACGCATCGGCGAAGAGGTAGTCGGCCAGCGGCGCGGAGGCAGGCGCCAGCGCGTGCTCCCCCACGAAGGCGCCGAGGCGCACCGCGGCGCACCATCCTTCGGTAACGCTCACCAAATGCTCGGCATCCCCGCGGATGCCCCAGCGCTCCAGACCCTCGGCCACCTCGGCTTCTGACCATGCGAGATCCTGGCCGTCGAGCTCCAGCACCGGTCCGGTCTCACCGAGTTCGAGCAGGCAGAGGCCAGGGTCGTGGCGCGCCACGACGATGGCGCCAGTCCCGGTCGCGCGCGTCGCCAGCGACCGACCCAGCGCCACGAGCCCGTCGGCGTCACAGCGATCGGCATCGTGGATCGCGACGTCGACACCGGCGAGCCGATCCAGCGTCTGCCGCGCCAACACACGCTTGCCGGTCCCGGCCTCCGCCGCGACGACGACCACGCCGCCTGCACCGGCCACCGCGGCGATGCGCTCCGCGACCGCCGTGCGCGGCACCATCCGCCCCTCGTCGAGTCGGCGCACGACTCAACCGTACGTGAGACAGAAGACCGGTTCATCGTCCTGAGCGGGGATTTGCGTCTCACCCCGCCCGGGTGACCCTTGCTCACCCCGCAGGCGGAGAACGTCGCATGCTCCACCACGTAACCCGAAGGGATCTACCTGTGTCGACCGCTCCGCTCTCCTCCTCATCGTCACGCCGGGACGACCTGCCCGCCGGCGCGGGCTCCAACGGCTGGATCGCCTTTGCCGGGATCGTGCTGTTCCTCAACGGGATCTTCGGCGCCCTTTACGGTCTGGCCGCAATCCTCAACGACGAGGTCGTGACCGTCGGCGGCGGCCACGGCGTCACGGTCTGGGACTTCACCGGCTGGGGCTGGATCCAGCTCATCATCGGCGTCGTCATGGCGATCGTGGCCGTCGGCCTCTTCACCGGCAACGGCGCCGCCCGCTGGCTCGCCATCTTCATGGCGATGCTCAGCGCCCTGGCGCAGTTCGGGATCATCTCGGCCTTCCCGCTCTGGGCGATCCTCGTGATCGTGCTCGACGTCGTGGTCATCTACCAGCTCGTCGTGCGGTGGGAGCCGGAGGTATGACAGGGGCGCGGGCGACTCAGTCGTCGTCGTAGCCGTCCTTGACGCCGTTCCAGAAGGCGTTGGCCACCGAGTCGTTGGAGGACTGGAAGGCCTGCGCCTGGGCGCGGACGTCCTGGAGGTCGTTCTGGAGCGTGGCCTGCGCTCCGGCGACGTCGCCCGCCGCGAGCTCGGACTTGACGTTGGCGATCGCCTGCTGGACGGTGGCCTGCTGGGTACTCAGCTGCTGCTTGACGTGGTCGCCGCCGGAGTCGCCGACGGCTGCCACGGCGTCCTTGAGCTGCTGCGCCGCAGCCTCGATCTCCGAGACGCTGCGGGCGTCGGTCAGGTCGCGGAAGGCCTCGCCGACATCCTCGCCGTGGTCCTTCGCGTTGTCCTCGGGCGTCTCCCCGCAACCGGCACCGGTGACGGCGAGCGCGCCGGTCAGCAGCAGCGTCCCGGCGAGACGACGGCCGCGGCCGCTCATGACCGCGCCCCCGCCATCGCAGCGGCAAGGCCGATCTCCAGGAAGCCCTGGAGGATCAGGCTGACGCTGACGACGATCACCAGCGTGCCGAGCCCGATGCCCGGCCAGGCGAGCAGGATCGCGCCGGCCCCGATGCCGACCACGCCCCACAGCAGGTTCCACAGCCGGGCGCCCGGGACGACGATCCCGCGGATCAGCTGCATCGTCCCGAGGACGCACCACCAGATGCCCAGGATCCAGACGATCGCCAGCACCGACTGCCCGGGCCGGACCATCAACAACAAGCCGGCGAGCAGGCCGAGCACGCCGACCAGGACGCCCAGGATGCGCGCCCCCGTCGCCACGCCGTCATCCCCGACGGCGATCATCAGCGCGACGGCGCCCCACAGCGCGAGGTAGACGCCGAACAGGATGCCGATGACCATCAGCGTCGGCTTGGGCCAGATCAGCGCCGCCGCGCCGACGGCGACCGACAGCCCGCCGGCGACGAACATCACCCAGGTCGGGATCTGCGTCGGGCCTGCGGTGCCCCCGTCATCGTCGAACGACGCGTCCAGTGAACCGGCAGCCATCATGCTCCTCCTCGCGTTCTCAGGACGGCGAGCGTCGCGGCACGCCGGGTGAGCCGCGTTCACCCCGGGCGGGTGAGACCGATCCACCCACGCCACGGCCAGGATCGGTCCGGTGGCCGGGCTCTTCCCGTCGCTTCGGGGCTATCAACCGACCTGGCTGCGCGGCGACCTCATCGCCGGGCTCACGGTGTGGGCCGTCCTGGTGCCGGAGTCGTTGGCCTATGCCTCGATCGCCGGCGTCTCACCGGTCGTCGGGCTCTACGCCGCGCCGCCCGCGCTGCTCTTCTACGCGCTCTTCGGCAGCTCACGCCATCTGATCGTCGGCCCGATGTCGGCGACCGCCGCCCTCTCCGCGGCGACCGTCGCCGACCTCGTCGCGCCGGCGAGTCAAGACTTCGCCGCGTTCACCGCCGCGCTGGCGATCACCACCGGCGTGGCGGCACTGCTCGCCGGGATCCTGCGCCTGGGCTTCCTGGCCAACTTCATCTCCGAGCCCGTCCTCAAGGGCTTCATCATCGGGTTGGCGTTGACCATCATCATCGGCCAGGTCCCCAAGCTGCTCGGGGTCTCCGGCTCCTCGGGCGACTTCTTCGAGAAGCTCGTCGACGTCGTCGGCAAGGTCGGCGACACGCACGGCGCGACGCTCGCGATCGGCCTCGGCTCGCTCGCGGTCGTGCTCGGGCTGCGCCGGCTCGCGCCGGTGGTTCCCGGCTCGCTGGTCGCCGTCGCGCTCGGCGTCGGCGCCGTCGAGCTGCTCAACCTCGATCACCACGGCGTGGAGATCGTCGGCCACATCGACGCCGGGCTGCCGTCGATCGGCCTCCCAGACGTATCGTTGCACGACTTCGGCGCGCTGACGGCGGGCGGCATCGCGGTGATGCTCGTCGGCTTCGCCGAGGGTCTCGGCGCCGCCAAGACCTACGCGGCGCGCGAGCACTACGAGATCGACGTCGACCGCGAGCTGCTCGGCCTCGGCGCCGCCAACGTGACGTCGGGACTGGCGAGCGGGATGGTCGTCAACGGCAGCCTCTCCAAGACCGCGGTCAACGGCGGCGCCGGCGCGCACAGTCAGGTCTCGGGACTGGTCGTCGCAGCGCTCACGGTCGTCACGCTGCTCTTCCTCACCGGGCTCTTCGAGCAGCTGCCGGAGGCGACGCTGGCGGCGGTCGTCATCGCGGCCGTGATCGAGCTGGTGGACATCGGCGCGCTCGTCGCGCTGCACCGCGTGTGGTCGGTCCGACTGGGCGACGCCTACGGACCGGCGGCGCGGCCCGACTTCCTCGCCGCGGTCGCCGCGCTGCTCGGCGTCCTGGTCTTCGACACGCTGCCCGGGCTGTTCATCGGGATCGCCGTCTCCCTGGTCCTGCTGCTCTACCGCGCGTCACGCCCGCGCGTCGCGGTGCTCGGCCGCGTGCCCGGGACCGAGGACCGGTACACCGACGTGCGTGGGCGCCCGGAGAACCAGCTCCCCGACCACGCCACGATCCTGCGCGTCGAAGCGGGCCTGTTCTTCGCCAACGCCGACGTCGTGCGCCGCGAGCTGCGACGCCACGCCGCCGAGGACCATGTCAATGCGATTGTGCTCGACGCCGAGTCGATCCCCTTCGTCGACATCAGCGCCGCGCGCATGCTCTCCGACACCGCCGTCGAGTTGCGCGAGCGCGGCGTCATGCTGTTGCTCGTCCACGACGTCGGACAGGTTCGCGACGTGCTGCGCTCGGTCGTCGGCGAGGACCCCGAGCTGCGCACCGTCTACCCGACGATCGCCGAGGCGCTGGCAGCGGCTGCCACCCCGTCACCCAGCGCGGGTGAATCCCCTTCACCCGCCGGGGCGTGAGGCTGCACCATGATGCCGAGCGTGTCCGCCCTCGCCAGCAAGGACATGGTGTCGCTTCCCGGCGGCACGTTCGCCATGGGCTGCGAGGAGTTCTACACCGAGGAAGGTCCGGTCCGCGAGGTCAGCGTCAGGCCCTTCGCCATCGACCGCCATCCCGTCACCGTCCGGGAGTTCCGGCGCTTCGTCATCCAGACCGGCCATGTGACCGAGGCCGAGCGCGCACCCGACCCCGCCCACTATCCCGACGCCGACCCCGACCTCCTCGTCCCCGGCTCATTGGTCTTCCAGCGCACCGCCGGCCCGGTCAACCTGCGCGATCCGCACGCCTGGTGGCGATACGTCCCCGGCGCCTGCTGGCACGCACCCGAGGGCCCCGACTCGACGGTCCGCGGCCGCCATCGCCATCCGGTCACGCACATCGCCTACGACGACGCGCAGGCCTACGCCGCCTGGGCCGGCAAGGAGCTACCGACCGAGGCCGAGTGGGAGTACGCCGCCCGTGGCGGCCTCGACCGTCAGCGCTTCGCGTGGGGCGAGGAGATCGCGCCCAACGGCAAGATGATGGCCAACTGGTGGCAGGGGCGCTTCCCCTGGGAGAACCTGCGCCTCGACGGCTATGAGGGCACGTCGCCGATCGGCGCGTATCCGCCCAACGGCTTTGGCCTCTACGACATGTGCGGGAACGTCTGGGAGTGGACGACGGACCGCTTCGCGAAGGCGGCAACCACATCATGTTGCACGCCGCCGACCCCCGAGGCGATCCCGCGCAACACGATCAAGGGCGGGTCGCATCTCTGCGCGCCCTCCTACTGCCTGCGCTTCCGACCAGCCGCCCGGCAGGGCGAGGCGATCGACACCTCCACCAACCACATCGGCTTCCGCTGCGTCGTCCACGATGGGTGACGCGATCGGTCAGGTCCTCTCGTTCGGCGTCGGCGTCGCGCTCAGCCCGATGCCGATCATCGCCGTCGTGCTCATGCTCGCCACGCCACGCGGCGGGCGCAACGGCCCGGCGTTCCTGCTCGGGTGGGTCGCCGGGCTCGGCGTCGTGGGCGCGATCATCCTGCTGGTCTCCAGCGGCGCGAGCGCGAGCGACGACGGCGCCCCTGCCACCTGGACCAGCATCCTCAAGCTGGTGCTCGGCCTGGCGCTGCTCGCGCTCGCAGTCAAGCAGTGGCACGGCCGCCCGCGCAGCGACGACGAGGCGGCGCTGCCGAAGTGGATGGCCACCATCGACGCCTTCACGCCGGCGCGCTCGGTCGCCATGGGCGTCGCGCTCTCGGCCATCAACCCCAAGAACCTCCTCTTGACCGCAGGCGCCGCCGCGGCGATCGCGTCGACCGGCGCGGCCACCGGCGATCAAGCCATCGCCCTTGCGGTCTTCGTCGTCGTCGGCACGCTCGGGCCGGGCGCCCCGGTGGCGATCTTCTTCCTGATGGGCGACCGCGCGCACGAGATCCTCGACGGGCTCAAGGCGTGGATGGCCAGGGAGAACGTCGTGATCATGGCCGTCCTCTGCTTGATCATCGGGACCAAGCTGATCGGCGACGCGATCAGCGGCCTGGCCGGCTGACCGGACGCGTGCCGTCAACGGCAGCGCTGACGGTCGGTGCCGCCAGGACGTCCGGGGTCACGCCCGCGCGCTGCAGGATCTTCGCGGCGGGCGCGCGCACCGCGGCGAGCCGCAGCTCCACGCCCTGAGCCTGGAGCTGGTGTGCGAGATCGGCGATCCCATCGACCGCCTGGAGGTCGAGGTCGACCGACTGGGAGAGGTCGAGCACGACGACCTCTGGATGGGGCGTCGCGGCGGCGACCGCCTCCAGCACGCGCTCGCGCACGCTGTCGACGTTGGGGTAGAGCAGCTGCCCGTCGCTGCGGATCACCAGGGTGCCGGGCGGCGCGGCCCAGCCCGGGTGACGGTCCAGCCAGCCCCACGCGCCGCTGCGCGGATCGCGGCCGAGCTCGCCGACTGCCGGGCGACTCAGCCGGAAGACCACGTAGACGAGCGAGAGCCCGGCGGCGAGGACGAGGCCTTGGAGCACGCCGAGGACCAGGACGCCGGCCAGCGCGATGCTCGCCAGCAGCAGCGCCGAGCGCCGCACGACCGCGAAGCGCCGCAGCTCGCCGACGTCGTAGAACCCCATGATCGCCACGATCACGATCGCCGCGAGCGTCGCTTGGGGCAGGTGCTCGAAGAGCGGGGCGAGGAAGGCCCCGGTGAGCAGCAGCAGCCCCGCGCAGATGATCGACGCCAGCTGGCTGCGCCCGCCGGCGCCGTCGGCCGCGGCGGTCTGGCTGGCCCCGCCGGACTGGACGAACCCCGACGAGAGACCGGCGACCAGGTTGCCCGCGCCCAAGGCCATCAGGTCGCGGTTGGGATCGACGCGATAGCCGTGCTTGACCGCGAGCTGACGCGCGACGCCGACGGCCTCGGCGCTCATGATCAGGACGCCGAAGGCGGGCGTGATGAGCTTGACGATGTCATCCGCATTGACATCAGGGACCGCAAGGTCGGGCAGCGCGTGCGGGATGTCGCCGACGACGTCGACCCCATGGTCGTCGAGGTGCAGCAGCGCCGAGACGGCGATCCCCAGCACGAGCACCAGCAGCGTCGACGGGATCCGTGGCGCCACGCGGCGGCCGAGCAGCAGCACCGCCAGCGAGCCGACGCCCACGGCGAGCGTCGCCGTCACGGTCTCGTCGAGGTTGCCCAAGAGATCCCAGAGCCGCGGGAGGAAGTTCCCACTGCCGGCCGGCACGCCGAGCAGGCTCGGCAGCTGGGCGAGCGAGATCGTCAGGCCGAGGCCGAAGAGGAAGCCCGTCATCACCGGCTTGGACACCAGGTCGGCGACCGCGCCGAGCTTCAGCGCGCCGCCCAAGCCCAGCACGACCGCGACGACGATCGCCAGCGCGGCCGACAGGGCGGCGAAGCGGACCGGGTCACCGTGCGCGAGCGGGCCGACCGTCGCCGCCGAGACCGCCGAGGTCGCCGTCGTGGCGCTGACGACGAGCTGGCGCGAGGTGCCGATCAAGGCATAGGCGATCATCGCTCCGGGCGCCGCCATCAGCCCCGCCTGGGCGGGCAGCCCGGCGATCTGCGCGTAGGCGACAGCCTGCGGCGTGACCACCGACCAGATGACGACGCCCGCGACCAGGTCGGGCCGCAGCCAGTCGCGCGAGTAGCCGGCGATCCAGCCGGGCACCAGGCCCTTCCACATGGCGTGGATCATCAGCGGCCCGGGGGTGATGGCTCACCACCCCTGGCGGGTGAGCGCCATCCACCCCGCCGGAGCCGATGCTGCGCGGACATGGCCGCCGCCGCGCCGCGCAACGTCGGGGATCGGCTCGAGCAGGCGATCGCCGAGCGCGCCGACCTCGAGCGCGAGATCGCGCGCGGCGAGGCGGCCGGCGAGCCCGAGCGCCGCCATCTGGTCCGCACCGCCATCTGGCTGACGCTCACGGCGATCTCCCTGTACCTGGTGGCGCCGAGCCTGCTCGACGTCCTCAGCTCGTGGCGGGACCTCGAGAAGATCGCGCCCTGGTGGCTCGCAGCGATGGCGCTGCTGCAGGGCCTGTCGCTCGGATCGCTGTGGGCGTTGCAGCGGCTGGCGGTCCGCACGCGGCGCTGGCCGGCGGTGATCACCTCCCAACTGGCCGGCAACGCGATGTCCAAGATCGCGCCGGGCGGCGGCGCGGTGGGCGCCGCGGTCCAGTACCGGATGCTCGTGGACGCCGGCCTGGACCGCACGGTCGTGGTCGGCGGCCTCACCGCCTCCAACCTCCTGATCTTCGCGCTCGTGCTCGCGATGCCACTCCTGGCGATCCCCGCGCTGATCCGCGGCCTCGTCCCGCGCGGGCTGATCGACGTCACGCTGATCGGCATCGCCGTCTTCGCGGTGCTGGCCGCCCTCGGCGCGTGGTGCCTGCGCCGCGACTGGCCGCTGAGGACCGTCGGCCGGGCGGTGCAGCGCGTGCGCAACCGCCTGCGCCCGCACGCCGAGCCGCTGCGCGGGCTGCCGTCGCGCCTGCTGGGAGAGCGCGACCGCATCGTGGCGACGCTCGGCCCGGAGTGGCTGCGGGCGCTGCTGGCGACGATCGGCCGCTGGGCCTTCGACTACGCCACGTTGCTCGCCGCGCTGGCGGCGGTCGGCTCGCACCCGCGCCCCGCGCTCGTGCTGCTCGCGTTCTGCGCCGCGCAGCTGCTCGCGCAGATCCCGATCACACCCGGCGGGCTGGGCTTCGTCGAGGCCGGCCTCACCGCGACGCTGGCGCTCGCGGGCGTCGCGGCGGGCGATGCCGTCCTGGCCACCTTCGCCTACCGCCTGTTCTCCTACTGGCTGCCGCTGCCGGTCGGCCTCGTCGCCTACGTCGTCCACCGGCGCATGTTCGCCGCAGGCGCATGACGCGCGCGCGCACGCACGCGCGCGAGGCTCCGCTCGCTGCGGCCCTCGATCGACGTGCTGCCCTGCGCCGGATCGCCGCGACGGCGCGACCGCGCCCCCACCGCAGCCCGACGTGAACGTCGACGCCGTCGCCCAGATGCAGCAAGGCCATCGCCATGCTCCACGCGACAACCTAGAGCGCTCGGAGCCAATCAGCAGCACGCAGCTTGCGCCACGCCACCCCGTCGCCCCGCTTCGCGGCTGCCACCGCCGCCGGCACCGACGCGGACTCCGAGAAGCTCCGCGCCAGGATGCCGTGCGTCTCGATCACTTACGCCAAGGCCTTGGCCTTCAGCGCCGCGAACTCGTCGGCCGTGATCGCGCCGCTGTCGAGCAGCTGCTTGGCCTTCTCGATCTCGGCCGCCGAGCCGCCACCGCTGCCGGCCGTGTGGCGCACGTAGTCGTCGAACTGCGCCTTCTGGCTCTTGGCCGCCTCTTCGCTGCGCTGCGTCATGCCGTCGTGCTGGGCGATCAGATAGACGAGCACGCCGAGGAACGGCAACACGATCAAGAACACGATCCACGCCGCCTTGCCCCAGCCGGAGATGTCCTTCCGGCGGAAGACGTCGGAGAGGATGATGATCATGATCCAGATCCAGATCACCCACGCGAAGAAGATGATCATGCTCCAGAGGATGTTCAAGAAGGGGTAATCAGCCGCGAGGATCACGACATCTGCTCCTGTTCGAAGGGTGGAAAGCCTGACTATCAGCACCACCCGGATGAGCCGCCGTCACCCGCTGCGGGTGAAGCGCAACCAGCTGTCGGGGCGGTTGGGCGGGAGGAAGCTCACGAGCAGCAGGATCAAGACCGTGGCGCCGAAGTACTGATACAGCGACGCGGTCCCGGCGAACTGGCCGGTTGCCGTCTGGCCGAAGGCCAGGCAGGCGAAGGTGACCATCGCGACCGCGAGGGCGACCTGCATCGCCGACTTCGCGCGGTGGGGCAGGAACTCGCCGCGCAGCAGGCTCACGACCAGCAGCACGAAGACGCCGAACTCGAGGATGCCGAGGATGACCCAGGCAGCGTCGGTGCCCGGGAAGGCATGCAGGAACGAGCCGGCGAACTGCTTCTTGATCGCAGCGGGCGCGTGGCCGTTCTCGTCGAAGAGCTTCTCCTTGCCCGAGTAGAACATCAGGCCGCCGACCATCATGTAGACGCCGATGACGATCGCCCAGTAGGCGACCCCATCCCAGATCGAGCCGCTGCCGATCGGCGAGAGGTCGGACGTTCGTGCCGGTCGTTCGGTCGCCATACACCGACACTGCGGCGTAGGTGGGTGATGGGACATCACTCACCGAGGATGATCTGGGGTGAAACACATCGGCCGTGTCACCAGTTCCACCTCTGCAACCCGGCAAACGAAGGAGCGCCCGTGACGAAGTCCAGCATCATCCTCGCGTCGGTCGTCGCCGCGTGCGCCCTGACGGGGCCGGCCACGGCGACGGCCAAGCGCTGGCGCCCGCCGTCGGTCGACCCCTCGCGGATCATCCGCTCGGGCCACAGCTGGGAGCTGCGGAGCAACACCACGCAGACGTTCTCCTTGACCATCGCAGGCATTCCCAAGAACTTCAACACCCTGCTGCCGTGCGCCGGCTTCGACATCAAGGGCAGCGGCGTCGACCTCGCCGCCGTCAACCTCCCCGGCTTCGGCCCGGTCGACCCGATGCCCGGGATGGCGGGCACCCCGGACGGCGGGATCCGCTTCGCCGAGCGTCAGCCCGACGGCTCCTATGTCATCCCGGAGTCCCGCGCGGTGGTCGGTCCGCTCAACCAGCACGAGGCCATCGGCTGCGCGCTCTCGGGCGGCCATTGGTACGACGCCAAGGGCAACCCCAACAACGTCGCCCTGCCCAACTACATCAAGCACAAGCCACGGCTGCCCGGTCGCACCAAGCCCACGCAGGTCGCAGGGCCGGTGTCGGTGACGCTGGCCGGCTTCACCGGCCACACGGCGGCCGACGGCCCGCCACGGCTGGTCCTGCGGATCACCACCGGTGAGCTGAGCGGTCCCGTCAAGCTGCGGATACGCGCCGACGTGCTCAAGCAGTCGCGCACCCGCGCGAGGAAGAACGACTAGGCACGTGCTCCGACGGCCCGCCTCGGCCGTGCTTGCGGCCTCGGTGCTGGCGCTGCTGCCCGCGGGCAGCGCGTCGGCGTCGGCGAGCCGCAAGCTGTGCTTCGAGCGGACCGTGCTGCGCGACTCCCCGGGAGGCTTCGTCATCGGCCACCTGGTGCGTCCCCAGACGTTGTTGGTGTTGTTGCATGACGTCAGCGGCGGCTGGTCCTATGTGCGGGTGAAGACGGGCACGCAGGGCTGGGTCGCGTCGCGCGCGCTGTGCAAGAGCAAGAAGGGGCGCTAGCGGTGCCGGGCCGGGTCTCCGACGAGCGCCTCATCGCCGCGTTTCGCGCCGGCGACGAGGCGGCGTTCCAGCAGATCCACGACCGCTACCGGGCAGCGCTGCTGCGCTTCGCCACGCGGATCCTGCGCGACGGCGGCACCGCCGAGGACGTGGTGCAGGAGGCGCTGTGGCGCGCGCACCGCGCGCTGCGCCGCGACGACCGCCCGATGAACCTGCGGCCCTGGCTGTACCGGCTGGTGCGCAACTGCTGCCTCGACGAGCTCGGCCGGGTGCGGACCGACTGCGTCGACCTGCACGCGATCGACGGCGATGCGCTCGCGGCCGCGCCGCGTGACGAGCCACCGACGGCCTACGAGCGCCGCGCCGACCTGCGCCAGTTGCTGGAAGACCTCGGTGCGTTGCCCGCCCGCCACCGCCACGCGCTGGTGCGGCGCGAGCTCGACGGGCTCACCCACCGGCAGCTCGCCTCCGAGCTGAACATCACGCCCAGCGCCGCCCGGGTCGTCGTGTACCGGGCGCGTGTCGCGCTGATGCAGGTCGTCGACGAGCGCTCGACCTCCTGCCAGGCGGTGCGGACGAACCTCCTCGAGGCCCACGACGCGCGCCGTCGCGCCTCGGCGCAGACCCATCGCCACCTCGCCCGCTGTCCCGAGTGCCGCGAGTTCCGCTCCGCGCTGCGCGGCACGCGCCGGGCGATGGCGATCCTGCTGCCGGGCCCGCTCGTGCTCCTGGCCGCAGGCGGAGCGGGATTGAAGATCGGTCTGGCGGGCAAGGCGTCGGCCGGCAAGGTCGCGGTGGGCGCCGCGACGGCGACGGTGGCCGTCGGCGCGGCCGGCTTCGCCCTGCCCACGCTCGGCCCGGGTGACCCCGCCCCGGCGACGATCAGCAGCCCGGCGCTGCCGGGCGGCCACGTCGGGCGCGGCGCGCCGCTGCCGGCCGGGACGGCGATCGTGCGCCGCGTGGTGGCGCTCCATGCGGGTGCGGGGACGGGCGCCGCGCCGTCGGCGGTGGTGCTGCGCTGCCCGAGCGGCCTGCGGGTGGCCGATCTGCTGGCGCCGTCCGACGCACGGCTGAGCGCGACGTACGGGCCACGGGTGGTCGTGGGGGCGAGCCGCAGCGCACGGGTCGTCCTGGAGCACGCCGCCGTCGCGCACGACACGCGGGCGTCGGTGGCCGTGCTGTGCAAGCGGCCGAGCCGGGGTGGCTCGATCGTCGCGAGCGGGGGTGCCGGTGCGGCGGGGGCTGCGGCACCGCGTTCCGCGCACGTCGACGCGACGACGTTCTTGTACGTGAAGCCGTCTCGCGGAAGCGTGGTGGGGACGGTCCGGCGTGCGCAGCCCGTGACGGTCATCGCCCGGACGCGAGACCGGTCGTGGGTGCGGGTCGTGACCGACACCGGCCAGCGGGGCTGGGTCGCGGCGCGAACGGTTGCGCGCGGGCGCTGACCGGGTTCGCTACTCGTTCGCGCGGCGCACGCAGCGAAAGCCGACGTGGCTCATCCCCGTGTCGACCATCTGCGGCCGGCGCGCCGCTGGCCGGTAGCGCAGGCAGTAGCTGTCGGCGCAGAGGAACGAGCCGCCCTTGAGCACCTTGCGCGGGACGCGGAACTGCGGCTGAGCGGGATCCAGGCTCGCGGTCTCGTCGGTGCCGCGGGGATTGCTCGGGATGCAGCAGGGCTTGGCAGCGTCCTCCGGATGACGGCTCGCGTACCAGTCCTCGGTCCACTCCCACACGTTGCCGGCCATGTCATGCAACCCATGGCCATTGGGTTGGAAGCTCCCGACTTCGGCCGTCGCACCGTAGCCGGGCTCCGCGCGCCACGGGAAGTCGCCGTGCCAGAAGTTCGCCAGCCGCTGCCCTGGCGCCTCGGGCTCGTCGCCCCAGACGAACGCCGCACCGTCGAGGCCACCGCGCGCCGCCAGCTCCCACTCGGCCTCGGTCGGCAGCGCGACCCCCGCCCAGCTCGCGTACGCGTGCGCGTCGTCATAGGCGACATGGACGACGGGATGGTCCATCCGTCCCGCCAGCGTCGTGCCCGGACCTTCGGGGTGACGCCAGCTCGCCCCCGGCGTCCAGGCCCACCACTGATCGAGGTGCCTCAGGTCCACGGGCCCGCGCGTGCGCGCGAAGACGAGCGAGCCGGCGCGGAGGTTCTCGGGCGGCGCGCCCGGGAAGTCGGCCGGGTCCGGCGGACGCTCGGCGACGGTGATGTACCCGGTCTCGCGCGCGAAGGCGGCGAACTGGCGGTTGGTGACCGCGCAGCGGTCGATCCAGAACCCGTCGACGGTCACCCGGTGCGCCGGTGCCTCCTCGACGTAGTGGTGGTCGGACCCCATCAGGAAGGTCGCGGCGGCGATCCACACCATGTCGGTGCGCGCCGTCGCGATCACCTCGTCCGGGGCCATGCGCTCCATCATGCTGGCTCGGCGAACACCCTGTTCCAGTCGTCGCGCATGCTCACCACCGTCCAGCCGAAGCGCGCCGCGGTCTCGGCGATCGCCTCGGCGTCCGGGTTCGTCAGCGCCTTCCCGGCGTAGGCGTACTCACGCTCGGCGTCGTCGTGGTCGACCACGATCGCCAGCGACGGGTGCTCACCGGTCGTCGCGTACTCCAGCATCTCGCGGTCGCCGGCGCTGTTGCCGGCGGCGAAGATCGGCCGGCGTCCGATGTGGGCCTGGATGTTGATGGCCTTGGGCTCGCCCTCGTTGGGCGAGCCCAGCAGCTTGGCCTGGCGCACGAGCACGACGCGACCGTCGCGCCGCTCGAAGCCGACCTGGACCGCGGAGCCGACCACGTTGTCGGGACCGACGCCGTACAGGCGCTCGCTCGCCGCGCGTACGAACTCGACACCACCGCCGGTCACGACGAACACGCCGAAGCCCGCATCACGCAACAGCTCGATCAGCTCGATCATGGGCGCGTAGATCAGGTCGGCGAACGGCCGCTCGAAGCGCGGGTGCTGCGCCTCTGCCAGCCAGGCGACGGCGACCGCGGCGAACTCCTCCGCGGTCAGCCCGGCGTGGGTGGAGAGCAGGACGTCGGCCAGCTCCGCGGGCCCCGCCGCGCCCGCCGCGCCGAGGTCACCCGCCAGCAGCGCTTGGACGACGGGACGGCGCGCCAGCTCGGGGTCTGCCTCGGCCTGCTCCTTCAGTCGGCCGAGGATGAACATCGCCTGGACGTAGGCCGGCCGCTCGCACCACAGCGTGCCATCGTTGTCGATGACGGCGATCCGCTCGGCCGGTGGCACGTGATCAGGCCCGCCCTCGGCGGTCACGCGCGCGACGAAGTCGAGGATCGCCGCCTTCGCCGCGCCGTCGTTCCAGGAGGCCAGGGGCTTCGCGCTCATCGTGACAACGCCGCCTCAGCGCCCGGCGGTCATCGCAGCCTGCATCTTCTCCAGCGCCTGGTCGATCGTGAAGCTCGCCGCCTTCTGACGTGGCGGGAAGTCACGGAACGTCTCCAGGAACCGCGCCACCAACGTCGTGCCCGCCAGCACCAGGAAGTCGTTGGTCAGCAACCAGTCCCAGTAGGTGTTGGAGGTGGTGTCGGCGCGTTCGAACGGGTCCATCCGCAGGTTGAACAGCTTGGGGACGCGCAGCGTCACGAACGGCTCGGCCCAGACCTGCAGCGTGCCGAGGCACCGCTGCTCCATGAACACGACCTTCCAGTTGTCATAGCGGATGGCGAGCAGGTCGCCGTCGTCGGAGAAGTACAAGAAGCCCGGCCGCGGACCGTCTTGCACCGTGCCGGTCAGGTACGGCAGGAAGTCATAGCCGTCGATGTGCACCTTGTAGGTCTTGTCGCCGATGGCGTGGCCCGCCTTGCACTTCTCGACGATGTCGGGCTCGCCGGCCGCAGCGAGGAAGGTCGGCAGCCAGTCGTGATGGCTGATGATCTCGTTGCAGATCGACCCGGCCGCGATGTGGCCGGGCCAGCGGACCATCTGCGGAACGCGGAAGGCGCCCTCCCAGTTGGTGTTCTTCTCGCTGCGGAACGGGGTCATCCCGGCGTCGGGCCACGAGTTCATGTGCGGTCCGTTGTCGGTGCTGTAGACGACGATCGTGTCCTCGGCCAGACCCAGCTCGTCGAGCAGGTCCAGCATCTCGCCCACGGCCTTGTCGTGGTCGATCATCGTGTCGTGGTAGGGCGACTGCCAGCGCCCGGCCTGCCCCACGCTCTCGGGCTTGGGATGGGTGCGGAAGTGCATGTGCGTGGTGTTGAACCACACGAAGAACGGCGTGTCGGCGTCAACCTGGCGCTTGATGAAGTCGCCCGCGTGGGCCACCACCTCGTCGTCGATGGTCTCCATCCGCTTGGCGGTCAGCGGGCCGGTGTCCTCGATGCGCTGCCTGCCGACGGTGCCGTAGCGGCCATCGACCGTGTCGTCGTCGGTGTCGGTCGCCCAGCTGTGCAGCACCCCGCGTGGCCGGAAGTGCTCGTTGAACACCGGGAAGTCATCGGGGTCCGGCCAGGACGGCTGCTCGGGCTCCTCCTCGGCGTTGAGGTGGTACAGGTTGCCGAAGAACTCGTCGAAGCCGTGGGCGGTGGGCAAGAACTTGTTGTTGTCGCCGAGGTGGTTCTTGCCGAACTGCCCGGTCGCATAGCCCAGCGGCTTGAGCAGCTCGGCGATCGTCGGGTCCTCGGCCTGCAGACCGACGTCGGCACCCGGCATCCCGACCTTGCTCAGCCCCGTGCGGAAGACGCTCTGGCCGGTGATGAACGACGACCGACCCGCCGTGCAGCTCTGCTCACCGTAGGCATCGGTGAAGCGCATGCCCTCGGTCGCGATCCGGTCGATGTTCGGTGTCCGGTAGCCCATCAACCCGTCGCTGTAGCAACTCAGGTTGGTGGTGCCGATGTCATCGCCCCAGATGACGAGGATGTTGGGCTTGCGCTGGTCGGGCAACGTCGTTCTCTCCTTGGATTTCCAGGGTCGGGTGTGTCGCGGTCCTACTGCCGGGTCATGGCGATCTTCAGCCGCTCCTCCGGAGAGATCAGGTGGTCGAGGTCCTCGGCCGCATCGTCGATGTCGATCTGCACCCACTCGACGGCGCCGGTGAAGCGACTGCCCTCCGGCGTGTAGTCGTCGCTGACCGGCGAGGCGGTGTCGAGGCCGATGTCGCAGGTCTCGTCGGCGGAGTAGACCATGGGGATGGTCCCCTCCACGCGGCCCTCCCCGACCTTCTTGCCGTCGAGGAAGAGCGCGACCGCGCCGCCCTTGCCCAGGCCGCCGCCGTCGTAGGTGAACTCCATGCGCACCTGATGCGTGCCCGCCGGGATCTCCGTGTCGCTCCCGACGTAGAAGCGCCGGAGGCCGAACAAGTTGTAGCAGGTACTTGGGCCGGCCGTCCTTGACATAGAGGCTCCAGCCCGCGAACGCGCCGCCCTGGGCGATGAGCACGCCCTCTGCGCCGCCGTCGCCCACCACGACCTCCGCCGTCACCGCGTGCGACTTGTTCTTGGTGTTGATCATGACGTTCTCGGTCAGGCGTCCCATGCCGCCGAAGAGCATCTGCGAGGTCCCGTGGATCAGCACCGGCCGCCCGGCGATGTCGGAGTTGAAGCGCTCGACACGACGGTCGTCGAGCGGGAGCACGTCGTACTTGCGCGCCTCTTCCATGAACAGCGCCTTGAGCTCTTCCAGCTTCTCCGGCAGCTCGGCCGCCAGGTCGTGCGCCTGGCTCCAGTCGGTGGTGGTGTCGTAGAGCTCCCACGTGTCGTCGGCGAACGGCGGAAGCTCGGCGAACACCCACGGCGTCGAGTGGCGCGTCACGGCGGTCCAGCCCTGGTGATAGATGCCGCGGTTGCAGAACATCTCGAAGTACTGGGTCTCGTGGCGGTCTGCCCCGTCGGCATCGTCGAACGCGTAGCGCATGCTCACGCCCTCGATCGGCTTCTGCTCGACGCCGTGGACGGTCGTGGGCTCGGGCAGGCCGGCCGCTTCGAGGATCGTCGGCGCGACGTCGATCACATGGTGGAACTGGTTGCGCACCTCGCCCTTGGCCTCGAAGCCGCGCGGCCAGTGGACGATCGTGCCGTTGCGCGTGCCGCCCCAGTGCGAGGCGATCTGCTTGGTCCACTGATAGGGCGTGTCCATCGCGTGCGCCCAGCCGACGGCGTAGTGGTTGTAGGCCTTGGGCGTCCCGAAGTCGTCGACGCGCTCCGCCATGAACTCGGTCGTCTGCAGCTCGTTGGCGCCGTTGAGGTTGATCAGCTCGTTGAAGCAGCCATGGATGTCGCCCTCGCCGCTGGCTCCGTTGTCGCCGATGATGTAGTAGACGAGCGTGTCCTCCAGGATGCCCATGTCCTCGAGGGCGTCCACGAGCCGGCCGACGTGGTGGTCGGTGTGCTCCAAGAACCCTGCGTAGACCTCCATCTGGCGCGCGAGCACGGGCTTGAGGTCGTCCGGGATGTCGTCCCAGGCCGGGATCTCGTCCGGCCGCGCGGTCAGCTGCGCCTCGGGCGGGATCACGCCCAGCTCCTTCTGGCGAGCGAGCGTCTCCTCACGCAGCGCGTCCCAGCCCTGGTCGAAGCGACCTTGGTACTTCGCCGACCACTCCGCGGGGACGTGGTGGGGCGCATGCGTGGCGCCCGGCGCGAAGTAGGCGAAGAACGGCTTGTCGGCCATCAGCGCCTTCTGCTGACGGATCCACTTGATCGCCCGATCGGTCAGATCCTCGGTGAGGTGGTAGCCCTCGTCCGCGGTCGTGTCGGGCTCGACCGGCGTCGTGCCCTCATACAGCGACGGCGCATACTGGTTGGTCTCGCCGCCGATGAAGCCGTAGAAGTACTCGAAGCCACCACCACCTGATGGCCAGGAGTCAAACGGCCCGAGCGGGCTGGTCTCCCACACCGGCACCTCATGGCACTTGCCGAACTGCGCCGTCGCGTAGCCGTTGAGCTTCAGCGTCTCGGCGAGCGGCGCGCAGGTGTTCGGCCGCACCGAGTTGTAGCCGGGCGCCGACGTGGCGATCTCGGTGATGCCGCCCATCCCCACCGAGTGGTGGTTGCGGCCCGACAGCAGCGCCGCGCGCGTCGGCGAGCACAGCGCGGTCGTGTGGAAGCGGGTGAACTTGAGGCCCTCGTCGGCGAAGCGCTCGGCCGTCGGTGTGTGGCACGGGCCGCCGAAGGCGCTTGAGCAGCCGAAGCCCGCGTCGTCGATCAAGACGATCAACACGTTCGGCGCGTCCGCCGGCGGGCGCAGCGGCTCGATCGGCGCGAAGGTCGCGTTGGGATCCTTGGCGTCCTCGTACACCGGGCCGTCGTACGGCCGGTCGGGGATCGGCAGGACATGGCGGTCGGGCATCACGCGCTCCTGCTCCAGCCCGCGGTGAGCTGGTAGAGGATCACGACGTCGAGCGCGATGAGGAGGATCGCCAGCAGCGGGAACGCCGAGACGATCCCGAATTGGAAGATCGCGTTGAGCATCACGAAGCCGACGGCGAGCCAGCGGGCGGCGCCGACGCCGAGCCCGAGACCGATCCCCGTGAGCATCATCAGAACCCCTGCGACGAGCAGGATCCAGCCCCAGGTCGTGAAGTTCCAAATGGTCACGCCATCGCCACCAACGGCCATGACGTCGCCGTTCAGCAGCGCGGCGATCCCGAACAGGATGTTGAAGCCGCCGCTCATGAAGAGCGTGACGGCGGCGAAGATGATCCACGCCCCGGGCGGGCCGTAGGTCTCCACACGCGGTCCCGGTGTAGCGGTCATCGGCGTCTGACGATGCATCTCGGACATGGGCCCTCCAGCGGCTCGGGTCGTCTCGAAGCCTCGTCGCCGCGAGGGTGACGCCGGCTCACTCGCGGCGGGTGAGCGCGTTCGCACGCGGAGCTGTAGATTGCCGCCCGTCATCGCGTGGGGGAATCCGGTGTGACTCCGGAGCTGACGCGCAGCGGTGTGGACGGGATGCCCCGTCCGAGCCCGAATGCCTGCCCGGTGGCGCAGTTCGAACGACCCTGTTCTCGCGATTGGACGGCGGCCGCTCTCGAAGCACGGTGGCGCCGAAAGCGTGGGCGAGATCGTGGTGAGAGGCGCCCGGCGCCCAGCAACCACAAGGAGTCTCACCACGATGTCTCGCAGGTTCACCACGCGGCTGCTCGCCGCGTCCATCACCGTGCTCGCGCTCGCCCCGGCGGCCGCGCACGGCACCACCACGCCGGCCGCGTTGGCCACCTCGGTGACCAACGCCACCACCTACGTCAAGGGTCTGCAGGACCCGACGACCGGCGCCTTTGCGTCGACCGGCCTCTCCAACGAGTGGGCGTTCAGCGCGCTCGCGCCAGCCGGCGTCGCCGCGGTCGACCTCCTGCCGCCGCCCCCGAACAACGTGGCGAGCAAGAACGCGCGCAAGGTCTACCGCGACTCCCTCTCCCCCGCCTCCTGGCCGGGCACGGGCTCGCCGCCGGTGACCGACTTCGAGCGCGCGACGATCAACGCCTACTCGGCGGGCATCGACCCGGCACGCGTCGCGACCACGCAGAACCTGATCGCCGCGATCGCGTCCTACTGGCAGCCGGCATCGCAGGGCTACTGGGGCACGATCGGCAACTTCAACGGCACCGTTTTCGCACTGTTGGCGCTGGGCGGGGCGAAGACGCCGGCGGGCGCTCAGCGCGTGCCGCAGGCGTTGTTGAACAAGTCGATCGCGACGGTGCGCGCCAACCAGCACACCGACGGCGGCTGGGACTGGGTGAAGGCCGAGGGCGTCCCGGCGCAGCTGGCCGCGGCCAGTGACATCGACATGACGGGCGCGGCGCTGGCCTCGCTCTGCGTCAGCGGCGTGGCGAACACCGACAGCGCGATCGTCGCGGGCAAGAACTTCCTCAAGGGGAAGCTGACCAACGCCACCGGCGCGTTCGCGTCGTCCTTCGGTGCCAACACCGACTCCAACGGCTGGGCGGTCCAGGGACTCAACGCCTGCGGCATCGCCAACCAGGGGGCGGACTTCACGACGGCCGCGGGCAAGACGCCGATCGACTTCCTCGTCAGCCAGCAGCTGGGCGGCGGCGGCTTCCGCTACACGACGGGCAGCACGGCCAACGCCTATGCCTCGATCGACGCGCTGCGCGCGCTGGCCGGTGGCGGCTTCGCCTCGACGCCGCCGGTCCCGACCACGGGCGGTGAGCCGCGGTTCGTGGGCAGCACGTCGTTCGTGAGCGGCACGACCAGCAAGCTGGCGCTGGTCGTCGACGATGGGTCGGGCACGCTGAAGGTCTGCTCGGTGTCGGTCGCGCCGACCACGGCGACCACCACGCTCGGCGCGGTCCTGACGGCCGCGACCGCCGCGTCGACGCCGGCCGGCTGCGTCACCGGCAGCGCACCGGCGAGCGGGACCATCACCACCATCAACGGCGTGAGCAACGGCGGCGGGTCGACGTGGAAGGTCGCGATCGACAACGGCACCGCGGCCGCGGCGAGCACGGCGACGGTCGTGAGCCTCGGCGACACGATCTCGCTGAAGTACGGGGTCTAGAGCGACTTGCGGGGTGGCGCGCCGGGCGTTTGGCTGCCCGGCGCGCCGTCGCGCCCTTGTTGTAGGTCTTCCGTGGGTGGTGGCTTGCCTGGCGCACCCGTGGCGCTCGCACCCCGTCGCCTACATGGAGCCACGGCGCGTGCGGGCCAGCTCGGCGAGTGCCGCAGAGACGGCAACCTCGCGGCGCGGCGCCATGCGTCCCGTGCCGCAGGTGGGCGTGAGCAGGGACTTCGTCCCATCGACACCCGTACGCGCGATCGCCGCGTCCAGCAAGGCCGCCACCTCAACGTCGGCCTCGGGCTGATGCGGCGCCACGACGCCCCATGCGATGCGCGACCCGCCGGCGACCAGACGCCCCACGGCGTCGGCGCCACCATCGTCGAGCCCGAGCGTGAGATCGAACGACAGCACGTCCGGCGCCGCGCGCTCGACGACGTCCCACGGCACCGCGCAGCAGAGGTGCAGGCCCCACGCGGGCGCGGCCACGCGCAAGGGATCCCACGCCGCTTCGACACCCTCGCCGGCCACCGCAGACAGCGAGGGCTCGTCGATCACCAGCAACGCGTCGAGGCCACGATCGGCAAGGACATCAACCTGCTCGGCGACGTTGGCTGCCAGCCACACCGCGATCTCACGCGCCAGCGCGATCGGCGCACGCTCGTCCAATGCCCGCGCCAGCGTCAACGGCCCGGTCACCTGGAGCTTGACGATGCCGTGCGCGGGCGGCCGGAGTGTCAACTGCCGCAGCAGCCACTCCCAGCCTCGCGGACGTTGGCGGTCACGGTCGGGCGACCAGCCACAGCGCGCCGGATCGGCCCCGAGCCATTCAGCCACCATGTCACCCTCCAGCCGTGGGAGCTGCGGACAGAACGGCAGGTCATAGGCCTTGACCGCCTGCCCGGCCGCCGTCCTGCCCTCGGTGTAGGGCAGGCTCCCGACGCCGGTGGTCGCCCACGCTGGGAGTCGATCCAACACGCCGTCAGCCTAGACCCTCGCGCCTGACTAGCCGGTCTGGCAATGCGAAGCGGCCGCAAACCGTTGTGCGTTCCCATACATGACGGTACGTTGACCGGCGTCGCCCCCAGGGGGAATCCGGTCTGAGTCCGGAGCTGACGCGCAGCGGTAGGGACGACATCTCGTCCGAGCCCGAGTGCCTTGCGGTCGACGCACCACGACGGACCCTGTTCTCGCGAACGGACGGCGGCCGCCACTGCAGACATGCGTCGCCGAGCGCAAGGCGAGGCCGTGGCTGAGGGCGCCCGACGCCCCCACCACAAGGAGCCTCACCACGATGTCTCGCAGATTCCCGACACGGCTGCTCGCCGCGTCCATCGCCGCACTCGCGCTCGCCCCGGCGACCGCGCACGCGACCACCACTTCTCATCCGCTGGCCACTTCGGTCGCGACTGGCGTCGCCTACGCCAAGGGCCTGGAGAGCACTAATGGCGAGTTCGCCACCGGCGGGCTCTCCAGCGAGTGGGCGTTCGGCGCGTTCGCCGCGGCGAACGTCGCCGCCGCCGACCTTCTGCCGCCGGACGGACCGCACCACACCGACCCCGCCTTCAACGCCCGCGCCGTCTACCGCACCTATCTCTCGCCGGCGGGCTGGCCGGGCACGGCTTCGCCGCCGGTGACCGACTTCGAGCGCGCGACCATCAACGCCTACTCGGCGGGCATCGACCCGGCACGGGTGTCGGTCACTCAGAACCTGATCGCCGACATCGCCTCGTACTGGCAGCCGTCGACTCCGGGCTACTGGGGCACGGCGGCCAACTTCAACGGCACGGTCTTCGCGCTCCTGGCCCTGGGCGGCGCCCTGACGCCGGCGGGCGCCCAGCGCGTGCCGCAGGCGTTGTTGGACAAGTCGGTCACCACCGTGCGCGCCAACCAGCACACTGACGGCGGCTGGGACTACCAGAAGGCCGAAGGCGTCATGACGCAGTTCACTGCCGCAAGCGACATCGACATGACGGGCGCCGCGCTCGCGGCCCTGTGCGTCAGCGGCGTCTCCACTTCCGACAGCACGGTCGTGACTGGCAAGAACTTCCTCAAGGGCAAGCTCGTCGCCGGCAACGGCGCGTTCACTACGGCGTTCGGCAACAACACCAGCTCCAACGGCTGGGCCGTCCAAGGGCTCAACGCCTGCGGGATCGCAAGCCAGGGCACGGACTTCACGAGCCCGACTGGCAAGACGCCGATCGACTACCTGGTCGCTCAGCAGCTCCCCCTCACTGGCGGCGGGTTCCGCTACAGCACCGGCACGACCCCCGACGCCTACTCCTCGATCGACGCGCTGCGGGCCCTGGCCGGCGGCGGCTTCGCAGCGACCCCGCCGGTCCCGACGACCAGCGGCGAGCCCCGCTTCGTCGGCAACACTCAGTTCGCCACTGGCACTACGAGCAAGCTCGCGCTCGTCATCAATGACGGCTCGGCGAGCCTGAAGGTCTGCTCAGTGGGCCTCACGGCGAACACCACGACGACTCTCGGCACGGTCCTGACCGCGGCAACTGCGACTACGACGCCCAGCGGGTGCGTGACGGGCTTCTCACCGACGAGCGGGACCATCACCTCCATCAACGGCGTGAGCAACACCGCCACGACTACTTGGCGGGTGAGCATCGACAACGGCGCGGCGGCGACTGCGTCCAACACCAAAGTCGTCACTCTCGGCGACACGATCGGGCTGAAGTACGGCAGCTGAGACCCGGCGGACGGGGTGCCGGACCGTCACGGCCCGGCACCCCGCGTCCGCACCGGGCTAGGCGATCGTCACGTGCTGGGCGACGACCCTGCCATGGCTGCGATAGCGCAGCGTGTACGAGCCGGCCGGGACCCGGCGGATCGCGCGCAGCGACGCGACCGTTCCCCGGGCATAGACACGGCCGCGCCGGGTCAGCGCGGCCTTCGTGCCCTTTGCCGTCGTCAGCTTGCACGTGACCTTCGGCGCGCCCTTGGCGCGCTTCACGGTGCAGATCGCGTCGCGACCGGCCTTGCCCTGCGGACCGGCGGGACCAGCGGAGCCGGCGGGACCGCCCGGGCCGACGGGACCCGCAGGCCCATTGGCCCCGGTCGCGCCGGTCGCCCCGTTGGCGCCGACGGCACCCGCATCGCCCTTGTCCCCCTTGTCGCCCGGCTGCCCAGGCGTGCCCGTGCCCGGAGCGCCGCCGGTGCCGGTCAGCATGACATCGAGCGGCCCGTTGGTCGCCGTGCTCGTGACGCGCAGCACCGCGGTGCGGCTGCCGCCGACCGACGGCGCGAAGCGCACGCGCACCGCACACGTCGGCGTCGCGGCGCCGGTGCCGCTGTGGACGGTCGTGCCCGTGCAGGTGTCAGAGGTCAGCAGGAAGTCGTCCACGTCACCGGAGACGAGCCTGGCACCTGTGATGGTCACACGGCCCAGCGCCGGCGTGACGACGACGGGCGCCGCAGCGCCGATCGTCCCGCGGGCCTGGGTCCCGAGGTCCACCGTGGACGCCGAAAGCGTGCCGGCGCACGGTGAGTCGGAGGTCCCGTCGTAGACGCAGATCGGTCGCCGCAGCGCGCGCGGCGCGTTGCCCTCCGTGTCGGCCGGCTGCCGCGCGTCGAGGACGTGGTAGCCGCCGCCCGTGAGCGTCAGGGTCGTGTCGCCCGCCGAGTCCGCCGTGACGGCCGATCCGTTGTCAGCGGACACGAGGTAGCCCGCTCCGGGCGCCTGCGCGCCGTCGAGTCCGTAGGCCACGGCGTTGACGGTGAACGCCGTATCGGGCGCCACCGTCTGCGGCACGTTCTCCAGCGCGACCAGCGGCGACCTGACGTCGAACGGGTAGCTGCCGGTGTCGCTCACGAGGGTCGCGGCCTGCAGCGTCAGCGTTTCGCCGTCGGCGAGCGCCTGACAGAACCACGCGGCGTTCAGGATGGAGTTGCCGTCGGTGGCGGTGTGGTCGAACCACACCTCCCACGCGACGCTGTTGGTGCTGTCGACCGTGCGCAGGTCATGCGTCACGCCGCCGAAGGTCAAGGTGTAAGGCCAGGAGGAGTAGTCCACGTTCCACGTGGGGTCGGCCTGCTCGAGTGCGGCGGCGGCCGAGTTGGCGGGTGCCGTGCCGGCACCGCTGGACAGACCGCAATCGAGATTCGGAGCGGCAGCGACCGGCGCGTCGCCGGCCGCTCCAAGTGAGATCGTGCGGTACGGCTGGTCGGCGGTCACGAACGGCGACACCAGGGTGCCGGCGAGATCCTCGACCCGGACCGTGACCGTGGGCCCGGCGGCCGCCGAGGCGGACGCAGGAAGGGCGATGGCGAGCGCGGCCGCAAAGGGCAGCGCGCGCAGGGTCCGGCGCAGGCCGGATGAGTAGGACATGTGGTTGCTCCTGTCTCGACAGGAGCGACCTCCGCAGACGTCCGTGGACGACACAAGCGGCGGCCGTCCTGTGCGCGAAGACGGTTGATGGATGTGCGCCGGCCGGGTCTTCGGGCTCGGGCTCATCCTCGGGAAGCTCCTTCCCGAGCCGAACCCGGCTCAGTGGACCTGCACGCTCCGTCGTCACCCACACCGCTGCGCGTCAGCCCCGGATTCCCACCGGAGTTCCCCGCGTCCGTTGCGGGCGGCAATGTAGCATTCGGCGCCGAACAGCAACATCAACCTGATCGCGGAACGGGGAAGTCGGTGCGAATCCGACGCGGGCCCGCCACTGTCAGCGAGAATCGTCCGCCGCACGCCACGGCAGCCACTGGATCACGCCGACCCGGGAAGGCGCGGAATGGACGCTCGTAAGCCAGGAAACCCGGCCGTGATCCAGACGTCGCTCGCCCTCGCGGAGCTGGGGCAATGACATGTCGCGATCAGCATTGCTGGTCGGCCTCCTCGCTCTCGGGGTCGCCGTCCTCCCAACCTCCATCGCCGCCGCAACGCCCGACCAGCTGAGTCTGGTCAGTCGCGGCTACGACGGCCGCCCCGGCACCGGGCCGTGGTGGGTCTCGGACTCCATCGGAACATCGATCTCGGCCGACGGCCGGCGGGTGACGTTCGTCTCGTCGGCCACCAACATGTGGCAGGGCGCGCCGGACGGGGAGAAGGAGGTCTACGTCCGCGACTTCGCCGGCCCCGGCGTCACACCGGTCAGCCGCGGCGACGGCGCTGCCGGCGCACTGGCCGACAACGGGCAGCTCTCCTGGGGAGGGGGCATCACGCCTGACGGCCGCTTCGTCGACTTCGCGGCCAACCTGCCCGAGACAGGCAGCCCGACCGGCCTCTTCGGCTATCGCCGCGACCTGACCGAGGGCAGGACCACGATCGTCACCGCCGACGACCACGACCGCCCGGTCGACCTGTGGCCTCCCCACGCCTGGCCCGACCCGATCGGCGACCGCTACGTGCTCTTTCAGACCGACCAAGCGGTGATCGACACCGTCGGCGCGATGCCCGGCGGGATCTACCTTCGCGACCTGGAGGTGGGACGCAGCCTCCTGGTCAGTCGTGGCACCGGCCAGGACGGCGCGCCGGTGGACGTCAGCCTGGGCGGCGCCTCCCCCGGCGGCCGCTACGTGACGTTCACCGCTGCCTCCGGCACACTGGCTGCGGGGCCCGAGGCGTCGAACCCGGCCGGCGGGGGTTTTCTCTACCTGCGCGACGTGCGGCTCGGTCAGACGATCCTCGTCAGCCGAGCCGACGGACGTAGCGGCCGGCCGATCGCCACGCGGACCATCGGCGGCGGCCAGGTCCGCGGTGACGGCTGTCAGGTCGTGTTCACCGCGACCGGCACCGACATCGCCGAGGGCTCCCCCGCCAACGGCGGGCTCGAGGTCTACCTGCGCGACGTCTGCCAGGGCACCACCACCCTCGTCAGCCGTGCCGACGGCGACGGCCCCGCGGCCGCGACCGTCGCACCGACCGACTGGCTCCCGCCCTACGACCTGTCGGCCTTCGCGCTGAGCGCCGACGGCCGCTACGTCCTCTTCGGCACGTCAGCGCGCAACCTGGCCGCCGGGATGAATGGGCAGACCGAGCTGTACCTCCGCGACCTGCTCGGCAAGCGCACCATCTTGGTCAGCCGCGCCGATGGCCCCGACGGGGCACCCTCCGGGGGCGCCGACCTCGCGACGATGACGCCCGACGCCCGGTACGTCGTGTTCACCTCGGCCGGCACGGTGCTCGCACCGGGCATCATCAACAGCATCAGGCAGGTGTTCCGGCGCGAGCTGGGGTCGGTGCCGCCCGCGCCGACGCCGGTCCGGACCTGCGGCGCGATCGACGACCCGGGCATCGGCGGCACGCCCGCGCCACCGTGCCCGAGATCGGACGACGACAACGGCGGCAGTGACGATCCCTTGGGCGGCGGCTTGCCCACGACGCCCAAGCCGGTGACGGTCACGGTCCCAGGGGCCGCGCCGACGGCCTCCGGTGTTCCCGCCAACTCGTCGGCCACCGAGGCGCCCGCCGCCGCGACGGCTCCCACCCTCGTCCGCGCACCAACGCTGAGCGCTGTCACTGCCACAGCGACGACCGCGCGCGCCTGGGTGGACCTGCCCGCCACCGTGCAGGTCGCGATTGCCCGGCAGACCGGCCGCCACTGGCAGAACCTGCGCACGCTGAAGGTGACCGCCGCGAAGGCCGGCCGCGTCAGCGTGAGGCTCCCTCACCTGACCCGCGCCCGCTACCGCCTGACGATCCGCGCGCTGGGCGCGTCCGGCACCACGAGCCCGGCGATCGTCCGCACCATCGACCTGCGCACCCGGAGGACCAAGAAGCCATGACATCCACCCGCCGCATCGCCGGTCTGCTGACCGCCGTCGGGGTGCTCACGCTCGCGAGCGCTCCCGGATCCTCGGCCGCCCCGTCGTCGACCGCCAACGTCCGCGTCGAGGGCAGCACGAGCACGCTGTTCGAGGGTCTCGTCACCTCGTCGGGCAACCCGGTCAAGGCCGCATCTGACACCACCCAGCACCACTGCGACGGCACCAACCTGGACGCGAACCCGTCACCTGGCGCGACCGCGACCGGCTCCGCCACCGAAGGCCTGCGCCTGGCCGGGATGGACTTCGACGCCAAGTGGTTCCCCGGCTTCGACGACTACTACATCACCCGCTTCGGGCCTGACGCCGAGAACCTCGGTGCCAACGTCTACTGGGGCATCTTGGTCAACGACACGTTCACCGACATCGGCGGCTGCCAGGCCCAGGTCCACGACGGCACCCGTGTCCTGTGGGCTTACGACGCGTTCCACGAGCGTGGCTTCCTGAAGCTCGCGGTCGCCGGTGACGCCGGCGCCAACCCGCAGCCGACGACGACCGTCATCTCCGGCCAACCGGTCAACGTCACCGTCAGCCGCGCCTACGGCGAGAAGAGCCCCAACTACGTTCCGGTCGGCGGGGTGACCGTCGCACCCGTGACCACCGCCGCCAACGGCGTCCAGACGGTCGTCACCAGCGCACCGGAGGCCGCGGTGTCCTCCGGCATCGACGGCAGCGCCGCGCTCGTGCTCTCCACGCCCGGCTGGCACCGGATCAAGGCCGACGGCGGCGTCGGCGGCCCGATCCGCTCCAACCGCCTCGACGTGTGCGTCGTCGCCACCGCGGGCGGCACGTGCGGCGCGCCTCCGGCAGACACGACGCCACAGCAGGCACCGCCCCTGCCGCCCGATCCCATCGGCCCGCCGAGCGCAGGCCCGGGCGGCGGCGCCAACGGCGCAGGCAAGGGTGGCGCCAAGCCCATCGGCTCGGCCCAGGGCGCGCCGGTCATCGAGCTGCCCCGGTTCACGACCGCCGGAGCCAAGGCCGGCCGGATCACCCTGAGTTGGAAGATCCTGCGGCCGGGCGTCGGCGTGAAGTCCTGGAGCCTGGCCGCGCGCGCCGCCGGTGCAAAGGCGGGAGCCTGGACGGTCCGCGCGCACGGCACGAAGGGCACGAGCGCACGGCTCGCGCTGACGGGCGGGCGATCGTGGACGATCCGCGCGACGTTCACCGACAAGCTCGCTCGCCAGGTCAGCGAGCAGGTCGGCGACGTGCTCGTTCCCCTCGACGCCGGCGCGAAGGGCGTCCGCCGCACCGGCCACTGGAGTCGCAAGGCAGATGCCAAGGCCTGGCTCGGCGCCGTCCACGAAGGCCGTGCCGGTGCACGGCTGTCGGCGAGACTGGGCGCAGGCAAGGTGGTGGTCTTGCTCCGCGGCGTGCGCCGCAGCGTCGACGTCGAGATCACCGCGGGCGGCAAGCGCGCCACCTATCGCGTGTCGGGGAGCGCGACGACCGCCACACGCGAGATCGTCACCAAGGCGCGTGCACGCGCGGGAGCCGTGACCGTCCGGATCGTCCGGGGGAAGGCCGGGGTCGACGGTGTCGGCACGCGCCCGTAGCGCCGCGCTGCTCGCCATCGTGGTCGCGTCCGCGATGACCGCGGGACCGACCATGGCCGCCGGCGACGCCGACCGGCTCGCCGGCACCACCGAGTACCTCGCCAAGAGCCAACTCAGCGGCGGCGACCTCTATCCGCCGGCGGTGCTGCTCGTCGACGGTCCGAGCACACAGGCATGGGGCGCGCTCGGCCTCGCCGCCGGCGGGGTCAACGCGGCCGAGCAGAAGGTGCCCGGCGGGTCGCCCCTCTATGACTCGCTCAAGGGCAACCTGGGAGTCCTCAACTCGACGGGTGACGCCGCGCTGTTCCTGCTCGTGGAGCCCACCGTTCACGACGTGCGCGAGGACGACGGGACCAAGGGCTACGAGGTCGAGCCGCTCGTCAACGCCGTGCTGGCCGGGCAGGTGCGGATCGGTCCCGACTCCGGGGGGTTCGCGTGGCAGTCCCCCGGCTTCGTGGCGGCAGACGCACGCTCCACGGCGCTGGCGGCGCTCGCGCTGGAAGGGGTGCGAGACGACCCGGCCGTGCGCCTGGCGGTCGGCGACGCGATCATCAGCGCGGTCGGCTGGCTGGGCGACCATGGACCCGCCGGCACCTGGACGACCCTCGGCCAGTCGACCCCCGACACCGAGACCTCCGCCCTGGCGGTGCAGGCGATCCAGGCCGCCAAGGTGACCTCGCCCGCCATGCGCAACGCCGTCTCCGCGTTCGGCGGGTGGCTCCAGCAGCGCCAGAATCCCAACGGTGGCTTCGGCACCGGCGCGCCCAGCGCACCCTCGGACCTGCTGGCCACCGCGGCCGCAGCGAGCGCCCTCGCGGCCAGTGGCACGGCGCCGTCCGACTTCCACCACCCCGACACCGGTGCGACGCCCATCGACTTCCTCGGCGCCGCCCAGGACCCGGTCGACCATCACGTCGGCGCCACCGACCCGGTCCGGACGACGGGATACGCGGCGCTGGCCTTCGCGAGCGCATCGCTCCCGCTCGGACACGTGACCGGCACCTACGGCCTGGGCGGCCGGCCGCCGCAGAAGGTCCCGCAGAACCTGCCGACCGGCCCGACGCTGCCGGTCGAGGTCCCGGCCACCACACCGTCCTCGCCCGCACCGCGGCCGGCCACGACGCCCGCGGCCGCGCCGGTCCTCCAGCCGCCGACGAGCGCACCCGCCCGCACGCCGTCCACGGTGCACCGGATCAAGAACACCAAGAAGGCATCGACCGACAAGGGTGACGGCGGCAGTGACGACGCCGGGTCCGGCAACGGCTCCGGCGGAGGCGGCGGCACGCTGGTCACCGCCAGTGCCCCCGACCGCGCCGGAGGCGGCGGCGGGACCGGCACGAGCGTCACCGCCGCGGCGAGCGTCCCGGCGGGCGCCGTGCCGGCGCCGACGCCGCGTGCGACGCGCCGCGGTGGCACGCCGACCAAGGCGACCGGCGATGCCCCGCGCGAGGTGCGCGGGACGGTCATCGGCCGCGACAGCGCCACGCCCGGCGCCGCGGGCAGCCGCGTCGCGACACCCGGCGCCGCGGGTGCGAGCGCCGGTCATGCCCCGACGCCATGGTGGGCCATCGCCCTGGCGCTCCTCGTCGGCGGCGGAATCGTCGCCGGCGCCACCCTCGACCGCCGCCGCCCGGGAGCTCGCCCTATGACCATCATGTACGCCTCGCTCGAGGGCGATCTCGGCGACGCGCTGTCGCGGTTCACGTCGGTCCTCGCCGTGCCGGTCATCGTCGTGGCAGCGGTCGTCCTGGTGCTCGCGGCGATCGAGCTGGGTCGCTGGGTTGGCGAGCTGAGTCGACGCCGCCGCGCGTCCGGGCCGCTCAGCCTGCTGACCCGGCAGGTGCTGCAGGACCCGTCGATGGCACCGCAGATCGCCGCGGGCGCACCGAGCCTCTACGCCGAGACGACCCTGCGCACGATCGGCGCCGCGGTTGCCGTCCGCGACCTCGACGGGGTCGAGTACGCGCTGGACGACTTCGAGCACCTGGTCGAGCGGCGCCTGGATCGCACGCGGATGCTGGTGCGCGCCGGCCCCGCGGTCGGCCTCATGGGCACCCTCATCCCGCTGGCCCCTGGCCTGCGCGCGCTGGGGCGCGGGGACATCCATCTCCTGGCCAACGACCTGCGGATCGCGTTCGCCGCGACGACCGTCGGCCTGCTGGCGGGCACAATCGCGTTCGGGCTCACGCTCGCGCGCACGCGCCGCTGGAACGAAGACCTCGCGTCGATGGAGCGCGCGACCGACCGCGTGCGCGCCGTCGCGGCGGCGGCCGCCGCCGCACGGGCCCAGGACGACGCCGAGGCGCTGCTCCGCGGCGAGCGCGAGGAGCTGCCGGCGTGAGACGCACCCGCAACGGCCGCAGGCGACGGCAGCTCGGCGGCGAGACCGGCGACCCGCTCGACGGTCTCGTCAACCTCTTCGACCTGGGGATCGTCCTCGCGGTCGCGTTCCTGATCGCCGGCCTGGCGTCGACGGTCAACCGCCAGGAAGCGCAGAGCAAGCCGCGCACGCAGGCCGTGCCGACACCGTCGCGATCAGCGCCCGCGCAGGGCAAGGGCAAAGCGGTCGGGACCGTCTACCGCCTCAGCGACGGCCGGCTGATCTACACCAAGCCTCGGAGCGGCGGGTGAGAAGAGGGTCTCGCGCGCGAGTAACGAAACTCGTCGTTCTCGGCGCGCTGGCCGCCGCCGCGCTGCTGCCCGGCACCGCGTCCGCGACGCCTCCGTGGACGGCCAACCAGGGCCAGCTCGACAAGACCGTCAGCTACATGCTCGGCGCCCAGAACGCCGACGGTGGCTTCGGCGGCGCGGCCGGTCAGCCGTCAGATCCGCTGTTCAGCGCGTGGGTGATCATGGCGCTGGCGGCGGCGGGCATCAATCCCAAGGACCAGCACGTCCTCGGCGGGACCGATGCCTACACCTACGTCACCGCCCATGCCGACGCGCTGTCCGAGACCACCGACTTCGAGCGCGCGATGCTCGTCGCGGTCTCCTCCGGAACCTCGCCGCGCGACTTCGGCGGCCGCGACCTCATCGCGGCGGTCCTCACCCGACGGCTGCCCGACGGCTCGTTCACCCATGCCGCCGAGGGGGCCAGCGGCGGCATCAACGACACCGCCTTCGCCATGCTCCCGCTCAGCGCCACCGACGAGCCGACCAAGAACGACATCATCTCCCGCGCCGCGGCCTGGCTGGTCGGCGTGCAGAGCGAGGACGGCGGCTGGTCCTGGGCACCCGGCCGAGAGGAGTCCTCCGACATGACCGCCGCGGTCATCCAAGCGTTACGGATCGCGCCGCCCACCGCCAAGCGCACCGAGGCCCAACGGCGCGGCTGGTCCTACCTGCGCTCGACCCAGCGCGACGACGGCGGCTTTGCCCAGACGCCGATCGACCCGGACTCCAACTCCGCGTCGACGGCCTGGACGCTGCAGGCGATGTGGGCCTCGGGGGTCGACCCGACGACCTGGCGACGCACGGGCGGCACCCCGCTGGACTACCTCGCCTCGCTGCAGCAGCCCGACGGTTCCATCAAGTACATGAAGGGCCGCAGCCTCAACGACCTCTGGATGACGGCCTACGCCGCGCCAGCGCTGGCCGGCTACCCGCTGCCCGTCCCGTCGATCGCACGAACGACCGGCAAGGGCGGCAAGGGCGCGGCGCTCTACAGCCGGCCGCAGCCCGACAGCACGGGCAACGCGAGCGGCGGCGTGCGACAGATCTCGTCCTCCTCGAAGGAGACCAAGACACGCCGGCGCAGCGGGGCCAAGACCACCGCGACCGGCACGGCGCAGTCCAACGGCATCGCGGCCTCCGGCGTGACGCCGATCGCCTCGCAGACCAAGGACAGCAAGAAGACCGGTGGCCGTACGAGTCGTGAGCCGGCGAAGGCCAAGTCCCGGCGATCCACCGCGCGCGCCAAGGACGAGGGCGAGGCCGTCACCGGCCGCCTGCTGGCGAGCGCCGCACCGGCCGGCGTGTCGGGCACCGGCACCAGCGCCGCCGCCGCGCCCGGCCTGCGAGCCCGGCGCTCCACCGACGACACCTCCACGACGACCGCACTCGTGCTCACCGGACTGCTGCTCGCCGCCGCCCTCGGCGGCGCCGCCCTCGAAGCCCACCACGGACGCAAGGGACTGCTCCCATGACGATCGCCACCACCGCCTCCATCGACCTCGGCGACGGCCTCGCCCGCATGAGCCAGGCGCTCCAGGTGCCGGTGCTCATCGCCTCGATCCTCCTGCTGGCGCTCTGCGCCGGCGAGCTCGGTCGCTTCGCGATCGAGTCGCTGCGCCGCCGTCGCACGCCCCGCGGCACGCTGCGGACGATCAGCGCCCAGGCGCTCACCGAGCCCGGCGTCGCTCGCCACGTCTCCGCGCGCGCGCCCAGCGCCATCGCCGCAGCCGCGGTCCGCGACCTCGGCATCGCCGCCGCGACCGGCCGCCCCAACGCGGTCGAGCATGCACTGGCCGACTACGAGCTCGCCGTCCAGCGCCGGCTGGACCGCACGCGCCTGCTCGTCCGCGGCGGCCCCGCCCTCGGCCTCATGGGCACGCTGATCCCGCTCGCCCCCGGCCTCGCCGCCCTCGGCCGCGGCGACGTCGCCTCGTTGGCCACCAACTTGCGCACCGCCTTCGGCGCGACCGTCATCGGCCTGCTCGTCGGCACCGTCTCCTTCGCGCTGACGATCGTCCGCACCCGCGCGGCGACCGAGGACCTCGTCGCGATGGAGCGGGCCGTCGACGACGCCGAGCACGCGAAGGCCACCGCCGCCGAGCAGCCCATGACCGAGGCGCTCGCGTGAACCGCACCGGCCTCGGCCGCCACGGCCGCATCGCCGACGACTCCGGCGACCCACTCGACGGCCTCGTCAACCTCTTCGACCTCGGCCTCGTCCTCGCGGTCGCCTTCCTCGTCGCCGGTCTCGGCCTCTCGGTCAACAAGACCACCGGCAAGATCGAGCCCCGGACCTCGACCGCCCCTGCAACAACGACAACAACCGTTCCCCAACAACAACCCGGCCCGAAGACCTCCGGCCGCGGTGACGCCATCGGCACCCTCTACCGCCTCGCCGACGGCCGCCTCGTCGTCGTCGAGCCCGGCGGCAAGGCCAAGCCCGTCACACCCTGACCGGAGGGCACGCAGGCGGCGTTTGTTAGGGTGCCCTAATAGATGGCTGCCAACCCTTTCGAGCGCTTCCCCCGCCGCGCCGGTGTCGCCACGCTGACGGCACGCCAGGCGCTGACTCCACGGATGATCCGCGTCACGCTCCAGAGCGAGGACTTCGGTGCGACGTGGCCGATCGAGCAGCCGGGCGAGATCATCACCTTGCTCTTCCTCGATCCCGACGAGGAGATCGTGCTCCCGCTCACAGGCTGGCGGTTCCCGGCGGGCGCGACCGAGCAGGAGTGGCGCAACTACACCGTGCGCCGCCATGACCCCGCCACCGGCGAGATCGACGTCGATGTCGTTCTGCACCATCCGCGCGGCCCGGCCTGCACGTGGGCGCAGGCGTCGCCGATCGGTGCCGACGTCGGCTTCGCGGGTCCGCGCGTGGACTACGCGCCGCGTGACGGCGCGTCGTGGCTGCTGCTCTGCGGCGACGAGACGGCGCTGCCCGCGATCGCCGCGATCCTCGAGGAGCCACCGCCGGCCGCCGAGCGCATCCTGGCCGTCGTCGAGGTGCAGGACCCTGACGAAGAGCATGAACTTGCTGCGCCGCCCCACGCCGAGGTGCGGTGGGTGCATCGCGCGGGTGCCGACGCCGCGACCACGACGCACCTCGCCGACACGCTCCGCGCGCTCCCGCTGCCCGACGGCCCGGGTCAGGCCTGGGGCGCCGCGGAGTCGACCGTCGCCCGGACGCTGCGCGAGGTCCTGCGCGACGAGCGCGGGATGGAGCGCAAGCTCGTCAGCGCCAAGGGCTACTGGCTGCGCTCGGGCGAGTGGCTCGACGACGAGGACTGACGGAGCGCACCGGCCGTCAAGCGTCGCGCGCCGTCGGCACGACCATCGGCGCGCCCGTCGCCGGGCACGGCACGACCAAGCACCGCAGCCCGAAGACCGCCTCCACCAGGTCGGCGTCGACGATCTCCGCCGGATCACCCTCCGCGACCACCGCGCCATCGCGCATCGCGATCAAGTGCGTGGCATACCGGCAGGCGTGGTTGAGGTCGTGCAGCACCGCGACCAGCGTGCGCCCATCGGCATGCAGCGTCGCGCAGAGGTCCAAGACCTCCATCTGATGCGCGATGTCCAGGAAGGTCGTCGGCTCGTCCAGCAGCAGCAGCGGCGTGGCCTGCGCAAGCGCCATCGCCAGCCACACGCGCTGACGCTGACCGCCCGACAGCTCGTCGACCAACCGGTCGGCGAGGTCATCGACCCCCGTCTGCGCCATCGCGCCCTCCACCGCCTCGGCGTCCTCGCGCGACCACTGCCGCAGCAGCCGCTGATACGGATGGCGACCACGCGCGACGAGATCGGCGACGGTGATGCCGTCCGGCGCGATCGAGGACTGCGGCAGCAGCCCGAGCCGGCGGGCCACCTGCTTGGTCGGCAGCGAGGTGATCTCGGCGCCGTCGAGCAGCACCGACCCCGCGGTCGGCTTGAGCATGCGCACCAGCGCGCGCAACAGCGTGGACTTGCCGCAGGCGTTGGGCCCGACGATCGCGGTGAAGCCACCGTCCGGGATGTCCACCGACAACTCGCGGGTGACGACCAGGCCGTCGTAGGCCAGCGTGACCCCTTGGGCGCGCAGCGGAGCGGTGCTCATCGGCGACCGGATCTCCATTCCATCGTGAGCAGCCAGGCGAGGTAGAGCCCGCCAAAGGTGCCGGTCATGACGCCGACGGGCAGCGGCGTCGAGGGGATGAGGCGCTGGGCGGCGATGTCGGAGGCCAACATGATGACCGCGCCGGTCAGCGCCGAGCAGACCATCGGCGGTCCCGCCGAGTGCGCCAGCCGACGGGCGATCTGCGGCGCGGTGAGCGCGACGAAGCCGATCGGCCCGACCGCCACGGTCGTGATCGACACCAGGCCGACGGCCAGCGCGATGAGGCCCAGCCGCGCACGCTCGACATGGAGGCCGAGGCCATGCGCGCTGTCGTCGCCGAGCTCCAGCACCCGCAGCGAGCGTGTCGCCGGAACCAGCGCCGGCAGCAGCAGCGCCAGGACGACCGCGACCGGCAGGACGTCATCCCAGCTGCGGTTGTTGAGCGAGCCCAGCAGCCAGCGCGTCGCCTCCTGGGCCTCCTCGATCCGCGCCCGAGCCAGCAGGTAGTCGATGAACGACAACATCATGAAGCTGATGGCCACGCCGATCAAGATGATGCGGTAGCCCGATGTGCTTCCGCGCTTGAACGCCAGGCCGTAGACGGCCAGCGCGGTCAGCGCGCCGCCGCCGATGGCACCGAACGAGACGGTCGCGCCCGAGCCCCCGATCACGGTGATGACGATCAGCGCCCCGACCGAGGCGCCCTGCGGGAAGCCGATGATGTCCGGCGAGCCGAGCGGGTTGCGGGTCAGCGCCTGGAAGATCGCGCCGGAGACCGCCAGCGCGACGCCGACGAGGATCGCGCAGACCGCCCGCGGCAGCCGCAGGTCGCGGACGATGAAGCGCGTGCCCTCGTCACCGCCACCCAACAGCGCGGAGACGACATCGCCCGGCGCGATCGGGAAGTCGCCGGTGCCCAGCGCGAAGACGAACAAGACCACCAACAACCCGACCAAGAGCCCGGAGACCACGACCGGCCGACGCCGGACGCGCAGCGAGACGCGGTCGCCCACCCGCACGACGCCACCCCCCAGCCGCAGCGGGACGGTCCCCATCAGAGCGCAGCGATCCGCTTGCCGCGCACGAGCGCGATGAAGACCGGCGTGCCGAGCGCGGCGAGCACCACGCCCGCCTGCAGCTCGCCCGGGCGCACGATCACGCGCCCGACCACGTCGGCGATCAGCAGCAGCGCGGCGCCGAAGACCGCCGAGTACGCCAGGACCCAGCGCTGATCGGGCCCGCAGATCGCGCGTGCCGCGTGCGGCACGGTCAACCCGAGGAAGTACATCGGCCCGGCCGCCGCCGTCGCCGACCCGCACAGCAGGGTGACCGCCACCGCGCCGGCGATCCGCGTCCGCGCGACCCGCGCACCCAGGGCGCGCGCGGAGTCATCGCCGAGCGCCAGCGCGTTGAGCGCCCGGGCGAGCAGCAAGGCAATCACCAACCCCGCGATGATGAACGGCGCCGCCGTCTCCAGCTGCGTGCGCCCGCGCCCGCCCAGCGCTCCCACCGACCAGAAGTTGTACTGCTGCGCCAACTTGTTGTCGGTCAAGACGATGCCGTAGATGATCGCGGTCAGTGCCGCGCTGATCGCCGTGCCGGCGAGCGCGAGCCGCACCGGGGTGGCGCCGCCGCGCCCGGCGGCACCGATCCCGTAGACCACGACCGAGGCGACCGCCGCGCCGAGAAACGCGAACCAGATCGAGCTCGCGGCACCCGCGAGGCCGAGCGCCAGCGCGATCACCACCGCGGCCGAGGCTCCCGCATTGACGCCGAGCAGCCCGGGGTCGGCGAGCGGGTTGCGCGTCAGCGCCTGCATCAGCGCACCGGCCACGCCGATCGCCGCGCCGACGAAGATCCCCAGCACGGTGCGTGGGATCCGCAGGTCGCGGATGATCGTGGCCTCCTGCGAGTCGCCGCCGTGCAGCAGCGCGTCGAAGGCGTGCTCCAGCGGGATCGAGCGTGCGCCCACGGCAAGGCTGAGCAGCGCCGCGAAGGCGAGGACGGCGAGCGCCACGCCGAGCCCGGCGCTGCGCGTCAGCCGACCGGAGCGCGCGACCGGCGCCGTGTCGATGATGGCCGAGACGTTCAAGCTTAGGTCACCCTAACAGCGCACCGCAGATTCTGATCGCTCCCGTTAGGGTCACCTAACCATGCGTGCCAAGCTCCTCCTCCTCAGTCTGATCCTCACGGTTTCCGTCCTGGCGCTCACCGCCTGCGGAAGCTCCTCCGATGAAGGCTCCTCCGCCAACTCGTCAGCCGCCACGGTGAAGGCCGACGAAGGCGCCTTCCCGGTGACCATCAACCACAAGTACGGGTCGACGACGATCACGTCCGAGCCCAAGCGCGTCGTCGTCGCCGGCCTGCGCGAGCAGGACGCGCTGCTGGCCCTCGGCGTCGTCCCGGTCGCCACGACCGAGTGGTACGGCAAGCACCCGGGCGCGATCTTCCCGTGGGCCAAGGCCGCACTCGGCGACGCGAAGGTCCCGACCGTCCTGTCGTCGACCGACGGCCTGCAGATCGAGAAGATCGCCGCGCAGCGCCCCGACCTCATCCTGGCTGTCTACTCCGGGATGACCAAGAAGGAGTACACGGCGCTCTCCAAGATCGCGCCCGTCGTCGCCCAGCCTAAGGGCGAGGTCGACTACGGCTCCTCCTGGCAGGAGGAGACGACGACCACCGGCAAGGCCGTCGGGCGCAACGCCAAGGCCAACGAGCTCGTGGCGCAGACCGAGAAGCTCATCGCCGACGCGGCCGCCGCCCACCCGGAGTTCAAGGGCAAGACGGCCGCCAACGTCAGCGACTACCAGGGCATCTTCGTCTACGGCCCGCAGGACGTCCGCACGCGCATGCTCGAAGACCTCGGGTTCGTCTACCCGCAGGCGCTGCGCAAGGCCTTCCCGAAGGAGTTCGGCGGCCAGCTCTCCGACGAGAAGGTCGACGCCATCGACGTCGACACGCTGATCTGGTTCGCCGACGGCGACCGCTCGGTGACCAAGCTCAAGGAGAGCGGCATCTACAGCAAGCTCGCCGTCCGCAAGGAGGGCCGAGACGTCTTCGTGCTGCCCGACGACCGCGTCTACGAGGCGACCTCGTTCCCGTCGGTCCTGAGCATGCCGACGTTGTTGCAGGAGATGGTTCCGCGCTTGGCCGCCGCCGTCGACGGCAACCCCAACACGCCGACCGACCAGCAGATCGCCAAGACGCCTGCGGCGACCGCCGTCGCCGCCGAAGAGGGCACCTTCCCCGCCAAGGCCACCCACCGCTTCGGCACCACGATCGTGCCCAAGCGCCCGGAGCGCATCGTCATCGTCGGCCTCACCGAGCAGGACGCCGTGCTGGCCCTGGGCTACAAGCCGATCGCCACGACCGAGTGGTACGGCGATCACCCGGGCGCGATCTGGCCCTGGGCCCGCAGCGCCATGGGCGCGACCAACCCCAAGGTGTTGGAGGCGACCGACGGCATCCCGATCGAGAAGGTCGCCGCGCTGCACCCCGACCTCATCATCGGCACCAACTCCGGGATGAAGAAGAAGGACTACGACAAGCTGTCGCGCTTCGCGCCGACGATCGCCGGCGTCAAGGGCGGGACCGACTACTTCTCGCCCTGGGATCAGCAGACGCTGCTCATCGCCCAGGCGCTGGGCAAGGAGGACGCCGGCCGCAAGCTCGTCGCCGACATCAAGGCGAGCTTTGCGAAGGTCGGCGCCGAGCATCCCGAGTTCCAGGACACGTCGGCGACCTTCAGCCAGGGCGGCTTCTACAACGGGTTGATCTACGTCTACCCCGCCGGCCTGAACACCGAGTTCCTCACCTACCTCGGCTTCGACATCAACACCAAGCTCAAGCCGCTGATCAAGAAGGCCGGCGAGCAGGTCGAGGTCTCCACCGAGCGACTTGATGTCCTGGACGCCGACGTCGCCGTCTTCGCCACCGAGGAGCCCAAGGCGGTCAAGGAGCTGCTGAAGGTCCCGACCTTCCGCAAGCTGCCGGTCGTGACCAAGAAGCGCTCGGTCTACACCAACGGCACGCTGGCGGGCGCCATCTACTTCATGAGCCCGCTGAGCCTGCCGTACGTGCTCGAGCACCTCACGCCGCAGCTCGAGACGGCGGTTGCGGGCAAGGCCCCGCAGCGGGTGCTGCCCGCGGCGGGCTAGCGCATGTAGCCCGCTCGCACGTCCGTCGCGGGGTCAGACCCCCGCGACGGATTTGTAGCGATTCGGGCAGCAAATGTGACGTCCCGAGCGCAACGGTCCCACCCCGTGCCACCGGCAGCGCGTAGTCTCAGCACCACAGATCGCTCAGCAAGGATCCGCGATGAGCAGACGTAACAGGCGCGGACGCGAGACCGACGATGCTCAGCGGCGTCGCGACGCGAAGGACGAGCAGCAGCGCACCGGACCGTGGCTCTGGGGGTCAACCGCCTCCAAGGCGCTCACCTCGGCTGGTGCGGTCGCCGGGGCGATCATCGCGATCGTGGGCGTCGGGAAGCTGGTGCTCCCGGACAAGGAGCCCGGCAACCCGCACGACGAGGTCAGCATCAGGGCGATCCAGGCCATCCCGCAATCGCTGAGCGACTTCCACCCCGCCCTCCGGCATGAGCGAGCGGCGGACGGCAGCTCGATCTCCGGGTCCGGGACGATCGTGCTCGCCGCCAACGCGCTCAGGCTCCTCGCGGAGGTCACGCACCCGTCGGACCCAACCACGCCCACGTCCGTCGAGCCACCGGTCCCGACGACCACGCCCACCGCACCTCCGCCGCCCACGACCACGCCGACGACGAACGTGCCGGACGACCAGGGCACGACCAGCAACCCTGCGCCATCGACCACGCCGAGCAGCACCGTCCCCGCCGGCACGCGATCGCACGACCGTCCGGCCGAGCGCGCCGATGCCCAAGTGCTGGCGCCGGAGGTCCCGGTCGTCCTGCCGGAGGACACCACGAGAGCCGACTTCGTCGACGCGGCCGCGACGATCGTCGACACGGCACGGCCACTGGTCCCGGGCGTCAACATCGAGTCCTGTGACCGGAAGATCGACGGCGTCTGCATGGCGATCCTGTTCATGCTCGGCGCGATCAGCGTCGACCGCGACGGGCGCGCCGTGGCACCCGAGGTCGCGGCCAAGCGGATTGCCACGGTCCTGAGCCGCACACGCACGGTCGAAGCGGGTGGCCGGCGCGTGCCGCTGGGACTCCTCGTCACCACGAAGATCCGGCTCGTCGCCCTGCGCCATCGTGACGTGTCGCTCACGTGGTCTGTCCTGCCGATAGACGGGCAGGGCGCGCTCGGCCCCGTGTGGCGAGGGCCCAATCTCTCCTACCGGCTGAGTGCCGAGGACGATGACGATCGGGTCGTCGTCCCGCTGTGGATCCCCCTTCCCAAGCGCAAGGGGCGCTACATCGTCCGGCTCGACGTCTTCCGCGGGAACGCCGACCTCGAACAGGCTGACAGCAAGCCGTTTCGATCGCCGTGGTAGCCGGCCGAGGTCGTGCGCGGTCCTACGACGTGCAGGGAACCGTTCCCGTGACGTTGTCGTCGCTGATCGCGCCGAGACGATCCTCCAGGTAGTGGAGGTTGGCCTGGTAACGCCAGCCACCGGCGGGACATGAGGTCGTCGTGATGTAGTCCTTGGCCCACGACTTGCCACCGAGCGAGAAGTGCAGGTTGTTGAGCTGGATCGGGATGCCGGCGACGACCTGGAGGTTCTGGGGCACGAGGAACGAGCTCTGACGCCGCCAGGCGCCGATCAGGTTCTGGGTGCTGAGGACGATCGTGCGTCGAACCCGTGCCGGGTGGTCGACCGTCGTGTAGGCCAACAGCCGGGCGGCGCCCGCGTTGAAGAGGATGACCTTCATGTTGGCCAGGACGGTGTCGGCACGGCCCGTGCCCCACGCGCTGCCCATGATCGACCCACGCGGGCAGCCTTCCGGGCCCTGAAAGTCCAGGACCACCTTCGGGCACCGGGGGTAGCGATCGCCGTTGTAGGAGAAGCCCTCGCCGAACAGGATGTCCTCGCCGGTGATGATCGGCGGGTCGAAGCCCGGCTCGCTGACGACCTGGACCGACCCGCGCACGACCACCCCCTGCGGCCGCGCCACGGTGCCCGCCCTGTTCGGCGTCACCGCCATCCGGGCCGTCACGACAGTGCTCGGCCGCTCCTCCTGCGCCGACGCGCTCGCCGCACCGACAGCACTCACCGCGAGCGCGGCGAGCACCGCCGGGATCAATGACTTCCGCAGCCGCATGTCCTGCCTTTCGCTGACTCACCGACGCGGCGGCCGACGCCCCGCGAGCGCTCGCCGATCAGGACGCCGGCGTGCCCAGCTGCTGCACCACGCACCGCGGCTGTGATGCATCCAGACGACCCTCGCGGGCATCGCCCGCACCTCCCCGAGCGGGCAGCGCCGTGGCCGACGTGCGCTCCCGGCCCTGCTCCCATCGCCCGCCACCGACCATTGGCAGTGGCGGCGGAAATGGTCCTCGTGGCGCATCGTGTCACCCGACGAGCAACGCGGTTGGAGATGAAGTGAGGATCGACGGTCGGTGACACATGAGTGTTTCCCTAACGGCCGCCGATACTACGGGTAGGGACACACGGATGTCTACCCTGCGAGAAGAAAAATTCGGAGAGCCCGCTTTGCACCGACACTCATAGTTGGTGTGGTCGCCCCCCGCACGCCGTCCGTCTACGACGCTCGTGGACCCCCGTCTACCCCAGCCCTTAGAGTCACGCGCGGTAGGGACAGGTCCAAAGAACAGGGAGTCAAGATGAAGCGTCGTTGGGTGGCATTGATCGCGGGCACCTGCCTGCTGATAGCCGGTTCGGCCGGGGTCGCGCAGGGGGCGAAGAAACCGGCGAAGAAGGTGAGCGTCACGTCAGCGTTGCGCACGCTTGACCGTCAAACGGCAGCGCTGCCAAAGGCGGGGGTCTCACGCACGCAGCGGCGCAAGCTGCACGACGCCGCTCGCAAGGCGCGGATCACGGCAAAGGTCAAGCCCTGCACCTCGGTCGCGGCGCTCACACGCTTTCGCACCGTCCTGCGCACCGTCAAGCCGCGTAAGGGGAAGCGCAACGCACGCGCCAACCTGCGCGTGGCCGCGCTCGGCCCGGCGTCACTGACCGCCAGCCGTCTGCTGCTAGCCGACAAGCGCACCAAGGGCTGCGGCGGCGGCACGAAGCCGAGCACCCTGTCAGAGGCCAAGACGAGTGTCTTGTCCAGCGACATCAACGGCATGCGCGTCCGCGTGGAGCTGCCCGCTGTGCAGTTCACACCGCGCAGCGCCGGTGGCAAGTCCTGGACCCAACTCGTCCTGCCCGACACGTCGACCGGCCTCGGTGACACCGGCGCACCCGGCATCCCGGTCGTGGCCAGCACCTTCGCGGTCCCCGACGGCGCAACCGTCGCGGTCAAGACCGACAAGACGGACTCCTACACGCTTGATGGCGTCGACGTCTTCCCGACCCAGCCCGATGCGGTCGATGCCGCAGCGCCGACCCCCGGCGCCAAGCCGAACTTCGGCAAGGCGCCGTTCGCCGACTCGCCGTTCACCATCGACCGCAAGGCCTACGCCTCCGACAAGCCCTTCCCGGCCAAGCCGGCCGACGCAGACGTCCTGGGCACCACGCGTGATCTCACGCTCGGCGGCCTGCAGATCCCGACCGGCCAGTACGACCCGGCCTCCAAGAAGTTGAAGGTCTTCAAGTCGGTCGAGGTCGACGTGAAGTTCAGCGGCGGCACCAAGGCCTTCAACGACGAGCTCGCCTCGCCATGGGAGCGTCCGGCGCGCGAGCGGCTCACCGGGCTGCTCAACCGCAAGCTGATCGACCTCATCAAGCTCCGTGACCCGTTCCGCCGCTGTGGCGAGGAGATGCTGGTCATCACCAACCCGGCGACGCAGGTGGCGGCCGACCAGTTCGCCACCCACAAGCGCTCCCAGGGCATGCGGACCGCGGTCGTCAACGTCGGGGACGCGGCCGGCCAGATCGGCTCGACCCCAACGGCGATCCAGGCCTACATCCGTGGCCAGCTGACCGCAACGCACTGCATCCATCCGAGCTACATCACCATCATGGGCGACGACGACCTCGTGGCGACGTTCGCCGGGATCAACGGCATCCCGTCTGATCTCCCGTACGCCATGCGCGACGACGCAGACGAGCTGCCCGACGTCGCGATCGGCCGCATCATCGGCAACGACCAGGCCGCTGTTGGCGTTGCGGTCACCAAGATCATTGGGTACGAGACGACCCCGCCGACCGGCGCGTCGTTCACCAACAAGGCCGTCGTCGCCGCCCAGTTCCAGGACGATGAGAACGACGGCCAGGAGAACCGCAGCTTCGTGCAGTTCGCCGAGACCGTGCGCAACGGCCTGACCCGGCGCGGCGTCGCGGTCCAGCGCGTGTACGGGGAGAGCCCGGGCAACAACCCGCAGCGCTTCCAGGACGGCACGCCGCTGCCGGCGTCACTGCTCAAGCCGACGTTCGCCTGGAACGGCACCGCCGCGGACGTCACCGCCGGCTGGAACGCCGGACCGTTCATGGTCGTCCACCGCGACCACGGCTACTCCGACGGCTGGGGCATCCCAGGCTTCGGCACCGCCGACGCCCAGGCACTGACCAACGGCGCCAACCTGCCGGTGGTGTTGAGCATCAACTGCTCCAGCGGCGCCTATGACTACGACGAGACGTCGTTCTCGGGCGAGACGCTCGTCAACCCCAACGGCGGCGGCGTCGGCGTCTTCGGCGACACCCGCGACTCACCGACCAACCACAACTCGATCATGGCGCTCGGGTTCGTCGACGGGATGCTGCCCAGCGTGCTGCCGGGCGAGGGTCCGGCCACCGCCCAGCGCACGGGTGACGCGCTGATCACCGGCAAGCTCCGGCTCGTCGGGATCGCGCCGCCGGCCGGCGACGGCAACACGCGCAACGAGCTGTACCTGTGGCACTACTACGGCGATCCGTCGATGCAGATGTGGGGCGGCGGGCACACGCCGTTCAACCTCGACGTCGCCGCGATCCACGCGGTCTACGCGAAGGTCGTGGATCCCACCCCGGACCCGCCGCCCTACGAGGTGAACGTCACGCTGCCCAAGGAGCTGATCGGGCAGACGATCAGCCTGCTGCGCAAGGGCGAGGTCGTCGGCAAGGCCATCATCGGTGACGGTGTGGCCACGATCCCGGCGTCGTTCGGCGACGGCTCGGTCGTGCCTGGTGACCTGCAGGTTGCCATCGAGCCCGACGGCGGCCCGGCGGTCCAAGCGCCGGTCAGCGATGTCCCGAATGGTGTGAGCACGCTCACCCAGACCTGCCCGGCCGGCGGTCAGGTCGGCGTTCCGCTGACGGTCAGCGGGACGCTCACGGGCGCACCGGCGGGCGCGAAGGTCGATGTGACATTCGTGGCACCGACCCTGCAGACGCTCGTCGCGGTGCCGCCGATCGTCGTGTCGGCGACCGTCGACGCGCAGGGCAACTGGTCGGCGTCGGTGACTCCGGACTCCAGCCAAGTCGGAGACTGGTCGGTCTCCTCGGCCTACGCCGGCGACGCCACCCACAACGGCTCGAAGGCCGGCCCGTGCAAGGTGGCGGTGACACGTCAGCCGACGAAGCTGACGCAGGACTGCCCGGCGGATGTGTCGTGGGGCGATCCGATGACGATTACCGGCAAGCTGGAGGGCGCACCGGCCGGCTCGGTGGTCGATGTCACGTTTGCGGGACAGAACCCCAACGGAGCAATCCGTACCGTGGTGGACCACGCGACGACCGACGCCAAGGGCAACTGGACCGCCTCGTTCAACACCGTGCGCCAAGACCAGGGTGACTGGACGATCAGCTCGGCCTACGCCGGTGACGGGACCTACACGCCCGCCAATGCGGGGCCGTGCGCGGTGACGGTCGGCTCCTAGGAACAAGCGAGGGCCCCGCCGTCTGGCGGGGCCCTCGTGGTTCGTTGCTGGAGGTGTTGCCCGGGACTACGGAGCCGTCGGCGCCGCGGCGCAGACGACCCAGACCGTGGGCCGAAGGCCGGTCGTGGGGCCACCGGTGGGGTTGAACACCGTGATGCGCCAGCCGGTGAAGCCCTGCCCGTCGGCTGGCGGCTCGCTGTTGGTCGTGCTGGCCGCGGGACGCGACGAGGTCACGACCGTCCCCTCGGAGTTCGTGTCGTCTCCGCGCCCGCCGCCCCCGATCGCCTGCTGGCCGTCGGGGCAGTAGACGTCGTAGGAGGCCTTGGTGCTTTCGGCGAGATCCACCGTGGCCGTCGTGGACAGCACCGTGGCGGCGCCGACCGTTCCGGTGTCGCCCTTCGGCCCCTGGACGCCCGTGGCGCCCTTGGCGCCGGCGTCGCCCTTCGCGCCCGTGTCGCCCTTGGGGCCCTGCGCGCCGGCAGGGAGCTCCTTGGCGGCGAAGTCCACCGCCTTCAGCGAGCCGTCCTTGACCTTGGCACTGGTGACGGCATTGGAGTGGAGGTCGCTGTTGGCGACGGAGCCCTTCTTGATCTGCGCGCTTCCGACACTGTTCTTGGACAACGTGGTTGCCGCGTAGCTGGTCCCGCCCAGCGCGACCATCAAGGCCATCATCGACGTGACGTTGGCGAACGAGAGTTTGCGACGTACCGCATTCAACATGCCCTACCCCATTCTGTTGAGTGAACGGCGTGGACCATAACGGTCGGGGCGGCGCCGGCTGGACGCCTGCTTGCTCGTCTAGGCCGCCGCGGCCCAGCTACGGGTGTCGGTGATCTGCTCGAGGCTCGCCACGTGGCCGTCGCGGAGCGTGAGCACGTGGGCGAAGCGTGCGTTGACCGGGTCGCCCGTCGCACGCTCGGTGCCGCGATAGGAACCGAGGACGACAACTTCGTCAGGCGCGCAGACCAGATAGCGGTCGGCCTCGACCGCCATGTCATAGGCCATGAACACCTGAGCCCAGCAGTCGCGCAGCATCCCGTCACGCCCTTCGTGGCGCCCGCCGACGCCAAGCGGCATACCGGTGCTGACGGTGCCGACGAAGTCCTCGGTCATCGCGGCCAGCAGCGCCTCGCCGTCGCGGGCGGCGAACGCGTCGTAGAGCCGTTGGGCGATCGCGATCGCGATCGCGGTCGGGTCGGTCATTTCGTGCTCCTCGTCGGTAGTATTAGCGGCTAGTCGCTAATACTACCGACGAGGATGGTGCGTCATGGGACGGCCCGCGCTTCACGACACCCAGACGCTGCTCGACGTCGCACGCACGATCGCCGCCGATCACGGCCCCGCGAGCGTCACGATCTCTGCCGTGTCGGCGGCCAGCGGCGCGCCGAGCGGCTCGCTCTACCACCGCTTCGACGACCGCGCCGCGCTGCTCGGGCAGCTCTGGCTGCGCACGACCGGCCGATTCCAGAGCGGATTCCTCGAGGCTCTGGACTCGGCGCCCGGCGTCGACGGCTGCGTCGCCGCCGCCGTCTACGTCATCGACTGGTGCCGTGACCACCCCGCCGAGGCGCGGCTCCTGCACCGTGGCCCCGACGACTTCGCGGCCGCCGACTGGCCGGACCCGATCCGCCGACGCGCAGCCGCCGACCGCCGCACGCTCGGCAAGGCGCTCCGCCGACGCGCCACCGAGCTCGGCGAGCCCGACCCACTCGACCGCGTCCTCCTCGCCACCATCGACCTCCCCCTCGCGATCGTCCGGCGCCACCTCCAAGCCGGCCCGCGAGCGACACTCCCGCCCGACGCCGGCGCCTTGGTCGAGCAGTCGGCGCGCGCGGTGCTCGCCGCCTGAGCACCGTCGGTCGCCTCATCTCAACGTCAGTCTCCTGGGTTGGTTCCTTCCAGCGCCCGCAGTACCGCCGCAGCCGTCCTCAGCACCCGTCCCTCGGCTTGGCGCTGACTGCCGGCCTGACCTAGCCGCACCATCTCCCCGCCGGCCGCAATGGTGGCCTCGCCGCCTGCCGCGAGCGCGATGATTGCCGCGCGGGCCCGCTGCTGGACCTCGTGACCGGCTGCTCGCCATTCCCGGACCACGTCGTCACCGACGGCATCGATGAGCAGGAAGGCGTCATGGAAATCGCGCTGAACGGTCCGGACAGAGCCTGCCCGCGTACGTCCGAACGCCGCTTCCTTGAGCGCGAGCAGGCACGAGGCGTTGGCGCAGCGCAGTCGCATCGTCTCTGGCTCAGCGGCAAACGCGACCTCCACCTGACTTGCGCGATTGCCCGCCATGCCGAAGACCGGATTCTGTGGCAGCCCCTTCGCGACATCTGAAGGAAACGGATGAAACGTTCGGACAAGCTGGACCTTGAGGTCTCCGCGGACCCAGGTGAAAGGGCGCTCGTGGGGGATCTCGCTGCGCTGCATGCCGTCTGCTTCCAGCGCCGTCACGATCGCCTCCGCTTCGGCCATCTGAACAACAACATCAACATCACGCGTCGGGGTGATCGCCGCGTCGACGCCGCTGAGCGCAACCTCGATCGCGGCAGCCCCGACGACAACCACCGAGCCACGAAACCCGCCGAGGACGTCTGCGGCTTCGGCAACCAGTCTTGTGGGTGCAATGACCTTCACCAGCCCATCTCCTCGGCGACCGCATCGGCAGCCTCCAGCGCTCGCTCACCCTCGCTGGAGCAGTCAAGCCAGAGCTGAACCGGGTCGGCGACCGGCAGCATGCTGCGCTCGGTTGCCAAGGCCAGCGTCCACGGGTCGGGAGCGGCGGCCACCCGCACCGTGCCGCGGCTCCCGCGAGCGCGCTCCGGCATCAAGGACTCGGCCAGGTGCGGAAGGTCGTCGGCAGCGATCCACACCAGCGCATCGGCCGGCTCGACCGCCCGGTGCACCTCGGCTGCTCCGGCCACACCGCCGAGCGTCCAAGCCACATCCTGCGCAGCGGCAGCCGACGCCACCAGCTTGATGGCGCTCTCGACGCTGTCGGTCCCGACGTCCCAGATCGTGCGCTGGACTCGGCGCCGCTGCCACACGGGCAGCCATGCGTTGAGCAGGGTGTCCGCCCTACTCAGGCGCACCACGCGTCCGCGTGCATCGCCCACCGCCGCCGCCGTCTGCACAACCGCCAACTCGTCAAGCGCCTGAACCGCACGCGACACCGCAGCGACGCTGAGCTCGACGTGCGCCGCCAGTTCGCCGATGGCAAACGACTGCTCTGAATGCAGCAAGAGCCAGCGGGCCACGCGGCTACCACGGACCGCGAACGGGTTCCGCGGAAGCCCGGAGACGGACTCGTCCCAGCCAAGCGACTGGGGCAGCCGATCGTCCAGCCGGTCACGGTCAACGTAGAGCCGCGGCGTCTGCAGCAGCACTCGACCATCGGCACCCATGTACGACAGTCCGGCCTCGCGCAACCGCTCGCGACCGGACGGAGAGCTCCGGCCATAGATCAGCAACGGTGGCAGGGGCGTGCCGCGCGCAACACGATCGAGCACCCCATCGACCACATCACCGGTCAAAACGGAGACCTCGACGACTTCGAAACGGGCACCGCCGCGCTTGTCCCCAGCACGAATCAGGACACGCGTCGGACCGAGAACTTCAGCTCGAAAGTGGCGGCGACAGGCCTTGCAGGAGTCCTTGCCAATTTGGCATCGTTGCCAACTATGGCAAGCGATACGATTCGGCGCAACCCGAATCGCGGCATATATCGCGGGCTCGGCGCGATCGAAAAGCGCTCGCGATCCAGCTTCACCCGGCGATCACGACCTGGGCGCCGACCGCCTCGTAGGTCGTCCTCGCGCGCGCGTCGCGCGTCGCGAGTTGCGCCCCGTGCTCGGCGGCGGCCAGTCCGACCAGCGCGTCGTACACCGCACCGCCTGAGATCTCCAGCGCACCCAGCAGCCGCGTCAGCACCGCGTAGGTCTCTGCCACGGCATGCCCACTCAGCGCCACATCCCGGCCGTCACACCACTTGACGACAGCCGCATGCTCTCGATGCGTGGCGACCAACAGCGGGATCGCGACGCTCGTGTCGAGCGCCAGCGCGCTCAACGCCGACCCACGTCGATCAGCCCGAAGGCGTCGTCGTCATCGATGACCGTCGTACCGGTGGCGACCAACGCACCGTCCTCTTCGACCAGCTGCGCGGTCCGCCCCGACGGAATCACCTGCAGCCCCGCGCCGTAGCGAGAGATGTCGACCGTCGAGCCGGGCACGAGCCCAAGGGCATCCCGGAAGGGCTTCGGCACCACGATGCGACCCACGGAATCGATCGACGCCTTCATTCCCAGGGCGATACCAGTCAGATCCCAGACTGCCGTTTCGGCACCGCCGGACCTCTTCGCCGCCATCCACGCATCAGCAGCACGCCCGGGTCGTGACGCACATGGCGACCCGGGCGCTGCCGCTGTCCTCCTACTTGCTGGCCTTGCGCGCCTTCGCCGGCCCGGCCGGGTCAAACGAGACCGTGACCTTGCCCGGCCTGCCCTTGGTCCGCTGGGCGGTGATGGTCGCGACCGTCGACTTGGCGATGGTCTTGGTCGTCTTCTTGATGCCCTTGCCGGTGATCGTGACTTTGCCGGCGCCGAGGCCGCTGATCTTGATCACCACGCTGGTCTTGCCCACCTTCTTCGACAAGATCTTGGTCGGACAGCTCGGGGTCTGGATGTAGACGTCGCCGTCGGCGGTCTCGTTGTTCTGACCGTCGATCTGCTGGTCGGCGACCTGGGTCGCCTTGCAGATATCGGCCTTGTCGCCCGAGACGGCCAGGATGCCGCCCTTGCCACCGTCGATGTCGAGCTTGAAGCTGCTCACCGGGGCGTCCGGGATGTTGTCGAACGTCGTGACCAACCGGTTGTCCTCGACATCGCTCGTGCCGGTCAGCGTGAGCTTGAGCCCGTTCTGGCCGACCAGCGGGATCACGAGCTTCGGCGTGGTGCGGATGTCCCGACCCGACTTGGGGTCCTTGCGGATGTTCTTGACGAAGTACACCGGCCCGGTCAGCGACTCATCCAGGATCGGCGTGGTCGCCGTGGCCGTCCCGACGATGCTGTTCTTCGGACACGTCGGCGTCACCTTCGACCCATCGACGAACTCACACAGCCCATTGGCGTTCTCGGTGTCCAGCGCCAGCGCCAGCGGCAACGTCACGCGCACCTTCTTCAGGTTCGCCTGCCCCTCCGGCTGCGACACCGTCGCGCTGATCGCCGGATGCTTGCCGTCGGTCGTCTGCCCCTTGCCACTCAACGACAGCGCCAACGAGGGCTTCAGCGCCAACGAGCCGCACGCGCTGACCTGGAAGCGATTGGTCACCGCAGCCGTTTGACCGTCGACCGAGCGCAACGTGCCCGAGATCGTCTTTGCCGCACACGAGGTCGGGTTGACGACGAAGTGCGGCTTGTCGATGTCGACATCGAGGCGCTGCAACTGCACCGGCACGCCCTTGACGATCGTCGGCACCGGGTCAGACACCACCGTCACCTGCGCGGTGATCGGATCCACGTAGATCTTCTGGCGCACGACGACCTCACCGAGGTCGAACGGCCCGGCCTTGGCCGGCACCACGACCTTCAACGAGAAGGGCGCGTCACCGTAGGGACCCTCCAGGAACACCGTGCCCGGCAAGGCGAACGGGTTGGATCCCGGTCCGGCGAACGCCGTCACCGTCCCCACCTGCGTGTTCAGGTTCCCCTTCAGCTGGGCCAGCAGGCCGACGGGCAAGCTCATCGACAGCCCGGTCAGCGCCGCGTTGCCGTCAGGCCGGCGGATCCCCACCGCAAACGGCGTGAACGCCCCGGCATCACGATCCGCGGACCCGGCGGTGAAGGAGGGAGCGAAGCCACCGAGCCCGCTGGTGCATGCGACGTCGAACGTGCTCGATCGCGTGATGTCGTGGCCGGCCCAGGAGCGCAGCCTCGTCGTGATGGTCTTCGGTCCGCAGGTGCCGGGCGTGGTCAGCGCCGCGCGTGGCCCGGAGTCGAGCTCCAGGTTGATGGCGTCGACGGGAACCTGCGGGTTGTCGGTGAACGAGGCGACGATCCGGCCGGTCTGGGCGTTGACCCGGACCTTGCCCGGGAGCTTGACCTGGATGCCCCGCTCGGCATTGCCGAGCGACAGGAAGATCCGGAACATGTCACCCGACTCCGGATCGTCGGAGCGCTGGGCACCGACGTACACTGCACCGGTCAGGGACTCTGACAGAAGCGGCGTGGTCGCCCGCACCGTGCCGATCTTCGACGCATCGGGACACGCCGGCGGCGCGTCGCTGTCGAGCCGCAGCTGCTCGTCGGAGCAGCTCTGCAGGCCGTCGGCCGCCGATGGCGAGATCGCCATCCCCTCCGGGAGCGTCACCTCGACATCACGGAGGTGCGCGGTGGCGATGCCGTCCGGATTGCCGAACGTCTGCGGGATCTTGATGTCGGCACTGAGGCCGCTCGGCGCCTGCGGCTTGGTGGTCGACGGCGTCACGTTCACCGTCGGATCGAACGGCACGTCGGCGCATCCCTCGGTCTGCAGTGCAAAGCCGTCGAGATCGTGGTCGAAGGAAGCGGTGTGCAGCACCTCCGGGTCCTGCCAAGACGTCGCGGTGAGCTTCGTGGTGAGCGGCTGCCCGGAGCAGGCGGTGGGCGCGGCCATGAACGGCAACCGCGGAGCGGTGCTCGGCGTCGGGTTGAAGGTGCCGCGTGCGAAGCGCTGCTCGTCGTGTGCCGGGTCGGCCGGAACGCCCCAGAGGGTGATCTTCGTCGCGATGATCGGAAGGGTCTGCGAGATGCCCGACGCCTTGGCGATCAGCGCGTAGTCGCCCCCGAGACGCAAGCGCGCCTCGATGACCACGGGAACGCCAAGGAGGTTGAACCCCAGCGCACCGGCCACGCCACGACGCGGCTCGAGGTTCCAGATCGGGTTTCCGGCGGCGGTCGCCGGGACGACATAGCCCCCCTGCGTGAGGTCGAAGGTCCCGACCTGCGCCTCTGCCGGGCACTGCGCGACGGTGAAGAACCCGTCACCACGAAGCTCGGCCGGCGTACATTGCGGCGTCGCCTGCGGGTTGGCGACCAGCCCCGGCGGAAGCTCGATCTCGGTGCTCTTGACGTTGCCATCCGGATTGGTACGTCCGTCGGCGTCGCGGAGGGTCCCGAAGTCGATGACCGTTGACACGTCCGGGTGAGCGCCGGCCTGGGTCGCGCGGCTGCCGTCCGGATTGACCGATGCGCCACCGAACTTTGTGACGTGGAACGCCGCATGTGCGGGAGCGACCCCCGCGATCATCACAAGAGCGGCGGCGAGGACGGCACCGAGCGTCCGTGACGCACGCACGCGCCGGGACGTCGCCCGGCTGCTCGTCGCCGCCGGCTGGTGGGTCAACACGATTTCCATGATGATCATCGGCCCTTCGGAGTGGTGTGGATGCTGTGGTCTCGGCGAGCCGCCGCCGAACGGTCCGACGAGCGCTTGGCGCTCTTCACCGTGACGACGAGCGATCGCGCCTTGGAGGCACCGGTGAAGCGCACGACGATCGCGACGCGCAGCGTGCTCTTGGAAGCCAGTTGGCGCCGCGCCGCGGCCGACAGCCGCAGCCCGACATGCACCGTCTGTGCCTTTGTCGCCTTGGCCGTGCCACCCGCGACAGCGGTACTCCTCTTGCCGAGCTTGGCGTCGGCCGACACGTTGACGGTGCCCGCGCGGTTGACCGAAACCGCCAGCGACACCTTCTGGCCACGGGCAAGCGCAGAGCGCTGGCTCGCGGTCAGCGCCTTGACGCTGAAGGCCGCTCGATCTGGCGCCACCTCGTCGGCGCCCGGCGCGCGATCGGTGTCGATGCTCGTCTCACGGACCCGCTCAGCCGGCGCCGGGCGACACGCATCGCCGGTGCACGGCGGGGCGGTGTCGCGCGGATCGACGCGTTGGGCCGCCAGGCCTCCACCCCGGCGCGCGACGTAGAGATCCACGTTGCGATCGATGTCTTGTGCGACCAGCCGCTCTCCGGTGAAGAAGAACACGCTGTCGCCGTCGGCGGTCGCGTTGGCGAACGTCGACTCCGTGCTGCTCTGACCGCTGGAGATCAACTCGAGCTTGTGGTCCTTCCAGCCGTAGACGTCGACCTGCCCGTTGGTGTCCTGGGGGAGGAGCGCGTTCGGCGTCTCGAAGAACGCCTCGCCGTCGTCGAGGACCCAGCGGAGCGCGACGGAGGCGAGGTTCGCGAGGTCGGTCGTGACCGACGAGTGCCCGGAAGAACCGTGGCGCTCATCACACGACAAGCAGTTAAGCGTGTTTGCATCGGCGCTGTAGAGGAAGACCTCAGCGCAATCGCCCGCCGGCTGCCCGTCGGCAAGGTCGACGCACGCCGCGTTGTGACTGCTGTAGCGGGTCAGGTTCGCGTAGCTCCGGAAGAGGAAGTAGCGACCGTTGTCGCTCATGCGGAAGCCGGCAACACCGATGTATTCACTGCTGGCCAGCGCACCGATGAGCTTGACCTGCCCGTTGTCAGAGACGTACATCTGCGACGTTCGGGGAGACGCGTCTGCGGTCAGCTTGCTGAAAGACGAGAAGTACACCCGGCGCCCGTCGTCGCTGATGCTGTAGATCTTGGTGATATCGGTGTACCCCCCGTCCGCTGGGTCCGGATCAGCCACCTGGGCGACGTCGATCAGATCCCCGGTTGCCGTGTCATAGCGGTAGACCGAGCGCGTGCCGGCTCCCGGGGTCATTGCGGCGACCGACGAGAGGAAGACGTAGCGCCCGTCGCGCGTCATCGTCAGCGCGCGCTTAGAAGAGCCGCCGGGAGCGATCTCGCGGGTGACGCCGTTCTCGCGCAGGAACAACCTGTCGCCGATGAGCGTGCCGAAGACAAACCGGCTGCCATCCGCAGACATCGCATGAGCGCCCACCGGCTCGAGGTACTGGTTCGGCGCGAACGTGCCCGGACTCCCGAACGGCGGCTCACCGGACGGAGGAACGCTCGCGAGCCGCAGTCCATCGTCAGATGACCACTCGTACAGGTTCTTGATCCCGTCAACCGCACCGGCGGTGAGGGCGAAGTTCGACACGAACAGGATGTGCGAGAAGTCGTCCGACGCATCGATGATCGGTTGGTAGTTGCCGGGCCCCGCGAATTCGCCGCCGAAGGCGTTCGAGCCGGTGGCGATCAGACGACGAGCTCCCTGTCTGGCGATCCAGCAGGTAGACGTTGCCGGCCCCGTCGACCGCTCCCGGCGCGAGTGCATGGTTGCTGCCCTGGATCACGAACCGCAGGTCCGAGGACGCGGCTCGCGTCGACGCGGCGTACTGGAAGCGATCGTTGGTCACCGGCGGGTCGAGGTTGGTGGTCGTCCAGTTGCCGGCGGTGCGGTCGGAGCCGTAGTAGCTGAGCAACAGGCTTGCCGCGCCACCCGCGAACGATCCGCTCGACGTGAAGAGCACGCGATCGCCGGAGTCCGAGACACCGACGGTGAACTTGGGGTACGGGTCTGTTCCGTTCTTGTCAGGCGGCGACACCTGCTCATACGCGCGGCCGCTGTCGCGCTCACCGGGTTCGGGAGCTCCGGCGGCCTGCGTGGTGAACGTCCGATCCGCGCTTGCCGTGCTGCCCGCGCCGTTGGTGGCAACGAGCCGGTAGTGGTACAAGGTGCCGGGCTGCAGGCCGCCGATCGTCGTCTGGACGGACACCGGGCTGCCACCAGCCTGCACCGAACCGGTCGTCGGGAAGCGCTTGCCGTAGTCGGTAGTGGTGCCGTACTCGAAGCTCCAGGCGGTCGCGTCCTGCCGTGGATCGACGGTGCCCTTCAACCGGGCGCCGATCTCCGTCGGCGATGCCGACACGTCACTCACCGCCGGCAGCTGGACGGCGAACGGGGCGTAGGCCGTCACGCCCGGGGCGCCGCCGAACCACTCGCCGGCGGTGACCGCGTACAACTCGTGCCCGGCGGTGCCCGAGACGGCGAGGCCGCGGAAGCCGTAGACACTCTCACCAGGGCTGGTGGTTGCGTGGTAGGCATCACCGCTCGTGCGGTAGAGATCGGCCTTGAGCAGCTTGGTGAAGTCCGCGTTGTACCCGCCGATGTGACCGAACAGGAGGTTGTCGGTTCCCGGGACAGCCGTCACGAGATCGGGCGTGCCCGGCAGACCCGTGATCGTGGCGGCGTAGCTGTTGTCGTCCTCGAACCGAACGGCGCGAGCCTCATCGATGACGACGATGTCACCGTCATCCTGGACGGCGATGTCCTTGAGGTTGGTGAAGGCAGCCCCGGAGTCGGAGCCGTCGAAGGTCGTACCCGCCGTACCGGAGGTGCCATAGCGACGCACGTGGTCGGCGTTGGCGACCAGCAGCTGACTGGCGTTCTGGTCGAAGGCCAGCGAGCCGGTGAGGCCAGGGCTGGTGAAGGCGCCGTCCTGCGTGTAGGTCGGTGTCGGTGCGCCGTCGGTGGTGAACTTCACGATGTCGTCGGCGTCGGAGACGTAGACGTCACCGGTCGACTGATCGATGGCGATGCCCGTGGGTCCGTCGAGGACGCCGGCACCGAACTGAGCCAGGTAGGACGCCGAGCCTGAGCCGTCGGGTGCGAAGACCTGGACGCGGTTGTTGCCGCGATCGACGAGCAGGACGTTGCCGGTCGAGGTCTCGACCGCCACGTGCTGGGGATCGCTGACCTCTCCGTCACCGGCCCCCTGCGCGGTGGCGAAGCTTCCCGCCGCGAGGTAACTGGTGTCGGCCAGCGCCGACACGGCCATGACGGCCACCACCAGCATCGACGCCATCAGCAGCGCCGACAGCTTGGACAAGGACTTGATCATCAGGACGAACCCTTCTTGGCAGTGGTACGACGAAGTTCAGAACGGCAGGCGGCAAACGCCGCAGGGCGCTCGGCGGCGGGACGCGTCGCCGCGTAGACGGCGGCAGCGAGCCCGGCGGCGGGCGTAGCGGCTCGCAGCCTGGACGGGGGATCGGAGGCGAGCTTCAACAGGCCGGGATCGACATCCATCCGGCGGCCCACGAGCAGGTATCGCGCCCGGACCGCAGCGGGCGTTCGATGGCGACAGTGCGACCGTGCCTCACGCTCAACGGCGGACCGACCGGCGCGCGGCGGTGACGGCGACGTCACCACGGCAGCGCCCGCCCTCGCGATCTGCGGCTTCACGGCAGGTCCTGAACCATCGGTCCCGCACGCCGGCAGCGCGCAGCACGAGGCAAGCGCCACGACGGCGACGCCTGGGATCCCACTCGTCAGGCGCTTCATGAGAGTTGTCCACCGATCGACACAGCTTTCCTTTCGCACGCTTGAGGCTGCGGACGGGCCAGACTTGCCTGGCCCGTCCGTGGCCGCTGCTCCTAGCTCAGGGCGAGCGCCGAGCCCATGCCGCCGCCGATCACGTTCAGCGTGCCGGTGAGATACACCGAGTAGCCCGTGTTGGTCTTCCCGACCAGCGTGTCGGAGTAGGTGACCTTGCCCGAGGCAGCGCCGACCGGGTTGGTCCACGGAACCGTGAACGGCACGTTGGCCCCTGACAGGGTCCCGGTGCCGAGCGCCGAGATGTAGACGTTGAGGCTCTGCGACGAGGTGAGGCTGAAGCCCGTGCCGTTGTTGACCGCGCGAAGCTGCGTCAGCGGGTCGATGCGCACGAAGCCTCCCGAGCCTCCCGAGCAGTTGCCCAGGAAGTTGAAGCCGTCCAGGAAGCCCTGCGACGGCGTGCCCGAGTTGCCCACTGTGCCGCCGTTGTAAATGCCGGGCGACCCATTGCACGTCAACGTGACGTTCGACGCTTGGAACTGGTAGCGGACCTTCAGTGGGGTGGGCGTGGCGACCCAGGTGGTGGCACCCGACCCGTTGAAGACGGCCGGGGCGGCGCTCGCCACGGCCGTCCCCCCAGTCAGCATGCCGGCAGTGACGGCAAGAACACTCAACACCCGCAACTTGCTCTTGAGCAAGACACTCTCCTTTTGTTGTTGTGACGCACCGGTCGCGGCACCGCGGGCGAAGATCGCCCGAAGCGCCAGGTACCGACCGGCGACGGTTGGCATGGCCGTTGAGAAGACCCGGCTCGGTCCCCGGACGAGGCCCATCTCAGGCGTCCTTCTGCCCGGCGCCGGCCCACGCGCTGGTTGTCAGCCGTGGCGCTTTGGCTCGTAGGTCACGTAGCGACCGCGCGGCTTCCTCGCCGCGGGCCGTCAACACCCAGGCGTTGGTCCGGCCCTCCTTGCGACGGCTGACCATCCCGGCCTTCTCGAGCCGGCCGAGATGGCGGCTCATCTGACTCTCGTGGCGAACATCGACGGCGCGGGCGATGTCGATGTTCGCCGCGCCCGGGTGACCGTTGAGGTAGCGCAGCGTCTGGCTGGTCAGCTCGGTGACGAGCAGTCCACGATCGTCATCACCACCAACAACGGTCGGCGTCCAGCGCGTCACGTACGCAGCCGTGCCGCCGCGCCCGGCGGCCCGTGCGGCGGCGTGGCGGCGGCCGACGAACGGCGCCAACAGCATGAAGATCGCCACGCCCGCGAGGTCGGAGATCGACGTGTCGGGCTTCTCGGTCAGCTGCGCGAAGGCCAGGCCGCAGATGCCGGTGACGGCGCACGCGAGGACGGACGCCTCGACCATGGGCTGTCGGGGCGGATCAGCGAGGAGACCGGCGATCTGGCCCATCGCCGTGCGACGCAGCTCCAGCGCCCCGGCGTGACCGCTGACCGACGAGACCAAACACAGCTGCGCGAGGACGCGATCGGCGTCCCATGCGCCGAACAGCGCTTGGGTCATGGCGACCGCGCGGTCCTCCCAGACGCCGCCCGCATCGGCGACGGCCTCGGCGAGATGGGCCAGCAACCGGCCGAAGGCCTCCTCGTGCATGTCGACCACGCAGGCGTCGCGGTCGGCGTAGAGCTCGTAGAAGGTGCGGCGGGAGACGCCGGCGCGCTGGCAGACGTGATGCACACCGACCGCCCCGAGGCCGAGTTCGGCCGTCAGCTCGCCCATCGCCGCGACGAGCCGGTCGCGCTGGGTGGGCATCCCGTAGGGATGGGCATTGCGCCGGCCGGTGATGACACCCGGGGCCGGCTCGCCCGCCGTCACGGCAGGGGCCATCGATGACCTGCGAGCAGGCACAGCGGACACGTCGTCTCCTCCAACAGTGATCTCTCAACCCACGGCGACCGCCTCTCGGCAACCGCCGTCTCCCACACCCGACGTCACTGCCAGAGCGGCAACTTCATGGTGCGATCGAGACCGTAAACGTCTCGATGTCCTAAGTCAAGACTCTGTGTACCAAGTCCTTCTTTTAATGCCTACGCCGCCTCGATCGGCAGCCCGAAGAACCAGGCATCCCGCAGCCCCGCGAGCGCCTGGCGGGCGATCTCCTCGGGGACCGGCTCGCCCGCGGCGCGCCGCCGCGCCAACGCGACCGAGACGTGCCACAGCGTCGGCCCCTCCCGGCGCGCGATCGCGGCCTCGACGAGCAGCTCGAAGTCCGCCAGCGCCGCCGGGCCGCCATCGAGCAGGTGCACGATGCGGTCGAGATCTGCGGGCGGCGTCGCCGCGGGCGCCTCGCCTTCGACCACCGCCCCGGCCGCGAACGGCGCGAGCGCGAAGCGTGTGAGCTCCTGCCGCCGTGCCGCCAGCGGCTTGTCGGGGCGGTGACGCAGCCGGTCGACGACCATCGCGTCGAGCGCCGCGAGCACGGCATCGACGCCAACGCCCTCGCCGTGCGGCTGCGTGATCCGCTCGCGCAGGGCCTCCAACACGGGCTCGCGCACCGCGTCACGAGCGGCCCGGGCGCGCTCTCCCGCCTCCGGCAGCTCGCGCAGGCAGACCAGTGCCCAGGCGTGGTCGCAGTCGAGGATCTCGAGGTAGGTCGCCAGCGCGGCCGCGGTGGCTCGCTGCCAGTCGCGCTCGAGGCGCAGCGCGCGCAGGATCTGGGGCATCGCGTAGGCGGCAGCCGCGTCGTAGGCCCAGATCAGCGCGTCCTCCTTGCCGTCGAACGCGTCGTAGAAGCTGGTATGCGAGACGCCGGCGCGGTCGGCGATCAGCGCCTCCGTGGTCTGCCCATAGCCGCGCTCCGCCACCTCGCGGACGGCCGCATCCACGATCCGTGCGCGGCGCCAGAAGTCCTGCGCCTCGGAGGGCAGATCCGGCAGCTGCTCGACGTCGATTGAGGCACCGCTGGCGTTTCTCGACACGATGCGCCGATGGTAGCTCACGTTGTCAACTTTCTATAGACCAACTCCTTCTAAAGATGCGATCCGGGACTATCCTGGAGCGTGCCCGTCACGTATCGTGAGTCCCGCATGGCCACCGCTCGTCGACCCGCCTCGCCACCGCTGCCGCGCGGTCGCCACGCGCTCTCCGGCGACGAGCTCACCGCCGCGCACCGGGCCCGGCTGCACGAGGCCGTCGTCAAGCTGCTGGGCACGCAGGGCTATGGCGGGACGAGCGTCGACGAGCTGGCCGCCGCGGCGGGTGTCTCCACCGCCACGCTCTACGGGCTCTTCGCCGGCAAGCAGGAGTTGGTGCTCGACACCTTCGACGCGATCGTCGCCGACGCCGCCGGCCGGTTGCGCAACCGGCCCGTCGCCGAAGGGGACCTGCGCCAGGCGTTGGCCGGCGTCCTCTCGGCCGTCGCCGATGTCGTGCTGCGCCAGTCCGACGCCGCGCGCCTGGCGATCGTCGACATTCCCGCACTCGGCCCGGCCGGCGTCCAGCGTCGCCGCGCGCTGGCCGACGGCCTGCAGGAGCTCCTGCGCCGCGCGGCCACCACCGACGGGCTGACCGTGCTCTCCGAGCCGGCGCTCGGCGTGCTGGCGGGCGGCACGCTGCAGGTGCTCGACCGTCACCTGCGCTCCGGCCGGCTGCGCCCGCTGCGCAGCGCGGCGCTCGACCTCGCGGCGTGGGGCGCGGCGTATGAGACCGACGCGCCGCAGCCGCTGCCCGCGCGGAGTCCGTTCACCACCTCGGTGCCGGGCCGGGCACGCGCATCCGTCCAGCCGTCGTCACAAGGCCTTCCCCACGGCCGCCACGGCCTGCCCGCCGCCTTCGTCCAGCGCCACCAGCGCGAGCGGATCCTCGAGGCGGTGCTGGCGCTGTCGGCCGAGCAGGGCTTCGAGGTCACCTCCGCGCGCGAGCTGGCCACGCGCGCCGGCCTCTCGCGCCAGAGCTTCTACCAGCACTACGCGACCAAAGAGGACGCGTGGTCGGCCGCCTTCGACCAGGCCTTCCTCGAGCTCTTCGCGACCGCTTGGCACGCGGGCGCAGCGCAGCGCACGGCCGAGGGAAAGGTCACCGCCGCGGTGACGGCATGCCTGGAGCAGCTGATCGCCGAGCCCGCCTGGGCGCGGCTGCTGCTCGTCGACGCCGCCTCGGCCGGCGCCGCCGGGAGCGCGGCGATCGACCGCGCGATGGTCGCCTTCGCGCGCCTGATCGCCGGTGCAGCGGGCAAGCGCGAGCTGCCGGCGATCGTCCCGCTGGCGATGGTCGGCGGGATCGTCAACCTCGTCGGCGGCTGGATCGTCGAGGACCGCACGGCCGAGCTGACCGACCTGACGCCGGCGCTGGTCGAGGTGCTCTTCGTCCCGCTCTTCGGGGCGAGCGCCGCGCGCAGCGCGGTCCGTCGGCTGGCGGCAGCCGCAGGCCCCGGCGCCCCGCCCGACGACGAGCTGCGGTTGATGGACGCCTTTGCCCGCGCCGTCGTGACCGACGGCCTGACAGCCACGCGGCTCGCCGACGTCGCCCGGCGCGAGGAGATCCCGCTCGACACCGTCGAAGCGCTCTTCGACGACGAGCTCGACTGCGCCACCCAGGCGCTGGACGTCTGGACCGGGCAGCTGGTCGCAGCCGCCGGCGGCGCCTACCTCTCGGCGGCGCTTGACCGGCCGCTGGCCGCGCACCGCGCACTCGGGGCCGCGCTGACGCACATCGCCCAGACGCCGGCGCTCTCCGCGCTCGCTGTCAGCGACGAGCCGGAGATCGTCAGCATCGTCGCGAAGCTGCGCGCTCGCTACGCCACGTTGTTCCTGGAGTTGATCGGCGGGCAGCTACCGCCTGCCGACGCACGCGCGCCTCAGCCCGCCGCGTTGCTGGAGGTCGTGCTCGAGGGGATCCTGGCGGTCGTCGCCCGCTTCGCCCAAGAGGAGCGGCTCGCCGAGCTGCCCGACGAGCTCGAAGCCCTCAGCCTCCAGAGCCTCACGCCCTTCTTCGGCGCCGCCGAGTCTCAGCGCGTGGCCGAGCGCGCCACCGCCCTGCGGTAGGCGCTGCTCACCACCCCGTTTCGGCAAACACGAGCGTCTCTTCGAGAGCCGCGAAAGTCTCTCGAAACGGAGTGGATTTCGGCTTCGGACCGGGCGTATGGTGAACCGTCATGAGGCCGTCCGGCCTACCTTCATCAAGTGTCACACCGCTGTCGCCCAGCGAGATCGACCGTGTGCTCGACAGCGTTGCGGCCTTCACCCGCCGGCTCTTCACCCGCACGGCCGAGGTCTTCATGGACGCGGCGGACGATCCCGCCCAAGCCCTCCATGAAGCCCTGGACTCCCTGCTGCGCGACCTGGCCGCATCACCCGAGATGACCTACATGTCGACGGTTGAGCTCCCCCGCGCTCGGTCCGCTCGTGCGCGAGCGCCACCACCGCATGCTTGACCTCTTCTCCGACTTCCTCCAGCCCGGCTTCGCCGCCCGCGGCCTCGCCCTGCCCAACCCGGAGATCGTCTCGCTCTGCCTCACCGGCGCCGTCTGGCGCATCGTCCGCCAACACGCGATCGACCGACGCCTGCAACAACTTCCGGAGGCGCTTCCGGCGATCAGCTACGTCGTGCTGTCGACGTTCTTCGGGGCGGAGAAGGCGCTCCAGGTGCGCACGCGATCGGCCCCGTTCACGACGCTCGTCGAGCGACCTCGCTCGGCAGCCGCAGGATGACGCCGCGATCATCGGCCTCGGCGCTCGTGAGCAGTGCGTTGGTCGCTTCCAAGTCCTGCCGCGCCGCCTCGATGCTCGACCAATCGACCTCGTGCGCCCAAGCCTGAGCGCGATCGAAGACCTTGACCAACGGCGTGGCGTGCGCGTCACGTGACAGCGCACGGAGCGCGTGGAGATAATCGTCGCGCAACACGGTGGGGATGATGAAGCGCTGTTGATTGGCCGCCGTCAACTCCGCGTTGGCCAGCGCCCGAGCGACCCGGCCGTTGCCATCGGTGAACGGATGGACCTCGGCGATCAAGAAAGCCCCGAAGATCGCGCGCGAGTCCCTCGGGCAACGTGCGGTAGCGCTCCCATCCTTGGCGCAATGTTCCCCGCACGAGCGCCGGCGCAACAAACTCGGTGTTGCCGGCGCGGTTGGCTCTGACCTTGTACTCGCATGGTGTCAGCTCGGGGCGCCCGGCCAAGATCCGGCGGTGAAACGCCTGAACGATCGTCTCCAGGTCGTCGGCATCGGCCGGGGCGCGCCCCTGCGTCGACGGGTCGCTGACCAGATCGAAGGTGCCGAGCACGTCGTGGGCATCTGCAGGCCGATCCGCGGGGATCTCTCCCCCGAAGACGATGTCCTGGGCCTCCCGCAGCGTGAACTCGGTGCCCTCGATGAAGTTGGAGAAGTACGCCTCATAGAACGCGAACGTCGAGCCGGTGTGCCCTACATGCGGCGTACGGCGAGACACGACCGACCCGTGGAGCTCGGCCAGCAGCGCGTCGAACAATGGCAAGCGCCCGTCGTCCCAGCCCTGGCCGGCGGCCGCGGCCTTGGCGGCAGTCGAGCACCAGACCCGGCAGCCGCACACTGCGCGATCGCGATCCGCTCAGGAAGACCGACCCCTCCTCACTGCTGGGACGCAGCTCGAAGGCGGTGCGATCGACGATCACGGCCCCCGGGAAATACCCCGCCACCACAAAGAGGAGTTAGCGGCGGGCACCGGCGGACGCTATGTCGAATTTCTTCTGATAAGGCCGGGAAACTGTCGAAAAAATGAAGATAAGGGCGGTCCGCCGTAGCGCGACCTGTCCGCTCCGTCCACCGCGGCGCACGAAACGCATCATCCGCCGAGCCCGAAACGTAGCTTCGTGGAGGTACCTCCGTGAAGCTACGTTTCGCCCGGGCCAGCAGCGGCCATGCGCTGCGACAGCCGTGCATGAAAACCTGCATATGACATCCTCATGTGTGTAGACTTTCGCGCATGGGACGTGAACAGGCCCTCGCAAGTCTGGAGCGCTTGAAAAGCCGCCCGTTCGGGATCAAGGACGCCGAGGCGCTGGGCGTTGCCGATTACGAGCTGCGCAGATTGCGCGACCGCGGGGATCTCGTCGAGCTGACACGAGGCATCTACCAGCGCGCCGCAGCGGAGCCCAGCTCGACGATCGATCTGGCCACCGTCTCCGCACGTGTCCCGAAGGGCATGATCTGCGCGAACTCCGCCCTGGCCTACTGGGAGCTGACCGACGAGATCCCATCCACCGTGCACATCGCCGTCCCACGTGGTTCGCACCGCCCCCGGATCTCCTATCCGCCAACGACCGTGCATGTGTTCGCCGCAGACACGTTCGCGCTGGGCCGCATTCGCGCCAGCAACGAGTTCTGGATCTCATCACCCGAGCGCACCGTCGTCGACGCCATGCGTCTCCCTAACGTCATCGGGCGAGACCAAGCGCTAGGTGCGCTTCGCCGCTATCTCTCCACGCGCGGCGCACAACCCGGCCAACTCGTCGAGCTCGCCGACACCCTCCGCACCGGCCAGCCGGTACGCCATGCCCTGGAGGTGCTGCTCTCGTGACCGAGCGCAGCGGAACCCAGGCGTATCGCTCCCTTCAAGCACGCGCGCGCAACGAGGGGCGAGGCACCGAGGAGTTGCTGGTCCTCTACGCCCACGAAGGCTTCCTTCGTCGCCTCTCGCTGTCAGAGCATCGCCGCGCACTCGTCCTCAAGGGCGGCATGTTGATGGCCGTTCTCCATGCTCGCCGTCCAACCCGTGACGCCGACCTCTCCGTCCACGGCCTGCCCAGTGACCACGCCGCGGTCCAGCAATTCATCACGGACATCGCTCGAACCAACGCAGCTGACGGTCTCGAGTTCGACACCACCAAGATCGCCCTCACGACGATGCGTGAAGACGCTGAGTACCAGGGCGTCCGTGTCTCGATGCCGGCGGCGTTGGCAACGGCGCGACTCAAGGTCCAGCTCGATCTGAGCTTCGGTGAGCCCGTCGACATGCACGAGATCAGCTACCCGACGCTCCTCGACGACCACGACATCCTGCTACTCGGATACCCGATCGAACTCACCCTCGCCGAGAAGATCTCCACGATGATGGTCCGAGGACAAGCCAACACCCGTGACCGCGACTTCGCCGACGTCGCGCTCCTTTCCCGCCTCCACGCCATCGACGCCGGCGCGCTGCACGCAGCTCTCACGCGCACCGCTGAACATCGCACCCATCGGATCGTCGCGCTCTCCAGCACGCTGAACGGCCACGCAGGCAACCGACAACCCGCGTGGGCGGCGCTGCGTCGCCGCTCCGCGCTCGACGCCCTGCCGCCGGACTTCAACGACCTGGTCACAGAAGTCGTGGGATTCGTCGACCCGCTCGTTGAACACGGACCGGCCGCCGGCACCTGGCATCCACACGAGCATCGCTGGTCGGGGTCGCCGGCAGCTTCCGCCGCCCCCTCCGGTAAGATCCCGCAGCGACATAATTAACATTTCGCCCCCGCGACCGCTGACACGGCCCGGGGGCATGACCCAAGGAGCCATTAACTCCATGAGTGCCCACCAGGGTAATTCAGCCTGCCGCATCACCGTCGACCCGTCGGACGCCGACGTGCTGCGCATCGAGGCCAAGAAGGTCCTGATGTTCAACCACGAGGAGTTCGAGGACTTCGTCCACCACGCTCCCGTCAAGCAGCTCGCGCTCACCGACATCTTCCGCGACGCGACCGCGGTCATCGACGCCTTGGGCTGGGACCCCGACACCACCACCCACAACGACCCCGTCGAGATCCCGCTGACCCCCGGCCACGTCGAGCAGCTCCACAAAGGCCGCACCGACCTCCTCAACCACAACCTCGACCTGCTCTCAGACATCGGCCACGACCTCGAGTCCCACGACACCGTCATGAGCCAGATCCACCACAACCGCCACAGCGTCGACGCGCTCAATCGCATCTTCAACACCTACAGCAACGCGATCACCACATAGGCGCCTGGAGAGACGACGCAGCGGGCGGCGGCCAACCCGGCCGCCGCCCGCTGCCCCTCGTCGCCTGTTCTACTTGGTGATCTTGCGGGCCTTCCCCGGACCGGCCGGGTCAAAGGAGACCGTGACCTTCCCGGGCGTGCCCTTGGTGCGCGTGGCAGTGACTGTGACGACCGTCGACTTGCCGATGGTCTTGCTGGTCTTCTTGATGCCCTTGCCGGACACCGAGACCTTGCCGGCACCTACGCCACCGACCTTGATCGCCACGCTGCGCTTGCCGACCTTCTTCGACACCACCTTCAGCGGACAGGACGGCGTCTGGATGGAGACATCGGCGTCGGCCTGCTTGTTGTTCTGACCGTCGATCTGCTGGTCGGCGACCTGCGTCGCCTTGCAGATGTCGGCGTCAGAGATCACCAGGATTCCCTTCTTGCCGCCGTTGATGTCCATCTTGAAGCTGGACACCTGCGCGTCGGGGATGTTGTCGAACGTCGTGACCAGCTGGTCGTCCACAACCGTGCTCGCCCCGGTCAACGTCAGCTTCACGCCGTTCTCACCCGTCAGCGGGATCACCAGCTTTGGCGTCGTCTTGATCGAACGACCCGACTTCGGATCCTTGCGCTCGTTCTTGGTGAAGTACACCGGACCCGAGAGCGGCTCGTTGAGGATCGGCGAGACCGCCGTGGCCTTGCCGACCACACTGGACGCCGGACACTGCGGGTCCGGCTTGCTGCCTTCCACGAACGAGCACAGGTCATCGGACTGCGAGTTGTCAGGATCCAACGCCAGGCTGAGTGGCAGCGCCACCCGCACCTTCTTCAGATTCGCCTGGCCCGCCGCCTGCGACAGCACCGCCGAAACGGCCGGATGCTTGCCGTCCGTCGTCTGGCCCTTGCCGCTCAGGGTGAGCGCGAGGCTGGGCTTGAGCGGCAGCGACGAGCAGTCGCCGGCCTGGAACCGGTTGGTCACCGGCACCGACTGACCCTCCACCGAGCTCAACGTGCCGGAAACTGCCATGGCCGCGCACGAGGTCGGGTTGATGACGAACCCGGCCTTGTCGATGTCAACGTCCAGGCGCTGCAGCCGCACCGGCACGCCCTTGACGATCGTCGGCAGCGGATCGCTGACCACCGTCACCTGCGCGGTGATCGGATCCACGTAGATCTTCTGCCGCACGACGACCTCACCGAGATCGAACGGGCCGGCCTTGGCCGGAACGACGACCTTCAGGCTGAACGGCGCATCCCCGTACTGACCCTCCAGGAACACCTGGCCGGGCAACATGAATGGGTCGGTCCCCGGACCGGCAAACGCCTTCACCGTGCCGACCTGCGTCCCCACGTTCCCGCGCAGCTGCGCCAGCAGACCCGCTGGCAACACCATCGACAGCCCGGTGACGTCCGCGTCCCCGTCCGGCTTGGTGATCCCGAGCGTAAACGGAGAGAACGCGCCGGCGGTCGTCGTGGTCGTGCCCGCCGTCAGGCTCGGTGCAAAGCCCCCGAGGTCCGAGGTGCAGCCAACGTCGGCGCGGGTGGACCGGCTCACGGCCTGCCCGCCCCAGGACGAGAGGTCGGTGGCGATCGCCTTCCCCCCGCAGGACCGCGAGGTGACCAGCGGCGCCCGCGGGCCCGACTTCATCGTCAGCTCGACATCCTCGACGGGCAACTGCGGGTTGTCGGCGAACGTCGCCGTCAGGCGGCCGGTCGCAGCGTCGGCGCGGACCTGGCCGGGCAGCTTGATCAGCAGGCCCCGCGCCGCGTTCTCCAGGACCAGCGCGATCCGGAACATCTCTCCCGACTCGGGGTCGCTGGACCCCTGCGAGCGCAGGTAGATCGTGCCGGTCAGCGGCGTGGTCAGCACGGGCGTGACGGCAGTCGCCGTCCCGAGCGTCGAGGCGAGCGGACAGGCGACCGGCGCGGCGGACTTCAGGCCGAGCTGGGCGTCCGTGCAGGCTTGCAGCCCGTTGGCGCTCCCAGGGTTGATCGCCATGCCCTCCGTCAGCTTCACCGTCACCGTGCGCAGCGGCGGCGGCGCGAGCGCCGTGTCGGGGTCGTCGGTTTGCGGCAGGTGCAGGTCAGCGACCAGCCCCGTCGGCGCATCAGCAACGCTCGACGTCGGGCGGATCTCCGCGTCGGGGTTGAACGTCAGCCGGTCGCAGCCGGTGATTGGCGGCGCGCTGTAGGACGCGTGCTGGAACACGTTGGGCAACTGCCACGAGTTCACCGTGAGCGTCGACCCCTGCGGCCCCGTGCAACTGGAAGGGTTGGTCAGGAACGGCTTGCGCGGGACGTCGACCGGGCACGGCGCGCCCGGGTACTGACCGCCGCAGCGGCGCTGGGCGTCGTGGACCGGGTCGTTGGGCGTTCCCCAGAACGTCGTCGTGACGCGGAAGATCGGCAGCGCCTGGGACGTGTTGTCGGAGTCGACGGTCAGCCGGTAGTCGCCGGCGCTGTCGACCGACGCGGTCAGGTAGACCGGCACGGTCTGGATGATGAACGCGAACGAGGCAAGTACTCCCGGCGCGGCCTTGACGTTGTAGATCGCCGCCGTCAGTCCGCTCAGGCCGCCGAAGATCTTCAGGCCGATATCGGCCTCGCCGACCTGGCTGTCGGCCGGACAGAGGGCCAGCGAGTCGTTGCGCGCGGCCATCGTCGAGATCGCCGCGCGCGAGCACTTGCTCGTGGCCTCGGGATCCCCCACGAAGCCGGGCGGGAGCTCGACGTGGACGTCCTTGATGCCGCCTGACAGGAGCTGCGCCGGCGTCAGGTCGACCGCGAAGCTCGTCGTCGCGTCATAGGGGTGCGACCCGGCCTGGGTCGCCGCGCCGCCCTGCTGGTCGAAGGCATCGGCGGAGAAGCTACCCGGCGTGATGGTCAGGTCAGCCTGGGCGGGGACCGCCACCAGGAGCAACGCTGCGAGCGTGAGGAGACATACGGTGAACCGGGCCTTCATGACGGTCGTCACCGGGCCTTTCGAGACGAGGTGGACGGGGCGGTGGCTCGTCGAGCCACCGCCTTGGCGAGCGTGACGGTGAGGACCTTGGGGGTCGACACGCCGGTGAACCGCAGCTCGACCCGCAGTGCGAGCCGCCCGTTGCGCGACAGCGCCTTGCGCGCCGCGCTGCTGAGGCGCAGCGTGACCTTGGCGGTGCCGGCCTTCGCCGGGCTCGCCTTGGAAGCGGCGACGGTGGTGCGCCGCTTGGACAACGTCGCCGTCGCCGCGGCGCTGATGGTGCCGGCGCGGTTGGTCGTGACGCTCAGCGTCAGGATCCCGGACCGCGCCGCGGCTCGACGTTGAGCTACGCTCAGCGATCGGACGCCGAAGCTCGGACGCTCCACCGGCGCGGCGTCCGACCGGCCCGGCACCGTGCTTCCTGGGGCGACGACGGCCGGAACGCCGGAACGCGCGCCCTGACAGTCATCGCCGTCACACGTCGGGGCCGCGGCGCCGGCGTCGGGAAGTGCGAACCCTCCGTCGACGCGGGCGTCGTACAGGTCGGCGTCACCGTCGTCGACGTCCTGGGGCACGAGGCTCTGCGAGGTGACGAAAAAGATGTCACGCCCGTCCTTGGACATGCCCAGCAGCTGGGCGTCGTCGGCGGTCGTCCCTGGGGTGACCAGCGACAGCTTCCCGTTGTCCCACAGGTAGATGTCATCGCGGTTGTTGCGGTCGGTCGGCAGCAGCGCGTAGGGCGCCTGGAAGACGACGCGCGAGCCGTCGTCCGACAGCGACGAGCCGTACTTGCCGTTGTCGTTGAAGCCGCTCGCGGAGCCCTTGCTGATGACGGCCTCGCCTGCGGTCGGCGGCGCGCCGGTCGTGCAGGAGAGGCAGCGCAGCGGCTCGTCGCCTCGAACAAGGTAGACCTGCTGGCGACCGCCGGAGTTGAATCCCAGGTCCGCCGCCGTGACGAAGAGCACGCTGCTCCCGTCCGGATTGGTGAACGTGTTGAGCGCGGAGGCGCTTACGTTCTCCGGCACGAGCACCGTCCTCTGCCCGTCGCGCAGCCGCCCCAGCGCACCGGAGAGCGGATCGTCGCCGAAGACCGGATAGGTGTAGTACAGCGTCTGCGCGTCGTCGCTCATTGCTGCGAGGTTGTCGAACCCTGGGAGCGGCAGCGTCAGCGTGTCGGTGTCGACGTTGTACTGATAGACCCCGCCGGAGCCCGGGGCGACGCCGTCGAGCAGCGCGTCGCCAGACGTGAACAGGATCTTGCTGCCGTCCTTCGACGCGCCGAGGAAGAACGCCGGGCGGGGGCCGCCCGGGTCCGGGACCGTGCGCCGGGAGGCCGTGACCTCGCGGGTCTCGGTGCCGTTGACCCGGACCCAGAGCCGGCGCGGGTCGGGGCAGACGAAGTTCGAGCCGGCGGAGAGATCCGGCGTCATGAAGACGATCTTCGAGCCGTCGCGAGAGATGGCGCTCTCTGGCTGACCCCGACCGCCGTTGGCGCCGCCCTCGATGTAAGGCAGCGAGGCGCCCGCGCAGGCCGGCGACGACGCTGAGCCCTCGGGGAAGACGCTGACGCGACGCGTCACGCCGTTGGCGCGCTCGAAGACGTCGGTCACGTTTGCGTCGTCGTCGTCGACGGTCGCCGGGGACGCGGAGGAGAACACCGTGTGCGTGCCGTCGTCCGAGATCCCGTCGTTGAAGACCGAGAACGCGGGTTGGAGGACGTTGCCGAGGGCTTGGCCGTCAGCAGCGACGGACTGCAGTGCCGTGACGTCCCGCTCCGGGGTCGAGGTGTAGATGTCGTTGCCCGTCGGGACGCCGGTGTTGTGATCCTGCGACGACCATTGGTTGTTGGTGAAGACGACGCCGGTGGACAGATCGGGCGTCGCCGTGGACCAACTGCTCATCCCCTGCCCACCGAGGAAGTCCGGCTCGGCGACCGTGGAGGCCGGCGAGGCAGGCCTGGTGACCCACCCGGCCGCCGTGCGCACGGCGCGGTACTGCAGCGGCCCGGCGGAGTGGGTCTGTCCGGCGAACGCGCCGAACGAGACGAAGACCGCGGCATCGCCCGACCGCGAGGCGGCCGCCAGCGGGACCGGCATGAAGCGGCCGTTGCCGAAGGCAACCGGGTAGCCGGCCTTGTCGGCAGGGCTCACCTGCTCGTAGGCACGGCAGTCCTTCAACCCGGCCGAGCCCTGCTGTGCCCGGATCGGTGCGTTGGGACAGGCGTCGGCGACCGCCTCGCCCGTGGTGGCGAAGGTCTGGTCGGCACTCGCGCTCGTCCCCAGCTCGTTGCGGGCGACGAGGCGGAAGTGGTAAGTGGTGCCGGGCGCCAGATCTTGCGCCGAACGGCTCACCGTCCGCGGCTCCCCACCGTTTCCGGCGCTCGCGTCCCGTGTGCTGGGGAGCGACCGACCGTAGGCGGTGGTGGTCCCGTACTCGAAGTAGTAGGTCGTGTCGAGACGGTTGGCATCGACCTGCCCGCGCAGCGTGGCGCGGCCGGCGGTCACGTCCTGGGCGGCGGCGGCCGACACCGTGGGCCGGTCGGCGGCAAACGGCGTGTAGACCTGGACGCTGACGTATCCGAAGCTCGGGAAGGCCGGACCGTTGTCGGTGGCGACGAAGAGCTGTCCGGTGGGGCCGTCGTCGCTGGCGACGCCGGTGATGATGCTGTAGAGCGCGCTGTCGTCGAGGGTGACCTTCACTCCCGGATCGCCCGTGGGGCCGAAGACGCGCAGCGCGGCCTTCTGGAACTGGCCGGCCGCATCCTGGTTGGTCGAGACGACGAGCTCGTCGGTGTCGGGGCGGACCGCCAGGGTCGCGGCCTGCGTGACCGGCCCGATCGTGGCCTCCCAAGCGCCGTTGGCGCCGTAGCGCTCGACCCGGCTCGTGCCGGTCCCCTGTGCGGGATCGCCGGTGGAGTCGATGACGATCACGTCGCCGGTCGAGTCGACCGCGAGGTCCTGGACGCCGGTGAAGGCACCGGGCGAGCCGGTGCCGGCGGAGCCGTCGAAGGTGGTGGCGGCCGTGCCGGTGGTGGAGTACCGGCGGATCGTGTTGGTGGCCTTGTCGGCGACCAGCAGTTGGTGGTTGCCTTGATCGAAGGCCAGCGCGCCGGTCACGCCCGGGCTCGTGAAGGTGTTGTCCTTGGTGAACGTCGGCGTCGGCGCACCGTCGCTGGTGTACTTGACGACGTCGTTGTCGTCAGCGACGTACACGTCACCGGTCGACTGGTCGACGGTGATCCCGAACGGATCGGTCACATCACCGCTCCCGAAGGTCGTCAGCGCGTCGGCCCCGCTGCCGTTGGGATGGAAGACGGCGATCTGGTTGTTGACCGCGTCGGTGACGTAGATGTCACCGGAGCCGTCGTTGACCGCGATGCGGTGCTGATGACTGGCCGCCACACCATCGGGGAAGGCCTCGTTGAACGCACCGACGCGCTGGAACGCGGTCGCGGCGAACGCCGGGCCGGCGACAGCAATCGACGCACACAGCGTCAACGCCAGGAACAGCAGGACCTTCTTCATCGACCCGACTCCTTCTCAGACAGCTCATAGGCGCAGCCGGCGTAGGCACCGGCGCGATCGGACTTGGTCACCGACATCGCGTAGACGCGGGCGGCGAGGTAGGCATAGGACTTGGAGGCGCGCAGCGCCGGCGAGGGCGCCGCCGCCGTGTGGATGAAGGCGCGCTCGGCGCGCGAGGCCCGCGCCGTGGCCCGCGAGAGGAACTGCCGGCGGATGCGCCCAGGCGACGAGGCGCCACAGACGCGGCGGGCAGCCTGCGCGCCGGGAGAGCGGGGCACCGTGATGCCCGTCGTCACGACGGCAGGGCGGACACCGGCCGCGGGGGCGGCCGGCGCTGCGTCCTGGCGTGCGTCACGGCCGCAGGCCGGGAGCGCGCAGCACAACGTGAGCGCGGCAACAGTCGCGCCTGAACGTCGCGCAAGCATCGGTCTCGATGCGGTGCCGGCGCTCTCGCTGACCGCCATCTCAGGCCTCCTCGCCGTTGGTGGCCGACCACGTGCTGCTGGTCAGCCGCGGCGCGTTGGACCGCAGGTCGCGCAGCGTGCGCGCCGCCTCCTCGCCACGCGCCGTCAGCACCCACGCGTTGGTCCGGCCCTCCTTGCGACGACTGACCATCCCCGCACGCTCGAGCCGGCTGAGGTGCCGGCTCATCTGGCTCTCATGGCGCACATCCACCGCCCGCGCGATGTCGATGTTCGCCGCGCCTGGGTGCCCGTTGAGGTAGCGCAGCGTCTGGCCGGTGAGCTCGGTCACCAGGAGGCCGCGGTCCTCGCTGTCACCAACGACCGCCGGAGTCCAGCGGGTGACGTAGGCGGTCGCGCCACCGCGGCCCGCGGCCCGCGCCGCTGCCTGGCGGCGACCGGCGAACGGGACCAGCAGGAGGTAGATGGCCGGGCCGGCGAGGTCGGCGATCGCGTTGTCGGGACTGTCGGTCAGCCCGCGGAAGGCGAGCTCCCAGACGCTGCCAATCGCGCCGGCGAGCACCGAGTCGGCGGCCAGCGGCTGCTCCGGCGCGCCGGCCAGCAACCCCGCGATCTGCGTGATCGCCGTGCGGCGCAGCGCCAGCGTCTCGTCGCTGCTCCCGGCCGAGGAGACGAGGCAGAGATGGGCAAGAACGCGGTCGGCATCCCACGCGCTCAACAGCGCCTGGGTCGTGGCGACCGCGCGGTCCTCCCACTCCCCGCCCGCCTCGGCCACCGCGTCTTCCGCATGGCCCACCAGCCGGCCGAAGGCCTCCTGATGCGCGTCGACGAAGCAGGCGTCGCGGTCGGTGAAGAGGTCGTAGAAGGTGCGGCGAGAGACGCCGGCGCGCTGACAGATGTGGTGGACGCCGATGGCCGACGAGCCGAGCTCGGCCGCCAACTGACCCGTCGCGGCGACGAGGCGGTCGCGCTGGGTCGGCAGGCCGTAGCTCTGCGTGTTGCGGCGCGCCTTGAGCGCGGGCGCCGCCGCCGTCACGGCAGGGGCCATCGATGACCTGCGAGCAGGTACAGCGGACACGTCGTCTCCTCCAACAGTGATCTCTCAACCCACGGCGAACGCCTGCGGCGCCCGCCGTCTCCCACACCCAGCGCCACTGACAGAGCGGCAACCTCGGAGTGCGATCGAGACCGTAAACGGCACGATGTGTGAAGTCAAGTTATAACGACACGAATATTTCTTGACGTGCCGTCAGGCCTACGGAACGGGTACGTCCTCGCCGCGATCGGCCAGCGGCAGTCCGAAGAACCACGCGTCCTCGAGCGCATCCAGCGCGAGCTGCTCGGCCCGGCGCAAGGTCGGATCGCCGCCACCCCGCCGCTGCAGCACCGCGATGACCTGCCACAGCGTCGGGCCGTCGCGGAGGTCGACTGCCTCGCGCACGAGCAGGTCCAGGTCCTCGCCTCCGCCGCCTGCGTCCAGCAGTGCCTCGACCTCAGCGGCGAGCAGCGGTGGCCGCATCGTCGTGGCCGTGACGTCGGTCGGCGGCGGCTCGTCGGTGAACGGCGCAAGGGCCAGTGCCGCGAGCTCGGGTTGGCGCTGAGCCAGTGGTTGGCCGGGTTGATGACGCAGGCCGTCGACGGCAATTGCGTCGATGGCGGTCAGGATCATCTCGATCCTCACACCCCCTGCAGCGGGAAGAGATTTGGGCGCAGCGAGCGCGTCGAGGACCGGCGCGCGGACCGCATCGCGCGCCGCTCTCGCACGCTCGCCGGCGGCCGGCAGATCGCGCAGGCAGGCGATCGCCCAGGCGCTGTCGCAGTCGAGGATCGTCAGGTAGGTGCTCAGCGCGGCGGTGGCCCCGCGCCCCCAGTCGGGCTCGGCCTGCAGGGCACGCAGCACCTGTGGCACGACGTAGGCCGCCGCGACGTCATAGGCCCAGATCAGCGCCTCCTCCTTGTCGGAGAAGAGGTCGTAGAACGCCCGCGGCGTGACTCCCGCACGCCGCGCGATCGCCTCCTCGGCGGCCTGCCCGTAGCCGCGCTCGGCGATCTCTCGGACGGCCGCGTCGACGATCCGTGCCCGGCGGTGAAACGCTCGGGCCTCGGCGGGCAGGCCCTCCAGCTCGTCTGCCTCGATCCAGGCAACACTCGCGTTTCCCAACATGGGCGCATAGTAACCCGCTGCGCAAGTTCTGCGAGCCGCATATTTCTTGGGAGCGCGAAAAACCCTGCGGCGCGCACCCGGCGGGTATCCTCTCGCGCGTATGGCGTCCGCCCGTCAAGAGCCGTCCGCTCGGCCCTCACGCGGCCCGCGGACGCTCGATGCCGAGGCCCTCGCCGAGCATCAGCGCCACCGCTTGCACGAGGCCGCCGCCCAGCTCTTCACCGAGCGCGGGTTCAGCGCCACGACCGTGCAGGACCTGGCGACCACGGCGGGCGTCTCGACCGGCACGTTCTATGCCTTGTTCGACGGCGGCAAGCAGGAACTCGCCCTCGAAGCCTGCGACGCCGCCACCCAAACCGCCTGCGAGGCCCTGCGTGGGCGGCCGGCGGGCGACGGCGCCGAGCTCCGAGACCGATTCGCCGACCTGCTCACCGCCGTCGTCGAGATCATCCTCGCCGACGTCGCCGCCGCACGCCTGGCCCTGGTCGACGTCGCCGCGGTCGGCCAGGGAGGGCTGGTGCGCCGCCACGCGCTGAGCGTCGGCCTCCAGGATCTGCTGCGCCAGGCCGCAACCGTCGACGGCCTTCCCGTCCTGTCGGAGGCGGCACTGACCGCGCTGGCCGGAGGGACGCTGCGGATCTTCGACAGCCATCTGCGTGCCGGACGGCTACGCACGCTGAAGCCGGCCGCACTGGACCTCGCGGCCTGGGGCGCGCTGTACGAGACGCCGGCCCCGCGGCGGCTCGCGGTGCCCAACCCGTTGTTGATGGCGTCGACGCCATCCCTGAACCGTCAGTCACCCCACCCGTTGCCGCGTGGCCGTCACGGCCTTCCGCCCGGGTTCGTGCGCCGCAACCAGCGCACCCGCATCTTGGAGGCGGTGCTCGCCGTCTCGGCCCAGCCGGGCTTCGAGGCCGCCTCGATCCGCGAGCTCTTCACCGCCGCCGGCCTGTCGCCCGAGGCGTTCTACGAGCACTTCACCACCAAGGAAGACGCCTGGGAGACGGCCTTCGACCAGGCCTTCGTGGCGCTCTTCGGCGCCGCGTGGCACGCCGCGCTGCCGCACCGTGACCGGCCCGCGAAGGTCAGCGCCGCCGTCGGCGCAGCCCTCGGCCTCCTGGCCTCCGAGCCCGGCTACGCTCGGCTGCTGCTCGTCGACGCGCCGTCGGCCGGCCGCGCCGGTCAGCCGGCGATCGACGACGCGCTGGCCGCCTTCGCGCGCCTGCTCACGCGGGCCACGAGCGCCCCGGCCGAGCAGCCCAAGCTGCTGCCGCTCGCGATGGCCGCCGGCATCGCCGAGCTGGCCGCCGGCTGGGTCCTCGACGGCCGCACCGCGCAGCTCCCCGCGCTCCAGGCGCCGCTGGTCGAGCTGATCCTGACGCCGGCGCTCGGGCTCACCGCCGCCGCCCGGGCCGCCGACTCCGCGACACGCGCCACGCCCGCCGGCACCGGCATCGACGACCGCCGCCGCCTCATGGACGCCGTCGCGATCACGGCCCAACGCGAGGGCCTGAAGGCCGCGGGACTCTCGGATGTCGCCCAGCTCGCGGGCGTCGAGCTCGACGTCGCCCACACCCTGTTCACCGACGAGCTCGACGTCGCCGTCCAGGCGCTGGACGCCTGGGCCGGCCAGCTCGTCGTCGTCGCCGCCGGCGCCTTCCTGGGTGCCGCCGGCGACCCGCCGCTGGCCGCCCACCAGGCGTTGCAGGCGGCGGTGTCGCACATCGCGCGCACGCCGGCGCTCGCCGCGCTGGCCGTCTCCGACGATCCCGTGCTGGCGCAGGCCGTCGCGGGGTTGCGCGACCGCTACATCGCGCTGTTCTTCTCCCTCATCGCCGGCCAGGTGCCGGCCACCCAGCAGCAGGCGCCACAGCCCTTCGCCGCGCTGGAGATCGTCCTCGACGGCATCCTGGCCGTCCTGCGCCGCTTCGCCCGCGAAGACCGCATCCCCGAGCTGACGGCCGAGCTGCCGACGCTCAGCCGTCAGGTGCTGACGCCGTTCTTCGGCGCCGGCGAAGCCCGGCGCATCGCTGAGCTCTCCGTCGTCGCCTCGCCGCCTCGCTGAGGCGTCACGTCACGACCGCGCGGCTCCTCGGTTGGGGATCCGTTGACGTTTCTCGAAGCCATGAAAGTCTTTCGAACACGTCTGGCTTTCTCGATGGGACCCTGCGTATCGTGCACCGTATGGGTCAGTCGGGTCTCTCTCTGTCAAGCATCACACCCATGGCACGGGGCGAGATCGACGGGCTGCTCGACAGCGTCGCCGGGTTCACCCACCGGATGTTTCAGCGCGTCGCGACCGCGTTCATGGACGCCTCGGAGGACCCGCCGTACGCGCTGCACCGCGCACTCGAAGTGCTGGTCCATGACATGGCCGACGCCCCGGACATGACCTATCGCTCGACGGTCGAGCTGCCGCGCCTGGGGCCGCTGGTCTACGCACGACAGAACGAGATGCTCGACCTCTTCTGCGAGCTGCTGGGCCCCGGCTTCGCAGCACTCGACGAGCCACCGGATCGCGAGACCGTCGCGCTGTGCATCGGCGGCGGCGTCTGGGAGACGATCCGCCGCCACGCCCTGGGCCACCGCCTGCATCAGCTCCCCGACAGCCTGCCCGCCCTCAGCCACGTCTGCGTCGGCACCTTCTTCGGCAATGCCGAAGCGCAGCGCGTCAGCGCGCCGGCAAGTCCTGCACGACGACGCGCCGCCTGATCGAGGCGGCGCGCGTGGCAGGCGTTACCGGTGCGGAGGTGTGCTCAGCTGCCGGCGGGAGACAGCTTGGTGCCGCTCTTGGCGATGACACCGTCGGCCTCCAGCTGCTTGGCATAGCGGTAGAGGCCGGTCGGGTCGACCTTCAGGGCCTTGCCGATCTCCGGGACGGTGATGCCAGGCCGCTCGGTGACGAGCTTGAGGACCTGCTCGCGACGGCCACCGGCGCGCGGACGACGCGGCGAGGTGCCCTTGGCCCTCCTGCCTGCTGATGCCGTGCGGCGCGACCGGGTCCGGGTGGCCGCGGCCGGCCTGGCGGCCTTGGTGCTCGCACGGTCGAGGTCGACGCCGAGGCGGTCCGCGACGCGGCGCAGCTCCTCGACCTCGGCCAGCGCCGGCTGCAGCTCCTGATAGCGCTTGACAATGGATGCTTCGAGCTTCTTAAGGTCGTCGAGGACGGTCATGGGGGCTCTCTTCGGGGATCGCGGGTCGGTGTCCTGCCTGCAAACCACTACTCAACCATGCTGTCCCTAACCTTTCCAGTCTCATGGACGGCATTGACCCTGACCGACTCGCCAACGCCCTGCATGTCCTGCGTGAGGTCGAGCAGCTCCCAACCGAGCATCCTGACGCGGTAGCTGTTCGGCGCGCGGTCGGCGGACTGTTCAAAACCGTCAAGGAGCAGCGGCGCGCACAGCGACGCACAGCGATCCGGACCAATGATGAAGCGGTCACCGCAGCGACAGCGACGGGGGCGCCGGGCCGGATCGACGACGAGACGCAGGGTCGGCCGTTGACGTCACGTGCAGTTGGCGCGTCGGCGGGCACGCTCCTGCGCGCGCGGGCGTGTTACATCTGCAAGCAGCGCTACGTCGACGTCGACGCCTTCTACCACCAGCTCTGTCCGCCCTGCGCCGAGCTCAACCACCAGCGCCGGGATGCGCGCACGGACCTGACAGGACGACGCGCCCTGCTCACCGGTGGCCGAGCCAAGATCGGGATGTACATCGCCTTGCGTCTCTTGCGCGACGGCGCGCACACGACGATCACGACGCGTTTCCCACAGGACGCCGTCCGACGCTTTGCCGAGATGGACGACAGCGAGCAGTGGCTGCATCGTCTGCGGGTCGTCGGGCTCGACCTGCGCGACCCGAGCCAAGTCATCGCACTTGCCGACGAGGTGGCGTCACACGGCTCGCTCGACATCCTCATCAACAACGCCGCGCAGACCGTGCGCCGCTCGCCCGAGGCCTACGCGCACCTGGCGCGTGCCGCCCAGGCGCCGCTGCCGGCCGGACCACTGCCCGAGGTCGTGACACTCGGTCGCGCACGGCCCAACGACACGACTGGCGGCCTTCCGGAGACCGGCTGGTCGCCGACGCCGCACGCGCTCACGGCCCTGGCGCTGACCGTCGGATCAGCATCGCCGGATCGCATCGCCACCGGCACGGCGATCGACGCAGGCGGCCTCGTCCCCGACCTCCACGCTCACAACAGCTGGAGCCAGGTGGTCGACGAGGTCGATCCGGTCGAGCTGCTGGAGGTCCAGCTCTGCAACCAGACCGCCCCGTTCATCCTCATCAGCCGGCTGCGCGCGGCGCTGACGGCGTCGGAGGCGCGGCGCACCTACATCGTCAACGTCTCGGCGATGGAGGGCCAGTTCGCGCGCGGCTACAAAGGTCCAGGCCACCCGCACACCAACATGGCCAAGGCCGCGCTCAACATGCTCACGCGCACCAGCGCGACCGAGCTGCTGTCGAGCGCGGGCATCCTGATGACCAGCGTCGACACCGGCTGGATCACCGACGAGCGACCGCACCCGACGAAGATGCGCCTGGCCGACGAGGGCTTTCACGCGCCGCTCGATCTCGTCGACGGCGCCGCGCGCGTCTATGACCCGATCGTGCGTGGCGAGGCGGGCGAGGACCTCCACGGGGTCTTCTTGAAGGACTACGCTCCGGCGCCGTGGTGACGAGATGACCGACCGGCGCGAGCGCGCGCTCGCCTTCCGCGCGCTGCACGACCGCGACGCACCGGTGCTGCGCCTGCTCAACGCCTGGGACGCGGGCAGCGCCAAGGTGCTCGTCGCCGCCGGCGCGCCCGCACTGGGGACCACGAGCGCCGGGGTCGCCTTCGCGCTCGGGCTCCCGGACGGCGAGCGACTGACCCGTGACGCGATGCTCGCCGCGGTGCGTTCCATCGCCGGCGCCGTGACGGTCCCGGTCAGCGCCGATCTCGAGGCGGGCTACGCCGACGAGCCCGCCGGCGTCGCGGAGACCGTGCGGCTCGCGCTCGACGCCGGGGCGGTCGGCCTCAACCTCGAGGACGGTCGCGCCGACGGCAGCCTCACGCCGGTCGAAGAGCATGCCGCCCGTGTGCGCGCGGCAGCCGACGCCGTCCGGGCGGCCGGCATCCCGGCGTTCGTCAACGCGCGCACCGACACCGTCTGGCTGCGCGCCGGCGACGAGGCCGAGACGATCGCCCGCCTGCGCGCCTATGCCGAGGCCGGTGCCGACGGGCTCTTCGTCCCGGGCGCGACCAACCCCGCGCTGCTGCGCCGCCTGGTCGACGCCACGCCGCTGCCGCTCAACGTCCTCGCCAACCCGGAGCTGCCGACGGTCGACATCCTGGGGCGCCTCGGCGTGGCGCGCGTCAGCTCGGGCTCCGGGCCGGCGCGGCTGGCGCTCTCGGCCGCCCACGTGGCGGCCCAGGAGCTGCTCGGCAGACCCGGCAGCTACGGCGACGGCAGCGGGCTCTCCTACAACGACGTCAACCGCATCATGGGCGGCTCCTGACAAACACGGCCGAGATCGTGGGATGTGCGTCCTTGTGGCCAGGCGGGTGACCGCTCAGGCTGCGGTGCGTGCCCAACCTGCTCGGAGACATCGGGACGATCGAGTGGTGCCGGAAGACCAACGGCATCCTCGGCCGCGGCGAGCGCGCGCGCTTCACCGCCGCCACCGTCCTGGCAACGACGCGCGCTCTGCCGCGGCTGCTGGCGACACGCGCGGGGCGGGGCGGAAAGGCCGGCGGGCCGGATCCGTCAGCGCTGACGCCACCCGACACGCCGTTCACGCGCGAGGTGCTGGACGCCTGCGCCGACCTCGATCCGATGCTCGTGCAGCATGGCTACCGCTCCTACCTCTACGCCCGCGCGCTCGGGCAGGTCGATGGCGTCACCTGCGACGACGAGGCGCTCTTCGCCGCTACGATCCTGCACGACTACGCCTTCGGCGAGATGGACACCATCTCCGACAAGTGCTTCACCTTGGTCGGCGCCGAGGTCGCCGCCGACCTGCTGGCAACCTCGCCGCTCTCCGACCTGCTCCGACACGACGTGCTCGACGCGATCACCTTGCACCTGAACCCACGGGTCGGCGTCGGGCAGGGCACCCTCCAGCATCTCGTCCACGACGGCATCGTCGTCGACGTTCTCGGCATCCGCGCCTCAGAGCTCGACCCGGCCGGCGCCCGCCGCGTCCAGGAGCAGCACCCGCGCCACGGCTTCAACAGCCGCGGGGAGCCGCTCCTACGCGCCCACGGCAAACGCGTCCACGGCTGCCGCGCCGGCGCGCTGCTGGCGACCGGCTTCGGCACCGCGCTGAAGATCGCTCCGTGGCACGACGGCGCGCCGGCGGCCGCCGGTCGCTCGTAACCTGGGGGTCATGCGTCACACCCCCGCGCACGCCGTCGACGACGAGCAGACCGTCCGGCGGCTGATCGCCGAGAACCCCTGGGCAACCATCATCAGCAGCAACGGCGGCGAGCTGGTCGCCTCCCACTACCCGGTGCTGCTCGACGAGCGCGACGACGACGGGCTGGCGATCGTCACCCACGTCGGCCGCCCCGACGACCAAGTCCATGACCTTGGTTCGGGCGAGGTGCTGCTGATCGTCGCGGGCGTCAGCGGCTACATCTCGCCGAGCTGGTACTCCGAGATCCCCCACCGCGCGCCGACCTGGAACTTCAGCGTCGCCCACTGCTACGGCGTGCCCGAGCTGCTGGAGCCCGAGGAGAACCTCCGCGTCCTGACCCGCCTGGTCGCCCACTTCGAGCAGCACGTCGACGACCCCGCCTACCTCGACCCCGAGGTCGGCGCGCGCCTGGCACCCGGGACCGTCGGTCTGCGCCTGCCGATCACGCGCTTCGTCTGCAAGGTGAAGATGAGCCAGGACAAGGACCCCCAGAGCCAACGACAAGTCCTTGACGCGCTGCGCCGCCCGGGTCCCTACGAGCACCCGGCGCTGGCGGACGCGATGGAGCGCGCGCTCGGGACCGAGTGACCGTCGGCGGGCTAGCCTGGGCGACACGATGACCTTGCATGACCGCATCACCACCCCGTTCGGCGCCACCTCGACCGCGGCGGAGGTGATCGCGGGAGTCGATCTGCGCGGCAAGCGCGCGATCGTCACCGGCAGCTCGTCGGGCATCGGGGTCGAGACGGCGCGAGAGCTGGCGCGCGCAGGTGCCGCGGTCACGCTCGCGGTGCGCAACACCGACGCGGGCGTCCGGGTCGCCGCCGACATCATCAGCTCGACGGGCAACGAGCAGATCGATGTCAGCGAGCTCGACCTCTCCAGCCGGGAGTCGGTTGCCGCGTTCGTGACCGATTGGGAGCACCCGCTCGACATCCTGGTCAACAACGCGGGCATCATGGCCCTGCCCGAGCTGGAGCTGACCACCGGCGGCTGGGAGTCGCAGTTCGCGACCAACCACATTGGCCACTTCGCGCTCACCCTTGGCCTCCATGATGCGCTCGCCGCGTCCGACGCGGCGAGGATCGTCTCGCTCAGCTCTCGCGGCCACCTGCGCTCACCGGTCGTCTTCGAGGACATCAACTTCAGCTCGCGGGCCTACGACCCGTGGCTGGCATACGGCCAGTCGAAGACCGCCAACGTCCTGCTCGCCGTCGAGGCGACGCGCCGTTGGGCCGATGACGGCATCACCGCCAACGCGGTCCACCCGGGCGCGATCGCCGAGACCAACCTGTCACGACACATGGACGCCAAGGCACTGGCCGCCCTGCGCAGCTCGGGCCAGTTCACCTTCAAGTCGATCGAGCAAGGTGCCGCGACGAGCGTCCTGCTCGCGACCTCACCGCAGCTCGAGGGCATCGGCGGCCGCTACTTCGAGGACTGCAACGAGGCCGAGCCGGTCGACCCCTCCACCGAGCTCCCTGCCTCCGGCGTCGCGGCCTACGCGCTGGATCCGGAGAGCGCGCGGCGCCTCTGGGAGCTGTCGCTGGAGGTCGTTGGCTGACGACGGCTCACGTGTTCGAGGGCGGGCGCCGCGGCGGGGTGTGACCGCCGCGACGCGCCCTCGAAAGCCCGTGGTGGAGGAGTGTCGGTCACCAGCGGGACGCCGGCGAGAGGGTCAGGCTCGCCATCCACCAGCTAAGCGGATGAGCGATGCCGTGTCGTCAAGATCTTGTCAACGAGCACCCGGATGGGTGTCTCGTTCCTAGGATGGAGAGATGGACGGCCCGCGATGAGCTATCGCCTGGATCTTGGAGCACCGGTTCCCGACGCGCTGCGCGCGGTGCTCGTGGAGCGCTTGGAGCATGCGCATGACGCGCTCCGCGATGCCGGTCCGGACGGCACCGCCGCTGCCGAGGCGATCCACAGCGCGCGCAAGGACATCAAGAAGGCGCGAGCGCTGCTGCGCCTCGCGCGCCCGGACCTCCCGAAGGCGATCTACCGCGACGAGAACGACGCGTTGCGCGACATCGCCCGCTCGCTGACGGCCGCGCGCGAGGCCGATGTGCTGACCGAGACGTTCGAGCTCGTCGCCACGCGGCTGGTCGGCCGCGTGCCGGAGCTCGAGCTCGACGCGCTGCGCGTCCGCGTCGCCGAGCTCGCGGCGTCGCTGCGACCGACGGAGACCGACGACGGCTCCGGGGCGGTCCCCGAGCAGACCATCGGCGCGCTCGCGACGGCCGTGACACGCGCTCGCGCGTTGGCGCTCGATCGCTGCGACACCGACACGCTGGTCGCCGGCAGCGTCCGCGCCTACGCCCGCGGCGTGCAGGCGCTGACCGCCGCCCAGCACGACACGACCGCCGACAACCTCCACGACTGGCGCAAGCGGGCCAAGGACCTGTGGTACCACCAGCGCCTGCTGCGCAACGCCTGGCCCGAGGTGCTCAAGGCCCAGGCCGATGCCGCCGACCGGCTGACCAAGCTGCTCGGCGACGACCACGACCTCGCCCAGCTCGCCGAGCACCTGCCCGACGAGCCCGAGGTCCAGGCAGCGATCACCGAGCTGCGCGCCGAGATCCAGGCAGAGGCCTGGCAGCTCGGCCGGCGCCTGTACGCCGAGAGGCCCAAGGCGTTCGGCCGGCGGCTGGCGCGGTACCTCGACGCGGCGTCCTAACGGCCGGCGCCGCCCGACCACGCCTCGGTCGCGATCCCCGCGCTCGGCACCCCCTCGTCGCCGAGCAGCAGCGGTGCCACCACGCGGTTGGCCGTCAGCCCGAGGCAGCCGAGGTTGGCGAAGCCCGGCCCCTGGGCCAGCGCCGCGAGCCCGGGAATGTGCAGCCGCGGGCGCAGGTTCACGACCTCGAGCGCGCGCCCCATCGGCACCTCGGCATCCGGCGGGCGATCCCACAACGGCCCCGACTGGTGCTCGATCTCGGCCCGCGTCCGGGGCGCGAACAGCTTGCGCAGCTGCTCCAGCAGGTCGAAGCCGGTGCAGTTGACCAAGAAGTCATAGTGGTCGACGCTCGGCCCTGCCAGCGAGGCATAGTCCACCGCCACGCCACTGCCCTCACCCACCGACGCCACATGCACGACACGACCGGTCAAGAAGCGACAGTGATCGTCGTAGGCGATGTTCAACAGCCCGCGACTGTCGAAGACGCCACGGTCACACTGACGCACGAAGAGCCGCCGCTGTGACAGCTCCAGCGCGCTCCACCCGACGCAGTCAGGGTCGGCGAAGACACGGTTCTCCAGGAAGCTCTCCCCGCGGCTCATCGGCAGCGTCGGCGTGTAGACCGTCAGCCGCGCGGCCGGTCGGTGCTCACGCAGGAAGGCCAGGCAGCTCAGCGCGCTCTCGCCACCGCCGACGATCGCGATCTCGGGGCTGCCGTCGGCCGGGACGCGGGTCAGGAAGTCGCCGCGCTTGCTGTCGCAGTGGAACATCCGCGGCGCGGCCTCGGCGTCATGGGAGAGATGGCGGTGCACGCCCGGGCCGGTGAGCAGCAGCGCGCGGCCCTCGTGATGCTCCAGGCCCTCGCGCCCCTCGACCTCGACGGTCCAGCCGTCCCCACCCTCGACGAACCCCACCTGCCGCACGCGTCCGGACACGATCCGCACGCCCGCGGTCGCGCGCGACAGCACCCACGCCAGATACACGCCGTAGTCGCGATGGCGGATCGGCGGCATCTCGGCGTTGACCCAGCGCGCCCAGCCTCCACGCCCGACGAGGTACTGCTGCCAGGAGTGCTCCATCACCGCACGGTCGAGCTGCGGCCCCAGGTCGCCGAACGCCTTGTCGCTCTCGTACGGGAACCCCACGTCCTTGATCGGTGTGACGGCCAGCGGCTCGTTGCCCGACGTCATGCCGTTGAGGCCCTTCCACGACGCGGCCGGCTCGACGCCCTCGACGATCGTCACCGAGAGCGATCCGAGCCCGAGGCGGTTGATCGCGTCGACCTTCGCCGCGACGGCGGCGGCCTTGGCGCCGGCGCCGACGACCAGGAGGTCGGCGGCGCCACTCATGCAGCTCCCACCACCGCAAGCGCGCGACGATCGGGGACGAAGGCGATCGAGCCTCCGGGCGACGCCCTCCGAGGGCGTCCCGGCCGGGCGCAGATCCACCTCGCCGATCACGATCCGCAGCACCCGCTTCATCTCCTGCAGCGCGAAGCTCGCGGCCAGGCAGCGACGCACGCCGCCACCGAACGGGATCCACGTGTAGGTGCCCGTGGCCTGCCCGACGAAGCGCTCCGGCAGGAAGCTGCCGGCATCCGGATAGATGTCCTCGCGGCGGTGCATCAGGTAGACCGACGGCGCGACGACCGTGTTGGCCGGGATCAGATAGCCACCCAGCCGCTCGGGCTCGCGCAGCCGCCGGACCACGACCGGCACCGGCGGGCAGAGGCGCAGCGTCTCCTTGATGACGGCGTCCAGGTACTCGTCCTGCTCACCGGCGTGGATCTCCTCGCGCAGGCGCTCGAGCTTCTCGGGATGGCGCAGCAGCCGCTCGAAGGCCCAGGCCAACGAGGTCGACGTCGGCCCGTCGGAGAGCAGCGTGATCAGCTCGTCGCCCAGATCCTTCTCGGTCAGCGGCGAGCCGTTCTCATACCGTGCGCGCCCGAGCAGCGCGACGATGTCGTCGCCGACCTCCTCGGTGCCTTCCATCCGGCGCCGCCGGACCTCGCCCAGCACCGCCTGCTCGACGCGGCCTCGCGCGCGGCGAAAGCCGCGGTCGCTGTTGATCCAGCGCGGGCCGAGCACCGAGAGCACCGCCAGGCGCCGCGGGTCGTTGAGCCACGCGGTGAGCTGCTCGATCGACGTGCGCACCTCGTCGAGGCGCTCGCGGCCGACGTCGCCGAAGACGATGCGCATGATCACCTCGAGCGTGATCGCCTGCATCCGCGGCCAGAGCTCGAACGGCTCTCCGACCGGCCAGCGGGCGACCTCGCTTCGCGCGATGTCGCTCATCATGTCGGCATAGGTGTCCATGTGCCGACCGTGGAACGGCGGCAGGATCAGCTTGCGTCGCGGGAGGTGCTCGGGCTCGTCGAGCAGCATCACCGACCGACGCCCGAGCAGAGGACCCAGCACGGCGTTGGCCTCAGCCACGCCCATCTGCACGGGGTCGGCCGTGAAGACGCGCTTGACGTCTTCAGGGTCACAGAGCACCACCCACGTTCCGGAGTGGCTCATGCGCAGCGTGAAGGTGTCACCGTATTGTCGCCGGCAACTGTCAAGAAAGGGCAAGGGACTGCGCGTCCACTGCCATGCCTGCATTGCGGCCGGCATCCGCGGACCGGGCGGCAGTGCCGGGCGTTCATCGCCGGCGGCGCCCATGGCCCAGTTGTATCCCTTCCGAGCGAAGCCTCGCAAGAGCCAACTGGCAGATCCGCCATCAGCGTTTGAAACCGCTTCGCCACTTGGCCTAGTGCAGAAATTTATCGACATTGGCTGTTGTCCAATGCATTCCGTACTGCCACACTCGCCGCCGAGTTTGACATGGCAGACAATATTTTTGACTTTCTTGAAGGAGCGCCCGCGCTCGGTGGCGCAGGCGCCCCGTGGGCCGCACGCTCTCCACGCCGACCCCACGCCCGCTTCGACCTCAAGCTCTTCCCGCGCTCGCCCGCGTGGGAGCAGGACCCGGCCGCGGTCAGCGCCCTTGAGCAGATCGAGCAGGAGCCCTGGGTGGCGTCCGTCGTCCGCGACCCCTCCGGCATCGAGATCCGCCTCGACGACGCGTGGGTCGAGACCGTCGGCGCGGGCCTGGAGGCCGGCGGCAGTGCCGAGGCATCTCTCTCCGACCTCGCCGACGGCCGGCGCTACTCGGTTCAGTTCTGGGACGCCAATGCGACCAAGGCCCTGCACGTCGGCCATCTGCGCAACCTCGCGATCGGCAACGCCGTCGCCTCGGCGCTCGCGCAGGCCGGCGGACAGGTCGAGCGGCGCAGCCTGATCTCCGACGCCGGCCGCAGCATGGGCGAGGCCATGGCCGGCGTCCGTCATGCGCACAGCTGGCCCGACGGCAACGAGAAGAGCGATCACTTCGTCGGCATCTGCTACGCCGACTACGTCGCCGCGACGACGATCCCGGCCGCCGGCGACGACGGCGAGTTCCCCGAGGACTCCCAGACCCGCGAGCTGACGCTGCGCGGCGACGACGCCGACGACCTGCTGCGACAGGTGCTGCTGGGCGACCGCGAGACCGTCGAGCTCTGGTACAAGACGCGCGCCTGGGTGATCGCCGGGCAGCGCAAGACGCTCGCCCGCCTGGGCGTGGCCTTCGACCGCGTCTTCTTCGAGTCCGACTTCCTCGCCGACGCCGCCGAGCTGAGCGCCAACGGCCTGCGCGACGGCACGCTCAAGCGCCGTGAGGACGGCGTGGTCGTCTACCCCAGCGGGATCGACGGCTTCGAGGAGTTCCCGCTCGTGCGCCCCGACGGCGTGACCACGCAGCACATGCGCGCATTGGCCTACTGGATGGCGGCGCCCGGTCTGGGCACGATGACCTCGATGCAGGTCTGCGGCGAGGAGTGGGTCGCCCACGTGACCTGCCGGCGCAAGCTGATGGACGAGCTGACGCCGCCCGGCAACGGCGGGATCCACCCGACCTACGACATCTTCAACGCGATGGTCGCCCGCCAGAAGCGCGCGATCGCCTCCAGCGAGGGCGCGCTGCTGATCGACGACCTGATCGAGTGGCTCGACGAGCGCATCGACGAGGTGCCCAACTGGCGCGCGCTGCGCCTCGGGCACCCGGCGCCGGAGCGGATCGCCTCGCAGGTGGCGCTCGGCTACTTCCTGCCCTATCCCGTCGCGCGGCCGATCGACTTCGAGCCCGAGCACCTCCTGCGCGAGCAGGACAGCGTCGGCTGGGATCTCGTCCGCGCCCGCGCCCGCCGCGGCGCCATCAAGACCGACACGACCCGACCGGCCGAGGACCCGGAGTATCGCTTCGCGGTCGTCCAGTCGGAGCTGTATCGCCAGCACCTGCGGCTGGCCGTCGAGCGGCTCGACGTCACCCAGCTCGCGCTCTACCTCAAGCACCTCGCGCGCTGGCACTTGGAGCGCGACCGCGGCGAGCACGTCGAGCGCGTCGTGCACACGCTGCTGGACCGCAGCGCGCGGGGTCTCGGACTGGAGGCCACCTGATGCCCACGTTGTTGATCGACAACTACGACTCCTACACCTACAACGTCTTCCACCTGCTCGCCGAGGTCAGCGGCGAGGAGCCCATCGTCGTCCACAACGACATGGTCTCCTGGCGCGTGCTGGAGCGCTGGGACTTCGACGCGATCGTGCTCTCGCCCGGGCCGGGCCGGCCGGACCGCTGGCACGACTTCGGTGTCTGCTCCGACATCCTGCGCTCCAGCGAGATCCCGGTGTTCGGCGTCTGCCTCGGCCACCAGGGCCTGGGCTACGTGCTGAGCGGGATCGTCGAGACGGCGCCCGAGGCGATGCACGGGCGCCTCAGCCACGTGCAGCACACCGGGACCGGCCTCTTCGCCGACGTGCCACAGGACTTCTCGGTGGTCCGCTACCACTCGCTCGCCGTCACCGGCCCGCTCGGCCCGGAGGGACGCGTGACCGCCTGGACCGAGGACGGCGTGGTCATGGGGATCGAGCACACCCGCCGGCCGCTGTGGGGCGTGCAGTTCCATCCCGAGTCGATCGCCTCGGAGCACGGCCGCGCGATCGTCAGGAACTTCTACGAGATGGCCCGCGAGCACCGGCCGAACCGACCGCGCGGGCCGCGCCAACCGCCTGCGCCGGAGTCCCGGCCGCCGCGGCCCACCCGCGAGACTGGCGGCACTGGCCTCGAGCTGCACGTCCGCACGCTGGACGTCGAGCCCCCGACCGAGCTCGTCTTCCAGCGCCTCTTCGGGGACGCCGAGTACGCGTTCTGGCTCGACAGCGCCGACGCGCCGACGCGCCTGGCGCAGTCCTCCTACCTCGGCACGAGCACCGGCGCCGAGGAGTGCCTGCTGCACTACGACATCGATGCGGGGCAGGTCACAGTTACACGCGCGAGCGAGACGACCGTCGCGACGGACTCGATCTTCGACGTCATCGACCGCGACATCGCCCACGCCAAGATCGAGCCGCCCGAGGGCATTGCCGCCGGGCTGATCGGCGGCTACGTCGGCTATCTCGGCTACGAGTGCAAGGCCGACTGCGGCTCGCCGAACGTCCATCGCTCCGACATCCCGGACGCGGTGATGATGTTCGCCAACCGCGTCGTGGCCGTCGATCACGTCAATCACCGCACCCACCTGCTGGCGCTCACGGGCGCCGATGACGGCGGGGCGGCCGGCCGCTGGCTCGACGAGGCCGAAGCTGCAGTGCACGACGCACTCGCGGCACCGCCGCCCGACATGAGCGCGACGCCCACGGCGACCGAGGCCACCGACCCGCCCGAGGAGCCCGTGATCTTCCGCGTCGGGCGCGGACGCACGCAGTACCTCGCCGACATCGCCCGCAGCCAGGCGGCGCTCGCCGCCGGCGAGTCCTACGAGGTCTGCCTGACCGATCAGATCTCGACGGCGGCCGAGCCGGATCCGTTCCCGCTCTACCAGCTGCTGCGCCGCCGCAACCCGTCGCCGTTTGCCGCCTACCTCAAGCTCGGCGAGCTGGCGATCGTCAGCTCCTCGCCCGAGCGCTTTCTCTCGGTCGACCGCGACCGCCGCGTCGAGGCCCGCCCGATCAAGGGCACCGCGCCGCGCTCGGCCGATCTGGCGACCGACGCGGCACTGCGCGGCGAGCTGCTCTCCGACGAGAAGACGTTCGCCGAGCACCTGATGATCGTCGACCTGCTGCGCAACGACCTCGGGCGCGTCTGCGAGGTCGACAGCGTGCGGGTTCCCGAGTACATGATCGTCGAGACCTACCCGACGGTCCACCAGCTCGTGTCGACGATCGAGGGCCGGCTCGAGGCCGACCGCACGCCGGTGGAGTGCGTGCGCGCGTGCTTCCCCGGTGGCTCGATGACCGGCGCTCCGAAGCTGCGAACGATGAGCATCATCGATGACATCGAGCGCGTCGCGCGCGGCGTGTACTCCGGCGCGATCGGCTACTTCGGCGCCGACGGCAGCGTCGACCTCAACATCGTCATCCGCACGATCGTCCTGCGTCCCGGCGCGACGACGATCGGCGCGGGCGGCGCGATCGTCATGCAGTCCGATCCTGAGGAGGAGTTCGACGAGATCCTCCTCAAGGCGCGCGCGCCGATGGCCGCCATCGCCCAGGCGGTCACCGGCAGCGCTGCGCCCGAGGCCTTCAAGGTCGAGATCGAGCCCACCGCGACCGTGATGTCGACATGAGCGACCGCACCGATGTCGAGCCATCAGCATCGCTCGCGGCGGCGTGGCGATGGCAGGTACGGCCTGCCTCCCCGGAGGAGGCGCCGGTCGTCGCCGCTGCCGCCCGTGCGCTGCTGCGCGAGCTCGGCGCGACACCGCCGGCACCCGACGCGATGGAGGCGGCCGCCCGCACCTTGATCGCCGACCGTGACGCCGGCGAGGTCTTCCTCGCCGACGCCGGCGGCGCGATCGTCGGCATGCTGGCCGCGAGCTGGCAGATCGCGATCCACATCCCGGGCCGCTATGGGTTGATCCAGGATCTGTGGGTGCACCGCGACTGGCGCAGCCAGGCCGTGGGCCACGGGCTGGTCGACGCGCTCGTCACGGCCGCGCGCCAGCGACAGGTCACCCGGATCGAGGTCGGCGTCCCGCGCGACGGCTGGCCACACCTGGAGGCGACACGCCGCTTCTACCTGCGCAACGACTTCGGCACGATCGGCGGACGCCTCCGCCGGGAAGCTCGTGTGACGTGAGCCGGCTGGTGATGGTGACCCAACGTCGCCGGGACGGCGACGACGCCGCCCCCTGGATCGTCGACGGTGGCCGCCGGATGCGCGGCCATGACCACGACCGCCGGCTCGCGGCGCTCGAAGAGGGGCTGTGGCGCCACGCGCGCGTCGGCGCGATCGAGGCCGACGCCTCCGACGCCGACGTCGAGCGAGTGCTCGGCGCGCTGCACGAGTCGACCTACCTCGACGCGCTGCGCGACGTCCGCCGCCAGGACCAGGAGCCCGCGCTGATGCCGGCGTTCACCGCACCCGGGCTGGAGCCCGACATCCCGGTCGGCGCCGGCCTCGTGGCCGCCGCCCACGAGGGCGTGCGCACCGCGATCACCGCGGCCCAGCGCGTGGCCGCCGGCGCGCACTTCGCCTATGCCTTGTGCCGACCGCCCGGCCACCACGCCGGCCCGGCGTGGCTCGGTGGCTACTGCTACCTCAACACCGCCGCGGCCGCCACGCAGACACTCCTGGATGCCGGCGCCGGGCCCGTCGGCATCCTCGACCTCGACCTGCACTACCCCAACGGCACCTCGGCGATCGTCGCGCAGATGCACGACGCCGAGCTGCACTCGCTGCACGCCTGGCCGGTCACCAACGCTCCCGAGGATCCCGTGCTGCCGCGCACCGAGCGCGAGGCGCTGATCGAGTTCCGGACGGTGCCCGACGCCGCGACCTACCTCGACGCGGTCGGCAGATCGGTGGCCGCGCTCGCGCGCTCGGCCCGGGTGCTCGTCCTCTCGCTGGGCTACGACACCGTCGCCGGCGACCCCCACGGCTCGTGGAGCTTCGAGCCCGGCATCTTCTCGGAGATCGGACGGCTGCTCGCGGCCTCCGGACTCCCCATCTGCGTCATCCAAGAAGGCGGCTACGCGCTGGACACCCTGGCCGACTGTAGCCACGCCTTCGCGACAGGACTCCTGGAGGAGCATGCGGCATGAGTGACCTGGAGAGTTATCGCGACCGGCTGGACCGGATCGACGATCAGATCGCGCACCTGCTCGGCGAGCGCTTCGACATCTGCCGGGCGGTTGCGCACTACAAGAGCGCCCACGACATCCCGATGATGCAGCCCGACCGCGTCGCCGAGGTGCGAGCGCGCTATCTCGCGCGCGGGTTGGCCGTCGACCTGCCACCGGACTTCAGTGCCGAGCTGTTTGAGCTGTTGATCGCGGCGACCTGCCGCGTCGAAGACGAGATCATCGACGAGCTGACACAGGCTCGAGAGGAGCAGGCGAGCTGATGTTCGAGCGTGTGAAGGGCAACCCCAAAGTCGTGCTGGTCGCGCTGTCGATCGTGCTGATCGTGGCGCTGTCGGCCTGTGGAGGGTCAGACAAGTCGAAGTCGGGGTCCAACGCGACGTCGACGCCCAACGCCGCGCCGTCGGGCTCCACGCCCGACACGGCGGGCAAGGCCTCGCTGACGGGCTCGGGCTACTCCAACAACGACCTGTCCAACACGCGCTCGGCGGGCGGGAAGATCACGAGCGCGAACGTGTCACAGCTCAAGCCCGCGTGGACGCACCCGTTGACGGCCCAGAGCCAGTACGGCGCCTATGCGTCTGTCCCGGTTGTCGCAGGCGGCGTGGTCTATTCCCAGGACCTGGAGTCCAACGTCGAGGCCATCGACCTGCATTCGGGCGACGTGATCTGGAGCAAGAAGTACAACTCGCCTGATCAGGGTCCCAACGGCCTCGTGGTCGGCGGCGGCCGGGTCTTCGGCGCCACCGCCGAGGGCGCGTTCGCGCTGGATCAGAAGACCGGCAAGGAGATCTGGTCCCAGAAGCTGATCCGCAACGACCAAGAGGGCATCGACATGACGCCCGGCTACCACCACGGCATGGTCTACGTCTCCACGGTGCCCGGCAACAACACCAAGTTCTACAACGAGGGCACGAAGGGCATCCTGTGGGCGCTGAACGCCAAGACGGGCAAGCGCGTCTGGAGCTTTGACACCGCCCCGACGAAGACGTGGTCGAAGAAGAACACCGAGATCAACCTCGGCGGCGGCCTCTGGCACGCCCCCGCGTTCGACGCCCAGGGCGGCATCTACTTCGGCGTCGGCAACCCCGGCCCGTGGCCGGGCAACGACGAGTACCCGTGGGGCAAGAGCCGGCCGGGCCCCAACCTGTACACCAACTCGATCGTCAAGCTCGACGCCAAGACGGGCAAGCTGAAGTGGTACTACCAGCTCACGCCGCACGACATCTATGACTGGGATCTGCAGGACCCGCCGATCCTCACCAAGGTCAAGGGCAAGGCCGCCGTCCTCGGAGCAGGCAAGAGCGGGATCGTGATCGCCGTCGACCGCAAGACCGGCAAGCTGCTGTGGAAGCGCCCGGTCGGTCAGCACAACGGCCATGACAAGGACGGCCTGCTGGCGATGAAGGGGCAGTACTCCAAGCTCCACGAGGGCGACGAGGTCTACCCGGGCATCCTCGGTGGCGTGATCGCCCCGATGGCCAGCGACGGCAAGCACGTCTACGTCCCGGTCGTCAACAACTCGGCGTCGTTCTCGGGCAGCGCCTCACAGGGCGGCGGTCAGAGCAACACGGGCGAGGTCGTGGCCGTTGACGTCAACACGGGCAAGATCAAGTGGGACCAGGTGTTCCAGGCTCCTGCCTACGGGGCAACCACGGTCGCCAACGACGTCGTCTTCGCCACGACGTTCGACGGCCAGCTCTACGCCCTGTCGACCAAGTCGGGAGACACCCTCTGGAGCACGACCCTCCCGGCCGCCACGAACACGGGCGTCGCCGTCAGCGGCGACACGGTGATCGCGGCGGGCGGCCTCGCCACCGCCCAGGGCCAGCAGCCCGCGCTGGTCGCCTACCGGCTGGGCGGGTAGCAGCGTCCCGCCGGTCGCCCGGGCGTCGAACCTCGACGCTCGGGCGATCGGACGGGCCCTTTCGGTCGTTAAAGGACGACGGGGACGAGCGCGCGTGTCCCGCGATGCTCGTCCCGCAACCTGCATTTCGTCCTTATACACCTGCAGGGGCTCGAACCCTGATGCCCGGATTACTAATCCGGTCCCTTCACCGATTAGGGCACAGGTGCGTGAAAACATGCCACCGACCACCAGGAGTCTGTCTGGTGGTCCTCAGCGGCGGTATACGCAGTTTCTATCCGACCCGAGAAGGTCCCCACAAGAGCCACTTGGCACAGGCTGATCGCTTTGTCATGGGCTCGGCGCAGATGTCCTGACCGGGAGTTGACCTGCGGGTCGCAGCAAGGTAGTAGTCCTCTCAGGGTCCAAATGGCGGTCAACCTCTTTGATTATCTGAAAGCCTCGCTCCCGCGAGAAGGCGCGCCTGCGCCTTGGGCCGGACGGGCACCACGCCGCCCCCGCCGCTTTGACCTCAAGCTCGTCCCCCGCACGACCAACTGGCAGGACGACCCGGACGCGCTCACCGTTCTTGACCGGCTCGAGGCCGAGCCGTGGGTGGCCGGCGTCAAGCGCGACCGCGACGGCGTCGAGGTCCGGCTGACCGACAGCTGGATCGAGTCCACCGGCGCCGGCCTCGAGGCCGGTGGCAGCGCCGAGGCCTCGCTCTCCGACCTCGCCGGCGGCCGGCGATACTCGGTGCAGTTCTGGGACGCCAACGCGACGAAGGCCCTCCACGTCGGGCACCTGCGCAACCTGGCGATCGGCAACGCGATCGCCTCGGCACTGACCCAGGCCGGCGGGCAGGTCGAGCGGCGCAGCCTGATCTCCGACGCCGGCCGCAGCATGGGCGAGGCCATGGCCGGCGTCGCAGCCACCGGTCGCCACGCCGGCGGCTGGTCAGACGGCGGCGGTGAGAAGAGCGACCACTTCGTCGGCGTCTGCTACGCCGACTACGTCGCTGCCTCGGGCACCATCGCCGCCGGCGAGATCGAGTACCCGGAGGACTCCCAGACCCGCGAGCTCACGGTGCGCCATGACGACGCCGACGAGCTGCTGCGGCGCGTCCTGCAGGGCGATCGCGACGCGCTCGAGCTCTGGTACAAGACGCGCGCCTGGGTCATCGCCGGGCAGCGCAAGACGCTCGCCCGCCTGGGCGTGGCCTTCGACCGCGTCTTCTTCGAGTCCGACTTCCTCGTCGACGCCGCCGAGCTCACGGCCTCCGGGCTGCGCGACGGCCGCTTCAAGCGCCGCGACGACGGCGTGGTGATCTACGCCACGGGACTCGACGGCTTCGAGGAGTTCCCGCTCGTGCGCCCCGACGGCGTGACCACCCAGCACATGCGCGCGCTGGCCTACTGGATGGCGGCACCGGACCTCGAGGACATGACCTCGATGCAGATCTGCGGCACCGAGTGGGTCGGTCACGTCACCTGTCGCCGCAAGCTGATGGACGAGCTGGTGCCCAACGGCAACGGGAGCCTGCACCCGACCCACGACATCTTCAACGCGATGGTCGCGCGCCAGAAGCGGGCGCTGGCCTCCAGCGAGGGCGCCCTGCTCATCGACGACCTGATCGAGTGGCTCGACGAGCGCATCGACGCCGACCCGGTGACCCTCGAGCTCCGGCGCCGGCATCCGACGCCCGAGCGGATGGCGCCGCAGATCGCGCTCGGCTACTTCCTCCCCTATCCGGCCGCACGGCCGATGGAGTTCGACCAGCCCAAGCTCCTGCGCGACAAGCAGAGCGTCGGCTGGGACCTCGTCCGCGCCCGCGCCCGGCGCAGCACCGGCGGGGTCGGCCAGACCGGACGACCCGCCGACGATCCCGAGTACCGCTTCGTGGTCATCCAGTCCGAGCTCTACCGCCAGCATCTGCGGCTCGCGGTCGAGCGGCTCGACGTCAGCCCGCTGGCCCTCTATCTCAAGCACCTCGCGCACTGGGCCATGGAGCGCGACCGCGGCGAGCACGTCGAGCGCGTCGTGCAGACGCTGCTGGACCGCAGCGCGCGCGGGCTCGGGCTGGAGGGCCCGCGATGACCACACTGTCGCTCGATCAGCCGACGCGACGTGCACGGCACGCGCACAGCCTGGTGATGGTGCGCCAGCGGGGCGGCGTCATCGACGGCGACGCGCCGTGGCTGCTCGACGACGGCCGGTCGGCCCCAGGGCAGGACGGTCGCCGGCGGGTGAGCCTCGTGGAGGCGGGCCTGCGCCGCCATCCGGCGGTGCGAGCGGTCGGGTCCGGTGCGGCGGATGATGACGTCGAGCGCACGCTGTACGCCATCCATGATCTTGACTACTTGGTGTCCTTGCACGACGCCGAGCCGCGCGTCCCGGTGGGTCCGGAGCTCGTCGCCACCGCCGACGAGGCGGTGCGCACGGCGATCAGCGCGGCACGGCACGTCGCCCGCGGCGCACGCTTCGCCTACGCCCTCTGTCGCGCCCCCGGCCACCTGGCCGGTCGCAGGTTCCTCGGCGACCACTGCTGCCTCAACACGGCCGCTGCCGCCGCGCACACGCTGCGCGAGGCCGGCGCGGGACCGGTCGGCATCCTCGACCTCGACCTGCACTACCCCAACGGCACCTCGGCGATCGTCGCCGGCATGCGCGACGTGGTCCTGCATTCCCTCCACGCCGCCCCGGCCTCCACCGCCTCGGCAGACCTTGTGCTCCCGCGCACGGGCCGCGAGCGCCTGGTGGAGTTCCGCGACGCCCCCGAGCCCGAGGCCTACCTCGACGCGGTCGACGAGTCGCTCGACGTCCTGACCCGCGCGGCGCGCGTGCTGGTGGTATCGCTGGGCTACGACACGGTTGCGGGCGAGCCCTACGGCACCTGGGACTTCACGCCCGACATCTTCGCCGACATCGGCCGGCTGCTCGCTGCGCGCGGGCTGCCGATCTGCGTCGTGCAAGAGGGCGGCTACGCCCTCGACGTGCTGGCCGACTGCAGCGGCGCGCTCGCCTCCGGCCTCCTGGCCGAGGCGAGCGCCACCGCGTCGTAGGACGCAGCTCTCTCGGCGCCTCAGCGCCGCAGCCGTACCGTCTTGCTGCGCGCCGTCGCCGGGCCCTTGCCCTTGACGGTGAACCTCGCGCTCACACGCTCGCTCACGCGCCGGCCCCGACCCAGTGACGTCCGCGTCTTCTTCGACGGCTTGAGCGTCACCCGCAGCGTCTGGCCCTTGCGCATCGTGTGTGACCACGAGCCCAGCCGTCCCGCGGCGCCACGCAGCACCACACGGCCCGCGGCCGTCGCCTTGACCGCCACCCGCACGCGGCCGCCGCTCAGCGCGCGCACGCCTGACAGCTTCGGCAGCGCCGAGCACGGCGTCCCCAGCGTGACCGTGGACGGGGCGCGCTTGCCGTTGTGACCGGTCGCGACGAGCGCCGCCTTCTGCGCACCGGTGCAGATGCCGTCGTGGTTGGTCACGACGAGGATCCCGTGCTTGCCGCCGGCCAGCGTCAGCCGGAAGCTCGAGACCGCCGCATCCGGGATCGGCGCGAAGGTCGTCACCAGCCGCGACTTCGCGTCGACCGCCGTCGTGGCCCGCAGGTCGAGCGCGATGTCCCCGCGCAGCTGCACCAGCAACGTGGGGAGCGTCTTGATCTGACGGCCGGTCTTGGGGTCGGTCCTCACACCCTTGACGAAGTACACCTTGCCGTTGAGCGGGTGGTCCAGGAGCGGCGTCCGCGCGGTCGCGCTGCCGATCACCGACGCGGCCGGGCACTCACCGCGCAGCCCGTCGGCGAACTCGCAGAGCTTTTGGGCGTTGTCAGGATCCAGGGCCATCGACAGCGGCAGCGTCACCTGGACCTGTCCGATGTTGGCCTGACCGGCGGCCTGGGTCACCGTCGAGTCCACGCCCGGGTGCTTGCCGTTGGTCGTCTGCGTCGCGCCCGTCAGGTCGATCTTCGTCTTCGGCGAGAACGCCAGCCTGTCGCAGTCGGTGGCCGCGAACGGCACCGTCGGCGACGCGGTCAGGGAGGCGATCGACGTCAGCGTCGCGCCGATCGTCAGCGGCGTGCACGCGGTCGGGTTGCGCATCGTGTCGGGCCGGTCGATCGTCACGTTGGCGCTGCGCAGCAGCAGCGGCACGCCGTCGAGGATCGTCGGCAGCGGATCGCTGAGCACGCGGACGTGGGCGTCGTTGCGGTCGAGCTGGACCGATGCGCGCACGACCACGAGCCCGAGGTCGAAGGGTCCCGCCACCGCGGGGACGACGATCGAGAGCCCATAGGGCCCACCGGCGTACGGACCGGTGAGATAGACGCGACCGCTCAGCCCGAAGGGGCTCGGTCCGGCGCCGGCGCTGACGTCGATCGAGCCGATCCGGCTCGTCTCCGGGCAGGTCCCGGCCGCGGCCTGGTCCTCGCCGCAGAGCGGGATGCCGGCGGGCTTGGCGAGCAGGCCTGGCGGCAGCGTCACGTCGATGCGCTGCAGGGCCTGGTCGCCGTCGGGGCGCGTGACCCCAAGGGCGAACGACGGGCTCGCGCCCGCATGCGTGTCGGACACCGACGCGGCGAGGCCCGGTGCGAACGAGCCCGCGCGCTCACAGCCCTGGTCGATCGTGACGTCGTTGGTCGCCGTCGCGGTCTGGCCGGCCCAGGAGGTGAAGCGCCCCGTGGTCGTCGCCTTGCCGCACGCGGGCGGGTTGACCAGCGGCGCGCGGTCGCCACCACGCAGCGCGACGCGCACGAGGCTCACCGGAACCTGCGGGTTGTCGGCAAACGACGCGGTGAGGCGCGCCCGTCTGCGGGTCGGCGACGACATGACCGACGAGCCGGACCGACACGCCGTAGCGCGGCGAGTCGGCGACCAAGAACATGCGGTACTCGTCACCGGACTGCGGGTCGCCGCTGAGCGGCTGACCGAGGTAGACCGTGCCCTTCAGCGAGCCCGCCGGCAGGACCGGCGTCTCGAGCTCCAGGCTGCCGATCGCCGAGGAGGCCGGGCAGGCGACCGGGCGCGTCGTGCCCTTGCCGAGCTGCGCGTCGGTGCAGGCCCCGAGGCCGGTCGCGGCCGAGGGGTTGGTCGTCATGCCCTCGGGCAGGGTGACCTGCGCGTCCTTGAGCGTCGCGGTGTCCGGCTTGTCCTTGCCGTTGGGGTTGCGCGGCAGGCCGACGTCGATCGTCACGCCCGACGGCGCGCCCGCGACGTGCGTGTCGACCGCGACGCCCACCGTGGGCGCGAAGGGCAGGTCGTCACAGCCACTCGCCTTGATCGGCGTCTTGGTGCTGTAGGAGAGGTACTTGCCGGGCTCCTGGTGGGAGTCGACCTGCAGGCCGGTCGTCGCGTAGTCCGTGCACGTCGACGGCAAGGTGATGAACGTGCCATCGCCCGCGCGGCCGTTGAAGACCAGGCGCGTCTCGGCCAGGGGGATCGCGTCGGTGATGTTGCTGATCGTGAAGGACTCGTGGTAGTCGGAGTCCCAGGCAACACCGCCGTCGAGGTAGATCTGGCCGCCGACGAGCGGCACCGACATCCCGAACCGCGCAGGCATCCCGTCGGGCTGGACCATGTTGTAGACGGTGGTGCTGATCGGGACGTCCGCACCGGCCACGATCGCGGTGATGTAGTTGGTCCCGACTTGGGAGTCGGCAGGACACGCCGACGCCTCCAGCTGCGCGGTCGTGCACTGCGGCGTCGCCTCCGGGTTGATGCTCAGCCCAACAGGCAGATCGACGTGGACGTCCTTGACGTTGCCGTCGGTGGTCCTCGTGAGCAGGGCGCCGGTTGTGTTGAACGCGAAGTCGGTGATGCCCCACTGGGGATGGCCGCCGGCGGTGGCGTAGAAGAAGTCCTGTGTCGAGTCGCGCGTGCACTGTGGCGCGGGCTCGGTGTTCTTCGTGCACGTGCCCGCGTCGAACTTCGACACCCCGAACTCCGCGTGGGCGGCCGGCGCAAGCGCGCACAGGCCGGCGATCGATGCCGCGGCGACCCACGCGCGGCGCATCCTGAACAGCGTCCTCATTCGTTCCCCTCCTGCAGGGCTCCGGCTCTCCGTCCAGCCCTGTTACCCAAGAAACGAGGAGTTCGCACACCGGCGTGCGCGCGACGGCGATCAGGACGACGTCGTCGGGTCCTGCTCCAGCTTGGCCTCGGCCTCGTCGCGGGTCGTCGCGACACGCAGCGACCCGTCGACGTGCGTCATCTCCACGAGCGCCGCCGCAGGGCTCCCGTCGGGGGCGATGACCGCCAGGCCACGGCCCTGCCGGCCAAGACGCTGATCGGCCTGGACGATGACGCCGAGCGCGCTGGAGTCCATGAACGAGACCGACGAGAGGTCGAGGATGATGTCGGCGGCAGTCGTGCCCGCGCCGACCTCCTCGTTGAGCTGCTGGCCAAGCGCGCGCGACGCCTGGAGGTCGAGCTCTCCCGTGAGGATGGTCACCGCCGGCCGCTGCTTCATCGCGCTCTACTTTCCCAGGATCGCCTCTCTCCAAGCTTTCACGACTCTGAAACATTTGCTCAATGGGTGGAGAACGTCGCAGCGGCAGGAGGCTTTTCCACCGCTGGACGCAATGCCGCATCGGTGAGCTTTCCCAGGACGTCTTAAACCGCGAACACCGGCTCCTGGCGCGGACCTGTCAAGTGCCGCGGCGGAAGATGTGGGCCAAGTGGCAGGGCTCGGCCAGGAACAGCCGCCAAAACACCTGGGCAAGCCCTGGCAGTAGCGCTGGCGCTGGGTTACGGTCTCCCCTGTGCTACGAGGAAGGCATCCGGCGTCACGACGAGGGCCACTCCATCGTCCGGTGCGCTGAAGCCTTTGCACACGTTTTCGTATCTCACTGCTCAAAATCGGGCAAACTACTCCCGAGGTCTCGGACACACCCGTAGGTTCGGGGCCAAGCGGAAGACAGGAGACACGATGGATGCGAAGTTCCAGCTTGCCGCCAACCTGCGCCGTCTGCGCAAGGAGCGGTGTTGGTCGCAAGAGATGCTCGCGCATTTCGCCGGGCTCCATCCGACGGAGGTCAGTCGGCTGGAGCGAGGGTTGCGCGAGCCGCGCCTGCGAACGGTGATGCAGGTCGCGGCAGCGTTGAAGGTTCCCGTTCAGGACCTGATCGCCCCACCAGAGGTGGTTCCTGAGCCGGAGCCGGTCGGATAGCCCAGATACGCCCGCCCTTGCGGCGGTGTCCGCTGGCGCACAAGAGCGTGCCTTGCAGTCTGCGAGCTCTTGTGCGCCGCTGGGGAGCGGCGTCGTAAGGGCTGGGCTGGGCCTGAGGTACACAGCAGCATGGGTCGTCATCGAGCCCGGGACCGCCACAGCGGTCCCGGGCTCGATCGCGTTGGGCCCCACGGCTTCGGAGCGCTGCCGCAGCGGCCCCTCCTGGAACGCATCAGGGGGCGCCTGAGGCGCCCCCTGATCGTCTGGACCTGCAGCGTTCTCGCTCAGCCGAGCGAGGCCTGCTTCATGTGGCTACTGGACGCTGGCCTGCACGTCGCTGCGGACGGCGTTGCTGACCAAGCCCTGCATGATCGCCGTGTTCTTGCCGGCGGCAGCCGGCAGGCCCTCCTTGAGGTTCACGCCCGTGGTGATGATCAGCATGTCGGGCAGCAGGTAGCCGCAGTTGGACGCTGCGGGCACCGAGAACGCGTTGTCGACGAGCTTGGCGCCGTTGGACGTCGTGACCGTGCCACCCGAGTTCTGGGTGATCGTCCCGACGCTGCCGCTGATCGGCGTGTTCGGCCCCGGCGGAGACGTCGTGCCGTCGGTCAGCTTCAGCACCACCGGCGTGGTCGTCGACCCGATGTAGCAGTTCGACCCCAGGAACGGGTTCTCCAGATGGATGCGCAGCGGCAGCTCCAGCGTCGTCCCGGTGCCGACCACGAAGTTGATGTAGTCGAACTTCGGCGTGCCCGCCAGCTCAGCCGTCGCATACACGTCATTGACCGACGCGACCGCCGCGTTGAACAACGAGATCAGGAAGCCCGAGAAGCCGCCCGTGTCCACCAGCCCGATCAGGCCGCCCGGCACCTTGATCGGCTGCTTGACCAACGTGTCGGCGCCGACGGCCGGGTAGAAGGTCGTGACGAACGTGTCCGGGTCCACCGTGAACCCGCCCTGGAAGATGATCGGCGTCGCCGCCGTGATCGGCACGCTCGCATTGCCCAGCGTGAAGGACCCAGACGTGACCTTCGAGTACATGCACGACTCGACGGCCGTGTTCGTGTACGGGCAGTTCTTGAAGTTGACGAAGTCACCGGTCGGCGCAGCAGCCGAAGCAGCCGACGCCGAGACCCCTAACGCACCAGCCATTACCGCAGCCGCCAACAGCGGCCTCAAAGAGATCCTCATGAAACCCTCTCCTGATTGGACATGGACTCGGCGGAACGCGCGACCGCGAACGACCGCGCCGCCGGCGGCGCATCATACTCGCCCCTGTTTCCTGAAGTCAACGCATTCGCGACAAGGTCTAATGCCCAAACCAATAGCGATCTTCTGCTCACGGCCGGTCGGGGCCTCCGCTCGTCGACGAACCGGAATCGAGCCCTTTGCGGCGGTGGCCCGTCGCCGAGGCGACGGGCCACCGATCCAATTCTTTCCACGGCCGGCCGACAGCCGACCGGTGGCTCCTACTACGTTGAACCTAAGTAGTAGTGTAAATGTACGGGGCGTTGCCGCCGTCCACGGTGTACGTCGTGTCCAGCACCGTCGAGCCAGCGCCGGGAGCACCGAAAGTGCCCGTGCCGGACGGCACTGCGGCGCAGCCGGACCCGACCGTGTGCACCTGCAGCGGGGAGGGAGTCACAGTCAGCCGGCCCGGACCACCGGGGAGCACTGGCGGGTTGATGTAGTGCCCGTGCACCGTACCAGTGATAGTCGAGCAGACCGTGCCGCCGATAGTCAGCGTGCAGTCGACGAACGCCGAGCCAGTCGTGACACCGCCACCGGCCGTGCCAAAGGTATGACCACCGATGTAGCTGATGGCGCGGAACTCGGCATTGCTGCAGTGGACACCGTAGCCGGCCGCGCCGGACACCGTGCAACCCGAGAAAGTGGGTCGAATAGTGGCCGCGTTCGTCCACGGGAAGGCGGTGCTAGTGGGCCCATTGAGCGTCCCGTCGCCGCTCGAGCTCGAACACGCGACGATCGTCCCGGCGGGATGAATCACCAGGCGCGTCGCGCCTGCGTTAGTGCTGCTGAACGCCAACGAGCCGTTCGTGTGCCACTCATGGGCGGCGCTGGCCGAGGAGGCCAAGACACCGCAGAGCGCCATGACGGCGGCCAGCATGCTTGCCTTCGAGAACTTCGACATGCGTATCCCTTCGGTTGGACGCGACGCAAACGCCGTTGCGCCGCGTAGATAGCGATGAGCCGAACGAGACGACACTGCTGACGCACAAGGCGATGCGGCCGCCCGTCCGACATCAGTCACTCCGACAGAGTGTCACTTATGGGACATCTATCACGAAGTGATCTGACACTATGAGTACACATGTCTGTGTTAAAAATTACCAGAGCCAACTGGCTCTTCGTGCCATTTACCGTCAGTTGACTGTGACAAACACTCCGCGTTTTCAGAAACGGAAAGGGGGCGCCTTTCGGCGCCCCTTTGGGCCGTCATGCGTAGGAGCGGGCTTCACTCAACCGCGTGATGCCAGACCCACACGCGCGTTTAGTGGACGCTGGCCTGCACGTCACTACGGACGGCGTTGCTGACCAGGCCCTGCATGATCGCCGTGTTCTTGCCGGCGGCAGCCGGCAGGCCCTCCTTGACGTTCACCGCGAACGTGATCACGATCATGTCGGGCAGCAGGTAACCGCAGTTGGAGGCCGCGGGCACCGAGAACGCGTTGTCGACGAGCTTGGCGCCGTTGGACGTCGTGACCGTGCCACCCGAGTTCTGGGTGATCGTCCCCACGCTGCCGCTGATCGGCGTGTTCGGCCCTGGAGGCGCCGTCGTGCCGTCGGTCAGCTTCAGCCGCACCGGCGACGTGGACGAGCCGATGTAGCAGTTCGAACCCAGGAACGGGTTCTCCAGATGGATACGCAGCGGCAGCTCCAGCGTCGTCCCGGTGCCGACCACGAAGTTGATGTAGTCGAACTTCGGCGTGCCCGCCAGCTCAGCCGTGGCGTACACGTCGTTGACCGACGCGACCGCCGCGTTGAACAGCGAGATCAGGAAGCCCGAGAAGCCGCCCGTGTCGACCAAGCCGATCAGACCACCCGGCACCTTGATCGGCTGCTTGACCAACGTATCGGCACCGACCGCCGGATAGAACGTCGTCAAGAACGTGTCCGGGTCCACCGTGAACCCGCCCTGGAAGATGATCGGCGTCGCCGCCGTGATCGGCACGCTCGCATTGCCCAGCTTGAACGACCCGGACGTCACCTTCGAGTACAGACACGACTCGACCGACGTGTTCGTGTACGGGCAGTTCTTGAAGTTGACGAAGTCACCGGTCGGCGCAGCAGCCGAAGCCGCCGAAGCCGATACCCCTAACGCACCAGCCATCACCGCAGCCGCCAACAGCGGCCTCAAAGAGATCCTCATGAAACCCTCTCCTCATTGAACATGGACTCTGTTGCAAGCCCGCGGCAACAAACGACGGCCGCCGGCGACCTATCATACTCGTTCCCGTTTCCTGAAGTCAATGCGTTCGCCACAAGATCGAAGAATTAGATCGATGGCGACATCCCGAACCAATCAACCCTGCCTGATCCCATCGGCTTATGACCTCGTCACGGGCCTCCACGCAACGGTGGCCCGTCACCGAAGCGACGGGCCACCGAGCTACCTCTGCTGCGGGTCAACGGGACTGTCGGCCCCCAGCCATACCGTCACTCCAGACTTACGGAGTCCGGTAGATGTACGGGGCGTTGGACCCATCCACGGTGTACGTGAGGTCCGCGACCGTCGAGCCGGCGCCCGGGCTGCCGAAAGTGCCCGTGCCGTCCGGCACGGCTGCGCAACCGGAGCCGATCTTAGTCACCGACAATGCCTGACCGGCCGGAGTGATAGTCAGCCGCCCGGGCCCGCCGGGAAGCGTGGCCGGGTTGATGTAGTGCGCCGGCACCGAGCCCGTGATAGTCGAGCAAGTGTTGGCGCCGATCGACAGGCGACAATCGACGTTCGTGACCGTCCCCGTCGTGATACCGCCACCGGCCGTGGCAAACGTCGTACCACCGGCGTAGCTGTTGGCACGCAGGAGGCTTGACGAGCAGAGGACGGCGTAGCCGGCAGCGCCGGACACCGTGCAGCCTGAGAACGCAGGCGTCACCGTGGCGGCGTTCGTCCACGGGAACGCCGTGCTAGTCGGCCCGTTGAGCGTGCCGGAGCCGCTCGACGACGAACATGCGACCAACGTGCCGCTCGGATGAATGACCAGACGCGATGCGCCTGCGTTAGTGCTGCTGAACGCCAACGAGCCGTTCGTGTGCCATTCCGCCGCTCCGGCCGAGGAGGCCAGGGCGCCGCAGAAGGCCATGACGGCGATCAGCACGCCTACCTTCGAGAACTTCGACATGCGTGTCCCTTCGGTTGGACGCGACGCAAACGTCGTTGCGTCGCGCAGATGGAGATGTGCCGAGCGAGACAGCGCCGGCGCACAAGGCGACGCGGCGGCCCGTTCGGCATCAGTCGCCTTCTATAGGCCTGTTCTCCTTATTGATACAGGTCCTGTGAAGTGCGCTGACTCCATTAGTAGACATGTCCTAGGCGTTCTCCACCAGAGCCAGATGGCTCGTTTTGTCACTTCTACGCCAACTCATTGTCATTGTGGTGACGTCATGCGCCCTCGCCGCACGCGGCGACGTAGATCACAGTGACGCGCGGTCAAGACTGACCTATGTCGCGCTGGTCGTCAGCGACCCGTGACCGTCGAGCTGCATGTCGTCAGCGGTGAACGGTCACCGTCTTGTGCAGCGTGACGCGCTTGCCCGTGCGCGGAGCGAACGTGACGGTCATCGCGACGCTCACTCGCCCGACACGACGCAGTGTCGCTCGCGCCTTCGAGGTGAGCCGAGCGCTGATGGTCGCGTCGGCCGCAGCCTTGAGCGTGCGGACCGACTTGACCACCGAGCGACCGGTCAAGGTCAATCGGCCGGGGCCGACGCCTGACATCCGCAGCGACACTGACTCGCGGCTCGCTGACGACCGCTTGATCTTCGGCTTGCAGCCATCGATCGTCGCCGTCACCGGCGTCTCCAGCAGCTTGCCGTTCTGGCCGGTGAACTGGAGATCGACCACCTTGCTCCGGTCACAGATCCCCGGCTTGCCCGACACCGCGATGATCCCGTGCTTGCCACCATCGATCGTCAGTTGGAACGTCTTGATCGGTGCGTCGGGCAGCCGATCGAACGTCGTCACGAGACGCCCCAGGCTGTCCACTGCCGAGCTCGCGGTGACGTCAATCGAGACGCCGTCGGCACTGAGTGGGATCCAGAGGTTCGGGAAGGTTCGGATCACTCTTCCTGACGTGCTTCGCCGCGTGGCCTCGACGAAGTACACGGGACCGGTCAGCGCGTCTGGCAGCACCGACGTCGCACGCGCACGTCCGACGATCGACGTGGCAGGACAGGCCCGTGCGAGCCGCTGCTCGGGCTTGCACAGCTCCTGCGCGTTGTCAGGGTCGAGGGCGAGTGACAGCGGCAGCTTGGTCACGACCTTGCGCAGGTTCGCCCCGCCCCCGCTGTCGGTCAGCGTGGCGGTGATCCCCGGATGCTTGCCGTCGGTGACCTGGCTCTTGCCGGTCAACCGGAATGCGAGGCGCTGCTTCATGGCGAGCGCGGAGCAGCCGGCCACCTTGAACGGAACGCTCAGATTCGCCGTGGCACCTTCCAGGCTCCCGGCGTTGACGAGGATCGTCGACGGCGCGCAAGCGGTCGGGTTGAAGATGAAGCCCGGTCGATCGATCGTCACGCTGACCTGACGGAGACGCAGCGGGATGCCCTGGATGATCGTCGGAAGCGGGTCCGACTTCACGGTCACGTGAGCATCGTCGCGGTCGACGTAGATCGCGGCACGGACCACCACATCTCCGAGATCGAACGGCCCGGCCTGGCCGGCCGTGGGCACCACGATCGACAGCCCGAATGGGGCGTCCCGATACGGACCGGTGAGATAGACCCGGCCGGTCAGCCCGAGGGGCGCCGCACCAGGCCCGGAGAGTGCGCTGGTCTGACCGATCTCGGTCCCGAGCGGGCATGCACCGACGGCAGCGAGATCGCTCGGGCACTGCGGTGCTGACGCGATCCGCCCGAGCAGACCAGGCGGCAGCGATGCCTCGATGCTCTTGAGGTACTGCTCGCCGTCGGCGCGGGTGAGCGTCAGCGTGAACGGCGAGTCGGCACCGGCAAGGGGGTTCGCCGTCCCGGCGCCGAGCGACGGCGTGAAGCCCCGCGCACCGCATCGCTCGTTGATGGTGAACGGGGTGTCCGCCTTCACGGGGGTGTCCGACGCCCAGGACGTGAGCTCGGTGTGCGTCGTGTACGTGCCGCACGCCGTCGGCGTCGCCAGCGGCGCCTGCGATCCGCCGCGGAGCGCGACATGGAGGTGCGAGAACGGCACTTGCGGGCTGTTGTCGAACGTCGCGGTCACCCGGCCGGTGACCGGATCGAGGTCGACACGCCCCGGGAGCTTGACCCAGAAGCCGGGCCCCTTCACGACGATGTACAGCGCCACGAGCGATCGGAACGGGTTGTCGTTCTGCGTGGCGAGGATGACGTCGCCCTTGAGCGGCACGTCGAGCACCGGGGTGTCGATCTGCACCGTGCCGATCTTCGACGAGTTGGGACAGGTGACATCGTCGTTGGTGCCGAGCTTGATGTCGCTGGGAGCACATGCACCCAGCCCCGCGGCTGACGACGGGGAGACCGACATGCCCTCCGGGAACGTCACGACCGCCTTGCGCAGGTGCGCGGTCGCAAGGCCATCCGGCGCGTCGCTCTGGGGCAGATCCAGATCGAAGTTCAGGCCTGTCGGCGCGTCGGCGGTATGCGACAGCGGTTGGACGCTGACGGTCGGCTCGAACGGAACCCGATCGCACCCGGTGAAGAGGAACGGCGTGCCGGCGCGATCCCGGTCATACGACTTCGTGAAGAAGACCCCTGGATCCTGCCAGCTGTCGGCAGACACCGTGAAGATCGCCGGCTTGCCCGAGCAGGACGTGGGGTTGCTCAAGAAGGCCTTGCGCGTATCGGGGCTGGATGCGTTGTAGGAGAGGGCGCGCGGGTCCAGTCGATCCACATCGTGGGCCGGATCGGCAGGGACCCCCCACAGCGTCACATCGGCGTAGAACGGCGGCGAGGCCTGCGTCAGCGCGAGGCTGTCCGCGCCGATGCCGTAGTCGGTCGGGCGCACCCGCGGGACGATCTTCAGCGCTGCCCCGCCGTAGTTGAAGGCGAAGAGCGCCGGCGCGTCGAAGGGGCGGCGCATGTTGAAGATGGGGGCGTAGACGTCAGCGCGCTGGTCCGGCCCGAGGTTCGGGTCCGTGGTGACCTTGGCGATGCCGATCTGCGAGGCGATCGGGCAATCGGGCTGGGGCGAGCCACCGGGCGGGATGAGGTGGTCGAAGTCACACGTCGCTGCCACCATCGGGTTTCCGATCAGGCCCACGGGGAGATCGACCTTGATGTCGTGGACGTTTCCGTCGGCCAGGTTGTCGACCGTCCGAGGGAGTTCGATGCGGGTGTTGAGGTCCGCGTGCTCACCGGCCTGTCGTGACAAGAGACCGTCGGACGTCGTCAGCCCACCCGTGGCGAGGTCGATGCCGAAGGCGTGGGCCGCCGGGGCGACGGTGCCGGCGAGCACCGCCGCCAACAAGATGGCGCGAACGGTCAGCCTCGTGTTGCTCGTATGCATCTCGACGCCTTACTTTCCGAGGGTCCGCTTGACACCGGCGACCGCCGCCGCCCCGAATGGCGGCGTCAGGGTCACCCTGGCCGCAACCTTGACTCGTCGCTTGGCACGTCGTGACGATCGCGTCTTCTTCGTCCACTTGGCCTCGACGGTGTAGTTGCCCGCTCGACTGACGGTCACGGACTTGGTGGTCACCGCCTTGCCCGACAGCCGCAGGACCCCGCGGCTCGAGGCACGGATCTTCACCCGCAGCACGGAGGCGGTGGTCGTGACCTTCAGCACCGTCACCTTGGCCTTGGCGGTCGGGACGACGGTCTCGGGAAGACCTGACGCGATCTGGCTCGCGACGGTCGGCGACACGGTCGGGCCCGGGGTCGCCTCGCGACATTCGGTGCCACCACAAGGCGCGACCTCATCGCCGCCCGGCGACTGCGCTGCGATGCCTCCGCCAACCCGTGCGTCGTACATGTCGATCTGATCGTCGCGATCCTGGCCCACGAGCTGCTCGTCGGTCGTGAAGAACACGTCGTTGCCGTCCGCGCTCACGTCGGCGAGGATCGCATTGTGCTTGCCCTTCCCGGGGCTGATGAGCTGCGCCTCTCCGTCCTGGTACATGTACACGTCGCTACTGCCGTTCGTGTCGGCAGCCACGAGCTTGGTGGGGGTGGTGAAGAACGCCTGCCCGTTGTCGTTGACGAACCGGCCGCCGCGGAGGTTGAGCTCGAGCACATTCGGCCCGAGGTGAGCATGACCCGCCGATCGCGCGCCGTCGACAGGGCACGACGCGCAGGTCAGCGTCTTCTGCAGCACGTCGTAGACGTACACCTCGAAGCAGAGGCCACCGCGCGGCCCGTCGACGGGGTTGTCGGGGCAACCGGAGTTGTCATAGGACTGGCCGACGAGCGAGGTCGTGTCGAACACGAAGTATCGGCCGTTCGGACTGGCGGCGACACCCCAGAACGCGGTGCCGTCGAGACCTGACATGTGACCGATCTCATCGACGTGGCCGTCGTGCCAGACGGTTGGGTCCGTGCCACCGCTACCGGTCGTGAAGATCGATTCCCCGTTCTCGCTCATGCCCATGTAGCCGGTTCCGCCCCCGATGCCGACACCGGGGAGGATGAACGTGCTCGTGCCGTCTTGGGTGTCGTAGCGATACAGGTCGCTGCCTGGGCCGGCCTGGTACACGACATACCGACCGTCAGCCGTGACGTCCAGGACGCGACCACCGCCGTCGACCGGCTCGAGGATGCGCTGCGTCACACCATCCCGGTTGCGATAGATCCCGTCGGCCGTGCCGAACATCGTCGAGAAGTAGAGCGTCGACCCGTCGGCCGTCACCAAGTTCCGCGCAGGCCAGTTGAGGCGGTTGCCGATGTCCATGAAGCCGTCCGATGGCGAGCCGTCCGGCATCCGCGAGATCAGGCGGAGGCCTTGACCGACCTTCCAGAGATACAGGCCTTCCAAGCCGGGCGTGGCATCCGGCGTGAGCTGCGCAGACGACTCGATCGAGATCATGGAGAAGTCCGGTGAGCCGCCGAAGTAGACGATCGAGCCGGACGGACCGCTGATCAAGTTGTAGGGCAAGCCGGTGGCCACCAGCTCATAAGCCCCCGTCTCGACATCGCGGCGATAGAGGTTCCCGGCCCCTTCGACGCCGCCCGGGGCCAGCTTGCGGTTGCTGCTCACCAGCGCATGGGAGAAGTCGGAGGACACCGCGAGGGTCGACGACGAGAGCAGCTGGCCGGCAGGCACGACGTTCTGGGGAGCGTCGAGCGGCCGGACATCCCAGCCCGTGCCCGTTCGCCGACCCGCGTAGCGCGACTCGAGCGGCGAGCTCTGGGTGCTCGGCAGATCCATCGCGTTCTTGGTCTGATAGGCCAGCGCGTTGCCGTCGGCGCGGGCGTAGAAGAAGGCGAACGTGTTGAGCACAGCGCCACCCTTGTCGACCGGTGAGACCTGCTCGTAGGCCCGCACCGGCTCGGTGGCCGACCGGGTCGTGAAGGTCGCGTCGGGCGTGGCCGAAGGGCCGTCGGCGTTGTGGGTGACCAACCGGTAGTGATACGTCGTCCCCGGCTTCAGACCGGAGATGCCGTGGGAGACGCCGCGGAAGGCATAGCCGTTGCCCGCGACGTCCTCATCGCCGACGGGCACGACACTCCCGTACGCGGCGGTCTCGCCGTACTCGAAGTGATAGGCGGTCTGTTGGCCATACGGGTTGACGCGGCCGTTGAGCACGACCGCGGTCGCGGTCCTGTCGGTGACGCCGGCGTCTTGGACGCCAGGCACCACGGTGCCCGTGGTGAACGTCACGGAGGCAGACTGCACCGTGAAGTTGTCCGCGTTCGAGGCGCGAAGCCTGACGGAGTAGGTCGTGTTCGGTCGCAGATCAGCCAGGTCCTCCGACACGGCCGTCTCACCCGGACCGGCGATGACCCGGTCAGGCGTCACTTCCAGGGGCCCTCCGGCGAACGAATACTCGAAGTGGACGGTCGCTGCGCCCGATGCAACCCCTGGCGCGACGGAGGCCGTCACGTGCGCCGTCGTGTCGCCCACCGAGCTCGCCGGGCCGATCTCCACGCCCGGGATCTCACGCGCCAGAAGGCGCTGGACACCGGGGCCGCCCCACTGACCGAACTCCTGATCGAGCAAGGCGAAGGCGTCGTGCGGGCTCGTGTCGTCATACGCCAAGCCGACGACGCCGCCGGGAACCGCCGTCGGGTCCGGGTAGGGGTTCGGGATGGTGACGGTCGCGCTCGCGATGTCCGTCCCCGGGAACAGCGACACGCGACGCTCGGACAGGTTGCCGCCGTTGTTCCAGCCCACCAGCGCCGTCCCGGTGGCGCCAACGGTGACCGACGATGCCTGATCCATGCCCTGCAACGCGCCCTGTGACGCGCCCGTGGCATCGAACCGCTCGACCCGCCCGCTGCCCGGATCGAGGTAGACCGAGCCCGGATACGACTCGTCCACCACGTACACGGTCCCCGACGGCGCGACCGCCACACTGCGCAGCGAGCTGAACGGGCTGCCCGAGGTGGCGCCGTTGAACGAGCTGATCAGGTGCCCGTCGCTCACGGCGAAGCGCTTGACCTCCTGCGTGCCCGTGTCGGCCACGACAAGGTCGTGGGTGGTTGGGTCGATCGCCAGCGTGCTGAGCGCGCTGACGATCGTCGGGCTCGTGAACCCGGAGTCCAAGGTGTAGGTCGGCGTTGGTGCGCCGTCTGACGTGTATCGCCGGATGACCGGGCGCCGGCCTCGGTATCGGTGACATAGATCGCCCCGGAGGTCCGGTCGATCGCCAACCCGAACGGCGCGGTCAACGTGCCGGTCCCGAGCGAGGTCACGTACTGGACGCCATTCCCGCTGGGCTCCAGCACCTGGATCCGTCCGTTGGCGGTGTCGGCGACGAGCACCCTGTGGGTCCCCGGCTCGACGGCGATGCTTCCCGGCGACTGGAACTGCCCGTTGCCTGGTCCCGTGGCTCCGAAGAAGTCCCCAGGAATGAATGTGGGCGTCGACGTCACCGCCTGGGCAGAGGACGCCGACAGCACCGACAAGGCAGCTATCGCTGACATGAGAGCGACACTCAGACGTCGCGAAGCGCGACCTATCGGCATGACCCTCACGCTCATCCGTCCCTCCAACCCACTGCTGTGATTGCGTGCCCACGCAGGTCGACAGAGCCATCCGACATCGGTCAAGACGATCCATCGCTTCGGAGCGGGGCCAATATAGCCACGACTGTTCCCGAATGCAAGTTGATCGGGTCAGAAGCGCTTGAGTGCTCAACCATTTGCGGGGGTTTTGCCGCATGTTCGCGCAACGACATGCGTCAGGCAAGGCGCTGCACGCAGTTCTGCAAACGCCTCAATCCCTGAACCCGTCCGTCGATGTACCGGGGAGACATGCCGCAGGGCAGGGGATTCAGTGCGCCGTTCGGAGAACGGCGGCGCAAGGGGAGACAGGCCGGACAGCTCAAGAGCCGCGGCCTCGTCGTCGATCTCGGCCCCCAGCAGCGGGCCCGGCAGGCCGCACGGGCCGCGGAGCAGCTCAGCCGCGTCGTCGTCGAGGGCCTCGACGAAGGCGTCGTCGTCACCGACGCGGAGCGTCGCGCGGTCTCCTGGAACGCCAGCGCCCTCCGCATCCTGGAGCTCTCAGCGGCCGAGCTGGCCGGCGCCGTCGCACCATTCAAGGACGACCTGGAGATCGTCGCCGAGCACGACGGCCGCACCCTGGGCCCCGGCGAGTCGCTCTCGGCGATCGCCCAGCTCGAGGGCCGGCCCATCGCCGGCACCTCGACGCGCATCGACGGCGACGGCAACCCCCAGTGGCTTCGGGTCCACGCGCGGCCGCTCAACGCCAACGGCGGCACGGTCCTCACCTTCGCCGACGTCACGGGAACCATCACCACGCAGCGCACCCTGCGTGAGGAGCGCGACCGCGCGCAGCGCTATCTCGAGGTCGCCAGCACGCTGGTCGTCGTCCTCGACCAGCGCGGCCACGTCGAGCTCATCAACCGCCAGGGCTGCGAGCTGCTCGGCTTCGAGGAGGACGACCTCCGGGGCCGGGACTGGTTCGACGCCGTCGTCCCCGCCGCCGACCGCCTCGACGCCCGCCGTGCCTTCGCCCGCCTGGTCTCCGGCGTCGAGCCGCCGCGCGACAGCTTGGAGACCTTCGTCCGCACCAAGGACGGCGACGACCGCAAGATCGCCTGGCGCAACTCGGCGCTACGCAACGAGGACGACGAGATCATCGCGGTCCTGCGCTCCGGCGAGGACGTCACCGAACGCCGCCGCGCCGAGGCCCAGGTCGCCTACCTCGCCTACCACGACGCGCTCACCGGCCTGCCCAACCGCACCCAGCTCGAGGAGCAGTTGCGCACCGACCTCGTGCGCGCCCGCCGCTCGGGCGAAGCCGTCGCGCTTCTGTACTTCGATCTGGACAACTTCAAGCTCGTCAACGACTCGCTCGGCCACGCCGCCGGCGACGAGGTGCTGCGCGAGACCGCACGCCGTGTGTCTGAACTGGTCCGGGGCGGTGACGTCCTCGCCCGCCAAGGTGGTGACGAGTTCCTGTTGCTGATGCACTGCAGCGGCGCGGACACCGCCGGCGCCGCCGCCCAGCTCGCCGCCGAGCGCATCGCCAGCGCGCTCGAGCGCCCCTACGAGATCTCCGACGCCGAGTTCCACGTCGGCGCCTCGATCGGCGTGGCGCTCTTCCCCGAGCACGCCGACGACGCGGAGAACCTGCTCAAGCACGCCGACTCGGCGATGTACCAGGCCAAGCGCACCGGCAGCGGCAGCGTCGCCGTCTACCAGCAGGAAGAGGGCGACGCCCGCGCGCGGCTGTCGCTCACCAGCCGCTTGCGGCGCGCCATCGGCGAGGGCGAGCTGCGCCTGCACTACCAGCCGATCGTCGCGCTGCACGACGGACAGCTCACCGGCGCCGAGGCGCTCGTGCGCTGGGAGGACCCGACCCACGGCCTCGTCCCGCCGGGCGACTTCATCCCGATCGCCGAGGAGACCGGCCTCATCGACGGGATCGGTGACTGGGTCATCGAGGAGCTCTGCCAGCAGGCCCTGCGCTGGGCGGCCGTTGGCCACCGCCCCCGCCTCTCGTTCAACCTCTCCCCGCGCCAGCTGCGCCGAACCGACCTCGTCTCCTCGATCTCGGAGTGCATCGCCGCCCACGGCCTGCGCCCGCAGCAGTTCTGCGCCGAGCTCACCGAGACGGCCGTCATGAGCGACGCGCACCGCCACCGCTCGCTGCTCGACGAGCTGCACGAGGCCGGCCTGACGATCGCCATCGACGACTTCGGCGCCGGCCACTCCTCCCTGGCCCGACTGCGCGACCTGCCCGTGCAGGTCCTCAAGGTCGACCGCGCGTTCCTCGACAAGGTCCCCGACGACCAGGGCTCGGCGGCGATCGTCGCCGCGATCCTGGCGCTGGCCGAGGCGCTCGACATGACCACCATCGTCGAGGGCATCGAGACCGACCAGCAGCTCGCGTTCCTGCGCGAGCACCGCTGCCCCTTCGGCCAGGGCTACCTGCTCGGCCGCCCCATCCCCGCCGACCAGCTCGCGCTGGAGGAGCTCACGCCTCGATGAAGCTGCAGCAGATCGCCTCCGAGCTCGACACCACCTGGGTGCTCGTCACGGGCGTGCTGGTGATGTTCATGCAGGCCGGCTTCGCCTGCGTCGAGATGGGCTTCTCGCGCGGCAAGAACGTCGGCGCCGTGGTCGCCAAGATCCTCGTGAACTTCTCCGTCGCGTCGCTGACGTGGTGGATGGTCGGCTTCGCGCTGGCCTTCGGCGGCGGCGCCACGCTGGCCGGCGACTCGGGGTTCTTCCTGGACCACGGCAGCGTGCTGCACCACGGCAGCCCGATCGCCGGACCGCTGGACGGCGCGGGCGCCGGCTACTTCTTCTTCCAGATGGTGTTCTGCGCGGTCTCGCTCTCGATCGTCTGGGGCACGACGCTGGAGCGGATCCGCTTCATCGCTTACCCGATCTACGGCGTCGTCTTCGCCGGGCTGATCTACCCGCTGGTCGCCCACTGGATCTTCGGCGGCGGCCTGCTGGACCACCTCGGCGCCGGGATGCAGGACTTCGCCGGCTCGACCGTCGTGCACCTCACCGGCGCGACGGGCGGCCTCGCGGCGCTGCTGCTGCTCGGCCCGCGCGAGGGCAAGTACGGGCCGGACGGCCGACCGCGCGCGATCCCCGGGCACTCGATGCCGCTGTTCGGGATCGGCGTGCTGATCCTGTGGCTCGGCTGGTTCGGCTTCAACCCCGGCTCGACGCTCGGCACGAGCGGCAACCGGATGGCCGAGGTCGTCGTCGTGACGAACCTCGCCGCGGCGGCCGGCGTCGTCGGCGCCGCGCTGGCCGCCGCGCTGCTGACGCGCAGCCTCGACGTCGGCATGATCGGCAACGGCGCGATCGCCGCGCTGGTCGCGATCACCGCGCCGTCGGGCTTCGTCGAGTTCTGGGCCGCGCCGATCATCGGCCTCGTCGCCGGCCTGCTGGTCGTCGTCTCGGTGCTGGTCATCGACCGCCACCTCGACGACCCGATCGGCGCGTTGAGCGCCCATGGCGTCGCAGGCGTGTGGGGGACGCTCGAGCTGCGGCCTGTTCTCCTCGCCGCGGCTGGTTGGCGGCGCCGACGTCGTCGGCGACCCGGGCCTGTTCTACACCGGGTCGTTCACGCAGCTCGGGGTTCAGGCGCTGGGCGTGACGATCGCGTTCGTGGTCGTCTTCACGTTGTCCTACATCACCTTTGCCGCGATCAAGGCGGTCTTCGGCCTGCGCGTGACGCCGCAGGAGGAAGAGGCCGGCCTCGACATCGTCGAGCACGGGATGTACGGGTATCCGGAGCAGTACGTGGACTCGATCGACCTCGAGCCGCTCGGCGTGCCGGCCGGTCGCTGAGCGCGACCCCTACATGTCGCCGGGCCGGGCCGCCTGCCCCGTGCCCGGACCGGGCACGTTGCGGAACCTGAAGGGTGACGGCTCACGGCCGGGCTGGACGAACCACGCCTCGCCGGTCGCGCCGCCGGTGATGATGCGCAGGACGGTCTCGGCCACCGTCTCGGCCGGGATCAGCTGCACGCCCTGGGCGCTGAGCACCTCACGGATCGGATCGACGATCTTGGACTCGGCGAACGCCGGGCAGATCGCGTTGTAGGTGATGCTGTCGGCGGCCAGCGCCGGACCGAGCGAGCGGGCGAGGCCGACGACCGCGGCCTTGTTGGCGGCGTAGATGGGGTCGAACGGGACGCTCGTCAGGCCGGCCAGCGAGGCGGTCGCGACGATCGCGCCGCCGCCACGGGCCTTCAGCGCCGGCAGGACGGCGTGGGTGCCGAAGACGACGCCGTCGAGGTTGACCCCGTTCGCCCGTCGGTACTGCTCGGGCGAGAAGTCCTCGCCGACCGAGCAGCCGCTGGCGATGCCCGCGTTCAGATAGGCGATGTCGATGCCACCGGTCGTGTCGACCGCAGCCGCGACGAGCGCCACGTTGGCGTCGAAGTCCGAGACGTCACAGACCAGGAAGTGGCCGCCGACCTGCTCGGCGACCGCACGGCCTTCGGCCTCGTCGAGATCGGCGATCACCACCTCGACCCCCTCGGCGGCCAGCGCCAGCGCCGTCGCCCGGCCCAGGCCGGACGCGCCTCCGGTGACGAGGGCGACCTTTTCGCGCAGCTCCATCAGGCGAGCTCGAGGACAAGCTTGCCGACGTTGTCACCGCGAAACAGCATCTGCAGCGTCTCGGGGAAGTCGTCGATGCCGCCCTTGACCACGTGCTCCTTGGTGGTCACCTTGCCCTCGGCGATCCAGCCCGCGATCTCCGCCGCCGCCTCGCGGTAGCGCTTGGCGTAGTCGAAGACGACGAACCCCTCCATGCGCGCACGAGACACCAGCAGCGCCATGTAGTTGGACGGCCCGCGCATCGACGACTCGTTGTTGTACTGGCTGATCGCCCCGCAGATCACCACGCGCGCCTTCATGTTCAACCTGGTCAGCGCGAGGTCGAGGATGTCACCGCCGACGTTGTCGAAGTAGACGTCGAGGCGATCGGGCGTCGCGGCCCGCAGCGCGCCCTTCAGGTCATCGCAGCGGTAGTCGATCGCCGCGTCGAAGCCCAGCTCGTCGGTCAGCAGCGCGCACTTCTCCGGCCCTCCGGCGATGCCGACGACCCGCGCGCCCTTGACCTTGGCGATCTGACCGACCATCGAGCCGACCGCGCCCGCGGCGCCGGAGACGACCACCGTCTCGCCCTCCTGCAGGGCGCCGACGTCGAGCAGGCCGAAGTACGCCGTCATGCCCGGCATGCCCAGCGCGCCGAGGTAGGTCGGCAGCGGCGCGGCGCTCGGATCGACCTTCACCGCGCCCTTGCCGTCGGACACGACATGCGACTGCACGCCGAAGATGCCGACGACGTGATCGCCCACCTCGTACTTGGGGTGGTTGGATGCCGTGACCTCGACGACCGACCCGGCGCGCATGACCTCGCCGATACCCACCGGCGGAACGTAGGAGCGCGCGTCGTTGAGCCAGCCGCGCATCGCGGGATCCAACGAGATGACCTTCGTCTGACCGGCGAACTCACCCTCGCCCGGCTCGCGCAGCGGCTCGTCGGTGTGCTCCCAGTCGGACGGCTTGAGGTCACCCTGCGGGCGCGCCGCAAGGCGGATCTGGCGATTGGTGTCGGACATGGGCAGGACGCTACAGCGGCACGGGACGCGGCAGGGGCGCTGCATCCCCATGAAATCTGGGTACCGCACCGCGACACGCGGTGTCCTGCCGTGTTGGCTGTAAGGAAACCGACGAACCTTTGATCCCACTGGGAGGGACCATGCACCGCACCACCACGAACTGGGCGCTGCGCGCCGGCGCGCTCGCGCTGACGCTCATGCTGCCCGCCGCCGCACAGGCGGCCACCGCACCGGTCGCGACCACCGGCGGCGCGGCCAACATCGCGCAGCAGACCGCGCGGCTCACGGGCTCGGTCGACCCCAACGGCGCCGCCACGACCATCCAGTTCCAGTACGGCGCGACCAGCGCCTACGGCGCGGTCACGCCTGAGCAGGTCGTCACCGGCGACGGCAAGAAGACCGTCACGGCCGACATCACCGGGCTGGCCCCGGCAACGACCTACCACTTCCGGCTGATCGCCCGCAACGACAAGGGTCTGAGCAAGGGCGCCGACCGCAGCTTCAAGACCAAGGTCCAGCCGCTCGGCGTGACCTTCGCCGCGACGCCCAACCCGCTGCTCCCCGGCGCCACCACCACGCTCGCGGGCCAGCTCACCGGTACCGGCAACGGCGGCCGCGACGTCGTCCTGCAGAGCAACCCGTTCCCCTACACCCAGGGGTTCAAGGCCGTCGGCAACAAGCTCGTCACCGACGCCAACGGCAACTTCTCCTTCGGGCTGCAGATGGTGGCGTTGAACACCCAGTTCCGCGTCGCGCTCCCCGACAAGCCGGCGGTCGTCAGCCCGATCGTGGTCGTCAGCGTCTCGGTCCGGGTCTCGACCCGGCTCGGGACCAAGACCGTCAAGCGGGGCCACCAGCTCACCTTCAAGGGCTCGGTCACACCCGACCAGAACGGCGGCACGCCGATTGCCATCCAGAAGCTCAACTCCAAGAAGCACTGGGTGACCATCACCGGTACGGTCACGCACAAAGCCAGCGGCAGCGCCGCGACCTACAGCAAGCGTGTGACAATCCGCTCCGGCGGCAAATACCGCGTATATGCAGGCGTGACAAATGGCAGCTACGTCCCGAACACCGGGTCGACCGTCACGATTCACACCAAGTAGAACCACACAACATTGCCCATTTGGCTGTGGACGTTCTGTCGTAGTCCTGGCACAGTTCGCTCTTAGCTGAACGTGCAACGGGCCGCCCCCTCGTCTCCTGTTCGTCGCGGGCGAGTTCGGTGCCCAGCGGTCCGGTGGCCCCGCTCAGGGCGGGGCCACCGAGCGTCGTAGAGTCCGTGCGATGCCCGACGCCGCAACGATCGACCGGCTCCTGCGTCACATCGGCCTGCCAGAACGGCCGGCGCCCGACGGCGACGGCCTGCGCGCCGTGCACCGCGCGTTCTTGACGCACATCGCCTACGACGGCCTCACCGCCCAGCTCGGCGAGCACGCGCCGCCGGCACCCGACGCGCTCGTCCAACGCACGCTGACCACGGGCCGCGGCGGCTACTGCTTCGAGATCAACACCATCCTGCTCACCCTGTTGGAGGCCTTGGGGTTCACGATGCAGCGCCGGCAGGGCATCGTCGGCGCACGCACCGCCTTCGCCGACGGCGAGCCGACCAACCACCTGGCGTTGGTCGCCACCACCGCCGCCGGCGACAGCTACATCTGCGACGCGGGCTGGGGAGAAGGCCCGCTCGATCCGCTGCCGCTGACCGCCGGGACGGTCACGGCCGGCCCGTTCACCTGGAGCGTCGAGCCCGAGGACGACGGCGCGTGGTGGGTCGGCCAGCACGCCTGGGGCTCGTCGCCGGGCTTTCGCTTCGCCGCCGCGCCATCACCGCTCGCGGCGTTCGCGCCCCACCACCTGCGCCTCGCCGCCACGCCCGACTCGAGCTTCGTCGGGACCCTCGTCATCCAGCAGCCGGCCGACGATCACATCGTCACGCTGCGCGCGCGGACGCTGAGCCGCAAGGGGCCGGAACGCGACGAGCGCACCGTCCTCGCAGACCAGGCCGCGCTGGCCACCACGCTGCGCGACGTCTTCGCGATCGACCCCGAGGCGCTCGGGGCCGAACGCATCGCCCGCCTGTGGCGCCAGGCCTGCGCCCAGCACGAGGCGTTCGTCAGCTCGACGGAACGGGGGCCGGCACATCAGCGATCTGGGTCAGCCTGAAGCCGTTGCCGAACGGGTCGCGGAAGCCGCAGTCGATCCCGTAGAAGACCTCCTCGGGCTCGCTGGTGAACTCCACGCCCTTGGCCACCAGCTCCGCGTAGGCGGCGCGGCAGTCGTCGGTCTGGACGATGATGCCGTTGAGGCCGCCACGAGCCATCAGCGAGCGCACGTCGGCCTCGATGTCCGGTCGCACGGACGGGTCGATCAACGAGATCTCGAAGTCGTTCTGACCAGGGGGCGCGACGGTGATCCAGCGCCACTCGCCGGCGTCGACATCGGCACGCTGCTCGAAGCCGAGCTTCTCGGTGTACCAGGCCAGCGCCTCGGCCTGGTCGCCGACCATCGCGCAGAGGATTGCAACTTTGAGATTGGGCATGGCTGCGACGGTACGCCGCGACGGCGGCGCATGCTTCTCGAAAGCTGCTGGCTTCAGCGCGTGCTGTCGGGCACCGCGCGCGGCCGCTGCCACTCGCGCCGAAAGCACGACGGGATGCGCGCGAGCAGCGCCTCGCCGCGCACCTGATCGCGCCACGCGGTCGGCGACAGGCCGACCGTGCGCTTGAACGTCGCGCTGAACGACCCCAGCGACCGGTACCCCACCGCGACACAGGCCTCGCCGACGGTCAGCTCGCTCAGACGCAGCAGCTCCTGCGCGCGCTCGATCCGACGCGTCTGCAGGTACTGGTGCGGCGTCTCGCCGAAGGTCTCCTTGAAGCAGCGGCTGAAGTGCGCGGGCGACACATGGGCCCGCCGCGCCAGCGCCGGCACGTCCAGCGCCGGGTCGCCGTAGTGCAGATCGACGTGATCGCGAGCGCGCAGCAGATGGCGGGCGGGTGGGGCGGTCACGGTCGCGGCCATGACCACCCATTCAACCAACGACGAGGAGCCGGCGGGGGCTCAGGCGCCGACCGTGACCTCGGGATCGGACATCGGGCCCGTCCCCAGCCGCAGGCCGGCGGGCACCGCGCCGTAGCCGACAAGCTCCGCCCCCGGGATGAACTGCTCCGGGTAGCCGTACATCCCGTGCTCGGAGATGTCGAGCCCCGCGTTCTCGTCCTCCGCGCTGACGCGCAACCCGTAGGTCTTGCCGATCAGCCAGAAGACCGCGTAGGAGACCACGAACGTGAACGACGCCACGACCACGATCCCGACGAGCTGGGAGCCGAGCTGGACGAACGAGCCGGTCATCAACAGGCCGCCGTGGCTGCCCGGCAGGTTGTGCGCGGCCAGCCGCGGCGCCGTGAACAGCCCGCAGGCCACCGCGCCCCACATGCCGGCCAGGCCGTGGGCGGCGAGCGCGCCGACCGGGTCGTCGACGTGCCGGTCGATGGCCAGCACGCCGTAGACGACGATGACGCCCGCGACCGCGCCGATGATCGGCGCGGCCCACGGCTCGACGTAGCCCGCCGGGCCTGTGATGGCGACCAGGCCCGCGATCGCGCCGTTGCCCGCCATCCCGATGTCGAAGGTCTTGGTCTTGGCGTACATGACGACCATCGCCGCGACGACGCCCGCACTGCCGGCCAGCTGGGTGATCATCGCGATCGTGCCGAAGCGACCGTCCAGCGCCGAGAGCGTCGAGCCCGGGTTGAAGCCGAACCAGCCCAGCCACAGGATCAGGACGCCGAGCCCGAAGAGCGGCATGTTGTGGCCCGGGATCGCCCGCGGGCGCCCGTCGCTGCCGTACTTGCCACGCCGCGGCCCGAGCTGCAGCAGGATCGCCAGCGCCGCGGCCGCGGCGCAGACGTCGACCACGATCGAGCCCGCGAAGTCCTGGACGTGGATGTCACTGGCCAGCCACCCGCCGCCGAAGATCCAGTGCGCGACCAGCGGGTAGATGACGGTGGAGAAGATCAGCGCGTAGATGATGTAGACGCCGAACTTGATGCGCTCGAGCGTCGTGCCCCAGACGATCGCCAGCGCCACGGCGCAGAAGACGAACTCGAAGAACCACAGCGTCTCGGCCGTCACGCCGTGCCGGTTGGTCGGGAACGCGAGCGGGAAGTCGCTCGCGTGCGCGACGAAGAAGCCGTGCGTCCCCGCGACCGCCTCGGTCCCGCCGAAGGCCAGCGCGAAGCCGACGACGTAGAAGCCGAGCGCGGCCAGCGCGAAGTTCACGAGGACCTTGGCGACGACCGAGCCGGCGTTCTTGCCGCGCACGAAGCCGATCTCGAGCATCGCGAAGCCCGCCTGCATGAACATCACCAGCCCGGCGGCAACCATCACCCACGCCGAGTTCAGGCCGACGTCGGCGCCGAGCCGTCCCGCAAAGCCGAGGGTGTCCGTGGTCGTGTCAGCCAGGATCATGCGGCCGATCAGCGTGCCCGACCGCGCAGCACACGTCTTTGTCCCGTTGGACAACGATTCGGCGGTTCGTTGCTCCACTTGCGAGAACGTGAGCGCGAGCTACCGTCGTGGGCATGGACATCGTCATCGCCGGAGGCCACGGGAAGATCGCGCTGCAGCTGGAGCGGCTGCTCGCCGACGCCGACCACGCCGTGCGCGGGCTGATCCGCAACCCCGAGCACGAAGCCGACCTGCGCGCGGCGGGCGCCGAGCCCGTGGTCGCCGACCTCGAGGCGCTCGACGTCGACGAGCTGACGACGCTGATCGGCAGCGCCGACGCGATCGTCTTCGCTGCCGGCGCCGGTCCCGGCAGCGGGCCACAGCGCAAGTGGACGCTCGACTACGCGGGGGCGGTCAAGCTGATGGAGGTCAGCCGCCGCAACGGCATCGACCGCTACGTGATCGTCTCCTCGATGGGCGCCGACCCGGAGGCGCCCGACGACGGCGGCTTCGGGACCTACCTGCGCGCCAAGGGCCAGGCGGACAAGAAGCTCGCCGAGAGCGGCCTGGCCTTCACGGTCGTCCGGCCCGGCGCCCTCACCGACGAGCCTGGCACGGGCCTCGTCAGCGCCGGTCCCCACCAGGATCGCGGGCAGATCCCGCGCGCCGATGTCGCCGCCGCGCTCGCCGCCGTCCTCGCCACCCCGTCGGCCGTCGGGCTGAGCTTCGACCTCGTCTCCGGCAGCACGCCGATCAGCGACGCCATCGGCGCCCTCGCCGCATAGTCTGCGCGGCTCATGGCCGCCTCCCCGCCCGCTCTCCCGCCCGCATTGCGCTCACTGCTGGAGGCGGGTGGCGCGCTCGTCCGGCGCTCGTCGAGCGGCCGCGTGGCGCTCGGGCGCACGGCCGCGCTGGTGCAGGCCGACGCCGTCCCGGCGGCGTTGCGCGGGCTGCCCGCCGAGCTGGAGCGCGCCCGCGCCGCGGCAGCGACGCCGATCGCGTTCAAGGACGTCGAGAAGATCCTGAAGGGCGCGTGGGGCAGCCCGCCCGGCAAGGTCCTGGAGGAGCTGGATCGCAAGCCGCTGGCGGTGACGCCCAGCGCCCAGGTCCATCGCGGCGTGCGCGACGACGGCACGACCGTCGCCGTCAAGGTGCTGCGACCCGGGCTGGCCAGCGCGGTTCGCAATGACCTTGCCTTGCTCGACGTGCTCGCCGCGCCGCTGCGTCAGGTCTTCGGCGCGATGGACGCGGGCGCCATCCTGCGCGAGGTCCGCGAGACCGCGCTCGACGAGCTCGACCTCGAGCACGAGGCGTCGACCCAGCGCCAGCTGCGGCGCACGCTGCGCGGGGTCGACGGGCTCGTGGTCCCGGCCCCGGACATGGAGCTCAGCGGCGAGACCGTGCTGGTCTGTGAGTTCCTGGAGGGACGCACGCTGGCCGACCCCAAGGCGAAGGTCGCCGACGCGGGCACGGTCGCCCGGGTGCTCGTGGCCGCCCATGTCACCGCGGCGCGGGCCGGCCTCGTGCTGACCGACCCCCGTCCCGGGCACGTGGTGCTGATGTCCGAGGGGCGTGTCGGCCTGCTCGGCGCCGGTCTCGCCCGGCCCGTCGATCGCGACCGCACGGTGGCCGCGCTGGAGGCGCTCGTCGCCTGGCGCGCGGGCGACCAGGACGTCTTCGCCGTGATCGTCGCCGACCGGCTCGGCCTCCTGCCGACCGCCGACGCGATCAAGGCCTACGGGTTGGCCGCCGTCGTGCTGGGCGAGATCCTCAACGGCCCGACGACCCTCGACGGGCCCGCGCTGGCAGCGATCGGCGAGCGCGGCCTCGACCACCTCACCGCGGCGCTCCAGCTGGCCGCCACCGTCACGCCACACCCGCACGACCTCGCGGTCGTGCGCTCCCTCGGCCAGCTCACGAGCGTCCTCGCCCGCCTCGGGGCGACCGAGGACTGGGGCGCGCTGATGCTCGCGGGCGACGCCGCCCAATCGCCCAGAGGGCGATTGGGGGACTAGTCGCGCTCGAACAGGTGCGCCTCGACCCGGCGCTCGTGGTGGGCGACGGTGAAGTCGTTCTCCGCGAAGAGCTTGTCGAGCGCGTCGAGGATCTCGTCGGTGTCTCCACCGACGACGGTGCCGTCCTCCAGCACGACGACCGGGATCGTGCGCTCGCCGGTCGCCGCCTCCATCGCATCACGCTCGTGCGGCTCGGGCTCGACCTGATGGGCGACGAACGGCACCATCAGCTCGGTCAGGCGCTGGCGCACCTGGTGGGAGAAGGGGCACCACTCGGCTTGGTAGAGCTCGATCATGACGTCGAGCGTAGGCGGTTCACCCGCGCGCGGCGGAGGACGGCTCGAGCTCGGGCTCTTCCGCGGGCACCCAGCCGGGTCCGTGGTAGGCCAGCCCCCAGCGCGCCCGCCACGACCGCGCCCGCCGGATGTCACCCCACAGCGCGACGTACTCGTGGAACGCGACCCGGATGACGTTGTCGGTCTCGATGTTGGTGGTCAACCCGTAGCGGACGCGCTCGCCCTCGGGCTCCCACGTCCCGAAGAGCCGGTCCCAGATCACGAGGATCCCACCGTAGTTCTTGTCCAGGTACTGCTCGTTGGAGCCGTGGTGGACGCGGTGGTGCGACGGCGTGTTGAACACCGCCTCGATCGGCCGCGGCAGCCGCCCGATGCGCTCGGTGTGGATCCCGAACTGGTAGATCAGGCTCCAGGCCTGGGCCAGTAGGACCATCCACGGCGCGAAGCCCACCAGCGGCATCCACAGCCAGAACGGCGCGTAGGTCATCGGCACCCACGTCTGACGCAGCGCGGTGCTCAAGTTGTAGTGCTGCGACGAGTGGTGGACCACGTGCGAGGCCCAGAAGACGCGCGACTCGTGCGAGACGCGGTGGAACCAGTAGTAGGAGAAGTCGTCGGCGAAGAAGAGCGCGACCCAGACCCACCACGCGTCGGTGGGGAGATGCCCCGGCGCCAGCTCGTAGAGCACCGCGTACAGCGCCAGGACCGCGAACTTCCAGCCCACGTTGATGATGACGTTGCCGATCCCCATCGTGATCGACGTCCGCGAGTCCTTGAGGTCGTAGCCGATCATGCCGTCGGCCTCGAGGTGGCGGAAGGCCAGGAACTCGACGAGCAGCAACAGGATGAAGTAGGGGAACGCGTAGTACAGGATCTCGGTCATGACGCGATCTCCGGGACCGAGCGCTGCAGCAGCTCACGCGCGGCGGCGTGGGCGCGGTCGGCGTCGGCGTCGGCGATCGCGCGGGCCAGCGTGAGCACCGCCGGGCCGTCGACGATCTCGGCGCCGACGGTCGACACGTCCAGCGGCAGGACCCGCTGGCCGGCGACCAGCGTGTTGAGCGCGAGCCGGTAGGCGAGGTTGTCGGCCGCGTCGATGATCCGGTCCCAGAGGACGTCGTAGATCGCGGTCCGCGCGGCGGGGTCGTCGGTGGCGGCCAGCGCGGCGGCGCGGGCCTCGATCTCGGCGCGTGCGGCGGCGTCGGCTCGCAGCGCGGCCAGCCGCGCCGCGTCGGCGCCGATCGAGGCGCGCATCTCGAACAGCGAGCGCATCAGGCCGAGCCCCTCCGGTGGCAGCTCGCCCTCGGCGCCGAGCGCGAGCATGAGGTCCAGCCCACCGTGGCGACGCCAGTCACGCACGCGCGTCGATCCGCCCTGGCTGATCGAGATCAGCCCCGCCTGCTGCAGCCGCTTGAGCGCCTCGCGCACCGCATGCCTGCTCGCCCCGAGCTCGTCGCTCAGCACGCGCTCCGACGGCAGCGCGGCATCCGGCCCATAGCTCCCGTCGAGGATCGCCGTGCGCAGCACCCGATGGATCTCCGCCGACCGCGTCTCCGCTGGTCCAACCAGTGACATGAACTGGTTGTACCAGACACGCGCGGCCACCGCCACCACCCACGATCCCTACCGTGCGTCGCCGTGGTCCGACCGACGGCGACCGCCGCCCCCACGCTCCTCGAGCAGCTCGCCGCCCGCCCGCGCGCGATGGCGGTGCTCGGTGCGCTGGCGATCGCCTTCTCGGCCATCCTGGTCCGGCTCGCCGAGGTCTCGCCGTCGACCGCCGCGGTCTTTCGCTGTGCCTACGCGGTGCCAATCCTCTTCTTCCTCGCGCGCGCCGAGAACCGCCGTCACGGCCCGCGGCCGGTCAAGGACCGTCGCCTGGCCGCGATCGCCGGCGTCTTCTTCGCGGTCGACCTCGTCTGCTGGCATCACGCGATCGACGACGTCGGCGCCGGGCTGGCGACCGTGCTCGGCAACCTCCAGGTCGCATTCGTCCCGCTGATCGCCTGGGCCGCGCTGAAGGAGAAGCCGGGCGCGCGCGTCCTCGCCACGCTGCCGCTGATGCTCTCGGGCATCGTCCTGATCTCCGGTGTCCTGGAGTCCGGCGCCTACGGCGACAAGCCCGCCCAAGGCGTGATCTTCGGCATCGCCACCGGTCTGAGCTACGCCGGGTTCATCCTCGTGCTGCGGGCCGGCGGCTCGGATCTGCGCCGCCCCGCCGGCCCGCTCTTCGACGCGACGTGGGTCGCCGCGCTCGGTGCGCTGGCGATCGGCGCGATCGTGGGCGACCTCGACCTCGTGCCGTCCTGGCCGGCGCACGGATGGCTCGTCACCCTGGCGCTCACCTCGCAGGTCGTCGGCTGGCTGCTGATCTCGGCCTCGCTGCCACGGCTGCCGGCCGCGCTCACCTCGATCCTGCTGACGATCCAGCCCGTCGGCTCGGTCATCCTCGGCGTGATCATCTTCAGCGAGAGCCCGAGCCCGCTGCAGCTGATCGGCGTCGCGGCGATCCTCACGGGGCTGGTGCTCACCACCCGCCGGAGGGCTACCGTGGAGGCCTCATGACGTACGTGCGCATCTGGCTGCCGATCGTGATCCTGCTCGCAGGCATCGCGCTGATCGTCGTGCGTGGCGGCGACGAGACGTCGATCGACGGCGCCGCGGCGCTCTGGGGTGCCGGGCTCAGCGTGGCGCTGCTCAACTGGCTGTATCGGATGGGCGTCAGCGGCGATCGTGACCGCGCCGACGAGGACGACGCCCGCGCCTACTTCGACGAGCACGGCCATTGGCCCGACGAATTGCCGCCGCGGCAGGGATCCTGACGCGCACGCAGCCTGACCGACCCGCTCTACTTGCGGCCATGAGGTGTCGTTAACACGGACTGCACATGCTGAGCGACGTCTTCCGCACCGCCGACCACGCGCTGGAGCTCCTGCTTCACCGTGCCGCAAGCGTGAACCCATGGCTCTGCGTGCTCGGGATCGTCACCTACATCCTGGCCCAGGCGGTACGGCCGCGCGGCTGGCACACGATCATCAAGGCGGCCTACCCCGACGCGCACGGGCTGCGGCCGCGGCACACGATGGCGGCCTACCTCGCGGGCGCGGGCCTCAACGGCGTGATCCCGGCGCGCGGCGGCGACATCGTCAAGCTCTGGCTCCTGCACCGTCGCATCCCCGGCGCGCGCTACCCGACGCTCGCGGCGACCTTCGTTCCCGAGACGCTGTTCGAGACGCTCTTCGGCATCGGCCTCGTGATCTGGGCGCTGAGCCGGGGCTTCCTCCCGGTGCCGACCTCGTCGGGCGAGCTGCCGCACGTCGACGTCACGCTGGTCATCGAGCACCCGTTCCTGTCTTGCGGCGGCGCGCTGCTGCTCGCCGGCGGCGCCTACCTGCTCTACCGCCTGCTGCGCCGCCGCGTCTCCGACCTCGCGTCGCGGCTGCGCCAGGGCGTCGTGATCCTCCGCCAGCCGCGGCGTTTCGTCACCGGCGTGGCGAGCTGGCAGGCGCTCGGCCGGCTGATCCGCCTCGGCTCGCTCGCGCTGTTCATGGAGGCCTTCCACCTCCCGGTCACCGTGTCGACGGTCGTGCTGGTGATGGCCGCCCAGGGTGGCGGGCGGATCATCCCGCTGGCACCCGCCAGCGCCGGTCTGCGCCTGGCGATGCTGAGCTACGGCTTCGTCGAGACGACCGGCCACGCCGTCGACATCGCGGCGATCACGACCTTCACCTTCGGCGTCGGCGCCCTGCTGATGGTCGCCGGCCTGGTCGTCGGCGTCATCGCGCTGGGCGCCGAGCTCGGCACCTGGTCGCCACGCGCCGCCATCCGCGCCGCCCGCGACGCCGTCGCCCGCCACCGCGCCGCGGCGGCGGAGCCGAGCAAGGCATAGCGGAACACTCGCCCAGAGGGCGAGGTTCCGGGCGCGAGACTCGCCTGAAGGCTCGCTCGCGCGGTCGGTGGCAGCTCCAACGCCTCCTACTTGATGAGCACCGACGTCCCCACCGGGACGCGCGGGTACAGGTCCTTGACGTCGGCGACGTGCATGCGGATGCAGCCGTGGGAGGCAGCGGAGCCGATCGAGTAGTCCTCGCCGGTGCCGTGGATGCCGACGCCGTTGATGATGCCCATCCAGCGTGCCTTCAGCGGGTTGGCGGCCGAGCCACCGTCGACGGTCGTGCCCTGCAGCTCGCCGGCCCAGGGGCTGTTCGGGACGCTCCAGGTCGGGTCGACCTGCTTGTTGGCGATGTGGAAGAGGCCGCTCGGCGTCGGGTAGGCCGGCTGACCGACGGCCACGCCGTAGGCCTTCTTGAACTTGAGGCCCTTGAAGAGACGCAGCTTGAAGTGGGCCTTGTCCACCGTGATGATCGTGCCGTAGACCTTCTTGAGGTCGTTGACGTTGACCGCCGGGGAGGTCTTCTTCAGCGCGGTGTGCAGCGTGCGCGGGGCGTTGATGCCGTCGTCGAGCGCCGCGTCGACCTGCTTGGCGACCGCCGCCTGGTCCAGCGCCCGGCCGTGGCCACCGCGGGTGCGGTAGATGTGGGTCAACGTGATCTTGACCGTCGCGTTCTTGGCGGGCTTGCCGACCTTGGACGCCACGCCGGCGACCCAGGTGCGGACCGCGAGGCGCGAATGACCGAGCTTGAGGCCGACGTCACCGGGCGCCTTGGCACGGATCGCGCGCTTGGCGGTCGTCAGCGCGTCGAAGGTCAGCTTGGCGTCGACCGCCTTCAGCGTCCACGGCTTGCCGGCGGCGCCGAGGATGAGGTCGGCGTTGACCTTCGGGCCGACCGTCGCCTCCAGCCGTGCCTGGGCATCGACGAGCGTCAGGCCCGAGAGGTCGACGCCGCCCGCGGTGACCCCGGCGGGCACGTTGGTCGGGTCCTTCTTCTGGGCCACGGCGGTGGCGGGGACGGTCGCCGCGAGGGCAGCGACGAGCAGCACGAGGAGGGGACGGGCGCGCGACATGGCGGTCGAGGGTAGCGACGGCGACGCGCCGCTTCGCAAGGCTTTATGCGGCCGGGCGGCGGCGACGGCGCCGCGGTGCGGCGGGTCGCTCCACCGTTTCGTTGCGCGCGAAGAACTCGTCGATCCAGTGCCACGTCGTCCGCGCGGCGGCCCGTCCCGTCAGCACGCCGAGGTGACCGCCCGGGCCCGTCTTGAGCTGCACCTCCGGCGCGCCGGTCAGCAGCTCGCCGACGTGATGGACGGCCGCGCGCGGTGCCAGCGTGTCAGCCTTGCCCGCGATCGCCAGGACCGGGACGCGCACGTCGGCCAGGTCGATGTCGTGGTCGCCGAGCGCCAGCTTGCCGTCGGCGAGGTCGTTGACCCGGAAGAACTGGTGGTAGAGCTGGCCCATCGTCCGCCCCGGGTAGGCGTGCATGTTGTCGATGAAGTGGTCGACCGCCTCGATCTGGGCCAGGAAGTCGCGGTCGTGGAGGTTGGTCGCAACCGCGATCGGCTTGGTGAGGTACTTGTCCAGCGTCGAGAGCTGGAACATGCGCTTGACGACCGGCGCGGGCGCCCCGCCCAGCGCGCGATAGACGGCCGTCCCGAGGATGCCGTTGGTGATGTTGGCCACGCCACGGATCGGCGCGAACATCCGCAGCTGGGCGAAGTCGAACGGGCTGGCGACCGCGGCGATCGAGTTGACCGGCAGATCCGGCCGAGCGGCCAGCGCGAGCAGCGACATGATCCCGCCCAGGCACCAGCCGACGACCTGCACAGGCTTGCCGCCCGCGTGCTCGGAGACCGTCGCGATCGCGCCCGGCAGCACGTCCTGCACCCAGTGCTCCAGCCCGAGGTCGCGGTCGGAGAACGCGATCGACCCGTAGTCCACCATGTACGTCGGGTGCCCGAGGCCGAGGAGGTGCTCGGCCATCGAGCAGCCGCGGCGCAGGTCGAAGCAGATCGGCGGCGCGGCCAGCGGCGGCACCAGCAGCACGGGCAGATGGCGCGTGCGCTCCTCCGGTGCGAGGTACTGAAAGACCGTGCCCTGCGGCTGCTCGTCGATGATCCGCGCAGGGGTCCTGCGCAGATCGGCGACACCGCCCCGGACGAGCATGTCGAAGGTGTTGGCCGCCGCGTGGGCGACGTCGTCGGGCGTGGGGAGCAGCGGCAGCGAGAGCATCGGCGCGCCCGCCATTGTGGCGGATCAGCGCTGTGCGTCCGCCGTGAGCGTCTCGGTGAACTCCTCCAGCGCAGCGAGAAAGCGCTCGGGCGCCTCGACCTGCGGGCAGTGGCCGACGCCGTCGAGCAACGTGTAGGTCGTGTCGGGCAACGCGTCGAGGATGTGGCGCGCGCCCTCGTGGGTGACCATCCGGTCACGGTCGCCCCAGACCAGCAGCACGGGCACCCGCACCTGCTCCAGCGCGAAGCAGTCGTGCAGCTCGGGCAGCAGCCGGCGGCCGTTGGCCAGGACGTCGGAGACCGCGTCGCGGGTGCGCAGCTGCGCGGTGAAAGAGCCGACGACCTCGGCGGCGGCACGCCGCGGCGCCGCGAAGGCCAGCGCGCGATAGGCCTGGCCGACGACACCCCGGACCACGACCTCGGGCAGTGGGACCGGCGCGGCGAGCAGCGCGCGCACGAACGGGTCGCGCTCGATGAGCCGAAACCAGCGCGGCATGTCCAGGCCGGCGGGCGCGACCGGGACGATGGCAGTGAGCGGCAGGTCGTCCTCCTCGCCGGCACGCAGCGCGATCGCGCCGCCCAGCGAGTTGCCGCACAGGATCACGCCGTCGTCACCTGCCTCGCCGGACGTGTGCTGCACGACGGCACGGGCGAAGGCCCGGTACTGCTCCAGGACGGGCTCGTCGGCCGCCAGGCGATCGGCCTCGCCGTAGCCCGGCAGGTCGACGGCCAGCGCGCGCCGGCCCTGGCGCGCGAGCAGGTCGAGCGTGCGGCGCCACGTGTCGGCCGAGTCGGCGAAGCCGTGCAGCAGCACCAGCGGCGGCCCGTCGCCCTCGAGCTCCAGCGCCCGCGTCGTGACGCCGCCCAGCGTCAGCTCGTATTCGACCAGCGGCTCGCGCATCAGCCGCCGTGCGCCATGGGCTCGGGCTGCGGCGCGCCATGGGCGACGAAGTCACGGCCACGGATCAGGACCGCCGCGGCGACCGCGCCGGCCAGGGCGACGACCGCGGCGATGACGAGGATCTCGTTCAGCGCACCTGTCCAGCCGGTGATGAAGGCCTCGCGGGCAGGGCCGGCGGCCTTCGGATTGCCCTGGGCGAGGACCTCCGCCGGCGGAAGGCGGAGCCCGCGCGCGTCGTCGCCCAGCGCGTCGACGATCTTGGTGGTGACGACCGACTGGAAGATCGCGCCGAGGCCGGCGATCCCGGTCGCGATCCCGACCTGGCGGAAGGTGCTGTTGACGCCGGAGGCCATCCCGGCGCGCCGCTGCTCGACGACGCCGACCGCGGTCGAGGCGATCGCCGGGTTGCAGAGGCCGACGCCGACCCCGGTGAGCAGGAAGCCCGGCAGCAGCGCCGTCCAGCCCGAGTCCGCGTCCAGCCCGCTCATCAGCAGCAGACCGATGCCGACCAGCCCGAGGCCGGTCGCCAGCAGCAGCCGCACCGGCACGCGCTCGGTGAGGTTGCCCGACAGGGCGGCGGCGAAGAACGACAGCACGGTGATCGGCAGGAAGCGCAGGCCGGCATCCAACGGGCCATAGCCAAGGATGTTCTGCATGAACAACGTCAAGTACAGGAACATCGCGAAGATCGACGCCGAGAGCGCGAAGGCCACGATCGAGACGCCCACGAAGGTCGGCTTGCGAAACAGCGTGAGGTCGAGCATCGGCCGCTCTTGACGGCGCTCGACGGCGACGAAGATCGCCAGCAGCACCACCGCGCCGGCCAGCAGTCCGACGATCTGCGCGCTGCCCCAGCCCTCGCCGTTGCCGCGCACCAAGGCGAAGACCAGCGCGAACAGGGCCGCCGAGAAGGTCAGCAGCCCGGCCCAGTCGATCGGCGCCGGGTCGGGATCCTTGCTCTCGCTCACCATTCGCAGCGTGACCGCGATCGCGGCGAGGCCGATCGGCAGGTTGACGTAGAAGATCGACTGCCAGCTGACGTGCTCGACCAGCACGCCACCGACCAGCGGCCCGACGGCGACCGCGGCGCCCGTCGTCGCACCCCAGATGCCCAGCGCGGTGCCGCGCTCGCGCCCGGTGAACGCGGCGGCCAGCAGCGCCAGCGAGGTGGCGAACATCGCGGCGCCACCGACGCCCTGCAGGGCACGCGAGAGGTTGAGCGGCGTCGGCGCGCTCGACAACCCGCACAACAGCGAGGCGACCGTGAAGAGCGCGAGGCCGCCGACGAAGATCCGGCGGCGGCCGAGGCGGTCGGACACCGAGCCGGCGGTGAGCAGGAACGCGGCGAGCGTCAAGGCATAGGCGTCGACGACCCACTGCAGATCCTCGAACGACGAGCCGAGGTCCTTCTGGATGTCGGGCAGGGCGACGTTGACGATCGTCACGTCGAGCAGCAGCATGAACGTGGCGACGCAGACGACGCCGAGCGTCCACCAGCGGCGGGGGTCGGACGTCTGACTGGGCGTGGACATAGCTGTCGAGTCAACTACCCGCGGCGGCGGCAGGCAAGCCCGCCGCGTTCTCGCGCGAGCGCTATCCCTCGCGCAGCACGCCGTCGACGACCGAGCCCGCGGCGGCGCGCAGGTGCAGCCGCAGGACCTCGGGGCCCTCGCGCTCGAGGTCGTCGACCAGCCGCAAGTGCTCCTCGGCCAGCCGCGCGAAGGTGTAGTGCGGGCGGACCTGCAGGAGGAAGAGGCGGGTCTGCGCGGTCAGGCGGTTGTGCACCGCTTCGATGCGCGGCGAGCGCGCCGCACGGACCAGCGCCGTGTGCAGGTCGGCATGGGCGCGAGAGACCGTCGGCCAGCCCGGGCGCGCGCGCCCGCAAGCACGGGCCAGCACCTCAGCGGCCTCGTGGACCGACGGCGGCAGGACGTCGCCGTGCTTGGCCAGCGCGAGGTGCGCGGCCTCGACCTCCAGCGCGGCGCGCAGCTCGTAGAGCGCGACGATCGCGTCGGCGTCCAGGCCGGCGACGCGCGCCCCGCGGTGTGGCGCGATCGTGACCAGCCCCTCGTCGGCCAGCGCGCGCAGCGCTGCGCGGACGGTGTGACGCGCCGCGCCGTGGGCCTCGACGAGGTCGGCCTCGACCAGCCGCGTGCCGGCGTCCAGCTGCGCGTCGAGGATCTGCTCGCGCAGGAGCGCGGCGACGCGATCCACGGCCGTGGGGCTCACGCGATCACCGGCGCCGAGCGTGGTTCGCCTTGGTCAACGCGGTGGGGGTCATGCGATCACCTCGACTGGTGGTGTGCGCTCGTCGCGCTTGGGAATGGCAAGGACGGCCAGGCCGGCGAGGATCGCCACGATCCCGGCGATTGCGACCGCACCGGGCCGCTCGCCGAGGACGATGGCGCCGAGCAGCGTGGCGGTGACCGGCTCGGCCAGCGTCAGCGTCGCCACCTCGTTGGCCGGCAGATGACGGAGCCCGGCGGCGAAGAGCAGGTAGGCGACGGCGGTCGGGATCGCACCGAGCCAGAGCGCCATCGCGACGCCACCGGCGCTGGTCACCCAATGGAGGTCGCCGAGCAGCAGGACCGGGATCAGCAGGACGGCGCCGATGCCGAAGAGGCGCGCCATCACGGGCTCGACGCCGTGGCCCGCGTCCAGCAGGCGCTTGGAGGCCAGCGTGAACGCCGCGTAGGAGGCGCCGGCGCCGACCGCGAGCGCCACGCCGGGCGCGCTGACCTCCGAGCCGCCACCCGCGAGCGCGAGCGTCGCGACCCCGGCGCAGGCCAGCGCGGTCGCCAGCGCCCATGCGCGGTCGGGCACGCGGCGGTCCAGCAGCCAGCCGCCCGCGCCGGCCAGCGCAGGCGCCGAGCCGAGCGCGACGACCGTGCCGACCGCCACGCCCGTGTCCTTGACGGCGGCGAAGAAGCAGAGCTGGTAGCCGGCGACGCCGAGCGCACCGACGGCGAGCGGGCCGCGGGGCCAGGCGGCGCTCGCCGTGCCGTCGGCGACCGCGCGGGCGACGAGCAGGAGCAGGACGGCGCCGACCGCGACCCGGACCGCCCCGACGGTCACCGCGGAGGCGTCGGGACCGAGCGCCTGGGCGGTGCCGGTGGTGCCGAAGCACACCGCGGCGAGGAGGACCTGGACACGCGACATCGGCGGTGATTGTTCCACAATCTGTGACGCACGTGTAACAAGAATGCGCAGGCGCCACGGTCCGTCCGCCGGCCGTGTCACCTTGCCGCCGTGCTCGTTCGTGACCTTCAGCACGGCTTCGACCTCGACCAGGTGCTCTTGGTCCGGGAGGCCGACCGGCGACGGCGCCACGACGGCAGCGAGTTCCTCAAGTTGGTCCTCGGCGACCGCACGGGCGGCGTGCCTGCCGTGGTCCGGGAGGACGTCACCCAGGCGCTGGAGCTCTGCCGCGCGGGGTCGCCCGTGCATGTCGTCGGGCACTACGAGGTCCACCAGCGCTGGGGTGCGCAGCTCGAGATCCTGAAGCTGGGCCCGGCGCTGGACGGGACCTATGACCCGGCTGACCTGCACGACGGGCCGCCGCGCCGCGTCGACCACATGGAGGCCGACTTCCGCGAGCTGCTGGCGACGGTGCAGGACCCGCACTTGGGCCGGTTGCTGGACACCTTCTTCGGCGAGGGCTCGGAGACCTGGGCGCTCTACCGGATCGCGCCCGCCGCCAAGCGCTACCACCAGGCATACCTCCACGGGCTGCTGGAGCACTGCCTCACGGTCGCCCAGGCGGTCAGCGCGATCAGCGCGACCTTCCCGGGGATCGATCGCGACGTCGCGGTCACGGGCGCACTGCTGCACGACATCGGCAAGTTGGAGGCCTACACCTGCGACGCGCCGATCGACATGACCGACGACGGTCGGCTGCAGGGCGAGATCCCGCTCGGCTACTACCGCGTGCGCCGCTGCATCGAGGACCTTCCCGGCTTCCCGGCCGAGCTGGCCCAGAGCGTGTTGCACATCATCTTGAGCCACCACGGCGCGCTGGAGCACGGCTCGCCCGTCGTGCCGGCGACGCGCGAGGCCACGTTGGTGCACATGATCGACAACCTCGGCGGCCGCCTCGGCTCCTTCGACCGCCTGGAGAAGGAGCTCCCGCCCGGCCAGGTCTGGTCCGGCTTCGACCGCGCGATCGGCGCGGGCGCCTACTTCGGCTCGGCGGGCACCTCGGCGGCACCGATCACCGCCGAGGACCGGCGACGGTCGCAAGCCGCCTGAGCCTGGTCGGCTACTCCGACGACAGCCGGTCCTCGCGCTCGTCGTCCAAGATCTCCTTCATCTCCCGTCCGGCCGCCGCGATCCGGCCCAGGTACTCGGCGCGGCGCTCCTCGTCCAGCGTCACGGCGCCGCGATCGAGCAGCTCCGCGAAGCCCTGGACGATCGTCAACGGGGTGCGTAGATCATGGACGAGACGCGCGAGGCGCTCGTCTGGGTCGGTCGGCCAGGGAATCGCCCCCACCCACCCTCATCGCTCTTCGCGGGTGGAGTCGAGCGCGATCTCGCCGCGCTCCAGCGCGATCGCGATCGCATGCACGCGGTTACGGGCCTGGAGCTTGCGGATCACGTTGCGCACATGGGTGCGGACGGTCTCGACCGAGACGGTGATCTTGTCGCCGATCGCCTCGGCGGTCATGCCCTCGGCCATCAGGTGCATGATCTCGCGCTCACGCGGCGAGAGCTGCGGGACGTGCGCCGTGGCGCGCGGCGAGAGCAGGATGCGGTCCAGCCGCGGGTCGACGTAGGAGCCACCGCCCGCGACGCGCTCGATCGCCGCCATCAGCTCGTCCATCGACCCGGCCTTCAGCGCGTAGCCGCGGGCGCCGGAGTCGAGGCCGTCGTACAGCAGCTCGGCGTCGCTGTCGCCCGTGTAGAGGATCACCCCGAGGTCCGGCCGACGGACCAGCAACTGGCGCGTCAGGTCGATGCCGCTGCCGTCGGGCAGCTGGATGTCGACGATCGCGACGTCCGGCTCGGCGTGCTCGACGAGGTCGATCCCAGCCGCGACATTGCCCGCCGCACCCACGACTTCCAGGCCGCCGTGCTGCAGCAATGCGACCAGGCCCTCCCGTAGGGCCTCGTGGTCGTCGACGATCACGAGCTTGGTCATGAGGGCCGAACCGTACACGCATGACCAGCGTGTCAGGGCTCGCGACGTCCCGGTACCGAATCTGCGGAAAGAGCGCGCGGACTTCTGCAAGGAACAGCCCATCCCGGGGTCAGGGGCCGTATCGTCGTCTGTATATGGCGAAGGACACCGAGAAGCTCATCCGTCAGCTCTCGCTCATCTCGTACCTCATGGCGGAACGCCGTCCGGTCACCGCGCTGGAGATCCGGCGCGATGTCGAGGGCTACAGCGGGATGAACGAGGACGCCTTCGCCCGCCGGTTCTACGCCGATCGTGCCGAGCTGGACTCGCTCGGCATCCAGCTCACCGTCGAGAAGCCCGCCGACGGCGTCGCCGAGCAGGAGAACTACTCGCTGCGGCCCGAGAACTTCCACCTGCCCGCGATCGCCTTCACCGACGAGGAGCTGGCCGGGCTGCAGTTCGCGCTGACGCTGCTCGACGGCGAGTTCGCCTACGCCGAGCCGCTGCGCCTGGCCCTGCAGCAGATCTCCTGGGGGCGTCCCAGCCCGCTCAACGCGCCCGACCAGGGCTCGATCGCCCTCGGCGTCACCGCCAGCGCCGGCGGCCACGACCTTTCCCAGCGCCTCGCGAAGATCGAGACGGCGATCTTCCGCAACAAGACGATCACCTTCGACTACTACACGATGGAGCGCGACGAGGTCGGCGCCCGCAAGGTCGATCCGTACCACCTGCTCTTCCAGGGTGGCCAGTTCTATCTCCTCGGCCGCGCGCACGAGCGCGACGCGATTCGCGTCTTCCGCCTCTCGCGCATCCGCGGCAAGGTCGCCTACGCGACCAAGGCCGAGCACGACTTCAAGCGCCCCACCGACTTCGACCCGCGCTCCTACGCCACACGCGCCGACTGGCAGTTCGGCGAGCCCGCCGGCCACGCCGAGGTCTGGATCTCCGAGCGCATCGCATGGCAGGTCGAGCGCCACTTCGGCCGCTTCGGCACCGTGCATCGGGCTGAGGACGGCAGCGGCGACATGACGTTCACCACCGAGTACGCGTCGGTGCGCCAGCTCGCCGCGTGGGCGCTGCGCCTGGGCGAGCACGCCCGCATCCTCGGGCCCGACGAGCTCGTCACCGAGGTCGCCGAGCGCGTCGAGCTGCTGCACGAGCGCCACACCGGCGAGCTCGACCTCGCCGCGGTCCTGCCCGCCGGCGACGGCCGAGGAGATCGTCGAGCCCATCGCCAAGCGCGAGACCGCGATCCGCCCGGAGCGCTTCGCGCGCCTCGTCACGCTCGCCAGCGATCCTGATCCAGGCCGGCCGCGCCAACGAGCGCCTGCAGTTCACCACCGTCTGCGAGGCGCTGCAGGTCTCCGACGCCGAGCTGCGCGAGGACGTCAACGTCCTCAACGTCGTCAACTTCGGCGGCGGCTCCTACGTCCTCTACGCCGAGATCCATGACGACGGGACGATCGAGGTCGACCCCGAGCCCTACTCCGACAACTTCGCCCGCCCGGCGCGGCTGCTGCCCGTCGAGGCCAAGGCGCTGATCGCCGCGATCGACCTGATCGGCGACCACCTGCCCGAGGGCGCGCTGAACTCGGCGCGCGACAAGATCGTCGCGGCGCTCGGCGCCGACCCGATGGAGCAGGGCCTGCAGGTCGCCTCGGGCACGGGCGACGACTCCGAGATCGCCCGCGTCGTCTCACGCGCGATCTCGGACTGCCACCAGCTGCGCCTGGAGTACTACAAGGCCAACGAGGACGAGTTCTCCGAGCGGGTCGTCGAGCCCTACGCCCTCATCAACGGGCGCGAGGGCTGGTACGTCGCCTCGTACGACCCGGCACGCGAGGCGGTCCGCCACTTCCGGCTGGACCGCGTCAAGACGGCGGAAGTGCTCGACGTCTCCTTCACCCCGCGGCCCGAGGTCGACCCCGCCTCCGACGTCGACGGCTGGCCCAGCACCGGCCTGGTCGAGGCGTCCCGCGTCGCCCGCGTCTGGATCTCGCCCGAGCGCGCCCGCTGGTCCCGCGAGCAGCGCCGCGTCGCCCAGGATCTTGCCGACGGCTCCGTCATCGTCGAGCTGCCCTACAAGGGCACCGACTGGCTGGTGCGCGAGGTGCTGGCCGAGGCCGGCGACGCCGCCGTGCTCTCACCGCCGGAGGCCCGCGAGGCCGTCCGCGCCGCGGTCGATCGCCTGCAACTCGCCGTACGCTGACCGTCCGTCCAGGTCCCTGAGGCCTGCGCCCGTTAGCCTCCTGCGCCGGTGAGCCGACGCGATCAGATCACGATGGACGAGGACGAGGTCCTCGCGCTGCTGGACGAGGAGCGCGTGATGACCTGCGCCACCCTCGGTCCCCGAGGGTGGCCGCACCTGATGCCGCTCTGGTACGTGGTGAGACCGTCCCACCCGCCCCGCATCTGGGCGTGGACCTTCGCCAAGTCCCAGAAGACCAAGAACCTCGAGCGCGATCCGCGGGCGACGCTGCAGATCGAGGCCGGGCGTGACGTCTACCAGGAGCTGCGCGGCGTGATGCTCGAGACGGAGGTCATCATCCACCGCGACGTCGAGCTGGTCACCGACCTCGGGCTGGAGATCTTCGGGCGCTACGGCGGCGGGCAGGATGCCTCGGCCTACCGCGAGATGGTCAAGGCCCAGGCCGCCAAGCGCGTCGGCCTGGAGTTCGTCGAGCAGACGCGCGCCACGTGGGACCACCGCAAACTGGGAAACGTCTACTGATGCAGCCACTCAAGGGCCTGATTCTCTCCGGGGGCAAGGGCACGCGCCTACGCCCGATCACCCACACCAGCGCCAAGCAGCTGGTGCCGGTCGCCAACCGCCCGGTGCTCTTCTACGGCATCGACGCGATGGCCAAGGCGGGCATCGAGGAGATCGGGATCATCATCGCCCCCGAGACGGGCGAGGAGATCAAGGAGGTCGCCGGCGACGGCTCGGCCTTCGGCGTCAAGATCACCTACATCTTGCAGGACGAGCCCGCGGGCCTGGCCCACGCGGTCCTGACCGCCGAGCCGTTCCTCGGCGACTCGCCGTTCGTCATGTACCTGGGCGACAACCTGCTGCAGGGCGGCATCGACGACCTCGTCGCCGCGTTCAAGGCCAACGAGCCCGACGCGCTGATCCTCCTGACGCCCGTGCCCGACCCCGAGCACTTCGGGGTCGCCGAGCTCGACGGGGACCGCGTCGTCGCCCTGGCCGAGAAGCCGCCGGAGCCCAAGACGAACCTCGCGCTGGTCGGCGTCTACATGTTCATGCCGTTGATCCACGACGCGGCGCGCGCGATCGAGCCCTCGCCCCGCGGCGAGCTGGAGATCACCGACGCGATCCAGCACCTGGTCAACACCGACCGCCGCGTCGAGCCGCACATCGTTCAGGGCTGGTGGAAGGACACCGGGCGCCTGGACGACATGCTGGAGGCCAACCGGCTGATCCTCGATCGCATGGAGCATCGGGTCGAGGGCGAGCTGATCGACTCCCAGGTCGAAGGGCGCGTCGTCATCGAGCCGGGCGCCAAGCTGGAGCGCGCGACCGTGCGTGGGCCGGCCATCATCGGCGCCGGCGCGGTGCTGACCGACTGCTACATCGGGCCCTACACGGCGATCGGCGAGGACTGCGCGGTCCAGGGCGCCGAGGTCGAGCACTCGATCCTGCTCGCCGGCTCCTCGGTGCGCGGCCTCGACGGCCGCATGGAGTCCTCGCTGCTGGGCCGCAACGTCCACATCGCCCGCAGCAACGGCCAGCCCAAGGCCTACCAGTTCATGGTCGGCGACAACTCGGAGATCGAGATCCTGTGAGGCTCCTGGTCACCGGCGCGGCCGGGATGCTGGGCCATCGCGTGATGGCCGACGCGCGCGCCCGCGGCTGGGACGCGATCGGCGTCGACCTTCCCGACGGCGACCTCACCGATTCCGCCGTCGCGCAGGATCTCCTGGAGGAGCACGCGCCCGAGGCCGTCGTCCACTGCGCGGCGTTCGTCGACGTCGACGGCGCCGAGGCCAACGAGGCCGCCGCGCTCGCCGTCAACGCCGACGCCTCGGCCAACGTCGCGGCCGCCGCGGCGATGCTCAACGCGCGCATCGTCGCCGTCTCCACCGACTACGTCTTCGACGGCACGCTCACCGGCCGCCCCTACGTCGAGTCCGACCCGACCGCGCCGCTCGGCGCCTACGGGCGCACGAAGCTCGCGGGCGAGATCGCGATCGCCGGCCACAACCCCAACCACGCCATCGCGCGCACCGCGTGGCTGTTCGGGGTCGGCGGCAAGAGCTTCCCCGACACCATGCTCAACGCCGGCGCATCCCGCGACGAGGTCGCCGTCGTGACCGACCAGGTCGGCTCCCCGACCTGGACCGGTCACCTGTCGCCCGCGCTGCTGGACCTCGCGGCGGCCGACGCCGTCGGCGTCTTCCACACCGCCGGCGGCGGCCAGTGCTCCTGGCACGAGCTGACCGTCGAGCTGTATCGCGCGGCCGGCCTGTCGACCCGCGTCAACGAGACCACCGCCGCGGAGTTCCAGCGTCCGGCCCCCCGGCCGGCATGGAGCGTCCTGGCCACCGAGCGCGACGAGACCCCGCGCCTGCCCAGCTGGCAGGACGGCGTCGCGGAGTACCTGTCAGAGAGGAACGGATCATGAAGCTGCTCGTCTGCGGCGGGGCCGGGTTCATCGGCTCCAACTTCGTGCGTCAGCGCGTCAACGACCACGGCGACGAGGTTGTCGTCCTCGACGAGCTGACCTACGCCGGCCGGCCCGAGAACCTCGAGGACCTCGGCGTCACCCTGGTCCACGGGGAGATCCAGGACGCCGCGAAGGTCGCCGAGGCGCTCGGCGACGGCGTCGACGCGATCGTCAACTTCGCGGCCGAGTCCCACGTCGACCGCTCGATCAGCGGCCCGCAGGCGTTCGTGGACACCAACGTCCGCGGCACCATGACCCTCCTGGAGGGCGCCCGCGAGCGCGAGGTCGCGCGCTACGTGCAGATCTCCACCGACGAGGTCTACGGGTCGATCGAGGAGGGCTCGTTCACGGAGGAGTCGCCGATCGTTCCGTCGTCGCCCTACAGCGCCTCCAAGGCGGGTGGCGACCTGCTGGTGCAGTCCTACTTCCACACCTATGGGCTGGAGACCGTGATCGCCCGCGGCTCCAACAACTACGGGCCCCGTCAGTATCCCGAGAAGCTGATCCCGCTGATGATGCTCAGCGCCCTGCATGACGACAACCTGCTCGTCTACGGCGACGGGCTCAACGTGCGCAATTGGCTGTTCGTCGAGGACTTCGGCCGCGGGATCTCCCACATCCTGGCCCACGGCGCCGCGGGCGAGGTCTACAACGTCGGCGGACCGAGCGAGTCCACCAACCTCGATGTCGTCCAGGGCATCCTGACCCACGCGGGCAAGGACGAGTCCTTGATCAAGTTCATCGAGGACCGCCAAGGCCACGATCGCCGCTACTCGCTGGGCAGCGAGAAGGTCCGCCAGCTGGGCTGGTCGGCGCAGGTCGACTTCGAGGAAGGCCTGGAGCGGACCCTCTCGTGGTACCGCGACACCGCCTCCTGGTGGCAGCCCATCATCGACTCAGCGGAGTTCCGCGAGTACTACGAGCGCCACTACAAGCGGCCGCTGGCTTGGGGCACCGCCACCCCGCGATAGAGCTCCGGCGAGGGGATGCCGATGACCTCGCCGGCGAAGCGCTTGGTCGTCCCGTAGACGACCCAGGTCGTGTCGACCTCGCCGATCAGGCGGTCGAGCTTGAGCTCGTCGGGGTGGCGGTCGAGCCACTCCAGGTGCGTCAGCGCCGCGTCGAACTCGCCGCGCAGCAACGCCTGCGCGGCGTAGGGCTTGGAGATCTGCGGGACCTTGACCTCCCAGTCGGAGAGGTCGACGTAGCCCTCGGTCGCCTCGACGATCCCGAGCGAGCGCGCCGGGCCGTCGAGGTCGCGGCGCGACAGGATCGCCAGCGCCTTGGTCGGGTAGATGAAGGTGTCGACCACGAACACCTCCTCGTAGTTGCGCTCGGTCACCTCGTGCACGCCGGGGTGCGCGCTGCACTGGACCAGGAACGCGTCTTCGCGGCCGCGGATCCGGTCGAGGCCGTCGAAGAAGTCGGTGATGAAGTCGAACGTCACCTCGTCGTCGGCCAGGCCCTGGAAGCGGGCGTAGTTGGCGACGGCCCGGTGGTGGCAGGTCCCTTCAGGACCGAGCGTGACGAAGGTGATCGGCATCCCGACCGAAGCTAGGCACCGCGCGGCGCCTGGTCAATCGGGAGTACCCAGCCAGCCGGCTAAGCGGCGCCGAGGGTCGCGACTTTCCACACGCTGCCGTCCTTGACGAGCTCCAGCGTGTCGATGCGGTCCTTGTCGCCACCTTCGGACTTGACGACCGCCGACGCCGTGTTGCCCGAGATCGTGACCTTCTGGACCTGCAGCTCGAAGGAGTCGGCGTCACGGAGTGCGTCCTTGATGCCCTTCTCGCAGTCGCCGCCCGAGGCCTTCTTGACCTGCGCCACCAGCGTCGGCGCGAGCAGCGTCGTGCAGATCTTGGCGCTGTCGTTCTTGCGGCCGGCCGACTGCAGATCTTCGACCGTCTGGGCAACGGCCTTCTGGTCGCCCCGGAAATCGGTGGCCGAGTCCTTGGCCGCCTGGCCACAGGCCCCGAGGACGAGCGGGAGCGCGACGAGCAGGGCAAGAACACGGGAGGAGGCGGCCATCGCGCTGGAGCCTATCTAGGATCTGTCGTCGCATGGCCGACTCCGACACCGTCCGCAGCCCCGTCCCCACCGTCGTTCCACGCGGGCGACACGCGCCACCGCTGGAGGTCCGGCTGACCGTCCAGCGGCGCCGGCTGTTCGAGGCCGCAGCCAAGATCTTCGCCCAGCGCGGCTTCGCCGACGCGACCGCCGAGGCGATCAGCCGCGAGGCCGGGATGTCGAAGGCGACGTTCTACGAGCACTTCGCCAACAAGGAAGAGGCGATCATCGCGCTCTTCGACGAGGCCGCCACCGAGGTCATGCGCCAGATGGCGCTCGCCTCCGAGACCGAGGCCGACACCTACCCCGAGCACCTGGCCAACGGCACCCGCGCGTTCCTGCAGACGCTGGCCGAGTGGCCTGACGCGTCGCAGACGGTGCTCGTCGAGATCATCGGCGCCGGCCCGCGCGCGACCGAGCGCCGCGACGCGATCCTCGACGCCTTCGCCGACGCGATCCACCGCGACAACGACCGCATCGCCCCGCGCTACGGCGCACCGCGCTTCGCCTCGCGCGACGACGCGTTCGCCTGCGTCGGCGCGATCGTCGAGCTTGCCTCGCGCCAGCTGCGCACGGGCAACCCGAACGACATCCGCGAGCTGGAGCCGGTCATCGAGCGGCTCATGCTCGGGATCCTCGAGCAGAACCGATGATGGTCGCCACGGCCATCGTCGAGAGGATTCCCAGGATCCTTCAGCAGAACGCATGAGCGATCCGGGCCTGACGGCCCTCGAGGCCGAGGTCACGACCTGTCGCCGCTGCCCGCGGCTGGTCGACTGGCGCGAGCAGGTCGCGCGTGAGAAGCGCGCCTCGTTCAAGGACGACACCTACTGGGGCCGCCCGATCCCGGGCTTCGGCGATCCGGCCGCCCGCGTCCTGATCCTCGGCCTCGCCCCCGCCGCCCACGGTGCCAACCGCACCGGCCGCGTCTTCACCGGCGACCGCAGCGGGGACTTCCTCTTCGCCGCCCTGCACCGCACGGGCTTCGCCAACCAGCCGACGTCGGTGTCACGCGGCGACGGGCTGAAGCTCGACGGCGCCTGGATCACCGCTGCGGTGCGCTGCGCGCCGCCGGCCAACAAGCCGACGCCGACCGAGCGCGACACCTGCCTGCCGTGGACGGTCGCCGAGCTCGACCACGTCAAGGACGTGCGCGTCGTCGTCTGCCTCGGCGCCTTCGCCTGGGACGCGGCGCTGCGCCTGCGCGCCGCGCTCGGCCACCCGCCGCCACGGCCGCGCCCGAAGTTCGGCCACGGCGCGCTCTGGTACGACGACGACAACTCCGGCTGGGTGCTGCTCGGCACCTACCACCCCAGCCAGCAGAACACCTTCACCGGGGTGCTGACCGAGGCCATGCTCGACGACGTCCTGCGCACCGCGCGTGAGGTCGCCGGGTAGCCGTCGCGACGGTGATCGGCGTGCTTGGCGCGCGTCGTACCCTGGGGTGTCCGTGCCGCTCTCCGCCTTCAGCCCCCAGACGCAGGAGTGGTTCAGCCGCGCCTTCGCGGCGCCCACCGCCGTGCAGGAGCAAGCGTGGCCGGCGATCGCGACCGGCGAGCACACGCTCATCAGCGCGCCGACGGGCAGCGGCAAGACGCTGGCGGCGTTCCTGTCGTCCCTGGATCATCTGGCGCGGACACCGCGCGAGGACGGCAGCGGGATCCGGGTCGTCTACGTCTCGCCGCTGAAGGCGCTGAGCTACGACGTCGAGCGCAACCTGCAGGCGCCGCTGATCGGGATCGGCGCCGACATCAAGGTGGCGATCCGGACCGGCGACACGTCCCAGAAGGAGCGGATGGCGATCCGCCGCACGCCGCCCGACGTGCTGATCACGACGCCCGAGTCGTTGTACCTCATGTTGACCTCGCAGGCGCGCGACGTGCTGCGCGACGTCGAGGCGATCATCGTCGACGAGATCCACGCGGTGGCCTCGACCAAGCGCGGCGCGCATCTCGCGCTGACGCTGGAGCGGCTCTCGGCCCTGGTCGCCGCCGAGCACAATGGCCGCGACCCGCAGCGCATCGGCCTGAGCGCGACGCAGAACCCGCTGGAGGAGGTCGGCCGCTTCATGGTCGGCCCGCAGCGGACGTGCCGGATCGTGGACGCCGGCATCCGCAAGCCGCTGGACCTCAAGATCCAGGTGCCGGTCGAGTCGATGGTCGAGCCCGAGCAGTCGGCGGCGGCGCTCGATCCGCTGGAGCCGACGCCGGGCGGGAGCGAGGCGACGCGCAAGTCGATCTGGCCGGCGATGTACCCGCAGTTACTCGAGCTGGTCCGCGAGCACCGCTCGACGATCATCTTCGTCAACAACCGCCGTGGCGCCGAGCGGCTCGCGCTGCGCCTCAACGAGCTGGCGGCCAAGCAGGACGAGGAGGCCGAGCGGCCCGTCGTGGAGATCGCGCGCGCCCATCACGGGTCGCTGGCGCGCGAGGAGCGCCTGGTCGTCGAGGAGCAGCTCAAGGCCGGGCAGCTGCCGTGCCTGGTGGCGACCTCGTCGCTGGAGCTGGGCATCGACATGGGCGCCGTCGACCTCGTGCTGCAGGTCGAGTCCCCCAAGTCGGTCTCCCGCGGCCTGCAGCGGATCGGTCGCGCGGGCCACAACGTCGGCGACACCTCCAAGGGCCGCATCTTCCCGAAGTTCCGCGCCGACCTCTTGGAGTGCGCGGTCGTCGTCAAGCTGATGCGCGAGGGCAAGATCGAGCCGACGGTCGTCCCCCGCAACCCGCTCGACGTGCTCTGCCAGCAGATCGTCGCGATCGCCGCCGGCGTCGAGAGCGACGGCGACGCGCCCGTCCTGGTCGACGACCTGTACGGGTTGGTCACCAAGACCTACACCTACGCCGAGTTGTCGCGCGAGCTGCTGGAGAACACGCTGGACATGCTCGACGGGCGCTACCCGTCGCAGGAGTTCGGCGAGCTGCGCCCGCGCATCGTCTGGGACCGCGTCGCGGGAACGATCCGCCCGCGCAAGGGCGCACGCCAGCTCGCGGTGACCAACGCCGGGACGATCCCGGACCGTGGGCTGTACGCCGTGGTGCTCCCGGATGGCCGCCGCGTCGGCGAGCTCGACGAGGAGATGGTCTACGAGGCCCGGCCGGGCCAGGTGTTCCTGCTCGGCGCCTCGTCGTGGCGCATCGAGGAGATCCAGCGCGACCGCGTCGTCGTCTCGCCCGCGCCGGGCGTGCCGGGCGCGGTGCCATTCTGGAAGGGCGACAGCGTCGGGCGCCCGAAGGAGCTGGGCCGCGAGATCGGCGCCTTCAGCCGCTGGGCGGTCGACCAGACGCCGGAGCTCCTGGAGGCCGAGTACGACCTCGACCCGCTGGCCGCCCGCAACCTCGTGGACTTCCTGGTCGAGCAGCAGGAGGCCACGCGCGTCATCCCGAGCGACCGCACGATCGTCGTCGAGCGCTTCCGCGACGAGATCGGCGACTGGCGCCTGTGCGTGCTGTCGCCGTTCGGCGGGCGGGTCCACGCCGCGTGGGCGCTGGCGCTGAGCGCGAAGATCCGCGACGAGGCGGGCCTGGAGTCCGACGCGATCTGGTCCGACGACGGGATCATCGTCCACCTGCCCGACGCAGACGAGCCGCCGGGCGCCGACTTGGTGTTGTTGGACCCCGAGGACGTCGAGGATCAAGTCGTCGGGGAATTGGGTTCCAGCGCGCTCTTCGGCGCACGCTTCCGCGAGAACGCAGGCCGCGCGCTGCTGATCCCGCGCGCCTACCCCGGCAAGCGCACGCCGCTGTGGCAGCAGCGGCTCAAGGCACAGTCCTTGCTCGAAGTCGCCAAGCAGTACAGCGACTTCCCCATCATCTTGGAGACCTACCGCGAGTGCCTGCGCGATGTCCTCGACGTCCCGGGGCTGATCGAGCTGCTGCAGGGGCTGCACTCGCGGGATCTCTCGCTGGTCGAGGTCGAGACGCGCACCGCCTCGCCGTTCGCGTCCTCGCTGCTGTTCGACTACGTCGCGACCTACATGTACGAGGGCGACACGCCCAACGCGGAGCGGCGCGCCGCCGCGCTCTCGCTGGACCGCGACCTGCTGCGCGAGCTGCTCGGCCAGGAGGAGTTGCGCGACCTCATCGACGCCGACGCCCTCGACCAAGTTGAAGCGGATCTCCAGCATCGGTCGCAACGCACGCAGGCGACCGATCGCGACGGGCTGGCCGATGTCCTGCGTCGCGTCGGCGACCTGTCGCGCGCCGAGGTGCGCGCCCGCGTCCTGGCGGAGCTGGACAGCGACGCCATGTTGAAGGCCTTGGTCGACGAGCGCCGCGCGGTGCGGCTGCGCCTCGGCGGCGAGGAGCGCTGGGTCGCGGCCGACGACGCCGGCCTCTACCGCGATGCCTTCGGCACCGTGCCGCCCGGCGGGCTGCCCGCCGCCTTCCTGGAGTCCGTCGAGCGCCCGACCGAGCGGCTCGTCGCGCGCTACGCGCGGACCCACGGGCCGTTCACGACCGCCGATCTGCGCGAGCGTTGGTCGGTCGACCCGTCGAGCGCGCTTGCGGCGTTGGAGAGCGCCGGCGATCTGGTGCGCGGCGAGCTGCGCCCCGGAGGGACGGAGCGCGAGTGGTGTGACCCCCAGGTGCTGCGGCGGATCCGGCGCGCGTCGCTGGCGGTGCTGCGCAAGGAGATCGAGGCGACCGACCAGCGGGCGCTGGCGGCGTTCCTCCCCTCATGGCAGGGCGTCGACCGCCACGCGGCGGCGGGGGCGGGCATCGACCGGCTGCGGGAGCTGTTGGTGCCCTTGCAGCGGCTGGCGCTGCCGGCCGACGTCTGGGAGCGCGACGTGCTCCCGCGGCGGGTTGGCGCGTACTCGCCGACCTGGCTGGATCAGCTCTGCGCGTCCGGAGAAGTTGTCTGGGTCGGCGCGGGGGCGCTCGGCCGGAACTCCGGCCGCGTCGCGCTCTACTTCCGCGAGGACGCCGAGGCGCTCGGGCCGCCGTCGGTCCGCGGTGGCATCGATCGTCCGGAGCTGCCCGAGCACGACCTGCTGCGTGAGCGACTGGCGGCCTCGCCGTGCTTCTTCACCGACTTCCTGGCCGAGATCCCGCTGGCGCCCGAGCAGATCCAGGAGGCGCTGTGGGATCTCGTCTGGGCGGGCGAGGTGACCAACGACGCCTTCGCGCCGCTGCGCGCGCCGCGGCTGACGCTGGCACGCGCCCAGAAGGCGTCGATGCACCGCCGCGGCTCGCGCGCCGGCACGCGCTTCGGCTCCCGCCGCGGGTCCGGCTCCGCGGCCCAGGTCCAGGGCCGCTGGGCGCTGACGACGTCGATCTTCCGCGCCGAGGTCGAGCCCGGGCTTCGGCGCCGGACCGTCGCCGAGCTGCTGCTGGAGCGCCACGGCATCGTCACGCGCGAGCACGTCCTGGCCGAGGGCATCCCCGGCGGCTTCTCGTCGTTGTATGACTCGCTCTCCTCGTTGGAGACGCTCGGCGTCTGCCGCCGCGGCTACTTCGTCGAGGGCCTGGGCGGCGCGCAGTTCGCGCTGCCGGGCGCGGTGGAGCGGCTGCGCACGCAGGCCGACCGCGCCGACGAGACGCCGCCCGTCGTCCTTGCCGCGACCGATCCGGCCCAGCCCTTCGGCGCCGCACTGCCGTGGCCCAAGCGCCGGGATGACACCGATGCACGCGCCAAGCCGGCGCGTGCCGCCGGCGCCTACGTCGTCCTGGCCGGCGCCGAGCCCGTCGTCTACGTCGAGCGCGGCGGCCGCGGGATCCAAGTGCTGGTGGAACGGGAGGACGCGCGTCTGCGTCCGGCCTTGGAAGCCCTTGCCGCCTTCGTCACCGCCGACCGCCGACACAAGCTGTCGCTGGAGCGCGTCGACGGCGAGGCCGTCGTGGGCTCTGACCTCGAGACGCTGCTCATCGAGGTCGGCTTCCGGGCAGGGCCGCGGAAGCTGACGCTCAGCGCGTAGCCCTCACGGCTCCTTCTTGCCCGGGTTGAACAGGCCCTTCGGGTCCAGCGCAACCTTGACCGCGCGTGCGGCGGCCACCGCCGCCGGCGCCCATTGCTCTGAGAGCTGACCGGCCTTCAACAGGCCGATCCCGTGCTCGCCGCTGGCCGTCCCGCCGAGCTCGCGCGCCATGACGAACAGCTCCTGCGCGGCGGCGTCGGCACGCCGGCGCATCTCGTGATCGCCCGGGTCCAGCAGGAACGAGGAGTGCAGGTTGCCGTCCCCCGCATGGCCCCACGAACACCCCTCCAGCCCATGGCGCGCGCCGATCTCGACCGTGCCCTCGATCGCGTCGGCCAGCCGCTCGACCGGCACCGCGATGTCCTCCGACAGCTTCTCGCCGCGCACGGCCCGCACGGCGATCGAGACCCCGTCACGCCAGCGCCAGACCTCGCTCGCCGGCGGTGCCACGGCACCCAAACCCAAGGCCTCCAGCAGCTCGTCACGGTCACCCGCCGACTCCACCTCGCAGACCACCAACAACCCGGCACCGCCCGACGACGGCAGGAACGATGCCGGCGCCGCCGCGACGCAGCGCCCGTCGAGGTACTCGATCGCGGCAGGCACGACGCCGGACCCGAACACCCGGTCGATCGCCGCACAGCCCTCGCGCACGCTGCCGAAGGCCGCCGCGACCACAAGCGCATCACCGGGCGCGGGCATCAGGCGCAGCCACGCGGCGGTGATGATCCCCAGCGTCCCCTCGCTGCCGATCAGCAGCGAGCGCAGGTCCAGCCCCGCGACGTCCTTACGCACCGGACCGCCGAAGGACACCAACTCGCCCGGTGCGATCACTGCCTCGACGCCGGTCACCCAACGCCCCATCACGCCGTACTTGAAGGCGTGCGGGCCGCCCGCGTTGGTCGCGAGGTTGCCTCCGAGCTGAGACTGCTCGGCCGCTCCAGGATCCGGCCCGAAGAGCAGCCCGTTCTCACGGGCGCGGCGGGCGACCGTCGCGGTCGTCACCCCCGCCTCGGCCTCCATGCGCCAGCGCAGCGGATCGAACGAGCGCACCCGATCGAGGCGATCGAGCGCGATCGCGACCGTGTCGGGAGCGCCCACCGGCACGATCCCGCCGCTGTAGCCGGTGCGCCCGCCGACCGGGATCATCGCGACGTCATGGGCGTAGCACCACGCGACGACCGCGACGACCTCCTGCGCGCTGCCCGGTGCGACCAGCACCGGCACCCGGCCCGACAGGCCGCTGGCGTCGGCCAGCGCGACATCGCGCTCGACATGCTCGGCACCCACCAGCGAGGCAAGATCGGCGTGCACGGCTGCACCGTACCCTCGTCAGGCCATGCCCGAGGGCGACACCATCCACCACGCCGCCAACCGGATCCGGCCGGTGCTGGAGGGCCATGTCCCCGACGCGATCGCCACGCCGCACCCGCGCTTCGGCAAGGACCGCTGGCCGCAGCGCCTGGCGGGCCGCGAGGTCGAGTCGGTCACCGCCCACGGCAAGCACCTGTTCCTGCGCTTCGCCGGCGACCTGACGATCCACTCGCACCTGCGCATGACCGGCGCGTGGCGCGTCCACCCCGAGGGCGCGCGCTGGCACCGCGCGCCGCGGCGCGCGTGGCTGGTCCTCACCCGCGACGGCCAGGACGTCGTGCAGTTCGACGGCCCGGTCCTGGAGCTGCTGACCGAGACGCGCCGCCGCTTCGACCTGCGCCTCGGCGCGCTGGGCCCCGACATCGTCGCCGAGGACTTCGACGAGCGCGCCGTCCTGCGACGGCTGCGCGAGGACGACCCGACCCGCGGGATCGGCGACGCGCTGCTGGACCAGCGCACGATCGCCGGGATCGGAAACCTCTGGAAGGCCGAAGGCTGCTGGCTGGCCGAGGTCGACCCATGGCGCGCGACGGTGACGGTCGGCGACGACGAGGTGCTCCGGATCGTGCGCGAGCTGCGCCCGCGCATGCAGGAGTCCGCGCGTGACGGCAACCAGAAGCGCCACCGCAAGATCTACAACAACGCCGGTCGCGCCTGCCCGCGCTGCGGCGAGCGGATCGTCGCGCGGGGACAGGGCGATGACAACCGGACGACATACTGGTGCCCCGGATGCCAGAGATGACCCCGACCCACCAGCGCGCCGTCCGGCGCATCGGCCACAAGGGCGCCGACCACATCGCGCCCGGCAACACGACGGCGAGCTTCGACGCCGCCCTCGCCCACGGCTGCGACATGGTGGAGTTCGACGTGCTGCCCGAGCGCGGCGAAGACGGCGAGTACACCGGCCGGCTCGTGCTCGCCCACGACTTCAAGGACGCGGCGCGGCGGACGCCGCTGACGCTCGAAGAAGGGCTCGACCACCTCAACAGCGAGGCCTTCGCCGGCGTCGAGCTCGACGTCGACCTCAAGACCCACGGCTACGAGGAGCGCGTGATCGGCGCGCTGCGCGAGCGGGGGATGGAGGAGCGGACGCTGATCTCGACGATGGAGGTCGTCTCGCTGCCCGTCCTGCGCGCGGCATCCGACAGGGTCCGGATCGGCTGGTCGGTCCCCAAGGTCAAGCGCAACTACCTCGCCAACCCGGCGACCAAGCCGCTCGCGCTCGCGACCGTCGCGATCCTGCGGCGCACCGTGCCGCGCGCGATCGTCGCGGCCATGCGCGCCGGCGAGGTCGACGCCGTCATGTCGCACTTCTCGCTCGTCACCCCGCACTTCGTCCGCGCCGTCGCCCGCGCCGGCGGGGAGCTCTACGTCTGGACCGTCGACGACGCGCAGCAGATCCGCCGCTTCGAGCGCATGGGCGTCACCGGCGTGATCACCAACGACCCGCGCCTGTTCGACCCGCTGCCCTAGGGGTTGATGATGCACTCCGCCGTGCTGGCGGACTTGGGATCTGCCCCGAAGGTGCCCTTGTGGCCCGAACGGGTGCGCTTGCGGGCCTTGCGGACGACCTTCTTGCCGACGCGCCACTCGAAGGAGACCACGCCGCGCAGGCGGTAGGTCTGGCCGGTCGGCGGCGGGGTGATGGAGAAGTTCCAGCCCGACTCGCGGCGGCGGAACAGCGCCGAGCCGACCGACTGGAAGCCCGAGTCGACGGTGGCGTCGGTCGGCGCCCAGGTCTGTGTCGACGCGCGGAAGTACTGCACCTGGAAGCGCATGTACATCTTCTCGGCCTTCTTGCCCGAGCCGGGCATCGAGGCGCGGATGCCGATCGTGTCGGGGTGCTTCTCGGTGTCGCAGATGTTGATGGTCGCCCACAGCAGCGGCGACTGGTCGACGGTCGGGCCGGTGGTGGCCGCACCGGCGGGCGTGACCGAACCGGCGCCCAGGGCGACGAAGGTGACAAGGCCGCAGGCGACGGCGTGACGCAGGGGATGCACGCGCGAAATGTACTCGCGTGTGATGGAAAGGCCAGCGGACCGTAGTGTCGACGTGGGAACTGTCATGGAGATCTCGACTTCCGAACCGATGACCGCCCGGTTCGATGCGCTGTATCGCGAGACGGCGTCGGACGTGTTCGCCTACGTCATGACGCTGCTGCGCGACCGAACGGCGGCCGAGGACGTCACCGCGACCGCCTTCGAGCGCGCCTACCGCCGTCAGTCGGGCTTTGACCCCAAGCGCGGCTCACAGCGGGCCTGGGTGTTCGGCATCGCCCGCAACGCCGCGCTCGACGAGCTGCGGGTCCGCAAGCGCACCGCCGCGCTGCTGACCGACCCGGAGGACCCAGATGTGCAGCGCGACGACGGGGCGCAAGACGACGAGGCCGCGCTGCGCCGCGCCGCCGTCGCCACCGCGCTGGCCCAGCTCGACCCGCGCGAGCGCGAGCTGATCGCGCTGAAGTTCCACGCGGGCCTCGACAACGCCGAGATCGCCAAGGTCCTCAACATCTCCGTCGCCAACGCCGGCACCCGCGTCCATCGCGCGGTCACCCGGCTCCGGAAGGCCTGCCATGCGCCGTCGTGACGCCCTGCCCGACCCCGAGACGCTCCGCGGCCTGCGCGAGCTCGACGCCGCGCTCGCGGCCGAGCCGACCGCCGATCCCGACCTCTCGCAGCTGGTCGCCGACGTCGAGGCCGCGCGGCCGGAGCCGAGCGCCGCGTTCCTCGCGTCACTGGACGCCCGCGTCCACGCGGGCTTCCCGCGCGAGCCCGCAGCGTCGGGCGGGCGCAGCAAGCCGCCGTGGCACGTCCGCCTGCGGGCGCCGCAGATCCTGGCGCCCGGCTTCGGCCTCGCCGCGGTCGCCGCGCTGGCGATCCTGGTCGCCTCCTCGGGCGGCGGGTCCGGCGACAACGCGTCGACCTCGTCTTCGTCGTCCTCCACCCAGATGCTCTCCGCCAAAGGCCCACGGCCCAGTGCCGCCGAGAAGTCGGCCGCCGAGGCGCTCAGCGCCGCCGGCGCGAGCAGCGCCGACTCTGCCGCGCCCGCGCCGCAGTCGGCAAGAACGACGAGCTCCGGCGCCGCCGCGCAGAAGAGCGCCCCGTCGCTCACCGCCGCCGCCCCGGCGGGGGCGAGCGGGAACGGGGTCTCCCAACAGGACCGCAAGGTCCAGCGCGCCGCCGACCTCACGCTCACCCCCAAGCCCGACGACGTCCAGGAGACCGCCGACGGCGTCGTGCGCGAGACCCAGGCCGCCGGCGGCTATGTCCAGCGCTCCGACATCGCCACCCGCGACGGCGGCGGCGAGGCCACGTTCACGCTGCGGATCCCGTCCGCCCGCCTGGACGACACGCTCGCCCGGCTCTCCAAGCTCGCCCACGTCGGCGCGCTGAGCCAGAGCGCGTCGGACATCACCTCAGCCGTCGTCTCGGCCACCGATCAGCTCGCCGACGCGCGCGCCGAGCGCGCCGCGCTGCTGCGCGCGCTCGGCAATGCGACGACCGACCGCCAGATCGCGAGCCTCAAGGCGCGCTTGGCCGACAACCGCTCGGAGATCGCCCAGCGCAAGGGCGCGCTGGACGCCCAGCGCCGACGCGCCGACCTCGCCACGGTGTCGGTCACCGTCCAGGGCACCGGTAAGGCCACCAAGAAGGACGACGGCGCCTGGACCCCGCGCGACGCGCTCCACGACGCCGGTCGCGTGCTGGAGATCGCCGGCGGCGTGACGCTGATCGCCCTCGCCGTCCTCGCCCCGTTGGCGATCCTCGCCGCACTGGCCCTGCTCGCCGGCCGCACGCTGCGGCGTCGCCGTCGCGAAGGCGCGCTGGACGGCGCCGCCTGAGTCGGGCGGGCAGACCGACGTCAATGTGCGCCGACCATCACACAACTCCCCTAGACTCGGCCGGTGCCCTCCAGTGCGCAGAGCGTCGAGCTGCTGGCCCAGGTGCCGGTCTTCGAAGCGCTCGCGCCGGCCGACCTCGGCCGCGTCGCCGACGTCGCCGTCCCCCGCCACTTCGACGGCAACACCGTCATCTTCCGCGAGGGCGACGCCAGCGACACCTGCTACATCGTCGGCAGCGGCCACGCCCGCGCCGTGCGCGAGAACGTTGACGGCCGGACGATCACGCTCGCGCACTTCGGGCCGGGCGACATCTTCGGCGAGCTGGCGATGTTCGACGACGAGAAGCGCTCGGCGACGATCGAGACGCTCGACGACGTCGAGGCCATCGCGATCCTCGGCCAGGACATGCGGCGGCTGCTGCGCGAGCACCCCGACATCGCCGTCAAGCTCGTCATCGGCCTGGGCCGCCGCCTGCGCGAGGCCAACGAGCGGCTCGCGCGCCAGTCCTTCCAGACCGTCCAGTCGCGCGTCGCCGGGGTCCTGGGGCAGCTCGTGCGCCAGGCGCAGTCCGAGGGCGCGGGCGAGCGCGATGTCCTGGTGACGATCACCCAGGCCGACATCGCCCAGCTCGCGGGCTCCTCGCGCGAGTCCGCCAGCCGCTTCCTCGCCGTGCTGGAGCGCGCCGGGGTCGTCACCCAGGGCCGTGGCCGCGTGACCGTGCACGAGCCGTCCGCGCTGGAGCGCTACGTCTACTGATGGCCGGCGGCCTGCTGTCACCGTCAGAGCACTCGGCCGGCGGCGTCGTGGTGCGCGGCACCGACTGCATCGTGATCGTGCCGACTCGGCGCGCGGCCAGCGGCGCCAAGGTGCTCGCGCTGCCCAAGGGCCACGTCGACCCGGGCGAGACGCCGCTGCAGGCCGCCGCGCGCGAGGTCCGCGAGGAGGCGGGCGTGGAGACCGAGCCGCTCGGCGAGCTCGGTCCCGTCCGCTACTGGTACATGCGGGACGGCAAGCGCATCGCCAAGCAGGTCGACTTCTTCCTGTTCGCCTATGCCGGCGGTGATGTCGCCGACCATGACGACGAGGTCGAGCAGGCGAGCTGGATGCCGCTGAGCGAGGCCGCCGAGCGCCTCACCTACGACGGCGAACGGGGCATGGCGGCCCGCGCCCTGTCGCAGATCACCTCCGACGAGTAGTCTCCGCCGTCGGATGCAGGTCCTGAACTTCTACTCCACGATCTTCGCTGATCAGCTCAAGCGCGGTCGCAAGACGGCGACGATCCGCCTCGGCGACAAGTCGCACAAGTACAAGAAGAATCAGGCGGTGATGGTGACCATCGGCTACCAGCACTCGCCGCGGGAGAAGATCTTCGACGCGGTCATCGACCAGGTCGAGGTCAAGCGCGTCCGCGATCTGACGCCCCGGGACATCGAGCACGACAACCCGGAGTTCCGCCGCCACGAGGAGATGATCCACTTCCTCGAGCAGATCTACGGCAAGAAGGTGACGATGGAGGACATCGTGACCGTCGTGCGGTTCTCGCAGATCATCGTCCACCCTCCGTCGTTCACCGATGCCCGATTGGGCATCGGGGGCGCGCAGAACTAGCGCGCCACACGCACGGGCGAGGGGGTCAACCGTGCTGCGCGTCTTCATCGCTGACGACTCGCTGGGCTTCGGGACGCTTGCGTCCGCCTGGCTGGAGGCGCACGAGGACATCGAGGTGGTCGGCGCTGTCCGCAGCGCCGAGGAGGCGATCGCGGCGCTGACCGGCGCGCGTCCGGACGTCGTGGTCCTCGACCGACTGCTGCCCCAGCCCGAGCACTCCGAGGAGGTGCTCGCCTACGTGCGCGAGCACCTGCCCGCCGCGGGCGTCCTGCTGATCTCCGGCATGCCTGACGAGGAGCTGGCCGGCGTCGCGCGCAGCACGGGCGCCGAGGGCCACGTCAGCAAGGCGGCCAACGCCGAAGCGCTGGCCGATGCCGTGCGGCGCGTGGCCACGACCGCGCGCGAGCGCGGCTGAGCGCCCTCAGGCGCCCGGCGGCGGGACCGAGGCGGCCGCGGTGCCCGGCGAGGGCGCGAAGACCGGCGGGAGCTCGGGCTCCAGCGGGGGGAACGAGGTCGGCAGCGGCGTGGTGGTCGCGCGGCTCTTGACGCTGGATCCGCCGGTGTCGACCGACGCCCACAGGCCACCGGCCACGACCGCGACACAGCCGCCCAGCGCGATCCACAGGCCCTGGGCGACATGGACGTAGTCGCTCCCGGGCCCGCTGCCCGGCCGGTTCACGACATGCACGAGCGCCAGGACGACACCCAGCGCGCCGACGGCGGCGATCCCGCGGGCGGCTGCGGCTGCGTCGATCCGCACGGCAGAGCCGAACGTCCCGCCCGCGCCCAGCACCAGCGCGACGACGGCCAGCGCGCCCACGGCGACCGCCGCGTCGGCACCCTGCAGCTCCTTCCAGCCCGAGGCCGAGATCGAGCTCGGCAGCGCGGTGGCGAGCCCGCGGGCCATCTGGCCGAGCAGGCCGGGGTCCTGGCCGAGCTGTCCGCTGAAGATGTCGCGCAGCTGCTGCGGGATCGTGATCTCGTACCACGGGCGCCACAGCGACGCGAACGCGACCAGCGCGCCCACGAGCGCCAGGAAATGCCCGCTACGCAGCCCTTTCTGCTCCATGGCCCTGGCATCGGTCGTTCGGGCCCGCACCATCACCATGATCGACGGATGACCGACGGACTTGGCACTCAGGGTGCAAGAGTGCCAATCAGGTCTTGACGGGCCTTGGCGGCGCGCTAGTATGGCCTGACGTTGGCACTCCGCCTCTGCGAGTGCCAAACCCCGCTCGAAACAAACGTCTGACAAACGTCTGTCACCTCAACGGAGGCCACCAGAATGAAGCTCAAGCCCCTCGGCGATCGGCTGATCGTCCGCGCCATCGAGGAGGAGGAGAAGACCGCCAGCGGTCTCCTGCTCCCGGACACGGCCAAGGAGAAGCCGCAGAAGGGTGAGGTCATCGCCGTCGGCGAAGGCCGGTTCGACGAGGACGGGGACAAGCGCATCCCCCTCGATGTCGCCAAGGGCGACACGGTCCTCTACAGCAAGTACGGCGGCACCGAGATCAAGGTCGACGGCGAGGACCTGCTGGTCCTGCGCGAGTCCGACGTCTTGGCCAAGATCGAGAACTAGGAGATCTTTTTATGGCTCACAAGGAACTGAAGTACAACGCCGAGGCCCGCAAGGCCCTCGAGGCCGGCGTCGACGCCGTCGCCAACGCGGTCAAGGTCACGCTCGGCCCCAAGGGCCGCTACGTCGTCCTCGACAAGAAGTTCGGCGCTCCCACGATCACCAACGACGGTGTCACGATCGCTCGTGAGATCGAGGTCGAGGACGTCTTCCAGAACCAGGGCGCGATGCTCGTCCGCGAGGTCGCCACGGCGACCAACGACGTCGCCGGTGACGGCACGACGACCGCGACGGTGCTCGCCCAGGCGATCGTCCGCAACGGCCTCAAGAACGTCACGGCCGGCGCGAACCCGCTCGGCCTGAAGAAGGGCATTGAGAAGGCCGTCGACCAGATCGTCGACAACATCCGCAAGCTCTCCAAGCCCGTCCAGGGCAAGGACCAGATCGCTCGCGTCGCCACCATCTCCGCCGGCGACGAGGAGATCGGCGACGTCATCGCCGACGCCATCGAGAAGGTCGGCAAGGACGGCGTCGTCAACGTCGAAGAGGGCCAGACCTTCGGCATGGACCTCGAGTTCACCGAGGGCATGCAGTTCGACAAGGGCTACGTCTCGCCCTACATGGTCACCGACCAGGAGCGCATGGAGGCGGTCCTCGAGGACCCCTACATCCTGATCGCCAACCAGAAGATCGGCTCCGTCCGCGACGTGCTGCCGGTCCTCGAGCAGGTCATCCAGTCCGGCCGTCCGATCCTCATCATCGCCGAGGACGTCGAGGGCGAGGCCCTCGCGACGCTGGTCGTCAACAAGCTCCGTGGCACCTTCACCGGTGTGGCCGTCAAGGCTCCGGGCTTCGGCGACCGCCGCAAGCGCATGCTCGAGGACATCGCCATCCTCACGGGCGGCGAGGTCATCACCGAGGAGATGGGCCTCAAGCTGGAGAACACCCAGCTGTCCCAGCTCGGTCGCGCGCGCCGCGTCGTCGTGACGAAGGACAACACGACGATCGTCGACGGCAACGGTGACCTGGACGCCATCAAGGGCCGCATCAACCAGATCAAGGCCGAGGTCGAGAACACCGACTCGGACTTCGATCGGGAGAAGCTGCAGGAGCGCCTCGCCAAGCTCTCCGGCGGCGTCGCCGTCGTGAAGGTCGGCGCGGCCACCGAGACGGAGATGAAGGAGAAGAAGCACCGCGTCGAGGACGCGCTGCAGGCCACGCGCGCCGCCCTCGAGGAGGGCATCGTGCCCGGCGGCGGCGTCGCGCTGCTGCAGGCCTCGGCCGGCGTCAACGCCGACGCGATCGAGGACGAGGACGAGCGCACCGGCGCCCGCATCATCCTCCGCTCGCTCGAGGAGCCGCTCCGTCAGATCGCCGAGAACGCGGGCCTCGAGGGCTCCGTCGTCGTCGCTGACGTGCGCAAGGCCAAGAAGGGCTTCGGCCTGAACGCCGCGACCGGCGAGATCGTCGACCTGGTCGCCGCGGGCGTCATCGACCCCGCCATGGTCACGCGCTCCGCGCTGCAGAACGCCGCGTCGATCGCCAAGAACATCCTGACGACCGAGGCGATCGTCGCCGAGATCCCGGACAAGGATGCAGGCGGCGGCATGCCCGACATGGGCGGCATGGGCGGCATGATGTAAGCAGCGCTCACGCGCTGAAGCTGTCGCATCGAAGGGCCCGGCGCGCTTGCGCGCCGGGCCCTTCTGCGTTCTGGGGGTCTGCGCGGGTAGCATCATGCCACTATGAGCCACACCATCAAGAACCTCCGTGATGTCCAAGACGTGGCGCCCGGCGCCGGCTTCGACACCGTCCAGGAAGCCCGCTTCGCCCGCCAAGACCTCGACGCCGAGAAGACCGGCCTCGCGCTCATGCGCGTCAAGCCCAACCAGCGCCAGGGCTTCGCGCACCGCCACCACGAGGCCGAGGAGATCTACGTCGTCATCGGCGGCGCCGGCCGCATCAAGCTCGACGACGACATCCTCGACCTCAAGATCATGGACGCGGTCCGCATCGCTCCCGGCGTGGCGCGGTCACTCGAAGCAGGCCCCGACGGCCTCGAGTACCTCGCCCTCGGCGCCCACCACGAGGGCGACGGCGAGATCCTCAAGGACGAGGGCTTCTGGGGCTGAGGCTCGGCCGGGTGCGTTGACCGGAGAACACCCCGGTCAACGTGCCTAGTGCGTGTGGCCGTGCCCGTGGTCGTCGTGGTCGTGGGAATGGCCGTGACCGTGGTCCTCGGGCTCGCCCGCGATCGACTCGAGCAGTGACATCGCCGCGAGCTGCGCGGGCGTTCCCGCGATCGAGCCGTCGGCCATCTCCTCGAGCTGCGGCGCGAACGTCACGTGGACGTTGACCTCTTCGCCGCCCGAGTCTTCCAACACGATCACCGCGCGGCCTGCGCCTTCCGGGACGCCGGTGCCGCCCGACAGCGCCTCGCGCGCCGCGCTGAGCACCTCGACCGCCAGCTCACGCCAGTGGTTGGCCGCCTCGACCTGCTCGTCGGCCGCCATGCCGGCAAGGTGGTGCTGGTTGCGACCGGCGAGAGCGGCGACGCCGGCCTCCACGGCGCGCGTGCCCAGCAGCGCGTCGGTCTCGATGGTGGCGGGTCCGTCTTGTGCAGCCATCTCCGCATGGTCGCAGACGGTCCAGCGGGTCGCTCCGCCGATGAACGAGCGATCCAGGTCGCCTGGTGTCCCTCTGCGGGATCCCAGACGACCCGGACCAACACGGCACTCAGACCGCGTAGATCTCGCGGGCCCCGCGCAGACGGGTCTGCAGCCGCGTCTGCGCGACGCCGCTGTCGAGCGGGCAGTGGCGCGGACGATCCGGCGGCGCGGGCTCGCCGTGCAACCGCTCCGCGTCCAGGCCCGCCGCCGCCACGACCAGCTGTGCGAGCTCCAGGCGGCTCACGTGGTCAGCCCCTCCGACGTGCAACGGGCCGCCACCCTCCTGGGCCGCCAGCTCCAACAGCACCGCGGCCAGATCGTCGACCTGGATCGGCGAGCGGACCTCGTCGGTGAAGAACATCATCTGCTGCTCGCCACACGCCACGGCAAGCGCGAGCGACTCGTGCGGCGATGGCGCGTGGCCCGGGCCGCCGACCAGCAGCGAGGTCCGGACCATCAGCGCGTCGGGGTTCGCCGCCTGCACCGCGATCTCGCCCGCCGCCTTCGTGGTCCCGTAGACGGTGACCGGCCGCACCACGTCACCTTCGCGCAGCGGGCGATCGCCGTCACCGGCGAAGATCGCGTCCGACGACACGTGCACCATCCGCGCGCCCGCCGCTGCGGCGGCCGCCGCGACATGCCCGGCGCCGGTCGCGTTGACCGCCATCGCCTCGTCGCCGTGCTGGCGGTAGGCGGTGTGGATGACGACGTCGGGCGCAACCGCACCAACAACGCGATCGACCGCCGCGGCGTCGCGCACGTCCAACACCGTCCACGCCGGATGCGTCAACGCCGTTCCCACGACCTCCCAGCCGGCCGCCGGCGCGGCGGCGACGACCGCCCCGCCGAGGAAGCCCGAAGCGCCGGTGACGAGGAGTCTGGGCACGCCCGCCTACGATAGAGGCGCGCGGGCTCAGGACGGATCGCCGTGGGCGACGCCGCCGCCCTGGCGTGACGCCGCGCCGAGCGCGAACAGCTCCAACATGGAGGAGAACAGCTCGTCCGGCACCGCGGCGGGCTCGACGAAGCGCTCGAACGCGACGCCGTTGGCCATCGCGAAGATCATCGTCGCGAGCTGGTCGAACGGGACACCGGGGTCAAAGCCACCGGACGCCGCACGCTCGCGCAGCACCGCGGCCATCCGCTCGCGCATCAGGGCGTAGCGCTGCTGCAGCTTGACGCGGAAGGCCTCGTCGCGCGACGCATGCAGCGCCGCCTCGAAGAACAGCCTGCCCCACTCCGGGTCACCGGAGAGGTAGTCGATGAAGTCGCGGCCGGCCGCGCGCGCCTGGACCTCGGGCGACTCATCGGTGCTCAGCGCGCGGTCCATCTGCCCGAGCCGATCGGCGAAGCGCACGTCGAGCATCGCGAGGAAGAGCTCCTCCTTGGACCCGAAGTTCGCGTACACCGCGCCCTTGGTGAAGCCCGCGTCGGCAGCGACCTCGTCAACCGACGCCTGCGTCAGCCCGCGGCGCGCGAAGACGCGCCCGGCGGCATCGAGCAGGCAGGTACGCGTGTGTTCCTGGCGTTGCTTGCGCGTGAGACGCTCGGGTGTCGGGGTCATGTGGCGATGATCTCGCCACCGCGCCCCGGAACGAGCGTGATGACCCGCCGGCCGACCTTCTCACTCTCCGGACGCGCGGGCTTGAGCCGCACGTTGGAGACGATCGCGTTGAGGACCACCCGCATCTCGGTCTCGGCGAAGCTGGCGCCCAGACAGCGACGCACGCCACCGCCGAACGGCAGGTAGGTGTAGGGGTTGGCCCGCACGCCGAGCCAGCGCTCCGGCTTGAACGCCGCCGCCTCGGGATAGATGTCCTCGCGCCGGTGCATCAGGTGGATCGACGGAGCCACGCGCGCGCCGGCCGGGAGGTCGTAGCCGGCGATCGTCTGTGGCTCGGTGAGCTTGCGTCCCACGAACGGGATCACCGGGCGCAGGCGCAGCGTCTCCTTGATCACGCCGTCGACGTACTCCTCGCCTTCGCCCGCACGCACCTCATCGGTGAGCCGCTCCAGGGCATCCGGGTGGCGCACCAGCCGCTCGAGCGCCCATGCCAGCGCGGTTGCTGTCGTCTCGTGACCAGCGACCAGGAGCGTGACGAGCTCGTCGCGGAGCTCGACGGCGTCCATCGGCGAGCCGTCCTCGTGGCGCGCAAGCAGCAGCATCGACAGTACGTCGTCGCGCTCCTCGAGGTCGTCGCGACGACGGTGGTCATCGATCACGGCCGCGATGATCTCGTCCACGGGATCGAGCACGTGGGCGAAGATGCGCCGCCGGTCGGAGCGCACGGGCCCGTAGAGCAGCAACTTGCGCAACTCGCGCTGGTCGACCGTGGACTCCAGGAAGCTGCGCAGGCGGATGCGCAGCTCTGCCAGGCGCGGGTCGCCCTCGTCGATGCCGAAGACGATCCGCATGATCACCTCGAGCGTCACCACCTGCATGTGCGGGTGCACCGCGAACGGCACGCCGCGCGGCCACGATGCAACCTCGCGCTCGGCGATCTCGGTCATGAGGTCGACGTGACGGCGCATCTTCTCGCCGTGGAACGGCGGCAGCAGCAGCCGGCGCTGGCTGAGGTGCTGCGCCCCGTCGAGCAGGAGGACCGACTTGTGCCCCAAGAACGGGAGCAAGATGATGTTCGAGGCGCCGGCGTGGAAGATCGCCGGGTCGCCGGTGAAGACCTGCTTGACATCCGCCGGGTCCGAGAGCACGACGAACGTGTCGCGCGCGATGTGCATGGTGAACGTGTCGCCGTACTTGGCGCGAGCGCGCTCGACGAACTGGAACGGCCGGCTGAGCCAGCCGAGCGTCTGCAGGGCCCGCGGCATGCGCGGCCCGGGCGGGAGAGGCGCGCGCCGTGACAGGCGCGGGATCGGTGCGGTCGTGGCAGCCATCAGATACCGGATGGTATTCGGATACCGCTCGGCATGTCAAACGCGTCGAGCTAGCTGCTGCTGCCGGACGGCGCGGGCGGCACGAACTCGACGAGGACGTCGACCACACGGTGCCAGTCATGGCGCAACGTGCGATAGACGCGTCGCACGGTGTTCGCGCCGACGCCTGCGGGCTCGACGCGCACGAGCTCGATCAGACCGGCTCGGTGCAGCGCGCGGACGGCGTAGACGACGGTGTCCAGCGGCACGTCCAAGCGGTCGGCCAACTGCGACGGGCTGAGGTGCTCATCGGCCAGCGCAACGAGGATGGGCAGGCGGACGGGATGGCGAATTTCCGCCAACAACGACCCCAAGCGCTCCGCCCCAGGATGGTCCACGAAGTCGCGACATTAGGGGAGCGCGGAGGGTAAACGGGATTACGGCGCCGGAGTACGTTGCGCCATGTTTCTCAAACGGGACGCCTCCGGTTTGCAGACAAAACCGTATTCTATTACGGTGCAGTCCATGCGCTGGGACCATCGCCCTCCGCATTCCGCAGGTTTCGGCGCCCAGGAGCTTCCTGAGCGCCGAAGCCGTTAAGGGCGTCAGGCGCCTGCCACCTCGGCGACCGGACGCGGGGCCGGCCCCACGTACTTCGCGGTCGGCCGGATCAGCCGGGCTTCCCGCTTCTGCTCGAGGATGTGCGCCGACCAGCCGGCAACCCGCGCGCACGTGAACATGGAGGTGAAGAGCTCCGGCGGCACCTGTGCCGTGTCGAGCACGACCGCCGACCAGAACTCCACGTTGGTGGCCAACACGCGATCGGGACGACGGGCCTTCAGCTCGGCCAGCGCCGCCTGCTCCAGGGCCTCGGCGACCTCGAAGCGCGCCGACCCGATGTCCCGCGCTGTCCGACGCAGGACACGGGCACGCGGATCCTCGGCGCGGTAGACGCGGTGGCCGAAGCCCATCAGCCGCTCGCCGCGATCCAGCGCGTCTTTGACCCACTTGTCGGCATCGCCCAATGCGTCGACCTCGTCGAGCATCTTGAGGACCCGTGACGGTGCGCCGCCGTGCAGCGGTCCGCTGAGCGCGCCGATCGCGGCCGACATCGACGCGGCGACGTCGGCGCCCGTGGAGGCCACGACGCGCGCCGTGAACGTGGAGGCGTTCATGCCGTGCTCGGCAGCGGAGATCCAATAGGCGTCGACGGCCTTCGCATGATCCGGATGGGCCTCGCCGCGCCAGCGGATGAGGAAGCGCTCGGCCAGCGTGGAGCCCTGGTCGACGTCGGCTTGGGGCACCCACGGCTTGCCGAGGCCGCGTGCGCTCTGCGCGACGAAGCTCAGGGCCATGACCGACGCGCGAGCAAGGTCGTTGCGCGCCTGTTCGTCGGTGATGTCGATCAACTGCCCCAGGCCCCACTCCGGCGCGAGCGCGGCGATCGCCGCCTGCACGTCGACGCGCGGATCACCGGAGCGGATCGTCAATGGATGCTGCTCGGCCGGGCTGAGCCCGGGCGCGAAGCTGCCGTCGACGAGCAGGCCCCAGACCTTCTCGTAAGGAACCTGCCCGACGAGGTCCTCGATGTCGACGCCGCGGTAGCGCAGCGCGCCACCTTCCTTGTCCGGCTCGGCGATCTCGGTCGCGAACGCGACGACGCCCTCCAGCCCCGACTGCACTCCTTCGATCACGTTGGTCACTCTCTCGCTCCTGTTGCCGTGCTGGTTGAAGGACTTGTGAAGATCACGCGTCTTGGCGCTGCCGCTGCCGGTGACGCCGGGCCTTGGCCTCGTTGCCGCAGGTGCGCATCGAGCACCAACGGCGCCGACCGGCCGGCGAGCGGTCGAAGAAGCGCCCGCTGCAGGTGTCGCTCGCGCAGATCCGGATCCGCGAGCGCTGGTCGGTGCCGAGCATCGTCGCGGCGTCCAGCGCGATCGTGCCGAGCGCGCGGCGCGGTGAGTCGGCCGCGGCGCGCTCGGTCAGCAGCGGCGCACCGTCGTCGCCGACGACCATCTGTGGACGCACACCCGCGAAGACGAGCCAGTCGTCGATCAAGGTGATGGCCTCGGTCGAGGCGACGGGCGTGGCGTCGATCGCGCCGACCAGCAGCGTGTCGATCGCCTCGCGCAGGTCGACGGCTTGCGCGAGCACCTTGCGCGACACCGCCCCCGGCCGCCCCGCCGTCTCCATCACACCGGCGCGTACCAGCCAGGTGGCAAGGTCTTCCGGGGTCACGAGCGTCTCGACCCCGCGGCGCCAGCGCTCGCGGCGGGTGTTGACGAAGTCGACCGCCGGGCGCCCTCCGGACCAGTACCACCACGGCTCGCCGGTGGCGAGCGGGAGGACGAGGTCCTCCGGGAGGTCGCGGTCGGGCATAACCCCATGATAGCTGGTCATGTGGTTACGGTCCGGCGCACGGCGCCGCCGTCCGGTTAAGGTCGACCCATGTCCACCGCCGCCGGCGCCGATCTCCTCTTCCGCCCCGTCCACGAGCTCGCCGCGCTCGTGCGCTCGGGCCGGCTCTCCGCGCGCGAGCTCGTCCAGGCCTCGCTGGATCGCATCGCAGAGCTCAACCCCACGCTCAACGCGTTCGTCGACGTCTTCGCCGACGAGGCGCTGGCCGAGGCCGACAAGGTCGGCCCCGACGATCCGCGCCCGTTCGCCGGCGTCCCGATCGCCATCAAGAACAACCGCGCCGTCAGCGGCAAGCGGCTGACCTTCGCCGCCGACTTCATCGGCGACTTCCTGGCGCCCTATGACCACAACGTGGTCGCGCGCCTCAAGGCCGCCGGCTTCATCATCGTCGGCACGACGACGCTGCCGGAGTGGGGCATCCTGCCGACGACCGAGACGCGCCGCTTCGGCGCCACGCGCAACCCGTGGGACCAGTCGCGGACGACCGGCGGCTCGTCGGGCGGATCGGCCGCGGCGGTCGCCTCGGGGATGGTCCCGATCGCCCATGCCAACGACGGCGGCGGCTCGATCCGGATCCCCGCGGCCTGCTGCGGCCTGGTCGGGCTCAAGCCCCAGCGCGGGCGCATCTCGATGGCGCCCGAGGTCGGGCACACCTTCCTGGTCCAGGACGGCGTGCTGACGCGCAGCGTGCGCGAGACCGCCGAGGTGCTCGACATCCTTGCCGGCTACGAGCTGGGTGACATGACCTGGGCGCCGCCGCCGGCCGAGCCGTTCGCGACCTCGGCCGGACGCACGCCGTCCAAGCTGCGGATCGCGATGTCGACGCTCTCGCCGGTGCCCGACGCCCCGATCGACCCGGTCGCGATCCAGGCCGTGCAAGACGCCGCGGCGCTGCTGGAGTCGCTCGGCCACGAGATCGTCGAGGCCGATCCGCCGTGGGCGCAGCCCGAGCTGTCGGCGGTCTTCACCGCCTCCTTCGGGCCGGCGGTCTCGACGCAGATCCGGCTGGCGGAGATGATCACCGGCCGCGAGGCGACCGCAGAGGACATGGAGCCGCTGAGCTGGGCGCTCTTCTCCCTGTGCAAGACCATCAACTCGGTCGACGGGCTGCTCGCCGAGTTCCAGCTCCACGGCGTCGGCCGTGCGCTGATCCAGTGGGTCGCGCAGTACGACGCGCTGCTGACGCCCGCGCTGGCCGAGGCACCGGTCCCGCTCGGCACGATCGATCCGCTCGACGCCGACGACCCGATGGGGGCCTTCACGCGCTCGGCGCTCTTCACGCCCTACACCGCGCCGTGCAACATCAGCGGCCAGCCGGCGATCTCGGTGCCGCTCTACCAGCGCGACGACGGCCTGCCGCTCGCCGTGCAGCTCATCGGCCAGCCGGCCGGCGAGGGCGCGCTGCTCGCGCTGGCCAAGCAGCTCGAGGAGGCGCACGGCTGGGCCGAGCGCCGCCCCGACCTGTAGGCCTTGCTCAGCCCTCGTCGTCCTGGGCGTCGGGCCCCGTGAGCGGCTCGCACTGCGGATAGCGCTGCCCCGGCCCGGTGCCGGGCTTGCACTCGGGATCCTGCGCGGGCGACGTGCCACCGGAGTTGGTGGTGGTGTTGGTGCTGGTCGTCGTCGTGCTCTCGTCGGGCGCCGACTGGCCACCAGGGTTCGCCGGGGTGGTCGAGGCCGAGCCACCGGGCACGGTCGACGAGGTCGTCTGCGTGGCGCTGCCGGCGGGCGTGGTGGAGGTCGCCGTCGGCGCCGTGGAGCTGGGCGCGGTCGACGTCGCGGTCGTGGTCGTGCTGGTGTCGGTGCCGGCCGGCGTCGTGACCTCGTCCGCCGGCGTGGTCACCGCGACGCTGCTGGGCACCGTGTCGTCGCTGACGGGGTCGGTACCACCGCCGCAGCCGACGGCCAGGCCGCCACCGGTACCGAGGGCGAGCACCGCTAGAAGGGCCCAGAACCGCGCCCGAGGGGAGGAAGGAAGGGACAACATCACCCCTACGGTTAGCAGCTAGAGACCCAGAACCCTGCTCATGGGCTCCGGATCGACGCCGAGCAGGCGAGCGTCCGCGGTGCCGTTCGGCGTCACCATCGAGACCTCCATCAGCTCCGCCTCGTCCCACGTCGCCGGGGCCTTGGACTTCAGGATCGCCTCGGTGGCGCGCAGCGCGCGGGAGACGATCGGGGTCGGCACGTGGATCAGGCGGCGCGGACGACCGGCGGCGCGCAGCAGCAGCGTCGTGATCTGGGTGTAGTCGAGCGTCTCGGGGCCGGCGAGCTCGTAGCGCACCCGCGGCGCCTCCTCGTCCAGCAGCGCCGTGACGCAGCGCGCGACGTCCTCGGCCCAGATCGGCTGGTAGCGGGCCTGGCCCGAGCCGCTGACCGGGACGACCGGCGCCAGCGCCATCCGGCTCAGCAGCGTCATGAAGACGTCGCCCGGGGCGTAGACGATCGACGGCGCGACCACGACGTGCTCGAGGTCGGACGCCAGGACCGCCTGCTCGGCCAGCGCCTTGGCGCGCAGGAAGCGCGTGCGGTCGTGCGCGCTGGCCGACAGCGCGCTGAAGAAGACGAAGCGCCGCACGCCGGCGGCCTCGGCGGCCTGGACCATCCGCCACGTCGCGATCCCGTTGAGCTCCTCGATCGAGGCGCGCGGCTGGTCGCGGATCGCGGCGGCGAGGTGGACGACGGTCGTCACGCCGCGCAACGCGTTGCGAAACGACGGCGGGTCGGCGAGGTCGCCGAGCGCGATCTGCACGCGGACGCGCTCGGGCCCGAGCCGGCGCGGGTCGCGCACGAGACAGCGGACGGGGACCTGCGCGGCCGTCAGGCGACGCAGCACCGCGGAGCCGACGAGGCCGGTGGCACCGGTGAGCAGCAGCATGCGGCCCGGAGACTACGGACCTGGCCGTGTCAGCCGTGCAACACCAGCACGGCGCAGGCCGCGATGGCGCCCAGATCGGCCGCCAGCCAGGCCGTGCGGGTCACCGCACGGCGCGAAAGCCGGCGCCGGTGGCGCTGGAGCTCGATCGTCTTGATGATGGATGGCGTCGTCATGGAGTCAGGACCTCGTCACCCTCAGCCAGAGGTCAGTCTGCGCTGATTCGACCGGCTTCAACCGTCATGTGCCGAAGTGCATGGCTTCCGCTCCATAGACGCGTCGAAAGCTGCAGCCGGGGTGCCACAATCACCCCGGAGGCGGGCTTTGGCACAATGCCGCGTCCAACCCGTTTGAACCCGCACGAGGATCCCCCTTTATGGCGTACGTCATCACCGAGCCCTGCATCGGCACCAAGGACAACTCCTGCGTCGAGGTCTGCCCGGTCGACTGCATCCACCCGACCCCGGACGAGCCCGACTACGACTCGGTCGAGATGCTCTACATCGACCCGGAGGAGTGCATCGACTGCGACGCATGCGTCGAGGCGTGCCCGGTCGACGCCTGCTTCGCCGAGGACCAGGTCCCGGAGGAGTGGAGCAAGTTCGTGCAGATCAACGCGGACTACTTCAAGAAGGCGTAGTCCGCGCAGCAGGGTCCGCGCGAGCGCGCCGCCAGGCGAGCTCGCGCACGGCTGATCGCCCGCTGGGCGATCAGCCCGATCAGCCCGCCATCGGCAGGCTGATCCCCGACGGCTTGGCCGCCGGGATGACGTCGATCGGCGACGTCGGCGCAGGTGCTGACGTGAGCAGCGGCAGCTCCACGGGCATCAGCGCCTGCAGGCCACGGGCGGCCTGACGGATCGCCTGCGCGGCGGGGTCGTCGGGGTCGGTGGCGACCAGCGGCGAGCCGGCGTCGGCCTGCTCGCGCAGCGGCATCGTCAGCGGGACCTTGCCCAGCAGCGGCACGTCGAGCTCGTCGGCCAGCTCCTGGCCGCCACCCTCGCCGAAGATCGGGAAGCGCTCGCCGCTCGGCGTGGTGAAGACCGACATGTTCTCGACGACGCCGGCGACCTCGAGCGAGACCTTGTGGGCCATCTCGGCGGCACGGCGCGCAACCTTCTGCGCGGTCGGCTGCGGCGTGGTGACCAGCAGGAACTTCGCGTCGGGCAGCAGCTGGGCCAGCGTCATCGAGACGTCGCCCGTGCCCGGGGGCAGGTCGACGAGCAGGAAGTCCAGCGCACCCCAGTCGACGTCCTCCAGGAACTGCGTGAGCGCCTTGTGCAGCATCGGGCCGCGCCAGACGACCGCGCTGTCTTCCTGCACGAAGAAGCCGATCGACATGACCTTCACGCCATGGGACTCCAGCGGGAGGATCTTGCGCTCGGGTGAGACCGGCGGGCGATCGCTCCCGAGGCCGAACATGCGCGGGATCGAGTAGCCCCAGACGTCGGCGTCGAGGATGCCGACCTTCTTGCCGTCGGCGGCCAGCGCCGCCGCGAGGTTGGCCGTCAGCGTCGACTTGCCCACGCCGCCCTTGCCGGAGCCGATGCAGACGACGTTCTGGACCTGCGCGAGGGCGCCGGACGGCAGCGAGCCGGCACGACCCAGCTTCTTCTGCAGGGCGCCCTTCTCGCTGTCTGAGAGGACGTCGAAGGCGACGCTGACCTTCGTCGCGCCCGCCTCCTGGGCGGCCTTGACGACAGCGGTCTGGAAGTGGTTACGGATCGGGCAGCCGGCGGTCGTCAGCGAGATCGTGATCGCGACGGCACCGTCGTCGGCGATGTCGATCGACCGGACCATGCCGAGCTCGACGATGTTCTCGCGCAGCTCGGGGTCGATGACGGCGGTCAGCGACTGGAGGATCTCATCGCGGGAGGGGAGGGCCATGTGCACCATTGTCGCAAACTCAATCCGGTCGTTAACGCACGACGGGCCGCGCTGAGGCGGCCCGCCGACGGAGGAGGAGGGTGCTGCGGGGTCGGCTGGAGAGCCCGACCGGGTGCTAGACGACGGAGGCGACGCGCTCCTGGACCGTCGTGGCGGCCTTCTGGCCGGCGGTGAGGCCGGTCTGCACCAGGTTCTCGACGCGCGCGGTGACGAACTCGGTCTGGAAGGCGACCGGCTTGATCTGCTTGGTGACGTCGGTGCGCAGCGACTTGACCTGCTTGGTGACGTCGGTGCGGGTCTTCTTGGCCTCGCGCTCGAAGCGCTTGACCTCGGTGGAACCACGGCGCTCGAAGCGCTTGAGCTCGGCCTCGAGGCGACGGCGGCGGAGCTGCAGCTCCTTCTCGACCTTGTCGCGCGAGCTCAGCGAGCTGCGCAGCGAGTCGACGACCTCGGTGACGGCGTCACGAGCGACGAGGGCGGCGCCGACCTGCACGAGCGCGGCGCGCTCGGCGTACTCCTGCACGCGATCGGCGCGCGTCTTGGCCTCGGCGGCGCGCGTCTCGGCAGCCTTCTTGGCAGCGGCGGCGCGGGTGTCGGCGGCCTTCTTGGCGGCCGTGGTCGTGCTCTTGCGCGCCGTGGCGGCGGCGTTGGCGGAGCGCGTGGCGGCAGCCTTCTTGGCGGTCGTCGAACGCTTGGTGGCGGCGGTCTTGCGGGCGGTGCTGGCGTTGGTGGCCATCGGTGTCGGCTCCTCGGTCTAAGGAAGTTAGATCTAAGTCGTTGTTCGCCCCTCAGGCTAGCAGCGAACACACGTTTGTAAACCCGACCGTCGGCAGGGTTACAGTTCGAACACCGGTTCGTGACAATTTCGGGGTCGAACGGGGGTCAGGCGGCAGCCAGCTTGGTGCGGGCCAGCCAGACCAGTGGCGCGGCCAGCTCGGCCGAGGTGGGCGCGAGCTCGGGCGCGGCCCAGGCGTCGCGCAGTCCCGCCTCGCCGCGAGCGGCGACGACCGTGTCGCAGAAGACGCGACCCTGGGCGTACTGCTTGAGCTTGAGGTCGAAGCCGAGCAGGCGGTCGAGGATCCGCAGCAGCGGCGCGCGGCCCTCGCGGCGGCGGTCCATCGCGGACCGGAGGCCCTCGACATCGCGCAGCACCTCGCCGCCGGCACGGTCCATCGCCCATTCGGCGTGGCCCTCGACGAGGCCCATCGTTCCCTGCACCCGGTCGAGCACGGCCTTGCGCTCGGCGCCCATGACCGTGCCGATCAGCCCACCCTCACGGACCGAGCCCACGAGCTCCTTGAGGTCATCGAGGTCGAGCTTGAGCAGCGCGCGCGGGTCGACCTTGACGTCCATCGCGCCGAGCAGCTCGGTGAGCGCGCCACCGAGGCGCGGGCGCAGCCAGTCGACGGCCCCGAACTGGACCGCGTGCGTGACCTCGTGCAGCGTCACCCAGGTGACCACCTCGTCGCGGTCGGCGCCGAGCTCGCGCGCCGCACGGTCGAGGTTGGGCCCGACGAGCAGCAGGCGCGGGGGTGACTCCGGGTCGGTGAGATCCAGCTCGTACTGGCCCAGGACGCGGCGGGCGAAGAGGCCGAGCAGCGCGCCAACCTCGGCGGCGACCACGACACCGCCCGCGTTCTGCAACGCGGCAGACGGCCCCCACCCGCCCGACCCGTTGGGCTCCGAGCCCCCGGTCGCCTCCTCCAGGATCGGCCCCAGGGTGGAGCGCATCGTCGCGAGGTTCGCGTCGATCCAGGCGCCACGGTCGACCCACTCGGCCGGGGGCAGCTCGGCGGTCGGCACGAGGCCGGTCGCGGCGACGATCTGCTCGCGGGCGGCCGTCGCGGTCTCCGCCAGGCCGGCGGGCGGCGAGGAGGGCACGACCTCGCCTGCGGTGCTGCGGGCGATCCGGGCCGCCAGTTCCCAATCAACTTGCATATACGCCTACACCGCCGGCAGCGCGAGCAGCGCCTGCAGCGACTCAGGCGAGCGTGCCGCCACGACGGGATAGCGCGGCACGAGGTCCAGCGGCGCGGCGAGCGGGCCGCCCTCGGCGCCGGCGAACGCGACCTCGCCACCGGACTCACGGACGATCAGCTGCGCCGCGGCCGCATCGACCGCGCGGCAGCGGGCCAGCGAGGCCATGGCATCGACGCGCGTGGCGGCGACCTGGCACATCGAGACGGCGATCGAGCCCATCGCGCGGATCCGGCGCGTCGCGGCGACCAGGTCGTCGGAGGCAAGCGCCAGCCAGCGTGGGTCGGCGGACTCGACCGCGAGCAGCTCGAAGCGACCGTCGGGCGTGCGGCGCTCGGGCGGCGGATGATCGAGGGCGTGATCGTTGAGGAACGCTCCCTGGCCGAGCGTCGCGCGCCACTCCTCGCCCGGCCCGAGGTCGTAGACGAAGCCGAAGATGACGTCGGCCATCGTCGTCCCCGTCGCGACCGCGACCGACAGCGCGTGGTGTGGCAGACCGCGCTTGGCGTTCAGCGAGCCGTCGATCGGATCGACGACCACGAGCACCTCGTCAGAGCCGAAGTCGACGGTCCCGCGCTCCTCGGAGACGACGGTGAAGCGCGCCCCGTCGTCATGCAGATGCTGCAGCGCGGCGAAGACGTGCTCCTCGGCCTCGGCGTCGATGACGAGCGTCCGGTCACCGCCCTCGCCGGTCACGCCGGTCTCGATCACGCGCTCCCTGCTGGTGGGGTGCTCGCGCAGCACGGCGCGCAGCCCTTGTGCCGCCGAACGACATGCGCCCAGCCAGTCATGGTCGAGGGCGGGTTGCGACGTCATCAGGGCCATATCCTAGGGTCGTGCCCGCTTCCCCCGGCGCCATCACGCCCGAGGACCGCCCCACCATCTCGCGCGAACGTGCTGCCAACCATCGCGGCGGGCCGCTGCTTGTCCTGGGTGGCGCGGGGAGCGGCCGGACGCAGACGCTGATCGATCGCTTCGCCGGGCTCGTCGCGGGCGGGACCGCGCCCGAGGAGATCTTGCTGCTCACGCGCACCGCGGCCGCCGCCGAGGCGCTGCGGGCCCGGGTCGAGGACGCGCTCGGCGATCGGCCGTTCGAGGAGCTGCCGGTCCTGCCGATCCACGGCATGTGCGCGCGGCTGCTGCGCGACGAGGCGCTGGAGGCCGGGATCGACCCGTTCGCGGTGACCGCCTCGCCGGCCGATCGCCTCGCGCTGCTGCTGGACCGCGTCGACGAGCTGACGCTGCGTCGTCACGACCTGCGCGGCCGACCGGCGTCGGTCCTGGGCGCGGTCATCACGCGGATCGACGGCCTCAAGGAGGCCGGGATCCGGCCGCGGCGCTTCAGCGAGTGGGCGGCGTCGTTGCCGCAAGACGGAGAGCGAGGCGAGCGCGAGCGCGAGTTCGCCGGGCTCTTCGAGGCCCACGACCGGCTGCTGCTCGAGCAGGGGCTGCTGGACTTCGGCGAGCTGGTGCTGCGCACGCAGGAGCTGCTGGAGCAGCGACCGCACGTCCGTGCGCGGGTCGCGGCCCGCTGGCGCCATGTGCTGGTCGACGACCTCGAGGATGCGACGCCGGCGCAGGTGCGCGTGATCGGCCTGTTGGCCGCCGACCACGGCGACCTCGTCGCCACGGCCGACGACGACCAGGCGATCGACGAGCCGCGCGGTGCCGCGGACCGGCTGCGCGCGCTGCTCCAGGCGCCGATCGGCGGGCGCCGGATCGAGGCCGTCCGACTGGCGCGCAGCCTGCGCTGCCCGGAGCGCGTCGTGGTCGCGGCCGAGGCGGTCGTGGCGCCGATCGCCGACCGGCTGGGGAGCAGCCTCGGGGAGGTCAGCGGCTCAGGCGCCGACGGCGATGTCCGGCTGTGGCGCTGTGCGAGCGAGCGAGCGCAGGCCCAGGGCGTGGCCGCCGCGATCGAGCGCCTGGTCCGTGAGGGCGTCGCGCCGGGACGGATCGGCGTGTTGGTGCGGTCGGTGCGCTCCGAGGGCCAGGAGCTGGCGGTCGCGCTGGAGGAGCGGGCGCTGCCGTTCCGGCTGGCGGGCGCCGCGGCGTTCTTCGGCCAGGCCGAGGTTCGCGACGTGCTCGCGTGGCTACGGCTCTTGGTGAACCCGTCTGACGCGGGCGCCGTGGTCCGCGCACTGGCACGCCCGCCGATCGAGCTGCACTCGGTCGACCTCGCTCGCTGCATCCAGATCGCCAAGCGCCGCAAGCTCGACATGGTCAGCGGGCTGGTCGCGGCGACCGAGTCACCCCAGCTGCCGCCGGAGGCGCGCGAGCGCGTCCTGGCGTTCCTGAAGCTGCACCGCGATGCCGCCGCCGTCCTGGACACGACGCGGCCGGATCTGTTCGTCCACCGGTTGATCGAGCGCCTCGGCCTGCGGCGCGCGCAGGTGTTCGCCGCCCAAGCTGATGTTGTCGAGCGGCTGGTGTCGCTGGCACACGTCGGCGAGCTCGCCGCGTCCTATGTGCGGCGCGCGCCGCAGGCGACGCCGCGCGAGTTCGCGCGCTGGTTTGCCGCGGTGGCCGAGGCGGGTGGGATCGGCGACGCCGAGGACGAGGACGGCACGCCGCCGCGCGACGACGCGGTCGCCGTGCTGCCGATGCACGCCGCCAAGGGGCTGGAGTTCGACCACGTCTTCGTCTGCGGGCTGCAGTCCTCGCGGATGCCCGGGGCACGGCGGGTCCTGATCGAGCCGATCCCCGCCGAGTTGTTGGAGGGGTCGAGCGGCGCCGCTTCGGACTCCCGCGACGAGCACGTCGCGGAGATGCGGCGGGTCCTCCATGTCGGGATGACCCGCGCCCGGGAGGGGTTGGTGCTGTCCTACGCGGCGCACTCCGAGCGTGGCGCGCCGCAGCATCCGTCGCCGTTCGCCGAGGAGGCGCGCGAGGCGCTGGGCGCGGAGTGGGAGGATCTCGAAGAGCAGCTCTTCGGTCCCGACGAGGCGCTGCACGCGGCGATCGGGCAGCTCCGTGACGAGTTGCTGAGTGATGTTCAGCAGATCGGCGCCCGGTTGGGGGAGCTGCGGCTGGACACCGATCTGGACGTCGCCCACGGGGTGACGCGCTACCTGGAGCTGCTGAAGCTCGCGGCGCTGCACGCACGGCCGGAGGGCCAAGATGTAGGTGATGCGTTGCCGGGCATCAACGCCGCGATCCTCCACGCGGCGACGGGCCAACAGCGGGAGATCCTGCAGACGTCGTCGCTCGACGACGTGCTGATGGACGGCGAGCGCGACGCGGGCGTGCGGGCCAAGGCGACCGCGGCGCGCCACGAGCCGTCGCTGGCGCCCTTCCTGCCCCGTCGTGGTGAGGGCCTGGCGCTGTCGGCCTCCGACATCGAGACGTATCGCGCCTGCCCGTTGAAGTACAAGTTCGCGCGGGTCTTCCGGGTGCCGCAGGAGCCGACGATCAACCAGCGCTTCGGGATCGTCGTCCACCAGGTGCTGGAGCGCTACCACCAGTCCGGCGGGCAGTCGGTCGACGAGCTGCTGGGGCTGTTGGAGGCGGGCTGGCGGCGCAGCGGCTTCGGGCCGACCGACGAGGAGCGTCAGCTGCACGTCAAGGCCGAGAACGCGTTGAAGAAGTACCACGAGCGCTTCCAGGCCGACGATGCCGAGCCGATGTGGTTCGAGAAGTCCTTCAACTTCAAGATCGGGGCGCACACGTTGCGCGGCCGGGTCGACCGCGTGGACCGGATGGCCGACGGGCGCTACGAGCTGATCGACTACAAGACCGGCCGTCCGAAGGCGCCGGCGCAGCTGCGCGACGACGTGCAGCTGGCGCTGTACGCGGTCGCCGCGACGCGGGCCTGGAACCTCGACGCCTCGGTCCAGTCCTACTTGTACGTGTTGGACGACCAGAAGGTCCCGCTGCCCGACGACGCCAACGACGCCGAGTGGATCGCCGAGACCGTCCGCGAGGTCGCCGACGGCATCCTCGGCCAGGGCTTCGAGCCGACGCCGTCGTATGCGGCCTGCTCGATCTGCGACTACCGCATCGCCTGCCCGGCGGCCGAGCGCTAGATGGTCTAACCGAGGAAGCCGGCCAGGAGGCCGAGCAGGACGAACGCGAAGAGGACCAGCGCGCCGACGGCGATCCAGTGGGTGGGGCTCCGGTCCGGGGTGGCGCGGGGTGAGGTGGGCGCAACCGGGTCGACCGCTGTCGGCCCGGGCCGCCTGGGGCGAGCGGCCGGTTGGACGGCGGTGGCGTCGGGGTCCTCGGCGGTGGCGGTGGTCGCGGAGTCCTCGGCGACGACCGCGGCCGATCGCTCGCGCTCCTCGGCCAGTTCCGCCCTGAGAACCTCCATGCCCGCCTCCGCAGCCCGCGCGGCCTTGGCGGCAGCCCGAGCACGGGCCTCGGCGGCGTCGGCGCGGGTGTCGGCGTCCGTGGCGTGGACCTCGGCGCCCGCGGCTCGAACCTCTGCCTCGGCGGCGCGAGCGTCGGCCTCAGCGACGCGCTGCTCGGCGGCGTCGGCGCGCGCTCGCGCCTCGGCGACCGCGTTCTCCTGCTCGGCGCCGGACGCGCGGCGCGCTTGCGCAAGCTCGGCCTCCAGCGCGGCGATGCGGTCGGCAGACTCGGCAAGTGCGCTGTCGCGGGCGGCGAGGACGGTCGATGCCAGCTCTGAGGCCGTCGCTTCGGCCTCGGCGCGGGCGGTGGCGGCATCGGCCTCGGCCGTCTCGAGCGCACGGCGCAGGTTGTTGGCCTCGCGCGCGAGCACGCTCAACCGGTCGTCGCCGTCGGGCTCGTCGGGGGCGGGAAGCTCGAGCAGCGTGCCACGGACGCCGAGCGCGAGACGGGCATCGGGCATCGCCTCGGCCGGGACCGCGTAGACGCCGCGCCAGCGGCCGTCGTCACGCCGCGCACGGACCGGGGCGAAGCTCCAGGCGCGGACGGTCGTCGCCGGGCTCGACGACGAGCACCGGCTGACGGGTGAAGCGCCCGTTCTCGGGCGTGAAGCGCCCTTCGAGCTTGACGACGATCAGCCCGCCGGCGACCGGCGCTGCCGTGAACGCCAGCAGCTCGAACGGCGCTCGTTTGCCCACGTCGGGCGTCACGGTCGCTCTGCGCCCTCCTCGTCGTCGGGCAGACCTGACAGCGGCTGGGTCCGCTCCAGGTCGTCGGCATCGGCACGTGCGGGTGCCGGCGGCTGTGCGAAGAGGCTCGGCGGGGTCCTGGGCTCGTCGCCCACAGGCCCGTCCGCGTCGGCATCGAGATCGGCGGCCTCGTCGTCCTCGCGGTCGCCGCGACGATCGACCGCCGCCACGCGGCGGCGCACCTCGCGCTCGCGAATCTGGACGGTCACCGAGATCGCGGCGAGCGAGAGCGCGAAGCCGGCGGCCATCAGGAACGCGCCGGCGAGCGCGATCCAGGCGCCCGCGGCCGGGTTGGCGTCGCCCGCGGCCGGAGGGTTGTCGATCAGCTGGACGAAGACGATGAAGACCGCCGCGCCCGGCACGACCGCCGCGGCCCAGGGCGGTGTGACCTCGGGCCGGACGGCGGCGACCATCCCGGCGATCGCGAGCGCGGCGAGCACGAGATCGAGCGTCTCGAACACCTGCCAGCCCGTGACACCGGCTCCGCCGAGCTCATACCAGTCGGTGAACAGCGAGATCAACAGCAGCGCGGACCCGGCGAAGAGCACGGCGCGGCCAAGGTCGATGCGACGAGGCATGGTCAGCCTCTTCCCGCCGATCGGCCCGTCTAAGCCCCCGCGCCGATGGCCCGATGGAGATCGTCGACCAGGTCCTCAGGCGCTTCGACGCCGCAGCTGAGGCGCACGAGGTCGGCCGGGACAGCCGCTGCGGAGCCCTCGACGGACTGATGTGTCATCGCCTGTGGGACCTCGATGAGCGACTCGACGCCGCCGAGCGACTCGGCCAGCGTGAAGATCTTCGTGCGCTGGGCGATGCCGATCGCGTCCGGGTGGCGGAAGCTCACCATCCCGCTGAAGCCGGGCCAACGGACGTCGGAGACGCCGGGCGCGGAGCGCAGGAACCCCACGACTGCCTCCGCGCTCGCCGCGTGCGCCGCCATCCGCAGGTGCAGCGTCCGCAGGCCGCGGTGCACGAGGAAGCAGTCGAACGGGCCGGGGACCGCACCGACCGAGTTCTGGATGAACCGCACCTGCTCGTGCACGGCCGGATCGCGCACCACGACCGCGCCACCGACCGTGTCGGAGTGGCCGCCGAGGTACTTGGTGACCGAATGCACGGCGGCATCGGCGCCGAGCTCCAGCGGCCGCTGGTTGACCGGCGTCGCGAAGGTGTTGTCCACCGCCACGAAGACGTCGGAGCGCTCGGCCGCGAGCCCGTCGAGCACCGCGCGCACGTCCACGACGTTCAACAAGGGGTTGGTCGGCGTCTCGATCCACACCAACCTGGTCTGATCGGTGACCGCGGCGGCGAGCGCACCGAGGTCGGTCTGGTCGACCAACGTGTAGGTGATGCCGAAGCGCGTCAGCACCTTGTCGACCAGCCGGAAGGTCCCGCCGTAGAGGTCGGACGGCAACACGATGTGGTCGCCGGCCGAGCAGACCGCGGTGATCAGCGCGTGCGTGGCGGCCATGCCCGAGGAGAACGACGAGGCCAGACCGCCCTCCAGCTCGCCGAGCGCGGTCTCCAGCGCCGAGCGCGTCGGGTTCGCGCTGCGCGCGTAGTCGTACTCCTCGACGAATTCGCCGACCGTCGGCTGCGCGAAGGTCGAGGTCTGGTGGATCGCCGGGATGACCGACCGATAGGTCGGATCCGGCTCGAGGCCGGCGTGGACCGCGCGGGTGGCGAACTTCATCGTGGCGCACCATGAGCCGTGGGCATCGAGCGCAGAAGGCGTCGTCTCATCGTGCCAGCGATTCCAACAGGTCCGCGCGCGTCACGATGCCCGCCGGACGGCCGTCGGCCATCACGAGCAGCGCCTGGCGCTCGCCGACCAGCAGCTCGACGGCCTCGCGCACCGGGTCGTCGGCCGAGACCGCGTGCAGCGGCGGCTCCATCACCGCGACGATCTCGGCGCCCAGCAGCGCGGGCTCGTTGACCGCGCGCGCCAGGAGGCCACGCTCGCCGACCGAGCCGACGACGACGCCTGGATCGTTCGCGCTGACGACCGGGAGCTGCGAGACGCCGTGCTCATGGAGCAGTGCGACGGCGTCGCGCACCTTCTGGTGGGTCTGGACCGTGACCAGCGACGGCAGCTCGGAGGCGCCGTCGGCCTTGCGGCGCAGGACGTCGCCGACCGCCAGGTCGCCGGCGCGCTCGAGGAAGCCGTACTGGGTCATCCACGCGTCGTTGAAGATCTTGCTCAGGTAGTTGCGCCCGCCGTCGGGCAGTACGACGACGATCAACGCGTCGGGGTCGCCGATCGTCTTGGCCGCCTCCAGCGCCGCCCACAGCGCGGTGCCGCACGAGCCGCCCGCGAGGATGCCCTCCTCCATCGCCAGCCGCCGTGTGGTCAAGAACGAGTCCTTGTCGGTCACCGCGATCCAGCGGTCCACGATCGAGCGATCGAAGGTCTCCGGCCAGAAGTCCTCGCCGACGCCTTCGACCAAGTACCCCTTGATCTCGTCGTCGGACGGCGCGCTGTAGATCGACCCCACCGGGTCGGCGCCGATGATCTGGATGTCCGGGTTGCGCTCCTTCAGATAGCGCCCGATGCCCGTGACCGTCCCGCCCGTGCCGACGCCGGCGACCAAGTGCGTGATCTTGCCCTGGGTCTGCTCCCAGATCTCCGGTCCGGTCGTGTCGTAGTGCGCCTGCGGGTTGGCGGGGTTGAAGTACTGGTTGGGCTTGAAGGCGCCGGGGATCTCGGCGGCCAGACGGTCGGAGACCGAGTAATAGGACTCGGGCGAGTCGGGCTCCACGTTGGTCGGGCAGACCACGACCTCGGCGCCGTAGGCGCGCAGGAGGTCGATCTTCTCCTTGGACATCTTGTCCGGCATGACCGCGATCACGTGGTAGCCCTTCAGCCGCGCGGCCATCGCGAGCCCGGTGCCGGTGTTGCCCGACGTCGGCTCGACGAGCGTGCCGCCCGGGCGCAGGAGGCCGTCGCGCTCGGCGGCCTCGATCATCGCGACCGCGGCACGGTCCTTGATCGAGCCGCCGGGGTTGAGCGCCTCCACCTTGGCGACCAGCTGCGGGGTGAGGCCCGCGCCCAGGCGCGAGAGACGCACAAGCGGCGTGTCGCCGATCGCGCCGAGGATGGAATCGCGGATCGCGAGGAGAGTCTGGACAGCGTGCTCCATGGCGTTCAGTGAAGCACCTGTGCGGCATAATCACCAGACCAGCACAGGATCTTCGGAATATCGACACAATTCCGTATTTTCTTCAGCAAATCTGGAACAATCGCGTCCATGCCGAACGGCCTGCGCCTCGACGACACCGACCGTGCGATCCTCGAAGCGCTCAGCGAGGACGCGAGGATCCCGAACAACCGCCTCGCCGAGCGTGTCGGCGTCGCGCCGTCAACCGCGCTGCAACGCGTGCGCGCGCTGCGCGAGGCCGGCGTCCTGCGTGGCTTCCACGCCGAGATCGACCTCGCCGCGCTCGGCCGTCCGCTGCAGGCGATGGTCGCCGTGCGCCTCGCCGTCCACAACCGCGAGCAGATCGAGACCTTCACCAACGCCGTGCGCGAGCTGCCGGGCGTCCTCACGGTCTTCCACCTCGCGGGCGCGACCGACTACCTCGTCTGGCTCGCCGCCGCCGACGCGCAGGATCTGCGCGAGTTCGTCGTCGACCACCTCGCCACGCACCCGGCGGTCGCGCACGCCGAGACGTCGCTGATCTACGAGCATCGCCGCGGCCCCGGCATCTGGGGCGCGGCCGAGCCCGGGACGCAGCGCTAGGCGCCGGGCGGGCGCAGCGACGCCAACGACGCGCGCTGGCGCCCCTCGGCGTCGAAGTTCTCCGGCGCCAGCCACGCGCGAAAGCCCGCGCCGACCGCCGGCCATTCGCCGTCGAGGATCGAGAACCACGCGCTGTCGCGGTTGCGCCCCTTGATGACCATGTGCTGGCGGAACACGCCCTCGGCCGTGAAGCCGAAGCGCCGCGCCGCGGCCTTGGACCGCGCGTTGGCGTCGTCGCACTTCCACTCCAACCTGCGGTTCCCGAGCACCTCGAAGGCATGGCGCGCCAGCAGGAAGATCGCCTCGGTCGCCTGCGGAGTGCGCTGCAGGGGACCGCCGAACCAGACATGGCCGATCTCGATCACGCCGTGCACGGGCTCCATGCGCAGGAAGCTGACGACGCCGGCGGCCAGGCCGGTCCCACGATCGACGACCGCGTAGAAGCACGGATCGGTCGACGGCGCCTGTGACTCGAGGTGTCGCTCGAACCCCTCGCGGTCATCGGTGAACGGCCCGTAGGGCAGGTAGTCCCAGAGCCGCGGGTCAGCGCCGTCGCCATGGGCTGCCTCGTAAAGCGCCTCGCCGTGACGAGCGGCGTCGAGCCGTTCGAGCACGACACGCGCGCCCGCGATGGGAGCCGCGTCCGGAACGCGAGCCGGTGCGGTGAAGCCGTGGAGATCGTCGCCGGTCACCTGCGGCATCCTGGCAGGCGCAAACCCGTGATTCCGGACCAAGCGTCCGGTTTGTCGCAGGTCCACCGCAGGGTCGTCGCAGCGGCCGGTTGACATGACACGCACGGGCGGCCACGCTCCAGCGCCTCGATGCTGCTGCCTCCGCTGCTCTCCGACCGCTCGCTCGTCCTGCGCTTCGCGCTGACCTACGTGACGCCGATGATCGGCGGCTTCTTGACCGGCGTGACGCTCGGGCTCGGCATCGGCGCCTGGGTGGTGGCGAACGTGATCGCGACGCTCGGCGGCTTCGGTGCCGGCCTCGAGCACGACGACCGCGGCGACGCCGCGCGACGCGGGGCGACCGGCGGCGTGATCTTCGGGCTGAGCCTGGTCCTCGCCGATGCGCTGGTCGTCGACGATCGCGTGGCGACGATCGCCAGTCCCCCGATCCTGCAGGCGCTCGTCACGACGACCTTCGGGACGCTGCTGGCGTTGGCAGGTGTGGCCGTGCGCGCACGGATCCTCCGCCGGCGCGCCGCGATCGCGACTGTCTGACTACAGCCCCGCGACGTCGGGGCCCTCGGGCCCGCGCTGGCGCAGGAAGCGCTGGAACTCCCGCGCGATGACGTCGCCGGAGGGCAGGTCGGTCGGATCGGCCTCGGCCTCCTCCTCGGCGGCAGTCTTCTCCAGCCGCTCGACGAAGGCCTGGACGTCGGGGTCGCTCTGGACCGCCAGCGACACCTGGCGCTCGTAGTCGGCCGAGGCCAGCTCGAGCTCCTCGGCGTCGACGGTCACGCCGACCAAGGACTCCAGCTTGCGCACGAGCGCGAGCGCGGCCTTCGGGTTCGGCGCGGCGGCGACGTAGTGCGGGACGCTCGCCCACAGCGAGGCGGTCGGGATCCCGGCCTCCTGGCAGGCGGCGTGCAGGACGCCGACGATGCCGGTCGGGCCCTCGTAGCTGGTGGGCGCCAGCTCGAGCCCCGTGATCAGCGTCTGATCGCTCGACAGCCCCGTGATCCCCACCGGGCGGCTGTGCGGCACGTCGGCCAGTAACGCGCCGAGCGAGACCACCATCTGCGTGCCGAGCGCCTCGGCGAGATCGACGATCAGCTGCGTGAACGAGCGCCAGCGAAAGCTCGGCTCCGGACCGGAGAGCAGGACGAGGTCGCGCGGGGCGCGCGGAACCCGTGCCTCGTAGATCTCGACCGACGGCCACTCGAGCTCACGCGTGTCGCCGTCGACGAGCTTGACCCGGGGCCGTGTGGCCTGGAAGTCGAAGAACTCCTCGGGGTCGATCTGCGCGAAGCGCGTGGCGCCGAGGGACGCGCCGAAGAAGCGGAGGGCTGCGGAGGCGGCATCACCGGCGTCGTTCCAGCCGGTGAACGCGCAGACCAGCGCCGGGGCCCGAAGGCCATCCGGCCGGCTCTCCCAGATGAGCGGCTGCATCAGCAGGACGGTAGCGTCATCCGCAGCGCAGCCCATGATGGATCCCATCGCCGCACTCCCCGAGACCCCTGCCCCGACGGCGCCGACGATCGCCACATTGCGTGCCGGCGACGAGGTGCAGGGCGTCTACGCCTGCACCCGCAAGGAGCGCCTGATGTCGCGCGCGGGGACGCCGTACCTCGCGGTCGAGCTGCGCGATCGCACCGCCGCGATCCCGGCGCGCGTCTTCCGCGACGCCGACGTCGCCGCCGCGCGCTTCGAGCGCGGCGACCTCGTCCGCATCGCCGGTCGTGTCGAGCGCTTCCGCGAGGAGCTGCAGCTCGACCTGCGCGCGATCGCCCGCGCCGCCGAGGGCGAGGCCGACCCCGCCGCGTTCCTGCCGGTCGCCTATCGCGATCTCGACGAGCTCGACGGCTTCCTGGAGCATCTCGCCGGCGAGGTCCACGACGCGGGCTACAAGGGGTTGCTCGACCTGCTGCTCGGTGACGCGTCGCTGCGTGCCGCCTGGCGCCGCGCGCCGTGCACGCGCGGCAGCCATCACAGCTACCTCGGCGGCCTGCTGGAGCACACCGTCGCGGTCGGGACGCTCGCGCTGGAAGCCGGGCAACTGCATCCGCGGCTGAACACCGACCTGCTCATCACCGCGGCGCTCGTGCATGACCTCGGCAAGACGGAGGAGTTCACCTTCGGCGCCGAGATCGGCATCAGCGAGCCGGGCCGGCTGCTGGGCCACGTCGAGCTCGGCCTGCGGCTGCTCGACGAGCGCATCGCGCGCATCCCAGCGCTGGACGCCGACCGCCGCCTGGCACTGGGCCACTGCGTCCTGACCCACCACGGGCCCGAGGCGGCGCCGACGCGGCGCTTCGGCTCACCCGAGGCGCTCGCGCTCTACCGCCTCAACGCGCTCGACGCGAGCGTCAAGGGCGCGCTGGAGCACGGGCTCGGCCTCGACAACTAGGCCCTAGTCCACAGCTCTGCGTTCGAAGCCGCGGACGCCGATGGCGCCGAAGACCAGCGTCCAGCCGACCAGCCCGAGGGCGATCCAGCCGTTGCCGAGATGCGCCGCGTCGGTGACCGCGGCGCGCAGCCCCTCCGACACGTAGGTCAACGGGTTGATGAGGGTAATGACCTGAAACCAGCGCAGGCTGTCGAGCGCCGCCCAGGGGTAGAAGGTCGCGCCGGTGAAGAGCAGCGGCGTCAGCACGACCGCGAAGACCACGTTGATCTGGCGTGCCTCGACCGCGGTGCCGAGCACCAGCCCGACGGCGGCGCCCGCCAGCGAGCCGCACACCATCACCGCGACGAAGCCGAACCAGTTGATGTCGCCGAACTGGACGCCGCCGGGCAGGATGATCGCCGCGAGCGGGAGGATGATCAGCGCGCCGATGATGCCGCGCACCGCCGCGACGACGACCTTCTGGACGCCGACGAGGGCGGCGGGCAGCGGCGCGAGCAGGCGGTCCTCGATCTCCTTGGTGAAGGAGAACTCGATGACCAGCGGCAGCGACGTGTTCTGCAAGGCGGTCAGGAAGAGCGTGAGCGCGATGACGCCGGGCAAGAGCTGGGAGCCGTAGCCCTGGCCCGCCGCGCCGATCTCGGGCAGCACGCGGCCGAAGATGAACAGGTAGAAGAGCGGCTGCAGCAGCGTCTGGGCCAGGAAGCCGCCGAGCTGGCGGCGGAAGGACACCCAGAAGTCGCGCTCGCACAGGGCCAGGAACGCGCGGGCCTGGGCGCCACGCGTGGTCGTGGCGGCGGGACGTGGCGGTGCGGTCTCGGTGGTGGCGCTCATCGCAGATCCCTCCCGGTCATGTGCACGAACACGTCCTCCAGCGTCCCCTCGATCCGGCGCAGGTCCAGGACCCGCGCGCTCCCCGCCTCCGCGGCGGTGATCGCCGCGCCCGGCTCGACCTCGCCGTAGACGCGCAGCTTCCACGTCCCCTCGCCCGCCGGCTCGGACTCGACCTCACCGCCGAGCCCGCGCAGCGCGTCGACCGGATCGGTGGCGGCGGCCAGCGTAAGCTCCAGCCCCTCGGCGCCCGGCAGCAGCTTGCGCAGCCCGCGCGGCGTGTCGGAGGCAATCACCTTGCCATGGTCGACGATCGCGATCCGGTCGCAGAGCCGGTCGGCCTCGGCCATGTCGTGCGTCGTCAACAGCAGGGTGACACCCCGCGCCTTCAAGGCCTCCATCTGATCCCAGAGGAAGAGCCGCGACTGCGGGTCCAGCCCCGTCGTCGGCTCGTCGAGGAACAGCACGCGCGGGTCGTGCATCAGCGCGCGGGCGATGATCAGCCGCTGCGCCATGCCGCCCGAGTAGTTGTCGACGCGGTCGTCGCCGCGACCCTCCAGGCCGAAGCGCTCGAGCATCTCCCGCGCGCGGCGGTTGCGCTCGCGGCGCCCGAAGCCGAAGTAGGCCGCGTGGAAGGTGAGGTTCTCCAGCGCGTTGAGCGAGCGGTCCAGGTTCGGACGCTGCGGCACGACCGCGATCCGCAGCTTGGCGGCGACCGGGTTGGCCACGACGTCGATCCCGTCGACCACGACACGGCCGCTCGTCGGCCGCACCCGCGTGGTCATCGTGCCGATGGTGGTGGTCTTGCCCGCGCCGTTGGGGCCCAGCAGCCCGAACACCTCGCCCTCGGCCACCTCGAAGCTGACGCCGGCGACCGCCTCCTGCTTGGCCTGGGCGTAGCGCTTGTGCAGGTCGGCGACCTCGATCATCGGCACGGCGATGCAGGATGTCAGATCAAAAATGACCCGGGCTTTTCTTGCGAGCGGCGCCGGACCGTGCCGCCGCGTCGATCAGAAATGCCCCACGATCCGCTCGCCGTTGACCGACACCTCGCGGGCGTCCTCGGGCGCCGGGCGCAGGATCAGGACCTCGGCGTCGGCACGGCCCAGGAGCCAGACGAGGTCGTCGCCGGAGAAGCCGGAGCCGGGATGGCTCGTCGCCGAGACGATCACGCGGTCGAAGTGCTCCTCCTCCAGCTCGCGGCGCAGCGCGTCGCGGTAGGTCCGCCCGCGGGAGATGCGCGCGTCGATCGCGACGTCCTGGGTCGCGGCGCGCTGCTCGATGACCTCCAACAACGTCATCGCCCCGAGGCATTGGTGCGGCAACGGGGCGTCGAGCGGCAGGTTGAGCGGGACGGTCGCCAGGTAGCAGGGCATCAGCGTCGCGCCCTCGACGCGAGCGAGGCGCACGGCGGCGTCGAAGGCGCGGCGGGAGATCGCCGAGCCGGTGAACGGCAGCAGGATCCGGCGGACGTTGTCCGGCCGTGCGGCGACGCTCGCGGCATGGGCACGCCGGCGGCGGATCGCGGCGCGGCCGACCGGCAGCTCGACGCCTGCGGCAAACCCCGCCACCAGCGCGGCGATCACCAGCAGCACCACGACGACCAAGATCATCAGGAACCCCTTCGTGAGCGGTCGGCCACGATGCGCACGTCGACGCCCGGCGCCAGGCGCACCAATCGCTGGGCCAGCGGCTCGCGCAGCCGGCCCAGGCCGCGTGCCGGGCGCGACGCGCCGAGCAAGATGTAGGTGGTGCCACGCTCGGCGGAGATGCGCGCGGCGGTCTCGGCAACGTCGTCACCCTCCTCGACCAGCAGCTCGGCACCGAGGACCGAGGCGAGCTGGCGCAGCGCGTGCAGCGAGCGCTCGGTGTCTTCTGCAAGCCCGTCGGCCCGCCCCGGCTTGCGGACCCACAGCAGGTCGAGGTCGGCCCCCAGCCGCTGCGCCGAGCGCCACGCGCGCCGCACCAGCCGCTGGGCGCCCGGGTAGGGCTCGATCAGCGCGAGCAGCCGCTCGCCGATCGCGGCCTCGGCCGCGGGACCGTCGGCGCCCTCGACCCGCCGTCGCGACTCGACCTCCTGGGCGACCTGCCGCAGCGCGGTCTCGCGCAGCGCGCTGAGATTCTCGATCTTGAAGAAGCCCTGCAGCGCCGCGTCGACCCGCTCGGCCGGATAGACCTTGCCCGCCCGCAGCCGCTCCAACAGCGCCTCGGGCGTGAGGTCGACGATCACGATCTCGTCGGCGCGCTGGAGCACCGAGTCCGGCACGGTCTCCCGCACCCGCACGCCCGACAGCTCGGCGATGTTGTCGTTCAACGACTCCAGGTGCTGCACGTTCATGGTGGAGAACACGTCGATGCCCGCCGCGAGCACGTCGTCGACGTCCTCGAAGCGCTTGGTGTGCTCGACGCCGGGCGCGTTGGTGTGGGCCAGCTCGTCGATCAGGCAGAGCTCCGGCGCGCGTGCGAGGACGCCGGGGAGGTCGAGCTCCTCCAGCGTCGAGCCGCGGTAGGTGATGCGCCGCCGCGGGAGTCGCTCCAGCCCATCGGCGGCGAGCAGGGTGTCGGCGCGACGGTGGGTCTCCAACAGCCCGATCGCCACGTCGCGGCCGGCCTCCAGCTCGGCGCGCCCCTCCTGCAGCATGCGCACGGTCTTGCCCACGCCGGCGGCCATGCCGAGGAACACCTTGAGGTGGCCGCGCGTCTCCATCAGGCACCGAGGACGTTGTGCACCAAGAGGTCGATCAGCTTGATGCCGACGAACGGGGCGACGAGCCCGCCGAGGCCGTAGATCAACAGGTTGCGGCGCAGCAGCGCGGTCGCGCCGACCGCCTTGTAGGCCACCCCGCGCAGGGCGACCGGGACCAGCATCGGGATCACGATCGCGTTGAACACGATGGCCGAGATGATCGCGGAATGCGGCGTACCGAGCTGCATGATGTTCAACGCGTCGAGCGGTCCGGTGGACTCCCCGGCCGCGGCATACGTGGCCGCGAAGATCGCCGGCAGGATGGCGAAGTACTTGGCCACGTCGTTGGCGATCGAGAACGTCGTCAGCGCACCGCGCGTGATGAGGAGCTGCTTGCCGACCTCGACGATCTCGATGAGCTTCGTCGGGTTGGAGTCCAAGTCCACCATGTTGCCCGCCTCGCGCGCGGCCTGGGTGCCGGTGTTCATCGCCACGCCGACGTCGGCCTGGGCGAGCGCGGGCGCGTCGTTGGTGCCGTCACCGGTCATGGCGACGAGCCGCCCCTCGGCCTGCTCGGCGCGGATCAGCTCCATCTTGCGCTCCGGCGTCGCCTCGGCGAGGAAGTCGTCGACGCCGGCCTCCTCGGCGATCTTGGCGGCCGTCAGCCGGTTGTCGCCGGTGACCATCACGGTGCGGATGCCCATGGCGCGCAGCTGCTCGAAGCGTGCCTTCATCCCCTCCTTGACGGTGTCCTTGAGGTAGATCACGCCGAGCACTTGCGAATCGCGCGCCACGGCCAGCGGCGTGCCGCCCTCGCGGGCGATGCGGTCGACGGTGCCGCGCAGCTCGGCCGGCACGCGACCGCCCTCGCTCTCGGCGAACGTGATGATGCTGTCGGCCGCGCCCTTGCGCAGCCTCGTGCCGTTGTAGTCGACGCCGCTCATCCGCGTCTGGGCGGTGAACGGGACGAACCGGGCCTCGTGCGCCCCCAGGTCGTGCTCGCGCAACCCGTACTGCTTGGCGAGCACGACGATCGAGCGGCCCTCGGGCGTCTCGTCGGCCAGCGACGCGAGCTGCGCGGTCTCGGCCAGCTCGGCCTCGCCGACACCCGGCATCGGGACGAACGCAGCGGCCTGACGGTTGCCGAGCGTGATCGTGCCGGTCTTGTCGAGGAGCAGGACGTCGACGTCGCCGCTGGCCTCGACCGCACGGCCGCTCAACGCAAGGACATTGCGTCGCACGAGCCGGTCCATGCCGGCGATGCCGATCGCGCTGAGCAGCGCGCCGATCGTCGTCGGGATCAACGCCACCAACAACGCGATCAGCGTCGTCAGCGAGATGTCGGCGCCAGCGAAGCGCGCGAACGGCAGCAGCGTCGCGACGACGACGAGGAAGACGATCGTCAGCCCCGCGAGCAGGATGTTCAGCGCGATCTCGTTGGGCGTCTTGCGCCGCTGCGCGCCCTCGACCAAGGCGATCATGCGGTCCAGGAACGACTGCCCGGGCTCCTGGGTGATCTCCACCAGGATGCGGTCGCTGAGCACGCGCGTGCCTCCCGTCACGGCGCTGCGATCGCCCCCGGACTCGCGGATGACCGGCGCCGACTCGCCGGTGATCGCCGACTCGTCGACCGACGCGATCCCCTCGATGACGGTGCCGTCGCCGGGGATCACCTCGCCGGCCACGACGACGACCACGTCGCCGCGGTGCAGCTCGGCGGCGGGGCGCGTCGAGCCGTCGCGCAGCGTCGCGAGGGTGTCGGAGCGCATCGCGCGCAACGCGTCGGCCTGGGCCTTGCCGCGACCCTCGGCCAGCGCCTCGGCGAGGTTGGCGAACACGACGGTCAGCCAGAGCCAGATCGCGACCGTGAAGGTGAACCAGCGGGGGTCTCCGCCGCCGCCCACGATCCCGGCGCCGGTCGCGATGACCGCGCCGATCTCGACGACGAACATGACGGGGTTGCGGACCTGGATCCGCGGGTCGAGCTTGCGAACGGCGTCCAGCAGGACGGAGCGCTGCAGGGTCATCGTGCCTCCTGGTCGAGCGCGAGGTTGAGCACCGTCGTGTTGACGCCGGGCTCGCCGAAGACGCCGAGGCCGCGGCCGTCGGTGCTGTCGGCGATCAGCTGCCGGACACGGGCGAGCGGGATCCGACGGACCGCGGCGACGCGCCGCGCCTGGATGGCCGCGTTGGCCTTCGAGATGTGGGGGTCGACGCCGGAGGCCGAGAAGGTCGCCGCGTCGATCGGCACGCGCGCCGGCGTGAGATTCGGGTTGTAAGGCTTCTCGGCCTTGATGTAGGCGTCGAGGTGCTGCCGCGTGAGGATCTTCGTCGCCTGCTGGTTGGGTCCTCGGTTGGCGAAGTAGGTGACGGTCGCGCTGTAGCCCGTCGCCGAGGGCCGCGGGTGGAAGTACCGCGGGCTGTCCTTGACGTCGCGGGCCAGCAGCGTGGAGCCGATGACCTTGCCGTCGGCATCCTTGATCAGCGAGCCGTCGGCCTTGGAGGGGAACGCCACCTGGGCGATCCCGGTCATGACGAGCGGGTAGACGAGGCCGAGCGCCAACGTGAGGCCGACGATGGCCAGCGCGGAGCGGAGCAGGTCCTTGCGCATGGTTTTCATCCCCTCCTAGAAGAGGGTCGTGGTGAGGGATTGGACGATCGGCCCGAGCAGGAACGCGGGCAGGAACGTCAGGGCGCCGACGAGGACGACCACGCCGACCAGCAGGAAGCCGAACGTGGGCGTGTCGGTGCGCATCGTGCCGAGGCCGGCGGGCGTGACCTTCTTGCGGGCCATCGCGCCGGCGACGGCGAGCACCGCGAGGATCGGGACGTAGCGCCCCAAGAGCATCGCGAAGCCCCCGAGCAGATCGGCGAACGTGACGCCGTGGGCGCCGACGTTGCCCGGCGCGTTGGGCTGCAGGTAGCCCGTGTAGCCGGCCCACGCCGAGCCGTTGTTGTTGGCCTGCGAGAGGTAGGCGTAGAAGTTCTCGCTGAAGCCCTGGGGGCCTGAGGCGTAGGTGGAGGGCGCGCCGTACTTGGTGCTCACCGCCAGCGCCGTGAAGACCAGCACGACCAGCGCCGTGAACAGCGCCCCGATCGTGACCAGCTTGATGTCCTTGGGCTCGATCTTCTTGCCCAGGTACTCGGGCGTGCGCCCGACCATCAGCCCGCCGATGAAGACGGCCACCAGGACGAAGAGCAGCATCATGTACAAGCCGGTGCCGACGCCGCCGAAGACCGACTCGGAGTACCCGAGGTTCGCCATCGGGACCAGGCCGCCGAGGCCGGTGAGCGACTCGAACGCGGTGTTGACCGCGCCGCAGGAGACCACGGTCGTGATCGCGGTGAACAGCGAGGACGAGGCGACACCGAAGCGCTGCTCCTTGCCCTCCATGTTGGCGCCGACCAGACCTGCGGCGTGCGCCGCGGGCGTGCCGTGCTGCTCGGCGACGTAGACGACGGCCACGCTGATGGCGAACAGCGCGAACATCACGCCGAAGATCGTCCAACCCTGGCGGCGGCTGCCGACGATGCGCCCGTAGGTGTAGGGCAACGCCGCAGGGATGCACAAGATGAGGAACATCTCGAAGAAGTTCGTGAACGCCGACGGGTTCTCGAACGGGTAGGCCGAGTTGACGTTGAAGAACCCACCGCCGTTGGTGCCCAGCAGCTTGATCGCCTCTTGGGAGGCGACCGGCCCGCGGGCCAGCCCGCCGACGCTGCCGCCCAGCGTCTGGATCGTGCCCTGGGAGGCGAGGACGACGGTCGCGATGACCGACAGCGGCACCAGGATGTAGAGGATGGTCCGCGTGATGTCGGAGTAGAAGTTGCCCAGCGTGCCGTCGCCCTGGCGGGCGGCGATGCCGCGCATCAGCGCGACGAGAACGGCGATCCCGACCGCGGCCGAGACGAAGTTCTGGACGGCCAGGCCGGCCATCTGGCTGAAGTTCGACAGCGTCGTCTCGCCGCCGTAGAACTGCCAGTTGGTGTTGCTGATGAACGAGGACGTCGTGTTGAACGACAGGTCCCACGTCCCGGAGCGGAAGTCACCCGGGTTGAAGGGGTGGATCGCCTGCGTGCGCAGGATCGCGAAGAGCAGCAGGCCGCTGAGCCCGGAGAAGATGACCAGCGACTTGGCGTAGGCCTTCCAGTCCTGGGCCGGGAGGTTCGGGACGAGCGGCAGTCGCGGCGCGCTGAAGATGCGCGCCATGTAGCCGCCCAGCAGCGGGACCGACGCGATGAGGATCACGCAGAAGAGCGCGATCTGGAAGAAGCCCTGGCTCATGCCGTCCGCCTAGAAGCGCTCGCCGCGCAGCAGCGCGTAGAGCAGGTAGATGAGGACGGCCACACAGACCACGAGGCCGAAGAGGTCGGTGGCGCTCATACGCGGTCGAGCGCCTCCACGAGAGCCCACAGCGCCGCGAAGACCGCGACGAGGAGGGCGACAGCGAGAAGATCCATACGATCACTCTCAGGCCTCGCCCGTGGCGTTCACGTACGGGTTGGAGCCCGCCGCGTACAGATGTCGTACAGGTCGCGGCTAGGCCGCGAAGCGGTACCCGACGCCCGCGTCGGTACGCACGTAGCGATGGCCGTCCGGCGGCTCGATCTTGCGCCGCAGGTTGGCGATGTGCCCGCGCAGGACCGTCACGTCGTCGGCGTACTCCGGGCCCCAGACCTCGACCAGCAACGCCCGGTGGGTCATCAGCCGGCCTCGATTGCGGGCCAGCGTCTCCAACAGCCGGAACTCGATCGGCGTGAGGTGGACCTCGGCACCGTCACGGGTGACGGTGTGCGCGGCGAGGTCGATCTCCAGCCCGTCGGCGGTGATCCGCGGCTCGCCGGTCGTGGTGCCCGCGACCCGTCGCAGCGCGGCCTCCAGACGGGCGACCAGCTCGCGGGCGCCGAAGGGCTTGGTGACGTAGTCGTCGGCGCCCGCCTCCAGCGCGCGGACCTTCGCGTCCTCCTCGCCCACGGCGCTGAGCACGATGATCGGCATCTGGCTCCAGCCGCGGATCTGGCGGCAGACCTCGACGCCGTCGCCGTCGGGCAGGACGAGGTCGAGGATCGCGGCGTCGGGCGGGTGCACCGCCGCGCGGTCCAGCGCCTCCTCAGCGGTCTCCGCGGGCACCGCCTCGAAGCCGGCCTCGCGCAGGATCACCTTCAGCGCCCGCAGGATCTGGGGCTCGTCGTCGCAGACCAGGACGCGACGTTGCGCCGTCATCGCCCGCGCTCTCCGCCATCGTGACTGGTCGCAAAGTCGGGCCGGCGGTCGCTCACAGCGTGAACTCCACCACGAACGACGCGCCCTGGCCGGGCAGCGACTCGACGCGCACGGTGCCGCCGTTGGCCTCGACGAACCCGCGGACGATCGCCAAACCGAGCCCGGACCCGGTGCCCGACGCGCCCTCGCCGCGGGAGAACGGCGTGAAGATCCGCTCCTGCTCGCCGAGCGGGACGCCGGGCCCGCGGTCGACGACCCGCACCACCAGCCGCGGCCCGACCGCGCGGGCGCGCACCGACACCGGCTGCCCACCGCCGTGGGCGATCGCGTTCTCCATCAAGTTGGCAAACGCGCGCTCGAGCTGGATGGCGTCGGCACGCAGCGGCGGGAGATCGCGATCGAGCTGCAGCGTGACGAGCTGCGCCCCACCCGCCGCGACGAGATCCTCACGGGCGGCGGTGAGGATCTCTCCGAGATCGACCCAGTCGAGCTGCGGCGCCGCCTCGCCGGCCTCCAGCCGCGACAGGTCCAGCAGCTTGGTGATCAAGCGCTCCAGCCGCGCGCCCTCGCCGACGACCGCGGCGCTCAGCGCAGCGCGGTCCTCGTCGTCGAGCGCCGAAGACCCGAGCGCCTCGCCGGAGCTGACCATCGCGGTCAGCGGCGAGCGCAGGTCGTGGCTGACCGCCCGCAGGATCGCGGTCTTGAGATCGTCGCTGCGGCGCAGCGCGGCGGTCTCGACGACCTCGTCGAGCAGCGCCTCGCGCTCGATCGCGCCGGCCAGGATCGACTCCAGCGCCGGGACGATCCGCTCGCGCAGGCGCGCGTCGACCGCCGGCGCCAGCGCAGCGGGCAGGATCAGCGTGGCGCGGCCGCCGTCCAAGCTGTAGGTGCTGCTGCGCTCACCCGCCTCGGCGGTGCCGAGCACGAGCTGCGCCGCGGGCAGCCCGAGCGCCACCGCGATCCCGTGCGCGGTCTGTGCCAGCCCGTCCTGCAGCCGCGCACCGCCCAGCAGCGCACGGGCGGCCGCGGCGGCCAGGTCGGCCTCCTCGCGGCGCTGCGTCGCCTCGATCGCCCGCTCGCGCGCCAGCTCGGCCACCGCGCTCGCGGCGGCCGCGACCGCGAGGAACGCCAGCAGCGCGACCCAGTTCTCGCCGGTGGCGATCGTGAAGCGCCCCGTCGGCGGGATGTGGAAGAAGTTGTAGGCCAACGCGCTGAGCAGCGACGTCGCGATCCCGAGCCACAGCCCCCAGTAGGCCGAGACGACGAGCACGACGAGCAGGTAGACGACGCCGAGCGAGAGGACCGGTGCGATCTCGCGCAGGCCGAAGAGCAGCGCGGTGGCGCCGGCGACGCCGAAGACCGCCGCAGCAGCACCGGCGGCGATCGGCGGCCGGGACTCGCGCAGCAGGAGCGGCTCGCGGCGCAGCGGGCCTGGGCTCACTCGACGACCTCCGCCTCCGGCTCCGCCAGCGCGCGACGCACCATCTGCGCCGCGACGTAGAGCATCAATAACGCGAAGAGCACCTCGACCGTCCGCTCGGGGATCGCGTTGACGATCGCCACCCCGCCGATCGCGCCCGGGATCGCCAGCACGCCGAGCACGATCGCGTCGCGCATCCGGAAGTTGCCGTAGCGCTGCTGGCGGGTCGCCCCGACGAGCGCGACCGGGATGATCGCCAGCAGCGACGTCGCCTCCGCGTCGACCTGCGCGAGGCCCAGGAAGAGCACCAGCCCGGGCACGAACAGGATCCCGCCGCCGACGCCGAGCATTCCAGCGACGACCCCGGCCGCAAAGCCCACGATGAGCGCGCCTTCGGTCATGGGATCAACAGGCTGATCTCGGCGATCACCGGTCGGCTCGCTCGCCTCATGGAATCAACAGGCTGATCGCGGTGGCCACCATCAGCGCCGCGAACAGCAGCGACACCACCCGCGGGTCGACGCGCTGCTGCAGCGATGTCCCAACGAGGACCCCGCCGACCGCAGGCACGCCCACCAGGACGCCGTCGCCGACGTGGACGTTGCCGTAGGCGCCTTGGGCCAGCATCGCGGCGGCGGCGATCAGCACGATCGCGCCCAGCGACGTCCCGGTCGCCTCGCGGGTCCCGTAGCCCAGCCAGAGCACGAGCAGCGGCACGATGACGGTGCCGCCGCCGACCCCGAAGAGGCCGCTGAACAGACCGGCGCCGGTACCGATGACGGCGAGGCGCAAGGTCCGTTGCGCGCTCCCGGCCGGCGATGGGTCAGGGCGCGGCATGCTGCGATGATAGGTGCGTGACCTCCGCCGCGACCCTCGACGACGTCCTCGCGCCGTTGCTGGCCGATCCCGGGCGCGCCGCGGTCCTGCTGGACATCGACGGAACGCTCGCGCCGATCGTCCGCCACGCCGACGATGCGCACGTCCCCGAGCCGACGCGGCTGCCCCTGATCGCGATCGCCAAGCGCTACGGCCTGGTCGCCTGTGTCAGCGGCCGACGCGCGACGACCGCACGCCGGATCGTCTCGCTGGGCTCGATCACCTACATCGGCAACCACGGCGCGGAGATCCTGCGCGGCGGCCAGACGACCGCCGAGGTCGAGCCGCGAATCGCCGCGTGGGCGCGCCGCGTGCGGAGCTTCGGCGAGGACGAGCTGCGCGGTGAGGAGCTTCATCGCCTGCGCGTCCGTGGTGAGGACAAGGATGTGATCTTCGGCTTTCACTGGCGCGGCGCGCCGGATGAGGAGGCGGCCGAGGAAGCGGCGCGCGGCGTCGCCGCGCGTGCCGAGGAGGCCGGCTTCCACACGCACTGGGGGCGCAAGATCCTGGAGGTGCGCCCGCCGCTGGAGCTCAACAAGGGGCTCGGCGTCGCGCACCTGCTGAGCGAGACCAGCGTCGATGTCGCGCTCTACGCCGGCGACGACCGCACCGACCTCGACGCCTTCGACGCCCTCCGCGCCGCCGTCGCACAGGGGACTCTGCGCGAGGCGATCTGCATCGGCGTCGCCTCCGACGAGACCCCGCCGGAGCTCGAGGAGTCCGCCGACCTGCTCGTCGACGGACCGCACGGGGTGCGCACGGTGCTCGAAGTGCTGGCGGGCTCCGCCTAGCCGATGCGGTTCGTGGACTTCCTGCGGTCGACCGTGCTGCTCAGCGCCGGCGCGGCCACCACCCTCGGTGTCCTGACGCTCATCGCCGCCACGCGCGACCAGGACGATCAGGTCGCGCTCTATGCAACCGGCTGGTGGGTCGTGGCGACGCTGATCGGCACGTGGGTGGGGCGGCGCAACGAGATCAACCCACCGATCGCGCGGCTGCTGGCCGACGCCAAGGCGGCGACGATGATGCCCGACATCCGGCCGGGCGCGACGATGCTCAACCGGCTGTGGCCCATGCTGCTCGTCGTCGTCGTGGCCGGCGCGCTGACCTTCCTCGGCCCGCAGATCCCGGGGATCGCGGCGGGCTTCACGATCATCTGGGCGCTCGCATGGCGCCGCCAGGAGTCCGCGGTCTCGGCGATCGAGGAGCGTGACGGCGTGACGTTCTTCGTCGAGAAGACCTCGCCGCTGCGGCCGATCCAGCTGATGCGCCTGCCGGGCTTCCGGCGCGAGCGCCCGACGATCAACGGCGTCGGCCCGCGGGCCTAGCTGTCCTGCTTGCGGAGTTAGTGGACGCGGGTGATGGGTGGTCGGCCGCCGGCGGCGCTGTGAGGGCGTTGGCGGTTGTAGTAGCGAAGAAACGATGACAGGGCGCGGTCGCGCTGGCGAGAGCTCTGCCAGACGCGGCCGTGGCTCCACTCGCGCTTGGCCGTCAGAAAGAACCTTTCGATCTTGCCGTTCCAGCGTGGCGTGTAGGGCGGGGTGAGGATCTGTTTTGCGTCGAGCTCGTCGAGCAGGGCGGTGAAGGCGTGGCTGGTGTAGGCCTTGTGGTTGTCGCTCATCACCGCCTCAACCGGGCCGCAGCCCTGCTCGGAAAACCAAGCGACCGCGCGACGCAACGTGGCGGTGACCGTCTCGGCGCTCTCGCTGCTGTGCAGCTCGCAGTAGGCCAGCCTTGTGTGATCGTCAACGACACCGAGCACGTAGGTCGTGCCGGCCTGGCGCGTGCGGTCGATCTCGCTGCGCTTGCCCGTCGCCCAATGTCCCGGGCGCTCGAACTTCGGCAGGCGCAACGCGTCGAAATGCAGCAACGCACCGGCCTCGGCCCACTCATAGCGCCGTGAGCCTTGGCGCGGCTGCTTGGGCAGACGCGAGACGCCGTGACGGCGCAGGACCTTGCCGATGCTCGAACGATGGCGCCCACCACACAGCACCGACAGGCGCATCTCGCCCCAGCCGGTCTTGGCCCTGGCGGCCAGGATCTGCTGCTCGACCTCGACGCTCAACGACCAAGGACATGATCTCGGAACCGGTCGTCGAGGCAGCAGGCAGGAGAAGTCCTCGCGGTCCTCTGGGTCGGCGTGCTGCCAGCGATCCCAAGCCGTCTTGACCGTCGTCGGTGAGCAGGCCATCGAACGGGCGATCTGACGAAACGACTCGCCTTGCTCGCAGCGGCGGATCATCTCGATCTTGGCCGCCGGTCCGAAGCGGCATCTACGGTCTGGCATGTGTCCGGCCCTCCAGGTGGGCGTTGAGGTGGCTCGCACCTCTCAGCCTCCGCCAGGGGCCGGACACACTCACCTCATCCCAAGAACCTGTTCAGCAGGTCCGCGAGCAGGACACCTAGCGCTAGAAGATCGACGCGATGCCCGCAATGGCGGGCGCGAAGATGAGCGCAGGCAGGAAGTTCCCGACCTTGACGTCCTGGATGTCCAGGAGCTTGAGCGCGAGCCCGATGATCAGGATCCCGCCGGCGCTGGTCATCGACAGCAGCGCGTCGCTGCCGTCGGTCAAGATGGTGTCGAACAGCCCGGCGCCGAGGGTGAGCGCGCCCTGGTAGAGCAGGACGGTGATCGCCGACAGGCCGACGCCCCAGCCAAGGCTGGCGGCCAGCGCGACCGAGGCGAAACCGTCGAGCAGGGCCTTCGTGTAGAGCGTGTCGGGGTTGCCGGTCAGCCCGTCCTGGATCGAGCCGACGACCGCGAGCGCGCCGACGCAGAAGACGAGGCTGGCGGTGAAGAACCCCTCGCTGACCGTCGAGGTGCCGTCGCCGTTGGAGAGCGCCCGCTGTGCACGGTCGCCGACCGAGGACAGGCGGTCCTCGATGTGCAGGGCCTCCCCGGCGAGGCCGCCGAGCAGCACGCCGCCGAGGACGAACAGCGCGTTGGTGTCGCGCCAGGCCAGCGCGTTGTCGACGCCGATGACCAGCACGACGAGGCCGAGGCCGTGCAGGATCCGGGTCTGCAGCTCCTGCGTGAGCCGCCCGCCGACCAGCTCGCCGACCAGGGTGCCGAGCAGGATCGCCCCCACGTTGACGAACGTTCCGGTCAGGCGCGACACAATGGCAGGAGATGCCCTCACTCGACGTCCTGATCGTCGGCCTCGGCGCGACGCATGGGCTGCATGCCGCCGAGGACGAGCTTGCCGGCGCGATGCTGCGCGCGGGCGCCGACGTGATGCTCACGCGCGCCGCGCGACCGCGTGACGTCCGGACGCTGGCGCTGACCGACCTGGTGTGGGCACGCGCGGCGCGGCGGGCGGCCGTCGAGGCGCTGTCGGACAGCGAGCCGCGGGCGATCGTCTACTCCACCACGACCGCGGCGCTGCTGTGGCCGACGCCGGGCGCGATCCGCTTCGACGCGCCTGCCGCGGGCAACCGGCCGGGACGCCACGGGATCTGGCAGCGGCCGGTCGAGGCGCGGCGGCTGCGGGAGTCCTCGTTGCTGATCCCGCAGGACCCGGGCGCGATGGTCGAGGCAGGGTCGCCGAAGGTGCCCGCGTTGGTCGTGCCGATCCCGGTGGAGCCATCGGGGGACGGCGAGCCGGCCGCGGCGCGCGACATCGCCGCGGTGACCTATGCGACCAACCCCTACAAGAAGGGCCTGGATCGCGTGCTGGCGGCCTGGGACGCCGTGCGGCGTGAGGGCGAGGAGCTGGTCGTCGCGGGTCTGCGCGGACCTGATCGCGAGGGTGTCCGCTACACGGGAACGCTGGAGCACGACGCGTTCCGGGCGCTGCTGCGGCGGACCAAGGTGTACGTGACGGCGCCGCGCCGCGAGGACTACGGCATCGCGCAACTGGAGGCGCTGGCCGACGGCGCCCGCGTGGTGACGACCCCCGCGCCAGGCCCCTATGCGGCATTGCCGCTGCTGCGCCGCGACGGCCTCGGCTGGGTCGCCGAGCCGGACGCTCCCGCGCTCGGCGGCGCGCTGCGCGCCGCGCTCGACGACCCGACCGACGACGCCATCTACGCCGAGCGCGCGCTGGACGCGATCGCCCCCTTCCGCCGCGCGACGGTCGACGCCATCGTCGCCGGCGACCTCCTCCCACGCCTGCTCACGTAGAGCGCGATGCCCGGGCACGTTAGGCTCGTGCGCAATGAGCAACCCTGTGGTCTTGATCACCGGCGCGACGCGCGGCATCGGCGCGGCCGCTGCTGTTGAGCTGGCACGCCGTGGCGCCGAGGTGGCGATCGTCGGTCGCGATGCGGATCGTGTGCGCGAGACGGCCGAGGCGGCACGGGCCGCGGGCGGTGGCGCGCCGGTGCATGAGCATGTGGCCGACCTGGCGCGCGCCGACGAGGTCCGGCGGCTCGCCGCCGAGGTGCTGGAGCGCCATCCGCGCCTCGACGTCCTGGCCAACAACGCGGGCGCGATGTTCACCGCGCGCCATGTCACGCCCGACGGCCACGAGCAGACGCTCGCGCTCAACCATCTTGCGCCGTTCCTGCTCACCGACCTGCTGCGCGAGCGCCTCGCGGCCGACGGCGGCGGCCGCGTCGTCACGACGGCCAGCGACGCCGCGGGCGCCGGCGAGCTCGACTTCGACGACCTCGAGTTCGAGCGGCGCTCGTTCAAGCCGATGCGCGTCTACGGCACGACGAAGTTGATGAACATCCTCTTCACGCGCGAGCTCGCCAAGCGTGCCGCCGGCGACGGGATCACCGCCACCTGCTTTCACCCCGGCGTCGTGCGCACCGGCTTCGGCAAGAACGACGGCCTGCTCTACCGCGCGGCGCTGACCGTCGCCGGGCCGTTCCTGCGCTCGCCCGACAAGGGCGCACGATCGCTCGTGTGGCTCGCGCTCGACGCGGCCGCCGCAGAGCTGACCGGCATCTATGTCGTCGACCAGAAGGTCCGCGAGCCCACACCCGCCGCCCGCGACGACGCCCTCGCCGAGGGCCTCTGGGAGCGCTCGCAAGCACTCACAGCCGCGTGACCGGCTAAGCCGCGGCGCGTGCGTGCTTGCGCAGCGGCGCGAACTCCGCCCAGGGCAAGGTGTTGGCGATGTCGGCGGCGGTGAGGCCGGCGCGACGGGCGGTGGCGATGCCCCAGCGTGAGATGCCCTGGGTCGAGACGCCGTGGGCGTCGGTGTTGATGATGATGGTCACGCCGGCAGCGCGCGCGGCGCGCGCGTGGACGTCGTTGAGATCACGGCGGTCGGGTGCGGAGTTGATCTCCACCATGGTCCCGGCGGCCGCCGCGGCGGCGAAGACCGCGTCGGTGTCGACCTCGTAGGGCTTGCGCCGCTCGATCTTGCGCCCGGTGAGGTGGCCGATGCAGTCGATCCACGGATGCTCGATCGCCGTGACGATCCGCTTGGTCATCTCGGCCTCCGACATCCCGAAGCTCGTGTGCACCGAGCCCACGACCCAGTCGAGCTGGGCGAGCAGGTCGTCGTCGTAGTCGGGCGAGCCGTCGGGCAGGATGTTGGTCTCGGTCCCGACGAGCACCTCGATGCCGTCGAGCTCGTCGTTGATCTTGTGCACCAACTCGATCTGGCGCTTCAGCGCATCCGGGCTGACATCGTTGCCGAAGCCGTGCGTGGCCGAGTGATCGGTGATCGCGACGTACTCCAGCCCGCGCTCCAGCGCACCGCGCGCCATCTCCAGCGCCGTGTTGCGCCCATCGGAGGCGACCGTGTGGCAGTGCAGGTCGCCCTTGAGCTGATCCTGGGTGATGAGATCGGGCACGACGTAGCCGGGCTCCAGCTCGCCGCGGTCCTCACGCAGCTCCGGCGGGATCCAGGGCAGCCCGAGACGCGCGTAGACCTCTTCCTCGGTCGCGCAGCGCAGCGTGTCGCCGGTCGCGTCGTCCAGGATCCCGTACTCGGAGACGTGCAGCCCCTTGCGCACCGCGCGCTCGCGGATCTTGACGTTGTGCTGCTTGTTGCCCGTGAAGTGCTGCAGCAGGTTGCCGAACTGGTCGGGCGCGACGACGCGCAGGTCGATCGACGCGCCGTTGTGGGTCCGGGCGCGCGCGGCGTTCTCGCCGGAGGAGGAGGCGCTCTCGACGAGGTCGAGGTCGGCGAGCGCCGCGGCCAGCGCGGGCGGGTCGTCCGACGCGGCGACGATGTCGAGGTCCTTGACGCTGTCGGCCAGCCGCCGGACCCCACCGGCGACCTCGACACGCACGGCGGCCGGATGTGCCCGCAGCGCCTCGACAATCGCGTCGGCGAGCTCAGTCGCCTTGTGCAGCACCAGGCGCGGCGCCGCCTTCTCGGCCACGCCGGTGGCGAACGCGGCGAGCACCGACTCCTCGAACTTGGGGCCGAAGCCCTTGACGCCGCGCAGCTTCTGGCCCTCGGCCGCCTCGCGCAGCGCCTCGAGCGAGTCGATGCCCAGCTCGTCGAAGAGCTTGCGGGCGCGCTTGGGCCCGAGACCGGGCAGGCGCGTGAGGTCGATCAGCCCGGGCGGGAACTTCGCGCGCAGCTTCTCGGCGGCCGGGATCGTCCCGGTGTCCAGCAGCGCGTGGAGCTTCTCCTCCAGCGTCTTGCCGATGCCGGGCAGGCTGGTGACGCGACCCTCGCGCGTCAGGGCGCTCACCGATACCGATGCGTCACGAACCGCCTTGGCCGCGTTGCGGTAGGCGATCACACGGTGCACGACGGCGCCGTCGAGCTCGTAGAGGTCGCCGAGCTCGTCGAAGGCGGCGGCGATGATCGCGTTGGAAGGGTCGGACATCGTCTGGAGACCATACGTCCCTAGGCTGTGCGACTCGCGTGTCCGGTCAGCCTTGGCTCATCCTGCCCACCTTCGACGAGGCCGAGAACATCGAGCTGATCGTCGCCGCCGCGCTCGAGGTCCTGCGCACGGTCGCCCCGGAGGGCTTCCACATCCTGGTCGTCGACGACGACTCGCCCGACGGGACCGGCCGCCTCGCCGATCGCCTCGCGCTCGAGCACGACGAGGTCGAGGTGCTGCACCGCGCGGTGCGCGAGGGCCTCGGCCCGGCCTATCTCGCCGGCTTCCAGCACGCGCTCACCAACGGTGCGGGCTTCGTGTTCGAGATGGACTCCGACTTCTCCCACGACCCCGCCGACCTCGCGCGCCTGCTGACCGCGGTGCGCGACGAGGGCGCCGACCTCGCGCTCGGATCGCGCTACGTGCCGGGCGGTGCGGTGCGCGACTGGGGGATCGTGCGCCGGATCATCAGCCGCGGCGGCTCCCTCTACGCCGCGATCATCCTCGGCCTGCCCGTTCGCGACCTGACCGGCGGCTTCAAGTGCTTCCGCGCCGAGGTGCTGCGTGCCATCGACCTGCCGAGCGTCCAAGCCCACGGCTACGCGTTCCAGGTCGAGCTCACCAACCGCACGATCCGCCACGGCTTCAAGGTGGTCGAGGTGCCGATCACCTTCCGCGACCGCCTGCGCGGCAAGTCGAAGATGAGCACCAAGATCGCCCTCGAGGCGATGGTGCTCGTGCCGCGCCTGCGGCGCCGCGACCGCTGAGCCAGACGACCGGCGCGTTCAAGCGCGCGCCCCGTCCGGCCGATCTTCGAGGACGATGGCCCCCGAGCTCGTCGTCGTCCAAGGCCTGCGCGACACGCGTGGCACGCTGGAGCGCTGGAACGCGCGCCCGTGGGCGACGCTGGGCCCATGGCTCGCCCTCTCGCTGGCCATCTGCGTCGCGCTGCTGGGCTCCGTCCTGATCGTCGCCCACTTCTCCACGCCCGACCCCAGCGGGATCCTGATGCCGGGCATCAACGAGCCGTCCACGCTCGGCGGCGTCGGCCACATCCTCTATCGCAACTCGCTCGTGCTCGCGCTGCACGCGATGGCCTGTGTCGCGGGCTTCATCGCCGGCAGCTCGCTGCCGCTGGAGGCCGAGCGCTACTCCGGCCTCTGGCGCTGGGTCCACGACAAGGCCGGGCCGCTGGCGATCGCCTTCGTGATCGCGGCGACCAGCTTCTCGCTCTTCACCCAGGCCTACGCGCTCGGGCACGCCGCGTCGACGCTGGCGGCCCACAACGACATGTCGATGGTGGCGCTGCTCGTCGGCATCCTGCCGCACGCGATCCTCGAGCTGACCGGGCTCTTCCTGCCGCTGGCCGCCTGGACGATCGCCAGCCGCCGCGGCGCCTGGGAGGAGCTGCTGGCCGCCACCTTCGTGACGGTCACGTTCGCGATCCCGATGGTCGTCACCGCGGCCTTCATCGAGGTGTATGTGTCGCCACATCTCATCCTCGCGCTGCGTGGCTGAGCGGCCGGGTAGGCTCGCCGCAGCCGCGACATGCCGCGGCCTCGCCGAGACCGCACTTCACTTTGTATAGTGAAGGCACCATCCCTTCGAAGGAGCCAGACATGGCCGGAACCCTCTCCGACGTCACCGACACCAACTTCCAGGCAGAAGTCCTCGAATCCGACGTGCCCGTGCTCGTCGACTTCTGGGCGCCCTGGTGCGGTCCGTGCCGCGTCGTCGCCCCGGTCCTCGAGGAGATCGCCGCCGAGCGCTCCGATCTCAAGATCGTCAAGCTCAACGTCGACGAGAACCAGCAGACCGCCGCGAACTTCGAGGTCCTGAGCATCCCGACGCTCATCCTCTTCAAGAACGGCGCGGTCGCCAAGAAGGTCATCGGCGCGTACCCGAAGCGCAAGCTCGAAGCCGAGCTTGAGCCCGCGCTGACCGCTTAGTCGCCGCGGGTTCCGCCCTCCGGGCGGACACCCGCAAGTGCTTCCGAGCCCTCAGGGCGAGGAAGCACCCTGGCCTCGGCGGCGGCCTTGCCGCCGTCGAAGGCCAGGCCCTCGTCCTCCAGCAGCCGACGCACCCGCTCGGGATCACCGAGCGCGGTGCCGCCGATCGTGCCATCGGCCTTCAGCACGCGGTGTGCGCCGTCACAGGCCAGGCGCGTCAGCCGCCCGTTGACGCCGAGTGCCTGCGCCGGAACCCCACCGGCCGCCGCCACGACGTCGCCGTAGCTCATCCAGCGCCCGGCCGGAATCGCGGCCACCACCGCGGCCAGCGAGTCGTCATCCATGCGTCGTTCGTCGCTCATGCCCCCATAGGCACGGCGACGACGATCTTCGCCCCCCGGCTGTCTGATCTCAGACGCGCGTGACGCCGACGCGCAGCGTGTGCCCGTCGACCGTCGCCACGAACAGCCCCTCGTCCTCGGCGCCATTGCCGAACGCGACGCTCGTCGCCAGCACTTCATCGGCGACCAGGCGCTCGAACTCCTGGGCGACCGAGACGATCTCGACGTCGCCGGCGAGCGTCAGCGCGATCCGGTCCGACACGTCCAGGCCCGCGTCCTTGCGCGCGTTCTGCACGGCGCGCACGACCTCGCGCGCCCAGCCCTCACGGCGCAGCCCCTCGTCCATCGCGAGATCCAGCGCGACCGCGTGGCCGCCCTCGCGCTCGACCTGGAAGCCCTCCAGCGGCTGCAGCCCGACGAGCAGGTCGTCGGCGGTCAGCTCGTGGTCGTGGCCGTCGACGTTGACGCCGACCGTCCGCCCCTCACGCAGCGCGACCGCGACACGATCGGCGTCCAGCGCCTCGACCGCCGCCGCGACCTGCGGCATGTTCTTGCCAAAGCGCGGGCCGAGCGAGCGGTAGTTGGGCTTGAGGTCATAGGAGCCCAGCTCGTCGGCCTCGTCGACGAAGCGCAAGGCCTTGACGTTGAGCTCTTCCCGGACGATGTCGGCCGTCGTCTCCAGCGCGGCGCGCTCGCGCCCCGCGGCCACCACGACCGCCTCGCGCAGCGGCCGACGCAGGCCGACCTTCGCGCCCGCGCGCGCCCGCAGGCCGAGGGCGACCGCCTCGCGCGCCGTGGCCATCGCGGCCTCCAGCGCCTCGTCGCGCGGACCGGCCACGGGCCAGTCGGTCAGGTGGACCGACCCCGCCGAGCCGTCCAGGTTGTCGTAGATCTCATCGGCGATGAACGGCGTGAACGGCGCCAACAACTGGGCGACCGTCACGAGACACTCGCGCAGCGTTGCGAACGCGCGCGCATCGCCCTCCCAGAAGCGCCGGCGCGAGCGGCGCACGTACCAGTTGGAGAGGTCGTCGACGAAGGTCGCGATCTCCCGGGCACCGACCGTCGCGTCGAACGCGTCCAGTCGCTCGGTGACCGACGCGACCGTCGCGCTCAGCCGCGACAGGATCCAGCGGTCGAGGTCATTCGGCGGCGCGAGCGAGGCGTCGTCACCCGCCGTCTCGGCCGCGTTCTCGTACAACACCAAGAACCCATAGGTGTTCCACAAGGTGTTGAGGAAGAGCCGGACGCCCTCGGCGATCGTCTCCTCCGAGAAGCGGTAGCCGTCCCACGGCTGCTTGGAGGAGAAGAAGTACCAGCGCAGCGCGTCGGCGCCGAAGCGGTCGAGGATCTCGAAGGGGTCGACGACGTTGCCCTTGGACTTGGACATCTTCTGCCCGTCCTCGTCCAGGATCAGCCCGAGGCAGACGACGTCCTTGTAGGGGGACTCGTCGAACAGCAGCACCGAGACCGCCAGCAGCGAGTAGAACCAGCCGCGCGTCTGGTCCAGCGCCTCGCAGACGAAGTCCGCCGGCCACGCGTTGGCGAACTTGTCCTCGTTCTCGAACGGCGCGTGCCACTGGGCGAACTGCATCGCGCCCGAGTCGAACCACACGTCGATGACCTCGGGGACGCGCCGCATGACCTTGCCGGTCTGCGGGTCCGTGTAGGTGATGTCGTCGACGTAGGGGCGGTGCGGGTCCTCCAGCTTGACCCCGGACAGCTCCTCCAGCTCGGAGAACGATCCGATGACGTGGAAGTCCTCCCCGTCCTCAGACCGCCACACCGGTAGCGGCGTGCCCCAGTAGCGCTCACGCGAGAGCGCCCAGTCGACGTTGTTCTCCAGCCAGCGGCCGAAGCGGCCGTGCTTGACGTGCTCGGGGTGCCAGCCGACGGTCTCGTTGGCGGCCAAGAGCTTGTCCTTGACCTGCGAGGTCGCGATGTACCAGGACGGCTTGGCGTAGTAGAGCAGCGGGGTGCCACAGCGCCAGCAGTGCGGGTATGAGTGCTCGTACTCCTGCGCCCGCAGCAGCCGGCCGCGGGCGCGAAGATCCTCGACCAGGTCGGCGTCGGCGTCCTTGACGAAGCGGCCCTCGTAGCCCTTGACGCGCTCGTCGTAGGTGCCGTCGAGCCTCACCGGGTTGACGACCTTCAGGCCGTACTGCGCACCGAGGCGGAAGTCGTCCTCGCCGAAGGCGATCGCGGTGTGCACGAGGCCGGTGCCGTCGTCGGCGGTGACGAAGTCACCGAGCAGCACCGTGTGGCCGCGCTCGCCGTACTCCGACCCCTTGATGTAGGAGAACGGCGGCTCGTAGCGGACGCCATCCAGCGCCGCGCCGGGGAACTTGGCGAGGATCTGGACGTCGTCGTCGCCACCGCCGAGCACACGCTCCACCAGCGCCTCCGCGAGGACGACCGGCGCCTCCAGCGCACCCGTCTTGGCGCGCACGTAGGTCAGCTCCGGATCGACCGCCACCGCCGCGTTGGAGACCAAGGTCCACGGCGTCGTCGTCCACACCAGCAGCTCGTCGCCCGCCTGCACCGGCCCGCCGTCCTCGGCCACCGGGAAGCGCACGTAGACCGAAGGGTCGGTGACGTCCTTGTAGCCCAGCGCCAGCTCGTGCGACGACAGCGCCGTCCCGCAGCGCGGGCAGTAGGGGACGACCTTGTGACCCTCGTAGAGCAGGCCCTTCTCGTGGATCTGGCGCAGCGCCCACCAGACCGACTCGACATACGACGCGTCGAGCGTGCGGTAGGCGTTCTCCAAGTCCACCCAGAACCCGATCCGCTCGGTCAGCCGGTTCCAGTCCTCCAGGTACTCGAAGACCGACGCCCGGCACTTCGCGTTGAACTCCGCGATCCCGTAGGCCTCGATCTCGTGCTTGTTGTGGAGGCCGAGCTGCTGCTCGACGTTGATCTCCACCGGCAGGCCGTGGGTGTCCCAGCCGCCCTTGCGCTCGACGAGATGGCCGCGCATCGTCTTGTAGCGCGGGTAGATGTCCTTGAACGCCCGCGCCAGGACATGGTGCACGCCGGGCTTGCCGTTGGCCGTCGGCGGGCCCTCCCAGAAGACCCAGCGATCGGCGCCCTCGCGGTTGCGCAGCGACTCGGCGAAGACGTCGCGCTCGCGCCAGCGCGCCAGCACCTGCTCCTCGAGCTTGGGGAAGGACTGGTTCGAAGCGACGGGACGGCGGGCCATGAGCGGCCCAGGATATGCGCTGTGTTGCTTCCGGTAGCGGAAGGGCTACGCGGGCGCGGCCGCCGGCTCGACGGCCAGCTTGCGACAGATGTCGGTGAGCATGCGCTTCTCGGCCTCGTCGAGCACCGCGAACGCGTCGGTGACGCGCTGGGTGTGCTCGGGGACGAGGCGGTCGACGAGCTCGCGCCCCTGCGTGGTCAGCCGGACCGACGCGGCACGACGATCGTGCGGCAGGCGGAAGCGCTGGACCATCCCGCGCGTCTCCAGCGTCGTGACGACCTCGGTCGCGTTGGCCTTCGAGGTGCGCAGCCGGGCGCGCAGGGCGCGCAGCTCCAGCTCACCGCCACCGCTGGACAGGACCATCAACACCGAGAAGCCCGAGGACGACAGACCCTCGCGCTCCAGGTCGGACGCCAGGCGCCGGCGGACGCTCGCCTCCGCGAGCAGGAGAGACTCCAGGGCGTCGTGCGCCAGGGGATCGTCGAGCTGGGTGAGCGTCATCGCGCGGGGATCATGTCGCCCCGCCCGGACAGCACCCGAACTATTCGAGCGCTACAGCCCGATGGCGGTGGAGGCGCCGCGGGCGAAGCGCCCGCTGCCGCTGCGGGCGTCGAGCCGCATGAGGATTGCCTCGCGGGCGGCCAGCGGCGTGTCCGGCAGCACCTCGACCGTGCTGCTGCCCGCGTGCGGGATCGCGCCACGGTAGTCGAGGATCGCGACATCCTCGCCCGCCACGCGGCGGGCAGTGAAGACCAGGCGGCCCAGGGCGTCCAGCGATGCGCCGTGGCCGGTGAGCACGACCGCGCGGGGGTCCAGCGCGGTGATCGCGTGGGAGAGGCGGCTCGGGTCCGAATCGGCCGTCAGCGTCAGCGTCCGCAGGCCGGAGCGGCGCAGGACGAGCTCCAGGGCCTGGGCCTGCAGCGCCTCGGCCTCCGGAGCGCGGCTGGCGTCGAAGATCAGGACGCCCTCGGGGCGGGCTGCCGGCGGGGCGAGGCGCTGGGTGGCGGCCAGCCAGCCGGTCGCGTAGCGCCAGGCGAAGCCGTACTCGGGCGTGGGCGGCGTGTTGTGGGCCGGGGCGAGCGCCTCGACCGACGGGAGCAGGACCTCCTCGATCGTGCGCTCCACCGAGCGGACCGTGAGGCTCTCCTCGATCAGACGGTTGGCGCCGTCCTCGTCGAAGCGGCCGAAGGCGGACTGCAGCCGTGCCGGCGAGGCGGGGCCGGCGCCGCGCTCACGGGCGACCGAGACAGCCGAGGAGATGTTCTGCGTCTCCTCGAAGGCCGCGCGCAGCGCCTCGATCTCGGCGAGGTCGAACTGCCGGTGCCCGCCGGCGGTGCGCTTGGGCTCCGGGAAGCCGAAGCGGCGCTCCCAGGAGCGCAGCGTGTTCGGGCTGACGCCCAGCATGGCTGCCGCGGCGTTGGTTCGGATCGATCCACCCATGTGGTGCAGTCTTCGCCGTTTGGTGAGGTTCTGGCAACTTGCGCAAGGTCAGGTGCACGACGGGCAGCGTCTTGCACCGGAAGGACCCTCTACCCAAGTGCCGACGGGTTACACCGTCCCGAGGACGATTAGCGCACCTTCGGGAGGCCCGCAGCTGCCCACACGGGCGGCGTAGCGCACGCCGTACTCACCGGTGGGACGCACGACGATGTTGTGGGGCGGCGCGATGCCGATGGCGGCACTGGCGATGATGCCCTGCAGCAGCTCGTCGCCCTTGCCGGCCTCGGCGTCGGCGGGCTCAAGGAAGTCGGAGACGTGGCGATGGACCGCGTCGGGCTCGTCCACGCCCAGGACGCGCTCGGCGCCGCGCGACAGGCCGCACAGCTTGAGCTGGCGATCGACGATGACGAACGCCTCGCCCTTGCGCGGGGCAAGGTCGGCGCCGGCGCTGATGACGACGCCAAGGCCACATTGCGCGCACACACGCGCCAAGGCGGCCATGGGAGTCTGCGGCGCCTCGCCGCAGTGTCCGCAGAAGCTGACGAACGGGACCGGCTCGGACGCGGGGTCCGGAACCAGGCGAAGCAGTGGACGGTTGGAGCTCAAGCGGGATCCTCCTCAGCGTTCAGGCAGACAGCCGGCGTCGGGGTGGCGTGGGGACCGCGAGATCGTCGAACTCCAGGTCGTCGGCGATCGACTCGCGGCTGGCGCCCTCGGCGAGGTCGAGCAACTGGCCCGCGGCGATGGTCGGCGCGGAGGCCAGATGCCGCGCGCCGGTGGTGCGCGTGCGGTCATCACGACCGCCGCGACGGAACAGCAGAACCGGCAATGCGCCGGACGAGGCGCGCACGCGGTAGGCCCAGCGCGCGACGTCGTCGTCCAACTCCTCACCGCCGGCGATGACGACGACCCGCGGCTCATAGGCCGACAGCACGTCGCCGAGGCCGGCGAGGCCCGTGACCGGCAGCGTCAGGGTGCGCAGGCCGATCCGGGTCGTGCACAACTCCAGCGCCCGAAGCGCCAGGGCGTCCGGATCGAGCTGGTCGCGCGTGGCGTCGCCGAGCAGCACCGACGGCCGGGCCGAAGGCGGCGGCGACAGGCGCTGGGCCCGCAGCAGCCACTCGCCCGCCCAGCGGGCCGCGAGCGCCCACGGCGCCGAGTCGGTCCCGTTGCGATCACCGATCTCCTCCAACGACGGCAGGAGCACCTCCTCGACCGACCGCTCGACGGAGCGCAGCGCGAGCGCGCCCTCCATCGCGGCGTCGGCCCGCTCCAGCTCATAGGCGGCGAGCGCACCGACCAGCACGTGGGTGTCGGCCGCGACCGACTCCCGCGCACGGGAGATGGCCGACGAGATCGACAGCCCTTCCTGGAGCGCGTCGCGCAGCGCGGCGATCTCGCCGTGCGTGTAAAGGCGGTGCTTACCAGGCGATCTTTGCGGTTTCGGGTAGCCGAAACGGCGCTCCCACGCACGGAGCGTGTTCGGGCTGACGTTCAGGACGGCAGCCGCCTCGGAGGTCTTCAGCGTGCGCAAGTGCGTTCCACGGGATCACGGCGTACAGCTTTAGTCCCGCCTACTGCCCAAAGTGCATCGATTTTGCGCAACTTCCCGTGCAGAGCCACGGAGTCAGCTTACGCTCGCCGCCCCTTATCCGTCCACTGTCTTTCGGAGGCTTGCCATGAACAACCTGAAGCTGCGCGCCCTGCCCTACGCCGGTGTCCTCGTCGCCATCGCCTCCGTCGCCGGGTACGTCGGCGGCCGGTAGTCCATAGACCTGTCTAGACCCGTGCGGAGGCGCCCTGTAGCGTCTCCGCCGTGAGCGGGTCGGACGTGGTGCAGCGCCCGCGCCTCGCAGCAGGAGTAGCTGCCGCGGGCCTCGTGGTCGCCGCCGGGCTGGCAGTGGTCGAGCCCGGCACGATCGGCGATCCGCTCGCCGGCGTTCTGCTGGCCTGCGCGGTGGTGTCGCGGCTGCTTGCCGTCGACGTCTCCACCCAGCGCATCTTCGTCTCGGGTGCGTTCCTCTGCGGGATCCTCGCCGCCTGCTTCCTCGGGCCGGCCGCGGCGTTCGCGGTACCGGTCATCGCGGAGCTCGTCGGCTGGGCGGTCGAGCGCTACCGCCGCATCCCGCTGCTGATCAATCTCGCCGGCAGCGCGCTGCCGACCGTCGGCGCCGCCGTCGTGCTGCAGGCGCTCGACCTCACGCAGGACACCGCCGGCTTCGCGGTCGCGCTGGCCGTCTCCAGCGGCGCGGTGCTGATCGTCAACTCCGAGCTGGTCGGCCTGGGGATGGCGGTGCTCGACGGCCAGGCGCTGCGCAACCGCGTTCGTGCGCTGTCGGATCTGGCGCCGACGATCGCCATCAACATCGCGCTGGTCACCGCGATCGGCGCGGTCTACGCGCAGACGGGCTTCGCCGTGATCACGCTCGTGCTGGTCGCGCTGCTGGCGTTCAGCTACATGACGCGGCTGGTCATCGCCGCGCGCGAGCGCACCAAGGAGTACGCCAACCTCTCGTGGGGCGTGCTGAGCGGGCTGATCCGCACGCTCGACGCCCGCGACCACCGCGCGGCACGCCATTGCGCCGCGGTCGCGCGGTTCGCCCGTGACATCGCCGCCCACGTCGGGATGACTGAGCGTGACCAGGAGCTCGCGCACACCGCGGGCCTCCTGCACGACATCGGGCGGTTCGCGCTGAGCGACCGCGTCATGGAGCGCGGCGTCGTGCTGACCGAGGACGACTGGACGGCGATCCGCCGCCATCCCGAGCTCGGCGCCGACCTGCTGCGCGACATCGGCGTCTACGGCCCGCTGAGCGAGATCATCATCGCCCACCACGAGCGGCCTGACGGCAAGGGCTACCCGCACGGCCTGACCGGCGAGAAGATCCCGGAGATCGCGAAGATCATCGCGGTCGCCGAGGTCTACGACACGCTGACGGCGCCCGACACCTACCGGACCCGGCTGTCGTCGTTCGAGGCGCTGACCGAGCTACGACGGGTCGCGGGCAAGCAGTTGGACGCCGGCTACGTGGAGGCGCTCGCCGAGCTGCTGGCGGGCCAGGGCACGGAGTACCGGCACGCCGATGCCGCCGACTACGACGAAGAGCTTGCGATCGAGCGCCGCATGAACGAGGCCGCAGGCGGTTAGGGCTGCTCGATCGTGGGCGATCGAGCGACGGATGAACGAGGCGGCCGGCGGCTAGAGGCCGGGCGGGCGCGGGTGGGCGGCCGCTTGCTCCTGGTCGATCTCGGTGGTGAGCGGCATGTCGACCTCGTCGGGCTGGTGCTCGCGCACGAAGCGGCCGGTGCCGGTGGTGCGCTCTTCCAGCGAGGAGACGAACTCGTCAAGCTCCTGGACAGGAAAGCGGCGCTGACCGCCCGGCGTCCGGTAGCCGCGCAGGTAGCCCATGTCGGACCACCGGCGGACGGTTGAGAGGGAGACCCCGAGGTGACGTGCCGCCTCTGAGGTCGTCAGGCCGAGGCGACTGGTGTGCGTGGACCGCGTCATGAACAGCAGTGTTAGGCCGCGAAGGCCCATTCGGGAGGCTCCGCGTGGCTTTGCGCAGGTTTCGGCATCCGGGCCTGCCGGAATGGCATGGTCTGCGAGCATTGTTGGCGCGATGGGCAGGCTCGACGACCTCGATCTCTCACTGAAGCTCAAGCGCCGCGAGCAGGACGAGCGGCTTGCCGCGGGTGGGCAGCGGCTCGTCCAGCTGCGCCTCGCGCTCGGCGGCAAGCTGCACCCCGGCGACCCGCTCGGACCGCCGCTGGCCGTCGTGATGGAGGGCTGGGACGCCTCCGGCAAGGGCGGCGCGATCAAGCGCCTGCTGGCCCCGCTGGACTCGCGCCATGTCCGCGTCGCGTCGTTCGCGGCGCCGACGCCCGACGAGCTGCGCCATCACTACCTGGAGCGCTTCTGGGTCCCGCAGCCGGGCTGGGGCGGCATGACCGTCTTCGACCGCTCCTGGTACGGCCGCGTGCTCGTGGAGCGCGTCGAGGACCTCGCGACCGAACAGCAGTGGCGGCGCGCCTACGACGAGATCGTCGAGTTCGAGCGCACGCTGGCCGCCGCGGGCACGATCTTCGTCAAGTTCTGGCTGCACATCTCCCCCGAGGAGCAGCTGCGCCGCTTCGAGCGCCGCCAGACCGATCCCCTGAAGTCGTGGAAGATCACCGACGAGGACTGGCGCAACCGCGACAAGCGCCCGCAGTACCTCGAGGCGGTCGAGGAGATGCTGGCGCGCACCGACCTCCCGGAGGCGCCGTGGACCCTCGTCGAGGGAGAGTCGAAGCGCTTTGCACGCGTGAAGGTGATGGAGTCTGTGATCGAGCAGATCGAGCGTGGGTGCGCCGCGCGCGGGTTCGAGCTGCCGGAACCCCTGCAACCGGAGACCTCCGCATGAGCTACACCCACATCGAGCGCGTGCGCTTCGGCGACCTCGACGCGATGCGCCACCTCAACAACGTGGTCTTCCTGCGCTACTTCGAGACCGCCCGGATCGCCTATCTGCGCGCCATCGTCCCGAGCCATGACCCGGCCAACCCGGAGGCCGACGCGTTCGGCCTGATCTTCGCCGAGTGCCACATCAACTACCGCTCGCCCGTCCTCTTCGACGAGGAGGTCGCGGTCCTGTGCTCGATCGGCAACGTCAAGCGCTCGTCGTTCCGCGTCGAGTTCGAGATGCGCGTCGGCACGCGGCTGGCGGCCGAGGGCTACGGCGTCCTGGTCGGCTTCGACTACGGCTCTCAGCAGGCGGCCCAGCTGCCCGACGCGCTGCGCGAGCAGCTCGAGGTCGAGGCGGGCGCGACGGCCGAGGCCGTCTCCTCCTCCGACTAGGCAGGCGCGCCGACGACGAGCCAGCGGCGTCCGCGGTAGCGGACGCCGGTCGTCACCAAGCGGGCGAGCATCAGCGCGTTGAGGCCCCACCAGACGCCGACGACGCCCCAGTGGAAGTGCAGGCTGAGGAGCGTGATCGGCACGAAGACCGCGAGCGCGCTGAAGGCCATGGCGTAGGCGAGGAAGCGCGTGTCGCCGGCGCCGAGCAGGATCCCGTCCAGCGCGAAGGTCAGCGCGCCCGCCGGCAGCATGAGCGCGAAGAGCGGCCAGAGCTCGTGGGCGCGGGCTCGCACAGCGGCGTCGGTGCTGAAGGCGTGCGGGATGAGGTTGCGGGTGGCGAGCAGGCCGAGGCCCATCACGCAGCCGCCCGCCAGCGACCACCCCAACATGCGCCGAGCGGCGGCCAGCGCGTCGTCGGCATCGCCGGCGCCGAGCATCCGGCCGACGAGGACCTGGCCGGCGATCGCGATCGCGTCGAGGACCAGCGCCAGGAAGATGAAGACCTGGAAGGCGATCTGATGCGCGCCGAGGCTGTCGTCGCCGACGCGCGCGAGGACGGCGCCGGCGATGACGAACGCCAGCAGCAGCGAGCCGGTACGCACGACGATGTGGCCGCCCATACGCGCGAGGCCCTTGAGCTGCTCGGCGTTCGGCCGGCGCGTGCGCGCGGGCGCCTTGAGCAAGTACATGGTGAACGCCACGCCCATGCCCGCCTGGGCGACGACCGTTCCCGCGGCGCTGCCGTCCATGCCCCAGTCCAACCCGTACACGAACAGCAGCTCGAGCACGATGTTGATGATGTTGGCCACGACGACCACGATCAGCGGGGAGCGCAGGTCGCCGACGCCGCGCAGGTAGCCCTGGGCCGCGAGCGCGATGAGCGCGGCCGGCAGCCCGAGAGCGCTGATGCGCAGGTAGCGCGCCGCGAGGTCGGCGGTGTGGCCCTTGCCGCCGACGAGCGCCATCAGCGGATCGGCGAGCGCCACGACGGCGACGGTCAGGGCGATCCCGATGGCGATGGCGAGCCACAGCGCCTGGGCGGCGATCTCGCCGGCACGCTCGGCTTCCCCCGCACCGTGCAGCCGCGCGACCTGCGCGGTGGTGCCGTAGGTCAGGAAGTTGCAGAGCGTGACGGCCGCGCCGAGCACGGCGGCGGCGAGCGCCAGCGCGGCGAGCTGGGGCGTCCCGAGATGGCCGACGATCGCGGTGTCGGCGAGCAGGTAGAGCGGCTCGGCGGCCAGCGCGCCGAGGGCGGGGATCGCGAGCCGGAGGATCTCGCGGTCATAGGAACTGCGGGACGGCACGGGTCGGCCACTCTACGATGGGCCGATGAGGTGCCGTGCCGCCCTCGCCGTGAGCCTTGCGCTCGCCTTCGGGGCGTGCACGAAGGACGCGCCACCATTGCCCAGCGCCTGCATCGACACCGACAAAGATGGCTACGAGCGCGCGCTGGCGGGCGCGCCGGGCGTCGTCACGCTGCCGGGCGGGACGCTGATCTCGACCTGTCTGCAGCGTGTGCGCACCGACGCCGATCTGCAGAACCTGGGCTCGACGGTGCATGCGGTGGCCGAGGAGCTGGCGACACGGGCACGCGAGAACGGCGACGCGCGCGCCGCGCTGCGTCTTGGGTTCCTCTCCGCCGCGGTCTCGCGGGGCGCGTCGCACTCCAACGGGATCTCCTCCGAGCTGGCGCGACGGGTCGAGACGACGGGGTCGGGGGTGCGCGAGCGCTCGACGGCGATGGCGCGCGCGCTGGACAAGGGTCTCGCGGCGGGAACGGCGCACGGATGAGGTCGAGCCTCACGCGCGGCCACGGCGGGCGCACCTCTGGTTGGTGGTCCGGCGCGTGAGGCTGCGGTTGTGGCACGCCCAGGATGGCGCCCGGATCGCCTACCGCGAGGTCGGCACGGGGCCGCCGCTCGTCCTTGTGCACTCGGCCGGGCTCAGCCATCGCGAGTTCGAACCGGCGGTCGAGGATCTCGCCCATCGCTTCCGGCTGATCCTGCCCGACCTGCCGGCGCACGGCGACTCCGAGGATCGGCCGCGCCACCCCTACACCTTCGACTGGCTGGCCGGGGTGCTCGCGGCGTTCTGCGTCGACGTCGCCGGGCGTCGGCCGCTCGTCGGCGGCCACGGGCTGGGCGCCGATCTGCTGGTCCGGGCGATCGAGCTGGGGCAGTTGACGCCGGGACGACTGGTGCTGCTGCCCTGCCGTTTGCATCGTCCGCCCGAGCGCGCCAAGGCCCACGGCGCGTGGCTCGGCGCGGCGCGCGCGGCGGGGGTGCCGGGCCTCGACCGCGTGGCCGGCCACGCGGTGCGGCTCGCGTTCCGGCCGGAGCGCGGGACCGCGCTGACCGCGCGCGGTGTGCCCGAGGCGGCTGACCTGGTGCGCCATGCGATGGCCGACGTCGGCGGCAACGCGAACCTCGCGCGCTCGTGGGCGCGGCTGGCCCGGGAGCTGCCACGATCGGCACGTCGCGAGGTGCTCGACCTGCTGCCGCTGCTCGACGTGCCCGTGCTGCTGCTGTGGGCCGACGAGGATCGCCACCATCCGCTGCGTGGCGCCGAGGAGGCGCTGGACCTCCTGCCCGACGCCATCCTGCGGGTGCTGCCGGGCACCGGCTACCTGATCGCCTACGACGATCCCGTCGGGGTCGCACGGGAGCTGCTCTCCTTCTTGTCTTAGGCTCCCAGGCCATGCCCCCTTTGAAGAAGAAGCTCTACGGCGGCGAGACCACGAAGGCCGTCGACAACTTCCCCATCTCCGGTGAGACCGTCCCGGTCTCCGTCATCCGCTGGCTCGGTGCCATCAAGGGCACCGCCGCCCTGGTCAACGCCGAGCTCGGGAACCTCGACCCGAAGCTCGCCAAGGAGATCGCCGCCGCGGGTGCTGCCATCGCCGCCGGCGAGCACGACAACCAGTTCCCGATCGACGTCTTCCAGACCGGCTCGGGCACGTCGTCCAACATGAACGCCAACGAGGTGATCTCGTCGCTGACCGGCGGCAAGGCTCATCCCAATGACCATGTGAACTTCGGCCAGTCCTCCAACGACGTCTTCCCGTCGGCCGTGCACCTCGCCGCCCTGGACGAGGCCACCAACAAGCTGCTGCCGGCGCTGAAGCAGCTCGAGCGCTCGTTCGACCGCAAGGCCAAGAAGTTCAAGGACGTGGTGAAGTCCGGCCGCACGCACCTGATGGACGCGGTGCCGGTCACGCTCGGCGCGGAGTTCGCCGGCTACGCGGCGCAGATGCGCCTGGGCCAGGAGCGCGTCGCGTCGGCGTTGGTGCACGTCGGCCAGATCCCCCTCGGCGGCACGGCGACGGGCACGGGGCTCAACACCCATCCGAAGTTCGCCGCCGAGGTGCGCAAGCGGTTGATCCGTGAGTCGAAGCTGAAGCTGATCGCGCCGCCCGCCGATCCGTTCGAGGCCCAGGCCAACCGCGATGCGCTCGTCGAGCTGTCGGGCGCGTTGAAGGTCGTCGCCGTCTCGCTGACCAAGATCGCCCAGGACATCGCGCTCATGGGCTCCGGCCCGCGCGCGGGCATCGGCGAGATCCTCCTGCCCGAGCTCCAGAAGGGCTCCTCGATCATGCCGGGCAAGGTCAACCCGGTCCTGCCCGAGGTCGTCCTGCAGGTGGCCGCCCAGGTCATCGGCAACGACACCGCCATCACCATCGGCGGCATGCAGGGCCAGTTCGAGCTCAACGTCCGCATCCCGCTGATCGCCCGCAACCTCCTGCAGTCGATCCACCTGCTGTCGACGACCACGGTCGCCTTCGCCGAGAAGTGCGTCGACGGGATCGAGGTCAACAAGGCGGGCACCAAGGCCTCCGCCGAGGGCACCCTCGCGGCGGCGACCGCGTTGAACGGGGCAATCGGCTACGACGCCGCCGCGGCCATCGTCAAGGAGGCCGCCGCCTCCGGGAAGCCGTTGCGCGACGTCGCCCTCGACGCGGGTGTCGACGCGAAGCTCTACGACGCGACGATCAATCTGCGCAAGATCGCCGCGGGCAACCAGGCCTAGCGGCCGCCCTTCGTCGCGGCCCGCGCCAGCTCCACGCGCTGGGTCGTCTGGTGTCCCACATCGGGACATCAGACGACCCGCGTCAGGACAGCAGTCGTCGGAGGCGGCGCCGGACGAGGGTGCGTTGCTGTGCGACCTGGGTGTAGGTGAAGCGGACGACGGTGTAGCCGGCGAGCGTCAGATGCTGATCGCGTTCGCGGTCACGCTCGAAGGCCCCGGGCATCGAGTGATAGGTGTAGCTGTCGGCCTCGACCGCCAACCTCTTGGCGGGCCAGAAGAAGTCCACCAAGATCCCTTCGATCTTGGCGTTTGCGATTGGCTCGGGCAGCGCGTAGTCGTCGCAGAGCTGAAGCACCAGCACCTCCAGGGTGCTCCGGACGTCCGCGGTGCCGACGCCTTCGAGTGCATCGAGGAGTCGCCGGAGCGCAGGCGCGCCGTGCTGCCGAGGATGCTCAGCGAGGCACCGCCGGACAGCGACGAGATCGAAGAGGTCCAGGCGATTCGCCTGTGCGATTGCATCCTCCATCGCTCTGGGTCGCAACTCCGGTGAAAGGTCCAGGAGCGTCCGCGCCACCGTGGTCGTTGGTATCGCCTCAGTGAGCGCGCACTCCCAGGCGCGCAAGGTCCCGACGCGGTGGAGCCTGATCCGCGTCCGGTCGGGATCGCGTCCGGATCGCAACGGTGTCGTGACGTGCATGAGACGCCCGCGCAACGGGATCAATCCCCAGTGCGCGGCAGCGTCCCAATGGCTCAGCACGGCCCGCGGTCCGCACGCCCAGACGGCGGCGAGCCACGCACCTTCTCGCCGAAGCGCCGCGTGCCCGACCGCGTACACGCCGGGATAGAGCGCGAGCAGGCGCTTGGCCCGCACACGCGTTGCGATCGTCTTGGACGAGAGGCCCGCGGCGAGCAATTGTCGACGGGTCACGACCCCACGCTGCCGGCCCGCGAGCGCAGCGATGACGAAATCCGTGTCTTGTGGTGTCCCCATATGGGACACGAGGCGACCCGGACCGGAAGTTCGCCCCCGAAGGGTCGAGCGGTCGGACCTAGCCGAGGCCGGTGCCGAGTGGGGCGAAGGCGTGGCGGACGGCGGTGACTGCGGGCTTGGGGTGGCCCGCGTAGTCGAAGAGGCCCTTGGTGTTGAGGCCGCGTTCGATGTGGATGCCGGGGATGATGGAGGAGATGGAGCCGCCGGCGAAGGTGGGGGCGACGCCGAAGTCCTTGAGGTTCCACACCAACATGCCTGAGAGGCGTGGGATGGCGCGGTAGGTCGCGATGTGGCGGCGCAGCAGCCAGGACTGGTAGTCGTAGCCGCCCGGCGTGTCGGTCGCGTTCGACGCGTTGGCCTCGGCGCCGAACTCGCTGACGATCAAGACCTTGTCCTTGAAGGTCTTGGTGAAGCCGACGGCGGTGTCGTGCAGTCGCGAGGCGATGTCGGCGCGAGACTCGTCGCCGCCCTCGTACCAGCCGACGTAGTTGGTCAGCGCGACCGCGTCGACGTCGCGGTAGATCGCGCCGGGCACCGCCGGCGGGTGCGAGCCCCAGAGGTCGACGGCGACCAGCCGGCCCGGGATCGCGCTGGTGCAGCTCGCGGGCCATGTCGCGCACGTAGGCGACCTGGGAGGCGTCATGGCCGTTGCCGGCGATCTCGTTGACCAGGTTCCAGGCGATGACCGACGGGTGGAGTTGCTCCTGGCGGACGCTGGCCCGGACGCGCTCGCGCGCCGCGTGCGCCAATGCCGGCATGCGCGACGTCCACGCGCCCGGCGCGTCGACCGGGCCGACGCCCTGCCAGACCATGATCCCAGCGCGGTCCAGCCGCTCCAGCAGCGGTGCCGACAAGCGCGTGCTGGGCGCGCGTCGCGTTGGCGCCGACGGCCTTCAGTTCGCGCACGATCGTGTCCATGTCGGCGCTCGTCAGCGCGTCGCCGTGACCTTCTGCGTCCTCGTTGATCGACGCGCCGTGCAGCCGCAGGCGCTTGCCGTTGAGCAGCACGACACCGCCCTCACGGCGGATCTCGCGCAGGCCGACCTGATCGTCCCACGCGCTCTCGCCCGCCACCGCAAGATGCAAGGCGTACAACGAGGGTGACCCTGGAGCCCACAAGGCGGGGTTCTTGATCTCGACGCGCGTCGACACCCGGCGCGTCTCGCCGCCACCGACGCGCACCGGTGAGAAGACCAGCTTCGGGCCAGCGCCACGACGGCGAAGCGTTCCGTGCACCTGCACCGTCCGCGCCCAGTCGCTGCGGTTGTGCACCAGGACGCTCACGTCGACGATCGCGCGGGTGGAGCGAGCGGCGCGGGCCGCGAGCACAGCGTCGGGGAGCCGCGTGCGCAGGGCCGGCGCCTCAAGGTCCGAGCGACCCAGCGGGCGCAGCGTCACCTCGCGGTTGATGCCGCCGTAGTTGAACCACGTGCGGTGCCAGCCCTCGCGCTTCTGGCGCGACGGGAAGCGGTAGTCGGCCTTGACGACCAGCCGGTGCGGCACGCCCTCGCGCAGGCGCAGCGTGAACTCGAACGGAAGGTAGGCGCCGGTGTGGGTGCCCAGCAACTGCCCGTCGAGCCAGACCTCGGCGACGTGGTGGACGGACTCGAAGCGCAGCGCGTAGGACCCGGTGTGCGGCGCGGTCAGCACCGTGCGGTACCAGGCGATCCCGCCGCGGTAGGCCGAGACGCCGGCGGCACCGGTGACCTTCGCCGCGTTGGCGACGTTGGGCAGCGTGACCAGCCGGCCGGGGAAGTGGCCCGCGGCCCAGCCGGCCAGCTCGCCGTCGTCGTTGGGGTCGAGCGCCTGCAGCCACGGACCGGCGACAGCCAGGCGCCCGTCGGGACCACCGTGCGCGGCCGGCGGCACGAGCGACTCGCCTTGCGTTCGCGACCCGATCGCGCCCAGCACGACAGCCGTCCCGCCGACCAGCATCGCCACCACCAACACCGCCGCGACCGCGAGCTTGAGACCGGTGCGGCGCACCCGCCTCACCACGGTGGCCGAGTCCGGCGCAGCCCGTCATGGGCGGGGAGCGCTTGCATCGACATCCAGGTCAGTCGTCGATGATCGCGACGGCTCGGGCGGGCGCCGCGGAGCCGCCCACCAGCCGCAGCGGGAAGACCGAGACGGTGAAGCCGGTCGGCGGCAGCTCGCGCAGCGCGCAGAGGCGCTCGATCTGGCAGTACTCGAGGTCGGCCTGGTGGGCCGCCCAGAAGATGCCGGGCTTGCCGGCCTCCTTCGCCGCCGCGGCCTGCAGGTGCAGCGGCGCGTCCCAGCCCCAGGCGTCGATGCCCATGACGCGCACGCCCTGGGCGTGCAGCCAGCGCGTGGCCTCGACGGTCACGCCCGGCCCGCGCGCCATGTAGTCCAAGGAGTCGATGAACTCGTCGCGGTCGGTCCGCACCAGCACGATGTCGCCGGGAGCCAGCTCGTGGCCGGCGGCATCCAGGGCAGCCGAGGCCTCGTCGACCGTCATCGCATCGCCATCGGCCTTGTGCGACATGTCGAGCACGACACCCGGCCCGAAGAACCACTCCAGCGGCAGCTCGTCGATGCGCTTGGCCGGCGCGCCGCCGATCGTCGAGTTGTAGTGGTAGGGCGCGTCGACATGGGTCGAGTTGTGGGTCCCGAACCGCGTGAACGTCTCGACCGCCCAACCCTCGCGGTCACGCAGCAGCTCCGGTCCGACGCCGAGCATCGTCTCGATCGTCTTCGCGCCCTCGGCGTGGTCGAAGAACTCCACGTCGGTGCGCAGGATGTCGGGCAGCTCCGCCGGCGAGGGCGTGATCGGAGCACTGAGGTCCACAAAGCGAGGCATCGGCGCAGCCGACTTCGGCGCCGATGGCTCGTGTCCTGCAAAGGACCTTCGTCTAGAGCGGAGGTGTAACCCGGTGTGCCACGATGCGGCTCCCCATGCAGCGATCCTCACCGCCTCGGCAGCTCGACACGATGTCGGCCTCGGAGTTCGTCAAGCGGATCCGTGACCAGGCGGACGAACCGGACCGGCATTACGTCCTCTGGCTGGGAGCCGGCTGCTCGGTCAGCTCTGGGATCCCGGCTGCCAGCGCGCTCGTCCGCAAGCAGTGGCTCCCGCGGCTCCACAAGCTGCGCTCCGGTGACAGCGACCTCGACACTTGGGCGAGCGAGGCCTTCCCCGGCTACGACCCCGAGAACGCCGGTGCCCTCTACGGCGCGGTCATGAACGCGCTCTTTCGCCTGCCCGAGGATCGCCAGCGAGAAACAGAGCGCCTGTGCAGCAACCAGGACCCCGGATTCGGCTATGCCGTCCTCGCCGCGTTGATGTCACGCACCGATGGCATCCTGGGCACGGCGCTCACCACCAACTTCGACGACATGATCGCCGATGCGATGTATGTGTTCGGCTCGCAACGGCCGCTCGTCATCCAGCACGACGCGCTCGCGAGCTTCGCGCGACCAGGCCGTGTGCGCCGCCCATTGGTCATCAAGGTTCATGGCGATCACCGCCTCAACCCCATGCACACAGCGAGCGAGACGGCTGCCCTCGAGGAGGGGGTGAGGAACGGCATCCGCGGCCTCTTGCAGGACCGCGGTCTGATCTTCGTCGGGTACTCAGGCAACGACGTCGGCGTCATCGAGGCGCTCCAGTCCCTGCCCGGCGAATCGCTGCCCCTCGGCGTCTGGTGGGTATCGCGCACCGAACCGACCGGCGCCATTCGCACCTGGCTCTCATCGCGCGGCGCGGTGTGGGTCAAGGCGGGGTCCTTCGACGAGCTGATGCTCCTGTTCCACCAGGAGTTCCAGTTCGGCCATCCGACCGTGGACAAGTTCAATCGCATGGTCCAGCGATACCGGGACACGTATGCGTCGCTGAGCCAGAGCGTCGACGAGCTGCCCGAGTCCGAGCCGGACTCATCCCAACTCAAGCAAGCGGCCCGGCGCGCAAACGACGCAGCCCAGGACTGGTGGGGTGTCGAGCTGGAAGCTCGGCGATACCGCGACACCGATCCCGATCGCGCGGACGCGATCTACAGCGAGGCGATCAGGCAGCATCCCGGACATGCTGATCTGCTCGGGCTCTACGCCAGCTTCCTCCTGCACGTGCGTGGAGATCTCGGGCAGGCGCGCCACTACTTCCAGTGCGCGATCGCCGCCGAACCGTCCGACGCCATCAACGTCGGGAACCTCGCGGTGATGCTGACCACCACGATGGGCGACCCGGACGAGGCGGACCGGCTGTACGAGCTCTCTCGTGCGCTCGATCCCGACAACCCCGTGATGTTGACGAACCACGCGACGTTCCTCTGCAAGGTTCGAGGGGAGGAGGATCGATCCGAGCAGATGTTCCAAACGGCGCTGAGGATGGAGAAGCCGGCGCGCCCCTACATCATCGGGAACTACGCGACATTCCTCCATCGCGTTCGCGGCAATAACGCACGAGCCCGGGCCCTCTTTGAAGAGGCGATCGGAGGCGCCCCCGAGGACACCAGCAACCTCGCCAACTTCGCCCGCTTCCTGTACCTCGTCGACGGTGACGTGGAGGCCGCACGCCAGCTGTACGAACGCGCAGGCGCAGCGGAGCGACAGAACGCGCACGCCATCGGCAGCTACGCGTGGTTCCTCGGTCGCGTGGGTGAGACACAGGACTCGCGAGTCCAGTTCGAGCGCGCTCTCAAGCTGAACCCGAATCACTCCACGAACATCGCCAACTTCATCGAGTTGCTCGTCGAGCAGTCAGACGACGGCGAGGCGCACCGGCTTGCCCAGCACATCCTGAACCACGTAGAGGGCGCCGACCGAACAGCTGTCCTCGAGACCGGCCTCTACGTCCTCGTCCTCCAAAGCAAGCGCCTGCGTCCCGTCGCCCTCGCCGAGGCACGCGGAACACTCGCCCAAGGCGTGCGCTGCACCGGCAAGGATTTCTCCGGAGTGCTCGACCGCGCCCGCACCGACGGTCACCCCGACATCGAGTGGCTCGAGCGCCTGGCCGCCGTGATCGCAGACGGCGAGGACCCGGCCGTGCTCGAGGGCTGGGCCGATTGGCCCAGCCCGTCGAGCGACGAGCGCTAGAGCGCCGTCGGCTCGGTGCCGAGGTTCATCGCCACGTACTTGGTCTCCAGGTACTCGTCCATCCCCTCGGGGCCGCCCTCGCGGCCGAAGCCCGACTGCTTGACGCCGCCGAACGGCGCGCCGGCGTTGGAGACCATGCCTTGGTTGAGGCCGATCATCCCGGTCTCCAGCGACTCGATGACCTTGAAGGCCCGGTCGAGGTTGGTCGTGAAGACGTAGGCGACGAGGCCATACTCGGTGTCGTTGGCGCGGGCGATCGCCTCCTCGTCGGAGGCGAACGTCGTGATCGGCGCGACCGGGCCGAAGATCTCTTCGGAGAGCAGGTTTGCGCCGTCCGGGACGTCGGCCAGGACCGTCGGCTCGTAGAAGTAGCCGGCGCCGTCGACCCGCGCGCCGCCGGTCAGGACGCGCGCGCCCTTGGCGACCGCGTCGTCGACCAGCTCGGCGACCTTGGAGCGCTGTGCCTCGTCGATCAGCGGCCCGACCTGGATGCCGTCGCCGGTTCCGCGGCCGACCTTCAGGCCGCCGATCTTCGCGGCGAGCCGGTCGGCGAACTCCGACGCGACCGACTCGTGCACGTGGAAGCGGTTGGCGCTCGTGCACGCCTCGCCGCCGTTGCGCATCTTGGCCAGCAGCGCGCCGTCGACCGCGGCGTCGAGGTCGGCGTCCTCGAAGACCAGGAACGGCGCGTTGCCGCCGAGCTCCATCGAGACCTTCAGCACCTGCTCGGCCGACTGCTTGATCAGCTCCTTGCCGACCGCCGTCGAGCCCGTGAACGACATCTTGCGCACGCGCGGGTCCTCGATCAGCGGGGCCATGATCTTCCCCGACGACGACGCGGTGATGACGTTCAGGACGCCGTCCGGCAGCCCGGCCTCCTCGAAGATCTGGGCCAGCGCGAGCATCGACAGCGGCGTCTGCTTGGCCGGCTTGACCACGCAGGTGCACCCGGCGGCGAGCGCGGGCCCGATCTTGCGCGTGCCCATCGCCAGCGGGAAGTTCCACGGCGTGATGAACAGGCACGGCCCGATCGGCTGGCGCAGCGTCAGCACGCGGCCCTTGCCGGTCTCGTTGATCGTGAAGCGGCCGTTGATGCGGACCGCCTCCTCGGAGTACCAGCGTAGGAAGTTGTTGGCGTAGGCGATCTCGCCCTTGGACTCGACGACCGGCTTGCCCATCTCCAAGGTCATCAACAACGCCAGCTCGTCGGTGCGCGCGTCGATCAGGTCGAACGCGCGGCGCAGGATGTCGGCGCGGTCACGCGGGGCGACGTTGCGCCACGTCTCGAACGCCTCGGTTGCCGCAGCCAGCGCGGCATCGGCGTCCTCGTTCGTCGCGTCGGCGACGGTCGCGATCGTCTCGCCCGTCGCCGGATCCTCGACGTCGAGGGTCACGCCGCCGCTCGCGTCGCGCCACTGCCCACCGATGAAGAGCTGGGTCTTGACGCCCTCGACGACCCGTGTCTCGTCCGCTGTCGCTGCCATCTGCCGGTCCTCCTTGGTTGAGCCTTCGAGGATACGGCTGCCCGCTCCGCCGTAATGGCGAAACCAGGCGCTGTGACTGCTACTCGGCGCCGCGGAGCACGGCGCCGACGGTGCGGCCGAGGATCTTGAGGTCCAACGCGAGCGACCACTCGTCGATGTAGGAGTTGTCGAGCTGGGCCCGCGTGGCGATGCACGAGGCGCCGCGCGATCCCTGGACCTGCGCGAGGCCGGTCAGCCCGACGCGGACGCGATGGCGCCGCGCGTAGCCGGGAACGTCCTCGCTGAAGCGCTCCACGTGCTCGGGGCGCTCGGGGCGCGGGCCGACGAGGGCCATGTCGCCGCAGACGACGTTCCACAGCTGCGGCAGCTCGTCGAGCGAGGAGCGGCGCAGCAAGCGACCGATCGCCGTCCGCCGGTCGACGCCCTCGACGCCGCCGGGCGCGCTGCCGTCCGCCGGGACGAAGCCGGCGTCGTCGGCGACGCGCATCGAGCGGAACTTGAGCATCTCGAAGACCTCGCCGCCCTGGCCGACACGGCGCTGGCGGAAGAGCACGGGACCGCGCGAGCTGCCGCGCACGGCGAGCGCGAGCGCGAACAGCAGCGGCAGGACGAGCAGCAGCGCGACGAGCGCGATGCAGCGGCCGACGAGGTACTTGGCCTCGAGGGCGACAGCTTGACCCTCGAGCGCCGGTGCCGCTGCAGCGAGCAGCACGGCGGACATGGGGACGGCGAGGGCCAGCAGCAACAGGGAGAGAGGGAGGGGCAACACGCCCCTGCCATCGGACATCTGCCGAGGCTCGCCCATCCCCGCTTATGGGTATCGGACCCCGTGTCGACCTTGTCCCGGCGCGTTGCCACTCGTTCGTGGTGAGGTTTGGTGCGGTTTGGGCAGCCTGCTCAGGCTGCGGCTCGGGCGAGCGCCGCCTCGCGGCGCATCGCCGTCCGCGCCCGCGGCAGGTACCGCAGCGGCCCCGGCACCAGCGGCCAACTGGCCCGCAGGCTCGTCAGCATCGTCCGCAGGATCATCTCCTCGGCGGTCGACCACGACAGGCCGAGCAGGTCGCGCGCGGCCGGCGGCAGCGTGCCGCGGGCGATCCAGGTCGGGCCGCGGCTGGCCAGCGGCCGCAGCGCCGTCCAGGCCGGCCCCGCCAGCCACGGATAGGGCGCGGGAAGGGCGCCGGTCGGCGCGAAGGTGCCCAGCGCGACCTTGGTCGGCTCCAGCACGTCGTGGAGCATGTGCTCCCAGTACTCCTGGAAGGCCGCGTAGCTCTCCGGGACCGGGCGCATCGTCAGGCCGTAGAGCGCGTACCAGTCGACCGACTCCTCGAAGAGCAGCTCGCACTCGGCCGCGCTGAGCCGATTGCCGAAGAGCTCCTGGCCGGCGATGATCGACTCGAAGAAGGTGGCGTGGGCCCAGTAGAAGGCGTCGGGGCTGAGGGCGTGGTACTTGCGGCCCTTGTCGTCGGTGCCCTTGATCGACTTGTGCTGGTCGCGGACCCACGCGCCGGTGGCCCCGGCCTCCGGCCCGTCGTAGACGACGCCCAGGATCGGCGGCGCCGAGCGCAGCAGCCGGTTGATCGGGTTCTCGAGGAAGTCGGAGTGCTGCAGGAGCGCCGCGTTGATCGCCGGGTGCATCGCCTGCAGGACGCCGGCGCGGACGGTGAACAGCATGCCGCGTGCGTCACCGAAGTAGCGCCACGTCAGCGAGTCGGGGCCGAGCGGGCGGGCGTCAACTGGCAACATGTGTTGCCAGTTTGGAGATGACAACGGCCGTTGTCAATCAATCGGCGCGGGAGCTCACCCGAGCTGCGGCGATGACCAGCCGCGCGGCGTGGGCGTTGAGCCGCTCGGTGGAGATCGACGGGCGCCCCTCCATCCAGACCAGATAGAGGTTGCGCAACGCGCCGATCAGCGCGACGGCGGTCAGCTCGGCGTCGATCGTGTCCGGCCCGTCGGGCAGCGCCGTGATCTGTGCGACCAGCAGCGCGGCAAAGGCCGGGACCAGCTCCACGTCGTGGCGGGCCAGGACCGTGTCGGAGAACGACTCGCTGAGCAACACGCGGCCACGGCGCGGGTCCTCCTCCAGGAACGCGGTGAACGCCCCGACGGCTGCGTACGCGAGCGCCGCCGCGTGGCGATCGCGAGGGTCGACGATCCCAGCGGTCGCCGCGGCCAACGACGCGTCCTCGGCCTCACCACCCGCCGCCGCGTGGGCGGCCACCGCCGCGACGATCGCGTCGCGCGCCTGGTCGGCGACGTGCGCGTGGACCGCACGCAGCAGCGCGTCGCGCCCGTCGAAGCTCTCGTAGAAGTAGCGCTCCGACAGCTTCGTCGCGCGACAGACCGCGCGCACCGTGACCCCTGCCGCACCCTCGGTCCCGAGCAGCTCGGTGCCCGCGTCGATCAGCGCGGCGCGGCGTGCCGCCGCCCGGTCCTCCAGCGTCGTTCCCGCCCAGGTTCGCGAAGAAGCGGGCATGGCCTACGTGTTGGTCACGGTCTCGACGCCCAGCTCCGAGGCGAACGCGACGTCGGTGGAGTAGTCGATCGGCAGCACGATCAGCGACGGCAGGTCGAGCGTCAGCGCATGCTGCAGGTGCTTGCCGAAGTCGTCGGGCGCCTGGCAGCGCCACGCCGGCATCCCGAACGCCTCGGCGAGCTTGACGAAGTCCGGATTGGTGAAGTCCACTCCGAAGTGCTCGCCGAACTTCTTGTCCTGCTTCCACACGATCGAGCCGTACTGGCGGTTCTCCCAGACGACGTTGACGAACGCCGTCTTGAGGCGCATCGCGGTCTCGAACTCCTGGAAGTTCATGAGGATGCCGCCGTCACCGCTGACGGTCACGACGCGCTTGCCGGGGTGCACGAGCTTGGCCGCGACCGCGCACGGGACCGCGAAGCCCATCCCCGCAAGGCCGTTGGCGATCATCACCGTGTTGGGCTCGTGAGCCGGGAACATTCGCCCGATCCAGAGCTTGTGCAGGCCGACGTCGGAGATCAGGATGTCGTCGGGCGCCAGCGCCTTGCGGATCTCATACAACACGCGCGGCGGCTGCATCGGGAACGCGTCGTCGTCAGCGGCGGCCTCGAAGCGGCCCTCCACGAGCGAGCGCAAGCGGGGTGACCCGCCGGAGTGCGGGACGTCGCGGCACTCCTCGGCCAGCCGCGTCAGCACGTGGTAGATGTCGCCGACCAGCTCGACCTCGGGCGTGAAGTACTCGTCGATCTCGGCGGCCTCGGAGTCGAGCACGATGATCGTCTTGTCGCGCCGCGGGTTCCAGTGCTTGGGCGAGTGCTCGACGAGGTCGTAGCCGATCGCGATCACGACGTCGGCGTCCTCGAACCCGGCCAGCGCGTAGTCGCGCGCCTGCAGGCCGACGGTCCCCAGCGCCTTGGGGTCCTGGTAGTCGAGCAACCCCTTGCCCATGAAGGTCTCGGCGACGGCGATGCCGGTCGCGCGGCAGAACTCACGCAGCGCGGGCGCGGCGCCGGCGCGCACGGCGCCGTTGCCGGCCAGCGCGACCGGGTTGATGGCGTTGCGGATCAGGTCGGCGGCCTTGAGCAGCTCGCGGGCGGCCGGCTCGGGCTTGACCGGCCGGCGGCGTGGCAGCGGCCGCGCGTCGACCTCGGCGGCCATGACGTCCTCGGGCAGCTCCAGATGCGTGGCGCCGGGCTTCTCGGACTCGGCAACCTTGAAGGCCTTGCGCACGACCTCGGGGATGATCTCCGGGCTCGTCACGCGGGCGTTCCACTTCGTGATCGGCCGGAACAGCTCGACCAGGTCGATGAACTGATGCGACTCCTTGTGCATCCGCTCCAGGTCGGCCTGGCCCGTCAGCGCGACCAGCGGCGCACGGTCCAGGAAGGCGTCGCCGATCGCGGTGACGAGGTTCATCGCGCCCGGCCCGAGCGTCCCCAGGCAGACGCCCGCGCGCCCGGTCAGACGTCCGTACATGTCGGCCATGTAGGCCCCGCCCTGCTCGTGTCGAACGGGGATGAAGGAGACCGACGAGCGCGCGAGCGACTGGTTGAGATCCAGGGTCTCCTCCCCCGGAATGCCGAACACGTACTTGACGCCCTCAGCCTCCAGGCACTCGACGAAGAGGTCAGATGCTCGCCGCTTGGACACGTGTGGGTTCCCTACCCTGACTGGCTGCTACGCCTGAGACAACGCCCGATGCCGACCGAACTTAGCACCGCAACTCACCAGCCCTGCCCGCGTTCTGCACCTCGCATGCGCCGGATCGCCACATCCCTCTCGCTCGCGCTGGCAGCCGCGCTGACGCTCGCGCCCGGCGCGGACGCCGCGGGTCGCCTCGTCGTCAAGGGCCACGGCTTCGGCCACGGGATCGGGATGAGCCAGTACGGCGCGCTCGGCTTCGCCCAGCACGGCAGCACCTACCGCGAGATCCTCGGCCACTACTACGAGCAGACCGACGTCGTGCCGCTCACCAACCCGCCGGACGTGCGGGTGCTGCTGCAGACGACGCGGCGCGCCGTCGTCAGCGGCGTGGTCGCGGCGGGATCGCGCAAGCTGAAGGCCACGTCGAGCTACTCGGTCGGCGCGACCGGCGGGCGCGTCTCGCTCTATGCCGCCTCCGGCCGGCGCGTCGGGACCTACGCCGCACCGCTGCGGCTGGCCGCGCCGAAGGGCGGCGCGTTCACCCTGCGCGGAGCCGCCGCCAACGAGACGCGCAACGGGCGCTATCGCGGAGCGTTGGAGATCCGCGCGGTCGGCGGACGCGTGCAGGCGATCAACGCCATCGACCTCGAGGACTACGTCCGCGGCGTCGTGTCGGCCGAGTCGCCGTCGACCTGGCCCGCCGAGGCGCTGAAGGCCCAGGCCGTCGCGGCGCGCAGCTACGCGGTGACGACCAACGTCGGCACCACCACCGACGGCATCGACCAGTACGCCGACACGCGCTCGCAGATGTACAAGGGCGTCGCCGCCGAGTTCCCGAGCACCGACGCCGCGGTCGCCGCCACCGCCGGCCAGGTCGTCGCCCAGAGCGGGAAGCCGGTCACCACCTACTTCTTCTCGACCTCGGGCGGTCACACCGAGAACATTGAGGACTCGTTCATCGGCGCGTTGCCCCGCACCTGGCTCAAGGGCGTCGACGATCCTTACGACGCTGTCTCGCCCCGTCACAACTGGGGGCCGTTCACCTTCTCGCAGGCCAGTGTGCAGGCGAAGCTGAAGGGGTTGGTCCGCGGCTCCTTCCGCGGGATCACGGTGCTGCAGCGGGGCGCCTCACCGCGGATCGTGCGTGCCGAGATCGACGGCACCAACGGCGTCACCCAGGTCACCGGCCCGCAGCTCCGCACGCGCCTCGGGCTGTTCGACACGTGGGCGTCGTTCACCTACATCTCGGGTGCCAAGAAGAAGTCCTCCGACGACGACGGTGGCGGCGGGGATGGCGCATCCACCACCGCGCCCGCCACCACCTCGGCGCCCGGAGCGACGACCTCGCCGACCAGCGGCGGCGCCACGCCGCCGTCGCCGGGCGACCTCACGGGCGGCCAAGTGGCCGCGCCGTCGCCGTGAACGTCCGCTGAGAACTACGGTCCAACGCTCAGGTTCGGGGCCGAACTGCCGATGGCGCACGTATATGACCGGTGTGTCGATCGCCATCGCGGTGCTCGCCCTCGTGGCCCTCTGGCTGCTGTCGTCCTGGCGCGGCCTCGTCGCGGCGCGCGACGCCGCCGACGCCACCTGGCGCGCGATCGACGTGCACCTCCGTGACCGCCACGCGCTGGTCGGCGCACTCGTCGCCGCCGTCCAGGCCGAGACGCCGGTCGAAGCCGAGACGCTGACCCGCGTCGCCGACGCCCGTGACCGCGCCGTCGCGGCCACCAGCCCGTGGGAGCGCGCCGACGCCGAGCGCCACCTCGTTGCCGGGATCGCCGCCGTCGCCACGCTGGCCGAGCGCCATCCCGGCCTCGGCGCCACCGGCGTCTTCGTCGACCTCCAGGCCCGCCTGGCCCACATCGAGGACCAGACCCAGGCCGCGCGCCGCGTCTACAACGCCGACGTGCGCCTCTACCGCAGCCGACGCAGCCGCCTGCCCGGCTCGCTGCTGCGCAAGCTCGGCGACTTCGAGGACCGGCCCTACTTCGAGCTGGACCACACGCGCGACCGCGGCGCACCTAAGATCACCCTCGCCCGCGCCGCCTGAGCGACCGCGCCGCGCGAAGATCACCCTCGCCCGCGCCGCCTGTGCGACCGCGCAGCGCTGCAGTCGCGCCCGCCCTGAGCGACCGCGCCGACCCTCAGCCGCCGTAGACGCGCGAGAGCGACTCGGCGACGCAGACCGGCTTGTCGCCACCCTCGCGCTCAAAGGTCTGCGTGACGGTGAACTGCACGCCACCGGGCACGTCCTCGGCCTTGGTCAGCGACGCGCGCATCCGGACCTTCGAGCCCACCGGCAACGGCGCCGGGAAGCGCACCTTGCCGTAGCCGTAGTTGATGCCGAACGCCACGCCGGAGATCTCGAACATCGCGTAGGAGAACCGCGGACCGAGGCTCAGCGTGTAGAGCCCATGGGCGATCGTCCCACCGAACGGCGTCTCCTTCGCCCGCTCGGGATCGACATGGATCCACTGATGATCACCCGTCGCATCGGCGAACGCATCAATCGCCTCCTGCGTGACCTCCAGCCAGTCGCTGACACCCAGCTCCTGCCCGACCTTGCTCTTCAGCTCATCGAGCCCGTGAATGACCGTCGCCGCCATGTGGCGAAGTCTAGTGTCGTGAATCGCGCCGACCGGCAAGACGGACGGCGGCTTGACCGCCGCCCGCTGCCTGGTCCTCCGGCCCTGTCGCATCGCCGTTGCGGGGTCTGGCCCCGCAACGGAACTGCGACGGGCTACGGGGTGATCGTGTTGGTGTAGGCGTCGAAGATGCGGTTGAGCGCTTCGACGCTGCCGCGGTTGGCGTGGATCTCGCTCGTGATGATGGCGTTGGTGTCGTTGTCGGCGCCGATGTCGCTGATCAGGTCGAGGTTGTGGTCGAGCAGGTCGGCGCGGCCCTTGTGGAGCTGCTCGACGTGGCCGGGCGTGAGCGGGACGGTGAAGGTGGTGCGTGGAGGGTTGATGCGGGGGTCCCAGCCGACGGCGTCGATGACCGCTGTCGCGTCGCGGAAGATGTCGGCGAGCCGCAGCTGCTTGACGGGGACGTGGTCGAGGAAGTTCTCGAACTCCTCGTGGTTGAACATCAAGACCTTCTTGGCCTCGATGCGGAGCACATCGGCGTCTGAGGAGATGACGGTGATACGGCAGCCGTAGCTACCCTGCGGGGCACTCATGGAGGTCGTTACTCCTTGGGTCATGCCCCCGGGCCGCTCTAACGGTCGCGGGGGCTCTTCTTGAGTTATGAGGTGTGGAGCCTATCGCGTGGGACGGCGGAATTGGTCGACTACACAGAGTCGTTGCACTCTTGTTGCAGATCGACCACACCAACAACGCTCGAACGTCCGCAATACCATCGGTGGGACGGGTAGCGGACCGCCCAGACTGCCGTCCTGGGGTGCGATCTCGGGGCCGGCCTGGTCTGTTGCGAGCGCCCGGGTGGCGCGAGTTGTTATTGGCGTTCAGCTCAAACGGTGGATGGGGTGCCAACGTGGTCCGTGCTCACCGAGGGGAGGAAGCGGGGTCGCTGTCTCGTTGCGTTGGCTCGCCGTCCGTTGGCCTTTTGGGCCGGCGATTCGCGTCGGGCTCGAACGACGGATGGCACCCTGACGTTGGATCTCAACGTTTAGGTGCCGTCCGCCTTGTCCACGTCGACCGGCAAGGCTGTTTTGACCTGGCTAGCCATGTGTATGCATCGATCAAGGACAGGTGTACAGTGTGAGTGTGATCAAGCGCACGAACATCAACCTCGATATGGATCTCGTGGAGCAGGCGGCCCACGAGTTGGGGACGGTGCGCACGACCGACACGGTCCACGAGGCGCTCCGCGGCGTCGTCGCGCGCGCTCGTCGCGCTCGTCTGGCTGAGCGCGGGTTCGAGGACCTGACGCCCGACGCGCTTGACGCGCTGCGTCGGCCCGCCGGCCGCGCTGCGTGAGCGAGCTCGCGGACACGAGCGCCTGGGTGTGGTCGCGCGCAGCCGGTCGACCTGCCCTGCGTCACGAGTTCGACACCGCGCTCGTCGACGGCGAGATCGCGACGTGCGACATGGTGCGGATGGAGTTGCTGTACAGCGCGCGGAACGCCGACGAGTTCGCCGACCTGCGCGAGGAGTTGGACGCGCTCCCCGATTGCCCGGTCGGCAAGGAGCAATGGGAGCGCGCGCTGTGGGTGTACGAGCAGTTGAGCGCCCAGGGCGGCGCACACCAGCGATCGGTCAAGCACGCCGACCTCTTGATCGCGGCCGCCGCCGAGGCCGCCGGCATGGCAGTGCTGCATTACGACGAGGACTACGACCGCATCGCGGCGATCACCGGCCAGCCCACTCGTTGGCTGGCCAAGCGCGGCAGCCTGAAATGACCCGACGAGCCCTCGAATGCGGCCTTCGCACCAAGGTCTCAAGCCCAATATTGTGCACAAATGCCTTTGACGCCGGAGCCGGTCTGGCCCCGCAACGGAAAGCGCGACGGCCAATGTGGCGATGGCGTCGTTGTGTTATTGGCGTTCAGCTCAGACGGTGGATGGGGTGCCAACGTGGTCTGTGCTCACCGAGGGGAGTGAGCGGGGTTGGCTGCTCGTGCGTTGGTTCGTCGTCCGCGGGCGCTGGGGCCGGCGATTCGCGTTGTGCATTTGGAACGGCTGGCGGAGGTCCGGGTCGTCTGGTGTCCCCATGTGGGATACCGGACGTCCTCGACTCTCGGCACGAGACCCGGGTCGGTTTGAACGTCACATGGACGTCGAATCCCCCCGGACCTCCGGTGCTGGGTCCGGGTCGGTTCGAGCACGTCAATGGTGCTCAAGGTGACCCGGATCTCTCGCCAAGGGATCCGGGGCGTCTGGCCCCTCATATGCGACGGGTAGACGACCCGGACCGCGCGGCGGGCGTTGGCGGCGCGAGCGCGAAGGGAGGGCGGTGATCCGTGATGTCGCCATCCGCGCGAACGCCCGTCCGAGCCCACACAAACAAAACCCCAACCACATCCACCAACCTCCAGCCACGCCCCGAACCACGAGAGCGTGGTGGCGACGTCACGGAGCGCCGACCATCCAGCCACCCACCGCACCACGACCCACCGCTACAACCTGACCCTAGGCCGAAGCCGCCAGCCAATCGCCCTCGGCCCGCCCCAACTCCGTCGACGGCGGCTCATCGGCGATGTACTCCAACGCCAGCGTCCCCCAATCAGCACCAGCGCGCAGCTCTCCCAACACGCTGAACAGCAGCGCCTCCATGCGCCGCAGCAGCAGCGCCTGGGGCGGCATGTCCTGCCGACGCAACTCATCGAAGTACTCCGAGGCCGGCGAGCCACCGCGCTCCATCGTCTCGCGCACGTACTCCGGGCTCAGCCGCCGGAAGCCGCGCGTGAACCGCCACTCAGCACCGACCGCGAGCTGACCGAGCAGGCGCTCGGGGTCAAAGGTCGTGGGGTCCGGAAGGTAGCCGAGGGCGGCCATGCCCTGGTGAACGGCGGCCGCGTCGCCCGCGATGACCGCACGCGCGATCGCGTGGTCGGCCTCCAGGTGATCGGAGTCCATGCGCCGCACGAGCCCGAAGTCCAAGAAGCAGACCCGGCCGTCGTCGCCCAGCAGGTAGTTGCCCGGATGCGGATCGCCGGCGGCGATGCGCTCGCGCCGCAGCAACCCGTAGAAGAACCGGAAGCAGATCTCGGCGAAGCGGTCGCGCTCGACCTCCGGCAGCTTCTTGACCTCGGCGAAGCCACGACCCACCACGAACTCGGTGATCAGCACGCGGCGGGTCGACATCGAGGTGACGACGTCCGGCACGCGGATGAAGGGATGGTTCTTGAAGGCCCGTGCGATGCGACGCTGGTTCTGGGCCTCCAGCTCGTAGTCCAGCTCCTCGCCGATGCGGTCGCGCAGCTCGCGAAGGATCGCCTTGGCATCCAACCCCGGCGCCAGCCGCTTGACCAGCGGCAGCAGGACCGCGGCGTTGCGCAGGTCCGTCTCGACCGCCTCGGCGACGCCGGGGTACTGGACCTTGACGGCGACGTCGCGCCCGTCGTGCAGGGCGGCGCGGTAGACCTGGCCGATCGAGGCCGCCGCGACCGGCGTGCTGTCGAACGCGGAGAAGTGCTCGTCGATCGACCCGCCGAGGTCGTCGATGATCACCTTCTCCATCTTCTTGAACGGCACCTGCGGCGCGTCGTCGCGCAAGGACGACAACTTCTCCTTGAAGGCCTCGCGCTCGCCCTCGGGGACCATGTCGAAGTCGATCGTCGACAGCACCTGGCCGAGCTTCATCGCCGCGCCCTTCATCTGCCCGAGCTGGGTGACCAGCTCGTCGGCGAGCGCGAGCGCGCGCTTGGCGTCGGCGGCCTCGGCCTGCTCGTCGGAGCGCAGGCGGTTGGCAGCCTGGGTGCCCGCCCAGCGCGCGCCCTGGCCCGCGACCAGGCCGCCGAACTTCGCGGTGCGCCCGAGGCGGCTGGTGGGGATCTTGGGCATCGGCGGCACCTGGCAGAGTACGGTGCCCATGGGTCCGCTGCTCACCGTCGACGCGCCATCGCTGCTCTACCGCGCCTTCTACGGCCTGCCGAAATCGATCACCGGCGCCGACGGCACACCGGTCAACGCGCTGCTGGGCTTCGCCAACCAGGTGCTGTGGGCGGTCGAGCGGCACGCACCGCGAGCCGTCGTCCTCTGCACCGGCGCCGAGGCGGCGACCTACCGCGCGCAGTCGCTGGCGTCCTACCACGCCGATCGCCCGCCGGTCCCCGACGAGCTGGCACCGCAGTGGGCCGACGCGCCGGCGTTCTTCGACGCGTTCGGGTGGCTGTGGGAGGACGCGGGCGACCTGGAGGCCGACGACCTGCTCGGCGCCTACGCCCGCTGCGAGGTCGACGCCGGTGGGACCGCGCTGATCTTCAGCGGCGACCGCGACATGTTCCAGTGCGTGGGGGAGTCGGTCAGCGTCCTGTACCCGCGCGGCGGCAAGGACGGCCCGGAGCTGGTCGACGTCGCGGGCGTCAAGGCGCGCTACGGGATCCGGCCGGACCAGGTCCCGGACTTCATCGCGCTGCGCGGCGATCCGTCGGACGGCATCCCGGGCGCGAAGGGGATCGGGGAGAAGACGGCGGGGGAGATCCTGCGCGTCCATGGCGATCTCGACACAGCGATCACCAATGCTGCGCAAGAGCGACCACGTGTCGCCGCGGCGCTCCGCGATCAGGCCGACGAGCTGCGCGAGTTCCGCAAGATCGCGACGCTGCAGCCGATGTCAGTGACATGTCCCTCCGACGCGCCGACGACCTTCGGCGAGGCCTCCACGGCCGCGTCGGCGCGCGGGATGAACCGCTTGGCGAGCCGCTTGCAGGAGCTGGCCGAGCAGGAGTAGGGCGTGCGCGGGCGAACGCCGGGCTGAAGCCCGATGCACTGTCTGCCGATGCGTCAACGATGATCCACCGCGTGGTGCGACGAGCCGCCGCCTTCCTGACTGCCGCCGCGCTGGTGTGCGCGGCCGGCGTCGGCACGGCTTCTGCGGCGGTTTCGCCCCCGCGCGCGGTCAACCTCGACGCCGCCGGCTGGGAGTACGCGCCCGATCCCACCGGTGCCGGGCTGCGCGACGGCTGGGCCGGTGGGCACGGCGGCGCGACGTGGTCGGCGGTCGACCTGCCCCACGTCTTCGACCCCCATCCCGACGCCAAGCTCTTCCACGGCCAGACCGGCTGGTACCGCATCAAGCTGACGCAGCCGACCGCCACGCCTGCCGGCTTCTCGTGGGGCGTGCGCTTCGAGCAGATCCGCCGCGTCGCCGACGTCTTCCTCGACGGCAAGCGGATCGCCGTGCACAGCGATCCCTACGCGCCCTTCACCGTCTCACTGCCCGCCCTGGCTGACGGCCGGCCGCACGAGCTCGTCATCCGGGCCGACAACCACAAGGCCAAGGAGCCACGCGAGGGCTGGTGGAACTGGGGCGGGATGACGCGCCCGGCGCAGTTGGTGCCGCTCGGCGCCCTGCTCACCCGCGACGCAGGCTTCCTGCCGCGCGAGCGCTGCAACGCCGATGGCGGCGACTGCACGTGGAGCGTCCTGGTCGACGCGACGGTCGAGAACCGGGGGACGACCGTCGTTCGGCCGCAGCTGCGCGCGCGGCTGACCGATCCCGACGGTGACGCGGCGGGCAGCGCCCAAGCCACCGCGCGCCCGCTGGCGCCCGGCGAGCGTGCCCGCGTCCGCTTCGACGTCCCGGTCTCCGGCGATGCGCACCTCTGGGGGCCGGGCCATCCGGCGCTCTACGGCGCGGCGCTGGACACGGTCGCGCCCAGCGGCATCCAGCAGCACGACAGCGCGCGGATCGGCCTGCGCACGGTGACGGTCCGCGACGGTCTGCTCGAGCTCAACGGCAAGCCCGTCGAGCTGCGCGGCGCGTCGATCCAGGAGGACGTCGACGGCCACGGGCCCGCGCTGACCGACGCGGACGTCGATGCGATCGTCGCCCAGCTCAAGGCCGTCGGCGCCAACGTGACCCGCGCGCACTACGCGCTCGACGAGCGGCTGCAGCGCAAGCTCGACGAGGCCGGGATCATGGTCTGGACCCAAGCGCCGATCTACCACCGCGACAAGCTGCTGCAGACCGAGGCGCAGCGCGACACGGCGCTGTCGACCGTCCGCGCCGCCGTGATGGCCACGCGCAACCACCCGTCGACGATCACCCACTCGGTCGCCAACGAGCTGTCGGTCATCCCGGACAAGGTGCCGGGGACCGCGGCCTTCCTGCGCGACGCCCGCGCGCTCACCGTCGACCTCGACCCGACGCTGCCCACGTCGGTCGACATGCTCAGCTACCCGGGCTATGCGCGCGCGGAGGCCTACGCGGCCTTCGACCTACTGGGGATCAACAGCTACTTCGGCTGGTATCCCGGCAAGCCCGGCCACTCGACCGCCGACATCCGCTCGCTCGGCCCGTACCTCAGCGGCATGCGCGCGATGTACCCCAACGCGGGGCTGGTGCTGACCGAGTTCGGCGCCGAGTCGACGATGACGGGGCCGGCGAGCGAGAAGCAGACCTATGCGTTCCAGGAGCTCTACACGCGCGACGTGCTCGCCGCCGTGCGCCGGGCGCCGACGCTCAGCGGCGCGATCTACTGGACGCTGCAGGAGTTCGCGGTCAAGCCGCAGTGGGACGGGGGCGCGCAGCTGCGAGCCGCCGATCGCACCTCGATCCACCACAAGGGCCTGATCACCTACGACGGGCGACCCAAGCCGGCCTACGACGTCTTGCGCAAGGACATCAAGTCGACGCCGCTGGTGCGGCCCGAGGCCGACGTGGCACTGGCCCTCGACACGCGGGTGCCCGATCGCCATCGCGGCCGCGTCGGCTTCGGCTTCGCGCTCGCCATCCTGATCGTCGTCGGCGTCCTGCTGGCCGTCGACCTCTGGGCCTTCTTCGGCTGGCGCTTCGCGATCCTCGCCGACGACCGCGAGACGCGCGAGCGACGCCTCCACATCATCCGCGCGCACCGCGCCGCCCGGGCGCAGGAGACCGACGAGCAGGTCGAGGCACCAACGGCCCTCCGCATCGTGGCCTAGCGAAGTCGACGCAATCCTGTCACGCTGACAGAAATGGCCAGCGTGGGAATGCAGGAAGCCAAGAAGAGCTTCTCGAAGCTCATCGCCGCTGTCGAAGCGGGAGAGGAGGTCACCCTCGAACGCTACGGCAAGCCCGTGGCGCGATTGGTCTGCTTCGAGCAGCCGAAAGTCACCCGCCCCGAGACGCGTGCCTTGAGGAACGACGACTCGTAGATCGCCAACGCAGTCGGCATGGAGTAACAGATTCTGACGACGCTGCCGAGACGCGCGGGAACTACGACGTGCGCACGGTCTGGTGACGGCGCGGCGGGCTCAGTGTCCCGTCGGGCCGCCCGGCACCAGCCGCAGGGCGATGAGCTCCTGCTTCCCGCTGCCGCCGCGGTGGAGGTAGCCGACGGCGTCGATCCGAGTGCCGTAGCCCGGCAGATGTGTCACCGGGAGTGTCGGGGCGACTTTCACGATGCGTGGGTGCAAGCGCCCGACGACGATGAGATGGCGGTCGCCGTCTCCGTCGGGGTCGTGATGCTGGATCCAGACGACGCGCCCCGAGACGTGTCCGCAGAGCCGATCGCGCCGCCAGCGCGCGACGGCCCAGCAAGCGTGCGTCCACGCGGGCGCCGCCTTCTGACCGGCCGTCGTGAGCAGCGAGGTCCGGGGATAGGTCTGATAGCTGCCCGGGGCGAGCGCCACGATCGCGACGACGGTGGCGAGCGCGACGAGGACCAGCAGCGCCGCGGCGACGCGGCGCAACCGCCTCCGCCGACCTGGGCGCGTGACCGCCACGGCTAGTGCGCCGTCGTGCCCTCGCGCCCGTAGCTGTCAGACAGCCGGACGACGTCGTCGACCTCGGGGGTCGAGACCTCGAGCACCTGGGCGTCCTCGATCGCCTCGATCGTGTGGATCTCCCCCGGCCGGTTGCGCCAGGTGTGGCCCGGCCCGATCACGGTCTCGACCAGGTCGTCGGCGCTGGTGCCCTTGATCAGCTTCAGCCGGCCCGTGAGCAGGTAGTTGCTCTCGTCCTTGTCGTGGTGGAACTGCAGCGACAGCCGATGGCCGGCCTCGACGTGCAGGATCTTCCCGGCGTAGCGATCGGTGAGGGCGTACCAGAGCTCGTGGCCCCAGGGCTTGTCGACGCGGCGCGGAAGATCCATGAGAGAGAGCAGTACCCAGGAGTGGTCAGGGCGTGAACTTGACGTTGATGACGTCGCCGTCGCGCATCACGTAGTCGCGGCCTTCGACGCGCAGCGTCCCGCGCTCACGCGCACCGGCGTAGCCGCCCGCGTCCACCAGCGCATCCCAGCCGATGACCTCGGCACGGACGAAGCCCTTCTGGATGTCGCCGTGGATCTCGCCCGCGGCGTGCCAGGCGGTCAGGCCGTCACGCAGGTGCCAGGACTGGGCGATCGTGCCCTCGCCCGCGGTGAAGAACGAGTTGAGCTCCAACAGCGCGAAGGCGCCCTGAGCCACGCGACCCAGTCCGGACTCGCTGAGGCCGAGGTCGGCGCGCATCTCGGCGGCGTCCGCCTCGTCCATCTCCGACAGCTCGGCCTCCAGGCGCGAGGAGACCGCGACGGCCTTGGCGCCGATCGCATCGGCGTGCGCCAGGATCTCGGCCGGGATCTCGTCGCTGCCCTCGTCGACGTTGACCACGAACAGCACGGGCTTGCTCGTCAACGGCGAGAGGTTGCGCAGCGCCTCGGGCGCGGCGTCGGGCACCGGGTGGTCGACGACGGCGGCACGGACGGTCTTGCCTGCCTGCAGCGCCGCGATGATCGCCTCCAACCAGTGCTGCTCGGCGGTCAGCTCCTTGTCGCCGCCGCGCGCCTGACGCAGCACCCGCTCGTGACGGCGCTCGGCCTGCTCGAGGTCGGCGTAGATCAGCTCGGTCTCGATCGTCTCGACGTCGCGCACCGGGTCGACCGAGCCCTCCGAGTGCAAGATGGAGGAGTCGGTGTGGGCGCGGACGACGTGGACGATCGCGTCGGTCTCGCGGATGTTGGCCAGGAACTTGTTGCCGAGGCCCTCGCCCTCCGACGCGCCCTTGACCAGCCCGGCGATGTCGTGGAAGGCGATCGTGTCCCACACGATCTCCGAGGACTTCAACAACGCCGCGACCTGCTCCATGCGCTCGTCGCGCACCGGCACGATCGCCACGTTGGGCTCGATCGTGGTGAACGGGTAGTTGGCCGCCTCGGCCCCCGCCTTGGTCAGGGCGTTGAAGAGCGAGGACTTGCCCGCGTTGGGCATGCCGACGATGCCGACCTTCATCGAGTTGCTTCTCCTACGAGCGTGCCGAGCACCGCGCCGGCGAGGATGTCTGAGGGGTAGTGCACGCCGAGGTAGACGCGCGTCGCGGCCATCGCCGCGGCAAGCGGGTAGAGCGCCGGGCCGGACGCGCCGAGCAGCGGCGCGTAGGCGCGCGCGGCGGCGAACGACGACGTGGCGTGCGACGAGGGGAAGCTCGAGCTGCGTCGGGGTCCCGATCAGCTGGGGCAGGTCGTCGAAGATCGGTCGCGGGCGCCGCACCACGAGCTTGACCGCGACGTTCGCGACATAGGCCGCGCCGACCCCGGCGAGCGCCCGCCGCCAGCGACCCCGCCGCGGACGGTCGAAGACGACACCGGCAGTACCGATGGCAAGCCACAGCGCAGCGTGCTCACCGAGATGGGAGAAGCGCGCCACGACACGCTCGGTCGCGGGCGCGTGCCCGTATGTGCGAGCGGCGCGAGAGAGCGCGGTGTCGAGGCCGGCGGCGGTCATGCGACGGGCAACGGTAGTCCGTCACCCCTCTCGGGGGCAGCGCGACGCCGTGACGATCAGGCAGTGAGGCCGAGACTGCGCTCGAGCTCGACGGCCCGCAGCAGCTGACACTCGTCGGGCTCGCCCTCACCGGGACGCGCCCCACGGTCGTGCGTCGAGATGACCTCGAACTCGTCGTCGAGCAGAGTCACGCGCCGCATACGTCCGCGGAAGCGCTCCACGAACACCCAGTTGTTTTCGGCCACCGATGGCCCTTTCGCAGTCTTGGGACGTCCCCGCACGGACCTCCGATCGCGACACCGTATCCGGGCATCCCGCAGCCACACGGGGGATTTGGCTCCCCCACGGGTGAGTCTCGGGGCATCCCTCAGCCACCTCGCCGTAGGCATAGGAACCCAAGCCGAACAACGGCCGGCGTTAGGTAGGTTTCCTCAGCACATGCTCGCCCTCCAGCTCCGTTTTGCCGGGATCCTCTCCGCACTGGCGACTCTGGCGGTCGCGACGGCGGCGCCTCCTGCACTGGCGCATGGCGGCCCACCCCCACGCGGGATGAGCGAGCGGGAGTTCGAGCAGTTCGAGACGGCGGTGCTCGGGCCCGAGCACGCCGCCGAGCACGCTGCCGAGCGCGCCGAGGAGGCCCGGCTCAAGCGCGAGGGACGCACCCACACCCGCCCGCGCGCACACGCGGCGGTCGACGTCGACCCGGCGATCGGCGGCCACTGGGATGCGCCGTTCCCGCTCCCCGCCCTGGCCATCCACGCGGTGATGCTGCCGACGGGGAAGCTGCTGATCTTCGCCTACCCGCGACGGCCGACCCAGTACAACGCGGCCGAGAACTTCACCAAGGCGTTCCTGGTCGACCCGGGCAACGGCGCGTCCAAGGAGGTTCCTCCGCCGACCTTCCGCGACCCGAAGACCGGACAGCAGCGTCCAGCCAACCTGTTCTGCGGCGGTGCCTCGCTGCTCGCCGACGGCCAGGTGCTCGTCACCGGCGGGACCTTGGAGTACGACAACGCCAAGTGGTACTACAAGGGTCTCGACAAGGCCTACACCTTCGATCCCTGGACGGAGAAGTGGACCGCCCAGCCCAACATGCGCCACGGCCGTTGGTATCCGTCACAGGTCCGCATGTCCGACGGCCAGACCATGGTCGTCGCGGGCTACGACGAGAAGGACCACACCGACGCGTCGTCGGGCTACAACAAGGACATCGAGGTGTTCACGCAGCCGGCACGCCGCGGCGGCAAGGGCCGCTGGTCGCTGCTGGGCGAGGAGGGTGTCGACGGCGCCCCGTTCCTCGACGAGCCCTACCCGCACCTGTTCGACATGCCCAGCGGCCGCGTGCTCATCGCCGGCCCGCACCACGCCGCCGACTCGTGGTTCATGGACGAGCCCGGGCCGTTTCCCACGTTCAGCTGGGACGAGGCGCACGACTTCAGCCGCGACCGCTACTACGGCAACGCCGTGCAGCTGCCCGGCACGCCAACCGCCGGCAACACGAAGGTGATGCTGATCGGCGGCACCGCGATCGGCGATGACGACAAGGCCACCGCGACCTCCGAGGTCTTCGACGAGACCAAGAACTCCGCCGGTTGGAAGCCGGGCGCCTCGTGGAACATCGCGCGCAGCCACGCCAACACGGTCCAGCTCCCCGACGGGTCGATGGTCACCGTCGGTGGCGGCACGGGTGTCAACGAGCACCTCTACGACTTCACCGACAACCAGCGCCAGGTGGAGATCTTCGACCCGAGCAGCGGCAGCTGGCACCTGGGTGCAGCCCAGCAGGAGGGGCGCACCTACCACTCGACGGCGCTGCTGCTGCCCGACGGCCGTGTCTTCTCCGGCGGCGACGACCTCAACGGCGGCGACGACACCGACACGGCTGAGATCTACAGCCCGCCCTACCTCTTCAAGGGGCCACGCCCGGTCATCGACGCGGCGCCGACGAGCGCGGCCTTCGGGACCAAGCTGTCGGTGAAGGTCTCGGGTCCGGCCGGCTCCCGCGCGGTGCTCGTCGCACCCGGTGCGGTGACGCACGCCGTCGACATGGACCAGCGCGTCGTGCCGCTGGCCTCGACGACGCGCCCTGACGGCGGCCTCGACATCACCGCGCCGGCCGACGGCCACATCGCCCCGCCCGGCCACTACATGCTGTTCGTGCTCGACGCCGTCGGCGTGCCGTCGGTCGCGAGCTGGCTGACGCTCGGCACCGCGCCGCCACCGCCGGTCGCGCGCGACCTCGCCAAGGGTCGCTCGTGGACCGACTCGACGGCGCCCAAGCGGCGCCACGGAATCACCGCCGCGTGGCGCTCGCCCGCCCGTGACCGCGTCTGGTGGCAGCTCGACCTCGGCCACTCCCGGTCCGTGTCGCGCCTCGCCCTGCGCTGGGGCAAGAACCCGCCACAGCGCTACGTCGTGTCCGGCTCGACCGACGGCAAGCGCTTCCACAACCTCGGCGAGTCGTGGCCGTACAAGCCCTACTGGCAGTCCACGAACTTCGATGCGACGAAGGTCCGCTACCTGCGGGTGACGATCCGCAAGCGCACCGGCAAGCACGGCGTCGCCCTGCTCGAGTCGCGCGCCTACGGAGGCTGAGCGACGGTCCGACCGCCCTTGGACGGACAATGGGTTTGCGAATCCTGAGTGGTAGCATCAGTGGAGCGCGTGTCGTCCGAGTCCCAGGAGAGCGCCGATGTCGTCGTCCGGTACCCCCGCCGTGGGGGATCTCTATCAGCGTGAGCTCCTGCAGTCGCAGGCGATCTACCGCGTCATAGCCGTGGAGGACGAGCACGTGCAGATGGAGACCGTCGACGTCCCGGGCCTGCCACCAGGCCATCCGGTTCGGCTGACGATCGACAGCCTTGGCCGGATGACACGGATGGTCACACCGTCGGAGGCGCCGGACTCCGTGGCCCAGCGGGCCGAGCAGCCGCGGCGCAGCTCAGGCGCCTCGCCCCGCCTCGCGACGCCCTAGGACTGCGGCGCGTAGACGCGGACCCAGTCGACGAGCATCGTCGACGGGAACGGGGTCGCGCTCGTCGGCGCGCCCGGCCACTCGCCACCGACCGCGAGGTTGAGCAGCAGGTGGTTGGGGTGGTCGAAGGTCCACCGGCCGCCGCCCGGCATCTGGGCCTTGTTGATGCTGAAGTAGACCTTGCCGTCGATGCTGAAGTCGATGGCGTCGGGCTTCCACTCGGCCGCGTAGACGTGGAAGGCGTCCGACAGCGAGGTGGCGTGGTTGTAGATCTCACCGCGGGTCCACTCGGTGCCGTCGGCGTCGGCTGACCCCGACCAGGCGCCCTGCGGCGCGTGGACGGTGCCGTTGAGCTCCTTGGGAAGGCTGCCGATCGTCTCCATCACGTCGATCTCGCCCGCCTCGGGCCAGCCCTTGGTGTAGATGTCGTCGCCGAGCATCCAGAACGCCGGCCACAGGCCGGCGCCCGACGGCACCTTGATGCGGGCCTCGACGCGGCCGTAGGTGAACGAGAAGCGGTCCTTGGTCTGCAGGCGCGCGGAGGTGTAGCCGACGGCCTGGCCGTCCTCGCCCCGGTAGCTCTCCTTGCGCGCGGTGAGCGCGAGGCTGCCGGCGCCGTCGAGCTTCACGTTCTGGGTGCGGGCGGTGTAGGACTGCAGCTGTCCGGCACCCCAGCCGGCGCCCTCCTGGGGATCCCAGGCCGAGCCGGACGGCAGGCCGCCGGCGGCGCCGTTGAACTCGTCGTCGAAGAGCAGGCGGCGTGAGGCCGTGGTGGGAGTCGTGCCCGAGGGCGTGGTGCCGGTCGGCGCCGGGGTCGCGGCCGCGGCGGTGGTCATCGACGACGCGCTGGACTTGGCCGCGGCCGTGGTCGTGGTCGGTGTCGACCCACCGGCGGTGGCCGGGGCGAGCGTGGAGGCCACGGCCGTGCTCAGCACCACCGGCTTGCCGTGACGCACGACGAACCGCAGCGTGAGCCTCTTGGTCGGGGCGGCGACCGTGAACCGCGCGGTGGCGGCGCCGAGCACCGCCGGGTCGAGCTGCCGGGCCTTGCCATCCGGGCCGGTGACCTGCAGGACGTCGACACCGGCCTTGCGGCGCGCGACCTTCTTCAGCTTGACGGTGACGTCGTAGCGACCGGTCGCGTTCAGCGCCTTCGACCACGTCCAGGCGTCGGCGGCAGCGCTACGACCCTTGCCCTTGGACTTCCCGGACTTGGCCAGTGCGACCGACGGCACGAGGACGGCGACGAGAGCAGCGATCAGGAGGAGCGACAGGCGCAGGCGCGACGGGGACACGCCTTGTGAGTCGGGCGCCCCTCGTCATGGCACCACATCGGCCCGCCGAGACGGACAGATGTCCTAGGCCAACGCGCCAGGCTTGTCGATCTTCGCGCAGACCACGATCGGGAAGCCGGGGTCGCGCACGTCCAGCTCGGCCGGCGTCAGCTCCTGCACGGCGATCCCGTAGAGGTAGGCCGCACCGGCCAGCACGTTGCCGAAACCCTCGACCGAGACCTGCGCCTCGGGGAGCAGGCGGGCGAGCTTGCGTCGCAGCCCGTTGGGCGTGTAGCGCCACGAGTCGTACTCGGCCAGCTCGTGGTCGATGCGCCCGACGCACGGGCCGCTGAAGAGGATCGTCCCGCCAGGTCGCAGCGCGCGCCACAGGGTGCGGAAGCCGCCCTCGTCGTCCTCGGTGACGTGCAGCGTCTGCGTCATCACGATCGTGTCGTAGGCCTCGTCGGGCAACGACCCCTCCTTGGTGAGGTCGGCGATGACCGTGGCCTTGGGGTTGTCGGCGTCGATGTCGACCACGTGGACCTTGGTCACGTTCGCCCCGCCGAAGCGCTCGGCGTACTCGGGCCCGCGGACCTCCAGCGCCTCACCGCGGATCGCGAACGCCTGGCGCCCGAGCCAGCCCTCGATGTAATAGCGGTCGATCGGGAGCCCGCGATCCCAGCCGTAGCAGTCGCTGAACGGGGTCGTGCGACGCAGCGACCCCCAGCGGACGCGGCGGCCGGGAAGGTTGCGGATGACGCGATTTGCCGTGGGGCGCACGCGCTCCTTGAGCTGGTCGATCTGCTCGCTCATGGTTCCTCGTGATGTGGTTGGAGAGGGGTGGAAACGGCGCCGTCATCGGCGCGCAGGAAGCGCAGGAGCCAGAGACCCGCCAGCAGGCCCGCGGCGCTCGCCGAGCCCAGCCAGGCCAGCGCGACGCCGGTCAGCTCCAGCGCGTGGGCCAGCGGGACGACGGGCCCGAGCAGGAGCACGAGCATGAGCGCCTCGGCACCCAGCAGCCAGCGGCCGTGACCCTGCAGACGCCAGACCGCGCCGGCGACGAAGACCAGCGCGCGCGGGATGCAGGCCAGCGCCAGGATGCGCAGCGCCGTGTCGCCCTCGCGCGCGTAGTCGCTGCCGAAGGGCAGCAGCACGACGGGAGCCGCAACGACCAGGACGACGACGCCCGCGAGCAGCAAGGGCCCGTAGCGGCGGACGACGGTCCGCAGATGGTCGCGGATGAGGCCTTCGTCGTAGGCGGACTCGGCGACGATCGAGGTCCCGATGCTCAACACCATCATGTCGAACGCGATGACGATGGTGAACGGGATGTAGAAGTAGGCGTTGTCGGCCGCCCCGAGCGTCGCGACGACCAGGACCGGGAGCAGCGTGACGCCCAGCCGCATCAGCACTTGGCCGAGGTAGTCCTGGGCGAGGAAGGCGCCGAGGCCGCGACGGCCGAGCGCCGCCAGCGGTGGGCCGCCTGCCGTCGGCGCGGTGGCGCGATGGCGCGCGACGACCGAGCGGAACACCAGGACGTTGACCGGCACCAGCAGGATCGCCATCGGCACGATCCACGCCAGGAAGACCCCGTGGCCGACGGCGAGCCCCACCGCGACCGGCAGCGCCGCCAGCTTGAGGAGGCCGAAGACGCTGTTCTCGATCGGGACCCAGTGCGCGTGGCGCATCGCGGTCAGCGCCGAGTCCTGCAACGTGAACACGCCCCAGAGCATCAGCCCGGCGACGAACGCCGCCGCGATGAGGCCGTCGTGGCGCAGGAAGGCGAAGTCGCTCGACAGCGACGGCACGATCAGGACGAAGGCCGTGCCGAGCACGAGCGCGAGCAGCGCGTTGACGCCATAGGCGCCGGCCACGACTCGGCCTGCCCGCTCGCGGACGCCCGGCAGGAACCGCACGAGCACGTTGTCGAGGTTGAGCTGGCAGATCGTCGACAGCTCGACCATCGCGCCGATGAGCGCCGCGTCGCGGCCGACCTCGTCGGCATCGAACAGCCGCGCGGCCGCGATCCAGAACACGGCGCCGAGCCCCGCCGACACGCCGCTGCTGACCACGAGGCTGTTGGCGCTGCGCACCAGGCCGCCGGCCGGAGCGGCGGGTGCCGCGGTCACGAGGAGTCCTCGGCAGCGCGCCTGCCGCGCAGGTAGCGCAACGGACCGCGGCTGAAGCCCTTCAGCTCGGGCGCCCACAGGTGCAGCGGATCGCCCTCCGACGCGCCACGCTCACGCAGCTCGCGCATGCGCAGGACGCCCGCCGGGACCCGACGGGCGACGTCGACCGCGGTGTGCGGCGCGAGCAAGTGCTTGAAGACGAACGCCGAGAGGCCGGAGCCGTAGCCGTCCATCTGGCCGCGCAGCGCCGACAGCTCCCGGCGATGCACGTGCCAGACGATCGCCGCCGGCTCGTAGGCGATGGCCTTGCCCGCGAGGATCGTCCGCAGGAAGTAGTCGATGTCCTCACCGCCCTTGGCCGGCGAGCCGGCCCCGAGCGCCTCGTCGAACGGACCGACGGCAGCGAGCGCCTCGCGGCGCACCGCGAAGTTCGCACCTGCCCCGAACGTCCCGGCGAGGTAGGGGTAGAGCGGCTGATCGACGCGGTTGGGACCGAGGTCGAAGAGCCGCGGCCGGCTCGAGTCCGCCCAGCCGACCTTGACGTCGAAGTAGGCCTGCGCGGGCGTCTCGATCTCCGCCGAGGGCACCATGCCCGTGACGCACGCGACGCTCGGGTCACGCGAGAAGCCGCGGACCAGCGCGTGCAGCCAGCCGGGATCGACCAGGACGTCGTCGTCGGTGAAGGCGATGATCTGACCGGTCGCGTGGGCGACGCCGGTGTTGCGGGCCCGCGAGAGGCCGGCGACCGGCTCCTTGATCATCCGCACACGCGGATCGGCGAGGCCGATGACGACGTTGGCGCTGTCGTCGGTCTTGGCCGCGTTGTCGACGACGATCACGTCGAAGTCGGGGTAGTCGACGGCCAGCAGCGAGCGCAGCGCGGCGCGCAGCGAGTCCTCGCGATCACGGGTGGAGACGACGACGGTGACCGGCGGCGTGCCGACCGCGTGCGGACCACCTGCGCCGGCGGGCGGGAAGGCGACGGCCTCGGCGAGCTCGGCGTCGATCCTCGCTCGCACGGCCTCGGCGCTCACGCGCTGCTCCTCGTCGAGGTCGACCTCGACGAAGCCGAGCGGCTCACGCTGATGGCGGACGAGCAGGCGGGCGACGCGGTAAGGCTCGCCGGCACGCGCCGGCGCGACCAGGTCGCCGACGCCGTCGGCGAGGTCGACCTCCGCGATCCACGTCGGCCGGAAGCCCGCGCTCGCGACGTCGGCACGCCGGGCCTCCCGACGACTGCGCGCCAGCGCGAGCGGGCCCTCGACCATGCCCAGCCGCTCACGGACGACCAGCTCGCGCGGGAACTCGGGACCCTTCTGCTCGTTCTTGCGCGAGGCGGGGCTCAGGAGGTAGCGGACGACCGACGGCACCTGGCGCACCATGTAGCCCCGCTCGTCACCACGGATGAGGTGCTTGGCCGCCATCGCCGCGAGGCCGACACCGTAGGAGCGCACCTGCGCGGTCAGCCGCTCCATCGTCGCCGGATGGTCGTGCCACAGCAGCGCGCGCGGCTCATAGCGGAGGGCGTGGCCGTCGAGGATCAGGCGGATCAGCAGGTCGAGGTCCTCGCCGCCCATCGCCGGCGTGCCGGCGCCGAGCGTGACGTCGAAGCCGCCCATCGCCCGCAGCACCTCGGTGCGCACCGCGGTGTTGGCGCCAGAGCCGAGCGCCCCTGCGGTGTAGGGGAACAGCGGGTCACGTGCGCGGCCTTCGGACAGGCGATGGGTGACGGCAGCGAAGCCCTTGCCGAAGGCGGCGAACTGCTCCAGCAGCAGCTGGGCCTCGGAGTCGAGCGTGAGCGGCAGGATCAGGCCCGTGACCGCGGCGACGTCCGAGGCCGCGTCGAAAGCCGCGACCAGCGCCGGAAGCCAGTCGGGGTCGACGACGACGTCGTCGTCGGTGAAGGCCACGACCTCCCCGCGAGCGACGGCCAGCCCGGCGTTGCGCGCACGGGAGAGGCCGGGCACCGGCTCCTCGACGTAGCGGACGCGCGCGTAGCCGCGCACCGCTTCCCGGGTCCCCGACTGCGGGCCCGGACGGTTCTCCACCACCACGATCTCGAAGGGGCGATAACGCGAGGACTCCAGCGCGTCGAGACAGCGGATCAGCTGCTCGGGCTGCGCGCAGGTCGTCACGACGACCGTGGCGAGCGGGCCGCCATCCGGCAGCGGACCGGGCTCTGCGACGGTGCCCTTCAGCGCCTCTTCGGCCGTCGCCAGCACATCGAAGGCGCCGAGCTGCGGCCCGTCGACGCCGATGACCATCGCACCGATCGGCGCGTTGGCCCGCCGCAGGACGATGAGCGCCGACCGGTAGCTGTGACCGTCGGCGGTCGTGCCGAGGTCGAGATCCGCCGGGCGGTCGATGTCGAAGACGCAGACGGCGACCGGCGCGACCGCACCGGCCTTGCCGTAGATCGGGCTCGCGTCGGCACCGGGCTGGGGCATCATGCGCGGGCTCCCGTCAGACGACGGCGCAGGCGACGCACGGTGCGGTAGGCGACGGTGCGCGGGCGGTCGCCGGCGCGGACGACGGGGACGCCGTCGCCCGCGAGGACCGCCCGGAGGCGCGCGGCGTCGACGTCGGCCGTGACGGTCCAGCGGGCGATCGCGAAGCGGTCGTCGCCCGGATGCGACAGGGCGTCCTTGACGGCCGCCGCATGCGTGAAGCCGGCGGCGATCACGGCGGCGCGGCTACGCCGGTCGTGTGCGCCATGCGGATAGGCGAAGCCGCTGACGGCATGGCCGAGCACGTCTTCCAGGGCCGCCTTGCTGCCGGCGATCTCACGGTCCAGCGCAGCGCCCGCCAGCTCGTCGAGCCGCGGATGGCCGATCGTGTGCGCACCGACCTCGACCGTGTCGCCCAGCCCATCCAGCGCGCGCACGCCGGCGGCATCGAGGGAGTCGACGGCGCCGATGCGGCCGGTCTGGATGTAAGTGGTCGACGACAAGCCGCGCTCGGTCAAGGTCGTGACGGCGGGCAGCGTGTCGTCCCAGCCGTCGTCGAACGTGATGGCCATGGGGTCGGCCGGAAGCTCGGCTTCTCCACCCAGGCAGGCGGCGAGCTGCGACATCGTCATCGGCGTGCGACCGCAGTCGGCAAGCGCATCGACATGCTCGGCAAAGAGGGAAGACGAGAGCGTCCACCGCTCCAGGCCGGTGACCGGCGCGTCGCGCACGCCGTGGTAGAGCAGCACCGGGATGTGGATCAGCGCCATCGGCGGCTACGCCTCGCCTCGACGTCGCGCGATCGTGCCGCGCACGAAGCCTGCGGTGGTGATCGCCAGGCCCGCGACGATCGCGGCGGCCCGGCGCAGACCGCCGAGGTCTCCTCGCACCGCTTCGGCGATACCGCGCAGAACCCCGGTCGGCAGCGTGCGCGTCGCGTACGTGCGCTCGCTGGCGAGCCCCGCGTCGTGGCCCACCGAGTCGGTGACGAGGGCCTTCGACAGGCCCTCGGCCCAGCAGCGCGAGCGGAAGTATTCCCAGCGCACGCGCTCGGCCGTGACGAGGTGGTCGACGGTCGCTCCGGGCACCTGCAGGATCGTCGCCCCGTCGTTGCCGGCGCGAACACGGATCGACAGCTCGGTCTCCTCGCAGCCCAGCGGGGTCTTGCCGACGCGCCCGATGCCGTGCGAGAAGCCGCCGGCGTCGGTGCACGCCGCACGACGGAAGGCCATGTTGGCGCCGATCGGGTTGCGGATCGGCGCCGCGTGCTCGGGCAGGCCGCGGTAGGAGCAGCCGACGACCCACAGGAACTCGTCGGGGAACCACGCCGGCTTGCCGGTCTCCCAGCGCGGCACCGCGACGCCGCCGGTGCCGATCACGCCGGCGTCCCCATAGGCGGCCGTCAGCGACGCCAGCCATCCCGGACGGGCGACCGCGTCATCGTCGAGGAAGGCGACGACCTCGCCCGTCGCCCGTGCCACGCCGGTGTTGCGCGCGCCCGACAGCCCCTGGCGCTCGGCGTTGGCGATGACGATCGCGTCGGGAAGCTCGATACGGGCGCGGGCCAGCAGCGCGTCGTTGTGATCGATGACCAAGACGACTTCCAGCGGGGGCGGCTGCTGGGCCAGCGCCGACCCGACAGCGTCCACCAACACCGGCCAACGCCGGTCGGTGTAGGCGCAGATGATGACCGACACGCTCAGGGTCGGCCGCTGGGGATGGGCTCGAACGTCCATGTTCTCGACGACGGTCGCCAATCCATCGGCACAGCGAGGGTGCCACCGCATCCGTGCGGCGGTTGGCGGCGAAGAGGGCGGAAGGTTAGGGCGTTTCACACCGGTCGTGGAAGTGCCATCCGTCCAGGATTCGATCGCCCTGCGGTCGAACCGCCGCAGGCGCGGGGGTTCGAGCGGGCGCTTAGGAGCCGATGCCGAAGCCGACGCGCTGCTCGTCCTTCTCGACGCGCAGCCAGAGCACGTGCTCCAGATTCAGGCGGATCGAGCCGTCCTCGGCGTCGACGTCATGCCAGCCCTCGCCGCCGAGCGCATCCCGAAGGCGCTGCAGCTCATCGTCCGCGACGCGCGTGGCGAGCGGCGGGCTGGCCTGGAAACCGATGGAGATGCGCTGGGCCATGGGACGAGAGCCTAGTGGTCGCCCGCAGGCTGGACGATCTCGGTCAAGACGCCGCCCGTGCTGCGCGGGTTGACGAACGCCACCTGTGACTGGCGGATGCCGATCCGCGGCGTCTGGTCGATCAGCTGGATGCCCGCGGCGCTCAGCTGCGTCAGCGTCTGCGCGATGTCGGTCACCTGGTAGGCCACGTGATGCAGGCCCGGCCCACGCTTGGCGAGGAACTTGCCCACCGGCGTGTCGGGGCCCAGCGGAGCGAGCAGCTCGACATGGTTCTCGCCGACGTCGAGCAGGACCGCCTCGACGCCCTGCTCCGTGACGACCTCCCGATGGACGAGCGCCATTCCAGCGGTCTGCTCGTAGAGGGCGATGGCCGCGTCGAGGTCTTCGACAGCGATCCCGATGTGGTCGATCCGCGTGAACATGGGCCGGAGCCTAAGGGTCTTAGGCCGTCCACCGCCTTGTGAATCAAGGTGTCCGGAGATGAATAGCTGCGCAAAAGCGCGAACAGATCCCCAGATTTGTGGACAGATAGACGACTAGACTGGCCATTCGGCGATGCTCAGACTGGCCGCTGGCGTTCATCATCGGAATCGACAGGCAGTCCACGGAAGGGCTCCAACGTTCCGACGAGCTGCCGTAGAGCAGCCGCTCCATTGTTATGAAGATGCGCGGCAGCGCGTATCTGCACCGCAGTTCCCACCTGACCAGGACCTAAAGGAAACGGACGACCTTGCCTCTGACCGCCCCTGCCACGATCAGCGTCGTCATCCCGACGTTGAACGAGGCGGCCAATCTGCCTCATGTGTTCGCTCGGATCCCCGAGTGCGTCGACGAGATCGTGATCGTCGACGGGCATTCGACCGACGACACGGTGGAAGTCGCACGCGCCCTGCGCCCCGACGTCCGCATCGTCCTCCAGCGCGGGAAGGGCAAGGGAAACGCGCTGGCCTGCGGCTTCGCGGCCGCCCGCGGCGACATCATCGTGATGATCGACGCCGACGGCTCGACCGACCCGGCCGAGATCCCCGACTTCGTCCAGCCGCTCCTCGACGGTGCCGACTTCGCCAAGGGCTCCCGCTTCATGGAGGGCGCCGGCTCGGTCGACATCACTCCGCTGCGGGGCCTGGGCAACAAGGCGCTCAACGGCACGGTCAACGTGCTCTTCGGGACCGACTACACCGACCTCTGCTACGGCTACAACGCCTTCTGGCGCCACTGCCTGGAGCACATGCAGGTCACCTGCGACGGCTTCGAGGTCGAGACGCTCATCAACGTGCGCATCGCCCGCGCCGGCCTCAAGGTCGCCGAGGTGCCGAGCATGGAGCTCGAGCGCATCCACGGCGAGTCCAAGCTCAACCCCTGGCGCGACGGCCGCCGGGTGCTCAAGACGATCCTCAAGGAGCGCTTTCGCGCCCAGGACGCCCCGGCCGATCTCGAGGCGTGGCGACCGCACTTCGAGGAACTGGGCGACGAGCTCTCGCCCACGACCGCGATCGCCTGAGCGAAACACGTCGCTGACGTCGACCGTCACCGGGGTAGTGTCCCCGCCGGTGACGGCGTCTGTCCTCCTGATGCCTTGATGCTTTCTCACGACTACGCACCGAGTCGCGTGGGCCCCCGCGAACGTCTGCTCTTCGATCTGCTGCTGCTCGCGCTGGCCGCGGCCGCGACCACGCTGGCGCTGACGACCGGCGGCGGTCCGGTCCGCGGCCTGGTGGTCTTCCTCGCAGCGATCTCCCTGCCGGGCGCCGCGATCCTGACGCACATCCCCACACCCGCGCCGTTGCCTGCGATCGGGTTGGGGATCGCGTTGAGCTTGGCGATCGACACGCTCGGCAGCTTGGCCTTGGTCTGGACCGGGTGGTATCAGCCCGCCGTGCTCGGCGGCGTCATCGGCGGCGTCTCGGTCCTCGTCATCGCCCTCGATGCCCGCCGTCAACGCATGCTGGCGCGAGAGACCGTGGTCGCATGAGCACGCTCACGCCCTCCCAGCCCGACGTGCACGTCCCGCTCACCGCTCCGGCCGTCGCCGTCGCACGGTGGAAGACGGTGGCGGCGCTGCTGCCGCTCGTCGGCGCACTGGTCGCTTGGGCGCTGTCGCTGTCACACATCGACCTGTACGGGTTGGACGACTACGGGCTGATCAGCGGCCTGCCGAACGCGTGGTTCATCGCGCTCGGCGTCTGCGTCTTGGGCGGGGCGATCGCCGCCGCGACCGGCGCCCGCGGCTGGATCGCCGGTGCCTACGTCCTGGGCACGGCGATCGTGCTCTATGCGACGCTGCCGCTCCTCGCCGGGCAACCGCACTACAGCTGGGTCTACAAGCACATCGGGGTGGTCCGCTACCTCGAGACCAGCGGCCATACCGACACCAGCATCGACATCTACAACCGCTGGCCCGGCTTCTTTGCGCTCGGCGCGGTCTTCTCGTCGTTGAGCGGGGTCCACAACCCCGCGGCCTATGCGGCGTGGACAGAGCTCTTCTTCACCCTGATCAACGTCGCGCTGCTCAGCGCGATCACGCGAACGCTGACGCGCTCCGCTCCGATCGCCGCCGGCGCGGCGCTGCTGTTCCTGCTCTGCAACTGGGTCGGCCAGACCTATTTCGCGCCGCAGGCGTTCGGCTTCACGCTCGACCTGGCGATCCTGTGGATCGTCGTGACACAGCTGCTGTCGGGCCGTGGCCGCGTGTCCGGCTGGGTGCTCAAGGTCGTCGGGCGCATCGTGCGCCGTCCGCAGGATCTGGACCTCCAGCAGCCCGGGGCCACGTGGCCGCCGGGGGTCGCCGTCGCCACGATCCTGCTGCTCGACGCGGCCATCGTGGCAGCCCACCAGCTCACGCCCTACATGCTGGCCGTCCAGCTACTGAGCCTGGCCGTGCTGGGACTGCTCCGGCCATGGTGGCTCGTGCCGGCGCTGCTCGCGCTCGCCGTCGCCTACCTGCTGCCGAACCTCGACTACGTCCGCCACAACTTCGGGCTGTTCTCGAGCTTCGACCCCTTCAACAACGCCAAGCGGTCGAGCACCTATGACGTGACGCCGCTGCCGGGCAAGGCGTTCAACGCACGGACGGGCCAGCTCCTGGCGGCGTCCATGTGGGCCGGGGCAATGCTCTCGCTGCTCGTGCTGGCACGCCGCGGCGCCGGTGTGCGGGCGCTGGTCCTCGCGGTCCTCGCCTTCAGCCCCTTCGCGATGATCTTCGGGCAGAACTACGGCGGCGAGGCCTCGCTGCGCGTGATCCTCTTCTCGACGCCATGGTGCAGCGCGCTGATCGCCTGGGCGCTCGTCGGGACCAACGCCCGCGCCCTGGTTTCCAAGCGCGTCCGGGCCGTCCGCACGCTCTTGATGGCTGCCGTCGCGCTGGGATGGGCGGCGCTGTTCCTCCCCGCCTACTTCGGGCAGGAGGAGCTCAACTCCATGCCCCTGTCGGAGCTGCAGGCCAGCGACAAGCTGTACGCCGAGGGCAGCGCGGGCTCGGTGGTCATGCTCTCCGGCCCGAACTTCCCGATCCGCTACGGCTCGCGCTACCGGCTGTTCCGTGGGCCGCAGTCCGACGACGACCCCAACTTGCTGCGCACCGAGTACTTCCGGCACCGCCCGCTGGGCGACCAGGACGTTCAGGGCGTCATCAACGTCCTGAAGGCCTACTCGTCGCATGGCTACATCGTGTTCTCCTCGACCCAGGCGACGTACGCCAAGATCTTCAAGCTGACGCCGCCCGGCGAGCTGCAGAACCTCGAGGACGCCATCGGGCGCTCTCCGCGGTTCAAGCTGTGGCTCAAGAACAAGGACACGCGGATCTACGAGCTGATCTCGTGACCCGCGTCCTCATCGTCGAGCAAGGCGAAGGGCTCTGGGGCGCGCAGCGGTACCTGCTGCGTCTCGCGCCGTTGCTCGACGAGCACGGGATCGAGCAGATCCTGGCGGCGCCGGCCGACAGCGCGACGGCTGCGGCCTGGCGCGCCGACGGCCGCCGTCACGAGATCCTGCCGTCGCCTGACGGCCGCTCGGTCCGCACCGACGACGGCGCGGTCTCACCCCTGCGCGCGGTTCGCGAGGTCGGCCGCACCGCGCAGCTCTCCCAGCGCACCGCGCGCCTCGCCCGTCGCGTGGGCGCCGACGCGATCCACGCCAACTCACACTGGTCGCACCTCGAAGGCGTGGGAGCCGGCCGACTCGCGCGCCTTCCCGTCGTGCTGCATCTCCACGAAGAGAACGAGCACGATGTCATCGGCCGGTTGCGTGGCCTGGCCGTGCTCGCCGCCGACGCCGCCATCGCGGTCAGCGGAGCGGTCGCTCGCTCGCTGGGCGGCAAGGCGGCAGAGCGGGCGGTCGTCATCCGCAACGGCATCGACGCCGATGCCCTTCGTCCGGAGCCTGGCAAGGCCGAGATCCGGCACGCGCTGACCGGCGGCGAGCCCGACGCGCCCGTCCTCCTGTCGCTCTCACGCCTTGACCCCCGCAAAGGCGTCGACCAGCTGATCCGCGCAGTTGCGGCACTGCCTGACGACCTGAGCCGGACGCGCCTGGCCATTGCCGGTGCCCCGAGCCTCGTCCCGGAGCACGGCCAGTTGCTGCGCGACCTCGCGACCGAGCTGCTCGGCGACCGCGCGATCTTCCTGGGCCCGCGTGACGACGTGCCCGACCTTCTGCGGGCCGCCGACGCGCTCGTGCTCGCCTCTTCGCTCGAGGGGCTTCCCCTGAGCGTGCTCGAAGCCCAGTCCTGCGGCACGCCGGTGGTCGCGTATCCGACCGCCGGCATCCCGGAGGTCGTCACCGACGGTGAGACCGGCCTGCTGGCGCGTGCGAACGATCCGCAGGATCTCGCCCGCCGGCTCACCGAGCTGCTGCGCGACGCCGACCTGCGCGAGCGGCTTGCGACACAGGGCCGCGCACGCGTCCTGGCCGAGAGCACCCTCAAGGGCCAGGCCGAGCAGCAGGCCGCGCTGCTCGAGAAGCTCGTCGCACGAAAGCCGCGTCGCGGGTGAGCGTCGCCGCTCCGCCCATCGTCCCGGCCGCCGAATCGCGCGCGCCACGCAGCCATCTCGTGCGCAACGGCATCGCGCTCGTCATCAACAGCGCGATCAGCTCACTGCTTGGCGCCGGCTACTGGTTTGTAGCCGCCCACCGCACCGACCAGGCGACCGTGGGACAGGCGACAGCGCTCGTCGCGTCGCTCACCGCGCTCTCGACGATCAGCCAGCTCAGCCTGCCCGGCGTCCTGGCCAGCTACCTCCCGCGCGCCGGCGCCAGCGCGCGCTGGCTGGTCATCCAGTCCTACGGCGTGGCCTTTGCGCTGAGCATCGTGCTCGGCTCGTGGTTCGCGTTCCTGGCGCCGATGATCGACGACGGCTTCGCGCCGCTGCGCGGCATCGGACCGCTGCTGCTCTTCATGGCATCGGTGGCGATCTGGTCGATCTTCGCGTTGCAGGACAACGCGCTGACCGGCCTGCGCATGGCGGTCTGGGTCCCGTTGGAGAACATCGTCTACAGCGCGGTCAAGCTCGGCGCGTTGATCGCGCTCGGCACCGGGGTGGGCGCCCTGACCTTGCTGACCACCTGGGTCGTGCCCGCTGCCTTCGCGCTGCTGCCGGTCTCCGGCATCCTGCTCTTCCGGCTCCTGCCCCGGCACGCCGCAGGTGCGGAGGTGGAAGATCTCGGTGGTCTTCGACGCTACTTCGCCGGCGACAGCGTCGGGCTCATCCTGAGCCAGTTGAGCACGACCCTGCTGCCCGTCCTCGTGGTCATCCGTCTTGACACGAAGGCCGCCGGCGCCTTCGGCATCGCCTGGCTGCTGGCGCAGTCGCTCGACCTCGTCGCGGTCAACCTCGGCATGTCGCTCACCGTCGAAGGCGCCCACGACGAGGGGCGCCTGCCGGAGCTGCTGGGCTCGATGCGCGCCCGCGTGCTCCTGCTCGTCACCGTGCTGGCGGCCGTCGGCATCGCCGTTGCCCCGTTGTTGATGGGCTTCTTCGGCCAGAACTACGCCGACGACGGAACCACCGTGCTGCGCCTGCTGCTGCTCGGCTCCATCGGTCGCTCGGTCACCGTGCTGGCCATCTGCGCGGCGCGGGCCGGCCGGCGTCCGGGTCGGATCATCCGGCTGCAGGCCGGGCTCGCCGTCCTCATTCCGGGAGCCGCATGGGTCCTGGCGGGTCCGATGGGACTCGCCGGCGTCGGCGTGGCATGGGCCGCAGCGCAGGCGGTCGTCGCCGTCGGGGCGTTCACGACCGAGCCGTTCCGTCGGCGCGCCTGATGGCTGACGCCACCGCGCCGACGATCCTGCTCGTCAACCACTGGCACGACGACAACAAGGGCGACAGCGCGATCACCGGCGGCATCCTGCGTCTGGTGCGGGAGCGCTGGCCGCAGGCGCGCGTGCGCGTGGCGACGATGCACGAGGACGGCACCGCGGCCTATCCGACCCAAGTCCGCCATCTGCAGGCGAGCTGGGGCGTGACGGGCGAGCCGTCGTTCGCGCCGACGGAGATCGGCAGCGGACCGCCGGGCACCCTGGCCACCATGCTGCGGTGGCTCGCGCGCATGGGACGGATCGGCGCCGAGGTGGCGACCAACCGCGTGGCCGGCGCGACACGGGCCCGGCTGGTCGGCGTCGATCTGGTCATCGTCGTCGGCGGCAGCAACGTCTACGACGACCCGGACGTGCGGGCGCCGCTGAGCCTCGCTCGGCTCGCCGGCGTCCTGTATCCGGCCTGGGCCGCGACCCGCCTCGGCATCCCGGTGGTGATGGCCGGCCACACGCTCGGACCGTTTCCCCGTCGCACCGGTGTGGCGCTCGCCCGACGGATGCTGTCCGGCGTGCAACGTGCGGCGCTGCGTGAGTCGACCTCGGTCGACGTCGCCCACGAGCTGCATCTCCGTGACGCGGTCGTGCGACCGGACATGGCGTTCGCGACAGCCGTGAATGCCACGCCGCGCGTCGCCGCGCTCCTGGGGGACGGCTCGTCGATCGCGTTGGTCGTGCGCACCCATCCGCACGCGGGCGAGGAGGCCGACCGCCGCGTGGCGGAAGCCGTGGCGGCTGTCGGCCGTCGCCTGGTCGCCGACGGCACCGCCGACCAACTGCTCGTCATGGCCCATACGCTCGGGCCCACGCCGATCGAGGACGACCGCCCCGCCGCCCGCCGCCTCGCCACGCTGCTGGCCGACCAACCGGTGCGGCTCGTCGAGGACGACCTGTCGGCCGAGGAGCTGGCTGCGCTCTACGGCGGCTGTGCGGCAGTGGTCACGGTCCGGCTGCATGCGGCAATCCTCGCCCTCGCCCACGGGACGCCGGCGTTCGCCATCGCCTACATGACCCGCAAGACCGAAGGGGTGATGGTCGAAGCAGGCCAGCCTGACGCCTGGTGCTCCTACAGCGCGACGAGCGCCGAGCGGATCCTGGACACCCTGCCCGGACTGCTCACCGACGCGACGCGCGAGCGCCTCGACGCGGCTCGGACGACCTGGCTCGCCGACCTACGTTCAGAGCGAGACAGCTGGCCCGGGTAAAACACGCGTCCACGCATGCTCTCGCCCGCTTCTGGAAATGCCGATGCCCACGATGATGGATGTCGCACCCGACCAGCTCCGTGCCAAGACCCTCTTGGGGACGCAAGCGACCTACCGGGTTCTGGCGGTGCATCGCCGCCATGCGGTGATGCAGGTCGTCGACGTGCCGGGACTCGTGCCCGGGACGCATTTTCGACTGAGCCTGCCGGCCGTCGCGAAGATGGACCTCGTGGACATCCGCGGCGAGGTCGACGCCGGGCTGGCGTCGCTGCTGTCACGCGCCGCCTGACCACCCTGTTGGTGGCGGTCGCCGCCGTCCTCGCCCTCTCCGTACCCCCTTCGGAAGCAAGTGCCGGACGCATGCCGACGGGCGACCGCGGCTGGAAGCGCGTCTTTGCCGACGACTTCAACGGCACGCGGCTGAGCACGCGGCGCTGGGATGCCTACACCGGGCAGCCGGGCGGCGATCCGGGCGGCTTCTGGGCTCCATCGCACGCGGTCGTCGCCAATGGACGGCTCAACCTCGTCACCTATCGTGACCCGCTGCTGGACAACCGCTGGGTCAGCGCGGGCATCTCCAGCTCGCGAGCGCTCCGGCAGACCTACGGGCGCTACGAGGTTCGCTTTCGGTTCGACGCCGGCTTCGGCGTCTCGGCCGTCGGCCTGCTGTGGCCGGCCGACGAGGTCTGGCCGCCCGAGATCGACTTCTTCGAACACGGCGGCTCCACGCAGGATCGTGTCCGGATGACCGCGACCCTGCACCACGGCGCCGACAATCGGCGGATCGCCAAGCGTGTCTCGGCCGACTTCACGACGTGGCACACGATGGGCGTGCAGTGGACACCGGGCAAGTTGGTGTACACGATCGACGGCCGCCGTTGGGCAACCGTGCGCGACGCGGCGGTTCCTGCCAAGCCGATGGTCCTCGACCTCCAGTCCCAGGCCGGGACCTGCGACCAGGTGTGGGCGCCGTGTCCGGACACGAGCACCCCGTCGCGGGTCGACTTCGAGATCGCATGGGTTGTCGCCTACGCCTACCGGCCGGGCACGCGGGCGACGAAGCGCCGCTGAGCGCGAGACGCAGTCACCAACGCGTTGTCCATCTGAGGATGAAGAACCTGGCCGAACGGGCCGGACATCAGGTCGACGAGATCGGCGAGACTTGGCGATGTGCTGAGCACCGTGACCCATAAGGCCGCCAACCTCCGCGCGCAGCGGTCGCTGTCGATGATCGCCAAGGACGTCCGTGCGCGGCGACTGACGTATTTGACGCCGCGACGGCTTCTGGCCTTGCAGACCGCCGCCGAGGAGGTCAACGCCGCCGGCGTTCCCGGTGACTTCCTCGAATGCGGCGTCGCCCTCGGCGGCTCGGCGATCCTCTTGGCCTCCATGAAGGGCGTAGACCGCAGCTTTCACGGCTACGACGTCTTCGGCCTGATCCCGCCGCCCGGTCCCAACGACCCGCCCGAGGCGCATGCGCGCCACGCCGAGATCACGTCCGGCACCTCCGCGGGCCTGGGCGGCGACGTCTACTACGGCTACCAGGACAACTTGCTCCAGCGCGTGACCGAGGCGTTCGCCGACTTCGGCATCACGGTCGGCGAGGACGTGCACCTTCACCGTGGGCTGTTCGACGACACCCTCAGCGTCGATGGCCCCGTCGCACTCGCCCACGTCGACAGCGACTGGTTCGACCCCGTCGACACCTGCCTGCGGCGCATCGGGCCGCACCTCTCGCCCGGCGGGCGCATCGTCCTCGACGACTACTTCGACTACGGCGGCTGCCGCAAGGCAGCAGACGCCTACGTCACCGAGCACTCCGGCGAGCTGGCGTTCGAGCCACTCGCCGAGACGATGGCGATCGTCCGCAACGCCTAAGCGGCGTCGTCCTCGCCGCCCGGATGGGGCAGCGGAGTGACGGCGGCGATGTGCGGGCGGTCCGGCGGTGCGGGAACCGCGTAGGGCCGGCGACGATTGACCGGAGGGATCCCGGCCATGATGGTGTCGATCTCATCGCGATCGAGGGTCTCGCGCTCCAGCAGGGCAGCGGCCAGCTCGTCGAGCTTCGGGCGGTGCGAGGAGATGAGGTCGTAGGCGGCGCGCTGGGCCTCGAAGGCCAGCTCCTGCTGCTCCTCGTCGCGGATGCGGCGGGTGAGGTCGGAGACGATGTTGTGGTCGGTCACGGCCCGAACGCCCGCGGTCGAGGTGCCCATCGAGTACTCGTGGACCATCGCGTGCGTGATCTCGGCGACGCGATGCAGGTCGTTGGCCGCGCCGGTCGTCACCGCGCCGAAGACGATCTCCTCGGCGACACGGCCGCCAAGCAGGACGGTCATCTGGTCGATGAGCTCGTCGCGCGTCTTGAGGTAGCTGTCCTCGTCGGGCAGGTTCAGGACGAACCCGAGCGCGTTGCCGCGCGGGACGATCGAGATCTTGTGCGTGCGCTCGGTGGTCTCGAGCAGTTCACGCGTCAGCGCGTGGCCGGCCTCGTGGTAGGCGACGACGCGGCGCTCGTGCTCGTTGAGCGTGGTGTTGGACTGCACGCCGGCGACAACCCGCTCCAGCGCGTCGTCGAAGTCCTCGCGGCCGACGGTGGCGTCGCCGCGCCGGGCGGCGAAGATCGCGGCCTCGTTGCAGAGGTTGGCCAGCTCGGCGCCCGACAGGCCGCTGGTCTGCTGGGCGACCTTCTGCAGGTCGACGTCGGTGGCCAACGGCTTGTTGGCGGTGTGGACGCCGAGGATGCGCCGGCGGCCCTCGACGTCGGGCGGCGAGACGAAGACCTGCCGGTCGAAGCGGCCGGGGCGCAGCAGCGCGGGGTCGAGCTTCTCGAGCAGGTTGGATGCCGCCATGACGACGACGCGACCGGAGGACGAGAAGCCGTCCATCTCGACCAGCAGCTGGTTGAGGGTCTGCTCGCGCTCTGAGTTGTTGTCGGAGCCGCGGACCGCGCCGACGGCGTCGAGCTCGTCGATGAAGATGATCGCGGGCTCGTGCTTGCCGGCCTCGCGGAACAGCCGGCGGATGCGCGCGGCGCCGAGGCCGGCGAACATCTCGACGAACGAGGACGCCGACTGCGCGTAGAAGGTCGCGCCGGACTCGTGGGCCACGGCCTTGGCCAGCAGCGTCTTGCCGGTGCCGGGCGGGCCGTGCAGCAGAACGCCTGCCGGCACGCGCGCGCCGAGCTTGACGAAGCGCGAGGGGTCCTTCAGGAAGTCGACGACCTCTTGGAGCTCCTTCTTGGCCTCGTCGACGCCGGCGATGTCTGACCAGGCGACCTCGACGTTGGCCTCGGGGCTGATCTCGACCGGCTTGGTCTTGGGCATCGTCTTCAGGACGCGCCACATGACCACGGCGATGAGCACGAGGAAGAGCAGCGAGCCGACGCCCTGCCAGTCGGTGCCGAACTGCTGGACCTTCTCGGAGAACGACTGCTTCGGGACGGCGGTCGTGCTGACCGTCCCCTTGCCCGCCATGAGGCCTTCGAGCTTGGCCTTGTTGTCGGTCAGCGCCTTCGCGAACGGCGGATCGAGCTCGAGGTAGTCGAACGGGACCCCGTCGATGGTCGTCGAGAAGGGAACCGGCGTAACTGCGGACACCCCCATTCCATCGGCTGACGGCGCCAACTCCTTGAAGCACGTCCGCGTCCGTGAGCCGAGCTTGACAAAAGCGGACTGAAGTCCGCTATAGTGTTCTCCACAAGCGGACCACAGTCCACATCTCACTGACAGGAGCACCTCCTATGAGCACCACGATCACCGAGATCCCCGCCGGCACCTACGGCCTCGATCCCGTTCACAGCTCCATCGGCTTCGGCGTCAAGTACAACGGCCTGGCCACCTTCCGCAGCTCCTTCGAGAAGTACGACGCGGCCTACGCCGACGGCGTCCTCACCGGTTCTGCCGACGTCACGTCGATCACGATCGACGAGCCCAACTTCAAGGGCCACCTGCTGACCGAGGACTTCTTCAACGCCGAGGTCACCCCGACGGTCACGTTCCGCTCGACCGACATCAAGGTCAACGAGGACGGCACCGGCGAGGTCGCCGGCGACCTCACGATCCGTGGCGTCACCAAGCCCGTCGTCGCGAAGGGCAACATCGCCGCCGGCGCCGACCCCTACGGCAACGACCGCATCGCGTTCGAGCTGTCGACCACGGTCGACCGCCGCGAGTTCGGCCTCAACTGGCAGAACTCCCTCCCCAACGGCGGCGACGCCGTGGCGTGGGACGTCACCCTCACCGTCGACCTGCAGCTCGTCAAGCAGGCGTAAGGAACCACATGTCTGCGATCCGCATCCTCGGCTTCTCCGGAAGCCTCCGAAGCGGGTCCCACAACACGGCCCTGCTCCGGGCGGCGGCACTCTCGCTGCCGTCCGGGGTCGAGCTGGAGGTCTTTGACGGCCTCCGGGACCTGCCCCACTACGACGCCGACATCGACGTCGAGCCTGTACCCGAAGCGGCGGCCCGCCTGCGCGAGGCGATCGCCGAGGCCGACGGCATCCTGATCTCCACCCCCGAGTTCAACGGCTCGATCCCAGGCGCGCTGAAGAACGTGCTGGACTGGGCCTCGCGACCCTTCCCCGACAACGCGTTGCGCGGCAAGCCCGTCGCGGTGGTCGGCGCCTCCACCGGGCTCTTTGGCGCGGTGTGGGCCCAGGCCGAGACCAAGAAGGTCCTCGGCATCATCGGCGCCGACGTGCTCGAGGGCGAGCTGCCGGTCGGACAGGCCTCGGGCGCCTTCGGCGACGACGGCCATCTGATCGAGCCCGATCTGCGCAGCGCCCTCGAAGAGCTCCTCGGCGTCCTCGCCGCACGGGTGGGGGCCCGGGAGTCCCAGGCGGTTTAAGGTGCTCTCCGTGGCGCCACCCTTCGAGCTTCCGATGTCGGGCCCCGCACCGGCCGAGCGGGAGCGCGCCGACGCGCGGCGCAACCGTGAGCGCATCCTCTGCGCGACCGCGCGGCTGATCGACCGCGTCGGCATCGACTGCATGTCGATGGACGACGTCGCGGCCGAGGCAGGCGTCGGCAAGGGCACGCTCTACCGCCGCTTCGGCGACCGCTCCTCGCTGCTGCGCGCGCTGATCTCCGAGCCCGAGCAGGCCTTCCAGGATGAGCTGATCCGCGGCGCCGCGCCGCTGGGGCCGGGCGCCCCGCCCGCCGAGCGCCTGCACGCCTTCGGCGAGGGCCTCCTGCGCTTCCTCGACGGCCACGCCCGCTACATCCAGGCCGGCGAGCTGCTGGCCGGCGGCAAGCGCTACGGCCACCCGGTCTATGCCTTCTACCGCACCCACGTCTCGCTGCTCCTGCGCCAGGCGCTGGGCGAGACCGAGCACCACGAGTACCTCGTCGACGCACTGCTGGGCCCACTGAGCGCCCAGCCGTTCCTCTACCAGCGCGAGGCGCGCGAGATGTCGGTCGACGAGATCTGCGCCGGCTGGCACGCGCTCTGCGACGCGGTGCTGGCCGCGGCTTAGCCCAGCAGCTCCAGGGCAATAGCCTTGTAGGCGCGGGCCGCGAAGCCGACATCGGCGGCCTTGATGCGCTCGTCCTTGCCGTGCACGAGCGGCCACATCTCGCCGAGGGTCATCTCGCGCTGGGGGAAGAAGCCGTAGGCCACGCACTCGGGGAAGGCGTCGCGAAAGGCGCGTGAGTCGGTGTAGGCGGGGAGCATCGTCGGCACGACTCGTCCTTCGGGATCCTCGGCAGCGAGCCAGTGCGTGATCGCGTCCATCAGCGCCGACTCCACCGGCGAGCCGTTGCCGACGACCTCTTCCAGCCAGGTGACCTCGTAGCCGTCCTCGTGGCCGATGACCTCTCGCAGCCGCCGCGCCGCGGTCTCGCGTGCGTGACCGGGCGGGACGCGGCAGTCGACGGTCAGCGTCGCGCTGCTCGGGATGACGTTGATCTTGCTCCCCGCGCTGATGATCGTCGGCGCGAAGGTCACCGAGGCCATCGGCTCGAAGAAGGCCGCGAGCGCCGGGTTGACGGCGCGCAGCGCCTCGACGTCGGGCAGGTCGAGCGCGGCCAGGAGCCCGAGCGGCGCCTCGGTCATGTCCTGCTCCGGTCGGCGGTTGGCCAGCGCGTCGAGCAGCGGCGCGAGCTTGGGCAGCGCGTTGTCGGCGACGTTGGGCATCGAGGCGTGGCCGGCCCGCCCGCGCGTCGTCAGCGAGAACCTGAAGACGCCCTTCTCGGCCGTGCACACGCCGTAGAGCCGCTGGTCGCCGTGCGGGATGACCGTGCCGCCGCCCTCGTTGAGCAGGAAGTCGCAGCGCACGAGCTCGGGGTGGTTCTCGGTCAGCCAGATCGCGCCCTCGCCGCCGCCGTTCTCCTCGTCCACGACGACGATCACCAGCAGGTCGCCGTGGGCGGGGCGCCAGCCGGACTCCGCCAGGTCCAGTGCCGCGGCGACCTCCGCCGCGGTCTGGGACTTCATGTCCTGGGCGCCGCGGCCCCAGACCTCGCCGTCGACCAAGTCGCCCGACCACGGGTCGCGCTGCCACTCGGCCGGGTCGGCCAGGACGGTGTCGACGTGCGACAGCAGCCCGAGCACGGGGCCGTCGGCGGCGCCGCGCAGGCGCGCCACGAGGTTCGGGCGCTCCGGCGTGCCGCCGCGCAGCTCGACCTCGAAGCCGGCATCGCGAAACAGGACGGCCAGCTCCTCCTGCAGGGCGCGCTCGTTGCCCGGCGGGTTCACCGTGCGGTGGCGGATGAGCTGACGCAGCAGCTCGACGGCACGCTCCTCAAGGGCCATGGCGCAAGACAGTAACGATCCCTCACAAGCTCCCCGCCGCAGTCAATGGCGCCGAACGCGTGACACGCGGGTTCGGGGCATCGTCGCGCTCCCGCAGCCCCACCGGCCGCGCCGGCTGCGATCCTGGCGTGCAGTGTCCGACCAGCTGTTCTCCTTCGGCGACGCCGAGCCTGCGCCCGACTCCGATCCGAACGCCCCACTGCCGGCGCGCATGCGCCCGCGCACGCTGGCCGAGCTGGTCGGCCAGGAGCACGTGCTCGGCGAGGGCTCGTCGCTGCGCGTGGCGATCGAGCACGGCCGCCCGTTCTCGATGATCCTGCACGGGCCGCCCGGCACCGGCAAGACGACGCTGGCGCGGATCGTGGCGACCAGCGCCGACGCGGCGTTCGAGGAGCTGAGCGCCGTCCAGGCCGGCAAGGCCGAGGTCACCCAGGTCATCGCGCGCGCACGCGAGCGCCGCCGCGGCGGCCGCGCCACCGTCCTCTTCCTCGACGAGATCCACCGCTTCAACAAGGCCCAGCAGGACGCCTTGCTGCCCGCGGTCGAGGAAGGCCTGGTGACGCTGATCGGCGCGACGACCGAGAACCCCTACTTCTCGGTCAACGGCGCGCTGCTGTCGCGCTCGCAGGTGCTGGAGCTGCGCTCGCTGACCGCCGAGCACGTCGAGACGCTGCTGCGTCGGGCGATCGAGCGCGGCGAGCTGGGCGAGGTGACGATCGACGACGAGGCCGTGGAGTTCCTGGCCCAGCGCAGTGGCGGGGATGCGCGCAGCGCGCTCGGCGCGCTGGAGCTGGCCGCGGAGACCGCGGGCCCAGGAGGCGCTGTTGCGCTGGCCGGCGCCGAGAGCGCGCTGCAGCGCAAGGCCGTCCGCTACGACCGCGCCGGCGACCAGCACTACGACCTGATCTCCTCCTGGATCAAGTCCACGCGCGCCAGCGACGTCGACGCCTCGCTCTACTACTTGGCCATCATGTTGGAGGGCGGCGAGGACCCGCGCTTCATCGTCCGGCGGATGGTGATCCTGGCCTCCGAGGACATCGGCAACGCCGACCCGCGGGCGCTGATGGTCGCCACCTCGACGGCCGCCGCGATCGAGTTGGTGGGGTTGCCCGAGGGCGCCCACGCCCTGGCCCAGTGCGCGGTCTACCTGGCGCTCGCACCCAAGTCCAACGCCTCCTACAAGGCGCTCGGTGCCGCGCGCGCCCACGTGCGCGAGCACGGCGCCCAACCGCCTCCCGCCTACCTGCGCTCCGGCCCCCTGGCCGACGAGGGCTATGACTACGCACATGACCACCCCGGCCACGTGTCGCCCCAGGAGGTCATGCCGCCCGGACTTGAGGGCACCCGCTTCTACGAGCCCGACGGCCAGGAGGCGCCGTTCGCCGAGCGGGTCGCGGCGATCCGGCGGGCACGGGGGCTGGACGGATGACGCTCAGCTCGATCGCGCCCGCGACCGGCGAGGCGCTCGGGACGGTCGCGATCGCCTCGCAGCACGACGTCCTGGCCGCCGTCGCCGAGGCGCGCGCGGTCCAGGGGCTGTGGGCGCAGCTGCGCCTCAGTGATCGTGCGCGCTACATGGCACGGGCCGCCCAGGCGGTCATCGACGAGGCCGACGAGCTGAGCGAGCTGATCTGCCGCGAGCAGGGGCGGCCGCGCACGGAGGTCGAGATCGGTGAGCTGCTGCCGGCGATCGAGACGCTGCAGTGGCTGGCCGAGGCCGGCCCGCGGATCCTCTCGGGCGAGCGCGCCGCGCTGTCGCGGGTGCTGCATCCGCTGACCCGCGCGCGTTGGAGCTACGAGCCGCTCGGCGTCGTCGCCGTGCTCGGCCCCGCCGCCGAGCCGTTCGCAACGCCGCTCGGTGACGTCGCCGTCGCGCTGATGGCCGGCAACGGCGTCGTGCTCAAGCCGTCGCCGCACGCGGCGCTCAGCGGCGCGCGGATCGCCCGCGTCTTCGCGCGCGCCGGACTCCCGCCCGGGCTCCTACAGGTCGTCCAAGGCCATGCGGCGACGGGCGGCGCGCTCGTCGAGGCGCCGGTCGCCCAGGTGCGCTTCACCGGCTCGGCGCTCGCGGGCGCGAAGGTGCTGGAGGAGTGCGCGCGCGGCGTCAAGCGCGTCGTCGCCGAGCTGGGCGGGACCGATGCGGCGATCGTCTGCGCCGACGCCAACATCGCCCGCGCCGTCGAGGGCATCGCCTGGGGCGCGTTTGCCAACGCGGGCCAGTCCGGAGGTTCGATCGAGCGCGTCTACGTGCTGCGCGAGATCGCCGACGAGTTGCTCGCGGGATTGGTGGCGCGAGCGCGAGCGCTGCGGGTCGGCGACCCGGCCGATCCTGAGACCGAGATCGGCCCGCTGGTCGGCGGCGAGCGACTCGGGCGGGTGATGGAGCTGCTCGACGACGCCGTCACCCAGGGCGCGACGCTGCACTGTGGTGGTCCGGTCGTGGTCGACGGCTTCAGCGGCGCCTTCTGCGCGCCCGCCGTCCTGACCGGTGTGCCGGTCGGCGCGCGCCTGGCGCGCGAGGAGGCGCCCGGCCCCGTTGTCGCGGTCACGGTCGTCGACGACGAGGAGGCCGCGATCACCGCCGCCAACGACAGCACGCTCGGCCTGGGCGCTTCGGTCTGGACCGCTGATCGCTACAAGGGCGAACGCATCGCCCGCGAGCTGCAGGTGGGCATGGTGTGGATGAACGACCACCACGTCGCCCGCAGCGCACCGCAGCTCCCGTGGGGCGGCGTGCACGGCTCGGGCATCGGGCGGGCCCGCGGCGCGATCGCCTTGCGCACCTGCGCTGAGCCGAAGGTCATCACCTGGGACCCACCGCGCGGCAAGGCGTTCTGGTGGTTTCCCTATGACCGCGCGCTGGCGCGCACCGTGCGCGCGGTGGCCCACCTGCGCTCGACCCGCGATGCCGACCGTGAGCGCGGGCTGCGCAATGGCGCTGGGCCCGCGCTCACCGTGGCGGCACGCACATTGAGAACGCTCCGGCGGAAATAAGACGCTTCCGCCCCCTTGACCGGCGCCTCCCGCCGCTCGGACCTGAGGAGGCGGAACCTAGACATGCCGGATTGGCAGGGCGGCCATCTGCCAGAAAGTGCATCGCTTTGCACCGGGAAAGCGACGGCTAGGGACTACGAGATGGCGCGCAGGCCCGCGGCGGTCACCGCAGCGGCCAGGATCACGACCAGCACGGGCGCGCGGAGCGCCACGGCGACGAGCGCGGCGGCCAGGCCCGCGGCGCGCGCATCGAGAACGAGCGTGCGCCCGTCGGCGAACGTGTTGGTGACGATCAAGGCCGCCAGCAGTGCCGGGCCCAGCAGCGCCATCGCGCCGAGCAGACGCGGCGGCAGCGTGCGGCCGCCGAGCGCCGCGGGCGCCAGGCCCTTGAGCAGGAGCGTCCCGGCGCCGGCGCCGAGGACGACGATCCAGTCGGTGCTCACGCGCTGCGCCTGCCCAGCCCCGCGAGGCAGACGACCGACGCCGCGACGATCGGCACGCCCGGCGGCGTGAGCGGGATCATCGCCAGCGCGACCGCACCGCCGCCGAGCGCGGCGAGCAGCAGCCGTCGCTCCCGGACCTGGCCTGCCAGCAGGGCAACGAAGAGCGCCGGGAACGCCGCGTCGAGGCCCAGCGTCTCGGGGTCGCCGAGCACCGAGCCGGCCGCGGCGCCGACGATCGAGCAGACGACCCAGGCCAGGTAGATCGCCACGCCCGCGCCCACCAGCAGCCGCGGGTCGTAGCGCCCTCCCCCTTGGTGGCTGACCGCCCAGGACTCGTCGACCGCCACCTGCCCCTGCGCCGCGCGGGTCAGCGCACCGCCCGGAAGCCACGGCGCGAGCGAGAGCCCGATCGGCAGGTAGCGCGCGTTGAGCAGCAGCGCGGCGACGATCGCCGCGACCACCGTGCCGCCGTCGTCGACGATCGACACGGCCGCGAACTGCGCGGATCCGGCGAAGGTGGTCACCGAGAAGACGATGGTCGCCAGGGCGCTGAATCCCGCCTGCCGGGCGAGCACGCCGTAGGTCAGGCCGAAGCCGCCGACGGCGACCGCCAGCGGCCAGGCACGGCGGGCGCCGTCCAGGTAGGTCGTTCGCTCCATTAGTATCTACGTTCGCTATGCCGAACGAAATTGTCAAGGTCGTCGGGACCAACCTGCGCCGCCTGCGGACCGACCAGAGCCTGTCGCTGTCGGACCTCGCGCGGAGTTCCGGCGTCGCCAAGGCGACGCTGTCGGCGCTGGAGAGCGGCCGCGGCAACCCGACGCTCGAGACGCTCTCGGCCCTGGCCGCCGCGCTGGAGATCCCGATGGGCGACCTCATCACCGCCGCCGACCCGCCGCCGGTCACGATCGTCCGCAACGACGAGGGAACCAACGTGCCAGGAACGGCGAATGACCTGCGACTGATCGCGCGCTTCACCCCCGGCGGGACGGTCGAGGTCTACGAGGCCCAGTGGCCCAAGCGCTCGACGCGCAACGCCGGCGGCCACGGTCCCGGCACGCGGGAGCACGTCTTCGTCACCCGCGGCGGGCTCAAGGTCGGCCCGCTCGGCCGCGAGGTCGGCCTGTCGGGCGGCGACTACGCGACCTTCGCCGCCGACGAGCCCCACCTCTACGAGGCGCGCGCCGGTACGCGCGCGCTGCTGCTGATGCAGTGGGCGCCGGGCGCGCCTCAGGCCGCGGCCGGCACGTAGCGCAGGCTCGACGGCAGCAGCGGCACGAGCACGCGCTTGACGTACTCGGCACCGCCGCGCAGGACGATCGCGCGCGCCGGGTCCCACGAGAACCCGTAGCCGCGGCGGATCCCGCCCGGCAACAGACCGACGGTGATGAAGTTCGCCAGCTCGACCAGCGGCCGGACCTTCAGCGGCACCGGCGGACGCAACACGACCTCGATGCCGACCGCGCGCGCCGTCGGCGTCACGAGCAGGTCGCCCGAACCCTGCATGTCCGACATGTAGGTGTCGAAGTCGGCCCAGGTCGCGGGCATGTCGGCGTCGCGCAGGCCGAAGAGCCGGCCGATGGTGCGGTAGTCCTGCCAGTAGGCGTTGCGCTCGGCGTAGCTCAACCCGGTGACGTAGTGCTCGTAGACAGTGACGGCCGAGTCGACCAGGCAGGCGATGATCCACAGCAGCAGCTCGGGGTCGTCGGCCGCCCACGGCGTGCCGGCCGGAAAGCGCCCGGCCGCGCGGGGCAGGACACCGGAGGCGCGGGCGTGCATGGTGCGCACGCGCCGGGTCTTGCGATCCGCCTGCGCCTTCGACCCCCATGCGACGGCATCCATCACCTGGGCCGTGCGGCGCAGCCGCTTGTACGGGTCGTCGAGCGAGCCCGTCGCCATGAAGAACCCCTCGAACGCGACCGGATGGGCGGCCATCATCAGCAGCGCGCGTGGACCCGACAGCGCGACGACCTTCTCGCGATGAACGCGCCGCAGCAGGGAGTCGTCGGTGAAGTACGAGGGCGCCATCGTGATCTCTGTCACAGGGTACGGCCGTCTACCCTGTTCCAGATGCCTGCTGCCGCCTATGAAGGGAAGGAGTGCGTCTGCCAGTTCAAGCGCGGGGTCTGCGACCAGACCTGCGTGCGCGACATGCTGGACACGCCCTTCTACATCGCCTGCCTGAAGCTGCGCGGGCGGCGCTGCCTGGTGATCGGCGGCGGCGCGCTCGGGCTGGAGAAGGCCGAGGGCCTGCTCGCCTGTGATGGCGACGTCACCGTGATCTCACCCGAGATCGGGCCGGAGCTGGAAGAGCTGGCGCGTGAGGGCTCGATCCGCTGGGAGCAGCGCTCCTACGCCGGCCCTGAGGACCTCGAAGGCATCTTCATGGTCATCGCCTGCACCGACGACACCGACACCAACATCGCGATCTACGAGGACGCCGAGCGCCGCGCGATGCTGGTCAACATCGTCGACGTCCCGCCGCTGTGCAACTTCATCCTCCCGGCGATCGTCCGCACCGGCCCGCTGGCCATCGCGATCTCCACCGCCGGCGCCTCGCCCGCGCTGGCCAAGCGCATGAAGCGCGAGATCTCCGCCCAGTTCGGCGAGGACTACGCGCGCCTGGCGATCATGCTCAACGACGTCCGCGGCTGGGCCAAGGGCACCCTGCCCACCTACCAAGACCGCAAGGACTTCTTCGAGTCCATCGTCAACGGCTCACCCGACCCCATCGCCCTCATCCGCGCCGGCGACGAGGCACAGCTGCTCGACATCATCGAGCGCGCCAAGACGCAGTACGCGCCTGCGACGGCGTAAGGGCACTCGGCCGCTGACGACGGCCAGATGAATGTGGCAAAGCGTCGGCTAAAAGTGGCAAGCCGACCCGCGATTGCCACATTTACGTTCGTCCTTCGGCCTGGAAGTTCAGCTCAGGTCTGAGAAGCCGCAGCCATCGCCGCTGCCACAGACGAGCTGGACCACCACGAAGAAGGCGGCGTAGGCCCAGGCCATGGCGGCGCCCGCGCCGATGCCGGGGCCGACGATGGTCCAGAACCAGCGGTCGGCCCGGGCCATGTTGCGGACTCGAGGCAGCCGCCAGATGACGGCGGCGGCGCCGACGAGCAGCAGGCTCAGGGCGCCGAGCAGCACTGCGCCCGAGTCCATGAGGGCACCGATGGTCCATACGATTCCGAACGCCCCGAACGGCACGCCGATCAGCGTGTGCAGCCAAAAGAGGGAGCCCGGGTTCCGGCTCGTCTGTGCCATGGCCGGGGAACGCTACCCGTCCGCAGCGGTGGAGCGAAGCGCCTAATCTGCGCCCACGATGCCCGACCGCCTGACGCACCTCGACGAGCATGGTGATGCGCGGATGGTCGATGTCGGTGGCAAGCCGGTGACGGAGCGGCGGGCGGTGGCGAGGGCGGTGGTGCGGATGGCGCCGGAGACGGCGAGGATCGTCGCGGCCGGGGATGCGCCGAAGGGTGATGTGCTGGGTGTTGCCCGGATCGCCGGGGTCATGGCCGCCAAGAAGACCGGTGAGCTGATCCCGCTCTGCCATCCGATGGGGCTCGATCACGTGGATGTCGACGGGGTCGTGGATGTCGATGCCGGGACGGTCACGATCACCGCCTCGGCGAGCGTCACGGCGCGGACGGGTGTCGAGATGGAGGTCATGACGGCGGCGTCGGTCGCGGCGCTCACGGTCTACGACATGGTCAAGGGCGTCGAGCGTGGCGTGGCGATCGAAGAGGTCGTCCTGCTGGAGAAGTCCGGCGGCGCCAGCGGCACGTGGCGGCGCTGAACGCCGCGCGGTTCTAGTCTCCGAGGCGATGCGCACCTGCGTGCTGACCGTCTCGACCTCCGTCTCGCGCCGCGCGAGCGAGGACGAGTCCGGGCCGCTGCTGGCACAGCTGGCCGAGGAGGCGGGCGCCGACGTCGAGGCGATGGAGGTCGTCCCGGACGACTTCAGCCTGATCGAGGACCGGCTGCACCACTACGTCGACGACGACTTCGCGCTGATCTTCACCACCGGCGGCACCGGCTTCACCCCGGACGACATCACGCCGGAGGCGACACGCGCGGTGATCGAGCGCGACGCGCCCGGCATCGCCGAGGCGCTACGCGCCGAGTCGGCCAAGCACACCCCGATGGGCATGCTGTCTCGCGGCGTGTCGGGCATCGCGCATCGCACGTTGATCATCAACTTCCCCGGTAGCCCGAAGGCCATCGGCCAGCTCTTCCCCGTCATCGCGCCCGTCCTCGAGCACGCCGTGGGCACGCTGCAGCGAGACCACGGCGAACGCAGCCATTGATCGCGCAGACGCGGCTTGCAGGTGGCGATCGCGGGTGAGCGCAGCCATTGAGCTGGCGGGGCTGACGCGGCGCTATGGCGACCGTGAGGCCCTCGCCGACGTCTCGCTGACGCTGGAGGCCGGGCGCACGCTCGTGATCTTCGGCCCCAACGGCGCCGGCAAGACGACGCTGCTGCGCGTGCTGGCGACGCTGCTGCGTCCCCACAGCGGCAGCGCGACGGTCCTGGGCTCCGCGCTCCCGGACCAGGGCTGGGCGGTCCGCGGGCGGATCGGCTTCCTCGGCCACGCCAGCCTCCTCTACCGCGACCTCACCGTACGCGAGAACCTGCGCTTCCACGCCCGCCTGCACGGCGCCCCGCACGAACGGGTCGAGGAGCTGCTGGAGGCCGTCGGCCTGCGCAACCGCGCCGACGACCCGGTCCACACCTACTCGCGCGGGATGGTCCAGCGCGCCGCGGTCGCCCGCTGCGTCCTGCACGACCCCGAGCTGCTACTGCTCGACGAGCCGACCGCCAACCTCGACCCGCACGCCGCCGAGCTGGTCGAGCCGCTGATCGGCGCCGCGTCGGGGCGTACGCGTGTGGTCACCAGCCACGACCCGGTCGGCGGGCTGCAGGGCGCCGACCTGGCGCTGGGCCTGCGCGCCGGGCGCACCGAGCTGCTGGCGCCGGCCGGCAGCGTCGACCGCGACGCGATCGGGGCGCTGTACGGCGAGTCCCGCCTGCGACCGACCGGTCGCTCCACACCCGAGGGGCGGGAATCGCGATGACGTCGACCCGCGCCGCCGTCGGCGCATTGCTGCGCAAGGAGCTGCGCCTAGAGCTGCGGACCTTCCAGGTCATCCCCGCGATGGCGCTCTTCAGCATCACGACGCTCGTCGTCTTTCACTTCTCGCTGCAGCGCAACGCCGTCGACGGCCCGCTGGCCGCCGGCGTCCTCACGGTGACGCTGCTGTTCAGCGCGATCCTCGGCATCAACCGCCTGTTCGTCGCCGACCACGAGGAGAGCGGCTTCGACGGCTTCCTGCTGGCGCCGGTCGACCGGACCGCGATGCTCGTCGCCAAGGCGCTCGCGCTCGGCGCCTTCCTGGTCATCCTGGAGCTGATCGCGGTCCCCGCGTTCGCGTTCATGCTGCTCGATCCCGACCTCACCGGGGCCGCGCTCGGCCAGACCGTGCTGGTGCTGATCCTGGCCGACGTGGCGATCGCGGTGGTCGGCACGCTGGTCGGCGCGCTGGCCATCCAGACCCGCGCGCGCGACCTGATCGTGCCCCTGATCGCGCTGCCGCTGCTGCTGCCGGTGGTCATCGGGACGGCGAAGGCGCTGGCGCCCACGTTCGCGCTGGCGGGCGCCGAGGCGCTCCCCGGGCGCTGGCTGGCGATCCTCGGCCTCTATGATCTGGTCTTCGGACTCCTCGCCTATGCCGTCTTCGACTTCCTGCTCGAAGACTGAGAGTTCGAGCGCCAGGTAACGCAGATGTCCGGCAACCGCCTTCTCACGCTGTCCGTCGCGACCGTGGTCACCCTGATCACCGGGTATTCCCTGGCCGCGTTCGTCGCGCCCATGGACGCCGATCAGGGCTTCATGCAGAAGATCTTCTACCTGCACGTGCCGATGGCGATCGTGGCGCTCTGCGGCTTCGTCTTCGGCGGCATCTGCGCGGTGATGCACCTGCGCACCTCCGACTCGAAGTGGGACCTGCGCTCCTATGTCGCGATCCACGTCTCGATCATCCTCGGCGTCGGCGTCCTGCTGACGGGCGCGATCTGGGCCAAGGCCTCCTGGGGCCACTGGTGGGTCTGGGACGAGCCGACGCTCGTCAGCTTCCTCATCATCTTCCTGCTGTACGCGACCTACACGCCGCTGCGCTTCTCGATCGAGGACCGCGAGCGCCAGTCGCGCTACGCCTCGGTCTTCGCGATCACCGCCGGCGCGTTCGTCCCGCTGAACTTCATGGCCGTGCGCGCCGCCACCTCCCTGGTGCACCCGCGCACGTTCGACTCGGCCGACAACCTGCCCGGGGCCATGCGCAGCGCGTTCCTGGTCTGCCTGGTCGGCATGACGTTGTTGTACGTGCTGCTCTGGCAGTACGAGATGGCCCATAAGAACACCGTCGCGCAGCTCCGTGCGCTGCGGCGCAAGCTCGGTGATGACGACGGCGCCCGCGCCCGTCGTTCCGCCGCTCCCGAACTGCAGGTCCGCTAGATGCTCGCCGCCTCGAACACCCTTCCTGACAACGCCGGCTACGTCGCCGCCGCCTACTTGGTGTTCTTGGCGCTGCTGCTGATCTACGTCGGGATCATGGCCTACAAGTTGGTCAAGGTGCAGCGCTACGTCGCCGAGATCAACGAGCTGACCGAGGCCGACGCGCCGCCGCCCGAGCGCGCCCGCGAGGAGACGCCTGTATGAGCAGCGAGCTGCTCTGCCTCGGCATCTCGCACAAGACCGCGCCGGTCGCCGTGCGTGAGCGGCTCGCGCTGACGTCGCCGGAGGCGCAGCGCCTCTGCCAGGAGCTAGTCGAGACCGAGGCGATCCGCGAGGCCGTCGCGATCTCCACCTGCAACCGTACCGAGATCTACCTCGTCGGCGACCCCGTCGGCGCCGAGAGCGAGCTGCTCTCGCGGCTGGCCCAGCGGGCGGGCACGCGCCCGACCGAGCTGACCGATGCGATGTACGCGCCGCGCAACTGCGACGCCGCGCGCCAGCTCTACCGCGTCGTCTCCGGCCTGGAGTCGATGATCGTCGGCGAGGCCGAGATCCAGGGCCAGGCCAAGCGCGCCTACGAGGCCGCGCTGGAGGCGGGCACGACCGGCCCGCTGACCAACCGCCTCTTCACCGCCGCCTTGCAGACCGGCAAGCGCGTGCGGTCGGAGACGACGCTCGGCGAGGGCCGGGCGAGCGTCTCCAGCGTCGCCGTCGGCCTTGCGCGCGACCTCATCGGCCCCGAGCTCGCCGCCCGCGACGTCGTGATCATCGGCGCCGGCGAGACCAGCGAGCTGACCGCGCGTGCGCTGGCCCAGGAGGGCGTGCGGACGATCTTCGTCGCCAACCGCCGCGCCGACCGCGCCCGCTCGATCGCCGAGCGCTTCGGCGGCTCGGTCTCCTCGCTGCACGACCTCCCGGATCGCCTGGTCGAGGCCGACATCGTCGTCGCCTCGACCTCCTCGCCGCATCCGATCATCGGCGTCGACGAGCTGGCGCTGGTCATGCGCGAGCGCGAGGGCGCGCCGCTGCTGCTGATCGACATCGCCGTCCCGCGCGACATCGAGGCTGCTTGCGGCGAGCTGGAGGGCGTGACGCTCTACGACATCGACGACCTGCAGGCCGTCGTCGCCCGCAACCGCCAGGTCCGTGAGGACGAGCGCGCGCAGGCCGAGGCGGTCGTCGAGGACGAGATCCAGCGCTTCGCCCGCTGGATGGGCACGCTCGACGTCATGCCGACCATCACCGCGCTGCGCGAGCACGGCGACACGATCGTCGAGCAGGTCCTGGCCGAGAACGAGGGCCGCTGGGAGAGCGCGTCGCCGCGCGACCGCGCCAGGATCGAGGCGCTGGCGCGCTCCTTGATGGCGCGGCTGCTGCACGAGCCGACGATCCGCCTGAAGTCCGTCGACCGTGACGGCGGCCACGGTCGCGTCCAGTTCGCGCGCGAGCTCTTCGGCCTGGCCGAGGGCATCACCGATGGGCGGGCGGGATCGGATTCCGGCGCAGACGACGACGCACAGGCCGACGTTCATCCCCTGCGCCGCCGCGGCGCCGGGCAGTGAAGCTCGGGACGCGCGGCAGCGCGCTGGCGCTCGTCCAGGCGCACGCGGTCGCCGACGCGCTCGGCGACGGCGCCGAGATCGTGGAGATCACGACCAGCGGTGATCGTGGGATCGCCGGCGACAAGGCGCGCTGGATCGACACGATCGAGGACGCGTTGGAGTCGGGCGCGATCGATCTCGCCGTGCACTCGGCCAAGGACGTCCCTGCCGCCTCGCTGCTGCGCGACGGCATGGAGCTTGCTGCGGTGCTGGCGCGTGAGGACGCGCGCGACGCGCTGGTCGGTTGCGATTCGTTGCAGGCGCTGCCTCCCGGCGCGCGCGTCGGGACCGCCTCCTTGCGCCGCCGCGCCCAGCTGCTGGCCGTGCGCGACGATCTTGAGATCGTCGACCTGCGCGGCAACGTCGACACCCGCCTGCGCAAGCTGCGCGAGGGCGCCTGCGACGCGCTGATCCTCGCCGCCGCCGGCTTGCGCCGGCTGGGCCGCGCGGAGGAGATCGGGGCGCTGCTGGATCCGTCGGTCTTCGTCCCCGCCCCCGGCCAGGGCGCGCTGGCCCTCGAAGGGCGCACGATCCCCGCGGCCCTGGTCGACGCCGAGGCCGACGCGCAGCTGCGTGCCGAGCGCTTCGTCGTCGAGGCGCTGGAGGCATCGTGCGACACGCCGGTCGGCGTGCACCACGACGGCACGGCGCTGCATGCGTTCGTCGGCCTGCCCGACGGCAGCGCCTGGCTGCGCGACAGCGTCGTTGCCGATGATCCGGCGCCGCTGATGGTCGCGCGCCTGGAGTCCATGGGCGCGCGCGAGCTGCTCGCCAAGGCCGCCGCGATGGCAACCACATGAACAACGGCCGCGTCATCCTCGTCGGCGCCGGCCCCGGCGATCCCGGCCTCATGACCGTGCGTGCGCTGCAAGTCATCGCACAAGCCGATGTCATCCTGTATGACAAGCTCATCCCGCCGACCGCGCTGGACGGCGCGCGCGCCGATGCGCTGCTGCTCGACGTCGGCAAGGTCGGCGGTGGCGAGCAAGTCCCCCAAGATGAGACGCATCGCCTGCTGCTGACCCATGCCCAGGAGGGCAAGGTCGTCGCGCGCGTCAAGGGTGGCGACCCGTTCGTCTTCGGCCGCGGCGGCGAGGAGGCGCAGCTCTGCCGCGAGCACGGCATCGCCTTCGAGGTCGTCCCGGGCGTCACCGCGGGCATCGCGGGGCCCGCGTACGCCGGCATCCCGGTGACGCAGCGCAACATGGCCGCCGCCGTCGCCTTCGTCACCGGCCACGAGAACCCCGACAAGCCGGAGACGCAGATCGACTGGCCCGCGCTGGCACGCTTCCCGGGCACGTTGGTGTTCTACATGGGCGTGCGCGCGCTGCCGCGGATCACCGAGCAGCTGATGCTCGGCGGGCGGCCCGCCGACGAGCCCGTCGCGATCGTCGAGCGCGGCACCCTGCCGGATCAGCGCACCGTCAGCGGAACGCTGGCGACGATCGCCGAGCTGGCTGCGGCCGCCGCGGTCAAGCCGCCGTCGGTGACCATCGTCGGCCCCGTGGCGGCCCTCGGCGAGGAGCTGGCCTGGCTGGGCCGCGGGCCGCTGGGCGACACGTCGGTCGTCGTCACCCGCCCCAAGGCGCAGGCCTCCGGGCTGGCCGGCACGCTGCGCGACCTCGGCGCGCGCGTCGTCGAGGCGGCGGTCATCGTGCCCGAGCCGCTGGAGTTCTCGATCCCGGACCTCGGCGACGTCGACCTGCTCGTCTTCTCATCGCCCAACGGCGTCAAGGCGTTCTTCGCCGAGCTGCGCGCGACCTTCCGCGACGTCCGCTCGCTCTACGGCGTCGCGGTCGCCGTGATCGGGCCCGGCACCGCCGACGCGGTCCGCGCCAACGGCATCGAGCCCGACCTGATTCCGTCCCGCGCCGTCGGCGAGTCGCTGGCCGACCTCGTCTCCGGCTTCGAGGTCCGCCACGCGATGATCGTCCGCGCCCGCGGCGGGCGGGACGTCGTGCGCCAAGCGCTGCTGGACGGCGGCACGCCGGTCATCGACCTGATCGAGCCCTACGAGACGGTCGCCGAGCCGCTGGACCCGCGCACGCGCGAACGCGCGCTGGAGGCCGACTGGGCGACCTTCACCTCAGCCTCGTCGGTGCGCTTCTTCGTGGAAGCCGTAGGCGGCGCCGACACCGTCCGCGCGAGCGCCCTGCGGCTGGCGTCGATCGGGCCGATCACCTCTGAGGCGCTCCGCACGCACGGTCTCGAACCCGACATCGAGGCCGCCGAGCACACACCCGCGGGCCTCGTCGACGCGCTCGTGGCGGCGCGGCGCCGCTAGCCTGCGAACGGCATGGCGCGCCCCCTCACCTTCCTCTCCGACTACGGCCTCGAGGACGACTTCGTCGGCGTCTGCCACGCGGTGATCGCCCGGATCGCGCCCGAGGCGCGGATCGTCGACCTCACCCACGGCCTCGACCGCCACGACATCCGGACCGCGGCGCTCGTGCTGCGCCGCGCGCTGCCCTTCAGCGCCCCGGGCGTGCACCTGGCGGTCGTCGACCCGGGCGTCGGCGCCGAGCGGCGCGCGATCGCGTTGCGCACGACCGAGGAGGACCGCATCCTCGTCGGCCCCGACAACGGGCTGCTCTCGCTCGCCGCGCAGCGCTTCGGCGGCATCGCGGAGGTCGTCGACGTCGCCCGTTCGCCCCATCGTCTGGAGCCCGTCTCGGCGACCTTCCACGGCCGCGACATCTTCGCCCCGGTCGCCGCGCACCTCGCGCTCGGCGCACCGCTGGGCGACGCCGGCGACCCGATCGACGCCGACGAGATCACGCGCCTGGACATGCCGCTCGCGTTCCTGGAGGACGGCGAGCTGTTCGCGCACGCGGTCGGCTTCGACCGCTTCGGCAACATCATGCTCGACGTCGAGCACGCCGAGCTGGCCGACTCGGGCTTCAGGCTCGGCCACGGCGTCGACGTCAACGGGCACCGCGGCGTCTATGCCACGACCTTCGCCGACGTCCCGGCCGGCGAGCTGATCCTCTACGAGGACGCCTACAAGACGCTCGCGCTGGCCGTCAACCGCGGCTCGGCCCGGGAGCTGCTGCGCGTCGAGCGCGACGGCGAGCTGCGGATCCGCGCGCGCGGCTGAGCCCGGATGCTCGGCACGCCACGACTGCACCTGCGCGAGATCGACTCGACCAGCGACCGCGCGCGGGAGCTGGCGCTGACCGGCGCGCCGCACGGCGCGCTGGTGACCGCGGCGGCGCAGACCGCGGGTCGCGGACGGCAGGGGCGCGTGTGGACGACGCAGCCGGGCGCCGCGCTGACCATGTCGGTGGTGTTGCGCGACCCACCGCCGCTATTGCCGCTCGTCGCCGCGGTGGCGGTCGCCGAGAGCTGTGGCGAAGCGGCCCGGATCAAGTGGCCCAACGACGTGCTCCTCGGCGGGCGCAAGGTGGCGGGGATCCTGGCCGAGGGACGGCCGCACGAGGGCTGGGCGGTGCTCGGCATCGGGGTCAACGTGGCGGTTGATGTCGGCGAGCTACCAGAGGAGCTGCACGAGAAGGCGGGGTCCTTGGGTCGCCCCCGCGCCGATGTCGAGCCATTCTTGTCGTCCTTGCTCGGTGCGCTCGAGCGCACCTTCGCGCTCGGCGCCGAGGACCTCCTCAACGCCTGGAGGACCCGTGATGCACTGTTGGGCTCCGAGATCTCGTGGGCGGGAGGGACCGGCGTCGCGCGCGGCATCGACGGCGAAGGGCGTCTTGTCGTCGAACTGCCCGGCGGCGGGCGCACCGCGCTCAACGCCGGCGAGGTCCACCTCGGTCGGCTCCCGGCGACGTAGCCGCGATCGAGGTCGCCTGGCGTCCTCATGCGGGACACCACACGACCCGGACCGTGACCTTCGCACTGGTCGCTACGTTCAGAAGGCATGTTCCGCGTTCCCCGTCTCCCCCTTCTCGCCATCACCGTCGGCGCCTTGGCGCTGCCGGCCGCCGCGTCGGCTGCTGACTGCCACTTGCAGGCGCCGCGCGCCGCGGTCGACCATCCGATCGCAGGCACCGAGCTCGTGGCCCGTGATCCCTACGGCGGGCTCCTGCCGCGCAACCGGTTGTTCTTCGACTTCTCTGTCCGTGGCGACGCAACCGGCGTCGCCAAGGTGACGTGGGCGATGGACGGCAAGGTCGTCCGGGAGGACCCGAAGGCGCCGTTCGAGTGGAAGGGCCTGTCGGGCTCCTCGACGCGGATGCCGCTCGGCGACCACACGATCACCGTCACGGTCGTCCCGACCTCCGGCTCACCGGCGAGCACGGACTTCGCGCTGACAGCGACCGACTGCCAGCCCGCGACCTTCAACGCCGAAGTGGCAAAGCGACGCGGCCCCGCGACCCTCTCCTGGGCCTCGGCCTTCGAGGCCGACGGCGAGCCGCTGACGGGCGTCGCCGCGACCGCGACCAAGAACGTGACGGCCTCGCTGCCCGCGTCGCTGCGCGGCCGGGCGATCGGCACGCTGCAGATCGGGTCGAAGTCCTACACGTTGAAGGGCGCCGAGACCGCGCTCTCGCGCGGCAAGTTGAAGGTGTCGTTCGCGCCGGGCGCGAAGCGATTCGTGAAGGTGTCGGGCCTGCCGGCCACGGCACAGCGGGTCACGATCAAGCTCAAGCCCGGGCTGCTGGGCCTCGGCACGCCCACCAAGAGCTACCGCCTCAGCGGCTCGCTGACCGCGGCGAGTGGCACCGTCAGCGGCCTGCTCACCGGCGGGACCTACGTGTAGGACTTGGTTGCCGTCAGGCGCGCGAGGACGCTCGCGGCCAGCGTCCGCTCGACATGGCGAACGCCGAGCCGCGTCCCGCGCGCCACGGCGACCGAGACCGTTGCCAGGCCGGCGCGACGCTGCAGGACCGACCGCGAGACGTCCAGCTCCTGCAGCCGCCGACGACGCGCCACGAGCGTGACGCGCGACCCGCGGCGGCGGGCGCGCACGACGACACGGGCGTCGTCGGGACGCAGCCGCACGCCACCGGCGGCGAACGCGTCCAGACCGCTGAGCACGGCGCCGACCAGCAGCACGGGCACGGCGGGCCACGCAGCGGGGAGCGCGAAGATGATCGCCGCGCTCACGACCACGGCGATCACGAGCGGGATCGTCACGTAGCGCCGCCGGGCGCGCCGCGGCGGACGCTCGTCCACGGTCAGCGGGCCGGCGAAGTCCGCCAAGAACGTCTCCAGGAACGGCTCGACCTCGGCGCGGTGCATCAGCGGAAAGAGCGTCCGCGCGGCGGACTCGCGCCCGCCCAGGCTCGTGACCTCCAGCCGCAACGTGACGAGGCCCAACGGGCGCCGCAGCGGGCTCTCCACGATCTGCACGCCATCGATCCGCCCGGCTGGGACGCTCACGGCTCGGCGCTGCAGCAGCCCGCGGCGGATCCGCAGCCGGCCCTCGGCGTGCTGGACCTCGAAGCCCGAGAAGGCGACGACGGCGCCCAGAAACGACAGCACCCACGCCGCGAGCAGCAGCAGGATCACGACGATCACGACCTCGTGGGTCGAGTTGATGTTCTTGACCGCGCTCTCACCGGCGCCGAACAGCCCGTTCTGCACCACGCCGAAGATGCCGCCGACCACCGGCAGCACGATGCCGAGCTGGGGCGCGGTGAGCGCGGTGACCAGCAGCGCCGGCAGCGACAGGCGCCGACGCACGGTGGCGACGTGCTGGTCGGCGTGGCCGAGGGCAGCACGCAGGTCGGCGGCCGCCCGCGAGGAGAGCGCGGTCAGCACCACGTCGCCGTCCTTGCCGCCGCCGGGCGTCTGCACGTGCAGGCCGGTGACGCCGAAGAGGCGTTGGATCGGGCCGGCGATCGTGTCGACGGCCTGGATGCGCTCGAGCGGCACGACGGTCTCGTCGGGCGAGAAGACGCCGGAGCGGAAGTGCAGCGCGCGACCGTCGACGCGGTAGGTCGTCGCCTGCCAGCGGGCGATGCCGATCGCCGCCGCGGCGATGACGCCGAGCAGGCCGAAGCCGATCGCGTGCAACGAGCTGCTGCGCCCGCCGGCGACCAGACCGATGATCAGCGGCAGCGCGATGTCGCTGAGCCCGCGCAGCGCGTGGTTGACGGCCGCCGCGACGTGCAGGCGCTGCGGTGCCTCAGAGGTCATCGGGCGTGCGGATCAGCCCGGCGAGCCGGTCGCGGACCAGCGTGGCCTCGCCGTCGGTGAGCGCCGGGATCTCGGTCGTGCCCGCCGCGGTGTGGACGACCACGGCGACGGTGCCGACGAGCTGCGCCCACAGCGAGCGACGCAGGTCGACGTGCTGGATGCGCGCGACCGGGACGATCGTGCGGATCTCGGTGATCGTGCCGTGGCGCAGGTCGAGCTCGTCGTCGTCCAGCCGCCAGCGCCAGCGCGAGAGCCGCACCGCCGGGACCACGACGGCCGCGACGACGACGCCGAGCGGGACCAGCCATGGACCGATCGTGCCCAGCAGGTGCAACAGGCCATCCTGATCGCGCAGCGGCCCACCGACCGCGAAGGCGACAAGGGTCGCGATGAGCCCGACGCCGAGGATCTCCAGCGTCCACAAGGCGCGCGCCGCCGGCGCAAGCCTTCCCTCCGGCTCAGGCCGCTCGTCCACGATCGCCTCAGGCGGCGTCGTCGAGCTCGTCGCCGGTGGTCTTGCGACGGGTGGTGCGGCGCTTGGGCTTCGGCGCGTCCTCGGCGGGCGTGTCGAGGGAGAGCTGCTCGGGCTCGGCGGCCTTCGCGCGCGTGCGGCGTGCGGGCTTGGGCTTCTCGGCGTCGTCGGCAGCGGCCGCTGCCTTGGGCTTGGCCGGCGCCCGCTTGCGCTTCGGCTTCTCCTCGGTCGCCGTCGTCGCGGCGGCCTCATCGGTCGCCTTCGCGGCGGCCGTGCGACGCGTCCGCGGCTTGGGCTTGGGTGCCTCGTCGCCGACGGTGTCGGCATCAGCAGCCTTCGCCGCCGCGGCGCGACGCGTGCGCGGCTTCTTCGGCGCCTCGTCCTCCTCAGCAACGACCTTCGCCGCCGCGGTCCGACGTGTGCGCGGCTTCGGCGCGGAATCCTCATCGACAGCCTTCGCAGCCGCCGTTCGACGCGTCTGCGGCTTGGGCGCCTCGTCCTCGTCGGCAGCCTTCGTCGCGGCCGCGGTCCGGCGCGTGCGTGGCTTGGGCGCCGGTGCCTCCTCCGCCGCCGGTGACGCCTCGGGCACCTCGGCCGCCTTCGGCGTCGTGCGCCGACGGCGGGGCTTGGGCGCCTCGGCCTCGACCGCTTCCGCGGCAGGCTCGGCTGCCGGCGCGGTGCCGTTCTCGCCCTCTGCCTGGACGGCGGCGACCGGCGAGCGCCGGCGGCGTGTCGTCTTGGCCTTGGTCGGCGTCTCGCTCTCCGCGGAAGACGGATCGGCCTTGGCGGACCCGTTGGCCGGCTCAGCGCCGCCGCGCCCCGACAGCAGTGCCGCGGCGGCCTCGATCTCGCGCGCCGCGTGCTCGCCATCCACAGGCGCGGGTGCCGAGGAGCGCTCCTGGCGCTCGCCATCTCCGGCGCTGCCGTTGTCGCTCGCGCCCTCGACCTTCGCCACGCCCTCGCCATTCGCGGCGGCCTCGGCAGCAGCAGCCGCACGCGCGGCCGCGTTCTTGCGGCGCGTGCGACGACGCTTCCTGCGCGCCGACATCGGCTCGCCGTCCCCGTTGCCGTTGGGCGACCCGTTGGCGACCGCCCCTTCGACCCCGGCGCCGTTGGCCATCTCGACCGCGCCGACCGCGACGTCGACCTGCGGCGCCTTGCCCTCGTCGCCCTTCTTGCCGCGCCGGCGACGGGAGCGGTTCTTGCGCTTGGGGAAGTTGCGCAGCAGCTCGCGGGACAGCGCGCTCGGCTTACGGGCCATGCGCGTCCGGGCACCGCGGACGACCTCCATCGCCTCGGGCGTGTGGGCAACCGCGGCGGCGAGCAGCGCTGCCGAAAGCCGGCGGTCCTGCTTGCGCGCCGCATGCACCAGCCGTCGCGCGTTGCGCGCATGCGCCCCACCGGACGAGTTGACCAACAACCCCAACAACCGCTTCGTCTCGGGCCAGCGCTGGACCGCGTACTCCTCGTGCACCTCGCGCGTCATGTCCGCGAGATCCCAGATCCAGTGGGAAGCCTGGTCGCGGCGCCCGATCCGCCGCTCGGCCAGCGCCTGCAGCAGGATCTTGACGCCCTCGCGCCGCTCGTCGCGCGTCCACAGCCGGACGACGTCGACCGCGCGCTCGAAGGCATCGGCATCGCGCGACTGCGCGATCTCCTGCAGCGCGCGCAGGCGCAGCTGGGAGTTCTTGTTGCGCTCGACCGCGGTCAGCAGGAACGAGCGCTTGAGCTCGCCCGACTTGTCGAAGTGCAGCATCGCCCGCGCCCGCCGCCAGCCGCTGGGCGCGACGCGCGCGCCGGCCAGCGCAGCCCACTGGACCTGCTCGCCGTAGTCGAGGAACTCGACCGCGATCCGCCACAGCTCGCGCTCGAAGACCTCGATGCGCTTGTCCATGTCGGCGGTGACCGGGATGACGCGGCGCTCGACGCGCACCCGCCGCCCACGGCCGCGCCGCACGGGTCCGACGACGATCGCGCCGCCGCGGTAGACCTCGCGATCCAGCAGCGAGTGCAGCGTCACGACCGGGTCGTCGTGGCGCGTCGCGGGATGGACGAAGTCCACCACGATGCCCGACTCCTTGCCGGGGTGGCGGCGCGTGACGCGACCGACGCGCTGCTGGTAGATGCGCTTGGACGCCGTCGGCGCCAAGTGCATGCAGATGGTCGCGCGCGGCGAGTTCCAGCCCTCCGCCAAGAGCTGCGCGTTGACCAGCACGTCGATCTCGCCGCGCTCGTAGCGTGCGAGGATCTCGGCCAGCTCACGCTTGGGCGTCTCGCCCGAGACGCCCATCGCCTTGATGCCGAACTGGCGGAAGGCCTCGGCGACGTTCATCGCGTGCTTGACGCCCGCGGCGTAGACGACGCCCGGCACGCCGTTGAAGCGCGTCTTGTAGAGGTCGGCGATCGCGAAGTTGAAGGGCGCCTGGTCGAGCAGCTCGGCCAGCATCTCCTGGTCGAACTCGACGTCGACCTCGCCCTTGCGCAGCGGCACCTTGGCGATCGTGCGCACGCCCGGCCCCGGCGGGATCCGGATCGAGCGCAGCGGCGCGATGACACCGCGCCGCGCGGCCTGCGCGAGGTCGAAGCGCGAGGTCTGCGTCGGAAAGAGGTCGGTGACGTGGCGGGCGATCAGCGCGCCCGTGGCGGTCATGCCGACGAAGATCGGGCCCGTCCAGGCGCGGATCGCGGCGGAGGTCTTCTCGCCCAGCGCGGTGTGCGCCTCGTCGCAGATGACGATGGTGTAGGCGTCGGAGATGCGGCCGGCGTTGCGGACGAACCACTGGTAGGTCTCGACCGTGACCGGGCCGTCGACGCGACCCGTGCCCTCGCCGTCCAGCAGCGGCGGCGACTCGCGCTTGCCGTAGCCGCGCGTGTGCAGCTCACCGAGGAACTGGTCGACGAGGTTGCGGCGGTGGGTCAGGATCAGGACGCCGCCCGTGCGGGTGGCCTCGACGAAGCCCATCGCGGCGACCGTCTTGCCGGCGCCGGTAGCGTGCTCGAACCAGAAGCGCTTGTCGGCGTTGGGGTCGTCGGCCGCGCCCTCCTCGATGTCTTCGTCGACGTCCTCGTCGGCATCGTCGTCGTAAGACTCTTCCTCAGCCGGCTCGTCGGGCTCGTCGTCGTCCTCGTCGTCGAGGCCTTCGATCTCGACCTCGACCGGCGTGTGGTCCTCGGGCTCGTCGTCCTCGTCGTCGTGCTCGTCGTGGTCGTCGGGTTCCGGCTCGGGCTCGGGCGCCTCGACCTCGGGTTCAGGCTCAGGCTCCGGCTCGACCGCGAGCACCGGCGCCGCCGACTGCACGACAGCGGCGCCGTTGGCGCCCTTCTGCGTCGAGGCCAGCAGCGCGACGAGCGTGCCGGAGAGCGCGTCGACTTGGTGAGGGTTGAGCAGGGTTCCGTCGGCCAGGACCGGCTGGTCCTCCGAGAGGACGCGTTCAAGGCCCAGCAACAGCGCGTACCGGCGCCGCCACTTCGTGGTCGGGACCTTCTCGCCGCGCTCGATCTCGGCCAGCGCCGCGTCCAGCGCACGCCGCCGGGCGCCGCCGGGCGCCAGCGCGACCGCGGCATCCTCGCCCTCGTGGACAAAGCGCTCACGGGTGAACGCCTCGGCGCGCTTGACGAGGGTGGGATCGGGAACGGATGCGGCCTCGACGGCCTGCGTCGTGGAATCAGCCATGCAAACGGCAACTCTTCGTGAGAAGCGTCCGCGAAAGACCGAGCGGCGGACGTGCGCTAAACGGTCCTCGGAGGACCGTGGGACACGAGAGACCTTCCTGTGAACAGCAGCTGGACCCTCGCCTCGTGGAGCAAGGATACCGGATCGGCAGACCGATCCACAGAACCTGCCACCCTTTGGCCATGTCGCGTGGCCGTCTCCTGTCCGTCCTCGGCGCCGTGGCCGTGGTTGCCGTGGTCGTCATCGGGCTCTCCCAGACCAAGACCGACAACAGCGCGCCCAAGCCGGACACGTTCGACCTTGCCGCCGCCCAGCGCTCCCTGGCCGGAGCGCCGGCGCCACTGGCCGCGCTGCACGACCGCTCCAACACGCTCGTCCCGGCGGACAAGCAGGTGTATGCGAAGGAGATCAAGGACCTCGCAGGCCACCCGATCGTGGTCAACAAGTGGGCGTCCTGGTGCGGACCATGCCGCGGCGAGTTCCCCGTCCTGCAGTCCACGAGCGTGAGGTACGGCAAGCGCGTGGCCTTCGTCGGGCTCGACGCCTCCGACAACGACGCCGACGCCACCAAGTTCCTGGGGCACTTCCCGGTGACCTACCCGAGCCTGGTCGACCGCAACTCGCACATCGCCCAGTCGCTGGGCATCGGGCGCAGCTTCCCGACCACCATCTACTACGACGCCCACGGCAAGGTGCAGTACATCCACCAGGGTCCGTACACCACCGACGCGAAGTTCGCCGCCGACATCGAGCGCTACGCGCTCGGGCGCCCGTCGTGATGGGCGTCGATGCCTGAGGTCCGCGTCGACCCGCTGACCGGGCTGAAGACGATCATCGCCGCCGAGCGCGCGGCGCGCCCGGGCGGATGGCCGATCGGTGGCGATGCCGCCCCGATCGATCCGGAGGCCGACCCGTTCGCCCCCGGCCACGAGGGCCGCACGCCGCCTGAGGTCTTCGCCGTCCGCGACGACGGATCCACAGCCGACACGCCCGGCTGGCGCGTGCGCGTCGTCCCCAACCTCTATCCCGCGCTGAGCGCCGACGCCACCGAGCCCGAGCGCTCCCACGCCCCCGACCTCTTCACCGCCACCGCCGCCCGCGGCGCGCACGAGGTCGTGATCAACGCCCCGGACGCCGTGACCTCGCTGGCGCAGCTCACCGTCGCGCAGGTCACCGCGGCGATGGAGGTCTGGCGCGCGCGCATGCGCGCGCACGCGAAGACGGGCGCGGCCTACGTCCACGTGCTCGTCAACGAGCGCGTCGAGGGCGGCGCGTCGCTCCCGCACACCCACGCGCAGGTGTACGCCTTGGACTTCGTGCCGGCCCAGATCGCCCGCGAGCGCGAGCGCTTCACCGCGCACGCGACGCGGACGATGGGCGGCAACCTGCTGCAGGACCTCGTCGCCGAGGAGGTCCGCCAACGGGAGCGGCTGGTCGCCATCGACGACGAGGCCGTCCTGCTGTCGCCCTACGCCGCGCGGCTGCCCTACCAACTGCTGCTCGCTCCCCGCCGCCCCCGCGCCCGCTTCGAGGACGACGGCCCGCTGGGCGCCGCGCTGCTGCACGACGGCCTCAACCGCATCGGTCGCGTCCTCGGCTTCCTGCCGCCGCTGAACATCTGGGTCCGGACCGCGCCTCGCGGCGCCGAGCACTTCTGCTGGCGGATCGACATCCTGCCCCGCCTGACGCACCTCGCCGGGCTGGAGCTCGGCACCGGCGTGCACCTCAACATCGTCGCGCCCGAGCAGGCCGCCGCGCAGTTGCGTGACGCGTGAGCTGATGCGAGCCCTGATCCAGCGCGTGCGGCGCGCCTCGGTCACCGTCGACGGCGAGGTCATCTCCGACATCGACGCCGGGCTGCTGGTCCTGCTCGGCATCACCCACGACGACGACGAGGCCATCGCCGACCGTCTCGCCGACAAGGTCGCCGCGCTGCGGATCTTCGAGGACGCCGACGGCAAGATGAACGAGGCGCTCGGGCCCGACCGCGAGGTGCTCGTCGTCAGCCAGTTCACGCTCTACGGCGACGGTCGCAAGGGCAACCGGCCCTCGTTCGTCGCCGCGGCACGACCCGAGCAGGCCGAGCCGCTCTACGAGCGCTTCCGCGCGCGGCTGAACGCCCGCGGCGGGCGCTTCGGCGCCCACATGGACGTCGCGCTGGTCAACGACGGTCCCGTGACGCTGCTGCTCGAACTCCCCTGACGTAAGGTGGCGCCATATGCCGCCCGAGGATCGGTTCGTCCCCCGCTTCGCCGCCGAGCCGCCGCAGGAGCTGTTGCCCTACGGCCGCTGGGCCGACCGGCTGCGCGAGGAGTTCCTCGCCGCGTGCCTGCGGATCACCGACGAGGTCGGTGAGCCCGGCGAGATCGTCTGGTTCCCCGACCGCACCTGGGGCGGGCGCACCTACGTCCCGGCGACCGTGCGCACCGACGCGCGGCTGGAGCTCTACGGCGTCGTCTCCTTCGCGCCCGCCGTCGAGGAGGGCCAGGAGCCCGACCACTTCGCGGCGACTGCCGACTGGACCGAGGAGACCGTCGAGGCCAATCCCGAGTGGACGATCGACCTCTGCGAGGAGGTCGTCGGCGGCTGGCGCGGCGAGGCCGGCAACGTCGCGGCGATGACGCTGGTGTGGGGCACGCCCGTCGTCGACCGCGTCGCGATCGCGTCGGCCGAGCTGGCCGACCTGACCGTCGACCAGTGCGTCCTGATCGAGAACCGCTTCACGCTGCTGGCGCCCGACGACTACCGCGGCGACACGCTCGACGTGCTGGTCTTCGACGCCGCCGGGCGCGAGCTGGCCCGCGAGTCGCTCTACACCGATGACGGCGAGGACGAGGACGACGCCTGATGGACGTCGAGGAGGCGATCCGCACCCGGCGCACGCACAAGGTCTACGGGTCTGAGCCCGTCGACCGCACGGTGCTGACCGAGCTGCTCGAGCTCGGCCGCTGGGCGCCCAACCACCACCTCACCAACCCGTGGCGCTTTCGGGTCCTCGGGCCGGCGGCGCTGGAGCGGCTGAAGACCGCCGTCGGTGGCGACGGCGCCGCCAAGCTCGATCGTGCGCCGACGCTCGTCGCGGTCTCCTACCTGCGGACGCCGGACGATCCCGTCGCCGAGGAGGAGGACCTGCTGGCCGCCGGCTGCGCCGCCTACGCCGTCCTGCTCGGCGCCCACAACCGCGGCCTGGCCGGCTACTGGCGCACGCCCGCGATCCTGCGCGAGCCCGCCGGCCGCGCGGCCCTCGACATCCCCGATGCCGAGCACTGCATCGGCCTCCTGCACCTCGGCCCCGCGCGCCAGGACCAGCGCGTGCCAGAGCGCACGCCGGTGGACGAGATCGTCAGCTTCCTGGACTGAGCGAGCCGCAGGCGCTCAGGCAGCCGCCGGGAACCGCGCGCAACCCCGGGGCTCAGGCCGGCCCATCACGGAGCGCGAACTCCACGAACGCGGCATTGAGCGCCGCGCCGACGCCCGCGGAGAGCTGCTCGGTGGAGCTGCCCTTGATCAGGAGGTCTCCCGCGGCGTGCCGCCGATAGGCGCGCATGACCCATGCATCCCAGATCGACGTGAGCCCGTCGCCCGGGTTCCTCAGCACTTGCGCCCGCCTGACCGTCTCGATCGCGGTCTGCGCAGCATCGGCGGCCCGGCCGTCGACCAGCCAGACGGTCGCACGCGCATCGCTGCCGACCGACCGGCGCCCCAGAAGCGTCACCGGGATCGGCGACGTCATCTGCGTGAGCGCGGCAGGCACCACCACCCACTCCACGTCCTGGGATGGACGGCTGCCGGCGGTCGGCGCCGCGCACGCGATCGCTGCGGCAAACCGGATCGGGTCCTGCGGCCAGCCGGTCGCGGCCGGCTCGATCCCGTTCGGCTGCAGGCGGTGTGGGCCCTCGTCGGCTGGCGGATCCGTCGGCAGCTGGAGGGCGAGCGGCCGAGGCAGGCGCTTGGGCAGGCGAGCCTCCCGCGTGACGATCGCCGACAGGACCCGTGCCGACCGTGCCGGCACCAGCTCGGCGTTGACCGCCTCCCGTGCCGACTTCCCGCGCGGCCCGCCCCCTTGCAGCAGTCCGACCACGACCGGCGCATCCAGGAGCACGTCGCCCGCGCGCGTGGCGGAGGCCAGCGTGCCCGCCTGGTCGACGAGCGCGAGCAGGTGCTTGATCGCCCGCGGCGCCGACAGGTCGAGACTCTCGTGCCGGCTGAGGGGCTGGCTTCCCAGGACCACGCACCGTGTCTCACCGCCGACGGTGCAGTGGCCGACGAGCGCCATCGTGTTGAGCGTCGCGCCGCAATTGGCCTTGCCGGCGTGCAGGTGGATCCTGGGATGCTCCGACCGCGGCTGCTTGCGGAGCAGGATCACCGGCTCGAGCGCATCGAGCTGGGCGGCCCCAGCGTCGATCGCCCGGCCGAGCAACAGAGCGGGCACGAGCCTGGCCGCCGGCGGGAAGGCGAGGGCCATCGCGTCATAGGCCCGCACCGGCTTGCCGCCAGCTCCTCTCCTCGGCTCGGCGAAGTACGTCGCGTGCGCTTCGATGAGCTCGTAGACGAAGAGCGACGGCCAATCCCCGGCGCGCGCCGAGGCGAACACCTCCGGCCGCCGGCCGCGCAGGTCGGCGGCGAGCCCTTCGACCGTCTCGGCGAACGCGCGCTTGGCCTTGTCAGGCCCCAGGCCGGAGCCCGATGGATACCGGCGAGGCCAGTCATCGACGGTCTCCAGCACGGCTTCAACGCTCGCAGGGGTCACGAGACTCGGCACTCAGGCAATGCGCTAACTCCAGGAATCATCCCCGGATGCCTTGGAAGGAAGACCGAGGTGGGGAAGTGTTCGAGCGAAGAGCGTATGGACCAAGAGCTTCGGACACAACCTCGTCTGCTAAGACAGGGCGCGCTGGAGATCACCTTCGTGCGCTGGCGGGCAGAAGCGGCGCTGACGCGCGACGCAAGCTGGCTAACCGCTGAGGAGAAGGCAGGACGAGGATGCCTTGCGCTGGCGCCACCTGGCGTCGGTGAGGGCATGGTGCCGACCGGCCAGCTCGGCACGTGGAACTTGCTGTGGTGGACGTGCGACCCCCACACGGACATCGCTGGCGAGCGCCCAGATGCCGTCGTCGCCGTCAGCCTCTCGGCAGTGATCGAGGTGACGCCGGACCGCTGGCACCCCTGGATCGCGAAGGTCACCCGCCAAGGGCTGGACGAGTGGCGCGCCGCGGCGTTGCGCGCGGAGGCTTCCGACTCCAGGGACGAGCTGCTGCGCCTCCGGTCCTCGATCGATCGGCTCGAGGCCCAGCACCGGCGCAGCGCGCGCAACCACGCCGCGCCGATCGCCGCGACCATCGCCGCGCTCCTGGAGCCCGCGGCCACCTCCTAGAAACCGGTCACGATCCCTCCGTGGCCGCGGACGGGCACCGCGTCGATCATGATGGGGTGCAGGGCGTAGGCGGGATGGTCGGTCTCGAGATACATCTCGTCGCCGTTCAACGCTGAGTAGAACACCGGATCGCCTTCGAGCAGATCGTCCTCGATGTACCCCAGCATCCCGTGCTGCCAGAGCAGCGAGCAGACGTCGACCTCGCCGAAGTCCGCGCGCGTGCTGACCTGGAAATCCTTGAGCTGCCGCTGCGTGAGCCGGTCGGTCTCCAGCTCGTGCAGTAGGCGCCGCAGGTGATTGCGCACCTCGTGCTGGAGCGTCCGGCCCTCCTCCCCGATCTCCTTCAGGTTGGCGGCCAGCCCGGAGGCCTCCGCATCCACGCCGCGAAGCGGGAGCCACGTGGTGGTGATGTGGTTGGCGATGATCAGCAGCTCCTCGCGGCCCGCCTCGCGCGCGATGCGCTTGACCGCAGCGTGGACGTTGCGCGGGAGCAGCACCGGCTCCTTGTCGTCCAGCACGCGGTCGATCTCCAGGCAGAGCGCATTGCCCAGGTGGATGAGATCGCGCGGGATGAGCCGCGAGTGGCGCAGGAGGTAGACCTTCAGCAACTCGAGCCGGTTCGCCCTAGCGGGCGAGCGGCCAGCGTTCTTGATCTCGTTCATGCCTAGCCACCGCTGCACCGGCGTGTCGGCATTCGGCTTGCCCAAGAGGTACTCCTCGGGCAGCGCCTCGATCTTGGTCTGCAGCAGGAGCTCGATCGCGTCCTTGTTCCAGTCGAGCGTCCGGATCCGGTCGGTGCCTTTGTACTTCATCATGTGCTCGCTCGCGCAGACCGCGGAGTACACGATGTCGCGCACCGTGATCACCACGTGGAAGCGCGGGAACTGATCGGTCATCCGAAGCACCGTCTGACAGAGGCCCTTCTGGCACGCGAGCCACTGCCGAGGCGCCTGCTCGAAATGGTCGTCGAGCGCGTCGAGGTACATGCAGATCGGGCGGGCCGCGTCGAAGGCGGCCTTCATGGCCTCCTCGAACCGGCGCCAGGCCGGATTGTCGAGGTACTCGTCCAGCGCTGGCCCGTGGTCGATGCCGTACAGGATCTCCTCGACCTGGTGCGAGGGCGGCGATGGCGCCGTGAACTTGCACTGCAACTCCGAGAGGATCAGCTCGAGCCTGGGGACGATCGCCGCGATGCTCGGGCGCAGCGTCGGGGCGCACAGCAGGTGCGAGGCCGCTGACCGGAGCAGGGCGATGCGCCAGACGCGCTCCCACCGCTCCGACGCGACGACCGCCTTGTTGGACAAGCCGAACAGGCGGATCACGAGGTTGGTCGGCGGGTGGTCGATCTGCCAGCTATCGGCGTACAGGGACCCCTCCGCCCGGGCCGCCTTCTGCAAGCGCCGGAGGTAGAGCGTCTTCCCGGCGCCCTTGCGCCCGACGATCACGCGCACCCGGCGGTCGTTGGCATCCATTCCCAGGCCCGCGCGGAACTGGCGCCCGCTGACGCGGACGAAGTCCTTCAGCGGGTCGTCCGCGCCGTCCTGTGGCGTTCCGTCCGGCACCCCGAACGGGTTTAGCATCCCTACTGGCACGTCTCTCCTCTCAGCCGAGCCCGGCACCCTATCGAGCCGCCGGTGAGGGCAGCTCTTCGAGTTGCCCCGCTGATCTCCCAGCGCTCTTGCACGCCGCTGAAGAACTTGATCGAAGCGGACTAGCGTCGGCGCTGAGGCGCCGTCTGTGCCTCGCTTCTGTCTCGAAGAAAGGGTCGTTCAGTGTTCCCATCGATCCGCTCGCTGCCCTCGAAGCTCGCGAGCATCCTGCCGTTCAACACCATCAAGCTCGGGGTGCGCTGGCCGGCCAGTCGCAGCTCGAACCGGTCAGACAAGGAGATCCTGGCCCTGGCCGTAGCCTTCGGCGAGAGCGATGTCGACCTCGACGAGGTCCTCGGCGCGGACGGGCCGTTGTCGCAGCTCGCGTCATCACGTGCCGGGGTGCGCGGCGCCAATGCCAAGGAGTCGGCCGAGATCGAGCGCGGCGTGCTGCGCGCCAAGCAGGAGGAGGGCAGCGAGGTCGACCGTCAGGAAGGGCGCCGGCGCGAGCAACTTGCCCAGCGTGAGGAGGCGCTCCACGGCGAGCAGGAGGAGGCCGAGCTGGAGGCCAAGCAGGCCCACGACGGCCGCGCGCAGCTCTCGTTGCTGCGCCGGAGCTTCGGCGCAGCCACCGACGTCCACCTCAGCATCATCGGCGTCGTCGCGACGGCCGACATCACCCTGATCGGCCTCGCCCAGCAGATCCTCCCGGGCAAGGACGCGCAGCATTGGATCAGCGCCGCGGCGATCGGCGCCGTGCTGGCCGGCTTCGGCCATGTGGTCGGAGACGTCAGCGCCGGCCTGATGGAACGCCTGCGCGCCAAGGCGATCAGCACGCAGATCGCCGTTGCCGCCGGCGTCTTGCTCGGCGCCGGGGCCATCATCATGGCCTTGGGCCTGCGGTCGATGACCGCGTTTCGCGACCTCGGGCTGATCGAGCAGTCACGCGACAAGATCCCGGATCCGACCTACCTGGGCTGGGTCCAGGCGATCGCGGTCTACGCGGCCTCGGTCAGCGCGGCGATCTGGCGAGTCGGTGAAGAGGGCCGCGACGCGCTCCAAGTCGAGAAGCGGCACCTCACGGTCGCGCTGAACCTCGGCCTCGAGCTGACCTCGGTGCGCAACGCCATCCAGGTGAGCTTCGGCCGGGTCGACGCGGTCCAGCTCAACGCGACGGCGGCCGGCGCCACGATGGCCACGATCGACGATCGCCTCGCGAGCCGGATCGCGGCCGAGCAGGCCAGCGCCGACTACATCGCCGCCATGGCCGAGAGCGTGGCCAAGGTCACGCGCAGCAAGAAGGAGCAGGAGCGCGGAGCGTCGGCCCAGCAGCGCATCATCGACCTCCTCGCCGTCACGGGGGTCGCGCTGCTGTCCGCGGCGGTCGGCTACCTCTTGGTCGACCTCGGTCAGAGCCTGTCGGCGTTGTCGGGCGTGCTGGCCGGCGGGCTCGCCTACCGGATCCTGACCCGCCCGGCCGAGGACGGCGACGTTGCCCCCGGCTCGCCGGGCGCGATGCAGCAGCTCCTGCAGGACATCCCGGCCAACGGCCACAACGACCCGAAGAAGGTGAAGCCATGACCATGACCAGACGCAAGTTCATCGCCGGCGGGATCCTGGGCGGCATCGTCGCGACCTCGATGGGCGGCACCGACCGCTTGATCGCCGCGATCGAGGGCGAAGACCACGCCGACCTCCGCGTCTCGCTGGCGGACGTCACGACCTCCACGGCCGATGTCCGGGCCGGCTACCTGCCCGACCTCGAGGCGTTCGGGGCAGCGGCCATCCGGGCGAAGGCGCCGTACTACGCCGACGCCTGGGCGGGCGAGCCGCTGTCCTCCGTCGCATGGCGGATCCGCGAGAACTACGCCTTCCGGGACCTGGAGGGCGAGAGCCACCGGCTCCAGGAGGCGCGCGCGGAGGCCAACGACGCGCTTCCCGACCGGTTGCGCCCGTTGCTGGACGTTCCCGCAACGGTCTCCGGATCACCGCTGCTGACGGCCCTCGCCTCCGCGGCGAGCCTGCGGCGCACCGACCCCCATCGCCGCCAGCGCGGCTTCCACCTGCTCATCGCGACCGACGGCATCATCATCGGCGACGGCGTCGACAGCCGCCACCCGGTGCCGGCCGGCGCTCCCGAGGCGATGGCAGCCAAGTGGGGGACGAAGCTGTCGGCGCTGGCTGGCGCTCAGCTGTACTTCACGGGCGTCGGCCTCGGCTCGCACCTTCCGGGCGACCGCTTGGACGCCTGTGAAGATGTCGTCCGCGCCGTTGCAGGTGCCTGCGGGGCGACGGTCGAGCTGTGGGGGGCCCGCCTGGGCGAGGCGTTCCCGCCGTACGAGCGGATGGGCTGAGCGCTACGCGGCCGCGGTCGGCACTCGCCGGGCGATCTCCTCGTCGCTGAGCGGGAAGTGGCAGGCGGCGACGTTGCCGCCCTCCTTGGCCTCCAGCGGCGGCTCCTGCACGTCGCAGGTGCCCTGCACGAACTTCGGGCAGCGCGTGTGGAAGCGGCAGCCGCTGGGCGGGTTGCTCGGCGACGGGACGTCGCCGCCCAGGACCTGCCGGTTCTTGTTGCGCGCCAGGCGCGGGTCCGGGACCGGGACCGCTGAGAGCAACGCACCGGTGTAGGGGTGACGGGGGTGGTGGTAGAGCTCGTCGGAGTGGGCCAGCTCGACGATCTTGCCGAGGTACATCACGGCCACGCGGTCGCAGGTGTGGCGAACGACGGACAAGTCGTGGGCGATGAAGATGATCGTCAGCCCGAGATCCTTCTGCAGCTCCTTGAGCAGGTTGAGGATCTGCGCCTGGATCGAGACGTCCAGCGCCGAGACGGGCTCGTCGGCGACGATCAGCTTGGGCTTGAGCGCGATGGCGCGGGCCACGCCGATGCGCTGGCGCTGGCCGCCGGAGAACTGGTGCGGCAGGCGGTTGTAGTGCTCGGGGTTGAGGCCGACCTGCTCCATCAGCTCCTGGACCCGGATCTTGCGCTTGGCGTCGTTGCTCTCGACGTCGTGGATGACGAACGGCTCGCCGATGATCGACCCCACCGTCTTGCGCGGGTTCAGCGACGAGTACGGGTCCTGGAAGATCATCTGCATCTCGCGGCGCAGAGGCTTGAGCTCCTTGCGCGAGAGGCCGGCGATGTCGCGGCCCTCCCAGCTGATCGTCCCCGCGGTCGGGGTCAGCAGGCGCGTGATCAGCCGGGCGGTCGTGGACTTGCCACAGCCTGACTCGCCCACCAGGCCGAGCGTCTCACCGCGCAGGACGTCGAAGTTGACGCCGTCGACCGCTCGGACCGCGCCGACCTGGCGCTGGATCAAGAAGCCGCTGCGGATCGGGAAGTGCATCTCCAGGTCGCGAACCTGGACGAGGGGCTCACCTGCGGTGACGCTCATGGGCCAGGCACCTCCTCGCCGGTGTTGCCCTCGGCGGAGGGCGACAGCGTCGTCTCGGGAATCGGGACCTCTTCGATGGCGGTCTCCGGCGTCTCGCCTGCGCGCAGCGCAGCCCACAGCGACCGGCGCGTCTCGCCCGGCAGCAGGCAGGCGACCTTGTGGCCGGGGTCCACGCTGCCGGTCGGCTCCAACCTCGGATCGACCTTCTTGTGGGCCTCGCGCACGTACGGGCAGCGCGGATGGAACGAGCAGCCCGACGGCTTGTTGATCAGCGACGGCGGGCGGCCGTAGATCGGCACGAGCTCCTGGTCGCGCGGGGTGTCCAGGCGCGGGATCGACTTGAGCAGGCCCCAGGTGTAGGGGTGCTCGGGCGCGCTGAAGATCGTGTCGACCTTGCCGTACTCGACAACGCGCCCGGCGTACATCACCGCGATCTCCTCGGTGACCTCCGCGACGACGCCGAGGTCATGGGTGATCATCACGACCGCCGTGTCGAGCTCGGACTGCAGCTTCTGGATCAGCGTGAGGATCTGCGCCTGGACGGTAACGTCGAGCGCTGTCGTCGGCTCGTCGGCGATCAGCAGCTTGGGGTCGTTGATGAGCGCCATGGCGATCATCACGCGCTGGCGCATGCCGCCGGAGAACTCGTGCGGGTAGCTGTCGATGCGCCTGCGTGGGTCCGGGATGCCGACGAGGCCGAGCATCTCGACCGCGCGGTTGCGGGCCTGGGCCTTGGAGACGTCGTTGTGGGACCGGTGCGCCTCGATCAGCTGATGGCCGATCTTGTAGAACGGGTGCAGCGACGAGAGCGGGTCCTGGAAGATCATCGCGATCTCGCCACCGCGCACCTTGCGCATCTCGGCGCTGGACGCGTTGAGCAGGTCCTTGCCGTCGAACGTGATCGATCCGGAGATCTTCGCGTTGCCCGCGCGGGTCAGGCCCATCACGGTCATCGAGGACACCGACTTGCCCGAGCCGGACTCGCCGACGATGCCGAGCGCCTGCCCGCGATCGACCGAGTAGCTGATCCCGTCGACCGCCTGGACGACGCCGTCCTCGGTCTCGAAATGGACTTTGAGGTCCTTGACCTCCAGCAGCGGCTGCGCCATCGGACTCACGCTCCCCTAGTACCGCACGCGCGGGTCGAGGAAGGCGTACAAGATGTCGACGAACAGGCTCATGAGCGCGACGGCCAGGGCGAGCACGAGCGTCGTGCCCTGGATCGTCGAGAGGTCTCCTCGCTGGATCGCGTCGAAGGACAAGCGGCCGACGCCGTCGATGTTGAACACCGTCTCGGTCAGGATCGCGCCGCCCATGAGGATGCCGATGTCGAGGCCGAGCACCGTCAGGACCGGCGTGATCGCCGAGCGGACGCCGTGGCGCAGGACCACACGGCGCTCCGACAGCCCCTTGGCCCGCGCGGTTCGGATGTAGTCCTCCGACATGGTCTCCAGCAGGTTGGAGCGCAGCAGCCGGGCGTAGATCGCCGCGAAGGAGGCGGCCAGCACCAGCCACGGCAGGATCAGCGTGTGGGCCTTGGCGAAGAAGCCGTGGGCGTCCTGGTAGGCGCCCGCCCCGGGGAAGATGTGCCAGACCCCGATGTCGTCGGAGAAGAGGTACAGGGAGACGAGGCCCAGCCAGTAGACCGGTGCGGAGATCGCGATCAGCGCGCCACCCATCAGCACGCGATCCCACAGCGTTCCGCGCTGGGTCGCCGAGACGATGCCGACGACCACGCCGCTGACGAACCAGATGACGGCGGCGCCGAGGACCAGGAAGATCGTGTTCGGCAGGCGGTCGAAGATCAGCGCCCGCACCGACTGGTTGTTGGTGTAGCTGGTGCCGAAGTCGAAGTGCAGCACGAGCTTCTTGACGTAGTCCCAATACTGCACCGGCAGCGACCGGTCGAGCCCGAGCTGCGCGCGGATCGCGGCGATCGTCTCGGGGCTCGGCGTGCGTCCCGCGCGCAGCTTGGCGGGATCGCCGCTGGGCAGGACGTAGAAGATCAGGAAGGTGACCGCCGTGATCACCAGCAGGAGCACGATGGTCCAGAGGAGTCGGCGGAAGATGTAGGCGGCCATTGGCGGGTGATCAGTGGTTCGAAGGGCTTCCCGGTCGGCGCGCGCTGGCGCCGACCGGGAAGCGATGACTCGTCGAGACGGGTCCTACTTCAGGGACGTGAAGCTGAAGTCCCAGGCGGTGTAGTACCCATTGGCCACGCCGTTGACGTCCTTGGACCGCAGGAGCGTCGTCTTGTCCCACACGAACGGGATGGCCGGCGCGTCGCCGGTGATCATCTTGTCGATGTCGGCCCACGCCTTCAGCCGGTCCTCACCGTCGAGCAGCGCCGCCTTCTTCATGGCCGCGTCGACCTTGGGGTCTCGGAGCTGCGCCATGTTGTTGTTCAGCGCACCGGGATCCTTCGGGATCGTGTAGCCCGCGAACACCGGCTCGAGCATCGACTGGGGATCGGCGAAGTCCTTGAACCAACCGGCGCCACCACAGACGGCGACCTTCTTGGACGGGACCTGGCACCAGTCGTTGTAGACCGCGTCCTGCGGGACGAGCCGGAGGCGGATCTTGAAGCCGAGCTTCTCGAACTGCGCCTTGGCGACCTCGGACTGCGCCTTGTTCGGATCGACGTTGGCGCTGACCATCAGGAACTCCTCGTTCCCGGTGTACTTGCCTGAGGGGTAGCCGGCCTTCTTCATGTACGCGGCCGCCAGGGCAGGATCGCCCTTCTCGTTCTTCGTGCTGAGGAAGTCGAAGCCGGGGCCGTCGAAACCGCCGGCCTCCGCGAAGCCCGGGAAGTCGGGCGGCAGGAAGTGCGTCGGAAGATCCGCGGTGAACTTGCCACCTCGCGCCAGGCGCGCGGCGTTGCGGTCGAACCCGGCCAGCACGGCACGACGGACGTTGATGTTGTCAAACGGCTTGATCGTCGTGTTGATCGGGAAGTAGCGGTAGCCACCCGACGGGATCTGCGTGTACTGATCCTTGATCTGCGTGGCGACCTTCTTGATGATGTTCGCCGGCGGGTTGGCGTCGAACAGCATGTGCGTTCCGCTGAGCACCTGCTCGCTGGCGACGTTCGCGTCCGACGCGTTGGTCCGCATCTCGACCTCGTCGAGGTAGGCGGGCCGGTAGTCGGTCTTGGGATCCCAGTTCGGGTTGCGGACGAGGTCGATGCTCTTGCCCGCCTTGTAGCCGACCGTGTTGCCGTCGGCGTCGTTCTTGACCATGTAGGGCCCGGTCGCGACGACGTGCGTGTTGTAGGTCGACGGGTTCCTGGCGTCGAACTTCTTGGCGTACTCCTCGGGGACCGGCGCGCTGACCGGCATCACCAGCGCGGCGGCGACCGGAACGCCGGCGGCCTCCTTGAGGTGAAACTCGATCGTGTGGTCATCCGGCGTGACGATGCCCGAGATCGGCTTGACGCCCTTGGTCGGCTCTGAGGGCGCGCCCTCGATGCTCGAGAAGTACGCGGGGTACTGACCGCCGACGTTGACCGAGAAGAAGCGCTCGAACGCGTACTTGACGTCCTTGGAGGTCACCTCGCGGTTGACCGGCGGCGAGAACTTGACGCCCGGACGGATCTTGACCGTGACCGTCTTCTTGTCGGCCGAGATGACGGGGTCGCTCTCGGCCAGGTCCGGCACCGGCTTGGCCGAGTCCTGCGGCTTGAAGGAGTACAACGTGCGCTGCGTCGGATACACCACCATGTAGCCCTGGGTGAAGTACGAATGACCCGGGTCCAGGAAGTCGACGTCCGAGCCGGCGAGCATCGTGATCTTGCCGCCCTTCTTGCCCTGGACCTCAGCAGCCGCGGTGTTATCGGTGTTGCTGGCCGCCTTGGCGGGCTGGGTCGACGACGAGGTCGAAGAAGACGAACTGCTGTTGTCGTCGCCACCACAGGCGACCACGGCGAACGCGAGCACGGCAAGCGCACCCGCAAGCACAAATCGGAGAACGCTCCGAGGCATGTGCGGTCCTTTCTTTGAGTGCCGTCGATCGTCCTCAACGATCGACGCAGGGGTTGAGCCGCGGCGCACGTGCACCTACTTGGACGTCCGCGGGTTGAGAGCGTCCTGCAGTCCGTCTCCGACGACGTTGAAAGCAAGGACCGTGATCAGGAGTGCAAGTCCGGGAAACACCATGAACCACCACGCGTCTTGGAAGACCGACGTGGCGTCGGAGATCATCGCGCCCCAACTCGGCTTCGATGGGTCGATGCCCACGCCGAGGAACGAGAGCGACGCCTCGTAGATGATGTTCTGTGGGACCAGCACGGTCGAGTAAACAATGATCGGCGCCACGAGGTTGGGCAGGATCTCGCGCACGATGATGCGCGTGTCCGAGGCGCCCAGCGAGCGCGAGGCTTCGACGAATTCGCGCTCGCGCAGCGACAGCACCTGACCGCGCACGATGCGCGCCATGTAGGGCCAGGTCGTCAGCGTGATCACGAAGATCACGACGGGGAGCCCTGGCTGGATGGCGCCGCCGAGGCAGCCATCGGCGCAGGCGACGCCCAGGCCGACGGCCAGGACGAGCACCGGGAACGCCAAGAAGAGATCCATGACGCGACTGAAGAGCGTGTCAACGCGGCCGCGGAAGTAGCCCGTGATCAAGCCGGCCGTCACGCCGATGATCACCGTCAGCGCCATCGAGATCAGCGATGCCTCCAGCGAGACGCGCGTCCCGTAGAGCACGCGCGTGAACACGTCGCGACCGCGTTCGTCGACGCCGAACAGATGCGAGCTGCTCGGGCCCGTCGGCGAGCCGAAGTCGTCGAGGAGGTTGTCGTTCTGCGTGTTGGGGTCGGGAAGGTGGAAGACCTTCACGATCAGCGGCGCCAGGATCGCGACGAGCACCATGAACACCACGATGGCGAGCGCGGTCAGCGCGACCTTGTCGTGGCGCAGCCGTCGCCAGAACAGCTGCAGGGGCGAGCGGGCGGCGATCTCCGCTGCCGACTCGTCCGCCAGGTCGGCGGACTCGCTCTCAAGGAGCGTTTCGGGGGCCCCGGCGCTCACGTCCCGGCCCCCACCGGTGTGGTCTCGTCCTGCTTGATGGGTCCCTCTCCCAGAAGCTGTTCGACGTTCGTCCTGGTTGGCAGGTCCCTGCACCTCCTCATCGGGAGGGACCCCCAGCGAACGGCGCGCAGGCTACTCCTTTGGGGGGGCATATGTCAGGTGACTTGACCACAAACAATCTGAGCTTCACGCAAGCTCCAGAGCCAAACGACTCCAGTTCGGACAACCAGTTGCCGAAACGGTGTGCCTCTTTGGCAGGCCGTATCGGCGCGTCAACAGTCGATCTCGCCTGGGTACCCATCGGCGGCGTTCTCGCACCTCCTCCCAGGCCAAGCGGCAGGCCGCCGCCTCAGGGTCGACTTCAGGGTGGCGCCCCGTGGTCACCGGCACCCGGCGACGACACACTCCTGCCGCATGAGGATCCGAACCCCATATGGCCTGCTCGCGACGGCGGTTGTCGCCGGCGCGATCGTCGTCGTCCCCGCAATCGCCCAGGACCTGCCCGAGACCCGCATCGTCTCGACCGCGACAGCCACGCCGAACAAGGCCGGCACCGCGAAGCATCCCCAGGGCGTGTCGATCTCGGCGCACGCGGAGCTGATGACCCCGTCGGACATGGACCCGCCGATCGTCGGGCGCGTCGAGATCCTCGTCGGCCCGGGGCTCATCTGGAACGACGACAAATACACAAGGTGCTCCGAGCAGACGCTCAGGCGGCGCGGGCCGAGCGGCTGCCCGCGAGCGTCGCTGATGGGCTCGGCCACCGCGACGGGCAAGGCCGACACGGTCGCCGCCCGCGTGGACATGCTCATCTTCAACGGGGGTGAGCGCCGCAAGTACGTCTACGCGACGCTCAACAACCCCGCGCGCGTCAGAGAGGTGCTGATCGTGGAGTCGTCAAGGCTGCCGAGCGGTGGCACGTGGGCCCATCGCGAGACGATCAACGTCCCGAGGAGCCTGCAGATCGTCGCCGGCATCCCGCTGCGGCTGACCAAGGTCAGGATGCAGATCGGCGGCAAGTCCTACGCCAAGGACTTCGTCGCCAGCACCTCCTGTCCCACCGGCGGCTGGAAGTACCAGGTGACGGCCGACTACCTCCACGAGACCCCCGACCAACCCGCCAACACCGTGAACACGGGCAGCATCTCCTGTAAGAAGTAGCCATCTGAACGCTCTCCTCACCGGACCGCCGGCCTCGTGCCGGCGGTCGTCTAGGGTTGCCGTCAGAGACGAGGTTGACGACCGGGACCATGGCATCCACCGCGTGAGCGAGCTGCTGGAGCGCGAGCGAGAGCTCGCGGAGCTCGACGCGCTGGCCAACGAGGCCTGCGCCGGCGCGGGCCGCCTCGCCGTGATCGAGGCGGCCGCCGGCCTTGGCAAGACGCGGCTGCTGCAATCCGCGCGCGAGTCCGGCGGCCGAGCCGGCATGCGCGTCCTTGCTGCGCGCGCGACCGAGTTGGAGCGCGACTTCCCCTTCGCGCTCGCACGCCAGCTCTTCGAGCCGACGATCGCCGCGCTCGACGGGCCGGAGCGCGAGGCGCTGCTCGGTGGCGCGGTCGGTCCGGCGCGCGGTGCGCTCGGGATCGCTCACGACGACGCAGGCGCCGCACCGGCCACCGACACGTTCGCCGTCCTCCATGGCCTGTACTGGCTGACCGCGGTGTTCGCCGAGCAGCAGCCGCTGCTGCTCGCGGTCGACGACGCGCATTGGGCCGACGCCGCCTCGCTCGACTTCCTGCGCTTCCTGGTGCCGCGGCTGGAGGAGCTGCCGGTGCTGCTGGTGCTCGCGTGCCGCCCGGACGAGACGGGCGCCGAGCGGAGCCTCGCGCGGATCGCGACCGACTCGGTGGCGCGGCGGCTCACGCCGCGCGCGCTCAGTCCCCAAGGGGGGGCCACGCTGCTGGCCGACGCGCTGGGACGTACCCCGGAAGCGGCGTTCACGACGACCTGCCACGAGGTCAGCGGCGGCAATCCGTTCCTGCTCTGCGAGCTGACCCGGACGCTGGCGACCGAGGAGATCGAGCCGATTGCCGGGCAGGACGCGCGCGTCCGCGAGCTGGCGCCGGAGCGGGTGACGCGGACCGTGCAGCTGCGCCTCGCGCGGCTCTCGCCCGAGGCCCAAGCGGTCGCGCGGGCCGTCGTCGTTCTCGGCGACGGCGCCGACGGCCGGCTCGTGGCCGAGCTGGCCGGGCTCGACGCGCCCGACGTGGCACGCGGGGCCGACGAGCTGCGCGCCGCCGCGATCCTCGACCAAGACGCGACGCTGCGGTTCATCCACCCGCTCGTGCGGACGGCGTTGGACACCGAGCTGCCGATCGGCGACCGCGCGGCAGAGCACGCCCGCGCGGTCGAGCTGCTGCGCGCCCGCGGCGCCGGCGCGGAGCGGCTGGCGGCGCATCTGGTCGCGACCGAGGCGCGCGGCGAGCGCGCGACGGTCACGACGCTGCTTGAGGCCGCCCAGGCGGCGCTGGCCAGCGGCGCTCCCCGCTCGGCGTACACGTACCTCTCGCGCGCGCTGCGTGAGCCGGCGCCCGACGACCTGCGCCCGGCGATCCTCAGCGCGCTCGTCAACGTCGGCATCCGCTTGCCCGGGCGCGAGCTGTTCGCCGCGACGCTGCCGGAGCTGGAGAAGGAGCTGGCGCGCACCCCCGATCTGCATCTGCGGTGGGGCATCCGCGTGAGCATGTGGATGATCCTCAGCGGCCACTTCAACCGCGCGGTCCAGTTCCTGGAGCAGGGCATCGAGATCGCCGGCGCGCGTGACGACGTCGAGAGCGCCTTCCGCATGGAGGCCCAGCTCAGCGCGATCCAGCAGCGACCGCTACCGGTCTGGCGGGAGCGACTCATCGGATACGTCGACCAGATCCCGCCCGACAGCGTGAGCGGCCGGCTGGCGGCCGCGCTCACCGCCGAGTGGAGCGCGTTCGACGGCACCGCGGCCGAGGCCGTCGCGGCGGCACGCCATGCGCTCAGCCACGGCGGACGCATCTTCGTCGAGCAGCCCGAGCTGTTCGCGCCTGGCCGAGCGCAGCTGGCATTGGTCTTCGCGGACGAGCTCGAGGCGGCGCGGCGCGGCGCCGGGCAGGCGCTGGCTCACGCGCGGCGGCGCGGCGCGACGCCCGAACTGGCCTCCGCCTGGTGGCACAGCAGCTTCGTCGCCTGGGCCTATGGCGACCTCGCCGCGTCCGAGGCCGACATCCGGCAGTCGCTCGCGGCGGCCCGTCTCGGCCGGATGCGCTTCGCCGAGCCGCCGCTGGTGGCGGTCCTCGCCAGCCTGCTCCTCGCGCGCGGGGAGCGCGCCGCCGCCGAGGCCGAGCTCGTCGCGGGCGGCTTGACCGGCGAGATCCCGGACGCCGTCTGGATGTCGCTCGCGCTGTTCCCGCGCGGGCAGCTGCGCCTCGAGCAGGGTCGCTTCGAGGAGGCGGCCGCCGACTTCGTCCAGGCGGAGCGGCTCTCGATCTGCTGGGGCGCGATCGGGATCCCCGCCCCGCCGGCGCGCATCCTGGCGGCGCGCGCGCTCGCCGCGCTCGGCGACCAGGAGGGTGCACGCTCGCGCGCCGACGCTGCCCTGTCCCACGCACGCAACTTCGGCGCCCCGACGCTGGTCTCGCGCGCACTGCGCGCCTCGGCGATGACGCTCGACGGCCCCGAGCGCCTCACCGCGCTCGACGAGGCGGTCGCTGTGCTCGACGGCTCACCCGCCCGCCTCGTGCGCGCCGAGACCCTCACCGAATTCGGGACCGCGCTGCGCCGCGCCCGTCGTGACGTCGATGCGCGCCCACCGCTGCGCGAGGCACTCGAGCTGGCGCGCCGCTGCGGCGCCGTCGGGCTCGCCAAGGTGGCCTTCGACGAGCTGGCGGCGACCGGTGAGCGCGTCCGCCGCTACACGCCGATCGGCGTCGAGTCGCTCACCCCGAGCCAGCGACGCGTGGCGGAGCTGGCGGCGGGCGGCATGACCAACCGTCAGATCGCCCAGACGCTGTTTCTGACCGTCAAGACGATCGAGTCGCATCTCGCCGCCGCCTACGACACCCTCGGCATCCGCTCGCGACAGCAGCTCGCTGCTGCGCTGAGCCAGCGCCCCGAGCTGGATTCGAACCAGCGGCCTTCCCCTTAGGAGGGGGACGCTCTATCCATCTGAGCTATCGGGGCGGATCGTCGTAAAGCCTACGACGCGCGCACCGCGTGGTGGCTCGGGGCCTAGCCGCTTCGGCGTGACCTCGCGCTAGCTCGGCAGTCGCACAACCGACACGAAGAAGTCGTCGATCTGGCGCACGATCGAGACGAAGCGCTCGAAGTCGACGGGCTTGGTGACGTAGGCGTTGGCGTGCAGCTGGTAGCTCTTGAGCACGTCCTCTTCGGCCTCGGAGGTCGTGAGGACCACGATCGGGATCGTGCGGAGATCCGGATCGGTCTTGACCTCGGCGAGCACCTCACGGCCGTCCTTGCGCGGCAGGTTCAGGTCCAACAGCACCAAGTCGGGGCGGATGCGATCGGTGTAGTCGCCGGTGCCGCGCAGGTAGTCGAGCGCCTGCTCGCCGTCGGAGACCACGTTGAGGTTGTTGTGGACCTTGTTGAAGTCGAACGCCTCGCGGATCAGCAGGACGTCGCCCGGATCATCCTCGACGAGCAGGACCTCGATCGGCTGGCCGGCGGGCTTGGGAGTCATGGGGTGGTGTCCTCTTCGGGAACGGGCAGGGTGAAGCGGAAGGTGGCGCCATCGCCGCCATCCTCGGAGGTGGGCACGAGCCAGATGCGACCGCCGTGGAACTCGACGATCTTGCGACACATCGCCAGGCCGATGCCCGTGCCGGTGAACTCCTCCTTGGGATGGAGGCGCTGGAAGATCACGAAGATCCTGTCGGCGTAGCGCGGGGCGATGCCGATGCCGTTGTCGCTGACCGTGAAGGTGTAGGTGTCGCTGCCGTCGTCCGGATCGTGCGTGCGCTCGCACGACAGATGAACCCGCGGCGCCGCCTCGCCGCGGAACTTGATGGCGTTGGCAAACAGGTTCTGCAGCAGCGCGGTCAGCAGCGAGCGGTCACCACGGACCTGTGGCAGCGGACCGTCGATGGTCACCTGCGCGCCGGACTCCTCGATCGCCGCACCGAGGTCGGCCACGGCGTCGGCCGCGACCTCGTCCATGGCCACGACCTTCTCCTCGGCGCCCACGCGACCGACGCGCGAGAACTCGAGCAGGTCGTTGATCAGCACCTGCATGCGCTTGGCGCCGTCGACGGCGAAATCGATGTACTGGTCGGCGCGCTCGTCGAGCTGCCCGTGGTAGCGATGCTGGAGCATCCCCGTGAAGCTCGCGACCTTGCGCAACGGCTCCTGGAGGTCGTGCGACGCCACGTAGGCGAACTGCTCGAGCTCGGCGTTGGAGCGCTGCAGATCGACCGTCTGCTCCTCCAATTGCGCGCGCGAGCGGTTGACGATCTCGAGCTCGGAGATGATCCGGCGGCGCATCGACTCGATGTCGGTGCTCAGCCCCTGGATGTCACGCGGGCCCGCGATCGCGACCGGGTGGTCGAACTCGCCGCGCGCGATCCGGCGCGCGTCACGGGCCAGCCGCGACAGCGGCGTCGCAACCGTGCGGCGCAGCGTCGATCCGGCGACGATGGCGGCCAGCAACAGCAGCGCGGCGGTGAAGATGACGGCCCAGGTCGCCGCGTTGGCGGCGTGGCGCAGGTCGGTCCGCACGGCGGCACGGCGCGCGCGGAGGTTCTCGTCGAGCTGGCCAAACGCCGTGCGCACCTGATCGAACTGCACCTTCCCGGACGTCAGCGACGGCAGGTCGCGCGCACCGGTGCCCTTGGCGCGGACCGTCAGGATCACGGGATCGGCGTACAGCAGGTGCCACGCCGAGGACGCCACGCCGACGTTGCGCAGATCTTCCGCGAGCCCAGGCGCGTCGCCGGTCTCGGCGATCTGCCGCAGCCGCTTGTGGGCGGCCGCCGCGTCGCGACTGCCGGTCACGTACGGCCGCAGGAACGTCTCGCGCCCCGCCAGCTCGAAGCCGCGCAGGCCCGTCTCCTGGTCGACGAGCGCGGTCAGGTAGCGGGCCGAGGCCACGGCCGCCGGGTCGAGGCGCTCGACCACCTGGCGACGCGCGTCGCCGAGTCGCTGCAGCGCGATCAGGCAGACCACGATCCCGACCAGCGCCGCGAAGATGAGGCCGCCGGCGGTCACCGCCAGCCACTGACCACTGCGCAGCCGGCTCATAGGGCGGCGACGACCAGGAGCGCGACGTCGTCGGTGAGGTCGCCCCCGTTGAGCTTCTCGGCCGTGGCGATCAGGCGCTCGATCAGGGCAGCACCGGCCTCCGGCGCGCCGGAGGCGACGAGCTCGACCAGCCGCTCGCTGCCCAGCCGCTCGTCGGCGCCGTCGACGCGCCCCTCGATCAGCCCGTCGGTGTAGAGCAGCAGCTGCCACGCAGCGGGCAGCGTGACCGGCATCGCGGGCCAGATGCCCGGAGCGGCACCGACGCCCAGCGGGGGTCGCGACGACGGGCCGGGCAGCTCCTGCGCCGTGCCGTCGGCAACCAGGATGGGGAGCGGGTGACCCGCGACACGCACGATCGCCGAGCGCCGGTCGGCCGCGACGCTGACCATGCACGCGGTGGCGAAGACCTCGTCGGCAAGGCGCTCGTGGACCAGGACCTGCTCCATCGTGCCGAGGATCTCGTCGACGTCGCGACCACCAAGGACGAGCGTGCGCCACGCGATCCGCAGGCAGACGCCGAGCGCCGCCGCGTCGGGGTCGTGGCCGCAGACATCGCCGATGACCGCGTGCAGCGTGCCGTCGGCCACCTCGACCACGTCATAGAAGTCGCCGCCGAGCAGCGCGCGCTCGCGACCGGGCCGGTAGCCGCTGTCGACGGCCACCCTGGGGTCGCTCACCAATGGCCGCGGCAGCAGGCCGCGCTCCAGGCGCGCGTTCTCCTCGGCCGTCAGGTTGGCGGCGCGCAACTGCGCCTGGACGACCTCCGCCCGCTGCCGCTCGACCGCGTAGCGGATCGACCGTGCGAGCAGCTCGCCGTCGACACGCCCCTTGACGAGGTAGTCCTGGGCGCCCGCGGCGACCGCCTCCAGGCCGCGAGCCGTGTCCGACAGCCCGGTGAGCACGAGCATCGGGACCCCGGGCGCCGCCTCGCGCAGCCGGTGCAGCGCAACCAGGCCGTCGGCGTCGGGCAGGCCGAGGTCCAGCACGACGCAGGCGACGTCGGAGGGCAGGGCATGCTCGGCGTCCGCGACGGTCCGCGCGCGGACAACCTCGACCGCGAGATCGGCCTCGCCCAGCAGCTCCTCGAACAGGAAGGCATCGCCGTCGTCGTCCTCGACCAGCAGGACGCGCAGCGCCATGACCGGAAGGACTTCCGTGGGGCCTTGCCCGGCCGGCACATGCATCGCCGCCAACCTACACGCGGCCGACCTCGCGGTCAGCCGCGATCCGGTCGATCGGGATAGACCTGATCGATCGTCGCGCACGCGACGAACGGGGCGCCCGCAGCCGCCTCGATCTTCTCGGCGCCTCCGGCGAGGCGATCCAGGACGGCGATGACGCCCACGATCATATGACCGGCCTCACGCACGGCCTCGATCGCCTGCAGGGTCGAGCCGCCGGTGGTGACGACGTCCTCGACGATCACGCAGCGGTCGTCGGCATCGAGGAACGGCCCCTCGATCCGTCGCTGCAGACCATGCTGCTTTGTCTCCTTGCGGACAAAGAAGGCCTTGCCGTCGAAGCCGCCGGCGAGCGCGGCGCAGGCGACGGGGTCGGCGCCCATCGTGAGGCCGCCGACCGCGGTCGCGCCCCACGCACGCGCCTGAGCGGCTGCAATCTCGGCCAAAGCGGTGAATCCCGCGGGGCGCAGGATCGCGCGCTTGGCGTCGACGTAGTACTGCGCGGTCGCGCCGCTGGTCAGCACGACCTCGCCGATCACGAGGGCGTGGGTCCGTAGTTCGTCCACCAGGCGTTGGGTCGCGTCCATGAGCGGCCGTAGTCTATGGGTGTGATCGAACGGGCTTTGCGCTTTGTCGCGGTGGGCTGCAGCCTGTTGGTGGTCGTGGGCTGGGGCTGGTTCGCGATCAACGAGACGAGCGCGGCGTCCGAGAAGACCCAGGCCGAGATCGCCGGCCAGACCGCCGCACGCACGGCCAGCCCCGATCCCGATCAGGAGCGTGACCGGGAGAAGGTGAACTCGAAGGTCCACGAGTTCGTCGACGACGCCAACGACATCCTGCTGCGCCCGTTCTCGGCCGTCGCCGAGAACAGCTCCAGCAAATGGGTGCGGCGAACGGTCCCGGCGCTGCTGGCGCTGCTGGTCTACGGGTTCGGCATCGGCATCCTGGCGCGGGTGGCGGCCGGCCGCTGGTGACCGCGCGCGATCCGGCCTTCGGCGTGCCGGGGCGCGACTTCGCCCTTGGGGTGGAGGAGGAGCTGCTGACCGTCGAGCCGGCGACGCTGGCGCTGGCGCACATCGGCGTCGAGGTGCTGTCACGCCTCGACGTGCCGACGAGCGCGGGCAGCGCCCATCCCGACACCTACGCCGCACTGCTCGAGCTGGCAAGCCCGGTCTGCGCCAATGCCGAGGAAGCGGTGGCGCGCATCGCCGCGCATCGCGCTCAGGCGCACATGGCCGGCGCAACGCTGATCGGTGCCGGGATCCACCCCGCCGGCGCGTTCGGCGACGTCGTGCACGTCGACGAGCCGCGCTACGACGAGATCCACGCCCAACTGCGTGGGCTGCTGCGCCGCACGCCGACCTGCGCGCTGCACGTCCACGTCGGGATGCCCGACAGCGCGACGGCCATCCAGGTCTACAACGGCCTGCGCGAGTGGCTGCCGCTGCTGCAGGCGCTGGCGGCCAACTCACCGTTCTGGCACGGCGTCGACTCCGGCCTGGCGAGCGCGCGTGCCCAGCTCTTCCGTGGCTACCCGCGCGGGGACATCCCGCAGGCCTTTGGCTCCTTCGAGGACTTCGAGGAGAGCGTTGCCGCGGTCGTGGCCGCAGGCGACGCGCCCGACTACACGTTCCTGTGGTGGGACATCCGGCCGCACCCGAACCTGGGCACCGTCGAGGTCCGGGCCATGGACGCGCAGTCCTCACTGACGACGGTCGCGGGCCTGGCGGGGCTGATCCACGGGCTGGCCCGCGCGGCCGCCGAGGACTCGGCGCCACCGCACGGCTGGTCGCCGCGCGAGGCGCTGATGGAGTCGAGCTTCCGCGCCGCGCGTGACGGGATGCACGCGACGCTGCTGCACGACGGCGCGCTGCGGCCGGTGCCGGAGATCGCCCGCGCGGCGATGGAACGGGCGCGGCCCTTCGCGCGGGAGCGGATCCGACGGCGCGCTGGAGCAGCTGGAGCGCGTGCTGGCCGATGGCGCCGGCGCCGACCGCCAGCGCGCGGCCTTCGCGCGCGGGGGCATGCGCGCCGTGCTCGAGCACCTGGCCGCCGAGACGGCCGCCGAGTTGTAGGCCTACCGGTAGACGTCCACGTCGTCGCCGTAGGAGATCCAGTTGAAGATCGGCACGGCATCCGGGACGGGGGTCCGCAGACAGCCGTGGCTGGCGGCGTAGACCGGGACCTCCGCGTAGCCGTGGATGCCGTAGCCGCCGTGGAAGTAGCTGGTGAAGACCATGCCCTTGGCATTGGTGCCCGGGGTCTTGGAGTACACCTTGAACGTGCCGAGCACCGTCGGCGTCGACGGCTTGCCCGAGGAGATCGGGTAGATCCGCTCCACCTTGCTGCCGCGGATCAGCGCCAGCACCTGCAGCGACAGGTCGGCCTCGACGTGCTTGCCCTGCTTGGGGAAGCGGACCTTGAAGTGGCCCGCGCCGTGGGCGAGCTTGCGAAAGACGTCCTTGGAGGCAAGCTGCGTGCGGGCCATTCCGGTGACCTTGCGGAAGGCCAGGACGGCACGGGCGGTGCGTGCGTCGTAGATGCCCTTCGCACCGATGACGTAGCCCAAGGACTTCAACTTGGTCTGCAGCACACGCACCGCGAGGCCCTTGGAGCCCGGGCTCGCACGCAGCGGCAGGACGTCGACCCCACGACTCTTCGCCACGATCGTCGCCAGCTCGGGCGTCGCGCGGTGGCTCGCGCGGACGGTGACGTGCCCGGCCTTGCCGGCGCGGTAGCCCAGCACGAACATGCCGCCTCCGTCGCCGCCCGCCTGGACCGTGACCTTCTTGGAGCCGATCTTCTTCTCGCCGCGGTAGAAGCGCACGACGACGGACTGGCCCGCGACGTAGGGCCTGACGGCACCGCGAATCCGGAAGCGATCGCCCGCGAGGATGCTCGCCGCCTTGCCGTTGACCTTCTCGAGCGTCAGCTTGAGCGTGCCGGTTGCCGGAGCCGGCGCGACCGGCGGCGTGGTCGGGGCCGGCGCGGCGGTCGTGGGCGGTGTTGCCGTCGTCGGCGGGGTCGCCGTGGTCTGTGCAACAGCCGGAGCCGCGGCGGCGAACGGGATCGCGATGGACACGGCGACGGCGGCGAGACGACTCATGGGCGCGCGCATCGTACCCGTGATCGCCCCGGAATCAGGGGCTTGGCGCGGGCGCGGTCATCGCCGGGACCGGCGCGACCGGCCAGAGCCGCAGCCCGAGCCAGATCAGGGCGGCGATCGCCGCCGGCGCGAGGACGAGCACGACCGGCACCTGCCAGGACCAGTGCTCGCTGCTGCTCATCGCCACCGAGTTGTTGAGGCAGTGCAGCGCGATGCCGGGATAGAGCGACCCCGTCTTCTCCCGGATGAGGCAGAGCGCGACGCCCAGCCCCGCCAGCGGGATGATGAACGCGATCGGCGAGCCGAAGACGTGGACGGTGCCGAAGGCCAGGCCGGTGAACAGCGCCGCGAACCAGAACCCGTTCTTGCGCAGCGCGCCGAAGAAGTAGCCGCGGAAGAAGAACTCCTCGGCCAGCGGCGCGCACACGGTCACCAGGAAGGTCACGGCGATCAGCGCCACGGTGCTGTCCTTGGCGCCGAGGTCCTCGGTGATCGTGTCCTTGGCGTCGGGCTGGCCGATGAGCGACAGCCACACGAAGCTGAGCACGATGAACGTGACGTAGCCGCCGACGACGTAGAGCGCCGAGAGCTTCAGCGGGGCCTGCCGCAACCCGAACTGCGCCGGCCGTGGCGGCGCGACCACACGCGCGAAGAACAGCGCCGCGGCGATCAAGCAGGCGTCCTGCGCGATGGTCGACAGGATGCTGACCGAGGGCGGTGGGTCGGCGAGGTCGGCACCGAAGATCGCGCCGACGGCGCCGATCATCAGCGCGGCGACGAGTGCCGCGGCGAAGCCCGCGAGTAGCGCCGCGGGCGCCGTCCAGCCGGGCCAGCTCGGGATCAGGCCGGTGGCGGGCGGGCTGCCAGGTCGCTCCGGCTGCTCGGGCGGGGCGGGGTGCGTGTCGGCGGCCGGAACGGTCGTCATCGGCTCTGAGGGTAGGTGGTGAGGAGCGCCGGCAGCGCCTGCAGATCGCGCAGCGTGGTCACGCCGTCTGGACCCGCGGCGCCGTTGCGGACGACGAGCACCGGCGCGATCCCGGCCGCGCGGGCACCGGCCACGTCGGCCGCCATGTCGTCGCCGACGTGGACCGCGGCGGTGGGTTGGATGCCACCGGCGAGCGCGAGCGCCCGCTCGAAGATCGCCGGCGCGGGCTTGGCGACGCCCACCTCGGCAGAGGAGATCGCACCATCGACCAGCGGGGTCACCCCGGTCCGCGCCAGCGCCTCGTGCAGCGAGACGTCCCAGTTGCTGACGACGATCAGGCGCAGGCCGGCAGCGCGCAGCGCACCGAGGGCCTCGGCCACCTCGGGATAGGGCCGGAAGCGCAAGGCGGCCAGCAACGCCCCGCGCAGGTCCGGTGTGGCACGGGCATGCTCGGGCAGCGCGCCGGCCAGCACAGTGGTGCAGCGATCACGGAGGTCGTCGAGCGCCGCGGCGTCGACGGCCTCGTCGTGGTGGGCGCGGTAGTAGGCGATCTCGACCCGCAGCGCAGCGGCCGCCTCGGCTTCGGAGACCACGACGCCGCGCGTCGCGAGCTCGGCGCACAGGTGGGGCGCCGGCGGCTCGAGCTCCAGCAGCGTGCCGAGCGCGTCGAGGAGGACGACCTGGACCGTGACATGCGCGCCCTCCTCAGCCGTGCGAACGAGCCCCCCGGATGCGAGCCCTCCGGGCGTGGCTTCCGCGGCGTGTTCGCGCCCGGAAGCGAGCCCTCTGGGCGAGCCTTCCGCGCTCAAGCGACCCAGTGCCAGGTCGCAAACAGCGCGCTGCACGCCGCGAGACCGATCGCGAACACGCCCAGCACCGCCGCACGCCGCCACGCCGGCCCGCGCGCGAGCCAGAGCCCGAGCCAGAGGAAGAGCGGGTAGAGCACCGCCTCGAAGCGCGGCAGCGACATCAACGGCTGGGGCTCCACCGGGTAGGAGAGCGGCAACAGGAGCGCACAGGTCGCATAGGCGCCGTGGGCGAGCGGGAGCCGGCGCAGCGCACCCACCAGCGCGGGAACGGCGAGCACGAGGCAGAGGAAGAGCGCGATGTTGTGGCGCCCGATCGCCATCGCGTCGCCGACCGCCTTGTCGAAGTACACGGGCGGCGGCGGGCCATGGAGGAGCTGACGCACGCCGTCCCATGCCGCGCTCGCCCCGTCGGCAATCCCCGCCCACGGTCCCGCGAGGCTGCGATGCCACGTGTCCTGGGCCGAGAACGGCGCACCCGCGCCCTCCCCGTCGAGCGCCAAGTACCCGCAGAACGCCGCGAGGCCGGCGGGAACGACGGCCAGCCAGGCGACGTCGCGCACCTGCGCCCGATGCGCGCGCCATGCGTCGAACCACAGCAGTCCCAGCGGCACCACCAACAGCAGCCCGGCACTGCGCGTCGCCGCACCCAGCGCGCCGAGCCCGGCAGCCAACGCCCACCGCTCCTGGCGCGCGGCCAGCACCGCGCCGACCGACACCATCAAGAACAGCGACTCCGAGTAGGCCGCCGAGAACCACAGCGAGCCCGGGAAGAGCGCCAGCGAGATCACGGCCCACCGCGCCGCCTCCGGCCCGACCTCGATCACCGCCAGGCGGTGCAGGGCGGCGAGCCCCACGACGAACGCCGCGCACGAGATCACGATCGCCGCCACCAGCGGCGAGCCGCACAAGGCGCCGCCGACCTTGACCAGCAACGGGTAGAGCGGGAAGAACGCGGCGCGGTCACCGCCGCCGTAGCCCGAGTCCGCGATGTTCAGGAACCACACGCTGTCCCAGCGCGCGGCAGGGCCGACGAGCAGATCCCCGAACGCCCCGAACGGTCGCGTGACGCCCGTCGGATCGAAGGCGATCCGGTGCGTCGCGTGGATGCCCCAGATGCCGATCGCACCGAGGCCCGCGGCCCAGACGACCACGCGCGAGAGCCAGAACGCCCGCAGCGCGGCGCCGAAGTCCGTACGCCACGAACCCGCGGCGACGGGCGGGGACGCCTGGCGCTTTTGTACGGTCACGCCCACGTGAGACACATCGTCGCAGCCGCAGCCACCGATCAGACGTGGCTGGAGAAGCACAGCAACCTCTTCACGGCGCTGGGCACGCTGCTGGCCGGCGCGCTGATCGTCTTCTTCATCGACCGCTTCCTGGTCCGCCGGGCGACGAAGCTGGCCGGGCTGGTCACCGGCGACAAGGGACTGTCGCGCGACACCACGACCCGCCTGCGCTTCGCCCGCCGCGCGATCGAGGCGGTGATCGCGGTCATCGTCATCGCGATCGCGCTGTCGGAGTTCGACTCGCTGGACCGCGTCGGCCGCACGATCCTCGCCTCCAGCGCCATTACCGCCGCCGTCGTCGGCTTCGCGGCCCGCCAGACGCTGGCCAACGCGATCGCGGGGATCCTGCTGGCCGTCGTGCAGCCGATCAGGATCGGCGACCTCGTGACCTTCGAGGACCAGACCGGGACCGTCGAGGACGTCGGCCTGACCTATACGTGGCTGCGCACCGGCGCCGACGCGCGCCTGCTGGTCCCCAACGAGCGCCTGGCCGGCGGGATCATCCGCAACGACTCGATCCGCTCGCCGACCGTCGCGATCGAGGTCTCCGTCTGGCTCGCGCCCGACGCCGACGAGGCCCGCGCGCTGGATGCCCTGCGTGCGCTGGACGGCGTCCGCGCCCGCATCGCGCAATCCACGCATGAGGGGCTCGGCCTGCTCGTCATGGGCGAGCCCGGCCCACCTTCAGAGCGCCTCGCCCGCGAGGCCGACCTGCGCGCCACGGCGCTGGGCGCCCTGCGCGGCGCAGGCGTGCGCTGACGCCAAGGACATCTACCGGCGGAGGGTTCTCGCCGGCGGGCTAGAATCCACTTCTCGCGAGTGCAGGGCGGAGTGCCGCTTCCGCTGACCAGCACCCGCCCCATCTCCATGTCCCGCCGCGAACGACAGCGACGCCGGCGTCGCAACAAGGGCGGCCCGGCCCGCCCACTCTTCCTCGCCTTCGGCGTGCTGACGACGTTTGCCGCGCTCGCCGTCCTCGGCGCCGTCGGCTGGGTGGTCTCGGTCGCGACCTCCGCCCCCGCGCTGGACACGATCAAGCCCCAGGATCAGGGCGCCGCCTCGGTCATCTACTCCGCCGACGGCCATCGCCTCGGCTTCATCAGCAACGACGTCCTGCGCACGCCGGTCACCGGCGGCCAGATCCCACAGGTAGCCCGCAACGCGACGGTCGCGATCGAGGACCGCCGCTTCTTCGAGCACAAGGGCGTCGACTTCGAGGGCGTCATCCGCGCCGCGGTCAAGAACCTGGAGTCCAAGGACGACGTCCAGGGCGGCTCGACGCTGACGATGCAGCTGATCCGCAACCTGTACACCAAGGACACGGTCCGGACCGGCGTCGAGGGCTACAAGCGCAAGATCCGCGAGGCCAAGCTCGCCGAGGAGCTGGAGAACCAGCACCCGGGACGGCGTGGCAAGCGCTGGATCCTGGACCAGTACCTCAACAACGTCCCGTACGGCACCGTCGGCGGCAAGACCGCGGTCGGCATCCAGGCCGCGGCGCGCATCTTCTATGACAAGCCCGCCGACAAGCTGACGCTGTCCGAGGCCGCGCTGCTCGCGGGCCTGCCCCAGGCGCCCTCGCTCTACAACCCGTTCCTCAGCGCCGGCAAGGCCGAGGCACGCCGCAACGACGTGCTGCGGCGCATGGCCGACCAGGGCTTCATCACCCAGTCACAGGCCGACCAGGCGATCCGCGAGCCGCTCGGCGTCAAGGCCAACGGCTACTACTCCAAGAAGCGCGAGAGCTACTTCTACGACTACGTCAAGCAGCAGCTCGTCGACGAGTACGGGGCCAAGCGCGTGCAGGCCGGTGGCATGCACATCTACACGACGCTGAACCTCAAGATGCAGCAGGCGGCGCGCAAGGCGCTGGACGCCAACCTGGCCGGCACCGACCGCTCCGGCTCGATCGTCTCGGTCGACCCCGCCAACGGTGACATCAAGGCCATGGCCTCGACCGCCACCTACGGGCAGTTCAAGTTCAACTTGGCCTCCCAGGGTCACTACGCCGCCGGCTCGACGTTCAAGGTGATGGTGTTGATGACCGCCCTGCGCAAGGGCGTCGACCCCGACACCACCACCTACACCTCGATGCCGTTGAAGTTCACCGACCCCACCTGGGGGCTGATCGACGTCCACACCTACTCCGGCAGCTACATCGGCCGCGCCAACCTCGTCAAGGCGACGCTCGCCTCCGACAACTCGATTTACCAGCAGCTCGACCTCGACCTCGGCCCGCAGGCGGTCAAGGAGACCGCGATCGACATGGGGATCAAGAGCCCCGTCGACGCGCTGCCTGCCGCCGCGCTCGGCGGCCTGACCAAGGGCGTCACGCCGCTGGAGATGGCCAACGCCTACGCGACGATCGCCTCCAACGGCTGGCGCAACAAGGTCAGTGCGGTGCGCAAGGTCTGCTTCCCCAAGAAGCTGGGCGGCTTTGACTGCAAGGTCGAGAAGGCGCACCGCCACCGCGCGTTCCAGGACGGCGTCACCGCCGAGGCGACCAAGATCCTGAAGGCCAACGTCGAGGGCGGCACGGGCACCAAGGCGCAGTTCGGCTGCCCCGCCGCCGGCAAGACCGGCACGGTCGACGACTTCACCGACGCCTGGTTCGTCGGCTTCACCCCCAAGCTGGCGACCTCGGTCTGGGTCGGCCACGCGACCGACCGCCGCACGCTCGGCCCGGGCGCCGCGGGCGGCGAGGTCGCCGCGCCGATCTGGGGCCAGTACATGAAGGTCGCCCACGGCAAGTACTGCGGGGACTTCGCCAAGCCCAAGCACGCGTTCGTCTCGACGCCGTTCTTCGGCAAGTACGCCAAGACGGGCGTCAAGGACAACAAGGTCGACCCGAGCGAGTACCAGAAGGACCCGAGCGGAGCCCAGAAGCTCGAGACGGGCAAGGACGGCAAGGGCACGGGGAACGGCTCGACCAAGTACCCCAACGACCAGTACCAGGCCCCGCCGCAGGAGGCGCCCGCGACGACGACGCCTCCGGCGGCCGCGACGCCCGACCCCGCCGCGAGCGCGCCCGCGGCCGGCACCGGCACCCCGGCCGCCGGCGCCCCCACGGGCACCGGTGGCGGCACGGGCGCTCCTCCGCCGTAGGACCACCCAAGCCAAGCGGCTGTCCACACGATCACCAAAAGCCCCCGCTCGCAGGCGTGGGCCCTGGTACGGTCGCGCGATGTCCAAAGAGGACAAGGTGGAGTTCGAGGGCGAGGTGCTCGAAGCGCTTCCGAACGCCATGTTCAAGGTCCAGCTCGACAACGGCCACGAGGTCCTCGGGCATGTCGCCGGCAAGATGCGCCGCTTCCGCATCCGGATCCTCCCGGGCGACCGCGTCCGCGTCGAGCTGAGCCCGTACGACCTCACCCGCGCCCGCATCATCTACCGCCACCGCTGAACGCTCGCCCAGGGGCCGAGGCTCAGTCGCACGAACTCGCCAGAGGCTCCTTCGTGGCGCGCCCGGTAGCTTCGTGCCGATGGCCGAGCTGGACCTCATCGCCGCCTTCCAGCGGCTGCTGACCAATCGCTCCGAACGGGTCGTTCGCTGGTCGGGCGACGACTGCGCGGTCGTGCGCGCGCGGCCGGTCCAGGCGGTCAGCGTCGACGCGATGGTCGACGGGGTCCACTTCCGGCTCGACCACCCGGCGGTCACCGCGACCGACGTCGGCCATCGCGCGCTCGCGGGCGCGCTCAGCGACCTCGCCGCGATGGGCGCCGATGCGGGCGAGGCCTACGTCGTGCTCGGGCTTCCCGAGGGCTTCGGCGAGCCCGACGCGCTCGCCCTCGCCACCGGGATGGAGGAGCTCGCGGCGCGTACCGGCACGACGATCGCCGGCGGCGACGTCACGCGCGCACCCGTGCTGACGATCTCGGTGACCGTCGTCGGCTGGGCCAACCACGAGTCACAGCTGATCGGCCGCGACGGCGCCCGCCCCGGCGACGCCGTCGTCGTCACCGGCGATCTCGGCGCCGCCGGCGCCGGTCTGGCGATCCTCCTGGGCCAGGCCGAGGGCGATGCGACGCTGCTCGCCCGCCACCTGCGTCCGGAGCCGCGACTGGCCGAGGGCAAGGCGCTGGCCGCCGCCGGCGCGCACGCGCTGATCGACCTCTCCGACGGCATCTCCACCGACGCGGCGCACGTCGCACGCGCGAGCGACGTCGTGCTGGAGATCAACCTCGACGCGCTGCCGGTCACGCCAGCCGTCGCGAGCGTCGCTGCGCAGCTCGACCTCCTGCCAGGCGTCCTGGCGGCGACCGCCGGTGAGGACTACGAGCTGCTGGCGTGCCTTCCCCCCGCGGCGTTGGCCACGCTGGGCGCGACCGTCACGACGATCGGCCGCGTGACCGCCGCGGCGCCGGACGCCGCGCCCGGCGTCAGATTCGCGGGCGCCGGCGCTGACCGCCCGCTGCGTGGGCACGAGCACCACGTCGCGTGACCGCGCGGTCAGCGGCCGCACGGCGCAACAGCGCCTCGGCGACCAGCTGAACGTCCACCACGTACATGTCGTGCTCGACCTGTGCCTTCAGTGCCTTGGTGTACATCTTCGGCTTCACTTTCCTGCTCGACCCCCTGTTGCTCGAACATCGGGTCACGATGAGGTCGTGGTGAGGCGTGGGCGTCCAAACTCCGACCCTTGTCCAGCCCGCGCTGCCCGCAGCGGCACAACGCGTGTCAGACGTGAGACAACGACGATGCGCTGAGCTGCGCTGAACAACGGGTGACAGGCCGAGAGCACGAGCCGGTCATAGCCCGCGTCGCGCAGGACCGACACCGCGTCGGGCGCCACGATCCGCGTGCGCTGAACGCGATAGGTGAAGGTCGCGTAAGGCATCTCCACCGTGATGCGATCGCCGGATCTCAGGTCGTCGATGTGGCGAAACGGCGCCAGATAGGTCGTGCGATGCCCGGCGATCGCCACCGTCGGGCCGGCACCGGGCAGCGGCATGCCGTCGAAGGTTCCCGGACCCTTGCGAAGGTCCGAAGGATCAGCGCCCTTGACCATCACGAAGTCGGCGCCGAGACGCCCGATCTTCAACCGCCCGATGGCAGCTCCTGGCGCCGTGCGCCGCTGCAGTGAGCGGGCCAGCACCGCGATCCGGCGGCGCTCGTCGACCACACCGGCAAGCGCACGGGCTTCCAGCGGCGTCACCCCCTCGGCTTCGAGATGGCGCAGGTCGCCGCGGAGCCCGTGCTGGCGGAGCGAGGTCTGCAGCGCGGTGAGCGGCTCCTGCCAGACGAGCGTGAGGCCCGCGTCGACCAGGACCAGCAGCCCCACCGCGATCAACATGGTGGACAACCCGCGCAGGACCCGGCGGCGGCGCTCAGAGCGGACGGGCGGGGGCGCGAGCGTCGCCATGGACCTAGTGGCGCAGCGCCGATCCGGTCCCGCCGAGCGACCCCGGACCGGCGTAGGTGACGGGACCGCGAACGGTGATCTCGTCGGGCTCGTCGTCCTGGCGCCGGCGCCGACGGACCGCCACGAGCGCCGCGGCGACCGCGCAGCCCCAGAGCAGGCTCCACAACACCCACGAGCCGATCGGGATGTGGCCCCCGGCGACCAGCAGCGTCCAGAACCAGACGCCCTGCGGGAGGTCGAGCCCGAACGTGCGCGCGTCGACGAGCCCGACGACGAGCAGCGGCACGAGCGCCAGCAGCACCACCGCCAGCGACGCCGCCCGCGGCAGCCGCAGATCCGGCGTCAGCGCCCAGAACCACAGGTGCGCCGCCGGAACGACGAGCGCCGCGGCGTAGGGATTACCGACCCACAGCGCGATGGCGATCACGACGGTCGTCAGCCCCACCGCGACGACCGCACCGGCGGCGTCGGGCTCCTCTTTGCGCGCCCGTGCTGCGCCCGTGGCGTGCAGCAGCGCCGGCCGCGCGACCAGCCACCCGAGCGCGAAGACGAGCAGGATCGCCACGAAGGCCACGATCGCGCCACCGCTCGAGCTCCAGCCCCGGGGCCGGGATCGGCGCTCCCGGCGCCGCGGAGATCAGCCCGACCAGCGCCAGCAGCACCGCAAACAGACAGGCCAGCAGGAACGGGACGCCGCTCGCCAGCGTCCACACGCCCCACGCCCAGAGCGGCTCATGGCGACGGCGCAGCCGTGCGAGCGCGTCGATCCCCATCAACAATGGCGGCAGCAGCAGCGACCCGACCAGCAGCCGCACGGCCCAGCCCGGCAGCACCTTGCCGCGGATCACGAGGTCGTCGCGCGGTGGCTGGGCGAGGTCGCGGAAGTTGTCCAGCGCATAGAGGACGCGCAGCGACGCGCGGCCGAAGCGCAGCAGGCGCCCGTCACGGATCGGGTCGTCGGCGGCCGGCGGCCGCTCGCCCGAAGCCGACAGCAGGACCGCCGGCTGGCCGGCGCGCAGGAACGGACCCTGCTCGGAGATCGTCACCGGCACAGCCATCCGCAGCCACTGCGTCAACGCGCGCGGCGCGCCGGCGTCGGTGCCGACCTCCGCGCGCACCGCGGCCTGCACCGTGCGCTGAAGCTGGATCGGCGCCTGCCCACGGCCGTTGGAGAGCGAGACGACGAACGGCCGGCGGGTCCCCGCACCGCCGACCGCGCCCAGCACCAGGACCGCGTCGGCGCGGCCGTCCAGCCGCCGCGCCTCCTCCCGCGCGCCCGCGAAGCCCCCGCTGCCGCCGGAGGTCGAGATGAAGGTGATGGTCCGGCGCAGCCGCCCGTCCGCGGCGACGCGCGCGAGCTCCAGCAGCGCGGCGGTCGCCGACAGCTCGGCCTTGGAGCCGGGCTTGGCGGCGTCGCGATGGGCCACGACGACGATCGGCGGCCCAGGGACCCCCGGCCGTGTGGCGACAACGTCGATGAGATCGCGCTCGCCGTCGATCGTGTCGCCCCGGAAGTGATGCTCCTCCACGGTGCCGGGCACGGTCTGGCGCAGCCGTGTCGCGATCTCGCCCGCCAACCGTGTGTCGGCCGCGTCGCCCGGACGGCGGACCGGGAAGCGGCGGGCGAGGTCGTCGAGCGTCTGATCGGCCCGGATCTCGTCGAAGGCCTCCGGGGCCTGCGTCGTCCCGATGGGCCGGGGTCGGTCCTGGAGGGAGAACGCCGCCACGAGCAGCGCGAGGAGCACGGGCACGAACGCGACGCGGTAGAGGCGCGGTTCGAGCATCCGCCTACAGTGTGTCTCACGCGATGGCTGAACGCGCACCCAGAATTCTCCTCGCCGACGACGAGCAGTCGATCCAGACCCTCCTGAGCTTTCCGCTGCGCAAGGACGGCTACGAGGTGACGACCGCCGCGGACGGTCGCGAGGCGCTGGCACGCTTCAACGAAGGCCACTTCGACCTCGTCGTGCTCGACGTGATGATGCCCCGGATGGACGGGCTGGAGGTGTGCCGGCGGATTCGCGCGCGCCACACCGTCCCGATCATCATGCTCACCGCCAAGGCCGAGGAGATCGACAAGGTCCTCGGCCTCGAGCTCGGCGCCGACGACTACATCACCAAGCCATTCTCGCTGCGGGAGTTCCGCAGCCGCGTCCGGGCCGCCCTGCGACGCGCGGGCATGCAGACCCAGACCGAGCCCGACGCCGAGGAGCAGCCGCTCGCCGTCCACGAGCTCGACATGGATCCCGCCAAGCGCGCCGTCCACGTCCGCGGTGCGGCGGTCGAGCTGACGTTCGTGGAGTTCGAGATCCTCAACGCCCTGGCGCGCAACCCTGGCCGCGTGTTCACGCGCGACATGCTGCTCACCCGCATCTGGGGCGACAGCGCCTACCGCGACCCGCGCACGATCGACGTGCACATCCGCCACCTGCGCGAGAAGCTCGAGACCGACCCCAAGGAACCCGAGTACCTGTTCACGGTGCGCGGGGTCGGCTACCGGTTCCGCGACGAAGCGCGATAGACCACCGCCCAGAGGGCGGCCACCACGGCCGCGAGATTCGCCTGGCGGCTCATTCGCGCAGTTGTAGGAGACTTCGCCGTCGCCTGTGAGATCGCTGCGGACCCGCATCACGCTGTCGCTGTTCCTGATCGTCGTCGCGGTCGTCGGGATCCTCGCCTTCGGCGTGCTCAGATCGCTCAGCGACGGGCTGCGCCAAGAGGCGCTCAAGAGCCTGCTGATGTCGGCGCAGCGCTACTCGCGCGGGATCGAGGTGGGGATCGACCGCAGCGACCCGGCGCCGCGGCTCGACATGCTCGTGCGCGACGCCGCCGACTCGGCGACCGCGCGCGTCACGCTGCTCGGGCTCTACGCCGTCCCGGGCGAGCTGCGCACCTATCCGAAGTCGGACTCCACGCGGCAGGTCGAGATCCGTGATCTGCAGTTCGACGTCGCGATCGAAGCCGCGCAGACCAGCAAGCCGGCGACGGCGATCGAGGCCGGCGACGCGGGCCGCGTCGGCGAGGCCGCCATCCCGCTGATCTACGAGGACCCGCGCACGCAGAAGCGCGTCGTGGGCACGGTGATCGTCTACTCGCGACCGCTGAGCGACATCGACGCCGACGTGCGCGTCGTGCGCAACCGCGTCCTGACCGCCGCGCTGGTCGCGCTGCTGCTCGCCGCGTTCGCCGCATGGCTGGTCGCCCGCAACGTCGCGCTGCGCGTGCGGCGGCTGGAGGTCGTCGCCGGTCGCGTCTCGGACGGTGACCTCACCGCGCGCTTCCCGGTCGAGTCCTCCGACGAGCTCGGCCAGCTGGCCAAGACGCTGGAGCAGATGCGCCGCCAGCTCGCCGAGCTCGACGACGCCCGCAAGCGCTTCATCGCGACCGCGTCGCACGAGCTGCGCACGCCGCTCTTCTCGCTCGGCGGCTTCCTCGAGCTGCTGGAGGAAGAGGACCTCGACGAGGAGGACCGGCGGCGCTTCGTCACCCAGCTACGCCAGCAGGTGCTGCGGATGCAGAAGCTCGCGACCGATCTGCTGGACCTCTCCAAGCTGGAGGCCGGGTCGCTGGAGCTGCGCAGCGAGCGCACCGACCTCGGCGATCTCGCGCGGATGATCGCCGACGAGTTCGCGCCGGCGCTCGCCGCCCACGATGCGCACATGGAGCTGCGCCTGCCGCCGGAGCCCATCGAGGTGATGTGCGACCCCGAGCGCGTCGCGCAGGTGCTGCGGATCTTCATCGACAACGCGATCATCCACACGCCACCCGGAACCGACCTGGTGGTCTCGGCCTCACGTCGTGGCAATCGTGCCCGGCTGGGAGTGGGCGACTTCGGACCGGGTATCCACCGGACGATGCTGCCGCGGATCTTCGAGCCGTTCGTCACCTCCGACGACGCGCAGGGCTCCGGGCTCGGGCTCGCGATCGCCGGAGAGCTGGCCGAGCGGATGGACGGCAGGCTCGCCGTGGACTCCCAGCCGGGGCGCACGACCTTCACGCTGGAGCTGCCGGTATGAGGCGCACAGGGCTCGCGGCCCTGGTGGCCGCGGCGACGCTCGCCGCGACCGGCTGCGGCGGGTCGTCGGGCGGCGGCGAGACGATCACGTCGACGACGCGCGTCGAGGTCGTCAAGGGCGCCGACCCGACCGGGCGCTTCGACCCGCAGGCGATCTACCGGCGCGACGCGCCCGGCGTCGTGACGATCCTGTCGGCCTTCGCCCGCAGCGGCAGCGCGCGCGCAGGCGCCGGGCTGGGCTCGGGCTTCGTGATCTCGGCCGACGGCGAGATCGCCACCAACGCCCATGTCGTCACCGACGGCGTGGGCGCCTCCATCCGCAAGGCCGGCAAGCTCTTCGTCCGCTTCGGCGACGGCAACCAGGTCGCGGCGACGATCATCGGCTACGACCCGTTCTCCGACGTCGCGCTGGTCAAGGTCGACCCCAAGGGGCTGACGCTGCGCCCGCTGACGCTCGGCTCGAGCGCCGACGCCAAGGTCGGTGAGCCGGTCGCCGCGATCGGGTCGCCGTTCGGCGAGGAGCAGTCGCTGTCGATCGGCGTCGTGTCGGCGACCGATCGCGACATCGAGTCGCTCACCGGCTTTCTGACGTCCGGCGCGCTGCAGACCGACGCGGCGATCAACAGCGGCAACTCGGGCGGCCCGCTGCTGGACGCCGGTGGCCGCGTGCTGGGGATCAACTCGCAGATCCAATCGGCGTCAGGGTCGGGCAGCGGCGTCGGCTTCGCCGTCTCGGTCGACGTCGTGCGACGCTCCCTGGAGCAGCTACGCCGCGACGGACAGGTCCGGTATCCCTACGTCGGCGTCTCGACCCAGAGCGTCTACCCGCAGCTCGCCGCGCGCTTCGCGCTCGGGACGCCGCGCGGCGCCTTGATCCTGCAGGTCGTGCCGGGCGGGCCGGCCGACAAGGCCGGGTTGCGCGCCGGGACGCGGCGTGTCACGTTCCAGGAGCAGCCGTGGCGCATCGGCGGCGACATCATCACCAAGATCGACGGCCGGCCGCTTCGCCTGGACGGCGATCTCTCCCGCGGGATCGACCGTCACGCGCCGGGCGATCGCGCCGTCCTGACCATCGTGCGCGACGGCCGGGTCCGCGAGGTGCCGGTCAGGCTCGGGACACGTCCACGCCAGTCGCCGCGAGGGTAATAGGCTCAGCCTCGTGCTCCAGCCCGTGACCCTGGGGTCCAAGACCCTCGCCGACTACACGCACATCTTCGGTCGCGAGCAGATCGCCGAGATCCGCGAGCTGGCCGCGCCGTTGAAGGGCGCACGGGTCGCGCACATCTCGGCCACGGCGTTCGGCGGCGGCGTCGCGGAGATCCTCTACACGCTGGTGCCGCTGATGAAAGACGTCGGCATCGACGTCGAGTGGCAGATCATCTACGGGCGCGAGGAGTTCTTCCACGCGACGAAGTTGATGCACAACGCGCTGCAGGGCGCCCCGGAGGACCTGACGCCCGAGCAGTGGGACACCTGGCTGTCGTACAACGAGATGAACGCCAAGGAGCTGCCCGGCGGCTGGGACGTCTGCCTCGTGCACGACCCGCAGCCGGCCGCGCTGCACGCGCTCGTCCCGGAGAAGTCGCGCGGCTGGGTCTGGCGCTGCCACATCGACCTCTCGACGCCGAACCCGGCGACGATCAAGCGGCTGCTGCCCTACATCCGCGACTACCCCCAGACCGTCTTCCACATGGAGCAGTACGTGCCGGCGGGACTCACCGGGAAGGTCAACGTCGTGCCCCCGGCGATCGACCCGCTCGCCCCGAAGAACATGGCCCTCTCGCCCGACGATGCCGCCTACGTCTGCGGGCAGTTCGGGATCGACGTCGACCGGCCGCTGATCTGCCAGGTGTCGCGCTTCGACCCCTGGAAGGACCCGCTGGGCGTGATCGACGCCTATAAATTGGTCAAAGAGGAGATCCCGCAGGTGCAGCTCGCGCTCGTGGGGTCGATGGCCTCCGACGATCCCGAGGGCTGGGACTTCTACAACGCGACCGTCGCCCATGCCGACGGAGATCCGGACATCTTCATCCTCAACAACTTCAACAACGTCGGCTCGATCGAGGTCAACGCCTTCCAGTCCCAGGCCGACGTGGTGGTGCAGAAGTCGATCCGCGAGGGCTTCGGCCTGACAGTGAGCGAGGCGCTGTGGAAGGCGCGGCCGTTCATCGGCGGCGACGTCGGCGGGATCCCGCTTCAGGTCGAGAACGGCATCAGCGGCTACCTGGTGCGGTCGCCCGAGCAATGCGCGGCGCGCTGCATCGACATCCTGCAGGACCCCGCGCTCGGCAAGGCCCTGGGTCGGCGCGGCAAGGCGCACGTGCGCAAGCACTTCCTGACACCGCGATACCTGCGCGACTACTTGGAGATCTTCAGCGAGCTGCTCGGAGTCGGAGCAGGACGGCCGGAGTCCTCCGCGGCCGAAGGAGCCGCATGACCGACGACACGCAGCGCCCGCTGATCCTGGTCTCCAACCGGGGGCCGGTGACGTTCGACGACGACGGCAACTTCAAGCGCGGCACGGGCGGCCTGGTCACGGCGCTCACCGGCCTGGCCGTCCACCGCGAGGTCGTCTGGATCGCCTCGGCGCTGACCGACGGCGACGCCAAGCGCATCGCCGAGACCGACGGGCGGTCGTTCACGGTCGACACGGCGGGCGAGGGGACCTTCCAGGTCCGGATGGTCGAGAGCGACCCCGACGCCTACGACCGCTTCTACAACATCTTCGCCAACCCGATGCTGTGGTTCATCCAGCACTACCTCTGGGACCTCTCCAACGCGCCGGACGTCCGCCGCCACGAGATCGAGGCCTTCGAGTTCGGCTACAACGTGGTCAACGAGGATCTCGCGCGTGCTGTCGTGGAGGAGATCGACGGCGTCGAGGAGCCGGTCGTGATGGTCCACGACTACCACCTCTACACGCTGCCCGCGCTCGTGCGCCGCGCGCGGCCCGACGCGTTCCTCCATCACTTCATCCACATCCCGTGGACGCAGCCCGACGCGTGGCGGGTGCTGCCGCGCGGCGTGCGGCGCGAGATCTACGAGGGCCTGCTGGCCAACGACATCATCGGGTTCCACACGCGGTCCTATCGCTGGAACTTTCTCCAGTGCTGCAAGGACCTCATGGACCTCGAGGTCGACTTCAAGAACGGCGTGGTGCAGTTCGAGGACCGCGAGGTGTGGGTCCGCGCCTATCCGCTGCCGATCGACTCCAACGCGATCCAGCGCGTCGCGCAGACCGCGCGCGTGGCGGAGTTCGAGGCCGAGCTGCTGCGCCGCCGGCGCGAGCACCTCGTGCTGCGCGTCGACCGCGCCGACCTCTCCAAGAACGTCCTGCGCGGCTTCACCGCGTTCGACCTGTTCCTGGAGCAGCACCCCGAGTTCCGCGAGAAGGTCACCTTCGTCGCCCAGCTGATGCCGTCGCGAACCGACGTGCCCGAGTACGCGGAGTACCTGGAGCGCATCGAGGCGGTCGTCGCGGTCGTCAACCACCGCCACGGCACGCCGGACTGGATGCCGATCCAGCTCAAGCTGCGCGATGACCTCGAAGAGGCGGTCGCGGCCTACAAGAACTACGACGTCCTGCTGGTCAACGCCATGTTCGACGGGATGAACCTGGTCGCCAAGGAGGGCCCGATGGTCAACGAGCGCCACGGCGTCTCGATCCTCTCGGAGAACACCGGCGCCCACGAGGAGCTCGGCGAGTACGCGCTCTCGGTCAACCCCTTCGACATCCAGGAGCTCGCCGACTCCATCCACGCCGCGCTGACGATGCCCGACGCCGAGCGCGAGCGCCGCCACACTGGTCTGAAGGACATCATCACCTCCCGCAATCCGGGTGACTGGATCGACGACCAGATCGCCGACATCCGCAAGAAGGCGGGCGTGGAGGCCTAGCCACGGCCGGCGCCGTCCAGGAGGCGCGTTCACGGCCGAAACTCCGCCGGCGGGGCGGCCACAACCGGCGGCGTGACGGAGGCCGCGGCAGGCGAGGCCGCCGGAACGACGCTTCGTGGTGATCGCAGCCTGCGGTGGCGTGCATGACGATGGCGTCTTGCGGCGCGACGCCCCGCGGATTGGCGTTCCGGCACCGCCATCGCGCGGGCGCGGGCACGTCCGGCAATTGCCTCCTCCCGCCGCGCCGTTGCCTCCTCGACGCGCGGGGACGGCGCGACGCGCGGGGACGGCGCGACGCGGGGCGACTTCGTCACCGTGACGGCCTTCGCGGGTGCCGCCGGCGCGGGCTCGATCGTCGGCGGCAGCGCGTCCGGGTGCGCGCGCAGCCGCGGCCAGGCGAGTGCGAGCAACAGCGCGAGCACCACAGCGGCGGCCCGGGCGACATTGGCCCAGCGGATGCGATGCACGAGATCGAAGGTCACGCCTCTCATAGGCGCGACGCCCTGCAAGTTCGCCCCCCGCGCGCCGCTGAGCGGACCGATGTCGCTATAGTCGGCCGTCGCCCTCGGGGCCCTTTTCTCATGCCTGCACAGAACCCCACTTACGACCTGATGCTCCTGCTCGACACCGCCGCGGAGGAGGAGCAGCGCACCAAGGTGCTCGCCGAAGCCGAGCGCATCTTGGAGAGCAACAGCGCCACCATCGTCAGCAAGCACGACTGGGGTGTGCGCCGCACCGCGTTCGAGATCCGCCACAAGAACGACGCGGAGTACCACCTGCTCCAGTTCCAGGGTGGTCCCGAGGTCCCCGCCGCGCTGGATCGCTACCTGCGCATCGCCGACGGCGTCGTCCGCTTCCGCGTGATCAAGCTGCGCGCCGGCCTGGGCCCCGTGCCGGACCTCCGCGCCGCCAACGAGCCCGCTCCGGAAGTGGCCGCCGAGGCAGTCGCCGCTCCGGTCGAGCGCCTGTAGCGCTCACCCAGCTACCTTCGCAGCACCTGCAGCGCCGCTCTCCGCGGCGCTGCTGTCGTTCTGGGGACCTTCGGCCGTGCCACTTCGCGTCGCAATCGCGTCGATCCTCACGACTTCGCCGAGATTCGGTCGCAGGTTGCAGGCTTTCCGACCATGCCGTCAGACCCGGCCCCTAGACTCGCCGCAGACTTCAAGTTCGCCCCCGAAAGGAGCCCGTTGTGGCCGCCTCCAACATCAACCGGGTCATCCTGACCGGCAACCTCACCTTCGACCCCGAGCTGCGCTCGCTGCCGTCCGGCATGTCCGTGTGCAAGCTCCGCGTCGCGGTCAACACCCGCAAGAAGAACAACGCGACGGGTGACTGGGAGGACAAGCCCAACTACTTCGACGTGACCGTGTGGGGCGCCCAGGGCGAGAACTGCGCGCGCTACCTGGCCAAGGGCCGCCCGGTCGCGATCGACGGCCGCCTGGAGTGGAGCGAGTGGGCCGACAAGGAGACCGGCAAGAACCGCTCCAAGGTCGAGGTCGTCGCCGACACGGTCCAGTTCCTCAACGGCCGTGAGGACGGCGCGGGTGGCGGCGGGGGCAGCTTCGCGCCGCGTGCCGACGTCCCGGTCGACACCAGCGACTTCGGCGCTCCGGCCGCGCAGCCGCAGCCCGTCTCCGCGCCGGTCAGCACCCCGGCCGACGACGACATCCCGTTCTAGTCCCGCGCGGGCAACGCCCGCGCCATCGCAGGACCTTCCGAGCCCTCGGCGCAGCACGCGCCGGGGGCTCGATTGCGTCCAGGCTGCGACCGACCTGTGGCTGGGGCCTGCACACCGCGACCACTTCGCGCTCAACGGGCCCACACCCCGCCGCGCGTGGCAGCATGCGGTGGGTGCCCGCCGCTCGTCGCTCTCGTCATCCCGCCTCGGCCGCCTTCGACGACCCGACGCCACGGCCACCGGGTGCGCCGGCGATCGCCGAGGAGCTGCCGACGCGGGCGCTGAACGGGATCGAGTTCTATGACGAGGTCCGGATCGAGCACGTCGAGCTGACCGGCTCCCTGCCGGCCGGCACCGACGCGCGCAGCGCCACGATCGAGGAGGCGCGGATCCGCGGCTCGCTCGCCGGGGCCAAGCTCCACGATCTCCATCTGCACGACGCCCAGCTCGACGGCGCCGACCTCGCCAACGTCGACCTCCAGAGCGCGCACCTGAGCCGCCTGGAGATCGCCAACTGCCGCATGACCGGCGCGCAGCTGATCGAGACGACGCTCGTCGACATCACGCTGACCGGCTGCCGCCTGGACTTCGCCAACCTCACGCTCGCGCGCCTGGACCGCGTCGTCTTTCGCGACTGCCAACTCGAAGAGGCATCGCTGGACCAGACCCAACTGCGTGACGTGCGGTTCGAGTCCTGCGACCTTCAGCGGGCGACCTTCGGCCAAAGCCGCCACCAGCGCGTGCAGCTGCACGGCTGCCGCCTCGACGGCCTACGTGCGATCAGCGACCTGAAGGGCGTCGCGATGCCCTTCCCCGACATCGTCGACCAGGCGCAGGCCTTCGCCGCCGCGCTCGGGATCACGGTCGCCATCGACCCTCGCGACGACGCCTGACCGGCCGGAATCGGTCCATCCGGGCCGTCCGCTAGAGCCCTGAAGTCCGGGGGCGTCCCTGACGTGTCACACTGTGGGTTCGCGCGTCCAGCTAGGCGCGCGTTTGCACGTCAAGACTTCATTCGCAACACCCAAGCAGAAGGAACCCACTCGGTGGCAAAGCAGCGCAAAACCGCAACGAAGCCCGCTCGTCGCAAGGACAAGAAGGGCGGCCCCGGCTCCGGGCGCCGCAAGCCTTGCCCCTACTGCAAGGACAAGATCGAGCAGGTCGACTACAAGAACGTGGGCGACCTCCGTCGCTTCGTCTCCGAGCGCGGCAAGATCCGCTCGCGCCGCATCACGGGCGCCTGCCGCCGCCATCAGAGCCAGATCGCGACCGCCGTCAAGCGTGCGCGCGAGCTCGCCCTGCTGCCCTACGCGGCCGAGCCCGCGTCCGAGAGCGTCGGCGGCCGTCGCGGCCGTGACCGTGATCGGGAGCGCGAGTAGCCCATGCCCGAGGCCATCCTGCTCAAGGACGTCGACGGCGTCGGCTCCCGTGGGGCCGTCGTCGACGTCTCCAAGGGCTACCTCCGCAACTTCCTGATCCCGCGCAAGCTCGCCTCCCCGGCGACCAAGGGCCTGCTCCGCGAGGCCGCGCGCACCCAGGACGCCTACAACAAGGCGACCGCCGGGCGCATCACGCAGGCCCAGGACTACGCCGAGCAGCTCAACAAGACCGTCTTGACGATCTCCCAGCAGGCCGGCGAAGACGGCCGCCTGTTCGGCTCGGTCACGACGCAGGACATCGCCGAGGCGATCAAGGAGGCCCGCGGCATCGACGTGGACCGCCGCAAGATCCACCTCGACGACCCCATCAAGAACGTGGGCACCTACCAGGTCGTCCTCGAGATCTCCGATGGCGTCACCGCGACCGTCAAGGTGATGGTCTCCGAGGCTTAGGCCCGGACCTCGCCGCAGCACTTCTGAGACGGCGCCCTCCGGGGCGCCGTTTCTCGTTCTAGAGCGCTAGCAACCATCCGTTGCTAAGAAGGCGCGGTATTTCCGGGCATCGTGCGTGTCGGCGTCCTCTTCTCGCGCTACGTTCGAGGGCTCCGTGAGCACCTACGAGTACGAGCAGGAAGCACCCTCCTCCATGGGCCAGGCGGCCCTGGCGCCGCCGCACTCGCTGGAGGCCGAGCAGTCCGTGCTCGGCGCCGTGCTGCTGTCGGACAAGGTCCACTACGCGTATGTGATCGAGGAAGGGCTGCGGGCGGAGGACTTCTACCGCGAGCGCCACCAGGTCATCTACCAGTCGATGCTCGATCTCTACAACGAGAGCGAGCCGATCGACGTCGTCACCGTCACCGAGCACCTGCGCGCCCGCGGCGCGCTGGAGGCCGCCGGTGGCCCCGCGGAGATCGACGCGCTCACCGCCGCAGTTCCGGCCGTCGGCAACCTGCGTCGCTACGGCTCGATCGTCCGCGAGATGTCGCTGCTGCGCAAGCTGCTCACGGCGACCTACGAGATCCAGTCCTCGGTCCACAACCACGAGGGCCTTCCCCGCGACATCGTCGAGCAGGCCGAGAAGGCGATGCTCGAGGTCGGCCGCGACGACCGCCAGAAGGACTTCCGCAAGGTCGGCGAGGTCCTCCACGAGGAGCTCGACCGCTGGCACGAGCTCTCCACCGAGGGCAAGTCGATGACCGGCACGCCCTCCGGGTTCCACGAGCTCGACGAGATGACCGGCGGCTTCCAGCCGGGGAACATGATCATCGTGGCGGCGAGACCATCGATGGGCAAATGTTGTGTGGGTTCCACACTGGTTTACGATCCTGAGCGTGGCTATCGCCGCCGGCTCGATGAGGTCGTCCACGACGTCGAAATAGGGTCGGAGTGCTTCGTCGCCTCGCTCGGCCCGGACTTCAAGCTGCGGACGTCGCGCGTGAGCGCATCACTGCGAAGCGGCGTCAAGCCGGTGTTCCGACTCACCACGAAGCTCGGACGTCACGTAGAGGCGACAGCCAACCATCCGCTCCTGACCGTCCGCGGCTGGCGACGGCTCGACGAGCTGGGCCCGGGTGATCGGATCGCCGTACCACGGAACCTCCCGCGTTCCGGACTCCAGCAGTCAATGCCAGACTTCGAGTTGGTGCTGCTCGCCGGACTCATCGCCGACGGCAACCTCACGAACAAGACCGCGCGCTTCACGTTCGGCCCGGACTCGCCCGTCGTCGACACCATGGAGCAGGCCGCACTTGATGCCGGCGTGCGGTTCCGGATCGACAGCACCGAGACCTGCGCGACCTTGTCTCGCACCGGCACGACCGGCGAGAACCCGGTCACCGAACTCTGCCGCCGGCATGGCATCTGGGGCAAGCGCTCCGAGAGCAAGTTCGTCCCGGACGCCATCTTCGGCCTCGACAACAACCGGATCGCCCGTTTTCTCAGCGTCCTCTACTCCTGCGACGGGCATATCTACGCCGAGCGTCTGCGACAGGTCGGGTACACCACGATCAGCCGCCGGCTTGCCGACGATGTCCAGCATCTGCTGCTACGGCTCGGCATCGTGGCGAAGATCCGCGAGCTGCCGCGCCCGATCTACGAGGGCACCGAGAAGACGGCGTGGGAGGTGCTCGTCACAGGCCAGGAGGATCTCCGTCGCTTCCTCGACGAGGTGCCCGTGGTCGGCAAGACCGCCGCACGCGTCCGACTGCTCGACGGCCTGGCGACCGTGCGAACGAAGACCAATGTCGACACGATCCCGCCGGAGGGGTGGGAGCTCGTCAGCGCCGCCAAGGGCGACCAATCCTGGCGTGCGGTAAGCATGGCCGCCGGCTATCCCGAGAGCCATAACTGGCACGTCGGCTCCCGAGGCCTCTCCCGCCCGCGGATGGCGCAGCTCGCCGAGGTCCTCGACGCCCCACAGCTACAGCAGCTCGCCGAGGCCGATGTCTGGTGGGACGAGATCGCGTCAATCGAGCCGATCGGGGAGCAGGAGACCTACGACATCGAGGTGCCCGGCGACCACAACTTCGTTGCCAACGACATCGTGGTGCACAACAGCGCGTTGGTGACCAACTTCGCCGAGAACGTGGCGCTGCACCCCGATCGCCCGCGTCCCGTCGCGTTGTTCAGCCTCGAGATGTCGGAGTCCGAGCTCGCCCAGCGCTTCATCGCGTCGCAGGCGTCGATCAAGGGCGATGACCTGCGCAAGGGCCGCCTGAAGGACGAGCGCAAGTGGAAGCGCGTGTTGGAGACGGCGGCGCGCTACGACAAGTCACCGCTCTACGTCGACGACTCGTCTGACATCGGCATCCTCGAGGTCCGCGCCAAGGCGCGACGGCTGCATCAGCAGACGATGTCGGAGTACGGCGGGCTGGGGATGATCATCGTCGACTACCTCCAGCTACTGCGCACCGACTCCCGCACCGACAACCGCGTCCAGGCGATCGGCGAGATCTCGCGCGGGCTGAAGATCCTCGCGCGTGAGCTCGAGGTCCCGGTCATCGCGCTGTCGCAGCTCTCCCGTGGCGTCGAGTCCCGGACCGACAAGCGCCCGATGCTGTCGGACCTGCGCGAGTCCGGCCAGATCGAGCAGGACGCCGACCTCGTCATGTTCATCTACCGCGACGAGTACTACAACGAGAACACCGACCGCCCGGGCGAGGCCGACCTGATCGTCGCCAAGCACCGAAACGGCGGCCTCGGCGACGTGCCCCTGACCTTCCAGGGCGAGTACCCGCGCTTCCTCGGCCTCCAGCGCGCCGCGTAGCGGCCCGCCGGGAGCCGGTGGCCGACTCCGTCTTCCCTACACTTCCATAAGAAATGCCAGGAACCGTGATCGTCGGCGCCCAGTGGGGCGATGAAGGCAAGGGCAAGGTCATCGACCTCCTGGCCGAGCACGCAGACGTTGTCGTCCGCTTCCAGGGCGGCAACAACGCGGGCCACACGATCATCCACGCGGGTGAGACGTGGAAGTTCCACCTGATCCCGAGCGGGATCCTCTACCCCGGTCGCACGTGCGTGATCGGCAACGGCGTCGTCGTGGACCCTGCCGTCCTCTGCGCCGAGATCGACGACCTGCGCGCCCGCGGCGTCGACGTCAGCGGCCTCAAGCTGAGCGCCAACGCGCATCTGATCATGCCCTACCACCTGCTCCTCGACGTCGAGGGCGAGCAGAAGCTGGGCAAGAACCTGATCGGCACGACCAAGCGCGGCATCGGCCCGGCCTACTCCGACAAGGCCGCCCGCCTCGGCATCCGCGTGCAGGACATGCTCGACGAGCAGATCCTCAAGAAGAAGATCGCCGCGGCGCTGGAGCCCAAGCGCCAGCAGCTGCGTCCGTTCGCGCGCGAGATCGACCTGCAGACGATGACCGAGCAGTACCTGACCTTCGGCCACCGCCTCGAGCAGCACATCGCCGACACGAGCGCGCTGGCCTGGCGCGCGTTGGACGACAACAAGCACATCCTCTTCGAGGGCGCCCAGGGCGCGCTGCTGGACATCGACCACGGCACCTATCCGTTCGTGACCTCGTCCAACCCGGTCGCGGGCGCCGCGACGACGGGCTCGGGCGTCGGCCCGCGCGACATCGCCGAGGTCTGGGGCGTCACCAAGGCCTACGCCACGCGCGTCGGCGCCGGGCCGTTCCCGTCGGAGCTGCACGACGACACCGGCGAGGAGATCCGCCAGAAGGGCGGCGAGTTCGGCACGACCACGGGTCGCGCCCGCCGCACCGGCTGGCTGGACGTCGTCGCGCTGCGCTACGCCGCGCGCCTGAACTCGCTCAGCGCGTTGGCGGTCACCAAGCTGGACGTGCTGAGCGGCTTCGACACCCTGAAGGTCTGCACGCAGTACCGCGGCACGCGCGACGAGGACTTCGTCACCGACACGTTCCCCTACCACCAGTCGGTGCTGCACCACGCCGAGGGCGTCTACACCGAGCTGCCCGGCTGGTCAGAGGATCTGAGCGACATCCGCTCCTACGACGAGCTGCCCCAGAACGCGCGCGACTACCTCACCTACCTCGAGGAGGCGGTCGGCGTCCCGGTCGTGCTCGTCGGCGTCGGCCCCGGCCGCGAGCAGATCATCTGGACCGAGGCGGCCAAGGACTCGGCGCTGGCCGCCGACGCCATGCGCGCCACCGAAGCGGCGTAGCCGACGCCCGCCGGGCGTCGGTCGCGGCCTGGCGGATACGCTAGTCGGGCCGTGGGAAGCCATGAACCGCTGCGCGGCGCGGTGCTCGGCCTCGGGATGATGGGCCGCCACCACGCCCGCATCCTCCAGTCCAACCCCGCCATGCGCTTCGCCGGTGCCGTCGATCCGGGCGGGGATCGCTTCGGGGCCGTCGGCGACGGCGCCCTGATCTTCGCGACCGTCGACGAGCTGCTGGCCGCACCGGGCGGTGCTCCCGACTTCGCGATCGTCGCGGTCCCGACCGAGGATCACCTGCCCGCCGTGCGCGCGCTGGCCGCCGCGGGCGTCCACGTGTTGGTCGAGAAGCCGCTGGCGGCCACGGCCGACGAGGCGCGTGAGCTGATCGGCATCGTGCGCGACGCCGGCGTCCAGGGCGCCGTCGGGCATGTCGAGCGCTGCAACCCGGCGCTGCGCGCGCTGCGCGCCCGGGTCCAGGAGGGCCAGCTCGGCGAGCTGTTCGTGATCGCCACCGAGCGCGTCGGCCCCTTCCCGGATCGTGTGCGCGACGTCGGCGTCGTCAAGGACCTCGCCACCCACGACCTCGACCTCGTCCGCTGGCTCGGCGGGGCGCCGATCGAGCGCGTGGCCGCCCAGACCCAGCACCGCATGGGCCGCCAACACGAGGACCTGGTCCTGGTGACCGGACGGTTGGAGAACGGCCGCGCGTTCAACTCGACGGTCGACTGGCTGACGCCGACCAAGGTGCGCCGCACGCGCGTGCTGGGCGAGCGCGGCATGCTCGTCGCCGACACGCTGCGGGCCGATCTGACCTTCTACGCCAACGCCCACGTCACGACGCAGGGCTGGCCGGAGATGCAGGCCCTGCGCGGCGTCGCCGAGGGCGACATGACGCGCTACGCGCTGGAGCGCCGCGAGCCGCTGGCGGTCGAGCTGGAGGAGTTCTGCGCGCTACTGCGCGGCGAGGACGGCGCGGCGGTCGTCACGCTCGAGGAGGGCCTCGAGACCGTGGCTGTCGCCGAGGCGGTGCTGGCCAGCGCGGCCTCGGGCGAGACGGTGGCACTGGAGACCAGCGCATCGTGAAGGCGGTCGTCGTCGCGGGCGCTACGACGATCAGCGTCGAGGATCTCCGCTGATGCGTGCCGTCGTCGTTGCGGGCACAATGCCGGTAGGCGCCAGGGATCTCCGCTGATGCGTGCCGTCGTCATTGCGCTGGGCAAGGTCGGTCTGCCGTTGGCCGCGCGGATTGCCCTCGCCGGCCATGAGGTCGTGGGCGCCGACGTCGATCCGCGGGTCGTGGCGCTCGTCAACGCGGGCAAGGCGCCGTTCCCCAACGAGGCCGGGCTGCCGGAGGCGCTGGCGGCCACGGTCGCCGACGGACGCCTGCGCGCGGTGGAGGACACCGCGGCCGCCGTGGCCGAGGGCCCGGACCTGGTCGTCGCGGTCCCGCCGCTGGTGGTCGATGCGAGCGCCCGTCCGGACTGGGCCATCCTCGACGCGGTCGTGGCCGACATCGGCCGGGGGCTGAAGGCCGGGACCACGGTGTCGATCGAGACGACCGTCCCCGTGGGCACGACGCGCGCCCGCGTGGCGACGGCCCTGGAGGCCGCGTCCGGGCTGCGCGAGGGCACCGACTTCCACGTGGTCTTCTCGCCGGAGCGGATCTTCAGTGGCCGCGCGATCGCCGACCTCGACAAGTACCCCAAGTTGGTCGGCGGGCTCAGCCCGGCCGGTGAGGCACGTGGCATCGCGTTGTACGCGTCGTTCCTGGACGCCGAGGTTCGTGGGCTCGGCAGCGCCGAGGCTGCCGAGCTGAGCAAGCTCGCCGAGACCACCTACCGCGACATCAACATCGCCTTTGCCAACGAGCTGGCGCGCTACGCCGACACGCTCGGCATCGACGTGCTGTCGGTGATCGACGCGGCCAACTCCCAGCCCTACTCACACGTCCATCGACCGGGGATCGCGGTCGGCGGCCACTGCATCCCGGTCTACCCGCGCTTCCTGCTGGCCGGCGACGCCGATGCGCGCCTGCCGCTCGCCGCCCGTGAGATCAACGAGCGGATGCCCGCCTATGCGGCGGACCTGCTCGGTGATGTGGACGGCAAGCGCGTGCTGATCCTCGGCGTGGCCTACCGCGGCGGCGTGAAGGAGACGGCGTTCAGCGGCGCCTTCGCGTTGCGCGACGCGCTGGCCGGACGTGGCGCGACGGTGCTCGCCGCCGATCCCATGTTCAGCGACGACGAGCTGCGCGGCCACGGCTTCACCCCCTGGGACGGGGCCAGCGAGGTCGACGCCGCGATCGTCCAGGCCGACCACGCGCAGTACGCGACGCTCGCCACCGCCGACCTCCCCGGCGTCACCGCGATCGTCGACGGCCGCGGCATCCTCGACGCCACCAACTTCCCGGGCATCCCGGTCCGGCGCATCGGCCGGCCGGAGGGGTCCGCGCAGGACCCCGGATCGTCGATCGCGCCGCGCTCCTAAGGTGGCGGCGTGCTCGTCGATCGCTGCCCGCATCGGCGCGAGTCGCTACGCGGAGCCGGTGGCGTGCTCGTCGATGGCGGCGACCACGCGCTCGCCCGCTCGCCCGTCGCCGTAGAGCTGCGGATGCTCGGCCGGGGGCTTCTCGCCCAGCGCCGTCAGCGCTGAGTGCAAGTCGAGATCGACCAAGACGTTCCAGCCGACGTCGACCGTCTCCACCCATTCGGTCGTGTCGCGCATCGTCACGCACGGCACGCTCGCGAAGTAGGCCTCCTTCTGCACGCCGCCGGAGTCGGTCAGCACGCGGCGCGCGTTGGTCAAAAGCGACGTGAAGGCCATGTAGCCCAAGGGCGGTGTCAGCCGCACGTGCTCGGCGGACTGCAACTCGTCAAGCCAACCGGCGGCGTCCAGGCGCGCGCCCGTGCGCGGGTGCAGCGGCAGGACGACGGGCTCCTCCAGCGCCAGCAGCAAGTCCACCAACTTGCGCAACCGCTCCCGCACGTCCACGTTGCCCGCGCGGTGTGACGTGGCGATGATGTACTCGTCCGGTGACACGCCCGCGTCGCGCAGCGGCTTGAGATCGGCCTTGGCGCGCGGCTGGAACATCATCGACACGTCGACCATCACGTCGCCGACGTTCACCACCCGTCCCGCGACCGATTCCCGCTCCAGGTTCTCCTGCGCCGTCTGCGAGGACACCAGCAGCAGCTCGGAGAGATGGTCGGTCAGCACCCGGTTGAGCTCCTCCGGCATCCGGCGGTCGAACGAGCGCATGCCCGCCTCGACGTGGACGACCGGGATGTTGGCCTGTGCCGCCGCCAGCCCGCCGGCGACCGTCGAGTTCGTGTCGCCGTAGACGAGCACGACGTCGGGCTGCTCGGTCGCCAGCAGCGGACCCATCTCGGCAAGCATGCGTGCGGTCTGCTCGGTGTTGCTGCCACCGGCGACGTGGAGCTGGACCTCCGGCCGGGGAACCTGGAGCTCCTCGAAGAAGATGGCCGAGAGCTCGTCGTCGTGGTGCTGACCGGTGTGCACCAGCAGCTCCTCGTGGCGCTCGCGCAGCAAGCGGGAGACGGCGGCGGCCTTGACGAACTGCGGCCGGTTGCCGATGACGGTGAGGATCTTCATGGTGGTGCTCTACGCCTCGAGCGCGTCGCGGATGTGGACGGCGAACGCCTCGGCGGCGGACTGGGTGAGCGGACCAGGAACCAGCGGGAGGTCGTCCTCGTCGATCCGGGCGACCGGGTGGACCTCGCGCGTGGTCGAGGCCAGGAACGCCTCGCGCGCCCCGCGCAGCTCCTCGCGCGTGACGACCTCCTCGCGCGCGTGCGGCAGGATCGCCAGCAGGCGACGGCGCGTGATCGAGTCCAGCACGTGGTCGCTGAGCGGCGGCGTGACGAGCGTCTCCCCGTCCAAGGACACGAAGAACGAGGAGGTCGGACCCTCCAGCACACGGCCGTGCGGCGTGACGAGCAGCGCCTCGGTCGCGCCCTTCTCGACCGCCAGCCGCGACGCGAGCATGTTCCCCGCGTAGCTGAGCGACTTTACGCCGTCCAGGATCCGCGGCGGCGCGTAGGTGATGCAGGCGAGGATCACCGGGTCACGCTCGGCCGGCACCGCCTCGACGAGCCCGACACGGCGCCCGCCGCGGCGCCCGCCGCGGGTGACGAAGAAGCGGACCGCTCCGGTGACCGGGCCCGCCTCGGCCAGCAGGGCGTCGATGTCGGCCTGCACGGCGCCGAGGTCGATCTCCAGCCGCAGGTTCTGGGCCGAGTGGGCCATCCGGCGCAGGTGGTCCTCCATCGCGAAGAGCCGGCCGTCGTAGACCGAGATCACCTCGAAGACGCCGTCGCCCCGCAGCAGGCCGAGGTCGGTGACGCCGATCGTCGCCTCGTCGGCCGGGAGGACCGTCCCGTCGACGATGGCGAGTGCGGTGAGGGCCATGCCCCCATTCTTGCCGATGGCTCGTTCAGGTGGTCAGCGCCTCGACCGGGACCGACGGCAGCGTGAGGCGCGCGAGCGTGCCACCGCCGGGCGCGGCCTCCAGCGCCACCGTGCCGCCGTGGGCCTCGGCGACCTGGCGGACGATCGCCAGGCCGAGGCCGGAGCCCGGCCGCCCGCGGGCGTTGGCGCCGCGGTGGAAGCGGTCGAAGACGTGCGGCAGGTCGGCGGGGTCGATCCCGGGACCGTGGTCGCGAACGGTCAGCACGCCGTCGCGCAGCGCGATCTCCACCGCGCCGCCGACGGGCGAGTGCTTGGCGGCGTTGTCGAGCAGGTTGTTGATCGCGCGCGCGAGACGCTCGGGCGCGCCCTCGACCACGCAGGGCTCCGTCGTCAGGTGGAAGTCCAGGCCGGGCGCGTGACGACGCGCCCGCTGGACCGACTCATAGGCCAACGCGTCGAGGCGCACGTCCTCGACCGCAGGGTCGGGGGCGTCGCCGCGGGCGAGGTCGATGAGGTCGCCGATCAGCGCGGTCAGCTCCTCGGCCTGCTCGACAACCTCACCGGCGATCAGGCGGCGCTCGTCGTCGGGGATCGTCGATGCGTCGCGCAGCATCTCGGCGTTGGTCCGCACGCTGGTGACCGGTGTGCGCAGCTCGTGCGAGGCGTCGGCGACGAGCTGGCGCTGGGCGGCGATCGAGTCCGCCAGCGCGCCCTGGGAGGCGGCGAGCTCGTGCTCGGTCGGGGCGGCGACGGGCCGGGAGAGGACGCGGGCCAGGAGCGCCGCGAACGCGGTGCCGAAGACGGTGAGCAGCGCGAGGACGATGCGCAGACGTGAGAGCGCACGGTCGACCGAGGCGAGCGAGCGAGCGAGCTGCACGGCACCGCGGCCGGGGAGCGCGACGGTGAGCATCCGCACGTGGACGCCGTCGGCGTGGGTGTCCTCGAGCACGCGTCGGCTGGTGGTGGAGCGCGCAAGCGCGCGGGTCTGGTCGGTGACCGGCAGCCGGGGGTCGCGGGGGAACAACGGCCGCCGTATCTCGCCGTCGACGGTGACGAACTGCACGTAGCTCTGGGCGGTGCCGGTGCGCCGCAGCGGCTGGGGCACGCGCCGTGGGAAGTCGCGGGCGTTGGCGGGGTTCGGCGGGATCCGCGCCGTCTGGCGGCCCTGATCTCGGAGCGAGTCGTCGACCTGGCCGCGCAGCTCCCCGCGCATCACCAGGTAGCAGACCACCGACGCCAGGACGAGCGTCGCTCCCACCACCAGCGCGGACATGATCGTCACGCGCCGGCGCAGGCTCATGCCGGCTCCTCCCGCAGGATGTAGCCGACGCCGCGCACCGTGTGCAGCAGGCGCGCCTCGCCCCCGGCCTCGGTCTTGCGCCGCAAGTACCCCATGTAGACCCCGAGCACGTTCGAGGTCGCGCCGAAGTCATAGCCCCACACCTGCTCGAAGACCGTCGAGCGCTCCAGCACCTGGCGCGGATGGCGCAGGAAGAGCTCCAGCAGCGCGTACTCGGTGCGCGAGAGCTCAAGCCGTCGCTCGCCGCGCCAGACGTCGCGCGTGGCGGGCTCCAGGCGCAGGTCACCGAAGCGCAGCTCGTCAGTCGGGCCGTCGATGCGCCGCAGCAGCGCACGCAGCCGGGCCTGGAGCTCCCCGAGGGCAAACGGCTTGACGAGGTAGTCGTCGGCGCCGGCGTCCAGCCCCGCGACGCGATCGTCGACCGCATCGCGCGCCGTCAGCATCAGGACCGGGGTGCGGTCACCGGCGGCGCGCATGCGCCGACACGCCTCCAACCCGTCGAGGAGCGGCATCGAGACGTCCAGCACGATCGCGTCGTAGCGTGCGTTTGCCACACGCTCCAGCGCCTCCCGCCCATCCTGAGCGAGATCGACCTCATAGCGCTCCAGGCCGAGAGCCCGCTGCAGCGAGGTTCGGACCGCCACCTCATCGTCGACCACCAGCACGCGCATGGGTTGACGGTAGCTGTGTGCGCGTAAGAACTTCCTGAGAGCTGTGCGTGAGCGCGCCTGGACGGCGTGGGCTACAGGGCCGTTCTCCAGCTGCCGACAATCGGCATATGTTGCACCCGGTCAAGCTCGCGCGGGCCATGGCCGCGATGCACAGAACGAAGGCAAGCTTCGGCAGTGGTCTCGACCATATCGTCACCGTCCCGCCGGGCCCCAACGGCCTGCCCGGCGCGCAGATGCACGCCTTCAGCCGCTCTGGTCATCAGCCTCGGATCACCCCTGACAACGCCCGAGAGGACTTCACGTGCTTGCTGAGTCGCAACACCTCTGTGCTCAAGAGCGTGTGCCTGGGCCCCGTCGAGGAGCGCGGCGACCCTCGGACTGCCACCGAGAAGACCCTCCAGGGTCTCGGATCCCGCCCAGGCATGAGCTACGTGGCGCCGACCGCGACGACCATGTGTGGCGAAGCTGCGCTGCGCTACGAGCTCCTCTTCCCGCGGTCCCGGCTGATCGAGTGGAAGTTCGCACGGGAGGATTGGCTGTTCGTCGTGGGCATGTTTTGCCAGCCCGCTGATCCGCTTCTGGAGATCGAGCTGAAGGGCCGGTGCTGCCTCGACACGTGGGTGTGGCTCTGAGCCTGGCTGGATCGTCTGTCCGACACCGGCCGATTCGTTTCAAGATCGCGATCACTCAGGCCGATTGCACGCGATATGGCCAAGGCAGACACCACATTCGATCCCAAAACGGTCGACATCCCTGAACTCGAGCGCGGCGCGAAGAGCCTGCGCTTCGTGTTCTGGTTCGTGTCGGCCTTCTCCTACCCGTTCTTCATCCTGCTGCTGGCACTCGGCCAGGTGTGGATCGGTGTCGCCATCCTCGGCGTGTCGTGGCTGGTCGGAGTCCCCTTCCTGCGTTGGGCGCTCGTGCAGACCCCATCGCGGCGCCTGGCCGAAGCCCGTGCAGCCCAGGGCGTGGCCGCGGCGGGCGCATTCGGCGGCTGACCCGGAGCATTGGCGAGATCCGGGCCACCTGGCGGCCTTGGTCTCGGAGCGCACGCATCCCGCAGCCTGCACGCGCCGGTCGACTGGCAGGGTCCTGCCACTTGGACGGCGATCTCCCCTACGTCGGCCTCGACGACGCCCCGACCCTCGCCAAGCGCAAGATGCGCCCGACCCAGGTCATCGAGCGCAACCGGCCCTACACGCAGGCCGTCGCGCTGAAGATCCACCAGGAACAGCGGTCGAGCGGCATCGGCTGGTGATCCTTCCACCGGCCACAGTGGCGGGTCTGGTGCCTGTGGGACATCAACCCAGGATGTGAGGACATTCAGCAGCTCGGCGTCTCGCACGTCGCGGTCCGAGACGCGGCGAGCACGACAGGGACGAGCGCGTTCGGCAGCTGATCTGGCGCGACGAGCCACGCGATCCTTCACGCGCCGCGGCAGGCCGGGCAGCGCTGGGGCTTGCGGCCGCGCGTGCGAGGGCGCTCGAACGCCTGCGTACAGTCGACGCAGGTCAGCGTCTCGAGGACCACGTCGGCCGTGACGGCGGAGCGGGCGGCCGGAGCCTTGGCGGGCGTTGACAGCTTCGCCTCCGCGTGGGCCAGACGCTTCTGGAGGTCGGCCACCGCCTCCGGACGAGCCGCCTGGGTTCCGTAGACCGTCAGCCCACGCGCGGCCCAGGCGCGAGCGCCATCCCAGTCACGCGTCTTCTGGCACCGAATCGCGGCCTGTCGATACAGGTCGATGACAGGCACGCAGCCGAACTTCTCGACCAGCGCCGCACGGATGACTTCCATGTCGGCGTCGTGCTCCCGGCAGACCGCGTCGAACTCGTCAAGCGCCGAGGCGAAGGCGTCACGGTTTCGGTAGAGGCACGCCGCGAGTTCGCCGAACATGAAGTGGCGGTCGATCGGATCACGCTCGTGCTCGAGCAGCCGCCGCAGCGTGGCAATGTCCTGCGGACCCTTGCCTCCTGAGAGTCGATCGAGCCACGAAAGGTCATACCGGTCGTCCTCGAGATCAGTTGCGATCGCCTGCGAGAGCCCCGTGCGTAGCTCGCCGATGTGCATGACCTGCCGCTGCAGCACGCCGAAGTCGGCCGGGCTGTGATCGAGAAAGACGCCGAGCATCCGGGTGTCGCCGGAGCGCGGACCGCCACCGACGACCTGCCCCTTTAGCGCCACCGGCCCGCTGTGCTGCCGCAGCAACGCTCGTAGCCCCGGGACGTACGCGGCGGCATCCTCACGCGACAGGTAGCCGACGAGTCCCCCGTCAATGAGCACCTTTACGGCGTTCCCATCCCAGGCGTTGTCGGGTTCGGGCTCCAGCACGGCCTGCGTTTCGCACCGAACCCGCTCGCGACGGTACCCGCCGACGACGGCCCAGAGGTGGTCCTGATAGTGAGACTCACCAACGACCTCGAGCGTCTGACTCCCACTGAGCACCACCGGGCTCGGCTCCGCTACGCGCACCTCGCGCCGCCGCGCCGCCTCGGGTCGCGAGCGGCCGAGCACTCGATCCATGAATCCCATCCGCACATTTGATCAGCGCTCGTGCTCGCGGCGCAACTTGCGGGGGTAGCGCTTCGCTGAGCGCTGTTCACCCTTGACCGGATATCCGCTTTCTGAGACGTTCCGCGGCCATCGCGCGCTGGAGGCGTCACGATCGCGACAGAGACAGGTGCGGCCGTGCACCGACTCACCATGGACCAATCGCTTCTGCAGTCAGCCCTCAGCGCGGCCCTCGACGACGCCGATCTCCGCGATGCGCTGTCGCGTTTGGCGCCGATCGATCCTTCAATCGCCCGGACGCTTTCCAATGCAGTGATCGACGCCGCCGAGCCGCTTGCGGCACTGGTGCCCGACGAGTTGGCCGCACTGGTCGCCGCCACGCAGGCCGTCACACAGCTCGAGGAGGCCCTAGCCGGAGATCCGCATGCCCACTACGCCTCGATATCACCAGACTACGCCCTGCTTACCGCCCAGATCGCGCAAGCGCTGGAGTTCGAGACGGCTGAGCGCGCTCGGATCTCGCGCCTTCGCACCAGCAAGGAGATCCGCAAGGCGAAGGAGAGCGCCAGCAAGGCCATGGAGGCCCTCACCAACGGCGGGGACCGCCCCCGGCCCTCGCGCGTCCTCCGCCTGCGACGCCGCCAAGAGCCAGACATCGGAGAGCAACTCGACAGCGAGTACCGCGAGCAGCTCGAGCGTTTGCAAGCCCACAAGCATGCGATCGCAGACCTCATCACCGCGCGCAAGCGCATGGAGTTGCAGCTCGCTCGCGACGAGCAGACCCGCTGGACGCCGCTCGAGGACGAGGAGGGGCCGCCCGAGCTTACCGAGGCCCGGCTGGCCGCTGGGCACGCCCGCGCCGAGGCCGAGCGGGCGCTGGTCGAGAAGGCGGTGCTTCCGTTCTGCCGCACCTGGATCAACAATCGAGCGCAGGAAGGTCGCGAAGCCCGCTATCGGTCCCGACTCGGTGATGCATCCGGCGCGGGGTTGGACCAGATGGCGAGCCGGCATCAGTACGTCGACACGGCGGCGCGAGCACGAGTTGCACGGCTGCTGACGATGAGTGCGGGCAGCATCGGGATTGCGGGCCCGCGCGGGTCCGGAAAGACGACCCTCCTGCGCGAGTTCTGCGAGCCGTCGCCACCACTACCGGGGGCCGAGCCCGTTGCGCCAGAGAGCTGGCAGTTCCTCGTCGCCGCGCCGGTCCGCTTCTCGCCGTTGGACTTCATCCTGCACCTTTCGGATCGAGCCTGTGGAGCGATCGTTGACGCTGCCGATCTCGCCCCCTCGTCGGATCCCCTCGGCTCCGGCTCGTCTGACCGGCCACCTAGGATCCTGCTTGCGACGGGAGTCCTCATATCGACCGTTGGCGCGCTGTTAGTGGCGTACGGGCTCGCGATCTCATCTCGGACACCCGAGACGAACGAGCTGCTCCTCGCCGGTGGCATTGCGACCCTCTGCATCCTCGCCGGCGTCCTTGTCGCCAGCTCAGAGCTGACCCGATCGGCGGGAGCCGCGATCGTGTCGGCGTTCGGCGCCACGCTCATGATCGCCACGATGCGCAGCGGGAATTGGGGCCTCATCGACGCAGCGACGATCGCGGCGACCAGCGTGCTCGGGTTCACCGCGACATCGGCGAACCGGGCGCTTGAGTGGAGCCCGAGGTTCTGCACGACGACCGCGTGCGTGTCGGTGACGATCAGCATTGCCGCGCCGCTGATCGCGGCGGTGACCGGCCACGATGTGAGTTCGTCCTACGCCGCCGGCGCGCTGCTCTTGGCGATCGGTGGGCTCGCCGTGGGGATCACCTCCGTCGCCGCAGATCCGATTATGGGGTCCAGCGCGACGCCCGCTGTTCCAGCGTTGGCCCTGCTCCGGACCGGTGCGATCGCGTCGATCGGCGCGGGCGGGGTCTTGCTGGGACTCGGGTGGCTCCGCCAGCATCCATCCGCTGTGATGGCCGCCGGCGTGGTCCTCATCGCCGCGGGCGTCCCCTGCCTACGGTCCGCGATGACCACGCGGCAAGCGCTCCGGGCGCGAAATCGAGAACGGATCGTTGCGCTGAACCACGATCCCCAGCTCAGCTACCTCACGTCCGCCACCCGCGAGTTCCGTGATCGGATCGCCTATCAACAGGCGACGAGGACGGCCTGGAGCGGCAAGGTCGGGCTCGCGCTGTCGGGCTTGCCGGTGAGCGCTGAGCTAGAGCGGTCGGGGGAGCGTGAGCTGACGAGGAACCCCGTCTCGCTCCCAAAGGCCATCGACGACCTCCGCGACTACCTTCGCCAGGTCACGACAATCACCAAGCGGTCGTTCGTCATCGGCATCGACGAACTCGACAAAATCGCTTCCGCCGACGATGCGGAGGCGTTGCTCAACGAGCTGAAGGCGCTGTTCGGCGTGCCCGGCTGCTTCTTCCTCGTGTCCGTTTCGGAGGACGCTGTCGCGAGCTTCGAGCGGCGCGGGATGCCATTCCGCGATGCGATGGACAGCTCATTCGACGAGGTCATCCGCGTCGAGCATCCAGACACCTCGTTCTCCGTAGAGCTCCTGAACAGCCGTACGCTGAACATGCCGTGGCCATACATTGCCCTCTGCCACGCGATCGGCGGCGGCCTACCGCGGGATGTTGTACGGGTCGCCCGCCACCTGTTCGACCTGCATGCCGACATGCCGGGCGCGTCGATGTCGGACTTGGTCACCGCTCTGGTGACCGCGGAGTTCAACGCCCGTCGCAACGGCACATCAGCAGCGATTTGTCGGCTTGGACCGAGCGCCAACCTGGGTCAGGTGCTCGGGTGGCTCAGCGACCACGAAGGCTCCGTGCCGACCCTCGCAGCGCTCCAGGCAGGCTGGCGACCGGCGAACCCGAACACGGCCGACCCTGCTGCCTTCGCCATCGATCGACTGACCCACGAGATCGCCGGCTACTGGTACTTCGCAGCCACACTGATCGAGTTCTTCGACGACACCCGGAGCATTGACGACTTCGAGGCGCTCGACATCAGGACCGGGCCTGGGAGCATCGAGCACCTCGCCCGCGCACGCCAGGCCTTCGCGGTCGACCCGGGAATCGTCTTCACCCGCGTGTCACAGTTTCGCACCGCGTGGCGCTTCCACACCTTCGACCCGATGTCGCAGCCCGTTGCGGTGGCGCCCGCAGCCGACGCGGTCGCCTAGCTCCTCCAGAACGACCGGTGGACGGTGCAGAGGCCAGTTCGTTCGAGGCGAGCTTGTAGCGACGCGACGGCGTCAGTGTGCTCCCGTCGAGGTAGCCGCCTCCCTCTCCGGACACATCCGCTACTACAGGGATGGTGCGAGAACGAAGAAAACCCGGCATTTGCCGGGCTTCTCGTCAGTGCCCCCACTAGGAATCGAACCTAGAACCTTCGGATTAAGAGAGGCCCCGAGGCAGCGGAAGTACGGTCAAGAAGCGGGGAGAGCGTAGCGGCTGGAGCGGTTGCGTGGGGGTTGTTTCAGTGGGTCGGGGACATGGTTCGGGACACGCGTGCACGACCGAGCGAACGAACTGCGATCCCACTTTGCCGAGCGGATCGGCACCATTGGGGCTCAGCGGCGCGCGCTCCGCCGCTCGGCGTTGCGGCGTGGTGCGCAGTGCTCGCCTGTTCGCGCTCGGCGCGATCCTCAGCGCCGTCGCCTATCTCGTCTGAAGCGGTGACGCCAACGATCGCCGCCATCTGGGGACGTGATTCCCTCCGAACAGGCCCCGCAGTGCCACGCGAGGCGGCATAAACTGTTGGCCATGAGACAACGCTCTGGAGCCGTGCTCGGGTGACGATCGTCGTGGCGTCCGCGTCGTCGGAAGGCATCGCGCTGGCCTCGGATAGTCGCACCACGCAACGCTCTGGACAGCACCATCGCGTGGCGTCCGACAATGCACAGAAGGTCTTCGCGGTCGGCAACTACGGCATCGCGACCTACGGCACAGCCACCATCGGACGGAAGACAATTCGTCGCCTACTCGATGAGTGGTGCTCAAGCAAGGAAGCCAAGGGCGTCGTCGGGATCGACGAACTGGCGGACCGCCTTGGCACGCACTTCCACGAGGCGCTGAAGCAGGCCACCCCCGCGAAACGCGGAAAGGGCGCCAGCGATCTGCTTCCGAGAACGTGGCCGCTCGGCTTCTTGGTCGCGGGCTATGACAGGGGCCAGAACGTGGGCCGCATCTTGGAGGTCCGAGTCCGGCCCGACGAGTACGAAACCCGGGACACGGAGGTGAGCACGCAAACGCCGACAGTGCTCTATAGAGGCCAGACGAGCGTTTTGCGCCGAATGATTCTAGGCGTCGATTTGGAGCAGATCCGCGAGAGCAATATCCCGCTCGATGACGCCCTCAAGGAAAGGCTCCGCAATATCCGCTTCGAACTCATCACCCCAGTGACCACACAGGACGCCGTCGACTTCGCTTTCTTCCTCGTGGAAACGACGGTGTTGATGCAGCGCTTCAGCGATGGAACCATCGGTGATCCGCGGCTCGTGCCCGGTTGCGGCGGACCGGTTCAGGGACTCGCCATCGAGCCCGGCGGCCTTCACTGGATTCGACGCAACGAACTCGGAGCGCCCGCCCACCGCGCTAGCGGTGGTGTGGGTTGACCGGCCTCAGACGTTGCCGAGACTTGCGGCCGCGGGAAGTCCGGAAGTTGGCACGACGGGCGTCAACGTATCCAGGGCGACATCCTCGTCAGAGGTCACATCCACATCGTCCCACGGAAGATCGGTCTCGTCGTGGGTGGCCCGAGAGTCGGCGGACGGCTTAGTGAGTGTTGTGGGCATCGAGAAAGATTGCGGGAAAAGACGCTTGTCCTCGGCGTTATGCAACGAGGCTCGTTGAACGGCGGGCTCCAGCTGCTGAGCTGCGTTCCGTCCGACGCTCATGAGAGTGTGCCTTAGTTTTCCCCGGAACGCCATCCGTATTACGCCGTTCGTCCGCCAACAAGGCTTGGGGCAGGCGGGGAAGTCGGTCGAGACAAGTATGCGAATTCCTGCATACTCCGAGCATAGGTGGCGCTTCGGACGAGTCGGATCTTCGCTGTGTTGTCCCACCCGGATCGACTTCGCGTCTTTCTGGCGCTCCTCCGCGAGGAGGATATCCAGGGACGTGAACGCGGCCTGACGCAAGCACAGGCGCTATCCGAACTCCTGAATCTGGGCCAGCCAGCGGTATCGAATGCCTGCCACGAGCTACTCAATGCTGGGCTACTCATCCGCAACGGCAATACCCGCTCTCCATTCGTGGTGACTCGGCCGCGAGAGGCCCGGACGATGATTCGCGCTGCCGCCCTGATCGAGGCGTCCGCTGCCGATAGCGCCGGTGCGGAGGCCAGCGAGCTAGCGCGCGAGATGCTCCGCGAGGAGATGCTGCGGGGTGCCAGGGAGTCCCAGCGTGAGCATGACCAGGATTCGTTTCAGCAGACGGCACACCGCCAGACGAGCGCTGACTAGCTGGCAATGTCAGGGCACGGGCGCCACAGCCGAGGGGACGGCTGAAGCATCAGCACCTCGCCGGCATCGCCCTCTCCCTCGCCGCCCCGGACCACCTCGCGTGAGCCAACCCGGCACCGAGCTGAGCGCCGTCCCCGTCGGCGACGCGACGCTCACGCACGAAGGTCGGCGAGCCAGCGCTCGATGCCGGCATGGAGGCGGCAGACTTCTTCGATGACTTGCTCACAAGCTAGACGTACATGTTGCTTGCTAGCTCGCGTGCGAGCTAGCCGAACTTGACAAGCCCGCAGCCCCATCCGATATCATCCGCTAGCAACTTCCTTAACAAGAGAGACCCCCGCGACCGCGGCAAACGGCCCGGGGGCATGACCCAAGGAGACCTAACCTCCAATGAGTGCCCACCAGGGTAGCTACGCCTGCCGTATTACCGTCGACCGCCAGACGGCCGACATCCTCCGCGTGGAGTCCAAGCTGGTCTTGGTCTTCAACCACGAGACGTTCGAGGACTTCTCGGACTTCACCCCGGTCGACCAGGAAGCGCTGGCCGACATCTTTTGCGACGCCATCGCGGTCATCAAAGCCGTCGGCTGGAAGCCAGAGCGAGACGGCGCCGAGCAGTTTGAGATCCCGTTGACCGCCGGCCACGTCGAGCAACTGCGCAAGCGTCGCGAGGACCTCGACGCGTACATCCGCGACCTCCTCTATGACCTCGAAGGTGCCGAGAACGACGAGGAGGCCGCCGCGATCGACGCCGAGATCACCACCACCCACCTCGCCACAGAAACGCTCGACCGGTTGTTCAGCGACTACACCCACGCGATCGCGACATAGACGCAACTCGGCTCAGCGGGCGGCACCGTCGCCGTCCGCACCGCCGCCGCCTCTCCATGTCAGACAGTCATCGCGTGTGACGCACAATCCCTCCCGTCGATCCAACATCGAGCCCTTCGCCACGGCACCAAAGCCGCGTTGCCCTCAGCTGCCGCTCGCCCCGCAGCCTTGGAAGACCTGGCCCGGAGTGGGGTCGACCACTCGCACACGCCATTCAGACGAAGTCAATGGTGGGTGCGGGTGGTCGAGCACGCGGAGGGCCTGGAAACCCATTGGCTGCGGGGCGAGCGGCAGCTCTACCCGTTCCGCGGCGGAACGGGTAGGGGAACGGGTAGGACGCCCCGTGCTGAACGGGTAGAGCACCGATCCAACCTCTGCGGTGAACGCCAGTTCGGCCGGTCGCGCCAACCACGCGAGGTTCCACAGACCGTAACTCGTCGTTCGTCTCCCATCGCGGTCGGCGGGAGATGGATGGGGCCGGCGTCGCCCCTCTTCCTCGCTGCCCCGGACCGCCTTCCGTCAGCCAACCGACGGCGAGCTGAGCGCCAACGCGTCAGCGGTGCGACTCGACGCGCTATCGAAGATCGGCGAGCCAGCGTTCGATGTCGGCTCGGTGGAACCGGCGGTGTCGGCCAACGCGGATCGAAGGCAGCGGCTCGTTGTGGCGTCGCGCGTACTCATAGACACTCGACCGCGGGATCGCCAGCAGGTCGGCGACCTGCTCGGCAGTCAGCAGGGGCTCGGCCAGGCCAACGGCAATGGGCTCGGGTATTTGAGACTCAGATCCGGTGTTCATGTCCGTATAGGCGCGAACGGGACACCGCTCCGGTGCAACCACTTCATCTTGGCTGGACAGGTGCCGCGCTGAGCGCCATCCCCGTCGGCGGTGCGATCTCGAAGGCGGCGGCGATGAGGCGGGCGTCTTCAGGGCGCGGGACGTAGTGGAGGTAGCGCATCGTGGTGGCAACGTCGGCGTGGCCCATCCACTCCTTCACGCGCAAGATGTCCGCCTTGCTGATCGCTCGTGTCCCGAAGGTGTGGCGGAGGTCGTGGAAGCGGAGGGAGCGGAGGCCCGCTCGCTCAAGCGCGAGCTTGTAGCGGCGGCGAAGCGCGCTTCCGTCGAGGTAGCCGCCGCCCTCGCCGAGGAAGACGAGGCCGTCGTCGGTCGCGGTGCGGCCGAGGCGGGCGAGGGTCTCGGCGACCTGGGGCGCCATCGGCACGGAGCGGAGCTTGCCGCTCTTCGGCGTCGTCAGCGCGCCTGCGGAGTACGAGGCTCGGACGCGGATGACGCAGCCGGCGAAGTCGACGTCGCGCCAGCGCAGCGCGATGCAGCTCGCCGCGGCGTAGACCGGTGAAGGCGGCGGTCAGGTAGATGGCAGCGTCCTGCTCGGACTCGGCGGCCCGGACGAGCGCCATGACCTCCTCCGGGCTGAACACGTCGAGGTTGACCTGTCGAGGTTCACGCATGCGCTCGATCTCGAGGACCGGATTGCGCTGGAGGCCGAAGCGCTTCTGGGCGCGACGGAAGATCCCGTTGAGGATCGTCAGCTGCTTGTTGCGCGTGCGCGCGGCGGTCGTCAGCGACGCGCGCCACGCCTCGATAGCCGGCGCGGTGATGTCCTCCAACAACAGCGGCCCAAAAAGCGGAACGAGGACCCGCGTGACCGTGTGGCGGTAGTCGACCATCGTGGACGGCTTGCACGCGCGGTCTTCCACGCAGTAGCGGAGCCACTCGTCGGCAGCGCGCGAGAACGTCACGCCGGTCCGGACCATTCCCGGCAGCGTCCCGGCGTGCGCCTGGGCAAGCACGTCGCTCAGCCACGCCTCGGCCCCGCGACGGTTCACGAAGCCATCGTCCGGCCGCCCCGGCCTCGTCCACGCCGGCCCGATCTTCTTCTGCACCTGCCGCCCGTCCGGCAGCCGGTACTTCGCAAACCACACGGGCCCACGAGCGCGATCAACCCGGAACACATGCCCGCTGATCGAGCCACCCTGCGCCAACCATCCGTTCCCCACCAACAACCACCCTCTCGGGACATATCCGGGACACGTCCGCTACTTCAGGGATGGCGCGAGAACGAAAGAAACCCGGCATTTGCCGGGCTTCGCGTCAGTGCCCCCACTAGGAATCGAACCTAGAACCTTCGGATTAAGAGTCCGCTGCTCTGCCAGTTGAGCTATAGGGGCGGGGTCGGACAGGATACCGAGGAGGTGGCGCTGGGCGCCGCCTCGCGAGCCCGCGATGTTGCCGCTAAGAGGACGGCGTGGCGGTTGATGCCGGGTTCGCCGCCGAGGCGGCTTGGCGGGCGCCGTCGAGCTGTGCCTGGATCTGCTCGCGGTCGTCCTTGGGCGTCAGCGCGAGCGCCTTCTTGGACGCGAGCTGGGCCTTGCGGGTCTGGCCGGCCTGGTAAGCGAGGTCGGCGAGCTGCACGTACAGCGGCCCCGTCGCCGGGCGGTTGTCGATGATGATCTCCATCGCCGACACGGCCTCGCCGGGCTGGTTGAGCCCGCTCGTGCCGAACGCCTGCACCATCAGCGCGGCGACGGTGTCGTCGGGCTTGTTGGTCAGCGTCAGGTACTTGTCCCACGCCGACGCTGCGCCCTGAAGCTGCGCCTTGCCCTTGTTGGTGAAGGCGCCCTGGTTCTGGTCGAAGCCGTCGCCGCTGCCGGCCTGCTGGAACCGCACGCGCGTCAGCTCGGCCCAGGCCTTCGGCTCGGTCGGGTGAAGCCGAACGCCCGCCTGCGCCTTGTCGATGCGCTGCTGGAAGACCTTGTCGGCGCTCGTCTGGCCGCTGCTCGAGTTGAACGCGTCCAGCAGACCGCCGCTCGTCGCGCCACCGACCCCGAACAGCACGAGGCCGCCACCCATCAGGATGGCAAGACCAAGGTAGATCGCCTGGACAGCACGCCGGCGGCCACGGCCGCGAAGGTCGAACAGCATGAGTCTCAGTCTAGTTCGTTCGGGTTCCTGGAATCCCCACCGGCGACCAGGTCTGCCGGAGCGTCATCGCCCAATGTCTCCTCGTCCTCGTCGTCCTCGTCGGACAAGAACCCGAAGCGCGGCTCTCCGGTGGGCTGGAAGATCCGGCCGAGGATGAGGCTGATCTCGTACAGGACGACCAGCGGCGCCATCGCGATCAGCATCGTGAACGGGTCCGGCGTCGGCGTCACGACCGCCGCGATGACCGCGAAGAGGATCAGCGCGTAGCCGCGGTAGGCGCGCAGCTGCTTGACCGTCAGGATCCGCAGCCGCACGATCGCCAGCACGCCGATCGGGATCTGGAACAGGACGCCCATGGCCGCCAGCAGCAGGGTGCAGAAGCGGTAGTAGTCCTTGGCCTGGACCAGGATGTCGAAGGCGCCGTCGTTGTAGTTCTGCAGGAACGCGACGGCACGCGGCAGCGCCAGGAAGTAGCCGAACACCACCCCGGCGATGAACAGCACCGGCACCATCGTCATCAGCGGCAGCGCCACGCGGCGCTCCTCCCCGCTGAAGGCCGGTAAGACGAACGCGTAGAGCTGGAAGAGGATGAACGGCAGCGCGAGCAGCAGCGCCGCGTAGGCGCTGACGGTGATCGTCGTCAGGAACGGCTCGGTCACGCCGAGCGTCACCGGCTGGCGGCCGGTCGACGCCTTGGGCGTCAGCGCCGCGGCTCGCGCGGCCTGGGCGGCGGCGGCTTGGAGCTCGCGCGCGGTCTGGGCGCTCCGGGTCCGCGTCGCCGCGCTCACGCCGTCGGCCCCGGCGATCTCGCCGAGCGTCCGCGCCGCATGGGTCAGCGCCGGCGCCGCGGACTTCAGATAGCCGCCGACGGCCTCGTTGAAGCAGCCGGAGCGCTCGAGCGCGTCGTCGGCCTTCTTGCGGTCGCTGGTCTTGCAGTCCACGCGATGCGCGTGGTCCAGCGGCACGTTGATGACGTCGAGGATACGGTCGTTCTGCCAGTAGCAGAGGCTGAACGACAGCACGAAGGCCACGATGCAGAAGATGATCCGCGTGCGCAGCTCATCGAGGTGCTCGATGAGGCTCAGCCGCTCCTCGTAGCCGACCGGCCGGATGGCGGGCAACGGCTACCCGCCGGGGCGCGTGGCGGGCTCGTCCCGCTCGCCGACGGGCGTGCGGGTCGCGTCGGGCGTGGGGTCGAGCACGTCGGCCTGCTGAGCGCGCGTCAGCTCAGGACGACCGGCCTCCGCGTCGTCTGCGTCGTCGACGTCCTTGTCCTTGCCCTGGATCGAATCCTTGAACTCGCGCATGCCGCCACCGAGCTGCTTGCCCAGCTGAGGCAGGCGCTTGGGTCCGAAGACGAGCAGCACGATGACGAGGACGATGATGAGTTCTGGGATACCGATTCCCGGCATGGGATGAAGCCTCCGTGGGGTGTCTGTGGAGGGTAACGCGGCACACGGCCAATCGGCTCATTCTTCCGCCATATCCGTACGCGGACGAATGGTCGATCGGGGGTTCAAGTTCGCCGAAGGCACAACCGATCACCGGGTTGTCAGCGCCAGCCGAACCTCTTCGAGACGATGAGCCTTCACGATCCCCGCCACTACGTTCGCCGAGTCGTCCTTCCTTCGGGGAAGACCATCGAGGTCGTCTACTTCGAGGACCAGGAGGCTGCCGGCACGGCCGGGGTGGGTGGGACCACATCGGCGACGCCCGCGAAGACTCACGACGAGGTGGTCGACGACCTTCACGTCTGCGGCTCCTGCGCCTCCACCTTGGTCTACCCGACCGAGTGGGAAGAGGCCGGAGCGACGCACTGGGAGGTCACGCTGCGCTGCCCCAACTGCGAGTGGGCCGGCACCGGGATCTTCGAGCAGGACGTCGTCGAGCGCTTCGACGAGGAGCTCGACCGCGGCACCGAGGCGCTGGTTCGCGACCTCAAGCGCCTGTCGCACGCCAACATGGAGGACGAGATCGAGCGCTTCACCACGGCGCTCACCGAGGATCACATCGTCCCCGAGGACTTCTAGACGTAGGGCTCTCCCGTCACGCTGCACCGTGACGCAAACAGCGGGCCGGCTGGGATGCCGGCCCGTTGTATTGAAGCCTTCAGGAGTACCGCGCGACGACGCCGTCGGCGACCAGCAGGAGCGCGTCGCGCTCACGGTCGGCGAGGCCTCGCGGGATGACGGCCTTGGCCGCCGCGACGTGCTCGAGCGCGACGGCCCGGGCCTCGTCCAGCGCGCCGGTCGCCACGATGCGATCGCAGATCTCCTCGGCCGCGGACGGCGTTCCGATCGCCCGGGGATCGAGCGCGCCGAGCGCCGGGTCGCGCTCACGCGCGAGGATGAACGGCAGCGTGACGGTGCCGTCGAGCAGATCGGTGCCGCGATGCTTGCCGGTGCGCTCGGCCGGGCCGGCGACGTCGAGGACGTCGTCGAGGATCTGGAAGGCCAGGCCGATGCGACGGCCGAACTCGCGCAGCGCCTCGGCCCCGGCCGTTCCGGCGCCGCCCTCCAGCGCGCCGAGGATGCACGCGGCCTCGAAGAGCCGCGCGGTCTTCAGCTCACAGCGCTGCAGGTAGCGCTCCAGCGGGATCGCGGCATCGAAGGCGTCGGCGCGCTGCAGCAGCTCGCCGCGCGCGAGCGCCGAGCCCGCGTCGCTGAGCGCGCGGACCTGCGCCGGGTCGCCGTTGGCGGCCAGCAGCGCGAAGGCACGGGCGAACAGCAGGTCGCCGGTCTGGGTCGCCACGGCGCGACCGGCGGTGGCGAAGACCGTGGGGCGCCCGCGGCGCAGCGGCGCGAGATCGAGGACGTCGTCGTGGACGAGCGTCGCGCTGTGGACGAGCTCGACGGCCGCGGCAGCGCGCACCAGGCCGTCACCGGAGCCCCGAACCTGACCGGCCGCGGCGAGGATGACCAGCAGCGGGCGCAACCGCTTGCCGCCCGCGGCGATCGTCGACCCCGCGTGCTCGGCGAGCACCGCGCCGTGGCCGACGGCGACCTCGCGCAACAGCTCCTCGACACGATCCAGCAGCGGCAGGACGTGCGGCCCGCCCGCGTGCACGATAGCCGTGACCGGCCCGCCCTCGACGGCGGCCGGAGAGCCCGTGCCGCCGTCGCTCATGGCTCGGGGTGCGTGCCGTTGCGCGACGTGAGGATCGGTTCCACCGGCTTGACCCCGACGTGCGTGGCGATGATCCCGCCGGCCGTCAGCACCCAGCGGATCTGCTGCAGCCCCGCGCGATCGAACGCGGCCGCGAGCCCCGCGGCGTCAGGCCAGCGCTTGACGCTGTTGGGCAGATAGTCGTAGGCCTCCGGATCGCTCGAGAGCTTGCCCAGCAGCGGCACGAGGCGATCGAACCAGAGCTTGAAGAACGTCGACAGCGGCGCCTTGCTCGGGGTCGTCATCTCCAGGATCAGGACCCGGCCGCCGGGTCGCACGACGCGCGTCAACTCGGCGAGCCCACGGTCGATGTCGGAGAAGTTGCGAGCCCCGAAGCCAACCGTCGCCGCGTCGAACTCATCGTCGGCGTAGGGCAGCTCCAGCGCGTTGCCCCACTCGAACGTGATCTCGGGCGCCTTCTTGCGCGCCAGCGCAAGCATGTTCTCGGAGAAGTCGCTGCCGATGACCTCACCACCGGGGGCGACCCGCGTGGCCAGCTCGATCGCCAGATCGCCGGTCCCCGTGGCCACGTCGAGGACGCGATCGCCCGGGCCGACACCCGCCAGGTCTGCCGCGCGCCGGCGCCACTGATGGTGCAACCCGGCCGTCATGACCGAGTTCAGGAGGTCGTAGCCCCGCGCGACGCGGTCGAACATCGCGCGCACCTGCTCCTCGGGCAGGGTGCCGCGATCGGCGGCGGGAGCCGGGGGAGGCGGACCCCCCCGCCCCCCGCTGCCGGTGGTGCTCATCTAGTTTCCGTCGTCCGACTTCAACCGGCCGAGGAACGCCACGAGGTTCTTGAACTTCTCGGGCTGCTCCTTCTGCAGGCTGGAGAAGGACGGCATCGGCGCCGTCGGGTTGATCAGCGTGCGCTCGATGCCGGCGGCCGGGAGGCGGTCGGCGATGTCGGTCAGGTTCGGGCCAGGACCGCCGTTGCCGTTCTCACCGATCTTGTGGCACGCCAGACAGCCCGATTGCGCCGCCACCTGCCGCCCCGACTCGTACTGCGCGACGACCTTCGGGCCCTCGGCGATGACGCTCGACGGCGTCGACATGTCGATCTGGGTCGGCGGACCCGCCGCGGCGCCCTCGTAGGTGAGGTAGGCCATCGCGCTGATGATCAGGATCGCCGTCAGCGTCGCGACCGGACGCCGCTCGGGGCGCCGCTCCGGACCGCGGTCATAGAACGGCAGCAGGAACAGCAGGATCATGCAGACCGTCGGGATGCCGATCGTCGCCAGGGCGACGTACTCCGGCGGCTTGATGACGCGCAGCAGCTCGAAGAGGAAGAAGAAGTACCACTCCGGGCGCGGCGTGTACGTCGTCGTCGTCGGGTCGGCCTTCGGGCCGAGCTCCGCGCCGAGGACGATCGACATCAGGATGATGACGAGCAGCACGACGCACGCCATGGCGCCGTCCTTGGCGACTGCATAGGGGAAGAACGGCTTCCCCTGGGACTTCAGGATCGAGTACTCCCGGAGGTACTCCTCCTTCTCGCGACGGTTCACGCGTCCTCCTCGATCAGCTCTTCGGCGGGCTTGACCTTCTGCCACGGGGGCGCCGTGGTGCCCAGCCGCGTCACGAGGTACAGGTGCGCGCCGATGAGGGCGCCGATGATGCCCGGCACCAACAACATGTGGATCGCGTAGAAGCGCGAGAGCGTCGTCGCGTTGAAGTCCGCGCCGCCGTTGAGGAAGTCACCGAGGTACGGGCCGACGAGCGGGCCGGACGCGGTGATGTTGTTCGCCACGACGGTCGCCCAGAAGGACCGCTGGTCGAACGGCAGCAGGTAGCCGGTGAGCGCCATGACGAACGTCAGGATCAACAGCGCCACGCCGATGACCCAGTTGAGCTCGCGCGGGTACTTGTAGGCCCCGAAGAAGAACGTGCGGGCCATGTGCAGGAAGATCAGGACCATCATCACCGACGAGCCCCACTTGTGCATGCCGTGCACGAACTCGCCGAGGAAGACGTCGTCGTTGATGTGGCGGACGGACTCGTACGCTCCACCGGCCGCGTCGGGCCGGTAGTACATCGCCAGGAAGACGCCGGTGATCGCCTGCGACAGGAAGGCGAACATCGTCGCCGAGCCCAGGGTGTAGAACCAGTTGGTGCCCTTGGGCACCTTGCGGAACATCAGCCAGCGCAGACCGCCCGACAGCGAGGTGCGCTCGTCGATCCAGTCGACGGTGTAGATGCCCGCTTCGGCGGCCTTCTCGACCGGGCCCTGCTTGGGCGCGCCGGGACGCGGCGGCGCCGGGCGCAGGCCGGGCGGAACAGGCGGAGCGGGGAGCTTGAGCTTGGGCATCAGTGCTTAGTCCTGGGGGAGCGAGTCGAGCTTCCGGATCGTCGGGCGCGACGGGTACAGGATCCCGCCGATGCCGTCGAGCGGCTCGCCCGGGTTGCGCGGTGAGAAGCGCTTGAGCTCGCGGTTGACCGAGAAGCGGGGGCCGATCTCGAGCTGGCCGTTGCGCACGCGGTTGTAGAAGCGGTCGAGCGGGCGGACCGGCGGGCCGCCGTCCACCTTGCCCTGGAAGTCGTAGACGCCGCCGTGGCACGGGCAGATGAAGCGCTGCGCGGCCGCGGTGTAGCGGACCGGGCAGCCCAGATGCATGCAGCGCGTGGAGATCGCGACGAACTGCTCGGCCTCGAAGCCCTTGGGGAGCTTGTCGGTGTCGACCTCGGGGTTGCGCTTGCGGATGTAGACGGTCGTCTTGCCGGCCTCGCCAATGCCATCGACCAGCGAGATGACCTTCGGGACGTAGGTGTCGTCGGGGAACTCGTCCGGGGCGCCGACGGGCTGCCACCGCACCTTGTGCTCCTCGAACAGCGGGCCGAGGGCGAACCCCAGCGCGGGCAGGAGGATCGCCGAGGTGGCGATGGCCCCGGTGGCGTGCGCCGTCCCGACCATGAAACGGCGACGGGTGACGGTCTCGCCTTCGAACGCTCCGGGGATGCCCCGGTCGGCGGTGTACTTGCTCTTGGCTTGCTTCTTGGGCACGGTGGGTCTTGGGTCCTGTCCGGGAGACGCGCGATCCTGGTGGACGCGCATCCGGGACCGGAAATCTATCGCTCGATCATCGTACGGGCCGCGCCGCCTGCGCCCGCCACCCGGTCAGCGGTTCGGCGCCAGGCTTCCGGCGATGTGGCGCGCGACTGCCCCGAGGCGCTCCGCAGCGTCCGTTTCCCCTGCACGTGCCGCGACTTTGGCGGCTTCCAGGTCCGCGTTCGAACCCCATCCGAGCTCGGCGCAACCGGCCGCCCAGACGGCGTCGGCCAGCATCAGGTCGTCGGCCGCCTGCGCCTGTGCCGAGAGGGCGATCAGGTCGGCGAGCGCGCGCACGGCGTCGAGGTCGCCGGCCGCCGCGAGGCGCTCCAGCCCCAGCGCGTAGAGGCGGTCGCCCGCGAGCAGCGCGAGGTCGTCGTCCTCGCGGGACATGAGGCGCGGCTCGCCGTAGTGCAGGAGGTAGCCCTCGCGGACCGCCTCGATCACCAGCGGGAGGTCGGCGGGATGACCGTCAGAATGCGGACCATCCGCGATGGCGTCGCCGTAGGGGGTGGCGCCGGTGACCTCGTCCCGCAACGCAGCGGCGAGCAGGCCACCCTCCTCCCGGACCAGCTCCGCCAAGCGTGCCAAGACCGCTTCGCTCCCGTCCTCACGGCTCCGCTTCGAAGAGTGCAAGAGACCGCTCCGCCGTTCGTCCACGTCAGACGGACAGCTCGGCGAACGCGGCGTTGACCGCGTCCAACGTGCGGTCCAGATGCTCGGAGGTGTGGGCCAGCGACGGGAACCACGCCTCGTACTGCGAGGCGGGCGGGTAGACGCCGCGGGCCAGCAGCGCGCGGCAGAACGCGGCGTAGGCCTCGTGGTCGCAGGCCTGGGCGCCCGCGTAGTCGCGCGGGGCCGTCTCGGCGAAGAAGATCGTCAGCAGTCCGGGCACGGAGTTGACCGCGACCGGCACGCGGGCGCTCGCCGCCGCGTCGCGCAGGCCGGCGGCCAGCGTCTCGGTCGTGGCGCTGAGGCGGGTGTAGGCCGCGTCGTCGAGCATCCGCAAGGTCGTGAGGCCGGCGGCGACGGCCAGCGGGTTGCCGCTGAGCGTTCCTGCCTGGTAGACGTCGCCCGCGGGCGCGATGCGGTCCATCAGCGCGCGTGAGCCGCCGTAGGCCGCGGCGGGCAGGCCACCGCCGATGATCTTGCCCATGACCGTGAGGTCGGCCGCGATGCCCTCGCGCTCCTGCGCGCCGCCGGCGGCGACGCGGAAGCCCGTGATGACCTCGTCGAAGATCAGCAGCGCGCCGTTGTCGTCGGCCTTGTGGCGCAGCAGCTCCAGGAAGCCCTCGACCGGCGGGACGAGCCCCATGTTGGCCGGATAGGGCTCGGCGATGACCGCCGCGAACTCGTGCTCGGCGAACGCCTTGGCCACGGCCTCGCCGTCGTTGAACGGCACGATCACGGTCTCGTGCGTCGCGGACTCCGGCACGCCCGGGCTGGCCGGGATCCCCGCCGTCGCCAGGCCGCTGCCGGCCTCTGCGAGCAGGCCGTCGAGGTGGCCGTGGTAGGCGCCGGCGAACTTCAGCACCTTGGTGCGGCCGGTCGCGGCGCGCGCGAGGCGGATCGCACTCATCGACGCCTCGGTGCCCGAGGAGGTCATGCGCAGCATCTCGACCGACGGGAAGCGCCGGGCGACCTCGTCGGCGAGGTCGACCTCGCCCGCGGTCGGCGCCCCGTAGCTCGTGCCCCGGCGCGTCGCGGTGATGACGGCCTCGACGATGTCGGGCTGCGCGTGGCCGTGGATCAGCGGGCCCCACGAGCAGACGTAGTCGACGTAGCGGTTGCCGTCGACGTCGAAGAGCTCTGCGCCCTCGGCACGGTCGATGAAGATCGGGTCACGGCCGATGGCGCGCATCGCCCGCACCGGTGAGTTGACGCCGCCCGGCAGCCGCTGCAGCGCCCGCGCGTACAAGTCGGCCGACTTGGTGTCGGTGATCGAAGCGCTCATGGTCGAGAGGCGTCAGACGCTGACGCCTGCGTGCTCCCGCTCCCACGACTTGAAGTCGTCGGTGAAGTAGAGGAGCCGGACCTTCTTGAACTCGGTCGAGGAGTAGAGCGTCGCGCGGTCCTCGATGCAGCCGACCTCGTCGCGGACGGCGTCGAGGATCGCGTCGCACTCCTCCTTGGAGCGCCCGTGGGCCATCGTGAACAGCTGGTAGGGCCAGTCGGCGTAGGTCGGCCGCTCGTAGCAGTGGCTGATGCCGCGGAAGGCGGCCATGCGGCGGCCGGCTTCCAGGACCTGGTCCTCCGGCACCTTCCAGACGCCCATGCCGTTGGCGGAGAAGCCGGCGCGGCGGTGGAAGAGGATCGCGGCGACACGGCGCAGCAGGCCGCGCTCGACCATGCCCTCGAGGTGGGCGATCAGCCCGTCGACCGGCATCCCGAGCTCGCGCGCGGCGTCGACGTAGGGCTCGGAGACGATCGGCAGATCGCCCTGCGTGGCCCGGATCACGGCCTTGTCGAGCTCGTCGTAGGGCTGGGGCTCGATGTCGACGGGCTCGACGGCCTGGGCGGCCTTGGCCAGCGTCTCGGTGTCGCCCGACATCTCCAGGTCCATGCGGATCTTGAAGAGCTTGAGCGTCGGCAGCTGGCGCACGGACTCGGCGCCGGTCTCCTGCTTGATGACCTCCAGCGTGCCGTCGAGGCCGAGCGGCGAGTCCGGCTCGGTCGCGAGCGTGAACCACATGTTGAACTCGTGGTTGCGCAGGTAGTTGTGCGAGACGCCGGGATGATCGTTGACGATCTTGGCCGGACGCCAGGGGTGCTCGGGGTCGACCTTGGCCGCGACGAGCATCGACTGGTAGCCGAGCGCGCGCGTGTCGAAGATCGGCGTGACCTGGCGGATGATGCGCTGCTCGATCAGCTCGCGGACGCGGGTGAGGACCGTCTCCTCCTCCACACCCAGCAGCGTGGCGACCTCGGCGTACGGGCGCGGCACGATCCGGAACTTGCCCTGCATCGTGTCCAGCAGCTTCTTGTCGAACTCGTCGAGCGGAACGGCCGAGCCGTCCTTGCGCGAGCGGATCTTGGGGGTCACTGAAGCCACTGGGCGGCGTCCTTCGCGTAATAGGTGATGACGATGTCGGCGCCGGCGCGGCGGATCGACGTGAGCGTCTCCAGCACGGCCGTCCGCTCGTCGAGGTGACCGGCGGCCGCAGCCGCCTTGATCATGACGTACTCCCCACCCACGTGGTACGCGGCGAGCGGCATCCGCGTCGCCTCCTTGACGCGCCAGAGCACGTCCAGGTACGGGACCGCGGGCTTGACCATGACCATGTCGGCGCCCTCCTCCACGTCCAGCGCGACCTCGCGCAGCGCCTCCTCGGCGTTGCCGGGATCCATCTGGTAGCTGCGCCGGTCACCGAAGCTGGGGGTCGAGCCGGCGGCCTCGCGGAACGGGCCGTAGAACGCGGAGGCGTACTTGGCGCTGTAGGCGATGATCGGCGTCTCGCTGAAGCCCTCGGCGTCCAGCGCGGAGCGCAGCGCGCCGACACGGCCGTCCATCATGTCGCTGGGCGCAACCGCATCGGCACCCGCGCGCGCGTGGGAGACCGCGGTGCGCGCCAGCAGCTCCAGCGAGGCGTCGTTGTCGACGGTGCCCTCGGCCGTCAGACGACCGCAGTGGCCGTGGTCGGTGTACTCGCAGAGGCAGACGTCGGTGAGGACGAGCAGCTCCGGGTGGGCAGCCTTGATCGCGCGCGTGGCGAGCTGGACCGCGCCGTCGTCGTCCCAGGCGCCGGAGCCGTCGGCGTCCTTCTCGGCGGGGATGCCGAAGAGCAGGACGGCCGGAACGCCGAGCGCATGGGCGGCGCCCGCCTCCTCCACGACCGAGGCGATGCCGTGGCGGTCAACACCGGGCATCGAGGCGATCGGCGTGCGCCCCTCCAACCCGTCCTCGACGAAGAGCGGCAGGACGAGATCTGACGGCGCCAGCGTGGTCTCGCGCACGAGGTCGCGCAGCGCGCCGGTGCGACGCAGGCGGCGCAGGCGGGTGGCGGGAAAGGCAGCGGGCATGCCCGACAAGCGTAGCTTGGGGTCGGTGCCGAACGATCGGCTGCCTCAGCGGCACCGGTTCGCCGGCACACGCAGCACCTGACCGGTCAGGTTCGACAGGTGGTGCTGCACCGGCAGACCGCTACCGGTCCCGATGCTCCCAATCCTCCATCGTCATCGCGAAGATGTCGTGGTCCTCCCAGTTGCCTGCGATGTTGAGGTACTTCAGCGCGCGGCCCTCGCGACGAAAGCCCGCCTTCTCGACGACGCGGATCGAGCGGACGTTGCGCGGGATCACCGCGGGTTGCACGCGATGCAGGCCGGCGTGGACGAAGGCGAACTCGCAGATCAGCCGTGCCGCCGCCGTCCCGTGCCCGCGCCCGCCCGACGCGGCCGCGACCCAGTAGCCGAGCGTCGCGTTGCGCCACGCGCCGCGCACCACGTTGCCGAGCGCGATGCGCCCGATGATCGCGTCGCTGTCCTCGCGGTCGAGCACCGCGAAGGCGTAGCCGGTCCCGAGCTCCCACGCCTCGACGTCGCGGCGCAGCGTCTCGGCCTGCCCGGTACGCGTGTAGTGCACCTCGGCGTGGATCGGCTCCCACGGCTCGGTGTGCGAGCGGTTGGCCGCGACGGCGGCGGCGAACTCGGTGGTGTCGCCGGTCGCCAGCGGACGGATCGCGGTCCGCTCGCCGTCCAGACGGATCCGGGGAGGGACGTGGCCGAGCACGCCGCGAACGTAGCAGCCGGGCGTGACGCCGCCGGGCGCTCTAGAACCGCTGCAGCGCCGCCCGCGCGAGCAGCGACCAGCCGACGACGAGCGCGGCCAGATGCGCCAGCGCGCCGCCGAGGCCACCGGCGTCGTTGAGCGCGGCGTCGAGCGCGTCCAGCGACGCGCGGAACGGGAAGAGCGCGGAGACGACGCGGATCGCGTCGAAGAGCCCGTGGGCGACCGCGCCGCTGGGCACGAGCGCGAGGAACGCGATCGGCAGAGCGAGCAGGATCGCCAGCAGCGACGCGGCCCGCACCTCGCGCGCGAGCGCGCCGATCGCCACGCCCATCGCGCCAAAGGCCAGGCCGCCCGCACCCAGGGCCACCACCCACAGCGGCGACCGGCTCCAGTCCAGCGAGACGAAGATCGAGACGCCCGCGACCATCACCAGCGTCACGGCCGCCGCGCAGCCGGCCGAGAGCACGACCTTCTCCACCAACAACCCGGTCCGCGACACCAACCCACGCACCAGCCGCGCGAAGGCGTGCTCCTCGCGCTCCAGCGCCAGCATCCCGGCCGCGAGCAGCACGCAGACCAACATGAGCGACATGGTCACCGCGACCGTCACGGCGAAGCTGTCCAGCGGCGTGCGCCGCCCTTCGACGATCGTCTGGTCGACCTTGACCGGCGTGGCGAGCGAGTTCAGGACCGCGTCGGAGAGATCGAGGTTGTCGATGGCCAACTGGGCGAAGCGCGACACGCGCTGCAGCGCCTCGCGATCCGGCGAGCTCTCGGGCGTGCGCGTCAGCACCGAGTCGACCAGCGCCTTGGACTTCTTCAGGCCGGCGATGTCGAAGTCGCGACCCAAGATGGAGAACTTGCCGCCCGACAGCAGGATGTTCAGGTAGCCCGCCGCGATCTGCGTGAGCTTGGCCGACACCACCTTGTTGAGGTCGGCGACGCGCGAGTCGATCGTCGACTGCACGAACTGCTGCTTGACCGGGTCCTCGGCGTTGTAGAGGACCTCGACCGTCGGCTTGGGGCCGGTGCCCGACAGGCTGATCGTCCGCTGCAAGCGCTGGACGAGGTCGGGCGGGACGATGATCGCCGCCAGGACGTCGCCGTCGCGGACCTTGCGCACGGCCTCCTCGCGCGTGCGCACCCGCACCGGCACGACCGACTCGAACAGCTTGTCGGCGTAGTCGGCGGGGTTGACCGTCGTCCCCGCGATGGCCACCTCGCCGGACTGCTGGGGCAGCTGGTTGAGGATCGCGACGCGCGGCTTGTCGGGGCCCTTGGAGAGCGCGAGGCCGATCAGCACCGCGATCAGCACGGGGTAGGCCACCAACAACGACACCAACAACGGCGAGCGGCGCAGGATCCGCAGGTCCTTGCCCAGCAGGAAGCGCACGCCGCTCAATGGCCACGCTCCCGCAGGAACGCCACGAACGCCTCTTCGAAGTCATACAGGTCGGTCCCCACCGCCTCGTGCAGCGCCGCGGGGGTGCCCTCGAAAAGCAGCTCGCCGTCGGCGAGCACGAGCACGCGGTCGGCGTAGCGCTCGGCCTCGCTGACGTTGTGCGTGGTGAACACGACCGCCGTGCCGGCTTGCGTCAGGCCCTCGACGAAGCCCCACAGCCGCTCGCGCTGGCGCGGGTCCAGCGACGAGGACGGCTCGTCGAGCAGCAGGACGTCGGGGTCGGCGAGCAGGCCGACGGCGATGTTGACCCGCTGGCGGTTGCCACCCGACAGCGTGCCGAGCTGGTCGTCGGCACGATCGCGCAGCCCGGTCTGGTCGAGCATCCGCTGCACCGCCGCCTCGGGCTCGGCGACCCGCTCCAGCCGGGCGAAGAGCGCCAGGTTCTCGGCGACCGTCAGCTTGCCGTAGACCGCCGGCTGCTGCGGGACCCAGCCGACGTCGCGCGGATCGCGGCTCACCGTTCCGGCGCTCGGCGCCAGGACCCCGCCGAGGATCGACAGCAGCGTCGTCTTGCCGGCGCCGTTGGGCCCGATGATCGCCAGCGTCTCACCGCGATCGGCCCGGAGGCTGACGCCGCGCAGCGCCTCGCGCTCACCGAAGCGCCGGATGACGTCCCGGGCCTCCAGCGCCGCCACTGCGTCGTTCACCGGCGGGAGGCTACTTCCGTCGGCGCCAGCGCCGCGCCGCACGTGCGGCAGAACGTGTCGTCACGCGCGGCGCCCGCGCCGCACTCCTCGCAGCGGCGAGACGGTGGAGCTGGTCCTGCGATCCCCAGGACGCTCGCCGTCCCCCATGGCTCCAGCACCAGATGGCGGCGCAGGTAGACGACCGTCTCGCGCAGCATCGCCGCCAGCGGCAGCGACAGCAGCGCGCCGAGGAAGCCATAGGCCTCGCCCCCCAGCAGCAGGGCGAAGATCACCAGCAGCGGGTTGATGCGCAGCGTGTGGCCGAAGATGTAGGGCGCCACGACATGGCCCTCCAGCTGCTGCAGCCCGGTGAAGAAGATCCCGAGCCAGACCGCCGTGAGCGGATCCTGGAAGAGCGCGACCAGCAGCGGCGGCAGCGCGCCGAGGAACGGCCCGACGAACGGGATCAGCTCCATCAGGCCGAACCACGCGCCGAACGCGAAGGCATAGGTCTTGCCATCCGGGAAGACCCCGGTGGCGCCGAAGACGTACAGGCCGAGCCCCGCGCCCAGCCCCATCGCGAGGCTGAACATGATCTGCCCGCGCAGGTAACCGCCGACCGCGCGCTGGATCCGCGCCGGGAAGTCGTCGGCCTCCGTGCCGTCGCCCGGCGGCATGACCGAGCGCACGATCGCGCCGATCCGCTCGCCGTAGATGAGCATGTACACCGACAATACGATCACGAGCAGCAGCCCCAGCCCGGCCGTGACCACGGTCTTGAGGATCTGGCCGCCGAAGTCGACGATGTCGCTCGTCCCGCCGACGACCTTCTCCTGCAGCGTCTGCAGCGCGGTCTCGCCCTGGCGCTTGACCTCGATGTTGATGCCCTTGCGATCGAAGTAGTCCTGGAGGTCGGCGAGCCTGCCGTTGGCGTCGTCGACGATCCCCGGCACGTCGTTGCCGAACTTCTGGGCCTGGTCGGCGACGGGGTTGGCGAGCAGGACCCCGGCGCCGGCGAGCACCGTCAGCAGGCCGAGGTAGACGATCAGGATCGACAGCCCGCGCGGGAGACGGCGCCGCTGCAGGAACGTGACCATCGGGTTGAGGATCAGCGCGACCACCGCGGCGACCGTGAACGCGAGCAGCACGACGCCCGCCGCCTTGGCGACGAGGAAGAGCGCGATGACGATCAGCGGCAGCGCGACGAGCTGGATCCAGCGCGGGACGACGACCTTCTCGACGGCGGGAGCCTCCGGCGGCGGCTCGTCGTCCAACGGGTCGTGGCCTTCCCAGTCCTCGGCCTCTGTGGGGTGCTCGCTGCTCATGGCCTCCTTGCGCCAGAGTATGGGACGTGCCAACCGCCCCCACCATCCTCTTCGTCGGCGACATCGTCGGCGGGCTCGGGCGGCGCACGCTGCTCGGACTGCTTCCCGCTTTGCGCGAGCGCCATGCGATCGACTTCGTCATCGCCAACGGCGAGAACATCGCGGGCGGCCTCGGCATCACGCCCAAGCTCGCCGACGACCTCTTCGCCGGCGGGGTCGACGCGATCACGCTCGGCAACCACACCTACCGCCGCCAGGAGATCGCGCCCTACCTCGAGAGCGGCAAGCCGATCGTCCGGCCCGCCAACTACCTGGCCTCCCAGCCCGGCCGCGGCTTCTGCATCGTCGAGAAGGACGGGGTGCGCCTCGGCGTCGTCAACCTCAGCGGCAACCTGCATCTGCGCGCGGGGCGCGTCGCGTTCCTGGAGATCGACAACGTGCTCGCCGAGCTCGACGGCAAGGTCGACCACATCCTGGTCGACATGCACGCCGAGCTGACCAGCGAGAAGATCGCGATGGGCTGGTACCTGGACGGCCGCGTCACCGCGGTCGTCGGCACCCACACCCACGTGCCGACCGCCGACCTGCGCGTGCTGCCCGGCGGAACGGCCTACATCACCGACGTCGGCATGACGGGCCCGCGCGGCGGCGTGCTGGGCGTCAAGAAGGAGCAGTCGATCGAGTCGATGCGCACGCACATGATGGTGCGCTTCGAGACCAGCGAGGACGACCCCTGGCTGATGGGCGTCGTCATCCGGTGCGCGGAGCGGCCGCTGCGCGCAGCGGCGATCGAGCAAGTGCTCGAGCCGTGGCGACCAGCGCCGCAAGCAGCAGCGCGTTCCTGACCCCGACCGCGACGACCGCCCAGGCGTGCTGGTAGACGACGTCGAAGTAGCCGGCGGGAAACCAGAGCTGGGTCGTCAGCGACGCGACGGCGACCAGCGCGGGCGCCAGCCGGTAACCGTGGCCGGCGGCTACTGCTGCCAGCGGGAGGATCCAGACGACGTACTGCGGTGAGAGCACCTTGCTGAAGACCACGACCGCGAGCGTGATCGCCAGCGCCGCGAGCGCGAGGCCGTCGCGCGTCGGGCGACGTGCCGCGAGACGCAGGATCAGCGCGGCGCTGACGAGCAGCGCCAGCGTGCTGAGCGCCGCGACGACATCCGCCGCGCCGCCGTCCAGCCCGTTGGACTTGAAGTTGTCGTGCACCACCGGGTCACCGGTGACGTGTGACCCACCGATGACCTCCAGCACCGAGGCCGCGGTCGACTCGATCTGCACCGGGCGGTCGAGATGGAAGCGCACCATCGTCGACGGGAAGCCGCCCAGCGCGGCGAACGGGATCCCGATGGCGAGGACCACGAGCACGAAGATCGCCCCCGCGCGCAGGGCGAGACGCCGCTCGCCGCGCCCGAGCAGCCAGCAGAGCGCCACCGCCGCCAGGGCCGCGGGCCAGAGCTTGGTCATCGTCCCCAGTGCGAGCACGACGAAGCCCAGCTCGACGGCCCCACGCCGCGGCCGAGCGAGGATCAGCGCCAGGCCGACGAGCGCCAGCGCGGTCGGGAAGAGGTCGAAGTGCGTGCGCACCAGCGCGCCCGCGAGGACCGGCAGCGCGGCCATCGACCAGCCCGCGACCGAGCCGCCCGCGACCCATGCCGCGAGTTGGATGACGACCGCGCACCCGAGCATCAGCAGCGCCAGGTAGTCGATGTCGTCGCCGGCGAGCCGGATCGGGATCAACGCCCCCGGTGGGTACTCGAAGCCGAAGTCGCGATAGGGCACGAGCCCGTGCACCATCATGTCCTTGTAGGACCCGTAGACGTACATGTCGCCCGCCGAGGGTGCGCTGAACGGCCCGTGGCGCGTGGCCACGAGCCAGACGGCGACCAGCACCAGGACCGAGAGCCCTACGCCGGGTCGGGGACGCGATAGCGCGCGAAGAGCGCGACTGCGAGGAAGGGGAAGAACCACACCAAGTAGAGGTAGAACCAGTAGTTGAGGCCCAGCTGCAGCCCGATGACGACGGCGGCCGCGACGGCCGCGAGGCCCACGATGTCACGTCGGCGCGGCAGAAAGGCCGCGACGACGGCAAAGAAGACGGCCGTCAGCTGCCACATGTGCTCGCCGACGGTCCAGCCGTACAGGCCCCAGACCGAGAACGGGGCGTTGCGGTTGGCCTGGAACGCGATCGTGCGGTCATAGATCGTGTGCAGCGACTCGCCCCGCAGGAGGATCGGCAGCGAGACGATGACCGCGGTCGCGACGAACGCCGCGGTGAACCTCGCGACCGTTGCGCCCATCTTGCCGCGTGGCGCGCCATGGGTCGCCAACAGCGGGGCGAGGCCCAGGGCGCCGAACTTCGTCAGCCCCGCCAGCGCCGTGACCGCCCCGCGCGCGCCCGGCTTGGTCGCGACGTAGAGCGTCGCGGCGGCGAACGCCGCGACGAGCCCGTCGTTGCTGTTGCAGTTCAACGCGTACAGGCTGAACGGCCACGCCGCCCAGAGGTAGGCCAGGACGATCCCCAGGCCGGGGCCGCGAATTCTTCGACCGGCCAGGAAGAGGAAGAGCAGGGTCAGCAGGTCGAACGCGATCGCGGCGGCGTGGGCGGCCGGCAGGTCATCCCACTTGCCGCTCCAGGGCAGCGCCTGCTCGAACGGCACATAGGCCTCGTAGGCGACCGGCCCGTAGGTGTCGCCGTGCTCGTCGTCCTTGGGGAAGTGGCCGTAGACGGGGGTGCCGTCGACCAGCCGGTCGGCGCCGATCACCCCCGAGTACCCCACGTCGATCACGTTGGAGGCGTTGACGTTGAGCCCGATGCGGAAGCCGACGAGGAAGACGACCGCGACCGCCAGCCAGACCGGCGAGACCCAGAGCGGGAGGCGGCGGGTCGGCGCCGCGCCGTCCTCGGGCGTTCGGCGATAGCCGATCCACAGCATCCTGAGCAACAGATAGAGCAACAGCCCGCCGGCGATCGGCACCGACGCATCGATGTTCGCGTCGTTGAAGTAGGCCACCGAGACGCCGAAGGCGACGAGCGCGAGCAGGTCGAGCTGGAGCATCCCCGGACGGCGGCGCAGCGAGCAGAACGGCGCGAGGAACAGCACCGACAGCGGGATCCAGACCCACGGCGAGTTGACCTTGCGCCCGAACGCGCCCGTGTAGCCGCGCGCCATCGTCCAGGCGACCTGCGGCCCGTTCCACGCCTCGATGATCGCCCCGGTCGCGTCGGCGACCCGAACCTGGGCGACCTCCTTGCGGGCGCTGCCGGTCCCGGGCGTGAACCAGCTGACCTGCCAGTCGTTGGGGCCTTTGAGGAAGACCTCCGGCTTGGCCTTCGGGTACTGGCGCAGCGCCTCTTTGACCTTCGGGCTGCGCGCCGCGATCGCCTGCGCCTGGGCGCCGGCGAGGCGGTGGCCGACCGGCGTGGCGCCGAGCGACTGCACGCGGGTGACGTCGTTGGGGTTGGCCGGCGCGGTGGGGAGCGCGGCCGCGGGCGCCGCGGGCGCGACAGCGGGTGCGGTCGCGATGCCCAGCAGCAGGCCGATCAGCGCGAGGACGGCAAGCACCGCCGCCGGCGCCCGGCGGGGGCACCCTCGGTTGCTCCGGCGAACTCGGAGCCCCCGGAGGCCTCGCCGAGGGTCTCTCACTCGGTGAACGTCCAGAGCTTGTTGCCGAGGAAGTTGCACGGCGTCGCCGCCGCCACGGCGATCGCCTGGGCGACGATCTCCTTCAGGTTGCCCACGCTGACCAGCACCTCCAGGACCGCGAGGTTGACGACGAACGCCGCCACGCTGATGACCAAGAACCGGAACGCCTGCTGCCCGGCATGCCCGCCACGGGCGTCGAAGGTCCAGTGGCGGTTCCACCAGAAGTTGTTGGTGACCGCGACGAGGAACGCCAGGAAGGCCGCCAGGCGGAAGTCGAGATCGAGCACGTGCACGCAGAGCGCGAAGGTCGCGAGGTTGACGACGTAGCCGCTGGCGCCGACGGCAGTGAAGCGCGCGAGCTGCCACCAGTTGTGGGCGTGGCGGACACCCTCGCGCAGGCGGTCACGGCGGCGCAGCCGGTAGAGGGCGTCGGGCACGACGCCGGAGGCTACCCGGCCCACGCGAGAAAACGCTCAGCTCAGCCCGCGATCAGGCGGCGCCGAAGTGCGCGCGGACCATCGGAGCGACGTCGGTGATCGACCAGGCCCCCGCCGCCATCTGCCCCGCGTCGACACCGCAGAACGCCAACGCGCCCAGAGAGTCGGAGTGATGCAGCGAGCCGTGGCTGCCGCCGCCGACGTGGTCGGCGCCACCCCAGTCCGGGAACTCCCAGCCAGGCCCCGCGCTGAGCAGGACGTCGCCCGACGTCGCGCAGGTCAGCGCGGCCCAGACGCGACGCAGCGCGTCGGGGTAGTCGGGGCTGTCGAACCGGCCGTCGGAGGTGGTCGCGGCCAGCGCGCCGAGGTCGCCCGTCACCGACCAGGCGTTGCCGCGCGCGTCGCGCAGCTCGCCCCCCGGACGGAAGCGCAGGTCGCCGCGACCGACGCCACGCACAACGCCCTCCTCGCCCTCGCGCCAGCCCACGACGTCGATGCCGGGAATGGCCGACGCGGTCTCGACGACCCGCGGGACGACCGTGGAGCGTGCCTCCTCCACCAACCCGTACACCATGGCCGCGCGCTGGTTTGGGCACAGCGCCAGCTCGGCCTCCTCGACGGCGCTGCCGCCCGGGCCGGCGACCTCCCACTCGCCGAACGCGCCGCGCAGGTCGATGCGCCGCTCGACCGGAGCGTGGGAGTGGTCGGCGCAGATGATCACCGCATGGGTGTCCAGGAACCGGTCGAGGCCACCTGCCGCCTCGGCGACGCGCACGATCTGGGCATCGGCCGCCGCGATCGACGTCGGCTGCGCGTGCGGGCCGTTCTTGTGGGAGTAGGTGTCGTTGTCGGGCAGCGACAGCAGCAGGAAGTCATAGAGGTCACGCGCGGCGAGCCAGGCGCCGACGCAACCCGAGTGCTGATCGCGGATCCCCGGCAGGCCCATCTGGCTGCGGCAGCCCGTCTCGCGGCTGGCGAAGATGTCGGCGTAGAACAGCTCGCCCGGCCCCATCACCGGCTTGCGAAAGAGCGTGCCGGCGAGCCGCGTCAGTGCCGTCTCGCGGGAGATCGGGTGCTCGTGGCGCCCGCGGTAGACGAGGTAGGTGGTCCCCGCGGTCCGCACGCCGGCGTCGTCGAGCGACTCGTAGATCGTCTCGATGTCGGACGCCATGTGCGAGCCGTTGAGGTTGTACACCGTGTCGGTCAGCTGCTTGGCGATGCCGAGCTTGCGCGCGGCCCGGAAGGACGAGCCGTACTCGACGTAGCGCCGCTCGGCCCGCGACCACCAGTTCATCGCCGCGATGTGATGACGGTCCTGCAGCACGCCGGTCGCGATCGAGGTCGCGCAGACCGGCGTCACCGACGGGAAGGCAGCGCAGAGCTCGGGCACGAAGGAGCCGCGCTCCAGGACGGCGGCGATCGCGGGCGCCTCCCCGCGCTCCACGGCGCGCTCCAACATGGAGGGCTTGCACCCGTCGATGACGGCCAGGAGCAGGCGCTTCATGCGATCAGCGCAGGATGCGCAGCCCGGCGTACTTCTGGTCGCCGCGACGACGACCCGTGATCAGCAGCGCGACCAGGAAGCCGATCGCGACGAGCGCCAGCGGCGGAAAGAGGATGCTCGCGCCCGCGACGACGAGGCCCGTCGCCTCGCCGTAGAACGGCAGCGCCGCCGCGGCCTGGCTGTCGCCGGCGCTCGCAAAGCGCGCGCGAACCCGGCTGAAGATCGCACGGGAGACCGTGCTGGCGAGGTAGGCGACCAGCGCGCCGATGATCAGGCCGTACCACCAGGTGGCGTGGCGATCGTCGATCGAGGCGGCGCACAACAGCGCGCCAAGGCCGATCCCGATGCCGCTCAGCGCCGCCTCGCCGGCGGGCCGCTCGAGCAGCGGGCGGATGAAGACCGAGGCGATCAGCGCGATGACCAGGGCCAGCAGCCAGATCGGCGATTCCAGGAACGCGAACTGCGTCCCGTCGAAGTCGAGGCCGATGTCGCCGGAGGCCAGCGCGCCGGCCAGCAGGGCGGGCAGGAACGGGCGAAGCCCTGCCGCGGAGGCGAGACCGAGCCCTTGGAGGATGTCGAGAGCGAGCTTCATCGGTACCGTGCTCCGGGACCATGACAGACCGCAGGTCCGAAGGTCCCGACGGCGAAGGGAAGCCGAGCATGCCTCGCTCCCGCCGCCCCCAACGCGCCGCCGCGCACGAGCTCGAGCGGTACACCGGCCTGTTCGCTTCACGCACGCGCGGGATGAAGTCCTCGGCGATGCGCGACCTGATGGCGATCACCGAGCGCCCCGAGGTCATCTCGCTGGCAGGCGGCCTGCCCGACACCTCGACCTTCCCGCCCGAGAACTTCGCGGCGATCATGTCGCGCGTGGCGGCCACCTCGACCGCGGCCGCGCTGCAGTACGGACCGACCGAGGGCCTGGCGATCACCAAGGACGCGATCCGCCACGTCATGGCCGCCGAGGGCGCCGACGTCGATCCCGAGGACATCCTCGTCACGACCGGCGGCCAGCAGGTCATCGACCTGGTCTGCAAGACGCTGATCGACCCGGGCGACGTCATCGTCGCCGAGGCGCCGACCTACCCGGGCGCGATCCCGTCCTTCTGCTCCTACCAGGCCGACGTCGTGCAGATCGAGATGGATCGCGACGGCATGCCGATCGACGTGCTCGAGGAGACGCTCGACCGGCTGGAGGCCGAGGGCCGGCGCCCGAAGTTCATCTACACCATCCCGAACTTCCAGAACCCGGGCGGCGTGACGATGTCGCTGCCGCGACGCAAGCGGCTGGTCGAGGTGGCCGCCGAGCGCGAGTTGTTGGTGTTGGAGGACAACCCCTATGGGTTGCTGCGCTACGAAGGTGAGCCGTTGCCCACGTTGCTGCAGCTCAGCGGCGGCGACTTCATCATCTACCTGGGGACGTTCTCCAAGATCCTGTCGGCGGGGCTGCGCCTGGGCTGGGCCGTCGCGCCCGGGCCCGTGCTGCAGAAGATGAACATGGGCAAGCAGGGCGCCGACCTGTGCACCTCGTCGCTGACCCAGCACTTCGTCAGCCAGTACTTCCGCGAGGGCCAGTGGGAGCCCTACCTGGAGTCGCTGAAGGCGCTCTACCGCGGCCGGCGCGACACGCTGCTCGGCGCGCTGGCCGAGGACTTCCCGGCCGAGGCGACCTGGACGCAGCCCGAGGGCGGCCTGTTCGTCTGGGCAACGCTGCCCGACGAGATCGACACCACCGACCTGCTAGCCCGGGCGCTGCAGCGCAACGTCGCGTTCGTGCCCGGCCGCGGCGCCTACCTCGACGGCCGCGGCGGGTCGTCGATGCGGCTGAACTTCTCCGGCGTCGGCGACGCCGACATCCGCGAGGGCGTCCGACGCATCGGCGAGGTCGTCACTGAGCAGCTCGAGCTCTTCGGCGCGCTGACGGGCTCGCGTCCCGCGCCGGTCGCCCCCGAGGCACCGGCACCCGCCGATCCGGAGCTGGCCGACGTGCTGCAGCTCCCGCGACCGCAGGACCAGCCGGGCGCACGGCGCTCGGACCGTCGACCATGAGCCGCGTCGCGGTCCTGAAGGGCGGACGCTCGCTGGAGCGCGAGGTCTCGCTGCGCTCCGGTGCGCGGGTCGAGGACGCGCTCAAGCGCCTCGGCCACGAGTCGCACGGCATCGACGTCGACCACGACCTCGTCCGGCGCCTGCGTGATCTGGCACCCGACGTCTGCTTCCTGGCGCTGCACGGCCGCGACGGCGAGGACGGCACGGTCCAGGAGCTGCTGGAGATCCTCGGCCTGCCCTACACCGGCTCCGGGGTCTCGGCGTGCATCCGCTGCTCCGACAAGGTCCTGGCCAAGCACCACATGGTCGACGCGGGCCTGCCGACACCGGACTTCGTCGCCTTCACCGAGACGGCGTTCAAGCAGCTCGGCGCCGCCGAGGCGCTCGGCGAGATCGCCACGCGGATCGGCTTCCCGATGGTCGTCAAGCCCGCCGACCAGGGCAGCGCGCTGGGGCTGCGGATCGCCCGCGACACTGCCGCGGTCCCGGGCGCGCTGGTCGCCGCGTTCTCCTACTCGGGCAAGGTGCTGCTGGAGCGCCACATCGCCGGACGCGATCTCGCGGTTTCGGTGCTGGACGGCGTCGCGCTGCCGATCGTCGAAGCGGTCCCCGAAGGCGGGGTCTACGACTTCGACGCCCGCTACGAGATCGGGCGCTCGACCTTCGTCTGCCCCGCCGACCTGCCCGCCGACGTGACGGCGGCCGCCCAGGAGCTGGCGGTCGCGGTGCACGAGCTGCTGGGCTGCCGTGACGTCTCGCGCGTGGACCTGCTCTGCGATGCCGACGGCGGCCTGCACGTGCTGGAGGCCAACGTCATCCCGGGCCTGACCGAGACGAGCCTGCTCCCCCAGGCCGCCGACGCCGCGGGCATCGCGTTCGACGACCTCATCGCGCAGCTGCTCGACCGGGCGCTGGCCCGGAGCGTCCGCGCTCGGACCTAGCTGTCGCCCGCGAAGTCCTCGGGCGAGACCTGGTCCAGGAAGTCCTTGAAGCGGTCGACGACCTCTTCGGTGTCCTCGACCTCGTGCTCGAACTCGATCGCGGACTCCGCGATGACCTCTTCGGCGGCGAAGATCGGCGCGCCGGAGCGCACGGCGATCGCCAGCGCATCGGACGGGCGGGAGTCGATCTCGACGTCGCGGCCGGCGACTTGGAGCGTGATCGAGGCGAAGAAGGTGTTGTCACGCAACTCGGTCACGGAGACCTGCGTGCACTTGACCTCGAGCTCACCCAGCATGTCGCAGAGCAGGTCATGCGTCATCGGTCGGGGCGTCGTCGCGCCCTGCAGCTTCATCAGGATCGCCGCCGCCTCCGGATGTCCGATCCAGATGGGCAGGAACTTATTGCTGTCGACCGTCTTCAACAGGACGATCGGCTGCTTGCCGACCATGTCAAAGCTGACGCCATAGATGACCATTTCCTGCACGAGAAGAGCTCCTCGGTGGTGTCTCGCCAGTATAGGCGGGGGCCGTCCCGCTTCCCGGGGCCCCAAGAACGACGAAGGCCCCGGATCGGGGCCCTCCCACCAACCTTGTGATGGGCGATCCAGGATTCGAACCTGGGACCTCTTCCTTATCAGAGAAGCGCTCTAACCGACTGAGCTAATCGCCCGCTGCGGGGCGAAAGTGTAGCGCGGGCTCAGGCCCCGGCGCGGACTCGCGCCGCCAGCGCAAGGGCGTCGTCGAGCGAGTCCAGCGCTAGCTCGATCTTGTAGCCCGTGCCACGGGGACGGACCTTGACCTCGGTGCCCAGCGCAGCGCCGATCGCGTCGGCGATCTCCGACGCGGCCGCCGCCTGGTCGGGGTGGATGACGGGCTTGCCGGCACGTGCGCTCCCGCCGTTTGCCGCTGCGGCGTTCGCCTCGCGGGCCCGCTCCTCGGTGACGCGCACCGACCAGCCGCCCTCGGCCGCGGTGAACGCGAGCCGCTTGCGGTCGGCCTGATCCTCGGCCAACAGGAGCGCGCGGCCGTGGCCCTCGCTCAGCACGCCGTCCTCGATCAGCCCGAGCGCCTCGTCGGGGAGGTCGAGGATGCGCAGCAGGTTGGAGATCGCGACCCGGCTGCGCCCGACGCGCTTGCCGACCGCCTCGCGCGTCAGCCCCAGCTCCTCGACGAGACCGGCGACGGCGCGCGCCTCCTCGACGGGGTTGAGGTCCTCGCGCGCCATGTTCTCGACCAGCGCGACCTCGAGCGTGGTCGCGTCGTCACGATCCTGGACGAGCGCCGGAACATGGGCGAGACCCGCAAGCTTGGCGGCGCGCCAGCGGCGCTCGCCGGCGACCAGCTCGAACGTCCCGCCCGCGCGCGGGCGCACGAGCACGGGCTGGATGACGCCACGCTCGGCGACCGAGTCGGCCAGGGCCTGCAGCGACTCCTGGTCGAACTGCCGCCGTGGCTGGTCCTTCTTGGGCTTGATGAGGTCGACGGCCAGGTCGCGCAGCTCGGCGGCGCCATCGGCGCCCTCCTCGGCGGGCGCCGAGACCGAGAGGATCGCGGCCAGGCCCCGGCCCATGCCGCGCTCAGCCACGGGCCGCGACCTCCTTGGCCAGCTCGAAGTACGCGTCCGATCCCACGCAGTGCGGGTCGTGGTGGATGACGGGCCGCCCATAGCTCGGCGCCTCGCCGATGCGGACGTTGCGCGGGATGACCGTGTCGAAGACCAGCTCGGGGAAGTGCTCGCGGACCTCGCGCTCGACGTCGCGGGCCAGGCGCGTGCGCCCGTCGTGCATCGTCAGCAGCATCCCGGCGACGGTCAGACGCGGGTTCAGCTCACGCTGGATGAGCGCCAGCGTGTCGAGCAGGCCGGCGAGCCCTTCGAGCGCGAAGTACTCGGTCTGGACCGGGACGATCACGCGGTCGGCGGCGACGAGCGCGTTGACCGTCAGCGGGCCGAGGGAGGGCGGACAGTCCAGCAGGATGAACGCGAAGCGCTCGCGCAGCGGCTCCAGCGCCTCGCGCAGACGCTGCTCGGAGCCGGCCTGGCGTGGCAGCTCGACGTTGGCGCCCGCCAGGTCCGGCGAGGACGGCAGCACGAAGAGGCGCTCGATCGCGGTCGGCTGCAGCGCGTCGGCGGCGGTCGCCTCGCCGGCCAGGACGTCGTAGACGTTGGGCAGCGAGTCCTTGGGGACGCCGAGCCCGACGGTGGCGTTGGCCTGCGGGTCGATGTCGACCAGGAGCGTGTCGTAGCCGGCCTCGGCGATGCACGCCGCGACGTTGACGGCGGTCGTCGTCTTGCCGACGCCGCCCTTCTGGTTCGCGATCGCGTACACGGTGCCCATTCGCGGCCCACGGTAGCGGCGCAAGCGGTCGGACGGCGGCCTGGATTCGCCGCCGAACGATGACTCTCAGGCTGCAGCGGAGCCTTGGAGTGGCCGTTTGCGGGCCATTCCTTCTCGGCGAGGGAATTCGGACGGGGTCTCCCGAACCTTCAGGTAGACGTAGAGGTGTCGTGCTTCCGCCCCGTGGATCGACGTCTCGACCGGGATCGGATCGTCCACCGGCTCCAGACCGACGATCTCCGCGGCAACGACTCCATCAGCCTCGGCGGACGGATCCCGTCTTCCCTTCCACGCGACGAGCGATCCTCCTTCCACGAGCAGTGGAGCGGCGTACTCGACAACGACGTTGAGCGGCGCCAGCGCCCGAGCGGTGACGACGTCCTGGGTCCCGAGCCCGTCCCACCATGCCTCGGCGCGAGCGTTCACGATCGCGACGTTCGCCAGGCCGGCGGCGTCAGCCGTGCGGCGCAGGAACTTGCACTTCTTGCCGACGCTCTCGACGAGCGTCACGCGGGTCTCGGGGAGCGCGGCAGCGAGCGCGAGTCCGGGGAAGCCGCCGCCGGTGCCGAGATCCGCGATCGTCGCCGCCTCCCGAAGCGCCGGGACGGCAAGGCCGGCCAGGGAATCCGCGACGTGGAGATCCACCCCTCGCTCCGGGTCCCGGACGGTCGTGATGGAGGTCGGCTCCGCCTGGACGAGGTCCAGGATCGTGCGCAGCTGCGCGGGCACACCGGCCGGAAGCTCCCAGAGCTCGGCCAGCTCAGACAGGCGATCATCAACACAAAGCACGGTCCGCAGCCTAAAGCCCCGGCGCGACAGTCCGCACCGTTCAAGTGAAACACCCTGGCGCAGGCGTTCCACGTGAAACGCTGAATGCGCCCGATCGATGTTGGGCGGTTCCGCGACACGCGTTCCACGTGAAACGCAAAACGCCCGCCTGGTCGGCGGGCGTTTCATGTGAAACGGTGCTGCAACAGGGTGCTAGGCGAGCATCGCCGTGACCACGAGGTGGCGCTCGGGCTCATCGCCCTCGCTGTGGGTGGCGACGCCACCCCGCTCGCGAAGGTACTCGTGGACGTGCTTCCGCTCGCTGGCCGTCATGGCATCCAACGCCACAGGGCGACCGAACTTCTCGCAGTCGATGGCCGCCTGGTCGGCCTGCTTCTCCAGCGCCTCACGGCGACGGGCGCGATAGCCCTCCGCGTCGACCACGATCCGGCGACGCTCGATCTCCGGGTTCGCCAACAGGATCCGCTGGGCCAGATGCTGGACGGCATCGATCGTCTGGCCGTGACGCCCGATGAAGATCCCGAGATCCTCGCCGTGCAGCGTGCCGACGAGCGCCTCGTCGTTGCCGTCGATCTCCACCGTCGCCTCGAGACCGAGGCCCTCGGCGATGTGCTCCAGGAGATCGCGGAAGATCTCTTCCTGGCTCCGCTCGGCCATCGTCTACCGCCTCCGTCCAGAACGCTTCTTCTTGCGCGAGCGCGGGGGCGGCGGCGGCGCCTTGGTGACCCGCGCCTCCTCCTTGGCCGCTGCGGCGCCATTGCCGCTGCTCGCATTGCCCGCTGCGGCGCCGGCCAGGCGCGCAAACAGCCCGCCGCCACCCTCGGCCGCGGTCGCGGCGGTCGCTCCACCACCCCCGCCGTCACTAGGAAGCGGCGGAGGCTCCGGGGCGTTGCGGCCGATCACCCGACGCAGGAACTGCTGCTGGCCGATGGTCCACACGTTCGTCGTGATCCAGTACATGATTAGGCCGGCCGGGAAGCCGAAGACGAAGGGGACGAACAGGAACGGCAGCGCCAGCATGATGAACTTCTGGTTCTTGTCGACGGTCGCCGTCATCATCAGCAAGCTGGAGATCAGCTGCGACCCGACGTACATCACCAGCAGCACGGCCAGGACCGAGCCCGTGGCCTTGTCGGTGATGTCGTGGATGAACCAGAACTGCGACGCATCCGTGGAGCCACACGGCTTCGGGACCTTGACCGCCGCCGTGTTGATGTCCGGGCAGATGTCGTACCGCAGGTCCTTGCGCAGCATGTAGAAGAGCGACAGGAACACCGGCAGCTGGGCGACAAGCGGCAGACAGGAGGCGAAGGGATTGACCTTGTGCTCCTGGTAGAACTTCATCGTCTCCTGCTGAAGACGCTGCTTGTCGTCCTTGTACTTGGCCTGCAGCTCCTTGAGATGCGGCGCGATCCGCTGCAGCGCCTGCATCGAGCGGAACTGCTTGACCGCCAGCGGCAGCAGCGCGGCCCGGACGGCGATCGTGAGCAGGATGATCGACAGACCCCAGCTCGGCGCCGACGGTGTCGTGGAAGAACTTGAGGATCGTCTCGAAGACGTCCACCAGCGGCTGCAGGATGTTTGCGGTGATGGGGACCATGGGCTCAGGCGTGCGGGGGCCGTGCGGGAGAGGAAGGCGGCAGACGGAAGAGACGTTGATCCTCGACCGGGTCGTAGCCGCCGTGACTCCAAGGGTTGCAGCGCAGCAGCCGCCAGCCGGCCAGGACCAGGCCCCGGAGTATGCCGAAGCGGCCGATCGCCTGCGCGGCGTAGGCGGAGCAGGTCGGCTCGTACTTGCAGCGCCGCGGGAAGAGCGGCGAGATCACGCGCTGGTAGGCGATGATCGGCGCCACCGCGATGCGGCGGGGCAAGGACGGCCGGGCGCTCACGACGCCGGGGCGGCAGGGGGCTTCTCGCCCACCGACCGGCCGATGAGCTCGCCCAGCGCGGCGCGGACGCCGTCGAGGCCCTCGCGCTCGGCCAGCTCGCGGACCTCGGGACGGGCGACCACGACCGCGTCACTGTCAGGCGCCAGGCGCTGGCCCTCGATGGCGAAGGCCTCGCGCAGCAGCCGCTTGACGCGGTTGCGGTCGACGGCGCCGCCGACCTTCCGCGAGACCGAGAGACCGAGCCGGGGGCCGGCGGAGAGCCCTGGGGCGCGGCCGACGCCGCGCCTCGCGGGAACACGTAGAGGACGAGGTGCCGGTTCCCGATGGACCGGCCTTGACGGTAGACGCGCTCGAACTCGGCGCTACGGGACAGCCGACCCTTCTTGGGTCGCTTGAGGCTGCCGCCGGCGCGCGAGGGCGCGTCCACGGTCAGACGGTCAGCCGCTTGCGGCCCTTGTCGCGACGGCGCTTGAGCACGACGCGGCCGGCCTTGGTGGCCATGCGGTTGCGAAAGCCGTGCGCGCGGGCGCGCTTGCGTCGCTTGGGCTGATAGGTGCGCTTCATGAGGTTTCGTGCTCCGTCGGGGAGGTCGTACGACCGGCGGGCCAGTGTACCGGACCCCTGCCTCACGACCTGTCCACACCATCCTCCCACGTGCTAACACCGATCCACAGGTTCGGCCGAAGGGACTCGGCAGGGATTTTGGCGGCATTTGCGGTGTCTCACGCACGGGCCCGCAGACGGCGCTCGACCGGCCGAAGTCACCTGCTACGTTTCGACCCCCGTCGGCGCGATGGCCTCCTCCCAGAGCCCCGCCAACGGCTCCTCGCCCAGCCTCGCCAGTCTGCTTCTCAAGGAGCTGCTCCTCCCTGCCGTGACGCCGGACCTCGCCCCCATCTGGACCCGCTTGCAGGCGGAGGTGCGACACCGGGTGCCGGAGTCCGCGTACGACATCTGGCTCGCGCCGTTGCGCTGGGGCGGCATCGACGGCGACCGGATCGTCCTGCTCGCCCCGTCCGAGGTCCGCGCCTGGGTTCAGCAGCGCTACGCGGCGATTCTCGACGACGCGGCGCGGACCATCCTCGGCGACGGCAGCGGCGCGCGCGTGGAGCTGCGTGACGACGACGGGACGACGGCCCCGGCGCCCGACGGCCTGCCCGCGGCGCCAGCCGTCACCGACGACCCGCGCGCCGCGCTCTTCGACGAGGCCGAGGTCTCGCGCCTGAACCCCAAGTTCACCTTCGAGCAGTTCGTCATCGGCGACGCCAACCGTTTCGCCCACGCCGCGGCGCTCGCGGTCGCCGAGCTGCCAGGCCAGGCCTACAACCCGCTGTTCATCGTCGGCCCGCCCGGCGTCGGCAAGACGCACCTCCTGCACAGCATCGGCAACTACGTGCGCACCTACGGCGGCGGGCTGACCGTCCGCTACACGACGGTCGAGCGCTTCACCAACGAGTTCCTGGAGGCGCTGAAGACCCGCGACGTCGACGCCTTCAAGCACCGCTACCGGCGTAACGACGTCCTGCTGATCGACGACGTGCAGTTCCTGGAGCGCAAGGTGAAGACCGAGGAGGAGTTCTTCCACACCTTCAACGCGCTGCACGAGACGGGCAGCCAGCTGGTGCTGACCTCCGACCGACCGCCGCGCGACATGGCCAAGCTGGAGGACCGCCTGCGCCAGCGCTTCGAGTCCGGGCTGCTGGTCGACATCCGCTCGCCCGACCCCGCCACGCGGCTGACCGTCCTGCGCAAGCGCGCCCACCACGACGGGATCGACGCCGGTGACGACGGTGTTCTCGAGCTGATCGCCGAGCGCGTCACCGACAACCTGCGCAGCCTCGAGGCCGCGCTGATCCGCGTCGTCGCCTACGCGTCGCTGACCGATGCCCCGATCGACCGACCGCTGGCCGACGAGGTGCTGACCCAGCTCTACGGCCGCACGGCGGCTGGGCGTGCCGCGGCAGGCCCGCCCAGCGTGCAGCGCATCCAGGACATCGTCGCCGACGTCTTCGGCCTCACCCGCGACGAGCTCCTGTCCCCCAGCCGCACCGCGCGCGTCGCCTGGCCACGCCAAGTCGCCATGTACCTCGCCCGCGAGCACACGCACGAGACGCTGCCGGCGATCGGCGCGCACTTCGGCGGGCGCGACCACTCCACCGTCCTGCACGCCTGCAAGCGTGCGGCGAGCCGCATCGGAACCGATCCCGATGCCTACGACGCGGTCGCCACGATCACCGCGCGTCTGACCGACGCTGCCGGCGGGACAGCGGTTTGACCGGTGCTGTTGACAGACTCGGTGGGCTCTTGTGCGCGAACACCCCGCATCGTCCGGTCATCTCGGCGGCTGTCCACACGTCAACAGCCCCCTATGACTCCTGAATATCTCTTGAGGTCTTCATCGTGAAGCTTTCGACCGCGAGCGCGGATCTGCTCGCTCAGCTGCAATCCGTTTCCCGCGTCGCGTCCACGCGCAGCGCGGTCCAGGCGCTCTCTGGTGTCCAACTCGCCGCCACCAGCGAGGGCGTCGAGCTGCGCGCGACCGACATGGAGATCGCGCTCCGCGTGCCGCTCGCGGCCGAGGTGGCGCGCGAGGGCACCGTCGTCCTCCCCGCCCGGCTGTTGCTGGATGTGGCGCGCTCGCTGCCCAAGGGCGCCGAGCGTGTCGAGCTCGAGCTGCGCCCCGAGCAGCAGGACGTCGAGGTGATCGCCGGCTCGGCGAAGTTCCACCTGCGCACGCTGCGGGCCGAGGACTTCCCGCCGCTGCCGGGCGTGGGCGGCACCGATGCCGACGACACCGTCGTCGAGGTCCCGGCCCAGGCGTTCGTGGACACGATCGAGATGGTGTCGAAGTCGGCGTCGCGTGACGAGACGCGCCCGATCCTCACCGGCATCCTCGTGTCGGCATCGGGCTCGGAGCTGCGGATGGTCGCCACCGACTCCTACCGCCTGAGCGTCAAGGAGACCGCGCTGGGCGTCTCGCTGGACCCGGGCTTCGAGGCCAACGTGCCGGCACGGGCGCTGGACGAGCTGCGCACGGTCGTGGGCGCCACCGGCGCCGACCTGATCCGGATCGGCGTGCGCTCCAACCAGGTCGTCTTCGAGGTCGGCGGCGCCGTGCTGTCCTCGCGGCTGATCGACGGCCAGTTCCCCAACTACCGCCAGCTGATCCCCGACGGCTACGAGCACCAGCTGCGCATCAGCGGCGAGGAGCTCGGCGATGTGGTCAAGCGCATCAGCCTGATGGCGCAGAAGAACGCGCCGCTGCGGCTGAGCTTCACCGAGGGCGAGCTGACGGTCTCGGCCCAGACCCCGGACGTCGGCGAGGCATCTGAGCCGGTGCCGGTGCCGTTTGCCGGTGAGCCGTTCGAGATCGGCTTCAACCCCGAGTTCCTGCGCGACGGCCTGGACAGCGTCGGGTCCGACGACCTGATCCTCAAGCTCATCAGCCCCCTGCGGCCCGGCCTGATCGAGGGCGCCGACGAAAGCGGCTTCCTCTACCTGATCATGCCGATCCGCTTGAACGTCTGAGGACGACGCCCGCGCCATGCGCGTCGAGCGCCTGCGCCTGCGCGACTTCCGGACCTACGCGACGGCCGACGTCGCGGTGGGTCCGGGCCTGACGGTCCTGCACGGCCCCAACGGCGCGGGCAAGTCCAATCTGTTGGAGGCGCTGTACTTCGGCTGCACCGCCCGCTCATGCCGGACGGCCAACGAGCGCGACATGGTGCGCTTCGACGCTCCGGCCGCACGTGTCGAAGTTGACACGTCAGATCGGGACGGTGCGCACACGCTCAGCGTCGGGTTCCAGCCGGGCGAGCCGAAGCGGATCAAGGTCGACGGCGTGCCGGTGGAGCGGCTGACCGACAGTCCGGCACGGCCGCTGGTCAGCGTCTTCCTCCCCGATCGGCTGGAGCTCGTCAAGGGCGCGCCCTCGCTGCGCCGCGCGCATCTCGACCAGCTGGTCGCGGCGCTGTGGCCGTCGCGCGCCGGCAACCGGGCGCAGTACTCGCGGGCGATGGCGCAGCGCAACGCGCTGTTGGGGCGCGTGCGCGCCGGGCGGGTCGGCGCGGCTGCGCTGGATGCCTGGGATGCGGAGCTCTCGCGCTGGGGCATCGCGCTCCGAGACGATCGTGCCGCGGCCGTGGCACGGGTCGCGGAGGGCTTTCCGCAGCTGGCCGGCGAGCTGGGGCTGGCCGGCGTGGCGGAGGTGCGCTATCGGCCGCGGACGAAGGCGACCGAGCCGACGGAGTTGGCCGCGGAGCTGCTGGAGCGGCGCGCCTCGGACGTCGAGCGCGGCTTCACCCAGCATGGACCGCACCGCGACGAGCTGCTGCTGCTGCGCGACGGGCGCGAGCTGAAGTCCTTCGGATCCCAAGGTGAGCAGCGGCTGGCGCTGCTGGCGCTGCTGCTCGCCGAGCGCGCCGTGCTGACCGAGGAGCGCGGGGCTCCCCCACTGATGCTGCTCGACGACGTCATGAGCGAGCTCGACGCCGATCGCCGCGGGATGCTGATCGCGCGGCTGGACGACGGCGGCCAGGCTGTCGTGACGACCACCGACCTCGGCCACGTGCCGGGTGCGCAGGCGCCGACGGTCGTGCGCCTGAAGGTCTCGCCGGGGACTGTCCTGCAGGATGCCGCGGCTGCCGAGGCCGCGTGATGCGCCGTCGTGCTCCCCGCCCGTTGTCGTCGGCGATCGCCGGCCTCGCCGACCAGCTCGCGCCCAAGACGGTGCTCGGCGAGGTGCAGCGCGTGTGGCCGATCGTGGTCGGTGCGGTGGTCGCCAAAGAGGCGACGCCGACCACGGAGCGTGGTGGAACATTGACGATTTCGTGCCGCTCTTCGGTGTGGGCGCAAGAGCTCGATCTGATGGCGCCGGAGCTCGTCGAGCGGCTCAACGCGCAGCTCGGCGAAGGGCGCGTCACGGCCCTGCGGTGCGTGGCATCGCCACCGCGCGCGTGGGCCACGCGCGAACCGTGACACTTTTGTGTGGATTTGCAGGCATTTCGTGACGCTCTGAACCGGCGTTCCGCGGGGTCTCTGTGCTATCCTGCGGACAACTTCTTTTCACGCCCCGGTCGGGCTCGACCGAGCCCGGGATCGGGGCGTTCTGCGTCAGGAACGCAGCACTCTTATGGCGAACGAGAACGGCAAGCAGAAGAATGCGCGCCAGGGCTCTGCCGCCTACGACGCCCAGGACATCACCGTCCTCGAGGGCCTCGAGGCGGTCCGCAAGCGTCCGGGCATGTACATCGGGTCGACGGGCATCCGCGGCCTCCATCATCTGGTCTACGAAGCGGTCGACAACTCGGTCGACGAGGCCCTGGCCGGCTTCGGTGGGCTGGTCGAGGTCACGATCCACCCCGACAACAGCGTCACCGTGCGCGACGAGGGCCGCGGCATCCCGGTCGGCATCGTCGAGAAGGAGGGACGCCCGGCCGTCGAGGTCGTGCTGACCGTCCTGCACGCCGGCGGCAAGTTCGGCGACGGCGGCGGCTACAAGGTCTCCGGCGGCCTGCACGGCGTCGGCATCTCGGTGGTCAACGCGCTGTCAGAGTCCTTGCGGGTCGAGGTCGCCGTCGAGGGCCACCTCCACCACCAGGAGTTCGATCGCGGCGTCCCGCGCTACGACCTGGTCAAGGGCGACAAGATGGCCAAGGGCCAGAGCACCGGCACCTCGGTCACCTGGCTCCCGGACGCCGACATCTTCGAGACGATCGAGCATGACTTCGGCGTCCTCGAGCAGCGCCTGCGCGAGACCGCCTACCTGACGCGCGGCCTGCGCATCACGCTGACCGACGAGCGTGCCGGCGGCCAGCGGGCCGAGTTCCACTTCGAGGGCGGCATCGAGGACTTCGTCTCCTACCTCAACGAGAACAAGGAGCCGCTCGGCAAGAAGGTCATCTTCTTCGAGGGCGAGTCCGACGAGGGCTATGTCGAGATCGCCATGCAGTGGAACGGCTCCTACCAGGAGTCGGTCTTCTCGTTTGCCAACAACATCAACACGCACGAGGGCGGCTCGCACCTCTCGGGCTTCCGCTCGGCGTTGACGCGCACGATCAACCGCTACGCGCGGGAGAAGGGCGAGCTCAAGGAGAAGGACGACAACCTCTCCGGCGAGGACGTCCGTGAGGGGCTGACCGCGGTCATCTCCGCCAAGCTCGCCGACCCGCAGTTCGAGGGTCAGACGAAGACCAAGCTCGGCAACCCGGGCATGGAGGGCTTCGTCGCCAACGTCGTCAACTCCAAGCTCGCGGAGTTCCTGGAGGAGAACCCGGGCGAGGCGCGGGCGATCATCCGCAAGGCCGTCCAGGCCGCGCAGGCGCGGTCCGCCGCCCGCAAGGCGCGCGACCTCACGCGCCGCAAGAGCGCGCTGGAGAACTCGCCGCTGCCGGGCAAGCTCGCCGACTGCTCGGTGAAGGACCCGTCCTTGGCCGAGATCTTCATCGTCGAGGGCAACTCCGCCGGCGGCTCGGCCAAGCAGGGCCGGGACCGGCACACGCAGGCCGTCCTGCCGCTGCGCGGGAAGATTCTCAACGTGGAGAAGGCGCGCATCGACCGCGTGCTGAAGAACAACGAGGTCCAGGCGCTCATCACCGCGCTGGGCACCGGCATCCGCGACGAGTTCGACATCGAGAAGGCGCGCTACCACAAGGTGGTGCTGATGACCGACGCCGACGTTGACGGCGCGCACATCCGCACGCTCGTCCTGACGCTGTTGTTCCGCGAGATGCCGGAGCTGATCGAGGCCGGCTACGTCTACATCGCCAAGCCGCCGCTCTACAAGGTCAAGCAGGGCAAGACCGAGCGCTACTTGGAGAAGGACTCCGAGCTGGAGGAGCTGCTGCTCTCCGACAAGCTGGAGAAGATCGCCGTGCACGACCGCACGGGCGCGCAGTTCAACCTGACCGAGGCGCGCTGGCAGCGCTACACGCGGCTGCTCAAGCAGTTCGAGGGCTGGGGCAGCTCGCTGCGCGCCGAGCACGGCCACGAGGCGGTCCGCTTCCTCGGCGAGGCCGGGCTGCTCGACGACCAGGCGGCCGACCTCACATCGGCGCTGGCGTCGCTGGAGAAGAACGACGCGTCGCGCCCGCACGAGACGCATATCGTCGAGACCACCGACGACCTGCTGGTCGTCAAGGCGGTCGAGCGCAAGAGCGGCCTGGCCCAGACGCACCGGCTGGCCCGCGCGCTGTTCGACTCCAACGACTACCGCCAGTACGTCAAGGTCAACGCGCAGCTCGTCGAGCTCGCGGGCGCGCCGCCGTTCAGCGTCGCGCTGGGCGAGCGCTCCGACGAGGCCTACTCGTTCGAGACGCTCCGCACCTCGGTGCTCGAGGTCGCGCGGCGCGGCGTCAACGTGTCGCGCTTCAAGGGGCTGGGGGAGATGAACCCCGAGCAGCTCCGCGTGACCACGATGGACCCGACGACGCGCACGCTGCAGCAGGTGAGCGTCGATGACGCCGCGGAGGCCGACCGCCTCTTCACCATGTTGATGGGCGACGTCGTCGAGCCCCGCCGTGAGTTCATCGAGCAGAACGCTCGCGCCGTCGTGAACCTCGACGTCTAGATGCGCCGCGCAACAGCGGCGCCGAACCGCAATTTCCCCCAGGAGGTGAGGACGCATGGCAACCGACGTCATTAGCGGCGGCAACATCGAGCCGCGTGCGCTCGAAGACGAGATGCGCAACGCGTACCTCGACTACGCCATGTCGGTCATCGTCGGGCGCGCGCTGCCCGACGTCCGCGACGGCCTCAAGCCCGTCCACCGCCGCGTGCTGTTCGCGATGAACGAGGCGGGCCTCGGCCCGACGCGGCCCTACGTCAAGTCGGCACGCATCGTCGGCGACGTGATGGGCAACTACCACCCGCACGGCGACGCGTCGATCTACGACACGCTCGTGCGGCTGGCGCAGGACTTCTCGATGCGCCACATGCTCGTCGACGGTCAGGGCAACTTCGGCTCGATCGACGACGACGACGCGGCGGCCATGCGCTACACCGAGGCGCGGCTGACGCGCATCGCCATGGAGATGGTCCGTGACATCGACATGGACACGGTGGACTTCGTCCCCAACTACGACGGGTCCAAGCAGGAGCCGACGGTCCTGCCCTCGCGCTTCCCGAACCTGCTCGTCAACGGCGGCACCGGCATCGCCGTCGGCATGGCCACCAACATCCCGCCGCACAACCTCGAAGAGGTCATCAGCGCGACCGTCGCGTTCCTGGACGACCCGGCGATCTCGCTCGACGAGCTGCTGACCCACATCCAGGGTCCCGACTTCCCGACCGCCGGCATCATCATGGGCCGCTCGGGGATCCGCGACGCCTACGAGACCGGCCGCGGCAAGATCAAGGTCCGCGCCAAGGCCCACATCGAGGAGATCCACCAGGGCAAGGAGGCGCTGATCGTCACCGAGCTGCCCTACGCGGTCAAGAAGGGTGGCGACAACGGGCTGATCACCAAGATCGCCGAGCTCGTGCGCGAGAAGAAGATCCCCGAGATCTCCGATCTGCGCGACGAGACCGACCGGCGTGGCATGCGCCTGGTGATCGAGCTCAAGCGCGCGGTCAACCCCAAGGTGGTGCTGAACAAGCTCTACAAGCACACGCCGATGCAGTCCACGTTCGGCGTCAACATGGTGGCCTTGGTCGACGGCGTGCCGCGCACGCTGTCGCTGATCGAGGTCCTGCACGCCTACGTCGCGCACCAGCGCGAGGTCGTCGTGCGTCGCGCGAAGTTCGAGCTCAACCAGAAGGAAGCGCGGGCGCACGTCCTCGAGGGACTGCTCATCGCGCTGGACAACCTCGACGCCGTCATCGAGGTCATCCGCCGGTCGCCGAACCGTGAGGCCGCCCGCGAGGAGCTGGTGACGGCGTTCTCGCTGTCGCAGATCCAGGCGTCGGCGATCCTCGACCTGCGCCTGTCGCAGCTGACCGCGCTGGAGAGCGACGCGATCAAGCAGGAGCATGCCGACGTGATGGAGCGCATCCGCGAGCTGCGCGAGCTGCTGGGCGACGAGGCCAACGTGCGCGCGCTGATCAAGGAGGAGCTGCTGGAGATCTCCGAGCGCTTCACCGAGCCGCGCCGGACCGAGATCGCGCCGTCGGAGGACGAGCTCGACATCGAGGACCTCATCGCCGACCAGCAGATGGTCATCACGATGACCAAGTCGGGGTACATCAAGCGGGTGCCGCTGACGACCTACCGCCAGCAGCGTCGTGGCGGTGTCGGCATCACCGGGATGGACCTCAAGGACGGGGACTACATCGAGCACCTCTTCGTCTGCTCGACCCACGACTTCCTGCTCTTCTTCACCAACCGGGGCAAGGTCTACCGGTCCAAGGTGTATGAGTTGCCGGAGGGCGCGCGCCAGTCCAAGGGCCGCGCGCTGGTCAACATCCTGCCGCTGCGCGAGAACGAGCGCGTGCAGTCGGTGCTCTCGACCCGGGACTTCTCGGAGTCGCCCTACCTCGTCTTCGCGACGCGCAAGGGCGTCATCAAGAAGACCGAGTTCCAGGCCTACAACACGCCGATCAAGGCCGACGGCATCATCGCCATCAAGATCCGCGATGACGACGAGCTGATCGCGGTGCGCCGGGTCGACAAGGACGACGAGATCATGATGGTCTCCAAGGCGGGCCTTGCGGTGCGCTTCGAGGAGGGCCAGGCCCGAGCCATGGGGCGCGACACCGGCGGGGTCCGCGGGATGGACGTCGGCGAGAAGGGCGAGGTCATCGCCATGGACGTCGCTCGCGACGACATGGACATGCTCGTCGTCACGGACTCCGGCTACGGCAAGCGCACCAAGATCGACCAGTACCGCAAGACGTCGCGTGGCGCCAAGGGCGTGCTGACGATCAAGCTGACCGAGGCCAAGGGCGGCCTGGCCGGCGCGCTCGTCGTCCGGCCCCATCAGGAGCTGGTGTTCATCTCCCAGAACGGGATGATCCAGCGCACGGGCGTCAAGGGCATCTCGCAGCAGGGTCGCTCGGCGACGGGCGTCCGGCTGATGAGCCCGCGCGACGGCGATCAGGTGAGCGCGATCGCCCTGATCGCGGAGTCCGAGGACGAGAGCGGCGAGCCGACGCTCGACGTCGAGGGCGAGGAGCTCAACGTGGCTGCCGAGCCCGGCGATGCCGAGGCGCCGCTGCCGGTCGACGCCGAGGACGAGGACGCCGGGGACGACCTGGCGGCCGAGGACGCCGCGGTCGAAGGCCCGGAGGACGACGAGGAGTAAGCCAATCGGACCACCTCCCGTCCGTCCGTTGACCGTCGCTAGCAGGTACTGCGCAAAGTTGTCGGACGGTGGTGCTACATTGCGCCTACCAGAGAAAGGAGGTGGTCCGAATATCTAGTTCTAGTACTTGCGGGACCCTGGAGGTGGCCGGCCGCTAGATCGGTCGGGCTGGAGTAACGATCCAGCGAATCCACGCCGGGCCACCCCCGATCTGCGATGCCGGAAGTCGTCCCTCCGGCCGCTCAGAAAGTCGCAGAGCGGGTTGTCCAGTCCAGTGGTGTTCAAAGGGCGTCGCGGTTGCTACCGCGGCGTCCTTTGGCGTTAAGGGACATGCTCGGTGGCCGCGAGCGACGCGCGGCAGACCAGTCGGCGCGAAGGCGCTGAGCCCTACGCCGCTTCAGGGAGCCACTGACGCCACGCCGCCGGAATGGTGGGAGTGGCGACGTGGATGAAGACGTGCGGCTGGGGCATGGACGGCGTGCGCCTGGGGTGCATGCCGGCCTTGTCGGGAAGGTGGTCGGCCTTGCGGCGATTGCAGGGCGCGCAGGAGGCGACGATGTTCTCCCACGTGGAGGAGCCGCCCTTGGAGCGGGGGATCACGTGGTCGACGGTGAGGTTGGAGCGCGAGCCGCAGTACTGGCAGGTCCAGTTGTCGCGGGCGAAGACGGCGCGCCGGGTGATCTTGCGGCGGTGAGTGTCGCGCGGGATGACGATGTAGGTCATCAGCCGGATGACGACCGGCCGCGACATCGAGGCGCGCTCGGAGCGCAGCTCCCACGTCGCGTGGTCGACGACCTCGGCCTTGGCCTTGAGCAGCAGGACGACGGCGCGGCGCACGGTGCAGACGTTGATCGGCTCGTATGACGCGTTCAGCACGAGCACTCGGCCACCTTCACGTCCACGTCGCCGGTGCTCGCCGGGCAACGTGGACCGCATCGTGTGTGGTGGTGTAGCGAGCTTGCTCATGGGCGTGTCCCAGGCGGAACCGTACCATCCGAGGCAACGGAAATCGCCGGGTTCGAACCTGGGAGCAGGGTAGCGCGCGGCGCTCAGGCTGCAGACGGGTACGAGCCGAGCACGCGCACGACCTCGCAGTGGAGGTGCAGGCGCTCGATCGCCTCGGCCACCTGCGGGTCGTCTTCGTGGCCCTCCAGATCGGCCAGGAATAGGTAGTGCCCGAGCTGGCGCTTGAGCGGCCGCGACTCGATCCGCGTCAGGTTGATGCCCCGAGAGGCGATCTCCGACAGGCAGTCCACGAGCCATCCGGGTGTCGCGTCTCCGGTGCCGTGGAAGACGATCGAGGTCTTGCAGTGGACGCCGGTCTCGGCGCCTGCCGTGCCGAAGGGATCAGACCCAGCAGGCGCGACCCAGAGGAAGCGCGTCTCGTTGCCGTGCTGGTCCTCGATGCCCTCGGCGAGGATCTCGCAGCCGTAGAGCCCGGCGGCGGCCGCGGTGCCGATCGCGGCATGGGGCGCATCGGTCGCCTCGGCCACCGAGCGCACCGCCTCGACGGTCGAGGTGGCGGCGACCGCCCGCCGGCCGGGCAGCGTCTCGGCCAGGTAGTGGCGGCATTGGCCCAGCGGCTGCGGATGCGAGAAGACGGCGTCGACGTCGCCCAGCGCGACGCCCGGGCGCACGATCAGCGCGAGCGAGATCGGCAGGACCTCCTCGCCGACGATCCGCACGCGCGCTCCGGCGTCGTCGAGCGCGAGCGTGTCGAGCGTCGCGTTGACGCCGCCCTCGAGCGAGTTCTCGATGGGGACGAGCGCCGCGTCGACCATGCCGGCGCCGGCAGCCAGGATCGTCTCGCGCTCGGTGGGCAGCGGGACGGCCTCGACGTCGGTGCCATCCGCGACATGCGCGGAGGCCAGCAACGCGGCATGGGTGAAGGTGCCCACGGGCCCGAAGTAGCCGAGCCTCATGGCAGCCGCGGCGGCTCGGGCGGCGGCTCACCGGCCAGCGCGACGCGCACCGCCTCGATCTCCTCAGGCGACAGCGGGTACTCCGGCTCGCCGCGGACGACGTGCTTGACGTAGAGCCGCGCCTGGTCGCGGTGGTGGATGCTCGACATCACGAGCCCGGACTGCTCGGCGTCCAGCAGCGCGATCGCCACCGACTGCTGGCCCGACATCTCGTTGTAGGCGTCGAAGCGGACGAGTCCGCGGAAGGCGATCGTGCCGTCCAGGCGGCCCTCGGCCGTGCCCAGGCGCCCGTCGAGCCGCGCGGCGACGTCGCCGACGTAGGCGTGCAGCGAGCGGAACTCCTGCTCGATACGCGAGGCGTGGGCGATGAGGTCGTCGGCCTCGCCCGCCCCGAGTAGGACGCGCTGGTCGGCGCGCAGGCGGCGTAGGCGCACCAGCGCCGTGGCGGCCACGACCAGGGCCGCCAGCGCGACGGCGCACGCGACGAGCGCCACGATCCCGGCGGTCGAGCTGTCCACGTCGCCGACGCTACTAGGTGAACAGGATCGTGTAGGTCGTCGTGTTGTTGTCGGTCTTCTTCTCGCCCGGGACGGGCTTGATGGTGACCGTCATCGTCGTCGACGAGCCCTGCGGCGGCACGGAGGTCAGCTGGATCGGCACCGCGGCCTGGGTGCCGGCCTTGGTCTGGTTGAGGCGCTTGGTGGCCGAGATCGTCTTCGGGCCGCCGGTGATCTTGACCGAGATCGTGACGTTGGACTCGTCGTTCTCGCCCTGGTTGGCGTAGGTGACCTCGACCGGTAGCGGCGCCTTGGCCGGGACGCGGTTGATGCCCGACCCCGTCGGGCTCAGCGCGACGCCGGCGGCCTTGACGCCGATGATGCCGTGGCCGTGCGTGCCCGGCTTGACCTCGCCGGTCGCCGAGGACGAGTCGGCGCCCGCGTCCGGGTTGATCTTGTCGCCGACCTTCGCCGCGTCGAGCCAGCCGATGTTCGGCAGGAACTTCGAGGGCGAGACCGCCTGGTCGTGGAGGTCGTTGTCGTCGAGCGCATCGACGATCAGCGGGGCGACGCGCTGGGAGTAGACGACGTCGGAGGCCAGGAACAGCTGCATCTGGCCCGCGACACCGCGGATCGCCGCGACCGCGGTGGGCTGGTTGCTGAGCGCCTTGGTGAGCAGGTCGCCGATGTTCTTGACGCCCTCGGCGCGGAAGTTCATGACCAGCTCGAGATCGTGCTGGGCGGCGGCGACGTCATCGGGCGCGTCGAGGTCGCGGGCGCGCTTGGCGTCCTCCTCGGCGACCAGCCGCACCTGGTTGACGGCGACCGTCACGTCCTGGGACTGCCCGCCCTTGGAGAGCACGTCGAAGAGCTGCTTGGAGACCGTGCGGTCCGAGCTCTGGACGATCGACGTGACCTCGCGGTTGTAGTCCTTCAGCGCGTTCTTGTGGCGCGTGCCGGCGCAGCTCTTGACGAAGAGCAGCAGCAGGAGCGCGACGAGGGCGAGGCCGCCGAAGAGCACGAACTGACGCCGCCGGGCGATGTCGGCCGGGGGTGGGCCATCGGCGGTCGCCGCACGGCGGGGCCGGGCGGGACGGGTGACTCGCGTGGGTTCGTCGGGCTCGTCGTCGAAGAAGGACACGTACGTCCGCGCTCCTGGCGGGGGCGAATAGGCCAGTATTACCGGTGGGTCGGGCGACAGCGCCCGCTGCAACTTCGCCGTCGCGCGCAGGGCCCCTTCTTCCCGCGCGGAACTCCGGAGGCGGTGGAGACCGCGGAGCATCCCACGACGACGGCCACGACGGCCGGCTCGGAGGTCGTCCTGGACCGCTACCGGCTGGTGCGCCGGCTGGGCGGGGGCGGCTTCGGCGTGGTCTGGCTGGCCCATGACCTCAAGCTCGATCGGACCGTCGCCGTCAAGCGGATCCCGGCTCCGGACGCCGACACGGCCAAGCGCGCGCAGCGCGAGGGCGTCGCCGCGGCGCGCTTGTCGCACCCGGCGATCGTCGCGCTGCACGAGGCCGGATCCGACGAGGAGAACGTCTACCTCGTCTCCGAGCTTGTCCGCGGGGCGACCTTCGCGCGGCTGCTGGAGGAAGGGGCGCTGTCGGATCGCGACGTGGTGGAGATCGGCGTCGCGCTCTGCGACGCGCTGACCCACGCGCACAAGCGCGGGATCATCCATCGCGACGTCAAGCCGCTGAACATCCTCGTGCCGGATGCGGTCGCCGACGGCGGGGCGCCGGCCAAGCTGACGGACTTCGGCGTCGCGCGGATCGCCGGCGACGACGCGCTGACGCGGACCGGCGACGTGGTCGGCACGCTGGCCTACATGGCGCCCGAGCAGGCCGAGGGCGCCGAAGTGGGGGAGGAGGCCGATCTCTACGCGCTGGGGCTGTGCCTCTACGAGGGTCTGTCGGGCGTCAACCCGGTGCGCGGGCGTGGCGCGGGCGCGACGGCGCGGCGGGTCGGTCAGCGGCTGCCGCCGCTGGGCCGGCTGCGGCGCGATCTCCCGTTGGATCTCTGCGCGGCGCTGGATGTCGCGGTCTGGCCGCATCCCGAGGAGCGCGGGACGCTGGCCGAGCTGCGCGAGGCGCTGACCGGCGCGCTGGAGGCCGTCGATGACGAGCCCGGCACGATCGCCGGCGGGTCGCTGGAGCCGCTGGCGCCCGTGGCGCCGCCGCGGCACACGAAGCTGACCCAGCGGGCGATGGCCGCCGTGCTGGCTGCGGGCCTAGCGGGCGCTGCCCTGCGCTGGGGGACCACCGTCGCGGGCTCAGGGCCCGAGGCGGCACCGCCGGTCGCGCCGCTGACGGGTGCGCTCGCCGTCGCGCTCGCCGTCCTGCTGCTCCCGCGCCTGGCGTGGCTGGTGTTCGCGGCCGCCACGACCACCTGGCTCTTCACCGCCGACGCGGGCCGTGCATGGCTCGTCCTCGCCGCCGCGCTGCCGGTCCCGCTGCTCCTGCGTCGTGCGGCGCCCGCGACGTGGTCGCTGGCCGGGGCGGCGCCGCTGCTGGCGCTGGGCACCGTCGGGGGCGTCTTCCCCGCGCTGGCCGCGCGCGTCGGGAGCCTGCCGCGGCGCGCGATCGTGGGCGCGCTCGGCGCCTGGTGGCTGCTGTTGGCCGAGGCCGCGACGGGGCGACACCTGCTGCTCGGGGCGCCGGCCGATGCCGCGCGGGGCGGCACCGACGCGCTCGCGGCCATCGTCACCTCGCCGGCCATCACGCTGCCGGCCGTCTGGGCGGCCGCCGCGGCGGTGCTGCCCTACCTCGTCCGCGGCCGCCTGCTGGTCGCCGACATCGTGCTCGCGATCGCCTGGGCGGCGGGCGTGGCAGCCGCCACGCAGGCGGCACTCGGCGCCGTGCCGCGGGGGCTGATCGTCGGCGCCATCGCCGCCGCCGTGGTCGCGGTGATCCCGCGAGCGTCACCTGACGCACGCGATTCCCGTTGAGCTTGTCTACTCTAGATCGGCCGCTCCGCATGATGCGTGGGCGGATTCCCCGCGGGGAAGAAGTCGTCCCTCCACGGCATGAGCGTCCTCCGCAGCCTCGAAGAGAAGATCGCCGGCCTCGTCGAGGGGACGTTCGGTCGCGTCTTCCGGTCCGAAGTCCGGCCGGTCGAACTGGCGCGCAAGCTCGCCAAGGAGATGGACGAGCACCGCACGGTCTCGGTCTCGCGCACCTACGTGCCCAACGAGTACGTCGTCTGGCTCTCGCCGCAGGACCGTCAGCGCTACGAGGGCGTCGAGCAGTCGGTCATCGACGAGCTCGGGGCCTATCTGCTGGAGCACGCGCGTCGGGAGCGGCTGGCGCTGGTCAGCCGCCCGCAGATCGAGTTCCGCACCGACGAGCGGCTCGCGCTCGGGGAGTTCGGCATCCAGGCGCGGCTGGTGCAGCCCGCGGAGCCGGCGGCGCACAACGCGCCCGAGGCCCGGCCCGCCGACATGGGCCACACCATGGTGTACTCGACCAGCGACCGCCATCAGTCGGCGCTCGAGGAGGTCGGCTCCGGTGCCGGCACCGGGCGCCGGCGGGCCATCGTCGTGGCAGGCGGCAAGCGGCTGGTCGTCCCGGCCGGTGGCGCGATCATCGGCCGCAGCCGCGACTCCGACATCGTGCTCGACGACTCCAACGTCTCCCGCCGCCACGCCGAGATCTCGCCCAGCGGGCCGAGCTGGCTGATCCAGGACCTCGGGTCGACCAACGGCGTGCGCGTCAACGGCCGCCAGGTCGACGGCCCGCATCCGCTGGAGAGCGGCGACCGGATCGAGCTCGGCACCGTCAGCGTCGGATTCGAGGTCGAGTAACGGTGATCGATCCCGTCTCCGTCGCGCTGAAGTTCGGCTTTCTCGCGGTCCTCTACCTCTTCCTGCTGTGGATCTCGCGCAATGCGCTGAAGGACCTCAAGCGCACGTCGGTCACGACGGCCGCGCCGGGCTATGTGCCGCAGCAGGCGCCCGCCGACGCGACCGGGATCTACTCGGCGAGCAAGCAGGGCCAGGTGCCGGAGGCCGAACTGGACCCGCGCCTGGTCGTGGAGCGTGCGCCGGGTCATGTGCCCGGGATGGAGTACGAGGTCGGCGAGGGCGCCGTCATGGGCCGCGGCGACCAGGCCGAGATCCGCCTGGAGGATCCGTTTGCCTCCTCGCGCCACGCCCGCCTGATCCGCCAGGGGGCCGCGATCGTGATCGAGGACATGGGGTCGACCAACGGCACCTACCTCAACGAGGAGCTGCTCAGCGGCCCGCAGCCCCTGCACCCCGGCGACCGCGTGCGGATCGGCGACAGCGAGTTCACCTACATGGACCGCTAGATGCTGCGCGTCGTCGATCACGCCGCCCGCACCGACACGGGCCGCGCCCGCTCTGCCAACGAGGACAGCTACTGGGTCCACTCGCCGCTGTTCGTCCTCGCCGACGGCATGGGCGGCGCGCAGGCGGGCGAGGTCGCGTCCCAGACCGCGGTCGGCGTCTTCTCCGAGGAGGGCGGGCTGCCCGACGGCCCCGGCACCTACGAGGAGCGGCTCGCGGGGCTCGTCGCCCAGGCCAACGGCCGCGTGTACTCCCAGGCGCAGTCCGACGACCAGTTCGCCGGGATGGGGACGACGCTGACGGTGGCCTACGTCGGCGAGGACGACCTGGCGATTGCCCACGTCGGCGACAGCCGCTTCTACGTGTTGCGCGACGGCGAGCTCGAGCAGCTGACCGACGACCACTCGCTGGTCGGCGAGCTCGTGCGCCGCGGGCAGATCAGCGCCGAGGAGGCCGAGGACCACCCGCAGCGCTCGATCATCACCCGCGCGCTGGGGATCGAGGGCGAGGTCACCGTCGACCACTTCTCCTGGCCGGTGCGCGACGGGGACGTCTTCCTGCTCTGCTCCGACGGGCTGACGGGGATGGTCTCCGACGCGCGCGTCGCCGAGATCCTCGCGGAGGCGCCGAGCCTCGCGGTTGCCGCCCAGCAGCTCGTGGCCGCCGCCAACGAGGCCGGCGGGCGCGACAACATCACCGTGATCCTGTTCCGGGTCGAGGACGTCACGCCGGGGGAGGGGGCGGTCGTCAACCAGCACACGTCGATCGGCGATGCCGTGCCTGCGCCGCCGGCCGCGACGCAGACCGGGGCGCGGCCCGCCGAGATGCTCGTCGGCTCGTCGACGATCGAGCCCCGCGCGCCGCGGCCGCCGCGCCACCCGCGTCACGAGACCGGTCCGCGCAAGCGTCGTCGGTGGGTCGGCGTCGCGAAGGGCTTCGCGGTCGTCGCCATCCTGCTCACGCTGGTCGTCAGCGGCGGGCTGATCGCCAGCCAGACCGTCTACTTCGTCGGGACCGACGACGACGGCTTCGTCACGCTCTACTCCGGCCTGCCGTACGAGCTGCCCGGCGTCAACCTCTACCGGACGCAGTTCACCAGCGGCGTGCCGGCGCAGACCCTGTCGCCGCGGGTCAAGCAGACGGTCACCGACCACAAGCTGCGTTCCCAGGGGGACGCGACCGACCTGATCCGCCAGCTCGAGCGCGGCGACCTCGCGGGGCAGTTCGCGTCTTGAGCGCCAGTCCCGACTTCGTCGCGATTGAGACAGGAACCGCATGAGTGCGCGGAACCGGGCTCTTCGCCCTGATCCCGGCCGCGCTGCTGCTGGTGGCGGGCTTCGCCGCCGTCTTCCTCTCGCGCGACGACCTGCTCGGCGGGCTGAGCGGCAGCAACGAGATCTCCAACGTCTCGCTGACCTACGGCGCGATCTTCCTCGGGCTCTGCGTCGCCGCGCACCTGTTCCTGCGCCTGACGCTCAAGCACGCCGACCCCTATCTCTTCCCGCTCGGCGCGCTGCTGGCGAGCTTCGGGCTGGTCGAGATCTACCGGATCGACGACGGGCTGGCGCGGCTGCAGGCGCAGTGGTTCGTCATCGGCCTGGGGCTGTTCGCGGCGACGATCCTGCTGCTGCGCGACTACCGCAAGCTGGAGCGCTACCGCTACCTGATCGCGATCGGCGGCATCTTGCTGCTGTTGCTCCCGCGGGCGTTCACGCCGGTCAACGGCGCGTACCTGTCGATCCAGATCGGCTCGCTCAGCGTGCAGCCGGCGGAGTTCGCCAAGATCGCGATCGTCGTCTTCCTGGCCAGCTACCTGCGCGACACACGGCAGTTGCTGGTGACCGCCGGGCGGCGCGTGGCCGGTGTCACGATCCCGCCGCTCAAGCACTTCGGCCCGATGCTCGTCATCTGGGGCACGTCGATGCTGCTGTTGTTCTACATCCGCGACATCGGCTCGTCGGTGATGTTCTTCGGCGCGTTCCTGGCGATGATCTACGTCGCCACCGACCGGCTGTCCTTCGTGGTCGTCGGGGTCGTGACCTTCGCGCTCGGCGCCTACCTCGTCGCGGGTCATATCGGCCACATCGCCGACCGCATCGACGCCTGGCAGGACCCGTTCAACCCTGTGTTGCTCAACCGCCTGCAGGGTGGCAGCTACCAGTTGGCCCAGGGGCTCTGGGCCCAGGCCGACGGCGGCGTGCTCGGCCAGGGCTTCGGTCAGGCGGTGCTGCGCATCAGCGGGCAGTGCGCGTCGGTGACGACCTCGACGGTCAACTGCTCGCTGCTGCCCGCGCCGCACACCGACTTCATCTACGCGGTGATCGTCAACGAGCTGGGGTTGGTCGGGGCGGCCGGGCTGTTGTGCGTGTACCTGCTCTTCGTCCAGCGCGGCTTCAAGATCGCGATGCTCGCCCGTGACTCGTTCTCCAAGCTGCTGGCCACCGGGCTGACATCGGTCTTCGCGCTGCAGGTGTTCGTCATCGTCGGCGGTGTCACCAAGTTGATCCCGCTGACGGGCGTGACGCTGCCATTCGTCAGTTACGGCGGCTCGTCGGTGCTGGCCAACTTCGTGTTGCTGGCGTTGTTGTTGCTGATCTCCGATCGCGCGCGTCGCGATGCCGAGCTGCCGGCATGAACAAGCCGATCAGCCGCCTCTTCGTCGTCGCCCTGCTCATGTTCGGGGCGCTGCTGGGGGCGACGTCGTGGTGGACGGTGCTGCGCGCCGACGACCTCGACCACGACACCAACAACCATCGCGAGATCATCCGCGCCCAGAAGATCCGCCGCGGCACGATCTTCGCGGCCAACGGCTCGGTGATCGCGCGCTCGACCCGCGACGACGAGGGCGTCTACCACCGCCGGTACCCGCAGGGCAAGCGCTTCGGCCACCCCGTGGGCTACTCCTACGCCTCGATCGGCCAGACCGAGTTGGAGCGCTACCGCAACGACGAGCTGACCGGGGCCAAGAACGCGATCGCGACCACCTTCGAGCAGCTGATCGGCAAGGCGCGCGAGGGCGACGACGTGCGCACGTCGCTCGATCCCCAGGCCCAGCAGCTCGCGCTGGACGAGATCGCGCAGGTCGGCCAGAGCGGGGCAGCCGTTGCGCTGGACCCGCGGACGGGGGCGGTCAAGGTCATGGCCTCGACGCCGACCTACGACCCCAACACGATCGCCGACAAGGGCAAGCTCGACGCGGCCAACAAGGACAACAAGAACACGCCGCTGGTCAACCGCGCCGTCCAGTTCGGCGCCGCGCCGGGCTCGACGTTCAAGGTGGTCACCTCGACCGCGGCGATCGACAGCGGCGAGTTCTCGACCTCCTCGACGGTCGATGGCGACAGCGGCCAGAAGATCTCCGCCGTCCCGCTGGCCAACGACTTCAACAAGGACTTCGGGCAGATCACGCTCTCCGACGCGTTGGCCCAGTCGGTCAACACCGCGTTCGCCAACGTCGGCGAGAAGCTCGGCAAGGCGACGATGAAGCGGTACATGGAGCGCTTCGGGTTTGACGCCAAGCCCGCGCTCGACTATCCCAAGGACACCATGTCGGCCTCGGTCGTCGCGCCCAACCCGCCGGGCCACGCGGTCTCGCCGACGTCGCGCTTCGTCGATGTCGGGCGCATGGCGATCGGGCAGGGCGGTCTGCAGGCCACACCGCTGCAGATGGCGCAGGTCGCCGCCGCGGTGGCCAACGGCGGGCGCCTCATGAAGCCCCATCTGACCACCCGTGTGGTCGACCGCGACGGCCGCACGGTCGACACGATCTCGCCCTCGCTGCAGTCCACGGTGATGAAGCCGTCCACCGCCGCCGCCGTGACCGACATGATGGTGGGCGTGGTGCAGCGTGGCACGGGCACGAAGGCCGCCATTCCCGGAATCCAGGTCGCGGGGAAGACCGGCACGGCCGAGACCGAGTTCGGCACCAAGATCAACGACGTGTGGTTCATCGGCTTCGCGCCCGCCGAGAACCCGCGCATCGCAGTGGCGGTCACCGTGAAGGCCGTGACCGGCTTCGGCGGCGACTTCGCCGCGCCCATCGCCCGAGACATCATGCAAGAGCTGCTCAAGTGACCGCCTCGACTTCGTCGCGGTTAAGACCAAGAACCGCAAGAGTGACCGTCCCGACTTCGTCGCGATCAAGACCGGAACAACCAGAGTGACCGAAGTTCCTGACACTTCCACGATCATCGACGGCCGCTACCGCGTGCTGCACCGCGTCGGCTCCGGGGGGATGGCCGACGTCGTCTGCGCCGAGGACCTGCAGCTCGGCCGCAAGGTCGCGATCAAGCTCCTGCACCGGCGCTTCGCCCAGGACGAGGAGTTCGTCGAGCGCTTCCGTCGCGAGGCCTCGTCGGCCGCGGGGCTGCAGCACCCGCACGTCGTCGCCGTGTACGACCGCGGCGCCTGGGACGACACGTACTACATCGCGATGGAGTACCTCGAAGGACGAACGCTCAAGAAGCTCGTCCAGGAGGAGGCGCCGCTGGCGCCCGCGCGCGCGATCGATCTGACGATCCAGATCCTGCGCGCCGCGCGCTTCGCCCACAAGCGCGGGATCATCCACCGCGACCTCAAGCCCCACAACGTCATCATCGACGGGGAGGGCCGCGCCAAGGTCACCGATTTCGGCATCGCCCGGGCGGGCGCGTCGGACATGACGCAGACCGGGTCGATCATGGGGACCGCGCAGTACCTCTCGCCCGAGCAGGCCCAGGGTCACTCGGTCAGCGCGCCGTCAGACCTCTACTCGGTCGGGATCATCTTGTACGAGATGCTCACCGGACGGGTCCCGTTCGAGGGCGAGAGCGCGGTGACGATCGCGCTCAAGCAGGTCAGCGAGCCGCCGGTCCCGCCGTCGCAGCGCAACCCGCAGGTGCCGCCGGCGCTGGAGGCCGTCGTGCTGCGCGCGCTGGAGAAGGACCCTGCGCGGCGCTTCGCCGACGCGGACGAGTTCATCGCCGCGCTGGAGCACGCAGGCCAGGGGATCCTGCCCCCGCCGGCGACCGCTGCCACCAGCGTCTTGCAGGCCACCGGACCGATGATCCCGATCCCGCCGCCGGGCGCCTATCAGGAGGTCGCCCACGTCGAGCAGCGCTACTACGGGCCGCCCGAGCCGCCGGTCGACGAGCCGGAGGACGGCGACGGGCCCGGGCGCTGGTGGGTCGCGCTGTTGGTCGGCCTGATCGTCGCGGGCGCGATCGTCGCCGGGCTGCTGCTGACCGGCAAGGACAAGGTCCAGGTGCCCAACGTCGTCGGCAGCCCGCAGGCCGAGTCCGAGATCCTGCTCAAGCGCAAGGGCCTCTCCACCGACGTGACGATGAAGGAGAGCCCGACCCAGCCCAAGGGCACGGTCATCGGTCAGGACCCGGGCGGCGGGTCGCGTGTGCCGAAGGGCTCGGTCGTGGGTCTCACCGTCTCGGCGGGGCCCGGCACGGCGCGCGTTCCCGACCTCGAGGGTCGCGGGCGCAACGAGGCCCGCAAGCAGCTGACCGACCTCGGCTTCACCATTTCTGAAGAGCGCGCGACGAGCGACACGGTCACCGAGAACCGCGTGATCGAGACGCGGCCGCCCGTGGGGCAGGAGCTCGACAAGGGCTCGCAGGTCGTGCTGGTCATCTCCTCCGGCAAGGAGCGGGTGGCCGTGCCGAAGGTGGTCGACCTGACCGAGGACGAGGCGCGCTCGACGCTGGAGGCGCTGGGCTTCAAGGTCACGGCCAAGGAGCAGGAGACGACCGACAGCACGAAGGTCGGCGAGGTGCTGGCCCAGGACCCGGCCGCGACGGGCAACCGCGCGAAGGGCTCGACGGTGACGATCACGGTCGGCAAGGAGCCGGCGGAGGTCGACGTGCCGGACGTGACCGGTCAGGGTCGACTGGCCGCGACGGCGGCGCTCAAGAAGGCGGGCTTCGCGGTCACCCAGACCACGCAGGCGACCGGCGACCGCTCGGAGGACCTCCATGTCATCAGCCAGGACCCGTCGGGCTCCAAGGCCAAGAAGGGCAGCACCGTGACGATCACCGTCGGCCAGTACGACGCGACGCTGGACCAGGGCACCACCACGACACCGAGCGCGACGACGCCGGGCAACACGGTGACCACGCCGTGAGGGTCGTCGTCCTCGGCGGCGGCCGCTCGTCGGAGCACGACGTGTCGCTGGTCAGCGCGGCGACGGTCGGCCAGGGCTTGCGCGACGCGGGCCACGAGGTGGTGGCCGTCGAGCTGGCGCGTGACGGCACGTGGTGGCTTGAGGGCGAGGAGCTGTCGCTGCACCCCGGCCGTGGGCTGTTGGATGCCGACGTGGTCTTCCCGGTCCTGCACGGGCCGTTCGGGGAGGACGGGACGGTCCAGGGGTTGTTGGAGTTGTTGGACGTGCCCTATGTCGGCTCGGGCGTGATGGCCAGCGCCGTGTGCATGGACAAGGTGGTGTTCAAGGAGCTGATGGCCCAAGCGGGGCTGCCCCAGGTGGGCTACGCGCTGGTCGAGGCCGACCGCGAGCGCCCCTCGCTTGAGCACCTCGGCTTCCCGCTGTGGGTCAAGCCCGCGCGGCTGGGGTCGTCGGTGGGCATCGTGCGGGTCGAGCGTGCGGAGGACATCGACGCGGCGTTGGACGAGGCATTTGCCCATGACGACCGCGTGATCGTCGAGGCGTCGGCGGCGGGCTTGGAGATCGAGTCCTCCGTGTTGGGCGACACCCACGACGCGCGCGTCAGCCAGCCCGGGGAGATCGTCCTGCTGCGCGAGGGCTGGTACGACTACGAAGCGAAGTACACCGAAGGCGGGATGCGCCTGCAGTTCCCGGCACGGATCCCCGAGTCGGCGCGCGAGGCGTTGCAGTCGATCGCGGCGCGGGCCTTCGCGGCGGCCGGCTGCTCGGGTCTGGCGCGGGCGGACTTCTTCGTGGACGGCGAGACGGTGTTGTTGAACGAGTTGAACACCTTGCCGGGACAGACGCCGACATCGGTCTACGGCGTGCTCTGGGAGCGTTCCGGTCTGCCCTACCCCGAACTCGTCGACGAGCTCTGCCGGATCGCGGTGGCGCGGTTCGAGCGGGAGCGGGCGCTGCGGCACTAGCTCCGCGGGGCGGTGGTTCGGGGTGCGGTGTGTGGCTGGATGGGCGGCGCCGGGCGTTGTGCGAGGGCTGAGTTGCTTCACGTGGAGGTTCTCAGCGAATAGCGGCGAATAGCGGCTGCGATGCCCGCAGTCCTACCCGATACGTGGCAGCCGTGAGAGACTAGGCGTCGCAATGTCCGGTGATCTCATCAACCTCGTGGACCGTCCGACCTATGGCTTCAATCAGGTCGACAGGCTTCTGCGGCTGCATCCCGGCACAGCCCGGCACTGGATTGACGGCTATACCCGCGGCGGCAAGGACTATGAGCCTGTCGTTCGCGAGTCATCAACTGGCGTGAGCATCGCGACGTGGGGTGAGTTCGTCGAGACACGACTCCTGGCCGAGTATCGCGACGCCGGCGTGCCGCTGATTCGTATGAGACCCGTCATTGCCGGTCTGCGGGAAGAGCTCAACACCCAGTACCCGCTGGCGTCGGCCCGAACGTGGCTGCGGCCGCATGGCCGCGAGCTGGTCGAGGAGGTGCAAGATCGCGTGGGTCTGGAACGTCGTCTTGCGCTCGTGGTGCGGCGCACCGGCCAGACCGTGCCCGAGTGGTCCGACGAGGCGGAAGATTTTCGCGAGTCTCTTGAGTGGTCCGCCGAGTCTGAGTCAGCCGAGCTCTTGCGTATCCGGCCGAGGTCCGACTTGCGTGAGGTCGTGGTAGATCCATTGGTCGGATTCGGTGAGCCTGTCGTGCGAGGAGTGCGGACCGAGGTGATCGCCGAGCTGTTCGCTGCCGGCGAGACAACGGAGATGATCGCCGAGACATACGAGTTGAAGCGGTCGGCGGTCGACGAGGCCATTCGTTTCGAGTTACGGGCAGCAGCGTAAGAGGCCGTAGCGCCCGAATGGGATGACCGCGGACCGCGAATCGCTGCGCTTCTACGTGGATGAGAGCGCCATGGGTCTGGGCAAGACCCTCTGCGCAGCGCGGAAAGACACTATCCACGTCGGGCATCCCCTCATTCCCGAATGTCCCTTCGGGACACCGGACATCGATTGGATGCCGGCGGTCGCGGAACGTGGACTGGTCGTGCTCATCCGCGACAAGAAGATCCGGACCCGCCCGCAGGAGATCGAGCGCTTTCGAGAGGTCGGGCTCCGAGTGTTCTGGCTAGGCGGCAAGCGCGACCTTTCGACCTGGGGGCATCTTGCGATGGTCGTCAAGCACTGGCCCGGCATCGAGCGCATCGTTGCGAACGCCGGCCCGGGACCATGGGGCTACGTCATGACCAACCAGGGGCTGTCGAAGCTCATGTGATCCCAGCGCCTTCGTCTTCTGTCGCCGGGCCGAGAGCCGCGTGGGTCTGTGTGGGTTACCTCTCGCTGCGGAGCTAGGAGGGCGGTGCGATGGAGGTCGTCCGGCGTGCCCGGTCTGCGGCACGCAACTGGCGGGCGACGGCAGCCTTTGGGTCGGGCTTGGTCGCGGGCGACGTCGGGGCGGCCGGGGTGCGGCGCAGCCCGGCGAAGGTGCGAATCGCGGGGAGGGTGGCCATATACCGGTTGTCGACGGTGATGCCAGACGAGGTAAGGGGGCGGTCCGCCGTGCGACGGTGGGGGTCACCCGGCGGGGTGATGGGCCGTGGTTCAGGGCTTCGGCAGCGTGCGGGCTGCCTTGGCGATGCCGGACCAGGGGTCGCCGCCGAGGGTGGAGAGGCGGTCGAGGATGGTGCGGAGGGTCCAGCCGTTGGGCTGGAGGGTGTTGTCTTCCAGCTCGTCCCAACGCAGTGGTGTGGCGACGGGTGCGCCGGGGAGGGGACGGGGTGCGTAGGGCGGGACGACGGTCTGGGCTGGGCCGTTGCGGGCGACGTCCAAGTAGAGGCGGTCGTCGCGCTTGTTCTTGTAGAACTCGGTCGTCAGCTCGTCCGGGTGCTCGGCGGACAACTCGCTCGCGAAGGCGCGTGCCCAGGCGTGGACGTCGGTGACGTCGCGTGTGCGCTTGAGTGGGACGACGACGTGGATGCCGCGGGAGCCGGTGACCATGGCGAAGGGCTCCAGGCCGCGGTCGCGCAGCGCGGCCCCGCAGGTCAGGGCGGCGGAGCGCACGGCGGCGAAGTCGTCCTCGGACGGGTCGAGGTCGATGACCAGGCGGTCCGGACGGTCGAGGCGATCGGCGCGGGAGGTGAACACGTGTGGCGTCACGCAGCCCTGCTGGCCGAGCCACTGCAGCGTCTCGCGATCCTGCGCCAGGACGTGGTGGACGACACCGCCGCGCTTGGGCACCTCCGCCGTCGCGACCCAGTCCGGGGCGCCCTTCGGGATCTCCTTCTGGAAGAACCCGCCATCCCCGACCGCGCCGCGGAAGCGCTGCAGCGACACCGGGCGGTCGCGGACGTGGGGCAGCATCGTCTCGGCGACCGCACCGAAGTAGTCATACAGGTCGCGCTTGGTCAGTCCGGCATCGGGCCACAGCAGCCGGTCGGGATGCGTCAGCTTGACCGTGCGCGCGGGCGTCACTGGTAGAGGACGATCTCCGCGATCGACGCCTGGCCCGAGGGCGGCAGCTTGGTGATCCAGACCAGGTAGTAGCGGAACTTCTGGCCGGCGGTGTCGAGCTGGAGCGAGAACTTCTTCTTGTCGGCGACGAAGCTCGTCCCGAGGTCCTTCCAGCCCGACAGGTCGGTCGCCGAGGGGTCGACCTCGTTCGACACATAGATCTTGCCCTCCCAGCCTGTCGTCTGGGTGCGGATGTCGAGCTGCTTGCCGACGACCCCCGGCTTGGCGTCGACGTAGATCCCGACGCCGGGCTTGGTCTGCAGGCCGCCGGTGTAGCGCTCGGTCGTCCATGAGGTGCCGGGATCGTCGTCGAGGACCCGGCCGACGTCGGAGCGATGCTCGGTGTGGTCGTCGCCGTAGGGGTCGAAGTCGTGGGCGCGCGACTGGCCGAGCGACACGGGCGCCAGCCCCGGCGCCGCCTTGACGACCGGTCGCTGGCGCGTGCCGTGCTGGGTGCGGTCGGCGAGCAGGAGCACCGCCGCGACCCCCGCGGCGGCGACGAGGACCAGCGCGAGCACCAGCCGTAGCGGGTGGGTGACGCGGGTCGGCAGTCGTCGCTGGGCGCTGGGCGGCAATGTCCGCAGGACCGCCGTCGCCTCGCCGGTTGCCTGCCCGCTGCGCTGCGTCTCGATCGCCAGGACCTCTTCGAGGTCGGCGATCAGCGCGCGGTCGTCGGGATAGCGCTGCTCGGTGTCCTTGGCCGTCGCGCGATCGAGCACGGCGGCCAGCGCGCTGGAGACCTCGGGTCGGCGCAACTGCACGTCGGGCAGCTGCTCGCGGACGTGCTTCATCGCGACGGCAACCTGGTTGTCGCCCTTGAACGGCACGTCGCCGGTGAGCATCTCGAACAGCACGATGCCCAGTGAATAAAGGTCGCTCTGGCCGCCGACCGGCTGGCCGAGCGCCTGCTCGGGAGAGACGTAGTCGGTGGTGCCCAAGACCCGACCGTCGGCGGTCAGGCCCTCCTGGTCGAGCGTGCGCGCGATGCCGAAGTCGGTGACCTTGGCCGAGCCCTCCTCGTCGACCAGCACGTTCTGGGGCTTGACGTCGCGGTGGACGATCCCACCCGCGTGCGCGACGCCCAGCGCCCGGGCGATCTCGATCGCGTAGGCGATCGACTCCTGGATCGACAGCCGGCCGTGGCGGCGGATGCGGTCCTTCAGCGTCTCGCCCTCGACGTACTCGAAGACGATGTACGGGGTGTTGTCGTCCTCGCCGGCGTCGATGACGGTGACGATGTGCGGGTGGTTGAGCTGCGCCACGGCACGCGCCTCGCGCCGGAAGCGCTCCAGCTGATCGCTGTCGGAGGCGATCTCGCGGTGCATGAGCTTGATCGCGACCTGACGCTCCAGCACCGTGTCGAAGGCCCGATAGACGGTCGACATCCCGCCGGTGCCGATTTGGGCATCCAGCCGGTAGCGGCCGTTCAAGAGCGTGCCGACCTGCGAGCTCACGCGTCCATTGTGACGCGGCCGGAGCCCGGAACGACAACGGGCCGCCCAGAAGGGCGGCCCGTGGCCGGACAGAGCATCTCCTGGCGGACTACCCGAGGAGCTTGAGGACGCTCTGCGGCTGCTGGTTGGCCTGGGCCAACATGGCCGTGCCGGCCTGCTGCAGCACCTGCATCTTGGTCAGGTTCACCATCTCCTCGGCCATGTCGACGTCGCGGATGCGCGACTCGGCGGAGGTCAGGTTCTCCTGGTAGGCGGCCGACACCGACAGCGTGTGGTCGAGGCGGTTCTGGACCGCGCCCATCTCACCGCGGGCGGCCGAGACGGCGGTGATGGCCGCGTCGATCTCCGAGATGTCGGTGTTGTTGCCCGTCGTCAGCGTCGAGTACGCCGTGCCGACCGTGGCCGACAGGTTCAGGAACCTGATCCCGATCTGCTCGGCGTCGTTGGCGCCGACCTGGAAGGAGACCGTGGCCGAGCCGTCCAGCAGGTGGATCCCGTTGAACTGGGCCTGCGAGCCGATGCGGCTGATCTCGGAGGCGAGCTGGTTGACCTCGTTCTGGATCGAGGTGCGCGCGGTGTCGTCGATCGAGCCGTTCTTGTACTGCACGGCCAGCTCGCGGATGCGCTGGAGCATCGAGTGGACCTCGTCGAGGTTGCCCTCGGCGGTCTGGACCATCGAGACGCCGTCCTGGATGTTGCGCTGGGCCTGTGCCATGCCGCGGATCTGCGACCGCATGGACTCGGAGATGCCGAGGCCGGCTGCGTCGTCGGCTGCGCGGTTGATGCGGTAACCGGATGAGAGCTTCTCCATCGAGGCGGAGATCTTCGCGGTGTTCATCTGCAGGTTCCGCGTGGCGTTCATCGCCTCGATGTTGTGCGTGATGCGTAGGGACATCCTTGTTCGTCCTTTGCTGTCCTTGGAGGGAGTGGTGCTGAGAGGGAGCTAGCGGTGAAGAGTGCGCGCTAGGACTTCTTGGTGGGCGTCGGAACGTCGTCCGGAAGCTGGTCGACGTCAGACGCTGCGGCGGCACGGTTCTCCGCCTGGACTGCCGCCCAGATCTCCTCCCGGTACACCGGGATGGACTTCGGGGCGGCGATGCCGATGCGCACGCTGGAGCCGCTGACCTCGATCACTTCGACCACGACGTCGTCGCCGACCATGATCTTCTCGCCGGGACGGCGGGTGATGATGAGCATGAGAGGGATTCCTCCTTGGATTCCGGGTCAGGGGTTCCGAGCGTACCGGTGCGGTTACGCGGCCTTCGTCGAAGGCTCCTCCTGGAGCCCGGCGAACAGCGGAGCGCGGACGGGGGCGTCGGGGGCCTGGTTGATCACCTGGTGCCCGGCGTTGCCCACGACGAGGATCGGTGCGCGCAGGTTGGCGCAGAAGTCCTCGAGTGCGGCGGCGGACCTGACCGTCACGTAGACCGAGGCGTCCTCGGGGGAGTGAACCCCGATGCGCTCGGCCTCGTCATCGGCCAGTTCGAGCTCGTAGCCCTCGAAGAACCGCCAGGGGCTCGTCACGGGGACCGCGAGGTCGGGATCGTCCATCGAGTGCAGCCAGACGAAGGCGCTCTCCTCGCTACGAGCGAGCAGGGCGAATCGCCGGCCACCGAGACCGATGAGTCCGTTGGGGAAGTCGAGCACGGCCTCTTCGGGGATCTGAAGCTCCCCGAAGCGGCTCGACTGGAGCGTCACTGCCATGGTGGAGTCGCCTCCGTTGTTGGGGTTGTTCAGTCCGCTGCTCATGAGAGGAACTGGAGTAGGGACGGCTGGATGATCTGCGCGCCGACCTTCAACGAGGCCTGATAGGCGGCATTCTGGGCGGAGTAGTCGGTGAGGGCCTTGACCGTGTCGACGCCTGTGAGGTCGTCGATGCTCTGGTTGGCCGTGTCCTCGAGGTCGTCGAGGCGGCTTGCGGCGGCGGTCGCGCGGTTGCTCATCGCGCCGATGGCCGAGATCGCCGAGCTGACGGCGGTCTGGTTGGCCTTGATCGCCTGCAGGTCGGTGCTCTGGATCGCCTGCAGGTCGGCGGCGGTGCCGCCGCGCAGGTGGGCCGAGAGCTGGGTCAGCGCGTCGAGCACGCGGCCGTCGCCGGCGGCGCTGCCGTTGCCCAGGATCGCGTCGGCGGTCAGCGGCACCGAGGCGCTGCCACCGACCGGCACGAAGGACGGGTTGGTCTGCAGCAGCACGCCCGCGCCGCCGTCGCGCAGCAGCGCGCCGCCGTCGCCCTGGTAGGCGTCGCCGGTCGCGTCGGCGTAGGGGGCGGTGTCGGACTTGGTGCCCGCGAAGATGTAGGAGTCGCCGACCTTGGTGTTCATGGAGTCCTTGGCGGACTTGATGAGCTGGTCGATCTCGTTGGCGATCGTGACGCGGTCGGCCTGGCTGAGCGAGCCGTTGGCGCCTGCCAGCGCCAGCTCGTTGGCGCGCGAGAGCACCGAGCGGACGCCCTCCATGCTGCTCTCGGACGAGTTCAGCGCGGTCTGGGCGGCGGCGACGCTGCTCTGGCTGCCCTTGATCCCCGACAGCTCGGAGAGGCGCAGGCGCTCCTGGGCGGTCGCCGTCGGATCGTCGGAGGGCTGGTTGACGCGGCGACCGGTCGAGATCTGCAGCTGCGTGTCGGCCATCGCCGCGTAACGCGCCTGCAGGTCCGCGATGACGCGGTCGCTGACCATGTTGTTGGTGACGCGCATGCGCTACATCCCCACCCGTCCGGTCGAGTTGATCAGCGTGTTGAGGAGGTCGTCCATGGTCGTCAGCGCACGCGCCGCGGCCTGGTAGCCACGCTGGAAGCGGATCATGTTGGCCATCTCCTCGTCCATCGAGACGCCGGAGACCGTCTGGCGCTGGGCCGTGATCGACGTCAGCACGCTGTTGGCGGTGGTGTTGGCGCTCGTCGCGGTCCGGACGTCGGAGCCGATCTGGCGCACGAGGCCGGAGTAGGCGGTGTCGACAGCCCCGCCGCGCAGGGCGCGAATGGCCAGCGCGACGCTGTTGTCGGACGCGGCGCCGCCGGCCACGCCGGCGCTGACGGACGCCGAGGTCGCCACGACCGCGATGTCGGTGGCGCCGGTGCCGGTGAAGATGGGGGTGGAGGAGGCGCTGTTGACCGAGGTGATCAACGACTGCGCCATGGTGGCGAGCGTCGCGCGGTAGCCGTTGACCTTGGCGGCGACGTCCTGGAGGCCGCCGAGCTGGCCGCCCGGGGTGGCCGACAACGTGGCGACCGTCGGCATCGTCGCCGTGGTCTGGGAGACCAACGGGGTTGCCGCGCCACCGAAGGAGACCTGGATCATCCCGGGGTAGGCGGGCTTGCCGTCGGTGCCGAGCGTCGGGTCGGCCGTGACCGACACCTGGCCGTAGGCCGAGAGGTTGTCGAGCAGCAGGTCGCGACGGTCGAGCAGGTCGTTGGGGGAGACGCCCGCCGCTTGGGCCTGGTTGATCTGCTGGTTGAGCTGGGCCAGCTCGGTGGCGATCGGCTTGATCGGGCCGTCGTCGGAGAGCAGGTCGTTGACGGCGGCGGTGGCCTGCGTGCCGGCCGAGGCGATGTCGGCGTCCAGCGTGGTGAAGCGCTGGGCCAGCGTCTGGGCGGTGCCGACGACGGCGGCCTTGGCGTCCGTGCTGGTCGGGTTGGCCGCCAGCGTGTCCCACGAGCCCCAGAACTTGTCGAGCAGCGTGCCGAGGTCGCTCGTGCTGCCGGAGGCGAGATCGGACTGGACGACGCTCAGACGCTTGGTGGTGACGTCGGACTGGCCCGAGGCCATGTTCTGCGCGCGGAATTGGAGGTCCAGGAAGTCGTCGCGCAGGCGGCGGTAGGAGGTGACGTCGACGCCGGTGCCGAGCTGGGCACCGGTGCCGTCCTGCTTGGTGCCGTCGACGCGCAGCGTCGGGGAGGCGCCGAAGACGGCCTCCTGACGGCTGTAGCCGGGCGTCTCGATGTTGGCGATGTTGTGCGAGACGACGTTCAGCGCGGCCTGCTGGGCCTGGACGCCACGCAGCGCGGTGTTGAGTCCGGTGAAGGCGGGGATCGTCATGGCCTAGGCCTCGAGATCCAGGGCGCGCCGGATGCGCACCGGCTGGGCCGCCGGGTCGAGGGTGGCGCGCATCGTGGCGCCCGGCTCGCTGGGCGGCCGGTAGCCGACGTCCTCGCCGTCCACGCCGAGCTGGCGGGTCAGGTGCGACAGGAACGCGAGCTCCTGGCGCATGAGGGCGCGGTTGACGACATGCTCGCGCTGGACCTCGGCGAGCAGGCCACGGAGCTCGGCGCTGCGGCCCTTGGCGGCCTGCGCCTCGTGCGGGACGAGCAGCTGGGCGAGCGCTTCGAGGGTGACCTCGTGCGGCGCGATGTTGAGGCCGCTGCCGGCCTGGGTGAGCAGGCGGACGCGCTCGCGCTCCAGGGTGGAGCGGCGCTCCATCTCGGCCTGCATCTCGCCGAGGCGGGCGAGGACCGAGTCGACGTCGCGGTTGCGGATCGCGGCGCCCTGGCGCAGGACGGCGTCCAGCAGCCGGCGGGCAGAGGCGATCTGCGCGTCGAGGTGGCGCAGGATGTCTGCGCCGAAGGCGGTGGGGGCGGCGGGCGCCAGGGCGGTGCTCACTTGCCCGACTCCTTGAGGCCGTTGGCGATGGTGGCGGCGAGGCCGAGGCCACCGGCCGACATGATGGAGTCGGCCATGACGCCGGGCAGCATCTGCTTGTAGGAGTCGGTCGAGGCCGACGAGCCGTCGCCGTCGTCCGAGGAGCCGCTGTCCTGCGCCTTGGTCGTGTCGGCCATCGACTGCGTGAGTTGCTCGACGAGCTGACGCTCGAAGGCCAGCGCGGTCTTGTAGCGGTCCTTGTCGGCCGTCGTGCCCGTGCGGACGTCGGCCGGCAGCAGGCTGTTGTCGATGGGCGGCAGCGCGCTGCTCATCGCTTCACCTGGTTGGCGATCTCGAGGATCTGGTCCTGGGTGGTGATGGCCTTGCTGGCCAGCTGGAACGCGCGCTGGGCCTCGATCATGTCCGTCATCGCCGTGGCGGCGTTGACGTTCGAGGCTTCGAGCGTGCCCTGGGTCAAGGTGGTGGACTTCGCCGCGGGGCGGGCGGCGCCGCTGCCCTTGGTGGCGAGGAAGGTGTTGTCGGGGCCGCCCTGCAGCTGCGCGGGGGCGGGCACGTCGACGAGGGTGATCTGGCCGAGCTTGACGCCCTTGAGCGAGACCGCGCCGTCGGCGCCGATCTTCAGCTGGCTGGTGTCGGCGCCGGCGGGAAGCTTGATCGGCGGCTCCAGCAGCTGACCGGTGTGGAGCTTGAGGCGCCCGGTGGCGTCGGCGTCGAGGTTGCCGTCGCGCGTCAGCGCCTTGGTGCCGTCGGCGAGCTTGACCTGGAAGAAGCCCTGGCCGTTGAGCGCGACGTCGAGCGGGCGCTCGGTGTCCTGCAGCGCGCCCTGCTCGGCGCTGCGACCGATCGAGGTCGCTGCGGATCCCGCGCCGATGGTGACGCCCTTCGCGGCGCCGTAGCCCTGGGCATCGTCGTACACGAGATCGCGGAAGGCGACGCGGGCGGACTTGTAGCCCGTCGTGTCGACGTTCGCGAGATCGCTGGAGACCGCGTCGAGACGCGTCTGCTGTGCCGCCATGCCGGCGGCCGCCGTGTACATGCCTTCAAGCACTTTTAACCGGGTTCTCCTGGGAAGGAGGGAAATCAGGAATCTCCGGCTTCCGCCAAGGGCGGTCCAGCCTTCGGAGTCCTCTGTCCCTCTCGGTGATCGGCAAGGGCCGAACCGACTTGAGAAGTGGGTGGCCATCCGTCCGATCCAGGACGGGGCGAACGCTCGCCCAGAGGGCGAGGTTCGCTTGCACGAACTCGCCAGAGGCTCGTTCGTGCGGCTCGCTACGCGGGGAGGTTGCCGACCTGGCCGGCAGCCTGCTGCAGCGTGCCGTCGATCGTCTGGATGGCCTTCTGGCCCGCCTCGAAGGCGCGCAGCGAAGCCATCATGTCGACCATGGTGCGGCCGGCGTCGACGCCGGAGGCCTCGAGGTAGCCCGACTGGACCTCGCCCTTGGCGGTGCCCGCAGCCGTGCCCGTGAAGTAGGAGTCGCCCTGCTTGGTCGGGCTGGTCAACGCGAAGTTGCCGACCTTGGCGGCGTCGACGGTGCCGTCGGGGTTGACCTTGACCGGCTTGCGATCGGTGCCGAGCACCGTGTTGCCGAGCTGGTCGGTCAGCGTCCCGTTGGCGGCGGCCTTGAACGAGCCGTCGCGGGTGTAGCGGACGCCCTTGTCGGTCTGGACGGCGAAGTAGCCCGGCCCGGCGATGCCGAGGTCGAGCGGCTCGCCGGTGTCCCGGAGTGCCTCGGGCGTGAGGTCGGTGACCTTCTTGGTGATCAACGGACCTTGACCGAGCTTGCCGATCGTCTCGCCGGTCTGCGTGTTCTGCAACAACAAGTCGGAGAATGACTGCTGCTGGGACCGATCGGCCTTGTAGCCCGGCGTCGCCGAGTTGGCGAGGTCGTTGGCGATCTGATCCTGTCGCACCATCTCGGCAACCATGCCGGCGGCAGCGATGTAGAGCCCGCGTTCCATGCCTTCTGGGAAGTCGGCTGGGCGGGCCCGCATCTTGAGGCGGCCAGACGACATGCGAACCTGTCGGCCGAGATGGACGCCATCCCGGTCAATCTGGTCCTGCTGCGGGGCCTGCTGCCCGACCTGACGCTCACGCCGGGGACGATGCTCACCGCGCGGGTGCTGGACGCGCGCACGCTGTCGGTGGCGGGCGTCAAGCTCGCCGCGCAGATGCCCGACGGCGTCGCGGCCGGACAGGTCCTGCGGCTGCGGGTCGCCGAGACGAGCACCGACCGGATCCACCTGCGGATCGTCGAGACAGCAGGCCAACCGCAGGCCGCCGAGCAGGCCGACGCGCCACAGGTGCCGCCGTCGGCCTACCAGTTGGCGCTGCCGGGTGGGGCGGTCGCGCGCGTGCACGTGGAAGAGCGCGAGGAGGGCGAAGGGGGCAAGCGCGGCGCGGGTCAGGCGCGGTCGGTCGTCGTCCGCTACGACTCGCCGACGCTGGGCCGGCTCGACATCCGCCTCGACGCGAGCTCAGCGGCCGTGCACGTCTCGGACGGCGACCCCGCGGAACGGGTCCGCGCGGCGGCAGATCGGCTGCGCGACGCCTTGACCGAGGCCGGCGGCGCGCCGGTCCTGGTCACCGTCCACCCGCGCGCCCAGACGCTCAATGTCCAAGCCTGAGAAGCCGCGCCGAGCGGCAGCGTTGCGCTATGACAAGTCCGAGGCCGGCGCGCCGAAGGTCGTCGCCGCCGGCGCCGGGCTGATCGCCGACCGCATCGTCGAGATCGCCCGCGAGCAGGGCGTGCCCGTCCGCGAGGACCCCGCCCTGGCCGAGGCGCTCGTGCGCCTGGAGCTCGAGCAGGAGATCCCGTCCGACCTCTTCGTCGCCGTCGCCGAGGTCCTCGTCTGGGCCTACGGCCTGGAGCCCAAGCGCCTGCGCGATCGCTAGGCCGGCGACTCGCAGCCGGAGAGCAGCTCCTCGAACTCCTCGCGGGGGAGGGGGCGGGCGAAGTGGTAGCCCTGGCCGTACTCGCACTGCAGCGCGGTGACCGCGGCGCGTTGCTCGGGGTGCTCGATGCCCTCGGCGATGACGCTGAGGCCGAGGTTGTGGGCCAGGCCGATGATGGAGCGGATGATCGCCTGGCTCTCGGGGCGCTCGATCATCGTCGCGACGAACGAGCGGTCGATCTTCAGCGTGTCGCCCGGGAAGTCGTGCAGGACGGTCAGCGACGAGTAGCCGGTGCCGAAGTCGTCGAGCTGGATGGCGACGCCGAGCGTCAGCAGCTCGTCGAGCACGGCGCTGACCAGCTCCGGGTTCTCGATCAGCGTGCTCTCGGTGATCTCCAGCACGAGGTTGGCGGCCGGAAGGTCGTGGTCGTGCAAGGCGGCGCGGACGTGCTCGACCAGGCCGCCGTCGGTGATCTGGCGGATCGAGACGTTGACGCTCACCGTCACCTCGGGCGCGACGACGCCGCGCCGGCGCCAATCGCTGAGCGTCTCGCACGCGCTGCGCAGGATCAGCACGCCGAGCGCGCCGATCAGTCCTGACTCCTCGGCGACCTCGATGAACTCCGAGGGCGGGACGGGCCCGTCGTCGGCCGGCCAGCGGGCCAGCGCCTCGAGCCCGTGCAGGTCGCCGCTGCGCAGGTCGATGATCGGCTGGAAGAACGTGCGCAGCCGCTGCTGCTCGATCGCCTGGCGCAGGCGCGTCTCCAGCGAGACGCGGTCCACGACACGCTGGTGCATGGACGCGTCGAAGACCTCGCAGCGCCCGCCGCCGCGCGCCTTGGCGTCGTACATCGCGATGTCGGCGTTGCGGATCAGCTCGTCGGGGCTCACGCAGCCGTCGAGGTTGTGGGCGATGCCGATGCTCGCCGAGACCGACAGCTCGCGACGGTCGAAGCGGAGTGGCTCGGCGATCACGGCCGCGACGCGCGCCGCGATGTCCAGCGCGCAGGCGGGAGTGATCGCGCCGTCGAGCAGGATCGCGAACTCGTCGCCGCCCAGGCGCGCCAGCGTGTCGCCCGGACGCAGGATCCGCCCGACGCGGCGGGCGATCTCGATCAGCAGCCGGTCGCCGGCCGCGTGGCTGAGGCTGTCGTTGACGAGCTTGAAGCGGTCGATGTCGACGTAGAGCAGCCCGCAGGCGTAGGACGGGTCGCGCTCCAGATGCCGCAGGCACTGCGTCAGGCGGTCCAGGAAGAGCGCGCGGTTGGGCAGGCCGGTCAGGCTGTCGTGCAGCGCGTCGTGGATCAGCCGCTCCTGGGCCACACGCCGGTCGGTGATGTCCGACAGCGAGCCGGTGATGCGCCGTGGCCGCCCGTCGGCGTCGCGCGTCGTCAGGCCGCGGGTGAGCACCCAGCGCCAGCTGCCGTCGGCGTGGCGGATGCGGTGCTCGTTCTCGAAGTGCATGCTCTCGCCGGCGAGGTGCAGGTTGATCTCGCGGCGCAGGCGGCTGACGTCGTCGGGATGGACGAGGTCGAACCAGGCGTCGGGCCGGTCGGAGGCGAACGCGTCGGCGTAGCCGAGCAGCGCCTTCCACCGATCCGAGAAGTGCATGCTCTCGCCGGCGAGGTCCCAGTCCCAGATCCCGTCGTTGGTGGCCTGGACGGCGACCGCGTAGCGCTCCTCGCTGCGGCGCAGATCCACCATCACCTGGTGGTGGCGGACCGCGTAGCGGATCGTGCGCTCCAGGCTCGGCGCGTCGATCGTGCCCTTGACGAGGTAGTCGGTGACGCCCAGCTCGGAGGCCTGGACGTCGACCTCGTAGTCGTCCTGACCCGTGAGGACGATCACGGGCGCGGGCGGCTCGGTGTCCCACGCGTCGCGCACGAGGTCGAGCCCGGTGCGGTCCCCGAGGCGGTAGTCGACGAGGTAGAGGTCGTGGCGGGCCTCGCGGATCGCCTGCAGCGCGGGCAGGTAGCTCTGCTCCCACTCCAGTTGGAACCAGCCGTCGCCCGGCACCTGCAGCATGCTGCGGGTGAGGACGAAGTCGTCCTCGTCGTCTTCGACCAGCAGGATCCGCAGCGACTCACTCCGGCGCATCGGCGCCTTCTTCGGGAAGCTCGACGAGGTCGAACCAGTAGCAGGCCAACGTCGTCATGACGTCGCTGAGCTGCTCGAAGGTGACGGGCTTGCTGACGAACGAGTTCACGCCGAGGTCGTAGGTCCGGAAGATGTCCTCCTCGGCCTTGGAGGTCGTCAGCACGACGACCGGGATCCGGCGCAGCTCCGGATCGCTCTTGATCTCGGCCAGCGCCTCGCGCCCGTCCTTCTTGGGCATGTTGAGGTCCAACAGGATCAGGCCGGGGCGCGGCGCCTCGGTGCCGCCGGGCGCGTAGACGCCGGTGCCGCGGAGGTACTGCATCAGGTCGTCGCCGTCGACGACGAAGCGCAGGTCGTTGACCAGCCGCGAGCGCCGCAGGGCGTCGGCGGTGAGGACGCGGTCGTCCTCGTCGTCGTCGGCCAGGAGGATCGTGATGGAGCGTTGGTCTCGCGGGGGGCTAGGCGAGCGCATGTGGGACCTCTTCGGACTCGGGGAACAGCGAGCTGGGCGTGGCGCTGGCGTCGGCGTCGGTCGGTTGCGCGAGCGGGAGGCGGATGGTGAACGTCGCCCCCTCGTTCTCTTGGCCGTCGGCGGTGATCGTGCCGTGGTGGCGCTCGACGATCTTGCGGCAGAGCGCGAGGCCGATCCCGGTGCCCGGGTAGGCGCTCGTGCCGTGCAGCCGCTCGAAGGCGCGGAAGATGCGCGTCGCGAACTGCGCGTCGAAGCCGAGGCCGTTGTCGGCGATCGTCAGCTCGGCGATGCCGTCGGCGACGGTGGCGCGGACCGTGATCTCGGGGGTGACGCCGTCGCGGCGGAACTTCAGCGCGTTGCCGAGCAGGTTCTGCAGCAGCTGGCGCATCTGCATCGGCTCGGCCTCGATGGTCGGCAGCGGGTCGATCGTCAGCTGCGCGCCGCTCTCCTCGATGGCGATCTCGAGGTCGGTGAGGACGTAGCCGACGGTGTCCGAGAGGTCGACTGCCGTGAAGGGGCGGGCCTTGGTCGAGACGCGCGAGAACATCAGCAAGTCGTCGATCAGCGCGCGCATCCGGCCTGCCGCGTCGCTCATCCGGCGCAGGAAGTCCTGACCCTGCTCGCTGAGTCGGTCGCTCTCGGTGGCGTTGAGCTGCGCCGCGAAGGTCTGGACCTTGCGCAGCGGCTCCTGCAGGTCGTGGGAGGCGATCGACGCGAACTGCTCCAGTTCGGCGTTGGAGCGCGACAGCTCGGCGGCGTGGCGCAGCAGCGCGTTGGTGCTCTGCAGGTGCGCGTTGCTGTCGGTCAGCTTGTCGTTGGCGGCCAGGACCCGGCGCAGCAGGGCCAGGAAGCCCAGCGCGGTGAGGCCGAGCGCGGCGTAGATGATCCACGGCAGCCACTTGCGCGATCCCGAGATCGCGCTGAACAGCGAGGTCTGCGTGGAGGTCATCACCACGTGCCAGCTGCTGCCGGGCACCGGTGAGGCCACGAAGTAGCCGTCCTTGCCGTAGGTGCCGTCGTCTCCGCGCTTGACGGCCGCGGCCAGGCCATGCTCGCCGACCGTGCGACCGATCGGCTGCAGCGCGTCGCGGGCGCCGATGACGGCGGCGCGGCTGTCGAGCACGTAGGCCGTGCCGCCACGGGTCGGCACACGCCGCAGGTAGCTGGACAGGAACGTGCCGAAGAGCGCGGTCGGCGCGCCGCTGACGACGACCCGCCGGCCGGACTTGGTGTCGAGCGCGACGGCGAGGTCGATGGTGCCCGCGTGGACGTCGCTGAGCGCGACGGGCGCGCCGGTGCGGACCGACTGGACGGCCCGGGACGAGAGGACCGCGACGCGTTGAGCAGGCGTCAGCGAGCTGGAGGTCGCGATGATCTGCCCGCGCTCGTCGAAGAGCACCGCGTAGGCGAGATGGCCTTGCTTGACGGCGCGGTCCAGCAGCTTCGGGCTGACGGTCTTCGTGCCGTACTGCCGCTCGGCCTGCGGCGCCGCGGCGGCCGAGGAGAGGATTGCCTGCGTGAGCGCTGAGATGACCTGCGCGCGGTCGCGAAAGCGCGAGATCGCACGGTCGTGCAGCCCGCTCTGGCTGGCGTTGAGCTGGACCGCGAAGAGGCCCAGCACGACGACGACGACCAGCGTCGCGCCGCCGATGATTGCCTTCGCCCGGCGGGCGCGTAGCCGCGACCACCGGGATCCCGTCGATGATGTCTGAGACATCCCGCCCCCCTTGTCGGGCAGTTATCTGCTGCTCGACCATATCGGCAAAAGGCGAGACGGGCTTGACCACTTTCCGTCGCCTGGCGGCCCCCCGCAAGGCGACGTGCAGAAGGTGGACCTAGGCGACTGCCTGAAACAGCGGCGCGTCGTCGTCGAGCTGCGTGCGCAGCGTCTTCTTGAGCTGGCCGTGGATCTGGCAGACGCGGGACTCAGAGACGCCGAGGATCTCGCCGATCTCGGCCAGCGTCATGTTCTTGACGTAGAGCAGGACGGCGACCTCGCGCTCACGCTGGGGCAGACGGGAGAAGGCCTCGCGGAACTTGTCCTTGGCCTGCTCCTTGGCGGCCTGGTGCAGCGGGTCGGCCGACGCGTCGGTCGAGGCGATGGTGTCGATGCGCTCGATCGTGGTCTCGTCGTCGGAGAGGACGAGCGTGTTGAGCGAGGTCAGGTCGGACTGCGTGACCTCGTCGCGGCGCTTGCGCAGCTCGGCGACGGTGGTGCCCATCGACTCGGCCAGCTCGGGCTGGGTCGGACGGCGGCCGTGCAGCGTCGTGAACTCGTCGGCGGCGCGCTCGATGTCGCGCTCCCAGCGGCGGACGGAGCGGGGGGCCCAGTCCTGGCGGCGCAGCTCGTCGAGCACGGCGCCGTGGATGCGGGTCCAGGCGTACTGCTCGAGCGTGGCGCCCTTGGCCGGGTCGTAGCGCTCGATCGACTGGATCAGCGCCTCGAGGCCGCAGGAGATGAAGTCCTCGACCTCACAGCGGGCCGGCATCTCGCGGACCTTCTTGTAGACGATGTACTTGACCAGGGGGGCGAAGGTCAGCACGAGACGATCACGGACAGCGCGGTCGTTGGTGCGGCGGTACTCCTTCCAGAGGGCGAGGGTGTCCTCAGAGGAAAGGCGACGCTTTGAGGTTTGTGCGGTGGCGAGGCTCACGACATTGCTCCTTGGTGCGGGGGGACGCTGGAGGTATCGGTGCGGGGCCGAACCTTCCGCATCCCCGAATACCGGTACTTGACCCCTGGACATGCGGCTAGACGCCCCCTCCCCAGAACTGGTGACCCAGCAGGTCGAACCTGCATCGAGCACGCTCAAAGCTGTGCATGGTTGACCAAGGGGCTTGACGGGCGCGCGGGCGTACGCGTGAGCGGCCCGCCGCCGGACCGGCCGCGGCGTGCAGCGCTCAACTCGAAACGACGGCGGCCGAACCACCGGGGTGGCGGCCCTCCCCGTCGACCCTTCCCTCCAAGGAGCACAGCACCCCTCATGGCGCTTCGCCTCGTCGCGCCGGTCGACGGACCGGCCACCCAGACCTCCGCCGCCCCGGCCACCGGTGCGGCTGCTGTCGCGCAGGTCACCAACCGCGCCGCCGGCCTGCTGGACGCCCACGACCTCAACGGCTGGCGCGCGCTCGTCGCTGCTGCCGCCCAGCTCGCCGACGACGGCGACCGCTATCTCGCGCGGCGCCTGCTGCTGGAGTCCGTCCTGCGCAACCGCGCGAGCACCGCCGCGCAGAACGCCGAGCGGCTGCTGGCCGGCGCGATCGCCGCCGTCGAGGCGCTGGAGGACACCCCGCGCGAGCCGGTCCTGCTCAACTTCGCCGGCGTCCTGCTCTACGAGTTGGGCGCGATCGTCGGCGCCGAGGCGCTCTTCCGCGCCGCCCAGCGGCTGGATCCTGACCTTGCCGACGTCGCCGCCAACCTGCGCGCCTGCAAGGACCGTCGCCGCCAGGGCATCACCACGCCCCAGGGCCTGCCGCCGCAGGTGCTGCGCGCGCTGCGCGACCTCGGCCCGCGCGCCCAGCGCGCCGCCCAGAAGGCGGTCCCGGCGACCGACCAGACCGTGAGCCTCTGCATGATCGTCAAGGACGAGGAGGCGATGCTGCCGCGCGCGATGGGCGCCGTCGCGGAGTTCGTCGACGAGCTGATCGTGGTCGACACCGGCTCGACCGATCGCACCGTCGAGATCGCCGAGTCCTTCGGGGCGCGGGTCCTGCACCACGAGTGGGACGGCGACTTCGCCGCGGCCCGCAACGTGGGGCTCGACGTCGCGACCTCGGACTGGCTGATGTACCTCGACGCCGACGAGGTCCTCGCCGAGGGCGACGGCCCGCGCCTGCGCGAGCTGCTCGGCCACACGTGGCGCGAGGGCATGTTCCTCACCGAGACCAACCACGTGGGCGAGCTCGAGGACGGCGCGGCCGTCCAGCACAACGCGCTGCGCCTCTTCCGCAACCGCCCCGAGTACCGCTTCGAGGGTCGCGTCCACGAGCAGTTCGCCCACAAGCTGCCGACGCTGCCCGAGCGCATCGCCTACACCCAGGTGCGCATCGAGCACTTCGGCTACCTCGGCGCCGTCCGCGACGCCAAGGAGAAGTCGCGCCGCAACCTGGAGCTGTTGGAGCGCCAGGTCGCCGAGGGCGTCGACACGCCGTTCCTGCACTTCAACCTCGGCTCCGAGCGCGCCGCCGCCGGCGACGTCGCCGGCTCGCTGGCGCACCTCTCCCGTGCCTGGGAGAAGCTCGCCGACGATCCCGAGCGCTTGGAGTACGGCTACTTCCCGTCGCTCTGCGCGCGGCTGGTCAAGGCCCTCAACGCCAACGGCCGCCACCGCGAGGCGATCACGCAGGCCGATCAGTTCCTGGCCGAGCTCGAGGGCTTCACCGACCTCGTGCTCGAGCAGGCCATGGCCTACCGCGGCCTCGGCGATCAGGACGCGGCGATCGCGCACTTCGAGCGCTGCATCGCGATGGGCGACGCCCCGTCGCGCTTCAGCGCCACCGTCGGCGCCGGCAGCTTCCACGCCCGCAACCTGCTGGCCGAGAGCCTCATCGACGCCGGTCGCCTGGCCGACGCCGAGGTCCAGCTCCAGCACGTCCTGGAGCACTTCCCGGCCTTCATCGGCGCCGTCGAGCCCTACGCCCGCGTGCTGCTGCGCAGCGGCGTGCCGGCCGCCGAGGTCGTGGCGCGCGTCGACACGCTGGTGCCCGAGCCCACGCCCGGCCAGCGCTTCCTGCTGGCGGTCCCGTTCTATGAGTGCGGTGCGGTGGCCGAGGCCGCCGCGCAGCTCCAGGACGTCCTGGCCGCGCAGCCCGGCGCGCACGCCGCACGCATCGCGCTCGCCGAGGCCCAGCTTTCCGCAGGCGACCTCGCTGCCGCCGCCGCGACGGCGCTCGCCGTCCCGGCCGACGCGCCGCACGGGCCCGCGGCCGCGCAGACCGCGCTCTTTGCCCGCACCGCCGCGGGCGTGGAGCCGGCGTCGTTCGACGAGGCGCTTGCGTACGGCGCCGCCGCCGGCACCGATCCGGCGCAGCTGGCTGTCTTCGCCGCCTGGCGCGGGGGCGAAGACGCGCCCGCCAAGGTCCCGGCCGCCGCCGCCCCGCTGGTCACCGTGATGCTCGAGGCGCTCGCGCGCCTGGAGGACTTCGACGGCTTCGAGCGCCTCGCCGGCGTCGTCGAGCTGCTCGACCTGCCCTGGCGCGAGCAGCGCGAGCTGCTGGCCGGCGTCTACTACCGCCGAGGCTTCCTGGAGTCCGCCGCCAACGAGTGGTTCGGCGTGGTCGAGCGCCTCGGCGGCCCCGACGAGCGCGCGCTGCTCGGCATGGCGCTGCTGGCCGAGGCCCAGGGCCTGCACGAGGACGCCCGCACCCTGCGCGACGAGGCGGCGACGCTCGCCACCACCGCTGCTTGAGCCCCGATGTCCGCAGCGCTCGCCTACACCTCCATCACCGATTCGACACTCGTTCGATCGTCCAGGCCCCTGCTCAAGGGCCTCTGTGGCCCACCGATGACCGGAGAGACAGCGGCAGTACACGGCTCACGGACGAGCCGGGCGGACTTCGAAAGGATCGAGATGGACATCGACGCGACAAGGGGAACCGGGGGCCTGACGCGGGTCGCACCGGAGCCGGTCCGGGCCGACGAGGCTCCGGCGACCGGCGAGTTCGCGGAGGTGTTCGACATGGCCGAGGCGCGCAAGCGCCGCATGACCGGCCCCGATCGCATCCCGGACGAGGTCTGGGACGACATCACCCGTGCCGCCCAGCTCGCCGACGACCTCTCGGCCCACGGCCACAGCGTCCGCTTCGACACGCACCGGCTGACCAACCGCGTCGTCGCCTCGCTGGTCGACAACGACGGGCGCATGCTGCGCCCCGTCGACCTCGGCGAGATCTTCGGCAGCGACCCCGACCCCGCCTCGGCGGCCTAGGACTCCCATGGCAGGAATTCAGCTCAGCGGCCTCGTCTCCGGCATCGACACCCAATCGATCATCGCGCAGCTGATGACGATCGAGAAGGCGCCGCGGACCAAGATCACGCTCGACCAGGACGCGACGACCAAGCGCCAGAGCCTCCTGCAGGACCTGTCGACCAAGGTCACCGCGCTGAAGTCGGCCAACGACGACCTCAAGTCGGTCCTCAGCTGGCTCGACACGCAGACCGTCGAGACCGCCGACGCGTCGAAGGTCACGGTGTCGCGCATCGGCGGCGCGCCGCCCGGCGGCTATGACGTCGCGATCAGCCAGATGGCCTCCGCCGAGCGCCAGACCTTCTCGTTCGTGAGCCCGACGGCCGACGGCACGCTCGACATCGCCAACGCCGACGGCTCGGCGCGCACCTCGATCGCGCTGAAGGCGGGCGCGACGGTCGACGACGCGGTGTCGGCGATCAACGGCTCCTCGAACTCCAAGCTCTACGCGGTCAACGTCAACGGCAGCCTCGTCCTGAGCGCCAAGACGACGGGCGACACGAGCGGCTTCGCGATCACCGGCGCCGGCGTCGGCACCCAGACCGAGCGCGTCGCCGGCCAGAACGCCAAGTTCACGATCAATGACGTGGCCTACGAGCGCCAGAGCAACACGATCACCGACGCGATCCCCGGCGTGCAGTTCACGCTCAAGGGCAAGACCGCGGTCGGCTCCACGGTCGGCGTCACCGTCGGGACCCCCGGGCCCGACAAGGACGCGATCGTCACGAAGGTCAAGGCCTTCGTCACGGCCTACAACGACGTCGTCAAGACCGCCCGCGCCGACGTGACCGAGAAGCCGGTCGTCAACGGCTCCACGACGGCCGACGTGCAGCAGGGGACGCTCTTCGGCGACTCCGGCCTCAACGGGATGCTGTCGCAGTTCCGCTCGACGCTGTCGTCGCCGATCGCCGGGCTGACGGGCCTGAAGTCGATGAGCGACCTCGGCATCTCGACCGGCGCGGCGAACACGGGCTCGGCGCTCAACCAGGACGCGATCGACGGCCTGCTGACCGTCGACGAGACCAAGCTGCGGACGGCGCTGGACACCGACCCCAACGGGGTCCGCGCGCTGCTCGGCGGCGCCAGCGGCACGACGGGCTTCGGCCAGACCTTCCAGACGGTGCTGGCCAACTACCAGGGCAGCGCCGGCCTGCTGCAGTCGCGGATCACCTCGGCGAACTCCGATCTCACCGATCTCGCGACCAAGCTCACCAACTTCGACGCCCGGATGGACGCCAAGCAGGACCTCCTGCAGCGGCAGTTCACGGCGATGGAGGCCGCGCTGTCGTCGAGCCAGTCGGCCGGCAGCAGCCTGGCGGGCCTGATCTCGTCGAACTCGTCCAGCTAGCCTCAAGTACCGCACGAAATCAGCGAATACTGAGATGTACCCCCTCCCTCGGAAGCGAATCGCATGAACCCCTACGCCAGCCCGCAGGCCTACCGTGACTCCGCGGTGCTCACCGCCTCACCGGAGCAGCTTGTCGTGATGTTGTATGACGGCGCCGTGCGCTTCCTGCGTCAGGCCGAGGTCGCCATGAGCGAGGGCGCCTGGCTGCACAGCTTTGAGAAGCTGAGCCGCGGCGAGGCGATCCTCGACGAGCTGCTGGCGACGCTGAACATGGACACCGGCGAGATCGCCGAGCGCCTCCAGGCCATCTACATCTTCTGCAAGAAGACGCTCATCGAGTCGCGCGTGCAGCGCGACGCGGTCAAGATCGGCCAGGTCGTCGCGCTGCTGGTCAACCTGCGCGAGGCGTGGGCCCGGCTGGCCGAGCAGGCCGCCGCCACCGCACCCGCCTCGGCATGAGCGGCGCGCTGTTCAGCGCGCTCTTGGCGCTGGGCCGCGAGGAGCATGCCCTGGTGACCGACGGTCGCTGGGAGGACCTCGCCGACCTCAACGCGCGCCGCGATCCTGTCTTGGCGGCCCTGCCTGCCTCGGCACCCGCCGAGGCGATGGACGACCTGCGTGAGGCCGCGCGACTGCAGGCGCTCAGCGCCGCCGTCCTGCGCCAGGGCATCGCCGAGACCGGCACCGAGCTGCGCCGTCTGGGCAGCTCCCGCACGGCCGTCGCCGGCTATGCCGCCGGCACCGGTGCGAGCGCACCGCGTGGCGCCTACGACCACGTCGGCTGACCGCGCGCGTCCTGTCCTGGACGCAATCTGGACTAGCACCTCAAGCGCCGGATCGTTCGGCCGAAAACCGTGAGTGGGTGGCCAAGGCCGGCGACCTTCCTCAGAGCCCAAGGACGGGCGCGTTGAACTTCCGCACGTCCTATGGATCTCTTCGACACCACCCAAACCGGCCTCGAACGCGCCCTGTCGGGCTCCTCGCTGCGTCAGCAGGCGATCGCGCAGAACCTCGCGAACGTCAACACCCCCGGCTACCGCCGCCAGGACGTCGACTTCGCGTCGGCCCTGCACGCGGCCTGGGACCAGGGGACCGCGAAGGTGGAGTCGGTCGACCCGACCGTCGCCGTCGACCAGAGCGCGGTCATGCGCGCCGACGGCAGCTCGGTCGACATCGACACCGAGGCCGCCACCCAGGCCAAGAACGGCCTGCAGTACGAGGCCATCTCCGCGGTGATGAAGAGCCGCACCGCGATCCTGCGCTCCGCGATCGGCATCGGCTGATGGGTCTCTTCGACGCGATCGACGCCTCCGGCTCGGGCCTCTCGGCCGAGCGCCTGCGGATGGACGTCACCTCCGAGAACCTCGCCAACGCCCAGACGACCAAGGGCGCCGACGGCCAGCCGTACCGCCGCAAGGAGGTCGTCCTGCAGCAGGCCGGCGCCTCCGGCACCTCCTTCTCCTCCGTGCTCGCCTCGATGCAGGGCGCCGGTGGCGCCAAGAGCGTCAACGGCGTGCGCGTCTCCGGGATCGTCGAGGACTCCTCGGCGCTCAAGCGCATCTACGACCCCGGCCACCCGGATGCCGACAAGAACGGCTACGTGACGATGCCCAACGTCAACACCGTCACGGAGATGACCGACCTGATCTCGTCGTCTCGGGCCTACGAGGCCAACGTCACGGCGATGCAGACGGCCAAGACCATGTTCGGCAAGACGCTGGACCTCCTGCGCTGATGCCGACCATCCCCTCCATGGGCGGCATCTCGGGAATCGGACCCACCCAACCCGGCGGCTCGGAATGGTCGATCGGCGCCCTCGACGGCACGCCGACCACGGGCGCGACGGGTGGCGGCGGGTCGTTCGCCTCCGCGCTGGGCGACCAGCTCAGCTCGCTGGAGAAGACCCAGAACGTCGCCGCCGACGCCTCCCGCTCGCTGGCCGACGGCACGGCGACGGACCCGACCCAGGCGGTCGTCGCGGTTGAACGCGCGCAGTTGTCGATGCAGTTGGCGGCGCAGTTGCGCACCAAGGGCGTCGAAGCCCTCCAGGACCTCCTTCACACCCAGGTTTAGGCCTCACCCTCCAACCCGGAGCCCCTCCCTCCAATGGCTCTCTTCAACTCCATGTCCATGCGCGGCAAGCTCACGCTCGCCGCTTGCGCCCTCGGCTTCCTCGCCGCGGCGGTCTTCATCGTCAAGATGGCCGGTGCGCCGTCCTACACGACGGTGATGACCGGCGTCGACCCCGCCAAGACCTCGCAGATCACCACCGCGCTGACCGCGGCGGGTGTCCCCTTCGAGCTGCAGAACGGCGGCACGGCGGTGGGTGTGCAGAAGGGCAAGGAGACCGCGGCCAACGTCGCGCTGGCCTCCAAGGGCCTCAACTCGGGTGTCACGCAGCCGGGCTTCGAGATCCTCGACAAGCAGAAGCTGGGCGCCTCCAGCCAGCAGCAGCAGATCGCCTACCAGCGCGGCCTCGAAGGCACGATCGCCAACACGATCGGCCAGATCGACGGCGCCGGCGGCGCGCAGGTCCACCTCACGCTGGGCCAGGACAACCTCTTCGCCGACGAGTCGCAGCCCGCGACCGCGGCCGTGCTGCTGCCCCAGGACGCGAGCGGGATGGACCCCGCCTCGGTCAAGGGCATCGCCAACCTCGTGGCCGCCTCGGTCCCCAACCTCAAGGCCTCCTCGGTGACGATCACCGACGGCTCCGGCGCGATGCTGTGGCCCTCGGGCGGCGGCGCGGGCTCGGGCGACGGTGGCGCCGACGGCCTGCCGAGCAAGACGGCGGCCGAGGCCAAGTACAACGCCTCCTCGGAGGCCAGCCTGCAGTCGCTGCTGGACCGCACGTTGGGCCAGGACAAGGCGCAGGTCGTCGTCCACTCCGACCTCAACGTCGACAAGATCGACGAGCAGGCGCTCACCTACACGGGCAAGACGGTCCCGCTCGCCGAGAAGACGACCACCGAGTCGCTGAAGGGCAGCGGCAGCACGTCGGGCGGCGCTTCCGGCACGGCGAGCAACCTGCCCAGCTACGCGGCCAACGCCACGAGCGGCGGCGGCACCAACAACTACAAGAACACGACGACCGACAAGACCAACGGCGCCGACAAGACCATCACCAAGACCCAGAAGGCGACCGGTGCGGTCAACCGCATCGACGTCGCGGTCCTGCTGGACAAGTCGGTCAACCTGCAGCCCGCCCAGATGAACGCGCTGAAGGCCAGCCTCGCCTCGGCCGCCGGCCTGCAGATCGCGCAGCGCAAGGACACGCTGAACATCACGACCGGCCTGGCGTTCGCCAAGGTGCCGACCACGGCCGCCAAGGCAGGCCCGATCCCGGCGGCCTTCGCGGGCATCCTCAAGGGCGTCGGCATCGGCCTCGGCGCGCTGTTCTTCCTGTTCTTCGTCACGCGCCACCTGCGCAAGCGCGAGCGGGGCGAGCTGATCGACGAGCCGTCCTGGCTGCGCACCCTCGAGGCCGCCCAGCCCAAGGAGCTCATGCCGATGCCGGACCTCTCCGGCGCGGGCGCGACCGACGTGTCGATCGCCAACGCCGACCCGCGGCGCCAGCAGCTCGACAGCATCATCCAGGGTGAGCCCGAGCGCGTCGCCGCGCACCTGCGCTCCTGGATCACCGAGGACAGCAAGTGAGCGTCGTCGCCCGCACCGGCTCGGCGGGCCTGACCGGCCGCCAGAAGGCCGCGGTCTTCCTCATCACCATCGGCAGCGCCCGCGCCGCCGAGGTGCTCAAGTTCCTCAGCGAGCGCGAGATCGAGGCGCTGTCCTCGGAGATGGCGTCGCTGTGGCGCGTCAAGGCCGAGACGGCCGACGCCGTCGTCCAAGAGCTGGCCGAGCGCTTCGACGGCACCGACGAGTTCGCGCTCGGCGGCCCCGAGTTCGCCCGCGAGGTCCTCGAGCACCTGCTCGGCCCCGAGCGCGCCGAGGAGATCCTCGGCCAGATCACCTCCACGGCCGAGTTGCGCCCGTTCGACTTCCTGCGCCGCACCCCGCCGGAGCAGATCGCGACCTTCCTCGCCGACGAGGCGCCGCAGACGATCGCGCTGGTCGTCGCCTCGCTGCACACGACGCTGGGCGCCAGCGTGCTCGGCGCGCTGCCGCCCGAGATCCAGGCCAACGTCGCGATGCGCATCGCGACGATGGAGGACACCAACCCGGGCGTCGTCGAGGACGTCGAGCGCGGGCTGCGGATGAAGCTGTCCAACGTCCTGACCCAGGAGTTCTCCCAGGCCGGCGGCGTCGACTCGCTCGCCGAGCTGCTCAACCGCGCCGGGCGCTCGACCGAGCGCACCGTGCTGGAGGCGATCGCCGAGACCGACGGTGAGCTGGCCGACGAGATCCGCCAGAAGCTCTTCACCTTCGACGACATCGTGATCCTCACCGATCGCGACATCCAGCTGCTGCTGCGCGAGGTCGACCAGAAGGACCTCGGGCTGGCGCTGCGCGGCGTCACCGAAGAGGTCAAGGACACCATCTTCCGCAACATGTCCACGCGCGGCGCCGAGATGCTGCAGGAGGACCTGGACACCGCCCAGCCGCAGCGCCGGTCGGTCGTCGAGGAGGCCCAGAGCCGCATCGTCGGCGCCATCCGCCGCCTGGAGGACGCCGGCGCCATCACGCTCGGCCGCGGTGGCGAGGACGGCGAAGCCTCCGAGGACGACATCATCTGATGGAGGCCTTCGAGCTTCCCACCCTGGAGCCGCCGCCCGGCCTGCACGCCTACGCGGCGCCGGCCGCGGCCGAGCCCGCGATCGACCTGGCCGCCGAGGCCGAGGCCGCGCGCGCCGCCGGCCACGAGGCGGGCTTTCAGGCCGGACTGGTCGAGGCCCAGGCGCAGATGGCCGCGGGTGTCGCGGCACTGCAGGCCGCCGTCGCCGAGCTGGCCGCCGAGCGCGAGCGCGTGTCGAGCGCCGTGGAGGCCGCGGCCGTCGAGTTGGGGCTGCGCATCGCCGAGCAGGCGCTGGGCGCCACCGTCGAGGTCCGGCCCGAGGCGGTCGTGGACGTCGTCCGCGGCGCGCTGCGCCGGCTGGTCGAGCGCGACCGCGTCACGATCCTGGTCAACCCCGAGGACCTCGACCTGGTCCGCGGCGCCTCCGACGCGCTGATGGCCGAGCTCGGTGGCATCGAGCACTGCGACGTGCAGGCCGAGCGCCGCGTGGCGCGCGGTGGCGCGATCGTCCGCACGGTCGAGGGCGAGGTCGACGCCACGCTGACGACCAAGCTCGCGCGGGCGCGCGAGACCCTGCAGGAAGAGCTGCGCGGCTGATGGCCGAGTTGGTCATGGAGCAGGGTGGCGCGGTCATCGCGCCGGAAGCAGCGGTGCTCGAGCGGATCTCCGACCTCGGTCGCGCCGTGTCGCGCGCCGACCTGCACCGCCGCCACGGCCGCGTCATGGACCTGATCGGGCTGATCGTCGAGGCGACCGGCCTGGAAGCCGAAGTGGGGGAGGTCTGTGACGTTCGCACGGGCCGCGACCCCGCCACCGGCGGCTGGACGACGATCGGCGCCGAGGTCGTGGGCTTCCGCTCGGGCCGCACGCTGCTGATGCCGCTCGGCGAGATGCAGGGCATCGGGCCCGGCGACATCGTCACCGCGACCGGCCGCAAGGTCTCGGTTGCCATCGGCTCCGAGCTGCTCGGGCGCGTGCTTGATGGCCTTGGCAACCCGATCGACGGCGGACCGTCGCTGGAGGCGCTGACCCAGCGCCCGATCGTCGGCTCGCCCCCTTCCCCCTTGGAGCGCCCGCGGATCACCGACCGCGTGACGCTCGGCGTCCGCGCGCTGGACTCGCTCGTCCCCTGTGGCCGCGGCCAGCGCCTGGGCATCTTCGCCGGCTCGGGCGTCGGCAAGTCGTCACTGCTGGGCATGATCGCCCGGTCGACCTCGGCCGACATCAACGTCATCTGCCTCGTCGGTGAGCGTGGTCGCGAGGTCAAGGAGTTCATCGACCGCGACCTCGGCCCTGCGATCTCGCGCTCGGTGGTGGTCGTCGCGACCTCCGACCAGCCCGCGCTCGTGCGCATCAAGGCGGCGCTGGCCGCCACGACGATCGCCGAGCACTTCCGCGACCAAGGCGCCGACGTCATGTTGATGATGGACTCGGTCACGCGCTTTGCCATGGCCCAGCGCGAGGTCGGGCTGGCGATCGGCGAGCCGCCCGCCACACGCGGCTACACGCCGTCGGTCTTCGCGCTGCTGCCCAAGCTCCTGGAGCGGTCGGGCACCAGCCCGGACGGGTCGATCACCGCGTTGTACACCGTCTTGGTCGACGGCGACGACATGAACGAGCCGGTCGCCGACTCCGTGCGGTCGATCCTCGACGGCCACATCGTCCTCACGCGCGAGCTCGCGCACGCCGGCCACTACCCGGCGATCGACGTGCTGCAGTCGGTGTCGCGCCTGGAGCGCGAGATCGGCTCGCCCGACGTGCTGGAGGGCGCGACGCAGCTGCGCTCGCTGCTGGCCGCCTACCGCGACAAGCGCGACCTGATCGCGATCGGCGCCTACGAGCGCGGCAGCGACCCGCTGACCGACAAGGCCATCGACTTGAAGGACGCGATCGACGGCTTCCTCAAGCAGAAGCCCGACGAGGCCGTGCCCGGCCCGGACTCCGACGACCAGCTGCTGCGCACCGTCGGCGTCATCGGCTCGACGGTCGGCGACCTGGCCGCCGGCATGGCCGATCCGCAGCTCGCGGGCGCCATGGCCGACATCGCGCCGGACCCGGTCATGCCGACCGGCCCGTCCGCCATCCCGCCCCTGAACCTCGCGGTCTGACGCGCTCGTCCGACAGTCGTCCAGCGCGCTCAACAGACCCTCCAACCGTCCGACGAACCAGAACGAGATGTCTCGCCCTTTCCGATTCGGCCTTCAGCGTGTGCGCGAGATTCGCGCCCATGACGAGGACCAGGCGAAGGAGCGCTTCGCGGCCAGCCTCAACGAGCGCGTGCGCGGCGAGGCGGTGCTGCGCGCGGCCGAGGAGCGGCTGCGCGACGCCCAGTCCGGACCGATCGCTCAGGGCTTCGGTCCGCTGACTGGCGCTGCGCTGGTCTCCCGTCAGGCGTGGGTCGACCGCCTGCGCAACGACCGTGCCGACGCCGCGTTGCGGATGAACAGCTATGACAACGAGTTGCAGCGCCGCCGCGTCGAGTTGACGCAGGCCAGCCGCGCACGTGAGGTGCTCGACAAGCTCGAGACGCGCCAGCGCGAGGCCCATCGCCAGGTCGGCGAGCGGATCGAGAACGCCGAGCTCGACGAGATGGGCCTGCGCGCCCACACGCGCCGGAGCGCCGCATGAGCGTCGAGATGATCGGCGCGCGTGTTGCCGAGATTCAGCAGCAGATCGCGGCCTTCAACGGGCAGGGCACGGCGACGCCGTCGACCAGCTTCGCGTCCCAGCTCGCGAGCGCGCAGTCCGCGACGGGCGCGGCGACCGGCGCTGCGGCGACCCCGACCACGCTCGGTGGCGGCACGCCCACGCAGTACGACGCGCAGATCACCGCGGCGGCCACCAAGTACGGCATCGACCCCGCGCTGCTCAAGGGCCTGATCCGCCAGGAGTCCAACTTCAACGCGTCCGCGCAGTCCGGCGCCGGCGCACAGGGCCTGACCCAGCTGATGCCGGGCACGGCGTCCTCGCTCGGTGTCGACCCCAGCGACCCCGCCCAGGCCATCGAGGGCGGCGCCAAGTACCTCAAGCAGCAGCTCGATCGCTTCGGCGGCGACCCGAGCAAGGCGCTGGCCGCCTACAACGCGGGCCCGGGCGCGGTTGCCAAGTACGGCGGCGTGCCGCCGTATGCCGAGACCCAGAACTACGTGCAGAAGGTGCTCGGCTACGCGGCCGAATACGGGTCCGCCGCCTCCGCGACCGCTGCCGTTCCTGCGGCGACCACCGCGGTGCCGATGACCACGACCCCCGTCTCGGCGGCGAGCCTGCTCACGAGCACCGATCCTGACGCCGACACCTCCTCCTCCGGCTCTCTGGACTACAGCACCGTCTGATGACCTCGCTTCCCATCACCCCGCCCTCCACAGGGCGGGCGGGCACAGCGCTGAAAAGCGCGAGTCCGCCCTCAGGAGCCGCCGGCGACTTCGCCGCCCTCTTGAACCAGACCTCGGCCCGGACCGCACCTGCGGAAGGCCCCAAGAACCGCCCCGCCCAGCCGGAGCCGCGACGCCGCGACGCCGCCGTGCCCAAGGACGACAACAAGGCTTCCGCCACGCCCGACGCGCAAGCCGCGGCGGCCGCACAGAACGTCCCAGACCCGACACGGGGCCAGACCCCGCCACAAAGTGGCGAAGTCGCAACGGAATCGGCGCAGGGCCAGACCCCCTCGGGTGAGCAGCCCGGGACGCCGGTCGTACCGGCCATGGATCCGGCCGCTGCGGCCGCTGCCGCGGCCGCGGTGCCGACCGCTCCCGCGACCCCTGTCGCCCCGGCGACGGTCCCCGCCACCGCCACCGCCTCGCCGACCGCGCCGGCCGTGGCCGCCCAGGCTGTTGCCGCAGGCGTGCAGCCCGGCGCAGCAGACGGCACGACGCCGGCCGATGCCTCCGCGACGCCCGGCGACGGCAAGCTCCAGATCCCCACCGAGCTGCTCAACGCCAAGGCCGACGCCAAGGGCGGGCACACCAAGGACTTCAAGAACGGCGACCAGCCGCAGCGCGACCTGCCGCCGGCCCCGACGCTGCCGCCGACCGCCGACGCTGCCGCCGCGCCGACCACCGCTCCCGCGCCGGCAGCGCCCGTCGCCGACCCGAGCGCGGCGGCCGCCCCGGCACCCGTCGTCGTCACCCAGGCGCAGCCTGCCGCGACGCCGCAGACGGCGGTGCCGGTGGCGTCCGGAGCGCCGCAACTCACCCGCGGCTCCGTCCTGCAGACCGCCGAGCGCGTGCAGGAGCTGGTCCGGATCGCCACCACCCGCGCCGGCACCGCGCGGGCGGTCCTCCAGCTGCGGCCGGCCGAGCTCGGTCAGGTCGACGTTCACCTGCGCACCACGCGCAACGGGCTGGTCGCGACGATCGCCGCCCACGAGCAGGTCGGCCTCGACGCGCTCCAGCAGGCGGGCAACGAGCTGCGTCGGACGCTCGAGGACAAGGGCGTGCAGCTGCACAGCCTCGACCTCCAGCTCGGCGCCGGCGGCAACGACTTCTCCAACCAGGGCGACGCACGCGAGGCCAGTTCCGGCCGCCGCGGCGCTGCCGCAACGCACGGCCTCGGCCGCGACGACGACGTCGTCGCCGAGGACGAGCTGACCATCACCCGAGCCCCGTCGACGCCCGCAGGCGCGCTCGTCGACGTCCAGGCCTGACACGCGGTACCGAGAGGACGGATCCTCATGACCAGCACCAGCGGCATCACCAACACCTACACCGACCCGGCGTTCAACATGACCGACACGTCGGCCAGCTCGTCGGTGGACAAGAACGGGTTCCTGAAGATGCTCACCGAGCAGATGAAGAACCAGGACCCGACGTCGGGGCAGGACCCCAACCAGTACTTCCAGACGATCTCGCAGATGACGACGGTCGAGCAGCTGACCAACCTGGCGACGGCCTCGACGGCGGCGCTGTCGCGTCAGAAGGACGCCAACGCCACGCAGCTGATCGGCAAGACGGTCACCTACCCCGGCGCCGACGGCGCGGCCGTCACCGGTGTGGTGGACAGCGTCCAGATCTCCGCCAAGACCGGTCCGTCGCTGACGGTCGCCGGCACCGCGGGGATCGATCCCGACCTCGTCAACGACATCAAGTAATCCGATGAGCGGTTCGTTCAACTCAGCACTCATCCCGCCCGGCGTCTCCGCGCCGACGCAGGTCGGTGTGCGGACGCAGCCGGTCCGGCCATCCGTCCAGACGCCTCAAGGACCGGCGTTCGCGGACGTTCTCAGGGATACGGCGGGCACGAAGCCCGTCACGTTCAGCAAGCACGCCGTCCAGCGCCTGGAGCGCCGCAACCTCCCCGTCGACCAGACGGTGATGCAGCGTCTTCAGGACGGGGTCGATCGTGCCGCGGGCAAGGGCGCCCGCGACGCGGTGGTCCTCGTGGACGACACGGCATTCGTGGTCTCGGTCTCCAACCGCACGGTCGTCACGGCCGTCGGACGCGACCAGATGAAGGACCACGTGTTCACGAACATCGACAGCGCCGTCATCGCCTAGCGCGACCGACGGCTCAGGCAAGAACGCCAACAACAACACCCGGCTGGACCCCATCGGGGAAGCCGGAGGACCCCACAGGAGCCTCCAACCATGATCCGCGGCATGTACTCGGCCATCTCCGGCCTGCGCACCCACCAGACGATGCTCGACGTCGTCTCCAACAACCTCGCCAACGTCAACACCGTCGGGTATAAAGCCTCTCGCGTGACGTTCAAGGACCAGCTGCAGCAGACGCTGTACGGCGGCTCCGCCGAGGGCCCCAACACCGGCGGCACGAACTCCGCCCAGGTCGGCCTCGGCGTGCAGCTCGGCTCGATCGACGCCGTCATGGGCGACGGCTCGCTGCAGAACACCGGTACCCCGCTGGACGTCGCGATCCAGGGCGACGGCTTCTTCCGCGTCGGCCTCGGCGACCCGTCGACGACGCCGGCCACGATGCCGACCGAGATGAACTACACCCGCGCGGGCAACTTCATCCGCAACGACCAGGGCTACCTGACCACCGCCGAGGGCTACTACGTCATGGGCCGCGACACGACCACGACGCCGGCCTCCGACACGTTCATCCAGATCCCGGACGGCGCCTCCGGCGTCGCCGTCGGCACCAACGGCGACGTCAGCTACGTCCCGACGGGCGGCGGCACCCGCGTCACCGCCGGCACGATCAGCCTCGCCAAGTTCCCCAACGACGAGGGTCTGCTGCGCCTCTCGGGCAACCGCTGGGCGGCCCACCCGTCGGCGGGTCCCGAGCAGGTCGGCACGCCGGACGGCACGACCTACGGCAAGACGATCGGCGGCACGCTGGAGATGTCCAACGTCGACCTGGCGTCGGAGTTCACCAACATGATCGTCGCCCAGCGCGGCTTCCAGGCCAACTCGAAGGTCATCTCCACGGCCGACGAGATGCTGCAGGACCTGGTCAGCCTCAAGCGCTAGTCGCTTCCTCCCAGCTGAGTCACGGCACGGCCGCCCGCGCGGACGCGGAGGGCGTTCGCTCGGGCGGGCGTGACGTGGCTCAGCTGATCCAATCTGTCAGGAGCACCCATGATCGAGCTGCACAAGCTCTCGCACGGGCGGGAGCCGTTCTTCCTCAACTGCGATCTCATCGAGCGCGTCGACGCCTCTCCGGACTGCCACGTCACGTTGACGACGGGGCAGCGGATCGCCGTCTGCGAGTCGGTTGACGAGGTCATCGCGAAGATCCGTGCGTGGCGCGTCGACGTGCTGACGCAATCGCTGCGCCTCTCGCGCTGAATCACGCGCCCGGCCCGCTCTCAAGGGCCCCTGCGCCCGGTCGATCACCGGGAAGACCGTTCTTCCAATCGGAGTACGCATGCCTGAAGAGCCCCTCCAGCGGCAGCTCGTCGTCTTCTCCCTCGGGGAGGAGGAGTACGCGCTGCCGATCACGCAGGTCCACGAGATCATCCGCTACACCGAGCCGCGCTCGGTGGCCTCGACGGATCCCAGCGTGCGTGGCGTGATCTCGCTGCGGGGCAAGATCCTCCCGGTCTACGACCTGGCGACCCGCCTCGGCGTCGAGCACGCCGCCGAGGTCAACGAGGCCAAGATCGTCATCGTCGAGACCGGACAGGACATGGCCGGTGTCATCGTCGACGACGTCGAGGAGGTCATCACCATCGACGCCGAGCAGATCGGCGAGGCGCCGAGCGCCGGTGGCCGCGGCATCGACGGCATCGCCAAGATCGACGACCGCCTGGTGGTCCTCCTCGATCCCGAGGGGATCGTGGGCGCTGCTGCTCCAGCCGACGACGGGGCGGGTGGGTCCGATTCCGTCGGCGAGCTGCGCAACGCCGCCTAGGCCGGAGATCGCGAATCCCTCCCGTGCTCGCCGCCGCCCGCACCCTCAAGCCGTCCCGGATCCTCGTCGCCGACGACTCCACGTTCATGCGCCGCCTGCTCACGCAGGCGCTGGGTGACGCGGGGTTCGACGTCGTGGGCGAGGCCGCCGACGGCGACGAGGCGCTCGCGCTCTACCGCGAGCTGGGTCCCGACGCCATGACGCTCGACCTCGCCATGCCCGGCATGGACGGGATCGGCGTGCTGCGTGCCTTGCGCGGTGAGCGCTCGTCGCTGCCCGTCGTGGTCGTCTCGGCGTTCTCGCCGGCCCACGGCGCGCGTGCCGTCGACGCGCTCGCCGAGGGCGCCTTCGACCTGGTCGCCAAGCCCGTCTTCGGCGAGCCGCTGGAGCAGTTCGTCGCGGCGCTGCGCGAGAAGGTCACCGCAGCAGCCGCCGCGTCGGTCTCCACCTCCGTCGTCCCCACGCGCAAGCGCGTGCCGCTCTCCGCCGCCCCGGCCGTCGCGCGGCTGCGCGCCCGTCGTGCACCGGCTGCTGCCAAGAAGGTCGTCCTGATCGCCACCTCGACCGGCGGTCCACGGGCCCTGGCGCGGCTGATCCCGGCGCTGCCGTCGCCCCTGGGCGCCGGCGGGATGATCATCCAGCACATGCCGGAGGGCTTCACCGCCTCGCTGGCCGAGCGGCTGGACCGCAGCTCCAAGCTAACGGTGGTCGAGGCCACCGGCGGCGAGGAGCTGCGCCCCGACACCCTGCTGCTCGCCGCGGGCGGCCGGCACCTGCGCCTCGACGACGGTGGCGTGGCACGGCTCTCCGACGAGGCGGCCATCGGCGGCCTGCGGCCGCGCGCCGACCTCACGATCGCCGACGCCGCCAAGCTCTTCGGCGACCGCCTGCTGCTGGTCGTCATGACCGGGATGGGCAAGGACGGCCTCGACGGCGCCCGCGAGGTGCGGGCCCGCGGTGGCCGGATCCTGGTCGAGGCCGAGTCCAGCTGCACCGTCTACGGCATGCCGCGCGCGATCGTCGAAGCGCAGCTGGCCGACGTCGTCGTCCCGCTCGGCGAGCTCGCCGAGGCCATCGCCGCGGAGACGGGCTCATGAGCACCGCCACCTCCAGCACCACCTTGCGTCGCGGTGCCGGCGACGAGTACGTGGTGTTCTGCAACGCGCTGCGTCACGTCTGCGGCATCGACTTGTTGCAGTACAAGCGCGGCCAGATGGAGCGGCGCATCCGCTCGTTCGCCGCGACGCGCGGCGCCACCGACCTCACCGCCTACGCCGTCACGCTGCGGACCGACAAGGAGGAGCTGGAGAAGTTCCTCGACCGTGTGACGATCAACGTCTCGCGCCTGTGGCGCAACCCGGAGCAGTGGGAGACGCTGGAGCAGCAGATCCTCCCCGACCTCGCCGCGACGGGCCGTCCGACCAACCGCATCCGCGCCTGGTCGGCCGGCTGCTCCTACGGGGCCGAGGCCTACACCTTGGCCGCGATCGCGCGCCGCGCCCTTCCGCGCGCCGTGGTCACGATCTTGGGCACCGACATCGACGCCCGGATGGTGCAGCGCGCCCGCACCGGCGTCTTCTCGATCGAGGACGCCCGCGACGCGCCGACCGCGACGCTCGCCGGCCACTTCGAGCTGACCGACGGCCGCTGGCACGCCTCCGAGGAGCTCAAGCGGCTCGTGCGCTTCGAGCGCGGCGACCTGCTGACCATCACCCCGCCGGCGGGGAGCTATGACCTCGTGCTCTGCCGCAACACCGTCATCTACTTCAACGAGGACGTGCGCGACGCGCTGCACGGCCGGATGGCGACGAGCCTGCGCACCGGCGGCAGGCTGGTCGTCGGCGCGACCGAGCGCGTCTCGGAGCCCGCCCGCCACGGCCTCGTCCCCGAGTCCCCCTTCGTCTATCGGAAGCTCTGATGGATACCTCCGAGTACCTTCCGATGTTCCTGGCCGAGTGCCGGGAGAACCTCCAGGAGCTCAACCTCGCCGTCGTGCGCCTCGAGGAGGCGCCCGACGATCGCGAGACCATCGACGCGATCTTCCGGATCGCCCACTCCTTGAAGGGCATGGCCGCGACCATGGGCTTCGAGGGCATGGCGACGCTCACGCACAAGATGGAGGACGTCTTCGAGCTGCTGCGCCAGCGCGGCACGGGCCTGACCGGTGAGGTCGTCGACGTCCTGCTCGCCTGCCTGGACGCGCTCTCGGGCGCGGTCGATGCCATCGACGCCGACGGCGTCGAGAGCTTCGACCCGGCGGTGCTGGTCGAGCGCCTCGGTGGCCTCGTCCGTGGCCGCGACGACCGCGATGCGGTCGAGCCCGAGCCCGAGGTCGGGGGTGGGCGGGAGGTCATTCTCGCGCCGGTCGGCGACGGGCACACCGTGCTGGAGATCCACGCCGCGCTGGCACCCGACGCGCAGATGCCGGCCGTGCGCGCCTTCCAGGTGCTGGCCGCCGTCGCCGAGCACGGCGACGTGCTGCGCTCCACGCCCGCCGAAGACGACGTCGACGGCTTCACCGGGAACATCATCGAGGTGCTGCTGGCCACCGACCAGTCGGCCGACGAGATCGCCGCCGCCGTGCGCGCGGTGCCCGACGTCGGTGACGCCCGCGTTGCCGAGGCCACCGCCGAGCCGGTCGCCGAGCCCACGCCGCTGGCTGCCGTCGAGGAGGACGGCCTGGAGCAGATGCCGGCCGGGCGGGTGGGTCCGGCTCCGGCTCCCGTGAGCGCGCCGACGGCCAAGAAGGGCGCCCAGCACCGGACCGTCCGCGTCGACGCCGCGCGCCTGGACCAGCTCATGCACCTGATGGGCGAGCTGGTCGTGCAGCGCACCCATGTCGAGGCGCTGTCGGCCGAGGCCCACGTGCCCGGCCTCGGCCAGGCGATGCAGGAGCTCACGCGCTCCTCGCACGCCCTCCAGGCCATGGTCATGCAGATCCGCATGATCCCGGTCGACGCCGTCTTCACGCGCTTCCCGCGGCTGGTCCGCGACGTCGCGACCCGCCTGGGCAAGCAGGTCGAGCTCGACCTCGTCGGCAAGGAGACCGAGCTGGACCGCACGGTCGTCGACGCGATCGGCGACCCGCTCGTGCACCTGATCCGCAACGCGCTCGACCATGGCCTCGAGTCGCCCGCCGACCGCGTCGCGGCCGGCAAGGCGCCGACCGGCAAGCTCACGATCGCCGCGCGCCACGCCGGCGGCTCGATCGCGATCACGGTCTCCGACGACGGTCACGGCATCAACCCGCAGAAGGTCGCCGCGGTCGCCGTCGCGCGCGGGCTGGTCACGCGCGAGCAAGCGCAGCAGATCGACATGCGCGCCGCCATCGAGCTGCTCTTCACCCCCGGCTTCTCCACGGCGGCCGAGGTCGGGGACCTCTCGGGACGCGGCGTCGGGATGGACGCGGTCCGCGAGAAGGTTCGCGAGCTCGGAGGGGAGGTGACGGTCACCTCGATGCAGGGCGAGGGCACCGTCACCGAGATCCGCCTGCCGCTCACGCTCGCGATCATGTCCGCCTTGGTCGTGGAGGCCGGCGGCCAGCCGTTCGGCATCCCGCTGGCACGCGTCGAGCGCACGATGCGCATCGACGACCACCCGGTCCGGTCGGTCGCGGGCACGAAGATGCTCGTCCTCAAGGACGAGGCCTTGCCGCTGCGGCGTGGCGTGGAGGTCTTCGGCGGCTCGGCCGGCAGCGCGGCGGACGCCGAGGCGCCCGACACCCACGTGGTGATCGTGCGCGGCACCGACGGCGCCGTGGCGCTCTCGGTCTCCAAGCTCATCGGCCAGCGCGAGCTGGTCACCCGACCGCTGCCGGCGAACGTCGGCCAGGAGGCCGCGGTCTCCGGCGCGGCCGTCCTTTCCAACGGCGACATCGTGCTCCTGGCCGACTGCGACGCCCTGACCCAGAACACCAACCCGGCGGTGTCCGTCGCCGAGCGCGTCGCTGCGCTCGGCACGGCTGTCTGACGACTTGTAAGGGGACCATGAACGCTTTCACCGACATGCAGCTCGACGCGCTTCGCGAGCTCGCCAACATCGGCTCCGGCAACGCCGGCACCGCGCTGAGCTCGATGCTCGGCAAGGCCGTCGACATCTCGGTGCCGACGGCCGCGGCGCTGCCGCTGGCCGAGGCGGTCGCCATCGCCGGTGCGCCCGACGAGCTGCGCCACGGCGTCGTCGTACCGGTCGTCGGTGACTTCGAGGCGATCGTCCTGCTGCTCTTCCCCGATCCCGACGCCCGCGCGCTCTGCCGCATCTACGGCATCGAGCCCTCGACCCCGGACGGCCGCTCGATGCTCGGCGAGGTCGGCAACATCCTCGGGACCAACTACATCAACGTGCTCGCCCAGATGGTCGGCATGGTGATCGAGCCGACGCCGCCCCAGGTCGTCGAGGACATGCTCGGCGCGATCCTCTCGTCGGTCCTGCTCGGCCGCGGCGACGACGTCGACGAGGCGCTGATCCTCGACTCCGACCTGATGGTCGAGGGCGAGCAGTGCTCGCTGTCCTTCCTGCTGCTGTCCGATCGCGGCGGCATCAAGCAGCTTCTGGAGCGGCTGGGACTGTAGATGGAGACCGTCGTCCACATGGGCGAGGCGTTTGTCTCCAGCACGCCGGGCGACACCCTGGCGTGCATCGGCCTGGGCTCATGCATCGGGCTGACGCTGGTCGACCGCCGGCGCGGCATCGTCGGCCTGGCGCACGTGATGCTGCCCCAGGCCACGCAGCCCGATCCGCCGCTGCCGCACAAGTACGCCGACCTCGCGGTCCCGTCGCTGGTCGAGCTCGTGCTGGCGACCGGCGCACGCCGCTCCCGGCTGGAGGCCGCGCTGGCCGGCGGCGCCGCCATGTTCAAGTTCGGCAACGGCAGCGGCCAGGAGATCGGGCAGCGCAACCTGGAGGCCGTCACCCGCCTGGTCGAGGCCGAGCGGATCCCGATTCGCGCCGCCGAGACCGGTGGTCACATCGGCCGCACCCTCCGCGTCCACGTCGGCGCAGACATCTCCATCACCGTCCGCGAGGCCGGAGGCCGCGAGCAGCAGCTGCTCGGCGGCCCGGCGGGCACCGGAAGCGAGTCAAAGGTCGTGTACGCATGAGCGGGTTCTTGGACGCCAACGAGATCGAGAAGCTCTTCGAGCGCGCCAGCGAGGGCAACCTGCCGGTCGACGCCGACAGCCGCCCGGGCCGTCGCGCCCGCTGGCTGCGCACGGTCGACTTCACCCGGCCCACGAAGTTCACGACCGATCAGGAGCGGCGGATCCGCCGCGCCATGGACACCTTCATCGAGCGCTCCGCGACCCGCCTGGTCGCCGAGCACCGCACCGCGATCGAGCTCGAGGTCATCGACGTCGGGCAGTTCACCTTCACCAACGCGTTCGCGCAGCTGCCCGACCACTCCGTCCACATCCAGATCGACACGGCCCCGCACAAGGGCCGGATGCTGCTCAGCGCCGAGCTGCCCGTCGTCCTGGTCGCGCTGGAGCGGATGCTCGGCGGCCGGCCCGACACGGCCTCGCGCGACCGCGAGCTGACCGACATCGACCTGATGGTCGTCCAGCGCATGTTCGGCACGATCGTCGAGGCGCTCTCCTCGGTCTGGTTCGAGGTCTCCGAGACGACGCTGGAAATCTCCGAGGTCGACACCCAGTCCGAGACCGTCCAGGTCGCCTCCGGCTCGGAGCCGACCCTCGTCCTCACGCTCGAGGCGCGACTCGACGGCCTGTCGTCGACGATGGCGCTGCTGATCCCCTACGCGGCGATCGCGCCTGTCGCGTCGGCGTTCTCACGCCACGACGAGGACGCCACGACGCGCGACCCGGTCGTCGCGCGGGCCGTCAACGAGGGCCTCAGCCACGTCGAGGTCTCGCTGCGCGCCGAGGTTGCCGACACGCAGCTCGACGCTCGCCGAGATCCTCGCGCTGGAGCCCGGCGACGTCATCCGCCTCGACGCCGACGCCGACACCGAGCTGACGCTCTTCGCCGACCGCACGCCCGTGCACCACGCGCGCGGCGGTCGCAGCGGCAAGCACCGCGCCGTCCAGATCACCGGTCCTGTGGAGGACACCCCGTGAACGCCGAACAGGCCCTTCTGCGCCTCGGCGCCTCGACCGCCGAGGCCGTCCAGAGCGTGCTCCAGATGTTCGCCCCCGACGGCGTCACGCTCGGGACCGTCGAGGTCATCCCGCCCGACCAGTCGCCGTTCGCCGACGCGATCTTCCCCGCCATCGGCGCCGACGTCTCCTACGTCGACGGCGTGACCGGCGGCAACGTGATGGTCATCGGCATCGAGGGCGCCCGGCGCCTGGCCGCGGCCATGATGGGCGTCGACCCCACCGAGGTCGAGGGCGGCGGCGAGCTGTCAGAGCTCGAGTTCTCCGCCGTCGGCGAGGCGATGAACCAGATGATGTCGGCCGCCGCGGTGGCCACCAGCAAGGTGCTCGGCGAAGAGGTCGAGATCGCGCCGCCCGACATCCGCCAGCTCGCCGACGCCGACGCCGGCGGCACCGGCTGGGAGCACCCCGGCCACGCCACGGCCGTCACCTTCAGCTTTTGCGGCGTGCCCTGCCTGCTGGTGCAGCTCGTCCCCAACGCGTTCATCGTGCGCATGACGCGCGCGCTCGACGGGCTGACCGAGAGCCACGACGACGCCCCGCTCGGCGATGCGCTGCGCGACATCAGCGTGCGCGTCTGGGCCGAGCTCGGCCGCACGCGGATGCCCTCGGGGCGCATCGTCGCGCTGCCCAGCGGCTCGGTCGTCGAGCTCGACCGCGCCGTCGAGGCGCCGATCGACCTCTACGCCGACGGCATGCGCTTCGCCACCGGCCGCCTGCTCGTCACCGACGACGGCGGCCTGGCCGTGCGCATCGAAACCGTGCTCGGCACGGACCCCGGTTGCGAGGACTTAGTTACCCCAAGCCCCGCTCCGCTCGATCCCCCCACTCCTACGGAGGTTGCAGTCTGATGGCACGCGTGCTCGTCGTGGATGACGCCGCGTTCATGCGCAAGATGGTGTCCGATGCCCTCACCGGCGGCGGCCACGAGATCGTTGGCGAGGCCGCCAACGGTGCCGAGGCGGTGCAGCGCTTTCAGGAGCTGCGCCCCGACATCATGACGCTGGACATCACCATGCCCGAGAAGGATGGGCTGGCCGCGTTGAAGGAGATCATCGCCGTCGATCCCGGCGCGAAGGTCGTCATGTGCTCGGCCCTGGGCCAGGAGTCCAAGGTGCTCGAGTCGATCAAGCTCGGCGCCAAGGACTTCGTCGTCAAGCCCTTCCAGGTCGACCGTGTCCTGTCGGCGGTGGAGAAGGCCCTGGGCTAGTACCAGCGCCCTGAAGTCCGGCGGACCATGGCCGACGACAGGGGGTGACACTTATGAAGGCCGCCACCGCAATCGGAATCGGAATCGCCTCTGCCGCCATCATCGTGGCAGGCATCATGGAGGGCGTCGCGCCGCCGATGCTCCTCAACATCAACGCGCTGCTCATCGTGCTCGGCGGGACCGGCGGCGCGATCTTCGCCGGCGTCGGGATGAAGCGCTTCATGGCGATCCCGAAGCTGTACATGAAGGCGTTCATGACCGAGGCGCCCGACCTGGCCGCGCGCGTCAAGACGCTGGTCTCCTTCGCCGAGCGGGCCCGCAAGGACGGCCTGCTCGCGCTGGAGGAGGAGATCGAGGCGATCGAAGAGCCCTTCATGCGCAAGGGCATGCAGTTGATCGTCGACGGCACCGACCCTGACCTGCTGCGGGAGATCCTCGACGCCGAGATCGACGCGATGGCGGCCCGCCACAAGATGGGCTCCGCGGTCTTCGAGAAGGCCGGCGGCGTGGCGCCGACGATCGGCGTGCTCGGCACCGTCGTCTCGCTGGTGCACGTGCTCTCCAACCTGAGCGCGCCCGAGACGCTCGGCCCTGCCATCTCCGGTGCGTTCATCGCGACGCTCTACGGCGTGGGCTCGGCGAACGTCGTGTACATGCCCGTCTGTTACTCGCTGCAGATGATGAGCCAGAAGGAGGTCGACGAGCGCACGCTGGTGCTCGAAGGCATCCTCGCCATCCAGGCCGGCGACAACCCGCGCATGGTGCAGCAGAAGCTCCTCAGCTACCTGGCCCCCGACGAGCGCGAAGCCGTCGAGGCGGCCGAGGCCAAGCCGAAGCTGCAGGCCGTCGACGACGCCGCTCAGGCCGCCTAGGTCTCACCGATGTCCGGGCACGGCGGCAAGAAGAAGAAGCGTGGTGGTGACCACGGCGAGCATCCGGACGAGCGCTGGCTGGTCACCTACGCCGACCTGATGACGCTGCTGGTGGCGCTGTTCATGGTGTTGTTCTCGATCTCCTCGGTGAACAAGACCAAGTTCGAGACGCTGCAGCATTCGTTGCAGGACGCCTTCTCGGGCAAGATCTTGCCGGGCGGCCAGTCGATCAAGAACGCGGGCGGCACGACGAACATCAAGACGCCATCGGCGGCCCCGAAGGAGTCGAGCCTGCAGCCCTACGTCGGCGCGCCCAAGGACACCGTCATGTCGGGCGGCACGACCAACGAGGAGCAGAAGAAGTTCGAGGCCCTCAAGAAGAAGATCGATGACGTCGCGGCCAAGAAGAAGCTGTCGAGCAAGATCAAGGCGACGGTCACCAAGGACGGCCTGCTGATCCGCCTGCTGACCGACGACCTGCTCTTCGAGAGCGGCTCGGCCGTGCCGCGGCCGGCCTCGCTGCCGTTGCTCAAGGACGTCGCCAACCTGTTGGCGACGACGCAGGCCGGCCACAAGCTGATCGTCTCGGGCAACACCGACAGCCAGCCGATCCACAGCGGGCAGTTCGCCGACAACCTCGACCTGTCGACGGCCCGCGCCAACGCCATCTTCCGCACCTTCGCCCACGACGGCATCTCGCCGCTGCGCATGACGGCGGCCGGCCGCGGCGCCTATGCGCCGATCGCCACCAACAAGTCTGCGGGCGGCCGCTCGCTCAACCGTCGCGTCGAGATCCTCGTGCCGCGCCTCACCGAGGTCACCGCGACCGGCGCGGCGCCGGTCAAGGCCGAGGCGGGCGCCGAAACCTCCACCAAGATCCCTTCCATCAAGCCGAACTTCGCCCCGAAGCCATGAAGAACATCAAGATCATCATCCCCGTCCTGCTGCTCGTCCTCGGTGGCGTCTACAAGTTCGTGATCGCCAAGCCCGCGCCGGTGCCCAAGCCCAAGATCGAGGGCGAGGTGTACATCATGCAGAAGGACTTCTTGATCAACCTCAAGAGCGGGCGCTTCGCCAAGCTCAACGCCGCGCTCGTCCTCAAGGAGGGCTACCTCGAGGAGGAGGTCGCCAAGCTGGGCAAGGAGGCGCCGACGCCGCCCGACGGCTACGGCCTGTTGCCCCAGGAGGCCGCGGTCCGCGCGATCATCACCGACACCCTCACCGACATCAACGCGAGCCGGTTGGAGAAGGAGAAGTCGCGGATGAAGGTCCAGAAGCTGGTCCTCAAGCGCATCGAGCACGAGACCGATGTCAAGGCCGAGGACGTCATGTTCACCGACCTGGCGATCCAGTAACGCCCCCAGCCGGCCGATCAAGGGACAAGGACCACCATGACCGACGTCGAGTTCACCCCGCTGGAGACCGATCCGCCCGCTGTCGCTGCGCCTGCCGCCGGCGAGGCCGACCTGACGCGTCTGACCGACGTGACCGTGGAGCTGACCGTCGAGGTCGGCCGCACGCACATGTCGCTCGGCGAGACGATGAGCCTCGGCCAGGGCTCCGTGGTCACCCTCGACCGCCTCGCCGACAAGCCCGTCGACCTGCTGGTCAACGGCCGTCCGATCGCCCGCGGCGAGGTCGTCGTCATCGACGAGCAGTTCGGCCTACGCATCACCGAGGTCAACGGCGCCGAGCACGCCGGCGCACCTCCCGTCTCCTTCGAGCCCGCCGAGCTCCCACCCGGCGACCCGTCGGCGGCACTGCCCGAAGCAGCCTGACCCCGCGACCTCGGAATTGCTGACGCGCCGCTATGTGGATGGTGGCGGAAGCGTCAGGCACACTGCAGGACGTTGTATCCGCCGTGTGAGATCAAGCAATCCGAGGATCGAAGTGAGGAACGACAACGAAGAGATGGTGGCGCTCGCCAAGCAGCACGGCGCCACGACACGCGCCGGACGAATCTCCTTCCCGAGCGGCGACGCTCTGGCGAGTTTCGCCGAGGCGTGGGTGAAGGGCGCGCCGCATCGTGTCTGGGAGGCGGCAGTCGCGGCAGTCGATGACGCAGGGACGCTCCCCATTCCGGATGCGAAAAGGGGCACATTCTTCTGGGGGTACGACTGGCCGTCACGGGTGGAGGCTTATGCGCGCTACCACGGTGTCACGCGTGCTGAGGTCTTCCGCCGTATCGAGGCGAGCACGGGGGCCAACATCAACAGCATGAGCCTCCGTTACCAGCAGGCAAAGCCCTGACGGACACGGCGCACTGCGCGTGCGACAATCTGCGAGACATGCGTGAACCGGCGACGCTCAAGCTGGATGCTGGCGAGGAGCTTCGGGTCGAAGTCGACCGCGAGGACCTCAATCACCATGCGATCGTTGTGCACCGCGCCGAGGCTGAGTCGCGTGAGCGGCGCGGGCTACTCGAGGTTATCGACGAGCACCTCGAGTACTCGGCGCCGAGCCCGGCGGGGACGACCGATCGGCTGCGGAAGCCGGATCGCGATCGCCCCTCCTGATGGCCGGTCTCTCCGTCGACACATCGGCGGTCGGACGAGTCCTCCTCATCGAGCCCGATGCATGGCAATCCGCTCGACCCTCAGTCGCTACGACCGCTGGTGGTCGAGCGAGCTTCTCGTGGTCGAATTGCGGAGGCTTGCGGCACGAGTCGCCCGCGAAGCTGCGGGCGAGATCACGGCCGTCATGACGTTCGACACCCAACTCCAGCACGGTTGCGAGCACCACCAGCTTGCAGTGGAAGCTCCGACGGCCGAACAAACGCCGTAGTCCGTCCGTGGCCGGGCCGACGTAACCGCATGGACGCCAACCGCGGCATTCACGGACGACATCTCGCGATGACCGCGGCGGTGCTGACCGTCGTGGTCGTCGCGTTTCCGCAGCGGGCGTCCGCGGCTCCCGCATGCGTCCCGGGCGGCGCCGACGTTGTCGCTGAGTCAGGACCCCTGGCGGTCTACTCGGGCTCGGGTACGCGGCTGATCGCCTGTCGCGACAGTGCGAGCGGCGTCCGACGGCGCACGGTCGGCTCCACGTCGTTCTGCGAGGACGGCGCCGATTGTGAGGCCGACCGCGTCTTCGCCGTGACTGGCAGCTGCGTCGCGGTCCAGTCCTACAAGACCGACCGATACCACAACGACAGCTGGTCACTGGTTGCCTGGGACGTCCGGCAAACCCGAGGATGGACCTACGGGCTGCGCCTCACCCCACCTTCCGGCCCGCCGAGGTCCGAACGGCTGACTCCCACGGCCGCCGCCTCCAAGCTCGCAGCTCCGACATCGACCCTGCGAGCCTTCGCCGATCAGGCTCCACGATCACGTGGACCGAGGCGGGCGCGATACGCACCGCGCCACTAGCGGGAGCACCGTCGTGGCGACGGTCTCGCTCAAGCTGACGCTGCGCGGTCGCCCGGCAGCGCCGCCTGGACAACTGTTCGGGCTCTGACGCCTAGAACGGTCGTCCAGACACAGCCCTCAAGTCGTATACGCGCAGGCCGATCTATGTGACTGGCTGGTCGTCCCTCCCGACCTACCGAGTCCCTCCAAGTGAAGCCATATCGCATCCTCACGGCCGCACTCGCGGTCGCACTCCTCTGCGCCCTGTTGGCGCCGGCCTACGTGCTGGCCGCCGGCAAGGACCCCTACGGCGAGACCACGCCGTTGAACCTCCCGACCGACTCGCCGGCGAAGGTGGCCGATGTCGGTGGTGGGACCAGCGGTGGCCTGGCCCGCACGTTCGTCGGCCTCGCGGTCGTCGTGGCCGTCATCTACGGCCTGACCTGGGTGCTGCGCCAGATGAAGAAGTCCAGCAGCGAGTCCGGGCGCTCGCACGGCTTCGGGCTCAGCACCGAGGCGTCGATGCCGCTGGGTCCCAACCGCTCGGTCCACCTGATCCGCGCCGGCCGCGAGCTCGTGCTCGTCGGCAGCGCCGAGCACGGCATCGTCCCGATCCGCACCTACACCGAGGACGAGGCCCGTGACCTCGGGCTGCTGGCGCTCGGCGGCGGCGACGACATCGACGGCGACGCGACGGCGGTGGCGGCGACGCCCGCCGACAAGGTCAAGCTGCTCGTGACCGACACCATCGACCGCCTCCGCGACCGGACCGCGCGATGATCACCGCCGCGACGAACGGCCTGTCGGCCGACGGCGGCAACGCCGTCCAGCTGCTGATCCTCGTCGGCGCCGTCACGCTCGTCCCGGCGCTGCTGTTCTGCGTCACCGGCTTCACCCGCATCCTCGTGGTGCTCGGCTTCATCCGGACCGGCCTCGGCACGCCGACCGCGCCGCCCAACCAGGTCCTGGTCGGCATCGCGCTCTTCCTGACGATCTTCGTCATGGCCCCGACCTTCACCAAGGTCAAGACCGACGCGATCGACCCGCTGAGCAAGAACCAGATCACGCAGGCCCAGGCACTGGACCGCGGCCAGAAGCCGCTGCGCGAGTTCATGTTCCGCCAGACCCGCACCAAGGACCTGGCCTTGTTCGTGAGCCTCTCCAAGCTCAAGCGCCCGCAGACGCGCGCCGACGTGCCGACCTACGTCCTGATCCCGGCCTTCATCATCTCCGAGCTCAAGACGGCGTTCCAGATCGGCTTCCTCATCTTCCTGCCGTTCCTGGTGATCGACCTGGTGGTCAGCTCCACCCTCATGTCCATGGGCATGATGATGCTGCCGCCGGTCTTCATCAGCCTGCCCTTCAAGATCCTGCTCTTCGTCCTCGTGGACGGCTGGGACTTGGTCACCCGCTCGCTCGTGGAGTCCTTTCACTGATGGACCAGGACGTCGTCATCTCCCTCGCGACCCAGGCCATGAGCCTGGCGCTGAAGATCTCCATGCCCTTGCTCGGCGTCGGGCTGATCGTCGGCGTGCTGATCTCGATCATCCAGGCCGTCACCTCCATCCAGGAGCAGACGCTCGCCTTCATCCCGAAGGTCGTCGCGATGGCGGTCGTGCTCGTCGTCGGCGGGCCGTGGATGCTCAACCAGCTGCTCAGCTACACCGCGGAGCTGTGGACGTCCATCCCCAACATGGTGGGGTAAGTGGGACCGCAGCTCCAGAACTCCGCGGCGCAGCTGATCACCGACTTCGGCGAGCAGCGCGTGCTCGCGTTCTTCCTCGTGCTCGCGCGCCTGTCGCCGCTGTTCGTCCTGGCGCCGCTGTTCTCGAGCAAGATGGTTCCCGCGCGCGTGCGCGCGGTCATCGCGGTGTCGCTGGCCATCGGCCTGTCGCCGGTCGTCTCGGCGGACACGCACCTGCCGACCGACATCCTGGGGATCGGGTCGCTGATGACCAAGGAGCTGCTGGTCGGCAGCGCCTACGCCTACGCCTTGGCCGCGACCTTCGCGGCGCTCGCGGTCGCCGGCTCGTTCTTGGACACGACGATCGGCTTCTCCTACGGCGGCCTGGTCGACCCGGTCAACGGCAACCAGTCCGCGGTGCTGAGTACCGCCTACAGCATGGTCGGGTTGATGGTGTTCATCGCCATCGGCGGCGACGCCTGGGTCATCAAGGGCCTCGCGCGCACCTACGACGTCGTCGATCTCGTGCAGTACCCGTCGCTGGGCCACATCGTCAACGGCGCCGGCGGCGCCTTCATCCAGGTCTTCACCAGCGCGATCGAGGTCGCGGGTCCCGTCATGCTGGCCCTGATCCTCACCGACGCGGCCTTCGGCATGGTCACCCGCGTCGTCCCGACGCTCAACGTCTTCCAGGTCGGCATCCCGGCCAAGGTCGTCGTCGGGCTGCTGCTCGTCGGCGCCTCGATGCCCTTCGTCGCCGGCTGGATCGGCGACCAGCTGCAGGCCGATGTCGGCGCCGCCCTCAACACGTTGCGGGTCGGGTGATCGCCGATGTCGAACTCCGACAAGACCGAGAAGGCCACACCCAAGCGCCGCGAAGAGGCGCGCAAGCAGGGGCAGGTCGCCAAGTCCAACGACCTCAGCGGCGCCGTCATGCTGCTCGCCGGGCTGATCGCGCTCGGCGCCACCGGCACCGCGATGGTCGGGCGGATGGCCGACGGCATCAGCGACGCGCTGACCGCCGGCGGCGGCCGCGACCCGGTCACCATCAACACCATCAGCGACCTGATGCTGGCGTCGGGCAAGAACGCCGCCTTCTGCCTGGCCCCGATCGTCGCCGCCTGCGCGCTGGCCGGGATCCTGGTCAACCTCGCCCAAGTCGGCATCCGCCCGAAGACCAAGGCGCTCAAGCCCAACTTCCGCCGGCTGAACCCGAAGTCCGGGTTCCAGCGGATCGCGGGCAAGCACAGCCTCGTCGAGCTGGCCAAGAACCTCCTGAAGATCAGCGTCCTGCTCTGGGTCGTGCTCAGCGCGCTGCTGCCCCACATCCAGGACTTCGCCTCGATGGTCGGCATCACGCCGCTGCAGTTCGGCAGTCAGGCCGCCACGCTGGTCAAGGCGATTGCCTACCGCGCCACCTTCGCCTACCTGGCGATCGGCGTCATCGACTACATCTACCAGCGCTACTCCAACGAGAAGTCGATGCGAATGAAGAAGGAGGAGGTCAAGGAGGAGGGCAAGGGCGCCGACCTCCCGGCCGAGGTCAAGACCGCCATTCGCCGCCGTCAGCGCGAGGCCGCCCGCGCCCGCATGATGGCCGACGTCCCGACCGCCGACGTCATCGTCACCAACCCCACGCACTACTCCGTGGCCCTCAAGTACGACGGCCACTCCGCCGCGCCCACGGTCGTCGCCAAGGGCAAGGACCTGATCGCGCTGCGCATCCGCGAGATCGCCAAAGAGGCCGGCGTCCCGATCGTCCCCGACCCGCCGCTGGCACGTGCGATGCACGCCAACGTCGAGGTCGGCCAGCAGATTCCCGAGGAGCTGTTCGCCGCCGTGGCGCAGATCCTCGCCTACGTCTACCGCGTCGCCGGCCGCCGCCGGCTCGCCACCGCCTAGAGGACCAAGCACATGGCCGGCTCGATGCAGAAGATGGGCAAGTACACCGACCTGATCGCCGCGGGCGTCGTGGTCCTGGTCGTGGTGATGTTGATCATCCCGCTGCCGCCCATGCTGCTGGACCTGCTGATCACGTTGAACATCAGCTGTGCGCTGGCGATCGTGGTCACGACGCTCTACGTCAAGAAGGCGCTGGAGTTCTCGGTCTTCCCGACGCTGCTGCTGATCACGACGCTCTTCCGGCTGGCCATCAACATCTCGGTGACCCGTCTGATCCTGCTGCACGGCGACGCCGGCCACGTCGTCGAGGCGTTCGGCAGGTTCGTCATCGGCGGCAACATCGTCGTCGGCCTCGTCGTCTTCCTGATCCTCATCGTCATCCAGTTCGTCGTCGTCACCAACGGCGCCGGGCGCGTGGCCGAGGTCGGCGCGCGCTTCACGCTCGACGCCATGCCGGGCAAGCAGATGGCGATCGACGCCGACCTCAACGCGGGCCAGATCACCGAGGAGGAAGCGCGTCAGCGCCGCTCGGAGATCTCCGAGGAGGCCGACTTCTACGGCGCGATGGACGGTGCCTCGAAGTTCGTCAAGGGCGACGCGATGGCCGCGGTCCTCATCACCGCGATCAACCTCCTGGGCGGCGTCGTCATCGGCGTCTTCATGCAGCACCGCCCGTTCGGCGAGGCGATCCAGCACTTCTCGCTGCTGAGCGTCGGCGACGGCCTCGCGGCACAGATCCCCGCCCTGCTGATCTCGGTCGCGACCGGCATCATCGTCACGCGCGCGGCCGGCTCCGAGGACCTCGGCTCGCAGGTCGTCCGTCAGATCGGCGCCCAGCAGCGCGCGCCGATGGTGGCGGGCGTCGTCATCTGCTTCTTCGCGCTGATCCCGGGCCTGCCGAAGATCCCGTTCCTGGTCATCGGCGGTCTCTTCATCTTCGCCGGCCGTGCGCTGGCCAAGACCGCCGCGGCGACCGAGACCGCGGAGGTCGAGCGGCTTGCCGCCGCCGCGGCGCTGCCGGCGGTGCCGTCGTCGCCGCGCGACCAGGTCCAGGACGCGCTGTCGCTCGATCCGCTGGAGCTGTGCATCGGCTTCGGCCTGGTCCCGCTGGTCGACGGCAGCGCCGGAGGGTCGCTGCTGCAGCGCGTCAGCGCGGTGCGCCGCCAGATCGCGGCCGAGGTCGGCACGATCATCCCGTCGGTTCGCATCCACGACGAGATCGGGCTGCAGAGCCACGAGTACTCGGTCAAGGTGCGCGGCACCGAGGTCGCGCGCGGCCAGATCATGGCCGGCCACCAGCTCGCGCTGGACCCGGGCGACGCGTTCGGCAACCTCGACGGCATCCCGACCCAGGACCCGGCCTACGGCATGGCCGCGGTCTGGATCACGGACGCCCAGCGTGCCGAGGCCGAGGCGCTCGGGTACACGGTGGTCGACGCCGAGAGCGTGGTCGTCACGCATCTGACCGAGACGATCCGGCGCCACACCGCCGACCTGCTCACCCGCCAGGACGTGCGCACCCTGCTCGACAGCCTCAAGGAGCACAACGCCGCCGTCGTCGACGAGGTCGTCCCCGACCTGCTCTCGGTCGGCGAGCTGCAACGCGTCTTGCAAGCGCTCTTGCGCGAGGGCGTCTCGATCCGCGACCTCGGCGCGATCGTCGAGGCCTCGGGCGACCGCGCGCGGGTCACGCGCGATCCGGAGCTGCTGGCCGAGTACGCCCGCCAGGCACTGGGCCGCACGATCGTCTCGCCGTACCTCGACGCGGAGCGCACGCTGCGCGCGATCACGCTCGACCCGCACCTGGAGCAGGAGGTCTCGGACGCCATCGCCCAGACCCCCGACGGCGAGTACCTCGCGATGGATCCCACCCGCGCGCAGGCTTTGGTGCACCAGTTGTCGAACCATGTCGAGCAGGCCGTCACGCGCGGCCGGCGGCCGGTGCTGATCTGCTCCTCTCGCGTGCGCCGGCATCTGCGTCGGCTCTGCGAGCAGGCGCTGCCTCAGCTCTCGGTCTGCGCGTATAACGAGATCGCACCCGGGATCGGCGTGGAGACGATCGGAGTCGTGACCGCCTGATGGCACAAGAACAGGACACCTTCACCTACCGAGGACGCTCGCTCGAGGAGCTCGTCCCACGCATCCGTCAGGAGCTGGGCGACGACGCGGTCATCGTGTCGCGGCGCGAGACCAGCAGCGGCGGCGTCGGCGGCTTCTTCGCCAAGCGCGAGATCGAGGTCGAGGTGCGCCCGGGCGAGTCCGGCCCGCCCGCTCCGATCGCCCCGGCCACGCCGGACGTCGCCGCCGCCTTCGCGGCGCAGCTGGCCCAGGCCCACGAGCGCCAGCAGGCGCGCCCCGTGACCTCGCCCGAGGTCGACGCGCTGCCCGGTGTCACGAACGTCACCGTCGACGATCTCTTCCCGCCCGCGGCGCCACGGTCGGAGGGCCTGGCGTCGCTGTTCAACGCGGGGCTGCCGCCGGCCGAGCCGCAGGCCGCGCCTGCGCCCGAGCCCGAGCGTCCGGTGCACGCCGAGATCATCGAGGACGACGAGGAGTACGACGACGGCGAGTGGCTCGACGCGGACGAGGAGGACGACGCGCCCGAGCCGATCGCCGAGATCCCCCCCGTCGAGCAGCCCACCGGGATGTTCGACTACCTCGCTGGCGAGCAGGAGCCCGAGCCGGTCGCGCCGCAGCCCGTCGTGCCCGAGCCGATGGCAGCCGAGCCCGAGCCCCAGCCCGCGGCATTCGTCGCGGAGCCGGAGCCGGAGCCGGAGCCGGAGCCGTTTGTCGCGGAGCCCGAGCCGGTCGCGGTTGCGCCGGCGGAGCCCCAGCCGGTCGCCGCTGAGCCCGAGCACGCGCCGCAGGCCATCGAGCCCGAGCCCGCACCCGCCGCGATCGTGCCCGCCCCGGCGCCCGTCGCCGGTCTGCCGCCCGCCGCGCTGGTCGCCGCCGAGCGCCTGGTCGCCCGCGGCCTGCGCGCGAGCCTGGCGGAGGCGATCGCCCACGAGGCCATCGCCGGCCTCGCCCCGCTGCTGCCCGGCGCCGATCCCAAGGAGCTCGTCACCGACGCGCTCGCGCGCCGCATCCCGATGCACCCGCTGCGCAGCGGGCCCGGCGTCATCGGCTTCGTCGGTCCCGGCGGCGCGGGCAAGACGCGCTGCGTCGCCCGCCTCGCGGCCGCCCACGCGCGTCACGGGACCATGCCCGTCAGCGTCGTCGCCCTGCGTTCCCCCGACGGCGGCGCCGAGCTGCGCCGCCTGCTCGCGCCCTACGGCGTCGCCCTGCACGCGGTCGAGAGCGGCGCGGAGGGCGCCGCTCGCGTCGCGGGCCTGCGCGGCGACGGCCTGGTGCTCGTCGACACGCCCGGCGTCAGCCCGCGGTCGACCGGTGAGCTGCGGTCTCTGGGACTGGAGCTCGACGCGCTCGCGCCCGACGAGCTGCACCTCGCGGTTCCCGCGACGATCGGTCCCGCCGCGGCCCAGGAGCTCGTCGGCGGCGTGCGCGAGCTCGGTGTGGGCGCGCTGGTGCTGACCCACACCGACGAGACCGAGATGCTCGGGACCGTCATCGGCCTGGCGATCGACTCGGGCCTTCCGCTCTCCTACCTGGCGCGCGGCCAGGCCGTCGAGGCCGGGCTGCGCCCCGCGTCGGCGACCGATCTCGCGCGTGAGCTGGTGCCGTGACCCGGCTGCTGCCCAGCGTCGGCGACGAGCTGCTGCTCGCGGTCCCGCAGACCGAGCACGTGCTCGCGCGGGTGACCGAGGCCGGCCCCGGCTTCTTCGACCTCGCGCTGCTCGAGCAGCCGACCACGCCCACGCCCCGGCTGGAGCGCAGCGCGTTGATGATCGAGTTCATCAACGACGACGGCATCGCGCGCATGCACGGCCGTCTCGACGTCCCGCGGCACCGCCGTGGCATCGGCCGCGGCTACGGCGAGAAGGACACCGTGCGCTTCGCCCATCGCGGCAGCCCGCAGCTGCTCAAGCGCCGTGAGTACGTCCGTGCGACCGTCGATCTCCCGCTCACGCTCTCGGCGGCCGACGCCGATGTTGATGACGTGACGACGCACGCGCACGCGATCGATCTCTCCGGCGGCGGCATGCTCGTCCAGGGCCTGCACGCGCCCCGACTCGGCGACGAGCTGCGCTTCGAGCTGGAGCTCGGCGACGGCGAGGGGGTGGGCGGGCCGATCTCCGGTTGCTGCCGTGTGGTGCGGCTGGAGACCGCTGACCGTGTTGGTCTGCAGTTCTCCGACGTCGCCCAGCCCGATCGCATCCGCCTGATGCACCTGGCCTTCGAGATGTCGCGTGAGCAGCGGCGGAGGTTCGCCTGATGGCCAAGAAGGACAAGAAGACGGACCCGCCCACCCCCGTCGAGGGCGGTGCCGAGGGCATTCGCCTCTCCGCCCACCCGCGCGCCCGCCGCCACATCGCCATCGCCAAGGGCTGGGGCGGGCTCATCGCCTTCGTGGTCGTCCTCAAGCTCGCCCGCGGCGCCGGCCTTCCGTGGCCGGACGCGATCGAGCGCGGGGTGCTCGGCGGCATCGTCGGCTACCTCGCGGCGTGGATGATCGTGCAGACGATCTGGCGGCACATCGCGCTGGCCGAGCTCGAGGAGCTGCGCCGGCGCCTGGTTGCCAGAGCCGAGAGCCAGGCGACCGCCCGCGACAGTGCGATCGCCGAAGCCCAGAAGGCCGCCCAGGCGGCCATGCCCCAGAGCTAGACAGGAGCTGAGCCGTGGACCGCATCCAACCGATCGGGCCGCGGCCACCGCAGCCCTCGCCGATCCCGGCGGTCCGTCGCTCCGACGGCTCGACCGAGAAGCGTGACCGCGAGGGCGCCCAGCAGAAGCGCCGGCGCCGCGCGACCGTGCCGGCGCTGCCGCCGCCGCCCGACGACGGGCGCCCGCACATCGACGTCCGCGTCTGAACCTCTCGTCCAGGCCGGCCTGGACAGACCTCAAGCGCGCCACATGGGCCGCCGATCATCCGGCCTAGCAGCAAGCAGCGACAAGGAGTCGCTGTGGGACCCCAACACAAACGTCATCAAGGAGATAGACGAATGTCCCTTCGCATCACGCACAACGTCGAGGCGCTGAACTCTTACAACGCCTTGTCGAAGACGTCGGCCGCCATCTCGAAGTCGATGCAGCGCCTCTCCTCGGGCTACCGCATCAACAGCGCGGCGGACGACGCGGCCGGCCTCGGCATCTCCGAGTCGATGCGCTCGCAGATCCGCGGCCTCGGTCAGGCCCAGAAGAACATCCAGGACGGCGCTTCCATGGTGCAGACCGCGGAAGGCAACCTGGACGAGGTCCACTCGATGCTGCAGCGCGTCCGTGAGCTCGCCGTGCAGTACAAGAACGGCTCGCTCGACAACACGGCCCGCACGGCGATCCAGAACGAGGTCAACCAGCTGGCGTCCGAGATCACCCGCATCGGCGACTCGGCGCAGTTCAACGGCATCAACCTGCTGAACAGCGCCTCCACGGTGTCGTTCCAGGTCGGCGCCAACGACGGTCAGCAGATCGGCATCAGCCTCGTGAACCTCGCGACCACGGTCGGCACGAACTACTCCTCGCTGTCGACCAGCGGCACCTCGGACATCTCGGAGATCGACGCGGCCATCACCGCTGTCTCGACCGCCCGTGCGTCCTTCGGCGCCGTGCAGAACCGTCTGGACCACTCCCTGTCGGTGGCAGCCTCCTACCAGGAGAACCTGACCTCCGCCGAGTCGCGGATCCGCGACGTGGACATGGCCGACGAGATGGTCGCCCTGACCAAGAACCAGATCCTCTCGCAGGCCGGCACGGCCATGCTCAGCCAGGCCAACCAGGCCCCGCAGAGCGTGCTGCGTCTCCTGGGCTAGGACCTGCAAGAAGCACATTCGTCGGGTCTCCGACGCTGAGGGGCGGCCTTCGGGCCGCCCCTCGGTCGTTGTCCTCCTGACGCCCGCCGTTGAAGGATCGGCGCGGGCGACCGATCACGGTGGAGATGAGCGTCGAGAACGTGCTCGCACGGATCGCCGAGCTGCACCAGGGTCTGGTGCCGCCGTCGACCGCTGCGCAGAGCGCGGCCAACGGCGCGCAGTTCGCCACGATGCTTCAGGGCCAGACGTCGTCGGCAGGGACTGCCGGCGCGGCCGGGGCCGCGACGCCGCTCGGCTTCTCGGGCGCAACGGCCACCACCGCCGGCCAGCGCGCGCTTGCGTTCGCACAGGGCGAGGTCGGTCAGACCGAGCAGCCGCCCGGCTCCAACGACTCGCCGCGGATCGCCGAGTACCGCTCCTCCACGGCCGGCAGCGGCATCGGGCCATGGTGTGCCTACTTCGTCTCCTCCGCAGCCCAGCAGGCGGGAGCCCCGCTCGGCGAGGCCGGCCAGGGCTTCGGCTCGGTCAGCGCCGTCGCCGACTGGGCGCAGCGCACCGGCCGCTGGAACCCTGCCGCGTCGGGCACGCCACCGCAGTCGGGCGACCTGATCGTCTGGGGCGGCACGCACATCGGCATCGTCGAGTCCGTCGATCCCGACGGCAAGATCCACACCATCGAGGGCAACTCCTCCAACGCGGTGACCCGCCGCACGCATGACGCATCCGGCGATGGCGCGACCGGCTACGTCCGGCTCGGCTGACGTCGTTCAAGTCGGTCGGCGTGATGCCGATTCCCGGGAGTGGATGACTCCCTCCCCGCGCGTAACGCTCGGTGTCGCCACCTACTCCCGCGACACCTACCTGGCCGAGGCGGTCGCCTCCTGCCTGGCCCAGGACTACGAGGACCTCGAGGTCCTGGTGGTCGTCGACGGCTCGCAGAACCCCAAGATCGACGAGATCCTGGCCGGCTTCGACGACCCGCGGCTGCGGGTCGTGCGCCACGAGACCAACCGCGGGATCGCCGAGGCCTACAACACGATCATCCGCGAGGGCCGCGGCGAGCTGATCGGCATGCTCGGCGACGACGACGTCTGCCTGCCCGATCGCATCTCGCGCTCGGTGGCGGTCTTCGACGCGCATCCCGACACAGGAGTCGTCCACGGCGACGCCTACATCATCGATGCCGACGGCACCCAGCACGGCCGCCAGTCGGTGGCCGACTTCACGACCACTGCCTTGATCGAGTGCCTGTGGCGGATCCACAACGTCATCATCGATCCGACGCGGCTCGTGCATCGCCGCGTCTACGAGGCCGTCGGCGGCTATCACCCTGACTACACACTGGCGCAGGACTTCCACTTCTGGCTGCGCGCCGCGCCGCGCTTCCGCTTCCGTCATGCCGGTGACGAGCCGCTCATCAAGCTGCGCCGTCACGGCGACAACTTCTCCGACGAGTCGATGCGCCATCTGGAGATCGACCAGGTCGAGGCCGCGCTGTGGGAGTCGCTGGAGCGCGAGCCGCCGGCGCTGCTCGTCCCGGAGATCGACTGGCCGCTGCTGTCGGCCCTCGACGGTGAGCGCGAGGCGCTGACGCGGCTGGCCGGGCATCTGTCGCGCCGCGCGCTGCCGCTGCCGCGGTTGGCCCGGCGGGTCATGGAACGCGCCCAGGCGCTGCCCGCGTCGTCGCCGCCTGCCCGCAGCAAGGGCAAGCTCCTGATGACCGCCTTCGGCTGGGACGACGCCGGCGGCGGCACGATGCTCCCGCGCTTCGTCGCTCGTGAGCTGGTGCGCCGCGGCTGGGACGTCACGGTCTTTCACGCCGCCGTCGGGCCGGATCCCTCGGGCGTGCCCTACGCGCTGCGCGAGTGGGAGGACTGCGGCGTGCGGCTGGTCGGCGTGCACAACCGGCCGCACGGGCTGCTCGACACGGGCAATCCCGATCGCGAGCTCGACGACGCGCCGATCACGGCCGCCTTCGAAGACGTCATGGATCGCTTCAAGCCCGACGTCGTGCACTTCCACAACCTGCACAACCTCGGCGCGGCGTTGCTCGACGTCGCCCACGCCCGTGGCGTGCCGTCCTACTTCACCACCCACAACTACTGGCTGGTCTGCCCGCGCGCCTACCTGCTGCGCGGCGACAACAGCCTCTGCGGCGGCCCGGGCGACGCCGGCGCCGACTGCGCCACCTGCATCGGCGCCTCCGCGGCCGAGCCCGACGCCTACAAGAACCGTCTGGCGACGATCCGCGAGGCGTTCTCGCGGGGGATCACCGCCTGCCTGGCCGTCTCGCACGGCGTGCGCCGCACGCTCATCGACCAGGGCTATCCGGCCGATGCGCTCGACGTCGTGCGCCAGTCGGTGCCCGCCGAGGAGCTGGCGTGGGAGCGGGTCGGGCGCGACCGCACGCCGGGCCGTGTGGACGATCGCGCGCTGACCGTCGGCTTCTTCGGATCCGTGTACGCCCACAAGGGCGCGCAGCTGCTCGTGCAGGCCGCCCAGCTGGTCGACGCGCCGCTGCGCGTGCAGATCCACGGAGAGATCAGCGATGCGATGGCGAGCCGCCTGCGGGCGCTCGACACGCGCGGCGTGGTGGAGATCTGCGGCAAGTTCGCCGCTGCCGAGCTGCCGGGCCATCTGGCCGGTGTCGATGTCGCCGCGCTCCCGTCGCTGTGGTGGGACTGCGCGCCGCTGGTCGCCGGCGAGTGCCTCGCCGCGCGCGTGCCGGTGCTCGCGCCGCGGATGGGCGGCTTGGCCGAGGCGATCCGCGACGAGGTCGACGGGCTGGCCTTCGACGGCGGCGACGCCGCCGGGCTCGCGGCGCAGATGCAGCGCCTCGCCACCGAGGATGGTCTGTTGGAGCGCTTGCAGGCGGGCATCGAGGCGCCGCGCGGCTTCGGCGCCTACGTCGACGAGTTGGAGCAGTACTACGGCGGCGCGCGGCCCTCGCGCGTGGTCGAGGAGCCGGCGACGGTCGTGGCCTGGGTCGGCGAGCACGACGCGCCGACGAGCCTGGCGCGCATCAACCGCTCGGTGTGCGCGTCGCTGGCCGATGATGCCTCGGTGATCGTGCGCGCCGGCGCGACCGACCGCAGCGTGCCGCCCGTGCCGCTCCCGCACGCTGCCGACGTCGAGGTCCGCCACCAGTGGCCGCCGGACTTCCGCCCGCCCGCCTCGGGCCACCTCGCGCTGATCCAGCCGTGGGAGTTCGGGTCGATCCCGACCGCGTGGGTCGCGCCGCTGCAGACGGTGGTCGACGAGCTGTGGGTGCCGTCGGAGTACGTGCGCCGCATGTACCTCGATGCCGGCGTCGACGCCGACCGGGTGCAGGTCGTGCCCAACGGGGTCGACCTGTCGCACTACTCGCCCGACGGTCCGGTGATGGAGCTCGACGCGCCGGGCCTGCGGATCCTCTTCGTCGGCGGCGCGATCTCGCGCAAGGGCATCGATCTGTTGTTGTCCGCCTACGGCGAGGCGTTCGCCGGTCGCGACGACGTGTCGCTGATCGTCAAGGACTTCGGCGCCGACGGCGTCTATCGCGGGGGCGACCGTGCGGAGCTGCTGCGCATGGCGGCTGAGGGTGGGCGGGACGGGGTCCCGCGGGTCGTGCATCTCACCGAGACGCTGACCGACGACGAGGTCGCCGCGCTCTACCGCGCCTGCGATGTGCTGGTCCATCCCTACCGCGGCGAGGGCTTCGCGATGCCGGTCCTGGAGGCGATGGCCTGCGGCCTGCCGACCGTGGTGACCGAGGGCGGCCCGACCGACGAGTTCTGCCCGGCCGATGCCGGCTGGCGGATCCCGTCGACCAAGGCGCTGCTGCCGGGGCGTCGCGTCGGCGACCTGCCGGTGGCCGGCGAGGCGTGGATGCTGGAGCCCGACCGCGATGCGCTCGTCGCGCTGCTGCGCGAGGTGGCGGACACGAGTGGGGAGGAGCGCGCCCGCCGTGGCGCCGCGGCCCGCGCTGCCGCAACGTCGCTGGGCTGGGAGACGGTCGCCGCACGCTATGCGGAGCGGATTCACGCGCTGAGCAACCGGCCCGCACGGATCGCGCAGGTTTCTGCCGTCGACCTCGAGCTTGCTGCCGCGACCCGTCCGCGCCTGCTCGCGGTCCCGGCCTACCACGGCCGCGACGAGCTCGCCGCGCTGCTGGGTGCCTGGGCCGTCGCCGCGCCCTCCGGCACCCCCGGAACACTGATCCTCGTCGCCGACCCCGCGCGCGACGGCACGCCCGAGCAGATCGAGGCCCACATCGTCACCGCCGCGACCACCGCAGGCATCGACCTCGACCACTGCGCCGACATCGAGGTCCGCTTCCTGCACGCCACACCCGGCCGTGACGCCGCGCTGCACGCGGCAACCGACGGCTTCGTCGCCCTCCACGGCGCCTCCGCCGGCCACACCCGCCGCGCCCACGCCGCCGGCAACGCGATCGTCACGCCAGACGCCGAGTCCCTCCGCACCTTCCTCGCCGGAACGCTGGTGTCCGAGGCCGCTGCGACGCCGTCGCAGCCGCTCGCAGCCGTCTAGCGCTGCGCTGTATTGCCGCGCCCGACATTCGGTGGGCAGCCTGCGGACTCAGTCAGAAATTCAGTAACACGCACCTACGAGTCTTGAAGACGCTGGAGCGAGGCGGCGATGGCCGCCCAGCCGTCGATCGTGCGCCAAAGACCGGGCTCGGTCGCGGTCGTGACAAGACCGGCGTCGCGGAGGATCGCGAGGTGATGCTCGATCGAAGGTTCTGTGGCGTCGAGCGCGGCGGCCAGCTCGTTCGGCGCTTGCTCGTGATCCTCCAAGGCGACGAGCAGGCCGAGGCGCAGCGGGTGCGCGATCGCCCGGAGGACGTCGGCAGGGACGGGCTCGGACATCATCGAGGACGATAGAGCCACTGTGAAAGATTTGCTGAACAGTCACAGACGTGACACCCGCACGGGTGAGCAGAACGACGTATGGTCGGGCCCTGGCTCCATGCTCGATCCCGATTTCCTGAAAGCACTTGGGCATCCGGCCCGCCTCCAGGCCCTCGTGCTGTTCGAGCAGCGGCCGGCCTCGGCGGGGGAGCTGGCTGCCATCGTCGGTCTGTCCCCGAGCGCGACGCTCTACCACGTGCGAAAGCTGCACGAGGCAGGCCTCATCGAGCAGGTCGAGTCACGGAAGAAGCGCGCGTTCATCGAGGCGGTGTGGCGCACGACCGGCACGGGATGGGCGGCGGTCGAGCTTCAGCTCGCCGATGTCGCCGCGCGCAGGAGATAACCGGATCGGTTGATTTAAAGCCGGTCAGGCTGATGACAGACCATTTCGGCTGATCTGTCGAACACCGGCAGATTCTGTCCTCCGTAGCGTCGCGAGCACGTGCTCGAGCAGGAGGAGATCAGGCGGCGCATCCGGGCCGCGATGGCGCTGGCCGACATCGGCAGCTGGGAGCAGTTGGCCGAGCAGACGCCGTTGAGCCGCTCGACGCTGAAGGACCTCGGCACCGTCCGTGGCCGCGCGGAGGAGACGCATCTGCGCGTCATCGCTGCGGCCTGCGACCTCCCGTACGCGTGGTTCACCATCGCCGACATCGGCGGGGCGGTGACGCGCGAGGACGAGGATCCCGCGGTCGGCGAGCGCCTCGAGGCGCTGGAGAGCCAGATCGAGGTGCTGCGCCGGCGCGTCGCTGATCTCGAGGCCGGCGGCGCTAGCGCAGCGGGTACGTAAGTCCCAGCTCCGGAACGGTGATGGTCCCGACCTGGTCGGTGACCGTGCCGATCCGGCGGGCGCCGGGGTGGTGGCCGGCGAGGATCGCGGCGGCATCGTCGACATCGGCCTCGGGCACGATCGCGACGAGGCCGCAGCCCATGTTGAAGACCTCCCACATCTCGGCGGTCTCGACGCCACCGAGACGCGCGACGAGGTCGAAGACCGGCGTGACCGGCAGCGGCTCCTCGATCGCGTACCCGCCGCCGAGGCGCAGGATGTTGGTCAGCCCGCCGCCGGTGATGTGGGCCAGCCCGCGCACGTCGACGCCGGAGCGCAGCAGCTCGAGGACCGCGCGCACGTAGATGACCGTCGGCTCGAGCAGCGCGTCGGCGACTGAGGCGCCGCCGAGCTCGGCGGGCGTGTCGTCGAGCCCCAGGCCGCCTTGCTCTTGCAGCGCGCGGCGCGCGAGCGTGTAGCCGTTGGAGTGCAGGCCCGACGACGGCACGCCGACGATCGCGTCGCCTGCGGCGATCCGATCGCCCAAGATGATGTCCTTGATCGCGACCGTCCCGATCGCGGTCGCGCAGAGGTCGAAGCCCTGCGGCGAGGGATGGCCGCGGATCAGCTCGGGCAGGACGGCGAGCTCGCCGCCCGGGACCTCGCAGCCGGCCGCCTCGGCGCCGACCTTCAGGCCCATGCCGATGCGCGCCAGCCGCTCCGGGTCGACCTCCTCGACGGCGAGGTAGTCGACGAGCGCGATCGGCTCGGCCCCGACGCAGATGAGGTCGTTGACGTTCATTGCCACGCAGTCGATGCCGACCGTCTCCAACCGGTCGGCCTGCTCGGCGACGACGAGCTTGGAGCCGACGCCGTCGGTGGCGATCGCGATCCCGAGCTCGTCGGTGACGCGGAGCACCGAGGCGTAGTGGCCGCTGGGCACGACCGACCGTGACGGCTTGCCGGTCTCGATGCTGCGCAGGACCGAGACCAGGGCGCCGACGCCCTCGTCGGCCTGGTCGGTGTCGACCCCTGCTGCGCTGTACGCCTCACTCATGGGTTCGATCGTCGCAGACGGCGCAGCGCGAGGGTCGCCAGCGTCACGCGCTCGGCCGCGGGCAGCGCCACCGAGGTTGCGCGGCGCAGCGGGGCGGCGGCCAGCGTGGACGCCAGCGCCGCCGCCATCCCGGCCGCGAAGGCCACGCGCAGCTCCCGCGCCGGCGGGTTGCGCGCCAGGCGCCAGGCCTTCAGCCCGGTCGCGCCCGCGATCACGGGCAGCCCGGCACGGCGGCCGAGGTCGAACGACGCCTCGCGGTCAAAGCCACGCAGCCGTGCGGCCGCGACAGTCAGTCCCAGGCGCGAGACGCCCGGCCACAGCGCGCACGCCTGCGCGAGGCCGAGCACGGCGGCGTCGGCCAGGGTCGCGTCATCTGCCGCTCGCGCCCCGCCGGCCGCCCGGTCGGCCGCGACCAGCAGCGCCGAGCCCGCCAGCAGCCCGACCGCCGTCGCGCCCACGCCGCCCAGCCGTCGCTCGATCGGCCCTTCCAGCAGGAACCCGATCACCGCCGCGGGCGCCGTCGCCACCGCGGCCCAGACCGGGTCCGGCAGCGGGACGAGCACGAGCAGGCCGCCGAGCGTCCCTGTGTGCAGCGCGACCTCGAAGGCCTTGCGGACGTCGTCATCCAGTCGCGCCGACGGCCAGTCGAGCAACTGCGGGATCAGCGCGACGTGCGCCGAGGAGCTGATCGGGACCAACTCGGCCGGGCCGTGCAGCGCACCGAGCGCGACGGCGTGGGCGAGCGGAAACGCGGCCGGGCCGCCCTGCTCAGGCGGCATCGGTCGCCAGGCGCGCGCGTCGCGCACGCCACCAGCGCTGCCCGAACCACGCCACGCCCAGCACGATCAGCACCGCGACGCCGTAGTCGACGTAATGCAGTCGGTCCTTCCAGACGTCCCAGTTGTCGCGTGCGGCCTTGCCGACGAGCGTCAGCATCAGGATCCACGGGACGCAGCCGGCCAGCGTCAGCACCGAGAAGCGCCAGAACGGCATCCGCGCCACGCCCGCCGGCAGCGAGATGAACGTCCGCACGATCGGGAGCATGCGGCTGAAGAAGACGGCCCACGACCCCCAGCGCTCGAACCAGCGCTCGGTCATCGCCAGGTGCTCGGGCTTGACGTGGAAGACCTTGTAGCGCTCCAGCAGCTCCAGCCGGCCGTAGTAGCCGATCGCGTAGGCGATCCAGGAGCCGACGAGGTTGGCGATCGAGCCGACCGCCACGGCCGCGAAGAGGCTGTACTTGCCCTCGCTCACGTTGAAGCCCGCGAAGAGCATCGTCGCCTCTGAGGGGATCGGGATGCAGGCGCTCTCGGGCACCATCAGCAGGAAGATCCCGGGAAGCCCCAAGTCGCCGACGACGTTCGTGGCGAAGTCCGCCAGCTTGTCGGTGACGGCTGCGAGGACGAGGATGGCGGCTAGGGGCATTCGCGGGAAGGCTAGAGGTTCGACCTTGCAGATACCTGAAGGCTCAAGCGCCTGCAGGCGGTGCCGATCACCGGGAGGTGGACGCTCCCTCCCCGGCCCTTGTGGCCGCGCGTCGGCTTGCCCGTCATGCGGCCTGCTCCATCCTGCCCGTTGACGGCGCGCTTGCGCCAGAGCACGACGGCAGGGTCCTGCTCGTCGACACCGAGCCGTCCGAGGCGCTGCTGACCGAGCTTGCGGCGGCGTTGCCATCCGTCGAGGCACTTGTCCTGTGGGTCCCGGGCTGGGACGTCACCACCGCCGCCGAGGTCCTCGGCCGCCACGACTTCGAGCACGGCAGCGTCAGCGGCGTCGACATGCCGGTGCCGGGCGTCCTCGCCGTCCTGTCCGCGTCGGAGGCCCGCGCCGAGGCGCACGCCGCCGAGCTGGCCAAGACCGAGCGGCCCTTCCGCGCGCTGGCCGTCATGCCCGCCTACAACGAGGGCGACGTCATCGGCGCGGCGATCGGCGCGCTGGTCGCCGAGGGCGTCGACGTCTACCTCCTCGACCACCGCTCCACCGACGACACGGTCGCCGCGGCGACCCCGTGGCTCGGCCGCGGCCTGGTCCGGATCGAGCGCTTCCCCGACGAGTCCGGCTTCGACGCGCGCAACGAGGACGAGATGGTCTGGCGCGACATCCTGCGCCGCGTCGAGCAGGTCACCGGCGAGGTGCAGGCCGACTGGTACCTCTTCGTCAACGCCGACGAGTTCCGCGAGTCGCCGTGGCCCGGCACGACCCTGGCCGAGGGCCTGCGCGAGGTCGACGAGCTCGGCTTCAGCGCCGTCAACTTCGAGTTGGTCAACTTCCGCCCGACGCCCGAAGACGCCTTCGTGCCCGGCACCGACGTCCGCGAGGCGCTGCGCTTCTATGAGGAGCCGGGCCCGTTCGACCTGCTGCAGGTCAAGGCCTGGAAGGCGCAGCCCGGCGGGCCGGTCAACCTCGCACAGCACGGCGGCCACGACGTCCTCTTCGAGGGCAAGCGCGTCTTCCCGGTGCCCTTCGTCCTGCGCCACTACCCGATCCGCAGCGCCGAGCACGGCCGCCGCAAGGTCATCGCCGAGCGGCTCGGGCGCTTCGCCGCCGAGGAGCGCGCCGGTGGCTGGCACGTCCAGTACGACCACTATGGCGACGACAGCGACTACCTCCACGATCGCGCGGAGCTGACCGCGTGGGACGGCGATGGCCTGCGCACCCGGATCCTCGCGCGCGCCACGCGCCAGCTCCTGCTGCTCGCGACCGCCGGCGGGCGGGACGTCAGCAGCGGCGAGGTCACCGTCGAGGGCGTCGGCGGCTGGCTCTCGCGCCGCGGCCACGGCCCGGTCGGCGCGCCCGAGATCGCCCGCATGCAGCAGCACCTGCTCTCCACCGCACCGGCCGGCCCGGACCTCGAGGCCGCCGCCGCGGACCTCGGCCTGGTCGTCGAGGCCCAGGCCCGCGTGTGCGGCGAGATGCAGACCGTCGCGCGCCTCGGCGAGGCCCGCGCGGCTCGCGGCGCGGCTGCCTAGCCCGACCCTCCTCCGACACCAAGGCCATCATGATCGCGATCCCCGAGCCCACGGACCTCTGCCGGCTGGCCGAGCGCCACGACACCGACAAGGGCACGACCTACACCCAGGTCTACCACCGCCTGCTCTCCCACGTCCGTGAGCAGCGGATGCGGATGCTGGAGATCGGCCTCTACAACGGCGGCTCGCTGCGCATGTGGCGCGACTACCTGCCCAACACGGTCCTGCACGGCATCGACATCGACGCGCGGACGCTCGCCTACCAGGACGAGGTCCCCAACTCGCAGGTGCGGCTCGTCGATCAGGGCAGCGCCGCCGCGATGGAGGCCTTTGTCGCCGAGCTCGGTGGCAACTACGACTTCATCCTCGACGACGGCGGCCACACGATGGTCCAGCAGATCGTCTCCTTCGAGGTGCTCTGGCCGCAGGTGATGCCCGGTGGCGTCTACGCCATCGAGGACCTCGGCACCTCCTACTTCCTCGAGTACGGCGGGCAGGACCTCGACGGCCGCGACACGGCCATGGCATACACCAAGTCGTTGGTCGACGCGGTCCATCGCAACCAGATGCTCAACCCGCCCGGACAGGTCCGCTGCGCGGTCTCGCCGGTCGAGCTGGCCAAGATGCGTCGCGATGTCGCCAGCGTGCACTTCCACCCCGGCATCGCGCTGATCGTCAAGCAGTTCTAGCGACGGCGGCCGGGCGCGATTTCGCGGAATCGCGCTGTCGTCAAGCAGTTCTAAGCGCTGCGCTCGGCCTCCGGCGTGGATGTGGACTTTTGCATCCGCCCGAGCTAATGTCACGTATATGGCTAGCTTTGCGGGCGATACCGATGACACTGGTGTAGAAGATCGCCTATACGGGCTTGGGGAGTCGCAGGGCGGTTACCTGACGACGTGGCAGGCGATCGATGCGGGCGTCGCGCGATCGACGCTGACGTATCACGCCCGCGAGGGCGGGTTGTTGCTGCGTGTGGGCCGCGGTGTCTATCGCTTGCGTCGATTTCCCGGTTCCCCGCACGAGCACGTCATCCCCGTCTGGCTTGGTCTTTCTCGCGCGCAGGGTGTCGTCTCGCACGCCAGTGCGCTGGAGTTGATGGACCTCACCGATCTGATCGCCGATGAGGTTCACGTCACGCTGCCGCGATCAAAGCGCGGTACGACCATCCCTGACGGGGTACGCGCGCACTTCACTGACCGTCCGGTCCAGGGGCATGACCGGCGCACGGTTCTGGGGGTACCGATCACCGGGGTGGAGCGCACGATTGCCGATGTCGTTCGCAGTGATGGCTGGAATGAGCAGGTCGACCTTGCCGTCCGCCAGTCACTGAGTAGGGGCATGACGACCCTACGGCGGCTGAGCGAGCAATTGCCCGGGACATGGCAGGGGCACCTGAGGGCGTCGGCCGTTGGAAGCGGCTCGTGAGGTACGCCACGGCCGGTGCCTTCCGTGCGGCGCTGGAGGCGCGGCTCAAGAGCGAGCAGTCCGACGGTGTTGGCCTGTCCCGGCTGCGCAAGCGGATCGTCTTCGAGCGGCTGCTCGCACGCCTGCAGGTCGTCGCACCGGACAGCTGGTTGCTCAAGGGCGGGTTCGCGCTGGAGCTGCGCCTTGGTGGCCGGGCGCGTACGACCAAGGACATTGACATTGACTGGGTCGTGGGAGAAGGGGAGGCCACCGAACTGCTGCTCGATGCCGCCGCTCTGGAGTTGGACGACATGTTCAGTTTTGACCTTCAGCGCGCAGCCGTCGATCACGAGCTTGCCGGTGGGGGACAGCGGTGGATGGTCCGGGCCGAGCTGGCTGGTCGAGACTTCGAGCGTGTCGTCGTCGACGTTGGCTTCGGTAAGCCACCCGTCGTGGAGCCGGTGGTGCTCGAGGCGTCTCGTTTGCTCGAGTTCGCCGAGATTCCGTCGATCGTCGTGCCGGCGCTGGCAGTCGAGCAGCACTTGGCCGAGAAGTTGCATGCCTACTCGCGGATCTATGCCGGCGACCAGCCGAGCTCGCGGGTCAAAGATCTCGTTGACATCGTGGTCATCGCCCACACCACCACCGTCGATGGAGAGCAGCTACGGCAGGCGGTCACGGCGATCTTCGAACGGCGTGCCACCCACGAGCTGCCCAAGGCGCTCGCGTCACCGCCGCGTGACTGGGCACGGCCCTGGACGACGCTGGTGAAACACCTGCCGGCGGAGCCCGATCTGGCGTCAGGCTTCTCGGTGGCAGCCGCGTTCTGGAACCCGGTGCTGATGAGCGAGGACGGGTTGGTCCTGTGGGCCCCGGAGCGGTTGGCGTGGTGACGCCGCCGGCTACGCCGCGTCGGCGAGCGCGCGCAGCGAGGGCAGCGTCGTCTCGTCGAAGCGCGGGACGCCGGCGTGCTCGCGGCGCGAGAGCACGGCGTCGACGCCCTGGGGCAGCGCGGGCACGGCGAGCATGTCCGGCGAGCCGTCGCCGTCCAGGCCGGCGGTGGCGACCGCCTCCATCAGCGCCGCGACGTCGGCGGCGGCGATGACCAAGGTGATGTCGTCGGCCGCGCCGAACACGTTTCCGTAGGCCGACAGCAGCGTGGGGTCGGCGAGCAGCTCGTCGCCGTAGGCGAGCACCGCGACGCGGCGGACCGCCTCCGGCCCGATTCGGCGCACGACGCCGTGTGGAGGATCGCTGAGCGCCGGTGGATGGCCGAGCGGGGCGGTGATCGCCGATGCTGCCGGATCGCCGGCCAGGACACCGCGGGCCCACCACAGTTGCGCCCTGGTGAAGAGCTGCGGGCGATTGACGACAACTTGGGCCTTGAGTTGCTGGTCGGCGCCGGTGGACTCGCTGTAGACGCCCGCGCCGTGCTTGCGGTAGTGCCAGAGCGCGCCCCACGCCGGGCGGCCGACGAGGCCGGTGGCGGCGATGCCGAGCCACAGGTCCCAGTCCTCGTAGCCGCGGACGTTGGTGTTGTAGCCGCCGGCGGCGACCCACGCGTCGCGGCGGTACATCGTGCAGCACGGCAGGCAGTTGCAGCGGATCAGCTTCGGGAGGTTCCAGTCCAGGTGCGGGTGGAGCACGTCGGAGTCCCCGAACTCGACCGTCTGGGGGAAGGCGAGCCCGACGCCGGCGTCGGCGTCGAGTACGGCCGCGCAGCGCGCGAGCATCTCGGGGTCGAGGCGGTCGTCGGCGTCGAGGCAGACGATGTACTTGCCTCGCGCCCGACCCACCGCGAGGTTGCGCGGGATCGCCGGCTGGCCCGAGTTCTCCTGGGCGATGACCGTGACGCGCGGGTCGGCCGCGGCCAGCCGCCGGGCGATCGCCACCGAGTCGTCGGTCGAGCCGTCGTCGACGACGAGCAGCTCGAAGTCCTCGAAGCTCTGGGCCAGTACGCTGCCGATCGACTCCGGCAGGTAGCGGCCGTAGTTGAAGCACGTGATGACGACGCTGACGGTGGGGTCGCTCATCCGGCCAGTTGTCGGATCGAGGCATCGTCATAGCGCGGCGCCGCGAAGTCGTCGGCGACGTCCAGGCGCGAGAACACCGCGTCGATCGACGCCACGGTCGTCGCGTCGGCTTCGAGCGCCAGCAGGTCCGGGCCGTCGTCGCGGTCCAGGCCGGCGGAGGTGACCACGGCGACCAACTGCTCGGCGTGCTCGGCCAGCGTGTGGATGACGAGCGTCGCGTCGTCGCGGCCGTCGAAGGCCGCCGCCCAGGCCTGCAGCAGCGAGGCGTCGGCGATGATCTCCTCGGCGAAGGCCAGCGCGGTCAGGCGTCGCGGGCCGAAGCCCTCCAGCAGCGCGTCCTCGGCGTCGGTGGTGCGTGCGGCCTCGTCGGCTGTCGGCGGCGGGCAGACCGCCTCGCCCTCCAGCAGGATGCGCGCGCAGCGGTCCAGGCCGGCGTCGCGGCCGGGCAGCAGCTCCTCCAGGGAGGAGTAGGCGAGCACGCCGTTGTGGACGTCGGGCATCCGCACGAGCGGGAACCCGATGGCCAGGCGGAAGAAGTAGCCGTAGGCGAAGCGCAGCGCGCCGCGGCGGATCTCGGCCGACGCGGCGTTCGGTGGCAGCGTCGCCAGCTCGTCGAGCAGCGTCTGGTAGCCGGCCGGATCCGGGACGCCGCGCACGAAGCCGGTGTGGCTGTACGGGCTTCCGGCCGCCGCGACGACCGCCTTGCCCTTGCACGCGAGCTCCAGGCCGGCGGTGCTGACCCAGACGAGACCGACCGTGCAGAGGTCCATCAGCGAGTAGGCGCTGACGTCCTCGTCGGGCTCGATCAGCGAGACGTTGGCCGGCAGGCCGTTGCGCAGCGTCGCCATCTCGGCCAGCTGCGCGTGGTTGGCGCCGGTCGAGCGCTTACTGCCCGTGTTGGGGTGCACGCGAACGATGAGGTCCAGCTCGGGATGCGCGGCGGCGTAGGCGATCGTGCGGTCGATCCAGGCGCGCTGGGAGGCAAACGCGCTGCCCCAGTCCTCGTCGCCGGCGACCTCGTCATCCGAGGAGGTGAAGAGGACCCAGACCGGGCGCTGCGTGCTCAGCCCGAGCCGCGCGCGCACCTCGGCCGGCGGCTGCGGCGGGGCGCTGAGCGCCTTCCACGGCAGGTCGCGGCCGTGTTGGCGGTCGACCATCAGGCGCGAGGCCGCAGCGACCTCGTCGGCGTCGAGCGGGACGTCGCCCCACTCGCGCCAGTAGCGCCGGACGCGGTCGAGCGCCAGGACCGTCGCGTTCTCGACGAGCAGCAGCGTCTCGGGCCGCTGGCCGCGCTCGTGGGTGACGACGCGGATGCCGCGGGCGCGGGCGAGCTCCAGCGCGACGCGCAAGGAGGACTGGCGGCCGTTGAAGAGCAGCAGGACGTCGGGGTCGCTCTCGGTCAGCAGCCGATCGAGCGCGAAGGCGGCGACCAGGCCGCTGTGCAGGTAGCCGCGCACGGCGCGCTCCACGCTCGGATCGTTGACGTCGGGCTCGGCGACACGGAAGTGCGATTGCAGCGACATGCGGACCCAGGCGGCGATCGGCCACTTGTCGTAGCTCGCGGTCAGCAGCTCGTCGGTCGGGACCGCTTGCGCCCAGCGCTGCGCTTCGCGGCCCTCGTCGGGCGCCAGGTAGCGGCCGAGCCAGCGGTAGTCCATGCCCATCTCGGCGCAGAGCTTGGTGACGTCGGCCTGGCAGCCCAGGCAGGCGTCGGCGGGGCGCGGGTTGTGCGCCGCCCAGAACTGGTCGCACTCGCTGAACAGGCCGTCGCAGAGGACGTACTCGACCTCCGCGCCGCGCAGGCGCACCGTGTGCAGGATCGTCATCTCCCACTGGCCGTGCAGCGCCCAGCGGTTATAGGGCGCGTATGCGAGCACGCGCGTGGGGCGGAGGGAGCCCATAGGCAGGTGGTCGGCCTGCCGGTGCGCCGTCTTGAGCGTGGTCGTCAGGCGTTCAGCGTGGCCGCGAGGCGCGCCAGGCCCTCGTCCAGCTCGGCCTCGGAGACCGCGTAGCTGATGCGCAGGTGGTCCTCGACACCGGTGCCGAAGGCCGTGCCGGGGACGGTGGCCACCCCGGACTCTTCCAGGAGGCGAATCGGGAAAGCGGCCCCACCCACCCGCGCGTCCGCGAAGCGTGGGAAGGCGTAGAAGGCGCCGTCGGCGGCGGTCAGCTCGACGCCGGGCAGCTTGGTGAGCCCGGCGCGCAGCGCGTCGCGACGGCGACCGTACTCGGCGACCATCGCCGCCACGAACGGCTCGCCCTCGCACAGCGCGGCGACCGCCCCGGCCTGGGCGAAGGAGGGCGCGCAGACCGTCAGGTACTGATGCACGGTGGCGACGCGATCGAGCAGCGCCTTGGGCGCCGCGGCGTAGCCGACGCGCCAGCCCGTCATGGCGTAGGTCTTCGAGCAGGAGTCGGCGATGACCGTGCGCTCGCGCATGCCGGGCAGCGTCGCGATGCTGATGTGCTCGTTGGTGCCGTACGCGAAGCGGCGGTAGATCTCGTCGGAGATCGCGACGAGGTCGTGCTTGATGCAGAGGTCGGCGAGCGCCTGCAGGGTCTCGCGATCGAGGACCGCGCCGGTCGGGTTGCACGGCGAGGAGATGATGATGGCCTTGGTGCGCGGCGTGATCGCCGCGGCGATGCGCTCGGGGTCGGGGAGGAAGCCGTCGGCGGCCTGCGAGGGCACGGTGACCGGGATGGCGTCGGCCAGCCGCGCGTGCGCCTCGTAGTGCGGCCAGGCGGGCGTGGGGATGATCACCTCGTCGCTCGCTGCCAGCAGCGCACGCAGCGCGGCGAAGACCGCCTCGCTGCCGCCGGCGGTGACGACGATCTCCTCTTCGGCGTCGTACGGGCGCCCGGCGGCGGCGAGCATGTCGGCCAGCGCCGCGCGCAGCGCGGGCGTGCCGCGGTTGGGCGTGTAGTGGACGTCGCCGGCGTTCAGCGCCGCGGTGGCGGCCTGCGCGGCGATGGGCGGCGAGCCGAGGTGCGGGCGGCCGATCTCCAGATGGACGATCGAGCGGCCCTCGGCCTCGAGCGCCAGCGCGCGGTCGAAGACGGCGCGGATGCCCGACGGGCGCAGTGTGTCAGCCATTGCCGCGCATGGCGTGGTCAGCGGGCTCGGGATCGACCGGCGACGGCTCGTCATGCCCGCGCACGAGGTAGTTGGGGTCCTTGGCCAGCCCGGCGACGATCAGCCGCTCCATGTCGCGCGCGCGGATCGCGTTGGTCTCGCCGCGACCGACGCGGACGGCCTTCGCCGCGCCGTCGGCGCGCGCGTCGCGATCCAAGCGCATGAAGTAGGGCACGTGCTCCGGTCGGTCGAGGGCGCGGACGTTGTACACCACCTCGGTCTCGCTCCGGCCGCCGTCGATCACCGAGGTGCCGGCGAAGCGCTTGGGGAACCGGTAGTCGACACCGAGCCGCTGCTCGACGTGATGGATCAGCGCGCTGTGGGAGCCGATGCCGACGTTGACCATCACCGCGTCGGCTTCCAGCAGGAGCGCGTAGAGCGAGCGCGGGCCGAAGCAGTCGTCGTCGCCGGCGGTGCCCAGCAGCGTGAAGGCGGCCGCACCGGTGCCGATCGCCGAGAAGAGCGGGTCGGTCGAGCGGGCGAACGCCGGGTGGTCCCAGAACGCCTCCGGCAGCAACCCCATGGCCTTGGTCGGCGGGGTGCGCTCCCGATCGAACACCTCGTCCTTGGTGTAGGAGTAGGTGTAGGACGGCAGGATCCAGCCGCCGTCGTCGCCCAGCACGTCGGTGAAGGCGCCGAGGAACAGGTCGGCGATCGCCTCCTTGGTCAGCCCCTCGGCCGGGCGGCCGAGCATGCCGACCCCGGTGTGGGAGAAGACGACGTCGCCGCGCTGCAGCCCGAGATCGCGGAGCGCCTGGGTGACGGCAGCGCGGTCGTAGTCGGGCAGGGCGCTCACCGCGCGCGGGCCTCGTCGACGAGCTGCGCGAGGCCGCGGACGCTGCAGAAGCGCGGGTCCTGGAGGTCGGTGGGCTCCAGCGCCAGCTCGTAGGTGGCCTCGATGTCGCCGATCATCACCACGAGGCCGAGCGAGTCCAGGATCTCCAACTCGAAGTAGTTGGCGTCCAACAGCGTCTCGGCATCGTGCGCCGCCGCGGTGCCGTTGCCGTGCTCGGCGAAGTAGTCGACGAGCCAGCGTTCGGTCTCCGTCAGCGTCATGGCGCGGAGGGTATCTGCAGCAGTTCGACCAGCTCGCCCGCCGGCCCTTCGACGATCGCGACGCGCAGCGTGCGGCCCGCGACGTCCTCGTCCCAGGCCGTGGTGGCGCGGTGCAGGACGTTGCCGCGGTGCAGGCGGGCCAGCTCGGCGTCGACGTTGCTGGTGACCAGCGAGACGAGCACGCAGCCGTCGGCGTCGACGGTCGTCGTCCCGGCTCGGCTCGGTCCGTCGATCGTGGTGATGGTCAGTCGCCAGGCGGGCAGCGCGGCGCCGAAGCGGCGCACGCCGTCCTCGTCCTCCGGCGCGTTGAGCGCGTCCCAGAAGGCGCCACTGGCGGCGCGGTCGTCGGTGGTGGTCGTGATCGCCTGGGAGTTGTCCATCAGGAACGCGGCTGCGCCCGCGGGCGCACCGTCCAGGTAGGCGGTCAGCTCGACGGCGGGGGCAGGCGTCGGTGGCGTCAGGTGGACCATCGCCAATGCGCTGCGTGGCCCACCCAACATGGTGTCCTTGGCCGGATGCGACGGCAGCCGCGGCTCGTGGAAGGAGCGCGTGAAGCCCGCGGCGGTCAGCGGCGCCTCCGCGATGGCGAGGTCGGCGACGTTGACGACGACTTGGACCGCGCCGAGGATCACGCGCGCAGCTCGAAGTACCACCACAACGGGAACTCGGCGGCAAAGCCCGCCGCGTGGTCCTGCGGCGCGTCGGCGCCGGGGACCAGCTCGCGGATCGTCGTGATCGCCAGCCCCGCCGCCTCGGCCGCGCGCGACAGCTCCTCCAGCGTCGGCGTCACGCCGTGCCAACGGTGGCGGTACTCGCTCAGGACGGTCAGCGGGCGCTGCGGCGAGCCGAGCCACGGCTGCTGCCAGAACGCCCCGTTGGGCTCCAGGACGATGATGCGACCGCCGGGGGCGAGCAGGCCGGCAAGCACCGTGAGCAGCGCGGCGGGGTCCAGCTCGACCGTCGCGTCGTAGCCGTGGAAGTAGAACATCAACACGTCGCTGAGGAAGATGTCGTCGAACTGCGCGCCGGTCAGCGAGGACAGGCCGTCCTCGACGGGGAGCGTCAGCGGGAAGGTGGCGATGTGGTCGGCCACCCCGTCCTCGGTGGCCAGCCGCTGGACCGTCTCCAGGTGCTGGGTGTGGGTGTCGGTGGCGGTCACCTGGGCTCCCGCGCGGGCGAAGAGGCGGGTGAACAGGCCCGGGCCGCAGCCGAAGTCCAGGACGCGCCGGCCCTCCAGCGACCCGGCGGGGAAGCGCGCCGCCATGAACTCCCACTGCACCCAGCGGTAGGGACCCTCGCGCGGCGCGCGGCGATCGGTCGTGAACTTCTGATCCGTCCACCACCCGTCGAGGTCTCGCCGCCGCAGCGTCCGCGCCACGTACTCCCCGACCCGCTGGTGCACGTTGCCGTGGTGGGCGGAGTCCAGCGCGTGCTCCCGCACGCCGAGTGACGCCGCATACGCCTCCTCGTCCTCCACGGCGAGCCGCAGCCGCCGCGCGAGGGCCAGCGCGGCCTCCAGGTCGACGGGCTCCACGCCCTGCAGCGTCGCCGCGCGATCCAGCCCCGTCGGGTCGCCGAGCAGGCCGTCGGCATAGGGCGGCGCGCTCGCGTCGCGCACGACGAACGTGCGGCCCGCGAACTGCTCCCGCAGGGCCGGCGAGTCCCCGCCGCGCAGCGCGGCGAGCAGCTCGACGAATGCCGCGTCGCCCAGCGCCCAGGTGCGCAGCAGCGGGTTGCCGGCGAGGATCTCCCCGGGCGCGTGGACCAGCAGCAGCGTCTCGGGGAGCGTCGTCAGCGCGCCGCTCACCCTGGCGCTCCGTCGCCCTCGATCGCGATCACCCGGGCGGGCGCTCCGTCGGCGCCGCGCACGCGCAGCGGGAGGGCGGCGAGGAAGACCTCGGGCGCGCTGAGCTGCTCCAGGTTGTTGAGGTACTCAAGCAGGATCACGCCCGCCCCGAGCAAGATGTGGTGGTTGGGGCTGTCCTCCTCGCTGCCGAAGCCCAGCCGCGGGTCGTCGGGCGACGGGATGTCCATGCCGACGAGCGCCGCGCCTTGCTCCACGAGCCACGTGCACGCGTCGCGGGCCAGGAACGGCGACTCGGTGTAGAAGTCCATCCGCCCGAAGCGCGCCGACCAGCCGAAGCGCAGCAGCACGCGGGGGTGGGCCAGTCGGCCACCGACCGCCGCCTGCAGCTGCGCCAGCGAGATCTCCTGCAGTGGACCAGCCGGGCCGAGGTCGGCGACCACCGCGGGGCCGACGAGCGTCGACAGCGGCACCTGGTCGATCGAGCCGCCGCCCTCGACGAAGTGCAGCGGCGCGTCGAGGTGCGTGCCGGTGTGGGTGCCGAGGACGAGACGGCGCGTCGCGCGCCCCTCGACGCCGTGGCGCGCCAACTGGGTCACCTCGGTGCGGGGATGGTTGAGCCCCGGGAAGGTCAGCATCCCCTCGTGCAGCGGATGGCTGAGGTCGATCAGCCTGCTCGTGCCGCCTGCGGGCACGCTCGCATCATCGACCGTGAAGCCCTTGCTCGCCGCCGGCAGGCCGAGCTGGTCGATGGCCATGTCGCGCACCGCGGCCTTGCGGATCTTGCCCGTCGGGGTCCGCGGCAGCTCGTCGATCTGCAGGTAGATGCCCGGATGCTGGGAGGTCGGCAGCGCCTCGGCCGCACGCGCCTTCAGCGCGGGCTCGGCCTCCTCCAGCGTCGCGCCGTCACGCATCTGGACGACGGCGACCAGCTGCTCGCCGAGCAGCGCGTCGGGCACGCCGACGACCGCGACGCGCTCGACCGCCTCCTCGCCGGCCAGCACGCGCTCGACGGCCACGGGGCTGACGTTGACGCCGCCGCGGATGACGATCTCCTTCGAGCGTCCGCTGATCCGCACCTCGCCGTCGGGGCCGATCGTGCCGAGGTCGCCGGTCGGCAGCCAGCCGTCCTCGCTGGGGTCGACGAACGCCGTGCCCTCGTCGAGGTAGCCGACCATGGTGTCGGGCGAGCGGATCAGCAGCTCGCCGTCCTGGGCGCCGTCGATCGGCCGGACCGCCAGCTCGACGCCGTCCAGCAGCGTGCCGACGGCGCCGGCGGCGGCCGGCCGCGTGGGCGTCGAGACCGCGGCGAAGAGCGTCTCCGACAGCCCGTAGCTGTCGTGGACGGCGATGCCGTAGCGCTCCTCGAACTGCGCGCGCAGCTCCGGGCTCAGGGGCGCGGTGCCGCAGACCACCATCTTGATCTGCTCGGCGACTGCCGTGTGAGCCTCGTCGCCGCGGTCGACCTTCAACAACATGGCCATGATCGTCGGGACCAGCCAGAGCACGTCGGCGCGGTGCTCGCCGACGGTCTTCCAGAAGCTCAACAGCGAACGCGTGTCGAAGGCGCGGTCGACGACCACCGCAGCGCCGAGGGTGAACGGCAGCAGCAGCAAGTTGTAGTACCCGGCCATGTAGGTCATGGGCAGGTTGTGGTGGAACCGGTGCTCGGCGCCGAGGCCGGTGGCGGCCGCGTAGCGCTGCGCGTTGGCGACGAAGTCTGCGAGCCGGTGGCCGACACCGCGCGGCGTCCCGGTGGTTCCCGAGGTGAAGTGGATCGAGATGACGTCGCGCGAGGCGACGCCGTCCAGTGGGCGCCAGCCGTCTTCGGGTGCGGCGCACGTGCGCGGGTCGAGCTGGGTCAGCGCGACGCCCGTCGCGCTTGCCGCCTCGGCGAGCGCTCCATCCGGCGTTGCACCCGTGACGACCTGCGCCGGCTGGGCCCTTTCGAGGATCGAGCGCAGCTCGCGGCGGCCGAAGCCGGTGCCCAGCGGGACGACGACGATCCCGGCGTACAGCGCGCCGAGGTAGAGCAGCGCGAGGTCGACGGAGTTGGGCAGCGCGAGCCCGAGGCGGTCGCCCTGGGCGAGGCCACGGCGGCGCAGCTCGGCGCCGACGTTGGTCGCCAGCAGATGCGCCTCACCATAGGTGAGCGTCGCTCCGCTGTTCTGAGCATCGATGAGGAAGGGCCGGTCGCGATGGCGCTCGACGGCGTCGGTGAGGGTGCGGAGATGGCGCATGTCAGTGGGTCAGCTCGGGCTGAGGGAGACCGCGTGTGAGGTCGAGGGCGGACCGCCACCGCGGCAGCGTGTCGTGCAGCGCCTCGCCGCGGTCGAGCGAGATGGTCCGGCCGTCGGGCAAGATGATGGCGTTGTTCGGTCCGGCGGCAACGTGGATGGTGTGAGCGTCGGGTGACTCCGCGGTGCTGGTGTCCGGTGACCCAGCGGCGCCGTTCACCGTGGTGGGCTCGTCGTCGGGCTGCGGGTGCGTGGAGATGCGTTTCACCGGTGCCGCCGCGGCCAGCTTGGCCTCCAGTGCGCGCAGATCGCCCTCGCCGTTGAGGGTGAAGCCACTCGCGCCGGTCGTTGCCCACGCTGCCAGGGCGAGATCGCCGAGTCGCTCCTGCTCCAGCGACGGCGAGCGGTAGGCGATCACACGCCCGTCGAGCACCTCGGCGACTGCGGCGAGCACCGTGCCCGCGGCACCCGGCGTCAACGCCGCGACGTCCAGCAGTGCCAGCCCGATGCGGGCGCCGTGCTCGCGCAACGTCGCCGCGAGCGCCGCGTCGGAGCCGAAGCGCACGCGCCCCAAGGCCATGTCCTCGTCCTCGAGCACGAACTCCGCCGTGACGTCGTCGTCGCCGAGGGCGGGCGCGCCGGCGAGGTCGAGCACGACCGTCAGCCGGCGCTTGGCGGCGACGACCTCCAGGCCGTCGAGCAGCTCGGCGACCGCGCCGGCGCGATTGCGGATGCGGTGCGGGCCGAAGTCCGGGTGCGAGAAGCGCGCGACCTCGCGGCGGACCTCCGGCCGGGCGCCGCCGTCGCGCAGCGCCGCGACGGCCGCCTCCAGGTCCGCCTCGGTCATCCGCATCACGTCGTTGCGTCCCAGCGCGACGATCAACCTGAAGGGGTTGACGTCGGCCGCCTCTGCGGCGGCCAGCGCGGCCGGCAGGAAGGACGAGTGGAAGCGCCCGAGCCCGAGCGACACGGCGATCATGTCGTGCGGGTGCAGGTGCTCGGCCAGCGGCGTCAGGTAGGCCTCGGCGAGGTCGATGATCGCCAGCGGGTCGACGCCGCAGTCGATGCCCATCAGGCTGAAGACCGCGGCCATCACCTCGGTCGGGACGTTGCCCGAGCTGCGGCCGATGCCATAGACACTGGTGTCAATGAACTCGGCGCCGGCCTCGAACGCTGCGAGGCTGTTGGCCACGGCCAAGTGCAGGTTGTTGTGGCCGTGAAAGCCGAGCGGGATCGCGCTCTCGGCGCGCGCGGCCGAGATGTAGGCACTGACCTCGGCGGGCAGCATCCCGCCGGCGGAGTCGACGACGTAGGTGCCGATCGCCCCCGCCTCCTCGGCCATCGCCGCGCCGCGCGCGAACTCCGCAGGCGTGATCCCGTAGGACTTCATGAAGTTCACGAAGACCTCGAGCCCCGCCTCGCGCGCGATCTCCAGCGACGGCAGGACCTGCTCGATCGCGTCGGCGTCATAGCCCAGCCGCACGAAGTCCAGCCCGGCGCTCGCGGCATCGCGGAGGTCCTGGGGACGCCCGATCCCGGGGATGAAGAACGCTCCGATGCGTGCCTCGCGCACCTGCTCGCGCGTGCGGGTGATCACGTCGAGGTCGTGGGAGGCCGCACGCCCCTTGCCCGCCTCGCTGGCGCCGAGCCCGACGCCGTGGCCGACCTCGATCCAGCCGATGCCCGCCGCGTCGAGCTGGGAGGCGATCAGCGCCGTGTCGGCCTCGGTGAACTTGAAGTCGATGGCGTAGCTGCCGTCCCGGATCGTGCAGTCGAGGAGGGTGGGCACCACGGCCATCCTATGGCCGCGCCACGTCGACGAGGCCGTGCGCGCGGAAGCGGTCGACGTAGGCGCGGACGTCCTCGAAGGGCAGCCCGATCTCCTCGGCGATGGTGAAGATCGAGCGGTCGCCCTCCAACCGCAACATGATGTGCTCGAGCGCGCGGTTGAGCGGGAGGTTCTCGCGCCAGTCGACCCACAGCCCGTAGCGCGACAGGAACACGGGGCCCGTGAACGTGCGCCGCGGGACGTAGTCGCTGCCGCGCGTGCGGCAGATCTGCGCGATCACCTCGCCGGCCTCGACGAGTAAGTCCTCGTCGATGATCTCCGGCGTGTCGTCGCTGGTGTGGTACTCGTCGTAGGGCCAGCGGCTGAGCGAGATGCAGGGCACGCCGACGCCCGGGCCGTTGATGACCATCTCGTCGTTGCCGATGATCGTGCGGAACGCGCCCTCGCGGAAGTCGATGGCGCGCTGCGTCAGGACCGCCCGCGCCACGCGGTCGATCAGGTCGTCGTCCTGGTAGCTGCGCTGCAGCGCCAGCACGTTGCGGTTGCCCGTCATCTCGCTGAAGATCGCGCCGTGCAGGTGATCGATCAGCTCCTCGTGGTGGCTGAGGTAGCTGATCGACCCGATCGTCTCGGGGCAGAAGAGGAAGCGCACGCTCATCGACCCGGCGGGCAGCGGGTCGGCGGCCAGCGCACGGGCGGCGGCGATCGCCGACACGACGCCCGCGAGGTCGTCGTTGGCCTGGGCGGGGTGGTCGATGTGCGCGCAGACCAGCAGCTCGCCCGCCTCGGGCGAGCGACCGCCTTCCGGGTGGACGACGGCGACGCCGACACGCAGGCCGTGCTCGGGGGTGGTGTCGAACGCCGAGCGGATGACCGCGCGATAGCGGATGGCGCGGTCCAGTTCGAGATAGCGCGTGTGGGGGAGACAGAAGCCCCAGGTGCGCTCGTAGTAGGCGAACTCCCACGGGGTCGCGTCCGGCAGGCGCTCGGTGTGGTGCAGGTGCGGGTCGAGCTCGTCGAACGTGAGCAGCACGTCGACGGGCTCGGAGTAGGAGACGAGATGGAGCGGGCTGTCGGCGACGTCGACGATCCGCTCGCCGGCCTCGGTCTCCAGATATGCCTCTTCGACGACGTAGCGCTCGGGCACCGTCCAGGTCCAGACCGGCGTGCCGGGCGCATAGGTCTCGACCGACCACTCGACGCCCTCGGGCAGGCTCTGTCCGAGCAGGTCCAGCGCCAGGTTGGTGTCCTCGCAGACGATCGTGCGGTGCAGCGGGAACAAGGCCTCCAACAACGCCTTGGGCGACGTGTCGGGACCGATCATGGATCCAGCAGCCGCTGCAGCTCGCCGACCACGCGGGTGACGTCGGCCGCGACCATCGCGGGGAACAGCGGCAGCGTGATCGCGCCGGCGTAGTAGTGCGCCGCGTGCGGGAAGGCGTCCTGGTCGATGCCGTAGGTGTCGCGGTAGAAGGGCATGGTGGAGAGCGGTATGTAATGCACTTGCACGCCGATGCCCGCCGCGCGCAGGCCGTCGAAGACGCGGCGGCGCACCGCGGCGCCGCCGGCGAGGTGCACGACGAAGAGGTGGTGGCCGTGGCGCGAGCCCTCCGGCGCGGCAGGCGGCAGGCCGATGCGCTCGTCGCCGGCCAGGCGCTCGCGGTAGAGCGCCGCGATCGCGTTGCGTCGCGCGACCCAGCCTTCCAGGCGCCTGAGCTGACGCAGGCCGAGCGCGCACTGGAAGTCGGTGATCCGGTAGTTGAAGCCCAACTCCTGCTGCTCGTAGAACCAGGCCCCGTCGTGCTCGCCGGGATGGGTCGCGTCTCCGCGGACGATGCCGTGCGTGCGGAAGGCGCGCATGCGGTCGGCCAGCGCGTCGTCCTCGGTCGTGGCGATCCCGCCCTCGCCGGTGGTCATCGTCTTGACGGGATGCAGTGAGAAGCAGGTGATGTCGGCGCCGCCGGGGCCACCGACGGGCTTGCCGTCGCGCACCGCGCCGAGCGCATGGGCCGCGTCCTCGACGATCGTCGCGCCGCCACCGCGCAGCGGCTCGAGATCCGCGGGCAGCCCCGCGAAGCTGACGGGAACGACCACCTTCGCCCCCGTCACCCGCGCCGCGGCGCGCGTGTCGAGGTTCCAGGTCGCGGGGTCGATGTCGACGAAGCGCGGCACCGCGCCGAGATAGACCGCCGCGTTCATCGACGCCGCGAAGGTGATCGGCGACGTCACGCAGACGTCGCCCGGCTGCACGCCGGCCGCGAACGCGGCGCCGTGCAGCGCCGCGGTGCCGCTGGAGAACGCGACCGCGTGGCGTGCGCCGACGTGCGCGGCGAACGCCTCCTCGAAGCGCGCGACCGTCGGGCCCTGCGTGATGAGGTCCTGTCGCAGCGCCGCTGCGACCGCCTCGATGTCGGCCTCGTCGACGTCCTGGCGCCCGTAGGGCAGGAACGCCGGATCGTTCACGCCAGGGCCTTGACGTCCGCCGACATCTCGCGGACCTCGTCGACCGACAGCCAGCGGTCGTTGGTGTCCGACGAGTAGCGGAAGCCGCGCACGACCGGCATGCCCTCGTGGTCACGCGTCGGCCACGAGGCGTACTCGGGCAGGATCACGAAGCCCCAGTCGGTCTCGATCGTGTGGCCGGCCTCGTCCTCGGTGATGAGCGTCTCGTGGAGCTTCTCGCCCGCGCGGATGCCGATGACGCGGTGCTCGGCGCCGGGGGCCAGCGCCTCGGCCAGGTCGGGGATCCGCATCGACGGGATCTTGGGGACGAAGACCTCGCCGCCGCCCATCCGGTTCAGCGACGCCAGCACGAAGTCGACCGCCGCGTCGAGCGTGATCCAGTAGCGCGTCATCGCCAGGTCGGTGATCGTCACCACCCCGGTCGGCGCCTGGGTCTTGAAGAGCGGGACGACCGAGCCGCGCGAGCCGACGACGTTGCCGTAGCGCACGCAGGCAAAGCGCGCGGGCGAGTCGGCGGCATAGGCATTGCCTTGGACCGTCAGCTTCTCGGCGCAGAGCTTGGTCGCGCCGTAGAGGTTGACGGGATTGACGGCCTTGTCGGTGGACAAGCCCAACGTGTAGGGGACGTCGTTCTCGATCGCCGCCGAGACCACGTTCTCGGAGCCGACGACGTTGGTCATCACGGCCTCGAACGGGTTGTACTCACACGCCTCGACCTGCTTCATCGCCGCCGCGTGGACGATCACGTCGACGCCGCGCGTGGCGCGCACGAGCCGCGGCAGGTCACGGACGTCGCCGATGAAGAGCCGCAGGCGGTCGTCGTCGTTGAAGCGGCGCTTGAGCTCTGACTGCTTGAGCTCGTCGCGGCTGAAGACGCGGACGGTGCGTGGCTCGTGCTCGCTGAGCAGGCGCTCCACCAGGCGCGTGCCGAACGAGCCCGTTCCGCCGGTGACGAGCACGGTCTTGCCGGTGAGATCCATGGGCGCGGCGAGCATACTGGCGGTCGCGGCCGGTTCCGGACGGCGTGAGAGACTCCCGCCATGCGCCGCGTCGTGGTGGTCCAGGCCCGCATGACCTCGACCCGCCTGTCCGGCAAGGTCCTCATGGACCTCGACGGCCGGCCGCTGCTGGAGCGCCAGCTCGCGCGCCTCGCGCGCTGCGAGCGCGTCGACGAGATCGTCCTCGCGGTGACGGTCAACGACACCGACGATCTGCTGGTCGCGCTGGCCGACCGCCTCGGGCTGCGCTGGCATCGCGGATCGGAGGACGACGTGCTCGGCCGGTACGTGGGCGCGGCGCGGGAGGCCGACGCCGACATGGTCGTGCGCGTCACCTCGGACTGCCCGCTGATCGACGCGACCGAGACCGATGCGGTGATCGGCGCGTTGGAGCAGCGCCGCACGACCTGCGACTACGCCAACAACTTCCTGGAGCCGGTGCTGCCGCTGGGCCTGGCGACCGAGGCCCTGTGGCGCGACGTGCTGGAGCGCGTCGACCGGATGGCGACGTCGGCGTCGGCACGCGAGCACGTGACGCCGTTCATCCACAGCGAGCGGCCCGACCTGTTCGCTCTGCATGGCGTGCGCGGCAGCGTCGAGGCGCCCGACCTGCGCTGGACGGTCGACACCGCCGACGACCTGGCGATGGTGCGGCGGCTGTGGGCCGAGCTGGCGCTCAGCGAGCGCGACCTGCCACTGGCCGACATCGTCGCCTACGTGCGCGCGCACCCCGACATCGCGGCGATCAACGCGCACGTCGAGCAGAAGCGCTGCTAGACCATCTCCCAGGTGATGACCTCGTCGAACGGGATGTCGCGGTTGGCGGTGCGGCCGACGAGCAGCCCGATGTCGCGCGGCTTGACGCCGTAGCCGGGCCGCTTGACGGTCAGCATCGCCTCGGTGATGACGGTGCCGGCTCCGATTGCGACGGCGGCGATGACCGAGCGGCGGGCCAAGGTGTACATCTCGCCCGCCTCCTCGTCGCTGGGCCCTTCCAGCCGGCCGTTGCCGAGTGCGGCCTCGACGCCGCGAACGGCGGTGACGAGCGCCTTGAGCTCGCCGGGCTCGATCGCGAACGGGTGGTCGGGGCCCTCCATCGTCCGGTCCAAGGTGATGTGCTTCTCCAGCAGCTCCATGCCCAGCGCCGCGGCGCCGGTCGCGACCGCGATCCCGGTCGTGTGGTCGCTGAGGCCGACGGGCACGCCGAACGCGGCGCGCATCGTGGCCATCGCGCGCAAGTTCATGATGTTGGGCGGCGCCGGGTAGAGCGAGGCGCAGCGCAGCAGCGCGACCTCGTGGCCGCCGGCCTGCGCCGCGGCGCTCAGCGCGTCCTCGATCTCGCCGTAGGTCGCCATCCCGGTGGAGAGGATCAGCGGGATGCCGGTCGCGGCGGCGTGGCGGATGAGGCCGAGGTCGACGAGCTCGAAGGACGCGATCTTCAGCGCGGGAACGCCCAGCTCGGCCAGTTGGTCGACCGCGGCGCGATCGAAGGGCGAGGAGAACCAGTGGATCCCGCGCGCGACCGCGTAGGCGGCAAGCTCGGTCTGCCACTCGCGGGGGAGGGCGATGGCGTCCAGCAGCTCCTGCGGGGAGCGCTCGTCGGTGAGGTACTCGAAGCGCGGCGTGCGGCTGGAGTAGAGCTCCTGGCCGCTGTAGGTCTGGAACTTGACCGCGTCGGCGCCCGCGTCGGCGGCGGCGTCGATCAGCGCCTTGGCGAGGTCGAGGTCGCGGTTGTGGTTGGCGCCGGCCTCGGCGATCACGTAGCAGCGGGCGCCGCCGCCGACCGGCGTGCCGGCGATCTCGAAGCTCGGAGCGAAGCGGACCATGGCGGCGACGATATCCGCGCTCAGAGCTGCGCGATCAGCGCGGCGATGCGCAGCGCGCCAAAGCCATCCACCAGATCGCGACCGGTGGCGGCGAGCTGCGTGCGGACCGACGCGTCGGCGACGAGTGCGGCGACGGCCTCTCCGATCTCGTCGAGCTGCGCCGCGCGCAGGCCACCGGCGCCGGCGAGGACGTCGAGCTGCGCGCGCTGGTTGTCGACGACGGCCGTGGCGATGCACGGCGTCCCGATGCAGAGCGTCTCGAGCATCGTCTGCCCGGCGGCGGTGACGACGAGGTCGGCCCCCTGCAGCACGTCGATCATCCGCGGTGGCGTGCGGATCGTGACGACGCCGTCGGGCAGCGCCTCGTCGGCGTAGGGACCGAGCGCGGCGGCGACCTCGACGCCGGGCGCGGCGGCGGTGACGGTGGCCGTGAGCTCGGCGACCCCACCCACCGCGCCACCGCCGGTCGTGACGAGGATCCGCCGGACCTCCGCTGCGACCGGCCGTGCGATCGCGCCCCAGAACATCGGGCGCAGACAGGCGAGCTTCGGGCCATCAGGGCCGGCGAGCGTGACCGCCAGGTCCACGCCGGGCGGCGGATCGCCCGCGCCGTCCCAGAACGTCGCGACCGGCCGGACCGTGCTCAGGGCGCCGACGTCGACGCGATAGGAGTCGACGAGCAGCGGGCCGTGGCCCGGCGGGGCCAGGTCGCCCACCGGCCTCCAGTGGATGCCGTCGTGCATCAGGCCCTCGTCGCCGACGACGACCGTCGTGACCTCGTGGCCGCGCACGCGCAGCGCCGCCGCGACCGCCCCGGCGCGGCTGAGGTGGCCGAGCCCGATCGCCGGGCCGGCGTCGGCGAGCACGGTGACCGGCGGGGTCGGCACGGGCCCAGCCTACTCCCGCAGACCGCGACCGCCGGCCGGGAAGGCACGGGACCGAGGGCTAGGCTTCCTGCGGTGCCGGTACCGCTGTTCGACCCCACCTCGCCGCTCTCGCCGCTGCGCGCCGACATCCGCGCGGCGGTCCACCGCGTCCTCGACGCGGGGCAGTTCATCTTGGGGCCGGAGGTCACGGCCTTCGAGACTGAGTTCGCCGCCTACCTGGATGCCGGACACGCGATCGGCGTCGCCAACGGGACCGAGGCCATCACCATCGCGCTGCGGGCGCTCGGCGTCGGGCCCGGCGACGAGGTCATCGTCCCGTCGTTCACCTTCTGGGCGTCGGCCGAGGCGATCCCGGTCACCGGCGCCACCCCGGTCTTCTGCGACGTCGACCCGTCCACGATGTGCGTCACCGCCGAGACGGTCAAGGCCGCGATGACGCCGAAGACCAAGGCCGTCATCGCCGTGCACCTGTTCGGCAACGTCGCGCCGATCGCCGAGATCGAGGCGCTCGGCGTCCCGGTCCTGGAGGACGCGGCGCAGGCCGCCGGCTCGACCTCGCTCGCCGGCCGCCCGGGCGCGCTGGGCACGATCGCGACCTTCTCGTTCTACCCCTCCAAGAACCTCGGCGCCTTCGGCGACGGCGGTGCGATCACCTGCCGCGACGCCGACCTCGCCGAGCGCGTGCGCACGCTGCGCTTCCACGGCTCCAAGGACAAGACCGACTACGTCGACATCGGCTACAACAGCCGCCTCGACGAGATCCAGGCCGCGATCCTGCGCGTGCAGCTCCCGCACCTCGACGCCTGGGCCGCCGCCCGCGTCGGGGCCGGCGACCGCTACGCCGAGGCGCTGAACGGCGTCGTCACCCTGCCCAAGGCCACCGACGGCAGCCGCCCGGCCTGGCACCTCTACGTCATTCGCCACACCGATCCCGACACGCTGCTGGCCGGGTTGCAGGAGCAGGGCATCGGCGCGCGCGCCTACTACCGCGTGCCCGTCCACGCCCAGCCGCCGATGGCCAAGTGGGCTCCGACGCACGCGCTCCCCGGGACCGCCGAGGCCGCACGAACCCACCTCGCGATCCCCATGTCGGCGGCGCTGAGCGACGCGCAGGTCGATGAAGTAACGGCAGCCGTCAAGAGCGCGGTGCTCGCGGCGCGGTAGCGTCCTGCCGCTTGCGCGTCTGGTTCGACCTCACCAACTCGCCCCACGTCCTCGTCCTGCGTCCGCTGATCGCGGCGCTGCAGGCCGACGGCGCCGAGGTGGCGGTGACCGCCCGCGACTTCGCCCAGACGGTCGCGCTCTGCGAGCGCTTCGGGATCGGCTGCGAGGTCATCGGCCGCCATCGCGGCGCCAAGCTCGGCGCCAAGGCCATCGGGTTGGCCGACCGCTCGGTCGCGCTTGCCCGCTTTGCCCGCGGCAAGCGCTTCGACCTCGCGATCGGCCACGGCTCCAACGACGTGACGGTCGCGGCCTTCGCGCTGCGGATCCCGCGGACCACGATGTTCGACTACGAGTGGGCGACGGTCCAGCACACCGTCAACTGCCGACTGGGCAACGCCGTCGTCGTGCCCGACGTCATCCCGCCCGAGCGGTTGTACAAGTACGGCGCGCGCGGCAAGCTGCAGCCCTACGCGGGGCTCAAGGAGGAGTATTACCTCGCCGACTTCGCGCCCGACGACGCGATCCTCGATGAGCTGGGGGTCGATCCGACCCAGCCGCTGGCCGTCGTCCGCACGCCGCCGTCGGTCTCGCTCTATCACCGCTTCGAGAACGACCTCTTCGGCAACGTCCTGCTGGCGCTGCGCGAGCAGGCCCAAGTTGTCGTCCTTCCTCGCGTGGCCGATCAGCGCGCCGAGCTGGAGCGTGCGGGCGGGTTCATCGTGCCCGAGCGCGCGATCGACGCCCAGTCCTTGATCGCCTTCGCCGACCTCGTCATCTCGGCGGGCGGCACCATGAACCGCGAGGCCGTCGCGCTCGGCACGCCGGTCTTCACCACCTTCGAGGGACGCCTCGGCGCGGTCGACGAGCACCTCATCGCCACCGGCCGCCTGCACCAGCTCACGTCAGCCGATGCGGTCAACGTCACCAAGCGCGACCGCTCCACCGACACCACCGAGCGCATCCGTCGCGACCCCCGCGACCTCCTCGCGCTCGCGCTCGCCCCGCTGCGCTGAGCGCTACGCGGCCTGCGGGCCGCGGCGCATCGCCGGGCGGTGGGCGATCAGCTCGATCCGCTTCAGGATCGCCAGCGCCGCCTCCTGGCACGCGATCGCCTGGCCGATGCCGACGTCCGGCGAGGTGCGGCGCTCGTGGTAGCGCAGGAACGCCGCGGCCTGGGTCACCGTCGCATCCTCGTAAGGAAGCTCGGTGCGCTGGGCGATCGACTCGTGGCGGCCGACCTTCGAGGTCGTGCGGACGGCTTCGATGGTCCGGGCATCGAGGTCGGCCATGATCTCGGCGGTCGTCGTCGTCACCCAGAGGTGCCGGACATGGGCGGCGCCGGCGCGTGAGGCGACGAGGCTGGCGACGAGGTCATCCTCCATCACCAGCAGCGCTTGGGCATGGTCGACGGGCCCGCCGCGGCGCACCCGGCGGCCCACGGCCTGGGTCGCGGCGATCGGCTCGCCGGTCAGGGCCATGACGAACTGCAGGTCCTGCGACATCAGCTCGGAGACGACGTCGTGCTCCGCCAAGGGCCCGGCCACCGCCGGATCCATGCGGTCGGCGTGGACGGCGATCAGCGTCTGGTCGGCGACCATCGCGCGCAGCTCGCGGACGGTCGGGTCGAAGTGCTCGTCGAAGGCGACCTGCGCGATCGGGCGGCGCGGGGCGCGCACGATCGCCGACAGCAGCGAATGCGCCAGCTCGACGGTCGGCGCCAGCGGCGGCTCGATCAGCACGTCCAGGCCACGCTCCAGCGCGGCGCGGGCCAGCGCCGGCCGCTGCTCGACGGTTCCGCCGACGATCGCGACGTGGGCCTCCTCGAAGGCGGGCTCCAGCGCCTCCAGCCACGGAACGCCGAGCTCCATGGCGAGCTGCTTGGCCGCTTCCGGGCTCGGGTCGTAGACCCCTGCGAGCACGCAGCGGTCGGCGAGCGCGCGAAACGCGCGCGCATGTCGCTCACCGGCAGCGCCGGCGCCGAGGACGATGGCCCTCACCATGTCCCGGGTGATCGGAACCCCGAACAGCGGCTTGAGGCCGGTGGTACGCCTACAATGCGGCGAATGCGCCAGCGGTTCCGCTCGCCTGCGCCTCGGCTCCATCGCCACTCGTTCCCGCAGCTGGGCATCGACGCGGCGCTGGTGGCCCTGGCCTACCTGCTCGCCTTCCGGCTGCGTTTCGATGGTGGGATCCCGAACGACTACGCCGATCTGCTGTCGGCGACGCTGCCCTACGTCGTCGCGGCGTCGCTGCTGGTCTTCACGCTCTTCGGCCTCTACGAGAAGTGGTGGCGCTACGTCGGCCAGCGCGACTACGTCGGCATCCTGCAGGCCGTCGTCGTCGCCACGCTGTTCGTCCCGGCGTTCAACGCGCTGACGCACCCGGTGATCGTCGGCTCCGGCCGCGGCGACGTGACGCTGTCGGTCCCGACCGGCGTCCTGGCGTTCTTCTTCCTGCTGACGCTCGTCTTCGTCGGCGGCTCGCGCTTCATCGCCCGCACGGTCTACGAGCGCCCGCTCAGCGGCTTCCGGCCGCAGCCCAACGCGCGCCGCGTCCTGATCATCGGCGCCGGCGACGGCGGCCGCCTGGTCCTGCGCGAGATCGTCCGCAACCCGGACCTCGGGATGAGCCCGGTCGGCTTCGTCGACGACGACCCGACCAAGCACCGCATGCGCATCGACGGCGTGCGCGTGCTGGGCCGCACCGATCGAGCTCGCCCGGATCCTGGACGAGGCCGAGCCCGACGAGGTCACGATCGCGATCCCGTCGGCGCCGGGCACGCTGCGCGCACGTGTGGTCAGCGCCTGCCGCGCGCGCGGCATCGCGGTCCGCACGCTGCCGACGGTCTTCGAGCTGCTGCAGACCGGCACCGGCAACGTCGTGCGTCAGGCACGCCCGGTCGAGATCGAGGACATCCTCGGCCGCGAGCCCGTGCGGATGGAGCTCGACCGCGTCGGGCGCTACCTGCAGAACGAGGTCGTGATGGTCACGGGCGCGGGTGGCTCGATCGGCTCCGAGCTCTGCCGCCAGATCTCCCGCGTCGCACCGCGCAAGCTGATCCTCCTCGACCACGCCGAGGACAACCTCTTCCGGATCATGCGCGAGCTGGAGGACGACCGCCACGTCCATCCCTCCTCGATGGCCGTCGTGCTGGCCGACTGCAAGGAGGGCGAGCGGATGCGCGAGGTCTTCGCCGAGCATCGGCCGACCGTCGTCTTCCACGCCGCCGCCTACAAGCACGTCGGGCTGATGGAGCTCAACCCGGTCGAGGCGGTGCGCAACAACGCGCTGGCGACGCGGCTGCTGGCGCGCGTGGCCGGCGAGCACGACGTCCGCCGCTTCGTGCTGGTCTCCACCGACAAGGCCGTTACTCCCGCGACGGTGATGGGCGCGTCCAAGGCGCTGGCGGAGTTCGCCGTCGAGGCCGCCCAGGATCGCTGGCCCAACACCCGCTACGCGATCGTCCGCTTCGGCAACGTGCTCGGCTCCTCGGGCTCGGTCGTCCCGATCTTCCGCCGCCAGATCGCGCTCGGCGGCCCGCTGACGGTCACCGACAAGCGCATGACGCGGTACTTCATGACGATCCCGGAGGCGGTCCAGCTCGTCATCCGCGCGGGATCGCTGGGCAACGGCGGCGAGATCTTCGTGCTGGAGATGGGCGACCCGGTCTCGATCTGGCAGTTGGCCGAGACGATGATCGAGCTCTCGGGGCTGCGTCCCGGGGAGGACATCGTGATCGAGGAGGTCGGCCGGCGGCCGGGGGAGAAGCTCTTCGAGGATCTCTTCAACCCCTACGAGCGCACGCAGCCCACGCCCGCCGACAAGATCTTGCGCGCCGAGCGCGACCGCTTGGACGTTCGAACTGTCGAGACCATGTTCGACGAGGTCGGCCTCCTGGTCCTGGAGGGCGACGCCGCGGCGCTCGCGGCGAAGGTCTCAGAGCTCTCCGAGCTGCGCGGCCTCAGTGCGGGTGACAGCGTGCAGGACGAGGGCACGGCGGGGACGGACCGGGCCGTTCTCTAGCATGGCGCCCTGCATGTCGTCGATTCTGGCCCTTTCGGTCTCCGACAAGATCGACCAGTACGGCGCCTACGCCGGCTTCGCGTCGGTCCTCGGGCTTGCCGTGCTGTCCCTGCTCTACTTCGCCCAGGCGCGTGAGGTCAAGCGCCTGCGTGAGTGGGCGGGTCGCTCGCCCGAGCGTGACGCCGAGCTCCAGCAGCGCGCGGTCGCCGCCGCCCAGCAGCGCGCGATCGTGGCCCCGCAGCGTCCGGCGACGCCCGTCGGCGCGCCCGCGCCTGCCGTGGCTCCCGACGCACGGCCCGCGGCGGCGACGCCCGCCGGTCAGGCCCAGGGTGCGCCCGCTGTTGCGCCTGCTGCAGCCGCGGCGGCCACCGCGGCCGGTGCCGCGACTGCCGCGCCAGGGGCGCCTGCGGCTCCGGGCGGGCCCGCCGGCCAGCCGACGACCGCCATGCCGGCCGCCAACGGCGCCGCTGCGCCATCTGCGCCCGCGACCCCGCCGGTGCGTCCCGGCCAGCCGCTGCGCGTGCCCGGCAGCACCACCCCGCCGCCCTCGCGCCTGGCGGAGCCCGAGGACGAAGGCGGCTCGCGCCTGGCCGTCTTCGGCGCCATCGGCGCGATCGTGGTCGTCGCGATCGTCGCCGTGGTCCTGCTCACCGGCGCCCTCGGTGGCGACGACCCCAAGACGCAGTCGCCCAACACGATCGGGACGCCCAGCGCCGACTCCAACGCCGGCGAGAGCCCGGCCAAGACCACCAAGAGCGCGACGCCCGCCGCGGCGCCCGCGCCCGGCAGCTACACGGTCGCGGTGCTCAACGGCACCACGGTCCCGGGCCTGGCGCGCGGTGTCGCCAACCGCCTGCAGAACACCAAGTTCAAGATCGGCAACGTGACCAACGCCGCGACGCAGGATCGCTCGGCGACGCTGGTCGAGTTCGCGCCCGGTCATCGCGCCGAGGCCGATGCGGTCGCCAAGGCCATCGACGTCGGCCGTGACGCGATCCAGCCGCTCTCTGCCGGCTCGAAGACCATTGCCGGCGACCAGGCGACGGTGGTCGTGACGGTCGGCTCCGACCAGAACACCTCGCCCCAGACGCAGACCACCCCCTAGCCGGCAGACAGCTCTTGGCCGGCTTCCTCGACCTTCCCGAGCGCAGCCCCAAGCCGCGCGAACGCGGGCTCACGCACGTTCTGGACAAGGGCCTGTCATGCGCGGACGTCGACAGCCTGATGGAGGTCTGCGGCGATGCGGTGGACATCGTCAAGCTCGGCTGGGGGACCGCGCTGGTCACCGGCAACCTGACCGCCAAGCTCGCCCGCTACGCCGCCCACGACGTGCCCGTCGTCCTCGGCGGCACGCTCACCGAGATCGCGCTGCGCGACGGCCGGCTGGACGGCCTGATCGCCTGGTGCAAGGAGCTCGGCATCGCCCACGTCGAGGTCTCCGACGGCACTATCGCGCTCGAGGCCGAGCGCAAGCGCGAGATCGTCGCGCGACTCTCGCGCGACTTCACGGTCTTCTCCGAAGTGGGCTCCAAGGACGACGAGCGGATCATGGCCCCGTATCGCTGGGTCGAGGAGATCGAGGCCGAGCTGGCCGCCGGCGCGTGGAAGGTCATCGCCGAGGCGCGCGAGTCGGGCACCGCGGGCATCTTCCGGCCCGACGGCGAGGTCCGCATGGGCCTGATCGACGAGATCGTCCACGCCATCGACCCCGTGCACCTGATCTTCGAGGCGCCCCAGCGCGCCCAGCAGGTCTGGTTCCTCAAGCGCTTCGGCCGCGAGGTCAACCTCGGCAACATCGCGCCGGGCGACGTGCTGTCGTTGGAGACGCTGCGGATGGGCCTGCGCAGCGACACGATGGACCCGGCCCCCACCGAACCGCCTTCCACCACCTCTTGACCACCGTCGCGCTCGCCCGCCACGGGCAGACCGAGTACAACGCCGTCCGTCGCTTCCAGGGCCACCTGCCGGTCGCGCTGGACGCCGTCGGCCGCGAGCAGGCCCACGAGCTGGCGCGCGTCGCCGCCCAGCGCGAGTGGGCGACGCTGATCTGCTCGCCGCTGGCCCGCGCCCGGGAGACCGCCGAGATCGTCGGCGCGGCGATCGGCCACCATCCGATCGACGACGCGCGCTTCGCCGAGACCGACTGCGGCGACTGGACCGATCTGACCTTCGACGCGGTGCAGGCCGCCGAGCCGGAGCTGTTTGCCGCCTATCAGCGCGGCGACAAGGACTTCGCGTTCCCCGGCGGCGAGTCGTTCGCCCAGCAGCAGCTGCGCGTGCTGGAGGGCATCGACGCGGCGCGGCAGGGGCCGCGGCCGGCGTTGGTCGTCTGCCACCGCGGCTCGATCCGCCTCGCGCTCGCCGCGCTGCACGGAGACGACGCGCAGCGCACCGCCGACATCCCGAACGCGTCGCTCGTGGAGCTTCCATGAGACGGGCGCCGATGGTGGTCTTCGGAGTGCTCGTCGCCGCGACCTTCGCGGCGTTCTTCGTCGCGCAGCGGCTCAAGAACGCGCCGAGCGTCGTGCAGCAGTTCAACGCCTACTACGTCTTCTCGCCCAACGGCGACGGTCGCCTGGACCGCGCGCGCGTCACCTTCAAGGTCAAGAAGGCCGACGACGTCACCGTCGAGCTGGTCGACAGCGACGGCGACCCGGTCAAGACGCTGCTCGACGACCGCCACCTCGACGCCTACGCGCCGATCAAGCCCGCGCTGCGCTGGGACGGCACCGACGACGACGGCAAGGCGGTGCCCGACGGCCGCTACCGCGTGCGGATCACGCTGCGCCATCTCGGCCGCTCGGTCTTCCCGCAGCGCTCGATCCTCAAGGACACCAAGCCGCCGCAGCCCAAGGTCCTGTCGGTCGGGCCGACCAAGGTCTACGGCCCCGAGCTGCTGCCCGGGCCCGAGGGCGGCAAGGCCGAGGTGCACTTCGGCCCGGCGTTGGGCACGCGTGCCCAGATCCACGTCTTCCGGACCGGGCCCGGCGCGCCGCGTGTGGTCCGGACCGATCGGCTGCGCGCGGGGCAGACGCAGTGGGACTGGGACGGCACCGACGGCGACAGGCGGCGGGTCTCGCCCGGGACCTACGTCGTCGTGCCCGAGTGGCGTGACGCCGCCGGCAACATCGGGACGGGCGTGCCGCTGGACCGCAAGGGCCTGCCGATCCTGACCCGCGGCCGGCTGCCCGGGCGCGGTGGCGTGACCGTCCGCTACCTCGGCGCGCAGGTGCCGGTGACGCCCGCCAAGGCGCGCGACCGCGTCGAGATCCAGGTCGATGCCCGTCAGCAGCGCTACAGCTGGGACGTCCGGCGCGTCGGCGACGCGGCGATCCGCGCGCACTCGACCAAGTCCAAGACGAAGACCAAGGTGGTGTTCTCGGCACCCGGCGGCACGTCGGGGGTCTACGTCTTCACCGCGCACACCGCGTCGCGCTCGACGCGCGTCGTCTTCCCGGTCCAGGCGCGTCAGCCGATCGCCGGGACGCGCGCCAAGCCGCGCGGCGTGCTCGTCGTGCTGCCCTACGTCACCTGGCAGGGGCGCAACGCCGCCGACGACGACGGCGACGGCGCGCCGAACACGCTCGACCTCGGCGTGCCCGTGCGCCCGGTGCGGATCATGGCCGGCGACGGGCTGCCGTTCGGCTTCACCGGGCAGGAGGGGCAGCTGCTGCGCTGGCTGGACCGCAACGGCAAGCGCTATGACATCACCACCGACCTGGCGCTCGCGCTCAAGCGCGGCCCACAGCTCGCGGGCCACCACGGCGTCCTGATCCCCGGCGACGCGCGCTGGCTGCCGACCGGCGTGCGCGTCGCGCTACGCGCGTTCGTCAAGGCGGGCGGGACCGTCGTCTCGACCGGCACCGACAGCCTGCGCCGCTCGGTCTCGCTGGATGCCAAGGCGCGCCTGGCCGACCCGTCGCCGGCCAAGCCGACCGACCTCTTCGGCGCCAAGCTCGCGCCGGTCGTCCACAAGACCACCAACTTGGAGCTCTTCACCCAGGATCCGCAGATCGATCTCTTCAAGGGCGCCGACGGCCTCTTCCCGAGCGTCGATGCCTGGGAGGCGACCGACCGCGTCGGGGACGAGGCCGACCTGCTCTCCAACGCGGTCACCTCGACCAAGTACGGCAGCAAGACCGTCGTCGTGGCCGCGCGCTTCGGCAAGGGCCTCGTCATCCGGCCCGGCTTCCCGTCCTTTGCCCACCGCGTTGCCACCAACGCCGACCCCGCCACCAGCGCGCTGATGGCCCGGATGTGGACGCTCCTCTCCCACTGATCCTCGCCGCCCTGCTCGCCGCCGGCGCCGTGCTGCTGCCCGGCGCGCGTCAGCGCGCGCTCTCGACGCTCGGCGCGCTGATCCTCGCGCCGGCGCTGCTGATCTCCGACATCTGGGACACCGAGCAGGTGCGCCCGCTGCGCGACCACCCATCGGTCGCGGTCGCCGGGATCGTGGCGGGCGTGATCGTGCTGGCGGGCCTCGCCGTGCTCTTCGATCGCAAGCCGGCGGCCTTCCCGATCGCCGCGGCGGCCGCGATCCCGTTCCGCGTGCCGATCGCTTCTGGTGGGTCGACCGCCAACTTGCTGGTGCCCTTGTACGTCGTCGTCGGCGCGGGCGCGTTGGCGTATGCGATCCCGCGGGTCTTCGGCGCGAAGTCCGAGCTGCAGGAGCGCAAGGCCACCATCTTGGAATGGCTGCTGGCCGGCGCGGTGGTGCTCTACGCGGTCCAGTCGTCGTACTCCGACGACTTCGACAAGGCCCTGGAGAACGTCGTCTTCTTCTACGTGCCGTTCGCGCTGCTCTTCGCGCTGCTGGCCCGGATCACGTGGACACGGCGGCTGGCGCTGCAGGTCCTCGGCGTGCTGGCCGCACTCGCGCTGGCCTTCGCCGCGGTGGGCTTCGTGGAGTACGCGACGCGCCACCTGTTCCTCAATCCCAAGGTCATTGCCTCGAACCAGTTCGAGAGCTACTTCCGTGTCAACTCGCTCTTCTTCGACCCCAACATCTACGGCCGCTTCCTGGCGATCGTGATGCTCGGGGTCGCGACGGTGCTGATCTGGTCACGCCGTTCGCGTGACGTCTGGGGCGCCGCCGCGGTGCTCGCGGTGCTGTGGGCGGGGCTGGTGCTGACGCTGTCGCAGTCGTCGTTCGCGGCGCTGTTGCTGGGGCTGTTAATGCTGGCGGGCGCGCGCTGGAGCCCGCGCTGGGCGGTGGGGGTAGGTGCCGCAGCGCTGGTGGTCGGCGCGCTGTTCGTGCTCGTGGCCCCTTCTTCCGTGCGGCTGGACCTCAACTCCTCCAAGTCGGCCGACACGGCGACCAGCGGGCGCTACGACCTCGTCAAGGGGGGCGTGGACCTGTTTGCCGACAAGCCGCTGCAGGGCCATGGCAGCGGCGGCTTCTCGCGGGCCTACCGGCGCGCGGAGAAGGGCTCGGCCGAGAAGGCGGTGTCGGCGTCGCACACGATCCCGGTCACCGTCGCCGCCGAGCAGGGCGCACCCGGGTTGTTGGTGTACCTGGCGCTGCTGGTCGCCGCCTTCCTGCTGCTCTTCCGGGGCGTGCGTGGTGATCCCGTGCGATCGGCTGTCGCCGCGGCGTTCGCGGCGCTGGTGCTGCACACGTGGAGCTACGCGTCCTTCCTCGAGGACCCGCTGACGTGGGCGCTGCTCGGCGTCGGGCTGGCGCTCGCGCTGGCGGTCCCGCCGCGCACGCGGACCGCACCGGCCGCAGCCGCGCCCGGGACGGCACGCTCGCCGGCAGCGCAGCCGTCTCCATGAGCGCGCGCCGCACCGAGCTGCTCGTCGTCGGTGTGCTGGCGATCGTCGCGATCGCCTTCTGGGCGCTCGTCCCGACCTATCCCAACTACGACGCCTACTACCACCTGGTCTGGGGCCGCGAGATCGTCGCCGGTCACCTGCCGACCTTCGAGGCCTACCAGGCGCCGACCCAGCATCCGCTCTATCTGGTGATCTGCGCGGTGCTCGGGCTCTTCGGCGAGCACGGCGACCGGTTGCTGGTGCTCTTCACCTGTCTCTGCCACGTCGCCTTCACCTACGCCGTCTATCGGCTGGGCACGGCGATGTGGGATCGCAAGGCCGGGGTGATGGCCGCGCTGCTGGCAGGGTCGTCGTTCGCGCTGCTGCTGTACGCGGCGCGCGCCTACGTCGACGAGCCGTTCCTGGCGCTCGTGCTGTGGGCGGGGGCGCTGGAGGCCGAGCGAGCGACTCGCCAGGCGCGTGTCATCTCACCACCGCACATGGAAGGCGAGACGACCCGGATCTCCGCGGTCGGCGGCGATGCCGCGGCGCAGGCCGACCTCGGTGGTCGCGCCGTCTGGATCCTGCTCGTCCTCGCCGGCCTGTTGCGCCCCGAGGCGTGGCTGCTCGGCGGCGCCTACTGGCTCTGGCTCTCGTGGCACGCGCGCCGCCCGCTCTGGTCGATCCTCGCGCTCCCGCTCATCGCACCGCTCATCTGGTGCGCGGTTGACGCCATCGTCACCGGCGACCCGCTCTTCAGCCTGCATTCCACCTCCGATCTCGCCGACGAGCTCAACCGCACGCGCTCGTTCTCCGAGGTCCCCGGGGACTTCGTCTCCTTCCTCGTCGACACCGCGCGCCTGCCGGTCGCGCTGGCCGCCGTCGCGGGCATCGTCGTCTCGTGGCGCCGCCGCGACGCCCGCGCGGTCCACGCCGCGCTCGCGCTCTTCCTCGCCGGCTCGTTCACCTTCTTCGCCACGTCGGTCGCGGGCCTGTCGGTGCTGCCGCGCTACCTCACGGTTCCCGCCGTCGCCCTTTGTCTGCCCGCGGGCTACCTCGTGACGCGCTCACGCGCGCTGCTGGCGGTCGCCGTCGTCGCCGGGCTCGCGTTCGTGGTCATCCGCGCCGACGCCTTCGACCGCCTCGCCACCGAGCTGCGCTTCATCCGCAGCACCCACGACGACCTCACCACGGTGCTGCACACGCCCGCGGTGGCGACCGGGCGCCGCTGCGGGGCGGTCACGCTGCCCAACTACCGACTCGTGCCCGACACGCGCTGGATCCTGCACGCCTCCCAGAAGCAGGTCGGCTCCCGCAGCGCCGTGCAGCGCGAGCACGGCGTCGCGCTCCTGCTCGTCGGCGAGAAGCTGCTGCGTCGCTACGGCTTCGCCGACGGGGCGAGCCCGAAGACCAACGCGCCGCCCGACGGCTTCCTGCGCGGGCCGATGCGCGGCGGGTTCACGGCTTACGTGTCGTGTCCTGAACGTATGGTTAGCGAACGCTGAGCGAACGTGACTTCCGAAACACCCGTAGCTAGTCTTAGGATCGCGGATGTCTGACGCCCTCCAGCATTTCGTCAGCGTCTCGACCGTTGTCACGACGGTCGGGGCGTTGCTCCTGCAGGTTCTCATCACTCGCCACGCGTTTCGGCGTCGCCGGATCGATGATCGGGAGTTCGGATTCGGGTTCGCGATCGAGGAGCTCCGCGGCCGCGGGGATCTCGCTGGGATAGAAGAGGTCGTCTTCCATGTCCTGGTTCGGGAGGGGGACGCCAATGTGCCGGAGCTCGCGGTGGCGACCAGGCTCACGCCCGATGAAGTTGAAGCGGGGCTGGCGAGGCTCGCTGAGCTGGAGTTCGTCGCGCCATCGTCAGACACCGAGCCGACGGTGTGGAGGCCGGCGGCGGCAGCCCGCTCGAAGCGACCACACGTGCAGTTGCGACCTTGGCTCAGGGCGAAAGGCACCGAGGTTCATACGTCGGCCACGTCAGCCGATGAGGTTGATGCTGAGATCGACGCGGCGCTCGCCCAGCTCGGCGCTTAGGCCACGTGGAGTGCTTGATTGCGGCCGCTTTGGCCGCGCTTCTCACGCTGCTTGATCTCGATCGGGTCTTCTATGTCCCGCGCAAGGCGGCACGTCGGCGGGAGCTCCGCGCCTGGATTGCCGTCTTCGTGCTCGGCAACGGCGCGCTGTCCGCCGCGTTGTACGTGCTGCTGAACAGTCAGGGTTGGCTTCCCGATTGGGATGCCCTCCCGCGGGCGGCGCTCGTCGGCTTCGGGTATCTAGCGCTGATCCACATCAAGCTCACGACGGTCACCGTCGGTGATGAGTCGCTGCCGGTGGGGCTTGAGGCGTTCTACGAGGCCGCGAAGGTGTCTGTCTTCAAGCGCTCAACCGTCTGGCGAAGGCGGCTCGTCGTGAGGAGACGATGGCCTACGCGCAGGATCACAGCCTGACGGACCTGGTCATGGAGGCGAAACTGGCTGCGGCACAGGATGTGCTACTCAGCGAGGAGGAGCGTCGGGCCACGAAGCTGTGGATCTTGAAGATCGTCAAGCAGTCCGCGAACGATGCCGACACCGCGTGTGTCGCGCTGGCCGAGTACGTGCTCTCGGGTGACCGCCCGCACGAGCTTTTCTGATCAACGGCGCAGGCGGCGGGTTCACGGCTTACGTGTCGTGTCCCGAAGGTGGATGAACTCGGGCGCGAAGCCCTCGCGCTCGTAGAAGCGCAGCGCGTCGACGTTCTGGGCGATCGCGGTGACCTGGAGCCCGCCGTAGCCGCCACGGGCGACCGCTTCGCGGACGAGCGCGATGATGCGCTTGCCGATCCCGCTGCCGCGCGCGTCGGGAGAGACGCTCAGCGTCTCGATGTCGAGCTCCTCACGCTCGATCGCCCAGGTCGTCGAGTCGCGGCGGACGGGGCGGATGAAGGCATAGGCCAGCACGTGGCCGTCGCGGCGGGCGACGAGGAAGAACGCGCCGTTGTCCTGCGCCAGCCAGGCGGCGTACTCGGAGCGCCGGCGCGCCCAGGACTCGCCGTCCGCGCGCACCGGGCCCAGCTCGGGCGCGAGCGCATGGTGGTGGTCGCGCAACGACAGCCAGAGCGCGTGTGGCGCGTCGAGCAGCTCCTCGCCGCCGCGGATGATCTCGATCGCGTCGTCAGTCATTGGTGATCCCGAGGGTCCGCAGACGATCCCACAGCGGCGCGTTCTGGCTGGCGGCGGTCTGCTCCAGCGCCCAGTCGCGCAGCGCGAGGTCGGGGTCGGTGCGACGGCCCGCCTCCTCGGTCAGCGCGGCGGCGAACGCGTCGGCGTCGGCAGCGGTCGTCACGGCCTGCGACCAGGTCTTGACCCCCGCGAGCTCCGGCGTGACCGTCCGCCGTCCGAGCCGCGCGTACTTGAGGATCCGGTAGGGGAGACCGGCGTCGTTGAACGGCTCGACCTTGAACGGGACGATGCCGACATCGGCGCAGAGGATCAGCCGCGCGGCCTCCTCGTCGGAGCGCGCGCCGAGCCAGACGAAGCCGGGGTGCGCGCGACACCAGGCGTAGTCGGGGTCGTCCTCGGACTCGTCGTCGTGCCACGCGCCGACGAGCAGCAGGACGAGGTTCGGCATCCGCTCCGCGACCGCGCGCAGCAGCGTCCAGTCGGTGCGCCAGCCGAGGTGGCCGAGCGAGACGGCGATCACGGGCGCCGTCGGGTCCGGCGCCGGGAACGTGTCGGCCGCGAGCGGGACGAGCGTCGCGACCCGTCCCTGCTCCTCCTCCAGGCGCGCGAGCTCGTCGCTGGCGACGAAGGTCAGCGACGACAGCTGGGCGGCGGCCTCGTGCAACCCGGTCAGGCGCTCGCGCAGGTGCGGACCGGCGTCGTAGGCGTGCTCGTAGCGGTCCCAGCGGCCGTACCAGAGCTCGCAGTCGTCGACGCGCGCCAGGATCGCACGGGCCAGCAGGACCTGCACGGGATGGAAGATGACGATGACCTTGGGTCGGTCGCCGTTGCGGCGCAGCGCCTTGACCAGCCGCTTGGCGACGCCGTGGGCCAGGACCTCGCCGAGCACCGGGGGCAGGCGGGCCAGCGCCCCGTAGCGCACGCGCGGCGGGTCGACCGCGACGACGCCGTCGGCGCGCAGGAGGTCCTCGGCCTGGTCGCGCAGGATGAAGCCCTCCAGCGGGCGCGGGAGCAGCAGCAGGCAGAGGGGGCGCAGGTCGGCCACGGCGGTGCAGCGTAGAAGGTCAGGTGAAGGCCGGGGCGCCTGCCGCGTCGGTAGCGTGCCGCCGACCGCATGGCCGGCCTCCTTCGTCGACTCTTGGCCAGCACGTTCGCCTACCAGGCGCCGAGCATTCTCTCGGCGCTGCTGGCGCTCGTCACGCTGCCGCTCTACACCGGCCACCTGAGCACGGCGGACTACGGCTACGCCGAGAACCTCCTCACGGCGATCATCTTCACCTCGATCCTGCTGCGCTTCGGCATCGGCGAGGCGTTCGTGCGCTTCTGGTTCGACGACGAGGACCACGCGCGCCGGATCGATCTCGCGCGCACGGTGACGTCGTGGACGCTGTACGTGTCGACGGCGGTGACGCTGCTCGGGCTGGCGTTCGCCGGGCCGTTGTCACAGCTGATCCTCGCCCACGAGGACGCGACGCTGATGTCGATCGGCCTGCTCGGGCTGTGGGCCTTCACGAACCTGGAGGTCGCCAACGCGCTGCTGCGCGTCGAGGAGCGGCTGCGCCTCTACGTGACGATGGCGATCGCCAACATCCTGCTGACGGTCACGCTGACGGTGATCCTGGTCGTCGTCGAGGACGGTGGGGCGCGCGGCTACGTGCTCGGCAACTACGGCGCCTCGACGGTGATCCTGATCGGCCTGTGGATCCTGCAGCGCGATCGCGTCTCGTTCCGTCCGCCGCGCCGGACCGTCGCGCTGCTGCGCTTCGGCGGGCCGACCGTCCCGGCCGATGCGGCGGCCTTCGCGCTCAACGTCGTTGATCGCACCTACCTGCTGCACGCCCAGTCGGCCGACGCGGCCGGCCGCTACGGCTTTGCCGCCAAGCTGTCGACGGTCGTGATCGTCGCGGTGCGCGGCTTCCAGGCCGCGTGGCCGCCGCTGGCCTACTCGGTCACCGACGAGGCGCAGGCCGCCCGCCTCTACGCGCGGGTGACGACGGCCTACGTCGCGGTGACGGGCATCGTCGTCTGCGGCGTGACGCTCGTCGGCCGCTGGGCCGTGCGCGCGCTCGCGTCGGACCCGAGCTACTACGGCGCGTCCGAAGCGCTGCCGTGGGTCGCGCTGGGCTGGGCGCTCTACGGGCTCGTGCTGGTGCTGATCACCGTCGCCGGCCGCGCGAAGGTCACGACCCGCAACTTCCCGGCGACCGCCGCGGGCCTGGTGGTCAACGTGGTGCTCTTGGTCACGCTCGTCGGGCCGCTGGGGATCGCGGGCGCCGGCATCGCGCTGTGCGGCGCCTACGTCGTGATCGTCGCCGTTCTGCACCTGCTGACGCGGCGCCTGTTCGTCGTGCCGTTCGAGTGGGCGCGGATGGCCGCTGCGGTCGCCGTCCTGGCCGTGCTCGGCGTCGGCGGCGAGCTGCTGCTGCCGACGCACGGGGCGGTCGGGCTGCTCACGCGGCTGGCGGTGCTGGCCGCCGCGCCGCCGCTGCTGGTCGCCGCGCGCGTCGTCTCCGTGCCCGAGCTGCGTGCCCTGCGCCGCCTGCGTTCCGCGCATTGACACACCCCCATTCGGTGTGTGCAGCGAATGCTGCACGTTCCGTGTTTTGCCATCCCCTGTTTTCGTTCGCACCCGGACGAATGTTTGATGGTCATAACCCCACGCCTTTGGCCAGGCGAGTTATGGTCCATGCAGACGCTGTAGGTGGATCGGCACGCACGCCAGGTTCATGGGGATGAGCAGGATGCGGCGTCAAAGCCGGACCCGTTCAGACCCGCGACGCCTCGTGGCCGAGGCGTCGCGGGCCTAGCGGTTCGCTAGAGCGTTGGACCGCCGCGGTTGAACTCGTGGGCCGCTTCGCGGAGGCCTTCTCCGCGGTTGGGCCAGAGGGTCGCGGTGACGTGCTTCATGTAGCGCTTGGGGTCGTGGCCGGGGGCGATCGTGGCGACCAGGGCGCGGATGATGTAGGCCCAGGCGGTGAGCACGCGAACGACGAAGGCCGCTGCCGCGGAGTGATGCTTGCGCATGTAGCGGTCACGGTTGCGGGAGAAGCTCGACGATCCGGCGTTCGGGCACCGCGCCGGTGGAGAGCTGCTCGTGGTGGACGGCCTCGGCTTCCGGGACCCAGAGCGTGTGCCATCCGGCGTCGGCGAGGCGGCGGCAGAAGTCGACCTCGTCGGAGTAGACGAAGAACTGCGGGTCGAACCAGCCGATGTCGCGGGCGGCGTCGCGGCGGACGAGCAGCGCGGCCGACTGGGCCCAGTCGACTCGCCGGGTGCGGCGCCCACGGCTCTGGACGGTCAGGCGCTTGTGCAGGAACAACGCGCCGATCAGCGCGGTGGCCGGCGTCGGGAAGCGCCAGGCCGAGGGCTGGACGCGGCCATCGGGGCGCAGCAGCTTGGCGCCGGCCGTCCCGGCTTGCGTGTCCTCGGTCAGCGCGGTGTGCAGCGCGGCGGTCGCCCCGGGGCGCAGCTCGGAGTCCTCGTTGAGCAGGAGGCCGAAGCGGCCGTTGGCGCGTTGCAGCAGATGGCTGTCGTTCTCGCCCTTGCCGCGGCGCTGGTCGAGCACGATGACCTCGGTCACCGTCGGATGGCGGCGCGCGGCGCCGGCCGAGCCGTCGGTCGAGGCGTTGTCGAGGACCAGGACCTCGGTCTCGAAGGGCAGCGCCGCTCGCTCGACGGCGATCGCGTCGAGGCAGTGGACCAGCAGCTCGCGCTGGTCGGTGTTCACCACGCAGAAGGAGAGCTCGACGCCCAAGGGCCGTCAGGCTGCCATATCCGGCGGCACGATCGGTGCCTCACCGATCAGGTTGAGCGCGGTGACCGTCGCGCCCTGCAACGTCGCGCCCTCGACGATCGGCGACAGGCGCACGGTTCGCGGCATTCCGGGCACGACGACGAACGCGTCATCCTCGGCCCGGAAGCCCGGCGCATGGATCCGCACACCCCACGCGAGCCGCGGGGTGGCCACCTCCACGACGAAGCGCTCTGCTGCCGCGATCGTGGCGGTGAGGCCGAGGTCGGAGGTCGGCTCCACCGGCGGGCCCGTCGGGAAGTGCGTGGCCTGGGAGAGGATCTCGCCGCTGTCGGTGCGCAGGGTCGCGACGACGGTGTCGTGGGCGGGCGGCCCGAAGCGGTAGGCGTACGAGGCATCGGCGAAGCGGCGCAGGAGCGCCTCGACGTTGTGCGTGGTGTTGGCGTGGGCGGCGAGGCGCAGCGGCGCGGTCGCCTCGGCGATCGCGTGCGTGCCTCCGCCCAGCAGGGTGACGTGCAGCTCGGCGTCCAGCGGCTCGGGCCTGTCGTTGGCCACGTGCACGTCGACCCCGTTGAGGCCCTCGTCGACGAGCCAGACCGCTCGCGGCGCGAGCGCCCGGCGCAGGTGCGCCAGCGCCACCTTCGGCGCGCCGCGGTGGTCGAGCAAGCCCCAGCCGGCGCCGGGCGCGAGGTCGCGCGCCCACAGCACGATCCCGCCGCCGCAGCCCGAGGCCGCGCGGCGCCACTCGTCGAAGACATAGGACATGGCCTCGCCGCTGACCTGTCGGCCGAGGGCGAGGTAGCGCTCGCGGTCGGCGGCGCGCAGCGCGGCCGGGTCGACCAACCCGTACAGCTCGGTCAGGTAGTGGTCGCGGACGTCGGCGAAGTCCCAGTCGGCGCCGACGTCGCGGGCCACGCCCTCGCCGTCGGCGATCGCGTCGTCGTCGGGGAGGTTGGCGAACGCCAGGCACTCCGAGGCGAAGCGGACCCCCGCCGCGCGCACGTCGCTCAGCGGCCGCCGGTAGCCGCCGACGCCGAAGTAGTTGGCGACGCCCGTCCCCGGATGGAATGGCATCGCTCCTCCGCACGGGGTGGAGGGGACGTACGGGACGTCGGCGCCTGCTGCCCGCGCCAGCTGCGGGAGCAGCACGCCGAAGAGCTCCCCGCGACCGAGCGCCGGGTCGACCCCGAACATCGCCGCCTGCTGCTCGACCTCGCTGTTGCCGCAGAGCACTGCCAGGCTCGGTCGGCCTGCGACCTGCGCGAGCAGTGCGCGCGCCTCGTCCTCGACCGTGGCGCGGAAGACGCCGTCCTCGATCGGGTAGTCGAGGTTGGCAAAGCTGAAGTCCTGCCAGACCATCAACCCCAACAGGTCGCAGGCGTCGTGGAACGCCGCGGTCTCGGGCATGCCGATGCCGGGGATCCGCACCATGTTGATGCTCGCGTCGCGCAGCGTCCGCAGCGTTGGCACGACCTCGTCCTCGGCCACCGGCGTCCAGACCGCGCCGCGGGCGAAGACCGGCACGCCGTTGACCGCGAGCGCGAGCGCGTCGCGGTCGGCGTCGAACCCCGGCCCGGGGGAGAGCGTGCGAAACCCGGTGGCGCCCAGCGAGACGCGCTGCGCGCCGCCGTCGAGCACCAGCGCCACGTCGTACAGCGACGGCGCCCCATGCGTGTGCGGCCACCAGCGCTCGACGTCGGCAACCAGGACCTCGCCGTGCACCCGACCGTCGGGCTCGACGCGCAGCGGCGCGTGCGTCATGCCGACGAACGCCTCGACCTGCGCGGGCAGGATCGGGCCGCGCAGCCGCGCCGAGATTGCCAGGACGCCGTTGTCGCCTTCCACGCGCGGACGCAGCACGACGTCATCGACTACCGTCCCCGCCCGCCGCACGAGCCACACCGGCCGCCACGGCCCCACGATCGGCGGGCCGGGGGCAAAGCCCGGGGCGCGGCCGAGGATCGTCGTGCGCACGAAGCGCAGCGCGCCGCCGTTCTCCACCACCTTGGTCCGCCAGCGCTGTCGCGGGCGCTTCGGCTGCGCCGCCAGCACCTCGCTCAGCGCTCGGCAGCGAATCTCAAGGTCATTGCCTTCTTCGCTCAGCAGCGCGCCCACGTCCACGGCATGCGCCGCGAACATCGAGGAGCCCTCCGCGACCACGACGCCGTTGAGCACGACCTCGAAGACCGTCGCGATCCCGTCGCAGGCGAGCAGCACCTCCTCGCCCTCGGCCGGCGGCAACGCGTCGAAGCGCAGCGCGAACGTCACCGCCGCGTCGTCCGACAGCGGGCCGTCGGCCACGAAGCCGTCGAGCCGCCGAACCTCCAGGCCGTCCTGCTCAGGCCAGCGCGGCATCCAACCCGCCGGTCGCCCGCTCCCACGCGGCGGCGAGGGAGTCGATGACGGGGCCCGGATCGAACGCCCGGCGCCGAGCCAGCTTCAAGGACAACAACTTGCTCGCGGCGACGATCTCGCCCATCGCGGCGACCGCGTCAGCAGCAGGGTGCGTGGGGCCGTTTTCCGCGAACAGCCACTCCACCTCGGCGCTCAGCAGCTCGAAGCCCGAGCCGACCATGCGCACCGTGGCGAACGCATAGGCGTGGTAGAGCGCCGGATCGCCGTCACGCAGCGTAGGAAGGTCGCGCTCCAGCGCCGCGCCGAAGCGCACGAACGGGTTCGCCTGCGGTCGCAGCGCGAGGTGCCGTCGCAGCAGCGTCCGCGCCATGTCGCGCAGCGCGTCGCCCGACAGCCGCTCGCCCGCGTCGAAGCGCACCAACTCGGTGTAAGGCGGCAGGATCGCCGGGTCGACCGGACCGTCCAGCCGGAAGATCCCGCGGTAGTCCTCGCCGCTCAGCTCGTAGAGCCCCGCGTTGTGGAAGTAGCGCAGCACCTCCGCCTCGCGGTCGATCGCCTCGGGCACGATCGTCGTCTTGACGTGCTCGCGGCGGTAGCTCGTCGCCGCGGTGTCGGGCAAGAACCACGCGTCGAGCTCGATCGTCATCGTCCGGCCCGCGGTGAGCTGCTCGGCGATCTGGTCGGGCAGCGCGCGGTAGGGCTGCATCTCGTGGACGTCGACGCCGTAGAGCCGCTCGAGGTCGCCCGGGTCCGGCTTGAAGAAGGTCCACTGGTCGCCCTCGAAGTCGAGGCGCACGGTCGAGCCGATCGCCGCCAGCGGCTCGTCGCCACGCGCGTGCAGGAGCTCGACGAGGACGTCGGCGTAGCAGTTGGTCTCGACGTAGGTGCGGTCCGCCGCGGCGTGGACCGGGTGCGGCACGTACGACGCCGGGTCGGCGTCGAAGAGCGAGACCAGGCCGGTGGCCGCCCCGGTCACCACAGCTCCCGGCGCACCTCGTCCGGCCACGCGGCCACGTCGAGCCCGTGGGTCTTCATCAGGGCCAGGACGATCCGCTCGTGGCCGAAGCCCAGGCACGCGGTGTGGGCGACCGCGCCGTCGGCGGTCGTGATCCCGTAGAGCCCGGAGAAGTGGTCCTGGTGGTAGTTGAAGGACGCGATCGCGGTCGGCTCGGGGCCGGCGATCTGCACCAGGATCTCGAACTTCAGCGCCTGCTCGCGCTGCGAGGCGGCCATCATCCGGCCGCTGCGCCCGAAGAACGGATCGGCCGCGACGTCGAACCGCGCGTCCAGTCCCAGGCCGCGCAGCAGCTCGAGCGCACGGTCGCGCCAGCCGTCGCGCCACGACTGCACGGTCTCGGGCTCGGCGATCCGGACCAGCTCGCGCATGTGGAACATCTGCAGCCGTGCGGGGTCGCCGCTCGGCTCGTGGCGGAAGGCGTAGGAGCCGCCCGGGTCGATCGTCACGCCACCGGCCGGCAGAGGGCCGCGACGGCCGATCGCGGGGTAGACGGGGTAGCAGACGGCCGGCATCAGGACGAGGTCGCTCATGCATTGGTGCTCGGACCAGTCCTCGTGCTTGCCCGCCGTCTCGGCCATCGCGCGCGCCTGGCCCTCGGTGCCCTCGAACGCGAAGACGGTCCCGGCCAGATGCGGGAAGTTCTCCAGGTAGCCGAGGTCCTCGATCTGCTTGCGCGGGATCACCGGCGGGAAGCGCAGGACCTCGGGCGTCTCGCCGGCGGCGGTCGCGCAGCGCGTAACGTAGGCGTCGAAGCGCATCCGGACGTCCTCGTAGTCGCTGCCGCGACCGTAGACGCCGGGAACGCCTGAGGGGATCAAGTGCCCGGCATCGACCAGCTCGTCGAGCAGCTGCGCCTGGTCGGGCGAGGCGGGGCGGAACTCGGCCACGGTCCTAGACCTCCTTGGCGATCAGCAGCAGCCCGGCGTTGGTCTGGTGCAGCCGATCGTTGGCGACCATCAGCGACGCGGACATCGCGTCGCGCAGATGCCGGCCGATGCTGAACGGCGTGTCGTTCTTGAAGCCGACGATGCCGCAGACGCCCATCGCGCCCTGACAGACGCGCGGCACCTGCTCGGACGCGGCCAGCTTGAGGTTGTTGACGTGCAGCGCGAAGGCCATGGTGCCGAGCCGCTCGCGGTCGTCGGCCGCCGCGACGTACTCGTCCAGCGCGCGGTGGACCTCGCCGCGCAGCATCGACAGCTGCGTCATGACGTGGCTGAGCTTGACCGCGGCGGGGACGGGCTCACCGGGCGCGCGGCGCGCCGCGGCGCGGACGAAGGCGCGGGCGCGGTCGAAGGCGTCGGTGGCGATCCCCAGCCAGACGTGCGACCACAGGATGTGGGAGACCGGGACCATCGTCTCGGTGGCGATCGTCGAGAACGGCGCGGGCAGCAGCTGCTGGGCGCCGACAACGGCCTTGACGGTGAAGCCGGGCGAGCACGTGCCGCGCATCCCGAGCGGATCCCAGGTGCCGGTGGGCTCCAGCTTCGTGGCTTTGGCGCTGTGCAGCACGGCGACCTGGTCGCCGGGGGCGGCGTCGGGGGTGGCACGCAGCGTCGTCAGCAGGTCGTCGGCATAGGCGCCGTAGCTGACCGTCGGCGCCTGCTTCTCGAAGTCCGAGTTGCCGCTGCCGGCGAGTTTGAGCGCGGCGACTGAGCGGCTCATGTCGCCGCCGGTGCCGACCTCGGAGGTGACCGAGGCGATCAGCCGCTGCTCGGCGACGAGCGTGCGCAGGTACTCCTCGAAGTGCAGAGAGCCCGCGGTGTGGCGGATGATCGTCGCGACCTGGATCTGGTGCATCGCGAAGACCATCGCGGTCGCGCCGCAGCGACGGCCGAGCGTGAAGCAGGCCTCGGCGATCGCCCGGAACGAGACGCCCTCACCGCCGTGTTCCGTGGGCACGAGGGCCGACAAGGCACGCTGCTCGCGCAGCGCGGTGACGGCCTCGATGGGGAAGCGGGCGTCGCGGTCGACGTCGTCGGCGTGGACGGCGGCGATCGTCTCGGCGATCTCGCCGATCCCGGCCAAGAAGGCGGCGTCGCGATCGGTGGTGACGGTCATGCCGGCTGCGTCTCGAGCTGGGCCAAGGCGGACGAGATCGAGGCGACCGACTCGAAGACGCTGCGCTTGAGCATCTCGTCGGGGAACTCGACGTCGAAGGTGTCCTCCAGCGCCAGCATGACGTTCACGCTGGCGTGCGACGTCATCCCCGCCTCATAGAGGCTGGCATCGTCGGCAAGGGTCTCGATGTCGACGGCGAGGCGACCGTGCTCCTTGACGATCTCTCGGACTGCGGCAGCAGAAGGCACAACCCTGATTATCGGTGCTCGGAGCGCGCACCTTGATCGGTGGATCGATCATGTCCCCACGACGACCGCGGCGGCGTAGGCGTCCTCGTGGGTCAGGCTGAGCGCGAACTCGGTGAGGTCGGCGGCGGCGGCCAGCTCGGCGGCGGGCCCGTGCAGTGTCAGGAGGGGAACGCCTCCGCTGTCGCGCACCACCTCGATCGACGGCCACGGCACCGCCGCGTCGCCGGGGCGCAGGACCTTCATCGCCGCCTCCTTGGCGGCGAACCGGGCCGCGAGGCGCAGCGGATCGGGCGCGCCGTCCGGGCCGCCGCACTGGCCGACCTCGGCGTCGGTGTAGACCCGCCGTAGGTAGCGCTCGCCGTGCTCGGCAAGCGCCTCCGCGACGGTCGAGGCCTTCACGAGATCGATCCCCACGCGCAGCGGCACGCGACCGATCGTCGCAGGCCGCGCGGACTACGGCGCGACGATGCGCTGCGGCTGACCCAGCTCGCTGAACGTGACGTCGACCTTCTCGCCGGGACCGCGCAGCGCGAGCGAGCGGACGGCGCCGTTGTCCCCGACGATCGCGGTGATGGCGACGGTCTTGGCGGTGCGCCTGAACGGCGGGCGGAACTGCTCGGGCACGTCGTCGGCGGGGACCGTGGCGGTGAAGCGCGTGCCGCCGTCGAGCGTGGTCTGTCGGACGTCGGCGGCGGTGCGGGCCGCGGCGGCGAGGGCGTCGGCGGCCTGCACGCGAACCATCAGCTCCTGGATGCCATCGCCGTGCGGGTTGTTCCGGACGCGGTAGGGCCTGTCGCCCTCGCGCCAGTAGCTCTTGCTCCCGATCACGCGGATGTCGTTGGTCCGGTTCTTGGGCGCCGGGTTGTCGATGCCGTCGCTCTTCAGCTTGATGTCGAGGTCAGAGCCCTCGTAGCGGACGTCGTTGGTGAGCACGATGTCCATGTCGAAACGCGCGTAGACGTAGGACATGGTCCAGACGACATGGCCGGAAGTGAACGCCGAGGTCCGCTCGGCGGCCGTCACCAGCGCGGCGCGCGCGTCGGCGGGTCCGGGCGCGGTGGATGAGTCGTCGCCACCGCCCGGCAGACCGATGGCCAGGGCGACGGCTGCCAGCGTGGCGGCTCCGCCGGCGGCGAGGGCGATTCGCGGGGCGCGAGCGCGCCGCGCGGTTGCCACGCCATGCGTGACCAGGCCGGGCCGCTGGGCGGTGGCGATCGCGGCGGCGTGCACGCGGCGAGCGGCCGCGCCGTCGGGGTCAAGCTCGGCCGTGGTGCTCATGTCCAGCGGATCGAGCCTGCGCAGGAGGTCCAAGTTGGTGTTGTCGGTCATCGGGTCTGCTCCGGGACGAGGGGGGTGTCGGCGGGCTCATGTCCGCTCGCGGCGGCATCTCCCGCCCCGCCGACGGCGTTCAGCGCCTGCTCGAAGCGCTGACGCGCGCGGTACAGGCGGCGCGAGACGACCGGCGCCGAGACGCCGAGCACCTGCGCGATCTCGGCGACCTCCAGGCCCTCCCAGGCCAGCAGCGCGAGCAGCTCGCGGTCGGCGTCCGACAGCGACTGCAGCGCGTGCGCCGCCGTCCCGCTGCCCGGCCGCACGGGGATCTCCGCGTGGAACGGTGCCGTGCGGTCGCGCAGCCGGTGCCAGAGCCGCTCACGGCGGCGCGCCCCGCGTGCCTGGTTGGCCAGGATGCGACGGGCCACGCCGAAGAGCCAGAGGCGATCCTCGGGCGGTGCGGGCAGCTCGCCGATCCGCCGCCAGGCGACCGCGAAGACCTCGGTCGCGGCGTCCTCGGCATCCTCGCGCGACGCGCAGCGCCGCAGCAGGTAGGCCGCGATCGCGGCGTAGTTGTCGGTGAAGCAGCGCTCGAAGCGCGTGGCGGTGTCGTCGTCGTGCACGTCGGTGCGCCCATGTCCGGCTGTCGCCGGATCTCCCACCCGGAAGCCATAGAGTCGTGGCTCTGCGCGACGGCGTCCACATCGAGCGATGGAGCGAGGAGGACCTCGCGCTGCTGACGGCGCTCAACGGCGACCCGGTGCAGATGCGCCATGTCGGCGGCGCCGAGAGCGCGGAGAAGATCGCCGAGCGCCAGCAGCGCTATGCCGCTGACCCGTTCCAGTTCCGCATCGTCGACGGCGTCGAGGCGGCGGGCTGGGTCGGCTTCTGGGAGCGCGAGTGGCGCGGCGAGAAGATCTATGAGATCGGCTGGTCGGTGCTGCCGGCCTTCCAGGGCCGCGGCCTGGCGACCACGGCGACCGCCCTGGCCCTCGACGTCACCCGCACGGCCGCCGGGCTGCCCGTCCACGCGTTCCCCGGCGTCGACAACGCGCCGTCCAACGCGGTCTGCCGGAAGTTGGGGTTCTCGCTCGTCGAGGCGGACATGTCGTTCGAGTTCCCGCCCGGCACCATGATGGTGTGCAACGACTGGCGCTGGGAGGGCTGAGCGTTGCGGATCGACCTCGTCGACCCCTCCGCCTTCACGCCGCCATATGACCGCGCGCTGGCGGCGGCACTCGTCCGTGCCGGTCAGGACGTCACGCTCGTCACGAGCCGCTTCGCCTACGGCGAGGTGCCGGCCGCCGACGGCTATGCGGTCGACGAGCGGTTCTACCGCCGTGCCGGGCGGGCCGGCGCGGTCGGCTCGCGCGGTCGGTTTGCCGCCAAGCTCGCCGAGCACGTGCCCGACATGGTGGCCTACCGGCGCGCGTCGGTCGCAGCCGACGTCGTGCACTTCCAATGGCTCACCGTCCAGCCGCTGGACGTCCACCTCTTGCCGCGCGCGCGCCCGACCGTCCTGACCGCCCACGACGTCCTGCCGCGCGAGCCGCGTGCAGGCCAGCTTCGCGCCCAGCGCCGTCTCTACGAGCGCGTCGACCACGTCGTCGTGCACTCCGAGCATGGCCGTGCCCGGCTGACCGGTGAGCTCGGCCTCGACCCCGCGCGCGTCACCGTCATCCCACACGGGGCGTTCACCCACCTCTCCGCGCTCGACGCGCACCTGCCGCCCGAGCTGCCCGAGCCGCCGCCCGGCACGCCGGTCGTCGCGCTCCCGGGCCTGCTGCGTCCCTACAAGGGGATCGACGTGCTGCTCGACGCCTGGCGGCGCTTCGGCACCGACCCACCCGGCGAGCTGTGGATCGTCGGCATGCCGCGGATGCCGCTGCCGACCGCGCTCCCGCCAGGCGTCCGCCTCGTGCCCCGATTCGTGACGGATGCCGAGCTCGCCGGCGTCCTGCGCCGCGCCGATCTCGTCACGCTGCCCTATCGCCAGATCGACCAGTCCGGCGTCCTCTATGCCGCGCTCGGCCTCGGCCGCCCGCTGCTGCTCTCCGATGTCGGGGGCTTCGGCGAGGTCGCCGCGACCGGCGCCGCCGAGCTGGTCGCGCCGGGCGATCCGGCCGCGCTGCATGCCGCGCTCGCCGCGCTGCTCGCCGACCCCGACCGCCGCGCGACGCTCGCCCTCGCCGCCGCCCACGCGGCCCGGACGACCTACGCCTGGGACGCGATCGCCCAGCGTCACGTCGCGTTGTACGAGACGCTGCACCGCGCATGACGCCCCGCGCGACACAGCGGCGCGCGGCTCGGTGCGGCATGCTCACTCGCTCGTGAGACGGGCGACCTTCTGGATCTCGACGGGCCTGCTGGCCTGGGCGCAGGTGGGCTACGGCCTGGCCCTGGCCGCTGTGCGCCGCACCGTCCGCCAGTCCTGGCCGCCCGCCGACAACGACGCCGACCTGCCGGCCGTCTCGCTGATCGTCGCCGCCCACGCCGAGCGCGACGTCATCGCGGCTAAGGTCGCCAACGCGCTGGCGCAGGACTACCCGCGCGACAGGCTCGAGGTCGTCGTCGCCTGCGACGGCTCGACCGACGGGACCCCGGAGGCCGCGCGCGCCGCCGGCGCCGATGTCGTCCTCGACCTCCCGCGTGGCGGCAAGGTCGCCGCCCAGGACGCCGCGGTGCGCGGCAGCAGCGCCGACATCGTCGCCTTCTCCGACGCCAACGCGCTCTGGGAGCCCGACGCGCTGCGCGCCCTGGTCACACCGTTTGCCGACGATCCGAAGATCGGCTACGTCTGCGGCCGCGTCACGTTCGTCAACCCCGACGGCGGCACCAACCAGGAGGGCGTCTACTGGCGCTACGAGATGTTCCTGCGTGCTCGCGAGTCGGACCTGGAGAGCGTCACCGCCGGCAACGGCGCGATCTACGCGACCCGCCGCGACGCCTACGTCGAGGTCGACCCCGTGATGGGCCACGACCTCAAGTTCCCCTTCACCTTGGTCCGTGACGGCTGGCGCTGCGTCGAGCAGCCGCTGGCGCGCGCCACCGAGCGGATGGTCCCCGACGTCGAGGGCGAGGCGGCCCGCAAGCGGCGGATGATGAGTCACGCCTGGGCGATCGTCCTGCACGGCGGCCTGCTGGACCCACGCGGCTGGCCAGTCAAGTACACCATGATGATCGCAGGCCACCGCTGGCTGCGCTACTTCGGCCCGGCGCTGCACCTCGTCGCGCTGGCCACCGCGCCGAAGGCGCTGCGTCGCCTGCAGCTGCTGCTGATCGTGGCTGCCTTCGCGCCGGTCCGCGCGCGGCCCTTCCTCCTGGGCAAGTACTACGTCTTGACCCAGGGCTCGATCGCCCTCGGCCTCTTCGACCACCTCCGCGAGGGCACCGCCGCCGGCTGGGATCCGCCGGAAGGGACGCGCTGAGTGCCCGAGCCCCTGCGCCGCCTGTTCGATGTTCTGGTCAGCGCCGTCGTCCTGGCGGTGACGTCACCGCTCGTCGCGCTGGCGATCCTCGCGATCCGCCTGGAGTCCAAGGGCCACCCGATCTACCGCCAGCACCGCGTCGGCAAGGACGGGGCGCCGTTCGACGTCCTCAAGCTGCGCACGATGGTCTCGGGGGCCGAGAAGATGGGGGCGGGGCTGGCCGTCGATGACGGCGACAGCCGCATCACCCGCGTCGGCGCGCTGCTGCGCCGCACCTCGATCGACGAGCTGCCCAACCTCGTCAACGTGCTGAAGGGCGAGATGTCGATCATCGGCCCGCGCCCGACCGTCCCGGTCCAGGTCGCGCAGTACACCGACCGCCAGCGCGGCCGGCTCGCGCTCAAGCCCGGCATCACCGGCTGGGCGCAGGTCAACGGCCGCGCGTCGCTGCCGTGGCCCCAGCGCATCGAGCTCGACCTCTTCTACGTCGAGCACGCGACGGTGCTGCTCGACCTCAAGATCCTGTGGCTGACCGCGCGCATGCTCGTCACCGGCCACGGCCTCTACAAGGGCGAGACCGGCGGATGGGTGGATCCTTCATGACCAAGACCAATGCCAAGGCCGTGATGCTCACGGGCACGGGCAAGCGCTATGACATCGTCTCCGCGTTCGCCCAGCACACGCGCGTCATCGCGTGTGACCCCAACCCGCTGGCGCCCGCGCAGTACGCGGCGACCGTCCGGACGTCGGTCCCGCTGATCAAGGACCCTGACTACGTCCCGGCGCTGCAGCGCCTCTGCGAGGAGCACGACGTCGGCGCGATCGTCCCGCTGACCGATCTCGACATCGACGTCCTCGCCCACGCGCGCGCCGACGGCCGTCTCCCGCAGGCGCTGGTGCCCGACGCGCACATCGCCGAGAAGACGTATGACAAGTACGCCTGCCACGAGCTGCTCGGAGAGCACGACCTGCCGTCGCCGCCGACCGTGCTGCCCGGGGGCGACGACCCTGAGTCCTTCCCGGTGATGGTCAAGCCGATCCACGGCTCCGGCGCGCGCAACATCTTCGTGGCCAAGGATGCGCGCGAGGCCGCGTTCTTCGTGAACTACATCGACGAGCCGGTGATGCTCCAGCGCCTGATGGACGGCCCGGAGTTCTCGATCGACTGCCTCTCAGACCGCGACGGCCGCTGTCTCAACGCGATCCCACGCACGATGCTCGAGTCGCGCGGCGGCGAGTCGATCAAGGGCACCATCATCGACGACGCCGAGCTGATCGACCTCGGCCGGCGGACCGTCGAGGCCTTCGGCGTCCGCGGCCCGGCGACCGTCCAGGCGTTTCGCGACAAGGACAACGGGCTGGGCATCACCGACGTCAACACGCGCTTCGGCGGCGCCTTCCCCGCCCCGGTCTACGCGGCCCGGCCCGGCCGGAGCTACCCCGAGCTGATCGCTCGCATGGCCAACGGCGAGCGGCCCGAGCCCCACGTCGGCGACTTCGCCGCCGGGACCACCTTCACGCGCTACTTCTGGCAGCTCGAGCTGGACGCCGACCTGCGTCCGACCGGGCGCGACATCGTGTCGCCGCCCGGTCCTCCCGCACCTCGCTAGGGGATCAGCTCCGGGCCCTTGTCGACGAAGCGGTCGCGGAAGGCGCGCAGCGCGTCCCACGTCTTGTCGTTGACCGTCTTGCAGCCGATGAGGTGCGTCCACGCGGTGGCCGCGACCTCATAAGGCATGTTGGTGTTGTTCTCGAACAGCACCATGTGGTACCCGGCGACGCCCTTGACCTTCTCGTTGAAGAGCGCGTTCATCTGGTCGCGGATCTCCTTGGAGGCCTTGGGCGAGTACTGCAGCTCGATCCGCCCGTGCTCCAGCGTGTGGACGAAGTTCTCCTTGGCCGGCGTGTTGCCGGGTGCGTAGACCCCGTCCTGGGCAGGCGTCGGGCGGTGGTTGCCCGACGTCGGCGGGTTGGTCTTGTAGCTGTTGTTGACCGCCGTGTCGGACGGCAGGTGCGTACGACCCTCGCTGGGGTAGGTCTTGAACTCGCAGCCCGACGCCGTGACGGCCTGGTTGAAGTTCGTGGTCTTGCGCGCCGGGATCGTCGCGCTGCCGTAGGAGGACCCGGAGTCGGCCTTGCTGTTGCCGCCTCCGCCGCTGGCGGCGATCGCGGCCACGACCGCGCCGATGGCCACGAGGCCCAGGACCGCGCCACCGACGAGCTGCAGTCGTCGCTTGCTCGCGGCCTTTCCGGCCTCGGCCCGCTCGCGCTCTTCGCGCTCGCGACGGCGGCGCTCCTTCTCCTCCTGGCGGCTCGACACGCGCGAGAGCGTAGCGGTACGAGCATGAACGCTGCGTAAAGCGACTTGCCGCTGTGTCAGCGACCGGCTACGCGACGCCGGCCGCGCGGCGGGTGCCGGCCTTGCGGCGCGGCTTCCAGCACTCGTCCAGGAAGCCGGAGATCTCGCCCGTCAGACGCTCGGGCGTGAGCCGCAGCTCGAAGAGCGAGTCGGCCCGCAGCAGGCGGGCGTTGGGCAGCTCGGAGACCAGCGCGTCGGAGTCGCTGAAGGGGTGCACGGGGTCGCGGTCGTGGCCGATGACGAGTGCCGGCGCGGCAATGGTGCGCCGGATCTCGCGATGCGGGGCGACGCGCCCGAAGAAGAGCCCCTGCAGCACGGCGGCCGACGGCCCGGGCTGCTGGCGGATGGTGTCGAGCAGGACGTCGGCGCCCCAGACGCGACCGGTCGGGACCTTGCGGGTCACCCAGGAGACCCCCTTCATCACCGGCTCGCCGAACGTCAGCGCGCACATCAGCGGGGTGAAGGCGATCGCGCAGCCCAGCAGCGCGTTGTCGAGGACCGGCATCTCGACGACCATCCCGCGCACACGCTCCGGATGCGCGGCGGCGGCCTCCAGCGTCGTGTTGGCGCCCAGCGACGTGCCGGCAACGACAGCCTCGTCGACCTCCAGGTGGTCGAGCAGGGCGATCACCTGCTCGCCGAAGAACGGCATCGAGTAGGCGGCCATGTCGCGCGGGCGGTCCGAGCGGCCGTGGCCGAGCAGGTCGAGCGTGACGACGCGGTTGCCTTCGCGGGCCAGCGCGCGCGCCAGCGGGCGGTGCATCTTCTGCGACAGCAGCAGCCCGTGGAGCAGGACGGTCGTGCGCGGACCCTCGCCGTAGACGGTGTAGGCGAGGCGGCGACCCTCGTGCTCGAAGAAGGACGGCATGACAGAACGCTACTGGGCGACCAGGCCGTCCCGCGCCGGTGGATCGTCCAGTCTCTGGGTTATGCCGGCTCGCTGTCGAGCCGTGCCAAAGCCCAGCGCGCCCATTCGGCCCGTGCCTGGGCCCAGCGCAGCCCGGCCTCCAGGGCGATCCGCTGCGAGCGCTCCGCCGGCGTGGCGGGCCGGCGCGCGGCCGCGGTGCCGCGCAGCGTCGTGAGCTGATCTTCGGCGGCAGCCAGCTCCCCTTCGACGTGGGCTCGAGCGTCGTCGGGCGTCATCAGCCAGAGGAAGAAGGTGCGCAGCGCCGCCTCGTCGCGAACGGTCCGGTCCGGGTCGGTCTCGGCCAGCCAGGTGCGGACGGTGTCGCGGCCCTCGTCGGTGATCGCATAGGTCTTGCGCCCGCGCGGGCCGGGCTCGCCCGCGGCGACGAGTCCCTCGTCGGCCAGGCGGTTGAGCTCGGGGTAGATCTGCGAATGGCCGGCTGACCATGTGCTGCCGACCGACGCCTCGAAGCGCTGGGCGAGCTCGTAGCCGCTCATCGGGCGGTCGGCGAGGAGGCCGAGCAGCGCGTGGCGCAGGACCTGACGTCTAGGTGCGGAGGCTGGAATGTCTGGATAGTGACATGTCAACCTTGACCGGTCATGAAGACCGCGTGAAGTCTTGAGCGATCAGGTGGCGGCGATCGCCTCGGCCGTCCGATGCGCCAGCGCCATGATCGTGAGCATCGGGTTCGTGCCGCTGGCTGTCGGGAAGGCGGAGCCGTCACCGATCCACACGCCGGGCGTGTCGTGCAGCTCACCGAACGGGCCGGCGACCGAGGTCTTCGGGTCGTTGCCCATGCGCGCGCTGCCCATGTGGTGCGCCGAGAACGTCGCGTGCTCGAAGGGCGAGAGCGGCGCGTTGTGGATGCGCTGCGCGTAGGCGTCGATCGTCTCCTCGCTGCCCCGCACCCAGTGTTGGCGCTTGCGATGCAGCGACAGGACCTCCTGCGCACCCGCTCCCTCGTGCATCCGAACCAGCGTCTTCAGCCCGTGGCGGAAGTGCGCGAGGTCCAGGCCGTCGCTCAGCGGATAGGTGTGGACGGGGTTGCCGGCGCCGTCGATGGTCACGCGCCCGTGGCCGCGGTCGCGCAGGACGACGATCAGCGCCGAGGAGATCGGGGTGCGCGCCATGTCCTCCTTGTGCTGGCGGCCGGTCTCCCACGGGACGGTCATGCCGGTGACGCCCGGTGACGCGTGTCCGGTCTCCACGAGGTAGCCGTAGCCGTCGGCGAGGTCGCGATGCTCGTCGCTCAACGCGCTCTGCGGCGGACCCCACCACCCCTGCTGCGGCTCGTCGTAGATGCCGACGACCGCCGCGGCGGGGTGCAGGCGCAGGTAGTCCCCGGCCGCCGGCCCGCCGATGCCCGAGCGCAGCAGCAGCGCCGGCGTGTCCAGCGCGCCCGCGGCCACGACCACCCGCGGCGCCCGGACCACCACACGGGCGGTGCGGCCCTCGGCGTCGAGGTAGGTGCCCTCGACGCCGGCGGCGCGGCCACCCTCCACCAGCACGCGGTCGACGCGGCAGTTGACGACGAAGCGCGCGCCCGCGTCGGCCGCGTCCTGCAGGTAGGTCTTCAGCGTCCCGAGCTTGGCGCCCGTCACGTCGCCGAAGCCCGACAGCCCGGCGAGGTCGGCGTCGTAGCGCTCGGCGTCGGCGTTGCGGGCGATCGTGCGCCGGCTCATCCCGAGCGCCTCGGCGCCTTCGCGCAGGCGCCGGTTGGGCCCGTTGTCATCCGAGCACGCGTCGGTCACGCCGATCCGTGCGCTCACCTCGTCGAGGTGGCGGTCGTACTCCGGCCCGGTCAGCCCTTCCAGCCCGTGCTCGCGCTCCCACTCCTCGCGCACCCAGTCGTAGGTCCGCAGGCAGTTGCTCCAGTTGATCGTCGAGCCGCCGCCGAGGTTGGCGCCCGTCATCAGCGCGACCTGACCCTCGGCGGTCTGCGCGACCCCGCCCGCGCGGTAGAGGTGCTCGTAGGCCCAGAGCTCGAGCTGGTTGAAGTCCGACTCGTTGTAGTAGCCGCCGGCCTCGAGCACGACGACCTCCTGACCGGCGGCCGCGAGCTTGCCGGCGATCACGCCGCCGCCGGAGCCCGAGCCGACGACGACCGCGTCGGCGGTGAGCGTCAGGGTGTCGCCGACCGGGCGCACGAGCGGGATCGTCTTCGGCGCCTCGTCGGCCGACGGCGGCGCGGCGCGCGGGCCCGGGTAGCCGATCGTCGCCCAGTTGGGGTTCTGGCCGGTCGTCGGATCCGGGATCGCGTAGAACAACAAGAAGGTCAGCGCGCGCAGGGCGCTGAGCCCGGCCAGCGCGCCCGGGTCGGCGTCCATGAAGCCGTGCAGGATCGCTTCGCGCCCGGCCTGCGGCGCCTCGTCGAAGCCCTGGGCGCGCAGCCCGTCGAGCAGCTGGCGCATGCCCTCCAGCTGGTCCTCGGGGACGACGCCCGATGAGATCTGCTGCGCGATCGCGCCGTCGATGCCGAGGTCGGACGCCTTGCGCGCCCAGAACCCTGTGGGGTCGTCGTCGACCGCGACCTCCGGCGCGAAGGTGTCGACCAGCCGGCGCAACGTCGCCTGCTGAAGCTCTGAGAGGACGACTTCGACTGGTGTTGACACCGTGTCAGCCTACCTCGCGCCGTCAAGCCCGGACTGGTACGGTGACGCACCCGTCACCTTTGTCCGAGAGGTCTGTCCCATGGCCAAGCAGCACCGCATCCTCACCGGTCAGGTCGCCGCGATCACCGGCGCCGCCCGCGGCATCGGCCGCGCCACCGCGCAGGCATTCCTGCGTGAGGGCATGAAGGTCGCGATCGGCGATCTGGACTTCGCGACCGCCCAGCAGACCGCCAAGGAGCTCGGCCACGGCACCGTCGCCTTCCAGCTCGACGTGACCCAGCGCGCCTCGGTCAAGGACTTCCTCGACGGCGTCGAGGCCCAGCTCGGCCCGATCGACGTCCTGGTCAACAACGCCGGGATCATGCAGGTCGGCCACACGATCTGGGAGGAGGACGACGCCACCACCCAGCGGATGATCGACATCAACGTCAACGGCGTGATGTTCGGCGTCAAGGAGATCGTCCCGCGGATGCTCTCCCGCGGCCGCGGTCATGTCGTCAACATCGCCTCGACCGCCGGCAAGGGCGGCTTCCCGGGCGGCGGCACCTACTGCGGGACCAAGCACTACGTGGTGGGGATGAGCGAGGCATTGCGCGCCGAGCTGCGCGGCACCGGCATCGAGGTCTCCTGCGTCATGCCCGTCGTCGTCAACACCGAGCTCGCCTCGGGGCTGCAGAACACGCGTGGCGTCAAGCTGATCCAGCCCGAGGACGTGGCCAACGAGATCGTCTCGGCGCTGAAGGAGGCGCGCTTCGACGTCTTCGTCCCGCGCTCGGTGGCGAGCATCACCAAGGTGATGAACGTGCTCCCGCGCGGCGGTCGCGAGAGCCTGAGCCGCGCGCTGAAGGCCGACAAGGTGCTCATCGAGCTCGACGCCGGCAAGCGCGCCGCCTACGAGCTGCGCGCCTCGCACTCGGACCCGGCCCTGGGGGCCGGCGACGAGACCAAGCAGCTGACCCCGTAGCGCGCTTGATGGGCGGGTAGGTTGTGGGGCATGGAAGCCTCCACCTCGCGCTCGATCGACCAGCTGGGCGTCGACACCATCCGCACGCTGTCGATGGACGCCGTCCAGAAGGCCAACAGCGGCCATCCGGGCCTTCCGCTGGGCATGGCTCCTGCCGCGTACGTGCTGTACGCGAAGGTCATGCGCCACAACCCGAAGGACCCGGACTGGCCCGACCGCGACCGGTTCATCCTCAGCGCGGGCCACGGGTCGATGCTGCTCTACAGCGTCCTGCACCTGTCGGGCTACGACCTGCCGCTGGAGGAGCTCAAGAAGTTCCGCCAGTGGGGCTCGCTGACGCCGGGCCATCCGGAGCGCGACCGCGTCCACGTCACGCCTGGCGTCGAGGTCACGACGGGCCCGCTCGGGCAGGGCTTCGCCAACGGGGTCGGCATGGCGCTCGCCGAGCGCTTCCTGCGCGAGAAGTACGGCCCCGAGGTGATGGACCACTTCACCTACGCCATCGTCAGCGACGGCGACATGATGGAGGGCATCGCGTCCGAGGCGGCGTCGATCGCCGGCCAGTACGGCCTCGGCAAGCTCGTCTACCTCTATGACGACAACTCGATCTCGCTCGACGGCCCGACGTCGCTGAGCTTCGACTCAGAAGACGTCGGCAAGCGCTTCGAGGCCTATGGCTGGCATGTGCTGGAGGTCCACGACGCGCAGGACCTCGTCGCGCTCCAGGAGGCGATCGAGGAGGGGCAGCGCCACACGGCGAAGCCGTCGCTGATCCGCGTCAAGTCGATCATCGGCTACCCGTCGCCCAACAAGTCCGGCACCTCCAAGGCGCACGGCGCGCCGCTGGGCGAGGACGAGATCCGCGCGACCAAAGAGGCGATGGGCTGGGATCCCGACGCCCAGTTCTTCGTGCCCGACGCCGTCTACGAGGAGTTCGCCAAGGCGGCCGAGCGCGGTGCCGCGGCGCAGGCCGAGTGGCAGTCGCGCCTGGACGGCTTCAAGCGCGCCAACGGGGACGCGGCCAAGGAGTGGGACCTGGCCTGGGAGGGCGGCTCGTACGGCGGCAAGTCGCTGCCGGGGCTCAAGGACGCGCTGCGGTCGGTTGACTGGGGTGGCAAGGAGAAGATCGCGACCCGCTCGGCCGGCCAGAAGGCGATGGCCGCGATGGCGCCGTTCGTCCCGACGCTCGTCGGCGGCGCGGCCGACCTCTCGGAGTCGACCAAGACCGAGTTCCCCGGTGGCGACGACGAGCGCTACACCAAGGCCCACGCGGGTCGCAACGTCTTCTGGGGCGTGCGCGAGCACGGCATGGGCGGCTCGGTCAACGGCCTTGCGGCCCACGGCGGCATCGTGCGGCCTTACGGCTCGACGTTCCTGCAGTTCGCCGATTACATGCGTGGCTCGATTCGGTTGAGCGCGCTCACCGGCTTGCGGGTCGCGTGGGTCTACACGCACGACTCGGTCGCGCTCGGCGAGGACGGCCCGACCCACCAGCCGGTCGAGCACCTCGCCGCGCTGCGCGCGATCCCGGGCCTGACCGTCATCCGCCCGGCCGACGCCAACGAGACCGCCGAGGCGTGGCGCGTGATGATCGAGGACCTCGAAGGCCCGGCGGTGCTCGCGCTCTCACGCCAGGACCTGCCGATCCTCGAGATCGACTTCGACGGCGTCGGCCGCGGCGCCTACGTCGTCTCGCCGGCCCCCGAGGGCGAGGAGCACGTGACGCTCGTCGGCACCGGCGCCGAGGTTCACACCGCGATCGCCGCGCAGAAGATCCTCGCGGGCCAGTCCATCGGCGCGCGCGTCGTCTCGATGCCCTCCTGGGAGCTCTTCGCCGCCCAGGACGATGCCTACCGCGACGAGGTCCTGCCGCCGACGCTGCCGCGCGTCTCGGTCGAGGCAGGCGTCTCCATGGGCTGGGAGCGCTGGGTCGACCGCGCCGTCGCCATCGACCGCTTCGGCGCCTCCGCACCCGGCGACGAGGTCCTGGAGAAGCTCGGCATCACCGGCGAACACGTCGCCCAGGTCGTCAAGGACCTGCTGTCGGCCACGAACTCGTAGGGCCGTTCGTGGCCGGCGTTCAGCGCGACGCGTTGGGGTGAACGCGGCGTTGGATCGCGCAGGTTGATGGCCTTCCGCTCGCACGCCGGTGGCGGTGTGCGGCGGGTCTGTCGGCACCGAGGGAGTGAGCAGCGGTCGGCGTCGCGGGGCGGGGTCGGCCGTCCGCTTGCGCCCGGGCCCGGGCCATTCGGCTCTTCTCTCGATCCGGGTCGTCCAGTGTCCCTGTGCGGGACACCAGACGACCCGGACCGCTCTCGGTCGGTCGTTGACCTTTACGGACGCTTCCGTGCAACCCGCTCTGATCTGCGCGCCTCACCGAACCAGACCTCGAAGTTGAAATACCTGATGGTGCCGCCGGCGTTCGCGAAGAACGCGGCAATCACGGTGAGGCAGACACCGATTGCGATCAGCGGGATGCCCGAAGCGAGCGCCGCCGTCGTTCCATCGGCAAGCCAGAGCCGTGCTGCGCCGCAGACAATGAGCAGCAGTCCGACGATGGTCAGCAGGCGGCGGCCGAATGGGTCGTCGGGCTTCGTGCTCATTTCACTTGCCCCCGCAGGGCGCGCACGCGCTTGCGCTGCAGTTCGAACTCTTCCGCCTTGATCGACAGTCCGATCTCGGCAAGGTTCAGCAAAAAGTCCTGCATGGTGTCGCGCGCGACGCCTAACTCCCACGGACCGTGGCTTCGCTCACGGCGCACGAGCCCGACGGACTCGAGCTTCGTCATGCGGTAGTTCAGTTGGGCAGGCCTGATGTCGAGAGCGCGCGCGATGTCTCCGCGGGTCGCTGGGCCCTTGAGCAGGATCTCCAAGACCTTGAGGCCTTCCGGGTGGGCGAGCGCGTTGAGCAGTTCGGCGTCCATCGTGGTTCTCCGATGTCACAATCTCATAAAAATTGCAAAATTGTGACTTTGATCATCGGCGTCACGCGCAGCGACGTCAAGACCTAGGACAACTCGGCTGCTCTCGGGCCGACCGTCACATGAATGACGGTCGGCTCCCGCACCCAGGCGATGACGTCGAGTGCGGTGAGGCGGTCGAGCCAGAACTGGAGCGCTTGGGCCTGGGCGGGCGAGCGGTAGTCCCGGCTGAGGTCGAAGGCGTAGCCGGTGGTGTGGGTCGACGGCGGTGCCTCGGCGTCGAAGGCGCCGCGGGTGTCGCGCTCCTCGGTCTTGACGCTGCGCGTCGCCGAGGTGACGGTGATCGGCGTGGTGCGCGAGACCTCGCGCACGCCGAGGGCGAGGTAGCGCAGGAGGGTGAGGGCCTCCGGTTGCAGCGCGCGACCGGAGGCCGGCGCGCCGGCCAAGGCGCGTGAGGGCCGGAGTGCCGCTCCGGTCACGACCGCCAGCGCGTCGCTCTGCAGCGCGCCGTCGTCGGCGAAGACCGGCGTCGACATGGCCGGTCGCAGGACGCGTTCGCCGGCCGGGCTCGCCTGCAGCGCGTTCTGCGCCGCGAGAGCACGCCCGCCCGCCCCCTCGCGATAGAGCGACATGATGGCCTTGGCCGCGCCGATGCGCCACAGGTAGGTCGAGGAGTCGTCGCCGAGCGAGGACAACACGCGCCAGGCGGCGGCGTGACGGACCGGCGTGGAGTCGAAGAAGAGCTGGGCGTACGCGATGTCGCTCGACCCATAGGCCTTGAGCGCGCGCTGCAGGTTGCCCACGCCCATGTGGTAGCTCTCGACCGCCAGGTCGTCGCGGCCGAGTTGGCCCTTGGCGAACTCCAGGTAGCGCGTCGTCGCCTCCAGCGACTTGCGCGGGTCGAAGCGCTCGTCGATGCGCCGTCGCTGGGCCTTCAGCCGCGCGATCCGCGTCGGCGAGGTCGACCGTCCGATCCGCCGCGTGATCCGCTCGGACGCGGCCACGTCGACCTTCAACCCCAACAAGTCGGTCGCGGTCTGGGCGAGGATCTGCGTCAGGCCGACCGCCGACCGCAGGTCGTCAGAGGCCGCGACGTCCGCCCGGCCGCCGCTCTCCAGGAAGACGATCCCCTCCAGCGTGTCCGGATCCTGGTGGGCGCGGGCCGCGACCTCCTCGATCGCCGGTCGCAGCCGCTGCACACGCTGAGCGGTCGCCAAGACGCCGCCCGGGCTCTTGGCGTAGAGCACGTGGCTGAGGCCCGCGGCGGCGCGGGCCTCGAAGTCGGCACGGCGATCGGCGTCGTAGGCGAAGGGGTCGCGGGTGGTGTCGGTCGTCCCGCGGCCCGGCGCCAGCACACGCGGGCCCGACGGCTCGCCGCTGCGACCCAGCGCCACGATGACGGCCCCCGCCACGACGACGACGACGGCCAACCACGCGAGTTGCGCTCGTTTGGACCTCAGCGTCACCGGCGCGGAGTTGGCGCCGGCAGGGCGAGACGGCGTTGACGCATCGTCCGGGCACCGTGGCACATTCGCGAGCCGTGCGCGTCCTGCGTGACATCCCGACCGAGCCCGTCGCGCTCGACGACGACCTGGTCATCCAGGGCGAGAACCTGGCGGTCCTGCCGCTTTTGCCCGACGGTGCGTTCGACATGATCTACATCGATCCGCCGTTCAACACCGGGCGTCCGCAGGCCCGGTCGAGCCTGCGCGCGGTTGCCGACCCGGACGGCCGCCGCATCGGCTTCGCGGGCCGTCGCTATCGCACTGAGCAGGTGGTCGGCCCGAGCATGGCCTACGCCGACTCCTTCGACGACCTCCCGGGCTACCTCGCCCCACGGCTGACCGAGGCGCGCCGCCTGCTGGCCGACCACGGCACGCTCTACGTCCATCTCGATCCGCGCGAGAGCCACTACGTCAAGGTGCTGCTCGACGAGATCTTCGGCCGGGCGTGCTTTCTCAACGAGCTGATCTGGGCCTATGACTACGGCGCGAAGGCGCGCTCGCGCTGGCCCTCCAAGCACGACGTGATCCTGGTCTACGTCAAGGATCCCCAGCGCTACTGGTTCGACGACGCCGAGGTCGACCGCGAGCCCTACATGTCGCCCGGCCTCGTCACCCCCGAGCAGCGGGCGCGCGGCAAGCGGCCGACCGACGTGTGGTGGCACACGATCGTCCCGACCAGCGGCAGCGAGCGGACGGGCTACCCGACCCAGAAGCCGCTGGGCGTGGTGCGGCGGATGGTCGCGGCGTCGTCGAAGCGGGGCGGCTGGTGCCTGGACTTCTTCGCCGGCTCCGGGACACTCGGCGCCGCGGCCCAGGTGCTGGGCCGGCACTTCGTGCTGGTCGACGCGTCGATGGACGCCATCGACGTCTGCGAGCGGCGTCTCGGCGGTGCTAAGCCGGGGTCGCAGACACCAGCCGCGCGCTGACGACGATCCGCTTGGCGGCGCTGTAGAGCGGGTGGCAGGCGGTCAGCACGAGGCGGCGGGTGCCCGCGTGTGAGACGAGCGACGAGGCGTCGGCCGGCGTGGTGATGCGCGTTCCGGTCACCTTGTAGGTGAACCGGCCGTAAGGCATCCGCAGGACGATGCGCGAGCCGGCCGAGAGCTCGTCGACGCGGCGGAAGGGCGCGCCGTAGGTCGTGCGGTGGCCGGCGAGGCCGACGGTCCCGTACAGGCCGGGCAGGACCGTGCCGCGGTAGTGGCCCGGGCCCTTCTTGAGGGCCCCGTGATCGGTGGACTCCACGAAGACGGTCTTCAGCCCGATCCGCGGGATGTCGACCGAGCCCAGCGCCGAGCCGTTCGGCCGCTTGGCGTGCAGCAGCGTCAGCGCCTGGCGGCGGATCCGTGCGGCAGAGTTCTCACGGGCGACCTTCGGCGCCGCGGCGAGCGTGTGCTGCAGGCTCTGAAGGTCGGTGCGCAGCGCGGCCTGGTCCCGGGATTGCTGCAGCGCCGTGATCGGCTCCTGCCAGACGATGGTCAGGATGCCGTCGGCCAGCAGCGCGACGCCGATGACGAGGCCCGCGAGCAGGAGCAGCCGCCGGAGCGCGCGCAGGCGCGTGCGGCCGGTGGGCGGTGCGCCGTCGAGGCGCTCCTGGAGTTCGGCCAAGCGGACGCGAAGGTCCGCCGTGTCGGCCGCGGCCATCGACGCGACGTCGGCCAGCGTGCGCTCCGCCGTCTGGCGGCGCGCCTCGGCCAACGCGAGCGCGTCGGCGAGACGCTCGACCTCCCGCTGCAGATCGGCGACCGACGTGCGCCGCGCCCCGATGGGCGTGACGCGATCGTCGTCGCCGGCCTCCGCAGCGGGAGGCCCGAGGGTCACCGGTTCTGCGAGCCCCGGCGGCGGTCGCGCACGAGCAGCGTGGCGGTGCCGCCGCAGAGGGCGAGGCCGAGGGCGATCAGCAGCAGCGGCTCGCCGCCGGTGAACGCGAGGTTGCTCGGCGCCGACTGGGCGGCGACCGACGGAGCGACGGAGTTCTCCTCCTGGCCCTCGGTGGCCGGGGCGGCGGCGCTCGTCTTGGTGGGGGAGACGGCCTGCGTCTTGGTGGTCGTCGTCTTGGAGTAGCCGGAGAGCGAATCGTCCGTCGAGGTCTGGGTGGTGCTCTGGGCGGAGGCGATCCCGGCAGCGAAGAGCATGCCGGCGACCATCACGGCCAAAGCGAAGCGGAAGCGCACGATCGAAGTCCCTTGGTTCGGATCGGAATGACGTCTGAGCATCGTAGCCACCTTTCTCGGCATTGCACCCTCGCGTAGGCAATTGCTGCACGGCCGCTTGCGGACATCTGGGCGCGCTTGAACTCGGCCTTGTCGGGCGCAGTCCGTGTGAAAGGGTGCGGTGAGCCATGGCTGCACCCTCTTCGGACCGCTCCTACGACGTCGCCCTGCTCGGCGCGACCGGCTTCACCGGCGCGCTGACCGCCGTCGAGCTCGCCGGTCGTGCGCCCGCCGAGCTGCGCTGGGCGCTGGCCGGCCGCAATCGCGACAAGCTGGCGGCGGTGCGCGACCGTGTCATCGCGGCGCATCCGGCCGCGCCTGTGCCCGAGCTGGTCATCGCCGACACCGGCGATGCCGCCTCGCTCGCCGCGTTGGCCGCCGCCACCCGCGTGCTGACCACCACCGTCGGCCCGTACATCTTGCACGGCGATCCCGTTGTCGCCGCGTGCGCGGCGGCCGGCACCGACTACCTCGACCTCACCGGCGAGCCCGAGTTCGTCGATCGCAGCTACGTCGCCCACCACGCGACCGCGGTCGCCTCGGGCGCGCGGCTGGTCCACGCCTGTGGCTTCGACTCGATCCCGCACGACCTCGGCGTGCAGTTCGCCGTCGAGCAGCTGCCGGAGGGCGTGCCGCTGAAGGTGCGCGGCTACCTGCGCGCCGGCGGCCGCTTCAGCGGCGGGACGTTCGCCTCGGCGATGACCGGCTTCTCGCGCGTGCGCCAGAACGTCGCCGCGGCGCGTGCCCGGCGGCGCGCCGAGCCGTCGGTGACCGACGGCCGGCACGTCCATGTGGAAGAGCCCGGCACGCCGCACCGCGCGCTTGACGTCTGGGCCGTCCCGCTGCCGACGATCGACCCGCAGATCATCGGCCGCTCGGCGCGCGCCCTGCCGCGCTACGGCCCGGACTTCACCTACGGCCACTACGCCGCCGTCAAGCGGCTGCCGATCGCCGTCGGCGGCGTGGGTGCCATCCTCGGCCTCGTCGCCGCCGCGCAGGTCGGGCCGCTGCGTCGCGCGCTGCTGTCCCGCGTCCCGCAGGGCGAGGGTCCGTCGGAGCGCCAGATGGACGCCGGCTGGTTCTCGCTGCGCGTCGTCGGCGAAGGCGGCGGGCAACGCGTGGTCTGCGAGGTCAGCGGCGGCGATCCCGGCTACCGCGAGACCTCACGGATGCTCGCCGACGCGACGCTCTGCCTTGCCCTCGACGACCTGCCCGCCACGGCCGGCCAGGTGACGACCGCCCAGGCGATGGGCCCGGCGCTGCGGGCGCGCCTGCAGGCCTCGGGCATCCTGTTCGCGCTGGTCGACTAGCGACCGGACGCCATCATGGGTGACATGGACGTTGACGTGACCGACGCGCAGGCGCATCCGCTGCTGCGCCTCTGGCGCCGTGCGCCGCGCTACCGCGGCCGGATCGTGCGCGGCACGATCCTGACGGCGCTCAACAAGCTCTTCGACATCGCGCCGGAGCTGCTGATCGGCGTCGCGATCGACATCGTCGTGCGCGACTCCGACAGCATGGTCGCCCGGCTGCTGGGGATCGCCGACCGCGAGCAGCAGCTGCTCGTCCTCGGCGCGGCGACCGCGGTCGTCTGGATCCTGGAGTCGCTGACCGAGTACCTGTCGCAGCGGATCTGGCGCACGCTCTCCCAAGACCTTCAACATGATCTGCGGCTGGAGGCCTACCGGCATGTGCAGGATCTTGAGCTGGCGTGGTTCGAGCACCGTGCGTCGGGTCGCCTGCTGACGATCCTCAACGACGACGTCAACCAGCTTGAGCGCTTCCTGGACATCGGGGCGCAGAAGATCGTCCTGACGGCGGTCAATGTCGTGGCCGTCGGCGCGGTCTTCGTCCTCATCTCGCCGCTGCTGGCGCTGCTGGCGTTCCTGCCGATCCCGGTGATCATCGGTGGCTCGCTGCTCTACCAGCGGCGGCTCGGCCCGCGCTACGAGGCGGTGCGCGAGCGCGCAGGTCGCCTCGGCGGGCTGATCGGCGGCAACCTCGGCGGCATCGCCACGATCAAGGCGTTCGGGGCCGAGGACCGCGAGGCGGCGCGGGTCGCTGAGGCGTCGGTGGACTACGCGCAGGCCAACCGCGACGCGATCACGCTGAGCGCGGGCTTCGTCCCGCTGATCCGGATGGCGATCCTCGTCGGGTTCTTGGTGACCTTGGTCCTCGGTGGGCACATGGCGCTCAACGGCACGCTGGAGATCGGGTTGTACTCCGTGTTGGTCTTCATGACGCAGCGGCTGCTGTGGCCGCTGACCGAGCTGGGCGAGACGCTGGACCTCTATCAGCGCGGCGTCGCCTCGATCCGCCGGATCCTCGACCTGATCGACGTGCCGATCGGCGTCGCGCCGGGTGCGGCCGAGCTGCCCGCGTTGGCGGTCGGCGCCGGGACGCCGTCGCGTGCGGTGAGCTTCGACGACGTGTCGTTCGCCTACGGCGACGGTCGGCCGGTGCTCGAGGGGCTGACGCTCGCGATCGGAGCGGGGGAGACGCACGCGATCGTCGGCGCGACGGGTGCGGGCAAGTCGACGGTCGTCAAGCTGCTGCTGCGGTTGTACGACGCGCAGTCGGGGTCGGTCACGGTCGACGGCGTGGAGGTCGCCGACCTGTCGTTCGCGTCCCTGCGCGGCGCGATCGGCTACGTCGGGCAGGACACGTTCCTCTTCGACGGGACGGTGGCCGAGAACCTCCGCTACGGGGCGCCGGACGCGAGTGACGAGGCGCTGCGGCGCGCGGCCGAGCTGGCCGAGGCGCACGAGTTCGTGATGGCGTTGCCGAAGGGCTACGACACGCAGGTCGGTGAGCGCGGCGTGCGGCTGTCGGGCGGTCAGCGCCAGCGGCTGACGATCGCCCGCGCCCTCGTGCGCGACCCGTCGATCCTCGTGCTCGACGAGGCGACCTCGGCGGTCGACAACGAGACCGAGGCGGCGATCCAGCGCTCGCTGCTGCGCGTCAGCCACCAGCGCACGACGATCGTCATCGCCCACCGCCTGTCGACGATCCGCCACGCCGACGCGATCCACGTCTTACAAGGCGGGCGCGTCGCCGAGAGCGGGACGCACGACGAGCTGGTCGCGGAGGGCGGGCTCTACGCCGCGCTGTGGGCGGTGCAGACCGGTGAGGTCTCTGACGCCGTTCGCGCGGCGGTCAGCGCGGCGCGGCAGGATCGCTGAGCGCAGGCGCCGTGACGGCGGGGCCGGCGGACGAGGTCAGGGCGGGGCCGCTGAGCGCAGGCGCCGTGACGGCGCGGGCGGCGGACGAGGTCAGGACGTGGTGGGGTCGCTGAGCCGGCCCTCGTGCAGGCGGTCGTCGCCGAAGAGCAGGCGGCCGTCGTCCGTCTCCAGCGTGGGGACGCCGTGGACGCCGAGGGCGATCGCGGCGTCGGTCGCGGCGCGCAACGCATCCTTGACCGCGGGGTCGGCGATGCCGGCGGCGAGGTCGGTTGCCGGGAGCCCGGTGCGGTCGGCGATGGCGGTGAGGATTGCGGGGTCGCCGAGATCAGCCCCGTCGGCGAAGGCGGCGCGGAACGCGGTGCGCGCGAAAGCGTCGCCCGCGTCGTGGGCCTGCTGGGCCCAGACGATCGCGCGCATCGCCTGCAGGGTGTTGGGCGGCCAGCCCGGCGGCCACTGGATCGGCGGGAGGCCGTAGCGCACGGCGCGCGCCTCGATCTCGGCCTGGTTGGCGGCGCGCGCCTCGGTGTGACCCCAACTGCCATGGCCGCGGTGGTTGAAGATCGCGCCGGCGAGGACGGGCTGCAGGCGCGGCGCGGTGCCCAGGACCGCTTCCGCGCGCTCGACCGACAGGTAGGCATACGGCGAGCCGAGGTCGTAGTAGAGCGTGGTCATGGTGGCGGGGAAGATAGCTGAACGACCAGCAAGTTACGACCCATGCGTCGGATAGCCTGCGACCGAGCATGCCGACCGAGCGCCCTTCCTCACGCCTGCGAGCTGCGGATCGCAGCGGCCTCCCGCAGCGATCCGTCGACCACGCGACGCCCCGCCGGCGCGACGCCGACCGCAGCCGCGCGCTCCTGCTCGACGTCGCCGAGCGAAGGTTCTCCGAGCACGGCTTCGACGGCGTCAGCCTCCAGGAGATCGGTGCGGCCGCGGGCTTGTCGCGCGGGACGCCGAGCTACTTCTTCGGCAACAAGGAGGGCTTGTACGCGGCCGTCCTCGATCGCGTCTTCGCCGGACGTGACGAGGCGACGCGCGCAGCGTTTGCGCCGCTCGTCGCCTGGGCGGACGATCGCGACGGCGACGAGGCCGGCCTGCGTCGGGCGCTCGGTCGCGCCGTCACCGACTACCTCGCGTTTCTCGTCGCCCGCCCGGCGTTCGTACGGTTGATCGGCTGGGAGGACCTCGGCGGTGGCGCCCGCCTGCGCGACGCGCGGCCGACCGCCTCGGACGTCATGGCCGACGCCTTCGCCGCGGTCCGCCGCGCCGGCCGCCGCCGCTCCACCGCGCCCTTCGACCCCGACGACGCCGTCCTGCTCTTCGTCGCGCTGACCTTCTCATTGCGCGCCAACCACGACACCTTCCTCGCAGGCATAGGTCGCGACCTCGCCGACCCTGCGACACAGCGCCGCCACGTCAAGCTCGTGGTCGACCAGCTCGACGCACCTCGTCGCACGGCCACGCTGACGGTCATGCGCGACACCTCGCGGGCGATCGCGATTCTGGAGCGGATCAAGGCATCGGGCGGCGCGATCTCGGTCGACAGCTCCGCACTTCCGTCACGGGCCAGACCCGCTACGAACGGCAACGCGGTCGTAGGTCTCCACAGTTCGGGGGTCTGGCCCCGCGAGAGTCAGCCGCCGAGTCGTGCGTGAGCGGAGGCCATCGCGGCACGCGCGTCGGCGGCCAGCTGCCGCGTCAGGTCGCCCGCAGGCAGCGCCGGTGCCAGCGCGTGGGCCTGTCCGGCCCAGAGGTTGATGAGGTCGGCGTCGCCGATCGCCCGGCCATGGGCGCGCAGGGGCGTGGTGAGGTGGTGGATCTCGGGGTAGGCGCACGGCGCCGCGCCGGTGTGCTCGGTCAGCAGGCGGTTGACGATGCCGCGCGCGGTCCTGCCGCTGAAGGCGCGGGTCAGCGCGGTGGGCGCGTCGGTGGCGGTGGCGGCACGCTGCGCGGCCGAGGTTCCCGCCTCGGGCGTGCGCAGGTAGGCGCTGCCGACCTGCGCCGCGGCTGCGCCGGCCACCAGTGTCGCGCCGATCGCGGCGCCGGTGGCGAGGCCGCCGGTCGCGACCAGCGGGAGCTCGACGGCCGCGCCGATCAGCTGCAGCGCTGCCAGGAGCGTCAGGTCCGAGGCGGTCTCGTCGTCGGCGAAGACGCCGCGGTGGCCGCCGGCCTCGACGCCCTGGACGACCAGCGCGTCGGGTGCCAGTGCGGCGGCGGCGCGCGCCTCGGCCGGCGAGGTCACGGTCATCCAGACCTCGGAGCCCGCAGCATGGAGACGCTCGACGACCTCGCGCGGCGGAAGCCCGAACGTGAACGAGACGACCGCGACCGGGTCGGCGATCAAGGCCTCCACCTTGGCTGCGAAGTCATCGTCCTCGAAGCGCGGCTCGCCGAGCTTCACGCCGGCACGGGCCGCCTCGCCGACCAGCCGCGCGGCATAGGTGGCGATCGCGGCCGGGTCCCCGGGCGTGCCGTCGACCAGCGCGAAGACGTTGACGCCGAACGGCCGGTCGGTCAGCGCACGCGTGGCGGCGATGTCCTCCCGCAACGCCGCGACGGTCTTGTAGCCCGCGCCGAGGAAGCCGAGGCCGCCCGCACCGCTGACCGCGGCGACCAGCGCGGGCGTCGTCGGCCCGCCCGCCATCGGCGCGCCGACGATCGGCAGCGGCAAGGCCTGCAGCAACGCGGAGCTCATCGGACCAGCTCCGCCACACGCCGCTCCAGCAGGCGTCGCTCGGCGTCGTCGTGGACGAGGGTCAGCGCGCGCTCGTAGGCAGCGCGCGCCTCGTCGGTGCGGTCCAGGCGCCGCAGCAGCTCGCCGCGGGTCGCGTGCAGGTAGTGATAGTCCTCGAGCGCCAAGCCGTCCACGATCGTCAATCCTTGCGCGGGACCTTCGGCCTCGGCAACCGCGACGGCGCGACTCGAGCTGCACCACGGGCGAGTCGGTGACGCGCGCGAGTTCGCCGTAGAGCGCGGCGATCTGGGCCCAGTCGCGCGGCTCGTCGGCGTGCAGTGAGGCGATGGCAGCCTGCAGGACATAGGGGCCGCGACCGCGCAACGCGAAGGCGCGTTCGAGCACCGCGCGGCCGGCGTCGATCTGCGCGCGGTCCCACAGCGTGCGGTCCTGGTCGGCGAGCAGGACGAGGTCGCCGTCGGCGCCAACGCGCGCCCCACGGCGTGCGTCCAACATCATCATCATGGCCAGCAGCCCGTGCACCTCGGGCTCGTCGGGCATCAGCTCGGCCAACGCGCGACCGAGCCGGATCGCCTCGGCGGCAAGATCGCTGCGGGCCGGTGGGGACGAGTACCCCTCGTTGAAGATCAGGTAGACGACCGCGAGCACGGCCGTCAGCCGATCGGGCAGCAGGTGATCCGGCGGGACCCGGAACGGGATGCCCGCCGCCTTGATCTTGCGCTTGGCGCGCACGAGCCGCTGGGCCATCGTCGGCTCCCCGACGAGGAACGCGCGCGCGATCTCCGGCGTCGTCAGACCGCCGAGCGTGCGCAGCGTCAGCGCGACCTGGGCGTCGACGGCCAGCGACGGATGGCAGCAGGTGAAGAGCAGCTCGAGGCGCTCGTCGGGGAAGGTGGGAGTCGCATCGTCCATGGGGTCCTCGGAGACCTGCGGGACCTCGAGCAGGCGGGTCTTCTCGGCCAGTGCGCGGTTGCGGCGGATGCGATCGATCGCACGGTTGCGTGCGGTCGTGATCAGCCAGGCGCCGGGGTCACTGGGGACGCCGTCGCGCGCCCAGCGCTCGGCGGCGATCGCGAAGGACTCCTGCGCGGCCTCCTCGGCGAGGTCGAAGTCGCCGAGGAAGCCGATCAGGGTGGCCAGGACGCGACCCCACTGGTCGCGGAAGGCCCGCTCGAGCGCGAGCGCTGCTACCACGCGCTCTCCATGATCGGGCGCACCTCGATCGCGCCGCCCATGCTCGCGGCCGGGATCTTGGCGGCCAGCTCGATCGCCGCGTCGAGGTCGTCGGCCTCGAAGATCAGGTAGCCGCCGACGGCCTCCTTGAGCTCGACGAACGGCCCGTCGGTGGTCAGCGTCTTGCCGCCCTCGACACGCACCGTCGTCGCCAGCTCCGGCGGCTCCAGCGCCAGCCCGGACGTCACGCCCGGGTTCTGGTTGATCTCCTTGTAGGCGGCGTAGACCGCGTTCTGCTCATCCTGCGACAGCTCGTTCCACGACGCATCACGCGGCGTCGGCGTGGTGCCCTGATGGATCAACAGCAAGTACTTCATCGGGTCCTCCTTGGGTGGATGGTCGCAGGGAGACGAACGGGAGGAGACGAAATCGACACCTCGCTGTCACCACTCGCGGCCGTCGCCCTCCAGGCGCGCGATACCGTCGTCGAGCCCGGCAAGGACCTCGCGGCGGATGCGGAGCTTGGTGGCGGCGTGTGCTGCTGGATCGATGGCGGCCAGTTGGCGGGCGGCGGTCAGGGCCGCCTCCTGGAGCTGATCGGCGCCGACGACCTCGTCGAGGAAGCCGACGGCACAGGCCTCCTGCGGGTCGAGCAGGACGCCGGTGACGGTGCAACGGTCAAAGGCGGGGCGGGGTAGGCGGTGGCGGGCGATCTCGATGGCGAACCACGGGAGCGTCAGGCCGATCGCGACCTCGTTGAGGCCGATCCGGCCGTCACCCGCGGCGCCGACGCGGTGGTCGGCAGACAGCAGGAGGAAGGCGCCCATCGCGATCGCGTTGCCCGGGCAGGCGACGACGACCGGCCGCGGGAACGAGAGCATTCGCGCCGAGAGTCGCGCGCCCGTGGCCATCATCGCCGGCCACCCCGCCGGCTCGACCCTGAGGTCGAAGCCGGCCGACAGCGTCCGCTCCCGGCCGGCGAGGACGACGACCTTCGCCTCCTCGGCCTCGGCACGATCGAGGTGCTCGAGCAGCTCGGCGGACATCTCGGGGGCCATGGCGTTGACCTTGCCGTCGTCCATCGTGATGGTCGCGATGCCGTCGGTCAGCTCGTAGCGCGTGCGTGTCGTCGTCATGCCGACTAGCGTATCGGAACATCGTTTCAAAACAAGTGCCCGATATGCTGTGCCGAGATGCCGCGAACCAAGCAGCGCACCCCGGAGCTCGCCGAGCACGTCCTGCAGGCGGCGCTGCGCCTGCTGGCCGCCGAGGGCCCGGCCGCGCTGACAGCACGCCGGCTCGCCGATGCGGCCGGCACGTCCCCCGCCGCGGTCTACGAGCTGTTCGGCGACAAGGCCGGCGTCCTGCGGGCGGTCTTCTTCTCGGGCTTCGAGCGCCTCGCCGACGAGCTGGGCGCACCGGACCCCGGTGTCGAAGGTCGCGACGAGCTGCTCACGCTCGCCCAGCGCTACCGCGCGTTCATCGTCGCGCATCCGGCGCTCTCGGCGATCATGTTCTCGCGGCCGTTCGCGAGCTTCGACCCGGCGCCGGAGGAGCAGGCCGCCGGCGCCGCCGTGCGCCGGCGCATCGTCGCCGCGGTCAAGGCGGCCATCAAAGCCGGGCACCTCCAAGGCGATGCCATTGACATCGCACACGCCTACGTCGCGCTCATCCATGGCCTTGCGGCTGCCGAGAGCTCGCAGCGCCTCGGCGGGTCGAACGCGACCATCCAGCGGCGATGGGACGTTGGCGTTGGCGCGCTGCTGGCGGGCTTCGCGCCCGCGTAGTCGCGCGAACCCCGCGCCGCTCTGCGATGCTGCGCGCCTCTGCGAGCGAGGACCACCATGAAGATCGCCTACGTCATCTATCCCGACTTCACCGCGCTGGATCTCATCGGCCCTTACGAGGTCATCAGCCTGTGGCCCGACGTCGAGCTGCACTGGGTCGCGACGACGACCGGCCCGATCTCCAGCGACCACGGGCTCACCGTCCTGCCCACGACGACGCCCTCCCAGCTGCCCGATCCCGACGTCGTCGTCATCCCCGGATCCAGCAAGCCGCTCGGCCCGCTGAACGACGAGGTCCTGCTCGACTGGGTCCGGCAGGTCGCGCCGACCGCCACTTGGCTCGCCTCGGCCTGCACGGGATCCGGCGTCTATGGCGCCGCCGGCGTGCTGGCCGGCCGGCGCGCGACGACGCACTGGGGCTTTCGCGAGAGTCTCAAAGCGATGGGCGTCGACGTCGTCGCCGACCGCGTCGTCTTCGACGGCAAGTTCATCACCGGCGCCGGCGTCTCGGCCGGGATCGACATGGCGCTGGCGCTGACCGCGCGCGTCCACGGCGAGGAGCTGGCCAAGGCGATCCAGCTCGGCATCGAGTACGACCCCGAGCCGCCGTTCGACTCGGGCTCACCCGACAAGGCCAGTGCCTCCACCCTGCGGCTGACGATGCGCATGCTGATGGGCGACACGCCCTTGCGCACGCTGCGTCAGACCAGTGCGCGCATGGTCAGCGACCGGTTCCGCCGTCTCCGCGGCACCTGATGGTCCGACCTCGCGGCGAAGTACCGTGAGCGCCATGGTGGTGTTCTCGACAGCGCTCGGAACCTGCAGCGTGGAGTGGAGCGCGCGCGGGATCACCGGCGTCGCGCTGCCGGGGCCGCGTCCGCTGCGTGGCACCGACGTGCACGACGCCGACGACGTGCCCGCGCCGATCCTCGAGGCCATCGCCGGCATGGTCGCGCTGCTCGACGGCGAGCACCGCGACCTCACCGCGATCACCCTCGACGAGGGTGAGATCGACGCCTTTCGGCGCAGCGTCTACGCCGCCACGCGCGCGGTCGCACCCGGCACGGTCGCCACCTACGGCGAGATCGCACGCGCCGTCGGCTCACCCGACGCGGCACGCGCGGTCGGCGCGGCGCTGGGGAGCAACCCGTGGCCGATCATCGTGCCCTGCCACCGCGTGGTCGCGGCCGACGGCGCGCTGACCGGGTTCTCGGCCCCCGGTGGCATCGTGACCAAGCGCCGCATGCTGGAGATCGAGAACGTCCCCGGCTTCGCCCAGGAGAGCCTCTTCGCCTGAGCCGGCGGCAGCGGCGCGCTACCGCGCGTCCGGATCCTCCATCGCCTCGCACAGCTCGTCGTCGCGCTCGACCGCGCGGATGAGCACCGACATCGCGGTCCCCAGCAGCCCCGGCGAGAGGTGCTTGCGGTCGGCGACCCGGATCAGGCCGAGGCCCATGCTGAGGCCGAGCATGACGTTGGCGAAATGGCGGGAGGCCTGGGGCGAGCCCTCCATCCCGGCGTCGGCGCGGCTTTCGGCGGCGAACTGCGCGAAGGTCACCCGCAGCGCCTCGAGGCCGGCCGCGAAGCGCTCGCGCAGCTGCTCGTCACGGCCCGCGGCAAGCCAGAACTCGATCAGCAGCCGGAACGCCTCCGGCGCCTCGTCGAGCTCCTTCATCCATTGGTCGCTGCCGGCCAGCGGACGCTTCCACGTCGTCTCGTCGCGGTCGAAGAGCGCGACCTGCTCGGCGATCTCGGCGGCCAGGTACTCCTCCATCAGCGCGACCAGGAGGTTGTCCTTGGAGCCGAAGTGCCCATAGACAGCGCCCTTGGTCAGGCCCGCCTCCTCGGCGACGTCGTCCAGCGTCGCGCCCGCGAAGCCGTGGGCGGCGTAGACCGTGGCCGCAGCCTGCAGCAGCTTGGCGCGGGTGGCCGCCTTGCGCGCGCTGCGATCGAACTCGCCGCGGGGCATCAGCGCACCCCGCTTGACTCATACTGACCAGTACATATACTCAGCGGCACGCGTTCGACACTACCGCGAGAGGACGATGACCATGCAGGCAACGCTGCCTCCCGGCCCACGACTGCCGTCGCTGCTGCAGACGATCGGCTGGTGGAACCGACCGACCGTCTACGTCGAGCGTCTGCGCGCCCGCCACGGCAAGCGCTTCACGATGCGCCTGCTGGGCCAGCCGCCGTCGGTCGTGCTCTCCGACCCTGAGGACCTGCGTGAGCTCTTCGCCGCTCCGCCCGACGTCCTGCACCCCGGCGAAGGGGCGCGGATCCTCGAGCCGATCGTCGGCCGCAACTCGGTGATCCTCCTCGACGAGGCGCCGCACCTCGAGCAGCGCAAGCTGCTGCTGCCCGCCTTCCACGGCGAGCGCATGCAGCGGCTCACCGGGCTGATGACCGAGCTGACCGATCGGGAGCTCGACAGCTGGCCGACCGACGAGCCCGTGATGCTCCACGAGCGCCTGCAGGGACTGACGATGGAGATCATCCTGCGGACGGTCTTCGGGCTCGACGAAGGCGCCCGTCTCGAGGGCCTGCGCGACCGGTTGACCTCGATCCTCTCATTCGGCGACAGCCCGGTCTCGCTGCTGCCCGCCGCGCAGCACGTCCTCGCCGGCCGCGGTCGCTTCGGCCGTTTCGAGGAGGACCGCGCCGAGGTCGATCGCGAGCTGTTCGCGCTCATGGCCGACCGCCGCCGCGAGGGTGGCGAGCGCGACGACGTGCTCGCCATGCTCCTCGCCGCCGAGCACGACGACGGCTCGCCGATGAGCGACGAGGAGATCCGCGACGAGCTGCTCACCGCCCTGGTCGCCGGTCACGAGACCACGGCTTCCTCGTTGGCCTTTGCCTTCGAGCAGCTCGCCCGGCGGCCCGAGGTTCAGGAGCGTCTGGCCGCCGAGCCCGACGACGACCGCTACCTCGAGGCCACCATCAACGAGGTCCTGCGGCTGCGGCCGGTGCTGCCCAACGCCGAGCCGCGGCTGGTCAAGCAGGAGGTGACGATCGGCGGCTGGACCTACCCGCCGGGCGTCGTGCTGATCGCCAGCGCGGCCCTCGTCCACCACGATCCGAAGATCTACCCCGAGCCCTACGCCTTCCGGCCGGAGCGCTTCCTGGACACCAAGCCCGGCACGTTCACCTGGATCCCGTTCGGCGGCGGCCGTCGCCGCTGCATCGGCGCCAGCTTCGCGCTGCTGGAGATGCGCATCGTGCTGCGCGCCGCGGCTGAGCGCTTCACCGTCGCGCCCGCCGGCCCGCCGCAGCGTCCGCGGCGGCGCATGATCACGATCACCCCCGGCGATGGCGCGCTCGTGCGCCTCGGTCGTCGCGATCGGCCGGCATCACCCGCGGTGTCCGAGGGGCAGATGCTGAACGTCTGAGCCAATCCAGTTGGCTTCGGTGAAGACGGCCAGGTGGCACGCCTTGCCGCCTTGGCTCTGGTGGCACCCGGCGTGAACGCGTAGATCTCCTCACGTGGTCTCGCGCGCCTCGCTGCCGGTGCAGCACGCAGTGTCGGTGATCGTTCCGACCTCCAACACGGCGAGGGCGCTGCCGGCCGTGCTCGACGCCCTGGTGCATCACACCGGCGGCGCGGTGGCCGAGGTCGTCGTCGTCGACAACGCCAGCACCGACGGGACGCCCGACAAGGTCCGGGCGCTCAAGGCCGCCGACCCGGTGATGGACGCCACCGTCCGTCTGCTGGAGAACCCGACGGGCCTCGGCTACGGCGCCGGCATCAAGCGCGGCTTCATCGAGCTGGTGACGACGGCCCCGTTCATCGCGGTCGTCCACTCCGGTCAGCAGTGCGACGTGTCTCGGACGCTGCTCGACATGGCGGCGGCCTTCGCGGTGGATTCCGCACCCGACGTGGTCTTGGCATCGCGCTTTCTCGACGGCGCGATCACCGATGACTACAACGTGCCCAGCCGTGTTGCCAACCGCTTCTTCAACGGGCTCACGCGGGTGCTCTCGGGCCTGCCCATGTCGGATGCCGGCACGGGGATCATGCTCGCGCGCGCCGGTGCGGTGGACCGGATGCCGTTCACGCAGCTCACCAGCGGCTACCAGTTCCATCCGCAGTTGAACCTCATGATCTATGGCGACCCAGAGCTTGTGGTTGCCGAGGTGCCCGTGTGCTGGCGTGACGCCACGGTCGGGGTGCGCTTCAGCCTGACCCGGTACGCCCTCGTGCTGACGCGGATGCTGCTGACCTTCGCGTGGCATCGGCGTGTGCGCCGCCGTCGCATCGGCGATGCGGTGGTCGCGGCCTCGCGAGGGACGGCTCGCGGTGCGGTCTGACCTCTCCTGAGGCGATGGTCGGGCAACTCCGTCACCTTGCGGCGGAGTTACCGTCGTAGGGGACATGACCGCTTCATCCATTCGACTTCCTCTCGGCATTGCCGCGGGGCTTGCCGCCCTCGCCCTGGGCGCGTCAACCGCCGGCGCCGCCGGCATCGATCCGGCGATCTACGAATCGGGCGTCCTGCCGGGTCAGGTCGAGCACGGCGTCGTCGCCTTCACGATCACCGGCTCGCCGAGCCCGGAGAACCGGCGCATCGAGTACTGGGTCACCGCCGACCGCTGGCGTGATCAGGTCACGGACGCGAAGACCGGCGAGCTGATCGCGGGCCGCGTCCACGACGCCGGCGGCACGACCTGGCTGCAGTACAAGCCGATCAACGGCGACCCGAAGGTCGTGCACTTCAAGGGCAACGACTCGGTTCCCGGCGCCGGCTTCCCCGCGCCCTTCAACCGCAAGCTGGTCGAGACCGGCGTCCTGGAGGGCTCCGACCAGCACCCGCAGATGGTGACGCTGCAGCCGATCGGGTCGCGGACGATCGCCGGCTTCACGGGCACCGCCTACGAGCAGCTCACCAACGGGCAGCCGGGGCTGGCGGAGGTCGGAGGGGCAGCGGATGCGGACTCGCACTCGATCCTCGTCCTCCAGGACGGGACCTACCAGCCGCTGTTGCGCGAGACGACCGCGCCCAATGGCTCCTTCGGCACCTTCGACCAGCGTGAGGAGCTCATCTCCCGCGAGACGACCTCGACCGCTGACGCCGGCGTGCAGCTCGACAAAGCTCGGCTTCGCGCGCACGGTCACCAAGTGGAAGGCCAAGGTCAAGGCCGCGAAGGCCGCCGCGAAGAAGAAGCACCACAAGAAGTAGTCGGGTGTCTCTCACCTCTGTCTCGATCCGCGTGCCCGGCAACCGCCGGGTACGTGTCGTTCTGGGTGTGGCCGTCGCGTGCCTCGCGCTCGGCGCGGCGAGCGCGCAGGCGCGCACGGCAGCGGTCTGCGCCGATCGCGTGACGCTGTACGAGTCGCCCGGCGGTGCCAAGGTCGGCGTCCTCCACGCCGGTGACCGTGTGCGCGTGATCGCCGAGGGCAGCGACGACCCGTGGTGGCGCGTCGCGGCGAGCTTCGGCACCCGCGGGTGGTTGCGGGAGAGCGCGATCTGCCGGCGGGACCGATGAGCGAGCTGCGCGTGGTCAGGCGTCCGCTGGACCGGATGAGCGACACCGAGCTGCTGACCGCTCTGCGCCGCGGTGACGGCGACGCGTTCGCGACGCTCTGCTCCCGTCACGAGCCGGCGCTGCGCCGGTACGCCGCGCAGATCCTGCGCGCCCGGCCCGCGATCGTCGACGACGTGGTGCAGGAGTCGCTGCTGCGGGCCAACCGCGCGCTGCGCCGCGACGACCGCCACATCGAGGTCCGGCCCTACCTCTACCGCCTGGTGCGCAACTGCTGCCTCGACGAGCTGGCGCGCGTGCGGACCGACTCGGTGCCGTTGCATCTCCTGCAGCCCCACGACGAGCCGACCGGCGGCGAGTCGGCGCAGGTCGCGCTCGAGCGGCGCGACCGGCTCGGCGCGACGCTCGCCGACCTCGCGACGCTGCCCGAGAGCCAGCGCCACGCGCTCGTGCGGCGCGAGATCGACGGGCTCTCGCACGAGCAGGTCGCGGCCGAGCTCGGCATCACGCCGGGCGCGAGCAAGAGCCTCGTCTACCGCGCGCGGGAGACGCTGACGCGTGCCGAGGCGGCACGCGACGCGCGCTGTGAAGACGTCCGCTTTGCGCTGCTGCGCGCTCATGACGCCAAGCGCCGGGCGTCGGTCGGTGCGCTGCGCCATCTGGCGACGTGCGGCGAGTGCCGCGCCTTCCGCGCGCAGCTCAAGGGCGGGCGCCAGGCGCTCGGTCTGCTCATCCCCGCGCCGCTGCTCGGCGGGATCCTTGGCGGTGCGCTCCTCAGCGGCGCCGCCAAGCCGGTCGCGGTCAAGACGGCGGCGGTCGGTGCGGCCGCCGTCGTCGCGGCCGGTGGTGCCTACGAGCTGCATGCTCACGTCTTCCGTGCGGGTGATCCGGCGCCGATGGCGCTCACCGGCGTCGCGCTCCCCGGCGGCCGCCTGGCCAAGGGCGCGCCGCTGCCGGCGCGCACCGCGCTCGTGACCCAGAGCGTCAAGCTGCCAACCGCATCGGCGACGCTGAGCTGTCCGGCGCCGATGCGCGTCGCCGGCCTCGTCCCGGTGCCCGGCTTCACGCGCTCGCATGGCTTCGACCCGCACACCGTCGTCGGTGCGAGCAGCTCGGCGCGGATCGTCTTCGCCGCTGGTGGGCCGACGGAGACCGTGGACATCGCGATCTTCTGCCGGGTGCCCGACGCGCACGGATCGGTCCGTGCGGCACCGGCCTCGGCGGGCGGCGCGCTGGTGGTCCATCCCTGCCGCCGGCGCGCTGCGCTGAGCGCTGAGCGAGGCGGTCGCCTGAGCGGCACCGTGACGTCGCGCGAGCCGCTCGCGGTGCTCGCCGGCAGCCGCGGCTGGCTGCGTGTGCGGACCGATGCGGGCCGCCGTGGATGGATCCGCGCGACCGTCACATGCTAGACACACAGGTGGTGTCCAAACCGGTACGATGCGCGTGGACCCGCGTTGAGGCCCTTCTCCCCTGGAGACCTTGACGCACTGATGTGGTGAAGGGATCTGGACAGGACTCTCGCCACCACGTCAGCTGACCTGGCGCCTTTTTGTGCGCCTGGTCACCGATGGGACATCAAGGGCGGAGAGGTATGCGCGTGGGGCGTAACCCTCTCCGCCCGTCTCATCCAGCGGGCGTCGGTGCCGCCGTGAGCGGTAGCTGTGAGACGCGCGCGGCCTTCTGCGCGCCGAAGAACGGCGCAGCGCAGAGGTAGGAGATCTGGGGGAGGGCCGCGGGGGAGCTCGCCGATGCGGTTTTCGTGCACGTGCGTGCGCAGGACCTCGAAGATCCCGCCGGCGATCATCTCCGAGACGGCCTGGGGCTCGACGGGGCTGACCTCGGTGGGTGCCGTCGCCGGCGTCAGGAAGTCGAAGAAGACCGACACGTAGCGGGTCCGGCGGGTGACGGCGCGCGAGCCGAGATGCTCGACGGCGCCGACCGCGAGGTGCAGCATCGCCGGCTCTGAGGCCATCTGCTCGAGCATCGCGCCGAGCGCGCGGTGCAGCGCCAGCGGGCCGTCGCCCGCGGCGCCGGCGAAGGCCGCGCTCATCGCGGCGAAGGTGCGGTCCGACCAGCCGTCGATCGCCTGCAGCGCGCAGTCGGCCTCATCCTCGAAGAACTCCTGCGCGATCCCGGCGTCGACCCCGGCACGTGCGGCGGCGTCGGTGAGCTGCGCGCGCTCGTAACCGCGCTCGCGCACGACGTCGGCGAAGGCGGCGAGCACGCGGCCGCGGTCGTCGGTGGGCTCCGGGACGGGGAGCGCGGGGCCGCCGACCGGCGCCAGCCCGGAGGTCTGCAGCGCCTCGACGTCGCCGACGAAGGGCGCCAGCGCCGCGTAGACGAGATGCGGCGTCAGCCGCGGCAGTTCGCGCACGCGCCCATCGGCGACCCAGGTGGCGACCATCGCCCCGATCCCGCCGACGATCGCCTGGGAGACCACCTCCGGCCGGTCGTCGTCGCCACGCTCGAGCAGGTAGGCGAAGGCGCGGTAGGACTCGTCGACCTTGGCGACAGCGGCCCGCCCACCGGTCAGCACGTCGCAGAAGCCGAAGCGCGCGAGCTCCGGCTCGGAGGCGACGAACGCCACCCAGGCGCGCAGACCGGCACGGACTGCCTCCGGCCAGGACGCCTGTTCGGTCGCCGCGGTCCAGGCGCGCGTGTAGAGCCGGCCGAAGGCGACGTCGAAGGCCGCGACGAACGCCTCGTCCTTGCTCTCGAAGTGCTCGTAGAACGTGCGCTTGGAGATCTGCGCCGCCGCGCAGATGGCGGGGATCGTGATCCCGGCGTAGCCCTCCTCACGCGCGAGCGACATGGTGGCCTCGAGGATGCGGTCGCGCTGATGGGCGACGACGAACTGGCGCGGCAGGCGCTGGGTGCTGCGGGGCAGGGGCCGGGCGGCCGAGCCGCCGTTGCCGTGGGCCGGCATCGCGGGGCGCGGGAGGGGAGAGGGAGCCGCGGACTCATAGGAGGCGGCCCAGGTGGCCAGGTGCTTGGCCGACGTGCGCAGGGTCCGGGTCTGCCCGGTGCGCACGGCGTGCTCGGCGACATGGACGGCGCCGCCGGCCACGATCTGCACCGCGGCCTCGGAGATCGACTCGGCGCCCGGCGCCTCGGCGATCGCGTCGAACAGCACGCGCTCGATCCAGGTGACGAGGTCGCGCCGGAAGGGCAGGCCCCGCGGTCCGAGGCCTAGCACGTCGATGAGCACCAGGTGGGCGGCCTCGGGCTTGGCGGCGATCAGCACGGCCAGCGAGTCGAGCGTCTCGGCCAGTGCGTCGTGCAGCGAGCCGGTGCGCTCGCCGCGCTGCGGGCGTGCCGCATCGAGCTGGCGGCTGGTGCGCGCGACGATCGCGTCGCAGGTCGCCAGCAGCAGCTCGTCCTTGCCCGGGTACAGCGCGTAGAGGTCGCGCGTGGCGACCTGCGCCTCGGTGCAGATGTCACGGATCGTCGTGTCGAAGAGGCCGTCGGCGGCGACGCGGACGACGAGCGCCTCCTGCAGCCGCTCGCGATGGCGGCGTGCGAGCTCTTCGGGCTCCAAGGCGTTGGAGCCGCGAGGCAACCGGTCTCGGGTGGGGCGGTCTTGCGCGGCCATCGCAGCCTCAGACGATAGGGAAATGCGGATGGGAACACCACGTCCCGGTGTGCAACTTGCCGTCTTGCGAAAACTGTGGGTACCGCAGATGTGTACGGATGGCTACTGTGTCTCGCGATGCCCGCTGCGCCGCTTCCCGAAGGTCGCGGGAGCCTGCCTCCTGTGGCGACGGCGTTCCTGCAGCGCGCGCGAATCCTCGACGCGACCGCGCGCCTGGTCGCCGAGCGCGGCTATCCCGACGCGTCGGTGGAGGAGATCCGGCGCCGGGCCGGCGTGTCGCGGCGGACGTTCTACGCGCATTTCGCCGGCAAGGAGGATGCGGTCGTCGCGGCCTTCGATGCCGCTGCGGCGTATGTGCTGCCGCGGCTGGTGGAGGCCTTTCGCGGTGCGCCGGACTGGGCAGGCGCGATCGACGCCGCGGTGGCCGCCTATCTCGCGCTGACCGATTGCGATGGTGCGTGGGCGGCGTTCTGCGTGGTCGAGCTGCCGGGCGTAGGGCGGCGGGCGATGGCCCATCGCGACGCGGCGCTGCGGCGGCTCTCGGCCGAGCTCGGGCCGAGCGCCGACCTGTACGGGATCATCGCCGCGCTCGACGTGCAGCTCCGGGAGCGTCTGGTGGGAGAAGGGCTGAGCGCGGACACGGAGTTCCTGCGCGATGCCGATGCGCGGGCTGCCGCGGTGGCCGACGTGCTGCGCGCTGCCGACTGGCCGGCGGTCAGGGAGGCGCTGGCGCGCGCGGTGGCCCGCGGTGACGGGCCGGTGCTCTACCGGGCACTGCTCGCGCTCGGCGAGCACCGTCGTGAGCGCGGTCCCGCCCCGCCGGTGGATCTGGAGCCGCTGATCCTCGACGCGCTTCCGGGCGCCTCCTTCTTCGGTCTGCCGCTCGAGTCGCTCTCGCGCGGCGAGCCCGGCCCGTGGTCTGCTCCGTCAGCCGCGCTGCGCTGTCTGCGCCACGTCTGCGAGCACCCCGACGCGACCGCCTCCGAGATCCGCGTCGCCCTCGGCCTCGCCCACCTCTCCACGGTCACGCGTCAGCTCAACCAGCTCGAACGGGCGGGGCTGCTGGAGCGCGGTGCGCGTCGTGGCGCAGCGCACCACTGGCGCTGCACCGAGGCAGGCGCCGAGCTCGCGGGTCACCTCGCCTAGAGGTCTAAAAAAATCATCTAGTACCTCATCCCTTGACTTCCAGACACGGCGCGTCTACGGTAGCGCCGCTGTTCGAGGAACGGTGGCGTATCCCCAAAGTCAAGGATCGCCTCCGCCGGGTCTCCGACAGGGAGTGAGGGCACGATGGACCCCTGCTCCCTGGGCGACCTGGCTGCCGTGACGCGACCGGCATCGGCGCTCGTGCGCCGGTAGTCGCATCGAACGAGGCGGCGATGGGCCGTTTCTGAATGAGGAGTAGGGAATGCGCAGTATGCGGAAGATGTGTGGGATCGCCGGCGTGGTTGCGGCGTTGGGTGCATTTGGTGGCACCTCGGCCTCGGCGGCGACGATCGGACCCGGCGGGACGGCGTTCACGGGCGCCAACAACGGTGAGCAGTGGCTGACCATCGTCGGGAACATCCGGGTGCGCTGTAATCAGGTGCGCCTCGCGGGGACGACGCCGAGCCCGGCGACGTCGAGCACCCCGTTCGCCGTCACCTACGGTGCGGCCACGGGTGTCTCGGGCTCCTGGTGTCGGCTGTACTCCGGCGCCAACTTCACCCCGGCGACCGTCGCCACCTCGGGCAACTGGACGCTGAGCGCCAACACGTTCGACGCGCTCACCGGCGCTTCGACCGGCGCGATCACCACCGGGGGCACCACCACGATCACGACGACCCTGGCCTCGTGCGTGATCACGCTGCCGTCCGGCACGGTCCTCGGCACGACCGGCCAGAACTGGGTCGGCGGCGGCATCGCCGAGACGGTCGGGCAGTACCACATCGCCTACACGGCGTCGTCGTCCTGCGCCGGGTTCGGTATCGCGGCCAGCGGCTTCGCCGCGGGCTACGACGGGGTCCTGAACGTTGCCGACCTCTCAGTGAGCTGAGGCATGGCGGGCGGGGTCGACTGACCGGACCCCGCCCGCCCGCCTTCCGTCCCGAACCGTCGTGTGTCTTCTCCCGAAGGGTCTGCCCGTCATGTTTGAGTCGTCTGTCGTCCAAAGTCTTCCTCCCACCTGGTACTGCCGGATGCGCGCCGCCGCGGCGCTGCTCGCGGTGCCGGCGCTCCTGGCGTTCTCGACCGCCCCGGCCGACGCCGCGCTGTCGCCGGGCGGGCGTGTCTACGAGCAGGTCTCACCGGTCGAGAAGTACGGCGCCCAGGCAGGGGCCGGAGGTCGGGAATCGCCGCTCTATGGCATCGCCGCCCCGGACGGCAACGGTGTCTTCTACGCGATGCCGGGACCGGTCGGCGACGCGACGCGCGGCGTGCAGAGCTACGCCGTTGGTCAGCGGTCGGCCACGGGCTGGTCGGCCGAGAGCCGCTTCCCGCTGCCACCCGGCGCGGTCAACTTCGTCGACTACCTCATCAAGGCGCCCTGGCCGTCGGAGGATCTCTCCACCATCGTGTACCAGATGCCGGGAGGCGGGATCGTTCCCGGTAACCCCGAGGTACCGCACGTCTTCGGCGAACCTGCGCCCGAGGCGCTCTACCGGATCGGACCTGGCGGGGCGCTGACGTGGCTGACCGAGCCGGCGCTCGCCTCGCCCAACCCGGCGGTGGGCTACTACCCGGGGGGCACCTTCGTCCCGTCAGGAGGGTCTGAGGACCTCTCCACGTTCTACTTCGGCTCCTGGGCCACCCTCCTCCCCGAGGACGCGTCGCGAGCACCGCACATCACGACCCGGGAGCGCTCCCCGTGGGGGTTCTACCGGTACTCGGGCGGCCATCTGGAGGCGGCGGGCGTGTTGCCTGACGGCACGCTGGATCCCTACGGCGCGCTACCCGCGGGAACCGGCGGAAATCTGGCGCAAGGCGGGGACGCGCTCATCCCGCAGGACTTCCACAACCAGGTGTCGCACGACGGCTCGCGCGCCTTCTTCGTCAGTCCTGACCCTCGCGCCGGCAGCGGTCGTCCGCCGCAGCTCTACGTGCGCAAGGACGGGTCGAGCACCGTGCTCGTCTCGCGGTCGGCGCTTACCGGCGACCCCGCCCCGCATGGCGCCATGTTTCAAACGAAGCTCGCGCCCTCGATCGATGCGTCCGAGGGCTTCTACGGCTACGGGTCGCGTGACGGCTCGCACGTGTACTTCGAGTCGGTCGACCCGCTGACGGCCGACGCGCCCAGCGAGACGACATCCAAGAAGGCCTATATCTTCGACGTCGATCACGAGACGTTGAAGTACCTACCGGGTGTTGGGGGCGACGTGCTGGCTGCCTCCGATGACCTCTCGCGCTTCCTCTACGCGGTCAACCTCATCGACAGCACCCCATGGACCCTTGGACCGCTCAGCGTGTGGGCCGACAATCACTCCACGCAGGTCAGCATGCTGTCGGACGCCTACCCGACCTTCGTCAGCCAGGGCCGCGCGGCCGCGGACGGGTCGTCGTTTGTGTTCCAGACCACCTCGCCGCTGGCCGGCGGGTTCAACAACACCAGTGGCTACACGGAGGTCTACCGCTACGACCTCGCCACCGCCAAGCTGAGCTGCCTGAGCTGCGCTCCGGCCGGTGCAGTCGCGACGGCGGACTCGGTCATCTCCCACTACGGCGGGAGCAGCTCGACGGCGTTCATGGACGGGCATCTCCGCGACAACCGCGGGATCTCCCGTGATGGCAAGCGGGTGTTTTTCGACACGGTCAACGCGTTGGTGCCGCGTGACAGCAACGGGCAGCGCGATGTCTACGTGTGGGAGAACGGTGCGGTGCAGTTGGTCTCCTCGGGTGTGGGCTCGGGCGAGTCGAACATCTTGGACAGCAGCGCGTCGGGCGACGATGTGTTCTTCGCCACGACGGACGGGCTTCTCGACGAGGATCGCGACGGTGAGTTCGACGTCTATGACGCCCGCGTCGGCGGCGGCTTCTCGCAGGCGGCGGATGTGGTCGAGTGCCAGTCGAGCTGCCGCACGCCCGAGGCCAGCCCGCCACCGGTCGTGCCTGCGGCGAGCATCACGTTCGCAGGCGTGGGGCGTGCGCCGTCGGTCACGCGGCCGACGGCGAAGGCCACCGCAAAGCCCAAGGTGTCCCCGGTCAAGACGGTTCGTGGGATGTCGGTGGCGTTGCAGGTGCGGGTGCCGGGCAAGGGTGTGATCGGCGTGTCGGGCCCGGGTCTGGCGTCGGCGTCCAAGCAGGCGGCCAAGGCCGGGTCCTACACGGTGACGGTGCGGTTGTCGAAGGCGGCGCAGCGGACGCTGGCGCGCAAGCACCGGCTGACCGTGCGGGTGACGGTGCGGTTCGCTCCGGCGGTCGGCAAGGCGTCGAGCGCGAGTGTGTCGGTGACGTTCCTGTCGGCGGTGGCTCGACGAGCCACCGTCCTGTCCTCTGTGTCGCGAAAGGGTCGTTGATCACCATGCCGTTGCTCGAACGTCTCAACGCGGCTCGCCGCACCCTGCTGACCGGCCTGCTCGCGGCCGTCGCAGTCCTGGTCCTCGCGGGTCCGGCGCAGGCCGGCTTTGGCCTGGAGCCCGGCAGCTTCACCATGACGACCTCGAATCCCAAGGCCGGAGGCCACGGCGACGTGGTGACGACCTTCTCCGTCAACCGCTCCGATCCGACGACGCCGGACGGTGGCACCATGAAGAACCTCGTCGTGGACTTGCCGCCAGGGCTGGTCGGCAACCCACGAGCGGTGCCGACCTGTGAGATCGCTCGTGTCCGGGCGTCGGGCGCAGACGGGTGCCCGAGGAGCACCATGGTCGGCTACATCCGCGCGGAGACCGCCTTCCCGGCCTTCGGCTTCAGCGACTTCCTGACGACGCCGATCTACAACATCGTCCCCGACCGGGGCGAGCCGGCGGCGTTCGCCTTCGCGATCTACTTCAACACCGTGCGCCTGGACGCCGGTGTGCGCTCGGATGGTGACTACGGCATCCGGATCGCGGCGAACAACCTCTCCGAGCGGCTCTACCTGCTGTCGGGCACGGTGACGTTCTGGGGTGTCCCCGCCGACCACTCGGGGCCGGGGGCACTCATCAACAGCACCACGGGGGCCTCGTTTGATGGTCCGAGCGAGGATCTACGCAAGCCGTTCGTCAGCAACCCCACGACCTGCGACGGAGGCCTGCCGGCCGTGATGTCGGCGACCTCGTGGCAGGCGCCGCTGGACACCCTGCGCAACGACGCGCAGGTGGCGCCGCTCACCAGTTGCGGTGATGTGCCGTTCCAGCCGTCGATGACGGTCCGGCCCGACAACGCCAACGCCGGCGCCCCGGCCGGCTACGCCATCGACCTCACGGTGCCGCAGAACACCAACCCGAGTGGTCTGACGGCTGCGCATCTGCGCAAGGCAGCGGTCACTTTGCCGCCGGGCGTCACCGTCTCGCCGTCGGCTGCCAATGGTCAGCAGGCCTGCTCCGACGCCGGTATCGGTCTCGGCTCGGTTGCCGCGCCGTCCTGCCCGGACGCAGCCAAGATCGGCACGGTGCAGGTCAAGACGCCGCTGTTGGAGGACCCGCTCGTCGGCTCGGTATATCTCGGCGAGCAACGGCCGGACCAGCTCCTGCGGCTGTTCCTCGTCGCGCGTGGGAGTGGCGTCATGGTCAAGCTGCCCGGCGTCGCGACGCCGGACCCGGTCACAGGACAGTTGACGGTGACGTTCGACAACACCCCGCAGCTGCCGTTCAGCCTGTTGCACATGGAGCTTGACGGCGGGCCCCAGGCGCCGCTGACCAACCCCGCGAGCTGTGGCACCGCGACGACGAAGTGGGAGCTGACGCCGTGGTCGTCGACCACGCCCGTTTCCGGAACAGACGCGTTCGAGGTCACCGACAACTGCGATGCGGCGAACCGGTTCGTGCCGGCGATGGACGCAGGAGTCGCCTCCCCGACTGCCGGTGGCTCGTCGCCGTTCGTGCTGAACCTGACGCGTCCTGACGGCACGCAGGATCTCAGCGGTGTGGATCTCACGTTGCCGGCCGGATTGCTGGGTCGGATCGCCGATGTGCCGCAGTGCCCGGAGGCGCAGGCGGCGGCGGGTTCGTGTGACGGGGCCTCGCGGGTTGGTGGCGTGACGGTGGGTGCGGGTGCGGGCGCGAGCCCGGTCTACCTCCCACAGGCCGGCCGTACGCCGACCGCCGTCTACCTCGCAGGTCCGTACAAGGGTGCGCCGTTCTCGCTGAGCATCGTGGTGCCGGCGCAGGCCGGCCCGTTCGATCTCGGCACCGTGGTTGTGCGGGCGGCGTTGTTCGTCGATCCGCTCGACGCTCATGTGACGGTCAAGGCCGATCCGTTGCCGACGATCCTCAAGGGCATCCCGCTCAAGTTGCGCGATGTGCGCGTGGCGATCGACCGGGCCGGGTTCATGGTCAACCCGACCTCCTGCGTCCCGCAGCAGGTCAAGGGCGACCTGACCTCGGCAAGTGGTGCGACGGCTGCGCTGGTGTCGCGGTTCCAGGTCGGCGACTGCGCAGCGCTCGATCTCAAGCCGAACCTGGCGCTGACGCTGAGCGGCAAGGGCCAGACGACCGACGGCAAGCATTCGGCGATCAGCGCGAAGCTGACGCAGGCGCCGGGGCAGGCGAACCTCAAGAAGGTGCGCGTGGTGTTGCCGTTGAGCCTGGCGTTGGACCCCGACAACGCCAACGGGCTGTGTGAGTTCGCCGACGGCTCGAAGGTCGTGCCGACGTGCCCCGCCGCCTCGATCGTGGGTAGCGCGACCGCGAAGACGCCAATCCTCGGCGAGCCGCTGACCGGCCCGGTGTACTTCGTCAAGAACATCCGCAAGGACCCCAAGACGGGCCGCGAGATCAAGACGCTGCCCAAGCTGGTGCTCCCGCTCATCGGCCAGAACGGCGTCCGCCTGACCCTCACGGGGACCAGCGCGGTCGTCGACGATCAGCTGGTCACGACGTTCGACGAGATCCCCGACGCTCCGGTGTCGAGCTTCGAGCTCAACATCAACGGCGGCAAGGGCGGCATCCTGGCCGTCTCGGGCGCAGACATCTGCAAGGCCACGCAGATCGCCGATCAGCAGATCGACGGGCAGAGCAACAAGGCGGCCGATGCCGACGTCTACATCCAGACGCCGTCCTGCCCGACCAAGATCATCAGCAAGACCGTTGGCAAGACCACCGTCAAGCTGAAGATCGGCGGCCTCGGCGCCGGCAAGGTCACGGTGACCGGTCGTGGCATCAAGAAGACGACCAAGACCATCGCCAAGTCCACGGTCGCGACGATCACCGCCAAGCGCACCGGCAAGAGCACGCCGGGCGCGTTCAAGGTGAAGTTCACCAAGGCCAAGGCCGCGGTGGCATGAACGGCACGGCGAGCTACGGGCACCGCTCGCGGCTCGCCGAGCCGCGGGCCTACCGCGAGCGCCTGACCGCCTCGATGACCGTGCTGGCCGCTGACCGCGGCCGGCACGGTGTGACCGTCGAGCGTGTGTGCGAGCACGCGGGCGTGAGCAAGGTCACGTTCTACGAGTTCTTCTCCGACATGGACGACTGCTTCGCCGGCGCCGTCGAGGAGGCGCACGAGGCCTTGTGGTCCGATGTCGAGCGTGGGATCGAGTCGGTGCCGGCCGGAGACTGGGCACTGGCGTTGAGCGCGGCGATCACGGCGTTTCTCGCCACGTTGGAGGCGCATCCGAAGGCGGCATGGCTCTGCGTCGTCGAGCCGATGAACGGCGTCCCGCGCGCGCTCGCCGCGCGCCGGCAGCTCGTCGCGCGGATCGCCGCGCTGATCCCCGCTGATGCCGACACCGCGGTGGCGCTGACGCCGACCGCGCCCGGCTCGGTCGGCGCGCTGTGGGAGCTTGTCCTTCAACATCTGACGGGCCAGGGCGAGACGCGCCGACTGACCGAGCTCGCCGGCTCCTCGATCTTCCTCGTCCTCGCGCCGTACGTCGGCCGCCGTGCGGCGATGCAGCACGCGATGAGCCCGCCGCCGGTGCCGCCGCCGGTCATCCAACTGCGACCGCCGACAGCGCTCATCGCGGGCCTGACGCAACTGGCTCGCAGCACCCTGCTCTTCCTGGCCGACCACCGTGGCGCCAGCAACGCCGAGATTGGCCTTGCCGTCGGCGTTCCCCACGCCAGCCAGATGAGCCGCCACCTCCACCGCCTCGAGCAGCAGGGCCTCGTCCACAGCCTCCGCGACGGCCGCCGAAACGCCTGGTCGCTCACCGAGCTGGGGGAGAAGACCGTGGCGCAGGTCGGCGGCCGGCACGGCGCTACGTCCTGATTTTCTTGTTGTAGGCGTCGAAGATGCGGTTGAGGGCTTCGATGCTGTGGTGGTTGTTGTGGATGTCGGACGTGATGATGGCGTTGTCGTCCTGGTCGTCGCCCATCTCGCCGAGGAGGTCGCGGTTGTGGTCGAGCAGTTCGCGGCGGCAGTCGTAGAGCTGTTCGACGTGGCCGCTGGTCAGCGGGACGGTGAAGGTCTTGCGTGGTGGGTTGAGGGCGGGATCCCAGCCGAGCGCGTCGATGACGGCTGTCGCATCCCGGAAGATGTCGGCCTGGGCCAACTGCTTGACGGGGACGTGATAGACGAAGTCCTCGAACCCCTCGTGCTTGTACATCAAGACCTTCTTGGCCTCGAGGCGCAGCACGTCGGCGTCTGAGGTGGTGACGGTGATACGGCAGGGTGAATTACCCTGGTGGGCACTCATGGAGGGAACAACTCCTTGGGTCATGCCCCCGGGCCGTTCGAGCGGTCGCGGGGGCGAAATGTTAATTATGTCGCTGCGGGATCTTACTGGGTGGGGCGGCGGAAGGAGACTGCGTCAGCGCCGGAGCTCGCCTCTGTCGGAGCGCCCGACGTGGACGTCGGCAGATCGCTTCTTCGCGCGCGTGCTGGCCCACCCGGCCGACGCGGGCTTACGCGGGGAGCTGGCCGAGCTGCGACGCGACTCGATCGAAGAGCTGTGACGGGGAAGGCGGGTGGGAGAGGCTCGCGTGTTGGTTATACTGCAAGTATGACCCAGCGAGTAGGAGCGAAGGGGCAGGTCGTGATCCCGAAGGAACTGCGGGATGGCCTCGGCCTTCAGCCGGGCGCGGAGGTCGATTTCGAGCGTGACGGTGACACCGTGCGCATCGTGGCTGCCGGGTCGGCTGCGACGAACGGCCTCCGTGGCCGCTATGCGACGGAGAGCGGCATGGCGAGCGCGTTGCTGGCCGACCGCGCCCGCGAGCGGCGGTGAGCGTCTGCCTGGACTCTTGGGCGGTCCTTGCCTGGTTGGACGGCGACGAGCCCGCCGCCTCGGTCGTCCAGGACGCCTTTGATGCTGAACGCCCTTGGATGAGCTGGGTCAACGTCGGCGAGGTTGCCTACCAGGTGGAACGCCGTCACGGGCCCGACGAAGCTGCGCTCGTCGTGCGCCGGCTGCGCGCTGCCGCCGCACTGGATGACGTCACCGCCGAGCGCGTGCTTGCCGCAGCGCACATCAAGGCGCACCATCCCATCGCGTTCGCTGACTGCTTCGCAGCCGCGACGGCCGCTGCACGCGACGCGACGCTGCTCACCGGCGATCCGGAACTTCTGGAGCGCGACGTTGGCTGCCGCGTGCTCGACCTGCGCCCCACCTGAGGCTTGCATCACACCGCGTCGCGGCGGTGAGCCGAGAAGGCGGCTTGCGTCAGCCGCCGCGCAGGCGGTAGGCGGCGCGCCAGGTGCGTAGGAGCGGCAGGAGCAGCTGGGTGAGTGGGCCGCCGGCGGCGATCATGGTGCGAGTGCCGGCGGCGAGGTCGTCGCTGCGGGCGCTGTCGCGAGAGAGGAACATGGCGGTCATCGCTGAGGTGATGAGCATGTGGCGCTCGCCGCCGGGGAGTGCGGCAAGGTCGCGGAGGGAGCGATTGATGAGGAACGCAATGCGGTCGACGGCGGCAGTGCGGTCCTCGTAGTAGCCCACGAAGCTGACGTGGCCGCTGACGCGGTCGTCGCGCTGGTCGACCCAGCTGTCGAGCATCATGCTCAGCGCGGAGACCCACGGGCTGTAGACCGCGAGCGCGGCGTGCAGGTCGCGCTCGGTCGTTCGGGGATCGGCGGCCATGGCCAACAACACGATGATGGTCAGCGCCGAGGCGCCGCCGGCGGTCTGCTCGAACCAGGTCGCCTCGGGGGTCGGCCCGAACTCGTCGGCGGCGAAGCCGCGCAGCGCGGCTTCCCGTGCCTGCGCATCGGCGATGTGGTGGAGCCCGAGTGCGCCCGCCTGGCGCGCCTGCGTGCCGAGAAGCCCGCCGATCAGCGGGTAGCCCGGCAGCGCGGCGCACCCGCTCCGGCAGGCATCGATCAAGGCCACGGTGTACTCGTCGTGGTCACCGACAGGCTCGTCCAGGACGACGGCGTCGGCGAACGCGCGCATCAGGTCGCGCCGATCGCTCCCGCGCTCGCTCAGCTCGTCAAGCAGATCCGCGAGCACCTGGAACGCGACGAGCAGCCGCAGCAGCCCGGCATCCCGCCGCTCCGGCAGGATCCAGTAGAAGGCCGCGCCGTCGACCAGCGTCCGCTTGCGCGTCAGCGAGCCGACGGCGTGCTCACGCAAGATGGGGTCGTTGATCAGCTCGGCGCGGGCGCGCCAGCCGTCGAGCTCGCGCCGGACGAGACGCAGCCCCCATCCCAGCTCGCGCACGGCCGCACCGCCGACCGCGGCGAGCTGCGTGCGCGTCAGCGGCGCGACGTCGGCCGTGTTCCCGCGCAAAGGCTGCCCGAAGCGCGACGCCACGCTAGTCACCGCTCCGGAGCGAGGGCTTGACACGGGCCACAAGGTATCCGGGGATCGCGACGACGACCAGTGCGGCTCCTGTTACAAGGGCGAGGCTGATCGCGGCGATGCCCAGTCGCACGCCGACCTCGACCGGGAAGCCGCTGATCGTCTCCAGCCCGCGTGAGAACAGCACCTGGCCGAGTAGCCCGAAGAGCGTGCCGGCGAGGCAGCCGGTCCCGAAGAGCACGGCGCTCTCGGTCAGCAGCGAGCGCCACATCACGCCGGTTGCGTGCCCGTCGAGCTTCTGGCGGGCGACCGTCGGACGGCGCTGCCACAGCAGCCCGGCCATCGCCGCCGCCATCGCCAGCACGGCGGCGAAGAGCGTCAGCGATGCCACCTGGCGCAGCCGCGACAGCCCGCTCCCGATCACCGTCTGCTGGCGCGTGCTGCGGGCCGCGCGCGTCTCGACGCGCAGCGCCGAGGACGGTCCGAGCGCGGTGACGATCCGCGTGCGTGCCACCGACGGATCGACACCGGGATCCACGCGCACCTCGTAGGCGCCGATCGCTCGCGTCCGCCACGCACGCGCGTAGTCATCCGCGTTGAGGAAGACGGCGCCTCCCGTCCACCCCAAGTTGGTGGTGATGGCCGCGACGCGCAGGACGGTCCGCGCCGGTGACGGCAGCGTGACGCGGTCGCCGACCCCGACGTGGAGGTCATCGGCGAGCGCCCGCGACAGCGTTGCCCATCCACCGGTGCGCATGCGTGCGGCGAGCACGCCCCGGTCGCCCGTGCGGACCTGCGCGACCGGCACCGGCGCGGTCGTGTCGGCCGGCGGCCCGAAGACGAGCACGCGGCGATCGTCGATGTCGAGGAAGCCCGCGCGGTAGAGGGCGACGTCGCGCACGCCCGGCACGCGCCGCAACCTGTCGGCGGCATCCGCCGGCACCGGCGTCGTCCCGAAAAGATCCCCGGCGCCCTGGGGCAACACCCACAGGTCGGCGCTCGCGTTGAGCCCCGGCGCGACCCCGAACAGCCCGTCCTGGAGGTTGAGCCGTGCGCCCTGCAGCGCGACCGCGCCGAAGACCGCGACGGCGCCGGTCGTCGCGATCGCCAGCGTTCGCGCGCGCCACTCGGGCGCGTTGAGCTGCGGCAGCGCGAGTTGGACACTCACAACGACCCGGGAACGACGTGCGCTCAGCCACGCCAGCGCGTCGATCACGCCGGTCAGCATCGTGGGGACCAGGAGCACGAGCGAGAGACCGAGGGCGATCAGCCCGACGAGGGCGATGCCGGGCGCGACGGCGGTGATCACCACGGCAACCGCGAGGCACACCAGACCCGCCGCCGGCATCACGACGGGCGCGCGAGAGCGACTGCTCGCGACCGCACCGTCCGCATTCCGGTCCGGCACGCGCGCGAAGACGACACTCCGCAGCGGCGCCAGCACGCCCAGTGCCGCCGCGAGCATGCCGCCACCGACCGCGATCACCACGCTCGACGCGGTCACGATGCGCTGGTCGCCGAGCGGGAACGCTCCCGCCAGGTAACTGACGTCGGTGCCGAACCCGCGCCGTGACAGCAGGTCGCCGAGCGCCAAGCCGATCGCGCTCGCAACCACCCCGAGCACGGCCGCATCGAGCAGCAGCACACCGATGACCCGGCGCGGCGTGTAGCCATCCAGCCGCAGGTCGATCGCCAGCGCCCGCCGGCTCGCAACCGTCACGAGCATCGCGCAGAACGCGAACAGGAAGCCGACGAGCGCGCTGACGACGCTGGAGATCGTCGTCGCCTGGCTGATCGGCTCGGCGGCCTTGTCGAACAGCCGCGCCTCGTGGTTGGCGGGCGTGACGTCGAACTGCCCACGTGCCACACGCCGCAACGCGTGCGAGACGGCCGCTGTCGAGCCCGGATCGGTCTCGACCAGGATGCGCGACACGCGACCCCGGAGACCCGCCAGATGCTGAAGGTAGTCCAGCGGCGCCAGGCCGATCGTCGTGTCGCTCAACACGCCGATCTCGCTGCGCCCCGCGACCGCGATCTGCGCCCGCACTGTCCGGCCATCGATCTGCAACGCCACCGTGTCGCCGAAGCGTGCCCCCAGCCTGCGGGCGATCCAGGTGGGCAGCACGAGCGCCCGCTGCTGGGACGCGTCGTCGGCGCTGAAGCCCTGCAGCAGCGATCCGCGCAGCCGCACGATGCGCGGGTCGGCGCCGAAGAGCGTCACCGACTGCCGGCCGTGTGGTCCCACCAGATTGGCCTGCGCCTGCAGGATCGGCGCGGCGCGGCGTACGCCTGGCAGCCGCGCGATCTCGTCAAACGCCTGCTCCGGCAACCCGTCGGGTCCGCGCGCGACGACCTGGAGCTGGCTGTTGCCGACGATCCCGCGCGTGAGCTGCTGCACCGGGCCGGAGAGACTCGTGTTCGCGACCTGCGAGGCGAACAGCAGCGCGACGCCGACCGCGATCCCGGCAACCGCCAGGAGCTCCTGCAGCCAGCGGTCACGCAACCGCACCCAGTACAGCGACAGGACGTTGCGGAGGCGGACGCGCCCCGGCGCCGGCAGCGGCGGGAGCGGCTCCCAGCGGCGCTCGCTCACCGGACCGCAGGCCCGCCTTCGGCGAGCACGCCGTCCTCCATCGTGTACACGCGGTCGGCGTACTCGATCGCGTGTGCGTCGTGGGTGACGAGCAACGTCGCGACGTCACGCTCTTTGGTGAAGGATCGCAGGAGGTCGAGGACCTCGTGGGTGCGATGGCTGTCGAGACTGCCCGTCGGCTCGTCGGCGAGCAGGACGCGCGGGTCGGTCGACAGCGCGCGGGCGATCATGACGCGCTGACGCTCGCCCATCGAGAGCTGCTCGGGGCGGTGCTCCAGCCGCGCGCCGAGGCCGAGCTGCTCCAGCAGCGGGGCGACACGGCGGTGCGCCTCACGCACGCTCAGCCTCGTCCCCCACAGCTTGACCGCCGCGTTGTCGATCGCCGAGGCGCCTCCGAGCAGCTCCACCGACTGACGGATGAAGCCGAGCTCGTACATGCGGAACTGCGCGGCGTCGCGCTCCGACAGCGCCGAGACGTCACGGTCGCCGACGTGGACGCTCCCGCGATCGGGGCGCAGCACGACCGCCGCGAGCGACAGCAGCGTCGACTTGCCCGAGCCGCTCGGCCCGAACAAGGCCACCAACTCGCCCGGCGCGACGGTCAGCGAGACGCCGTCGACCGCGCGGACGGTCTCGCCGCCGGTGGCGTAGTGCTTGACGACGTCGCGGAACTCGAGCATCGGCGCGCGGTCGTCGCCGGCGGGCACGACGGCGTCAGCCTCGTGCACGTTCAGCCGCATCGGGGAACGGCACGACCGTCGCGCCGTCCGTGCGGCGCCCGGTCAGCCGTCCGCCGGCCAGCGACCAGATGACGTGGGCGCCCTGGACCTCGGCGAGATCGGATGCCGTCATCAGCACCGCGACGCCGGCCTCCTCGGCGATCGAACGCAGCAGCGTCACGACCTCGCCGCGCTCCAGCAGGCCCAGGCCAGTGCTCGGGTCGTCGACGAGCAGCAGCCGCGGGGCGCGCACCATCGCGCGGGCGATGGCCACGAGCGTGCGCTCGCCGTCGGAGAGGTTGCGCCACGGCTCGGATCCCACGTCACCGGTGCCGACCCGCTCCAGCGCAAGCTGCGCTCGCCGTGTCGCCTCGCGCGCGGCGAGCCGGTCCATGATCGGCATGGCGACCCAGTCACGTGCGGCGAGCGTGTGGCTGACGGGCCCGCTGCGCGTGGCGATGCCGACCTGGACGTGCAGCAGCTTGCCGACCTCGCGCCGGGAGAGCGAGGCCACGTCGCGCCCGTCGAACAGGATCTGGCCGGTGTCTGGCGCCTGGAGGCCGGCGGCCAGCTCGACGAGCGTCGTCTTTCCGGCCCCGCGTCCGCCCCAGACCGCGCCCAGCTCGCCGGGCGACAGCTCCAGCGAGCTGTCGTCGAGCACGGTGACCGCACGCCGTCCGCGCCAGTGGCGCTTGGAGACGGCGTCGAAGGTGAGCAGTGCGGTCATCGCCGGGCCGGGTCGGGGTAGTCGCGCAGCGACTCGAGCGTCACGCGGACCTCCTGCAGCCACTTCGCGCGACCCACGAGCTCGGCGGTGTCGAGCGTGCCGAGGATGGCGCCGGCCACGGCCTCCCACGGCGCCAGCCGCGAGGTCAGCGACGCGATCGGCGGCGCCTCGAGCTTCTTGAAGACGCTGCAGACACGCCTCCTCGGCAGCGACGACGAAGCCGATCAGGACCGGCAGGTCCTGCGGCCGCGCCAGCGCGATCCGCAGGCGCAGATCGTCATACGAGGTGGGTGGTGTGACCAGCCACTTGGCAAAGCGCAGCTCGCCCGCCGGCGTCGCGCCGTAGGTCAGCCGCGGCTGACGATCGGTCCCGCTGGCCGTCGAGGGCCCGAGCGGCTCGATCAGCGCGTCCTGCTCCAGGCGCGTGAGCGCCGTGTAGACCGACGAGCTGCGCACCGCCGTCGGCTCCACCGACCAGCGGCGCAGCTGCTGGAGCAAGGCGTAGCCGTAGGTAGGTCGGCGGGCGACCAGGCCAAGCACGGCGTAGCGGGTAGACGCGGACATTTCTCAAACGTGACCCAGTAACGAGAAACACGATCATACACAGAGCGTTAACCGTGATTTTGGTGACATTCCAGAACGTCACGTCTCAGTTGTGAACACAAGGGACGGTGGCCCCACCGCTACGCGCGCTGCCGTCGGCGAAGCCCACGGTCGCGCGGAAGCGAAAGCCGCCCGGTGGACAGCGGGTGGGGAGCGGAAGGCCTCCGGGGCGGTAGTGGCGTCGGGGCCCGTCGCGGTAGATGATGTCCTTGCCGCCGAGCGTGAACGTCAGTCGCGCCACCGAGATCGGCGCGCCGAACGGCGAGTTCGGCAGCGCCGGCAGGGTCAGCTGCATGCCGAGCCCGAACGGGCGTGGCGCGTTGAAGAGCCCGCCGGCGTAGACGAGCTGCGAGCGGATCGGATGCTGCGCGCGGATGTAGGCGACGACACCCGGGCGGTGGCCCACCGGCGGGCCGTTGTAGAGCGTGATGGCGCCCGAGGCCGCCACGGTCTGCTCGTCGCTGTAGTAGATCGCGGCGGTCGCGTTGCCGCGGCCGAGGACGGCGTTGGCGGGGCACGGGCGCAGGTCGTGGCCGCGGGCCAGGACGTCGAGGAGGTCGCGCTGTGTCGGATGGCAGGTGGCGATGCCGAGGCCGCTGGTGGCGAAGTCGATGCCGGCCGGCACGCGCACGGTCAACGCGGCCATCGCCGCGGGGGCGCGGCGCGCGTCGATGCGAAGGTCGAAGGCGATCGCCGTGGTGCCGCCGAGCCGTGCCGTGCGGTCGAAGGCGACGTGCAGCGCGACGGTGGCAGGGGCCATCGCCGCTTGCACCTGGGTCTTCGATGCGGTCGCCGCGGGCGTCGCACCCGTCAGCAGCGCGACCGTGCACAGGGCGACAGCGCGATGTCGGCGGCCGCGCATGACCCGGCGTCAGGACGTCGTCAGCAAGCCGCGAGCGTCGAGCGTCGCGGCCCACGTGCGGCGGTTGACGACGCCGGTGAACGTGCCTTTGCCGCGCGCGTCGGCGTAGCGACCGGTGCCACCGGTCATCGTCGCCGTGCCGTCGAACGTCGAGCGCAGTCCGCCGGAGCGGGCGGTGCCACGGACCTTGAGCTGCAGCGTGCCGCCCTTGGCGCGCACCGTGACCGTGCCGGTGATGGAGAGTGACGTCAGGGCGATGCGCGAGGTCACCGAGCCGGTGACGGTGCCGGTCGCGCGGCCCTTGTGCTGGAAGTCGGTACCCGACTTCTTGACCAGCGTGAGCGCGACATGCTCGGTCACGGGGACGGTCCGCGCGATGTCGGCGGTTGGCGCGGCGGGCGCGCCGGCGACCGACGTGAAGCCCAGGGTCGCGACGGTCATCGCAGAGGCGCAGAGTCCCCGTCGGATCGCTTCGAAAACAGGCACGAGCGCCGAACGTAGCAGTCACCGAGAGGCCGTGCGGGAGACACCTACGTACCGGAATAGTACGCATTGGAACATCCACGCGAGAGGCTTGTCGCACTCGTCGGGTCGACGTACCTTGGCGTGCCGGACGATGCCTGCGGCGACCCTGCATGAGAGGCCCGGGAGCCGTGCGCGCCGTGCGAAGCTCGGAGAGCCTCGGACGCAGCGTGGGAGGCTCGTGGCGGCGGTCGGTGCCGTCGCGTGGGAGCAAGGTTCCGACAGCCTGATCGTCGACCGCATCTGCGACCGGGCGGGCATGAGCAGGCGGACGTTCTACGACATCTTCACGAGCGTCGACGACGCGCTGGCCAGTTCCGTCGAGGACGCGCACGAGCAGCTGTGGCGCGAGATCGATCGGCAGGTGCAGTCGACGGTCGCGGCCGACTGGCCGACGGCGATGAGCACCGTCGTCGTCGCGTTTCTCGCCGCGGTCGAGCGAGATCCGGTGATCGGCTGGCTCTGCGTCGGCGAGCTGGCGACGGCGCTGCCGCGCACCGAGGCGGCTCGGCGCCAGTCGATGTCCCGGCTGGCGACGATCGTTCATGACGGCTACGACGGCGCCAGGTGCGAGGTCGGCGAGCGGGCCCGAGCGCAGGCGGCGATGGGGGCGACGGGCGCGCTCTGGGAGGTCGTGCGCCAGCATCTCGCCGACCGTGATCCGGAGCGTCCGATTCGTGAGCTCGCCGGGCCGGCGATCTTCCTGGTGTTGGTCCCCTACGTGGGTCGGGCGGCGGCGATGCGGCTTGCCACCGATCCGCCGGTCCTGACGCTTTCGGGGCCCCGGCCGCCCACCGTCGAGCGCTCGGCCGGCCGGCTCACCGAGCTGACACAGCAGAGCCTGCTCTTCCTCCGTGACCGGCCGCTGGCCAGCAACATCGAGGTCGCCGAAGGCATCGGCGTCAAGCACGCCAGCCAGATGAGCCGCCACCTGCGTCGGTTGGCCAAAGAGCAGTTGGTGGTCGGCTCGCGCGTCGGGCGCTGCAACTCGTGGTCGCTCACCGAGCACGGGGCGCAGGTCGTTGCGGCGCTCGGCGCGCAGTAGCGCGCTTGCAGCTACTGCAAGTGCTCGTCCGTCGGGTCCCAGTCCTCCCACGCTGACGCCGGAACTGTCCGCGACTTGGTCACGCGGATCTCGATCTCGGTCTCGACCGGCTCGCTCTCGCTCTCGTAGCGCAGCGTCACCACATGGGGCCCGGGCTCGAGGTTGTCGACCGACCAGATCGGTCCACGGCCGACGTCCTCGCCATCGAGGCGCCAGGCGAGGTGCTCGTCGGGGCGGGCGCCGCCACGGCGCTCTTGATCGATGACCTGGCCTTCGAGCAGCAACGGCGCGCTCGACGCAACGCGCGCCTTGGGTCGGGGGCTGTCGATCGTCAGGGTCGGTCCGAGCAACGGCAGGCTGAACTCCTTGCTCGCGGCAGCGGTCGAGCGCAGGCCGTTGGAGGTACTCGGCCACCAGCAGGCAGGACTCGCCGCCCGGCAGCTCCGTGAGGTCGAGCTCGAGCTCGTCGACCGGCGGGCCGGTGTAGATCGGGAGGAACCGGCCCTCGCCCCACTTGTACACCAACATCAGATGAGCCTTGCCGAAGGGCTCGGTGAAGCGAACGCGCACGACATAGGGGCGGCCGCGCGTCGGGCGGCCGCGGGGTGTGATCTCCAGCCCCGGTGACGGCGGGATGTCGGCGGTCCAGAGCGTGAGGTCGTCGCGACGCAGTCGGACGGCCGAGGCCTCCTCGCGCAGCCCGATGTAGGCCAGCACGGTGAAGCGCTTGGCGTCGCCGGGCTCGCAGTCGACCTCCGGTGCGACGCGGGCCGGCTCACGGTGCAGGACCTCGCCCTCGGCCGTCAGCAGCTCGGCGACGACGTCGCTGTCCTCGATCACCGGCCATTCTCGGACGTGACGCGTCGAACGGCAGCGCCGTGCCGTGAACTGTCCGGCACGGTCGAGCCGGCCGTCGATGACCAGGTACTCCATGCCTTGCTCGCGGTCGTCGCTCATGGCTCAGCCGCCGATCCAATCCCACAGCCGCTGCCAGCGGGCAGGCATCGGCCACGTGTTGTTGGGGCTGCCGCAGTAGGTCATCACGTCGAAGACGCCGGTGCCCGCCAGCGACAGCGCGACGTTGCGGGTGACGTCGAACGGCACGTCGACGAGCTTGGCGTTGTTGGGCCAGGCACTGGGCGGGTCGCCACCTTGGGCTTGCTGGCCGTTGGCGCACAGCACGCCGACGTGCACCTGGTTGAAGCAGTGCGACAGCTCATGCGCCGCGTACGGGCCGTTGCTCGGCGGGGTGAAGCAGACGTTGCTCGGGATGTCCTTCGCGCTGCCGCGGTGGAAGACCCCGGGGATCAGCACCCAGTCGGTGCCGTCGTCATCGGGGCAGTCGGAGCCCAGCCACTCGGTGAGCGCTTCCCAGGTCGAGCAGTTGTGCCGGTCGTCGAAGTCGTCGAGGAGGTCGTCGCGATCGTCGTCGCTGGTGCCGCCGGGGTTCTGGATGCCGACGCCGGCGAGCCGGTGGATGTTCGCCGTGGGGGTCGGCAGCAGCGGCACCGCACCGCGCAGCGTGCTCCGGCAGGTCAGACCTGTCGGCGTGCTGCCACCCCAGTTGACACGGATGTAGCGCAGCTCGAGCGTGCGGCGGTGCTCGAACTGGAAGGAGCCCGTGGTGGCGCTCACCAGCTGATCGAAGCCGGCAAAGCCGTCGCCTGCGCCGAAGCCCGCGACGCGGACCTCGATCTGGAACCAGGCCGTTGCGGTGCACCATGCCGGCGGGATCAGGAAGTTCAGCGTGTCGTTGGTGTTGTTGCGCTGGGGGTTGGCGCTGACCACGATCGAGGCGCCCGGTGTGGGGGCCATCGGCGCGCTGCCGTTCGCCGCGTCATACCAAGGCGAGACCTGGGCGCCGCGGTGCACGCGGATGCGGCCCCTGACGCCCGGGACGTTGTTGGTGTCCCAGCCGTTCAGCCCGTGGCGAACGGTGACGCGGACGACCGTCGGCTTGCGCTCGACCAGGCGCACCGACGGCACGACCGTCTGAATGCTCTGCGTCACCTCGGTGGACGCGACGTGGAGCCGCGGGCGCTTGACCGCGACGACCGTCACGTCGCGCGTCGCGGTGCCGCACGGCCCGGTGGCCGTGAGCCGGTAGTGATAGACGGCGCGGGTGCCGTTGGCCGGAGCGGGCAACGTGTAGGACGTGCCGGCGGGGTCGAGCAGCGTCGAGGCTCCGGCGAACTGCGGGCCGGCTGCCGAGATCCGCTCGACCTTGATGTGCACGGCGTTGGCGACCGTCCAGCGCAGGGTGATCGGGTCGGTCGGCTCCACGGCCGCCGTCGTTGCCCAGTTGGCGGTGAAGGCCGAGATGATCGGCGGACCGGCCTGGAGGTGCACCAGCGGCGAGTCCGGAGGGCACTGATGAAAGGGTGGGATCGGGGGCGTGCGGATCCCCGCGCCGCACGGCAGACGATCGATCGTGACGGCAAGCGCGTTCATCGTCGCGGCCCATGCGTCGTACTGGGCGATGTAGCCGGCATCCCCGAAGCCGATCGGGCCGGAGCTGACGGTGGCGGGCAGGGTGATCCTGATCGCGGTGTCTGACCATGAGTGGGGGACGAGCGGGCGGCAGCCTTGCGCGTCCGGCACGAGCACGACCACGTCTGCGGGCTGGGTCGCGCCGAAGCCCGTGCCGTGGATCGTCACATGGCTCCCGCTGCAGGCGCCGGACTGGGTGATGCTGGTGATGCCGTCGTTCCACGTGACCGGTCCGGTGGCGAGTGGCGGTTGCAGGAGGCTGCGTTTGTTGAGCAGCCGGCGCAGCTCGAGCAGGCACAGCATGCGTGCGATCCCGCTCGGATCGATGTACATGAGGGGCGGGTCCCACCACGGGAAAAAGTGGTCGATGAGCTCCGGGTCCCAGACCGGTGGCTTGCGGAGGAGGGCGATCAGCCGGTCGATGATCGAGCCCAGGCCCGGTGGCAGCTCCGGGATCCCGGGAAGGCCGGGGAGCCCTGGGTGCCCGGGCAGTCCCGGGAGGCCGGGCATCTCTCCCGAGAGCGTCGACATCGGGGCCGCGCCGGCTCCCGCCCAGGAGAGCAGGCCGAGGTCGCCCAGACCTGCGAGCTGGGCCACGAGCCCTTCATGGCCCCCGTGGGCCAGGGCGGCCGAAAGACCGCTCAGGAGCCCTGCGCCGACGACGAGGCTCATGACGGTGTCAACGGCGTGGGCCCGGGCGTCGTCGCCGTCCTCGCGGTACTCGGCATCGACCACCAGCAGCAGCGCGCCGAGCGCTGACTCGTCGAGCACGGCCGGGGAGTCCGTGCCGGCGGGCGGCTCGGCGGTTGGGTCGTCGCCCTCGCAGCCACACGCGCAGCGCCCGTCCTCGATGGCGTCGATCCGCGCGCCGATGTCCGGTGCGGTGGGCGTGGTGTCGACAGCGCTGCGCAGCTCGCAGCGGGCGTGGGCGTCACCGCCGAGCGTCCGCTCGGCGAGCGTCGCCAGCGCGTCAAGCCGGCGTACGGGCGCCGTCAGCCCGATGGCCAGATGCGCAAAGCGACGCTCATCGGTCTCCGTCACCTCCGCGAGAGCGCGAACCAGGCCGCTGATCGTCCGCCACCGACCTACGGTGCCGATCTGGTTGGTGAGCGATTCGGAGCCGCGCGCCATGATGACTCCAACCTACGCTCGTGCGGGAGGCTTCTGTCAAAAAGTATGCTCGCCATCGGTCAAGACCGGAAGCCGGACTATTGCTCACCGTTCGTCAACGGTATGCGAGTCTCCCGTTTCCAGGTCACAACACCGGTCGCCGCTGTGCCCACGGCTGCGCCTCTTCCAGCTGCGACGCGAGTCGCAGCAGCAGCGCCTCGCCACCCGGCGCGGCGACGAACTGCACGCCGAGCGGCAGGCCGTCGGCCGTCCAGTGCAACGGCACGCTCGCGGCCGGGCGGCCGGTGAGGTTGGCCAGCTGGGTGTAGGGGACCCAGCCCAAGTTGTCGTCGATCATCTTGTCGACGGCGCCCAGGCGTGGCAGCAGGCGGGTGGTCCGTGTGGCGAGCAGCAGGCGGGCGAGGGGCTGCAGCGCGCGCGGGGTGTCGAACTGGCCGATGCGCGGCGGTGGCGTGGCGAGGGTCGGCGTCAGCAGCAGGTCGTAGCTCTGGTGGAACTCCGCGAGGCCGCGCACGTGCTCGTGGCGACGCTCCAGCGCCGCGCAGTGATCGACGCTGCTGATCGCGCGGCCGAGCGCCGCCATCATCAGCGTGTCGAGCTCGAAGCCGTCGTTGCCCGCACCCGTGAGCCGCTGGATCTCGGCCACCTCGAAAGCGGCATAGACGAACCAGATGTTGAGGAAGTCGCGCGCGAGGGCCGCGTCGTCGAAGGGCGCGGGGACCGGCTCGACGTCGTGGCCGAGGGACTCCAGCAGCTTGGCCGTCTCGTTGACGGCGGCGATGGCGCTGGGATGCGGGTTCGCGTTGATGGCCGAGTTGGTGTGGAAGCCGATCCGCAGGCGGCCGGGAGCTTGGCCGACCTCGTCGAGGAAGCGACCGGCCGGCATGGCGGGTGCGTACGGGACGGTCGCGTCGGGGCCGGCGAGGACGTCGAGCATCGCGGCGCTGTCACGCACGCTGCGCGAGATGACGCCGTTGGTCGCGGCGCCGTGCAGCGGCTCGCCGGCGGTGGGGCCGAACGGGATCAGCCCGCGGCCGGCCTTCAGGCCGAAGAGGCCGCAGCACGCTGCCGGAATGCGGATCGAGCCACCGCCGTCACTGGCGCCTGCAACCGGGACGATGCCGGCCGCGACCGCCGCGGCCGACCCGCCGGAAGAGCCGCCGGGGGTGCGGCTCAGGTCCCACGGGTTGCGCGCCGCGCCGAACAGCGCCGGCTCGGTGATGCCCTTGGCGCCGAGCTCGGGCGTGTTGGTCTTGCCGAACACCACGACGCCGGCGTCGAGCCAGCGCTGCACGACGGTCGCGTGCTCGGCCGCGGGGACGTTCGCCAGCGCGCGACAGCCGTAGGACGACGGCACGCCCGCGTACTCCTGCCCGAGATCCTTGAGCAGAAACGGGACGCCGGCGAACGGCCCGGTGAGCGGCTCTGCGCTCAGTCGTGCCTTCGCGTCGGCATCCATCCAGCGCACGATCGCGTTGATCCGCGGATTTACCTCGCGCGCGCGAGCCTGCGCCGCCTGCACGACCTCTTCGGCGGTGACCTGGCGCTCGGCGATCAGCTGCGCCAGGCCGAGCCCGTCGTGGGCGGCGTACTCGGTGCTCTCCATGCGCGCCATCCTGGCGCATTGACGGTTGCGGTGCGGCGATCAGAGCGCGAAGGTCATCGGCGCCGCACCGAGCTGCATGGACCGGTCGCGCATGTCACGCTGCCGCCGAAGCTCGGCATCGGCGGTCGCGATCGACCGCAGGTCCCTGCTGCCGCAACATGGACATCTTGGTGCCGAGAGGCGGCCGATGAGCGTATGGGCGCCGCAGTCCAGGCACCCGAGCCGATGGGCGCCCTGGTCGGTCTTGATCTGCCAGCTGCTGAGAGGCATGGCGGTCTTCCTTGTCCGCGGGTTTGCCGAGTCTGCAGGCTGCAACGCGGACGGCCGCCGGAACTGGCGGGCGCTCAAGGCGCTCAACGGATGATCGAGCAGGGCGCGACTCAGGCCGTCGCGCCTACCCGTGCTGCTTCCTCGAGCCCGAAGAAGGCCGCGATGCAGACGTGGCTGACCGCGGGCAGGGCTGCGGGCAGTTCGTGCAGGCGTCGGTCCAGAGCGTGGCGGCGCAGGACCTCGAAGATGCCGCCGGTGATGATCTGCGACACCAGCTCGGGGCGGGGTGGCACGTGGCCCATGGCGGCGAAGCCCGGGCCGAGGAACTCGCCGAAGACGTCGAGCACCGACTTGTGGCGGGCCACGGCGCGGGCGCTCAGCACCGGCGGCACGAGGATCGACAGCGATGCCAGCGCGGGCGATGCCGCCAGGAAGTCCAGCAGCACGCCGAGTGAGCGGTGTGCCGCGGCCGCGCAGTCGCCAGGATCGCTCATGAAGGCCTGGGCGACGGCGGAGAAGGTCTGCTCGGCGCCGGTCTGCAGCGCGTCCAGGACGCACTCCTCCTCAGTCTGCCAGTACCCGAGCACGGTCTCGAGCGCGATGCCCGTGCGCTCCGGGATGTCGGTCAGCCGGACGAGCTCGTAGCCGCGCTCATAGGCCAGGTCGGCAAAGGCCACCAACAGTCGCTCACGCTCGTTGCCCGGGGCGAACGTCGGGCCTGTTACAAAAAATTGATGAGACATCGGCGTTTCCGGGCGATCCTACGCCCGGAGACATGTGCGTGTCCACCCGCGGACAGAAATTGGCGCCGATCAGGCGTCGACCGCAGCCGCCGCGGCGAACGGCAGCTGCGCGATCTCCGACGCCCGCTCGGGCCCGAAGAAGGGCGCCACCGACAGGTAGCTGATCTCCGGCAGCGCGGCGGGCAGCTCGTCGATCCGACCCTCGGTGACATAGGTCCGCAAGACGCCGAAGACGCCCTCGGCCAGCATCTCGGTGACGACGCGCGGCTCGGCCGGGATCGGATCGTCGGGCGCGACCGTCGGGGAGATCGCGTCGAAGAAGACCGACGCGTAGCGCGCACGGCGGGCCAGCGCCCGCGGGCCGAGGTGCTCGACCGCCTCGACGGCCAAGTGCAACATGTCGGGCTCGGCCGCCATCTGGGCGAGCATCGCGCCCAGCGCGCGGTGGACGGCCAGCGCCCCGTCGCGCGGCGCGGAGGCGAACGCGGCCGCCATTGCGGCGAACGTCCGATCCGTCCAGGCATCCAGCGCCTGCAGCGCGCAGTCGGCAGGCTCGTCGTAGTACTCGCCGACGACCGCAACGTCGACCTTCGCCCGCCGCGCGGCCTGCTTGAGCGTCGTCGCCGCGTAGCCCTGCTCGGCGACGAGCGCCGCGAACGCCGCGGCGACCCGCTGGCCGTCGTTGACCGGCTCGGGCACCGGGACGATCACCGGGACGGGGGCCAGGCCGGACACGTGCAGTGCCTCGGCGTCGCCGATCGCGGGTGCCAGCACCGCGTAGGTCAGGTGCGGCGCAAGCTGCTGCACGTCGGCGGCGTGGCCGTCGGCGACCCAGGCCGCGACCAGGCCCGCGATCCCACCGGCGATCGCGTAGGACACCAACTCGGAGACCTCGTGGTCACCCGGGCGCCCTCGGCCGAAGAGATCCCCGAAGGCGTAGTAGGCATCGTCGACCTTCTCGACCGCCTCGCGCCCGATGGTCAGCATGTCGCTGAACCCGAACCGGGCCAGGTCGGGCTCCTTGGCGACGTAGCCCACCCACGCCCGGACGCCCTCGCGGACGGCATCAGGCCAGCTGGTCTGCGAGGAAGCAGCCGCCCAGGTCCGGGCGAAGAGCTTGCCGAAGGCCAGGTCGTAGACCGCGGTGAAGGCCTCGTGCTTGGAGGAGAAGTGCTGGTAGAACGTCCGGATCGAGATCTGCGCCTCGGTCGCGATCGCCGGGATGCCGATGTCGGCGTAGCCCTCGCGCGCGGCCAGGGTGGTGACGGCGCGCAGGATCCGGTCGCGCTGATGGGGGACGACGAACTGGCGCGGCAGCCGCTGGACGTTGCGGGGCAGTCCGCGCGAGCGTGATGGCGCATCCGCCAGCGGCGTCGGCCGGCCCGGCTTGGGCAGCGGCAGCGGCGTCGCGGTCAGGTAGGTCGCGGCCCAGGCCGCGAGCTCGTCGCTCGCCTTGACCAGGCTGCGCGCCTTGCCCGCACGCACACGGCGCTCGAAGGCCTGCAGGCTGCCGGCGGCGACGACCCACAGCGACGCCTCCGAGAGGCCGGCCGGGGCGGGCAGGTCTGACAGCGCCTCGGTCAGCAGCGCGCGCAGCCGCGCGACCAGGCCGCGTCGATAGGACGGGCCCGCGGCGCCGGCGGCGAAGACGTCGACGAGGAGCAGGTGCGCGTGGGCGGGGCGCGCCGCGGCCTGCTGGGCGAGCGGCTTGAGGACCGCGGTGATCGCGGTCGCGACGTCGGAGGGAGGAGGGGTGCTGCGGCGCGCGGCGGCAACCGCGTCGCAGGCATCGCGGACGATCGCGTCACAGGTGCCCAGCAGCAGCTCGAGCTTGCCGGGGTACTGGGCGTAGAGGTCGCGTGGCGCGACCCGCGCGCCGGCGCAGATGTCGCGGATGCTCGTGTCGGGGAGGCCGCGCTCGGAGACGAGTGCGACGAAGGCGTCTTGGATGCGCTGGCGATGCAGCCGGGCGCGGTCCTCGGGGTCCAGCGCGGACGGTCCGCGCGGGAGACGCTGCTCGGTTGGGCGAGGCTCGGACGCCATCTCTGCGAAAGACCATACGGGTGCGCCAAGGCAATGGGTATGGGTCTTGCGAGGTCCTGGCGCGTTTCGGAATCGGCCTTTACCCCATCAGGAACAGTAGAGGACACCGCGCCGCTGCAGGTCGGCCCGGGGCAGCATCACCGAACTCCTGGGCAGGTGGCCCTGCGGCAGTCGCCGAGGCTCTCTAAGAAATCTTGGATTACCTCTGTCCTTGACATCTGGAGACTCAACCATCTACGGTGAGGCAACGTCGAGTCGCAAACACCGACGTACCTGCAAGCGCCCGCCAGGGCGCCCGGGACACGACCGAGGAAGAGCCATCGTGGGCCGAACCACCCCTGACACGACGGGCGTCGTGTCCATGTCGTGCTGCGCGGATCGTGGCGCCGTTCCATCCCGGCGCGGGTCGCGCACACCGCAGCCATCGCTGCAGCGTGCGCGGCTCATCGCGTCGATGACCGCGCTGTCGCGCGAGCGCGACTGGCACGGCCTGTCGGTCGATCGCATCTGCGAGCACGCCGGCATGTCACGGCGCACGTTCTACGAGCACTTCACCGACGCCGAGGACTGCTTTGCCGGCGCGATCGAGGATGCGCTGCAGCACCTGTGGGGCGTGGTCGCCGAGCAGGTCGACGCCGCGGGCGACGGCTGGGCAGAGCAGGTCGCCATCGCGATCGTCGCCTTCCTCGCCGCGCTCGAGCTCGACCCGCCGCGGGCGTGGATGGCGATCATGGAGCCGCTCTATGGCAACAGCCGCGCCCGCGCGGCCCGCCAAGTTGTCGTCGATCGCTTCGTTGCGCTGCTGGCGGCAGGCCCCGCCGAGGACGGTGGCGACCGCGTCCCCGCCAACACCGCGGCGGGCACCGTCGGCGGGCTCTGGGAGCTGGCGCTCCAGCGCGTCTCCGGTGGCGAGGACGCCGTCGGCCTCGATGAGGCGGCCGGGTCGGCGATCTTCCTCGCGCTCTCGCCGTTCGTCGGACGGCACGAGGCGATGCGCCATGCCTTCGGTGTCCACAAGCCCTCAGAGCTCGTCGCCGCGATGCGCGCGGGCGCCGCTGCCGACGGCGCGCCCGCGCGTGACGCCGAGCTCGCCGCGACGACGCTGGGCCTCACCGTGCTGTCGGCCGCCACGCTGCGCCACATCGCCGCCCATCCCGGCTGTCGCAACGTCGAGATCGCCGACGAGATCGGCGTCGTCCACGAGAGCCAGATGAGCCGGCTCCTGCGTCGGCTGGCCGGCGAGGGGCTCGTGCAGAGTCGGCGGGAGGGACGCAGCCACGCGTGGCGCCTGACAGATCGGGGCGTGGCGGTGGCGGCACGTCTGACTGCCGAGAACGGGCAGTAACACCTCTGCTAGAGGCACCGCTGACGTTCACGGAACACATGTGCGTTTCACAAATTGGTATGCTCGTTTCCACCACAATTCGCGGAGGCGCGTCAACGGTACGTCTTCCCTGCAAATAGACGTATCTTGCCACCGTAGTAACGGTGGCAATTATTGACGTGTGGGAAACGCCGTCTGTACATCCATGTACCGCACGCGTATTGTCGGAACGGCATGGTGAGCGTGAGGTATGGATAAGCGGTCAGAGGCACCGTCGGAGTCGACGCGGATCGAACGTGTCGAGTTGGCCGAGGGATGCTGGCTGCACGTGGCGGTCGATGACGACGGGGACGTCGTCGGCACGGTTGCGGTGGACGCCTCTGCCGGAGCGGTCGCGCGGGTCTCGTGGCTGGTCGTCGACGGCAGCCGCGTCGACGCAGAGGGCGTGAGCGCGGCGCTGGTCGCCGGTGCGGCCCAGGCGGCGACTGCTGCCGGGTGCGCACGCCTGGAGGCAGGGGGGCATCGGCGCTGGGCGGCGCTGGGCTTCGCTGCCGGGCCCGATGGCAAGGCGGCGCGCAAGCTCCCCTGAGCCGGCGCACAATCTCCAACCAAAACTCGCCTACACACATCTGGTTTGGCCACTAGACTGGGCAGACCAAAACGCACCCGTGCCTGCCGTGAACATCGATGTTTACGAACTGGGGGAGCGTGTTCGCGGGAGCCCAGTCCTTTGTCCAAGCGCTATTCGCCCGAGTTTCGCCGTGACGCCGTAGCCCTCGTGCGCGAGGGGGACAACTCGATCCCCGGGGTCGCCGAGCGCCTGGGCGTGGCTGTGCAGTCGCTGCGCAACTGGGTCAAAGAGGCTGACGACGCGGACGACGTCGACGATCCCAAGCGCGAGCTCGACGAGTCCGAGCGCGAGGAGCTCAAGCGGCTGCGAGGTCGCGTCCGGGTCCTCGCGCGCGAGCGCGACATCCTCAAGCAGGCGCTCGCGCTGATGGCACGCAGCGACGACGCCGGCTAGACACCCGCGGCGTCGACGACATCGCGGAGGAAGGCCAGCAGCTCGATGCCGTCGCCGGGACCGGTGGCCAGCGCCTCGAGCATGCCGCCGACGCCGGCGCGCATTCGGATCGTCCCGTGCCCGCCGAGGCGCTCGAGCCATGCGACGAGCGCGAGGACCAGCGCCTCCCGGAGCTCGGAGACGTCGGCGCCCGCCCGGGGCGCCTCGACGAAGCAGAACCGCGCGACGTCGGGCCTGGTGGCCACGAGCGCGAGCAAGGCGTCCAGGCCGTCCGCCAGCGGGTCGTCGCCCTGCGGGGAGTCGATCGCCGCGACGAGCTGCTCGGTCACGAGCCGGTAGGTCGCCAGGACCGCAGCCTCGCGGTTGGCGAAGTGGTCATAGAAGGTCTTGCGCGAGATCCCGGCGTGCGCGAGGAGGCGCTGGACGGTGAGGGCGCCCGCGCCGTCGGCGACGGTCACCTGCACGACCGCGTCCATGATCCGCCGCCGCTGGTGCTCGGCGACATCCTGCGGCGACAGGCCGTGGCGACCGCCCGGCAGCTGCCGGCGGCCCATCAGCCGGCGAGGCCCAGTGGCTGTGCGGCGTGGCGGGCCGCCGCGCTGCGGCCGATGTAGGGCACGAGCACGATCGAGGTCAGCTGCGGTGCCAGGCGCGGCAGCTCCGCGGTGCGATCGGTGCAGACCCAGTCGTAGATCAGGCTGAAGCCCGCGCCCGCCGCGGCGCGGCCGAGCAGGTCCGGGAGGACGAGGTCGTCAGGGGCCTCGGCGCGGCCGCGGTCGATGACCTCGGCGATCGCGTCCAGCGTGGCGGAGTGCCGCCGCCGGCCGGCTTGGCCGCAGGCGAGCACATCCATGACGCACAGCCGCGTCAGCTCCGGCTCGTCGGCCATCGTGTCGAGCAGCGTCGTCAGCCCGTCGCGGATGCCTGCCGCCCAGTCCGGCGCGCCACAGAAGGACGCCGACGCCTCCCGCAGCGCTGCTCCGACCGCATCGTCGTACGCCGCCAGCAGGCAGCCGACCTTGTCATCGAAGTACTCGTAGAACGTCCGCCGCGACCCGCCGACGTGCAGGCAGACATCGGCGACGGTGACCTCGTCGTAGGCCTTGGCCATCAGCACCTCGGCGAGCCCGCGCGTGAAGCGCTCCCGTTGGGCGTGGGCGCGCAGCACGGAGGCGTCGACCTCTCCAGGACCCCAGACGGATGAGACGGTCATGTACACAGGCTAGACCAGAAAACTTTGTGCGTCGAGCGCGGATCGCTTCTGCGCCCGAAAGTGCTGCAAATATAGGCTTAAGGCATGACGTGCTGGCAGCCACCGAAAGGCGATCACGGCACAAAACCAGCACAAACCACTTGACAACGGCACACACGCTGGTGTCTGATCTCTCAAGGATCTGCTCGGCGACACGCGGTCGCCGAGCCATCAGAAGCGAGGAGAGGTTCGTTGGGTCGCATGGTTTTCGAGCGCCGTCATGGCGGCGCTCACGTTGTGCTGCGCCGTCGCCAAGGGAGTCGTTTGATGCGTGGGTCCTTGCTGTCCGCCCTGCTGGCCGCCGGGGTCTGCTCCGGGGCCGGCGTGACCGCGGCGCTCGCCGAGCAGCCGTGGGGCTACGAGCAGGTCAGCCCGCCGAACAAGGGCGAGGGCGTGCTGCTCATGACCGGAGGGACCCGCCCCGGTCCCGGCGGCGACTCGCTCTTCTACTCCGCCCGCTCGCCGTTTGCCGGTGTGCCCACCGACTCGGCACCGCAGCTGACCCGCTACGTCGCCCGTCGCGGAGCAGACGGCTGGAGCAATCGCGGGGTCGACCCCGCGCTCGGCGTCCCGAGCTACATCACGTCCTACGCGACGCTGGCCTCGTCCGGCGATGTGTCACACGTCCTGGTCGCCTCCACCCGCGCGCTGACGCCCGGGGCAACGGAGGACGGCGGCAACATCTACATGCGCGACACCCTGACCGGCGCGCTGACCTTGGTGGCCACGAGCACCGATCGCGACTTGGCCGAGCGTGGCAGCAACCCCTTCGGGGCCGTCGCCTTCACATACGTCGCCAACGACGGGCGGTCGGCACAGTTCCAGACCGGCGTGCCGTTGGTCCCGGAGGCAGTCGGCCACGGCAACGTCGTGTACACGTGGACCGCCGGCGGGGGCGTCAAGGCGGCCTCCGTGCTGCCCGAGGACGAGGGCGGCACGGTCACGACAGGAGGCACCGTCGGCGCCAGCGAGGTCGGAACCCGCGACCCGATGCCCGACGACGCGCACGCGCTCGACCACGTGTACTTCGCGGCGCTTGATCTGAGCTCGCAGAACAAGGGCCTGTACGTCCGCACCGGCGACGAGACGCGAGCGATCTCGTACTCGCGTCTGCCCGGGGCGCCGTCAAGCGCGCTGCCGGCCGTGCCCGACGCGGTCGGGACCGGCGGGCGCTACCTCGTCTTCCACACCGAGGGGCTCACGCCCCTGACCGAGGACACGCCGACCACGGGCGTGTCATACGGCACCTACATCTACCGCTACGACGTGACCGACGGCTCGTTGGCGTATGTCGGTGTCGGAGGCCCGTATGACCCGGTCTTCCAGATGACCGGCGACGGTCAGACGGTGGCCTTCCAGAGCTTGACGGCACTCACGCCCGGCGCGATCCAGGACCAGCAGAACCTCTACGTCTGGCGCGAGGGCGCGCTGCGGCTCGTGGCAACACCGGATCCAGGGAGCGGCCCCACCAATGCGGGAGGGTTTCTGCACCTCCTGAGCCGCAACGGGCGCTATTTCGCGTTCACCGACGACTCGGCCACGACGGCCGCGCGGGTTGGGTTCGACAACGCCGGCACGAGTTGCAAGAACTACTTCGGCGATCCGGCGGGATGCGGCGAGGTCTACCTCTTCGACGCTGACGCCAACGCCGGCGCAGGCCAGTTGGTGTGTGCGTCGTGTCGCACGGACGGCAGGCCGCCGACGGGGCACTCCGGTGACCCGGACAACGCCAGCGGCAACACCGGCTTCATCCAGACCGACCATCGCCAGGTGCAGACGGTGACCGACGACGGGACGGCCTTCTTCACGACCCCCGACGGTCTCGTGCCCGAGGACGTCAACGGGGCGAATGACGCGTACGCGTTCCACGACGGGAGCTTCCGGCTGATCTCGCGAGCGACGCCCGGCACCAAGTCGCGGTTCCAGGACGCGACGCCCGACGGCAAGACGATCTTCTTCGCCACCAACGACGCGTTGGTGGACACCGACACGGATCGCTCGTTCGACATGTACACGACGCGGCAGGGGGCAGGCTTCGCCTCGACGACGTCGACCGTGGCGCCGGCGTGTGCCGGGAGCGATTGCCGGGACGCGGCAGGGTCGTCGCAGACCAACGTGGCGCCGGTGATCGGCTCGCTGACGTTCGTGGGCTCCGGGAACGCGCCGGGCGGCTCGCGGTCGAAGGTGGTGGTGTCGAGGCTGAAGACGGTGTCGGGTCAGCAGGCGAGCTTGCGGATCACGGTGTCGACCGCGGGGACGATCGGCGTCTCGGGCGCCGGGCTCGGTGCGACGACGCGGTCTGCGTCAAAGGCGGCGACCTACACCGTGAAGGTGTCGCTGACGGCTCGGGCCAAGGCGACGTTGCAGCGCAAGCGGTCGCTGGCGGTCAAGGCCACCGTGAGGTTCACGCCCGCGAGCGGCGTGGCCGTCTCCAAGGCGGTGACGGTGACCTTCAAGCAGCCGAAGGCCAAGCCGTCGAGCCACCACCGGGCAGCGGGAGGCCGCTGACCATGTCTGCACAGATCAAGAAGAACAGGAACCGGATGACCATGCGCGCGTTGGTGTCGGCGGCAGTCTCGCTGCTGCTCTGTGGGCTGTCGGCGTCAGCCGCGTCGGCGATCGAGTTCGACGAGCTGGGGGGTGCCGTCACCGACCTCTCGGGCACGGCGACCCGTCAGGCGGGTGCCCACGCCGACGTGCGGTTCCGGTTCTCGGTGCCCACCACGGAGGCCTCGGCCGGCAGCGGGCTCGGTCCCAGGCCGCAGGAGCAGATCCACCGGCTGAAGATCGACGTGCCGCTGGGGCTTGTCGGCAACCCGACGGTGACCCCGAAGTGCACCGAGGAGCAGCTCACCGCGCTGGGCAACGGTGGCATCGCCCAGTGTCCGACCGCGTCGCAGGTTGGCGTCGCTGACGTCTTCGGCGTCGGCTTCCCGTACGCGGTGTACAACCTCGAGCCGCCGGCGGGAACCCCGGCGATGTTCGGCTTCAACGCCTTCGGCGTCATCGTCAAGCTCCAGGCCAAGGTGCGGCCCGGTGACTTCGGGATCGTGATCGACACGGGCACGGTCTCCCAAGCGCAGGGAGGCTTCTATGGAAGCGACGTGACGCTGTGGGGCGTTCCCGCGGATCCGGACCATGACCAGTACCGGTATGACGAGAGCCCTTTCCCGTCGTATCCGGCGAAGGCGCAAGGCCGCCGGGCCGCGTTCTTGACGACATCGACGTCTTGCCCTGGCACCGCGGAGACGACGACGGCGCGGCTCGACGGCTGGGACAGCATCGGGAGCTTCACCACGCAGTCGTTCTCCAGCGACATGAACGGCGTCCCGTTCGTCACGACAGGATGTGACCGGTTGCCGTTCGATCCGTCGATCGACGTGACGCCGACCTCGCGCGTGGCGGATGCCCCGACGGGCCTGAACGTCGATCTGACGGTGCCCCAGAGCGATGCGCCGGACGCGCTGGCGACCGCCCACGTCAAGGACGTGTCGGTGACGCTCCCGGAGGGGACGTCGATCTCGCCGTCGGCGGCCGCAGGCCTGGCGGCGTGCACGGATGCCCAGATCGATCTGGCGTCCGATCAGGTGGAGACGTGCCCGCGGGCGTCGAAGCTGGGGACGGTGTCCGTGGAGACGCCGCTCTTGGCGGAGCCGCTCACGGGCTCGGTCTACGTCGGCTCCCAACAGTCCGACGACCCCCAGTCGGGGAAGATGTTCCGCCTGTTCATCACGGCCACGAACACCGTCTCGGGTGTGCGGCTCAAGCTCGAGGGCGGCGTCAAGGCCGACCCGGCGACGGGACGGTTGACGGCGACGTTCGCCAACAACCCGCAGTTGCCGTTCAGCGTGCTGCACGTGAGGTTCGACGGCGGGCCCAACGCGGCGCTCGCGACCTCTCCGGCGTGCGGTGCGCAGAGCACGGCGACGACGATGAGCTCGTGGTCGGGCAAGTCGGTGGCGCTGCAGTCGCCGTCGCAGGTGGACTGCCGCGCCGGACTCGGCGGCTTCACGCCGTCACTGAACGCCGGGGTGCTGACCCCGGTGGCGGGCGCCTCGTCGCCGTTCGCGCTGACGCTGTCCAAGCCGGATGGCAATGCCGCGCTGAACGGCTTGTCGATGACCTTGCCCACCGGTCTGCTGGCACGGCTGAAGGGCAACCTCAACACCCAGGTCGGGACGGTCAAGGCGTTCGCCGGACCGGGGGTCGACCCGTACATGTTGCCCGGCCAGGTGTTCCTGGAGGGCCAGTACGGGGACGCGCCGTTCTCGCTGCGGGCGGTCGTGCCGGCCAAGGCGGGCCCGTTCGACCTCGGCACGGTCACCGTTCGCCAGAAGATCTACGTCGATCCGATCGACGCGCACGTGACGGTGGTCAGCGATCCGCTGCCGACGATCGTCAAGGGCGTGCCGGTGCGGCTGCAGCGGCTGGAGGTCAACGTCGACAAGGCCGGGTTCATGGTCAACCCGACCTCGTGCGCGGCGCAGACCATCGCCGCCACGCTCGGCGCGGTCGACGGTCAGACGGCGCCGGTGACCAACCGGTTCCAGGTCGGCGACTGCGCGTCGCTGGCGCTGGAGCCGAAGCTGGCCTTGTCGCTGAGTGGCAAGGGCCAGACGACGGATGGCAAGCATCCGGCGGTGACGGCCGAGCTGACGCAGCGGCCGGGGCAGTCCAACCTCAAGAAGGTGCGGGTGGCCTTGCCGCTGTCGCTGGCGCTGGATCCCGACAACGCCAACGGGCTGTGTGAGTTCGTCGACGGCTCCAAGGTGACCCCGACGTGCCCGCAGGCGTCGATCGTGGGGTCGGCGACGGCGGTGACGCCGATCCTCGACGAGCCGCTGACCGGTCCGGTGTACTTCGTCAAGAACGTGCGCAAGGACCCCAAGTCGGGCCGTGAGATCCGGACGCTGCCCAAGCTCGTGATCCCGTTGGTCGGCCAGAACGGCGTCAAGCTGACGCTCACGGGCACCAGCGACGTCGAGGACGATCAGCTGGTCACGACGTTCGACAACATCCCCGACGCTCCGGTGAGCAGCTTCAAGCTGTCCATCATCGGGGGCAAGGGCGGCATCCTCACCGTTTCTGACGCCGACATCTGCAAGGCCACGCAGGTCGCCGAGCAGCAGGTCGACGGCCAGAACGGCAAGGCGGCCGACGCCGACGTCTTCATCCAGACGCCGAGTTGCCCGACCAAGATCATCAGCAAGACCGTCACGAAGACCACGGTCAAGCTGAAGATCGGCGGCCTCGGCGCCGGCAAGGTCACCGTCACCGGCAAGGGCATCAAGAAGACGACCAGGACCATCAGCAAGTCCACAGTCGCCACGATCACCGCCAAGCGCACCGGCAAGGCCAAGCCCGGCGCCTTCAAGGTGAAGTTCACCAAGGCCAAGGCCAAGGCCGCGATCGCATGAGCACCCGCAGGCGCTCCGTGTCCGTCGCCGGCAGCGCTTCCTCACGGGAGCGGCTGCTGGCCTCGGCCGGGGCGCTTGCGCGGCTCGATGGTTGGCAGCGGATCACCGTCGAGCGCATCTGCGACCACGCCGGGGTCTCCAAGCGCACGTACTACAAGCTGTTCGCCGACCGGCGGGCGTGCCTGGAGTCGGCGATGGAGCATGCGGAGCTGAGCCTGCACGCCGATGCCGAGCCCGACCCGGCGGACGACCTGCCGCTGGTCCTGCGTCGGCTTGCCGCCGCGCTGCGCGCAGACCCGACGCGGGCGTGGCTCGCCGTCGTCGAGCCACGCGCTCAGCGGGCCTCACCGCAAGGTCTCGACGGCGCCGTGGCGACTCGGGCGTTCGTCGCGCTGGCCGCGGATCGCCTCGGCACCCAGCGCGGGGTCAGCGGCCTCGACGAGGCCGTCGAGCCGGCGGCCTACCTCGAGCTCGCCCACCGGCTCGGCCGCCGCGCCGCGCTCAGAGAGGCGCAGCGTCCCGTCGGGTTCGAGATCGTGGCGCCGTCGCGCTTCGAGCATCACGCCGCCGCGGTGGCCCAGGACCCTCCGCCACGCCTCTCGATGCTCGCGCGGTCGACCCTCTTGCATCTCGACGCCCATCCGGGCGACAGCAACTGCGCCATCGCCGCCGCGGTCGGCATCCGGCTGGAGAGCCAGGCGAGCCGGCACCTGCGCACGCTCGAGAAGACGCAGCTCGTGCGTCGCACGCGCAAGGGACGCAGCAACCACTGGTACTTGACCGACGCGGGCCGGTCGCTCGCCGATCGTCTGCGCTAGGCGCCGGCGCTGCTCGTGGCGCGCGCGACCCGGCGGCGTTCCTTCTTGAGGATCTCCTGCGCGACCTCGGTGCCGACGTAGGGCTGCAAGAGGGCGAAGACGAGGTCGGGCAACAGGTTCGGGAAGCTCGGCGTACCTGCCCGCGAGCACGCGCGAGTAGATGACCTCGTAGATGCCGCCGACCAGCGTCTCGGCGATGATCGGCGCCGGGCGCTTGGACTTCGGCAGGTCGCCCTCGGCGGCCTGGTCGATCAGCGCCGCCATCGCGCTCATGATGGCGTTGCGTCGGGCGATGGCCTGCGGGCCCGCAGCCAGGACCTCGACGATGCACATGTCGGCAAAGGTCGGCTCCGACGCGATGAAGTCCAGCAGCGCGCGGAGGCACGCGCGTGCGCGATCGACGAGCCCGTCGGCCGAGTTGTAGGCCTCCTGGACCTGGCCCAGCAGCTGCGCCGAGACCTCGTCGTAGGCGGCCAGGAACGCGTCTTCCTTGCCCCGGTAGTTGTCGTAGAACGTTCGGCGCGAGACCCCGGAGGCCACGACGATGTCCTCGACGCTCATCGAGACGTACCCCTCCGAGCTGCAGACGTCGGCAACCGCGGCCAGGATGCGCTGGCGCTGGTTGGTGACGACGAACTGCCGAGGAAGACCGTGGCGGCCCGCAGGTAGCTGGTAGGGCTCGCGCGCGCGCTTTTTCTTTTGTTCGGCCACAGGGGAAACATAGCCGTACCGGTGGCCGTTGTCTGTGTTCTTGGCACAGATATATGTACAAATCTCGTGGACGTCCTGTCCGGATCGAGCAGCGCGCCACAACAGGCGTGGTGAGCCGGGCGGTGCCGTACCGTTTCTAAACGGGCCTTTATGTTGGGAAGGGTTGTGTCTGGACGCTGGTAGGAGCCGGGAGATACGCTCCGCGGCTCATGCGCGTCCGCCCGTCGTTCTTCGTTCTGGCCGCGCTCGCGGTCGCCACCGCGACCGGCTGCGGCTCGTCTTCTGATTCCGGGAAGACGGCCACGAGCGCCGCCGCGCCCCCGCAAACGACCGCCGCGACGACGCCCGACGGCAAGCCGGCCGCCTCGCCCGTGTCGGTGTTGGGCTCCAGCGTCGACGTCAAGGCCGGCCAGGTCGACGTCGCGCTGCGGCTGCGCCAGCCCGCAGACGCCGACCCGCCGATCGGCAAGACGGCCCAGATCACGCTGCCCAAGGGCATCGAGTGGAAGGGCGGCGACACGCCGTCGTGCGACGCCGAGACGCTGAAGCGCGGCCTCGACGCCTGCCCCCCCGGGGCGATCATCGGCAGCGGGGAGGCCATCGGCCTGACCGACCAGGCCAAGACGGTCGGGGTGATCAACGCCGTCAACGGCGGCAAGGACGACGTCTACCTCTCGACGGTCGTGAGTCACCCGGCCTACGTGAAGACCGTCGTGCCGGGAAAGATCTCCGCGACCGACGACGGCCTGAAGCTCGACCTCACCTTTCCGCCGGCCCTGCAGACGATCGCCGGCGTCCCGGTCGGCCTCCAGCAGTTGAACCTCACGGTCAAGCGCGGACCGTGGTTGGTGGTCCCGAAGTGCCCGGACAAGGGCTGGGACTACGACGCGCGTGTGGGCTTCGACGACGGCACGCAGGTCGAGCACTCGGGCAAGGCCTCCTGCAGCAGCTGACACCCGCGGTCGTCGCGCAGACTGACGGTCGGCAAGGCGCGGCGGACGCGCGACATTAGGACACACAGACGTACCCCAAAGCGCTACGCTGGCGGGCGCCATGACGATGCGTGCTGCGAACCTTCCCGTCTCGCCGGTCTCCGCGGGCCGGCACGGATTTCCCGATGTCTACGTGCGCTACATGCAGCGCACGCGGATCTTCGACACGGCCTGCCGGGTCGTCACCGATCGGGGCCTGCTGGAGGCGAGCTTCGACCACATCCAGCAGCCGACCGGTGTCACCAAGGGCCGCGTCTACGACCTGTACCAGACGCGCGACAACCTGATCGTCGACGCGATGGCACATGCCCTCACGTTCGCCCAGATGCGTGTGTGTGCCGCGTTCGATCGCGCCCCGACGCCGACCGAGGGCCTCGACGCGGCGGTCTGGTCGCTGCTCGACGTCGCCGCTGCCGCGCCACTGTGGACGCGCTTCGCCCTGCTCGAGGCCACGGCGGTCGGGCCGGATGCGTGGGAGCGGCGCGACCGCGCGCTGGCACCGGTGCGTGACCGGCTCAAGCGGCTGATGCCGTCCGATCGTCCCAAGGACGCGCCGCAGTGGGGCGTGGAGGCCGTGATCGCCGCGCTGCGTCCGCAGCTGGTGGGCGACGCGATCCTGAAGCCGACGCCGCGGCTGCATCGTGATCTCGTCAACCTCGTCCGCACAATGTGCGGGATGCCGGCGGCCACCGCCACGGTCAAGCGCCCGCCGCGCGACCGGCGCGCGACCGGGATGGTGGGGCGGGTCACCCAGGCCTTCTTCGCGTTGGACGGTGACGACGGCGTCGATGCGCTGCGGTCCGAGCTCGACGTCGCCGTCGCGCGGCGCCACGGTCCGGCGCTCTCGCACGCGGTCCGCTGCCTGGTCGCGCGTGACGACGAGCACGACGCGCGCTTTGCCGGCCTGCGCAAGCCGCTCCTCGAGGCGCTGCCGGATGGCTGGATCTTCGGCACGCCGCTGCGCTATCCGGGCCCGCGGCCCTACAGCCTCAACTCGAGTCGCCTCCGCGTGCTGGAGGTCATCCGCGAGACGCGCGACGCCGACGAGGACGCCGTGCGCGGCGCCGTCCGCCTGACCGCCCAGACCTGCCGGCGCACGCTCCGCGACCTCGACGAGCTGCAGCTGCTGCAGCAGCGCGGCGATCGTTGGCGGGTGACGGTGCACGGGCAGGCCCTCCTCGAGGGCGACGCCACGCTCACGGCATAAAAGAGACATGTTGATGTTTGCCAAAGTGTCTCCGGTCCTCTAGCGTCGGCTTAACTATGCGCTCCCTCGCTCGTCGCCCAATTGTCCTCGCGGCCCTTGTCGCCGTCGCCGCTCTGGTCACCTCGGCCCTTGCCTTCGGCCAGGATCTCGTCCCGATCAAGATCACGTCGGTCACGAAGGTGACGCCCAACAAGGCGGGCACGCCCAAGCACCCGCAGGGGATCAACATCGACGTCAAGTCGACCATCGACACGCCGCGCGACTACGACCCGCCGCTGGCCCAGACCGTCGACGTGTGGATCTCCAAGGGCGGCAACTACAACGGCGGCAAGTACCCGACCTGCGCGCCGCAGACGATGGACCGCAAGGGCATCGGCGCCTGCCCCAAGAAGGCGATCATGGGCCACGGCACCGGCAAGGCCGACGCTGACGGCGTCGCCTCCATCCCGGACATCACGGTCGTCAACGGCGGCGCGAACGCCGTTCACTTCTACACCGTGCTGCAGCACCCGGCGCGCGTCCAGAAGACGGTCAGCGCCTCGATCACCAAGCTCAAGAGCGGCCCGTGGGGCTACAAGGCGCATGCGTCGATCCCGCGCAGCCTGCAGATCGTCGCCGGCATCCCGCTGCGCGTCGAGAGCCTGCACGTCAACGCCGGGTACAAGTCCTACGCCAAGGACTGGATCGTCACGACCATGTGCCCCGCGAGCCATAAGTGGAAGTACCACGTCGAGGTCTCCTACGAGACGGGTCAGCTCGCGAAGTTCGATGGCGCTGTGACCTGCCGTAGCTAGTCGACCGGCTTCACTCCCATGCATGGACGACGGAGGGCGCTGGTCGTCCTGGTGGTCTGGGCCGCCCTGGTTGCGATTGCCGCGCCACTGGCGCTCGGCGGCTCTGACCACCTGACGGGCGGGGGCTTCGAGGTCCCCGGCTCGGGGTCTGCCCGGACGGAGGCCGCGCTGCAGCGCGGCGTCTCCGGGGACCTGCGCGGGACGATGCTGGGTGCGGTGCTCGTCGCCCCGCGCGGCGCGCCCCGCGCCGACTACGCGGCCGCGCTGGCTGCGCTGACGCGCGCCGACAAGGCGACGCCCGAGGTCAAGCTGCTTCCGCAGACCACGGAAGCCGCGCTGTACTACGCCACGCACCGGCCCGGGCGCCCGGTGATCGTCCCGTTCCTCACCGGCGTCGACGAGTTCCACGCGCCCGACGTCGGCAAGAAGCTGCGGCGCGAGCTCGGCCTGGCCGACGGGCGCCACTACGGCGACGTGACGGTGCATCTGATCGGCCAGGGCGCGCTCTGGGCGGCCATGGTCGACCTCACCAAGGACGACCTCGCCAGCGCCGAGCGCGTGGGCTTCCCGATCATCCTGCTGATCCTGCTCGCCGTCTTCGGCTCGCTGGCCGCCGCGGCGCTGCCGCTGGTCATGGGCGGCGTGGCCGTGCTCATCACCGGCGGGATCATCGAGCTGCTCGCCCGGCACACGCTGATGAGCTTCTACACGCCGAACATGGCCTCGATGATCGGGCTGGGGGTCGCGGTCGACTACTCGCTCTTCGTCGTCGTCCGCTATCGGGAGGAGCTGCGTGGCGGTGCCACGCTCGAGGAGGCGCGGCGCACCGCGATGCGCACGTCGGGCATCGCGGTCGCCTTCAGCGGCGTGGCGGTCGTCATCGCGCTCGCCGGGCTGCTGCTCGTCCCGACCGCCGCGATCCGCTCGATGGCCGCCGGCTCGATCATCGTCGTCCTCGTCTCGATGCTCGCCTGCGCGACGCTGCTGCCCGCGCTGCTGACGGTCGCCGGCAAGCGGATCAAGCCCGGCAAGCCGGGCGGACGCTGGTTCGCGGCCTGGGCGGGCAAGGTCACGGCGCGGCCCGCGGCCTGGCTCGCGGCGGCGCTGGCGCTGCTGATGCTGCTCGCGCTGCCGCTGGCCGCGCTGAAGACCGGCGACGGCGTGCTGAACCAGTTCCCCAAGAACTCCGAGGTCCGCAAGGGCTTCGAGGCCGCGCTCAGCGCCAATCGCGGTCAAGGGCAGGGCGCGCCGGTGAAGATCCTGACGCCGCCGGCGACGCTCGACCGTGCCGTCAAGACGCTGCGCGCCGATCCGGGGGTCGTCCGCACGGGGGTGCGGACCCGGACGACCGACAAGCGCTACATCCTCATCATCGTCACCCCGCGTGACAACCCGGACACGCCCGCGGCCAAGGCGCTGATCAAGCGCCTGCGGCACACGCTGCCGCGCGGCACGCTCGTCGGCGGCAACTCGGCCGCCCAGGTCGACTTCAACCGCGCGATCACCAGCTCGCTGTGGAAGATCGCGGCCTGGGTCCTGATCGCGACGTTCGTGCTGCTGCTGGTCATGCTGCGGTCGGTCCCGCTCGCGCTGCAGGCCGTCGTGGCCAACGTGCTGAGCGTCGCCGCCAGCTACGGCGTCCTGACCACCGTCTTCGTCTGGGGCTGGCCCGACGGTCTGCTGGGCTTCGACGCGCCAGGTTATCTGGACACGGTCACCATCCCGATCGTCTTGGCCGTCGTCTTCGGGCTCTCGATGGATTACGAAGTTTTTCTGCTCAGTCGTATTCGGGAGCGTCGTCTGCAGGGTCTCGGGACGCGCGAGGCGGTGCAGGACGGCCTGGCCTCCAGCGGCTCCACGATCAGCGGCGCGGCGCTCATCATGGTGGCCGTCTTCGGGAGCTTCGCCCTTACGGGGGTGCCGGTAATCCAGGAGGTCGGCCTCGGCGCCGCGGTCGCGATCGCGATCGACGCGACGATCGTGCGCTTGGTGCTGGTCCCCGCGGCGATTGCGCTGATGGGCGACCGCGCCTGGTCCACCAGGCCTCACGGTGGTCGTTCGCGGGTTCCCGAGATCGTCCACTGAAAGATCCTCCAGCGGTTCAGTTGCTTGAGAAACAAATCGGCAAACGCGCTCGTTTCTGCTATTGACCTGCCGTTCTGGCAGCCCTATGGTCGCTCTCCGTAATCACCTCAGGGGAGGTCCCACAGATGCTCGGCACGGATGTTCAGCGGTCCTTTGGTGACGCCTACCTGGAGGCCACCGCCGCGATGCGCGTGCGCTTCGAGGCACGGGTTCTGGAGGCGGAGGACTGGACCGAGGGGCTGGCGCTGGCCCTCAACGACCTCGCCGATGGCGTCCTTGCCGACCCCGAGACGGCGCGCATGACGGTCACCGACGTGCGCTTCGGCCATCGCGACATGCTGTGCCTCTGCGACGAGGATCGCCAGGAGACGATCGCCTCCCTCGCACGTGGCTGGCAGCACCACCACGACGGTCCCGTGCCGGAGCTGCAGCTGGAGTTCCTCTGCGGCGCGATCGGGCACGTGATCGCCGGCGCGCTCGCACGCGACCAGCTCGACTCGCTGCACGCGCGCCTGTTCGGGCTGCTGGCCTTCGCCGACGAGCGCGACAGCTAGGCGCGCACGGCCGCTAGCCCGAGCGGCCGGCGCGGCGCCGCAGGCGGCGCTGCTCGCTGGCCGCCTCGGTCGCGCCCAGATAGGGCAGCAGCGCCGAGTAGGCCAGGTCGGGGAGCAGGTCGGGCAGCTGATCGATCCGGCCGCGGATGACGCGGGCGTAGAGGATCTCGTAGATGCCGCCGACGATGCCCTCGGCGATCAGCTCGGGCGGTCGCCCGCGCTTGGGCAGCTCACGGTCGGCTGCCGCGACGACGAGCTCGGTGAGCTGCTGCAGCGTCTTGTCGCGCAGCGCCACGGCGTCCGGCCCGGCGCTCATCACCTGCACCAGGCACATCTCGGCGTAGTCGGGGTTCTGTGCGAAGAACTGCAGCAGCGCGCCGACGGCCGCCTCGATGCGCGCGGCGAAACCGTCAGCTTCTTCGTAGGCCTCGCGCACCGCGGCCAGGACCCGGCCGCTGATGTCGTCATAGGCCTGGACGAAGCCGTCTTCCTTGGAGGAGTAATAGTCGTAAAAGCTGCGACGCGAGATGCCGGCGGTGGCGATGATGTCCTCGACCGACATCGCGGCATAGCCGACGACGCTGCTGACATCGGCGATGGCCTCGACGATGCGGGAGCGTTGGTTGCGAACCACTTCCTCACGCGACAGCTTGTGGCGGCCTGACGGAAGGTGATGGGGCTCTCGAGGCAAGGGGCTCACAGGGACGGAAACGTACCCGTGTCCGCGACAGAATGGAACCCCCACCCGCTGAGAGGCCCAGAGCGAAACATCGGCGGGGCCCGAGGGCCCTCCCGCCCTTACGGTGCGGGTGCCGGGTCCTTGGCCCGTGTCACGGCTGCGGTCACCGCATGGCGATGCTCGGCACCGGCGACCTCGGTGCCGACGAACGGCAGCAGGACGCTGTACAACAACGCGGGCAGCAGGTCCGGGAGCTCGGCCGTGCGGTTGGTGACGACGCGCGCGTAGATCACCTCGTAGACGCCGCCGACAACCGTCTCGGCGGTCACCCCCGACACGATCACCGGCGGATGCTCCGGTGTCGGCGGGGTGAGGAACAGCCGGAAGTCGGCCATGGCGCTCATCCGGCGCTCGAGTGCCTGCGGACCGGCCGCGACGGCCTCCACGATGCACACGTGCGCCAGCTCGGGCTCACCGGCCATCAGGTTCAGGAACGCGGCAAGGCCACGCCGCACCTTCGAGGCCCAGGTGCCGCCGGTGGCGTAGGCCCCGGCCACCCCGATGCGCAGCTGCTCCACGACGAAGTCGTAGGCCGCGAGGAACGCCTGCTCCTTGTTGGAGAAGTGGTCGTAGAAGGTGCGCCGCGAGACGCCGGCCAGGGCGATGATGTCCTCGACCCGCGTGGCGCCGTAGCCGTTGGCGCTGACGGCGGCCATGACGCCGCCGAGGATCCGCTCACGCTGGTTGGAGATGACGAAGTCGCGCGGAAGGCCGTGGCGACCCGAGGGAAGCTGGTGTGCCGCGCGAGCATGCGGAGAACGTTGGATCATCGGCTTGGGCGAGGAACATACACGTCTCCGTCACCGCGCGCTAGGTATTTTTCGTCACTACGAGCCGTGCAAGGTGACCAGCTCGACCAGGGCCGGAGTCAGCCGCGGCAGGGCCTGATGCTCGCCGGCGAGCACGCGCTGCTGGACCAGCCGGTGCAGGGCGCCGAAGCGCGCCTGGACCATCGCGTCGGCGCTGACCGCCCCGGAGTTGGCCCCCGGGATCGCGCACGTGGCCAGACGGCGCGCCAAGGCGTCCATCGCCGCTTCGTACTGCGCGACGCCCGCCGGTCCGGCGGCGAGGATCTCGACCAGCAGCAGGTGGGCGTGCGCCGGCCATGCGGCCAGGTAGCGCATGAGCCGCGCCAGGGCGAGCTCCAGCTCCTGCGGGCCTTCGTCGACGGCGCGCAGGCAGTCGGCGAGCACCATCTCGTGGGCTTCGAGCAGGCAGGACTCGCGGCCGTCGAAGTAGGCGTAGAAGGTCCGCCGAGAGCCGCGCGCCAGCTCGATGACGTCGTCGACGCGGACGTTGGCGTAGCCCTGCCGGGTCGCCGCTGCCGCCATTCCGGCCAGCATCGCGCTGCGCGGCCTGCTCGGCCACCAGGCCGGGAAGGCGACGGCGCCTTCGCGCAGGACGGTACGCCGTGTGAGGTTCGGCCCGGGGGTCACGGGCTGGATCCTATGAGAGACGTCAATGTTTGCCGACCGACGTCGCTGAACGAGCGAGCGCCCGGGCTTGGCACCCGGGCGCTCGTCTCACCGCGATGCTCTGTTGCCCTGGTCCGCTAGGAGCAGGGGGTGCTGCCGTCGTAGGTCGCCGAGCCGACCGGGTTGCCCGCGCTGTCGGGCGCGAAGCCCGTGGTCAGCTGGAACGGGTACTTGCCGCCCGAGCACGAGGTGGTGGCCAGCCAGTCCTTCGCGTAGGACTTGCCGCCGGCGGTGATGCTGATGTCGCGCAGCGCGATCGGCACGCCCGCGACGACCTGGAGGCTCGGCGGCACCACGAGGTGCAGCTTGTAGGCCCACTTGCCCGACTGCTTGGTGATCGTGCCCGGGACGGGCTTGGCCACGCGCGCAGGGTTCGTGAGGACCGTGAAGAGGAAGACCTTGTTGCCGCCGCCGTTGACGACGGTGATCTTCGGGGTCGTGAGGACCTGGTCGGCGTAGGCGGTGCCTTTGCCGGTGCCCATGATCGACTTGGCCGGGCACTCCGAGACGCTGCCGCGCTCCATGACCGACTGGGCGCACTTGGCGTACTTGGCGCCGTTGTAGAGCGAGCCCTTGGGGAACAGGACGTCAGCGGTCTGCACGACCGGCTTGTCGACGTCGGCGCTGGTCTCCCAGTGCACGGTGAAGGTGAGCTTGACGCCCTTGGGCTTCTGCTTGGTGCCCGCCTTGCTGGGGCTGACGGCGACCTTGGTCGTCAGCACGGTGTTGGACGTGTTGGTGCCGGACGACTGGGCCAGCACCGGTGCGGCAACCGCCACGCTGGCGGCCACGAGCCCGACCGGGATCATGATTCTGCGCAAGGGACAACTCCTCCTGAGACGAAAACGACGATGTACCCGAAACCGCGGCAATGTCGAAAGGTTGCGGCGCATCCTGCGCGATGCACCTGAAGGCGACGCTAGCGGATCGAGACACATGCATGTTGCTTCACTTGTCCGGGGCCATGTACGATCGTCGCCGCTGCGGAGCCTGGAGGGCTTTGCGCGGGAGGAACCACCTTGACTGCTCCGTCCCATCAAGCCCGCCCTTGGCGGTGGGCGCCCCTTGTAGTGCTCGTCGTCGCGGCCATCGCGCTGGTCTTCGCCCTGCGCGGATCCGGCGCGCACGACTACCGCGTCGTCTTCGCCAACGCGGGGCAGCTGGTCAAGGGCGACCGCGTGCGGATCGGTGGCACGCCGGCCGGGACGATCACGTCGATCGAGCTCACGGGCGATGGGCAGGCGGAGATCGGGATCAAGGTCGATCATCGCTTCGGGCCGCTGCGCCAGGGCACGACCGCCACGATCCGTCAGATCGGCCTGACGAGCGTCGCCGGCCGCTACGTCGACATCAGCCCGGCGCCGACGTTCCGGCCCGCGCTCGACGACGGCGCGACGATCAGCGGCGACAAGACGACGCCGATCGTCGACCTCGATCAGCTGTTCAACACGTTCGACGCCAAGTCGCGCAAGGGCCTGCAGCAGTTCATCGACGGCTTCGCCTCCTGGTACGAGGGCAACGAGCAGCAGGCCAACGCGTCGGCCAAGGCGTTCCCGGCCGCGCTGTCGGGCCTCGACCAGCTCGCCACCGAGGTCAGCTCCGACGACGCGAACCTCACCCGCTTCCTGGTCAAGACCGGCGATGCGCTCGGTGCGCTGTCGGAGAACAAGGAAGAGCTGACCGACCTCGTCTCCAACACGCGGGCGACGACGGCGGCGCTCAGCGCCAACACCGCGTCGCTCGACCAGGCGCTGCAGCACGTCGCGCCGGCGTTGCGCAAGGGCACGGCGTCGTTCGTCGCGCTGCGTCCCGCGCTCAAGGAGCTGCGCACGTTGGTCGACGTGTCAGGCCCGGCGACCAAGGACCTCGCCCCGTACGCACGGCAGCTGCGGCCGGTGCTCCAGCAGGCGGTGCCGACGTTCCGCCAGCTCCGTGAGATGTTCGCCCAGCCCGGCGCCGGCAACGACCTGCTCGACGCCCTCAAGGAGCTGCCGGCGCTCGACAAGCTCACCAAGACGGGTTTCGCCGAGGGTGAGAAGTCGCTCCAGCAGAGCTCGCCGATCTTCTCGTTCGTGCGGCCGTACGTGCCCGACCTCGTCGGCTGGGTCCGCGGCTACGGCCAGGTCATGGCGACCTACGACGCCAACGGCCACTACGCGCGCACGCTGCCGGTCTTCGACGCCTACTCGACCAGCGACGGCATCAACCTGACGGCCAAGCCCGCCGCCGACCGCGGCCAGGACGCGAACCTGACGACCGGCCAGCTGCGCCGCTGCCCAGGCGCGGCCGCACCGGCGCTGCCGGACGGCTCGGCCCCGTTCGTCGACAACGGCGCGCTGGCCAACCCCGACTGCAACCCGGCGCAGGTCCCGGGAGCGGGCCGATGACGCGCGCGCGCATCGTCATCGCCGCGGCGGTCGTCGCCGTCTGCGTATTCGCCGCTCTGGCCATCGGCGCCGGCGACGGCGGCGGCGACCGCTACCTCGTGCGGGCGGTCTTCGACAACTCGAGCTTCGTGATCCCGGGCGAGGACGTGAAGATCGCCGGCGTCAAGGTCGGCAAGATCGACAGCCTCGACCTGACCAAGGACAACAAGGCCGTCGTCGTCCTCGACATCACCGACCCGGCGTTCCGGTCCTTCAAGACCGACGCGCGCTGCCGCATCGCGCTGCAGTCGCTGATCGGCGAGCAGTTCGTCGACTGCCAGGCCACGGCCGGCGGCAACGACGGCCGGGCGAAGGCGCTGCCGGAGATCAAGGACGGCCCGGGCAAGGGGCAGCACCTGCTCGCGATCTCCCACAACACCACGCCGGTCGGGGTCGACCTGCTCAACAACATCATGCGCGTGCCCCAGCGCGACCGCTTCAAGCTCATCATCAACGAGCTCGGCGCGGGCCTCGCGGCCAACGGCGAGAGCCTGCGCGCGGCCGTGCGCCGCGCCAACCCGGCGCTGCAGCAGGTCGACAAGGTCGTCGCGATCCTCGCGCGTCAGAACGAGATGCTCGGCAAGCTGACCGACGACTCCTCCACGGTCCTCGGTCCGATGGCCGCGCATCGCAAGGACCTCGGTGGCTTCGTCGACACGGCGGGCAAGACCGCCGTCGCGACCGCCAAGCAGGGCGACGCGCTGGAGCAGAACTTCGCCAAGCTCCCCGCCTTCCTGCAGGAGCTCAAGCCCGCCGCACAGCGGTTCGGCGCGCTGGCCGACCAGATGGGTCCCGCCGTGGCGAACCTCTCGGCGCAAGCGCCGGCGGTCAACCAGGCGGTCAAGGACCTCGGGCCGTTCTCGCTCTCGGCCACCCCGGCGGTCAAGACGCTCGGCGACGTCGCCGACCGCGGCCGTCAGACGTTCCCGAGGATCAGCGGGCTCGTCGACAGCCTCGGCACCCTGTCGGCGCCGCTGCAGCCGCTGGCCGCCGACCTCGGTGACGTCTCGTCGAGCTTCGACACCGCCGGCGGCTTCGAGTCGCTGATGCGGTTCATCTACTACTACACGGGCGCGGTCAACGGCGAGGACGCCCAGGGCCACTTCATCCGCTCGACGGTCGACGCGACCAACTGCATCCAGCGCTCGAGCGTGCCGCCGTCCTGCCCGTCGACGTTCGAGAAGAAGCGCGCGGGCGGAGACGACGCGTCCGCGGCGAAGGCGAAGGCCACCGCGACCACGGCGAGCGTCGCCAAGACGAAGGCCACCACCACGCTGCTGGACTACCTCCTCGGCCAGGACGGCGGCAAGTGAACCGCCGCCGCAACACCTCGATCGCGGCCAACCCGATCCTGATCGGCGGCGTCGCGATCCTCGTGACGATCGTCGCGGTGTTCCTGTCCTACAACGCCAACAACGGGCTGCCGTTCGTCCCGACCTATGACATCAAGGTGCAGCTGCCCGACGGCTCGGGCCTGATCAAGGGCAACGAGGTCCGCCAGGGCGGCCATCGCGTCGGCAGCGTCGCGAAGGTCGCGTCCTACACCAAGCCCGACGGCACGGCCGCCGCGGTCGTCGAGCTGCACCTCGAGAAGGACGTCGGCCCGCTGCCGCGCGACACCGAGGTGCGGATCCGGCCGAAGTCGCCGCTGGGTCTCAAGTACGTGTCGATCCACCGCGGCAGCGCGAAGGCGACCTACGCCGCCGGCTCGACCATCCCGCTGGTCAAGGGCGCGACGCGGCCCGTCGAGGTCGACGACTTCTTCGCGATGTTCGACAAGCCCACCCGGGACGCGTCGCAGCGCAACCTGATCGAGGGCGGCAACGCCTTCGCCGGGCGTGGCGGCGACCTCAACGAGGGGCTGCGCAACCTCAACGCGCTGGCCAAGCACGGCGAGCCGGCGGCGCGCAACCTCGCCGACCCGAAGACCGGCTTCAACCGCCTGTTCCCCGCCCTCTCGCGGGCGGCCGCGGAAGCGGCACCCGTCGCCCAGCAGCAGGGCGACCTGTTCGCGAGCCTCAACCAGACCTTCACGGCCTGGAGCTCGGTCTCCGACGAGCTGCAGCAGGCGATCGCGCTCGGGCCCAAGGCGCTGGACACCGCCACGCGCGAGCTGCCCGCCCAGGCGGCCTTCGTCCGCGACAGCACCGAGCTCTTCCGCCGCTTCCGCCCCGGCTTCTCGGAGCTGGCCGCTGCCTCGCCCAACCTGGCCGTCGCCTTCCACGCGGGTACCGGCTCGTTGCGGCGCTCGTCCCAGCTCAACGGCCGCCTGGTCACCACGCTGCAGCAGCTGGAGACGCTGGCCGCCGACCCGCGCGTCATCCCGGCGCTGACCCGCCTGACCGAGACCGCGACGCTGCTGAAGCCGATCCTCGCGTTCCTCACGCCCGCCCAGACCAAGTGCAATTACTTCGGCTTGTTCTTCAACAACCTCGCAAGCGCGCTGTCGGAGAGCGACGCGATCGGCAGCATGCTGCGCTTCGGCGTCGTCGCGCTGCCGCAGCAGCCTGGCAGCGAGGCGGGCCCGACCGCGTCGCCGTCCAACGGCCCGGCCGGTCCGGACTTCTCGCAGATCGAGGACTCCTTCCTGCACAGCAACCCCTACCCCAACACGGCGGCACCGGGGCAGACGCAGGAGTGCGAGGCCAACAACGAGGTCTACAAGCCGGGCACCCAGCAGATCGGCAACCAGCCGGGCAGCCAGGGGCTCGACACCGAGAAGACCGGCACGTGGGAGGCCACGCCATGAGGCGCAACCACAGTCTCGGCATGGCCCCGCTGAAGGCCGGCCTCCTCGTCCTGGTCCTCGTCCTCATCGGCTGCTTCTTCGCCTTCACCAAGAAGGTGCCGTTCCGCCATCACTACACGGTCAACGCCGTGGTGAAGAACTCCAACCTGCTCTTGCCGGGCTCGCCGGTGCGCATCGCCGGCGTGGCGGTCGGCAAGGTGTCCAAGGTCAGCCGCTACCGCGACACGTCGATGGCCGAGATCGCCATGCAGATCGACAAGTCCGGGCTGCCGATCCACAAGGACGCGACGCTGAAGATCCGCCCGCGCCTCTTCCTGGAGGGCAACTTCTACGTCGACCTGCAGCCCGGCACGCCTGCCGGCCCGGTCGTCGACGACGGCGACCTGATCCCCGTCACCCAGACCTCGACGCCGGTCCAGATCGACCAGGTGCTCACCGCCCTGCAGTCCGACACGCGCGGCAACCTGCAGCAGGCGCTGCAGGGGCTCGGAGCCGCGTTCGGCAGCAAGCCGAGCGCCGCCGACGATGCCGATCAGGTCCCCAGCGTCCGCGGCCTCACCGGTGGCCAGGCGCTCAACAAGGCGCTCAACACGTCGCCGCAGGCGCTGAGGGGCACGGCCAAAGTCACGACCGGCCTGCTGGGGACCGAGCCCCACGACCTGAGCCGCACCATCGACGGCCTCGGTCGCGCCACCGCCGGCCTCGCCGAGTACGAGAGCGACCTCGCGCCGCTGGTCACCCACTTCAACGCGACGATGGCGAACTTCGCCGGCCACGCCGCCGAGATCTCGGCAGCCGTCGATCAGCTGGGGCCGACCGCCCAGGCCGCCGACGGGGCGTTCGCGCGCCTGACCACCGCGGCCGCGCCGACGGCGACCTTCGCCCACAACCTCGCCAAGAGCGTGCCGGAGCTGCCGGCGACGATCAAGGCATCCAAGCCCTGGCTGGCACAGGCCAAGCAGCTGCTGACCAAGAAGGAGCTCGGCGGCCTGCTCGACGGGCTGCAGCCCGGCACCGCCGACCTCGCCCAGCTCGGTCACCAGACCAAGCTCTGGCTGCCGAAGATCACCGAGTTCAACAAGTGCATCACCAAGGTGATCATCCCGACCGGCAACATCAAGGTCGACGACGGCGAGTTCTCGGCCGACGTCGAGAGCTACAAGGAGTTCTGGTACGCCATGGTCGGCCAGAACGGCGAGGGTCAGAGCTTCGACGGCAACGGCGCCCTGCTGCGCCTGTCGGCCGCCGGCGGCGGCAACCTGATTCGCAGCGGCAAGTCCAACTACGCGCCTGAGGCCTACCTCGCCAACGCGACGCTACCGCCGCTGCGGACCCGCCCGGCCTTCGCCGGCAAGTTGCCGTCGATCAACCGCGACGCGCCCTGCTACCTGCAGCCCGTGCCCGACGTCAACGGCCCCGACTCGGTCGGGCCCGCCGACGGCTCCAAGCCCGACGCGGCCGCGCTGCCTGCCCCGGAGAAGATCAAGTGAGGGGCAGCAGCCGCGCGGCGCTCTACAACGGTCTCTGGGTCCTCGCGATGATCACGGTCGCGCTGGTCGTCGGCACCTACATCACCAGCCATCAGCGCATCCACATCCCGGCATGGGTCCCGGTGATCGGCCAGCAGCGCTTCTTCCTCGAAGCGGAGCTGCAGCGGCGCGCCTGGCGTCATGCCCGGCCAGGGTCAGATGGTCACGGTCTCGGGCGTCCCCGTCGGCGAGATCGGCAAGGTGTCGCTCAAGAACGGCAACGCCGTGCTGCGCCTGGCGATCAAGGAGCGCTACGCCCACGTCCACCGCGACGCGACGATCCTGCTGCGCCCGAAGACCGGCTTGAAGGACATGGTCGCCGAGCTCGACCCCGGCACCCAGGGCCCCGAGCTCAAGAGCGGCGCCACGATCGGCACCGGCGCGACCAAGCCCGACGTGAACTTCGACGAGTTCATCGCCGAGCTCGACGCCGACACGCGCGACTCGCTCGTGCTGCTGATCGGCGGCGCGGCCAAGGCGATCGGCAACGGCAACGGCGACGACGTCGCCAACGTCCTGCGTCGGTTCGAGCCGCTCTCGCGCCACTCGGCCGAGGCGACGCGGCTGGTCGCGCAGCGGCGCACCAAGCTCAAGCTGCTCATGCACAACCTGTCGCTGCTGGCCTCGAAGCTCGGCGACCGCGACAAGCAGCTCGGGACCTTCGTCAACGCCGGCAACGACGTCTTCCGTCGCCTCGACAACCAGAACGCGGCGCTGGCCAAGACCCTCGAGCTCCTGCCCGGCACGCTGGAGACCGCACAGCCGGCGCTGGCCAAGCTCGACAAGCTCGGCGCGACGCTGACCGACGGCCTCAAGAAGCTCAGCCCCGGAGTCAAGGACCTCGGCCCGACGCTGGTCGACCTGCGCTCGTTCCAGAAAGAGACCACGCCGGTCCTGCGTGACCAGCTCCGGCCGTTCACCCGCGAGGCGCAGCCGACGGCCAAGAAGCTCGTTCCCGCGGCGCACCGGCTGGCCAAGGCCACACCGGACCTCGCGAGGCTCACCGACGAGCTCAACGTCCTGGTCAACGAGCTGGCCTTCAAGCCCAAGGGCTCGGGCATCAAGAGCCAGAGCTACCTGTACCACGTGCCGTGGGCCAGCCACAACACCAACTCGGTGCTGTCGACCGCCGACGGCGTCGGGCCGCTGCGCCGCAGCCTCGTCTACTTCGGCTGCGGGCCGCTGCAGCTGCTCTTCAAGGTGCTCTCCGGGCCGCCGCCGCGCAAGACCGAGCCGCGCAACCCGACGCTCACCACGCTCATCAAGCTCCTCAACGCGCCGGACTACGACACCCAGGTCGCCACCGGCCAGTGCCCGAAGGAAGCGGGGTAGCGCATGATCAAGACCGCTCCGACGTTCGCGCGCATCGCGATCATGGCCATCTTCGCCTTCGGCAGCTTCGCCGGCGGGCTCTATCTCTGGCTCGCCTTCGGTGGCTCGTCGCCGCTGGGCACCAAGGGCTACCGCATCCACGTCCTGGTGCCCGAGGCCACCCAGCTGGCCGACCAGTCCGACGTGCGCATCAGCGGCGTCAGCGTCGGCAGGGTCGTCAAGCTCGCCGGCGGGCCCGACGACCGCAGTGACATCACGATCCAGATTCGCGCCCGCTACGCGCCGCTGGCCAAGGACGTGCGCGCGATGCTGCGCACCAAGACGCTGCTGGGCGAGACCTACGTCGAGCTGACGCCGGGCCATCCCGCAAAGGGCACGATCGCCGAAGGCGGCACGCTGCCGCCCGCGCAGGTGGAGCCGACCGTCGAGATCGACGAGATCATGTCGACCTTCGACCCAGAGACGCGCAAGCGCTTCGAGGTCTGGATGCAGTCCCAGGCCGAGGCGGTCGACGGCCGTGGCGCCGACATCAACGCCGCCTTCGGCCAGCTGCCGGGCTTCACCGAGCACGTCGACGACCTGCTGCGCACGCTCGACGCCCAGGGCCGTGCGGTGACCAAGTCCGTCAGCTCGACCGCCGACGTCTTCGACGCCATCAGCCGGCGCGAGGGCGAGCTGCGCGGCCTGATCACCGACTCCAACCGCCTCTTCGCGGTCACCGGTCGGCGCAACAAGGACCTCGCCGACATCTTCCGCGCGCTGCCCGCCTTCGAGCGCGAGAGCACCGCGACGCTGCCCGTGCTGACGCGCCTGGCCAAGGACGGCGACCCGGTCGTCAAGCAGCTGCAGCCGGCGGCGTCGGAGCTCTCCCCGACCTTCGCCGCGCTGCATCAGGTGAGCCCCGAGTTCAAGGGCCTGTTCACCCAGCTCGACGACGTGGTCACCGCGTCTGAGAAGGGCCTGCCGGCGTTCGACAACATCTTGGGGCGCCTGCCGTCACTGCTGGACGCCTTCCAGCCGTTCCTGCGCAACGCCAACCCGATGGTGCAGTACATCGGCAACAACAACCGCGAGATCTCGTCGTTCTTCGGCAACGTCGTGTCGGCCACGTCGGCGCGCGACAGCCTCGATGTCCTGACCAGCGCCAAGGAGTCGGTGCACTACCTGCGCACGTCGCAGCTGCTCTCGCCCGAGGCGCTGGCCTACCAGGCCAGGCCGCTGGGCTCCTCGCGCCAGAACGCCTATCCGCAGCCGGGCGCGGCCGATCAGCTGGCCGGCGGCCTGCCGGTGCTCACCACCGGCCCGTGCTCCAACCCCGACGCGCAGCAGCCGACGAGCGCGCTGCCGACCGAGTTGCAGCAGTACATCGGCCCGCTCGTCTTCCGGACCGAGGGCAGCGACGTGCTGCGACCGGCCTGCCGCGCCCAGGGCACCTTCCCCGGCTTCTCGACGATCTTCCCGCAGCTGCGCGCCGAGCAGCCGTAGCGGCTCAGCCGGCGATCAGCAGCGCGTCGATCGCCTGCGCGTCGCAGAACGGGATCAGCGCGACCCCGAGCAGCTGCGGCAAGGCTGCGGGCAGCTCCTCGATGCGGTCCTCGCGCACGTGCTGGGCGATGACGTGCACGACCGTCCCGCCGAGCAGGTTGCCGTGGAACACGGGTGTGGCGTCGTTGGCCACGAACCCGGGAGTGAGGAAGGCGGTGAAGGCCTCGATCGCCGACTCCAGCCGCAGGCAGCCGTCCTGACCCAGTGCCCGCACGCCGTCGACGCAGGCACGCACGCGGATCGGATCGGCGGCCAGCTGCTCCAGGAACGCCGCGAGGCCGTCGTGCGCGCTCTGCGGCCACGGCGTGTCACGGGTGCGCTGCAGCACGAGCGTGAACGTCTCGTGGAAGGTCGCGCTGAAGAGCGCGACGAAGCACGCCTCCTCGTCGCCGATCAGGTCGCGGACGTCGCGGACGCTCACGCCGGCCTGGACGGCGATCTCGAAGATCGTCGTCGCCTCGTAGCCGCGGCGGGCGATGGTGCGCGCCGTGGCAGTCAGGATCGCCTGTCGTTGCGTGATCATCCGCGCATCGTCTCCTGCCATGGGAGAACGATACACATGCGTGGCTCTCGGTCGAAGGGGTGTGTCAGGCAGCGGGTGCTCGGTGCACGAGCCCGCGCTCGAGGCGCCCGATGATCTGGCGCGTCCGTGCCTGCGAGACGCCCAGGGCCCGCTGCAGCTCGTCCTCGGTGATGCCCGGGCGCTGCATGAGGATCCCCATGGCGGCCTGCTCGAGGTCATCGAGGGGCTGGATGAAGAGTCCGGCGGGCGCGTCGCCGGTGTCGTTCGCGGTCGCGGGCTCCGGCTCGGGCCCGGCCGGGGTCCAGCGCGCGGGCGCCGCGCCTGCCGCGATCGCCATGACGGGAAGCCCGAAGTGGCCTGCTTCCTCGAGGCCGTCGAAGGCGGTGCTCAGCAGCTTGCGCTCGGCGCTGCTCAGGCCCCGGGTCCGCTCCAGCTCGTGCAGTCGCACGAAGGCCCGCCAGAGGGCCGCGCCGTCGCGGTCGGCGTCGGCCGCTGTCAGCAGCGCCGCGAGCTCGGTCGCCGAGGCGGGAAGGCGGTCGAAGGCATCGTCGACGCGCGCCACCAGCCGGCGCTCCTGCCGCTGGAGCCGTCCGCGGCCGCGGCGTCGCTCACCGAGGACGTCGAGCACGAGCGGCACGAGCTCGTCGGCGAGATCGCGCAGTGGCGCCGACGCGCCGTCGGTCAGCGCGTGGCGGATGGCGCCCTCGACCGCGTCGACGGCCGCCCAGGCGGGTGCGTCGCCGTTGCCGTGCTCCCGCAGCCGGTCGACCAGCGGGACCAGCCGCGCGGAGCGGTCCAGCCCCGAGGCGATCGGCTCCGCGTGGCTGTCGCGCACGCAGAACAGCGCCCAGTGCGGCTCGGCATCCGAGAGGGCCAGCGCCTCGACGACGGCGGCGCGGATGGCCAGCGGGCGATCCCGCTGCGCGTCGAACGCCTGCCCGATGCGTCGGACCCCGAAGTCCAGCCCTGCGGCGGCCGCGTCCTGGAGAGCGTCGGACGCGCCGCGGTAGAACATGTAGAACGCCTTGCGCGAGACCCCGGCCTCGCCCGCGATGTCCTCGACCGTCAGGAACGCGGCACCGTCGCGCGCGGCCACGACGGCGACCGCCTCCCGTACCCGCGCACGCTGGAGGAAGCGCGTGGCCTCGGTCGGCAGCCGGCGTCGCGACACGTCAGGAGCAGAAGTACGAGCACCGGCGGCGATGTCGGAATCTTATTGAAACACCACCGCTGTACCTCAAAGATCTCCACAACTCATGCGAGGCGCATCGCGCCCGCAAGTGGGACGCCGAAATGCAGGGCGCGTGGGAGGTCGACGACGACGAGGTCCCGCAGCGCGTCGCGCGAGGTGCCATCGACGTGCGACGGCGCCAGCGCCATGAACACCCGCCACAGCGTGAGCCCGTCGCGGGTCGCGCCGGCCTCGGCGACGATCCGCTCCAGCCGCCGGCGGGCGGCGGGCTCGGGCAGCCGGCCGGCCTCGTACTCGAGCTCGACCAGGCGCGGGCGCACGGGTCGGCGGATCCGTGTCGTGTTGGCGATCGCCGCGCGGATCTCGGTGGCCGAGGCGACGGGTCGCAGCGCGATCGCGGCGATCTCGTCGGTCATGATCTCCGTGCCGTCGCGCAGCGCGCGTCGTGTGGCGCCGTCGACGATGTCCAGCATCGCCTGCGCCACCGCGTGGGACCCGACCGCCGGCTCCAGGCGCTCGATGAGCAGCTCGCAGCCCGTCCGGCACAAGGCACGGGCCTCGGCGGGTGCGCCGAGCGACTCGGTGACCCACAGGTGGGCCCATGCGTCGCTGGAGCGCAGCAGCCGGACGTAGGCGTCGATCCCGGCGCAGAACCCCGACGCCCAGTCGCCCTGGGCGTCGAACGCGGCGAGGACGCGCGCGAGGCTGTGGTCGATGGCCGCCTGATGGGCCGCGAGGATCAGCTCCGCGGTGCCGCCCGGGAAGAGGTCGTAGACGGTGCGCCGCGAGAGGCCGGCGATGTGAACGACGGGATCGATCCCCATCCCGGAGTAGCCCTCGGCGGCGATCTGATGGGCCACGGCCTCGAGGATCCTCGCGCGCTGCTCGAATCGCACCCGTGCGGCATCGCGCGGGTCGTTCTTGCTGCGCCCGCGGCGGGCGGAGGTGCGGTCGTGCGTGCCTGCCACTCAGTGCCACGATCGCGTTCTGTGTCCGGCCCCCGACATCGGCAGGATCCTAGGCACTTACGGCGCTTTGGAGCAACATCCGTGTTTCCCGGAGCAGGGAAGTCGGCGCATCGATCTCCGGGAACGCCTGGTGGAGAGCCAGATTCTTGCCAGTACGAAAACGTTCGAGTGTCCCGCTTGACAAGCATTTGGCGGCCTGTGCTGAATGGTCTCGTGGCCACGTCAGCGCAGCACTTCGTCGAACGGGTGGCGACCACCGTGACGGCGCTGCTCGGGCTGGCGGAGGAGTCCCCGGAACTCGCCCGCGCCGTCCTCCCGCAGATCCGGGAGCCGCAGGACGCGCTGCGGCGGATCATCGTCGCGGCGATCGCCGCGGGCGGCCGCTGCCCCGACGCGGTCTTCCCGGCCGGGCCGGCGGCGGCCGAGACGGTCGTCGACGATGCGCTCGACGTCGTGGCGGCGCGGCTGGCGGGCGCCGCGCGTCCGGCTCTGTCGGACCTGGCGCGGCCGATGACCGCGATGCTCGTGCTGCCCTACGTGGGGCTGTCGGACGTCGCGGCGGCCATGCGGCCCGCGACGCGCACGGCGTCGGTGATCCCGATCGCCGGTGTGAGCGCCAGCACGACGAGGACGGGGGCGAGCGTCAGCAGGTCGGCGTCGCGGTCACGGCGCACACGGTCGGCGCAGAGCTCCCAGGCGCCGGCGGCCACGGCGGAGGAGACCGCGGGCGCGACCGTCGCCTCGGCGCGCTTGTAGCCGCTGTCGATGATCGCGGCGAGGACGTCGATCGCCTCGCGCTGAAAGGCGGCGCCTGCCGTGCCGAGGCTCAAGGCGTCGACGAGGGCGACCTTGGCGAAGGCGGGCTCCTCCGTCAGGAACTCCAGGAGCGCCCGGAGGCCTTCGGCGATGCCGTCGCGCCAGTCCTCCGGCGCCATCGACGCGGGCAGCGCCGCGGCGAGCGCGCCGCGACCGCCGGTCAGCATCGTCGCCGCGAAGGCCTCGTCGAGCGACGAGAAGTGCTGGTAGAACGCCTTGGACGAGATCTCGCTGGCCGCCGAGAGCGCCCGCGTGGTGAGGCCGTCGAAGCCGTCGCGGGCGACCACCGTCGCGACGCCGTCGAGGATGCGGTCCTGCTGGTGGTGCTCGACGAAGGCGCGCGGCTCGCGCTTGGGTCCGGGCCGCAGGCGGCGTGTGCCGTCGGCGCCGAGCGGCACGAGCGACCCGGGGGCGCGGCCGCGGCGGCGTGACGCGGCGGCGGGCATGGTCGGCAGGTCGCCGAGGGAGATGCCGGCGTAGGCCGCGGCCCAGTCACCCAGTCGCTCGGCGCGTGGGCGCGGTGGCGCGCCGGTCGGGTCGATGCAGCCCTCCAGCGCCGCGCGGGCCGTCGCGCCGAGCACCGCCCGAGCGATCGGCGGCGGCCCGCCGACGAGCGCGACCGCCGCGTCGAGGACGCGGTCGCGCTCGGCCTGGGCGGCGGCGCCGGCGGCAAAGGACTCCAGCAGCAGCACGCGGGTGGCCGTCGGATGCTCGGCGGCCAGGGACAGCGTGCCGGCGATGGTGCGGCGCAGGCGCTCGGCCGGGTCGGTCGCGTCGCCGGCGATCAGGCCGGCATGCGTCTGCGCGGCATCGGCGAGCTCCCGGACGCCGGCCACGAAGCACGCCTCCTTGCTCGTGAAGCGGGTGTAGAACGTCTGGCTCGAGATCCCGGTGTCGGCGATCAGGTCGCGGACGGTGAACCCGCGGTAGCCGTTGGCGCCGGCGCGCGCGACGGCCGCGTGCATCAGCGCGCGGCTGGTCGCGTCCAGTTCAGCGGTTGAGGGCACGGGATGGAGACGGGCTGGAGGCGTCGACGCGGTCACTGCCGAGACTCAAGAACCTCGCATTCTCCCTTGTCAAGCAGATTGACCAGATCGGAAGCGCGGTGTTTGATTGTCGGGTGACCGCAAACGCAGATGTTTGCCGACTGAGCGCCGGGCAGATGGAGCGGCTGCAGCGCGCGCATGTCGCGCTGGCGCTGGTCGATGCGGCCGTCGAAGGGGGCCACGACGACCCGGCGGTGGCCGACATCGTCGCGCGCGCCGGGGTGTCGCGCAAGACCTTCTACCGCCTGTTCGACGGCAAGGAGGACGCGCGCCGGCAGGCCGCCGAGCTGCTCTGGCTGCGCGCGCTGCATCACGTGACGCGGGCGGGAGCCGGGCACGCCGATCCGGTCGCGCGCGCCCACGCGCGCGCGATCGCGCTCTCGCGGCTGGTGACGGCGCATCCGCGACACGCGCGGCTGGTGCTCGCCGATGCCGCCGCGACCGGTCTCCCCGAGCTGCTTGCGCTGCTGGACCCGGCTGTTCGGCCGGTACGTCCGCCGCGGGGCCAGGTGCCGCAGCAGGATTGCCCCGAGCCGCCGCAGGGTGGCGACGTCGATGATCGCGCCGTCGAGGCGGCGATCCTCGGTGAGGATGGCGGTCCGGCGGCGCTGCTGGCACGCGCGGGGCATGTGCCGCCCGTGGATGGGCTGGGCGCGCAGGCACGCAAGGCGCTCGCGGTGCTGATCGAACGGCCGGGCGTCGGCGGCGCCCAGGTGCAGCGGGCGCTCGGGCACCGTCACGCGTCGCAGACGTCGCGGCTGTTGCATCGCCTGCAGCAGCAGGGGCTCGTGACCACCGCCGGTGGCGCGCAACGGCCCGGCTGGAGCTTGACGCCCGCCGGCCGGGCCGCGGCCCGCAGACGAATCACTTGACATTGATAGAAACCATGTTGTTTGATCTGTCAGGAACATGCCGGTGTCTCCCGAAAGTCAAGCCATGCGACCGGCGCCCGAGATGGCGCGGGCGACGCGCGGGCGCCTCGCCGTCTCCCGGAGCGCTCGTCAGCGCGCGATGCTGATGGCCGCCATGACCGAGCTCGCGGCCGAGCGCGGCTGGCAGAGCGTGTCCGTCGAGCTGCTGTGCGAGCGCAGCGGCATGAGCAAGCGCACGTTCTACGGGCTGTTCGCCGATCGTGAGGAGTGCTTCGTCACGGCCGTGGAGCGTGCGGTCGAGGACATCGCCGGGCAGGTGCGGGCGGCTGCCGCCGTCGTCCAGGAAGGGCGGCTCGCAGACTGCATCGGCAGCGCGCTGGCGACGCTGCTCTACGAGCTCGACGTCGATCGCCACCGCGCGTGGCTGCTGGGGGTCGAGGCCGGCAACGGGAGCGCGCGTGCGCGACGGGTGCGCGACCGCGCCCTGGAGCCGCTGGCGGTCGCCATCGACGGTGCCGGCGACGGGCTGGGGCCGGCGACCGGCGCCCCGGCGGTCGGTGCGATCGTGGAGCTCGTCTATCGCCATCTGACGGGCCCCGACGCCGAGACGGCGCTGACGTCACTCGGGGCGCCGGTCGCGTTTCTCGTCTTCGCGCCGCTGGAGGGACGGCGCGCCGCGCTCGCGCGCGCCGAGGCCATCGCCGTCGCCGCGGCGGCCATGCAGGCGCTGCCGCCTGCCACGCCGCCGGCCGAGGAGCTGGTGCCTGGGCTGAAGCTGACACGGCTGACCGAGGCGACGATCGTCTACCTCGCCGACCATCCGGGCGCGTGCAACGTCGTCGTCGCCGCAGGCGTCGGCGTCGATCACGACAGCCAGATGAGCCGCCATCTGCGCCGCCTGGAGCGGGCCGGCGCCGCGCGCGCCAGCCGTGATGGCCGCACCAACGCCTGGGAGCTGACGCCGCTGGGCCTGCGGCTCGCCGACCAGCTGCGCGACGTCGCCGCCGCCTGAGGTCAGGCGGCCGCCTGGGATTCCGTCCAGGCGCGGCTCGGGCCGAGGTAGGGCACGAGGCACAGATACACGGCGGCCGGCAGCGACCGCGACACCGAGGCGACGTCGTCGCGCACCACGTGACGACGCACGAGCTCGGCGATCGCCGAGCCGATCATGTGCGGGACCTCGGCGGGCACCGGGTGCTCGGCGACCGCCTCGCCCGGCACGAGCAGCGTCTGGAAGCCGGCGATGCTCGCCTCGAGGCGCCGCAGGCCGTCGGGGCCGGCCATGGCCATCTCGAGGAACGCCATCCGCGCGAAGGCCTGCTCGGTGGCGAGGCGGCTCAGCAGGGTCGCGAGACCGCGCCGCACCTGCTCGGGCCAGTCGTCAGTCGACCCGAACGCCGTCGTCGTGGCGGCCAGCACCTGCTCGTTGATGGCGTCGAAGGACGCGAAGAATGCCGAGCGCTTGTCGCGGAACTGGTCGTAGAACGTGCGGCGCGAGACGCCCGATCGGCGGACGATGTCCTCGACCGACATCGCCGTGTAGCCCTTGTCGGCGACGACCTCCGCCACGCCGACGAGGATCCGCGCCCGCTGGTTGTCGGCCACATAGGACGGCGAGAGCCCGTGCCGTCCACGTGGGAGACGCTGAGGCGAGATGGGCATGCCCTTCTTATACACGCCGGCATTTGCCGAAGTGAAGGCTTCACTGCGGATTATCTGAGTGGTCGTCGCCCGCCGTTTTGGAGTATCGCCACCATTTCGGTCTACGGCGCTGAGACGATGCGCATGTAGGGGAGTGGCTGCTGCCAGCCGTCGGGGTAGCGCTCCTTGGCCTGGTCGTCGCTGACGGAGCCGGCGATGATGACGTCGTCGCCGGGCTGCCACTGGGCGGGCGTGGTGAGCTGGTGGTTGGCGGTGAGCTGCAGGGAGTCGATGACGCGCAGGATCTCGTCGAAGTTGCGCCCGGTCGACATGGGGTAGATGAGCACCAGCTTGATCTGCTTGTCGGGGCCGATGACGAAGACGTTGCGCAGCGTCGCGTTCTGGGCGGCGGTGCGGGCGGTCGGGTCGCCGTCGACGTCGGCGGGAAGCATCCCGTAGGCCTTGCTCACCGCGTGGTCGGTGTCGGCGATGATGGGGTAGTTGACCGAGGCGCCCTGCGTCTCGGCGCTGCCCTGCACCGGGTCGGTCGAGATGGCGATGATCTTGACGCCACGGCGATCGAAGTCGGCCTTGATCGAGGCCATGTACCCCAACTCGGTCGTGCAGACCGGCGTGAAGGCGCGCGGGTGGGAGAAGAGAACGGCCCAGTCGTCGCCGATCCAGTCGTGGAAGGCGATCTCGCCGTCGGTGGTCTGGGCGGTGAAGTCCGGCGCGGCGTCGCCGATGGTCAAGGGCATCTCGTTGGCTCCAGTGCGGTTCGTCGGGTATGGCGAAAGCTGACCCGATTTAGTATATATCGTGCCACGATATCGCGAGACGACAACTCTGGAACCTGGGAACCACGATGAGCAAGCACGAACGCATCAAGCAGGACAAGGAGCCGCTCGACGCTCGCGAGGACGTCTTTCGCGGGGCGCGCGACGGCCGCGAGACGCTGACCGACGACGACCTCTTCCGGCTCAAGTGGCACGGGCTCTACGAGCACAACGCCAAGGACGGGCACTTCATGCTGCGCGTCAAGGTCGTCCAAGGCATCCTCTCGGCGCCGCAGGCCGAGACGCTGGCGTGGATCGCCGAGCACCACGGCCGCGGGATGATCGACTGCACCACGCGCCAGTGCGTGCAGATCCACTGGATCACGCTCGACGCGATGCCGGAGATCTACCGTCGCCTGGAACTCGTGGGGCTGACCACCACCGGGGCTTGCGGCGACGTCACCCGCAACGTCATCGGCTGCACCGTCGCCGGCATCGCCCACGACGAGATCGTCGACGGCTACGCCACCGCGCAGGCGCTGCACGAGCGCTTCCTCGGCAACCGTGACTTCTCCAATCTGCCGCGCAAGTACAAGATCAGCGTGACGGGGTGCGCGGAGGACTGCTCGCGCGGGCTCATCAACGACGTCGCGCTCTCGGGCGCGATCGCCGACGACGGCACGCGCGGCTTCAACCTGCGCGTCGGCGGCGGGCTGTCGGCCGTACCGCGCCTCGCGCGCTGGGTCGACGTCTTCGTCACCCCGGAAGAGGCGCCCGAGGTCATCGAGCACGTCACGGCGATCTTCCGCGACGCCGAGGACAACCGCAAGGCGCGTGGCAAGGCACGCTTCAAGTTCCTCCTGGACCGTGTCGGGCCCGAGGCGTTCCGGGAGGATCTCGAGGCGCGGGTCGGGCGGCCGCTGCGCCGCGGCGCCGCCCATGCGCCTGACCTCGACGGCCACGACCACATCGGCGTGACGCCCCAGCGCGACGGCGCGCGCTCGGCCGTTGGGCTCTGCGTGCCGATCGGCCGGCTGCGCGTCGAGCAGTTCCACGGCGTCATCGCGCTCGCGCGGGAGTACGGCACCGGCGAGGTTCGTCTGACCCACCAGCAGAACATCCTGATCCCACATGTCCCCAACGCGCGGGTCGATGCGCTGCTGGCCGAGCCGCTCGTGCGCGACGAGCTGCGGGCCGACCCGCCGCTGTTTGACCGCGGCATCCAGACCTGCACCGGCAAGGAGTTCTGCGGGCTGGCCAAGGTGTTCACCAAGGAGCGCGCCGCGGAGATCACGGCCTTCCTCAACGAGCACGTGCGCGCCAACGGCCATGGCGAGGACCTGCGCGTGCACTTCGCCGGCTGCTCGTCGAGCTGTGCCCAGCAGCAGATCGCCGACATCGGCATCGAGGGCGTGCTCAAGCGCCACGAGGGCGAGCTGATCGAGGCGATGGACATCCGCATCGGCGGCCACCTCGGGCCGGGCGCGCGCTTCGGCGACGTCGTCGTCAAGAAGGTCCCGCACTGGGAGCTGAACGCCAAGTTGTTGGAGATCTTCGAGCTGTACGAGCGCGGCCACGAGCCGGGCGAGACGTTCCGCGCGTTCGCCGCCCGGACCCCCGCGGCGTGGTGGCAGGAGCAGCTCGCCGCGCCGGAGGCGGTGCAGGCGCCGGCGTGAGCACCGCGGCGACGGGCCGACCTGCGACGCTTGCGGCCATGCGCACGTCGCACGACCCGGAATCCGTCGACGCGGCCGGCTACGAGCGGCTGGCCGCCCTGCGCGCCGGCATCCGCACCTACCTCGCCTGGGCCGAGCAGCGGGCGCGCGAGCACGACATGACGCCCGCCCAGGTGCAGCTCGCGCTCGCGATCCGCGCGCACCGCGATGAGGACGGGCCGACCGTGACCGAGCTGGCCGACACGCTGCTGCTGCGCCACCACAGCGTGGTGGGGCTGATCGATCGCGCCGAGCACGCGGGGCTCGTCTCGCGCGCGCGTGACCCCGAGCACCAGAGTCGCGTGCGGGTGCGGCTGACGGATGAGGGCGCAGAGCGCTTGGAGCGCCTCAGCGTCTTGCACCTCGGCTGGCTGGCCGAGCACGGGCCGGAGGTCGCCGACGTCTGGCGGGCGTTCGGCGACGGGGCGAGGTGAGTTACGGGATGAGACCCAGTCGAGCCGCCTCGCGAGCGAGGCGGTCGTCAAACGTGAGCACTGCCGCGTCGGCGTCTTGCGCTGCGAGCAGGACACAGCAGTCGGGAAGCTTGAGCGTAGTCTCGGCCCGGAGGGCCGCAAGCCGGGTCGCGGCGCTCGGTGGCAGCGGCAGCTCGGTGACGTCGAGCGCTCGCAGCGCTGCTTGCGCGGCGGAGAGGTGGCCCGTGCGTGTGGGTCCGACGAGGATCTCTGCCAGCGTGATCGAGCTGGCTCCGAACTGCTGGTCGGCGGCATCGAGCAGGTGCTCGGTTGCGCGCGTGTGAACGGCGTCGTGCTGGTCGAAGTGGGCGATCAGCACGCTTGCGTCAAGGACGATCACTCGGGCCAGTCGCCCCGAAGCTGCTCAAGGTAATCGGCGGGGTAGGCGCCGGTGAGCGTCCCGCCTGTGTCGACGATCGCGGCACGCCGCTCCTCGCCTGCTCGTTCGGCGCTGGTGGCGATCGCGCGGTGTCCTTCGCGGAGCAGATCCAGCAAGAGCTTCCCTGGGCGTTCGCGATCGTCGGGCCAGCGTTGCGCGGCGGCCTCGAGCGCGCGAGAGATCTCGTCTGTCTCGGTGATGGAGTGTCGTGGCCGCGCGGTCGGCATGGAGGAAGTGTAGCACCAATTGACAGAGTGCTGCACCGATGCGATGGGGCGAGGTAAGAGGTTGGCGACGGGTGTCGCTAACCGGATGTGTCGTCCCTGCTGGTCGCTGCCCTGCCTGACATGACCGACGCCGAGCCACCGGCCGGCGATGCGTCGCGGGCCTGGGTCGCGGCGCTGGGCGCCACCGGGCATGTGCACGACGATGCGGTGGCGCGGTTGCACGCGCAGCTGCTGCGTGCCGCGCGCTTCGAGGTGCGGCGCCGGCGCGCCACGCTGGGCGGTCAGGTCTCCCAGCAGGAGCTGGAGGATCTCGCCACGCAGGCCACCGGTGACGCCATCGTCGCGATCCTGGCCAAGTTGGACACCTTCAGGGGCGAGAGCCGCTTCACGACCTGGGCCTACAAGTTCGTGTTGCTGGAGGCGGCGGTGAAGTGCCGCCGGCGCGCGTGGCATCAGCGTGAGGTGACGCTGGGCGACGAGGACTGGCCGGTCGCGGTCGATCAGGGCCCGTCGAGCCATGCGCTGGCCGAGCAGCGTGAGCTGCTCGACGCCGTGCGCGGCGCGGTGGAGACGCAGCTGACGGCGCACCAGCGCCGGGTGTTCGTCGCGCTGGCGCTCGACGGCGTGCCGATCGACGTGCTCGCCGAGCGGCTGCGCACCACCCGGGGCGCGCTGTACAAGACGCTGCACGACGCCCGGCGCAAGCTGCGCGCGGAGATCGAGCGCGCCGGGCTCGACCGCACCGGAAGGGAGGCATCATGATGGTCTACGAGGAGCTTGTTGTCCGTCTTCTCGGACCGGGTGAGGAGGAGCTGAGCTGCGAGGCGTGCTTCGAGCAGCTCGATCGGTACGTCGACCTGGAGCTGGCCGGCCACGACGCTGATGGCCTGGTGCCCGGCATGGGCGCGCACCTGCGGGCGTGCCCGGCGTGCGGTGAGGACCACGAGAGCCTGCGTGCCTTCCTGGAGGCCGACGGCGGCGAGTGAGCGGTCTGCGCCGCCGCGGTCAGCGGTGCTCGTCAGCTCATCGGAGGATTGGCGTCGGCGGGACGCCGGCTCTTACCGACGGATCTGGGGCGGGTAAGCCCGCGCGGGCGGCGGACGCCAACCGCAGCAAGATCACCAACAAGGAGCTACCTCGATGTCCAGTCCGCTGCCCGCCGTCCTGCGCCCGATCCCGTTCCCACCGGTCGCCAAGCTCACCGCCGATCCCGTCGCCCAGGCGTTCCTGCTGCTGCGCATCGCCTTCACCGTCGCGCCGATCCTCTTCGGCCTCGACAAGTTCGCGGGGATCCTGACCGACGACTGGACCAAGTACCTGGCCACGCAGTTCAACGACATCATCCCCGGCAACGCCCAGGACGCCATGCACCTTGTTGGCGTCGTCGAGATCGTCGCGGGCCTCGTCGTCCTCGTGGCGCCGCGCTTCGGCGGCCTCCTCGTCGCCGGCTGGCTCGGCGGCATCATCGTCAACCTGCTCCTCGTCGGCGGCTACGGCGACATCGCCCTGCGCGACTTCGGCCTCCTCTTGGCCGCCCTGACCCTGGCGCGGCTGGCGAGCGCCTGCTCAAAGGAGCCTTCTATTACCTCATAGCCCTGCCCGGCGGGGTCCCGGAGCCGCGATAAACGTCGCGGTGACCAGGGGTATTTGAAGTCGAGCTTTACCGCAGTATTGACATCGAGGGACACTCGCGGTTACTGTCCGGCAACCATTCCGCAAGTTTCAAGACACATCCATGTACCTCCATCAACGGTACGGGTGCGGTCGAGGAGCACGGGACCTGGGTTGCGATCCGCTGGAGATGGGTTGGCCCAGGGCAATTTGTCTGAGGAGATGCTGTGGGTCAAGGAACGCTGGACGCGGCTGCGGACGCAGCTGTGATTGCTCGTGCGCAAACGCACCCGTCATGCGGCGACGTGCCGCATTCGAACGTCGACCGGGAGTCCTCGGCGAGCAGGTCGCTGCCTGCCGTGTTGGCCACGCTCGCGGCGACCGCCGCGTCGCTGTTCGCGGTGGGCGCCTCGCCGGCGCTGGCCGCCGACGCCTGCCCCAACGCGGCGATTCGCGCCCAGCAGAGTGCGCAGGGTCTGCCCGACTGCCGGGGCTACGAGCTGATCTCGCCGCCCGACAAGAACGGCAGCCCGGCGCAGCGCGTCCTTCCGGCCTCGAGTGACGGCAACACGCTGCTCTTCAACAAGGTCACGTCGGACCCCGGCAGCGCGGGTGCCCAGGCGACCGTCTCGATCGTTGGCCGGCGGACGGCATCGGGATGGGTGCTGACGGATGCGACCGCCTCGTCGTACCTGACGAGCCCGGACAACGCGGTCGGTTCCCACACGACCACGCCGCTGCTCGCAAGTTCCGCGTTCGATCGACTGCTCGTGTACACGGGCGCTCAGCTGGACCCGACACTGCCGGCACGGACGGCTGACTCCCTCCACCTCTTCAGCGTCGCCATCGGGTCAGGCGTCGCGACGGGCATCGATGTGCCTGACGGCGTCCCGTATCAGGAGGCTCCCCGCTATGCGGGGTTGCTCGGTGCGTCGCAGTCGTTGGACACCGTCGTCTTCTCGGCGCCTCGGCAGTACCCGCTGCTTCCCGCGGCAGTGGGCGCAGCAGGTCCGGTCGGCTACGACCTGTTCTACCGCCGGCAGGGAACGACGTTGCGACTCGTGTCGATCCTGCCAGATGGGAGTCTGCCGGCCGACGCCGTCGTCGAACCGGTGGACGCCGATGACTTGAACCCCGGAGGGCGCATGCATCGCGTCTCCGATGACGGGCAGCGTGTCTTCTTCTACACGGGCTATTCCAACGACCCCGGTAGGGACGACAGGACGGGCAAGGGACTGCTCTACCTGCGCGACGGTGACGCTCGCACCCTGGCGGTCTCGGAGTCTCAGCGCACCGGGGAGGCGGGGCAGCTCAAGGAGGCGACGTTCATGGGAGCGTCCCCGAGCGGTGATCTCGTCTACTTCTGGAGCACCGATCCGCTCACCGACGGCGCCTCCGGTCCCGGGGTCTATCGCTACAAGCTCCTGGGCGGCGCGCACGGTGAGCTGACCCGGCTGACGGGCGACCCCGGGCCGGACGGCCTCGGGATGAAGACGATCAGGAGGGATCCGCTGTTCCTGCCGTCCAACGATGGCTCGACGCTGTACTTCGTCGCGACCGCGGCGCTTGCGGCGGGGGCCACGGCCGGCCAGCCAAACGCCTATGTCTGGCGTGGTGGGCAGCTGCGGTTCGTCCGAACGCTTCCCGGCGACGGGGCCGTGCAGCGCGTCTCGCGCGACGGCCGGTTCGCGGTGTTCAGCACGACCGCCGCGATCGACGGCGCACAGAACGACGGACGCCAGGCGCTCTACGTCTACGACGCGGATGCCGGCACGTTCGCGTGCGCGTCGTGCCGACTCGACGGGACGCCCAACGCCGGCGACGCGCTCCTCTACCTCTCGCCCGGCAACAGCTTCGCGCCGGCGACGTTGCCACGCAACGTCACCGACGACGGGCGCGTGTTCTTCGTGTCGACCGACCGCTTGACCAGCGCGGACACGTCCGCGGCGCCTGACGTCTACGTGTACGAGAACGGCGCACCGCAACTGCTGTCTGCGGGGGACTCGTCGACCAACTACCTCCTCGACAACTCCGACGACGGCACGACGGCGTTCATCTCCACGCCGAACCGGCTCGTGGCCCAGGACGTCGATGACGATTACGACATCTACGCGGTCCGGGCCGGTGGCGGGTTCCTCACCTCGGCGTTGGCGCCGCCGTGCACGGGAGAGTCGTGCCAGGGACCACCGAGCCTGCTGCCTGCGTTCGCCGGTGCGGCCACGGTCACGTTCGCCGGTCGCGGCAATGCACCGGCCCCCGGACCGGCGCCGAAGGTCACCGTCTCCAAGGTCAAGGTGGTCACGGGCTCCAGCGGGACGCTGCGCGTCAAGGTGCCCGGGAAGGGGAGGCTGAGCGTCGCCGGAACCGGCGTCAAGAAGGCCACCAAGAGCGTCTCGAAAGCGCAGACCGTCTCACTGAAGGTCGCGCTGACCGCGGCATCGCGGAAGGCGCTGCGCAAGAAGCGGTCGCTGACGACGCACCCGCGGATCGTGTTCACGCCCAGCGAGGGCTCACCGGTGACGGTGACGGTCTCACTGCGGTTCACGGTCCCGGCCAAGAAGGGGGCGACCCGATGACCGTCGTGACCCACGAGTCCATCAGCAAGATCCGACCGAAGAGCGAGACGATGAGCATGAGCATGATGCGACGCTGCCGCGCGGTGATCGGCATGGTGCTGGCCGTCGCGGCCATCGGGGTGGTCGCCGTGGCGCCGGCCCAGGCCGAGTTCGGGCTCGACGGCCCGCTGACGGTGGAGCTCCACGACCCGCAGGACCTCGGCATCCTCGAGGCCATCCGGCCCGGGGACGGGCCGCCGCTGGTCGCCAACACCCAGGCCGGCGGTCACCCGGACCTGACCGTCGGCTTCAAGATCAAGCAGATCGTGAACCCGGACTGCTGCGCCACCGGCTTGTACCCAGCTGGAGCGCTGAAGGACGTCGTGACGGATCTGCCGGCCGGGTTCTACGGCAACCCGCAGAACCGGCCGAGTTGCACGACGAGCGAGTTCACGCTCGGTGACGGGTACTGCAACCCGAACGTGCAGGTGGGCGTCGCGTCCATCCAGATCGGCAATCAGGAGGACCAAGGGGCGCTCTACAAACAGCCGATCCCCATCTACAACATCAAGGCGGCGGGCGACCAGACAGCGGTCCTGGCCTTCTCTACCACCGGCGTTCCCACGCTGATCAGGATCACGCCGCGGACCGACGGGGACTACGGGCTGCAGGCCACGATCTCGGGGACGACGGAGTTCGCTCCGATCTACGCGGTCCGGCTGACCCTGTGGGGCAACCCGTCGGACCCGATCCACGACCGGCTGCGACGCGGCGCCGGCGGCGACATCGGCTACGACCCGAACACCGACCAGTTCCTGGGCCATCCGGCCACGATCTCGCCGGCGCTGCCGTTCTTGACGGCCCCGGCGCGCTGTGATGGGCCGCTGACCACGAGCATGCGCATCAACTCCTGGCAGAACCCGGACAAGGTGCTGACCTACTCGGCGACGACGCCGGCCCGGACCGGCTGCGATCAGCTGCGGTTCCGGCCGTCGGTGGCGGTGGCGCCGGCGAGTCACGTGGCAGTCCAGCCGTCGGGATACACGTTCGACGTGACGGTGCCGCAGACCAACGCGCTCGATCAGCTCTCGACCCCGAACGTCAAGGACGTCACGGTGGCGTTGCCCGCGGGCACGGCGATCTCGCCGTCCTCGGCCGACGGGCTGGCCGCCTGCTCTGACGCGCAGCTGGGGCTGCACTCCAAGGCGGTCGAGCAGTGCCCGGATGCGTCGAAGATCGGAACGGTGACGATCGACACGCCGCTGCTGAAGGACCCGCTGCTGGGCAGCGTGTACGTCGGAACCCAAGAGTCCGATGATCCCCAGTCGGGGAAGATGTTCCGGCTGTTCCTGGTGGCCTACGGCACCGGCGTGCGGCTGAAGCTGGAGGGCGCGGTCAAGGTCGATCCGGCCACGGGCCAGATCACGGCGAGCTTCGCCAACAACCCGCAGTTGCCGTTCAGCCGCCTGCGTGTGGCCTTGAAGGACGGCAGCCGGGCGCCGCTGGCCAACCCCGCGGCCTGCGGGTCGCAGACCGTGGCGGCGTCGCTGTCCTCGTGGGCCGGGAACGCGGCGGACCTGAGGTCGGCGTTCGACATCGACTGCACGGCGGGCCTCGGGGCGTTCGCCCCGGCGTTCACCGCGGGCTCGACCAACGCCGCGGCCGGATCGCTGTCGCCGTTCAACGTCGGGCTGACCAAGCCGGATGCCAACGCCGACGTCACCGGGCTGCGGATGGAGCTGCCGACCGGGCTGCTGGCGCGGTTGAAGGGCAACCTCGGCAGGCAGGTCGGGACGGTCAAGGCGTTCGCCGGGACGGGCAGCACCCCGTTCGTGTTGCCGGGCCAGGTGTACCTGGAAGGGCAGTACGGCGATGCGCCGTTCTCGCTGCGGGTCGTCGTGCCGGCGAAGGCCGGGCCGTTCGATCTCGGTGAGGTCGTCGTGCGTCAGAAGATCTACGTCGATCCGATCGACGCGCATGTGACGGTCGTCTCCGATCCGATCCCGACGATCGTCAAGGGCGTGCCGACGCGGTTGCAGCGGCTGGACGTCTCGGTCGACAAGGCGGGGTTCATGGTGAACCCGACCTCGTGCGATCCGAAGACGATCGGCGGGACGCTCTCCTCGGCGGCGGGTCAGTCGGTGCCGATCGGGGTCCGCTTCCAGGTCGGCGACTGTGCGTCGCTGGATCTCAAGCCGCAGCTGGCGCTGTCGTTGAGCGGTAAGGGGCAGACGACCGACGGCAAGCACCCGGCGGTGACCGCGACGCTGACCCAGCCGGAGGGGCAGGCGAACCTCAAGAAGGTGCGCGTGGCGTTGCCGCTCTCGCTGGCGTTGGATCCCGATAACGCCAACGGGTTGTGTGAGTTCGTCGATGGCTCGAAGGTCACGCCGACGTGTCCGGCGGCATCGATCGTCGGCACGGCCACGGCCGTGACGCCGATCCTCGACGAGCCGCTGACCGGTCCGGTGTATTTCGTCAAGAACGTGCGCAAGGACGCCAAGTCGGGCCGCGACATCAAGACGCTGCCCAAGCTCGTGGTCCCGCTGACCGGCCAGAACGGCGTCAAGCTGACGCTGACGGGCACCAGCGACGTGGTCGACGATCAGCTCGTGACGACGTTCGACAACATCCCGGACGCCTCGGTGGCCAGCTTCAAGCTGGACATCAACGGCGGCAAGGGCGGGATCCTGGCGGTCTCGGGTGCCGACATCTGCAAGAGCACGCAGATCGCCGGTCAGGAGATCGTGGGACAGAACAACAAGGCCGCTGATGCGGATGTGTTCATCCAGACCCCGGCCTGTCAGTTGAAGGTGCTGTCCAAGAAGGTCGGCAAGCGCTCGGTGACGGTCAAGGTCGGGGGTCTCTCGGCCGGCAAGGTCACGGTGACCGGCAAGGGCATCAAGAAGACGACCAAGACCATCAGCAAGTCCACGGTCGTCACGATCACCGCCAAGCGCACCAAGGGCACGCCCGGCAAGGTCACGGTCTCCTTCGACCCGGCCGGCCCGGCGAAGGCCCGCAAGACCACCAAGTAGGACCGCGGGTGGGTCGCGGGCTTCGGTCCGCGACCCCGCCGCCGCCTCAGGCGGCCTTGAGCTGCTCGGCCGTCGTGCGTGCGTCGGGGTCGCCGAGGAACGGCGCCAGCGCGGCGTAGCAGAGGTCGGGCGCGAGCTGGTTGAGCTCGTGCGTGCGGCCGGTGACCACCCATTCGGTCACCAGGCCGGCGATCCCCGCCGCGATCGCGTAGGCGGCGATCGGCGGCACCGTCCGGCCGGGCGGCAGGTGCTCGTAGCCGTGGCCGAGGAGATGGGCGAAGGCCTGGTAGCTCTCGTCGACCTTCTGGGCGGCGTCGCGCCCGCTGGTCAGCACGTCGACCAGGCCGAAGTGCGCCCTGCCGGGGTCGGCGGCGAGGTGGTCGACCCACGCGGTGATCCCGACGCGGACGCCTTCGACCCATTCGCGTTGGTCGGCGGCGGCCGCCCACGAGGCGGCGAAGATTCCGGCGAACGCCTCGTCGTAGGCGGCCAGGAAGGCCGCGTGCTTGTCGGGGAAGTGGTCGTAGAAGGTCTTGTTGGAGATGTGTGCCGCGGCGACCACCTCGGGCACGGTGACGCCGGGGTAGCCGTCGAAGGCCGCAAGGTCGGTGACCGCTCGCAGGATTCGCTCGCGCTGGTAGCGGTCGACGAACGACCGCGGCAGCCGCTGGTGGCCGCGCGGCAGCGGCAGGGGGCGGCGCGGCGGCGCGGGCGGCGGCGGTTCGCCCAATGGTCGGTGCGACGGCAGCGGTGAGCTGGTCTCGTAGCTTGCCGCCCAGGTGGCGAGGTCGTCGGCGACGCCGCGCAGCTGGCGGACGCGGCCGGCGTGCAAGTGCTGGTCGATGACCTGCAGCACGCCGCAGGCGATCACCGTGCGCGCGCTGGGCGAGATCGTCGTCGGGCCGTCGGTGCGGCTGACCGACTCGCCGATCCACTGCTCGATGCGGCGCACGACGCGCCGCCGCAGCAACGGGCCCTTCCCGCCGATCGCCAGCACCTCGACGAGCAGCGTGCGCGCGTGGTCGGGCCGTGCGATGACCGCCGTCGCCAGGCCACGGGTGACGCCCTGGAGGCTCTCGTGGACCGTGCGCGGCTCGCCGCGCGTGGCCGACGTCATGCGCACGATCTGATCGGTCGCCTGGGCGAGGATCGCCTCCCAGGTGGCGACGAAGCACGCCTCGCGATCGGCGAAGAGCGCATAGAAGGCGTTGCGGGAGACCTCGGCCTCCGCGGCGATGTCGGCGACCCGCGTGTCGCCGTAGCCCTGACGGGCGACGACGGCGACCATCGCCTCCTGCAGGCGCTCGCGCTGGACGGCGCGGGCGGCCTCGGGCTCCAGCGCGCTGGCCCCTCGGGGCAGCTTCCGGCTCGCGGCTGGATTGGCGGGCGCCATGACGATTCGACGATACGGGAAGCGACTTCAGAAAGAGAGCCCTTCCGCGGTCAACGTACCAGCTTTCGCGCCATCAAAAAAGACATGAACTGATCTTGATGGTGGACACGCGGGCTAGCATCCGGCCTGCATGTCGAGAAACACGCATGTCCGGAGCTCTTGACGTGGCGGCGCTGCCCGCGGGGCGCGGGAGCCTGCCCAGCGAGGCGACGCGGTTCCTGCAGCGAGCGCGGATCCTCGACGCCACCGCCCGGGTGGTTGCCCGGGACGGCTACGCGGCGACATCGGCCGAGCAGATCCGCCGCCGGGCCGGGGTCTCGTCGCGCACGTTCTACGAGCACTTCACCGGCAAGGAGGACGCGGTGGTCTGGGCCTTCGACGCGGCCGCCACCTACACCGTGCCGCGGATCGTGGCCGCGTTTCGTGCCGAGGAGGAGTGGGCCGCGGGCGTCGACGCCGCGCTGCGCGCCTACCTGGCGATCATGGACTGCGACCGCGCTTGGGCCGTGCTCTGCCTGGTCGAGCTGCCGGGCGTGGCGACCGACGTGGCGGCGCGCCGGCGGGCGCTGCTGAAACCGCTGGTTGCCGCGCTGGTCGCGGGGCGGCCCATCGACGGCCCGATCCCGCCGACTGACGTGATCGCCGCCATCGACGGGATCCTGCGCGAGCGCCTGTTGCACGATCCGGCCTTGCCGTTACTGGGTTTGCGCGATGAACTGCTGGCACTTGCCTTGAGCCCGTACCTCGGGGCGCAACGGGCGCAGCGGTGGATCGATCGCGCCGTCTCGGCCCCGGCGCCCGCGGTCGACCTAGGGCGGGCGCGGCGTGCCACCGACCTGGTCGACGAGCCGGAGGGCTCGGCTCAGTTGGAGTCGCTGGTCGACGAGGCGATCGTCGACCGCGACGGGCCGGCGCTGTGGCGGGTCGTGCTCGGCTTCCACGCCCAGCGCAGCCGCGGTGAGCCCGTGCCGTGGAGGCTCGAGCGCCGTGTCCTCGACGGTCTGCAGGAGGCCTCGTTCTTCGGGATGCCGGTGCGCGACATGGAGGCCGGCGGCTGGGGGCCGCCGACGCCGGCCCAGCGCGTGCTGCACTACGTCGCCGCGCATCCCGGCTGCAGCGGCCAGGAGATCCGCACGGCGCTCGGCTTCACGCATCTCTCGCAGGTCAGCCGGGTGCTCAACGCCTTGGCCGACGAGGGCCTGGTGGCCCGCCGGCGGTCCCGCGGGAGGGCCAACGCATGGGTCGTGGCTGCTGGCGAAACGTTCTCGGGAGACACTTCGAGAGACAGCAAAAGAGACGTCCGTGGATCATGAGTGTTGACTTTCAGGGAACACCGCGGCTATGGTCGGTCACGTTGCAGCCGGACCACTCGCTCGCTCGCGAGCCGGGCGCCACGGATCGTCCGTGGCCGCTCGTGCCGTGACGCGGGTCGCTGGTCGCTGCCCCGATGTCAAACGGCCCAGAGCGGCGCCGGCCCGAGGAGCACCAACCACATGTCCAACGAGCACCACCACCGGAGCCCGCGATGAGCGCGACGGCGCGGCTGCAGAGCCGTGGAGTCCACGTCACCGTCGGCCACGGCGTGCCCTCACAGCGCCAACGCCTGCTCACGGCGATGGCCGACGTCGCCGCCGAGCAGGGCCGGCGCGCCGCCACCGTCGACACGACCTGCGAGCGCGCCGGGATGTCCAAGCGCACGTTCTACCTGCACTTCACCGACAGCGAGCAGTGCTTCGTCGGCGCCGTCGGGCAGGCCTTCGACCAGCTCTTCGCCGCGATCGACCACGCGCTCGCCGAGCGGCCCCAGGACTGGGAGGACCGTGCCTGCACGGCGATCGCGGCCCTGATCGCCGCGCTGGACCGCGACCGCACGATGGCGCGCATGTGCCTCGTCGAGACCCACTCCGGCAGCGCCGTTGCGCTGAGCATCCGCAACGCCGCCGTCCATCGCCTCGCACGCATGCTCGGCGCGGGAGCGACCGTCGGCGACCCGGAGATGCGCGACGCCGCCGCCCGTGGTGCGGTCGGCGCGATCCTCGAGCTGGTCGGTGACCCGGTCATCGGCGGGGCGCCGCTGCAGGAGGTTGTCGGGCCGGCGATCTACCTCGGGCTGGCGCCCTTCGCGGGTCGCCGCGCGGCGAGCATCCGCGCGGCCAACCCGCCGCGGATCTCGCCGCCCACGCCGGTGCCGGGCCGCTCGGCGCTGGACGGGGGCCTGCTCCCGGGTGGCACCGAGCAACTGCTGGTCACCGAGCTCACGCGCCAGACCGTCCTGTACCTCGCCGACCACGCCGGCGCGCGCAACATCGACATCGCGCGCGCCATCGGCGTTCGCCACGACAGCCAGATGAGCCGCCACCTCGCGCGGCTGGAGCGGGCGGGGGTCGTGCGCCACCTCAAGGACGGGCGGACCAACGCGTGGCGGTTGACGGCGCAGGGGCGCGAGGCGGCGGGGGCGCTGACGGCTGACGGGGCGGGGTGGCCGCCGTGAGCGCCGGAGTGGTCTGAGGACGGCGGGTGTCGGTGGGTGCTGGGTCGGGCCTTGGTGTGAGGCCGTGTGGGTGTCTTTGTCTTTTGGAGGAGCAGGAACAATGAGTGAACGCTGTGGAGTTGTGCCGTCGAGTGACGGCCGCGGGCGCCGAACTGGTGCGGGTGTGTGGGTGGCGCTGGTGCTCTGCGCGCTCGCGGGGAGTACGGGCATGGGCGCGCCGGTCGCGTCGGCTGCCGACAGTTGTCCGAACGCCGTGATTCGCGCGCAGCGCAGCCAGGAGCGGTTGCCGAACTGCCGTGCCTATGAGCTCGTCTCGCCGCTGGACAAGGCCGGCGCCGACGTGGCCGTAACGCCGTTCGGCGCGGGGTACGCGGGGTACTCCGGTGCGTCCGCTGATGGCAATCGGTTGGTGTTCTCGACGCCGAGCGTGTCGGTTGGGGATGCGGTCCGTGGCATCCAGTTCTTGGCGACGGCGACGAGGACGGCCGAGGGCTGGAAGACGGTCAGCACGATCCCCGGGCCGCCGCCCAGCGTCGTCGGCGATTTCGTGGCGCATGTCCCCCACCAGGAGTTCCTCTCCGACGACGCCACGGCCGTGCAGTTCTACGCCACCTTCCCGTACGTCGACTCGCCGCTGCTCCCGGCGGCTCCCGGCGCTGACAGCCTCTACATCGCGCACACGTTGTCCGGTTCGATCGACTGGCTCAACCGGCCGGTGGCTGCTGACGCGGCGCCCATGCCGGGCAGCTACACGAGCAACACGATCGGGACGCCGGCCGGTGGCTCGCCGGACTTTCGCACCTCTTATTTCTCCTTCTGCGGGACGTTGGTCGCCGAGGATGCGCCGCGGGTCGGGCAGTCGGCGAACTTCGGGTTCTACGTGGCGCGCGATGGTGTCGTGCACTCGGCCGGGACGCTGCCCGACGGCAGCCTGGATCCCCTTGGGGCCGTGCCGGCGGGTGATCCGCGGCTGGGCTGCCGGAGCGACTCCACCTTCGGCTTGGAGGACCAGGCGGCGCGCGGCAACCAGGTCTCCAGGGACGGGTCGCGGGCCTTCTTCCTGAGCCCCAATGTCTACGCCGCCAACGGGGCGCCAAACGTCCGGCCGCCGCAGCTGTATGTGCATCGTGAGGGCAAGTCCTCGTTGTTGATCTCGCGGTCGCTGTCCGATCCGGCGACGCCGACACCAGCCGGGGTCTCAATGGTCAACGGCGACAGCTATGTCATGGCGACGCCGGATGGCCGGTATGTCGTGTTCGGGTCGACCGATCGCCTGACGGCGGACGCGCCGAGCGGCTCGACGGTGCCGCTTCAGTATCGCTTTGACGTCGAGACCGAGCATCTGACTTACCTGCCGGGCCTCGACGGGAGGCTCGTGGCGATCTCCGAGGACGGCGGGCGCATCCTGACCGGCAGGTCGGGCCCCAGCGGCAATGAGCTGTCGCTCTATGACCGTGGGACGGTCCACGTCATCGACGACTCCCCGGCCGTCAACAGCGGCACCGGGATCGCCTCCCCGCACGTGTCGGCGGACGGGAGCACCTGGGTGTTCTCCAGCACGAAGCCCCTTCGCGGCGCGACGACCGACCCGCTGCCACCACCGTCCAACCAGGAGCTCGCCTCCGAGGTCTACCGGTACGTGGTTGGCGACGACGACGCGACGTGCATCTCCTGCCCGGCACCGGGCGCGCCGTCGTCGCTGGGCGCGAGCGTTGATGCGTTCGGGCCCCACGACTTCGGGGAGACGGTCGGCGTCGGCCCACCCGGTCGCCCGTCGCGCAACGTCTCTCCGGATGGCAAGCGGGTCTTCTTCTACACCCCGAACGCCCTTCTGCCGGAGGACGTCAACACCAAGGGCGACGTGTACATGTGGGAGGACGGCGCTCTGTCGTTGATCTCGACCGGCAAGAGTGCCCGCAACACGTACCTGTTGGACTCCAGCGTGTCCGGCGATGACGTGTTCATCGCCACCGTCGAGGAGCTGTTCCCCGGCGATGTTGATGATGCCTATGACGTCTACGACGTCCGCGTCGGTGGCGGTCAGGCGGCGTTGGGCAAGGAGGAGAGTTGCTCGGGTGACAACTGCCAGGGTGCGTTGACGGTGCCGCAGGGCGCGGCAGCGCCGGCGTCGGCCGCGTTCCAGGGCCTCGGGAACCCGCCGGTCATCGAGGTGCCGGCCGGCGGCTCGGGCAAGCCGAAGGTCGCGAAGGTCAAGACGGTGCGCGGGACGTTGACGCGCCTGTCGGTCAAGGTTCCGGGCAAGGGCGTGATTCGCATCTCGGGCTCGGGGCTGAAGGCCGGTTCGAAGGCGGTGAGCAAGGCGGGGACCTACGCGGTCACCGTGGGGCTCTCGGAGCGTGCCCAGCGTACGCTGGCGCGCAAGCACCGGGTGAAGGTGCAGATCAGTGTGCGGTTCGTGCCGGCCTCGGGCAAGGCCGCGTCGGTCTCGGTCGCGGCGACGTTCACGTCGAAGCCTGCGGCTCGCGGTCGTACGTCCGTGGCGCGACGAGCCACCGTCCTGTTGTCTGATGCACGAAAGAGCCGGTGATCGCGTGTCGACCATGTGGTTGATCTCCAACATGCGCGTGCGGTTTCACGCGGTCCTGCTGGCCGCGTGTGCGGTGGTGGCGTTGTCGGCGTCTGCGGCGCACGCGGCGACCCTCGGGTTCGTCGACGGCAGCGTGAAGGGCCTCAGCGCCAGCACGCAGGCGGGTACCCACGCCGACTTCTCGACCGGCTTTCGGGTGACGACCGACGATGCCGGCAACCCGACCAGCACGGCCAAGGTCATCAGCACCGAGCTGCCCCGTGGTCTGATCGGCAACCCGCAGGCGACGCCCAAGTGCACGGGGTCGCGGGTGCTCAACCCGTTCGGCGCCGGCGGGATGATCCCGTGTCCGCGGTCGACGATCGTCGGCACCGCGACCTTTGACCTGAACTACGGATCCGGGTCTGGCACCAGCGGTCCCACGACGATGTTCCTCTACAACGTGGAGCCGACGCCGGGATCGCCGGCGGCCTTGGAGTTCTTCGCGATCGTCATCGGCGTGCGCATGGACGTCAGCGTCGAGGCCGATGGCAACTACGGGATCCACGCGACGATCAACAACGTCAGCGAGGGCTATCCGCTGCTGTCGGCCGACGTCACGCTGTGGGACGTGCCCGCCGATCATGCGGGGCCGGGCCCGCTCTCGACAGCCTTCGGCGAATCGTACGGCGGGCCGTTGGAGAATGCTCAGCGCGTTCCGTTCATGAGCAACCCGACGCGCTGCGACGGGCAGCCGCTGCAGTCGATCTACCGCGCCACGCCGTGGCGCCCGCTGGATATCGCGCCGCCGGCCACGGCGGGGCTGTCACCTGCCCTGACGGGTTGCGCGGACGTGCCGTTCACGCCGGCCACGACGGTGGCGACGTCGACCAGCGATCCGGATGCCCCCACGGGTCTGGACGTCGACATCACCTCGCCACAGAACCTCGACGACCCGGACGGCCTCGCCGCGGCGCATCTCAAGGACGTGACCGTGGAGTTGCCGGATGGGTTGACCATCAATCCGGGCTCGGCGAACGGCCTGGCCGCCTGCACCGACGCGCAGCTCGGCCTCGGCTCCGACGCTCCGATCACCTGTCCTGACGGATCGAAGACCGGCGACGCGGTGGTCAAGACGCCGCTGCTGGCCGATGCGATCGACGGCGGGGTGTACCTGCGCACGCAGGCCTCTGGCGATCCGGAGTCGGGCGACATGTTCCGCCTGGCCCTGGTGGTGCGTGATCCCGTGCGCGGCATCCTGATCAAGCTGCCCGGCAGCGTGCGGGCGGATGCTGCCACCGGGAAGCTGACGGCCTCGTTCCTCAACAACCCGCAGTTGCCGGTGGAGTCGATCAAGGTGTCGTTGAAGTCCGGGCCGCGAGCGCCGCTGGCGACCTCGCAAGGCTGCGGGACCACCACGGTGAACACGCGGCTGGCCTCCTGGGCCGGCCACGACCGGACGCTGCCGAACCAGCTCGGCGTGACGTGTACCGCGGGCCTCGGCGGCTTCGCACCGTCGATCAGCGCCGGCGCATCGAACCCGGTTGGCGGGGCGTTCTCGCCGTTCACGGTGGGGATCACCAAGCCTGATGGCAACGTCGCGGTGACCGGGTTGACCATGAGCCTGCCGACCGGGCTGCTGGCCAAGCTCAAGGGCAACCTCGGCACCCAGGTCGGTTCCGTGACGGCGTACGCCGGCTCGGGCGCACACCCCTACGCCCTACCGGGCAAGGTGTTCCTGGAAGGCCAGTACGGCGATGCGCCGTTCTCGCTGCGGGCCGTGGTGCCCGCGGTTGCCGGCCCGTTCGATCTCGGTGAGGTTGTCGTGCGGCAGAAGATCTATGTCGATCCCATCGACGCGCACGTGACGGTGGTCAGCGATCCGCTGCCGACCATCGTCAAGGGCGTGCCGGTCCGGCTGCAGCGGCTCGACGTCAACGTCGACAAGCCCGGGTTCATGATCAACCCGACCAGCTGCGACCCCAAGACCATCGGCGGGACACTGTCCTCGGCGGTCGGCCAGTCGGTGCCGATCGGTGTCCGCTTCCAGGTCGGCGATTGCGCGTCGCTGGTACTGAAGCCGAACCTGTCGTTGTCGCTGAGCGGCAAGGGGGAGACGACGGACGGGAAGCATCCGGCGGTGACCGCGTCACTGACGCAGCCGGCCGGCCAGGCCAACCTCAAGAAGGTGCGCGTGGCGCTGCCGTTGTCGCTCGCGTTGGATCCCGACAACGCGAACGGGCTCTGTGAGTTCGTCGACGGCTCGAAGGTCACGCCGACCTGCCCGGCGGCATCGATCGTCGGCACGGCGACGGCGACCACCCCGATCCTGGATGAGCCGCTGACCGGGCCGGTGTACTTCGTCAAGAACGTCCGCAAGGACGCCAAGTCGGGTCGCGACATCAAGACGCTGCCCAAGCTGGTCATCCCGCTGGTGGGCCAGAACGGTGTGAGGCTCACGCTGACGGGCACCAGCGACGTCGAAGACGATCAGCTCGTCACGACGTTCGACAACATCCCGGACGCCCCGGTGTCGAGCTTCACGTTGGACATCAACGGCGGGAAGGGCGGCATCCTGGCGGTCTCGGCCACCGACATCTGCAAGGCCACGCAAATTGCCGATCAGCAGATCGTCGGTCAGAACAACAAGGCCGCTGATGCGGAGGTGTTCATCCAGACCCCGGCCTGCTCGCTGAGGATCATCAGCAAGAAGGTGGGTGCCAAGAGCGTGACGCTCAAGGTCGGTGGCCTCGGCGCCGGCAAGGTCACGGTGACCGGCAAGGGCATCAAGAAGACGACCAAGTCGATCGCCCGCTCGACGGTGGCGACGATCACCGCCAAGCGGACCAAGGGCACGCCCGGCAAGGTCACGGTCTCCTTCGACCCGGCCGGCGCGGCGAAGGCCCGCAAGATCATCAGATAGCCGCACCCCAACAGCACGACCACCACCGAGAGGGCGCCCGCAACCGGGCGCCCTCTCGGCGTTCGCAGCTCCTCCACCTCAGGGCCGCGCTCGTCCTCAGACCTGGATTTCCAAGGTCGAGACTTGACACGGATAGAAACCATCATGTTTGATGGGTTCAGATTGAGGAACACCGGCGTGTCATGAAGACCCGTCGGCCCCCTGAGTTGAGGAGAGGTTCTGTTGGGTCTTTTGATGTCCCGTGCCACGGTCGTGGCCGCTTTGCGCTTCCCGGGTTCCGCGCCGGCCGACGCGCGGTCGCTGCTGGCCGTGGCGATCGTCGGCCTGGCCCTTGCGGGTCCAGGCACGTCGGTCGCGTCGGCTGCCGACAACTGTCCGAACGCCGTGATTCGCGCGCAGCGCAGCCAGGACCGCCTGCCCGACTGCCGTGCCTATGAGCTCGTCTCGCCGCTGGACAAGGCCGGCGCCGACGTGGGCGTCGCGGCGTCCGGCGGAGGGACGGCGGGGTACTCCGGCGCAGCCGGCGACGGCAATCGGTTGGTGTTCGCGACGCCGAGCGTGGCGGTCGGGGACGCGGTCCGTGGCATCCAGTACTACGCGACGGCGACGAGGACGGCCGGCGCCTGGAAGACGGTCAGCACGATCCCGGGACCGCCGCCCGGCGTTGTCGGCAACTTCGTGCAGCATGTCCCCAGCATGGAGTTCTTGTCCGACGACGCCTCGGCCATGCAGTTCGTCTCCAACGCGCCATGGGTCGACTCGCCGCTGCTTCCTCCGGACGAGCTTTACCACTCCCTCGCCATCTACGTCGCACACGCCACCGGATCCATCGACTGGCTCAACAAGCCGGTCGCCGCCGACGCCGCGCCTCTGCCGGGCAGCTACCCGACCAACACGGTGTCGGTTCCGGCCGGTGGCTCGGCGGACATGCGCACCTCCTACTTCTCCTTCTGCGGGACGTTGATCGCAGAGGACGCCCCACGGGTTGGACAGCCGACGAACTTCGGGTTCTACGTGGCGCGCGATGGTGTGGTGCACTCGGCCGGGACGCTGCCCGACGGCAGCCTGGATCCGCTCGGCGCCGTCCAGGCGGGCGATACCCGCCTAGGGTGTTCGTCGGCCGCCGGGGCCAGCCCGGACGACCCGGAGTCGCGCGGCCATCAGGTCTCCAGGGACGGGTCGCGAGCGTTCTTCGTGAGCCCGAATCCCTACGCCCCCGACAACGGGGGACTGAACGCCCGGCCGCCGCAGCTCTACGTGCATCGCGAGGGCAAGCCCTCGTTGCTGGTCTCCCGGTCGCCGGCCGACCCGGCGACGCCGACGCCGGCAGGGGTCTCGTCGATCGGCACGAGCTACAACTATGCCTGGGCGACGCCGGACGGCCGGCAGGTCGTGTTCGCCTCGACCGATCGCCTGACGGCGGACGCCCCGAGCGGCTCGACGGTGCCGCTGCGGTACCGCTTTGACGTCGAGACCGAGCAGCTGACCTACCTGCCCGGCCTCGACGGCCCGATCAAGGCGATCTCTGAGGACGGCCAGCGCATCCTGTTCGGCCAGACGATCTCCGCCGGGCGCCATCACCTCGCGCTCTACGACCACGGGACGGTCCACGTCATCGACGACTCCCCGGACGTCAACGTCTCAGGGGACATCGCCTCTGTGCGCGTGTCGGCTGACGGGAGCACCTGGGTGTTCTCCAGCACAGCGCCGCTCCGTGGTGCGACGACCGACCCGCTGCCGAAGCCGGCCACCCCGGGAGGTGACGGCATCCAGTCCGAGGTCTACCGATACGTCGTCGGCGACGACGGCGCGACCTGCATCTCCTGCCCGGCGCCCGGTGCGCCATCGTCGCTCGGCGCAAGCGTCGATGCCTTCGGGCCCCACGGCACCGCATCGGCCAGTACCGGCAAGCCGGGTCGCCCGTCGCGCAACGTCTCCACAGACGGCAAGCGCGTCTTCTTCTACACCCCGAACGCACTGCTCCCACAGGACACCAACATCAAGGGTGACGTGTACATGTGGGAAGACGGCGTCCTGTCGCTGATCTCGACGGGCAAGAGCGCCCGCAACACCTACCTGTTGGACTCCAGCGCGTCGGGCGACGACGTCTTCCTGGCCACGGTTGAGGAGCTCTTCCCCGGCGATACCGATGAGGCCTATGACGTCTACGACGCTCGCGTCGGGGGCGGCCAGCCGGCGATCGCCAAGGAGGAGAGCTGCTCGGGGGACAACTGCCAGGGCTCGTTGACGTCGCCGCCGGGTGCGGCGACGCCGCCGTCGGCCGCGTTCCAGGGCCTGGGAAACCCGCCGGTCATTGAGGTTCCGGCCGGCGGTGGCTCGGGCAAGCCGAAGGTCGCGAAGGTCAAGACGGTGCGCGGGACGTTGACGCGCCTGTCGGTCAAGGTTGCGGGCAAGGGCGTGATTCGCATCTCGGGCTCGGGGCTGAAGGCCGGTTCGAAGGCGGTGAGCAAGGCGGGGACCTACGCGGTCACCGTGGGGCTCTCGGAGCGTGCCCAGCGTACGCTGGCGCGCAAGCACCGGGTGAAGGTGCAGATCAGTGTGCGGTTCGTGCCGGCCTCGGGCAAGGCCGCGTCGGTCTCGGTCGCGGCGACGTTCACGTCGAAGCCTGCGGCTCGCGGTCGTACGTCCGTGGCGCGACGAGCCACCGTCCTGTTGTCTGATGCACGAAAGAGCCGGTGATCGCGTGTCGACCATGTGGTTGATCTCCAACATGCGCGTGCGATTCCAAGCGGTTCTGCTGGCCGCCTGCGCGGTGGTGGCGTTGTCAGCATCTGCGGCGCACGCGGCGACCCTCGGGTTCGTCGACGGCAGCGTGAAGGGCCTCAGCGCCAGCACGCAGGCGGGCGCCCACGCCGACTTCTCGACCGGCTTTCGGGTGACGACCGACGATGCCGGCAACCCGACCAGCACGGCCAAGGTCATCGGCACCGAGCTGCCGCGTGGTCTGATCGGAAATCCTCAGGCGGCGTCCAAGTGCACGGGGATGCGGGTGGTCAACGTCTTCGGCGGCGAGAACGTTCCGTGTCCGCGGTCGGCGATCGTCGGTACCGCGACCTTTGAGCTGAACTACGGACCCGGGGTTGGCACCAGCGGCCCCGTGACGGTGTTCGTCTACAACGTGGAGCCGACGCTGGGTTCGCCGGCGGCCTTGGAGTTCATGGCGATCGTCATCGGCGTGCGCATGGATGTGAGTGTCAAGGCGGACGGCAACTACGGGATCCACGCGACGATCAACAACGTCAGCGAGGGCTATCCGCTGCTGTCGGCCGACGTCACGCTGTGGGGTGTGCCCGCCGATCATGCGGGGCCGGGCTCGCTCTCGACGTCCTACGGCGACTCGTACGGCGACCCGCTGGCGAATGCTCAGCGCGTTCCGTTCATGAGCAACCCGACGCGCTGCGACGGGCAGCCGCTGCAGACGATCTACCGCGCCACGCCGTGGCGCCCGCTGGACATCGCGCCGCCGGCCACGGCCGGGCTGTCACCTGCCCTGACGGGCTGCGCGGACGTGCCGTTCACGCCGGCGACGAGCGTGGCGACGTCGACCAGCGATCCGGATGCCCCCACGGGTCTGGACGTCGACATCGCCTCGCCGCAGAACCTCGAGGACCCTGATGGTCTCGCGGCGGCGCAGCTGAAGGACGTGACGGTCGAGTTGCCGGACGGGTTGACCATCAACCCGGGCTCGGCGAACGGCCTGGCCGCCTGCACCGACGCGCAGCTCGGTCTTGGCTCCGACGCCCCGATCAGCTGTCCTGACGGATCGAAGATCGGGTCGGCGGTCGTCAAGACGCCGGTGCTGGCCGACGCGGTTGAGGGTGGCGTGTACCTGCGCACGCAGGCCTCGGGCGATCCGGAGTCGGGGGACATGTTCCGCCTGGCCCTGGTGGTGCGCGATCCCGTGCGCGGGATCCTCATCAAGCTGCCCGGCAGCGTGCGGGCGGATGCTGCCACCGGGAAGCTGACGGCCTCGTTCCTCAACAACCCGCAGTTGCCGGTGGACTCGATCAAGGTGTCGTTGAAGTCCGGGCCGCGAGCGCCGCTGGCGACCTCGCCGGGATGCGGGACCTCTACGGTCAGCACACACCTGGTCTCCTGGGCCGGTCACGACCGTGTCCTGCCGACCTCTCTCGGCGTGAATTGCACCTCGGGGCTCGGCGGCTTCGCACCGTCGATCAGCGCGGGGGCGTCGAACCCGGTGGGCGGGGCGTTCTCACCGTTCACGGTGGGGATCACCAAGCCTGATGGCAACGTCGCGGTGACCGGGTTGACGATGTCGATGCCGACCGGGTTGCTGGCCAAGCTCAAGGGCAACCTGAACACCCAGGTCGGGTCGGTCACGGCCTTCGCCGGATCCGGCGCGCACCCGTACGCCTTGCCCGGCAAGGTGTACCTGGAAGGCCCGTACGGCGATGCGCCGTTCAGCCTCAAGGTCGTCGTGCCGGCGCTCGCCGGGCCGTTCGACCTCGGTGAGGTCGTCGTGCGGCAGAAGATCTATGTCGATCCCATCGACGCGCACGTGACCGTGGTCAGCGATCCGTTCCCGACGATCGTCAAGGGCGTGCCGGTGCGACTGCAGCGGCTGGACGTCAACGTCGACAAGCCCGGGTTCATGATCAACCCGACCAGCTGCGACGCCAAGACCATCGGCGGAACGCTCTCCTCGGCGACCGCTCAGTCGGTGCCGATCGGCCTGCGCTTCCAGGTCGGCGACTGCTCGGGCCTGGGGTTGAAGCCCGAGCTCGGCCTGAGCTTCACCGGCCGCGGTGAGAACACCGACGGCAAGCACCCCGGCGTGCTCGCCGAGCTCAGCCAGCCGTTCGGCGGTCAGGCCAACCTGAAGAAGGTCGGCGTCAAGCTGCCGCTCAGCGTCGCGCTGGACCCCGACAATGCCAACGCGCTGTGTGAGTTCGTCGATGGCTCCAAGGTCACCCCGACCTGTCCGGCGGCATCGATCGTCGGTACGGCCACGGCGGTGACGCCGATCCTCGACGAGCCGCTGACGGGGCCGGTGTACTTCGTCAAGAACGTCCGCAAGGACCCCAAGTCGGGTCGGGACATCAAGACGCTGCCCAAGCTGGTCATCCCGCTGGTCGGCCAGAACGGCGTCAAGCTGACGCTGACGGGCACCAGCGATGTCGTCGATGACCAGCTGGTCACCACGTTCGCGAACATCCCTGACGCGCCGGTGTCGAGCTTCACCTTGAAGATTGACGGCGGCAAGCACGGGATCCTCGCGGTCTCGGGTGACAAGGCCGACATCTGCACCGCGACCCAGAAGGCGCTGCGGCAGGTCAACGGCCACAACAACGCGTCGGCCGATCGCGAGATCGTGGTCAAGACGCCGAACTGCCCGACCAAGATCATCAGCAAGACCATTGGCAAGACCTCGGTCAAGCTGAAGATCGGTGGCCTCGGCGCCGGCAAGGTCACGGTGACCGGCAAGGGCATCAAGAAGACGACCAAGACCATCATCAGCGCGACGGTCGCCACGGTGACCGCCAAGCGCACCAAGGGCACCCCGGGCGCCTTCAAGGTCCGGTTCGCCCCGAAGGCGGCCGCCGCCAAGCGCTAGCAAGGCCATCATGTAGGACGACAAGGTGGGTCGCGGGCTTCGGCCTGCGGCCCACCTTGCGTCGTTCTCAGGCCACGTCGGCCGCGAGCGAGATGACCCGCTCGGCGATCTCCTTTGCAGCCTCGGTGCGTTGCTCGACGGCGACGCGCTCGGCCGCGGCCGCGGCACGTTCGGCCACGCGCCGAACGGTCTCGACGGCGAACTCGCGCCTGACGCCGACCTGGGCGGCCAGCTCAGACCACGCCTGGTCGCCAACATCCGCGATCTGGGTGGCCCCGTCGATGCTCATTGCCAGCCGGGTCACGAGGTCTGGGTACGCGACGGTGCTGACGAGGTCATACAACGGCGCCAGCGTGGGAGCGCCCACGTCATAGAGCAAGGAGAAGTTCTTGCCGTGCGCGTCGCAGTTGCCGATCAGCCAGTTGAAGGCCAGCGCTTCCCAGAACCGCGGGAGCTCGATGACCGGTGTGGCGGTGGCCTCGCGGAGCAGCGTGATGGCGTCACGCACTCCTGGCCCTCCTTCGGCCTGGTACTTGAAGGCAGACGGCACGCCGAGGGCTTGGCAGAAGTCCTCTTGGTGCAGCCGGCGGATCGGGTCGGCCATCTGGTCACGGTCGTAACGCTCGACCACGAGATAGGGCAGGTCGGAGACCGAGATCTCCTTCCGCACGGCAGCGACGCGTAGGCCCGCCGCCGCGGCCAGGGTCATGCAGTACCACTCGTTGTCGACGAGTCCCGGGAATGCTTGGGGCTCGGGCTTGAGGATGTGGGTTGTCGGGGCAGCGGAGTTGATCGGCAGCGCGGCACCGTCGGCGTCGAGGATGATCGGCAGCTTGGGCTGTGCTCCGGCCAGTGATAGCCGGATGCCTTCGGCCGGATCGACCGCGAGCGGGCGCTGAGGGAGGCGACGCAACAGCTGGTCGAGCTCGTTCGCGTCGACGCGCCGAACCTTGGGCTTGGCGGGAACCGTCTCATCGGGTTCCAGCACGGCGACGGCGCCGGCGACGTCGCGCCCGACCTCTTCGAGGAGTCCGAAGTCGTTGTTGGCCGAGACGCCGAGGGCCTTCGCCAATGTGTCCCGCCCGTCGCCCTCCAACAGCAGGCCGCCGAAGACCGCCTGGCAGAGCTTGTGCGGGTGCGCTTCGGCTTGGACGGGCATCGCGTGCGAGATCGGCGGCCCGGAGTAGCTCTCGTCGTAGCGAAACTGCAGGTTCCCGTTGTCCTTCTGCACGAGTCGGCCTGCTCGCACGCCGGCCAGCGTGACCACGAGTTCCTTCATCGCGGCTGCAGGGTCACATCAAGGCCGAGGGCTTGGGCCAGCTGCAGCGCGTTCTGCCACTGGGCCGTCGGCTTGCCGTTCTCGATCTCGATGACCGCCTTGCGGCTCACGCCCGCCACGTTGGCCAGCTGCGCCTGGGTGATGTTCAGCGCACGGCGTCGCTCACGCAACGCGGCACCGAAGCGCGCTGGGGTGTCGGCTGTTGGTGCGATCCCGCGACATTACCGACACGAGCCGCCAAATGTGCGCGCTCGGTGACATATTCGTACCGTAAGCCATATGTGCGCGTACGGTTACATCCTGTCCGGACGATCTCAAATGTGCGCGCTCGGTGACATGGGCTTTCAGGCCGGATGGGCCGGCAGGGCGCTGACGCGCATCGCCTCGTCGATCCCGAAGAAGGTCGAGACGCAGACGTAGCTGATGGCCGGCAGGGCGTCGGGGAGCTCGTGGAGGCAGCCGCGCAGGGCGTGGTCGCGGATGACCTCTTCGATTCCGCCGCCGATGCAGAGCGAGATGGTGGGAGGGTCGGGTGCCGGGCGGCCCATCGCCGCGAAGCCGGGGCCGAGGAACTCGCAGAACAGCTCCAGCATGCTGCGCTGCTGGGCCTGCACGAGCGGTCCGAGGCGGGGTAGCTCGACGGTCGCCAGGTAGGTCATCTCCGGCGAGCCGGCCATGTCGCGCAGCATCGATGCCAGGGCGAGGTGGGCGACGAGCGGGCAGTCGCCGGCGATGTGCATGAAGCTCTCCGCCAGGCGGCTGAAGGCCTGCTGCGTCGCGGCGGCGACGGTGTCGAGCAGGCATTCGGCCTCGCTGTGCCAGAAGCCCGCGACGGTCTCGACCGGCACGCCTGCGTGCTCGGCGACATCGGCCAGTCGCGTCGTCGGAAAGCCCTGCTCGTAGACGACGGCGGCGAAGGCCGCCATCAGCTCCTCGCGCTCGTCCCGAGGCACGAACGTTGACCTCGGAAGACGTCGACGTTCCATGATGTCGAGCCTACGGGGAGACGATGACGTTTCCCCCGGCGTGCGGGTCAAGCGGTTGATGTCGGCGACGCGACGGAGGTTCAGCCGGCGAGCGTGCTGCCGGTGAGCGCGGCGACCCGGCGGGCCTCGTCGGCGCCGAAGAACGGCGTCAGGCACTGCAGGCTCAGCGTCGGAAGCTCACCCGGGAGGTCGGCGACCCGGTCCTCCTGGGCGAAGCGGCGCAGCACCGCCATGATCCCGTTGAGGACGATCTCCAGCGCCGAGAGCGGCTGGGGAGGCCGCTGCTCGCCGGCGGGGATCTGCCCGGCGATCAGCTGGAAGAAGAGCGCGATGTAGCGCTTGCGCAAGGCCATCGTGACGCCCGCGAGATCCGGGTCATCGGTGACGGCCAGCGCTGCGAAGGCCGGTGTGCGGCCGATGTGCCACAGGGCCGCCTCCAGCGCTCGGTGGGCAGCCAGCGGCGGGTCGTCGGCCGCGCCGAGGAAGGCACCGGCGGCGATCATGACCAAGCGGCCGGCCCACCAGCCCAGCGCCTGCGTGGCGCAGTCGAGCTCGTCGCGGAACAGCGTGTTGGCGACGTCGAGCTCGACGCCGGCTTGCTGTGCGACATCGCTGAGGCGCGTCGCGCCCAGGCCGTCGCGCGCCACTGCCTCGACGAACGCGTCCATCAAGCGGCGGCGGTCGTCGGAGCCGGCGGCATGCTCGTCCGGCTCGGAAACGCCGGCGTCGGCGGCGCGCGCCGCCACGCCCAGACCCAGCAGCGGCGTGAGGATGACCTCGATCGCCGGTGCCGCCAGCGCGGGCAGCTCGGCGGTGCGACCGTCCAGCATCCACTCGGCGACCAGCTCGGTCAGGCCGCCCACCAGCGCGACCGGCAGCACGCGGGCCAGCTCGGAGCCGCCGGCGGCGCGTGCGAGCTGCCGGGCCAGCGCCTGGCGTGCCTCCTCGACGACCGGGGCGCCGGCGCGGCCGGCGGACGCCGCGTCGATCAGCAGCAGGCGCGCGCGCTCGGGCCGGGCCTCGAGCAGGCGCAGACAGGCGGTGACGGCCGCGGCGACCTTGGCCGGGCGGTCGGGCCGGCGCGAGGCCGCGTGCCAGGCTGCGGCGAAGAGCGCGCTGAAGGCGCTGTCGAAGGCGGCGGCCCAGGCCTCCTCCTTGGTCGCGAAGTGCTCGTAGAAGGCCTCCAGCGAGAGTCCGGCGCAGGTGACCAGCTCGCGGACCGTCGTCGCCTCGAAGCCCGGCTGGGCCGAGACGTACATGACGGCCTCGATGATCCGCGCGCGCTGATGGCGGCGCACGAAGCCCGAGGGCAGGCCATGGCGACCGCCCGGGAGCGCCTCGATGACCGGCGGCGACGGGGTGACCGGCACCGGCGCCAGCAGCGGATCGGGCAGCGGCAGCGGGCGCGGGGCGGTGGTCTCATACAGCGCGCCCCAGGTAGCGAGGTCCAGCGCGGCGGCGCGCAGCGGGCGCAGCTTGCCCGAGCGCAGGTGGCCGTCGAGCACCTGCAGCGTGCCGCCCGCCAGCACGGTCAGCGCCGCCTCGGAGATGACGGGCGTCCCGTCGACCGTCGCTGCCTGTCGCAGCAGCTCGCGCAGCCCGGTGCTCAGCGTGCGGCGGCGCTCGAGGCCCGGCGGTCCGAGAGCGCCGAGCTCGATGATCGCCGCGCGGGCGGCGGCGGGCCGCTCGACGACGATGTCGACGACCGCCGACAGCAGGCCGGCCAGCGCGTCGCGCAGGTCGCCCGGCGAGGTCGGTCGCGCTCGCAGGCGCTCGCAGGCGTCGGCGATGGCCGCGTCGACGGCGGCGAGGACCAGCTCCTCCTTGCCGCCGAACAGCCCGTAGAGCGTGGCGGTCGAGACGTTGGCGGCGCCCGCGAGCTGCAGCACCGTGGCGGCCCCGTAGCCCTGCTCGGCGACCACGTCGATCGCGGCGGCTTGCAGACGCGCCCGGTACTCGGCGGCGGCGGCGTCGGCGTCCAGCGCATGCCGGCCGCGCGGCAGCCGACGTGATGGACGTTCGACGGGGGCCATGCCGGGTCCAGGATACGCCAACGTCCACCTCGGACGCCATGGCAATCACGTTCGACAGAACGAAGTGATACGGGAAATTTGCATGTCTATGGTCTACGATCGTCGCCCATGTCGAGAAACAGCGACGTTGCCTCAACGGCCACGGTCGAGCTCGAGGCGCTCCCGCCCGAGGCTCAGGCGTTTCACCGCCGTGCACGGATCGTCGACGCCGCGGTGCGCGAGATGGCCGAGCACGGCTACGGCGCGGTGACGGTCGACGGCATCGCCGAGCGCGCAGGGGTCTCGCGGCGCGTCTTCTACGCGACCTTCGAGGACAAGCAGGAGGCGCTGATCTGGGCCTATGACGCCGCGGCGGCCTACGCGATCCCGCAGATCCTCGACGCGCTGGCCGCCGATCGCGACTGGGTGCGGGCAGCGGCATCGGCGCTGGGCACCTACCTGACGATCCTCGACTGTGACCGCGACTGGGCGCTGGTCTGCCTGCGCGACGTGCCGGCTGCGGGCGAGCGGGCCAGGGCCGCCCGCGAGGTGGTGCGCGCCCCGGTTCTCCGTGCGTTGCACGCGCAGGTCTCGGCACGGGCGCCGACGGGCGTGGGCATCGACACCGTCCTGACCGCGATCGACGCCGTCACGATCGACTGCCTGCGCCACGACCCAGGGCAGTCCCTGCTGGACCGCCAAGAGGAGCTCACGGCGTTGGCGTTGGCGTCGTTCACCGACGAGCCCGCGGCGCTGGCGCCGAGCGCCGTCCTGCCGGCGGAGTCGCCGTTCGGCGGCGACGAGCTCGACCGGCTGCTGGCAGCGGGGGAGGAGGCGGAGGACGACTTGGGGCGGCTCGTGCAGGAGGCCGCTGAGCAGCGCGACGGCCCGGCGCTGTGGCGCGTCGTCGTCGCCCTGGCGCAACGCCGGGTCGCCGGCCTGCCGGTGCCCGGGCGCGTCGAGCAGGTCGCGCTCGACGCGCTGGACGAGGCCTGGTTCTTCGGGCTGGTGCACAGCGACTAGTTGTGTCCACAGAAATTTCTGTACCTGGAAAACTTGACTCCACACATCCAGGCGTTTACGGTGACGACCGCACCATGAGGTTGCCGCTCTGGCAGCGGCCCCGGTGCGGAGGAGCGGCGAGCGCGGAAGGCGAGCGCCGTGGGTTGAGAGATCACTGCTGGAGGAGACGACGTGTCCGCTGTACCTGTCCCCGGGGCATCGATGGCCCCTGCCATCGCGCGTCCGCCGGATGCCGAGGCGACGCCCCACGCACGACGCAGTCGCGTCGTCGGTGGTGCGCTGGGCCAGCGCGCCCGGCTGGTCGCCGCGATGGGCGAGCTGGTGGCCGAGGTCGGCCCCGCCGCGGTCGGCGTCCACCACGTCTGCCAGCGCGCGGGCATGTCGCGCCGCACGTTCTACGACCACTTCGACGATCGCGAAGCTTGCTTCCTGGACGCGCTCCGCGAGGCCTCCGGCCGGCTGCTGGCCCATGTCGAAGAGGCGGTCGGCGCCGCCGGACCCGAGTGGGAGGCTCGCGCCGTCGCCGCGACCCGTGCGCTGATCGGCGCGCTGGACGCCGACCGCGTCCTGGCGCAGCTCTGCGTGGTCTCGGCGCTCGGCGGTGGCGATGAGGCGGTCGCATTGCGCCGCGAGGTGCTGGGCCGGATCGTCGCGCTGCTGCACGACGCGCCGCCTTCCGCAGCACCGACCGAGCTGGTGCTCGCGGGAGCGCTGGGCGGCGTGTGGGATCTGGTCCACCGTCGCCTGATCGACGCGCCCGACGGATCACTGGCCGACCTCGACGAGGCGGCGGCTTTCCTGATGCTCGCGCCGTTCGTCGGTCGCCGCCAGGCCGTCGCGCGCGGGATCGGTGGCGCCAATGCCTACGTCACGCGCTGGACGCCGGCGGTCGCCGCCGGTCCCGACGAGCCGGGATTGATGGTGACCGAGCTCACCGGGCAGACGCTGCAGTTCCTCGACGGTCATCCCGGAGCGGCCAACGTCGAGATCGCCCGTGCGGTCGACGTGCGTCACGAGAGCCAGATGAGCCGGCACCTCGGCCGTCTGGAGCGTGCCGGAATGGTCAGCCACCGCCGCGAGGGCCGGGCCAACGCCTGGCGCCTGACCGCACGCGGCAAGGAGGCGGTTCGCGCGCTACCCGACCTGCGGTCCGACACGCCGTGTCTGACCGATCGCCTGTCTGTGTCGTTCAAGGAGATGTCTCGATGAACCGAAGGATCCCGCTCACCTCGATCGCGGCGCTGGCGCTCGCGATCATCCCGGCCTGGCTCGCCTCGTCGGCCGCCGCGTCCGAGCAGCCGTGGGGCTTTGAGCAGGTCACGCCGGTGGTCAAGGGCGAGGGGACGGTCGGGACGGTGCGCGGCTTCCGCACCAGCCCGGACGGCAACACGTTCCTGCACGAGGCCAAGCTGCCGTTCTCCAGCGTGCCGGCGGAGGCCTCGCCGCTGCTGGTCCGCTACGCCGCCACTCGCGGTGCCGACGGCTGGCACAACCTCGCGCTCGACCCACCGATGGACATCGTCGAGTCCTACTTCTACGGCGTGCTGAACTCCTCGTCGGACGTCTCCCACGTCGTCGTGGGATCCAATCGCGCGCTCACCCCGGGTGCCACCCCGCACGGCGGCAACCTCTACGTGCGCGATACGCGCACCGGCGCCTACACGCTGATGGCGACGAGCAGCAACCCGCTGCTGTCGACCGTCGGCGGCACCTCAAACACGCAAGGACCGGTGAGTCATGCCTTCGTGGCCAATGACGGGCGCTCGGCGCTCTTCACGGCGAGCGTGGCGCTGAACCCGGGCGACCCCACGAGTGTCCTCTACCGCTGGACTGCGTCGGGCGGGCTCGAGGCGATGTCGGTGCTGCCCGCCGACGAGGGCGGCGGCCTCATCGCCGGGATCACCCTCGGGGCCGAGCTCGCCGGACCCCGCGATGCGATGCCGGTCGACGATGGCCACGCGTTGGATCGCGTGTACTTCACGGGCATCAGGCCCGGCCTCGGGAGCGGCGGCCTCTACGTCCGCGAGAACGGCGAGACCCGCGCGATCTCGCGGTCGCGCATCCCCGGCGCGCCGTCGTCGACCACGGTGGACGCTTTCCCGGACTCGGCCGGCGAGGGCGGGCGCTACCTCACCTTCCACACGACGGCCCCCACGCCGTTGACGCAGGACACGCCGAACGTCACCGACTACCGGGCCACCTTCATCTACCGCTACGACGCTGTCGATGGGTCGCTCACCTACGTCGGCACCGGCTCGGGCTACACGTCGCCGGTCCTGCAGATGACGCCGGACGGCAAGACGATCGCGTTCATCAGCGCGGCGAAGCTCACGCCGGAGGCGACCGAGGGCTATGACACGAACCAGATGAACCTGTATGTCTGGCGCGACGACGGAACGGCAACGGGCACGACGCAGTTCGTCATGACGACGGACCCGGGCAGCACCGCGAGCTCTACGTTCTCGTTCCTGCGGCGCCTGACCCCGAACGGGCGCTACCTGGCATTCACCGACAACTCGACCTCGGTCGCGGCGCGGTTCGGCAAGAACAACGTCAGCTCGAGCTGCCCGGCGCCCTATACGGTCGATCCACCCGGTCCGTGCGACGAGGTCTATGTCTATGACGTCACGACCGCGACGCTGGCGTGCGCCTCCTGCGTGCCCGGCACCTCGACCGCGACCGGTCACTCCGGTGAGCCCTTCAACGTCGATCCGGCGTCGCATGGTCAGATCGAGGTCGAGCACTACCAGGCCCGGACGGTGACCGACGACGGCACGGTCTTCTTCACGACGCCGGACGACCTGCTCCCGCTGCAGGACTCCAACCACAAGAACGACGTGTACGCCTACCGCGACGGGCATCTGCGGCTGGTCTCGCGCGGCACGCCGGACATGGCATCGCGGTTCCTCGATGCGACACCGGACGGCAAGACGATCTTCTTCGCCACCAACGATCCCATCGCCCCGACTGACATCGACGAGGAGACCGACGTCTACATGACGCGGGAGGGTGCCGGCTTCGCCTACACCCCACCGGTCGTGGCGCCGCCGTGCTCGGGTGGTGACTGCCGCGACCAAAGCACCGCGGTGCTGTCACAACCGGTGGCCGCGACGGTCGCATTCAACGGTCCCGGAGATCTTCCGGCGCCGTTGGCAAAGGTGTCGGTCGGCAAGGTCAAGGCGGTGAAGGGCTCGGTGGCGACGTTGTCGGTCAGGGTGCCGACCAACGGCCGGCTGCGTGCCGACGGCGGCGGGCTGGTCACGGTGACGCGCGCGGCTGCCAAGGCGGGGAGCTATCGGATCCGCGTGGCGCTGACGGCGACCGCCAAGAAGGCGCTGCAGCGCGGCCGGTCGGTCACCAGGAAGGTGACCGTGACATTCATCCCGAGTGGCGGGCAGGCGTCGTCGGCGACGGTGTCGCTGACGTTCAAGCCGGCCAAGACGATCAAGAAGGGACAGCAGTCATGAGGCGCTTCAACGCACGCCTGGGTGTCGCGCTGGCCACGGTCGCAGTCGCGGCCGGTGTGTCGGTTCCGGCCGCCTCGGCGATCAAGATCACCAGCGTCAGCGGCGCCTTTGTCGACACCGCGGGCAACCCGGTGCGTCAGGCCGGGTCGCATCCCGACGTGAAGTTCAGCTTTCGCATCGACACCGACCACAGCAAGCAGCCGGTCGATTGGCTGGGTGACGACATCTACCCGATCATCGAGGCCTTTCACCGGGTCAAGACCGAGCTCCGCCCGGTCTGGTCGGCAATCCGCAGGCGGTCCAGACCTGTCCGGTGGCGGGGCTCACCGCGCTGATCAGCGGCAACGCCGCCAACTGCCCGGCCAGCTCACAGATCGGCGTCGCCGGCCTTCTGGGCGTGGCGCAGATCGTGCCGGTGTTCAACATCGACCCGCCGGTGGGCTATCCGGCGATGTTCGGCTTCAACGCGTTCGGGGTCGTGGTCAAGCTGCTGCCGTCCGTGCGCTCCGGCGACTACGGGATCTCGCTGGACACGGGCCAGAGCGCGAACTCCCAGGTCTACCTCAGCGGTGCGGACGTCACGATCTGGGGCGTTCCGGCCGACCCGGCCCATGACGTGCAGCGAAATGGCCCGCACGAGGGCGTGCCGTTTCCGCTGCCGCCCTCGCCGAGCACCAGCCCGCGCCGTCCGTTTCTGACCATGCCGACGTCGTGCCCCGGCACGCCGCTTTCCATGACCGCCCTCATCGACGGCTGGGACACCATCGGCCAGTTCGACAGCAAGTCGTTCACGAGCGATCTCGACGGTCTTCCGCTGACGATGACCGGCTGCGACCGTCTGGCATTCACGCCGGGGATCGACGTCAAGGGCACGACGCGGCAAGCCGATGCGCCGACGGGTCTGCAGGTCGATCTGACCGTGCCGCAGAGCCAGTCGCCGGACGGGTTGGCGACCGCGCATGTCAAGGACGTGTCGGTGGCGTTGCCGGCTGGGACGTCGATCTCGCCCGCTGCCGCGGCAGGCCTTGAGGCCTGTACCGACCAGCAGATCGGGCTGGGCCTCGACGGACCGGACGCTTGCCCGCGGGCGTCGAAGATCGGGACGGTCACGGTTGACACGCCGTTGCTGGCCAAGCCGCTGACGGGCTCGGTGTTCACCGCGTCACAGGAGTCCGATGATCCGCAGTCGGGGAAGATGTTCCGGCTGTTCATCGTGGCTGAGGGTCCGGGCGTGCGGCTCAAGCTGGAGGGTGGGGTGAAGGCCGATCCGGCGACGGGTCAGCTGACGACGACGTTCGTCAACAACCCGCAGTTGCCGTTCAGCGCGCTGCACCTGAAGCTCGACGGCGGCCCGAACGCGGTGCTGGCGACGGCAGCGGCGTGTGGCACGAAGACGACCGACGCGACTGTGTCGTCGTGGTCGGGCAAGTCGGTGGCCTTGCAGTCCGCAATGTCGGTCGACTGCCGCGCCGGTCTGGGCGGCTTCGCGCCGACGTTCACCGCCGGTGCGGTCGGGCCGGTGGCCGGTGGCTCCTCGCCGTTCACGGTCGGGATCACCAAGCCTGACGGCGACGCGGCGGTCAACGGGTTGTCGATGACCATGCCAGCGGGGTTGCTGGCGCGGTTGAAGGGCAACCTCAACACGCAGGTCGGGACGGTCACCGCGTTCGCCGGTCCGGGCAGCAGCCCGTTTGCCTTGCCGGGCCGGGTGTACCTGGAGGGCCAGTACGGGGATGCCCCGTTCTCGCTGAAGGTCGTGGTGCCGGCGAAGGCCGGGCCGTTCGACCTCGGTGAGGTCGTGGTGCGGCAGAAGATCTACGTCGATCCCATCGACGCGCATGTCACGGTGGTCAGCGATCCGCTGCCGACGATCGTCAAGGGCGTGCCGGTGCGACTGCAGCGACTCGACGTCAATATCGACAAGCCCGGGTTCATGGTCAACCCGACGTCCTGCGCGGCGAAGGCGATCTCGGCCACGTTGAGCTCGGTGGTTGGGCAAAGCGTGCCAGTGACCAACCGTTTCCAGGTCGGCGACTGCGCGTCGCTGGACCTCGAGCCGAGCCTGGCGCTGTCGCTGAGTGGCAAGGGGGAGACGGTCGACGGCAAGCATCCGGCGATCAGCGCGACGCTGACGCAGCCGGAGGGGCAGGCGAACCTCAAGAAGGTGCGGGTCGCGTTGCCGTTGTCGCTGGCGTTGGATCCCGACAACGCGAATGGGCTGTGTGAGTTCGTCGATGGCTCGAAGGTCACGCCGACGTGTCCGGCGGCGTCGATCGTGGGCCGGGCGGCAGCGACCACCCCGATTCTCGACGAGCCGTTGACGGGTCCGGTGTACTTCGTCAAGAACGTCCGCAAGGACCCCAAGTCGGGCCGTGACATCAAGACGCTGCCCAAGCTGGTCATCCCGCTGGTCGGCCAGAACGGCGTCAAGCTGACGCTGACGGGCACCAGTGATGTGGTCGACGATCAGCTGGTGACGACGTTTGACAATGTCCCCGACGCGTCGGTGTCGAGCTTCACGTTGGACATCAGCGGTGGCAAGGGCGGGATCCTGGCGGTCTCGGCCACCGACATCTGCAAGAGCACGCAGGTCGCCGGTCAGGAGATCGTCGGTCAGAGCAACAAGGCCGCCGACGCCGACGTGTTCATCCAGACCCCGTCGGGCCCGCTGAAGGTGCTGTCCAAGAAGGTCGGCAAGCGCTCGGTCGCGATCAAGGTCGGCGGCCTCGGTGCCGGCAAGGTCACGGTGACCGGCAAGGGCATCAAGAAGACGACCAAGACCATCACCCGCTCGACGGTGGCGACGATCACCGCCAAGCGGAGCACGGGCACGCCCGGCAAGGTCACGGTCTCCTTCGACCCGGCCGGCCCGACGAAGGCCCGCAAGATCACCAAGTAGCAAGGTGGTCGCCGAGACAGCGCCGGCACCTGGACGTTGGATGGCAACGTCTGGGTGCCGGCCGTCTCTGCGAGCTATGGCGTGATCGTGTTGGTGTAGGTGTTGAAGATGCGGTTGAGGGCTTCGACGCTGTGGCGGTTGGTGTGGATGTCGGTCATGACGGTGTCGTGGGATTTGAGGTCGTGGCCGATGTCTGAGAGCAGGTCGAGGTTGTGGTCGAGGATGTCGGTGCGGCGGTCGTGGAGCTGCTCGATGTGACTGGGGGTCAGCGGGACCTCGACGTGCTCTCGCTGGGTCGCGGTGTCGGGGTCCCAGCCGAGCGCGTCGATGACGGCGGTGGCGTCGCGGAAGATGTCGGCGAGCGCGAGCTGCTTGACGGGGAGGTGGTGGATGAAGTCCTCGAACTCCTCGTGCTTGAACATCAAGACCTTCTTGGCCTCGACGCGCAGCACGTCGGCGTCTGACGGGTCGACGGTGATGCGGCAGGCTGAATTACCCTGGTGGGCACTCATGGAGATTGAAGCTCCTTGGGTCATGCCCCCGGGCCGCGTCAACGGTCGCGGGGGCGAAATGTTAATTATGTCGCGGCGGAAACTTACCGGAGGGGGCGGCGGAACGGTGGGGGCGGCTTACGTGCCGAGCCTCGACGCGACGACCTCTCGCGCACGCGCTGCCTCGTCGTGCTCGAACGCTCGTGCCATGCGCTCGATCTCGCTCGCGCTGAGCCCTGCGTCGCCGGCTGCGCGGCGCCATCCGCTCGTCGCGTCGACGACCTCGCTCAAGATCATTGCCGCCTCCTGCTCGCCGATGAGGCGGAAGAGTCCCGCGACCTCCAAGGCCAGGTCGATGCGTGCCTCATGCGAGCGGTGGTCGATGGCGGTGCTCAGCAGCTTCGGTCCCGCACGTGGGTCCGGGTTGAGGTCGAAGGCAGGCGAGAGCGTCCATCCTGCGGCCGACTCGCGAAGGAACCCGTGGTTGCGGAGATGGTCGTCGGTGTTGCGGATCAGGACCGAGAACACGATCCGGCGCCACAGCTCGTGCAGGTCCTTTCGGGCGTTGGGCGACTCGGTCTCGATCACCTCGGCGATGTCGAGATAGCTGCCGCGCTCGCCGTCGGTGGCTTCGAGCATGGTCATGGCGCTTGCGTAGCCGATGCGCTGCTCGCCGACCCGGTCGAAGCGATCGACGATGAGCACCGGCGTGTCGGCGACGAGGTGCAGGTGGGCGTCGGGAACGCGAATCCCGGCGCGACGCGCGAGCTGGAGGGCGACGGACTCCCAGCGCATCACGTCCCAGTCGTCGGTGCTCGGGCTCGGGAACTTCGCGATCGCGATGCGGCCGTCCTGGTCGAGGACGTGGGCCTTGGGCCGCGCGCCGCCGAGCGAGCTTCCGCCATGCAAGAGCAGCTGGAGCTCGCTCTCGGTCGCGGTGTCTCGCTCCAGTTGGTCGGCGGCATTGAGCAGTTCGCCGAGCTCGAGCAAGTGTGGAATCCCGCGTTGCTGCTCGGCGAGGTAGGACCCGCCACGGGGATCGCGAAACCGCAGGGCGCCCTGGCGGAGATCGTCGCGCACGCCGAGGAGGTAGTCGATCTCCCCGAAGCTGCGCTCAGCGGTGCCATCGCGCTTGGCGCGGTGCTCCTCGTCGCGCGTGATCAGCCGGCGGCCCCACCGGTCAGGCGCGCAGTCCGAGAAGGCGGCGAAGATCGCCCGCTCGCCCGCACTCTGCTGCTGGCCGGCGACCAGCGGCAGCGCGGGCTCGAGAGCGTAGGCGTCGGGATGCGCGAGATAGGCGTCGTCGTAGGCGAACGTGGCCGACTCGCGGCCGCGGCGGCGGCGCGACCACAGTCGACCGGCCGGCAGCTCTCGCTCATCCAGGACGACATGAACGTCGACGGCGATGTCAGCCATCGCCGGTCAGCCTCTTGGGTCGCACGCGTCGCGGCAACTGCTCATCAGCCCGGAGTCGTCCGATGTCGCTCTCGTACGGGTCCAGCGCACGCGTTACGCCGTCGATCACTCCCAGGCCCCGGAGCACCCGCAAGACGTTCTCCAGGCTCACGCCACCATCGCCGCGTTCCAAACGGCCGATCGTGTCGCGATGCACGTCAGCTCGGTCAGCGAGCTGGGCCTGCGTCAGGCCGCGAAGCTTGCGCCACGTTGCCAGATCGTCGGCGACCTGTCGCAGGGAGCGGCGGACAGCGGGTGGTGTTGAACGCTGCATATCTCCGACACAGTATCACTTAGGGTCGGTAATATCCGACATTGATGTGACGCCTCTTCGAGGCTTGACACGCTCGAGTCACGTGCTGGGCAGCGACGCGTCAGACTCAGCTACCGACCTCCTGTGCCCGTTGATCGCTCCCCACTCAAGCAGCCCCCGCCGGCGAGCTCGGCCGCCGTCAGAGCGGTCATGGTCGCCAACCGCCGCACGGGAACCGGACCGGAGCGGGCGCTGCGGAAGGAGCTCCATCGGCGTGGGCGTCGCTTCCGCGTCGACTACCCGGTGCGGGTGCCGGAGCTGCGACTGATCCGCGTGGACGTGGCCTTCCCGCGCAAGCGCCTGCTCGTCTTCGTGGACGGCTGCTTCTGGCATGGCTGTGCCGAGCACGGGACCACGCCGCGCGCCAACAGCACCTACTGGCGCACGAAGCTGGCGGTCAACGCCGAGCGCGACGCCCGGCAGACCGCTGCGCTCGAGGCGGCCGGCTGGCGCGTCCTGCGGATCTGGGAGCACGTGCCGCCTGCCGAGGCGGCGACGCTGGTCGAGCAGCTGCTCGACGGCTACGCGGCGACCGCGAGCTGACGCGCGCCGAGGGCCGCGAGCACCGACTCGGCGACCGCGGCGCCCATGCGCGGCGGCACCGCGTTGCCCACCTGGCGGTACTGCGCCCCGCGGGGGCCGGCGAACCGGAAGTCAGCCGGGAACGACTGCAGCACGGCGCACTCCTCCACCGTCAGGCGACGCAGGCGTGTCGGTGCCTTCTTATAGGGCTTGCCCCCGGTCGCCAGGTGCCGGTGGTAGGCCACCACCCACGGCTCGACGCCGTGATCGAGCTCCGCCTGATCGATGATCGGCGTCGCGTTGCCGCCCATCGACGCCGGCAGCGTCTTCGCCGGGGAGTCCAGGTGCACCGGCCGTCCGGAGCCGTTGAACAGCAGCGATCCGACGTGCGCGGTCGGTCGCATGACCGGGTAAGGCGCCGGGACGACCCTGGCGTTGGTGCCGGTCGCGTTGCCCGCCGTGCCGTAGGGCGGCAGGGAGGCGAGGGCCTCGCGCACGGTCAACGGGCGGTCGACGGTCGACGCCGGACGCTCCGGGGCCTCGCCGTCGCGGGACCCGAGCAGGAACATGCGCTCACGCGCCTGGGGCACCCCGTAGTCGGTGGCGTTCAGGATCACGAGCCGGGTGTGGTAGCCCAGCTCCTCGGCCCGGGTGACGAGCGCCTGGCGCAGCTGCGCCCAGCGAGCACTGGCGCCGAGGGCCTTGACGTTCTCCATCACGAACGCGCGCGGCGCGAGCTGCTCGACGGCGTTCAGGAAGTGGAAGACGTGTTGCGATCGCGGGTCGTCGCCGCGCATCCGGCCGATGACCGAGAAGCCCTGGCACGGCGGCCCGCCGATGAGCACGTCCGGGCCGGCGTCCGGCAGCGGAAGCGCGAGGACATCACCGCAGACGGCGTGCCGGCCGACGTTCTTGTTGTAGGTCTCGACCGCCCAGGCGTCGATGTCGTTGGCGTAGAGGAGCTCGAAGCCGGCGGTCGCGAACCCGAGATCGAGCCCTCCGGCGCCGGAGTAGAGGGACACGACGGTCGGTCGTGGCTGGGCGAGGTCGGCAGGCAATCCGAGGGGAAAGGTATGAGCCAGATCGGACGTCAGCCGCGGTCCCGCGCGTTGCGCGCGAGTGTGACCTTGGTCACGGATTGGGAGAGCGGCTCAAGGCATTGGCCATGACGTCGAGGAACAGGTCTGGGTCTTCTGTCGCTTCGTCCTCCTCTGCCATCCATGGAAGCCCCACATGCCTGAACGCGTCGTCAACATCGCCAGCGAGATCAGTGAGCTCGCGGCCGAGAAGCTGCGCCAGATCCAACGGGTCGCCGACTCGACCAAGACCCTGGCGCTCAACGCGCGCATCGAGGCGGCGCGTGCCGGCGACGAGGGTCGCGGCTTCGGCGTCGTCGCTGCCGAGGTCGGCGAGGTCGCCGGGCAGGTCCGCGTGCTCTCGGAGGGATTGACCGAGGAGATGTCGCCGCGGATCGAGGAGCTCAACGTCCTCGGCGGCGAGCTGGTCGCCCAGATCCGTGGCCGGCGGCTGGCCGACCTCGCCCTCAACGCGGTCGAGCTGATCGACCGCAACCTCTACGAGCGCACGTGTGACGTCCGCTGGTGGGCGACCGACTCGGCGCTCGTGGAGGCGTGCACCGAGCCGGAGTCGGCCGAGCGCGCCGCCTTCGCGTCGCACCGCCTCGGCGTGATCCTCGATAGCTACACCGTCTACCTCGACCTGTGGATCGCCGACCGCAACGGGCGCGTCCTGGCCACCGGCCGTCCGGAGCGCTACCGCCAGGTCATGGGTGCGAGCGTCGCCGGCGAGCCGTGGTTCGATCGCGCGATGACCACGCGTGACGGCGGCGACTTCGCCGTCGACGACATCACCACCGAGCACCGCCTCGACGGTGCGCCGGTGGCCATCTACTCGACGGCGATCCGCGCCGGCGGCGACCGCCAGGGCGCGGTGCTCGGCGCGCTGGGGATCTTCTTCGACTGGGGTCCGCAGGCCCAGGCGATCGTCGACGGTCTGCGCCTGTCCGAGGAGGAGCGCGCCCGCACCCGGGCGCTGTTGCTCGACGCCGACGGGCGCGTCATCGCCGCGTCTGACCGACGCGGGGTGCTGACCGAGCGGCTGGCCCTGCGCACCGACGGCCGCGCGAGCGGCTACTACGCCGACGGCGAGACGGTCGTCGGCTTCGCCCACACGCCGGGCTATGAGACCTACGAGGGGCTCGGCTGGTACGGGGCGATCGTGCAGGGCACGGCGCAGCGCGGCTGACGTCGTGACGGTCAGGCGGCCCAGGTGTCGCGGGGTGTGAGGTCGGGCGTGGGGAGCGCGACGATGCGCTCGGCCTCGGCAGTGCCGAAGAAGGTGCTGACGCACACGTAGCTGATGGCCGGCAGGGCGGCCGGGAAGCTCGGCGGTGCGGCGCTGGACGGCATGTTGGCGGATGACCTCGTAGATGCCGCCGCTGATCATCGTGGCGACGAGCTCGGGGCGAGGCACGGGGTGACCCATCGCGGCGAAGCCCGGGCCGAGGAACTCGGAGAAGAGCTCGAGGTAGCCCTGCATGCGGGCGTGGGCCTGGGGGCCGAGGCCGGGAAGCTCGATGACGGCGAGGTGCACCAGTGCCGGCACGCCGGCGAGGTGGGCGACGAGCCCGGCCAGCGCACGGTGTGCGGCTTCCGGGCAGTCGCCCGTGGCGCTGGTGAACGCCTCGGCGGTCGCGGAGAACGCCAGCTTGGTGGCGGCGTCGAGCGTCTCGAAGGCGCACGCCTCCTCCGAGCGCCAGTAGCCATGGATCGTCGCCGGGTCGACGCCGGCCCACCGGGCCACGTCGCTGAGGCGGGTCCGGGCGTAGCCGCGCTCGTAGACCGTCTCGGCGAACGCCAGCATCAAGGAGTGGCGCTCACTATGTGCGTCCGAAGAGGTGATCGGAGGAAACATGTGCGTTTCATGTGACCCTATATCGAGGGGCCACGAAAATCGACCCCTCGGCCGACGGATCAGCGGCGGGCGGTGTCGCCCGCGAACGCCGGCAGTGCCGCCACGCGGGCGGCGGTCTCGGCGCCGAAGAACGGCGTCAGGCACTGCCGGCTGAGCGTGGCGAGCTCGCCCGGCAGTTCCTGGAGGCGATCCTCGCGCGCGTACGCGCGGACCGCGGCCAGCATGCCGCCCAGCACCAGCAGCAGCGTCGCCCGCGGTCGCTCGGCGACGTTGTCCTGCTCGGGCACCTGGTCGGTGATGAGCTCGAAGAACAGGTTCATGAAGCGCTCGCGGCGCGCCACGTCGGCCTCGGCCAGCGCGGGCTCCTCCATCGTCGCCAACGCGGTCAGCGCCGGGGTGTCGGCCATGTGCTGCAACGCGACGGCGAGCGCGCGGTGCGCGGCGAGCGCCGGGTCGCTCGGCGAGGAGACGAACGCGCCCGTGGCGCTGACCACCAGCTGCCCGGCCCAGGCGTCGACCGCGTGGTTGGCAAGGTCGATCTCGTCCTCGAACAGGCCGAGCGCCAGATCGAGCTCGACCCCGGCCTGCTGGGCGGCGTCGGTGAGTTGCGCTGAGCGGAAGCCCTGCTCGCGCACCAGCTCGGCGAAGGCCGTGACCAGCCGCTGGCGCTCGTCGCCCGTCGCAGACGCTGCGCCCTGCTGGGTGTGGGGGCCCTCATCGAGGCCGGCCGCGCGCCGCGCCTCCAACTCGCCCACGAACGGCGTCAGCAAGATGTAGGTCAATTGTGGGGCCAGGCTCGGAAGCTCGGCGGCGCGACCGTCGACGATCCAGGCGACGATCAGCGAGGCCACGCCGCCGGTCAGCGCGTGGGGCACGAGCGTCGGGACCTTGCGGTCGCCGGCCACGTCGTGGCCACGGGCCAGCAGCCGGGCGAAGGCGTTGTGGGAGCCGTCGAGCCAGACGGCCGCGGCGCGCCCCGCCGACCGCACGTCCAGCAGCCCGAAGCGCGCCAGCTCGGGCTCGGCGGCGGCGAACTGCAGCAGCGCCGTCGTGGCCGCCCGCACCTCGCTCGGCCAGTCGGTGTGCGCGGCCGCCGCGTACCACGAGCTGGCGAACAGCTCGACGAACGCGTCGTCGTAGGCCGCCTGCACCGCCGCGTCCTTGTCGGAGTAGTGCTGGTAGTAGGTGTCGCGCGAGATCCCCGCGCGCTTGCTGAGGTCCCGGACCGACGCCGAGGCCAGCCCCTCGTCGGCGGCGATGGCGACAACCGCCTCGCGGATGCGCAGCCGCTGGTGGCGGGTGACGAAGACCGCCGGGAGTGCACGGCGGCCGCTGGGCAGCGGCAGCGAGCGCGGGGAGCGGGGCCGGACCCGGCCGCCGTAGGGCGCGGCCTCCGGCGCCGGCAGCACGAGCGGCGACGCGGTCTCGTAGCCGGCGCCCCAGGCCGCCAGGTCGGCCATCACGGTGCGCAGCATCCGCAGGCGGTCGGCCAGGAGGTGCTGCTCGAGGATCTGCAGGGTCCCGCCCGCGAGCACCGCCGACGCGGCTTCGGAGATCGACGTCGGTCCGGGCACGGCCGCGACGAGCCGGCGTTGCAGGTCACGGGCGAGCTGCGTGCGGATGGTCGCGCCCGGGGCGCCGCTGCCCGCAACGTCGATGAGCGTCAGGCGCGCGGCGTCGGGGTTGCGCTTGACCAGCGCGGCGACGGATTGCAGGACGGCGCTGAAGGTGTCCGACAGGCTCCCGGTCGGTGGCTCCTCGGCGCGCGTGAGCTCCTCGCACGCGGCGGTCAACGTCGTCTGGGCGGTGTCGACGACGAGTTCCTGCTTGTTGGCGTAGAGGCCGTAGAGCGTGGCGCTCGACACCCCGGCCGCGGACGCCAGCGCCTCCATGGTCATCGCCCCGTAGCCCACCTCGGCGATCAGCTCGACCGTCGCGTCACGGAGCCGCTGACGGTGGTGCTCGGCCGTGGCATCGCGATCCAGCGCATGACGGCCACGGGGGAGGGGAGCACTCGGACGTTGGCGGGAAGACGCCATGCGCCACGAACGATACGCCGCGGGGGCAGGCCGAAACGCCCGCTCCGGCGCCGCGATGTCGAAAAAACACACTGGACTTTGAAAAACACTCGTATGACCTAATATGGCAAGTGGTGTCCCACGACGAAGTTGATGACCGGGACCTGGCGCCCGAGCTGGCGGCCTTCGTGCGTCGCGCGCGGATCATCGACGCCACCGTGCGCGAGGTCGCCGAGCACGGCTACGAGCAGGCGACGGTCGCCGCGATCAGCGAGCGGGCCGCGGTGTCGCGCACGACCTTCCGGCGGGAGGTGGGCACCAAGGAGGACGCGGTGATCTGGGCTTATGACGCGGCGGCGAGCTTCACCGTGCCACGGATCGTCGAGGCGTTCCGCCGCCAGGACGACTGGGTCACCGGGGCCGACGCGGCGCTGGCCACCTACCTGGCGATCCTCGACTGCGATCGCGACTGGGCGCTGGTGTGCCTGCGGGAGCTGCCGGCGGCCGGCGAGCGCGCGCTCGTGGCCCGCGATGCCGTCCGGGCCCCGCTGATGCATGAGCTCCAAGCATCCGTATACCCCAGCAACGGTGGGGATGTGACGCTGGAGACGATCGTGTCGGCCATCGACGCCATCGCGGTCGATGCGCTGCGTCACGAGCCCGGCGAGCTACTCGTCAACCGGCGCGACCGGCTGCGCGACTTCCTGCTCGCGCCGTTCTTCAGCGCGGCCGAGCTTGCGGTCCGAGGCGACGAGCGGCCCGACCCGACCCACCCGTGCGCGGCGCCGCCGTCTCCTGATGTCGACGTGCTGCTCGACCAGGAGAGGGGCATCGAGCTGCGGGCCCTGGTGCACCACGCCGCGGCTCACCGTGACGGTCCGGCGCTGTGGCGCATCGTCACCGCCTTGCGTCACCGTCGCCGGCAGGGCGCCGAGGTCCCCGAGGGACTCGAGCGCGCGGCCGCCGAGGCGCTCGGCGACGCCTGGTTCTTCGGCCTGCGGCTCTAGTCGATACCGGGAACGATCCCGGTTCCCCGAGCGTCCAATAAAGGATTTGGCAGGTCAAACCTTGACTTCCCGGACTGGCCCGTTTACGTTCTCGCAAGCTTCGCCGAAGACATCGACGTTTGTGGGTCGAGTCGCCCGGCGGAGGGAGCTGGAGGAGAGAGCTGCATGGGTCGAGGTGAGAGCATCAGCGTCCGCGAGCCGCGGACGGCATCCGCGGTCGAGGCCGCGCGGCGTGGCCGGCTGGCCGGGCCGGGGAGCCAGCGCGAGCGGCTCGTGGCCGCGGTCGCGCCGACGGTGGCCGACCTCGGCTGGTCGGCACTCGGCGTCCATCACATCTGCCAGCGCGCGGGTGTCTCGCGGCGCGGCTTCTACGAGATCTACTCCGACCGCGACGCCTGTGTCCTGGACGGGATGGGCCGAGCATTCGACGGGGTCATCGGCGAGGTCGACCGCGCGGCGGCCACGGCCGGCGCCGACCCCGAGGGCCGGATCGTCGCGATCATCACCGCGCTCGTCGGCGCGCTCGACGCCGACCGGGCACGTGCCTCCTTGTGCGTCGTCGCGCCGCTGTCGGGCAACCCCGGCGCGCTGCGCCTGCGCCGCTCGGCGATGAGCCACCTCGCCGCGCTGCTGCGCGACGGCGCGTCGTCGGACGCGGCTGACGAGTTGCTCGTCGCCGGCGCGGTCGGCGGGGCGTGGGAGCTGCTGCACCAGCGCTTGACCGATGACCTCGACGGCGCGCTGGCCGACGTCACCGGCCCCGCCGCCTACTTGGTCCTGGTCCCGTTCGTCGGCCACCGTCGGGCGACCGAGGGCATGGCGCGGATGCGCCCGCCGGCCGCGGCACCGGTTCCCGAGCCGGCTGGCGACCACCTGCCGGTGACCGAGCTGGCCTTCCAGACCCTGAACTACCTTCACGCGCACCCGGGCGCGCGGAACACCGATCTCTCGCGGGCGCTCGGCGTCCGCCATGACAGCCAGACCAGCCGTCATCTCGTGCGGCTCATGCGCGACGGCCTCATCGAGGTCCAGCGCCAGGGCCGCGCCAATGCCTGGTGGTTGACCGCGGCCGGCGAGCAGGCCATCGCCCGGCTGTGTGCCCCAGATCCATCCCCGTCGACGGCAGGGCGTCACCCGCCCTGGTGACCCCTCGCCGGTTCGCTGCGCGGCTCCTCATCTGACCCGTTCGTTCGGAGGAGCCGCCCCGCTGCAACCCGTGGCCTGACTGCGGTCAGGCACCACCACGGAGTCGACGATCGCCACGCACCTCGGTCTCCCGGCCGCAGGTCGAACACGTATGCCTAGGAGTTGTTGTCGTGCATTTGAGTTGGTTGTTCCCAAGGAGCGAGGACCCGCAGATGAGCAGAGCCCCAGGGGCGAGGCAGAGCCGGGGGCGCGGGCGGGTCGCGGGGTCGTGGCTGACCGTCGTGACGTGCGTCTCGGCGTCCGCCATCGGCGTGCTGGCGCTCGGCGCCGCCGCCGCGGCCGCCGACACCTGCCCCAACGCGCAGTTCCGCACCGGTCTCGGCGCGCACCTGCCCGACTGCCGCGCCTTCGAGCAGGTGTCGCCGATCAACAAGAACGGCGCCGTGGTCAAGAGCGTCTTCGCCGTCCGGCCCGCGCCCGGTTGGTCGACGGCGGACGGCTCGACGATCATGTACAACGCCGACGCGGCGATCCTGCCCAACCAGGTGCGCGGGTTCCCCATCCCGACCGTCGCCAGGCGGACGCCGAACGGGTGGGACGGGGTTCCTGTGGTCGACGGGCCACGGGGCGTCATCAACCCCGGCCCGAGTGCGATGACGTTCCAGATCCCGAGCGTGGATCGGACGCGGCTCCTCTTCGTCTCCGGCTCGCCGTTCACGTCGGACAACCCCGAGTCGCCGGAGCCGACGTCAGGCGGCGTGAACCTCACGCGCGGCACCGCGGCCGACTGGATCAGCAAGCCGACGTGGCCCGGAGCAAGTCCCGAGCCGGGGCACATCAGCCAGACCTCGCTCGCCGCCGTCGGAGCGTCAGATGACCTCTCGACCGTCTTCTTCACCAGCCAGGGCACGCTGACGCCCGAGGACGGCTTGAGCGGGCGCGGCACCGGCGACAGGACGGCCGCGCTGTACCGGTTCACCGACGGGCGGCTCTGGCCGGCGGCGGTGCTCCCCGACGGCACGACCGACCCGGACGGCTCAGACCTGGCCGGCCTCGCCCTCGGCTCGGGCGAGACGAACTCCGCGATCAACCAAGAGTACGGCGACCTTTACGGGATCTCGCATCCGGTGGCCCGCGACGGCTCCTCGTGGCTCTTCGTGAGTCCGCGCCCCGACGCTGACAGTGTGCGGGCGCCTCAGCTCTATCTTGGCCGACCCGACGCGCCGAGCATCCTGCTCTCGCAGCCGAGCGGGTCGACGACCGGTCCCGTCGCCGGGAGCACCGGTGTCCTCCGCGTGTCGGAGCGTGGCGCCTCGTCCCCTGGCCCCTACACCCGGGGTGCGTACGCCGTGAGGAGCCGTGACGGGCGCTTCGTCCTGTTCAGCACGAACGACCAGCTGACCGGCGATGCCCCGGCGGGCGCGACGACGCGCAAGACCTATAGGTACGACCTCTCGACACGTTCGCTGACCTACTTGCCCGCGCTGACGATCGCCAACCTGCAGGACCCGTCGCATGAGCGCGGAGTCGTGCGGAACATCAGCGACGACGGGTCACGCGTCCTGTATTACGACCGCGACACGAACGCGCTGATGATCTGGCGTGACAACGGCCCGGCGATCACGTTGGGGACGCCGGCCGACTTCGGCACCACCACCAACGAGGTCCCGCTCGGCTCGTCACGATTCTCGACCGACGGCCGCACGCTGACCTTCATGTCGAAGACGGCGATCGGGAGCACGGCGAACCATCCGTTCGGCACGACCCAGATCTACCGGTACACCGAGTCCGACGGTCAGCTCGTCTGCATCTCGTGCACGCCCGCGGGTGCCGATCCGGCCGGGGACTCCTCGTTCTCACTGCGCGGCTCGTCCTACAACTACCCCGGCGCGGACACGCTGAGCGTCGTGCCGGTCGAAGACAATCGCGGCGTCAGCGACGACGGTCGCCGTGTCGTCTTCACGACCACCACGACGTTCTCACCCGAGGACCACAACACGGTGGCCGACGTCTACGAATGGAGTGTGGACCAGCCGCAGCCGCGGTTGCTCTCCTCCGGGGCCCCGAGCTCCTTGGGAGACGTGCTGGTGGACACCAGCGCGAGCGGCGACGACGTGTTCTTCGTCAGCGTCGTAGGCCTGTCGGCGGGGGATCGCGACGGCATCTCCGATCTCTATGACGCGCGGGTCGGCGGCGGGTTCGCGCCTGCGGTCGTCGATCCCGGCTGTGTCGGTGACGCATGTCAGCCGCCGCTGTCGGCGCCGCCGTCGTTGTTGGGTGCCGCCAGCGCGGGTATCGCCCCCGAGGCCGTGGCGCCGGAACCGCTCCCGGACGCCAAGGCGCCGAAGGCAGCGTCGTTGAGCGTCCGCCGGACCGGCAGCAGCGCCGCCCAGGTGACACTTGCGGTCCGCACGTCAGGTGCGGGCGCGGTGCGCGCCTCGGGCCCCGGCCTGAAGCGCGTGAGCGTGACGGCCGAGCGTGCCGGGACCTCCACGGTGAAGGTGAGGCTGTCGGCCGCCGCGCGTCACGCGCTGAAGGAGAAGGGCCGGCTGACGGTGCGCGTGACCGTGCGGTTCACGCCGAAGCAGGGCAAGGCGGTCTCCAAGACCGTGTCGTTGACGATCAAGCGCGCGACCAGCGCGAGCAGGAAGGCCCGCTAATGCACATCCTCAAGCGAATTGGCATGCTGACAACGGTCGCCGCGCTGACGGCGGCCGGGCAGGCCGCCACCGCGCAGGCCGAGTTCGGCGTCTCGGCCCGCAACTACACGGTCGACCTGTCGGGCCCGACGGCGCGCCAGGCCGGCTCGGCGGCGGACTTCCGCGTCGCGTTCAAGCTGAACACCGAGGACCCGGACGACCCGTCCTCGCCGCCCGACGGGACGGCACAGAACATCGACACAGAGCTGCCCTACGGCCTGATCGGCAACCCGACGAACATCCCGCCGTGCGCGATCGGGCAGATCGGGGCGTTCGGCGGCACCGACCCCTGCCCGGTGGAGCGCGCCGTCGGCATCTCGAAGTTCCACGTGTACAACCCGTCGAGCCACGCGCCGCTCCCTCTGACGTTCTACGCGGCGATCTTCCGCGTCGAGACGGAGGGCGATGAGGCGGCAGCGTTCGCCTTCGGGGCGCTGGGCCGGATCTTCCGGATCAAGATCACGGTGGACCCGTCCAACGGCTATCGCGTCCGCGCCCGCCTTGTGAACACCGCGGAGGATCTCCCGCTGATCGACGCTGACGTGACGTTCTGGGGAGTCCCTCAGGAGCACACGGGACTGGCGACGGCAGGCGACCCCGGGTCGTACACGCTGAGCTTCCCCGCGTTCGACACCATCGGCGTGCCGCAGCCGGCGAATGTGCCGCGGACGCGGTTCATGAGCACGCCGACGCGCTGCGATCGTCCAACGCTGGACGCGGTTCTGCGGCTGACGTCGTGGAACACGAAGCAGACGACCTCCCCGCTGGTCAAGGAGATCCCCGAGGTCCTGGCCTGCAACCGGTTGCCGTTCGCTCCCTCGATCGAGGTGGCGCCTGACAGCCGGTCGGCGGGGCAGCCGTCTGGCTACCAGGTCAACCTGAACGTGCCGCAGATCAACACGCCCGACGGGGTGCAAACCGCCAATCTCAAGGATGCGGTCGTCAAGCTCCCCGCGGGCCTGGCGATCTCGCCCCCACAGGCCGACGGCCTGCAGGCGTGCTCTGACGCCCAGCTCGACCTCAACGGCGCTGGGCGCGAGACTTGCCCGGATGCGTCGAAGATCGGAACGGTCAGCATCGACACGCCGGTGCTCGACGAGCCGGTCAAGGGCTCGATCTACATCGGGACGCAGCAGTCCAGCGATCCGGAGTCCGGGCAGATGTACCGGATCTTCCTGACGGCGACCGCACCGGGCGTGCGGCTGAAGCTGCGCGGCCAGATTCGCGCGGACAGCAAGACGGGGCAGTTGACGGCGACGTTCCTGGACAACCCGGAGCTGCCGTTCTCGAAGTTCTCGTTGCATTTGAAGGCCGGCGACCGTGCGGCGCTGGTCAACCCGGTCGCGTGCGGGACCACCAAGACGACGACGTCGTTGACGTCCTGGGGCGGCCAGGCGCTCGCGCCGTCCGATGACCTCGCGATCGACCAGGGGTGCCCGACCGGGCAGTTCGCTCCCAGCTTCTCGGCGGGGACGACCGAGCCGGTCGCCGGCGGCTACTCGCCGTTCACGATGACCGTCGGTCGCGCGGATGCCGATCAGGCGCTGTCGAGCCTGAAGCTGGAGCTGCCCGCGGGGCTGCTCGGCGCGCTGAGCTCGGTGCCGCTGTGTGGTGAGGCCCAGGCGGCCGCGGGCACCTGTGACGCGGCGTCGCGGATCGGCTCGACGACGGTGTCGGTCGGCTCCGGTGGCGCGCCGTTCACGCTCGGCGGCACGGTCTCGCTGGCCGGTCCGTACAAGGGTGAGCCGTTCAGCCTGAGCGTCGCGGTGCCGGCGAAGGCGGGGCCGTTCGACCTCGGCCTGGTCGTCGTCCGCGCGGCGCTGCACGTCGACCCGAGCACCGCGAAGGTGTCGGCCATCAGCGATCCGTTCCCGACGATCGTCGGTGGCGTGCCGGTCCGGCTGCGGATGGTGAACGTCGCTCTGGATCGGACGGCGTTCACGTTCAACCCGACGAGCTGCACGGCGCAGCAGGTGACCGGCCAACTCGTGGCCGACACCGGCGCGACCGCGGACCGCTCGACGCCGTTTGCCGTCAAGGGCTGTGGCGCGCTGCCGTTCGCGCCGTCGCTGGCGATGGGGCTGTCGGGCAGTGGCCAGACCACCGACGGCAAGCACCCGGGGCTGAGCGCGCGTCTGACGATGGGCGCCGGCCAGGCCAACAACCGCAAGGCGACGGTGACGCTGCCGCTCTCGCTGGCGTTGGACCCTGACAACGCCAACGGCCTGTGCGAGCCGGCCGACGCGTTGGCCGACACGTGCCCGGCGGCGTCGATCGTCGGCAGCGTCAAGGCGGTGAGCCCGATCCTGGACGGCGAGCTGACCGGGCCGGTGTACTTCGTCCGCGGTGAGCGCATCGACGCGAAGACCAAGCGGGTCGTCAAGACCTTGCCCAAGCTCTTCGTGCCGATGACGGCCTCGGCGTACCCGGGGTTGAAGATCAACCTCAACGCCGCCTCCGAGGTCGTCGACGACCGCCTGGTCACCACGTTCGACAACATCCCCGATGCGCCGATCAGCAGCTTCGATCTGAACATCGCGGGTGGTCAGCACGGGATCCTGGTGGTCTCGAACACCGACGTCTGCGCCGCCACCCAGGTGGCCGACGCGAGGTTCACCGCCCAGAGCGGCAAGCCGGCCACGTCGAAGGTCACGCTCAGCACGCCATGCGCGCTGCGGGTGGTCAAGTCCAGCCACACGGCCAAGGCGCTGAAGGTGACGATCGGTGGCATCGGTGCCGGCAAGGTCTCGGTCTCGGGCCAGGGCCTGCGGCCTGCCGGCCGGAAGATCGGGTCGGCGACGACGGCCACCGTCGTGGTGCCGCTCAGCAAGGCCAACCGGGCCGCGCTGGCCAAGCACCGTGACGTCAAGGTCACGCTGTCGGTGCGCTACGTGCCGACCGGCAAGAAGGCGATCACCACGACCAAGCACCTGACGATCCACGGAGCGAAGCCGAAGGCCAAGCCCAAGCGCTAGCTCGGCTCAATAGGTCGGTACCGCAGCGAGAGGGCGTCCTGGTGGGCGCCCTCTCTGCTGCGCGGGACCGGCAGGGAGCTGACGCGCAGGGCCTCGTCGGTGCCGAAGAAGGTCGACACGCACACGTAGCTGATGGCCGCGAGCGTGTCGGGCAGCGCGTGCAGCGTGCGCTGCGCGGCGTGACGGTAGATGGACTCCCAGAGGCCGCCGCCGATGCAGAGCGTGACGATCTCGCGGTTGGGTGGTGGCTCCTCGAGCGCGGCGAAGGCGGAGGTCAGCAGCTCGCAGAAGAGGTCGAGCATCCGGTCTTGGCGCTCGTAGACCAGCGGCCCGAGTCGTGGCAGCTCGATGACCGACAGGTAGGTCAGCTCGGGCGCGTCGGCCAAGTCGTACAACATCGTGCCGAGCGCCCGGTGGACGGCGAGCGGGCCGTCGCCGTTGGCCTCCATGAACGCCGTGGCGACGCGGCTGAAGAGCCGGCGTGTGGCCGCGGCGACCGTGTCGAGCAGGCAGTCGACGGGCGTGGGCCAGTGGGCGTGCACGTCGGCCAGGCGCACGTCGGCGCGGCGTGCGACCTCGGCCAGGCAGGTCAGCGGGAGCCCGCGCTCGTAGACCGCAGCGGCGAACACGGCCATCAGCTCCTCGCGCTCATCCTGCGGCGAGAAGCTTGATAACGGTAGACCGCTTTGGCCCATGACGGTCACCATACGCATGGTTTCCACCAAAAATCCAGAGCTTTTCGGGAGACTTTCATGTCTCCCAAAAGAGGAGGGTAATCCGGGCGCGTCAGCGGGGCGGTGAGCCGGCGGCGGCCAGCTCGGCGACGCGGCGCGCCTCGGCGGCGCCGAAGAACGGCGTCAGCGCCTGCAGGCTCAGCGCCCGCAGTTCGACCGGCAGCTCGGCGACGCGGCCCTCGCGGGCGAAGCGGCGCAGCACGGCGAACACGCCGTCGAGCACGACGCCCAACGCGGCCAGTGGCTGCGGCGCACGCTGATCGATCGCGGCGACCTGGCCGGCGATGAGCTGGAAGAAGAGCGAGATGTAGCGGTCGCGCAGCGCCGCGATCACCGGCACGAGCTCCGGGCCGTCGGTGACGACCATGGCGGAGACGGTCGGGGTTCGGGCGAGGTGGCCGATCGCCGCCTCCAGCGCGCGGTGGGCGGCCAGCGGCGGGTCGTTGGCGGAGGCCAGGAAGGCGCCGGCGGCGATGACGACCAGCTGCCCTGCCCAGGCGTCGAGCACCTGGGTCGCGCAGTCGAGCTCGTCGACGAAGAGCGCGCTCGCGACGTCCAGCTCGATCCCGGCCCGCTGCGCGACGTCGGAGAGCCGCGTGGCGGCGAAGCCGTCGCGAACGACGGCCTCGGCGAAGGCATCCATCAACACCCGCCGCGCGTCGGCCGTCGTGTCCGGGTCGGGCGCGCCGAGCCCGGTGGCCGCCTCGCGCGCCGCCGTCGAGCCGAACAGCGGGACGAAGACGACCTCGACCAGCGCCGGCGTCAGGTCGGGCAGCTCGCTCGCGCGGTCGTCGACGACCCAGCCTGCGACCAGGCTGACGATTCCGCCGACCAGCGCGAACGGGACGATCGCCGACTGCTTCCCACGCTCGCCCACGGCTCGCGTGACCAGGCGCGTGAAAGCCTCCATCGCGTCGTCGATCGCCGGCGTGGCGGCACGCCCGGCAGACGGCGCGTCGACCAGCAACAGGCGCGCCCGCTGTGGCTGGGCGGCCAGGTGGTTGAGGCACGCGCTGACGGCGGCGGTGACCTTGTCGGCGCCACTGCGCTGCGGGGCCGCGGCATACCAGGCGGCGGCGAACAGCTCCACGAAGGCCTGGTCGAACGCGGCCGACCAGGCGTCTTCCTTGGAGGCGAAGTGCTGGTAGAAGGTCTGGTGCGAGAGCCCGGCGGCGGCGATCAGGTCGCGCACCGAGGTCGCCTCGAAGCCGTGCTCGGCCGAGACTGCCAGGACCGCCTCGAGGATCCGCATGCGCTGATGGCGCTTGACGAAGGCCGGCGGCAGGCCGTGGCGACCGCGCGGGAGGGGGAGCGAGAAGGGCGACGGGGCGTGGTCACGGGCTGCGGCCGTGCCCGCGCCTGGTGTCGGCCCGGGCACGGGGCGTGGCGTGTCGCTCTCATAGAGCGCGCCCCAGGCGGCCAGGTCGAGCGCGGCGGCGCGCAGCGGACGCAGGCGGCCGGTGCGCAGGTGGCGCTCGAGCACCGCGACCGTGCCACCGGCCAGGACGGCGAGCGCCGGCTCGGAGATCGTCGGGCGCCGATCGGGCGTGGCGGCGCGGCGCAGCAACCCCTGTAACTCGGTGGTCAGCTGCCGCCGGCGCTCCATCCCCGGAGGCCCGACGGTGACGATGTCGACGAGTGCCAGCCGTACGGCGTCGGGCTGCTGGAGCACGGCGTCGACCACGGCCGAGAGGACGTCGGCGAGCGCGCGGCGCAGATCGCCTTCAGGCACCGGTCGCGCACGCAGCCGTCCGCCGATCTCGCGCGCGATCGTGTCGCTCGCGTCGAGGACCAGCTCCTCCTTGCCGGAGAAGAGCTCGTACAGCGTGGCGGTCGAGACCCCGGCGGTGGCGGCCAGCGCGTCCACGGTGGTGGCGCCGTAGCCCTGCTCGCCGACGACCTCCACCGCGGCGGCGTGGAGGAGCGTGCGGTAGCGGGTGGCCGCGGCGTCGGCGTCCAGCGCGTGGCGACCACGCGGCAACCGTGGCGACGAGGGTCGGCGGACGGGGGCCATGTCTGGCTGAAGGATACGTGACGCAACACTCCGCACAAGGTGTTCTTCAGGTTCGACCGAAGGAAACGTGTCACAAAGACTTGCCATGTGGTCTAGCATCCGGCGCTGTGTCGAGAAACGCTCGTGTTGCTCCAAAGGACGCGACAGACCTCGCGGCGCTGCCTCAGCAGGCCCAGGACTTCCGCCGCCGCGCGCGGATCGTCGACGCCACGGTGCGCGAGATGGCCGAGCACGGCTACGGCCAGGCGACCGTCGCGGCGATCGCCGAGCGGGCCGGCGTCTCGCGGCGCGCGTTCTACACCACCTTCTCGAGCAAGGACGACGCGCTGATCTGGGCCTACGACGCGGCCGCCGCCTACGCGATGCCGCAGATCCTGCACGCGCTGCGAGCCGAGCGCGACTGGGAGCGAGGGACCGCCGCGGCGCTGGCGACCTACCTCGCGATCCTCGACTGCGATCACGCCTGGGCGCTGGTCTGTCTGCGGGAGGTGCCGGCGGCCGGAGAGCGCGTGCGGACCGCGCGCGACGCCGTGCGGGCGCCGTTGCTCTTCGCGCTGCAGGAGCGGATCGCGACCGAGGCGACCGCCGGCGTGGGGGTGGGGACGGTCGTCACCGCGCTGGACGCGATCGCCGTCGATGGCCTACGTCATCGGCCCGAACAGCCTTTGTGGGAAAGGCGTCAGGAGCTGGCGAGCTTCGCGCTGGCGCCGTTTGCGGACGGCACACCGGCGGTGGCGACCGACGTGGCGGCGGTGAGCAAGCCGCCCGACGGTCGGGAGGTCGAGGCGTTGGTCGAGGCCGGACCGGAAGGGCGGGCTGAGCTCGAGCTGCTGGTGCGCGCGGCGATCGCACGGCGCGATGGGCCGACGCTGTGGCAGGCGGTCGTGCGGTTGCAGCGGCGACGTGCGAACGGCGGCGGCTCGGCGTTCGACGACGACTTGGTCGCCGAGGCGCTCGATGCGCTCGAGGACGCCTGGTTCTTCGGGCTGCCGATCGCCGAGCCGGGCGGCGGCGCGGTGCCCGGGATCTCGGAGACCGACACGCTCTATCTGCGCTACGTCGCGGCCCATCCGGGGAGCAGCGGCGAGCAGATCCGTCGCGGCCTGGCGGTCGCGCATCTCTCCCAGGTCAACCGGACGCTGCAGCGTCTGGAAGGGCATGGCGTGGTGGAGCGCGAGCCGGGTCCTGGGCGCGCGAACGCGTGGTGCCTGACCGCGGAGGGTCGTGCGGCGATGCGTCGCCGGTCGCGCGGCGCCGCGGCCGGGTCTCGCACCTGAAATCAGCGGCTGTAGATCCTCGTCTGAAGGATTCGTGACGTAAAAGCTTGACTTCGGACATCGGCTCGTTTACGGTGACGACCACATCGGGTCACCACGTCCCTCTTCGGAGGACGGTGAGCCGGACGGGAGACCGCGGGAGAGCGGTCACCGGGTCGAGAAGCGATCTGTGGAGGAGACGACGTGTCCGCTGGACCTGCTCGCAGGGCCTCGATGGCCCCTGCCGTGATGGAGGCTGAGCCCGAGGCTGCCAACGGCGCCAAGAGCCGGCGCTGCGGACACGCCTATGGGTCGCCGACCCAGCGCGACCGGCTGGTTGCGGCGATGGGCGAGCTGGCCGCCGAGGTCGGTCCGTCGACTGTCGGCGTCCACCACGTCTGTCAGCGGGCGGGCGTCTCGCGCCGCACCTTCTATGACGTCTACGCCGATCGCGACGCCTGCTTCCTCGACGCGCTCGGCGAGGCGCAGAGCCGGCTGATGGCGCACGTGGCCGCCGCCGTCGCGCAGGTGGGCACCGAGTGGGAGGACCGCGTCGTCGCGGCGACCCGAGCGGTTGTCGCCACGCTCTGCGCCGATCGCGTCCTCGGCCATCTGTGCGTCGTCGCACCGCTCGCCGCGGGCGCGGATGCGCTGGCGCTGCGCCGCGCGACGATGGACGAGATCGCCAAGCTGCTCGGCCCGCCGCCGCAGGTCGATGCACCCAATGACCTTGTGTTGGTCGCGGCGCTGGGCGGCGTCTGGGAGCTGCTGCGCCACTTCCTCGCCGAGGACGTCGCCGAGCACCAGGTGGCGACCGCGGCGATCAACGCGCTGCTCGCGCCGTTCGTCGGCCGACGGCGCGCGGCGACCCGCGCCCAGGACCCGGGCGACGCCGTGACCTTCGTGACGCGCTGGACGCCCAACTCGGCCGAGGCCGACGGCGACGGCGTGCTGGTCACCGAGCTCACGCGGCTGACGCTCGCCTACCTCGGCGCGCATCCCGGCGCGGCGAACATCGACATCGCCCGCGCGGTGGACGTGCGCCACGAGAGCCAGATGAGCCGTCACCTCGGCCGGCTGGAGCGGGCCGGGATGGTCCGCCGCCGCAAGGAGGGACGCAGCAACGCGTGGACGCTGACCGCTCTCGGCGAAGACGCCGCGCGGAGCTTGCGCGCGCTCCCTGTCGAGGAGCCGCGGTTGACCGCCGGCGCGTGGGCGGCGGCTGCGGCGGTCCGGGCGCCCTGAACCGCCTGGCCCGATATGGCCGTTGTGCTGCAACAAGCTTTGGCGCTCTGCGCCATTGGTGTGTCGAAGAAGTCGCGGCGATGGTCGCCGCGCGTGAATGAGGAGTAGGGAATGCGCAGTATGCGGAAGATGTGTGGTGTGGCCGGCCTGGTGGTCGCGCTTGGCGCCTTCGGTGGAGCAGGAGCGGCCTCGGCCGCCACGATCGGCCCGGCGGGCACGGCGTTCACGGGCGCCGGCACCACCGATCACTACCTGGGCCTCGCGGGCAACATCAAGATGCGGTGCAACAGCGTGCGGGTCGCCGGGACGGTGCCGAGCCCGGCGACGTCGAGCACGGCGTTCACCGCCACCTATGGCGCGGCGACGGGCGTCGCCGGCTCCTGGTGCCGGCTGTACACCACGACCAGCAGCTTCACGGCGCTGAACGTCGCGACCTCGGCCCCCTGGACCCTGACCGCCACGTCGTTCAACCCGCTGACCGGCGTCTCCGGCGGCACGATCACGACAGGCGGCGCGACCACGCTGACGACCGCCATCGGCTCCTGCACGATCACGCTGCCGTCCGGGACGACCTTCGGCGCCTCGGGCCTGACCTGGGAGGAGGGGCTCGACGTGACGCAGTCGCAGTCGCACATCGCGTTCACCGCGACCTCCGGCTGCGCCGCGTTCGGCGTTCCCGCCGCCAGCAGCAACGGGACCTACAGCGGCGGGCTGTTCTACGCGGGGCTGGCCGTCAGCTGAAACGCGCGTCGGCTGAAGTAGCCGACGCCAGTCGTGTGGGGAGGGTCCGGACAGGACCCTCCCCGCCCGCTCTCGCCGTACTTGTGTCTTCTCGAAGGGATCTGCTCGCAATGCATGGATGGTCAGTTGTCCTCGGTACCGCCGGCGCTCGGCAACGGCGCCTGCTCTCGGCCACGGCGCTGCTCGCGCTGCTGGTGGCCGCCGCGCCGGCCGGTGCGACCGTCTCGCCCGGCGGCCGCGCTTATGAGCGGGTGTCGCCGAACGACAAGTTCGGCGGTCAGGCCGGCGGCGCGGTTGATGTCGCCGACTACGCCTACGTGACGCCCGACGGCAAGGGGGTCTTCTTCCGCGCGGCCGGCGCGCCGTTCACCGGTGCCACTCGTGGTATCCAGGACTACGCCGTCGCCCGCCGGACCGCGACCGGCTGGTCGGTCAAGAACCCCTTTCCGCTGCCCCCATCAGGGCCCATCAACTTCGTGGACTACAAGGTCAACAGCCCCTGGCCGTCTGACAATCTCGAAAGCATCGCGTTCATGACCGGCGGCGGCGGGCTCGTGCCGGGCAACCCCCAGGTGCCGCACATCGGCGGGTTTCCGGAAGCTGTCGGGCTCTACCGGACCAATTCCGATGGGCCGCTCACGTGGCTTTCGGAGCCGACCATCAGCGCACCGGTGCCGGCCGTCGGAAGCATCGCCGAGCTGCCCTTCATGCCGTCCGGCGGATCCCCGGATCTCAGCACCACCTACTTCGCCTACTACGGCACGCTCGTTGCCGAAGACGCTCCCCGTACGCCGAACGTGGACCCCTTGAGCCGGCTCACCTCCGCATGGGGGTTCTACCGGTACGCCAATGGGCGGGTGGAGGCGGCGGGAGTCCTTCCGGACGGCACGACCGATCCGTTCGGGGCGGTCCCAGCCGGCACGGCATCGGCGCCGAACCAGACCGCCAACATGATGCATCCCGACGACTTCCACAATCAGGTGTCGGCCGACGGGACGCGTGCGCTGTTCGTCAGTCCCGATCCGAACGCCGGCAGCGGTCGGCCTCCTCAGGTCTACCTGCGCAAGAACGGCACCACCACGGTGCTGGTGTCGCGCTCGGCGCTGACCGGCGAGGCGGCACCTTCCGGGGCGGCGCCGCAGAAGCGTCTCGCCACGCTGTCCGGGTCCCAGGGTTTCTCGTACGCCTATGGGGCGCGTGACGGCTCTCGCGTGTACTTCCAGAGCACCGATCAGCTGACCGCCGACGCGCCGGATGACGGCACGAAGAAGGCCTACGTCTTCGACGTGGCGGCGGAGTCCACGACGTATCTGCCGGGGGTGCAGGGTGAGGTGATCGCCGCCAGTGACGATCTGTCGCGGTTCCTCTACGCGTCCGCCGTCAATCCGTCGATCCTCGTCGGGCCGCTGGGCGTGTGGGCTGACGGTCACGCGACCACGATCGCGACACGCGATCAACCCGTTGTTGCGGTCGAAAGCAACTTCCGGCGTCAAGCCTGGATTGAAGACGGCCGGACGACGGCCGACGGCTCGTCGTTCGTCTTTCAGAGCAACTCGCCGCTGCCCGGTGGCTTCAACAACTCCAGCGGGTGGGAGGAGGTCTATCGCTACGAGACCGCGAGCGGCAAGCTGGAGTGCCTGAGCTGCGCGCCGGAGGGCCAGACCCCAACGTCCAACTCCCATCTCTCCGACAACGGCCAGACCCCGCCGATGAACGATCTGAACGGCCAGCTGCGGGCGACGCGGGCGATGTCGAGCGACGGCAAGCGCGTGTTCTTCGCGACGGAGAACGCCCTGGTCGAGCGTGACACCAACGGCATGCGCGACGTCTATGAGTGGGAGGACGGGAAGGTGCAGCTCATCTCAACGGGCAGAAGCCAGTACCACTCGTACCTCCTCGACACGAGTGCGAGCGGTGATGACGTGTTCATCGCGACGCGCGAGGGGCTGGCCGGTGATGACCGAGACGGGGCGTTCGACGTCTACGACGCACGGATCGGTGAAGGGTTTCCGGCTGAGCCGGCCAAGCCCGAGTGCGTGTCGAACTGTCGTCCGCCGTCGGATGCTGCGCCGGCGATGCCGTCAGCGGCGACCGTGACCTTCACGGGTGCGGGCGATCTTGCCGGTCTCCCGTCGGTCGTCGCGCCGGCGGCCAAGCTCGTGGTCGGCAAGCACACGGTGCGGGGTCACACGGTGACGCTCACCGTCCGCGCTCCGCGCGTCGGCACGCTGTCGGCGAGCGGTGCCGGCCTGCGAACGGCGCATCGCGTGGTCACCAAGGCCGGGTCCTACCAGCTCGAAGGTCACGCTGACCAAGAGCGCCGGCCGCACGCTGGCGCGCAAAGGCAAGTTGCCGATCAAGATCCTTGTTCGTTACCGGCCGCTGAGCGGTACCGGCGCTTCGAAGTCGATCTCGCTGACCGTGAAGGCGTAGGCGCGATGACCACCTCAATGGAGAGCAACGACATGAACGTCCCGACCATTCATCGCCTCGACATCCGGGCTCTGGCCGTTGCGGTCTTGACGGTCATCGCCTTGGTGATCGCCGGCCAAGCTCCGGCTCGGGCGGACTTCGGTCTGCAGCCCGGCAGCTTCACCTTCACGGATACCAACATGAAGGCCGGTGGTCACGGTGACGTCACCACGACGTTCGCGGTCAACCGGCTGCCCGGATCGGGAGAGCCTGACGGCAACCTCAAGAGCCTGAGCGTCAACCTGCCACCGGGCATGGTCGGCAACGCGCAGACGACGCCGCAGTGCAACATCACCCGGGTGCAGGAGGGCTTCACGGGCGCCTTCTGCCCGCTGAGCTCGGCGGTCGGCTACGCGGTCGTGCACATCGCTTACCCGGGCAGCGGTGGGGTCGGCGGCGACCAGACCGCATTGATCTACAACATCACGCCCGATGACGGTGAGCCGGCGGCCTTCGGGTTCGCGGTGTACAACGCGACGGTCCGGCTGAGCGCCGGTGTCGGCAGCGACTACCGCGTTCGCATGACGGGCCAGAACATCACCGAGATGGTGCAGACGATGCGCGGAACCGTGGTCTTCTGGGGGGTTCCCGCCGACCACACCGGTCCCGGAGCCCTCATGGACATCAACACCTACCGCATGTTCGATGGGCCCAGCAGCGAGCAGCTTCGCCTGCCGTTCCTCAGTAACCCCACGGCGTGTGGGGCGGATCCGCTGCCGGCTGTCATGTCTGTCACGTCGTGGCAGAACCCGGGCGTCACGGTGTCACATGACAGCGTGCTGGGACCGTTCACCAACTGTGCCGAGGTGCCGTTCGAGCCGGCGATCGCGGTGCGTTCCGACAGCGCCACCGCCGGGGTTCCGGCGAGCTACACGACCGAGCTCGACAGTGCCACAGAACCCGAACCCGGATGATGTGGCGACAGCGCACCTCAAGAAGGCGACCATCACGTTCCCGGCCGGTGTCGTGGTGTCCGCTTCTGCGGCGAACGGGCAGCAGGCCTGCTCGGACGATCAGATCGGCATCGGCTCGTCGGCCGCGCCGACCTGCCCTGACGCGTCGAAGATCGGCACCGTCAGCGTCGAGACGCCGCTCCTCGCCGATCCCCTTGTCGGCTCGGTCTACCTCGGCGAGCAGCGGCCGGATCAGTTGCTGCGCTTGTTCCTGGTCGCGCGCGGCAGCGGCGTCACGGTCAAGCTGCCGGGCATCGCGACGCCCGACCCGGAGACCGGGCAGCTCGACGGTGACCTTCGACAACAACCCACAGCTGCCGTTCAGCAAGCTGACCGTGAAGCTCGAGGGTGGCCCGCAGGCGCCGCTGACCAACCCGGCGGCGTGCGGGACGGTGACGACGAACGCGGACTTCACGCCTTGGACCACCGGGACGGCGGTGCACGGGACGAACGCGTTCGAGATCACCGGGAACTGTGATGCCGCCGGCCGGTTCGCTCCGGCGATGGAGGCGGGGTTGACCAATCCGGTCGCGGGCGGCTCGTCGCCGTTCGTGCTGCGGCTGACGCGTCCTGACGGCACGCAGGATCTCAGCGGTGTGGATCTCACGCTGCCTGCTGGTCTGTTGGGTCGGATCGCCGATGTGCCGCAGTGCCCGGAGGCGCAGGCGGCGGCGGGGTCGTGTGACGCGGCGTCGCGGGTCGGTGGCGTGACGGTCGGGGCGGGTGCGGGCGCGAGCCCGGTGTATCTCCCGCAGGCCGGGAAGGCGCCGACGGCGGTGTATCTGGCGGGTCCGTACAAGGGTGCGCCGTTCTCGCTGAGCATCGTGGTTCCGGCGCAGGCCGGGCCGTTCGATCTCGGGACCGTGGTTGTGCGGGCGGCGTTGTTCGTCGATCCGTTCGATTCCCATGTGACGGTCAAGGCTGATCCGCTGCCGACGATCCTCAAGGGCATCCCGCTAAAGCTCCGGGACGTGCGGGTGGCGATCGACCGGGATGGCTTCATGGTCAGCCCGACGTCGTGCGCGCCGAAGCAGATCAGCGGCGACCTGACGTCGGCAAGCGGCGCGACCGCGTCGCCGGCGTCGCGCTTCCAGGTCGGCGACTGCGCGTCGCTGGACCTCAAGCCGAGCTTGGCGCTGACGTTGAGCGGCAAGGGCGAGACGACGGACGGCAAGCATCCGGCGATCAGCGCGAAGCTGACCCAGGCGCCCGGGCAGTCCAACCTCAAGAAGGTCCGGGTCTCTCTGCCGCTGTCGCTGGCGCTGGACCCCGACAACGCCAACGGCCTGTGTGAGTTCGCGGACGGCTCGAAGGTCGTGCCGACGTGCCCCGCCGCTTCGATCGTGGGCTCTGCGACGGCGAAGACGCCGATCCTCGGCGAGCCGCTGACCGGTCCGGTGTACTTCGTCAAGAACATTCGCAAGGACCCCAAGTCGGGCCGCGACATCAAGACGCTCCCCAAGCTGGTGCTCCCGCTCGTCGGTCAGAACGGCGTCCGCTTGACCCTCACGGGTACGAGCGATGTCGTCGGTGACCAGCTGGTCACGACGTTCGACAACATCCCCGACGCCCCGGTGTCGAGCTTCGAGCTCAACATCAACGGCGGCAAGGGCGGCATCCTGGCCGTCTCGGATGCCGACATCTGCAAGAGCACGCAGATCGCCGACCAGGGCATCGGGGGCCAGAACGGCAAGACGAGTCTGGCCGACGTCTACGTCCAGACGCCGGCGTGCAAGACCAAGATCATCAGCAAGACCGTTGGCAAGACCACGGTCAAGCTGAAGATCGGCGGCCTCGGTGCCGGCAAGGTCACCGTCACCGGCCGCGGCATCAAGAAGACGACCAAGACCATTGCCAAGTCCACGGTCGCGACGATCACCGTCAAGCGCACCGGCAAGAGCGCGCCGGGCGCGTTCAAGGTGAAGTTCGCCCCGAAGGTGACGGCCGCCACGGCGAGCAAGACCACCAAGTAGGGAGGCCACGGTGGGTCGCGGGCTCACGTCCGCGACCCACCGCCCTTGTCGCCGGCTCGGCCATCGGCGACGATCCACCTCATGCCCTACGACGAGTCCTTGGCCGCACGGATCAGGGAAGCTCGTCGCGTCTGAGCCCGACATCGTCGAGAAGCGCATGTTCGGCGGCCTGGCGTTCCTCGTCGACGGCAAGATGTCGGTGGGGGCCAGCGGCTCCGGCGGCCTCATGGTCCGCGTCCCACCCGAGGAGACCGACACGCTCCTCGATCGCCACCAGCCACACGCCGAGCCCTTCATCATGCGCGACCGCCCCATCGACGGCTGGCTCCGCGTCACCGCCGAAGGCGTCAAGACCCGCCGCCAGCTCGAGCCCTGGGTCTCCCGCGCCGTCGCCTACGCCCGCTCACTGCCGCCGAAGTCGTAGGCGGCGGCCGAGGCCCAGCGCTACCGCGGTGTGGGAACCACCCGTGTGGCGTCGTGTCACCGCAGCTGTGGCGAGATCCCGATCCCAAGTCGCCACCACGAGGTCGGCATCGTTGATCGCCGCGGCTGACGCGAGGTGGACGGCGTCGTAGCCGCGGAGCCCGCAGCGCTCCGCGAGTTCTCCCGCGGCTCGCGCGAGCGTGTCGTCAAGCCCGATCGTCTCAAGCTGCTCGCAGAGCTGGTCGATCGTCCGGACCGCGGCTCTCAGCGTCCGGGCATCGATCCGCCCCGCGCGATGAGCGGCGGCCGCTGCGTCGCGCGCTTCCGGGTAGATCAGCTGACTGGATGCGACGGTCGTCGCTCGGTCCCAGAGTTGAGCGGCGACATCGGATCCTGGCTCGTCGAACACGAGCTTGATCAGGGCGGACGTGTCGAGGTAGACGATCAGCGCCGCTGCTCGGCAACGAGGTCCGACACCGGCGCAGACGACGAGAGCCGCTTACGGCCTCCGACCTTGCCCTTCGGCCGGCTGGGCTCGTGCACGAGCCCTCGCGCTCGGAGATCTGCGAGCGGGTCATCGACCTCCACGGGAGAGAGCCGCGCCACACGCTTGCCGCGCATCGTCACGACGACCTCGCCACCGTCGGCAACGTGCCGCACGTAACGACTGAGCTGATCATGCAGCTCACGCACCCCGATCTCGGCCTTGAGCTCAGTTCGATGTGGCGTCATTGAGTCAATCGTAGACGCTACATGTAGCGCGCCACAAGGGCATCGCGCTGCGACAGGCGTTGAGAGGTGCTTCGCCCGCTCTCAACGATCCAGTGCCGCCAAGAACTCGCGGACGGCAGCGGCGGCGTCGGCTGCGAGAAGCGCCGCGTCTTCGTCGGGCGTGACCTTGAGCGACTCTTGGGCGTAGGCGCGAGGGCCTTGGGCGCGGTCGTCGCGGAAGCGCTCGCTCAGCTCGGCAAAGGTCGTGGCCATCCCGGGCAGAGCCTCTCTGAGGGTTCCGGCATTGATTACCGCCGCGGCTGCGGTCGGGCCGCCGGCGTCGTTGTGCAGAAGCACGTATGCCAGGTCGTAGTAGTCCTTGTCGGCACCGCGGGTACGCGCCGCCGCGGCCTTGGACAGCAGGTAGCCGGCGAGTCCGGCGTAGCGAACGTGTACGTCGCCGTCAGGCCCGTGCAACGTCATGTCGCGATAGTCGTGCTCGACGTTGCCGGTGCCTCGGAGGTTGACGGCCCTGAGCGCCAGGCAGCCCTTCGGCGTGACGATCGACTCGGCCGGTTGGTCGCCGAGATCGCAGAGGAACTCGATCTTGACGAGCCGCCCGGCGACCACTCCGCTCCACCGCCAGCCGTCGTCGTCCGGCGCGAAGGCCATTGCCTTCAAGGCACGCTCGATCGGTGAGAGGTCGCGCCCTGCCGTCAAGTGGGTGACGAGCAGGACGTCGACATCGGTGGTGCCGAGATGCGCGGGCGCGGTGGGCACGGTGCTGGTCAGCGTCGGCGGGATGAGGCCGCCGAGCACGATCAGCAGCTCACTGGTCGGCGCGCTGCCGGTCAGCAGTCGGATGAGCGCGAGCTCGGCGACGGCGCGTGCTTCCGCAGAGCGCTCGTCATCGATCATGGTCGGCCATCATGACGTCGAGGAGGTGGGCGGCTGCATCTTCGCCACGGCCGCCGAGGCGCTGGAGGTCGGCGTATACCCAGGGCCAGGTCATCAGCGGTCCCTGTGGTGATGGCGTCGTGTCACGCAGGACGTCTTGCGGTGTGCGCCACAGCTCTATGCGGCCGGCGTCTTGGGTCAGCGTGACGCCGGCCTGTTGGCAGGCCGGCTCGATGTCGCGTCGGGCATAGCCGTCGCTGATGCGCAGATGCAGTACCGGGAGCTGGGTGACAAAGGGCGCCAGCTGCTCTGCGGCCGCCCAGCCTGTCCATCCGAACGTGAGCGGCTGCAGCGCCTTGCCCAGCCGATGCTGGAGCTCATGAAGGTCACGCGTGGTGCTGTGGGCAAACCAGCGCTCCACCCTACGGTTGTTGAGGTGGTTGCTCCAAGAGTCGAGAAGCGCCTCGGGCTCTTCGAGCGTGCGGTACGCACTGCGGCCCCGGCTGGCACCGCGCTTGACGGTCCAGCTCTCTCTGTCGAAGTCCTGCAGGATGGCGCTTGCGCGCGCGGGTGAGCAGTAGGCGTGCTCAGCGACCCACTTGACGCTGATCTGCTCTGGGCGTAGCGCGAGCATCGCCGCGCCGGCGAGCACGCTTGTGCTGCTCCACCGCAGGCTTCGTGGAACTGGGTCGTCGGGCGGCGAGCCTTGGTCGACGCGGATGAGCAAACCAGCCTCGCGCACGTTGGCCGCGCCGGTCTCGTCGAGCCAGTTGACCTGCCGGTCTTCGAGCAGGCGACGCGCGCCTGGCGAGAACGCAGGGGCGACGGCCAGCGTGAGATCCGGGAATCGATCGAGCGTCTCGCGAACATCCGCCGGCCATCCGACGCGCACCCACACGGCCCGGAAGCGGGGACGGCCTGCAACACCGAGCACCGCCACTTGCCATGTCCCGTCACGGCGCTCGCGCAGTTCCACGTCGGTGTCAAGGACTGAGGAGACGGCACGCGCGATCCTGGTTTTCTCGTCCACAGCAGTAATTTACCACATAAGTAAATTAATGCCTATGGCAAGAATAAGATGGTGTCCTCGGCCGAGGCCGAGTGGCCAGGGTCTTTGGCGAGAAGCTCAACCTCCACGTCGAGCGGCTCAGCCTGAGCGGCGCTGCGGGGCAGGGACCACCGTGTGGCGTCGTGCCACCGCAGCGGTGGCGAGGTCGCGATCCCACGTCGTCACCACGAGGTCGGCCTTGTCGATCGCGGCGGCGGACGCAAGGTGGACGGCGTCGTAACCGCGGAGCCCGCAGCGCTCCGCGAGTTCTCCCGCGGCTCGGGCGAGCGTGTCGTCGAGTCCGATCGTCTCAAGCTGCTCGCAGAGCTGGTCGATCGTTCGGACCGCGGCTCTCAGCGTCCGTGCATCGATCTGCCCCGTGCGATGAGCGGCGGCTGCTGCGGCGCGTGCCTCGGGGTAGATCAGTTGGCTGGATGTGACGGTCGTCGCTCGGTCCCAGAGTTGAGCGGCGACATCGGATCCCGGCTCGTCGAAGACGAGCTTGATCAACGCGGAGGTGTCGAAGTAGACGATCAGCGCTGCTGCTCGGCAACGAGGTCCGACACCGGCGCAGACGACGAGAGCCGCTTACGGCCTCCGACCTTGCCCTTCGGCCGGCTGGGCTCGTGCACGAGCCCTCGCGCTCGGAGATCTGCGAGCGGGTCGTCGACCTCCACGGGAGAAAGCCGCGCGACGCGCTTGCCGCGCATCGTCACGACGACCTCGCCACCGTCGGCCACATGCCGCACGTAGCGACTGAGCTGGTCGTGCAGCTCCCGCACCCCGATCTCGGCCTTGAACTCAGGTCGATGTGGCGTCATCGAAGCAATCTTAGACGCTACATATGACCAAGGCGTCGATCGCGTTGTTCGGAGAAGGGCAGATCAATTGAACCGAACAGGTCTGAGACAGGGCTCAACCCACAGGCCGCTTATCGGCAGGGCCGCGAGGCGAATCGTCGAACGGGAACGTGTCGGCTCTGTGTGGAGGACGACGCCAGCCCTGGTAGCGGTAAGCGCGGACCGATTGTGAATTCATGGCCGGACAGATTGTGATTCCAGGCATCTTCCGATTGTGACTTTAGGTCTGACCCTGCGGCGGCCCGGCGTCCTCGTCGACGATCGCCCGCTCTAATCCACACACTTGGGGCGTAAATATTTGGTGCATGGAACCGCCCAGGCACTGTGTGATTACGGGATCCGTCGAGAGCGCCAGGGCATCGGCGTCGATCGCGTGGGTTCCTACTACGTCTCGGTCGAGGCGCTCGATGAACGAACGAGCGGTCCGCCGAACTTGTTCGGAGAAGGGCCGTTGAACTGAACCGAACAACTTCGTGTGGCCCAGTCGCGCGCTCATGCAGCAGACTTCGTCGCCATGCCGCACGTCCTGATCGTTCATGAGGTCGCCGACTACCCGGCGTGGAAGGCCGTGTTCGACGATGCCGCCGAGCTGCGGCACGCGGCCGGTGAGCGGAGCTATCAGGTGCTTCGCGACGAGACGGACGCCAACCTCGTCGTGCACTTCTCGGAATGGACGACGCTCGCCGCCGCGCGCGCCTTCTTCGAGTCGCCGCGGCTCGTGGAGATCCGCGAGCAGGCCGGCGTCAAGGCGCCGGAGTTCCACTACCTCGTGGAGCTGGAAGCGGGTCGGCTGGGCACGGGGGCCGCCACCGTCGAGCATCCGGACGGGCTGGCCGCCCGCCTTCGCGCGCTCGACGTCTTCGCCGGCGAGCTGCCGCGCTTCGTGGTTGACGAGGCGCCGTCGGATCCGGCCGAGCTGTTCGTGGAGTGGCTGGAGGAGGCGATCGCGCATAGGGTGCCGGAGCCGCATGCGATGGTGCTGAGCACCGTCGACGACCACGGTCGGCCCAATGCGCGGGTGCTCATTCTCAAAGGCATTGTGAACGGCAAGTGGCGGTTCGCCTCCAGTGCCCTCAGCGTCAAGGGTGAGGAGCTGACCGCGACCGGCGTCGCCGCGCTCACCTTCTACTGGCCCCAGCGTGGGCGGCAGATCCGCGTTCGCGGCACCGCCGCACCCGCCGACCCGGACGTCAGCGCCCAGGACTTCTTCCAGCGCTCGCCCGCCGCCCGCGCCGAGGCGCTCGGCGCGCGCCAGAGCCGGCCGATGCCGACCTTGGCCGACATCCCCACCGCGACCGATGCGCCACCGCCCGGCGGGCTCCTCGCCGAGCACTGGACGGTCTACGAGCTGGCCGCCGAGGAGATCGAGTTCTGGCAGGCCGACAAGGACCGGCGGCACGCGCGTCTGCGCTTCACGCGGGCCGGTTCGGCCTGGTCGACGCAGCGACTCTGGCCCTGAGCCCGGGTCGGTGCGGCTGCGAAAGCGGCCGGCGGGTTGCGAAGCGGCGCCGCGTGTCGTTGACCACGAGATCGCGGGCTTCGCGGAGCACGGCCTTGCGCTGACCCGGGTTGGTGCGCCATGCCGTGGAGATCGCCGCGAGCCCGAGGCCGGTGGAGAAGGCCTCGGAGGGCGCGAGGTCGTGGTTGAGAACGGAGAGGAGCGCGTGGGTCAGCTGGGGGCTGGCGGCGATGCGGCGCTGGATCTCGCCGATGACCAGCGGCGTCGTGCCCGCCACGCCCATGTCGTTGGCGTACCAGTACATCTCCCAGGCGTCCTCGTCGCGCCAGGACCACCAGTCGTCGAGGATGCGGTCGGCGGTGCCCGGGTCCGTCGATGCTGCCTTCTGGATGGCGGCGGCCAGCGTCGAGGCCTGCCGCAAGGCGTCGGCGATGCCCTGGCCGGGCGTGGGGTCCTTGAAGTGGCCGGCGTCGCCGAGCAGCACCCACCCCGGTCCGGCCGACTCGCGGAAGAAGCCGTGCCAGCGCGACATCATCCGGACCGGGCCGACCCGGCGCGCGCCGGCCACGATCGCCTCGAGCTCGGGCCAGCCGGCCAGGCCCGTCGCCCATGCCGCCTCGCGGTCACGGCGCACCTCGTCGCGGTGGCGCATCGAGATGCCGAGGGCGACCATGAAGAGGTCGGAGTCCGTCGGGCTGGCGAGGAAGACGTGGTCGCCGATCTTGCCCAGCCGCACGCGGTCGGTCTCGGATGCGACACCCTCGAGGTAGGTCCACACGAACAGGCGACCCGGTGGCGTCTCGTGGTACCTGCGGGCGCCGACGAGGTCGGCGATCGTCGAGCGCGCGCCGTCCGCGCCGACGACGAGCGGTGCTCGCAGCTCGCCCTTGGTCGTCTGCACCCCGACGACGCGTCCACCGCGCTGGATCAACCCTGACACCGCGGTCTGCGTGCGCACGTCGGCGCCCGCAGCGGCTGCCGCGTCGAGCAGGATCGCGTCGAGCGTGACCCGGCGCACGTTGACCATCGGCGCGCCCATCATCCGACTGAACCCGTCGAGCTCGATGCGATCGTCGTCGAGCTGCAAGGTCCCGTACTCGATCGCCGGTGCGACATCCAGCACTTGGTCGAGCACGCCCAGGCGGTCCAGGACCTTCGTGCCGGAGGGCTGGACGCCGTGCGTCGACGGCGTGTCGCTCGGAAACTCTGCGCGATCGACGACGCAGACCCTCATGCCGGCTCGGGCGAGCAGCGTCGCCAGCGGTGCGCCGGCGCAGCGACCGCCCACGATGATGATGTCGAATTGTGCGGCCACTCACAACGACACTAATTGCTCTGCTTGTCTCGTCAAGCAACACCAGTTACAACCGACTCACGTGCCGTGCCTCCAGCGCCCCGACGCGCATCGCCTCGTCAAGGCCGAACAACGTCGACAGGAGCACATGGCTGACCGACGGCAGGGCGTCCGGCAGCTCGTGCAGGCGGCGCTCGAGGGCGTGGCGGCGAATCGAGCTCCCAGAGGCCGCCGGTGATGCAGAGCGTGATGGCGTCCGTGCTCGGGAGCGGCTCGTCGAGGGCGGAGAGGGTGGGGTCGAGGAAGGCGCGAAAGAGGTCGAGCGCGCGGACGCGCCGGTGTTGGACCAGCGGGCCAAGGGCCGGCAGCTCGACCATCGAGAGGTGAACCATCTCCGGCGCGGCGGCCATGTCGCGCAGCATCGCCGCCAGTCCCTGGTGCAGCGCGCGGGGCGGGTCGTCAGGGATGCCCATGAACGCGTCGGCCACGCGGGCAAAGAGCTGACGGGTCGACGTGGCGACCGTCTCCAGGAGCCAGTCGACCTCCGTGGGCCAGTGATCAATCAGGACCGAGACGGGAACCCCCGCGCGCTGTGCGACGTCGGTCAGGCGTGTCGCGGCATAGCCACGCTCGTAGACCACCGCGGCGAAGACCGCCATGAACGCTTCGCCTTGGTCACACGGAACGAAGCTTGAGTTTCGTAGTCCGAGGCGGTCCATGAACATCACGATACGGGCGACCACACTGTTAAATCCAGTGGTTCAACGGGGAACTTTCATGGCTCCCGAAAACGCGCGCGGCGCCTGGAACAGGCGCGACGAGGCGGCGGAGAGCGGCGGTCAGCGACGGGGCGTCGCGGCCGTCAGCGACGCGACACGGCGGGCTTCGTCGGCGCCGAAGAAGGGCGTCAGGCACTGCAGGCTCAGCGCTGGGAGCTGACCGGGCAACTCGGCCACCTGGTCCAGCTCTGCGGAGTGGCGCAAGGTCGCCAGCACACCGTCCATGACGACCTCCAGCGCGGCCAGCGGCTGCGGGGCCCGCTGCTCGGCGGCCGGCACCTGCCCGGCGACGAGCTCGAAGAAGAGGGCGAGGTAGCGCTCGCGCAGCGCCGAGGCCGCGCGCGAGAGCTGCGGGTCCTCGGAGACCGCCAGCGCAGAGATGGCGGGCGTGCGAGCGATGTGCCACAGCGCGGCTTCCAGTGCACGATGCGCGGCCAGGACCGGATCGCCGGAGGCGGCCAGGAACGCGCCGGCGGCGATGACGACCAGCCGGCCACCCCACGTGTCCAGCGCCTTGGTCGCGCAGTCGAGCTCGTCGGCGAAGAGGGTCGTGGCGACGTCGAGCTCGACCCCTGCCTCTTGGGCGACGTCGGCCAGTCGGGTGGCGGCCAGCCCGTCGCGCGCGACCGCCTCGGCGAAGGCCTCGATGAGCCGACCGCGGTCGTCGTGCTCGACGCCCTCCTCGGGAAGGCCGGCCGCGGCATCGGCCGCGCGAGCGGCGCCGGGCAGGCCGATGGTGGGGGTCAGCACGATCTCCACCAGCGCCGCGGTCAGGTCCGGTAGCTGCGCGGCACGGCCGTCGAGCACCCAGCCGGCGAGGAGCTCGGCGATGCCGCCGATCATCGCCGACGGCAGCAGCTTCGGCAGCTCCGGGCCGTCGAGCACCGGCGCGAGCAGGTGCGCGAAGCCGCGCAGCTGCTCGTCGATCGCCGGCTGTGCGGTGCGCCCCGCCGACGGCGCGTCGACGAGCAGCAGGCGCGCGCGCTGCGGCTCGGAAGCCAGATAGGCCAGGCACGCGCTGATGACGGCGCCGACCTGCGTCGCTCGATCGGCCTGGGGTGAGCTTGCCCGCCAGGCCGTCAGGTAGAGCTGTGAGAACGCCTCCTCGAAGGCGGCCGCCCACGCGTCCTCCTTGGAGGAGAACGTGTCGTAGAACGCTTGCGGTGACAGGCCGGCCGCGGCGATCAGGTCCTTGACCGACGCCACCTCGAAGCCGCGCTCGACCGAGACCTGCACGACGGCCTCGAGGATCCGCCTGCGCTGATACCGGCGCACGAAGCCGGGAGGGAGGCCGTGACGACCGCGGGGCAGCGGCCGGTCGTCGACCGGTGCGGGGGCGGGCCGCAGGAGCGGGTCGCGCCGGGGCAGCGGCCGTGGCCGCACCGTCTCGTAGCGGGCGCCCCAGGCGGCGAGATCCAGTGCCGCGCGGCGCAGTGGCCGCAGCTTGCCGGCGCGCAGGTGCTCGTCGATGGTGGTGAGCGTGCCGCCGGCAAGGACGGCGAGCGCGGCCTCCGACAGGGCGGGCGTGCCGCCGACCGTGGCGGCCCGGCGCAGCAGGTCGGCCAGACCGGTGGCCAGCGACCGGCGCCGTGCCAGCCCGGGTGGGCCGACGGCGGTGATGTCGATCAGCGCCAGGCGGGCGGCGGCGGGCTCGTGCAGGACGGCGTCGACGACGCCGGTGAGCACGGTGGCAAGTGCATGGTGAACGTCGCCGGCGGGGACGGGCCGCTCGCGCAGCGGGCCGCAGGTCGCCTCGAGGGCGGCGTCGCAGGCGTCGAGGACGAGCTGCTGCTTGTCGGCGAACAGCTCGTAGAAGTCGCGCGTCGAGACCTCGGCCCGGGACGTGATCTCCTGGACGGTGGTGGCGCCGTAGCCCTGCTCGCCCAGCAGGGCGACCACGGCGTCGTAGAGGCGGCGGCGATGGTGGGCGGCCGTCGTCTCGGCATCCAGCGCGCTGCGGCCGCGTGGCAGGCGGCGAGTCGGAACTGGGCGGGCGGACGCCATCGGCCCCGAGGATACCGGCAGAGCCCGTCGGTGCGGGGCCGAATGTTCACCTCTCTGAGACTCTAAAAAAATATTACGGTCGTAAACTCTTGCGTGTCTCGGCTAGGATCCCGCCATGTGGGAAAACTGCGGTGGGACGGCGACCACAAAGCCCGGGCTCGAGACGCTGCCGGCGGAGGCGCGCGAGTTCCATCTCCGGGCGCGGATCGTCGATGCAGCGGTGCGCGAGATCGCCGAACGTGGCTACGACGCAGCCGCCGAGGCGGCGATCGCCGACCGCGCGGGGGTCACGCGCCGGGTCTTCGACGACACGTTCTCCGGCAAGGAGGAGGCGCTGATCTGGGCCTATGACGTCGCCGCCGCGTATGCGATCCCGCAGATCCTGCGGGCGCTGAAGGCCGAGCGCAGCTGGGAGCGCGGCGCGGCTGCCGCGCTGAAGACCTACCTGGAGATCCTGGACTGCGACCGCGACTGGGCGCTGGCGTGCCTGCGCGACGTCCCCGCCGCCGGCGAGCGGGTTCGGGCGGCGCGCGACGCGGTCCGCGCACCGATCCTCGACGCGCTGCAGCCAGACGGCACAAGGCCTGTGGCCGGGGGCATCGAGGTCGAGACGATGCTCCTCGCCGTCGATGCGATCACGGTCGACGGCCTCCGGCACGGCGCCGACGTCCCCTTGTCGGCGCGGCGATCCGAGCTGGCCGCCTTCGCGCTGGCGCCCTTTGTGGACGCGCCCGCCGAGGTGGTGCCGGCGGCACGACCGCCTGTGCGCCGTCCGATCTCCACGGCGGAGATCCGAGCGCTGGTCGACCAAGGGGCCGCGGGTGAGCGCGCGCTGGACCTGGTCGTCGGCGAGGCGGCCTCGATGCGCGACGGCCCGACGCTCTGGCACGTCATCGCCGCGATCCAGCGCTGCCGGGCCACCGGCCGGTACGTCGCCGAGGCCACCGAGCAGATGGCACTCGACGCGCTCGGCGAGGCCTGGTTCTTCGGGCTCGTCGCCTCCGGGGAGCAGACGACACACGGGTAAGTCGGTTCCAGGTACACCTCCGTTTCCTCAAAGAAAAGAAAGCGATCGCTAAACCTTGACTTCGGACATCGGCACGTTTACGTTGCCGATCGCAGTGTCGAGGTGGGTCGGAGGAGGAGTGGGAGCGATGTCCGCAGTGCCCGTGGGTCCGACGAGGAACGTGAACGGTGGCGCCCCTGCCGGCGCCCATCGGCGCAGCCGCCTGAGCCAAGGCGAGGCGACCCAGCGTGCCCGGCTCGTCACCGCGATGGGGGAGCTGATCGCCGAGCTCGGCGTCCCCGCCATCGGCGTCCATCACGTCTGCCAACGGGCCCGGATCTCGCGCCGGACCTTCTACGACCTCTACGAGGACCGAGGCGCCTGCCTCGCCGAGACGCTCGCCGAGGCCCATGGCCGGTTGCTGGCGCACGTCGGCGACGCGGTGTCAGCCGCCGGTCCGGTCTGGGCCGACCGCGTGGTCGCGGCCACCCAGGCGCTGCTCGGCGCATGGGAGGCCGACCGTGTCCTCGCCCACCTCTGCCTCCTCTCGGCCGACGGCGGCGACGGCCTGGCGATCGAGCCGCGGCGGGAGAGCTTCCGCCGGATCGTGGCGATGCTCGCCGACGTGCCGCAGCCCGCACCGGGCGGCGAGGGCGTGGTCGTCGGTGCGCTGGGCGGCGTCTGGGAGCTGGCCGCTCGCAAGCTGACCGACGACGCTCCCGAGGGCGCCTTCACCGACCTCGGGAGCGAGGCCATCTTCCTGATGCTCGCGCCCTTCGTCGGCCGCCGGCAGGCGGCGGCCCGGGTCGCGGGCCGGGAAGTGACCGGCGCCTATGTGACGCGTTGGACGCCGACGGTCTCGGGCGACGAGCCGCCGCTGCTGGTCACCGAGTTGACCCGTCACACGCTGGAGTACCTCGTGGTCCATCCGGGCGCGGCGAACGTGGACATCGCCCGTGCGGTCGACGTGCGCCACGAGAGCCAGATGAGCCGCCACCTCGGCCGCCTCGAGCGCGCGGGGATGGTGACCCGCCGCAAGGAGGGCCGCGCCAACGCGTGGCAGCTGACCGACGCGGGGCGGGAAGCGGCGGCGGCCGTGTGCGCCGCGGCGGCGCGGGCGGACCGAGCGCCCTGAACCGCTCGGCCCGACGCGGCCGTTGTGCTGCAACAAGCTTTGGCGCTTGCGCCAGATCGATGTGTCGAAGAAGTCGCGGCGATGGTCGCCGCGCGTGAATGAGGAGTGAGTAATGCGCAGTATGCGGAAGATGTGCGGTGTGGCCGGCCTGGTGGTCGCGCTCGGCGCCTTCGGTGGAGCAGGAGCGGCCTCGGCCGCGACGATCGGTCCGGCTGGGACGGCGTTCACGGGCGCCAACAACGGTGAGCACGTGCTGTCCTTCAGCTCGGCCCTGCGGTTGCGCTGCAACCAGGTGCGCCTCAGCGGGACGGTGCCGAGCCCGGCGACGTCGAGCACGCCGTTCACCGTCACCTACGGTGCGGCGACGGGTGTCTCAGGCTCCTGGTGCCGGCTGTACGTCGGCGGCACGTTCACCGCGGTGAACGTCGCGACCTCGGCCCCCTGGACGCTGACCGCGTCGTCGTTCAACCCGCTCACCGGTGTCTCCGGCACCACGATCACGACAGGCGGCGCGACCACGCTGACGACCGCCGTCGGCTCCTGCACGGTGACGATCCCGTCCGGGACGACGCTCGGTGGCTCCGGCCTGACCTGGGAGGACGGGACCGACGTGTCGCAGTCGCAGTCGAACATCGCCTACACCGCGACCTCCGGCTGCGCCTTCTTCGGCATTCCCACCAGCGGGAGCAACGCGGGCTACAACGGCTCGTCGTTCTTCGCGGGGCTGGCCGTCAGCTGAAGCGCGCGTCGGCTGACGTAGCCGACGCACGGTCGTGTGGGCAGGGTCCGGACCGGACCCTGCCCGCCCGGCCTCGCCGTACTTGTGTCTTCTCGAAGGGATCTGCTCGCAATGCATGGATGGTCAGTTGTCCTCGGTATCACCGGCGCCCGGCAACGGCGCCTGCTCTCGGCCACGGCGCTGCTCGCGCTGCTGGCTGCCGCCGCACCGGCCGGTGCGACCGTGTCGCCCGGGGGGCGCGTCTACGAACAGGTCTCACCGGTGGAGAAGTTCGGCTCGGCGGCCGGGGCCGGCGGAACGGCGTCGCCGAGCTATGGCATCGCGGCGCCGGACGGCAACGGCATCTTCTACGGCACGGGTGGCCCGATGGGCGACGCCAAGCGCGGCATCCTGCCCTACGCCGTCGGGCAGCGATCGGCGACGGGCTGGTCGGCCGAGAGCCGCTTCCCGTTCCCCTCTGGGTCGGTCAACTTCTCCGACTACCAGGCCCAGGCCGCCCTGCCCTCGGAGGACCTGTCGCGCATCCTCTACGCGACGGGCGGCGGCGGGATCGTGCCCGGCAACCCGACCGTGCCCCACGGCTTAAGCGACCCGGCTCCGTTCGCGCTCTACCGCGCCGACGCCGACGGAGGCGTGCAGTGGCTGACCGCGCCGACGATTGCCAACCCGAACCCCGCGGTCGGCCACATCCTGGGCGGAGGCTTCGTGCCGGCCGGCGCGTCGACGGACCTCTCGACGGTCTACTTCGGCTACTACGGCACGCTGGTCCCGGAGGACGCCTCGCGCGCCCCGAACGTGACCGACCGGACGTCGTCGCCCTATGGCTTCTACCGCTGGGCCAACGGCCACCTGGAGGCGGCCGGCGTGCTCCCGGACGGGACGCTGGACCCCTACGGCGCCGTCCCGTCGGGCTCGGCCAGCGACGAGTCGCCCAACGGCAACGAGGTCCCACCGATCACGTTCCGCAATCAGGTCTCTCGCGACGGCTCGCGTGCGTTCTTCGTCAGCCCTGACCCCAACGCGGGGAGCGGCCGCATGTCGCAGCTCTACGTGCGCAAGAACGGGACGAGCACCGTGCTGGTGTCGCGTTCGGCGGTCACGGGCTTCGCGGCGCCGCACGGCGCTCTCCGGCGTATGGCGTTGGGGATCGAGCCCGGGTCGAGGACCTACGCCTACGCGTCGCGTGACGCGTCGCACGTGTTCTTCGAGTCGTTCGACCCGCTCACGGCCGACGCCCCGGCGGAGTCGACCTCTGTCAAGGCCTACATCTTCGATGTCGACCACGAGACGCTGGAGTATCTGCCGGGTGCGGCCGGCGACGTGATCGCCGCGTCCGACGACCTGTCGCGCTTCATCTTCGGCACCCCGAACTCCGACGCCACGCCCGAGACCGCCACCGATCCCGAGCGGTACGGGACCCCCAAGGGCGCCGGGCGGCTCAGCGTCTGGGCCGATGGGCACGCGACGCAGATCGCGTTGCGACCACGGCCGACGGTCGACCCGTTTCAGAACTTCCTCACGCAGGGGCGAGCGTCGGCCGACGGCTCGGTGTTCGCGTTTCAGAGCAACGCGCCGATCCCGGGGTTCAACAACGCGAGCGGCCGTCAGGAGGTCTATCGCTACGAGCTGGCGAGCGGCAAGCTCGAGTGCCTGAGCTGCCCGCCGCCTGGTCAGACGTCCAACCAAGACTCGGTGCTCTCGCACTTCGGCGGCAGCACCTCAGCGGCGACGTTCGACGGCCAGATGCGCGACGCGCGCGGCATGACCCGCGACGGCCGGCGGGTGTTCTTCGACACGACCAACGGGCTGGTGCCGCGCGACAGCAACGGCCAGCGTGACGTGTACCTGTGGGAAGACGGCAAGGTGCAGCTGATCTCGACCGGCGTGGGCCCGGGTGAGTCCAACCTCATCGACATCAGCGAGTCGGGCGACGACGTCTTCTTCGCGACGACGGAGGGGCTGTCGGATGAGGATCGTGATGGCGAGTTCGACGTCTATGACGCCCGCGTCGGCGGAGGCTTCCCGCAGCCGGCTCGGCCCGAGTGCGTCTCGAGTTGCCGCGTGCCGTCGGGTGGCACCCCGCCGGCGCCGGCGCCCGCGACCGGCCTGCTCGCCGGCTCGGGGGACTCGCCGCCCGTGGTGCGCCCGACCGTGGGCAAGGTGAAGGTGTCGAAGGCCGGCACCGTTCGCGGGACGTCGGCGGTGCTGAAGGTGCAGGCGCCGGCGACGGGGACGATCGCCGCTTCCGGTGCGGGGCTGGTGTCGGCGTCCAAGCGGGCGACGAAGGCCGGCGCGACGTCGTTGACCGTGCGACTGTCGCGCGCGGCGCAGAAGTCGTTGGCGCGCAAGCGCAAGTTGGTGGTGAAGGTCGTGGTGCGGTTCCGTCCCGCCGTCGGCGCGGCCTCGGTCACGAGCGTCACGGTGAGGTTCGTCGCCAAGGCGACGGCGCGACGAGCCACCGTCCTGTCCTCCGAGTCGCGAAAGGGTCGCTGATCCCTATGTCCCTCATCCGTACCTGCCTGGCCGCGATGGCCGCGCTGCTGGTGCTGTGCGCACCGGCCCAGGCCGGCTTCGGCCTCCAGCCGGACAACTTCACCATGTCGTCGGGGTCGGCGAAGGCGGGTGGCCACGGTGACGTGGTGACGCACTTCGCCATGAACCTGGCCGACCCGACGACGCCCGACGGCGGCACGCTGAAGGACCTCGTCATCGACCTGCCGCCCGGGCTCGTCGGCAACGCGCGGGCGATGCCCCGGTGTCCGATCGCGAAGGTTCGGTCCACCCCGCCGGATGCGTGCCCGATGAGCACGGCGGTGGGCTACATCGACACGGAGACCTCGTTCCCGGACTTCGGCTTCAGCGCGCCGTTTCGGACCTTGATCTACAACATCATCCCGGACAAGGGCGAGCCGGCGGCGTTCGCCTTCGCGATCGTCTTCAACACCGTGCGGTTGGACGCAAGCGTGCGCTCCGACAGCGACTACGGCATCCGGGTCGCGGCCAAGACCCAGGGCGAGCGGCTCTACGTCCTCTCGGGCAACGCCACGTTCTGGGGCGTGCCGGCCGACAACAACGGCCCCGGTCCGTTCTCCGACAACAACACGGCGCGCTCGTTCGGTGGGCCGAGCGAGGATCTGCGCCGGCCGTTCCTGAGCAACCCGACACGGTGCGACGCCCTGATCGGCGGAGCGTCGGTCACGTCGTGGCAGGCACCGACCGAGAGCTTGTCCTACACCACGCCGCTGGCCTCCCTGACGGGCTGTGACGAGCTGCCCTTCGAGCCGTCACTGTCGGTGCGCCCGGACAACGCGACCGCCGGTGCGCCGGCTGGCTACACGATCGACCTGGCGGTGCCGCAGGCCGACAACCCGGTGGGGGTGGCGACGGCGCATCTGCGCAAGGCGGTGGTGAAGCTCCCGCCGGGCGTGGTGGTCTCGCCGTCGGCCGCCGACGGTCAGCAGGCGTGCTCGGACGAGGGCGTCGGCGTCGGCTCGCTGCGGGCGGTGTCGTGCCCGGACGCCTCCAAGATCGGCACGGTGTCGATCGCCACGCCGCTGCTCGACGATCCGCTGAAGGGCTCGGTCTACCTCGGTGAGCAGCGCCCCGACCAGCTCCTGCGGCTGTTCCTGGTCGCCGAGGGCGACGGGGTCCTGGTCAAGCTGCCGGGCATCGCGACGCCGGATCCGGTGACCGGGCAGCTCGACGGTGACCTTCGACAACACGCCGCAGCTGCCGTTCAGCCTGTTACACATGGTGTTGGACGGTGGGCCGCAGGCGCCGCTGACCAACCCGTCGACGTGCGGCACGGCGACGACCGAGTGGGACATGACGGCCTGGTCGTCGGCCACGCCGGTCCACGGGACCGACGCGTTCGAGATCACCGGCAACTGTGATGCGGCCGGGCGGTTCGCTCCGACCATGGAGGCGGGGCTGACCAACCCGGTTGCGGGTGGCTCGTCGCCGTTCGTGCTGCGGCTCACGCGTCCCGACGGCACGCAGGACCTCAGCGGTGTGGATCTCACGCTGCCTGCTGGTTTGCTGGGTCGTGTGGGCTCGGTGCCGCAGTGCCCCGAGGCACAGGCCGCGGCGGGGTCGTGTGACGCGGCGTCTCGGGTCGGCACGACCACGGTCGGTGCCGGTCCGGGGGCCAACCCGGTGTACCTGCCGCAGGCCGGGAAGGCGCCGACCGCTGTCTACCTGGCGGGTCCGTACAAGGGCGCGCCGTTCTCGCTGAGCATCGTGGTGCCGGCGCAGGCCGGGCCGTTCGATCTCGGCACGGTGGTGGTGCGGGCGGCGCTGTTCGTCGATCCGCTCGATGGGCATGTGACGGTCAAGGCCGATCCGCTGCCCACGATCCTCAAGGGCATCCCCCTGAAGCTCCGGGACGTGCGGGTGGCGATCGACCGGGACGGGTTCATGGTCAGCCCGACGTCGTGCGCGCCGAAGGAGATCCGGGGCGATCTGACGTCGGCGAGCGGTGCGACGGCCGCGCTGGTGTCGCGCTTCCAGGTCGGTGACTGCGCGTCGCTGGCGCTGAAGCCGAGCCTGGCGTTGACGTTGAGCGGCAAGGGCGAGACGGTCGATGGCAAGCATCCGGCGATCAGCGCGAAGCTGACGCAGGCGCCGGGGCAGTCCAACCTCAAGAAGGTCCGGGTTGCCCTGCCGCTGTCGCTGGCGCTGGACCCCGACAACGCCAACGGGCTGTGTGAGTTCGCCGACGGCTCGAAGGTCGTGCCGACGTGCCCCGAGGCGTCGATCGTGGGCTCTGCGACGGCGCGTACGCCGATTCTCAGCGAGCCGTTGACCGGGCCGGTGTACTTCGTCAAGAACGTCCGCAAGGACCCCAAGTCGGGCCGTGACATCAGGACGCTGCCCAAGTTGGTGTTGCCGCTGGTCGGCCAGAACGGCGTGCGGCTGACCCTCACGGGCACCAGCGCAGTTGTCGACGATCAGCTGGTCACGACGTTCGACCAGATCCCTGACGCCCCGGTGTCGAGCTTCGAGCTCAACATCAACGGCGGCAAGGGCGGCATCCTGGTCGTCTCCGGCGACAAGGCCGACATCTGCACGTCCACGCAGATCGCCGACCAGCAGATCGACGGGCAGAGCAACAAGGCCGCCGACGCCGACGTCTCCATCCAGACGCCGGCCTGCAAGACCAAGATCATCAGCAAGACCGTTGGCAAGACCACCGTCAAGCTGAAGATCGGCGGCCTCGGCGCCGGCAAGGTCACCGTGACCGGTCGCGGGATCAAGAAGACGACCAAGACCATTGCCAGGTCCACGGTCGCGACGATCACCGCCAAGCGCACCAAGGGCACGCCCGGCGCCTTCAAGGTGAGGTTCACCCCGAAGGCCACCGCCGCCAAGCGCTAGCCCGCGCACGCGACAAGCGGAGCAGCATCACAAGGGGCGCCCAGCCGGGCGCCCCTTCGTGTGTCGTGGCGCGGGCGCCGTCCGTTCACGCCCCGGCCGCTTCGCGCTGTGGTTGGTCAGCGGGAGTGCGTCCAGGTGACGAACCGCACGCGGGACCCGCGCGTGTCCAGGTGCAGGGTGCCCGAGTTCTCGTTGCCGACGCCGCCGTCGAAGAACGTGCGGTCGACCAGCTTCAGCACGTCGTCGCGGCGCTGGAGGCTGGGGCTCTGCTTGACCCATCGCTCGACCTGGGCCAGGAAGAAGTCGGCCGCGTCGGCCTGGACGTGGCGGCTCTTGGGCGCGCCGCCGACCTCGACGTTGTGCGCGTGCGTGCGGAAGGAGCCGTCGACGGTCACCGGCAGGTCGCCGAGCCGATGGCGCAGGAGCCTCCAGACGCCAGTGCAGCCTGATGGCGTTGGGCCGCAGGCTCTTCGGCACCGTCGTCCCGTCCGTGCAGGCGTAGGACTGCCAGGTGAAGTGCGGGGTGATGTAGCCGTGCTGGTCGCACCACTTGCGCACGCCGGGTGACACGCGCGAGGCGGGCATCCACGGGTTCGTGACCAGCCGGCGCAGCAGCGGCTTGCTCGTCGGAGGCATGGGTACGGGCATCTGTCCACGCTCCTTCGCTACGCGATCAGTTGATGGAAGTGGTCTTGCCGCGCCAGGACCTGCTTGGCGTACTGCTTGCCCGCCTTGGCCTGCGGGTTGCCCGCGTTGTAGGAGGCAAGTCCGCCTGCCACGCCGTGGTTCTTGATGTGCCCGGCGACGATGCCGAGGCCGGTGGCGATGTTGACGGCCGGCAGCCAGGCGCCACCGTCGCGGTTGGCCTCGTCGATGAACCCGATGAACGTCAACTGCATCGGCCCGACGCCGTTGGAGATGCCGCCCGCGCGCACGTGCTCGACGAGCTGCTGCACGCGCCGCTTCGTGACCGGCTGATGGGCGAACGGCGCCCCGATGTCTGCCCCGAAGATGTTGCGCCCGCCTGACTCCTGCTCCTGGAGCGCGAGGCCGAGAGAGACCGGGATCAGCTTGCCGTGCCGGTGTCGGCACTCGATGACGATCCGCAGCGCGTTCTTGACGCCCTTGGTGCGGAGCTTGTGCGCGAGCGCGACATCGCGCTCGTCGGCGATGGTGTCGGCCAACGGCTTCATGGCGCGGTCCTCCCGCGATCGTTGCACTAGATTGAAAATCAGTGACTTGAATAACGCGAGAAGAACTGCTTAGCGCTATGTCAGATATCGAACATCCCATGGGGTAGATCCCCTGTCAACCGGCGGCCCTTGACGATCGGCAAGGGCCGCGTTGCTGGATGATGTGGCCAAGCAACAGCCCGCTGACGACGTCAGGCTGGGTCTTGACGGGCCGGCAGTCGCGCGGCGTCCGCGCGACTAGCGCTTGGCGGGCTTCTTCGCGCTCCGCGGCTGCTTGATCGTGATCGTCCGCTTCGCGACCACCGGCGCGGCGGTGCCCTGACGGATCGTCGTCGTCACCGACAGCTTCAACTTGCCCAGCCTCTTGAGTGCGGCGCGACCGGACTTGTTGAGGTTGAAGGTCACGTTGGCGTTGCCCTTGGCGGGCACCGTGAAGCTGCGGGTGCCGACGACGACGCTCTTGGGGGCCTTGGACTTCGGCTTCTTCTTCTTGGCCGAGGCAGCCGTCACGGACCCGCCGGGGAAGTAGGCGACCGCGGTCGTGATGACGACGCACGGGCCGATCTCCGTGCAGCCGACCTTCTGCCCGGTGTCGACGGTCACGGTGCTCCCCGTGCCGCTGACCAGGGGCTTGCCGTCGGGGCCGAACGCCGGCGGGAGCGGGATGGGCGCCGGGGTGCCGGCGCCGCCGGGAGTGGTCGGGGTACCGGGCGTCGCGGGCGTACCGCCACCACTCGGGTTCCCGCCGCCCGGATTCCCGGGCTCGGGCACCGGGGGACCCGCGCCGAGCTCGGCGGCGAGGTCGACGCGCCCGAAGCTCTGCTGGATGACGGGGTACGAGGCGCCGGTCGTCAGCGTCTGGCTCGCGATCGCTGCGCGCGTCACCGCCTCGTTGCTCTCGCCGCCGCTGTACTCACAGCCGCTGTGCTCGTCGGGGCCCCAGATCGCGACGAACTGACCCGCCGCGATCGGCACCGGCCTGGCCGGCGTGAAGACCAGGTCCTCGCGCGAGATCGTCGCGGGAAGCAGTTGCACGTCGGACGCGCCGATCTTGAGGCCGTCCTCGGTCCGGCTCACCACGACCAGCGCGATCGTCCCACCGGGGTCGCCCGAGCCGAACTGGTTGGTGCGCCACGAGGTGATCACGCCGGAGGTCGGCGCCATCGAGCTCGCCAGCCCGGGGAGCGTGACCGACTGGTAGTAGACGTGGCTCTTGCCCCAGATCGGCTGGTCGCAGCGCAGCGAGGGGAACGCGGTCGGCGCCTCCGTCGTGCCCAGCGTGACAGCGCTCGCGCCGGCCGGAGCGAGCGCGGCAAGTAGTGAGACGGTGAGTGTCAGAGCGATGACGGAAGCGCGCATCGCGGGATCGTACGAGAGGACCGGGGCGACGCGCTCGATGACGGCCGGATCAGCTGGTGGACGGCACGCTCTGCGCGCCGACGATCCGGCCTGGAACGCCGTGACGTCGTACCGGCGAGCAAGGCGGATCCCGTAGGTTTCCGCCTTAGTGCTTCGTGCTGCACATCGCGTTGTCCGTCTGATTGGGCTCCTCGCGCTGGCTGTCGTGGCGGTCTCCGGGCCGTCGGCCACTGCCGCAGGGCCGGTGACCGGGATCTCGGACAACAGTCCCGAGCTGCTCGACGCTCCCGCCTTTCGCGCGTTGAACATCGATGCCGTGCGGCTTGTCGTGCCATGGGATGCCGCAGACCGCGAAGGTCGATGGGACTGGTCCATCGCCCGCGCCCAAGCGGTCGGTGCAGAGGTCCTCGTGGCCTTCGACCATGCCGAGAGCGATCGCTGTCCCGGAGCGCCCTGCGTCCTGCCGAGCGTCGCGACCTATGAGCAGGCCGTCGCAGCGTTCCTGCGGGCGCATCCCGGCGTTCGAACGCTCACGGCGTGGAACGAGCCCAACCACGCGTCGCAGCCGACCGTGCATGCCCCGGCCGCGGCGGCGGCCTACTACGACGCCGCGCGTCGCGTGTGCCCGACCTGCACGGTCGTCGCAGGCGACTTCCTGGACGGCGCTTCCATGGCCACGTACCTCGCGGAGTACAAGAGCGCGCTCGTCACCGTGCCGGCGGTGTGGGGGCTGCACGACTACCACGACGCCACGTACTTCCAGAGCTCCGGGGTCGATGCCTTGCTGCGCGCGACGACCGGGCCCGTCTGGCTGACCGAGACCGGGGGCATCGTGTCGTTCACCTCGGGCGCGGGCTCGCTGCCCTACGACGAGCGGCGCGCCGCCGATGGCGTGAGCTGGGTCTATCAGCTCGCCGACCGGCGCCCGCGCATCGCGCGCGTGTACTTCTACCAATGGCAGGGCGACCCCACGAACCCCTTCGACTCAGGGCTCGTCGGCTACGACGGCACGCCCCGCCCGGGCTATTACGTCGTCCGTGCGCGGGTCGGCGTCCGTCCCGGCGCGACGGTCCCGGATCCGCTTGTCGAGGGCAAGGCTCAGACGATCGTGAGCGACGGCAGACAGGCGTCGTCGGTGCCGCGCCAGCCGGCGGTGCTTGCGCCACCCGGGCGCACCGCGCGGCTGCGGACGCTCCGGCGTCTGCGGCTGCTGTCGCACGGTCGGCTCGAGCTCCGGGCCCGCTGCGTCTCCTTCGACCGACGGGAGACGCGCTGCCGTCAGCGGCTCGTTGTCCGCGTCACCGGCCGTGTCGTCACGCGGGTCGTCGTCGACGTTCGTGTCGGGCGGACCTTCGTCACGGTCATCCGCCTGCCGCGTTGGGCGCGGCGCGCGCTGGCCGGCCATGTCGTCCAGCTGCAGTCGTGTCGCGTCGAGCGCCCTTGGTGCACGCCGCGCGTCGCGATCCCGCTCAGTCGGGTCACGCGATGAGCATCACCAGACCTCTCACCCCCAAGGAGCATCACATGGCCGTTCCCCTCGTGCGCCCCGGGCTCATGTTGTTGTTGTCGTTGGTGGTGCTTGCGGTCGCCCCGGTGGCATCGCAGGCGGCGACCGGGTCGATCAGCGGCACGATCAAGGACCCCGGCGGCGCGCCGATCACCAGCGGCGTCTGCGTGTCGGCCAGTCGCGCGTTCACGTCGTTCGACGACTTCTACATCGGCTCTGCGGACGTCGGCGCGGGCGGCCACTACACCGTCGAGGACCTGCCCGCCGGCAGCTACTCGATGTCCTTCAGCAACTGCACCGACGAGCGCAACGATCTCTCTCAGTACCTCGGCGCTGCCGTCACGGTCGGCGCGGGAGCCGCGGTGACGGCTCCGGACGTCGTCATGCATCCCGCGACGGCGATCCGCGGGCGCGTGTACGGCGGAGCCGGCACCGGGAACCCGCTGGGCAGCGTGTGCGTCTCGGCGCTGATCGGCTCCGGCGACTACCCCGGTGAAGAGGGCTACCCGAGCTATCCCGGCTACCCGAGCGGCTACCCCGGCTATGGCAGCGGCTACGTCACGGCCGGATGGGTATTCGCCGGTGCCGACGGCCGCTACGCCATCAAGCACCTGGATCCCGACCAGACCTACAAGATCCGGTTCGCGTGCCCGGGGATCGGTCCCGGCATCGGCGGCTACGCCGCGCAGTTCTACGACGCGGTCTCCGACTACGGCCAGGCGGCGACGCTGCGGCCGACGGTCGCGAGCCCGGCCACGGGCATCGACGCCCACCTGCCGAGCCTCGATGCCGCGCCCGTGACCACGATCACCGGCGGCCCCGCGTCCGACGCGACGACCAACCAGACGTCGGCGCGCCTCGCGTTCGTCGCCGATCAGTTGGGCGCCACGTTCGAGTGCGCCGTCGACGGCCGGCCCTACGCGTCCTGCGTCTCGCCCTTCCTCATGAACGGACTCGCCACGGGTGGGCACGCCTTCAGCGTCCGGGCACGCGTCAGCGGGAAGGTCGACGCGCATCCGCCGTCCGTGTCGTGGACGGTCGACCCGTCGTCGTCGGCGAGCACCTCGCACGGCGCGGTCACCGCCGGCGGCACGTTCAGCTCCGACGCGGGCGCCGCGCCGACCGCCGCGGTGCCGGTCGTTGCCGCGGTCACGCTGCCGTCGGCCGGCAGCGTGACGCTGACCAAGAAGCCCGCGACGACCCCGAGCGGCGACGGCTTCACGGTGTTCGGTCAGGAGATCGACATCGCGACCGTCGCCAAGGGCGGGGCCGGCGAGGTGACCGGCAGCGTTGCCAACCCGATCATGGTGTCCTTCCAGATCGCCGGCTCGCAGATCCCGGCCGGCACGGACCCCGCGACGGTCACGGTCCTGCGCAACGGCAGCCCGGCGGCCGACTGCGCGTCAGACGACGGGACGGCGGCACCGGATCCGTGCATCGCCAACCGGCGCCAACTCGCCGACGGCGGCCTGGTGATCGAGGTGCTGACGACGCACTGCAGCACGTGGAACTTCGCCGTCACGAAGGCGAAGCCGACCGTCCCGATCGACGAGCCGTCGCCCATCGGTCCCGGCAACCCGCAGCCCGGACCGCCGGCCGCCGGTGGAGACGACCCGAGCCATGGGCCGGCCATCCGCCCGCCGGCCAAGGGCCCGGTGCTGGCGTTCACGCCGCTGCGCGGTCTGCGCCTCAAGGGCTTCCTGCGTTCCGGCTTGGCGGTTCGGCTGTCGTGCGCCGAGCCATGTCAGGCCGAGGTCAAGCTCACCGTGTCGGCCGCGGCGGGTCGACAGCTCGGGCTGCGCAAGGGCAAGAGCAAGCTGCCGGTGGTCATCGGATCGGCGTCGGCGAAGCTGACCAACAAGCAGAAGACGGTCGTGGTGCGCCTCACCGCCAAGGCGAGAACGCGCCTGCGCAAGCTCGGCGGCACGCTGCGGGTGACCGTGGTGGTCCTGGCCCGCAGCGCCGGCGGGGCGACGACGTCGACGCGCACCGTGAACGTGAGGCGCTGAGGAGCTGTCGCGGCCGGGCCGGGCCGGGCCGGCAGCCGGCTGCTAGCCCGGCAGCGTGCGGCGCAGCAGGTCGCGGAGCACGAGGCGCGTCTCGGTCTCGGCCACGCCGCCGGAGGCGCGGAGCTCGCGCAGCAGGCGGTCGAGGTCGGCCGCGTCGCGGCAGGCGACGCGGAGCTGGAAGTCGAAGCGGCCGGTGAGGAAGGCGATCTCCTGCACGCCGTCGAGCTCGCCGGCGGTGCGCTCGAGGTCGTCGGGCGTGGTCGAGGGGCTGAGGCGGACGTCGATGAGGGCGGTCATCGGCAGGCCGAGGGCGCCGGCGTCGACGGCGGCGTGGACGCCGGTGATGACGCCGTCGGCCACCAGCCGGCGGACGCGATCGGCGACGGCGTTGGGGCTGAGGCTGACCTGGCGGCCGAGGAGAACGTGGCTGGCGCGCCCGTTGGCGGCCAGTGTTCTGAGGATTTCGCGGTCGATCTCGTCCATGCCTGCGGAAATCTAGCCGTTGGCCTGGAACTCTTGTGGAAAGCGTGCCGGTCGGCGAGATTCTCCGGCCACCCCACGTTCGACCAAGGACCCGCCCGTCATGCGCATCGGAGTGCCCACCGAGATCAAGCCCGGAGAAGGACGCGTCGCGCTCACGCCCGCTGGCGTGCGCGAGCTGGTGGGCGCGGGCGCCGAGGTCCTCGTCCAGGCCGGCGCCGGCCTCGGCTCGCGCTTCCCCGACGACGCCTACGCCGCCGAGGGCGCGACGCTGGTCCCCGACGCCGACACGCTGTGGGCCCAGGCCGAGCTGGTCGTCAAGGTCAAGGAGCCCCAGCCCGAGGAGGTCGCGCGCCTGCGCCCCGACCATGTCCTCTTCGCCTACCTGCACCTCGCGCCGGACCTCGCGCTGACGCGCGGCATCCAGGAGTCGGGCGCGACGGCGATCGCCTTCGAGACCGTCACCGACCGCAGCGGCCGGCTGCCGCTGCTGGCCCCGATGTCCGAGGTCGCCGGGAGGCTGTCGGCGCAGTTCGCCGCCGCGCACCTGCTGGCCCACCAGGGCGGGCGCGGTGTGCTGGCCGGGGGCGTCCCCGGCGTGCGACCGGCGCGCGCGGTCGTCATCGGCGGTGGCTCGGTCGGAGAGAACGCCGCACGCGTCGCGCTCGGCCTGGGCTTCGACACGGTGGTCATCGACCGCAGCGTCCCGCGGTTGCGCGAGCTGGCCGGGTTGTTTGACCAGCGCGTGCGCACGGTCGCCGCGAGCGACCTGGCGATCGAGACCGAGCTGGCCGATGCCGACGTCGTCATCGGCGCGATCCTCGCCCCGGGGGCGCTGGCCCCGCACGTCGTCCGTCGCGAGCACCTCGCGCTGCTCGGCGAGGGCGCGGTCGTCGTCGATGTCTCGATCGACCAAGGTGGTTGCCTTGAGACCTCGCGCCCGACGACCCACTACGAGCCGACCTTCGTTGTTGATGGTGTCGTCCACAACTGCGTGGCCAACATGCCCGGCGCGGTGCCGTCGACCTCGACGCAGGCGCTGATGAACGCGACGCTGCCCTACGTCGTCGACTTCGCCACGCGCGGCGTCGCCGCCGCGGTCGCCGCCGACCCGGGGCTGGCCGACGGCGTCAACGTGGCCGGCGGGCAGATCGTCCACGCCGCCGTGGCGGCCGCCCACGGCGAGACCGCCGCGCCCCTCGACGCGGCGGTGCTGCAGGCGGCGTAGTCGGCGCCGTTTATGGTGTTGTCGTGACGGCGGAACGTGCCTGCGTGAGGAGATGAGCGACCCGTTCGCCCTGCGCCGTTTCCTCGACGCCCAAGACGCCGACGGCACCTACGACACGGCCCTGGCGGAGCTGCGCGCGGGGTGCAAGGTCAGTCACTGGATGTGGTTCGTCTTCCCGCAGATCGCCGGGCTCGGCCGGAGCCCGATGGCGAAGACGTATGCCATCGCCTCGCTCGCCGAGGCTCGTGCCTATCTGCGTGACCCGATCCTCGGTCCGCGGCTTCTGGAGGCGACGCGCATCGTCGCCGAGCTTCTCGGGTTCGACCGCGCAGGAGGTCTTCGGTCCGATTGACGCCATGAAGCTCCGCTCATCCATGACCCTCTTCACCCGCGCAGCCCCCGACGAGCCCCTCTTCCAGCGCGTCCTGGATCGCTCCTTCGACGGCATCCCCGACGAGCAGACCGACCAGCGGCTGTTGGACTGAGCTCGCTCAGCGGCGCCGCGCGGCGGGCTCCAGTCCGGGGCTGGCCCAGCCGCCGTCGGCGGCGTTGATGTTGGTGCCGGGCGCGACGATCTCGTCGATGCGGTCCAGGAGCGCGTCGTCGAGGATGCGGTCGGCGGCGGGGAGTTGGCTCTCGAGCTGCTCCATCGTGCGCGGTCCGATGATGGCCGCGGTCACGGCGGGGTGGTTGATGACGAAGGCGATGGCCATCTCGATCAGCGACATCCCGGCCTCGTCGGCCAGGCGGCCGAGGGCGTCGGCGGCGTCGAGCTTGCGCTGGTTGGCGGGCAGGGACATGTCGTAGCGGGCGACGAGCCGCTGCCGTGCCTTGGAGGTCGGCGTCGGCACGTCGGCGTCCTTGCGGTACTTGCCCGACAGCCACCCGCCGCTCAGCGGGCTCCACGGGATGACGCCCATGCCGTACTGCGCGCACGTCGGCAGCACCTCGGCCTCGATGCCGCGCGCGAGCATCGAGTACGGCGGCTGCTCGGAGACGAAGCGATGCAGCCGGCGGTCGCGGGCGAGCCATTGGGCCTCGGCGATCAGCGACGGGGGATAGGTGGAATGGCCGATGTAGCGGACCTTGCCCTGGGTCACGAGGTCGCTCATCGCGCCGAGCGTCTCCTCCAGATCGGTCTCCGGCGTGGGACGATGGATCTGGTACAGGTCGATGTAGTCGGTGCCCAGGCGCCGCAGCGAGTGCTCGACCTCCTCCATGATCCAGCGGCGCGAGCCGCCGCGGTGGTTGGGGTCGTCGTCCATCTGGCCCCAGACCTTGGTGGCGAGCATGACCCCGTCGCGCCGGCCGCCGGACAGGGCCTTGCCGACGATGGTCTCCGACTCACCCTGTGAGTAGACGTCAGCGGTGTCGATGAAGGTGATGCCGGCATCCAGCGCGGCGTGGATGATCCGGACCGAGTCGTCGTGGTCGGTGTTGCCCCACGCGCCGAACATCATCGCCCCGAGGCACAGCTTGCTGACCGAGACGCCGGTCCTTCCGAGTGTGCGGTGGTCCATGTCCGCTGACCTGCCCGCGCTCAGCCCTGAGTAACCCACGGCGCCGTCGGTCTCCCGCTTGACGACCGCCGCACGGGCTCTGTCGCACTTGGACGAGGCAAGCTCCATGGTTCCTGCAGGTGGTGTTCTCCTCAGGCGCCGCCGACATGAAGCCAGCGGGTGCGGACGAATCGCCTCACCAACCCCGGAGGAGAGCCACGATGAGCACGTTCCTGCGATTGCGCTTGCTGGCGTTCACCCTGATCGCCCTGATGGGCTCGGCCGTCCTCGTGGTCGCCGTCGCCAATGCCGAGACCGCGCGAGCCGCGCAGGCCGATGCCACGACGTGGGACGACGACCCGGCCGTCGAGGCCCAGGTCGACCAGCTCCTCGGGCAGATGAGCAACGACGAGAAGGCCCAGCTCGCGACCGGCCAGCTCAACAACAACTACGGCTTCTTCACGCCCGCGATCCCGCGGCTCGGGATCCCGGCGCAGACGATGTCCGACGGCCCGGTCGGCGTGCGGATCGCCAACCCGACGGTCGACCAGCGCTCGACCCAGTTCCCGTCGGCGACCTCGATGGCCGCGAGCTTTGACCGCGACCTCCTGCACCTGACGGGTCAGACGATCGGCGACGAGGCCTTCCACACCGGTCAGAACTTCCAGCTCGCCCCGAGCGTCGACGTCGTCCGCTCCCAGCTGTGGGGCCGCGCCTTCGAGGGCTACGGCGAGGATCCGCTGCTCAACGGGCTGATGGGCGCCCAGTCGATCCTGGGCATGCAGTCCAACCCCGGCCTGGTCGCCACCCTCAAGCACTGGGTGGTCTACAACCAGGAGACCAACCGCTTCACCATCGACGCACTCGTCGACGAGCGCACGCTGCGCGAGGTCTACAACCGGCCCTTCGAGATCAGCGTGCAGCAGGGCCACCCGGGCGCCGCGATGTGCTCGTTCAACAAGGTCAACGGCACGTTCTCGTGTGAGAACTCGCTCATGAACAGCCTGCTCAAGGGCGACGACGGCTTCCGCGGCTTCATCATGAGCGACTACAACGCCACGCCGAGCACCGTGCAGGCCGCCAACAACGGCCTCGACCAGGAGCAGCCCGGCGACCAAGGGCCCGGCACCGCGAACTTCGACGGCAAGCTCGTGGCCGCCGTGGCGGCCGGTGAGGTCCCGCAGACGCGGCTGGACGACATGGCCCGGCGCGTCCTGCGCGCCATGGTCGGCCTCGGCCTGCTGACCAATCCGGTCCAGAGCGACCGCTTCGACGAGGCCGCGCACCGCGAGGTCGCCCGTCGCGTCGCCGACGAGGGCTCGGTCCTGCTCAAGAACAAGGACGACGCGCTGCCGTTGCGACCCGACCACCACAAGCTGAGCTCACTGGCGGTGATCGGCCCCGACGCCGACAACACGTCGGCCCAGGGCGGCGGCTCCTCGCAGATCTCGCACCCGACCGCCGCGGTCAGCCCGCTGGACGGGATCCGGGATCGCGCCGGCAGCGGTACCGACGTCACCTACTCGCCCGGCACCGACGGGATCAACGAGGGCGATCTGCTGCCCGGCCCGGCGCCTGTGCCCTCCTCCGTGCTGACGCCGACCAATGGCAGCACGGGTCAGCACGGCCTCGACGCCGAGTACCTGGGGCAACACCACGTTCTCCGGCACGCCGGGCCTTTCGGAGGTCGACCCCAATGTCAGCGTCAACTTCGGGTTCCTGAACTTCCCGGGGTTCAACGCCGCCTCGCCGAAGGCGACGCAGTCCAAGGCGGTCACCGGCGACTTCGCGCTGCTCGGCGACCTCTCGGCACGCTGGAGCGGTCACCTGACCGCGCCGGCGACCGCCGACTACACGCTCGGCCTGACCGCTCGCGGTGACGCCACGCTGACCTTGGACGGTCAGCCACTGGTCACCCACAGCGGCGACCTGTCGTCGGTGAGCAAGACGGTGCACTTGGTCGCCGGGGAGCAGCACTCGGTCAGGATCGAGTACAGCGCGCCGGCCGCCAACACCTACCAGGGCGGCCAGATCCGGTTCTTCTGGTCGCATGCCGAGGACATCCTGTCGCCCGCGATGCAGGCGGCTGTCGACAGCGCCAAGTCGGCCGACGAGGCCGTCGTGGTGGTCCGCGACTACGAGAGCGAGGGCTTTGACCGTCCGAACCTCGAGCTGCCGCGCGACCAGGGTCAGCTGATCCGTCAGGTGGCGGCGGTCAACCCGAACACCACGGTGGTGATCGAGACCGGCTCGCCCGTGCTGACCTCGACCTGGGAGGACGGCGTCCCGGCGATCCTGCAGGCGTGGTACCCGGGCCAGGAGCAGGGTGACGCGATCGCCGGGATCCTGTTCGGCGACGTCAACCCGTCAGGCCACCTGCCGGTCACGATCCCGCGCGACGAGAGCCAGGTCCCGCCGATCTCGCCCGGCCCGACCGCCGACGACGACACCGGCATCTTCGTCGGCTACAAGGGGCTGCTCAAGAACGGCCAGACGCCGTCGTATGCCTTCGGGCACGGGCTCTCCTACAGCGAGTTCGACTACCGCGGCCTGCGGGTGAACGACGGCAGCAGCGGCGATCACGGCAAACCGCACGGCAAGCCCCATCACCGCAAGCACCACAACACCAAGCACAAGGCAAGGAAGCATCACCCGCGGCGTCACACCAAGAGCAGGCACAAGCACCGCGCCCATGGCGCCGGGCACGATCACGGTCAGTCACCGCAGGGCGACGTCACGGTGACGTTCACGGTGCGCAACAACAGCCGGACCCCCGGGGCCGTCGTGGCCCAGGCCTACCTCGGCCCGCTGCCGACCTCCGTCGAGACGGCGGCCCGTCAGCTCGCCGGCTTCGAGCGCGTCAGCCTCGCTCCCGGTGAGGCCCGGCAGGTGACGATCACCATCCCGCGCCGGTCGCTGTCTTACTGGGACACCGACACCCATCAGTGGGTGACGCCCAGCGGACGCGTGCCGGTCTACATCGGCAACGCCTCCGACGACACCGAGCTCGCCGGCACCATCAACGTGCGCTCCTGACAGCCACGATCTCCCCCACCGCGCGGACGCGCCTGCCCCCACAGGCGCGTCCGTCGCGTTTGTCGATCAGGCGGGCGGGTCGATGAGCACCGGTGTGTTGACGCGGCGGGCCTCTTGGCTGCCGAAGATCGCGCTCACGCAGACGAAGCTGAGGCCGGCCAGTGCTTCGGGAAGCTCATGGCACCGGCGCTCGGCGGCGTGGCGGCGGAGCGTCTCCCAGACGCTGCCTCCGAGGCAGAGCGTCAGGGTCTCCGGGTTGGGCGGTGGCCGTTCCATGGTCGCGAAGCCGGGGGCGAGCAGCTCGCCGAAGAGCGCGATCATGCGTGCGTGGCGCTCGTGGGCCGGCGGCCCGAGGCGCGGCAGCTCGATGACCGACATGTAGGTCATCTCCGGAGCGTTGGCGGCGTCGGTCAGGATGGTCGCCAGCGCGGTATGCAAGGCGAGCGGGCCGTCGCCCTCGGTGCCCATGAACGCCACGGCGGCACGTTGGAACAGCCGCCGCGTGAACGCCGCGACGGTCTCCATCAGGGCCTCGTGCTCGTCGTCGGCGACAAAGCTTGCTAGGGGTAAACCTCCGTGGCCCATGCTTGTCACCATACGGGGCGACTTGACCGGAAATCCAGAGGATTTTGAGAGACTTTCACGGCTCTCGTGAGCCGTGAACGTTTCTCGAACCGAGTGTCGCGAGGTCAGCGTGCGGCGACGGCCGGCTCGGCGACCCGCCGGGCCTCGTCGGCGCCGAAGAACGGCGTCAGGACCTGCAGGCTGAGCGTCGGCAGCTCGCTGGGCAGCTCGGCGATCCGTCCCTGCTGGGCGAAGCGACGCAGGACGGCCATGACGCCGTCCAGGACCACTTCGAGCGCGGCCAGCGGCTGCGGCGCCTCCTGGTCGGCGACCGGCACCTGCACGGCGATGAGCTGGAAGAAGAGCGAGATGTAGCGGTCGCGCATCGCGGTGACCGCCGGGATCAGCTCCGGCTCGTCGGTGACGACCAGCGCTGCGAGGGCGGGCGTGTGTGCGATGTAGGCCAACGCCGTTTCGAGGGCGCGGTGAGCGGCAAGGGGCGGGTCCGCCGCGGCGCTCAGGAACGCGCCGGCGGCAATGACGACAAGTCGGCCGGCCCAGGCGTTCAGTGCCTGGGACGCGCAGTCGAGCTCGTCGGTGAAAAGGGCCTGGGCGACGTCGAGCTCGATGCCGGCCTGCTGGGCGACGTCCGACAGCCGCGTCGCGGACAGCCCGTCGCGCGCCACGGCCTCGGCGAAGGCGTCCATCAGCAGGTGGCGGTCGTCGCGAGCGGTGGTGGGCTCGGTGGCGTCTGTCCCCGCGTCGGCGGCGCGGGCCGCGGCTGCCAACCCGAGCGGTGGGGTGAGGATGACTTCGATCAGCGCCGCGCGCAGCTCGGGCAACTGCGTTGCGCGTCCGTCGAGCACCCAGCCGGCGGTCAGCTCGGCGATCCCGGCGGCCATGGCACCCGGCAGCGACTTCGGAAGGCCCTTCGGCCCTGCCGTGGCCCCCGTGATGATGCGGGTGAAGGCCTTCAGCGCGTCATCGATGGCCGGGAGCCCGGCACGCCCGGCCGTCGGCGCGTCGACGAGCAGGAGTCGGGCCTGCTCGGGGCTCGAGGCCAGCAGCCCCAGTCCGGCATCGACCGCGGCCGTGACCTTGGCGGTCCGACCGGACTCGGCCAGCGCCGCGTGCCAGACCGCGGCGAAGAGCTCGACGAACGCCTGGTCGAAGACCGTGTCCCAGGCGTCCTCCTTGGAGGGGAAGTGGCTGTAGAACGCCTCGGTCGACAGCCCGGCGGCGACGATCAGCTCCCGCACCGAGGCGGCCTCGAAGCCCTGCTGGGCCGAGACCTCCAGGACCGCGTCGAGGATCCGGGCGCGCTGGTGGCGGCGCACATACCCGGGCGGCAGCCCGTGGCGCCCGTGCGGGAGTGGCGACGGCACGATCACCGGTGGCGGTGCGAGCAGCGGATCGGGCGCGGGGAGGCGACGCGGCGAGGCGCTCTCGTACATCGCGCCCCACGCGGCGAGCTCCGCGGCGGCCGGCCGCAGCGGCCGCAGCCGCCCCGCGCGCAGATGGCCGTCGAAGACGTGCAGCGTCCCGCCGGCCAGCACCGTCAGCGCCGCCTCCGACATCGTCGGCGTGCCATCGACGGTGGCCGCGCCGCGCAGCAGCTCGTACAGCCCGGTGGTCAGCGCGCGACGGCGGCCCAGGCCGGGCTGCCCGACGGCGGCGACCTCGACCAGCGCCATACGGGCGCCCGCGGGCTGGGCGAGGATCGCCTCGACGACCGCGGTGAGTGCCGCTGCGAGCCGCACGCGCAGCGCGCCCTCGGCCACCGGACGGTCTCGCAGCGTCGCGCAGGCCGCGGCGATCAGCGCGTCGAAGGCCTCCAGGACCAGCTCGGACTTGCCCGAGAACAGCTCGTAGAAGGTGATGGACGAGATGCCCGCCGTGGCGGTGACGTCCTGCACGGTCGTGGCGCTGTAGCCACGCTCGGCGAGCAGGTCGATCGCCGCCTCGTGCAGCCGCGCGCGCTGCTGGGCGGCCACCGTCTCGGCATCCAGCGTGTGACGGCCGCGCGGCAGCTGGCGAGAGGGACCTGGGCGGGCGGACGCCATACGCGCGCAAGGATACTCGCCGCCGAGGTCGCGGAGGGGTGTCCGGGCGCCAATTGCAAAAGAACTCGATCGTGGAAACTTGACATCAGGCTAATATCCGCTGATGTTCGGAAACAGCAGCGTTGCCTCAATCGACGCGACCGAGCTGGAAGAGCTTCCCGCCGAGGCGCAGGCCTTCCACCGCCGGGCGCGGATCGTCGATGCGGCGGTCCGCGAGATCGCCGAGCGCGGCTACGACCAGGTGACCGAGGAGGCGATCGCCGAGCGGGCGGGCGTCACGAGCCGGGTGTTCCACGACACCTTCTCCGGCAAGGAGGAGGCGTTGATGTGGGCCTACGACGTCGCCGCCGCCTACGCGATCCCCCAGATCCTGCGCGCGCTGCGCGCCGAGGCCGACTGGGCACGCGGGGCCGCCGCCGCGCTGACGACCTACCTGGCGATCCTGGACTGCGATCGCGCCTGGGCGCTGGTCTGCCTGCGCGACGTGCCGGCCGCCGGGCGCCGCGTCCGGACGGCGCGCGACGTCGTGCGCGCCCCGGTCCTCGATGCATTGGCGACACGCAAGGCGCTGCCGTCGGCGGGCGGCGTCGACATCGAGATGGTGCTGACGGCGATCGACGGCATTGCGATCGACGGCCTGCGATACGAGCCCGATCAGCCGCTGCTTGCGCGCCGTCAGGAGCTGGCGACCTTTGCCTTGGCGCCGTTCAGCGACATGCCGCCGCCGGCAGACGTCCAGGCCGCCGAGCGGCATGCGCCGCTGAGCACCGAGGCGCTCGAGGCGCTGCTGGATGCCGAGGGCGGCGACGAGCAACTCGAGGTGCTGGTGCGCGAAGCCGCGGTGCGCCGTGACGGACCGACGCTCTGGCGCGTCGTGGCCGCGGTGCAGCGCCGGCGAGCGGCGGGAGAGCGCGTGGGGCGACGGGCGGAGCGGATCGCGCTCAAGGCGCTCGGCGACGCTTGGTTCTTCGGCCTCGTGGTGTGAGTCGCATCATCCACAAAAAATTCGTATCGCAGAAACTTGACTTCACACATCGGCCCGTTTACGGTGCCGGAAGCGTTGGGGGTTGCCGTCACGGCAGCGGCGCTGATGTGGAGGCGGCGAGCGTGGAGAGACCTCGCCGTGGGTTGAGAGATCACTGCTGGAGGAGACGACGTGTCCGCTGTTCCTGTTCGCAGGGCATCGATGGCCCCTGCCGTTGCGCAGGGGACGGAGGCCGACCACCCGCGCCCGGTGCGCCGCGTCGGCGTCGCCGGGGGCGCGCCGACCCAGCGCGACCGGCTGGTCGCCGCGATGGGGGAGCTGACGGCCGAGGTCGGCGCTGCCGCCACCGGCGTCCATCACGTCTGCCAGCGGGCGGGGATCTCGCGGCGCACCTTCTACGAGCTTTACGCCGACCGCGACGCCTGCTTCGTCGACGCCCATCAGGAGGCGTTCGGCCGGCTGGTGACCCACCTCTCCGAGGCGGTTGCCGATGCCGGCGTCGAATGGGAGGACCGGGCGGTTGCCGCCACCCAGGCGCTGCTCGGCGCGTGGGACGCCGATCGCGTCCTGGCCCACCTGTGCCTGATCTCCGCGATCGGCACGAACGTCGAGACGATGGCGCTGCGCCACGCGGCGATCACGCAGATCGCCGGCCTGCTGGCCGACGCGCCGGCACAGCCGCTGCTCGAGGAGCCGGTGCTGACCGGTGCCGTCGGCGGCGTGTGGGAGCTGGCGCTGCGCGGCCTGACCGAGGATCCCGACCGCTCGATCGCCGATCTCGCCGGGGCGGCGATCTACTTGATGCTCGTCCCCTTCGCCGGCCGCCGCCAGGCCGCGGCGCGGGCCGCCGGCCGCGGCGGCACCATCGCCTACAGCACCCGCTGGACTCCGGCGGTCTCCGGCGACAGCGACGACCGCGGGCTGCTGGTCACCGAGCTCACCGGCCAGACGCTGAGGTACCTCAACGGCCACCCCGGCGCGGCGAACATCGACATCGCCCGCGCGGTGGATGTCCGGCACGAGAGTCAGATCAGCCGGCATCTGAGCCGGCTCGAGCGTGCGGGCATGGTCAGCCGCCGGAAAGAGGGGCGGACCAACGCGTGGGTGTTGACCGCGCGGGGTGAGGAGGCCGCGCGGACGCTGCGTGACCTGCGGGCCGACTCGCCCGGGTTGACCGCCGGCGCCTGGGCCTCGGCCGATGGTCGGGAGGCCTGAGATGGCGACGGTTCGATCTGCAAGTGAGCGACAGCCGCTCGGCGACGCCGAGCGCTTTGTGTTGTGTGTTCAAGAGAGAGAGAAGGCTGTGTCGTTGATCGTTTCCCTGCGTCGGCTGGGTGTGCCGGCTGTATCTGGTTCACCACGGCGTCGCTTGCGGGCGTTGGTTGTCGCGCTTGTCGCGGCGTTCGCGCTGCCGCTCGTGGCGAGCGGTTCGGCGCTGGCCACCAACGGCTACGTGCCGGGGGGCCAGTTCGGTGGTTTCGGGGTGGGTGATGGTCAGTTCGTGTTCGCTCCGCAGGGGCTGGCGGTCATGCAGTCCTCGGGCGACATCTATGCGTCCGATCCCTATCGATCGGTGGGTCCGCGGGTGCAGCGGTTTGACGCGTCGGGCACGTTCGTCTCGGGCTTGACGATGCCTGTGGGGTACAGCTCGCCGGGTGCGCTGGCGACCGATTCTGCGGGCGCGGGGTCGGTATATGTCTCGGCGACCGACTCAGGTTCCCGTCCGACGGTGTTGAAGCTCAGCGCGTCGGGCACATTTGCCTATGCGTTGGATGTCGGGTCGTCGGGGGTGGCGATCAACTCGGGGGCGCGGGTGGCGGTCGACCCGGGCAACGGGACGGTGTTCGTGGCCGCGACCAACGGTTCGGGCGCGGGGGTGGTCGCGACGTTTGATGGGAGCACGGGGGCGTATGTCTCGTCCTTTGATGGCAACAGCGGCTCGCCTGATGGCAGCTTTGGGTGCGTGGGCGATCTGGCGATCGATGCCGCGCATCGCCTCTATGTGCTGGACGCCTGCAAGGGCCGTGTTGTCCGGTACTCGGCAGCCGGCGCGTTTGGCGCGGTCGTCGATGACGGCAGCCGCGGCACACCATCCTTCGTGACGGTCGATCCGGTCTCGGGCGAGTTGTTTGTCGCCGACTCGGGGCCGTCGGGGGCGCAGATCACGCCGTTCAGCGCGGGGGGCGTGAGCGCGGGCGCGAGCTTCGCGCAGGGCGCCTTCGGCCTCCTGACCGGTTTGGCGGTCGGGCATGACAGCGAAACGGTCTATGCCGCCGACGCCTTCCAGGGCGCGGTGAAGCTGTTCGCGGCAGTAGAGGGCCCGACGGTCACGACGACGACCAGCACCCCGGTCGATGCGACCTCGCAGACGCTCAACGGCACGATCGATCCTGAGGGTGGTCCGGCGAGCTATCACTTCGAGTACGGGCCTACCACGGCCTATGGGCTCCAGACCGCGGAATCCGATCCGCTGACCGGGACCGATCCGTTGCCGGCCACGGGGATCGCGACGGGCCTGACGCCGAATACGACCTATCACTTCCGGATCGTGGGCTCCAACGCGTCGGTGTCGATCGCCGGTGGGGATCAGACGTTCACGACGCCGCCGGCGCCGCCGGTGCTCGACGGCTCGCCGGCGTTCGCTTCGGCGGTCACGCCGTCGGGTGCGACGGTGAATGCGACGTTGAACCCGAGCGGGTCGGCGACGACCTATCACTTCGAGTACGGCACCAGCACCGCGTATGGGTCGAGCAGTAGCTCGGCGGTCAGCAGCACCGGCGTGGTCGACGAGGCCGTGACGCTGCAGCTGTCGGGCCTGGCGGGCGGGACGCTGTATCACTACCGGTTGGTGGCCGACAACGGCACCGGCGGTGTTCAGCACGGTGCCGACGGGGTGTTCGACACCGCTCCGGCGACACCGGTGACCGCGACCGACGTGACGGTCTACAGCGCCAACCTGCACGGGGCTGTCAACCCTCACGGGACGGCGACGACCTATCGCTTTGATTACGGCACCAGCACCAGCTATGGCCAGAGCACGCCGGAGGTTGACGCCGGCAGCGGCACCAGCGATCAGGCCGTGACCGTCGCGCTGGGCTCGCTGACCCCGGACACGACCTACCACGTCCGGCTCGTGGCGACCACCAACGGCCAGACGGCCAGCAGCGAGGACCGCACCTTCACCACCGGTGCGCTGCCGCTCGCGGTCGCCACGGACCCAACCGCGATCTCGACCAACGTCGCGACGCTGAACGGCACGGTCGACACCCACGGCAAGGACGGCACCTACCAGTTCAACGTCGACGCGCTGGACCGCTCCTACAAGAAGGTCACCGAGCCTCAGCCGGTCTCGAGCACCGGGGCCAAGGCGGTCAGCTCCACGCTCGGTGACCTGCCGGCCGACACGAAGTTCCGTGTCACGTTGTCGATCACCAGCAACGGCGCGAGCATCAAGAGCGACCAGGTTGTGTTCGCGACCCCGGCGCTGCAGCTTGCGCCGCCGCGGGCACCGGTCGTCGAGGGCGCCGACGCCTACGGCTGCGCCGCTCCCATGTTGAACGCCTATGACGCAAAGCCCAAGCCGGGCGAGACGATCACCATCACAGGGAAGGACCTCGGCACCGGCGGGACGGTCGCCCTCGGCGACAACACGATCATCGGTAGCTGGACGGCGACCGGCCTGACGGTCGACATCCCGCAGGACGCGACGGGCACGCTGGCCTTGACGGTCAACTGCGGCACGGTGTCCAACACGATCGCGATCGCGGTCTACGAGGAGCCCTCAAACGCGTTCGAGATCACCAAGACCTCGATCACGGGATCGACCGCGACGTTGTCGCTCAAGCTGCCCGGCGTCGGCAAGCTCCAGAAGCTCGGGCAAGAACACCAAGGCCACCACGACCACGGTCACCAATGCCGGGACGGTCAAGGTCAAGGTCAAGCTCAGCAGTGCCGGTGCCAAGGCGCTGAAGAAGTCAAAGAGCCGCAAGCTCAACACCACCGTCTCGGTGCGCTACACGCCCGCCGGCGGCGAAACGGCGAGCGAGACGGTCAGCCTCACCTACACGCGAAAGGCCGGTCGCTGATGACCAACCACCCCAGCTACCAGCCGACACCAGCAAAGGACCCATCCATGCCCAACCGCGCCCAGGGCGGCACGCCGTCCGCCCAAAACGGCCTCCTCACGGCCTGGCGTCGCCACCTGCGAGCACGCACCGCCCTGGCCGCCCTCGCAGCAACCGCCGCCCTGGGAATCGGCGCAACCCCCGCCACCGCCACCGACTGGGGCTACGAGCAGATCTCACCCGCCGGTGGCTCCGCCATCAGCGTCTTCGGGATCCGCGTCTCCCCGGACCTGAGCACGGTGCTGGCCACGACGATCATCTCACCGATGGGCGGGATGCCGTGGGATGGACGCGCCCGGGTCTACTGGTACGGGTTGCCACGAGGAGGTACGCCGTGGACGCTCGGTCCGACCGAGCCGATCAACGGGATCGGCCTCCAGACCTCTGTGGGGGCCATGTCGCCCGATGGATCGCGCATGCTGTACAACGCAAGCTTGCCGTCGGTGGACGGTGCGTCCTCGGGCGTCTACCGTGTCGATGCCCAGGGTGGGGCCGTGAACATCGCCCCTGGGTTGGGTGCCAGCGTATATGTGGCCGATGCCAACGCCGATGCGGTGGCGTTCCTGTCAGGGGCGGCTCCGCAGGCGGTGTACCTCAGTCGTCCCGGGCAGGCTCCGGTCCGGGTGTCGGTCGACAATGACGGCAACCCGATGACCGCGACGGCGCTCGGAGGGTCCACGGTGATCGCCGGAGCCTACGGAAACGACGTGATGTTCGGTGGCAACGCGTTTGCGGCGGATGGTTCGTCGGTGATCTTCACCTCGACTGATGGGCTGGCCGGTGATAATGATGTCGCCCACGCCTCTCCCGGGAGTTCGGTTGGGTTCAAGGACCTGTATCGGCGGGTCCTGACACCGGGCCACGAGGAGACCTACGCGATCAGCGACGCCAACGGCGCCGGTGATGACGATGCGGGCGTCGATGCCGAGTACCGGTGGGCCACCGCCGACCAGTCACGGGTGTTCTTCGTCACGAGCGAGAGCCTGGTGCCCGGTGACACCGACGGCCAGCAGGACATCTACATGCGTGAGGGCAAGAACGCGCCGGTATGGGTGTCGCAGGGTGAGACCGTCGACGGCGCTCCGACCGGAAACGGCTCCAACCCGCCGTTGGCGACAGGCCAACCGGACACGGAGTGGTTGCTGTCGTCGCGAGACGGCAATAGGACGGTCTTCGCCACGGCAGAGCGGTTGACGCAGGACGCCCCGGCCGCCGGGATCAAGCTCTACGAGCGTGACGTCGCCGAGGGTCGCACGCGGTTGGTCGCCGGCCCACTGAGCATCGCGGACACCATTTCCATCTTTTCGCCGCCTTTTGATTCGTTTGCCACCGAGCTGAACTTCCGTTCGCTTCGGGTCACGCCGAGCGGTGTGGTCCTCCAAACGCGAGCACCGCTGGCCGGGACTGCCGATGACGGCACTTCGAAGGTGTTTGTGTGGACGCGGGGTGGAGGCTTGAGGCAGATCGACGTGCCCGGCGCGGACGTGCCGCCCTCGATCGGCACGTCGAGCATCCTGCCGATGCCGTTGGCGGCGACAGAAGCCGCCTATTCGTTCGACATCCGCGCCAAGCCTGGGCGGGCGGTGTCCGATGATGGTTCGCGGGTCTTCTTCTCGACGGGCCGGGCGTTGACGGCGCAGGACACCGATGGCAACCACGTTGACATCTACATGTGGACGGCGGCCGGTGGGGTCCAACTGGTGACGCCTCCGGGGCGTGCTCCGTACGACGTCAGCTATGTGGACAGCTCGCCGGATGGATCGCAGGTGTGGTTCAGCACGGAGGAGTCGATCCTGTCGTCCGATACCGATCCCAACGCCATCGACGTCTATAAGGCGACGTTGGGCGGCGGGTCGCCGCCCAGTCCGCAGGTGCCAGATGCGGACCCGTGGGTGTGTGGTGGTGAGGCGTGTCAGGGTCCGATCGCGCCGCTGGTGGTGCCGAGCATCGGGTCGGTGAGCTTCGCGGGGCCGGGCAATGTGCCGGCGGTGGAGCGCGGGGCCGGGCCGTCGGTCAGCGTCTCGAAGGTCAAGACGGTGACGGGTTCGGTGGCGAGGTTGCAGGTCAAGGTGCCGGTTGCGGGTGAGATCTCGGTGGCCGGTGGGTCGCTGCGATCTGCCGGCGTGTCGGCCTCGAAGCCCGGTAGCTACGCGGTGAGGATCGCGTTGAGCTCGGCGGCCAAGAAGTCGTTGAAGCGCAAGAAGACGTTGAAGGTCAGTGCTCGGGTGTCGTTCCGGGCCGCCGATGGTGACGTGGTGTCAACGACCGTGTCGATGACCTTCAAGCAGCCCAAGGCCAAGCCGGCCGCGACCAAGAAGGGCGGCCGCTGATGTCGCGCGCTGAGACGATCGACGCCATGGCAACGCAGGGATCAATGACGCGTGAGCAGGAGAAGGAGTCGGTGGGTGCGATGGGCAAGATGAAGGGGTTGAAGGAGCGCCTCCGCGTGGCCAGGCTGGGTGTGGTGGCGGCAGCGGCCGTGGCGTCTGCGGCGGGCGCGGTGCCCGCGGTGGCCCAGGCCGATCTGCTGTCGGCCTTCGAGGCGTCGTCGCTCTCGACGCAGGCTGGTGCCCGTGCCGACGCCAGAACCAGCTTCACGGTCGGGGATTTCGTCAACCGTCCGGTCAAGACGCTGCGGTTCAAGCTGCCGGTGGGGTTGTTGGGCTCGATCGGCAACTTCACCGAGTGCTCGTTGGCAGAGTTCGCCGCTAACCCTCCTACCTGCCCTGAGGAGACCATCATCGGTGAGGGCATCGCGCCGATCAACAACAACACGCCCCAGGCACCGATCATGATTCCATTGGCGGTAAAGGCGGTGGTGCTCACGCCCGGGCGGGGGGACACGGCGTTGCTTGGCGTCGCACCCTTCGGCGGGGGGCTCCCGGCGCGGACGTTGATCCGCGTCAGCGTGCGGCCCGACGACTACGGGCTGGATGCGACGGTCGAGGGACTGCCCAACATCGTCGGCGGTACGGATCTGACGTTGTGGGGGGTGCCGTGGGATCACTGGAGTCCGGCGACGCAGGCGAAGAACAAGCGGCTGCCGTTCATGACCAACCCGGCCACGTGTGGGGAGGAGGCGGTGACCACGCTCGACGTTGACAGCTATCAGAACCGAAACGTGTTCGAGTCCTACTTGGCGACGACCCCGGCCCAGACGGGCTGTGACCTGTTGCGCTTTGAGCCTGACATCTCGACCCAGGTGAGCAGTCCGTTTGTGAGCAGCCCGTCGGGCTTGACCTTCGGCATCGAGGTCCCGCAGAACACCGATCCGGATGGGTTGGCGACGCCGCCGATTCGGGATGTGACGACGGTGTTGCCCGAGGGGTTGACGATCAACCCGGCGTTGGCCAATGGTCTTGAGGCGTGTAGCGATGCGCAGTTGGGCAAGGGCAGCAGCGAGCCGTCGAGTTGTCCGGCGGCGTCGCGGGTCGGGACCGCGGAGTTCGAGGTTCCTGCCTTGAAGGATCCGCATGTGTCGGGGACGGTGTTTGTCGGTCAGCCGTTGCCTGATGACACCTACCGGTTGTTTGTGGAGGGCTATGGCTCCTCGGTGCGGGTGAAGTTGAAGGGTTCGGTGCATCCGGATCCGGCGACGGGCCGGTTGACCGCCGTGTTCAAGAACAACCCGGAGGCGCAGGCCTCCTCGGTCAAGCTGTCGTTTACGGGTGGGTCGCGGGCGGCGTTGGCGATGCCCGATACGTGTGGGGTCAAGCCGGTGTCGGCGACGCTCAGCTCGTGGACCGGTCACACGGTCGACGTCGCGAGCTCGTTTACGGTCGGTCAGGACGCCAACGGGTCGGCGTGTGTGGCCAAGGCGTTCGCGCCGTCGTTCTCGGCCGGCGTCGTGAACCCGGTCGCCGGTGCGAGCTCGACCTTCACCGTGCAGGCCCACAAGCCTGACGGCCAGCCCGATCTGACCGGGGTGTCGTTGACGATGCCGGCCGGCTTGGTGGCCAATCTGAAGGGCAACATCGGTCGTCGGATCGGTACCGCTCGGGCCGGTGCGGGTGTTGGTTCCTCGCCGTTCACGCTTCCGGGGCCGGTGGTCCTCGAGGGTCCGTATGACGATGCTCCGTTCTCGTTGCGGGTTACGGTTCCGGTGGTTGCCGGTCCGTTTGATCTCGGTGATGTCGTCGTGCGTCAGAAGATCTATGTCGATCCGATCGACGCCCATGTGACGGTGATCTCGGATCCGTTGCCGACGATCGTCAAGGGCATCCCGGTGCGGTTGCAGAACCTGCAGGTCGATATCGACAAGGCCGGGTTCATGAGAAACCCGACCTCGTGTGCGCCGCAGAGCATCGCGGGCACGCTGTCGGCCGCTGCGGGTCAGACCGCGTCGGTGGCCAGTCGCTTCCAGGTCGGCGAGTGCGCCGCCCTGGGCCTCAAGCCCAAGCTCGCCTTGACGCTGTCGGGCAAGGGTCAGAGCACCGACGGCAAGCACCCGGCGGTCACCGCGAACCTGGTTCAGGCTCAGGGGCAGTCCAACCTCAAGAAGGTTCGGGTCGCGCTGCCGCTGTCGCTGGCGCTGGATCCCGACAACGCCAACGGGCTCTGCGAGTTCGCTGATGGCTCCAAGGCGACGCCGACCTGTCCGGCCGCGTCGATCGTCGGCACCGCGACCGCGGTGACGCCGATCCTCGATGAGCCGTTGACGGGTCCGGTGTACTTCGTCAAGAACATCCGCAAGGATTCCAAGTCGGGGCGTGAGATCCGCACGCTGCCCAAGCTGGTCATCCCGCTGGTCGGCCAGAACGGCCTGAAGCTGACGCTGACCGGGACGAGCAATGTCGAGAACGACCGGTTGGTCACGACGTTTGACAACGTCCCCGACGCCCCGGTGAGCAGCTTCAAGCTCGACATCATCGGCGGCAAGGGCGGCATCCTGACGGTCTCCGATGCGGACATCTGCAAGGCCACGCAGGTTGCCAAGCAGCAGATCGACGGCCAGAACGGCAAGGACGCCGACACCGCGATCACCATCAGCACGCCCGACTGCGCGTTGAAGGTCATCTCCAAGAAGACGACCAAGACCAGCGTCACCGTCCAGGTCGGCGGCCTCAGCGCGGGCAAGGTCACCGTGTCCGGCCGCGGGATCAAGACCACCAGCAAGACGATCACCAACGCGACGGTCGCGACGATCGCGGCCAAGCGCACCAAGGCCAAGCCCGGAAAGGTCACGGTCACCTTCGACCCGACCGGCCCGGCCAAGCCCCGCAAGACCACCAAGTAACACCGATCGGTACTCGACGACATCGAACCCGCCAGATGCGCGGGTTCGATGTCGTTCGTCGAGGGCACGTCCGTTACGGGGTCAGACCCCGCAACGCAACTGCGACGACCTACGTCGCGATCGTGGTGGCGTAGGCATCGAAGATGCGGTTGAGCGCTTCGACGCTGTGGCGGTTGGCGTGGATCTCGCCCATGACGGTGGCGTTGGACTCGCGGTCGGCGCCGATGTCGGTCAGCAGATCGAGGTTGTGGTCGAGGATGTCGGTGCGGCGGTCGTGGAGCTGCTCGATGTGACCGCGGGTCAGTGGCACCTCGACGTGCTCTCGCTGCGCTGCGGTGTCGGGGTCCCAGCCGAGCGCGTCGATGACGGCGGTGGCATCTCGGTAGATGTCGGCCAGCGCTAGCTGCCGCGTCGGGACGTACTCCATGAAGTCCTCGAACGGCTCGTGGTTGAACATCAAGACCTTCTTGGCCTCGACGCGCAACACATCTGCGTCTGAGGGGTCGACGGTGATACGGCAGGCGGAGTTACCCTGCGGGGTACTCATGGAGTTGTTCTCTCCTTGGGTCATGCCCCCGGGCCGTTGGCGCGGTCGCGGGGTTGCTCCTATGTCAAGTGGTGGTGGTTTGGGTGTGGTGCCAGACCGTGCGGGCGAGGTGTCGTTTGAGGGCGCGGAGGGCTTCTTTGCGGGTCTTGCCTTCGGCTTGGCGGCGGGCGAGGTAGGCGGTGGCCGGCGGGTGGCAGCGGCCTTGGGTGACGGCGATGCGGTGCAGGGCGCAGTTGAGCTTGCGGTTGCCGCCGCGGTCCAGGCGATGGCGTTGGCGGTTGCCTGAGCTGGCGGGGATCGGTGCGACGCCGGCGGTGCGTGCGAGCTTGGCGTCGCTGGAGAAGCGGCCGGGGCCGGCGGTCTCGGCGATGATCGTCGCGGCGGTCATCGGGCCGCAGCCGGGTAGTGCGAGTAGTTGTGGGGCGCGGTCGGCGACCAGCGTGGCGATCTCGCGTTCGAGGCTGTTGATCTGACGGGTCGCGGATCGGATCTCGCGCACGAGGTCTTTGCAGATGCGGATATCGGCGCTCTGCTCGGCGCGGCCCAAGCGCCGCGTGATCTTGTCCAGCCAGCGAGGGCGATCGAGTCCTTGGGCGGGGATCTCGAGCTCGGGCCAGCGGTCGTGCAGCAGCCATCGCAGCCGGTTCTGGCGACGCGTGCGCTCCTGCACCAGGCACTCGCGATGCTCGTTGAGCAACTTGATCGCACGGGCCTCCGGGTCAAGAAACGCGGCGGGCAGCTTGTCCAGGCCCTCTCGCAGCGCGGCCCTGGCGACCGCCAGCGCGTCGATCTCGTCGCTCTTGCCGCGCTCCCTGGCGCTGGACCGTGTTCCGGCGGTCAGCTTGGGCGCGACCCTGATCACGCGCTCGCCGCGGGCGATCAGAAAGCGTTCCAGGCCGCCGGAGACGTGACGGCAGTCCTCGATGGCCCACGTCCTCTCGGCATCCAGGCCGCGCGCCCACTTCAGCAGCGCGCCGAAGCCCTCCTTGCGTGCCGGTGCTGTTTTCGAGCCCAGCAGCTCACCGATTCCTGCCGTCACAGCGGCACAGGTGTGGGTGGCCTTGTGTGTGTCGGCCCCGATCACGATCATCACCGTCAGTCCTCTCGTTTTGGCTTCTACGAAGGGGACCGTCGGCGGACATACCTCAGTGGGGGCGGTGCCACGCTCCTATCAGGTCACGCCGACGGGTCCGGGACGGCGACGGGCGACACAACCCCGCCTGGTCAGCAATGACAGGTCTTTATCGAGTCAGCCCGCCGCCCTCCCGGAACCCAACAGCCCCGAGCGGACACCAACCACCATCCGCAAGCACAAGACTGACACTGAGGTCTTGTTTGGATGGGAGGCGAAGCCTAGGTGGTGGGGCGGATGGACTTGTGGTGGTGCCGCGACTGCGTGCCGTCAGCCGGCGTCGGGCACGCGGGCGCTGACGATCCAGGCCGACGCAGGCGCGACGATCTCGCCCGACGCGGCTTGGTACTCGCCGGCGAGCGCGAGCAGGTCCTGCTCGATCAGCGGGCGGACGCGCTCGGCGTCGTCGCCGGCGAGGCGGACGGTCTCGGCAGCAGGTCCCAGGGCGAGGGCGACCTCGACGGCTTCCTGGGGGTCCTGGCCGACGAACATGTCGATGTCGACGCGCCGGAACGTGAGCTGCTCGAAGCCGGCGGCCTTGAGGATGTCGCCGGTCGTGTCGGCGTTGGCCATGGAGAAGGGGCCGGGGCCGCAGGTGAGCGCCTCGGACTCCTCGGCGTTGGGCTTGGGCACGTGGCGGTCGACGACCTCCTCGGAGCGATACATCCACTCGTTGTCGAGCTTGCGCCGCCAGACCACCATGTTGAGCGTGGCGCCCGGGCGCAGCGACTCGCGGACGTTGCGCATCGCCGCCACGGGGTTGGCGAAGAACATCGTCCCCATGCGCGCGAACGCGTAGTCATAAGGACCACCCAGCGGCTCGGACTGCACGTCGGCGACGCGGAACTCGACGTTCTCGACCCCGGCTGCGGCCGCTTCCTCCTGGGCTGCGGCGATGAAGCGCTCGGCCGCGTCGACGCCGACCACGTGGCCGGTCGGGCCCGCGGCCTCCGCGAGCTGCTGCGCGGTGTCGCCGAAGCCACAGCCGATGTCGAGGACCCGGTCGCCGCTGCGCGGGGGCTCGCCGGTGATCGCGACGTCGCCGAAGCGCTTCAGCGCCACGACGAAGATGTGCCGGTACTGGCTGAAACGGTCGAAGAGGACCGTGTTCCAGGCGGCCGTCGCCTCGTTGTTGTCGACGTAGACCTTGTCAGCCATGGTGCCGAATATACGCCGACTCGTGAGCTGTTCCTAGTGGCATTGCTAGCGGTATTCGGGGTTGGGGTGGTCGAAGCGAGACCCGGCGTCCCAGGCCGCGCGCTGGTTGCCCTCGGCGGGGATGCCGCCGGCGTCCTTGAGCATGCGTGCCATGTGCATGAGGTTCCAGGTCATGAAGGTGGTGTTGCGCTGGGTGAACTCGTTCTGCGGGCCGCCGCTGTCGGGGTCGGCGTAGGACGGTCCTGGGCCGGCCTCGCCGATCCAGCCGCAGTCGGCCTGGGGCGGGATGACGTAGCCGAGGTGCTGCAAGGAGTACAACACGTTCATGGCGACGTGCTTGATGCCGTCCTCGTTGCCGGTGACCATGACGCCGCCGACGCGGCCGTAGTAGATCCACTGGCCTTGGTCGTTGAGTTGGCCGGAGTAGCCGTACAGGCGCTCGATGACCCGGGTGCAGATGCTGGACTTCTCGCCGAGCCAGATCGGGGTGCCGAGGACGAGGATGTCGGAGTCGAAGACGCGTTGCTGGAGCGCGGGCCAGTCGTCGGTGGCGTAGCCGTGCTCGGTCATGTCGGGCTGCACGCCGGGCGGGACGTCGAGGTCGGCCACGCGCACCGTCTCGACCTGTACGCCTTGGGCCTGCATGATCGCGATGGCGTTGTCCATCAACGCCTGGGTGTTGGACGGCTCGCTGCCGGGCTTGAGCGTGCAGTTCAAGAACATCGCACGAAGGTCGGAGAAGTCGTGGTTCATGGTGAGAGCAGTCCAGTGGGGGTGGCGGACGTTACGCGCGCCGCAGCCGGACGGCATAGGCCAGCGCGGAGGTCCCGAACAGCACGGCGCAGATCAGCAGCCAGCGGGCGAGGAAGTCGGGCGGCCCGTGGCCGACGTCGTTGATGTAATTCTCTTTGCCGTCGCCGAGGATCAGCGGGAAGTACACGAGGAACATCGTCCCGGCCATCACGGTCGGGACCCGGATGTGGTTGATGACGTTGACGCGGCGCTGCGGGTAGTCGGCGACGCCGAGGCGGGCGATCGTGTCGAGGATCACGTAGGTGGGCAGGAAGACGAGGTCGTGCAGCAGAGCGCCGCCGATGAACCAGGCCGCCCAGTTGACGGCGTGGCTGTACTTGGACAGCAGCACCTCGCTGAGCGCGTAGTAGGTGATGGCGAACGCGGCGAGGTGCCCGAGCAGGTGCAGCGGCGAGGCGCCGTAGCGCGTGCGGAACGCCGCGATCATGCGGGCGACTCGAAGGCGAGCTTGCCGACCCACTTGGTGCAGTGCACGCCGGGCAGGGCGGGGACGATGATGCGGGCGGGGTAGCCGTGGTCGAGCGGCAGGTCGGCGCCGTTGACCTTCAGCGCCAGCAGCGCCTCGTCGTCGCCCCACTGGCCGGTGCTCAGCGTCGTCTGGCGAAACGCGCCGCCCGGCTGCAGCGACTCGACGTGCAAGAGCATGTCCTTGGTCGCGCCGGCGTGGGCGGCGAGGTCCTTGAGGCGGACGCCGGTCCAGCGCTGGGTCGTCGTCCAGCCCTCGACGCAGGCGATCGGAAGGTCGTGGGTGTGCTGGTCCATCGTCAGCAGCGCGGCGCGCGACAGCGCGATCGGCGCGGCGCCCGCGCCCGACAGCGCCAGCCGCCATGACGCGCCGACCATCGCCGGCGTCACGCGCGCCAGCCGCGCGGTCTTGTTGACCGGGAACGTCGTCCCGCGCCCGCGTGGCGCCAGCAAGGCGATCGAGCGCAGCGGGCCGCCGATCGACTGGCCGGCGGTGACGACGAACAGCCCGGCCGAGGCGGCGCCGACCAGCGCGAAGACGCCGCGGCGCGAGATCGTCGCGGGCTCCGGGACGGGCGGCGCCAGCCCGCCGGGCTCGTAAGGCTCGGCCTCGGTCGAGGTGATGCCGTCGATCAGCGGTTGCAGCGCGCCGCGCTCGCGGATCGCCTTGCGCATCGTCGGCAACTTGATCGCCACGTGCAGGACCAGCGCGCTCAGGAACACCCATGCGCCGTAGTAGTGCGCGATGACGAAGTTGAAGTGCCACGGGTAGTAGAGCTGGGCGTTGAAGATCCCGGTGCCGAACTGGAAGATCGCGCCGCCGACGAGCCCGAGCAGGGAGATCCGCTCCAGCAGCTTGGCCGGACTGGCGACGGGCGGCCAGGCGAAGAGCTTGGGGATGACCGACCAGAGCTTGGCCAGCAGCAGCGGGACGGCGATGATCCCGACGATCGTGTGCAGGCTCTGGTTGAGCGCGAACAGCCACGTCGGCCGTGTCGGCCAGTTGAACACCAGGAGCTGGAGGTCGTGGTCGCGCGGGACGATCGCGTTGTGACCGAGATCCGGGTTGTAGGCCGCGTGGGAGAGGAACCCGGTCGCGCCGACGATGATCACCGCGACGAGCAGGACCGAGCCGAGGATCGTCGTCAGCCACGGCCCGCGGACGGGCGAGAGCCAGAAGTCCTCCTGGCTGGGGCCGGGGGGCGGGTCCTTCGGCAGCAGGCGCACGTCAGCCCGCTCCGGGCAGCCGGAAGCGCACCGAGGCGCCCGCTGCCGCCGGCTCGGCGACCCAGATCCGGCCGCCGTGGGCCTCGACGATCGCCTGCGCGATCGCCAGCCCGAGCCCCGCACCGGCGTCGGTGCGCGAGGCGTCGGCGCGGAAGAACGGCTCGAAGACGCGGTCGCGCAGCGGCGCCGGGATGCCGCTGCCGGTGTCAGAGACCTGGACCTCGACCTCGCCGCCGTAGGCCAGCGCGCGGACGGTGACCTCGCCGTCGGGCGGTGTGTGGTGGATCGCGTTCTGGATCAGGTTGAAGAGGACGCGCTGGACCTTGTCGGGGTTGGCGCGCGCGACGGCCAGCTCGGCGGCGAGCTCGGAGCGCACGGCGACGGCGCCCGCGGCGGCGGTCGGGCGCATCGCGTCGACGGTCTCGGCGACGAGCAGGTCCAGGCGCACGCGCTCGGTCATCGCGCCGAGGTCGCCGCTGCGCACGCGGGTCAGCTCGAAGAGGTCGTCGACCAGCGCGCTGAGCGCGGTCAGGTGCGTGCCCATGCGCTGGGCGTACTCGGCGCGGCCGTCCTCGTCGACGACGCCGTCGCCGATCGCCTCGGCCAGCAGCCGCAGCGCGGTCAGCGGCGTGCGCAGGTCGTGGGAGACCGCCGCGAGCAGCCGGCCGCGTGCCTCCTCTTCGTCGTGCAGGCGGCCGACCATGACGTCGACGTCGGCGGCCAGCCGACCCAGCTCGTCGGTCGGCGTGGCACCGGTGAGCACGTCGCGGCGGCCGGTGCCGACGGCGTCCAGCGTCGTGCGGACGGCATCGAGATCGGCCAGCGCGCGGCGCCCGAGGACCAACCCGGCCCAGAGCGCGAGGACGCCGCAGTCGACGACCAGCAGGACGGTGAGCAGCGCGTCGTGCGACGAGACGAACATGATGCCCACGAACAGCGCGACCCCGGCGGCCATCTGCGCCGCGGCGATCGCGGCGATCGCCCCGAACTGCGCGCGCAGCCCGCCGAGACGGTCGCGGCGCGCCACGGCGAGCGTGGTCACCAGCACGGTGACCCAGCCGAGCGGCAGGAGGATCTCGGCGGTGACGACGAAGGCGTGGCTGCCGTAGACGAGCCCGGCCACGCCCGACAGCACCGCGGCGGTCACCGTCGAGCACGCCAGGCCGAGAGCGGTCGTGCGGGTCATGACGTCACGGCGAAGCGATAGCCGACGCCCCAGACCGTCTCGATGTACTTGGGTTGGTCGGGGTCGCGCTCGATCTTGGCGCGCAGCCGCCGGATGTGCACGGTCACCGTCGAGGTGTCGGTGTAGTAGGAGAACCGCCAGACGTGGTCCATCAGCTGCTCGCGGCTGAACGCCTTGCCCGGGTGCTGGGCCAGGAAGAGCAACAAGTCGAACTCGCGCTGGGTCAGCAGCAGCGGCTCGCCGGCGCGCGTGGCCACGCGCGACTCTGGGTCGATGACCAAGTCGTCGACCTCGACCGGCGGTGCGAGCGCGGTCGCGGGGTCGTGGCGGCGCAGCACCGCGCCCACGCGCGCGACCAGCTCGGCGGGGGAGAAGGGCTTGACCACGTAGTCGTCGGCGCCGAGTTGCAGGCCGGTGATGCGGTCGGACTCCTCGCCGCGCGCGGTCAGCAGGATGATCGCGGTGCGCGCGCCCTGCTGCTCGCGCATCCGGCGCATGACCTCCAGCCCGTCGATCCCGGGCATCATCAGGTCGAGCACGACGAGGTCCGGACGGCGGCGCGCGAAGGCGGCCAGCGCGGCGTGGCCGTCGCCGACGACCTCGGCCTCGTAGCCCTCGCGCTGCAGGTAGCGCGAGACGATCTCGCCGATCGTCGGCTCGTCGTCGACCACCAGGACCGACGCAAGGGCATGTGGCTGATCCGCCATCGGCCACGACGATGACATGCGGCGGCCGCCGCGGTGCCGGGTTCGGCGCATCCGTCATCGATCCGTAAGGTCTGCCTACGTAGGGTCGGGCGCCGTGAACGACCCGGCTGATCTGTACTCCGAAGCGCTCAGCGGTCGCGTCGATCTCGTCGCGCGGTTCGACGACGGCACGGCGTGGCCCGTGGACGTCGCGCCGTGGCTCGGGCACGCGTCGGCCGGCGACGAACGGCTGCTGGCTCGCGCCCGCGGCCCGGTGCTGGACGTCGGCTGCGGGCCCGGACGGCACGTCCACGCCCTGGCGCGCCACGGCGTGCTGGCCGTCGGCGTCGACGTCACGCCCGCGGCCGTCGCGCTGGCGCGGCGCGGCGGCGCCGACGTCGTCCACGGCTCGATCTTCGACCACCTGCCCGGGGCGGGGACGTGGCGCACCGCGCTGCTGCTGGACGGCAACATCGGCATCGGCGGCTGCCCGCTGGCGCTGCTGCGCCGCCTCGCGGCGATGCTCCGCCCGGACGGGCGCGTGCTCGTCGAGCTGGGGCCGCCTGGCGCCGGCCTGCGCTCCGGGCGGGTGCGCCTCGAGGGCGAGTTGCGGACGAGCGCGCCGTTTGCGTGGGCGCGCGTGGCGGTCGACGCGATCGACGGCCCGGCGGCCGACGCCGGGTTCGCGGTTGTCGAGCGCTGGAGCGACGACGGACGGTGGTTCGCCGCGCTCGAGCGGGAGGCGCGCTGATCGGCCCGGGTCGCATCGCGCTCGGCCTGCTCGTCGCCGCGGCCGTCGCCGGGTGCGGATCCGCGAGCGTTGATCAGCTGCCGCCGGCGGCCGGGCCGGCGCGCGCCGTTGCGCGGGTCGGTGGTGCGGTGGCGGTCCTCTCCGGACGGGCGCGGGTGTTGGAGCTCCATGACGCGCGGACGGGCAGGCGGATCGCCCAGGCCGCGGCAGGCGTGGGTCCGACGCACCTCGTCGCCGCCGGCGATCGGATCTACGTCACCGACACGCGCGGCGGCGCGCTGCTGGTCTTCGTCACGCGCCCGCGGCTGGAGCTCGTCCGACGCGTCTACCTGCCGGGCGGTCCGTCCGGGATCGTGCTCGACCCGATCCGGCACCGGCTATGGGTGACGCTTGCCGCGCGTCACGAGGTCGTCGGCCTGGCGGCGACCGGCCGGCCGCACCCGCTCGTCCGTCGCCCGCTTGCGGGGCCCGCCGGGTGATCGCGTTGCTAGATCCGCGCGGGGGCCCGCAGTGGCGCGACCGCGAACTCGGCCATGCCCTCCTCGAGCATCGTCCCGGCGCGGAAGCCGAGGAGCGTGCGAGCGCGATCGGGCGAGGCGAAGACGTGGCGGACGTCGCCGCGCCGGTAGTCGCCGGTGACGACGGGCTCGGGGCCGCCGGGGATCGCGGCGGCCAGCGCGCGGGCCATGTCGCCGACCGAGCGCGGCGTGCCCGAGGCGACGTTGAACGCGCCGCGAGCCTCGTCGCCGCCCTCCAAGGCAAGGACATTGGCTTGCGCGACGTCGCCGACGTGGACGAAGTCGCGCAGTTGCCCGCCGTCCTCGAAGACCCGCGGCGCCTCGCCGCGCTCCAGCGAGGAGCGGAAGATGCTCGCGACGCCCGCGTAGGGCGTATCGCGGGGCATCCGCGGGCCGTAGACGTTGTGATAGCGCAACGCGACGGGGCGGACGCCGTCCTGCTCGCGCGCGAACGCGCTCAGCAGATGCTCCTGATGGAGCTTGGTCGCCGCGTAGACGTTGCGCGGGTCCAGCGGTGCGGTCTCGGGGACCGAGCGCGGCTGCAGCCCGCGGCCGCAGTGCGGGCAGGGTGGCTCGAAGCGCCCGGCCTCGAGGTCGTCGACGGCGCGCGGGCCCGGGGCGACGTCGCCGTGATCGGGGCAGGCGTAGCGGCCCTCGCCGTAGACCACCATGCTGGAGGCCAGGACGAACGGGCCCGCGAAGTCCCGGGCCGCGAGCGCTCGGAGCACCTGCGCGGTGGCCAGGTCGTTGTGGGCGACGTAGTCGGCGACGTCGCCGAAGTCGGTGCCCAGGCCGACCATCGCGGCCTGGTGGCAGACCGCGTCGACTCCGGCCACGGCGGCGTGGGCGACGTCCGCGTCGCGCAGATCGGCATGGACGAGCTCGGCGGCTTCGGGCAGGCCGGGCGGGACGCCGTCGTGGGCGCTGGGCAGCAGCGCGTCGACGATCCGCACGTCGTGGCCGCGGGCGACGAGCGCGTCGGCGACGTGCGACCCGATGAAGCCGGCGCCGCCCGTGACGAGGATCCGCATCGAGGGAGTTGTAGCTGATGATCGACGTCATCCTGCCCGTGCTCGACGAGGCGGCCGCGCTGCCGTGGGTGCTGGAGCGGCTGCCCGCCGGCTATCGCGCGGTGGTGGCCGACAACGGCTCGACCGACGGCTCGCCGGAGCTGGCACGGGCGCTCGGCGCGCAGGTTGTCGTCGAACCCCGGCGCGGCTTCGGCGCCGCCTGCTACGCCGGGCTGTGCGCGGCGCGGTCCGAGATCGTCTGCTTCATGGACTGCGACGGCTCGCTGGATCCCGCCGACCTCCCGCTGGTCGCCGAGCCGGTCGTCGCGGGCCGCGCCGACTTGATGCTCGGCGCGCGCCGAGCGGGGCGCGGGGCGTGGCCGATCCACGCCCGGATCGCCAACCGCGTCCTGGTGTTCGAGCTGGCCCGGCGCGGTGGCCCGCGGCTGGAGGACCTCGGGCCCATGCGGGCGGCGTCGCGTCGCGCGCTGCTGGACCTCGGCGTGGCCGACCGCCGCTTCGGCTGGCCGCTGGAGATGGTCGTGCGCGCCGACCGCGCCGGATGGACGATCGGCGAAGCCCGCGTGCCCTATCACGAGCGTGCCGGGCGCTCGAAGGTCACCGGCACCGTCCGCGGGACGCTGCGGACCGTGCGCGACATGGCGGCGGTGCTCGCATGAGACCTCCGGCCGCCGTCACGCTGGCGGTGATCGCCAAGGCGCCCATCGCCGGGCGGGTCAAGACGCGCCTGTGCCCGCCGTGCGCGCCCGACCAGGCCGCCGCGCTGGCCGAGGCGGCGCTGCGCGACACGCTCGCGGCGATGGCCGGCGCCACGGACCTCGCGGGGTGCGCGGTTCGCAGGGCGATCGTCCTCGACGGTGCGCCCGGCGCGTGGGTCGACGGCGAGCAGGTCATCGCACAACGCGGCGCGGGGCTGGACGAGCGGCTCGCCGCCGCCTTCGAGGACCTGGGCGACGGGCCGACGCTGATCATCGGGATGGACACCCCGCAGCTCACCGCCGCGCTCCTCGCCGACGCGCTGGCCGCCCTCGAGCACCACGACGCCGTCCTCGGACCCGCCGCCGACGGCGGCTACTGGGGCATCGGCCTACGCCGCGCCGACCCGCGCGCCCTGATCGGCGTGCCGATGAGCGTCGACCACACCCTGGCCGCGCAGCGCGCACGGCTCGCCGAGCTGGGCCTCGATGTCGCTGACGCCGCGACGCTGATCGATGTCGACACCATCGAGGACGCGGCGCGCGTCGCGACGCAAGCACCCGGCACGGCCTTCGCACGCGCCTTCGCCGGGCTGGCGATCGCGGCGTGAGCGCGTCCGATCACGTCCCGTCGCCGGCTCGACGACGCGCCGGCGGCCGTGGGGCGAGCAGGTCATTCGCCGCCCCGGCGCGGCAACGGTCGCGCCGCTTCGACCGGCGGCTGCTGCTCGCCGTGCTCCTCCTCGCCGCCGCATGGACGGCGATCGGGCTGCTCGTCGAACGCTCTGGCCGCGTGCTCGGGACGGCGACGCCGCCGTTCGTGATGGGCTGGGCGCCGGAGGCCGATGTGCTCTGGTCGCTCCTCGCCGCCGTCGCGCTCGGCGGGCTCGTCGTTGTCGGACCGGCGCTGCTCAGCGGAGCGCGCAACACCTACATCGTCGCGGTGACCGCCGCGGCGCTCGGCTGCGCGCTGGCCGTCAACGCCGCCCGCACGGGAACGCACGGCTGGGACGCGATCTTCGACACCGGCCCGCGCGGCTCGTTCGAGGCCAAGAACGAGTACCTGCCCGGCCTGCCGGCGTTGTCCTACGGGTCGCGCTTCTTCCTGGACCGCTTCGCCGAGCTGGTTCCCGCGCTGCCGGTCAACGTCGCCGGCCACCCGCCCGGCCTGTTGCTCTTCGCCCACCTGACGACGCTGACGACACCGGCACGCTTTGCGGCGCTGTGCATCAGTGCGGCGGCTGCCTGCGCGCCGTTGACCTACGCCTTGGGTCGCGGCCTCGGTCAGGACGAGCGCACCGCCCGGGTCGCCGGCCTGCTGGCCGCCGCCGCGCCCGGGCTGCTGCTCTTCGGCACCACGTCGGCCGACGCCGTCTACGCCGCGCTCGGCGTCGCAGCCGCCGCGCTGCTGGTCCGGCCGTCGTGGCGCGCGCGGTGGGCCGGCGCGGTCGTGCTCGCGCTCGCCGCGCTCTGCTCGTGGGCGCTCCTGGCGGCCGGGGCCTTCGCCGTCGTGGTCGCCTGGCAGCGCGACGGGTGGCGGAGCGCCGCGCGGCTGGCCGTCGTCTGCGCGATCCCGTTCTTGGTGGTGAACGCCTGGCTGGCCGCGGCCTACGGCTATGACCCGATCGGCACCCTGCGGGCGACCGAGGCCGTCTACCGCCACTCGCTCGCCCAGGTCCGCCCCTATTGGTTCTGGGTGCTCGGCTCGCCGATCGCCTGGATGGTCTGCGCGGGCCTGCCGCTCAGTGGCGGGTGGCTGCTCGCCGCGCGCCGCCGCGATCCCGGTGCCCTCGCGCTGGCCGTCGTCGTCGCCATCGCCTCCGTCCTGGCCTTCACCAAGGCCGAGACCGAGCGCATCTGGCTGCCGTTCGTCCCGCTGGCCTGCGCCGCCGCCGCGACGGTCATCCCGCCGCGACGGCTGCGCGTCGTCCTACTCGTCCTCGCCGCCCAGACGCTGCTCACCCAGCTGCTGTTCGAGACCGTGTGGTGAGCCCGGCAACTTCCGCGCCGACGAGCGTGACCGGCGTAGGGTTCTGTCTCATGGAGGCCCAGACGCCGGCCGTCGAGACCGTGATCGCGCGCGACGCGATCGAGAACGTCTGTGCCGGCCGGCTTGACCGCATCGCCGAGTTCTACGACGAGGAGTTCGTGGACTACGTCAACGGGATGGTCTTCCGCGGCCATGACGAGGGCCGGGAGTCGATCGCGTTCTACAAGTCGCTGTTCAGCCCTCTGCGCTTCGAGGTCGACGAGCAAGTCACCGAGGGTGACCGGGTCGCCAGTCGCTGGACCCTGTACGGGACCAACCGTGGCCGCCAGGTCGTGCTGCACGGCATGGTCATCAGCCGCATCCGCGACGGGCGGATCGTCGAGGACCACGCGATCTCCGACACGCTCGCGCTCCCGCGCGCACTCGGTGTCTGGCGGACCCTCGCGGTCTTGGTGGACATCGCGCGCGGGCGCGTCAAGGTGCCCAAGGGCGCCATCGGCGGATAGCCCCGCGCGCCTCGCCGCGCGGGGTGACCCTCAGGCGTCCGCGGCTTCGGCCACGCGGTGGCGCGTGGAGGTCCGCGTCACGATCCGGGTCGGGATCGGTCGCGGGGGCACGGCCTCTTTGCCTTCGACGCGCGCGACGAGCAGCTCGGCGGCGAGGCGCCCGATCTGCTCGGGCTGGAGGTTGATGGAGGTGAGGGGAACCGGGCTGGTGTTCGCGGTGGCCGACTCCGTCGCGGTCATCACGATCATGAGCTGGTCGGGCACGACGACGCCCTGGGCAGTGGCGGCGACCGCGGCGCCGAAGGCCAGCCGGCCGTAGGTCGCATAGACCGCGTCCGGCGGCTCGGGGAGCGAGAGCAGCTCCGACATGCTCGAGTAGCCCTCGCTCTCGGTCGGCGCCTTGCGCGCCCGTCGGATGATGACCTCCTGGCCCTGCTGCGCGCACCAGTCGCGGTAGGCCGTCTCGGTGTCGTGGGTGTAGGAGATCGTCGTCGGGCTCGTGAGCAGGGCGATCCGCCGCGCGCCCTGGCGGTGCAGGTGGTCGAGCACCGAGGTCGCTCCGGACACGTGGTCGTTGTCGACCCAGTCGGTGAAGCCGGGGTTGCGGAGGTCCCGTCCGGTGCTGACGACCGGGATCCCCTTCTCCTGCAAGCCGCGCAGCAGCGGGTCGTTGCGCGTCGGGTCGACGACGATCGCCCCGTCGACGCGCAGCTCGCGGTCCAGCCCTTGGTTGGGCGGCGCGAAGACGAGCGCGTACCCAAGCTCCATCGCGGTCGTCGTGGCGCCGAGCATCAGCTGCGTGAAGTACTCGAAGTCGCGGATGCCCTTGGGGACGCCGGCCGTGTTGGACAGCACGAACGCGAGCAGCCCGGTGCGGCGGCTGACGAGGTTGCGCGCCATGCTGCTGGGCCGGTAGCCCAGCTCGTCGGCGATGCGCCGGATGCGCTCGCGTGTCTCCTCGTTGATCCGGCCCTTGCCGTTGAGCGCATGGGAGACGGTCGTCACCGAGACGCCCGCGATGCGCGCGACCTCCTTGATGCCACCCTGTTGACGCGAGCTGCTGGCCACGGACCGATCCTAAGCGGAAGAGATCGTCGATGCGGCCGGACTACTCGGGCGCGCCGGCGCCGACCCGGGCGATCTCTTCGTCCTGGGCGCTGCTCGCGCCGCTGGCGCCGATCCCGCCGCCGCCCTCAAGGGCGATCGCGCCCTGGCGCGGCATGAAGCGGCCGTGCGTCGCGGCCGTGACGCCCGAGGCGAACGCGGGGGCCGACGCCATGTTCTCGGCCACCTTGCCGCTCGGCACCTTGAACGCGGCGGCGGTCCACGCCTTGCCCAGCGCGATCTCCGGGGAGACGAACGACGCGCCGTCCATGCGCACGCTTGCGACCGGGACGCCGGCGCCGTCGACGACGGCGATCGAGACGGTGACGCCCAGCGCGTCGGCATGGGCGACGGCGCGGTCGAGCATCGCGCGCGCGGCGGAGAGGGTCAATGTGTCAGAGGTGCTCATTGTCAGATCCTTGTGAACTGGTTGTCGGACGGGACGATCGGGTTCAGCGCGCTCGGGCCGTAGCCCACGATCTCGATGACGCAGTCATCGCTCTTGGCCCCGTCCCAGTGCACCATCCCGGCCGGGTGCAACATGTAGGAGCCCGCGGTCATCGACTCGGCCGCGTCGGGGTCGAAGGTCTCGCCCGTGCCGGCCCACCAGGTTCCTGACAGCACGGTCACGTGCCGGTCCTCGGGGTGGGTGTGCGGCAGGCTCATGACGTTCGGGGGCCACTTGACACGAATCACGTAGATCCCTGACTTGCTCGTGTCACCGGTGACGGCCATCGCGCTGATGCCGAGCTCGAACGCCGGCTCCCAGCGTTCGTCACCGGGCGCGAGTCGCAGGAAGTCCGTGGCGCCGCCTGCACCCGGGTGGGTGGTCATTCCTTGCTTCCCTTCGGTCGCCTGTGTAGCTTTGCCGACAGTAGCAAAATCCTTTTGTCATTTGGAGCGCAGAATCATCTCACGGCCGGGCAACGCACCAGAAACTCAGCGACGAGCGGTCGCCGGGATCATCGACGGAGAGGGCCAGTACCTGCGCTCGGGTCGCCGCCGGCGGGCCGCTCGTCTTCTTCGGCACGACGGCCGTGGACGCCGGCGGGAAGGTCTCCGGCGATGCGCTCGTCGAGCCCCCGTACCACCTGTCGCCGGCCGCCCATGCGGTCCGTCAGGGGCATGCCATCTTCGGTGAGCTGGCGGCCGGTCTGGACGCGGTCGGCTCCGGCTTGGAGCACATCCTGCAGGTCGAGCAGTTCACGCCGGCCAAGGCCTACGCCGACGGTTACATCACGACGCGCGGCGAGTACCTCGCGCAGGCGCGACCGACGACGGCGCTGGCCGCCACCGGGCCGCTGCTGCCCGAGGACGCGGTCGTCTGCACCACCGGCACCGCCGTGCGCCCGGGCGCCGGGATCGAGAAGGAGATCACCGAGCTGCCGCGTGGCGAGGAGGGCGGCGGGATCGACTGGTCCCAGCTCGGCCAGGACTACGCGGGCAGCCCGCCCTACAACGACGTCGTGGTCGCCGGCCCCTATGTGTTCGTGACCGGTGATGTCACCCTCGACCCCGCGACGGGCGAGGTCGACCCGGCCGCGCGGGTGCCCGACTTCATCTGGGCCGGCAGCGAGGCGCGCAACGAGGCCGACGTGCTGCTGGCGCGCCTCGGCGAGCGCATGGAGCAGGTCGGTGGATCGCTGGACGACGTCGTCCACGTGACGCTCATGGTCACCGATGTGACCGACATCTTCGAGGTCGACCGGGCGTGGAAGCGCGCCTTCGGCGACGCGCCGCCCGCACGGACGCTCATCCCTGTGCGCGGGCTGGGTGTCCCGCGCCGCGAGGGCACCGGGATGGGCCACCGCGACGACGCGGTCAAGATGGAGCAGCAGGTTCGTGGCCTGATCCCCGGCCGCGGCGCCGACCGCGAGGTCATCACCACCGACACCGGGCGCCTGGCCCACGAGGCCGAGGCGGTCCGCGCGGGCGACCTGGTGTGGATGTCTCATCAGTACGCGCGCACCGCGGCCGGCTCGGGCGCCGAGAACGAGGTCGACGAGATCTTCGAGCGCCTCGACGCGCTCGCCACCGCTGCGGGCGGCGGGCTCGCCGGCCTCCTGCAACTGCGGGTCTTCGTCACCGACCTCGCCGTCGGCCATGCCGTCCACGCCAAGGTGCGGGAGCGCTTCGCGGGCGACCCGCCGGTCGTGACGGTCACGACCGTGCCCGGCCCGCTGCTGATCCCGGGCGCGAAGCTGTTCGTCGACGCGGTCGCGCACGTCGGCTGAGCCGGTGACCCCGGAAACGGCTCTGCGGTGCGGCGTTCTGGTGGCGCCCGACGCCTTCAAGGGGACCTACACCGCCGGCGAGGTCGCGGCGGCGCTCGCCGAGGGCCTGCGCGAGGGCGGCGCCGACCCCGTGCTGCGGCCGATCGGCGACGGCGGCGAAGGCACGCTCGAAGCCCTGCTCAGCGCGTGGCCCGGGGAGTTCCGGACGGTGCCCGCGAGCGACCCGCTCGGTCGGCCGATCAAGGCGCGCTACGCGCTCGTCGACGATGGCGCGACCGCGATCGTCGAGGCGGCGGAGGCGAGCGGCCTCACCCTGGTCGCGCCGCGCGATCGTGACGCCTGGCGGGCCAGCACGCGCGGCACCGGCGAGCTCATCGCGGCGGCCGTCCGCGCGGGCGCGCGGCGCGTCCTCGTCACGGTCGGCGGCTCGGCCACCACGGACGGTGGCGCCGGCGCGCTGGCCGCGCTTGCGCTCGCCCGGGTCCGGCCCGAGCTGATCGTGCTCTGCGACGTCGCCACCCCGTGGGAGCGCGCGGCGTCCGTGTTCGGCCCGCAGAAGGGTGCCAATCCGGCGACGGTCGGCCGGCTCGAGCAGCGCATGGCCGAGCTTGCGGAGCGCGCGCCGCGCGACCCGCGCGGGGTGCCGTACACCGGCGCGGCCGGTGGGCTTGCCGGCGGCCTGTGGGCGCACTGCGGGGCCGAGCTCGTGGCGGGGGCCGAGTTCGTCCTCGACGCCATCGGCTTCGATGCCCTCGCCGCCGCGGCGGATCTCGTCGTGACGGGCGAGGGCGCGCTGGACGAGCAGACCTTCGCGGGCAAGGCGGTCGGTGTCGTCGCGCAGCGCAGCGCCCGCGCGGCCACGCCCTGCGTGGCCGTCGTCGGCACGGCGCGGCTGGATGACGCCCGCGCCCAGGAGCTCGGCCTGGCCGAGGTCGACGAGGCCACCAATGGCACCGAGCTGCGAGCGGCAGGGCGTCGACTTGCGTACCGGTGGCTTGATGGTGGTGTAGGTCGTGGAAGTGCCTAAACGTTTATGCAATGATCATGCCCGAACCGATGAGCCCGGTTCTCGCACGGTGAACCAGGAGGAGAAGACGTGTCCCGCAAGGCAGTGATCTGTGGTGCCGGAGTTGGTGGGCTGACGGCCGGCCTGGCCCTCAAGCAGGCCGGTTTCGACGTGATGGTCTACGAGCGCCACCCGGAGCTGCGGACCGCGGGCGTCGGTCTGAACGTCTGGCCCAACGGCGTGCGCGTCCTCCAGGGCCTCGGGCTCGAGGCCGAGTTCACCGAGATGGCGAACCTGCTGACGCGCTACCGCACGTTCTCCAGCGACGGCGAGCTGGTCGGCGACGAGGACGTCGACGCCTACCGCCGGCGCTACGGCGCACCGCTGACCGGCGTCTTCCGCCGCGAGCTCAACGCGATGATCGCCCGCGCGCTCGGCGACGAGCACATCAGCCTCGACCACGAGATGCTGAAGGTGCAGGACACCGGTGACGGCGTCGTCTGCGAGTTCGCCAACGGCGAGGTCGTGACCGGTGACTTCCTCGTCGGCGCCGACGGCGTGTACTCCAACATCCGCACGCAGCTCTTCGGCGAGCAGGCGTTCCGCAGTGACATGCACGTCCGCTGGCGCGGCCTCTTCGACGTCGCCGACGCCGGCATCGACCCGCGTGCCGAGGTCGACGTCATCGGCGACCGCGGCCATCTCGGCTGGCTGCCGATCGGCCGCGGCCGCGCCTACTGGTACGCGGCGGGCGACGGCCTCGACGACAAGGCGACGGCGCTGGAGTACTTCAACTCCTGGACCAACACGCAGGTGCCCGCCGTGCTCGCCGCGACGCCCGACGACACCATCATCCGCAACGAGCTGTTCGACCTCGCCGAGCCGCTGGAGCGCTGGGGCAAGGGACGGATCACGCTGCTCGGCGACGCCGCCCATCCGATGCTCCCGGGGGTCGCCCAGGGCGCCAATCAGGCGCTCGAAGACGCCGCCGCGCTCACCGCCCAACTCACCGCACAGAGCGATGTCGAGCGGGCATTGCGCGCCTACGAGGCCGCCCGCATGCCGACTGCCACCAGCGTGGTCAAGATCTCGCGCTCGCTGTTCGACTACGACAACAAGCTCGACGAGCTCAACGAGGTCGCCAACAACCCCATCTTCGCGCGCTACGCCGACGTCGTCGAAGGGATGCGTGCCGCGTGAGCGAGCGCATCGGCTTCCTCGGCCTCGGGGTGATGGGCCGCCCCATGGCCCGCAACCTCGTCGCGGCGGGCTTCGAGCTCACCGTCCACACCCGCAGCGCCGAGGTGCTCGACGCCTTCCGGGCCGACGGCATCGCCGTCGGCGCCGACCCGGCCGACGTCGCGCGCCGGTCCGACATCGTCATCTCGATGGTCTCCGACGGCGCGGCCGTCCGCGAGGTCATGGTCGGTGGCGTGCTCGGCGCGCTGGAGCCCGGCGGGTTGATCATCGACATGAGCACGATCGAGCCGGCGGTCTCGCGTGAGCTGGCGGCGGCCGCCGCGCAGCGCGGCATCGGGATGCTCGACGCGCCCGTGTCGGGCGGTGACGTCGGCGCGCGGGAGGCCACGCTCTCGATCATGGTCGGCGGCGAGCCCGGCGACCTGGATCGCGCGCGTCCGATCCTCGAGGCGCTCGGTCGCACGATCACCCACGTCGGGCCGGCGGGCGCCGGTCAGGTCGTCAAGGCCTGTAACCAGATCGTCGTCGCGATCACCTACGCCGCGGTCTCCGAGGCGCTGGTGCTCGCGTCCGGCGCCGGGGTCGATCGTGCTGCCGTGCTCGACGTGCTCAGCGGCGGCCTTGCCGCGAACCGCATCATGGAGGTGCGCCGGCGCAACCTGCTCGAGCACGACTTCACGCCGGGCTTTCGCGTCGACCTCCATCACAAGGACCTGCGCATCGCGCTGGACACGGGCGATGACCTCGACGTCGGCCTGCCCGTCGCAGCCGCCGTGCAGCAGATGCTCGTCGAGCTGCGCGCGCTCGGCCATGGCGACCTTGACCACTCCTCGCTGCTGCTGATCGCTGAGCGGCACGCAGGCCCGGGTCGGTGAGAGCGCTGACGAGCTGTCGATCAGACTTGACTGCCAAAAGGTTTTGTCATATGGTCTCCCCATGCCCGGAGGCATTGAGGAGATGAGCGTCCCGGCGCCGCGTGGCGGCATGCTCGGACGGCACGCGACGCGCCTGCGCACGCGCTTTGCGCCGGGCGTCCTGCCCGGAAGCACGATGCTGATCGTGCCGCTGATCATCGTCGTCGCGTGGTCGGTCAACTCGGGCTCCGACTCGTTTCAGGCGGCCACGACCAACGGCCTGATCCTGCTCGTCGCCGCCCTCGGGCTGTCGATGTTCTGGGGCAACTCCGGGATCATGAGCCTCGGCCACGCGGCCTTCATGGCCGTTGGCGCCTACGCGGGCGGCCTGGTCACGCTGGACACGGCCATCAAGGCGACGTCGCTGCAGAGCCTCCCGCACTGGCTGCGGGACTGGAGCGGGGGCACGTTCACCGCGGTGCTCGTCGTGATCGGCGTCGCGCTGATCGTCGCCGCGGTCACCGGCCTCCCGCTGCTGCGCATGGCCGGCAGCGCGTTCGTCATCGCCAGCTACGCGGTGCTGGTCGTCGTCAACGTCGTCCTCAACGCGGCCGACAGCTGGACGCGCGGGGCGCAGACCTTCTACGGGCTGTCCGGGGAGCTGAGCGTCTGGACGGCGCTGGCGTGTGTCGCGGTGATGATCGTCGCCGCCAGGCTGCTGCGCGACTCGAGCGTCGGCCTCCAGGTTCGCGCCAGCCGCGAGGACGAGCTCGCCGCACGCGCGTGCGGCATCGACGTCGAGCGGCGGCGGATGCTCGTCTGGGTGCTGAGCGCGGTCCCGGCGGCGTTGGCCGGCTTCATGTTGGGGGTCTTCCTCTCGGCCTTCACGCCCGCGACCTTCTACCTGTCGATCACGGTCACGCTGACCGCGATGGTGCTCGTCGGCGGGCTGCGGTCGGTGTCCGGCGCCGTCGTCGGCGTCGGGCTCATCACCGTGCTGCTGCAGGTGCTCCAGCCGCTGGAGGAGGGCTTCTCGCTCGGCATCGTCAACGTCGGCGCGATCCACGGCCTGCCGCAGCTGGGCATGGGCGCGGTGATCCTCGCGACGCTGTACCTGCGACCGGGCGGCCTGCTCGGCTCACGCGAGGTCGACGAGCTGGTCCTGGTACCGAAGCCGGTCGTGGCGGCCGCGGCGACGGAGACGGTCGCGCCGCGCGCACCCGCCAAGACGCGCGCCGGCACGCTGCGTGGCGTCGGCATCTCCAAGGACTTCCACGGCGTTCACGCGCTCGCCGGTGTCGACATCGAGCTCACTCCCGGCACCATCGCGGGGCTCATCGGCCCCAACGGCTCGGGCAAGACGACGCTGCTCAACGTCCTCTCGGGCGTGCTCGTGCCGACGTCAGGCCGCGTGAAGCTCGGCGGCCGCGACGTCACGGGTCAGTCGCCGCAGCGCCTCGTCCAGGCGGGCGTCGGCCGGACGTTCCAGAACATCCGCCTGTTCTCCGACCTGTCGGTGCTCGACAACGTCCGCGTCGGCGCCATGCGCGGCGGCCGACTCGGGCGCGACGGCGATCGCCTCGCGCACCATCTGGTGGAGCAGCTGGGCTTGACCGCCGAGGCCTCGGCGCGCGCAAGCGCCCTCTCCTACGGGCGCCAGCGGCGCCTGGAGATCGCTCGCGCGCTTGCCGTCCGTCCCGACTTCCTCCTCCTCGACGAGCCGGCTGCCGGCATGAACGAGGTCGAGGCAGAGGCGTTGCGAGAGCGGCTCGCCGCCATCAGGGACGAGTACGGCGTGGGCATCCTCGTCGTCGACCACGCCGTCCGGATGATGATGCGGCTCTGCGAGCACATCACTGTGCTCAACGATGGGCAGCTCATCGCAGCGGGAGCACCGGCCGAGGTCCGCTCGGACCCGAAGGTCGTCGAGGCGTACCTCGGGGCGCGTGGGGCCGCCGAGTCGCATGTAGGAAAGACCCAAGAGCAGTGAACGACGTGCATCAACTATGAGAGGACCTGGCATGAGGAGAGTGCAATTGCGCACCGCGATGGCGTGTGTCGCTGTGGTGGCGTTGGGAGGCGTCGCCGCCGGCTGTGGATCGAGCGACAGCAAGTCAGACAGCTCGGGCGGGTCGGGGGGCAACGAGGACTTCCACATCGGCGCGGGACTGGCGCTGACGGGCGGCTTCGCCGGCTTCGACCAGCCGGCGCTGACCGGCATCAAGCTCGGCATCAAGGAGGTCAACGCCAAGGGCGGCCTCCTCGGCAAGCACAAGATCGTGCTGGACGTCAAGGACGTCCGGTCTGATCCCGGCCAGGCCGTCATCAACACCAAGGCGCTGCTGCAGGCCGACCCGAGCGTGCTGATCGCGGCGTGCATGACCGACGCGGCGATCCCGCAGGGGCGCCTCGCGCAAGCCGCCAAGGTCCCGACGTTCTCCTCCTGTGCGACCTCGACGACGCTGACCACCTCGGTGGGCAACTTCATGTTCGGCAACTTCCCGCCGGACACCTTCGAGGCCGCGGCCGCCGCGCAGTACGCGGCGAGCAAGGGCTACAAGAGCGCGTTCCTGATCTCCTCGGCGGAGAGCTCCTACACGGCCAACGTGCCGAAGGCGTTCAAGGCCGCGTTCACCGCCACGGGCGGCAGCGTCGCGGGCGAGGCGAACTTCACGTTCAACCAGCAGGACTTCAGCCCGATCGTCACCAAGATCAAGAACATGTCACCGCAGCCCGACGTGGTCGAGACTGCGATGTTCGAGCCGGCCTTCCCGGCGTTCATGAAGCAGTTGCGCGCGGCCGGCGTCAAGGTGCCCGTGATCGGCGCGGCCGGCATCGACACGCCGAGCGTCGTCGGTGGCGGCAAGGAGATGAACGGCATCGTCTTCCCGACGCTGGGCTTCGCCGAGGACGGCAACGCCCAGGCCGAGTTCGACAAGAAGGTCGAGGCGGCGGCGGGCAAGGAGTCGGTGACCGGCTACGCGACGCGCGGCTATGACCTCATCAGCACGATCGAGGCCGCGGTCGACGCCGCCAAGAGCACCGACCCGATCAAGATCCGCGACGCGATCGCCAAGCTCAAGGACGTCCAGGGCGTGAGCACGACGACGACCTATGACTACCCCGGCGCGACGGGCCTGCCGCTCATCAACCCGACGTACATGGTCACGGTCAAGGACGGCGCCAAGCAGCTCCTCGACAAGGTCGAGCTCGACGCGTCCGACGTGCCGGACCTGGACAAGTAGGAGTCAGCGTGACCGACGCCCGCGAGCCGCTGCTCACCGTCGAGCAGCTGAATGTGAGCTACGGCTCGATCGTCGCCGTGCGCGACCTCTCCCTCGAGGTCTTCCCCGGCGAGATCGTGACGCTGCTCGGCCCCAACGGTGCAGGGAAGTCCTCAACCCTGAACGCGATCATGGGGTGCACGCGGGCGTCGGCCAACGCGATCCGGTTCGACGGCGCAGACCTGCGCGACGAGCCGGTGGAGCGCCGCGTGCGGCGCGGCATGGCGCTCTCCCCGGAGGGGCGCCAGGTCTTCGAGAACCTCACCGTGATGGAGAACCTGCGGCTCGGCGGGGCGTCGCAGGGCAAGGCCCACGGCGGGCCGGCGGCCTACGACGAGGTGACCGAGCTCTTCCCGATCCTGCGCGATCGCCGCAACCAGCAGGCGGGCACGCTCTCGGGCGGCCAACAGCAACAACTTGCCATTGCCCGCGCGCTGATGTCACGGCCGCGGCTCGTGCTGCTCGACGAGCCGTCGCTCGGACTGGCGCCGACGATCGTCGACGCGATCTTCGAGCTGATCGCCAAGCTGCACGATCGCGGCATCACGATCGTGCTCGTCGAGCAGAACGTGACGCGGTCGCTGGAGATCGCCGATCGCGGCTACGTCCTGGAAGGTGGTCGCGTCGTGATGTCCGGCACGGCCGCCGAGTTGCACGAGGCCGGCGACGAGCTCGTCGGCGCCTACCTCGGAATCGGAGGGTGAGGTCGTGACCGACTTCCTCCAGCAGGTCATCAACGCCATCAGCTTGGGCGGGACCTATGCCCTGCTCGCGCTCGGCCTGGCCATCGTCTTCAGCATCTTCGGGCTGATCAACTTCGCCCACGGCGACCTGATGACCATCGCCGGTTACACGATCTTCTTCAGCCTGCAGGCCGGGATGCCGTTCCTGGTCGCCGCCCTTCTCGGTGTCCTTGCCGCGGGCGTCGCGGCGGTGCTCATGGAGCGCGTGGCCTTCCGCCCGTTGCGCGGCGAGGGCGTGCCGACGCTCCTGCTCGCCAGCCTGGCGGTCAGCATCATCCTGCAGACCCTCTTCCAGACGCTGATCTCGGCGCGGCCGAAGGCGATCCCGACCCCGGAGGTGCTGACCTCGACGGTCTCGATCGGCTCGCTGGACATCGCGGTGGTGCAGATCGTCTCGATCGGCGTGACGCTGGTGCTGCTCGGGGCGCTGTCGTGGTGCCTGCGCAAGACGACGCTCGGCATCGCCATGCGCGCCGCTGCTGACAACTTCCCGGTCGTCCGCCTGATGGGCATCAACGCCAACCGCGTCATCGCGATGGCCTTCTTCGTGTCGGGCATCCTGGCGGGCGCCGCGGCGATCCTGTGGGTCGCGGCACGCGGCTCGGTCGAGCCCGCGATGGGCCTGCTGCCGATGTTCAAGGCCTTCATCGCCGCGATCCTCGGCGGGCTCGGGAGCCTGTCGGGCGCGGTGGTCGGGGGCTTTGCCCTCGGCGCCATCGAGATCACGTTCCAGGCGCTACTGCCCGATTCGCTCGGTCGTTACCAGGACGCGCTGATCTTCGTGGCCGTGATCCTGGTGCTCGTCTGGCGGCCCAACGGCCTCGTCGGGACGGGCCATGACAATGGCATCAGGTTGAAGCTGTCACGCCTGCTGCGTCGCGGCGGCGGTCGCTCCGAGCCGGAGGCGGCGTCATGACCCTCCACGTCCACGCGGTCAACGACCCCGAGCTCGACGCCGGGCAGTTCCACGTCTCGGTGGACCAGATGCTTGCGGCTTGTCCGCCGGAGCTTGCCGACGCGGTGACCTTCACTGCCGCCGGCACCGACGACGTCGACGCGGCGGCGGGCGCCGACGTGCTGATCGGCTGGACCTTCCCGCCCGCGGTGCTCGAGCGCACCCCGGAGGTCTCCTGGCTGCACGTGATCGGCGCCGGCGTCGACCACCTGGAGCCGCTGGACTGGGTGCCGGAGGGCGCGCGGCTGACCAACAGCAGCGGCGTGCACGCGGCCAAGGCGTCGGAGTTCGTCGCCGCGGGCTTGTTGCTGCTCAACAGCAAGATGCTGCTGCATCTCGAGGAGCAGCAGGCGCATCGCTGGACGCCGCGCTACAGCACGGTGATCGGCGGCAAGACGGTCCTGATCATCGGCGTCGGCACCATCGGCGGTGCCGCTGCGCGACGGGCGAAGGAGCTCGGCCTGACCGTGCGCGGGATCCGCGGCAGCGGCGCCGAGCATCCCGATGTGGATGAGATGTATCGCACCGACGAGCTTGCGCAGGCCATCGCCGGCGTCGACTTCGTCGTCATCTGTGCGGCGCTGACGCCCGAGACCCGCGGCCTGATCGATGCGGAGGCGCTTGCGCTGCTGCCCGACCACGCCGGGCTGATCAACATCGCCCGTGAGCCGATCGTCGACTACGGCGCGCTGGCCGACGCCCTGCGCGCAGGCCGGCTCGGCGGGGCGATCCTCGACGTCTTCGAGCCCGAGCCGCTGGATCCCGAGTCGGCGCTGTGGGACTGCCCGCGGCTGCTGGTGACCCCGCACATCTCGTCGGATCCCCTCGACTACACCGTGGCGATGCTCGAGATCTTCATGGACAACCTCGCGCGCTACGTCGCGCAGACGCCGCTGCGCAACGAGATCGCGCTGCACGGACGTCCTTGAGCATCACCATGACATTGCGTTGAACAGAGCCAGGAGAGAAGCGTGACCACGACCCCCGCCGTCCCCGATCCCACGATGTGGAGCACCGTGCTGCATGCCGGACTGATCGGCAGTTTCATGCAGCTCCCGTATGTGCCCCCGCGTGCGGAGGAGCTGCGTGCCGCCGCCGCCAAGGCCGCGATCTACGGGATGCCGTGGGACTCGACCAGCATCAGCCGGACCGGTGCGAACTACGGGCCCAAGGGCATCCGCGAGGTCTCCTGTCAGTTCACGGCGCACAACGCGACCTTCGGCTTCGACCTGATCGAGGCGCTCAACCCGGTCGACACCGGTGACTGCACGCTGATCCTCGCCAACGCCGAGAAGACGTTTGCCAACGCGCAGGCCGACATCGGCGCGATCCTCGACGGCGGCGCGCTGCCCGTCCTCTTCGGCGGCGATCACTCCGTCACCATCCCGGCGGTTCGCGCGGTCCGCGAGCGCGTCGAGGACCCCGGGCTGATCCTCGTCGACATGCACCTCGACACCGCCCCGGACGTCGGCGGCGAGACGCTCAACCACTGCTGCCCGATCACGCGCGCCGTCGATGCCGGCTTCGACCCGGCCAAGATCGTGCTGATCGGCATCTCGGGCTGGATGAACCCGAAGACCGAGCTGGACTACTGCCGCGAGCAGGGCATCACGATCGTCTGGCTGGAGGAGATCTGGGAGCGTGGCACCGCGGCGGTCGTCGAGCAGGCGCTCGGGATCGCGGGCGCCGGCGACGGCATCTACCTGTCCTTCGACGTCGACGCGCTGGACGCCGCCTACGCGCCGGGCACCTGCTGCCCGTCCCCCGGCGGGCTCACGAGCCGCGAGGCGATCGAGATCGTCCGCGGGGTCTCCCGCGGCGGCCTGCTCGGCGTCGATGTCGTCGAAGCCGCCCCGGGCTTGGACGGCGACACGACCTCCTCGACCGCGCTGATCTCGGCCCGCGTGGCGCTTGAGGCGATGGCGGCCCACGCCGGCATGGGCCGCTAGCGGGGCGCGGGATGCGCGTCCTGCTGGGGCAGCTGGAGCCCGCGGTCGGCGACGTCGCGGGCAACGCCGCCACGGTCTGCGACGCGCTCGCCGCCCATCCCGACGCCGACCTCGCGGTCTTCCCGGAGCTGTTTTTGTCCGGGTATGACCTCGCGGGGATCGAGGCCCTGGCGATCGACCTCGCCGACCACTCGCTGGCCCTGCTCGCCGACGCGGCGACGGCGAGGCAGACCACCGTGGTGGTCGGCTTCGCCGAGCGCACGCCGGAGGGGGTGGCCAACGCGGTGGCCTGCCTGGCGCCGGGTGCGCCGCCGGTCGTCTATCGCAAGGCCAATCTGTTCGGGGCCGGCGAGCGCTCGGCCTTCGTCGAAGGCGATGAGCTGGTCGTCGCCGACGTCGGCGGTCATCGCCTCGGGCTGCTGATCTGCTTCGACGTCGAGTTCCCCGAGCCCGCCCGGGCACTGGCGACGGCCGGCGCGGAGCTGTTGGTCACCATCGCGGCCAACATGGAGCCCTACGGTCCCGACCACGCACTGGCTGCGCGCGCCCGCGCGCTCGACAACCGTCGCCCGCACATCTACGTCAACCGCACGGGGGAGCAGTCGGGTCTGCGGTTCGTGGGCGGGAGCTGCGCCATCGACGCCGGCGGCGGGCTCGTCACCTCCCTCGGGGCCGCCCCCGAGCTCCGCTGCGTCGACCTCGACGTCGGTCGCCCGGTCGGCGATCAAGTTGATTATCTTGCGCTGGTCAGGGACCTGCCGGTGGCCCGTCGCTGAGCAGCGCCGCCGCCACTGTCGCGGTGTTCTCGCGCCAGCGGTCTTCGGGCGTCGGTGGGAGGACGTCGTCCCAGATCATCGCGAACCCGCTGGCGGTCTGGCGCAGGCCGGTGGGGCGGGCCATGAACCACCAGTGCAGGTGGGCGGCTCCCTCGCCGTAGCGCAGGATGTGGACGCGCTCGATGCCCTCGATGGTCAGCACCGCGCGCTCGACGCGCGCGAGCATGATCCCCATCTCGGCCAGCATCGCGTCCGAGAGGTCGCGCGGGCCGTCCACGTGCTCGCGCGGCTCGAGGATCCCGACGAACGGCAGGCCGCTGGGCGGGAACGCCTGCAGCCGCCAGCGCGCGTCGGTCCAGAGGTACTCGGCGTCGGCCTTGCCGCACGCCTCGCAGGACCGGTCGCCTTCGCCGTCGCGGTCCGGCTCGGGCTCCGGGGCCCGCAGCGTCTTCGGTCGCACGCCGCCCTCGAACGGCCACGAGTCCCATTCCTCCACCGGTGGCGTCCGCAGCTCGCCGGTCCCACCTGCGCGCCGATCGTGCGCGTGCTCTGGCATGGGCGCAGCCTACCTCTGAGTACGCTGCGTCCATGGAGTGGTCGGAGCAGTTCTACGCGTGGCGCGCGGGGGACGGGTGCCCGTCGTGTGCCGATGGTCGACCGGACGAGGCGCCGTGGGGCGTGCGGTTCTTCGCGGGCACGGTCTCCGACGCCTATCTCGTTCGCGCCGACGTGCAGCGCGGCCTGTCGCTGGTCGTGTGGCGCGGGCGTCATGTCGTCGAGCCGACCGAGCTCACCGACAAGGAGGCCGCGGTCTATGGCCGCGAGGTGCTCGCGGTGGGGCGTGCGCTTCAGGACGCCTTCGCGCCGGTCAAGCTCAACTACGACGTGCTCGGCAACAGCGTCCCGCACCTCCACACGCACATCGTCCCGCGCTACGCCGACGACCCGCGACCGGGCTGGCCGTTTCCGTTCCCGGACCCCGAGCCGGGGCCGATCCCGCAGGAGCGCCTGGCACGGGACGTCGCGCTGCTGCAGGCGGCGCTCACGCGCTGACGGTCGCAGGTCGCAGGCCGTCTGCCGCGTCGAGCAGGCCGCGTTGGCGCAGGACCGGCAGCACGCCCTCGCCGACGCGGTAGGCCTCCTCGAGATGCGGATAGCCGGAGAGGATGAACTCGTCGATGCCAAGGCGGTGGTACTCCTCGATGCGGTCGGCGACCTCCTCGTGGCTGCCGACGAGCGCCGTGCCGGCGCCGCCGCGCACGAGGCCGATGCCCGCCCACAGGTTCGGTGAGATCTCCAGCGCGTCCGTCCGTCCGCCGTGCAGCGCGGTCATGCGCCGCTGGCCCTCGGACTGCGACGCGCGCTGGACGGCTTGGGCCTCGGCGATCGCCTCAGGGCTGAGGCCGGCCAGCAGGCGATCGGCCTCCGCCCACGCCTCCTCGGACGTGTCCCGGGCGATGGCGTGCAGGCGGATGCCGAAGCGCAGCTCGCGACCTTCGCGCTCTGCCGCTGCGCGGACCGCGGCGATCTTCTCGGCGACCGCCGCCGGCGGCTCGCCCCACGTGAGGAAGACGTCGGCGTAGCGGGCGGTGACCTCGATCGCCTCGGGGGACGAGCCGCCGAGGTAGACGTCGGGCCAGGCCGGCGGCGCGATCAGCTGCGCACCCTCCAGCCGGAGGTGCTCGCCGCTGAAGTCCACCACCTTGCCCGTCCAGAGCTCGCGCAGCACGTGGAGGAACTCTCCCGCGCGCGTGTAACGGTCCGGCTTGCTCAAGTAGTCGCCGAAGCGCCGCTGCTCGGCGTCGTCGCCGCCGGTGACGAGGTTGAGCAGGAGCCGGCCGCCGGAGATCCGCTGGTAGGTCGCGGCCATCTGCGCCGCCAGCAGCGGGGCCTGCAGACCGGGACGGAACGCGACGAGGTAGCGGAAGCGCTCGGTGACCTGCGTCAGCCCGGCGGTCACGACCCAGGCGTCCTCACACCAGGAGCTCGTCGGCGTCAGCGCACCATGGAAGCCGAGCTGCTCGGCCGAGCGGGCGATCTGTCCCAGGTAGTCGATGTCGGGCGCGCGCTGCACGCCGGTCGCGGTCACGCGCGAGCCGCTGACGCCGACCGCGTTGCCGAGGCTGAGATCGGATCGGGAGTCGCCGCTCGTGGGGAGGAACCAGTGGATGGCAAGCATGTTGGTGTGGTCGATTCAGGAAGAGGGCTTATGAGTCCCGGATCGCGGCCCGCACCTGCTCGCGGAACGCGACGAACGCCGGGTCGCCGCGCAGCGCGTCGGTCCGGTCCTCGGGGGCGAACGGCGGGCGCTCGTCGAAGACGATTCGTCCCGGCCGCGAAGACAGGACGAGCACGCGCGTCCCGAGGAAGACCGCCTCCTCGACGCTGTGGGTGATGAACAGCGCGGTCTTGCCCGAGCCGAGCCAGACGCGCAGCAGCTCGGCCTGCAGCCGCTCGCGGGTCAGCGCGTCCAGCGCGCCGAAGGGCTCGTCGAGCAGCATGATGGCCGGGTCGTTGGCCAGCACGCGCGCGATCTGGCAGCGCTGCTGCATCCCGCCCGACAGCTCGTACGGCGCTGCCGTCGCGAAGTCGGCGAGGCCCACGCGCACGAGCTGCTCGTCGGCGATCGCGTGGCGCTCGGCCTTGCGCGCGCCCCGCAGCCGTGGCCCCAGCGCGACGTTCTCACGCACGCTGAGCCACGGGTAGAGGTTGGGCTGCTGGAAGACGACGCCACGCTCCGGTCCCGGTCCTCGGACCTGCGCGCCGCCGACGAGCACCTCGCCCGTCGACGGCGTCAGGAATCCGGCCAGGAGCTGGAGCAAGGTCGTCTTGCCACAGCCCGACGGGCCCACCAGCGCGACGAACTCGCCCGCCTCGATGTCGAGGTCGAGCGGGCCGAGGGCATGGACCTCGGCCCCGCGCCCGTCGTAGCGGTGGGCGACGCCCCGGAGGGCGACTGGCTCAGCCGCCGACGGCACTGGCGAAGGTCGCGTTCACGGCGGCCCCGTAGGACGCCTCGGGCTGCACCTTGGGGATCTGGGCCAGGTCCTTGTTGAACTGCGCCGCCGCGAACAGGTTCTTGGCCAGGCCGCCGCCGAGGTAGTCGGCTCCGGCCTGCTCGCTCGCGTCGAGGAAGATCAAGTCCTTCATCTGCGGAAGGACCTCGTCGGCGCTCACGTTCAGCTCCGCGCCGACGGCGGTCGCCGCCGCTTGCGGATCCGACCGGTACAACTTGACCGCGCGGTCCTGCTGGGCGACCCAGGTCTTGACGGCGTCGGGGTACTTGCCCGCGAAGTCCTTGGTCACGACGGCGAGGTCATAGGTCGTCTTGCCCTCCTTGGCCAGGTCGGCGCTGCTGACCAGGACGTGGCCGCCGTCCTTGATCAGCTTGGCGAGGTTGGGGTTCCAGACATAAGCGCCGTCGATGTCACCGCGGCTCCAGGCGGCGGCGATGTCGTCGGGCTCGGCGTCGATGACCTTGACGTCCTTGGCGGTCAGCTGATGGTCCTGCAGGGCAGCGAGTAGCGAGTAGTGCGAGGTCGAGGCCAGCGGCGTGGCGACCTTCTTGCCCTTGAGTTGCTCGATCGAGGTGATGTCCTTCTTGACCACCAAGGCCTCCGCCTTGCCGATGACATCGTGGATCCACGGCACCTCGTAGGGCAGCGGCTGCGACAGGCCACGTGAGACCGGGCTGGAGCCGGCCAGGCCGATGTCGACCGAGCGCGCGGCGACGGCCTCGTTGACCGACCCGCCCGAGTCGAACAGCTTCCACTCGATCTTCGTGTCCGGCAGCGCCTTTTCAAGCCAGCCCTCGTGCTTGACGACGAGGTCGCCGTTGGGGATGGCCTGGTAGGCGATGGTGAGCTTCTTGGGCGCGGTGGCGGCGGCGGGCTTGCTCGCGGCGGCCGTGGCGTTGTTGTCGCTGTTGTCGTCGGAGCCGCAGGCGGCCACCGCGAGGACGGGGATGGTCAGCAGGAGGCCGAGGAGGGCGCGGGTTCTCATAGGTGTCTCTCTTGGGTGATGGTCGGGGTGGGTGTCAGGACTTGCCGCGCCACGGCACGACGCGCTGCTCGAGCGCGCGCACCAACTGGTCGAGGACGATCGCCGCGAGGCCGATCAGCACGATGCAGAGCACCGCGATGTCGGTCTGCTGGAACTTCTTGGTCTCCCAGGCCAGGCCGCCGATGCCCGGGATGCCGTCGACGGTCTCGGCCGCAACGATCGTCGTCCACGCAAAGCCGATCGCCAGGCGAACGCCGGTGAACAGCTCGGGCAGCACGGACGGCAGGACGACGAAGCGGGTGACCTGCCAGCGGTTGGCGCCGAGCGCGAGCGCGCCGTCGAGCTGCCGGCGCGGGATCCCGCGCACGCCGTGCAGGACCGAGAGCGTGATCGGCGGGAAGGCGGCGAGGAAGAGCAGCCAGACCTTCGAGGCGTCCTCGATGCCGAACCAGATGATCAGCAGGCTGAAGTAGGCCAGCGGCGGCAGCGCGCGCACGAACGTCACATACGGCTCGAAGATCACGCGAAACGGCGTGACCGTGGCCAGCAGCAGACCGAGCGGGACGCCGAACGCGATCGCCCAGCCGACGCCGCGGATGATGCGCCAGAGGCTGTGCCACAGGTGCTCGTGCAGGTAGTAGCCGCTCAGCCCGCGCGCGCCGTCATGGACGGTCTCGCCATCGATCAGCCGAGCGAACACCGCGGTCGGGTCCGGCACGAAGAGGTCGGGCCAGACATCCAGCTCGGCGACCAGCCACCACACGCAGAGAAACACCGCCAGCGACAGCGTCCGCAACGCGACACGCCGCGCCCGAGGGGAGCGATGCAGCTTCCACGGCGACGGCCGTCGAGCGGCGACGGCGGTGGTCTGGGGCAGGGTGGAGGTGGTGTCTGACATGTGACACCACTCAATCTACCTAATCTCTACAAAGATTGTCGAGAATACGATGGCCCGGTCTTGCGAATAAGTACACGCAGAACGTGAACGCGAGCCGCCTGTGGGATTCAGGGCTACGGTTGCTGTACGCTAATACACGTAATGTATGTATTTGAGGACATGAGCGCGTGCAGAGTCGGACCCTAAAGCTGCTCGATGATCTTGCGGCCGACGAGCGCGCACAGCTCACCACCGCCGATGTCCGGGCGCGGTTCGGGCTGTCGTCACAGGCTGCCGCAAACCTCTTGGGCCGGTTGGTCGATGCTGGGTTACTGGATCGCGTCGCGCGCGGGGTCTATGCGCCACGCCCGCTGGGCCGGCTGGGAACCCGAGCGGCCTCTGAGGACGTGACGCTGGCCGTCGGTGCGGTCTTCGGCGACGAGCCTCATCGGATCGCCTACCGATCGGCGCTCGATCACCACGACTTGCTGGTCCATCCAGCGCGGGGCATTCAGGTCGCGCTGCCGCGGCGGGTCAAGCTCACCCAGATCAGCGGCCGTCGCCTGCAGCCTGTCTACGAACCGGCTGACACCGTGATGCACGGTACCCAGAGCGCCGGTCACGGCGCGATGGTCTCATCGGTCGAGCGAGCGATGCTGGAGAACGCCGGTCGGCTCGATCTCTGCGGCGGCTGGGGCACGCTTGCCGGCGCACTGCGCCGCGCCGACATCGACCCCAAGCGCCTGGTCGCACTTGCCGATCAGTTGGATGCTGGGATCGCGGTGCGCCGCATCGCCTCGATTGCCGAGGTGCTCGGTCTCACGAAGCTGTCCGACGCGCTAACCCTGCCACCTCGTAGCGCGCGACCTGTAGCACTTGATCCTCAAGAGCCCGTCGAGGAGCCATGGACCGACACCCGGTGGCGCGTCCGCTGGCCCATGTCGCCGCGTCAAGCGCGAGCGCTGATCGACGCATGATTGCCCATAGTCACCTCACCCGGATCGCCGATGCCGACGAGGTCGACGCCAAGACCGTCGAGCGCGACTATGTGCTGACCCATGTCCTGGCCGCGATCTGCCGGCAGCCCGGGAGCCGGAACATGGTGTTCAAGGGCGGCACAGCGCTGCGACTCTGCTACTTCGAGGACTACCGCTACTCGGCCGATCTGGATTTCAGCCTTACCGAGTCGATGACCACCGAGCAGGCGCTCGACCTCGTCCGTGCCGCCTTGCTCGCATTGACCGACGACCTCGGCTTCGCGGAACTCAGTCTCAGCGAAGATGGCAAGTACATCGCCTACATCGGCCCACTGGGCGGGCGCCGGAAGATCAAGCTCGACCTCGCCGACGACGAGCTGGTCGAAGAGGCCATCACCATGGGCCTGTTGGGCCGCTATCCCGACCAGCCCGACGTCCAGGTCTGCGTCTACACACTGGGCGAGGTGGCGGCCGAGAAGCTGCGCTGCGTCATCCAGCGCCTCCAAGCTCGCGACCTCTTTGACCTCTACGAGCTCTTCGACGGTCAGGCTCTGGATGCCGAGTACATCTGGCCGTCCTTCGAGCGCAAGGCCAAGCACAAGGGAATCGACCCCGCACGCTTCGCCGATGCCTTCGAGAAGCGCATGCCTCAATGGAAGATCCGGTGGCAGGGCGAGATGGATGAGCACGTCCCTGGCGACCCGACACCGTTTGAGACCATCGAACGCGCGGTCCGACGCGCCCTGCGTGCTCAATTGCAAAGCGCCTGAGCGCCGACGTTGTGGACCGGGCGAGGCGGAGCTCGGCCGCGTGATGCCGTAGAACTTCTCGACATGGCGAGCTCTGAGGCAACGATGGTCGAAGCCGGTGGGCGGGAGGTGCGGGTGTCGAGTGGCGACCGCGTCATCTTCCCCGCGACCGAGCGCACGCCGGTCGTCACGAAGCTCGACGTCGTCGAGTACTACCTGTCGGTCGGCGACGGGATCATGCGCGCGTTGGCGCGGCGGCCGGTGACGCTGGAGCGGTGGCCCAAGGGTGTTCATCCCGACACCGTCGTCGCGACGCGCGAGAACACGCGCGGCGCCGACGCGTTCTTCCAGAAGCGCATCCCGCGCGGTGCGCCGGACTACGTCGAGACCGCGCGGATCGAGTTCCCGTCGGGTCGTCATGCCGACGAGGTCTGCCCGACCGAGATCGCGGTCGTCGCCTGGGCCGCGCAGATGGGCACGATCACGTTTCACCCGTGGCCGGTGCGCCGTGAGGACGTCGACCATCCCGACGAGCTGCGCCTCGACCTCGACCCACAGCCGGGCACCGACTTCGACGACGCGGTGCGCGTCGCCGCCGAGGCGCGCACGCTGCTGGCCGACCTCGGCTACACCGGCTTTCCCAAGACGTCGGGCGGCCGTGGCGTCCACATCTACGTCCGCATCGAGCCGCGCTGGACGTTCACCGACGTGCGTCACGCGGCGATCGCCTTCGGCCGTGAGCTCGAACGGCGCCTGCCCGGCGAGGTCACGACCAAGTGGTGGAAGGAAGAGCGCGGTGAGCGCATCTTCGTCGACTACAACCAGAACGCGCGCGACCGCACGATCGCCTCGGCCTACAGCGTGCGGCCCAAGCCGGGCGCGCCGGTCTCGGCGCCGGTGACCTGGGACGAGCTGGCGAGCGGCATCGCGCCCGAGGACTTCACGGTCGCGACGATGCCCGCGCGCTTCGCCGAGGTCGGCGACCTCCACGCGGCGATCGACGACACCGCCCACTCGCTGCAGCCCCTGCTCGACCTGTATGAGAAGGACGAGGCGGGCGACATGCCCTACCCGCCCGACTACCCCAAGATGCCCGGCGAGCCGAAGCGCGTGCAGCCGTCGCGCGACACCGACCGCAAGCGCGACTGACTCAGTCCCGCGACTGCGGCAGCTTCTTGGTCCCGCGCCGCGGCGCCGGGGCCGACGGCGGCGGGACGACCGGCCCGATGTCGCCGTCGGGCGCCTCGTCGAGGTCGACGATCACCGGCGCGTGGTCGCTGGGCCCCTTGCCCTTGCGGGCCTTGCGGTCGATCCACGCCGCCTGCACACGGTCGGCGACCGCCGAGCCGGCGAGGACGAGGTCGATCCGCATCCCGAGGTCCTGGTGGAACATGCCGGCCCGGTAGTCCCAGTAGCTGAACACCCGCTCGTCGGGCCAGCGGTCACGGACGACGTCGTGCAGGCCGACGGCCTGCAGCTCGGCCAGCGCGGCGCGCTCGGGCTCGGTCACGTGCGTCTGACCCACGTAGGCGTCGGGGTCGAAGACGTCGTCGTCGGTCGGCGCGATGTTGATGTCGCCCATCACGACGGTCGTCGACGGATCGCCGGCGGCCACCACGTCGCGCAGCCACGCCAGCCAGGCCAACTTGTAGTGGTAGTGCTCGGAGTCCGGGGTGCGCCCGTTGGGGACGTAGACCGACACCATGCGGATGCCGCCGCACGTGGCCGACACCGCCCGCGCCTCGGGGTGCGGGAAGCCGGGCGCGCCGTCGCCGAGGCCGGAGACGACGTCGTCGAGCCCCACCCGCGAGAGGATCGCCACACCGTTCCACGCCGTCTCACCGTGCAGCGCCACCTCGTAGCCGCGGTCGGCCAGCTCGCCGCCGAGCAGCGCGGTGAACGCCTCGTCGGCGAGCTTGGTCTCCTGGAGGGCGACGACGTCGGGGCGGCGCTCGTCGAGCCACGGCAACAGGCGCGGGACGCGCTGCTTGGCGGAGTTCACGTTCCAGGTGGCGATGCGCACGGGCCCCACACGGTACGGCGGCTCCCGGCGCGATGACGGCCGGCCAAGTCGTGTTTCGCGCAGAGCTCTTTCGGGAGCGAACTTGACATCGGCCTCATGGACCCCGTACCTTGCGGCGGGTTACATGTGGCATGCCACATACCACCAGCACCAGGAGTCTCCGTGAGCGACCCGTCCCAGTTCTCCCAGAGCGACATCAACGACCTGACCGAGCAGTTCGAGCTCAAGCCGATGGGCCACGAGCCGCTGGCCATCGATGACGCGCAGGGCTTCCGGGTCACCGACGCCGACGGCCGCGAGTACCTCGACGCCATCTCCGGAGAGTGGGTCGTCAACCTCGGCTACCGCCATCCCGAGATCGCCGACGCCGTCATCGAGCAGATCGGCCGCGCCGACTTCACCGCACCGATGTACAACTCGGTCCCGCGCGCGCTGCTGGCCCAGAAGGTCGTCGAGATGGCGCCAGGCAACATGAGCAAGCTGCTCTTCGGCCTTTCGGGCTCCGATGCCATGGAGGGCGCGATGCACCTCGCGATGCGCTCGACCGGCAAGGACGAGTTCGTCTGCCTCTTCCAGGCCTACCACGGCCGGACCTTCGCGACGACCGCGCTCTCCTACACCCATCCGAGCATGTACGAGGGCGCCAAGAAGGGTCTTGAGCGCTACCTCACCAAGCAGATCCGAGTACCGAACTTCAACTGCTACCGCTGCCCGTTCGAGCTCGAGCCCGGCTCCTGTGACCTCTTCTGCGCCAAGTTCGTGGAGAAGATGATCATCGAGGGCTCCGAGGGTGGCGTCGCTGCCGTCGTCGTCGAGCCCTTCCAGGCCAACGGCGGCATGGTCCCGGCACCGCCCGGCTACTTCGAGGTCCTGCGCGACATCTGCGACCGCCACGACATCGCGCTGATCGCCGATGAGGTCCAGACGGCATGGGGCCGGTGTGGCGAGTTCTTCGCGATGGACCACTACGGCGTGGCACCGGACATCATCGTCCTGGGCAAGGCCTTCGGCGCCGGGTTCCCGATGTCGGGCGTCCTGGCCAACGAGCGCTTCGCCCACCTCGCCGATTGGGAGTACGGCTTCACCGAGATCGGTCATCCGGTCTCCACCACGGCCTCGCTGAAGATGATCGAGGTCATGGAGCGCGACGACCTGCCCGCCAACGCGCGGGCCATGGGGGAGCGCTTCGCCGGCCATCTGGCCGAGATGTATGAGAAGCACCCGATCATCGGTGACGTCCGCGTCATCGGCCTGATGATCGGCATCGAGATGGTCCGCGACCGGGAGAGCAAGGAACATGCCTTCGAGGAGACCGAGTGGATCCTCCACCGGTGCCTCGAGCGTGGCTTGCTGGTCGGCAAGACGGGTCCGACGTTCCCGCCCCCGCGCGGCAACGTCATCAAGTTCAAGCCGGCGGTCAACATCACGCCGGACGTCGTCGATCGCATGTGTCGGATCTTCGACGAGGTCCTGACCGAGGCCGAGCAGCACTTCGGTTACCGGCGCGAGCCGGTCGCGCGCTAGTCGCGCGCGCCGCATCACCACCCCACACCAGAAGGAAGAGAGAGCATGACCGAACCGGTTTCGGGTCGGCCCAACGGGGCCGGCACCGACGAGAACGACCTGGCGCAGTTCGGCTACGACCAGCGTCTGAAGCGAACGATGTCGACCTTTACATCGTTCTGTCTGGCGTTCTCGATGATCGCCATCACCGGCACGCTGTCGCCGCTGCTGCAGCCCGTGCTGTCGCAGATCGGCGGCATCGCGATCTGGATGTGGCCGCTGGCCTTCGCCGGCGTGGTGTGGATCGTGCTCGTCTTCATGCACATGGCCGCGCGCATTCCGGTGACGGGTTATGCGTACCAGTGGACCAGTCGCATCACCAATCCGTACTACGGATGGGTCGTAGCCGCGATCGGCATCGTCACCTTCACCACGGGCGCGACGTCGATCGGCGCGCTGCTCGGCTCGCTGATCGCGCCGGAGGTCGGCCTGAAGGGCACCGACAACGAGATCATGCTCTTGGGCGCCGGCCTGCTGACGCTCGGGTTCGTCATCAACGTGCTCGGCATCAAGATCGCCACCCACTTCAACAACGGCGTGGCCATCAGCGAGATCGTCATCACCATCACCTTCGCACTGCTGCTGCTCATCGGCATGGCGCTGTTCTTCGACGGCGGCGAGGGCTTCGGCGTCATCACCAACCACGGCGCCGGCGCCGTGGACGGCGCGCACATCCCGACCGTGAACTACATCTTCGCGGCGACCGCGCCGATCTTCGCCCTGCTCGGCTGGGAGGCGTCAGCCGATCTGGCCGAGGAGACGGTCAACCCGCGCAAGGCCGCGCCGAAGGCGATGTTCCGCGCCGTGGCGCTGTCGTCGCTGGGCGGCTTCATCGTCATGTGGATCGTCGTCGCCGCCATGAAGGCGCCGCTCGCCGAGTCGATCACCCACCCCAACCTGCTCTTCTGGGTCATCGACGACCGCCTCGGCGCGTTCGCCGCCGCGATCGTCAAGGTCGTCGCGTTCGCCTCGCTGATGGGCTGCATCATCGCCAACATCGCCGTCGCGACGCGCCTGGTCTTCTCGGTCTCGCGCGACCGGATGCTCCCGTGCTCCAAGCAGCTGGGCTCGGTCCACCCGAAGCTCCAGACGCCGGTCGTCGCCAGCGGCGTGCTCTGGGCGATCACGATGATCATCACCGTCGCGGGCTCGGGCCAGATCTTCCGCATCACGGCCATGGCGGTCGTCGCGTACTACATGACCTACGGCACGACGGTGATCGGCGTGATCGCCGGCCACCTGAAGGGTCGGATCCCGGAGCCCGGCCCCGGCTACTTCGGGCTCGGCCGCTTCCTGCTGCCGGTGTGCGGGGTCGCGCTGCTGTGGTGCGTCGGCGTCTGCGCCGCCTACCTGATCCCGAAGGAGAACCACTACATCATCGGCTACTTCGGCGTTGCGCTCGGTCTCTGCGCGCTGCTGACGGTCTACGCCTGGTGGGCGATCCGCACGGGGCGGGCCAGCCTGCCGAAGGTGGCGTACTCCGACACGCCCCCGACGATCGAGCCCGAGCCGGAGCCTGTGCGTGTCTGAGACGACCCGCACCACCGCCACGATCCCGACGCCGCTGGGCGTCGGGATCGTGGGACTCGGTGAGATCGGACAGATCCACCTGCAGGGCTTCCTGCGTGCGCCGGGCGCACGGGTCGCCGCGGTGACCGACCTCGACGCCGCGCTGGCCGTGAGCACCGCCGAGGCGGCCGGCGCCGTCGCGCACACCGACCTCGAGGCGCTGCTGGCCGACGCGTCGGTCGATGTCGTCAGCGTCTGCCTGCCGCATCGCCTGCACCGGCCCGTCGCGCTGGCCGCCATCGCCGCGGGCAAGCACGTCCTGTTGGAAAAGCCGCTCGCGCTGACCGTCGAGGAGTGCGACGAGATCATCGCCGCCGCCGAGATCGCCGGCGTGAAGGTCGGCGTCCAGCACAACCAGCTCTACTACCCCGCCCATGTGCGCGCCCGCGAGCTGCTGGCCGACGGCGACCTCGGCGACCCCGTGCACCTGCGGCTGCGCCTCGGCATCGGCGGGAAGCTCGGCGGCTGGCGGGCCGAGCCCGAGCAGACCGGCGGCGGCCTGCTCTTCGACGCGGGCGTGCATCGCTTCTACATGGCGCGCGACCTGTTCGGCGAGATCGTCGAGGTCTCCGCGATGGTCGACCGTGGTCCCGAGGAGGGCGAGGACCACGCGGTCGTCTCGCTGCGCTTCGCCAGCGGGGCGCTCGGCGTGATCGACGCCAACTACCGCTGCCCGCCCGGCGCGTTCGACGACGCGATCGAGATCGTCGGGACCGAGGCCATGTTGTACGTGTCGGGTTGTGAGGCCGAGTTCGAGGGCTTCCGCACCGGACCGGCTCTGCGCCGCTACGACGGCACCTGGTCGGACGTGCGTGTGCCCGGCGGCGACTGGGTCGACTCGGTCGCGGCAAGCATCGCCGACTTCGTGCAGGCTGTCGCCTCCGGTGCCGAGCCTCCGGTCTCGGCCCGTGATGGGAGGGACGTGGTCGCGCTCATCCGCGCCGCGTACGCCAACGAGTCCGTAGGAGGCAAGCCGTGAACCAGTTGGGGCTGATGCGAGTGGTCGAGGTCGAGGAGGGTCTGACGCAGCGCGCGTTCCGGGAGATCCGCGCCGCGATCCTCGACGGGCGGCTCAGCCCCGGGGAGCGCACCTCGGTGCGCGCCCTGTCCGACGCGCTCGGCATCTCGCGCACGCCCGTGCGCGAGGCGCTGGTCGAGCTCGCCAACGGCCGCATGGTCGAGTTCGAGCGCAACCGCGGCGTCCGGATCCTCGTCGCGCAGCGCTCCGACGTCCAGGAGATCTTCCAGCTGCGGCTGCTGCTCGAGGTGCCCGCGACGCGCGAGGCCGTGCCGAAGCTCGGCAGCGCCGGTGTCGAGGCGCTGGCCGCGACGCTGGAGGCGATGCGCGCCAGCGGCGACGACGAGAGCACCTTCATGCAGCACGACTGGGCCTTCCACGAGGCGCTGCTGAGCGCCAACGGCAATCGCCGCCTGGTCGAGATCATCGAGAACGTGCGCCACCAGACGCGGCTGCACGGCATCTCGACCGTCGGCCGCTCTCGGCCGCTGGCGGCGATCGTCACCGAGCACACCACGATCTTCGACGCCGTCGCCGCAGGCGATGCCGACGCCGCCGCGTCCGCGATGGCCGTCCACCTGACCACCACCAGGGACCTGCTGCTCGCGCAGGACGGCGCGGGTCCCGATTCCACCACGTCCCCTCTGGAGGAAACATGACCCCGCGCACCGGCGGCGAGATCGTCGCCGACCACCTGATCGCCGAAGGCGTCCCCTACATCTTGGGTGTCCCCGGCCACGGCGACATGGGCATCTTCGACGCGCTCAAGGACCGGACCACGCAGATCGAGGCGATCCAGGTCCGCCACGAGCAGTCCGCCGGCCACATCGCCGACGCCTACCATCGCGTCGCGGGCAAGCCGCTGGCGACCGTGACGTCGATCGGCCCGGGCTCGGCCAACCTGACGATGGCGCTGGCGACGGCCTACGTCGACTCCCAGGCGCTGGTGTCGATCACCGGCGGCGTGCAGACCTACATGCAGGGCACGGGCGTCCTGCAGGAGATCGAGCGCCAGAAGGACGCCGACTTCTCCTCGATCATGCGCCCGGTCACCAAGCGCAGCTTCACGCCGGGCCGTGTCGACCAGGTCCAGCGGGCGATGCACCGCGCCTTCAACGCGGCGCTCAGCGGCCGCCGTGGGCCGGTGCACGTCGAGATGCCGATCGACCTGCAGAGCCTCAGCGACGAGACGCCCGCGATGGACTTCGGCAACCACCGCGCGACGCACACCGCGGTGCGCCCCGACCCCGACGGCATCGACGCGATCGCCGCCGCGCTGGCCGGCGCCAAGCGTCCGGTGATCCTCGCCGGTGGCGGCTGCGTGTCGGCGCGCGCCCACGCCGAGCTGCGCGAGGTCGCCGAGCTGCTCGGCGCCCCGGTCATCACCACCATGATGGGCAAGGGCGTCTTCCCCGAGGACCACCCGCTGTGCGCGCAGCACACGGGCTCCAACGGCACCGGCTGCGGCAACCACATCGCGCGCACGGCCGACGTGCTGCTGGCCGTCGGCACGCGCTTCGCCGAGCAGACCAGCTCCTCGTTCAAGGACGGCGAGTCGTTCTCCTCGACCACGCGGCTGCTGCACATCGACATCGACCCGCGCGAGATCGGCAAGAACTACCCGACCGAGGTCGGCGTCGTCTCCGACGCCCGGACCGCGCTGGCCGAGTTGTACATGGCCTTGACCGAGCGCGCCAAGTCGCTGCCCGACCACAGCGCCTACCAGGCCGAGCTGGTCGAGGTCCGCAACCGCTGGAACGCGCAGCTCCGCGGCCGCTGGGTCGACGGCGCGCTGTCGCTCAGCAAGTCCCTGGCGACGCTGCGCGACGTCCTGCCGCGTGACGGCATCGCGATCGCGTCGGCCGGCCACCCGCAGATCCAGGGCTTCCAGGAGTTCCACTCCTACGAGCCGCGGACGTGGCTGACGCCCGGCGGCTACTCGACGATGGGCTTCACGGTCCCGGCCGCGATCGGCGCGAAGCTGGCGGCGCCCGACGTCCCGGTGGTCGGCATCGCCGGCGACGGCGACTTCCTGATGTCCATCCAGGAGCTGGCGCTCGCCGCCCAGCTCGAACCTGCCGGTCGTCTACCTCGTCATGAACAACATTGGTTGGACGTCGATCCGTGACTTCCAGCGTGGCCTGTTCGGCGAGGACCGCGCGTTCTTCACCGAGTTCCGCGACAAGTCGGGCGAGCTGATCTCGCCGGACTTCACCAGCATCGCCAAGGGCTTCGGCTGCGAGGCGATCAAGGTGGAGTCCTTCGCCGACCTGCGTCCCGCGCTGGAGCGGGCGATCCACACCGACGGCCCGGTGGTCGTCGAGGCCATCCAGGACCGCGACCCGCAGAACACCACGGGCATCAACAACGGCTTCTGGGACCTGCCCAGGCCGGCGTACCTCGAGGAGCGGGCTGCCTCGTGACCCGGACGCTCGAATGCCACAACCCCGCGGCGGCCCAGGAGCTCGTGTCGAGCTACCCGCTCGACGACGCGGCGGCCGTCACGGCTGCCGTGGACAGCGCCGAGCGTGCCGCCCCGGGCTGGGGAACCACGCCCGGCCCGCGGCGTGCCGCCGTGCTGGAGCGTGCAGCGCGACTGATCGAAGAGCGTGCGGACACGATCGCCGCCGACATGGTGCTGGAGGCCGGCAAGCTGCTGGTCGAGGCGCGCGGCGAGGCGCTGCGCGCCGCGTCGGTCCTGCGCTTCCACGCCGGTCAGGCCGAGCGCGTCTCGGGCGCCGCCGGGGACGCCGCCGATCCCGGGACGATCGCGTTCACGCGGCGGCGGCCGCTGGGCGTCGTCGGGCTGATCACGCCGTGGAACTTCCCGATCGCGATCCCCGCGTGGAAGCTCGCCCCGGCGCTGGCCGCGGGCAACGCGGTGGTCATGAAGCCGAGCTCGCGGGCTCCGGGCGGTGCGCTGGCGCTGGCCGCCGCGCTGCAGGACGCGGGGCTGCCGGAGGGTGCGCTGGAGGTCGTCATCGGCGGCGCCGACGTCGGTTCGGCGCTCGCCGACGACCCGCGCATCGCGGCCCTGTCGTTCACCGGGTCCAACGCCGTCGGGATGGCGCTCTCGGCGCGTGTCGCGCAGCGCGGCGTCCGGTTCCAGGCCGAGCTGGGCGGCAACAACCCGCTGATCGTCCTGGAGGACGCCGACCTCGGCCACGCCGTCACGACGGCCGTGGCCGGCGCCTTCGGGTCGGCCGGGCAGAAGTGCACCGCGACGCGTCGTGTGATCGTGGCGGCGTCGGTCTATGACGACTTCGCCGAGCGGTTCGTGGCGGCGACCGAGGCGCTGGTGGTCGGGCCGGGAGGCGACCCCGCCAGCCAGGTGCCGCCGCTCATCGACGCCCGCGCGCAGCGTGAGGTGCTCGAAGGGGTGGAGGAGGCGCGCGGCAAGGGCGCAGCGGTCCTGACCGGCGGCGACGCCGGCGGACCTGAGCTGGACGGCGGGCACTACGTGCGCCCGACGGTCCTGGCCGACGTGCCGGTCGGCACGGCGGTGCTCGACGACGAGGTCTTCGGGCCCGTGTGCGTGCTCCAGTACGCCGCCGATCTCGACAACGCGATCGAGCTGGCCAACCGCACGCCCTACGGGCTGTCGGCCTCCATCTGCACGCGTGACCTGCAGGCGGCGTTCGCCTTCGTCGAGCGCATCGACGCGGGCATGGTGCACGTCAACCGCCCGACGCCGGGCGCCGATCCGCACCTGCCGTTCGGCGGCGTGAAGGGCTCCACCGCCTCCGGGCATCGCGAGCAGGGCGAGGCCGCCATCGAGTTCTTCACCGAGGGCCAGACCGTCTACCTCCAGCACGCCGTGCCGGTGAGCCCATGATCGGCCCGATCGGCTACATCGCCGCCGATGTCGGCTGGCGCGACGCCCACGAGGTCGTCGAGCTACTCGTCGCCGCCGGCTACGGCGCCGTCGACTGGACCATGGAGCAGTTCGATCCGCTCACCGACGAGCCCGTCGACCTGCAGCGGATCGCCGAGCACGCCCGCGCCTCCGGCTTGGCGACACCGCAGCTCATGGTCCACCAGGACTACGTCACCGACGACGAGGCCGAGTGGGAGCGCCGCGTCGCCCGCAGCGAGCGGGCGGTCGACGCCGCCGCGCTGGCCGGCATCCCGACGATCGGCGTCGTCACGGGGCCGAACCAGTGGGTCGAAGGCCACACGGTCGTCGGCCGCGAGCTGTCCTCCGGCCAGGCGTGGGACCTCGCGCTGGGCGCGCTGGACCGCGTCGTGCGCCATGCCGAGGGCACCGGCGTGCGCGTCTGCCTGGAGCCGTGCTGGGGCACACTGGCGTGCGACCGCGCGTCGGCCCAGCGGGTGCTGGACCGCTTCGACGTCCCCGACCTCGGCGTGACGATCGACCCCAGCCACTTCGTGATGAGCGGCGACGACGTGCCCGCGATGGTCCGCGACTGGGCCGACCGCGTAGGCCATGTCCATCTCAAGGACGCCTTCGGTCGTGTGGGTCGCGTCGACGAGGACTTCTGCTTCCTGCTGCCCGGTGAAGGGCGCGTCGACTGGCCCGGGCTGCTCGCCGCGCTGGGCGACATCGGCTACGGCGGCGCGGCCTGCGTCGAGTTCGAGTCGTTCACGTTGCTGGACGGTCCGCTGCGCGGTGACCTGGCGCGGGCGGCGACGCTGACGCGCGAGCTGGTCGGTGGGCTGTTGGCCGCGGCCGTGCCGGAGCGCACGTGAGCGCGACCGAGGCGAGCGCGCTGCCGCGCGCCTTGGCGGAGATCGTCGGCGCCGGCCACGTCCTGGTCGGCGACGCCGCGCGGCCGTATGAGACCGACGCGACCGCCTACCGCGGGCTGCGCGGCATCCCGGACGCCGTCGCGCTGCCCGCCACCGCCGAGCAGCTCGCGACGGTCGTCGCGTGGTGCCACGAGCGCGGCGTGCCGATGACGCCGCGCGGCGGCGGCTCGGGCCTGGCCGGCGGCGCGGTGCCCGTGGGCGGGGGCGTCGTGATCGGCACCGAGCGGCTGACCGCCGTGCGCGAGGTGGTTCCCGAGGAGTGGCGGATGACCGTCGAGGCGGGCGTGACCACCGCGCACGTCCAGCGGCTCGCGCTGGAGAACGGCCTGCTGTTCCCACCGGATCCGGGTGCGGCCGAGCAGTCGCACATCGGCGGCAACGTCGCGACCAACGCCGGCGGCCCACATGCCTTCAAGTACGGCGCGACCGGCGCGTGGGTGAGCGGGATCGAGGTCGTGCTGGCCGATGGTGAGCCGGCGGCCTTCGGCGGGACGCTGCGCAAGGACGTCGGCGGCTATGACCTCAAGAGCCTGCTCGTCGGGTCCGAGGGCACGCTCGGCGTGATCACCGCGGTGACGCTGCGGCTGCTGCCGGCGCCCGAGGCGACGTTCCCGGTGGTCGCTTTCTACGCGGACGCGCGCGCGGGTACAGAGGCCATCGGCGCGGTCCTCGGCAACGGCCTGCAGCCGGCAGCGCTGGACTACCTCGACGGGACGACGCTCGGCTTCGTCGCCGGCGCGTGCCCGGTCGCGATCCCGGCCGGCGCCGGGTTCGTGCTGATGGCCGAGGTCGACGGCGCCGCCGACGAGGCGCGGCGTCAGCGCGACGAGCTGGTCGCCGTCCTGGCCGACGGCGCCCTGGCGGTCGCCGAGCCGCGCCCGGCCGACGTCTGGCGCTGGCGCGACGGCGTGAGCGGGACCGTCGCCACCGAGCGCGGCGGCAAGGCTTCTGAGGACATCGTCGTGCCGTGGAACCGCCTCGACGACGCGATCGCCACGATCGGGGTGATCGGCGCCGCCCATGGTCTGGAGGCCTGCAGCTGGGGTCACGCCGGCGACGGCAACATCCACGCAAGCTTCCTCATCGATCCACGTTCGTCCGACGAGCTGGCGACCGCGACGACCGCCACCCACGAGCTCTTCGCGCTGGCCATCGACCTCGGCGGCGCCGTCACCGGCGAGCACGGCGTCGGCTACCTCAAGGCCGGCCAGCTCGAGCGCCAGTGGAACCCGGGCGCCATCCGCGCCCACGAGGCGATCAAGACCGCGCTGGACCCCAAGGGCCTGCTGAACCCGGGCAAGAAGGTCGCCCGGGGCGATGCGATCAGCGGGCGATCGTGAAGTGCACCGAGCCGGCGGCCGACGTCTTGCCGTCGGCGGCCGCGGTCACGAGCACGCGGTAGCTGCCCGGCGGCAGCGTGCGTCCGCGGAGCTTGCCGTTGAACGCAATGGTGTTCGCCCCGGCCTTGCCCGCGATGCTGAGCGTGCCGACGGCCTGAGAGCGGTCACACCGGCGCTTGGTGCGGTTGTTCTTGGTGGCCTTGACGCAGCGTCCGTCGACCCGTCGGCCGGACACGAGCTGCGAGAAGGTGAGCCGCACCTGCGCGGCACGATCCAGCGTGAACCGGAAGGAGGTGCCGACCGGCAGCCGTGGCCCGCGCTTGACGCTGTGCGTGCGCCAGCGTGCGTTGGACTGCTCGAGGCCGGAGAGGACCGGGGCCTTCGGGGTGGCGGGAGGCAGGGGTGGGGCCGGGCCTGGATCAGGGCCAGGGCCTGGAGCTGGACCCGGACCGGGACCGCCCGGACCGGGACCGGGGGGCTGCGGAACCGGGGCCGGGTCGACGGTGATCGTCCGCGACGTCTGCGTCGTGTTTCCTGCCGCGTCGACGCCGGTGATCGTCAGCGTGCGCTCGCCCGGTGAGTTGTAGGTGTGGTTGACCGCCGCGCCCGAGCCGGTTTGATCGTCGCCGAAGTCCCACGAGACCGTCACCGTCGACCAGGCGTCAGACCCGCTGACCGACAGGTTGATCGGTTGCCCGACGGTCGCCGTCGCGGGCGCGACCACGTTCTTCAGCGTCGGGGCAACTGGGTCAAAGATGCTGCCGGCCCCCGACGGGGGTGCCTCATCGGACGACCAGACCATGGTCACATGGCCCTGCGGATCGATGCCGGCGGCAGGGATCGCGGTGATGGGCCACCCGACCGACAGATCGACGGGCGGGCTCCAGCTCGTGCTCCCGGCCACGTGGTGCGTTGCCTGGGCGAGCAAGTCGGTGCTGCTGAACCGCGCCCAGATCGCGGTGACGTTGCCCTGCGCATCAGCCGCCACCCACGGATATCCCACGGTGTCGACGTCGTTGCCGGTCGCCATGGGGGCTGCGCCACTCCAGGGCCCGGCGCCGGTGCGGCTGCTGGAGAGCACGACCGAGCTTCGACGGCGAGGCTTGCACCCAGATGGCGGTCGCGTTGCCCTGTGGATCGACCGCCACCTGCGGGGAGTAGCCGGTGCCCACGTCGACCGTCGCGCTCCAGTCGCCCGTCGCCGTCCGACGTGCCGACTGCACGGCGTAGCCGCCGGCCATGGCGTGCGATGCCCAGACCGCGGTCACGGTGCCTTGCGCGTCGACGGCGATCTGCGGACCCTCCGCGCTTGCGGTCGCGTCGTCGGAGGACAGCGCGACCTCTGCGCCCCACGCGCCGCCGGCCGGGCGGTTCCTGGACCGCACGACGGCCGGGGAGATCGTGCCGTCTCCGAGCCAGACGGCGGTGACGTTGCCCTGTGGATCGACCGCCAGCCGCGCCGAGCTGTTCAGGGCGCTCTTGGAGAAGTCGACGGGATCGCTCCAGTCGCCGCCGCTGGGACGACTCGCGGACCGCACGAGGTAGGCCGATGCGGTGGTCGAGAACTCAGACCAGATCGCCGTCGCGTTGCCCTGCGCGTCGATGGCGACATCCACGTCACGGTCGTACACCGCGTCTTCAGAGATCACGCGCGGCGCGCTCCACTGACCGCCGGCCGGCCGGCTCGAGACCCGAACGACACCTGCGGCCCCGAGGTCGGCCGCCCAGATCGCGACGGCATCACCATGGGCATTGACCGCCACCTGCGGCGGTCGCACATCGCTTGCGGCGCTGCCGGCGACGGGGACGGACGCACTCCACTGACCGCCGAACGGCCGGGTCATCGTCCGGATCATGGGATCTCCGCCGGCGTCTGTGCCGATGCCGACCGCGATCGCGTTGCCGTGCTCGTCGAACCCCAGATCGCTCACCGACAGCGGCACGGTCTGCGGCGCCAGCCAGCCGGCCGCCGAGGCGCCGCCGACGGCCGTCGACAGCATGCCGACGCTCAGCAGGACGAGCAACACGGCAAGACGACGGACCCTGTGCGGATGCATGGCGCGAGTGGTTCTACCAGAACGCATAGGCGGCCCGACGACCTTGCCGGGTTGATACATGCCGATATCAGCATGTATATTCCTTCGCGTGGCGCGAGCAGCGACAACGGCGGATGTGTTCAACGCGGTGGCCGAGCCCCGGCGCCGGCAGATCCTGGACCTCCTCCGCGACGGCGAGCGCCCGGTCAACGACCTGGTGGACCTGACGGGGCTCACGCAGCCCCAGGTGTCCAAGCACCTGCGGGTGCTCCGGGAAGTTGGTGTTGTCGACGTCCGCGATGTCGGGCGGCAGCGGCTGTACCGGATCAACGGGCCGGCGCTCAAGCCCATCCACGACTGGGTGGCGGGCTACGAGCGGATGTGGTCGGAGCGGTTCGACGCGCTGGACGTCGTGTTGGAAGACCTCAAACGCAAGCACGAAGGAGATGGTGGCAATGGCAGGTAGTGCAACGGTGACGCTCCCGGCAGACGAGCAGATCCTCATCACGCGGGAGTTCGACGCACCCAAGGAGCTGGTCTACAAGGCATGGACCACGCCCGAGCTCGTCAAGCGCTGGTGGAGCGGCGAGCGCGGCGAGGTCACGCTCGCCGAGATCGACCTGCGCGTCGGCGGGACCTGGCGCTACGTGATGACCGGCGAGGGCTTCGAGGTCGGCTTCCACGGCGAGTACCAGGAGCTCGTCCCCAACGAGCGGATCGTCTCGACCGAGGTCTTCGAGGGCATGCCGGACGCGGCATCGCTCAACACCCTGACGCTGACCGAGACCGACGGGCGCACCTATCTGACGATCCTCGTGCAGCACTCCTCCAAGGAGCACCGCGACGGCCACGTCAACTCCGGGATGGAAGTCGGCCTGCAGGAGGCGCTGAACGCCCTGGGCCGCGTCGTGCGCTCGTTGGCCTGACCTCCGTGGCGCTTCGGGTGCGCCGCCGCTACCCCTGTCCTGCCCGGAAGACGTCGACGAACCGCAGGTAGTTGTCGGCGATCTGTTGGGCGGCCGTGTCGCGGTCGAGGGTGTTGGCGAGGTGGGCGCGGACGGCGTCGCGCCAGATGGAGCGGCCGATGGCGAAGCCGACGAAGCCGTCGACGGCGGCGGCGGTGCGCAGCCAGTGGTCGACGCGGGCGTCGGGGGCGCCGGCGCCGAGGATGGTGCAGGCGACGCCGGCGCGGCCGTCGCCGATCCGGGCTTGGGTGGCGGCGGCCTCGGCGTCGAGGAGGTTGTCGAGGCCCTCGATCTTCCAGACGTCGGGCTCGACGCCGGCGTCCTGCAGGGCGGCCATCGCGCGGACGATCAACGCGGGGCGCTGCTCGCGCTCGAAGCGCTCGGGGTCACCGCCGGCGGCGGCGATCTGCACGTCGGTCGGTGTCACGATCAGCTCGAAGAGGAGCTTGCGACCGGTCTCGCGCAGCCAGCGCGACAGCTCGGCCAGCCGCTCGGCCTGCAGCGCGTTGCCTGCCGCGTCGCCGTCGGCGTTGTAGCGGACCAAGACCTTGGCGAAGTCCGGCTCGAACGCCTCGACGTGCGCACGCCAGTCGGCGCCGTAGGCGAACTCGAACAGCTCGCGGTCGGGCGTCTCGACGGGCATCACGAGCACGATGCCGTCGGCCTTGGCGTCACGCGCCACAGAGGCGCCGTAGAGCTCGTCGACGAGTACGCCGGCCTGCCCCTCCGGGACCGCCCCGACCTGCGCGGCGCGTCGCACGCCCTCGAAGATCAAGTGCTTGGCGTCGACCATCGCCGTCTCCTGCTCGGGCGTCGGCTCGCCGGTCGTGCCGAACACGGTGCGCGCGAAGACGCCGCGATGGTCGAAGGCCAGGAAGTACAGCGGGGAGGCATGACCGAGCGACATCGCCTAGCGCTCCACGAAGTAGTCGCCGGTGCCCTGGCCGTCGGAGAACCAGCGGCTGGTCACGGTCTTCTTGCGCGTGAAGAACTCCACGGCATCGGGCCCGTGGGCGTGCAGGTCGCCGAGGAAGGAGTCCTTCCACCCTGAGAACGGGAAGAACGCGACCGGCGCCGCGACGCCGATGTTGACGCCGATCATCCCGGCTTGAACATCATGTTGATAGCGGCGCACGGCCGCGCCGGACTCGGTGAAGATCGAGGTGCCGTTGCCGAAGCGTGACGTGTTGACGATCGCGATCGCCTCGTCCAGCGACGCGGCGCGGACGACCGTCAGGACCGGCCCGAAGACCTCCTCCTGGGCGATCTCCATCTCCGGCGTGACGCCGTCGAGGATCGTCGGGCCGACGAACGCGCCGTCGTCGTCGGGGATCGCGCTGCGTCCGTCGACCACGGCGGTCGCGCCCGCGTCGATCGCCTCGCCGATCCGCGCTGCGATCCGGTCGCGGGCCGCGCACGAGATGACCGGCCCCACGTCGGTCGCCTCGTCGGCGCCGTCACCGACGCTCAGCGCCCGGGTCGCCTCGATCAGCGCCGGCAGCAGCCGCTCGTGCGCGTCGCCGACCGTCACGACCACCGAGCCCGCCATGCAGCGCTGCCCGGCGGCGCCGAAGGCCGAGCCGATCAGGCCGGCGACGGTCTTGTCGATCACCGCGTCGGGCATCACCACCATGTGGTTCTTGGCCCCGCCGAGCGCCTGCACGCGCTTGCCACCGCGCGCCGCGCGCTCGTAGACGAGCTTGGCCACGGGCGCTGAGCCGACGAACGAGATCGCGTCGATCCCGGGATGGTCGAGGAGCCCTTCGACGACCTCGCGGCCGCCGTTGACGAGGTTCACGGTGCCCGGCGGCAGGCCCAGCCCGTCGAGGATCTCGAAGACGAGCTGCTGGGTCATCGGGACCTGCTCGGACGGCTTCAAGATGAAGGTGTTGCCGCAGCCGATCGCGAACGGCAGGAACCAGAACGGGACCATCATGGGGAAGTTGAACGGCACGATCGCCGCGCAGACCCCGACCGGCTGGCGGATCGTCGCGGCGTCGATCCCACGAGACACGTCCTCAAGGATCCGGCCCTGCGACGTGGTCGGGATCGCGCAGGCGGCCTCGACCATCTCGATCGCGCGCCCGACCTCGGCGCGGGCGTCGCCGATCGTCTTGCCCATCTCGCTCGTGACCGTCGCGGCCAGCTCGTCGGCGCGGGCGATCAGGCCCTCGCGCAGCGAGAACAGGCGCCGCGCGCGCTCGATGGCGTTGACGTCACGCCACGCCGGGAGCGCCGCGCGGGCGGCGAGCACCGCGGCGTCGACGTCGGCGGCGCCGCTGAGCGGCACCTGCGTGAGCACCGACCCCGTGACGGGATCGTTGACATCGAGCGCACCGGCCGCGTCACGGGCCGGCGTCCAGGCTCCGTCGATGTAGTTGTTCAACAAGCCGTTGTTGGAGGTCATCTCGGGGTTCCGTGGGTTGGGGAGGGGAGAGGGGTGGGGCTCACGCGTCGGGGCGCAGGCGGCCGCCGAGGGTCGCGCCGTCGGCGCGGGTCCAGGCCAGGGCGGGGTCGTCGGTGAACGACCACTCGCGGCTGGGCCCGGCCATCACGTTGAGGTAGTAGACGGCGACGCCGGGCGGGGCGGCGACCGTGTGGTAGCCGCGCGGGACCAGGACGACGTCGTGGTCGCGGACGGCGACGGTCTCGTCGAGCGTGCCGTCGTCGGTGTAGACGCGCTGCAGGCCGAAGCCGTCGGCGGGCGCGACGCGGTGGTAGTACGTCTCCTCAAGGAAGGACTCGTCGGGCAGCGCGTCGCGGTCGTGCTTGTGCGGCGGGTAGCTGGACCAGTGGCCCGAGGGCGTGGTGACCTCACAGACCAGGAGCCGCTCGGCGGCCTCGTTGTCCATCATGATGTTCCCGACGATGCGCTGGTGGGCGTCGTAGCCGCGCTCGGTCACCTCGGGCGTGCGCAGTGCCCGCGCCGCGGTTCCGTGCTCGGCGGGCGCGTGGCAGAGCCCGATCTCGGCCCCGGCCGGCCCGCGACCCTCGATGACGAACGCGCTGCGCGGCGGGAAGTAGGCGCCTTCGGGCGAGCCGGAGAACGGGTCCGGTCGCCCGCCGAGGTCACGCCACTCGCCGTGCTCGTCGGACCGCACGTGCACCGTGCCGGAGATCACGACGATGCAGGTCTCGCGACCGCCGTTGGCGCGCACGAGGATCTCGCCGGGCTCCAGCCGCACGGCTTCGAAGCCGACGTAGGTCCAGCCCGCCGATTGCGGGGTGACGACGATGCTGCCGTCGGGGGAGGGGCGTTGGAGGATGGTGCTCATGGGGTGCGGAGGTACACGCGCTGCGCGCGGCGGTCGCGCTCGTAGCGCTCGCGCGCAGCGATGACCTCCTGGCTGTCCGAGACGGCAGCGACGGGGACGTCCCACCAGCTCTCGGAGCCGCCGACGGTGTGGAAGCGATCGACCTCGACGTGGATGGCGACCGGGCCGTCGGCGTCGCGGGCGGCGGTCAGCGCGTCGCGCAGCTCGGCGAGGTCGCCGGCGCGCGTGACCGGGACGCCGAGGCTCGCGACGTTGGCGGCGAGGTCGATGGGCAGCTCGTGGGCGTCGGTGGCGAGCGCGTTGCCGGCGTCGTTATCGAGGACGGTCTGGCCACCGTCGGCGACGCGATGGTGCGTGCCGAACCCGGCGCCGCCGACCGATCGCGACAGCGCGCCGATCGACGCGTAGCCGTGGTTCTGGACGAGCACCAGGACGATGCGGGTCCCGAGCGCGACGGCGGTCGCCAGCTCACCGGGCGACATCAGGTAGGAGCCGTCGCCGACCAACACGTACACCTCGCGCTCGGGCGCGGCGAGCTTGACGCCGATCCCGCCGGGGATCTCATAGCCCATGCACGAGTACCCGTACTCGACGTGGTAGCCCTTGGCCGCCGGGTCGCGCGCGATCCAGAGCTTGTGCAGGTCGCCGGGCAGCGAGCCCGCGGCCTGGACGACGACCCCGGTCTCGCCGGCCGCGTCGTTGACCGCGCCGATGACGGCCGCCTGGGTGAGCGGCGGCGCGCCGACCAGCCGGAGGACCTCCTCGGCCCATGCACCGCGCTCGGTCTCGCCGCGCGCGGTCCACGCGTCGTCGGCCCGGACACCGTCGCCCAGCGCCGTGGCGAGCGTCTCCAGCGCCACGCGCGCGTCGCCGACGAGTTGCAGCCCGGCGTGCTTGGCCGCGTCGAACGCGCAGACGTTGATGTTGATGAAGCGGACGTCGGGATCCTGGAAGGCCGACTTCGACGACGTCGTGAAGTCGCTCCAGCGCGTGCCGATCCCGATGACCAGATCGGCGTCGCGCGCCAGCCGGTTGGCGGCGGGCGTGCCGGTCGCGCCGATCGCACCGAGCGCGCCCGGGTGGTCGGACGGCAGCGCCCCACGACCCGCGTGGGTCTCGCCGACCGGGATCCCGGTCTGGGTGACCAACGCGCGCAGCGCCTCGCACGCGCGCGAGTAGACAACGCCGCCGCCGGCGACGATCAGCGGGCGCTTCGCCGCACGGATCAGCGCGGCGGCACGCGCGACGCCCTCGGGCGCCGGTGGCTGGCGCTGGATCAGCCAGGTTCGTGGTTCGAGGAACGCGGGATCGACCTCGACGACCTCGGTCTGGACGTCCTCGGGCAGGGCCAGCGTCACCGCTCCGGTCTGGGCCGGGTCGGTCAGCACGCGCATCGCCTCCAGCGCGGCGGGCACGAGCTGCTCGGGGCGGACGATGCGGTCGAAGTAGCGCGAGACCGGGCGCAGCGCGTCGTTGACCGACACGGTTCCGTCGCTGTCGGACTCCAGCTGCTGGAGCACCGGGTGCGGTGCGCGTGTGGCGAACGTGTCGCCGGGCAGCAGCAGCAACGGCAGCCGGTTGATGGTGGCCAACGCGGCGCCGGTGACGAGGTTCGTGGCGCCCGGCCCGACCGACGTGGTCACCGCGAAGGTCGCCAGGCGATCGCGCTGGCGCGCGTAGCCGCACGCGATGTGGGCCAGCGACTGCTCGTTGCGTCCCGGGATGTAGGGGAACTCCGCGCGCGACGCGTACAGCGCCTCGCCCAGGCCCGCGACGTTGCCGTGGCCGAAGATGCCCAGGCAGCCGGCGAAGAACGGGGTGCGCACGCCGTCGCGCTCGACGTGCTGAACGGCGAGGAAGCGCACGAGCGCCTGGGCGACCGTGAGCCGCACGGGGGCGTCGCTCATGCCGTCACCGCCGCGACATCGCCGAGCTGCGCGAGTGTCACGCTCGCGCCGCTCATGCCGTCACCGCCGCGATGTCGCCGAGCTGCGCGAGCGTCGGCATCGCGTCCGCGCAGGCGAGCTGCCCGGCGACGAACGAGCCCGCCGCGTTGGCGAGCCGTACGGAGCGCTCCGGCGTCCAGCCGGCCAGCAGCCCGTGGCAGAGCGCGCCGCCGAACGCGTCGCCGGCACCGAGGCCGCAAACCACATCGACCGGGACCGGCGTGACGTCCCAGCGCCCGTCGGCGGTGGCGACCAGCACGCCCGCCGGCCCGCGCTTGACGATCGCCACCGACACGCCCAAGGCCAACAACTCGGTCGCGGCGTCGTCGGGGTCGTCGGTGCCGACGGCGACCGCGACCTCCTCGCGGTTGCCCACGGCGACGGTCGCGCAGGCCAGCGCGGCACGCGCCTGCTCACCGGCCTCGGCCACATCGGCCCAGAACATCGGCCGGTGGTCGAGGTCGTGGACTGTGATCGCGTCGCCTCGCGCCTCGCGGCGGGCGCGCAGCGCGGTCAGCGTTGCCGACCGGCTGGGCTCTGCGGACAGGCCGGTGCCCGTCGTCCAGAGGATGCGCGCGGAGATCACGTCGTCGAGCGGCAGCTCGTCGGCGCGCAGCTGGAGATCCGGCGCGCTGGGCTCCCGATAGAAGAGCAGGGGGAAGTGATCGGGCGGGTGCAGCTCGCAGAAGGCCAGTGGCGTGCGCAGCTCGGCGTCGGTCCCGACGTGGCGCGTGTCGACGCCGAAGTCGGCCAGCGTTCGGCGCAGGTAGGCGCCGAACGGGTCGTCGCCGACCTTGGTGAGCACGGCACAGCGGTTTCCCAGCCGCGCGGCGGCGACCGCGACGTTGGTCGGCGAGCCGCCCAGGAACTTGGCGAAGGACGTCACGTCCTCCAGCCCCACGCCGGACTGCTGCGGGTAGAGGTCGACGCCGATGCGGCCCATCGTGAGCAGGTCCAGGGTGCTCATCGGGCGACGACCTCCGCCTCGATCTCGGCGATCTCGACCCGTCGCCGCTCGGTGCGCGACCGCAGCGCGGCCAGGCCGATGACCAGCGGGGCGCGCGCGTCGGCGAGCCCGGGCGTTCCGGGCGCGCCGGTCCGGCACGCGGTGACGAACGCCTCCCATTGGGCGACGTAGGCGGGCGTGTAGCGGTCGAGGAAGAAGTAGGGCAGCGGCGCGGTCTCGGTCCCGGCGCCGGAGCGCACCAGCGCGGTGTGCGCGTGCGGGTTCTCCGAGGCGGCCATCCCGCGCGCCCCGTGGACCTCGACGCGCTGGTCGTATCCGTAGGGCGCCTGACGGCTGTTGTCGATCGCGGTCAGGCAGCCGTCGGCGTGTTCGAGCGTGACGATCGCGGTGTCGACGTCGCCGGCCTGGGCGAACTCCGGCCGGATCCGCAGCGCGCCGTGCGCGCTGACCGCGACGACCTCGCTGCCGGTGACGAACCGCGCCATGTCGAAGTCGTGGATCGTCATGTCGAGGAAGATCCCGCCCGAGGTCCGGACGTAGTCCAGCGGCGGCGGCTCGGGGTCGCGGCTGGTGATCCGCACGAGGTGCGGCTCGCCGACGCTGCCGTCGGCGACGGCGGCCCGGACCGCGGCGTGCGCCGGATCAAAGCGCCGGTTGAAGCCGATCTGGAAGGTCCGGCCGGCCGTCGCGACCGCGTGCAGCGCGGCGTCGACGGCGTCGAGGTCCAGCGACACGGGCTTCTCGCAGAAGATCGCCTTGCCCGCGGCGGCGGCCGCGAGGATCAGGTCGACGTGCGTGTCGGTGCTCGTGCAGATCGCGACCGCGTCGACCTCGTGGGAGCCGATCAGCTCGGCGGCCGAGTCCACGGTGGGCACGCCGAGGTCCACCGCGACGGCCAGCGCGGAGGGCACGTGTGCGTCGCAGACCATCGCGATGCGCGCACCGGCCACGCGGTGCGCCAGCAGCTCGGCGTGCAGGCGGCCGATCCGCCCCGTCCCGATGACGCCGACGCGCAGCGGCGCGCCGGCGGTCGTGCCGTCGAGGGCGCTCATCGCACGCCCGCCGGGGCAAGCGAGCGCAGGAAGCGCAGGCTCTCGGCGGCATCCTGCACGGGCCCTTCGCCGGGCGCCGGCGGCGCGCCGGTGATCGCGCAGTCCTGTTCGAGGACCATCCACCCGTCGTAGCCCCGCGCGTCCAGCGCGGCGACCAGCTCGGCGATCGACGCGTCGCCCTGGCCCAGCGGCTTGAAGAGCCCGGCCTGCACGGCGCCCATCAGCGTCAGCGCGCCGGCGTTGAGACGCTCGGCGATCGTCAGGTCGACGTCCTTGAGATGGACGTGGGCGACGCGGTCGCCGTGGTTGGCCACGAAGTCCAGCGGGTCGTATCCGCCCAGCGCGAGGTGCCCGGGATCCAGGCACCAGGCGACGTCGCTGCGCTCGGCGAGCGCGTCGACCTCCGCGGCGCGCTCGACGAGCGTGCCCTGGTGCGGGTGCACGACGGTGGTGAGCCCCAGCTCGGCGGTCGCCTCGGCGACGGCGTCGACACCGGCGGCCAGCCGCGCCCAGCCCGCGTCGTCCAGGGCGACGGGGACCGACCACTCGGCGTCCTGCACCAGCGCCAGGACGAAGACCGAGGCGCCGGCGTCCGCCATGACACGCGCCACGCGGCGGGCCTGGTCAAGCGCGTCGGCGAGCTCGCCCTGATGCAGCACGAGTGGCACGAACCCGCCCAGCAGCTCCAGACGGCGGGGCGCCAACATGGCGCGGATCGCGTCGGCGTCCAGGGGCAGGTAGTCGTCGACCGGGCCGAGCTCGGTGGCGGTCAGGCCAAGGCCCGCCATCTCGTCGAAGACCCGCTCCGGCGGCAGCATCGTGCCCCAGCCCGGGACTTCGCAGACGCCCCAGCTGATGGGCGCTCCGGCGAGGTGGCGATCGGTCGACATGGGCGGCCAAGCTAACGCGGTTCCGATCAGCCGTCAACAAATTCGCACAGAACTCTGTTCGAATCTGTAATGTGACGCCCCGTGAGCCTCTCGGGTCGCACAGATTCGATCACTCAGGGTCGGCACGTTGCCTGAACGCGTGCCGGTCCCTGCCCAGCGGCGCCAGCGGATCCTGCAGGCGGTGCGCTCCGGGACGGCTCACGTCTCGGACCTGGCCCGGGCGTTCGACGTGAGCGAGATGACGGTGCGGCGCGACCTCATCGCCCTCGAGCGCGACGGCAAGCTCGAACGCGTCCACGGCGGCGCGGTCGACACCGTGCCCGAGCGGCCGTTCGACGAGATCGCGCAGGAGGGCCAGGAGGTCAAGGACCTCATCGGCCGCGCGGGCGCCGCGCTCGTGCAGGACGGCCAGACCGTGATGCTCGACATCGGGACGACCACGCTGCAGGTCGCGCGGTATCTGCGCGGCCGCCGGGTCACGCTCATCACCACCAACTTGGCCGCGCTCGACGAGCTGCGCGACGACGAGGAGGTCGAGATCGTCCTCCCCGGCGGGCTCGTGCGGCGCAACTACCTCTCGACGGTCGGCGTGCTGGCCGAGGACGCGCTGCGCCAGCTCAACGCCGACATCGTCTTCCTGGGTACCAGTGCGGTCGATGCGGACCTGTCGGTGTGGGACACGACCATGATCGAGGTCCCGATCAAGCGGGCCATGATCCGGGCCGCCGGGCGTGTCGTCCTGCTCGCCGCCAGCGACAAGTTCTCCATGACCGGGGTCGTGCGCGTCTGCGGCCCCGCGGACCTGGATCAGATCATCACCGACGCGGGCCTCCCGGCCGGTGACCGCGCGGCCATCGAAGAGGCCGGGATCGAGGTGACCATCGCATGAAGCTCACGATCGTCGGCGGCGGAGGATTCCGCGTGCCCTTGGTCTACACCGCGCTGCTCGGCCTGCGCGACCGCCTGGGGATCGCCGAAGTTGTGCTGCACGACGTCGAGCAGCACCGGCTGGACCGCATCGCCCCCGTGCTCAGCGGCCTGTCGATCGAGCACGGGGTCAAGCTCCCGTTCCGCGGGACGACCGACCTCGTCGAGGCCGTCCAGGGCGCCGACTTCGTCCTCTGCGCGATCCGCGTCGGCCAGCTCGAAGGGCGCGTCATCGACGAGAGCGTCCCGCTCGGCCACGGCGTGCTCGGCCAGGAGACGACGGGCCCCGGCGGCCTCTGCTTCGCGCTACGGACGATCCCGGTGATGATGGAGCTGGCCGAGACGATGGCCAAGCACGCGCCCGACGCCTGGCTCATCAACTTCACCAACCCGGCAGGCATGGTCACCGAGGCCGTGCAGCGGGTGCTCGGCGACCGTGCGATCGGCATCTGCGACTCGCCCGCCGGCCTGATGCGCCGCGTCGCCCGCGCGCTCGGCCGCCCCGCCGACGAGTTGTGGTTCAACTACTTCGGCCTCAACCACCTCGGCTGGCTGCACGGCGTGCGCGACGGCGACCAGGAGCTGCTGCCCGGGCTGCTGGAGCAGGACGCGTTGTTGGACACCTTCGAGGAGGGCCGCCTGTTCGGCGGCGAGTGGCTGCGCTCGCTGGAGATGATCCCCAACGAGTACCTGTACTACTTCTACTACGCGGCCGACACGGTCAACGCGATCCGTCAGAGCCCCGAGTCGCGCGGCGCGTTCCTGCTGCGTCAGCAGCGCGCGTTCTACGCCGAGGGCGAGCAGCCGCCCGGCGTCGCGCTGGAGAGCTGGCGGGGGACCCGCCACGACCGCGAGCGCAGCTACATGGCCGAGGCGCGCAGCGCCGCCGGCGACGGCCACGAGCACGAGATCGACGAGAACGGCGGCTACGAGGGCGAGGCGATGTCCGTCCTGGAGGCGATCGCCAACAACACCCGCGCGGTGCTCGTGCTCAACACCGCCAACCGGTCCAGCCTGCCGTTCCTCGATGACCGCGCGGTCGTCGAGGTGCCGTGCATCGTCGGCCGGTCGGGCCCGGTCCCGGTCGCCATCGGCGAGGTCGCGCCCCACGCGCGCGCGCTCGTGGAGACGATGAAGGACGTCGAGCGGACGACGATCGACGCGGCGCTGTCGGGCTCTCGTCAGCAGGCGATCAAGGCGCTCGCGCTGCATCCGCTCGTCCCGTCGGTCGCCACGGCGCGCCAGATCTTCGAGGAGTACTGCGAGCGGCTCCCCGGGCTCGCGGAGGCGTTCTCCCGATGAGCACCGACCTCGTCTGCGCCGATCCGGCGTTCGTCGACCTCACGTTCGTGGGGCTCGACGCGCTGCCCGCGCCGGGCGAGGAGCGCCATGCGCGTGACCTGCTGCGCTCACCCGGAGGCGCGGCGACGGTCGCCATCGGCGCCGCGCGCCTCGGCCTCTCGGCGGCGCTCGCCTCGCCGCTGGGCGACGACGCCGACGGGCGCTTCGTGCGCGACGCGCTCGCCGCCGAGGGTGTCGCCTGCACGCCGCGGACGGTCGCGCGCACCCCGGTCACCGCGGTGCTGCCCCATGACGGCGAGCGCGCGATGGTCACCTTTGATCCCGACGAGCGCGCGAGCCGCGAGGACGTCGCGGCGTTCGCGCCGCGCGCGGTGCTCGCGTCGATAACCCGCCTGGAGAGCGTTCCCGACGGCGCGGCGCTGTACGCGACCGCCGGGGATCAGGAGGCACGCGCCTTCGCCGGCGCGGCCCTGCCCGAGCGGGTGTTGCGCGCGCGGGCCCTGGTGGTCAACGCGCGTGAGGCACGGCTGCTGAGTGGGTGCGACGACGTGGCCGACGCCGCGCGCGCGCTCGCCGCGACCGTCCCGCGCGTCGTCGTGACGCTTGGCCCCGACGGTGCGCTGACGGCGGCCGACGGCACCGTCGAGCGGGCTGCCGGCGTCGCGGTCGGCGACCCCGTCGACACCACCGGCGCCGGGGATCTCTTTGTCGCCGCCTACATCTGGAGCGATCTGGCCGGCTCATCGCCGGAGGACTGCCTGCGCTGGGCTTGCCTGGCCGCGGCGTTGTCGGTGCGCGTCCCCACCGCGGTGGCGGGCGCGCAGACCATCAAGGAGCTCGCCGCGGCGAGCGCCGAACGAGGGCTGACCGTCCCGGGTCAGACCACGACCTGAACACACGGAGGAGAGACGGTATGCAGGCAACGAAGGTGATGGGGTCGCTGGCGGTGCTCGCGGCCACCGCGCTGGCGGCGGGCTGTGGCACGACGCCGGGCGATGACACGAGCAGCGACACGCCGACCAAGACGACGGCGGCCGTGCAGGCCAAGCCGGACATCGCCGCGGCCGGCGACGTCACGCTGACGGTCTGGGACCAGGAGGTCCGGGGCGGTCAGGCGGCGCAGATCAAGGAGCTCAACAAGCAGTTCATGGCGAAGTACCCCAACGTGACGATCAAGCGCGTGGCGAAGTCGTTCGACGACCTCAACACGACGCTGAAGCTCGCCGTCTCCGGACCCAAGGCCCCGGACGTCGTCGAGGCCAACCAGGGCCTCGGCGTGATGGGCCAGCTCGTCAAGGGCAAGCTGCTGCGCTCGATCGACGACTACGCGAAGATCTACGGCTGGGCCGATCGCTACCCGAGCCTGCTGCTGGACCTCAACAAGTTCGAGGCCAACGGCACCACCTTCGGCACGGGCAACCTGTACGGCCTGTCGCAGATGGGGGAGATCGTCGGCGTCTTCTACAACAAGAAGAAGGTCACCGAGGTCCCGAAGACGCTGGCGGACTTCGAGGCTGCGCTCGCGAAGGCCAAGACCGACGGCGACGTGCCGATCCAGTTCGGCAACCTCGACAAGTGGCCCGGCATCCACGAGTACGAGACCGCGCTCGCCACCACCGCCCCGAAGGAGGACGTCCGCAACTTCGTCTTCCAGAAGGACGGCGCCTCGTTCGACACCCCCGAGTTCCAGGCCGCGGCGACCAAGCTGCAGGACTGGGTCAAGAAGGGGTACTTCACGAAGGACTTCAACGGCACGGGCTATGACCCGGCATGGCAGCGGTTCTCCAAGGGCCGCGGCACGTTCCTGATCGCCGGCACCTGGCTGGTGGCCGACCTGGCCAAGCAGATGGGCGATGACGTCGGCTTCTTCACGATGCCCGGCGAGCAGGAGGGCGACCCGGTCGCGCTCGGCGGCGAGTCGCTGCCGTTCACGATCACGTCGAAGTCCAAGAACCCCGACGTGGCTGCGGCCTACATCGACTTCCTCACCGACCAGAACGCGGCCACCGTGCTCACGGAGACCGACAACCTGGCAGCGATGAAGTACGACGTGCCGGCGGCCAAGGGCGCGCTGACCCAGGACGTCGCGGCGTCCTGGAAGGCGCTCGGCGAGGCCGACGGCCTGATCCCGTACGCCGACTACACGACGCCGACGTTCGGCGACGACCTCGGTGGCGCGATCCAGAACATGCTGGCCGGCAAGTCGTCGCCGACGGAGTTCACGGCGGACGTCCAGAAGAAGGTCGACGCCTCCAAGAGCGGCAGCTGACCTCATGGCGCGCCGTCCCGCCAACGTCGATGAGACCCCCGTCGCGCTCGGTCGCGGCGGGGGGATCGCGGCGGATGCCGAGGGGCCTGCCCGGCCCCTCGGCCGGCGCGCCTCCGACCGACCGCCGGGCGAGCCCCGGCGCGTCGGCTACCTGTACCTGATCCCCGCGCTGCTGATCTTCGGCGCCTTCACGCTCGTCCCGCTGCTGCACGCGGTCTGGCTGTCGTTCTTCCAATGGGATGGCATCACCGCGGGCAAGTGGGTCGGCCTGGCCAACTACGGCGACGTCCTGTCGGACCCCGACCAGCGCACGGCGTTCGTCCACGCGCTGTGGCTCGTCGTCTTCTACGCGGTGATCCCCGTCGGGATCGGCCTGCTGCTGGCGGGCATCGTCGCGCGCACGCAGGTGCGCGGCTTCACCTTCTTCCGCGTCGTGCTGTTCCTGCCCCAGGTCGTGGCGATGGTCGTCGTCGCCGTGATGTGGCGGATGATCTATGACCCCAACGACGGGCCGATCAACGAGGGGCTGCGCGCGGTCGGCCTCGGCGGCCTGGCCAAGTCCTGGCTCGGCGACTTCGACCTGGCGCTGCCCGCCGTCGGGCTCGTCGGCACCTGGGTGATGTACGGCCTGGCGATGGTCCTGCTGACCGCGGGCGTGCAGAAGATCCCCAAGTCGCTCTATGACGCCGCGCGGGTCGACGGGGCCGGCGCCGTGCGTGAGTTCTTCGCGGTCACGCTGCCCGCGCTGCGCGGTGAGATCGCGGTCGCGCTCACGCTCAGCACGATCGCGGCCCTGCGCAACTTCGACCTGGTGTACATCACGACCAAGGGCGGGCCGGGCGACGCGACGTCGGTCCCCGCCTACCAGGTCTACGAGCGCGCGTTCCTGACCGGCAAGGTCGGGTCGGCGTCGGCGATCGGCCTCACCCTGGCCCTCGTCATCTTCCTGCTGTCGACCGGCATCAACCAGATCGCCGAACGAGGGGCGAAGCGATGACCAGTCGCCGCGAGCAGTCGGCCACCTACCTGATCCTCGGCGTCTTCGCCATGATCGCGCTGCTGCCGATCGTGGGCATCCTCTTCACCGCCCTGCAGAAGCCCGGCGGCGGCGCGTCGTTCGGCAGCTTCGACGGGTTGCACTTCAACAACTTCTCGCGGGCGTGGAAGGACGGCAACTTCGGCGTCTACCTGAAGTCGAGCGCGATCGTGTCGGTCGCGGTCGTCGGCATCTCGACGGTGGTCTCGATCCTCGCCGGCTACGCGTTCGGGCTGATGCGCTTCCGCTTCGCGCAGCCGTTGTTCTACATCTTCCTGCTCGGCCTGATGGTGCCGATGGAGGCGATGATCGTCCCGCTGTACTACGACCTGCGCGACCTGCAGCTCACCGACACCTACTGGGCGCTGATCCTGCCCCAGGCCGGGACGTCGATCGCGTTCGGCACCTTCTGGATGCGGGCGTTCTTCCGCTCGGTCCCGCCCTCGCTCGTCGAGGCCGCGCGGATCGACGGCGCGTCGAGCTGGTTCACGCTCTGGCGCGTGCTGCTGCCGCTGGCGCGGCCGGCGGTGCTGACCATGGTCGTGTTGTTGTTCATGTGGACCTGGAACGAGTTCCTGCTGGCGCTCGTGATGGTCACCGACGAGGGCCTGCGCACCGCGCCGCTGGGCCTCAGCTTCTTCCTCGGCCGCAACCAGGCCGACCTCACCCTGCTGGCGGCGGGCGCCGTGATCGTCGCCACGCCGGTGGTCGTGTTGTACGTGTTCCTCCAGCGCCATTTCATCCGGGGCATGGTCTCCGGAGCCGTGAAGGGGTAGTCCGATGGGTGCAGTTCGCTTCTCCGACGTCCACAAGTCCTACGGCGACAACGCCGTTGTCCATGGCCTTGACCTCGACATCGCCGACGGCGAGTTCATGGTGTTGGTCGGCCCGTCGGGCTCCGGCAAGACGACAGCGCTGCGGATGCTCGCGGGCCTGGAGTCGATCACCGCCGGCGAGATCCGCATCGGCGACCGGGTCGTCAACCAGATCGCGCCGCGCGAGCGCGACATCGCGATGGTCTTCCAGGACTACGCCTTGTACCCGCAGATGACGGTCTTCGACAACCTCGCCTTCGGGCTGCGGCGGCGCAAGACGCCCAAGGCCGAGATCGAGCGTCGGGTGCGTGAGGCCGCCGCGTCGCTGGACCTCGACCCGTACCTGGACCGCAAGCCCGGGCAGCTCTCCGGCGGCCAGGCCCAGCGCGTCGCCCTCGGTCGCGCGCTCGTGCGCCAGCCCGAGGTGTTCCTGATGGACGAGCCGCTCTCCAATCTCGACGCCAAGCTGCGCACGCAGACGCGCGGCGAGATCAAGCGGCTGCAGCAGGACGTCCGGACCACCACCGTCTACGTCACCCACGACCAGGTCGAGGCGATGACGATGGGCGACCGGATCGCGGTGATGAACCACGGGGTGCTCGAGCAGGTCGGCACGCCGGAGGAGCTCTACGAGCGCCCGGCCAACACGTTCGTCGGCGGCTTCATCGGGAGCCCGGCGATGAGCTTCATCACGGCGGCCGTCGCGCCCGCAGATGGCGGTGGCACGCGCCTGCGCGCGGATGGCATCGACCTCGTCCTGCCCGGCATCGACGGCCTGCCGGCCGAGGTGACGGTCGGCGTGCGTCCCGAATGCGCACGGATCTGGAGCCCGGAGCGCGCCACGTTGGCCGGCCCGATCGCCGGCGAGGTCAGCTTCGTCGAGGCGCTCGGGCGCGAGACGTTCATCGGCGTCGCCGTGGGCGACGAGGCGCGGGTCGTCGTCCACCACGACGGTCGCGCGGCGCTCGTGCCCGGAGACCGGGTGGAGTTCGGCGTCGTCCCGGCGTCGCTGCGGTTCTTCGACGTGGCCGACGGCACGGCGCTTGTGCCGACACGGGTCGCGGCGTGACGGCGGCGGCGGAGATCCTGCACGCGGAGATCGCCTCCCAGCCGGCCGCCTGGCGCACGCTGTTGGCGCGCGACGGCGAGATCGCCGCGGTGGCCGGCGCGCTCGCGGCGCTCAAGCCGCCGCTGGTGCGGATCGCCGCGCACGGGACCTCCGACCACGCCGCGATCTACGCGTCCTACCTGCTGCGGGCGCGCTGCGGCTGGACGGTCGTGCGCGACTCGATGTCCATGCCCTTGTACTACGGCGTCGCCGCCGCGGCGCCGGGCGAGCTGGCCGTCGGGATCTCGCAGTCGGGGGAGACGCCCGACGTCGTCGCGTGGCTGGCGCGCGCGGGGGAGGCGGGCGCGACGACGCTGGCGATCACCAACGGCGACGGGTCCTCGCTGACGCACGTCGCCGACCACGTGCTGACGCTCGGCGTCGGGCCCGAGCGGTCGATCGCCGCGACCAAGACCTACACCGGGACGCTTGCGGTGCTGGCGCTGCTGGCCGGGCACCTCGCGGGCCGGGGGTCGGCGCCGGCCGCCGGCGTGGCCGAGGCGGCCGACGCCGCCGACGCGCTGCTGGCCGACCTCGACGGCGCGGTGGCGCCCGTGGCGGCCGAGCTGGCGGGGATCGACCGCATGTACTTGGTCGCGCGCGGCATCGAGCTCGCGACGGTGAGTGAGGTGGCTTTGAAGCTGACCGAGGTCTGCTACCTCGGCGCCAAGGCGATGTCGGCGACCGCGATGGCGCACGGACCTGTCGCCGCGCTCGATGCCTCGGTGCCGGTCTGGGCGGTGGCGGCCACGGATGCGACCCTGCCCGCGGTCGTGGAGTCCGTGCGCCGTGCCCGCGACGCCGGGGCGCCGGTCGTCGCGTCGGGCACGGCGGCCGCGCGGTTGCCCGGGGCCGCGCATGTCCTTGCGGTGCCCGAGCTCTCCGAGCCACTGCTCTCGCCGCTGCTGTCCGTGATCCCGGGTCAGGCGTTCGCCTGGGCGCTGGCGCGGGCCAAGGGCATCGACCCCGGCGCGCCACGGCATCTGCGGAAGGTCACGTCCGCCGCCTGAGGCGTCGTGGTGTTCGGAGTTGTTCGGAGCGTGCCCACGTGGTCGCGCGGACACTCGATGCCTTGAAACACCATGAAACGCGGGTGTTTGCCGAAGAATTGCCCCGAGAAGGTTGACACCAAAGTCACAGGGTTCTAGCTTCTCCAACCATCTTGGTGTTCGAACTCGTTCGAAAGTGTGTTACGAACGCAGTACGGACTCGTCCATCGGAGGGAGTGGCGTGAAGCGCTATTGCGTGGGATTGGTCGCGGTTCTGGCGACCATGCTGAGCTGGGTGGGGACGGCGAGCGCCGCCCCGGCGTCGACGTACACGGCGAGCAAGGCCGTGAAGATCAACGTCATGGGTGAGTGGGCTCATCCGGACGACGACACGAGCATCATCGGGCCGTGTGGCGTCTGGCATGAGCGCTACGGCACCAAGTGCGGGATCATCATGGTCACGCGCGGCGAGGGCGGCGGCAACGGCGCCGGCCTCGAGATCGGACCCGACCTGGGCCTTCGGCGCGAGAACGAGGATCGCGTCGCCCACTACCGGTCGGGCACCGTCGACATCTTCAACCTCGACCGCGTCGACTTCTTCTACAACCTGACGGCGCCGCTGACCCAGTACTTCTGGGACGAGCAGGAGACGCTGCGCCGCGTGACGCGCGTTATCCGCGAGACCCAGCCCGACGTCTACATCGGCTTCAACCCGACGATCCAGGGCGCCGGCCACGGCAACCACCAGCAGGCCGGCCGCTTCATCTGGGAGGGCATCAAGGCTGCCGCCGACCCGACCATGTTCCCCGAGCAGCTCACGGGCCCCGGTGCGCTGAGCACCTGGCAGGTCAAGAAGGCCTTCTCGGGCGGCTCGACCACCGGCACCGGCGGCAACGTCAACGCCGCCAACTGCACCACGGGCTTCGTCCCGGCCGCGACCAACAACGACACGGTCGCGGGTGTCTGGACGGGCTACAACTCCCCCTACAAGTGGGCTGAGGGCAACGTCCAGGGCAAGCAGGCCGGCACGGCGAAGACCTGGGCGCAGGTCGCGCTCGAGGGTCAGCGTGCCTACCCGACGCAGAGCCGCACGATGATCCAGACGCTCGCCGACCCCGGCTGCTCGCGCTTCGGTCAGACCTACGCGCGGGTGCCGTTCCAGGCGAACACCACCTCGGGCGGCGCGGCCAACGCGCCGGCCGGCAAGGACGACGCGATCCTCTACGGCGCGTCGGTCCAGGACCCGGGCGGGTTCCCGCTGGGCACCCAGGAGTACCTGACGTTCTCCAAGTTCTACAACGTGCCCGGGCAGCCGTTCACGGCGACCCTGCACCTGAAGTCCGGCGGCGCGACGATCGCGGCGCAGACCGGTGGCATCGCGCTGTCGGTCCCCGCGGGCTGGACGGTCGACGGGCCCAAGAACCTGCCCGCGACGACGTCGGGCTCCGAGACGACGGTCGACTTCACGGTCACGCCGTCGGCCGCGATCACGACGCTCGACGCCACCTACAAGGTCTCGGCGCTGGTCACCTCCGGCTCCGCGACGGGCTACACCGACAACGTGGTCCGCGTCGTCTCGCCGGTCGAAGGTCGTCTCGATCGTTGGGGCACCTGGGCGGAGTACGAGGACTGGGCGCAGAACACCGCGCCCGACGCCCGCCGCCTCGGCCGCTCGCTGGCGCTGCAGTCCATCGGCGTCGGTGAGACCAAGACGATCGACGTGCGCGTGCACAACTGGTCGTCGGATCCGCAGAGCGGCACGGTCGCGCTGACGCTGCCGTCCAACTACACCTCGTCGGGCACGGAGTCCTACGGGCCGCTGGCCGCCGGCGCCGAGACGGTCGTCAGCATCGACGTGACCAACACGGACACGACGCTGCCGACGACGCAGACCTCGACGTTCACGATCACGACGACCCATGACCAGCCGTCGACGGCCTCGTCGACCGAGTCCATGACGATGGCGGTCGTCCCGACGACGACGATCCCGGAGGCCTCCGCGGCTCCGACGGTCGATGCCGTCGAGGGTGCCGACTACACCGGTCCCCAGCTTGACCTGAGCCGGGTCTGGGAGGGCGCCGCGTGCGCCCCGAACGGCACCGACTGCGGCACCGGCAGCTACGCCAAGGTGACGCACCGCAACGACGCTCTGTACTTCTTCGTCCACGTCGTGGACGAGTTCCAGAGCTACGCGGTGACGCCGAAGGAGTGCGTCGCGCACTGGCTCGCGGACTCGGTCGAGATCCTGATCGACCCGCGCGGCAACGCCAACGTCAACGCCCGTGACACGGCCGACACGTTCAAGTTGGGTGTCTTCCCGTTCACCAACGACCCGTCCGGGTCCAACGGCAACGGCGCCAACGGCCCGTGCTGGTCGCGTGACGCCGACAACCACCAGGGCTACTCCACCGGGCCGCTGGCCGACACGGTGGCGGGTGCCCCGAACGCCCCCGGCGTCGAGGTCGCGTCCTCGGCGACGTGGGTCGGCACGAACTCCACGGGGGTGAGCCACGCCTACACCGGCGGGGCCTACAACCTGGAGATCAAGATCCCGATGGCGGACCTGCCCGCCGCGGTCGACCCGGACAACCTGGCGTTCAACATCACGCCGTACGACAACGACAACAACGCCGCGGTTCCCGGTGGGGACCTCCGGCACATCGACGTGGGGCAGAGCCGCCTCGCGTGGTCGAGCATCAACGGGGTCCAGGCGGCGCCGTACCGCTGGGGCCGCGCGAAGGTGGACAACTACACCCCGCCGGCCGGTCGCTCAACGGTGGCGCCCGACCCGATCGTGTCGAGCTCCAACCTCGACGGCACGCAGTCCCCGCAGACCATCGCGATGTCGGCCGCCAACGGCGTGCCGATCGCGGGCCGCACGCCGGCCCCGGCGGACAACCGCCTGACGGTCGACAACGTCAAGCTCGTCGGTGACGCCGCCGAGCTGGACATCACGTCGACCGGCAGTGGTACCGCGCGCGTGCACCTGTGGTCGGGCCTGACCGGCTCGATCCCGGTGTACACGAGCAGCTGCCCGGCGCCGACGACGTCGAGCACGCTGGAGGAGCTGTTCAGCTACGGCCTCGACGCGTGCAACATCGCCGACGGCGGCTACCCCGCCTGGGGCACGGATCAGAGCGGTCGCGTCATCGCCTCCGAGGTCGTCTCGATGACCGCGGGCACGCAGCACGTCCGGATCCCGCTCGACGCGGCAGGCCGCGCCAAGCTGGCCAAGGACGGCAGCGCGCTGGTGTCGTACCTGACGCCGGATGACGAGGTCCAGGCGTTCGACCTGCCGCTGGCCCAGGCCAAGCTCACGGTCGGCATGGGCGACGTCGCCGACGCCGACGAGCCCGGCCAGGTGGAGCTGCGGGCACGGCTGTCGGGCACCAACCCCTTCCCGGGTGCGGTGACCGGCACGGTCCAGTTCAAGGTCGACGGCGACAACGTCGGCTCGCCGGTCAAGGTCGACGCGCAGGGTCGCGCCGAGCTGGCCACCTCGGTGATCGACGAGGCCAAGGGTCACACCGTCACCGCCGTCTACAGCGGCGACGGCGACTACGCGACCCGGACGGCGAGCTACACGGCGCCGGTGCAGGCCGGTCCGGAGGGCCCGCAGGGTCCGGCAGGTCCGGAGGGTCCCACGGGTCCGCAGGGTCCTGCGGGTGAGAACGGCTCGGACGGCTCGACCGGTCCGCAGGGTCCCGCCGGTGAGAACGGCTCGGCAGGTCCCGCGGGTCCGGCCGGCCCCGTCGGCCCGGCCGGCCCGAAGGGCGACAAGGGTGACAAGGGCTCCAAGGTCCTGATCACGGTCACCTGCGTCGCCTCCGGCCGCTCGGCCAAGTGCACGGTCAAGGAGGTGGGCGCGACGGGCAAGAGCAGCAAGCTCAAGGCGTCCATCCGCCTGCAGAACACCAACAAGTCGGTGAGCGCATCCGGGCGCGGCACGGTCCGCCTGTCGCTCTCGGGCAAGCAGCGCCTGAAGCAGGGCCAGAAGGTGGTCGTCACGATCACCAAGGACGGCAAGACGGTGAAGTCGACCGTCGTCCCGGGCAAGAAGGCGCCCACCATCAGCGTCAAGTAGCGATCGCGGGGAGCGGCTTCTCCCGCTCCCCGTCCGCTCAGACGGACACACGGCCATCTCCGGGCCCGGCGATTCGTCGCCGGGCCCGTCGGCCGCTCCTGATACAAGTCCGGCTCAATGTTCGAAGCTGTTCGCCGCGCGTGAGCGCCCCCGGGACCCGTCACACCATCCCGGCTCAGCGCCGGCAGGAGATCCTCCGCGCGATCCGTTCCGGTGCCACGCACGTCGCGGTGCTGGCCGAGACGTTCGGCGTCTCGGAGATGACCGTCCGGCGCGACCTCGACGAGCTCGCCCGAGAGGGCCGTATCGAGCGCGTCCGCGGCGGGGCGGTGACGGTCAGCGCGGAGCCGCCGTTCGACGAGACGCTCATCGAGCGCTACGACGCGAAGGACTGCATCGGGGCGGCGGCGGCGAAGCTGGTCCGCGACGGCCAGACGGTGATGATCGACATCGGCACCACGACGCTGCAGGCGGCGCGTCACCTGCACGGCAAGACGATGACCGTCGTGACGACGAGCCTCGCGGTCTACGAGGAGCTCGTGCCCGACGAGGCGATCGAGCTGGTCCTGCCGGGTGGCACCGTGCGTCGCAACTACCACTCGCTCGTCGGCATGCTCGCCGAGTCCTCGCTGCGTCAGCTCAAGGCCGACATGTTGTTCCTGGGCACGAGCGCGGTCGACGGCCGCCTCGACATCTGGGACTCCACGATGGTGGAGGTCCCGATCAAGCGCGCGATGATCGAGGCCGCCGGTGAGGTGATCCTGCTCGCCGACGCCGCGAAGTTCTCGATGGCGGGTCTCGTCCGCGTCTGCGAGGCCTCCGCGATCGACCGCATCATCACCGACGCGCCGCTGCCCCCAGAGGCCGCTGCCGCCGCCGAGCGCGCGGGCGTGGCGGTCACGCTGGCCGGCTGAGCGTCAGGGCTGGCCGGCGGCGTCGGCGATCGCGTCGGCGATCGCCGCCTCGTAGAGCGCGCCGCGCGCCTGTGCCGACTTCGTCGCGTCCGTCCATGCGGTCTGCGCGGCGCTGAACTTCGGGTTGCTCGACTCGACGCCGTGGTCGAGGGCGGGGTGGTCGGTGTGTTTGTCGACGTACTCGCGCAGTGACATCCCGGGCTTGTTGAAGGAACCCTCGCCGAGATCGTTGAGCTCGTCCTTGCCCAAGCGCAGGAGCTGCCAGATGTGGTTTGACGCCGGGTCCCACCACGAGATGTAGCCGCCCGGGAGCACCTCGCGCGGCTTGGTGATCGCGCCGGTGAATGAGTAGCGCGCGCCCGCGGTCTGCTTGGGGTCGTAGAACTGCGGCGTGATGAAGTCCGACACGAAGACGCCGTTGATGGTGTAGGCGAACTCGGCGGCTTCGCACGGATCGCACGCCTCGACGAGGAACTCGACCTGGCCCTGCTCGTCGTCGGGCGAGCGCCCAGGGGCGGTGCGGTTGCCCCACGGGTCGCACAGCAGCTCGAGCACCTCGTGGCTGGCGGTCAGCGACCAGCTATGGCTGTACTCGACGAGCGCGAATGGCTGCCCGTTGCGGTCGGTGTGGTAGCCGGCGGCGCCCTGCACGTCGTCGACGACGAACACCGGCGCGTAGCCGGCTGGGACGCTCCTGGCGGTGGGGAAGACGTCGACGGTCGCGCTGACACCCCACAGTGGTGCCAGGTCGCGTGTCGCCTGCTTCTGCAGCGCCGCCGCGACGTGGCAGACCTCGTCGGGCGGGGTCTTGTCCGTCTGGGAGACGAGGGCGACCTGCACAGGCAGCATGGCGAGTTCCTTCGTGAGCACGACGTGGAGTTGGTCATCTGACTCTCGTCCTTCCCGCCCGCGAAGTCAAGCTGAGCAATCTGATTCAGTGCTCGTCGTCCTAGGTCCGCAAGGACCCCAGCAACGCCGATACGGCCCAGGTCCATGTCGCACGCGGATCCCATGCCTCCTACTTCCACGCGGGCGTCTTTCCGACCGAGGTCTTGGCCGACGTCTGCGACGCCGGCCGTCCGTCGCCGCCCTCGACGCTGCTGGTCATCGGCGACCACCCCCAGGACTGGGCCGGCTGGCCCGGCCGCTGGGGCGACACGACGGCCGCCGCCACGGGGCTGGACAAGAGCCTGATCTCCGACAGCCCCGATGGCCCGTGCCGCAAGCCGCACTTCCAGGATCCCAAGAGGCTCTTCGACGACGCCTCCGAGTTCGTCGACACGAAGGACCCACCGTCCCACGCTGCCTGGACCCTGGCGACCACGAGCCTCAGCGCATCCCGACGACCAAGCTGGGCGTCGTGCTCGTCCCCGCGATCGAGCGCCTCAAGAAGCTCCTGCGCCGATGACGCGGGCCGGACCGTCGCCGGCACTTCGTCACGCCGAGCGCGATGGTCTGTCGCACCGGATAGCGATGTACCATCGCCGGCCGATGGTTCATACACAGCGTCGGCGCACAAGGGTCTGCTCAAAACCGATGATATGCGGGGCAAGGAAATGATCATCGCCCTGATCACGGTTGTGCTGCTCGGGGTCGGCGCCTGGCTGCTGTACCGAGAGCCACCGAAACAGCGGCCGGCAGAAGCGCTGAGCAGGTTCGATCGCATGGCGCAGAGGGTCCACGAGCTGATCCAGGGTCGGTGGTACGGCAAGGTGGCCGCGACGGTGGGCTTGATCGTCGTCGGCCTGCTGGTCTCTCGAGCTGTTCTCCTCCAAGCCGCTGACCGCATCCACGCAGACCGTCACGGTGACGACGCCGGGCTCGACATCGACCCGAACCGTCACGGTGAAGTCACCCCAACCCAGGCCGGCGACCTCCTCTGAGCCGAAGCCGACCAGCTCGGGGGTTGCGGGAACCTGGACCGGCCTCGTCGTCGATCAGGACGACGCCGCGTCGAAGAGCCAGATCACCCTCACCGTGCGGACGACGAGGATCGATGTCGAGATGGCCGGCTCGCTCAGCGAGAAGACATTGGGCGGCGACCGGTGCGAGCTCCTCATCACCGCGACCGGCAAGGAGAGCAGGGCGTTCACGTTCGCCGCTCGCCACCTCCCCGACTATCCCGGCTGTCTCAACGAGAGGATCTCCGTCGAGCGCAAGGACGACGGCACCCTCCGTTACTCGACCGACCTCGGCTATCGCGGCAGCGACGCCGCTGTGGGCACGCTGCGCCCGAGTTGACGCGGCATCGGCCTTACGCCGCCACGCGGTCCGCGTCGTCGAGGGCGCTCGCCAGCCGGCGGCGGGCGCCGGCGCCCGACAACCCCAACTTGGCGTAGATCCGCGTCAGGTGCGTCTCGACCGTCTTCAAGGACACGAACAACTCCTGAGCCGCCTCCGCGTTGGAGCGCCCATCCGCGACAAGCCGCGCGACGCGCGCCTCGCTGGCCGTCAGCGCGTCCAGTCCCGTGCGCGCCGGCCGTCGTGGCCGCGCGCCGGCCGCGTGCAGCTCCTCGATCGCGAGTGACGCCGTGCTCTCGGCGCCACAGCGGTGTGCCAGCTCCAGCGCCTCGGCCAGCGGCTCCCGGGCCTCGACGCGGTGCCCACGACGGCGCAGCGCACCGCCGAGAGCCAGCAGCGAGCGCGCGTGCTCCAGCCGCGCCTGCGTGCCGGCGAGGAGCTCGACCGACGTGCGCAGCGTCTCTACCTCGTCGTCTCCCGCGCCGACGACCGCCATGGTGCGCAGCGCGATCCCCAACGGCCGCGGCAGCCCGCAGGCGCGCGCCGCCGCGACCTCCTGCTCGGCCAGCGCGCGGCGCTCCTCGTCTTCGCCCGGCGGCAGCGCGAGCGCCAGCACCGAGCGCCACATCCCGCGGCAGGGCGCGTACTCCAGGCGCCCGAGCACGGCGGCCGCGGCGCGCAGATCGGCCAGGCCACCTTCGCGGTCGCCGGCGTGCAGCCGGTGACGGCCGCGCGTCTCGACCATCATCCCGCCTGCCGCGGTGCGCGCGAACTCGTCGCGCGGCTCGAACGCGATGGCGGGGGCGGCGAGCGTGTCGATCGCATTGCACTCGCCGAGCACGTCGTTGAGGAACCAGTAGATGGAGGCGATCTCCATCTGGAGGTCGAGCGGCAAGGCCATCGCGACGATCGTCTGGAGGTCGGCCTCCACGGCCGGGAGGTCGCCGCGGCGCACGTTGACGAGGATCCGGAACGCGGCGGACACCGCCGCCCCGACCAGCGAGCCCTCTTGCCGCGCCAGCACCGTCAGCTCGGCGAGGGCCTCGAGCGCTCGCTCGTCCTCGTCGACGATGATCAGGGCCGAGGCCGCCTGGGTGATCGGCCACATGCCGATGCCGCGCTCGCGCATCAGCACGCCGTTGCCCAGCGCGTGCTCGATCAGCGGCGCGACGTCGGCGACGCGCCGCCCGCGGTTGGCCCAGTTGAGGGCGACGATCGTGGCCAGCGCGCGCGCCGGCCACTCGGTGCCGTGAGCGAGCGCCTCCAGCCGCGCCTCGTCACGATCGTAGGCTCCGATCAGCTCGCTGTCGTGGATGAGCGTCGCCGCGCGGAGCGCCTCGAGGTCGAGCGCCAGGAGCGGGTCGCGGTCCCCGAGCGCGGTGAGGGACTCGCTCAGCACCGCGAGCAGTCGGTCCCACTGGCCGAGCGCGGCGAGCATGCCGCCGACCGACACGGCGATCCGGGCGCTGGCGATCGGGTCCTCGGTCAAGGTGTAGGCCTCGGTCAGGTGCTCGACCGCCGCGAGGTCGCGTGTGGCGAACTCGATCTGCCCCAGCTCGTGCAAGAGGGCCGCGCGGGGCGGCTCGGGGGCGTCCTCTTCGAGCGCGCGCCGCAGCGCGGAGGTCGCGGTCTCGGGCGCGCCGCGGCCGAGTGCCTCGCTCGCGGCAGCGCGCAGGCCGGCCACGACCTCGATCGAGCCGGCCGGTCGCAGACGCGCGAGGTGCTCGGCGACCGCGCCGGGTGGGGCGCCGCGCGCGGCCAGGACGCGTGCCGCGTCCGTGTGAAGGCGGTCGCGAGCGGTCGTCGTCAGCGCGTCGTAGAGGGCACGGCGCACGAGCGGGTGGGCGAACGCAAACGGGTCTTCGGCGCTGAGCAGCTCCACGCGCCGCAGCGCCGCCGCGGCCCGTGCCGCCGCGGCGGGATCGGCGCGCGCCAGCGCCGCGGCGTCGTCCAGACGCGCGCCGTCGCCGAGCACCGCCATCGCGTCGGCCAGCGCGACCGCGTCTGGCCCGACCCGCGCGACCCGTCGCGCGATCCGGTCGCCGAGCTCTGGCAGCGCGACCTCGCGGGCGCGCACGGCGGACGTGTCGCCGTCGAGGCTCGCCAGCAGCTCACGCACGTAGAACGGGTTGCCGGCAGTCGTCTCGTGGCAGGCGGCGCAGAGCGCGTCGTCGGCGTCGGGGACCGCGGCTCGCACGAGTGTCGCCACCGCCGCGGGGCTCAGTGCCCGCACGCCGAGGGCAACGGCGTCGGGCACCTCGCGCAAGGCGTCGAGCAGTGCCTGGGGCGCGCCGGGCTCCGACGGCCGCAGCGTCACCGCCAGCACGATGCCGACGTCGGCGAGCCGGCGGGCGAGGTAGACCAGGACCTCCAGGGACGGCTCGTCGACCCAGTGCAGGTCGTCGACCGCGATCAGCAGCGGCGTGTTCAACGACAAGTTGGTCGCCAGCCAGTAGACCGCGTGCAGCGCGCCAAGGCCGGAGGCCATCCGATGCGCACCGTCGTGGGCCAGCATCGCCTCGGCCGGCGCGGCGGCGCCCGACAGCAGGCGGGCGCGCTCCTCCGGGCTCGCGTCGGCGACCGTCCGCTCGAACAGCTGGCGCATCGCGCCGAAGGCGAACGTCCGCTCCAGCTCGCCGCCGCGCGCGTGCAGGACGCGCACGCCGGCGTCGCGAGCGGTGGCGCTCAGCGCCGCCAGCAGCGCGCTCTTGCCGCGCCCGGCCGGCGCCTCGAGGACGAGCAGACGACCGCGGCCGTCACGGATGTCCGTCAACGGACCGCGCAGCGCCCCCAGCTCGTCCTCGCGTTCAAGGAGGTCGATCACGCGGCCCCGTCGCAAAGATCAGGGGTCTCCCCTGACGCGCAGCACCATTTTTCTGTGAAAGGCTGCGGCCGCAGCGGCGGCCCGATCGGGGTCATCGGTCCAGCCAACCATGCGCGCCCTTCGGGAGCAACTCTCCATGTACCTCCGTCTTGCCGTGTTCGTCGTCGCTCTCCTGCCGGCGGGGCTGGGGATGGCCGCCGCCGCGTCGGCCGCCCCGCCGTTGATCGCCCAGTACCACATGGACGACACCGGCGGGGCGGACTCTTCGGGCAACGGGCTCAACGGCACGTCGGCGGCCGGGACGTCGGTCGTGGCCGGGCGCTTCGGCAATGCGCTGCAGTCCTCGACCGTCCCGACGTTGGTCCGTGACCTGACGCCGCTGATGCGCCCGCAGCGGACCACCTTGTTGTTGTGGTTCAAGCAGAGCGGCGATCCGGGAACGCTCAAGTACCTGGCCAGCGTGGGCGGCCAGGGTCCGGGGGAGTGCAACGGGTCGCCGATTGCGTTCTACACGCATTACCAGGGCGGCAAGGGCCTGTCGTTCTACGTCCGCGGCATGAGCGGCTCGCCCATCGTCAGCGCCGGCACCGGGGTCTTCGACGGCAACTGGCACATGGCGGCCGGGACCTTCGACGGCAGCTCCGTGCGCCTGTACGTCGACGGGCAGGAGGTCGGCTCCACGCCGCCCACGCCCGACGCCATCAACTACGGGATCGACACCTCCAACCAGTTCCAGGTCGGGCAATACAGCGCGCAGGCCGGCTGCGGGCCGAGCAGCATCTTCCCGGGCGCGATCGACGAGGTCCGGATGTATGACCGCGCGCTGAGCGCGACCGAGATCGGCCGCATGGCCGCCGCGACCGGTCCGCAGCCACCGGACCTGGTCCCCGACGGCGGTGGCGGTGGCGAATCGCCGACGCCGGTGGGCCCATCGCCAACACCGGTGGGCCCGTCGCCGATCCCGTTGCGCCCCGGCCAGGGAACTCTCCCGCCGCGCGTCTTCTCCGTCGACGCCAGCGCGCCGGTGCGCGTCGGCGACCTGACGCGGGTCAAGCTCGGCGTCGAGGGTGCGTCGCAGATCAACTGGGACCTGTCGGGCGACGGCAAGACCGACCTCAGCTGCGGGGGCAACGAGACGAACCTCTCGGTCCGGCTCAACCCCGCGGCGGCGATCCGCGCCACCGGGGGGACCGCCGCGGGCCGGCTGATCAAGTTCACCACGATCGGCGCCAACGGCGTCCCGACCCTGCCCCAAGCCGTGAAGCTGCCGGCCTCGGCACCGCCGATCACGGTGCCGACCCCCTCGACCGGCCGCCTCAAGTCGCCGGCCGAAGTCGGTCTCTGCTCCGCCGCCGACCCGCCCTTCAAGGTTGCCGACAGCCTGTTCAAGTACCTCAACATCGGGATCAGCTGCATCGACCAGCGGATCACGTTCGGGATCGTCGAGGTCCAGGGCTGCTTCGTGCACGCCACCTCGCGCAGCCAGGTGCCCAGCGGCGACCGCCCGATCGTCGACCAGTGGATCAAGGACGGCGGCGACCTCAACGCGCCGATCGACGTGTGGCTGACGACCAAGTCGTTCAAGGTCAACGGCATGTCGGTGGAGCCGTTCGGCGCGACGAGCGTCGTCTTCCCGAGCCTCGGGCGGATCGCCTCGCGCAGCGCCTCGGTCAAGTGGGGTCCGATCACCGTGCGCCAGCGCGGCGCGATCAGCCTCGACGTGCGCGCCCAGCCGGGCACGTCGCACGCGCCGCTCGACACGTCCGCGGGCGTCAGCGGCGGCAAGACACCGGCGGTGACCGGGAGCGTCGCGCTGGGCCAGACCGGCGGCGCGACGATCGACTCCTTCGACGCGCGCAAGTCGCTGCCGAGCATCGCCGGGTTCAAGCTCGACGCCCAGGCGCAGTTGCAGCTGTGGTCAGAAGGCGGGCGGCACTACAACGAGGCGACGCTGCACCTCGGGCTGCCCGACGTCTTCACCGCCTTTGGGGGCAAGCCGCCGAGCGCGGGCACGCGGGTCAGCGCCGACAACGACCACGACGTCGCGCTCGACGGGCTCGACGTGCGCGTGCCGGAGCTGACGCTGGGGCCGGTCGAGCTGACCGATGTCGCGTTCCACTACAACGCCAAGGGGCACTTCGACCCCAACACCGGCCAGCCCGTGGACCCGCAGTGCGCCGGCAAGTACTGGAGCGCGACCGCCAACGTCTTCATCGGCGAGAAGTCCTCCAAGAACGGGCGCGCCGGGTTCTTGCTCGCTCCCGGCATCCCGCAGAACGGCGTCCACTTCTGCAACGGCGGCTTCCTGGCCGCCGGCGGCGAGGTCGTCTTCGGCGGGCCGATCCCACCGCCGACGATCTTCCCGGGCGTGACGCTGGAGGCGATCCGGCTGGGTGTCCAGCTCGACCCGCCGTTGGTGCACGGCGGCGTGACGATCGACGTCGCGAAGGTCGCGCGGGTCAAGGGCGATCTGCTGCTGGTGCTCGCCTCGCCGGGCAGCCCCTATACCTTGACGACGGCCGACGCGGCGAGTTTCCGGGCCGTGAGCGGGACGCGGCTGGTGGCGCCGACGGTCGCTGCGGGTGGCGAGGTGTTCGTCAAGACGCCGGTCGGCGAGCTCGGGTTCGGCAGCGGGTACTTCCTGTATGAGTACCCCGACTACGTCGACCTCGGCGGCAGCGTCTCGATCGTCGTGCCCGGCGTCCGCGTGACGGGGGCGCTGCGCGGCCAGTTCCGCGGGTCGACGGGGCAGTTCAACGTCGAGGGCTCCGTGCAGGGCTGCCTGCTCGTCGACGTCATCTGCGGCACGCTCGCCGGCTGGGTCAGCCACCGCGGCGTGACGGTCTGCGCCGGCGACATCGTCCACGACGAGATCGTGCCGGGCGTCGGCTACGGCTGGGGCAACACCCTCCCCGACATCTGGCTCCCCACCGGCTGCAAGCCGAGCACGTACTGGGACCACACCATCTCCGCGCCACGCGCCGCGCAGGCCGCCGGACCGGTGACGTTCACCGTCAAGGACGGCGAGACGTCAAAGAGCGTGGAGATGATCGGCGCGGGCGGCAAGGCGCCGACGGTCACGCTGACCGCGCCCGACGGCGAGAAGATCGCGGTCGGGGCCGACAAGCCGCAGTTCGTCAAGTCCAAGAGGCTCGGGCTGCTGCGCGACGCCGAGCACGGGATCACGGTTGCCGGCGTGCTGAAGGGCAAGCCCGGCAAGTACACGATCACGCCCGCCGACGACTCGTCGGTGATCATCAAGGTCAAGGAGACGCGTGACGACGACGGCAAGGGCGTGACCGCGAAGGTGCGCCACGCTGCCCCGGACAGCGAGTCCTACATCTTGGACTACGACGCCGGGCTCGCGGGTGGCGGCAAGCAGGTCACGTTCGTCGAGACCGCCAACGCCGTCTCCCACATCATCAAGACCGTCAAGGGCGGCAAGGGCGCGATCCGCTTCACGCCGCAGGCCGGCCTGCGCGGCAAGCGGACGATCGTGGCGCAGACGACGCTCGACGGCAAGCCGGCGCCCGACCAGAAGGTGGCGACGTTCACCGTCGGCGACCGTGTCTCGCCCGGCGCGCTGCGCGGCCTGAAGGTCCGCCGCTCCGGCTCACGGCTGATCGTGTCCTGGGTGACAGCGACCAACGCCAAGCACTACGGCATCACCGTGCAGGCGGCCAACGGCCAAACCCGGACGGTCAACGTGCCCGCTGCCAAGCGCACCACCACCATCAACGGTATCTCCCAGCAGTTCGGCGGCAGCGTGACCGTCTCCGCCGAGGGCGGCCTGCCGGGTGTCTTCGGCAAGCGCGCCCGCTCGAGCTTCAAGGCCGTCGCACCACGCGTGTCCGCGTTCCTGGACTACAAGCAGCTCGGCAAGCGGACCGACCCGCGGGAGAAGAAGGCGAAGAAGACGCGCTGATCAGCTCGGTGCGATCACGGTGAGTCCGTGCTCGCGCGCACCTTCTGCGAGCCGGGCGTCGAACGTCATGATCGACGCGACGTGCCCTGCGGCGGCGAGCCGGACTGCGGTCGCAAGATGGATTGCGTCGAGCGTTGCGACGGATGCAGGCGTGACCGCCTCGGCCACAGAAAGAACCGCATCATCCATCGGCACGAGTGACACGCCGGCCAACCACGTCTCGATCTCCTCGCGGGCGATGCCGGTCCGAAGCCCCAGGCGGTGCAGTTCGATCCCGAGCAGGCGGCTGGAGACAACGGCGTCAAACGCGGCCAGTGCAGCGCCGATCGGGGCGCTGTCGGGCTCGTCGAGCACGACGCGCCCGAGCGCGCTCGTATCGAGGTAGACACCCGCCACCGACGTTACGCCCGCTCGGCGCGACCTTCTGCCAGCAGCGCGTCCGTCGTCCCGGCCGGTGTCTGCCGTCGGGGCCGGCGTGCGATCACGTCAGACAAGTCGGCGCTGGGAAGGGTGGCACCGTGCTCGGCGACCAGCGCGGCATACGCATCCGGGACCCGCTCACCCGCCGGCGAGAGGCGTGCAACCACGCGACCATGCTCCGTGACCTCGAGCGACGCCCCGTTCTTGACCCGCTCCAGATAGCGGCTCAAGTTCTGACGCAGCTCTCGGACGCCGACGGTCGACATTGTGCGTCAACTGTAGCACATTACGTTCCGCATCCCGGAAACCGTGGTGCATTCCGTTGCGGGGTTTGGCCCCGCAACGGAAGTGCGACGGGCTAGGTGGTGATGGTGTTGGTGTAGGCGTCGAAGATGCGGTTGAGGGCTTCGACGCTGTGGCGGTTGGCGTGGATCTCGGACATGACGATGGCGTGGAGCTCGAGGTTGGTGCCGATGTCGGACAGGAGGTCGAGGTTGTGGTTGAGCAGGTCGGCGCGGCCTTTGTGGAGTTGCTCGATGTGGCCGGGGGTGAGCGGGACGTTGAAGGTGGTGCGTGGTGGGTTGATGGCGGGGTCCCAGCCGAGGGCGTCGATGACGGCTGTTGCGTCGCGGAAGATGTCGGCGAGCCGCAGCTGCTTGACGGGGACGTGGTCGAGGAAGTTCTCGAACTCCTCGTGGTTGAACATCAAGACCTTCTTGGCCTCGACACGGAGCACGTCGGCGTCTGAGGTGGTGACGGTGATGTGGCAGCCGTAGCTACCCTGCGGGGCACTCATGGAGGTCGTTACTCCTTGGGTCATGCCCCCGGGCCGTTACAGCGGTCGCGGGGGCGAAATGTTAATTATGTCGCGGGGAGAGTTTACTGGAGGGGGCGGCGGAACGGTGGGCACCGCCCGCCGCTCGCTGCGCTGGTCGTCTCTCCGTCGGTGCTCAGCCGGCTCCAAGGGAGGCGCTTGACTCGCTCAACGCCGCTTGAGCTTCACGTGCTTGGTGATCGTCGTCTTGGTCCCCGCGATCGTGACGATGACCTTCAGCGTCGCCGCCGCGGTGCGGTGGGGCTTGACGAACGCGCGCCCGGCGCCCGAGAGCTTGATGTTGATGATCTTGCGCTTGCCGGGTGCGACCGAGGCGGTGGCCTTGCCCAAGGTGATGGTCTTGGTCTTGGCAGCGGTGGAGGCCGATGCGTGCGGCCGGACGCCGAGCAGCGTGATCGCCAGCAGGCAGACGCCGGGCTCCTCGGGCGGGCAGCTCGAACGGGAGCGGCGCGACGTTCTCGCGGATGCCGATCGGACCGGTGAGCGTCACCTTGGGCGGCGCGGTGGGGCGGGTGACGGGCGGGACCTTGCTCCCGCCGGGCGGCGGGGGCCCGCCGACGCCGGGGGCCGTGCCAACGCCGGGGTCCGTCGTCCCGTTGTCGGCGGGCGTCTGGCCACCGCCACCGGGCGTCTCACCGCCACTGCCACCGCCACCGCCCGTGGGCGCCGCGGCGTCCTCGTAGACCGCGATGCGCTCCAGGAGGTCCGGCGTCGCGCCGCCGAGGAAGATGAAGCCCGCCGCGGTCGCGCCCTGCGGGCCGGCGGCGACGAAGGTCAGGTTCGGGACGCGGTTCGCGTCGCCCTCCGAGGTGCCCAGCGTGAAGGTCTGCAGCCCGCCGGCGAGCGTGCCGGTGTGCAGCGTCAGCGAGCGGGCGAAGGTGCCGGCGCAGCGATCGCCGACGCCGGACAGCTCGGTGGTCACGAAGGCGATCGTCGCGCCCGAGCCGGCCATGCCGACCACGCTGGAGAGCTGCGGCCAGGTGTCGGCGCCGGAGGAGACCGTCGTCCAGCCGAGCTGCGGGTCGTAGCCGTGCAGCGTCCAGCCCGACGTGCTGCCGGCCCCGCCCGTGCACTGGTTGTAGATGTGGGAGTGCGTGACCGCGGTGACGGCACGGCCGCCGTTGAGGGCGACGACCGGCTGGTAGAGGCCGAGCTCGCCGTCGCCCGGCGCGGTCTCGATCGTCTGGCGTGCGGCGAAGGTGCCGCCCGGAGGGCGGACCGCCGCGAAGGCCGTGTTGTACCCCGTCCAGCCCGAGATCGCCGCGGTCCCGTCGGGCGCGCGCGAGAAGCGCAGCGACGCGGCCTGCGGCCAGTCGTACTGCACCGGCGTCTGGAAGGCGCCGCCCGCCGGCCGTCGCGTCTCCAGGTAGATGCGGCTGCCGGTGTGCTCGGAGCGGTAGAGGAGGTCGGCGCCGCCGTCGGCGTCCATCGTCAGCGCGACCGGCGTCGTGGAGGTGTCGCCCGGCGACGGGTTGATGATGGTGGCGTTGTCGAGATCGAAGGCGGCGCCGGCGCCCGCGGGCCGGAAGGCGAGCTTGATGGTGCTGCCGTTCTTGAAGGCGCCGAGCGCCTCGCCGGTCGGCGCCATCGCGACGTCGACGAGCCGGTCGTTGCCCGTCGCCTGCGTCACCGGACCCCAGACCGAGGCGACGCCCGCGGGCCGGTAGGTCCAGAACGCCCCGGAGTAGGCAATGGCATTGCCTGCGCCGTCGAGCGAGATCGTCGCGGGCGACGGCCAGTCGCCGATGATCGACGGCTGCGGGAAGCTCTGCGGCGCGCCGAGCGACCCGCCGGCCGGGCGGACCGCCCAGCGGCCCTTGCTCGAGGTGTACATGTCGACGAGCAGGTTGCCCGAGCTGTCGAGCACCGCGGTCCGGGCGTCCTCCACGTCGGCGGCGGTATGCACGCCGCTGGGCAGCGTCTCGACATGGAGCGCCGCGGCGCCCTGCGCCGTCGCAGGAAGGAGCACGGCGCTCGCCGCAACGGACAGCGCGAAGGCGCGCAGCGTCAGCATCATGACGGCGAGCATGGTGACCGAAGCACCGGGCCACAACCCACCGGAGGGTCAGGACCCGCCGCGACTACGCAGGTTTGCGTACACGTTGGATCGGCGAGGTACGAGCTTGCCGCCAGATGCGGGTGGCGATCAGGGGCTGATCAGCTCTGTGCCGGGGATGTAGGTCGCGACGCGACGCGGGTCGCGGGTCAGCAGCGGACGGCGGGTGACGGCAGCGTGTGCGCCGATGAGGAAGTCGGGGAGCACGGCCTGGCGTGCGCCGCCGGCTCGTCGGTAGGCGGCATGGGCGTGTCCTGCCAGGAATGAGGCTTCAGGCGGGATCTCTTCCAGCACGGCCATCGACGGCAGTGCGTCTCGGAGCGTCTCGATGCGTGAGAAGCGCGGCGCGATCTCGGCGAGCACCACGGCGTTGATGATCAGGGCGCCTCGTTGCGCGGCCTCGGTCAAGTGCTCCTCTGACCATGGCAGCCATCGGCGATCCTCGGTGAAGACGTCGAGCAGGACGCTGCTGTCGACGACGGTACCTGCCTGCGTCACTTGCGGGTGAGCGCGAGGATCTCGTTCGTGGTCATCGCGACATCGCCGGCGCCGCGCATGCGCCGGATCTCCCGCGCGGCGCGAGCGGGCTCCACGACCAAGCGCGCTCCGTCCCGATCCAGCTCGAAGGAGACGTCCGTGCCCGTCTCGATCCCCAGCGCACGGCGGACGTCGAGCGGGATCGTGACCTGGCCTTTCTGCGTGACGCGCATGCGGTAATACTAACAGGTATTACTGGCGTCTCGGTTGACGTCCCGTGCCGCGAGGAGGTGGTTCTCGGATGCTCGATGAGTGGTTCCATGTCGAGAAGGTTCGACCGGCTCCGCTCACCAGGTGAAGGGCCACGGCAGACGCGGCCCACGACACAGGAGATCACCATGCCCAAGTACCTGCTCCTCAAGCACTACCGCGGCGGCCCGGAGCCGCACCACCCCTTCCCGCCGATGGACCAGTGGGCGCCCGAGGACGTCGAGGCGCACTTCTCCTTCCTGCGGCACGTCAACGAGTTGCTGGAGGAGAGCGGCGAGCTCGTCGGCGTGCAGGCGCTCACGCCGGCGCAGACCTGGGTGCGCTACGGCGGCCCGGACGCTGCGCCGGTCACCACCGACGGCCCGCTGCCCGAGACCAGCGACCTTGTGGCGGGCTGGTACATGGTCGACGTCGAGTCCTACGAGCGCGCGGTCGAGATCGCGGCCTACATCTCGTCTGAGCCCGGCCCGGGCGGAGGGCCGCTGCACGAGTGGATCGACGTCCGGGAGATCATGTCCAAGGGATCCTCCGAGGACTGACTCGGCGTGACCGACGAGCTGACGCGACGGCTGGATGAGGGCGCGCTGCGCGGGTTCGGGCGGGACCTCATTCCGCGGGTGCTCGCGGGCCTGGTCCGACGCGGCGAGGACTTCGACGCCGCCGAGGACGCGTTGCAGGAGGCGTTGTTGGAGGCCTTGCGGGTCTGGCCCGAGCATCCGGCGGACGATCCCGGCGCGTGGCTGGCGACGGTTGCGACGCGGCGGCTGGTTGACGCCCGCCGCAGCGAGGCCGCGCGGCATCGCCGCGAGGAGGCGACGGCGGCTGAGCCGTCGTCGCCCGCGGCCGCGGAGGGCGCTGCAGGCGACGACACCCTCTTCCTGCTCTTCTGCTGCTGCCATCCCGACCTCGCGCCCGCCTCCCAGGTGGCGCTGACCCTGCGCGCCGTCGGCGGCCTCACCACCCGGGAGATCGCCGACGCCTTCTATGTGCCGGAGGCGACGATGGCCCAGCGGATCAGTCGGGCCAAGCGCACCTTGCGAGGACAGCGCCTGGACCAGCCCGGCGACCTCGCCGTCGTGCTGCGCGTGCTCTACCTCGTCTACACGACCGGGCATGTCGGGGGCCGTGTCGATCTGGCCGCCGAGGCGATCCGGCTCGCCCGCCAGCTCACCCTCGCCACCGAGGAGCCGGAGGCGCGCGGGCTGCTCGCGCTGATGCTTCTCAACCACGCCCGCCGCCCGGCGCGCTTCGACGCCGAGGGCCGGATCGTCACGCTCGACCGCCAAGACCGCGGGCTGTGGGACGCCCGCGAGATCGCCGAGGGCGTCCGCGTCCTGCAGTCGGCGCTGGCGGTCGAGCGGCCCGGCCGCTACCAGGTCGAAGCCGCCATCGCGGCCCTGCACGACGACGCGCCAAGCGCCGAGGAGGCCGACTGGAACCAGATCCTCGCCTGGTACGACGACCTCGTCGCCCTCACCGACGACCCGGTGCGCCAGGACCCCGCCGCGGTGCTCGGGCGAGCCGTGGCGGTCGGCCACGTGCTCGGCGCCGCCGCCGGGCTGCGCGAGACCGACCGGCTGCGTGAGGTGCTCGGCGAGCGGCACCGGTGGCATGCCGTCCGCGGCCACCTGCACGAGCTCGGCGGCGACCTCCCGGCCGCAGCCACGGCGTACGCGGAAGCCGCCCACCGGGCCACGGACGTCGCCGAGCGCGACCACCTGGTCCGTCAGGCCGCCCGTGCACGGAACACCGGCACGAATACCTGACACGTCGGCGCCGGCGACGGCGCGAACTCCAAGTTGTTCCAAATCTATCCAAGCATTTGGAATTCGGCTATGCTGATTCCAAGTATTTGGAGATATTTGGAGCTACTGGGAATATGCCGCGCGTCACCCCCGCACCTACGCTTGCAGAGGCGTTTTCGCACATCAAGCCGGATCGCCTCCTCGGCCTGATCGGCATCGACGACGATGCCGCGGCTCAGGGTGAGTATCTCCACTGGGACAAGCTGCGCCATCTCGACCCGCCGAGCGGGATGACGTCCGAGGAGTGGTGGTGGAAGCTGAAGGTGGCGCGGCACTCCAGCATGCGCCGGCTCCCGCTGCGAGACCCTGAGGGCGGCTTGTTCTGGTACACGCTGCCGGATCCGCTGCTCCGCTCCCTGCATGGGGTGGACCAGCAGTGCTCTGGCCAGATCGCCATGGCCGAGGTCGTCACCGCCGACGAGCAGGCCCGTCAGCACTACCTCGTGAACTCACTCATGGAGGAGGCGATTCGCTCGAGCCAGCTCGAAGGAGCGACGACCTCGCGTCGGGTCGCCAAGGACCTCTTGAAGTCGGGTCGAGAGCCGAAGGATCGCAGTGAGAAGATGATCCTCAACAACTATCTGGCGCTCCGGTTCATGCGCGACAGGATGGGCGACACGCTGACGCCCGCCCTTGTGCTGGAGCTCCACCGCATCCTCACCGAGGGGACGCTCGACGACACGGACGCGGCCGGGCGTCTGCAAACGGCTGACGAGGAGCGGGTCGCCGTCGTCGACCGCATCGATGGAACGGTGCTCCATCAGCCGCCGCCGGCCGAGCAGCTGCCGTGGCGGCTGGAGACGATGTGCGAGTTTGCCAACGCAACCGACGAAGACTCGTGGATCCATCCCGTTGTTCGCGGCGTCTTGCTCCACTTCTGGCTTGCCTATGACCACCCGTTCGAGGACGGAAACGGCCGAACGGCACGCGCAATCTTCTACTGGTACATGAAGACCCATGGGTACTGGCTGGTGGAGTACCTGTCGATCTCGCACATCCTCCGCGAGGCGCCCGGCAAGTACACGCGGTCCTACCTGTACACCGAGACCGACGATGGCGACGCGACCTACTTCCTCCTGTACCAAGTTGAGGTTCTTGAGCGCGCCATCGACCAGCTGCAGAGGTACCTGCGCCGGCAGGTCAAGGAGATCCAAACGGTGGAGAGCCTTCTCAAGGGCTCGGCGGAGTTCAATCACCGCCAGCTCGCCGTTCTCGGCGGCGCGCTCCGAAACCCAGATGAGAGCTACAGCTTCGCGACCCATGCCACCGGCTACGGCGTGACCCATGAGACCGCTCGCACCGATCTCACGATGTTGGCCGAGCGCGGCTTGCTCGAGAAGCGTCGGATGGGGCGCCGGTTCAGCTTCACCGCACCGATCGATCTGGCGGAGCGGCTGAAGGCGCTTGCGTGACCCGGGTTCTCTTGACCTAGTCAAACGCCTCCTGCCGGCCGGCACTGGCCTCGCCCGTGCGCGGCGCTCGGCCGCGGTTAGGCTCGCGCCGAGGTCATTATGAGGCTCCGTCGTCTGACCAAGATGGACAAGAACGCGACGCTCGTCCTCGCGTGCGCCATGGTGCTCTCGCTTGTCGCTCCGGGCTGTGGCGGCGACTCGCAGGGCAAGAAACTCTTCACGTCGGCCGGCTGCTCAGGCTGCCACACGCTCGCGGACGCAAGTGCCGCCGGCCAGGTCGGCCCCAACCTCGACGTGATGAAGCCGATGTCCACCCAGGTCGCCGCGATCGTCGCGCAGGGCGGTGGCGGGATGCCCGCCTTCGGCGGCCGGCTCTCCTCCGACCAGATCAAGGCCGTGGCCGACTACGTCGAAAGCGCCACGCACTAGTTGTTGTGCCTCGGGTCGTTCCGAACGCGGGTGATGGGCGGTCGGTTGTCGATGGAGCTGTGGTTCCGCTCGTTGTTGTAGTGGTGTAGCCAGTGTGGCAGTGCTGCGGCTCGGGCGTCGCTTGAGCGGTAGCGCTGTCCGAGGCCCCATTCGCGTTTGAGGGTCTGTTGGTAGCGCTCCACCTTGCCGTTGCGCTTGGGCATCCGCGGCGGGATGGTTCGGTGGCGGATGCCGTTGGCAGCGAGCAGTGCCTTGAAGGCGTTGTTGTGGGTGTAGGTCCAGGCGTTGTCGGTCTGCCAGCGCTCGATCGTGATGCCATGGCCGGCAAAGAACGCGATCGCGCGGGCGGTGAAGGCCGCCACGGTCTGGGCCTTCTCGTCGCGGTGCAACTCGGTGTAGGCCAGCCGGCTGTGATCGTCGATCGCTGAGTGCGCGATCTCGTAGCCGACGCGGGCGCGCTTCTCGGCACTGGTCTTTGACCGATCACCGGTGACGGCGTGACCGGGCCGCGAGAACCGGGCAAAGCGCTTGGTGTCGTTCTGGATCAGCGCGCCGGGGCATGGCCATTCAAAGCGCCGGACCGGCTCTCGTGGGCCACAGGGCGGCCGTGAGAGGCCGCGCCGGACCAAGCACCGCGAGACCGTCGCGTGAGCCATCCCGAGCTCAGAGGCGATCAACCGCGGCCCCCAACCGGTCCTGACCCGCGCCTGGCAGACCAGATCGTGGACCTCCTCGCTGACTCTCGCCGGCTGGCGCAACGGCGTACAGGGACGATCAACCGCCCAGGCCCCCGACGCTCGATCTTGCTCTGAGGCCCCTCGATAGCGATCGACCCAGAATTGCACGGTCGAGACCGAGACTCTGCGCCAATCGGCGGCCTGTCGACGAGAAAGGCCTTCAACAAGGCATCTCTCGACCAGCTCAACGCGCTGCCAACTGGGCAGCCACCTACGCTTGTCCTGCATCCGGGCTGATGACCTCCAAAGGCCGTTGGATCCTTGAGAAGACCCACAGCCTCTGTCTCAGCCCGGATGCCTCAACTTCTCAGCCCGTCGTTCGGAACGTCCCGAGGCACGTCAACTAGTTCGCGGCGTTGTCGCGCCGGCTCATCACCAGCAGCCCGACGAGGCGCGAGACGACCATGGCGACGTAGGCCAGCCCGGCCAGCTGCTCGAGCATCACGACGCTGCGGGCGAAGTCCTTGACCGGCACGACATCGCTGAGCCCGGTGCTTGAGAGGGTCGTGAAGCTCAAGAACAACAACTCCATCCAGCTGCGGTCATCGCTCGGGTTGACGGCCGCGATGAAGCTGCCGGGCTCGATCGCCTGGACCACGGTGAAGAGGTAGGCGAAGGCCCATGCGACGAGCGTGAAGGTCGCGCCGACGGCGAACAGCTCGTCGCGGGTGATGACGTGGTCGGCCAACATGTAGGCGATGAGCGCGCCTGCGGCGTAGAAGTACAAGACGGACTCGAACGCCGACGAGTACGGCAGCAGATCCGAGCTGCCGGTGATCGCCTGGATCAGCAGCAGCACGGTGGCCGGCACGCCGAGCGCGATGCCGATCCACGTCAGCCCCGGCGTGCTGCGGACCGCGAGGACGACGAGGCCGAGGATCGCGATGCCGAAGACGCTGAACAGCGCACGGCCGACGCCCTCGCTGTCCATGAACGGGTAGAGCAAGACGCCCGCGAGCTGGGCGGCGAGCAGGACGGCAGAGGGTTCCCGGCGGGCGACGCGCAGCACGGGGTGGACGCTACCGAGCCGGGCGCTGGATCACTCGCTCAGGCTGCGACGGGCTCCGGCTTGGCGGCGGGGCGGATGCGTGTGAGCGGTGCGACGACGGTCTCGGTGGCCTTGCGCGTCGCCTCGTTGGGGAGTGCGAGGCGGAAGACCTTCTTCCATGCCGAGGCGACCTGCTTTGGCAGCGGGCCGCTGGTGTAGGTCAGGCCGTAGCGCTCGAAGAGCTCCTCGACCTTGGGTGCGATCTCCTGGTAGCGGTTGCTGGGGAGGTCGGGGAAGAGGTGGTGCTCGATCTGGAAGGAGAGGTTGCCGGTCATGAGGTGCATGAGCGGGCTGCCCGTGATGTTGGCCGAGCCGAGCATCTGGCGCAGGTACCACTCGCCGCGCGTCTCGCCGTCGATCGAGGTCTTCTCGAAGGTCTCGACGCCTTCGGGGAAGTGCCCGCACATGATCACCGAGTGCGTCCAGAGGTTGCGCACGAGGTTGGCGGTGACGTTCGCGCCGAGCGTGGTGAGGGCGGAGGGTCCGGAGAGCAGCGGGTGCACGACGTAGTCGCGGGTCGCTTGACGGCGGATCTTGCGCAGCACCTTCCGGGCCTGGCCGGCGAGTTCTCCGGTGTCCTTGCGGCCCTTCAGCGCCTTGCCGACCTCGAGGTCGTAGGCCGCGATGCCGTACTCGAAGACGCAGGCATTGATGAAGTTCCACAGCGGCTGAGCGATGTAGAACAAGTGCCAGGGCTGATCCTCGTCGACGCGCATGATCCCGTAGCCGAGGTCGTTGTCGCGGCCGAGCACGTTGGTGTAGGTGTGATGGAGCTCGTTGTGGGAGTGCTTCCAGAGCTCGGCGGGGGACGCGTTGTCCCATTCCCAGGTGGCGGAGTGGATCTTGGGGTCACGCATCCAGTCCCACTGGCCGTGCATGACGTTGTGGCCGATCTCCATGTTCTCGAGGATCTTGGAGACCGACAGCCCGGCCGTGCCGGCCAGCCACGCGGGCGGAAACAGGGAGAAGAGCAGTACCGCGCGGCTGGCGAGCTCGAGCTGGCGCTGGGTCCGGATGATCCCGCGGATGTACTCGGCGTCGCGCTCTCCGCGGCCGGCGATGACCTGCGCGCGGATCGCGTCGAGCTCGCGGCCGAGGTTCTCGATGTCCTCCGCGCTGAGGTGCGCGGTGGGGTCGTTGGGCTTCTTCTGCATGGCGGTCATGGCGGTTCCTCTCAGAGTTCGATCTCGCAGGGGCCGGCAGCGGCCGATACACAGGTCTGGACGAGCACGGGGCGGGCGGGACCGCTGTCGGGGGAAGCGGTCGTGAGGTCCCCGCTACGCAAGTCGCGCACGGCGCCTACGCGCAGCGGTGCGACACAGCCGAAGCAGATGCCCATGCGACAGCCGGAGGGCATCAGCACGCCGGCGCTCTCGCCCACGTCGAGCAGCGACATCGCGCCGTCGGCGTCGACCTCGATCTCGCTCGTGGTGAAGCTCACGGTGCCGCCGTCGCCGGTGGCCAGGACGGTGGGTCGGAAGCGCTCGGTGTGGAGGTGCTCGGCGATCCCTCGGTCGGTCCAGCGGCGCTCGAGCGCGTCGAGCATCGCGGCGGGTCCGCAGGCCCACGTCTCGCGCTCGTCGAGGTCGCCGACCAGACCGGCGAGCTCCTCGGCGTCGAGCATGCCGTCGGCATCGGTGTGTCGCTCGACGAGCCTGATGGCGCCGCGCGCCGCCAGCATCCGCAGCTCGCCGGCGAAGATGACGTCCTCGGCGGTCGGCGCCGAGTGCACGACGACGACGTCGTCGAGGTTGTCGAGCGCGTTGCGCAGCATCCCCATCACCGGCGTGATGCCGCTGCCGGCCGTGACGAACAGGACCTTGTCCGGGCCCGGGTCGGGCAGGACGAACTCGCCGCATGCCTGGTCGAGGTAGACGAGCATCCCGACCCGGGCGCGGCGCACGATGTGGGTGCTGACCACGCCCTCAGGGATCGCCTTGACGGTGATCGCGATGCAGCCGTCGGGCCGGTCGACCGGGGACGTCAGCGAGTATGCGCGCCATTGGCGCACGCCGTCGACATCGAGGCCGATCCGGATGTACTGGCCTGGGACGTGTCCGGCCCAGCCGCGTCCGGGCCGGATCACCAAGGTCACAGCGTCGCGGGTCTCCGGGTGGATCTCGACGATTCGGCCGCGCAGGTCGGCGCCGACGCGCAGGGGGCTCACGAGGTCGAGATAGTCGGCCGGGAGCAGCGGCGTGGTCATCAGGCCGACGAGGTCGATCGCGCGGTCACGGAGGCGAGAAGCGACGGGGCGCCTGTCGAGCGCAGCGGGCATGGATTGAAGGTACGTGGCATCGAAGATAACTTCTTGTCCATGACACGTGAGCTTGAGGCTCGAATCTGTTCCAGGCGAACAAGGTGAGTGGAGCCGTCCCGGTGCCTGGCGCGCCCCGGCTCGCTCTGGACCCCGAGATCGCGACTCGGCTGCGCGGCCGGCTGCCGGCGGTGGCCGAGCAGACGGTGCTGGCCGTGATCGCCGAGGTCCCCGGCTACGCGGGCGCGTTCAGCGGCGAGCTGCGGGCCAACATCGAGCGGGGGGTGCAGATGGCGCTTCGCGGCTTCGTCCGCCTGGCCGAGAACGCCCGCGACGGCGACCCCCGCACCCCACTGCAGCCGGCGCTCGAAGGCGCGTATGAGCTGGGGCGAGGCGAGGCGCGCGACGGACGCACCATGGATGCGCTGCTCGGGGCCTACCGGGTGGGCGCTCGCGTCGCGTGGCGCGAGCTCTCCGCGGTGTTTGTCGGTGAGGGCCTGCCCGCAGTCGCGGTCGCGCAGTTCGCCGAGCTCGTCTTCGCCTACATCGACGAGCTGTCGGCGGCGAGCGCCGCGGGGCATGCCGACGAGCACGCCACGACCGGCCGCGTGCGCGAGCTTTATCTCGAACGGCTCGGGCAGCGGTTGCTCGAGGGCGCGTCGCCCGACGTCCTGGCCGACGCCGCCGAGCGGGCCGGATGGGACCCGCCCGAGACGCTGACCGCCGTCCTTCTGCGGGAGATGCATGTCGGTCCCGCCGTCTCCACGCTCGATGCGCGCACGCTCAGGCTGCGCGGCGACCGCGCGGGCGCCGACGAGATCGCGATCCTGCTGGTGCCCGACGCCGCGGGAGCCCACCGGACGGCGCTGCTGCGGGCGCTGAAGGGCCGCGACGCGACCGTCGGGCCCGCGCGGCCCTGGACCGCCGTCGCCGCGTCGGTGCAGCGGGCCGGCCGCGCCCGGGACATGATCCCCGCCCCTGGCGACGAGGCATTGGATACCGAGGCCCACCTCGCGACCCTGCTCTTGGGCTCAGACGCCGAGGCGCTCGCCGACTTGCGCCGCCGCGTCCTGGAACCGCTGTCAGGGCTCCGCCCAGGCGCGGCGGAGCGTCTGGAGCAGACGCTGCGCTCGTGGCTCCTGCATCAGGGGCGCCGCGACGACGTTGCGGCCGACCTCTCCGTGCACCCCCAGACCGTCCGCTACCGGATGACGCAGCTGCGCGAGCTGTACGGCGAGCGGTTGCGCGATCCAGCGACGGTCCTCGAGCTCGTGATCGCCCTCGGCGTCGCTCGCGGCGCGTGACGACGCAGCTGCCTGAACGGCGATGGGTCACTCGCGCATCGGTATATTTGGAATATGATCGGTCATACATCATATGCCTGTGTCGTCATCGGCTCCGGCCCGGGCGGCTACGTGGCCGCGATTCGCGCGGCGCAGCTCGGGATGCGGACGGCGGTGGTCGAGCGGGGCGCCGTCGGCGGGCGCTGCCTCAACCAGGCCTGCATCCCGGCCAAGGCCGTGCTCCGCGCGGCCGACGTGGTGTCCGAGGTCCGCGAGGCCGGCAGCTTCGGCGTCACGGTCTCCGAGCCGGTCGTGGACTTCGCCGCCGTCGTCGCGCGCCGCACGCAGGTCGTGCAGACGCTGACCAGCGGCGTGTCGGGGCTGATGGCCAAGAACGGGATCGACGTCATCGCCGGGACGGCCGGACTCACCGCCGCGGCGACGGTGACCGTCGACGGCACGGAGATCGAGGCCACGACCGCCATCGTCCTGGCCACCGGCAGCACCCGGCGAGCGCTGCCCGGCCTCGAGTTCGGCGGTAACGTCATCGGCACCGAGGAGGCGTGGGCGCTGACCGAGCTGCCGGCGACGATGGTGATCGTCGGGGCGGGCGCGTCGGGTGTCGAGCTCGCCAGCGCCTACCAGCGCCTCGGCACCCAGGTCACGCTCTACGAGGGTCTCGACCGCGTCCTGCCGACCGAGGACGCCGACAGCTCGCGGCTCGTCGAGCGCGGGCTGCGCCGGCAGGGGGTCGAGATCCGGACCGACACGCGCTTCGACCCGGCCGGCCGGCAGGCCGACTGGGTGGTCATCGCCGCCGGGCGCGGCCCGGACGTCGCGGGCCTCGGCCTGGACGCCGCCGGAGTCGCGCTGACCGACGAGGGCCTGATCGCCGTCGACGGCGCGCAGCGCACGTCGGTCGCCAAGTTCTATGCGATCGGCGACCTGGTCGCCGGCCCCGCGCTGGCGCACAAGGCGAGCGAGGAGGGCGTCATCGCGGTCGAGGACGCGGCCGGTCTGCCGACGCATCCGCTGGTCCATCCCGACATCCCGCGCGCGACCTTCTGCGCGCCCGGCGTCGCGTCGTTCGGCCTCACCGAGGCGCAGGCGCGGGCCGCCGGCCACGACGTCGTCGTCGGCAAGGTCCCCTACGGCGCGGTCGGCGCCGGGGCCGTCCTCGGCGACCGCGCCGGCCTCGTCAAGATCGTCGCCACGACCGGCGGTGAGCTGCTCGGCGGCCACGTCGTCGGCAGCAAGGCGACCGAGCTGATCCAGGAGCTCGTCACCGTCCGCCACCTCGAGGGGAGCGCCGCGGAGCTCGCGCGCATCGTGCACGGCCATCCGACGCTCTCGGAGGCGGTGCTGGAGGCCGCTCGCGCTGCCGACGGATGGCTGATCCACGGCTAAGAGGTAAGCTCCGCGGTCAGCGACGGTCACTACATTCGATCCGTTCCGTAGCGGCAGTACATGATGTATGATGGGCCAGATGCCGGGACAAGCCGACGCTGTCATCGCCCCGATCACGGGAGCCAGCACCTACAAGGCGGCGGCTTACCGCACCCTGTACGACCTGATCCAGTCGCTGGAGATCCCCCCGGGGTCCCGCCTGGTCGAGCAGGATCTCTCGGATCGCTTCGGTGTTTCGAAGACGCCGATTCGTGAGGCGCTCCTCCTGCTTGAGAAGGACCAGCTCATCGAGATGGTGCCGCACACCGGCGCCACCGTGTCGTGGCTGTCGCTGGCCGATTACGAGCAGCAGCTGTTCATCCTCGACGCGCTCGAACTCCCCGCGCTCAAGCTGGTGTCCGAGCGCGCGTCGGCCGAGGACTTCGCCCGCTGGGAGCAGGACGTCAAGAAGCTCGTCGACGCGCTGGAGAGCCGCGACTTCTCGACCTACCGTGGAGCCATCGCCGCGCTGCACCGCGAGATGTTCTCGGCCGCCGGCTATCCGCGGCTGACCGAGCTGATCGGCACGATCCAGCGGGCGTTGTACCGCTACGGCGTGCTGTTCGTGGACTCCTCGGAGGCCGATCAGCAGCGCGAGCTTGAGGTCGTCGTCAAGCGCTTCGAGCTCGTGGCCGGCGGTGACGCCGGCGGCGCGACGAAGCTGGTCAAGCGCCACCACGCGGTCATGCTCAAGAGCGCACGCGCGCGGATCGCCGAGGGCGACGAGCGCATCATGCGCTTCCTGCTGGAGGGCCAGCCAAGCTAGACCGCCGTGCGGCCGCCGTCCACCGGCCAGGCGGCGCCAGTGACGAACGCCGCGGCGTCCGAGGCCAGGAAGGCCACGACGCCGGCGATCTCGTCGGGCTCGCCCCAGCGCCCCATCGGGTTCTTGGCCGCGCTGGCCGCGGCCGCGGCGGCGGGGTCGTCGGGATCCGACATGGTGGTGATCGACTCCATCATGCGCGTGGAGACGGGCCCCGGGCAGACGGCGTTGACGCGCACCCCGTAGGCGCCGGCCTCGGCGGCCGCCGAGCGGGTGAGGCCGATGACGCCGTGCTTGCTGGCCACGTAGGCGCTGACGCCGGCGGTGCCGCGCAGGCCCGAGACCGACGAGCAGTTGATGATCGAGCCGCTGCCACGCTCGCGCATGTGGGGGAGGACCTCGCGCAGCGCGAGGAAGACGCTGCGCAGGTTGACCGCGATCACGCGGTCGAAGGTCGCCGGCGCGTACTCCTCGATCGGCGCGACGGCGCCCTCGATGCCCGCGTTGTTGAACAGCACGTCGATCTGGCCAAAGCCCTCGATCGCCTGTGTGACGTAGCGCTGCACGTCTTCCTCCAGCGAGACGTCGGCGGCCACCGCGGTCGCGCGCCGGCCCAGCTCGCGCACGGCCGTTGCGGTGGCGTCCGCGCTCTCGTCCGACAGGTCGACCGCGACGACGTCGCAGCCGCGCCCGGCGAGCGCCAGCGCGCTCGCCCTGCCGATGCCGCCGCCCGCTCCGGTGATGACCGCCACGCGCCCTTCCAGAGGCTGTTCCATAAAAAAAGGATACCTCATGTATGATGTATGATACGTTGCTCGGGTGTCTCGCTTCGAAGCCTGTCCCGTCTTCGTGCTGGCCGATGGTCCCTTCGTGGATGGCGACCTGGTCGGGCCCCTGTTCGCCGCCGCGGGCGTCACCCTGCGCCGCGCCGTGCTCGACAGCCCGAGCGCCGTCGCTGCGGCGACGGCCGATGCCGACGGCGTCGTGCTCGTGACCAACCCGCTGCCGGCGGAGCTCGTCGCGGCGCTGGCCCCGACGGTCAAGGTCGTCGGCCGCGCGGGCGTGGGCCTCGACGCGATCGATCTCGCGGCGGTCGCCGCCCACGGCGTCAGCGTCTTCCACACGCCCGACTACTGCGTCGGCGAGGTCGCCACGCACGCCGTCGCGATGGCGCTGGCCCTCAATCGCCGCCTGCTCGCGGCCGATGCCGTCGTCCGCCGGGACTGGACGAGCTGGCGCGAGCTGACCCCGGTCGCGCCGCTGCACGAGCAGACGGTCGGCATCGTCGGCCTCGGGCTGATCGGGCGCGCTGTTGCCCGGCGCTTCGCCGCGCTCGCGGGCGAGGTCGTCGGCTTCGACCCCATGTTGGAGGGCGAGGTGGAGGGCGTGCGCCGCGTCGCCACGGTGGACGAGCTGCTGGAGTGCTCAGACATCGTCAGCTTGCACGTCCCGCTCACGCCCGAGACGGAGGGGATCGTGGATGCCGCCGCGCTGGGGCGGATGAAGCCGGGCGCGTTGCTGGTCAACGTGTCGCGTGGCGGGCTGGTCGACGAGGCGGCCTTGATCGCGGCCTTGTCCTCAGGGCAGCTCGCCGGCGCGGCGCTCGACGTCTTCGCCTCCGAGCCGGTCGGCCTCGAGGACCCGCTGCTGACGGCGCCGAACCTGCTGTTGTCACCGCACTTCGCGTGGTACTCCAGCGGCTCGGAGCGTGGCGTGTGGGCGCAGACGATCGACGGGATGCTCGCCGTCCTGCGTGGCGAGGCGCCGACGTCAGGGCGTATCGCGGCCCAGCCCAAGACGCTTTCTCGTTCCGCTGAATGATCGTACATAATCCTTCATATCTCGAAACGCGGAACGTATGACCGACATCACCATCCCGGCCATCGGCGTGGCCATGACCGAGGCGACGATCCTGGAGTGGCTGGCCCAGCCGGGTGACGAGATCGCCGTCGACCAGCCGATCGTGGAGATCGAGACCGACAAGGCGACCACCGAGCTGACCAGCCCGGTCGCGGGCACGCTCGGCCGCCAACTCGTCGAGTCGGGCGAGACGGTGCCCGTCGGGACGATCGTCGCCCGCGTGCTCGACGCCGGCGAGGCCGAGGAGGCGCCGAGCGAGACCGCCCCGGTCGCCATCGCCACCGCCGGCGCGGAGACGCCCTCGGCACCTGCCGGGCCCGCGACACCGTCGCCCGCTGCCGGCGCGACCCCGCGCATGAGCCCGCGGGCGCGCCGTCTCGCCGCCGAGGCTGCGGCGGCGGCCGCGACCCAGGCACCTCCGGCTCCGGCGCCCGCACCGGCCGCCGCGGGCGAGGGGCGCTTCCGCAAGCTGATCGCCGCCAAGACGCTCGAGGCCTGGCAGACGATCCCCCACTTCGCGGTCACGCGCGAGCTCGACGCCGAGCCGTTGCTCACGGCGCTCGGCCGGGCCCGCGCGACGCCGTCGCCGACGAAGGTCACGGTGAGCGACCTGCTCCTCCGGGCGCTCGCCGCGGCCCTCGCCGGCGGCGGTGACCGCGGGGATGTCGCGCTGGCCGTCGCGACCGACCACGGCGTCATGAACCCGGTCGTGCCCGGCGTCGCCGGCCTCGACCTCGCCGGCATCGCCGCCGCGCGCGCCGCGGCCGTCGACCGCGCCCGCGCCGGGCGGCTCGGCGAGCGCGACATCGGCGAGGCGATCGCGACGCTGTCGAACCTCGGCACCGTTCCCGTCGAGTTCTTCACCGGCATCGTCACGCCCGGGCAGCGCGTCGTCCTGACCGTCGGCGCGATCGCGCCGCGGCCCTGGGTCACCGACGACGGCGGCCTGGTCGTGCGCAAGACGCTGCACGCGACCGTCAACGCCGACCACCGGCTGCTCGACGGCGCCGACGCGGCCGCCCTGCTCGCGCGCTTCGCCACGGCCGTCGCCGACCCCGACACGCTCCTCGACACCAAGGAAGGCGCATGACCGATCAGGCATCCGGCGCGACGCTGGCGCCCATCGACACGGAGGGCCTGCCGAAGGGCGAGCTCACCGAGTGGCTCGAGACGATGGTCTTGATCCGGCGCTTCGAGGAGTCCCTCGACAAGCTCTCGCTGACCGGCAAGATCCCGGGCGGCGTCCACGCCGCGGTCGGCCAGGAGGCGGTGGCCGTGGGGACGATCCGCGCGCTCTCACCACTGGACGTGGTGACCAGCAGCCATCGGCCCCACCACCATGGCATCGCCAAGGGGCTGCAGCCCCGGCCGATGATGGCCGAGCTGTACGGTCGCGTCGACGGCACGGGCGGCGGGCGCTGCGGCACGATGCACATGGCCGACTTCGATCGCGGCTACTTCGGCGGCAACGGCATCGTCGGCGCGAGCCTCGGCCTTGCCGTCGGCGCGGCGCTGGCCGCTCAGATCGGCCGCCGTGACGAGGTCGCCGTCGGCTTCTTCGGCGACGGCGCGGTCAACATCGGGCGGGTCTGGGAGTCGGTCAACCTCGCTGCGGTCTGGCAATTGCCGCTGATCGCGATCTGCGAGAACAACCTCTACGCCGTCGAGACGCCGATCGCCACCGCGATGGCCGGCGACTCGATCGTCCGCCGCGCCGAGGGCTTCGGCCTGCCGGCCGTCCACGTCGACGGCCAGGACGTCGGCGCCGTCTACCGCGCGGTCCGCACGGCGCGCGAGCGGGCCGCGGCGGGGGAGGGGCCGACATTCATCGAGGCCCTGACCTACCGCTACCAGGGCCACAGCACCGGCCAGGTCATCAACTACCGCACCGAGGACGAGGTCGAGGAGTGGCGCGCCGGCCGCGACCCGATCCAGCGCCTGCGCCAGGCGCTGGAGGCCGGCGGCGAGCTGGCCGCCGACGGCTTCGACGCGATCGAGGAGCGCGTCGCCGCGGCCGTGTCCGACGCGACCGCCTTCGCCGAGGCCTCGCCGTGGCCGGATCTCGAGAACGCCGCGACCGGCGTCACCGAGATCGACATGAAGGTGAGGGGAAACCGATGAGCCGCATCACGCTGTCGCAGGCGTTCCAGGAGGGCGTCCGCGAGGAGATGGAGCGTGACGGCTCGGTCTTCGTGCTGGGCACCGACCTGATCGACCGCGGCGGCCACTTCGCCCAGCTCAAGGGGATCGCCGAGGCCTTCCCCGAGCAGGTGCGCGACGCCCCGATCTCCGAGGCGGCGATGGTCGGCGCAGGCGTCGGCGCGGCGCTCAACGGGCTGCGCCCGATCGTCGACCTCAACTTCATGGACTTCGCGCTCGGCGCGATGGACGAGATCACCAACCAGGCCGCCAAGGCGCGCTACATGTGGGGCCGCGACGTGCCGCTGGTCGTCCGCGGCACCGCCGGCATCGCGCTCTATGCCGCCCAGCACAACAACAGCCTGGAGGCGGGCTTCGCCCACACGCCTGGGTTGTTGGTGGTGATGCCCTCGACGCCGGCCGACACCAAGGGCCTGATCAAGAGCGCGATCCGCTCCAACGACCCCGTCATCTTCTTGATGCACAAGATGCTGACCGGTCTGCGCGACGAGGTGCCCGAGGGCGAGCACATCGTGCCGCTCGGCGAGGCCGCGGTGCGCCGGGCCGGGACGCACGTCACGGTCGCGGCCTACGGCCCGCTGGTCGCCAAGGCGCTGGCGCTGGCCGAGCGGCTGGCCGAGGAGGGGGTCGAGCTGGAGGTCATCGACCTGCGCAGCCTCTTCCCGCTCGACCTCGACACGATCGAGGCGTCGGTCCGCAAGACCGGCCGGCTCGTGCTCGCCTCCGAGGCGCCGCGCCACGGCGGTGTGACCGCCGAGGTCGCGGCGGCGGTGCAGGAGGCGGTCTTCTACTACCTCGACGCACCGGTGCTGCGCGTGGGCGCCCAGCACACGCCGATCCCCCACAGCCCGCCGCTGATCGCGGCGGCCATCCCATCTGACCAGGATCTCGAGCGAGCCGTTCACGCCTCGCTGCAATCGGACCCGGAAGGCGCATGATGCAAGAGCTGTTCGATCTCACCGGCCGCACAGCGGTCATCACCGGTGGTGGAAGCGGACTGGGCCAGGCGATCGCTGTCGGCCTCGCCGGCCACGGCGCCAACGTCGTGCTGGCCGACATCAACACGGCGGGACTCGAGGAGACCGTCGGGCTGGTCGCCGCCGCGGGCGGGGCGAGCCTGCCCGTCGAGACCGACGTCACCGACGAGGCCGCCGTCGCACGGCTCTTCGACGAGGCCGTCGAGCGCTTCGGTGACGTCACGATCCTCATCAACGACGCCTTCACGCCGATCATCGGCCGGCCGCACGAGCTCGCACTGGAGCAGTGGGAGCGCGCGCTGTCGGTCAACCTCACCGGCTACTTCCTCTGTGCCCGCGAGGCGGGCAAGCGCATGATCGCCGCCGAGAGCGGCGGCGCGATCGTCAACATGAGCTCGATCGGCGGGACCAGCGCGCTGGGGCGCGGCAACTTCGCCTACAGCGTGACCAAGGGCGGCATCGTCCAGATGACGCGCGAACTGGCCGTCGAGTGGGGCCGCTACGGCATTCGCGTCAACGCGATCCAGCCGGTGCAGTTCCGCACCAAGGGGCTGCAGGCGCGCCTCGACGACGCGGGCGACGGCGCCACCGCGTTGCTCGACCGGATGCAGTCGGCGATCCCGCTCGGGCGCATCGGCGAGCCGGCCGACATGGTCGGTCCGGTCGTCTTCTTGGTCTCGCCCGCGGCCGCGATGGTCAATGGCGTGCTGCTGCCGGTCGACGGCGGCAACCTCGCCATGAACGCCGGCACGCGGGCGACGGAGTAGAACACCATGAAGCTCGGAAACCTCGCCGGTCGCGCGATCCTCGTCGACGACGAGCGGTATGTCGACATCGCGACCGTGCTCGGCGAGCCCGCCGCGCACGATCCGATGGTCGCACTCGGCCTGCTGGACCGCCTCCGCGATCTGGCCGTGCCGGACGACGCGCCGACCGTCGACCCCGCGCGGCTCGGCGCTCCGGTCCCGCGCCCGACCAAGATCCTCGCGGCGGCGCTGAACTACCGCCGTCACGCCCAAGAGGCCAAGCTGGACATCCCGCTGCGACCGGCGCTGTTCGCGCGCTTTCCCTCGGCGCTCGCCGGGCCGGCCGCTGACGTCGTGCTCCCGCCCGGCCGCGACGAGATCGACTGGGAGGCCGAGATCGTCGTGGTGATCGGGCGCACCGCGCGTCACGTGGCCGCTGCGGACGCATGGGCGCACATCGCCGGCATCACCGCCGGTCAGGACATCTCGGACCGCGCGGGGCAGTTCGAGGGCCCGAGCCAGTTCACGATGGCCAAGTCCTATGACAGCTTCGCGCCGACCGGCCCCTACCTGGTGACGCTCGACGAGCTCGCCGACCCCGACGACGTTGGTGTCAGCATGCGCCTCAACGGCGAGCTGCTCCAGGACGGCCGCAGCAGCGATCTGATCTTCGACGTCGGCGCGCTGGTCGCCGCCGCCAGCGCGGTCTGCACGCTGGAGCCCGGCGATCTGCTGTTCACCGGCACGCCGGCGGGCGTGGGCTGGGGCATGAGCCCGCGGCGCTTCCTCGCGGCCGGCGACGTCCTGGAGACCACGGTCGAGGGCGTCGGCACCATGGTCAACCGCTGTGTGGAGGCGCCGGTCCTCGCGGCCGCCGTGAGCTCATGACGGCGGCCAACCTCGAACGCGCACGCGACCTGATGCGCAAGGCCGGGCTCGACGCGATCGTCGCCGCGTCGCCCGTCAACGTCCGCTACCTCGGTGGCGTCCACAGCTGGCTCGATCCGCTGCTGACCGAGGCGATGGTCATGCCCGGCGGCTCCGACGCGCTGGCGATGCGGGCCTTCGCCCTGCTGCCCGCCGAGGGCGAGCCGGCCCTCGTGCTCAACGCGGGGCTGGCGGTCAACGCCCTGGCGGACGGCGCGCCCGAGGACGTCCGGCTGTACGGACAGCGGCGGATCGCGCCCGGCAGGCCCGAGGCGCTGTCGCCCGACCTGCGCGCGATCGCCGAGCGCCTCGGCGAGGCCTACACCTCGCCGCTCGACGGTCTGCTGGCGGCGCTGCGCGATCGCGGGCTGGAGCGCGGCCGGATCGGCATCGAGCTGCGCCCGGTGGCCGCGCCGTCCTTCGCCGGATTGCAGGATGCGCTTCCGCACGCGTGGCTCGGGGACTGCAGCGCGCTGCTCGGGCTGGTGCGGGCGGTCAAGACGCCGCAGGAGCTCGAGCTGCTGCGGCGCGCCGCCGAGATCGGCGAGCGCGCCGCGTTCTCGGCCTTCGCGACGCTGCGCCCCGGCGGCTCGCTCGCCGACGCCGTCGGGCACTTTCGCGCGGCGGTTGCCGCCGACGGGGCCGCGTTCGACCACTTCGCCGCGGCGATCGGCGGGCTCAGCCTGACCACGGTCGGCGACCACGCCTTTGCCGCCGGCGACTGCCTGTGCGTCGACTTCGGCTGCATCTCTGAGGGCTACTTCTCCGACAGCGCCGCGACGTTCGCGCTCGGCGAGCCACCGGCGGAGGCGCTCGCCGACTACGCCGGGCTGCTGGAGGCCGTCGACGCCGGCATCGGGGTGGTCGCGCCCGGCATCCGCGCGAGCGCGGTGCAGGCGCGGATGGCCGAGGTGATCGCCCAGCACGGGATCGTCTGCGATCCGCCGACCGGCCACGGGCTGGGGCTGGAGGTCCGCGACTGGCCGATCCTGATCGCCGACGCCGGCGCGCGGATCACCGACGACTGCGTCGACGTGGAGTTCGACCTGCCGCTGGAGCCCGGCATGGCCATCAACTTGGAGATCAGCGCGTTCCGGCCCGGGCTGGCCGCTGTGGAGGTCGAGCGCACCGTTGTGGTCACCGAGGACGGCCGCCGCGACCTCGTCCCCCAGCCGCGCGAGGCGATCTTCCGGCCATGAGCGCGGTGCCGTCCTACTCGAGCCCGATGGACGCGCCGTTGGTTCCGGCGTTCCCCGTCGGCTACCGCGACGTGAGCGTGGTCAGCGCGTGCTACCGCAGCTCCCCGGAGGCAATTGCCGCGCTGGTCCCCGAGCCCGTCGAGGTCCTCGGCGACGTGGTGATGGTCCACGTCTACGCGATGCCCGACACCGACCACTTCGGTGCGGTCCGCGAGTGCAACGTGATGGTCGGCGCCCGGGTCGGCGGCGTTGAGGGCGGCTACACGACCGCGTTGTACATCGACTCCGACGCGGGCCTGGCCCTGGGTCGCGAGGTCCATGGCCAGCCCAAGAAGCTCGCCGCGCCGAGCGTCGAGCACCGCGGCGACCTCACCGTCGCGACCGTCGAGCGCAACGGCATCGACATCCTCACGATCACGACGCCCTACAAGCAGCGGCGGGCCGAGCTCTCCGAGCTCGGCGAGCGCTTCGCGTTTGCCGAGAACCTCAACTTGAAGGTCGTGCCCGGCATCGACGGGACGCCGGGCATCGCGCAGATCACCGCGCGGCGCCTGGCCGACCTCGTCGTCCACGAGTGCTGGAAGGCGCCCGCGACCGTCGAGCTGCGCCCCAACGCGCAGGCGCCGGTCTGGCGACTGCCGGTGCTCGAGCCGCTGGAGGCGTTCTTCTGGCGGGCGGACTTCACCCTCGTACCCGGTCGTGTGGTCCACGACTACCTGACGTACCCGGCGTGCTGAGCGCCGGCTGTCCCATCAAGGAGAGAGAGATGCACGTACCACGCAGTTCGAGGTCGTTGACGAGGCTCGCGCCGGCGGCGATTGCCGTCGCGGCCCTCGCAGTCGCGGGCTGCGGGAGCAGCGACGACAGCAGCAGCGGATCGGGCGGGTCGGCCACCGCCGCGGCCGGCAAGCCCGCCGCCAAGAAGAAGTACACCATCTACTTGTCCAACAGCTTCATCGGCAACGACTTCCGCGTGCTGATGGAGAAGGAGACGGCGGTCGCCGCCGTCAAGGGCCCGCTGGCGGGGCGGGTCGATCTCAAGATCGCCAACGCCGACAGCTCGGTCACCTCGCAGATCGCCTCGCTGAACCAGATCATCCAGCAGAAGCCCGACGCGATCATGCTCGACGCGGCGTCGGCGACCGCCCTGAACCCGGTCGTCGCCCGTGCGTGCGCCGCCGGCATCAAGGTGGTGTCCTTCGACGAGACCGTGACGGCGCCGTGCGCCTGGAAGGTCGGCGTCGACGTCGAGCTGATCGGCAAGGCGTGGGCCAACTGGTTCATCAAGTCGGTCGGGCCCAAGGCCGAGATCTTCGACGACCTCGGCCTGCCGGGCCACGGTCTCTCCGAGGTCTTCAACGGCTACCTCAAGGCCGCCATCAAGGAGAACCCGGGCGTCAAGATCGTCTGCACCTTCCAGAGCAAGTACGCGCTCGGGCCGGAGCAGGACGGCGTGGCCAAGTGCCTCGGCGCGCATCCCAAGGTCGACGGCATCTACGCGCTCGGCTACGCCGCGGGCGCGATGAAGGCGCTCAAGGCCGCGGGTCATCCGCAGGTCCCGGTCACCGGCGGTGGCTACAACATCGCCGCGATCACCTGTTACAACCTGAAGGGGTCGTGCCTGCTGGGCTCTTACCCGCCCTCGATCGGGGCGGTGGCGCTGCAGAACACGGTCAAGATCCTCGACGGCGAGGATCTCCCGAAGGACCTCACGACGCCGTTCCCGTTCTTCCAGCAAGGCGGGGCGGACACGACGGTGCCGGGCCAGAAGGTGACGCCGTTGAAGGTGGGCGAGAACGTCTTCCCGGACCTTCCGGGCGGGACGACGATCCCGTGGCAGATCCCGGGTCTGCCGGACGTGACGCTCGACGAGATCAACAAGACGAAGATCTAGATCAGTGGGTGGCCGTGCGCACGGGGCGCGCGGCCACCCGTTCGTTTGTTCGAGGAGGAGACGATGGACGCCGAGACGTCAGGTTCCGCGGCTGCGACGCGGCTGCTGCATTCCTACTGGGAGGCCGAGCAACGGCGCGAGCCGGCGGCGGTTGTCGCGCACTTCGCGCCCGACGGCGCGTTCGTCGACCGGCTCGGCCGGGTGATCGACGGCCACGAGGCGCTGCTGGCCTTCTACGAGGCGTCGGCGAGCGCGTTCCCGCGTGCCCGCGTCGACCCCGTGCGGATCGTCGTCGAGGGTGACCACGCGGCCGCGCAGTACGAGGCGCACCTGTGGGACGCCGAGGGCGTCGAGCGCACCGCGCGCGTCGCCGTCTTCGCCGAGATCCACGACGGCCGCTTCCGGCGGCTGCAGAGCTTCTTCGACCCGGCGCAGCTCGATGGCTGAAGCCGGGATCGTCGCCGCGGGCATCAGCAAGGCCTATGGCGGCGTCCAGGCGCTGGAGGGCGTCGACTTCACGGCGGCCTTCGGCGAGGTCCACGCGCTGCTGGGCGAGAACGGCGCCGGCAAGAGCACCATGATCAAGGTGCTCAGCGGCGCGGTGCGCCCCGACGCCGGGAAGCTGTCGGTCGCCGGCGTCGAGCTCGACCTCCACGACCGCTCCGACGCCCAGCGTGCCGGCATCGCCTCGGTCTTCCAGGAGCTGTCGTTGGTCCCCGACCTCGACGTGGCCCAGAACGTCTTCTTCGGCCACCAGCCGCGCACGCCGCTGCGCACCATCTCGGCGCGCCGGCTGCGGAGCGAGACCCGCGCGGTCCTCGACCGGCTCGGCGTGGAGGGCATCGACCCCGGCGCCTCGATCCGCTCGCTCTCGCTGGCCCAGCGCCAGCTCGTCGAGATCGTGCGGGCCGTCGTCCTGGACCCGAAGGTCCTGATCCTCGACGAGCCGACGTCGGCCCTGTCGGCCGGCGAGGTCGACTGGCTCGTCGCGCTCTGCCGCGACCTTGCGGCGCGCGGGGCGGCCGTGATCTTCATCTCGCACCGGATGGCCGAGGTGCGCAGGATCGCCGATCGCGTCACGATCTTCCGCAACGGTCGGCTGGTCGGCGCGCACGCGATGGCCGACATCGACGACGACCAGATCGTCGACGAGATGCTCGGCCGCAAGCCCGGGCGCCTCTACCCGCCGCGGGCCGAGCACGTCTCCGACGAGGTGGCGCTGCGCATCGAGCAGCTCTCCGACGCGCGCCACCTGCGCGGGATCGACCTGGAGGTCCACAAGGGCGAGATCCTCGGGGTCGGCGGCCTCCAGGGCCAAGGCCAGTCCGAACTCCTGCTCGCGCTCTACGGCGCGATCCCGTCGCGCGGCACGATCACGGTCGACGGCGAGGTGCGCCGGATCGGGAGCCCGCGCGACGCGATCGATGCCGGGCTCGGCCTTGCGCTGGTGCCCGAGGATCGCCAGCAGCAGGGGCTGCTGCTGCCCAAGAGCATCAAGGACAACGTCACGCTCTCGGTGCTCAAGCGCGTGACGGGCCGCCTCGGGCTGATCGACCGCGAGGCCGAGACGCGGCTGGTCGCCGACGGGCTCAGCGGGCTGAACCTCGTCGCCGAGAACCTCGACCAGCCCGCCGGGAGCCTGTCGGGCGGCAACCAGCAGAAGGTCGTGATCGCCAAGGTGCTGCTGACCGAGGCGCGGATCCTGCTGCTGCACGACCTCGTCCGCGGCGTCGACGTCGGCACGAAGGCCGAGATCTTCCAGCTGATGCGGACGCTCGCGGACGAGGGCTACGCGATCGTCTTCTACACCACCGACCTGCAGGAGCTGGTCAACGTCTCTGATCGGGTCGCGGTGATCCGCGAAGGCGCGGTCGCCGAAGTGCTTGAGGGCGACCGGATGACCGAGGCCAACGTCCTGCACGCGGCGATCGGCGAGCGCGCCGCGGCCGCCGGGACCGGTGCTACGACGATCGCCGGCCGCTCACGCGGCGCCGCGCTGATGCCGTGGGTCACGCGCGCGATGCCGTTCCTGCTGCTGCTGGCCCTGGTCTTGTTGTACGCCTCGCGCCAGGACGGGGTGCTGACCTCCTCGCAGCTCAGCCTGACGACGGCGGGGACGATGACGCTGATCCTCGTCGCGGCGGGGCAGACGATCGTGGTGCTCTCAGGCGGCTTTGACCTCTCGGTCGGCGGCGTGGTGAGCCTGACCACCGTCGTGGCGGCGACGCGCTTCCCCGAGCATGGCGCGGGCGTGCTGGGCTGGATCGTGCTGGTGTGCGTGGGCGGCCTGGCGCTGGGCGCGCTCAACGGCCTGATCGTCACCCGCCTGCGCATGGACCCGTTCATCGTGACGCTGGCGACGTGGTCGATCTGGAGCGGGCTCTCGTCGCTGCTGCTCGCGATCGACGGCGGCACGATCCCGGAGGCGATCACGAGCTTCGGCAACGGCTCGCTGATCGGCCTGGGCGCTGCGGTCTGGCTGGCCGTCGTGCTGCTGATCGGCTGGGCGTGGTTCACGCGCACGCGCACGGGGATCGAGATCTCGTCGGTGGGGTCGAGCCCCACGGCCGCGTATCTCTCCGGGGTCAACGTCCGCCGCCGGCTGGTGACCGCGTACGCCCTCTCGGGCCTGTTCGCCGTCCTCGCCGGCCTGTTCCTGACGACTCAGACGGCGACCGGCTCACCCAGCGGGGGCGACGAGTTCATCCTGACCTCGGTCGCCGCGGTGGTGATCGGCGGCACCGCGCTCAGCGGTGGGCGAGCGACGATGGCCGGCACGATCGCCGCGGCGCTGATCCTGACGCTGATCGGCAACGTGGTCTTCTCCTACGGCCTGGCCTCCGGGTGGCACGTCGCGCTCGGCGGGGTCCTGCTGATCGTCGCCGTGCTCATCAACACCATCCCTGCGGCGATCGCGCGGCGGCGCGGCGGACTGGCGACCTCATGACCGCGCTCCTGACCCGACTGCCGGCGCTGGCGCGGCGCAACCGCTCGATCGTGCTGGCGTTCGTCTTCGCCGCGGTGATGTTCGCGGTGACCTCGGCGTTCACGTCCGGGTTCGCCGGCTCCTCGAACGTCCGCTACCTGCTGGTGTCGGCGACCTTCATCGGGCTCGTCGGCCTGGGGCAGACGTTCGTGATCCTGGGCGGCGGCATCGACCTGTCGATCCCCTACACCTTGAACGCCGTGGCGCTGCTGGCCAGCGTCTGGAGCAAGGGCGACAACGGCACGCTGTGGTGGGTGATCCCGGCGGTCCTCGGCCTGGCGATCGTCATCGGGCTGGTCAACGGGATCGGCGTCGCGTTCCTGGACGTCTCGCCGATCATCATGACCTTGGGCATGAACGTGATCGTCGAGGGCGCCCTGCTCGTCTACCTCGGCAGCACCCAGCCGGGCCCGGCGCCCGGGTTCGTCAACGACCTGACCCAGAACCGCGTCGGTCCGGTTCCGACGCCGGCGCTGATCTGGCTCGGCCTGACCGTCCTGGCGTGCATCGCGCTGTCGCTGACCGCGTTCGGCCGGCGACTGTACGCGGTCGGCACGAGCCGGACGGTGAGCGAGTTCTCCGGGATCCGCGTCCGCTCGACGCTGATGACGACCTACGTCATCAGCGCGCTGGCGGCGGCGGTCGCCGGGATCCTGCTCAGCGGATACACCCAGCAGGCCTACCTCGGCATGGGCGACCAGTACCTCTTCGCCTCCGTCGCGGCGGTGGCGGTCGGCGGCGCGCCGCTGATCGGCGGCAGCGGCCACTACCTCGGGACGGTGGGCGGAGCGCTGGTGCTGACGGTGCTCGCCGGCTTGCTCCCGGTGCTCAACCTCAAGCCGGGCTGGGTCCAGATCATCTACGGGTTGATGATCCTCATCACCGTCGCGCTGGCGACGCTGCGACGGCGCGCGGGCGAACTCTGATCCGCGAGGGGAATCCGTCGGGGTTCTTCGAGACCTTCGCGCCCGCCGCCCGTTGAGATAGCCGACGCGGGTCGGGCCACGATGGCCACCGGACTGCAGCGTCACGTCCTGCTCAGTCCGGTGATTCCGGGAGGTCCAAGCGTGTCGGCACTCAGTTATCAGGTATCTCACGCATGGCGTGAGCGCTCTTTCCAGGCCGGGCTGGCGGTCGCAGTGGGGCTCAGCGTGCTCGTGATGGCGGCGCGCTGGCATCAGGACTGGGGTGACTCGGAGGGCACCTATGCCTTGACCGCTCGCAGCCTGCTGAACAGTGGTGACCTCTACAGCGAGATCGTGGTCGCCCAGCCGCCCGTGCTCTTCGTCGTCGGCGCAGGGATCCTGGCGATCGGCGATTCGCTCGAGCTGCTGCGGGCAGTGGTGGTGGCCCTCCAGCTCGTATCGCTCTCGCTCCTGGCCATTGCGGTCTGGCGGATGACGGGCTCGCGGTGGGCGATGGCCCTGACGCCTCCGCTTGGCGTGCTGCTCCCGTGGACGGTGCATCAGCAGGGCAGCTTTCAGCCAGAGGCGCTCGCGCTCCCATGCTTGGCCGGGGCGCTCGTCCTGGCGCCGCGACGACGCGGGTCGAGCTGGGCGGGAGCGCTCCTGGCGATGGCGGTCGGCATCAAGCTGCCGATGGCGATCCCGGCGCTGTTCGGTCTGTGGGCGGCCGCGGATCGTGTCGCCGCTGCAGCGGGCTTCGCAGCGACGCTCGCGGTGCTCGGGGTCGCTTCCTTCGCGGTCTTCGGCACCGGCGTCGTCGACGACACCGTCCTCGCGCAACTCGAGGTCGGACACCACGCTGTGCGCATCATGGCGGGGGTCGGCGCCCAGGCGGCCTGGAACCTGGCGCCCCTCGCGTTCGGGATCCTCGCGGGGGCCGCGGCCTGGCGAGGGGGCCGGCGCACCTGCGATCCGTGTCAGGCGCGCGTCGCCGTGGCGCTCGGGGCAGGGACCGCGCTGACGCTCGCCTCCGTGACGAAGGTCGGAACCTCGCTCTCGGTGATGCCTCCGGTCGAAGCGCTGCTGCTGCCGCCGGCGGTCACCGGAGCCGCCCTGTGGCTCGAAGGCGCGACGCTCCGCCGGATGGCGCTCGCTGCGGCGCTCGCGGCGTTCCTTCTGGCCCAGTCGGTCTCGCTGCTGGCTGATCCACGCGGCGGTGGAGCGGTGTTCCTACGACCGCTCTCGCCGCCTGCGTGGGGCATCGCGCTCACCCGACGCGAGGTCGACGCGCGGGTCGCCGCTCTCCGGGGCTGCCCGAGGGGATGGCCTTCGAGCCAGGATCCCGCCATCACGTTCCGCGCCCACCGGCAGATGCCCGGCGGGCAGCCCGACCTCTTCCTGCCGGCTCGCGCGCACCGGCTCGCCGACGTGGCGAGACGGGTCGCCGACGACCGGCAGCGCTGTCCCTGATGCAGACGGCCGCCGGCCGGCAAGCTGGTGCGGAGACGCGCTCGCGGACTCCGAGGACATTGGGTATTGATTTGGTTTGCGGTTGCGCAGAATCAACACCGCGGTGGTCGTGGAGCCGATGGTGGGGCGCAAACCGGGTGTATCAACACGGGGGCGATGAGCAGTGACGCGCCCTGCAGATCAGAAGGCCCCGCGCGACGCGCTGAGGCGGCCCGGCGCATCTGGGGCATCCGTCCCGACGAGATCGCATCTGCCGAGGAGGCCCACCTCGAGTTTCTGCGTGAGCAGGTCCGTGACAGCCGCTGGCGCCGTCGAGAGCGCCAGCTTCGTTGCCTGGCAGCGGTTCTGGGACCGGTGGCCGGGGCCGTCGTCGTTCACGTCGCCGGGACGCCGTGGTAGCGGCGTCAGGCCGTCAGCAGGTCGAGCGGGGCGATGCCGAGCCGGTCGGCGATGTGCTCGACAGTTCTGAGCGTGAGGTTGCGTTCGCCGCGCTCGACGCTGCCCATGTACGTCCGGTGCCACCCGAAGACGTCAGCGAACGCCTCCTGGCTGAGGCCGCGTTCGGTGCGATAAGCGAGCAGGTTGCGGCCCACGACGCGTTGTAGCTCGCCCTCCATCGAAGCGGCAACGGTGGCGGGCCGCTTTCGGACGGTCTACAGACTTATAAGTAGCACTGGAATGTGGCCAATTCTGTTGTTTTTTGAACGATTTGTGCGAGTGGTGCCCATATCGTGGCGACGCACGGAGGCAAGCGCCCCGAGGTGATGTCCGGTTGCGGACGAAGTAGGATCGCGCCATGAAGCGTCACGTCCTGATCCTGGGGGCTGGGTTCGCCGGTCTGGAGCTCGCGACGCGCCTCTCGGAGACGATGTCCGACGCGGTGCGCGTCACGCTGCTGGACCGCAACGACTCGTGGTACTTCGGCTACTCCAAGTTGGAGGTGATGCTCGGCCGGCAGTCGGCGACCGAGGTGCAACTGCCCTACGCCGAGATCGCCAAGGACGGCGTCGAGTTCCGGCAGGAGACGGTGCTCGGCATCGATCCCGCGGCCCGGCGGGTCGTGACCGACAAGGGCACGCACGACGCCGACTACCTCGTGGTGGCGATGGGCGCCGATTACGACATGGCCGCCACCCCCGGCTTTGCGGAGGGCGGCCACGAGTACTACACCTTGGCCGGGGCCGAGCGCCTGCGCGACGCGCTGGGCGACTTCGAGGGCGGCCGCGTCCTCGTCTCGATCCTCGGGCAGCCGTTCAAATGCCCGCCGGCGCCGTTCGAGGGCTCGTTCCTGTTGCACGAGCACTTCACCGAGCAGGGGATCCGCCACGACGTGCAGATGGCGACGACCTTCCCGATGCAGCGGCCGGTCCCGGTGACCGGCGAGGTCTCGCAGATGTTCCGCGACGGCCTGGCCGCCCGCGGGATCGAGGAGCTTCCCCAGCACCTCGTGACGTCGATCGACCCGGCGGCGCGCGAGGCGACGCTGGCCGACGGCAAGACCATGGCCTACGACCTGTTCGTCGGCATTCCGATCCACCGCGCGCCGGATCCGCTGTCTGCCTCGGGCTTGGCGGTCAACGGCTGGGTGCCGGTCGACCAGACCAACCTGCGAACGGCCTTCCCCAACGTGTACGCCATCGGCGACGTGTCGACCGGCCCGCGCACCGTGCCCAAGGCGGGGATCTTCGCCGAGTCCGCGGCCCTGGTCGTCGCCGACGACATCGCCGCGGAGATCACGGGCGGCGAGCCGCCGGCGCCGTACGAGGGCTCGGGTGTCTGCTACGCCGAGTTCGGCGACGGCCTCGTCGGCAAGGTCGAGGTCAGCTTCCTGCGTGGCGACGCGCCGGAGGCCCAGCGTCACGAGCCCGCGCTGGCGTTCGCCGCCGAGAAGGCGGCGTTCGGCGCGACGCGTCGCGCACGCTGGTTCGGCCGCGAGTGACGAGCCGCGCCGCTCCCGCCGGTCCGGGCCGACCTCGGGGCGAACGCCACCGGCCGGGGGCGTCGTGTGAGGTGATGTGAGGCGCGTGTGCGGGCGGTGTGAGCGGCGTTGCCGATGCTGGGGCCATGAGCTTCCAGCACCACGACTCCGCCGCGCTCGCCATCGAGGCGCGCGGCCTGACCAAGCGCTTCGGCGACACCCAGGCGCTCGACGGCGTCGACCTCGATGTCGCGCCTGGCACCGTCCTCGGTGTCCTGGGCCCCAACGGCGCCGGCAAGACCACCGCCGTGCGCGTCCTCGCGACGCTGCTCAAGCCCGATGGCGGATCCGCACGGATCGGTGGCCACGACGTCGTCGCCGAGGCCCCGCGCGTGCGCCAGCTGATCGGCCTCACGGGCCAGTACGCCTCGGTCGACGAGGCGCTCAGCGGCACGCAGAACCTCGTGATGATCGGGCGGTTGCTCGACCTCAGCGGGCGCGCCGCCCGGGCCCGCGCGAAAGAGCTGCTCGCCTGGTTTGACCTCACCGAGGCCGCCGACCGCCCCGCCCGCACCTACTCCGGTGGCATGCGCCGGCGCCTCGACCTCGCCGCGAGCCTCGTCGGCCGCCCGGCCGTCGTCTTCCTCGACGAGCCGACCACCGGCCTGGACCCGGCCAAGCGCGACGACATGTGGAACGTCGTGCGCGCGATCGTCGCCGACGGCGCGACGGTGCTGCTCACCACGCAGTACCTGGAGGAGGCCGACGCGCTCGCCGACCGCATCACGGTCATCGACCACGGCCGCGTGATCGCCGACGACACGCCCGACGCGCTCAAGCGCGTCGTCGGCGGCCAGACGCTGAGCGTTCGCCCCGCCGACCCGATGCGCCTCGCCGACGCCGAGGCGATCCTGCGCGACGTCACCGGCGCCCCGGTCGGCTCGCCCGGCGCGGGCGTCCTGCAGGTCGCGGTGTCCGGCGACGAGGCGATGGGCACGGTCGTCGCCCGCCTCGCCGACGCGTCGCTGACCGTCACCGAGCTGTCGCTGCATCTCCCCAGCCTGGACGAGGTGTTCTTCAGCCTCACGGGCCGCAGCGACGACGAGGCCGCCGCCGGGCAAGCCACCGGCGGCGGCCGCCGACTGGAGGTGGCCGCATGAGCACCATGGACGTCGCTCTCGGCACCACGACCGAGCGGACCACGACCCACCGCGTTCCGGCGCTCCTGCGCCACAGCCTCGTCCTCGCGCAGCGCAGCCTCGTCAAGACGCTGCGCACGCCGGAGGCGCTGATCGACGTGACGCTGCAGCCGGTCATCTTCCTCGCCCTGTTCACCTACGTCTTCGGCGGCGCGATCGCCGGCGGCTCGCAGCACGACTACCTCCAGTACCTCCTCCCCGGGATCCTCGGCCAGACGATCGCGCTCGGCGGCGTGGCCATCGGCGTCAACCTCAACGAGGACGTCGGCAAGGGCGTCTTCGACCGCTTCCGCGCGCTGCCGATCGGCCGCTCCTCGCCGCTGGTCGGCGCCGTGCTGGCCGACATCGTCCGCTACGTGGTGGTCTTCGTGGTCACGCTCGGGATGGGCTATGCGCTCGGCTTCCGCGCCGAGGCGGGCGTGGTGGAGATCGGTGCCGCCGGCCTGCTCGCCGTCAGCTTCGCGCTGTGCCTGAGCTGGGCGTCGGTCTTCGTCGGGATGGTCGCCCGGACCTCGGGCGCGGTGCAGGGCATCATGATGTTGATCCTGCTGCCGCTGAGCTTCGGGAGCAGCACGTTCGTCAAGAGCGACACGATGCCCGGCTGGCTGCAGGCCATCAGCGACAACAACCCGCTGTCGCACCTCGTCGGCGCGGAGCGCGCGCTGCTGCTGGGCAACCCCATGGGGTCGCACCTGTGGATGACCTTCGCCTGGATGGCAGGGTTGTTGGTGGTCTTCGTGCCGCTGGCGCTGCGCGCCTACGGGCGCAAGGCGTAGCTCGCGGGATCCAGCCGGGCCAGGGCCGCGTCGCGGTCCAGTGCCCGGCCGGCCGCGAACGCCGCCTCGAAGGCCGCGTCGCCGAGCTCGTCGCGTAGCCGCGTGGTGAGTGCGACGACGTCGGGGTTCGTGCGATCCGCCGAGCCGCGCAGGCGGGCCGCGGCGCCGAGGATCTCCGCGGCGTCGACGGGCGCGCCGTCGTGGTGGGCCAGCGCGGCGACCGCCAGGCCGACGAGCGCGACGACCGGCAGGTCGTCGGTGCCCACCGCGGCGGGGTAGGCAGCGGCGATCAGGCGCCGCGCCTCTTCGGGGCGGCCCGCGTCGAGCTCGATCAGGGCGGCGCTGCCGCGAACGAGGGCGTCGGCGTGGCCGCGCGCCGGGCTGCCGCTGTTCCGGCGCTCGACGGTCGCCACCGCGTGGGCCAGCACCTCGAGCGCCTCCTCGCGCTCGTCCAGCAGCCACAGCACCCGGGCGAGCGCGCTCTCGGTCATCGCCGACTCGTCGCCGCCGAGGTCGGTCGCGTCGCGGGCGAGGCGCGCGTGGTGCAGCGCCGCGGCGAGATCGCCCTGCCGGGAGTGCACGTCGGCGAGGCGCAGGTGCAGCATCGCCTGCTCGGCGTCGGCGCCGAGCTCGGACATCAGCTCGCGCGCCTCCTCGAGCGCTCGCGCGGCGCCGTCGAGATCCTCCTCCAACAGGCAGAGGCCACCGATGCTGAGCAGCGTCGCGTTGAGCCCCCAGCGGTCGCCGATCGCGCGGAAGGCGGCCAGCGCGGCGGTGAGGTGCTCGCGGACCGCCGGCAGGTCGCCGCGGTTCTCGGCGTCGTGCCCGAGCGCCAGCGGGACGGTCGCGCGGACCCACGGGTCCGGATGCGCACGAGCCGCGTCGAAGAGCGCCTCGCCGCGCTCGGGGCTCCCGGTGACCCAGGCCAGCACCGGTAGCACCGCGACCGCGATCGGGCGCGCGGTCAGGTCCATCATGGCGAGCCGGTCGAGGATCTCGCCCATGCGCCCGCGCAGCTCGGCCTCGGTCTCGTCGTCGCCGAGCGAGAGGATGGACTCGGCGATCAAGCGGTCCAGCAGGTCGGCGCCGCCGGGGACGGCGACCGCCACGCGCAGCGCCGCCGTCGCGTCGCTCTGGCTGCTGGCCAGCAGCCAGAACCAGCACGACGACACGGCCAGCTTGAGCGCGGCGGCGGCGTCGCCGATCTCGGCCAGCCAGCGCAGCGCGGAGAGGACGTTCTCGCGCTCGGCCTGCAGGAGCGCGAACCACGTGAGCTGCTCGCGGCGTCGCAGCCGCGGGTCGGCCTCCTCGACCAGCGCGGCGAAGTGGCGTGCGTGGGCGGTCCGGACGTCGGCGAGCTCGCCGGCCTCTTCGAGGCGCTCGATCCCGTACTCGCGGATCGTCTCGAGCATGCGGTACCGGCCGTGCTCCCGATCGACCAGCGTGAGCAGCGAGCGATCGACGAGCGCCGCGAGCAGCTCCGGCACGTCGTCGTCACTGACGTGCGCGCCGACGCCGACCGCGGTGGCGCTCGCCACGGTGACGCCCGCGGGGAAGACGGCGGTCCGGCGGGCCAGCGCCCGCTCGGGCTCGCTCAGCAGCTCCCAGCTCCAGTCGACCACGGCGCGCAGCGTGCGCTGGCGCGGGAGCGCCGCGCGGCTCCCACCGGTCAGGAGCCGGAAGCGGTCGTCGAGGCGCGCGGCGATCTGCGCGGCCGAGAGCGAGCGCAGGCGCGCGGCGGCGAGCTCGATCGCGAGCGGCAGGCCGTCGAGCCTGCGGCAGATCTCCACGACCGCCGCGACGGTCGTGGCGTCGACGGCGAAGTCGGGCGCCGCGGCGGCGGCGCGGTCGGCGAACAGGCGCACCGCCGGATGTGCCAGCGCCTCCTCGGCGCTCGCGTCCGCCGGCGGGAGCCCCAGCGGCGGCACCTGCGCGAGGTGCTCCCCGGCGATCCCCAGCGGCTCGCGGCTGGTCGCCAGGATGCGCAGCGCCGGGCACTGCGCCAGCAGGAGGTCCGCGAGCACGGCCGTCGCGTCGAGCAGGTGCTCGCAGTTGTCGAGGATCACCAGCGTCTCGCGCTCGGCGAGGACGTCGACGAGATGCGCCGTGGGATCAGCGGCGCCAGCGCCGCTGCCGGCGACCGGCGAGGAGCCGGCCAGCATGCGCGCCTCACGGAGGCCGAGCGCGCCGAGCACGCTCGCGCCGACGTCGTCGGGGTCGGTCGTCGCCGCGAGCTCGACCATCCACGCGCCATCGGCGATCTCCGGCAGCCGGCGGCCCGCCACCTCGCCGGCCAGACGCGTCTTGCCCGCCCCGCCGGGCCCGATCAGCGTGACGAGCCGGTGCTCGTCCAGCAGCGCGTCGAGGCGGCCGACCTCGGCCTCGCGACCGACGAAGCTCGTGACGCCCGCGCGCAGGTTGGAGCGGCGCGACGCCGCGGCCGCGGGGGCGGTCGGGGCCGCGGTGACGATCGCGAGCTGCGCCGCCTGCAGCTCGGGCGACGGCACCGCGCCGAGCTCGGCATCCAGCCGGAGGCGCAGCGCCTCGTAGGCCTCCAGGGCGTCGGCCGACCGTCCGGCGGCCGCGAGCGCGCGCAGGCGCTGTCCGGCGAGCCGCTCGTGGAGGGGATGGGCGGCGGTCAGCGCGTCGAGCTCGGCGACCAGCTCGCCGCCCGCGCCGAGGGCGAGCTCGGCCTCGATCCGGTCGGCGGTCGCCGCGAGCCGCAGGTCGTCGAGCCGGCTGCCGGCCGCGGTGGCGAAGCGCTGCGTACCGGCAAGCTCGCCGAGCGCCGGGCCGCGCCAGAGGGCCAGCGCATCGCGCAGGATCGTCGCGGCCCGCACGGGATCCCCGTCGCGCAGCGCCGCGGCCCCCTCGGCCGCGAGCGTCTCGAAGCGCCGGGCGTCGATCGCGGTGGGGTCGACCTGCAGCCGGTAGCCGGCCGTGCCGGACACGAGCTCGCCGCCGGGATCCAGCACGCGCCGCAGCCGCGAGACCAGCGCCTGCAGCGCGTGGCCCGCGTCTCCCGGTGGCGCGTCGTCCCAGACCGCGTCGATCAGCACCGCGGGCGAGACGTCGCGCCCGGCGTCGAGCGCGAGCCGCGCGAGCAGCGCCCGCACCCGCGCACCCGAGATCGGCACCGCGTCGCCATCGCGGCGCAACTCCAGCGTCCCGAGGATCGACACCTCCATCATGCAAGCCTCTCACGCGCCGCCTGAGGGCTGCGGCAAGGAGGGTCTCGACGTTGGTCTGCGCCTCGAGCTGCGCCGTCAGCGTCTACCGGATCCTGACGCGACGCGTGACCTGATCGCTCCCGACGCCGGCGCTCCCGGTGAAGCGGGTGCTGATGGAGATGGTTGCCTTGGGGCTGTGGTCGACCCCGGAGAGCAGGACTCGCAGGTGCCAGCGACCGTTGACGATCCGCGCTCGCTGGGTCACGGTCTTCGGTCGCCCATGCACGCGCGCGCCGATCTTGATGCTGACGGTGCCGCGGGCTTCCTTGGCGATCGTGCCCTCGACCGTGATCGCCAGCTTGGTGCAGACCCGTCGGTGTGATCGTGCGACGGTCGCCGATCCACCTGCGCAGCGCGTCCGCACGGACGTTGCACGCAGGTGCTTGACCAGGAGGTGCGCGCGGACCGACGGTTGCGGATGGGGCGACGGGCCCGGATCGGTCGAGGGCCCCGGAGCGGCCGGCGGCGTCTTCTCGAACCGCGCGGTCGGCGTCGCGCCGGCTCCGACCGTGACCTGACACGCACCCGCACCTGAGCAGCCTCCGGACCAGCCGGCGAAGTCCGAGCCGGCGGCCGGCTGTGCGGTGAGCGTCACCACGGTGCCGTCGTCGTAGGAGGCTTGGCAGGTGCCGCCCGGCGCCCCGCAGGCGTGGATCCCGGCCGGGCTGGAATTGACTTCCCCGGAGCCGCCTCCTGTGGTGGTGACCTTCAACGCGGAGACCCTGGCGGCCAACGCGATCGTGAGCGGTGACGAGGCCTGCGTGCCATGGCTGTCGGTCACCGTGACGGTTGGGGTATAGGTGGCAGCCGGCTGCGGACAGGGCGTGCGCACGCACACCGCGGTCATCGGCGTGCCGGAGATCCGGCCGCTCGCCTGGTCGATCGTGAGGCCTGGGGGCAGACCGGTCGCCGACCACTGGTAAGGCGCCACGCCACCGGCGGCCTGGACGACCTGGGCCTCGTAGGGCGCGTCCACGGCGCCCGGCGGCAGCGCGCCGCTGGTCAGCACGAGCGGCGGCGTGGTGGTCGCGGGGTCGAACGTTGTGACGTCGCCGGTCGTCGTGACCGCCGCGCAGAGTGACGCAGACGCACACGACACGCTCGTCACCTCGGCGCCGCCGCTGGAGCGCGTGGTCCAGTCGGCGCCTGCGTTCGTCGAGGCGAAGATCCCTCCGTGGGTGTCCGCGACTGCGCAGGTCGTGCCCGTGCAGGCGACCGTGACCAGTCCGTTCGCGCCGGCGATGGCCTGTCTGGTGGCTGTCGCCGTGCCATCGGGGGCGATCGTGAGGTTGAGGACATCGCCGCCGCCGTCGACGGCGATGCACGACGTCGTCGTGATGCAGGCGACGCCGCGCAGCCCGGTCGTGCCGTTCACGTTGGTGGAGGTCCACACGTAGTCCTCGGTGATCTCCTCCGTGGCGACATGGACGTTGCCGTGGTTGTCGACCTCCACACAGAACGATGAGGACAGGCAGGAGACATCCTCCAGGTCCCCGCCTCCGACGCCCGTGAGCGTCCAGGTGAGGGCATGGGACGGATCGTTGGTGAAGCGGATGTTGCCGCTTCCCTGCGCGCTGATGCAGAACGCGGCCGACGGGCAGGAGAGGGCGTTCGCGCCGAAGCTCGGCGAGAACGAGAGCAGAAAGGCGCCCCCGAGCGAGCTGGTGCGGTACACCTTGCCGCCGCCGTTGATGGTGCCGGCGGCCAGCAGGCAGAGCGTGCTCGTCGGGCACTCGACCGCGTAGCTCGGGCTCACCCCCGGCCCGCTCCACGAGGTCCACGCCGCCGCCGAGGTCGCGCTGACGTTCGTCGCATAAAGGGCGTTGCCTTGGCTGTTGGCAACGACGCAGGTCGTCGTCGCGGGCACGCAGGAGATGCCGTTCAGGCTGTGCCCGGCGTCGATGGTCTGCGTGTGCGTCGCGTCGTAGCCGATCGGGCCGGCGGCGGCAGGACCGGCGCCGCTGAGCACCGACGCTGCCGCGGCGACCACCAAGCACGCGATGACACGCTCGACCATTCGGACCATCACACGACCCCTCGACCCTTCGAAAACGGCTCCATATCTTACCCGCGCGAGGCGCGGCCTGCCGAGGGCGGTGACCATCGCGCGCGACATCAGGCCGGTCGCGTGACGTCGAGCTTCTGGCGGCTACTACGCATTGGAACGTCCGCGCGAGGGGCTTGTCGGGCCCGGCGCGTCCGGCATACCTTCGGCACGATCTTGGAGAGGTCGGCGTTCACGTGTCGTTCTTGCTGTGGGTCGTCTTTCCGGCAAATCATGAGGTCCCAAGGAGCATCAGTGAACTTCTCGTCCCGCAGCTCGGGAGAAGCGGTGTCGAAGCCCGGCCTGTCGTTGGGAGGCGTCCGGTCTGCCGTCCTCGTCGCGGTCGTGAGCGCGCTCTTCGTCGGCGTGGCGGCGTCCGGCTCGGCCCGGGCGGCGGTCACGTATCCGTTCTCGTCGTCGTTCGGGTCCTACTCCAACCCGGGGTCGGTGGCCGTCAACGAGGCGACCGGGGCGGTGCTGGTCGTGGAGAAGGGCACAGGCCGCATCCACCAAGTCGATGCCTCGGGCGCGCCGCTGCCGTTCACGGCGCCGGAGCTCGCCGGGGCGACCGCGCTGGACGGGTCGACGACGCCCGAGGGGTCGTTCAATCCGTTCGCTGCGATGGACGTCGCGGTGGACAACTCGGGCACCGCGACGCAGGGCAGCATCTACGTCGTCGCCAACAGCTTCGTCTACGCGTTCGACGCGACCGGTCACTATCGGTACGCCCTGCCCTCGTTCCGGTTCACCTTCGGGCCGAACGGGGTTGGGGTGGCTCCGGACGGCAGCGTGTGGGGCGTGGACGGCGGGGCCTACGTCAGGGAGTTCACTGCCGGCGGAGTGGCGACCGGGAGGTCGATCGTTTTGGTGAGCAACGGCGTCAACGCGATCCATCCGGCGTTTGACGGCAGCGGCAACGTGTTCGTCAACTTCGAGCTTGGTGGCGCCAGTCGCTATGACATCGCGTCGGCCGCGTTCGAGAACACGGTGGATCCCGACGGTCCGGCATACGCGGTCGACGTCGACTCGGCGACCGACACGGTGTTCGTCGACCACGGCGACGAGATCGTGCAGTTCAGCGCTGCCGGCGTGCGGCAGGCCGCCTCGGGTCGTGGGACCCTGGGGGACTCCAGGGGTCTGGCCTTCAACTCCGCGTCCGGGATGTTGTACGCGTCGGATGCCGCGACGGGCACCGTCTCGATCTTCGGGCCGGCGCTGCGGCTGCCGACGACCGGCGCGGTCGCCGACGTGGCACCGACGACGGCGACGCTGCGAGCGGCGGTCGATCCGAACGGCATGGCGACGAGCTACCGGTTCGCCTACGGCAAGACGACGGCGTACGGCTCCTACGCGCCGGCCACGCCGGTCGATGCCGGCTCGGGGTCGGTCGACGTGCCGGTGAGCGTCGGGGTCACCGGACTGGAGCCCCAGACGCGCTACCACTTCCGGGTGGAGGCGACGGTCGGCGGCGCCTTCGTCTTCGGCGACGATCAAACGTTGAAGACGACCGGTCCGCTGGCGACGTTCGGGTCGGTGAGCGGCCTGACGCCGACGTCGGCGACGCTGCACGGCACGGTCGACGTGCGGGGGCTGCCGGACGGCACGTTCCACTTCCAGGTGGAGGCGTTGAACTCGGGGTACGCGGTCACGACCGCAGACGCCGCGGTGCCGGCGGGTACGGGCGCGATGCCCGTTCAGGCCGCGATCGACGGGCTGCCCGCGGACGGGTCGTTCGTGGTGCAGATCGTGACCAGCGCGGGCGGGGTGTCGAGCGCGAGCGAGCTGGGCACCTTCCGCACCCCGGCCCGCCCGGCGCACGTATGGCCACCCCCGCCGGACATCTCCGCACGCCCGTTCGGCTGCACGGCACCGGTGCTGCAGGCCATCGACGGTCGCCCCAAGCCCGGCGCGGCGGTGTCGGTCGTGGGCAGCGACCTGGGTGTCGGCGGCTCGGTGACGGTCGGGTCCTCCCGCGCGGTCACCACGGCGTGGTCGAGCACGGGGCTGACGTTCCGCGTGCCCGACGGCGCCCAGGGCACGCTGCCGGTGACCATCGACTGCGGCCGCCGCTCCAACACCGTTGGCCTGGTGGTCTTCGCCGAGCCCGACAACGCGTTCACGATCGCCAAAGCGACGGTACGGGGCACGACCGCGACGCTGTCGGTGCGGGTTCCCGGGACCGGGAAGATCGCGACCGCGGGTCGCAACACCGCGGCGGCGAAGGTCACGGTCAAGCGGGCCGGCACGGTGGGGATCGCCGTGCGGCTCAGCAGCGCGGGCAAGCGAGCGCTGCGCTCCGCGCGCGGCCACCGGCTGAAGGTCCCCGTGCGGGTGACGTACACCCCCGCGGGCGGCACCGCCAAGACGGCGACCGAGACCGTCACGTTCACGCAGAAGATGGGGGCCTGATGCGCCGTCCCACCACGTCGTTCAAGGGAGACAGCATGGATCGCCGGCCCACCACCAGCCGTCGGGCGCGCCTGCCCGTCGCTGCGCTCACCGCCTTCGCCGCGGCGCTGACGATCGCGGCCTCGGCGAGCGCGGCCGACGCGCCGTGGGGCTTCGAGCAGGTCACGCCCCAGAGCAAGGGCGGTGGCTCGGTCCTCGTGCAGGACACGTTCACCGTCGGCCCGGGCGGCAACACCTTCCTGTACACCACCAATGCCCCGTTCGCGGGGGTCGCGACCGAGGGAGCGCCGCTGTACACGCGCTACATGGGCACCCGAGGAGACCGCGGGTGGAGCAACCGGGCCCTCGACGTGCCGTTCGTCGCCGGCCTGTCGCAGTACAACATCCAGGAGGTTCTCGGCGCCTCGGAGGACCTCACGCACGTGTTCATCACGAGCCCTGCCGCGGCCACGCCCGGAGCGATCGCCGGCGGGAGCAACCTGTACGTTCGCGACACGCGGACCGGCGCGTTGACCCTGGTGCTCGCGCTGGCCGATCCGGGGCTGAGCGAGGCGCTGGGGAACCCGCAGGGCTTTCTGTCCTTCAAGTTCTTGGCCGACGATGGCCGTTCGGCGCTGTTCTCCGCGGGCGTGCCGCTGACGCCTGGAGCATCGAGGGACGCCGTGTACCGGTGGACGGTGGACGGAGGCGTGGAGGCGGTATCGGTCCTTCCGGCGTCGGAGGGTGGGGCCATCGTGCCCTATGCCACGGCGGGTCGCGACGCCGAGTACGGCGTCCGCGATTCGGTCAGTTACGACGACGCCCTCACGAACGTGTACTTCTCGGAGAACGGCGGCAGCGGCGCGGTCTATGTGCGCTCCGGCGACACGACCCGTGCGATCTCGGTCTCACGCATCCCCGGCGACCCGGCGACCCCGGTGCAGGCATGGATCGACGCGATCACCGACAAGGGCCGGTACCTGCTGTTCCACACGAACAATGTCCCGCTGACGGCTGACACGCCGGTGCGCATCGGCGCGGGGTACGTGTACCGGTACGACATCGTCAGCGACACGCTCACGTTCGTGGCCGCCCTGGACGCGAGCAACCTGACCAATGGTCGTGGCGTCTTGCAGATGACGCAGGACGCGCAGACCGTGCTCTTCCAGAGCACCTACGCGCAGGCCGCCGGTGCCGTGGAGGACGGGATGAACATGTACGTCTGGCGCCACGGCACGATTCGCCATGTGGCGACCAGCGACACGGGCTTTCCGCCGAGCACCGCGACCGCCGCGGGCTCCTTCCTGCGCCTGCTCAGCCCGAGCGGCCGGTTCGCGTCGTTCACCGACAGCTCGGCCTCGCTGGCCCAGCGCTTCGGCTACGACAACACGAGCGCGGCCTGCCCGGTGCCCTACCTGGGGGGACCGGGGCCGTGCGCGGAGGTGTACCTGTTCGACGCAGAGGCGGCCGGCGGCACGGGGGAGCTGACGTGCGTCTCCTGCAAGCGCGACGGGACGCGGCCGATCGGCCAGTCCGGCGATCCGGCGTTCAGCATGAATCCCACGACGGTCGCCGTCGGCTTCGTCCGGCTGAACTCCCATCAGGCGCAGACCGTCGCCGACGACGGCACCGTGTTCTTCACCACCCCTGACGCGCTCGTGCCGGCGGACGCCAACGGCAAGGCGGACGTCTACGCCTCCAAGGACGGCACGCCGCGCCTCATCTCCCGGGGCGCCCAGGGGGCCACCTCGCGGTTCCTGGACGCCACGCCGGACGGCAAGACGGTGTTCTTCTCGACCGACGATCCGATCGTGCCGACCGACACCGATCGCTCTGCCGACATCTATATGACAAGGGCCGGCGCGGGCTATGCCTATGACCCGCCGCCGACGGCACCGCCATGCTCTGGCGGCGACTGCCGCGAGACGGTTGCCCCGTCCGGGCCCGAGACGATCGCGGCCAGCGTCGTCTTCTCCGGGCCGGGCAACGGGTCCGGACCGTCGAACCCCAGCGCAAAGGTGACCGTGGCGAAGGTGCCGACGGTCATCGGGACCACGGCGTCGTTGCGGGTCACGGTGCCGGCTCAGGGCCGGCTCGTCGCGGCCGGCAGCGGGCTACGCACCACGGCGAAAGCGGCGAGCAGGCCCGCGACATACACCGTGCGCGTCGCGTTGACGGCCAAGGCAGCGGCCGGGCTGCGCACGACCCGGTCGGCTCGCAACGAGGTGCGGCTGACGTTCACGCCCACCGGCGGATCGCCGTCGAAGGTGACCGTGCCGGTCACGTTCAAGGCCGCCGCCGCGACGCGGAAGGGACGCTAGCCATGCCGATCACGACGAGTCCCACGACCTCCTCCTCGCGCGCAGGCGCGCGCGGTGATCCATCCTCGCGCAGGCGAGGGCACGGAAGGCAGCCAGACCATGCACATCGCTGATCGCCGCACGTCCACTCGCCGCCGGCTGGGCCGGCTTGCGCTCGGCCTGGCCGCGGCCGCGACGCTCGGTCTGACGGGCGCCGCGACGGCGTCGGCGATCGAGTTCGAGAGCCTCGGGGGCGCGGTGACGGACCTCAATGGCCAGCCGACCCGCCAGGCCGGCTCGCACCCCGACGTGCGCGGCGTGTTCACGGTTCCGACGACGAACCCGACGCCGACCATCGACCGTCCGGTCGAGGCGCCTCACCAGTTCCTGCTGGACCTCCCGCGCGGGCTCTCCGGCAACCCGCGCGCCACGCCGACCTGCCCGGAGTCGGGGCTGAAGGCCGGCCCGAACGGGACCTCTCCCATCTGCCCGGTCGGCTCGCAGATCGGCATCGCGTCGGTCCGAACCTCGACCGGTACCTCCGACGTGCCCGTGTACAACGTCGATCCCCCGACCGGCACGCCCGGGCTATTCGCGTTCAACGTCGTCGGGGTGCTCGCAAAGCTCGTCCCGTCCGTGCGGCCGGGTGACTTCGGCATCACGATCGACAGCGGCACACTCTCCCAGGGCCTCGCTGTCGTCGGAGCGGACGTGACCCTGTGGGGCGTTCCCGCCGATCCGGTGCACGACGCTCAGCGATACGAGGACAAGCCGTTCGGGGCAGGAATCGCGACGCCCGCGTCGAGTCAAGCGGCCCGTGTGCCGTTCCTGACGCTTCCGTCCTCGTGCCCGGGTACGCCGCAGTCGACGACGGGGCGGATGGACGGCTGGCAGAGCATCGGCAGGTTCGCGCAGCGGACGTTCTCCAGCGATCTGGATGGCACGCCGTTCGTGACCACGGGCTGTGAGCGGCTGTCGTTCGCGCCGTCGATGGTGGTGCGAACGACGTCGGCGGTGGCCGGCGCGCCGACGGGCCTGAACGTCGACCTGTCGGTGCCGCAGAGCGACTCGCCTGACGGCCTGGCCTCGGCGAACGTCCGTGACGTGTCGGTCGTGCTGCCGCGCGGCATGTCGGTCTCGCCGTCGTCGGCCAACGGGCTGGGGGCGTGCCTGCCGAGTCAGATCGGTCTGGGCACGGATGCCGCTCCCACGTGCCCGCGCTCGGCCAAGCTCGGGACCGTCTCGGTCGAGACGCCGGTGCTCGCCGAGCCGCTGACCGGCGACATCCTCTTGGCGGCTCCGCACGACAACCCATTCGACTCGCTGCTGTCGATCTACCTTGTCGTGCAGGGCTCGGGCGTCACGTTGAAGATCCCCGGCAAGATCGAGTCCGATGCGCTCACCGGTCAGCTCACCACGACCTTTGCCAACAACCCGCAGCTGCCGTTCAGCAAGCTCCGCGTGCAGTTCGACGGCGGCCAGAACGCGCCGCTGCTCAACCCCAAGGCGTGTGGCACGTACGAGACGGCGGTGACGATCACCTCGTGGGCCTCGGCCGACCCGGTCCGCCTCAGCTCCCCGCTCGTCGTCAACCAAGGCTGTGAGCAGGCGGCGAAGTTCGAGCCCGCCTTGAACGCGGGCGTGACCAGCACCGTGGCGGGCGGCTCCTCGCCGTTCACGCTGACGCTTTCACGCCCGGACGGCCAGCAGGACATGAGCGGCCTCGACGTGAAGTTGCCGCCCGGCCTGCTCGGCGACATCGGCTCGGTGCCGCTGTGCCCCGAGGCGCAGGCCGCCGTCGGCTCGTGCTCGTCGGCCTCGCAGGTCGGGCACGCGACGGTCGCCGCCGGTGCCGGCAACGCGCCGCTGTCGATCCCGCAGGTGGGCAAGACGCCGACCGCGGTGTTCCTGGCCGGCCCGTACAAGGACGCGCCGTTCTCGCTCGCGGTCGTCGTCCCGGCCCAGGCCGGCCCGTTCGACCTGGGCACGGTCGTGGTGCGCGCTCGCATCTACGTCGATCCGACCATGGCCGCGGTGCGCGTCGTCTCCGACCCTCTGCCACTCGTGCTCCAGGGCATTCCGCTTCGGATGGGTCAGGTCCACGTGCTGATCGACCGTCCGGGCTTCATGATCAACCCGACGGACTGCACGTCGATGAGCCTGACGGCGGCGGTCGACTCGGCAGCGGCTGACGCGACCGGCACCCCGCTGGTCGGATCGGTCAATGGCCAGGGCGCCGCGTTTGCCAAGAGCGTCGGCGCGACGGCGACGCCGACGGTCCCGTTCCAGGTCGGCGGTTGTGGCGACCTCGACCTCAACCCGAAGTTGTCAATGACCCTGACCGGCAAGGGGCAGACCACCGACGGCAAGCATCCGGCGCTGGCTGCTCGGCTGATCCCCGGCCCGCACAACGCCAACAGCAAGCGGGTGAAGGTGGTGCTGCCGTTGTCGCTCGCCCTCGACCCAGGCAATGCCAATGGGTTGTGCGAGCCGGTCGACGCCGCGGCCAACCGGTGCGCGCCGAGCACGGTGGTGGGGCATGCCACGGCGCACTCGATCCTGTCGCAACCGCTCACCGGTCCGGTGTACTTCGTGCGTGGTGAACGCAAGGATCCGAAGACCGGACGCATCCGCAAGACGCTGCCCAAGCTGTTCATCCCCTTGAGCGGCGATGGGGTGACGATCTCGCTCAACGCCGACTCCGACGTCGAGGGCAATCAGCTGGTGACGACGTTCGACAACCTCCCTGACGCGCCGTTCAGCAGCTTCGAGCTGCAGATCAACGGTGGCGAGCACGGGATCCTCGCGGTGTCGAACGCCAACGTCTGCGCCGCCACGCAGGTCGCCTACGCCGAGTACGTCGGTCAGAACGACAAGGCGTTCGCCGACGACATCACGATGGCCACGCCGTGCATGCTGGGCGTTGCGCGGACGAGCCACACGTCGAAGGCGCTCAAGGTCGTCGTCGGCGGCATCGGGGCCGGCAGGCTCAGCGCGACCGGCAACGGCGTCTCGAGGACCTCGCGCCAGATCCAGGGCGAGGCGACGAGCGCGACGCTGACGCTGAAGCTCGCCACGGCGACGCGAACGGCGCTGGCTCGCGGCCGCGACGTCAAGGTCAAGGTCAAGGTCGCCTTCGTGCCCGCGGGCGCCAAGAAGGCCAAGGCCGCGACGAAGACCGTGACGATCCACGGGACCAAGAAGCGCTAGCGGTCCGGGCGGGGGGACCGTCGATCGGTGAGGCCTGGGTCAGGCGTTGCCGATCGACGGGTCCGGTTCGCGGACGCCCTCGCCCCAGAGCTCCTCGGTCTGGATCGCCCAGAAGATCGCGAAGAGGACGATCGCGTCGATCTCGGCCGCCAGCACCCGGTACTTGCCGCCGGCCACGGCCAGCACGGGCACGCTGATCATCGCGATGGCGACCGCGCTGTAGCGGTTGCGGGCGTTCGGGTCGTTCTGCTTGCGCTTGAAGCTCAGGGCGTTGACGACGGCGACGGCGATCATGCAGCCGAACATGGTGTATGCCGCGGCTTCGTGGGCGTGGTCGACAAACGCCGGGCGCGACGTGAGGAACCACAGACCGCCGCCGAGCCACAGGACGAACGCCAGCCCGTAGCCGATGTGCGCCGCCGGCGGCTGGTGCCGATGCCAGGAGAGCGCAGCCAGCAGGAGGAACGCCACCAGCCCGATCACCAGCAGTGCCGTGACGTTGTTCTCGATGTTCGGGGTCGGGTCCTCGGGCACGCCCGGCAACGACGCGCACGCACCCACGTTCGGCGTGGGGACCAGCGCGACCACGGGTGCGAGCATCCCGGCCACGTTGAGCAGGACGTCCTCCCACTCGGTGGAGCCGCGCAGACAGATGAGGCACGTGCCGATCGCGATCAGGGCTCCGACGAAGATCGCCTGGGCGTGCGTGTAGTAGTAGGCGCTGATCGACGTCTGCACGCAGTCGCCGCCGCCGCGGACTACCTCGTAGGTCACGGCGGTGCCCAGGCCGATGACGAGGGCGATCATCGCCAGCCGGAGGTAGCGCCACGTCTTGATCGCGTAGCTCTGCTGCTTTGGGGTGAGCGAAGGTGCGTCTTGCTGATCAACCGTCAGGCTCATAGCAGGCAGTCTCCCTTGTCGGCGGTGAACCGGTGCTTGTCGGCGTCCCACGAGCCGCGGTAGGTGCAGCGCGCCGGGTTCTTGTAGCGCTTCTGCGTGCTCGGCGTGCGCGGGGCGCCGGCGGTGTCGCAGTAGTACCGCAGCACGCAGTGCTGGTGGCCCCAGGTGCCGTCGAAGGCGTTCCACGACGCTCCCGCGCGGCCGCCGGTGCGGGTGGGCAGGAGCTCGACGCACGCCTCGCCGGGGCCGCCGCATGCGCCGTCACCGTCGCCGATCCAGCCGAGCTGCCCGTCGTGCCGGGACTCGCCGCGCGAGGGTGTCCCGAGCTGCCCGCAGTGTGGCGAGTGCGCGGCCCCGCCCGGAGCGGACGCGTCCGGGCATGGTCCCGGGTAGCTCGCGTGCGTGCCTTCGGCGACGAACGCGACCGGGCGGCGGATGATGCCGTCCTTCTCGGCGGTGGTCCCGGCTTCCTGGGCCCGAGGGATCCTGGTCCAGGCGTCGCGCAGGGTGCGCCAGTCGAACCCCACGACCTGGTCGTGCTCGGCGTAGTGGACGGCGACGATGTGCGGTTGCCCGCGCGTGCGGTCGACGACCACCGTCATCCCCTCCCAGTCGGAGTCGTGGTCGTGGCAGGTCTTGCCCGGGATGATGAGGCCCGCTCCGCAGAACGTGCTCTTGCCGATGTCGACCGTGTCGTCCTGCAGGAACCACCAGTAGTCGAGGTACAGGAGATGGCGGCCGACCTGGTCGACCGCCACCGGGTGGACGTAGATCGTCGTCGGCACGGCGTCGTCGGCTGCGGCGGTCGCGACGAGTGGCTCGGGCGTCGCCGCCGGCGGGGCGCCGACCGCCGGGGCGGTGCCGGCCGCCGGCGCGCTCAGGGCCGCGGTGGTCGGGTGATGCGTCGGATCCTCCTCACGGGCCCACCGCACCAGGTCGCTCGCGTCTGGGCGGTCGAGCTTGAGGTGGGTGTCACCGTTGCGCAGGTTGTTGGGGTCGGTGGTCGCCTGCTTGTCACAGGTCGACGACCGGCCGCGGTCCTCGCACACGAAGACCATCTTCTTGCGGAACAGCCAGTCGATCGACAGCGGCCGCGGCACCGCCTCCGTGCTGTCGAAGACCAGGATCGGCCGGAACTTCAGCGCGAGGGTCTCGTCGGCCGCGGCCGACGGCGCGCCCACCGCGAGCGCCAGCGCGGCGTCGGTGATGCGCCGACGGCCGAGCTTCTGCACCGAGACGTTGCCGCCGCCACCGATCGTGAAGTTGCTCCACGCGGTCAGCCGTCGCGCGGTCTGCGACTGGATGAGCGCGAAGGTCGGCGTGCCCGTCTCACGTGCCGCGTGGCCGACCCGGCGCCAGTAGCCAACGCGCTCGTGCTCCGCCGTCACGTTCGCGAGGCGCGCGACGTCGCCGTCGATCACCGGCGGCGTCGGGTCGACCACCACGGCGACGACCGCGTCGGCGTCGGGCCGCGGTGCGGGTCGGGCGAGGGGCTGCTGGGCCGCGTTGCGCTGCGGCGCCGCGTACTGGACCCGAGCCCTTCTGCCCTCCGCGGCGGACGCCAGCGCCTGCTGCTCGTTGCCGTGGAGGAGCGTCCAGCGCACGTTGCCGTCGGTGCCGGCGTACCCGACGCTGTACTCGGCGTCGAGCCCGGCGAGCGCCAGGTCGCGCGGGGGCAGCGTCGGCGGGAGCGGGTGCGGCGTGCCGTCGGTGACGATCCGGACGTCGTACCGGGCGGCGACGTTGTGACTCCCGGGCAGGCCGTGGGTGCCGCCGTCGTCGTCGAGCGCCAACGGCACGGCGACGACCGCCAGGACCCCGAGCACGGGCAGCACGATCGCCCCGGCCTTCGCGATGGCGCTCTCCGGTCCGTGGTAGTGCAGCCAGGCCCCGGCCAGGCACAGGGCCGGCCCGAGCACCAGCTCCGTGATGATCACTCCCGTTCCGTGCAGCCCGCCACCGGCGAGCACCGGCGCGACGCCGAGGACCAGGGCGGTCAGCAGGCCGGCGGCGACCGCGGTCGGCCAGATCGTCCATTCCGGGCCGCGGCTGAGGCCCAGGCCCGCGAGGTAGGGCGACCCGTCACCGCCGGTGTGACCGCGGATGTACCAGGCGGCCGTCAGCCCGAACACCAGCCCGGCGAGCACGAGGCCCACGACGATGTCGATGTGGCCGACGCCGAGCACGTGGAGGCCGAAGTTGAAGCCGAGCAGCACCAGCACGCCGCTGATGGCGCCGCCGGCGATCCGGCCGGCGACCTCGTTGAAGCGCGCGAACGCCGTGAGCAGCGCCGCGACGCCGACGATGATGGCGACACGCCCGCCGGCGGCATCCTCAAGCGCAGCCAGCCCGGCCACCGCGCACGCCAGGACGAGCACCAGATGCACCATCTGGTTGCTGAAGAAGGCCTTGATCGGGCTGAGCACCCGCTTATCTGATCCCAGCGGTGCGCTCGAAGTCAAGCGAAGCGACGCTCACCGTGTAGCCCCGTAGCGCGGACTGCGGTCCGCACGCCGCAAAGCCTGGCCGATGGGCTAGTGCCGCCGTCTCGCCGCGTTGGCGACTAGTCGTTCTCCGGAAAGTCGAAGTACACCGTGATCGCCGGCGCGAAGCCGCGCTCGGTCGGCTCCTGCTGGAGGATCAGGTCCAGCACCTTGACGTCGCCGAACTGCTGCAGCGTGTCCGCCACTCGCCGGAGCAGGGCCGGGACGTCGCCCTCGTCCTCGCCTTCGGGGTTGGCCTGCGAGAAGTGGCGCGCGGTCCAGGAGTCGGGCATGGGATCCATGGCGGTCATCCAATCAGCCGGGCCACGGCTAGTCACCCCCGCGATGGCGGGTGCCGGAGTACTTCGCGCCTCGCTTGATCTTCTGCTTGGCGCTGTTGAGCGCCTTCTTGTTGTATGGCTTGCCCAGCTGCTTGTCGGCCAGCGCCTGCTCTTCCGCGGGGTTGAGGTTCGGGACCTTGCCCTTGGCGCCGCTGACCTTGTTGCCCCTGGAGAAGACCGGGCCGAGCATCTCCGGCGGAAATGACGGCAGCCCGTGTGCCGCGACCTGGTTGCCGACGGCCGCACCGGCGACGATCGCGACCCCGGCCCCGATCGTCGCCGCGACCTCCGGCGCGACCTCGATGCCGAGGATGACGATGCAGACCGGGCACTGGCCGCCGAGGTCCTGGCCGTTGACCGGGTCCTGGTCGGAGTAGTCGTAGTCGTTGGCCGAGCCGCCCTGCACCGGATCGACCTGCAGGAAGCGGCCGATCTGGGGCAGGTAGGTGCGCGCGCCCATCTGCACGGGGCCGTCGGGCAGCTCCTGGGAGCGCTCGTGCTTGCCCTCCCAGCCGTAGAGGCGGCTGCTCGGCGTCTGCGCGATGCCGAACTCGTCGTAGCCGCCCGTCCACAGCGGGGCGGTCGCCGCCGTGTCGCCCGACGCCTCGCCGACGACGTCACCGTGGAGGTTGGTCAGCTCGTAGGTCGAGACGGTCGTGCGCAGCGCGATCAGCTGACCGTCGAGGCCGTCGACGTTGCGGGTCCACGACGTGCCGTTGGAGATCCACTTCGGCGCGTCGTCCTGGTTGTCGTAGTGGTAGGTGTCGGGGGTGGCGACGCCGCCGGTCTGCCGGGTGAGCGTCCGCGAGAGCGGGTCCTCGGTGTACATCTCGCTGGCGCCCGTCTTCGCCAGCAGCGACGGGCGGTCGTCGGGGTAGTAGCGGCCCGTGCTGAGCAGCGCGCCGGCGCTCATGACGCGACCGAGGCCGTCGTAGACGAAGCTGTTGGATCCTGAGGTCAGGAGCCGGTCGGCGCTGTCGTGGGTCGAGCTCTCGGTCACCGGCGTCGTGGTCGTCGAGCAGGCACCGCCGGTCCCGGCCGGGTAGGTCTTCTTGGTCTTGCGGTTGGAGTCCGCGTCGAACGTGTAGGCGCGCGTGACGCACGTGCCGCTCGCCGCGGTGTCGCGGACCTGGGTGAGTCGGCCGGCCTCGTCGTAGGTGAACACCTGGCTGCGCTTGCCCGTTCCCGTCGTCTCTGACGACCACAGGCCGCGGCCGTTGTAGTTGACGTGGTCCTCGACCCAGATGCAGTTCGCCGAGCAGCCGGACTTGACGTAGGTGAGGTCGGTGGGCTGGTCGGCCTCGTTCCAGGACAGGTTCTGGATCACCCCGTTGGGGAGGGACTGCTGCACGAGGTTGCCGTTGTTGTCGTAGTAGCCGGTGATCGTCGCGTTGATCGTGCTGTCGCGGACCGTGACCGGCAGCTCGCGGGCGTTGTAGGTGTAGGTGGTCGAGCCGTTCGGATCGGTCGCGGTCGCGATGTCGCCGTCGATGTTGTAGGCGTAGGTGGTGGTGCTGCCGGCGGCGTCCGTGAAGGAGCTGAGTCGGCCGTTGCCGTCGTAGCCGGACGTGATGGTCTGGATCGGCGTCGAGCTGCCGTTGTGCGACCGCGTCGTCGTGGCGACGTTGCCCTGCGCGTCGTAGGTCAGGCGCAGGACGTCGTCCTGCGAGACCGTAACGCCGCTCTGCTGAATGAACCGGCGCTCGGACACCTTGCGCCGCAGGACGTCGTACCCGTAGAGCGTCGTGCGCTGCCAGTCGACGGCAGAGCCGCGGTAGGTGGTCTCGTCCCGCCGATCGACGTCGAAGAACTCGTTGTAGGTGAAGCTCGTGGTGGGGACCGGGGCCTCGGGAACGGCGACCGACGTCGTCGAGTGGTCGACCGTGCCCATGAATCTCGGGTCTGTCCCTGGGTCGATGCCGTTGTAGACGAAGTGCACCGCGTGGCCGCCGGTGCTGCCGGAGTACGCGGGGCGACGCGTTTCGCGGACCAGCGGCACCGTGTCGTCGAAGACCGTCGAGGTGACCAGGTGCAGTCCGTCGGGGTCGACGATCTCCTGCGTCGGCTTGCGCACCTCCCAGCCGCGGTGCGGATGGGAGCCCTCGGCCTGGTCGTAGCCGTAGGTGGTCAGGTGGAGGTCGGCGAGCGTGGTCACGCCGCTGCCGTTGACGTACTGCGTGCCCACGCTGATCGAGGTCGGCAGGTGGTAGACGGCGGTGTCGGGCTTGCCCTCGTCGTAGGCGGTCGTGGTCTTGGTGCGGCCGGCGACCACGCCGACGCCGGGGATCGTCGTCTGGTGGCTCGGTCCGAGCGTCCAGAGCTCGTCGATGCCCTTGCTGTCGTAGTGGTGGACGGTCTCCAGCGACTGGGCCTTGGCCTGGGGTGTGCTCGAGGCCAGCGCCCGGTCGCGATTCATCGGGGTGAGCTCCATGACGACGTTGCCGTTGACGTCGTACTGGGCGGTCGAAACGCCGGCGCCCTCGGCGGCGGTGCCGGGCTGCATGACGTTGACCTCCTGGCCGTTGACGTCCAGGTAGTGGATGGTCGTGCTGGCCCAGTCGGTCGCCGACGACGGCACGTGGTCGGGCAGCGAGATCGCGGTCGCGTCGGTGGGCAGGTCGTCGACCTCGTCCCAGGTCGTCATGCGCGCCGTGGTCATTTGGGTCGGCGCGCCGGTGCCGGTCAGCGGGACCCCGTAGCGCACGCTCCAGGTCGCGTCGCCGAGCGTCGGGTGCGCGCGCTTGATCGTGCTCAGGCGGCCCGTGTTGTCGTCGCCGGTGAGCGTGGTGTAGGCCAGGCGCCACGCCGTCTGGCCGGGATCGGTGATCGTCGCGACGTGGCCGCCGCTGTCGTAGGTGTAGGCCGTGACGGGGAAGCCGCCCATCGCGTCGCGCGGGTCGCCCTCGGCGACCAGTCGGCCCTGGGTGTCGTACTGGTACTGCGCGACCGGGTCCTCAACCGTGCCGCCGCCGATGTCGTGGCCGAAGTAGATCATCGTGACGCGCGGCTGGTTGCCGGTCGACGCGTCCTGGGTCCACTGGAAGCGCAGCCACCGCTGCTGGAAGGTCGTGGTCCCGTGCATCGGCGCCGTGACCTGCACGAGCCGCGTGCGGCCGTTGACCACGACCCAGTACATGGTCGGCGACTCGGCGGAGCCGGCCTTGACGAACGAGGCGGGGTGGTAGTGCGGCGAGTCGGCCGCGTCTTGGCCGAAGCCGGTCTTGTCGCCGTTGGCGTCGGTCAGCGTCCACGCCGTGCCGGACTGCGTCAGCGTCGCCCCGGGGTGGGTCTCGTCGGGCGTCCAGCCGGTGAAGTTGCCGTCCGGGTCCTCGGTCTGGCGGAACGTGATCTTGCTGCCGTCGTTGAGCTCGATCTCGGCGTAGTGGTAGGTCCAGCGCACGGTGTCGGTGACCGGCGTCCACTCGTTGATGGTCAGTGCCCCATAGATGGTCAGCGGATTGGAGCCGGACTCCTCGTCGCCGAGGTCGAGCGAGATGTCGAAGGCGTAGCTCGTCGGCTGCTGCACCCACTTGGTGACCTGCTGCTCGTCGACCTGGGAGTGGTTGTAGAGGCCCTTGTAGGGCATCAGGCCGCCGTCGGCCGCGAAGCTCGCGGCCCAGTGCGGGCCGAACAGCTCGGAGTCCCGCGTGCTGACGTTGCGCGAGTGGTAGGTGCGGGAGACGACGAGGTCGCCCATCCACGCCTTGACGTCGACGTCGGTCGTCGTGGTCGTGAAGTCGCCGGTCAGCAGGTTCACGCGGCCCGGGCCGACGGTCGCCGTGGCCTCCTTGCGGGGGTCGCGCCGGTCGAGCACGAAGTTGATCGGGCCGGTCGCGCCGTTGGCGCCTGCCGGGCCGTCGAGGATCGCGCGGACGTGGACCGAGCCGTCGAGGTTGCCGCCGGTCGTCGCCTGCAGGTCCCACACGAGGCGCTTGCTGTCGACGCCGCCGCCCGCGGCCGAGGCCACCGGGATCGCGGTCGACGCCGGCGACGTGCCGTCGGCGTACTTCAGCGCGGTGAGTGGGATGTCGGTCCAGTAGCGCTGGGTGCCCGCGACGTACTGGTAGCGCATCGCGGTGACCGAGGAGTTCGGCGCGTGGGCCACCAGCGAGACGCGGCGACCGGTCGTCTGGCCCTCCTTCGGGCTCACGACGGCGGCGCCGGCGGGCGCGAAGGCGGTTGAGACGATCTCCAGATAGGGGCGCTTGGTCGCGTCGGCGTTGGTGACCGAGGCGATAGAGCTCGTGGAGGTCGGGGTCGCGCACGGCGCCTGGATGCAGTTGAACGCCCCGCCGGTGGGCTTGGAGAGCCGGACGCCGTAGTCGGTGAGGCCTTCGGTCGGATGCGTGCGGTGGGTCTGCCAGTCGGACACGAGGTCCGAGACGTTGATGTCGCGCCAGCCGACCGCCGCGCTCGGGGCGGAGGTTCCGGTCGCCGAGAGGCTCGTGCTCACCGGGGGCTCGGCGCCGGACGGGGCCTGGTTGGTCCAGTTGGCCGCAATCGCGGTCGCGGTGATGCCCTGATCGGTGATGTTCCCTGAGGTGGCCGTCTGGTAGAGCTTCAGGTGCGCCGCGTCGACGATGTCGTCGGTGGCCAGCGGGCCGGCGAGCGAGGCGAAGCGCAGCAGGATGTCCTGTTGGTTGCCGGAGTAGCCCATCCCGACCTGGTAGGACGAGACGTTCGGGTCGTTGCAGGTCGTCGTGACGTCGTGGCCGCCCCACGGGCACTCGAGGGTCGTGGCGGCCTGGGTTGTGACGCTCGTCGTGGGATCGACCGTGACGGGGAAGCGGCGCTCGGGGCGGGCCAGCCAGGTGCGATCGACGCGGAAGCCCAGCGACCAGCGGTTGCCGGCGATCTGCTCGAGCGCGAAGCGCGGCGTGGGGGCGTGGTAGCCCGCCGGCGTGGCATCGACCACGGTCGGGGCGGGCAGGCGGAACACGTCGCGGCCGGCGCGGGCGATGACCAACGCGCCGGTGCGGACGTCGACGCGCGGGCGCAGTCCGGGGCTGAGCGCGAGCCGGTAGCGGAAGTCGCTCGTCGCGTCGCGGTTGCCCAGGAGCAGCGTTTCCTTGACGCCATCGGGTGTCGCAGCGAGGTCGAGGTCGACGCCCGGGAGCGCGCCGGCGTAGCGCGCGTGGGTGCCGGAGACCTTGGCGCTCCCCGTGGCCCCGAGCAGCTCGGTCCGGATCCAGTCGCTCCCGGAGGTGACGGTGGTGGCCCCGGCGGCGAGGTCGCGCGGGAGTCGCGCGGCGACGGCGCGACCATCGACACGCCATGGCGTCGGGCCCAGGCTGCTCCCGCGGGCGGTCAGCGCGAAGTCGAACTTGTGCCAGGTGCCGCGGTCGTCGCGCCACCGCACGGGCGCGAGGCCGACCTTCGTGATCCGCTGGCCCGAGCGGGTCAGCCAGGTCGTCGCATTCGGTGTCCGGCGTGCGCGAAGCTCCCGGACCGCATGGCGCGGCGCCGTCAGCGCGGTCGGCCGAGCGCGGGCGTGGGCATGTGGCGGAGCAGCTCCGAGCAGCCCGAGCGCCAAGACCGGAACGGCCACCAGGCGAACTCGCACTCCCACGCCGCTGTTTCGCGGCAAGGCATCGATCAGGGTCACAGCGGGCCTCCGTGAGAGAACGGGCAAAGGCGGGCGTCGGCGGCCGCGAGTATATACATGCCGGTAGCGCGCGAGGCAATGAATACGCTGAGTGACGTTCAGTTTGGTTGGGCGTGGGGGATTCGGTGTGGGCCGTCGGGTCTGCGGTACGCCGGGACTCGTAATTCGAGCGCTCAGGCGGGAGATAGTGCGCCAGTTCCCCACGCGGACTCGGCGGATGCGTGTCGTGCTCGCCGTGATCGATCACGACCTCTTCGGCCTCGGCCTGCAACGGTCGACCCTTGACCGAACGAGCGATGAGTTCCCACGAGACGGCGGGTCTCTACCGTCATGAGCGAGAGAAAAGTGGTTCTCAAGATGGTCCTGTCCCTCGACGGCTTTGCCACGTCCCTCGACGGGACCCATGAGTGGATGTTCGAGTGGTTCGGCGACGACTCGAACGAGCGAAGCCTCCGGGCGCTCCAGGAGGCCGGCGTCCATGCGATGGGGCGCCGCAGCTACGAGATCATGGGCCCGCACTGGGCCGCCTCGGAGGGGCCGATCGCAACGGCGATGAACGACAAGCCGAAGGCCGTCTTCTCACGCACCCTCGAGAAGGCGGATTGGGGCCCGGTCGAGATCTTCGGCGCTGACCTGGGCGCGGGCATCGCGGACCTGAAGGCCCGGGACGACGAAGGGACGGTCCTGGTCCATGGCGGTCCCGACTTCGCCAAGTCGCTGACGCGCCTGGGCCTCGTCGACGAGTTCCAGCTGTCGACCATCCCGATCGCGATCGGTGCGGGCCGCAGCCCGTTCGCAGACCTCACGGAGCACCTGAAGCTCGAGGTCGTCGATGAGCAGCGCTTCCGCAGCGGAGCCCTCGCGCAGGTCCTGGTGCCGAAGCGATGACCGACAGCCCGCGCGCAGGCGGCAGCGACGCGGTGCGACACGACGTGAGGGGCGCCCTGGTGGCGCCCCTCACGGTCACTTGACGATGCTGCCGGCGGCCGGCGTTCGGGACTCGACGCTGCGCTCCTGGGCTGTCTGCGACCGATCGAGCGTCGCGCTGCCGGGCACTCGGGTCTACCGCGGGCGTAGGGTGGCGCGGAGCATCCGGGCGGGCCGGGTGAGGTGATCGGCAGTCCAGACGTCCCGTCCATCGGTTGGCCAGACGTAGGCGGGCGACCGAAGCGGTTCTCATCGGCGACGTACGTCGCGACGTCGTCGGTCGCGAGCGGGTAGACGTCCGGCAGCACGCGGCCCAGTGAGAGGAACGCACCCGCCATCCCGAGGCGGGGATCGCCGAGAAGCCGGCCGACCGGAGCGAACCAGCCCAGGGCGAAGGGCGGGTTGCCGACCATCGCGTGCGCGTACAAGACGCGCAGCAGCACGACGTTCATGAAGAAGCGCTCCGCGACGCCTTCGCGTTCTGCCAGTGGCCGCTGATCGATGTAGGCGCTGACGATGCTGGCGTTGTGGGCCTGGTACCACCGCGGCGCGGTCGGCGCGGCGATGAACGCGAGCCAGCGCCGAACGCTCACGTGCGAGGGCGTGCCGCGACGGCCACCGGTCAGCGCCACCGCCTCGCAGCCGTCGCGCAACAGCCGGTCGTTGACCGCCCGCCACCACGGGCTTCCGGGCCGTGGACCGGTCAGTGGGTTGAGCGTCCCGCGCCGCACTTGCCAGTGCATGAACGAGAGCGCCGCCCGGCGGTAGGGGAGGTACCCGCGCGCGTCGCCCGTCGGCCCGCGGTACATGACGTCGACGAGCGCGAGTCGGTCCTTGGGCGAGTCGCGCACGATCGCGAGCTGCTCGGCGGCCCACTCCCGTGCGCTGAGACCCGGCAGTGCGCCCATCGGGTCAGGCGCAGGCACAGCGGCGCTCGGCTACGCGGCGTGCTCGCCGATGCGGCCGACCGCGCCGGTCAGCCCGACGCAGCCGACGCACCCCACGCAGCCCTTGCAGTTCACGCACCCGATGCAGCCGACGCAGCCCGCGCAGCCGACGTTGGCCAGGCCGGCGAAGATGCCGTTCGAGCCGACGACACCGATGCTGAGCGCGACCCCCAGGCTGCCGACGACCGCAGCGGAGCCGCCGACACCGATGCTGCCGGCCACGCCCGAAGCTCCGATGACGGCCGCCGAGCCGACGACGCCGACCGACCCGGCAACGCCGGCCGAGCCCACGATTCCCCGCGAGGCGGTGACGGCGGCCGAGCCGACGACCCCAGAGGAGTCGGTGATCGCCGCCGAGCGCCAGACGCGCGCCTCGTCGGCGGCCGGATCGTCCTGGGCGCCGGTGTCGACCATCGCCGGGACCCTATCGGCGGGCCCAGGTTGAGTCACGTGTCCGATCGTGCCTCGTCGGCCGCGACGGTGTCGGCGATCGCGACGCCGACGAGGACGGCGGTCGCCGCGGCGATGCCGGCGATGAGGCTCAGCGGAGCGGTGGCGAGCGCGAGGACCACGAGCGCGCCGAGCGCGACGACGCGCGAGCGCGGCAGGGCTCCGGTCGTCTGGGCCATGAACAAGGTCTGCGCGAGCAGAAACAGCGCTGCGCCACCGAAGGTCAGCAGCGTGAAACCGAGCGTCGGGTCGTCATCCGGGTGGGCGATCGCGAGCTCGTCACCGACGGCGATGCCGATGAGCGCGACCACGATGAGCGTCAGCGTCCAGGTCCCGCGAAGGCCGACCGCGCCGGCGTCGTCGACTGCCTCGACGGCGTCGACGGCGACCGCGCGCGGCCGCGGAGCGCGACGATGAGGAACGCGGCGCGTCCGACCTGCAAGAGCAGGTAACCCGTGACGAACAGCCACGCGCGGTCGCCGAACGCGTCGGAGATCGACACCGACATCAGCAGGCTCGCGAACATCAGGCCGACGATCAGCAGCCGGACCGGCAGCTTGTCGGGATCCAGCCAGTTCAAGCCCCACGCGGTCATGAACCATGCGTAGACCACCGCGAGGGCTTTGAGCAGCGTCTCGGCACCGGTCCGGACATCGACGTGCGCGAGCAGATGGTGCGCGAGCTCGCCGATCGCGAAGACGTAGACGAGATCGAAGAACAGCTCGAGCGGCGTCACGACGCGCTCCGACCCCGGCGCTCGCGAGACGACCAGCTTCACGCCCGCGATTGTACGGCCGGGGCGATGCTCGGTCATCGCCGACGGCGGATGCGACGACCTCTGAGGCGGAAGCTCACTCCGTCCCGGAGTTGTTGGTGTGGTCGCCCGGTGAGGTGTCGAACGTAAACGTCAGTGCCGACCGCGCGCTAAGTTCCGCTCCCATGGCCGCCCCGATTCGATGGTCGGCGTCACCCGAGAGGGTGGCCCAACAGCTCCTCGCGGTTCAGTCCGTCGGGTTCGCCGTCAGATATCGCCATCTCCTCAAGTGGCGCCGGGTCGACTTTGCGCTCACGCCCCTCAGCGAACTTACGTTGATGGATGACCAGTTTGTGCCCTTCCAAGAGGCTGCCGCCGGGGATTGGCTGCTCTGGCAGTCGGCCACGGGTTCGGCCGTGACGACCTCGTTGCCGTGCGACGCCGCCGCCCTCTGTCAGCGTCTCGCGCTCATCAAACCTGATCCACACCATGCGGCGACCGCGGAAGCGCTCACCGCACTCGTCGAAGCCACTTGGCGGCAGGGCGGCCTGCCCGGATAGGGAAGCCACGGCGTGATCATCGCCCCCGACGGCATGGTCTCGGCGATGAACGCGCGGCCCGTGACGTGGTCGACGAGACCACCACGAGCGTCATGGCCGTCATCCGCAGCCTCCTCGACACCGTCATCGGCGCGCTGCGCGCCGGCTAGCACAGGAGAGCGCCGACCGGATGATCAGCAACCTCCCTCGTTCAGGTTCTCTGTGCGCCTAGGTCACCCGCACCGTCAGTGTCTTGGTCGTCTTGCCGACCTTGACGGCGATGCGGTAGCGCCCGGCCTTCAGCGTCTTCCTGCCGACCTTGCGCAGCGTGCGCGTGGTCTTGCCGGCCTTGGCCTTGAAGGTCACCTTGCCGAGCGGCTTCTTGGCCCCGACCTTCGTGACGGTGACCGTGACGGTGACGGCGGTCTTCAGCGTCAGCGCGAGCGTGACGCGCCGGCGTCCGCCCTTCGCGGTCGCCTTCTGCAGCGACGACGTCGTGCTCGTGCCCGGCGCCTTGATCGGCGTGGGCGCGGGAGTCACGATCGGCGGCGTCGCGGCCGCGCGGTCGACGGTCTCACAGAGCTGGAAGCCGTCCTGGCCGAGCGTGTCGATGGCGTCGATCTGGGCGGTGTCGGCACCCGCGCCGCAGTTGATGGAGTCGGCCTCGCCATCGCGGGCCAGGATCGTGTCGTTGCCGCTCGAGCAGCCGTAGGCCGAGCAGGAGCTGTAGTCGCCGAAGAGGCTGTCGGTGCCGGGGCCGCCGTCGACACGGTCGTCGCCCTCGCCGCCGTAGAGCGTGTCGTTGCCGGCCTCGCCGAAGAGCGTGTCGGCCTCGGTCCCGCCCGTCAGGTTGTCGTCGCCGGGCCCGCCCCGCGCCGTGTCGCTGCCAAAGCCGCCGTCGAAGACGTCGTTGCCGGCGCTCCCGACGTAGGTGTCGCTCCCGCGCGTGCCGTAGATCTTCTCGAGGTCGCTGTGGTAGTTGTCGTTTTCGCCCGGCGTCCCGTCGTTGGCGACGTCGTCGAGGCTGATCGCCGCGCCGACCGCGTGGGGGTCCAGGTCGAGCAGGTCGAAGCCCGGGCCGCCGCGGACGTCGTCGGCGCCGGGGTCGGCGTCGGAGTTGCCGAAGCTGTCGTTGCCCGCGCCGCCGTCCTCGGTGTCGTTGCCGGCGCCGCCGCGGATGAGGTCGTCGCCGTCCTCGCCCGACAGCGTGTCGTTGCCGTCGCCGCCGAAGATCTCGGCGTCGTTGCCCGCGCCGCCGCGCAGGACGTCGTCTCCGCCGTCCCCACGCAGGTGGTCCGGACCGTCGCCGCCGTCGAAGTGGTCCGGGCCGTCGCCCCCGACGAACGAGTCCTCGCCGCTGCCGCCGGTGACGGTCGCGACCTGGTCGGCCGGGCAGCCCGAGGCCCGCAGGAAGTCCCCCGGGCCGTCGCCGAGCGCCGCGGTGATGGTCGGGACGCAGACGCCCTCGAAGTGCAGGAGGTCGGTGCCGCCGCCGTAGCTCGCGGTCACGGTGTCCGCCGCGCTCGGGCAGTGGAAGTAGGTCCCGAGCGGCGGGTTGTCGACCGCGACGCAGCTGCTGTTGTTGACGACGCCGGTCGAGTTGCGCACGGTGACGTCGCTCGCGCTCGAGTCGAAGCCGACGTAGGTGGCGTTGTCACCGGTCCCGACGATCCCGATCGTCGTGCCGGAGTAGGTGAGCGTGATCGACGCGTTCGCCGCCGGCGCGGCGGCCAGCGCGAGACAGGCGACGAGCGCCCCGAGGAGAAGCCGGACCATCGGGCCAGTCTATGTCAGAGGTGGTGCCCTCCGTATCCGTGCAATACACGGACCAATGGACCTAGTAGACGGACGGCGAGCAGCCGCCCGTCAGGCATCGGCGCCCGGGCGCAGGGCCGTCGAGCGCGGCCTGCAGGATCGGCACGACGTAGGCCGCGTCTGGAAGTCGAGAACCGCGCCGTAGCCAGACCGAGCGTGCCGTAGTCAGACCGAGCGTGCCTAGTGCAACAGACCGGTGCCGACCCGCTTGCTGCGCGGCCGCCGGGCTGACGATCTGGCTGGAATGGCGTCGCCGCCGGTCAGTTTGGGAGTTCGCGCACGCTGCTCGAACCAGGCGGCGCTGGCCGTAGCGACCCGCCGCGGCGACCTCCAGCCCTCCAAGTCGAGTTGGAGTCGTCCGCACGGAACCGTTGTCCGGCCCCCGAAAGTAATGGGAAAGCTTCTGGGTCGTTCAGCAGCTTTGGTCCAATTCAGGAGCGTCACAGAGCCGAAGTAGCCTGGGCTCGGTCGGTCCCCACCGGGGGCCACGCACACGCCACCCCATGGCGTGTTCAGGATGATGTACGTGCTCCCGCAGCGGTTCTTGGCTGATCGGTACGGGTTTCCGGGGCCCGGCGTTGCGTAGGTGCCCAGCTGGTTGCAGTCGTAGTAGTAGATCGCTCCCCCGTCATTGATCTGGCCCCAGACGCACACCATGTTCGCCACGCAGTTGCTGTCGGCGGATGCCTTCGGGGTAGCGGCGAACAGCATGCCGGCGAGCGACACGAGCGCAACCAGTGCACTCAGGAGCGCCTTTCGTAGGGCCGGAGCGGCCTGTGAGTACGAGACGTATTGCGTGTGTGATCCTCCCTATAGATACGTGTAGTAATGGCAGTTGCCCTGGGGCTCTAATGCAGACGACTCTTTAGCGGTGCGATGACTGCCCGTCGCGCGGCAGGAGACCACTGCCTCGCGAACGCCAAGGGTGGAGGCTGCGGGATCTGCAAGACCGACACCCCGGCCGAGCGCACCGAAGGCGTCGTCTTCGCGGCGACGCTGGCGACGTGTCGGACTGGGCGAAGATGTCGTCGGGGCGCTATCGCGACGGTGGCGGGGTCTACGACCTCTTCGAGGCGCACTGGTACGAGAATGCTCGAGCATCTCAGCGTCGAGGGCAGTCGTGTCCGCGTACGGACATGGTTACCAGCTGGACCCTTTGCGTCCTTGACAACTAGGCATCTCACACTATTTGATTCTAAATGCACTAACCGGTGAGGCCCCGCGTCCAGCGGCCGCCCGACGGCGGCAGTCAGGGGTGGGGAATGCGGTCTCTCCGGGGACGTACGACGGGGTTCGTCGTGCTGTTGGGCGCGGTTTGCGCCGCGCTGATCGTCGCTGTCGGGAGTTTTGCCGACAACGGCCCCGCTACCCAACCGAAGGCCACCACGGTCTCCGCCGCCGCGGCCCAGCTGCCCGCCCTGCCGCCTGGGGCCGACACCCACCCGCCCGACGTCCGCGCGGCGCTGCCCCCGGCCCGCTCCGAGCAGCCGGCGGCCAAGGCCCAGCGAGCCCGCACCCGCACCGCCTACGCCGACCTGGGCGCCGCAGACGCCGTCGACGTCCTCACCCGCAAGCTGCCCGAGGTCATGGGCCGCAAGGCGTGGGACGGTCCCGACCTGCCGTCCGGCGCCCACGTGACCGGCTACGACGACGGTGACCACACGGCCGTGGTCGCCGACGGATCGGCGTCGGTCGCCTACGCCTCGACGCTGCCCTTGCGGGCCAAGGACGCGACCGGCGAGCCGGTGCCCGTCGACCTCGGCCTGGAGCCCACGACCGACGGGCTGCGCCCGGTCAACCCGCTGATCGCCGTCACGCTCCCCAACGACCTCCGCGACGGCCTGCTGGTCGGCGACGTCGGGGTGAAGATCGGCGGGCTCGCGGCCTCTGTCGCCGGCGCCGAGCAGACCGGCGACACCGCGACCTGGGCCAACGCCCTGACCGACACCGACATCGTGGCCAACGCGGTCCCGGCCGGCGCGGAGATCACCGCCACACTCCGGTCCGCCGACAGCCCCGAGGACGTCCCGGTCTCCTTCCAGACGCCCGCCGGCGTCACCGTGCGGCCGGCGGCCTTCGACACCGAGCTGACCGGCGGACTGGTGATGGTCGACGCCGACCAGCACGTCGTCGGCACCGCTACCGCGCCCGCCGCCTGGGACGCCGATGGCACCCCGGTCGCCACCGAGTGGCGCCGCTCCGGCGACGACTTCGTGCTGCACACAACCCATCACGGGCTGGACCTCGCCTACCCGATCGTGGTCGATCCCACCATCGGCACCGACGACCGCGCGGGCGGTGCGCTTGCCGCCGGCATGTACGGGCATCCGTGGTCCTACGAGGACGACACGGGCCTGATCGGCCACTACGAGGGCGATGGCGGCGGCGGCGTGGCTGGGTTCGGCACCGGTCTGTACGCACGCCTGCTCCACGAGACCCATTACTTCAGCGGTGCCGCCGGCGCCTACTGGTGGGTCTCGCTGGCCGACCGCCCGACAGCCCGCATCCTGCAGATGCACGCCCAGGACATGAGCCACGACTCCGGCGTCACGGCCGGCGGCGCGGCGGCCGCGACGTGCGTGTTCCTGCGGATCCTGAAGTCGGACTACTCCGCCGACGTCAACGGGCCCCAGCAGAGCAACTGCGCCACCTTCCGAGGCTGGCTGGCCAACGTCGGCAACGTCTCCAACACCACCGCGTCGGGCGGCAGCTACGCCAACCAGGCGCAGATCGGGATCCTGCCCGCCGGCGCCGGCGACCGCTACTACTTCATGTTCTACGTCGGCGAGCTCGCCCTCGGGATGCAGGACGACACCGCGCCTGCGACCCCGACGATCGACGGCCCCGGGCCCAACTGGATCAACGCGGCCTCGGTCCCGATCACGGTGCACGCCACCGACACCGGCCTGGGGGTCAAGAGCACCGGGCTCAGCGTCGACGGCGGCGCCGTGTCCTGGGCGGACGCGAACCCGACCTACCCGACCTGCGTGATCTGCCCGAAGACGCTCACCCCGATCAGCGCCGTGAGCCCGGCCGACGGCGCCCACGTGGTGACGGGCGCCGTCCAGGATCCGGTCGCGCACGTGAGCGCGGCGAGCGGGTCGACCCCGGTCAACATCGACCGGACGGCCCCGGTGCCGACCAGCCCGGCGGCGAGCGCGCTGACGCTGTCGGCCGAGGCCGACGGGACGACACGGTACGCAGGCGGGATCTACACGGCGACCGCCAAGGCCACCGACGCCACCAGCGGCATCAAGTCGATGACCATGACGATCGACAACGCCTCACCGGTGGTCCAGACCACCGGCTGCGCCCAGCCGACCGCCTGCCCAGGCGCCAAGACGCGGGTGTTCAGCTTCCAGGCGCCCTCCGGCACCCACGAGGTCGAGGTGACCGCCACCGACCTTGCCGGCAACGTCATGCCGGCGCTCAAGAGCACGTTCACCACCACCGCCGCGGTCTCGGTCCTCAACAGCCACGTCGGCCTGGAGAAGTACTGGGACTACGACACGGTCGACAGCGGCGCGGGCTCGCAGCTGCTGGTCAACGCCGACGACGGCAACGTGCTCTGGCACGACGTCCCGGTCGTCGACCCGGGCCGCGGGCTGTCGACCTACGTCAGCCTCACCTACAACTCGCAGGACGCCCCGCGCCACCTCGGGCAATCCGGCGCCCTGGACCCGGTTGCGTGGGCGGCCGCGCCGTTCAGCGACCCTGCCGCGGGCCCCGGCATGTCGCTGAGCATCTCGGGCCCGACGCGGCTCAACGAGCCGCTGGCCGGCGTAGTGCAGGCCGACATGCGCGGCGACGACGGCACCGCCACGACCTCGCTGCCCAGCGCCTACGGCAACACCATCGTGTTGACCGACGCCGACGGGACGCGACACACCTTCACCCGCAACACGACCGACGGCCGCCGCTGGAACCAGCCGCCCGGCGCGCGGCTGACGCTGCGCCACATGGTCGCGGCCGACAACGCCTGGACCACGCGCCGCTGGGTCATGACCCGGCCCGACGGCATTGCGTACTTCTACAACAAGCTCGGGTTCCTCGTCTCGACGGCCGACCGCAATGGCAACACGTTGACCTACAACTACGATTGGTACGACCTCCTGACGGGCGCGAGTGGGACCGCGGCGTCGAGCTGCAGCTTCGACTCGGTCATCGGCTCGTCGGTCGCCGGCTCCACCCCGTCTGCGGCCAACAGCTGGGGCCTCGGCTCGGTGCTCGACCAGTCGGTCACCGCCGGCTCCTCGCTCACCGGCAAGCTCTGCCTGGCGCGCGTGAAGTCGGTCACCGACGCCGGCGGCCGGTCGCTGACGGTCACCTACAAGACACGGCCGGCGGCCGACCAGAGCGCCATCGACGCCGCGATCGCCGGCAACCGCCCGAGCGGCGCCGCGACGAAGACACTACGGGCGCTGACCGGCGCCGTGATGTCCGCGGTGGCCGGCTCGACCACCTACGGCATCGGGATCAGCGCGCCGCCGGTCGCCACGATCAACGACCACGCGGGTCGGCAGACGACCTTTGACTACGACCTCGCCAGCGGGTCGCTCAACAGCCTGGTCGAGGTGGCCAACGCCGGCACGCTCGCCCCCGCGGGCGACAAGGCCCGCCGCTGGGCGTTCGCCTACGGAGTGTCGGTGGCCCCCGGGCTGCCGCCGCGGCTGACCACGGTCACCGAGGACCGTGACTCCGCCGACGGCGGGCCGCGGACCAGCAGCGTCCGCTACACGACGCGCACGGGCAGCTCGCCGTCGCTGCTGGTGCCCGACAGGTTCACGGACCGTCGCGGCAACATCACCCACTACTCCTTCTCGCCCGACGCCGTGCGCCCGCGCACGTTCACGGTCACCGACGCGCGCGCCAAGTCCTGGGTCCACGAGGTCGACGGCTTCGGTCGCCCGGCGCACGTGACCGACCCGCTCGGCAACGCGAACGACCTGACCTGGGACGGCGCCAACACGACCGAGAGCCACGAAGAGCTCACGCGCTCCGTCGAGGGCCACACCACGACCGACCCGGGCGCGGTCACGAAGATGACCTACGAGCCCAACACGGGCGTTCTGGCCTCCCAGACGACCTACCCCGACGGCGAGAGCACCCCGTCGACCGCGCGCGTCACGACCCTGAGCTACCAGCTCAGCCAGGGCAGCCCCGACCTCCGGCCCACCACCGACCCGGCCACCAACTACGTCGCCGACCTCACCCGTGTGGCGCGGCCGCGCACCGTCTCCGGTGCGAACGTCGGCTACAAGTACGTCGTCGACGCCAACACCGGCAACGTGACGTCGCGTTCGGACATCGGCGACGAGGGCACCGCCTCGACCGTCTACTGCAACGGCACCGACTGCCCGAAGGGCCTGGTCAAGCAAGAGACCGACGAGGTGGGCAACATCACCACCTACGCGGACTTCGACGCCACCGGCATGCCCCAGACGGTCGTCGACCCAAAGGGCAACGCGAGCCCCGGCGTCACGTCGCCCAACGCGGCCGCCCACCGCTGGCTCTACCGCTACGACCCGGTCGGCAACCTGCTGTCGGCCAGTGACCCGCGCAACGCCGACGCGCTGGCCAACCCGGCGGCGGCGACCCCCGCCACGCGGTTCACCACCGCCTTCACCTACGACGCGTTCGACCGCGTCATCCAGCAGGTGACGCCGAAGGACTCGGCGCATGACAAGTACATCACCCAGACCTGGGCCTACGATCGCAACGGCAACGTCGTCGACGAGGCCAACCCGGGCACCGGCAGGCACACGACCGCGACGTTCTCGGCGACCGACCAGCCGCTGACGGTCACGCAGACCGGCTACACCCGCACGACCTCGGACCCGCGCTCCAACACCTACACCACGCGGCCTGAGGTGACGACGTTCTCCTACGACGACACCGACCTGCTGATCAGCCGCACCGATCCGCGCGGCGCCAGCGGCGTGCCGGCGGGCGGCGGCTCGCCGTCGCTGCCGTATACGACCGAGTGGACCCGCGACCCGGCCGGCCGCGTCGTGGCCGAGAGCCGCCACGCCACCTCGACGGTCCACGTGCAGTCCTTCGCGCTCGACCCCCGCGGGAACATCGTCGGCCAGAACGACGCTGCGCGCAACGCCGACCCGGACGGCAACCCCGCCACCAACGACGCGCTCACGCCGCAGGCGGCGGCCGATGCCGCCGCGGCGGCGGTCGCCACCAGCCAGCTGGGCAAGCTGCGCATGTCGATGTCCTACGATCGCGTCGACGAGCTCCTCGCGCAGACCGAGCGACCCGCGCCGACCGACGCCACCGGCTCGCCACGGACCAGCAAGTACATCTACGACCTCGACGGCAACGTGGTCAAGCAGGTCCTGCCGCGCGACGACCACGACGTGCCTGCCGGCTTCACCTCCGGTGCGGGGAACGTCGCCAAGACCTACACCTACGATCATCGCGACCAGCTCGTGACGACCATCGACCCGACGGGGGCCGCGACCGCGGTCAAGCGCCGCGTCGACGGTAAGCCGATCGCCCAGACCACGCCGCGCGGCGTGGCCAACGGCGCGACCGAGAGCGACGGCAGCTACAAGTACTTCACCACCCACTACACCTACGACCCCGCCGGCGACCTCCTGACGCGCAGCGTCCCGTTCTCGCCCAACCAGTATAGCCGCACGGGGGACGCCAACAACGATTACAAGAGCTGGAAGGTCTCCTACACGCGCGACGCGGTCGGCAACCCGACCACGATCGTCGATGGCCGTAACAAGACCATCGCCAACACCTTCCTGGACTCGGGGCAGCTGGCGTCCACCAGCCGCCCGTCCTGGTGGAGCCTGACCTGGGGCGGAGCCAACGGCGCGCCGGATCCGGGCCGGCGCTACACCGATCCGGCCACGGCAGACCAACTGCCGGTCGGCGGCCCGCAGCTGGCCGAGCGGTCCACGCCGCTCACGGGCGTCGACACGTCCTCCGATCAGTCGCAGTCCACCGCCCAGGGCAAGTTCGGCGCGGTCACCCCGGCCGATGCGCCGTCCTGGCTGCCGCGCGGCGGCGCGACGCTGCTGGGCTACGACGACGACGGCCACCTGACGAGCGTCACCGACGCGGCGCTGTCGGTCAGCCGCATCGACTACGACCCGACCGGGCGGATCGTCGGCACGACGCAGCCGCTCGGCGCCGGCGCCGGAGCGACGCTCGCCGCCGGCGATCCCACGCCGTGCACGCGCACCACCGCGGGCTGCGCCGGCGTCATCGCCCATCGCTACGACTACGACCTCGACGGCAACACCACCAAGAGCTCGCTGCTCGGCGACACGAGCTGGCACTCCGACCTGACCTACGACAGCTTCGACCGCGCGGTCAACCGCACCGATCCGGGCGCCTCGGGAGTGCCGAGCAGCTGGACCTCGTTCTCCGACACGCGCGAGGAGACGCAGTACGGCTACGACGCCAACGACAACCTGACCGAGCGCGTCACGCCGCGCGGCGCCGCCACCACGACCGTGGACGGCGACTTCGAGTACCACTATGACTACGACACGCTCGACCGCCTGATCGGCGAGACCGACCCGGAGGGCGACCGCTGGGGCTACGCCTGGGACGTCGACGACGAGCTGCTGCGCGAGCTGACACCGAACGGCAGCGCCGCCGCTCCGGCCAACCAGGACACCTACAAGACGCTGCGCGCCTACGACGCCGCCGACCGGCTGCTCACCGAGCAGGGGCCGATCGTCGGCGGCGTGCGCAACACCAGCACCTACACCTACTTCCAGGACGGGACGATGGCGTCTCGCACTGATCCGGGCGGGGTGTCCACCGACGGCGGCTCCGACGTTGCGCGGCTGACCAGCTACGACTACGACGGCCGCGGCCTGCGCAACCGCACGACGCAGGGGCACGCCGCGAGCGGCGGCTTCAGCACCGCCGGTAGCGGCCCGCGCACGACGCTGACCGAGTACGACGCCAACAGCAACCTGCGCCGCGTCGTCGACCCGTCCGGGGTGACGATGAGCGGCACGGGCGCGTCGCAGTCCTGGGCGCCGACCAACCCGGACGTGATCGGGGACAACCTGACCTCGACGACGTCCACCGACGCCGTCCACGCGACGGTTTACGACTACACCGACCGCACGAACTCCTACAGCGCCGGCGAGTCCGGCGAGCCGACCGCGGTCTACCAGCCGCGCTCGAGCACGAGCGACACCGTCTACGCCGAGAAGGTCGACTACGACCCGCTCGACAGGACGCGGACGATCTGGACGGTCGACAACGTCAACGCGGGCTCGCCGTTCTCGGTCCACAGCTCCTATGACCGTCTGCTCAACGGCTGGATCAGCGGCTCGCAGGACTTCGCGACGGCGACGGTCCAGATCAACAACAACACCTACAACTACGATCAGGCCGGCAGCCAGCTGAGCTGGAAGCTCGATCCGGACGTCACGACCACCGCCAACAAGATCTCGTCGATCGGGCGCGAGTACTGGCCCAACGGGGAGATGAAGACCCGGACCGGCTCGGCGCTCGTCGGGACCACGACGGTCGGGACCCCGCGCAGCTACTCCTACTGGTACGACCCCAACGAGTCGCTCGTCGGCGTCCACGACGCCGCGCACTCGCGCATGACCTACACCGACCGCGACGGGGCCGGGCGCGCGTCCTCGGTGGTCCAGCGCTACGGCACGGGCAGCGGCGACGAGAACGCGGGGACCCTGGCGTGGCAACGCGGCCGCGATAGCACGTTCTCCTACGACCGCGACGGCAACGTCACGCTGCGGCGCGCCAACGGCACGCTCAACCGTATCGACGGCACGATGGCCGACCCCGCCGGCGGCGCGCCGAGCAGCTCCACGCGCTTCACCTACGACCCCGAGGACAAGGAGACGATCGGGGCGTTCTACGAGCCCTCCAAGCTCACGGGCTCTCCCACGATCGACGACAGCACGTGCGCGGCGGGCGGCTCTCCGCCGGCCGGGGTCCGGTGCGTGCGGACGACCTACCACCCGTCCGGGCAGCGGCGGACGCGGCGCCAGCAGGACGACACGTTGGTCACGACCTACTTCGACGACTTCGGCCAGCCGACCGAGCGTCGCCGCCGCCCGACGGGCGCCAGCGACATCGTCACGAGCTACACCTATGACATCCGCGGCAACCGGCTGACCGACTCGCCGGGCGTCGGCACCTACACCTACAACGCGCGCAATCAGCTCGCCTCGTGGAAGCGCGGCACCGACTTCAACGCCAACGGCGTCGACCACCACGACTGGACGATCGACTACACGCGCAACCCCGATGGCTCGGTCGAGCACACGACCGAGAAGCAGGCGGGCGGTTCGCTGGTCCAGACCAAGACCTCCAGCTACACGGGGCAGCGTCTGGACAACGTCAAGGACACGGTTCCGGGCGTGACCACGCCGACGTGGGACGTGTACGGCTACAACGAGTTCCGGTCCACCGTCGAGGTGCAGACCAACGTGAGCTCGGCGACGGCGCCGACGGTCACGGTGCCGACGGCGGTCAAGTCCGAGGACTGCAGCACCGTGTTGCCGGCGACGGCGTCTGACACCACGTTGTACTGCCACGACGAGTTCGACCGCCTGACCCGGCAGCGGTCTCCGGGTGCGGGCGAGCAGCAGCAGTTCGAGTACGACGGGATGGATCGTCGTGACAACCGCACCGACCACGTCGGCGGGACCAGCGACAAGAGCGGGTACAAGTACATCGGCGCGACCTCGTCGATCTCCGGTCAGCAGGTTGCGACCGGTGCGACGACCTCCAGCGCGATGTCCTATGACCGTGACTCGGCCAACGCGCCGCTCGCGGTGACGCTGCAAGTGACGGGCTCCTCGACACAGACGACCAAGACGTTTGCGACCGACGCCAACGGCAACCCGACCGGTCTGGAGGAGTCCAACGGCACCGTCCCCGGTGCCAACCGCTACGTCTATGACCCTTACGGCGATCTCGACGTCGACGCCAATGCCGGCATGTCCGGCGACGCGGCGACCAACCCGCTGCGGTTCAACGGCTTTGACTACGACACGGCGGTCAAGACCTATGACATGCAGGCCCGCGACTACCGGCCGTCGGCCGGGCGCTTCTTGCAGTCAGATCGCTATGAGTCCGCGCAATCGGACCTTTCGCTGGTCGCCGATCCGCTGACCCAGAACCGCTACGACTTCGCCGGCAACGACCCGGTCGACAGCGTCGAGTTCGACGGGCACATCCCTGGTGCCGGATCAGGTTGTCAGCCGCGTTGCGGCGACAACCAGGGCGGGAACATCGCCGTCGACAAGGCGGGCAAGTCCACTAACCAGGTCACCCCCGCTGCCTCCGGGTCGACGAAGCCGAAGGCCCTCGACAACCCGGCGGCGAACCACGTCGTCAAGTCGTCGACGCCGAAGGCGAAGGCGGTGGCGGTGGCGCGCTATCGCACGGCCCAGACCGCTGCGGCGAAGGCGCTGGCCCTCCCCTGTTTGGAACGCTGCACCGATGAGGAACGCGCCGGGGACACGGCGCAGCTCGCGGGGGCGGCGGTGCTCGGGCTCGACGAGCACAACGTGGTGCTCAAAGGTCTCGACCGTGGGATTGCCGGGGCCGAAGAGGATCACAGCCTGCTCAACCCGGTCAATCTGCTCACCGATGTCGCCACCGGCGGAGCGGCCATCGGTGTCAAGGCCGGTCTCGAAGCCCTGCTTCAGCGAGGCGCTCAGGCAGGAGCGAGGGCTGCGGCTGAGCGAGGTGCTGCAAAGGTGACGGGCGAGGCGGCGCCGATCTCGTTCGGCCATGGGGCACGTCATCTGGCGGGCACGGGGCTCGACCGCGAGGCGGTCGAGGGAGTCATTGAGCAGCAGGTGAGCAGAAGCGCTCAAGGCGCGACGGTCCGCGGCGCGTTTGGGGGGCGCGTTACCGTCGGCGGAAAGGCCGTTGAGTACCGCGGGTACGGTCTCGAGGACGGGACGATCAACATCGGTACGTACTATCTGCCCCGATGAGCGCTGCGCACGATGCCCTCCGAGTGTTAGATCCGCCCCGAGATCTCCACGCTCATGAGCGAGTTCTGATCGAGCAGTTGCTGGGCGCGCCGTTCACTGGCCGCGACGAGATTCGGTCCCAGTTGGCGACGGCTCGGGTACAAGCTGAGGGCAGCGGCGATACCCGCACCATCCGGTTCAAGCTGGCGCTCGAGGACATTCGTCGGGCCTGCATCAGCGTGCGGGTACCTGTCGAGGCTGAGGCGAGAGATGACGATCGTATGCCGATCATGGTTCTGTTGCACGTAGCTGATGGGCTCGCCGACGAGTTGGAGATTTACCGTGCCGATGGTCGACCGATTCAGCGAGACGATCTCGGCGTACTGCACTCGATCGTGGCGAATACGGCCCATGAGTGATCTCTACAACTAGGAGTGAGGCACCGGTCTGCGGATCACGGTCGGCGCCACCAGCACCGTGGTCGACGAGCCCGACGGCCTATCGGTGGTGACGCCGCTGGTCGTCGACGTCGCCCAGGGCCTCGTGAGCCATCACGACCACGGCACCGCATGGGTCGTGCTCTCCCTGAACCTGATCGATCTCATCGAGTTGGAGCACGCTGGCGAGCGGCTGCTTGACGCCCTCTGGTCGGCCGCGGCCGAGGAGCCGATCGCTCCTGCGGTGCTCGACGGCGCGCAGGCGCTCGCACGCCGTTGAGCGGCGGGACACCTTCGTCCGTGCGAGATCGCTTGTGATGGCTGGCGACGTGATCCTCAGCGAGCCTGGCGATCTGCTGCGCTTCTCGACGCTCGAAGCTGTGTGGATGGGCTCGAACTCGGGCGAATCGAGACTGTCTGGACCGTACTGTCGGAGGAGTCCTCCCAGCCTGTTGGCATTCGATGGGTCGTCGCCGGTGCTGCAGCCGTGGTCGTATACGCCTACGACGATGAGTTTCTGGTGGGCTCGGAGGCGGGCAGCGAACTCGGGACGATCCGTTACGAGTCTGTTTGCCGATCTTGATCTGCGAGCCGGTCAACAAGCTGCTCTTCCCGGAGGAGCCCGGCCGCCTGATGGGCTATGACGCCACCACCGTGACGGACCTGGTCGCGCTCGTGTGGGACTCCTACTTCGAGCTCCAGGCCCCGAGGCCGACACCATGATCGACTTCGACTTCGACTTCGACGACCGCGACCTGGCGTGGTTGGCCGAGGACGCCGGGTTCGCCACGATCCACGTCGAGGGGCACATGCAGGTCGAGCAGGGCTCGATCCTGCGCTCGCACAGCCTGGACGCGCTGCTCGACACCGCGCCCAACCCCTGGTGCCGACGATGCGGGAGAGCATGGAGCACGCGCTCTCGCCCGAGGAGGAGGGCGAGCTCCTCCGCCACCTCGGCGCGGCGTTCGCCGAGGGCCGCGCGATCCGCCGTCGCGACCCGCACCAGCAGCAGGCGCTCGTCACACGCAAGTGGCCTCGCGACATCGAGCGCCGGCGCGAGCAGCTCGAGATTCTCAAGCGACTCCGACAAGGGGCTAGCTCGTGACGGCTGGCAATGCCGACAACTATCTCCGCGACCTTGGTGAGCTCGTCAAGGAGCAGGCGCGAGCTGCGAAGGCAGCGAAGGAGGCCGTAGCGGACAGCGATGATCATGACTTCGAACTCGGGCGTTTGACGGCGTGGCACGAGGTCGTTGCGCTGATGCAGCAGCAGGCGCTCGCATTCGGGATCTCGCTGGCGGATCTCTCGCTCGACGATGTGTCACCCGAGCGCGACCTGACCTGACGCACCGGGAGAACGTCCGCCGCGACGTAGGTGACCGAACATGGGGCACCGACTCCGGAGCGATTCCATGTCGAGAAGGAATGTCGGCTTGGCGGCTCTCGGCCCACCCCGTGCCCGGCGTGCCGCCGCCCTCAACGGCGTCACAACCGCATTCGAGGGTACAAGGCCGAATTACGCTCCTGACCGATTCGCTGCGCCAAGGCGGGCGGCGGGTCGCGGTGGTCACGCGGACGTTCCGGGCTAAGCTCACCGCGCCGCGTCCAGCCAAACGGCGTACGCCGGATCAGCATCTGGAGCGCGCGTTCAATCACGCGACGAGTCATTGACATTCGGCAGTGGTGACGGCCGTATGTCGTTAGGCTCGAGAATGACCACGGTTGCCGGCAATTCTCTTGAATGAGGTCACTGGTCGAGGTCCACGCTCGATGGTCAGTGTCACGAGCAGCGGCGTTCGGGCTCTTGACAACGTCGGGGTCTGCGCGTCTACTAGGTCCGCCCGAGGCGCCGTATCAGCACCGACCGGACTCGGGGTGACGTTAACGCTCCGGGTCGTACTTCATCCTGGCGTGAGCCAGGGAGCGAGGAGATCCGCAGATGTCCAAGTCCTTCAGGAAGCTCGTCCTGCTCGCCTGCGCTGTGATGGCGCTGTGCGTATGGGCTATGCCGTCGATGGCGTCAGCTGCAAGTTGGGGGCCGGTATCATCGACTCACACTGAAACTGGGAGCGTATTTACTATTCACGTTTCCTTCCCGGGCTTCACTTTGCATTACGGCTGTGGTCACACACATGATCACTCGGAAGTCGCCAGCGCCTCGGTGATGACTATCACCAGTGCTTCATTTGGTAATTGCACGGGAGCTGGCGCTGCTGCGGGCTGCGCCGTCACTCTGCAAGCGACTTCCCTTCCCTGGAGTGCTACTGGCGTGTCGACGAGCAACGTCACCATTGACGGCGTTCGGATTGACGGCCTGTTGGAGGGAGGCAGTTGTGCTGTTGCGGGCGCTAGCTTCAACATGACTGGCAACCTCCAGGGCGGAGCCTGGGACCCTGCAGCCCATCAGATTACTTACAACAACGCGTCTGGGCTGACCGCCCACTCGGCTGCCCTCGGGTCGGGGCCCGTCGTCGCGACTACGACGCTGCGGGACCTCACTCAGACGCTGACTCTGAGCTAGCGGCCGCCCTTCAGCGCGAGCGCAGCTCGACGGCCCATGTCGTGGTCGTCGGGCTGCGCTCCTGCACGCCCCGTCGGCCGAGCTCGTGGCCCAGAAGGAGCACTTCGGCGCGAGCCGCGAGGCGCGCTGGTTCGGGCGCTGAGCCGTCGCTGCGGCTCAGAAGTCGAAGGGGTCGGTCGTCTCGATCGTCACGGCCCAGGTCGAGCGGTTGACCATAGCGTTGAAGGGCGCGAAGCGGCGGGCCTTGGCGTAGCGGCCGGTGCCGCCGTTGCCGATCACGACCCCGACGAACGGCGACCGGCGGGCCAGCGACTGCGCTCGGGCGTCGAGCTTGAGCCGCAGCGTGCCGCGCTTGGTCGTGATGCTCATCGTGCCGCGCCAGACCACCCGGCGCAGCAGCTCGGTCTCGCCTTCACCGAGCCGGTCATCGCCCCGTCGCGCGGCTGGCGTGCGCGACCTTCGTCGCCCCCGTGCGTTTGACCAGCTTCAGCGTGATGCGCTCGTGCGGGATCGCCGTCGAACGGGCCGGATCTCCTGGGCCTTGGCGGTAGAGAAGACGCTTCGCCCTTTCATGCGCGGCGGCGGGTTTCGTGGCATGGGCGGATGGTCTTGACCGCGAACGAGCGGTGCCAGGGCCTCGAGGATCTGGTCATGTGACCATCGTGGCGTGCCTTGGTCGTTGCGGTCGCGCAGGGTGTCGATGACGGCTTCGCGAAGCGCGGCGCGTTCGGCGGCCAGGTCGCTGTCCATGATGGCGACCATCTCGGCGTGGAAGGCGAGGCGCTCAACAGCCATGCTCGGCACGATCGGTGAGGGTGAGGGGCATCGTCATCTCCCTAGCGTCGTCGGCGATTCTTCCTCCGCTGGGAAATCGAGAATTGGCTGATTGAGGAGGACCGCGCGGCCTGATCCAACGCGCGAGGCGGTCGGCCCACGGGGCCGTCCGCAGAGGGTCCGGCAATGCTGCAAGGGCGAAGTGCAGGCCCATCAGCGCGCATCTTCCCGCCCTGTCGGCGTTGAGCGCCTAAGCGTCAGCCCGCAAGGTCCGTTTGTGCTCGCGCCTGCGGCCGGCATCTCGGTGAAGGCCACAGGCGCCCGGTTCGGTCTCGTTTGGTACCGGGCGCTGGTACCGCGTCGGCAGCAGCCGCTCGGACGTACGGCCGCAGAAACGACGAAACCCCTGCGTTTTACAGGGGTTTCGTGCGATGGAGCTAGGGGGACTCGAACCCCCGACCTCCTGGGTGCGATGCAAGGAGCCTGCGCGGCAGAAGCCGGCGATTTGCAGGGGCTTCTGTGGTGCTCCGCAGGTGGGGTGCTGGTGAGGATTGCCGGGGATTACCGGCGATTGTGGGGTTCCAGGCACCGGGGAATCCCAGTGCCTGAAGGGGTCCAGTGCCTGGCGCGGCGGTTGGCGGGTGCCATGTCGCCGTCGGCGATCTCCGCGCCCGCGCCGGCACCGTCACCGCGACCGCGAAGGCCGGCCAGCCGGCCGGTCGCGTCACGCTCAAGGCCACCAAGAAGCTAGCCCGCCGCCTCGCCCGCGATCGCGGCAAGCCGCCGGCCCCGGCGGGACGACGAAGCTGACTCGCAAGCTGCGCTGAGCCCACCCCGGCGGGTAGGTTCCCGCGCGGTGGAGCTGATCGGACGCCAAGCCGAGCTGGAGGCGCTGCGCTCACGCGTGGCCGACGCCGGCACGCTCGTCGTCGCCGGCCGCCCCGGGGTCGGCAAGAGCGCGTTGCTGGCCGCCGCCACCGCGGACCGAGGGCCGGCCCCGGTGCTGCGCGCCACCGGCGTCCAGAGCGAGGTCACGCTGCCGTTCGCCGGACTGCGCGAGCTGCTGCACCCGGTCCTCGCCGAGGTCGACGCGCTGCCGCCCGCCCAGCGCGGCGCCCTCCGCGCGGCGCTCGCCCTGGACGCGCCGACCGGCCTGGACCGCGGGACCGTCCTGCACGCCTTCGTCGCGTTGGCCGGGGCGCTCGCGCCAGTCGTCGTCGCGGTCGACGACGTCCAGTGGCTCGACGCGTCCTCGCGTGAGGCCGTTGCGTTCCTGGGCCGCCGCGCCGAGCGCCTCGGCGTCACCGTCCTGGTCGTCCACTCGCTGCGCGGCGAGCCGCTGCACGGCTGGCCCGCGCTGCCGACGCTGACCGTCGACGAGCTCGGTCGCGCCGACGCGCTCGACCTCGCGCTGCGCGGCGGCGTCGCGCCCGCGGTCGCCGAGGCGCTCGTCGAGGCCGTCGGCGGCAACCCGCTCGCGCTCGTCGAGGGCCCGGCCGAGCTGACCGTCGGCCAGCGCGCCGGCCGCGACGCGCTGCCCGACCTCCTGCCTGCCGGCGGCCGGATCACCGACGCCTACGCCACGCGCCTGGCGCGGCTCCCGGAGCCGGCCCGCGCCGCCGTCCTGCTCGCCGCCGCCAGTGGCGACGGCGCGACCGGCCCGCTGGCGCAGGCGCTCGCGCCGCACGGCGGCACCGCCGCGCTGGCCCCCGCCGAGGACGACGGCCTGGTCGTCGTCGACGAGCGGTTCGTGCGCTTCACCCATCCCGAGGCGCGCAGCGCCGTCTACCACGCCGCCACGCCCAGCGACCGCCGCGCCGCGCACCGGACGCTCGCCGCCGTCCTGGACCGCGACGAGGCGGCCTTGCACCTCGCGGTCACCGCCGTCGAGTCCGACGAGGAGCTCGCCGCCGTCCTCGAGCGCGCCGCCTGGGACGCCGCCGCCCGCGGCGCCACCGCGACCGCGCTGCACGCCGCCCGCCGCGCCGCCGCGCTCACACCGGACCCGGACCGCCGCCGCGCGCGCACGCTCGCCGCCGGCCACCTCGCGCTGGCCGCCGGCCGGCCCGAGACCGCGCTGGCGCTCGCCGCCGAGCTGCCGCTCGCGCCCGACGCCGCGGCGCGCGCCGACACGCAGCTGCTCGTGGGCGCCGCGACCGCCCAGGCCGGCCGGCCCGCCGAGGCGCACGCGCTCCTGGAGGCTGAGGCCGACCGCGTCGCCGCGACCGACGCGGGCCGCGCCGCGACGCTGCTGACGCAGGCGTCGATCGCGCTGATGGGCTCGGGCCCGACTGACCTCCTGGCCCGCATGGCCGGCCGCGCGAGCGAGCTCGCCCCACCCGGCGCTGACCTCGTCCCGGCGATGATGGAGGCGTCGGCCCAGTCGGTCATGGGGCACCACCGCAGCGCCCGCACCGTCCTGGCGCCGCGGATCGACGAGCTGCTCGCGCTCGACCCGGGCGCGCCCGGCCACGAGATCATCGCGCTGGCCGGTATGTGCCTGCACTGGATGGAGGAGCAGGAGGAGGCGGTCCGCCTGATCGCGCCGGTCGTGCAGACGCTGCGCGAGCGTGGCGCAGTCACCCCGCTGGCGTTCCCGCTCGTCGTCCTGGCCAGCAGCCGCTCGCGCCATGGCGACTTCTTCGGCGCGCGCGAGCTGGCCGACGAGGCCGTCGCGCTGGGCGAAGAGACGATCGGCGGGTTCCTGCAGGCGCTGACGCTGAACACGCGCGCGTTCGTCGCCGCGTTCCTGGCCGAGGACGAGATCTGCACCAACAACGCGCACACCGCGCGCGCGATCTGCGAGCGGCTGGGGATCTACTCGCACCGTGCGGTCGCCGAACAGGCGCTCGGGATGCTCGCCCTGTCCAAGGGCGACGCGGCCGCCGCGATCGAGCACCTCGAGCGCGGCCGCGAGCACCGGCTGCGCTTCGGGGCTCGCGATCCCGGGTTCATGTACAACGAGAGCGACCTGACCGAGGCGTACGCGCGCGCCGGGCGCCTCGGCGACGCGGCCCGGATGCTCGCCGAGCTGCGGGCCGGCGCGGAGCTGACCGGCGGCGCCTGGGCGGCGGCGGCGACCGCTCGGTATGCCGCATTGCTCGACGGCAACGACGCGATCGACGACCACCTCGCGACCGCGCTCGCCGCGCACGCGCGCGTGCCATACACGTTTGAGGAGGCTCGGACGCAGCTGATCTTCGGCGAGCGCCTGCGGCGCGCGCGGCGACGCACTGACGCGCGGGCGCTACTCGCGCGGGCCGAGGCGACGTTCCGCGCGCAGGGCGCGGTGCGCTGGGCCGACCGCGCGGCGGCCGAGCTGGCGGCGGCGGGCGGACCCGGCGCGGCGGCCGCGTCCGAGCACCCCGCCGGGGCGCTGACCGCGCGCGAGCGCGAGGTCTGCGCGCTGGTCGCGGGCGGCGCGACGAACGCCGAGGTCGCCGCCGCGCTGTTCGTCTCGCCGCGCACGGTCGAGTACCACCTGCGCGCGATCTTCCGCAAGCTCGGCGTGCGCTCGCGCTCCGAGTTGGCCGCGCGGTTCTGACCCAGGGAAACGACGGATGCGCGCGGGGGCGCCGTCCTGCCATGGTCCGCCGGCCATGCGCCCGGTCCTCGCCCTGTTGTTGTCGTTGCTGATCGCCGTCCCCGTCGCGGAGGCCGCCAAGCCCCAGAAGGTGACGTGCAGGAAGAAGGTCTGCCGGGTGGCGACGAAGACGCTCCCCAAGCCGTCGAGCCGGCCGGTCAGCGGTGCCGGCCTCGCCGCGTTCGGGCTCGACATGGTGTTGGACAACCCGGTCGTCAAGGCGTTCGTGCCGCGCCAGGCGCGCCCGGCGCAGACCAACACGGCCAAGGCGCTGCGGCGGCTGCGGGCCAAGCTGCCGGCCGCGACGGCGATGGTCACGGCGAAGGCGAGCGGGCTCAACGCGACGGCTGGGAGAACCACGACGACCACGGGCGCCGACGGGTCGACGTCGACCTCGACGCACGTCGACGTGACCGACAGCGCGACCGGCGCCAAGGGCGACGTCGACGTCGGCAGCGAGCAGAACGCCGACGGCACCTCGTCGGTCTCGCTCGACTTCGGGCTGGTCGACCGCGGCGGCAGCGGCGGCTCGTTCTCGCTGACGATGCCGATCGAGCACGAGATCGCCAACCAGGCCAAGTGCCCGACGGCCGTGGGCGCGATCGATCGCCGCCGCACCGACCACGTCGCCGTGCGCAACCACCAGACGCGGCCGGGCTTCGGCGTGGACTGGATCGACCAGAACATCCGCTACCAGGGCGACGCGACGCTGCACGGGCACGTCGGCCCCGACGCCGCGCTGCAGACCGTCGACTACACGGCGGTCGCGACGCTCAACAGCGCCTACGAGGCCAAGCTGCTGCTCGGGCTGATCCATCCCGACGTCCAGGTCGAGTTCGAGGCCAAGGCCAGCGGGACGCTGGACGGCAGGACCGGCCGGCGCACGGCGACGCAGACGACGTTCACGGGGCGCGGCCGGGCGCGCGGGCGGTCGTCGGCCTCGGTCGCCGCGGGGATCGCTCAGCTGCTGCAGGACCAGGGGCTGCGCGACCGGCTAACGCAGTTGTTGTCCGACAACGTCGACGGGGCGTTCAAGAGCCTGAAGACGGCCGAGGCCGGATGGCAGGTCCCGAACGCGTGCGCCGTGATGCAGCTGAGCCCGCAGGTCGGGCCGGCGGACGGGCTCGACCAAGGCCAGAGCACGACGTTCACCGGGCAGGTCGAGGCGTCGGCGAAGGCGGACGGCGGCCAGACGGCGGGGCGCTGGTCGCTGGTGCGGCTCGACGCCGGCACCCAGACCGGGCTGCCGGGCGCCTCGGCGGCGGGCGCGCCGGTCAACGTCAAGCTGACCGCGACGCAGGACGTCGATCGCAACACGGTCGCCGCCGGCGTCAAGCTGCACGTGACGTCGCCGGCCGGCGTCGCGGAGCTGTCGTGGTCGGTCGGCGGCCGCGACGACGGGCCGCCGTTCTACTACCGGGTCGTCGCCGGGTCGGGGACGCAGACGGTCAGCGGTCGGCGCACGACGTCGGGTGGGTTCCACATCGACCAGACCGCGCCGGTGACGTGGACGTGGACGAACCGGACGACGAGCGGCCCGCCCGACGGGAGCGTCACGAACACCGACGGCTACCCGACGGGCCAGGTCGAGTCCGGCGAGGACGAAGTCGTCGGCGCGCCGTGGACGTGGCGCACCGACGAGGACGGCGGGCACCAGTGGCCGGTCGACGGGCTGACCACCGGTGGTCCCGCCGTGACCTTCGACCCGCCCGGCAGCGACCACACCATGTTGGTCCCCGACTGGACGAACCTCGGGATCCCGATCCTCGAGTACTCGATCGACGGCCCGCCCGACGGGCGCAGCTACAACACGCTCGGCCCCGACTGCCCGCCGCAGCGCTACGCCGACCTGGCGACCGCGCCGATCCCGCTGTCGACCTTCGCCCAGCGCCGGATCACGCTGAGCATCGACCAGGACTGGGACGTCGACGAGGCCGTCTCGACGCTCGGCCACGACGTCTGCCACGGCCACATCAGCGCGACGATGACCCTCGAGCGCGTCGCCGCCGACGGCTCGCCGCTGCCCTGAGCAGGGCATGCGGGTGCGGCATCCGTGATTCCACCAGTCTTTGCCCGATCCGCCCCGCGGGCGGCCGATCCGGTGCTTCAATCGCCGCATGCGTCCGCTGGCGATGGCTCTGCTCGCTTCGTCCTGCTTGCTGATGACCGCCTCGGCGGCCTCCGGCGCGAGCCTCGTGTACATCGACGCCAACAACGACGTCGCCGTCGCGCGGCCGGACGGCAGCGCCGCCAAGAAGGTCACCCACGCGACCGACGTGGCCAACGGGTACAAGGCGATCTCGGTCGCCGACACCGGCGCGATCACCGCGTTCCTGATGCAGCGCGACGACAGCGGCAACTCGAGCTTCGTCACTCTCGACCAGGACGGCAGGGTCCTCAACGGACCGTTCCTGTTCGAGCGCTACGGGTTCTGCGGCGGCCTCGCGCCGTTCCGGACGGCGACCTCCCCGGACGGGACGTTCGTGGCGGCGCTGTACTGGAAGGGCTCGTCGAACTGCCTCGGCGGCTCGCCGACGACGTCGACCCGGCTCGTCGCGGGCACCAGCCCCACCTTCGGCACCGACACCTACCCGTCCTACGACTACCTCACCGAGCCGCACTTCCTACGGCATCCCGACGTCCGGCTCGCCGGGATCGACGGCGGCACGCTCTCGGTCTGGCAGAACGACGCCGCGCACATGGACGCGTGGATCGCGCTGCCGGTCGGCAGCCCCTACGAGTTCGACGGCTTCGACTTCCATCCGTCCGCCACCAGGCTGCTGCTCGACCTCTCGCCCGCCGGCACGACAGGGGTCCAGCCGCACCGCCTGGAACTCTACTCCTACACCGAGATGTCGACGGGCGCGGCGGCCCCGACCGACCCGGATCCCCAGTTCCTGTGCGGCATCGATGGGTACGTGACCAACGACGCCGGTGGCGGGCGGCCGTCGTGGTCGCCGGACGGCAGCCAGATCGCCTGGCAGGGTCCCGGCGGCATCTACGTCTCCCCGGCTCCGGTTCCGAGCGGAGGCAGCTGTGTGCTGCAGCCGCAGCTGGTCGTGCCCGGGGGAACCGACGTCCATTGGGCCTCCTTCGACGTCACCACCCCCGTGTCCGCGCCGACACCGGGGAGCACCGTGACGCCGACCGTGCCGGTCGCTGGCGCGCCGGCCCTGAAGGGTGACACGGCGGTCGCGTTCACCGCGGCGAGGATCTACCGGGGTCGCCGCGCGTTCACCGTGCAACTCAAGCTGACCACAGCGCAGACGGTGACGCTCGCCGTCTATCGCGGCAGCGCCAGGAAGGCGCTCGGCAAGCTGACCTACAAGGCCAAGAAGGGAATCTTCCGGCACAAGGTGACCAAAGTCGGCCGCAAGCGACTGGCGCCCGGAACCTACCGCGTGGTCATCAAGGCCGGCACGACCAGCAGGACGCTGAAGGTGAAGGTCAGCGGGTAGCGCGGCGGGGCCCCAGCGCCGCGTCGTACGGCTCACTGAGCCATCTGAATCGCCGCCGGTCCGCGGCGATCGAACGCCTATAGGGGTGTTTCAGGCACTGGTGCCTGAAACGGAGCGCCATTTTGGCTGATTTCGAGCGCACCCCTGAACGACGAAACCCCCGCGCTAGCAGGGGTTTCATCCGAGTGGAGCTAGGGGGACTCGAACCCCCGACCTCCTGGGTGCGATCCAGGCGCTCTCCCAACTGAGCTATAGCCCCGGGTGGATCGCCGATTGTAGCCGTCGGGCGCATCGAACGGTGGTGGACGCCATGCGGACCGAGAGGCGAGCGTGGGTACGCTGCGGCGCGGGAGATGTCTGACCGCGGCCTCATCGGCGATCTGCGCGATCGCCTGTCCAGCTTCCGCACCCGTCTGCGGCTGTTCTTCGTGCTCATCGTCATCGTGCCGATGGTCGCGGTGACGTTCATCGTCTTCCGGCTGATCGGCGAGAGCGAGAACGGGCAGGCGGATGCGCGGGTCGCTGCGCGGCAGGAGGCGGCGATCGGCCTCTATTACGACGCGCGCGCGGGAGCCGACCGGCTGGCGGCGCAGATCGGACGCGACCCCGCCCTCTCTCGCGCCCTCAGAACAGGAGACCGGACCCAGATCCAGGCCGTCGCCCGTCGTCTCCTCACGAAGACCGACGCCAAGCGCATCGCCATCTCCCACGACGACGCCGTCTGGGCCGACGTCGGCGACGTCACCGCATCCTTCCCGGCAACGCGCAGCCTCGTCGCCAACGGCACCCCGATCGCCGACCTCCAGGTCTCGGTCGAGCGTGCCCAGGACTACGCGCGCCTGGTCACTCGCACGACCCGGATGGAGACGATCGTGCGCCGCAATGGCCGCGTGATCGCCTCGACGATCGCGCGGCCCGGCGCCGTTGCACTCCCCGAGCACACCGGCGAGGTCACGATCGCCGGCCGCCGCTTCCGCGCCGCCTCTTTCGTCGCTCCCGGCTTCCTGGACGAGCACATCCAGGTCTCGATCCTCGAGCCGACGGCGACCACCGAGCACGACATCCGCCAAGGCCGCCTCGTCGCGGGCCTTGTGCTGCTCGGGTTCTTCCTGCTGGCTCTCGTCTCGGCGATCGTCGTCTCGCGGTCGCTGAACCGCCAGATCGAGGACTTCCTCTCCGCCGCACGGCGCCTCGGCGCGGGCGACTTCTCGGCGGAGGTCGACACCAGCGGGCGCGATCAGTTCGCGCAGCTCGGCGAGGAGTTCAACAAGATGTCGCGCCAGCTCGAAGGCCGCCTGGAGGAGCTTGGGCAGGAGCGCCTGCGGATGGAGCTGTCACTGCGACGGATCGGTGAGACATTCGCCGCAAGCCTCGACCGCGACGGCCTGCTGGAGATCGTCGTGCGGACGGCCGTCGACGCTGTCGATGCCCAGGGTGGTCGCGCGCTGATGCAGGACTATCCCGGCGGGCCGCGCGGCCAGGTCGCGAGCGTCGGGAGCGATACGCGCATCCCCGCCGCCGACGAGGCCGAGCGCCGGGCCGTCGGGGTCGGCGAGCCGTCGTTTGCCGATGTCGACGGCGGCCATGCGCTGGCGCACCCCTTGCGCGCCGGGCCGGCCGCGGGAGCGGACGCCGACGCGATCGCCGGCCTCATCTCCGTCTGGCGCGCCGATCGCCCGTTCTCGCACCGTGAGCGCGAGCTCTTCCACTACCTCGCGGGCCAGGCCGCTGTCTCGGTGGAGAATGTCGGCCTCCACGAGACCGTCGAGCGCCAGGCGGTCACCGACGAGCTGACCGGCCTCTCCAACCGCCGCCGCTTCCAGGAGACGATGTCCGCCGAGGTCGAGCGCTCCAAGCGCTTCGGCCAGGAGCTCGGCCTGGTGATGCTCGACATCGACGACTTCAAGGCCGTCAACGACAACTACGGCCATCAGCAGGGCGACATCGTCCTCCGGGAGGTCGCCAAGATCCTGCGCGCCTCCTCGCGCGAGATCGACGAGCCCGCCCGCTACGGCGGCGAGGAGCTCGCGGTCGTGCTTCCGGGCACGGATCTGCAGGGCGCCCACAACCTCGCCGAGCGCGTCCGCGAGGGGATCGAGGCGCTGCGGCTGCCGATCCTCGGCGACGAGAGCGCCGAGCCGCTGCGCGTGACCGCCAGCTTCGGCGCCGCGGCGCTGCCGGTCTCCGCGGGCGATGTCCGCGGGCTGGTCGCGGCCGCCGACGAGGCGCTGTACCAGGCCAAGCGCGCCGGCAAGAACCGCACGATCAGCGCCGGCTGACCCGGCCGGACGGGGGCGCGCCGTGTCCCTCGCCATCCCGCTCCCGCGCTCGTTACGCTAAGGCGACCATGGGCCTGTTGGATGACGCCATCCGGGAGCACCTCGATCTCAAGCGCAGTCGAGGTGCCGATCCCTCCGAGATCGCCAAGGAGGAGGCCGACGCGCTCGGTCCCGTCCGCCGTGACGCGGGGGAGGAGGAGCTGGTCGACGACGCGGTGCCGGTCGAGCACGGCTCGTACGCCGACCATGAGCCGGCGGGTCTCGACGAGCCGGCAGTGGCCTACGACGACGAGCCGCTTGAGTACGACGACGAGCCGCTCGCCTACGACGACGAGCCCGTGGTCTCCGAGCCGCCGACGACCCATGACCGCCCGTACGCTGAGCCCGAGGAGGAGAGCGCGACGCCGCCGCACGGCGATCCGCTCGCCCACCAGCCCACGCGCGAGTTCTCCGCGACAGAGCTGGACGAGGCCCTGGGCCACGAGGAGGACAAGGCGCCGCCGGTCGCACCCGAGCCCGCTCCGGCCGCCGGCGAGGAGGAAGACGTCCTCGAGGAGACCCCGGACTTCCTGCAGGAGACGCCCGAGCACGACCGGCTCTGGTTCGAGCAGAAGCCTCCGAAGGACTTCGACTTCTGAGACGCGCCTGAGTCGATCAGGCGTCCACAGCGGAGAGCGCTCTGTTCAGGTGCGCGATGGCCTGGTCGACACCCTCCTCGACACAGGCAGCACGTCAGCATCGGGGAACAATCCTGGCGTGCTCGCTCCTCCGGTCACGGAGGGCGAAGGACTCCGCGGGCGCGCTGATAGGCCCTCAGCCACGGCGCGCCCGCGTCCTTTCGCCTTCGCCTGAGCCCACGAGCGCCGCGGCTCGGCCACGGCGCGCCCGCGTCCTTTCGCCTTCGCCTGAGCCCACGAGCGCCGCGGCTCGGCCACGGCGCGCCCGCGTCCTTTCGCCTCCCGCCCATCGGCCGCCCGATCCTGGACCGCCGGTCCGTAGCCGCGGCGGTCCGCCCGTTGCACCCTCTGTGGGATGTCCGACGGGTCTCGGTTCAACGGTGGTCCATCACCGCGGGTGGCGCTGGTGCTGCCCGGCGGTGGCGCGCGCGGGGCCTACGAGGTCGGAGCACTGTCGGTCTTGCTGCCGCTGTTGGAGGAGCGTGGCGAGCGGCCGGTGATCCTCTGCGGGACGAGCGTGGGGGCGATCAACGCGACCGCGCTGGGCGCGACGGCCGACCAACCGGCCGCCGCGGCCGTGCAGTCGCTGATCGACCACTGGCGCGGGTTGCGCAAGGGCGACGTGATCCGCTCGGTCGTCGGCCCGGGCCTGCCGCTGACGGCGCTGCGCATGCTCGGCGAGGCGCTCGAGCTGCCCGGCGTCCGCTTGGCCGGGCTATTGGATCCCTCGCCGCTGAAGCGCTCGCTCGATCGCTGGATCGACTGGGATGACCTGCACCGCAACGTCCGCACCGGTGTGCTGGAGGCGGTCTGCGTCGTGGCGACGTCGCTGGCGCGCTCCAGCCCGGTGGCGTTTGTCGACAGCGCCGGACGCGTCCCGCCGTCGCGCCCCGCCGACCCGCTGCAGTACGTGCCGGCGATGCTCGACAGCGAGCACGTGCGTGCGTCCGCCGCGATCCCGATGTTGTTCCCGCCGGTCGAGATCGAGCATCCGGCGGCGCTGGCCGGTCACTACGTCGACGGCGGGACGCGGCTGAACAGCCCGGTGGCGCCCGCGCTGGCGTTGGGTGCCGACCGAGTTGTCGTCATTGGCTTTCAGCCGTTCCGGGCGCGGGTGGAGGTGCCGACCGACGGCGTCGGCGCACCGCGTCTGGCGGACGTCGCTGCCAACATCATCGACGGCTTGTTGGTGGACCAGGTCGTCGACGACCTCCATCGGTTGGCCACCATCAACTCGTTCGTCGTGGACTCGCATGGTCCCGGTCCCCGCGACTCCGCCGATGCGTACCGAGCAGCACGCGGCCGAAAGCCCTACCGGAAGATCTCCTATGCCTTGGTCGCACCCGAGCGCCGCGGAGAAGCTCGCCGCGATCGCCGACGAGGTCTTCGAGGACCGCTACGCCGGGATGCAAGGCTGGCTGCGACCCGACTACCCCTTCATGTCGCGGTTGCTCGGCGGCGGACGGTCGCCCTCGCGCGGCGAGTTGTTGTCCTTCTTGTTGTTCGACGAGGCGCACGTCGATCGCCTGGTCGAGCTCGGCGCGCGCGACGCGCGGAGGTGGCTTGAGCGACATCCGAATGTCTGGTGCTCGGACGCGTCGCACGACTTCGACATCGACACGGGCGCTGTGGCCTCCTTGCGTGAGCGCGAGGCGCTGGACGAGTGGCGCGACCTGCGCCGTCGGCCCTAGCCGGCGGCGATATTGCCTGCGGACCGGTTCGTCTGGGTACACCCGGGCGACACCGTCCACCACGGAAGGCAACCCCGTGCTCACCATCCTGATCATCGTCCTCCTGATCCTCCTGCTCACCGGCGGCATCGGCTACGGCCGCCGCGGCCGTCGCGGCTAGCACCGAGCATGAACTTCCGGCCCGTCCGAGCTAAACTCGGTCGGGCTCGGGGCCATAGCTCAGCTGGGAGAGCGCCTGCTTTGCAAGCAGGAGGTCGTCGGTTCGATCCCGTCTGGCTCCATCACACGGAACCCCTGCTAACGCGGGGGTTCCGTCGTTTCGGTCTTGTTGTATTTCCGGCCGAATGCATGGTTTGGAAACGATTTGGAAACGGGAGCCCTTCGGATTCGAGGTTCCTGGCTCCCACACCAGCGTGCAAGGCACGTCTCACTAGCCAGGCCCGTAGGGGCCGGGTGTGCCTGCCAAACATCGGTCACCGATGACATGGAATGCAGTCGCGACAGGACAATAAGCGTGGTGCTCCTGCTGGTGCCCGCCTCGTAGTCCTCTGTTGCGCGAGGCAAGGAGCACTACAAGGTCAACAAAACCAACAGTTCGCCTACGAACCGGGACGAAACGACGGAATTCCCTGCTCTCAGGGTCCTTTCCAAGCGCGAACAGCAACGGATTTTGTCCGCAGGGTGCGGGCCTTTCGGGCTCGAACCCCGGATTTGGCCTGAAGCCTGTGCTTCACTAGCCCTGCTGTCCGAGCAGTAGCACGAGCGCCTCCGGAGTAGACCCAACGATGCCCGTTGGCAGACGCTCCGGAGGCACTCACCATTCCAAGGTGGACAGTGTCCAATCTTGAACAGGGCTCGCAGGCTAGCGCTACTACACGCGGCGTGCAGCTAGCGGTAGCAAATGCCCTGCTCCATGCGGAATGTTGTTCAGGCGGCTGCGAGCGTTAGCCCTACATCGGCTCGTCTAGTTCCTCCTGCGACGATTTCCCGCCCATCGCGTCTCGAAGGATGATCAGTCCCGTGTCAGCTCGCCGCGATGAGAACGTCGTCGGCCTCCTCGAGGTCCCGGCTCCTACCTTGGACCTGCGCGACTCCGAGTCGACCCTGACCATGCGGGTCCGAGGCCCCGTTTACGATGCGTCTCGTGTTGACCGTCGCTGAAGCAGCCGAGCGCGTTGGGCGGACGCCTGAAACCGTCCGGCGCTGGATTCGCTCCGGCCGGCTTCCGGCGGTCACCGAGCACGGCCATCTCGCCATCGCACCGGACGACCTCGAAAGCGTTCGCGACGAGCTGTACCCGATGCTCGAACTTCCCGAGGAGTGGAAGCACTTCGAGGACGGGACGCCGGTGCCCAACTGGGCTGCAGCCGTGGCCCTGGGCCGCCGAGGCAGTTGAAGCTCGTCATCGACGCAAGCGTGGCGGTAGCAGCGACCGCCACGCCGCTCGGCTTCGAGCGGCTCCGGGCCTTCGAGCTGGTCGCTCCTCCGCTGCTGTGGATCGAGGTGGAGTCCGTCCTCCACGCGATGCTTTGGCGTGGTGAGGTGCAAGCCGATCAAGCACTTGAGATGCGCGCTCGGCTGCGAGCTGCGCCGATTGCGCCGGATGGTCCCAACACGCTCCCTGATGCATCGTGGGCACTGGCTGACGAGATGGGCTGGGCCAAGACGTACGACGCCAACTACGTTGCGCTCGCCCGGTTACGGAGTTGTCGCCTGGTCACGCTGGATGCGCGACTTCGACGTGGAGCCCACCGGCTTGGGTTCGTCGTCGGTCCGACCGAACTGTAATCGGCTGATGCCTGCACCAGAAGACCCGCGGCTCGCGGACCTTCTGGTGTTGAGTCAAGATGTTGGTGTCCTACGCAGTTCCCCGGGTAGGGTGTCGAAGGTGTCGGCTTTCGCGAAGACCGTTGTCGGGCTGGTGGTCTTGCTCGTCATCCTCGTCGTGGCGTTGCTGCTCGAGGGTGCCACGCACAACGCGATCGCGGCGTGGGTTGCCGTCGGGTCGCTCCTCGCGGTCCTGGTTGCGCGCTGGCTGCTGCTCGCTCGCTGAGCGGTGAGCAGGCAGCTACGTCACGTCGACGTCCGCTGGCCATGACATCGGGAAGAGGTCGCGGTAAGGCCGCGCCTCGTCGATGACGCGGGCCACTGAGGGCCGGTGGATGAGGTCGCGGTAGTAGCGCGTGATGTTGGGCTGCGCATCCTCGTCCCAGCGGTGCACGACGCGGGCGTAGAAGAGTGCCGGTGCCGCCGCGCAGTCGGCAAGCGTGAAGGCTGTGCCCGCGGTCCAGGTGGTGTGTGAGAGCTGGGCGTCGAGCACGGGGTAGGCGGTGTCGAGGATGTGGCGGGCTTCGGCGACGCCTTCGGGGTCCTGGCCGCCCTCGGGGCGCAGGTTGTCGCCGACGATCTTCTGCATCGGGTTGGCGATGTACTGGTCGTGGAAACGATCCCAGAACCGCGCCTGCAGAGCGTTGGCTGCGTCGTCGGGGATCAGGCCAGGGCGGTCACCGGAAGCCAACGCATCGAGGTATTCGATGATCGTCGTCGACTCCGGGAGCATCAGGTCGGCGGTCTCGTCGCGCAGGACCGGGATCTTGGCCAGCGGCCAGATCTCGGCCAACTGCCGGCGCGATGCCTCGTCGGTGACGATGTGGCGCTCGAACGGCAGCCCCAGCTCGTAGAGCGCGATCAGCGGCTTCCAGCAGTAGGCGGCGAACGGGTGCTCGTGGAGGATCAGGCGATTGGTCATGCCCCGGAGTCGGAGCCGACCGCGCGTTCTCGACATGCCCTTCAGGCACTAAGGGGTCCGCCATCCCGACTAAGGCCCACCCACCCACAACCGGCACCCTTCACCCGATGTGGGACCCGGGGCCTCAGGACCACCATGCTCCTATGACTTCCACCAGCACGATCATCCTCCAGCAGGCGACCGCCGCCGAGGACGCGGCGTTGCGCGAGCTGTCGCAGCTGGACTCCGCCCGCACGGTCTCGCGGCCGGCGCTCATGGCCGTCGTCGACGACCGCCTCATCGCGGCGATCTCGCTGCACGACGGCCGCGTGGTCGCGGATCCGTTTGCCGAGACCGAGGCCGCCGTCGCGCTGCTGCGCGTGCGGGCCTCGGCGTTGCAGACGACCCCGCGCAACCGCACCAGCGGCGGTCGGCGTCGGCCGCGCCTGGCCCTGCGCCCGCGCGCCGCGATCTAGTCCGCAGCAGCAGCCCGGGACCGGGCGAGCGCCAGGCGCTCCGCGGCTCCCGCGGCCTCGCGCTGCAGCTCCGCAAGCCGACGCGCATCGCCCCGGCCCGCGTAGAGCTTCTGCTGATAGAGCGCGACGCGGTCGGCGGTGTGCCGAACCTCTGCGGTCAACTCAAGAACGCTCGGCTCCCGGGGAGCCATGACGATGACTACCTCGTCGGCGTGGCGGCACGCCGCGCGCGCTCGGCCAGCGCGTCACGCAGGTCGCCCAACTCGGCCTGACGGCGCAGCAGCGCCATCCGCTGCTGGGAGTTGAGCTTGGGGGAGTCCAGCCGCTGCGAGACCGTCTCCATCTGGCGGAGGATCTGCGTGCGCGTTCCGGAGGTGGTCATCCCCTTAGCTTAGTCCCCAGGGGAAACCGCATCGGCCAACGGCTGGCAGGCGTGGGTCAGCGCGAACAGCAGCCGCTCCCCGCGAGCGGCGATCTCCTCGTCGTCGTCGAAGACGACGAGCAGCCGGTGCTCACGGCAGAACTCCAGTGGGATACCCGAGAAGCGGCGCATCCGGCGACCGATCTCATAGCCCGACAGGCCGGTGCCACGCACATCGATCAAGACACGAGCCTCGCCGCGGCGCGTGCCGGTGCGGGCGGCAACCACCTCTTCGAGGACCGACAGGCCGGGCAGCTGGGCGATGCGGGTGCACAGGAGTGCGAGGGAGGCTGCGCGACCACCGACGTAGAAGCGCGGCCGCGAGGCGACAAGGTGCGGGGAGGAGGTCATGCCTCCGGGGCGTGACTCCCTGGCGAACGATGGTCGATGGCGCGGCACGGTCGATGAACGACGGCCGCCAAACCTCCTCAAACCAACTTTGCCGCCCGACGTTCGAGGTGACGCTGCTCCGGCAGGCTCGTCGTCCGCCGTGCCGCTTCGAGGTACGCGGCACGCGCGGCGTGCTCATCGCCCGCCAGCTCGAGCAGATGGGCGCGCACGGCGACGAGCCGGTGGCTCTCGGCGAGCACGCCGTCGAGCGTGGCCAGCAGTGCCAGCCCGGCCTGCGGGCCGTCGACCATCGCGACGGCGACCGCGTGGTTGAGCGTCACCATCGGGTTGGGCGCGATGCGCTCCAGCACGCGGTAGAGCGCGACGATCTGCGGCCAGTCGGTCGCGTCGGCCTCAGCCGCCTCGGCGTGCACCGCGGCGATCGCGGCCTGCACTTGGTAGGGGCCCAGCGGGGCGCCCGCGAGCGCGTCAGTGACCAACGCCACGCCCTCGGCGATCTCCTGGGCGTTCCAGCGGCCGCGATCCTGCTCGGCCAGCGGCACGAGCGACCCGTCGGCAGCCGTGCGCGCTGCTCGCCGCGCGTCGGTCAGCAGCATCAGCGCGAGCAGGCCCTCGACCTCGCCGTCGTCAGGCAGCAGCCGCCGGACCGCGCGCGTCAGCCGGATCGCCTCGGCGGTCAGGTCCGCGCGCGCGAGCTCCGGCCCCGAGCTGGCGGTGTAGCCCTCGTTGAAGACGAGATACAGCACATGGAGCACGGTCCGCAGCCGCTCCTCGCGCTCGGCACCCGCCGGCGCCATCGTGAAGACCGTGCCGGTCGCCCGGATCCGCGCCTTGGCGCGGCTAATGCGCTGGGCCATCGTCGCCTCGGGCACCAGGAACGCGCTGGCGATCTCCGCCGTCGTCAGGCCGCCGACGGCACGCAGCGTCAGCGCGATCTGCGACGGCGCCGACAGCTCGGGATGGCAGCAGTGCAGCAGCAGGGTCAGGGTGTCGTCCTCCTCGGGCCCGTCGGTGTCGAGCGCCTCGATCCCGAAGTCGGCGCCCGCCGCGACGCGCGCATCAGCGGGCTCGGCCGCCAGCGCGCTGTCCTCACGCGCTCGCCGCGCGCTGTCGCTGCGCCACGCGTCGGTCAGCCGCCGGCCGGCGACCGTGAGCAGCCAGGCGCGCGGGTTGTCCGGCACACCCTCTTCGGGCCACTGCGCAGCGGCTGCGATCAGCGCCTCCTGGAACGCGTCCTCGCAGGCGTCGAACTGCCCGTGGCGGCGGACGAGCACGCCGAGGACCTGCGGCGCGAGGACGCGCAGATGGTCCTCGACGCGAGCGCCCGTGCTCACATCTCGGCTCCGCCGGGGCTCATGATCGGCCGCACCTCCAGCGGGGTGAAGCGCGAGCTGGGCCAGCGCAGGGCGATCTCGGCCGCGCGCTCGGGCGTCTCGCACTCGACCATCAGGTAGCCGCCCAGATGCTCCTTGGCCTCCGCGTAAGGCCCGTCGGTGACGACCGGCACGCCACCGGCCAGCCGGATGGTCTTGGTGGTGGACGGATCAGCCAGGGCGTCCGAGCCGATCAGCTCGCCGGAATCGGTGATCTCCTTCATGATCGCCTCGATCTCGGTCATCAGCTCTGCGCCCTCCTCGCCGGCGAAGCGCTCGCGGCTCTGGGCGTTGTCGTAGATCAGGATCATGTACTTCATGTCGTGACTCCCGTGGTCGTGGCGCCCTGGCGGCGCCGTTCACTGCCAGGTCGGAGCTGAAGATCCGTTCTTGACATCATGGCGCTTGCAAACCAGTACTTGACCGTCCGGCAGAACCCCGTGCGCGGGCCGAGATCGGCCGGTACCGTCACCGCGGTGAACGTTGATGTGAATGTCGATCGCCGGTCGGCTCTGCTCTCCCTGATCTCGTGGGAGACCGTCCGCTACGCCATCAGCGGCTCGTCCTCGACGCTCACCTACATCGCGCTGACGCTCCTGATCTCAGGCCCGCTGGACGTGCCGATCCAGATCGCGATCCCCCTCTCTTACGCCACCGCGCTGGTGCTGAACTTCACGCTGCAGCGTCGCTTTGTGTTCCCCACCGAAGAGGGGTTCGCGCTGGGTCGGGGCTCACAGCTGCGCCGCTACGTCCCGGCCGTCTTGGCGCAGTACGCGATCACGGCCACGTCGACCGCGGTGCTGCCGCATCTGCTCGGCGTGCCCGAGCACGAGGTCTACGTCGTCACGGTGCTCGTGCTGGCCGTGATCGCGTTCCTCACGCTCCGGTCGCTGGTGTTTCACCCAGCTGAGGAATGAGCGCGGCCTCGGAGGCGGGATTGACGCCGTTGCGACGGCGCAGCTCCAGCAGCCAGCGCCCGAAGGCGTAGAGGTAGTCCCCGAGCACGCGGTCATAGAGCGGCGCCATGTTGATCCAGATCGTCGCGTCGACGATCCCGATCGCGCGGAGGTCGAAGCCGTGCGTCGCGCCCCAGTCCCAGAGCGCGCGGCGGCCATCGGCGCGCAGCGCCGTGTCGGGGTGGCCGATCGTGAGCGATCCGTCGGTGTGGTCGATGCGCCGGAACGTGCGCGCGTGCATCACCGACTCCGGCAGCTCGAGCGAGTGCAGCAGCTTGGCGAGGTCATAGAGCTGATCGCCGCGGTCGTCGAGACCGCCGAACTCGTCACGCCAGTCGATGAGGCGGTAGCCGTCGTCGCCGGCGATGATGTTGCCCTCGTGCATGTCGCCGTGGAAGACGGTCGGGATCGCCGCGTCGACCATGCCGTCGAGCTCGCGCTCCAGCGCCTCGGCGACGGTGGCGGTCGGCACGCCGTTGATCTCGGTGCCGCTCGGCGGCTCGGCGATGCCGCGGTCTCCGAGATAGGCGTCCAGGCGCGCGAGCGTCTTGTCGCCGTAGAAGCGACGGGCGGCGCCGCGGAAGGTCGCGCCGTCGGGCCGGTCGCGCCACAGGGCGTTCGAGACCCAGTCCAGGACGCCGAGGACCTCGGTGCCGTCGAGCCGGTCGCAGAGGACCGAGCCCCGCGCCTTCTCATACGCCAGCCAGCCCGAGGGCGAAGCCACGATCGGCGGGATCGCGCCGGTCAGCGCGGCGGCACGCTCGGCGCGGCGGTCGGCGCCCTCGGGGTCGCGGAACCACTTCACGACGCGGTCGGGTAGCAGGTAGGTGACGTCGATCGCGGCGCGGCCCGCGGTGTCGTACTCGGCGAAGGCGGCCCGCGCGGCCTTATAGGTCTCGGTCGTGCCGGCGTCGGTCCAGTCGCAGGGCTCGCTGCGGACGCGCACGCCCGCGTCGAGCAGCGCCTGGAAGCCCTGGGTGACCTGCAGCTCGCCGGAGTCGACGCCACGCCGCAGGCCCGCGAAGTACGTCGCCGGGTCGGCGATCCACGCCACGCCGTTGTAGGCCAGCCGCGACGGGCCGGTCCGCTCCTGCAGGCCGCGCACGTCGCCGTCGGCGTCGGTCTCCAGCGTCAGGTACGAGGTCGGGTCGTCGACCAGGCTCGCGCCCATCCACGTCTCGCCGGCCAGCGGCGGCATCGTGTGGACGATGCCGTCGGCGGCGGCCAGCGCGAACGGCTCGTCCTCCCCGAGCGCTTCGGCGCACGCGAGCACCGACAGCCCCGGACCGGAGCCCGGGCCGTCGTAGTTGTCCACCGTGACGAACGTGACGTCGCGATCGGGATGGGCGAGCGCGACGTAGGCCCGCACCTGATCGGCGAGGTGGCCGACGGCGATCACGAAGCGCGCGTCGGGCGGGAAGCTCTCCAGCACATGCGTCAGCACAGCGCGGTTGCTGAGCGGCGCGAGCGCCTTGTGCAGCGCGCCGTCGGCGAAGCCCATCCGCGTGCCGCGACCTGCGGCGATGATGCAGACCAGCGGGCCGCTCACCAGATCTCCACGCCGGGAGCGAGCGTGCGCAGCTGCTCGGTGATCTCGGCCGTGTAGTGCGTGGCACGCACGATCACGGCGGCGGCCGGGGTGGGCGGGTCCGCTTCAGCGATCACCGCGGGCGGCTGGACCGTCAGCGGCGTGCCGTAGAGCCGTAGGCCCTGCTTGGCCGGGTCGTTGTCGAGCACGGCCGTGGCGCGCTCCGACGGGAAGCCGCAGCCGATCAGGAACTGTGAGAAGACATGGGCGCCGAAGAGGTAGATGGGCCCGTCGAACGCCTCGGCGCGCGTGATCAGCTCCTGGGCGTCGGCGCGCGCGGTCTCCACGAAACGCGCGAACGCGCGGGCGCCGTCGCGCGCGTCGGGTGGGGGACCGGCCGCACCCGGCTCGGCGTCGGGTCGGGCGTCGAAGAAGAAGCTGTGGTGCTCAAATCGTTGAGGATCAGCCACCGTGTATCCGGCATCTCGGAGCATCCACGTCAACAACGCGACGTCGAAGAAGTACGTGTGCTCGAAGTTCAGCGCGTTGGCGCCGGACTGGGCCAGCAGCGACGCGAGGTCGGGGACCGACAGCAGCATCGGCGCGTCGGGTCGCGCCTGCTCGCGCATCCCGGCCAGGAACGCGCGCGGCTCGTAGAGATGCTCCAGCAGGTGGCTGTGGACGACCGCGTCGGCCTCGCCCACGACGCCGTCGACCTCCTCGACGTAGGCCGCGACCAGGTTGATCGGAGGCTCCGGCGTGAAGGTGGGGTTGGGCTCGACGACCGTCCACGACTCGACGTCGTGCTGTGCCGTGTACTCCCGGGCCAGTGCGCCCGACGCGCCGCCGACCTCCACGACCGTCTGCGGTGCGCGCGCGGCGACGAAGTCCGCGAGCGCCGTGTGGTGGCGTGCCCAGACGCCGCCGACGGCCCCGTTGTGCTGGGTCTGGTAGACGAGATCCAGCGGCGCGAGGGCCGCGAGCTGCACGCTGCCACAGCGTGGGCAGGTCGCCCAGCGCTGGTCGAAGAACGCGTCGGCCTCCACGGGCTGATCGGTGCAGCCCATGTGCACCGGCACGCCGCTGATCTCCAGCAGCGGATCCAGGTCCGGGGCACCGCAGGCCGCGCAGGCGCGACGCTCCTGGAAGGAGACCACGGCGTCGGCGCCGGTCGCCTGCGCGCCGGTCACCGGCCTGGCACCATGATCCGGTCGTGCTCGGAGTCGGGCGGAACCGGGCGCGGTCCGGCGACGTGATCCTCGGGCAGCAGCCGGTACTCCGTCAGCCACGGATGCAGGACGAAGAAGCGGTCGTACCAGAGGCGCGCGTACTCCTGGAACTGCAGGCGCGTCGTGAACCCGTACTTGCGCCGCATCCACTGAAAGCCCTCGTCGAAGACCTTACGCGCGTTGACGTCGTAGGGATCGGTGCGAATCAGGTCGGCCCGCGTCTTGAGCAGCTCGGGATCTTCGCTCAGCAGACAGGCGGTGCTCAGCGCCGTCGCGTAGTCGTTGATGTAGCCCTTGACGATCAGCTCCGTGTCGGTGCCGTAGCTGCGGAAGTTCGAGCCGTCGAAGACCGGGCCGTCGTCGGCCGTGCCCTGGTGGTCGATGATGCGGTCGACGAACGAGCGGCGCAGCATCCACGCGTGGTGGTTGATGTGCCACACGTAGCGCAGCGAGTCGGGGCCGATCAGCTCGCGCTCGGGCCAGGTGTCGCCACAGGGCGAGATGATCCCGACGCGGGGGTGCTCCTCGAGCTGGTCGAGCAGGCGGCTGACGACCGGCCCGTCGAAGTGGACCGTCGCGCGCATGAGGAAGAGGTAGTCGTACTCGTGCAGCCGCCCGCCGTTGATGAGCTCGCGGATGCCGAGGTTGAAGCCGCGAGCCGGCCGGAGGCCCTCACGCATCGCCTCCGGCCAGTTCGCCCAGGTGGTGTGGTGCTCCGACAGCTTGTCGCGGTCGGTCCCCGCCTCGATGACATAGATGTCGGTGTCGTCGAGGTCGTAGCAACGGATGCCGCGCACGAGACGGTCGACCGCCTCGGGCAGGTTGCGCGACAGGATGATCACGGCGACGCGACGTCTCATGAGGGAACCACCCGGAAGGCTTGGAGGTGACGGAGCAGGCACGCCTTGATGCGCTTGCGCAGCGCGACGTCCAGCTCCCGCGAGGTCATGTGCACCCGTTGCAGCAGGTCTGCGCGGATGCGCAGGAACTCGGGTGCGGAGAAGACGTAGTGGCCTGCCCAGATCGCTCGGTCGCGGTCGGTCGCGTCGGAGCCCTCGAGCTCCCACTTCTCCCACTTGCGGGTGTCGTAGGCGAGGGTGAGGAACCGCTCGGCGAGGTCGCTCGCGCCACGGCCCTCCATGACCGACAGCAGCCCCAGCGTCTCCTCGACGCCGTACTCGGGCGCGATGTTCGCCGCGTGGATCCCCAGCAGCGGATGCCACTGCAGGATCTCGTCGGGCAGGTAGTCGGTGTTGTGCTGACGCAGGTGCGTGCCGAAGGCGTTGATCATGGCCATCAGCTGCGGGAGGTGGATCTGGGAGGGCATCTGCTCGTCGATCCGGTAGGGCGCAGAAAGCGAGCCGACGTTGCGGCGCTCCATCACCTTGGTGCCGGTCTGGACGACGACGAACAGCGGTGCGGGCGTGCCCTGGCTCTCACGACGCTCGGCGAGCGCCTCGAGCAGCTTGCGCGGCTGCTCGAGTCCTTCGGTGACGCTGCTCTGCTCCTCGTCGCCGACCTCGAAGGCGATTGCATGGTCCTCGGCGACGGCCTGCTCCCAGCAGTCCTCGTAGAGCTCCAGCAGCCGCTGCTTGGGGACGTCGGGGTCGGTTGGTGACGGGCAGACGCAGGTGTCGATGTGGAGGAGGTCGAAGCCCGCGTCGAGGTCGGCGAAGAAGGACAGTCGCGCCTCCTCCATCGCCCGCTCGGGCGAGGTCTCGGCGCTGTTGTTGGCACCCTGCCAGGGGCCGCCGTGGTCACGGCAGAGCAGCACGCGGTTGCGGTGGTCGCGCGAGCGCACGCGCTCGGCCAGGGTGTGCGGCGTGAGCCCCTCGACGTAGCCGCCGCCGAACTCCGCCGCGTCGATCTGCCGGCGGCTGGCGATGAGCATCAGCGAGACGTCGTGCTCTTGGGCGACCTCGACGGCCGCGTCGACGACGTTCATGCTCACCACCCCGACGCCGATCTGCGTGCTCGGCCACGCGTTGGCCTGCGCGGCAAGCGCGACGAGCCGTGGGTTGCGGTTGGCACCTTCCGGAAGTGTGATCACACGATCCCTGCCCATTCGGTTCGGCCGAACTGCTCGACCAGGAGGTAGAAGCACGCCTCGGCGACCGCTCGATCGCCGCCACGTCGCTGCGTCACATACGTCGCCGCCTCGCGCACGCCGGGGAGCGCGTCGGCGGTCGTGATGCCCACGCCGACCTCCCGCAGGACCGGGATGTCGGTGAAGCTGTCGCCCATGTAGGCGATGCGCGCAAGCGGCGTGCGCGCGCCCATCCACTCCAGCCGCCGGTCGCTGCTGACCAGCGTCAGCTCGTGGCCCATGTCACCGTCGATCCGCCGCTTGCTGATCGGGAAGCCGCGGTGGTCTGCCGACACGAACACGATCGGCGCGACCGTGGTCAGCAGGCGCAGCGCGTCGGCGTCGTCGGGCCCGAAGGACTTCGTCTGCTTGCCCTCGCGTCCGTAGGCGAAGCGCCCGTCGGTCAGGACGCCGTCGACGTCGAAGACGATCAGCTCGATGGGAGATGCGTTGTTCATCAGTGCACAACCTGGATCAGATAGCTGGCGTTGCGGGCGAGCTGGGGGACGACATGGCTGGCGGCGAGCGGGATGACGGTCCAGGCGGCGATCACGCCGCCGCCGGCCCAGGCCGTCACGCGGTTGCGCGACCCCACCAGCGCCAGCGCCGCGAAGCCGAGCAGGGCGTAGTAGGGGATCTCGGTGAACCGGGTCAGCACCCAAGCGGTGAGCTGGTCGGCGCCGGTCCAGTCGACCAGCGCGAACGAGGCGACCAGCGCGGCCACCGTCACCAGGAACGCGGCCCGGCGCGGGTCCTGGTCGACCGCGGTCTCGCGCCGGCCCAGGGCCAGCCACGTCGCCAGCGCCAGGATCGTCAAGAGGCCGTAGGCCACCAGGAAATAGGGGAAGCTCAGGCAGTGCCCCGTGAACTGGCACTCCGTGCCGGTGAACGTGGGGAACGCGATCGTCGAGGTCCCCGACGCGATGCCGCGGCTCTCCACCGGGACGCCGTACCCCGGCAGGACGGAGGCCAGCGTCGTCCGGACCTGCCCGTCGGCGAGGTTGCTGACGAGGTTGTTGGACAACAGGAAGCCGGCGCCGAGCGTGGTCAGCCAGACGACGACGCGCGGCGTCAGGCGCGAGAGCTTCGGCAGCGGCGAGGTGCCCGGTGCCGACAGCGCGACCAGCAGCGCTGCGACGAGCGCCGCGGCGCTGCCGAGCACCAGCACCCAGCCAAGGCTGTTGGGGGCGTCGACGCGATGCAGTTGCCAGTAGACGAACGTGGGCGTCGCGATCGCCGCCAGCCCCAGCGCCGGGATCAGCGCGGCGCGCGCGACCGTGCGCACGCGCTCCGGGCCACGCCCGCGCAGCAGGTGCCAGACACCCGCGCCGAGCAGCGCGACGAAGACATAGGCCGTGCCGCTGATGGTCATGAAGGCCATGCCCGCGGTCGCCAGCAGGATCGCGACGGTCACGCGGGTCGACACGCGGCCGAGCATCAGCAGCGCGATCCACGGAGCGACGATCCCGATCATCCGGCCCGGATGGCCGAGCCACATCATCGGGTTCTGCCCGCCGATCAGCGAGATCTCGTACCAGGGATAGATCGAGGGCGTCGAGGCCAGCACGGCGGCCATCGCCACCGTGGCGGTCAGCAGCGGGCGCCGGACGGCGACGCTGTGCACCACGCCGAAGACCAGGGCGCCGAACGAGGCGAGCCCGACGAACTCGGCGGCATACAGCGGGAAGAGGTAGTCCTGGCTCGCTGAGGAGGTGAACATCAGCGGGGCGCTGAAGACCCACTCGTCGGACTGCTGGTCCCACTGCGCCAGGTGGGAGCCGAAGACGCCCGACAACTGCTGGCGGGCGGCCTCCAGGAAGGCCGAGATCGAGTCGGGCACCATGAAGTAGCGGCCGGCCTGGAGGCGGTGCACGCCGCAGAGCACCAGGACGCCGACGACGATCGCCGCGGTCTTCAGCCAGCGGCCCCGGTAGTCAGGATCGCTGCGCAGGCTCGTGACGCCGGCGGCCAGCGCCTGGCGATGCAGCGCGATCGCGATGGCGGGCATCGCGACGATCGCGACCCACGCGGCCGTCAGGTACGGCACGGCGGCGAACAGGATCTGCAGCGGGGCGAGCACGATCAGGAACCCGGGCAGGAAGCCGGCCAGCACGCGGACGGCCCAGGGCCAGCGGTCGGCGCCGCGGATCGCGGTGACCAACGTCGCGCCGATCGCCGTCACCGAGGTGAGGTAGACGATCGTGACCAGCAGCGTCAGGACGCGGAAGCGCCCGTCGACGAACGGGTTCCACTCCGGGCTGATCCAGCCGGCGACGTAGGTGCCACCGATCTGGTGCAGCATCGTGCTCTCGCCGTGGATCTGGCCGAGCACGTCCACCGAGACGTTGGACGACGTCGCGACCACCACGAGCACGGCGGCGAGCCCAGCGACCAGCACGGCGCCGGGCACCCATCCTCCCGACACCCGCGGACGGGCGGTCTCAGCTGCGCGGTGCGGGGGCGCGAGCGTTGGTGCGCCGCTCACCGACCTCGCCCGTAGTCATCGTCGTACCGCGTGATGTCCTCGTCGCTGGGCGGAGAAGCGACTTCGAAGATGTAGGAGTCCTCGATGGCGTGCACGCGATGGACCACGGTCGGCGCGACGCGGTAGACCGCCCCGGCCGTGAACGTGTGCACTTCGAGCCCGTGGACGTCGGGCCCCATCGTGATCTCGACCTTGCCCTCCTCCACGCGCACCCACTCGCGCTTGAGCTCGTGGGACTGCAGGCTCGTCCTGCTGCCGGCGCTGATGAAGATGCGCTTGACGACGAAGCGCTCGTTGCGCTCCAGGATCAGCTCGCTGCCCCAGGGCTTGTCGATGAGGACGGGCTCGGTGATCATGCGCCTGCTCCGGAGAAGGGAAGGACGACGGCATCGGCAGCGTCGCGTCGCAGGATCCGGCGCCGCCAGCCGAAGCGCAGCAGCATGCGCGTCAGCACGAGGCCGTAGCGAACGAGGCTGAAGCGCACGGAGGTCTCGGCGTCGCGCCACTCCATCGGCACCTCGGCGATCGTCAGCTCGGGATCGCTGTGGAAGAGCAGGTTGAGCTGCGGATGGAACTGATAGCCGCTGGTCAGTCGCTCCAGCGGCATGCGCTGCACCGCCTCGGTCCGCGCGAGCATGATGCCCGTCCCCGCGTCGGACATGCTCACGCCGCAGACGATGCGCGTGAACCCATTGAAGAAGCGGTTGGCCCAGCGCCGCACGAAGTTGTAGTCGCTGGTGTCGGCGCCGGCGACGAAGCGCGAGGCGAGCACGACGTCGGGCTCCGGGTCACGGCCGAACATCTCGGCCATGTCGAGGATGGTGCCGGCCGCCTCGCACTGAGCATCGCTGTGCATCACGGCGATGTAGGGGGCGATGACCTCGAGGTGACGGAAGCCGCGCTTGATGCTGCCGCCGTAGCCGAGGTTGGTCGGGTTCTCCAGCATCCGGATCCGCTTGGCCATCAGCGGCGACTCGGCGATCAGCGCGCGGACGACCTCCGGGGTCCCGTCGGTGCTGGCGTTGTCGATCACCAGGACCTCGTCGACGGCGCCCTCGGTCTCCTCCACCAGGGCACGCAGGACGGGCGCGATGACGGTCGAGGTGTTGTAACACGGCACCACGACCGAGACGGCGCCCAGCAGCTCATCCGGAACGCGTCCCGGCGGCTCGTCGCCTGCTCGCGCCGCCCTTCTGCGGCGCACGTGGAGGGCAGGGGTGCGCTCGACGGTGCTCATGGCCCAACATCTACACCGCTCCCCCGCACGGCCGCCAGAGCCAGGGCGGCAAGGGCCGAACTATTGCCGCCGGGCCGGCGCGTCTCAGTGAAAGACGCCGAGGCGCAGCGTGATGAACAGGATCACGGGCGCGACCGCGATCGCGATCAGATAGGCAGGTCGGTCGCCGATGCCGGCGAAGTGGACCAGCAGCGCTGTGCCGGCGGCGATGTAGCCGTACTGCGCGCCGGCGGCGACGAGGTAGCGGCGAAGCTGTCTGCCCATCGCCAGCGTGTACACCTCGCGATCGGTGAACACGAACCACCGTTGCAACGAGAAGTGGACGGTCAGGTTCAGCGGGTAGCTGAGCAGGATCGCGAGCTGGATCGCCAGACCACCGGGCCCGGAGAGCAGGAAGACGGCGGTCGTGCCGATGACGGCGGTGGTCAGGCCCGCGAGTGCGTATCGCGCCATCTGCGCGGTCAGCGGATGGTGGAGCCGTGCGCTCAGCGCGGATCGGCTCGAGCGCAGGGCGTTCACAGGACGCTGACCAGAGCGTCGGTGTGGGCCGCCATGCGCTGAGCCTAGCCCACCGTCTGCGTCGCTCTGGGCCACCCTGCCAATGAGCAACCCTCGGCCGACAGCTCAGGCGGCGGTCGGCGCGCCGGCGGTGACGAGCGTGCCCGGCTCGACGATGCGAGCAGTCACGTCCAGCGCCGCGGCCTCGCGCAGGAACGTGCCTGCCGGGTCCTCGAGCTGGGCATAGATCGGCGGGTTGTCGATGGTGTCGTAGTGGATCGGGATCGCCTCGCGGGCACCGAGGAGGTGGGCTGCTGCTGCGGCCTCGGCGGGCGTCATCACCGCGTTGCGCGGCGACGAAGGCTGACGGTGGGGGAGGTCGACGCGCGGCCCGTTGACGGGCAGGAAGGCGTAGTCGATGTCGCCGGTCCGCATCCGGGCGCGCCACCACCAGCCGTGGAAGAGCGTGTCGCCGGCGTGGTAGATCCGCGTGCCGGCGGCCTCGACGATCCAGGAGACCTGCACGTCGCCGAAGCCGTCGACGGCCGGGACCGCGGTCGCGCGGAACGGTCCGACCTCCACCGTCTCCCAGGCCGCGACGGTCTGCCGGCGGACGCCGAGCTCGGCCAGGCGCTGCTCGGCCCCCTGCTGCGCGGCGACCTCCAGGAACTCGCCCTCGTCCGGCGCCGGGCGCAGCAGCACGCCATCCGGGCCCAGCGCGCCGGCGATCGCCTCGGCGTCGGTGTGGTCCTCGTGCAGATGGGTGACGAGCGCGAGCGTGGCGGTGCCGGGGCGCGACATCGGCGGCAGCTCGGTGTGCGGCTCGCCCATGAACTGGCGCATCGGCTCGGTGCTGTTGAGCAGGTCGATGACCGCGATCTCGCCGGCAGCTTCCAGTTCGAGGCCGGCCCATCCCAGACGTGTGATCTTCATGGGGCGGCATTTAACGATCGATCGGTTGCTATGTCAATAGCAACCGACCGGACGCTAAGATTTGCGGATCATGCCCCGCCGCTCCGCCGCCGACGCCGCTCGCACCCGGACCGCGATCCTCGAGCGCTCCGTCGACCTCGCGTCCCTCGAAGGGCTGGAGGGCCTGACGATCGGGCGCCTGGCGGCAGACCTGCAGATGAGCAAGGGCGGCGTGCTCGGCCACTTCGGCACCAAGGAGGAGCTGCAGCTGGCCGCGCTGGGCGCGGCGCGCGAGGTCTACCGCCGCGAGATCTGGGAGCGGGCACAGGCCGCCGCGCCTGGTCGCGCGCGGCTTCTGGCCATCGCCGACGCGTGGCTCTCCTACCTCGGCCGCGACGTCTTCCCGGGTGGCTGCTTCGTCGCCGCCGCGTCGTGTGAGTTCGACGACCGGCCGGGTCGCGTGCACGACGCGATCGTCGCGATGCACACCGAGTGGATGGGCGTGCTGGCTCGTGAGGCGCACATCGCCATCAAGAACGGCGAGCTGCCGCGCGCGACCGATCCCGAGGACATCGCCTTCGGGCTCAACGCCATCGCGATGGGCGTCAACCAGGCGCGCCGCCTGCTCGGCGACGCGGCCGCGCCGTCACGCGGCTGGCGCGCGATGCGTGCTCTGCTCGGGGCTCCGCGGGCCAGACGTGGCATCGTGCGCGGCGCGCCATGAGCGCGCTGCTCGGCGCGCCACGAGCGCGGCGGCGGTACCCCGCCACCGTCGCACCCGCGACTGCCTGAGTGTCAGTCGGTCCCTAGACGGGACGGACGCCGACGGCCTTGGGGCCCTTGGCCCCGGCCTCGGTGCTGTACTCCACTCGCGAGCCCTCCGCGAGGGTGCGGAAGCCGTCGGCTTCGATGTCGGAGTGGTGGACGAAGAGGTCCTTGCCCGACTCGTCGGGGGTGATGAAGCCGAACCCCTTCTCGTCGCTGAACCACTTCACAACGCCCTGCGCCATAGGTCTTGCTCTCCCACGTACTTGTAGCTGTTGGCCTGGTGGCGAGGACCGTAGCAACCTCCCGCGCTGGTGGGAAGGGTTTTCCCACCAGCGCGGTTGGTTTTCGCACTCAGGCTGCGAGAAGCCGCTCGGCCACGCGATCGGTCGCGTCGCCGTGGCCGCCGATGAGGCGGCGGGTCAGCTGGGCACGGCGGAAGTAGAGCGGGGCGTCGTGCTCCCACGTCGCGCCGATGCCTCCGTGCACGTTGATGTTCGACCGCGCGGCGAAGTCCAGCGCGCCGCCCGCCGCCGACCGCGCGGCGCTCGCCGCGAGCGGGAACTCATCCGGCGCGTCGGCCCGCGACCAGCCGGCGTAGAAGAGCAGCGAGCGGCCGTTCTCCAGCCGTCGCAGCACCTCGGTCAGCTCGTGCTTGACCGCCTGGTAGGAGCCGATGGCGCGCCCGAAGGTGAACCGCTCCTTGGCGTACTGGACGCTCATCTCCAGCGTCGTCTGCACGGTGCCGACCGCCTCGGCGGCGACCAGCGCCTGGGCGACGTACCACGCATCGGCAGCGACCGCTGCCATCGAAGCGGGGGCACCTGGCGCCGATGTGGCGGCGTCGGCAGGCACGCCGGCGTCGACGTCGAGCCGCGTGCCGGGAGCGTTCTCGAGCGTCACGTGCGCGAGCGCACGCGTGACGTCGTAGCGGACGACCTGCTCGACGGTGACGCCCGCCGCGCTCGCGTCGACCACCGCGACCGTCCCGTCGACACCGGTGACGACCAGCAGGTCGGCGCCCGGCGCGTCGACGACGTAGGCCGCGTGGCCGGTCACCGTGACGCTGTCGCCCTCGCCGGTGATCGTCGGGGCCGACGGGCGCGCGGCGCCCGGGCCGTCGACGGTCCACTCCGGCTCCAGGTCGCCCGGCGGCCGGGTCGGGATCCAGACCGGACGCACGTCGCCGGAGGCGATCGCGGCCAGCCCGTCATACCCGGCGGCATCGAGGATCGCGGTCGCGGGCACCAGGCCCAGGAACGGCACCGGCGCCAACACACGGCCCGTCTCCTCGGCGACCAGCATGGCGTCGAAGACGTCCAGTCCCGCGCCGCCGTGCTCCTCGGAGATCAGCAGCCCGGCCCAGCCGGCCTCGCGCGCGGCGGGCCAGAGATCGGGCAGCTCGCCCAACCCCTTGTCCTGCGCCTCGCGTGCGGCCTCGATGATCTTGAACCGCGACAGCGTGCCGCGTGCGGCCTCGCGCAGGAACTCCTGCTCGTCGGTGAGTGAGAGGTCCATTACGCGGCCACCCCTTCCTTCTCCTTGGCCCGCAGTTCGCTGAACGGGATGCCCTTGTCCAGGCGCGGCTCGGGCGGCAGGCCCAGGACGCGCTCACCGATCGTGTTGCGCAGGATCTGCTCGGTGCCGCCGGCCGACTTCAGGCCGGGCAGGAACGAGATCATGTAGGCCCACTCGTTGTCCTCGTCCAACGCGTCGGGCCCGACGACGTCGGCGATCAGGTCGCCGGCGGCGATCGCCGCGTTGACCGTCGTCACCTTGGCCAGGCCGGACTCGGGGCCCGGAATCTGGCCCTGAGAGAGCGCCGACAGCGTCCGGTAGGAGGCGAAGCGCAGCGCCAGCAGGTCGGTGCCGATCTCGCCCAGCGCCTTGCGGACGGCCTTGTCCTTGGCCGCCACGGGATCGTCGGCCAGCGCTGCGGCGAAGCGGGCGGCGTTGTAGCCGAAGCCCTCGGAGCCCAGCCCGATCGTCAGCCGCTCGAACATCAGGACCGTCAGCGCGGTGCCCCAGCCGTTGTCGACGCCGCCGACCACGTTGTCGGCCGGGATGCGGACGTCGTCGAGGAAGACCTCGTTGAACTCCGCCTCGCCCGAGATCTGACGCAGGCCACGGACCGTGACGCCGGGCGCGTCCATCGGGACGATGAACATGGTCATGCCCTTGTGCTTGGGGATGTCCACGTTGGTGCGGGCGAGCACCAGTCCGTATGACGAGAACTGGGCGTTGGTCGTCCAGACCTTCTGCCCGTTGAGGACGAAGGAGCCGTCGTCCTGCACGACCGCGCGCATCTGCACGGCGGCCAGGTCGGAGCCGGCGGCCGGCTCGCTGAACATCTGGCACCAGACCTCGTCGCCGTGGAGCATCGGGCCGAGGTAGCGCGTCTTCTGCTCGTCGCTGCCGTGGGCGATCAGGCACGGGCCGAGCATGCCGATGCCGATGACGTCGAGGATCCCCGGAAGACCGGCGCGGCCGAGCTCCTGGTTGACGATGACCTGCTCGATCGGCCCCAGGCCCTGTCCGCCGAGCTCCTGCGGCCACGTGACCCCGGCGAGCCCGCCCTCGGCGAGCTTGCCCTGCCACGCGCGGCGCGCGGCCAGGTACCCGGCGTCTTCGGCGCCGGCGCGCGTCGAGCGCACGTCGGGCGCCTCGGCGCTGTGGGCCTCGAGCCAGCTGCGGACCTTCTCGCGGTACGCGGCCTGCTCAGGCGTGTCGTTGAGATCCACGCGAGCCTCCAGTTGGCTGACCAGCCAGTCGATGAGGCGTCGACTTTACGGCACCGTCCAGCGCAGGCGAAAACAATGGCTCCATATCGGCCTCCCCACCGTCAAGGAATATCGGTCACTGACGGGCAGCACGGCTTATCAATTGCCGCTGCTCGCCGTGCCGTTCCGGCTCTGGTGGCCTAACGGTGGTCTGGTGTAGACCAGCCTTGTCTGACATACCACAACCTGGATCAACGTGTTCCACTTGACCGCATCATCCGCAAAACGACCTTCCCGTCAAACGCCGATCGATAGCGCCGAACAGATGGCAAGTGCCGGAGAACCCTCCGCTGGCGTACCGCATCTCGACCATCCCACCGCCTATGGCTACGAGCGTCTGCCCGCGCTAGCGGCATTCGGGATGTATCTCCGCCACCGCCCAGTCGTCAACCACGTGCGGCGCCATAGGCCGGCGGGCATGCTGGACCTCGGCTGCGGCTATCGCGCCGACCTGCTCACAACCGTGCACAAGGAGCTGTCAACGGCCGTGGGTGTCGACCTCGTGGTCGACCATGACCACGGCGCAACTCACGGACTCACCCTTGTGGACGGCGAGATCATCGCGATCCTCGATACGTACGACGCCGGGTCGTTCGAGTACATCACGATGATGTCTGTCCTCGAGCATCTGCCGGATCCCCAGGCTGTCCTCAACGGTATCCACCGCGTGCTCGCCCCCGGCGGCATGGCCGTTATCCACGTGCCGACCTGGCTGGGCAAGCCAGTGCTCGAGGTTCTGGCCTTCCGACACGGAATCAGTACAGAGGGCATCGATGACCACCGGACCTATTACCACATCGCCGAGCTGTGGCCGATGGTGATCCGCGCGGGCTTCCGGCCGAAGGACACCAAGATGCGCTACAACATGCTCGGCTTCGCGCTTCGCGCCGAGCTCCGAAAGCCTGTCGCCTGAGTCGACGCTACGCGATCGCGCGGAAGCCGCGGTCGAAGAGCTTCTCGGCCTGCCCGCCGGGGTCGGGCGAGTGCAGCAGCACGACCCCGAGGCGGCGGCCGTTGCGCTTGACCGCGGCGACGAGACAGCGACCGGCCGCGTCGGTGAAGCCCGTCTTGATCCCGAGCGTGCCCGGATAGCGCTGGCGCAAGAGCGGGTTGTGGTTGTAGAGGTAGAGCCTGCCGCCCTTGATCGGGAACGGCAGGACCGCCTCGCGCCGGGCGACGATCTTCGCCAGGCGCGGCTCGTCGAGCAGCGCGCGCGCCTGGACGGCGAGGTCCGCGGCGCAGGAGTGGTTGCCGCGGTCGGTGAAGCCGCTGGGCGTGGAGTAGCGGGTGCACGTCAGGCCCATCGCCGTGGCGCGCGCGTTCATCATGGCCACGAACCTCGGGACGGTCTTGCCGGTGCGCTGGGCCAGCGCGATCGCCGCGTCGTTGCCCGACGGCAGCAGCAGGCCGTACAGCATCGCCGAGACCCCGACCCACTTGTTCTTGGGCAGCACGCCGACGCCGGAGCCCTGGTAGGCCAGCGCCTCTTTGGTGACGCGGACCTTCGAGCCCTCCGGGACGCGGTCGGCGACGACCAGCGCGGTCATGATCTTCGTGACGCTGGCGATCGGCAGGATCCGCGTCGGGTTCCTGCGCCACAGCACCTGGCCGGTGTCGAGGTCGAACAGCAGCCCGGCGCGCGGCTGATGGCCGAAGCGGATCTGGACGGTGTCGGGTGCGCCGGTCAGCGTCAACGTCAGCGGGGAGGTGGCGGGCGGCGGCGCGATCGGCCCATTGGCCGTCTGCAGCGGTTCCTTGGGCTTGCCGTCGGCACGACCGGTCGGCGTCCCGTTCTCGTCCGTGCCGCAGCCGGCGGCGGCCAGCAGCGCGAGCGCGGCGAGCAGTGCCGCCGATGCGCGCCTCATCGGGGCGGCTCCTTCAGCGCTCCGAAGATGCCGATTCCGAGCATCGCGAGGATCATCAAGGAGAAGACGGTCAAGACGTCCGGTCCGTTGCGGATCGCGACATAAATCGTCAGACCGGCGAGCACGGTGACGAGGAGGAAGGCTCCGAGAAGCACAGGGCGCGGGTCCACGCCGTCAGGCCGCCATGCTGCTCGCCGGGCGCGGCGGGTAGTTGGGGTTCTTGCGGCGCGCGAAGGCACGGATCAGCAGCAGCCCGAAGACGAAGCCGCCGATGTGGGCGAAGTACGCGACGCCGCCACCGCCACCGGTCGGGTCGCTCAGCCCGTAGGCGCCGAAGAGCAGCTGCTGCAGGAACCAGATGCCCAGCACGACCATCGCCGGGATCTCGACGATCGTGAAGAACAAGATGATGAAGATGAGCGTCAGGACCCGGGCGCGCGGATAGAGCACGATGTAGCCGCCGAGCACGGCGGCGATCGCGCCCGAGGCACCCACCAGCGGGACCGCGTTGCCATCGCCGCTGGCCACCAGCGTCTGGCCCGCCAGCGCCGCGAGGCCGCCGAGCAGGTAGAAGATGATGAACTTGGGCTTGCCCATGCTGTCTTCGACGTTGTTGCCGAAGATCCAGAGGAAGAGCATGTTGCCGGCCAGGTGCAGGATCCCGCCGTGCATGAACATCGACGTGAACGCGGTGACGATCACCGACGGCTGGCCGCTCACGTCACCGCACGCGATCCCCTGGCCCTGGGCGACGCACTGCTGGCCGGGGTGCTTGATCTCGTAGGGGATCCAGCCGTAGTCGATGACGTTGTCGTTGGACGGGCCGTGCAGGATCCCGCCCTTCTGCCAGAGGAAGTAGGCGAGGATGTTGGTCACCAGCAGCACGATCGTGACCGCCGGGAACCGCAGCGTCGGGATGTTGTCGCGAAGCGGGATCAAGCCCGCGTGACCCTAGCTACCGCGCGGCCGCGAGCGGCCCGATGCCGGGCTCGGGCTGCGGCACGTGCTCGTCGGCGTGGTAGGAGCTGCGCACCAGCGGGCCGGCGGCGACATGGTCGAAGCCCATCGCCATGCCGGCGTCCGCAAGCGCGTCGAACTCGTCGGGGTGCCAGTAGCGGACCAGCGGCAGGTGACGCTCGGTCGGGCGCAGGTACTGGCCGATCGTGATGACCTGGACGTCGTGGGCGCGCAGTTGGCCCAGCGCGTCGACCATCTCCTCGAAGGACTCCCCGAGTCCCACCATCAACCCGGACTTGGTGACGACCTCGTCGCCGCCCATCTCCTTGGCGGTCTGCAACACGCGCAGCGAGCGCTCCCACGTCGAGCCGCGGCGGGCGATCGAGTACAGGCGCGGGACGACCTCGCAGTTGTGGTTGAAGACGTCGGGGCGCTCGGCGATGACCTTGGCCAGCGGCATGTCCAGGCCCTGGAAGTCCGGCGTGAGGACCTCGATCTTGCACTTGGGCGCCTGGCGGCGGATCTGGCGGATGACGCCGACGAAGGCGTGGGCGCCCTTGTCGGGCATGTCGTCGCGGTCGACGCTGGTGATGACGGCGTGGCGCAGGCCCATGCGCGCGACCTGCCGGGCGACGCGCGCGGGCTCCAGCGGGTCGTTCCAGGTCGGCTTGCCGGTCTTGACGTGGCAGAAGCCGCAGCGGCGCGTGCAGGTGTCGCCGAGGATCATGAACGTCGCGGTGCCGCGCTCCCAGCACTCGCCGATGTTCGGGCAGGCGGCCTCCTGGCACACGGTGTGCAGGTTGTCGTCGGCGATCTTGGCCTTGAGCTCGCGGTACTTCGGCCCGCCGGGCATGGGGACCTTGAACCACTTGGGCTTGCGCTCGCGGATGTCGAGGACGTCGGGTCCGAGGACCTTCAGGACATCCATCCCGCCGGGGTTGGCGCGCGAGCGGGTCTTGTGCTCGCGCTGCTGCGTCGTCGGTTCGGCGGCCATCGCCGACCGTAGGCTACCGAGCGGCCGAGGCCGGCCCAGGGACAGGTTTGTGTCCGTGGGCGCGTACGAGGTCGGCGCTGGAGCGCGCCAGGGCGACGAGGGCGAAGACGAAGAGCGCGAGCTGCAGCGTCGCGTGCTCGTCGGGGCCGCCGCGCCACGTGATTGCCGCGGCGCAGGCGGCGGCGAAGCAGAGGTCGCCCGCGAGCGGGCCGGTGAGCAGGATGGCGGTCTGGCGGCGGCGCGAGGTGGTCGGTGCGTGCAGGCACTCGCCGCCCCAGAGCCAGCTCCGGGTCGGGCCGATCAGCAGCCGGCCGATCCGCACGCTGAAGAGCGGGCGGCCGGCGCCGAGCAGGACGCAGACGCGTCCTTTGGTCAGCGCGAGGGCGACCGCCGCGCGGCCGAACTCGTGGATGAGCGCCGCCGGCACGCTGGCCGCGACGATGACGAGGATGATGCGCAAGGTGCCGTCCATGGCCCGGCCCGCATCGGCGGGTCCGCACGCGGACTTGACCAAATCGCGCGGGACTCAGCCGACGGTTGAGGGAACGGCGCCCAACGCGCGCTCCAGCGCTTGGCGCGTGACGAGCCGTTGCCGCGCTCCGAGCGCCTGGGCGAGGCCAAGGGCGACACGCTTGCGGACGCAGTCGAGGCGGCCTGCGCGGTCGGTCTCGCGCTGGACGGATGTCATCGCCACGCCGCCGAGGCCGCACGGGACGATCCACTCGAAGGGCGCCAGATCGCCGTCGACGTTGAGGCTCAGCCCGTGCATGGTCACACCGTGGGAGACGTGGAGGCCGATCGAGCCGATCTTGCGGTCGCCGACCCAGACGCCGGTGAAGTCGCGGCCGTCGGTGGCGCGTCCACGGGCATCGACGCCCTCCTCGCGCAGCGCGTCGACCATGACCTGCTCCAACTGCTCGACAAAGGCCATGATGTCGGTGACGCCGACGATCGGATAGGCGACCAGCTGGCCTGGCCCGTGGTAGGTGACCTTGCCGCCGCGGTCGACATCGACGATCTCGATCCCCTGCGCCGCATAATGATCCTCACCGAACGGCAGCTCGCCCGGGACGCTGCGGCGGCCACGCGTATAGACGGGCGGATGCTCGAGCAGCAAGACGGTGTTCGGGATCACGCCCGCCTGGCGGGCGGCACGCACACGGTGCTGGAGCGCCAGCGCCTCGGCGTAGGGCACGCGGCCCAGGTGCACGGTCCAGAGATCCACCTGGCAGATGGTAGGCGCCAACACGGCGCTCGGGAATCGGACCCGCCGGCCCCGTGCCACACTCGCTGCCATGGCCGAACGCCCGGCGATGGCCGTATGGCGCTCCCGCCTGCGCTGGCGGTTGAGCGGCGCATGGCAGTGGCCGGCCTTCGCGGTCCTGACGGTGGTCGACGCCGTCGTCCTTGCGCGACTCCCGTTCTCCGGCGGGCGCGCCGACCTGCTCGGCTGCCTGCTGGCGGCCGGGCTGCTGAACCTGGTCGTCATCGCCGTGGTGTCGCATCTCGGCGGCTGGCTGCTGCGGCGTTGGCGACCGCAGCTCCCGCGCGAGATCGCTGCCGACCAGGCGGGCACGATCGGGCTGGTCGCGTTGTGCGTGGTGTTGGTCGCGGGCGGGCTGGCGCACCGGCCGGCGCTGACGGCCAACGACAAGCTGGTGGCCACGGTCCTGCGTGAGTCAGAGATCTTCGCCGCCCACCGGGCCCCGGCGCGGTACCTGCCGCTGCACGGGGCCGACACCGTCCAACAGGGGCCAGACGTGTTTCGCACCTGTTACGCGGGGCCCGACCCGCGCCGCGACTTCTGCGTCTTCGTCCGCACCGACGAGCCGGTGCTGATCAAGCGCGTCGACCCTGATCAACGCCCCAACGCGACGATCTCCGGGCCCGACAATCCGGGGCGTGCCGCCCACTGACGGCACGGATGTCGCCCTGCTGACCTCAAGAATCGTTCGGGCCCGGCCGATGTCGACACCGGAATGCGCTCCTTCCGGGCATTCGTGGGTGTCGTGGGAGCTTCGGGCTCCATCATCGGCGCGGGCGGACTCATCGTCGCGCTGCTGTCGACGGTGGTCGCGTTCCACGGTTGGCCGGATGTCGGAGCGGCAGGAGGGCCCGGTCTCGGTGAGATCCAGATCGCCGGTGGCGGTGCGGGGCGCACAGGTGCCGAGGAGACCGGCACGCGGCGCGTGACGACGCTCCCGGCGGTTCCGGTGACGGCGGTGAGCCGCTCGGCACGGCCCGGGGATCAGCGGTCCAGGCGCCGGGCGCGACGTGAGCGGTCCTCGGTCGCACGGCCCACCGAGGGCGGTGTCCCGAATGCGGGTGGCGGAGCGCCGGCGGCTGGTGACCCGCCGACCGGCTCGGCGCCTGCTGCCGGCTCGTCGCCGAGCGCGGCATCGGGTACCGGCGGCAGCTCCGGTGGAGACGGCGGCACGACGCCGGGCGCCGGCGGTTCCGGCGGCACGGCGCCGAGTTCGGGCGGCTCCGGCAGCGGTGCGGGCTCCGGTCCGTTGGGCTCCGGAACGCCTCAGCCACCGTCGGCGGCCCCGACGGGGCCGCCGGTCCCGGCCGCGCCTGCGAGCGTGACCGACACTGCGGCCCAGGCCGTGCAGGACACCACGCAGGCTGCCGGCGGCGCGGTCGCAGGCGTCACGAGTGGTGCCGTGCAGGCGCTTGGACCGGTCGCGCCCTCGGTGGCGACCACGGTGACGCAGGTCGGGCAGACGGTCGACCAGACCCTCACGGGTGTCGGCCAGGTGGTCGGCGGGGTCCTCGGCGGCCTCGGTCGCAAGCCGCGCTGAGCTCGTTCGTCACAGAGCGCGCGCGTTTCGCCGCGCCACCGTTGCGGGCCTGGCCCTGGGGCGCGTACGCAGAATTGCGAATGGTCGTAGGGGTCGTGGCAATTTAGGCTCGGCGCGTCCCTGGACAAGGAGCAGTCCCCGTGCGCGTTCGCCCAGCCCGTTCTCCCGCCATCGCCGTCGTGGTGTCGATGGCCTTCCTCCTGCTCGGCCTCGCCGCCGCGCAGGCCCGTGCGCAGGCGGTGCTCGCCACCAACGGCAGCACGCTGCAGACGCCGCCGAACCTCGTGCTGCCCGGGGGCGCCAACCAATGTGCGGCGCGTCCCTACATCGGCCTCAACGAGGGCCAGATCCAGTTCATCCCCACCAACCAGTCGACCTGCATGTGGTGGTCGACGGAGTACGGCGCGACCGGCGAGATCATCGCCAACACCTATGTGCCGCGTGGGGCGGGCGCCGTGATCCGCGTGCGCGTGCGCTCCGGTGAGCAGCCGGCGCCGCTGCGCTTCGGGATCGTCAGCTCGGGCAGCGGCCTCTGCTGCACGGCCAAGCAGCTTTCCGACCAGGTGCAGCCGGCGCCCAACCAGGTCAACCAGTTCGCCGTCAACCTGCCGGCCGGCTCGGGCGTCGGCACGCAGAGCGGATCGCAGTTCAACGACATCTTGGTTGTCGTCGCGGTCGGGCCCGGCACGTTGCCGGTCAACGACCGCGGCGCGCATGGCTTCCTCTTCGGCTCGCCGATCAACCAGGCGCAGGCGAGCTTCCTGCATCCGGCGCTCCCGCTCGGCGCGTCGAACACCGACGTCGGGATCATGGACGGCTACGAGGTCTTGCTCCAGTACGACTGGTGCGGCGTGCCGATGACGCTCGGCACCCCGCAGCCGACCGCGCCGGCGGATCCGCAGACGGCCTGCAACCCCACGCCGGCCGCTCCGCAGGTGCCCCAGCTTCCACCGCAGACGCAGGTCCCGGTCGCCCCGCCACTCACCGCGCCGACCACGCGCCCGCTCGCCTCGCCCGCGAACTTCGCCTCTGTCCGCGACGGTCGCGCTGCGCTACGCCTGCGCTGCCTGCTGACCACCACCTGCAACGGCACGCTCAACCTCCTCGCGCGCACCGCCACGATCGCCAAGGCCAAGCCCAAGAAGCCCGCGTCCTACGGCACCGCCAAGTACAAGATCGCCGCCGGCAAGACCGCCACCATCAAGGTCAAGCTCTCCAAGGCCGGCCGCGCCGCCCTGCGCAAGAAGAAGAAGCTCCCGATCATCGTCGCCGGCGGCACCGGCACGGCGGCCTGGACGTTGAAGCTCACGCTGAAGCGCTAGTCGAGCGGACTCCGTGTCGAGCTGTGGGTCCATGACCCCCATAGCTCGACCGGATGATCACCCGATGGCCGACGAAGCGCTCTCGAGCCGCTCCCGCACGGCGGCGAGCAGCGCCTCGGCGTCGGGAGGTGTCGCGGTGATGCGGAGGGTGAGGGGGGCGAGGTGGCGGATGGTGACGGCGCCGGCCTGAACGGTGGGGCGGGTGGTTGTGGGGCCGAAGGTGAGGGTGGCGGTGGGGTGGGGAGGGCGGATGGTGCCGAGGAGGGTGATGGTGCCGTCGGGGAGGACGATGGCGGCGTTGTCGACGAGCCCGCCGATGGCGGTGGTGATGGCCTGCGCGAGGGGCGTGCCGGCGCGGCGGGCGGTGAGCAAGGACTCCATGTCGATCTCGGTCGAGATGGTGTGGTCGGTCGTGTCGCCGTCGTGGCGGGGGCCGAGCAGCTTGAGCGCGGCCGTGACGATCGCCGCCTCGTCGGGGATCGCGAGCGCCTCGAGCGCACGCGCGTAGGGCATCGGGACGTCGGCGCCGGTGACGCGTGCGACGGGTCGGCCGGGGGCAGCGGTTGCGATCCGAGCTGCGAGCGTCGCGCCGATGCCGCCGTCGGGCCAGCCCTCTTCGACGACAACAACTCGGCCCGTCCGGCGCACCGATGCCGCGATCGTCGCGTGGTCGAGCGGACGGACCGAGCGGAGGTCGACGACCTCCGCGTCGATGTCGTGCTCGTCGGCCAGGCGTGCGGCGGCCGCCTCGGCCACGATCGCCATCCGCGAGCTCGCGACGATGCTGACCTCGCTGCCGGACCGTCGTATGACAGCGTGGCCGAGGGGCGCGACGTCGTCTTCGTCGACGCCGCCCCGCGTGTCATACAGCCCGGTGTGCTCCAGCACGACGACGGGATCGTCGGAGGCGATCGCGGCGGCCAGCAGCCCCTTGGCGTCGGCCGGCGTGGCCGGCGTCGCCACCACGAGCCCCGGGATGTGATGCAACAGCGCCTCGATCGTCTGCGAGTGGACCGGCCCGAGGCGCGCGCCGCCGCCCTGGGGCATCCGTACGGTCAGCGGTGTCCACAGCCGGCCGCCCGACAGGGCGCGCAAGGGCGCCGCATGGTGGATCAGCTGATCGAGCGCCAGCGTCGCGTAGGTCGCTGTCGTCAGCTCCACCACCGGCCGCATCCCGGAGAGCGCCGCTCCGATGCCGATGCCGACCAGCGCCGCCTCCGAGCTCGGCGCGTCGCGGACGCGCTCCGGCCCGAAGGCCTCCAACAACCCGGCCGTCACGCCGAACGCGCCGCCGCGCACACCGATGTCCTGGCCCATCAGCAGCACGCGCTCGTCGCGCTCCAGCCCCTCGCGCAGCGCCTCGCCGAGCGCCGCGCGATAGGTGATCTCGCGGCCGCTCACGGAGCCACGACGTGCTCGTGCAGCGCGCTCGCCTCCGGCTCCGGCGACGCCTCGGCGAGCACCACGGCCAGGCCGATGCGGTCGCGGACGCCCGTGTCGATCGCCTCGCGCTCGTCGTCACCCAACACACCGTCGCGCTCCAGCCGGTCGCCGAAGGCCGCGACCGGATCCGCGGGCCGGCTGATCACCGCCTCCACCAGCGTCGGGCGCCGCTCGTCGCGTGCACGCCGCACCGCCTCGCCGACGACGAGCTGGGTGTCGATCACATCGGTCCCGTCGCACCGCAGCCCCGCGACCCCGAACGCGGCGCTGCGTTGAAAGAGCCCCGTGAGCGCCGGCGCGACGTCCAACTCGCCGTGGCTGGTCACCAGGAACACGACGGGCAGGTCCCACATCGCCGCCAGGCCCAACGTCTCGGCGAAGACCCCCTCGGCCGTCGCGCCGAGCGTCATCTGGCACAGGGTCACCGCGCCGGTCGATCGCGCAGCGGCGCTCAGCGCCACGCCAGCCGCGATCGGCGTGTGGCCCGCCGGGATGCCGAAGCCGCCCAGCACGCCGCGCTCGGGGTCGACGATGTGCGTCGACCCGCCACGACCTCTCGAGGTCCCGTCGACGCGACCCATCAGCTCGGCCATCACCCCGTCCGGCGGCGTGCCGCGCACCAGCGCGTGGGCGTGTGCGCGGAAGGTCGACAGGACCGCATCGCGCTCCTCCAGCGCCCGAAGTGCGCCCACGATCAGGGCCTCCTCGCCGCGCGCCGAATGCAAGAACCCGGCGATCGCACCCTTCGCGTACAACTCGCTCGAACGCTCCTCGAACCGGCGTATCAGGAGCATCGTCGTCCACCACTCCTTGGCCACCGCGGCGTCGGGGAGCGGATGGTCGGGCATCGCGTGGCGAGCCTACCGCAGCGTGGGGCCACAGCCGTCCGTCCGCCACGGCCGTGGCCCCACAAGAGGTACAGGGGTCAGAGGGTCTAAAGGAGCGTCACGACCGACTTGACCTCCGTGTACAGCTCGAGCGCCTCGGCGCCCATCTCGCGCCCCCAGCCCGGATTCCTTGTAGCCGCCGAACGGCAGGGCGGCGTCGAACACGTTGTAGCAGTTGATCCACACCGTGCCGGCCCGCAGCGCCTTGGCGGTGCGGTGGGCCTTGGAGATGTCGCTGGGTCCAGACGCCGGCCGCGAGCCCGTAGTTGGTGTCGTTGGCATCCGGCGGCAGCCTCGTCGAGTCGCTCGAACGGCCGCACGGTGACGACCGGGCCGAAGATCTCCTCGGCCTCGACCTTCATCTTCGGGTTGGTGCCCGCGAGCACCGTCGGCTCCACGAAGTAGCCGCGGTCGCCGTGGCGCTTGCCGCCGGCGAGCGTCTCGGCGCCCTCGGTCTCGACCCGAGTCCAGGATAGCCGCATGACGCGGTCCAGCTGCTCCTGGGAGACCAGCGGGCCCATCTGCGTGTCGGGGTCCAGCCCGGGGCCGACGCTTGATCGACTTGGCGTGGTCGGCGACGCCGGCGACGACCTCGTCGTAGATCGACTGCTCGACGAACAGCCGCGACCCGGCCGCGCAGCACTGGCCGTGGTTGAAGAAGATCGCGTTGGCGGCGCCGGGGATCGCCGTCTCGAGGTCGGCGTCGGCGAAGACGATGTTGGGGGACTTGCCGCCGAGCTCCAGCGACACCTTCTTGAGGTTGCCCGCGCCGCCTGCGAGGATCAGCTTGCCGACCTCGGTGGAGCCGGTGAAGGCGATCTTGTCGACGTCGGGGTGGGCGGCCAGCGGCGCGCCGGTCTCCTCGCCGAAGCCCGTGACGACGTTGACGACGCCGGGCGGGATGCCGGCCTCCAGGGCCAGCTCGCCGAGGCGCAGCGCGCGTCAGCGGCGTCTGCTCGGCGGGCTTGAGGATCACCGTGCAGCCGGTCGCCAGGGCGGGCCCGAGCTTCCACGCGGCCATCAGCAGCGGGAAGTTCCACGGGATGATCTGGCCGACGACGCCGACCGGCTCGTGCAAGGTGTAGGCGTGCCACTCGGCGCCCGGCATGTAGGGCACCGAGATCTGCAGCGTCGACCCGCCGCTCTTGGTCGTCCAGCCCGACATGTAGTGGAACAGGTCGGCGGCGAGCGGGACGTCGGCGGCCCTGGCGATCGTCAGCGGCTTGCCGTTGTCGAGCGTCTCCAGCGTGGCGAACTCGTCGCCGTGCTCGAGGATCAGGTCGCCGAGGCGATGGATGGCGCGTCCGCGCTCGCTGGGCGACATGCGCCGCCAGGGGCCGTCGGGATCGAACGCCGCGCGGGCGGTTTTGACGGCACGGTCGATGTCTTCCGACGAGCCTCGCGGCACCGTCGCGAGGACGTCGCCGGTCGCCGGGTCGAAGGTCTCGAAGGTCTGGCCGGACGCGGCCTCGACCCAGTCGCCGCCGATGAGCATCCGGTGGTCACGGGTGATGAAGTCGCGGGCGTGCTGGTCGATCTGGGCGTCGAGCGCCATGTCGGTCTCCTCCGGTCGGGACAGTTGGCACGACGCTACGCCGCGGGGGGTTGCAACTGGGTTGCGTGAGGCGTACAACCGATGTGGGTTTGATGAATTCCTGGGTCGCGATCCCCTCGACGGGCGATCGGCGCGGGCGCGCGCTGCGGTTGGCGCGGGCGCACGACGCCGTGCTGTCGGGCGCGCCACCGCCGCCTGAGCTGCGCGGGGTCATCGCCGACTCGTGGCGCCGCTGCACTGCCGCCGGCTTCGACGCGCAGCGCGGGCTCGCGCCGATCGCGCTGGCGGGTGACGAGGCCTCGGAGCGCTGGGCGCGCTCGCCGCTGGCGGCGGCCGAGGGCGTCCTGCGCGAGCTGCTCGACGACGTCCGCGCCGAGGGCGAGCAGGTGCTGCTCGTCTGCGACGCCGACGGGACGCTGCTGTGGATCGACGGCGACGAGCAGATGCTGCACGACGCGACCGGCGTGCACCTGATGCGCGGCGCGCGCTGGAGCGAGGCCGACGCCGGCACCAACGCGATGGGCACCGCGCTCGCGGTCGACCACTCCCTGCAGGTGTTCAGCGCCGAGCACTTCGCGACGCCGGTCCACGGTTGGACCTGCAGCGCGGCGCCGCTGCACGATCCGGTCAGCGGGCAGCTCCTGGGCGTCCTCGATCTCTCCGGTCCGCTGCAGACCGCGCATCCGCACTCGCTGGCGCTGGTGACCGCGGCCGCGCGGATGGTCGAGGCGGTGCTGCTGCGTGAGGCGGCGGCGCGCGCGGCACGGGAGGCCGAGCAGGCTCGGACCTCCGCGCTGGCACCGCGGCCGCGGGCGGTGACGGCCGGTGTCGCGCTCCGCGTGCTCGGCCGCGATCGCGCCGAGGTCGACCTCGGCGGCCGGACCGTCACGCTCTCGCGGCGCCACAGCGAGTTGATGGTCTTGCTCGCGCTGCGTCCGGAGGGGATGTCGGCCGAGGAGATCGCGATCGCCACGCACGGCGACTTCGGCAAGCCGGTGACCGCGCGCGCCGAGCTGTCTCGGCTGCGGCGGATCCTCGGGCCGCGGCTGCTGGCCGAGCCCTACCGGCTGGACACGGCCCCGCAGGCCGACTTCCTGACGGCCGGCGCGCTCGCCGGCGCCGGAGCGCTGCACGCCGCGCTGGACGCCTATCCCGGCCTCCTGCTGCCACGGTCAGAGCTACCGTTGGTCGTCGAGGCGCGCGAGAGCCTCGACCACCGGATGCGCTCCGCGATCCTGCGCTCCGGCACCGCCGACCTCCTGCACCGCTGGGTCCATTCGGTCGCCGGCCGCGACGACCTCCAGGCCGGCCGTCTGCTTGTCACGACGCTGCCCGAGGACGACGACCGTCGTCCCGCCGCGCTGTCGCACCTGCGCCGGCTGGTCCTGACGGACTGACGTCAGTCGAACTGCCGCGGCTCGGCCACGGCCCACTCGTACAAGAAGTCCTCGGGGCTGAGGCGGTCGAGGTCGCGGATCAGGGCCTCGGCCATGCGGCGGCGCTGGCGCGAGGTGCAGTCCCAGAAGAGCACGCCCTCGCCCTGGTCGCGGTCGACGACCTCGATCGTGTCGCGGACGACGAGCACGTCATAGCGGGAGCGGGCTCTCACAGGGCACCCACCGTATCCAGCGCGGCATCCCCTTCCAGCAAGGTCTCCTGCGGCGTCCAGACCGTCGGACACGAGACGACGCCGCGCGCGACGGCCAGCGCCGTCGCATCGTCCAGCACACGACCCACCGCGTCGCGCTCGATCGCCTGCAGGACCGCGCGCGGGTGCATCTCGCACGCCGATGCGGCGATCAGCACGACATCGGTGTCGCCGAGGTCAGCGCCACCGGCGTAGGCCTGCCGGAAAGCCGCCAGCCCGAAGGCCACGACCCGCCCGATCTGCTTGGCGTAGGTCGCGGCGCGCAGCGACAGCTCGCTGTCGAAGGCCGGCGGCCAGCGCAGGCCCTGGAGCATCCGCGACGCGGCGACGCGCTCGATCTCCAAGCGGGCGATGTCGCGCTCCTCGGCGCAGCGGAAGCCGTCGTCCCACGCACGCGGCGCGCGGATCGGGATCCACTCGGCCGCGTACGGCAGCGTCTGGATCACCCGCTCGGCGGCCAGATAGGCCTCCGGCGAGGAGAAGTCGAAGTAGAAGGCCGCCCGCTCCTCCGGCGGCGCCGGTTCGGCGCCGCCGTGCTGGGTGACCTCGACGCCCACGGGCTCGGCCGCCGGCTCAGCCGTGGATGAGCCAGCCGTCGGCGGCGCGCGCGGCCTCCATCACGCCCTCCGACAGGGTCGGGTGGCCGTGGATGATGCGCGCGACCTCGGGGTAGCCGCCCTCGAGCAGCTTGGCGTTGACGAGCTCCTGGATCAGCTCGGTGGCGCGGGTGCCGACGATGTGGCCGCCGATCATCTCGCCGTACTTCTTGTCGCCGATGATCTTGATGACGCCGGTGCGGTCGCCGTAGACCGTGCCCGCGCCGACGGCGCCGTACTGGACCTTGCCGACGGTGACGTCGTAGCCCTGCTCGCGCGCCTGCTCCTCGGTCAGCCCGAACGAGCCGACGTTGGGCGTGCAGAACGTCGCGCGCGGGATGTCCAGGTAGGAGATCGGATGCGTCTTCAGACCTGCCGCGTCCTCGACGGCGATGATGCCTTCGTCCGACGCCTTGTGCGCGAGCGCGGGGCCGGGGACGAGGTCGCCGATGGCATACACCTTGGGTCGCGAGGTGCGCAGCGCGCCGTCGACCTTGATGAGGCCGGCGTCGGTCAGCTCGATGCCCGCGGCGTCCAGGCCAAGTGCTGCAACATCCGGTCCGCGGCCCGCGGCGATGACGACCCAGTCGGCCTCCTGGCCTTCATAGAAGGTGCCGACCTTGACCTCGATGCCCTGCTTCTTGAAGCCGCGCGCGGCGGCCTTGGAGATGTCGGCGTCCTCGGTCGGGAGCACACGATCCAGGCCCTCGTACAGCGTCACCTGCGTGCCGAGGCGCTGGTAGGCGCTGGCGATCTCGGTCCCCGACGCACCGGCGCCGATGACGACCATGGTGGCCGGCAGCTCGCTGAGCGCCCATGCCTCCTCGGTGCCGATGACGTTGCCGCCGAAGTCCAGGCCGGGCAGCGGCTTCTTCACGCTGCCGGTCGCCAGGATCACGCCCTTCTCGGCCTTGTACACCGTGTCGCCGACCTTGACGTCGCCGTCGGCCGTCAGTGACGCCTCGCCGGAGATGACCTCGACGTTGTTCTTCTTGAACAACCCGGAGACGCCGCCGGTCAGGGTCGAGATGACCTTCTTGCGCCGCTCGCCGATCGCGCCGAAGTCGACCGTCGGCTCGGTGCCGTTCAAGTTGATGCCGTACTCGCCGGCCTCGCGGACCTCGGTCAGGATGTCTGCGCTGCGCAGCACGGCCTTGGCCGGGATGCAGGCGTAGTTCAGGCAGCGGCCGCCGACCACGTCGTCGCGTTCGATCACCGCCGTGCGCAACCCGAGCTGCGCGGATCGGACCGCGGCGACGTACCCGCCGGGACCCGAGCCGATGACGATGATGTCGAAGCTTTCGGCCATGCCTCGCAATGTAGCGAACGGGTGGTAGGACCCTACCTGTGGTCAAACGGCGCGATCGAGCGGCACCTGGAGCCGTGCGAGCACGCGCACCAGCTTCCAGAACAGCCAGCCCGCCGGGACGATCACGCCGAAGCTCAGCGCGACGTCGCCGACCGACGACGCACGCAGCAGGAAGAGGAAGAAGAAGACCACCAGGATCGCCAGCAGGATCTGGAAGAGCAGGACCGCGAGGTAGCGCTTGGTCCACATGCCCCAGGCCGCGGCGAACATCAGCGCGCAGTAGACGAGCAAGGTGCCGGCGCCGCCCCTGCCGCTGTGGCCGGTCGCGGCAAGGACGAGGTTGACGGTGCCCAGCAGGATCGCCGTCGCGACCGCGACGACCAGCGGCGTGGGGCGCTCGCCGGGCGCGATCGGATCCAGCGCGGCGCGGATCTCGACGTTGCGCTCCTCCGAGCTCTTGCGCGGGCGGCGGACGCCGGGAGGGCCTTCGTCGAGCGCGTGCGCCAGACGGCGCGTGACCGCCTCGGGATCTTCGGCCTCGGCGATCGCCCGCACGATCGCGGCGCGGTTGGCGCCCGCGGCCATCACCGCGTTGATCGTCGACTCGTCGACGCCGCCGATCGCGAACCATGGCACCTTGGCGTTGCGTGCCGCGTAGGTGACGAGTTCCAGACCGACGGCGGGCCGGCCGGGCTTGGTCGGCGTCGTGTGGACCGGGCCGACGCCGATGTAGTCGGCCACCGCACCGGCGTCGACCTGTTCGGGGCTGTGTGTGGACTGGCCGACGAGCGCGTCGGGGCCGGCGATTGCGCGGGCCTGCTCGACCGACAGGTCGTCCTGGCCGACGTGCACGCCGTCGGCGCCGGTCGCCGCGACGAGGTCGGGCCGGTCGTTGAGGATGAACAGCGCGCCCGCCACCTCGCACCACTCGCGCGCGACGGCGGCCGCGGCGAGGATCTCCTCGTCGGAGGCGTCCTTGCAGCGCAGCTGGAAGACGTCGACGCCGCCGCGCAGCGCAGGCGCGAGCACGGACTCCAGCGGGCGCCCGCCGGGCGTGGCGTCGCAGATGAGGTACAGGCGCGCGGCCGACAGCCGCGCGCGCCGGTGCTCCAGGAGGGACATCGGCGGCGAAGTGTGCCGGCGGCGGTGCGCGCTCGTCGTGGGGGTCAGGAGCAGAGGCCGCCGCTCGTCGAGAGCGATACGCTCGATGTCGGGTGAGCACCCAGCTTTCGCACGTAGACGTGGCCGTGGTCGGTGGCGGCGTCATCGGCCTTGCGGCCGCGTGGCGCGCGCGCCAGCGCGGGCTGGAGGTCGCCGTGCTCGATCGTGCCGACTTCGGCGCCGGCGCCTCGCGCGCCGCCGCCGGGATGCTCGCGCCGGTCGCCGAGGCCGACGCGCAGGAGCGCGCGCTGCTCGTGCACAACCTGGAGAGCGCGCGGCGCTGGCCGGCGTTCGCCGCCGAGCTGGCCGACGTCACGGGCCTGGACGTCGGCTACCGCGCCTGCGGCTCGCTGCTGCTCGCGCGCGACCGCGACGAGGCCGAGCACGTCGAGCGCGAGCGCGAGTTGCGCGAGCGGATGGGCCTGGCCGTCGAGCGGCTGCTGGGCTCCGAGGCGCGGCGACGCGAGCCGGCGCTGGCGCCCTCGCTGCGCCTGGCGCTGGCACTCCCGGACGACCATGCGGTCGAGCCGGTGCGGCTGGTGGCGGCACTCGTCGAGGCGTGCTCGCGCGCGGGCGTGCACCTGCATCCGCACACGGCGGTCGAGGATCTCGCGGCACTGGACGCCGAGCGCGTCGTCGTTGCCGCCGGCGCGTGGTCGGGGTCGCTGGGCGCCGTCCCCGTGCGTCCCGTCAAGGGCCAGGCGCTGCGTCTGCGCGATCCGTCCGGACCGGGGCTGTGCGACCACGTCCTGCGCTTCGAGGGCGGCTACCTCGTCCCGCGCGGCGACGGCCGCTACTACCTCGGCGCGACGATGGAGGAGCGCGGCTTCGACACCGCGGTCACCGCGCTCGGCGTCTACGAGCTGCTGCGGGAAGCCGCCGAGGTCCTTCCCGGGATCCTGGAGCTGGAGATCGAGGAGGCGTTCGCCGGTCTGCGGCCGGGGACACCCGACAACGCGCCGATCGTCGGCACCGATCCGGCCGACGAGCGGATCGTCTGGGCGACCGGGCACTTCCGCAACGGCATCCTGCTCTGCCCGTTGACCGCCGAGCTCGTCGCCGACGAGCTGACCGGCGGGCGCCCCGACCACGCGTTCCGCCCCGAGCGGTTCGCCGCCGCCACCGCCACGGAGGGCACCACAGCATGATCATCGTCAACGGCGAGCCGTCCGACATTACGCCCGGCGCGACCGTCGCGGCGCTGCTCGCCCACCTCGACGTGCCCGAGCGCGGCGTCGCCGTCGCGGTCGACGCCGAGGTCGTCCCGCGCGGGGAGTGGCCGACGTTTGCCGTCGTCGACGGCGCGCGGGTGGAAGTCCTGATCGCGGTCCAGGGAGGATGAACGACACCATGCGCATCGCCGGCGAGCAGTTCTCATCGCGGTTGATCCTCGGCACGGGCGGCTTCCCGCGGCTGGAGACGCTCGCTGCGGCGATCCGCGAGTCGGGCACCGAGATGGTCACCGTCGCGCTGCGGCGGATCGACCCGGGTGCGCGCGGATCGCTTGTTGATGTCCTTGACGAGTGCGGTGTCCGGATCCTGCCGAACACCGCCGGGTGCTACACGGCGCGCGACGCGGTGCTGACCGCCAAGCTTGCCCGCGAGGCGTTCGACACCGAGTGGGTCAAGTTGGAGGTCATCGGCGACGAGCGCACGCTGCTGCCCGATGCGGTCGAGCTGGTCGCGGCGGCCGAGGAGCTGGTCGACGCGGGCTTCGTCGTGCTGCCCTACACGACCGATGACCCGGTGCTGGCGCGGCGGCTGGAGGACGTCGGCTGCGCGGCGATCATGCCGTTGGGCTCGCCGATCGGCTCGGGCATGGGCATCAACAACGCCTACAACCTGCGGTTGATCCGCGAGCAGACAGCTCTGCCGGTGATCCTCGACGCGGGCGTCGGGACCGCGAGCGACGCCGCGCTGGCGCTGGAGCTGGGCTGCGACGCGGTGCTGTGCGCCAGCGCGATCTCCCGCGCGGAGGATCCCGTGGCGATGGCGCGCGCGATGCGCCTGGCCGTCGAGGCGGGGCTGCTCGCGCGCGGCGCCGGCCGGATCCCGCACCGGCTGCACGCGACCGCCAGCACCGCCGAGGCCGGCACCGCGGAGTTCGTGCACCCGAGCGATCCGGCGGCGCCGATCCCTCCGTCTTCGTGATCGACCCGCTCCTGGACAGCTTCCAGGCGGCGCTGGTCGGCCGGGACCGGTCGGCGTTCGCGGCCTGCTGCGCGCTCGACGTCCATTACGAGGATCCGCTGACCGGTCCCGCGTTGCGCGGTTGCGACGCGTTGGGCGACCACGCGGCACGCCTCTGGGTCGCGGCGCCGAACGCAAAGATCGAGCAGGCCGGGGAGCGTTTGAGCGACGGGCGCTTCCTGGCGGCGCCGGTCCGCCTGACCGGGATCCACACCGGCGAGCTGCCCGGGTTGCCGCCGACGCGCAAGCCGTTCTCGGTCCACGCCGTCCTCTACTGCGAGCTCGACCCGCCGCGCGAGCGCCTCTGGCGCATCCGTGCGTTCTTCGACCTCTATGACGCCTCAGTTCAACTTGGGGTCCTTCCCGCGCACGGCGGTGTCGGCGAGCGCGCGCTGATGCTGCTGCGCGGCTTCGGGCTGCGCGCGCGGTCGTGACTCGGTCCCGCCCGCCCGGCGAGCTCTACGACGCGATCGGCGCCGGGTACGCCGCCGGGCGCCGGACCGAGCCACGGATCGCCGCCGCGATCTGGGCCGCGCTGGGGGACGCCGAGACGGTCGTGAACGTCGGCGCGGGCACCGGCTCCTACGAGCCGCCGGATCGCGACGTCGTCGCCGTCGAGCCGAGCGCGGTCATGCGCGCCCAGCGTCCGCCGGGCGCGGCGCGCTGCGTCGCCGCTTCCGCCGAGGCACTGCCGTTCGACGACAACAGGTTCGATGCCGCGATGGCGGTGCTCTCCGACCACCACTGGCGCGACAACGCCGCAGGCATGCGCGAGCTGCGCCGCGTCGCGCGGAGGGTCGTGCTGTTCCAGTGGGACAACTCGCGGTTGGACGACTTCTGGCTGGTGCGCGACTACCTGCCGGAGTTCGTCGGCTACGGCCGCGGGCCGTCGTTGCAGGAGCGCGCCGCGCTGCTGGCGCCCGATGCCGTGCTCACGCCGGTCCCGATCCCTTGGGACTGTGTGGACGCCTTCTTCCATGCCTACTGGCGCCGGCCCGAGGGCTACCTCCGCGAGGATGTGCGGCGGGTGACGTCGGTGTGGTCGATGCTGGGTGCGGAGGTCGAGGCGCGCGCGGTCGGCGCGCTGGCCGCTGACCTGGCCTCCGGTGTGTGGCGGGAGCGCAACGCGGAGCTGCTGGCGCTCGACGCGGCCGACCTCGGCGCGCGGCTGGTGGTGGCCGAGACGGGCTAGTCCCGCCGCGTCGTCGCCTACTTGGCGACGACGTCGATCGTGCCCTCCATGCCCGGGTGCAGCGTGCACTCGTACTTGACCGTGCCGGCCTTGTCCGGGGTCCACGTGAACGTCCCGTCCCTGCCGAACGTCTTCGAGCTGAACGACGCGCCGCTGTCGGCCTTGACGTCGTGGGGGACCGACTCGTCGTTGTGCCAGGTGATCTCCTGGCCGACGGGAACCTGGACGTTGTCGGGCTTGAAGCGCAACGACTTCATCTCGATCGGGGCATTGGGTGACAGCGCCTCCGCCTTGCCGCCGCCGTTGGAGCTGCCGCAGCCGGCGAGCAGGACGAGCAGGGCGAGGGCGGGGAGGAGGCGGATCATGATGGTGTCCAGCCTACGAGGCCCGCACCTCGATCAGCACCGGCGCGTGGTCGGAGAGGCCGTCGCGCTCCAGCGTCCGTGGCGGCCCCGTGACCGTCAGCGCGCCGCGCGTGAAGAAGCGGTCGATCCGGTGGCCGCCGACGTCGCTGAAGCCGGGCACGGTGGGGTCCGGAACATTGGCGTCGCCGCCCAGCAGTGCGGGCGCGGTGCCGGCCCAGTGGGCGAGCGTCTCGCCGCAGCGCGTCATGTCGGCGCGGGCGAGCGGCTTCGGGTTGGCCGTCGCGTGGACGTTGGCCACCCAGCTCCCGGCGTCTGCCAGGTGCACGGCGTGCAGCATCCGGCGCTCGGGCCGCCACCGCAGGCGCAGCGCGGCGTGGGCGGCGATCCGGTCGCCGCGGACGAGGATCGCGTTGGCCCCGCCGCCGTTGGCCTTGATCAGGTCCGGGTGCCGCTCGGCGATCCACCGCCGCACGGGCAGCAGCGCGTTGCGCGACGTCAGCACCGACCGCTGGTCGGCGTCCGCGGCGCGCGCCAGGGTCGGCGGCCACCACGGCGGGACCTCCTGCAGCAGCGCGACGTCCCAGTCCCATCCGGAGATCTTGTCCGTGAACTCCTCCAGGAGCGCGTGCTTGCTCTCCGGGACCGACCGCCCGTGGAAGAGATTCCAGGTGAGGACCTTCATCGCGGCCGTATGATGCCGCGCTTGCCATGCGCCACTTACTGACCGGGACCGAGCTCACCTCCGACGACCTGCACGCGATCCTCGATCGCGCCGCCGCGCTGAAGCTCGCGCCGCGCTCGAGCAACGTCCTGGAGGGCCGTACGGTCGCGCTCGTCTTCCAGAAGCCGAGCACCCGGACGCGCGTGAGCTTCGAGGCGGGCATCGTCGAGCTGGGTGGCCATCCGATGGTCCTGCGCCCGGGTGAGACGCAGCTCGGTCGCGGCGAGTCGCTGCGCGACACCGCGCGCGTCCTGGGCCGCCACGTCGCCGCGGTCGGTGTCCGGACGCACGCCGACGCCGAGCTGGAGGGCCTCGCGGCGGAGGACCAGCTGCCGGTCTTCAACATGCTCACCCAGAACGCGCACCCCTGCCAGGTGCTCGCCGACCTGCTGACGCTGCGCGAGGCGTTCGGCGCGCTGGAGGGGCTGAAGCTGACCTACGTCGGCGACGGCAACAACATGGCGCGGTCGCTGCTGGACATGGGAACGATCGCGGGCGTCGAGGTCGTGCTCAGCACGCCGCCGGAGTTCTCGCTGCCGGGCGTGGCGAGCGTCGCCGATCCGCGCGAGGCCGTCGCCGGTGCCAACGCGATCTACACCGACGTCTGGGTGTCGATGGGCGACGAGGAGACCGCCGACGCGCGCCGCGCGGCGCTCGGTCCCTACCGAATCGACGACGCGCTGCTCGACGCGGCAGCGCCGGGCGCGATCGCGCTGCACTGCCTGCCCGCGCATCCGGGCGAGGAGATCACCGAGTCGGTGCTCTACGGCCATCGCCAGCGTATCTGGGACGAGGCGGAGAACCGTCGCCATGCCCAAAAGGCGATGCTCGAGTGGCTGCTGGCCGGCTGACCGAATCGGCCTGACCTGACCAGCCCCGCCCACCACCGTCGCCGGATGGGTCGGTATGTGGGACCGGCGACGGGGTGGGCGGGGCCGAGTCGGGGCTGGACCCGGTTGGTAGGGATGCGACGTTGGCTTGAACGGAGCGCGTGGCGAGAACTTGCGGCGAGCCGAGCGGGTAGGGTCGCGCCGAGGACCTGCCCCACCCCTGAAGGGATCTCCCGCCATGCCGCAGCCCAAGAAGACCTCCGCGTCGGCGCGCAAGCCGGCCGCTGCCAAGAAGCCTGCGGCGAAGGCGCGAAAGCCTGCGGCGACGAAGGCCAAGACGGCGGCTGCGCCGCGCACGGCGGCCACGAAGCCCGCAGCGGCCACAAAGCCCAAGGCGGCTGCGAGGCCCAAGGCCGCGGCAAAGCCGAAGGCAGCGGCGAAGGCGAAGGCAGCGGCGAAGGCGAAGCCCGCCGCGGCAGCAGCAGCGGCCGTCCACTCCACCGACGAGCTCGCCGCCAACCTCGGCGTGCTGCGCGAGCGGCTCGTCTCCTCGCTGACGCTCACCAGCGACCGGCTGCAGGAGACCGTGGACGACGCCGTCCGCCGTGGGCGGATGACGCGCAAGGACGCCGAGGAGCTGCTGTCGACTCTCGTCGCTGCGGGCCGTGCGCAGACCGAGGCCTTGCTGGCCGACGTCGAGCAGCTGCTCGGCCGCGGCGGCGCGGGCGACGCGGTTCTGCGCACCGTCGACCGGGCGCGTCGTCGTGTCGGTGCGGGCGTTGGCGGCAACTTCCCGATCCTCGGCTACGACGACCTCACCGCCGCGCAGATCACCAAGCGCCTGACCGACCTCACGCCCGCGCAGCTGCGCAAGGTCCGCGACTACGAGCGCCGCCACGGCGCGCGCAAGTCGGTGCTGTCCGCCATCCAGCGGAAGTTGGGCTGATGGCCACAATCAACGCCCGCCGCTGGTCGGCCTCGATCGAGCGCAAGCTCGGGTGAGCGACACCTACACCTTGACGGCGGTCGGCCAGGTGGTCGGCGGCCGCGACGCGGTGCGCGACGACGACTGGGGCGCCGAGCGCGCGACGATCCGTCTCGACGGTGACCGCTTCACCCCCGACGCGGTCGCGGGCCTCGACGCCTTCTCCCACCTGGAGGTCGTCTATCTCTTCGACCGCGTCGACCCCGATGTCGTGGAGCTCGGCGCGCGTCACCCGCGTGGCAACACCGACTGGCCACGCGTCGGGATCTTCGCCCAACGCGCCAAGGATCGTCCGAACCGCCTCGGCGTCTCTCGCTGCACGCTCCTGTCCGTCGACGGGCTCGATCTCGCCGTCGCCGGCCTCGACGCGGTCGCCGGCACACCGGTCCTCGACATCAAGCCCTACATGAATGAGTTCGGCCCGCAGGGCCCGGTCCATCAGCCGGCCTGGGCGAGCGAGCTGATGGCCGGCTACTGGTAGCCGCGCTTAGGTCGTGAGCGCCGCGACCAGTGCGTCGGGATCGCTGAGTGTCCGTGCGCGAGCCAGGGCACGGAGGTAATCGGCGCTGGAGAGCAGCGGGTCGGCGGCGGTGAGCCACGGAGCCGAGGGCCAGGTCAGGCCGGTCGCGGACGCCATCCGGCGTGCGTAGCGCTCGCGCAGCGCGTGGTCCGGGCCGTTGTCGAGCAGGTCGAGGTCGTGCAGGAGCGAGGCCGCCAGGTGGCGCAGGCGCAGGCGCGCCATCGCGGCGCGGTGGGCGGCGAGGCGCTCGTCGGCGATCCCGTCGGTCGCGCGCGCCTCCAGCGCGAAGGCCAGCGCCTCGGCGTGCGCGCGGTCGGTCAGATGGCGATCCTCGAAGGGCGCGTCCGGAGCGCGGTGGCTGAGGTGGATCGCGTGACCGGCCTCGTGGAAGAGCGCCTCGAGGTCGCCGAGGCCGCCGCGCGGTGCGACGACGAGGTGAACGTCATCGGGAACGGCGACAGCGGCGCAGAAGGCGCGCGGCGACTTGCCGGTGCGGGCGGCGGCGTCGAGCGTGAAGCGCTCCGCGATCCCGAGGTCGGCGAGCGCGGCGCGCAGGTGGGCGACGGGGTCGGCGGGCAGCAGCGGGTCGGCCCACGCGGCGCGGTGCGCGCGCGGCAGGTCGAAGCGCGCGGTGATCGCGCCGCCCTCGCCGCCGGCGAGCTCCGGCGCTTCGGTCGCACGCAGCAGTGCCTCGGCCTCGGCGGCCAGCGCGCCCGGATCGCGGCCGTGCAGCGTCGCAAGCAGCGCGCGCGGCGAGGGCCAGCCCAGCATTCGCGTCTCGGCGCGCACGCGCTCCAGGCCCTCGGCGGCCAGCGGGGTGAGGCGCCGGGCGACGATGTCCAGGCGCTGCTCCTCCAGCTCGACGCGCCGGGCGACCGTGGGCTCGGCGGCCAGCGCAGTGGTCAGCTCGGCCAGTCCCTCTTGGGCTTCGGCCTGAGCGCGGGCGGTGTCGGTCAGCGCGGTCGCGTTGCCCAGCCGCGCCTCGATGGCGAAGCGCAGCAGCCGCCGCACCGGCTGGGCGCCAGGGCGATCCGGATCCTCCGTCGCGGTCTCGACGGTGGCCGCCTCGCGCAGCGCGTCGATCGCCGCGTCGTCGTAGGCGGCGGCGTGATGACCGTAGAGCGAGTCGGGGTCCCAGGCGCCGTCATGGCCCGCGAAGCGCCGGTGATGGGCGCGGTTGAGGTCGGTGGCGAAGGCCTGCGCCCGGGCCCGGTAGGCGTCGAGGTCCATGGCGGTGCCATCCTAAGCGCGTGACCCCCGACGCTCCCGCGCCCACGACCAGCCCCGCCGAGGTTGCCAACCAGCCCAAGGGCGACCCGAGCACGCGCCCGCCACGACCCGAGCGCGGCGACGAGGTGGAGCTGCGCATCGACTCGCTCGCCTTCGGCGGCGCCGGCGTCGCGCGCTATGGCGATGGCCATGGCTGGGTCGTGTTCGTCCGCGACGCGCTGCCCGGCGACACCGTCCGCGCGGTGATCACCAAGCGCAAGCGCCACTACGGCGAGGCGCGGGTGCTGGAGATCATCACGCCGTCGCCCGATCGCGTCGCGCCGCTGGCCGACCATCCGGGCGCGCCGTGGCAGGTCATCCCCTACGAGCAGCAGTTGGAGATCAAGAGCCGGCAGGTCGACGACGCGCTGCGCCGCCTCGGGCATCTCGACGGCTTCGAGCTGCAGCCGATCGTGCCCGCCGAGGAGCAGTGGCGCTACCGCAACAAGCTGGAGTTCTCGTTCGGGACCGATGCCGAGGGCCAGCTGATCTGCGGCTTCCACGCGCCCGGGTCATGGGAGGACATCGTCCATGTCGAGGACTGCATGCTGCAGTCCGAGCGCGGCAATCAGGCGCGGCGTGACGTCTTGGCGTGGGCGCGCGCGGCGGGCTACACGGCGTATGACCGCCGCTCGCAGCTGGGTGCGCTGCGGAACCTGGTGATCCGCGAGGGCCGTCGCACCGGCGAGATCCAGGTGCGGCTGGTCGTCAGCGACGGCGTCGAGGTCGACGCCGGCACGCTGCACGCGGCCGTCGGGGTCGACAGCCTGCTGGTGACGAGCATCGAGACCGTCGGCGAGACCACCGCGGGCGGCTCGACCGAGCTGGTCGCCGGCAACGCCAAGATCGGCGAGGAGCTCGGCGGCCTGCAGTTCCAGCTCTCGGCCCAGGCGTTCTTTCAGACCAACACCGAGATGGCCGAGAAGCTCTACGCGGTCGTCGCCGAGGCCGCCGGCCTGCAGGGCTGGGAGCGGGTGTACGACCTGTTCTGCGGCATCGGCACCATTGGATTGTCGTTGGCCTCCAAGTCCGGCGAGGTGTGGGGCCTGGAGATCGTCGAGACGGCGATCGGCGATGCCATCGACAACGCCAAGGCCAACAACATCTCCAACACCAACTACTTCGCCGGTGACGTGCGGCTGGCGCTGCGCGAGCTGGTCGAGAAGGCCGGCCGCCCGGACGTGATCGTGGTCGACCCGCCGCGCGCGGGCCTGTCGCAGAAGGTCGTCCGTCGCGTGCTCGAGGCCTCGCCCAAGCGCATCGTCTATGTCTCCTGCAACCCGACGACGCTCGCGCCCAACGCCGCCCAGATGGTCGAGGCCGGCTACATCCTCAAGACCGTCCGCCCCGTCGACATGTTCCCCCAGACCCCGCACATCGAGTGCGTGGCCTTGCTCGAGCGCGGGCCGGAGGCCAACCAGATCGCAGCTGGGGACTGAGCGAGCACTCAGCGGTTACGAGATCGCGTCGATCGCGCACCGAAGCTGTGCCAATCGTTTGGGCGTGCGTCGAGCGGTGAGACGCTGGCCGAGTGCCACGTCTGCTCGCTGAGATCGCTTACGAAAGCGCCGTGCGCGCGCTCGGTCAGCAAGAGGCGGCGCTGAACGAGCTGCGTAGCCGAACGGGGACCCTGCTCGCAGCCGAAGCGCTCACGACATCGTTCTTCGGCGCCGCGGCGATTCAGCAGGGGGCCCTCACGCTTCCGGGTCATCTGGCGATTGCGTGCTTTGGCATCTCGCTCGGCATCGCGCTGTTCATCCTCGTGCCGTGGCGGGATCTGCGGTTCTCATTGAGCGGGCCGCTGCTCTACGAAAGCCTGCGTGCTTGTGGCGAGAACGAGGAAGAGGTCTACCGCCGAGCAGCACATTGGCTGGAGATGCTCTGGTCCGGCAACCGAGCCGCGATCGCCCATCTCTACCCGCTGTTCACCGGGTCGGTCGTGGCGTTGGCGCTCGAGTTGATGCTTTGGGTGGTCGCACTTCTGGATATTCTCTAACAGTTACAGCTATATTAGGACAGCTATGGATACAAGATCGACGACCCCGCCGCCTCTTCCACCACCGCCCCCGGGCCTTGGGCACTCAGAGATGATCTGGCCCTGGACGAAGTACTTCCAGCGTCGGCGCGACGCGCGGCAAATGGCAGCTTGGGAGCAGGCCTGCGAGCAGGCAGGTGTTCGCGAGGACCGGCCTGCCGGCGACGCCGACTGACCGTCCTCGGTGGCGCCGACGGCGCGCCTAGTGCCCGATCGTCTTGTGCGAGATCGTCTCGCAGTGGGAGATCTTGTAGACCTTCTGCGCTCGGCGGGAGATGTACAGGATGTCGATGCCGCCGCCGCAGTTGATGGTGCCGCGGCCGAAGTGGGCACGGATGGTGTCCTTGCCCGGGCCCGCGTCGATGATGTTGATGCCGTGGCTGGCGTAGATGAACTCGTTGCCGTCGCCGCCGTAGATGTGGTCGACCTGCGTCGTCCCTTGGCCTGAGGGCTTGTAGTCGCCCCAGAGGACGTCGTCACCGCCGCGGCCCCAGAGGGTGTCGCTGCCGTGCCCGCCGAGCAGCTCGTCGTTCTTCTCCGTGCCCTCGGTCGTCTTGCTCTCGTCCTGCTTGTTCATCTTCAGGACGCCATCGATCTCCGGCCAGCCCTCGTGGCTGGTCTTGGCGATGGCGGTCGTGGCACAGGCCGCGAGCAAGATGAGAACGAGCAGGGAGACGGAGCGCATCATCGGGAAGTATGGGGGACCGTGCGGCCGCCACGACTTGAGACCGATCGCCTGCTCCTGCGGGAATACCGCCCGGAGGATGTCGGGCCGCACCTGGCGTCGACCCGTGACGCGGACGTGCAGCAGTTCCTGGGTGGCGTTCGTGAGCCGTACGACGCCTTTCTCGGCCTGGCCGCCCACGCCGGCCACTGGGCGTTGCGCGGCTATGGCGGCTGGGTTGTCACGGCACGCGACGATCCCGGCACGATGGTCGGCCGCGTCGGCCTGTGGGAGGCGGAAGGCTGGCCGGGGCTGGAGGTCGGCTGGAAGCTGCATCGCGAGGCTTGGGGTCACGGCTACGCGACCGAGGCGGCGCGGGCGGCGATCGGCTTCGCGTGGACAGTGCTCGACGCGCCCGAGCTGATTTCCCTGATTCACCCGGACAACGTCGCCTCGCAGCGCGTGGCACGGCGCCTCGGCCACGTGCCGGCCGAGACGCTGGAACTCGACGGCCAGTTGGGCGTTCGTCATGTGCTCGCGCGGCCGGCCGGCGACGCGCCGTGGGCCATTCGGGATGCCACGCCCGATGACGCGCCGCGCGTTGCGCACGCCGTCGAGGGGGCGATGGTGCGCTATCGCGACATCTCTCCGCCGGGCTGGATGCCGGAGACACACGTCGAGGCCATGGAGCGCGAGACGCTCGAGCACCCGTCCTATCGCTGTGTGCTCGCCGAGCCGGGCGGCGTGCTCGCCGGTCACGTCGGCTGGTGGCCGGCGGTCGACTCCCGCCACGACTCCGACGACCCCGGCCTCATCCATCTCCGCCAGCTCTTCGTCCATCCCGGCTGGTGGGGCTCCGGCCTCGCCGCGCGTCTGCTGGCGATCGCGACCGACGACTGCGCCACGCGCGGCTTCACGCGCATGCGCCTCTTCACCCCCGCCGCCCAGGGCCGCGCACGGCGCTTCTACGAGCGCCACGGCTGGCGGACCACCGGCCCCGCGCGTGAGGACGAGCGCTTCGGGATGCCGACGGTGGAGTACGTGCGCGAGCTGTAGGGCGCCGCTACTTGCGCAGCCAGTCGGCCAGCTGCTCGGTCGCCGAGCCGACCGCCTCGCCCGCGTCGCGGAACGCGTTGCGGAAGCGATCGGCGTAGTGCTCGGCGGCGTCGCCGGCCTCCGCGCGCACCCCGGCCTCCTCACCGCGGCGGACGTACTCACCGCCGACGATCCGGTCGTACTCGCCGGAGCGCACCCATGCCATCAGCTCTTGGGCGCGACGCACGGGCATCGGGTGGGTGATGTTGAGGTCGATGAACATCCGCGACAGCCGCTCCAGCCCCGTCCCGCCGCTGTCGTAGTCGTGGGCCTGGGCCATGAACTGCGCGAGGTCGAGATCGTCGGCCTCGGCTCCGGCCGCCAGGACCATCAGCGTCCGGCAGACGACCTCCGGGTCGCGGGTCACGAGCGCCGCGGCGCGGTCGCAGGACAGCTCCGCCGCGCGCGACCACTCCAGCAGCGCGCTGCGCACCGCCATCAGCGGCAGCCCGGCGACGATCGGCAGCCGGACCGAGTTGCCCATCTGCAGCAGGATCGTCAGCGCGGTGAAGTACAGGACGTGGTCGGCGAGCACGTGGCCTGCCTCGTGGGCCAGGACCGCGCGGCGCTCCTCGGGGCGCAGCAGCCGGACCAGCTCGGAGTTGACCACCACGATCGGCTTGCCCGCGCCGATCGTGTTGGCGTTGGCGACGGGAACCTGGGTGATGTACAGCTCCGGGACCTCGTCGAGGTCGAGCGTGCGGAAGACCTGGTTGTGGAGGTTCCACGTCTCAGGAAGCTGCGCCGGGCCGAGACGCACCGACGAGCCGAGGTAGGCGGCCCGCAGGGCGCGCTCGTAGCCCAGCTCGATCAGCTTGCGCACCACCTGATCGAGCCCCGGGATCGACGCGAGCGCCGCGGTGGCCGCTCGGTCGGCCGGGTGCTCGAAGGCACGCGGGGAGATGTCCTTGAGCTGGTAGCCGTCGACCGGGAGCGTCATGCGGCGATGGTGTCAGGCGCCTCCGTCGGCTGCGCTGCACCCTTGACCAGTGTGGTGGGAAGAGCCGCCGCCTCGGCCCGTGCCAGCGCGAGCACGAAGCCGACGCCCGCAAGGCTCAGCGCGCCGCAGCCGACCGCCACGAGCTCGAACGCGCTCCCGGTCTCGGCGGCCGTCGGTGCGCCGACCGCCGAGAGGAACACACTGCCCAGCGTCGCGACGCCGAGCGCGAAGCCGAGCATGTTGATGGTGTTGAACAGCCCGCTGGCGTCGTGGGCCTGCTCCGGTGCGACACCCGCGATCGAGCGGGTGATGACCTGGCTGTAGCCGGCGCCGAACCCGGCGCCCGCCAACGCGAGCAGCGGCAGCGCCTCGGCGTCGCTCCACGTCCCGCCGCCGGTCACGGCGCCCAGCCCGAGGTAGCCGATCGCCGCCAGCGCGAGCCCGAGCGGCGCCAGCCGCCGCCCGACTGCCGGTGCCAGCGCCGGCACGGTCAGGCTGGTGATCGCGAAGCCGAGCGCGTAGGGCGCGAACGTCAGGCCGGCACGCAACGGGCTGTCGCCGAGCCCCTGCTGGAGGTGCAGCGTCAGCGTGAACAGGAAGCCGCCGTAGGCGATCATGACCGCGGTCGTGCTCGCCATCCCGAGGCCGAACCGCGGCGCTGCGAGCAGCCGGACGTCGACGACGGGCATCCCGCCGCGTGCCCGGAGGCGGCGCAGGTGCAGGGCGAGCAGCGCCGCTGTCGGGAGCGCTGCAGCCAGCGACGTCCACGTCCACCACGCCCAGTCGACCTCGTGGCCGAAGACGAGCGGGACCATGACCAAGGTGATGGTGTCGGTCAGCAGCGCGACGCCGAGCCAGTCCATCCGACGCCCGGACGGCCGTCGCGTCACCGGCAGCAGTCGCGGGCCGATCGCCAGCAGCGCGAGGCCGACCGGCACGTTGATGAGGAACACCGGGCGCCACGAGGCACCGAGGACATCAAGTTCGACCAGCGCGCCGCCGAGCACCTGCCCGACGACAACGCCGGCGCTCACGACCGTCGCGAGCAAGGCCATGGCCTTCATCCGCGCAGCGCCTTCGTATTGGAGTTGGATCACCGTCATCACCTGCGGGCCCATCGCCGCCGCGGCGACGCCCTGGCCGATGCGCGCGGTGATCAGCGCCGGCGTCGACCACGCCAGCCCCGCGAGCAAGGACATCAACGTGAATCCGGCCAGGCCGCTGAGGAACAGCCGGCGGTGGCCATGGTCGTCACCCAGCCGCGCGCCGGTGATCAGCAGCGCGGCATAGGCGAGCGCGTAGCCGGAGATCACCAGCTGCAGCGCGGCGCCCGAGACGCCGACGTCGGACTGGATCGCCGGGCCGGCGACGTTGACGATCGCCGTGTCGAGGCTGGCCATGAACGTCCCGCAGAGCAGGACGGCCAGCGCGGCCCGGCTCGGCGCTTGGGTGCGAAGGGGGAGAGGGCTCATGTCCATCAATCTCCCGCCCCGGAGAGGTCTGGTCGATTCCCTCGGAGGTAACGACGCCGCACCGTCGTTGGGTAGGTTCCAGCACATGCGTGCCGCGACCGTCCGCGACGGTGAGATCGTCGTCGAAGACCACCCTGAGCCCACGCCCGCCCATGGCGAGGTGCTGATCGCGGTCCGTGCCGCCGGCCTCAACGGCGCCGACATGATGCAGAAGCGCGGCCTCTACCCGGCGCCGGCCGGCTGGCCGCAGGACATCCCGGGGCTCGACGTCGCCGGTGAGGTCACAGCGCTCGGCGAGGGTGCGACGCGCTTCAGCGAAGGCGACCGCGTCATGGGCTTCGTCGGCGGCGGCGGCCAAGGCGAGCGACTCGCCGTCCACGAGCGGCTCCTGATGCCGGTGCCCGAGAACCTCGACTGGCCCAAGGCAGGCGGCGCCTCCGAGGTCCTCACCACCGCCTACGACGCGCTCTTCACGCAGGGCCAGTTGCGCCCCGGCGAGCGGCTGCTCGTCCACGGCGCGGCCGGCGGGGTCGGCACCGCCGCCGTGCAGCTCGGCGCGGCCACCGGCGCCGAGGTCATCGCCTCGGTCCGCAACCCCGACCACCGCGACGCGGTCGCCGCGCTCGGCGCCCACGCGGCCATCGATCCCGAGGGCTTCGGCGCCCACGGCCCGTTCGACGTCATCCTCGAACTGGTCGGCGCCCCCAACCTCGCCGAGAACGTCAAGGCACTCGACACGCTCGGCCGGATCGTCGTCATCGGCATCAGCGCCGGCGCCAAGGGCGAGCTGAACCTCGGTGCCCTGATGGGCAAGCGCGGTCGCATCAGCGCCTCGACGCTGCGCGCACGCACGCTCGAAGAGAAGGCGACGATCGCCCGCGCCGTCGAGCGCCACGTCCTGCCGCTGATCGTCCGCGGCACGGTCGACATCCCGATCGCCGAGACCTTCGACCTCGAAGACGCGCCGGCCGCCTACGAGCGCTTCGCCGCCGGCGGCAAGCTCGGCAAGATCGTCCTGACGATGGGCGCGAGTTAGCTACTAGGACGCGGTCGCCGCGCGCAGCAGCGCAGGCAGGCGATTGGCCCGATCGCCCTAGCTTGCGTTCGCCTGCCGAAGCAATGCCGGCAGGCGATCGGCATTGACCAGGAAGTACGCCGCCGCCAGCAGCGGCAACACCGGGATCGCGGTGTCCAGCGCGATCTTCAGCACGATCGCCAGGACCGTCGCCAGCCACAGCGCCACCGCCGTGGCCCGCGGGCGCAGGTCATAGCGGCGCGCGAAGACCAGGAAGACGCCCGCGAAGACGATGTCGGAGATCCCCAGTCGCCCGGCCGGCAGCCCGTTGCCCCAGTCGGGCATCTCCAGCGACAGCGGGTCGCCCGGCTGCGTCTGGCCGGCGTTGGCGAGCATCTCGCTGGGTCCGCCGGCGAAGGTCGAGATCACGTCGATCCCGGCGACGAAGATCGGCAGCGCGATCGCCAGCGACGGCGCCAGCAGCCCGACCGCGAAGATCGCCCCGAAGGCCGCGTAGGCGACCGCCTCGATCGGCGTCGCCGCCGCGCCGAAGTCCGCGACGTTGAAGCCCGCGACCAGCCCGAACGCGCCGACCGCGAGCAACGTCAGCAGCGGCGGTGAGTCCGAGACCGGGATCACGCACGCCACGCAGATGAAGATGAACGCCGAGCCGATCGTGCAGGCCACGAGGATCGACGTGTCGACGTCCCCGATGACCGGCAGCGAAGGGGCGAGGAGGAAGTAGCCCTGCGCCGCCGCCAGCAGGCCGAGCGTCGTCAACACTGGGCGCATCGTTGCGCCTCGGCGGGTCACGACGCTAGTACGGCGGCAGGTCCGCGTACCACTCGCCCAGGACCCGGAAGGCCGACCAGAAGGCGCGCTTGGCGTCCTCCTCGTCGAGACACTCGTCGATGTTCGGCGTCACGATGGCGTCGATCGACGGCGTGAGCTGCTGGCGCGCGCCCGGGACGTACTCCAGTGGCTTGGCCAGCGGGACGTCGAGGTCGTTGAGCGCGGCCAGCGCGTCCTCGCCCATCACGACGATCACCTTGGGCTGCACGATCGCCAGCTCCTCGACCACGCGCGCCACGCACGCCGGGTCGGCCAGCGACGGGTCGCCGACCGGGCACTTCACGCAGAGCGTGCCGTAGACCGCGAGCGGATCGACCTGCAGTCGCTTGAGCGCCTTCATCAGCGCCGTGCCGGAGCGGCCGTAGAAGGCGACGCCCTCTTCGACCTCCGACGGCATCGGCGCGTGCTTGAGCAGGAAGACGTCAGCCTGGGGATGTCCCGAGCCGAGCACGGGCATGATCCCGCCGCGCGGACAAGAGTCGCAGTCCTGCAACTCCCGGGTCAGGCTGTTGAGCTCGCGGATGGCGCGCTCAAGGTACTTCTCGCGGATCTCGTCGTCAGTCGCTGGCATGGACGATCCGAGATTCGACGGTCTCGGATCAGGCCCCTGCGGCTGCATCAGCCCTTGCGCGCCGCGCGACGGATCCGACGGTCCCGGCGCGCACGCCGTGCGGCCCTCGGCGTGGCCTTCGTCTCCAGGAACTTCAGCGCCTGGACGTAGAGCAGCGTGCCCGACTTCGTGGAGATCTCCGCGTGGCGCAGCGACTCCAGGAACTCCTGCGGGCCGTCGAAGTCCCGCATCCGGATGCGCACCGAGCCGAGGCCCGCGGCGACGTGGGAGTCGCTGCCCGCGCCGCGGACGATCTGGTACTTGGCCGCGAAGCGCTCGGCCTCCTCGTTGAAGGAGCCGATCGCGACGCGCGGGTTGTAGACCTCGATCGCGTCGACGTCGTCGAGGATCTTGAGCAGGTGCTCGTAGTCGGGGACCGCGTGCATGCGATCGAAGGGGTGCGGCACGTAGACCAGGCCGCCTTGGCGCTTGATCTCGGCGACGGTCTCCTCGAGCGTCAGGCCGCGCGGGATCTTCTCCTTGAGGAAGAGGCCGATCACCTCGCCCTGGGACGCGGTCTTGACCTCCTCGGCGATGATGATCTTGACGCCGAACTCGGCGGCCTTCTCCGCGGCCTCGAAGGCGCCAGAGACCTCGTTGTGGTCGGTGACGGCGATCGCGCCCAGGCCCTGCTCACGCGCCGTGGCCAGCAGATGCTCGACCGGCGTGGCGCAGTCGCCGCTGTGGTCGGTGTGCATGTGCAGGTCGACGTCGATGAGCTTGCGGTTGGCCATCGAGGCCCACAGCTCCGGGTTGCCGGTCGGGTCGTGGCGGCGCGCCACGACGCGCCCGTAGGAGGCCTCGACCTCGTCGGCCAGCGCCGACCACGAGCGTGCCGTCGGCGCGCCGTCACGCAGCCGCTCGCGCAGGGCGGGATCGGTGATCAGCCGACGTAGCTGGCCGGCGAGCACCTCGGTGTCGGCCGGCTCGAACAGCAGCCCGTCCCCGTCGGCGAGCTCCTCGTAGACCGGCAGCCGCGAGAGGACCGGGATCGCGCCGGCGGCGATCGCGCGCATGACCAGTGCGGGCGCGGGGCGCGGGCCGGCGGAGGCGGCGACGAGGATGTCGGCGCAGGCGACCGCCTCGTCCTCGCCGTCGGTGGTGAAGCGCACGCGCTCACGCAGCTCGGCGCGCAGCGGCGTCGAGGACGACGGGCCCTGGGCGCTGATGACCGTCGCCTCCCACGGCAGGTCGAGGTCCAGGCGGCGCAGCGCGCGCAGGAAGACCCGCAGCGCCTGACGCTCCTCGGCGTCGACGAACGCGATCCGGACGGGCGCGTCGGGTGCCCGCTGCACGTGCGCGGGAGGCGTGCCGGTGCCCGGGGGCGCGAGCTCGTAGGCCGCCGGGAAGAAGCGGTTCATCAGGTCGGCGGTCGCGCCGAAGGCGGCGTGGCGGGCGTCGAGGCGGCCGAAGACGAGCGTGACGAGCTTGCGCGCGACCTGCGTGGCGACGACGCGCTCGGCGGGCGCGTGGAAGGTCCCGACGTTCAGCGCGCGTGAGTGGCGCAGGGCGACCGAGGCCACCGACGGCGCAAAGGGCTCGTGGACGTGGCAGATGTCGAAGGGCGTGGCGGTCAGCAGCTCCTCGACCGTCCTGGCGACATCGATGGGCACTGCGGGGCGCCTGCGCCCGTTGCTCTCGCCGGAGCCGACCGGCAGCACCTCGCCGACCGCCAGGACTCGCACCTCGCCGGGCTCGCCGAGCACGTCGCCGTTGCGAATCGCCCGCCGCGCGACCCGGACCGCCTCCTCGTCACGCGATGGCGCCGCGACGACGACACGATGCCCGCGACCGGCGAGCTCCTCGCTCAGCCGGGCGACGTAGGTGTTGACCTCGTGCCGATCCTCCCAGGGATAGGGAGAGACCTGGGCGACGGACAGCGGATCCACCGGGTCAGCATAGGCCGGCGGAGCGCGGGCTCGCGGTCGAATTGACGGGTCCATTGCCGGTCAACTCGACCAGCGCCGCGAAACGCCGACGGCCCGCGCAGGGCGGGCCGTCGGGCACAGCAGGATGTCTCGGGGCCGCTAGGCCTTGGCGGCTGCGCGCTTGCGCGCCGGCTTGGCCGCGCCCTTGGGCGAGCTCAGCGACTTGGCGCGGTGGTACTTGGCGATGAACTTCTCGGTGTTGTCGCGCGCGATGTCGTCGGGCACCTGGTTGTGCGGCGACTTCATCAGGTAGGACGACGGGCCGTCGAGCTGGCCGCCGACGCCGTTGTTGAGCGCGAGCTTCGCGCAGACGGACGGCGTCGATGACGATGCCGGCGGAGTTCGGCGAGTCCCACACCTCGAGCTTGAGCTCGGCCGTCAGCGGCACGCCGCCGAAGGCCTCGCCCTCGAGGCGGATGTGCGCCCACTTGCGGTCGGTGAGCCACGGCACGTAGTCCGACGGGCCGACGTGCACGTCGTCGGCGGGGATGTCCAGGCCGGCGACCGAGGTCACGGCGTTGGTCTTGGAGATCTTCTTGGACTCGAGACGCTCGCGCTCGAGCATGTTGAAGAAGTCCATGTTGCCGCCGACGTTGAGCTGCGACGTGCGCTTGAGCTTGACGCCGCGCTCGTGGAACAGGCGGGCGAGCACGCGGTGCATGATCGTGGCGCCGACCTGCGACTTGATGTCGTCGCCGATGATCGGGAGGCCGGCCTTCTTGAAGCGCTTGTCCCAGTAGTCCTCGCGGGCGATGAAGACCGGGATGCAGTTCACGAAGCCGCAGCCGGCCTCGAGGATCTGCTCGACGTACCACTTGGTCGCCTGCTCGGAGCCGACCGGGAGGTAGGAGACGACGACGTCGGTGTGCGTCTCCTTGAGGATCGAGACGATGTCGGCGGTCTCGCCGGGCGCCTTGTCGATCTTCTGCGTGAGGTACTTGCCGAGGCCGTCGTGCGTCATGCCGCGGTAGACCGGCACGCCGAGCTTCTTCGGGACCTTGTTGGTGAACTTGATCGTGTCGTTCGGCTTGGCCCAGATCGCCTGCGCCGAGGTCCTTGCCGACCTTCATCTTGTTGATGTCGAAGGCGCACGTGAACTCGATGTCGCGCGGGTGGTAGCCGCCGAGGTCGTTGTGCATGAGACCGGGGATGGTCTCGTTGTGCTCGTCGTCGGCGTAGTGGTAGACGCCCTGCACGAGCGAGTTCGCGCAGTTGCCGACGCCGATGATCGCGACGCGGACCTTGTCGCGCTGGTAGCGCGCCGAGCCGTTGGTCGCGGGAGCGGCCGCCGTCTTCTTGGGGGCCGTGATGCCGTTGGTGCCGATGGTGCTCAAGGGGGAGTTGCCTTTCTCGGAAGTCTCGGGATCAACTATCCCGTGGTCGCGCCAGGGTTACAGCGGCGCGGGCTCGGTCAGGGCCTTCCGAACATGGAAGATGCGCTGCAAGACGGTGATCGTGCTGAGGCCCGCGAGGACATACACAGCGGGCGCCAACAGCTCGAAGTCTGCCAGACCGGCGCCCTTGGCGAACAGCAGGCCGATGCTGAGGATGACGACGCGGACGGCGCGGGTCGCGATGCCGACCTTGCACTCGACGCCCAGCGCCTCGGCCCGGGCCCGCGTGTAGGACACCATCAGCGACGCCAGCACGGCGACGACGCAGGCCGCGACGGCGAACTCCATGTGGCGCGAGGCGAAGTAGGCGGCGACGATCGTGAGCACGACGCCCTCCTCGATCCGGTCCAGCGTCGAGTCCAGGAACGCGCCGAACGGCGAGCCCTTGCCCGACATCCGCGAGTAGCGGCCGTCGAGCGTGTCGCAGACCGAGCCGATGATGAAGACCACGCCGGCCAGGAAGAAGAGGCGCTCGGCGACGAGCACGGCGGCGACGACGCAGAGCACGAAGCCGGTCAGCGAGATCGCGTTGGGCGTGAGGCGCGACTCGATGAGACGGTTGCGCACGAGTTCGCGGCGCTCGCGCGAAGAGGGTGACGTGGACATGAGAGTGGGGCGGTTCTAAGCCGTGGCTTTGGCGGGCGAGAAGGCCCACGCTTCGGGGCGCTTCTGCGCGAGCCACCGCGCAGCGTAGAAGCTCACGGCCGCGGTCGCTGCGCCGAGGACGGCGTCGAGCACCCAGTGGTTGCCCGTGGCGACGACCACCCAGACCAGGATCAAGGGGTAGACGGCCCAGAACAGCTTGGCCGGCCGCCACGTGCACATCTGCGCCAACGACCATCCGATCAGCAGCGCGTTGCAGCAGTGCATCGACGGGACGGCGGCGTACGGGTTGAAGAGCGCGTTGACCTTGACGTCGTTGTGGTCGACGCCGGTGAAGTTCGAGACGGTGTCCTGGAAGCCGAGCTCCGGGAAGAACCGCGGCGGGGCGGTGGGGTAGAGCAGGTAGCCGACGAGCGCGATGCCCATGGCCACCATGAACATGTTGCGCACGAAGTAGAAGCGCTCGTTGTGGAACAGGTAGATGTAGATCAACGCGGCCAGGCAGATCGTGGTCTGCGCGTTGATGTAGATCCAGCTGGCGACATCGGTCGCAAAGCCCCAGCCGCTGGTCCACGACTGCACGGTCGGCTCGATGAAGAGTCCGGTGGCCTGCTCGATGGAGATCAGGTCCCGCGCGTGCTGGAACGCCGTCGTCGCGCCCTGGGGATCATCGATCGCACCGCGGGTCAGGCGGTAGGCGTAGTACGCCGACGCGAAGAGCGCGATCTGGCGCAAGACGTCGAGCGGACCGTTCGGGAAGACCTTCCCCATGAGTCGTGTGAGACCGACCGGCATGAAGCGAGCGATGTTATCGACCTGATACCGCGCCACGCAGTAGGGCTGCCCGCACCTAACAGCCCCTAACCGGGCGCTGCGGCGCTCAGCCGCTGCAGCGCGGCGAGGTCGCTCGGATGCGGCCGGTCGCGAAGTCGGTGGCCAGCCGGATCCGGCCCGGACGGCGGACATCGACGACCGTCCAGGAGTCGGCCGGCGGGTCCTGGGCATCGACTCCGAGCGGGCGGTCGGGCTCCACGCAGCCGGCGCCCTGCGTGATCCGCCAATAGGGCGTGAAGCGCACTTTCAGGACGACGCGTCCGGGGCGTGGGACGTCGAGGTCGACGCTGTCGTGCCCGAGCGTGACGACCCGCGCGCCGGTGGCCAGCGGCGTCGGGTCGCTGACGGCGAAGACGCGCCAGTGCGCGTCGTGGAAGACCTCGCGGAGCCCGGGCACGTCGCCGTTGCGGATGCGCTTGGCCTCGGCGGCGGCGGAGTAGTCGATCGGGGCGTCGGCGAGCGCGACGTAGCGGACGGCGTTGTCGTGCAGCCACCGCAGGTAGCGCTGCCCGGTCAGCCGCCGCCCGTCGTAGAAGAGGGGGTTGACCTTGCGGTCCAGCTGGCGCTCCCAGCCGCGGGCGAGCGGGACCGTCGGCGCGACCCGTGCCGACTCCCAGTGGTTGTCGGTGAACGGGATCTCGATCCGGAACGGGCCCTCGGCCGCCTGCCGGCCGTGCAGGAAGGCCAGCATCCCGTCGTAGTAGGAGGCGTGCACCGAGGCGTCGTCACTGGCGCGCACCACGTCGTCGACGGGTGACGACCACTGCCAGTACAGCAGCGGGAGCACCAGCAGCATGAGCGCCCGCCGGCGCTCGGGCCACAGCGTCAGCGCCGCCAGCGGGCCGGCGAAGAGCGCGCCGAGACGCACGGCGTTGCCACCCATCGGCGTGGTCAGCGCGGCGCTGAGCACGAGCAGGACCGCGTAGAGGCCGAGCCCGATCCGCAACTCCGGCGTTGCCGAGCGCCACAGCACCGCGATGACCAGCAGCGTCCCGGCCAGTGTCGGCCAGAACGCGCTGGGGGTGAACGGGAAGCTGCCGCCCTCGGGGAAGAGCGCCGAGAGGGCGAGCGCCGGCGCGAGCGTCGCCGCCAGCAGCGCGCCGGTCGCGAGGACGCGTCGCCGCGGAATCCCCCAGGCCAGCAGGACGATCGCCAGGAACGCCGCGGCGACCGGGCTGGCCAGCGCGGCGGCCACGCCCGCGACCGCGCACCACACCAGCCGCCCGCGGGCAAGCGCGAGGACCGCGAGCATCGCGAGGGCGACGCCGAGCGCGAACGTCAGCCGGCCGGTGACCAGCGAGACGAGTGTCGCGACGGCGAACCAATAGGCCGCCGGCCGTGCGCCGGGCATCCCGGCGACCATCCGCTCGAACGCCCACGCCGAGACGACCGCCGCGACCGCGCCCACCAACTGCGGCGAGGTCAGCGCTGCCAGCGGCGGGAAGAGGATCGAGTACGCCGGGTTGTGGTGGCCGCCGTACCAGCCGTTGTCCCACAGCACGAAGCCGTGGTGCTCGAAGAGCCACGTCCGATAGCTCTGGGCCGCGAGGTCGGCGCTCGGCGGGTCGACGACCAAGTAGATCGCCGCCAAGACGGCGGCCAGCAACCAAGCGGGAAATGTCCGGAGGCGCGTCAAGGCGCGAGACCTCGCCCAGAGGGCTCGGCTCGCGGGCGCATGCTCGCCCAGGGGCTCGCCTGCGCGGCCTGGGGAAGCTCGGCGCGACATCCTCGCCGAGCGTACGACCTAGGAGCTGAAGTCCGCGGTGATGGCGTTGCCGCGCTGGGCGCCGAGCGAGCCGTAGACGCGGCCGACGCCGACGCGACGCAGACGGCCGTTCATGAGCACCCGGCGGTGCGGGGCGGAGCGCAGCCAGAGCCCGAGCAAGGACTTGGCGTTGACGCCGGAGCCGTCGGGCGCCCAGGCGAGCGTCTCGCCGTAGGAGCGGCGCTTGCCGGCGCGCTGCAGGCGGGTCGAGAAGGAGGAGCCGTCGAACGAGGAGTGGCTCAAGGCGTCGTACTTGAGCATCAGCGAGGAGTGACGGCGGGCGACGCGCGTCAGCGGCGCAGTCAGCTTGACCGTGCGCAGGTGATGGGCTCGACGGACCCGGTTGATCTCACGGACGATCGCGATCTCGGCGGTCGAGGCCGCGACGTACGCGGGCGGGGGTGCGGCGACGGGCAAGGGGGCTCAGGTCTCCTGGTCCGGGGGTGGTCGGATTCGGGGATCGGGCTGGTCCATGCCCGTACGACATCGACGGCCGCGGAACGACGACCGTTTCCGGGTTCGAGACGTGACGGACATCCCCTGCCGGAGCCGGGGACCCTATCCACACACTCAGATCGACCGCATGTCCATCCCGTGAAGCCCTGCACGTTGGCTGTCAGCCAATTGCGCCAACCGTGCACGCCAACCGTGGGTACGCTGGGCGCGAATGCGGATCCTCTGCGTGGGAGAGGCGCTCGTCGACTTGGTCTGTGAGCGTCCGGTGGCCTCGATCTCCGAGGCGGACGCCTTCGTGCCGCGCTTCGGCGGCGCGATCGCCAACGTGGCGGTGACCGCGGCACGGCGGGGTGCCGACATTGCGCTGGCCGGCGGCGTGGGCACCGACGCGTGGGGAACGTGGCTGCACGAGCGGCTGACGGCCGAGGGCGTCGACCTGACCTGGTTCGACCGCCGCGACGAGATCGCCACGCCGGTCGCGTTCGTCACGCTCGACGCTGAGGCTCAGCCGTCGTTCGCGATCTACGGGGAGGGACTGCGCACCGCGATCACCGGACTGGGAGATCGCTTGGTGGCGGCCGTCGACGCGTGCGACGCGCTCTTCTTCTCGTCCAACACGCTGGTCGACGAGGACGAGCGCGCGGCGACGCTCGCGGCCCGTGCCCGCGCACTGGCGACCGGCAAGCCGGTGATCGTCGACCCCAACCTGCGGCTGGAGCGCTGGCGTTCGCGGTCGGCCGCCGTCGAGGTCGTCGGGCCGTGTGTCGAAGGGGCGTTCCTCGTGAAGTGCAACGAGGAAGAGGCGCTGGCGCTGAGCGGCGAGCTGGAGGTCGAGGACGCCGCGGCGTCGCTGCTGGCTGCCGGCGCGCAGCATGTGGTCGTCACGCGCGGGGCCGACGGTGCGCTGCTGCGCGGCGGCGGGCTGGACCGGTCGGTGCCGGGCGTGCCGGCGCGGCCGGTCGACGCCACGGGCGCCGGCGACGCGGTCACCGGTGTCCTGCTCGCGGCCCTGGCCCGCACCGGCTTCTACCCCGCGGCGCTGGCGGCGATGCTGCCCGACGCGGTCGCCGAGGGCGCGCGGGCCGTCGAGCGCTACGGGGCCTTGTCTTGAGCACCGACAAGCTTGCGACCGTCCCGCGTGACGCGTGGCGCGCGCCGACCCGCACCCGGACGGCACGGCTGCGCGAGAAGCTGCGCGACGTCTACGGCGTCCCGATCGCACCGCCGCACGAGGACCCGCTGGCCGAGCTGGTCCTGACCGTGCTGTCGCAGTCGACCAACGACCGCAACCGCGACGTCGCGTTCCTGCGCCTGCGCGACCGCTTCGACACGTGGGACGCGGTGCGCCACGCGCCGGTCGCCGAGGTCGAGGAGGCGATCCGGCCGGGCGGGATCTCCAAGGTCAAGTCACAGCGGATCCACGACATCCTGGTCGCGATCGAGGAGGCGAATCGTCGGGATGGCCTCGACCTGAGATGGATGCGCGAGGCGCCGGTCGCCGAGTCGCGCGACTTCCTCTGCGCGCTGCCGGGCGTCGGGCGCAAGACCGCCGCGTGCGTCCTGCTGTTCTCCTATGGGTTGCGCGACGTGCCGGTCGACACCCACGTCTCGCGCGTCGGGATGCGCCTGCACCTGCTGCGTCCGGGCGCGCCGTTCGAGGAGCTCCACGACGAGATGCTCGCGCTGACGCCGCCGGGCGCGGAGCTGGAGTTCCACGTCAACTTGCTGCGCCATGGCCGGCGCACCTGCCATTCCCAGCGACCGGCGTGCGGGGTCTGCGTCCTAAGGTCTTCATGTCCGGAACGGCGCCCCGCGTAGCGCTCGCCACCTGCTCGTTCTTCCCCGACGGCGACGCCGACGACGCCGGCCTGCCCGCGGCGATCGGCGGCGACGTGACGTTCGCGGTCTGGGACGACCCGGCGGTCGACTGGGCGGCGTTCGACCTCGTCGTCGTGCGCTCGACCTGGGACTACCAGGAGCGTCGCGACGCGTTCCTGGCCTGGGCACACGGGATCGGCGAGCGGCTCGTCAACCCGCCCGGCGTCCTGTCGTGGAACACCGACAAGCGCTACCTGCAAGAGCTGGCCTTCGCCGGGCTGCCGGTGGTCCCGACCGCGCTGGTCGAGCACGGCGCGACCTTCACACCGCCGCCGTGCGAGTACGTCATCAAGCCGACGGTCAGCGCCGGCTCACGCGACACCGCGCGCTTCACGGCCGACGAGGGTGACCGCGCCGCTGCGCTCGTCGCGGCCATCCACGCCGGCGGACGGACCGCCATGGTCCAGCCATACGTCGCCTCGGTCGACGCCCGCGGCGAGACCGCGCTGCTGTTCTTCGACGGCGCCTTCTCGCACGCGATCCACAAGGGGCCGCTGCTGCGTCCCGGCGCCGAGCCGACCTCCGAGGTCTTCGCCGCCGAGACGATCGAGCCGCGGACGCCGACCGAGGCCGAGCTGGCGGTTGCCGGGCGGATCGTCGACGACGTGGGCCGGCGGCTCGGCACGGGCCCGCCGCTCTACGCGCGCATCGACCTCGTCGAGGACGCCGACGGCGCGCCGCTGCTGCTGGAGCTCGAGCTGACCGAGCCGTCGCTCTTCTTCGTCGGGGACAGCGCCCGGCTCGCCCGCTTCGGCGCTGCCGTCCGACGGCGCCTCGCCTCCGTCTGAGATCTACTACAGTGTGGCTAAGATTTTCGATCGCAACTCGTAGTAGGCAGAAAAGGAGCCACGCGACAACATGGGCAAGACCATCGGCATCGACCTCGGCACGACGAATTCGTGCATGGCCGTCCTTGAGGGCGGCGAGCCGACCGTCATCGAGAACGCTGAAGGCGGTCGCACCACCCCGTCGGTCGTCGCCTTCGCGCAGAGCGGCGAGCGCCTCGTCGGCACCGTCGCCAAGCGCCAGGCCGTCACCAACCCGCAGAACACCGTCTTCTCCGTCAAGCGCTTCATGGGCCGCAAGGAGGCCGAGGTGCGCGAGGAGGAGTCGATCGTCCCGTACAAGGTCGTCTCCGGCCCCAACGGCGACGCGCGCATCGACGCCGGCGGCAAGCAGTACAGCCCGCCGGAGATCAGCGCGATGATCCTCGCCAAGCTCAAGGCCGACGCCGAGGCATACCTCGGCGAGTCCGTCGACGGCGCCGTCATCACGGTCCCCGCGTACTTCAACGACGACCAGCGCCAGGCGACCAAGGACGCCGGCAAGATCGCCGGCCTCGACGTCAAGCGCATCATCAACGAGCCGACCGCCGCCTCACTGGCCTATGGCCTCGACAAGGACACCGACCAGACGATCCTCGTCTTCGACCTCGGCGGCGGCACGTTCGACGTGTCGGTGCTGGAGATCGGCGACGGCGTCTTCGAGGTCAAGTCGACCGCGGGTGACAATCACCTCGGCGGCGACAACTGGGACAAGGCGATCGTCGACTGGCTCGCCGGCGAGTTCAAGAAGGACCAGGCCATCGACCTCACGCAGGACCCGATGGCGCTGCAGCGGCTCTACGAGGCGGCCGAGAAGGCCAAGATCGAGCTGTCGACCGCGCAGGAGTCCCAGATCAACCTGCCGTTCATCACGGCTGACGCCTCCGGCCCCAAGCACCTCGACGTCCGCATCACCCGCGCGAAGTTCAACGAGCTGACCGCGGCGCTGCTGGACCGTGTCGTCGCGCCGGTCCGCCAGGCGCTCGATGACGCGAAGGCCAAGGGCGCCGACAAGATCGACCACGTGGTCCTGGTCGGCGGCATGACGCGCAACCCGGCCGTGCAGGAGAAGGTCAAGGACCTCACCGGTCAGGAGCCGCACCGCGGTGTGAACCCGGACGAGGTCGTGGCCGTCGGCGCCGCGATCCAGGCCGGCGTCCTCGGCGGCGACGTCAAGGACGTCCTGCTGCTCGACGTCACCCCGCTCACCCTCGGCATCGAGACCAAGGGCGGCGTCATGACGAAGCTGATCGAGCGCAACACCACGATCCCGACCCGCAAGGGCGAGGTCTTCTCGACGGCCGAGGACAACCAGCCGTCGGTCGAGATCCACGTCCTGCAGGGCGAGCGCGAGATGGCCAACTACAACAAGTCGCTGGGCAAGTTCCAGCTGACCGGCATCCCGCCGGCGCCGCGCGGCATCCCGCAGATCGAGGTCACCTTCGACATCGACGCCAACGGCATCCTCGCCGTGTCCGCCAAGGACCTGGGCACCGGCAAGGAGCAGAAGATCGAGATCAAGTCGGGCTCCGGCCTGTCGGAGGCCGAGATCAAGTCGATGGTCGGCGACGCCGAGGCACACGCCGAGGACGACAAGAAGGCGCGCGAGTTGGCCGAGGCCCGCAACAACGCCGAGAACGCCGCCTACCAGGCCGAGCGTCAGCTCAAGGACCTCGGCGACCAGGTGGATCCCGAGTCCAAGACCGAGATCGAGGCCGCGATCACGGCCGTCCGCGAGTCGCTGACCAGCGAGGACCCGGAGCCGATCAACGCCGCGGCCGAGACGCTGCAGTCCGCCTTCCACAAGGTCTCCGAGGCCATGTACGAGAAGGCCCAGCAGCAGGCCGCCCAGGCGCAGGCCGAGGGCGCGACGGCCAACGGCGAGGCTCCGGCCGACGGTGGCTCCTCCGCGGAGGAGGACGTCGTCGACGCCGAGGTCGTGGACGAGGGCAAGTAGGTGACCGAGGAGCGCGACACGTCGGTCGACGAGGCGACGGTGCCGGGGGAGACCCCGGCGCCGGAGGTCGCCGACGACGTCGCCGACCGCGCGGTCGACGCCGAGGTGGAGGCCGAGGAGGTCGTGGTGGAGCCCGACTTCAAGGACCTGTACCTGCGGGCCGCCGCCGAGACCGACAACGTGCGCAAGCGTGCGCGCCGCGACGTCGAGCTGGCCTCGGCGCGTGGCGTCGCGCGGCTGGCGCGTGAGCTGCTGCCGTCGCTGGACAACCTCGACCGGGCGCTCGCGGCCGCGGAAGCCGAGGAGTCCGACGCCGAGCATCACCTGACCAAGGGCATCAGGTTGGTCCAGCAGGAGCTGCAGACCGCGCTGACGCGCGTCGGGATCGAGCAGTTCACGCCGGTCGGCGAGAGCTTCGACCCCCATCAGCACGAGGCTGTCGCCCAGCAGCCCGCCGAGGGCGTGGAGACCGGCGTGATCACGCAGGTCTACCAGCCGGGCTACCGCTACAAGGAGGAGATCCTCCGGGCCGCCAAGGTCGTGGTGGCCGCATGACGCCGAGCGACCCCTACAAGATCCTCGGGGTCGACAAGAAGGCGTCGCAGGAGGAGATCAAGAAGGCGCACCGCAAGCTCGTCCGTCAGTACCACCCCGACCACAACCCCGGCGACGCCAAGGCCGAGGAGCGCTTCAAGGAGATCCAGGCGGCCTACGACGTCGTCGGCGATCCGGACAAGCGCAAGCAGTTCGACCGCGGCGGCATGTTCGGGATGGGCGGCGGCGGTGGCGCGGGCGGCCCGTCGGGAGGGTTCTCCGCGGGCGACTTCGGCGGCTTCCAGGACATCTTCAACAACATCTTCCGCGGCGAGGGCGCCGCGGGCGGTGCCGGCACCCGCGGCCGCAGCGGCGGCCCGACCGGTCCGCGCCCCGAGCGCGGCGCCGACCTCGAGACGGCGGTCGCGGTCTCCTTCGAGCAGGCGATCGCCGGCGCGCAGGTCCCGCTGAGTGTCGCGACGACCCAGCCGTGTCCGACCTGTCGCGGCACGGGCGCCAAGCCCGGGACGTCGCCGAAGGTCTGCCCGAAGTGCCAGGGGCGCGGGATCGAGTCCCAGGGCCAGGGCCTCTTCTCGATCTCGCAGCCGTGCTCGCGCTGCCATGGATCGGGCGCGATCATCGAGGATCCGTGCCCGACCTGTCACGGCGCCGGGCAGCAGAAGACGGTCAAGAACTACAAGGTGAACATCCCTGCGGGCGTGCGCGAGGGCTCGCGCGTCCGGCTGGCGGGCAAGGGCGAGGCGGGCCGCAACGGCGGGCCGCCCGGCGACCTGTACGTCGTCACCCATGTCGCGCCGTCACCGATCTTCGAGCGCAAGGGCGACAACCTCGAAGTCGAGGTGCCGCTGACGATCCCCGAGGCGATCCGTGGCGCCGACGTCGAGGTGCCGACGCTCAACGGCCGCAAGAAGCTGCGGGTGGCGCCGGGCACCAAGCACGGCACCGTCCAGCGTCTTCGCGGCGAGGGCCCCCAGAAGCTCGGTGGCAAGGGCAAGGGCGACTTGCACTACAAGTTCGTCATCGACGTTCCCGCGACGCTGAGCGCCGAGCAGTCCGAGGCGGTCGAGAAGCTGTCTGCCGTCATGGGCGACGATCCGAGGGCGAGGCTGTTCTCATGAGCATGCGCCGCACGCGTACGACCGTCACGGTCTCTCACGACCGCGGCGTCTTCATGATCTCCGTCGCGGCCGAGCTGGCCGAGATGCACCCGCAGACGCTGCGGATGTACGAGCAGCGCGGGCTGATCGAGCCCAAGCGCTCGCCCAAGGGCACGCGCCTGTACTCGCACGAGGACGTCGACCGGCTGCGCCGCATCCAGGAGATGACCAACGACCTCGGGCTCAACCTCGCGGGCGTCGAGCACGTGCTGCGCCTGGAGCAGGAGCTCGACCGCGCCCGCCGCCGCGTCGACGCGCTGGAGCGCCGCACCGAGGAGCTGCAGGCCGAGATGACCGCCCAGATCGACGCCGTCAAGCGCGAGATGCGCGGCGGCGAGCTCGTGCCGCTCAAGCACACCCGCGACCTCCTTCCCCACCGGATGCCTCCGGCCGAGCCCGAGCCATCCCGCCCCCGCCGCATCCCCATCCAGCGCGACGGCGACCAGCCCGCGCGCTAGCGGCCTCCGGCCTGCTCGCCCGCGCCGCGGGGTAGGTTGCAGGGCGGATGCGGCCGCTGAACCTGGGGGAGACGCTCGACGCGAGCATCAAGATCGTGCGTTCGCGCTGGCGGACGCTGGCGACGGTGATGCTGGTGATCGCGCTGCCGATCCAGCTCGCCAACATCATCATCATCAAGTCGACGACCGACGTCTACCAAGTCGGGACGAGCTTCTCCAGCACCGCCGAGACGGCGACGACCTACAGCGACGACGGCGCCTACGTCGCGGGGCAGACGCTGATCATCGCGCTGAGCTTCCTCGGCTATCTGCTCGGCACCGTCGCCTGTTACCGCGCGATCGCCGACACCTATCTCGGTCGTGAGACCAGCGCCAGGGCGTCGCTGCGCTTCGCCGGGGAGCGCCTCGGCGCCACGCTGTGGCTGACGATCGTGCTCGCCCTCGGCCTGGTCCTGGGCTTTCTCGCGTTTCTCGTGCCGGGCATCTGGCTGTACATCGCGTGGACGGTCGCCTACCCGGTGATGCTCGTCGAGGGGACCGGCGGGGTCGCGGCGCTGCGACGCTCCTTCAAGCTCGTCGAGACGCGCTGGTGGGCGACGGCCGGACGGATGGCGGTGACCTACATCTTGGTCGGCGTGGTGACCACGGTCGTGACGCTGCTGCTCATCGCGCCCACGGGGTCGTTCATCGACGACACGTCCTTCGGCGCGCTCATCCTGGAGCACGCGGCCAACTTGGTGGTGTCGCTCGTGACGACGCCGTTCGTGGCGGCCGTGACCACGTTGGTGTACTTCGACCTGCGGGTGCGCAAGGAGGGCTTCGACCTTGCGCTGCTGGCTGAGCGCATGGGTGGGCCGACTGCCTCCGGCCCGCCCACCCCGACGGCTACGCCGTCGGTCGTGCCGCCGCTGTGGTCGTCTGAGCGCGAGGGCGGTCGGGATGCCTTCGGTCGGCCGGCGGCTCCGCCCGGCGCACCGGCGCCATATGCGCCGCCCGAGGCGCCTCTGCCGCCGGGGGCGCCCGCGCCTCCGGCACCCGCGCCAGGATCGTGGGCGCCCCCGGTGGCGCCTGAGCCGCAGCGGCCGCCGTCACAGGACGAGTGACCGACGCGGCCCTGCGTGAGCTGGCCGCCCGCGCGGCTGACGGCGACGGCGCCGCTCGTCGCGCGCTGACCGGCGAGGCCCGCGCGCAGGCGCGCGAGATCGTCGCGCAGGATCGCTTCACCGAAGGCCATCACCACGAGGGCCTGCTGCACGGCGTGTTCGTCACGCTTGGCGACTGGTTGGAGTCCTTGACCGGCGCGCTGCCCGGCGGCCCCGTCACCGGCTGGCTGCTGCTGGTCGCGGTGGTCGTCGCCGTGACCGCGGTCGTCGTGAACGCGATCGGCGCGCACCGCCGCCGTCGCGCCGCCGTCCGCGTGGCCGGTCCGGGCGACGTGCCGGGCGCCGCGCAGCTGGGTCCTGCCGAGCTGGAGCGCCGAGCGTTGGAGGCCGAGCGCGCCGGTGATCTCGACGGCGCCGTGCGTCTGCGCTTCGCCGCCGGGTTGCTGCGCCTCGACGCGATCCACGCGATCGAGCTGCGGCCCTCCCTGACCTCCGGCGCCGTCGGCCGCACCCTGCGCTCCGAGCGCTACGACGACCTCGCCGCCACCCACGACGCGATCGCCTACGGCGGCCGCCACGCTGCCGACCAGGATGCGGCAGCGGCGCGCGAGGAGTGGCCTGCGATCGTGGGCGAGGCGCGTCGCCGATGAGTCGCGGGACCGTGCTGGTCGTGCTCGCCGTCGCGGCCGTCCTCCTCGTCGGCGTCCTGCTCGGCCGTGCGCCGGAGCACCCGTCCGGGCCGCCGTCCTCCTCGTATGCGACCTCGCCCGCCGGACTGGCCGCCTACGCGGAGCTGCTCGAGCGCGCCGGTCACGACGTGCGCCGGGTGCGTGCCTCGCTCGCCGACCGGCGTCCCGTGCGCGGTGAGACGGTGGTGGTCGTCGATGGCCGTCGGCTCCCCGCGACCCAGCGCGACGCACTGCGCGCCTACGTCCGCGACGGCGGTCACGCGATCTTGGCCGGGACCGCGGCCGACACGCTCGGCGGCGATGCATCGCTCCCGCGGCGCGCAGGCAACCGCGCGCCGGTGACGCGGCACATCGGCCGCGGCACCGCGATCCTCGTCCCCGACGCCGAGCCATTGCGCAACCGCAGCCTCGCCGACGGCGACCACGCCGCCGAGGCGCTCGCGATCGCCGGCCCACCCGGGCGGCATGTCGCGTTCGTCGAGTCGGTCCACGGCTACCGCGAGGAGACCGGCCTCGCGGCGCTGCCCGACCGCGTCCAGACCTGCCTGTGGCTGCTCGGCCTCGCCGCCCTGGCCTTCCTGATCGTCTGCGGCCGCCGCCTCGGGCCGCCCGAGGCCGAGGCCCGCACCCTGTCGCCACCGCGGCGCGCGCACGTCGAGGCGCTCGCCGCCGCGCTCGCCCGGACCCGCGACCGTGACACGCTGACCACCCCGACCACGGAGACGCCACCAACATGAAGGACTTGCACGACCGCGTGAGCGCGGAGGTCCGGCGCGCCGTCGTCGGCCAGGACGATGCGCTGGAGCTGCTGCTCGCGGCCGCCGCCCTCGGTGGGCACGTGCTGCTGGAGGGCCCGCCCGGCACGGCCAAGACGCTGCTGGCCCGCGCGTTCGCCGCGGCGCTGGACACGTCGTTCCGGCGCATCCAGTTCACCCCCGACATGCTGCCCTCCGACGTCACCGGGACGGTCGCGCTGCGCGATGGCGATCTCTCCTTTCGGCCGGGCCCGATCTTCGCCTCGGTCGTCTTGGCCGACGAGATCAACCGCACGCCGCCCAAGACGCAGGCCGCGTTGTTGGAGGCCATGGAGGAGCGCCAGGTGACCGTGGACGGCGAGCGCCACCCGCTGCCGGAGCCGTTCGTGGTCGTCGCCACGCAGAACCCCGTCGAGTACGAGGGCACCTACCCGCTGCCCGAGGCGCAGTTGGACCGCTTCCTGTTTCGCGCCGACATCGGCTACCCGAGCGAGCAGGACGAGCTGGCGCTGCTGCGGCTCGCCCGCCGCGGTCTGGCGCCCGCCGCGCTGGACGACGTGCGGCCGGTCGCCGATGCCGAGGAGCTGCGCGCGGCACAGGCCGCGGTCGACGCGATCAGCGCCACCGACGAGGTCGAGGGCTTCGTCGTCGCGATCGCCCGCGCGACGCGCGCCCTGCCCGGCGTGACGCTCGGCGCCAGCCCGCGCGCGGCGGTCCATCTGCTCGCCGCCGCCCGTGCGGCGGCGCTGCTGGCGGGCCGCGACTACGTCACGCCCGACGACGTCGTCCGGATGGCGCGGCCGGTTCTCGGCCATCGCCTGATCCTCTCGCCCGAGGCCGAGCTCGATCGCTTCACCGCCGCCGACGCGGTTGCCGCGGCGCTGGCGGCAGTGCCGGTTCCGCGATGAGCGCCGCGGGCTCACGTCGCTGCCGTGCGGGCGGTCCGGTCCTGGCCCGGAGCGCCGGCACGCAGTGACCCTCACCGCTCGAACGGTGGCGGTCCTCGTCGCGCTCGCGGCGGCGGCGCTGGTCGTTCCCGGGATGGTCGTGGGGATCGCGCTTGCGGTGCTCGCAGGTCTCGTGCTGGCCGACGCGCTGCTGGCCCGCCGCGCGCCGCGCGTCACCCGGACGTTGCCCGCCGTGCTCGCACGCGGCGTCGGCGTTCCATTGGCGATCACGGTCCAGGGCGGTGGGGGTGCCGTTTGCGTCCGGCAGCCGCTCGTGCCCGACCTCACGCTCGATCGTCGCGAGGATGACGGCGGCCTCACCGCGACGCTCACCCCGCGCCGGCGCGGACGCCATGTCCTGCCGGCGGTCGCGCTGCGCGCCCGCGGCCCGCTCGGTCTCGGCGCCTGGCAGCACCGCGCGGCCGGTGAGCAGGAGGTGACGGTGTTCCCGGACCTGCCCTCGGCTCGCCGCCTCGCGCTCGCCGTCCGCGAGGGCCGCTTCCGCGACCCGGGCGTCCGCACGCGCGGCCCCGTCGGGCTCGGCACGGAGTTCGAGCGCGTCCGCGACTACCTGCCCGACGACGACATCCGCCAGGTCAACTGGCGGGCGACCGCGCGCATCGGTCGGCCGATGAGCAACCAGCATCGTGTCGAGCAGGACCAGGAGATCATGGTGGTGTTGGACGTCGGCCGGCTGATGGCCGCGCCGCTGGGCGACCGGACGCGCTGCGACGAGGCGCTGGACGCCGCGACCGCCCTGGCCCTTGTCGCCGACGAGCTCGGCGACCGCTGCGGCGTGCTGGCCTTCGACGACGAGATCCGCCGCCGCGTCCGTCCCGGCCGCGCGACCGGTACCGACGTCATCCGCGCGACCTTCGACCTCGAGCCCTCCGAGCGCGACAGCGACTACGAGCTCGCGTTCCGCACGATCGGCGGCGGCAAGCGGGCGCTCGTCGTCGTCCTCACCGATCTGCTCGACGAAGCGGCGGCCCGCGCGCTCGTCGACGCCGTTCCGGTCCTCACCCGTCGCCACGCCGTCCTGGTCGCCTCCGCCCGCGACCCGGACATCGAGGCGCTCGCCGCCGGCGATGACGTCTTGCTCGCCACTGCGGCCACCGACCTCCTCGCCGCTCGCTCGCGCGCGGCCGTCGCCGTCCGCGGTGCCGGCGCCGAGGTCATCGAGGCCACACCCGGCACGCTCAACGCCGCCTGCGTGCGCGCCTACTTGTACGCCAAGTCGCGCCGACGGCTCTAGGTCGCGGCGCGTCGTCCGGCCAGCGCGATCAGCGACCAGAACGCCAGGCCGAGCAGGAGACCGACGATGTAAGGCCCTGCTCCGCCCCAGCCCGCCGGCGACACATAGCCTTCAACAAGTCCCGCCACGACGAGCCACGGCGCGGTGCCGAGCACGACCGCCATCGCCGGGCGTGCCTGGGTCGCCAGCGCGGCGCGGCGCGTGAGCGGGCCGGGGGAGACGAGCGCCCAACCCATCTGCAGGCCGGCCGCCGCGGCGATCACGATGCACGACAGCTCCAGCACGCCGTGGGCGACGACAAGGCGGAGGACTTGGTCGAGGTTGCCGTGGGCGGCGGCGACGCCGAGCACCGCGCCGAAGATCAGCCCGTTGTAGACCAGCAGGAACGCGCCGCCGACCGCGAACAGCAGCCCCGCGGCGAAGGACATGAACGTCACCTGGATGTTGTTGGTGAAGATCTCGCTGGAGAACGCGGCCGACTGCGAGGTTGTCAGGCCGCGGTCACCCCGCGGCGGGTCGGCGCCGTCGATGAACACGCCGGGCACCAAGCCCGCGGCGGCGTCCGGATCGAGGATGCCCCAGACCAGCGCGGACGCCGTGGCGCCGATGAACAGCGTCGCCGCGACGATCAGCGCGAGCCGACGCTCGCGCACCAGTCGCCAATAGCCGCGCGTCACGAACTCGCGCGGTGACAGTCGCCTTCCGACGTCGGCGTAGACGACCGCCCGCGCCCGGACAACCAGCGCCTCCAGTCGGCCGGTGAGCGGGTCGCCGGGGAAGAGCCGGCGGGCCAGCGCGAGGTCCGCCGCGGCCGTCCGGTACAGGCCGCCGAGCTCCAGGACCCCGGCGGCGCCGAGCCGCTCCGGCTTGCCGCGCGCCTTGCCGAGCGCGGCCTCCAGCGCTCGCCAACCACCCGACCGTTCGCGCTCGAAGCGGTCGAGCGTCATGACCGGTCGTCCTGATGGGTACCGTGCCGCACGAGATGGAGGACTACCAGGACCGGCTGCGCATCGCCACGCCCGAGGGCGTCACGGTCGACCTGATCCTTGCCGGGCTCGGCTCGCGCTTCACCGCGACGCTCATCGATCTCACGCTCAAGGTCGTGCTGATCGTCGGCGCGCTCATCGGCGCGTCGCAGATCGGCGACCTCGGCATCGCGCTCTTCTCGATCATCAGCTTCGCCATCTACTTCGGCTATGACGTCGCCTTCGAGGTGCTCGCCAACGGCCGCACGCCCGGCAAGCGCTGGACCGGCCTGCGCGTGCTGCGCGACGACGGCCGCCCCGTCGACCTCCTCTCCAGCGCGATCCGCAACGTCGTCCGCCTCGTCGACGGCCTGCCGCTGAGCTACTTGCCGGCGATGGTCTCGATCCTCGTGACCAAGCACAACCAGCGCCTCGGCGACCTCGCCGCCTCCACGATCGTCGTGCGCGAGCCCCGCAAGGGAGAGGCCGCCGCCGCGAGCTTCACCGCCGATGCACCGCAGGCTTCGCAGCCCACTCCGCTGAGCTTCGGCGGCTTCGGCCTGCCGCCGGGCGTCGAGGCGCTCACGCCCGTCGGCCGCGCCGCGCGCAACACGGCAGGTGGCGAGATCCTCGACGTCAGCGCCCTCAGCGCCGACGACCTCGCCGCCGTCCGCAGCTTCCTGGATCGCCGCTACGACCTTCCGTCGGCCGTTCGCACCGACCTCGCCCGCCGCATCGCCTCCGCCCTTGCACCCCGCGTCGGCGGCGCAACCGCCGGTCTTCGCGACGAAGACCTCATCGAGCAGGTCTCCGCAGCGAAGTCCCGCGTGGGCGGTCCTTAGCGTCTGGGTTCTACGCCGCACGCTGGACTCCCTCCGGCGCTGTCGCATCCCCGTTGCGGGGACTGGCCCCGCAACGGGGATGCGACGGCCTATGTGGTGATCGTGTTGGTGTAGGTGTCGAAGATGCGGTTGAGGGCTTCGACGCTGCGGCGGTTGGCCTGGATCTCGCTGGTGATGATGGCGTTGACGTCCTGGTCGGTGCCGATCTCGCCGATGAGGTCGAGGTTGTGGTTGAGGAGGTCGGTGCGGCCTTTGTGGAGCTGTTCGATGTGGGCGGGGGTGAGGGGGACCTTGAAGGTCTCGCGTGGTGGGTTGAGGCGGGGGTCCCAGCCGAGGGCGTCGATGACCGCTGTGGCGTCGCGGAAGATGTCTGCGAGCGCGAGCTGCTTGACGGGGACGTGGTCGAGGAAGTCCTCGAACTCCTCGTGGTTGTACATCAGGACCTTCTTGGCCTCGTCGCGCAGGACTTCGGCGTCTGAGGTGGTGACGGTGATACGGCAGCCGTAGCTACCCTGCGGGGCACTCATGGAGTTACTGCTCCTTGGGTCACGCCCCCGGGCCGCGTCAACGGTCGCGGGGGCACTTGTTTCGTTGAGATGCGGAGCCTATCGGGCCGGACCGACGGAATTGGTCAGCTGCGCAGAGTCGTTGCACTCCTGTTGCAGTCTCGTCACTCATCGACAACACCAACAACTCCGCGGCAAGCGTGAGGGTTGGTCTGTTGCGTCTGGGGTGGACGGGTAGCGGGCCGCCCGAGACTGCCGTCGTGGGGCGCTGGTCTCGGGGTCGACCCGGTCTGTTGCGAGCGCCCGGGTGGTGCGACTTGTTATTGGCGTTCAGTTCGGACGGTGGATGGGGTGCCAACGTGGTCCGGGCTCACCGAGGGGAGTGAGCGGGGTTGGCTGCTCGTGCGTTGGCTCGTCGTCCGCTCGCGCCGGGGCCGGCGATTCGTGTTGTGCCTCAGGGACGGATGGCACCCTGACGTTGGATCTCAATGTCTAGGTGCCGTCCGTCCCGGCGGGGTGGATCCGTGTCGTCTGGCCCCTCATATGCGAGGGGCAGACGACACGGACCGAGCGACGCGCGTCGGCGGCGCGAGCGCGAAGGGAGGGCGGTGATCCGTGACGTCGCCATCCGCGCGGCGCCCGTTCGATGCCCATACGAACGGGCGCCGAACCACGCAACAGCACGCGCATGCAACGCCCCAGACCACGAGAGCGTGGTGGCGATGTCACGGAGCGCCGACCATCCAGTCACATCCCGCACCCCGACCAGGACGCCCCACAACGACCACCGCCCGCACAGAGCAACGAGCTCCACGCGGGCGGCAGACAAAACCAACAACGATAACTCGGTGCGCCTCAGCCTCCGAGCGTCTTGAACAGGTCGGTGTGGTCGTTGGTGCCCAGCACCGCCAGGCCGCCCGGGCCACGGGCCCAGACCGGCACGACCGCGCCGGTGTGCTGCTGGCTCGGCGGAGCGGCGACGGGCGGTGCGCCCGGGCCACCCGAGCCGGCCGTGCCGTAGGTCAGCGACAGCGTCGACCCGTCCTTGGTCAGCAGGTTGGTCGAGTAGCCGGTCGGCAGGCCCGAGCCGCTGGCGTCGTCGGCCACGATCTGGCTGGTGTGCGCGTGGTCGGCGGTGACGACGACGAGCGTGTCGGGGTGGCTCTTCTGGTAGTCGAGCGCGACGCCGATGGCGGTGTCGAAGGCGATCGTCTCGCCGATCTGGCCGCAGGCGTTGGTGGCGTGGTCCTGCTTGTCGATCGAGGCGCCCTCGACCTGCAGGAAGAAGCCCCGGTTGTTGTTGTCATCCAGCAACTTGATGGCCTTGGACGTCATGTCCGCCAGGCTCGGCTCGTTGGCCGGACGCTGGTTCTCGACACACGGGGCCGGGTCGTTGCCCTTGCCCGTCGCCGCCGGCGGGCCGCTCCACTCCAGCGACATGTTGCCGGTGGTGAACAGGCCGAGGACAGGCTTGTTCCCACGGTCACGGTCACGATCGAACGGCGACCGCGGACCCTTGTTGGCGACCGCTGCCAGACCGGCGGCGTCGGTCACGTACTGGTAGCCCTGGCGCAGCGCGGAGTCCACGACCGTCTTGCCGGTGTCGGGGCCGTCCGGGATCGTGGCGGTGAAGCGGTTGCGTCCGCCACCCAGGAGCACGTCGACCTTGTGGTCGACCTCCTGCTCGGCGATCGAGCCCAGTCCGTTGGCGCCCTTGCGCTCACTCGCGCAGTTGTTCATGTCGGCCGGGCCCTGGCAACCACGCAGGGAGATGTGCGAGGCCAGGACGGCCGGCGTCGCGTCGGTGATCTCGGCGGTCGAGACGTCGCCGACGCGGGCGCCGCGGCGCTGCCAGCGCTCCAGCACGGTCTGGAGGTTGGCGCCGGGCACGTTGATCGCGCTGCTCGGCCCCTGGGAGATCCGCTCGTCGAGCGTCTTGGTGCCGGTCGCCCACATCGTGCCGGTGGAGGCCGAGTCGGGGTCGTAGTCGGGGAGGTAGGGCGGCGCGGCGGCGGGCTTGACCGACCACGTCGTGTCGAAGCCGGTCAGCGGCATGCGGTCGACGTTGAGCGGGTTGTTGACGCCCTGGTAGTAGCGGGCGGCGGTGATCTCCTGGGTGCCCATGCCGTCACCCAGCAGGAAGATCACGTTCTTGGGATGGGTGTCGGTCAGCGCACGGGCGACGACGCGCTCCGTCTCGCCGGAGCCGTCGAACACGCCCGTGGCGAGCGCGGTGCCGGCGCCGGTCACGCCAAGTGCCGCGGTCGCGGCGAGGGCAATGGTGATGCGCTTGGGCATCATGATGGTTGGACCAACCCTTCGGTGGTGTGTTGTGAGAGCACCACCAGCCTTGCCCGCGCTCCGCCGCCGCTTGTGAAGAGGCGATCACCAATCGGTGAACGCCTGGCAAATCATTGTTACCTAGGTGTTGCCGCGCACCGTCCCGTCGCCCTCAGCGGCCTGGCGCTCGGCCTCCGGACGGCCCGGGTGGCCTTTGGGGAGGTCCTCGGGAATGATCTCGTCGTGGGCCTCGGGCGTGTCGCCGAGGTCCTCGCGCGAGTCGGGCGTCGCCGGCCCCAGGGGCTGGCCCTCGTCGTCGGGCGCGGTCGAGTTCTCGCCGCCCCTGCCGCTCTCGGTGCCCACGTCGTCCTTCGTGCGTTCCTCGTCGTCGTTCATACGTCTTGCGCTACCCGTCCGCAGGCGCGTTGACGCACCTCTCGACGCTGCTAGGATCTAAGTCAGTACGACTGAGATTTACCCGTCACGCCAGGGAGACGACGCACCTTGAACGCCGACCGCTTCACCATCAAGTCCCAGGAGGCCATCCAGGCCACGATCGCGCTGGCCGCAGCGCGCAAGCACGCGCAGGCCACGCCCGAGCACCTGCTCGCGATCCTGCTCGGCCAGGATGACTCAGTGGTCCCGGGCGTCCTGCGCAAGCTCGGCGTCGCCGGGCCGGCCCTGCGGGTTGAGGTCGACGCCGTCCTCGACGCGCTCCCCACGCTCGCCAACCCCGAGGAGCCCACCTCTTCCCCGGAGCTGCTCGGCGTCGTTCGCGCTGCCGAGGTCGAGATGCGCGAGCTCGGCGACGAGTACATCTCCACCGAGCACCTGCTGCTCAGCCTCGCCGGCTTCGGCGGCCGGGCGGGCGACCTCCTTCGCGCCGCCGGCGCCACCAAGGAGCAGCTGGCCAAGGCAATCGCGGAGGTTCGCGGCGCGCACAAGGTCACCGACCAGTCCCCCGAGGACAAGCTCCAGGCGCTGGAGAAGTTCGGCGTCGACCTCACCGAGCTGGCGCGCGACGGCAAGCTCGATCCGGTCATCGGCCGCGACGAGGAGATCCGCCGCGTCATCCAGGTGCTCTCCCGCCGCACGAAGAACAACCCGGTCCTCATCGGCGAGCCCGGCGTCGGCAAGACCGCCATCGTCGAGGGCCTCGCCCAGCGCATCGTCTCCGGCGACATTCCCGAGTCGCTGCGCGACCGTCGCGTCATCAGCCTCGACATCGGCGCGCTGCTGGCCGGCTCGAAGTACCGCGGCGAGTTCGAGGAGCGCCTGAAGGCGGTCCTGGCCGAGATCAAGGAGGCCGGCGGCAACGTCGTCCTGTTCATGGACGAGCTGCACACGATCGTCGGCGCTGGCGCCGCCGAGGGCGCCGTCGACGCCGCCAACCTGCTCAAGCCGATGCTCGCCCGCGGCGAGCTGCGCGCCGTCGGCGCCACGACGCTGGACGAGTACCGCAAGCACATCGAGAAGGACGCCGCGCTGGAGCGGCGCTTCCAGCCCGTGCTCGTCGGCGAGCCGTCCGTCGAGGACACGATCGCGATCCTGCGCGGGCTCAAGGAGCGCTACGAGCTCCACCACAAGGTCGACATCCAGGACGCCGCGCTGATCGCCGCCGCGACGCTCAGCGACCGCTACATCGCCGACCGCTTCCTGCCCGACAAGGCCATCGACCTGATCGACGAGGCCGCCTCCGGGCTGCGCATCGAGATCGACTCCAAGCCGGTCGAGATCGACGAGGTCGACCGCCGCATCCTGCAGTTGGAGATCGAGCGCACCTCGCTGGCCAAGGAGGACGACGACGCATCTCGCGCGCGTCTCGACACCCTGGATCGCGAGCTCGCCGACCTCAAGGAGCAGTCGGCCGCGATGACCGCCGAGTGGCAGGCCGAGAAGGACGCGATCGGCGGCGTGCAGGAGGTGCGCGAGCAGCTCGAGCAGGCCAAGGTCGCCCTGGAGCGCGCCGAGCGCGAGGCCAACCTCGAGGAGGCCGCGCGGCTGCGCCACGGCGTCATCCCCGAGCTTGAGCAGCAGGCCGCCGAGCGCGAGGAGCGCACCGATGGCGACGCGGGCTTCCTGCGCGAGGTCGTCAACGCCGAGGACATCGCCGAGGTCGTCGCGCGCTGGACCAAGATCCCCGTGTCGCGGCTGCTGGAGGGCGAGGTCGAGAAGCTCATCCACATGGAGGAGCGTCTGCACCAGCGCGTCATCGGCCAGGACGAGGCCGTCACCGCGGTCTCCAACGCCCTGCGTCGCTCACGTGCCGGTCTCCAGGACCCCGACCGCCCGATCGGCAGCTTCCTCTTCCTCGGCCCGACCGGCGTCGGCAAGACCGAGCTGGCCCGCGCGCTGGCCGAGTTCATGTTCGACAGCGGTGACGCGATGGTCCGCATCGACATGTCGGAGTACATGGAGAAGCACGCGGTCTCACGCCTGGTCGGCGCGCCTCCCGGCTACGTCGGCTACGAGGAGGGCGGCCAGCTCACCGAGGCCGTGCGTCGCCGTCCGTACACGGTGGTGTTGCTCGACGAGATCGAGAAGGCCCACCCCGACGTCTTCAACGTGCTCTTGCAGGTGATGGACGACGGGCGCCTGACCGACGGCCAGGGCCGCACGGTCGACTTCAAGAACACCGTGTTGATCATGACGTCCAACATCCCCGGGGGCCGGATCGGCGCCGAGGCGCACTTCAAGCCGGAGTTCATCAACCGCCTGGACGACATCGTCGAGTTCCACGCGCTAAACCGTGAGCACCTCGGCAAGGTCGTCGACCTGCAGGTCGAGCGGGTCCTGACCCGCGTCCGGGACCGCGCGATCGACGTCACGCTCACCGACGCCGCCCGCACGCTGCTGGGCGACATCGGCTACGACCCCACCTACGGCGCCCGTCCGCTCAAGCGCACGATCCAGAAGCTCCTGGTCGACCAGCTCGCGCTCGGGATCCTGGAGGGCCGCTTCCGCGAGGGCGACGTGGTGGCCGTCGACGCGGCCGACGGGGAGCTGACCTTCACCAAGCAGGAGGCCGGCGTCGCACCTGCCGCCGCGGCCTGACGGGTCGCGGCGGTCTAGGACCGGACCTGCTGCGGGCAGGGCGCGCTCTTGCTCGGCTTCGGCGCGCCCGGGGGCTGCAGGCACACGCCCACCGAGTAGAACAGGAACTTGCTGCCCGTCACGCCCTTGGTGAAGCTCTTGGCGGTGTCGAACTGCAGTTGCCACTTGCCGAGCTTGGGGTCGGTGAAGGGGAAGAGCCGGCGCTTGGCGGTCTGTGCGATCTGGCCGCACTGACCGGTCGCCTTGCCGAGCCGGATCGTCTGCTTGAGCTTGCCGCCCGGCGCGATGTAGTGCACGTAGACGTCGGGGTTGTGCGTGGCGAGGCCGAAGCCCGCGACCGAGAAGCGCACGCGCAGCTTCTTGGGGTCGCCCGACGACGGCGTGAAGTTCGCCTTCAGGCGCGTGACCGTGAACATCGAGCCGGCGGTCAGCGCGTCGGAGGCGACCTGGACGGTGAACGTGCGCTCCAGCTCGTCATCGGCCAGCATCGGCGGGGCAAAAGCGCCCTGCATCGCGCCGCCCGCGTCCATCGTGCCCAGGCCGCCGGTCAGCGCCGTGCCGTCGAGCAGCACGGAGTAGGGCCTGCCGGGCGTGTAGCCGTTGCCCGAGACGGTGATGTTCGTCTTGTCGGTCTGCAGGTAGCAGGTGCGATCGGTCTGCACGGTCGCGCCGTGGGCGGCGGCGGGGACGAGCAGGAGGGCGAGTGCTGGAGTGGCGAGAAGGCGGCGCATGGACGGTTCCGCAGGCTAGTTGGTCAAGGGGTCGTGCTCCGCGGAACACGCGGATCGGGTAGAAGGAGCGCATGCCGACGTACATCATGCTTTCGACCCTGACGCCCGAAGGCGTCCAGACGGTCAAGAACAACCCGCAGCGGATCCGCGAGGTGAACTCCGAGGTCGAGCAGCTCGGAGCCACCGTCAAGGCCCAGTGGTCGGTGCTCGGACGCTTCGACTTCGTCAGCATCGTCGAGGCGCCCGACGAGTCGACGATGGCGCGCGTGTCGCTCGAACTCGGCTCCCGCGGGACCGGCCGCTTCGAGACGCTGAGCGCCATCCCGATTGACGACTTCATCGCTTCGCTCTAGGTCCCTCGAAAGCCCCTCGTGAAGGTCCTCGTCGTCGGCTCCGGCGGTCGTTTACGGCCCCTGCACCCACACGCATGAAGGTTCTCGTGGTTGGGAGCGGGGGGCGCGAGCACGCGATCGTCAACGCGCTCGCGCGCTCACCGCAGCGGCCGGAGCTGCTGGCTGCGCCCGGCAATCCCGGGATCGCGGCCGTCGCCCGCTGCGTGCCCGTCGGTGTCGACGATCTCGATGGTCTCGTCGCGCTCGCGCGCGAGGAGGAGGTCGGCCTGGTGGTGATCGGCCCTGAGGCGCCGCTGGTCGCGGGCCTCGCCGATCGTCTTGCCGACGCCGGCATCGCGCACTTCGGTCCCACCGCGGCCGCCGCGCAGCTGGAGGGCTCCAAGGCGTTTGCCAAAGAGGTCATGGCCAGCGCCGGCGTGCCGACCGCGCAGTGGGAGGAGGTCGAGACGGTCGAAGCGGGCCTCCAAGCCATTGATGGCCGTTATCCGACCGTCATCAAGTTCGACGGCCTGGCCGCCGGCAAGGGCGTTGTCGTGGCGCCCGACGAGCCGACCGCCCGCGCGGCGCTGGTCGAGATGCTCGACGAGCGTCGCTTCGGTGAAGGCACCGTCGTCGTCGAGGAGTTCCTCGACGGCGAGGAGCTGTCGCTCTTTGCCATCTGCGACGGCGAGCGCGCCGTCCCGATGGTCTCCGCCCAGGACTACAAGCGCATCTTTGACGGCGACGAGGGTCCGAACACCGGTGGCATGGGCGCCTACAGCCCGGTCCCGGGCGCGCCGGACTCCGACGCGGTCGTCGCGGCGATCCACCAGCCGGTCGTCGACCTGCTGCGCGAGCGCGGCACGCCGTTTCACGGCGTCCTCTACGCCGGGCTGATGCTCACCGACGAGGGCCCGCAGGTCATCGAGTTCAACGTGCGCTTCGGCGATCCCGAGACGCAGGTCGTCCTGCCGCGCCTGCGCAGCGACCTCCTGGAGACGCTCGTCGCCGCCACCCGCCCCGGCGGCCTGGAGAACTCCACGATGGAGTTCGACGACGACTGGGCCGTGACGGTCGTTCTCGCCAGCGGCGGCTATCCAGCGTCGTCCTCGTCGGGCGACGTCATCTCCGGCCTCGACGCGGCGGCCGACGCGGGCGCCGAGGTCATCCACGCGGGCACCGCGCGGACCGACGACGGGACGATCGTCACCGCCGGTGGTCGCGTCCTGAACGTGACCGCGCTGGGCCCCGACCCGGCGGCCGCGCGCGATCGTGCCTATGCTGCCGCGGACCTGATCCAGTTCGACCGGCGACAGCTGCGGCGTGACATCGCCCAGCGTGCCGTGGAGCGCGTGAGCACATGACCGAGCAGCCCCAGCCCGCAACGACCACCGAGCCCCAGACGCTGACCCAGCTCGAGGCGACCGAGCCCGACACGCCGCTCGTCGGGATCATCATGGGGTCGCAGTCCGACATGGACACGATGGCCGGCGCCTCGAAGGTGCTCGAAGAGGGCGGCGTGCGCTCCGAGACCCGTGTCATGTCCGCGCATCGCGACCCCGAGACGGTCGCCGACTACTGCAAGAACGCGCGGATGCGCGGGCTGAAGGTCATCATCGCCGGCGCCGGCCTGAGCGCCGCGCTGCCGGGCGTCGCCGCCGCGCACACCGACCTGCCGGTCATCGGCGTGCCGCTCTCTAGCCGCCTCTCGGCCGCCGGTGGCCTCGACGCGCTGCTCTCGGTCGTCCAGATGCCGCCGGGCGTCCCGGTCGCGGCCGTCGGCCTCGACAACGCCAAGAACGCCGGCCACCTCGCGCTGCGGATCCTGCGGGCATAACCGCAGGGCGGGGCGCGGGCGGCGCTCCATAGACTCGACCGCGTGATCGAGCGCTATACCCGTCCCGAGATCGGGGCCGTCTGGACCGACGAGGCCAAGCTGGAGAGCTGGCGCGAGGTGGAGGTCGCCTGCGCGCTGGAGACCGAAGGCCCGACGCCCGAGGACCTGGAGGCGATCGCGCACGCGACCTTCACGGTCGAGGCCGTCCAGGAGCGCGAGAAGATCACCGACCACGACGTGGCGGCGTTCGTGGACGTGCTGAGCGCGAGCGCGGGGGAGGCTGGTCGCTGGATCCACTACGGGTTGACCTCGTCCGATGTCCTGGACACCGCGCTCGGCGTCCAGCTGCGCAAGGCGGGCGACATCCTGCTGACCGGCGCGCGCGAGTACCGCGATGCCTTGATCGAGCAGGCGCGCGCGCAGGTCGACACCGTCTGCGTCGGGCGCACCCACGGCGTGCACGCCGAGCCGACGACCTTCGGCATCAAGCTCGCCGGCTTCGCCTTCGAGGCCGACCGCAACCTCAAGCGGCTGGAGCGCGCCGTCGACCAGGTCGCCGTCGGCGCGGTCTCCGGCGCGGTCGGCACCTACAGCGCGACGTCACCGGACTTCGAGCGCCGCGTTCTCGCGCGCCTGGGCCTGGAGGCCGAGCCGGTCTCCACCCAGGTCGTCGCCCGCGACCGCCACGCCGAGCTGCTGCAGGCCATCGCGCTGGCCGGCGCCGGCCTGGAGCGCTTTGCCACGGAGTTCCGCCACCTCCAGCGCACCGAGGTCCGCGAGGTCGAGGAGCCGTTTCGCGCCGGTGCCCAGAAGGGGTCGAGCGCGATGCCGCACAAGCGCAACCCGATCGTCTCGGAGCGCATCACCGGGCTGGCGCGCGTCCTGCGCGGCTACGCGCAAGTTGGTGTGGAAGACGTGGCGCTCTGGCACGAGCGCGACATCTCGCACTCCGGCGCCGAGCGCGTCGTCCTGCCCGACGCGACGATCGCGCTGGACTACATGCAGGCACTCGCCACGCGGCTGGCGCGCGGCATGGTCGTCCACGCCGACCGCATGCGCGAGAACATCGACCTGACCTACGGCGCGCTGTTCTCGCAGCGGGTGCTCCTGGCGCTCGTCGCCGGTGGCCTGCAGCGTGACGACGCCTACCGCATCGCCCAGCGCACCGCGCAGCAGGCGTGGGACACGCGCACGCCGCTGCGCTCGCTACTGGAAGCTGAGCCCGGCCTGGGGCTCGACCTCGATGTGATCTTCGACCTGGGGCACTACACCAAGCACGCGGCCGAGATCGTCGGCCGCTTGGACACGCTCGCCTGAGGGATCCGGGTCGTCTCGAACGCCTTCTTGACGTTCAAGACGACCCGGACCGTCTTCGGCCTAGGCCAACGCCAGGGCCTCGACGCCCTCGGCCGCCGCGGCGCTCGCGTCAGCCTCGCGGGAGCGCAGCAGGACCGCGACCACGCCGGCCCCGAGGGCGAGCAGGCCCGCCCCCACGGCGAAGGCCGTCGTGTAGCCGTGCACCAGCGCGTCGGCGCGTGCCCCGCTGACGCGGTCGGTCGCCGAGTTGGCCACCGTCGTCAGGATCGCCAGGCCGAGCGCGCCGCCGATCTGCTGGGACGTGTTGAACAGCCCGGACGCGAGCCCCTGGTCGTCGGGCGCGACGCCGCCGGTCGCGATCAGCGTCAGCGGCACGAACGCGTTGCCGATCCCGAGGGCGAGCAGGACCACGCCGGGCAGGAAGCCGCCGACGTAGGTGCTGTCGGGCGTCAGCATCGTCATCCACAGCAGGCCGAGCGTGCCGATGCCCAGGCCGCCCGCCAGGACCGCCTTGACGCCGAAGCGCGCGAGCAGCCGCTGCGAGAGCACCGACCCGGTGATGATCCCGATCGTCATCGGCAGGAACGCCAGGCCGGTCTCCAGCGCGTTGTCGCCCTTGATCTGCTGGAAGTAGAGCGAGCCGAAGTAGAAGAGCGCGTACATGCCGCCCATCAGCAGCACCGTCGCCGCGTTGGCGATGGCCAGCGTCCGGACCCGGAAGATCGACAGCCGGACCAACGGCGCGGCACGCCGCGTCTGCACGAGCCCGAAGGCGCCCAGGATCCCGACCGCGCCCAGACCGAGGCCCAGCGTCTTCGCGCTGGTCCAGCCGAACTGCTGGCCCTTGACGATGGTGTAGGTCAACAGGACGGTGCCGAGGGTGACGAGCGTGGCGCCCGCCAGGTCGAAGCCGCCTGCCCGGTCACCGGCGCGCGACTCCGGGACGACGCGCAGGGCGAGGACCAGCGTCGCCAGGCCGACGGGCAGGTTGATGAGGAAGACCCACTGCCAAGAGAGCGCGTCGACGAGGAAGCCGCCGAGCAGGAGGCCGACCGCGCCGCCGCCGCCGGAGATCGCGGCGAAGGCACCGAGCGCCTTGGCGCGGTCGGGACCCTCGGGAACGGTCGTGGTGATGATGCTCAGCGCGGCGGGGGAGACGAGCGCCGCGCCGAGCCCCTGCAGCCCGCGGGCGCCGACGAGCATGCCGGGAGAGGTCGCCAGCGCATCGAGCAATGAGGCGACGGTGAACAGCGAGACGCCGGCGACGAACAGCCTGCGGCGGCCGAGCAGATCACCGGCGCGCCCGCCGAGCAGCAGGAAGCCGCCGAAGACCAGCATGTAGGCGTTGACCACCCACTGCAGGTCGGCGGAGGAGAAGTCCAGGTCGGACTGGATGGCGGGCAGCGCGACGTTGGTGATCGTCGCGTCCAAGACCACCATGAACTGCGCGAGGCAGACGACGACCACGGCGAGGAGCCAGTGGCGGGTGGGTGCTTCTGGTGCGGAAGATGAGGACATGGGGGAGGAGGAGAGGGGTCGAGGAGCAAGTGGACCGTGCGGTCCGGATGACCGTAACACAACCGGACCGTCTGGTCCACATTTTCGGACCGGATGGTCCGTTTGGGTGGGTGAAGTGGTACCGTTGGGCCATGACGGTCTCGGATGCCCTCCCCCTGCGCGCCGACGCGCGACGCAATCTGGAGCGGATCCTGGCTGCCGCGCGCGAGGCGTTCGCCGAGCGCGGGCTCGACGTCGGTGTCGAGGAGATCGCCCGTCGTGCGGGCGTCGGCAAGGCCACGTTCTTCCGGCGCTTCCCGACCAAGGACGCGTTGGTGCTCGCGGTGCTGGAGGGCTTCGTCGAGGAGATCGAGGCCGCAGCCGATGACGCCGCCAAGGCGGCGGACCCGCTCGACGGGCTGCGCGAGTTCCTCCTGCATCACATGACGCTACAGGCCAACAACACGGCCTTCTTCGACGCGGTCTCGGCGCGCTTCACGGGCGAGAACCCGCCGGTCGAGATGACCGACCGCATGCTCGAGGCGATCGCTCGCGTGCTCGAGCCGGCGCTTGCCGCGGGCGTCCTGCGCGACGGTGTGGAGCCCGGGGACCTCTCGACCGTGGCCAAGATGCTCGGCACCGCGATCCGGCCGATGCCGGGCGTGCTGCTCCCCGAAGCCGCCTGGCCGCGCTACCTCGAGGTCGTCCTCTCCGGCCTGCGCGCCGGCCAGGACCCGCTTCCGGGCATCGCGGCGGACCCGTGCACGATGGTGCGCGAAGTCTCCGCAAAGACCGCCTGAACCGGCACACCTGCCGCCCGCGCCCTTCGATACCTTCAGGGCGTGACCGCCGCCGCCGACCTCGACCTGCCGCTCGTCGCCTCCGGCAAGGTCCGTGAGATCTACGACCTGGGTGACCGCCTGCTGCTGGTCGCCTCCGACCGCATCTCGACCTATGACGTCGTGCACCCGAACGGGATTCCGGACAAGGGCAGCGTCCTGACCGGCATCTCCGCCTTCTGGTTCAACAAGACGGGGCACATCGTGCCCAACCACTACATCTCGTCGACCGAGGGCGTTCCGGACTCGGTAAGCGGTCGCGCCATGGCCGTCACCAAGCTGAAGATGCTGCCGGTCGAGTGCGTCGTGCGCGGCTACATCACCGGCTCTGGCTGGAAGGACTACCAGGCCACGGGCAAGGTCTCGGGCATCGAGCTGCCGCCCGGGCTGCGCGAGTCCGAGAAGCTGCCGATGCCGATCTTCACGCCGTCGACCAAGGCCGAAGAGGGCCACGACGACGCCATCGACTTCGAGCAGGCCGCCGAGATCCTCGGCGACCGCGAGCTCGCCGGCCGGCTGCGGGACGTCTCGATCGCGCTCTACTCCTTCGCGTCCGACCTGGCCGCCGAGCGCGGCGTGATCCTGGCCGACACGAAGTTCGAGTTCGGTCTGGATCCGGACGGTCAGCTGATCCTCGGCGACGAGGCGCTGACGCCGGACTCCTCGCGCTACTGGCCTGCCGACGGCTACGAGCCCGGCCACGGCCAGCCGAGCTTCGACAAGCAGTACGTGCGCGACTGGGCCTCCGGCACCGGCTGGGACAAGGCGCCGCCCGCGCCGGCGATCCCGGACGACGTCGTCGCCGGGACGCGCGCGAAGTACGTCGAGGCCTATGAGTTGATCACGGGCGAGCCGTTCGACGCCTGGGTCGCGAGGACCGCGGCATGAGGGCCCGGGTGCTGATCCGGCCCAAGGCCGGCATTCTCGATCCGCAGGGCGTCGCCGTCGAGCGCGCGCTGCCGGCGCTCGGCTTCGGTGGCGTGGCCAACGTGCACGTCGGTCGGCTCGTGGAGCTCGACGTGGAGGACGAGGCGCAGCTGGACGACATGTGTCGCAAGCTGCTGGCCAATCCGCTGATCGAGGACTACGAGATCCAGGCGGTTTCGTGAAGCTCGGCGTCATCACCTGGCCTGGCACCTGCGATGACGCCGACGCGCGTCTGGCGGTCTCCAAGGTCGCCGAGCCCGTCGCGCTCTGGCACGGCGACAGCGACCTGCAGGGCGTCGACGGCATCGTCGTCCCGGGCGGCTTCTCCTATGGCGACTACCTGCGCGCGGGCGCCATCGCGCGCTTCTCGCCGGTGATGGAGTCGGTCATCGCGTTCGCCAACGCGGGTGGCCCGGTGCTTGGCATCTGCAACGGCTTTCAGATCCTCTGCGAGGCGGGGCTGCTGCCGGGGGCGTTGCTGCCCAACAAGGACCTCCGCTTCGTCTGCCGCCAGGTCGACCTGGAAGTCCAGACGATCGGCACGCCCTTCACCTCCACCTGCGAGGTCGGGCAGCGCCTGTCGATCCCGGCCAAGCACACCACCGGCTGCTTCTTCGGCGAGGTGCCCGACGAGCAGGTCGTGCTGCGCTACGCCGAGGGCCACAACTTCAACGGCTCCCAGGACGACATCGCCGGCGTGACCAACGCGCAAGGCAATGTCATGGGGTTGATGCCGCACCCCGAGCACGCGGTCGACGTCCTGATCGGCGGCTCGGCCGACGGTCTCAAGCTCTTCGAGGGGATGGCCCGTGTCGCCGTCGTCTGAGGCTCCTGTCGTGCCTGGCATCGAGCAGGCGGTTGCGCTGGGGCTGACGCGCGACGAGTACGCCATGGTCATCGAGGAGCTCGGCGGGCGCGAGCCCAACGAGGTCGAGCTCGCGATGTTCTCGCTGCTGTGGAGCGAGCACTGCGCCTACAAGCACTCCAAGAAGCTGCTGCGCACGCTGCCGACCGAAGGCCCCGCGGTCGTCATGGGGCCGGGCGAGAACGCCGGCGCCGTGGATGTCGGCAACGGCTGGGCGGTCGCCTTCAAGGTCGAGTCCCACAACCACCCCAGCGCCGTGGAGCCCTTCCAGGGCGCGGCGACCGGCGTCGGCGGGATCCTGCGCGACATCTTCGCGCTGGGCGCGCGGCCGATCGCGATCCTGGACTCGCTGCGCTTCGGCGAGCCGGACTCCGAGCGCTCGCGCTACCTGCTCGACCGCGCCGTTGCCGGCATCGGCCACTACGGCAACTCGATCGGCGTGCCGACCGTCGGCGGCGAGGTCGTCTTCGAGGGGCCGTACGAGACCAACTGCCTGGTCAACGCGATGGCCATCGGGCTGGCGCGGACCGACGACATGATCCGCAGCGCGGCGGCCGGTGTCGGCAACGTCCTGGTGCTCTTCGGCGCCTCGACGGGCCGTGACGGCATCGGCGGCGCGTCGGTGCTCGCCTCGGCCGAGCTCGACGCCGAGGACGAGACCAAGCGCCCGTCGGTGCAGGTCGGCGACCCGTTCGAGGAGTCCAAGCTCCTGGAGTGCTCGCTGGAGCTGCTGGCCTCCGGGTTGTTGGTGGCCTTGCAGGATCTCGGCGCGGCGGGCCTGACGTCCGCCGCGAGCGAGATGGCGGCCAAGGGCGAGGTCGGCCTCGACCTCGATGTCGCCAAGGTCCCGCTGCGCGAGGCCGACATGGAGCCGTTCGAGATCATGGTCTCCGAGTCGCAGGAGCGGATGCTGTGCGTCTGCGAGCCCGGCAAGGTCGACGCGGTCCTGGCGCTCTGTGAGAAGTGGGAGGTCAACGGCACCGCGATCGGCACGGTCACCGAGGGCAACCGCTTCCGGGTCTTGCGCGGCGACGAGGTCGTCGGTGACATGCCGGTCACCGGCCTGGTCGACGACGCGCCGCTCTACGACCTGGCGCCGCAGAAGCCGGCGGCCGGCCTGTATCCCGCGCCGCCCGTGCAGCTCGGCCTGGAGACCGACGTCCGCGAGACGCTGCTCGCGCTGCTGTCCTCGCCGAACCTCGCGTCGCGCCGCCCGCTCTTCGAGCAGTACGACGCGATCGTGCAGTCGCGCACGGTGCGCCGACCCGAAGAGGCCGACGCCGCCGTCCTGCACCTCTACGACATGGGCGAGGGCGCGCCGTCGATCGCGACCTCGATCGACGGCAACGGCCGCCGCGTCGCTGCCGACCCTTACTGGGGCACGGTCGGCAACGTCCTGGAGTGCGCGGCCAACCTCGCGTGCGTCGGCGCTCGCCCGCTGGGCACGACCAACAACCTCAACTTCGGCAACCCCGAGAAGCCCCACATCGCCTGGCAGCTGACCGAGGCCGTGCGCGGCCTCGGCGACGCGTGCCGCGCGTTGGAGGCGCCGATCGTCGGCGGCAACGTGTCGCTCTACAACGAGGGCGCCGACGGGCCGATCTACCCGACGCCCGTGGTCGGCATGGTCGGCGTGCTGCCCGACGCGACGCGCGCCGGGCGCCTCGGCTTCGCCCAGCCCGGTGATGCGATCGCGCTCGCCGGCTGGAACGCCGACCCGTCGCTGGCCGCCGGCGAGCTCGCCAAGTTGCGCGGCGAGGCGCTGCCCGACGGGCTGCCGGAGATCGACATCGCCCACGTCGCCGCGACGCTGGAGGCGATCCGCGAGGCGGTCCGCGCCGGCGAGCTCTCCAGCGCCCACGACATCGCCGAGGGCGGCTTCCTGGTCGCGGTGGCCGAGTCCGCGCTGGCCGGCGGCCTCGGCGCGTCGCTGGACCTCGGCGACGCCGAGGACGTCTGGACCACGCTCTTCGGGGAGCGCTCCGGTGGCTTCGTCGTCTCGGGCCCACGCGAGGCGCTGGAGCGCCTCGGCGAAGAGACGCCGGTCTCGATCCTCGGCACCGTCGGCGGCGAGCACCTGGAGATCGCGATCTCCTCGCTGAGCGAGCGCTGGTCGCTCGCCGAGTTGCGCGACGCCAACGGCGCGCTGGCGCCGCTGTTTCCGTAGCGCCGCGATCGACCGATCGGATGGCACTTAGACGTTGAACCCCAACGTCTAAGTGCCATCCGTCGCCTCCTTGGGTCCGGACCCACGTCCTGAGCGAGGCTCCGGATGGGTAGCCCGTCGGGGAATGCGATCTGCGGAGATCCTCGTCGGCCTGCTCGGGGCCGTGACCGTCCTGGCCGGTGCGGCTCGGCGCATCGGCCTGCCATCGCCGATCGTGCTGGTCGTCTGCGGCCTGCTCGTCGGCCTGCTGCCGGGGCTGCCGGCGGTCGACCTCGACCCGGACCTGATCTTCTTCATCTTCCTGCCGCCGCTGATCTACGGCGCGGGCTTCAACTCCTCGCCGCGCGACCTGCGCGCGCAGGCGCGGCGCATCGGCGTACTGGCGACCGGTCTGGTGGCGGCCTCGACGGTCGCGGTCGCCGTGGCGGTCAAGCTGCTCGTGCCCGGCTTCGGCTGGCCCGAGGGCTTCGTGCTCGGCGCGATCCTGGCGCCGACCGACCCGGTCGCCGCCGTGGCGATCATGCAGCGGCTGCGCGTCAACCCGCAGCTCTCGGCGGTCGTCGAGGGCGAGTCGCTGGTCAACGACGGCACCGGCCTCGTGCTCTACCGGCTGGCCGTCGCCGCGACCGTCAGCGGGACCTTCTCGCTGCTGGACGGCGCGTGGCAACTGGTGGCCACCGGCGTGGGCGGCGTCGCGATCGGGCTCGCGGTCGGCTGGCTGATCGGCGCGGTGCGCGGCCGGATCGACGACGCGCCGATCGAGATCACGCTCTCGCTCTTCACGCCCTATGCCGCCTACATCGTCGCCGAGGCGATCGGCGCCTCCGGCATCCTCGCGGCCGTCACCGTCGGCCTCTTCCTCGGCGCCCGCAGCGACGGCTTCTTCAGCGCGACCGCGCGGATCGAGGCCCAGGGCTTCTGGAACGCGCTGATCTTCATCCTGGAGTCGACGCTGTTCTTGTTGATGGGGTTGCAGTTCCGCGACGTCGCCCAAGGGATCGAGGGGCTCGACGCCGGCCGCGTCACGCTGACGGTCGCGGTGACGCTGGCCGTCGTCCTGGGGCTGCGCGTGGCGTGGATGTTCTCGGTCGGCCCGCTGCTGCGCCGGCTGATCCCGGGCGAGTCGCCGGAGGAGCCGCCGGACCTCGGCCCCGGCGCGCGTCTGGTCGCCGGCTGGTCGGGGATGCGCGGGGCGGTCTCGCTCGCCGCGGCATTGGCGATCCCGGCCGACATCGACGCCGGCGGTGGCTTCCCGCAGCGCGAGCTGATCATCTTCACCGTCTTCTGCGTGATCGTGCTCGGGCTGCTCGTCCAGGGCCTGACGCTGCCCGCGCTGATCCGCGCGACGGGGCTGGGGCGCGACGAGGCCGATGACGTCGCCGACGAGGCCCGCGCCCGCGCGGCGGCCGCCGAGGCCGCGCTGGCGCGCCTGGACGAGATGGCCGACGACGATCGCGCGACCGCCCAGCTGCGCGAGCTCTACGAGGCGCGCCTCGGTCACGCTCGCGCGCCCCTGGACGAGCGTGGCGACGGCGACCGCGAGCACGTCGAGGCCTTCGAGCGTCTCCGCGAGGAGCTGCTGCGCTCCGAGCGCGCCGCGCTGCACGACCTCCACGCCCGCGGCGAGATCTCGGAAGATGCGCTCAGAACGGTCGAGCGCGATCTGGATCTTCAAGAGGCGCGCCTGGACTAGCCGGGCGCATTGCTACCCTCCGCGTGCCGCCGTGTCCTCGACCTCGCACCTGTCGACGAGGCGGTCCTCATGACCGAGCAGAACACTCCTCTCGACGAGCGCGACGGCCCGCGCGACGAGTGCGGCGTGTTCGGGATCTACGCGCCCGAGCACGACGTCTCACGTCTCGCCTACTTCGCCCTCTACGCCCTGCAGCATCGTGGCCAGGAGTCGGCGGGCATCGCCGCAGCCGACCGCGGTGGCTACATCATCACGCAGCGCGCGCTGGGCCTGGTCAACCAGGTCTTCAAGGAGCACGACCTCCGTGCCCTCGCGGGCGACCTGGCCATCGGCCACGTCCGCTACTCGACCACGGGCTCCAACGAGTGGGAGAACTCCCAGCCCGTGCACCGCAGCGCGGGCGCGAACGGCAACCGCGAGCTGGCGCTGGCCCACAACGGCAACCTCATCAACGCCGTCGAGCTCCATGCCGAGCTGCGGGCCAAGGGCGTGCAGTTCACCTCGACGTCGGACTCCGAGATCATCGCCGCGATGATCTCCACCCATCCGGCCGAGAAGCTGGAGGACGCGGTCGCCGCCGTCCTGCCGCGGCTGAAGGGCGCGTTCTCGACGGTCGTCATGACCAAGGACAAGGTCGTCGCCTTCCGCGATCCGGCCGGCCTGCGCCCGCTCTCGCTCGGCCAGCTGGGCGACCGCTACGCCGTCTCCTCGGAGTCCTGCGCGTTCGACATCATCGGCGCCAAGCTGCTGCGCGACGTGCTCCCGGGCGAGGTCGTGACGCTGTCGGAGAAGGGCATCGGCACCCAGCAGGTCGTCACGGGCGAGCGCCAGGCGTTCTGCGTGTTCGAGTACATCTACTTCGCGCGGCCCGACTCGCAGATGAACGGCACGCGGCTGCAGGTCGCGCGCGGGCGGATGGGGGAGATCCTGGCGCGCGAGGCCCCGGCGCCGACGGCCGACCTCGTCATCGCGGTGCCGGACTCGGGCGGGCCTGCCGCCCGCGGCTTCGCGCGCGCCGCCGGCCTGCCGCAGGACGACGGGCTGATCAAGAACCGCTACGTCGCGCGGACGTTCATCCAGCCGGGTCAGGAGCTGCGCAAGCACGGCCTGCGGATGAAGTTCAACCCGCTGCCCGAGGTCGTGGGCGGCAAGCGGCTGGTCGTCGTGGACGACTCGATCGTGCGCGGCAACACGACGCGCCAGATCGTGCAGATGCTGCGGGACGCGGGCGCGCTGGAGGTCCACATGCGGATCTCGGCGCCGCCGATCAAGCACCCGTGCTTCTACGGCATCGACATGAGCAAGCGCGAGGAGATGATCGCGCACGAGCGGACGCCGGAGCAGATCGCGACCGAGCTCGGCGTCGACTCGCTGGCGTACCTGTCGCTGGAGGGCGTCTACGAGGCGGTCAACGGCGAGCGCGCCAACCACTGCGACGCCTGCTTCTCGGGCGAGTACCCGCTGCCGGACACCGAGGCCGGCCAGGCCAAGGACGCGTTCGAGCTGCCGCTGTTGACCACGCAGGCCTGAGACGGCTGAAATCGTGGGGTAGGCGTCCTTGCCGCCATCGCGGTGAGGCGCGACGATGGGCGCATGCGCACCGTCGTCATGGCCCTGGAGGCCACGCAGTCACTGGACGTGCTCGGGCCGGTCGAGGTGCTCGGCGCCGCGTCGCGGATCGCGGCGCAGCGTGGTCTGGCCGGCGGCGGGTACGAGGTCGAGGTCGTCACGCCGGGTGGCGGGGGCGTCGCGCTCTCCAACGGGCTGACGCTGAGTGCGGGGGAGCTGCCGTCGCCACGCGGCGAGTTCCACACCATCTTGGTGGCGGGCGGCTCGGCCGCGCGCCACGCGGGCGCCGACGATCCCGCGATCGCCTGGCTGCGCGCCGCGGCGCCGCGCGCGCAACGGGTGACCTCGGTCTGCACCGGCGCGTTCGCGCTGGCGACGGCAGGCCTGCTGGATGGTCGCCGGGCCACGACGCACTGGGCGTATTGCCGCGCGCTGGCACGCACCCACCCGGCGGTCGCCGTGGAGGACGAGCCGATCTACGTGCGCGACGGCGACATCTGGACCTCGGCGGGCGTGACCGCCGGGATGGACCTCGCGCTGGCGCTCGTCGAAGAGGACCTCGGCAGCGAGATCGCGCTGGAGGCAGCGCGCTGGCTCGTGCTCTTCCTCAAGCGCCCGGGCGGGCAGGCGCAGTTCAGCGCGGGCCTGGCGATGCAGCTGGCCAGCGCGACGCGCGAGCCCTTGCGCGACCTGCAGGCGTGGATGGCCGACCACCTCGACGCCGACCTGTCGGTCGGCGCCCTCGCGCAGCGGGCATGCCTGTCGGAGCGCCACTTCACCCGCGCGTGGCGCGCGGAGACGGGCCTGACGCCGGCGGCCTACGTCGAGGCGCTGCGCGTCGAGCGCGCGCGGACGCTGCTGGAGGACGGCGCCGCGGTCGACGTCGCGGCCCGTGCCGCCGGCTTCGCCAGCGCCGAGGTCCTGCGCCGTGTCTTTCACCGCCGGCTCGGCGTCGGGCCGGCCGCTTATCGCGACCGCTTCCAGACGGCCGCGGCCTAGTTCATCAACAACATCGGAGCACGTTCACCATGCCCTTGGACATCGTCATCCCCATCTACGACGACTTCACCGCGCTCGACGCCATCGGTCCCTACGAGGTCCTGTCGCGGATCGGCGGTCGCGTCCGGTTCGTCGGCCGCGAGGCCGGGCCCGTGCGCACCGACAACGGCATGCTGACCGTGATGGCCGAGGCGTCGCTCGCCGAGGCGCCCGCCCCGGACATCATCGTCGTGCCGGGTGGCGTGGGCACGCGCGCGCTGACGACCGACGCGGTGTGGCTGGACTGGCTGCGCGCCGTCCATGCGACGTCGCAGTGGACGACGTCGGTCTGCACCGGCTCGCTGCTGCTCGGCGCGGCCGGGATCCTCGACGGGCTGCGCGCGACGTCGCACTGGCTGGAGCTGGAGACGCTGCGCCAGTACGGCGCCGAGCCGACTGGGCAGCGCGTCGTCGAGCAGGGCAAGGTCGTGACGGCCGCCGGCGTCTCGGCCGGGATCGACATGGCGCTGACGCTGGCGGCGCGGGTCGCGGGCGAGGACGTCGCCAAGGCGATCCAGCTCGGCATCGAGTACGACCCGCAGCCGCCGTTCGACGCGGGCTCGGTGGAGAAGTCCGACCCGGCGGTCGTCGAGGCGATCCGTGCGGTCGTGGCCGAGCGCGAGGCGGCATCGCGGGAGCGCGCCGGGGTGTGACGGAAGTGCGGAGGTTCCGTGCCGCGCCTGCTGTGCGGCGCGGGAGCCTCCGGAGGCGTCGCTAAGGTCCGGCGCCCCTGATGGATCTCCACGCCGCCCTCCACGAGCACTTCGGCTTTGACCGCTTCCGTCCTGGCCAGGAGGACGCGGTGGCCGCGGCCGTCGCCGGTCATGACGTGCTGGTCGTGATGCCCACGGGCGCGGGCAAGTCGCTCTGCTACCAGCTGCCGGCGCTGGTCCGCGACGACCTGACGATCGTCGTCTCACCGCTCGTGTCGCTGATGCAGGATCAGGTGGAGGCGCTGGAGCGTCGGGCTCCTGGTGCGGCCGCGGTCATCAACTCCCAGCAGGACGCGTCGACCAACGCCGAGGTCTTGGCGCGGGCGCGGGCCGGGTCGCTGAAGCTCTTGTACGTCGCGCCGGAGCGGTTCTCCTCGCCGGGCTTCCTGCAGGCGATCCGCGAGGTGCCGATCGGCCTGTTCGTCGTCGACGAGGCCCACTGCGTGTCGCAGTGGGGTCACGACTTCCGACCCGACTACTTCCGGCTGGCCGACGCTGCGCGGTGGCTGGGTGCCAAGGCGCTGATCGCCTCGACGGCGACCGCCACGCCGCAGGTCGCGCGCGACATCGTGGCGCGGCTGGGGCTCAAGGAGCCGTCGCTGGTCACGACCGGGTTTGACCGTCCCAACCTGAGCTTCGCCGTCGTGCCGTGCGCGACGACGGCCGACAAGCACGCGCGGATCGCCGCGGCGCTCGGTGAGGAGGGCGCGCGGCCGGCGATCGTCTACGCGGGCACGCGCAAGTCCTGTGAGTCGCTGGCCGAGCGGCTGGGCGTCGAGCTGGGGATCGAGGTGCTGGCCTACCACGCGGGCCTGGGCCGCAACGAGCGCACGGCCGCGCAGCGGCGCTTCATGGCCGGCGAGGTCGAGGTCGTCGTCGCGACCAACGCGTTCGGCATGGGCGTCGACAAGGCCGACGTGCGGACGGTCGCCCACGAGGTCGTGCCGCCGTCGATTGAGGCCTACTACCAGGAGGCCGGCCGCGCGGGGCGCGATGGCGCTCCGGCGCGCGCGCTGCTGTTCGCCGAGAAGCGCGACAAGTCGCTGCACGTCTTCTTCATCCAGCGCGCCGAGGTCTCCGACGCGCTGCTCGACCAGGTCGCCCAGCGGCTGCTGTCGGCGGCGGTCGACAACCGCTTCGACGTCTCGGTCTCCTACCTCGACGAGGAGGCCGAGCGCGTGCGTGCGATCGTCGGCCATCTCGCGCGGGCGGGGGTGATCCAGCCGGCGCCGTCGCCGATGGATCGCGTGCGCGGCCGCGTGGTCGGGGCCTTCGACGGTGCCGCGCGCGCGCTGGCGCGCACCTCGGCGGCCGAGGGTCAGCGGGCGCGCTGGAAGCAGTACCGCGCGGCCTGGGCGTTCGTCGAGCAGGGCGGCTGCCGGCGCGCGACCATCCTGAAGCACTTCGGCGACCCGGCGGCTCCGGCGCCGGAGGTGCCGTGCTGCGACGTGTGCGATCCGTCGCTGGTGCCGGCGTCACCGTCGCGCGCGCTCGCCGGCGACGCGTCCCGCCGGGGCAGCAGCGCGGTGGCCGGAACCGCCCGGCACGACTCGATCGACGAGGCGATCCTCGCGGTCGTCCGCACGGCGCGGCCGTCGATCGGCCGCACGCGCGTCGCCGAGGTGCTGCGTGGCGGGCAGGCCAAGGCGCTGGTCCGCAACTCGTGGGACGGCCTGCCGGAGTACGGCACCTACGCGCACCTGACGGCCAAGGTCGTGGTCGACCGGATCGACGCGCTGGTCGAGGACGGGCTGCTGGAGAAGACCGAGGGCCCGCGGCCGGTGTTGCGGGCGACGGCGGCGGCGCCTCCGGGCCCCGCGCCCGCGGGACAGTCCGAGCTGGTCATCGAGGCCGCCTGACGTGGGCGGTCGAGCTGCGCGTCGGCGTCCTGGCATCAGGCGGCGGGACCAACCTCCAGGCGCTCCTGGACGGCGTCCACGGCTTCGAGGCCAAGCTCGTCGCGGTCGCCTCCGACAAGGTCGACGCGGTCGCCCTGGAGCGGGCGCGCGGCGCCGGCGTCCCGACCTCCGTCTTCCCGCGCGACGCGTTCCCGGACCGCCCCGCCCGCGACGCCGCGATCGGCGACTGGCTGGAGGCCCAGGGTGTCGAGCTCGTCGTGCTCGCCGGCTACATGGCGATCCTCGACGCGGCCTTCATCGCCCGCTTCCCCGACCGCATCATCAACATCCACCCGTCGCTGCTGCCCGCCTTCGCGGGCATCGGCTCCGTCCAGCAGGCGCTCGACTACGGCGTGAAGGTCTTCGGCGTCACGGTGCACTTCGTCGACGAGGGCGTCGACACCGGCGCGATCATCCTGCAGCGCGCGATCGAGCTGCCCGACGCGACCGACGCGGCGAGCGTCCTCGACGCTCTGCGCCCCCTCGAGCATGCCCTGCTTCCCGACGCCGTGCGCCTCATCGCCTCCGGCGCCGTCCACCGCGACCCGGCCCACCCGCGCCGGGTCGTCATCGACACCAACTAGTCGCTGGGCGGGGCCGTGGCGGGCTTGCTCAGCAGCCACAGCCACGCCACGGCGCCGCCGAGCATCGCCCGCTGACGCAGCCCGGCGACCGACGGGCCGATGGCGAGCCCGAGGACCGTCGCGACCACCACGATGCCGAGAACGACGACGATCGCGGTGCTCTGCGGGTCGTGGCGCCGGCGTGCCGCTGCGGCGCTTGTCACCGCCGCGGCCACCAGCGCCAGCGTTGCGAGGTCGCTGCCGAGATCGTGGAGGCGGCCACCCGTCGACCGCGCCACGCCGGAGGGCAGTCTCCCCGCGCTCGTCTGCGTGGGGAAGATCGCCAGGACGATCACGCCGAGCGCCGCGATCACGAGCAGACCGGAGACCGCCCGCGCGCTCGTTCCCGCGGCACCGAGCAGCAGTGCTGCGACCCAGGCACCGAAGCCGGCCTCGATCACCCATCCCGCCTGGTGGTTGGCGTACTCGGACACCATGTGCCGAGCCGGGTCGAGCCCGGTGTTGAGCAGGTGCGCGGCGACCAGGCAGGCGACGAAGAGTGCGAGGGCCGCGCGAGCGAGCGCCTGGCTATGCGCCATCGGAGGCGGGCGTCGGTGCGACAGACTGACGTCCGCCACCACGGCTTCTTCTCCCGCTGTGGGTCGCGACCGAGATGCTCGTCGACGGTCGTCGCGCACCACGTGCTGGTGATCGCTCGTGGGCGGTTGTCGGGATGAAGGCGATGCGCATCGACGAGCGCGACGAAGGCCCGCCGGCCTCGCACGTCGACGAGCTTGATCCCCGGATGCACGGAGACGTCGACCACCAGGCCGTTGACCCGTCGTCCCGAGCCATCGTGTCCGTCGACCCACATCCCGAGCCCGACCGGCGTCGACAGCACGAAGTCGAGGGCACCGCGCAGGCGCGGGCCGAGGTAGCCGAAGATCCCGAACGCGATGCCGGCGCCGCCCAGCGACTCGAAGGCCGACGGCAGCGTCTTGTCGTCCGACACGGCGTGGCCGAGGGCGACCAGTCCTGAGGCGAGCGCAAGTGCAAGCGCGCTGAGCGTGAGCAACTCGCAGACGCCGCGGTGGAACACCCATATCTGGGCGACGTGGCGGCGCCGGTCGACGCCCAGCGGCTTGCCGCGCGCCTCCGCTTCCTCGTCGGTGAGCCAGATCGGCGAGCCGGTCAGCCCGAAGGCCGTCGGCAGGACGTAGTACCAGTCGACCATGCTCGATGTGACGATGGCGGTGAAGAACAGCGTGACGAGCGCTGCGACGAAGGCCGCCGCACCGCTGTGCAGGACTGCGCCGTCCCACTCTGGCGTACGCCACAGCACGATCGAGATCGCCAGCGGAACGCCGAAGCCGAGCGTGGCGAAGGCGGCCGCGCGACGATCCATGCGCCGCCGGTCGGCATCGCGTCCCTCCGCGCGCAGGAGGTAGGCCGCAGCGAATCCGAGCCAGAGTGCGATGCCGGCGCCCAGCACCACAACGCTCGCAAAGCCGGCCTTGTGACCGCATGCCACCGCTGCCGCGCCGGCGAACAGCGCCAGCAAGATCGCCTGCCTCGGCACCGCCGTTCGCTGCTCCACGGACGTCAGTATTGTCGAACGCGGCCCGGCTCGCCCGATCGCTTCACCTGGCGCGCGAGCACTACCGCGCGACAGGTGAAGCGCCCGGAGCGGGCACGGCGGCCTCAGTCGTCTCCGCCGTCGGCGTCGCCGGGTGTGGGGGAGGGCGTGTCGTCATCGACCGCCCCCTCGGGGTCTTCGCCCTGGCCGGCGGTGCCCCGCGTGTCCTCCCAGTCGCCCGCGACCTCGGGGTCGAGATCCTCGCGACGCTGGTCAGCGGCCTTCTTCGCCTCGGAGATGTGGTCGTCGAGCTGGCCGAGGCGATGCTCCAGGTGGTCGGCCTCGCGCTCGAGGTTGGCCGCGGGGTCGCTCTCGGTCATGGCCCCGACCTTCCCGGTGCGTGCGAATTCCACACGTGCGCGCGACCGCTCCCGCCCGCGCCAGCCAATACCATCGGCGCCATGGCCTCCGAGACCTCGCCCGAGGTGCCGACCGCGCCCGGAACCGTGCGCATCCAGCGTGCCCTGCTGTCGGTCTCCGACAAGCGCGGCATCGTCGACTTCGCCCGCGGGCTCGCCGAGCTGGGGGTCGAGATCGTCTCGACCGGCGGCACCGCCGCGGCGCTCGCCGAGGCGGGGCTGGACGTCCGCGCCATCGACGACTTCACCGGCTTCCCCGAGATCATGGACGGTCGCGTCAAGACGCTGCACCCCAAGCTCTACGCCGGCCTGCTCGCCGTCCGCGACAACGACGAGCACCTCCGCCAGGCGGAGGCCAACGACATCGAGTTCGTCGACCTCGTCTGCGTCAACCTCTACCCGTTCGAGCGCACCGCCGCCAAGCGCGGCGTTGGCGAGGCCGAGGTCATCGAGAACATCGACATCGGCGGCCCGACGATGATCCGCGCCGCGGCCAAGAACCACGCCTACGCCGCGGTCGTCGTCAAGCCCGAGTCCTACGACGCGATCATCGAAGAGCTGCGCGACGCCGGCGGCACGCTGTCGATGCCGACGCGCGAGTCGCTGGCCGCCGAGGCCTTCGCCTACACCGCGCGCTACGACACCGCGATCGCCCGCTGGTTCGCCGAGAAGAGCGAGGACTTCGCGCCGCTGGTCATCCGCGCCTTCGAGAAGGTCGTCGACCTGCCTTACGGCGAGAACCCGCACCAGCGCGCGGCGTTCTACGGGCAGGTCGGCACGCGGATGAACGTGCTGTCGCAGGTCAAGCAGCACCACGGCAAGCAGATCTCCTACAACAACATCCTGGACCTCGACTCCGCGCGCACGATGGTGCGCGAGTTCGAGGTCCCGGCCTGCGTGATCGTCAAGCACAACAACCCGTGCGGCGCGGCGCTGGGCGCCAGCGCGCTGGAGGCCTACGAGCAGGCCTTCGCGTGTGACCCGATGAGCGCCTACGGCGGCGTCATCGCGCTCAACCGCAAGGTCGACAAGGCCACCGCCGAGAAGCTCCACCAGCAGTTCGTCGAGGTGCTGATCGCGCCCGGCTACGACGACGACGCGCTCGAGGTCCTGACCCAGAAGCAGAACATCCGCATCCTCGAGGACCAGGAGCGCCGGCTGCCCGCGCTCGGCGAGCCCGAGATCCGCCAGGTCACCGGCGGCCTGCTGATCCAGGACCGCGACAGCAGCCGCGACGAGCGCGAGGACATGGAGGTCGTCACCGACCGCCGCCCCTCCGAGGAGGAGTGGGCCGACCTGCTCTTCGCCTGGCGCATCTCACGCCACGTGAAGTCCAACGCGATCGTGCTCGCCCGCGGCCTTGCCACCCTGGGCATCGGTGCCGGCCAGATGAGCCGCATCGACTCCGTGCGGCTCTCGGTCGAGAAGTCCCAGGCGGACTCGCTGAAGGGCTCCGCGCTGGCCTCCGACGCGTTCTTCCCGTTTGCCGACGGCCCCGAGCTGGCGGTCCAGGCGGGCGTCACCGCGATCATCCAGCCCGGCGGCTCGGTGCGCGACGAAGAGGTCGTCGCGGCGGCCGAGCAGGCAGGCGTCACGATGGTCTTCACCAAGCGCCGTCATTTCCGCCACTAGGTGAATCGCAGCACGAGCAGGGCCTTCTCCTTCCGTCCGGGGCATCGCGCAATCTTCGCCGCCGCGTGAGCGCCACGAAGACCACTGCCCGACACGGATTGCGGGCGTGGCAGGTCTCCGCACTCGAGGCGATGCGCACATGGGATTCGGGCCCCTTCCTGATCTCCGCCGCTCCGGGCGCGGGGAAGACCCGCCCATCCATCGAGATCGCCAATCGCCTGCTGAAGGCGAAGGTCATCGACCGCGTCGCCGTCGTCTGCCCGACGACGCCACTGACGCGCCAGTGGTCGATCGCGGCCGGCCGGCTTGGGCTCAACCTCGTCCCCGACGCCGCCGAGCTCGTGCCACCGCGCGACTTCCACGGCGTCGCTGTCACCTACGCCAAGATCGCCTCGGTCTGCACCCAGTGGGGCGCGCAGTGCACGGGCCGCACGCTCGTGATTGCCGACGAGGCCCACCACCTGGGGGAAGAGCTGGCGTGGGGCGAGGGCTTCGCGCTCGCCTTCCGCAACGCGGCGCGCTGGCTGCTGCTCTCCGGCACGCCGTTTCGCTCCGACACCACGCCGATCCCGGGGGTTCGTTACGACGGCGAGGGCGTCGCGGTCGCCGACGTCGCCTACACCTACGCCGACGCGGTCCGCGAGGGCATCTGCCGCCCGGTCACCTTCATCCCGTACGACGGGACGCTGCAGTGGCGCTCGGGCGACGACATCATCGAGGCCGGGTTCGACACCGTCCTGACCACGCGCGAGGCGTCGCGCCGCTACCGGACCGCGATCAGCGCCGAGCTGACCGACGGCCTGCCGCGGATCCTCGCCGCCGCCCACGCCAAGCTCCACGAGGCCCGCGCCGCCGGGCACCGGGACGCGGGCGGTCTGGTCGTCGCCGCCGACTCCGAGCACGCGCGCAAGATCGCCAAGCTGCTCAAGGACGTCAGCGGCAAGAGCCCGACCGTCGTCCTGCACACCGAGGCGGGTGCGCACAAGAAGCTCGCGGCGTTCACCGACTCGCGTGAGGAGTGGCTGGTCGCGGTCAACATGGTGTCCGAGGGCGTCGACATCCCGCGGCTGCGCGTCGGCGTCTACGCCAGCGCCGCCAAGACGCCGCTGATCTTCCGTCAGGTCGTCGGCCGCTTCGTCCGGACGATCGCGGGGCGCCCGGCCGAGATGTCGTGGCTCTACCTGCCGGGCGATCCGGTCCTGCGCCGCCACGCGACCGACGTCGAGGGCGAGCTGCGTCACGTCCTGCGTCGGCGCGAGAGTGACGAGGAGCTGTTCGACGAGCGTCCCGAGCGTGCGGAGAGCGAGAAGGGGGAGGCGGCGGAGTTCGTCGCGCTGTCGGCCGACGTCGCCCCGACCTCGCAGATGTCGCTCTTCGGCGGGGCTCCGGTGGTCGCGGCTGCGTCGCCGATCCTGCCGTCCTTCACGGCGGCGGTCCCGGGCGAAGCGGGGCAGGACGAGGACGAAGAGCCCGTCAGCGCGTCGCGCCTGTCGGCCTTCGAGCGGCGCAACATCCTGCGCGACAAGCGCCATCGCCTGGTCGGCGACCTCGGTCGCCGCGAGCGCCGTCCGCACCGTGAGATCAACGCCTGGCTCAACCAGGAGGTCGGCGTCACGCGCGTCGAGGACGCGACGCTCGACCAGCTCGAGCGCTCGATCAGCCTCCTCCTGGACGCCTTGGCGGGCAAGACCGCATCGAGGCGCTAGTACGCTGCGGCGGTGCCCGCCGCCGCCCGCAAGCCCTCGCCTGACGACTTGCGCGATCGCGCGCAAGAGCTCCGCCGGCTCCATGCCGACCCGGCGATCCTCGTGCTCGTCAACGTCTGGGACGCGGCCAGCGCCCGCACCGTCGCCTCGGTTCCCGGCTGTCGTGCGATTGCGACGGCCTCGTGGGCGATCGCGGCGGCCCATGGCCTCGCCGACGGGGAGGCGATCGGCCGCGAGGGCATGCTGGCCGCGGTCGGCTGCGTCGCGAGCGCCGTCGACCTTCCGGTGACGGCCGACCTCGAGGGCGGCTACGGCGAGACGCCGGCTGACGTCGGCGAGACGATCGCGCGCGCCATCGACGCCGGCGCGGTCGGCTGCAACCTCGAAGACGGCATCCGCGGTGGTGAGCTGCTGCGCGACGCCGAGGACGCGACGGCGCGCGTCGCCGCGGCGCGTGAGCGTGCCGACGCCGAGGGCGTCCCGATCGTCATCAACGCGCGCACCGACGTCTACCTGCGCGGCGCCGACGACCCCGAGGCCGCGATCCTGCGTGGGCAGGCCTACGCGCGGGCGGGCGCCGACTGCATCTTCGTCCCGGGCGTCACCGATCGCGCGACGATCAAGGCGCTGGTCGACGGCATCGACGCCCCGGTCAGCGTGCTCGCGCGCCCAGGCGCGCCGTCGGTCTCCGAGCTGCAGGAGCTCGGCATCGCACGCGTGTCGTTCGGGCCGGGCCCGATGGGGGTCGCGCTGGCCGCGCTGGCGCGCACCGCGTCCGACCTCCTGGGCGGCGGCGTCCCGGCCGACGAGCTGTCCTACCGCCCGCCGGCCGTCTGACGCACGCGTCTGGGAACGGATCCTGCTCACAAGGAGCTCCCCGCCGCACCCCGGCGGGACGCCTTGACGACGCCCCGCCGGTGAGGGTGGGGAGGAACTGCACTTTGCTCTCGTAGCGGAGGGGTGAGGAAGCGCCGGCCGGTCCAAGGAACCGTCGCCTCCGGTGTCCGCTGGAACGCATGATGTGCCCTGAACCCCAAGGGCACCTGAGTGCGGTCTAACGATTCGGTAAGGAACCGCAGGGCCGAATTCCCAATGCCCCCGGTGGGGCTCGAACCCACAACCTCAACGCTTAAAAGGCGCGCGCTCTACCAATTGAGCTACGAGGGCCCAACCAGCCTAGACTCAATGGCCCCGCCCCCATGGTGTAGCGGTTAGCACACGAGCCTTTCACGCTCGAAGCAGGGGTTCGATTCCCCTTGGGGGTATGACGGCCGCCGGAGGCGAGCGGCAACCCGCCAGTTTACGACCATAGATCTTTAGTGATGAGGAACTCTATGCACGGCATTCCCGCTCGAACGTCCGTCTAGCGGCTCCTTGACGCCGCTGGGCGTGGCACAGTTCTCAGACCATGTGGGCTGCGCGCCCGCAGTGATCCCGACCCCGTTCCACCTTTGCCTATGTCGCTACGTCTGCCGCGCCGCCCATCGGCTCCGATGGTCGTCGCAATGCTCGCTCTCTTCGTCGCGCTCGACGGCCCCGCCACGGCGGCGCGTCTGATCGACGGATCCACGATCAAGCGCAACTCGATCACCAACCGGCAGGTGCGCAACGGGACGCTCGGGACGCAGGACCTGTCCAAGCGCGCGGTCAAGTCCCTGAAGGCGACGCCGTCGAAGTCAGTCGGCAGCGCGCAGCTGCGCGCCGGCGCGGTGACCACCAACGCGCTCGGCTCCAAGTCCGTCGACGCGGCCAAGCTCGCCGACGGGGCGGTCGGCAATACGCAATTGGCCGCCAAGGCCGTGGATGCGGGCAAGCTTGCCGATGGTGCCGTCGGGCCCGGTCAGCTCGCGATGGACTCGGTGACGGCCTCGAAGGTCGCCGACAACTCGATCGGTGCGGCGGCGATCGCCGACGGCGGCCTGCAGACGCGCGACCTCGGTGACTTCACCGGGTCGGTGTCGGTCGACTTCAAGCCGTTCGATCCCAACACCTGCCAGGTGGCGCTCGTGGCGGACCCGCAGCCGTCGGCGCCGGGGCAGAACAACATGATCGCCGACGACGTCGTGTCGGTCTCGCCGGGGACGACCGGCTGGCCGGACCCGATCATCGTGACGGCCAACCCCGGCGCCAACAACTCGCTGCGGATCGTGGCCTGCCGCATCGGTGCCGATCCGCCCGACGCGGCGATCGATCCAGGCCCCACGACCTTCCAGTACGTGGCCTTCGACACCCCGTGACGCGCAGGACCGCCTTCCGGGGCGAAGGTGCTTTCCCCATTTTGCGGTCTTTTCCCAGACCGGATGGGGGTGTGCTGCTTCAGAACAGGGTGAGACCTGCCGATGAGACGCGCGTGGATGCCGCCCTCACACCGATGGCGAGGCTCGGACGATGCTGATGCACCGTCAGGCGCCGATCGCGTTCGGCGTGCTCGCCTCGTGCGCGGTCATCGCCAGCGGGTCGATCCTGCTGCGCGAGCAGATCCTCTCCTTCTCCTCGTGGCCGGAGTCCGGTGGCGGCGGGGCTGCCCCGGAGATCGCGATCCCGAACGTGCACCCGGTGGCGCTGCGCGACGCCGGGGCGGTGAAGGCGGGGAAGACCACGCCGCGCGTCCGGACGGACGCGGTGCGTGCCGGGCTGCTCGGCCTGGGCATCGGTGGTGGCACGTTCACCATCCAGACCCCGCGGCCGGTGAGTGTCGGTGGTGGTGGCATGACGGGCGCTCCGGGCGGCTCGCAGCTCACGACCCTCGGCCGCACAGGCAGCGGCCATCCGGCGACCGGCTCGGCCGGCGATCCACCGCTGTCGGCCTACGGCGCGGGCGTCCCGATCACCGGCGACGCCGGATCGGCGGGCTCGGGCATCGCTTCGTCGCCGGTCGGGGGCTCCGTGGCGCTGGAGCCGACGGCCGCGATCCGCGTCGCCGCGCCGCAGGCGGCCGATGTCGCCCCCGAGGCCGATCCCTCACCGGTGATCTCCTCGGCCGACAACGCACCACCACCGGCCGACCCGGCCGGGACACCGGTGCTCGTGCCGGAACCAGCCCCGGTCCCGGCGACCCCGGACCCCACGCCCGATCCGGTACCCGCTCCCGATTCCACTCCGGTGCCTGCCGAGCCCGCGCCGCCCGCCGATCCGGCCCCGCCGGTCGAGACGCCGGCGCCGCCGCCGGTCCAGGATGCGCCCGCGCCGCCCGTGGACGCGCCTGCGTCGGATCCGGCACCCGAGGTTCCGCCCGCGCCGGCCGATCCGGCGCCGCCGGCCGATCCAGGGATCGCACGCACGCCGGCTCCCGATCCGGCGACATCTGTCGCGACGGATCCGGTGCCGTCGCCCGCGCCCGCCGAATAGGGGCACCTGGGAACGCGAACGGGGCGCGATGGTCGCGCCCCGTGTGGTCCCCTGCCCGTCGTCGGGAGGGCTGGTCTAAGAGTCCTGCCGGAAGAAGCGCTGCTCGACGCTCTCGTTCTCGGGGGTCGTCGCGGTGTAGTGCTCGCGCAGTGCCTCGGCCTCGTCGCCGTCGATGAGCACGTCGCCCGAGGACTCCGGGGCCGTGCGCACCTGGTGGCGCGAGCACGCGATCCGCAGGTAGCCGCTCCACCACTGCGCACCGCGGAGAGGCACCAGGCGGGTGCGCGCGCCGAACGTGCCGCAGTGGACGGTGCCCCAGGCATCGCCTTCCGGGTCGATGTGGATCCCGTCGAGACGCCCGACGAGCCCGAAGGTCCCGTCGAGGACGAACACATCCCGCTTGGCCTGGCGCTGGTCGAGCATTGTGGCTCTTTCCCTACCCCGCCCTTCAGCCCTTCACACGCCGGACGACCACTTCCACGTAGCCTGTACCGGCCCGGGCGGTTAGCTCAGTTGGTCAGAGCACTCGCCTTACAAGCGAGGGGTCCTCGGTTCAAGTCCGAGACCGCCCATCGACCGGAACCCCTGCTACCGCGGGGGTTCCCTCGTTTTGAGCTGCGTCGTGGCTTCGGCCATAAGCACGGCTTGGAAACGATTTGGAAATGGCAGCCCTTCGGATTCGGTTTCTGCCTGCGCGGCGGCGTGCCTCAGTGGGTGCGACCAAGACTGGCGGCGAGGTCGAACGCCTGCCTCGATCGTCGACGCTGTGCCCAGCAATGCGGGCCTCAACCGGGGTCCCCGGCCTCAAGCCCTTCGTGCTCGCCGCAGAACGTGAACGACGTGCAGATGCCCTCTCGCGGCAGTGCGGGCATCCAGGACTGGGGTTTCGTCCCCTAAGGTCTGCTTCAGCGATGCGTTATTCAACCCGACGTACGGGCCCACGAGCTGATCCGGGGTTCTGGGCGGCGGCCGTCAGGTGGCCACGCCTCTCGTTTTTGGGCTTTTGTCTCGGATCGTTGACGACTGCTGCGCTGGTTGCCGGTCCTGCGGTCGCTTCGCCTGCGAGCGCGGCGATCACCGGAGCGTCTGGCAAGGCTCGGTTGGTCTTTCAGGTCCCTGCCGACTATGAGCAGCAAGGCAGCCTGACCAACGGCGGTCCGTTGGACGGTCGCTACGGCGCGCAGCACTCGCTTGAGAGCGGGGCGATCTGCACCACCGCGATGGTGGTCACTGGACTCCTGCGCAAGTCCGCTCAGCGCCCTGTCCGTCGCGGTGACGTTGTGCGCTGGCACGTCGGTGAGCGCACCGACTCGCTCTCGCGCATCGATGCCGCCGGTCGCTTGGCAGACGGTGGCCGCTGGTGGGCGTCGGGCACGTCGAGCAGCGACACGCGGACGAACTTCCCAACCTCGGAAGCTCATCCCTACTTTCGCTTCGGGATCGGCGACGTCCGCGCGCACGGGGAACTGCCCGCCGGACGCAGCGTGCTCGTCAAGGTGATCGTCACGTCGGGCGTCACCTTGCCGCCCGGGCCGCTCGCCGCGCCGGGCGCTCCGTCCGCTGCGCAGAAGCAGCAGTGCCAGGACGACGGTCGCCAGCGGCTACCGGGCGACGTCCGGCGTGTCCTGCGCCACCTCGACGTAGAAGCCGGCTGACCCGCTCGATCGTCGTCCTGGCAAGCTGGCGGCATGGAACGTGTGCTTGGAATCGGTGGGTACTTCCTGCGGGCCGCGGATCCGGTGGCCTTGGGCGCGTGGTATCGCGATTGCCTTGGTCTTGATGCCGATGAGCACGGTCTGTGGCGTCAGGAAGCGGGGCCGACGGTGTTCGCGACGTTCGAGTCCGAGACCGACTACTTCGGGTCCCGTGCTCAGCAGGCGATGATCAACTTCCGGGTCGGCGACCTGGATGCGATGCTCGCGCAGCTGCGTGCCAAGGGAGCGGATGTGGCTGAGGAGACGCAGGACATGGAGGGTGTCGGTCGATTCGGCTGGGTCACCGATCCTGAGGGCAATCGCATCGAGCTGTGGCAGCCCGCTTGACCGTGTCTTCACGCGGGCGGTGACGTGCCGGCGCGCCTGGCTTTCGGTGCCGATTGGGTAGATGAGCCTTCGTGGCACACGACGCGGACGAGGCTCATGTCGTCATCGATCACGGGATTCTCGTGGATGGCCTTCGTGCCCTGACTGCGCGCGAAGTTGTGGTCCTGCTCGCGGTCGACCGTCTGGACTGGGACCAGCGCGCACTTGCGGTGCGCCTCGGACTTGGGAACGAGTTGCTGCGCGTGACCCTGTTCGAGGCGCGAACAGTGTTCTACACCTTGGTCCGGCACACGGCGGGGATCGATGTCGACGACGAGGAGCGAGGCCGACTCACCGCGTATCTCGCCGGCGAGCTGACCGGTCCCCGAAAGCGTCTGGTGCGCCGGCACCTGCAGCACTGCAGGACGTGCCAGGCGCTGTGTCGGGGCGTGCGCGCACAATAGATCGTCGCCCGGAAGAGATCTCCTGTCAGCCGCCGGCGCGCCGTGCGACGAGCACGGCGAAGCGGTGGTCCTTGAAGAGGCAGTCGGCGGCGTCGAAGCCGGCTTCGCGTAACCAGCGCAACTGGGACTCGACGTCGGCGCACTGGTCGTGGCGCATGCGGTCCTGGGCGCCGGCCCACTCGGCGTCGTCGGTCCCGGCCGCACGCGCTGACGCCTCGTGCCACTCGCGGTAGCGGTGGTCGAAGCACGGCGTCGGGCCGGCGACCTGCTCGGCGTTGACGAAGACGCCGCCCGGCGGCAGGGCAGCGCACACCCGAGCGAACAGGTCGCGCTTGCCCTCGTCGTCGAGATGGTGGATCGCCAGGGCGGAGACGACGGCGTCGAACTCGCCGGCGGGCAGGGGATCTGACAGGTCGGCGACGTGGAGCTCGGCGCTCGGACCCAGGGTCGCGCGGGCCTGCTCGAGCATCGCGGGCGCGCCGTCGGTCAGCACCAGCTCGACCCCGGGGTGGGCGGCAGCGACGCGCGCGGCGAGCATGCCGGTCCCGGCGCCGAGGTCCAGGACCCGACGGGGCGGGCGCTCGAGCATCGCCAGCGCGTCGACGGCCGTGCCGTAGAAGGCGTCGAAGGGCGGGATGAGCCGGCGGCGCGGGACCTCGTAGCCGACGGCGTGCGCATCGAAGGTGGCGGGAGCACTGTCGGTCGTCATGACATACGACTGTACGTTATGACGTACAGACTGTCCAGGGCGGGTAGCCCTACTTCGACGCGGTCGTCACCGTGACACCCGCTGCCTTGAGCTCGGCCGACGCCTCGGTGAGCTTCTTGACGCCGGTGCTGGTCGGCAGCGTTCGCAGCGCCGTGGCCAGCGACTTGGTGTCCTTGCGGTGCGCCGCCTCGGCGCCCTTGCGGAACGAGCCTGCGAGCTGCCGGAGTCCGTCGATGAGCTTGCGGTGCGCGGACGCCAGCTCTGCCGGGGGCTTGATGGCCTCCATCTTCTTGACCGTGTCCTCGACCGTCGCCGCCTGCTCGTCGAGGTGGCCGACGATCTGGGCGGAGGAGACGTTGGCGCCGGACTGGTCGGAGTCGGCGAAGGCGTCCTGCAGCGGCTTGCCCGCGTCGGCCAGCTGCTTGGCGTAGACCTGCTTGGCCGACACCTTTCCGCCTCCGTCGTCGCCACCACACCCCGCGACGAACACGACGGCCAGCACGGCAACGACGACCACGAGCGCGCGACGCATGGCGGCGATCCTCCCAGGTTCGGCGCGCCCGCGTACCCTTCAAGGCGATGGCCCTCGATCCCACGCACACCGCCCTCGGCACCTGGTCCGGCGGTCACTTCATGCACTACGGCCTCCCGCTGGAGGACGACCGCCTGCTCGCGCTCATGCGCCCCGACGAGCGGGTCCGGACCGTGTTGACCGCCGACGTCTACGGCGAGGGCGCCGCCGACACGCTGCTCGGGCGCGCGCTCACCGGCCTCGAACGCGACGCCTACTCGCTGATCGGCGCCGTCGGCCACGACTTCTACAACGGCGAGCGCGAGGGTGCGAAGGGCTTTCCGCGCTTCACCGACCCGCGCCTGCGCGGACCCGGCGAGTACGGCGCCTACCTGCGCGACGCCACCGAGCGCAGCCTCCAGCGCATCGGCGCCGACGCGTTCGACCTGCTGCTGCTCCACAACCCCGACCGCACCGGCTACACCCACGAGGCGGTCTGGGAGGGCATGGTCGCGTTGCGCGACGCGGGCCTCACGCGCCGCATCGGCGTCGCGCCCGGTCCGGCCAACGGCTTCACCCTCGACGTCATCGACTGCTTCGAGCGCTACGGCGACGTCATCGACTGGGCGATGCTGATCCTCAACCCGTTCGAGCCGTGGCCCGGGGAGCTGGCGCTCCCCGCGGCGCAAGCCCACGACGTGAAGGTGCTGACGCGGGTCGTCGACTACGGCGGCCTCTTCCACGACGACCTGCGCCCCGGCCTGCCGATGGCCGAGCGCGACCACCGAAAGTTCCGTCCGGCCGGCTGGATCGAGCGCGGCACCGAGCGCCTCGACGCGCTCCGGCCGATCGCGCAGCGCCACGGCCTGACGCTGCTGCAGCTCGCGGCGCAGTGGAACCTCGCGCATCCCGCGGTCGCGTCGGTCGTCCCGACGCTGATCCAGGAGTCCTGGGACGGCGCCAAGCGCGTCGAGGCCCAGCGCGAGGAGCTCGCCGGCGTCCCGGCCGAGGTGCTGCTGAGCAACGAGGAGGTCGCCGAGATCCGTGCGCTCGGCGACAACACGCGCTGCATGGCGCTCAAGGGCGGCGTGCCCGACCACGAGGGCGAGGCGCGTCCGGACCGCTGGCCGCTGGACGATGAGCTCGAGGAGATCGCGGCGCGCTGGGACATCGCGCCCACGGATCTCCAACCGGCATAAGCGTCGAACTGGCCGCGGGAGCGAGCCTCCGCAGCGAAACGAGCCCTCTGGGCGAGGCTTCGCCGCTCAGCCGAAGAACACTTCCGCGTCGGCGAAGAACTTGTCGTCCAACGTCTTCGGGTCGCCGAGCGCCTCGGAGATCGGCACCGTCGTGATGTCGGCGCCGCGCAAGGCCACCATCTTGCCCGAAGTGCCGGCGGTGACGGCCTCCGCGGCGGCCACGCCGAAGCGCGTGGCGAGCACGCGGTCGAAGGCCGTCGGCGTCCCGCCGCGCTGGACGTGGCCGAGGATCGTCATCCGGGTCTCGTAGCCCGTGCGTTCCTCGATCTCGCGCTCCAGGACCACCGCGATCCCGCCGAGCCGCTCGTGGCCGAAGGCGTCGAGCTGGCCGGAGCCCGTCGTCGACAGCGTCCCCGCGCGCGGCGTCGCCCCCTCCGACACCACCACGATCGAGAACGTCCGCCCGTTGGCGTGACGGCGGCGGATGTGGCCGCAGACCTCCTCGATGTCGAACGGTCGCTCGGGCACCAGGATGACGTCGCCGCCACCCGCCATCCCGGCATGCGCGGCGATGAACCCGGCGTGGCGGCCCATCACCTCCAGGACCATCACGCGGTTGTGCGACTCGGCCGTCGTGTGCAGCCGGTCGATCGCGTCGGTGGCGATCTGCACCGCGGTCTGGAAGCCGAAGGTGTAGTCGGTGCCCTTGAGGTCGTTGTCAATGGTCTTGGGCACGCCGACCACCGGCACGCTCTCGGCCGCCAGCCGCGCCGCGACGCCGAGCGTGTCCTCGCCGCCGATCGGGACGAGCACGTCGACGCCCTGCTTCGCCATGCCCGCGCGCACGCCGTCGGTGCCCGGGCCGTCCTCCTTGAAGGGGTTGGTCCGTGACGAGCCGAGGATCGTCCCGCCGCGCGGCAGGATCCCCTTGGTCCGCTCGGCCGTCAGCTCCTCGCCCTCGCCGCTGAGCACGCCGGCCCAGCCGTAGGTGTAGCCGAACAGCGTGTGCCCGTCGCGCAGGCCCTTGCGGACCACCGCGCGAATCACCGCATTCAATCCGGGGCAGTCGCCGCCGCCCGTCAGCACTCCGATCCTGGCCATGGGCCAGAGACTATGAGTGCTGTCCAGCACCCGATCGGGTGAGTGCCAGTGCCTCGTCGACCGGCAGCGGTCGGCCGAGGTGAAAGCCCTGGGCATAGTCGACGCCCAGCGCCCGCACGGCGGCGAGCGTGTCGGCGTCGGCGACGAACTCGGCCAGCGACGGGGTCCCGAGGCCGCGGGCGATCGCCACGACCGCCTCGACCACGAGCCGGTCGGTGCGGTTCTCACGCAGACCACGGATGAACTCTCCGTCGATCTTGAGGACGTCGAACTCCAAGTGCTTCAAGTACGAGAACGACGCAAAGCCCGTGCCGAAGTCGTCGAGCGCCAAGAGGCAGCCGAGCCGGCGCAGCGTCTCGGCCAGCGTGCGGGCACGCTCGACGTTGACGATCGCGGCCGTCTCGGTGATCTCGACGATCAGCCGTCGTGCCGGCACCGGCGTGGTGGTCAGCAGCTCCTGGAGCCAGCCGGCGAAGTCGGCGTCACCCATCGTCCGGCCGCTCACGTTGACCGACAACGTGACCGGGCACCCGGCGTCGTGCTCGCGGCGCACCAGCTCGACGGCACGGGCGATCACCCAGCGGTCGATGTCCTGGACGAGGTCGAAGCGCTCGGCGATCGGCAGGAACGTGGCGGGCGGGACCAACTCGCCGCTGTCGGCGCGCATCCGGATCAGCAGCTCGAAGGCGGGTGGGCCGTCGGCGTCGCCGATCGCCACGATCGGCTGGGCGTGCAGCTCGAAGCGATCCTCGGCCAGCGCGGAGCGGATGCGCTCCAGCCAGGAGAGGCGCGAGACGTGGCGGCCCGGTCCGGCGCCTGCGCGCTCGGCGGTCGCCGCGCGGTTGCGGCCCGCCTCCTTGGCGTCGTACATCGCGATGTCGGCCTCGACGAGCAGCTCCTCGGCGCTGAGCCCGTCGGCGCCGTCGAAGGTGGCGAGGCCGACCGACGCCGTGACGCGTGCATGGCCGGTGCTGTCGGCGACGATGCCGTCGCGCTCGACGGCGCGCAGCAGCTTGGAGGCGACCGCGGAGGCCTCGGCCTCCGATGCCTCGGGCAGGATCACGCCGAACTCGTCGCCGCCGAGGCGGGCGATGATGTCGGACTCGCGCAGCTCGTCGCGCAGCGTGCCCGCCAGGCGGGCGATCAGCTCGTCGCCGACGGGGTGGCCGAGCGTGTCGTTGACGTGCTTGAAGCCGTCGAGGTCGAGCACCAGGACCGCGCCGCAATGGCGATAGCGCTCGGCGGAGGCCAGTGCGCGATCAAGCTCCTCCTCGAAGCGGCGGCGGTTGAACAGCCCGGTCAGCGCGTCGTGGTCGGCGAGGTAGCGCAGCTGGCCCTCGAAGCGCTTGCGCTCGGTGATGTCGACGATCTGGCCGATGCCGTAGGCGGGCCGGCCCGCCTCGTCGGGGACGGCGGCGACGGTCACCAGCACCCAGACGAGCTGGCCGTCGGCATGCACCATCCGGCACTCGGCCGTGATCCGCTCCTCCTCGCCGGCGACCAGCGCGGCAAGGCGCTTGCGGGTGACGTCGAGCTCCTCGGGATGCAGGACCGCGCTGATGCGCTGCGCCAGGAGCGCGTCGCGCTCATACCCCAGCAGGCGGGCGAGCGCGGGGTTGACCGTCACCCACTGGCCGGGGTCGCTGCCATGGAAGTCCAGGACGCAGACGCCGATCGGCGCATGGTCGAAGGCGGCGCGGAAGCGACGCTCGGCCTCGCGGCGGCCTGCCTCGAGCCGGTGGCGCTCGGTCACGTCCTGGGTCGTGCCCCAGACGCGGCGCAGCTCGCCGTCGATGCGCTCGGCCGCCGCGCCGCGGCCGTGGACGACACGCTCGACGCCGTCAGGACGGATCAACCTGTAGGTGATGTCGAACGGGGCGCCGTCCAGCGTGGCGCGCGCGAGGACGTCGCGGACCCCGTCGCGGTCGTCGGGGTGGATCAGCCCGGTGTGGGTCGCGTGGCCGGCGGGCGTGGTGTCAGGGTCGACGCCGAAGATCCGGTAGAGGCCCGGGCTCCAGGACTCCTCACCGGTCTCCAGGTCGGTCGACCAGCTGCCGAGGTCGGCCATCGACTGGGCTTCTTCGAGCAGCGCGCGCTGGCGGCGCGCCTCTTCCTCGGCCTCTTGGAGGCGCAGCTCGTTGGCCTTGCGGGAGGTGATGTCGCGCGTGGTGGTGACGGCCTCGACGAAGACGCCGTGGTCGTCCATCACGGGGGAGACCGTCGACTCCAGCCACATCTCACGTCCGTCGCGGACGTTGGTCATCCGGTAGCTGACGACGCCGCGCCGGCCCTGGCGCGCCTGCTCGTGCATCTCGCGCACGGCCGGGGCGTCGTCGGGATGGCAGACGTCGGCCGCCCAGAAGCCGACCAGGCGCTTGGCCTCGAAGCCGAGCAGCGCCTCGGCGCCGCCGGCGGCGTAGACGATCCTGCCGTCGGCCTGGTGGCGGGCGATGAGGTCGCCCGCGTGGGTGGCCAGGAGCGCGAGCTCGCGTTCGCGGGCCTCCAGGTCGGCCTGCGCGCGCAGGACGGCCGTGATGTCGGAGAAGGAGACGACGGCGCCGTAGGCCTGGGTGTCGCCCTCGGCGAAGAGCGGGACGGCGTTGACCAGCAGCCACTGCTGCGTGCCGTCGTGGCGGTCGAAGCGCAGGCGCGTGGCCAGGACCGGCTCGCCCGTGGCGATCGCGCGCGTGCCCGGCTGATCGGCGACGGCGACGGGCGTCCCGTCAGGATGTCGCGGCACGAAGGTCCGGTCGTGCGGGGAGCGGCCGGCGAGACGGTCGTCCTTGATGGTGTGGACGCCCGCGATGACGCGCGCGGACCGGTTGGAGGCGCGGATCGTCCCGGTGGCGTCGATGACCACCAGACCTTCGGTCGTGGCGTCGGCGGCAGGGCCGAGCAGGCGCGACCAGTCGTCATGGGTCGTAGGGGCAGAGCGGATCGACATCGGGGACCTTGGCAGAAGGTCGGCGTTGCTCAGGCCGGACTTGAGGTCTGGCAGTTGCGTAACTTCTTCGCGCGGTCCTCGTTCGAGCGGCACATGCATCACCGAACGAGGAGCGCTCACCCCATGAGAAGGCTGCGATGGAGCGGCATGGCCGCCCTGGCCGCGTGCGCACTGGCCGCACTGCCGGCCGCGGCGCAGGCCAATGTCCAGGTCGGATCCTCCGGCTGGCTGTGGGGCAACCCGCTGCCGCAGGGCAACACGCTGCGCGCGATGGCGTTCGCGGGCACGACCGGCTACGCGGTCGGCGACTTCGGCACGCTGCTGAAGACGACCGACGCGGGCGACACCTGGACGGGTCTGCCTGCCGGAACGTTCTCCAACCTCACAGAGGTGGAGGTGCTCGACGCGAACACGGTCGTGGCGGGCGGCGGCTGCGTCGCGCGTCTGTCGACCGACGGCGGTCAGAGCTTCTCGCGGATCGCGTTCACGTCGGTCGAGTCCAGCTGCCCGGAAGGGTCGCACCTCGCGGCGCTCTGGTACGTCAACGCCCAGCACGGCTACTTGGTGCTCAACGACGGGTCCGTGTACGAGACGACCGACAACGTTCAGTTCGCGACGAAGACCGCGATCCCCGGCACCAAGCAGACCGGCGGTGGCGTGGTCCCGACCGACGCGGTCTTCACGAGCGACACCGGCGGCTTCGTCACGACCTCGGACGGCAACATCTACGTCACGACCGACTCGGGCGTCAGCTGGAAGTCCGTGAGCGCGACCAACCGACCGGTGCGGGCGATCACGTTCGCCTCGGCAACGGTCGGCTACGCGGTCGGCGACGGATCGCTCTTCCTCAAGACCAGCGACGGCGGCGCGACCTGGGTTGCGAAGGAGATCGGCTCCGGCCAGAACCTCACGGCGATCCGCTGCGCGAACGAGAAGGCGTGCGTCGCCACCACGGCGACCGGCGCTCAGTTGGTCATCACGGTCGACGGCGCCGCGACCTTCTCGGTCCCGACGCTGGCGACCGATCCGCTGTTCGCCGCGGCGTTCGCGTCGCCGCTGCGACTCGCGGCCGCCGGTCAGCAGGGCTCGACGGTCGTCTCCGACGACGCGGGCGCCAACTCGCGGCCGATCGGCGGCCGGCTGACGGGGTCGTTCTCGCGGATCGTGGCCGGCAAGGTCGCCGGCACGGCGTTCGCGCCTGGTCCGAAGGCGACGCTCGGCAAGACCATCGACGGCGGCAAGACGTGGACGCGCGGCAACGTCACGACGAGCGCCGACGTCCTGGACGTCTCGTTCCCGACGGCGCAGGCCGGCTATGCGCTGGATGCGGCCGGCGGGCTATTCGTCACGACCAGCGGCGGCGGCTTCTGGAAGACGCTGGACACGGGCAGCACGGCCCGGCCGGGTGCGGTCTACGCGCCGACGCCGACGACCGTCATGGTCATCGGACCGACCGGCGTGCGCCGCTCCGTTGACGGCGGTGGGTCGTTCGACGCGGTCAAGGGCGGCGCGGTGGCGCACACGTCGCTGCAGCGCGTGGATCGTGCCGGAAGCGCGATCGTCGCCTACGGCGTCCAGGACGTCATCCGCTCGACCGACGCGGGCAAGACCTGGACGGTCATCAAGAAGCCGGGCAAGTACATCAAGAAGGGTAAGAAGCGCGTGAACCGGTTGGGCGTGCGGCGTGTCGACTTCGTCGATGCGACCCACGGCTTCCTGCTCGACACGAGCGGGCGGCTGTGGCGGACGTCGAACGCCGGGTCGAGCTGGACCGAGCTGCCGGGGATCGGCACGAGTGCCGCGCGCGGCATGTCGTTCTCCTCGGCGCAGAAGGGCTACCTCGTCATCAGCAGCTTCGGTGACGTTCGCCAGCCGACGGGCTTCCTGCTGCGCACCGACGACGGTGGCGCCACGTGGCATCCGCAGTTCGTCGTGTCCACCCCGATCGCCGACGACGGCGTCGTGGCGGGCGGGGCGACCGACTACCTGCTGGGTGGCCAGCAGTCGCTGCTCTACAGCACGACCGGTGGGGACTCGGGCGCTTCCAGCGAGCTGACGATCGCGGCGCCGAAGACGCGGTACGCGAAGACCACGCACATCACGGTGACCGGCAAGCTCACGCCGGCGTCCGGCAACGAGCAGGTGACGGTGAGCTATCGGCGCCCGGGGTCGACGCGCTGGACGACGCAGACCGTGAACGCCAGCGCCAACGGGTCGTACACGACGAGCTGGAACCTGGCCAAGGGCGCCAACCAGTTCGTCGCCCAGTGGCAGGGCAACTTCCGGGCCCACGGTGACGGGTCGAAGGTGTTGACCGTGACGGTGGGGAAGGCGAAGAAGAAGTAGCGGTCGCGGGCCGCGCGAGCTGCTCGTCGGTGTTATGCCGCGAGCGGCTCGCGCGAGGTGCCGTCGCCGAGGCCCTTCGCGGGCTTGGACGCGCGGACGGTGACGGGCAGGCCGTCCCGGGGGCCGATCGTGGGCGTCTGGCGGACGCGCAGGGTGTAGCTCGGTGCGAGATCGAGGCGGAAGCGCTGGAGGATCTTGGCGGCGATGACGTTGATCTCGGCCTGGCCGAAGCGCATGCCGATGCAGGTGCGCGAGCCGCCGCCGAAGGGGACGTAGGCGCCCTTGGGGATCTGCTCGCGGTTCTCGGGGGTGAAGCGCTCCGGCTTGAAGGCTTCTGGGTTCTCCCAGACGTCGGGGAGGTGGTGGCTGGCCCACGAGCTGTACTCGACCGGCACGCCGCCGGGGACGGTGACACCCGCGATCTCGGCCGGCTCGATCGAGCGGCGCGGGCCGATCCACGCGGGCGGGTAGAGGCGCAGCGTCTCGTCGAGGGCTTGTTCGAGGCTGAAGTCCTCGGCTTCGACCAGGTGCGGGTGGCGGGCGAGCTCGTGGAAGAGGAAGACGACCGTGGAGGTCGTCGTGTCGTGGCCGGCGAACAGCAGCGTCATGACCTCGTCGCGGATGTTGCGGTCGGTCAGCAGCAGGTCGTCGCCGTCGCGGGTCTCCAGGAGGAGGCCGAGCAGGTCGTCGCCGAGGTCGCCGGAGGCGCGACGGCGGTTGAGCTCTGCGTAGATGATGGCGTCGAGGCGCTTGGCGGCGGTGCGCATCTTCTTCCACGGCGAGCCCGGCCCACGCAGGATCTGGAAGATGTAGTCCTTGGACCAGAAGCTCAGCGCGTTCTCGAACTCCTGGGCGGCATCGGCGTGCCGGCGCGCATTGTCGGGGTCGATGCCGAACAGCGCGCGCATGGCGATACGCAGCGCCAGCTCCCGGGTCCAGTGGTACAAGTCGAGTTGTAGGCCATCGTGCCAGTTGTCGAGCGCGCGGTCGACTTCCTCGACCATCAGTTGTTGCGAGCGCGCGATGCGCTCGCGGTGAAACATCGGCAGCATCGCCTTACGCGAAAGACGGTGATAGGCGCCATCGATGGCGAGCATCCCGTCGCCGAGCAAGGGCATCAGGTCGCCGTAGTGGCCGTCGCGCCAGGAGTAGTTGGCGGCGTTGGAGACCAGGAGGTGGTGGTTGGCCTCGGGCCCGAGCACGAAGATGATGTTCTGGTGGAACACGCGCTGCGTGAAGACCGGGCCGTAGCGGTCGTACGCTTTGAGGAGGAGCGTCAGCGGGTCGCGCAGGAACCCGCGCGTGCGCGCGACCGAGAAGTTCGTGTCGCCGGGGGGAAACGGGACAGTGATCGCCCGCTCCAACCGCACGTCGCCTGCGATCCGCCGGAAGGGATTCGTGCTCGTAATCGGCGGCGGCGCGACGACCGGTGTCATGGTACGGCAGCGTACTGGTTGCCTGGCCAACCAGCCAAGACCACGAGCGACCGTCGACCGTGGCTGCCTGCCATAATGGTCGTCCCGTTCACTCGGGGGCGTAGCTCAGTTGGTTAGAGCGCCGGCCTGTCACGCCGGAGGTCGCGGGTTCGAGTCCCGTCGCTCCCGTATTTTCAACCTCGCCACCTCTACCAGGGGTGGCGTTGTCGTTTGTGGGGCGGTGGGCGCGCCCTCTGGGGCGTCGCTCGAAGAACGGCGCGAATGCTTTCGTTGGCCGTACGGCGACGATCCGGGACTCGTCGATCCACACGCGCTCGAAGAGCTGGCTGACCAGCTCGCGGCGCTTGACCGGGTCGGCTTCGGACTCCCAGAACCGGCCGAAGTCCTGCAATACCGCGCGGGCGCCGTCGAGGTCGGCGGTCGGGCCGGGAGCCATGTTGTCTAGGGCCTCGTCGATCTCAGTGCACTTGGCCCGGTACTCGGTCCGCTCGATGTCGCCCATTTCGTAGAGGTCGCGGAGCCGCTTGCGGCGATCCTTCAAGGTGCGGCGCTGACGATCCGTGTCGGCGTCTGTGGGCTCGTTGACGACGAGGCGGGCCATGATCTCGTCGCGCATCTCTGGGCTTGGCGTGAACTCCGAGACGAACTCCGCAAGCTGGTGTTCGATCGGCACGGCCGGCGCGAGCGGCTGGTCGCAGCCCTCGCGCTTGCGGCGCGTCGAGCAGTAGTAGCGGGGCATGCCCTTACGCCCGGTGTTCTGGCCGTACATCCGGCCTGGCACCGCTCGCATCGGGCGATGCTCTTGAGGACGAACCGCTGTGACGGTCGTCCCGGGTTCTTCGTTGTGGCCCGCTGGCGTCGAAGCTCGGCGCAGCGGTCGAAAAGCTCCTCTGAGAGGATCGGCTCGTGCTTGCCCTTGATCTCGCGGCTCGTGCTGCGCTGGGCGGTCACGAATCCGGCGTAGGACAGGTTGCCGATCATGTCGCGGACGGTGTCGGGCGCGGCAGCTCCTACGCTTCATGCTCCGACTAGCTCGCTCCGGTGGCTTCAGCGCGTGACGGCGACCCTGGCCGCTCACGATCTGGTCGCAAGCGTTCGCGTTGATCGCGGGCGGCTGCTGTTCTTCGTGACCCCTGCGGGCGCCGACGCGGTCGCTCTGCTCGGCTCGCGGACCGAACCGCGCAAGACGGTCGTCCGGCCTGAGCAGGTTGCCGGCCCATTGCGTCGCCATACGCAGGGCGTGAACGACGCGGGGATCGCGTTCGTTGTCGCCGCCCGCGAGCGCGGCGACGACTGCGGGCCGTGGTCGTGGCGGCACGAGATCGCTCACCCAATCGGGCAAGCGCCGGGGCAGCATCGATCGGAGCTGCTGATCTCGGACGCGCTGCTGACCTACCAGCGCCACGACGATGGGCAGACCACCTTCCACTACCGACTTCTAGAACTCGATCGCGCGACGATGCCGGTTGACGACCTCGCCGCAAAGCTCGTCCGGTATGCCCGCCTGTTCCGCTACACCTTGCCCGGCGACGACTCATCCGTGCCGCTGTGGACGACGCGCTATCCGGCTTTCCCGACCGTGCTCGTGGTCCTCGCCAACGGAATGCGACGCGCGCTCGAAGGGCGCCGCGGAATGGTGCTCGCACTGCTCGCAGAGGAAGACGTAGCGGATATCCGCATCGACGTCTGCCTCCTGGAAGACCTCATGACCGATGGCCCCTTCGCCCCGGTCGTCCGCAACGCGCGGGAGCCGAGCCGTCCGGTGGACTGGCTCGGCAGGTGAAGAAGCTGAGCTAGTCCTTGCTTCGGCGGGGATCGGCCGACTTGGGATAGGTCCGCTCCTCCTGGAACTTGCCGTCGCGCCGACCTGCGATGTGGTGTGCGACCTCCCAGAGGTGCTGTGTCGAAGGTCGTGGCCGATGTCGTCGTGTTCAACTCAAAGCCACAGCAACCATCAGTTCACATGAACATTCTCAACGTACCAGCAGTATCCCTGATGATGCCTGTCGCAGTCGTCGATGAGAAAAAGGTGAAGCCGGGCACTACGTAATGGGTGGTCAGGCCGGTCTCGTTCACAAGGTTTGTGGTGTTGTCCACGGGGCTCCACGAACCGCCCGTGAGAGTCCCAGTAATCAGAGCCTTACCCCCATTGGCCACGCAGGTCGCTGCGCCCGGAGTGTTCTCAAGCAACACGTCGATGCTGACGTTATGGACCTGGACATTGTCAGTCGCGGTCGCGGTCGCGGTCCACGGGAAACCAGTCCCCGCCAAAGTTACATTGCAGGGGGTGCCCGCGGCTGTTCCCATGCATCCATTGAACCGCGTACTAGTGATCGTCAACGTGCTGGCGCTGGCAACATCGACGTCGAACTCCGCTCCGTTACAACTCCATTCGATTACACCGGGGAGGGGCGAGGTGTGGGCAGTGAACGAGAGATTGGGCGAGAACAGCTGATGAGTCGTACCGACCAGCGACCAACTCGCCGCCGACGCCATCGAAGGCATGACCACACCCGCCGCCACTGTCACACCGAGAAGCAGCAGTTTTCTCGTAGATGATATTTTCATCAGAATTGCTCCTCGCGAGTCGCGGCACAGGGCCGGGTGAATGATTAAGCTCCGCCAGCGCACCAACCCCGGCCAGCGTAGTGCGACTCGTCGTCGTGAAAACGTGTCGGCCGGAGCAACCGCGCTACTGCATCCCAATGCCGTCGCGGCAACGAATGACAAAATGCATGCGCCGCGGTTCCTTCGAGCCTCGTCGTTGCCGACGATCATGTAGCCCCCAGGACGGCTCGGTGAGCCTGAGCAGTGTGTACCAGAGACCGTCGCTCCTGCGCCAGAGCCACTCGGCAAGCTGCCGAGTTGACGGTTCCCAGCTCGGGAGCCAAGGCTATGTCCTAGACGCAGAGGAGAAGTTCAATCCCGATTCGGATTGCAGCGCCAGAGAGAAGCTACGAGCATATTCTCCGGCAGCACCCCACGTCGAGGCGACGATCGTGGTCTTCGCAGCGCGAGCGCCGGCGCGGCTAGGCACTGATGAGTTTGCGGGCGAGCACGATGCGCTGCTTGAGGCTGCCGATGGCGTTGATGTTGAGCATCAGCGATGAGCGACGTACGAGCAGGATCCCGCCCTTGGGTAACGTCAGCCGATACGCCTCGTCACCCACAGCGCGGTCGGGCGCCTGCTTGAAGCCTTTCTGGAGCTTGAGCCCTGCGACCGCCTGGCGATAGAGCTTGTGGCTGGCGTCGCCGTAGATGACGACGCCAATGTCGGCGCCTGCGATGCCACGGTGAAGGAACGAGCATCGGCGGTCTCTGTCGGCGTCGATGCTGTCGTCGGTCAGGTGGTAGCTGTTGGGGGTAGACGTCGGCGATTGCCCGTGCGACATCCGCGCAGCCGAGACGCTTGGCGGAGCCCCGTCCGTCGGCGCCGATTGCGCTTGGTGCCGACCCCGCCACGGCGACGAGTAGCGCCGCGACGTACCGCAAACCTGTGCCCTGCGGCCACTCTAATCCCGCGCCAATGGCCGGGCAATCGGTGGAGACACTTCCTGGTGCAGTGGGCAGAGCCACTAAGGCCGCATGGTGCTGGCTCGCCTTGCGCCAAGACCTCCACTCGACGTGGCATACGAGACCCGGATGGAGCGGGTAACCGAACCGGAAGGTCGGTTTGCGGCGCTGGCGCTGTCGGACGGTCCCATCGGTTTCACGGTGGGAACCGCCCCGTTTGAGGTGCTCCTCTCTATGGCTATCCGACGGGCGTCGATCGAGGTGCGCTGTGTCCCTGAGACTTCTGTCAGGGGGTGGTCTCGCAAACAGGTGCTGGCACGTGCATGCCAGTCTGGAGGATCACCGCGCGTGGGGGACCGCCTCGGCGCCGGCCCTGACGACGTTGGCGGAGCGGTCCGCGCCGGCGTCGAAGCCGTCGCCGCGGCCGGCGAGCTCTGCGGCTTCGTCGTCCGGCGCCCAGGTGATTCGAGGGCCTCGGCCGATGAGACGCCATGTCTCTGGCGGTAGCTCCGCCTCCATGATGCGTTGCGGGTACGTTCAGCGACGATGATGCCGTGCGCGCCCGTTGGTGCGTCTAACACGATTCGTCGAGTCAGCTCCGGCTAGGCCGAGCTGGGCCTCCACGGAGGCGACGGACGGTAGGCTCGACGCACCCTAGGCCGCTGCTGACTCGTGACCCTGATTCTTAGCCTTGGCAACCATGACCAGGTTGTCCAGATCTCTGACCGTTTGCTCACCGGAGCAAACGGTCCCATGGTCTTGCCGAGGAACAAGGCGGTTAGCTTCACGACAAGCGACGCGCGGCTTGCGGTTGGCTATGCGGGCATCGCTCGGAGCGGCAGCTTCAAGATGGATGAGTGGATCCTGGAGGCTCTCAGCGAATCGGCGCCTCCTGACTTTCGTAGCGACGAGGCTTTGAAGCGGTTTGCGGCGCTGGCAACGGATACGTTCATGACCGACAGCAGCTTGCAGCGGCTCAGTCCGCAAGAGCGGAGGGCCAGCTTTCTTATTAACGGCTATGTCGACTCCGAGGATCCTCCGCGCACCGTCGGCGCTTTCGTTTCCAACTTCCAGGACTACACCGCTGGCACCGATGCGGACGAGGCCGCGGACGCCTTCCACACGTACTTCTACCGGGAGATGCGCCCGCTGCCGGATCCCTCGGTGGAGCCTGAGGTCACGATGCTCCAGCGCATCGGGGCGTGGACCGCATCGGGGTCCGAGGATATGGAGCGGCTCCGGCGGGTTCTTTGGAGTCGACCACCGCACGAGAAGGTGGTTGAGGAGGCGCTGGCAGTCGTCCGAGAAATTGCGTCACGACCTGAAGCTGGAGGCACCATTGGTAAGGATCTGTCTTCGATTGTGATCTTTCGCGATCCGGAACGGGTGCCTATCGCTGGCTACCATCCCTTCGCTGCGGAACCAAAGACGCTTTACCGGGGCGTCAGCGTCGTCGTCGCGTCCGGCCCGGGCCGGGCCAGAGGTTCATGATGAGTGACCTGGTGCTCCAGAGAGTCGACACACCATCGCTCAAGGCGGGGCGTAATGAGTTATGCCCGTGCGGGAGCGGCGACAAGTTCAAGCGGTGCTGCGGTCGAGAACACGGCGCTGGAGTCGGTTCGGCTGATGCGTGCGGTTAGCGACCTGCGGTTGCCGGTCGAGATCGTGGTCGTGAGCGAGCGCGAAGCGGCTGAGTGGCGAGATGTGCGCGGCAGCCTCGTGCATGCCGCGTTGGCCGAGGGTCGCGTGCTCGCTTGATAGCCGACTACGGCGCGGTGCGCGCGCCGATCCACGCGACGATCTCGTCGTGATCCGCGTCGCTGGCCGCGATGCGTTCGACCATCGAGGCATCGAGGTCGGTGTCCTGCTCTGCCCATGTCCGTCCGTTGGCGTCCAGGAATCTCGCGGTCAGGAGGAACGCTGCTCGCTTGTTGCCGTCGGGCAGAGGATGGTTCTGTGCGAGATGAGCGATGAGGACCGCGGCCTGGTCGAGCAGTTCCGGGTAAGCGTCCACGCCTCCGAACGATGCGAACGGAGCATGGATCGCCGACTCGGCTGATCCGATGCGCGGCAGGCTGCGAATCGCCTCCGGCGTCGCGGCGAGCAGAAACCCCGCGACGTCGATGTAGTCCTCCAGTGTTGGCCGCCAGAGTGGGGTGGGCACGTCCGTGGCTCTACTGGCCGAGACGGTCGAACGTCTCGCGGTGTTTCGCGGTGAACTGCTGCGCGAACGCGATGTTCTCGTCGTGCCGTTCAGCGCGATCCTGGTCGGCGAGGCGCGCGCCGAGGGCACGCACATCTTCCTCATCGAGGTCGTAGCGAGTTCGCAGGTCCTCGCTGACTTGTTGCACGAGTTCCTCGGTGATGGGTCGCGCGCTCATCGAGATCAAGTCTAGAAGCTCTGCGATCGCGGATACGGATCTCGATCCCGCTGGGGTAGGAATCCCGGGTTTGACCCCGCCGCGTGCCTCGTCGATGGATTCGACCGGCGCGTGGGTGAACAGGTCCAGATCCCGTGTCGGCCGGACGGTCAGCTCGGTGGCGACGAGCGCGGCGCCTCCTGCGAGGAGATAGTCGCCGGATTCGGGCAGCGCGAAGAAAACGTTCGCGACCTCGCGCTGGAAATCGGTGAGCGCCTGGTCGCCCATGACTAAGCGACCCTCGTCAGGGGTGCCTCAAGTGCGACGAGCGGTGCCCAGTGCGATCGGATCGCGGAGGGCAGGACGAGCTCGTCCCAGAGATCGATGAGCAGCGCTCCGTCGATGTAGCGAAGGATGTCCTCGCTGGTGCCCTCCCGGATGACGATCTCGTAGAGGCGCGCGCGGTCGGCGCGGTCGCGGAGATCGAACTGTCGGCCGGGGTCAGACCAGTTGAGATGCAGCGGCAGTTCGACGTTCGCGAAGGCCTCGGTGAGGGGCAGGCGCGGCAGCGTCGCTGGGACGATCGCCGTGCGGCCGCGGCCGGCTGGCCGCTCGGCAAAGGCGACGGTCGGCTCCAGCGCCAGGTCGAAGCCCGCGGCGCCGACGATGCGCGCCGCTGTCTCAAGGCTCGGCGACTTGCGCCCACGTTCATATGCCGACAGCGTGGGGCGAGAGGTACAGGCGCGGGCCGCGAGCGTCTCTTGCGAGAGCCCAGCGGTGTGGCGGGCGCGGGTGAGGAGGGCTGTGGCGGACACGGACATCACCTCAAGAGTGTATCCGATCGGATACGTGCCACGCAAAGCTGTGGCGCCGAGAGGTGGCGTGCTTTCTGGGACGAACAGCCCGGCGAAGGCGGCCCTGTGCTGCCGAAGGGGGTTCCGATGAATCTCCCGCGCCGTATCGGTCTGCACGTGTACACCGACTCACGGGAGGATCGACGCCATGAGAAAACTGACCTTTGCCATGAACCTGAGCCTGGACGGCTACACCGCCGCGCCCGGCGACGACCTCAGTTGGGGCGCGCCGAACGACGAGCTGTTCCAGTGGTGGTCTGACCGGGTGGCGGCCACGAGCCTGGCGCTCTACGGGCGCAGGCTATGGGAAGGGATGAGCTCCCACTGGCCAACCGCCGACCAGCAGCGCGGTGTCACACCGGCGCAGATCGAATTCGCCCGCCGCTGGCGGGACATGCCAAAGGTGGTGTTCTCCTCGACGACCAGCGCGGTCGACTGGAACACCCGCCTGGTCACCGGTGACGCGGTCACCGAGATGACCAGGCTCAAAGCCGACGGCGGCGGCCCCATGGACGTCGGCGGTGCCACGCTCGCTGCGGCGGCCATGCGGGCCGGCCTGATCGACGAGTACGTGCTCGTCACCCACCCGGTCCTGGTGGGCGGCGGCACGCCCTTTTTCACGGCCTTGGACAATTGGGTCAATCTGAACCTGGTGGAGACCCGGACGTTTCCCGACGGCGTGCTCCTGACCAGATACGAGACCAGGCGCTGAACGCCCGCCTTGGATTGGCGCGGGCTTGCGCATGGCATCGCCGAGGGCCAGCCGTTCCGCGAGGCGTCCCACCTGGGCGAGCCAGGCGATCCCTGGGCCTCGATCGCGCTCACGTCGCGGGCCGGGCGGTCGTGTGTCCGGTTGGGAAGCGCTCAGCGAGCACGCCGTGGCGCAGGCCGCGGTCGCTCACGACGACGGCGTTGGCGCCGAGCATCCCGAGCACCGTCCTGACGATGCAGGCGCCGGCGAGGATGACCTCTGCGCGCGCAGGCTGCACGCCGGGCAGCGCTGCTCGCTCCGTCGCGTCGAGCGTGCGGAACAGGGCGATCTGTCGGTCGATCTCGCCGAGGTCCAAGACCGTGCCCTGGACCAGCTCCGGCTCGTAGGAGCGCAAGCCGTGTCGCACCGCGGCGAGGTTCGTCAGCGCGCCGCCGAGGCCGATGATCAGCGACGGGCGCGCGCGGCCATCGAGCCGGACCAGCTCGCCGGCGATCGCGCGGCACGCCTCGTCGACCCGGGTCGCCGGGACGGCGTCGGCCAGGCCGAAGGCCCGCGTGAGGCGCACCGCCCCGAGGTCGAGGCTGAAGCGCTCCTGCACCATCCCGTCGCGCGCGAACGTGAACTGGGAGCTTCCGCCGCCGGTGTCGAAGATCACCACCATGCCGGGCGCGGCCGGCAGGCCGTCGGTGGCCGCGCGTGCAGCGAGCCGCGCCTCGTCATCGCCTGTGAGCACCTGGACGACCACGCCCGTCCGCTCGCGCGCTGCCGTCAGGAACGCGTCGGCGTTCTCAGCCATCCGCAGGCCCGCGGTGCCGACGGCCACGACTGCTCGCGCGCGCTGCGCGGCCGCCTCGCGCGCCATTGCCGCGATCGCCTCCACCGAGCGCCTGATCGGCTCCGCGCCGAGGCGTCCGCCCGCGTCCAGCCCTTCGCCGAGGCGGGTGATCTCTGCGCGGTCGACGAGCGTCTGCCAGCCGTGCCCTGCGACCCGTTCGGCCACATGGAGCTTGACCGAGTTCGTGCCGACGTCGATCACGCCGTAGCGGTCGCCGTCCAGGCCGACGAGCGCCTTGAGCCCGCGCGCGACGCAGATGTTGGGTCGTGCGTCCAGGCCCAGGTCGCGCAGCGCGGCCAGCACCAGCGCGGGATCCGCGGACTCCACCGCGAGCGTGCGGGTGGTCCCGTGCGGCGTCGTGAGGTCGGTGAGCTCCGCCATGCAGCCGCCGTACGTGGTGCGCGCGCGGCGCTTGTGCACGTCAAGCGCCATCACGCCCGGGTCGGCCGCCAGCAGCTCGTCGAGCGTGTCGACGCCGGCGTCCACGTGCACCCCGAGTGCGGCCTTGATCGTGGCGACGTCGGTCGGCGACATGGGGAACGCCCCCTTGAGCACCGGCCGCCATCGCTCGAGCCCTGCGTCGTCGACCTGCTCGAGGCGCTTGACGTCGAGGACCCCGGCGCGCAGCTTGATCGACGCGTCGCCCGCCGCCGAGAGGATGTAGGCCTCGTCGCTCTCCTCGAGCGCGTCCTGGCTGCCGGCAGCGAGCCGTCGCTCGGCCTCGCCGAACTCGTCGCCGAAGGCTCGCCATTCCCAGCGGGGGACGATCGGCATGGCCTCAGCGTGCCGTGGCCATCCGCCGCCGCAGGAGGACCTTGCGCAGCTCGGACACCACGCCGATGACCAGGCCGCTGCCGATGCAGATCAGCCACTGGTTGCCGGTCAGCTCGACGGTATCGAGGATCCGATGCAGGAACTGGGACTCGGTCGCCAGGATGATCGCCACCGCCGACATCAGCGACGTGAGGACGAAGCGGCGGTCGTTGAAGGTCTCCAGGCTCAGGACCGAGCGCAGCTCGTCGCGGGCGGTGAACGAGAAGACGAGGTTGGCGATCGCGAACGTCGTCACGCCCATCGTGCGGGCCAGGTCGGCGCCCTCTTCGTGCTCGGCGCCGGCGATCACGGCCAGCGTTGTGGCGCCCATGACGAGCCCGGCGACGATGAACCAGCGGCTGCTGCGGCTGTCGAGGATCGGCTCGTCGGGCTTGCGCGGCTTGCGCTTCATGAGCCCCTCGCCCGGTGCGCCGTAGCCGAGACCGATTGACTGGAACACCTGCGTGGTGAAGTTCACCCACAGGGTCTGTAACGGCAGGAAGGGAACACCGCTGACGATGTTCAACAGGCTCGCGCCGAGGAACGTCACGATCATGCCCGCGAGCACGCCCATCTGAAAGCGGATGTACTTGACCAGGTTGTCGTACAACCCGCGGCCGAGCTCGACGGCCTTGACGATCGTCGCGAAGTTGTCGTCGGTGAGGATCATCGCCGCGGCCTCTTTGGAGACCTCGGTGCCGGTGATGCCCATGGCGATGCCGATGTCGGACTGCTTGAGCGCGGGCGCGTCGTTGACGCCATCGCCCGTCATGGCAACGACGTGGCCCTTGCGCTTGAGGAGATCGACGAGGCGGACCTTCTGCTCGGGCGTCACGCGGGCGATGACGCCGATGTCGTCGATCAGCTCGTCGGCCTCGTCCTCGCTCATCTCCGCGAACTGCGCTCCCGAGATCGCGCGGCCGGGGATGCCGAGCTCCTTGGCGATCGCGCCGGCGGTGATCGCGTGGTCGCCGGTGATCATCCGGACCTGCACGCCGGCGTCGCGGGCGATCGCGATCGCGGCCTTGGCGGTCGGCCGCGGCGGATCGACGATGCCGACGAGCGACAGCAGGGTGAGGTCCTGCATCAAGGCCAACAGGTCGCTGGCCGGATCGAACGTGGCGGGGTCGAAGTCCTTGCGCGCGGTCGCCATGACGCGCAGGCCCTGTGCGGCGAGCCGCTCGTTCTCGGCGAGGTAGCGCTCGCGGAACGCGTCGTCGGCGGGCGCGGCCGTCAGCGTGGGATCGAGGTGGGCGCTCGCCCGTGCCAGCATCTGGTCGGGCGCGCCTTTGACGAAGCAGCGCACGACGTCGCGCCCGTGCTCGTCGGGCATCGCGTGGAACGTCGCCATCAGCTTGTAGGCCGTGTCGAACGGCAGCTCGGCGACGCGCGGGTAGCGCTCGCGCGTGGAGACGATGTCGAGCCCACCTTTGGCCGCAAGAACCACCAGCGCGCCTTCGGTGGGGTCGCCGATCATCTCGCCGTCGGCCGTGACGACGGCGTCGCAGGCCAGCGCCATCGGCAGCACGAACTGCTCCAGCGGCACGTCGGGATCGCCGTAGACGTGCTTGATCGTGCCCTCGGTCGCGTATCCGGTCCCGCTGATCGCGTATCGGCGTCCGGGGATCACCAGCTCGACGGCGGTCATCTGGTTGAGCGTCAGCGTCCCGGTCTTGTCGGAGCAGATGGCAGACGTCGCACCGAGCGTCTCGGTCGAGCGCAGGCGCTTGACGATCGCGTTGGCGTCGGCCAGCAGGCGCGTCCCGCGCGAGAGGATCGTCGTGACCACGGCGGGCAGGCCGGTGGGGATCGCGGCGATCGCGAAGGCCACGGCCGCGCTGAACACCGCGGTGAACGACTGGCCGCGCGACATGTTCAACACCACCGACGCGACGAGCGCAAGGCCCGCGATCGTGACGAGCTGCTTGGTCAGCTTCTCCAGCTGCATCGTCAACGGTGACTTGGACTCGTCCTGGCGCTGCAACATCCCGGAGATGTGACCGACCTCGGTCTCCATCCCGGTCGCGGTCACGACGAACTCGCCGGTCCCGCGCGTGACGTTGGTGTTCATGTACACCATGTCGGTCCGGTCGCCGAGCGCGGCCTCGGGCTCGGGCACCGCGTCGACGCCTTTGCTCACCGGAAGGCTCTCGCCGGTCAGTGCGGCCTCGGCGATCTCCAGCGTGGCGGTGGCCAGCAGCCGGCCGTCGGCGGAGATGACGTCGCCCGCCTCGACGGCGACGACGTCGCCCGGCACGAGCTGCTCGGACGGCACCAGTGACAGCGCGCCGTCACGCCGCACGCGCGCCTTGACGATCATCATCTTGGCCAGCGCCGCCACCGCGGCTGCCGCCTTGCCCTCCTGGTTGAGGCCCAGGATCGCGTTGAGGACCGTGAGCAGCAGGATCACGATGCCCGTGCCCGGCTGCTTGACGGGGTAGATCGAGATGACGCCGGCGACGAGCAGGACGATCTGCATCGGGTCGTCGTACTGGCGCACGAACGCCCGCCAGCGCGGCTCGGACTCGGCCTCGGCGAACTTGTTGGGCCCGTAGCGCTCCAGACGTTCTTCCGCCTCGACGGCCGTCAGCCCGCGCAGAGGCTCGACACCCAGTTCCCTGGCGACGCCGTCACCTGGCAGCACATGCCAGGTCGGGGTCGGCTCGACGGGCGCTGGTGCCGGGATCGTGGCCATGTCCTCGTCCTCCTCAGCGTGCGTGGGCGGTGGCGTGAGCGGGGTCGAGTGCGATGCGCGTGCCCGCCTCACCGCGTACCAGCGCCTCGGTGTCCTCGATCGAGCCGATGGCTGCGCGGCGGCCGGTGCGTTTGACGAACGCGCACGCGGCCCGGACCTTCGGGCCCATCGAGCCCTCGGCAAACGCGCTGTCGCTCAGCTCCTCTGGCGTCGCCGTGGAGATTGCGCGCTGGTCCGGTGTGCCCCAGTCGGCGTAGACGGCGTCGACGTCGGTCACCAGCGCCAGCACGTCGGCGTCGAGCTCGATCGCCAGCAGGGCGCTTGCCAGGTCCTTGTCGATGACGGCTTCGACGCCGACCAGTCGCCGGCCGGCGGTGACCTTCTCGTCGGTGTGCATGACCGGGATCCCGCCGCCGCCGGCGCAGATCACGACGCAGCCGTGCTCAAGCATCCACCGCACCGGCTCGACGCCATAGATCTTCCTGGGCAGAGGGGAGGGAACGACCCGGCGCATGCTGGACCCGTCCGGGGCAAAGGACCAGGCCTTCTGATCGGCGAGCGCCGTCGCCTCCGCTTCGGTGTACTGCGGGCCGATCGGCTTGGTCGGCCGTGCGAACGCCGGGTCGTTGGGGTCGACTTCGATCTGGGTGAGCATCGTCGCGAGGCGCTGGTCGGCGGGGAGCTCGTTGCCGAGCTCCTGCTCGAGGATGTAGCCGATCATCCCCTCGGTCTGGGCGCCGAGCACGTCCAGCGGGTAGGTGTCGACTGCCGTGTAGGCCGCGCCTTGGAGGGCGAGCAGCCCGACCTGTGGGCCGTTGCCGTGTGAGACGACGAGCTCGCAGCTCAGCGCGACCGGTGCGAGCGCGCGGCAGGCGGCGCGCGCGTTGGAGCGCTGGTTCTCGGCGGTCAGCGGCTGGCCGCGTCGGAGCAGCGCGTTGCCTCCGAGGGCGACGACCGCGCGCATCGCTCAGGCTCCCAGCGTGGCGACCATGACCGCCTTGATCGTGTGCATCCGGTTCTCTGCCTCGTCGAACACGATCGACGCCCGCGACTCGAAGACCTCGTCGGTCACCTCCAGGGCCTCCATGCCGTGGTCCTCGTAGATCTGTCGGCCGACGGCCGTGTCGGTGTTGTGGAACGCCGGCAGGCAGTGCATGAACTTGACGTCAGGGTTGCCGGTCATCGCCATCACCTCGGCGTTGACCTGGTAGTCCTTCAACAACGCTATGCGGTCGGCCCAGGCGTTCTTGGGCTCGCCCATCGACACCCACACGTCGGTGACGAGCACGTCGCAGCCCCTGACCGCCTCGGCCACGTCCTCGGTGACGGTCACGCGGGCGCCGCTCTCTGCCGCGAACGCGCGAGCGTCCTCGAGGATCTCGGCGGCCGGCCAGAGGCTCTTCGGTGCGGCGATCCGCACGTCCATGCCGAGCTTCGCCCCGCCGATCATGTAGGTGTCGGCCATGTTGAACCGCGCGTCACCGAGATAGCAGAACGTGACCTCCTCCAGCGGCTTGTGGAGGTGCTCGCGCATGGTCAGGAAGTCCGCCAGGATCTGCGTCGGGTGCCACTCGTCGGTGAGCCCGTTGTAGACCGGGACGCCGGCCCATGCGGCCAGCTCGTCGGCGGTCTGCTCGGCGAAGCCCCGGTACTCGATCGCGTCGTACATGCGGCCGAGGACACGCGCCGTGTCCTTGACGGTCTCCTTGTGCCCCATGTGCGAGCCGCCGGGGCCGATGAACGTCACGTGCGCGCCCTGGTCGTAGGCGGCGACCTCGAACGCGCAGCGCGTCCGGGTGGAGTCCTTCTCGAAGATCAGCACGATCTCCTTGCCGGTGAGCCTCGGCTCCTCGTGGCCGTCGCGCTTGGCGGCCTTCAGCTCGGCGGCGAGGTCGAGCAGGTAGGTGATCTCGGTCGCCGAGTAGTCGTTGAGGGTCAGGAAGTGCCGGCCACGCAGGTCGACGACGGTGCTCATGTCACGGGCCTTCCTCTAGTTGTCGCGGATGATCGGACAGGTCATGCAGTGGCCGCCGCCGCGGCCGCGGCCGAGCTCTTGGCCGGCGATCGGACGGACCTCGATGCCCGCCTTGGCGAGCTTGATGTTGGTGGCCTCGTTGCGCTCGTAGGCGACGATCACGCCCGGTGCGAGCGCGACGACGTTGTTGCCGTCGTCCCACTGGTTGCGCTCGGCCTCGAACTCGTCGCCGCCGGTGGGGACGACCTTCAGGTCATCCAGCCCGAGCTCGTCGCGCACCTCGTCCAGGAACGAGCGGTCGGAGATGTCGGCGCGCACGCCGCCGTTGCCGTCGGGGACGTAGCGCACGGGCTTGATCGCCGAGACCACCGGCTCGAAGATCGTCACCACGTTGCGATCACAGAAGGTGAAGATCGTGTCGAGGTGCATCACCGCACGCTCGCGCGGCATGAGCGCGCCGATGACGAGCCGCGCCGCGTCGGCGTCGAACAGGCTCTTGGCCAGCAGGCTGACGGCGCGGGCGTTGCTGCGCTCGCCGTGACCGACGAGGACGACGCCGTCGCCGACGGCCATCACGTCACCGCCCTCGATCGTCGCGCCGCCCCAGTCGTGGTCGACGCCGCCGAACCAGATCGGCACATGGGCGTCGCGAAAGCGTGGGTGGAAGCGGTAGACGGCCTCGAGGTTCAGCGTCTCCTTCTGGCGCGCGGGCCAGTACATCGACGAGATCGACACGCCGCCGTAGATCCACGCGCTGGTGTCACGCATGAACAGGGTGTTGGGCAGCGGCGCGATCACGAAGTCCCAGGGCCGCAGCGCACGGCTCACGACCGTCCCGATGTCCTCGGGCAGCTCGGCGACGGTCACGCCGCCGGTCAGTCGCGAGGCGAGCTCGTCGGCGGGCATGGCGGCCATCCAGGCGAACAGCTCGTCGGCGAACATCGCGGTGACGTCTTCCGGACGCAGCCGTCGCGAGAGGACCCACTCGCGTGCCTCCGGGTCGCCGAGCGTCTCGCTCAACAGGTCGTGGAACAGCAGGACCTCGGTGCCGCGGTCGCGCATGAGGTCCACGAACGCGTCGTGCTCCTGGCGTGCGCGCCGCACCCAGATCACGTCGTCGAACAGCAGGTCGTGGCAGTTGCTGGGTGAGAGCCGCTCATGCGCGAGATCGGGCCGGTGGACCATGACGGTCCGGAGGGTTCCGACTTCCGAGTGGACGCCGAGGGCATGTGCGGCGAGGACCTTGTTCATGGTCTCGCTCCTTTCAGATCAGCTCGTCGCCGCCGCGACGCCGAGGAAGGCGCACGAGACGACGAAGACGAGGAGGAGATAGGGCCAGACGAACTTCAGGTAGCGGTCGTAGCCCACCTTGGACAGCGTCAGGCCGCCCATGATCACGGCCGACGTCGGGGTGACCAGGTTCACGAGCCCGGACGCCGACTGGTACGCCGTGACCGCGATCTCACGCGGGACTTCTGCGAACGTGGCGAGCGGCGCGAGGATCGGCATCACGAGCGCGGCGTGCCCCGACGATGACGGCACAAGGAAGGCGATCGGCAGGTTGACGACGAACGCCAAGATCGCGAAGCCTCCGCTGGAGCTGCCGGACACGGCCTTCTCCATCGAGTGCAGGATCGTGTCCGTCATGTAGGCGTTCTTCATGACGACCGTGATCCCGCGCGCGAAGACGACGATCAGCGCCGCGCTGAGGAAGTCGCCGGCGCCGGCGACGATCGCGTTGACCGTGCCTTCCTCGCCGAGCTTTGCGATCAGGCCGACGACGACGGCCATGACCAGGAACAGCGCCGCCGCCTCCGGGAAGTAGAAGTTGCCGAACGTCGGCAGCGGGAAGTCGCGACCCCAGCCCTCCTGCCAGAGGTCGTTCCACGGGATGAAGCCGTAGATCATCACGACGAATGCGCCGCCGAAGAGCAACAACACCATCTTCTGGCGACCGGTGAGGCGCGGGACGTCGGTCGCGAGATCCGCCGACTGCGCGCGATCGGCGTCCGAGACGCCCACGACCGAGCGCGACGCGTCCGCGCGGACGCGTCGCGCGTAGAAGAGCACGTAGCCGATCGCGCAGATCACCAGCACCACCCACATGGCGATGCGCAGCCCGATGCCGTCGCCGATGCTCACGCCGGCGGCGTCGGACGCCACGCCGGTGGCGAACGGGTTGACGGTCGAGGCGATGACGCCGGTCCCGGCCCCGAGGAAGATGATCGCGGCCCCGACCATCCGGTCATAGCCGAGGGCGAGCGCCAGCGGGGTGAGCAAGGCGAAGAAGCCAAGCGTCTCCTCCCACATGCCGTAGCTCGTCCCCCCGAGCGCGAACACCACCATGAGCATCGCGATGAGCAGCGAGCCGCTGTGTCGGAAGCGCAGCGCCAGGCGGCCGATACCGGTCTGGATTGCCTCCGTCTTCATCGTCACGCTGATGAACGCGCCGACGGCCAACACGAACAGGAAGATCGGGGCCGACCCGTACAAGAACCCGGCCTCGTCGGCGCTGACCTGACCCTTGGCGCCCTCGACGCCGTAGAGGCCGTTCGGCGTCGCGTCCCACAGCTGTCGGAAGCGGGAGGTGAAGGCCTTGTCCGCGCACTGCACGCCGGGCTCGACGTCTGAGCACGACGGCAGCCGATGGTAGGTGCCGGGCTTCGGGCCTCCGGCCGAGTCGAGCTTGTAGGCCCCGGCGGGGACGAAGAAGGTGGCGATCCAGACGAGCACGAGCACCGCGAAGAGCACGGTGAACGCCGTCGGGAACTTGAAGGCCTTGCGCGGTTCGGCATCGCCGTCTGGCGGGACGGGTGGGGGCGGATCGGCGACGGCGGGGCCGTGCTGGACGTCGGACGACATCACTGCTCCACCGTCGCCGTCCCGCCATCGGCGGGCAAGGGTGTCGACACCCCTCCGGCCGAGGGCGGGCACGACGCGTCGTCGGCCGCGTCCACCTCGTCGGCCCTCGGGACCTTGAAGCCCACGAAGCCATAGAGGACGTCGAGGATCGGGCTGGCGAGGTTGAAGAAGCAATACGGCAGATAGGCGGCGGTCGACACCCCCAGAACGCCAGAGATGTAGGCCCCGCACGTGTTCCACGGGACGAGGACCGATGTGACGGTCCCGGAGTCCTCGACGGCCCGTGACAGCACCTCCGGCGCCAGGCCCCGGCGGGCGAACTCGTCGCGGTACATGCGCGCCGGCAGGACGTCGGCGACGTACTGGTCGCCGGCGATCACGTTGAGCCCGATGCCGCTGGCGTTGACCGCGAGGATCAGCTGGCCGCGGCTGCGTGCGCGGGCGACGATCGGCCGCAGGAGCCGTTCGAGGAACCCCGCGTGCTCGAGAACCGCGGCGTACGAGAGGGCCGCGAGCACGAGCCACACGGTCGTCAGGAGGCTGGCCATGCCGCCGCGCGAGAACAGCTCGTCGATCGCCTTCGAGCCGGTGTTGCTCACGTAGCCGTTGGCCATGGCGGCGTAGATGGCCTTGATACCGATCGCGACCGGCGACAGCCCGGGCTCGTCGACGAACGCCTTGACGTTGTCCCACTGCGTGAAGCACGCGAGTATCCCGGCGCACAGCGACGAGCCGAGGATCGCCAGGAACGGCGGCGCCTTCTTGACGGTGAAGAACACCAGCAGGGCAAGCGGCAACAGGTTCAGCGCAGAGATGTTGAATGCCTTGCGCAGGACGGCCAGCGCGTCATCGGTGCTCACCCCCGCCTTGGCCTCCGCGTTGAGACCCAGGACGAGGAAGATCGCGAGGCTCAGGGCGAGCGCCGGGCCCGACACCCACAACATGCTCCGGATATGACGGTTGACGGTGAGACCGCGGCCCACGAGCTTGGGGACGAGGATCGTCGTCTCTGACAGCAGCGTCATCTTGTCGCCGAAGTAGGCGCCGGAGATGACCGCCCCGGCCGCCGTGGCCTCCGACAGCCCCATCACCTTCGACATGCCCACAAACGCCACCCCGAGCGTGCCGGCCGTCGTCCATGAGCTGCCGGTGACCATTCCCACCAGCGCGCAGATCGCCGCGGTCGCGACATAGAAGATGCTCGGGTTCAGCAGCTGGATGCCCCAATCGACCACGGTGGGGATCGTCCCGGCCATGTTCCAGGTGCCGATCAGCGCACCAACCGCGAGCAGGATGAAGATCGCACCGACCGCGGTCGTCACGCCGCCGACCGCGGCCTCGGCAACGGCAGCCACGGTGAAGCCGTTCTTGAAGGCGATGAGGCTCGCGAACGCTGCGCTGAGCAGCAGCGCGACCTGCAGCGGGCCATCGGTGGCGCTGACACCGAACAGCACGATGGTCAACGCGAGCAGCACGATCAGGACGACGACCGGAGCCAACGCGTCGAGCAAGCTCGGGGGCCGCGGCCCGTCGGTCGGTGCCGCGGCGTCGGGTTCATCCGCTCCGGTCGACATGGTGCCCATGGTCGGCGCGCCGCCGGCATTGCGCGTCATACGACCTCGGTGCGTGCGATCCGGTCATGAAGGACGCGCCGAGGTCCCGGTCGCGACGGCACGGACGCCGGCGCCGCGGGTCGCGTTGGTAATGGCCTGCGCTGCCTGGATCAGCCCCAGGTGGCTGAAGGCCTGGGGGAAGTTCCCGACCTGGCGCTCGTGCTCGACGTCGTACTCCTCGGCCAGAAGGCCAACGTCGTTGCGCAGGGCGAGCAGACGCTCGAAGAGCGTGCGCGCCTCGTCGACGCGGCCGTTGGCAGCCAGCGCGCTGACGAGCCAGAACGAGCAGGCCAGGAACTGGCCTTCGCCGCCTGGCAACCCGTCGTCGGTGGCCGCGGTCGAGTAGCGGGCGACGAGCCCGTCGCTTGCGAGCTCGTCGCGGATGGCGTCGATGGTGCCGGTGACGCGGTGGTCGTCAGCGGGCAGGAAACCGACGAGCGGGATCGTCAGCGTGCTGGCGTCGAGCTCCGGCGCGTCGTAGGTCTGGGTGAACGTGTTGCGTGCGGCGTCGTAGCCGTGCTCGCAGACCTCGCTGTGGATCGCGTCGCGGGTCGCCGTCCAGCGGGCCACCGGCGCGTCGAGGCCGAAGTGCTCGGCGAGCCGGATCGCGCGGTCGAAGACGACCCACGCCATGACCTTGGAGTAGGTGTAGTGCTTGGGACCGCCGCGGGCTTCCCAGATGCCGTCGTCGGGCGTCTGCCAGACCGTCTCGACGTAGTTGACCAATGCGTGCCAGCGGGGCCAGGCACGCGGGTCGATGTGCCCGAGTCGGGTTGCGGCGAGGTAGCTGACGGCGACCAGTTCGCCGTAGACGTCGAGTTGGAACTGCTCGGAGGCCGCGTTGCCGACGCGGACCGGTCGTGCGCCCTCGTAGCCCGGCAGGTGGTCGAGCTCGTACTCGGTCAGGCGGCGCTCGCCCGCGATGCCGTACATGATCTGGATGTCGGCGGGATTGCCGGTGGCGACCCGTTCCAGGAAGTCGCGAAACGCGAGCGCCTCCTCGGCATAGCCGCCGGTCAGCAGGGCCTCGAGCGTCAGTGCGGCGTCGCGAAGCCAGCAGTAGCGATAGTCCCAGTTGCGCACACCGCCGAGGTCTTCGGGCAGCGAGGTCGTCGGTGCGGCGATCAGCGCCCCGGTCGTCGCTGACGTCAGGGCCTTGAGCACGATCAGCGACGTCAGGACCGCGTCACCGTACTCACCGTCGTACGTGCAGCGGTCCGACCAGGCACGCCACCAGGCCTCGGTGCGGGCCAGCGCGGAGTGGGCGTCCTCGACCAGCGGCGCGGCCTCGTGCGAGGGCCACCAGTCGAGCGAGAAGTGCTGACGGACGCCGGTCCTCAGCGTGAACTCGGCGGTCGTCGTCGCCTCCTCGGTCGTGAGCGAGAGCGGCGTCGCGAGCCGGAAGGCATCGGGGCCGGAGATGGCGACGACGCCGTCCGGGGTCGGCTCGATCCACGGTGTCGTGGCCCCGTAGTCGGGCCGCATGCTCAGGCGCATACGCATCGGGACGTTGCCGCTGACGCCCTGGGCGATGCGGATCAGTCGCGGCGGGCCGCTGCCGCGCACGGGCATGAAGTCGGTCACGGTGACGGAGCCGTGCGGCGTCTCGAACCGCGTGTCGAGGATCAGCGTGCCGGGCCGATAGCGGCGGGAAGCGGCGACGGGCTGCGTGGCCGGCTCCAGCTCCCACGTGCCATGGGCGTCGTCGCCGAGGAGCGCGGCGAGCGCGGCCTGTGAGTCGAAGCGCGGCACGCAGAGCCAGTCGATGGCGCCCGCGCGGCTGACCAGTGCGGCCGACTCGAGGTCACCGAGCAGGGCGTAGTCCTCGATGCGCATGGTGGCGGTCAGATCGCCAGGACTCGGGTCTTGTGCTGGTGGTACATCTGCCCAGGCTCGTGCGGGTGGCTCGGTGCGGCAAGGGGGTACGCACGGCATCGTGCTGGGTGCGCGCGCGTCAGTGCAGGATGGCCTTGACGGCGATCAATGCTCCCGCGAGCAGGCCGAGCGCCGTGGCGTGGACGAGGCAACGCGCCACGGTCGCGCCGGCGAGGCGGGCCGCGAGGAACGCGTAGGCGCAGATCAGCGCGAGACCGGACCACTTCGACAATACGAACGCGAGGTTGCTGTCGAAGGCGCCGAGCGCGGCGAGGACGAAGAACAGCGCGGGAAACGCGGCGCCGACGACGACCGCGATCGCCTCGCCGGCCACCGAGCGCAGTTGACGGTGATCGAGCGGCGCACGTGTCCGGGCTTCGAGCGAGACCGCCTCGCTGTAGAGCTCGGCGAGCCCGACCGTGACGGCCGTCGCGATGAGCAGGACGGCCATCGCTCCAGGCGCCGGCGGATGGTCCTGGAGCGCGACGACGAGCGCGAGCCCGACGATCGCTCCGTAGAGCGTCCGTGCGACATCTCGCGATCCGAGATGGGCGGTGACGATGGCGGGAAGTGGCGACGCCGGCACCCGGTCTATCGCAAGCTCGGCGTGGCGTCCCGGTCGGCTGCCGTCGCGCGCGCGGCCGAGCGGGGGCTTGCCGACGCGGTCCGGGGCGCGTCGACGACGACGGTCCGCGCGATCCAGTCGTGCAGCCCGCGCCGGCGGGTGTCGATCAAGATCATCAAGAAGCCCGCGAACAGCGGCAGCGCGGCGATCATCAGCGAGACGAACCGCAGCAGCGCCCGGCGCGGGCGCAGCCGCTCACCGGTCACCGCCCGCACGCGGATGCGCATCAGCCGGTCGCCGGGCGTCTGACCGGTCGTGGTCCAGAAGACGACGAAGTAGCCGGCGACCCAGACGGCGTAGGCCGCGGCGCCGACGGCGACGGCGAAGGCGGTCAGCCAGCTCGGCATGGTGACGATCGAGAGCGCGAGCCCTACGAGCGCCGCGACGGCGACGGCCACCAAGTTGATGATCGCGGCATCGACACCGAACGCGATGACGCGCGTGACCAGCCCCGCGTAGGGCGGTCCACCGCTCACGGCGTCGCGGGCGCCGGCCCCGCCGGCGCGGGCCGGTGGAAGATCCGATGGGCGGTGCGCTCCAGGAACGCGTCGGCCTTGCGCGAGCGCTCCCCGACCTCGTCGACGACCTGGTCGGCGAAGCCCGCGCCTTGGTGGCTGATCGCATCGGCGACCGCTGGGCTGCCGGCGATCTCCTCGACCACGTGCCAGAGCTGGGCGCTGGCCAGGACGCGGGCGACGGCGGCGTCGAGCAGGCTGCTGTCGAACACGTGGGCGAGCAGGCGCTCGGCGGCCGGACTGTCGAGGAGCCGTTCGGCGAACCGCTCCATCGCCTCGCCTTCGAGGATGCGCTCGAGCTCCGGTCCGGACAGGATGCGCTCGGCGACCTGGTCGGCGACTCCGCGGGCGAGCAGCTCGTCGACGAGGCGCGTCGTCGCCCGCTCGGCCAGCGTGGTTCCCGCCCGTCCCGCGCCGCGCGCCGCGCGGCGACCGAGGCCGAACGGGTCGAGGACATCGGCCATGGTGGTCATCGGCTCTCACTGTCGCGTCCGGGATGTGCGACGACAAGGCGGTGGACCGGCGTCCGGAGGTGGGGTGGGCGCCCCCACGCCCGCGGCCCTCAGCCGGCGTCGTGCTCGGCCAGGTAGATCAGGGCGGCCTTGACGCGCCGGGCGACGTCGGCCGGGTCGGTCAGCCCGAGCTTGAGGAAGATCGCGCCGATGTGCTTCTCGACGGCCCGGCGCGTGAGGACCAGCTCGTCGGCGATCGCCTGGTTGCTGTGGCCGCGGGCCACGAAGGTGAGGATCTCGAGCTCGCGTGCGGTCAGCTCGTTGAGCGGCGAGCGCTCCGCACGGGTGCGCTCCGCCACGAGTTGCTCGACGACCTTGGCGTCGATCACCGAGCCGCCTCGGGCGACCGACTCGATCGCCGCGACCAGCTGACCGCGGTACTGGATGCGCTCTTTGAGCAGGTAGGCGCGGCCGTCGGAGCCGTGCTCCAGGAGCGCGAGCCCGTAGCGCGGGTCGGCGTACTGGCTGAGGATCACGACGCCGACGCCGGGCCGCGAGACACGCAGCGCGGCTGCCACCTGGATGCCCTCATCAGTCTGCGTCGGCGGCATCCGGATGTCGGTGACCACGACGTCGGGAGCCCATGCCTCGATGGCGATCATGAGCGACTCCCGGTCGCGGCATTCGGCGACCAACTCGATGCTCTCGTCTCCGTCGAGGACGTGCGTGAGCGCCTGGCGGACGAGGTAGCTGTCGTCGGCGATCACCACCCGGATCGTGCCGGGCAGGGCATCGCGCTCGCCGGTGGAGGCTGTCGCGCCCACATGCCAACTATCCCGCGTGGCGCATGGTCGGGTCAATGCGTGCCTGCACGTCAGTCGAACGGTGGGGCATGCCCTTGCGCCGGTCTCGGGACCGGCGCAGGCTCACGGAGACGATGCCCAGGCGCTCGGATGACGACCACCTCGTCACGGTGCTGGCGGTCGACGACCACGCCGTCTTTCGCCATACCGCGCGCGAGCTGATTGCGGCGACAGAAGGATTCCAACAGCTGGCCGAGGCCGCTTCGGGACCGGAGGCGCTGCGTCTCGCGGCGGTCCTGCATCCCGACCTCGTGCTGCTCGACGTCCGGATGCCGGGCATGGATGGGATCGAGACGGCGCGGCGGCTCGTCGAGCAGGATCCGGATGTCGTGGTCGTGCTGGTCTCGCTGGACGCCCGCGTCGACCTCCCGTCCTCGGTCGAGACGGCGGCTGCGGTCGCGCACATCCGCAAGCACCAGCTGACGCCGCACGCGCTGCGCTCGTTGTGGCGCACCCACGGACATGATGATCATGGTTGCTGAATGATCTGCGTTCGCTTGGCCCGGGAGATCGGGATGTGCCCGGCGACGACGGTGCCCAGGCCCTCCAGCGAGACGACGCCCAGGGCGCCGTCCACCGCAGCGATGCGGTCGCGCATGTTCATGATGCCCTCGCCGCGTTCCAACGCCTCCCGGTCGGCGCCCCGCCCGTCGTCGCGCACCTCGAAGCGCAGCTCGCCGCCGCTGTCGTTGCGCAGGTGCACCGTCACGTGGCTCGCGCCGCGCGCGTGCTTGGCCACGTTCTGCAGCGCCTCCAGCACGCTGAAGTAGACGGCGCTCTCGATCGCCGGCGGATAGCGACCGACGCCCTCGGCGTGCAAGGTCGTCGGCAGCGCCGACCGGGCCAGCGCGGCGTGCACGGCGTCGGGCAGGCCGCGGTCGTTGAGCAGCGGGGGACGGACGCCATGGGCGAGCGATCGCAGCTCCTCGAGCGCCTCCTCGGCCGAGGCCTCCAGCTCACGGATCCGCGCGGCGGCGGAGTCGGGATCGTCGTAGAGCAGGTCCTCGACGAGGCCCAGCTCGATGCGCATCGCCACGAGCCGCTGCTGCGCGCCGTCGTGGAGGTCACGCTCGATGCGGCGGCGCTCGACGTCGGCGCTCTCGGCGAGCCGCGCGCGCGAGTCCTGGGCCTCTCGGACCGCCGCTTCGGCCTCCCCCTCCAGGCGGCGCTGTTCGACGGCCACGGCGATCAGACCGGTCGCCACGTCGAGCAGCTCGGGTCGGTCGGCGAGGGCCCGATCGCCGGTGAGCGCGCCCACGATCCGGTGGTGACCGTCGCGGATGAGCCGGAAGCATCGCGCCTCAACCGCCATCGGCACGGGCGCCGGCTCGCCCTGGCAGTCGACCCAGCGGTGCGGCTGACCCTCGAGCGGGAACGTCAGCTGCAGCGTCGGATCGGCAAGCGCCTCCGCGACGGACCGCTGCAGCACGGGCGGCGAGCCACGCACCGACGCGGCCAGCGCGCGTACGGTCCGCTCGACGGCAAAGACGGGAGTCAGCGCCTCACGCTGGACGGCGCCGGCGTCGAGGATGCGCCGCCGCAGCCGGACGAGCACGCCGGCGATGATCGCGAAGACGAGCAGCAGCGCCACGAGCAGCAGCGCCGGCGTCCATCCGACAGCACGCCCAACGCCGTAACCGGCCGCGATCGCCATGCCGGCTGCGGCCGTCCCGGCGATCACCAGCAGCGCCGGGCGGGCGATGCCGCCGGCGGGAAGGTGCTCCGAGTGCGTTAGGGGTGCGGTCAAGAGATGGGCGCTCCTGCGCCCGTTCGACCCGGCTATCGGTCAGTGTGCCGTGCGCGGCCCTCGAAAGGCAACTCACTGTTTTTCGTTCATACGCATGGGCAGCCGCCGCGTGGTCCACAGGGAGAGCAGCGCCAGCGCGGCGACGGCCCCCAGCGCACGCCGCAGCGCGTCGAGCTCCGCGTCGCCGTAGTCGTCGGCGATCGCCTCCGCCTGGGCCGCCGTCGCGCCGCCATCACGCGCCGCCGCCTCGACGTCGGCGACGGGCACCACCGGGATGCCCTCCTGTGCCCGTTGGGTGATCTCCTGGCGCGTGCGCTCCGGCACCCGTGGGTTCTCGGCGATGCGCGCGACGAAGCCGCTCGACAGCGTGGCGATCAGGATCGAGCCGATCAGCGCGGTTCCGAGAGATGCTCCGAGGTTCTGCGCGGTCCCCTGCAGCCCACCGGCCTCGTTGGTCTGCGCCTCCGGCGACGACGACATGATGATGTTGCCCAGCTGCGAGATCAGCAGGCCCGCGCCCACGCCGAACAGCGCGAGCCCGACCGCGAAGGCGGTGCCGTCCAGCTCGACGTCGATCGTGTCGAGCAGCAGCACCGCCGCCGCCACGAGCGCGAGGAAGCCGGCTTGCGCCACCCGTCGCGGCGCGAAGCCTGCCGCCAGGCGGGGGCCGGTCAGCGCCGCGATGAACATCGTCACCGACATGGGAAACAGCCGCTTGCCGGTCTCGAACGCGTCGAGCCCGAGCACGACCTGCAGGTAGACGGGCAGCACGAAGAACATGCCGAGCAGCGTGAGCTGCTGCATGGTCAGTGCGGTGAGGCCGGCGCGCAGCGGCGGGATGCGGATCAGCGAGCGGTCCAGCAGGGTGTCGGCGCCACGGCGCTCGAGCCGCTCCTCCCAGGCGGCGAAGGCCATCAACAAGCCGATGCCGGCGAGGATCAGGAACGGGACGACCGAGAACCCGAGCGGCGTGATCTCGTGGCCGCCGATCTCCGGCGCGGCGAGTGGCTCGACCCAGCCCCACGTGCTGCTCTTGAGGATGCCGAACACGGCGAGGCCGAGACCGCCGCCGGCCAGCGCGGCGCCGACCAGATCTAGGCGTGGCGGGTGGGAGACCGGCAGGTTCGGCAGGACGCGGCGGCGCGAGAGCAGGATCGCGGCGACGACCACGACCTCGCCGACGAAGACGTAGCGCCACGAGAGCTCGGTCGTCACCCAGCCGCCGATCAGCGGGCCGGTGGCGATCGCCGCCCCGGCCGCGCCGCCGACGATCCCGAACGCGGTGGCCCGGCGGGCGCCGTCGTAGGTCGCCACGACCAGCGCCATGATCGCCGGCATCACCATCGCCGCCCCGATGCCCTCGATCGTCGACCACCCGATCAGCAGGACCGTGAGGTTGGGGCTGACCGCGGTCGTCAGCGAGCCCAGGCCATAGATCGCCAGCCCGATGGCAAAGCAGCGCGAGCGGCCGAGCACGTCGCCGAGCTTGGCGCCCAGCATCATCAGCGACGCCATGACCAAGGTGTAGAACGTGATCGCCGCCTGGACGCCCTGAATCGACGTGTCGAGGTCGGCGACGATCTGCGAGATCGACACGTTCATCACGCTGCTGTCCAAGACCATCACGAACTGCGCGGAGGCGAGGACGACGATCGGCATCCAACCCGCGTCGCGCGCCGGCTTGGCCTCCGGGGTCGCGGCTGCCCCAACGGCCGCGGACACCGCGCTAGACCTCGCCGTTGCGGACGACGAGCACCGGGCGCCGCGAGTCGTGCAGAAGACGGCGCGTGGTCGAGCCCAGCAGCCGCGCCTTGACCGCGCCCAGGCCCCGTGACCCGACGACGATCATCGCCGCGTCATATCGCTCGGCGGCGGCGATCACGGTCCGGGCGACGTTGTCGTCGTCGCGGGCGGACATCGCCTCGGCGGTCGCTCCCAGCCGCTCGGCGAGGGCGACGCCGGCCTCGGCGATCGCCCCGGCGTGCTCGCGCTGCAGGCGGTCGACGGTCATGATCTCGTCCGGGTTCGGCAGGCCGTACGCGATGGCGCTCGGGTCGGTGGGGGTGAGCATCGCGGTGGTGAAGCTCGGCTCCCAGACGCTGACCACGACGAGATGCCGTCCGGGCAGCTCCGCGACCGCCACGCGCAGCGCGGCCTCCGAGGGCGCCGACCCGTCGAACGAGACGACCACCGGGCGCATGTCGTGGGCCATGGCCTGAGATGAGACCAGCCGCGCCGCGCGACCGCCGCATGGTCGGCCACCGTCTGCGCGCGTGCTGCCACGAAGGTCGTCGGCGTGGGGCCACCACCACGGACACCGGTGCGCCGCGCGCGACGAGGCTGTTGCCGATGACCGGCGGCAAGACCGCGGTCATCGACCGCCAGGCTCTTGAACGGCGTGCTGCTGGTCAGCGCGTCGCGATGCACCGGGTGGCGCACTCGCGTGCCGCCTTGGCGACGACGTCTGGGTGCACGAGCGGGACCATGTGGCCTCCGGGGACCGGCACGTAGCGCGCGTGGGGCAGCTCGGCGGCGATCCGGCGGCCATGCTCGGCGGCGACCAGCCGGTCGCCCTCGCCTTGGATGACGATCGTCGGGGTGGCGATCTTGGTCAGCTGTCGGTCGACGTTGGCGATGACGTCGTCGGAGGCCAAGCGCTCGGCGGACAAGGCGTCGAGATCCTCGTGGCGCATCGAGCGCGCCAGCAGGCGCTGCTCGTAGGCGGGCTGGACCGGATCGGGATCGAACGCCTCCGTAGCGCCCATCTTCGCCGAGGCGGTGCGGATCGCCTGGGAGAAGGTCGCGTCGGCCAGGGGCTGGATCACCGGCCACGACAGTCCCTGGACGAAGCGCGCCTGGATGCGCGCGAAGGCGTCCGAGCGCACACCGCCTGCCGCTGCGTCGACGAGCACCAGGCCTCGGACCCGCTCCGGTCTGCGAGCGGCGAAGGCGAGCGCGATGGTGCCGCCGTAGGAGTGGCCGACGAGCACCGCCTTGCGGATCGCGAGACGGTCGAGGAGCTGCTCGATCGCAACGAGCTGACGCTCGATCGGGTGATAGCCGCCGGAGGAGTAGCCGTAGCCGGGCCGGTCGATCGCGATCGTGCGATGGCCGGCCAGCAGCGGCGTGACCTTCTCGAAGTCCTCAGCGGTGCCCGGAAGGCCGGGGATGAGCACGATCGGGGTTCCGGCACCGGGGTGCTCGACGTACCGCACACGCATGTCGCCAAGCTGCGCCTCACTGCCGCTGCGCGGCGGCTCGCCGGGCAGGTTGCCCCACGTCCAGTTCACCAGGACGACGAGGGCGGCCAAGACGACAAGCACAGCGCCGAGGATCCGGCGCTTGCGGTGACGGGGTCGTACGTCGCCGGGGAGGGGGCGTCGTCGGGACGCGTCGCTCGGCACATCGGACATCGGAGCAACCTACTCAGGGCTGACGAGCACCGCACCGTCATCGGCTGGGCGTCGACACCCCATCGAGTAGATCACCATGGCTCAAGTATCAGGCCCTGTGTCCCTGCGCCAGTGACGAGGTGTCAGTAGCGGGGGTTTGCGACCGCGACCTGGCCTGTGCCACCACACGGCCCGGTGCAGGTCTTGTTCTTGCAGTCGCACGGGAGGGTCGTCGGCCCGCCGGGCGTCGAGTACGGGTTGGGCTTCCAACCGGTGCCGTAGCAGAGCCCGCAGCTCCCCGGAGGCTCCTTGCGGGTTCCGTGGCAGCGCGGACACGGCTCCATCACCGTGGGCGGCTCCACCCGGACCTGGTAGGGCGCGCGCGCCGGCGGCTCACGTGGGGACGGCTCGAACCGCGGTGACGGCGGCCCCGACGGCGAGGTGATCGCGCCCAGGAGCGAGCACACCACGACCAGGGCGACCACGATCAAGATGACCACGAGCGTCGTGCTCGGCCCGCCGCCTGTGTCGAGCCCCAGGTCCTCGAGCACGCGGTCCGGCGGTTGGCGGTGCGTCTTGGCACCGTCGACCCAGTGACCATGGGTGTGCAGGAACACCTCCTCGGAGGTCATCTCCGGCTGGGATGGCGCGCTGCGCCGGTAGAGCGCCACGGCCGCCTTCGCCCAGTGGCCGACCGTGGAGATCCGGACTCGCGACGTCCGTACGAACTCCGTCCGCGACGCGACGGCGCGCGCGGCCCGGGCGATCCCCCGTCGCTCGGCCCGGGTCGGCGCCCGGTCGGCCCTCGCGACCGCTGGGACGGTCAGCGGCACGCAGGACACCACAGCGAGAAGGAGCACCCACCGGCGGTGGCGGATGTCGCGCATGGGCGGACTGTCCTCTCAACGAGGGTGGCGGTCAACCGCTACGCATCCCCCGCCGGGGAGCTTCGAAGCAGGCGCGCCTGACGGGCGAGTTGGCTCTGGCGGCGTTGGCGGGCCACCCGTGTCGGGCGCGAGGCTCAAGAAGGCCCGACGCGCTTGGTCTCGGTCTTGGAGATCAGGAATCCCTTGCCGGTCGTGGTCACGGTGCAGCGCACACCGGCCGCCAGCACCTGGCAGCGGAAGCGTCCGACCGTGACCTTCTTGCCCACCGTGTAGTGAGGCGTGTGCTCCCCGAAGTCGCCCTGGCCGCAGCGGCTCGCGCTGCCTTGCAGGACGCAGGTCGTCACGGCGCCGCTCGGCTTCAGCGTCGCCACCTGTCCGGGCGTGTTGTAGGTCTCGCACTTGACCTGGAGCGCGCTCATCGAGCAGCCGCCGCCGATGCTGCGTGCGAGGAAGTCGGTGGTGGCGGCCGGCGGGCGCGGGGTCGATGGCTTCGCGGCCAAGTACCACGAGTCGCCTTCCTGCTTGAGGCACAGGTGCTGGTCGGAGGCAGGCCGCGATGGGATCGTGAGCGTGAAGCAGCGATACACCTCGCGGCCCTCGAACGTCCCCGGACTGGACAGCGTCACGCGTGCCGCCGACGTGATCCGCTTGCCCTCGGCCTGGTTCGGGATGCCGTTGCTCGCGCTGCTGATGCCGGTGGCGCGCGCGACGCTCGAGCCCCAGCCCGACCACCGCAGCTGCTCGACGTCCCACGAGCCGTCGGCGAAGAGGGCGATCGTCTTCGGCCGAATCACCGGCGGGAGCGACTGCTGTCCGGGCCCGGCGATCGTCGCGGCCGTGCTCTCCCAGAAGTAGACCGGCTGCGGTATCGCGGCATCAGCCGCAGGGGCCGATCCCAGCAACGCCATCACCATCACCAACGTTCCCATCAGACGACGCATCACGGCCTCTCCAATCTTGGTGCTCGTCACTCGCTGCCGCGCACCTTACGGATTGCCGCTTGCGCGAATCGCGAGCGTGGCGGGGAGGTGCACGGTGACGTGGAGTCCGCCGGCGTCCCGGGGCTTGAGGGTAAGGGTTCCGTCGTGTGCCTGGGTGATGCTCTTGACGATCGCCAGGCCGAGGCCGACGCCTGCGTGGTCGGTGCGGATGCGTCCGGGGCCACGAAGGAACGGCTCGCCGAGCGTGGAGACCAACTGGGCGGTGAGCTGCTCGCCGGTGTTCTCGACGGTGAGTACCACGCTGTCGGGATGAGCGCTGGTCGTGACCCACACGCTGCCCTGGTCGGGCAAGTTGTGGACGATCGCGTTGTGCACCAAGTTGGTCGCCAGCTGCAGCAGGAGCGTGGGTGAGCCGAGGGCGGGGGCCGCGTCGCCGGAGGTCTCGACGGTGAGACCGCGCCCTTCCGCGAAGGGCAGGAGCGTCTCGGCGGCTTCCTCGGCGACGAGGGACAGGTCGACGGGCTCTGGGACGAAGGACCGCTGGTCGGCGCGGCTGAGCAGGAGCAGCGCCTCGGTGAGGTCGATCGCCCGGGTGTTGACGACATGGAGGCGCTCGACGAGCTCGCCGCTGTCGCGGCTCGGATCCTTGCGCGCCACGTCGAGCAGCGTCTGCGTGACCGCCAGCGGGGTGCGCAGCTCGTGGGAGGCGTTGGCGGCGAACCGCTGCTGCTCGGCGACGTGCGCCTCGAGGCGCGCGAGCATGGTGTCGAAGGCGTCGGCGAGCTCGCGGAACTCGTCGTTGCGCCCTTCCAAGCGGATCCGGTGGGAGAGCGATCCGGTCGCGACGACGCGTGTGGCATCCGTGATGCGGGCCAGGGGCGCGATCATCCGGCCGGCGAGGATCCACCCGCCGGCGAGACCGAAGACAAGCAGGAACGCCATCACGGTGCCCGCGATCGGAGCAAAGCTGCGCAGGAGGTCGGTGTGGCTGCGCACGAGGAAGATCACGCCGGGGTGCACGCCACGCGACAGGGAGAAGTACCCGGCGGCAAGCAGCACGGCACCGGTGAGCAGGAGGAACCCGGCGTAGCTGAGCGTGAGCTTGAGGCGCACGCTCAAGCCGGGGGCCCTATCCACGGTCGTCTTCCTCACGCTCGGTGTCGATGCGGTACCCGGCGCCGGCCACGGTGGCGATGATCCACGGTTCGCCGAGTCGCTTGCGCAGGGCCGAGACCGTGATGCGCACGGCGTTGGTGAAGGGGTCGGCGTTCTGGTCCCATGCCCGTCGCAGCAGCTCTTCGGCGCTGACGACGCCGCCGTCGGCGGCGACGAGGACCTCGAGCACGGCGAACTGCTTGCGGGTCAGCGCGACGTAGCGGCCGTCGCGGTGGACCTGACGCCGGAAGGGATCCAGCCGTAGGCCGGCGATCTCGCGCACCGGTGGTCGGTGGTGCGCGCGCCGGCGGTCGAGCGCCCTGAGGCGGAGCACGAGCTCCTGGAGCTCGAACGGCTTGGTGAGGTAGTCGTCGGCGCCGAGCTCGAACCCGGTGGTCTTGTCATCGAGCCGGTCGGCGGCGGTGAGCATGAGGATCGGCATGCCGCTGCCGGAGGCGACGATGTGGCTGGCGATCTCGTCGCCGGAGGGCCCGGGGATGTCACGGTCGAGGACGGCGATGTCATAGGTGTTGACGCCCAGCAGCGCCAGCGCGGCGTCGCCGTCGGCGGCGATGTCGGCCGCGATGGCCTCCAGGCGGAGGCCGTCGCGGATCGCCTCTGCCATGTAGGGCTCGTCCTCGACGAGCAGCACGCGCATTCGCCCGATGCTACGAGCCGGCGCATATCGCCGGCATATCGAAAACCGCATACGCGCCGACAACACCACGCTGCCTTCAATGGCCGGCATGACCTACGGCCGAGTGGTGCACAGGACCCAGAGGATCCGGATCCGATGGCTCCGCGTCGCGGGCCTGCTCGTCGCCGTCGTGGCGATCACGACGGCCCTCGGTCATCAGCGGCCGGCGCCCTCGTCCTCGAAGGTCACCCCGTCCGGTGAGCATGACGGAGCGCTGGGCGAGGCCGGTGGCGCCGTCCCCGACGGCACGACGGTCTTCGACGACGACGTCCCGGGCGTGGCGCGGCTCGACCCGGCCCTGCTGCGCGCGTTGCGCCGCGCCGCCACCGACGGCGTCGGGCTCGTCGTCAACAGCGGCTGGCGCTCGCCGGCCTACGAGGACCAGCTGCGCCGTGAGGCGGTCGCGAAGTACGGCTCGGAAGCGGAGGCCGCCCGCTGGGTGGCCACCGGCACCACGTCCCCGCACGTGTCGGGTGACGCGGTCGACGTCGGGCCCGTCTCCGCCGCGTCGTGGCTGTCCGAGCACGGCGCCGCGTACGGCCTCTGTCAGATCTACGGCAACGAGCCCTGGCACTACGAGCTGCGCCCGGACGCCGTCACCGACGGCTGCCCTCCCATGTACCCCGACCCCACCCAGGACCCGAGGATGCACCAGTGATCAAGAACACCCAGCGGCTGCCCGCCGCCCTCGCCGTGGTCGCGCTGATCGGCGCGGGCTGCGGCTCGAACGCGCCGTCCGGGACCGGCAGCGCCGGGAGCACGGGCGCCGCCGCGAGCGACAACACCAAGAAGGCCGGCGAGCAGGACCAGGGGGTGAAGCTCGCCGAGTGCATCCGGGCGCACGGCGTCCCCCACTTCCCCGACCCGGACGCCAAGGGCGACTACGCCTTCGGGATCGACGTGAGCCCCGCGGTGTGGAAGAAGGCCACCGACGCGTGCAAGAACCTGACGCCACCGGGCACCTTCAGCGGGAAGCGCAGCCCGAAGCAGCAGTCCGACGCCCTCAGGTTCGCCGCGTGCATCCGCGAGCACGGCGTGAAGGACTTCCCGGATCCCGTCAACGGCGATCCCCTCGTCGACACGACGCACATCCCGTCCTCCAACCGGCCCGGCGGCATGACCATCCTCAACGCCGCGATGAAGACGTGCGGCCCGATCTTGCAGCTGGCTGCCGGGGGCCAGCGGTGAGGCGGAAGGGCTGGGTGCCGGCCGGCGCGGTCGTCCTGGTCGCCGCGGTCGTCGCCGGCGGGGCGCTCGTGCTGTCCGGAGGCGGTCAGGCGACCGCGACCGCGCAGGCATCGGCGAGTACCGCGACGGTGCAGCGGGGCAAGCTGTCGGCCGCGGTCTCCCAGGACGGGGTCCTGACCTATCGGGCGCGGCCGGACGGCTCGCCGTTCGCGGCGATCAACCACGCTCGTGGGACCTACACCGAGCTGCCCGCGGTGGGCGACGAGGTCGGCTGCGGCGGCGTGCTGTATCGCGTGGACGAGGAGCCGGTGCTGCTGCTGTGTGGCGCGGTCCCGGTCTACCGCGCGCTGGACGTGGGCGACACGGGCACGGACGTCCGGCAGCTCAACCACAACCTGCACGTGCGCGGCGCCGGCGACGCCTTCGCCACGAAGACCCAGGAAGCGCTCAAGAAGCTACAGCGTCGCAGGGGCGCGCACGTGACCGGCGCGCTCGCCCTCGGCGACGCGGTCTTCCTGCCCGAGGCGGTGCGGATCGCGAAGGTCGCCGGCCGGCTCGGCGGCCCCGCCGGGCCGGGTGCGCCGGTGCTGAGCGCCACCTCCGACACGCTGCACGTGCAGGTGAGCCTCGACCCGTCCGATCAGGGCCAGGTCAAGCGCGGCGACCGCGCGCAGATCACGCTGCCGGGCAACATGGTGGTGATGGGCAAGGTCGTCGGCTTCGGACGGGTCGCCCAGGCCCCGGCCGGGCAGGACGGCAGCGCCGCGGACGCGACCATCCCCACCAACATCAGCCTCGACGACCCACGCAAGGCGCGCGGGCTCGACCGGGCTCCGGTCGGCGTGGACATCGCCACCGCGGGCGTGGACGACGCCCTGAGCGTCCCGGTCACCGCGCTGGTCGGCAGGTCCGGCGGCGGATTCGCGGTCGAGGTGGTGCGCGCGGGCGAGCGACGCGACCTGGTCGCGGTGCGGGTCGGCCTGTTCGACACCGCCGGCGGGCGCGTCCAGGTCGACGGCGAGTTGCGCGCGGGCGATCGCGTCGTGGTGCCGTCGCTGTGAGCGACACGGTCCTGGAGCTCGACGACGTGAGCAAGCTCTACGGCGAGCAGCGGGTGGGTGGGGCCGGCGTCCTCGCGCTGCGCGGCGTGTCGTTCTCCGTGCGGCGCGGTGAGCTGGTGGCGATCGTCGGGCCCTCCGGCTCGGGCAAGTCCACGTTGCTGCACGTCATGGGGACGCTCGAGCGGCCCACCGACGGCGTCGTCTCCGTCGGCGGCGTCGACGTGGCTGGGCTGGACGACCGCGAGCTGTCGCTGCTACGCGCCCGGCAGATCGGCTTCGTCTTCCAGCAGTTCTTCCTGGCCGAGCACGCCACGGTGCGCGAGAACGTCGCCGACGGGCTGCTCTACGCCGGCCGGGCGGGCGGGTCGTTTTCCGAGCGCCTCGAGCGCGCGGAGGAGGCGCTCGACCGGGTCGGCCTCTCGCACCGCACGACCTTCAAGCCCACCCAGCTCTCCGGCGGCGAGCGCCAGCGGGTCGCGATCGCCCGGGCGCTCGTCGGGCGGCCGGCGATCGTGCTCGCCGACGAGCCGACCGGGAACCTCGACAGCGCCACCGGCGCGTCGATCATGGGGCTCATCCGCGAGCTGGGCGACGACGGGGCGACGATCGTCATGATCACCCATGACGCCGGCCTCGCCGATCAGCTGCCGCGCCGGATCCGGATGCTGGACGGCCGGGTCGTGGCCGACGTCGGAGCCCCGGCATGAGCGCCGCGGCCGGACGGCTGTCGCCGCGAGACGGGCTGCGGGTGGCGAGCGTCGGCCTGCGCGCCCGCCCGCTGCGCGCCGCGCTGTCGGCGCTCGGGATCGCGATCGGCACGGCGGCGATCGTGGCGGTCCTCGGGCTGTCGTCCTCCTCGCAGGCCGGGGTCCTCGCGGAGATCGACCGGCTCGGCACGAACATGCTCACCGTCGAGGCCGGTCAGAGCGTCACCGGGCAGGAGACCAAGCTGCCCGTCGAGGCGCCCGGGCGGATCACGTTGCTGGACAACATCCAGGTGCTCGCGCACACCGGCCTGCTCAAGGACGACAAGGTCTACCGCAGCTCGCTGATCCCGGTGGCCAACAGCGGCGGTCTCCAGGTGCGGGCCACCAGCCTGAACCTGCTGTCGGTGCTCACCACCGGCGTGGCCCGCGGCAGCTGGCTCAATGCCGGCACCGCCCGTGAGCCGGTCGCCGTGCTCGGCGCGGTCGCTGCCGAGCGCCTGGGCATCGATCGCGTGCATGCCGATCAGCGGATCTGGCTGGGAGGCCGGTGGTTCAACGTCGCGGGCATCCTGGAGCCCTCGCCGCTGGCGACCGACATCGACGTCAGCGCGCTGGTCGGCTATCCGACCGCGCGACGGTATCTCGGCTACGTCAGCCTCGTCCGCGGCGAGCGGGAGGCGGGTCCGCCGAGCACGATCTACGTGCGCACCGCCACCGGCCACGAGGCCGCGGTGCAGGCGCTGCTCGCGCCGACGGCCAACCCCGAGGCGCCGAACGAGGTGAACGTCAGCCAGCCCTCTGATGTGCTCACCGCTCGGGCCGCCGCAGCCGGGGCGTTCGACAGCCTCTTCCTCGGACTCGGCGTCGTGGCCCTGATCGTGGGCGCCGTCGGTGTCGCCAACATCATGATCATCTCGGTGCTGGAGCGCCGCTCGGAGATCGGCCTCCGTCGCGCGCTCGGTGCCACGAGGGGCCAGATCCGGACGCAGTTCCTCGCCGAGTCGATCCTGCTCGCCGTCATCGGCGGCGTCGTCGGCGTGCTGGCCGGGGCCGCGGCGACGGTCGTGTACGCCGACTCGAAGGGCTGGGCCGTCGTGATCCCCGCCGAGGCGTGGTCGGGCGGCATCGCCTCGGCCATCCTGATCGGCGCGTTCGCCGGCCTGATGCCGGCCGTTCGCGCGTCTCGGATGCCGCCGACCGTGGCATTGCGCACGGCATGAGCGCGATCAGCCAGTCGGTTCCGCCCACCAGTCGCGCCGGCCCTCGACGTCGTCGCGCGGGTTCTCGCCGAGGTTCGGTGCGCCGAAGATGAGGATCTCGAGGCCCTCCGGCCCGGCCTCGTAGCCGCGCCAGGTCCCGGGCGGGACGCGGACCACGTCCCACTGCTCGACCTCGACGATCTCGTCGTCGAGCTTCATCCGCCCGCTCCCGCCGACGACCACGTAGAGCTCCTCCTGCTCCTTGTGCGTGTGCCCGTAGGGGAAGCGATAGTCCGGCGGGATGCGCTGGTAGCTGAGGCCGGACCGCTGGAGCCCGAGCGCCTGGGTCGCCATGCGGAACTCCAGGTCCGGCGCGCCGTCGAAGTTGGACCCGACGTCATCCAGATCTTGCTTGAGATTCCTGAGCGTGAACGGCATGGCCACATATCATCGTCGAATGAGCGACGTGATCGAGGACGACGTTGCGCCGGTCGCAGACATCTCGCCGCCGCCCGGAGCACCGTTCTTGACCGCGGAGTGGCGTGATGTCATCGGCATCACCTTCCCGTGCTCGCAGGACCAGCTCACCCCGTATCTACCTCCGGGAGCGACGATCGACACGCTCGAGGGCTCGCCGCGTGTCAGCCTCGTCGCGTTCGAGTTCTCGCGGACACGCGTCTGCCGCATGGCCGTGCCAGGGCACATGCGCTTCCCCGAGATCAACCTCCGGTTCTATGTCCGCTATCGCGGCCAACGTGCGGTCGTGTTCATCCGTGAGCTCGTTCCGCGCCGGGCCATCGCGACCATCGCCCGGCTCAGCTACAACGAGCCCTACGTCCGCGTCCCGATGTCCTGTGGCAGGGAGCTCGGTGCCGGCTCTGTGCGTGTCTGGCACCGGTTCGCCAAGGGCTCATCGATCGAGGTGACCGCATCGGCGACCGCCACGCTCCCTGCGCCCGGCAGCCCGGCACACTGGCTGACCGATCACGCCCTGGGCATCGGCCGGCGCCGCAACGGCGCTGCGGTGCTCTACCACGTCGCGCACCCGACCTGGGCGCTGCACGAGATCGCCGCCGTCGATCTCGACGTGGACTTCGCGGCCATCTACGGACCCTCCTGGGCGTGGCTTGCCGACACACCACCCAGCCATGTCTCGCTCGCGACAGGCTCGGCGATCACGATCTCCCGGCCGATGTCCCCTGAGCGCAGGTAACAGGCGCCGACCACTACGGTTGGCGGCGTGACCGACCCCGTCTTCCGCCTCGTGACCCCAGCCTCCGCGCTCGAAGCCGCTCCCGTGGGCTGGGCGCGGGACCTGCTGCGTCAGGGTGAGATGGCGCTCGCCCTCGACGCCGGCGAGCTCGATGCGATCGACGCCGTCGCGCGCGCCCTGGATCAGCCCGCCGTCTCGGTGCTGCGGCGCGAGTCGACGTCGGTGGCCGCGGAGGCGTCGGTGCGCGAGTTCGCGGCCGAGCTGGCGTTGGTCTGGATCGCGCCGACGTTCGGCGATGACGCTCGCGCCTGGGCCCGCGACCGCGCGCCGATGACGCTGCTCGTCGAGCACGACGGCCCGCTGCCCGAGGAAGAGCGCCGCCGGATCGAGCGGTTCGTCGCCACCCTGGGTCGCCAGGCCGAGTAGCCACGCGGCACGCGCCGTGTCACATCCCGCCGCGTTGTCTTGTCACCCTGGTGAGAGGACAGCATGCGGCAGGAGGAACGGATGGGCGAGATCAACGAGGACACGACGGTCAGCGACGAGGATCTCGCGACCCTCCGTCGTCATGCCTTCGGCGTCGCCTACCGGATGCTCGGCTCGGTCGCGGAGGCGGAGGACGTCGCGCAGGAGACGCTGCTGCGGCTGACGCGCCAGGAAGCGCGGATCGAGGAGCCGTCCGCATGGGTCACGACCGTCACGACGCGGCTGTCGATCAACGTCCTGAAGTCCGCCCGGGTGCGGCGGGAGGCCTATGTCGGGCCGTGGCTGCCCGAGCCGGTGCTCGAAGATCTGGCGCCGGGTCCGGACGCCAGGGCCGAGCTGGCGGACTCGCTGTCGCTGGTGTTGTTGGAGCGGCTGAACCCGGTCGAGCGGGCGGCGTTTCTCCTGCGGGAGGTGTTCGGCTACGGGTACGCGGAGATCGCCCGCATCATCGAGCAGACCGAGGTCAACTCCCGGCAGCTCGTGACGCGGGCGCGCAAGCACGTCGAGGCCGGCAGGCCGCGCTTCGACGCCGACGAGGCAGCCCGCGACGCCCTGCTCAAGCGGTTCCTCACGGCCGCCGACGAAGGCGACCTGGAGGCGCTGGAGGCGCTGCTCGCCCAGGATGCCGTCCTGTACGCCGACCACGGCGGGAAGGCGATGGCGCCGCCGGAGCCGCTCGTCGGTGCCGGGCCCATCGCGCGCTTCCTGGCCATGGTGGCCGCCTTGCCACATGCCGAGCTGGAGAGCCAGATGGTGAAGGTCAACGGCCAGCCCGGCCGCGTGGTGCGCGGCCCGGCCGAGGGGCCGGGACCCACCGAGCTGCGGGTCTGGAGCGTGCTGACCGTGGACGTCGTCGACGGCCGGATCCAGGCGATCCGGGTCGTGCGCAACCCGGACAAGTTGCAGCATCTCTGAGCGGTCGTGTCACAGGGCGGGTCGGCGTGCTGTCAGAGGTTGCGAGCAGCCGAACCCGACCAGGAGGATCAATATGTCCACCATCTCCGCCCAGCCCTTCTCGGGCGTCTTCGCCGCGCAGCCGGAGGTCTCGACCTTCGCGTTCGCGGTGCGCCACTCCGGCGTCTTTCGCTTCCGCGGCACGATGACCGACGTCACGGCGACCCTGCGCGGCGATGGCGACGCGCCGACGCTCGCAGGGTCGGCGCGCGCCGCGTCGATCTCGATCGTCGCGCCGGCGGCGATGCGCGAGAGCGTGGTCGGGCCGGAGTTCTTCGACGTCGAGCGCCATCCCGAGGTCACGTTCCGCTCGACGGCGATCCGCCTCGGCGACGACGGCCGGGTCGAGGTCGACGGCGAGCTGACGATGCGGGGCGTCACGCGCGAGGTGACCGCCGAGGGCGAGTACTCCGTGCCGCGCGAGGCGAGCTACGGGGAGGTCGCGGGCATGCGCCTCCAGACGACGATCGACCGCCGCGACTGGGGCTTTGACTGGCAGGTGCCGCTGCCGGGCGGGGGCGACGCGGTCGGCTGGGAGGTCGAGCTCGACATCGACCTCCTGTTCCTGCGGGCGGCCGCCGATGCGTGAGGCATGTAGTTGTGGTCATATAACGATTATAGTGCTATAACGGTTGTGTGCCTATAACCGACCTCGACCGACGCGGGCGCTTGCGCGTCCTGGCGATCTGCTGCATGAGCCTGCTGATCGTCGGGCTCGACGTGACGATCGTGAACGTCGCGCTGCCCTCGATCCGGACCGACCTCGACGCGTCGGTCTCCGAGCTGCAGTGGACGATCGACGCCTACACCTTGGTGCTCGCGTCGCTGTTGATGCTGTCGGGCTCGACCGCGGACCGCCTCGGCCGTGCGCGCGTGTTCAAGATCGGCCTGGTCGTCTTCACGCTCGGCTCGCTCGCGTGCTCGCTGGCGCCGAACGTCACCACGCTCGTCGTCTTCCGGATGGTGCAGGCTGTGGGCGGCTCGATGCTCAACCCGGTGGCGATGTCGATCATCCGCAACACGTTCGAGGAGCCGCGCGAGCGTGCGCAGGCGATCGGCGTGTGGGGCGGGGTCGTCGGGATCTCGCTGGCGCTCGGCCCCGTGGTCGGCGGAGCCCTGGTCGGGATCAGCTGGCGCGCGATCTTCCTGGTGAACATCCCGGTCGGCCTGGTGGCGATCGCGCTGACGGCGCGCTACGTCCCGGAGTCGCGAGCGGCCAAGGCGCGGCGCATCGATCCTGTCGGCCAGGTGCTGGTCATCGTGATGCTCGCCTCGATCATCTACGCGATCATCGAAGGTCCGGGCCTGGGGTGGACGTCGGCGCGCATCGTCGGGCTGTTCGGTGTGGGTGTGGCGGCGCTCGCTGCGCTCGTCCTCTACGAGCCGCGCCGGCGCGAGCCGCTGATCGAGCTGCGCTTCTTTCGTAGCGTGCCGTTCAGCGGAGCGACCGCGATCGCCGTCTGTGCGTTCGCCGCGATGGCCGGCTTCCTGTTCCTCAACACCTTGTACCTGCAGGAGGTCCGCGGCTTCAGCCCGCTGGACGCCGGCCTGCTGACGCTGCCGATGGCGGGGATGACGTTCCTGTTCGGGCCGATCTCCGGCCGCGTGGTCGGGAGGGTCGGCCCGCGCGTGCCGCTGCTGATCGGCGGCGCCGGGATCGGGCTGGGCTGCCTGCTGCTCACCGGGCTGACGGCCACGACCCCGATGGGCCTGTTGATCGTGGCCTACGCGCTCTTCGGCATCGGCTTCGGCTTCGTCAACCCGCCGATCACGAACACCGCGGTGTCGGGGATGCCGGCCGACCAGGCGGGCGTCGCGGCGGCGGTGGCGTCGACCTCACGCATGATCGGGCAGTCGCTGGGCGTGGCGATCGTCGGCGCGGTCACGACCGCGGGCATCGCCGGCGCCTCGCTGCACGACGGCCTTCCTGCCGCAAGTCATACGGGTTGGTGGATCGTCAGCGGCTGCGGCGCGGCGGTCTTCGCGCTCGGGCTGGCGACGACGACGAAGTGGGCGCACCGCACGGCCGCCCAGACCGCCCGCGGCCTGGCGGAGGTGCCGTCATGAGCGCGGACGAGTACCGGCGCCGCGGCGGCGAGAAGGACACCGCCGAGCGCGCGTGGCGGTCGATGCAGGACCTCGTCCTGAACAACGACCAGCAGCGGGCCGTGAGCGAGGCGCTCGACATGAGCTTCGCGCGCATCAAGGCGCTGCGGCGGCTGGCGTGGAAGCCGATGACCGGCCGTCAGCTCGCCGATGAGCTCGGGACCGATCCGCCGCACGTCTCGGTGATCGTCGACGAGCTGGAGCAGAAGGGGCTCGTCGAGCGCACGCCCCATCCCACCGATCGGCGGGCGAAGATCCTGGCGGTCACGCCCACCGGTCGGCGCGCGGCCCAGAAGGCGGAGCGGATGCTCGGCCGGCCGCCCGCGGCGCTGCGTGCGCTGCCGCCCGAAGAGCTCGCGACGCTGGACCGGATCGTCGCGGCGCTGCTCGCCGCGCAGGACTATTGATCAGGGGTCGGAATCGGCTCGGCCAGCGCGGCGCGCCCCGGAGCGGCCGGGAACGGATCGGCGAAGTACTGGGTCTCGTGGGTCACGAGACCGTCGGTGAGTCTCCATGACGCTGACCGAGTGTGTCGGCACGCCGTCATAGGTGATCACGCACTCGCTCACCCACAGGTCGCCGCTGCCCGTGATCCGGCGGACGGCGAAGTGGCGTTCGGCCGGGTGTCCGCCGCGTTGCGCCTGGATCCTTGCTCGGCCGCGGAAGCGCTCGCCGGACTGCGGGTAGTCCAGGATCGCGTCGGCGGCGTAGATCGCGTGCTCGGCGTCGATGTCTCCGCGTTCGGAGGCCTCCCAGTGCTGCTGGATTCGAGCCCGGATAGCACTCATCAGCGGTACGCCACCCAGCCGCGGAAGGTCAGCGCGGCGTAGAACAGGCTCACGTCGGTGAACCCGGCCTCGCGCATGAGCGCCTCGTCGTCGGTCGGACTCAGCACCGGGAGTCGGTCGCGGATCGCACCGATCGCCTTCGCCATGCGGTCGGGCTCGAAGCCCGAGCCGACCCCGTAGGCCGCGTAGCGCTCCAGCCAGGTGTCGCGCTCGGGTGGCTGCGGCGAGAAGCTGTGGTGGGCGACGACGAGCGGCCCGCCCGGCTTCAGGCGGCGATGCAGGTGCTGGAGCGTGGCGAGCCGCTCCGCGGCGGGGATGAAGTGCAACGTCAGCAGACACACGGCCGCGTCGAACGGGCCCGCCGGCGCGCTTTCGGCGTAGCCCTCGTGCAGCCGGATCCGGTCGGCGAACGGCTCCGTCGTGGCCGCGGCGAGCCGCAGCATCTCTGCCGACGGGTCGACGCCGTCGAACTCCCAGCCCGGGTGCGCGGCCGCGAGATGCTCGAAGCTCCAGCCCGCCGCCCGCGCCCAGCACCAGCACACGTCCGTCGTCGGGCGTGCGCTCGGTCAACAGCAGGTCGGTCATCCGGTGGAGATCCGCGAATCCCGGCACCTGCCGCGGCGGCCCCTCCCGGTAGCGCGCGACCGCGTCCGGATCGGTGAACGGGCTCGCCGCGGGGACGGCGCCGGCATCGGATGCATCGGAGGACATGCCCACAGAGTGCCGAAGGGCCGGTCAGGAATCGAGAAGCCGTGGTCGCAGGCCCCGCCTAGAGTGACCGGCATGGACATCACGACGGACACGGCGTCGCGGGCGCTGCATGTTGCCGACAACCATGACGTGATCCGGGTGCACGGCGCGCGCGTGAACAACCTCAAGGACGTCAGCGTCGAGCTTCCCAAGCGCCGGCTGACGGTGTTCACCGGTGTCTCGGGCTCGGGCAAGAGCTCGCTGGTGTTCGGCACGATCGCCGCGGAGTCCCAGCGGCTGATCAACGAGACCTACAGCTCCTTCGTCCAGGGCTTCATGCCGACGCTGGCGCGGCCCGAGGTCGACGTCCTCGAAGGGCTGACGACGGCGATCCTCGTCGACCAGGAGCGCATGGGGTCCAACCCCCGCTCGACGGTCGGCACCGTCACCGACACCGACGCGATGCTGCGGATCCTCTTCAGCCGGCTCGCGCAGCCGCAGATCGGCTCGCCCGGCGCGTACTCGTTCAACGTCGCCTCCGCCCACGGCAGCGGTGGGATCACCGTCGAGCGTGGCGACAAGACCATCACCAAGAGCGCGAGCTTCAGCCGCGTCGGCGGCATGTGCCCGCGTTGTGAGGGCCGCGGATCGATCAGCGACTTCGACTTGTCTGCGCTCTATGACGACAGCAAGTCGCTCAACGACGGCGCGCTCTCGATCCCCGGCTACAGCATGGAGGGCTGGTACGGCCGCATCTTCCGCGGCTGCGGCTACTTCGACCCCGACAAGCCGATCAAGAAGTTCAACAAGCGCGAGCTGCACGACCTGCTGCACCGGGAGCCGACCAAGATCAAGGTCGACGGCATCAACCTGACCTACTCGGGCCTGATCCCGCAGATCCAGAAGTCGTTTCTCTCCAAGGACGTCGAGGCGATGCAGCCGCACATCCGCGCGTTCGTCGAGAAGGCGGTGGTGTTCACCACCTGCCCGGACTGCGACGGCACGCGCCTCAGCGAGGCGGCGCGCTCGTCGAAGATCGACGGCGTCAACATCGCCGACGTCTCGGCGATGGAGATCCGCGACCTCGCCCTGTGGGTCGGCGACCTCGACGAGCCCTCCGTCGCGCCGCTGCTGGAGACGCTCCGGGGGACCATCGACTCGTTCGTGGATATCGGGTTGGGCTACCTCTCGCTCAACCGCCCCTCGGGCACCCTGTCGGGCGGCGAGGCGCAGCGCACGAAGATGATCCGCCACCTCGGCTCCGCGCTGACCGACGTCACCTATGTCTTCGACGAGCCCACGATCGGTCTGCATCCCCACGACATCCAGCGGATGAACGACCTGCTGCTGCAGCTGCGCGACAAGGGCAACACGGTGCTCGTCGTGGAGCACAAGCCGGAGACGATCGCGATCGCCGACCACGTCGTCGACCTCGGCCCCGCCGCGGGCAGCGGCGGCGGCGAGGTGGTCTTCGAGGGCACCATCGAGGGCCTGCGCGAGAGCGACACGATCACCGGCCGCCATCTCGACGACCGCGCCGCGCTGAAGGAGACGGTGCGCGAGCCGTCCGGAACGCTGGAGGTGCGCGGCGCCGACACCAATAACTTGCAGGACGTCGACGTCGACATCCCGCTCGGCGTGCTGGTGGTGCTGACCGGCGTGGCCGGGTCGGGCAAGAGCCGCTGATCCGCGGCTCGGTGCAAGAGCGCGAAGGGGTGCTCACCGTCGACCAGGGTGCGATCCGCGGCTCGCGACGCAGCAACCCGGCGACCTACACGGGGCTGCTGGACCCGATCCGCAAGGCCTTTGCCAAGGCCAACGGCGTCAAGCCGGCGCTGTTCAGCGCCAACTCCGAGGGCGCCTGCCCCAACTGCAACGGCGCGGGCGTCATCTACACCGACCTGGGGATCATGGCCGGCTCCTCGACCATCTGCGAGGAGTGCGGCGGCAAGCGGTTCGACGCCTCGGTGCTGGAGTACGCCTTCGGCGGCAAGGACATCAGCGAGGTGCTCGCGATGCCGGTCGCCGAGGCCGAGGCGTTCTTCGACGAGGGGGACGCGCGCGTGCCCGCCGCGCACAAGATCCTCGAGCGGCTCGCCGCCGTCGGGCTCGGCTACCTCACGATCGGCCAGCCGCTCACCACGCTGTCGGGCGGCGAGCGCCAGCGGCTCAAGCTGGCCACCAACATGGCCGGGAAGGGCGATGTCTACGTCCTCGACGAGCCGACCACGGGCCTGCACCTCGCCGACGTCGAGCAGCTGCTCGGCCTGCTCGACCGGCTGGTCGACGACGGCAAGTCGGTCATCGTCATCGAGCACCACCAGGCGGTCATGGCGCACGCCGACTGGATCATCGACCTCGGTCCCGGCGCCGGCCACGAGGGCGGCACCATCGTCTTCGAGGGCACGCCGGCCGACCTCGTCGCGGCGCGCTCCACCCTCACCGGCGAGCACCTCGCGGCGTACGTCAGCGCTTGACCGCGGCCGCGCTGAACCGGACACGCAATCTGGAACGCTTCCAGAATCTGTGGCACACTGCCCGTGTTGTCGGCGACCCAGGAATACGAGCGCCTGCTGCGCGGGGCGTCCCTGCGTGTCACCCGTCCCCGTGTCGCCGTGCTGGCCGCGGTCTACGGCCATCCGCACGCCGACACGGGCTCGATCCTCGACGTCGTGCGCGAGCAGCTCGGCGAGGTGTCGCAGCAGGCCGTCTACGACGTGCTGGGAGCGCTGACCGACGCGGGCCTGGTGCGGCGGATCCACCCGCCGGGCTCCGCCGCGCGCTACGAGTCGCGGGTCGCCGACAACCACCATCACGTCGTGTGTCGGTCGTGCGGTGCGATCGAGGACGTCGACTGCGTCGTCGGTCCCGCGCCGTGTCTGACCGCCGCCGACCACACGGGCTACGTCGTCGACGAGGCCGAGGTCGTCTTCCACGGCCTGTGCCCTGCCTGCGTGCCCGCCGCACGTTCCCTCAGTACAACCCCCTGACCCAGAGAGAAGTCGCCGTGTCTGAGCATCCTGATGCCGTCGTCCGCGAGATGAACGAGGAGCCCACCGAGGGCTGCCCCGTCGCTCATGAGCGCGCCGCGCACCCGACCCAGGGCGGCGGCAACCGCGGCTGGTGGCCCGACCGCCTCAACCTGAAGATCCTGGCCAAGAACCCCGCGGTGGCCAACCCGCTCGGGGAGGACTTCAACTACGCCGAGGCGTTCGAGGCGCTCGATCTCGCCGCGGTCAAGCAGGACATCGCCGAGGTGCTGACGACCTCGCAGGACTGGTGGCCGGCCGACTTCGGTCACTACGGCCCGCTCATGATCCGGATGGCGTGGCACAGCGCCGGCACCTACCGCATCAGCGACGGCCGCGGCGGGGCAGGGGCCGGTCAGCAGCGCTTCGCGCCGCTCAACAGCTGGCCCGACAACGGGAACCTCGACAAGGCCCGTCGCCTGCTGTGGCCGGTCAAGCAGAAGTACGGCCAGAGCCTCTCGTGGGCCGACCTGATGATCTTGACCGGCAACGTCGCGCTGGAGTCGATGGGCTTTGAGACCTTCGGCTTTGCCGGTGGCCGCGAGGACGTCTGGGAGCCCGACGAGGACGTCTACTGGGGCCCCGAGACCACCTGGCTCGGCGACGAGCGCTACACCGGTGACCGCAAGCTCGAAGAGCCGCTGGGCGCCGTCCAGATGGGCCTGATCTACGTCAACCCGGAGGGGCCGAACGCCAACCCGGACCCGCTCGCCTCGGCCAAGGACATCCGCGAGACGTTCCGCCGCATGGCGATGAACGACGAGGAGACGGTCGCCCTGATCGCCGGCGGCCACACGTTCGGCAAGACCCACGGCGCGGCGGACCCCGACCAGTACGTCGGTCCCGAGCCCGAGGGCGCGTCGCTCGAGCAGCAGGGCCTGGGCTGGAGCAACTCCTACGGGACCGGCCACGGCGCGGACGCGATCACCAGCGGGCTGGAGGTCACCTGGACGTCCACGCCGACGCAGTGGGGCGGCGGGTTCTTCGACAACTTGTTCAACTACGAGTGGGAGCTGACCAAGAGCCCGGCCGGCGCCCACCAGTGGGTCGCCAAGGACGGCGCCGGCGCGGGCACGATCCCGGGGCCGACCGAGTCCTCGGAGGCGCGTCCGCCGACGATGCTCACGACCGACCTCGCGCTCCGGTTCGACCCGATCTACGAGCCGATCTCGCGGCGCTTCCACGAGCACCCTGAAGAGCTCGCCGACGCCTTCGCGCGCGCGTGGTTCAAGCTGACGCACCGTGACATGGGGCCGGTCGCGCGCTACCTCGGGCCGGAGGTTCCGGACGAGGCGCTGCTCTGGCAGGACCCGCTGCCTGAGGTCACCCATGAGCTGATCGACGCCGAGGACGTCGCCGCGCTGAAGGCGCAGCTCCTCGACGCGGGGCTGTCGGTCGCCCAGCTGGTGTCCACGGCGTGGGCGTCGGCCTCGACGTTCCGCGGCAGCGACAAGCGTGGCGGGGCCAACGGCGCCCGCATCCGCCTCGCGCCCCAGAGCGGGTGGGAGGTCAACGACCCCGACCAGCTTGCGGGCGTGCTGAGCGCCCTCGTGGGGATCCAGCAGGCATTCAACAACGGTCAGTCCGGGGGCAAGCAGGTCTCGCTCGCCGACCTGATCGTGCTCGCCGGCGCGGCCGCCGTCGAGCGGGCCGCCGAGAGCGCGGGCCATGTCGTCACGGTCCTGTTCACGCCGGGTCGCGCCGACGCGTCGCAGGAGCAGACCGACGTGGAGTCCTTCGACGCGCTCGAGCCGTCCGCCGACGGGTTCCGCAACTACCTCCACGGCGATCAGCACCTGCCGGCCGAGTACCTGCTGCTGGACCGCGCGAACCTGCTGACGCTCAGCGCGCCGGAGATGACCGTCCTCGTCGGCGGCCTGCGCGTGCTGGGCGCCAATGCCGGCGGGTCGTCACACGGCGTCCTGACGTCGCGGCCGGAGACGTTGACCAACGACTTCTTCGTCAACCTGCTGCACCTGGGCACGACGTGGAAGCCGGCGTCCGGTGACACCTTCGAGGCCACCGACGCCACGGGTCAGGTCACCTGGACCGGCACCCGCGCTGACCTCGTCTTCGGCTCGAACTCCGAGCTGCGCGCGCTCGCCGAGGTCTACGCGAGCGACGACGCGGCAGAGAAGTTCGTGCACGACTTCGTCGCCGCGTGGACCAAGGTCATGAACCTGGATCGGTTCGACCTGCGCTGAGCACCACGTCCGGGCAGGTGCCGACGGCGCCTGCCCGAGACCGTGGTGGTGGCTAGGCGCCCAGGTCGAGCGCGAGCGCCGCGGCGCGATCGCCCGAGACCGCCGAGACCGTTGTCGGCAGCGCGTCGACCAGACGCAGCAAGACCGGGGCGGTGTCCTTGCGCGGCTGGACGATGACCAAGGCCTTGCCCTTCTCGTCGGTCTTGCCCGCGCCGATGCCCAGCGTCCGGTAGCGCAGCTTCAGCGTCTTGCGCTGGGCCTCGCTGATCTGCACGCGGATGAAGACCGGGCGGTTCGGAGGACCGGCGACGTTGACCTCCAGCCCGCGCTGGAGCGTCGCGCTGGACGGCACCTTGATGGTGAACGGCGTGGCCTCCAGCGTGAGCCGCTTGACGTCGGCGTCCGCCTTGGCCTTGGCCGACAGCGCCGCGTCCCGCGCGGCGGTGAGCTCGCTGATCTTGGCCTGCAGCGGCCCGGCGACGCCGGCGGCCAGCGCGGCGGACGAGGTCACGATCGTGTCCGCGGGCACGAAGGTGCCGCCGATCCCGGCGCAGGCCGTCGCGAGATTCGTCGTCGCGGTCAGCGTGACGCCGGTGGCCGTCTTGACCTTGCTGATCCAGGTCGCGGGATCGTCGCCGAGGCCGGCCGACGTCGCCTGGAACGGGATGTAGCCGTAGTGCGGCTCGGCGCCCTGCCAGCCGAGCACGACGGCGTCGGTGGTCAGCGCGGGGGCGTCGCAGGTCGCGTGGGGCTGGGCGCCGGTGGCGCTCTCGGCGATCCAGCGCGCCGGTGCGAACAGCGCGCGGTAGGCGCTGGGCAGGACGTCGTAGCTCAGCACGCCGTGGTCGGCCTTGCCGTTGCTCTCGCGCAGGGCGAGGGTGAAGCCGTTCTCGCTGACGAGGTACTGCTGCTGGTTGGCGAGGTCGCTCTGCGTCCAGGATGCTGTCGGCGTCTGCCCGGTCGGGACGACCTTGGCCGTCTGGGTGAACACCGACGGCGCGGCCAGCGCGCCGGCGGGCGCCACGAGGGCGGTGGCCGCGACGGCCGCCAGGGCCGTCCGGGCCCGCCTGCGGCGAGATGGGTGAGTCATGTGGTTCTGCTCCTTGTTGGGGTAGTTGGGAAGATCAGTCGTCGCCGGGGCGGGCGATGCGCGCCGCGGCGAGCACGGTGTCCAGCAGCGAGGTCGCGCTCGCGCTGCGAGCCAGCGGCTTGAGGCCGAGCACGTCCTGGACGGTGCGCAGCAACCCATAGGGGTCGATCTCGGTGTCGTCGGTGGCGCCCGCGGTCGCGAAGCGCGAGACGACGAGCGCGCCGTTGCGGACCGGCGCCTCGGCGCCCGCCGGCGCCGCGGCCCCGCCCGCGAAGGTCACGAGCAGCAGGCCGTCGTCGGCGTAGGCCGGTGAGGCCAGGATCTGCGGGACCCACGTGGCCAGGAACGCGTCGGCCGCCGCCAGCCCGCCGGGGCTGCCGTCGGGGCACGGGGACGTCGTGCCGTCGTTGCAGAGGTTGGGCACGATGTAGGAGAGCGCCGGCGTCGTCTTGGCCTTGGCCAGGTCGGTCTCCAGCGGCGCGAGCGGGCCGTCGGAGGCGTCGCATCCGCCGAGATCGAGCAGCGAGTGGAAGTAGACGAACGGGTTGTGGCGCGTGGCGTAGCCGTCGCCGGGTCGCGCGACGACGGTGTCGTCGGCGGCGCCGGACGCGGGCCGGCGGCAGGACGTCCGCGGCGGCTGGCCCTTGTCGAGGTCCTCGACGTAGGCGCGCCACGTGCGCCCGGAGGCGGCGACCTGGTCGGCGACGGTGACGATCGTGTTCGGGTAGGCGCAGCCCTTGGCAGTGATCTCGCCGGCCTTGCTCGGCTTGGCGGTCTGCGGGATCTCGGTGTAGGTGGGGCAGCCGGCGCGCGTGTCGTCGTTGGGCGGCTGGCCGCTGATCAGCGCCAGGTGGTCGGGCAGGTCGGCGCGCCCGAGCGACTGGGCGCCGGTCAGCAGCGTGCCCTTGGGTCGCAGGGTGCCGTTGAGGTAGGTCGCGACCGAGCCGGCGCCGAAGGTGGCGTCGAAGCCGGCGCCGGCCAGGACGATCTCGAAGACGTGCTTGACGTGGGTGGGGCGTGGCTCGGCGGCGGCGGGCTCGTCCTTCTTGGTGGCCTTGTCGTCGGTGGTCGGCGTGGCTCCCTGGTCGTCGGTGCTGTCGTCGGTGGCCGTGGTCTCCGTTGGCGTCTCGTCGTCGTCGGACGACGATGCGGGGGTCGGGTCGTCGGCGGTGCTGTCGTCCGGCGTGTCGGGCGGCTCGGCTTCGTCGTCGTCCTCGTCGGTCGTGGCCGCGGGCGCGGCGGCGGGCAGCGCGACGGTGGTCGTGTGCGCCACGCGCAGCGCGGCGGTGACCTCCGGGCTCTGCCCGGAGGCGCCCACGCCGCCGGCCAGGATGGCGGCGGTCGCCAGCCCCGAGAGCAGGGCGAGCAGCGCGAGCTGTGCGCGCTCGCCCATCAGCCGCCGGACCCGTTGACGTGATGCTCCGGCGCGCCCGCGGCGGGCGGGAACGGCGGCAGCGCGACCAGCGCGGTCCCGCACGAGGAGCAGAACCGTGCGTCGTCGTGAAACGGCGTTCCGCAGCCCGGGCAGGCGCCGACCGTGGCCGGCGACGCGCCATCAGGTCGCAGGGCGACCTCGATCGCCTCCAGCTCGGCGTCGACGCGCTGCAGCTCGGCGGCCTTGCGCGTCAGCACGTCGAGTTGGACGTGATCGCGAATCGCCATCTCGTAGAACGCGCCGCCCAGGTCGGTCTGCAGCAGCGTGAAGCGCTCGGTCAGGCGCTCGCGCTGGATGAGCAGCTCGCGGTGGCGCTCGTCGAGCGGGGCCGGCGCGTCGGCGTCACGGCGGGCGCGCGCGATCGCCTCGGCGGCCGGCACGAGCCCCGCGGGCGGTCCCTCGCGTCGGCGACGGCGGAGCCTCACGGGATCACGATCTGGTCGGGCAGGTTGCGCTGGGACTCGACGTAGTCCTGACCCTTGGACTCGTTGATGTGCTTGACGGCCTGTTTGCTCTCGTCCAGCTGCTTGTTGGTGACCTTGGAGCCCTCGAGCTGCCGGGCGCTGCCCGCGGGTCCGGTGGCCAGCACGCGCGCGCCGTCGCTGGTGCGCTTGCCGCCGCTGCTCTTCTTGCGCTTGGCGGAGGACTTCTTGGAGGAGGCCGTCGTCGTCCCGTCGGTGGCGGTTGGCGTCGCGGCGCCGCCCACGGCGCCGGTGACGTTGACCACCGGCGCGCGCTGCGCCTTGAGGGCGTTGACGATCAGCTCGTCGCTCGGCGCCTGGCTGCGTCCGGCGAGCACGCCGAGCGCCGCCGCCAGCGGGATCAGCGCGAGCGCGATCGTGCCGAGGCTCGTCGCGCGTCGTGGCGCGGGGGTGGCCGCGACCGGCGCGCCGGCCCGCGCGCGGCGGGTGGCCTCGGCGAGGTAGCGGGCTGCGGGGTCGTCGCCGTGCAGGCGGCGCGAGCCGCACACCACGCAGTAGCGCTGGCGCGGCTCGAGCGGCGACTGGCACTGGTCGCAGACGTCCCAGGGGGAGGCGGCGGCGAACGGGCGCCGCCCGGGGTGGGGGCGATCTGGGTCATCGGTTCCTCATCACTCGAAGATCGTGGGAAGGACATGGACCTGGGCGCGCGGCGCGTTGCGCGCGCCGACGAGCGGCACGGCGACCGTGGCCTCGCCGTCGCCGCTGAGCTTGGGGATCGAGGCACGTCCGGCCGCGACGTAGCGGCCGTTGGCCTGTGCCACGGCGTAGACCGGCAGGTCGATCTGCGGGACGGCGGAGGTGTTGCGTACGCGGACGCGCCCGCCGTCCAGGTCGCCGGCCTGCAGGCGCGGCAGCGACGACGCCCGGCTGACCGGCACGGCCGAGGGCACCCCGACCCGCGCGTAGGCGCGCGCCCCGGCCGGCACCCGGCGGCGGGCCGTGAAGACCCAGGTCGTCGCTGCGCCGGGGCCCAGCGCCGCCACGTGGGTCGCAAACCAGTCCAGGTCGCGGCCGCCGTTGAGCACCAGCCGCTTGCCGCTGCGCGTGCGGACGCCGACCGCGATCGGCAGGTCGGTCAGCGGCGTGCGCGCGCGGCTGCGCAGCTCGACGACGACGGCGGTCCGGTCGCGGCCACCTCCGCGCACGAGCGCCGCGCGGGTGACGTCGACCTCCGGGTTGGACGCGACGACCCGCAGCGGGGCACGCGCGGCGATCTCGCGCTCGGCGCTCAGCTTCGCCCGCGCGTTGCGGTCCTGGGTCGTCACGCAGCCGCCCAGCAGGACGGCGGCGCCCACCAGCACGGCCGGCACGGCGAGCCTGGAGGCGGCGTCAGCCGAACGCACCACTGACGTACTCCCGGGTGCGCTGCTCGCGCGGCGTGCGGAACAGCTGCTCGGCCGGCCCGTACTCGACGAGCTCGCCGAGGTACATGAACGCCACGTGGTCGGCGATGCGGTGGGCCTGCTGGAGGTTGTGGGTGACGATCACGACCGCCAGCTCCTCGCGCAGGCTGACGATCAGGTCCTCGATGACCTGGGTCGACTGCGGGTCCAGCGCCGAGCAGGGCTCGTCGAGCAGCAGGACCTCGGGATCGGCGGCCAGTGCCCGCGCGATGCAGAGTCGCTGCTGCTGGCCGCCCGAGAGCCGCAGCGCGGGGTGGTCGAGGCTGTCTGCGACCTCGTCGTAGAGGCCCGCACGGGTGAGCGCGTCGCGGACGCGGTCGCGCAGCTCGCGCTTGCGCGGTCGCCGCGCGGCCTGCTCGCGCAGCACGTAGGCGACGTTGTCGAAGACGCTCATCGGGAACGGGTTGGGCTGCTGGAAGACCATCGTCACCCGGCGCCGCAGCGCGGTCGGCTCGAACGTCGCGATGTCCTCGCCGTCGAGCGTGATCGCGCCGCGCATCGACGTGCCCGCGGTCAGCTCGGTGAGCCGGTTGAGCGAGCGCAGCAGGGTCGTCTTGCCGCAGCCCGAGGGGCCGATCAAGGCAAGGACCTCGCCTTGGCGCACCGGCAGCGACACGCTGTCGACGGCGAGCTTGGGCCCGTAGGCGATCGACAGCTCGTCGATCTGCATGCGGTCGACGGCGATCGTGGCGCTCGGCGCCCGGCGCGACGCGGCGCCGACGAGCGACACGGGGTCGGCGATGGCCGCGGGCGCGCTGCCGTCCAGCGGCAGGACACGCACCGGCGGTGGCTTCAGGAGCCCCATCCCATCCTCCTTCCGCGACGCACGGCGACGTCGACGATGAAGTTGATCAGCAAGACGATGGCCAGCAGCACGAACGCCGCGGCGTAGGCCTTGGTCGGTTGGTTGGCCTCGCCCGTGGGGGCGTTGGCGTACACGTAGGTCGTCAGCGTCCCGCCGGTCCCGCGCAGCGCGTTGAGGAGCGGGACGTCGCCGACCGGGTTCAGGCGCAGCGTCGCGCCCAGCAGCAGGATCACGACGGCGGTGTCGCCGACCACGCGACCCAGCCCGAGCATCGCGCCGGTGATCACCGACGGGCGCGCGGCGGGCAGCAGCACGCGGCGGGTGGTCGCCGACTTCGTCTTGCCCACCGCGTAGGACGCCTCACGGACATGGCCCGGGATCGCCTGCAGCCCCTCGCGGACGTTGGCCACGATCAGCGGCAGCGCGATCAACGACAGCATCGCGCCCGCGGCGATGAACGACCGGCCGTAGACGACGCCGTCGCTCTCGTAGCTGACGAACGCCAGGACCGGGCTCTGGAAGACCAGGACGCCGAAGAGCGCGAAGACGATCGACGGCGTGCCGGCCAGCATCTCGATCGTCGACTCGGCGACGCGGGCCAGCGCGGTCGGCTGCCCGTACTCGCTGAGCCAGACGCCGACGCCGATCCCGACCGGCAGGGCGACCGCCAGGGCGAGGGCGGCCACCGCCAGGGTCCCGATCATCGGGTCCAGGAAGCCACCGGTCTGGGACTCCGAGAAGCCCGCCGCCGGTGAGGTGACCAGCAGCTCCAGACGCAGGTAGCGCACGCCCTGGACCATCAGGAAGACGACGATCGCCAGCGTGATCAGCAGGAAGCCGACGCCGAGCGCCCAGGCGACCGCGAGGCCGAGACGATCGGTGAGCCGCCACGACGCGCTGGAGTCGCGCGCCGAGCGCCGGTGCGGCTGCGGCGGGGTGGCCGTCGGCGCCGACGGTGCGGTTGCCGCGCTCACGCGCGCACCCCGTAGCGCTTCATCGGCTGCTTGGCCGCCCAGCCCGCCAGCGAGAGCATCAGCGCCGAGAACAGCAGCACCGCGGCGATCGCGAAGATGGTGTGGCGCATCGGCGCCGAGGTCAGCTCCTCGGAGGTCTGCAGGATCGTCGAGGGCAGCGGCTTGGCCGGCTCGACAAAGAAGATGAGCCCGTCGGCCGGGTTGGGCGCGAAGCCGACGCCGCCACAGACCATCGCGAGCATCACGGCTTCCCCGAGCGCTCGCGCGACGGCGAGCACGGTGCCGGCGACGAGCGCGGGCCGCGCGGTCCGGACGCCGATCTTCCAGAACGTCCGCCAGCGGTTGATGCCGAGTCCCAGCGAGCCTTCGAGCCAGCCGCGCGGCACCGCACGCAGGCCGTCGACGAAGACCGCGACCATCAGCGGCGAGATCATCAAGGTGAGGATCACCACGCCTGCCAGCAGGCTGTAGCCGCTGAGCGAGACGATGTAGGCGACCGAGCGGCGCGCGTCGTCGGTGATGATGTGGCGGCCGATGAACGGCACGACCACCAGCACGCCGACGAGGCCCATGATCACCGACGGGACGCTGGCCAGCAGGCGCACGACCGGCTCCAGGACGCGTCGCATCCAGCCGGGCGCGAACTCGACAATGAAGACCGAGATGAAGAGCGCCGCGAAGAAGCTCAGGACGGTGGCCGAGCCCGTCACCAGGATCGTGCTCCAGATCAGCGGCCAGGCGTGGAACGTGTAGACCGGCTTCTGGAGGAAGTTGGCCGAGTTGAAGATCGCCTCGACCTGGTGGTCGACGTTGCCGCCGGGGCCGAACCAGGACAAGCCGTTGTGCTGGAACGAGGGCCACGCCTCGCGGAGCACGAACACGACCATCGCGGCGACGAACAGCACGACGGCGCAGACCAGCGCGCGGAGCGTGAGCTCCGCGCGCCGGCCCGGGGCCAACCGTGGCCGGACTGTGGTGGCCGCGTCCATGGCTCGCCGTCGTCCTGTTCCGCTACTTCTTCTTGCTCTTCTTGGCCGGCTTGGTCGCGTTGAACGCCGGCACCGCGCCGGCCTTCTCGATGACCACCCCTGCCTCGTAGCTGCTGCGGATCCAGTCCGCGAACTTCAGGACCTTCTTGTTGGGGCTCTTGGCCGGCAGCACGATCCACGCGTACCGCGACAGCGGGTACTTGAGCGACTTGATCGTCTTGGGCGTTGCCGCCACGCCGTTGAGCGACAGCCGCTTGACGCCGCTGCCCTCGCGCGAGTTGGCCAGGCCGACGTAGCCGATGCCGTTGGGGTTCTTGGAGAGCGCGACGGCGACCTCGCCGTCCTTGTCCAAGGGCGTGACGTTCGTGCCCTGGGCGTCGCCGCCGAGGACGGCCGCGGTGAAGAACGTGAACAGCCCCGCGGTCGCGTTGCGGCCGAAGGCCGAGATCGGCGCGGTCAGCCCCGAGTCGGGGTAGGCGCTCCACTCCGTGACCTTGCCCGTGAAGATGTCCTTCGCGTTGGCCAGCGGCAGGTTGCTGAGCTTGTTGGCCGGGTTGACGGAGATCGTCAGCGCGTCGAGGAAGAGCTTGGAGTAGGTCAGCCCCGAGTCCGACGGCAGCGGCGGACGGGTCTGGACCGCGAACTGGCTGCGGCCGGCCTGCACGTCGGCAGCGCCGGCGTTGCCGTTGTTGGCCGTGAAGACGAACTTCACGCTCGGATCCACCTTCTTGTAGGCCTTGAACAAGACCTCGAGGTACGGCGTGCTCGCGCTCGAGCCCGAGCCGGCGATCTGGGTCACTGCGGCGGAGGCGGGCGCAGCAGCGGCGAGTGAGCCGAGCACCACGCCTGCGACCACGACGCGCCTGGGGACGAAGGTCACAGGGGCAATCCTTTCCATGCAAACTTGATAGGGATTCGGACATTACAGCATTCCTCCGTTTGTCGACTGGATTCGTTGGGTAGCGCACGCCAGTTGGCTGTGGCCGATGGCTCGTCGCCGCTTGCGCCCGGGAGAGGCAGCCCGTTTGGCGCGAAATGCTCGCGCTGAACGGCCCCATCCTCTCCAGGGCGCCTCGGGGCGCTCCCGTTGCGGGGTCAGACCCCGCAACGGAAGCGCGACGGCCTATGTGCTGATCGCGTCGCTGTAGGCGTTGAAGATGCGGTTGAGGGCTTCGACGCTGTGGCGGTTGGCGTGGATCTCGGTCGTGATGAGGGCGTTGACCTGTCGGTCGGCGCCGATGTCGCTGATGAGGTCGAGGTTGTGGTCGAGCAGGTCGGTGCGCTGTTTGTGGAGTTGCTCGATGTGGCCGTGGGTGAGCGGGACGTTGAAGGTCTCGCGTGGTGGGTTGATGCGGGGGTCCCAGCCGAGGGCGTCGATGACGGCGGTGGCGTCGCGGAAGATGTCGGCGAGCGCGAGCTGTTTGACGGGGACGTGGTCGAGGAAGTCCTCGAACTCCTCGTGGTTGAACATCAAGACCTTCTTGGCCTCGACGCGGAGCACATCGGCGTCTGAGGAAGAGACGGCGATACGGCAGCCGTCGTTACCCTGCGGGGCACTCATGGAGGCTCATTCTCCTTGGGTCATGCCCCCGGGCCGTTCGTAGCGGTCGCGGGGGCGAAATGTTAATTATGTCGCTGGGGGAGTTTACTGGAGGGGGCGGCGGAAGGGTGCGTGCGTCAGCAGCTCGCGCAGGCGCGAGGGTGTGGCGCCGGTCTCGCGGCGGACGGTGCGGGTGAGGTGGCCGTGGTCGGCGAAGCCGACGTCGGCGGCCAGTCGCGAGAGGTCATGTTCGCCGTGTTCGAGGCGATCGAGCACCGCGCGGACGTGGATGCGACGGCGGTGGGTGGAGATGGTGCTGCCGGTCTGCTCGCTGAAGACCCGTGAGAGGTGATGGGGCGAGACCGCGAGTGTCCGGGCGAGCTGCACGAGCGAGCTGCGCGGCTCCTCGGAGAGCAGCATGCGGGCGCCGTCGGCGATGGCGCGGCGCGCGCGCTCGGTCGCGGGACGTCCTGACGCGACGCGCGCCCGGTCGACCTCTGCCAGCGCGGTGGCTGCGAGTGCGACGGTTGCCTCGTCGGTCTCCTCGCCGCGCGCCGCGGCGGCCAGCAGCAGGCGATGGTGGAGGTCGACACTCCCGTGCGTGGACCATGCGACGACGGGCAGCTCGCTGTCGCCCCACAGCTCGGCAGCCGCCGGAGCGGTCATCCGCAGCATCGTGCACGCGTCGCCGGCGTCGTCGAGGTGATCGCAGCGCTGCTCCTGGCCCGGCGTCATGGCGTAGGCCAAGGTCGAGTCGAGCAGTGTCTCGCGGCCGTCTGCCGAGCGCACGTACCGCCCGCGGCGAATGAAGACGATGCCGAGCACGTCCACCGGCTCGTCGGCTCCGCGCCCGGCGCGGTGGCGGCAGACGACGTCGGTGACGGAGAGCCCGTCGTGATCGGCCAGGGTGCGGAGGTCCAGCACGCACCCATGATCCCAAGTGCGCACATCCGTTCAAGCGCGGGGCCCGGCGGCACGCGATGGTGTGGCGATGGCCACCATCCACGAGGAAGTGCTGATCGATGTCGAGCCCGCTGTGGCCTGGGATGCTCTGGCCGACTGGGGCGCGCTGCATCAGCGCCTGGCACGCGGCTTCGTCACCGACACGCGGCTCGACGGCGCCGACCGCATCGTGACGTTCGCCTCGGGCATCGAGCTGCGCGAGGTCCTGATCACGAGCGACGCCGAGGCCCGGCGCCTGGTGTGGTCGGTCGTCGGTGGCCCGTACACCCATCACAACGGCTCGGCGCAGATCCTCGTGACACCCGACGGTCAGACGCGGTTCGTCTGGATCGCCGACCTCCTCCCCGACGCGGCGGCGGCGCCGACGGCCGAGGCGATGCGCCTGGGCCTCGCCGCGATGAAGGAGACGCTGGAGCGCGACCGCGCCTAGCGTCCGGCCCGCGCTCACACCCTCCCGATCCTCCAAGCGCACAGCCCACATGCCGCCGCGGCCAACACGAGGAACAACCCGGCTTCCGCCCACTGCAGCGTCCAGAACCGCGATGCGGGCTGAGCGGTGATCTCCGCGCGGTAGCCCTGGCGCGACAGGGCGGCGATGCAGCCCGGCACCACGCTCTCGCCTCCGCGCTCAAGGCAGGTGACGAACGAGGCGGGGGCCGTCGTGGGGCGGCCGCGGCCGTCGACCAGCCGCCGGGCGAGCAGCCAGTCACCTGGCGCCTGGACCTCCAGCGTCACCGCTCCCGCGCGGTCGAGGGTGATCGGCGTCATGGGCGCGATCGTCATGACGGTCCGCACCGGCGCGACGAGGTGCTCGCGGATCGCGATTGGCATCGCGACCTGCAGGGCGACGACGATCGTCAGCGTCGTCGCCATCGCGGGCAGCGTGCGTCGGGCGACGAGACCGACCGCGACGCCGAGGACGAACGCGAAGAGCGCGTGGGCGACCGGGACGATCCCGCGCCCGTCGAAGACCAGCGGCTCGATCCGGGCCACGTACAGGCCGCCGCGGTCGCCGGTGGCGCTGATCGCGTGGTCGATCGGTGCCGACCACCACCCGACCAGGAGGCTCGTCGCGCCGACCGTCGCCACCGTGACGAGCGCGCCGAGGCCGACCTTGGTCCACAGCCAGCGCCTGCGGCTGACCGTCTGACTCCACACGAGCCGGTGTGTGCCGGCCTCAAGCTCACGGGTGATCATCGGTGCGCCCCAGAACACGCCGATGATCGCGGGCATGATCAGGAGGATCGCCGTGCCGGCGGTGAAGACGCTGCGCTGTGAGGGCGCGAGCCTGCGGATCACGTCACCGTCACCGAGGTTCGCCCCGCGTGCGGTGAGGACACCGAGGAGGAGGGCGAGGGCGGCCAGCGCCAGCGCTCCTGTCGCGGCTTGGACCCGCATCTGCCGCCACGCCAGCCAGCTCATCGCAAAGCCCCCAACATCGGTCGGGATGCCTGCGGCGGCACGGCCATCGGTTGCTCTAGGTAGGCGAGGACGAGGTCTTCGACGTCGACGTTGCTCACCGTCCAGCCGGGATCGAGGATCGGCTGTGCGGTGCGGACCACCATGGTGGTCTGCCGGTCGGTGTGGCTCTCGGCCAGGACGACGTGGTCGGCCGGGAGGCCGGCCGCGGGGTCGGTGCGCCGAGGTCCGGTGACGCGATGGTGCGTCGCGAGGAGCGCGTCGAGGTCGCCGGCGATCTGAACGTGCGAGGCCACCAGGACGACGAGGTGATCGCAGATGCGCTCCAAGTCGCTCATCACATGGGACGAGAGGACGACGGTGAGGTCCTGATCGGCAACGGTCTCCATGAGGTCACCGAGGAAGACCCGGCGCGCGAGCGGGTCGAGGCTGGCGACCGGCTCGTCGAGGAGCAGCAGCTTCGGCCGCTTGGCGAGGCCGATGGTCAGCGCCATCTGGGCGCGCTGACCGCCGGAGAGGCGGCCGGCCTTCTGCTGCGGATCGAGGCCGAGGCGGCCGATGCGCTCCCGCGCGAACGCGTCGTCCCAGCGCGCGTTGAGATGCGCGCCGAGACGCAGGTGGTCGGCGACGCTGAGCGTCGCGTAGGCCGGGGCGTCCTGGGCGACGAAGCCGACCTTCGCCATCTGCTCGGGCGTGGTCGCGGGCGTGTCACCACAGACCTCGATCGTGCCCGCGCTGGGCTTGAGCATCCCGGCCGCGAGGGTCAGCAGCGTCGACTTGCCGGCGCCGTTGGGGCCGACGAGGCCGATGACACGTCCGGCGGGAAGGTCGAGTGTGCAGTCCTCCAGCACCCAGTTGCCGCGGAAGCGCTTGCCGAGGCCGTGGGCACGGAGGATGGCGCTCGCGGTCATGCCACGTCCTCCTGCGCGGGCGCGACGGTCGCGCGGAACGTCGTCGCGATGAGCGCCTCGATGCTCTCGTCGTCCAACCCCGCGCGCCGCGCCTTGGTCATCCACCGCTGCAGCTCCTTGCGCAACGGCGCATGCGCGGCGACGGTCTCGTCGGCCAGCGACCGCGTCACGAACGTCCCCAACCCGGGACGGGCGCGAACGACGCCGTCGTGCTCCAGCTCCCGGTAGGCCTTCGACACCGTGTTGGGGTTGATCGCCAGCGTGGCCACGACCTCCTTGACCGTCGGGAGCTGGTCGCCCTCCTCCAGCAGCCCCAGCCGCAGCGCGCGGCGGACTTGCTGCACGAGCTGCTGATAAGGCGGGACACCGGAGGTGGCGTCGAGGTAGAACGCAATTGGGGAGTCCATTGCACTAGGAGCCTAGCACTATGGTTGTTCGTCGGAAAGGTCGTTGTGGATACGCACATGTGCGTACAGAGATCTCGTGCGCTGTCGACTAAGTTGGGCCCGGTGACTGGACAGCCGGCCCTGCCCATCCGCGTGCTCACCATGTTGGTGGTGATGACGGGACTGCTCTCCATCGGGGTCGCGAGCGCCTCGGCGGCGACCTACACGTGGCTCGGCGGCAGCGGCAGCTACACCGACGCGTCGAAGTGGGGCTCCAGCGACCCGGGCACGCTGCCGGGACCGTCTGACGACGTCTTCATCACCGCCGCTGGCGACTATACCGTCAACTACGTCGGCCCACCCGGCGTCCAGCGGTCGGTCGGGTCGCTGACGCTCGGCAACGCCGCGTCCGGCACGCAGCGCCTGCTGATCAAGACGGCCCCCGGCTCGGGCGACGGGCGGCTGGAGGTCCAGGGGCCCATGACGATCACCGCGCATGGTCAGGCCATTCTCGACCAGGACTCGACGGGGCTGACGGCCCAGGGCAACCTGCCGCAGCTCAACCTCAACGGACCGTCGACCAACGCCGGTGAGATCCTCGCGCGCAGCGTGGGTCCGTTCGACCACACCCTGAGCATCGGGCCGGGAACGCTGACCAACACCGGCACGATCCATGTTCAGAGCGGGCAGTTCACCATCCGGCACGTCGTCAACACCGGCAACGTGACCGTCGATCCCGGTGCCCAGCTCTACGTCGACACCGGCTCCCAGAACATCGGGATCACGCAGAACGGCGGCACGGTCACCAACAACGGTGACATCTACCTCTACGGCTCCGGCTGGGCGCAGAACGGCGGGACGATCACGGGCAACCCCGTCCGGATCTTCACCGGGCAGCTCGCCGACAGCGCCGGCACCGGCTCGTTCGTCGTCATGGGCAACGGCAACAAGATCTCCGGGACGGTCCCGGCCGGGCAGACCGTGCAGTTCGGCAGCCCGACCGACGAGATGTCCAACTACATGAACATCCAGCCGGGCGGGTTCACGGTCGCGCCGGGCGGCACGCTGGTCATCGCGCCGCCGCCGGCCAACGGCGCAGAGGTGCTCGACAACCCGCTGACGGTCTACGGCACGCTGCAGATCAAGGCGGGCACCACCCACGCGATCGTCGGTGCCGGCATGACCGTCGGCGCCGGTGGCGCCGTCGACGTCCAGACCGGCGAGCTGCTGCTGCGCCAGTCACCGGTCAACCACGGCACGGTCACGATCGCCCCGGGCGCGCGGGTGCAGCTCTCGGGTGACGGCTTCACCAGCGACGGCACGCTCAACTTCCAGATCGCGTCGCCCACGAGCTTCGGCGCCATCACGCGCATCAGCGCGGCCACCACGAACCTGGGCGGGACGGCCAACGGCGTGCTGACCGGTGGCTACGTGCCGGCCACCGGCACGGCGTTCAAGGTGATCGACTCGGCCATCGCGGGTGTGTTCGGGGCGGTCGGTGGCGGCTTCACCGCGTCCTACGCGGCGGACAAGTCGTCCGCCGGCCTGATCTACGGCGCTCCCGCCGGCGGCGGTGGTGGCGGGCCTGCCATCACCCCGCAGAAGCTCGTGCTGCCCGTCAAGTGCATCGTCCCCAAGCTGAAGAGCAAGACGCTGAAGTCAGCGACGGCCGCGCTGAAGAAGGCCCACTGCGCGCTCGGGACGGTCACGCGCCCGCATGGCCGCAAGGCGCGCCGCGCCGCGACCCGCGTCGTCGCTCAGACCAAGAAGGCCGGGACCAAGCTGGCCAAGGGCAGCAAGGTCGGCGTCACGATGGGCAAGCCGGCCAAGAAGGCCAAGCACAAGAAGCAGTGAGCCGGCGGCTCAGCTTGCCTCGATCGCGCGCTTGATCGACGCCGCGAACTCGTCGGCGCCCTTGCGCGCCGCGCGCAGGGCGAAGCCCACGACGAGCTTGCCGAAGCCGTGGCCTTCGAGCTCGTTGAAGATCGTCACGCGCGTGCCGTCGCCGTCGGGGGCGAGGTCGTAGCCGCCGGTCGTGGCGGTCACCGCGTTCTTGGAGCGCTCGGCCCAGCGGATCTTCGTCGGGGCGACGAACTCGGTCAGCTCGAACTCGCGCTTGGTCGTCATGCCCGCGTCCTTGACGGTGCTGGCAAAGCGCGTCCCGACCCCGATCGGGCCGTCGGTGATCTTGCGGATCTCCTGCACGCGCGGGCTGAACTTCACGTCGTTCTCACCGTTGGCGAGGAACGCGAAGACCTCCTCGATCGGACGAGCGACGACGGTGGTTCCCTCAAAGCGTCCGGACATGGGCAGGACCCTAGCCCTGTGTGACGCAGGGTGCAACGAGTGGCCATCGAGAGCGAGTCGGCAAGTACATTGCCCTGATGCTCGCTCGCCTGTCACGTGGCCGTCGTGCCGCAACGCTGACCGCCGCTGTCGCGGCGCTGGCCTGCACCGGAGGGATCGGCGCTTCTGCCGCGTCCGCCGCGCCGGGTGAGCTCGCGTTCGCGCTGTCGGGCAACCATCTGCTCACCTTCGTCCCGGGGGCTCCCGGCAGCGCCACGACGAAGCAGATCACCGGGGTCGTCGCGGGTGAGACGCTCGTCGGGATCGACGTCCGCCCGCAGAACGGGATGCTCTACGCCCTCGGCGTCAACGCGGGGGCCAACACCGGCACGCTCTATGTGATTGGACGTGAGACCGGGCAGGCGGGCATCGTCGGCACCCCGGGCAGCGTCGCGCTGACCACCGACAATGTGACCGTGGTCGACCTGCCGACCGGCGACTACGGCTTCGACGTCAACCCGGCGGCCGACCGCATTCGGGTCACGACCACGTCGGGTCTCAACTTCCGTATCAACCCCAACACGGGCACGCCGGTCGACGGTGACAACTCGGGGCTCACCTCGGGCGTTGTCAGCGGCACCAATCCCGACGGCGCCATCCACGGCGACACCACCTCGGTCGATGGCGCGGCTTACACCAACGACCGACCCAACAACGGCAACATCACGACGCTCTACACGCTCAGTGCGGTGACCGACCAGCTGGCGATCCAGAACCCGCCCAACGTCGGAACGGTGACGCCGGGGCAGAACGTCACGGTCGCCGGGACGCCGGTGAACTTCTCCGCCGTCGGCGGCTTTGACATCGACCCGGCCGTTGCCACGGTCGCAAGCAACGTCGCGGTGACCAGCGGCGACGGCTACGCCGTCCTGACGATCGGCGCGACGACGCACCTCCACCGGATCTCCCTGACCGACGGGGCCGCGACCGATCTCGGGCCGATCGGCGACGGCAGCGCGCCGATCCAGGGCCTCGCGCTGCAGCGCGACCTCGACGACGCGGGCTTCCCGGTCGTCGGGCTCAGCGCCGACGGCGGGTCGCTGCGGCGCTTCCAGACGGCGACACCGGACACCGCCACGACGGTCGCGCTCAGCGGTGTCTCGAGCCTTGAGACGATGGTCGCGCTGGCCTGGCGCCCGCAGACCGGCCAGCTCTATGGCATGGGGGTCCGCGCCGCCGCCGACACCGCCACGCTCTACCTCGTCGACCCGCAGACCGGTCTGGTGACGGCCGTGGGCGCGGCCGGTGGCATCGCCTACGTCAACGCGCTGGGCAATCCGGTGGACCTCCCGGTGCCCGGCGCCGGCTGGGGCATCGACTTCAACCCCGCCGTCGATCGCCTGCGCATCGTCGCCAACGGCGGGCTGAACGCGCGCGTCAACCCCAACAACGGCGCGCCGGTCGACGGTGACAGTGCCGGCGGCGTCAACCCTGACGGCGTGCACAACCCGCTGCCGCCGGGCTCGACCGGCGTCACGTCGGTCGCCTACACCAACGCCTACACGCAGTCGCTGACCGGCGGTGTGACGACGGTGTACGTGTTGGAGCCGACGGCCAACCAGCTGCTGATCCAGAACCCGCCCAACGCCGGGATGCTCACCGCCGCCCGCACCGTCACGCTCGGTGGCGCGCCGCTGGACTTCAGCACGGTCACCGGCCTCGACATCCCGGGCGAGGTCGCGGTCGCGACATCGTCGGTCGCGGCCGCGGGGAGCGCCATCGCGCTGCTGGACGTGGGCGGGGTCGAGAGCCTGTACACGCTGAACCTGACGACCGGAGAGGCGACGCTGCTGGGCACGGCGACGTTGCCCCTGGCGAGCATCGCCGTCGGCGACGCGCAGCGCGATCTGCCCAAGCCCGCGGGGCCTGGCCCTGGCCCTGGCCCGGATCCGGGACCCGGTCCGCTGCCGGTCCCGACCCCGATCGGACAGCCGCTCCCGGGCGGGCCGACGCCGGTGACCAATGACGCCGTCACGTTCACGCTGAAGGTGACGAAGCTCGGCGTTGCGTCCGCCAAGGGCCGCAAGCTGACGATCACCTTCACCACCTCCGGCCCCGGCCGGGCGACGATCCGCCTGCTGCGTGAGCTGCCGGGCCACCGCAGCGGCAAGACCTGCAGCACGACCCGCAAGGCCGGCAAGCGCTGCACGGTTCGCAAGGCCTATGGATCGATCACCAAGGTGGTGGCCAAGTCCGGCAAGGTCACGGTCACCGTCAAGGGCAAAGTCAGCAAGAGGGCCCTCGTGGCCGGTGCCGCACGGGTCGAGGTGACCGTCCGTGACGCCGCGGGCAACACCTCGGCGCTTGCCGCCAAGAGCGTGCGCGTACGCCGCTGAGGCTCGCGCTCGTAGTACAGGCAGAGACCGTCGCCGTCGCGGCTGACGAACCCCAGCCGCTCGTAGAGCGCGCGGGCACCGCTGTCGTGCTCGCCGGTGCCCAGGTCCATGTGGTCGGCGCCGGCGGCGCGCGCGGTCGCCATCGCCGCCTCCATCAGCGCCAGGCCGCGCCCCTCGCGCCGTCGCTCCGGGATCACGTACAACTCGGCCAGGTAGCACTCCAGCGCCCGGCTCCAGATGCCCGGACGCAGGCGCAGCACGGCGAGACCGTCCGGGGAATCCGTCCCGTCGGTCAGCAGGACGATCGTCTCGTCGCCATCCATCAGCTCCGCCATCCGCTCGGCCAGCTCCGTCGGTGTCGGTGTCGGCTCGTCGTACTCGCGGTTGAAGTCGTGCAGCAGCTGCCCGACCGCGAGCGCGTCGTCGCGCGTAGCGCGCCGGACCGCGGTCACGCCGGCCCGCCGACGGCCTGGAGGCGGCAGGGCGTCATGTGCCGATCGGCCGCCCGACGGTCAGCTGCTCGCGCAGCGCTGCCGGCTCGAGGTCGGCGAAGCGCGCGTCGGGCTGCGTGCCGAGGGCGTCCAGCGCCTTGCTGAAGAAGCAACGTGCTGATGCCGCGGCGATGACGTCGAAGACGTCGGTGTCGGAGAGGCCGAGCGCGCGGAGGCGGTCGATATCGACCTGGGTGACGGCGGTCGCGTCGGCGGCGACCTTGTCAGCGAGATCCATCACGGCGATGTCGACTTCGTCGAGGCCGGCGGCATGATGGTCTTGGGCGATCGCGGTGAGTTGCTCGGCGCCGACCATGCCGTCGAGCAGGACCGAGCCGTGGGCGAGGGCGCAGTAGCTCGACCGCAGGCGCCGCGCGGCGGCGAGCGTGGCGAGCTCGTAGCGACGTGAGTGCATCCCCGCCTTGATCGAGCCGTTGAGCTGCCGCCACGCGGCATAGACCTCGGGACGATGCGAGAACGCGCGCGTGTAGTTCGGGACGGCGCCGGCGGCCGAGCGGTCCGCGTCGTACATCGCCCGGACCGCGGCTGGGGCGTCGTCTTCGGGCACGGTGCCGACAAAGGTCATCGCATGATGCTAATCCGGCACGAGCTCTAGGTAAACGACCGGCGTGACCGGCCGCGAGGCGCGCTCGAAGAGCCGACGCAGCGGGCCCCACGCGCCGTGGATCGTCTCCGCGGCGTGCGTCCGCTCGCTCTCGGCGTCGAGCACGCGGCCACGTGCCGCGATCGGCGGGCCGAGCGGGACGCCGCGCGCGGTGCACGGGGCGAGCAGCGCGCGCGGGTCGCGGCGCAGCCGCTTGGCCTTGTACGCCTCGTGCTCGGTCCAGATGTAGAGGCGCCGCCCGTCGGCGTCGCGCGCGAACCAGACCGGTGCGGCGATCGGCGACCCGTCGCGCTTGTAGGTGGCCAGGAGGCAGTGGGCATGCCCGTCGAGCGGGCTGAAGTCGCCGTGGACGACCTCCTGGTCGAGGATCGAGGTGGCGGCGCCCGCGCGGCCACGATCGAGCGCTCGCTTGTTGACCATGATGAACGTGCGTCGCAGGTCGGCCATGACCCGGCACCGTACTATGAAGCTCGTCATAGTCAAGGGCGGGGCTATGATCATCGTCATATGGCCGCGCGTGATCGAATGATCCAGAGCGCCGGAACGCTGCTCCGCGAGCGGGGCCTCGCCGGCACGAGCTTCCGGGAGGTGCTCGCCCACAGCGGTGCGCCGCGTGGCTCCATCTACCATCACTTCCCCGAGGGCAAGAACCAGCTCGTCGGGGAGGCAGTCAGGGCCGCGGGCGTGGCCGGCGGGCAGATGATCGCCGCCGGGTCGGCGAATGGTGACCCGGTTGCGACCCTGCGCGCCTTCATCCGCCTGTGGGGCCAGGGCCTGGAGGCGTCCAACTACGAGGCCGGCTGTCCGCTGGTCGCGGTCACGACCGCAGCGAGCGCCGACGAGGCCGGGTTGCGTGCCGCCGCGGCCGAGGCGTTCGCCGCGTGGCATGACGCGCTCGCGGCGGGCCTGCGCGATGCCGGTCTGTCGCGGGTCCGCGCACGGCGGCTCGCCACGACGATCCTCGCCGGTGTCGAGGGCGCCGTGATCCTCTGCCGTGCGGAGCACAGCGGTCGGCCGCTCAAGGACGTCGGCGCGGAGCTGGAGCTGCTGCTGCGCGCCGCGCTGTCGGGCGACGACGGCTGACCCGACCCCGGTGCGGTTGGTCTCTCGCGCGCACGGGCAGCCCTGCGGGAGATGCGCCTGCTGATCCTCGCCGACGAGGAGTCGTGGCTCCCGCTCCCGGCCCTGATCGCCTCCCACGCGCCCGACGTGGTCGTGACGCTCGGCGATCTCCCGTCGGACATGCTCGATCCGCTCGGCCGCTTCGCGCTGCCGGTCCTGGGCGTCTACGGCAACCATGACGACGGCCGTTACCTGGAGGCGGCCAACACCACCAACATGCATCTGACGCAGACGACGGTCGGTGGCGTCACGTTCGCCGGCTTCGAGGGCTGTGTGCAGTACAAGCGTGGGGCGCCGCTGCAGTACACGCAGCGGCAGGCGTCACGGATGGCCCGTAGGCTGCCGGCCGCCGACATCCTGATCAGCCACGCGCCACCGCGCGGGATCCACGAGGAGCCCGACGACCCGGCGCACGAGGGCTTCGACGGCCTGCGCGACTACGACCTGCGTGCGGCGCCGCGGCTGCACCTGCACGGCCACACGCCGGCGCCGGCGCGGCGGGCGCAGCGGCTGGGGGAGACGACGGTCGTGCATGTCGTCGGCCATCACGTGATGGAGATCTGAGCGCCGCGGATAGCATCGTTCGACGATGGCCGGCCGCGAGACCCCCGCCACCCGCGCCGCCAAGGCCGCGGGCATCACCTACACCTTGCACGAGTACGACCACGACCCGCGTGCGGCGTCCTACGCGGGCGAGGCGGCCGAAGTGCTTGGCCTTGATCCGCGTCGCGTCTTCAAGACGCTCGTGGTGAGCGTCGGCGACGACCTGGCTGTTGCGATCGTCCCGGCCGCCGACCAGCTCGATCTCAAGGCCGTCGGCAAGCGCGCCGCCATGGCCGACATGGGGCGGGCGGAGAAGGTCACCGGCTATGTCGCGGGCGGCATCAGCCCGCTCGGGCAGCGCAAGCGCCTGCCGACGTTCCTGGACGAGAGCGCCGAGGATCACGACACCGTCTTCGTCTCCGCCGGTCGCCGCGGGCTGGAGATCGAGCTGACACCCGCCGATCTGGCCGCCCTCACCGGCGCCGACGTCCGGCCACTCGCCCGATGACCCCGCAGCGCGTCTTCATCACGGGTGCCAGTGGGTTCATCGGCGCGGCGCTCGCGAGCCGGTTCGCCGCGCTCGGCGCCGAGGTCCGCGGCGTGGACGTGCGCGCGGATCCGGCGCGCTCCATTGTCGCCGGGGACATCGCGCAGCTCGGTGACTGGCAGCACTACGCCGCCGGCTGCGATCTCGTCGTCCACACCGCGGCAATCGTCTCGATGCGCGGGAGCGATCCCGGCGCGGTGTGGCGGACCAACGCGCTGGGCACGCGCCACGTGCTCGACGCCGCCCGTCGCGCCGGCGCCGCGCGCGTGGTGCACCTCTCGTCGGTCACGGTCTTCGGCTTCGCCTTCCCCGACGGCGTCGACGAGTCCTACCCGACCCAGGCCAACGGCGTCCCGTACGTCGACACCAAGATCGCCGCCGAGGCGCTCGTCCTGCGCGCGCACGCGGCGGGGGAGATCGCGTGCACGATCGTCCGGCCCGGCGACGTCTACGGCCCGCGCTCGCGTCCGTGGACGGTGCTGCCGGTGGAGGAGCTCGCGCGCCGGCGCTTCATCCTGCCGGCGCTCGGGCGCGGGATCTTCAGCCCCGTGTACATCGACAACTTGGTCGACGGCATCGTCGCGGCGTCCGGGCCTACGGGCGCGGGCGGGGTGTTCACGCTCACCGATGGCGTCGGCGTCACGACGCGTGAGTTCTTCGGGTACTACGCGCGACTGCTCGGCCGGCGCCTGCCGGTGCTGCCGACGGGCGCCACGGCGGCGCTGGCGTCGGCGGCCGCGCTCGGCGCCCGCGCCACGGGTCAGGAGACCGAGGTCAACGCCGCAGCAGCGCGCTACCTCGCGCGCACGGGTACCTACGCGATCGACCGGGCTCGCGCGCAGCTCGGCTACGACCCGCAGGTCGACCTCGCCGAGGGCATGGAGCGCACCGCGGCCTGGCTGCGCGAGCAGGGTCTCGTCTAGATGGTTGACCCGAGATTCGCGCGGCCGTGCTCGCTCGATCCCGCATCAACCATCTAGCCTCGCGCCTGGATGTCCGCCACACTCGATCGCGCCCGCCTCGCCGACCTGCTCGCTCGTGAGCGGGCGGAGTTCGCCCGGACCCATCCGCGCTCGCTGGAGCTGGCGGCCCGTGCGCGCCGGTCGCTGCTGCACGGCGTGCCGATGCCGTGGATGGCCAAGTGGGCCGGCGGCGCGCCCGTCTTCCTGGAGCGGGCGCGCGGCAGCCGCGTCGTCGACGTCGACGGCCACGAGTACGTCGACGTCGCGCTGGGCGACACGGGGTCGATGCCGGGCCATTCGCCGCAGCCGACGGTCGACGCGATCATCCGGCGCGTCAACGATCTCGGCGGGATCACCACCATGATGCCCTCGGAGGACGCGGTCGCGGTCGGCGAGCAGCTCGCGCGCCGCTTCGGCCTCCCCGCCTGGCAGTTCGCGCTCAGCGCCACCGACGCCAACCGCTTCGCCCTGCGCATGTGCCGCCAGGTGCAGGGACCGGCCCGCAGCAAGATCATGATCTTCCTGCACGCCTACCACGGGACCGTGGACGAGACGGTGGCGACGCTGGATGCCGACGGCCGCGTCGTGGCGCGCGCGGGTAACGTCGGCGCGCCGGTCGACCCGGCGCTGACGACCAAGGTGGTGGCCTTCAACGACCTCGACGCGGTGCGGGCTGCCTTGGCGCCCGAGGACGTCGCATGTGTGATCGCCGAGCCGGCGATGACCAACGTCGGCATGGTCTTGCCCGAGCCCGGGTTCCTGAAGGGGTTGGAGGAGGCGTGCGCGCAGACGGGCACGCTGCTGGTCTACGACGAGACGCACACGATGAGCATGGGCCCGGGCGGCTGCGTGCGCGCGTGGGGTCTGTCACCCGACGCGGTGACGCTCGGCAAGGCGCTCGGCGCAGGCGTGCCGATCGGCGCCTACGGGCTGAGTGCGGCGCTGCGCGACCGGGTGCTCGCCGACGAGGAAGGTGATTATCTTGATTGGGGCGGCGTCGGCGGGACGCTCGCCGGCAACGCGCTCTCGCTGGCGGCGGCGCGCGCGACGCTGGAGCAGGTGCTGACCGAGGACGCCCACCGCTCGATGACGATGACCTGCGAGCGCTACGTCGCGGGTGTGCGCGAGCTGTTCGAGCGCCACGGCGCTCCGTGGCACATCGTCTCGCTGGGTGCGCGCGCCGAGTTCGGCTTCACGCCGCGCCCCGCCCGGACCGGCGCCGAGGCCCACGACGCGATCGACCCGCTGCTCGATGACCTCGTGCACGCGGCGCTGCTGAACCGCGGGGTGATGCTGACGCCGTTTCACAACATGGCGCTGATGGGTCCGGAGACCACGATCGCCGACGTCGAGCGCGTGCTCGCGGCGCTCGACGCCGTCGTCGGCGAGATCTTCGGACGCTAGGCCGTCGCCAGGATCCTCGTGGTTTGACTGGTCGGCGGGCCCGCCGCGGCGGTCGCTTCGAGTTGCAGCGACACATCGAGGCCCTTCTTGCCGGCGAGCGCCTTGCGCAGCTTGGCTGCCGCCGTCTTGGAGATCTGCAGCCGCACGATCTTCGAGGTGCCCGCCGGGATCGACAGCTTCTGGCGCCCGAGGTCGATCGACACCGGCTTGACGACCTTGCGCTTCTTGCCCTTGCCGACCACCTTCGCGCTCCCACGCTGAACCAGCGTCGCCGTCGCGGTCAGCGAGCAGGTCGTGTCACAGCCGATGCGCACCGGCAGGTTGCGCGCCGTCAGCAGCCCGGCCTTGCGCAGGATCTTGACCGTCGAGCTGCGGACCCAGCGGCTCGGGCAGCGTCGGGAACTTCAGCGCCGGGGGCCCACCGGGCGCCGGCAGCGGCGCGCAGGCCAGCCCGACGGGCGGCGCGGCGAGCGTGAGCGTCGTGACGCGGTTGTTCTCGCTGTCGGTGACGGTCAGCTTGCCGTTGCAGTCGGCGCTGACGCCGGTCGGGTGGATGAACTGGCCGTCGCCGATGCCGCGGTTGCCGATGGTCAGCAGGCGCTCGCCGGCCGGGCCGAACTGCTGGATGCGGTTGTTGCCGCGGTCGGCGACCCACAGGTTCCCGGCCTGATCCAGCGTCATCTGCGCCGGCGCGTTGAGCTTGCCGAGCTTGGAGCCGGTGCCGCCGAACTGGTCGAGCTGGGTCCCGCCGCCGTCATAGACCGTGACGCGGTTGGCGGTGTCCGAGACGTAGATCTTGCTGCCGTCGGGCGTCACGGCGATCCCGCGCGGCGCGCTCTCGGTCGGGAAGGACCCCAAGTAGGTCCCGTTGACGGTGAAGCGCGCGATGCGGTAGTTGCCGGTGTCGGCGACCGCGATGTTGCCGGCGGCGTCGATGGCCAGCGCCTGGGGCGAGAGCAGCTGCGCGGGGCCGGAGCCCGGGCTCCCGATCCGGCGCGTCGTCGTGGCGGTCGCGCGGTCGAAGACGACGATCGTGCTGCGGCGGTTGTCGAGGACGTAGCCGTTGCCGCCGGCGTCGAAGGCGACGGCGACCGGGTTGGGCAGGACCGTCGGCCCGGGGTTCGGCGAGCCCCAGACGGTCGCGATCGTGCCGTCGGGGTTGATGAGCTGGACGCGGCCGTTGACCGAGTCGGTCACGGCGCGGATGCCGGTGCTGTCGGCCGCGACGCCGAGCGGTCCGTCGAACTGGCCGACCGCACGGCCCGAGGTGCCGAACGAGCGCTTCAGCGTGCCGCTGGCGTCGAAGACGTCGATGCGGTCGTTGCCCGTGTTGGCGACGTAGAGCTCACCGGTCGTGTTGGTCGCCGCTCCACGCGGGTAGGCGAGCTGCCCGGGCGCGGTGCCGTAGGAGCCCCAGCGCGCCTTGTACTGGTACTTGGTCGCGGGCGTGCTGTAGCGCACGATCCGGTGGTTGAGGTCGTCGGCGACGAAGACGCGGCCCTGCGGGTCGATCGCGACGCCGTAGGGGAAGTTCAGCTGGCCGGGGCCGGCGCCCTGGCCGGCGCCGATCGACGCGAGCAGGTGGCCGCCGGTGTCGAAGGCGGCAACACGATGATGCTGATCGTCGGCGACGAGCATCCGGGTCCCGCGGACCGCCACGCCGCGGGGGTTCTGCAACGTGCCGGGCGGGACGATCTCGGCGCCGTTGCCGCCGGACGGGTTGAAGCGCACGACGCGGTCGTTGCCGGTGTCGACGATGTACAGGAAGCCACCCGAGGCGGCGAGGCCGCCGCCGGCCGCCGCGTCGTTGCCGCCGCCGGCGCCGAAGTGGAACTTGCCCAGCGCCGTTCCGGGACCGCCCCAGCTGTCGATCAGGCCGCCGGTCGCGTCGAAGCGCACGATCCGGTTGGTGCCGCCGTCGGCGACGACGATCTGGTTGTCGCCGGTGACCGCGACGGCGCCCATGGCGCTGAGCTCGCCGGGGCGCGAGCCGGCCGTGCCGATGTCGCGCATCCAGGTGCCGTTGGGCGCGAACTGCTGGACGATGTGCGAGCCCTGGTCGGTCACGTAGACCAGACCGTCGGGACCGACGGCGACGGCCTGCGGGAAGCGCAGGACACCGCCGCCGCGCGCGCCGTTCTGGCTCAGTCCGGAGTACGGGCAGTCCGACGCCGACGAGCCGGGACAGTCGGCCTGGGCGGCGGGGACGGCGGCCACGAGGAGGGCAGCGGCGAGCAACAGCGGGGAGAGGAGGCGGCGCATCGACATCTAGGAACACCCTAGAAACCGGAAGTCGCGGTTCTTGCAGGATGGTTCCCGGAGAAGACTCCGCCCCGCCCGGCCATTATCGTGGCGCTCGGTGTCCGGGATCGGCGTCTTGCGCGAAGGCCCGCTGCACGCGGCGGTGAAGGACCTGCTCGCGCGGCCGGGCGACACCGCCGAGGTCCCGTTCGGCCGCTACGTCATCGACCTCGTGCGCGCCGACGGCGAGCTGGTCGAGATCCAGACCGGCGGCTTCTCCCCCCTGGGGCCGAAGCTGGACGCGCTCCTGGACGGCCATCGCATGCGGATCGTCCACCCGGTCGCGGCCGAGCGCCGGATCGTGCGCGTCGACGACCAGGGCGAGGTGCTGTCGTCGCGGCGGTCGCCGTTGCGCGGCGTGGCGCTGGACGTCTTCGACCGGCTCGTGTCGTTCCCGTCGCTGCTGGCGCACCCGAACCTGACGGTCGAGGTCCTGCTCTGTCGCGAAGATCACATCCGGGCGCCGGAGGCGGGGCGCTCGCGCTCGGGCCGGCGACGGCGCGATCCGGGCGAGCGGCGGCTGGTCGAGGTGCTCGGCAGCGCGGTGCTGGCGTCCCCGGCCGACGCGGCGGCGCTGCTGCCCGACGTGCTCGGCGTCGGCGGCGAGCCGTTCACGACCCGCGAGCTGGCCGGCGCGCTGGGCTGTCGGATGCTGCTCGCCCAGCGGGTCGCCTACTGCCTGCGGGCGATGGAGGTGCTCGCCGATGCGGGCAAGCGCGGGCGCGCGCCGCTGCACCGGCGCGTGAGCTGACCGGCGCTCAGCGCTTCTTGGACGCGGCGATCGCCTTGTCGTCCTTGGCCTTCGCCCGGGCGGCGGCCTCGGCGGCGGCGTCGAGCTCGTCGCGCACCGGCGCGCCCCACGCGGCGTCGGCGGCGTTGATCAGCCGGGTGTCGGTCGCGCAGTTGATGCAGAACGACTTCTGGCCCCACCCGATGGCCCGCGCGACGACCTCGTTGGCGTAGGTGACGCCGGTGGCGTCGTGGCCGTAGTAGTCATAGGCCGCGCGCCATGCCGAGGCGTCGAGGTTGCGTCCGGCGCCGGAGTCGTGCAGCAGCGCGGCCCCGGCCATGATCGCGTCGTAGTCGTCATAGATCGACGGGTGCTTCTTGGTCGCGTGCGGGTACTTGGCGGGCCGCTGTGCCACGGCGCCCGCGTTGCGATAGCGCGCCCACGTCGAGACCGGCCCGTTGGTGACGTTGAACTGCATCGGCCCGGCGCAGCAGCGGGCGAAGTTGAGCCCGCGGTAGGTCGTCGGATGCGTGGAGAACGCCGTCTCCTGCTTGTGGACCGAGGCGATCAGCAGCCAGTTGACGCCGTAGGTCTTCTGGGCCTGGGCGTAGATGTCGTAGAACCCGGAGACCCACGAGGCAGGCACGTGGGCGAGGTCGTTGGTGGTGAAGCGCTGCTGGTCCTTGACGCGCTGGGCCTTGGTGGGCTCGGGCTCAGGTGCGGGCGCGGCGGCGGGTGCGGGCGCCGCCACATCGGCGACGGGAGTCGCGCCGGCCGGCGCGGGCGTCGGAGTGACCACGACGACCGCGGGCGCGACCGGCGGCGCCGGCAGCGCGGACCCCCGGTGAAACGTGCCCGACAGCGCGACGCCGAGCAACGCCGTGCCCGCGAGGAGCGCGACGAGCGCGACGGCCAGGGGCCAGCGCTCACGCTCGGGGACAGGGAGGGACGGCTCGTACGACATCGGGGAGCGTTCGAGGATAGACACACCCGCTCCCGGCGAGCCCCACCAGGCGTCGAAGGAACGCCCCTCAGCCGGTCATCGCCAGCAGCGCGCCCTCGTGCTCGAGCAGACGGCGCTTGCTCTCCAGGCCACCGGCGTAGCCGGTCAGCGCGCCGCGTGCGCCGACGACACGGTGGCACGGGACGACCAGCGGCAGCGGGTTGCGGCCGTTGGCGGCGCCGACCGCCCGTGCGGAGCCGGGTGCGTCGAGCGCGGTCGCGATCTCGCCGTAGGTCGTCGTCGTGCCGTAGGGGATCGCGGCGACGTGGGCCCAGACGCGTCGCTCGAAGGCCCCGCCGAAGCGCGGGCGCAGCGGCAGGTCGAACTGCGTCCGCACGCCGTCGGCGTAGTCCTGGAGCTGGCGGGCGGCCTCGCCGAGCACGCCGCCGTCGACGCGCGGCGAGTCGAGCGGGATCTCGGCGACGTCGAAGCGGATCTCGCAGAGGGCGTCGCCGTCGGCGAGCAGGACGAGCTCGCCGATCGGCGAGGCGACGGTGGTGTGGGTCAGTGGCATGGCGCGGTGCTCCTTCCAGGTGCGGTACGCGTCGGGCAGGCAGGTGGCGCAGGGCCGGTAGCCGGCGGCGACGGCGGTGGGCTCGTCGGCGAAGAACACGCGGTTGGCCACATAGCCGCCGCGCGCGATCGCCCGGGCGGCGCCGGGGCAGTCGAGGGTCCCGTAGATGCGGTCGGCCCGATGACCGCCGAGCGTGCCGGGCACCGTCGTCGTGGAGGCGACGTTGTCTGCGCCGATGAGCGTGTACTGCTTCATGGAAGGTGAAACGCGCTGTGCGTGATTTGTGTGAGATCGCCCCGTAGCATCGCCGCTGCCATGGACGACCTGCTCAAGCTCGCCGGCGATGCCGGCTACGAAATCTCCTGCGCCGAGAATGCCATCGAGGAAGGCGCGCACGACAGCGCGCGCGACGCGCTGGACCGCGCGGCCGATCATCTCACCGAGCTCCGTGCCCGATGGCCGGAGATGTCGGCGGCCGAGCGTGCCGTCATCGGGCCCTCCGCCAAGGTCGTCCGCGAGCGGCTCGACGCCGCGGCCGCCCGCATCCCCGCTCGTCGCACGCTCGGCGAGGCGCCGGTGGAGATCGACCCCGAGCAGGAGGCCGAGCCCGAGAGCGAGAGCACCGGCCCTTGACCGCCCGGCAGGTCGCGTTGCCCGCACACGTGATCTGAAGAGGGCAAAACGCGGCGGACTCGGGTACCACCGGGTCATGATCGCCGTACTCATCATCGTCGCCGTCTTGATCGTCGCCGCCGTCGGCGCGGCGATGCTCTCCCGCCGACGGGCCGCCGAGCAGGCCCGGATCGAGCGTGAGCGCGAGGTCATCGCCGGGGAGCTGTCGGGCCATCAGCAGGAGCAGGACGCCATCGTCGCGCGGGCGAGTGCCGCCGCGACCGAGGCGCGCGAGCACCGTGCCGCCGCCCAGGAGCACGAGGACCGGGCGCAGCGCCACGCGCAGGAGGCCGCGGTCCACGCCGAGGAGGCCGAGAAGCTCGAGAGCCGCTTCCAGCGTGCCACCGGCGCGGCCGAGCGCCACGGCGAGCGCGCCGAGGACGCCCAGCGGCGTCTCGACGAGCTGGCCTCGCGCGACTGACGGCATCCGGTCCTCCCGGGCATGCGACGTCAGGGTGGTCCCTGACGCGATCGACCCTGCTCGTTTGGTCGGCCGCAAAACTGGGTATCGCGCCGAGAACCGCGCGCTGTGGGGCGCCCGGGTTGACCACCCCAAGGAGGATCGATGGCCGGGACACTGGCTGCCGACGAGGGCCGTTCTCGCAAGCGACGAGACGACGAGCAGGGCGAGCTCGACCCCGCTGCACTGCGCCGTCTGCTGCAGGCGCTGGAGTCTGCGGCCGACGGGGACTTCTCCCGCCGACTTCCGGCCCGTCGCAAGGGCCTGCTCGGCGAGTTGGAGATCGCGTTCAACCGCCTGGCGGAGCGCAGCCAGGGGCAGACGACCGAGCTGGCGCGCGTCGCGCGGCAGATCGGCCGCGAGGGTCGGATGACCGAGCGTGCCCGCACCGACGGCGCCAAGGGCGACTACCTGGAGCGCGTCCAGACCGTCAACGGCCTCATCGACGACCTCGTGCGCCCCACCACGGAGGTCGCCCGCGTGATCGTCGCGGTGGCCGAGGGCGACCTCAGCCAGAAGATGGCGATGGAGATCGACGGCCAGCCGGTCAAGGGCGAGTTCGCCCGCATCGGCACGACGGTCAACGCGATGGTCGACCAGCTCTCCTCCTTCGCCTCCGAGGTCACGCGCGTCGCGCGCGAGGTCGGCACCGACGGCAAGCTCGGTGGCCAGGCCGCGGTCCCCGGGGTCTCGGGCACGTGGGCCGACCTGACCGAGTCGGTGAACTCGATGGCGGCGAACCTGACGGGTCAGGTCCGCAACATCGCGCAGGTCACGACGGCGGTCGCCCAGGGCGACCTGACCCAGAAGATCACGGTCGACGCGCGCGGCGAGATCCTCGAGCTCAAGGACACCATCAACACGATGGTCGACCAGCTCGGCGGCTTCGCCGACGAGGTGACGCGCGTCGCGCGCGAGGTCGGCACGGACGGCAAGCTCGGTGGCCAGGCCGAGGTGCGCGGCGTGTCGGGCACGTGGCGCGACCTGACCGAGAACGTCAACTTCATGGCGCGCAACCTGACCGACCAGGTGCGCGGCATCGCCCAGGTGGCGGGCGCGGTCGCCAAGGGCGACCTGACCCAGAAGATCACCGTCGACGCCAAGGGCGAGGTCGCCGCGCTCGCCGACACGATCAACGCGATGACCGACACGCTGTCGGTCTTCGCCGAGCAGGTCACGCGCGTGGCGCGCGAGGTCGGCACCGAGGGCAAGCTCGGTGGTCAGGCCGAGGTGCCGGGCGTGTCGGGGACGTGGAAGGACCTGACCGAGTCGGTGAACTCGATGGCGGAGAACCTGACGGGCCAGGTCCGCAACATCGCGCTCGTGACGACGGCCGTCGCCCAGGGCGACCTGTCGCAGAAGATCGAGGTCGACGCGCGCGGCGAGATCCTCCTGCTCAAGGACACCATCAACACGATGGTCGACCAGCTGCGCTCGTTCGCCGACGAGGTCACGCGCGTGGCGCGCGAGGTCGGCACGGAAGGCCGGCTCGGCGGTCAGGCGGTCGTGCCGGGCGTCGCGGGCACGTGGAAGGACCTGACGGACTCCGTCAACGTCATGGCGCGCAACCTGACCGACCAGGTCCGAGACATCGCGCGCGTGACGACGGCGGTGGCCAAGGGCGACCTGACGCAGGAGGTGACGGTCGACGTCAAGGGCGAGGTGCTCGAGCTCAAGCGGACCGTGAACACGATGGTCGACCAGCTCTCGTCCTTCGCCGACGAGGTGACGCGCGTGGCGCGCGAGGTCGGCACGGAGGGCAAGCTCGGCGGCCAGGCCGAGGTCAAGGGCGTCAGCGGCACGTGGCGCGATCTGACCGAGAACGTCAACTTCATGGCCGACAACCTGACCCACCAGGTGCGCAACATCGCCCAGGTGACGACGGCGGTGGCCCAGGGCGACCTGTCCAAGAAGATCACCGTCGACGCACGCGGCGAGATCCTCGAGCTGAAGGACACCATCAACACCATGGTGGACCAGCTCCGGTCGTTCGCGGCGGAGGTCACCCGTGTCGCGAAGGAGGTCGGCACCGACGGCCGGCTCGGCGGCCAGGCCGAGGTGGAGGACGTCAGCGGCACGTGGCGCTCCTTGACCGAGTCGGTGAACTCGATGGCGGCCAACCTGACCGAGCAGGTGCGCGGCATCGCGACGGTGACGACGGCGGTGGCCAACGGCGACCTGTCCAAGAAGATCACCGTCGAGGCCAAGGGCGAGGTCGCGGCGCTCGCCGAGACGATCAACACGATGGTCGACCAGCTGCGCTCCTTCGCCGCCGAGGTCACGCGCGTGGCGCGCGAGGTCGGCACGGAGGGAAAGCTCGGCGGTCAGGCCCAGGTCGAGGGCGTCTCCGGGACGTGGCGCTCCTTGACGGAGTCGGTGAACTCGATGGCCGACAACCTGACCGACCAGGTGCGCAACATCGCCCAGGTCGCCACGGCGGTGGCCCAGGGCGACCTGTCGCAGAAGATCACGGTCGGCGCACGCGGCGAGATCCTCGAGCTCAAGGACACCATCAACACGATGGTCGACCAGCTCGGCTCCTTTGCCGACGAGGTCACGCGCGTGGCGCGCGAGGTCGGCACCGACGGCTCGCTCGGCGGTCAGGCCGAGGTCGAGGGCGTCCGCGGCCGCTGGCGCGACCTGACCGAGAACGTCAACCAGCTCGCCTCCACGCTGACGACCCAGCTGCGCGCGATCGCCGAGGTCTCCACGGCGGTGACGCAAGGCGACCTGACGCGCTCGATCACCGTCGAGGCCCAGGGCGAGGTCGCCGAGCTCAAGGACAACATCAACCAGATGATCGCCAACCTGCGCGAGACGACGCAGATCAACGTCGAGCAGGACTGGCTGAAGACCAACCTCGCTCGGATGGGCGGCATGCTCCAGGGCCAGGGCGACCTCGGCCAGGTCACCAAGCTGATCATGAGCGAGCTGACGCCGCTGGTCACCTCCCAGCATGGCGCCTTCTTCCTGGTGGAGGGCGAGGACGAGGACCTGGACCTGCGGCTCGTCGCCTCTTACGGGGGCAGCGGCGGCACGGCATCCAAGAAGCGCGACCGCTTCGCGCTCGGCGAAGGACTGGTCGGGCAGGCCGCGGTCGAGGCCAAGCCGATCGTCGTCGAGGACGTCCCGAAGGACTACATCAAGGTCAAGTCCGGCCTCGGCGAGGCGCGGCCGCGCAACATCATCGTGTTGCCCGTCGTCTTCGAGGAGCAGGTGCTGGGCGTCATCGAGCTCGCCTCGCTCCAGGCCGTCAGCGAGATCAACCGCGCCTTCCTGGAGCAGATCACCGAGACGATCGGCGTCGTGCTCAACACGATCCGCGCGAACATGCGGACCGAGCAGCTGCTGGCCCAGTCGCAGTCGCTGGCGCGCGAGCTGCAGGCCAAGAACGTGGAGATCGAGTCGGCACGCGCCGGCCTGGAGGAGAAGGCCACGCAGCTGGCGCTCTCCTCCAAGTACAAGTCCGAGTTCCTGGCCAACATGAGCCACGAGCTGCGCACCCCGCTGAACTCGCTGCTGATCCTCTCGCGCCTGCTGGCCGACAACGACGAGGGCAACCTCTCCTCCCAGCAGGTCGAGTTCGCCACGACCATCCACTCGGCGGGCAACGACCTGCTCGCGCTGATCAACGACATCTTGGACCTCTCCAAGGTCGAGGCGGGCAAGATGGACCTCGACCTCGGCGCGGTGGCGCTCGCCGACATCTGCGAGGACGTCGAGCGCTCGTTCCGGCCGGTCGCCGAGGAGAAGGGGCTGACGTTCGCGATCGAGCTCGACGACGCGCTGCCGGCCTCGATCGTCACCGACGAGCAGCGCCTGCAGCAGGTGCTGCGCAACCTGCTCTCCAACGCCTTCAAGTTCACCCCGGCCGGCACCGTGACGCTGCGGGTGCTCAGAGACGCCGACGAGCGGATCTCGTTCGCGGTCGCCGACACGGGCGTCGGCATCGCGCCCGACAAGCTCGCGTCGATCTTCGAGGCCTTCCAGCAGGCCGACGGCACGACGTCGCGCAAGTACGGCGGCACGGGCCTGGGCCTGTCGATCAGCCGCGAGATCTCCCGCCTGCTCGGTGGCGAGATCCGCGTCGCGTCCGGCGTCGGGAAGGGGTCGAGCTTCACGCTCGTCCTGCCGCTCGCGCATCGCACCGGCGGTGAGGGCGCGCAGATCGAGGCCCCGGCCGAGCCGCCGCTCGCCGCGCCCGCCGAGGCGACCTCGGAGTCCGCGGCCCTGCTGCCCTACGACGGCGTCGAGGACGACCGTGGCTCGATCGTCGCCGGCGACCGTGTCCTGCTCGTCATCGCCCACGACGCCGGCCATGCGCAGGGCGCCCTGGCGGTCGCGCGCGAGCACGGCTTCAAGGGGCTGGTCGCGCGACGCACGCCGCTCGGGCTCGCGCTCGCCCGCGAGTACCGGCCCGACGCCGTCCTGGTCTTCGCCGGAGACGGCCGTGGCGAGCGGCTGCTCGGTCAGCTCAAGTCCCATCCCGAGACGCGCCACCGCCCGGTGGTCGTGGCCGGCCCGGCCGGCGGGCGCCTGGCCGCGCTGCGTGCCGGCGCCGCGGCCTACGTCGACGAGGCCGAGTCCCGCGGCGCCGGCGGGGGAACCGCTGCGCTGGCGGCGCTCGACGCGCTGGAGCGCCTCAGCGCGCGCCGCGTCAAGCGGCTGGCGATCGTCCAGGAGGGCGACGGCCTCGACGTCGACACGCTGGAGCTGCTCGGCGCCGGCGACGACGTCGATGTGATGGTCCTCGCTCCCGACGGCGCGGCTGAGCATCTGCACACTGATGGGATCGACTGCGCGGCGCTGGTCGTCCGCCCGGGTGCCAAGTGGCCGCTGGACCTCCTGCTGACGCTCGAGGCCGAGGGGGTGCGGCGCGAGCTGCCGGTCGTCCTGCACGTCCCCGACGCGCTCGCGCCCGAGGAGCGCGTCGCGCTGGAGGCGGCGGCTTCGCACCTGGTGGTGGCCAACGCGGCGTCGGCCGATCGCTTGATCGACGAGACCGCGCTCTACCTGCACCGGCTGGAGACCCAGCTCCCGCAGCCGACGCGCAAGCTGCTGGCCAAGCTGCGCACCGCCGACCAGGTTTTCCACGGCAAGCGCGTGCTGATCGTCGACGACGACATTCGCAATGTGTTTGCCTTGGCGAGCGCCCTGGAGACGCGGGGCATGAAGGTCGCCTTCGCCGAGAACGGCCGCGAGGGGATCGAGCGGCTGCGCGAGCAGCCCGACACCGACCTGGTGCTGTTGGACGTGATGATGCCCGAGATGGACGGCTACGAGACCGCGCGGGCGATCCGGGCGATGCCGCGCTTCGACGCGCTGCCGATCATCCAGCTCACGGCCAAGGCCATGAAGGGCGACCGCGACAAGTCGATCAGCGCCGGGGCCAGCGACTACGTCACCAAGCCGGTCGACGTCGAGCAGCTGCTGTCGCTCATGCGGGTCTGGTTGCATCGCTGATGGTGGAGGTCGACCCCGCACGGATCCTGCTCGTCGACGACCGGCGCGAGAACCGCATCGCGCTGCAGGCCGTCCTGGAGCCGCTGCAGGTCGATGTCGTCGAGGCCGACTCCGGTGAGCAGGCGCTGCGGGAGGTGCTGGTCGGCGACTTCGCGGTGATCCTGCTCGACGTCCAGATGCCGGGCATGGACGGCATCGAGACCGCCGAGCTGATCAAGGCGCGCGAGCGCAGCCGTGACGTCCCGATCATCTTCCTGACCGCGGCGGAGAGCGACCTGGCCGAGGTCTTCGCCGGCTACGAGGCGGGGGCGGTCGACTACCTGCTCAAGCCGTTCGACCCGCTGGTCCTGCGCTCCAAGGTGAAGGTCTTCGCCGACCTCGACCGTCACCGCCGCCAGCTACGTCGCAGCGACGAGCTGGTGCGCAACGCGTTCGCGGCGGCGCCGAGCGGGATGGCGCTCTGCGACCTCGACGGCCTCGCGATGCAGGTCAACCCGGCGCTGGAGCGCCTCACCGGCCGGGCGACCGCGCTGCTGGAGCATGCGCCGATCCACGACGTGCTGCACGAGCGCGACCGGCCCGCGCTCGTCGAGCGGCTGGACGCGGCGGCCACGCTCGGCGACGGTGGCGAGCCGTGGTCGGCGCACGTCGTCGGCGCCGACGGCACGCCGTGCCCGGTGACGATCAGCGTCGTGGCCGTGCGCGACGTGCACGGCTCCTCACAGCAATTGCTGGTGCAGATGGCCGACGAGCGCGACCGGCGGATCGCCGCCACCCTGCAGCGCGCGCTGCTGCCCGAGCGGCTGCCGAGCGTCGTCGGCGTCTCGCTGGCGGCGCACATCGCGCCCGGCGCGGGCGGCACGCGGGTCGGCGGCGACTGGTACGACGCGATCGCGCTGCCGGGAGGGCGCCTCGGCATTGTTGTAGGAGATGTCGCCGGCCACGGCGTCGACGCCGCCGCGCGGATGGGAGAGCTGCGCTCGGTGGCGCGCGCGTACGCGCTGGAGGGCCACGGGACGGTCGCGCTGGTCGAGCGCATGAACGGCTACCACGCGGGGCTGGGCGCCGACCTCATGACCACGATGGTGTTCGCGATCCTGGAGATCGACTCCGGGACGCTCCGCTTCGTCAACGCCGGGCACCCGCCGCCGCTGATCGTCGAGGCCGACGGCACGACGCGAATCCTCGAAGGGGCCGGCCCGCCGCTCGGCGTCATGGACACCTGGCGGTTCGAGGAGCGCGTGGCGACGCTGGCGCCGGAGATGACCGCGATCCTCTACACCGACGGCCTGGTGGAGCGCCGCGGCGAACGGCTGGACACGGGCCTGCGTCGGCTGCGCGACGCGGTCGCCGGCGGCGGCAGCCCGGAGGAGATGGTGGCCGCCGCGCTGGAGGCGACCGACGCCGGGGCGGCCGACGACGACGTGACGCTCGTCGTCGTGCGTGGCGAGGCACGGCTCGGGCGCGTCGCGCGCCTGCGGCTCTCGCCCGACCCCGACGCGCTCGTCTCCCTGCGGCGGCTGACGGCGCGCTGGCTGCGCGAGGCGGGCGCCGAGGCCGACGAGACGCACGACCTCGTGATGGCCGCCAACGAGGCGTGGCAGAACGCGCTGGAGCACGGCACCCAGTTCGCGCGTGCGACCGTCGGCGTCGATCTCGAGGTCGACGCACACCACGAGGTGACGATCACCGTGCGCGATCCCGGACCGCCCTCGCGGCTCTCGCGCCCGGCGTCGGATCCGGATCGCGGCCGTGGCGTCGAGCTGATGCGGGCGCTGGCCGACGAGGTCACGCTGGAGCTCGCGCCGCAGGGCTCGACGGTGCGGCTGCGGCGCGCGCTGCGCGCCGGGCAGAGCACAGCGGGGGCGGGCGAGCACGACGGCGTCCTACACTCGAGTTTCGAGGGTGTCGATTGAAAGGGGTTCCCTTGCCCCATATGCGTCTGTCTGATCCACCCTCCGCAGAGGGTGTTGAGCTGCGTCGAACAAGGGAAGGGAAGGGCGATGGCGTGCTCGCCACGCAGGCCTTCGCCGCAGGTGACACCGTCATGGTCGGCTTCCTGGTGGGGCCGCTGACGGGCAACGACTCGCACGCCACGCAGGTCGGGCCGGAGCAGTGGGCACGCCACGGCGGGCTCGGGCCGATGGTCAACCACTCGTGCGAGCCGAATTGCGGCGTGCGGCTCAACGCGGGGAAGGCGTTCGACTTCGTCGCGCGGTCGCCGATCGCCGCCGGTCAGGAGCTGACGTTCGACTACGCGATGCGCAACTTCACGATCGACCACTTCCCGACGGTCTGCCTCTGCGGCGCCGTGCGGTGCCGGATCTCGGTGACGGGGTGGAAGGACCTGCCGGCGGCGCGCAAAGCCGCCTACGGCGACCTCGTCGCCCCGTACCTGCGCAAGATGGACGCCGTCGCCGTCGGTTAGAGGCCGACGGGGTGGCGGACGGTGAAGCCCGCGTAGGAGCGGGCGTCCGCCGGCTGCCAGCGGGTGCCGGTGTTCTGCCGGCCGCTGGTGTCGAAGCGCAGGCCCGCGACGACCATGAAGGTGTGGCCGGCGTTGGCGAAGATCGTGACCCACTTGCCGGGGCCGGGCTTGCCGAAGCTCATCAGCGTGCCGGAGGTCTCCGGGCCCTTGAGGTAGCCGGCCGCGGCGAGCGCGTAGGAGACCGAGCCCGAGCAGTCATAGGCCGAGTCGGTCCAGACCTCGCCGGCGACGCGGCCGTGGCCACCGCCGTAGACGTAGGGCTTGTGGGCGACGTCGTTGGCCGCGTGCATCAGCGCGACGAGCTTGCGCGGCGCCGTGTCGGGGATGATCGCCAGGCCGCTGGAGTCGATCGCGGCCTGGTTGAGGTTGGTGCCGCCCTTGCCGCCGTAGGCCTCGCGGAGGTCGGCGGCGACCTGCGCGTCGGTCGGGGCGCCGCCGGCGGGCGTCTTGCCGGCGGGCTTGGCCGGGGTGTCGCGGGTCGCGGGCGATGGTGCGTCGACCTTCGCGCGGCTCGACGGATCCGGCGGCGGCAGGTACGGGGCGCTGACCTTCCACGCCTGGACCTCGCCGGTCGCGCTGTCGCCGCCGCAGGCGCCGAGCAGCGCGGCGCAGAGAAGCACGCAGGGGAGGGCGAGGGGGCGGAGCATCCAGCCGGAAGTATCGGCAACTGGACGCTGGAACTCCAAAGCGCAACCACGGGGACGCGCCGTCGCGGACGCCATGCGGCCATGCCCGCCGTCGTGCTGGGTAGCGTTTCGCGCCATGTTGCGCGCCCTCGCCCTGTCTGCCGTCGCGTTGTCCGCCGCCTCTGGCGTGGCCCTCGCTGCCACGGCCGGCTCTGGCACGCCCGGGCCTGGCACGCGCGTCGCGGGTTGCCCGGTCCTGCCGGCCGCCGACGCGTTCAACCGCGACATCTCCAAGGCGCCGGTCGACGCGCGCTCCGACGCCTACGTGCGCTCGATCGGCCTCGACGCCCGCCTGCATCCCGACTTCGCCTCCAAGACCTACGGGATCCCGTTCAAGGTGGTGGCCAAGTCCCAGAAGCGCGTACCGATCCACTTCACCGACTACGGCGACGAGAGCGACAAGGGGCCCTACCCGATCCCGGTCTCGGCACCGGTCGAGGGCGGCTCGGATCGCCATGTCATCGTCCTTCAGCGCGGGACGTGCATGGTGTATGAGTTGTTCGGCGCCCAGAAGACGAGCAACGGCTGGAACGCCGCCTCGGGGGCGAAGTTCGACCTGCGCTCCGGCAAGCCGCGGCCGAAGGGGTGGACGTCGGCCGACGCCGCGGGCCTGCCGATTTTCCCGGGGCTCGCGCGTGCCGACGAGGTTGTCGGCGCCAAGGTCATCACCCATGCGCTGCGCGTCACCGTGCCGCGTACGCAGAAGGCCTACGTGTCGCCTGCGCGGCACCTCGCCTCCGATGACACCGACCCGGACCTGCCGCCGATGGGACTGCGCCTGAGGCTCAAGGCGTCCTTCGACCTCACGCCGTTCCACGGTCAGGCGCTGGTCATCCTGAAGGCCTTGAAGCGCTACGGGATGATCGTCGCCGACAACGGCTCGTCGTGGTACATCACGGGCGCTCCGGACCGTCGCTGGAACGACGACAACCTGCACACGCTTGGGCAAGTTCCCGGATCTGCGTTCGAAGCTGTGCAAAGCGGGCCATTGGTCCGCGGGTAGGCCGGATCGTCGTCGCGGTGAGCTAGCTTGGCTCGCCGTGGGAGGCTTCAACGAGGCACATGTGCGTCGTGTCATGTGGCGCGCCGGCTTCGGCGCGACCGAGCACGAGGCCGCCAAGTGGTCGCACCGCGGTCGCGGCGAGACGCTGCGCTGGCTGCTGTCGCCCAACGGGCGCAAGGCGCCGCTGCTGCCCGGACCCAAGCCGATGGCCTTGGACCCGGCCAACGAGTACGGCCACGACGTGCTCTGGTGGATGGACCGGATGGTGCGCACCACGCGGCCGCTGGAAGAGAAGATGGTGCTCTTCTGGCACGACCACTTCGCCACGCGCGACCAGGACACGCCCGTGCTGCTGCGCCAGAACGCGGTCTTCCGTCGCGGCGCGCTCGGCTCGTTCCCGGCGCTGCTGACCAACGTGATGGAGGACCCGGCGATGGCGTCGTTCCTCAACCTGATCGGCTCCTACAAGGACGAGCCCAACGAGAACTTCGCGCGCGAGCTGATGGAGCTCTTCACGCTCGGCGAGGGCAACGGCTACACCGAGTCCGATGTCCGTGAGGCCGCCCGCGCGCTGACCGGGTACGTCGAGGGCAAGCGCTCCGGCGGCGTCCTGCTGACCACGCGCTTCGAGCCCAAGAACCACGACGGCGGCACCAAGCGGATCTTCGGCCACAAGGGGCGATTCGGCCCGCATGACGTGCTCCGGCTGGTCGTCGCCAACCACCATCACCCCGAGTTCCTGGTCCGCAAGTTGTGGTCCTACTTCGTCGACGAGCCGCTGGACAAGAGCACGCGGCTGCGCCTGCAGCGCATCTACACCGGCTCCAAGCATCACCTCAAGCCGGTGGTCGCCGAGATCCTCGACCATCCCAAGGTGTATGCCCACCTCGACGGCCCGACGATGGTCAAGTCGCCGGTCGTCGCGATCGTCGGCATGCTGCGCGCGACGCGCCTGGGCGTGAAGACCGACGACTGGACCTGGGTCACCGCCGGCATGGGCCAGCGGCTGTTCGGGCCGCCGTCGGTCGCGGGCTGGGAGTGGGGCCCGGCGTGGATGTCGTCCAACGGCATGCGGATGCGCTTCGTCGCCGCGAACGTCGCGCTGTCGCAGCCCGGCCTGAAGGTCGAGGACGGCGACACGCCGGTCGACCTCAAGCCGTCCCAGCAGCTCGATCGGGCGATGGCGGCCCTCGGCCATCCGTGGGCGAGCGAGCGCACGCGCAAGGGCCTGCTCGCGCTGGCCAAGGGCTATGACGCCATGGCCGGCCAGAAGTGGCAGCGCCAGGTCGCCGCCGATATGACCCAGCGCGCGATGCGCCACCTCCTGCTCTCCGCCCCCGACGCCCAGGTTCATTAACTCGATGCCCCGCTTCCGCGCGCACGCCGCCTGCCAGGACTTCCATCGCGCCAGTGAGGCGGCGCGGCGTGACGTGCTGACGCGCCGCCAGATGCTCAAGTGGGGCATCGGCGCGGGCGTCACGGTCTACGCGGCCAACATGCTGCCGACCGCGCATCTGCTCGAAGCCGCGACGGCCGAGGCCGCGGCGGCGCCCGATGCGCCGATCCTCGTCTCGGTCTTCCTGCCCGGTGGCCTCGATCTCCTCGACACGCTGATGCCGCTGGAGCAGGAGGGCGCGCTGCGCGACCTGCGCAGCGGCGTCTCGCCGGCGGCGCCGCTGGCGCTGGCGGGCACCTCGCTCGGGCTGCACCCGTCGCTGTCGCGCGGGCCGGGCGGCGGCCTCAAGGGCCTGTTCGACCGCGGGCAGATCGGCTTCCTGCCGGGCATCGACTACGCCAACCCCAACTTGTCGCACTTCGCCTCGCGTGCGTTCTGGGAGACGGGCATGGTCTCCCAGCAGTCGGTCTCGGGCTGGCTCGGCCGCTGGCTGGATCGCCACGGCAGCGCCGACAACCCGCTGCAGGGACTGAGCGCCGGCTACGGCCTGTCGCCGACGCTGCGCGCGGTCAACGCGCCGGTCGCCTCGATCGCCGATCCGGGCGACGCGGAGCTGTCGATGTGGAGCGTCTGGGGCGATTGGGGCACCGCGGCGGTCGACGCCTACGCGGCGCTCTCGCGCTCGGGGCGGGCGGGGTCGACATCTGCGGGGCCGGCCTCGGCTGCCCGTGCCGCCCGGCTCGCGCACACGGTCTCGGCACAGCTCGCGCCCTTCCGCCAGAAGGACGACACGTCGCCCGACCCGCTCGCCGGCCCGGTGACCTATCCGGAGAACAACGACACCGCCGACCGGTTGAAGGTCCTCGCCGGCCTGGTCGCCCAGCCGCTCGGGATCCGGATGGCGACCGTCGACGCCGACGGCGAGTTCGACACCCACGAGGGTCAGGCCCAGACGCTGGACCGCGATCTCGGCGCCGTCGGCGAGGCGCTCGCGACCTTCCAGGCCGATCTTGAGGCCCGTGGCGTCGCCAACCGCGTGCTGACCTTCGTCTGGTCGGAGTTCGGCCGCCGGCCCGAGGCCAACAAGTCGGGCGGGACCGATCACGGCGCGGGCGGTGTCGCGTGGGTGCAAGGTCCGCGGGCGCTGGGCGGCGTGTTGACCGAATACCCGTCGCTGACCGATCTGGACCGCGAGAAGAACCTCAAGGTGACCGTCGACTTCCGCCGCGTCTACGGCAGCCTGCTGGCGCAGTGGATGGGGACCGACCCGGCCGAGGTGATCCCCGGCGCGGGGCAGTTCGGGCAGGTCGCGCTGGTCCGCTGATGCTCGCGCCCGACGTCCCGCCCGCGGCAGCGCACGTCGCTCGCGCGCCGACCGCGATCGGCATCGGCGAGCGCGAGTTCGCGATCGCCATCTACCGCCCGCGGGTCCGTCCTGGCGCGTTGAAGTTCACCATCAGGAACTTGGGGGAGGACGTGCACGATCTCGTCGTCCGTCGCAGCGGCAAGCGCGTCGGCGGACTGAAGACGGCCGTCAAGCCTGGTCAGGCCGCGACGCTGCGCCTCACGCTGCGGCAGATCGGGAGCTACCAGCTCGTCTGCACGATCGCCGATCACGAGGCACGAGGCATGCGCGCGACCCTGCGCATCGTCCGCTGAGGGAAAGCCGAGGATTGAGGGAGCGCCGGAGAGGTGACCCTCCCTCTACGGCCACCGCCGCATCTCCTCTCCCTCATGACCTTGACCCGGACCAGCACCGACATCCTGCTCGCCTTCGCACCCGTGCCCGACGCGGTGCGGGCGGCGCGCCACTCCCTGCGCGAGCGTGGCCTCAGCCCCGACCTCGATCACACGGTGTCGCTGCTGACCTCCGAACTCGTCGGCAACGCGGTCCGGCACGCCGGCCCGCTGAACCCGAGCGAGCGAATCGTCTTTCACGCGCGGCTCAGCGAGGACCACGTCCGGGTGGAGGTCGCCGACCACGGCCCCGGCTTCGATCCCGAGATCCGCCACGAGACCGCGGGCTTCGGCCTGCGCCTCGTCGACAAGCTGGCATCGCGCTGGGGCGTCGAGCGGACCGCGCGCGGCTGCCGCGTGTGGTTCGAGGTCGATCGCCGCCCGCGTGGGCGCTTCGACCGCGACGACTGACGGCCGCCAGAGCCGCCCGGCACCTCAATGTCGGCGAATCTGGCGCAAACCGCGTACAGTTGCTTCGCGTATGCCCGTCCGTCGGGACCTCCGCCCGCTGCTCGCCGTCGCCGTCCTCGGTGTCGCGATCGCGCTTGCGGAGACGATCACCGGCTTGGACACGGGTCTCCTGCTGCTGTCGCCGGCGCTGGTGCTCCTGCTCCCGCTGCTGGCCGGCCGCTACCTCGGCGCCGAGACGCTGGACCGGCTCGTCGCCCGTCGCTCGCGGCCGACTCGTCGCGTGCGCCCGGCCTCCGCGCCGCTGCCGCGCTCGCGGCCCCGCGCCACGCTGGTGCGTGGCGGTCGCCTCCTCGCAGCCGCGCTCGCCGAGCGCGGGCCGCCGCTCACGGTCGCCTGATCCACCGCTGATCGCTCCTGCGCGCCTTCTGTCGGTGCGTGGGCTGACCGTTGCTCCATCTTCATACCCGGAGGTGCGCCCATGCGCCGCCCCCTCGCTGTCGCTTCGCTCGTAGTCGCGCTGCTTGCGCTGACCGCCGCCGCGCCCACCGCCGCCCTGGCCCACCAGGGCAACCCCAACATGAAGTCCGTCGTGCGCGCGCTGCAGCCGCACGTGCCCGGGATCTCGCTGCAGGTGCTCAGCGGCGACGACCGCTTCCAGCTGACCAACCGCAGCAAGGAGACCGTGCTGGTCCAGGGCTATGACAAGGAGCCCTACGCGCGGATCACGCCCGACGGCACGGTGTCGGTCAACCACAACTCGCCGGCGTTCTACCTCAACACCGATCGCTACGGCGCGGTCACGGTCCCCAAGACGGCAAGCGCGCAGGCGACGCCGGACTGGCAGGTGCTCGACAAGACCGGCGTCTTCGAGTGGCACGACCACCGCATGCACTACATGTCGCGCGACGTCCCGCCGATCGTCAAGGACAAGTCGCAGCGGACGAAGATCTTCGACTACAACATCCCCATCAAGCTCGGTGCGCAGCAGGGGCAGATCCTGGGGACGCTGTGGTGGGCGCCGGCGAAGGGCGGGGGCGCGCCGACGGGGGCGATCGTGGCGTTCGTGGTGCTCTTGCTCGGGGGCGTCGTGGCTGTCGTGGCCGCACGCCGGCGGCGCGGCCCAGGGGAGCGCGACGGGGAGGACGGTGAGGGCCAGGACGGTGCAGGCCCGGAGTCCGCTCCGCCCGCCGCGGCCGCGCGCGAGGCGTGGTGACCCGCACCGGCCGCACGGCCGGCACGGCGCTGGTCGCGCTGCTGCTCACGCTCGCCGCGCTGCCGGCGAGCGCGTTGGCGCACGCCACGCTGGAGGCGACGACGCCGGCCCGCGGCGCCACCGCGCGCGTCGAGCCCAAGCAGGTCGTCCTGCGCTTCGACGAGGCGGTCGAGGGCAACTTCGGCGCGGTGCGGGTCTTCGACGCCCGCGGAGATCGGGTCGACAGCGGCCCGGTGACCCATCCCGGCGGGGCGGGCGCGCGGCTGGCCGTCGCGCTGAAGCCGGGCCTCCGGAACGGCACCTACACCGCCACCTACCGCGTGATCTCGGCCGACAGCCATCCGGTTTCGGGTGGCTTCGTCTTCTCGATCGGCGCGGCGGGCGCGCCGCCGGCCGAGACGGTCGGCGACCTGCTGGCGGGATCCTCGACGGGGCGCGCCACCGAGGTGGCGTTCGGGATCGCGCGCGGGGCGGACTACCTCGCGATCGCGTTGGTGCTCGGGACGTTGCTCTTCCTCTTGCTGTCGTGGCCGCGCGGCGACGGCGCGCCTGAGGCGGCGCAGACCGCGTTCGCGCGCCGCGCCCGCGCGCTGCTCCTCGGCGGGGCGGCGCTCGGCATCGTCTCGGGCGCCGCGGGCATCGTCCTGCAGGGCGCGACGGCCGGGGGCACCTCGTTCTGGGCCGCGCTCGATCCGTCGACGGTGCGTGAGGTGCTCGGCACGCGCTTCGGGACGGTCTGGGGGCTGCGCATCGCCGACTTCGCGCTGATCGCGGCGCTGGTGGCCACGATGAGCGCCGGCCGGGCGCGGCGTTCCGCGGTCGTGCTGGGCGCCGTCGCATCGCCGCCGGCCGCCGTGCCGCGCCCCGTCCGTCTCGACGGCCGCGCGTTGGCGGCGCTCGCGCTGCCCGCCGCCTTCCTGGCCGTCACGCCGGCGCTCGGCGGTCACGCGACCACGCAGCATCCGGTCGCGCTGCTGGCGCCGCTCGATGTGATCCACGTCGTGGCGATGAGCGCGTGGGTGGGCGGGTTGATCGCGCTCGTCGTCGCCGTCCCGACGGCCACGCGCGCGCTGGATCCCGCCGACCGCACCGCGCTGCTGAGCACCACGCTGTCACGCTTCAGCGCCGTCGCGCTGACGAGCGTCGCGGCGCTGATCGCCTCGGGGACGATCCAGTCGATCGTGCACCTGCGGTCCTTCGATGACTTCCTGCACACCGCCTTCGGGCGTGCGGTGCTGATCAAGATCATCGTCTTGATCGGCCTCGTCGGGCTCGGCGCGCTCAACCGGCAGCGCAGCCTTCCGCGCCTGCGTGCCGCGGCGGCCTCCGGCGCCACCCCCGGCGCGGTCGGCCGCGTGCTGCGCACGACGCTGCGGGTCGAGGTCGCGCTGGTGGTCGTCGTCCTCGGCGTCACCGCCGCGCTGGTCTCCTACGCACCACCGTCGGCGCTCTCGGCCGGGCCGTTCTCCAAGAACGTGCGGACCGGTCCGCTCGAGGTCGAGCTGACCGTCGACCCCGCGCGCACCGGCGCCAACGCCGTCCACGTCTACGTCTTCCGCGCCTCTGACGGCGCGCCGTTCGCGGCGACCAAGGAGCTGACGGTCGAGGCACGGCTGCCGAGCAAGTCCATCGGCCCGCTGACCACGACGGTCCACCGCGCCGGCCCCGGCCACTACGTCGCCGACGCGCTGACGCTGGCCCCGGCCGGCACGTGGCGCGTGACGGTCACCGACCGCGTCTCGGACTTCGACGAGTACACCGCGAGCTTCTCGGTGCCGGTCTCCTGATGGCGCTGCTGCTCTCGCTCGTCCCGCTCGCGCTGCTCGTCGGCACCCTCTTGCTGGGCCGCTACCCCGGCGAGCGCACCCTGACGGCGCGGCTGCGCAGCGCGCGGCCGCGCCGTCGTCGTGCCGCGCGCGCCTCGGCGCCGCGGTGCGCACGCCCGCCGTTCGCCGCCGCCGTGCGCGGGGGTGGCCTTGTCGCGGCCGCGATCGCCTCCCGTCCTCCACCGCTGAGCTGATGCGGGAACTCAACCCCTATGTCAACTCATGCAACCCAAGGACATCAAGATCATGAAGCGCACCACCATCGCCTCGGCCGCCACGCTCGGCGTTCTCGCCCTGCCCGTCGCCGCCCAGGCCCACGTCACCGTGCAGCCCAAGACCGCGGCCGCCGGCTCCTACGTCGTGGAGGACGTCCGTGTCCCCAACGAGACCGACGACGCGATCACCACCAAGGTCGCCGTCCAGTTCCCCGCAGGCTTTGCCGAGGCCTCCTACCAGTCGGTCCCCGGCTGGTCGGTGAAGGTCGTCAAGGAGAAGCTGGCCACGCCGGTCAAGACCGACGACGGCGAGGTCACCGAGGGCGTCAAGACCATCACCTGGACGGCCACGTCGAAGGCCACCGGCATCGCGCCCGGGCAGTTCCAGGACTTCCCGCTGTCGGTGCAGATTCCCGGCAAGGCCGGTGACACGTTGACCTTCAAGGCGCTGCAGACCTACAGCGACGGAACGGTCGCGCGCTGGATCGGCGCGCCCGACGCCGACAAGCCCGCGCCGCAGGTGCAGGTGACCGCGGCGGCCGACGACCACGGCGCCACCGCGGCTCCGGCGGCCGGCGGCACGGTGACGACCGAGAACACCTCGGCGCCCGCGGCGGCGGCCGGCAGCACCGACGACTCCGACTCCAACACCCTGGCGATCATCGCGCTGGTCGTCGGCGCGCTCGGCCTGCTGGCCGGGGGCGCCGGCTTGGCGTCCGCGCGCCGACGCGCGTAGTCCACCGCACCCGCGCCGCGGCGGTCCACCGTCGCGGCGCGGGATCCCTCTCCCTACCCTTGGACTGACCCCACCATGTCCCAGCAGAACACCCCCACCAAGCGCGAGCGCCGTGACGCCGCGCGCTCAGAGCGCCTGGCACACGAGCAGGCCGCCGCGGCCGGCGCCGTACGGCGCAAGCGCCTCATCCAGCTCGGCGCGCTGCTCGCCGCCGCGCTCGTCATCGTCGTCGTCGCGATCGCCATCTCCTCGGGCGGGTCGTCGAAGAAGCCCTCCGGTGCCGGCGCAGGCGGCGCGCTGCAAGGCGTCGCGGCGACCAAGAGCCTCTTGAACGGCATCCCGCAGAAGGGCATCACGCTCGGCAACCCGAACGCGCCGGTGACGATCGTCGAGTTCGCCGATCCTCAGTGCCCGTTCTGCAAGCAGTACACCTTGGACGAGATGCCGGCGCTGGTCGAGAAGTACGTCCGCACCGGCAAGGCCAAGATGGAGCTGCGCCTGCTGACCTTCATCGGGCCCGACTCGGTCACCGCGGCCGGCGTGCTCACGGCCGCCGGACAGCAGAACAAGCTCTGGAACGCCGCCGATCTCTTCTACCGCAACCAGGGCGAGGAGAACACGGGCTACGTGACCGACGACTTCCTGACCAAGGTGCTCACCGGCGCGGGCGCCGATGCCGCCAAGGCCATCGCCGCTGCCGGGGACCCGGCGGTCAGCCAGGAGATCGCCGCGGCCAAGACGCTGAGCAGCCGCTATGGCGTCACCGGGACGCCGACGGTCCTCGTCGGGCCCACGGGTGGCGACCTCAAGCCGTCCGGTGGGACGGGCCTGCCGACCGCAGCAAGCGTCGGCAAGCAGGTCGACGCGGCCCTCGCCGCCAAGGGCGGCCGGTGAGCGACCGCGCGTTGCGCACCGCCGGGCTCGTCCTGGCGGTGCTGGGGGTCGGCGTCGCCGGCTACCTGGTGTACGTGCACTACGCCGACATCGACCCGGTCTGCAACATCGCGCACGGATGCCACAAAGTGCAGACCTCCGAGTACGCGAAGCTCGCAGGGATCCCGGTGGCGCTGCTGGGCCTGCTGGGCTATGTCACGCTGCTGGGCGCGCTGCTCGCGCCCCAGGGCGAGACGGCGCGGATGGTCGCGGCGCTGGTGGCGCTCGTCGGCTTCGGGTTCTCCATGTACCTGACCTATCGCGAGCTCTTCACCATCGACGCGATCTGCCAGTGGTGTGTCGCGAGCGCGATCCTGATGACCGGTCTGGCGGTCGTCTGCACGGTCCGGCTGCTGCGGGAGCCGACGGTCGGCGTCCCCGTGCCGGCCGCTGACGGCCCGGCAGACTGACCGCCTGCGGCGCGCCCGGCATGACAGGCTTGGTGCTCGCATGAGCCGCCGTCTGACCCTGTTCTCCGTCCTGTTGGGTGCCGCCGCGGCGATCGTCGCCGTGGCGGTCCTCGTCTCCAGCAGCGGGCCGGACTCGACGGCGCCGCGGAAGGCCTCGGTGCGCGACGTCACGTCGATCCTGCGCGGGATCCCGCAGGACCGGCTGACGCTCGGCGATCCCAAGGCGCCGATCCTGCTCGTCGAGTTCGCCGACCTGCAGTGCCCGTTCTGCCGCCAGTTCGCGGCGGAGTCGTGGCCCGACATCGTGCGGCGCTACATCCGCACGGGCAAGGTCAAGATGGAGCTGCGGCTGACGGCGCTGCTCGGCGAGGACTCGGGGAAGGCCAACAAGGCGGTGATGGCCGCCGGTCTGCAGAACCGGATGTGGGACGCGTCGATGCGCTTCTACGACGTCCAGGGCCAGGAGAACAGCGGCTACGTGACCGATCGCTTCCTGCGCGGCGTGCTCGGTGGTGTCCACGGTCTCGATCTCACGCGGGCGATGAAGGACCGGACTTCGGCCGACGTGCGCGGCGAGCTCGGCGCGGTCTACAGCCTGCAGCGACGCTACGGCGTGAACTCGACGCCGACGCTGATGATCGGGACCGACGACACCGACCTGACGCTCGTCGCTCGGGGCGTCCTCTCGGCGGAAGACCTCGCGCAGGCGATCAACGAGCAGTTGCTCAAGACGGTCTGACAAGCGGCTTGCAGGACGTACGTAGGGTGCTACCCTACGTAGCATGCTGAAGAAGACCAGCATCTATCTGGATGAAGAGCTCGACCACAGCCTTGCGCGCCGCGCGGCTGAGGAAGGCGTCACCAAGGCCGAGCTGATCCGTCGCAGCTTGGAGGGCGTCGTCGCCAAGCCCAAGCGCCCGAAGCCGAAGGGCATCGGGATCATCAAGGGCCCGGTGCCGGCGGACCTCGCCGAGAACGCCGAGAAGTACATGGACGGCTTCGGCGAGATTTGAGCATCGTTCTCGACACGAACTTCCTCGTGGCCTTGCTCGCCGAACAGAGCCCGCGTCACGAGGTTGCTCACGACTGGCTCCTGTCGACGGACGAGGATCTCGTCACGACACCGCTGGCTCTCAGCGAAATGGATTACCTCGTCACGAAGTACGGCGGCGGGCCGGCGGCACGCGTCCTCTGGGACAACTTCGACAACGGCGCCTTCGGCCTCCGCTGGTGGGCCGAAGGCCTCCACGAGACCATCCGCATCGCCAGGCAGCACCCCTTCCTCGGCCTCGTCGACGCGTCCCTCGTGGCGCTTGCCGGCATCTTGCGCACCAACCGCATCGCCACCTTCGACCAGCACTTCCGCTCCGTCTTGACCCCGGACGGGGAGCCCTTCGTGGTGCTCCCTGACGATCGCTGAAAGGACCACGACCCCATGGCTCCCCACAATCACCCCAACTCGTTCGACGCCCGCGCCACGCTGAAGGTCGGCGACCGCGAGCTGACGATCTTCCGCCTCGACGCGCTGCAGTCGAAGTTCGACGTCGCGCGGCTGCCGTTCAGCCTCAAGATCCTGCTCGAGAACCTGCTGCGCACCGAGGGCAACGGCGCGGTCGACGCGGCCGACATCGAGGCGCTCGCGACCTGGGACGCCAAGGCCGAGCCGTCCAAGGAGATCGCCTTCACGCCCGCGCGCGTGGTCATGCAGGACTTCACCGGCGTGCCCGCCGTCGTCGACCTCGCCGCGATGCGCGACGCGATGGCCGACCTCGGCGGCGATCCGGCCAAGATCGAGCCGCTCGTCCCCGCCGAGCTGGTCATCGACCACTCGGTGCAGGTCGACGAGTTCGGCACCCGCACCGCGTTCGCGTTCAACGCCGAGCGCGAGTTCGAGCGCAACCAGGAGCGCTACGAGTTCCTCAAGTGGGGCCAGGACGCGTTCGAGACCTTCAAGGTCGTCCCGCCGGACACCGGCATCGTCCACCAGGTCAACCTGGAGTACCTGGCGCGGACGGTCTTCGTCGATGACAAGACCGGCACCGCCTACCCCGACACGCTGGTCGGCACCGACTCGCACACGACCATGATCAACGGCCTCGGCGTCCTGGGCTGGGGCGTCGGTGGCATCGAGGCCGAGGCCGCGATGCTCGGCCAGCCGATGTCGATGCTGATCCCGCAGGTCATCGGCTTCAAGCTGGGAGGCGAGCTGCCGGAGGGCGCGACCGCGACGGACCTTGTCCTTACGGTCACCGAGATCCTGCGCAAGAAGGGCGTCGTCGGCAAGTTCGTGGAGTTCTTCGGCCCGGGCGTGACCGCACTGCCGCTGGCCGACCGCGCGACGATCGGCAACATGAGCCCGGAGTTCGGCTCGACCTGCGCGATCTTCCCGATCGACGCCGAGACGCTGCGCTACATGGCCTTCAGCGGCCGCCCGAAGGAGCTCATCGACCTCGTCGAGGCGTATGCCAAGGAGCAGGGCCTCTGGCACGACGAGCATGCCGAGGAGCCGACGTTCACCGACATCGTCGAGCTGGACCTCTCGACGGTCGAGCCGTCGCTGGCCGGCCCGAAGCGCCCACAGGACCGCATCGCGCTCAGCGGCGCCAAGGAGGGCTTCCGCGCGTCGCTGTCCGAGCTGCTCGGCGAGGACGACGCGGCCGACCTCGGCCACGGCCACGACGAGGCGATCGCCGAGTCCTTCCCGGCGTCGGACCCGCCGGCCAACGGCGCGCCCGGCCACTCGCCGGACCCGCACGACGCCGACGCCGCGCCCGCGGGCGCCGTGGCGGCCGGCACCGTGATCGCCGAGCGGTCGGCGTCAGCCGTCCACACGGTGCTCGACGGCGAGGAGTTCGACCTCGACCACGGCCACGTCGTGATCGCGGCGATCACCTCCTGCACCAACACCTCCAACCCGTCGGTCATGCTCGCCGCCGGCCTGCTGGCGCGCAACGCGGTCGCCCGCGGGCTGACGCGCGCGCCGTGGGTCAAGACGTCGCTGGCGCCGGGCTCCAAGGTCGTCACCGAGTACTACGAGCGCGCCGGGCTGACCGGTGACCTCGAAGCGCTCGGCTTCAACCTCGTCGGCTACGGCTGCACGACCTGCATCGGCAACTCGGGCCCGCTGCCCGACGAGATCTCCGCGGCGGTCCAGGAGGGCGACCTGGCGGTCACGTCGGTGCTGAGCGGCAACCGCAACTTCGAGGGCCGCATCAACCCCGACGTCAAGATGAACTACTTGGCGTCACCGCCGTTGGTGGTGGCCTACGCGATCGCCGGGACCATGGACATCGACTTGATCCACGAGCCGCTGGGTCGCGACGCCGACGGCGCCGCGGTCTATCTCAAGGACATCTGGCCCTCGACGGCCGAGGTCGCGCGCACGGTCGAGGAGGCGGTGCAGTCCGACATGTTCCGCTCCTCCTACGGCCAGGTCTTCGACGGCGACGCCAACTGGCAGGGCCTCGAGGTCCCGACCGGCGACCGCTACGCCTGGAGCGAGGACTCCACCTACATCGCCAAGGCGCCGTACTTCGATGGCATGGAGGCCGACCCGTCGCCGGTCACCGACATCGAGGGCGCGCGCGTCCTGGCCAAGTTGGGGGACTCGGTCACGACCGACCACATCTCACCCGCGGGCGCGATCAAGAAGGACGGCCCGGCGGGTGCGTACCTGCAGGGGCGGGGTGTCGAGCCGCGAGAGTTCAACTCCTACGGGTCGCGGCGCGGCAACCACGAGGTGATGATCCGCGGCACGTTCGCGAACATCCGCCTGCGCAACCAGCTCGCGCCCGGCACCGAGGGTGGCGTCACGCGGCATCTGCCGGACGGGACCGAGACCTCGATCTTCGAGGCGTCCGAGCAGTACATCGCCGACGGCATCCCGCTCGTCGTCCTCGGCGGCGCCGAGTACGGCTCGGGCTCGTCGCGCGACTGGGCCGCCAAGGGCACCAACCTGCTCGGCGTCCGCGCCGTCATCGCGGTCTCCTTCGAGCGCATCCACCGCTCCAACCTGGTGGGGATGGGCGTGCTGCCGCTGCAGTTCCCCGAGGGCGAGACGGCCGACTCGCTCGGCCTGACCGGCGAGGAGCAGTTCACGATCACCGGCCTGGCCGAGCCGCTGAACGCCGGCGAGCTGCCGCGCGAGGTCGACGTGCAGGCCGGCGACGTGTCGTTCAAGGCCCGCGTCCGGATCGACACGCCCAAGGAGGCGGACTACTTCCGCCACGGCGGCATCCTGCGTTACGTGCTGCGCCAGCTGCTGGCCGACGCGGCTTAGGCCGCGGCGGCCCGGCGGCCCGCGACGCGGATGGCGTCGAAGAGCGCGTCGACGTCGATGGCCTTGTCGACGAGGCCGGAGGCCCCGGCCTCCAGTGCCAGGCGCTCCAGCGCCATGTTTGGATCGGCCGTGTAGAGCAGGACCGACGGCGGCTCGGGCTCGGCGCGCAGTGCGCGGCAGAGCTCGATGCCGTCCTCCTCGCCCAAGCGATGGTCAAGGACGACCACGTCTGGGCGGGTACGGCGCAGCAGGACCCACATCGTGGTGCCGTCCTCGGCGCCGCCCACGCAGCGAAAGCCGGGCTCGGCACGAAGCACGGCTTCAAGGCCTGCACGCAAAACGGGGTGGTCGTCGACGACGAGAACGCGGATCATGGGGAGGGGCCAGGCACTCTGACCGAGGCGGTGGCCCTTGTCGATACGGGTTACCGCACCATCTGCAACTGCGAAACGTGGCGGAGGTTACGGTCGTGGGAGATCAACGGCACCGCCAGGGCGCGCGATAGCCTGCCGCGGATGCCTCTCCCCGACGTCCTGCGCAGCCTGCTCACCGCCACGGGCCCGTCGGGCTATGAGACCGCGCCGGCCAAGGCCTTCGCCGCCGCCTGCTCGCCGTTTGCCGAGGTGCACACCGACGTCATGGGCACGGTGACCGCCCGCGTCAAGGGCAAGGGGGAGGGCCCGACGGTCGCGATCGTCGGGCACATCGACGAGATCGGCCTGATCGTCACCCACATCGACGACAAGGGCTACCTCGCCGTCATCGGCGTCGGCGGCTGGGATCCCGGCATCCTCGTCGGCCAGCGCGTCGAGGTCAGCACGCGCGACGGGGTCATCCCCGGCGTCGTGGGCAAGAAGCCCATCCACCTGCTGAAGCCCGACGAGCGCAAGGTCGCCGCCGAGATGAAGGACCTGCACATCGACATCGGCGCCAAGGACGGCGACGAGGCCAAGAAGCTGGTGCGTGTCGGCGACGTCGCGGTGATCGCGGGCGATCCCGTCGAGCTGCCCAACGACCGCGTCATCGCCCGCGCGATGGACAACCGCCTCGGCTGCTTCGTCGCCTACGAGGCCGCACGCCTGGTCGCCGAGGCCGGCGGCGCTGCCGGCGACGTCGTCGCGGTCGCTGCCGTCCAGGAGGAGATCACCTTCGCGGGCGCGCGCACGTTCGCCCACGCGGTGCGCCCCGACGTCGCGATCGTCGTCGACGTGACCCACGCCACCGACGCGCCCGGCATCGACGAGCGCGAGAACGGCACCCACCCGCTCGGCTCGGGCCCGGTCGTCGAGCGTGGCTCGACCATCCACCCGCAGATCTCCGAGCTGCTGCTGGAGACCGCCGCGGCGCAGGAGATCCCGCACACGCTGTCGGCCTCGGCGCGCTTCACGGGCACCGACGCCGATGCGATCCACATCAGCCGCTCGGGCATCCCGACGGGCCTGGTGAGCCTGCCGCTGCGCTACATGCACTCGCCGGTCGAGCTCGTGCAGCTCGACGACGTCCTCAACGCCGCCAAGCTCGCCGCCGCCTTCGCCCAGGCGCTGACACCGGGGACGTCGTTCGAGCGCTAGTCGCGCCGGATGTGCTCTCATCCCGAGCGTTGCTGCTGCTCTTCGACATCGACGGCACGCTGCTGCTCAAGGCCTCGCGCGAGCACGCGGAGTCGATCTACACCGCGCTGCGCCGGATCCACGGGCTCCAGGAGATCCCGGCGGGCGAGGTCGAGGCCGCCGGCCGGACCGACGACGCGATCGCCCGCTCGATCCTGACGCTGGCCGGCGTGTCCGCCGAGCGGATCGACGACCGCGCGCGCGACGTGGGCGCGATGGCTTGCGCGGAGTTCGCCCATCGCTGCCCTGGCGACATGTCGGCACACCTGGCGCCCGGCGTGCCGGAGGTGCTCGACCTGCTCGCCGCGCGCGACGACGTCGACCTCGCGCTGCTGACCGGCAACCTCGAATGCGTCGCGCGCCTGAAGGTCGACCGCGCCGGGATCGGCCACCACTTCGCGCGCGGCCAGGGCGCGTTCGGCTCGGACTCCGAGGACCGCACCGACCTGCCGGAGATCGCCCGCGCCCGCCATGCCGTCAACGGCCGTCCGTACCCGCGCGAGCAGACCGTCGTCATCGGCGACACGCCGCGCGACATCGCCTGCGCCCGCGCCGATGGCGTCCACGTCATCGCGATCGCGACCGGCCCGTTTCGGCCGTCGGACCTCTCCGGCGCCGACGTCGTGATCGACATGGCCCGCGAGATCCCCGCCGCGCTGGCGCGGATCCCCGGGCTCGTCGTCTGAACTAGGTCCGCGTCAGCTTCTTGTAGGTGATGCGGTGGGGCCGGTCGGCCTCGTCGCCGAGCGTGTCGTGGCGCCACTGCTCGTAGGCCTCGAAGTTGCCCTCGAACCACGTGACCTTGGAGTCGCCCTCGAACGCGAGCACGTGTGTCGCGACGCGATCCAGGAACCAGCGATCGTGGGAGATGACCACCGCGCAGCCGGCGTAGTTGAGCAGCGCCTCTTCGAGCGCGCGCAGCGTGTCGGTGTCGAGGTCGTTGGTCGGCTCGTCCAGCAGCAGCAGGTTGCCGCCGGTGCGCAGCAGCTTGGCCAGGTGCACGCGGTTGCGCTCACCGCCCGACAGCATCTTGATCTTCTTCTGCTGCTCGGCCTTCTTGAAGTTGAACCCGCTCGTGTACGCGCGCGAGTTCATGACGCGCGTGCCGACCGTGATCTGCTCCAGCCCGCCGGAGATCTCCTCCCAGACCGACTTCTCGCCGTCCAGCGAGTCGCGGCTCTGGTCGACGTAGGAGATCTGCACGGTGTCGCCGATGCGCATGGTGCCCTCGTCGGGCTCCTCCTGGCCGGCGATCATCTTGAAGAGCGTGGTCTTGCCCGCGCCGTTGGGGCCGATGACGCCGACGATGCCGCCGGGCGGCAGGTCGAACTCAAGGTCGTCGATCAGCAGCTTGTCGCCGAAGCCCTTGCGCAGCTTGTCGGCCTGCACCACGACGTTGCCCAGGTGCGTGGCGATCGGGATGTGGATCTGGACGTCGTCGAGCTTGATGTTCTTCTCTTCGGCGACCAAGGCCTCGTAGTTGGAGATCCGCGCCTTCTGCTTGGTCTGGCGGCCCTTGGGGTTCTTGCGGACCCATTCGAGCTCGGCCTTGATGACGCGCTCCTTGGCCAGGTCGCGCCGCTCCTGCATCTCCAGGCGCTTCTCCTTCTGCTCCAGCCAGGAGGTGTAGTTGCCCTCGTAGGGGATGCCGCGGCCGCGGTCGAGCTCGAGGATCCAGCCGGCGACGTTGTCGAGGAAGTAGCGATCGTGGGTCACGGCCACGACGGCGCCCTTGTAGTCGGCCAGGTAGCGCTCCAGCCACGAGACCGACTCGGCGTCGAGGTGGTTGGTCGGCTCGTCGAGGAGCAGCAGGTCGGGGGCGCTGAGCAGCAGGCGGCAGAGCGCGACACGGCGGCGCTCACCGCCCGACAGCTTGGTGACGTCGGCGTCAGACGGCGGGCACCGCAGCGCGTCCATCGCGTAGTCGATCGTCGTGTCGAGGTTCCAGCCGTCGGCCGCGTCGATCTTGGCCTGGAGCTCGGCGAACTCGTCGGCGACCTCGTCGGAGTAGTTGGCGGCCAGCTCGTTGAAGCGGTCGATGAGGCCCTTGGTCTCGGCGACGCCGTCCAGGACGTTCTCGCGCGCGGTCTTGGTCTCGTCGAGCTGGGGCTCCTGCTGGAGCATGCCGACCGTCGCGCCGGGGGCGAGCATCGCCTCGCCGCTGCGGAAGTCGGTGTCGATGCCGGCCATGATCTTCAGCAGCGTCGACTTGCCGGCGCCGTTGTAGCCGAGCACGCCGATCTTCGCGCCTGAGAGGAACGAGAGCGAGACGTCGTTGAGGATCGGCTTCTCGGGCCCGTAGGCCTTCGTGAGCCGCTGCATCTGAAAGATGTACTGAGGAGCCATGAAGCCTCCAGGATAGGAGGCTCAGGCCGGGATCGGATCCCAGGCGTGCCCGACGAAGACCGGCTCGGGATGCAGCGCGACACCAAAGGTCTTGTCGACGCCGCGCGCGATCTCCTGCGCGAGCGCGACGAGCTCGGCCGTCGTGCCGTCTCCGCGGTTGGTCAGCGCGAGCACGTGCTTGGTGGAGATCGCGATGCCGCGGGGGTTGCCATACCCCTTGGTGAAGCCCGCGTGGTCGATGAGCCAGGCGGCGCTGGTCTTGACGCGGCCGTCGGGCTCGGGGAAGCCGGGGACGCCGTCGCCGGCGCGGGCACGGAGGGCGGCGAACTGCGCGGCATCGAGGATCGGGTTGGTGAAGAACGAGCCCGCGCTGCGCGTGTCTGGGTCCTCGGGGTCCAACACCATGCCCTTGGAACGGCGCAGGGCGAGCACGGCCTCGCGCACGGCGGGCAGCGGCGCGGTCTCGCCGACCTCGACGCCGAGCGTGCGCGCCAACTCGGCGTAGCGGACGGGGCGGGAGCTTTCGGAGGCGTGCAGCGCGAACGAGACGCGCAGGACGACATAGCGCTCCGGGTCGCGCTTGAAGGCGCTGGACCGGTAGGCGAAGCCGCACGCCTCCGGCGCGAGGTCGACCGTCTCGCCGGTCGTTCGTTCGACGGCACGGACCGACATGATGGTGTCGCTCACCTCTTGGCCGTAGGCGCCGACGTTCTGGATCGGCGTCGCACCGACCGAGCCCGGGATCCCGGAGAGCGCCTCGATCCCGGCGAGGCCCTCGGCGACCGTGTGGGCGACGACGGCGTCCCAGGGCTCGCCGGCGGCGACGTGGAGCGTGTCGCATTCCCGCTCGATGCCACGCGTGGCGATGCGGATGACCGTGCCGGGGAAGCCCTCGTCGGCGACGACGACGTTCGAGCCGCCGGCGAGGAGCAGGACGGGGCGCTCGGCGCCGACGAGCGCGTCGAGCAACCGGGCATCGGTCGTCGCGTCCACGAAGGCCGCGGCGGGTCCGCCGAGCCGGAGCGTCGTGCAGTCGGACAGCAACACAGCTAGGAGCCTATGGGTTGGGCCGATACCCTCGAAGGTCGTGCCGCAGGTCCTCGACATCGAACAGGCGCTCCTCCTGCTGGAGCTCGAGCCCCCGTTCGAGAAGCGCGACGTCCAGCTCGCGCGGCGCAAGCAGGCCAAGGTCTGGCACCCCGACCTCGCCCCGCCCGGCAGGCAGATCGAGCACGAGCGCCACCTCAAGGCCATCAACGAGGCGGCCGACCAGCTGGAGAACCTCGCCGAGGGCTCGCGAGGTGGGCGCGTGTCGCGCAACGCGGTCAAGGTCAGTGCCGCGGCCACGCGCGCCTATCGCGCCGAGGCCGGCCGCCGCGCCTACGAGGAGGACCAGGCCCGGCGCGCGCACGACGCCGACCGCGCCAAGAACGACCCGTTCGGCTCGCGCGTTCCCGACCACTCGGTCGTGCACCGCTACGCGCGCTGCCTCTCCTATCCGGAATGGGGTGTGGGCGAGGTCGCGGGCATCTACTTCACCGGTGGGGGCGATGACATCCAGCAGTGGGCGCGCGTGCGCTTCCAGCCGGGCGTGCGCACGGTGCCGGCCGGCTCGCTGCAGTTCGTCGACTTCTCCAAGCCCGACCCCGGCCACGAGCGCGTGCAGCGCTTCATGACCGCCGCGCAGCACGCGATGGTCGAGGGCGATTACAAGCTCGCTGCCCGGCGTCTGATCTACGCCCGTGACGCCGAGCCCACCAACATCTCGGTCCTGCGGCTGCTGACGCTTGCCTTCTGGCAGGCGGGAGATCTCGCTGCCGCGGGGCGCGCGGTGCGCGACTGGATCCGCCACGACCCGACGCGCCCGGCCGCGCAGCGCTATGCCGCACGCATCTACGAGGACATGCGGGCGATCGACCTGGCGGCCGAGGCGGCACTGCGCTCGGCGCAGCTCGGCCCGAGCGACGCGGGTGCGTGGGAGCGCGTCGGCCGGCTGCGCTTGGCGCTGATGGACCGTGCGGGCGCGCTGGACGCGCTGGAGACCGCGCGCCGGCTGGGGCCGACGGTCGAGGGCCTGCTCGATCTCGCGCTGGCCCACCATCTTGGTGGTGATCTCGGCGGCGAGGTGACGGCGACCGAGCAGGCGACGCTCCTGGATGGGCGGCGGGCCGACGCGTGGTCGCGCTACGCGCACGCGCTGGCGCGGACCGACCGCGTGAGCGACGCGATCGCCGCGGCCGAGCGTGCGCTGATGCTGGCACCCGAGGACGAGGAAGTGGCCGCGTTGCTGGAGCGGTTGCATGCCGCTCAGCCCCGGGTGCTCCCGGCCGCATGACGACCTATTGCCGGACGGCGAACACGTCCGTCGTGATGCGGTCGGCCGGCTGATGGCCACCGGTGCCGACCAGCTCGTGGCCGGCTTGGAGCGTGCCGGCGTCAAAGTCGTCTTCGGCCTGCCCGGCGTGCACAACCTCGCCGCGTGGGAGGCGCTGCGCCGGTCGTCGATCCGGCTGATCGGCGTGCGCCACGAGCAGGCTGCTGCGTACGCGGCCGACGGCTACGCGCGCGCCACCGGCGAGGTCGGCGTCGCGTTGGTGACGACCGGGCCGGGTGCCGCCAACACGCTCGGGGCGACCGGGGAGGCATGGGCGTCGCGCTCGCCGATCGTCGTCATCGCCACCGACATCCCGACGGCGCTGAAGCGTCGTGGGGTCGTCGGCGGGGCGCTGCATGAGGCATCGGACCAGCGCGCGCTGTTCGCGCCGGTGACGAAGCAGACCTTCCGGCTGGAGGATCCGGCCGACATCGAGAGCGCGATCGCGGTGGCGCTCGACGCGCCGCGGCGGCCGGTCTTCGTCGAGATCCCGACCGATCGGCTGTCGGCGAGCGGGCCGCGCTGGGACGTCGGCGAGTTCGCGCCCGAGGTCGTGGTCGACGAGCCCGACGTCGGCGACGCGCTGGAGCTGCTGGCGGGCGCGTGGAAGCCGCTGATCTGGGCGGGCGGTGGTGCGCTCGACGCCGGCCCGGAGGTCGCCGAGCTGGCACGTCGCCTCGGCGCGCCGATCCTCACCACCTTCAGCTCCCGTGGGCTGGTCGGCAATGAGGATCCGTGCGCGGTCGGCCTGCCGCCGCACCTGCCGGCGGTCGGGGAGCTGTGGGACGAGGCCGATGTCGTCATCGCGATCGGGACCGACCTCGACGGCATGAACACCATGAACTGGCGGCTGCCGCGGCCGCAGAAGCTGCTGTCGATCAACGTCGACGGGCGCGACGCGATGAAGAACTACGTCGCCGACGTGCTCGTCGAGGCCGACGCCGCGCTCGCCACCCGCGCGTTGGCCGCCGGGCTGCCGCCGACCGGCGCCGACGTCTGGGCCGACCTCATCACGGTCCGCCGCCGCGCGCGCGGCTCGCTGCGCGGCGATCATCCGCACGAGATCGCGTTCTTGGAGGACTTCGCTCGGGTCGTGCCCGACGACGTGACGGTGGTCGCCGACATGTGCATCGCGGGCTACTGGCTGGCCGGCATGTACGCGCCCGCCGGTCCGCGTCGCTTCCAGTACCCGATGGGGTGGGGGACGCTCGGCTACGCCTTCCCGGCAGCGCTCGGCGCGGCGGCTGCCGGCCCCACGCTCGCGGTCTGCGGCGACGGCGGCTTCCTCTTTGCGTGTGGCGAGCTGGCGACGGCTAAGCAGGAGGGGCTGCCGCTGACGGTGGTTGTCGTCGACGACGGCGGCTACGGGATGCTGCGCTTCGATCAGGCCCAGAGTGGGGTGGAGCCGTTCGGCGTCGACCTGGAGACGCCGGACTTCGTCGCGCTTGCGAGCGCGTTCGGGGTGCGGGCGACGGCGGTCGAGGGTCTCGGCGAGGACTTCGCCGCGGCGCTCGCCTCGCACCTCGCCGACCCACAGCCATCCTTGTTGGTGGCCAAGGCCGCGCTCACGCCACCGCCGACCACGTCGCCGCGCTGGTACCGCGAGGGGCCGCCGGCTTGGGCGGACCCGCTCGGTGGGCTGGGCTGAGATCGGCGCCCGGCGCCCGATCGCTAGGCCTCCGGCGCTCCCGCCCGCTCTCGCGGCGCGATCCGCGACAACAACGTCCGTGCCGCCGCGATGACGACCCCGCGGTCATAGACCGTCGCGAAGGCGAACCGCCGCTCGTCATTGCCGCGATCGACATCGCCAAGGTCTCGACCCACGAGGGCTCCCGCGAAGTGCGGACCCAGCACGAGCACCGACCACTCGCCCGCCAGCACGTCATCGGGATCGAGCCGCGCGCCGCGCACGCCATGGACCGGCTCGTCCGGCATCCCCACGCCGAAGGCCGCGACCAGCGACGCGCGGCGCGCCAGCGCCTCGTAGCGACGCGCAGTCGCCTTGGTGAAATGGCGCGCCTCCTGGAAGGCCGACAGGATCACCGCTCCTTCGCCGATGCGCAGCGCGCGCTCCTCGAGGTGGTGGCTCATCGGCAGCAGCAGGCGCTTGGTCGCCTCACCCGTCGCGCGCACCGCCGCGACAACCTCAAACGGCGTCGACCCCGGCAGCTCCGGCGACGTCGCCGTGTGCCGGCGCACGCGCGCGATCGGCAGTGGCGCCACCAGCGGTTCGGGGCGGCCGAAGTGCCAGCCCTGGACGAGGGTCGCGCCGAGCGAGCGCGCGATCGCCACGTGCTCGTCGCTCTCGATGCCCTCGGCGAGGATCTGCGCGCCCGTGCGCTCGTGCTCGGCCGCCACAGCGCTGACGATCGCCGCCTGGTCGGTCGACGGCCGGTCCTGCACCAGGCCCAGATCGAGCTTGATGATGTCCGGCTCGACCAGCGGCAGCAGCGCGAGCGAGCGCACGTCGGCGCCGACGTCGTCGAGCGCGATCCCGTGCCCGGAGCCGCGCGCCTCGCCGACGGTCCGCACCAGCTCAGCCGGCCGTGCGGTCACGGCACGCTCGGTGATCTCAAGGACGAGATCGAGCTCGCGCTGCGCACGCTCCCACAACACCACATGCTCTGCCGGACATGGCGTGCCGATCGCGGCCGGCTCACAGTTGAGGAACAACGACGATGTACGTCCGAGGCCCGCCTCCAGGGCGCCGCGTACGGCGACGACACGGCAGGCCCAGTCCAGCTCGACCACCCGTCCCGCGGCGGCGGCGGCCGCGAAGAGCCGGTCAGGACGGTGCAGCGGCGAGCCCTCCGGGCCGCGCGCGAGCGCCTCGTAGCCGAGCGTCTCGCCCGTGGCCAGGTCCACGATCGGCTGGTAGAGGGCGGTGATGGTCCCGTCGGCCAGCACGCGATCCAGCGCGCCGCCGGCCGCGGCGGGGTCGAACGCGTCGTCGGGGACCAGGACCGCGTCACCGGAGATCGCGCGGTGGACCCGGACGGTGTCCTTGCCCGCGGCCTTGGCGGACGAGACGGCGACATCGGCGTCCTGCAACAGATCGGCGGAGGTCATCGTCGTGCCCTGGCGGTAGAGGCCGATGCCGAGGCTCACCCGGATCTCCAGGCGCAGGTCGCCGACGACGTGCGGCGCGTCGCGCACGGCGGTCAGCAGACGCGCGGCCAGCTCCTTGGCGACACGCTCGCCCTCGCCGGTCGGCAGGTCCTTGAGCAGCAGCGCGAACTCATCGCCGCCTTGGCGGGCCAGCAGGTCCTGCGGCCGGACGACCGAGCGCAGGCGGTCGGCGATCACCCGCAGCAGCGCGTCGCCGGCCTGATGGCCCCACTGCTCGTTGACGCGACGGAAGTCGTCGACGTCGACCTGCAGCAGCGCGAGCTCGGTCTCGTGCACGCGCGCGCGATGCATCGCGGAGCGCAGCTCGTCGTGCATCGCCGAGCGGTTGGCCAGACCGGTGAGCGTGTCGTAGTAGGCGAGCTCGTGCAGCCGCGCGTTCTGGCGCATGCGGTCGGTGACGTCGCGCTGGGTGCCCAGCCAGCGGACGATCCTGCCCTCGCCGTCGCGCTCCGGGGCGATCGCGACCTCGTTCCAGAACGGCGTGCCGTCGGCGCGGTAGTTCAGCAGCGTCACATAGGCGTCGCGACCGGCGGCGATCGCCTCGGTCAGGACCGAGATCGAGCGCGGGTCGGTGTCCGGTCCCTGCAGGAGCTTGGCGTTGCGGCCGAGCACCTCGGAGGCGCCGTAGCCGGTCAGCAGCTCGAAGCCGGGGCTGACCCAGCTGATCGGCAGGCCGTCGGCCTGCGCGTCGACGGCGATGATCGCGGCGAGGCCGTCCAGATCGGGGGCGGGACCATCCATTGCTGTCTCAGTTCTCCAACCGGAAGTCGAGGTCGGCATCGACGTCGTCGATGTCCATCTGGGCCTTCTGCAGCTTGCCCGCGTAGTCCCAGTTCATCGACTGCCAGCGCGTGAACTGATCCAGCACCCAGACGCCGGACTGGCGTGAGCCGTTGCCGGACTTCCCGTTGCCGCCGAACGGCAGGTGCGCCTCGGCGCCGGACGTCGAGTTGTTGACCGACACCATGCCGGCGCTCACCCGCTCGCGGAAGCGCAGCGCGTCGGCCGGGTTGTTGGTGTAGATCGCCGACGAGAGCCCGTAGCCGTGGCCGTTGGCAAAGGCGATCGCCTCGTCGAAGGCGCCGTACTTGGCGACGCCGACCAGCGGGCCGAAGGTCTCGGTGTTGGCGAGCTCGTCGTCGATGCGGACGCCGGCGACGATCGTGGGGTGGACGTAGAGCCCGCGCTCGAACTCCCCGACGAAGCCCGAACGCGGGTTGTCGGTGGTGATGCGCCCGACGCCGGTCGAGCCGCTGACGGCGTGGTGGTCGGCGATCAGCCCGAGGTGGTGGCCGAGGAAGCGCTCCAGGAACTTCTCGTCGATCATCGGGCCGTAGAGCACGTCCTTGGTCGGGTCGCCGATCGGGGCGGCCTCGACCACGCGCGTCAATCGCCCGAGGAAGTCCTCGTAGACGTCCTCATGGACGATCGCGGTGCCCAGCGACGTGCAGCGCTGGCCCGCCGTCCCGAAGCCGCCGAAGAGCGCGCCCTCGACGGCCAGGTCGAGGTCGGCATCAGCCGTGACGACCATCGGGTTCTTGCCGCCGAGCTCCAGGCACGGCGACTGCAGGTGGCGACCGCAGAGCGCGCCGATCTCCCGCCCGACGGTCGAGGAGCCCGTGAAGCCGACCTTGTCGACCAGGCCCTCGTCCAGCGCGCGCTCCAGCCCGGTGAAGGTCGTCGGGCCATCGGCCTGGACGACGCTCAGCACCCCGTCCGGCAGCCCGCCGGCAGCGAACAGCCTGCCGAGCGCCTCGCCCAGCGCGGGCGTGTAGTCCGCCGGCTTCCAGACGACCGTGTTGCCGCACAGCAGCGCCGGCACGAGGTACCAGGACGGGACCGCGACTGGGAAGTTGCCGGCGGTGATGATCGCCGCGACGCCGACCGGCACGCGGAAGGTGAAGAGCTGCTTGTCGGGCATCTCGCTCGGGACGGTCTGGCCGTAGAGCCGCCGGCCCTCGCCGAGGAAGAAGTCGCAGGTGTCGACGATCTCCTGGACCTCGCCGAGCGCCTCGGGATACGGCTTGCCGATCTCGCGGGTGACGAGGCGGGCCAGCGTCTCCTTGTTGGCCTCGACGATCCTGCCTATCTGCTGGATCGCGCGCCCGCGGCGCGGTGCGGGCGTCGCGGCCCACCCCGGCTGGGCGGCCTTGGCGGCGCGGGCTGCTGCTACGAACGTCTCGGCATCGCCCAACCGGCCGCTCCACACGACGTCTGAGACATCGGCCGGGTTCGTGGACAGACGGTCGACAACGCTCATGAAACCTGACGCTAGCGCGTCCAAAGGTGTCCGGAACGGAACGGAATCGGTTCAAGCGCGTTCGCCGACCACCGATCTGTGAGATCACAGGACCGCGACCCCTCGCGCCATGCCGCGCGCCCCCATCTCCTCATGAGCCTCCCCAAGATCCTTCTCCCGCTGGTCGCCCTCGTGGCGCTGGCCGTCCCCTCGGCCGCACACGCTGCCGTGCCCGGCGTCAACATCGCCGGCGCGCCGACGTCCGATCGCATCACCGAGGCGATCGACGCGGGTGCCAAGACGGTGCGCATCTTCGCGCTGTGGAACGCCTTCGAGCCCAACTTCCGCAATCAGTACCCGTCCAACGACGTCAACCTGCTCAACATCTCCAACACGTTCGACGCCGCGATCAAGCAGCTCAACGCCGCGGGCGTCAAGCCGGTCTTCGTCGTCACCGAGGCGCCCGCGTGGTCCAACGGCTCCTCGGACGTCGCCGTTCCACCCACCGACCCGGCGGACTTCGGTGACTTCCTGCGGCGCTTCGCGGCCCACAACAAGACCGTCGGCACGGTCGCCGGCTACGAGGTCTGGAACGAGCCCGACGAGAACGCCTTCTGGCACCCGGGCCCTGACCCCGTCAAGTACACCGCCATGCTCAAGGCCGCCTACGCGGGGATCAAGGCGGGCGATCCGGGCGCGGCCGTCGTGGCCGGGCCGACGACGGGCAACAACTACAGCTGGCTGGAGAACCTCTACACCGCGGGCGCAGCGGGCTCCTTCGACGTCGTCGCGGTTCACACCGACACGGCCTGCCTGGACCGCGGCCCGGACGAGTTCTACCGCGACAACGGCCTGCTGGCGCGCTTCACGTTCCTGGGCTACCGCACGGTGCGCGACACGATGGTCGCCCACGGCGACGGTGGCAAGCCGATCTGGATGAGCGAGCTGGGCTGGTCCTCGACCAACGGCAGCCCGACCTCGTGCACGCGTGGCACCTGGGCCGGCCAGAAGCCGTCCGGCGTCACCGAGGCCAACCAGGCGGCGTTCCTGGGCAAGGCGTATGCGTGCCTGGCCAACGACCCGTACGTCACGGAGGCCGACTGGTTCACGATGCGTGACACGACCAGCGAGCCGGTCGACGAGCTCAATCACTATGGCCTGTTGCGCACCGATGGCTCGCCGAAGCCCGCGTTGAGCGCCTTCCGTGCGGTCGCGGCGGCGGGCGGCGGCGCTGCCGGGCCCTGTGGTGACTTCGACGCGCCGACCATCCGCGTCGTCAAGCCGGCCCCCGGCCAGCAGTTCGTCGACAAGCTCGACCTCTCGGCCGCGGCCAGTGACGCCGGCGTCGGCGTCGCGCGCATCACCTTCTCGTTCGACGGCGGCCAGGCCGTCCGCAACTTCACCGACAGCCTGACCAACGACGCGCCGGTCGGCCTCGCCCCGTGGCAGGGCTCGGGCAAGCTCGCGCTCGGCCCGCACACCATCGAGGTCACGGCGCTGGACAAGAACGGCAACACGTCGGTGCAGAAGATCCCGGTCGTCAAGGTCACGGCAGGGTCGCTGAAGTCGACGCTGACGCCGCAGGTCAAGCTGAAGTCCAAGAAGATCAGCTGCAAGAAGCGCGTCTGCAAGGTTGCGGGGTCGATCTCGCGCGCCAAGGCCGCCAAGGCCGCGGGCGCTGTGCCGTCGCTCGGCGGCAAGGTCGCCGTCGAGTGGCAGTTCCGCAACAAGAAGGGCAAGTGGCGCAAGCTGGTCGGCGGCCTCAAGCCGGCCAACAAGCCGTTCACCTTCAAGGCCAAGCTGAAGCTCAAGGGCAAGTGGCGCGTGCGCGTCGTCTACCAGGGCCAGGCGCCGTGGAAGAAGGCGTCGTCGACGTACATCGCCTTCAAGGTGAAGTAGTCGATCTCCCGCGCTAGCTGTCCTGCTTGCGGAGTTAGTGGACGCGGGTGATGGGTGGTCGGCCGCCGGCGGCGCTGTGAGGGCGTTGGCGGTTGTAGTAGCGAAGAAACGATGACAGGGCGCGGTCGCGCTGGCGAGAGCTCTGCCAGACGCGGCCGTGGCTCCACTCGCGCTTGGCCGTCAGAAAGAACCTTTCGATCTTGCCGTTCCAGCGTGGCGTGTAGGGCGGGGTGAGGATCTGTTTTGCGTCGAGCTCGTCGAGCAGGGCGGTGAAGGCGTGGCTGGTGTAGGCCTTGTGGTTGTCGCTCATCACCGCCTCAACCGGGCCGCAGCCCTGCTCGGAAAACCAAGCGACCGCGCGACGCAACGTGGCGGTGACCGTCTCGGCGCTCTCGCTGCTGTGCAGCTCGCAGTAGGCCAGCCTTGTGTGATCGTCAACGACACCGAGCACGTAGGTCGTGCCGGCCTGGCGCGTGCGGTCGATCTCGCTGCGCTTGCCCGTCGCCCAATGTCCCGGGCGCTCGAACTTCGGCAGGCGCAACGCGTCGAAATGCAGCAACGCACCGGCCTCGGCCCACTCATAGCGCCGTGAGCCTTGGCGCGGCTGCTTGGGCAGACGCGAGACGCCGTGACGGCGCAGGACCTTGCCGATGCTCGAACGATGGCGCCCACCACACAGCACCGACAGGCGCATCTCGCCCCAGCCGGTCTTGGCCCTGGCGGCCAGGATCTGCTGCTCGACCTCGACGCTCAACGACCAAGGACATGATCTCGGAACCGGTCGTCGAGGCAGCAGGCAGGAGAAGTCCTCGCGGTCCTCTGGGTCGGCGTGCTGCCAGCGATCCCAAGCCGTCTTGACCGTCGTCGGTGAGCAGGCCATCGAACGGGCGATCTGACGAAACGACTCGCCTTGCTCGCAGCGGCGGATCATCTCGATCTTGGCCGCCGGTCCGAAGCGGCATCTACGGTCTGGCATGTGTCCGGCCCTCCAGGTGGGCGTTGAGGTGGCTCGCACCTCTCAGCCTCCGCCAGGGGCCGGACACACTCACCTCATCCCAAGAACCTGTTCAGCAGGTCCGCGAGCAGGACAGCTAGCGTCCCGGCCATGACGTCTTCCGTCGTGGTCGTGGGCGCCGGCGTGCTGGGCTCGTCGCTCGCCGACCGCCTCGCCCGCTCGGGGTGGGGCGTGACGCATGTGGAGCAGTTCTCGCCGGGCCATGTGCGGTCGGGCAGCGGTGACGAGTCGCGGCTGATCCGCGCCAGCCACGGCGACGACGAGCTGCACGCGCGGATGTCGCGCCGCGCGCTGGAGCTCTGGCGCGAGCTCGACCCGCGGCTCATCTCGGAGTCCGGCGTCGTGTGGTTTGCGCGCCGTGCCGACGGCTGGGAGGCCGCGAGCGAGCGTGTGCTGGATCGGTTGGGCATCCCGCACGAGCGCGTCGACCCTGCGCAGCTCTTCCCCTCGATCAACGCCGACGACCTCGCGTTCACGCTGCTGGAGCCCGAGGCCGGGCTGCTGCGGGCGCGTGAGGGCGTGCGGGCGCTGGCCGACCGCGCGGTGGCGGCGGGGGCGCGGCGCGTGACCGCGGTCGCGCGGCCCGACGGCGAGCGTGTCGTCCTCGACGACGGTCGGGTCCTGGAGGCCGACCACGTCGTGTGGGCGTGTGGGGCATGGATGGCGGGGCTCTTCGGTGACGTGCTGAAGCTCCGCATCACCCATCAGGACGTCTACTACTTCGGCGCCGACGGCCGCTGGGCGGCGCCGGGCGTTCCGGGCTGGGTCGACTTCGACGGCGCCGCTTACGGCATGGGCGATCTCGACGGCCGCGGGGTGAAGGTCGGCCCCGACGTCGAGGGTCCCGGCGTCGCGTCCCTGACCGCCGAGCGGCGCACCAGCCCGGAGCTCGAACGGGTCGCGCGCGCGTACCTGGCCCATCGCTTCCCGGCCTTGGCCGGCGCACCGCTGGTGGGCTCACGCGTCTGTCAGTACGAGATGACGCCCGACGAGCGCTTCGTCGTCTCGCCGCATCCGGCACACGGCGGGCGCGTCTGGCTGGTCGGCGGGGGCTCGGGGCATGCGTTCAAGCACGGGCCGGCGCTCGCCGAGCGGCTGGAGTCCTGGATCGCCGGCACCGAGGAGCCCGAGGCGTGCTTCACCCTCGGCGAGCACCGTCGCCACGACGTGCAGCTGCGGACGGGTGGCACGCCGCTCTCCGAGTAGGTTGGCCGACTGCTCGGTCGGGCATGATGCGTTCCGAGATGCTCAGCGATCCGATCGGATGTCACGGCCGCGTGACCAGCAGCGGCGCCATCCGCCCCGACCGCACGGGTGAGGTGATGATCGCCCTCGACGGAGGTGTCCAGGCCTTCATGGCCCGCGACGTCGACGGTGGGTCGATTGATCCCTACGAGGAGATCGTCGTCGTCGACCGCGTCGCGTCTCGCACCGTGCTCGTCACGCGTCTCTATGCCCCGACCTCAGGAGACCCCGCACCATGAACCCCTTGTTGATCGCCCTCATCGCGGCGGTCGTCGTCGTCGCGCTCATCGCCGCCCTCTTCAAGCTGCTCTGGAAGGTGCCGGCCGCCGATCAGGCGCTGATCGTCACGGGCCTGGGCGCGTCGGGCACGTCGAGCGCGGGCCGGACGTTCAAGATCATCACGGGCGGTGGCGCGATGGTCGTCCCTGCGCTGCAGCGCGCGCAGTACCTCTCGCTGCAGGCCGACAAGGCGATGCTGGAGGTCGAGGGCGTCGACTCGCAGAAGATCCCCGTCGGGGTCCGCGGCGTCGCGCTGTTCAAGGTCGGCGACGACCCGCAGTCGATCACCAACGCGACGACGCGCTTCCTCCATGACCAGGACATCGAGGGCGGCCGTGTCAGCTCGCAGATGCACGACATGGTCAAGGAGGTCTTCCACGGCCACCTGCGCTCGATCATCGGCGGGCTGACCGTCGAGGACCTGATCGCCAATCGCAACGAGCTGGCCCAGCAGACGCGGGACGCGAGCGCCGACGAGATGCAGAAGCTCGGGCTGGTCGTGGACTCGCTGCAGATCCAGGAGATCATCGACCCGACCGGCTACATCCGCGCGCTCGGCGAGCCGCGGGCCGCCGAGGTCAAGAAGATGGCGCGCATCGCGCAGGCCGCGGCCGACCGCGAGGCGACCGAGCGCGAGCAGGAGGCCGAGGCGCTGAAGGCCGCCGCCCAGCGCGAGACGCAGATCAAGCTCGCGCAGTTCCAGGCCGAGCAGGATCGCGCGACGGCGACCAGCGCCCAGGCCGGGCCCCTGGCCGACGCCGAGGCGCGCAAGCAGGTCGTCGTGCAGGAGACCGAGGTCGCCGACCTGGAGGCCCAGCGCGAGGAGAAGCGGCTGGAGACGACGATCCGCAAGCCGGCTGACGCCGAGGCCTACCGGCAGCGGGTGGAGGCCGAGGGCCAGCGCGAGGCGCGCATCGCGCTCGCCGAGGCGGGCAAGCGCGAGACGGAGCTGTCGGCCGAGGCCAACGCGCGCAAGGTCGAGCTGGCCGCCGCGGCCGACGCCAAGCGCGTCGAGCTCGCCGCGACCGCCCAGGCCAAGCAGGTCAAGGAGGTCGGTCTGGCCGAGGCGGCGGCGACCCAGGCCCAGGGCGACGCGGAAGGCAGCGCCGTCCGGGCCCGCGGGCTGGCCGAGGCCGAGGCGATCGCCAAGCGTGCGGAGGCGCTGGAGAAGGAGTCCGACGCGGTCATCGGCCAGCAGCTCGCCGAGAAGCTGCCGGAGATCGTCCGGGCCGCGGCCGAGTCCTTCAGCAAGGTCGACAACCTCACGATTCTCAACGGCGCACAGGGCGTCGGCGAGATCATGAACCAGATGATCGGTCAGGCCGGACCGGCGCTCAAGCTGGCCCGCGAGACCCTCGCCCAGACCAGCGACAACGGCCGTGCGCCGGAGCCGACCGAGGTCTGAACGTCCGCACGCGGACATGCCCTTCAGGTTCTGTTTTTGCCGGCCGATGGGGATCTAGAGGCAAGGGCACGGACGCCCCGGAACGGATGCCGCCGCCTTCCGGGCATGAACGCCATGCGCTTGCCGGTCCCTGCGCCCCCTCCCGGGCGCAGGGGCCGCAAGCCACTGAGGCCGTCAGGCCGCTAAGGGTCGAAGCCCGGCAGGGGAGACTGAACCGTCGCATCTCGCAGCGCGGGATCCCAGCCCTCCTGCGCGCGTGCTACGAGTTCGTCGGCGACGGCCTTCGGGTCAGCCGAGCTGTCCAGCGCGAGCATCTTGGCGATGGCCGGCACGAGCCGTGGCCCGGGGCAGTAGCGGCGTCCCCTGGTTTGTCCCTCGGGCCGCACGAGCCCTGCCGCAGCCGCCGCCTGAAGGTCATTGCGAGCTGTGCCCTGGCTGGCGTCGATGAGATCGGCGTAGTACGCCGTCGTGACATCGCGCACGTAGAAGCTGTCGTACAGGGCGTTCGCAAGCCGCGCCGGCAGCCGGTGATCTTCGAGCAGGTTCTCGAGCGTGGTCCACAGCACGCCGTCGACGCGCTGGCGTAACGCGAGCTTCCAGCACTTGTGTGACCTGCGCTCGGGCGTGGGCCTGCACAAACGGGGTCACATCCGTCGAGCGTGAGAACCGATCGCCCAGGCAGCCGAACGCCGAGTAGTAGCTCGCGGTGTTCCTTCCCCACCACTCTTCCAAGCTGGTGAAGGCGGTGTCCTTGAAGCCACCGCGATACATCACGAGGGAGGCGAGGATGCGTGCCGTCCGGCCGTTGCCGTCGCGGAAGGGATGGATTGCCGCGAGCGCCACGTGGACCCACGCCGCCGCCAGGGCCGGATGCCAATCTGTGTGCTCCATCGTGTCGCAGAGCTGATCGACCAGGTCGGGTACCAGTTCGTGAGCCGGGGGCTGGAACACGGTTTGTCCGCTGTTCGCACTGGTCACCCACGCAGCACCCTCGCGGAGCCGTCCAGCTCCGGCGGCGAAGTTGCCTGCGAGCACACGATCCTGGATGCCGACGATGAGCTCGCGGTTCCACATCAGTCGACCGTCGTCGGCCCGTCGCTGGGCATACGTCATGGCTTCGCGATAGCCGCGAACCAACGCTTGATCACCGGCGCTGACCCGCTCCGGTGAGTCGCCGGCGAGGATCCGCAAGGTGTCATCGACGGTGACCGGCACTCCTTCCATGCTCGTGGAGGCGGTGATCGCCTCGGCCTCGAGGGCACGGCGTAGCCGGCCTTCCCAGCGACGCGGCATCACGCGTCGGTCGAGCTGTCGCGACCAGCGATCGAGGATCGTGGTCTCCCCCTCAAACATGCCATTGTCGAATGGCAAAAACATTCATCAAAAGATTATCAGATGCTAGATTGCTACCGAGTTGTCTCGTGAGACGGTACGTCGACGATGTGGGTGCTCAGCATCGAGATCGAGGAAAGGCCACGGGCATGAAGAACGGCGAGACTCCTTCGCAGCTGATCGACGCGAGGATCAAGGAGCTGGGCGACTGGCGGGGCGAGCTGCTCGGCCGCCTGCGCGCCATCGTCAAGGACGCCGATCCCGACGTCGTGGAGGAGTGGAAGTGGCGCGGCGTTCCTGTCTGGTACCACGACGGGATGATCTGCACGGGCGAGACCTACAAGAGCGTCGTGAAGATGACGTTCGCCAAAGGGGCGTCGCTCGAGGATCCTGCGGGCCTCTTCAACTCCAGCCTCGACGGAAACACCAGACGCGCCATCGACTTCCACGAGGGCGAGGAGGTCGACGAGCAGGCGTTGAAGACGCTCGTGCGCGCCGCCGTGGAGCTGAACCAGTCCAAAGCGCGACGCTGACGCGTCGATCCGGCAGGCTTGTCAGCGCGGAGCGACCGTGCGCAGACCAGCGAGCCTGGCGGCCGCGCCTTGACGATCGTCGTAGGTGACGAAGGCGTCGATCGGTAGGACGGCGACGGCCGAGGCAAGGTGGATCGCATCGAGAGCGCGCAGCATCGGCTCGGCGAGCGCTCCGGCGGCGAGGAGGAGCGCTCGGTCGATCGGAAGCAGCGCGAGTGCCTGCAGGACATCGTCGGCTCTGGCCATGAGCGCGTCGAGCGGCAGCGCCGGATCGCCGGACGCGGCCCGGTGCACCGCGCGTGGCACTTCGGTGAGGACGAGCTCGCTGGAGATGATGTCGGCACCCGCCAGGAAAGTGCCGAGCGCTGCGGTCTCGGGTTCCCGGCGGACGAGCTTCACCAATGCCGAGGCGTCGGCGTAGAAGAGCGCCACCGGCTCAACGGTCTCCGCGGATCTCGTTCAGCGCGTTGCTGAGGGCTGCGGGATCGCCGTCGAGCGACAGTGGCGCGGGCAGCCCGCGACGGGTGGGTCGAGAGACCCGGCCTTCGGCGATGAGGCGATCGAGTGCCTCGCCGGTCGAGGGCGGTGGACCGAGCTCGGCCACAGGCCGGTTGCGCTCGGTGACCACGAGACGCTCGCCCTGTTCGACGAGCCGCAGGTAGCGGCTGAGGTTCTGGCGAAGCTCTGCAACTCCGACGGTCGTCATGTACATCAAGGTAGCAGGAGCCGTGGATCGCGCCCACTCGGAGGTCGTCTTCGGGAAAGACCGCTGCGAGCGGAGACGCTCGCGCCTTCCGCCCGATCTCGCGCGTACCGTTACGGCCGATGCGTCTCATCGTCGCCCGCTGTGAGGTCCGGTACTCCGGCCGCCTCGATGCCCTTCTGCCCGAGGCCTTGCGTCTGCTCATGATCAAGAGCGACGGGTCCGTGATGGTCCACGCCGACACCGGTGGTTACAAGCCTCAGAACTGGATGACCCCGCCGACGGTCGTCGAGTTCGAGGAGGGGGAGGACGGTGTCCTCACCCACATGGTCGTCCGCAAGCGCGCGGGCGCGACGGAGGATCGGCTGGACATCGCGATCAGCGAGGTCGTCTCGGATGTCACGCACGACATGGGGGAAGCCGCGGCGCTGGAGAAGGATGGGGTCGAGGCGCATCTGCAGGAGCTGCTGGCCGAGCAGCCGCACTGGTGTGGCGAGGGGTTCCGGCTCGTCAAGCGGGAGTGGGCGACCGACATCGGGCCGGTGGACCTCATGTGCCGCGACGAGCACGACGGCTGGGTCGCGGTGGAGATCAAGCGGGTCGCGACGATCGATGCGGTCGAGCAGCTGACGCGCTATATGGAGCGCTTGCGCGAAGACCCGGCCATGGCCGATTGTCAGGGCGTCCTGGCGGCCCAGCAGATCAAGCCGCAGGCGCGGGTGCTTGCGGAGTCGCGCGGAATGCGCTGCGTCGAGGTCGATCTGGCCGTGCTGCGCGGCGAGCGTGAGCCCGATCTCACACTCTTCCTGGTTTGAACGCGGGCGTTCGCCCGTATCATCACGCAGATGACCACGGATCACGTCGACGTCCTGATCGTCGGTGCGGGCCTCTCGGGGATCGGCGCAGCCCATCACCTGCAGGCCAACTGCCCGGGCAAGTCCTACGCCATCCTGGAGTCGCGCGACGCCATCGGCGGCACGTGGGACCTCTTCCGGTATCCGGGCATCCGCTCGGACTCCGACATGTTCACCCTGGGCTACTCGTTCCGCCCGTGGACGGCCGCGAAGTCGATCGCCGACGGCCCGGCGATCCTCGACTACGTGCGCGACACCGCCGGCGAGGGCGGCATCGACCGCCACATCCGCTTCGGCCACCGCGTCATCGCGCGTCGCATGGTCCTCGCCGGAGGCCCGCTGGACTGTCACCGCCGAGCGCACCGACACCGGCGAGACGGTGCGAGCTGACCGCCTCCTTCATCTTCTCGTGCACGGGCTACTACCGCTACGACGAGGGCTTCACGCCGGACTTCCCGGGCCTCGACCAGTTCGGCGGCAAGCTGATCCACCCGCAGCACTGGCCCGAGGACTATCGACTACTCGGGCAAGCGCGTCGTCGTCATCGGCAGCGGCGCGACGGCCGTGACGCTCGTGCCCGCGATGGCCGAGGCCGCCGGCCACGTGACGATGCTCCAGCGCTCGCCGACCTACATCATGACCTTGCCCGGCGAGGACCCGATCGCCAACGCGATCCGGCGCGTTCTGCCGTCCAAGGCCGCCTACGCGGTCGTGCGCTGGAAGAACGTCGTCACGCAGGGCATCTTCTTCAACTTGAGCCGCCGCGCGCCCAAGCTCGTCAAGGGCCTCATCGCCAAGATGGTGCAGCGCCAGCTGCCGGACAACGTGCCGCTGGACCCGCACTTCACGCCGACCTACAACCCGTGGGACCAGCGCGTCTGCCTCGTCCCCGACGGCGACCTCTTCAAGGCGCTGCGCAGCGGCAAGGCGTCGGTGGTCGACCGACACGATCGAGACCTTCACCGAGAGCGGAATCAAGCTCACCTCCGGCGCCGAGGTGGAGGCCGATGTCGTCATCTCGGCGACGGGCCTGAACCTGCTCGCGCTGGGCGGGATGGAGATCGAGGTCGACGGGCGCGAGATCGTGCTCAACGAGACCATCGGCTACAAGGGCATGATGTTCAGCGACATCCCCAACTTGGCGATCGCGCTCGGCTACACCAACGCCTCGTGGACGCTCAAGTGCGACCTGACCTGCGAGTACGTCTGCCGACTGCTCAACCACATGGATGCCAACGGCTACGGCCAGGTCACGCCGCGCAACCACGACGCGAACCTCCAGACGCTGCCCTTCATCGACCTCAAGTCGGGCTACGTCTCGCGCGCCATCGACCAGTTCCCGCGCCAGGGCATCCGTGCCCCGTGGCGCTTGTACCAGAACTACGCGCGCGACATCATGATGTTGAAGCGCGGTGCGCTGGAGGACGGCGCGATCGAGTTCACCAAGGCGCCGAAGGCCGTGCCCGAGCAGGAGCCGCTCGCCGCGTAGCGCAAGGCGGTCGCCTGACCGCCCGAGGTTTCAGCCGGATCGATCCCGGCAAACGAGAGGGCCACATCCGGCCGCGCGCAGGGGAAGTCGGCGTGCGGCGGTCCCAATGTCCCATTCGGAGGTCCTCTCGTGAAGCGAGCATCCCTCGCCACGGTCGCGTGCGCCTTGCTGGCGTCCGCTGCCCTGCCGGCGATCGCGCCGGCGGCACCCACCGCAAAGAAGCCGAAGGCCGACGTCTCGGCCAAGCTCCAGCAGGCCGTGACCGTCACCGGCATGATGCGCCACGAGCGCGCGCTGGCCAACATCGCCGAGCGCAACGGCGGCACGCGCGCGTCCGGCACGCCCGGCTTCCTCAAGTCCCGCGACTACGTCGTCGGCGTCCTGCAGAACGCCGGCTACGCCGTCACCGTGCAGGCGTTCGACTTCCCGTTCTTCCAGGAGACGTCGCCCTCGACGCTGGAGCGCACCGGCGACGGCGCCAAGGTCTACACCCAGGGCCCGGGCAACGACTTCAACATCATGCAGTACTCCGGCAGCGGCGACGTGACCGCGACGGTGCAGCCGGTCGACGTGACGCTCCCGCCGTCGGCCGAGCCCGGCTCGACCAGCGGCTGCGAGGCCGACGACTTCGCCGGCTTCACGCCGGGGAACGTCGCGCTGCTCCAGCGCGGCACGTGCACGTTCTCCGACAAGGTCGACAACGCGGTCGCCGCGGGCGCGTCGGCCGTCGTCATCTTCAACGAGGGCCAGGAGGGCCGGACCGACTCCCAGGGCGGGACGCTCGGCGGCCCCAAGAACGTCCCGGTGCTCTTCACGAGCTTCGCGGTCGGCGACGAGCTGGCCCAGGCGGCGCAGGCCGGGACGGTCACGCTGCACGTCAAGACCGACACCGTCAACGAGACGCGCGAGACCTACAACGTGCTCGCCGACTCCAAGACGGGTGACACCTCGCGGACGCTCGTCATCGGGTCGCATCTCGACTCGGTCCTCGAGGGCCCGGGCATCAACGACGACGGGTCGGGCACCGCGCAGGACCTCGAGATCGCCGAGGAGCTGCCCAAGGTCCTCAAGAAGCCCAAGAACCACATCCGGTTCGCGTTCTGGGGCGCCGAGGAGTCGGGCCTGCTGGGCTCCACGCACTACGTGGAGAACCTGTCGCAGGAGCAGAAGGACCAGATCATGGCCAACCTGAACTTCGACATGGTGGCCTCGCCCAACTACGTGCGGATGGTCTATGACGGCGACGGCTCCGACAACCCGGACACCGGCCCCGGCCCTGTCGGCTCCGACATCATCGAGTCGCTCTTCACCGACCACTTCGCGAGCCGCGGGCTGGCGAGCAAATCCACCGCCTTCGACGGTCGCTCGGACTACGGGCCGTTCATCGACGCCGGCATCCCGGCGGGCGGCACGTTCTCCGGCGCCGAGGAGATCAAGACGGCCGAGGAGGCCGCGATCTACGGCGGCACCGCGGGCGTGGCCTATGACAAGTGCTACCACCAGGCCTGTGACGACCTCGGCAACCTGAACCTCCAGGCGTTCGACGAGTTCTCCGACGCGGCGGCCGACGCCGTCGCGAAGCTCGCCCAGCGGCCGACGGACCTGACCGACAACGAGCCCCAGACGCTCGCCAAGCGGGCGCCGACGAAGATGCCGTTCGACGGCCCGGAGGCGGCGCGCTGACCCAAACCTGACGCAACGATCGGCATGGCGCGGGTAGATTCCCGCGCCATGTCCGATGATCAGCCCGCTGTCCTGACCGAGCGCCGTGACGGCGTCCTCGTCATCACCATCAACCGCCCCGAGGTGCGCAACGCGGTCAACGCCGCGGTTGCAGCCGGCATCGCCGGCGCCCTCGACGAGCTCGACGCCGACGACAGCCTCGCCCTCGGCGTCCTGACCGGCGCGGGCGGCTTCTTCTGCGCGGGGATGGACCTCGGCGCGTTCGTCAAGGGCGAGTCGCCGTGGTTCGGTGACCGCGGCTTCGCCGGCATCGCCCAGCGCGGCGCGCGCAAGCCGCTGATCGCCGCGATCGAGGGCTTCGCGGTCGCCGGCGGCTTCGAGATCGCGCTGGCGTGTGACCTCGTCGTGGCCGCCGAGGGCGCCAAGCTCGGCATCCCGGAGGCCAAGCGCTCGCTGGTCGCCGCCGGCGGCGCGCTGCTGCAACTGCCCAAGCGGATGCCCTACCACGTGGTCATGGAGCTGGCGCTGACCGGCGATCCCATGCCGGCCGAGCGCTTCCACGAGTTCGGCGTCGTCAACCGGATCGCGCCCAAGGGCGAGGTGCTCAACGTGGCGCTGGAGCTGGCCGCGACGATCGTCAAGAACGGCCCGCTCGCGGTCGCGGCGTCCAAGGAGATCATCCAGTCGCAGTTCGACTGGACCAGCGAGGAGATGTGGGGCAAGCAGGGCGCGATCAGCGGCCCGGTCTTCGCGTCGGAGGATGCCAAGGAGGGCGCGTCGGCCTTCAAGGAGAAGCGCGACCCCGTCTGGCAGGGCAAGTAGCAAGAGCCTCGCGCAGGACCGTCGGTCGAGCAGGCTTTCGACCGTCCGTACGAACAGCGGTGGCCGGGTGGTGGGCATCCTCGTGTCATGTCCATGCGGCCACCGCAGATCGTCGCGTTCGGGGGTGGCGGGTTCTCGATGGAGTCGGGAAACCCGCTGCTCGACGACTACGTGCTGGGGGCGACCGGGGTGCAGCGGCCCAAGGTCTGCTTCATCCCCACCGCCTCCGGCGACGCCGACCACTACGTCGTGCGCTTCTACCGGCGCTTCTCGGCCGTGGCCGACACCAGTCATGTGTCGCTCTTTCGCCGCGACAAGGGTGCCGGGGCAGTCGAGGGTGACCTCGAGTCTCACCTGCTCGGCCAGGACCTGATCTACGTCGGCGGCGGCAGCGTGCTGAGCCTGCTGGGCACCTGGCGCGCGCATGGCCTGGACACGATCCTCAAGCGCGCCTGGCGGCGCGGCGTGCTGCTCTGTGGGTTGAGCGCCGGATCGCTGTGCTGGTTCAGCGAGGCGATCACCGCCTTCCATGGACCGCCGGAGCCCGTGCGCGGCTTGGGCCTGCTGCCACACTCCAACTGCGTGCACTACGACGGCGAGGCCGAACGGGGTGAGGCCTTCCGCGACATGATCGCGGCGGGGCAGATGCGCGAGGGCTACGCCGCTGAGGACGGCGCAGCCCTGCACTTCGAGGGCCGCGAGCTGCTGCGCGCCGTGTCGTCGCGGCCCAAGGCGCGCGCGTTCCGGATCTCCACCGACGGTGAGCATCCGCTCGCGGTGAGCTACCTGGGCGAGCGCGCGGCGCTGGCGGTCGCGTGACGGGCGCCGCCCGCAAGCCCGACCGGACACCCACGATCCTCGCGATGGGCGGCGGCGGCTTCACGTCGCCGGCCGGCGATCCCGCGCTCGACGAGCTGGTCCTGGAGCTCTGCGGCCGACGCGAGCCGCGGATCCTCTTCCTGCCGACCGCCTCGGGCGACCCCAACGAGCAGATCGCCGCCTTCCACACCACCTACGGCAGCCGCGCCGCGCTGGCGACGGTCCTGTCGCTTTTTCGCCGCCACGGCGACCCGCGCTCGCTGCGCGAGATCGTCCTCGCCCACGATGTCGTCTACGTCGGCGGCGGCTCGCTGCGCAATCTCCTGGCGATCTGGGCCGCCCACGGCCTGGACGAGGTCCTGCGCGAGGCGTGGCAGCGCGGCGTCGTCCTGGCGGGGCTGAGCGCCGGCGCGATGTGCTGGTTCGAGGGTGGCTGCACCAAGTCGTTCGGCCCGCCGGATGCCAACCCGGGCCTGGGCTTCCTGCCCGGCTCGCTGACCGTCCACGCCGACGGTGAGCCCGAGCGCCTGCCGGTCTGGCTGGAGGCGGTGCGGACCGGCGAGCTGCCCGGCGGCTGGGCGGCCGACGACGGCGTCGGCCTCGTCTTCGAGGGCACCGAGCTGATGCGCGTCGTCAGCGCGCGGCCGGGGACTTCGGCGCTGCGCGTCGACGCCGTCGGCGGGGAGCTGGTTCGGACACGCCTGGAGCCGGAGCTGCTGGGGGCGGGACCGCTCAACCGGCGGCCGCTGCCCGATGACATCAAGGAGCTGAGGAGAATGCGCTATGGCCCTGGTTGATCCACAACCAGCACCAACACGAACTGCAACGCGAGGAGCTCGGGACACCGGCGTACGCACCGGTCGCGCACCCGTCCCAGCGCTGGGACCCGTGATTCCAGCGGCAACGGGGCGCCTGCCAGACGTTCCGCCCGGACGGCGAAGCCTGCACGGCGCGCCAGCTCCGCGGCGCTCGCGCGCGTGAAGAAGCGCAGGTGCGTGCGGTCCAGGAGACCGTGGTCGGTGTAGTCGAAGCGGCCACGCAGCAGCGCCCGGCGGGCGGTCCAATGCGCGATGTTCGGGACGGAGATCACCGCGCGGCCGCCGGGCGCGAGCAGCGTGCGCAGCCAGGCCAGGACGGTCCACGGGTCGCGCAGGTGCTCCAGGACGTCGGCGCAGATGATCACGTCGGGGAGCGCGCCGGTGAGCATTCGCTGGACCTCGGCCTGGGTCGACGGCGCCTCGAGGTCGCCGACGACGACCTCGTGGCAGTGTGCGCGGGCGTCCTGCGCGGCGACCGGGTCGAACTCGATCCCGTCGACCGTGCAGCGGCGGCGCGACAGCTCGGCGGCGAGGTAGCCGGTGGCGCAGCCGACGTCGAGCACGCGCGTGCCGTCAGGGACTTCTTCGAGGACGAGCCGGTGCGCGGCGCTGAGGCCGTGCGCGGCCACCAGGCCGGCGTAGGGGCCGGCGGTCATTCGCCGTTGAGCGTCGCGACGAGCCGGCGGGCGCCGCCGCGGTCGCGGTGCTCGCAGAGGTAGATGCCCTGCCAGGTGCCGAGCGCGAGCCGGCCGCCCCCGACCGGCAGCGTCAGCGACGGTCCCATCAGCGAGGCCTTGATGTGGGCGGGCATGTCGTCGGCGCCCTCGTCGGTGTGGGTCCAGGCGAACTGCTCAGGCACGGCGGCGTTGGCCCACGTCTCGAAGTCACGGCGCACGTCGGGCGAGGCGTTCTCGTTGAGCGTCAGCGACGCGCTCGTGTGCAGGATGTGAAGGTGCAGCAGGCCGACCGAGATGGTGTCCAACTCGGGCAGCGCGGCGACGACCTCGCGCGTGACGAGATGGAAGCCGCGCGGGCGCGGGTCGAGCGTCAGCTCACGCTGGATCCACATCGCCGACCTCCGGACGCGCGATGCCCTCGTCGTAGGGCACGGCGTCATCGAGCTTGAAGTACATCTTGAGCCCCTTCCCGTCCGGGTTGCGCTCGGCCGGGCCGATCTTGCCCTGGTCGGGGTAGAGCACGACATCGGGCTGCCCGTGGGTGCTGATGGCCAGGAAGCGCGCCTCGACGGTGCCGTCGTTGACGAGCTGATGAGCGCCCTCTTCACCGACCGGGAAGCGGACGACGTCGCCGCGGCGCACGCGCTCCCAGCCCGTCGGCGTGCGCAGCGCGAGGTCGCCTTCGAGCAGGACCAGCACTTCCTCCTCGGCCAGGTGGAAGTGATAGGGGTAGGCCGTCTCGCCGGCCGGCAGCGCCCACAGGCTGAGGCCGACGCGCTCGGTGCCGAGCTGGTACCCGAGCCGCGCGCGTGAGGCGTGGAAGCCGTCGACCGTGTCGCGCTGCTCGTCGAAGTCCGGGTTGTAGATGTTGGGCATCGGGCGCGCCATGTTCACACGTCGTGCGGGATCCGTGCGATGCGGAGGTCGATCTTCCCGTTGCGGAGGAACGGCACGCCCTCGTCGAAGAGCAGCGCGCGCTGGCGCTCGCCCTTGGCCAGCGAGCCGTCGGCGCGGACGACGCGCCACCACGGCACGTCGGCGTCGTCGTTGAGGCGCAGGACGGTGCCTGTGAGCCGCGGCGCGCCGGGCGACAGGTCGCCGTAGGTCCGGACGAAGCCCTCCGGGATCTCGGCGATGCGATCGAGGATCGCCTGGTGGGATGCTTGGGCCATGGTTCGCCGAGGCACGTACTCGATCGTCGCACGCGATCCCGACAGCGGCGAGCTGGGTGCGGCCGTGCAGTCGCATTGGTTCTCGGTCGGGTCGATCGTGACGTGGGCGCGACCGGGCGTCGGCGCGGTCGCCACGCAGTCGATCGTCGAGCCCGCCTACGGCCCGCGGCTGCTCGACGCGCTGGGTGACGGGGTGGCGCCGGGTGGTGCGGCAGCGCCGGCGAGCGCGCCGCTCGGCGGGATGGCCCCCGACGATGCGCTGCGCGCCCTACTGGCCGCCGATCAGGCGGCGTCCTTCCGGCAGGTCGCGGTTCTTGGTGTGGATGGTCCGCCGGCGACGCATACGGGGGCCGGCTGCATCGCCTACGCCGGCCACGCGGTCGGCGATGACTTCAGCGTCCAGGCCAACATGATGTCCTCGGACGGCGTGTGGCCTGCGATGGCCGAGGCGTTCACGCACGCGACCGGGCCGATCGCGCGCCGGATGCTTGCGGCGCTGCGGGCCGCCGAGTCTGCGGGCGGCGACGTGCGGGGTCGGCAGTCGTGCGCGCTGGTGGTCGTTCCGGCTACCGGTGAGCCATGGGAGCGCACGGTCGAGCTGCGCGTCGAGGACCATCCCGAGCCGCTGGACGAGCTGGAGCGCCTGCTGGTCCTGCACGACGCCTACACCTTGGCCACCGCCGGCGACGACCTCACCGGCGCGGGCCGCCACGCCGAAGCGGGGGAGGCCTACCGTGCCGCCGCTGCGCTGGCGCCCGACAACCACGAGCTGCTCTTCTGGGCGGGCCTGGCCGAGTTCGACCACGGCGATCGTGCCACCGGCCTCGCGCAGGTCCGCCGCGCGATCGCATTGCAGCCGGGGTGGCGCGAGCTGTTGGGGCGTCTCGAGCCCGAGGTCGCACCCGCCGCGGCGCGCGTCGTCGCAGCGCTGGGAGAGGGTGGGCCTGTCTAGCGCGATGTGACCGCGCCGGACAGGCCCAGCGCGACCTGGATGGTGCGGCGGAGCCGCGGTGGGCCTGGCTGGCGCGGTGCTCCGCGCTTAACAGGCCCACTCAGCCCGAGAACTCGTAGCCGTCGGGGCCTTCGGGCAGCGGGATCGTGCCGACGACCGCGTCGATGTTGAGCGGCCCGTAGATGTGCGGGAACTCGTCGCCGACGTCGGCCGCGCGCTCCCACTTCAGCGGCGCGGTCGAGCTGGTCGGTGTCGACCTCCAGCAGCAACAGGTCGCCACTCCCGCGGAAGATCCGGTTGGCCGTCGCCTCCAGCTGCGCGAAGGTCGAGCAGTGGATGAAGCCCTCCTCGTCCAGGGAGGGCGTGACCAGCTCGCCGTCGGACTGCGCGGTGGCCCAGTCGGCGTCGGTGGTGATGTGCAGGATCGTCTCGTCGGCCATCGACCGGCAAGCTAGCGAAGCAGCTCGCGCTCCAGCGGCGCGTAGCCGCGGGCGCGGGGTGCGAGGGTCGCGTCTCCGAGGCGGGGCGTGAGCACGGCCGCCTCCGCTGCCACGGCGGCTGACGCCTCGGCGCCGATGTCCTCCAACAACCCGAACACGATCTCGCCCTCGGGACGTCGCGTCCAGCCGCCGACGATGCGGCCGTCGGCCCAGACGGTCGGCGCCACGTTGCCGTTGACGTCGAAGAGCCGCTCGGCGTGCGCGCCGAGGTAGAAGTCGCGGCGCTTCCATCCCATAGGGGTTGCATCCAGCGCGGGCAGCAGCGCGACCCAGGGCTTCACGGCACCGACCGGCTCGACGTCGTCGGCGAGCACGACGCCCGGCTCGCCGTCGTCCAGCAGGCAGGCGACGACACCATCTTGCGCCAGCGCCCGCTTGGTCTGCGTCGCCGTCCAGCCCGTCCACCAGCGCAGGTCGTCAGCGCTCGCCGGCCCGTAGGCCCGCAGCCAGCGGACCGCCAGCGCCGCCTCGGCCTCGATTGCCGGCAGCTCCACCAGCGACGCGCCCGCCCAGTCCTCCATCGCCGCCCAGCGGAACTGGGTCGAGGCCCAGCTGCCCCGCGGTCGTCCCCGCACGACGCGGCCCTCGGCGGCGAGCACGGTCAGCACACGGCTGGCCATCTTCACGCGCGCCTCGTACTTGGCGCCGCGGCTGAGCACCAGCTCGGCGCCCAGCCGGGCATCGCTCTCGGCGAGCTCGGTCGCGGTCAGCTCGCCGCGCGACGTCAGCGCCTCCAGCGCCGATGCCTCGGCCTTGGCCAGCCACGCCTCGCGCCGCACCCCGCCGACGCCGTTCTCCTCCATGAGCTTCAAGAGCTTGGCCCGCTCGCGCGCCGCGACGGTGAGCGAGCACGCGGCGTGGACGACCGGCGCGACTGCGCGGTCGACGACGAACATCGTCCGCCGCATCGCCATCAGCCGCAGCAGCGTGCGCTCGTCATAGAGCGCGCGCTCGACCTCGGCCGCTGTCGCGGCGCGATCGGCCAGCCGCGCCCACATCGCCAGGACCACCGACGCGGCGTCGGTGCTGTGCACGGCGACCAGGCTTGCGGCGACCTCCTCGGCACACCCCGCCCGCGCATCCGCCGCCAGCCGATGGCGCACCCCGATCCGGGCGCGCCGCTCGGCGGCGGTGAAGTGCCTGACGGCTGTCACTTCCCGAAACCCTTGCGAACGAGCCGCTAGGCGAGTTCGCGAAAGGTGAACGGTGGGCGGCCGAGCCGCCAGGCGAGGCTGATCACCGTTCACCCGGGGTCTTGATGGGGTACATCGACGCCGGCACCGACAGGTCCAGCGCGGTCCGCAGGATGCGGTTCTGCTCGGCCGTGTGGGCGGCCGGGTAGCCCTCGGCGGTCACGGCGCGCTCGGGGCGCCCGACGTACCCGAAGGCCAGGTGCTTGGGCAGCACCTGCAGGAGGCGCGGGCTCATGTGCGCGCGGGCGCCCATGTTGCGCGGCTCCTCCTGGGCCCACACGACCTCCTTGAGGTTCGGGTAGGTGTTGATGAGCTCCAGGACCTGCGACTCCGGGAAGGGGTACAGCAACTCGATGCGGCCGACGGCCACGCCCTCGTTCCCGGCGCGGTTGGGGTGCGACACCAGGTCGTAGTAGATCTTGCCGGTGCACAGCACCAGCCGCGTGACCTTCTCGATCGGCACGCGCGGCTCGCCCAGGACCGGGAAGAACTTCGACTCGGCCAGGTGCTCGATGCGGTTGGTCGCCTGCGGCAGGCGCAGCAGCGACTTCGGCGTGAAGATCACCAGCGGACGCTGCTTGGTGATCCGCGCCTGGCGCCGCAGCAGGTGGAAGTACTGCGCCGGCGTCGTCAGGTTCGCGACGCGGACGTTGCCCTCGGCGGCGCTCTGCAGGAACCGCTCGATGCGGGCGCTCGAGTGCTCGGGACCCGAGCCCTCGTAGCCGTGGGGGAGCAGCAGCGTCAGCCGTGAGGTCTGGCCCCACTTGGCCAGGCCGCTGGTGATGAACTGGTCGATGATGACCTGGGCGCCGTTGGCGAAGTCGCCGAACTGCGCCTCCCAGAGCACCAGCGTCTCGGGCGCCTCGGCCGAGTAGCCGTACTCGAAGCCCAGGCACGCGATCTCCGACAGCGGCGAGTTGTGCAGCTCGAACGGCGCGAGCGCGCCCGGCAGCGACTGGATCGGGCAGACGGTCTGCCCGGTCTTGGCGTCGTGCAGCACCAGGTGACGCTGGGAGAACGTGCCGCGCTCGACGTCCTGGCCGGTCAGGCGGATCGGCGTGCCCTCGGTCAGCAGCGAGGCATAGGCCAACTGCTCGGCGTGGGCCCAGTCGATGCCGCCGTCGGGGCCCAGCGCGGCGCGCCGGCGCTCCAGCTGCTTGACGAGCTTGGGGTGGACGGTGAAGCCCTCGGGCGCGGTCAGCAGCTCGTCGTTGAGCGTCTCGAGGCGCTCCTTGGACACCGCCGTCGGCACGTCGGGCGACGGCGAGCGGTCGAGCTGGTACTCGCCGGTCTGCTGCGTCACGCCGCCTGCTGCCTCGTAGGCCTTGATCTTGGCCTTCAGATCGGCGTGCAGCGCGCTCAAGCGATCCCAGATCGCCTGGCGCTGAGCCTCGACCTCGTCCTTGGAGACCGTGCTCTCGGCGATCAGGCGGTCGGCCCAGATCTCGGCCGCGCGCTTGTGGCCCTTGATCTTCACGTACATCTCGGGCTGCGTGTAGGCGGGCTCGTCGGCCTCGTTGTGGCCGAAGCGGCGGTAGCCGATCAGGTCGATGACGACGTCGTGGCCGAACTCCTCGCGGTAGGCGAAGGCGAGGCGCACGGCGTGGATGCAGGCCTGCACGTCGTCGGCGTTGACGTGGATGATCGGGACGTCGTAGCCCTTGGCGATGTCTGATGCCCAGCGCGTGGAGCGGGCGTCCTCCGGGTCGGTGGTGAAGCCGACCTGGTTGTTGGTGACCAGATGCAGCGTGCCGCCGACCTTGTAGCCGTCCAGCGCCTGGAGGTTCAGCGACTCGGCGACGACGCCCTGGCCCGGGAAGGCCGCGTCGCCGTGCAGGACGATCGGCATCGCCGCGTCGGTGTCGCGGTGGGCGTGTGGGCCCTGGCGCGTGGTCTGCGCCGCGCGTGCGGCACCGACGACGACGGGGTGGACGAACTCCAGGTGCGACGGGTTGCTCTCCAGGTTGACGAGCACCGACTCGCCGTTGGGCAGCTGGTAGGAGCCCTGGGCGCCGTGGTGATACTTGACGTCGCCGGTGCCGCCCTGGGGGATCGTCGTGACGGCCTCCAGCGTGGAGACGCCCTCGAACTCGGCGAAGATCGTCTCGTACGGGCGGCCCAGGTTGTGGGCGAGCACGTTGAGTCGGCCGCGGTGGGCCATGCCGACGACCACCTCGCGCGCGCCGTGGGCGGCGGCGAGCTGGATCATCTCGTCGATCATCGGGACCGACATGTCGAGGCCCTCGATCGAGAACTGCTTCTGGCCGAGGTAGGCCTTGTGCATGAAGCGCTCGAACGCGTCGACCTCGATCAGGCGCGTCAGCAGCGCCTTCTGCTCCTCGGTCGTCAGCGGCTTGCGGAACTCGCCGCCCTCGATCTTCTGGCGCAGCCAGGTGCGCTGGCGGTGCGAGGCGATGTGCTCGATCTCGTAGGCGATCGTGCCGCAGTAGGTCTCCTTCAGATGCGGCAGCGCGTCGGCCAGCGTCGCGCCCGGGACGTGCATCCGCAGGATCTTGGCCGGGATCTTGGCCATCAGCTCGGGCGTGAGGCCGACCGTGTCGGGATCGAGCGCGGGATCGCCCTCGGGCTCGGTGCCGAGCGGGTCCAGGCGGGCGGCCAGATGGCCGTGGGTGCGGTGGGCCTTGAGGACCGAGGTCGCGGCCTGCACGGCCTGCAGCAGCTCCTCGTCGATGACCGGCGCGCGGCGGTCGCCGGAGCGCGCGGCGCTCTCGGCACCGGCGCGGGCGGCGGCTGCCGCGGCGGCGGGGGCAGGCGGTGCGGGCGTCGGGCCCAGCGGCGCGCCCAGCGAGGCGAAGACGCCGTCGTAGAAGGCGTGCTCACCCTGGAGGTAGGACTCGACGACCTGCAGGAAGCGACCGGACTCCGCGCCCTGGATGACGCGGTGGTCATAGGTCGAGGTCATGGTCATGACCTTCTCGGCGCCGATCATGTCGCCGATGTTCCCGAGGCCGACGGGGTAGGCGATCGAGCCGGTGGCGACGATCGTGCCGTTGCCCTTCATCAGGCGCGGGACGCTGGCGATCGTCCCGATGCCACCCGGGTTGGTGAGCTGGACGTTGGCGCCGACGAGGTCGTCGGCCCCGAGCTTGTTCTCGCGCGCCTTGGCGATCAGGCCGTCGAAGGCGGCCTTGAAGTCGGCGAAGCTGAGGCGGCCGGCGTCGCGGATGACCGGCACCATCAGGGTGCGGGAGCCGTCCTTCTTCTCGACGTCGACGGCGATGCCGAGGTTGACGGCGCCGTCGTCGATGCGCGTCGGCTTGCCGTCGATCGTGTCGAAGTGATGGGACATGACCGGCATGTCCTGCTGGGCGCCGAGCGCGATCGCGTAGGCGATCAGGTGGGTGAAGGAGACCTTCTGGCCCGCCTCCTTGAGCTGCTTGCGCCGCGCGTCCATCGTCGTGACCGTGATGGTCCGGAACGAGGTCGCGGTCGGGATCTCGCGCGAGTCGTCCATGTAGCGCGCGAGCATCGCCGCGGCGCCCTTGAGGACCGTGCGCGTGCCCGTCTGCGTGGACGGGTCGAAGCTCAGGACGTCGTCCTTGGTGACGCGGCCGTGCGGGCCGGTGCCGGTGACGGCGGCGAGGTCGACGCCCTCGGCGGTGGCGGCGCGCGCGGCGACGGGGGTGGCCTTGACGGAGGAATCGGACCCACCCACCCCGGCGGCGGGAGCGGCGGCGGCGCCGTTCGGCGACGGCGCGCTCTCGCTCGACGAGGCGCCGGCGGGAGCGCCGGCGCCGAGCTGCATCCGCGCGATGACCTGCCCGACGACAACCGTCGCGCCCTCCTCGGCCAGCAGCTCGGTGATCGTGCCGGACGCGGGGGCGGGCAGCTCCATGTCGACCTTGTCGGTGGAGATCTCGACGACCGTGTCGCCGTCCTCGACGGTGTCGCCGACCTTGACCGCCCACTCCAAGATGGTGCCCTCGGTGACCGACTCGCCACCGGCGGGCGTGGTGATGTCGACGATCTCGCCGGGCGCCTCGACAGCAGCCTCCGCGGTCGCACCACTCCCGTTGCCGTCACTGCCGTTCGGAGACCCGCCATCGCCGGCGCCGACCGCGATCTCGGCGAGCACGGAGCCCACCTGCACGGTGTCGCCCTCGGCGAAGTGGATCGCCACGATGGTTCCGCTCGCGGGAGCGGGCACCTCCGCGTCCACCTTGTCGGTCGAGACCTCGACGATGATCTCGTCGGCCTCGATGGTGTCACCAACCTGCTTGTGCCACTCCAGGATGGTGCCTTCCGTCACCGACTCGCCCATGGCGGGCAAGGTGACCTGAATCGCTGCGGCTTCGACGGCCATTTCTCTTTTCTTGACTCTAGCGCTGTCGCGTGTTAGCGCCGGTTAGGTCGCGACGGCGCGTCTCGCGGATGAACTCGTAGGACCCGACGAAGGGACCTACAGCACCTATTACGGCCACGGCGACCGCAAGTTGCAGTGAGATGACGCGTGCCCGAAGTGCCTCGATGGACAACAGGCACATCGCGATCCACCCGAGCCCATGCGCCAGGCCGAAGACGAATTCGAGCGCGTGCAACCCCGGGATCAGCCAGACCGCGAGCAGGATCGCGTAGACGGTCGAGTGGGCGAACGACAGGTGCTTGAGGGTCGTGAACGACGGGGTGAGGCGTGTGGCGGTGGTCACTGCAACAGCCGCGCCATTCGACGCAGCGGCTCATCGGCCTCTTTTGGCCAGTCGTCGATTTCCGCCGGCCACCACGCGTGGGCGTCGTGCTCGTGGTCGGGCGTGACGGTGGCGCCTGCGGCAAGCCAGGCCTGGCCGATGAACATGATGAGGTTGTGCGGCAGCCGCACGAGCGCCTCGCCGCGGACACGCTCGGCGGTGGCCTGCCACTCCTCGTGCAGCTCGCGCGTGAGCGTGGTGAAGGGGCTCTCGCCCTCGTCGACCGCGCCGCCCGCGCCGAGCGCCCAGCGGCCGGCCCAGGAGGCCAGCCAATCGGCACGGCGACCGGCGAGCCAACGGCCCTCGCTGTCGCGGACGACGCAGAGCGCGGAGATCGTCGCCGACGCGTCGCCGTCGACCAGGCGCAGCGCCCAGCGCAGCGGCTGCAACTCGACGTGCAGGATGTCGCCCTCGGTCTCATAGCCCACGAGCCGCGCGCCGGTGCCGTCGTGGCTGGGCGAGCCACGGTCGCGCAGCGCGGCGATCGCGGCGTCGGCGGCGCCGACCTTCGCGTCGTCGGCGACGAACGTCTCCTCGCGCCAGACCGCGCGCACCTGGTCGGCGTCCCAGGGGCCGCGGGCCAACAGCGCGGGTGCGTGCGCTTGCGTCATCGACGTCGAAGGGTACGCTGGCGGCGTCTTGGAGCGCTCGCCCACGGACGTGTATACGGAGCACTGCCATCGGCGGGAGCTCGCCTACCAGGTCGGCGATGACGGCCGGCCGGTCTTCCGGCCGCGCGTGGGGCCGAGCGTGTGGCGCGTCAGCGCGGGGGCCGGGACCGTCTACGCGACGACGGTCGCGCGACCGCGAGGCGATGACGAGGCCTACAACATCGTGCTGGTCGATCTCGACGAGGGGTTCCGGATGATGAGCACGGTCGTGGGTGTCGCGCCGGAGGACGTCGTGGTCGGGGCGCGGGTGCGGCTGGCCTGGCGCGACGGCGAGCTCGAGGGCGACGCGCCGGTCCCGGTCTTCGAGCTGAACACGGACCCCGCGCCATGACTCGCGCAGAGCGCTCGCATGGCAGGCGCGAACCCGCCCAGGGGGCTCGTTCGCACGGCCGCCGGTCTCCGCGGAGGTCTCGATGACCGGCGTCGCGATCGCCGGCGCCGCCGAGGCGCAGATGGGCAAGGCGCTGCCGGGCCTGTCGGCGGCCGACGTCATGGCCGAGGCGGCGCGCGCTGTGCTGGCCGACGCGGGGCTGACGGTCTCCGACGTCGACGGCGTCTTCGCGGCGGCCACGCAGCTGCCGTGGGCGAGCGTCACCCTGGCGGAGGAGCTGGGCATCCGGCCGCGCCACACCGACTCCACCATGATCGGCGGCGCGTCGGCGATGGCCCACGTCAACCACGCGCGCGCCGCGATCGCCGCGGGGCTCTGCGACGTCGCGCTGATCGCCTACGGGTCGACCCAGCGGTCGGTCGGCCGCGCGAGCGCCTCGGTCCAGGAGATCGACCCGTGGGAGGCGCCGTATCGCCCGCCGCTGCCGGTCGCCGCCTACGCGCTGGCGGCCTCGCGGCACATGCACGAGTACGGCACGACGGCCGAGCAGCTCGCGTGGGTCGCGGTGAGCGCGCGGCAGTGGGCGCAGCGCCGCGCGGGCGCGTGGTCGCGCGACGACCTCACGCTGGAGGACGTTGCGGCCGCGCCGCGCGTCTGCGACCCGCTCGGCGTCCGCGACTGCTGCCTGGTCACCGACGGCGGTGCGGCGATCGTCGTCACCTCGGCCGCGCGGGCGCGGACGTTGCGCCGGCGGCCGGTCTTCGTGCTCGGTGCGGCCGAGGCGCAGAGCCACCGCCACATCTCGTCGATGCCCGATCTCACGGTGACCGCGGCGGTCGAGTCCGGCGCGCGGGCGTTCGCCGAGGCCCGGCTGCGGCCGGCCGACGTGGACTCCGCCCAGCTCTATGACGCCTTCACGATCACCCCGATCCTGTTCTTGGAGGACTTGGGGTTCTGTGAGAAGGGCGAGGGTGGAGGGTTCGTCGCCGATGGCGCGATCGCGCCCGGCGGGACGCTGCGGGTCAACACCAGCGGCGGCGGGCTCAGTTACGGGCATCCCGGCATGAACGGGCTGCCGCTCCTGGTCGAAGCGGTGCGCGAGGTGCGCGAGGAGGGCAAGGACGTGGTGGTGGCACATGGCAACGGTGGCGTGTTGAGCGCGCAGGCGACGGTCCTGCTCGGGAGCGAGGCGGCGGCCGGTCAGCGACCGCGGACCAAGGCCATGCGGTTGCGGGAGCCGGCCGGCGCGAACATGGGCCGACGTCGTCGGGCGACCAAGAACGCGGGTGTGCGATGAGTCGTCAACTGCTCCCGACGCTCGCCTCAGCGTGGGGAGAGAGCTCATGAGTCATCGGCAGCGAGCGTGGTGGGGCTGGGGCTTTGAGGACGGCAAGCTCGACGCGGCGGCGCTGGCGCCGGTCGTGCGCGACGTGCTCGGCTTCCCGCTGCCGGAGACGATCGAGCAGCCGGTCGAGCTGGGGTCGGTCGCGCTGCCTGCTCCGCGGGTCGTCGCACCGCCGGGCGCGCCGTGGTCGGTCGACCCACGCGATCGCATCGAGCATGCCTATGGGCGCTCCTTCCCGGACACGGTGCGCGCCTTCCGAGGGCGGATCGACCATCCGCCGGACGCGGTCGCCTTCGCGCGCAACGAGGACGATGTCGAGGCGGTGCTGGAGTGGGCGGCGTCCGAGGACGTCGCGGTGATCCCGTTCGGCGGCGGGACGAGCGTGGTCGGCGGCGTCGAGCCGTGCGTGCCGAGCGACCGGCTCGGCGTGGTCTCGCTCGACCTGTCGCGCTTGGACCAAGTCCTGGAAGTCGATCCGATCTCACGCGCCGCCCGCATTCAGGGCGGCGTGGCGGGACCGGCGCTGGAGGCCCAGCTCGCGCAGCACGGGCTGACGATGCGCTTCTTCCCGCAGTCGTTCGAGCTGTCGACGCTGGGTGGCTGGATCGCGACCCGCGCCGGCGGGCACTTCGCGACGGTCTGGACGCACATCGACGACATGGTGGAGTCGGTGCGCGCGATCACGCCGTCGGGCGCGTGGGAGTCGCGGAGGCTGCCGGGCTCCGGCGCCGGGCCGTCGCCCGACCGCTTGCTGCTCGGCTCCGAGGGCATCCTCGGCGTGATCACCGAGGCGTGGGTGCGCGTGCAGCCGAAGCCGAAGTTCCGCGCGTCGCGCGCCGTGCGGTTCAAGGACTTCATGATCGCGAGCGAGGCGGTGCGCGAGCTGGCGCAGTCGGGGCTGAACCCGGCGAACTGCCGGCTGGTCGATGCGCTGGAGGCCCAGCAGACGGGCGCGGGCGATGGCACCTTCGCGCTGCTGGTGCTCGGCTTCGAGTCGACCGACAGCGATGTTGATGGCCTTCTCGCGCGCGGGCTGGCGATCGCCAAGGCCCACGGTGGCGAGTGGGACGAGCCGTCGAGCGGTGGAAGTGGGGCCGTCGGCGCGTGGCGCGAGGCGTTCATCGCCATGCCCTACCTCCGCGATGCGCTGCTGCAGCTCGGCGTCCTGAGCGACACCTTCGAGACCGCGATCACGTGGGAGCGCTGGCCGGCCTTCCATGCTGCGGTGACCGGTGCGGTCCGCGAAGCGCTCGGCGAGCCGTGTCGGGTGACCTGCCGCCTGACGCACGTCTATCCCGACGGCCCGGCGCCGTACTTCACGGTGCTCGCGCCGGCACGACACGGCGATGAACTGGCACAGTGGGAGGAGATGAAGCGCTCAGCATCCGACGCGATAATCGCCGCGGGCGGGACGATCACCCACCACCACGCGGTCGGCCGCGACCACCGCGAGTGGTACGACGCCCAGCGCCCCGACCTCTTCGCCGCCGCCCTGCGCGCGGCCAAGGCCGCCGTCGACCCCGCAGGCGTGCTGAACCCCGGCGTGCTGGTCGACGCGTGACCCGGTTCTCGCGCGTCTGCATCTACGCCGGCTCGGCGCCGGGGGCCAACGCGGAGTACGCCGAGGCATCGGCCGCGATCGTCGGGGAGCTTGCGCGGCGCGGCTGCGACGTCGTCTATGGCGGCGGCTCGCTCGGCCTGATGGGCGTCCTGGCCAGCGCCGCGATGGACGGTGGTCGCAAGGTCACCGGCGTGATTCCGCGCTTCCTCGACGACCGCGAGGTCAGCCACCACGGTGTCGACCTGCGCGTCGTCGAGACGATGCACGAGCGCAAGATGCTCATGGCCGACCTGGCCGACGCGTTCCTCGTGCTGCCCGGCGGCATCGGCACGCTCGAGGAGGTCATCGAGATGCTGTCCTGGTCGCAGCTCGGGCTGCATCGCAAGCCGATCGGGCTCTTCGACGTCGACGGCTTCTGGGGTCCGCTCGTGTCGTTGCTCGATCACATGACGGCCGAGCAGTTCGTGGGGTCGGACCACCGTCGCCTGTTGTTGTCGTCCTCGGACCCGATCGGGCTGCTGGACGCGATGGAGGCCTGGGAGGCGCCGAAGCTCTCGCGGCGCTGGCTGACCGACGACGACCAGACGTGATCGCCATCCTCGGCTCCGGCGCCGTCGGGGCGCTGATCGGCGCCGAGCTGACGCGCGCCGGCGTCGCGACGACGCTCGTCACCCGCGACGCGAGCGCGGAGGCGATCAACGCGCACGGCATCACGGTCGCCAGCCCACGGTTCGGCGATCACGTGACGAAGGTCGATGCTCGCACCATCCTCGACGAGCACGCCGACGTCCTGCTCGTCGCCGTCAAGGCGCCCCAACTGACGGATGCGCTCAAGCGCGTGACCGTGACCCCCGGCATCGTCGTCCCGCTGCTCAACGGCGTCGATCACGTCGCGGCCCTCCGCACGCGGTTCGACGACGTCGTCGCCGGCACGGTCCGGGTGCAGGCCCATCGTGAGGGCCCGACACACGTGGTCCATCGGGCCCCGTTTCTGGCCATCACCCTGGCCCAACCCGGCGTGCCGGTGCTCGAGCGAGCGCTCGGCCAAGCGGGCATCGACACCACGACCGGGGCCTCGGAGGCCGACGTCCTCTGGGCCAAGCTCTCTCGCCTCGCCGCGCTCGCCCTGTCGACCACCGCGGCCGACGCACCGCTCGGCGACGTCCGCGAGACCGCGGAGGCCGTTGCCCGCGAGGTCGTGGCCGTGGCCAACGCAGAGGGCGCCAAGGTCGACGCCGACACCGTCGTCGCCGAGCTGCGCGGTCTGCCCGACAGCGCCTCGTCCTCCCTGCGCGCCGACATCACCAGCGGCGCCCAGGACCACGAGCTCGACGCCATCGGCGGGGCCGTCCTGCGCGCCGCGCGCCGCCACGACCTGCTCGCCCCGCAGACCGCCGAGCTCGTCGCGCGCGTGCAGCGGCGGGCGGCGGCCGGGTAGCCTCTGAGGCGCATGTCCGACACGTCGAAGATCGCCAAGAACCTCCAGGCCTTTCAGATCGCGATCAACGCCCACGATCGCGAGAACCCGACGCACAACGCGTACGGGATCGGGCTGGCGCACTTCGACCTCGATCGCCTCGGCTTCGACGAGGGCGAGGAGATCCTGCCGGGCATCACGATCCACGCCGACAACGGCGTGACCGGCAACTTCCGTGTGCTCTGCGACGGCGATCACGAGGAGAACCTCGAGCGTGAGGCCGAGGAGGCCGACATGGTCGAGGCCGTCGCCGCCGAGCGGCAGATCACGATCTCGCCCGGCGGCGGGGACGAGCGCTTCACCTCTTGAACTGAGCGCGCGTCCATGCGCTGAAACGGCGTATGAACGCTCAAGTTCTCTGTCTTTCGGGTCGAACAATTGGCTCATGGGTTCGTCCAAGGGGGACGTGGAGCGGTTCTTCGATCGCTCTCCTGACCTGCTCGCCATCGCGGATCGCCGCGGCTACTTCACCTGCCTGAACCCGGAGTGGGAGGCTGTCCTCGGCTGGTCGCGCGACGAGTTGATGGCCGAGCCGTACCTGAACTTCGTGCATCCGGAAGACGTGGAGCGCACCTGCCAGGAGATCGCGCGCGCCACGGACGCCACGCCCTGCGCCACGCGCTACGAGAACCGCCTGCGCACCCGTGACGGCGTCTGGCGCTGGCTGCTGTGGAGCGCCCGCTGGGACGGCAGCGAGTGGAGCGCGGTGGCCAAGGACATCACCACGCGCAAGGAGCTCGAGCGCCACAGCCTGCATGACGCGCTGACCGGCGTCGCCAACCGCGCGCTGGCCACCGACCGCCTGAGCGCCGCGATCGCGCGCCTGGGCCGCAGCGCCGGCGCCGCCGTCGCGCTGCTGGTCGACATCGACGACCTCACCACCATCAACGACACCCACGGCCACGCCGGCGGCGACATCGTCCTGCGCGCGATCGCCGACCGTCTCACCGAGCGCCTGCGGGCAGCCGACACCGTCGGGCGCTTCGGCGGCGACCGCTTCCTGGTCGTGGCCGAGGGCCTGACCGACGGCGGCGCTCACGGCATCGAGGCCGTCATCGAGCGCGTCCACGGCGCGTTCGCGCGGCCGATCCCGACGCGCAACGGCCTGGTCTCGGTGACCGGGAGCGTCGGTGTCGCCGTCGCCCGCGCCCCGGGCGTCGACCCCGAGGAGCTGATCCGCGACGCCGACGTCGCGCTGCGCCGCGCCAAGGGCCAGGGCCGCCGCGGCCACGCCGAGGTCTTCGACGCCGCGCTGGCCGAGGAGGTCCGCCGCCGGCTGGAGCTTGCCGCCCAGCTGCGTGGCGCGCTGCAGCGCGGTGAGCTGCGCGTCGTCTTTCAGCCGCTGGTCGCGATGGTCGACACCATGCCGATCGCCTGCGAGGCGCTGCTGCGCTGGGATCACCCCGATCGCGGCGAGCTGCTGCCCGGCGAGTTCCTGCGCATCGCCGAGGACGACGGGCTGATCGTGCCGATCGGCGCCTGGGTCCTGGAGGAGTCCTGCCGCCAGCTCGCCGCGTGGCGCGCGCAGGGCCGCGACCTCTGGGTCTCGGTCAACGTGTCCGCGCGTCAGCTCGCGCAGATGGACTTCGTCGCCGTCGTGGAGCGTGCGCTGCGCGAGAGCGGCGTCCCTGCCAGCGCGATCTGCCTGGAGGTCACCGAGACCGCCGTGCTGCGCCGCCCGGACGTCGCGCGCCGGGCGCTCGACGCGCTGCGCGTCCTCGGCGTGCGCGTCGCGCTGGACGACTTCGGCCTCGGCTACTCGTCGCTCACGCACCTCAAGGCGCTGCCGGTCGACGTCGTCAAAGTCGACCGCTCGTTCGTCGCCGACCTCGTGCGCAGCACCGAGGATCGCGCGGTCGTCGAGGCCGTGCTGACGCTCGCGCGCCGCATGGGCCTGACGGTCATCGCCGAGGGCGTCGAGACTGCCGACCAGGACGAGCTGCTGCGCGAGATGGGCTGTCCCGTCGTGCAGGGCTACCTCTACGGCCGGCCGGTGCCGCCCGGCGAGGTGCTCCTGCCCGACGCGATCCTGCCGCCGGCCGCGACCGATCGCGACGCGCAGCCGGCCTCCTCGGCCGCTGCGTAACGCGCGAGGCGGGCGCTACGCCGCCACGACCGACAGGTCACGCGCGAAGGCGCGGCGGAAGAGCTCGGTCTCCCGGCTCGCCGCCCAGCGCGCCACCCGCACGTCGCCCTCGGCGTGCAGCTTGAGCCGCACCTCGCCGTTGACGCAGCGGACCTTGACCGTGCGGATGAGCTGGTCGCGGCTGCGCTCCAGGTCTTCTGCGAGTCGCAGCAGCAGCGCGCAGCGGTCGAGGATCTCCAGGTCGCCGTCGCGCAGCAGCCCGTCGAAGCCGCCACTGGTGGGCATCCCCTTGCGGTGGAAGCGCACGGCCTGGGCGATGATCGCGACCTCGCGCTGGTCGAAGCCGGGCAGCCCGGAGTTCAACACCAAGTAGCGCGAGTGCTTGTGATGGTCGTCGTAGTCGACGCTCATCCCGATGTCGTGCAGGACGCAGGCCGCCCACAGCAGCTCGCGCTCGCGCGCGTCGCCGGGATGCAAGTCGGCGGCGGCGAGGTCGTCGAAGAGCCCGAGCGCGAGCTTGGAGACGTGCTCGGTGTGGGCGTGGTCGACGTGGTACTGCGCGGCGAGGTTGAGGACCGAGCTGCGGCGGACGTCGTCGAAGAGCGGCGGGTCGCCGTTGAGATGGCGGGCGAAGAAGACGCCCTCGCGCAGACCGGCCTCGGTCACCTCCAGGGCCGGGAAGCCGCCGAGCTCCAGAACCGACTCGACCACCACCGCGCCGGCGAGGACGAGGTCGGCGCGCGCGTACTTGATGCCCGGGACCTTGGCGCGCTCGGCCGGGGTCAGCGCGGCCAGGCGCGCGACCAGCTCGCTCAGCGCCTCGCGCTCGACGACGAAGCCCTGGACGCCGAGCTCCGGCACGCCCGCCGCTCGCTGGACGGCGGTCGCGAGGTTGCGGACCGTGCCGCCGATGCCGACGATCCGCTCACCGCAGCGCGGCAGCCACGGCGCGCTCTCCAGCTCCGTCGCGACGTGCTCGCGCAGCGCCTTGAGCTGCTTCTTGCTCGGCTCGCCCTCGCCGAGCCCGAAGCGCTCGGTCATCCGCACCGCGCCGAGCGGCCAGGACTGCAGCTCGGCGGCGTGGCGCGAGACGGTGCGGACGAGCTGCATCGAGCCGCCGCCGAGGTCGAGCACGGCGCCGTCGGCCAAGGTGGTGGAGTTGACCGCGGCGAGGTAGCCCATACGGGCCTCCTCCTCCATGCTGAGCACCCGCACGGGCAGCGCGGCGCGGTCGAGGAACTCCTCCGCGTTGGTCGCGTCGCGGATCGCCGAGGTCGCGACCGCGTCGATCTCGGTGATGCCGGTCGCCTCGCAGAAGTGGGCGAAGACCTCGGCGGTCGCCAGGCCACGCGCGATGCCGTCCTCGCTCAGGCGCCCCGTCTCGGCGAGGCCGGCGCCGATGCGCACGGGCTCGTGGATCTCGTCGGTGCGTCGCCACCAGCCCTTGGCGGCGGTGAAGACGACCAGCCGGAACGAGTTGGATCCGAGGTCGCAGACGGCGATGCGGCGTTCGGCGGCCATGCGCCTCGCAGACTAGAGACCGGTCCGGGAGACAGGCCGGCCCGGCCGCGCACAGGAGGAGGAACGCGCGACCGGGCCGTGAGGGCCTGCCTTGGTGGGGAGAGGGTCAGAGGGACATCAGGCGCCGAGCGTCTCGGCCGCCAGCGCGGGGCGCCGGCGCAGGGTCAGGCCGCTGAGGGCGCTGACCAGTCCGAGGGCTGCGATGCCGGTCACCACTCCCACTGCCGTGTGTGCGTCGTGCAGGAATGCGTCGGCGTTGCCGGCACTGGCGGTGCTGTTGCCGATCACCGCGCTCACGATCGCCAGCGCGGTTGCGCCGCCGACCTGGAACGAGGTGTTGATCAGCCCCGACGCCAGACCCTGCTCGTGGTCTTCCACGCCCGTGGTCCCCTGCATGTTGACCGAGGGGAAGCCGAGCGCGAAGCCGATGCCGATGAGCAGCATCGTCGGCAGGATCATCGTGACGTAGGTCGGGTTCGTGTCCGCCCGCAGGAAGAGCGCGTAGCCGGCGGCGAAGGCCGTGAACGACGCGATCAGCAGCGGTCCGGTCCCGACGCGGTTGACCAGCGGACCCACGCGGGTCGAGCCGAACGCGACGAGCAGGCCGGCGGGCAGGAACGCCAGCGCGGTCTCCAGCGCCGACCAGCCGAGGACCGACTGGAGGTACAGCGTGGCGATGAACTGGAAGCCGAAGTAGCTGCCGGCGATCGCCATCGCGCCGAGGTTCGCGCGCCGGATGTGGCCCGCGTTGAGGATCCCCAGCCGGACCAGCGGCTGGCGCGTGCGCCGCTCGATCGTCACGAACGCGGCGAGCAGGATGGCGGCGATGCTGAAGGACGCGATCGTCGTGGCCGAGGCCCAGCCGACGTCCGGGGCCCGGACGATCGTGCGGACGAAGAGCAGCATGCCCGCGGTGATCGTCACCGCGCCGGGGAGGTCGAAGGCGCCGCGTTGACGCTCCGACGGCGCGTCCTTGACCAGCAGTCGCGGCGTGAGGGCCAGGATCAGCAGGGCGAAGGGGACCGGCAGCAGGAACGTGAAGCGCCAGCCGGCCTCGGTGAGCAGGCCGCCGAGGATCAACCCGGAGGAGAAGCCGCTGGCGCCGAACGCGGTGTAGACGCTGAGCGCGCGGTTGCGCGTCGGACCTTCGGCGAACGTGGTCGTGATGTAGGACAACCCGGCGGGCGCGGTGAACGCGGCGCTGGCGCCCTTGAGGAAGCGCGTGGCGATCAGCAGGTTGGGATCGGAGACGAGGCCGCCGAGCAGGGAGGCGACGGTGAAGACCGAGAGCCCGATCAGCAGGATCTTGCGCCGGCCGATGAGGTCGGCCGCGCGGCCGCCGAGCAGCAGCAGGCCGCCGTAGCCGAGGACGTAGCCGCTGACGATCCACTGCAACTGCGCGGTGGTCAGGCCGAGGTCCTCACGGATGGACGGCAGCGCGACGCCGACCATCGAGACGTCGAGCCCGTCGAGGAAGAGGACGCCGCACAGGAGGAAGAGCGCGGCCCAGGTGCGGCGGCTCCACTGCTCGCCGACGACGTGGTGTTGGGGGGAAGGGGAGGAGGAGAGGGGTGATGCCATGCGGGGTACAATACATGCATGTGCAACGAATGTGTGTGCATGAGTTGTGAACGCAAATATTGTTCGGGTCAGGTATAATGCTCGCCGTGTCTGCTGTCCCTGATCCCGCTGCTCTCGTCGAGACGTGGCGCGGGGTTGCTCAGTGCCACGCCAAGGTCTCCGGCGCGCTGGACAAGGCGCTGGAGCGCGAGCACGGGATCGGGCTGAGTGAGTTCGAGGTGCTGGAGCGCCTCGCGACCACCGAGGATGCCGACGGCCGGCGCATGCAGGATCTCGCGGACGCCGTCTGTCTGAGCCAGAGCGCGCTCTCACGGCTGATCGGCCGCTTGGAGACCGCCGGCCTCGTCTGTCGCGCCATGTGCTCGGTCGATCGTCGCGGCATCTACGCGCACATCACCGACGAGGGCCGCGCCCGTTGGGAGGCCGCCCAGCCGACCCACCGCGCGGTGCTGGCAGCCGAGCTGCCCGCGGCGGCGCCCGCGCCACCGTCCGCCGCTTAGCCCGCGAGCGTCACGCGTCCATGTAGGCGGCGCTCAGCTCGCCGGTCAGCGCGCGCAGGCGCCGACCGCCGGCCGGCTCGCCGGGGCGCAGCCGGGCGCGAGCGCGCTGCTGGACGTCGCCGGGGCGGGCGGCCAGGAGTCGGACACGCTCCAGCTCCGCCAGGCAGCCGAGCGCGGCGGCGTGGTCGACGCAGGCGTCGACGAGCTCGGTGGCGAGTTCGCGTGCGGGGCGGTCGGTCGCGCGCCGGCTGTCGTGGAGCATCGCGCGCATGCCGAGGGTCGCGGCCTGCGTGCGGCCGCTGACGACGGTCTCCAGCTTGGCGCGTCGATCGCTGCGGCGAGGCGGCCGCGTTCCCTCCAGGCGCACGAGGCTCTGGACGAGCGCCGCGAGCGCGGCGGCGTCGCAGAGTCGCGTCTGGGCGTCCATGACCCGCAGTTCGAGGAGACCATGATCGGCGTGCATCGCGAGGTCGTCGGTCGGGTCCTGCAGCGCGCCGCCGCGTGCCGAGGCCAGACCGGTCTCGCGTGCTTGCAGGAACGGCGAGTTGGCCGAGAGCGCGAGCAGCAGGGGCAGGTGGCCGCGCACGCGATCGTGGGCGAGCGCGGCCTGGCCGGCGCTCGGGATCGTGACGCCGACATGCAGCGCGAAGGTCGGCGCGTGACCCGGATGCGAGCCGGCGACCGCGAGCCGCAGCCCCGCGCGACCGACTGCCGCAGTGAGGCGACCTCGCAGCGCGCGCAGCTCACCGATCGCGCCGGAGACGGTCGCATGCCCGCCGGTGCGGACCTCCAGGGCGGTGCCGTCGGCGGTCGCGACGACCGCCCGTCGCAGGCTCGGCGGCAAATCGTGCGCGAGCGGTCCGACGTCGTCGACGAGCTCCCAGCGCAGCGGGTCGACCACCATCGCCTGCTCGGTCAGCGAGATCGCCCAATCCTGCCTGGGCGCTGTCCAGCCCTGCTCGTCCGGCGCGGGCACGGTGCGCGTACGGGGACGAAAGGCCAGCATGGTCCGATGGTGCTCGACGCAGCACCGTCAGACCACGGCCAGTTGGCCGAAACGCGCTCGCCCGACGGGCCAGATCTAGGTCATGAACCAGTCGCGGACCTTGGCCTTCAGGTCACTCGCCTCGCCGCCACCCGTCTGCGTGCCGCCCTCGATCTCCAGCACCGCATGCCCGGTCTGCGTCAGCGCCCACGCTCCGTCGACGGGCTGAATCAGCCCGGCGATCGCCAGGTTGCGCAGCGCCTGTGCATCTTCGGGCACCTTCCCGAGCGCGACGGCGCGCAGCGTGATCGCGTGAGACGAGGTCAGCACGAGGCCAAGGGTAGAGGCTGTCGCGGCTCTGAAAGGAGATGCCCGGCTGTCAGGGGCCCGCTTGGCAGCGTCTGGCTCCGAACACTGTTACAGCTCTAGCGTCATGAACATATGAGTGTCGCTCAGCGATTATCGACACGCTCCGATGCTGAACTCGAGGGCGGCAGTCACCGGGCCTCGTGGTGGCGTCGAGTCAATCGACTGCTGCCAATGCTCTGTGCGACCGCGCTGCTCGTAGCTCTGACGTGGCCGATCATCAGCGGGACCAACGTCTACTTCGCCGACTGGCCGATACATCTGTGGTTCCTTCGACACCAGGGCGATTCCTTGCTCCATGACGGTCGGCCGTCGCTGCTGGTCCACGACGACGCCGGGGTGTTCTACCCGTTCTTCGCGTTCTATGGTGGGACCCTGTATGCCATAGGGGGTTTGTTGGTGGTCTCGCTGGGAGGTGCGGGGCGCCACGGGTATGTCGTTGACTGGGTGCTGGCCTACATCCTCGGATATGGGGGCTGGATGTGGTTGGGGAGGATGGCCGGCCTCGGCCGCTGGGCGGTGCACGCACCACCGGTGCTGTTCCTGACCTCGCCGTACCTGGTGACGCTCGTCTACGCGCGCGGCGACTGGCCGGAGTTCGTCGCGCTTTGCTCGATCCCAGTGCTGGTCGCGTCGGTGCTATCCGTCTTGCTCGCTGATCGGCTGCGGGTCTGGCCGGGGGTCGCCTTGGTCCTCGCTGTCATCCTGTTCACCGGGAGTCACAACCTGACGCTGCTGTGGGGCGGCACGTTGCTCGCTGTCCTAGGGCTTGTGCTTTATGTGTGCAGCGCACGGATTCGTCGCCAAGCCACCGGTCGCGGGGTGGCTCGCGTCGCTGGACTCGTCGTTCCTGCTGTTCTGGTCAACGCGTGGTTTCTCGCGCCGGATCTCGTGTATCAAGGCCGCACGGTGATCGCAGGGATCTACTATCCGCATTGGCGCTCTACGGTCGCTAACACGTTGGGATTTATTGATCAGCCATTGTTTAGTTTCGGGCGGCATGACGTCAACAAATACGTGGTAGCCCTTCCGGTTTTGACAATGGCTTGGGCCGTGTCGGTGGCGGCGCTTGCGTGGCGACGGACATGGCGCACCACCTGGATGCTGCTGTTCGTGTTATTGGCTGTGTTGGTCGCTCTGCTCGTCATCACGATGGCGACACACGGCAGTTTGGTCCTGCACCTTCCCAGGCCTTACGTCCTGATTCAGTACACCTACCGGTTGGAGAACTACATTCTGCTTGCGGTGGCGGGCGGAGTGCTTGTCGGTCTGGTGCTCGTGAACGAGGCCGTGAGTTGGATGCGTCTGCTGGCCTGGGGTTCCCTGGCCGTTGTCGTGGCAATATCAGTGGGCGGCGCGCTCCGCCAAATCGATATTCCTCCCATTCAGGCCAATCCGAAGTTCCCGCTCTGGAATGCAAATATCGACAGCGTGGGCGACTATGCGGATGGCACCCTTCCTGAGATCCCGCCCGGACCACGCAAACAGCTTCTCTTCCCGGCTGAGCAGGTGCGACACAATCGCATCAGCGCCACCCTGGATCTGCAGCGGGGAGAGATCGTAGATACCAATCTCGTGGTCATGCCGGCCTTGATCCACATAGATGGCGCAGATCTGATCGGTAATCGCACCTTGCGTGCTGGGGACCTCATTCAACCGCACGCTGTGTTGCGCGTAGACGTCACCGCCATTCCCGGCGCCGCGCGGATCACCGTCCGCGGCGCCAGTCCCTGGCCTGTCGTGGTCGGCCAGATCCTCTCTGTGTTGGGCGTCCTGGGTTTGGCGGCCAATGCTCTGCTGCACCGCTCGTGGCGACGACCTCAGCGGCTGCCGGTCTCGATCAATTCCACTCTGTAGCCATCGGGATCGACGACGAAGCAGATCAGCGGACCGTGCTCGCCCACGTGGTACGGGGGCTTTTGTGGCGTGACCCCGGACTTCGACAACTCGGCAAGGGTGTCCGAGAGCGATGGGACGGTGAGGGCGATGTGGTTGTAGCCGGTGCCGAGGTCGTAGGACTCGACGCCGGGGTTCCAGGTCAGCTCGAGGCGGTCGCCGTCTCCGGGAATCCCCATGAAGACGTTGATCGCGCCGTCGGGGAGGTCCATGCGGCGACGCTCCTCGAAGCCGAGTGCCTCGTAGAAGGCGACTGAGCGGTCGATGTTGCCGATCCGGTAGCAGGTGTGGATGAGCTCGGGCATCAGGCTGTCAATGTACCCGCATGATCCTCGAGCGCTCGATGCATCCGCAGTTCCTCTCCAACACGTTCCTCGTGGCCGCGCAGGACGGCGGCGAGGCGTTCTTCGTGGATGCCGGCGGCCCGATGGAGCCGCTGTTCGAGAAGGTCGCCGAGCACGACCTCACGCCGACGCACGTCCTGCTCACCCACCATCACTACGACCACGTCTCCGAGGTGCCGCAGATCCTCGAGCGCTGGCCCGACGCGCAGGTCCTCATCCACCCACTGGAGAAGGACCTCGTCGACACCGCGACCGGCACGATGGACGCGGGCACGACGGTCCATGCGGGCGGCCTCGACGTGCAGACCATCCACATCCCCGGACACACCGCCGGGATGCTCGGCCTCCTCGTCGAGGGCAACATCTTCACCGGCGACACGCTCTTCAAGAACTCCGTCGGCGGCGTCCGCGCGCCCGGGTCGACCTCCTACTCCGACCTCAAGTCCTCCATCATGGACACCCTCATGGCCCTGCCGCCGGAGACCGTGATCCAGCCCGGCCACACCGACCCGAGCACGGTCGCCGAGGAGTACGAGAACAACAAGTTCATCCGCCTCTGGCGCGGCCTGGACGCCGAGGGCGAGGAGCAGGTCACCGCACTCGGCGAGCCCGCGACGCTCGTCCTGCTCGGTGACGACTACGACGGCGGCTTCAAGGCCTGGGTCCGGTGGCTCGACGGTCGCGATGACATCGTCCCCGGCAGCAAGGTGGAGCGCTCCGCCTGATGGCTCGCGACGATCGCATCCCGACCTCGCGGTGGGCGCGTGCCGCGAAGGTCGGGCGCCTCGCGGCGACCCAAGGCGCCAAGCAGGCCGGCACCCGTGCCATGAACCTGACGCGTGACGAGCAGGCCGCCCAGGACGCGATGGCGCGCCGCCAGATCGAGACGGCCAAGCAGATCGTGGCCGCGCTGGGCACGATGAAGGGCGCGGCGATGAAGCTCGGGCAGGTGATGTCCTTCCTGGACGTCGGCCTCGTCCCCGAGGAGTTCCGCGAGGAGTTCCAGGCCGAGCTGGCCAAGCTGCGCGACGCTGCGCCGAAGGTCTCCTTCAAGGACATGAAGAAGGTCTTGGAGGAGGAGTACGGCGAGAAGCTCGACGACGTCTTCGAGTCCTTCGACCCGGCGCCGATCGCGGCCGCCTCGATCGGCCAGGTCTACCGCGCCCGCTACGACGGCAAGGACGTGGCGGTCAAGGTCCAGTACCCGGGCGTCGCCCGCGCTGTCCGGTCGGACCTGCAGAACCTCGGGATCATCCTGCGGCTGATGAAGTCCGTCGCGCCCGGCCTGGACCCCCAGGAGCTGGGCGCCGAGATCCGCGGGCGCATCGAGGAGGAGCTCGACTACGAGCTGGAGGCCCAGAACCAGCGCACGCTGGCACGGATCTACAAGGACCATCCGTTCGTGGTGATCCCCGACGTGTACACGGCGCTCAGCCACGAGCGCGTGATCGTCAGCGAGTTCGTCACCGGCCGCAAGTTCGACGAGTTCAAGAGCTGCGCGGATGAGGAGCGCGATCGCCTCGGGGAGATCATCTTCCGGTTCTACTTCGGCTCGATGTACCGCCACCACCAGTTCTCCGGCGACCCGCACCCGGGCAACTGCTTGTTGTTGGACGACGGCCGGATGGCGTTCCTGGACTTCGGGCTGTTCAAGCGGATCTCCGACGATGTCGCCGAGTACGAGCTGCAGACCCAGCGGCTCGGGATCGAGGGGCGTGGCGAGGAGCTGATCGAGCACCTGCACAAGGGCGGGTGGCTGGGCCAGCCGGAGTTCTATGACCCCAAGTCGATCCTGGAGCAGTTCCACGATCTCACCGGCTGGTACACGCTCGACGCCGTGATGACGCTGACGCCCGACATCGCGACCGACGTGATGATTCAGATGAGCGACCCGCGCTCGCGCTGGTGGGGCAAGATGCGCCACGAGACGCTGCCGCCCGACCATCTCTTCGGCCGGCGGCTGGAGATGCTGACGCTGGCGGTCATCAGCCAGCTCCAGGCGACGGCCAACTGGAACCGCATCGCGCGCGAGTGGGTCTACGGCGACGAGCCCGTCACCGAGCTCGGGCGCCAGGAGGCCGAGTTCCTCGCTTCCCGCTGACGTCCCGCCCGCTGATCTCGACGAGGTCGTCCCGCGCCGCGGGCCGGCGCTCGTCCGGCTCGGCCTGCTCGCGGCGCTGATCCTCGTCGCCTTCATCGTCATCGCCTCCAGCGGCAAGCTGTCGGCCCAGCGCGTGCAGGACTGGGTCGACGGCTATGGCATCGCGGGCCCGCTCGTGTTCATCGCGGTGAGCGCCGCGCTGACGCCGGCGCTGTTCCCCGGCCCGTTGCTGGCCGGCGCCTCCGGGCTGCTCTTCGGCACCTGGCTCGGTACGCCGATCGCGATCATCTCGGCGACGCTCGGCGCGGTCCTGGCCTTCAGCATCTCCCGCTGGCTGGCGCACGACGCCGTTGGCGCGCTCGAAGGCCCGCGCCTCGCGGCGCTGCGCGCGTGGATCGGGCGCCGCGGCTTCCTGTCGATCCTCTACGCGCGGATCATGCCGGGCGTCCCCTACAGCCTGGTCAACTACGCGGCGGGCCTGTCGCCGGTGGCCCTGCGCTCCTTCGCCGCGGCGACCGCGATCGGCTGCGCACCGCGTGCGTTCGCCTACACCGCGCTGGGCGGATCGCTCGACGACCTCGGCTCGCCCGAGGCGATCGCGGCGATCGTCGTGCTCGTTGTTATGGGTGTTGCGGGGCTGGTCCTCGCGCGCCGCGGCATCGGCGCGGCCAAGTCCTAGGCCTACAGCTCCTGGACCTGGAAGAGGCTCGTCGTGCCCGGCCGCCCGCTCGGCAGTCCCGCGGTGATGCCGACGCGCATCCCGGGGCGACACCAGCCGAGCTCGACGACGCGCAGGCAGGCGTCGGCGATCAGCTCTTCGGTCACCTCGTGGCGTCGCATCGACGCGGCGCGCACGCCCCACATCAGCCCGCACCGGCGGACCGTCTCGCGCCCGGGTGAGAGCGCGTAGATCGGGACGTCGGGGCGGTGGGCGGAGATCAGGCGCGCCGAGCGGCCCGAGAGCGTCGGGACGACGAGCGCGTCGAGCTCCAGCTCGTGCGCGGCCCGGCAGGCGGCATGGGCGACGGTGTAGGACGGGTCGCGGTGGTCGCGCTGGACGCGTGTCTCCAGCCAGCGCTGGTAGGGCGCATGGCGCTCGGTGTGGATCGCGATCGCCGACATCATCTCGATCGCGCCGACCGGGTAGGCGCCGACCGCCGACTCCTGGCTCAACATGATGGCGTCGGTGCCGTCGAGGATCGCGTTGGCCACGTCGGCGACCTCGGCGCGCGTCGGGCGCGAGGAGCTGACCATCGAGTCGAGCATCTGCGTGGCCGTGATGACCGGCCGCGCGTTGGCGCCGGCACGGGCGATGAGCATCTTCTGGACGATCGGGACCTCCTCGATCGGCAGCTCGATGCCGAGGTCGCCACGCGCGACCATGATGCAGTCGGCGACGCGGATGATCTCCTCGGCCTGCTCGACGGCCTGGGGCTTCTCGATCTTGGCGATCAGCGGGACGCGCGTGTGCTCGCGGACGGTCAGCACGTCCTCGGGGCGGCGCACGAAGCTCAAGGCCACCATGTCGACCCCGATGCGGCGGCCGGCCTCCAGGTGGGCGAAGTCCTCCTCCGGGACCGAGGGCAGCTCGTCGGCCGGGCCGGGGATGTTGAGCCCCTGCCTGCTGGCCACCGTGCCGCCGACCTCGACCTCGGCCTCGACCTCCAGCTCCGGCACCCGGACCGCGGTCGCCCGCAGGCGCACCGATCCGTCGGCGAGATACAGCACTTCGCCGGGGTCGATGGCGCGGGGCAGGCCCTCCCAGCTGATCGTCATGCGGCGCGCGTCGCCGGGGCCGTCGTCGCGGCCGCACTCGAAGACGACCTTGTCGCCGACCTTGAGCTCGACGGTGCCCTCGACGAGCGGGCCGATGCGCAGCTTGGGGCCGGGGAGGTCCTGCAGCAGCGCGACCGGGCGGCCGGCGCGGCCGGCGGCGTCACGGACGAGTTGCGCCGTCTCGGCATGCTGCTCGTGGGAGCCGTGGCTGAAGTTCAGGCGGGCGACGTCCATGCCCGCCTCGATCATCCGTACGAGCGTCTCGGGATTCCCCGAGGCGGGCCCGATGGTGGCGACGATCTTCGTACGGCGTCTCATCGCCAGAGCACGGTACTGGGCGCCGCAGCGGACCTATCGGCCGGTGGCGATCCGTCTAGCCCGCATGGGCTGGCGACGGCCTATGGAGTTCTGAAGAGGTAGGGCGCGTTCGGGCCGTCGATGGAGTAGTTCAGCGGAGTGATGGATGTGCCGGCGCCTGGGGTCCCGATAGTGGTGAAGCCGTTGAGCACCTGGCACCCTGGGCCGATCCGGTGGCCAGTCAGCCCCTGGATGCCAGTGACGGTGAGCGTTCCTGAGCCGGTGAAGATCGGGGTGGGGTTGGTGTAACGCGCCACGAGGCTGCCGGTGAGAGTCGAGCAAGTCGTATCGGCCTGCGAGACCCGGCAGTCGATGCTCGTGAGCGTCGCAGTCGTGATGCCCCCGCCGGCGGTGGCCGGTGTAGTGCCGCCAACGTAGGAGTTGGCGCCGAGCTCGGCCGGGGAGCACGCGATGGTGTAGTGACCGAAGGCGGTCACCTGGCAGCCGGTGAACACCGGGGTGACAGTGGCGGCGCTCGGCCAGACCGCCGTCGGGCCAGTCGGACCGTTGAGAGTGCCTGAGAGCTGCGTGCCCGAGCAGGTGGTCAGCGCGAACCCGTTGCTGCTGTGGAAGATCACGTAGACGCCGCCGGCGTTAGTGCTGGTAAACGACTTGTCGCCGTTGGTGTGCCATTCCGTGGCGCCGGCCGACGGGATCAGCAGACCGCTGAGCACCACGAGCACGACGAGTGCGCTTGCCGGCAAGATCCTGGACATGATCATTAGTACACATGAGTGCTGTTCGCTGAGCCAGAGCCAGGTGGATTCGCCGGCGATGGAGCAGCTCGCGTGGGTGGCAAGGTGCTGACGCGCAGTGCGTCGTCGGCCCCGAAGAAGGTCGACAGGCAGAAGTAGCTCATGCCCGGCAGGGCGTCCGGGAGTTCGTGCAGGCGACGCTCCAGCGCGTAGCGGCGCACCGTCTCCCAGAGGCCGCCGGTGATGCAGAGGGCGATCGCGTCGCGGTTGGCCGGCGGCTCCGGCAGACCGGCCAGGCCGACGTCCAGGAACGTCGAGAAGAGCTCGAGGGCTGCGTCGCGACGCGCGTGCAGCAGTGGCCCGAGGGACGGCAGCTCGACGGTCGCGAGGTGGGCCGACTCGGGAGCGTCGGCGATCTCGCGGAGCATCGTCGCAAGCGCGCGGTGCAGCGCAAGCGGCGGGTCGTCGTCGACGCTCATGAAGGTAATGGCCATGCTCTGGAAGAGCTGCTGCGTCCAGGCGGCCACTGTGTCGAGCAGACGGTCGACGTCGTCGGGTGGGATGACGCTTGACGTCGAGAGACGGCTGTCGGCCATGTGTCACTTTAGGCATGACGGCCATGGGAAAGCCAGACGTTTTCGGGAGACTTTCATGTCTTCGGAAGTGGTGACGGCCGCCAACGCATTGAGGAACGTGAACGGCTCCCGAACGCGAGTGGCGTGCGCGTCAGCGCGAGACCGAGGCGGCGGCCGACTGCTCGGCCACACGGCGTGCCTCGTCGGCGCCGAAGAACGGCGTCAGGGCCTGCAGGCTGAGCCCCGGCAGCTCGCCCGGGAAGCCGGGGATCCGGCCCTGCTGGGCGAAGCGACGCAGCGTCGCCAGCAGGCCGTCGAGCAGGAGCCCGAGCGTGACGAGCGGCTGTGGCGCCTGCTGCTGGGCGGGCGGCACCTGGCCGGCGACCAACTGCAGGAACAGGGCGATGTGTCGCTCCCGCAGCGTCGCGACGGCCGTGGCCAGCCGCGTGTCGTCCGAGACGGCGAGCGCCGCGACTGCCGGGGTGCGGGCGATGTGGCCCAGCGCCGCCTCGAGCGCGCGGTGAGCGGCGAGCGGTGGGTCGCCCGCGGCGGCCAGGAACGCACCGGCGGCGATGATGACCAACTGGCTGGCCCACCCGTCCAGCGCCTTGGTCGCACAATCGAGCTCGTCGGTGAACAGCGCGTTGGCGACGTCGAGCTCGATCCCTTCGGCCTGGGCGACGTCCGACAGCCTGGTGGCCGCGAGCCCGTCACGGGCGACCGCCTCGGCGAACGCGTCGATCAGCCGGCGCCGGTCGTCGTGGCGCTCGTCGTCATCGGCGTCGCGGAGCGCCTCCTCCGCGGCGCGCACCGCGGCCGCTACCCCCAGCGACGGGGTGAGGACGACCTCGATCAGCGGCCCTCTGAGCTCCGGCAGCTGGGCCGCCCGGCCCTCGAGGATCCAGCCCGCGGCCAGCTCGGCGATCCCGCCCGTCATGGCGGGGGCCACCACCTTCGGCAGCGCGGTCTCACCGAGCGCTCGCGCCACCAGCCGCGTGCCGGCGTCGAGCGCCTCGTCGATCGCGGGCAGCGCGGTGCGACCTGCCGTCGCGGCGTCGACGAGCAGCAGCCGGGCGCGTCGCGGCTCCGAGGCCAGGTAGTCCAGGCAGGCGCCGATGGCCGCGGCGATCTGGTCGGGCTCCTCGGCGGCGCGCGCGGCGCGCCAGCCGGCGAGGTACAGCTGCGAGAACGCCTGCTCGAAGGCAACGGTCCACGCATCTTCCTTGGACGCGAAGCTGGTGTAGAACGCCTTGGAGGTCAGGCAGGCGGCGGCGATCAGCTCTCTGACGGGCGTCGCCTCGAAGCCCTGCTCGGCGGAGACGAGCAGGACCGCCTCCAGGATGCGGTCGCGCTGATGGTCGCGGACGAGGCCCGCGGGCAGGCCGTGCCGGCCGCTGGGCAGCGCCTCGGCCAGGATCGGCGGCGCGGGCAGCGGGGTGATGGACGGGTCACGGGCCGGCAGCGGTCGCGGCCTGGCCGTCTCGTAGGTCGCGCCCCAGGCGGCGAGGTCCAAGGCGGCCTTGCGCAGCGGCCGCAACTGCCCCGAGCGCAGATGGCGATCGAGGAGCTGCAGCGTGCCGCCCGCCATCACGGCGAGCGCCGCCTCCGGCAGCATCGGCTTGCCCTCGCGGGTGACGGCGTCGCGCAGCAGCTCCTGCAGGCCGGTGATCAACGCGCGGCGGCGCTGCACGCCCGGCGGGCCGAGCGCCACCACGTCGACGACGGCCAGTCGGGCGGCGGGCGGCGAGGAGAGCACGGCGTCGACGACGTCGTCGAGCACCGCTGCCAGCCCGGCGCGCAGGTCACCGTCGGCGGCGGGGCGGGCGCGCAACGGGAGGCAGGCGGCCGTGACGATCGCGTCACAGGTGTCCAGGACGAGCTGCTGCTTGCCGCCGCTCAACTCGTAGAGGTCGCGGGTCGAGACCTCGGCCCGCGTCGCGATGTCATGCACCGTCGTCGCGCCGTAGCCCTGCTCGTGCATCAGCGCCACGACGGCGCCGCGCAGGCGCTCCAGCCGTAAGGCGGCGACCGCGTCGGCATCCAGGGCGCTCCGTCCGCGTGGCAGGTGTCGCGATGGACCTGGGGGGGCGGACGCCATACGCGACCCAGGATACCTATCGCGACAACCGGAATGGGGCTTCTCGAAAGATCTATGAAACGAAAGAGGATTCGTAAATTGAGACTTGAGCGTCTACGATCGCCACATGTCGACAAACACGTGCGGTGTCTCGAACGAGGCGGTGGAGCTCGATGTCCTCCCGGTTCAGGCGCAGGCCTTCCATCTCCGTGCACGGATCGTCGACGCTGCCGTGCGCGAGATCGCCGAGCACGGCTACGAGCAGGCCGCGGTGCGAGCGATCGCCGAGCGTGCCGGGGTCTCGTTGCGGGCGTTCTACAGCACGTTCGACGGCAAGGAAGACGCCCTGATCTGGGCCTACGACATCGCCGCCGCCTACGCGATCCCGCAGATCCTGCGGGCGATCCAGGCCGAGCGCGACTGGGAGCGCGGGGCCGCCGCGGCGCTGGGCGCCTACCTGGCGATCCTCGACTGCGATCGGGACTGGGCGGTGGCGTGTTTGCGCGACGTCCCGGCGGCAGGTGAGCGCGTCCGGGCTGCACGCGATGCCGTGCGTGCTCCGATCCTGAGGGCGTTGGAGACGCAGGGCCCGGCGCCGGCGCCGGTGGGCGTGGCCACGATGCTGACGGCCATCGACGCCATCACCGTCGATGGCCTACGGCACGCGCCGGATCAGCCACTATTAGCGCGAAAGCGGGAGTTGACGGCCTTCGCGCTGGCGCCGTTCGTGGACGAGCCTGATGCCGTTGCACCGCGTGCCGCGCCGTCGATCCGGCCCTCGAGTCCGGCGGACGAGATCGAAGAGCTATTGGACGACGGTCGGGTCGGCCTCGCCGCTCTGGAGCTCGTGGTGCAGGAGGCCGCCTCGATGCGCGACGGCCCGACGCTCTGGCGCGTGATCGTCGCGGTGCAGGGTCGGCGGGCCGCGACCGGCGACGACGTCGGCGATCACGTCGAGCGCCTCGCCCTCGACGCCCTCGGACGTGCGTGGTTCTTCGGCTTGGCGCTCGAGCAGTCCGACGAGGGGGTCGGCGCGCGCTACCTGCGCTTCGTGGCCGCTCACCCTGGCTCCAGCGGTGCCGAGGTGCAGCGCGGGCTGGGGGTGCGCCACCTCTCCCAGGTCAACCGCAAGCTGCGACGCCTGGAGTCTGCTGGGTATGTGCGGCGCGAGCCCGGTCCCGGCCCCGCCAACCGCTGGTGGCCGGTGGGCGATCACGACTGAAATCGTCTCCAGGAACCGTCGCCGTACCGGGGCACTGAAAACTTTCATCATCTAAAACCTTGACTCCACACATCGTTGCGTTTACGGTGCCGATCGCACTGTGGGTTGCCGCTCTGGCAGCGGCGCCCGGTGTGGGAGGCGGCGGTCGCCGGAAGGTGACGCCGTGGGTCTGAGAGATCACCGCTGGAGGAGACGACGTGTCCGCTGTGCCTGTTCGCAGGTCATCGATGGCCCCTGCCGTGACGGCGGGCGAGCCGCCAAGCGCGCCGGAGCCGGCCGTCCGTGCGCGCCGCAGCGGGCAGAGCTATGGCCTGCCCAGCCAGCGCGACCGGCTCGTCGCGGCGATGGGCGAGCTGGCGGCCGAGCTCGGCTGGGCGGCGGTCGGCGTCCACCACGTCTGCCAGCGCGCGGGTGTCTCGCGCCGCACCTTCTACGACATCTACGTTGACCGTGAGGGCTGCCTCGCCGATACACACCAGGAGGCGTTCGGTCGCCTGGTCGAGCACGTCGAGGCGGCGGTCCGCGATGCGGGTTCCGCCTGGGAGGACCGCGCGGTCGCCGCGACCCAAGCGCTGCTCGGCGCCTGGGAGGCCGATCGCGTGCTTGCCCACCTGTGCCTGATCTCGTCGGTCAGCGCCGGCGCCGAGTCGCGGGCGCTGCGCCATGCGGCGATCGAGCGCCTCGCGCGGCTATTGACGGGCGCGCCCGACGTCGCCGTGCTCGGCGAGCTGACGCTGACGAGCGCGATCGGCGGCGTCTGGGAACTGGCGCTCCGCACGCTGGGGGAAGACCCCGACGCCGCGATCGACGACCTCGGCGGCGTGGCGATCTACCTGATGCTCTCGCCGTTCGTCGGCCGCCGTCAGGCCGCGGCGCGGGCGGCGGGGCGCGGCAGCTGCGCGCCCGCCTATGTGACGCGGTGGACGCCGACGGTGGTCGGCGATTCCGATGAGCGCGGCCTGCTCGTCACCGAAGCTCACCGGTCAGACCTTGCGCTACCTCAACGGCCATCCGGGCGCGGCGAACATCGACATCGCGCGAGCGGTGGATGTGCGTCATGAGAGCCAGATGAGCCGTCATCTGGGACGGCTGGAGCGTGCGGGGATGGTCAGCCGCCGCAAGGAAGGGCGTGCCAACGCCTGGCAGTTGACCGCCCGCGGTGAGGAAGCAGCTCGGACGTTGCACGACCTATGAGCAGCTCGGGTCGGAGTGTGCGCTGGGTGGTCGCTGAAAGTTTTGTTCAAGAGAGAGAGAAGGCTGTGTCGTTGATCGTTTCCCTCCGTCGGCTGTGTGTGCCGGCTGTGTCTGGTTCACCGCGTCGTCGCTTGCGGGCGTTGGTTGTCACGCTCGTTGCAGCGTTTGCATTGCCGTTGGTGGCAGGCGGTTCGGCACTGGCCACGACCGGCTATGCGCCGGGGGGTCAGTTCGGTAGTGGCGGGGCGGGGGACGGTCAATTCGTGTTCGGGCCTCAGGGGCTCGCGGTCCTGCAGTCTTCTGGCGAGGTCTTCGCGTCCGATCCGTACGGCTCGGGGCACGTGCAGCGCTTCGACGCTTCCGGCACGTTCGTCTCGGCCTTCTCCGTTTCCGGGGCGTACAACTCGCCGACCGCGCTGGCGACCGACTCCAGTGGCGACGGCTCGGTGTATGTCTCGGCGGTTGAGGTGGGCAGCTCCAACGGAGCGGTCTTGAAGTACAGCGCGGCCGGCACGTTCGCGCATGCGCTGAACGTCCCGTCGGGCATGACGTTCCCGTCGGGAGCGCGTCTTGCGGTGGATCCGGTGGACGGGACGGTCTTCGTGGCCGCGACCAATGCGGGTGTGCCGGTCGTCGCCACGTTTGACGGGGGCACGGGTGCGTTTGTGTCGTCGTTTGATGGCAGCAGCGGTTCGCCTGACGGCGCGTTCTCCTGTGTCAATGGCCTGGCCATCGACGAGGCCCATCGTCTCTATGTGCTGGACGGTTGCACCGAGAACCGGGTTTACCGGTACTCGGCTGATGGCACCTTTGGCGCGGTTGTCGATGACGGCAGCCGTGGCACGCCCACGTTCGTGGCGGTCGATCCCATGTCGGGTGAGGTGTTCGTCGCGGAGTCGGGCTCTGGTGGGACGATCATCACGCCCTTTACCGCGGGGGGTGCGAGCGCGCGTTCGAGCTTTGCTCAGGGGACCATCGGCTTCATGGCCGGCTTGGCGGTCGGTCATGACAGCGCCGCCGTCTATGCGAGCTCTGCCTTTGAAGGCGCGGTGAAGCGCTTCGTCACGTTCGAGGGCCCGACGGTCACGACGACGACGAGCGTCCCGGTCGATGGGGTGTCGCAGACGTTGAATGGGACGATCGATCCCGAGGGCGGTCCGGCGACCTATCACTTCGAATACGGCACGACCAAGGACTACGGGTCGCAGACCGAGGAGTCCGGTCCGCTGACCGGGACCGACCCGTTGCCGGCAACGGGGATCGCGACGGGGTTGACCCCGAACACGACCTATCACTTCCGGATCGTCGGGACGAACGCGTCGGGGTCGATCAGCGGTGAGGATCAGACGTTCACCACGGCTGCGGTGCCGCCGGTGCTGGATGGCTCGCCGGCGTTTGCCTCGGCGATCACCCCGACGGGTGCGACGCTCAACGCCACGCTGAACCCCAACGGTTCGGTCACGACCTACCACTTCGAGTACGGCGCCACCACCGGCTATGGCTTGAGCAGCGCGTCGGCGGTTAGCACCACAGGGGTGGCCGATGAGCCGGTCAGCGCGTCGCTGACCGGTCTGACCGGGGGGACGACCTACCACTACCGGCTGGTGGCCGACAACGGCACCGGCGGTGTCCAGCACGGCGCCGATGGCATCTTCCACACCGCACCGGCCACACCGGTCACCGCGACCGACGTGACCGTGTACGGCGCCGGCCTGCACGGTGTCGTCAACCCCCACGGCACCGCGACCACGTACCGCTTCGAGTACGGCACCAGCACCGGCTATGGCCGGAGCACCCCCGAGACCGACGCCGGCAGCAGCGATGGTGAGCGGGCGGTGACCGCGGCCACCGGTGAGCTGGTCCCGGATACGACCTACCACTTCCGGCTGGTGGCGACCTCGGGCGGCCAGACGGCCAGCAGCGAGGACCGGAGCTTCACCACCGGTGCGCTGCCGCTCACGGTCGCCAAGGACGTGACCGGGATCTCGCTCAATGCAGCGACGGTCAACGGGACGATCGACACCCACGGCAAGGACGGGACCTTCCAGTTCAACGTCGAGGCGCTCGATCGCTCCTACGTCAAGGACACCGAGGCCCAGCCGATCTCCAGCACCGAAGCCCAGGCGGTCAGCGCGACGCTGAGCGATCTGCCGGATGGCACGAGGTTCCGGGTCACGTTGTCGATCACCAGCAATGGGACGACCAAGACCAGCGACCAGGTCGTGTTCGCGACCCCGGCGCGGCAGCTCGCGCCGCCACGGCCCCCGTTTGCCGATCAGGACCAGGGCAGCCCTTACGGCTGCGCCGCTCCGGTGCTCAACGCCTATGACGCCAAGCCCAAGCCGGGCGAGACGATCACCGTCACCGGCAAGGACCTCGGCACCGGCGGCACTATCGCCGTCGGTGACAGCAGGGACATCAGCAGTTGGACCCCGACCGGGCTGACGGTCCAAGTTCCCGAGGACGCCAGCGGCACGTTGGCGCTGACGGTCAACTGCGGCCAGGTGTCCAACACGATCGCGATCGCGGTCTATGAGGAGCCGTCCAACGCGTTCGCGGTCACCAAGACCTCGGTCAAGGGGGCGATGGCGACGCTGTCGGTCAAGCTGCCCGGTGTCGGCAAGGTCCAGAGCTCGGGCAAGAACACCAAGGCCACCACGACAACCGTCACCGATGCCGGGACGGTCAAGGTCAAGGTCAAGCTCAGCGCTGCCGGAAGTAAGGCGCTGAAGAAGTCAAAGAGCCGCAAGCTCAACGTCACCGTCGCCATCCGCTTCACGCCCGCCGGCGGCGAGACGGCGACCGAGACGGTCAGCCTCACCTACACGCGAACGGCCGGTCGCTGATGACCAACTACTCCAGCAACCAGCCGACATCCACAAAGGACACCTGCATGCCCAACCGCGCCCAGGCCAGCACCGCTGACCGCGGCCTCTTCACGGCCTGGCGACGCCTCACCCGAGCACGCGCCGCGCTCACCGCCCTCGCCGCAACCGCTGCGCTAGGAGCCGGGGCATCCCCGGCCGCGGCCGCCGAGTGGGGCTATGAGCAGATCTCGCCGGCCGACAGCAACAGCCTCGGGGTCAACGGGGTCGCGGTGTCGAAGGACCTGAGCACCGTTGTGGCGAGAACACGGATGGTCCCGATGCCGGGGATGCCGTGGGACGGGCGCACCGGCGTGTACTCCTATGGGTTGCCGCGGGGTGGCAAGCCCTGGACGCTGGGCCCGGTCATTCCGGGCAACGGGTCCATCCAGATCACCCACGTCTTTGGCATGTCGCCCGATGGCTCGCGCATCCTCTACTCAGCGGACTTTCAAGCGCTTGCCGAGCCGAACGCGGTCTACCGTGTCGGCGCTCAGGGCGTGCTGGAGAACATGTCCCTTGGCGTGAGCGCACAGACCGTCGTCGGAAGCGATGACCTGGACACCATCGCCTTTCTGGGTTCCGGCCTCGTGTACATCGGTCGGGCCGGGAGCGCTCCGATCCTCGCGTCGGTTGACAACGACGGCGCGCCGATGACCGCCACGACGCTCGGTGGCTCGTCGTCGACGCCCTTCTTCGACGGGCTCCTGAAGAACAACGCCCTTGCCGGTGATGGGTCTTCGGTGATCTTCGGCTCGGCTGACGGGATCCCGGGTGACAATGACGGTGGCTACAACGATCTGTACCGGCGGATCTTGACGCCGGGGCATGAGGAGACCTATGCGATCAGCGACGCCAACGGCAGTGGCGACGCCGATGGCGCTTTCGATGCTGCCTATCGCTGGGCGACGACCGACCATCAGCGCGTCTTCTTCGTCACGAAGGAGCAGCTGGAGCCAGGCGACACCGACGACGTGCAGGACCTGTACATGCGTGACGGCAAGAGCGCGCCGGTTCGGGTGTCGCAGGGTGAGCTGGTCGACGGCTCGCCGACGGGCAACGCCCCCAACGACCCGAACAACTTCGCCAAGCCCGACGCCGAATGGTCGATGTCCTCGCAGGACGGCAACCGGACCTTCTTCACCACGATCGAGCGGCTGACGCAGGACGCCCCAGCCGGCGATGGTGTCAAGCTCTACGAGCGTGACGTGGCTGAGGGCCGCACGCGGTTCGTCGCGGGCCCGTTGGCGTCCAACGACGTCAACCTGGGTGACTTCCAGCCCGAGGGTGGGTCGCTGGTCGGCATGGCGCTGCAGGATCTGAGCAAGCGCGGCATTCGCGTGACCCCGGACGGTGCCGTCTTCATGTCCCGCGCTCCGCTGGCCGGGAGTGCTGACAACAACTCGCCAAAGGTGTTCGTGTGGACGCGTGGCGGGGGCCTGAAGCTGATCTCCAAGCCCGAGGCGGATGCTCCGCCCTCGCAGCCGGGTGAGGCCAGCATCGTCCCGCACAACGCAAGCGGCGAGGCCGTGGACCCCCTCAACGAGCTTCAGCCCCTCTATGGCGGCAGGGTTGTGTCTGATGATGGTTCGAGGGTGTTCTTCACCACCACGCAGTCGCTGACGGCGCAGGACACCGATGGCGGCTACCGCGATGTGTACATGTGGACGGCAGACGGCGGTTTGAGCCTGGTGACACCGCCGGGCAGCGCTCCGGCTGACCTGGGCTACCTGGACAGCTCGTCGGATGGCTCCAAGGTGTTCTTCAACACGAGCGAGACGATCTTGCCCAGCGATACCGACCCGGGTGCTGTTGACGTCTACGAGGCGATTCTGGGTGGGGGATCGGCGCCGGGCAAGCCTGCGCCGGATGTCGATCCGGAGGTGTGCCGTGGTGATGCGTGTCAGGGGCCGGTTGGCGGTCCTGTCGCGCCGCCGAGTATCGGCTCGCTGAGCTTTGCGGGGTTGGGCAACCTGCCACCCTCGCCGGTTTCGGTCGCGGCGTCGGTCGGTGTGGGGAAGGTCAAGATGGTGACCGGTTCTGTTGCGACGTTGAACGTGACGGTGCCGGATGCGGGCCGCATCTCGGTGGCCGGTGGGTCGCTGCGGGCGGCCAGCGTGTCGGCATCGAAGGCCGGCTCCTACTCGGTGCGGATCGCGTTGAGCGTTGCGGCGAGGAGGTCGCTGAAGCGCAAGAAGACGCTGAAGGTCAGTGCCCGGGTCTCCTATCGGGCACATGACGGCGAGTCGGTGTCAAAGACGGTGTCGGTGACCTTCAAGCAGCCCAAGGCCGCGACCAAGAAGGGCGGCCGGTGATGTCAATCAACACGGCGCTGAACGCCACCACGATGGAAGGACCGATGACGCTCACGGGTGAGAAGGGACTGGCAAGCATGAGGACGGCACGCCTTCGAGCGGCCCTCACGGGACTCGTGGCCGCGATGGCCCTCGCGTTCGCGGCAGCGGCTGCGCCGTCGGCGCAGGCCGATCTGCTGTCGGTCTTCGAGGCTTCCTCGGCCACGACCCAGGCCGGCGCCTACGCCGACGCCAGGACGAACTTCAACGTCACGGATGTTGGCGGCGACCCGGCCAAGACGATGCGCTTCCACCTGCCGGTCGGGCTGCTGGGCTCGATCTCCAACTTCGCCGAGTGCCCACTGCCGAAGTTCTACATGACCGGCACCTCGGTGGCCTGTCCGCCCGAGACCCAGGTCGGTCTGGCGACGGTGTCGCTCAACTTCGGCACGCTGGCGTCTCCCTTCATCGTGTCGGTCCCCGACAACACGGTGAGCGTGCTCACCGCCGGGCGTGGGGAAGTGGCACTGCTCGGGTTGCGGATCGCAAACGGGCTCGGGACGGCGCTGATTCGCATCAACACACGGCCCGACGACTATGGGCTGGATGCGACGATCGAGGGGCTGCAGTACAACGTCGCGGGCACCGATCTGACGTTGTGGGGTGTGCCGTGGGATCACTGGGATCCCACGACGCAGGCGGCGAACAAGCGGTTGGGCTTCATGGCCAACCCGGCGACCTGTGGCAAGGAGGCCGTGACCAAGCTCGAGGTCGACAGCTACAAGAACCAGAACGTGTTCGAGCCCTACTCGGCGATCACGCCGGCCCAGACCGGATGCAACGCGCTGCGGTTCGAGCCGTCGATCTCGGTCAAGGCCGACAGCCCGTTCGTCAGCGGCCCGTCAGGGTTTGACTTCGGGATCGACATCCCCCAGAACAACGACCCGAATGAGTTGCAGACGCCGCCGATCCGCAACGTGACGGCGGTGTTACCCGAGGGATTGACGATCAACGCCGCGCTGGCCAACGGGCTGGAGGCCTGCACCGATGCGCAGCTGGGCAAGGGCAGCAACGAGCGGTCCACCTGCCCGGCGGCTTCGCGGATCGGCACGGCGGAGTTCGAGGTTCCCGCACTGAAGGATCCGCATGTGACCGGAACGGTCTATGTCGGCCAGCCGTTGCCGGATAACACCTACCGGCTGTTCGTGGAGGGGTATGGCTCCTCGGTGCGAGTCAAGTTGAAGGGCTCCGCCCACCCGGACCCTCAGACGGGTCGGTTGACGGCGGTGTTCGAGAACAACCCCGAGGCACCCGTGTCCTCGGTCAGGCTCGCTCTGAAGGGCGGCGCGCGCGCAGCGTTGGCGATGCCCGACACCTGTGGTGTCAAGCCGGTGTCGGCGACGATCGACTCCTGGACCGGCCACTCGGTCAGCCCTACGACCTCCTTCGAGGTCGGCCAGGACACCAAGGGGTCGCCGTGTACGGCCAAGCCGTTTGCCCCGTCGTTCTCGGCCGGCGCTCTGAACCCGGTTGCCGGCTCGAGCTCGACGTTCATCGTGCAGGCCCACAAGCCCGACGGCCAGCCCGACCTGACCGGTGTCTCGTTGACGATGCCGCCCGGCCTGGTGGCCAACCTGAAGGGCAACATCGGTCGGCGGATCGGTACCGCCCACGCTGGTGCCGGCGTTGGTCCGTCGCCGTACACGCTCTCGGGCCCGGTGGTCCTTGAAGGCGCCTATGGCGATGCCCCGTTCTCGCTGCGGGTCACGGTGCCCGCGATCGCGGGGCCGTTCGATCTCGGTGATGTGGTGGTGCGTCAGAAGATCTATGTCGATCCGATCGACGCACATGTGACCGTGATTTCTGATCCGCTGCCGACAATCGTCAAGGGCGTGCCGATCAGGTTGCAGAATCTGCAGGTCGACATCGACAAGACCGGGTTCATGAGGAACCCGACCTCCTGCGCGCCGCAGAGCATCGCGGGCACGCTGTCCTCGGTCTCGGGTCAGAGCCTGCCGGTGAGCAGCCGCTTCCAGGTCGGCGAGTGTGCCGGACTGGGCCTCAAGCCCAAGCTCGCGCTGACGCTGTCGGGCAAGGGCGAGAGCACCGACGGCAAGCACCCGGCGGTCACGGCCAACCTGGTCCAGGCCGGTGGGCAGTCGAACCTCAAGAAGGTTCGGGTCGCGCTGCCGCTCAGCCTGGCGTTGGATCCTGACAACGCCAACGGGTTGTGTGAGTTCGCCGACGGCTCCAAGCCGATCCCGACGTGCCCGGCCGCGTCGATCGTCGGGACCGCGACCGCGGTGACGCCGATCCTCGATGAGTCGCTGACGGGTCCGGTGTACTTCGTCAAGAACATCCGTAAGGACCCGAAGTCGGGCCGTGAGATCCGCACGCTGCCCAAGCTGGTGATCCCGATGGTGGGCCAGAACGGCCTCAAGCTCACCCTGACGGGCACGAGCAATGTCGAGAACGACCGGTTGGTCACGACGTTTGACAACGTCCCCGACGCACCGGTGTCGTCGTTCAAGTTGGACATCATCGGTGGCAAGGGCGGCATCCTCACGGTCTCTGACGCAGACATCTGCAAGGCGACCCAGGTCGCCAAGCAGCAGATCGACGGTCAGAACGGCAAGGACGCGGACTCGGCGATCACGATCCAGACGCCGGACTGCGCGCTGAAGGTCATCTCCAAGAAGACCACCAAGACCAGCGTCACCGTCCAAGTGGGCGGCCTGTCCGCCGGCAAGGTCACCGTGGCCGGTCGCGGGATCAAGACCACCAGCAAGACCATCAGCAACGCGACGGTCGCGACCATCGCGGCCAAGCGCACCAAGGGCAAGCCCGGCAAGGTCACGGTCACCTTCGACCCGACCGGCCCGGCCAAGCCCCGCAAGACCACCAAGTAGGACGGAGCTGCACCTGCCCAGACCGTGCTCGACACCTGGACGTTGGATCTCAACGTCTAGGTGCCGGCCGTCTGGGCGAGGCGAGTTCGCGCACGGTCTACGTCGTGATCGTGTTGGTGTAGGCGTCGAAGATGCGGTTGAGCGCTTCGACGCTGTGGCGGTTGGCGTGGATCTCGCTCATCACGGTGGCGTTGAACTCCTTATCGCCACCGATGTCGGTCAGCAGATCGAGGTTGTCGGTGCGACGGTCGTGCAGCTGCTCGACGTGACCGCTGGTCAGCGGCACCTCGACGTGCTCTCGCTGCGTCGCGGTATCGGGGTCCCAGCCGAGCGCGTCGATGACGGCGGTGGCATCCCGGTAGATGTCGGCCAGCGCGAGCTGCCGCGTCGGGACGTACTCCATGAAGTCCTCGAACGGCTCGTGGTTGAACATCAAGACCTTCTTGGCCTCGATGCGCAGCACGTCGGCGTCCGACGGGTCGACGGTGATACGGCAGGCGGGGTTACCCTGGTGGGCACTCATGGGAGATCTACGCTCCTTGGGTCATGCCCCCGGGCCGTATCAGCGGTCGCGGGGTTGCTCCTATGTCAAGTGGTGGTGGTTTTGGTGTGCTGCCAGACCGTGCGGGCGAGGTGTCGTTTGAGGGCGCGGAGGGCTTCTTTGCGGGTCTTGCCTTCGGCTTGTCGACGGGCGAGGTAGGCGGTGGCTGGTGGGTGGCAGCGGCCTTGGGTGACGGCGATGCGGTGCAGCGCGCAGTTGAGTTTGCGGTTGCCGCCGCGGTCCAGGCGGTGGCGTTGGCGGTTGCCTGAGCTGGCGGGTATCGGTGCGACGCCGGCGGTGCGTGCGAGCTTGGCGTCGCTGGCAAAGCGGCCGGGTCCGGCGGTCTCGGCGATGATCGTCGCGGCGGTCATCGGCCCGCAGCCCGGTAGTGCCAGCAGCTGCGGGGCGCGGTCGGCGACCAGGCCGGCGATCTCGCGCTCGAGGCTGTTGATCTGACGGGTCGCTGATCGGATCTCGCGTACGAGGTCTTTGCAGATGCGGATGTCTGCGGTCTGCTCGGCACGCCCGAGGCGTCGTGTGATCTTGTCCAGCCAGCGTGGGCGATCGAGTCCTTGGGCGGGGATCTCGAGCTCGGGCCAGCGGTCGTGCAGCAGCCACCGCAGCCGGTTCTGGCGACGGGTGCGCTCCTGGACCAGGCACTCGCGATGCTCGTTGAGCAGCTTGATCGCCCGGGCCTCTGGATCGAGAAACGCGGCGGGCAGGTTGTCCAGGCCCTCCCTTAGCGCGACGCGGGCGACGGCGAGCGCGTCGATCTCGTCGCTCTTGCCGCGCTCCCGGGCGCTGGTCCGGCTCCCGGCCGTCAGCTTGGGCGCGACCCTGATGACGCGCTCGCCGCGCGCGATCAAAAACCGTTCCAGGCCGCCGGAGACATGACGACAGTCCTCGATGGCCCACGTCCTCTCGGCATCCAGGCCGCGCGCCCACTTCAGCAGCGTGCCGAAGCCTTCCTTGCGCGCCGACACGGTCTTAGAGCCCAGCAGCTCTCCGACTCCCGCCGTGACAGCGGCACAGGTGTGGGTGGCCTTGTGTGTGTCGGCCCCGATCACGATCATGACCGTCAGTCCTCTCGTTTTTGGCTTCTCAACGATGGGGACCGTCGGCGGACATGCCTCAGTGGGGGCGGTGCCACGCTCCTATCAGGTCACGCCGACGGGTCCGGGACGGCGACGGGCGACACAACCCCGCCAGGTCACAAGGACAGGCGCTGTAGGAGTCAGCCCGCCGCCCTCCCGGAACCCAACAGCCCCGAGCGGACACCAACCACCATCCGCACCACAAGACTGACACTGAGGTGCTGTTTATAGGTGCGACGAGTCTAAGTGGTGGGGCGGATGGACCTTCAGCGTGGGAGCTGCCGGCGCCGGCCGGCCCGCAGCGCGTCGTTGCGATAGAGCTCGCTCATCGAGTCGGCATACCGGCTCGCCTCGGTGATCACGTAGGCGACCACCGTCCCGCGGGCACGGACCTGCTCGAAGAAGGTCCAATAGCCATAGGCCGTGTCGATCACCCGCCGCCGTCCGGTCGCCGCCGAGCAACCGATCAGCACCCGTGTCCGGCGCAACAGCACGACCGCCGAGCCCAACCGGGCACGCACCTGCTCATGTACCCGCGGGGCACAGCGGTCACGATGCGCGGGCTTGGCCATTGCGCCGGTGGGCGCCATGGCGACGAGCAGGATGAAGCCAAGGACGAGTGTGAGTCGCGTCATCGTGGACATCTACGAGTCACTCCCGCCGAAGTTGCGCGGGCGCAGTGCAAGCTCTTGCGCACCGTCACGAACGACGCGGCGAAGCCGACGGGGGCGTGGGGTTGTTGATGAAGCTGCGGTAGGTCCACTGGGCCAGCAGGCTCGGCTCGGACATCGGGACCGCTCCTCTCAGGGCGCCGGTCGCGGCGCCTGGTTCGCGTGTGGCTTGGGGATCCGGCACAGCAGCGTCGTCCTGTGTGCGCGGCCGGTCGCGGAGCCGAACGCCGCACCGTGCCCGGCCGCCGGCGGCGCGCCCGTGCCGCCGCCGGCCGCGGCGACCAGCCCGGCTGCCCCCAGCGCGACGGCCAGCGATCGGGTCGCGCGGCGCGGCCTCGGGACCCGCTTCTCGACCGCCACGGCGACGGTCAGCGCTGCCATCCAGGCCAGGCTCCACGAGGACGCGACAGCCATCACCAGCATCAGCGCCCAGCACGAGCGCACGCACGCGCCGCCGTAGCGTAGGCCGAACTGGGTGGCCCCGCACGTCGCCGGCGGGTAGTGGTGGCAGTTGCCCACCGCCCGGTGCTTGGCGCCCGTCAACTGCCAGCCGGCGGCGACGATCAGCGCCCCAGCGAGCGCGGCGCCGGTGCGTGGCGCGGCGAACGCGGCGACCGCCAGCAGGGCCGCACCTGCAGCGATCCAGAGCCCGCTGTAGGCCATCAGGAACAGCGCGACCGACCGGCGACCGGTGGCCGCGACCTGCCGCAGAACGGGCAGGGCGCCGGGGAGCATCATCGCCGCCACCATCAACACCCACAGCACGAGGCCGGACGGGGCGAGCGTCATCCCAGCCATTGCGCCCGCGTCGCTGTGGGTGTCCATCTGCGGCGCGACGGCGGCGCTGACGGCACCGACTCCGGCCGCCAGCGCCACCGCCGTCAGCGCCGGGAGTCCCGGCCCCCGGCGATCGGTGAGCGCGACGGCCATGGACCTGGAGCGAGGCTACGCCCTGGCCGCCACGAGCTGGTTGGCCGGTGCGCCGTCGGTCTGGTAGGCGAGCGCGGTCAGCTCGGTGAAGCGCAGGATGCCCTCGGTCGCCTCCGGCTCGGCGAGCCGCTGCGCATGGACGGTGACGGTCAGCGCGTCCGGGTTTTCGAGGCGGCGGATCGCGCGGGTGATGTCGACCGTGATGTCGATCGGCGTCAGGTGGTGCGGCGGGCGCAGGTCGTACTCGCTCACCGGGCCCTTGGTGTAGTCACAGTGCCCGTCGCTGCCCCAGCATGAGGAATTCGCGAAGAGCGTGAACGCGCCCGCGAACGACTCGTGGTCGCGACCGGCGTCGGCGGGGACCGGGCCGTCATGGTTGACGAATACGTACGCGGTGAACGTCCCGGTGTCGCGGCGTGTGGAGCGGAAGATCAGCTCCACGCTGGAGAGTGTCGCGAACGGGACCGGCAGCGTGAGCGGCTCAGGGGCCGTCCAGACCTGCATCAGGCTGCACCTCCTACGGACACCGACGCGGTTTGCGCGGCGTAGTCATAGCCCAACATGTTGACGTCGAGGACGCCGCGGACGGTGAAGGTCGGGGGTAGCGCGCTGGTCAACGTGTCGCCGAGCATCGCGGGCGGTGGGTCGGCGCCCTGCGGCAAGGTCTGCCAGATCCTCCACAGGCGGTCGATCATCGTGTGGTGAGCCCAGAACAGCGGGTCGTACGCGGCCCACGTCCGATCGCCCATCTCGCCGCCGACCCAACCGTGGACGTTGTCGTGGATCGACTCGCAGCGCGCGGAGAACTGCATGAACGTCGTCGACGACATCAGCCACTCGTAGGTGTCGACCAAGTGCCCTTGACCGTCGGGAAACTGTGCCAGCGGCGGACCGAGCGGACCCGGGTCGGACCCCTCGTGCGGTTCGCGATGCGTGTGGGTCGGCCAGTCCGGACGCGGCTGGACGACCATCGGCGCGATGTCGGCCCCGAGCAGCGGATTCGGCGCGCCGTCGGCGTCCTCGACCGTGTAGGCCTCGGGAAGGCCGGGCTCGGTCAGCCAGTCCCACCATGGCAGCGCGACCGAGGGGTCGATGTCCTGCAGAGCCAGCTCGAAGTGGTACAGGTAGGCGCGATGCCACGGCAAGAACAGTCGGTCGTGGTGCTCGCAGATCACGAGCGGGATGCCGTGCCACCCGGCGTAGAACTGGTATCCGCGGTTGTCATTGCGGTCCATCACCCCGCGCATCGCCTTGCGGAAGGCCGACAGCTCTTCCGGCTTCAGTTGACCCAGGCTCTGTCGTATCGATAGGGCAGCCATTGCGAGCAATTTATAGATGCACGCGGCTTACGGCCAGGAATCAGGTGTGATTTTTCTGGTCGCGGAGTCAATCTCCAGCGATCGGACGTGCAATGCGTAGGTATTGGTCGGCGTCGCTGGGGCACCGACCAGGAGCTCAAGTGCCGCGGTAGATGTACGGCGCGTTGGGGCCATGCACGCTCATGGCGATGTCCGCGACGTTCGAACCGGCTCCTGGGGAGCCGAAAGTGACGACGCCGTTCGGGATGAAGGCGCAGCCGGCGCCAATCGTGTGCGCCTCCATCTGCTGGCCGCTGGTAGTGAGAGTAAGCGTGCCGGTGCCGGTCGTTATTGGGCTTGGATTGCGGTAGTGCACTGGGATTGAGCCAGTGATCGTGGTGCAAGTCGTCGCGCCGACCTGCACCTTGCAGTTGAAGTTCCGCAGTGAGCCAGTCGTGATGCCACCGGCGGCGGTCGCGAGGCTGTCGCCTCCCACATAGCTGATGGCCCGGAGTTCCGCCGCCTCGCAATGGAACGCGTAGCCGGCTGCCCCGGCTACGGTGCAGCCGGTGAGCGTCGGCGACAAAGTCGCGGCATTGGTCCATGGCATGGCGGTGCTCGTCGGCCCGTTGAGAGTGCCGGAGGCGGCGAAGCTTGAGCAGCTCGAACACGAAGTCTCCGTTGCCGTGGATGATCAGGCGCGTCGCGCCGACGTTAGTGGACGCAAAGGCCTTGTCGCCGTTGGTGTACCACGTGGCGGCACCGGCCGAGGAGACCACCAAGCAGCCGAGCGCGAAGGTGATGACCATCAGACCAAGTCGCAGTCGCATCGTGCACGCTCTTTCAGCCGTCGAAGGAGATCGAGATGTCGGCATGGGGGTGCGCCGACTGGCTACGAGTAAACAGATCTCAAGAGTAACTCGCCAGAGCCAATTGGTACTGGCGTGTCCCGGGCTCAATTGCTGACCCGGTCTACGAGCGCCTGGCATCCGATGACGCCGAACCCGCGATACACGCCGGTTCGGTGTCGTTCATTGCGAGGTCAGCTATCGCGGTCAGACGCCGGCTCAGGGAGTCCTGAAGATGTACGGAGCGTTTGGTCCGTCGACGGTGTAGGTGATGTCAGTGATACCCGTGCCACCGATCGGCTTGCCGACAGTGGCAACCCCGTTCGGGAACACGCCGCTGCAACCGGCGCCGATCACGTGCGTCGTCAGCGATTGGCCGACGCTAGTGAGAGTGAGCGACCCGGCACCCACGGGAATCGGGTTCGGGTTGATGTATTGGACCGGGAGCGTGCCAGTGAGAGTCGAGCAAGTCGTGGTGCCAACTGAGATTCTGCAGTCGATGTTCGTGAGTAGCCCCGTCGTCGTACCACCACCGGCGGTGGCGAGGGTGGCGCCTCCGACGTAGCTGTTGGCTCGCAGTTCGGCCGATGAGCAGACCAATGTGTACGGGGACCCTGCCACCACCTGGCAGCCTGTGAACACGGGGGTCACAGTGGCGGCGTTCACCCACGGCGTCGTGGTGCTAGTTGGGCCGTTGAGAGTGCCGGATACGGATGCGGACGTGCATCCTTGGGTCACGATTGTGGTGCCGCCGCTGTCAATGGCGAGACGGATCGGCCCGGCGTTAGTGCTGGTGAACGCCTTGTCACCATTTGTGTGCCATTCCGCGGCACCTGCTGCGGCGGCCTGCAGACCAATGAGTGCGAGGGCGGCCATCAGTACGGTCATCTTCGACAACCTGATCATGCGTATCTCTCCCGGTCGGACTTGTTGACGTTGGTACCTGCTGGCCGGCGGCACTGATTCAGTGAGTACACACGACTGCTGCGTGTGCGGCCAGAGCCAATTGGTACCGACACGTCTCAAGGTCCGCGGGCAGACACCTTGCGGACTCTTCGGCGCGGACGACCCTTACGCCAACAACTACAACTTGAAGTGCCCGTCCTCCTGGATGGTCACCCCGTCGGCCGTGATCCGGCCGCCGGTGCGCAGGTCGCAGATGAGGTCCCAGTGCAGCGCGCTGACGTTCTTGCCGCCGGTCTCGGGATAGGACCGGCCAAGTGCGACATGAACGGTGCCGCCGATCTTCTCGTCGAACAGGATCGCCCCGATCGCCCGGTCGATCCCGTAGTTGGTCCCGATCCCGACCTCGCCGAGACGGCGAGCGCCGTCGTCGGTCGCCAGCGCACGCTGCAGATACTCCTCACCATGCTCGGCCGTGGCGGACATGACCTCGCCGTCGCGGAACTCCAGCTCGACGCCGCGGACGTCGACGCTGGCGGGGGACGAGGGGATGGTGAAGCGGATCCGGCCGGTCGCCGAGGACTCGTGCGGACCGGTGAAGACCTCGCCGGAGGGCATGTTGCGCTTGCCGTCGCTGTTGACCCACGTGCGCTTGGCGACCTTGAGCCGCAGGTCGGTCCCCTCGGCCTCGATGCGTAGCTCCTGCGCGCCTGACAGCCGGCCGATCAGCGCGTCCTGAAAGCGGCGCAGCTCGTCCCAGCCGCCGAGCGGGTCCGGCCGGTCGAGAAAGAGCGCGCCCGCGACGAAGCGTGAGAAGTCGTCGAGTGCCATGCCGGCGAGCGCCGCGTTGGCGGGCGTCGGCCACAGCGTCGAGCACCAGCGCTTCTTGAGCATCTGCTCGCGCACCTCACCGCGGCCGCGCGCCGCACGCGTCATCCGCGCGGGGTCGACGCCGGCCAGCGCGCGGACGTCGTCGGGCGCCTGGATGCCGACCGTCGCGTCGATCTTGCGCGCCTCCTCGTAGGCCAGCGACGGGTAGCTGTCGAGATGGTGCTCTTGCGCGTGGTCGTAGAACCCGCGTGCCTCGCCGGGCAGCTCGACGCGCAAGAAGCACCAGGCCTGGCGCTCGAGGATCGCGCGCTGGAGCTCCAGCAGCAGCGGCTGGGCCAACGTAGTTGAGCGGACGAGCACCTGCTGGTCGGGCTGCACGTCGAGGCAGTAGCCCGCAAGCAGGTCGGCGAACTTGGCGGGGTCGAGGTGGTCGGTGACCTCGGAGAAGTCATAGGGCTCGAAGCTCATGACGCCCACCCCTCTTCCAGCGCGCGGACGGCGGCATGCTCGTCGCCGCCGACCCGGCGGGCCACCGCACGGACCAGACGTTCTTGGGGTTCTTGCCTCGCGCCCTCGCCCATCACGCCGATTCGCCACGCGCGCCCGGCCAGCGGGCCGAGGCCGCCGCTGACCTCGATGCCGTCCTCGCGCAGCAGCGCGCCACGGACGGCGGCCTCGTCAACACCATCAGGAACGCGCACGGCCAGCAGCGAGTGCAGCTGCTCACCGTCGGGGGCAAAGCGCTCGAAGCCCAGGACCGCCAACGCGGCGCGCAGAGCTTCGTGCGCGCGCGTGTGACGCGCCCAGCGCGCATCGAGCCCCTCTTCCTCCACGATCCTCAGCCCCTCGTGCAGCGCGTAGATCATGTTGATGGGGGCGGTGTGGTGGTAGGCGCGTGGGCCCTCGGCGAACCAGTAGTCGACCATCGCCTGCAAGTCGAAGTACCAGGAGCGCCGCTGCAGCCGCCCGAGCGCGCGGTCGCCGACGGTGAACGGCGCGAGCCCCGGCGGCACGTTGAGGCACTTCTGCGTGCCGGAGAACGCGGCGTCGACACCGGCGGCATCGAGGTCCAGCGGGTGGCCGGCCAGCGAGGTGACGCAGTCCACCAAGAACAGCCCGTCGTGGGCGTGAACAGCATCGGCCAGGCCGTCGAGCGGCTGGGCGACGCCGGTCGACGTCTCGCCGTGGACGACGAACAGCGCGCGCGTGGACGGGTCGGACGCAGCCTCGATCAACGCGTCCACCGACAGCGCGCGGCCCCACTCGGCCTCGACCTTGACCACCTCCGCGCCCGCCCGGCCCAGCGCATCCGCCATCCGGCCCCCGAACGCGCCGCACACCCCGACGACGACCCGCTCGCCCGGTGCGATCAGCGTGTCCACCATCGCCTGCATCCCGCCGCTGCCCGTCGCGCTCAGCGGGAACGTGACCTTGTTGGTGGTCTTCATCGTCGCACGCAGCAGCGCGGCGACGTCGTCCTGCAACGCGCCGAAGGCGGGGTCGAGATGCCCGACCGTCGGATGGGCCAAGGCCCGCAGGATGCGCTCGGGCACCGGCGACGGGCCGGAGCCGAGCAGCAGGCGGGCGGGGACGTCTTCGACGGTCGGCACGCGCGGCACGTTACCGCCCGTGCGCTACGGGACCTTGACGTCCGGGAACCACTCGTGGCAGTGCTCGCGCAGGACGTCGGTGATCCAGCGGCGCTCGTCGCGCGTTGCCGCGCGATAGCGCGCGAGCAGCGGCTTGGCGCCCTCGGTCGGCACGTCGTTGACGACCCATGTCGCGACCAGCCGCTCGAAGAGGAACTCGATCGCGCGAGCGCGGACGTCTTCGACGTTGGCGGCTGCCCGTGCCTGGGCGGGGTCAGACGCGCGCGTGTACTCCGCGCGCGACTTGGGCGACAACGCGCCCCGCAGGGTCAGGACCTGCTCGCCGTCGGACGAGGTGTAATCGGTCGTCGGCGCTTCGAGCTTGTCGACGCGCCCGCGCGCGCGACTGCGGCGGCCCACGGCTTAGGTCGTCGCCGCGGCGGTCTCGAGCTGACCGCGCACGTCACCGGTCAGCGGGTTTGCGTGGCCGGCCCAGGCGGTCGCCGGCTCCAGAGCGGCGAGCTTGCGGATCGAGGCGCGCGCCTGCTCGGTGTCCTTGTTGAAGGTGCGGTGTGGGACACGCGCGTGGCCGTGGATGCCCGTCTGCGGATCTACCGTGTAGAAGGTGTCGCTGACGAGCGCCAGGCGATCGCTCTCGCGCCACAGGCCGATGAGGCCCGGTGCGTGACCGGGCAGATGGACGACCTCGAAGCCCGCGACGTCATCGCCCTCGCTCACCGTCCCGGCGATCTTCACGGGCCCGCCGTCCCACAGGGGTAGGAAGGAGCCGAGCAGGAAGCGTCCGTGCGGATCGAGCTCGTCCAAGGTGAAGTAGTGACAGCCACCGTCGCCCTCGGCGTCGGCGACCTCGTCCGGATGGCAGTACGTCGGCACCTCGAGCCCGGGGGCGACGCCGCGGTGGTCGGGATGGCCGTGGCCGAGCACGATCCGCGTGAGCCCGCCGAGCTGCGCGGCGCCCCGGGCGACCGCCGCCGTCATGTCGCTGATGCCCGCATCGAAGAGCAGGACGCCGTCGCCGTCACGGACGAAGTACACGTTCATGGTCTTGAGCGGGAAGCCGCCCCGCATGACCCAGACGCCCTCGGCGATCGGCTCTGGCTCGGTCGCCATGAGTCGCGCGAGCCCGGGCCGGATCCGCACACGGCCGTTGCTGACGGCGTTGCTTGACATGGGGGGAGTCTAGAGGGCCGACGGACTAGGCTGGGCCGAATGCCGGAGGCCAATCGCAAGCGGGAAGTGGGACGTGGGGAACGGGTGCTGCCGGGGGTCTGGCGGTTGCGATTGCCACTGCCCTGGCCGGGCGTTCCGCACTGCAACGCCTGGGCGCTGGCGGCCGGCGACGGCATCGTCCTGGTCGACACCGGCATGCACGAGCCGGGCTCGATGGCCAACCTCGAGCGCGCGCTGGCGCAGGTCAATCTCAAGCTCGAGCACGTCCGGCTGCTGGTCTGCACGCACGCGCACTCCGACCACTACGGGCAGGCCGCGACGATCGTCGAGCGCACCGGCTGCGAGCTGTGGATGCACCCCAACCACGAGCACATGCTCAGCGCCGCTCGCGACCCCGAGAGCGCGTTCGACCGCCGCATCGAGGTTGCCCGCCAGAGCGGCGTTCCCGAGGAGCCGCTGAAGCGCTACAGCGAGGCGCGACGCGGCCAGAGCTACGGCATCGCGGGCATCATCGAGCCGCATCGCAACCTGCTGCCGGGTGTCGAGATCCACACCGACCTGGGCACCTGGGGGGTCTACGAGACGCCCGGCCACGCGCCGTCGCACATCTGCCTCTACCAGGAGGAGCGCCGGATCCTGATCTCCGGCGACCACCTGCTCGGCCGGGTGTCGTTGTACTACGACTACGGCTACTCGCCCGATCCCGCCGGCGAGTTCCTGCACTCGCTCGACCTCGTCCAGGAGCTCGACGCGCGGCTCTGCCTCGCCGGCCACGGCCGCACGTTCACCGACGTGCAGGCGCACATCGACGCCAACCGCGTCCTCGTGCGCGAGCGGATCGGGAAGGTCGAAGAGGTCATCGCGGCCGAGCCGGGGATCACCGCGTTCGACGCGATCCCGCAGATCTACGGCGCGGCGATCACGCCGCTGACCGCCAACTGGTGGCTGTCGGAGACGCTCGCCTACCTGCGTCATCTGGAGGTCACTGGGCGTGTCGCGCGCATCGAAGGCACCCCCGAGCGCTGGTCGGTCGCGGCGTAGTCCCTGGAAATCGAGCAGTTTTCCAAACCTTGACACGATCGTGTTAGGGTTTGGGGACCATGCGCATCAACGAGCTGCTGGACGGCGACGAGCCGACGTTCTCCTTCGAGTTCTTCCCGCCGAAGACCGCCGCCGGCGAGGAGAACTTCGAGCGCGCGCTGCAAGAGCTCGCGCCGCTGGAGCCGTCGTTCGTCTCGGTGACCTACGGCGCAGGCGGCACGACGCGCGACAAGACCGTCGAGACCGTGCGCCACATCAAGGAGCACCACGGCCTGGAGGCGATGGCGCACTTCACCTGCGTCGGCGCCACGACTGAGGAGCTGCGCGCGACGCTGGAGGAGATCCGCGGGACCGGCATCGAGAACGTGCTCGCGCTGCGCGGCGACCCGCCGCGGGGGCAGGAGGAGTGGGTCGCCTCCGAGGGCGGGCTGGAGTACCTCCCATCAGCTGGTCTCGCTGCTGCGCGACGACTATGACTTCGCGATCGCCGCCGCGTGCTTCCCCGAGACGCACATCCACGCGACCTCGCCCGAGGACGATCTGCGCTACCTCAAGCAGAAGGTCGACGCGGGCGTCGACTACCTGATCACGCAGTTGTTCTTCGACAACGAGCTGTACTTCAACTTCGTCGAGCGGGCGCGGGCGATCGGGATCACCGTGCCGATCATCCCCGGCGTGATGCCGATCACCGGCTACGGGCAGATCGCCAGGATCACCAGCCTGTGCGGCGCGACGATGCCCGAGCACGTGCTCGCGGAGCTCGACGCGCGCCAGGACGACGCCGAGGCGGTCGCCGAGTTCGGGGTCTCCTACGCGACGATGCAGTGCGCCGACCTGCTCGCCAAAGGCGCGCCGGGCATCCACTTCTGCACGCTGAACCGCTCACCGGCGACGCGCGCGATCCTCAGCGCGCTGCGGCTCTGGCGCCCGTGGGACGCGCAGCACACCGGCCTCGGCGAGCCGCGCCGGCCGCCGGCCGTCGCGTCGTAGGCGCGCGCCATGGCCACCACCTGGGGGCAGGGCAACTACGCGCGGATGGCGTGGCGGCTGCGGCCGGCCGCGGCGCGGGTGGTGGAGCTGGCCGAGGTCGCCGATGGGGAGGCGGTGCTCGACATCGCCTGCGGGACCGGGAACGCCGCGCTGGTCGCGGCCGCCCGGGGCGCGGCGCCGGTTGTTGGTGTTGATCTGGAGCCGGCGCTGTTGGAGCTGGCGCGCGAGGCGGCGCCGGACGTGCCGGTGGACTGGCGGGTCGGTGACGCGGTTGCGCTGCCGGTCGACGACGCGGCGTTCGACGTGGTCGTGTCGACCTTCGGCGTCATGTACGCCGTCGATCAGCCCGCCGCGGCGCGCGAGGTCGCCCGGGCGCTCAAGCCCGGCGGCCGGACCGTGCTGGCCAACTGGGTGCCGGGAGGCTTCCTGCCGGCGATGGGCGCCGCGTTGTCCCCGTTCTTGCCACCGCCGCCGCCCGGCGGCGCGCCGCCGCCACGCTGGGGCGACGAGCCGGCGGCGACCGCGCTCCTGGGCGACGCGGGCCTGGAGGTCGGCGCCGTATCACGCGAGTCGCTCACCCTGGAGTTCGAGGGGCGGGCGCAGGCGGTCGCCTTCCTCGTCGCCACCGCCGGCCATGTTGTCGCGGAACGCCCGCGCCTCGAGGCCGAAGGCCGCTGGCCGTCCTTGCTCGGCGCCCTGGCCGGTCTCGTCGCCGAGCACGACGAGGGCCGCGAGGAACGCGTCGTGCTGCGCTGCGACTACCTGATCGTCACCGCACGCAAGCTGGCGGCTCAGCGTTAGGCACAAGGAAAGGTCGAGGCCCTTTGTCATAGAGCACGTGCAATAAGGCGGCAACCTGACGATGTGGGTCGCGTCGCGATGCGCGCCATTCGAGCTCGATGACCTGATCGGCTTCGGCTTCGGCTATTCGGTCGGTCGGCGTGTCGGTGAACACTCGCACTCCAGCCCAGCTACGCACCGTCGCACCGCTATCAAGGCCGAGGTCGGCCAGTTGCTGGATGTTCTGGGCATAGGTGTGAACTCCAAGGTGCCCGAGGCTGCGCGAATCGTCCAGAAGCTGAAGCGCCTCGTCCAGCGATGCCTCCCGCGCAGCGCGATGCACCAGTGCGTCAGCGTTCTTCGCAAGCAGGGACAGCATGCCATCGTCATCGACCAGCGCCAGGTGATCAGCTATGAATCGCTGCGGATCGGCCTGGTACATGATCACGCCGTGGGAGAGGACCAGGTCGAAGGCGCCGGGTCCGAATTCGATCAACGCCTGTTTCTGCGTGCCGCGAGAGAAGGTCAGCGACCCGTCGAAACTGATCCCTGCGTAGCGCTCTTCGGCGCGGTCGATCATCTTGCGCGAGCTGTCCAGGCCGATGACTTCGTGACCGAGTTCGGCGAGCCAAGCAGCGTCTCGCCCGTCGCCGCAACCGACATCGAGGATCCGTAGACGGTTGGCCGCCAACCCCTCGAGAACAGCCTCGAGATGGCGATGGACCACAGCTGTGCGGACCTGGCCGCGGATCGTCTCGTAGTGCTCCAGGTAGGGATCTCGAACACGCGGGTCGTCGAAGAGCGGCTTGGTCGAGGGCACAGAAGCCTTTCGGGTTCATACCGTGCGAGGCTGTGTGATACGAAAGCCCGGCGAGCGTATCGAGCGGAGAGGATGTCCGCACGCGGCCGGCCTGGATCTACCGCATCCGCGCCCAGGCCTGCACGAGCGTGAACGTCGTCCCGTGACGGTCGTCGGCGTCGAGCTCCTTGACGCTCTCTTCGCGGAGGCCGGCAAGGCTGTCTTTCCCGAGGATGTCGGAGAGGCGGTCGGTGAGTGCATCTGCGAGCTGGAGTGGCATCTGCAGATCCGGGTGACCGGTCTCGAGGCCGAGCGCGTGGGTTCGCACGGACGGTTCGAGGCCCGCGTCGCGCAGCAGCGCCGGAAGTCTGCGGCCCGCGTCGAGGTTGCCGCCGGCGGCAGCCAGCGCCTGGGCGACGCGGCCGATGAGGTGCTGCGTCGCCGGTGCGTAGGGCTCATAGAGCCAGCTGCGCGTGTCCGGCTCCTCGAGGATCAGGATGCCGCCGGGCGCGACCAGTCGGCGGTAGACCTCGACCTGCTCGGGGGCCCGGCCGAGGGTGGAGAGCTGGAAGCGCGCGTGGACGACGTCGAAGCGGGCGGGTGGCAGCGCGGCGTGGAAGAGGTCGTCGATCGTCAGCCGGCCGGCGTCGAAGATGCGGGCGTCCTGCGGGAGGTCGAGGTCATCGAGCAGCGCGCGCGTCGCACGCTCCCAGGCACGTGCCTGCAACGTCGAACGAAGGTGCTCGATGCCTGGGGTGGGTGGGTGCGGATCGAGGGAGGACAGGGCGGGGAGGGGCATCACATCAGCGTGACGCCCCACCGGACCTCCCGATAGCCGGGTATCCGTACCTGTACCGGGTGGAGAGCCGGCCGCTCAGTCGGGCTCGATCTCCAGCCCCTCTGCGACCATCGGTCGGCCGTTGAGCGTGTAGCGGATGTCGACGGAGTCGTTCTGGCGGTAGGTGCCGACACCCCACGCGCCCAAGAACCAACGCCAGCCGCTCACCTTGTCCTTGCGCAAAGCGCGCTCGAACACCAGGTCACGACCCTCGACCACGTAGTCGGTGCCCTCCTGCTGGGGCACGCCCGAGATGAACACGTCGAAGGGCGCCTGGACCTGCGGCGGGAGATGCACGACGGAGCGGGGCACGAGACAGGCATCATGGCGGACTCGCACCTGCTGTAGTGATGGCATGGCAGACGAGCACCGGACCGGCATCCTCGGCGAAGGCATGCGGGCACAGCAGGCGGGGGACCATGCTGCGGCGGAGCGGCTGCTGCGCCAGGCGGTGGCCGAGGGTGAGCCGGATGCCGGCTATTACCTCGGCGAGCTGCTGATCGAGCTGGATCGCTCCGGCGAGGCGATCGACGTGCTGCGCAGTGCGGTCGACGATGGCGATCTCGATGCGCTGATCCCGCTCGGCAACGCGCTGTGGGACCAGGGCGACGTGGCCGGCGCCGAGGCCAACTACCGCGAGGCCGCCGATCGCGGGGAGCTGGCGGCCGGGCACAATCTCGGCCTGTTGTTGTACGACGTGGGTCGCTTGGAGGAGGCGATCGCGCTGTGGCGCACGACGGTCGCGATCGGCGAGACCGAGCACCGCCTGCTCGGCAACGCGCTGGCCGACAGCGGCGACGTCGAGGAGGCCGAGGCGCTGTTCCGCCAGGGTGCGGAGGCCGGGGACGTCGAGGCGCTCGTCGATCTCGGCGCGTTGCTCCAGGACGAGAGCCGCCTCGACGAGGCCGAGACCGTCCTGCGCGAGGCGATCACCGCCGGCGGCGTCGAGGCCTATGCCTTCCTCGCCTCCGTGCTGCGGCTGGAGGAGCGCATCGAGGAGGCCGAGGCGGTCCTGCGCGAGGGCGCCGACCGCCAGGTCGCGACCGCCGAGACCCAGCTCGCCAACCACCTCAGCGACATCGACGCCGGCTCGTTCGAGGCCGAATCGCTCTACCGCCGCGCCGCCGAGCACGGCGACGACGAGGCCTACAACAACCTCGGCGTCCTGCTCTGGGACCAGGGTCGCATCGACGCCGCGGAGGAGGCCTTTCGCGCCGGTGCGGCGCTGGGCGACGACCTGGCGGTGGCGAACCTCGCGGGCCTGCTGGAGGAGCGCCGGGGGTGAGCCCCACGGGGCTGGTCGTCGGCTCCGCGTCGTAGCCTGCAGCGCCGTGCCACCTGAGGCCGCTCCGCCGTTTGACTACTCCGTCCGCCGCTCGGATCGCGCGCGGCGGGTGCGGGTGCGGGTGGATCCGCGGGATGGCTCGGTCGAGGTCGTCCTGCCACGCCGGGCCGCCGCGCGTGAGGCGGCGAGCGCGGTGGTCGAGTTGCGCGGCTGGATCGCACGACGACAGGCCGAGGTCGCACGGGCACAGGCGCGGGTCGCCGCCCGCTCGGGCACCGTGCCGTATCTGGGCGTCGACCTCGTGCTGATGCCGGAGGCCGGGCGCACGCGCGTGCACCGGCGTGGCGATGTCCTGCTCGTGCCGGAGGACGAGGGCGCGGCGCGGGCGGCGATCGAGCGCTGGTATCGACGCCAGGCGCGGGTGGAGATCGCGCCACGGCTGGACGCGGCCGCCGCGGCCGTGGGCAAGTCCTATACCAAGCTGACGATCCGCGACCAGCGCACGCGCTGGGGATCCTGCTCGTCGTCCGGCGCGATGTCGTTCAACTGGCGGCTGCTGCTCGCGCCCGAGACGGTGCTGGAGTACGTCGTCCGCCACGAGGCCGCCCACCTCGCGGTCATGGACCACTCGCCGCGCTTCTGGTCGCTGATGGGGCGGCTCATGCCCGGCTATGAGGTCCCGCGGCGCTGGCTGCGCGACCACGGCGCGACGCTGGTCCTGTGAGGCTCGCGGTCGTCGGGCACGTCGAGTGGGTGGACTTCGTGCTCGTCGACCGGCTGCCCGCGGCGGGTGAGATCGTGGCGGCGTGCGATGCCTGGGAGGCGCCCGCTGGCGGCGGTGCGATGGCGGCCCGCGCGGTGCACGCGCTCACCGGCGCAGCGTCGTTCTTCTGCGCGGTGGGGCGCGACTGGCGCGGCTTCGCGACGCTGGAGGAGCTGCGCGGGACCGGGCTGGGCGTGGTCGCCGCCATGCGCGGCGATCGTGATCAGCGCCGCACGGTGACCTACCTGACCGCGGACGGGGAGCGCACGATCACGGTGCTGGCTGCACCGCTGGTGCCGCACGGCGACGATGATCTGCCGTGGAGCGCGTTGGAGGACTACGACGGCGTCCTCTTCTTCGCGGGCGACGCCGCGGCGGCACGGGCCTGCCGTGCGGCCAAGGTGATGGTGTCGACCGGCCGCGCGCGAGCGGCGCTGCTGGAGGCGGGTGTGCAGGTCGATGCGCTGGTCGGCAGCGCCGACGATGTCGACGAGGCGGTGGACGACGAGTTGCTGGTGGCCTCGCGTCCGAGCTGGGTCGTCGAGACCGAAGGTCAACGCGGTGGCACGTGGTGGGCGCCGGGCGTGGAGGGTTCCGCCGGCCGTTGGGCCGCATCGCCGCTGCCGGGCACGGCGGTCGACGCGTTCGGCTGCGGCGACGCCTTCGCGGCGGCGCTGATGGCCGGTCTGGCGGACGGCCGCACGATCGCGGACGCCTGTGCGCTCGGCGCGCGCGTCGGCGCGGCGCTTCTCTGCGAGCGGGCACCCGCCGTCGGCGACCTCGCACACCTCTGGTGAACTCCCCGCCGTCGAGGGACGACCTCTATGCGCCGGCCGACACCGGTCCCGTGTCGTTGACGACGATGGGCGGCTGCGTCCGGCGCACGTACTGCCAGAACGGCGTGCAGCGCCTCGGGCCCACACGCCTGCGCGTCGACAGCCGGCTCTCGGCCGGCGTTTGCCGAGCGCGGCGAGTGCGCAACCATGGTGATGTGACGCCCATCCGCTATCGCGAGTTCGCGCCGCCGCCCGGCTTAGAGGCACTGGTCGCCTGCGTGTGGGTCTCGCACGACGGTGAGGTGCGGGTGCTGCCGGATGCGTGTGTCGACGTGGTGCTGACCGGCGGCCGGCTCGTGGTCGCCGGGCCCGCGACGGCGGCGACGCTCGCCCCCGCCACGCCGGGGCAGTCGCGGGTCGGTGTGCGCTTCCGGGTGGGCGCGGCGGGCACGGCGCTCGGCGTTCCGGCCGGTGAGCTGCGCGATCAAGGCGTGCCGCTCGCCGAGCTCTGGGGAGCGGATGCGCGGCGGCTGGAGGATCGTGTCGTCGCCGCGGAGGACCCGCGGGCCGCGCTGCTGGCGCTGATCGGGGGAGTCGCGCAGCGGTTGCCCGCGCCCGAGGACGCCGACCACGAGGTCCGACGCGCGGCGCTCGCCCTCGCACGACCCGTCACCGGTCAGGACGATGCGGCCACGGTCGCCGCGAGCGCCCGCGCCGCCGGCCTGAGCGAGCGTCGAGCTGCGCCGCCGCTTCGAGCGCGCCGTCGGCTACGGCCCGGCGACCCTCGCCCGTGTCCTGCGCTTCCAGCGCTTCCTGCACCGCGCCAACGCCCCGGACACCGCCGACGCGCCGCTCGCCCGCCTCGCCGCCGAGGCCGGCTATGCCGACCAGGCCCACCTCGCCCGCGAGTGCCGCCGCCTCGCCGGCCTCCCGCCCTCAGCGCTCCTTGCCACCGGCGCCACGCCCGCCGGCGAGCCGCCGCGTCACTGACCCTCGCACCTCGGGTGGGCCTGTTTGGCGCGACCACATCGCGCCCAAGAGGCCCACTCGCCTGGCCCGGTCCGGCTCGATGTGGGCCTGTTGAACGCGACCACATTGCGCCCAACAGGCCCACCTCGCACCCACGATGGCCGATCCGTTCAAGCTGCCCACCCGCTCGATGCGCCACGCTGCACCCATGACCGATCTCGCCGCCGCAGCGCAGTTCGTCCAGGCCCATGGCCGGCTGTTGGAGCGCCGCCGCTTCCAGCATCTCTTCGGCGGCCGGCCGGATGCCGACGGCGTCCTGCGCGCCGTCGACGCCTACCGCAACGCCGACGGCGGCGTGGGCTTCATGGAGCCCGACATCCGGACGCCCGCCAGCCAGCCGTCGGCGGTGCTCTACGCGTTCGAGGTCCTGGAGGAGATCCCGGAGCTCAAGAGCAAGACCACCATCTTGACCACCGGAGCGCTCGACTGGCTGCAGACGATCACCAACGCCGACGGCGGGATCCCGTTCGTCCTGCCGACCGCCAAGGGCTGGCCGCACGCGCCCTGGTGGACGCCGACCGACGACCCGCCGTCGTCGCTGCTCATGACCGCGGGCGTCGTCGCCGCGGCGTATCGCCTCAAGCTCGCAAACCACCCGTGGCTGGAGCCCGCGACCAACTACGTGTGGAACGCGCTGGCCGACCTCCAGCTCAGCGACGCCTACAGCTTCCGCTACGCCGTGCACTTCCTCGACGCCGTCGGAGATCGCGCCCGCGCCGAGGCCGAGCTCGCCGTCCTGGGCGAGCGCATGCCGAGCGACGGCATCCTCAAGGTCGAGGTGGGCGTGGAGGGTGAGGTGCTCAGCGCGATCGAGGTCGCGCCGCGCCCCGACCACGCCGGCCGCGTCCTCTTCCCCGACGTGCTCATCGACGCCCAGCTCGACGAGCTGGCCGCCGCTCAGCAAGACGACGGCGGCTGGGACTTCACCTGGGCCGCCTGGAACCCCGCCGTCGCCTTCGAGTGGCGCGGGATGGTGACGCTCAACGCGCTCACCACCCTGCGCGCCTACGGCCGCCTCGCCTAGGCGGACGCCGCGTCGAGCGTCGCCAGCTCCGACTCGCTCAACGTCAGGTCCGCCGCCGCGACGTTCTCCTCGAGATGCTCCACCGAGCTGGTTCCCGGGATCGGGAGCATCACGGGGGACTTGGCCAGCAGCCACGCCAGCGCGACCTGACCGGCCGTGGCGTCGTGCGCGCGGGCGATCTCGTCGACCGCGCCGCCCGGCTGGGCCAACTGACCGGAGGCCAGCGGGAACCAGGGGATGAAGCCGATCCCCTGCTCCTCGCAGTAGGCCAGGACGTCCTCGGACTGGCGCGTCGACAAGTTGTACAAGTTCTGCACCGTCGCGACCTCGAAGACCTCCTGAGCGGCCTTGATCTCCTCGACCGAGACCTCCGACAGCCCGAGGTGGCGCACGATGCCGTCGTCCTGCAAGGCCTTCAACTCGCCGAACTGCTCGGCGCGATCGGTCCGTGGGTCGATGCGGTGCAACTGGTACAGGTCGATCGTCTCGACGCCCAGCCGCCGGGCGCTCATCAGCGCGCACTGGCGCAGGTACTCCCGACGCCCGAGCTGCTCCCAGATGCTGGGCCCATGGCGCGTGAAGCCGCCCTTGGTCGCGACGCGCACGCCGCCATAAGGCGCCAGCGCCTCGGCGATGTAGTCCTCGGAGTAGTTCGGCCCGTAGGAGTCGGCCGTGTCGATGAAGTCGACGCCCAGCTCGGGCAGCCGCTTCAAGACCGTCTGGACCGCGGCCGGATCCTTGGCCGGCCCCCAGACGCCGTCGCCCACGATGCGCATCGCGCCATAACCCAGGCGCGTCACCTCGAGGTCGCCGCCGATCTTGAACGTGCCGGATGCTGCTGCGGAGATTGTCGCCATGGTGCCGACGCTAGCGCGTGGCGAGACCGAGCTCGCGCCAGAGCCCTGCCCAGGCGTCTTCGCGGCCTTCGAGCGCGATCGGCCGGCGCCGCACGACGCCCGTGAACGCCACCGTCGTGCCGTCCCCGCGGACGTCGACCCCGGCCCGCAGTCGACCCGGCCCGCGCAGCTCGCCGCGCACCGCGACCTGCTCGGCGGGCTCGTACTCGCGTCCCAGCGCACGCTCGACCCGCGGTGCCCGCGCGATCACCGAGGCCACCGAGCGCAGCTCGGTCTCCAGGTCGTCGACGGCCTCGGCGAGCGTCGCGAACTGACGCTTCTCGGTCTCGCCGTCCCGCCGCCGGATGATCGTGCGAAAGGCAGCCGCCATCAGGCGGCGCAGCCTAACGCGCGCTCAGGCGGCGACGGTCAGCGGCGCGACGAGCTCGTCGACGCCCTGGTGATGCACCGTCTGCAGCTGCGAGGAGATCTTGGCGAAGAGGCGGTGCGCCGCCTGGTTGGACGGCAGCATCGACGCCGTGAAGCGCTCGATCCCACGCGCCCGCGCCGCCTCGGCGAGTGCTTGGCCCAGCTGCGCACCGACGCCGCGCCCCTGCAGGTCGTCGGCGACGACGATCGCGATCTCGGCGTCGGTCGCCGACTCCGTCGACCGCACCCAGCGCCCCACGCCCACGACAACCTCCGGCGAGCGCGCCAGCACGGCGACCAGCGCGTAGTGGTCGACGAAGTCGACCTCGGTCAGGTAGCGCAGCTCCGAGGAGCTCAGTCGCGGCTTGGGGGCCAGGAAGCGCTGGTAGACCGAGCGCTCCGACAGACGGCCCAGCCCGGCGACGAGCGCGTCCTTGTCCTCCGGCCTGATGCGGCGGAGCAGGATCTCGGGAAATCCGGCTGAGGGACGTAGCGTCATGCAACCAAGACGCTACGCCTCCCATCCCGAAACTCTGTGCGGCCCGTCACACACGTGACGGACCGCACAAACGCAAAGGTGCCTAGGAGCGGGCGCCGATCCCGACGTAGTCGCGCGTGCGCTGCCCGGTGTAGATCTGGCGCGGCCGCGCGATCTTCTGCTCCTTGTCGGTCGTCATCTCCAGCCACTGGGCGATCCAGCCCGAGGTGCGGGGGATGGCGAACATGACGGGGAACATGTCCATCGGCAGGCCGAGGGCCTCGTAGATCAGGCCCGAGTAGAAGTCGACGTTCGGGTAGAGCTTGCGGGAGACGAAGTACTCGTCGTTGAGCGCGATCCTCTCGACCTCCAGCGCGATGTCGAGCAGCGGGTTGACGCCCGTCACCTCGAACACGTCGTCGCAGGCCTTCTTGATGATCGTGGCGCGCGGGTCGTAGTTCTTGTAGACCCGGTGGCCGAAGCCCATCAGCCGCTCGTTGCCGTCCTTCACGCCCTGCATGAAGTCCGGGATGTTCTCCTTGGTGCCGATGCGCTTGAGCATCCGCAGGACGGCCTCGTTCGCTCCACCGTGGAGCGGGCCGTAGAGCGCGGCGACGCCGGCGGCGACCGCCGAGTACGGGTCGACCTGCGAGGAGCCCACCGCGCGGACCGCGTTGGTGGAGCAGTTCTGCTCGTGGTCGGCGTGCAGGATGAACAGGATGTCGAGCGCGCGCTCGAGCCGAGGATCGGGCTGGTACTTCAGCTCGGTCATCTTGTACATCATGTTGAGGAAGTTGCCCGGGTACTCCAGATCGTTGTCCGGGTAGTAGTAGGGCTGCCCCATGATGTGCCGGTAGGCGAACGCGGCGAGCGTCGGCATCTTGGCGATCAACCGGATCGTCTGGATGTTCCGGTTCTCAGGGTCGTTGATCTCGTTGGCGTCCTTGTAGAACGTCGAGAGGGCGCCGACGGAGCCGACGAGCATGCCCATCGGGTGCGCGTCGTGACGGAAGCCGCCGACGAACTCCTTGACGTTCTCGTGCACGAACGTGTGGGTCGTGATGTCGTGCTTCCACTGGTCCAGCTGCGGCTGCGTGGGCAGCTCGCCGTGGACGAGCAGGTAGGCCACTTCCAGGTAGGTCGAGTGCTCGGCGAGCTGCTCGATGGGGTAGCCGCGGTACTCCAGGACGCCGTTCTCGCCGTCCAGGTAGGTGATGGCCGAGCGACACGAGGCGGTGTTGGTGAACGCCGGGTCGTAGGTCATCAGCCCGAAGTCGTCTTCAGAGGTCTTGATCTGCCGGAAGTCCATGGCGCGGACGGTTCCGTCGGTGATCGGCACCTCGTAGCTCTGACCCGTCCGGTTGTCGGTGACGGTCAGCGTTTCCTGCCCGGCCGCGGCTACGCCGCCGCCGTCCTGCGTCTGAGCTTCGCTCACGATCGGAGCCCTCTTCTCGGGGTAGGGGATCGCCTCTGCATACTAGTGTCCCCGCAGAGAATCGGACCCACCCGCTCGCGAGTCAGCGACGGTCCCAGCGCTCACGCAGGCTTTCGCCCGCGCGCTTGGCCCGCCGGGCCATGGTGGTGTTGCTCAGGACGCGGGCAGACCGCGATCCGCGGTTGGCCAGATGGACGTCCTTCTCGGCGGCCGGGAACGTCGTCGTCACCCAGAGCTCGGCGATCCGCGCCACCTCGGGCGCGTCCAGGAATCGCAGGCCGTCGGGGGTGTCGACGTCGATGCCGTCGAAGATGTGCTCGCGCTTGGCCTCGTGCACGCGCCGGACGGTGCCGAGCCTCACACCGTCGGAGGACCGCACCGGGGTGCCCCGGCGCAGGACCTGAAAGGAGATGGCGTGCCCGTCGTCCTCGGTCACGCGGTGATGACGGCGGTGGCCATCGCGCCGGCCATGAGCAGGGCGGTGAGCCCGATCACGCCGCGCTTGGCGCCGACCGTGGACGGGAAGTCCGCCGACGCCATGCCGATGCCCGACAGGACCAGCGCCCAGACGACCAGCAGGCCACCGAGGATGTAGAAGGCGGTCTTCGACTTCTCTTCGCCGCCGGCCTCAGCGGCCAGCACCAACGCGGTCAGCGCATGCATGCGCGCGACAATATCCGAAGGGGCGGCGCTCGCGGGCGGGTACCCTTTGGGGTATGCCGCACCTCAGGTCGCGAACGGTCACGCACGGACGCAACATGGCGGGCGCCCGCTCGCTCCTGCGGGCCGCCGGCGTCGAGCGGGACGACATCGGGCGCAAGCCGATCATCGCGGTCGCCAACAGCTACACGCAGTTCGTCCCCGGCCACACGCATCTCGCGCCCGTCGGCAAGGTCGTCTCCGACGCCATCCACGCCGCGGGCGGCATCGCGCGCGAGTTCAACACGATCGCCGTCGACGACGGCATTGCGATGGGCCACGACGGGATGCTCTACTCGCTGCCCTCGCGCGACATCATCGCCGACTCGGTCGAGTACATGGTCAACGCGCACTGCGCTGACGCCATGGTCTGCATCTCCAACTGCGACAAGATCACGCCGGGGATGCTCAACGCCGCGCTGCGGCTCAACATCCCGACGGTCTTCGTCTCGGGCGGCCCGATGGAGGGCGGCACCGCGACGCTTGTCGATGGCACCGTGCGCAAGCGGCTGAACCTGATCACGGCGATCGCCGACGCCGTCGCGGGCGACGTGTCCGACGATGACCTCGCACGCATCGAGGAGGCCGCGTGCCCGACGTGCGGCTCCTGTAGCGGCATGTTCACCGCCAACTCGATGAACTGCCTGACCGAGGCGCTGGGTCTGGCGCTGCCGGGCAACGGCTCGACGCTGGCGACCCACACCGCGCGCAAGGAGCTCTACGAGGCGGCCGGTCGCACGGCCGTCGAGCTGTGCACGCGCTACTACGACGGCGACGACGCGTCGGTCCTCCCGCGCGCGCTCGCGTCACGTGAGGCGTTCGAGAACGCGATGACGCTCGACGTCGCGATGGGCGGCTCGACCAACACCGTCCTGCACCTGCTCGCCGCCGCCCAGGAGGCCGAGCTGGACTTCACGATGGCCGACATCGACGAGGTCTCCCGCCGCGTGCCGTGCGTCTGCAAGGTCGCGCCGAACGGCCACTACCTGATGGAGGACGTCCACCGCGCCGGCGGCATCCCCGCGATCCTCGGTGAGCTGCACCGCGGCGGGCTGCTGCACGACGGGGTCGCCGCCGTCCACGCGCCGACGCTGCAGGGCTGGCTGGACGAGTGGGACATCCGCGGCGGCTCGGCCTCCGACGTGGCGATCGAGCTCTTCCACGCCGCGCCCGGCTGCCGGCGATCCGCCACCGCGTTCTCGCAGTCCGAGCGCTGGGAGACGCTGGACGTCGATGCGGCCGAGGGCTGCATCCGCGACGTCGAGCACGCCTACACGCGCGACGGTGGCCTGGCGATCCTGCACGGGAACATCGCGGTCGACGGCTGCGTCGTGAAGACCGCGGGTGTCGACGAGTCGATCTGGAAGTTCTCCGGGCCGGCCGTCGTGGTCGAGTCCCAGGAGGCGGCGGTCGACGCGATCCTCAACGAGCGCGTCAAGCCCGGCGACGTGGTCGTCATCCGCTACGAGGGCCCGCGCGGCGGTCCCGGCATGCAGGAGATGCTCTACCCGACCTCCTACCTGAAGGGCCTCGGGCTCGGCGCGCAGTGCGCGCTGCTGACCGACGGGCGCTTCTCGGGCGGCACGTCGGGGCTGTCGATCGGCCATGTCTCGCCCGAGGCGGCCAGCGGCGGCGCGATCGCGCTGATCGAGAACGGCGACACCATCATCATCGACATCCCGGGCCGGACGATCGCGCTGGACGTCACCGACGCCGAGCTCGACGACCGCCGCGCGCGGCTGGAGGCCACGACCGGCTACCGCCCGGCCGAGGACCGTCCCCGCGCCGTCACCCCGGCGCTCCGCGCCTACGCGGCCATGGCCACGTCGGCCGACAAGGGCGCCGTGCGCGACGTCAGCCGCATCGAGGCGCTGCAGGACGCCGCGACGCGCGCCGACCAGCCGGCGTAAGCGTCGTCAGTCGCGCTGCGGGTGGCGCGAGCGGGCGACGGTGGTGCGGGTGCGGGACCGCTGTGGTGCGGGCGGGCTCGGGGAGCCGTGGGGTCCGCGGTGGCGTGGGGGACGGGGAAGCCGCGGGCGCAGGTCGTCGTGCGGGTAGACCTTCGTGCCGCCGTCGCCGTCGCTGGGACCGACGTTGGGCTCGGTGTCCTGATGGATCGCCCACCACACGATGTAGAGCAGGGCGATGATCGGGATCTTGAGCACCAGCATCAGCCAGATGAAGCCCCAGGTCATGTGGTGACAACGCTACCCGGGCTGCCGCGCCGGTGTGCGTTTTTCTGCGCCGGGTTGTTCGCGTGCGCTCAGCGGTGGCGGCGCGGGCCGCGGCGGTTGGCCTTGGCGCGGGCTGCGGCCTTGCGGGCCTTGGCCTGACGGGCCTTGCGCGCCTTGGCCTTCGCACGGGCGCGCGCCTTGGCGTTCCTGGAGGCCTTGGAGCTCGACTTGCCCTTGGCCTTGCGCTGACTTGTGGCCTTCTTGGCGGCCGTCGACCTCGTCTTGGTCTTGGCCGTCGCGCGCACCGTCGCCACGGTGTAGGACGAGAGCCCCGCGTCCGGCGCGGCCTTCCACGCGCCCGGGGCGATCACGCCGCGCAGCGCGGCGCCGACGTCCAGCGCGCCCGCGGAGACCGGCAGGCCGGTGTGGCGCACGCCGGCCAGCAGCGCGTCACGCAGGTGGCTGCCGTCGAGATCGGGCCGCGCGGCGGCGAGCAGGACGAGCGCGCCCGCGACCTCGGGGGCAGCCATCGATGTGCCGGTGCGCCACTCGTAGCCCCCACCGAGGGCGGTCGACAGGATCTGCTCGCCCGGGGCGGCGACGTCGGCGCCGGGGCCGTAGTCCGAGACGCTGGAGAGGCCGCCGTCGCGTGTCGTCGCGGCGATGCCGAGGACATTGTCCTCACCGTAGGCGGCGGGGTAGGTGGGGGAGCTGGCGAGGTCGGCGCCGTCGTTGCCGGCGGCGGCGACGATCAGGACGCCGCGGGCCTGGGCGTAGCGGACGGCGTCTTCGAGGTCGGGCGTCGAGGTCGGCCCGGCGAGGCTGAGGTTGACGATCCGCGCGCCGTTGTCGACGGCGTAGCGGATGCCGGCGGCGACCGCGGAGGTGGTGCCACGCGCCTGACCGTCGAGGACGCGGATGGCCATGAGCCGGGCCTGCCAGGCGACGCCGGCGCCGCCGATGCCGTTGCCGCCACGGGCGCCGACGATGCCGGCGACGTGCGTGCCGTGGCCGTTGGTGTCCTGTGGGGTGCCGTCGTTGTCGACGAAGTCGTAGCCGTGGACGTCGTCGACGTAGCCGTTGCCGTCGTCGTCGACGCCGTTACCGGGGATCTCACCCTGGTTGGTCCAGAGGTTGGGGGCGAGGTCGGGGTGGCCGAGGTCGATGCCGGAGTCGATGATCGCGACCGTGGTGTCGGCGCCGGTGGTCTGGCGCCAGGCGGTGTCGATCCCCATCGGCGCGTCGCCCTGCAGCGCCCACTGCTCGGCGACGCGCGGGTCGGTCGCGGACGCCTGGGCGGCACGGGCCTTGACGGGGCCGTGGTGCTTGGCGGCGGCGGTCGGCCTCGCCGTGAGACCGTCGGGTGCGCGAACGGCCGCGGCCGACGCACCGGTAATCGGTGCGAGTGCCAAGGCGGCAAGGGTCGTGGATGTGACGAGAGCGAACGCGCGAGCGACAGCAGGCATGGCGGCCTCCAAGGCCATGGAGCCCGCAGCCGCCGGGGAGTGGCGCGGACAATCCGGGGATCGACCGCCGCAAACGCCCTATGTCCGTAACAGTCCGGGTTTTGGCCAAATGACCGATGCCCGGGCTGTTTTCGCGTGCTGCCCTACGCGCGCAGGGCCACGGGATCGACCGTGAAGGCCGTCATGCGCTGCAGGTCCGCAACCCGTGCCTGGACCTCGTCGGCCGTCAGGCGCTCGACGCGCTCGGTGCCGAACTCCTCGACGTTGTAGGACGCCAGCGCCGTGCCGTAGGCCATCGCGCGGCTGAGCAGCGCGTGGTCGATCGGCTCCTCCGGGTGCGCGGCGACGTAGCCGACGAAGCCACCCGCGAACGTGTCGCCGGCACCGGTCGGGTCGATGACCTCGGCCAGCGGGTAGGCGGGCAGCGCGAAGAAGTCGTCGGCGGTGAAGAGCGCGGCGCCGTACTTGCCGAGCTTGGCGACGACCGCCGTCGGGCCCCACGACAGGATCTCCTGGGCGGCCTGCTGCAGCGTCGGCTTCTCGGTCAGCTGCTCGAGCTCCTCGTCGTTGAGGATCAGGCAGTCGACGGTCCCGATGACCTTCTTGAGCGACGCGTTGGCGATGTCGATCCACAGGTTCATCGAGTCCATCGCGACGAAGCGCGCCTTCGTGCACTGCTGACGCACGTCGAGCTGCAGGTCGGGCTGGATGTTGGCCAGGAAGAGGACGTCGGCGTCCTGGGAGGCCTGCGACAGCTTCGGCGAGAACGACTCGAAGACGTTGAGGTCGGTGACCAGCGTCTCGCGCTCGTTGAGGTTGTCGGAGTAGACGCCGCTCCAGAAGAACGTCTTGCCGCCCGCGACGACCTCGACGTCGTCGGTCACCGTGCCGCGCGTGCGCAGCGTCGCGAACGAGGCCTCGTCGAAGTCCTCGCCGACCGGCCCGACGGGGCGGACCTCGTCGAAGAAGGAAGCGGCGAGGGCGAAGTGGGTGGCGGCGCCGCCGAGCATCCGCTCGCGCTCCCCGAAGGGCGTCTTGACGGCGTCGTAGGCCAGGGATCCGACAACTGTGAGGCTCATTCGGTCGGGGAGGTTACGGAGATCCGTGGGTAGGGTGGCGGCCGATGCGTGCCATTCAGCAGGTTGCGTTCGGTGGCCCGGAGGTCCTGGAGCTGGTCGAGCTGCCCGTGCCGGAGCCCGGAGACGGGCAGGTGCTGGTCCGGGTCAGCCGTGCCGGGCTGAACTTCGCCGACACCCATCAGCGCGAGGACCAGTACGTCCAGCGTCAGTCGCTGCCGCTGATCCCGGGCTCCGAGGTCGCGGGCATGCGCGAGGACACCGGCGAGCGCGTCGTCGCGCTGGTCGGCCACGGCGGCTATGCCGAGTACGCGCTCGCGCCGGCCGATCGCACCTTCCCGATTCCCGACGGGCTGGACGACGGGACCGCGCTCGCGCTGTTGTTACAGGGGTTGACCGCGTGGCATCTGTACCGGACGTGCGCGCGCATCCGCGCCGGCGAGTCGGTGTTGGTGGTCAGCGGCGCCGGCGGGGTCGGCTCGCTGGCCGTGCAGCTCGCCAAGCCGTTCGGCGCGGGGCGCGTGATCGCGACCGCGTCGTCGCCCGAGAAGCGGGAGCTGTGCTTGGCCTTGGGTGCCGACGCGGCGATCGACGGATCGCCCGAGGGGCTGCACGAGCGGTTGTTGGAGGCCAACGAGGGCCGCGAGGTCGACGTCGTCCTGGAGATGGCCGGCGGCAAGCTCTTCGACATCGCGCTGCGGGCGATGGCCGACATGGGGCGGTTGGTCGTCTACGGCATCTCGTCGCGGGAGCAGAACGAGGTCCGGACCGGCCGCCTGCTCAAGCGCTCGCAATCGATCATCGGCTTCTGGCTCTTTCACTACCTCGACCGGCGCGAGCACCTCGCGGAGCCGCTCGCGGAGCTGTTCGCGCTCGCCGACGTCGGCGAGCTGCAGCGCCGTCGTGGGCGAGACCTATGGGTTGAGCGAGGCGCGCCGCGCCCAAGAGGAGCTGGCGTCGCGCAAGACCCGCGGCAAGCTCCTGCTCGACCCGTCGCGCTAGGCGGCGCTCTTGGACGGCTCGGGCATCTCCTGGGCCATCAGCGACGCGAGCTGGGTGCGGGAGCGGAGATCCAGCTTGCGGTAGATCTGCGACAGGTGGTACTCGATGGTCTTGGGGGAGAGGAACAGCTTCGCCGCGACCTCGCGGTTGGTCATGCCGTAGGCGACCAGGCGCGCGATCTGCAGCTCGTGCGCCGTCAGCTCTTCCAGCCCGGCCGCCGCGACGGCCGACTTCTCCGCCGCGTCGCCCTCGGCCGCCGCGCCGCCGGTGGCGCGGAGCTCGACGCGCGCACGGTCGGCCCAGGGCGCCGCGCCGAGCCGCTCGAAGGCCTCCAGCGCCTCGGAGAGCTGCTCGCGCGCGTCGCCGCGGCGGCGGTCACGGCGCAGGCGCTCGCCGTAGGCCAGCTGGGTGCGCGCCTGCTCGAACGGCTGGCCGTCGTGGTGGTGGTGTGACAGGGCGGTTTGGAAGTGGCTCTCGGCGTTCTTGTCGGCCAGGATCCCGCGACAGCGGGCCAGCGCGCCGAGCGCCCAGTGGCCGCCGCCGGGCGTGTCGGCGAACTCCTCCAGCGCCTGGAAGGCCTCGTCGGTGCGACCCAGTCGCGCCAGCGCCTCGACGCGGTCGGCGCCGAACTGGACGACGCCGCGCTGCGTGTGCAGCCGCGCCCCGATCCGGTGCGCACGGTCATAGAACTCGCTCGCGATCTCGACCTCGCCCGCGCCGAGCGCGTCGAAGGCCAGCGCGTTGAGCGCGTAGGTGGTGATCGCGTCGCCGCCGAGCAGCTCGCCGAGGTGCACGGCCTCTCGCGCGTGGGCGCGCGCGTCCTCCCGGCGGCCCATGCCGGCCTCGACGTGGGCCAGCACCGAGAGCGCGAAGGTCAGCAGCGGCTTGAGCCCCGTCTCGCGCGCCAGGCGCTCGGCCTCGCCGGCGTCGGCCAGCGCGGCGCCCCAGCGCCCGCGACGGAAGTCGAGGACCGAGTGGGCGGTCAGCGGGTAGATGAGGTGGTTGATCGCGGCTGCCTCGCGCGCGGTCGTGACGAGGTGGTCCAGGACCGCCGTCGCGCGGTCCCAGCGCTCGTACCAGATGGCGCACTGGCCGGCCATGCCGATGAGCTCCGAGGGCACCGACAGCACGTGCTCGCCGGTCAGGAACGGCAGCGCCGGGTCCAGCAGCGCGTCGGCCTCGTCCTCGTGGCCGAGCGCGGCGTGGGCCTCGCCGACCAGGACGCCTGCGAGCAGCTCGACCACCGGATCGCTGATGCCGTCCCGCCCGCCCAGCAGCGCCCGCGCGCGGTCACCGGTCGCGACCAAGGCCTCCATGTCGCCCGTCATCATGTGGGCGACGGCCGCCTCGACCAGCAGCGACGCGGCGGCCCCGGGGTTGTCGGCCTCGATCCGGTCGGCCTCGGTGACCAGCAGGTCGTGGGCGATGCCGGGCGCGCCGCGGCGCATCTCAACCCGACCACGCACGCGAACCACCTCGGTCGCCAACGCGCCGCCGGGAATCAGCTCCTGCGCGGTGGAGACGAGGTCCAGCGCGTGGTCGGCCAGACCGCCCTGGGCGAAGTCCGACGCCGCTTCCAGCAGCCGGCGGGCGCGGGCCGCGTCGTCGGTGCTGAGGCTTGCCGCGCGCTCGAAGGCGCGGGCCCCGGCGGTCACCCCGCCGCGGGCGCGCGCCTCGCCGGCGGCCACCTCCAGCGCGGCCGCGACCTCCTCGTCGGGCGCGTCGGCGGCGGCGGCCAGATGCCACGCGCGCCGTGCGGGCGCACCCGGCAGGCTGCCGAGCGTCGCGTGGACCGAGCGCCGCTGCACCGGGTCGGCGGCGTGGTAGATCGCCGAGCGCAGCAGTGGATGGAAGAAGTCGATCGGTCCGTCGACGGCGATCAGCCCGGCGCTGATCGCCGGGTCCAGCGCATCGGCCGGCAGCCCGCGCTTGTCCAAGGCGATGGTGAACAGGTCGTAGCGACCGGTCTGCATCGCCGCGGCGATCAGCAATGCCTCGCGCGTGGCCGCCGGCAGGTCGGCGAGCTGGCGTGCAAAGGCCTGCTCGATGCGCTCGCCCGCAGCCACCGGCCCGGCCAGCGGCTCGCGGCCGGCGAGCTGATCAGGGCTCAGGCCGCGCGGGATCTCGGTCAGCGCCAGCGGGTTGCCGTGGGCGGTGGCGACGAGGTCGGAGGCGACGTCGTCGGCCACGCGGTGGGGCGCCTCGCGGCGCAGCAGCTCCGAGGCGGTCGCGTCGTCCAGGCCGGAGACCGCGAGCGCCTCGACGCCGGTGAACGTCTCAAGCACGGGGTCGGGGGCCGACCCGCCCACCCGTGCTGCACAGAGCAGGACGACGCCCTCGGCGCCGAGCCGGCGGGCCGTGAAGATCAGCGCGTCGCGCGACGCGTCGTCGAGCCAGTGGACGTCGTCGGCGACGACGAGGTAGGGCCGGTCCTCGGCCGCGGCGGCCAGCAGGCTCAGCATCCCGGCGGGCACCGCGAAGCGATCGAACGGCGTCGGCGGCTCCAGCGCCAGCGCCGACCCGAGCGCCCGCGCCTGCACCTCCGGGATCTTGTCGCGCAGCGCCAGCAGTGGCGTCAACAGCTCCAACAGCCCCGCGAACGGGATGTCGGACTCCGACTCATAGCCGCGCGCCCGCAAGACGACGAACCCGAGCTCGGTGGCCTGCTCGGAGGCGGCCCGCAGGAGGGCCGATTTGCCGATTCCCGGCTCTCCGTGGAGCAGGAGCGCGGCGCTCGTGCCGTCCTTGGCGCCGGTCAGCAGTCCTTCGATGTGCGTGAGTTCTTGCTGGCGGCCGAGGAGCAAAGGACTGAGGGTTGGCACTGCCGACGTCCTGCCGGTGTGCGCAATGATGCCATGGCGCACTACCCTCTTTTGGTACATGACCGCCTTTGCGGACCTCGGCCTCAGTGAGCCGACCCTTCAAGCCCTGCAGGATGTCGGCTACGAGAAGCCGAGCCCCATCCAGGAACAAGCCATCCCGATCCTCCTCCAGGGCGAGGACATCATCGGGCAGGCGCAGACCGGATCCGGCAAGACCGCCGCGTTCGGCCTCCCCATCGTCGAGCACGTCGATCCGACCGACGGCGAGGTCCAGGCGCTCGTCCTGACCCCGACGCGCGAGCTGTGCATCCAGGTCACCCAGGCGCTGCGCACCTACGGCGCGCGCAAGGGCATCGATGTCGTCGCCGTCTTCGGCGGCGCCCCGATCCGCAGCCAGCAGGCCCAGCTGCGCGCCGGCGGCCACGTCGTCGTCGGCACCGTCGGCCGCGTGCTGGACCTGCTTTCACGCGCGTCGCTGCACCTCAGCTCCTGCCGCTTCGTCGTCCTCGACGAGGCCGACGAGATGCTCGACCTCGGCTTCCTCGAAGACGTCGAGAAGATCCTCAAGCTCTGCCCCAACGGCCGCCAGACGGCGCTCTTCAGCGCGACGATGCCGCCGCCGATCCGCGAGCTGGCCGATCGCTACCTCTACCACCCGCAGACGGTGAAGGTGAAGTCGGCGAACCTGACGGTCGACACCGTCGAGCAGTTCCGCCACGAGGTCAAGACGGCCGACAAGCCGGAGCAGCTTGTTGAGGTCCTTGCTTCCGAGCGGCCCGACCAGGCGATCGTCTTCACGCGCACGAAGATCCGCGCCGACCAGCTCTACCGCAAGCTGCGCGACCGCGGGATGAACGTCAAGGCGCTGCACGGCGACATGAGCCAGGGGCAGCGCGACGGCGTCATGTTGTCGTTCAAGGGCGGCCGCGTGCCGATCCTCGTCGCGACCGACGTCGCCGCCCGCGGCCTGGACATCTCGACCGTCACCCACGTCGTGAACTTCGACGTGCCGACCTCGCCCGACACCTACGTGCACCGCATCGGCCGAACCGGCCGGGTCGGCCGCTCCGGTCGCGCGATCACGTTTGTGGAGCCCAAGCAGTCCAAGGAGCTCGCGGCGATCGAGTCGCACATCGGCAAGGCGCTGACGGAGTGGACGCCGGGCGGCAAGACCGAGCCGGCGCGCATCGAGGAGAAGCCCAAGCGCCACACCAAGCCGCAGCTCTCGCGCAACGGCGCCGAGGAGTACCGGCGCGTGCTGGCGGGCGCCGGCCGGGCCGATGGCCTGGAGGTCGCCGACGTCATCCATGCGGTGACCAGCGCGGCGGGCGTGGATGGCGAGGCGGTGCGCGACGTGCGCGTGCTGGAGCGCTTCACGCTCTTCTCGGTGCCCGACAGCGAGGCGGACCGCATCGTCGCGGCGGTCGACGGCAGCAAGCTGGCCGGCCGCCCCCTGCGGGTGGAGCTCGCCAAGAGCTGAGCGTCACAGGTCCGGGCGTCGACCGAAGTTCTGCACAAGAACCGCAACGTCGACGTCCCGGAAGGCGTTGTGGGTATGGTGAGAGACACTCGATGACGCTGCTTTTGCGAGATACGGCCAACGCACCCGAGGAGAGCGCCGCCGCGGCGCCCGCGGAGGCGCCCCCGGAGGTCCGGACCTGTCCGACCTGCCAGGCGCCGCTGGAAGACGGCCAGGACTGGTGCCTGAACTGCGGTGAGGCCCAGCCGAGCCGCCGGATTGCGCTGCCCGGCAAGCGGGCCGCCGCGACCGTGATGGCGCTGACGACCGTGCTGGTCGGTGGCGCCGTCGCCGCGTCTTACGCGGCCTTGCAGGACGGCACGGAGGCGCCTGCGTCCACGCCGACGCAGGTCGCCCAGGTGCCGGCTCCCGCGCCCGCTCCGGACGCCGCGGCCGCGGCCGCGGCTGCTGCGGCAGCCGCCGCCAGCAGCGCGGTGCCCGCGCAGCCCTCCACGCCCGAGCCCACCGACACGGGCAGCACGCTGCCCGACACCGGCAGCTCGTCGAGCTACACGCCGCCGCCGTCCTCGGACGACTTCTCCGACTCGTCCTCCTCGCAGGGCACCACGAGCAGCAAGCAGACTGTCACGGGCAGCAACAGCGGCAAGAGCGACAGCACGGCCGACACGCGCACCAGCACCACGCAGACGACCGCGACCGAGACCGAGCCGGTCGCGATCACGTTCGGCGACGATGCCGCCGCGCTGTATGACCCCTACAAGCGCGACACGGCCGCCGGCGACGCCAAGAAGGCCTTCGACAGCGACCCGAACACCTCGTTCCCGATCACGGTCGCGCCCGGCGCCACGCAGATCGGTGCCGGTCTCACGGTCGACCTGTCCAAGCAGCAGGGCATCCGCGAGATCGAGCTGACGACCAAGACGCCCGGCTTCAAGGTCGAGATCTACGCCACCGACGACACCGACCTGCCGCCCGACGTGCTCGACACGCGCTGGGCGCATCTCAAGGACGTCACGGGTGTCGCCTCCGAGGCCGACGCCAAGGGCAAAGAGGTCATCAAGCTCGGCTCGGGCACGACGAAGTACCGCCACGTGCTCCTGTGGTTCACGGCGCCGCCGACCGACGGCAGCACCACCGTGCGCGTGCAAGAGCTCAAGCTGCTCGACTAGCGGCGAGATAGCTAGCCTGCGGGCAATGTCTATCGCCACGATGACCACCAGCGAAGGCCCGATCACGATCGAGCTCTTCGACGAGGACGCCCCGAAGACCGTCGAGAACTTCAAGAAGCTCGCCGCCGACGGCTTCTACGACGGCTTGATCTTCCACCGCGTGATCAAGGACTTCATGATCCAGGGCGGCTGTCCGCAGGGCACGGGCACCGGTGGCCCGGGCTACCAGTTCGAGGACGAGTTCAACGATCACAAGATCGTCCGCGGCGCGTTGGCCATGGCCAACGCCGGCCCGAACACCAACGGCTCGCAGTTCTTCCTGGTCACGATCCCCGAGGCCGGCTGGCTTGACGGCAAGCACACCGTCTTCGGTCAGGTCACCGAGGGCATGGACGTCGTCGACAAGATCGAGGGCAAGCCCACCGACGGGCGCGACAAGCCCACCGAGGACGTCCGCATCGAGTCCTTGACCGTCGCCGCGTAGCGACTTCTCCACGCCGGAGGCGGGCGCGGGGAGTATGGTGGTCTAGACCACATGTCCGGCTCCCCGCACGCCTCTTCGGACCCCGTCGCGCTCGGCGTCAGCGCCGCGCTCTGCGACGGTGAGCTCGTCGCCGGCGACGTCCTGGTCGAGGACGGCCGCGTCGTCGCCGTCGGCGCGGCGACGCCGCCCGGCGGGGGCAGCGGCATCGCGGTCCCGGGCTTCCTGGACCTGCACATCAACGGCCTGGTCGGCGTCGACTTCCTGTCGGCCGACGCCGACGGCTACGCGCGGGTGAGCGCCGCCCTGGCGCGCACGGGCGTCACGGGCTACCTGCCGACGTTCATCACCTCGCCGCTCGCGGATTACGCGGGCGCGCTGGAGGTGGCGGCGGCCGCGCTGGCGGCCGGCTCCGAACACGGCGCGCGCGTGCTCGGCGTGCATCTCGAAGGCCCGTACCTCTCGCCGCATTGGCCGGGCGCGCACGATCCGCGGTACCTGCGGGCGCCCGATGTCGACGAGGCGCTGGTGCTCTGCGAGCTCGGGCCTGTGCGGATGGTGACGCTGGCGCCCGAGCTCGACGGCGCGCTGGAGCTGGTGCGCGCGCTGACGGCGCGAGGCGTCGTGGTGTCGTGCGGGCACAGCGACGCGGACGCGGCGGCAGCAGACGCCGCGTTCGACCGCGGCGCGCGCGCGATCACCCACCTGTGGAACGCCCACCGCCGATGGGCGCCGCGCGACCCGGGCATCGGCGGCCTCGCGCTGGTGCGTCCCGACGTGACGGTGCAGGCGATCGTCGATCATGTCCATCTTGCTCCGGAGACCGCCTATGCGGCCTTCCTGACGGCGGGCACGCGCTTCTCGCTGGTGACCGACGCCATGGAGGCGGCGGGGCAGGGAGATGGCGTGTTCCGGCTCGGCCGCCGTGAGGTCGAGGTGCGCGGCCCGCGCGTCGCGCTCGCCGACGGCTCGCTGGCCGGCAGCGTGCTGACGATGGACCAGGCGGTCCGCAACCTCGTCGGCTGCGGCGCCTCGTTCGCCGATGCGATCTGGGCGGCGACGGGTGCTCCGGCGCGGCTGCTCGGGGATCCGGAGCTGGGGATCCTGCGGCCGGGCGTGCGGGCGAACGTGACGGTGCTCGACGAGGAGCTGCGCGTGCTGCGCACGCTCGTTGCGGGTGCCGAGGCGTTCGTGGCGGCTGCTTAGCCCGGCGGGGCGCGGCCTCAGCCCTCACCCAACAACGAGAAGTCAAACGCCCGATCCACATCCGGACGCTTCTTGACGATCCCCAAACGCGCATCGAAGTCCGCCCACTGCTCCAGCACACCCCGATCCAGGCGCAGGTCGGACGCGAAGATCGGCGCGATGGCGGCCAGCTGCGCGCCGATCAACTTGGTGTCATCGGTCTGGGCCTCGTGCGCGATCTGGCGCACCGCCGCATCAGGGTCGTGCGCGACAGCCGCCATCCCGGCGCGAACCGCCAGCAGCGCCCGCCGGATGCGATCCCGCTCGCGCTCGAGCGTCCGGCGCGCCGTGATCAGGACAACCTCGGGATAGGCAGGCGCGCCGTAGTCCTCCACGCGGAATTCGTTGACCTTCACGCCACGCTGCTTGAGCGCGACGCCCTCGGCGTTCCAGAAGACCGGCGCCCCGTCGACCTTCCCGGCGAGGATGCCCGAGACCGCGTTGAAGCCGATGGTGATCTGGTGCACGCGGCTGAGCCTGCCGCCGTCGTGGGCGATGATCGCGTCGAGGAAGGCGGGATCGGACGGCAGGCCCGAGACGCCGACGTCATGGCCCTCGAGGTCGCGCGGGCGCTTGATGGAGGCGTTGGTCACGAGCGCGGCCAGCGGCTTGCGGACCAGCGCGGCGACGCCGACGACGTCGATGCCGCGCTCGCGGGCGATGGCGAGGTCGTGGATGTCCAGGACGCCGAGGTCGAGGTGGCCGGAGGCGACCTGCTTGAGCGCATCGGGGCCGGAGCCCGGCTGGCGGATGACGAGGTGGACGTTCTCGGCGGTGTCGGCGTGGGTGCGGATCGCGGCGTAGAGGGGCGCGTGCACGGCGTTGGGCGTGAAGTCCAGCGCGAGCTGCACGGTCTCCGGATGTCGGGACGTCGAGCTCGCGTGGCTGTCGCTGCCACAGCCGCCGCACACGGCGGCGAGTGCGATGGCAACGAGGATCGGCGGGACGTGACGGAGTGACATCGGCGCGCAGTCTGTCGAACGGCCTTCTACGGTGTCCGGCGATGTCGCTGCCCGACGAGGTCCGCCGCCACTGCGCCGAGGTCGCCCGCACGGCGCGGTCGGTCCGGATCGACCTCGACGCGCCGACGGCGACCACCGGTGTCGCAGGGCTCAACGTCGAGCAGCACTTCCTGGAGGGCTCACCTGAGCAGGTCGCGCGCTACGTCCTGGTCCTCGACACCATCAACTTCGGCTCGGGCTGGTTTCCGACGCTGCGCAACGGCTCGACCGATGCGATGACCGAGCGGCTGACCGCGTTCGTGCGCGGGCGCGACGGGGCCTCGTGGTGGGGGCCGGAGCTAGGAGCGGTGAGCCCAAGCGACGTCGCGGCGGTGCTCGACGAGGACGCAGCGCATCCGCTGATGGCGCTCTACGCCGAAGGGCTCGCGCAGCTGGGAGCCTTCGCGGCCGGGCGCGACGCGCTCGAGCTGGTCGCGGCCGCCGGCGGCTCGGCCGCGCGCTTCGCCACCCAGCTGGCCCAGGGCATGGCGTTCTTCGACGACACCGGCTTCTTCAAGCGCGCCCAGATCACGGCCAACGACCTCGCGCTCGCGGGCGTGGCAACGTTCGACGACATCGACGACCTGACCGTGTTCGCCGACAACTTCCTGCCGCACGTGCTGCGCCTGGACGGCGTGCTGGTGCTTGACGAGGCATTGGCGGCACGCATCGATCGCGGCGAGCTGCTCGAGGCCGGCGGCGCCGAGGAGCGCGAGCTGCGCGCCTGCGCCGTCCACGCTTGCGAAGCCCTCGCGCGGCGACAGAGCATCGCGCCGCGGTTGCTGGACAACTGGCTCTGGAACCGCGGCTGCGAGCCGGCCTACCTCGCACGGCCGGCGCACCTGGCCCGCACGGTCTTCTACTAGCGCGTCGCCGTGACCTTCGACAGCCCGAACGGCGCGTCGGGGTCGATGCCGCGCAGGAGCGAGAGCTCGCGGGCGAGCTGCTGGGCGCGGACGATCGCCGGGATCGCGGCGAGGCCGTCGCCGATCGACGCGGGGATCGGGAGGTCGCCATCCGGCGCGATCGCCAGGACGCGGCCGCCACGCTCGCGGGCCGCCGCGGCGAACTCGGCGACGTCACGGGCGGTCGGGCCGCCCGCGGCCAGCGTCAGGACCGGCAGGCCGCGGTGCACGACGGCGATCGGGCCGTGCAGGAAGTCGGCGGCCGAGGCGCCCTCGGCGAGGACGCCCGTCATCTCCTTGACCTTGAGCGCGGCCTCCAGCGCGGCGCCCAGCAGGAGGCCGCGAGCGATCACGACGAGGCCCTGCGCGGAGCCGATGGCAGACGCCGCGGCGCGGGCCGGCCCGTCGTCGCCCAGCAGCTCGCCGACGGCGTCGGGCAGCGCGCTCCACGCGCGGTCGTCCCAGGGCAGACGGGAGCTGTCGTCGCCCGCCAGCGCCTCGGCCAGCACCGCGAAGGCGGCGAACTGCGAGGTCACCGTCTTGGTCGCCGGCACGGCCTGCTCGGTGCCCGCCGCGGTGTCGATCGTCGCATCGGCGGTCTGCGCGAGCGGGCTGTCGCGGTCGTTGGTGATCGCGACCGTCCGCGCGCCCGCAGCGCCGAAGCTCTCCAGCACCGACACGATCTCCGGCGTGCGTCCCGACTGCGAGACGCCCACCGCCAGCCAGCCGTCCAGGCGGTCCTGCGCGCCGTAGCGCGTGACCAGCGAGGGCGCCGCGAGGGCGAGGGGGCGTCGCGTCGCCAGCTCCAGCACGTAGCGGCCGAAGACCGCGGCGTTGTCGGAGGAGCCGCGCGCGACCAGGACGATCCCCACGGGTGTGGCGCCACCGACGGCGGCGCGCAGCTCGGCGACCAAGGCGTCGCGGCGGGCCGCCAGCGCGGTGAGGACGCGCGGCTGCTCGGCCATCTCGGCCATCATCTGCGCGCCGGCCGCGCTCACAGCCGACGCTCCTGGCGCAGGCGGATCTCGTAGCGGTCGCCGCGAAAGAGCGACCACGCATACGCCAAGGGCTGCTCGTCGGCGTCAAGCAAGATGGTGTGGAACTTCAGGCCGGCGCGGCCGGGCGCGACGCGCAGCAGGTTGGCGTCCTCGCCGACGATCTCGACCGCGACGACCTGCTGGTCGGCCGAGGGGAAGCGCGCGCCGAAGCGCTCCTCCAACACGGTGAACAACGAGAGGCCGTCGAGATCCTCCTCGGCGAGCGCGCCGAAGCGCTCCGCCGGCAGGAACGCCTCCTCCAGCGCCATCGGCTCGCCGTCGGCGGTCCGCACGCGCCGCACGCGGACGACCGACGCACCGGGCTCGATCCCCAGCCGCCCGGCGACGAGATCGTCGGCGGGCTCGGTCCCCTGCCCGAGAACGTACGAGCCCGCCTTCAACCCGCGGGCCCGCATGTCCTCGGTGAACGAGCTGAGCGTCGCGGCCTGCGCGACGCGCGCCTCCGCCACGAACGTGCCGCGCCCCTGCACGCGCTCCACCATCCCCTCCGCGGCCAGCCGGGTGATCTCGGCGCGCACGGTCATCCGCGCGACGCCGTAGCGCTCGGCCAGCTCGCGCTCGGAGGGGAGGGGGTCGCCGGGCTTCAGCGTCTCGATCAAGTCCTCCATGATCGAGCGCAGCTGCGTGCCCTTCGGGCTGGCGCGCGACAGCTTGCGGGGAAGCTCCGCCGTCACTGGATGCCGGCGTCCTTGCAGGCCGAGGCGTAGGCCGAGGTGCAGACGTCGGCGGCCTTCAAGAACCCGTCCTTGATGACGGTGTCGTTCACATTGTCCTTGTCGATCGACAGCGTCGGGACCAGCACCGACGGGACCTGGCCGGCGCCGTTGTCGGTCTTGCTCGTCGTGATGCCGGCCGGGACGGGCTTGCCCTGGGCCAGCGGCACGGCGATCTCGGCCGACTTGCCCGCGATCTCCTTGAGCGGCTGGTAGACCGTCATCAGCTGCTCGCCCTTCAGGATCCGCTGGACACCCGTGACCTCGGCGTCCTGACCGGTGACGAAGAGCTTGTCGGGGCTCAGGCCCGCCGACTTCATCGCGGCGATCGCGCCGCCGGCCATGCTGTCGTTGGCGACGTAGACGGCGTCGAACCCGGACTTGCCCAGCGACGTGATCGTCTGCTCCATCTCCTGCTGGGCCTTGTCGGGCGACCAGTCGGGCGTGTCATAGGACTTGACGATCTTCGCGCCGCCGCTCTTGTAGACCTGCTCGGCGCCCTTCTTGTAGGGCGCGGAGTTGGAGTCGGTCGGCGAGCCGTTGATCATCACGATCCTGGGGTTGGCCTTGCCGGCGGCCTTGAGCGCCTCGAGCTGCACCTGGGCCTGCTGCTGACCGACCTTGAAGGGGTCGATCGACACGTAGTAGTCGAGTGGGGCATTCGCGACGAGGCGACCGTAGCTGAGGACGGGGATCTTCGCCTGGCGCGCGCGGGTGACGATCGAGCCGGCCGACGCGACGTCGACGGCGTCCAGGACGAGGACCTTGGCGCCGCGCGTGATCGCGGCCTCGGCCTGTTGCTGCTGCTTGGCCGCGTCCTGCGTGGCGTTCTCGTAGATGATCTCGCAGCTCGGGCAGAGCGCCTTGACCTTCGCGGTGAAGAACGGCTTGTCCTGGTTCTCGTAGCGCGCGGTCTTGTTCTCGGGCAGGAGCAGCGCGATCTTCGCGCCATCGCCGGAGGCCGACGTCGTCGTCGAGCTGCCCGAGCTGTTGTTGTCGTCGCTGGACCCGCAGCCGGCCGCGATCGCCGCGAGCGACGTCGCCAGCAGGACGGCGACGGTTGCCCGTGGGTGCAATGTGGGGAACATCTCTTCCTCCTCCTCGGTGAAGCGTGCCGGCCGACCGTACCACCACTGGTATAGACCAGCAAGTCGTAATGGACTACACCAGCTAGCGTCGGGCCAGGAAGTTCACGCGCGTGGCGGTGTAGAAGGCGTGGGCGAAGGCCGCGCGGTCATATGGGCCCTGGCCCTGGAGGTCGAAGATCCGGTAGTCCAGACCGGTCAGCAGATCGTGGACGTCGCCCGGCCCCGTGCCGTAGTGGTCGGCCGAGCCGAGGCCGTGCTCGAAGACGAGCAGCGGGTGGTGGGCGGCCAACGTGGCATGGGCGCCGCGCAGGACGCCGAGCTCGGCGCCCTCGACGTCGATCTTGATGAGCGTCGGTGTGTAGCCGTCCGGGAGCGCGTCGTCGAGGCGCTCGACGGTGACCTCGATCGTCTCGGTGCGTGGCGCGTCGCCGTCGGGCGTGGGACGGGCCTTGAGGCCCGACCAGCCGGGCCGGTCGAGGACGTGGATGAACGGCGCGGTGCCCGCGGCATCCCCGAGCGCGACGTTGCGGACGTCGACGCCGGGCAGCCGCTGCTGCAGGGCGGTCGCGAGCGCGGGCAGCGGCTCGAAGGCGAGGTGATGGCCGCGCGGCGCGATCCGAAGGATCTCGGCGAGCACGTCGCCGGAGTGGGCGCCGACGTCGATGCAACAGGCGTCGGGCGCGAGCGTGGCGGCGAAGATCGTGGCCAGCGCGTCGTGGTCGCGACGATCCTGCGTCGTGTGGGCGGGCTCGAACGCGCGCTTGAGGGCGACCGCGCGTGGCTCGAGGCCGGCGGTGTGCAGCGCGCGACGAAGCTGCTGCTTGGCGGACACGGCTCGACGGTAGTACGCGGCGCCGCGCGGCGCGGGGGAATCAGGGAGCGACGGACGCGTCGGGCGTGGCGGGGTTCGGGATCGTGACGGCCGCCCCGCTGTCGGCCGGCGGTGTGGTGGCGCCCGTGCTGGTCTGCGGATCCGCCGGGGGCTCGGTGGCGGTCTGCCCGCTGTCGCCCGGGACGGTCTCGGTGCCGTCGTCGGGGACCGTCGCCGCGGGCTGGTGCGGGACGGCGCCGATCCCGGGGCTCGGCTCGGTGCCCGCGCCGCCGGGGCTCGGGCGCGCGCTGCCACCTGTCCCGCCGGCGGCCGCAGCGGGGGCCTCCGTGGATGGCGTCCCGGTCCGGTGATGCCCCCGCAGCACGTGCCGGTGTGAGCGCAGGCGGACGGACCGCGACACCGACCTCGCGGTCGCCGGCGACGTCGACGTGGACACCGCCGACCCCGCGGCCGACCCATCGTCGCCCGCGCGGACGACCAGGACGACGGCGAGCGCCAGGAGCGCACCGGTGACGAAGAAGAGGAGATGGCGACGGAGCACGACGTTCTCGCAACGAGTGTGACGCGGGGCAGGTGACGCCGTTTCCCGCGCGGACAACGAGCCGGTAGGCTTTGACACCCCGTCAGCAACGCGACCGGAGATGGACGCATGGCAGGTATCGAGGAGCAGGTGCAGGTCGATGTCGCCGCCCCCGAGGTGGTCGTCCCCGCTGCGCGCGAGTTTGCAGTCGAGAACCCGGCGACCGGCGAGGTCATCGCCCATTGTCCGGATCTCGGCGCCGAGGAGATCGCCGCCATGGCCCGGCGTGGCCGTGAGGTGCAGCCGGCCTGGGAGGCGCTGGGCTTCGAAGGTCGCGGTCGGATCCTGAAGCGCATGCAGAAGTGGGTGATCGACCACCAGGAGGAGGTCATCGCCGTCATCCGGTCCGAGACCGGCAAGACCTACGAGGACGCGCTGATCGCCGAGATCTCCTACGGCGCCGCCGCGTTCGGCTTCTGGGCCACCAACGCCGAGAAGTACCTGGCCGACGAGAAGGTCAAGTCCTCCGCCATCCTGGTCAAGGGCAAGAAGCTGCTGCTGCGCTACAAGCCGCTCGGCCTCGTGGGTGTCATCGGCCCGTGGAACTACCCGCTGACCAACTCGTTCGGCGACTGCATCCCGGCGCTGGCCGCGGGCAACAGCGTGATCCTCAAGCCGTCGGAGATCACCCCGCTGACCTCGCTCAAGCTCGCCGAGGGCCTGAAGGCGTGCGGCATCCCCGACGGCGTCTTCCAGGTCGCCACCGGTCTGGGCGCCACGGGCGCCGCGCTGGTCGACGAGGTCGACATGATCATGTTCACCGGCTCGACGGCGACCGGCAAGAAGGTCATGAAGTCCGCGGCCGACACGCTGACGCACGTCTCGCTGGAGCTCGGCGGCAAGGACCCGCTGATCGTCCTGGCCGACGCCGACGTCGATCGCGCCGCCAACACCGCGCTGTACTACGGCATGTTCAACGGCGGGCAGACCTGCATCTCGGTCGAGCGCGTGTACGTCGAAGCGCCGGTCTACGACGAGTTCGTCGCCAAGGTCACCGAGAAGGCCCGCGCGCTGCGCCAGGGCAACGGCGGCCCCGGCACGGCGGACGTCGGGTCGATGACGTTCCCGCCGCAGGTCGACATCGTCGAGCGTCACGTCGAGGACGCGAAGGCCAAGGGCGCGCGCGTCGTCGTCGGTGGCTCGCGCGGTCAGCACAACGGCGGCTACTGGTACGAGCCGACCGTTCTGGTCGACGTCGACCACACCATGCTGGCGATGACCGAGGAGACCTTCGGGCCGACGCTGCCGATCATGAAGGTCCGCGACGAGGAGGAGGCCATCAAGATGGCCAACGACTCGCCCTACGGCCTGGGCGCCTCGGTCTTCGGCAAGGACATCGGCCACGCCGAGGCCGTCGCGCGGCGCATCGACGCCGGAGCGGTCTGCGTCAACGACGCGCTGGTCAACTACAGCGCGCTGGAGCTGCCGATGGGCGGCGCCAAGGCCTCGGGCCTCGGCACCCGCCATGGCGCCGGCGGCATCCGCAAGTACTGCCAGCAGCAGGCCGTCCTGGTCACGCGCTTCGCGACCAAGAAGGACCCGCACATGTATCCCTACAGCGCCAAGATGACGGGACGGCTGGCCAAGCTGTTCCGGTTCCTCTACGGGCGCGGGGACCGCGGCTAAGCAGCTCTGCGGGGCGCGTCCGTCGCGGGCGCGCCCCGGCCTCGCACGCGCTGGTGCGTGCGAGGCCGGCCTGCTGCCAGTGGGCTCTGGTCATGACAGGCATGCGGTGAGACGGTCGGCAGAGATCCGCCGCTCACCTGGGAGCTCGTCATGAGACATTCGGCTGTCGTCTTGCTCATCTCGTCCATCGCCACCATCGGGCTGGGCACGGCGCCCGCAGCGCACGCGGTCGACCGCTGGCGCAACAACAAGGGCGTGGTCTACCCCGGGGCGCCCACCGGCTTCAACGGCGGCTACTCGGCGAGCAACACCGTGCCGGTGACGTTCGTCCTGCCGGCGTCGACCCTGACTTGCGCGCCTACGGCCGTCACCTTCAGCGGGACGGTCTCTGGGACGCTGCCGGCGCCGCAGGGCAACACTGGTCCCAATCCGGCGGTCGCGATCGCGACGCTCACCGGCGGCGGCACGGGGTTGTGCACCGTCGCGAACGTCCCGGGCTTCTCGTTCACGTGCGGGGCGGGCCAGCTCAACCTCGGGCTCGCGCCTGCCGCCTACAACGGGGGCGTGACGACCACATACGGCGGTGCTGCGGGGAAGGTCTCGTCGGGCACCATCAGCGGGCTCAGCTGCAATGTGCGTTCCGGCGTCAAGGTCTGCGGCACGATCGCCGGGAGCATGGAGATCACCTACAAGAACCCGACGACCGTGGGCGGAACGCTCGATCCGCTGAACATCACCGCCAACCCCAGGAACGACGGCGTCCTGACGATCGTCGCTCCCAATGCCTTCAACCAGGCGCTGGCCTACACCAGCGCGGTTCCGGGGTGCGCCGCGCTCGGCGCGAACGGCAACGTGACGTTCGGGTCCGACGCGACGCCGCAGCTGGCCGCCCCGTTCCCGATGCTGGGCAACGTGCAGCCGGTCTTCTGGTACGGCGCGCTCTAGCCAGAGGCGTCTGCCGCGGCTCAGCCGTCGTCACGCGAGGGCGCGCCGGCGATGAGGTCGCCGATGCGCCGGCTCCACTGCGCGCCGCGCCGGTCGGGTGCGAAGCGCGCCTGCGCCTGCGCCATCCGCTCGGGCGAGTACCGCTTCCGTGCCCAGATCGACGTCGGCTTGGCGAGCCGGAACGCCCCGATGGCGCCGAACACGGGGATGAACAGCCCGAGTACGCCGAGCAGCAGTCGCTCCTTGAGGAACGACACGATCGACAGCGTGAGCACGATCCCCACGACGGCCACCGTGCCGCCGATCGACCCAGGGTCGTCGAGCCCGAACGGCGTCGTGCCCTCGACGACGAGCGCCGCGAACGCCACCGCGACGACGACCGCGTCGAACGACGAGCGGCCCTCGTCGGCCCAGTAGACGTCCTGCAGCCGGACCCAGAGCGCGAACTCGTCGAGCGTGAAGCCTGCGCCGATCCCGAAGCCGATGGCGATCATGTGCCACCACGGGGCGGTGGCCGGCACGGCGAAGGCGAGAAAGCCGCAGATCAGCACGAGGCAGATGCCCCACACGAGGTGGTGGAGGTGCACGCCGTCGTCGGTCTCCACGCCGCCCGGCCACCAGGAGACGCTGCGCGTCAGCCGGGCGCTCGTGCGGATCGCCAAGAACGACAAGATGAACGCCACCAGCACGACGAACCCCGCGCCGGAGCCGGGGCGCAGCCGATCGCCGAACGGGTCGACGTCGAAGATGGCGGCCGCGAGCGTCATCACCGCCGAGTCTCCCACGGTCGGCTGGCCCGTCCTACTGCCAGGCGCTTCCCGCCGCGCGCCGGCGCTCAGGCGAGCTCGTCGACCAGCCGCAGCAGGTCGAGCGGGCTGAACGGCTTGGTGAGAAAGAGGTCGGCGCCGGCAGTTCGGGCCCGAGTCTCGTTCTCTTGCGCCCCGGCGGCGGTGAGCATGACGATCGTCGCCTTCGCGGCGCCGTTGTCCTGCGCGCGGATCAGGCGGCAGGCCTCGATGCCGTCCATGCGCGGCATGTCGATGTCGAGGAAGACCAGCTCGGGGTGGACCTCGGAGGCGCAGCTCCACGGCCTCGATGCCGTTGGCGGCCTCGTGCAGGCGGAAGCCCGCCACGTCCTCGAGGGTGGTGGAGACGAGCTTGCGGATGAACGGGTCGTCGTCGACGATCAGGACGCTGCGCACGTCAGCCGACCTCGCGGCGGATGTCGTCGAGGCGCGTGAGCGGGATCTGCATGAAGGCGTCCACGACCTCGGGGTCGAACTGCGTCCCGGAGGCCTCGGCGATCATGTCACGCGCGACGGCGAGCGGCGAGGGCGGTCGGTAGGGACGGATGGTCGTCAGCGCGTCGAGCACATCGGCCACGGAGAAGACCCGAGCGGCCAGCGGGATCGCGTCGCCGGCCAGCCCGTCGGGATAGCCTGCGCCGTCCCAGCGCTCGTGGTGGTGGCGGACGACCAGCTTGGCCTCGCCGAGGAAGTCGATCTCCCGCAGGATCTCCCAGCCGACGAGCGAGTGGCGCTCCATCAGCGTGCGCTCCTCGGGCGTCAGCGGCTCGGGCTTCCACAGGATCGAGTCCGGCACCGCGACCTTGCCGACGTCGTGCAGCAGGAAGCCGAACTCGACCTCGGGATCGTCGCAAAAGGGCGCATCGAGGACGCGGGCGATCTCCATGCCGTAGGCAGCGACGCGCTCGGCGTGCTTGCCGGTGTAGGCGTCGCGCGCCTCGACGGCGTTGCACAGCGCCCGCACCGTGGCCATGTAGGAGCGGCGCAGCTCATGGCGGCGCTCACGCTCGCGCTTGAACGTCTCGCGCAGGTCGGCGGCGTAGCGCTCGAGCTGCTGTTCCTTCTCGGCCGCCGAACGCTCGACGGTGGCCAAGCGCTCCTGCAGCACCGAGACGTCGGTGATGGTTCCCTTGCCTGGCATGTCCTCCATCTACGAGCCTACAAGTCCGCTGCTGCTGCGGGCTCCAAGAGGGCCAGGACGGCGGCGCCTGCCTCGCCGACGGAGATCGGCTCGGCGTCCAGCCGCGCGAATCCGGGGGCGCCGTCACCGTCGGCCGAGACGACCACGACCGACCGGCGCAGGCGGCGTCCGCGGAGGTCCAGGCCGGCGATCGCGGCCTCCACGTCGGGCAGTCCCGCGTCGACCAGCGCGACCTCGAAGCGGCGCATCGCGCACAGCCGCGCGGCCTCCAGCGGCGTGCTGGCCCACTCGTGCTCGATCGCGAGGTCGTCGAGCGCCTGGCGCAGGTTGGTGCGCACGTCCGGGCGGCCGACGGCCAGGACCCGGACGCGGCCGGCCATGACCGCGGAGCCCAGCGCGTCGGCGAGCTCCTCGGCGTCGATCGGCTTGCTGATGACCCACTCGCCCGACAGCGCCTCGCGGCCGGAGAAGACCGAGACGACGACGACGGGCAGGTCGACCAGCCGCGGGTCGGCCCGCAGCTCGCGCAGGACCTCGAAGCCGCTGACGCCCGGCATCAGGACGTCGAGCGTCATCGCGTCGAACTCCTCGGTGCGCAGCCGCTCCAGCGCGGTGGCGCCGTCGTGGACGATCTCGCACGTCACGCCGAACGGCTCCAGCCGCTCGGCGATCAGCCGTGCGGTCTCGGGCTCGTCGTCCATCACCAGGACGCGGCGGCCGCGCAGCGCGTCGGAGGGGCGGGTGACGACGCCGGGCCCGGGCGCGGCGGGCAGCGTGACCGCGAAGGTCGTGCCCTCGCCGGGCGTGGAGGCGACGTCGATCGTGCCGCCGTGCAGGTCGACGAGCGACTTGACGATCGAGAGGCCCAGGCCGGTGCCCGGCGTGCCGGTCGAGCCGGCGCCGCGCGAGAAGCGCTCGAAGACGTGCTCCAGCTCGGCCGGCGTCATGCCGTGGCCGGTGTCGGAGATCTCGATCCGCACGCCCGCGCCGAGCTGCGAGGCACTGAGGCTGAGGCGGCCGCCCTCGTCGGTGTAGAGGTGCGCGTTGGTCACCAGGTTGGTGAGCATCTGACGCAGGCGCGTGGCGTCGGCCAGGATCCGCGGCGTGTCGGGGGCGACCTCGATCTTCAGCTCCTGCTGTTTGGCCTCGATCCGCCCCTGCAGCAGGGTCGTGACGTCCGCGAGGACCTCGCCGACGTCGACGGGCCGACGGTGCACCTCGACGCGCCCGGCCTCCAGCCGCGCGACGTCGAGCAGGTCGTTGACGAGGTCGACGAGGCGGTTGGTCGAGACCAGGACGATGTCGAGGAACTCGCGCTGGCGGTCGTCGAGGCCGTCGCCGGCGCGCAGCAGCTCGACGAAGCCCTTGATCGAGGTCAGGGGCGAGCGCAGCTCGTGGGAGGCCGTGGCGACGAACTCGCTCTTGAGGCGCTCCAGACGGGCGCGCTCGGTGGCGTCGCGCAGCGTCCAGACGGTGCCGCCGTCGGCGTGCTCCTCCAGCCGCGCGGCGGTGACGGCCAGCGTGCGGCCCTCGTGCTCCAGCAGGATCTCGACGCCGAGCGCCTCGTCGACGGCGGGCAGGATGAGGCCGCCGAGCTCGGGCGGGTGGCCGATCTTCAGCTCCGGCGCCAGGCGCAGCGCACGGGGGTTGGCGGAGGAGACCAACCCCTCCTCGTCGATGATCAGCAGGCCGTCGCCGAGGCTGCGGACCGTGACGGCGAGCCTTCTTCGCTCGGCCTCCAGCCGCTCGTTGGCCTCTTGTAGGTCGATGGCCATGGCGTTGAAGGAGCGGCCGAGCTGGCGCAGCTCGTCCGGGCCGGTGTTGTCGTTGACGCGCGCGCCGAGGTCGCCGCCGGCCAGGCGGGCCGAGGCGTCGACGAGGCTCTCCAGCGGCCGTCGCACGCCGGCGAGCAGCAGCGCGACCAGCGCGATCGCGCCGGCCAGCGCCAGGCCGCCGGCGGCGGTGATCGACGCGAGCGCCTTGCGCGAGTCGTCGCGGGCGGCGTCGTCGGCCTTGCTGAGCCGCTCGTCCTGGCGGCGTGAGAGGGCGGCGATCGGCGCACGGGCGGCCAGCGCGGCGCCCGCGGGGGCGTCGGGGCGGCGTAGGCGCGCCTGGGCGGCAGCGGCCTGCTCGACGAGCTTGGCGCTCTGCGGGTCGTCGGCCGCCCGGCGGCGGGTGTCGGTCAGCGATTGGAGGTAGGCGGCCTTGGCGCGGGCGTCGCCGGCGGCGGTGCGATCGGCGCGTGGCGCACGCAGCGTCGCCTCCTCGACGACGGAGGCGGCCAGCAGCTTGCCCGACGCGGATTTGACCTCGTAGGCATGGGCGAGCTGATCTTCGTAGTGCTGCCGGGAGGAGTACAGCGCGCCCACGCCGAATCCCGCGATCGCTGTGAGAGCGATCGTCAATCCGAGAAGCGCAAGTTGGACCGAGCGCGCGATGGATAGCCGGCGCACGGGCGGGACGGTACCGGGCGTGGGGGACGCGCGCCTACGTTTCTCGCGCGCGGCATTGCCTGTGGTGCTCGTCGGGGTGGCGCTGGCGGCCGTCGCGACGGTCGGCGACGGCGGTGTCGGGCGCGCGCACTACCTGCGCCAACTGGTCTTCGGGCCGGCCGGATCGACGGTGTCGCGGTCGGTGCCACAGACCGTCGTGGCGCGCGGATCGGGCCTGTCGATGCCTGCTGTGCCCCTCGCCGAGCGCACCCTGCCACGATCCTCGGGCAATGGCCATCGTGCTCGCACTCGCCGCCTCGGTCTCCTGGGGCCTGGCGGACTTCCTCGCCGGGCTCGCCAGCCGTCGCGTTAGCGTCCCGGTCGTCCTCCTGCTGGTCGAGGGCGGCGGGCTGGTGGTGATCGCGGTGGTCACGGCCGTCTGGGGCGGCCCCTTCTTCGACGACGCCCAGGACTTCTGGTCGGCGGTGGGCGCAGGGCTGTCGGGCGTCGCGGGCCTCGGGTGCTTCTACGGCGCGCTGTCGCTCGGGACGATGAGCGTCGTGGCCCCGATCGCCTCGGCGGGCGTCGCGCTGCCGGTGATCGTCGGGATCGCGACCGGCAACCGTCCGTCGGTGGTGACCGCGGCGGGGCTGGCGGCGATCGTCGTGGGCGTCGTGCTCGCCTCGCGCGAGGAGCACGACGACGCCGAGGCGACCGAGGCGGGGCGCAAGGCGCTGGGGCTCGCCCTGCTGGCGGCGATCGGGCTCGGCGGTTTCGTCGTGCTGGTCGACGCGCCCGCCGACTTCTCGATCCCCTGGACGCTCACGGTCTCGCGCGCGGCGGCGATGCCGTTCATCGCCTTGGTGATCCTGCGCACGCGGGCGGTGTTCCCGGCCGGGCGGCTCGGGCTCGGGATCGCGGCGGTCGGGTGCATCGACCTGCTGGCGACGGTGCTGCTGTCGACCGCCCAGACCAAGGGCGACCTCAGCGTCGTCTCGGTGCTCGGCGGGATGTACCCGGTCGTGACCGTGCTGCTGGCCGCGGCGGTGCTGCACGAGCGCGTGCGCACGCCGCAACTGGTGGGGATCGTGTGCGCCTTGGGCGGCGTGGGGGCCGTCGCGGCCGGATGACGGTCGCTGCAGCCACCTTCACCTTCGCGCCGCTGCAACTTGCGCCGGCGGCCGTCAGCGTGGCGCTCTACGCGCGGCGCGTGCGGACGCTGAGCGGGACGCCGCGCGCGGTCCCGGGGCTGCGGCAGTGGTCGTTCTACAGCGGGGTCGCGCTGATCGTCGCGGTGCTCGTCTCGCCGCTGGCGACCTACAGCGAGGAGCTGTTCTGGGCGCACATGGTCGAGCACCTGCTGATCGCCGACCTCGGTGCCCTGCTGCTCGTGCTCGGCCTCACCGGTCCGGTGCTGGCGCCGATCTTGCGGATCGGGCTCTTCGACCGCCTGCGCGTGCTCGCCCACCCGCTCGTCGCGCTCCCGCTGTGGGCGATCGACCTGTACCTCTGGCACGTCCCGGCGGTCCACGAGGCCGCGCTGCACCACGACGGCATCCACGCGCTCCAGCATTTGTGCTTCATCTTCTTCGGCGCCAACGTGTGGATGTGCCTCTTCGGGCCGCTGCCGACGCCGTCGTGGTTCACCACCGGCTGGAAGGCGGGCTACATCGTCGCGGTCCGGCTGGTGGGCGCCGCGCTGGCCAACGCGTTCCTCTTCGGCGGCAGCGCGTTCTACCCCGCCTACGGTCCCGGCGAGGCGGCCCATGGGCTGGCGCCCGGCACCGATCAGGTCATCGCCGGTTCGATCATGATGGTCGAGGAGTCGCTGCTGACGATCGGCCTCTTCTGCTGGCTGTTCCTGCGCGCGGCGCGCGAGAATGACGAGCGTCAGGAGCTGCTCGACCTTGCCGCCGCGCGCGGCGTCGCGCTCACCGACGAGCGTGCGGGTCGCGCGGTCGCGGCAGGCCGCGGGCGGGAGTTGCGGGCGCGGATCGAGCGCGATGCGAACGCGGGGTGAAGGCGCGTTTGGTGGGTCGTGAGCGCGGGGAGTTCAAGAAGAGGATGCCGACGCACTTCAAGCAGCAGGTTCGCCAGATCGCCCGGGGCCCCGAGGGCCGCCGTATCGCCGAAGAGGCCAAGCGCCTCGCCCGGGACCCGCGCATGCACGCGCGGATCGACGAGGCCCGCAAGCGCCTCGCCGGGCATCGCCGCAAGCCGGCGGCGTAGGCGCCGGCGTCACTCCCCCCGCGTCAGCGCCTCGGCCCGCTCGGCCAGCCCGACGACCCCGTCCCCGAACGCCTTCAGGTACGGGTCGTCGCTCATCCCCGACGACGCGCGCCGGAAGTTGCCCTCCATGAAGACGATCGACTTCCACAGCGCGAGCGTCTGGTACCAGCGGATGTCGGTCATCGACCGGCCCGACCGCTCCTCATAGCGGGCGACGAGTTCGGCGCGTGTCGGCCAGCCCTCTTGGCGCGTGACCCCCGAGAACTCGAACTTGCCCAGCGACGGATCGTCGCGCTCGACGTAGAGCGTGCAGAAGTAGCCGAGGTCGGCCAGCGGGTCGCCGATCGTCGACATCTCCCAGTCCAGGACCGCCGCGATCGTCGCCGGCGACTCCGGCGCGAGCAGGACGTTGCCCAGGCGGTAGTCGCCGTGGACGATCGTGGCCGCGGGCGAGGCCGGGAGGTGGGTCGCCAGCCAGTCGCCCACCGTCTCGACGGCGGGGATCTCGCGCGTCTTGTTGTGCTCCCACAACCCGAGGAAGCGCCGCAGCTGACGCTCCAGGTAGCCGTCGGGCTTGCCGAAGCCCTCCAGCCCCGCCGCGCGCCAGTCCACGCCGTGGATCTCCACGAGCGCGTCGATCAGCTCATGCGCCGTGCGCTGCCGCTCCTGCGGCGAGTCGAGGCCGACCGGCATCGCGGTCGTGACGACGTGGCCGATGACCTCCTCCATGACGTAAAACGGCGCGCCGAGCACCGTCTCGTCCTCGCAGACGGCCAGGACCCGCGGGACGCGGGCCCGCCCTTCGAGCCCGCGCAGGACCCGCGCCTCGCGCAGCATGTCGTTGGCCGACGGCGGGATCGGCGGCCGCGGCGGCCGGCGCAGGACGAACCGCGCCCCGCCCCGGTCAAAGAGATACGTCGCGTTGGAGTGCCCGTCGCCGATCGGCCGGATCGTCGGTTCGCCGTCGCCGAGGTCGTGCTGGTCGAGGAACGCGAGCAGCGGGTCGAGGACCAAAAGCGGCGGGCGTTCGTTCGCGGCGGCCTCCTCGAACGTGCGGACGATGTCGTCGTCGGCGATCTCGTGGGCCATCAGGCGAGGTCTCCGGTCGCGGCCTTGGTCGACTCACCCTGCATGGCGAGCTTGAGCAGCTCGCGCGCGATCGTCATCCGGTGCACCTCCGAGGCGCCGTCGTAGATGCGCGCGGCGCGCGCATCCTGGTAGATCCTGCCGACCGGGAGGTCGAGGGCGATGCCCGCCGCGCCGTGGATCTGCACGGCGCGGTCGGCGATGCGGCCGAAGGCCTCCGACACATAGGTCTTGGTCATCGCGACCTCTTGGCGGTGGGGGAGGCCCTGCTGGAGCTTCCAGGCGGTGTGCAGCACCATCAAGCGCGCGGCGTACAGGTCGATCGCCGAGTCGGCGATCATCGCCTGCAGCATCTGGTGGCGCGCGAGCTCCTTGCCGAAGGACTTGCGCTGCAGCAGCCGCGCGGTGGCGAGGTCCAGCGCCCGCTGCGACATGCCGATCCAGCGCATCGCGTGGGCCAGGCGGCCACCGGCCAGCCGCTTCTGGGCGATGACGAAGCCCTCGCCCTCGCCGCCGAGCAGGTTGTCGATCGGGACGCGGACGTTGTCGATGGAGATGATCGGATGGCCGCCGGGGGAGTGGCTGCCCATCCACTCCGGGTCGCGCTCGACCGTCCAGCCGGGGGTGTCGGTCGGGACGATGATGAGCGAGTAGTTGCGATGGCCGGCGGCGGAGTCATCGCCGGTCTTGGCGACGACGATCGAGAAGGCCGCCCCGATCGCGCCCGTGATGCACCACTTGCGCCCGTTGAGGATCCACTCGCTGCCGTCCTCGGACCGGACCGCGGTGGTCTCCAAGTTGGTGGGGTCGCTGGAGGCCACGTCCGGCTCGGTCATCGCAAAGCACGACCGGGTCCGCCCCTCGGCCAGCGGCCGCAGCCAGCGCTCCTTCTGCGCCTCGCTGCCGGCCAGCAGCAAGGTGTGCATGTTGCCCTCGTCGGGCGCCATGCAGTTCATGCCCAGCGCGGCCAGCGGGGCGGCACCGACCTCTTGAGAGATGAGCGCCATCCCCAGCACGCCGACGCCGAGGCCGCCGTACTCCTCGGGCAGGTGCGGGGTGAAGATCCCTCGCTCGCGTGCGCGGTCGCGCAACCGCTCGACGACCTCCCACGAACCCAGCACGTCCTCGGGGTCGGCGATCTCGCCCTCCGCCGGCAGGACGTCTTGCGAGATGTAGTCCTTGATGCGCCCCAGCAGGGACTGCAGCTCGTCCGGCACGGTGAAGTCGATCACACCCGAAGTATGAGAGATCAGGCTCTCACGCAACCCTCACGGAGCCCTCGCGCAACTTCGCTCGCCGCTAGCGTGTCCCACTTCGTGATGACCGCACCCCGACGCCCCCAGCTCCTCGCCATGACGGCGACCCTCCTCGCCGCCCTTGCTCTCGCGGCCCCGCCGGCACACGCGAGCAAGGGCCAGGAGGTGACCTTCGAGGCGCCGCGCGATCTCTTCGATCCCGCCAATCGCGAGGCGGCGTTCTCCGAGATCGACAGCCTCGGCGCTCATGCGCTGCGCATCGTCCTGTATTGGCAGGACGTCGCGCCCGAGGCGATGTCGCGCATCAAGCCCAAGCTCGACATGTCCGACCCGGCCAGCTACGACTGGTCCCGGTACCAGCCGGTGCTCGACGAGGCCAAGGCGCGCGGGTGGACGGTGCAGGTCACGGCATCGGGCCCGGTGCCGCGCTGGGCGACCAACGGCGCGCGCGACAACACCACGCGGCCGAGCCCCAACGAGTTCCGCATGTTCATGACCGCGTTGTCCAAGCACTTCGGCAACGAGGTCACGCGCTGGTCGATCTGGAACGAGCCCAACCACCCGCAGTTCCTCGCCCCGCAGTACGACTCCAAGCACAAGCCGGCGTCGCCCAAGATCTACCGCGGCCTCTACGCGGCGGCCCTGCGCGGTCTCGCCGACGCCGGTGACACCAAGCCGGTGCTGATGGGGGAGACGGCGCCGACCGGCACCACCAAGGACGTCGCGCCGCTGACCTTCCTGCGTGGCGCGCTCTGCCTCGACGACAACTACAAGAAGGTCGGCTCCTGCGGGAAGCTGCGCGTCGACGGCTACGCGCATCACGCCTACACCAACCGCTCCGGCCCGCTCTTCAAGACGACGCACCCCAACGACGTGATGATCGGCGTGCTGCCCCGGCTGGTCACCGCGCTCGACAAGGCCGCCAAGGCCGGCGTCGTCGCCAAGAAGCTGCCGATCTACCTCACCGAGTTCGGCATCCAGTCGGTGCCGGACCCGTCCTTCGGCGTCAGCCTGCAGCGCCAGGCCGAGTACCGCTCCTACTCCGAGCGCATCGCCTATTACAACTCGCGCGTCGCCGCGTTCTCCCAGTACCTGCTGACCGACGACCTGCCGCGGACGGGCGTGCCCGAGTCCCAGAAGTACGGTGGCTTCGAGTCCGGTCTGCGCACGTCGGGTGGCAAGGCCAAGCCGTCGCTGGACGGCTTCCGCCTCCCGCTCGTCGCCAAGAAGACCAAGGGCTCGACCAAGGTGTCGCTCTGGGGCCTGGCCCGACCGGCCAAGAGCGCTACGAAGGTTGTCGTCCAGCAGCGCGACGGCAGCGCGTCGTGGAAGACGATCAAGACCGTGACCACCGACAGCCACGGCTACTGGACGTCGTCGGCGAGCCTCGGCGGCGCCAAGCGCGCGTGGCGCGTGCAGTGGACCGACGCCCAGGGCAAGCAGTGGACCGGGCCGGCGACGCGCGCGCTCGGCTGAGCCGCCGTCGCTAGGGTCCGCCCCATGGCCAACCAGCTCTGGCTGCTGCGGCATGCCGAGGCCGAGCCGCACGGCACTCGGCCCGATGCCGAGCGCCGGCTCACACCGCGTGGGGAGGAGCAGTCGCGCTCCGCGGGTCGCGCCCTCGCCGCGCTCGAGCTCACCTTCCAGGCGCTCTACACCAGCCCGAAGATCCGCGCCCACGACACCGCCCTGCTGGCCGCGGAGGCGCTCGGCGACGAGCCGATCGTCACGCCGGTCCTGGCGCAGGACTTCAGCGTCGCCGACGCGCGCGACCTGCTGCTCGGCGTCGAGCCCGACGGCCGGATCCTCGTCGTCGGCCACAACCCGGACTTCGCGCAGGTCGTCTACGACCTCACCGGCGCGCGGGTCGACTTCAAGAAGGGCGGCGTCGCCGGCATTCGCCTGGACGGCGCTCGCGGCGAGCTGCTCGCGCTGCTGCGTCCGCGCGAGCTCGAGCGCCTCGGATAGCCGAACGGCTATTTACCTCATCGGGGCGTTGCCGGGGGTCCATCGCGCCCTTATGTTCCTCTTCATCGGTCCCATGCTCGACTCCGCGGACGTCACCCCACAGGACGGACGCGTCGCTCGATCGCACCGCACGCGCGCGGCGATCGTCGAGGCGCTCGTCACGCTGCTCGAAGCGGGCAACCCGCAGCCCACGGTCGAGGAGATCGCGGCAGAGGCATCGGTTGCCCCGCGGACGGTCTTTCAGCACTACGCCGACCGTGAGGCGCTGTTCGCCGCGGTCTCGGCGCATCGCGAGGCACATCTGCAGCGCCTCATGGGCACGATCGATGCGCAAGCGCCCCTCTCGGCGCGCATCGAGCAGGTCGTCGCCCAACGCCGACGCATCTTCGAGTGGATCGCCGCCGTGCGCCGCGGCGCGCTGCTGATGGAGCCGTTCTCCGGGAGCGTGCACGACGCGCTCGACGGCTTCCGGGCCGCCAAGCGCCTGGAGCTCACGCGGGTCTTCGCGACCGAGATCGCCGCTCGTCCCGAAGGAGAGCGTGCCACCTTGGTCGCAGCGCTCGGCGTCGCGGGCTCCTGGTCGACCTGGGACGCGCTGCGCACCCAGCAGGGCCTCGACGTCGAGGCCGCCTCTGCGGCGCTGGCACTGAGCCTGCGGTCGCTGTTGAGCGACGGCTGAGCGCGACGCGGCAAACTGGAGCCCATGGAACGCGTCCGCGTTCGGGCCCCGGAGCTCGACGGCGAAGGTGGATGGATCGGGGTCGAGGACCTGTCGCTCGCGCAACTGCGCGGCAAGGTCGTCCTGCTCGACTTCTGGACGCTGGCCTGCGTGAACTGCCAGCGCGTGGTCGAGGAGCTGCGCGGGCTGGAGCGCCGCTTTGCCGACGTCTTGGTGACCGTGGGCGTGCACTCGCCGAAGTTCCCGCACGAGCACGACCACGGCGCGGTGCGCGCGGCGGTGGCCCGCCATCGCATCGAGCATCCCGTGCTCGACGACCCGGCGATGGTCACGTGGGATGCCTACGCGATCCGGGCGTGGCCGACGCTCGTGCTGATCGACGTCGACGGGCGTGTCGCGCTGACGGTCTCCGGCGAGGGCAAGGCCGTGCAGCTGGCGGCGGCGATCGAGGAGCTGGTCGCCGAGGCCGAGGCGGCCGGCACGCTGCGCCGAGGTCCGCTGGCGCTCGACGCGGCCGATGCCGCCCAGGGCACCGGCGAGCTGGCGTTTCCGGGCAAGGTCGCGATCGAGGACGGCGCGACCCGGGCGCCCCGCGTCGCGATCGCCGACAGCGGCCACGACCGCGTCCTGATCTGCTCGCTCAACGGCGAGGTGGAGATGGAGCTCGACGGGCTCTACCAGCCCCAGGGCGTGCGCTTCGACGGCGTCGGCGACACCGCCGCGCTGCTGGTCTGCGAGACCGGTGCCGACCGTGTCTGGCGGATCTCGCTCGACGGCCGCGGGCGCCGGGAGCTGCTGACCGATCAGCTACGCTCGCCGTGGGACGTGATCGTCTGGCACGGCCACACGGTGATCGCCGAGGCCGGGCGTCACCGGCTGTGGGCGGTCGATCGCGCGGGCGAGCTGCAGATCCTGGCGGGCACGGGTGCCGAGGCGCTGGTCGACGGCCCGGGCCTGGAGGCGGTCCTGGCGCAGCCGTCCGGGATGACGCTGACCGCCGACGGCGACCTCGCGTTCCTCGACGCCGAGTCCAGCGCGCTGCGCGTCGTGCGCGCCGGCACGTTCGCCGTCGAGACGCTCGCGGGCGCCGGGCTGTTCGCGTGGGGCGACGACGACGGCGACGGCGAGCGCGCGCGGCTGCAGCATCCGCTCGGCCTCACGCTCGGGCCCGGCGGCGAGCTCTACATCGCCGACACCTTCAACAACGCGATCCGTGTCTGGCGCGGCGCGCACCTGTGGACGGTCCCGGTCGAGGGCTTCGCGGAGCCGGGCGGGATCGCGGCGCTGCCCGACGGCCGCCTGCTCGTCGCCGACACCGGCAACCACCGCATCGTCCGCGTCGACCCGCTGCGCGCCCGGGCGGTCGCGCTCGACGTCGGTCGTCCGTCGTCGGTCGACACGCCGGCCGGGCAGCCCGTGTCGGTCGCCGGGACGATCGTGCAGCCCGCCGGCTCGACGCTCCCGGTCTCCCTCGACCTCGACCCCGGCGACGACGACCTCGACCCCGCGGGCGGTCCTCCGATCCGCGTCCAGGCCGTCGCCGACGTCCCCGGCCTGCTGCGCGAGCCGACGTCCTGGACGGCAAGCGCGCTGCCGGTGTCGATCGACCTCGCGCTCGGCGAGGGCTCGGGCCGCGTGACGGTCGAGCTGCTGGCCGCGACCTGCGGGCCGGACGCCTGCCGGCTGCGGCGCACGCAACGTGCCTACGACGTCTTGCTCACCTGACGCGAATGACGTCGCAAGACCCACCGACGAGGCTCGGTCGGCGAGCCCTAACCTGAGGACCGCCGATGCCCGAGCTGCCCGAGGTCGAGATCACCGCCCGCCGCCTGAGCGAGGCGCTCACCGGCGCCACGATCGAGTCGACGCTCGCGCCGGGGATCAACGCGCTCAAGACGTTCGACCCGCCCCTGCACGCGCTCGACGGCCGGCAGATCGAGGGCGTTCGCCGGATCGGCAAGCATGCCGTCATCGACGTCTCGGGCGATCTTCACGTCCTCGTGCACCTGATGAGCGCCGGCCGGTTGCAGGTGTATGACAAGCGCGCGTCGCTGCGTGATCGCACCTCGCGCCTGCTGCTTCGCGTCGATGGCGGCAGCGGCGAGCGCGAGCTGCGCCTGCGCGAGTTCGGCACCAAGCAGGCGGCGTGGGTCAAGGTGCTGACGCCGGAGGGGCTGGCGGCCGATGACGCGGTGGCGAAGCTCGGGCCTGAGGCGTGGCCGGACCCGCCGCAGGATCTCGCGGCGCTGCTGAAGCCCGTCGGTGCCCGTCCGCTGCAGGCCGCGCTCCGCGACCAGCGCGTGATCACCGGCATCGGCCGCTCGTGGGTCGACGAGATCCTGTGGACGGCCAAGCTGTCGCCGTTCAAGCGCGCCAACGACCTCGACGCCGAGGAGGCGGGCGCGCTGCGGGCAGCGATGCTGGAGCGCCTCGGCGGTGCGATCGAGCACTACGAGAAGGTCGTCACGCTGCCGATCCCCGACAAGCTGCCGCTGCCGCTGGAGGTCCATCGCCACGAGGGTGAGCCGTGCCCGCGCTGCGGGACGACGATCGAGGCGGTGCACTACGAGTCCTACGTGCTCTGCTACTGCCCGCACGACCAGACCGGTGACCGCGTGTTGAAGGATCGCCGCCTGTCGCGGCTGCTCAAATGACCGGGCCTATCATCTAGGTCATGGGCAAGATCAAGGAGGGCCAGCCGGCCCCGGACTTCGAGCTTCCCGACCAGTCGGGCAACCCCGTCCGCCTCTCGAGCTTCCACGGCCGCAAGGTCGTGTTGTACTTCTACCCGAAGGCCAACACGCCGGGGTGTACGACCCAGGCCTGCGGCGTCCGCGACCACGAGGTCGACTACGAGCGCGCCGGCGCCGTCGTCCTCGGTGTGTCTCCGGACCCGGTCAAGGCCGTCAAGAAGTTCGCCGAGAAGCAGGACCTCAACTTCGAGCTGCTCGCCGACGAGCACCACGAGGTCTGCGAGGCCTACGGCGTCTGGGTCGAGAAGTCCATGTATGGAAAAACCTATTGGGGGGCTCAAAGATCCACCTTCGTCATCGACGACGAGGGCGTGGTCCGCAAGGTCATCAAGAAGGTCAAGCCCGAGACGCACGACCAGGACGTGCTCAGCTCGCTGGCCGAGATGGCAGCCCCTCAGCACCCGTAGGTTCGCGCCGTACGGCGCGAACCGCCCCCTGCGCGCCGCCCGCGCAAAGATGAGCTGATGCCTGGCCTGCCCGCCACGCCACCCGCGAGCGATGAGGCCACGCGCCGCGCCATGCAGGGGAACCGGCGCGTGGACACGAAGCCTGAGGTGGAACTCCGGCGCCTGCTGTTCCGCTCCGGACTGCGGTTCAGGAAGGACTACCGCATCTCGGCTGGAGACGTGAGCGCGCGCGCCGACGTGGTGTTCACGCGTCGCCGAGTGGCCGTGTTCGTCGACGGCTGCTACTGGCACGGCTGCCCGCGACATTGTCGGATCCCGACTCGGAATCGCGACTACTGGACGGCGAAGATCGAGCGCAACCGCGAGCGAGACGCGAGGGTGTCGCAGGGCCTGTGCGACGCTGGCTGGACGGTCGTGCGCGTGTGGGAGCATGAGCCTCGCGCGCAGGCGCTCGCGCGAATCTGTCGTGCGCTCGATCATCCGCTGCCGCCGGACGTGTCGCTAAGTTCGGGGCCATGACGAGCATCCGGGCGGCGGAATTCTTCGCGGGGATCGGGCTGATGCGCTTGGGCCTGGAGGGTGCCGGGATCGAGACGACCTGGGCCAATGACATCGAGGCGGACAAGCACGAGCTGTACGCCGCGAACTTCGGCGGTGAGGACTTCGTCCTCGGCGATGTGCGAGACGTCAGTGGCGACGATCTGCCGAACGTCGAGCTGGCGACCGCCTCTTTCCCCTGCACCGATCTGTCATTGGCAGGAAACCGACGAGGTCTCGGCGCCGGCCCGGCCCCGCGCGGGAGCCAAGGCGGGTCGAGCATGTTCTGGGAGTTTGCGCGCATCCTCGATGAGATGGGCGCTCGCCGCCCGGAAGCCGTCCTCCTGGAGAACGTCCTCGGCTTCGCGTCGAGCCACGGCGGACGAGACCTGCGGGAGGCGGTGGCCGAGCTGAACCGCCTCGGGTACTCCTGCGACCTGCTCGCGCTCGACGCCCGCCACTTCGTGCCACAGTCGCGTCCGCGGATGTTCATCGTTGGGCTGCTTGAGACGGATCATCCGTATGACCCGACAGCTGATCGTCCAGCCTGGGCGCGGCAGTTCGCGCTCGCGCACCCCGAGGCTCGTCTGCATACCTGGCCGCTGCCCGTGCCACCCGAGCGGGGACCGGCCCTCGATGAGGTGATCGAGCGGCTGGCGCCGGAGCACGACGACTGGTGGGATGCCGATCGTGTCGTGCGCTTCGTCGAGTCGCTGTCGCCCATCCAGGGCGCGCGGCTGGACGGGCTCAGGACGAGCCGCGACCTGTCCTGGCGTACGGCCTACCGCCGGACGCGCGGGGGGGTGGCGGTTTGGGAGATCCGCGCCGACACGATCGCCGGCTGCCTCCGCACAGCGCGTGGCGGCTCCAGCAAGCAGGCCCTGGTGGAGGCCGGCGACGGCGAGGTCCGCGTCCGCTGGATGACGCCGCGCGAGTATGCGCGACTGATGGGAGCGCCCGACTTCAAGCTGGTGGCGCGGCGGAACCAGTCGCTGTTTGGTTTCGGAGACGCGGTGTGCGTGCCTGTGGTCGGGTGGCTGTGCGCGCACTACGTCGTGCCAGCGCTGAGCGGCGTGCGGAACGCTATCGCTCTCGCCGCCTGATGCCGGCGCCGCGTCGCTCCGATCTGCCGTCGCCGCAGGTTCGCGAGTTCCGGAACATGCTCGATGTGGCGCTCAACGAGATCGACGATGAGGCCCGCGTAATCGGCAACGCCAAGTTCGGGGTGTACGCCTTCTATGACTACGACGGCGAACCGATCTACGTTGGGCAGACGAACGAGCAGCTCCGCGTGCGAGTTCGCCGCCACCTCACCAACCAGCGCACGGACGCGGTGGCCATGCGAGTGCTCGACATCTTCGAGGTCGCGGAGCTGGAGGTGTGGCCGCTCTGGGAATTGGAAGGCGAGACGGACCGCGCGGTGGCGAAGGCGCGGCTCGATCAGGTCGAGTACTCGGCGTACGTCCACGCCATTCACGGCTCGCGGTTCAAGGCGATCCTCAACGAGAAGATCCCACCGGTGTCGCCGGTAGTCGAGCTGCCGCCGGGCTTCCGTTTCTCGCTTGTTGGCGCTGAGGGCGTCAACGAGCGACGGCATCCCGACGTGCGGATCGCGCGCCGGGCCGAGACCATCTCGCGGCTGGCGGCAGTTGCTCGCGAACGCGGCGAGGTGTCGGACGGCTTGCGGCGCGTCCTGGTGATCCAGGCGGTGCGCCTGACGTATCTCTCGGCCGCCCGCTACGCCGAGACCCGCGGGGAGCCTGCGCCGGACCCGGCTGCGATCGACGTCGCGGCGCTCGTCGGCCCAGTCCTCGCCGAACCTCTCGGAGGCGTGACCGAAGAGGACGTCGAGCGCGAGGAGCTGGAGGAGCAGCACTAGTGTCGTGAGGCGTTAGATCGGTTGCAGCGGGAAGGCTTGGTGTATGCCGAGCAATCTCGCGGTGCCTATCGAGTTGACCGACGATGAGCGGGCGCAGTTGGAGGCGTGGTCTCGGCGGCCGACCAGTGCCCAAGCGCTGGCTCAGCGATCGCGGATCGTGTTGTTACCGAGCCCGGCGTCCCGGCCCACCGACCACACCAACAACCGACGGCCGATCAAGCCGACGCGATTACCCACGCCGACTTGACAAACCAACCGCCATATCAGTCCGACTTCGCAGCGTCGTTGACAACGGCCGTCGCTCGTGCAGCAGGCCAGCTGGCTCACGTCGTCTGCCGTCCCGGGCTATCCCACGCCGCGCTCGCCTCCGCCTGCCCATTCTCATAGGAACCCCGCAAACGCCATTCCCTAGCGCGATCTGGGTGGATTGCGCCAGGGATGCGGAAAAGCGTCCTGTGCGCTACGGAGCCTCCTGCATGAAGGAGGCATGTCCACCAACACCAACCCTTCGCCGCCGCCGGCTGCGCTCGGCGGCCTGACGCTCTGCTGGGTCCTCGGCGACGATCCGAGAGTCATCACCACCAAGAACGGCGAACGCCGCACGGTCATCGAGCTTCGCGACCCCGCCCGTCATCGACGAAGAGGGCATCGTCCGCCGCGCCTTCAAGGCGCACCCCGAGACCCACGACGAGGACGTCCTCGCGATCCTGGGCGAGCTGAACACCGCGGCCTAGGGTCGTGCGTGGCAGGATGCCCTCCATGTCCCGCCGCGACGAGCTCGACGCCCTCAGCTCCAAGGAGCTCCACGACCGCGCCGTCAGGCGCGCCGAGAAGCACCTCGACGTCAAGTTCCTGTGGAACCTGATGAAGCTCGTGCCGGCCGCCGAGGCCGCCGCCGGTCAGCAGGACGAGGCCGACTACGACGTCGTCCACTGGTCGGGCCAGGTGGCAGACACCTTCCGCGACGACGACGGCAAGCTGTCTGACGCGCTGCGCCCGGTCTACCTCGACTACCTCGAGCAGCACCCCGACGCGTAGTTAGGCAGTCCCGTCGCCGACGGCGCGCGTTCAGGAATCGGGCAGTCCTGCCGACGACCCTGAAGAACGACCGTGACGACTTCGGCAAAGGGACAGGAACTCTCCGCATGACGACGCAGGTGGCCGAGCGATACCGATTGGTGACCCGCTCCGACTTCGACGGGCTGGTGTGCGCAGCGCTGCTCAAGGAGCTGGGGATCCTCGACGACATCCTCTTCGTCCACCCCAAGGACATGCAGGACGGCAAGGTCGAGCTCACCGACCGCGACATCACCACCAACTTGCCCTATGCCCCGGGCGTCCACCTGTCGTTCGACCATCACGACAGCGAGACGATCCGCGTCACCGACTCGCCCGAGAACCACATCATCGTCGCGGGCGCCAAGTCCGCCGCGCGCGTGGTCTATGACCACTTCGGCGGCGCCGACGTCTTCCAGCTCGTCGGCGAGGACATCATGGCCGCCGTCGACAAGGCCGATGCCGCGGACTTCACCCGCGAGGAGATCCTGGAGCCCCAGGGCTGGGACTACATCAGCTTCCTGATGGACCCCCGCACCGGCCTCGGCCGCTTCCGCGAGTTCCGCATCTCCAACTACCAGTTGATGATGCAGCTGATCGACGACATCACGACCAAGTCGATCGAGGAGATCCTCCAGACGCCCGACGTCGCCGAGCGCGTCGAGCTCTACCGCGAGCATGCCGACCAGGCGATCGACCAGGTCGCCCGTTGCGGCACCCAGCACGGCAACCTCGTCGTGCTCGACTTCCGCAAGGAAGAGAAGATCTTCGCGACCAACCGCTTCACGGTCTACGCGCTCTTCCCCGACTGCAACATCTCGATCCACATCCTCTGGGGCCTGCAGCGGCAGAACACCGTCTTCGCCACCGGCAAGTCGATCCTGAACCGCACCAGCGCGACCGACATCGGCGAGCTCGATGCTCTCCTACGGCGGCGGCGGCCACAGCGCGGCCGGCACCTGCCAGGTCGCCAACGGGGATGCCGAGCGCGTCCTCGGCGAGCTGATCCGCAAGATCAACGCCGACGGCTGACGGCGCACTACAGTCGGGCGGATGGCCGTCCGCCCGGTAGGAGACGACGACGTCGAGGTGCTGGCGGGCACGTTGACGCGCGCCTTCGCCGACGATCCGGTCACGCAGTGGGTCTACGCGCGGGACGCGCGGCGGCCGATGTGGTCGGAGCGCTTCTTTCGCTGGCAGCTACGACGGCTGCTCGGTCAGGAGGTGAGCTGGACGACGGCGGACGGGCGTGGCGGCGCGGCGCTGTGGGCGCTGCCCGGGCGCTGGCGTGAGGACACGCGCGAGACGTTGAGCCTGCTGCGGCTGACGCTGCCCGGCGTGCTGCCGCGGCTGCCGCGGATCCTGCGCGGCCTCGGTCAGGTCGAGGCGCGTCATCCCGCCGAGCGCCATCTCTACCTCGCGGTCATCGGCGTCGACCCGGAGCGCCAGGGCGAGGGCGTCGGCTCACAGCTGATCCGTCCAGGCATCGACCTCTGCGACCGCGAGCACCTGCCCGCCTACCTGGAGACCGGCAGAGAGGCCAACCTCGCGTTCTACGGCCGCCACGGCTTCGCGGTGGTCGACGAGATCCGCCTGCCCAAAGGCCCACCGGTCTGGTTCCTCTGGCGCGAGCCGCGGTAGCCTCTGACCTTAGATTTCAAGCCAGAAATGGCAAGTAGATGCCCCATGGAACCGTTATCAGCCGAGTTTGGCTGGTCTGTTAGATATGTGGGACAGCATCAGCTATGCTGACAAAGATGGCAGGTTGCTATATATCATGGCAATAACCAGACATCTTTGACTGCATATGCGTATTGATCCGTTCCTCACCGATGATGCTGTGATGGCCGAGCTCGGCCTGCGGTTGGCGCGCGCACGGCTGGCACGCAACATGAGCCAGAAGCAGCTCGCCGAGGAGGCGGGCGTCGGGGAGCGCACCGTGGCGCGCGTCGAGGCGGGTGAGTCGCCGACGCTGGCCAACGTCATCCGGATCCTGCGAGCGCTCGACCTCCTCGACGGTCTCGACCGCCTCGTGCCCGAACCGGTGGTCAACCCCCTCGCCGAGCTTGAGCAGCGCGGCCGCCGGCGGCGTCGTGCCTCACCCGCCCGGGCCGGCCGACCAGGGTCGGCCGACGGCGGGTGGACCTGGGGCGACGGCCACGCCGAGGGCCGATGACCCTCGCGGAGGTCTTCCTGTGGGGCACGCGCATCGGCGCTGTCTCGCTGCCGGACGGTGACCTTTACGCGACGTTCGCCTACGACCCCGACTTCCTGCGCAGCGACATCCAGGTGTCGCCGATCACGATGCCGTTGCGCACCGATCCTTACCGCTTCCCGACGCTGCCGCCGTCGACCTTTCACGGCCTGCCGGGTCTGCTGGCCGACGCGCTGCCCGACCGCTACGGCAACGCGCTCATCGACGCGTGGCTCGCCCGCCAAGGCCGCACGCCCGACAGCTTCGATGCCGTGGAGCGCCTCGGCTACGTCGGCACCCGCGGCATGGGCGCCCTCGAATTTCGTCCGGCCCTGGGGCCGGAGCGGACCGGCAGCTCCGAGATCCAGCTCGCCGCCCTGGTGGAGCTGGCATCCGAGGTGCTCAGCGATCGCACCGAGCTGTCGGCGTCGTTCGCGGGCGAGGATCGCGAGGACGCCTTGCGCGACATCCTCAGCGTGGGGACCTCCGCCGGTGGCGCTCGGGCCAAGGCCGTGATCGCCTGGAACCCGGCCACCGAGGAGGTGCGCTCCGGTCAGGCCGAGGCCCCGCCCGGCTTCGAGCACTGGCTGCTGAAGTTCGACGGCGTCTCCGAGAACAAGGACAAGGAGCTGGCCGACCCTCAGGGCTACGGAGCGATCGAGTACGCGTACTCGAACATGGCCAAGGCGGCGGGCATCGAGATGACCGCGTGCCGGCTGCTGGAGGAGCATGGCCGGCGCCACTTCATGACCCGGCGCTTCGACCGCACCGGCGACGGTGACAAGCGCCACATGCAGTCGCTGGGGGCGCTGGCGCACTATGACCTCAACGATCCCAATGCCTACTCCTACGAGCAGGCGCTGCTCGTCATCCGCCGGCTCGGCCTTCCGATGGCCGCGATCGAGGAGCAGTTCCGGCGCATGGTCTTCAACGTGCTGGCTCGCAATCAGGACGACCACGTCAAGAACATCGCCTTCCTGATGGATCGGGCGGGGGAATGGTCGTTGTCGCCGGCCTTCGACATGACCTACGCCTACCAGCCCGGCGGTGCCTGGACCGCGCGTCATCAGATGTCGGTCAACGGCAAGCGCGACGGCTTCGTGTTCGCGGACTTCGAGGCGGTCGCCGCGGTCGCCTCGATGCGGCGCGGGCGCGCGAAGGCGATCGTCGGCGAGGTGGGCAAGGCGGTTGCCGACTGGCCGTCCTTCGCCACCGCCGCCGGGGTTCCGGAGGCCATCGCCGCGAAGGTCCGGGCCGGCCATCGTCTCGACGTGACCTCGTAGGGTCTTGGCGGTGACCCTCGCCTCCGCGCCCCAGGCCGTCGTCTTCGACAACGACGGCCTTCTGCTGGACACCGAGACGGCGTGGACGCGTGCCGAGGAGGCGCTGTTCACCGCCCACGGAAGCACGTTCACGATGGAGCACAAGCGCGATCTGATCGGCTCCTCGCACACCGTCGCGGCGGGCAAGTTGGAGGTCATGCTCGAGCGTCCCGCCGAAGGGCTCGCGCTGATGGCCGAGCTGCATGACCGGGTGATGGTCGAGGCGACCCATGACGTGGCGCCGCGCCCCGGCGCCGTCGCGCTCGTCGATGCGCTGACCGCCGCCGGCATCCCGGTCGCGGTCGCGTCGAACTCGCCGCGGGCCTTCCTGGACCTCGTCCTGCAGACCTCCGGCATGGCCTCGCGCTTCACCACCACCGTCGCCGGCGACGAGGTCGACCACCCCAAGCCCGCGCCCGACATCTACCTCGAGGCCTGCCGTCTGCTGGGCGCCGACCCGGCCGCGTCGGTCGGTCTGGAGGACTCGCCCACCGGCGCACAGGCCGCCAAGGCCGCGGGGCTGACGGTCATCGGCGTGCCCTACCTGCCCGACATGGAGATCCCGCCCGCCGACCTCATCGCGGCCTCGCTGGCCGATGACGCCGTCCTGGCGGCGGTCGGGCTCGTACCCTCCCGAAGGTGAGCGCCGCTTTGGTTATCGCCGGGCTCGGCGACTTCTTCGACGCGGTCGGGCAGTTCTTCGGCAACCTCGCCGACATCCGCTGGGGTGCGCTGGCGCTCGGGCTGCTGTGCTTCGGCACCTACCTCACGATCCGCTCGCGCGCCTTCTTCAACGTGCTGCGCGCCGCCTACCCGACCGAGAAGATCGAGTTCAAGCGGATCTGGGGCGCCTACATCGCCGCCTACGGCTTCAACAACGTCGTGCCGGCGCGCGGCGGCGACGTCATCAAGCTCTTCCTGGTCAAGACCTCGATCCCGAACTCGACCTACTCGGCGATCGCCGCCGCGTTCTTCGTGGAGTTCGGCTTCGACGCCTCGATGGGCCTCTTCATCCTGGCCTTCGCCTTCAGCCAGGGCGTCTTCCCCAAGCCGCCGGACTTCTCCAAGCTCGGCGCGTTCGACCTCAGCTTCTTCGCGTCGCATCCGCGCTTCCTGCTGTTCGTGCTCACCGCGCTGGCCGTCGCCGGCCTCGTCGGCTTCGCGCTGCTGAGCACCAAGGTGAAGGCCTTCTGGGCGCGCGTGCGTCAGGGGCTGACCATCATCTTCGATCGCAAGCGCTACTTCCGCGAGGTCTGGCTCGTGCAGTTCGGCGGCTGGTGCTTTCGCTTCGCCGCCTTCTGGTTCTTGCTCGACGCCTTCCACATCGGTGGCTCGGTCAAGAACGTGCTCTTGGTCCTCGGCGTCAACGCGGTCGCGGCCTGCGTGCCGTTCACCCCGGGCGGCGCGGGGGTCCAGCAGGCATTCCTGGTGAAGGTCTTCGCCGGGACGGCGGCGGGGGCGACGGTGGCTGCGTACTCGGTCGGTCAGCAGATCGCGATCGCCGCGTTCAGCCTCGCGGTCGGCTTCTTCGCGCTCGTGACGGTGTTCAAGTTCCGGTCCTTTAAAGAGGTCATCGCGGCCGGGCGCGAGCATCGCGACGCCGAGCGGGCCGCCGCTGGGCAGCCGATACCCTGAGGTGCATGGAAGGCTTCGGAGGACTCTTCGGCGACCCGGACGAGCTGCAGCGCCGCATGGCGGAGTTCGCAGACCAGATGCAGGGTCAGCAGCGCCTGGCATGGGCCGACAACGCGATCGGCCTCGCCGTGCAGATGACGGTGGCGGCGGTCAACCGCGTCAACATCCAGGGCACGACGGCCGAACAGGCCGAGCAGATCCGCGGGGTGATGGCCACGGTCTTCCCCGAGGCGGTCACGCTCGTGCGCGAGGCGCGCGCGGGGCTGCAGTAGCTCGGCGACGGGCCGCGACCGCTGCGCCGGTAGGATCAGCCTCGGCCGAGCCCGCGCCACGCCGGGCCATGCGCCGCCGGTAGGATCGGGCTCGTGGCGCAGCTCTCGTCTTCTCAGTTGCTCTGGCGCGGCCGTATCGAGGCGGGCCTGCGGGTCGTCGCCCCGGCGCTTGATCTCGTGCTTGCCGCAGGCGATCGCCTGTCGCGCACCGTCGACCGCGAGGAGCCCGAGCTGATCATGCCCAGCCGCCTCGGCCACGACGACCAGCGCTCGCTTGCTGATGGCCGCAGCTCGAGTCGGTCCCGGTGGTGACGCCGGAGCAGATCCTCGCCCGCGAGGCGGTCCAGAAGCCGCGTGTCGGCTTCGCCGCGCTGGGTGCCGCGATCCTGGCGGTCATCGCCGGCATCCTGCCGCAGCAGATCTACACCGACTTCCCGCGCGTCTACGTGCTCGAGTCGCTGCGCGACGCGGCGGGTCAGTCGATCGGGCGCGACGGGCTGCGCACCGCGCAGATCCTCTTCATCGACGACCACGCGCTCTCGCTGCTGGTGGTCGCGGTCTGCCAGGGCCTCTCGATCGCGCTCATCGGGGTCCTGCTCGTCTTTCTCTTCGACGCGTCGGTCGTGCGCGGCGCCAACACGCCGCGGATAGCCCGGATCCTCGCGATCATCGGCGCGGGCGCCGGCGCGATCGCCGCGATCGTGCTGCAGATCGCCGTGATGATCAGCGCGAGCGACTTTGCCTCCTCGGCCGACCACAGCACCAAGGCGGCGCACGACGCGCTGCGCGGCGGCGTCGTCGTCGCGGCCAGCGGCGTCGGCTTCATCGGCTCGCTCTCGCTGGCGGCCGCGTTCGTCCTGATCGCGCTCGGCGCCATGCGCGTCGGGCTGCTCACGCGCTTCCTCGGCGTCCTCGGCGCGATCGTCGGGGCCCTGATCCTGCTCGGCCCGCTCTCGGGCTCGCCCACCTTCATCGTCCAGGCGTTCTGGCTGGCGATGGTCGGGGTCCTGCTGTTCGGTCGCTGGCCCGGCGCCGGCGTCCCGGCGGCATGGACCGACGGCGAGGCGCGCCCGTGGCCGACCCAGCAGGAGATCCGCGAGGCCAAGGATCGTGCTCGCGGCGGTGGCGGCTACACCAAGGCGCCGGAGCCGGTGGCTGCGTCCAACGGATCGCCGCCCGATGGCACCGCGAGCCCGGCGACGTCGGCGCGCAAGAAGCGCAAGCGCCGTTAACGTCAGCCGCCGTCATAGCGCTGACAGCGCCCAGGCTTTGCGTTCTCGTTTGATGGGAACGCTGTAGGACAACGACTTGGGTTGCGGAGCGTGGCTCCACCTTCGGGCGACGCTCCGCCGGAGAAGGAGAGTGCCTGATGGAAGCCTCGGCGACCAACGCACCGCGCTTCACGCGCGAGGAGCGAGCTGACGGGCGGGCGCCCGTCGCGTCACAGGACCTCACGTTCGTGCCGAGCCCGATCGCCGATCCGGGGCCGTTGGGCCTCGCGGCGTTCGCGCTGACGACGTTCGTGTTGAGCATGTTCAACGCCAACCTCATGGGCCCCGGCGGCGAGCCGGTCGTCTTCGGGCTGGCCTTCGCCTACGGCGGCATCGCGCAGTTCGCGGCCGGCATGTGGGAGTTCCGCACCGGCAACACCTTCGGCGCGGTGGCGTTCACGTCCTACGGCGCCTTCTGGCTGTCGTTCTGGGCGTTCGTGGAGTTCTTCGAGAAGGACGTCCCCAAGGCCGACGCCGGCCACGCGGTCGGTCTCTACCTGATCGCGTGGGGCATTTTCACGCTCTACATGTTTGTCGCGTCGCTGCGCACGACGGCGGCGATCGCCGCGGTCTTCGGGCTGCTGACCCTGACGTTCTTCGCGCTCGGGATCGGGAATGCCGGCGGGCACACGAACATCGTGCACCTGGGTGGGTGGATTGGCTTGGCGACGGCGGCAGCCGCGTGGTATGCCTCCTTCGCGGCGGTGACGAACTCCACGTTCGGGCGCGCTGTCCTGCCCGTCAGGCACCTGCGCTGACGGGCGCCTGAAGCTGAAGCTGAAGCCGAAGACCACACACCGACCCGAGGGGACCGCGAACATGGCGGGAACGACGACCGATCTGGAACGTCAGCTGGCCGAGTTGCTGGAGCAGGAGCGCTTCGAGCCGCCGGAGGCGTTCAAGGCCAAGGCGTTGATCACGGACCTCTCGGTGCACGAGGCCGCGGCGAAGGATCCCGTCGGGTGGTGGAACGAGCAGGCGCGCGCGCTGCACTGGTTCTCCGAGCCGCAGCGCGCGCTCGACGACGAGAACCCGCCCTTCTACAAGTGGTTCGAGGGCGGCACGACCAACGCCTCCTACAACTGCCTGGACCGTCATGTCGAGGCGGGCCTCGGCGAGCGTGTCGCGTTCAAGTGGCGCGGCGAGGAGGGCGAGTCCCGGGACATCACCTACGCGTGGCTGCTGGAGCAGACCCAACGGGCCGCCAACGCGCTCAAGGACCACGGCGTCGGCGCGGGCGACGTGGTCGGGATCTTCCTGCCGATGATCCCCGAGGTCGTCGTGGCGATGCTCGCCTGCTCGCGCATCGGCGCGCCGCACAACGTCGTCTTCGGCGGCTTCAGCGCCGAGTCGGTCAAGGAGCGCATGGAGTTCTCCGACGCCAAGGCGCTGATCACCGTCGACGGCGCGCGCCGCAAGGGCAAGACGGCGCCGGTCAAGCAGACCGTCGACGACGTCGGGATGCCGGTGGCGACGACGTTCGTGGTGCGCCACACGGGGATCGACTGCCCGATGGGGGACGGCGACGTCTTCTGGGACGAGGCGCTGGCGGCCGCCGACGCGGAGTGCGCGCCGGCCGAGCTCGACGCCGAGCACCCGCTGTTCATCCTGTACTCCAGCGGCTCGACGGCCAAGCCGAAGGGCATCCTGCACTCCACCGGCGGCTACCTGACGCACGTGGCGTGGACGCACAAGCACGTCTTCGACCTCAAGCCCGAGTCCGACGTCTACTGGTGCAGCGCCGACGTCGGCTGGATCACCGGCCACTCCTACATCGTCTACGGGCCGCTGCTCAACGCGGCGACGTCGGTGATGTACGAGGGCGCGCCCGACTACCCGCACAAGGGCATCTGGTGGGAGCTGGCCGAGAAGACCGACACCACCATCTTCTACACGGCGCCGACGGCGATTCGTGCGTGCATCAAGTGGGGTGTCGAGCACGTCGAGAAGGCCGACCTGTCCAAGCTGCGGCTGCTGGGGTCGGTGGGCGAGCCGATCAACCCCAAGGCCTGGCTCTGGTACTGGAAGGTCGTCGGCGGGGAGAACTGCCCGGTCGTCGACACGTGGTGGCAGACCGAGACCGGCGGGATCATGATCACCACCTTGCCAGGCGCCCAGGCGATGAAGCCCGGGATCGCGGGGACGCCGCTGCCGGGCGTTGCCGCCGCGGTGGTCGACGAGGAGGGCAATGAGGTCGCTCGTGGGACGCAGGGCTTGTTGTCGTTGTCGCGTCCTTGGCCGGGCATGTTGCGCACCTTGTACGGCGACGACGACCGCTACATCTCGACCTACTGGGAGAAGTGGGGCCCGAAGAAGTACCTGGTCGGCGATGCCTCCAAGCAGGACGACGAGGGCTACATCTCGGTCATCGGCCGCGTCGACGACGTGCTCAACGTGAGCGGGCACCGGATGTCGACGGCGGAGATCGAGAGCGCGATCGTCTCGCACGGCAAGGTCGCCGAGGCCGCCGTGATCGGCGCCACCGACGAGGACACCGGCCAGTCGGTCGCGGCCTTCGTCACGCTGGAGGGCGACCTGGAGGGCACCGACGAGCTGGTCACCGAGATCCGCGAGCACGTCGCGGTGCGCATCGGCAAGCTTGCCCGGCCCAAGCGCATCATCTGGGCCGACGACCTTCCGAAGACGCGCAGCGGGAAGATCATGCGGCGCTTGTTGAAGGACATCGCCGAGGGACGGGAGCTGGGCGACGTCACGACGCTGCGCGATCCCGACGTGATGGCGCAATTGCAGGACAAGATCCAAGAGCGCGCTGACGAGGAGTAGCTTCCCTCCATGGGTCGCTACGAAGAGCTCCGCGCCGGACATGCATGGCAGGTTCCTCAGCGCTACAACATCGCCCAGGACGTCTGCGACAAGCATCCGCGCGACAAGCCGGCGATGGTGTGGGAGCGCTTCGACGGCGCGCGGCGGGAGCTGAGCTGGGGCGAGATCCAGGATCTCGCCAACCAGGCGGCGCACGTCCTCGGCGAGCACGGGGTCGATCCGGGTGAGCGGGTCGCGGTCGTGCTGCCGCCGACGCCGGAGACGGCGGCGATCTTCTTCGGCACGTGGAAGCGCGGCGCGATCCTGCTGTCGATGTCGGTGCTCTACGGCGACGACGGCATCGCGCACCGGTTGAAGGACTCCAGGCCGCGGGTGCTCGTCACCGACAAGGCCAACGCCGAGCGCTTCCGGTCACACGTGGGGGAGACGGTCGGCGAGTTGCTGATCATCGACGAGGGCGAGGGCCTGCTGGCCGGCGCGCCGACCGACATGGTGTCCTACGACAGCGCCGCCGACGACCCGGCGCAGTTGTACTACACCTCGGGAACGACGGGGCTGGCCAAGGGCATCGTGCACGCCCACCGCTACCTGCTGGCCCACAACGAGTTCGAGCTTCTGCCACGAGGTCGCCGACGGCGAGCGCTTCCACGGCATGGGCGAGTGGGCGTGGGCCGCGGGCATCGCGCCGCTGCTGGGGCCGTGGCGCCTGGGCGCGATCCAGGTCGTCCTGCAGCGCCAGGGCGGCTTCGACCCGCAGGGGCAGCTCGACTTCCTCAGCCGCAACAAGGTCACCAACGTCTTCACGACACCGACCGCGATGCGCTCGATGATGGCCATCGAGGACGCGGCGACGCGCTACCCGTGTGACTTCCGTCGTGTCTGCAGCGCCGGCGAGCCGCTGAACCCGGAGGCGATCCGCTGGTTTCGCGAGCAGTACGGGCTGACCGTGCTCGACTACTACGGGTTGACGGAGTCCTATCCGTTGTGCGGGAACTTCCCGTGGGCGGAAGTGCGGGAGGGCTCGATGGGGCGCCCGATGCCCGGCTGGGACGTCCGCATCCTCGACGAGGACGAGCAGGAGGTCGCCCAGGGCGAGCGTGGTGAGATCTGCCTGCGGGCACGGTCCAACCCGCACTATCCGCTCGGCTACTGGAACAACGACGCGGCGGCGGCCGAGACCTTCGGCGGCGACTGGTTTCACACCAAGGACGCCGCGACCGCCGACGAGGACGGCTACATCTGGTACGCCGGTCGCGCCGACGACGTCATCATCTCGGCGGGGTATCGGATCGGGCCGTTCGAGGTCGAGTCCGCCTGCATCGAGCATCCGGCGGTGCGCGAGGCCGCGGCGGTCGCGGCTCCCGACGAGCGGCGCGGCACGATCGTCAAGGCCTTCATCGTGCTCGTCGAGGGCCACGCACCGTCCGACGCGCTCGGCGACGAGATCAAGACCTTCGTCCGTGACCGCCTCTCGGCCTACGCCTACCCACGGCGCGTCGAGTTCGTGGAGGACCTGCCCAAGACGCTCACGGGCAAGATCCGCCGCATCGAGCTGCGCGAGCGCGAGACCGAACGGGCCCGCGCCGGCTCCTAGAGCCCCTCGCGGAAGCCCTCGCGCCACGACGGCCACCGCGGGGTCCAGCCGAGGACGTCGGACGCGCGCTCGTTGGAGGCGCCGCGTGCCGTGGTCATCATCGTCACCACCGCGCTGCCTGCTGCGATCCGGCCCAGCCATGCCGGGACGTGGCGGGGCGCGGGCGCACCGATGGCCGACGCGAGCGCCGGGAGCCAGTCGGCCGTCCGCGCCGGCTCGTCGTCGACGATCGCGTACGTGCCGGTCGGGCTGTCGGGCCCCAGCGTCGCGAGCACGCCACCGGCGGCGTCGTCGACATGGGTGAACGACCAGCGCCCATCGCCGCTGCCGACCACCGGCAACCGCCGCCGACGCACCAGCTCGGTCATCTCGCCGTCGGTGCTCAGGCTCGTTCCCGGCCCGTAGAAGCCGCCGTAGCGCAGCACCACGCCCTCCACGCCGTCGGCACCGCCGACCAGCGCCTCCAACTCCCGGATGGCGGCCAGCGACTCTCGCTGGCTTGGCGGCGGCTCTGGATCCAGCGGTGCGTCCTCGGTCTTGACCGGGCCGCCTTCGCGCGCGAATGGCCAGCCCGTGAAGCTCTGGGCGATCAGCCGCCGCGTGCCGGCCGCGCGCGCGGCGTCCAGGAGATGGCGCGTGCCCTCCGTTCGCAGCCGGTTGGTCGTCGCGAAGACGCGATCGAAGTGCTTGATGTCGGTGGCGCCCGTCAGCGCCGTCATCTGGTGGACGATCACCTCGGGCTCGGCGCCGAGCACCGCGCCCATCACCGCGTCGCGGTCCAGCGCGTCGGCGACCACCGGCAGCGCGCCGGCCGCCCGTAGGCCGTCGGCCTTGGCCGCCGTCCGCGTCATCGCCACGACCTCGTGGCCGTCGTCGAGGAGCATCGGCACCAGCCGCTGCCCCACCGCACCCGTTGCACCTGCCAGGAAGACTCTCATGGGCCCTCTGACGAGACAGGCCATTGCGGTGTGACATGTCACGGAAGACGGGGCAAGATCGTCTCCGTGGACATGACGCATTCGTCGGAGCTGACCGAGCTGCGCCCGCTGGTGTTCTCCATCGCCTACCGGATGCTCGGCTCGGTGGCCGAGGCCGAGGACATCGCGCAGGAGACGCTGTTGCGTGCCCATCGCGAGCTGCGCGACGGCACCGAGATCGAATCCCCCAAGGCCTACATGACGGCGATCGCGACACGCCTATCGATCGATCATCTGCGCTCGGCGCGCGTGCGCCGCGAGGCCTACGTCGGCTCGTGGCTGCCCGAGCCGCTGCTCGGTGATGCCGTCGCCGACCCGCGCGTCGACCTCGCCGCCGACGCCGAGCTGGCCGACGACCTCTCGCTCGCGTTCCTGATGGTGTTGGAGCGGCTCACGCCCGACGAGCGTGCGGTCTTCCTGCTGCGCGAGGCCTTCGACTACAAGTTCGGGGAGATCGCCGAGATCGTCGGCAAGAGCCCGGCGAACTGCCGGCAGATCGGGGCGCGGGCACGGCGCCACGTCCTCACCGAGCGCCCGCGCTTCGAGCCCTCACCCGCGGTGCGCGAGGAGCTCGCCGCACGATTTCTCGCCGCCGCCCAGGGCGACGACCTCGACGGTCTGATCGAGCTGCTCGCCGAGGACGCGGTCTTCACCGGCGATGGCGGCGGCAAGGCGACGGCGTTCCCGCAGCCGCTGGTCGGGGCACAGCGCATCGCCCACGCCATCCGCGCGATCTTCCGCCAGGCCGCCCGTGGCGACGGTGCCGTCACCGTCACGCCGACCGCGGTCAACGGCCAGCCGGGCTGGATCGCCCACGACGGCGACGGCGCCGTCATCGTCGTCATGGCCCTCGACATCGCCGACGGCCATGTCACCGCGATCCGCTCGATCATCAACCCCGACAAGCTCGCCCATCTCGGGCCGGTGTCGGACCGCGCTCGGCGCTAGCTACTCGTAGACCACCACGTCGGGGCGCGGCGAGAGCGCCATGACCGACCTGGGGGACATGGTCTGGACGTCTTCCTTGTAGAACAACTTGAAGCCGCGGCGCATCGCCGGCGTCGTGTGGACGAAGGCGTGGTACTTGGCGACCTTGACACTGGTGGAGCCGAAGCCGTCGACGTTGATGACGGTCTGGACGCCCGGCACCTGCCGCAGGCGGTCGGCGCGGGCGATCATGTCATCGGTGAAGCGATGGACGATCAGCAGCTTCTCGGGCAGGTTGCGCTCGCGCACGATCTTGGCGAGGTAGCTCGCGGCGGCGTTGACGACGTCGGCATCGGTCGATCCGATGACCTTGCCCGGCAGCGCATCGGGTGCGACATGCCACTCGGGATCGAGCGCGAGGCCGACGTCGGGCTCGCGCAGGAACGGCGCCAGCCGCGTGATCTCCGGGCCGAACTCGCCGCGGCCGGGCTGGACGTCGAGGATCAGCAGGGCATGGATCTTGCGCGCGGCGGCGAGATAGCTGCGGATCTTGGCGAACGAGATGTGGTCGCGGTAGAGGCCGGCGTCACCGGGCGCGGCGGTCGCGACGGTGGAGATCAGCTCCATCGCGGGCAGCACCGGGCGCGCTTTCAGGTTGTAGGGCTTGGCCTGCTTGAGCAGACGCTTGGCCGCCTGGGCGGGCGTGCCGATCCCCAGCGCGCCGAGCTCGTCGTCACGCGGGTTGCCGTAGAACGCGACGACGCGCCGGTCGGGAAACAGCCGCCGGCCGCCACCCGGAAGCTGCGCGGGCTCGGGCTTGCGCGCGTCGGTCGCCGGCTTGGCGTCTGCACCGCCGCCGTCCTGCGAATCGCCACCGCTGGCACCTGCCGCCGCCCCGACGGCGACGGCCAGCAGTGCCACCGCACCCAGGGCGGTGAGTCGCCGCCGGCGCACGACACGGGCATCCACGTGGGCCATCATGCCCGCAAATCGGGGGTCGATCACATGATTGAGCGCAACTGCGCCGGCTCCAGGCTCGACATCTCCGCCGGCACCGTCGAACCCGAGGAACCTCGGGCGCTCGCGTCGGTAAGGATGGGGTGATGGCTCTCCTGGACGGCAAGAAGCTCCTGATCACCGGCGTGCTGACCGATCGCTCGATCGCCTACACGGTCGCGCGCCGTGCGCAGGAGGAGGGCGCCGAGATCGTCATCACGGGCTTCGGCCGTGCGCTGCGGCTGACCCAGCGGATGGCGCAGCGCCTGCCCCAGCCGCCCGACGTGCTGGAGCTCGACGTGACCGACGAGGCGCAGATCGCCGCCGTCGCCGCCGAGCTCGAGGAGCGCTGGGGCGTCGTCGACGGGGTCCTGCACGCGATTGCCTTCGTGCCCGGCGACGCGCTCGGCGGTCGCTTCCTCGAGGCGCCGGTCGCCTCGGCGGTCAGCGCGTTCGAGATCAGCGCGTTCTCGCTGAAGTCGCTGGGCGCCGCGTTCGCGCCGCTGCTGGAGCGCGCCGAGGGCGGCGGCTCGCTCGTCGGCCTGGACTTCGACGCATCCAAGGCCTGGCCGATCTACGACTGGGCCGGTGTGTCGAAGGCCGCGCTGGAGTCGGTCAACCGCTACCTCGCCCAGTACCTCGGCCCGCGGGGGATCCGCTCCAACCTCGTGGCCGCCGGCCCGTTGCGCACGATGGCCGCCGGCGCGATCGAGGGCTTCGACCTGCTCGCCCAGGCCTGGGAGCAGGGTGCGCCGTTGCCCTGGGACCTCGACGATCCCGAGCCGGTCGCCGACGCGGTCCTCTTCCTGCTCTCCTCCCTGTCACGGGCAGTGACCGGTGAGATCCTCCACGTCGACGGTGGCTTTCATGCGCTGGGCGTCCACGGCGGGGCTGTGGCACGATGCTGAGCGGTGCGTCGAATCCGCGACTTCATGCCCGCCACGCTCAGCGTCGGCGTGCGTCCCATGCAGGGGATCGTCGCGGCGACAGGGAAGGACATCGCGTGGCTCTTGCCACAGGACCCCCGCGACCCCACGCCCGGCCTGCTGCCGCGGGCCGCGCAGCTGTCGTTTCGCCACCAGGGCCACCTCGTCGTCCTGCATGGCAACGCCGAGCGTGCCCAGCAGGGATGCATCGCCTTCACCGCCAACCGCGAAGGCCGCGTCGACAACCTGCGCGAGAGCCCGCGGCTCGACGTCCAGCTCCCGGTCACGGTCAGCACGGGCGGCCAGACGATCGCCTCGCGCACGGTCAACGTGTCGGCAGGTGGCGCGCTGCTGGAGGGTGCCGCCTTCGGCGCTCGCGACGCCGAGGTCGAGGTGACCATCGAGATGCCCCAGGGCGGTCCCGAGGTCAAGGCCACCGGCACCATCGTCCGGACGATCCCCGAAGGCACCGCCATCCACTTCACCGAGATCGACCCCGCATCACGCGACCACCTCGACTCGATGGTCCTCTCCATCCGCGCCGCCCTCGCCCGCCGCTTCGCCGAGAAGGCAAGCCGCGAGGACGCCGCGCGGGGCCGCTGAGCCGCGGCGCGCCCTACGCCGGTGGCGGTTCGGCCGGCTTGGAGTACACCGCGCGCCACCAGAGCTCGGCGAGCACGCGGATCGACTGATGGGCGTCGCCGCCGCCCTGGATCAGCTCCAAGGTGACGTGGCGCTCGACCATGGCCAGCAGCGCCTGGGCGGCCAGCCGCGGTGGGATGTCCGAAGGCGCGATCCCGCGTGCCTGATCGCGCGCGATGCGGGCCGTCGCACCCTCGACGAAGCGCACGACGTAGGGTGCCCACTGCGGCGGCAGGCGGTCCTCCTCGCCCGAGAGCATCGCCGCCAGCGTCAGGACGTGTGCGTCGCGGTCGATGACCTTGACGGTGCGCGCCAGGCCGCGGCGCAGCTCGGCGCGCGGATCGCCGCTGCCGTCGAGGTAGGGCGAGGCCGCCTCGTACATGTCCAGGAACGCGCGCAGGATCAGCCGGTCGACGAGCGCGCGCTTGTTGGGGAAGTAGAAGTACAGCGCCGTGCGGCTGACGAACGCCCGCTTGGCGATGACGTCCATCGTCAGGCGGCGGTACTCGGTGTCGGCGAGCGCGTCGCGCGCGGCGTCGAGGATCGCCTCCTCGGTCGCGTTGCGCGACTCGTTGAGCTCCAGCGGCTCGCCGCTGGGGGTCACGTCTGGGCCAGCTCGAGGACGTGGGCGATGCGGTCGCGCGTCTCCGACGGCGCGACGACTTCGTCCACGAACCCCGCGGCGGCCGCGACGCGCACCGGCAGGTGCTCGGCCTCGTACGCGTCGGCCAGCAGCGCCGCGTCGGCGCCTGCCTCGATCTCGCGGCGGCGGACCAGCTCGACGGCCTGGCGCGCGCCCATGACGCCGATCCGGGCATCGGGCCAGGCAAGCGTGAGGGTCGCACCGAGATCGCGGGAGTTCATGACGATGTGCGCCCCACCATACGCCTGCCGGAGCGTGACCGTGACCCGCGGCACCGTGGCCCGGCCGAAGGCCCGCAGCAGCGACGCGCCGTGGCGCAGGACACCCGCCTGCTCCTGGGCGGCGCCCGGCAGGAAGCCCGGCGTGTCGGCCAGGACCACGAGCGGGATGCCGAAGCGGTCGCAGAGGTCGACGAACCACGAGCCCTTCTCGGCCGATGCGGCGTCCAAGCAGCCGCCGAGGTGCTTGGGCTGGTTGGCGATCACGCCGACCGCGCGGCCCTCGATGCGGCCGAAGCCGACGACGAGGTTGCGCGCCCAGCGCGGCGCGAGCTCCAGCAGCGCACCACGATCCAGCATGCGCGCGGCGACCTCGCGCACGTCGTAGACCCGGCGGCTGCTCTCGGGCAGCACGTCGCCCGGATCCTCACCGGGCGCGTCGGCCGGAGGGACGAGGGGCATGCCCTTGCCGCCGACGCGGTCGGGCAGGAAGGTCAGCAGCTCGCGCACCAGCTCGGCGGCGTGGACGTCGTCGCGGGCGACCATGTGCGAGACGCCGTTGGCGCCATGGACCTTGGTCCCGCCGAGCTCGGCCGCCGAGATGACCTCGCGCGTGACGCGCTCGATGATCTTCGGGCCGGTCAGGAACATCACGGCCTCAGCGGTCATGACCACGAAGTCGCCCAGCGCGGGCGAGTAGGCCGCGCCGCCGGCGCACGGGCCCGACACGACGCTGATCATCGGGACCGTCGCCTGCGCCTGGGCGCGGAAGATCGACGCGTAGGCGGTCAGCGCCGCGACGCCCTCCTGCAGTCGCGCGCCGCCCGAGTGCGGGAAGCCGACGACCGGGACCCCGAGCGCGTCGGCGCGCTGGATCGTCCGGGCGATCGTCTCGCCGCCCGAGGAGCCCAGCGACCCGCCCTTGAACGTCCCGTCCTGCGCCCACGCGACCACCGCGCGGCCCTGGACGCGCCCGCTGCCCGACAGCACGCCGTCGCCGACCGCGGTGCGGATCGGCCGGAACGTGCCGGCGTCGAACAGCAGCTCCAGCCGCGCACGGGCGGCAAGGTGTTCAGGAAGGACGTCGAAGACGGCGCTCACTTACTGTGTTCCTTCTCAATCGACGCAGTCGACGCGGACATGGCGTGGGGGTTCCTAAGCCGCTTGGAGGACGAGGGTCGCGTTCTGGCCGCCGAAGGCGAACGAGTTGCTCAGGGCGACCTTGAGATCCGGCGCCTCGCGTGGCGCGCCGGCGATGTGGTCCGCGGCGCATTCGGGGTCGATGTCCTCGAGCCCGAGCGTCGGCGGCAGCGCGCCGCGGCGCAGCGCCTCGACGCACGCCAGCGCCTCGATCGCGCCGGCGGCGCCGAGCGTGTGCCCGACGGCGCCCTTGCAGGAGGAGACCGGCGGCCCGTCCTCGCCGAGGACCTGGCGCAGGGCGAGCGTCTCGACGCGGTCGTTGATCGGCGTGCTCGTGCCGTGCGCGTTGACGTAGCCGACGTCTTGCGGCGCAAGGTCGGCGTCGCGCAGCGCGGCGGTCATGGCCTCGACGGCGCCGCGGCCGTTGGCCTCCGGCTGGGTGATGTGGAAGGCGTCGTTGGAGGCGCCGTAGCCGGTGACGCGCGCGTAGATCTGCGCGCCGCGGGCGTGAGCGTGCTCCTCGCGCTCCAGCACCAGGACCGCGGAGCCCTCGCCCATGACGAAGCCGTCACGCCGCGTGTCGAACGGGCGCGACTCGCCGACGCGCGACAGCGCGCCCATGCGCTTGAAGGCCGCCAGGCAGAGGCCGACGAGCGCCGCTTCGGTGCCGCCGGAGATCATCACGTCGGCCTCGCCGCGCGCGATCATCCGGGCGGCCTCGCCGATCGAGTGCGCGCCGGTCGAGCAGGCCGACGCGATCGAGAAGCCCGGGCCGTGCAAGCCGCGGCGCATCGCGATCTGGCCCGCGGCGGCGTTGGGCATCATCATCGGGACGAAGAGGGGGGAGACCGCGCGGTCGCCCTCCTCCAGCCACGTCTTGCACTCCGCCTGCAGGGTGGTGAGGCCCCCGACGCCGGTGCCGACGATGACGCCGACGCGCGCAGGGTCGACCTCGCCGAGCAGACCGGCCTCGTCAGCCGCCTGGTCGGCGGCCGCGACCGCGAGCTGGGCGAAGCGATCCATCCGCCGCGCCTCCTTCGGGGTCATCACGACCTCGGGGTCGAACTCGGCGCACGGGGCGACACCCTCGTCGCTGATCCCCCCTTCCATGCCGAGCAGGGCGTCGAAGAACGCCTCGACGCCCGTGGCGACGGGGGAGACGACGCCCCGTCCGGTGATGACGATGCCGTCCATAAGCGGGGCCTAGGCCGCCGCGCCCTGGAGGCGCTCGACGAGCGCGATCGCGTCGCCGACCGAGGCAATGCCCTTGAGATCCGGATCGGCGATCTGGACGTCGAAGCGGTCTTCCAGCGCCTTGACGAGCTCGACGAGGTCGAGCGAGTCGACGTCGAGCTGCTCCCACGTCGTGTCGGGCTGCGCGGTGTCGGCGTCGGGCACCTTGATGGCGGTGAGCTCGGCCCGGATGGCTTCGAGGATCTCTTGCTGGTTGGCCATGATGGTGGTGTGCTCCTGGTTCTTGATGGACTTGATTTGGTGTGGCGCTAGGCGCCGAGGCCGCCGTCGACGGCGAGGGTCGCGCCGTTGATGTAGGCCGCTTGGTCGCTCACGAGGAAGCTCACCGCGGCGGCGACCTCCTCGGGTTGGCCGATGCGCGCCGCCGGGATCGCGGCGGCCAGCTCCTTGGCGGGCAGCTCGGCCGTCATCTCGGTCTCGATGAAGCCGGGCGTCACGGCGTTGGACGTGATGTTGCGCTTGCCCATCTCCTTGGCGATGACGCGCGTGAAGCCGAGCAGCCCGGCCTTCGAGGCGGCGTAGTTGGCCTGCCCGGAGTTGCCGCGCTCGGCGGAGATGGACGACACGTTGACGATGCGGCCCCAACGGGCCTTCAACATGTCCTCGAGCCCGCGCTTGGTGCAGTTGAAGGCACCGTTCAAGTTGGTGTCGATCACGCGGGCCCAATCATCGTCGGGCATCCGGATGGCCAGCCCGTCGGCGGTGACGCCGGCGTTGTTGACCAGGATCAGCACGGGGCCGAAGCGCTCACGGACCTCGTCGAAGGCGGCCTGGACCGCGGCCGGGTCGGCGACGTCGGCCTGCACGTCGCCGCCGCTGCGCCCGAGCGTGGCGACCTTGTAGCCGTCGGCCCTCAGGCGCTCCGCGATCGACGCGCCGATGCCGCGCGTGCCGCCGGTGACCAGCGCGACCGCTCCCTCAGGCGCAGACATACTGGCGCTCCTTCCAGCTGACGACGCCCGCGCCCCAGACGAAGCCGGCGCCGAAGGCGGCCAGCCCAACCGTGGCGCCAGGCTTCAGCAGCCCGTCGCGCTCGGCCTGAGCCAGCGCGAGTGGGATCGATGCAGAGGACGTGTTGGCGACGCGGTCGACGTTGATCGCGAGCTTGGCGTGGGGCAGACCCAGCTCGTTGGCGGCGGACTCGATGATGCGTGAGTTTGCCTGGTGGGCGACGAAGACGTCGAGATCGTCAACGGTCAGGTCGGCGGCGTCGAGCGCCTCGCGCGTCGCCTCGGCCATGCGCGCGACCGCGTGGCGGTAGACCTCGCGGCCCTGCATCCGCAGCTGGCGGTCCGTCGCGTCGGCGTAGAGCAGCTCGCCCTGCTCGGGATCGCAGCCGAGCACGAAGCGCGAGACGCCACGGTCCAGCTCGCCGGCGGCGACGACCACGGCGCCCGCGCCATCGCCGAAGAGCACGGCGGTGCCGCGATCCTCGGTGTCGGTCAGGCGGCTCAGTGCCTCGGCGCCGCAGACGAGGACGACACCGGCGCGACCGGTCTCGACCAGTGCCGCGGCCTGGTCCAAGGCGTACAGGAAGCCGGCGCAGGCGGCGTTGAGGTCGACCGCGGCGGCGCCGTGGGCGCCGATCAGCCGCGCGACCTCGGGCGCCAGGCCCGGCGTGACCTTGTCCGGGGTGATCGTGGTGACGATGATCTGGTCGACCTCGGCGGCGGTGCGCCCGGCGTCGGCCAGCGCGTCGGCGCAGGCGCGAGCGGCCAACGGCGCGAGCGGCTCGTCGGCCTCCAGCCAGCGGCGCGTCCGGATGCCGGTGCGGCGCACGATCCAGGCGTCGTCGGTGTCGAGGCGCTGCTCCCAGTAGGCGTTGTCGATCTCGCGCTCGGGCAGCGCGGCGCCCACGCCGAAGAGGCCGGCGGTGAGGCCGCGGGGGAGCGGACGGCGCGAGCGCGTGCGCGGAGCCGCCGTCGGGGTCGCCGCGGCGTCGCGGGTGATCCGGCCGCCGCGCGTCCTCGTGATCTCGGTGACCGTCGCCGCCTGCATCACGCCGCCGCCAGCGTTCGCTTGACCAGGCCGGTGAGGACGGCGCCGGGGCCGTGCTCGACGTAGCGGTCGATGCCCGCCGCGCGCAGCGCCAGCATCGTCTCGCGCCAGCGCACGGCGCGCAGGAGGTTCTCGCTCAGCTCGCGGCGCATGTCCTCGAACGGCGCGGCGCTGCCGTTGGCATAGACCGGGAAGGCGCCTTCCTGGAACTCCACGCGCGAAAGGGCGTCGGCCAGCCGGGCCGCGGCGGGCTCCATCAGCGGCGAGTGGAAGGCGGCCGAGACGTCCAGGCGCCGCGCGCGGGCGCCGGTCTCCTCGCGGGCGAGCTCCTCGGCCTGGGCGATGGCGTCGGTCGCGCCGCTGAGCACGAGCTGGCCGGGGGCGTTGTCGTTGGCGATCGTCAGGCCGAGCCGGTCGGCCAGCGCACGGATCGCGTGGTCGTCGCCACCGAGCATCGCGACCATCGAGCCCGCCTGCAGGTCGCCGGCGTCGGCCATCGCCGCAGCGCGCTCGGCGACGAGACTGACGGCGTCCTCGAAGCGCAGGACGCCTGCGGCGACCAGCGCGGCGTACTCGCCGAGCGAGTGACCGGCGGCGGCGCGCACGTCCGCGAGGTCCTCAGGCGACTCCTGGCGCCAGAGATCCCAGGCGGTGACGCTGCACAGGAAGATCGCGGGCTGCTGGAAGCGCGTGCCCTCGTCGAGGCGCTCGAAGGGGTCGAAGCCGAGGAGCTCGAGCCCACGCTCGAAGGCGGGCAGCCCCCGGTAGGGCTCGTCCATGTCGGGCGCATGGCTCCCCTGGCCCGGGAAGATCGCGGCAATAGAGGGCACTGCTCACACTTAGCGCGCCGGAGCGTCCTGGTTTCTCGATCTCGACAGACGGCCTGAAGAGTGTCGAATCACGTCCACGGCACCCGTTCAGGTCAGACCTTGCCGTGCGCCGCCGTCCACGTGCCGTCCGCGGCGCGTGTGAAGTCCTGAAAGAGCGCCGGCGCCTCGGCCAGCGCCAGCTGCGCGACGAGATCGAAGACCAGCCGCAGCTCCTCCTCGGCGCCCGGCGCGGTGCGCAGCGCGATGACGTGGCGCAGCGTCCGGACGTTGGCGCTCCAGACGATGTCGGTGCTCAGCCCGATCGGCGCCAGCCGCCGCAGCGCCGAGGTCACCTCCTTCTTGACCGCGAACGGCACGCCCTCGTCGTCGACGCCGAGCTCGCGCGCCGCGCTGACCTGCAGCTCTTCGAGCTGCTCGACGATCGAGACCACCTGCTCGCGGATCGGCTCCAGCGCGGGCGGGACGCGGAAGCCGATGTCGGTCAGCCGCACATAGCGCAGGCTCTCCTGCGAGAAGGCCGAGCCGGCGCGGTGGCGGACGAGCTCGTGGGTGAAGACGCGCGAGACGTCGCGGAAGGCGAAGGTGTAGCTCGCGTGCTCCAGGACCGAGCCGTGGGCGGAGGCGAGCACGTTGTCGAGGTACGCGCGCGGGTCGGTGCGCACGCGGGTGACGTTGGGGTTGAGCCCGGGCTCCCACGAGCGGTAGCAGGCGCGACCGGCGAACTCGGCCAGCGTCTCGCCGGGGTTGAGCGTCTCGCTCTCCGCCAGCCGACGGTCCAGCCAGGCGACACCCCCGGCGGCATCGAGGTAGCCGCGCAGGCCGTCGAGATCGAGCGCGGGGCGGGCGATCAGAAACACCTGCGGCGTGGTCTCGCGCATCGCGCCGATGCTATCCGCGCGGCCCTTGCCCACCTTCCCCACCGAAGTGATCACGACAAAGCCGGTCTACCCAACTGACTTGGTGTACACTGCCGAACCTCCTAAACCTGACTGTGATTAGCCTATTTCTCGAGGAGTCGTGCCCGTGACGCCCAAGATCCTGCTCTCGACGCTTGTCGTCGCCGCCCTCGCCGTAGCCGGCTGTGGCGGCGCGTCCGATGACGCAAGCGACTCGTCGGCCTCCGCCGGCGGCAACGGTGGGGGCGCGGCGACGTCCTCGCTCTCGCTGGTCGCCTACTCGACCCCCGAGGTCGTCTACGACGAGATCATCCCGGACTTCCAGAAGACCGCCGAGGGCAAGGGCGTTGCGTTCAAGACCTCCTACGGCGCCTCGGGCGACCAGAGCCGCGCGGTGCTCGCCGGCCAGAAGGCCGACGTCGTCGCCCTGTCGCTCGCGCCCGACGTCGACAAGCTGACGCCCGACAAGCTCGTCCCCGCCGACTGGGTCGCGCAGACCGAGGCGGCCGGCGGCAAGGGCGGCTTCGTCACCACGTCGCTGGTCTCGTTCGTCGTGCGCAAGGGCAACCCGAAGGGCATCAAGGGCTGGGACGACCTGCTCAAGCCCGGTGTCAAGGTCGTCACGCCCAACCCGTTCACCTCGGGCGCGGCCAAGTGGAACCTGTTGGGCGCCTACCAGCACGGCGGCATCGCCTACGTCAAGAAGCTCCTGACCGACCACGTGCCGGTTCAGCCGAAGTCCGGCCGCGAGGCGCTGCAGACCTTCACCGGCGGCGAGGGCGACGTTCTCATCTCCTATGAGTACGAGTACACGACGGCCGTCAAGAAGGGCGAGAAGAACATCGAGCTGGTCCAGCCCGACGACACCTTCCTGATCCAGAACCCGATCGCCGCCACCACCGCGGGCGGCGCCAAGGGCGCGGCGTTCGTGAAGTTCGCGCTCGAGCGACAGCGCCCAGCAGCACTTCGCCGACTGGGGCTACCGCCCGGTCAATGCGGCGATCCTGGCCAAGAACAAGGCCAAGTTCCCGGATCCGGGCTCGCTCAAGACGGTCGACGACTTCGGCGGCTGGAAGAAGATCAACGACGAGCTGTTCGATCCGGAGAAGGGCTCGGTCGCCAAGATCGAGGACGACAACGGAGTGTCCACCGCGAAGTGAGCACGCAGGCCGCCGCCCCCGCCACCCCCGTTGCGCCGGCACCTGCCCGCAGCCGTCGCCCTCGGACCGCAGCACGGTCCGGGGGCGTCGGTGGCTTGGCCATGGGCCTGGCGATGCTGTGGCTGAGCGTCATCGTGCTGCTGCCGCTGGCGGCGTTGGCGGCCAAGTCGCTGGACGGCGGCCTGTCGGCGTTCTGGGACTCGGTCTCCAGCCGTCAGGCCGTCTCGACGCTGAAGTTCACGTTGATCGTGTCGGTCATCGTGGCGGCGATCAACGCCGTCGCCGGCCTGGCGATCGCCTGGACGCTGGTGCGCGACGAGTTCCCGGGGCGCCGGATCGTCAACGCGATCATCGACCTGCCGTTCGCGATGCCGACGATCGTCGTCGGCATCACGCTGCTGGCGCTGTGGGGGCCGACGAGCCCGGTCGGCGTCAACCTCGCCTTCACGCAGCTGTCGGTTGCGCTTGCGCTGCTGTTCGTCACGCTGCCGTTCGGCGTGCGCGCCGTGCAGCCGGTGCTGATCGAGCTCGACCAGGAGATGGAGCAGGCCGCCGCGTCGCTCGGCGCGCGGCCGCTGACGACCTTCCGCCGGATCATCCTGCCCAACCTGATGCCCGCGATCCTGTCGGGCGCGGCGCTGTCGTTCGCGCGCGCCGTCGGCGAGTTCGGCTCGGTCATCCTGATCTCGGGCAACAAGCCGTTCGACACGCAGGTGTCGTCGGTCTTCATCTTCAAGCAGATCGAGAGCGACAACGCGAGCGGCGCGGCGGCGGTCGCGGTCGTCCTGCTCGGCGTCTCGCTGTTGATGCTGATCGCGCTGCGCTTCATCGAGTACTGGGGTGCACGCCATGATCATTAGCCGCGCGAGCCGCTACGGCATCCGCTTCTTCGCGCTCGGCTACCTGACGCTGCTCTTGGTGGTCCCGATCGGCGTCGTGCTCTACCGGACCTTCGAGCCCGGCATCGGCGCGGTCTGGGACTCGATCACGACGCCGGCCGCGGTCAGCGCGTTCTGGCTGACGATCGAGATCACGGCGATCGCCGTGCCGTTGAACACCATCTTCGGGATCGTGGCGGCGCTGGCGCTCGTGCGCTCGCGCGTGCGTGGCAAGCGTGTGCTCGAAGCGCTGATCGACCTGCCGTTCGCGATCTCGCCGGTCGTCATCGGCTTGTCGTTGTTCTTGCTCTACGGCCGCCAGGGCTGGCTGGGCCCGACGCTCACCGACGCCGGCATCCAGATCATCTTCTCGGTGCCCGGCATGGTCCTGGCGACGATCTTCGTCTGCCTGCCGTTCGTCGTGCGCGAGGTCGTCCCGGTGCTGCGTGAGATCGGCGACGAGCAGGAGCAGGCCGCGGCGACGCTCGGCGCGTCACGCTGGCAGACGTTCCTGCGCGTCACGCTGCCGGCGATCCGCTGGGGCGTGGCCTACGGCGTCGTGCTGTCGGTCGCGCGCGCCATCGGCGAGTTCGGGGCGGTGAGCGTCGTGTCCGGGAAGATCTCGGGCGAGACGATCACGCTGCCGCTGCTCGTCGAGAACCGCTTCTCGAACTTCGACCTCGCCGGCGCCTACGCCGCCTCGGCGCTCATGGCCGTCATCGCGCTCGCGACCCTGCTTGCGATGACGCTCCTGCAACGCAAGGGTGATGCACGATGATCTCCGTCTCCTCGGTCTCCAAGCACTACGGCGACTTCGCGGCGCTGCACGACGTCTCGGTCGAGATCGAGCCCGGCTCGCTGACCGCGCTGCTCGGCCCGTCGGGCTCGGGCAAGTCCACGCTGCTGCGCGTGATCGCGGGGCTGGAGGTGCCCGACACGGGCACCGTCGTCCTGGAGGATCGCGACGTCACCGGCCTGCCGCCCCAGCAGCGCGACATCGGCTTCGTCTTCCAGCACTACGCCGCGTTCAAGCACATGACGGTGCGCGACAACGTCGCCTTCGGCCTGAAGGTGCGCAAGCGCCCCAAGGCCGAGATCACGGACAAGGTCGACGAGCTGCTGGGCATCGTCGGGCTCGCGGGCTACCAGGACCGCTATCCGTCGCAGCTCTCAGGCGGCCAGCGTCAGCGCATGGCGCTGGCCCGCGCGCTGGCGGTCGAGCCGAAGGTGCTGCTGCTGGACGAGCCGTTCGGCGCGCTGGACGCCAACGTCCGCGCCGAGCTGCGCGCGTGGCTGCGCCGGCTGCACGACGAGGTCCACGTCACCACCGTCCTGGTCACCCACGACCAGGAGGAGGCGATGGAGCTGGCCGACAGCATCGTGGTCCTCAACGCGGGCAAGATCGAGCAGGTCGGCGCACCGCGAGAGCTCTACGACACGCCGGCCAACGAGTTCGTCATGGGCTTCCTGGGCCCGGTCGCGCGGCTGGGAGACGGGTTGGTGCGCCCGCACGACCTCGTCCTGCGGACCGACCCGGACGGCATCGGCGTCGAGGCCCAGATCTCGCGCATCGTGCACCTCGGCTTCGAGGTCCGCGTCGAGCTCGACCTCGCCGGCGACGGCGCCGTCTACGCCCAGCTCACGCGCCACGAGGCCGAGCAGCTCGAGCTGCACGAGGGCGACATCGTCTACGTGCGGCGCGACGGCGTGAAGTCGCTGCCGAGCGCCGCTTAGCGGCGTGTGACCCAGGCCTCGGGGTCCTTCGCCAGCGCCTCGATGTCCTTGGGCAGCTTGCCCGAGGCGAGGTCGGCGAGGGTGACGTTCTCGACCACGTGGCGCAGGCTCGCCCGCACGCCGATCCAGACGCGCTGCAGCGGCTCGGCGGTCCCGGCGTAGTCCACGTCCTCGGGGCGACCGCCGCGCACGGAGGCCAGCGGGCCTTCGACGGCGCGGATGATGTCGGCGACGGTGATCTCCTCGGCGGGCCGGGCGAGCCAGTAGCCACCCTCGGCGCCGCGGCGGCTGGTGACCAGACCCGCGTGGCGCATGTCGGCGAGGATGTTCTCGAGGAACTTCAGGGGGATGCCCTGCGCCTGCGCGACGCTGTCGCCCTTGGTCGGGCGATCGGTTCCGGCGACGGCCAGCTCGATCGCTGCCCGCACCGCATAGTCGGCCTTGGCGGAGATACGCACTGGCGCATCGTTCCAGACGCGTCGGAAGCTCGCGGAGTCAGACGTCAGCCGGCGGCGTTCGGATTGCCGGTCGAGTGGTCGCGATCGGCCTCTTTGTCGGTCGAGGGGCTGGGCGCGTCGTCGCTCTCGGTGCTCTTGTCGGGCCCGCCCGCCTTGTCGCCCTCGGTGCCCGCGGGCGTGCTCTCCGGGTAGCCACCGCTGCCCTGCTCCTGCTTGCGCGGATCCTCGGTGTGGTCGTGGCCGTGGTCGTCGGACATGGCGTTTGTCCTACCCAGCCGGAGGCGCGGCCAGCGCCGGGGGATGATCCGCCCGGCTAGAAGAGACCCAGCGCCCGGCCCGCGTCGCCGGCCAGGTTGAGCAACGGCGACGGGATCACGCCGAACACGACGATCGCGGCGCCGGCCACGACGGCCACCGCAGTGACCTCCCAGTCGGCGCGCTCCGTCACCGGGTCGGCACCCGCCAGGCGCGGGGCGCCCGAAGCATCGACCGTCGCGACGTCAGCCGCCGACGCCGGTCGCATCCACATGGCCGCCACGACCTTCAAGTAGTACGCCAGCGAGATCATCGACCCGATGACGATCACGATCCCCAGCCACGTGTAGCCCGCATCGGCCGCCGCGTCGATCAGCGCGAACTTGCCGATGAAGCCCGCCGTCGCCGGCATGCCGGCCAGCGACAGCATCGCCAGCGTCATCGGCCACGCCAGCAGGGGCCGCGACACGCCGATGCCGGCCACCGAGCGGATGTCGTCGCCGTAGGGCGCCTCGCGCTCGCGGGCCACGATCACCGCGAAGGCCGCCAGGTTCATGAACAGGTAGATCGACAGGTAGAAGACCGTCGCCTGCACGCCGAGCTTGGAAGCACCGACCAGGCCCGCGAGCAGGTACCCCGCTTGTGCCACCGACGACCACGCCAGCATCCGCTTCAGCGACGACTGCGACAGCGCGCCGACGTTGCCAACGATGATCGTGATCGCCGCCAGCGCCGCGACCATGGGCGCCCAGTCGGCGTGCGCGTCGATCAGCGCGACATCGAAGATCCGCAGCGCGCCGCCGAAGGCAGCGGCCTTCGTCGCGACCGCCATCCACGCGGTCACCGGCGTCGGCGCACCCTCGTAGACGTCCGGCGTCCACTGATGGAACGGCGCGATCGAGGCCTTGAAGGCCAGGCCGACCAGCGTCAGCGCGATGCCCGTCAGCAGCAGCGAGTCATGCGCGGTGTCGCCGGAGATCGCGCTCGCGATGTCGCGGAAGTCCGTGCCGCCCGTGCCGCCATAGATGAACGCCAACCCGTACAGGAACGTCGCCGAGCCGACCGAGCCGATGATGAGGTACTTCAGGCCGGACTCCAGCGAGCGCTCGCGGCGCATCTCGGTCGCGCAGAGCACGTAGAGCGGGACCGACAGCAGCTCCAACCCCAAGAACACCGTCACGAGGTTCTGCGCGGCGGCCAGGATGACCATGCCCGCGGCGCTGGTCAGCATCAACGCGAAGTACTCGCCGTGGGCGGCCTCGCGCGGCGCCAGCGCCCGCCAGGACAGCAGCGTCGCGCCGATCCCGGTCGCGCAGACGATGAACGTGATCATCAGCGTCAGGTCGTCGAGGCGCAGCGCGCCTTGGGAGCCCTTGGCGACGAACAGGTCCTTGGCCTCGTCCCACTGCCAGATGCCCAGGCCGATCGTGGTGCCGAACGCGACGATCGTCAGGAACGGGACGAGCTGCTCGCGGATGAAGCGCCCGCGCAGCAGGCCGGCGAGCAGCACGACGATCGCCCCGCCGAGCAGGGCGAGAAGCGGCGAGGTGCCGGCCCAGTCGATCGTGGGCTTGGCAACGGTGGCGAGCATGGGGGACACGTGGTTCACGATCAGGGCGTGGGCTGAGCGGTCGCGGAGGCCTGCTGGGGCTGCGGTGGCGCGGAGTCCGAGATGCGACTCGCGGCCTGGACGGCCTTCGTGATGGTCGGCTCGCCCTTGTGCAGCGCGAGCTGCGGGTAGAGGGCGAAGAAGAGGATCACCGCGACGAGCGGCACGAGCACGAGGCCCTCGCGGAAGCTGATGTCGCGCGACTCGACGTCGGCGCCGACGCGGTTGTGCATCGTCTTGATGAAGAGGCGCAGCGAGTAGACCGCGGCCATCCCGACGCCGGTGAAGGCGATCGCGGCGATGACCAGCTTGGAGTGGAAGACCCCGAGCAGGATCAGGAACTCGCCGACGAAGTTCGAGGAGCCCGGCATCGCCAGGTTCGCGAGCGCGACGATCAAGAACAGCGCGGCGAGCACAGGCGCGCGGAACGCGATGCCGCCCATGTCGCGGATGTCCTCCGAACCGCCGGTGCGCTCGGCGAGGTAGGCGACGATCACGAACGCGGGGGCGACGACCAGACCGTGGTTGACGGCCTGCAGGATCGCGCCCTGGGCACCATCGCCATTCAACGCGAAGATCCCCAGCGTGATGAAGCCCAGCTGGGCGATCGACGAGTACCCCAGCACCAGCCGCGACTCAGACGTCGTGAACGCCATCGCCGAGCCGTAGAGGATCGAGCCCAGCGCCAGCACCAGCATCAGATCCTGGAAGTGCGCCGACGCGTCCGGGAAGAGCGGGATCACGACGCGCAGGAAGCCGTAGGCGGCGACCTTGGACAGGACGGCCGAGAAGACGGCCAGGACCGGCAGCGGCATGTTGCGATAGCCGTCGGGCATCCAGCCGTGGACCGGGAAGGCGGGCATCTTGACCCAGAACGCGGCGGCGAAGCAGAGGAAGATCCACTCCTGCGAGCCCTTGCCCAGCGGCACCTTGGCGAGGTCGCTGAAGGCGAAGGAGAGGTCGTTGCCCGACTGCTGGGAGACGAGCACGCCGGTGGCGATCGCCGCGGCGAGCATCAGCAGCGAGCCGACCAAGGTGTAGATGAACAGCTTGGTGATCGCCGCGACCCGCGTGCTCTCCGGCCCCCAGATCCCCGTGAGGAAGAGGAACGGCAGGAGCATCAGGTCGAAGAACAGGACGAACAGCGCGAGGTCCTGGGCCATCAGCGCGCCGAGCACCGCGCTCTCGGCGACGGCGAAGAACAGGAAGAACTGCTTGGGGTGTTCCCACGCTCGGAACGCCGCCCAGATGATGCACACCAAGAAGATGAACGCCGCCAGGGCGATCAAGAACAGGTTCAACCCGTCGATGCCCAGCTTGTAGTGGATCCCGAGCTGCTTGATCCAGATCTCGTCGGTGACGTTCTGCAGCCCGCGCGCCGAGCGGTCGAAGTCGATGATCGCCCAGATCGACCAGGCGAACGTGCCCAGCGCCCCGAGGATCACCAGGGCACGGGTGGCGATGGCGGGCAGCAGCAGCGCGAGAAACGCCGCGGCGGCCGGCAGCCAGAGGGGGATGGAGAGAGGGAGGCTCACGAGGACTGGACCAGGAAGTACAGGATCACGACGCCGGCACCGACGAGCAGCAGCGCCGCGTAGGCGCGCAGGAAGCCGGACTGCATGGCGCGCACGGCGGCCGAGCCGGCACGCACCAGCGTCGACGGACCGCCGATCAGCGTGCCGTTGACGAAGATCCGCTCGAACGTCTGCTGGCCGAAGCGCCCGAACCAGCTGAACGGGCGGACGATCACCCAGTCGATCAGCTCGTCGAAGTACCACTTGTTGACGAAGAGCTTGTGCAGCGCGGGGACGCGCTCGCGAAGCGCGACCGCGGCCTCGCCGTTGGCGGCGCCCCAGATCCTGTAGGCGATGAAGATGCCCAGCACGCCGAGGGCGGCGCCCAGCGCCAGCCCGCCCCACAGCAGCCCGTTGCTCGGCTCGTGGTGGATCGAGGAGTCGGCGAACGTCGGCTCCAGGAAGGTGTCGAACCAGGTCGTGACCTTCGGGATCCCCACGATCCCGCCGACCGTCGCCAGCACCGCCAGCGTGCCCATCGCGAGCTTCATCGGCAGCGCCCACTCGGCGATGTGGTGCTCGGGGCCGGGGAAGCCGACGTCGGTGTCCTCGACCTCGCCGTTGGCCGGGTTGGTGGGCTGGGGCGCGTGGTAGAGGTGGCCGTGCTCGAGCTCACGCGCCTGCTCGACCGGCTCGCCCCAGAAGGCGCGGAAGATCATGCGCCACGTGTAGATCGCGGTCATCAGCGCGGTGATGTAGCCGACGACGTAGAGGATCCAGTGCCAGCCGCCGATCTCGCCCTGGACGAGCAGGATCTCGTCCTTGGAGAAGAACCCTGAGAACGGCGGGACGCCCGCGAGCGCGAGGCCGCCGACCACGAAGCACAGGAACGTGAACGGCATCGCCTTGCGGAAGCCGCGCATGCGATCGAGGTTCTGGTCGCCGCCCATGGCGCTGATCAGCGAGCCGGCGCTCATGAACAGCAAGGCCTTGAAGAAGGCGTGCGTCATGAGGTGGAACATGCCCGCGACGTAGGCGCCCGAGCTGACGGCCATGACCATGTAGCCGATCTGCGACATGGTGGAGTACGCGATGACGCGCTTGAGGTCGGTGACGACCATGCCGATCGTCGCGGCGACGAAGAGCGTGAGCGCGCCGATGATCGTCCCGACGTCGGCCGCGGCGACCGACTGCTCGAAGAGCGGGTGCATGCGCGCGATCAGGTAGACGCCGGCGGTCACCATCGTCGCGGCGTGGATCAGGGCCGAGACGGGCGTCGGGCCCTCCATCGCGTCCGGCAGCCACGTGTGGAACGGGAGCTGGGCGGACTTCGCGAACGCGCCGACCAGCAGCAGGATCAGCCCGGCGGTGAGGTCGCCGTGGTGGTCGGCGCCCAGCGTCTTGGCCTGCTCGAAGGTGCCCAGGAAGTCCAGCGTGTGGGAGTTCTTGAGGATGAAGAACGCGCCGAGCGTCAGCCCGATGTCGCCGACCACGTTGATGACGAAGGCCTTGATGCCCGCCGACGTCGCCGTCGTGCGGCGATACCAGAAGGAGATCAGCAGGTAGGAGGCCGCGCCGACGAACGCCCAGCCGACGATCAGCAGGAAGAAGTTCCCCGCCAGCACCAGCAGCAGCATCGAGAAGACGAAGAAGTTGAGGTAGGAGAAGAAGCGCGTGTAGCCCCGGTCTCCGCTCATGTAGGCCAGCGAGTAGAGGTGGATCAGCGTCGAGACGCCGGTCACCACCAACATCATCAGGATGCTCAGCGGGTCGACGAGGATCGACAGCTTCGCGTCGATCGTGCCGGTGACCGCGTAGTCATACAGCGAGGAGACGAGCTGACGGTGCTCCTCGCCGCGCCCTTGGAGCGAGAAGAGCGCGATCAGCGCGAAGACGAACGCCGCGGCCAGCGCGAACGTGCCGATGAACCCGGCGGTCTTCCCCTTCCAAACCTTGTACCCGAGGCTGTTGACGATCGTGCCCGCCAGGGGACACGCCAGCGCCAGCCAGGCGGCGGTGGTGGGACTCATCTAGCCGTGCAGCTCCCGCATCTCGTCGACGTCGATCGGCAGGCGGCGGCGGAACATCGCCACCACCAGGCCCAGGCCGATGCAGACCTCGCACGCCGCGACGACCATGACGATGATCGCGAAGATCTGGCCGTCGCCGTTGCCCCACATGCGCGAGAACGCGATGAGCGACAGGTTGGCGGCGTTGAGCATCAGCTCCAGGCAAAGGAGGATGACCAGCGGGCTGCGGCGCGTCATCACGCCGGCCGCGCCGATGCAGAAGACCAGGGCGCTGACGGTGAGGTACCAGCCGATGGCCATCAGCGACCGCGCTCCTGATCGCCGTCGCCGGTGCCCGCACCGATGGCCGGGCGCTCCAGGTCGGCGGTCGGGTTGATGAGGCCGACGCCCTCGGCGATCGAGCCGGCGCCCTTGGGCAGCCGCGTCGGGATCGCGCGCACGACCTCCTCGTCGCCGCCTTCCAGGCCACCGCGGCGGCGGGCGAGCACGACGGCGCCGACCGCTGCCATCAGCAGCAGGAAGGACGCGGCCTCGAAGGGGAAGAGGAAGCGGGTGAGCAGCAGCTCGCCGATCGCCGCCGGCGAGCCGAAGCCGGGCTCATACGGGGCGCCCTTGCCGTCGATGCCCTTGAGGCCGGAGCCGAGCACCGCGATGAAGAGCTCGACGGCCAGCAGCGTCGCGAAGACGATGCTGGCGATCTTCAGGCCCGGGCCGCCGACCGGCCGGACCGGCTCGTCCTGGCTGCCGACGTAGGCCACCACGAACACGTAGAGCACCATGACGGCGCCGGCGTAGACGACGACCTGCGCCGCGGCGATGAACTCGGCGCGCAGCAGCAGGAAGAGCGCGGCCAGCGACAGTAGGTGGAAGACCAGCGCCAGGACGGCGTAGAACGGGTTGCGCACGGTGGCGACGCCGATCGCGCCCGCGATCGCGCCGATCCCTGCGATGAAGAAGAAGACAGCAGCCATGAGAAAACGGTGGGCCGACCGCCCGGCGCCGAGGCTACTCGCCCTCGCCGCGCAGCGGCGTGCGCTCGAAGGGCTCGGCCAACAGCATCTCCTTGGTGAAGATGAGGTCGTTGCGGTTGTAGTCGCTCATCTCGAAGTCATTGCCCATCGTGATCGCGTCGAACGGGCACGCGACCTCGCAGTAGCCGCAGAAGATGCAGCGGCTGAGGTTGATCTCGTAGACGGCGGCGTAGCGCTCGCCGGCAGACACTCGGTTGTCCGGTGTGTTCTCGGCGGCGACGACGCGGATGCAGTCCGACGGGCAGGCGGCGGCGCACAGCGAGCAGCCGACGCACTTCTCCAGGCCGGTGTCCTCGAACTTGTGGAGGCGATGGCGTCCGCGGAAGCGCGGGTAGACCGGGATCTTCTCCTCGGGGTAAGCGACCGTCTCGATGGGGGCGACGGACTGGCGCAGCGTGGTCTTCAGGCCACGCAGCGTCTCGCCGAAGGCGCGGTAGAAGCCGCCGGCGCCGCCCGGATCGGGACCGTCGACGACATGAAGCTCTTCCGCAGAAGGCGGCCAGGGGGCCATTAGTCGGTCACCACCACGATGATCGCGGTCACGAGGGTGTTGAGGGTGGCCAGCGGCAGCAGCGCCTTCCACCCCAGGGACATCAGCTGGTCGTAGCGCAGGCGTGGGAACGAGGCGCGGGCCCAGACGAAGACGAAGATCAAGACCAAGGTCTTGCCGATGACGACGAACGGGTCGACCCAGCCGGGCGGGTGGATCCCGAAGGGCAGCCACCAGCCGCCGAGGAAGACCGTGACCATGATGAACGAGGCCACGATCATGTTGAGGTACTCGGCGAAGTAGTACGTGGCGAAGCGGCCGCCGCCGTACTCGGTGTTGTAGCCGCCGACCAACTCGCCATCGGCCTCGACGAGGTCGAACGGCGGGCGGTTGGTCTCGGCGAACGACGCCACCAGGAAGACGAGGAAGCCGACGAACTGGGGCACGATGTACCACATGCCCTCTTGGGCCTTGACGATGTCCACCAGCGACAGCGACTGCGCGGTCATGACCACGCCGACCAGCGCCAGGCCCTGAGAGACCTCGTAGGAGATGAGCTGCGCGGCGGCGCGCATCGCGCCCAAGAACGAGTACTTGGAGCCCGAGGACCAGCCGCCGAGCATGATCCCGTAGAACGCGATCGAGCCGAAGGCGAAGAGGTAGAGCGGGCCGATCGAGGCATCGACGCCGTAGAGCCCCGTCGGGGTCCCGAAGATGTCCTGGACGTCGCCGAAGGGCACGATCGCCAGCGCGGCGACCGCGGTGATGATCGAGATCAGCGGCGCGATCGCAAAGAGCCAGCCGATCGACGTCTTGGGCCGGAACTGCTGCTTGAACAGCAGCTTGCCGATGTCGGCGATCGGCGTCAGCGCGCCGAACGGCCCGACGCGGTTGGGGCCGTAGCGGTTCTGCATCCGGCCCATGACCTTGCGGTCGGCCATCAGGGCGATCGGGACGATCTGCAGGCCCACGGCGAAGATGACGATCGCCTTGGCGATCTGCATCCACCAGGGCTCGTAATAGGTGACGTTCGCGAGGATCAACTGGGTCTTCTCAGCTCAGGGCGACGGGTTCAGGGCCGACCGGCTCGGTGGCCGGCCGCTTGCGGACGTCGACGAGGGGACCCGCGACGCCGTTGCCCTCGAGGAAGGCGCTACCGGCCGGGATCGCCGCACGGACGCTCGTGGTCGCGCGGACCACCCCGCCCCTGCCGTCGCCGACCGTGACCTGGTCACCGTCGAAGAGGCCGAGGCGCTCCGCGTCGTGCTGTGACAGCTCGACCCGCGTGCGCGCGCGGAGGAAGTGCAGGGCGGGGGAGGCGGCGACCTCGGGGCCGGCCCAGACGGAGCGGTAGGTGCCCAGGCGCAGGCGGCCGTCCTCGACCTCCGCGGCCGGCGCCGGGACCTCAGGAGCGCCGGGTGTCGTGCCCGTCGTGGGCCAGGCCGCCGTGGCGGCCGCGTCGGCCGGCCAGCGCAGGCCCTTGCCACCGATGGCGTCGAGGCTCAGGCCCGCGTAGAACGGCACCGCGGCGAACAGCTGCGTCGAGGCCATCGGGCCGGTGAGCACGCGGACGTCGACATCCAGGCGCTTGGCCAGCTCGGACAGGATCCACCAGCCGGCGCGGACCTCGCCCGGGCGGGCGATGGCCTGGCGCAGGCGCTGCACGCGGCCGTCGGGGTGCACCACGGTGCCCTCGTGCTCGGCGTGCGACTCGGTGGGGAAGACGATCGTGGCGTGCTCCAGCACGCCGGCGGTCAGGTAGCCCGCGTGGGCGATGACCGTCGAGGCGCGCTCCAGGCCCGCGTCCCAGGTCGCCCGCTCGGGGTGCGTCTCCAGCGGGTCGGCGCCGACCAGCCACAGCGCGGCGAGCTCGCCCGCGGCGGCGGCGGCCGCGATCTCCGGCGTGCTGCGACCGGGTCGGTCGACGGGCGCCAAGCCCGGGCCGGCGAAGGGCAGGACGCCGACCTCGCGCAGGCCGCGCGCGTTGGCGGTCGACGGCACGCCGAGGAGGCCCGCGCCGTCGCGGCCGCGGAGGTCGAGCGCGTCGGCGATGGCGACCAGCGCGGCGGCGCCCGCCGGATCGGTCAGGACGCGCTCGCCGTAGAGGATCACGACGTCCTCGCCGCCGTCGCGCAGCTGGGCGACCAGCTCAGCAAGTTGTTCAGGAACGTCAGAGCCGCCGCCGAGCGCGCCGGCGATCAGCGCCGCGGCCCGCGCCTCGTCGCCCGGCGCGAAGCGCACGACCTGCTTGGCGTTGGCGTCCAGCGACGACGGCCGCGCCGTCGCGACCGCGAGGTTGACGCGCTGGCGGCGCACGCCCTTGCGGATCCGCAGGTCGAGGATCGGCATGTCGTCGACCGGCTCGACCCCCAGCACCAGAACGGTGTGGGCGAACTCCAGGTCGGCGACCGTCGCCTGCAGCGCAGGATCGTGCAGCGCCAGCGTGGCGTCACGATCGCCGCCGTCGAAGATCCGCGAGTCGAGGTCGTTGGTCCCCAGGCCGTCGCGGACGATCTGCTGCAGGAGGAAGCCCTCCTCGTTGCTCGTCGCGCCGCCGGCCAGCACGCCGACCTTCCCGCCGGCACGGCGCAGGGCGGCCGCGGCGTCGTCCAGCGCACGCTCCCAGGAGACGGGGCGCAGCTCGCCGCCGTCGCGGACCATCGGGTGCGTGATGCGCTCGTCGACATGGATCGCCTGGTAGCCGAAGCGGCCGCGATCGCAGAGCCAGCCGTCGTCGACGTCCGCGTTGTCGCGACCCAGCACGCGCAGGACGCGCTCGTCGCGGACCGTGAAGGTGACGTTGCACTGGCCCGGGCAGAGCGTGCAGACGCCGCCGGCGCCCTCGATGTCCCACGGCCGCGCGCGGAAGCGATACGGCTGCGAGGTCAGCGCGCCGACGGGGCAGAGCTCGATGATGTTGCCGCTGAACGGCGCGACGTAGGGATGGCCGTCGAAGGTGCCGACGAACGTGTGCGCGCCGCGCTCCTGGAAGACCAGCTGGTAGTCCTCGCTGATCTCCTGCGAGAAGCGCACGCAGCGGTAGCAGAGGATGCAGCGCTCGCGGTCGATCGCGACCAGCGGGGAGAGCTCCAGCGGCTTCTCGAAGTGGCGCTTGGGCTCGATGAAGCGCGAGCGGCCGCCGCCCCAGCCGAAGGAGATGTCCTGCAACGGGCACTCGCCGCCCTTGTCGCAGACCGGGCAGTCGAGCGGGTGGTTGATCAGCAGGAACTCGACGACGGCCTGCTGGGCGGTCTTCACCCTGTCGGTCTGGGTGTGGACGACCATGCCGTCCTTGACCGGCGTGGAGCACCCGGTCTGCAGCTTCGGGATGCCCTCGATCTCCACCAGGCACATGCGGCAGGCGCCGACGGGCTGGCCGAGCTTGGGCTCGTAGCAGAAGACGGGGATCTCGACGTCGCCGTACTTGGCGCCGTCGACCAACATGATGTTCTCGGGTGCGGTGACCTCTCGACCATCGATCGAGAAGGTGACCATGCGCTGTTCAGGGCGAGGCATAGGACTAGAGAACCGCTCCCTGCAGAAGGGCGAGCTCGGGCGCCGGCTCGTCGCCCACGGTGTCGAGGTTGGCCGCGCGCGCGGCCTCGATGTGGGCCTCGAACTCGTCGCGGAACTTCGCGACCATCGAGCCGACCGGCATCGCCATCGCGTCGCCGAGGACGCAGAGGCAGTTGCCGATGATCTGCTCCTGGACCGAGGCCATGATGTCGAGGTCCATCGGCGTGGCGAGGCCGGACTGGATGCGCTCGAGCATCTTCACCGTCCAGTTGGTGCCCTCGCGACACGGCGTGCACTTGCCGCAGGACTCGTGGCGGTAGAACTCGGCGAGCCAGAGGCAGACGTCGACGACCGAGTTGCTGTCGTCGACGATGATGATCGCGCCGGAGCCGAGCATCGACCCCGCCTTGGCCAGCGTGTTGAAGTCGTAGGGGAGGTCGAGGTCGTCCTTGGTCAGGACCGGCGACGACGAGCCGCCCGGGAACCAGAGCTTGATCTCGCGGCCCTCGTCGGGGCCGCCGGCCAGGCCGTAGATGATGTCCCTGCTGGACATCCCCAGCTCGATCTCGTAGTTGCCCGGGCGCTGGACGTTGCCCGAGATCGAGATCAGCTTCGTGCCCGTCGAGCCCTCGGCGCCGATCTTGGCGTACTCCGCGCCGCCCATCTCGACGATCAGCGGCACGGTCGCCAGCGTCTCGACGTTGTTGATGAGCGTCGGGCCTTGGTAGAGGCCTTGGTTGGCGGGGAACGGCGGCTTGAGCCGCGGGTTGCCGCGCTTGCCCTCCAGCGAGTCGAGCAGGCCCGTCTCCTCGCCGCAGATGTAGGCGCCGGCGCCGCGGTGGACGGCAAGCGACAGCGACACGTTCGTGCCGAGGATGTTCTCGCCGAGGAAGCCGGCGTCGTAGGCCTCGGCGACGGCGGCGTCGAGGATGTCGGCCTGCTGGACGTACTCACCGCGGATGAAGATGAAGGCGCGGTTGGCGCCCGCCGCGTAGGCGGCGATGATCATGCCCTCGATCAGCAGGTGCGGGATCTTCTGCATGAGCTCGCGGTCCTTGAAGGTCCCGGGCTCGGACTCGTCCGCGTTGCAGACCAAGTACTTGTCCATGGCCCCCTTGGGCATGAAGGAGGCCTTCATGCCCATCGAGAAGCCTGCGCCGCCGCGGCCGCGCAGGCCGGAGGCCTTGAGCTCCTCGACCAGCGCCTCGGGCGGCATCGTCAGCGCCTTGCGCAGTCGCTCGCCGTAGCCGCCACGGCGCTTGTACACGTCGATCGTGTTGAGCCCGGGCTCGTCGATCTCGGAGAAGATGAGGGGCTGCTGGGTGCTCACTCGGTGCCCTCCTGCGGCGCGCGGGTGTTGGCGTGCGGGTCGGCCGAGGGGCGCTTGAGCAGCTGCTTGGCCGGGAGCGGGTCGGCGCCGTCGCGCACCTGCTGGGCCAGCTCGGCGATCTCGCCGTCCTCGATCGGGCCGACGAAGACGCCGTCGATCGACGCCATCGGGGCGATGTCGCAGGCGCCGAGGCACTCGAAGCCACGCACCTGGATATCGGACCCACCCACCCCGTCACCGATCGCCTCGCTGAGATCCTTAAGCAGCTTGCGCCCGCCGCGCAGCGAGCACGAGATGTTGGTGCACACGTAGACGCGCTTGTGGCCGACCGGCTGCGTGTCCAACATGTCGTAGAAGGACGCGACGGCGACCAGGTAGGCCGGCGTCAGCCGCATCACGCACGCGACCTGGATGAAGGCCTCGGGCGAGCACCAGCCGTGCAGCTCCTGGGCGGCGGCCAGCGCCGGGATCGCCGCGCTGCGGCGGTCCGGGTACTTGGCGATGTGCGCCTCGATGGTGGCGCGCAGCTCGGCGGGCACCGGCGTGGTCGCCGGGTCCGGGACCTCCTGTGGCTCCTTGGCGAGGTCGACCGGGTCGTCCCAGCCGGGGACGCGGGAGCCGTGCGAGAAGCGCTTGACGTCGGGCATCGACATGGGGTTAGCGATCCACCCCGCCGAGCACCGGGTCCATCATCGCCAGCGTGGTGATGAGGTCGGCGATGTAGGAGTCCTTGACCATCGGCAGCGTGGCCTGCAGGTTCACGAACGAGGGGTCGCGCATGTGGACGCGCGCGGGCTTGCTCGATCCGTCGGAGCGGATGAACATGCCGTACTCGCCACGCGGGCCCTCGATGGGGTAGTAGACCTCGCCCGGCGGGACCCGGAAGCCCTCGGTGACCAGCTTGAAGTGATGGATCAACGCCTCCATCGACGTCGCCAGCTCGTGGCGCGGCGGGAGCGCGACCTTGCGGTCCTCGGTGATGTAGGGGCCCTCGGGCAGACCGTCGAGCGCCTGCTCGATGATCTTCACCGACTCCTTCATCTCCTGCATGCGGACGGCGAAGCGGTCGTAGTTGTCGCCGCGGGTGCCGACCGGGATCTTGAAGTCGAAGTCCTCGTAGGAGGAGTAGGGCATGGCCTTGCGCAGGTCCCACGGGTTGCCCGAGGCGCGCAGCAGCGGGCCCGTGACGCCGAGGTCCAGCAGCGTTTGCTCGTCGAGCGGGCACGTGTTGCGCAGGCGGCGCAGCGCGATCTCGTTGCGGTTGAGCAGGTCGAGGTACTGGTCGACGGCCCACGGCATCTTCTTCAGGAACTGGCGCAGCTTGACGTCCCAGCCGGCGGGGACGTCCTCCATCACACCGCCGACCTGGAAGTAGCGCGTGTGCATGCGCTGGCCGGATGACTGCTCGAAGAGGTCGAGGATCTGCTCGCGCTCGCGGAAGCAGTACCACCAGACCGACACGGCGCCGAGGTCCAGCATGGAGGTGCCCAGCCACACGAGGTGGCTCATGATGCGGTTGAGCTCCATGTGGATGACGCGCAGGTACTGGGCGCGCTTGGGGACCTCGACGTCGAGCAGCGTCTCGGTCGCCCCGCAGAAGGCCATGGCGTTGAAGTAGTAGGCCAGGTAGTCCATCCGCTCGACGACGGGGATGGCCTTCCAATAGGACTTGTCCTCGGCCGTCTTCTCGATGCCGGTGTGGACGTAGCCGATGATCGGCTTGAGGTCGCGGACGATCTCGGCCTCGAGCGTGACGAGCAGGCGCAGCACCCCGTGCGTGGCGGGGTGGTGCGGACCCATGTTGAGGGTCAGCAGCTCCTGGTCGGGCGCCGGGCTCGGCAGGGACTGGACCTGCTGGAAGACGTCGACGCGGTCCTCGGTGGCGCGGTAGTCGGTGACCTCGGTCATGTGGGTCTCCCGCCCGTTCCCTTGGTGTAGTCCTTGCCCAGGGCCTCGTCGTGGGTGAACAGCACGGGCTCGCCACCGAGCGGGAAGTCACGGCGCTGGGGGAAGCCCTCGTAGTCCTCGGGCATGAGGATGCGGCGCAGGTCCGGGTGGCCGTCGAAGACGACGCCGAACATGTCGTAGACCTCGCGCTCCTGGTGGTTGGCGGTCGGCCACTTGGCCGTCACCGACGGCACGTTGGGGGCGTCGAGCGCGACGCGAAGCTTGACCGTGAGGCGGTCCAGCGCGTCGCGGTCCAGCAGCTCGTACTGCACGCCGAGCCGCGGCTCCTCGGGGAAGTAGTCGACCCCGTGGACGCTCATGAGGTGCTTATAGCCCTTGGTCCGGAGGGACTCGAGGACGTCGCCGATCGCCTCGGGCGCGATGACGATCGCGCCCTTGTCACGGAAGAACTCGGTGCCGAGCACGGCGTCGGGGTGCGCCTCGCGCAGCTCTTGGGCCAGCAGCTCTGTGCCGGGTGCGTCAGGCACCGTCGGTATCCCCGGCCGGGACGTTGACGGCGTCGGCCGCAGCGGCCGCCTCGCGCTGGAGCAGCTCGTCGCCCTCGTCGGGCAGCACCTCCACCGTGCGCTCGGCGCCGTAGCGCTCGCGCCAGCCCATCGCCGGGTCGCTGTGGACCATCGAGCGGAGCTTGAGGATGCCGTGCATCAGCGCCTCCGGCCGCGGCGGGCAGCCGGGCACGTGGACGTCGACCGGCAGGAACTTGTCGGCCGGGACGATGGCGTAGTTGTTGAAGACGCCCATCGAGCTGCTGCACGCGCCCATGGCGATGGCGTACTTCGGGTCGAGCATCTGGTCGTAGATGCGCCGGACGATCGGCGCCATCTTGATCGAGACGCGGCCCGACAGGATCAGCAGGTCGGCCTGGCGTGGCGAGGCGCGGAAGGCCTCGAAGCCGAAGCGGGCGATGTCCAGACGCGCGCCGACCACCGACATCATCTCGATGGCGCAGCAGGCCAGGCCGAAGGTCGCGGGGAAGAGCGAGTTGCCGCGCGCCCAGTTGGCGGCGCGGTCCAGCGTCGTCGTGATGACGCGCTCCTGCACGTACTGCTCGAGGTCGTCGCCCTCGAGGTCACCGCGCAGCATGTCGCGCGCCTGCAGCTGGCGGATGCGGAAGTCGCCCGCCTCGCCTGCCTTCTCTCGCTTGATGATCTCCATGAGGTTCTTACCGTCCTAGCGCCACTCGAGGGCGCCGCGTCGCCAGACGTAGACGAACGCGACCACAAGCAGTCCGATGAAGACCACCGTCTCGATCAGCGCGAAGGTCCCGAAGGCCCGCAGCTGGACGGCGATGGGGTAGAGGAAGACCACCTCGATGTCGAACAAGATGAACAACATCGCGATCAGGTAGAAGCTGATCCCGAAGCGGAAGCCCTGGTGGACCTCCGAGGGCATGCCGCTCTCGTAAGGGTCCGCTTGGTAGGTCGTGGGGGTCTTCGGCTTCGGACCGAGGAAGCTGCCGGCGGTCACGAACAACGCGCCGACGAGGCCTCCGAGTCCGAGGAAGACGATGGCTGGAAGGTACGTCCGGAGCACTCGGCCTCCCGTTGTATCACCAACTTGTAACTTGCTGCCACAAAGTGGCGCTCCGCACTTGCGAACAACCCTTGTGACCGATGTTGCACACATCCTCGCTCTCCTGGTGGCGATCTCGAACGGGATCGCCGGGATCGTGTGCGCCTGGCTGTGGTGGCGGGTGGAGCCCCATTCCTTTGCATGGCTGCTCATTCGGGCCGGGCAGGCGGCGGCCGTCGCGCAGGCTGCCGGGGCCGGGGTGCTGGCCGTCGAGGGCTTCGAGCCGGGCGACAGCCTCTACTGGTTGTACGCCTTGCTGCCCGTCGCCGTGGGCTTCGTGGCCGAGCAGCTGCGGCTGACCTCGGCCCAGATGGTCCTCGACGCGCGCGACCTGGAGGACGCCCAGGCGGTGGGGCGTCTGCCGGCCGACGACCAGCGCTCGATCGTCCTGCAGATCGTCCGTCGCGAGATGGGCGTCATGGCCGCGGCGGCGTTGGTCATCACCTTCCTGGCGCTGCGTGCGCTGGGGACGGTCTAAGCGTCAGGCTTCTGACGCGCGTCGAGACGGGCGAAGCCACCGCGGAAGAACAGCAGCGGCTCGTTGGCCGCCTCGGGGCCATCATCGGCACTGAGGTGCGTGACGCGGCCGATGCCGATCGAGTGATCGCCGGCCTGCGTGAGCGACTCGAGGTCGCAGGCGATCCAGGCGAGCGCGTCGTCGAGCACCGGGACGCCGTGGGCGACGGTGTGGGTCGCGGCGTCGAACTTCTCCTCGGCGATGCGCTTGGAGGCGAAGACGCGGGCGAGATCCTGCTGGCCGGCGTGCAGAACGTTGACGGCGAACCGCCCTGCCTGCTCCACGATCGGCAGCGTACGTGACGCGTTGTCGAAGCAGACCAGCAGCAGCAGCGGGTCGAGGCTCAGGCTCGTGACGGCGTTGGTCGTCAGGCCGGCCGGTCCGTCGTCGCTCTGGGCGGTGACGATCGCGACCCCGGTCGCGAAGCTCCCGATGACCTCGCGATAGCGAGCCGGATCGACTGCGGGCGGCGCCATGGCCGCGCAGGTTAGTCAGGACGCGGGCGCCGACCAGGTTGCCGCCGTATCGAGAGCGATCGCGTGAACGTCGTTATGAAGCGATCGAATCGAGGTCGGCGCCCGCGTCGCTGCTCAGTTCGCGACAGACGGCACGATCCCTGCGCCGGTGACTACTTCGCCACCACCTTCAGCTCGCCGTACTGGCCGAGGTCGTCGTGGTTGCCGATCGTGCAGGTCAGCCGGTACTTGCCGGGCTTGAGGACGATCGGCTTCTGCTCGGGTCCGGACTGGCCGGGGTGGAGCGTGTCGGTGCGGCCGTAGAGGATCGGCTCCTCGCCGTCCTCGTGGTCGAAGGACTCGATCGCGAGGTTGTGGGTGAGGCGGCCGGAGTTGGTCGCCTGGAGGTGGATCGTGCCTGCCCGGACCTCGATGTTCTCGGGCCGGAGGCGGTACTCGTCGAGGTTGATCTTCAGCACGCCGTCCCGCACGTGGGTGTACGACGGTCCGCCGCCACACCCCACGAGGGTCGTCGCACCCAGAAGGAAGAGGGCGGCAAGCCTGCGCATGAAAGGGTCCCGTATGATGCCCGGCCGCATGACTCGCCGTCCTCTCATCGCCCTCGCCGCACTTTCGATCGCCGCCGCCGGCGTCATCGGCTGCGGTCAGGAGAAGGGCGACGTCAAGCAGCCCAACGCCAAGGTCACGACCGTCGCGCCGGAGTATCAGGCCGGCGCCAAGCTCTTCGTCGAGCGCTGCTCGGGCTGCCACAGCATGGGCATCGTCGGCTCCGAGGGCGGCGCGCTGAAGGTCAAGGACCGAGAGCGCGTGGACGGCCCGAACTTCAACGTCCGCAAGGAGGATCGCGACAGCGTCCTCTACGCGATCCGCAACGGCGGCTTCTCCGGGGCGATCATGCCCCAGGACATCGTGGTCGGCAAGGAAGCGGAGCAGGTCGCCGACTTCCTGGCGAAGTACGCCGGCCACGGCAAGTCCAAGGACGCTCGCAACTAGCGAGCCTTGCGCGGCCGCGGCCCAGCCTTGGCAAGTCCAAGGACGCTCGCAACTAGCGCAGCGGTGCTTCGCGGGTAGGCTCCGGCCGTGCTCGACATCAGGCTCATCCGTCGCGATCCCGACGCTGTGCGCGCTGCCTTGGCGCGCCGCGGGGAGTCCGACGTCAGCGTCCTGGACCAGGTGCTGGCGCTCGACGTCCGCCGCCGGGAGATCCTGCCGCGCCTCGAGGGGCTGCGCGCCGAGCAGAACGCCGCCAACCAGGCGATCGCGGCGGCCAAGAAGTCCGGCGAGGCCGCTGACGAGGCGATCGCGAAGATGCGCGAGGTCGCCGGTGAGGCCAAGGCGCTGACCGAGGAGCTTGCGCAGGTCGACGCCGAGCTGACCCCGGCGCTCGCGCAGCTGCCCAACCTGCCCGAGGAGTCGGCCGCCCCCGAGGACACGGTCATCAAGGAGGTCGGTGAGGCCTGGGTGCCGGACTACGAGGTCCGCGACCACCTCACGCTGGCCGGCGACCGCATCGACATGGAGCGTGGCGCGCGTCTGTCGGGCTCGCGCTTCGCCTACCTGCGCGGTGGCCTCGCGCGGCTGGAGCTCTCGCTCGTCTCCTGGGTGATGGATCACCTCGCCGAGCAGGGCTTCGAGCCGGTGATCCCTCCCGTCCTCGTCCGCGAGGAGGCGCTCTACGGCACCGGCTTCCTGCCCGACACCGAGCAGCAGATCTACAAGCTGGCCGATGACGACCTCTACCTCGCCGGGACCTCCGAGGTCGCCCTGGCCTCGCTGCACGCGGGGGAGATCCTCGAGGGGGAGACGCTGCCGCGTCGCTACGCGGGCTTCTCGCCCTGCTTCCGCCGCGAGGCGGGCGCCGCGGGCAAGGACACGCGCGGCATCTTCCGTGTGCACCAGTTCGACAAGGTCGAGATGTTCAGCTTCGTCGATCCCGAGAGCTCACGCGAGGAGCACGAGCGGCTGCTGAGCATCGAGGAGTCGATCCTGCAGGCGCTCAACATTCCCTACCGCGTGGTGAACATCGCGGTCGACGACCTCGGCGCCAGCGCCGCCAAGAAGTACGACTGCGAGGCGTGGCTGCCCAGCCAGCAGCGTTACCGCGAGCTGACGTCGACGTCCAACACCACCGACTACCAGGCGCGCCGTCTGGACATTCGTCATCGGGCCGGTGGGCCCGGGTCCTCGTCGAAGCCCGAGATCCTGCACACGCTCAACGGCACCGCGGTCGCCGTCGGCCGCACGCTGATCGCGCTGCTGGAGAACGGCCAGCAGGAGGACGGCTCGGTCGTCCTGCCCGAGGTGCTGCGCAGCTACGGCGCGCCGGCGTCGCTGCCGCCGGCCGCAGCCTGAACGAACGCCAGCGCCGGCTCAAGCTCGGCGTGGATGTCGAAGGTCGTGTCCAGCCGCGTGATCTCGAAGAGGCGCAGGACCGTCGGGTTCGAGCAGACCACCGCCATCTGACCACCTGCGTGGGTGACCTGACGTAACGCGCTGAGCAGAACGCTCAAGCCGGTCGAGTCGATGAACATCACGCCGGTGAGGTCCAGCACCAGCGACGTCGGGCCGCCGTTGACGATCGCGCTGAGCATTGCGCTGAACTCCGGCGCTGTGCTGACGTGGATCTCGCCCTCGACGGCGACGATCGTCGCGCGATCGTCGACGACGCGCTCTTGGACTCGGAACTTTGGCTCGGCGAAGGACATCGGGCTGCGCCTACCCTCTTCCTTCTCCGAGCACCCTGTCAACTGGTGAACGACAGGGCTCAGCGCAACCAGCGCGGCGCACGACGTGCGCGTTAAACAGCCAAGGCCGCGGTGGTTAGCTCGCGGCCTTGGCGCAATCGCATCGGCTCAGAGACCGAAGATCTCCAACCGCGATAACCCCAACATTCCACGCGCGTGGAAATTTGTCCAGAGCCAACCAGGCAAGTTTCACGAAGTTGTGCAGAAGTTGACGCGTGCGGGGTTGGACTGAGTGGCGGTGCCGGCGGTGAGCGTGTGCTAGGTAAGCAGCATTTAGCGATCAGCTTTACTTTACAATATTTAGGTCTTTAGCGAGGGGTCACTCCTAGCTTCTGGGAATGTTGCGGCGCGCGGCCTTGACGGGCGGCTTCGGTTCTGCGTACGCTGCCAAAAGACAGCGTCGTTTGCAGGCGCAGCGGAGCAAATCGCATCGATCAGAGCCCACGCCTCGCCGCCGGATATCGGCGACGGTCTCCGGGTGGTTCCCGGGGGCCACGAGGCATCCAACCGTGAAAGGTGAGACTGCCCGAGTTCTAGATTTCAGAACACCGCAAGCCTGACGCTTGCGACACCAGCATGGCGATGGTGCTTGTCGATGCCGACCGACTTGGCTTGACACGCGTCGCCCTCATCACCAAACGAAGGATTGTCACCTGCCCGTGAACTCGGTCGGGGCGATAGTCGCGCTCCCGTCACTTATGACGAACATCTCCCCACATCTGATCGGGCTGCTGCGAGCGATCAAGCACCCCATCCGGTTGCCGATCCTGCTCGCGCTCGTCCAGCACGAGGCCGGCGCCACCGAGCTTGCCCGGCGCTTCGACGTCTCGTTCGACACGGTCAACCACGCGCTGATCGAGCTGCGCAAGGCGGGCTACATCGAGCTGGTCCGCGTCGAGCCCATCGTCGGAAGCAGCCTCGAGCGACGCATCTACCGCAGTCTGCGCTCCGACTGGCCACAGCTCGTGGAGGAGCTCGAGGACTTCGCGGCGCGCTGACGCCGCTGGAAGTCGGACGCGCCTATGGCAGGACAGCGGGCAGTACGTCGAGGCCCTCGGCCACGGCTGCCGCGTGCAGCCGCTGGTCCCAGGTCGCAACGGTCAGCTCGGGTCCGGGGAGGACCATCGCGGCCGCGAGGTGGAGCGCATCGAGGCTTCGCAGTCCCCGGTCGAGGGCCAGTGAGGCGGCGTGCTCGGCGAGCGGCTCGTCGACTTCGACGATCCCGAAGGACGGCCACTCTTGGCGGACGACTCTGGTGGCGGCGCTTCCGGCACTCAAACCCACTGCTCGGATCGTCTCGACGAAGCCGATGCGACAGATGAACCAGCTGTCGGCGCGGTGCATCGCCTCGCGCACCAGGTCGCTGCCGTCTTCGTCGACGTAGCGCTTGACCAGTGCGCTGCCGTCGAGGTAGAGGCTCAACGCTCGGTGTCGCGCTCAGCCAGAACGAGCGCGGAGGCGCTCGTGGTGCCCTTGGCCAGACGCGGCGCGCGCGCCGGTCGAGATCGTGAGGGCGGGACGACGCGACCCTGTGCGACCAGCTCACGAAGCCGATCGTCTCTCGCGACACCTGCAGGGACGATGTCGGCGATCGCCTTGCCCCGTACCGTCACCCGGATCTGCTCTCCGCGCCCGACGGCCTTCAGCGTCTCGCTCAGCGACTGCTTCAGCTCACGAACACCGATCTCGCGCATGTGTCCACATTAGCATCAAGGTGGTCACAACGGAGGGGGCGGGATTCGAACCCGCGAACGACTTGCGTCGTCTCCGGTTTTCAAGACCGGTGCATTCAACCGCTCTGCCACCCCTCCGGAGTGTCGAAGGCTACCCGTGGTGCTTGGGTGCGCGTCGTGCCTTCGGGACGATCCTGACGCTGGGCGGCACCGGGAGGGCGCGTGCGGCCTGTGGGGCGAGCACGCATGGCGCCCGGTACAGCAGCGGGGGCGGGGTCGCCAGTGGGATGCGTCGCGCGGGTGCGGATGGCACCGGCGGTCCTACGACGATGGCCGGCGAGGGGTAGAAGCGGCCGCACAGGCCGGAGCCGTCGGGGGAGACGGTCGGGGGCTGGTGGGCGGCAGCCGTGGGGCAGCGGGCGCGGCCGAGGAAGACCGGGGCGCCGAGGGGCTGGACGTGCGGGGTGCCGTCGCCTCCGGTCCAGACCACATAGCGCTCTTCGGCGTGCTTGGTGCGTGGGACGACGAAGGCATAGGCGTTGTCCTTGACGTCGGCGCGGACCGCGGTGCCGTCCGGGCTGGTCAGGAACGCTGCGCCCACACCGTCGGGCACGATCCCCGAGACCGAGAGCATGTCGTGGTTGGGTCCGCCGCAGGGGTCGATGGCAACGGGCTCACGGCCGCGGACGAGGTCTTCCAGGCGGCCACCGGCTCCGCCGGGCGCACCATCGATCGCAACGACGGCAAGGCCGGGATGAGGCGCGGACTTGTTGGTGGTGTTGGGGGCAGGTGCCGAGACCGCGGGCGGGACCGGGGTGGCGGGTGCCGGCACGTGCAGCGGTGCCGTGCGGGTCGGTGCCGGCACGGTGGCCCGGGGCGCCAACGGCTTCCGCGGTACGGCGGGCCGAGCGCGCTCGCGGCGGTGCTCCCGCATGGCTTGGGCGAGTGCCTGGCGCTGGCGGCTCAGCGTGCGCGCCACGCAACGCATCTCGAAGATGAGACCGGCGTTGGTCGACACGTCGCGGACCGGGACGACCCAGGCGCGTCCGCCGTCGGCCTGGCGCAACAGGCGTGCGGCGGCGACGTCGAAGGGCTCCAGGCCGCGCCGGCGCAGCGCCTTCAGGGCACTCGCGGGGAGCGCGTCGGCATCGGTGCGCTCACGGCGCAGCACGCCGAACGCGTCGAGCAGGTTCTGGGGCACGGGGGCGGCAGCGGGCAGCTTGTCGTCAGCCGGGCACGCCGCGGCGGGGACCGTGGCGCGCAGGAACGATCCGCCGACCACGATCGTCGGGGTTGCCGGGACGGGCCGCGCGGCGGGCACCGCGAGGGCGGGCCGCGCCGGGAGGGCGCGAACCGGGGCGGCGCGCTTTCTGCCGTCGCGTCCGTCGGCCAGCGCCGCGACCACGCCGAGCGCCAGCGAGGCGATCGCGAGCACGGCGACAGCGGGGAACGTCAGACGGCGGTGCGACATGGGGTGAGACCTCCGGAGGGTCTGGGGATCGTCATCGGGGGAGAAGGGATCAGGGGAGCTCATCGGTCGCAGCGTCCGCCTTCGCAGGTCATCAGGAGCGCGCCTGCGCCGTCGCTGACACGGACGTGGGCCACATCGCGCCCGCCGGCCAGCGCGACCACGAAGACGTGCACTCCGCCGGGCAGATGGCCCTGCTCGATCGCCTGCTCGTCGACGGCCGTGGCGGCGACCTGCTCGGTCACGGGCGTCCCGCCGCCGTAGGGGCGCGAGGTCACCTCGACCGAGCGCGCGCCGGCCGGCAGCGCACCGAAGGCCCACGTCAGGTTGGAGGCGGGGTCGTAGTAGGCCTGCACGCGGCGCGCGGCAAGCGCCGCAGGCGAGGCGCCCGGGGTGCGTGCGGCGACGTCGCAGCGCGCACCCGCGCCGCCGCCGGGCACGCTGAGGAAGAGGCCGACGGCTTCGATCGTCCCGTAGCGGCAGACCGTCGCGCTCAGCCGCCACGCGACACCGCGCTGCGTGCCGGCGCCGACGTACACCGGCGTGCCGGCCGTCCCGGGCGCGACTGCGTCGCGCGGCCGTAGCTGGGCGGGCAGCAGCGGCGGCGGGTCGGGGGCCCAGACGGCCTCGCGCGTCGCGATCGCGGTCGGCACGAGCGCCAGCGCGGCGGCCGCCGCGGCGATGAGCCCGCGACGGCCGGCGCGCGGGCGCGGCAACGGGATGCGGATCGGAAGCGGGCGGCGGCGGGCGCCGTCGCGCGCCCAGGCGCCCTCGAGGGCGGCGCCGAGCTCGTCGAGGATCGCGTCAGGGTCACGGCCGCTCATGCGCCTGGGACCTCTATCGACAGCGCCAGCGTGCGCAGCCCGCGCGAGACGCGGGCGCGCACCGCCTCCTCGGAGATCCCGAGGCGGCGGGCGATCGCCGGGTAGTCGAGCTCGTCGATCACGCGCAGGCGCACGGCGTCGCGCTGCTCGGGGGAGAGGTCCTCGAGTGCGATCGCCAACGTCGCGCGGAGGGTGCCGAGCTCGGCGAGCTCCTCCAGGCGCGCGATCTCGTCGGCCGCCAACTGCGGCGGATCGACATGGAGGCGTTGCATCGCCGCGCGCTCGGAACGCCCACGACGCAGCGCGTCGGCGAGGACGTGGCGGGCGATCCCGAACGTCCACGCGGCCAGCGCCTCGGCATCGGCCGGGTCGCCACGGAAGCGGCGCCGCGACTCCCATGCGCGGGCGTAGGTCTCGCCGACGAGGTCGACGGCGACCTGGCCGTCGTAGGTCCTGCGGGCCAGCCAGATCAGCAGGCGCCGCGCATCGCGGCGATACGCGGCGGCGAGGTGCTGATCGTCGAGGGCTGCAGGACGGGCCACGCGAGGATCTTCGCGTGGCCCTCCGTTCTGTGACGCAGACGGGTGCTAGGACGCGTCTGCGGCGGGTGCCGGCACGCCCGCGCCGATCGGGCAGCTGACGCCCGTGCCGGTCATCGAGCAGTACCCGCCGGGGTTCTTGGCGTCGGAGAGGTACTGCTGGTGGTAGTCCTCGGCGTAGTAGAAGGGCCCGGCCGGGCCGATCTCGGTCGTGATCTCGCCCTTGCCGGCGCGGGCAAGGGCGTCGCCGTAGCGGCGGGCCGACAGGTCGGCGGCCTTGGCCTGCTCCTCGCCGACCGTGTAGATCGCGGAGCGGTACTGGGTGCCGACGTCGTTGCCCTGGCGCATGCCCTGCGTCGGGTTGTGGGCCTCCCAGAACGTCTTGAGGAGATCGTCGTAGGAGATCTTGGTGGGGTCGAACGCGACCAGGACGGCCTCGGTGTGGCCGGTGCGGCCGGAGCAGACCTCGTCGTAGGTCGGGTTCGGCGTCGTCCCACCCTGGTAGCCGACGGCCGTCGTGTACACGCCGGGCAGCGACCAGAAGGCGCGCTCGGCGCCCCAGAAGCAGCCGAGGCCGAAGTAGGCGACCTCGATCCCCTCCGGGAACGGCGGGGTCAGCGGGGTGCCCAGGACCGTGTGGACGGCGGGCACCGGCATCGTCGTGTCGCGGCCCGGCAGCGCGCTCTCCGCGCTTGGCAGGGTCGCCTTGTTGCGGGTCGAGAAGAGCATCTGCACCACCGTATCTGCCGGGTGGCAGAACGTTACGCGGCTCTCGGGCGCCAAACCCTTACACTTTCGCGACCCCTTGGAGAGGTGGCCGAGTGGCTGAAGGCGCTCCCCTGCTAAGGGAGTATGGGGTTTAGAGCCCCATCGAGGGTTCGAATCCCTCCCTCTCCGTCTCCCTGTCGATCCGACCCTCAGCGCACCACGCGCGAGGCCGGGCTAGACTGGGAGCCTGCTGCGCCCGTAGCTCAGCTGGATAGAGCGTCGGTCTACGGAACCGAAGGTCAGAGGTTCGAATCCTCTCGGGCGCGTCACGGAGAACCCTGCTAATCGCGGGGTTTTCGTGTTTCAGGGGTAGGCGGGGCCGGAGCCTCGCCCTTGCTTCGCCCTTGCGCCTCCTCAGCGGCGACGGTCGCCCGGCGCTGCTCCTCAAGCTCGCCCAGCGCGCCGGTGATCCATTCGCTGTCCCGCTTCTCCGCAGCGTGGTACGCCTCCAACTGCTCCCTCTCGCGGCGCTGCGGACGCCGGATGCGGCGGATATCTAATGGGGTCGACCGGTCACCGGGATTGCGCGTTTCCCAGGTCTGTCCCTCAGCGTTCTCGTACACCGCCCAATACACCCGTTCAGCGTCGAGCGTGTTCGGCTTGTCGTTCTTGAGCGTGTCGGCGGCGCGGCCCCACAGACCAAGCGATGGAATGAGGATCGGCCAAGACCCGGACTCGGGGCGACGATCGCCTGCCGGGAGAACGCGCTGGAGGTTGCCCGCTGGCGAGTCCTCGATGTCCAACCGATAGGCGTATCGCACCCCGACGAACTCGACGCCGAAGCGGACGTTGAAGGCGGGTCCGCCGCCCTCGCTTGTTAGGTAGGCGTCGACCACCCAAGAGGCGCCCTGCTCGCTGCTGTGAGCGAAGCGACGTTGCCCCGCCTCGTGGGCAAGGACAATGGGTTGGTTTCGGCGGCGCTCGTGCGCCCGGGTGATCAGCAGATTGGCGAGCGCTGCGAACGTCGCGACGCCGGTGATGCCCGCGATCGCGACCTGGATCCAATCGCTTGAGGTCAGACCGACTGCTAGCACCGCGCGATGATCTAACGCCTTCCAGACGGCTCCGATCGATGTCGTACTGGATGCGAATTGCTCGCCTTCGACCATGTTGGCGCGTTAGCGCTTGACTGGTGCTTTCAAGCCGCTAACTACACGGTTTCGAGGTCGGTCTTCCCCGCTCTTTCCGACAATTCGGAGCGACGATCCGTCCGACGTCGCTGCTTCTATTCCACGTTGCCGCCCTCCTGAGGCCCGCCTCCAACCTCTCCATCCGCCTGATCCCGGTTTGCCGTCCACCCTGGGGCATACGGTGCTGCCCGAATCCGCTCCACCAAGGAGAGCGGCGAGGGAAAGGAGGGGCGTCCGATGGACTCCCCCGGTTTGACCCCCGAGAGGGGCTGGAAGGTCACGTTGGTGCTTGCCGACTTCGCGCAGGTGGCGGAGGGGAAGCTCAACATGCTGGGTGCCGGCTGGACCGTCACGGGTCCGCAGCCGATCCCGTTCGCGATCGCTGGGTTGATCGAGGTTCCCTGGTCCGAGACCAACCGGAACCACGCGTTCAAGTTCGAGTTGATCGACCTGGACGGGAACCCGGTGGTCGTGCTCGGTCCGGAGGGTGAGCAGCCCATCCAGATCGAGGGCGGGTTCGAGGTCGGGCGCCCGCCGGGCGTGCGGCTGGGCTCGTGCCAACCGATCCCGTTCGCGTTGAACAGCGGTCCGGTGCCGCTGGCGCCTGGTAACCACTACGAGTGGCGGCTGAGCATCAACGGGGATACGCACGAGGACTGGCGGCTCGCGTTCAGCACGCGGCCGGATGCCCAGTCCAACGCCGCCTAGTTCGCTAGTCCCGAACTAGACGCAGGTGAGAGCGCTTCACGCGCTCGTTGTGAGGAGTGGCAGCGGCGGGGGCCTTGATCAAGGCGTTTGGAGACGCCCCGAGGTTCCCGTCGCTCGCCGCGTAGGCGTATGGAACGCCCGACACCTTCGACACATTCATGTTGGGTGTCATCGCGGCCGCCATTCGACGTCGCGAAAGCTATCCCTTCCCGCAGACGATTGCGATGTCGCACGCTGACGCTCCGGCGATTCCGGCTAGAGCGCCGCGAGAGTCGGCTTCATCTCACGGTGGAGGAGGACGACGTTGTCGGCCTCGAACAGCGCACTGAGCCCGTCCGCGAGCGCGGCGTCGACCGACGGCAACAAGTGCCCGTATGTGTTGATTGTCGTCCGGATGTCCTCGTGCCCGAGGCGCTCCTTGACGATGTGGAGGTTCGGCGCGACCGCGAGCGAGAGCGCCGCCGCCGTGTGGCGGAGGTCGTGCCAGCGGAGCCCCGCCTTAGCCGCCGGGAGAGCGGCCGGGATCGCGGGCTTGGCCGGGACTACCCGGAAGCCGTTCCCGGTGCGTACGCGGCGCGCGGGTTGGGCCGTACGCCCGGCGACGACCGGCCGGAAGACCTTCTTGTAGAACTGGTTGTGGCGGACCGGCTTCCCGCGCTTCGTCGTGAAGACGAATGCCTGCGGATCGTCCGGCACCGTCTCCATGTGCTTGGCGAGCATTGACAGGATCGGGGCCGGCACCTTGATCGTGCGATGCGACGCTTCCGACTTCGGCGAGCCGATGATCAAGCTGGGGGAGAGGCGAACGACATCGTCAAGGTCGTCGTCCTCCGACCCGGCGGTTACCTCCTTGAGCGCCTCGTCTACGCGGATCGTCGCTGCCTTGAGGTCGATGTCCTCGCGCTTCAGCGCCCATTGCTCGCCCGCGCGGAACCCGCACCAGGCCGCGACGTAGACCGCCACGCGGTAGTGCGGGTCGATCGCCTCGGCCAGCGCCCGGACCTCGCCCGGTGTCAGGAACAACATCTTGCCCTTACCCCGGCGCTTCTTCGGCAGCTTCACCGCGTCGCCCGGATGGACGGCGATGTAGCGGCGCTGTACCGCGAGCCGGAGAACCGCGCTCAAGACGGTGTTGATCCGATGAACGGTGTTCGGCGCCAGGGCGACTGAGAGATCGTTGACGAAGCGTTGGTAGACCTCGGCGTTGACGCCGCCGACCTTGGCGTGATGGAAGCGCGCGGGTGCCGCCGGGGTGCCGACGATGTGGGCGTTCAGGATGGAGTCGTAACCCACGCGCGTCTTGGGTTCGAGGTCCGTCCACGTCTCGCGCCACTCGGCCACAACTTCCGACAGCAGCCGCTCGCCCTTGCGCGGGTCGACGTGGGTTCCGTCGAGAACCGCGACGCCCTGGCGCTTGAGCCACTTCTCGCCGTCGATCTTGGACCGAAACCGCTTCTCAATCTGTGCGGTGCCGCCCTTCGTGGGGTCCGGGTAGCGAGCGCGCCAGATCGTCGTGCCGTCCTTGCGCTTCTTGACGTTGCCGTCCCTGTCGCGGAGCGCTGCTACATGCCCGGCCATGCGCGCTCCTTCATGGTCTTCCCAAGTTGGTGTGTTGTGGTAGAGGCACCACCACCCACCCCGAGGGGGTGCCCAGCACTAGGTGGGCATGCTTGGGCCAGGGCCATCACGCCTCCCGTCGCGGCCGGTCGAGCGCGTCGGCGCCGAAGGTGTCCTTGATCTTCTTCGCGAGATAGGCGGTGGCCTTGACGTTCAACTCCACGCCGATCTCCTTCATCGTCTTGCCCTCGCCGCGCAACTCAATGGCCTTTTCCATCAACTCCTTGTCGATGAAGCCGCCGGGCGCGGCGGGCTCCTTGACCGGCGTGGCCGCCTTCTTGACGGGCGCCTTCTTCGCGGCGGGCTTGCGCGTCGTGGCCTTCTTCGCTGCGACCTTGCGGGGCGCGGCCTTCTTCGCGGGCGTCGTCTTCGGGGTCTTGGGAGCGGGCATCAGGTTCCTTCCGAGTAGTTGAGTAACTAGCAACTACTCTAGTGGTACAACTTGGTCCTTACAAGGGCGTTCGCAAGGGCGTTTCGCGACCGCTCGACGGTCCACCCATCAACGGATGGGGGTTGGTAATCGGGGCCTTCGGTTCCGCGAAGGGATCCCACCGCGAAAGCAAGTTCATGTACGGCTTGAGCAAGTCCATGAACAGCTACGCCAACTTCATTATCAAGTCCGTCAGCGACGCGACCGCGACGACGACGCCGAAGATCAGTTGAGCGCGTGCCTCGCGCCGACTCACGGGCCTGACCTCCTGTCGCGGGGAGGCCGCCGGGCCGGTCGGGCTCGACGCGGGCCGTCTCGCGCCCGGCGGGGTTCCGACCGGCCCGAGGGCCACGGGCGGACTACCGGTCGTGCGTCGGGGGTCGCCTCGTGGTCTAGGAGACCCTTCGCGCTGGCGAGACTCTTACTCCTGCCCTGCCGGTCCACAGCGAGCGAGACATTTGGGTGCCTCCCGGCTGTATCTAGGACATCAACAAGGGGTAGCGGGGGGTAGCGGGACCCGAACGACCTAAGAACCGCCGAACGCGCGGCGTAACGCCCGTTCCTCTCCCCGTACTCGTCCTTCCCCGCGTTATAAGGAATCGGAGCCACTACCTTCGCCTACCCCGTTGTTGATGGCGAAGTATTCGTAGCCCTTGCTCTTGGTGACCTTCAGCGCCAAACTCAGCGACCCGTCCCACTTCCGCGCTCGCTCGTAGAAGCGCGTGGACGAGAGCGGTTGGTGGCCGGAGTCGCGGCACCACTGCTGATACAGCCAGTACCAGTCCTCCTTCTTCTGTCGGCGCGGCGTGCCCGGCGGGATCTCGACCAGCCACGACGCGAACCCGTCCGCGCGCTGGCGGAAGAACTCCCGCGCCTCGTCGGTCGAGCGGGAGGTCGTGAAGTTCCCCTGTCGCCGGAGCCGCGAGAGTCCCGCCAGCGCCCGGTTCAGGACCCCGCTCATCTCGCGGTCGTCGGTGGTAATGAGCCTGCGGAGGTTGCGCTTGTCCTGCGGCGTGTCACGGAACCGGCGCGGGAAGATCATTACCAACCAACGCTCGAAGAACGCTGACGTCGTGTCGCGGGTTGAGGGGATCTCGTTGGCGCTGAACGAGAGCTTGGCCGCATTGCGGAAGTGGAAGGCGTCCTTGTTCTTGTGCTGGCCGCGGATCACCTCGCCCGCGACGAGCCGCTTGAACAAGCCGGTGTGCCTGAGCTCGGCCGACTCGATGTCGGTGCAGATGTTCGCCGCCTTCCCGTACAGGTCGGCCGTCGCGAACGTGTCCGACGCTAGCTCCCGCAGGGCCAGCGACGCGACGTTGTCCTGACCGACGAGCGCTCCGACGACCTCCAGGTACACCGACTTGCCCGATCCGCTTTCGCCGGTCGTCATCAGCGCCTTGTGGAAGCGGTAGTCGGAGGTCAGGTTGTAGCCCATCCACTCGTCTGCGAGCTTGCGGACCGCCTCCTCCGGGACGCTCGACTCCAGGAAGCTGTCGTACTCGGGACAGCCCGCCTTCGGGTCGTACGTAACGGGGTACTGCACGGTCGTGCGGTAGCGCGGGTCGTGCTTCCTCAGCGTCCAGCGCGTGCCGGTCCATTCGAGGATGCCGTTACGGACGTTGATGCGGTCCGGACCGAGTGCGTCGAGGTCGAGCGGCGGCGAGTTTGCTGCTAGCCACGCCTCGACTTCGTTCTGGATGTGCTTGGACCACGCGTCTCCTGCGGTCGCCTGGATGCGCTGCTTGACGAGTTGCGCCGCCCGGACGTACACGCCGTCCTCGTAGACGTACGGCACGCCGTTAGCGCCGGAGGCGTAGTGGTCCCGCTTGGCGAGCACCGCTCCGAACAGCGGTCCCGGCTTTGGATCCAGCTTGGCGAGGTACGTCACCAGCCGGTTCTCTGCCTTGTGGTCCTCCGGCTTCTGTGGCGGCTTCTTGGCGCGCGGCTTCGAGGTGGCCGCCGCGTTTGCCCCGCGCCTAACGGTCGCCATCGCCCCGACCAGCCGACGAGCGGTTGAGCGAGACGATGTTAGGGTTCTTAGTTGCTGCGGCGCTGATCGCGGCGGCCGATCCGCCGCCGTTGAGATAGTCCGTGAGGTCGCCCTTGGCCTTGCGAAGGCCGAGCTTGCGGAGTAGGAGGCGGGTCGCGTCGATCCCGTCCGCGCGTAGCCGCTCGGCGCACTCGCGCGACTGCTTCAACTCATTGGTGTCGAAGCAGACGACCACACGCCGGCCCAGCAACTCTGCGCTCCACTCGTCCCGCCAATAGCCCGCGCCGCACGTCACGCTGACGCCGGGCAGGCCAGCCGATCGCGCCCGCAGCGCATCTAGCTCTCCCGCGACGAGCAAGACCCACCCGTGTACGGCGAGCACATCAGGCGCCGCCGGGTACAGGGGCCACTCGCGACCCTGACCGGGCCACGACCGCATCTGAGCTCCGGAGCGCGGCGCCCGCATCTTGACGAGGGCGAGCGAATCCGGTCCGTCGCACATCGGGAAGATCAGCCGCGCGCCATCCCAGCCGATCCGCGCAGCCTCGATCACCTCCAGCGACAGACCGCGCCGCTTCGTCAGGTAGCGCAGCGGTCCGGTCGTGGCCATCAGGCGGTCGTGCCACTCGTTGATCTGAGCGACCGAGGGCAGCGGCTTCGCCCCGCCCCGGCGGGTCCTCCGTCCGCGAGCCTTCAGCGTCGAGACGATCTGCTCCTTGGTCGCACCTTCGCCGATCCCGAGCGCGACGCCCAGACGGGCGAGACACCGACCGCCGCCGGGGCAGCGGAGCGAGCGCGAGCCGATCAGCCAGTCGTCCCCGTTGTAGGTCTTGGTGTAGGTCGCATCGCCCGCCGCGTCGCAGCACGACTCGCGGTACTCGATGCGCGTTCCGAGCTTCGGGGCGGCGCTTGTCTCGGACTGGCGGGGAGAGCTACCGTTTCCGGTCGTCCTGGTCGCCTTGCCGGACTTCAGCGGTGCGCGGCGTCCGCCCTTCCCGGCGGGCGCCGCGTTCTTGTAGGCCATGCGCTACGCCGCCGGGGTGACTTCGCGGCTGGCAATGAACGCCGCGTAATGGCGCCCAAGGATCCGGCGTCCCTGTGGAAGCTGGACGTAGCCGATGCGGCCTTCCTCGACCCAGCGACGGACGCGACGATCCGTCGTGCCCTCTCCTGCGAACGCGGCGATCTCCGCGTACGTGTACATGCGTTCCAACTCGATGTCGGGCGCGGACATCTTGACCTTGACGGCCATATCTCGAACTCCTGAGTACGACAGGCGTTTCAGGCCTCCGGTTGGTCCCGCCGCCTGCTGCGGGCCGAAGGTCTGATCTCCCATCAGGGAGGCCGGTCGAATGGCCTCCGTCACAACCAGCCCGAACATGCTGGTCCGGCGTCTACCGCGAGCCCCTATCGGGCAGCCGCCCCTCTCTCGACTACCTGAGAGGTTGCAGCGGCTGCCTCAGCTGCTCGCTCGGAGTGTCGCCCTATCGGACGACCGAACGCCTACCGAGGACGCTAGCGGATCGACCGCTTGAAGTACAACTTCCACGGTCGGGACAGGTTTCGGACCGTCCGGGACCGACCGCGAGCGTCCGCCGTTCGGCTCCGCGACCGGGAGCCGGATCGGCCTCCCGAACGCCGCCGCTCGCCCACCGCGCGGCCTCCCTCGCAAGCTCTAAGGGCCGGCTCTGGCCGGGACCCTGGGTTGGCGATGCGGGGGTGCGAGGCGAGCCGCTAAGCGGCGGCGGGGAGGACGCGGGCGGTGCCTTCGAGAATCGGCGCCGCCGCGTCGAGGGCGGCGGGGAGCCGGTCTAGCTGCCGCTCGGTGAGGTCCAGGCGGCCAAGGATCGCGTCGAACCAGTTCAACAAGATGTCGTTCTGCTGCTCCTGGATCTTGAGCAGCTTGGCCTCGATGCCGGCTCGTGCGCAGACCTCAGCGATGCGCCCGAGGCGTTCGCGCTCATCGGTGTAGATCTTGAGGAACATCTGACCCTCTGGCGAGGCGTACTCGTCGGGGGTCATGTCCTTGATCCGCTGGTAGGCGAAGGAGACCTGACCCGCGGCACGGGCGTGGAGGTCGAGCAGGGTGTGGAGCGGGTCTTTGTCGCTCGGCTCGCTCAGGACGATCATCTGCCGCTGGGCCTCCACGGCGGTGGCGTGGCGCTTGTGCGAGGCGGTCGACCCTCCGTGGTACTTGCAGCGGCCGATCCCGAGGTGGTCGGTGCCTTGCCCGGCGAAGGCTCGGCAGAGGGTGCCGTTCTTCTTCTTGGCCAAGCACAGCGGGGTGCTGAGGGAGTCGCGCTGCTCGCTGGTGTAGCCCATTTCAAGTTCCTTGCCTACGAGTCTGGAGCCGGTCATCGGAGACTCTCGCTCGATTTGTAAAACGGCGCCGAGCGTACGAGACTCGGGGGGTACGTAGTGCAATAACTTGAAAGGACCGCGATGCGTAGTTGTAGGCAGTTCGAGAGGCGCCCGAGCGAGCGCCCGCGAGAGACGGGCCGTTCGCCCGGTTCCGTCGCTGTGTCGGCCAGTCGACGCGGACAGGCGGCGTCATGAGGAGTCTTTACCCCTGCGGCGGTGCTTTGACCACGGGAGGCGTTGCCGCAACCCTCACGCTCACGGAGGTCCCCGGAACGGTCGCAGTCATCGATGTTCCGAAGGGTCACGTGGCGATCGTTACGACGACGGGGTACCTCACCGGTAGCTCCAGCACGATCAGGGGCGGGGTCATGGTCGACGGAAATATGGCTGAGGACTTTTCCTCAGCCGTCGCGCCGGGGACGGGGACGGGATTCACGGTCATCGCGCAGGTCGGATCTGGAAGGCACCGGATCGCTGCCGGGTTGCAAGTCATTTCGGGCCCAGCAGCAGGCTCTTTGAACTACCCCAGAATCAGCTGGGTCATCGTCAGAAAGGACTTGCCCCTATGAGTCCCGCCGTCGATGTGCCGCCCACCCGCGACGACCTCGTGGCGGCGATGACGTCCGCTCCGGCGTTCTCCGATGCGCCGCCGATCAGCGCCGAGCCGGGAACGCTGAACCGCCACGACGTGCCGAAGGCGGTCCTGGCTTCGGACTGGATGCCGCCTGATACGCGGTGGCCCGAGCTCAACGAGCTTCGCGAGACGCACGTTCGCCTGCGCGAGGCGGCGTCGGCCGCCGCTCAGCGCGCCGAGGGGTTGGCGTTCCAGTTCAAGGAGGAGGACCGGCTCAAGGACGAGGCGTTGAAGGCCGGGTTCGCCGCCGGGGCCGAGCCGGAGCTACCGGAGATCACGCCGGACGGCGAGCGTGAGTCCCTGCTCAAGGAGGCGCGGACGGTCGCCAAGGCGGCCACCGGTGCTTCGCTCGATCACATCGACAAGGTGTTGCAGGTCTTCGGCCATCGCCACGGCGAGTTCACCGGCGACCTCAACGCCGAGGAGCACGGCCTGGCCGAAGAGATCCGGGCCGCAGAGACGCGCGTGGCCGAGCTTCGCTCCCGGCAAGGGACCTTCGAGCGAACGCGCAACTGGATCGATCGCATTCGCGAGTCGGTCGAGGGCGGGCTGCCGGTCTCGATGTGGGTCATGCGCTGGGAGGACGTCCCGGTGTCGGCTGCGTTCGTCTCGTCTCAGGCCCGCGTCGCGTTTACCGACGCGGCGACCAAGACCGCCCACGGCGACGGGACCAAGCTGGAGGGGGTCCCGAACCCGGCCCGCGACCGGCCGGGACAGCCCGACACGCTGCTGGTGCCTCGCGGCTCCGCACCGCCCGCGCCGCTCGCCGATGAGGTCGAGGGGGAGGAGGTCGACTTGGCGACGCTCGAGCACGAGGACATCGTGGACTGGCTGATGGGCGCCGGCATGTTTGACGGGGAGCCCAAGCCGACCGTCTCTGACGTCATCGAGGTCGTGGAGACCGACAGCCCCGACCTCGCCCGGCGAGTCCTGGCGGCTGACACCGAGGCGTACGGCGGTACCCCGCGCAAGGGCGTCGCGGACGCTCTGAACAAGATCATCAAGGGAGGCAGCAATGTCTAGCGTTGCCGTTCGCGACACGGCCATCAACAAGGCGATCGCCGATCGCAAGATCGAGGCGGGCAGCCGCGACTTCTATGAGCGTATGTGGGAGGCCGACCCGAGCGAGACGCTGGGCCTGCTGACCACGCTCCCGAAGCCCGGCGCCCCCGCTCCGGTCCCGGCGGCGGCTCCGGTCGCTCAGGCGGGCGACGACTACCCGACGACGCACCTGACGCCGGAGGAGCGCGACCGGATCGCGCGGGCCGAGGCGGGCGCCCCGCCGCCGCGTCTCAACAGCGAGCCGGGCGGGAGGTCGTGAGCGTCGCGGCGCTCGATGAGGCGACGATGACGGCGTTCGTCGTGCGTCGCTTCCAGGTGCTCGCCCGGCCGTCGACCGGCAACCTCACGGTGGACGACCTCGACCAGGGCGACCGCTGGAAGGGGGTCGTCCAGTCGCTTCATGACGAGGGCGCTAACCCGTTCGACCTCCTGTCGCTGCACGGCATCGAGTCGATCGACCTGGCCTGCTCGCAGCTGGTCCGCAAGCTCTCGCGGTCTCGCCGGGGAGCGCTCGACGCTCTCGACGTGCTCGCGGTGCTCGATCGCCAGCGCAAGGTCGCGTTGTACTACGCGCTGCCCGAGGATCGGCGCAAGCCGCTGGAGGAGCACGCGAGCTTCCTGCCGGTCATCGCGCCGTATCGCAACACCCCCAACGCGGCGGTCAAGGACCTCGATGAGCTGTTCGCGTCGATGCTCCAGGGCGCGCGAGAGGCGGTCGAGGCGGGCGAGCCCGAGCGCTTCGCGCGCTTCGTGCCGCCGCGCTTCCGGTCGCTGATCCCCGACGACCTGCGGTTGCAGGAGGTCGGCGGGTGAGCGCCGAGGCGGTCCAGCTGGTCGACGCCCGGACGGCGACTCTGATGAAGGTCGTCCCCTATGAGGAGTTCGGCACGTTCCCCTACGGCCTCAACGACGTGGAGCGGCTGCTGATCCAGACCGCCTCCCCGGCGGAATGGGACCAGGCGCGTCGCTGGATCGCCTCCGAGCGGTTCCTGATCGAGTGCGAGTTTCGGGCGCTCGGCGAACTACTCTTGGTCGCGGCGCGGCATCCCGGCAAGGTGCCGGTCGCGGCCCGGCTCACCCCGCTTACACCGGTGCCGCAGGCGTCGCGCTGGGCACGTCTGCGGCGGTGGGTGCGCCGCCGTAGACGCGCCTCGACGGGCGCCGGTGCCGTCGCGACCGAAGCGACCCGGTGGGACTTGCCCGCTGAGGACTTCGGCGCGGCGGTGCTGGCGCTCGCCCGGCTCGGCTGGATCGAGGCGGCGTAGTCATGGGCGGGTGCGGTCGTGGTTGCAGGGACTCTCCTTCCCCGTCGTTCACGACCCACCCGTCCATGAGTACGCCGAGCAGAGACCGTGGCCGGGCGTAGGCGCGTCGCGGCGCCCGGCGAGCCCGCCTGCGGCGTCGATGGCTGCCCGCGCCCGGCCGGACTCGGCACCTGGCACGTCGGCGCCGGGCCGTGCCTGCGACACGGCGGGGATCGCTGGTCGGCGCCGAAGGAGCCGCCGGGCTGGTGGGGGACCGGAGACGCGACGCCGTACGCCACACTTCTGCGCCGTCTCGCAGCCGCGAAGCTCGCCGCCCAGCCGTTTCCTCTCGCGTGGGCCGGAGCGCTCTACGACACGCTCTACGGCCTCCCCGCTGACGACTTCGGCGAGTGGGCCGGCGTGCTGCTTCCGACCTCAAGGGCTTGGGCCGACGCCTACTATGGGCGCCGGTCCAAGCTCAGCGATCTTCAGTCGAGCTAAGCCGACTGCGCGAGCAACTTCCTGGCCTTGCCATTGGCCCGGCGGACAGCGTCGCCCGCAAGGACGACTGCTTCAGCCAGATCACGGCAGCCAATGGCGCTAGCAACTTTGCCGTGCTCGTCGTAGCCGCGCAGGAACAAGTGGCCGCCTTCGTAGTACCGCAACTCCAGCTTGAGCACTGGGCAGCCGTTCGAATCCAGGCGGACCGTCTCGGCGATTTCCTGCACGCGGTCGCGGGTGCTCTTACCGTTCTCCATTTGGACCCTCCAAGAGGTCGCGGGGTTGGTATTCCCCTATGGGTTGACGCCGAGCGGAGCATCCGCAAGGCAGCACTCAGAATACATCTGTGGATCTGAAGCGCAAGGGGTGTGCGGACCGACCCCCGGCGGGCGACCTCGGCCTAGAGATCAAGCGTCACCCGCATCATGTACGTCTCGTGAAGCAACGCCTCGACCCCTGACGGACCGGCATTCGCGCCATCGAGCGCGAACGAGTCGACATAGATGCTCGACTCGCCGACCGGCCACGTCATCCGCCGCACTTCCTGCTCCTCCGGGCGGGGACGGTCCTCGACCGGCTCACCGAGCACCCCTCCGAACACCGCGACCGGCTCGCCGAGCCCGCCGTTGAGGATCTCTACTGGCTCCCCCAACGGCAGGTAGAGGATCTCCACCGTGATCTCTTGGCCGATCCACTCACCGAGACCGGCTACCAGCGCGTCTAGTCTGCTCATTGATGAGGACGCTATGGGTTGTTACACGCCTTGACAAACTTGTCAAGAGCCTGCGCGCAGCTAAAGGCCGCAGTCGCGGGGCTTCGTGACGTAGTGCTCCGACTCGTACCGTTGAAGCTCCTGCGGCTTCCAACCGATCGGACAGGCAGGTTCACGTACTACAAGTGCCCCCGATTTGAAGCAAAGGCGCCAAACGGTTCCGGTGGCCTCGGCGTAGGAGATCCCGTGAAGACGTACGCCCCGGTAGTACACGCACCTGTCGTCGCCCGTGCGACCACGGTAATAGGGCGCGGACTCCAGAGGCTCGCCGTTGAACGTGCGCTGAGTGTCCGACTGCCTCAGGCCGATGGGCATGGACTTCGCCAGGCCGTTGTCGATTGTCCCGTCCACGAGGCCGGTCCCTCCAGAATCGTCGCCGCATCCGTTAGCGAAGGCCAGAACGCCGACCGCTAGGACGATTGAGAGCGAGCGATGTACGGGTCGCATGGGCCGCGACCTTACCGCTTTGGTTCTGGTCACATTGGCTTAGTTGCCGGAGGATCGGGGGCGTGGATCCGGCCGTCGTCAGCTTCGGACAACGCGTCCGAGAGGCGAGGCTGGCTCGCGGCTGGACGCAGGAGGATCTGTCACGGGAGACCGGTCTGGCGACGGTCCAGGTGTCGCGGATCGAGCGCGGTGTGCGGGAGGTCCGCTTCACGACGGTTCTGAGGCTGCTGGAGGCGTTCGATATGGCTCCGAACGATCTCCTGTGCGGCCTACCTCCACGCGGCGCCCTTCGAGCGCCCTTGCGGAGAAGGGCGAAGCCGGTCCGGGGCGGTCCGTAGCGGTCGGTCCCGGAAGGCGGATAGCCCTGCTAATGAGCATCTTTCGTGGCGATTTCCAGGCGGTTCAAGGTACGCCCAGATCCCGCTACGGAACCGAAGGTCAGAGGTTCGAATCCTCTCGGGCGCGCTAGAGAACCCCCGCAAATGTGGGGGTTCTTTCGTTGTCGGGAAGAGACGTTCTCGGCTTCGGACCTCGGGGAACCCCGCGGCATGCACAATGCACTCCTGTGACGACTCAAAGTCCGTACGAAGGGGTGTCTGAGGATCAGTGGCCCGACGTTACCCACGAGTTGATTCGGGAGTACCCGGTCGCTCCAGACGAGCTTGTAGAGATCGTTTGGGAGGAGTGGGAAGGGATCTTCGAGTCGCGCATCGGCAAGCATGGGCTGCTCATCGGGGAACACATCGTCCCCAAGCCGCAGATCATGGGCGACTACCTGCACGAGCTAATTCCGTATGAGTTCCGGGCCCGCTATCCCGGAGACTGGCGACGCGACAACGGCGGAACCGACAAGGACTTGGTCTACGTGCCCGACCCCGATCGGTGGTCGACCGAGATCAAGACCTCGTCGCACCCAACGCAGGTCTTCGGCAACCGCAGCTACGCGCAGCCGGGTCTCGGAGCGCGTAAGTCCAAGTCAGGCTTCTACCTAACCGTGAACTTCGAGAAATGGTCCGACGTCAAGGAAGCGGGACGGCTTCCCGGGCTGCGTCTCATCCGACTTGGGTGGCTCGATCACACCGACTGGATCGCTCAGGCATCAGCCACCGGCCAGCAAGCTCGCATCCGTCCCTCCGCTTATGCGGGCAAGCTGGCGGTGCTGTTTCAAGCACCCAGAGTTACCTGAGCGGCTGTCGCTGCTAAGTCCGCAGCGGCGTGCTCGATTCGGCCGATGGCGATGTCGAGGTAATCGGCGTTCAACTCGAAACCGACGACTGGCCGACCGGCACGGAGCGCTACTTCAGCGGTCGTACCGGAGCCCATGAATGGGTCGAGCACGAGGGCGTTTGCTGGGCTCCCGCCTTTGACCACACGTTCAATCACCGCACTCGGAAATTGTGCGGGGTGCGGGGTGCGCTCCTTGGAGCTTCTGTCGCGCCCAGAGGTCACCTTCGGGAAGCTCCAGACATCGGTCGGGTTCTTGCCGGCCAGGTTGACCTTTCGCTTGCCATTCTTGAATTGGTTCGGATACTTGATGTTCGGATCCCGCACCGCATCCAGGTCGAAATAGAAGTTCTCGGGATCGCGCGAGTACCAAAGGAACTTTTCATTCCGAGGGGAGTAGGCCCGCTTGGCCGCCACGCCCGCGCCGTAGTGCCAAACGACTTCCTGGACCAGGAAGAACGGGACACGCTCCCACAGCAGATACGGGATGGGGATCGCGCGAGCTCTGCCAGGCAACGAGAAGTAGCCCAGGTTCAGCCAGAAGGCACCCGTCAGAGCTGTGGCTCCGTGTACGCCTGCGATCCAGGTCTCGCACCAGTCGATGTACTCGCCGACCTCCAACGGCGTTTCGTACGCCTTCCCGATGTTGTACGGGGGCGATGTGACGGTGAGATCGATGGCGGCTTCAGGCAACTTCGCCAGAAGCTCCACGCAGTCGCCTTCGTACAGCAACACGTCGTGCTTGTCGTAGGCCGCCGGGCCGAGGGCGCTACGGATTGCGTCGAGGCGGTCGAGGGCCTGGGGGTATGCGAACGTATGTTCGTCTAGGAGGGACATGCTACTGAAGGATCGCGGTTGACTCGGACGTAGACAAGCTCGTCGCGGGGCGACCGACGGACGGTGGATAAACGGGTCGTAGGACGCCGTGAGGATTGCTCGATGGCCTAAAATGGGCAGTCTCCCAGGATGGATGTCCTGCAAATCAGCGACCACCGCAATGCCCGAGGGCACCCCCTCGTTACGTGGGCATGCTGGGGTCCCTCAGGGCGGCTCTCGGCGAGCGCCGGGCCAGCCGACGTTCGTGTGGCTGTGCGGCCGGCGTGCGTTCTCGCCCCCGCGGGTGTCATGGCGGGGACGATCGCCGCGATCGAGACCTCGTTGCCGTCCTCGAGGATCAGATCCTGGCCGACACGGATGCGGGGCTTCGGGACAGCCTCGATCCGTCGTCGGCCGGACGGCTCGCCAAACCGTTCGAGCTGGTCTAGGCTCGCCAGTCGTGACCGTTGTTCTGTGGCACATCGAGGTCTCGCACTACAACGAGAAGGCCCGCTGGGCGTTGGACTACAAGTCGATCGCCCACGAGCTGCGGGTGCCGATGCCGGGGTTCCACGGCGCGAAGGCCCGTGCGCTCACGCGCGGCAAGCATGGGCGCCTCCCGGTCATGGAGCTCGAGGGGCGTCGGATCGGCGACTCGACGGCGATCATCGCGGCCCTGGAGGCCTACCAGCCGGAGCCGCCGCTCTATCCGGCCGACCCGGCGCAGAAGGCGCGTGCGCTGGAGCTCGAGGACTTCTTTGACGAGCGGCTTGCACCGCAGATGCGCCGGCTCGTCTGGCATCACGTGCTGCCGAGCACCGACGCGATCGTGGATTCGCTGTTTGCCGACCGGGCGCCGGGCCGGGCGCGCCTCCTGCGCGCCACCGCGCCGGCGGTGCGTCCGTTCGTGCGGCGTGACTACGGCGTGTCGGCGGAGTCCGCGGAGGTCGCTCACGGCGAGGTGCTCGCCGCCATGGATCGCATCGAGGCCGAGCTGCAGCCGTCGGGCTACCTCGTCGGCGACCGCTTCTCGGTAGCCGACCTGACCGCGGCAGCACTGTTCACGCCGCTGATCGCTCCGCCCCACCGACCGTACATGCCGGCCACCTTCCCGGTCGCGCTGCAGCCCTTGCGCGAGGAGCTGCACGGCTCGTCCCGGCGGTCGCTGGATCCATGAGATGTACCAGCGCCACCGTGTGGCCGGCGCCGCTGTGGCCTCAACCGCCTGAGCGCGCGCTCTAAGCGACCGCGGCGTCCGGGAGCAGCCCGCGGAGCGCCGTCAACCCGCGTCGCCACAGCTCCTCGATGTCGGCACCCGGCGGGAAGCGGTCGCTGAGCTCGAGTTGCACCATGCCGTGCATGAAGGCCCAGATGACCCGCGCACCCACGACGTCGCCGCCGCAGAGCGCCCACATCGGCTCGGCGGCAGAGCGCTCGCCCGCCGCGACGGCCGGGTCGTCGCGGTCGAGGTCGCGCACGTAGATGAGGCGGTAGACGTGCGGGTGCACCAGCGCCCACCGGCGCCAGGCGGCGGTCATCTCCGTGAGCGGATCGGCCGACGAGCTCAACGCCCCGGCCAGTGCGGAACCCTGCTCGCTCAGGCCGGCGGCGATGATCGCGCTCTCGAGCGCGCGCTTGTCGGCGACGTGCTCGTAGAGCGAGGGCGCTCGGATGCCGATCTCGGCCGCCACGTTGCGCATCGACAGCGCCTCGGGGCCCTGATCTTCGAGGATGCGGCGGGCAGCTTCTACGATCTGCGTGCGGCGGGAGATGGGAACGGCGGCGGACATGGTCTGATGATCATGTCAACGTGTCACCTGTCGCGCACGAATTTTCGTCACATTGTCAATAAGTGGGCTAGGCGCGTTCCGTGTCTTCGCGGTAGGCGCGTGCGGCCAGCACGATCAGCACGATGCTCCACGCTGCGACGACGAGCCAGCCGCGGCTACCCCAGCTCGTGCCGCCGAGGGCCACGCGGTTGGCCTGCACGAGCCAGTAGGAGGGCAGGTACTGGGCCACATCGTGGAGAAATCCCGTTGCCGGCAGCGGGAACCACGTGCCGCTCACCAGCGCCAGCAGCGCGGTCCCACCGCCGATGAACGGCCCGACCGAGTCCACCGTCAGCTTGTGGCCCAAGAAGATCCCGAGCGCGGCGAACGGCACCAGGCCGACCAGGATTAACCCTGTCATCTGCAGCCACTCGCCGACAGGCAACCGGACACCGAGGATCGCGCCCGAGACATAGAGTAAGACGATGGACAAACTGGCCATCAGGTAAGAGATGGCGACTTTCGCGCGGAGATAGGCCAGCGCCGGCAGCGGGCTGATCCGCAGTTGACGGTTCCATCCGACCTGCCGCTCGCCGGCGATCCGCGCACCGGTGCCGAGCATGGCGGTCATCGTGCCCCACGAAGCCATCGACACCATGAAGTACAGCGGCGCGCTCAGGCCCGTGCCCTGCAGGTTGTTGTCGTTCTGGTTGGGTCCGGCGGTGAGGAAGTACAGCGCCAGCGGGAAGCCGAGCGAGAACACGAAGAACCGCTTGTTGCGAAACGCGCGCAGCAGCTCGTAGCGCGTGTAGGCCATGGCGTTCATGCGGCCACCTGCCGATCGTCCTCGTCGTCGCCGCCGGTCAGCTCCAGGAACGCCTCTTCCAGTCCCGCGCCGCTGATCTCCACGTCGCTCGCGGCTGGATGGGTGGCCAGCAGCGCGCGGATCGCCGCGTCGGAGTCCGTGCAGCGCAGCGTGATCGCCTCACCGCGACGCTCGACCGTCGCGACGCCCGCGAGTGCAAGCAGCGCCTCGTCGGGCACGTGGGCCAGCGTGGCCCGGATCGTGCGCGACCCGACCCGCGCCTTGATCTCGGTCGTCGGGCCGTCGGCCACGACGCGCCCGTGCGCCATCAGCACGGCACGGTCGGCGAAGGCGTCGGCCTCCTCGAGGTAGTGCGTGGCGAAGACGATCGTCGTGCCGCGCGAGGCGAACCCGCGCATGGTCGTCCAGAAGGCGTGGCGCCCCTCGACGTCCATCGCGACCGTCGGCTCGTCGAGCACCAGCAGGTCAGGGTTGCTGACCAGCGCGCAGGCGAAGCGCACGCGTTGGGTCTGGCCGCCGGAGAGCTTCTCGGTGCGCTGGGCCGCGGTGTCCTGCAGGCCGGTCAGCTCCAGCACCTCGTCGACGCCGAGCGGGCGTGGGTAGAGCGAGGCGATCATCGACACCAGCTCGCGCACGGTGAGGTCGCGCAGCAGGCCGCCGGTCTGCAGCATCGCGCCGACGCGGCCGGACGCGATCGCGTCGGCCGGCGTGCCGCCGAAGAGCGACACCGTTCCCGCGTCGGGCTCGGCGAGCCCGAGCAGCATGTCGATGGTGGTGGACTTGCCGGCGCCGTTGGGGCCGAGCAGCGCGACCGTCTCGCCCGGCGCGATCGCGATGTCGATGCCACGCACCGCCCGAACAGGGCCGCTGGGCGTGCGAAACGTCTTGGTCAGACCCTGCAGGTCGATCCCGGCCTGGATCGTGGTTGATGCCATGGCCGAGACATTGCCCGATGCCGCGGCGGGCCACCATGCGGCCAACTCCCGGCGCGCGCGTGACGTCTGTCACAACGCGCCGGGGAGTGGTGTCACGTCAGGAGGTGGACGCGGCCTCGGGCTGCTGCTCGAGCTCGGCCGTGCGGGCGCTCATCGAGCGACCGAGCGCGAGGATCTCCTGGTCCATCAGCGGGACGACCTCGGGCGCTCGCCGGGCGGTCTCGCGCTCGCCGACGACCGTCGTCAGCGCCGGCTTGAGCCAGCGGACGGCGTTGACCCAGCCGGGGACGCTGACGCGGGTCTTGCGCTTGGCGATGCCCTCGACGAAGGCGTCGGCGCAGGTCTCGACCGAGACCGTCTTGCCGAGCGGCCCGGGCATGGCCTCCAGCATCTTGTTGAAGGCCTTGAGATCCTTCTTGGCGTCCTGGACCAGCGGCGTGTCGATCCAGCCCATGTGCGCGCTGCCGACCTTGACGCCGAGGTAGCCGACCTCGGGCCGCAGCGCGTTGGCGAAGTGCTCGGCCCCGGCCTTGGAGGCGTTGTAGGCGACGAGGCCGGGCGCCGCGGCGTAGGCGGCCAGGGAGGAGACGACCAACACATAGCCCTTGCGTTCGATCAGCGCGGGCAGCGCGGCGCGGACGGTGTGGAAGACGCCGTTGATGTTGACGTCGATCACGCGGCGGAAGGTCGCCGGGTCGACCGCGAGCACCGAGCCGTAGCTCGCGATGCCCGCGTTGGCGACGACGGCGTCGAGGCCGCCGAACGTCTGGACGCCGTGGGCGACGGCGGCCTCCATCTGCTCAAGGCTGCAGACGTCACCGACGATCGTCGTCGCGTTGGCGCCCAGCTCGGCCTCCAACTCCGCCAGCGGTCCACGGTCGAGGTCGACGAGGACGACCTTGGCGCCCTTGCCGACCAGCCGACGCGCCGTCTCGGCGCCGATGCCGCGCGCGCCGCCGGTGATCAACACCACCTTGCCCTTGAGCTTGCTCATAAACGCCACGGTACCCATCACGAGCGCCGGACGGCGCCCATGATCGTCGCGGTGAACTCGGCCAGGCGATCGGGCGGGTAGGTGTCGGGATCGCTGAGCACGAGCTTGGCGCTCTCCTCGCCGAAGCTCACCAGCAGCCGGGAGAAGAGCTCGGCGTCGAGGCCCAGCGGGCCGCCGCGGCGCTCGATGCCGGTCGCGGCGACCGGCTCCAGCAGGCCCACCAGGCCGGCACGCACGCGCGCCAGCGTCTCGCGTAGCTCGGGCGGCGCCCCCTCGACGGGGAAGAGGGCCAGGCGCCAGGTGTCGGGCTCGGCCCGGACCATCGTCAGGAAGCTGCGCAGCGCCTCGATCAGGACGGTGTCGGGGTCCTCCTCGAAGTCGATGTCCGGGATCACGGTGCGGATCTGGCCGACGGCGCGCTGCTCGGTGCGCTCGATCAGCGCGTGCAGCAGCCCTTCGAGGTTGCCGAAGTGCGAGTAGATGACCGTGCGCGCGATCTGGGCGTCGCGCGAGACGCGGTCGATCGACACGGCGCCGTAGCCCTCGGTGAGGACGATCGACGCGAGGACGTCGAGGAGCTGGTCGCGGCGCTCCTGGGCCGACATGCGGGACATCCGGCCAGTCTATGTACACCGCTGTACGTACAGTTCTGTACATTTCCCGGCCATGCTCCTCGCCGCAGCCGACACGCCCTCCGCGGGCGCCCCGCTCCAGCAGATCTTGATTGCCTCGATCTTCGCGGGCCTGACCACGGCCGTCCTGCTGACGCTGATCATGCGCCACCGCTCCGGCCGCTCGACGCTGCTGACCCGGGCGGGCGACCTCAGCGGTCGTGCGCTGGGGATGGAGCCGTGGGCGGCGCTGCCGTTCCTGATCGGGACCGTCGCGCTGGGCTCCGGCGCGTTCGGCGTCTTCTGGGACATCTCGCTGCACATCGACGTGGGCCGCGATCCGGGCCCACTGGCCAACCCGGCGCACTACTTCATCCTCTTCGCGCTCTACGGCCTGTTCGCCGCCGGGCTCGTCTCGTGCGCGCTGCACGAGGGTGCCGAGCGCCCGTCGCCGGTGGCGCTCAAGCTGCCAGGTGGGACCGGCCTGTCGCTGCCGGTCGGCGGCACGCTGCTGATCACCTGCGGTGCGTTCGCGCTGACCGGCTTCCCGCTCGACGACTTCTGGCACCGCATGTTCGGCCAGGACGTGACGCTGTGGGGACCGACGCACTTGGTGATGATCAACGGCGCGATCCTGTCGGTCCCGGTGCTCGCCGTGCTCGCGCTGGAGTCGCGCCGGGCCCGCCGGGCCGACGACGCGACGCCTGCTGTCGCACCGCCGGAAGCTCGCGGTGCGGACGCTCTCGCTCGCCGAGCAGATCGTTCGCACGCTGCTGCCTGCCGCGCTGCTCTTCGCCATCGCCTTCTGGGCCACCGAGTTCGACTGGGGCGTGCCGCAGTACCGCGTCGTCTGGCATCCGCTGCTGCTCGCGCTCGCCGGCGGCCTGGCGCTCACCACCGGCCGGGTCGTGCTCGGCCGCGGCGGCGCGCTCCGGGTGATGTTGGTGTACCTGCTCTTGCGTGGCGCGGTCGAGGTGGGCGTCTGGATCCTCGGGCGCTCGGTGCCGGCGATGCCGCTGTTCGTCGTCGAGGCGCTCGGGGTCGAGCTGCTGGCGCTGGCGCTCCGTCCGGAGCGTGGGGGCGCGCTGCGCTTCGGCGCGGCGGCCGGGCTGTTGTGCGGGACCGTCGGCTTCGCGGCGCAGTACGCGTGGACGCAGGTCTGGGCGCCGGTGCCGTGGACGCCGTCGCTGCTGGCCGAAGGCCTGCCGACCGCGGTGCTCGCCGGGGTCGCGGGCGGGCTGCTCGGCGCGCTGCTGGGCTCCGGCCTGCGGCGCGAGCTGCCGGTCCGCGCCGTGCGACGTCGCGTGGGCCTCGCGGCCGCGGCGACGCTCGTCGCGGTCGGTGCCAACGCGCTGTGGACGAGCAACCCCACCAACTTGACCGCGACCGTGACGCTCGCGCCGGTCGCCGGCCGCGACGATGCCCATCGTGAGGCCGTCGCGACCGTGCGCTTCTCCGATGCCGCGCTGGCCGAGCACGCCCAGATGCGCCAGGTCCTGGCCTGGCAGGGTGGCAACCGCGTGTCGCGACAGCTCGACGAGATCGCGCCCGGCGTCTATCGCAGCGACGGCGCGGTCCCGCTGTACGGCGACTACAAGACCAACCTGCGGCTGCAGAGCGGGCGGGCCTTCGTCTCGCTGCCGCTGCACCTCCCGCGCGAGCCGAGCATCCCCACGCCCGGCGTCGTCCGGCCGGCGCACTTCACCGCGACGTTCATCAGCGACGTCGCAGCGATGCAGACCGAGCGCAAGGACTACGTGCCGGGCTGGCTGTGGACGCCGTCGGCGCTGCTGATGCTGCTCTTCTGCGGGCTCTTCGTGCTCGGGATCTCGAGCGGTCTGGCGCGCGTCGCGGCCTCCGCTATGCCGCCGCGGGGACCGGCGTCTTCGTCGCGACGTTCGTCACGAAGTCCGCGATCGTCGTCGCAAACAGGCCCGGGTCGTCCCACATCGGCGTATGGCCAACGCCCGGCGTGACCCGGAACTCGACGCCGCGGATCTCCTCGCGCAGACGCGGTGAGTGCGCGTCGATCGGCAGGATGCGGTCCTTGGGGGCCCAGGTGATCAGGACGGGGACGTCGATCTTGTCGAGCTCGAGCACGGAGGCCTCGCCCGACCGCAGGACGGCATAGACGTCCTCGACGACGTCGCAGCGGACCGAGGAGCGCGCGAGTGCGAGGGCCTCGGTGGCCGGCACGTGATGGCCGCTTGTCATCACGTCGCGCAGGGCGAGGCGCCGGAGGCCGGGCCGCGCCATCACCTTGGGGAGCAGGCCCAGCGACTTGCTCGTGGTCGTCTGCATCCGCGTGAAGACCTTGATGACGCGCTTGGCGGCCGCGTCGTCGCCGGGGCGCATGCCGCCGGCGGGGGAGATGCCGACCACGCTGCGCGCGCGGCCGCGCTTGGCGAGCTCGAAGGCCAGCGCGCCGCCCATCGAGTTGCCCACCAGGTGGGCGGTGCCGATGCCGAGCTCGTCGAGGTGCTCCTCGAGGTGGTCGGCCGCGCGGGCGATGCCGAAGGGCTGATCGTTGCGGGGAACCGGCGAACCGCCGTCGTGGCCGTGCAGGGTCGGTGCGATCACCTCGAAGCGCGGGACCAGCTCCGCGAGCACGGGCAGCCAGCAGCGCCACGTCGCGGTGAAGCCGTGGATGAGGACAAGCGGCTCGCCCTCTCCGGCGCGGTACAGGGCAGGCGAGATCGTCGGCTCGGGCATCGTCCACAGATCGTACGCGTTCAGACGAGGCCGTGCCGCCCGTTCGGCGGCGGCTCGCGGCTCAGGACGTGGCCGCCGGATCCGGGTGCTCGCCGAACGGATCGGCGATGACGTCACGGAACCGCTCGTCGTCGCGGAGCAGATCGATGAACGCGGTGCCGAGGGTGGTCAGACCCAGCTCCTCGGTCTCGGGCATGTGGGGCTCGATGTCAGTCTTGTCGCGCCGGAGCCGCGCGCCACAGCGATCGTCACGTCGGGGGGCCATGACCTATATGACGCACTTCGCGTGAAGCTGTGACATGGCGCGACGGCCCTCAACGCAACTCGTACGCGTCGAGGGCCTTGCGTCCCGCTTTGGAGCGCCTTCAGAAAAGGTGCGGTTTCTTAAGCGGTTCGACGGCGCGGCTTGCGCGGCTTCTGGGTCGGCTCCGGACGGCCGGCGCTGGGGTCCGGTGCACCGACGGCGTCGAACAGCATCGCGACGAGCGCGGTGTCTGACGCCGAGCCGTTGCCGCTGCCGAGACGCTTGGCCGCCGCTTCCTGGATCTTGAGTGCCTCGGCCACGAGCTTGGCCACGGCCTTGGAGAGCTGCTCGACGCCCTTGACATCGAGCGAGAGGCGCATGCGCTCGAGGCGAGCGTGGTCGCTGTCGAACCCGCCGACGCCCGCCGCACGGCTCGCGACCTCGGTGGTCTGGGCCAGCTCGGCGCCGATGACAGCCTGCTTGGCGATCACCGAGACGCTGTCCCAGGAAGCGCCGCCGCTCTTGGGGCGGGGCTTGGCGCGGTAGTGATGCTCGATGGCGCCACGGCGCGGCGTTTCGCGCACGAGCTCCAGGAGCCCGAGCTCGTTGAGCTGGCGCACGTGGTAGGAGATCGTGCCGAGCGTGGCGTCGAGCACCTGGCTGAGCTCGACGGGGCTGGCAGGCTGCTCTTCCAGGATTCCTAGGATGCGGACCCGGAGGGGATGGGAGAGCGCCTTGACGTAGCGCTGGTCGTCGACGTTTGTGATGGTGGCCATGGGGTTCCTCGGATGTCAGGGAGTGATGCTCTGCATATCATCGCTCAGAATCGTGAACCGTGCGACCTTTTTTGTCACGTAGCTGTCCTCCGAGCTGTCGTTACGCAGCAATTTGCAAGTTCTTGAGAAGCAAGTGGTACATGTGGAACCTCAATCGTTCCGGATGCTGCAATTGCGCTCCCGGAATAAGATGCACCGGTGTCCCGAACGCTCGTAGGAAAGACCCTGTTCATCTCCGGCGCCTCGCGGGGCATCGGACTGGCCATCGCCGTGCGCGCAGCCCGCGACGGCGCCAACATTGCACTCATCGCCAAGACCGCTGAGCCGCATCCCAAGCTCGAGGGGACCGTCTACACGGCCGCCGAGGAGATCGAGAAGGCCGGCGGCAAGGCACTGCCGATCGTCGGCGACATCCGTGACGACCAGCAGGTCGCCGATGCCGTCGCCGCCACCGTCGAGAAATTCGGTGGGATCGACATTTGCATCAACAACGCCAGCGCGATCAACCTGTCCGGAACCGAGGCGATGGACATGAAGCGCTACGACCTGATGCAGGCAATAAACACACGTGGCACATATATTGTGAGCAAGGCGTGCATCCCGCACCTGAAAGCGTCAGAAAACGCACATGTGTTGACACTGTCGCCGCCGATCAGCCTCGAGCCGCGGTGGCTGGGTGGCCATATCGGCTACACGATCGCCAAGTACGGGATGAGCCTCTGCACCCTCGGCATGGCCGAGGAGTTCAAGGGCGACGGCATCGCGTTCAACGCGCTCTGGCCCAAGACGCTGGTCGCGACCGCGGCGGTCCAGAACCTGCTCGGCGGCGACGCCGCGATGGCCAAGTCGCGCAAGCCCGAGATCGTCGCCGACGCCGCCTACGTGATCCTCACGCGCGACAGCCGTGAGTACACGGCCAACCTTGCGCTGGTGGAGGACGTGCTGGCGGAGGAGGGCGTGACCGATCTCAGTCGGTACTCCTACGGTGGCGACGACGCCGAGTTGCAGGCGGACCTCTTCGTCGACTGACTGAGTCCTGTTGGCAGCGCCCGCGTTCTGTGAACGCGGGCGTTTCACGCCTGCGGGCTCGGGTACGCCAAAGTGGTGCTTCGGGCAAGGGAAGGGGGTTGGACGCGGTTCGGCGGTCAATTGGTGGCCCCCCGAACGGTGGTCGGGCTGCTGGCAGTGATGTCGATCTTCGGTGTGATCACGCCATCGCGTGCGGATGCCCTCGGCCTGACCGGTGCGAGCGCCGCTCCCGCCGATCCGAGGGCAGGCGCCCACAGCGACTTCAGCCTCTCGTTCTCGGTCACCGACGCGGCCGACAACCTGCGCGACCTCACCGTCGATCTGCCGACAGGGCTGCTCGGCAACCCGATGGCCACGACGCGCTGTGCCGAGGCCGATCTCAACCGCGATGCGTGTCCCGCCGACACGGCCGTCGGCACGACGACGACCTCGGTGACGATCCCGGTGGCCGGCATCCCGATCCCGCTCGACATCTCCGGGACCGTCTACAACGTCGCGCCGCCGCCCAGCGAGCCGGCGCGGCTGGGCATCGTGCTGCGTCCGCCGGGCAACGTGCTGCTCGGCAACGTGTACATCATCTCCAAGGTCCGGGTCCGCGACGATGATGACTACGGGCTGCAGACGATCATCAAGGACCTGCCGCGCTCACAGGCGGGGCTGCCGATCCAGATCCGCGCGCTGAAGCTCACACTCGACGGCGCGCTGCCAAATGGCAACACGTTCATGGTCAACCCGACGACCTGCACACCTGCCACGACGAAGATCACCGCGGACTCCTATGCGTCGAGCAAGCCGGTGACGACGAAGGCGTCGTTCACGCCGACGGCCTGTGACAGCGAGCCGTTCGCGCCCGGGATGGAGATCGCGATCGACCAGCCGACGCCCGACACGATCACGCCGCACGCGATCGGGCTGACCCAGCCCGCCGACATCGACGGCCGCGCGGTCTCCCAGGTCAAGAAGGCCGTCGTGCGGCTGCCGGTCGGCACGACGCTGAACCCGTCGCTCGCGCCGACCCTGGAGCTCTGCTCCGACGCGCAGTTCGGGCCCCAGGGCAACCCCGGCGTCAAGTGCCCGGCGGCGTCGCTCGTCGGCCACGTGGCCTTCGACAACCCATTGCTCGGCACGGTCCCCGGCGACGTCTACTTCGGACGATCGCCCGACGATCCCTACCGCCTGCTCATCATCGGGCGCAAGTCCGGCGTGACGGTGAAGATCAAGGCGAGCGTCCGGCCCGACGACGACACCGGCCAGATCACCACCATCTTCGACAACCTGCCCAAGGTCCCGTTCACGAAGTTCAACCTGGTGTTCAACGGCGGGCCGCGCGGGGTGGTGGTGACGCCGCCGGCGTGCGGCACCTACGGCGGCTCGATCACGGCGACGCCCTACAGCGGCGGCCCGCCGCAGTCGCCGACGGCGAGCTTCGTCATCTCCGACGACGGTCAGGGTGGCTGCGCGCCCAAGGAGACGCCGACGATCGCGGGCAGGATGTCCTCGACCCAGGCGCTGGGCACCGGCACGCTCGACCTCGACCTCCAGCGTGACGTCGCGTCGCGACGTCCGCGGAGGCTCGACGTCGCGCTGCCACCGGGCCTGGTCGGCAAGGTCTTCAGCGTGCCGATGTGCCCGACGGCCAAGGCGCAGGTCGGTGCCTGCTCGTCGGCGTCGAGGATCGGATCGGTCACGACGGTCGTCGGCTCCGGGCCGCTGCCGGTCACGCTGCGCGGCACGGCCTACCTCGGCACCGGCACGGCGACCTCGATCGCGCGGATCTGGCTCGACATCCCCGCCAGGGTCGGCCCGATCGACCTCGGGACGTTCACGCTGGCCAACGCGCTGACGCTGGGCAAGCTGGACGGTCGCGTCCATGTGACCGCAACGCTGCCCGACGCCTTCAAGGGCTTCCCGCTCGGGCTGCGGCGCTTGCAGATGACGATCGATCGCAAGGGCTTCCTGCTCAACCCGTCAGGGTGCAACGCCCGCAGCTTCGATGTTGGGGTTGTTGCGGTCGACGGCACGCCGGGCGCAGGGAGCGGGCCGTTTGCGGCCGCCGGCTGCGACAAGCTGCGCTTCCGTCCGCAGGTGCACACGTCGATCGAGGATCCCGACAGCAAGGCGGCCAACGGGCAGCCGCCATTTCAGACCGAGATCACCAAGCCTTCGGGCGACGCGGCACTGGCGGACGTGACGCTGCTCGTCTCGGCCGCGATGCAGGCCAACCCTGCGACCTTGAGCGACGGGATCTGCCAGCCGGCGCAGTTGGTGGCCGACGCCTGCCCGCCGACCACGCGGGTCGGTACCGCGAGCGCGGTCAGCCCGCTGTTGCGAGATCGTCTGACCGGGCCGGTGTATCTCTCCGACATCGGTACGCCGGCACCTGACGAGCCGGGCGTCGAGCTGCCGTATGTCAGCGTGATGCTCAAGGCACCGGGCATCGCCCTGCGCCTTGACGGTCAGCTGCGCCTGAGCCCCGAGTCCGGCCGACTGGAGGCGCACTTCACCAACCTGCCCGACGTCCCGCTGAGCGACTTCAAGTTGGGGTTCTACGGCGGGCGAGTCGGTCATGCGGGACCGTTCACCAACGTCGTCGATCTCTGCGCCGCAGAGCTCACGCCGTCGGACGCGTCGCTGCTCAGTCACGCTGGCGGGCGCTCCGAGCAGCGGCCGGTGCTCGACGCGGCGGCCTGTCGGCAGGGCGCGCTCGTGGCCTCCGCCGCCTCCGGGCTGGCGAGCTCGCGGCCGCGGATGAGCGTGGACATCGCCCGCTCGCCGAGCAGCGCCCACGCGTTCCGTCGCGCCACCGTCGTAGTGCCGGCGGGCCTCGCGGCACGGCCGGCACGTGCGGGGGCCGGGGTGGTCGTGCGGGTCGACGGGCGGCGGCTGTCGCGCAGGCACTGGTCGCTGTCGGGCTCCGGCAAGCTCGTCGTGCGCGTGCCGGGCAAGGGCGGGGCGCAGCGGATCACGGTGGCCCTGACGCGTGGGGTGATCGTGCCGACCGACGGGCTGCGGGCGCGGGCGAGGACGCGCATGTCGGACTTGAGCGGCGCGCGGCCGGTGCCCTTGAAGCTGTCGGTCTCTACGACCGAGTTGCTTGGGAAGCGGGCGCGGACGGCGATCGAGGTGGACGGGCGGCCCTAGGGTCAGATCACGCCGACCAGCGCCGCGCAGACCCAGTTCGAGGCCCCCGCGCCGTTGTTCCACAACTTCGCCGCCAGGCGATCCTGCTCACTCTTCGACGCCTTGTACGCGTCGGACGTCGAGCCGCCGAGACCCGCCCAGGTCGCAGGCATCATCTGGTAATAGCCCGAGGCGCCGGCGCTGTTGGGCGGCAGGTTCTGGCCGCCGGACTCGCACTGGACGATCGCCCACGGGATCGACCATGGGCCGCCGGGGCCGGCTTTGTCGACCGCGGCCCGGGCACGGTCGGCCAGCAGCTTGCGCAGCGTCCGCTCCGCGGAGCGGCGGCCGGCGCGGGTGGCGTGCAGGGCGGCGAGGCGCGCGGCGCGGGCCTGGGCCAGCGCGTTGCGGCGCGCCTGCGCGGCGGCCTCCATCCCGGAGAGCGCGTCGCGCTCGCGCTGCACGGCGATCGTCTCGGCCTGCCGGCGGCTCTCGAGCTTGGTGAGCACGACGGTCTCGCGGCCGGCGTCGTGCCGGGCGTCGCGGACGACGTCGACGATCGCCGTGTCGGAGTCCTCGATGCGCTGGAGGAACTCCATCCGCTCCAGCAGGTCCGCGAAGCCATGAGCGTCGAGCACGACCGAGACGAGGTCCGGGCGGGTCGACATGTAGCGCTGGCGCAGCAGGTCGGTCAGCAGCCCCCGCGACTCGGCCAGGCGCTTGCGCAGCCTTGCCAGGCGCTTGCGCTCGGCCGCGAGTTGCGTCTGCGTGGTGGTCAAGCGTGCCTGCGCGGCGTTCAGATCGGCCTGCGCGTCGGCGAGCCGTCGCTCGATGATCGCGACCTCGCGGGCGCCGGCGCGCTCCAGCCGGCCGAGATGCGCGGCGGCATCGCCCAGCGCCTGCTCGCGGACCTTGCCGCTGTGGATCTTCGAGCGCAGCGAGCCCTCCGAGGCGCCGCGGGCGGTCACGGCCAGGCCGAGGCCGACCGCGAGCAGGGCGGCGAGCACGAGCACGGCTCGGTTGAGAGGAAGGCGGCGAGACGTCATGCAGCGGGACGGCGGCCGTCACGCTAGCGCTGCGAACCCCTGCAATCTGCAGGGCGAATTGCAGCTCATCTCCCTCTTGACAGCGCTCGTGTTAGGGTTCCCTAAGTCAAAGCCAACCAGCACGGTGGGAGTTACGAGTGGGACGCTATACAGGGCCGGTCGAGCGGCTCTCCCGGCGCGAAGGCGTCGAGTTGTACTTGAAGGGCCTGCGGGCGATCAACGGCAAGTCAGCGCTCGTGCGTCGTGGCCCGATGCCGCCCGGTCAGCACGGCCAGCGGCGCGCCAACAAGCCGTCGGTCTTCAGCACCCAGCTGCGCGCCAAGCAGCTGGCCAAGCGCTATTACGGCATCCGTGAGAAGCAGTTCCGGCGCTACATCGCGGCGGCCGATCGGCGCGGCGGTCGCACCGGCGAGGAGCTGTTGATTGCCTTGGAGCGGCGGCTCGACAACGTCGTCTACCGCCTCGGCTTCGCCTCGACCCGCGCGCAGGCGCGGCAGTTCGTCGGCCACGGTCACTTCCTGGTCGACGGCAAGCGCGTGGACATCGCCTCCTACGCCGTCAGGCCCGGACAGGTCGTGACGCTGCGTGAGGGCGCGCCGATCGAGCCGCTCGTGCGCGAGGCGACCGAGCTGACGGCCGGCATCGGCCCGTGGCTGCAGGCCGACTTCGACGGGCTCGCCGGCAAGGTGCTGCGCCTCCCCGAGCGGCGGGAGATCCCGGCGCCGATCGAGGAGCAGTTGATCGTCGAGTTCTACTCGCGTCGATGAGCGACTTCGCCCGTCTCGCCGGCCAGCAGTGCCCGCCGCAGGAGGCGCTGGCGCTGGAGCTCGCGCTCGAGCTCGGCGCGGATGGCGTCGACGCGGCACGGCTCACGCTCGACGTGCTCGCGCGGTCGCTGCCGGTGGTCGACGAGCCGGCCGCGCAGCTCGAGGCCCTGCGTGCGCTCGCCTGCCGCGCGCTGCGTCCGCGCCGCGACGGCGCGCTGCTGCTGCCCGACGTCCTGCGCGAGGGGCGGGGCCATCCGGTCGGCGTCGTCGTCGCGCTGGCGGCGCTCGGCGCGCGTGCCGGATGGGCGACCGAGCTGGTCGGCCACAACATGAAGCTCTACCTCGCCCACCGGGAGTTGGCGCCGGTGTTGATCCTCGACCCCGGCCGTAGCGAAGCGCTCGTCGATCCGCGGACGCTCGGCGTCGATCTCTCCTGGCGTTGCGCGCACGAGGCGACCGGCGTCGTCCTGCGCCACGTCACCACGACGGCCGAGCGCTCCGGCGATCTCACGCGCAGCCTCAGCGCCTCGGCGCTCCTGCTCGCGCTGCCGGTCGACGAGTCCTCGCGCGCGGCGCAGTCGGCGATCCATCAACGCCTCCTCTCCCGCCTCAACTGAGCGGTACCGTGGGCGGCATGGATCGCACGCCCACCTGGCCCGTCGCCGCCGGCTCGCTGGCCCTCGGCTTCGCCGTCGCGCAGGCGACCGGCGTCCGGCCGCTGGGCGGTGTCGTGCTGCTCGCCGGCGCCGGATGGTGCGCGCTGCGCTGGCAGGAGCGGGTCGGCACCGGCCGGGCGGCGGGCCTTGTCGCGCTCTACGCCGCGGCTTTTGCCGGGTCCCATCTCCTCGCGCACGCGATCGGCGCCTGGCCGTCCGTGGCCATCGTCTGTGCCGTCGTCGCTGGCGGCAGTTATGCAGTCGCCGACGCCGCTCCGGCGCGGCGTGCCGTCAGCGCCTGACGTCCTGCACCCGAGCGCCGGCAGCAATCCCCGAGCTGCGCGGCGGGACGGTCAGCTGTCCGGCTTGGACGAGCGCGACCTGGCGGCGGTGCAGGTCCAGCTCCCGGGCCAGGATGGCCTGGATGTGTTCCGCGTGCGACTGCATGGGCGGATCCTCATGCGTTTCTAGGTGCGCGACGACGGAGGTGGCCCCCGGACGCAGGTACGGCCCGCCGTACCATTTCAGTGGCCGCTGGACGACGACCAGAGGTTGATGCCGGCGTCCACGGCGTGCTGGTCGATCGTCGCGAGCTCGTCGTCGGTGAACTCGAGGTTGTCGAGCGCCGCGAGGTTCTCGTCGAGCTGCTTGACGCTGGAGGCGCCGATCAGCGACGAGGTGACGCGCGCGTCGCGCAGCGTCCAGGCGATCGCCATCTGCGCCAGCGACTGCCCGCGGTCGGCGGCCATCGCGTTGAGCGCCTCGACGTGCGTCAGCACCTCGGGCGTCAACATGTCGCGCTTGAGGAAGTGGTCCTGGGCGGCACGCGAGTCGCTCGGGACATTGCCGCCGAGGTACTTGTCGGTCAACATGCCCTGCGCCAGCGGGGAGAAGGCGATGCAGCCGATGCCCTCGCGTTCGAGCACGTCGAGCAGATCCTCCTCGACCCAGCGGTTCAGCAGCGAGTAGGACGGCTGGTGGATCAGCACCGGCGTGCCGAGATCGCGCAGGATCTGCGCGGCCTCCTCGGTGCGATGGCCCGAGTAGGAGGAGATGCCGACATACAGCGCCTTGCCCTGGCGGACGGCGGAGTCCAGCGCGCCCATCGTCTCCTGCAGCGGCGTGTCGGGGTCGAAGCGGTGGCTGTAGAAGATGTCGACGTGGTCGAGGCCCATGCGCTGCAGCGACTGGTCCAGCGACGAGAGCAGGTACTTGCGTGAGCCCCACTCTCCGTAAGGCCCCGGCCACATGTCATAGCCGGCCTTGGTGGAGATCACCAGCTCGTCGCGGTAGGGCTTCAGGTCGGTGGCGAGCAGGCGGCCGAAGTTCTCCTCGGCGCTGCCGGCCGGCGGACCGTAGTTGTTGGCCAAGTCGAAGTGCGTGATGCCCCGGTCGAATGCGCGACGGGCGATCGCACGCTGGGTCTCGAAGGGTCGGTCGTGGCCGAAGTTGTGCCAGAGGCCGAGGGAGATCGCGGGCAGCTTGAGCCCGGAGCGACCGCTGCGGCGATAGGGCATCGATGCGTAGCGATTCTCAGCAGGCAGGTAGTCCATGGGCATACGATGCCGTAATGCCCATTACCACCAGCGACGAATACTCCGTCGCGCACCTCTCTGACCTCGGCGAAGGCCCGGGAATGCGCAAGATCCGCGTCCCGCTCGGCGTCACGGCGTTCGGGGTCAACGCGATCGTGCTGCCCGGCGGCTACGAGACCGGCGTTCATGCCCACGAGCGCCAGGAGGAGCTGTACTTCGTGCACTCCGGCCGGATCGAGATCCGCTTCGGCGACGGCAGCAGCCATGTCCTGGAGCCCGGCGGCTTCGCCCGCGTCGCCGCCGCGACGCCACGCGCGCTGAAGAACCTCGACGACGGCGAGTCGGTCTACGTCTGCGTCGGCGGTGCCGACGGCTACGTGGGTCGCGACGGCATTCAGGCGTCGTTCGACGCCGACGGCACCACATAGGGCGCCAGCGCCTCCCGCACCGCGTCAGGCCACGGCAGCTTCTTGAAGTCCTTGGCGCCTACGCAGACATGACGGAGGAAGCCGGTCGCGATCGTCACCCCGTCGCGGACGATCGTGAACCGGCTTGTTAAAGAAGAACTCGTCAGTGGCTCGAACGTGACGGCGACTTCGAGGAGGTCGTCGAAGTGGGCGGGTGCCAGGTAGCGCACGCCCGATTCGGCGACGACGAAGTCGATGCCGTGCGCGGCGACCAGTTCCGGGTAGGTGACACCCGTCGCGGTGCGTAGCGCCTCGGTGTGGGCCATGTCGAACCACGTCAGGTAGTGCCCGTTGAAGACATGGCCCTGCATGTCGCACTCGACGTAGCGGACACGCAGCGTGGTGGTCAATGGCACGGCTCCCATCGCGTCGGCGATCATAGGACTCGACGGCCGTTGCAGTTCCGTTGCGGGGGCAGACCCCGCAACGGAAGGGGCGGCGGGCTATGTGGTGATGGTGTCGGTGTAAGCGCTGAAGATGCGGTTCAGTGCTTCGACGCTGCGGCGGTTGGCGTGGATCTGGCTCGTGATGATGGCGTTGAACTCCAGGTCGGCGCCGATGTCGCTGATGAGGTCGAGGTTGTGGTCGAGGAGGTCGGTGCGCTGTTTGTGGAGTTGTTCGATGTGGCCGTGGGTCAGTGGGACCTTGAAGGTCTCGCGTGGTGGGTTGATACGAGGGTCCCATCCGACGGCATCGATGACGGCGGTCGCGTCACGGAAGATGTCGGCGAGCGCGAGCTGCTTGACGGGGACGTAGTCGAGGAAGTCCTCGAACTCCTCGTGGTTGAACATCAACACCTTCTTGGCCTCGACGCGCAACACGTCGGCGTCGGAGGTGGTGACGGTGATACGGCAGCCGTAGCTACCCTGCGGGGCACTCATGGAGTCTCTTTCTCCTTGGGTCATGCCCCCGGGCCGTCTCTAGCGGTCGCGGGGGCTCTTGTTTAGTTGTGAGGCACGGAGTCTACCGGGTGGGGCGGCGGAATTGGTCGATGACACAGAGTCGTTGCACTCTCGTTACAGACCGACCACACCAACAACTCGGGAGTGTTCGTCCGGGACGGGTAGCGGACCGCCCAAGACTGATGTCGTGGGGCGCTGGTCTCGGGGCCGGCCTGGTATTTACGAGCGCTCGGGTGGCGCGACTTGTTATTGGCGTTCCGCTCAGACGGTGGATGGTGTGCCAACGTGGTCCGTGCTCACCGAGGGGAATGAGCGGGGTCGGTTGTGCTTGGCGCTGGCTCGTCGTCCGCTTGCGCCGGGGCGGGCGATTCGCATCGTCTCCGATGACGGCCGGCACCCTGACGTTGCATCGCAACGTCTAGGTGCCATCCGCGCTTGTCGTGCGGGTGCTGGTCGAGTTGTCCGGCACATCGCCCGACAAGTCGACCAGCGCCGCCTGGCGCAGCGCCTCCGCGTCGGCCGTAACGACTACGACTGACCAGTACCAGAGGTTCGTGACTGTCTGTCGCAGTCTCGTTACCGGCCGGAATGCGCAGCAAACTGGATCGCGCGGTACCCGCGGTATGCGCGGGTTTGGCGCGATCGGCGGTCGTGGCCCCGCGCGACGCCTCGTTGGCGGCGCGAGCGCGAAGGGAGGGCGGTGATCCGTGATGTCGCCATCCGCGCGGCGCCCGTTCGGTGCCCACACAAACGAGCCCCGAACCACGCCCCAACACTTTCACCCAACGCCCCGGACCACCCGAGCGTGGTGGCGATCGTCACGGAGCGCCGACCATCCAACCCCACCCCGCACCACCCGCTCCGGGGGCGGCTCGTGTGAGGTTGCCCAGCGGTCGGAACTGATGTGGCTCTAGGCTCGATGCCGTGCGCCTGCTCTTCGTCTGCATGGGAAACATCTGCCGCTCGCCGACCGCCGAGGCGGTGATGCGCGCGCTGGTCGCGCAGGAGGGGCTGGAGGATCAGATCGAGATCGACAGCGCGGGGACGGGCTCGTGGCATGTCGGCCATCCGCCGGACCGGCGCTCGACGGCTGCGGCGAAGGCGCGCGGGATCGTGATGGAGGGTGCGGCACGGCAGGTGACGGTCGCCGACTTCGACACCTATGACTTGCTGCTCGCAGCGGACGCCGACAACGTCGCCGGGCTGCGCGCGCTCGCGCCCGATGACGCGGCGGCGGCGAAGATCCACCTGCTGCGTGAGTACGACCCGGCAGCCGACGGCGACCTCGCGGTCCCGGACCCCTACTACGGCGGCCCTGACGGCTTCGAGCACGTCATCGATCTCGTCGAGGCCGCATGTCGCGGGCTGTTGGAGACGCTGCGCGCGGAGGGTCGCGTCCGGGCGTGAGGGAGGCGCTGGCCGCTGCGTTGGGCGAGGAGGTCGTCGGGCTGGAGCCGGTGCCCGGCGGCGACCTCAACGCGGCTTATCGCGCGACGCTCGCAAGCGGCGCCCGCGTCTTCGTCAAGACCTCTGCGGACGCCGCACCGGGCGCCTACGCCGCCGAGGCGGCGGGATTGCACTGGCTCGGTTCGGCAGGCGCGCTGCCCGTGCCCGAGGTTCTCGCGGTCGATGCCCGCTGGCTGGCGCTGACGTGGGTCGATGGCGGTGGTCGGCTCGACGAGGTAGCGCTCGGTCGCGGGCTCGCCGCAGTCCATCGCGCGGGAGCGGCGTACTTCGGCGCGCTGCCAGGTGGCGGTGCCGACACGCCGTACGTCCTTGGCCCGCTCGTCCTGCCCAACGCGCCGGGTGACTCGTGGCCGGCGTTCTACGCCGAGTCGCGGTTGCTGCCGTTGGTGCGGATGGCCGCCGATCGTGGCGCGTTGGATGCGGCCGGTGTCCGGGCGGTGGAGTCCGTTGCCGCGAAGATCGAGGAGTTGGCGGGCCCGGTCGAGCCGCCCGCGCGGCTGCACGGCGACCTCTGGAGCGGCAACGTCCACGCGGGCGCTGACGGCCGTCCGTGGCTGATCGACCCCGCGGCCTACGGTGGCCACCGCGAGATCGACCTGGCGATGTTGTCGCTCTTCGGATCGCCGTCCTTCGCGTTCGGCGCCGCCTACGACGAGGTCTGGCCGCGCGCCGACGGCCACGCCGAGCGCGTCGCGCTCTACCAGTTGCTCCCGCTGCTCGTTCATGCCGTCCTCTTCGGTGGCGGCTACGGCGCGTCGGCCCGTCGCGCCGCCGAGCGCTTCGTCTGACCGCACTCGGGTACGGTCACGCCATGGGCAACATCACGGGAGAGCGGTCGGTCGAGATCGACGCGCCGATCCAGCGCGTCTTCGACATCGCCGCCGACATCGAGAACTCCCCTGCGTGGCAGGGATCACTCAAGGACGTTGAGGTGCTCGAGCACGACGCCGACGGGCGCGCGTCGCTCGTCGATACCGTCAGCGACGCCAAGGTCAAGACGGTGAAGACCAAGCTGAGCTTCACCTATAACTCGCCGACGGAGATCCGCTGGCGCCAGGAGAAGGGCGACGTCAAGTCCCTGGTCGGCTGGTGGAAGCTCGAGGATCTTGGCGGCGACCGCACCCGCGCGACCTACGCGCTGGAGGTCGACCCGGGGCGCATGCTCGGGATGCTCATCCGCGGTCCGGTCGAGGGTCAAGTCCGCGACTTCCTGCTCGGGAATGCGGCCGACGGCCTGAAGCGCACGGCCGAGAGCTGAGCGCGCGGCGCGCCGGGTCGGCGCGCCGGCGTTCGCTAGCGTCGCTGGTCGATGGCCTCACCGCCACCCGCACCGCCCGCCGAGCGCGGGATCGACCTGACGACGCTGTTTCTCAGCGCGGTCGCCTCGGCGGCCGCGGCGTACATCACGTCCAAGATCTGGGCGCCCGGCACGCTCTTCAGCGCCGCGATGTCGCCGGTGATCGTGGCGCTGGTCAAGGAGGGCCTGCGCAAGCCGACCGAGGTCGTCGCCAACGTCGTGCCGACGGTCGTCCCGGCGTCGACACGCTGGTCGCGTGCGAGCGCCGACGAGCCGGGGCTGGTCGTGGACGGGACGCCCGAGCCCGAGCCGCACGTCGACCCCGACGCCCCGCACGTGGTCCTTCCGCCGGTCGTCGCCGCCGAGACGGGCCCGGTCCGCGTCTATTCCACGCGCGGGCGGAAGCTGCGTTGGCGCCTGGCCGTGATCACCGGGCTGCTCGGCTTTGCGATCTGCGTCGTGCTCTACACGGTGCCCGAGCTGATCTCGGGCAAGTCGATCGGGCGCGGGGGTGATGCGACCACGCTCTGGGGCGGGCATCGCAACCACACCAAGAAGTCCACGACGACGCAGACCACCACGTCGACGACGCCGACGAGCACCGCGACGACGCCGACCACGACCGACGAGACCAAGACGGTCACCCAGACCCAGACGGTCACCACGCCGGCGCCTACGCCGACACAAGCCACCCCGGCGCCATCGACCACGGCACCGCCCGCCGCCCGGTCGACGACCGCGCCGCCGTCCACGACGGTGCCCGCGCCCTAGCGGCGCGTGTCAGTTCCGGCGTGCGGGATCCGCGCCGGCGGCACGGTCGGCCTTCTCGGCCTCGGCGAGCTTGTCGCGCAGGTAGGCGGCCTTGTCGGCGCGGCGGCGGTGGGCACGCTCCTCCGCCGGCTGGTCGGCTTGGCGCGCGAAGCGGTCCTCCTCGTGGGCGCGGCCGTCCTGGAGCTGCTTGAGCTCCAGGGTGCTGGTGTCGTCACGGCGGAGAGCCATCTCGGTCCGGTAGTACCCGGCCAGGATGTCGGCAACCGCCGTCGCGTGGTCGTAGGTGGCGGCAGCCGTCGGCATGGCCCGAAACCTAGGCATGGCTCCTCCCGTTTCCAGTATCACCCTGGTCTCACCGCAGCCACTTGGCATGGTGGCCGTACCTGGTGGTGCGGGTAGCCGTACCTGGCCGGCGGCGGTCGTAGAATCCGGGTCTCTGCCGTCCAGCGCCCTCACGATCCGCCGTGCCGACCCCGGCGACGCCGCGCGCATCGCGACGATCTACAACGAGGGGATCGCCGAGCGCCAGGCGACGTTCGAGACCCGACCGCGGGGCACGGCCGAGGTCGCGGGGTGGACGGTCCGGTCGCTGCCGATCATCGTCGCCGAGGCCGAGGGCCGGATCGTCGGGTTCGCGAAGATCGGGCCCTACTCCGAGCGTGAGGTCTATGCCGGGATCGGCGAGCACGGGGTCTACGTCGCGGGCGACGCGCGGCGCCTCGGCGTGGGCAAGGCGTTGTTGGAGGCCTTGGCCGTCGTGTCGCAGGAGGCCGGGCTCTACAAGCTCACGTCGCGGATCTTCACGACCAACACGGCATCGATCGCGCTGCACGAGGCGGCGGGCTTCACGATCGTCGGCGTCCAGCGCCATCACGGTCAGTTGGAAGGCATCTGGCGCGACTGCGTGCTCGTCGAGCGGCTGCTCGGCGACGCGGCCGACGACAGCGCCGCTTAACCCGCGAGGGCGAGCGTCACGCGGTCGGCCAGGAGGCGGCCACGGACCGTCAGGACGACCCGTCCGTCACCCAGTGGCTCGGGCTCGACGAGGCCGTCGTCGGCGAACTGCGTCGCGGTGGCGCGGGCGTCGTCACCGAGGGTGTCGAGCGACAGCCCTTCCTTGAGCCGCACCGCCAGCATCACCCGCTCCAGCCGCGCGCCGTCGTCGTCGGGCTGCTCGCGGCCCGCCGCGGGCGAGCGGCCCTCCTCGAGCATCGTCGTCCAGCGGGCGGGGTGCAGGACGTTCCACCAGCGCACGCCGCCGACGTGGGAGTGCGCGCCCGGCCCGACGCCCCACCAGTCGCCTCCGGCCCAGTAGCCCAGGTTGTGGTGGCAGCGGTCGGCGTCGGTCCGGGTCCAGTTGGCGACCTCGTACCAATGGAGGCCGGCTGCCCCGAGCACGGCCTCGGTCGTCTCGTAGCGATCGGCGAGCACGTCGTCGTCGGGTGCGGGGAGCTCGCCGCGGCGCACGCGCGCAGCCAGCCGGGTGCCCGGCTCGACGATCAACGAGTAGGCCGAGATGTGGTCGGGCTCGGCCTCCAGCGCGGTCTCCAGCGACAGCCGCCAGTCGGCGGCGCTCTCGCCCGGCGTGCCGTAGATCAGGTCGAGGCTGACATGCTCGAAGCCCGCCGCCCGCGCCTCGCGTGCGGCGGCGACCGCGCGGCCCGGCGTGTGGTGGCGGTCGAGCGTCTCCAGGACGTGGGGCGCCGCGCTCTGCATGCCGAGCGAGATCCGGGTGAAGCCGGCCTCGCGCAGAGCGGCCAGCGCGACGGGGTCGACGGACTCCGGGTTGGCCTCGGTCGTCACCTCGGCGCCGGGGGCCAAGCCGAAGCGCGAGCGGATCGCCTCCAGGATCTGTCCGAGCTGCGCCGGTGGCAGCAGCGTCGGCGTGCCGCCGCCGAGAAAGACGGTCTGCGCGGGCGGCGCCGCGTCGCCGAGGACCTCGCGCGCGAGATCCAGCTCTGTCTCGACCGCCGCCGCGAAGCCTGTCGGCGCGGCCTCGCCCGGGATGTAGGTGTTGTAGTCGCAGTAGCCGCAGACCGAGGCGCAGTAGGGCACGTGCACGTAGATGCCGAACGGCCGCTCGGGCGCGCCGAGGCCGTGCAGTGCCGCCGCCGGCAGAGCGCCGTCGGCGGGCGGGCGTTCGCCGTCGGGGAGCCTGGCCATAGCGGCTCCGAGCTTAGGCGGTCGCGCCATCGGCTTCTGTGTCATGGGTGGTGGAACCGATGGCGTTCGCGCCCTGGACGTCTGTGCCATGGGCGTCGTGCCAACCGGCCGTCGTGGCCGGGTCGCCAGCTAAGGTCGCTGCCGTATGCGCGCCCGCGCGGGAGTCCTCCTCGCCCTCATCTTGGCCGTCGTCGCTGCCGGCTGTGGCGGTGACCAGGATCGCGATGCCTACGTCAAGGCCCTCAACAAGGCTCAGACGGGACTGGCGCAGCGCTTCGCCGCCTTGCAGTCGCGCATCACGCCGACCAGCAACGCCGAGCAGGACATCAAGACGCTGCGGGCCTATGAGGCCGCGGTCGGGACGACCGTCAGCGACCTGCGCGCCGTCGACCCGCCCGACGGCCTCGCGCCGCTGCACCAGCGCTTCGTCGACGAGGTCGCCGCTTACGGGAGCGCGCTGCGCAAGACGCGCACCGAGCTCGACAGCGATGACCCGCGAGCGATCCTCGCGGCCCAGGGTCGGCTGCGGACCGCGGTGACCGCCGCGGGTCGGCGGCTCGACGCCACCATCCGGGCGATCAACCAGAAGCTCAAGGGGTAGCGGTGCTGAGCCGGTTGCGTGCCGCGCCCATCACGGCGCCGACCCTCCTCGCCGTGGCCGTCTTCGTGGCGTGGACCCCGTTTGACGGTGGCCAGCCGATCACGCGCTGGGCGCCGGGGGCGATCATCCTGCTCGCGCTGCTCGGGCTCGCGCTGGTCGCGTTGCCGCCGCTGCGCCGGCCCGCGTTGCCGGGAACGGTGCGTGTTGCCGCGCTCACGCTGAGCGCCTTCACCGTGTGGTCGTTCCTGTCGATCGCCTGGGCCGACGACCGTGGCGTCGCGCTGGAGGGCGCAGATCGCACGCTGCTCTACCTGGTGGCCTTCCTGCTGTTCGCGCTGTGGCCCCAGCGGCCGGCGACGGCGGCCTGGGTGCTCGGCCTGTGGACGTTGGGCATCGGCGTGATCGCGGTGATCATGCTCGTGCGGGTCGGCACGGTCGCCGACCCGGCGACGCTTTTTGCCGGCGATCGGCTGTTCAAGCCGATCGGCTACGTCAACGCCCAGGCAGCGATGTGGCTGATGGCGCTCTGGCCGGCGGTGACGCTGGCGACCAGTCGGCGCGTGCCGTGGCCGGTGCGCGGGATCGCGGCGGCGCTGGCGGTCGTGCTGCTCGACGTCGCGCTGCTCAGCCAGAGCCGCGGGTCGATCCTGACGCTGCCGGTCTGCGCGCTGCTCTTGGTCGCGATCGTGCCGGGGCGGCTGCGCACGATCGCCGTGCTCGTCCCGGTGCTCGGTGCCGCGGCGGTGGCGCTGCCCAAGGTGCTCGACGTCGGTGACGCGCTGAACGCGCACGACCCGGGTGCCGTGAAGGACTCGGCCGGCGCGGTCATGTCGACCGTCCTGCTGCTCGCGCTGGCCGCGGGCGCGGTGGTCACGCTCGTCGCCGCGTGGGAGACGCTGCGCCCGCCGGCGCCCGCGACCGCGGCGCGGGTGCGCAAGGCGTGGACGGTCGTGGTCGTCGGCGTGGCGATCATCGGCGCGGTGGGCGGCCTCGTCGCCATCGGCAACCCGGTCGATCGGGTCGACAACGCGTGGCACTCGTTCAAGGGCGGATACGACGACAACACGGGCAGCGACAACCGCCTGACGGCGGGGCTCGGATCCAACCGCTATGACTTCTACCGAGTAGCGCTTGACCTCTTCGCCGATCATCCGATCGCGGGCATCGGCGCCGACAACTTCTTCCAGGACTACCTCCAGCGCGGCCACAGCGAGGAGACGCCGCGCTACCCCCACAACCTCGCGCTGCGGACGATGGCGCAGACCGGGATCGTCGGGACGCTGCTGCTGCTCGCGGCCTTCGTCGCCGCGCTGGCAGCGGCGTGGCGGGCGATGCGGGGCGCCGACCCGCTCTCTGCGGCCGTCGCCGGTGGCGCGGTGCTGGCCTTCCTGTACTGGGTCGGGCATGGGATGACCGACTGGTTCTGGGAGTGGGCGGGCCTCGGCGCTCCGGCCTTCGCGCTGCTGGGGCTGGCCTGCTCGCTGGCACCGCGCCGGGCGGGGGAGGCCGAGGGCGATGGAGCGCCCGCGCGGGCACGTCGGCAGCCGGTCGTGCTCGTCCTCGCCGGCGCTGCGCTCGTGCTCGGGGCGCTGGCCATCGCCGGCCCGTGGCAGGCCGAGCGCGACATCGAGCGGGCGAGTGCCGTCTTCGCGCAGCGCCCGTTCGAGTCCTACTCGCGGCTGGACCGCGCCGCCGACCTCGATCCCCTCAGCGACCGGCCGGCGCTGATCGAGGGCTCGATCGCGCTGCGCTACGGCGACCTTGCGCGGGCGCGTGCGGCGTTCGAGCGCGCGTTGGATCGCAACCCGCGGGGGCAGTACGCGACGCTGGAGCTCGGGGCGATCGCCTCGGTCCAGGGCGACCGTGCTCAGGCGTTGAGGCTGCTGCGACAGGCGGTGGCGCTCGGGCCCCGTGACCCCACCGCGCAGGAAGCGCTCGCGGTCGTCCGCGAGGGCGGGACGGTGGACCTCGCGGCCCTCAACCGGCGCATCCTCAGCGCCGGTCAGCGCATCGCACAAGGGTGAGATATCTCACCCACGGCAGTCCTTGCACGGACGGCCAGATGCTTATCAGAGGACCAGGTTGGGGTGGTACGTTCAAAGTCCGGTTCTCCCCACGTGCCATGACCTCTCGCTCCCCACTCATCGCCCTCCTGATCCTGCTGGCGCTTCCCGCCGCAGGCCACGCGTCGGACCCGCTGCTCAGCGGTTACGGCGGCCCCGGCGGTGGCGAGCAGGTCCTGCTCGGCGGTGGCACCGTGGGCGGAGGCGGAGGAGGGACCTCCGGCGGCAGTGGAGCACCGGCCGCGACGGGCGACGAGAGCCTGCGCGCGACGATGCCGAGCAGCGCGGCTGCGCCAAGTACGTCGAGCAAGCTCACCAACACGCCGCAGAAGCGCAAGAGCCCGTCGTCGTCTGCGTCTCATCCCAAGAAGACGATGCCCAGCGGCGCCTCCCAGACCACGACCACGACGACCGCTGCCGGTGCGCCGCAGGCCGTCGCCTACCCGACCCGCACGGGTGGGGTCAGCGGGCTGCCGATCTCGGCGGGCGGCCTCCTCGCGCTCGTCGCGGCCGTCGCCCTGTTCGTCCTGGCCGCTCTCGGCCTTCGGCGTCTGTCGGTGGGGTCAGAAGACGCCCCGCGGGGCCCTCAAGTGTCGTCGTCGTGACGCCGACATCTTGGGATAGCCGGTACCAGACGTGAATCGCATCGAGTTCAGCCGCCAGACCGCCGAGGCCGTGCCCCTGCACGTGCCGGTCACCGGGCTGCCCGCGAGCGCTCCTGACGTCCCGGTCCTGGTCCCACGCCACGAGACCTCGGCGCTGCGGCGGACCGTCCAGTGGCGCTTCCTGCGGCCGCTCATCGATGCCGTCGGCCTCGTCGGCGCGCTCGTCCTGGCGTTGCGCTGGCCGCACGAGCCGGTGCCGATCAGCGAGGGCTGGCCGCTGCTGCTCTTCCCGCCGCTGGTCATGCTCCTGCTGCTCATCCGTGGCATGTACGAGCGGCGCCTGCGGCCCACGATCCTCGACGGCGTCGTGCCGATCGCCGGCTCGGTGTCGATCGCGGCGATGTTCGTCGTCGTCCTGCAGGTCTACGTCGGTGGGACCGCCACCGTCTCCTCCGTGGCAGCGCACCTCTGGGCCACCGCGATGCTCGGTGTCGGCGGTGCCCGCATCGGGCTGCTCGGGCTCCAGCGCGTGGCCCGCGTCCGCGGTCTCGACGGTGCCCCGACGTTGATCGTCGGCGCCGGCAACGTCGGCATGCGCCTCGCGCGCCGGCTGGTGGCCAGCCCCGAGTACGGCCTCACGCCCGTCGGCTTCCTCGACGCCAACCCGCTGGAGGGCGACGAGATCCCGGGCATCCCGGTCCTCGGCTCGCCCGACGAGCTCGACTGGGTCGCCCAGTTGACCGGCGCCGAGCACGTCGTCATCGCCTTCTCCTCCGAGCCCGACGAGCGGCTCGTCGACCTCGTCCGGCGCTGTGAGGCCCTGGGCCTTGAGGTCTCGCTCGTGCCGCGGCTGTTCGAGTCGCTCAACCACCGTGCGACCTACGAGCCGCTGGGTGGCACGCCGCTCATGGGCCTGCGCTCCGTGCACCCCAGGGGCTGGCAGTTCGCCCTCAAGCACGCCTTCGACCGCTTGGGCGCCGCGCTGCTGATCCTCCTCTTCGCGCCGCTGATGGCGACGATCGCGCTGGCGGTCCGCATCAGCTCGCCGGGCCCGATCGTCTTCCGCCAGCGTCGCGTCGGCCGCGACGGCACGGTCTTCGACCTCTTCAAGTTCCGCTCGATGCGGATGCCCGACCCGGCGACCGAGGGCTTCCGGCCAGGTGCCGACAGCGCCCCCGGTGGCGTCGAGGGCACCGATCGCCGCACGCTCGTCGGGCGCTTCCTGCGTCGCACCTCGCTCGACGAGCTGCCCCAGTTCTTCAACGTCCTGCTCGGGGACATGAGCCTCGTCGGCCCGCGGCCCGAGCGCCCGGAGTTCGTGGAGCTCTTCGAGACCGACATCCGCCGCTACGGCGACCGCCACCGCGTCAAGTCGGGTGTGACCGGCTGGGCGCAGGTGCACGGGCTGCGGGGCCAGACCTCGCTCAGCGACCGGGTCGAGTGGGACAACTACTACATCGAGCACTGGACGCTCGGCCTGGACTTCAAGATCCTGGCCATGACCATGCTCGTCGTGCTGCGCCCCGCCGAGTAGCCCTTAGGATGGGGGCGTGTCCCCGTTCTGGATCTGGATGCAGGCCATCATCTTCGTGTGCATCGTCGCGAGCATGATCATCGCGACGATCAAGTTGGTGTAGCGCTTAGACTTCGCCCCCATGTTCCGGACGATCGTGGTGGGCACCGACGGATCCGAGACGGCCGGCAAGGCCGTCGGTCAGGCCGCTGAGCTGGCGGCCAACGTCGGCTCGACGTTGTTGATCGTGTCGGCCTTCGCGCCCGTCGGGCCGACGCGGCTGCGCGAGGAGTCAACGCAGGCGCCCGAGGATGTGCGGTGGATGGTCAACCCGCGCGAGGACGTCGACGCGACGCTCGCCGCCGCGGCCGAGGTGGCCGAGGAGCAGGGCGTGGAGGTTGCGCTGTTCGCGCGTCAGGGCGACCCGGCCGACGCGATCCTCGACGTCGCCGAGGAGCAGGGTGCCGACCTCATCGTCGTCGGCAACAAGGGCATGACCGGCGCGAAGCGCTTCCTGCTGGGCTCGGTGCCCAACAAGGTGAGCCACCACGCGCCCTGCAGTGTCTTGATCGTGCGTACGGTCTAGGTGACCGGCACCGCGGGGTCGGTCGCGGCCGCCGCGTTGATCAAGCCGTAGCCGTAGCGCGTGTCGTAGCCCGCCGGGCCGAGATCGCGCGCTGTGGTCTCCAGCCGCCGCTCGACGGCATCGGGCGTCGGGTCGGCGCCGAGCACCCCGCTGGCGATCACCAGCGCGGCGGTCGCCGAGACGTGCGGAACGGCCATCGACGTCCCCTGATAGCCGCGCGGAATCCCGAACTTCGTCCGGTGGATCCCGATCAGCGTCATCTGCGAGATGTTGCGTCCCGGCTTGGCGTTCGGCGCGCAGCCGACATCGTCGAGCGGCGCGTCGCCACCGCCTCCGGGCGCGACGAGGTCCAGGCCCGCGCCCTGGTTGGAGAAGTCCGACAGACAGCCGTGCTCGGTGGTCGAGCCGACCGACAGGACCTTGCCGTTGCGTGCCGGGTAGGCGACGGCGGTGTCGGCCTCGTTGCCGGAGGCGGCGACGACGATCACGCCCTTGCGGCGGGCCTCGGCGATCGCGTCGATCAGCTGCGGGATCTGCTGGAAGCCGACGTCGGAGGAGAACTCGAGGCTCAGGTTGATGACCTTGGCGCCATGGGCGACGGCGAAGCGCACGCCGCGGGCGATGACGACCGCGTCGCCCTCGCCGCTGTCGTCGAGGACCTTGACCGGCATGATGCTCGCGCCGTAGGCCAAGCCGGTGAGGCCGATGCCGTTGTTGGTGGACTCGGCGATCGTCGAGGCGACGTGGGTGCCGTGGCCGTTGCGGTCGTTGGCGAAGGGGTCGTCGCCGACGAAGTCATGACCGGCGACGAAGCGCGTGCCGGCGAGGTCGGGATCGGCCGGCGTCTTGCCGAACCGCCGGTAGGCGATGCCGGTGTCGAGCACGGCGATCTTGACGCCCTTGGCACCCGGGCGACCTGCGGCGATCAGATGGCCCCAGGCGTCGGGCGCGTTGATGCCGGCCGGACCGGCGAAGTTCCACTGCACCGCGGCCCAGTTGCCCGCCGTGGTGCCGCGGCCCGGGTCGTTGGGCAGGGAGGCGCCCGCTGCGTGGGCGACGACGTTGCGGACCGCGTAGCGGACGTCGTGGCGCGCGCGCAGGCGGCGCAGGGTCGCGGGGACGTCGCGCACGCGCAGCACCTGCGGCGTGTGGAGCCGGACGGCGTGCGCGGCGGAGGCGTGTGCGGGCGCGCGATACGCGACCACGACCTCACCGTGGACGGTCTCGGCCGCCGTGGCAGCGGGCGCCGACGCGCATGCGCAGGTCAGAGCGAGCGCGACCCCGGCGAGGCAGCGGGGGAAGGTGCGGACGGGCAGAGAGGGCACAGGCTGAAGAAGGAACCCTCGCGAGGAGGGGAAGTTCCTCCATGATGACGCGTCGATGGACACATCGGAGCAGCACGAGCGCTGGATGGGCGCCGCATTGCAGGAAGCGCGTGCGGCGATGGCACATGACGACGTCCCGATCGGGGCCGTGGTCGTGCACGACGACGGCCGTGTGATCGGCCGCGGCCGCAACGAGCGCGAGCTGCGTGAGGACCCGACCGCGCACGCCGAGGTGCTGGCGCTGCGCGAGGCCGCCGCCGCGCTCGGCACCTGGCGGGTGCTTCAGAGCACGCTCTACGTGACGCTGGAGCCCTGCACGATGTGCGCGGGCGCGATCGTCCTCTCACGGATCCCGCGTGTGGTCTACGCGACCGCCGACCCGAAGGCGGGCGCGGCGGGAAGCGTCCTGGACGTCCTCGCCGACGTGCGTCTCAACCACCGTCCCGAGGTCGTCGCCGGCGTCCTCGCTGACGAGGCCGCCGAGCTCCTGCGGTCCTTCTTTCGCGCCCGGCGCTAGGCTTCATCCTTCGCTTCGCCCTGGAGGGGTGCCGGAGTGGTTGAACGGGGCGGTCTCGAAAACCGTTGTACGGCTTCGTCGTACCGAGGGTTCGAATCCCTCCCCCTCCGTCAGAGCCCGAAGGCCGCCAATCGGCGGCCTTCGGGCGTTCTGGACACTGTCGCCTCATCGAGCTATTCTTTACCTATGTTGCAGGCGGTAAAGAAAACGGTTGCGCCGACGGAGACCACGAGGATCTCCAGCAAGCACCAGATCACGATCGGCCGACGGGCGTTCGCGCAGGCCGGCCTGAAGACCGGCGACGTCGTGCAGGTTCGGGCGATCGGTGTCGGGAAGGTGCTGCTCGACCGCAGCGACGAGCTGGTCGCGCGCTACTCCGGGGCGCTGAGCTCTGGCGGCGCGTTGCGCCAGCAGGTCGACGAGCTGCGCGACGAGTGGGACTGACGCTGCTGGACACCGGCGTCGTCATCGGCTTCCTGGATGCCGGCGACGCCTTCCATGCGGCCAGTCACGAGGCGATCGTCAGGCTGATGGCTGACGACGCCTTCTTCTGCATGGCGACGGTGTCCTACGCGGAGCTGTTGACGGGCGTCGGGCTCGGCCATCACGACCGGGCGATCGTCGAAGGCTTCTTGGAGGACTTCTCGGTCGGCATCGTGCCGATCGACCATGCGATCGCCACCGAGGCGGCCCGCATCCGCTCGACCCACACCCAGAAGGTCAAGGGTGGGGGCCGGCGCCCGACGATTCGGATGCCCGACGCCCTCATCCTCGCGACGGCCGAGGTCACCGATGGCATCGACCGCATCCTCGTGGCCGATCGTCGGTGGCCGAAGGCAAAGCTGTCGGTCGACGTCACGCTCCTCGACGCCGGCTAGGTCGAGGAGGACTTCTTGGCCTTCGACTTCTTGGTCACGCTGCCCTTGCCGTTGGCGCCGATGACCCGGAAGGCGCCGCGCATGAAGGGGTGGACGCGGCAGAAGTAGGTGTAGGTGCCGGAACCCAGGCTCTTGGGCGTCTTCCAGGTGTTGCGCTGGGCGGCGGGGGTGAACTTGCCGCCGAGGGCGGGCACGTCGGGGCCATAGCCGAGCTCGCCGGAGTCGAACTGCACGTTGCCGTTGGCGATCGGGTAGGCGATGCCGTCGTGCGATCACAGGGCTGCTTGCAGGCCGTGATCGTGTGGTAGGCCGATGCCTGCGCCGTCATCAGCTTCGTCGCGTCGAGGTTGGTGAACTTCAGCGAGTGGCCGGCCCTGACGGTCGGTGGGCGGCCGTTGACACCGGTCAGGCTGAGGTCACCCTGGCCATAGATGTAGCCCTTGATGTCGATGTTGGTCGGCATCGAGCCGTCGAGCATGTCGCGGGCGTCGGGGAGGCCGGAGTTGGGCGCGCCACCGTGGTTGTCGTTCTCCGCCAGGTGGCCGTGCGTCACGAGCCCGCGGGTGTCGATCGGCTGCGTGAACGGGTCCTTGGCGCCGTTGACGATGCCGTCGGCGTAGAACACCACCATGATGCCCATCGACTCATACCACGAGGCCTGGCTGGTGTCGTAGGTGACCGTCGTGTTGAGCTGGTCACCGGCGTGCAGGGCGACGCGCCAGTCCGGCTTGGTCCCCGTCATCGACACGTCCCATGACACGGCGCCCGCCGGCTCGTAGTACTTGGCCTCGGAGCGGAAGAGCTCCTTGGTCGTGCCGGATCTCGTCGCCGTCAGGTCGTTGTAGAGCCCGCCCGGGTGCAGGTGGCCCGCCGTCGAGATCAAGGTCATGTCCTTGGGCACGATCGTCTGGTGCGCGACGCCGATGTCCTTCTTCTGCGCGGCAGCAGCCTGCGTCGGGAAGGTGAACTTGCCCTTGGTGCCTTTGCCCTTGAGCGCGTCGAAGACGGGGTAGGGCTTGATGCCCGCGACGTCCATCCACAGCGGCTTGACCTCGGTGATGCCGGCGGCGGCGGGCTCGCTGTCGGGGACGAAGTCGACCGTGTACTTGATGTACACCGAGTCGGCGTTCGGCGTGAGGTTGTGGATCATGTAGTTCATGATCCACGTGTCGCTCGGGTTGTAGTGGTACCCGAAGCCCTGCGGCATGGAGAAGATCGTCTTTTCCTCGCCGGCGGCGAAGGTGGGGTAGAAGCCGCCGTCGCGGCCGACGAGCCAGACGCCGTGGTGCAGGTGGATGACGTCGACTCGCGGAACGTCGTGGCCCCCCTGGTTGTTGACCTTGGCGTAGACGAGGTCGGGCTGGAAGCGCGTGATGTAGCCGGGGACCTGGGGCTTCTGGGTGTTGGGCTGCGCCTCGATCGTGTTCTGCCCCGGGGCGATCTTGACCGGTCCGTAGAGGTAGGTCAGGCGCTGCATGCCGGGGTAGGTGGCCTCGGGGACCGTCTTGACCGCCGAGATGTGGGCGCCGGGCAGCGGCGTCGCGGCCGAGGCGGTGCCGCACAGCGCGGCCAGCGCGAGCAGTGCGACCAGCGCGGTCAGGGTGCGGAGCGAGGACGACGAGCGGGACTGCATGGGACTGGGACAGGTCCTTGGATGCGGCCGGAGCTGGCGCCCGGCGGGTCGGCAAGTGCACCAGCGAGGGTAACAGTCGCGTGTCTGGTGGCGTGCCGTTTGGCCGCTGAGAACACCCAGGTCTTCAGCGCGACGTAGCGCGTGACCGTGGCCGCCAGGCTCGCGGCGATGAGCACCGCCAGCTCGACCGCCCGCGAGGCGGCGGGAGCCGCCGCGTGCAGGACGCCGAGCGCGCCGGCTGTCAGCCCGAGCGTGATCGCGTAGACCATCGCACCCGCCGCGTGCTGGCGCAGCAGGCCGCGGCGACCGACGAGCCCGAAGGTCAGGTGCCGGTTGGCGGCCGTGTTGGCGACGGCGGTGACCGCGAGCGCCGGCGCGTTGGCGAGCCCCGCATCGAGGCCGCCGGCGCGCAGGGCGAGGAAGAGCAAGGCATAGGCGATGGTCGAGGCGAGTCCCACCGCGGCGAAGCGCGCGATCGGTGTCGTGAGCGCGAGCCGCGCGACGCCCTTGAGGTCCTCGATCGCCGTGTGCACGATGTCCACGCGCGAGTCGGGGTCGTCGACCCAGTCGACCGGCACCTCGTGGATCCGCAGGCCCTCGCGGCCGGCGAGGACGAGCAGCTCGGTGTCGAAGAACCAGCCGTCGTCGCGGATCTGCGGCAGCAGCCGTGCTGCCGCGCCGCGCGTGATCGCCTTGAAGCCGCACTGGGCGTCGGTGAAGCGCACGCGCAGCGTCGCGTGCAAGATGGTGTTGTACGTACGCGAGATCAGCTCGCGCTTCGGGCCGCGGACGACCTCGGCGCCGCGCGCCAGCCGCGAGCCGATCGCGACGTCGCTGTGGCCCGACAGCAGCGGCGCGACCAGGGGCAGCAGCCCGCGCAGGTCGGTCGACAGGTCGACGTCCATGTAGGAGACGACGCGCGCATCGCTACGCGACCACGCCTCGCGCAGCGCGAGGCCGCGGCCCTTGCGCTCCAGCCGCAGATGCGTCACGCCGTCCAGCTCGTCGGTCAGCGCGGCAGCGATCGACGGCGTCCCGTCGGTGCTCGCGTTGTCGGCGATGACGATCCGCCACGTGACGGGGAAGCTCTCGCTCAGGAAGCCGTGGAGACGGCGAATGCTGCGCTCCAGCGCGGCCTGCTCGTTGTAGACCGGGACGACGACATCGACGTCGATGCCGTGGCGGCTGTCGAGGTGGGGCATGGGCTGCAAGATCGGCGGTGCCGCCGGGAACGGGGTGGGATCTGCCTGAGAGCCGGCTGAGAGGGCGCGACTCAGAGAGCTCCCAGCAAGCCTGCGGGAGCCGCTCAGGGCCGGCGCCGATGCTCCTGGCATGTCGACCGCGACCTCTGCCGATGTGCGCGCCCCGCGCACCACCACGACCTCCATCCGCGACCGCGCACGCGCCGTCCGGATCCCCGTTCCTGCGCCAGAGCTGCTGGCGCTGCTGATCGTTGCCGCCGTGCTCGACCTTTGGGCGCTGGACCGCAACGGCTGGGCCAACACCTACTACTCGGCCGCCGTGCGGTCGATGTCGACCAGCTGGCACAACTTCTTCTACAACTCGTTTGACGCCGCCGGCGTCATGACGGTGGACAAGCCGCCGCTGGCGCTGTGGGTCCAGGCGCTGTCGGTCCGCGCGTTCGGCTTCGGCTCGTGGAGCATGCTCGTGCCCCAGGCGCTCATGGGCATCGGCACGGTCGCGTTGGCCTATGACCTGACGCGACGCGTCTTCGGTCGGCCCGCGGGCTTCGTCGCCGGCCTCGTGCTGGCGCTGACGCCGATCACGGTCGCGATCTCGCGCCACAACAACCCCGATGCGCTTGTCGTGCTGTGCTCGACCGCGGCGCTGTGGTTCACGGTGCGCGCGCTGCTGGACGGCCGGACCCGTTGGCTGGTCTGGGCGGGTGTGATGGTCGGTCTCGGCTTCGAGACCAAGATGGGGGCGGCGCTGCTCGTGCTGCCCGCGCTCGCCGCCGCCTACCTCTGGGTGGCGCCGCGCGGGCGCCTGGTCGCCGTGCGCCAGCTCCTGACCGGTGGCGCCGCGATGGCGGTCGTCGGCTTGGCGTGGCCGGTGCTCATGTGGCTGACGCCGGCCTCTTCGCGTCCGTGGATCTCGGGCACGTCGGACAACTCGATCTGGTCGTTGATCCTCAACTACAACGGCGTCGGGCGGCTGGACGGGCAGGCGGGCGGGCCCGGCGGCACGGCAGGCGGTCCGGGCGGCGGCGGCGGAGGCGGCGGCATGGGCTCGGTCTTCGGTGGCGACACCGGGATCACGCGGCTTGTCGACGCCTCCCTGGGCGGCCAGGCCGGCTGGCTGATCGGCATGGCGCTGGCAGGCGGCCTGGCGATCGCGGTGCTCACGCGCCTGCGGCGCGGTGACGCGCGGACCGGCTGGATCATCGCCGCGGGCGGCGCCTTCCTGACCACCGCCGTCGCGTTCTCCTACGCCAAGGGCATCTTTCACCCCTACTACGTCTCGATGCTGGCGCCGTTCACCGCGGTGCTGATCGGCGCGACGGCGGGCACGGTCCTCAAGCGCGGCGTCGCGGCCAGGATCATCGCGCCGGTCGCGATCGTCGGCGGGCTCGTCACCGAGGTGATGGTCATCCACCGCGGGGCGGCTGACGTCGAGGGCCTGGTCCCGCTGGCGATCGTCGCCGGTCTGGGCGGTGCGGCCGTGCTGGCTGCGCAGGTCCCGGCCAAGGTGCGTGGGGTCGCGCTGGCGGCCGCGCTCGGGGCGCTGCTGATCGCTCCCGCGAGCTGGGCCACGCAGACGCTCGGCCATGCGACAAGCAGCACGTTCCCGGCGGGCGGGCCGGCGTCGCAGGGCATGGGTGGCGGGCCTGGCGGCGGTGGGCCGGGCGGCATGCGCGGTGGTCCGGGCGGTGGCGGCGGCTTTGGCGGCGCCAACGGCGGCGCGCCCCCGCAGTTGCCGGGCGGTACGGGCTCCGGCACCGGTTCCGCGTCCGGCCAGGCCGCCCCGCCTGCGGGCTTCTCGCTCGGCGGAGGCAACACCACCAACAACGCCCAGGGCACGGGAGGCCCGGGTGCGGGTGGGGGCGGCATGTTCGGCGGCAACGCCAATCTCACCGAGGCGCTTGCCTACGCCAAGAGCCACGGCGGCGGGACCATCGGTGTCTCGTCTCAGCAGGGCGCGTCGGACGCGATCATCCGGTCGGGCAGCGACGTCGCCGCGCTCGGCGGCTTCTCGGGCCGCGAGAGCGAGGTCTCGGCCACGTGGCTCGCCCAAGCCGTCAAGGACGGTCGCATCCGCTACGTCCTGACCGACGGCACCGGCGGCGGCATGGGCAACGATGGCCGCGTCGGCTCCAGCGCCCTGATGGCCGTCGTTCAAAGAGTCGGCAAGCAGACCTCGGTCAGCGGCCTCTACGACCTCCAGGGCACGGCGGCGGCGATCGCGGCGGCTGCGTAACGCGCAGGCCCGACTTGCCCTTCCCGGCGCCGTAGGCGACGATCGGGTCCATGGCCCCCGTGGACTACGTCGTCGTCGGCGCCGGCTCAGCCGGCTGCGTGCTCGCCAACCGCCTCACGGAGGACCCGAGCGTGCGCGTCCTGCTCGTCGAGGCAGGAGGGAAGGACCGCAGCCCCAACATCAAGATCCCGGCGGGCTTCGCCAAGCAGTTCCACACCAAGCTGGACTGGGACTTCGCGACCGAGCCCGAGCCCCACTGCAACGGTCGCTCGCTCTACATCCCGCGTGGCAAGTCGCTGGGCGGGTCGAGCTCGATGAACGCGATGCTCTACGTCCGCGGCCGGCCGTTGGACTATGACTTGTGGGAGGGCGAGGGCGCCGCGGGCTGGGGCTGGGAGGACGTCCGGCCCTACTTCCTCAAGGCCGAGCACAACGAGCGCGGCGCCTCCGAGCACCATGCGGTCGGCGGCCCGCTCAACGTCGCCGACGAGCGCTCGCCGCGTCCGCTGACCAAGCGCTTCCTCGATGCGGCCGAGCGGGTCGGCATCCCCAAGATCTCCGACTACAACGGTCCCGAGCAGGACGGCGCCGCGCTCGCGCAGGTCACCCAGCGCAACGGCCGCCGCTGGTCGACGGCCGACGCCTACCTGCGGCCCGCTCAGGATCGCCCGAACCTGGAGATCCGGACGGGCGTCCATGTCGCCCGCGTCATGCTGGACGGCGACCGCGCCGTCGGCGTCGTGCTGCGCGACCGTCGCGGACGTGAGGAGATCGCGCTCGCCGAGCGTGAGGTGCTGCTCAGTGCCGGGGCGATCGGCTCGCCGCAGCTCTTGATGCTGTCGGGCATCGGTCCGGCCGACCATCTGCGTGCGGTCGGCGTCGACGTCAAGGTCGACAGTCCGAGCGTCGGCGCCAACCTGATGGACCATCCGTATGTCGTCTGCGTGTGGGAGTCGACGGTGGCCGAGTCGCTCTACGGCGCCGACAAGCCCAAGCCGCTGCTGGAGTGGCTGCTGCGGCGCTCAGGACCGCTGACGTCGTCGGTCGCCGAGGCGCTCGCCTTCGTGCGCAGCCGTCCCGGGCTGCCCGCGGCCGATCTGCAGTACCACTTCGCGCCCGCGTACTTCGTCGAGCACGGCGCCGAGGAGTTCGACGGCCACGCGTTCACGCTCGGTCCGGTCCTGATCAGCCCCAAGAGCCGCGGCGAGGTGCGCCTCGCCGCCGCCGATCCGGTTGCCAAGCCGCGGATCATCACCAACTCGCTGGCGGAGCCCGAGGATCTCGCGGCGCTCGTCACCGGCGTCGAAGCTCGCGCGTGAGCTCGCCAACGCCGAGCCGCTGAAGTCTGCCGCCGGGCGTGAGATCTACCCCGGCGCGGCCGTGCGCGACGACGCAGACGTCGAGGACTTCGTGCGCCGCAACCTGGAGCTGCTCTACCACCCGTCGGGCACCTGCCGCATGGGCGGCGCCGACGCGGTGCTCGACCCTGAGCTGCGGGTCCGTGGCATCGAGGGTCTGCGCGTCGTCGACGCCTCCGTCTTCCCGGTCATCCCGGGTGGCAACACCAACGCGCCGACGATCATGGTCGCCGAGCGGGCCGCCGATCTCGTCCGGGGCCGTGTGGCGGCACCTACCGTGAAGCTCTGAGCCGGCGCTGTTACGCGTCGGGCGCGTCGATCTCGCGCAGCGACCCGTCTTCGGGGTCGAAGATGAAGCCGCGGATGTGATCGCGGTGCGGGAGCTCGCGGGCGGTGCGCAGACGCTCGAGTGAGTGGTGCAGCGTCGACTCGAGGTCGCTGAAGGCGCCGAGGCGCCAGTTGGGCAGCACGCCGTCCTCGGCGAGCTGCTTGCGGAAGTTGTCTTCGGAGGCGTTGCAGAGGCCGCAGCCCTCGTGCATGACCACGACGACGTCCTCGGTGCCCAGCAGCCGCTGCGATGCGCTCAGGGAGCGCATGGCGTCGTCGGTGACGAGGCCGCCGGCGTTGCGGATGATGTGCGCGTCGCCGCGCTCGAGGCCGAGCATCGGGAAGAGGTCGATACGCGTGTCCATGCAGGACAGCACGGCGACCTTGCGCTGTGGGCGGGGGCTGAGCCCCGGGGCGGCCAGCTCCGCTGAGCGGGCCGCGGCGAACTCGAGCATCTCGTCGGCGTTCTTGGACATCGCGGCGGATCGTATGGCCTGCGACGCACAGCGGGCCGCCCGGGTGAAGCCCCGGACGGCCCGCGATGATCGTGCGCTGCTGCGGCTAGGCCGCGACCGGCGCCGGAGCGTCGGAGTACGTCTCTCCGCGCTCGGCCTTCTCGACCAGCGAGGCCGGCGGCTCGAAGCGCGCGCCGTACTGCTCGGCCAGCTCACGTGCACGGGCGACGAAGCCCTGCGGCCCGCCCTCGTAGCCGTTGATGTACTGGAGCACACCGCCCGACCAGGCCGGGAACCCGATGCCGAAGATCGAGCCGATGTTCGCGTCGGCGACCGACTCGATCACGCCTTCGTCCATGCAGCGGACCGTCTCGAGGGCCTCGGCGAACAGCATCCGCTCCTCGAGGTCCTTCAGCGAGATCGTCGACGGGTCGGCGACCGGCGGGTAGATCTCCCGCAGGCCGGGCCAGAGGCCGGCGCGCTTGCCGTCCTCGTAGTCGTAGAAGCCGGCGCCGCGCAGCTTGCCGGCCCGGCCCTCCTCCAACATGCGGTCGATGATCGCGTAGGCCGGGTGGTCACGCCACTCGCCCCCCTCGGCCTCGATGGCGTCCTTGGTGGCCTTGCGGATCTTGGCCGCCAGCTCCATATTGAGCTCGTCGGTCAGCTGCAGAACCGGTGCGGGGTAGCCGGCCTGCGAGGAGGCCTGCTCGATCGTCGGCGCCGGGACGCCCTCGGCCAGCATCGCGATGCCTTCGGTGATGAAGGTGCCGATGACACGGGAGGTGTAGAAGCCGCGCGAGTCGTTGACGACGATCGGCGTCTTCTTGATGGCCTTGGCCAGGTCGAGCGCGCGGTACAGCGTCTCGTCGCTGGTCTGCTCGCCCTTGATGATCTCCAGCAGCGGCATCTTGTCCACGGGGCTGAAGAAGTGCAGCCCGATGAAGTCGGCGGGGCGCGAGACGCCCTCGGCCAGCTGGGTGATCGGCAGCGTCGAGGTGTTGGACCCCAGCAACGCGCCTTCCGCGAGATGCGGCTCGATCTCGGCGAAGACCTGGGCCTTGACGGCCGGGTCCTCGAAGACGGCCTCGATGACCAGCTCGGCACCGGCCGCGTCGGCGGCATCGGCGCTGGCCGTGATCCGGCCCAGCAGCTCGTCGGCGGCCTCCTGCGTGGAACGGCCGCGCGAGACGGCCTTGTCGACGATCGTCTTGCTGTAGCCCTTGCCACGGTCGGCGCTGGCCTGGTCGACGTCCTTGAGCACGACCTCGATGCCGGCCTTCGCGCAGACGTAGGCGATGGCGGCACCCATCATGCCTGCGCCCAGCACCACCACCTTGCTCGGCGTGAAGCGCTCCGCGTCAGCGGCACGGCCACGGGGGCCGTTGACCTGCTGGAGGTCGAAGAAGAACGCCTGGATCATGTTCTTGGCCACCTGGCCGGTGGCCAGGTCGGTGAAGTAGCGACCCTCGATCTCGATCGCGGTGTCGAAGTCGACCTGCGCACCCTCGACCGCCACGGCCATGATGTGGTGCGGTGCCGGGTAGTTGGCGCCCTTGAGCTGCTTGCGCAGGTTGGAGGGGAAGGCCGGCAGGTTCATCGCCAGCTTCGGGTTCGACGGGGTGCCGCCCGGCATCTTGTAGCCCTTGACGTCCCACGGCTGAACGGCCTCGGGGTTGGCCGCGATCCACGCCTTGGCGGCGGGCAGCAGGTCGTCACGCGTGGCGACGACCTCGTCGACCAGACCCATCTCCTTGGCTTGGGCCGGGCGCTTCTCCTGGCCCTGCAGGAGCAGCTGCATCATCGCGTCGACGATGCCGAACATGCGCACCGTGCGCACGACGCCGCCACCGCCGGGCAACAGCCCCAGCTTGACCTCGGGGAAGCCCAGCTTGGCCTTGGGGTCGTCGACGATGACGCGATGATGGGCGGCCAGCGCGATCTCCAGGCCGCCGCCCAGGGCCGCGCCGTTGATCGCGGCGACGACGGGCTTGCCGAGCGTCTCCAGCCTGCGGAGCTGGCTCTTGACCTCGCGGATGCCCGCGGCGAACTCCACGGAGTGCTCGCGCGTGACCGACTTGAGGTCGTTGAGGTCGCCGCCCGCGAAGAACGTCTTCTTGGCCGACGTCAGCACGACGCCCTTGATGTCGTCCTTCTCGGCCTCGAGCCGGTCGACGGTTGCGCCCATCGACTCGATGTAGGCGCGGTTCATCGTGTTGGCCGACTGGTTGGGGTCGTCCAGCGTCAGGATGACGATCCCGTCGTCGCCCTTGTCGTACTTGATGGTCGTTGACTCGGCCATGGCTTAGATCGCCTCCACGACGGTCGCGATGCCCATGCCGCCGCCGACGCAGAGCGTGCAGAGCCCGTACTTGCCGCCGGTGCGGTGCAGCTCGTCGATGATGGTGCCGAGGATCATGCCGCCGGTCGCGCCGAGCGGGTGGCCCATGGCGATGGCGCCGCCGTTGACGTTGACCTTCTCGAGGTCGAGGTCCAGATCCCGCACAAATCGAAGCACGACGGCCGCGAAGGCCTCGTTGATCTCGACGAGGTCGAGCTGGTCGGCGGTGATGCCGGCCTTGGCCAGCGCCTTCTTGGAGGCGGGCGCGGGGCCGGTCAGCATGATCGTCGGGTCGGCGCCCGAGACGGCCGTGGCCAGGATGCGCGCACGCGGCGTGAGGCCCAGCGCGTTGCCGGTCTCCTCGTTGCCGATCGCGACCAGCGAGGCGCCGTCGACGATGCCGCTCGAGTTGCCCGGCGTGTGGACGTGGTCGATCTTCTCGATCCAGTGGTACTTCTGCAGCGCGACGGCGTCGAAGCCGCCCATCTCGCCCATGGCCGCGAAGGAGGGCTTGAGCTTGCCCAGCGTCTCGACCGTCGTGCCGGCGCGGATGAACTCGTCCTTGTCGAGGACGAGGTTCTCGTTGATGTCCTTGACCGGGATGACCGAGTTGTCGAACTTGCCGGCGGCCTGGGCGGCCGCGGCACGCTCCTGCGAGCGCGCGGCGTAGGCATCGACGTCGTCGCGGGTGAAGGACTCGACCGTGGCGATCAGGTCGGCGCCGACGCCCTGCGGGATGAAGGAGGTGTCGTAGTTGGTCTCGGGGTCCATCGCCCAGGCGCCGCCGTCGGAGCCCATCGGGACGCGGGACATCGACTCCACGCCACCGGCGAAGACGAGGTCCTCCCAGCCGGAGGCGACCTTCTGCGCGGCGATGTTCACGGCCTCCAGGCCGGAGGCGCAGAAGCGGTTGAGCTGGACGCCGGCGACCGTGTCCGGCAGACCGGCCTTGATCGCGGCGGTCTTGGCGATGTCGGCGCCCTGGTCGCCGACGGGGGAGACACACCCGAGGACGACGTCGTCGACCCGGTTGGGATCGAGGCGCTCGTTGCGGACGAGCATCTCGTGCATCAGGCCGACGACCAGGTCGACGGGCTTGGTCGCGTGCAGAGAGCCGTTGCTCTTGCCCTTGCCACGCGGGGTGCGGATCGCGTCGAACACCAACGCGTCGGAGGCTGCCATTCCCTCGTACTCCTCAAGTCGAATTCGGGCTCGGGAAGCTACCACAGAAACATTCAGTCGTGAACGCAAGTAGCATGGTCGTCACATGGCCGTTACGAAGTCGACGCAGAGCGCGCCACGGCGCAACCAGGCCGAGCGCTCCGCCACCACCCGCCAGGCGTTGCTGGACGCGACGCTCGAGTGCCTCGTCGAGGACGGCTACGCCAACACGACGACCGCGCGCGTGGCCGAGCGCGCAGGCGTCTCCCGCGGCGCGCACCTGCATCACTTCCAGACGCGTGACGCCTTGCTGGCCGCCGCCGCCGAGCACCTGACGCTGCGGCGCGGGGAGAAGCTGCTGGAGGCCGCCGACGCGCTCCCGGCCGGCCCCGACCGTGTCGCGCGCGGGCTCGACCTGCTGTGGGAGAGCTACGCCAACCCGCTCTACCAGGCGACGCTCGACCTGTGGACCCACGGCCGTACCGACGAGGAGCTGCGCCGGCACCTGATCCCGATCGAGCGCCAGCTGGACCGCCAGACGATGGAGCTCTCGCGCCACCTCTTCCCGGCGTTGGCCGGTCGTCCGGACTTCGAGCGCCTCGTCGAGCTGGCGCTGGCGACGATCCGCGGGCTCGTGGTCCTCGACACCCTCCACGCGGGCGGGACCCGCGCGGCCAAGCAGTGGGCGTCGTGTCGCGGGCAGCTCGTCGCGCTCTTCGAGGACGCGGGCGCGGCGGCCGGCCAGCCTTAGGCCAGGACGGCGGCGAGCTGCCGCCAGCGCGCCTGGCGCAGCGCGAAGATCGCGACCGCGAAGAGGCGCGTCGCGGGGGTCAGGACGCCGGCGTCGATCTCGATCTCGTCGGTGTAGTCGCAGGTCGTGGCCGAGGTCGCGGCGAACGTCAGCCGGTGGTTCCATGTGCGGATCGGCCCGCCATGCTCGGCCGTTCGGATCTCACCGGGCGCGAGGGCGACGATCCGCAGGTGGTGGGTCCACGAGGGGATCACGCCGAGCCACCACATCCGGCCCGAGGCCTCGACGCCCGGGTGGGCGAAGCCCTCCGGCACGGTCGCGAGCGCGGGCACGCGCAGGATGCCGCGGACGACGTAGGCGAACGTCGCGGGCTTTTGGGCGAGCTCGAAGGCGGCCTCAGCGGAGATCGGCAGCGCGGTGGTGCGGCGGACGGTGACCATCGTCGGTAGTGTGAGTAATTGCTCACGTTCCTACAACTCGCATTTCGTGCCACCCCGGACCCAGCCCCGCAAGCGCCCGCGCCAGGAGCGATCGCGCCTCACCGTCGCGGCGATCCTCGATGCGGCTGCTCACGTCTTCGAGCGCCACGGCTACGCGGCAGGCACCACCAACCGCATCGCCGAGCGCGCCGGCATCTCGATCGGGTCGCTGTATCAGTACTACCCCAACAAGGACGCGGTGCTGGTTGCGCTGGTCGGGCGTCACCTGGACGAGGGCGTCGCGGCGCTGGGGCCGGTGCTCGCGAGGCTCCACGACGATCAGCCGCCGCTCGCCGACGGCATCCGGCGTCTCGTGGACGCGATGGTCGCGCTGCACCGGGAACGGCCCGCGCTGCATCGCGTGCTGTTCGAGGAGGCGCCGAGACCGCCTGCGCTGCGGCGGAGGCTGGCGGCGTTGCAAGCGGCATCGACCGCCGGCGTCGCCGGCTACCTTCGCGCCTGCGGCGACCAGCTCGCCCCGGAGCGCGACCCGGAGCTCGCCGCGCGCATGGTCGTGCAGGTCATCGAGACGGTGACCCATGACCTCGTCATCCGACCCGGCGACGGGGTGTCGACCGACACCTACATCTTCGAGACCGTGGCGCTGCTGGAGGGCTACCTTGCAGCGCGCCCGTAGGATGGCCTCATGATCGCCCTCATCACCGGCGCGTCGAGCGGCATCGGCGAGGCGACCGCCCGGCGCCTGGCCCAGGAGCCGGGCGCGAAGCTCGTCCTCGTCGCGCGCCGCGAAGATCGTCTCCAGGCGCTGGCCGCCAAGCTCGGCGGCGACGTCCTCGTCCTCGCTGAAGATCTGACCGATGACGGTGCCGGAGCGCGCATCGCCGAAGCCGTGCGCGCACGCCACGGCCGGCTCGACCTCTTGGTCAACAACGCCGGCGCAGGGTGGCGCGGCACGTTTGCCGACGGTGGCACCGCCAACCTGCGCCAGACCGTCGAGCTCAACCTCTTCGCCCAGGCCGCGCTCACCGAGGCACTGCTCCCGCTGCTGCGCGAGAGCGCGCCGAGCGCGATCGTCAACGTCGCGAGCACCTCCGGCCGCGTCGCCCGCGCCGGCGCCGGCGCCTATAGCGCCTCGAAGTTCGGGCTCATCGGGTGGAGCGACGCGCTCCACATGGAGGAGCGTCCGAATGGCGTCCACGTCGGGATCGTCAACCCGGGCTTCGTGGCAACCGAGGGCTTCCCGCAGGCCGAGCTCGTCGCGAAGGCCGCGACCCGTTGGATGGTGTCGACGCCCGAGAAGGTGGCGGCGGCGATCGTCGATGCCGGTCCCGGCGGCAAGGCCGAGCGCTACGTGCCGCGGCCGTACGGACTCGCCGCGGTCGCCCGCATCCTCCTGCCGCGGCTCACCCGCAAGGTCCTCGGCGGTGGCGGTGCGAAGGCGCTCGCGACCACGACCGTCGTCGACGCGCCAGATCGCACGACCAGCGGCTGAGCGTCCGCCGGCAGCGCCGTCGATGGCCTTGCCGGACTGGCACTGACAACTTCTGCGGCGGCCATTCGAAGCTGCGATGTTCCACCCCATGATGCGGTGGTCAGGTGGCAGCAGGCTCCAACGACGCAGGATCGTGGCCTGCTCGATCCTCCTGGCGGTGCTCGCCTGTGCGGCACTCCCGGGCGTCTCGGACGCGGCGAGTCGCAAGATGCGTGGCTATGGATTCACCACGATCATCCCGTCCAAGTGGAAGTCCGGCAAGAGCAAGAACGGGACCACGCGCGTCTACGGCGCCGCCCCGCCTGGCACGAAGCTCAGCGATACGGTGAATGCCGTTCACCTGGGCATCACCGTGGTGCCCGTGACGGACTTCGAGCGGCAGTTGGGCCGCAAGCTCCCGTCCTCGCTCGAGCAGGTTCTGGGCTTCGTCATGACCGCGCCGCAGCAGGCGCAGAGCGTGTCGCTGGTCGCGCCCTTCCGCACCACCACGTTGGACGGTCTGCCCGCCGCGTCCGGCGCCGCGCAGTTCTTCATCAACGGGGCGACGGTCCTGCAGAGCGAGACGGTCGCCGTCCACCGGCGTCAGGTCTACATCATCCAGTACTACGAGGACACGGCGCTGCAGTTCCTGGCCTTGCCGGTCCTCCAGCGCATCCACCGCCACTGGCACTGGCGCTAGGCGCCGAGGGTCAGCCGGCGCGGTTGCGCAGCTTCTCCAGGACGTCCTCGGAGAACTGCTGGAGGAATCGCGACTGGTCCGGGCCCGGGGCGTGGAGCAGGAGGTCGTCGAAGCCGAGGTCGAGGTAGACGCCGATCTTCTCGACGACCTCGTCGGGGTCGTCGGAGACGATGAAGCGGGTGTGGGCCTGGTCGAGGTTCTCGTCGGCGACGCGCTCCATCTCGACCGGGTCCTCGATGCCCTCCTTCTGCTCCGGGGTCAGCGCCAGCGGGGCCCAGAAGTGACAGTTGTCATAGGCCTGCTGCTTGTCGCGGTCGTAGGAGATCTTGATCTCGATCATGTGCCGGATCTGCGCGTGGTCGCGTCCCGCGGCCTCGGCGCCCTCACGGACCTTCTCGAGCAGGTCGAGGTACAGCTGCGGGTCCTTGCCGCCGGTGCAGATGAAGCCGTCGCCGACACGGCCGGCGAGCTTGGCCGCCAGCGGCCCCGAGGCGGCCACGAAGATCGGCACCTCGGTATCCGGGCGGTCATAGATCGTGGCTTGCGAGGTCTTGTAGTAGTCGCCGTCGAAGTCGACACGCTCCTCGCGCCAGAGCCGGCGGATCAGCTCGATCGCCTCGGCCATCCGCAGCCGCCGCTCCTTGCGCCCCGGGAACTCCGCGCCGGTCGCGGGCGTCTCGTTCATCGCCTCGCCGGTCCCGACCCCGAGGAACATGCGGCCGGGGGCCAGGCAGCCGAGCGTGGCGAACGCCTGGGCGACGATCGCCGGCTCGTAGCGCAGCGTCGGGGTGAGGACGCTGGTCCCGAGCACCGCGGTCGTGGTCGCGACCGACGCCGCGCCCAGCCACGGCAGCGCCGCCGGCGAATGACCACCACGGTGGCGCCAGGGCTGGAAGTGGTCGGAGGTCGCCACGAGCTCCAGCCCGACAGCCTCTGCCCGTCGCGTGTACTCCAGCAACGTCGGCGGGTCGAACTGCTCTGCTGATGCCTTGTACCCGATGCGTACGCCCATGCCTCGCACCCTAGCGAGGTGCCGAGGAAACGCTGGTGTCTCATGCCGGTGGTCGACGTGACCGGGTCGCGGTTCCGACCGCCGGTCCGTGGAGACGGACCTGTGCGGGGAGGACCATCGAGGCATGCTCCCCACGCGTACCGATGCCGTGCTGCTGACCGGCGTGACCGGCTTCGTCGGAACGGCCGTCATGCTCCGGATCCTGGAGCGATCAACACGTCCCGTCGTCGCGCTCGTACGCGCAGCCGACACGGCGGAGGCGACCGCGCGCCTGCGCGGCGCCTTGGCCGAGGTCGCGCCGCCCGAGCGCATCGATGCCTACATGTCGCGCTGCAGCGCCGTGCCCGCCGACCTGCTGGTCGACGGTCTCGGCCTCGGACACGGCGACCGCGAGCGTCTCGCGCGCGCGTGTGACGAGATCATCCACTGCGCCGCCTCGGTGAGCTTCGACCTGCCGCTGGACGAGGCGCGGGCCGTCAACACCGCCGGCGCTGCGCGCATCGCCGAGCTCGCCTCGCGCGCGGCCGTGCGCGGCAACGGCCTGCGGCGGATCGTGCACGTCTCCACCGCCTATGTCGCGGGCCGGCGCACCGGCACTTTCGGCGAGGACGAGATGACGATCGGCCTGCCGTTTCGCAACACCTACGAGCAGACCAAGCACGAGGCCGAGCAGATGCTGCGTGCATGGTCGCCGCAGCTGCCGCTGCAGATCGTGCGCCCGAGCATCGTCGTCGGCGACCGGACCACAGGGTGGACCCGATCGTTCAACGTTTTGTACTGGCCATTGAAGATGTTCGCGCGCGGCCGCCTCCCGGTCATCCCGGCGCTGGCCGACTCGCCGGTCGACGTCGTTCCCGTCGACTACGTGGCCGACACGATCCTGGGCCTCGCCGACGCGCCCACCGGGACCTACCACGCGGTGGCCGGCGAGCACGCGAGCACCGTCGCCGAGGTCATCGCGCTGGCCGCGGCGCGGTTCGGCGTTCCGGCACCGGCGGTCGTCGACCCGAGCGTGCTCGACGAGGCGCTGGGCAGGCCGATGACCGCCGCGCAGCGCACGGCGCTGGAGCGCGCCCGGATCTTCTTTCCCTACTTCGCGCTCGGCGTGCGCTTCGACGATCGCTGGGCCCGCTCCGTCCTCGAGCCGGCCGGGATCGTCGCCGAGCCGCTGCACGGGTACTTCGGCAACCTGATGGACTACGCCGAGCGCGCGGCGTGGGGCGGACGCTCGCGCTTGACCGTGACATCATCCGATGTCACGGTGGCTGCATGACGCAGACCGCGCTCGATCAAGCGCGTACGCAGGACGGCAGTGAGCTCGGCGCCCTCGCCGAGCTGGTCACCGACGGCTTCGGCGGTGCGGTCACGCGGGTCCAAGAGCTTCATGAGGCGGTCGCCGATCGCTCGTTCGGTCCGACCGGCGTGGCGTCCGGCGCGCCGCGGGCCGTCCACGACGCGATCGCGGGATCGGTCTACGCCGCGGTGCGCGGGACCGGCGTGCTGCTGGGTGCGGGCGCTGTCCGGGCCGTCCGCGCGGCCGGGGGCGGCCCGCGCATCTCCGGCCATCCACGCGGACGGCTCGCGCAGGGCGCGCTCAACGGCATCTGGGGCGATCGGCTGGACGAGGCCGCCAGCCCGCTCGCCGTCCCGATGGCGGTCCGGATGCACGGCCGCGACATCGCGGTCGAGCGCGAGGCGCTCGCCACGGCGTTCCCCTCGGCCACGACGCGTCCCGTCGTCTTCATCCATGGCCTCTGCGAGAGCGACGCCGCATGGTCGATCCGCGCCGCCGAGCGCGATGGCACCTACGCCACGCGCGTGTTGCCGGAGCTCGGCGCCACGGCGGTGACCATCCGCTACAACACCGGCCTGCATGTCTCTGAGAACGGCCGGCGCCTGGCCGGGCTGCTGGAGGCGCTGGTCGACGCCTGGCCGGTCCCGATCGAGCGGCTCGCCCTGGTCGGCCACTCGATGGGCGGTCTGGTGGTTCGCAGCGCCGGCCACGCCGGGACCGAGCGTGGGCACCGCTGGCCGGGGCTGGTCGACACCACCATCTCGCTCGGCACGCCGCATCTCGGCGCGCCGCTGGAGCGAGCCGCACACCTGGCGACCTGGGCGCTGGGCGCGATCCCCGAAGGTCGCCCGATCGCCGCCGTGCTGCGCGCGCGCAGCGCCGGCATCAAGGACCTGCGTCACGGCCGTCTCGTCGATGCCGAGTGGGAGGCGCTGGATCCCGAGGCGCTGCGCGGCTTCGAGCGTGCCGACGTCCCGTTGTTGGAGGGTGCCCGTCACCACGTCGTCGCCGCGACGCTGACCGACAGCCCCGATCATCCGCTCGCGCGCATCATCGGCGACCTGCTGGTCCTCACGCCCAGCGCGCACGGTCTCCAGGGCCGCCGGCGCGTCGTCGCCTTCGACGATCAGAGCTGCCGCCATGTCGGCGGTCACGACCACTTCGACCTGCTCAACAGCCCCGCGCTGGACGGCTTCCTGCGCGAATGGCTCGCGCCTCGGGCACCTGCACGGTCGCTGTCAGGTAGGTGACCCGCTCGCGAGGCGGTTAGGCTTCGCGCCGTGAGCGGCATGAGGCCAGAACCTTTCTCCGTGACGGTCGACCGGGATGGCACCCAGGCGGTGGTCGCCGTTCGCGGCGAGCTCGACCTCGCGACGGCCCCGCAGCTTGAGTCGGCGCTCTTGCCGGGGCTGCGCGACGGTGGCTCTGCGGTGCTCGATCTCCGGGGCCTGGAGTTCATGGACTCCACCGGGGTTCGGGTGATCGTGGCGGCACATCACGCCGCCCAGGAGCATGGGGGGAGTCTGGCGCTCGTGCGCACCGAGCCCGACGGGCCGGTCGCGCGGGTCCTGGAGATCTCCGGGCTCGACGCGGTCCTGAAGCTCGTCGACGACGTCTGATTCCGCTCATCCCCGCCGATAGGGTGGGGTGATGAGCTCCGGCAAGCGTGCAGCCTTCGACGATCCCGAGATCGTGGAGCGGTTCGCCGACCTCGTCATCAAGACCGCGGCCAACCTCCAGCCCGGGCAGCTGCTCGCGATCGGCTCGGAGATCGGCAAGGAGACGGTCACCCGTGCGCTGGCCGCCGCGGGCTATCGCCACGGCGCGAAGTTCGTCGATGTCGCCTACTTCGACCTGCACGTCAAGCGCGCCCGGCTGCAGTACGCGCCCGACGACACGCTCGACTACGTGCCGCCGTGGTACGGGGAGCGGATCCTGGAGCTGGGGCGCGCGCGTGCCGCCCGCGTCGGGCTGACCGGCCCTGCGCATCCCGGACTGCTCAGCGATCTGGATCCGTCGCGGGCGGGTCGCGACCAGCTGCCCTCGGTCCGTGAGACCGGCAAGGTGGTCAACGAGCGCACGACCAACTGGACGGCCGTGCCCTGCCCGACGCGGCCGTGGGCGCAGCTCGTCCATCCGGATCTCGATCCCGAGGACGCGTGGGTCAAGCTCTGCGACGAGATCCTGCACGTGTGCCGCCTGGACACCGAGGATCCGATCGCGGCCTGGAGCGAGCGTGCCGAGGTGCTCGTCGGCGCTGCCGCTCGCGTGACCGAGCGCCGCTTCGACGCGCTGCGCTTCGTCGGTCCCGGGACCGACCTCACGGTCGGGCTGCTGCCGACGTCGAGGTTCCTGGCCGCCCGCTTCGAGACCGTCGACGGGATCACGCACCTGCCAAACCTGCCGTCGGAGGAGATCTTCACCTCACCCGACCCGCTGCGTGCCGACGGCGTCGTGCGCGCCACCAAGCCGCTGGTGCTCGGGGGCTCGATCATCCGCGGACTCGAGGTCGAGTTCCGCGAGGGCCGCGCCGTGCGCATCGACGCCGACGAGAACGCCGAGGTCCTGCGCTCCTACGCGTCGCGTGACGAGAACGCCAACCGGCTGGGGGAGACGGCACTGGTCGACGGCGACGGCCGTATCGGCGCGCTGGACACCGTCTTCTTCGACACGCTGCTGGACGAGAACGCGGCGAGCCACATCGCGCTCGGCCACGCCTACGAGATGTGCGTGGAGGGCCCAGACGTCGAGAAGGTCAACGACTCGACCATCCACGTGGACTTCATGATCGGCTCCCCCGAGGTGCGCGTCCTCGGCCTCGACGCCACCGGTGCGGAGACCCCGGTCCTCGTCGACGGCGCCTGGCAGGTCTGAGCCGCGGGTGGGCCGGACCAAATCGCTATCCTCGCCCCTTCCAGGAGAGGTGCCGGAGCGGCTGAACGGGCACGACTGGAAATCGTGTGTGGGCTTTACGGTCCACCGAGGGTTCGAATCCCTCTCTCTCCGTAGCGACCGATGTCCGTCAGCCGGGGCGCCGCAGCAGGTGGCTCGTGAGCTGGAAGGCCAGACGCCGGTCTCGCTCTCCTGACAAGACGAGCTTCCACGGCGCCGGCTGTCAGTCCTTCTCGTCGGCTGTCAATTGACAGGTGACAACTCGAAAGCGCAGTTCTGTCAGATTGATGTTGGTCAAACGCCGGTCCCGAGGAAGGGGCCGGCGTTCTTGGTTTGTGACCGGTCACATGGCATCCCGTCACATGTCATCCGTCACTTCTGGTTACATGTTGTTGTCACGTAGCTGTCACGTAGTTGGCACTGCTGTCGCTGTGTGACAAGTCGCATCGAGGGCTGGACGAATGACCTACTCTCAATCTTCACAAACCGCGCTAAGCTCTCTCAACCAATCCACGACCAATAGTGAGCATCCATCAGGTCCACGCCAAGTCCGACACAGGAGCAACCGCGAATGACCATCGATCTGTCACCCACTCCCCGCCCAACCTTGCAGCGCTGGCTCAGGGTTCTTGACGGCGGGCCTGCAGACTTGCGCAAGCGGCTGGGGGACTTCCCCGAGCTGGAGAGGCTCATCGACATCGACATCTCAGAGTTCTGTCAGCTGCCCGTCCGGCTGACCGCAGAAGTGCCAACGTCAGGTCTGGGTACTTACAAAGGCTGCCTCTTCGGGGAGGTCGGCGTCACGTGGCGCGTCGATGGCGGCGAGGAGTTCGGCTCCACCTCCTTCGACCTTCATGGCGTCACCTCCTATGACGATCAGGAGCCGGAGCCTCCATCGTGCTACTTGCACTCGCTGCGTCTCGCTCGCAAGTATCGGACGGCCGGCTTCGGAGCTGCCTTTGTGGCCGAGCTCGCTCAGCTGTGCGCGGACCTTGGCCTCGAGAGGATCAAGCTCGAGGCCAAGGAGATCGGCTCGTACGCATGGGGGAAGCAGGGCTTTGTCTTCGAGGACGCGATGTCCCGCAAGCGTGTCGTCAGAGAAGCGAGACGGCGCGCCAAGAAGCTGGGCATCACGCTCCCGGACGACCTGCGCGACCCTGAGTTGCAACCCATCGACATCGCCCGGCTGGGTGGCGAGATCGACCATCAGGCGTTCGCCGCCGTCTTGGGCGAGACGCTGGCGAGGCCCGACAGGCCCATGACGGCCGGCCAGGCGCTGCTGCTCGGCAACCCCTGGATCGGGTATCTCGACGTGTCCGAGTTTCTGGGGCGTCATCGTCCGGCAGAACCCGTAGGTTGGTCGGATGGACCAGCCCGCAAAGCGTCCTGAGCGCAAGCTGAAGCCTCAGAAGTCGATGTTCACCGCTGCCGACTACCAGGCACGGGGCACACCATCTCCCGTCGCCCGGGCTGCGGCGCTTGCGCTCCGGCGCGGGATCTCCGGGGCGCGCGAGTCCAAAGACGCCGCATAGCCCGGCGCTGCCGGGGCCTGACTCCGGCCGGTCGTAGCTGCTAGCCCGCGCCGGCGGGCGGCATGGCCGCCGTCGCCGCGTCGAGCGCCCCGTCCTCGGGCAGCTCGGGGATGGCGATGACGACGTGGTGGCGGGAGACCGCCAGGAACTCGTGGTGGGTGCCCGGGCCTTCGTGGCCCACGAGCTCCACGGTGACGTCGGTCAGCGGGATGAAGTCGCGCTCCGACGCGTTGAGGACGTCTGAGACCCGGCTGCGATAGCCGTCGCGGGCCAGCGTCAGGGTTCCCGCGATCCGATGTCGCGGGGTCTCCAGGTACACGCGCTCCTGCCGGGTCTGCATCACGACGTTGAAGTATGGGCGATCCTGGCGCATTTGGTGAGCCCCTGGCCGGACGTCTGACCGCCGTTCGCCAGAATGCAGACGTGGATCCGCATGCCGTCCTCGGTCTGGACCCTGGCGCGTCGCCAGAGGAGGTCCAGCGCGCCTATCGCGCGCTGGCCAAGCGGTTCCACCCCGACAGGGCGGGTGAGGCGGCAGGCGAGCTGATGATCTCCATCAACGCCGCCCACGACCTCCTGCTCGGTCGCCTGGAGGAGGAGCACGGCCATGTCAACGGCGCCACGGCGACCTCCGAGCCCGAGCCCGAGCCGCCGGTCGAGATCGTCGGCGACTGGCTGGCGCCCGCCGTGCGGCGCGTGCTCGCCCGTGAGCTGCTCGCGGCGCTGGAGCCCGACGAGCAGGTCGACGAGGTCGTCCTGACCGCCACGACCGACAGCCACGACGTCCAGCTCGCGGTGACCGACCGTCGGCTGCTGTGGCTGCGCGACGACGCGATCATGGGTCGCGTCCGCTACCTGCGCCACCGGGACATCGCGAGCGTCGAGGGGCGCTCTGCCGGTCGTCTGCGCCGCCACGGCCAGCTCCGCGTGCAGCCTGCCGCAGGCGGCCGGCCGCTGCGCTTCTTCGAGCTGCGTCCCGAGCTTCTGGCGCGCCTGACCGCCCGCATTGCCATGCGTACCGATGGGTGATCCGGGTACGTCGAGACCATGAACGACGGAACCGCAGATGACCTCAAGGGCCGCGCCAAGGAAGCAGCGGGCGACCTCACCGACAACGACAGCCTGAAGAACGAGGGCAAGGTCGACCGGGCCTCTGGCTCGGTCAAGGACAAGGTCGGCGACGCCGCCGACAAGGTCAAGGATGCCCTGCGCAAGGATTGAACCGGGCAAACCGGATCGGGCCCGAACCAAATAGGCCGAAGAGCCGGCAAACATGCCGTGGGCCGCTCGTCTAGGCTGCGGCCTCTGTTTGCCGTCGATTCAGGAGCATCCGCATGAACAAGACCGAGCTCGTCGAGGCCATCGCCAAGGACAGCGGTCTCACCAACGCCGACGCGCGCAAGGCCGTCGAGTCGTTCATCACCACCGTTGAGAAGTCCCTTAAGAAGGGTGATGACATCGCCCTGACCGGCTTCGGCAAGTTCTCCGTCGTCAAGCGCAGCGCTCGTACCGGTCGCAACCCGCAGACGGGGGAGACCGTGAAGATCAAGGCGAGCAAGGCGCCGAAGTTCACGGCGGGGGCCGGCCTCAAGACGGCCGTCAACGGCCCCAAGAAGAAGTAGCACCCCGTAACACCGGCTTGACCCGAGGGCCCCGCGAAAGCGGGGCCCTCAGTGCGTCCGGGCGTGCTTTCAGATCAGAACGCCGAGGCGCTGGGCACGCACGACGGCGTCGGCGCGGTTGCGGGCGCCGAGCTTGCGGAACATGGAGCTCGCGTGCTCCTTGACCGTGTTGGGCGACAGCCGCAGCTCGGCGGCGATCTCCGCGTTGGTCAGGCCCGCCGCCACCAGCTGGAGGACCTCCTGCTCACGGCCTGTGAGGCGCTGATGGGCGGGTCGGCCGGAGCTCGCCGAGGCTGCGCTGCCGGCCGGGACCGGCGGTGCGTCGAAGACGTCCTCGCCGGCCCCGATGCGGCGGATCGCCTCGACGATCTCCGCGGCGCTGCGGTCCTTGGTGACGAAGCCCGCCGCGCCGGCGGCGCGGGCGGCGGTCGCCGAGATCCGCCCGGCGCCCGAGATGAGCAGGACGCGGGTCGACGGATGGGCGGCGCGCACGCGGCGGGCGATGTCGGTGCCCGACTCGTCGCCGACGAAGAGGTCGACGAGCGCGACGTTGGGCTGGTAGCGCCGGGCGCGGTCCTCGGCCTCGTCGCCGGTGGTTGCCGGCACGCAGCGCTCGACCCAGTCCTGCTGGACGAGGACGAGGCGCATGCCCCAGTGCACGATGTCGTGGTCGTCGACGACGAGCACGCTGAGTCGGCGCGATGCGATGGAGGTGCTCATGACGGGCTCGGGAGAGGGAGGACGAGGCGGACGTGCCAGCGATCGGGTGGCGTGAGCCCGAAGTCGACGGCGGCGCCGAACTCCAGCGCCTCGAAGGCGGCGAGGCGCAGGCCGACGCCGGCGCCCGCGGGCGCCCTGGCGCCGACCCCGTCGTTGACGATCGCGATCGCGACGGCGCCCTCGACGTGCTCGACACGGACGTCGATCCACGTCGGCTGGGCGTGCTTGCGCGCGTTGCGCACGGCCTCGGCGACGACGTTCTGGGCCAGCGGCTCCATCGTCGGCGGCAGCGTGACCTCGGGCTCCCAGGACACCCGCACGTCGAGGTCGGCATGCTCGGCCGCCAGTTCTGCGAGCTCGACGCGCAGCGTGGTCTGGACCGGATGGTCGCGGCCCGGCCGTGCCGGCGGGCGCTGGATCGCCAGCCGCAGCTCCTCGGTCGCGGCCTGCAGCTCCTCGGCGCAGCGCGCGCGCTGCGGGCCGGTGAGGTCCCCGGGCGCGCCGAGCGCGAGCGCCACGCCGAAGAGGCGCTGGATCACGCGCTCGTGCACATCGCGCGCGAGGTCGAGGCGATCCCCGAGCTGGCGTGCGCGCTCCTGTTGGCGCGTTGCCGCGCGCGCGGACGCCGCCAGCGCGCAGACCTTGCCGATCGTCCACAGCCCCTGGCGCTCGGCGGCACTCAACGTCCCGCCGTCGCCGCGCTCGGCGAGCACGACGCCGTAGTGGCGCCCGCCCGCCGACATCGGGATGCAGGTGACGTCGGAGAGCGCCAGCCGCACCACGTCGTTGGCCGGCAGCACGCTGACGACGTCGGCGGTCACCTCGAGCACCTCGTCGCGCTCCAGCGCACGCATCGCGAACGGGATCGCCTGGACGGGGCCGTCGGCCAGCAGCGCGAGATCGATGCCGTGGCTGCCCGCGGCCCAGACGTGCCGCCGCATGTCGTCGGACATGTAGACGGCGGCGCGGCGCATCGAGCCCAGGCGGCAGACGGTCTCGGCGAGCCGGTCATAGAACGACGAGCCCGGCGTCATCATCTCCCGGTCGCCGAGCATCGAGACGAGCAGGTGCAGCGCCGGGAGCGTGGCGGAGCCCGTAGCCGCGGCCACGGTTGCGGTCCGGCTGCCGGGCGACGGGTCGTCGGTCATCAGAGAAGGGTCAACGGGCCGGGCGCCAGGGGAAGCGCCCGGCCCGTTGGGAGAAGGACCAGCTCGCGTACGCTCGGTCTCTAGCTCTGCGTCAGCGGTCGTTCGCCCCCTGTCCCGAGGGGGTGAGACGACTGGTCGACGAACAGCATGCCCCATGAGAACGTCAACGTACAGTCCAAACACAGCCGTGACCACCCGAATTGGTGGTCACGGCCTGCCTTCGTGTGTCAGGTGCTCTCGGTCGCCGGGCGTCCCGTCGAGCCCGGTGCCGGCGATGATGGGGCGGGTGCCGTCGAGGTCGTCTGGCCTTCGACGTTGAGCCGCGGGACGATCCGCTCCAGCCACCCCGGCAGCCACCAGTTCGCCTTGCCGACGGTGAGCATGAGGCCGGGAACCAGGATCGATCGCACGATCAGCGCGTCGAGGAAGACGGCGCCCGCCAGGCCGACGCCGAACAGCTTGATCACGCGTTCGCCACCGAGGATGAAGGCACCGAAGACCAGGACCATGATCGCGGCGGCCGCCGTGATCGTCCGGCCCGTCGCGGCGAGGCCGTGCTTGATGGCCTCGCGGTTGTCACCGCGCTTGTGCCACTCCTCGTAGATGCGGCTGACGAGGAAGACCTCGTAGTCCATCGACAGCCCGAAGAGGATCGCGAAGACCATCACGGGCAGGAACGCCTCGATCGGGCCGGTGCGGTCGACGCCGATCAGCTCGGCGCCCCAGCCGTGCTGGAAGACAGCCACCACGACGCCGAAGGCGGCGGCCACCGACAGCAGGTTCATGACGGCGGCCATCGCCGGGATCACCAGGCTGCGGAAGACGGCCATCAACAGCAAGAACGACAACAAGACGACGATGCCGATGAACAGCGGGAGCTTGTCGGCCAGCACCTTGGAGAAGTCGATGCCGATCGCCGTGGAGCCGCCGACCAGCGCGTTGACCTGTCCTCGCTCGGCCGGTGGCACCACGCTGTTGCGCAGGTGCTTGACCAGGTCACTGGTCGCCGCGTCCTGTGGTGAGTGCTTCGGGTAGACCTGGGCCAAGGCGATGTTCTTGCCGACGATCACCGGCTTGGTCGTGGCGACGACGCCGTCGGTCTTGCCCACGGCGTCGACCACTCGCGTGAAAGCCGCCTTGGCGGTGTCGTCCTTGACCTCGGCAACGAGTTGCAGCGGCCCGTTGAAGCCCGGCCCGAAGCCCTGCGCAAGCAGGTCATAGGCCTTGAACGTCGTCGAGCTTGCCGGGTCGTTCCCGGCGTCCGACGAGCCCAGGCGCATCGACAGCGCCGGTGCGGCGAGCAGCAGCATGACGATCGTCGCCGAGACGGCCAGGAGGACCGGTCGCTTCTGCAGGATGTCGGACCACCGCGCCCAGGCGGGCGACTCGTCGGTGGTCGTCAGCTCGCCCGCCGCGACGGCGCGGCGCTGCTTGCCGGTCAGCACGCGCTTGCCGAACAGCGCCAGCAGCGCCGGAAGGAGCGTCAGCGCGGCGAACACGGTGAAAGCCACCACGATCGACGCGGCGGTCGCGACGCCGTAGAGGAATGACACGCCCAGCGCGAACATGCCGAGCAGCGCGATGCAGACCGTGATGCCGGCGAAGAGGACCGCGCGCCCCGAGGTGTCGAGCGAGTTGACCGCCGCGTCCTCGGGCGTCGCGCCGCGCATGATCTCCTGGCGGTACCGGGTCACGATGAACAGCGCGTAGTCGACACCGACGCCGAGGCCGATCAGCAGCGACAGCTCCGAGCTGAACGACGCCATCGTGAGCACGTGCGACAGCAGCCCGATGACCGCGACGCCGACGCCGAGCGCGAAGGCCGCGGTCAGCAGTGGCAGGATCGCCGCCAGGAACGAGCCGAAGACCACCATCAAGATGACCAGCGCCGCGACGAAGCCGATGCCGACACCGCCGCCGCCCTGCTGGCGCGCCTGCTCGATCGCCTGGCCGCCGATCTCGACCTGCAACCCGTCCTTGCTGAAGCTCTGGACCTTGGAGACGATGTCCTTGGTGGCGTCGATCGGCACGCCGACGACGTCGTCGTCCAGCGTCACCGTCGCGAAGGCGATCCGGCCGTCCTTGGAGACCTGGGCCTCGTTGCCGGCGTCGAACGGCGACGCGACCGACGCGACGTGCGGCATCTTGCCGACGGCGTCGAGCGCCGTCTCCACGCGCGCCTTGGTCTGCGGGTCGGTGATCTTGCCGTCCTTGACGGCGACGACGAGCTGCTCCTGGTCGCCCGAGGCCTTGGGGGCGGACTTCTGCAGCAGGTTCAGGGCATCGAAGCTGTCGGTGCCGCTGAGCTTGAACTCGTCCTTGTAGTCAGAGCCGGCGCCGGCGTGGATGGCGGACAGGCCGACGAGGGCGACGATCCAGCCGACGAGGACGATCCAGCGGTGCCGAAAGCACCAACGGGCAAGTGTGCGCATGGGGGAAAGAGGCTCCGGTGAGGTTGGGGAGGGGGAGCACGGTGCTCACGGTGAGCATCGCCTCCGGAACCTTAGACCGCCGCGGCCTCGAAAACTCATCTCGTGTCGGCGAGCGTGAGGCTGCGCAGTCGCTCGAGCACCTGTTCACGCAGCTCGCCGGTAGGCGGGGCGAGGCCCAGCAGCTGGCAGAACCACAGGCCGTCGGCGGCCAGTCGCACGATCGTGGCGTCGACGGCGTCGATGCCGTCGTCGGTGATGCGCTCCTGCCAGCCCTCGTAGCGGGCGCGGACCGTCTCCAGCCGCTCGGGGTGGAGCGCGAGGACGGCGAGAATGCCGCTGTCGACCTCGCGCGCGTGCGCGTCGTCGAGGTCGCGGGCCGACACGTCGGCATACGCGCGCGTCCAGCCGCCGGGCTCGCCGTCGGCGGCGGCGTCGATGTCGCCCTGAAACGACGCCTCCCAGCGGTCGACGACCGCGTCCAGGAGCTGACCCTTGGAGGAGAAGTGGTAGAGCAGACCGCCCTTGGAGACGCCCGCCTCAAGTGCGACGGCATCGAGGGTGAGCTTCGACGGGTCACGCAAGAGGAGACGTGCGGCGGCATCCAGGAGCTTGTCGCGGGTGTCGCCCGCGGCGCGGCGAGCCACTCTCAGTGCGCCCCACCGGCCGCGCTGAGGCCGGCGACGCCGAGGACGATGATCGCGAGGCTGGCGAGCTTCATGACGTTCATGGTCTCACCGAAGGCCACGACGCCGGCGACGGCGACCAGCGCGGTGCCGACGCCCGACCAGATCGCGTAGGTCAGCGAGACGGGGATGTCCTTCAGCGCGAGCGCGAGAAACCAGAACGAGACGCCGTAGCCGGCGACGACGATCGCCGAGGGCATGGGTCTCGAGAATCCGTCGGAGACGCGGAGAGCAATGGTGGCGCCGACCTCGGCGAGGATGGCGAGGGAGAGGAGGAGGAAGGCGGGCATGATGTCAACTATACCGTCTGGACGGTATAGTTACGCCCGGCGTCCCTGCCTGCGGCAGGCATAAAGACATGTTGCCGTTTGCAAAGCACGACTCACTGCCCTAGCGTCCTCATTCATGTTCCGGGTCGGAGTTGCTGTCCTCGCCGCCGCGGCGCTTCTCGGCGTTGCCGCGCTCGCCTTCGGGCAAGACGTCGTGCCGATCAAGGTCACGGCGGTCGTCAAGGTGACGCCGAACAAGGCGGGGACACCGAGCCATCCGCAGGGCGTCCACGTCGACGTGCGCGCCAAGATCGACATCCCGCACGACTACGACCCGCCGCTCGTCCAGTCCGTGAGCATCTGGACCTCCAAGGCCGGTGTCTACAACGGCGGCAAGTTCCCGACCTGCAACTTCAACGCCATGGAGCACAGCGGGCTACGGACCTGTCCTGAGCGCTCGATCGTGGGCAAGGCGACGGCGGTCGCCGATGCCGACGGCGTCAACAGCTATCCGAAGATCACGATCGTCAACGGCGGCGCGCACTTCATCTACTTCTATGTCGTGCTGTCCACCCCCGCACGCGTCCAGCAGCCGATCGCCGCGAGGATCACGAAGCTCACCTCGGGGCGCTGGCAGTACCGGGTGGACTTCAAGGTTCCGCGCAACCTGCAGATCGTCGCCGGCATCCCGCTGCGCGCGGAGAGCCTCCACGCGATGTTCGGTCGTGAGGACTGGATCGCGAGCACCTACTGCCCGCCGGATCACAAGTGGCGCTGGCACGCCGAGGGGCACTACAGCTCCGGGCAGGTCGTGCCTGCCGACGGCACGATCGCCTGTCGCAGCTAGGCTCGGCCGGTGCTCAGCGCAGTCCACGCCTGGATCGGTCGCCACCGGATCCCGGTCCTGATCGCCTGGGCGGTCCTGATCGCCGCTGCGATCCCGGCCGCGCTGGGGCAGTCCGACCACCTGACGGGTGGTGGCTTCCAGGTGCCCGGCGCGGCGTCGGAGCGCGTCGAGAAGGAGGTGCAGTCCGACGTCCCGATCGACTACCGGCCGACCGAGCTGGCTGCCGTGCTCGTTGCCCCCAAGGGCACGCCGCTGAGTGACTACCGCGCGGCGCTCGCCGCGCTGCGCAAGGCGGCGCGCGAGACGCCGCGGGTCGACCTCGTGCCCGCGCTCGCCGAGACGGGGCTCTACCTGGCGCGCACGCGACCCGGCCGCCCGGTCGTCGTCCCGCTCAAGCTCGACGCCGACGAGTTCCATGCGCCGGACGTCGCCAGGGTGCTGCGCGAGAGGCTCGCGCTCAACGAGGGCCGCCAGTACGGGGCGGTCAAGCTGCACCTCGTCGGCGCCGGCGCGCTGTGGGCCGGGATGGTCGACCTGACCAAGGAGGACCTCAAGGGCGCCGAGCGCGTCGGCTTCCCCGTCGTGGCGCTGATCCTGCTGGCGATCTTCGGGTCCTTGGCCGCGGCCGTGCTGCCGCTGGCGATCGGCGGCGTCTCGGTGTTGCTGACGATGGCGCTGATCGGGCTGCTCGCGCGGCACACGACGATGAGCTTCTACGTCCCCAACATGGCGTCGATGATCGGGATCGGCGTCGCGGTCGACTACTCGCTCTTCGTGGTCGTGCGCTTCCGCGAGGAGCTGCGTGACGGGGCGACGCTCGCTGCCGCGCGCGCAACGGCGATGGCGACGTCCGGCGTCGCCGTGCTCTTCAGCGGCGCGGGCGTGGTCATCGCGCTCGCCGGGCTGCTGCTGGTCCCGACGCCGGCGATCCGCTCGATGGCCTTCGGGGCCATCGTGGTGGTGCTGGTCGCGATGATCGCCTGCGCGCTGCTGCTGCCCGCGCTGCTGGCGGTGCTCGGCTCGCGGATCGGGCCGGCGAAGCAGGACTCGGGGCTGTTCCGGAGCTGGAGCGAGCGGGTCACGGCGCGGCCTGCCCTGTCGCTGGTCGCGGTGGTCATCGTGCTGCTCGTGCTCGCCGCGCCGGTGCTGGGGCTGCGCACCGGCGACGGTGCCCTGCGCCAGTTCCCCAAGGACAACGAGACCCGTCAGGGCTTCGATGCCGCGGTCTCGGTCCGTGGTGACGGTGACGGCTCGCCGCTGAAGGTCCTGGTGCGGCCGAAGGCCCTGAACCGCTCGGTCAAGCTGCTGCGCGCCGATCCGGAGGTGACCAAGACGGGCGTGCGCACGCTCACCGACGACAAGCGCTGGATCTTCATCGTCGTCCAGACGCGCCACAACGCCGACGCTCCGGAGGTCAAGGCGCTGATCAAGCGCCTGCGCGCCGACCTGCCGAAGGGCAGCCTGGTCGGCGGCAACAGCGCCGCGCAGGTGGACTTCAACCACGCGATCACCGGGTCGCTGTGGAAGATCGCGTTGTGGACACTGGTGGCGACGTTCATCCTGTTGCTGTTGATGTTGCGGGCCGTCCCGCTGGCGCTGCAGGCGGTGGCGGCCAACGTGCTCAGCGTCGGCGCGAGCTTCGGGATCCTGACGGCGGTGCAGACGTGGGGGCAGCCCGACGGCTACATCGACACCGTGACCATCCCCATCATCCTGGCGGTGGTCTTCGGGTTGTCAATGGACTACGAGGTCTTCCTGCTCAGCCGGATCCGCGAGCACCGCGACGCGGGGAGCGACACACGCACCGCGGTCATCGAGGGGATTGCGACGAGCGGGCGGACGATCAGCGCCGCCGCGCTGATCATGGTCGCGGTCTTCGCCTGCTTCGCGCTGACCGGCGTGCCGGTGATCACCGAGCTCGGCTTCGGGGCCGCGGTGGCGATCGCGATCGACGCGACGCTGGTGCGCCTGATCCTCGTGCCGGCGGCGATGGTGCTGCTGGGCGAGCGGTGCTGGTGGCATCCGTCGTTCGGCGGCTCGCGACGGGCCAGAGAAGTGCAGCCGGCAGGGCGGAGCTGACGCTCAACATCGCTGTCTAACGGTGTTCGTGAGAGCGCAGAGCGGTGCTTATCGTCTTCCGCTTCTGCACTTGCAACGCTCTCTTTGGGACGGTACGGTTCGGATTATGAGAATCGTTGCCTTGTCGTCTGCCGTCATGTTCCGGGTGGCCATTGCCGTTCTGGCTGCTGCGGCGCTGCTTGGCGTTGCCGCACTTGCCTTCGGGCAAGACATCGTGCCGATCAAGGTGTGGTCGAAGATCACGATCACGCCCAACAAGGCCGGGACCCCGGCCCATCCGCAGGGGGTGAGGGCCGACATCCGCGTCAAGGTCGACATCCCGCACAACTACGACCCGCCGCTCGTGAAGAGCGTCGACTTCTGGATGGGCAAGGGTGCGCTCTACAACGGCGGCAAGTGGCCCACCTGCAGCGAGGCATCACTGGCGCGCTCAGGCGTGAGGAGCTGCCCCAAGACCTCGATCATGGGCTATGGCTCGGCCGTTGGTGACGCCGATGGCGTCAAGAGCTACGGCAAGGGCATCATCGTCAACGGGGGCGCCAAGAAGTTCTACGTCTACGCGATGCTGAGCACGCCTGCACGTGTGCGGCAGACCATCGTGATCCAGGTCATCAAGCTGAACTCGCCGCGCTGGTCCTACCGTTTGCACAGCGAGATCCCGCGCAACCTGCAGATCGTGGCGGGCATCCCGCTGCGGCCCGAGAGCTTCCACATGGTCGTTGGTCGCGGCGACTGGTGGGCCAGCACCTCCTGTCCGGCGAACCACCGCTGGCCGTACCACGCCGAAGGCGTGTTCGCCTCGGGTCAGGTCGTGACCCACGACGGCACCGTCTTCTGTCGCAGCTAGGTCGTATGTTGCGGATGGGGCTTGCCGCTCTTGCCGGCGTGGTGCTGTTTGGCGTTGCCGCGCTGGCGTTCGGGCAGGACATCGTGCCGATCAAGTGGACGGCAACCGTCAACGTGACACCGAACAAGGCCGGGACACCGAGCCATCCGCGGGGTGTCGTCGTCGACGTGCGCGCCAAGATCCACATTCCGCCCGATTACGACCCGCCGCTGATCCAGTCTGTGACCGCATGGATCGGCAAGGGCGGTGTCTACAACGGCGCCAAGTTCCCGACGTGCAACCTCGGGGCATTGCAGCGCTCCGGGCCAAAGATCTGTCCAGCCCGCTCGATCGTGGGCCACGCGACGGTCACGGCCTCTGCTGACGGCGTCACGACCTATCCCAAGATCACGATCGTCAACGGCGGCGCTACCAAGTTCTACTTCTACGCCGTACTGAGCTATCCCGCGCGCCTTCGCGAGGCGCTGCCCGTGACGATCACCGAGCTCACCTCGGGGCGCTGGCACTACCGCATGCAGTTCAAGATCCCACGTCATCTGCAGATCGTCGCCGGCATCCCGCTGCGAGGTGACGCCTTCCACTCGGTCTTCGGTCGCGAGGATTGGATCGCCAGCACATCCTGCCCGCGGGATCACCGTTGGCGCTGGTACGCCGAGGTGCGCTACAGCTCAGGACAGGTCGTGAGCGCCGACGGCGCCATTCCGTGCCGGAGTTGACTCGCCGGGGTGGCGGCGGGCACTCGGGGGTTAACCCCCGTAAGGGTCGCCCGCGCGCCCCAGGGACACGGGCGCCCGCGCGAGGGAGGCTGATGACATGACCCCGTCTGGCACCGCCGCGCCTGAGCGTCCGTCTGCGTCTGAGCCGCCTGCGCCTGGCGCGTCGTCGATCGGCCCGACCGCCGAGGATGTGCAGCCGACCGCGAACGAGAAGCTGGACCGCTTCCTGACCGGCACGATCACGGTCGTGCCGTTCCTCGCCCTCGGCGTCGTGTGCTGGCAGCTGTGGAACAGCTTGCTGCACTGGTCCGACATCGCGGTCTTCGGGATCACGTATGCCTTGTGCGCGGTGGGGATCACCGTCGGCTTCCACCGCCACTTCACCCACCGCAGCTTCAAGGCCAAGCCATGGGTGCGGGGGATGCTGGCGATCTTCGGCTCCGCCGCGATCGAGGGGCCGATCATCTCCTGGGTCGCCGACCATCGCAAGCACCACGCCTTCTCCGACAAGGACGGTGACCCGCACAGCCCGCACGGCCACGAGGGTCCGCTCCGTGGCCTGCTGCACGCCCACGTCGGCTGGCTGTTCATCCACACCCAGCGCGCCAATCGTGAGCGGTATGCGCCGGACCTGATGAAGGACCCGTTCATCGCCTACGTCGACCGGACGTTCCTGCTTTGGGTCCTCGCCGGCCTGGCGTTCCCGTTCGGTCTCGGCTGGCTGATCGGCGGCTCGCTCGACACCGCGCTCACCGGGCTGTTGTGGGGTGGCGCGGTGCGGATGCTCGTCCTGCACCACGTGACGTACTCCATCAACTCGCTCTGCCACTTCTTCGGGCGCACCCGCTTCGAGGTCGACGACGAGTCGCGCAACCTCGCGTGGCTGTCGCTCTTCTCGCTGGGTGAGTCCTGGCATCACAATCACCATGCCTTCCCGACCTCGGCTCACCACGGCCTGCGCTGGTACGAGGTCGACGTGTCGTCGCTGGTGATCCGTGGCCTGCGCCGCGCGGGCCTGGTCTGGGACGTCGTGGAGATCTCGCCGGAGCGCCAGGCCAAGAAGCTCGCCGAGTCGCCCCCGAGCTAGGTCGCGCCCGTGTGATAAGAATGAGTCTCATCTGATGAGGCTCATTCTTCTGCTTTCCCTCTCGCTGCTCGTCGCCGCCCTGATCGCGGGCTGTGGCTCGGGCGACTCCTCGTCCGCCGCGCCCGGCGCCATCGACGTGGTCGTCACCACGACGCAGCTCGGCGACGTCGTGCGCGCCGTCGGTGGCGAGGCCGTTGACGTCCACCAGATCCTCAAGCCCAACACCGACCCGCACGACTACGAGCCGCGGCCCAAGGACATCCAGGAGACCGCGGGCGCCAAGCTGGTCGTCACCAGCGGCGACAACCTCGACGCGTGGATGGGCGAGGTCATCGACAACGCCGGTGGCGATCCGGCTGTCCTCGACGCCGGTGCGGGGCGCCCGGTCACACGGCCGGGCGAGGACGCCGGGCCCGAGGCGGCGCGCTTCGATCCGCACTGGTGGCACGATCCGCGCAACGTCGAGTACGCGACCACCCGCATCCGCGATGCCCTTGTCAAGGCCGACCCGAAGGCGACGGCGAAGATCGACGCCGGCGCCGAGACCTACCTCGCCAAGCTCCATGCGCTCGACGCCGGGATCGCCACGTGCATGGCCGAGGTTCCCGTCGGCCGGCGCAAGCTGGTCACCGACCACGACGCGTTCGGCTACTTCGCCCACCGCTATGGCATCGATGTCGTCGGCGCCGTCATCCCCTCACAGACGACGCAGGCCCAGCCGTCGGCCGGCGACCTCGCGAAGCTGACGAAGGTCATCAAGCGCGAGCGCGTGCAGGCGATCTTCCCGGAGTCCTCCATCAACCCGAAGCTCGCCGACGCGATCGCGCGTGAGACCGGCGCCTCGGCCGACCACACGCTGTACGGCGACACGCTGGGTCCTGCCGACTCGAAGGGCGCGACCTACCTCGGCATGGAGGCTGCCAACGCCGACGCCATGGTCCGCGGCTTCACGGGCGGCGCACAGGGCTGCGCCATCGCACGGCTCTAGCCTCCGGCGCACCACCTTGGCGGGTGCTTGCGTACTTGTATACTAGTACGCGAGATGCGGTCCACCTTCCGTGAGCGCTCGCTCGGAACGTCTGCGCGTGACCAGGCGTACGCCGCCCTGCGCAAGGCGATCGTTGGTGCGGAGCTGGAGCCGGGCCGGCGGCTGTCGGAGAACCAGCTCGCCGAGCTGATCGGCGTCAGCCGCACGCCGGTACGCGACGCGCTGGCGCGTCTGCGCGATGAGCGCCTCGTCGCGATCGTCCCGCAGCTCGGCACCTTCGTCACCTACATCGACGAGCAGGCCATCGCCGACGCCCACTTCGTCCGCGAGGCGCTGGAGGTCGGCGCGATCCGGATCGCGGCGCGCGACGCCCGTCCCGAGCAGCTGGCCGACCTGGATCAGAACCTCGAGGCCCAGGAGCGCGCGGTTGCCGACGACGATGCTGCGGCCTTCGCCCGCCTCGACGACAGCCTGCACCAACTGCTCTGCGACCTGTCGGGTCGCGCGGTCGCGTGGCGGTTGAGCGAGCGCACGCGCGGGCAGCTCGACCGTGTGCGTCTGCTGAGCCTGCCCGAGGCCGGCTACCGCGGCCAGATGCTCGCCGAGCACCGGGCCGTCGTCCGCGCGGTCGCCGACCATGACCCTGTCGCCGCCGAGCGCGAGCTGCGCCATCACCTGCGCATGGTCCTTTCCAGCCTGCCTGCCATCCGCGAGACTCACCCCGAGTACTTCCAGGAGGACTAGATGCTCCACCCCGACATCGATCCGATCGAGACCGCCGAGTGGGTCGACGCGCTGGAGGCCGTCATCCGCAACGACGGCCCTGACCGCGCGCGGCAGCTGCTCGAGGAGGTCTTCGCCGACGCGCGCCTGCGTGGCCTGCATCCGGCCGGGGATCTGAGCACGCCGTACGTCAACACGATCCCGGCCGACGTCGAGGTGCCTGTTCCCGGCGATCCCGAGCTCGAGCACCGAGTACGGTCGCTCGTGCGCTGGAACGCGATCGCGACGGTGCTCGGGGCCAACAAGGAGTCCTCGGAGCTCGGCGGCCACATCGCGAGCTTCCAGTCGGCGGCGACGCTGTACGAGGTCGGCTTCAACCACTTCTGGCACGCACCGTCTGACGATCACGGTGGCGACCTGGTGTTCATCCAGGGCCACTCGTCACCGGGCATCTACGCGCGCGCGTTCCTGGAGGGCCGGATCTCCGAGGAGCAGATGCAGCGCTTCCGGACCGAGACCGACGCGAGCACTCCCGGTCTCTCGTCCTATCCGCATCCCTGGCTGATGCCGGGCTTCTGGCAGTTCCCCACCGTCTCGATGGGCCTCGGCCCGCTGATGGCGATCTACCAGGCGCGGTTCATGAAGTACTTGACCGGTCGTGGGATGAGCGACACGACCGGGCGCAAGGTCTGGGCCTTCATGGGCGACGGCGAGATGGACGAGCCCGAGTCGATGGGCGCGATCTCGCTCGCCGGTCGTGAGCACCTCGACAACCTCGTGTTCGTCATCAACTGCAACCTGCAGCGGCTCGACGGCCCGGTGCGCGGCAACGGCAAGATCATCCAGGAGCTGGAGACCAACTTCCGCGGCGCCGGTTGGAACGTCATCAAGACGATCTGGGGCCGCCGCTGGGATCCGCTCCTGGCCGCCGACACCGAGGGCCGGCTCGTCAAGCGGATGGAGGAGGCCGTCGACGGCGAGTACCAGGTGTTCAAGTCGCGCGACGGCGCCTATGTCCGCGAGCACTTCTTCGGCGCCGACCCCGAGCTCGCGCGGATGGTCGAGGACTGGAGCGACGCCGAGATCTTCTCGCTCAACCGCGGCGGCCACGACCCGCAGAAGGTCTACAACGCCTACGCCCAGGCGGTCGCCCACACCGGGCAGCCGACCGTGATCCTCGCCAAGACGATCAAGGGCTACGGGATGGGGGAGTCCGGCGAGGGTCAGAACATCACCCACCAGGCCAAGAAGATGAACGAGAAGGCGCTGTTCGCCTTCCGCGACCGCTTCGGCCTCGACCTCACCGACGACGAGGTCCGCGACGTCAGCTTCCACAAGCCGCCCGACGACGCGCCCGAGATGGAGTACCTGCGCGAGCGCCGCGCGCAGCTGGGCGGCTCGCTGCCCCAGCGCCGCGCCGAGGCGCCGCCGCTGCCGGTCCCGGAGCTGAGCGCGTTCAAGGCCCAGCTCGACGGCACCGGCGACCGTGAGATCTCCACCACGATGGCGTTCGTCCGGATCTTGTCCACCTTGGTCCGCGACAAGCAGCTCGGGTCGCACGTCGTGCCGATCGTCCCCGACGAGTCGCGGACCTTCGGCATGGAGGGGATGTTCCGCCAGCTGGGGATCTTCAGCCAGGTCGGCCAGCTCTACACGCCCCAGGACGCCGACCAGCTGATGTCCTACCGCGAGGACAAGTCCGGCCAGATCCTGCAGGAGGGGATCAACGAGCCGGGCGCGTTCTCCTCGTGGATCGCCGCGGCGACGTCGTATGCCAATCACAACGTCTCGATGCTGCCGTTCTACATCTACTACTCGATGTTCGGCTTCCAGCGCGTCGGCGACCTCGCGTGGGCGGCAGGCGACTCACGCGCGCGCGGGTTCCTGATCGGCGGGACCGCGGGGCGCACGACGCTCAACGGGGAGGGCCTGCAGCACGAGGACGGCCACAGCCACATCCAGGCCGCCCTCATTCCCAATTGCATTGCCTACGATCCGGCCTACGCCTATGAGTTGGCCGTCATCGTCCATGACGGGATGCGTCGGATGCTCACCGAGCACGAGGACGTCTTCTACTACCTGACGGTCATGAACGAGAACTACGCCCAGCCGGCGATGCCGGAAGGGGCGGAGGCGGGGATCCTGCGCGGGATGCACGTCGTCGCCGAGGGTGACGATGCCAAGGTGCAGCTCTTGGGCTCCGGCACGATCCTGCGCGAGGTGCTCGCCGGCGCCGAGCTGCTGCGCGAGGACTTCGGCATCGACTCCGACGTCTGGTCGGTCACCTCCTACACCGAGCTGCGCCGTGACGGGATGGCGGCCGAGCGCCACAACCGGCTGCATCCGACCGCCGAGCCGCGGCGCTCGTTCGTGGAGGAGTCGCTCGGCGGGCGGACCGGTCCCGTCGTCGCCGCCACCGACTACATCCGCGCGCTGCCGGACTCCATCCGGCCGTGGGTGGAGGCTCCCTTCACCGTGCTCGGGACCGACGGCTTCGGCCGCAGCGACTACCGCAAGGCCCTGCGCCGGTTCTTCGAGGTCGACCGCCACCACGTCGCCGTCGCCGCGCTGCACGCGCTCGGCCGCGACGAGGACGCCAAGGCCGCGATCGAGCAGTACGGCATCGACCCCGAGACGGAGGCCCCATGGCGGATCTGAAGCAGGTGACGGTCCCCGATATCGGCGACTTCTCCGACGTCGCCGTTGTTGAGGTTCATGTTGCCCAGGGCGACGAGGTCGCCGAGAACGACCCGCTCGTCACGCTGGAGACCGACAAGGCGACGATGGACGTCCCGGCGCCGTTCGGCGGCGTGGTCGCCGAGGTGCTGCTGAAGGTCGGCGACGTCGCGTCGGAAGGGACGGCGGTCGTCTCGCTGAGCGCGAGCGCCGAGGCGGCCGCGAGCGCCGAGGCCGCCGCGCCGAGTGCCGTCCGGACGGCGGTGGCGGCCGAGGCGTCGGCACGGCCGGCGGCGGCCGAGCAGGAGCCACCGGCGCCGAAGGCGCCGGCGTCGCCCTCCGACAACGGTGGCGAGCCGGTCTATGCGAGCCCGTCGGTGCGTCGGCTGGCGCGCGAGCTGGGTGTGGGGCTGGAAGGTGTCGAGGGCACCGGGCGCAAGGGGCGGATCGTTGCGGAGGACGTGCGCGCGGCGGCTGAAGGTGGCAGCTCCGTCGCGACGTCGAGCGCCGGTTCGTCCGGTGGTGACGGTGGCCTCGACCTGCTGCCGTGGCCGAAGGTCGACTTCGCCAAGTACGGCGAGATCGAGCGCGTGGAGCTGTCGAAGATCCGCAAGATCTCGGCGGCCAACCTGTCGCGCAACTGGGTCCGGATCCCGCACGTCACCCACAACGACGAGGCAGACGTCACCGACCTGGAGGCGTTCCGCAAGCAGCTCAACAGCGAGCAGTCAGACGTCAAGGTCACGATGGTCGCGCTGCTGCTCAAGGCGGTCGTGTCCTCGTTGAAGGCCTTCCCCGACGTCAACGCGTCGCTGGACGGCGACGCGCTGGTGCGCAAGAAGTACTACCACTTGGGCTTTGCGGCCGACACGCCCAACGGGCTCGTCGTGCCGGTGGTCAAGGACGTTGACAAGAAGGGGCTGATCGAGGTTGCCGGCGAGCTGACCGAGCTGTCGGGCAAGGCCCGCGCGGGCAAGCTCGGCCCGGCCGAGATGGCGGGCGCGACGTTCACGATCTCGTCGCTGGGCGGCATCGGAGGGACGTCGTTCACGCCGATCGTCAACGCGCCCGAGGTGGCGATCCTCGGCGTCGTGCGTTCGGCGACCAAGCCGGTGTGGGACGGCAAGGAGTTCGTGCCGCGGCTGATGCTGCCGTTGTCATTGTCCTACGACCACCGGGTCATCGACGGCGCCGCCGCCGCGCGGTTCGTCGCGCACCTGTCCGGCGTTCTCGCCGACCTGCGGAGGGTTCTCCTGTGAGCGCGGAAGGCCTCGCCCAGGGGCTCGGCTTCCGGGCGCGAGCTCGCCCAGGGGCTCGCTCGCGCAGCCAAAGGAGCATGCATGCCGTCTCTTGACGTTCTCGTCCCCGACATCGGGGACTTCACCGACGTACCCGTCGCCGAGATCCTCGTCGCGGTCGGCGATGCGGTCGCCGCCGAGGACCCGCTGGTCGTCCTGGAGTCCGACAAGTCCTCGATGGAGATCCCGGCCCCGGAGGCCGGAACCGTCAAGGAGCTGAAGGTCGCCGTCGGCGACGCGGTCTCCGAGGGCAGCGCGCTGGTCGTGCTGGAGGTCGAGGCTGCGGTACCGACCGCGAGTGACGGTGGCGGTGCGCCTGCGGAGGCCGTGGAGTCGCCGGCCGAGCCGGTGGCGGCTGCGGAGAAGAACGCCGATGCCGGTGGTGCGGTGGAGCGCGGTGACGTCCACGCCGCTGTCCTGGTCCTGGGCTCTGGCCCGGGCGGCTACGCGGCGGCGTTTCGCGCCGCCGATCTCGGCCTCGACGTCGTGATGGTCGAGCGCTACCCGATCCTGGGCGGCGTCTGCCTCAACGTCGGCTGCATCCCGTCCAAGGCGCTGCTGCACGTCGCCAAGGTCATCGCCGAGGCCGAGACCGCCGGCGCGCACGGCGTCGCGTTCGGCACGCCGGAGATCGATCTCGACGCGCTGCGCTCCTGGAAGGAGGGCGTGGTCGCCAAGCTCACCGGTGGCCTCAAGCAGATGGCCAAGGGCCGCAAGGTGCAGGTCGTCACCGGCGAGGCGCGCTTCACCGGACCCAACATGCTGGCCGTGCTCGGCGCCGACGGTGAGACGACGACGGTGTCGTTCGACTCGGCGATCGTCGCCGCCGGGTCGCGCTCGGTGCAGCTCGACGGGATCCCGCACGACGACCCGCGCGTCATGGACTCGACCGGCGCGCTGGAGCTCGCCGACGTGCCCGAGCGGTTGCTCGTTGTCGGCGGCGGGATCATCGGCCTGGAGATGGCGACGGTCTACGACGCGCTGGGATCGCAGGTGACCGTGGTCGAGCTGGCCGACGGGCTGATCCCCGGCGCCGACCGCGACCTCGTCAAGCCGCTGGCCAAGCGCATCGGTGAGCGCTACGCGGCGATCCACCTGGAGACCAAGGTGGACAAGATCGAGGCCGAGGACGACGGGTTGCACGCGAGCTTCTCCGGTGATGTCGCGGATGCCGTCTTCGATCGGGTGCTCGTTGCGGTGGGGCGGATCCCGAACGGGGCGTCATTGGGCCTGGAGCACGCGGGCGTGCACATCGACGAGCGCGGCTTCGTCGGCGTCGATGCCCAGCAGCGGACCAACGTGTCGCACATCTATGCGATCGGCGATGTCGCCGGCGGGCCGATGCTCGCCCACAAGGCGACGGCCGAGGGCCACGTCGCGGCCGAGGTGATCGCGGGCCACGCGGCAGCGTTCGAGCCGCGCGGGATCCCGTCGGTCGCCTACACCGACCCCGAGGTCGCGTGGGTCGGCCTGACCGAGACTGAGGCTGCCGAGCAGTCGATTGCCTACGAGAAGTCGGTCTTCCCGTGGTCGGCCTCCGGTCGCGCGCTGGCGATCGACGGCGCCGACGGTCTGACCAAGCTCCTGCGCGATCCGCAGACCGGCCGCGTCCTGGGCGCCGGCATCGTCGGCCCGCACGCAGGCGACCTGATCGCCGAGCCGGGCTTCGCCCTGGAGATGGGCGCCGACGTCGCCGACCTCGGCCTGACGATCCACGCCCACCCGACGCTCAGCGAGACCATCATGTTGGCGGCCGAGATCGCCGACGGTACGATCACCGATCTCCCGAACAAAGCCGCGATCCGCGCGGCGAAGGCCAAAGCCAAGTCCTAGGACATGCGCGTCAACCGCACCTTCTGCTTCCTCGACCTCTGTGGCTTCACGGCGTTCACCGACGAGCACGGTGATCAGGAGGCAGTTGCGGTCCTCGGCCACCTGCGCGCGGTCCTGCGGGCCGAGGCCGAGGATGCCGGCGTGCGGGTGACCAAGTGGCTGGGCGACGGTGCGATGCTGTCGGGCGTCGAGGCGACGGCGGTGATCGGCTGCGCGGCGAGCGTTCGCGACGTCCTGCTGACCGATGGGCGGCTCGCGCTGCGCGGCGGCATCTGCGAGGGCAAGGTCATCATGTTCGAGGGCGACGATTACATCGGCGCCGCCGTGAACGTCGCGGCGCGTCTGTGCTCCGAGGCGGCACCTGACCAACTGCTCATCAACGGCGGTGCGGTCGCTGCGGTGCCCGCGCATCTGGCTCCGGTCGCGCTGGGCGCGATCACCGTGCCGGGCGTCTCGCAGTCGATCGACGTCTACGCGCTGGACCCGGACGCCGTCGCCGCACGCCGCCCCGAGTAGCTCAGACCGGCTCCAGCCGGATGACCACCGACTTGGAGGTCGGCGTGTTGCTGACGTCCGCGGTGCTCTCCAACGGGACGAGCGGGTTGGTCTCGGGGTAGTAGGCCGCCGCGCAGCCGCGGGCGGTCGGGTAGGCGACGATGCGGAAGTGCTCGGCCCGGCGCTCCTCGTCGCGCCATTCGGAGACGAGGTCGACGGTCTGGCCGTCGGCGAGGCCGAGCGCGGCGAGGTCGTCGGGGTTGACCATCACGACGCGGCGGCCGGACTTGATGCCGCGGTAGCGGTCGTTGAGGCCGTAGATGGTGGTGTTGAACTGGTCGTGGGAGCGGATCGACTGCAGGATGAGACGGCCGGGCAGCGTGCGCACGACCTCCAGCGCGTTGGCCGTCAGCCGGGCGCGGCCGGTCGGGGTGGTGAAGCGGCGCTCGTCGCGCGGCGGGTGGGGGAGCGCGAAGCCGCCTTCGTGGTCCAGACGGGTCTCGAAGTCCTCGAAGCCGGGGATCGTGCGGGCGATCGCGGCGCGGATCAGCCGGTAGTCGCCCGCGAAGGCGGCCCACGGGATGCGCTGCGCCGCCGCGCTGCGCAGGCGCCCGCCGAGCCGCGCGACGATCGCGACCTCCGAGAGCAGGTGCGGCGAGCCGGGCGCCAGCGTGCCGGCCGAGGCGTGCACGACGCCCATCGAGTCCTCGACCGAGACGCGCTGCAGGCCGGTGGCCTGCTCGTCGCGCTCGGTGCGCCCGAGCGTCGGGAGGATCAGCGCCCGGCGACCGGTCACCAGATGCGAGCGGTTGAGCTTGGTCGAGATCTGCACCGTCAGGCGCTGGGCGCGCAGCCCTTCGGCGGTCGCGTGCGTGTCGGGCGCGGCGGCGAGGAAGTTGCCGCCGAGCGCGAAGAAGACCTGGGTCTCGCCGGCGCGCATCGCGCGGATCGCGTCGACGGTGTCGAGGCCGTGCTCGGCCGGCGGCGTGAAGGAGAACTCGGCGCCGAGCGCCTCCAGGAACGCGGGCGCGGGCTGCTCGTAGATGCCCATCGTCCGGTCGCCCTGGACGTTGCTGTGGCCGCGGACCGGGCAGAGCCCGGCGCCCTCGCGGCCGATGTTGCCGCGCAGCAGCAGGAAGTTGACGATCTCGCGGATCGTCGCGACCGAGTTCTTGTGCTGGGTCAGCCCCATCGCCCAGCAGACCACCGTGCGCTCCGAGACCGCGGCGAGGTCGACGACCGTCTCGATCTCGGCGGCGTCCAGCCCGGTGGCCTCGGCCACCACCTCGCCGTCGAGGTCGGCGATCTCGGCCGCCCATTCCTCGAAGCCCTCGGTGTAGTCGTGCAAGAACGCATGGTCGAGCGCGTCCCGCTCCAGCAGCGACTTGTTCATCGCCTTGAAGAGCACGAGGTCGCCGTTGACGCGGATCTGCAGGAAGTGGTCGGCCAGCGCGGTGCCACGGCCGATGATCCCGCGCGGCACCTGCGGGTTCTTGAAGCGCAGCAAACCCGCCTCGGGCAGCGGGTTGACCGCGACGATCTTCGCGCCGTTGCGCTTGGCCTTCTCCAGCGCCGAGAGCATCCTGGGGTGGTTGGTCCCCGGGTTCTGCCCGACGACGAAGATGAGGTCGGCCGCGTGGACGTCCTCGAGCGTGACGCTGCCCTTGCCGATCCCGATCGTCTCGGTCAGCGCCGAGCCCGAGGACTCGTGGCACATGTTCGAGCAGTCCGGCAGGTTGTTGGTGCCGAACGTGCGGACCAGCAACTGGTATAAGAACGCGGCCTCGTTGCTCGTGCGCCCCGAGGTGTAGAAGACGGCCTCGTCGGGCGAGTCGAGCGCATGCAGCTCCTCGGCCACGAGGTCGAGGGCGTCGTCCCAGCCGATCGGCCGGTAATGGGTTGCGTCGGCGTCGAGCAGCATGGGCTCGGTCAGGCGGCCCTGGCGGCCGAGCCAGAAGTCGGGCTGCTCGGCCAGCTCGGCGACGCTGTGACGGGCGAAGAACTCGGGCGTGCAGCGGGCCTTGGTCGCCTCCTCGGCGACGGCCTTCGCGCCGTTCTCGCAGAACTCGGCGATGTGCGGATGGCCGGGCTCCGGCCACGCGCAGCCGGGGCAGTCGAAGCCCTGGGGCTGGTTGAGGCGGCGCAGCGTCTGGGCGGTGCGCACCGGGCCCATCTGCTCGAGGGCGAGCTTGGCGGCGTAGGCGACCGCCGGCACTCCGGCGGCGGTCCGCTCGGGCGCCTCGACCTCCAGCTCCGGCTCGTCGCCGGCGGGCGCGACATCGTGGCGACTCATGCGATCTCGTCCAGCGTATCGCCGGGTGCTAGGCGTGCGGGCCGTCGCGGCGTAGGGTCGGCGCCGTGAGCGGAGGTGAGGCAACGGGCGTCAGCGAGCTGAGCGGCGGGCGGACCGCGTGGGCGCGCAACCTCGCCGCGCCGATCCGCGGCTTCCTCCACGCCGAGACCGGTGGCGCGATCGCGCTCGTGATCGCGGTGGTGGTGGCGCTGCTGTGGTCCAACTCGCCCTGGAGCGACTCCTACAGCTCGTTCTGGGAGACGCGGCTCGCGGTCGAGTTCGGCCATCACGGCATCGCGCTGGAGCTGCGCGAGTGGGTCAACCAAGGGCTGATGACGCTCTTCTTCCTCGTCGTCGGTCTGGAGGCCAAGCGCGAGCTCGACCTCGGGGAGCTGCGTGAGCGTCAGCGGCTCGCGATCCCGGTCATGGCCGGGCTGGGCGGCATGGCCGGGGCGGCCGCCGTCTACCTGGCGATCAACGCCGGCGGCGAGGGCGCCGGGGGCTGGGGTGCGGCGATCTCGACCGACACGGCGCTGGCACTCGGCGCGCTGGCGCTCGTCACCCGCGGGCGCGCGATCCGGCTGCGCGTCTTCCTGCTGACGGTCGTGGTCATCGACGACCTCGTGGCGCTGCTGGTCATCGCGGTCGTCTACACCGACCAGATCGACGTCGTCGCGCTCGCGGTCGCCCTCGGCTTCTTCGCGGCGCTCTTCGGCCTGCGCTGGGCGGGACCGTGGCGCACGCCGACCGCCGCCATCGTCGGCGTGGGGATGTGGGTGGCGCTGCTGGAGTCCGGGATCGATCCCGTGATCTCCGGGCTGGTCGTCGGCCTGATCATCAGCGCCTACCCGCCGTCGCGCGACGACCTCGAGCGCAGCACGGAGCTGACGCGCTCGTTCCGCGAGCAGCCGACGCCGGAGCTGGCCTACTCGGCGCGCGCGAGCCTGACGTCGGCGATCTCGCTGAACGAGCGTCTGCAGTACCGGCTGCTGCCGTGGACGAGCAAGGTCGTGGTCCCGCTCTTCGCGCTGGCCAACGCGGGGATCCACTTCACCTCGGGATTGCTGTCGGACGCGGTCTCCTCGCCGGTCACGCTCGGCATCGTCGCGGCCTACGTCGTCGGCAAGCCGCTCGGGATCCTCGGCGCGGCGTGGCTGGGCACGCGCAAGCTCTTCGGCGGCGGGCGGCTGACGGTCACGTGGCCGGCGCTGGTCGGCACCGCGGCCTCGGCGGGCATCGGCTTCACGGTGTCGTTGTTGGTGGCCTCGCTGGCGTTCAGCGGCGGGGTGCTCGACCAGGCCAAGATCGGCGTGCTGGCGGCTGCGGTGCTGTCGCCCGGGCTGGCTTGGCTGGCGTTCAAGGTGATGGCGCGCCTGCCGGCCGAGACGCGCGCCCGCCAACTCGGCGCGACGGCCGAGCAGATCATCGACCTCGCCGAGGACGTCGATCCCGAGCGCGACCACATCCGCGGCGCGATCGACGCGCCCGTGACGCTCGTCGAGTACGGCGACTTCCAGTGCCCGTACTGCGCCGTCGCCGCGCCGTTGATCGCCAAGCTGCTCGACCACTTCGGCGACGAGCTGCGCTACGTCTGGCGCCACCTGCCGCTGACCGACGTCCATCCCGCGGCGCAGGTCGCCGCCGAGGCGGCCGAGGCGGCGGGCGCTCAGGGCCGCTTCTGGGAGATGCACGACCTGCTGCTGGGCGACGAGGGGAGCCTGTCGATCGGCGACATCTACCGCCACGCCGAGTCGCTGGACCTCGACCTCACGCGCTTCTCTGACGACGTGAGTCGACGCCACCACGCGCGGCGTGTTGCCGAGGACGTCCAGAGCGCCGATGCCGGCGGCGTCTCCGGCACGCCGACCTTCTTCATCAACGGCCGTCGCCATCAGGGCGTTTACGACGTCGACACGCTGACGCGTGAGCTCAAGGCCGCGGCGCGGGCGCAGCGCAATCAGCGCGCGACGATCAGCGCGACGTAGCCGTCGGCGATCTCGGCGGCGCTCAGGCGGCCGCGTGGCCGGTACCACTGGGCGGTGTGGTTGACCATGCCCAGCAGCGCGGCGAGCGAGAGGCGCGCGTCGGCGAGGCGCGCCTTCCCGTCGTCGTGCACCCGCGTCAGCACGGACTCGACCAGCCGCTCGAACTCCTTGCGGCGCTCGCGGACCTGACGCCACTGGTCGCCGTGGTCGATGACGTGGCGCTCCTGCTGGAAGACGAGCATGTGGTTGCGGCGCTCGATGACGTGGGCGACCCAGAGGCCGACGAGGGCGTGCAGCTGCGTCGCCGCGTCGTCGTCGTTTCCCGTGATGGCGCGGGCCTCGTCGAGCAGCGGGTCCATCAGCTGGTCGCAGATCGCGATCAACAGCTGCTCCTTGGAGCCGAAGTAGTGGTACAGGCTGCCGGCGGCGAGCCCGAGCTCGTCGGCGAGCTGCGGGACCGAGGTCTGGTCATAGCCCTGGCGCGCGAAGACGCGCGCGGCATCGAGCACGACCTGCGCCTGACGGCGGTCGTAGCGCTCCCGCAGGGCGGCGCGGTCGGGCTTCGGCGGCATCTGGCCCGATGATAGCGATCGTGCCGAACGATCATTCGAAATCCGAATGATCATTCGGTATGCTCGCCGGCATGCTGTTCGATCTCGACGATGACACCCAACTGCTGCAGCGCACCGTCCGCGACTTCGCGGTGGGGGAGGTGGCGCCGGTGGCCGAGGAGCTCGACCGGACGAAGGCGTTCCCCTACGAGCTGGTGAGCAAGATGGGGGCCTTGGGCTGGATGGGCATTCCGTTCCCCGAGGAGGTCGGGGGCGCGGGCGGCACGTCGCTGCAGTACGCGATCGCCGTCGAGGAGCTGACGCGCATCGACTCGTCGGTCGCGATCACGATGTGCGCGCACACCTCGCTGGGCACGCAGCCGATCTACCTCTTCGGCTCCGAGGAGCAGAAGGCGCGGCTGCTGCCCGACCTCTGCGCGGGGCGCAAGCTCGGCGCCTTCGGGCTGACCGAGCCCGAGGCGGGGTCCGACGCGGGCAACGTCAAGACGCGCGCGACGCTGGACGGCGACGGCTGGACGGTCGACGGCGCCAAGCAGTTCATCACCAACGCGGGCACCGAGATCTCCGGCCACGTCGCGATCACGGCTCGCACCGGCGAGAACGAGATCTCCAACATCATCATCGAGAATGGCACCGCCGGCTACGAGCAGGGCACGCCGTATCGCAAGATGGGGTGGAACGCGTCGGACACGCGGCCGCTGGTGTTCGAGGGCTGTCGCGTCCCCGAGGACAACCTGCTCGGCCCGCGTGGCAACGGCTTCAAGCAGTTCCTCCATATCTTGGACATCGGTCGCATCGGCGTCGCGGCGATGGGCGTTGGCCTTGCGCAGGGCGCACTGGACGAGGCGCTGAAGTACGCCAAGGAGCGCAAGGCGTTCGGCCAGTCGATCAGCAAGTTCCAGTCGATCCAGGCCAAGCTGTCGGACATGGCGACCGAGATCGAGGCGGCGCGGCTGCTGACCTACAAGGCCGCGTGGCTGAAGGACCAGGGCCGGAACTTCTCGCTGACCGCCGCGCAGGCGAAGCTGAAGACGGGGCGGCTGGCGGTGCGGTGCACCGAGGAGGCCGTGCAGATCCATGGTGGCTACGGCTTCATCGAGGAGTACCCGGTCTGCCGCTTCTACCGGGACGCCAAGATCCTCACGATCGGCGAGGGCACCGACGAGGTCCAGCAGATGGTCATCGCCCGCGCGCTCGGCGCGTAAGCGGCAGGACACCATGTCGCTTCCGACGTCGGTCAAGATCCGCAGAGGTCGCACCTCGCGTCGTCATGCCTGATCTTCCTTCCAGCGTTCGCGTACGCGAGGTGGGGCCGCGCGACGGCTTCCAGAACGAGCCCGAGGTGATCGGGACCGACGACAAGGTGCGGCTCGTGAACCTGCTGGCGGGCACGGGTGTGCCGCGGCTGGAGGTGACGTCGTTCGTGCGCGCCGACGTCATCCCGCAGCTGGCCGACGGCGTCGAGGTCCTGTCGCGCATGGACGTTCCCGATGATGTTGCCGTCACCGTGCTCGTCCCCAACGAGCGCGGCTTCGACAACGCGCTGGCGCTCCGCGATCGCTTCCAGGAGGTCAACTGCTTTTTGAGCGCGAGCGAGTCCCACAACAAGGCCAACGTGAACCGCTCGATCGAGGAGTCGCTGAGCGGCCTGGAGCGCGTGATCGGACGTGCGGTGGCCGAGGGCTTGCGGGCCGAGGGCGTCATCAGCGTGTCGTTCGGCTGCCCCTATGAGGGGCATGTGCCGCCGGAGCGCGTCTTCGCGATCGCCGAGCGGCTGATCGCGGCGGGCGCGGCGGAGATCGGCTTCGGCGACACGACCGGGATGGCCAACCCCGTGCAGGTGCGCTCGTTCTTCTCAGACGCGCGTGTGGCGTTGGGTGACGAGGTCGAGCTGACCGCGCACTTCCACAACACGCGTGGTCAAGGGCTGGCGAATGTCTACGCCGCGCTGGAGGCCGGGTGCGCGTCGTTCGAGTCGAGCTTCGGCGAGCTGGGCGGCTGCCCGGTGCCTGCGGGCGCGACCGGCAACATCGCGACCGAGGACCTGGTGTCGATGCTGCACGAGATGGGGATCGAGACGGGGATCGACTTGGGGTTGTTGCTGGAGGCGGCGCGCGCGGCACGTGACGTCCTGGGCCGGCCTTTGGGCAGCCACACGCTGGTGGCGGGCCCCGTCGATTGGCATGACGCGCATGCATGAGCTGAGCCCGGTCCTGATCGCCAACCGCGGCGAGATCGCGATCCGCGTCGCGCGGACGGTCCACGCGCTGGGACTGGCGAGCGTCGGGGTGGTCACGGAGGCCGATAGCGGCGCGGCCCACGCCGATGAGAGCGACATGGTGGTGTCGATCGACTCCTACCTGGACGCGTCCGAGGTGCTCCGCGCAGCGCGGCTGTCGGGCGCGCGCTCGGTCCACCCGGGATACGGGTTCCTGAGCGAGAACGCGGCGTTCGCGCGGGCCGTCGTCGAGGCGGGGCTGGTGTGGATCGGGCCGCCGCCGCAGGCCATCGAGCTGATGGGCGACAAGGGCGCGGCCAAGGACGCGGCCGCCGCCGCGGGCGTCCCGGTCGTGCCCGCAGGCGGCGATGGTGGCTTTCCGGTCGTCGTCAAGGCCGTCGCGGGCGGCGGCGGGAAGGGCATGCGCGTCGTACGCGCTGCCGACGAGCTGGAGGATGCGACGGCCGCCGCGCAGCGCGAGGCGCTGGCCGCGTTCGGCGACGATCGCGTGATCGTCGAGCGCTACCTGGAGCGTCCGCGGCACATCGAGATCCAGGTGCTGGCCGACGCGCACGGCGCGTGCGTGCACCTCGGCGAGCGCGAGTGCTCGCTGCAGCGGCGCCATCAGAAGGTGGTCGAGGAGGCACCGTCGCCGGTCGTCGACGCGGCCTTGCGCGCGCGTATGGGGGAGGCGGCGGTCACGCTCGCGCGCGCCTGTGGGTACGAGGGCGTCGGAACCGTCGAATTCATCGCCACGGGCGACGCGTCCGAGTTCTACTTCTTGGAGATGAACACGCGGTTGCAGGTCGAGCACCCGGTGACCGAGCTGGTCTACGGCGTCGACCTGGTCGAGCAGCAGCTGCGCGTCGCGGCGGGGGAGTCGCTGGCGTTGGAGCAGAACTCGCTGCAGCCCGATGGCCATGCGGTCGAGGCGCGCCTGTATGCCGAGGATCCCGCGGCGGGCTTCCTGCCGGCGGTCGGCACGGTGCGCGTGTACCGCGAGCCGGACGGCCCGGGTGTCCGGGTCGACTCCGGCATCCGAGCCGGCAGCGTGATCGGCACCTCGTATGACCCGATGCTGGCGAAGGTGATCGCCCACGGACCCGACCGCGCGACCGCGCTGGCTCGCTTGGACCGGGCGCTGGCGAGCTACGCGATCGCCGGCGTGACGACCAACGCCGCGTTCTCGCGCGCGCTGCTGGCGCGCGACGATGTCCGCGCCGGCGAGCAGGACACCGGGCTGCTGGAGCGCGTGTTGGCCGAGCTGGCCGTGGCGCCGCCCGAGGACCTGGCGGCAGCGGCGATGGTCGCGGCGGCGGGCAGCGCGCGGCCTCCCGGCCCTTGGCGCCGTGCGCTCGACGGGCAGGGCGAAGCGCGAGTGGGCGACGGTCGCGTGAGCGTTGGTGACCGCTCGTGGGTGGCCGACGGGCCGCGTGCGGTGACTGCCGCCGGGGTGAGCAATTCCGGACGGCGTGCCGTGACCGTCGCCGGAGCGACTGCTCCGGGACCACGTGCGGCGACCGCTGCTGAAACGAGCCACGGGAGTATCACGGCCGGTGACGGCTCTGCCGGCGAGCTCTTCATCACCCTCGACGGCGTCCAGCGCCGCTACGCCGTCGAGGTCTCCGACGACGCGGTCTGGATCGCTCGCGATGGCCATCATCTTGAAGTGCGCACCGAGCGCCACACGCGCCGCGGCGCCGGTGCGGCGGCCGGCTCGCTGGAGGCGCCGATGCCCGGCACCGTCCTGCTGGTCCATGTCGCCGACGGCGACACTGTCGCCGAGGGCGACGTCCTGCTCGTCCTTGAGTCGATGAAGATGGAGCTGTCGATCACCGCGCCGCATGCGGGCACGGTCGCGGGCCTGGCGCTCGCGCCCGGCGACCGCGTCGCGCTCAAGCAGCCGCTGGTGGCGGTCGTTGCCGAGGAGGCCGCCGCATGACCGACACCACCACCTACCGCGACGGGCACCTCACGCTGCTGGGCGACCTGCAGGAGCGCCTGGAGCGCGTGCGCGCCGGCGGCGGCGAGCGGGCGCGCGAGCGGCACCTCTCGCGCGGCAAGCTGCTGCCGCGTGATCGCGTCGAGCGGCTCTGCGACCCGGGCGCGCCGTTCCTGGAGCTGTCGGCGCTGGCCGCCGAGGATCTCTACGACGGCGACGCTCCCGGCGCGGGCATGGTGACCGGGATCGGCACGGTCTGCGGTCATCATGTTGTCGTGGTTGCCAACGACGCGACCGTCAAGGGCGGGACCTACTACCCCATGACGGTCAAGAAGCACCTGCGCGCGCAGGAGATCGCACTGACCAACCGGCTGCCGTGCGTCTACCTCGTGGACTCCGGTGGCGCGTTCCTGCCGATGCAGGACGAGGTCTTCCCCGACCGCGAGCACTTCGGGCGCATCTTCTACAACCAGGCCCAGATGTCGGCGCGCGCGATCCCGCAGATCGCCTGCGTCATGGGCTCCTGCACCGCCGGCGGCGCCTACGTCCCGGCGATGAGCGACGAGACCGTCATCGTCCGCGAGCAGGGCACGATCTTCCTCGGCGGCCCGCCGCTGGTGAAGGCGGCGACGGGAGAGATCGTCACCGCCGAGGAGCTCGGCGGCGGCGACGTGCACGCCCGGACTTCCGGCGTCGTCGACCACCTGGCCGACGACGACGAGCACGCGCTGGAGATCGTGCGGCGGATCGTGGACACGCTTCCGGCCGAGCCATCGGCGCCCTGGGAGCGGCGTGCGCCGAGGCCGCCGCTGGAAGACCCGGCGACGATCCTCGACGTCGTGCCGACCGACAGCCGGACCCCGTACGACGTCCGCGAGATCATGAAGCGGTTGGTCGACGGCGGCGAGCTGCAGGAGTTCAAGGAGCTCTACGGGACGACCGTCGTCTGCGCCTTCGGCCATCTCGACGGCCATCCGATCGGCATCATCGGCAACAACGGGATCCTGTTCAGCGAGTCCTCGCTGAAGGCCGCGCACTTCGTCGAGCTCTGCGACCGTCGCGAGATCCCGCTGCTGTTCTTGCAGAACATCTCGGGCTTCATGGTCGGCAAGGACTACGAGGCCGGTGGCATCGCCAAGGACGGCGCGAAGCTCGTGACCGCGGTCTCGTGCGCCCGCGTTCCCAAGCTCACCGTTGTCGTCGGCGGCTCCTTCGGCGCCGGCAACTACGGGATGTGCGGCCGCGCCTACTCACCGCGGTTCTTGTTCATGTGGCCCAACGCGCGCATCTCGGTCATGGGCGGCGAGCAGGCCGCGACCGTCATGACCGAGGTCGGCCAGCCCGAGACCGGCGCGGCGCTGCGCGAGCAGTACGAGCGCCAGGGGCGCCCGACCTACTCCACGGCGCGGCTGTGGGACGACGGCATCATCGATCCTCGCGAGACGCGTGCAGTGCTTGCACAGTGCCTGGCGGCCTGCGCCAACGCGCCGCTGGAAGACGTGAGCAACGGGATCTTCCGGATGTGAAGATCGCGCCCGCGCGGTTGTCGGGCGTGGTGGGCAGGAATAGGGTCGGCTCCTTGATGCATTCGACGACAGGAGACGATCATGGACATGAAGCTCGAGGTCGTGCAGGTCCCGGTCACCGACGTTGACCGGGCCAAGCGCTTCTACGAGGCCGCGGGTTTCCGGCTTGATGCGGACTTCCCTGTTGGTGACGACTTCCGCGTGGTGCAGCTGACGCCGCCCGGCTCGGACGCCTCAATCATCATCGGCGATGGCGTGACGACGGCGCAGCCGGGCTCGACCGAGGGCCTGCAGCTCGTCGTCTCCGACATCGAGGCGGCGCGCGCCGAGCTCATCGGCCGCGGCGTCGAGGTCAGCGAGGTGTTCCACGACTCGGGCGGGGTCTTCCACCACGGTGGCACCGAGGGGCGGGTCCCCGGGCCGGCGCCGGAGCACGGCAGCTACGGCTCGTTTGCGTCGTTCAGCGATCCGGACGGCAACGGGTGGGTGCTCCAGGAGGTCACGGTCCGCCTGCCAGGGCGCGTGACCGGTCCGACCACCTACGGCTCCAGCGCCGACCTGGCCGAGGCTCTGCGACGCGCCGCCGCGGCTCACGGTGAGCACGAGGCGCGGACCGGTGAGGAGGATGCGAACTGGCCGGACTGGTACGCGGAGTACATGGTGCGCGAGCAGGCCGGCGAAGAGCTGCCGCTGTGAGTGACTTCGACGTCATCGTCCTCGGCGGTGGCTCGCCGGGTGAGCACTGCGCCGGCGCGCTGGCCGAGGGCGGCCTGCGGGTGGCGGTCGTCGAGCGCGAGCTGGTCGGGGGCGAGTGCTCTTACTGGGCGTGCATCCCGTCGAAGACCCTGCTGCGACCGGGCGAAGCGGTCCATGGAGCGCGGGAGGCGGTGAGCACGGCCGAGGTTGACGTCGACGCGGCGCTGGCCTGGCGCGACTTCATGGTGTCCAACTACTCCGACGCGGGCCAGGAGCGGTGGCTGGCGAGCGCGGGCATCGCGCTCCTGCGCGGCACCGGTCGTCTCGCCGGGGTGGGGGTGGTCGAGGTCGACGGCGTCCGCCACACCGCTGAGCACGTCGTCTTGGCGAACGGCGCCGAGCCGGTCATCCCGCCGATTCCGGGTCTGCGCGAGCTCGAGGGGATTTGGACCAACCGCGAGGCGACGGGCATGAAGGCCGTCCCGCGTCGCCTGCTCGTCCTGGGCGGCGGGCCGGTGGGGGTTGAGTTGTCGCAGGCGGTACGTCGGTTCGGGGGCGAGGTGGTGCTCGTCGAGGGCTCGGGACATGTGCTCGCTCGTGAGCCCACACCGCTGGGTGAGGCACTCGGCGAGGTGTTGCGCCGCGAGGGGATCGAGGTGGTCCTCGGCGTGCATGTGACCGCGGCACGGCGTGAGGGCGAGGACTACATCTTGGTGCTGGACGATGGTCGCGAGCTGCGGGGCGACCGCCTGCTCGTCGCGACCGGCCGGCGTCCGCGCGTCAGCGGGATCGGGCTCGAGACGGTCGGCGTCGAGGCCGCCGAGCACGGGATCCCCGTCGACCGGCATCTGCGCGCGGCCGAGCGGCTGTGGGTGATCGGCGATGTCAACGGCGCCTGGCCATTGACCCACGTCGGCAAGTACCAGGGGGAGGTCGTCGCCGCCAACATCCTGGGCGAGCCTCGTGAGGCCAACTACGCCGCCGTGCCGCGTGTCGTCTTCACCGATCCGCAGGCCGCGGCGGTGGGGGAGGCTGAGGCGCCGTTCAGCGGGACCGCCGCGATGTCTTCGGTTGCCAAGATGGAGACCTACTCCCGTGCCTACGCCGAGTCCAACGGCTTCCTGACCTTGCTCAGCGACGGTGAGCGATTGACCGGCGCCTACGCCCTCGGGCCGGAGGCCGGCGAGTGGCTTCAGCAGGCGACGCTGGCCATCCGCGCCGGCGTGCCGCTGGACGTCTTGCGCGACACCATCCAGCCGTTCCCGACGTTCTCGGAGATCTACGTCGATGCGCTGAAGGCGCTGCGCGCGGAGGTCGCGCGGGCGTAGATCGGAGACGGACGGCCGGCGCTCCCGAGAGCGCCGGCCGTCCGCCGTGGACTACGGGTGATCCGGGCGCTGGGCCTCGAGCGCCGACTTGACCTTGGTGGCGTCGAGGCCGAGCTCCTTGGCGAGGGCCGCCGCCATGCCATCGCCGCGGTCGCCCTTGCCGCTGTGCGCGGCGTCGAGCGCGACCTGCAGCTTGGCTTCGGTGACGCCGAGGGTCTTGGCCAGCGCGGCGGTGTCGATGTGCCCGCCGCCTGGGCCGCCGTGGCCCCGACCCCCGGGACCGTCGGCGGGCCGGGTGTCGACCGAGGTGACCGCGAAGTCCTTGTCGACATGGACCTCCGCCTCGGTGCCGTCGGACTTGCGGACGTGCGCCTCGTAGACGCCGCCGTCGTCGGTCTCGACGCGGAGGATTGTCGCGCCGGGCAGCTTCGCCAGCGCGGCCGCCTTCACCTTCTCAGCGGTGTCGCCGGTGAGCGCCTGCTCGTTGGGGTTGGCGGGCGCCGTGGACGTGCCGGACTGCGAGGCGGCGGTCGCGTACGCGGCGCCGCCGAGGGATAGACCAACGGTCAGCACGGCGGCGGTGGTACGGGTCTTGATGTTGGGCATGGGCCCAGCATCGGTGGTGAAGCTGAGCCTGCCCCCGGCTTGAGCTGAGGGCAGGCTGGGAGTTTCACTTCGGCAGAGGACGATCAGGTGGCCGCCCAGTGAGCCGCCAGGACATCATCGCGCGGAGGTCAGGATGCGGTGACCTTGTGGAACCCCTTGACCGCAGCATTGATGTTCTTCGCGGCTTCGAGCCGGTACTTCTTGAGATCCGCGATGGTCTTGGCACAGTCGCCGGTCTTGCGACATTCTTTCCAGTTGAAGTACCCGCCCACGTAGATCAGTCGCGCTCCTGAGATCTGCACTTGGACCTCGTTCTCGCAACTGGGGCTGTAGGGGGGCAGGCTGAGCAGCTTGCCGTAGCGGGCGATCAGCTGGTTCGTCAAGGCGATGTAGCGCTTGTACTCCGGCCCGCTCGCAATCTCGTTGTTGAGCTTGCGAAGGTTCGCAATGAACGGATCGAAGTTCTTGTGGCAGACGGCCACGGCCTCGGCCTTCGTCTTCGGACCAGGCTTTGCCTTCGGGGTCGTCGTCGTTGCCGCAGCCGCCGTCGTTGCCGGGGCGGCCGTCGATGCCGCGGGAGCCGCTGCGGTCGTCTCGGCGGCGGTCGTGGCGGAGGCGCTGGATCCGTCGGAATCGTCTGACCCGCAAGCGGCCAGGCCCGCGAACGGGAGAACGGCGAGGACGGCGAGAAATGCTGTGGTTCGGCTCATCGGCGCGAGCGTACGGACCGATGTTCAGAGCTGTAAAGCGCAACCCTTGCCAGAGCGTCATGTGACACTGGTTCGCTGTTGCTCTTACAACGCTCAGCGATGAACGGTCATGCTCATAACGCAAACGGCCACGCGGGTTGGGCGCTCCCGGGCCTCAAGACGGAAACGGCCCCCGTGTCGGAGGCCGAGATCCTTGATGGGCGCGGCGGGTTTCGAACCTGCGACCTCTCGCGTGTGAAGCGAGCGCTCTCCCACTGAGCTACGCGCCCTCGTGGGCGGGCAGTTTAGCTGGAGGTGGCCTGGAGGGTGAGCTGGGGGTCGTCCCCGCCTTTCGGGTGGTCTGTGACGTCACCGACACAAAATGACGCCCCCGTCAGGAATACTGGCGGGTATGTCCGCGACTCCCGCTTCCTCCGTCCCGACGGTCACCGCTCCGGGCGGCAACGTCTACGTGGGGCCGTCGCTGGCCAGCTCGCTGTTGCGGTTCGCGGCGGCTCTTGCGGCCGCACAGCGCTAGACTCGCTGACGGACCGTGCTAGGCGGGGAGGTAGCGGTGCCCTGTCGCTCGCAATCCGCTCTAGCGAGGCCGAATCCCCGATCGAGGGGTGCTGGCCAACGGGGTCTGCGCGCCGTGGCGGCGCTGATGGCCCGGGTCCCGCGCGACGACGGCTCGTGAACCAGGTCAGGTCCGGAAGGAAGCAGCCTTAAGCGATCACCGGCGGGCGCAGCGGGAGTTCCCGGTGCCGGAGCCGCCCTCCGGCGTGGCGCCCGTGGGCTACATCACAAGGTCGGGTGCACGGTCCACTGATTTGTCACGAAGGCCCCGCCGGTTCCGGCGGGGCCTTCGTCGCTTCTCCACACTTCCGTTGCGGGCCGCGGCCCCGTTCGGTCGGTCAGGCGGCCTCGGTGGCGAGAACCGGCGCCGCAGCGTCGATGCTCGTCGACGTGCGCGCCGCGGTGCCCGGGATCAGCAGCGCCAGCAGCGCTCCCGCGCCCAGCACGGCCGCGCCGATCGGGAGCGCCGCGTTCATCCCGTCCACGTACTCCTGGGGCGACCCGTAGCCGCCGTTGGCGGTGAACACGGAGGCGAGGACCGCGACGCCGAGGACACCACCGAGCTCGCGGATCGCATTGGTCGCGCCCGAGGCCTGGCCGGCCTCCTCTTCCCTGACCGAGCCCAGGACCGCGTTGGCGGCCGGCGCGAAGACCAGCGCCATCCCGGTGCCCGCGAGGACGAACGGGATGAGCAGCGCCGAGTAGGCCACGTCCGGCGTCGTCACACTTGCCAGCCAGCCGATCGCGATCGCCTGCAGGGCGAGACCGGACGCCATCAGTGGTCGCGCGCCGATGCGGTCGCTCAGGATCCCGGCGATCGGCGCGACGAAGATCGGCATGATCGTCCACGGCAGCACGCGGAGCCCGGACTGCAGCGGCGACAGCCCTTGCGTGGTCTGGAAGAACTGCGACAGCAGGAAGATCGAGCCGAAGACGCCGAAGAACATCGCCAGTGACGTCCCGTTGGTCGCGCTGAAGGCCCGCGAGCGGAAGAAGCGCAGTGGCAGCATCGGCGCCGGGGCGCGGTGCTCCCAAGCCAGGAAGGCCGCGACCAGCACCAGGCCGACCCCGATCGAGGCGACGATCGTCGGAGAGGTCCAGCCGAGCGCCTCGCCGCGCACGATCCCGTAGACGACGCCGAGCAGGCCGGCGCCGGCGAGCCCGATGCCCGGCAGGTCCAGTCGGCCGGCGGGGCCGTAGGACTCACTCAGGAAGCGGCGCGACAGCGGGACGAGCGTGAGGCCGATCGGGACGTTGATCCAGAAGATCCAGTGCCAGGAGATGCCGTCGACGACCGCGCCGCCGACGACCGGGCCCAGTGCGACGCCGAGGCCGGAGATCCCCGACCAGGCGCCGAGTGCCAGCCCGCGCTTCTCGATCGGCACCGCCGCGCTGAGCAGCGTCAGCGTGAGCGGCAGGACGATCGCGGCGCCGAGGCCCTGGGCCGCGCGGGCGGCGACGAGCGCGTCGGTCGACGGCGCCAGCGCCGCCGCTGCGCTGGACAGCGTGAACAGGCCGATGCCGATGCCGAACATGCGGCGGCGCCCGAAGCGGTCGCCGAGCGCGGCACCGGTGAGCAGCAGGACGGCAAACGCCAACGTGTAGGCGTTGACCGTCCACTCCAGCGACTCGAGCGAGGCGCCGAGGTCGACGCGGATGGTCGGCAGCGCGGTGCTGACGACGAGGTTGTCGAGCGTGACCATGAACAGCGCCACGCTGACGATCGCGAACGTCCAGCCTGCGCGCGGGCGGCGGGACGGCGATGCGGGGGAGAGGGTCATCTCGGCCTCCTGGACCGTAGGACGAAGAGTGAGCACTCACTCACTCCAAGGGCAAAAAAAGGGGATCGGGACATGGCTGATCAGCAGACCCGAAGGGTCGCGGCCCACGGGCCGTGCTCGTCGGTGGCGCCGATGGCAGCCATGACGTTCAGCAGCATCCCGGTGGCGAAGAACTGGTGGATCTCTTCCGGCGTCAGCTCGGTCTCGCGCTCGACCAGCGCGTAGAGCTCGGCGAACCATGCACGGGAGACGGCCGCGACCTCGGGCATCGAGGCGGCGGCCGCGTGCTGGTGGATCTGGGTCATCAGCATCGAGCGGTCCTCGAGCAGCTCACCGTAGGCATCCCCCATCGCCTCCTTGGGGTCCTCGCCGGTGGCGCGCGCCTTGGCGGCAGCCGCGACAAAGGCCTCCTTGATGCGCTCGTTGGAGCGCTCGATCACCGCAAGGACGAGGTCGCTCTTGGTGGGGAAGAGGCGGAAGAGATAGGCCTGCGAGATGCCCGCCGCCTTGGCGATCTCGGTGGTCGGCGTGCCGAGGAAGCCGCGCTCGGCGAAGGCCGACATGCCGACCTCGAGCACCGTCTCGCGCCGCACGTCGGCGGTGGAGAGGGTGCGCTTGGTGGGGGAGGCGGTGGGCGTCATGCAGGTGTGAGTATGCACTCACACACACCTGCTGTCAACACCCCTCGTCTACTTCCCGCACGCGCCGACGATGCGCCAATACCGCAGCGCCTCGTCGTAGCCGTCCGTGGCCGGCGGGAACGGGGGGAGCGCACGATCCTTGTCGCGCGCATCGAGGACGAACTCCTCGGCGACCTTCTGCGAGGTCGGCACGATCGACGGGTCGATCCAACGGCCCGTCTCCTGCGCGCTGCGGATCGCGCGCGGCCGGATGCCCGCCCACAGCGCGACCTGCGGGACCGCGCGACGGTTCGGGACGGTCGGTGGGCAGTCGGCGAGCGGGTAGTCGTCGACGAGCGTGTGGAGCTCGTCGAGGATGTGGGTCTGCGTCACCAGCGCGGCGCGCGTGTTGCGCAGACGGTCGACCTGTGACGGGATGAACGCGATGCAGCCCAGCGCGGTGATCAGGCCCAGCGCCGCCCAGCGCAGCCGCCACGGGTCCTCACGCGGCAGCAGCGTCCAGCCGCAGATCGCCGCGGCGGCGAAGATCGCCAGGATCGTCGCTGGCAGCAGCAGGTAGCGCGTGAGGATCGAGAGCCCCGCGGTCGCCAGGACGCAGAAGGCCGCGACCGCGAGGATGCCGGCCGCGGCCCCCAGCAGCGGGCCGCGCGTGCGCAGCCGCCAGAGCGACAGGACGCCGCCGACCGCGGCGCCGAAGAGCACCGGCTCACGCAGGATCTCGCCGAGGCGACGCGGCAGCGTGGTCGGCACGTGCTGGAGCCCCGTGACGCGCCCGAGGTCCTCGGCCGTCGAGCGCGTGCCGGTCAGCGAGTGCAGCGGATCGCCGGTGACGGCGAGGTCGCTCAAGGCCCACAACAAGGGCGCGCCGACCAGCAGCGCGATGTGGGTCCTGGTGAGCGCGCCGCCGCGCCAGAGCCAGATCACGTAGGCGAACGCGAACAGCCACGCCTCCGGTCGCAGCAGCCCGGCCAAGGCCATCAACACCAAGACGGGCGTCCCGGCGCGCGGGCGCCGCGTCTCGACGAGCAACGCCCCCAACAACAGGCAGATGTAGGGGATGTCGACGTAGGCCCGCACGCCGTAGCTGAAGACCGGCTCGCGGGTCAGCACGATCAGCGTGGCGACGACGCCGGTCGCGCCGTTGAACCACGCCCGGCCCAGGGCGTAGACCAACCACCCCAAGATGCCCAGCGCGAGGAACGCGAGAACCTCGAAGAGGCCCTCGCCGAAGCCGGTCCCGAAGAGCGATCCGATCGCGCCCACCAGCGTCGCCAGCGGATGTGGCGTCGGCGCGAAGGCCACCGTGTAGTCCGGCGTCCGACCGTGGACGAGGTCGTGGCCCCACAGCAGGGTGTACTCGGTGTCGTAGTTGAGGAAGCGCGCGGGCGCGGCGACCAGCGCGACGAGCGCCGCGAGGACGACCGAGACGGTCGCGGGGATGAAGAGGGGGCGCAGCCGCATCGGCGGCCCGGGAAGCTACTCGGCCTTGAGGTCGGCCAGGCCGACCAGCAGCTCGCGCGCGCTCTTGTACCCGAGCTCCAGTCCGCGCAGCGAGAACGACTCGTTGGGCGCGTGGAACGGGTCGTCGGGCAGGACGAAGCCGGTGACGATCGTCGGGATGCCCTTGGCGCCGAAGTCGGCGACGATCGGGATCGAGCCGCCGGAACGGACGAATGCCGGGGCCGTGCCGCAGGCGCGCTCCAGGGCGGCCGCCGCCAGCGCGATCGCCGGCGTGTCGACCGGGAAGAGCGCCGGCTGCGCGCTGTGCGACGAGACGACCTCCAGCTCAGCGCCCTCCGGCAGCCCGGAGCGCAGCAGGCGGAGCAGCTCGGCGCCCATCGCCTCGGGATCCTGGCCGGGGGCCAAACGAATCGAGACCGTCGCGCGCGCGACCGCCGGGATCACCGTGCGCGCGTCGCCGGCGACGATCTGGTCAATGTCGACCGCGGTCTCCGACCCGTTGCGCGCGACGTACTCGGCGCCCGCGCCCGGGTAGGCGGGGAGGGCGCCCGCGGCGGCCAGCGCCTCGTCGCCGGACGGCAGGCTCTTCCAGGACTCGCGCTCGGCGTCGGCGACCGGCGCGATGCCCACGCGCAGCTCGTCGCGGACGCGGCCGGCGTCGTCGGGGAGGACCTGCGCCAGCGCGCGGTGCAGCGCGTGCAGCGAGTTCAGCGCGCTGCCGCCGTACATGCCGGAGTGCAGGTCGCGCTGCGCCGCGCGGACGTCGAAGGTCAGCAGGACTACGCCGCGCAGGCCGACGGTGATCGCGGGCAGGTCTGGCCCCGCCATGCCGCTGTCGTAGACGATCGCCGCATCGGCACCGCGCTCGTCGTCGCGCAGCCAGGCGGAGATCGACTCGCCGCCGGCCTCTTCTTCTCCCTCGACCGCGACGCGGACGTGGACGGGCAGCTCGCCGGCCTTGGCCAGCTCGCAGGCGGCGTGCAGCAGCGGCAGGAAGTTGCCCTTGTCGTCGGCGGCGCCGCGCGCGAAGACGCGGTCGTCACGGATCTCGGGCTCGAACGGAGGGCTCGTCCAGAGATCGAGCGGCTCTGCGCCCTGGACGTCGTAGTGGCCGTAGATCAGGACCGTGGGCGCGTCGTCGCCGGTCGATGCCCGCAGCTCGCCGACCACCAGCGGGTTGCCGCCGTCGATCGTGACCAGCTCGGCCTCGCCACCCGCGTTGCGCACCTTCGCGGCGGCCCACTCGGCGGCGCGCCGCAGGTCTTCGGGGTCGCCGCCGCCCGTGGAGATGCTGGGGATGCGCAGCCAGTCGAAGAGCTCGTCGAGGAGGGGATCGGCCATGGGTCGGAGCCTACGAGGACGGCGAAGCCTCGCGCAGAGCGCTCGTTTCGCTGCAGGTGCTCGCCTGGTGGCTCGCACGCCGCGGCCGGGGCAGGCCCTAAGCTTGAGCGCAGTGTCTGCCGGACCTTCGCTCTACCGCCGCCATCGCCCGCGGACGTTCGCCGACGTCATCGGTCAGGAGCACGTCGTGCGCACGCTCCGCCACGCCATCGAGCGGGACGCGGTGCATCACGCCTACCTGTTCGTCGGCTCGCGCGGGACGGGCAAGACGTCGATGGCCAAGATGCTGGCCGCGTGCCTGAACTGCGTCAACGGCCCGACGATCGAGCCGTGCGGCGTCTGCGAGTCGTGCGTGTCGATCGCGAGCGCCACGTCGATGGACGTCATCGAGATGGACGCCGCGTCCAACAACTCGGTCGACGACATCCGCGAGCTGCGCGACTCGGTCCAGTACGCGCCCGTCACCGGTCGCTACAAGGTGTACATCTTGGACGAGGCGCACATGCTCTCCTCGGCCGCGTGGAACGCGTTCCTGAAGACCTTGGAAGAGCCGCCGCCCTCGACGATCTTCGTGCTGGCGACGACCGAGGCGCACAAGATCATGGACACGGTCGTCGACCGCTGCCATCGCTTCGACTTTCGCCGGCCGACCGTCGAGCAGCTCGCGACGGTCGTGCAGCGGGTGGCGGGCAAGGAGGCGATCGAGATCGCCCCGGAGGCGGTCGCGCTGGTCGCCCGCAACGCGACGGGCTCCTACCGCGACGCGCTCGGCACGCTGGAGCAGCTGGTCACCTACTCGGGCGCGGCGATCGCGACCGAGGACGTGCTGGCCGTGCTCGGCGTCGCCGACGACGACCTGCTGTTCGGGGCGCTGGACGCCATCGCGGCTCATGACGCGCGGGCGGCGTGGCAGGTGGCCGCGCGGCTGGCGGACTCCGGTCGCGAGCCCGCGCAGTTCCTGAAGGACTTGGAGACCCACGCGCGCGACGTGCTCGTGACCCAGACGCTCGGCGAGGTCCCGCCGCAGCTGGCGATCACCGCCGAGCGCGACGCGCGGCTGGCCGACCAGGCCGCACGGATGTCGGGCGCGGACTCGGTCCGGCTGCTCGACCTGCTCGCCGCGGCCATGCGCCTGGCCAAGGACGGGGCGGACGCCCAGACGCAGCTGGAGGTCGCGCTCGTCAAGGCGGCCGCGCCGGAGGTCGACCCGTCGACGCGCGCCCTGCTGGCACGGATGGAGCGGATGGAAACGGCGCTGCGGGGCGGGGCGCCGGTGGCGGCCGCCGCGCCTGCGGCTCCCGCGGCCGCCGCGCCTTCGCCGCCGCCGACCGCGAAGTCCCCGGCTGCGGTCGCTCCGGCTTCTTCTGCACCGCCCGCGGCGACGCCGACTGCCGGCGCGGCTCTGCCCGTCGCGTCGCCCCCGGCCGCACCGGAGGTGGCTGCAGCCGCCCCGCCCGCCGCGCCGCCACCTCCGCCCGTGGCGCCGCCGCCCGCGGCGGTTGCTCCCGAACCCGTCCACGAGCCGACCGCCGTCGCGGTCGCCGAGCCGCCCGCGCCGATCGGCGAGCTCGACCTCGCGATGGTCCAGGAGCTCTGGCCCGCGGTGCTGCAGAACCTCGCAGAGTCCAACCAGCTGCTGGCCGGCTGTCTGGCCGAGGCACGGCCGATCGCCGTCGCGGGCCGGGAGATCACGCTGGCGTTCACGCCCGACTGCGGCTTTCAGAAGAAGAAGGCCGAGGGCACGTCCGAGCGCCAACTGCTGACCGCCGCGTTCCAGGAGCTCACAGGCGTCGCGCCGCGACTGCTGCTGGAGACCCGCGAGGCCGAGGAGCTGGGCGCCGAGCCCGAGGTGCTCGGCGAGGACGACCTCATCGCCCGGTTGCGGGCAGAATTCGACGCTGTCGATCACCAGCCCGACCAGGAAGACCAGGAGCAGGCCTGATGCCGCAGCCCAACATCCAGAACATGCTCAAGCAGGCCCAGGAAGCGATGGCCGCCCAGCAGGAGGCCCAGGAGGCGCTCAAGGAGCAGAAGGTCGAGGCCTCGGCCGGCGGTGGCATGGTCAAGGTCGTCGTCTCCGGCGATCTGCGGTTGGAGTCACTGACCATCGATCCCGACGCGGTCGATCCCGAAGACGTCGAGATGCTCCAGGACCTCGTCCTGGCCGCGACCAACGAGGCGCTGCGCCAGGCCGTCGAGCTGCAGGAGAAGGCGCTGGCGGGGGCGACGGGCGCCGGTGGCTTTGACCCGATGGAGGCGCTGCAGGGGCTCGGCCTGGGCGATGCGCTCGGCGGCCTCGGCGGCGGTGGCGCTCCCGGGGGACTTCCCGGCGGTGCTCCGGGCATGAACCGCGCGGCGCGCCGCGCCGCGGCGAAGAAGAACCGCTAGTTGTTCGCGCCGCCCGTCCAGCGCCTGGTCACCGAGCTGGGCAAGCTGCCCGGCATCGGCCAGCGCACGGCGCAGCGGCTGGCGTTCCACATCCTCGCCACCGATCCCGAGGACGCCAACGCCCTCGCTGCGGCGATCCGCGAGGTCAAGGAGAAGATCCGTCCTTGCGAGATCTGCTTCAACTTGGCCGACGAGGCGCGTTGCCGGATCTGCCAGGACGAGCGTCGTGACCCGGCGATCATCTGCGTGGTCGAGGGTCCGGGCGACATCGTCCCGATCGAGCGCACGCACGAGTTCCGCGGTCGCTACCACGTGCTCGGCGGCGCGCTGTCGCCGATCGACGGCGTCGATCCCGAAGACATCAAAGTCGCCGAGCTCTACCGTCGAGTCGAGGCTGGCGAGGTGCGCGAGGTGGTCATCGCGACCAACCCGACGACGACCGGCGAGGCGACCGCGCATCACATCGCCGCGGCACTGCACGAGCGCACGCCCGACGTCGCCGTCACGCGCCTGGCCTCCGGCCTGCCGGTCGGTGGCGACCTGGAGTACGCCGACGAGGTCACCCTCGGCCGTGCGTTCGCCGGGCGCCGTGAGATCGCCTGAGCGGTCGGCCTCCTCGTAGGCTGCGGCCAATGGCCGAGCCCGACATCGCGTTCACCACGATCAAGACCAACGGCGCTGATCGCTTCCAGGCACTGCGCAGGGAGCTGGGTGTCTCGAGCTTCGGGATCAACCTGGTCACGTTGACGCCGCGCCAGCGTGGGCGGATCCACGCTCACGAGCAGCAGGAAGAGGTCTACCTCGTGCTCGAGGGTGAGCTGACGCTCGGCGTCGAGGGCGAGGAGCACACGGTCGCGCGGGGCGGGCTCGTGCGTGTCGGCCCGTCGGTTCGTCGTCAGCTGATCAACCGCGGCACGATCATGCTCGTGCTGGTCGCCCTCGGTGGGTCGGGCGAGCACGTCGGTCGTGACGGCCGCGCGTGGGAGTCCTGGGACGAGGACGGCGACGGCCGCACGCCGCAGGACGTCCCGCTGCCGGCGGACCTGCCGGTATAGGCGGCGGTATGGAGGTCGTCTGTCCCTCGCATATGAGGGCCAGAGGACCGGGACCTCGGTTCACGCGGCCGCCGGCACGTCGCCGGCGCCGAGGTGTTCGGGTGCGGTGGCCGGCGGGAGCGCGCGTGGCGTGCCGGGTGTTGCCGGCGCGCGGGGCGGTCGCGCCGGGAGGAAGAGGCGGACGTTGCGCGCCGCAGGCGGACCTGCCGAATGTGCCGGGCGGCCGCCTTGGGGATCCAGGAACGCGAGGTCGCGAGCGATGCCCGCGAGCGAGCCCTCGTCGTTGGGCCGCCCGGTGTGGTCGACCATCCAGGTCTCCAGCGCGGTGCCGCCGCCCGCGGTCTGCACGAGACGCAGCGCGCGCCACTGCTGCGGCCAGTCGATGATCGATGCGGTGGTGATCAGCCAGTAGCCGCCGGCCTTGGAGCGACGGGGTGTGATCGCGTTGCGGTGGGTGTGGCCGGCGACGACCGCAACCACACGTGGATCGGCGTCGAGGAGGTCGAGGATCGCATCGCCACCCGCGGTCTGGTCCAGCGGCTGATGGACGGCGACCAAGATGTAGCGGTCGCCTGCGGCTGCCAGCTCGCGCTGCAGCGCGGCGAGCGTCGCGGCGGTGACCAGGCCGCCTGAGCCCGCGTCGCGGCGGACGAGGTCGAGGACGACGACGCGGAGGTGGTCGCCGACGTCGGTGGCGTAGTCGAGGCGCTCGGGGCTCCCGCCGTGTGGCGGGCGGCGCGCAGCAGGCGTCAGTGCGCCTGCGCCACGCATCCGTGCCACGACACCGGCTGCGTCGAGCTGGGTTCGGTCCGGGTCGGGCGCCACGCGGATCGCGTCGCCCTGCAGGCCGGCGCGCAGCAGCGCGTCGATCTGAGCGCGCGTCGGCTGAGCGCCCTGCAACTGCTGCAAGGCTTCCGCCGCCGGCGTGACGAGCAGGCGCTCGCCGGTTGCGGCCGCGCGGGTCGCGGCGGTGGGCGCGATCTCGCCCGCGACCAAGATGTCGTGGTTGCCCAGGACCGGGTACCACGGCGCGTGGAGCCCCGCGCTGCGGATCGGCTGGACGGCCCGCACGAGCAGCTCCGGATGGCGCGGTGCGTCGACCGTGGGGCGGTAGTACAAGGGGTCGGCGATCGACGCGGCCTGGACGCCCTGATAGCCGCGACGGCCCGAGTCGGGCCGGACCGTCCCGCCCCGGAGCAGCGTCAGGGCCCACACCAGCTCGTTGCGCTGCGCGCTGTCGACGAGATCGCCGGTGACGAGCACGGCATCCGGGTGCGCGGCGTTGACGGCGTCGACGGTCGCCGCGACGGTCTGCGCGGTGAGCGTCTCGTGCCAGCGGAAGGCCGAGCCGAGCCGCGGGCCGAGCCGGTCCAGGAACGCGACGCGCCCAGGCGATTGCGCGTCGCGGACGTGGAGGTCGGAGAGCTGGGCAAGGGTGGCGAGCGTCGCGCCGACCCGGGCCCTGGGTGCGAGGTCGGTCCGGTCGCGCAGCGCGAGTCCGGGGCCGGTCGCCAGCAGGCCGTCGCCGTCCGGGTCGACGAGCGTGCGCCGCAGCGTCGAGCCGGGCACCGCGACGCGGTCGCCGCCGCAGCCCGGCAGGAGCATCGCGGCGGTCGCGGCGCCGGCCGCGAGGAGGATCTCGCGGCGGCTGGTTCGCGCGGTGCGATGCCACGCCTGTGCGGGTGGGAGGGTCCGAGCCGTCTGACCGCGCTCCTGTGCGCTCATGTGTCCTCCCGCAGTCCCGCCACGACCGGCTCGCGCACGAGGCGGCGGCCGGTGAGCGCGGCAGCGGCCCAGGAGAGCAGCAGCAGGCCGCCGGAGACAACGGCGATCTGGCCGGCCGTTGCGCCGAGCGGGAGGTCGGCGTAGCCGGCGGCGAGCCGGGAGACGAGGGGAGACAGCAACGCCGCCTCCAGGACGATCGCCACGACGGTCGCGGGGACGACGACCGCCAGCGCGGCGCCGCCGAGCAGGCGACGCAGCGCACGAGCGTCGGCGCCGGCCGCGCGCAGGGTCGCGACCGCTCCTCGCCGCTCGCGGGCGGTGAGCGCCAGCGCGCTGACCAGCGCATGGAGGCAGACGAGCGCGACCGTCGCGGCGACGATCCGCAGCAGCCCGGCGAGGACGTCGAGGAACGCGCTGCTGTCACCGGTCGCCCCGCGGACGGCGTCGGCGCGGGCACCGAGCGCGTCGAGGCCCTCGGCGATGCGTGCGCGGTTCGCGCCGGGCTTCAGGCGCAGCACCATCGGGCCGTCGAGCGCGACGCCTGCGGCCAGGAGCCGATCCGGCGCGACGTAGGCCACGCGCCCCTCGTCCTGCAGCGCGCGCACGATGCCGACGACGCGGAAGCGCGCCTCCTGCTGGGCGAGCGGCTGGATCGCCAGCGTCGACCCTGGCCGCAGGCCGAGCGCGTCGGCGAGGCCGAGCCCGACCTCCGCCTCGCCGGGCCCGTGTGCCCGCCGACCCGACGCCAGCGGTGGGGCCTCGAAGCGCGTGTGATCGCCCGATGAGTAGGCAATCACCTTGAGTGGCGACCCGAGCGAGGAGGCACTGACCGCATCGGTCGAGTAGCGCACGGCGGCCGCCTCCACACCCGGGATCGCCTCGACCGCGGCGGTTTCCGAGTCGGGCAGCCGTGTTGTCAACTGGTAGCGCTTGCCGAGCGTGGCGGGGTCGTCGCGCAGCGCCTGCAGCAGCGACGCGAGCGCGAGCAGCAGCAGGACGACGCTTGCCGCCGCGCCGAGCACCGCGACGACCGAGGCGAAGCGCAGGCGCCGTGCGACGACCAGGCGCACGCCGAGGGCACCGAGCCCGCCGCGCGTCGCACGTCCGCGCGTCTGCCGGGTACGTTGACCGGGAATAGCTCGGTCGATGGGCGCGCCGCGATCGCGGCGGTCGACGTGACCGGCATGGTGCCCGCCAAGTCGACCAGCGCGCCGCGGACGGGACGGGCTCGCGATGTCGCCCCCGCGCAGCAGCGCCGCGGGCGTGCGCCGCGTCGCGCGCCAGGCCGGCAGCGCCGAGGCGGCCGCGACCAGGGCGATCACGCAAAGCCACACCAACGCGAGCAGCGACACGAACCGTCCGGCACTCGGTGGCAGCTCGTTCAACGACGCCAGCACGCGCTCGGTGGGCACCCGGCCTGCAAGCGCCCCGATCCCCAGGCCGAGCGCCGCGGCGGGGGCGGCCACGAGCGCGCCGCGGACGGCGTGCACGGCGACCACGGCGCCGGGCGACACGCCGAGCGCCCGTTGGAGCCCGATGCGGTCCAGCGCGCGCTGGACCTCGGACTGCGCGCCCGCGCCGAGCAGCACGCCCGCCAGCCCTGTCGCGACCACGCCGAAGGCCACCAACAACGCGACGACGATCCCGGCCGCCTGGCCGACGAGCGCCTCGACGCCGTCGCGGGTCAGGAAGCGCAGCCCGCGCAGGCCGAAGGAGGACTGGCGCGCGGCCGACACCAGGACGTCGGAGCGCGACGGATCCCGCGCCCACAGCAGCGCGGCGTTGACCGGGAAGCGCTGCCCCGGAGGCGCCCCGAAGCGCTCCAGCAGCGGGCCATCGCCGACCATCACCCGAGCGGTCTTGGCTAGCGGGTAGGCGACGTTGTCGGGGGCGACCGAGATCCCGACGATCGGCACCGCGCCCAGCTCTCCCACGTCGAGCCGGTCACCGACGTGCAACCCCCACTGGGTCGCCAGCCCGCGCTCGACGACGACCTCCAGCGGCGCGCCGGACGCGGAGCGCACGTCGCGCCCGGCGACGATCGCGTAGCCGCGCCGCCCGCCGCCCACGACCTCGATCACGCCCTGGTCGAGCGCATGGTCGCCGGCCGCCAGCCGCACGCGCGTACGCTCGTAGCGGTAGGACACCGCCGCGAGGTTCGGGAGATCGCGGACCGCCGCGTCGACGGTGGAGCGATCCTCGTCGTCGAAGCGGGCGACGATCGTCGGCAGGTCCGCGCGGTCGGCGGCACGATCGAAGCCGGTCGACAGCGCGTAGGCGACCGTCAGCGCCACGCCGAGCACCAGCCCCGCCGCGGCGATCCCGACCGCGGTCAGCGCCGCGCGTCCCGGCCGGCCACGCAGCGAGGCCCACGCCGTGCGCAGCGCGAAGCTCATCCCGCAGCGCCCGCCACCCCGGCCTCGGCGAGCACGCCGTCCTCCAACCGCAGGACGCGGTCGGCGCGCGCGGTTGCCTCGGCCTGATGGGTGACCATGACGACCGCGCGACCCCGGTCGGCGATGCCGCGCAGCAGGTCGAGCACGACCTCGCCGGCGGCCACGTCGAGGTTGCCGATCGGCTCGTCGGCGAGCACCAGCGACGGGTCACCGACCAGCGCTCGCGCCAGCGCGAAGCGCTGCTGCTCGCCGCCCGACAGCTGGTGGGGCCGCAGTCCCGCGACGTCGCTCAACCCCAGCTGCGCGATCAGCGCGCGGCCCCGCGTGGCCCCGCCACGGTCGGCGCCCGGCAGCGTCGTCGGCAGCAGGACGTTGGCCTCGCCGTCGAGCTCTGCGAGCAGGTGGAAGAACTGAAAGACGAACCCGATCTCCTCGCGGCGCAGCGCGCTGAGCTCCCGCTCCGACGGCGCCGGCGACCCGGCCACGCTGCGGCCCACCACCGCGACGGTGCCCGCGTCGGCGCGGTCCAGGCCACCGAGGATCTGCAATAGCGTCGACTTGCCGCTGCCCGAGCGGCCGACGATCGCGACCAGCTCGCCCGCGCGGACGTCGAGGTCGACCCCGTCGAGGATGCGCCGCTCGCCACGTCCGGAGCCGTGGACCTTCACGAGCCCTCGCGCCTGCAGCACCGGATCCGGGTTCGAGGTGAGCGCCATCACGCCCGGCCCAGTGTGACCGCTCGCCCCGGGCCGCACGCCGGATTGGCGTGCCAGGAGGCAACCCGGCGCGCGCTACCGCACGTCGTAGTCGGCGCGCAGCTTGCTGACATGCGCCAGCGCGTCGGCCATACGTGCGGCCGGGATCGTCCCGTCGCGCAGCGCCCGGACGACGGCACGCCACGCGGCGTCCTGTGCGGCGACGTCGCCGGGGATCCACAGCAGGTCGACGCCCGCCTGCATCGCCCGGACGGCGAGCCGGGCGACCGATTCGCCACCGCTCAACGAGGCCGCGGCAAGGTCGCCGCTGACGATCACACCCTTGAAGCCGAGGTCGTCGCGCAGCAGCGCCACGACCTCGGGCAGCAGCGTGGCGGGTGTCACGCCGTCAAACGCCACATACGTCGCCGCGCTGAGCTGGATCGCCGGTGCGGTCTTGGCGATCGCGGCAAACGGCTGGAGATCCCGAGCCTTCAGCTCGTCGAGAGAGATGCCGACCGTCGCCGCTTCCAGCGCGGGATCCCCCGATGCGGCGCCTTCCCCGGGGAAATGTCCTGGCACCGGTGCGACCCGGCCGGCCTTCCAGCCCAGGACCGCCGCCGCGACCATCGCCGCCGCGGTCGCGGGATCGTCGGAGAACGCCAGTCCTTCCCATGGGCCGCCGGCGGTCGCAATATCGGCGTCGGGCGCCAGCACCATGCGGACGCCGAGCGGGAGTAGCGCCTTGGCGGCACCGCGCGCGGCCGCCAGCGCCTCGGCGGGGTTGGCTGCGGCGGCCTGCGGGCGGGAGCCGATCGGCACCGCGTCGCGCTCGCCGCCGAGCTGGGAGGCCGCGATGAGAGGCGCCAGGTGGCCCGCGCTGCGCGCGGTGCCCTGGATCGTGCCGATGAGATCGGCGACCTGCTGCGGCGATTCGCCGTTGCCCGGCTCCAGGACGACACCGCCCCACTCGTGCTCCGCGAAGCTCTGCAAGACGTCCGACGGCGCTTGCGTCCCACCAAGGCCGACGAGAAACAGGCGCGCCGCTGCCACGCGGGCCCGTGCGGCAGACAGCCGGCCGGCACCCGTCGAGACCGGCGTCGCCGGGGTGCTCGTCGTCGCCGGCGCCGCGGTGCTCGCGGCGCCTTGGCCCTGCGTGGTCGCGGTCCTCGTGCCGCCCTCGAGCACCGCATGGCGCTTGTCGCCGCCGCTGAGGGCGAGCACGAGCACCACGATGCCAACCGTCAGGCACCCGGTCAGGCCGATGATCCGGCGTCGGGTCATGGCCTGACGCATCGAGCCTCTAGCATTGCCCGTCCATGCCGGGCACCGTCGTCATGAAGTTCGGAGGAACATCCGTCGCCGATGCGGCGCGGCTCAAGCGCGCCGCCCAACGCATCGTCGCCAAGCGCGAGGAGGGCACGCGCGTCGTCGCCGTGCTCAGCGCGCGCGGCAAGGAGACCGACCGCCTGATCGCCGACGCGTTCGAGGTGTCCGCGCAGCCCGACCCGCGGGAGATGGACATGCTGCTCTCCACCGGAGAGCGGGTTTCGTGTGCGCTGTGTGCCATGGCCATCAACGATCTCGGTCATCGAGCGATCTCGCTGACGGGATCGCAGGCGGGCATCGTCACAGATACGAGCCACACGAAGGCCCGCATCCTCGAAGTCCGCGCCGATCGCATCCGTGCGGCGCTCGACGAGGACTCCATTGTGCTGGTCGCCGGATTCCAGGGCGTGAGCACTGCCAAGGACGTCACGACGCTCGGCCGGGGCGGGTCGGACACCACCGCCGTCGCGCTTGCGGCCGCCATCGGCGCCGACGAGTGCGAGATCTACACCGACGTGCCCGGCGTGTTCAGCGCCGACCCGCGCATCGTGCCCGACGCTCGCAAGCTCGACGTCGTCACCTTCGACGAGATGCTCGAGATGGCCGCCTCCGGCGCGGGCGTGCTGCAGCTGCGCAGCGTCGAGTACGCGCGCACCCACGGCGTGCGCATCCACTGCCGATCGAGCTTCGACGACTCCCTCGGGACCCTCGTCGTCTCCGACGAAGACGCCAAGGACAAGAACATGGAGAACTTCCTCATCACCGCCGTCACCCACTCGCGCGGCGAGGCGCGGGTGACGCTGATCGGCCTGCCCGACACGCCTGGCGTCGCGGGGCGCGTCACGACGGCGCTGGCCGACGCCAACGTCAACATCGACATGATCATCCAGAACGACCCGCGCTCGGCGGGCGCGCTGGCCGAGCTGTCGTTCACGGTCCCGCAGGATGACGCCGCTGCGGCGCGCGCCGCGCTGGAGCCGATCGCGACCGAGCTCGGCATCCAGGTCGAGACCGACCAGGCGATGGGCAAGGTGTCGATCGTGGGCGCCGGGATGAAGTCCCATCCCGGCGTGGCGGCCAAGGTCTTCACGGTCCTCGGTGCCAACAACATCAACATCGAGATGATCTCGACCTCGCCGATCCGGATCTCCTGCGTCGTGCCGGTCGGCGACGTCGAGACCGCGGTCACGGCGCTGCACACGGCCTTTGACCTGCAGGGGGCGGACACGATCCGCCCGGAGCAGCCGTTCGGGGAGTTCGCCTCATGAAGATGTACCACAACGAATTCGTCATGAGGTTCGCGTCATGAGTGGCCGGTACCGCGTTGCCGTCGTCGGCGCCACGGGCGCCGTGGGCACCGAGATGCGCCGCCTGCTGCGCGATCGTGCGTATCCGGCCGCCGAGATCGTGCCGTTCGCCTCCGAGCGCTCCGCGGGCAAGGTGCTCGACGACGGCCTCGTCGTCCAGGGCCTGGCCGACGACGAGCGCCTCGACGGCTTCGACGTCGCGATCTTCAGCGCGGGCGGCTCGATCTCGCGCGAATGGGCGCCGCGGTTCGCCGCCCACGGCGCGATCGTAGTGGACAACTCCAGCGCCTTCCGCATGGATCCCGACGTGCCGCTCGTCGTCTCCGAGGTCAACCCCGAGGCGCTGAACCACATCAACAAGGGCATCGTCGCCAACCCGAACTGCACGACGATGGCGATCATGCCGCCGCTGCACGCGCTGCATGTCGAGTTCGGCCTCACCGGGATCGTCGCGACGAGCTTCCAGGCTGCCGGCGGCGCCGGTCAGAAGGGTATGGACGAGCTGATCGCCCAGGTCCCGGGCCTGCTCGCCGACCCCTACGCCTTGCAGACCGACGGCGCGAGCGCCGCCGCCAAGGTGGGCGAGACGCCGGTCTTCGGCAAGCCCTTGGCCTTCAACGTCGTGCCGCTGCTGGGCAGCGACACCGGCAACGGCTACACCGACGAGGAGATGAAGCTCCAGAACGAGTCGCGCAAGATCCTCGGGATCGCGGAGCTCGCGGTCTCGCCGACCTGCGTGCGCGTGCCGGTGATGGTCGGTCACGCGGTCGAGGTGCGCGCGCAGTTCGAGCGCGAGCCGTCGGTCGCCCGTGCGCTGGAGGTCATGGGCGCGCACGACGGGGTGGAGCTCGACGACGTCCCGACGCCGCTGGAGTGGGCGGGCAAGGATCCCGTGGCCGTCGGTCGCGTCCGTCAGGACCTGAGCGACCCCTATGCCTTGAACCTGTTCATCGTCGGCGACAACCTGCTCAAGGGCGCGGCGCTGAACACGGTGCAGATCGCCGAGCTGCTGCACGAGCGCGGGTTGCTCGGCACCCGCGCGGCGGCTTAGCTCCCCGGCGGCGTCCAACGGAGCGCGAGCAGGCAGACGTCGTCGGTCGTCCGCCGGCCGGTGAGGGCGGCCTCGGTCGTCGCGTCGGCCAGCTCCTGGGCGGTCTCGCTCTCGTGATCGGCCAGCCCGGCCAACACGGTGTCGAGTCCCTCTTGCAGCGGCCGGTCGACGCGCTCGAACAGCCCATCCGTGAAGAGGACGACGGTGGAGCCGGGCTCCAGCGTCACCGTTGACTCGGCGCGAGCCGAGGGCTCTGCGGCGGCATCCAGCGGCGTCGAGCGCCCGTCCCACAGGAAGTGGGCCGGCTCGCCGGGTGCGGTGACGGCGGGTGGCGGATGGCCCGCGCACGCCAGCACCAGGACGCCGCTGTCGAGGTCGAGCTCGGCGTAGGCGAGCGTCGTCATCTGGCCGACCGCGTGGCGGCGCGCGTAGCCGTCGAGCGCGTCGAGCAGCGGGCCGGGCCGTAGGCCGGTGGAGGCCAGCGCGCGCACCGCGCTGCGGAGCTGCCCCATCGTCGCGGCGGCGACGATCCCTCGGCCGACGACGTCGCCGACGACCACGCCGATCCGCCGCTCGCCGATCCAGAACGCGTCGTACCAGTCGCCACCGACCTCCAGGCCCTCGGCCGGCCGGTAGCTCACCGCGAGGTCGAGCGCGGGATCGCGCGGCAGCCCGCCGGAGAGCAGGCCGCGCTGCAGTTCGGCCGCGACGGCGTGCTCGTGATCGCGCGACCGCAGCAGCTCCTGCTCGTAGCGACGCCGGTCGGTGGCCTCGAAGACGACGGTGCGGATCGACAGCGCCTGGCCGTCCTCGTCACGCTGCAGCACCGAGTTGACCAGCGCGGGCCGCTTGACGCCGTCGGCGCCGACGAGGTCGACGGCGATCTCGCGCACCCAGCCCTGCATCTGCAGCAGCGGCGCGTAATGCGTCTCGTAGTAGATCCGGCCGCCGACGCTCAGCAGCTCCGGGAAGCGGCGGCCGACCAGCGCGTCGCGCTCATAGCCGGTCAGCGTCTGCAGGGTGCGGTTGACCTGCAGGATCGTGCCGTCCAGCGCGGTCGTCAGGTAGCCGCAGGGCGCGTTCTCGAAGAGCTCTTCGGGACTGTCGCGGATCAGGTCGTCACGGCCGGTCACGGCTCGGCGAGGAAGTCCTGGATCGCGGCGGTGGTCTCTGCCGGCGCGCTGAGGTTCGGGCAGTGCCCGGTTGCCTCGAGCTGGACGAGCGTGCTGTCGGGCAGGTGCTCGTCGACATAGGCACCGACACCGACCGGGGCGATCACGTCGGCCGAGCACTGCAGGACGAGCGTCCGGACCGCCACGCGCTCCAGGTCGGCGCGGTTGTCGGACAAGAACGTCACGCGGGCGAAGTGCGCCGCGATCTCGGGGTCGGTCGCGCAGAACGCGTCGGTCAGCTCGCCGCCGAGCTCGGGCCGGTCGTCGTTGCCCATGATCACCGGCGCCATCGCGCCCGACCAGCCCAGGTAGTTGCTCTCCAGCGACTCCAGCAGGCCGTCGATGTCCTCGCGCGAGAAGCCGCCCTTGTACCCGTCGTCGTCGATGTAACGCGGCGACGGGCCGACCATGACCAGTCGGGAGAAGCGCTCCGGCTCGGCGACGGCGGCCAAGGCGCCGATCATCGCGCTGACCGAGTGGCCGACGAAGACCGCACCGTGGACGTCCAGCGCACCCAGGATGGCCAGGACGTCCTCGGCGTAGCCGTCCAGCGACCGGTAGCGGTCGGGATCGAAGGCCGTGTGGTCCGAATGGCCGTGGCCGACGTGGTCGAACAGGATCACGCGGTGCTCGTCGGCGAACGCCGGCCAGACGAAGCGCCACATGTTCTGGTCACAGCCGAAGCCGTGGGCGAAGACGATCGGCGGACCGTCGGGCCGGCCCTGGATGGTGACATTGTGGCGAAGGAGAACGTCCATGCGCGAACGATCCTACGCCCGGGCCGCTACTCGTCGTCGGTGACGGGCGGGATCGTGCGGCGCAGGCGCTCGCGGGCCGCGTCGAGGTCGAGCGCGAGCGGCGTGATCGCCTCGTCGACGATCGGGATGATCGTCTTGGGCCCGTCGGGGCGCACGGCGCGCCGGCGGCGACGAGGCGGCGATGCCTCGTGCGCTGCCGGCGCACCACGCAGGAGCTTGGGGAGCTTCACCAGCCGCCGTTGCCCGCGCCCACGCCTGCGACGACCGAGGTCGTCCAGTCGATCACGGCGGTGGGCTTGACGACGTGCTTGTCGAGACCGAGGCTCCTTGGGCTCCAGGCCCAGGGCCAGCCCGACGAGCTGGGGGAGGTGCAGGACCGGCATGTTGAGCTCGCGGCCAACCTGGCGCTCGGCCAGCGGCTGCTGGAGGTCCAGATTGAGGTGACACAGCGGGCACGGCGTCACCAGGCAGTCGGCGTCGGCGTCGGCCGCGTCGCCGAGATGGCGGCCGGCCTGGGCCAGCGACGCCGTCTTGTTCATGGTGATGATCGGGAAGCCGCAGCACTTGTGCGAGCCGGCGTAGTCGATGACCGTGCCGCCGAGCGCCTCGATGACGAGCCCGAGGTAGGTGTCGCGCGGGTTCTCCTCGTCGATGCCGAGCCGGTCGGTCGGGCGGACGATGTAACAGCCGTAGAAGGGGCCGACCTTGAGGTTGGTCAGCGGTCGGCGAACGCGCTCGCGCAGGTTGTCGAGGCCGAACTCCTCCACCAAGACCCAGAGGAAGTTCTTGTTGGCGATGCCCGCGCGGTACTCCAGGTTGTACTTGGCCAGCGTCTGGTTGATCTGGCCGCGGTACTCCTCCGAGGCGTCCAGGCGCTCCTGGCACTCGCCCTGGGCGCCCTGGCAGGTCGAGCAGATGTTCATCATCAGCTCGGCGCCCTCGACCTGCTGGGCCAGGGCGAACGTGCGCGCGTTGAGCGTGTCGGCGAGCTCGGTGTTGTGCTCGGCGATGACACCGGCGCCGGTGCAGCAGGCGCGGTCGAGCTCGACGAGCTCGATGTCGAGCATCGGCGCGATCTTGGCCATCGAGCCGTGCAGCTCCGGGGTGAAGCCGCGGCTCACGCAGCCGGGCCAGTACGCAACCTTCATGAGCGATTGTCCTTTCGCGACGTCAGCGCTTCGGTTGTGGCCGCAACCTTCATGCCTTGTCCTCTGCCGTCGGGTTCTCCGCGTTGTCCTCGTCGGTCCCGGAGATGTACAGGTTGAACTCGATCCGCTCCTCGCGGCCCTCGATCTCCTCGTAGATCTCCTGGACCTGCTTGAGGTCGGCGGCGGGGATCTTGTGGGGCTTGAGCGCGCCCATCGGCGTCACCTTGCGGCGCAGGATCGCCTTGGTGATCGCCGGCAGCGAGGCCAGGCAGCTCCTGGCCGGCGGCGGGGTGGAACTTGCCGAACCACGAGGTGCCGCCGTAGGAGCGCGGTAGCAGCTCGGCCTCCCAGAGCAGGCCGTTGTCCTTGATCAGCTTCACGAACGCCGCCTCGTGGCGCTCGCCGTTGTTGCGGTCGACGATGTGATGGTCGTTGCCCGCGCGCCGGCGCAGGCGCATGATCTGGTTCATCGGGGCGACGCCCTTGGGGCACGCCTCGATGCACTTGAAGCAGTGCGTGCAGTCGTAGATGCCATGCGGGTCCTCGGCGAGGTCCAGCAGGCGCTCGCGCTGCTCGGCGTCACGCGGGTCGCCGACGAAGCGGTAGGACTTGGCCAGGGCGGCCGGGCCGATGAAGAGCGGGTCGACCTCCATCGCGAGGCAGTCCGAGACGCAGGCGCCGCACTGGATGCAGGCCATCGTCTGGGTGACGTCCACCATCGACTCGCGGTCGACGAGGTACTCGCGCTCGGGGATCGGCTCCTTGTTGATGAGCCACGGCGTGACGCGCTGGATCTTCTTCCAGTGGACGGCGTCCATGTCCACGATCAAGTCCTTGATGACGGGCATGTTGCCCATCGGCTCGATCTCGATGACACCGTCCTTGGAGGTGCGCTTGGCCTTGTCGAGGTGCGTGTGACACGCCAGCCCCGGCTCGCCGTTGACGCGCACGCCGCACGACCCGCAGATCGCCGCCTTGCACGAGCAGCGGATGCCGATCGAGCCGTCAAAACGGCCCTTGGCCTGGAGGATCCCCTCGAGCACGGAGCGGTGGGGCTCCAGCTCGATGGTGTGCTCGACCCAGTACGGCGCCTCGCCGGACTCCGGGTCGAAGCGGCGGATGCGGAGCGTGAAGCTCTCGGAGTTGTCGACGTGCGCCGGGTTGGGCGCGTCGGTCTCTTCGGGGGTGAGGGGTTCGGCGGCCATGGCTAGTACTTCCTCTCCTCGGGCTGCCACTGGGTGATGGTCACTGGCGAGTAGGCCACGCTGGGCTCGTCGCTGCCGTTGCGCGAGAGGGTGATGTGCTTCTGCCACTCCTCGTCGTTGCGCTCGGGGAAGTCGGTGCGGAACTGCGCACCGCGCGACTCCTTGCGCTCGATCGCGCCGACGACCGTGCACTCGGCGCAGTCGAGCATGTACCCCAGCTCGATCGCCCCGAGGACGTCCTGGTTGAAGACCGTGCCCTTGTCGTCGACGTAGGCGGTCTTGGCCTCCTCCTTGAGCCGGCGGACGACCTCGAGCGCATGCTCCAGGCCGGCCTGCTCGCGGAAGACCGCGACGTTGCGGTTCATCTCGGTGCCGAGCTCGTCCTTGATCTCCGAGATCCGGCGGCCGGTCTTGGGCCGGTCGAGGATCGTGTCGAACATGGCCTGCTCCTCGTCGAGGCGGGCCTGGCCCGCGGCCTTGGGCATCGCCATCCCGGCGGCGCGGTGCGCGGCGTGCTCGCCGGCGCGGCGGCCGAAGATCAGCGTGTCCAGCAGCGAGTTGGCGCCGAGGCGGTTGCCGCCGTGGACCGAGACGCAGGCGACCTCGCCGGCGGCGTAGAGGCCCTCGATCGGCGTCGCGCCGTCGATGTCGGTCTTGACGCCGCCCATGATGTAGTGCTGGCCGGGGCGGATCAGGATCGGCTCGCGCGTGATGTCGACGCCGGCGAAGTCCTTGCCGATGTTGACGATCTCGCGCAGCGCCTCGAGCGTGCGCTTCTTCGGGACGACGGTGATGTCGAGGTAGATGCCGACGCCGCCGGGGCCGACGCCGCGGCCCTCGTTGATCTCGGTCTGCTCGGCGCGGGAGACGACGTCGCGCGACGCCAGCTCCATCTTGTTGGGCGCGTACTTCTCCATGAAGCGCTCGCCGTTGGCGTTGAGCAGGTGCGCGCCCTCGCCACGGGCGCCCTCGGTGATGAGGAAGCCGTTCTCGACCAGACAGGTCGGGTGGTACTGGACCATCTCCATGTCCATCAGCGGCGCGCCGAGGCGGTAGGCCTGGGCGATGCCGTCGCCGGTGCAGATCAGGCCGTTGGTGGTCGGCTTGAAGCACTGGCCGGCGCCACCGGTGGCGAGGATGACGTTCTTGGCGGTGAAGATCTCCAGCTTGCCCGTGCGGATGTCGCGGGCGACGCAGCCCGAGACCGCGCCGGACTCGTCCTGCAGCAGCGAGGTCGTGAACCACTCCTCGTAACGGGCGACGCGCTCGTGGTACTTCATGAGCTGCTCGTAGAGCACGTGCAGGATCGCCTGGCCGGTGATGTCGGCGACGTAGGCGGTGCGCTTCATCGAGGCGCCGCCGAACGCGCGGAGGTCCATCTGGCCGGTCTCGTTGCGATGGAACGTGACGCCGATGTGCTCAAGGTGCATGACCTCGTGCGGCGCCTCGCGGCACATCACCTCGATCGCGTCCTGGTCCCCGATGAAGTCGGAGCCCTTGACGGTGTCGTAGGCGTGTGAGCGCCAGTCGTCGGCGGGGTTGATGGCGGCGTTGATGCCACCGGCGGCAGCGACCGAATGGGAGCGGACCGGGTGGACCTTGCTCATGATCGCGACCGACGCTCCAGCGTCCGCGGCGGCCAGCGCGGCCCGTTGTCCGGCGAGGCCGGCGCCGAGGATGAGGACGTCATGTGCAGGCATGTATGCGGCTCTTCGTCTCGAAGTTCGGAGGCTGGGACTCTATAGGTCGGGCCCTTTTAGGCCCGCCTACGTCGAGGTCCGTTCGGCGCCGGCGCCGACGTCTGCGATGGCCGCTGCCAATGCGGCAACCGCCGCGGCGGCACCGGCCTCCGGCAGGTTGGCGTAGCCGACGACGAGGCCCGGGCGCCCGGCGGCGCCCAGCGGCTCCAGCGCGACGCCGCGCGCCAGCGCCGCGGCCACGACCGCGTGCTCGTCCGCACCCGTCGGGAGCGCCAGGACGGCGAAGAGCCCAGCGGCCGCACCACGGACCTCGAGCCCGGGCAGTTGGCGCGCGAGCGCCGCCAAGAGGGCGTCGCGGCGCTTGCGGTAGCGGTGGCGCTGGCGGCGCAGGTGGCGGTCGAGCTCCCCGCGCTCGATGAGATCGGCGAGCGCGAGCTGGTCGATCGTGGGCGGGGTGCCGGGCGGGGAGGACGCGTCGTCGGCGTGCAATTCCGCGACCAGACTGGACGGAAGGACGAGCCAGCCGAGCCGCAGGGCGGGCGCGAGGGTCTTGGAGCAGGAGCCGCCGTAGGCGACGAGGTCGGGCGCGAGGCCCTGCAGCGATCCGACCGGCTGGCGGTCGTAGCGGAACTCTGCGTCGTAGTCGTCTTCGAGGATCAGCGCGCCACGGTCACGGGCCCAGGCGACCAGCTGGGCGCGCCGCTCTGGTGGGAGGACGGCGCCGGTCGGGAACTGGTGCGCGGGGGTGACGGCGACGGCGTCGAGGTCGAGGTCAGCGAGGCGTCTGGGGTCGAGGCCGTGGTCGTCGGTGGGGATCGGGACGGGGGTGAGGCCGGCCTCCGTCAGCGAGCGGCCGATCCGCCACCAGCCGGGCTCCTCGATGCCGACGCGCTCGGCCCCGCGCGCCTTGGCGAGTCGCCACAGCAGCGGGAGCGCGTCGCGCAGGCCGCCGGTGACGAGCACCTGCTCGGCGCCCGCGCGCACGCCGCGCGTGCGCGCGAGCGATGCGGCGAGTGCCGCGCGCAGCTCGGGCTCGCCCTGGCGGTCGCCGTAGCCCAGGCGCCCGTCGGGGATCGTGCGCAGGACGCGTGTGAGGGCGGCCAGCCATGCGGCCCGCGGGAAGCCGTCGACGGCCGGCAGCGCGGGACGCAGGTCATGGCGCGGTACCGGCCCCGCGGACGCTCCTGCGGTCCCGACGGCGGCGGGCGCGGAGGTGGGCGCGGGCGCCGGGTGCTCGGCGACGCGGGTCCCGCCACCGCGGCGGGTGTCGAGGTAGCCCTCGGCGGCGAGCTGGGAGTAGGCCTCGACGACCACGCCCCGCGAGACCCCGAGCTGCGCGGCCAGCGCGCGCGTGGCCGGCAGCCGGGAGCCCGGGGCGAGGCGGCCATTGCGGACGGCCTCGCGCAGCGCGTGCTCGGCGCGGGCGCGGAGCGTGCGGCCGGGGGCGCTGTCGAGATCCAGGTGGAGGTCCACTTGGCCCCATGATGTCAGACCCATTTGGTCCTGGAATGCGGGCCAAGTCGTCCATACCGTGGCGTCCATGGCCTCCTCCGCTCCCTCCGAACGCGCCCGGGTGCGCCGGGCACCGGCCCGCGCCGACTACGACCGCGCGACGATCGACGCGATCCTCGACGAGGGGCTGGTCGCCCACCTCGGCTTCGTCGTCGATGGCCAGCCCTACGTGATCCCGACGCTCCACGCGCGCAGTCGGCGACGAGGTCTACCTCCACGGCTCGGCGGCCTCGCGGATGGTCACGATGCTCGGCGCCGGCATCCCCGCCTGTCTCACGGTCACGCTGATCGACGGGCTCGTGCTCGCCCGGTCGGCGTTTCACCACTCGATGAACTACCGCTCGGTGGTGGTCCTCGGGCGTGCCCGCACGGTCGAGGGTCCGGAGGAGCGCGCGGCGGCGTTGGAGGCGTTCACCGAGCGGCTCGTGCCGGGCCGTTGGGCCGAGGTCCGCCCACCGTCGCGCCAGGAGCTCAAGGGCACGCGCGTGCTTGCGCTCTCCCTCCAGGAGTCCTCGGCCAAGGTGCGGACCGGCGGCCCGGTCGACGACGAGGAGGACTACGCCTCCGACGCCTGGGCCGGCACCGTGCCACTGCGGCTGCAGCCGGGCGCGATCGAGCCTGACCCGCTGCTGCGCGCCGACGTGCCGGTCTCGCCGGCGGTCGCCGCCTGGGTCGACGGTGCGGCGTAAGCGGGCGGCTCTGTGGGCTCAGGCCGAGCCGACGCTCGCCGCGAGCGCGCGCCGCACGCGGTCCAGCGTCAGCACCCCGCACAGCCGACCGTCGCCGTCGACGACCGCCAGCGCCCCGAAGCGCCGCAGCGGCTCGGAGGACAGCAGCGTCTCCAACGGCGTGTCACGTGCGACGCTGGCCTCGTCGCCCTCGCCACCGTCCAGCAGCTCGTCGGCCGTCAGCGTCGGTTGGCCACCGGTGACCGCGACATCGACGCGTTCCTGACGCAGGAGGCCGACCAGCCGCCCGGAGGCCGCGTCGATCACCGGGAACCACGGCAGGTGGTAGCGCAGGAAGAACTCGTCCTGGGCTGCGAGCGCGGTTGTGTCGCGTGGGACCGCGACCGGCTCGTCGTCCATCAGGTCGGCCGCCGTGACGCCCTCGATGCGCTCGGCGAACTGCGAGGAGACGACCGCACCACGTGCACCCTGGCTGAGGAACCAGCCGAGGATCGCCAGCCAGATCCCGTCGACCGCGTCGCCCGAGGCGAGCAGGAAGAGGCCGAGCCCGATCAAGATGTAGGCGAATACCTGGCCGAGGCGGCCGGCGAAGCGCGTCGCGCGATGGCGGTCGCCCGTCGCCCTCCACGCGATCGCTCGCGCGATCCGGCCGCCGTCGAGCGGGAAGCCCGGCACGAGGTTGAACACCAACAAGCCGGCGTTGACCAGCGCGAGCCAGCTCATCAGCGCCAGCACGGGGGTCGTGTCGTCGGCGTCGGCGAAGAGGTTCACGCTCCAGTCGGCGTGGGAGAGCAGCGCCACGCCGACGGCTGCCAGCACCGTGATCAGGAGCGTCACCGCGGGCCCCGCGGCAGCGATCCGGAACTCCTCGCCGGCCGACTCCGAGTCGCGCGAGAGCTTGGCCAGCCCACCGAAGACCCACAGGTCGATGCCGAGCACCTCGATGCCGTTGCGGCGCGCGACGACCGCGTGGCCGAGCTCGTGCAGGGCGATCGACAAGAAGAACAGCAGCGCGCCGGCGACGGCCGTCGCGTAGGTGGTGGTGTTGGACGCGTCGGGCAGCGCCGTGGCAAACAGGTCCGACAGCCACCAGATCATCAAGAACAGGAAGATGAACCAGCCTGGGCTGGCCCCGATGCGGATGCCGAACACCCGCGCGAGCTGCATCGAACCACCACCGCCGAACATCGGTCACAGTGTGACGGGTGGAACGGGCCACCATCCTCGGTCTCTATGCCCAGGGGCTCTTCCCGATGGACGAGGCGACGTCACCGCCACCGCGGGACCTGCCCTGGTGGGTCGCCGATCCGCGCACGATCTTCGAGCTCGACGAGGCCTCGCGTGCCGCGATGCGCCGCCGCTTGCGCCGCTCGCTGCGGGCACGCGACGACTGGCAGCTGCGGGTCTCGACGGCCTTCGACACCGTCATCGAGCACTGCGCCGCGCCACGCGGCCCCGGCGACGGGGTCTGGCTCACGGCGCGGATGCAGCAGCTCTACCGCCTGCTGCACGCCGGCGGCCACGCGCATACGTTCGAGATCTGGGTTGGTGATGAGCTGGCCGCCGGCCTGATCGCGGTGACGCTCGGGCGTGCGGCGATGCTCGAGTCGATGTGGCACCGCGTCCCGCACGCGGGCAACGTGCTGGTGTCGCGGACGCTCGACGCGCTGGCGGGCGGCGGCGCGGAGCTGTGCGACATCCAGACCGCGACGCCACACACCCTGCGCCTCGGCGCGGTCCAGATCCCGCGTGCGGAGTACGAGGCGCGGCTGCGCGCCGCGCTCGCTCCGCGCCCGGGCCGTTAGCCCGCCTTCAGCCCCGCGGCCTCGACCTTCGGCCCCATCGCCTGGGCCAGCGCGATCAGGCCCGACAGCGGCCGGACCATCACCGTGAAGTCGATGATCAGCCCGTCGGGGCCGATGCGCAGCAGGTCCATGCCCTCCAGCGTGCGCTCGCCGACACGTGCCCGGAAGATCAGCGCGTGGACCGGGTCGTCGCCGCTGCCGGCCAGCTCGTCGGTGTAGCGGAAGTCCTCGAAGGTCTCGAAGACGCAGCGCAGCAGGCCGCTGACGGTCTCGACCCCGCGGTACTCCCGGAAGACCGCCGGGCTGTGGAACGTGATGCCCGGCGCCAGCGTCGCCAGCGCCGCCTCGAGATCTCCCGCCTCGACCGCTGCGCGGAACCGCTGCGGGGCGCTCATGCCGCCACCAGCGCGTGGCGGTCGAGGATCGAGTCCACGTCGGTGCCGGGCGGCAGCGTCCCGTAGTGCATCCCGCCGTCACCGGCCAGCCGCGTCGCGACGAACGCGTCGGCGACCGCGGTGGGCGCGTGGCGCAGCAGCTGCGAGGCCTGCAGGGCGATCGCCATGCGCTCGACGACCAGCCGCGCGCGGTGCTCCAGCTCGGCCGGTCGGGAGAACTCACCGCGCACGGTCTGGACGTAGGCGTCGTAGCGCGCGTCCTGGCCGGTGGCGGCGTCGAGCTCCTCGAGGAAGACGTCGAGCGACTCGGGCGAGCGCGACAGCGCGCGCAGCACGTCCAAGGCCATCACGTTGCCCGAGCCCTCCCAGATCGAGCAGAGCGGCGCCTCGCGGTAGAGGCGCGGCATGCCCGACGCCTCGACGTAGCCGTTGCCGCCGAGGCACTCCAGCGCCTCGAAGGCGTGGTTGGGGACGCGCTTGCAGACGTGGTACTTGGCCACGGCGGTGGCGAGGCGCTTGAAGAGGTCGGCGCGCTCGTCCCCGGCGGCGGCCTCGTCGTAGGCGCGACAGAGCCGCAGCGTCAGGGCCGTCGCGGCCTCGCTCTCCACGGCGAGGTCGGCGAGCACGTTGCGCATCAGCGGCTGGTCGATCAGCGTCTTGCCGAACGCGGCGCGGTGCATCGCGTGCCACGTCGCGAGCGAGACCGCGGTGCGCATGCCGCCCGCGCCGCCCATCACGCAGTCCAGCCGCGTGTGGCCGACCATCTCGATGATCGTCGGGACGCCGCGGCCGGGCTCGCCGAGCATCTGGCCCCACGCGCCCTTGAACTCGACCTCAGACGACGCGTTGGACTTGTTGCCCAACTTGTCCTTGAGCCGCTGGAGCTGGAAGCCCTCGTTCTTGGTGCCGTCGGGCAGGAAGCGCGGGACCGCGAAGCAGGACAGGGCGGGTGGGTCCGATTCCGTCTGGGCGAGGACCAGGAAGAGGTCGCTCATCGGCGCGCTGCAGAACCACTTGTGGCCGACGAGCTGGTACTCCGCGCCCTCGCCGCCACCGTTGAGCGGGGTCGCCACCGTCGTGTTCGCGCGCACGTCGGAGCCGCCCTGCTTCTCGGTCATCGCCATGCCGCAGATCGCGCCCGGCTTCTCGGAGGCGGGCTTGAGCGCGCCGTCGTAGCCGCGGGCGGTCAGGCGCGGGACCCACTCGTCGGCGATCGCCTGGGTGGCCCGCAGCGCCGGGACGGCGGCGAAGGTCATGGTGATCGGGCAGCCGAAGCCGGCGTCGGCCTGCGTGCCGGACATGTAGATGGCGGCACGGGCGACCTGCGCGCCCGGCTGCGGGTCGTTCCACGGCAGCGCGTGCATCTCGTCGTGGACGCCGCGCGCCATCAGCTGGTGCCAGGCGGGATGGAACTCCACCGCGTCGAGGCGGTTGCCGAAGCGGTCGTGGGTGTGCAGCACCGGCGGGTTGCCGTTGGCCTGCTCGCCCCACGTCAGCGGCTCGCCGCCCCAGAACGCGCCGACCTCGACGGCGCGATCGTGGGCCCAGCCACCACCCTCGCGCGCAAGTCCTTCAACAAGGGCTGTGTGATCGAGGAAGAGGTTGCGGCCCTCCAGCGGCGGGACCTGGTTGCGGACCTCGTGGGTGGCGTACGTCTCGGCCTCAGGCCGTGCGACGGTGGACATCTTCAGACAGCTCCTGATCGGTGGTGGAACGCAGGCAGAAGGTGATGAGCCGGGCGACGAGCGCATCGACGTCGGTGTCGGCGTGGGTGGGGGAGAGCGGCCCGACGAGCGCCTCGCCGATCGCGCCGACGAGCGCGGTGGCGGTGAAGGCGGGGTCCTGGGGTGGCAGCTCGCCGCGCGCGACGCCGTCGGCGATGGTGGAGGCGAAGGCGTCGGCGTAGGCGCGGCGGAACTGCAGACGCTCGGCCTCGACGGCGGGGTCGACGGGCTCGGCCAGCAGCGCCCACGCCAGCCGCCGGCCCTGCAGCGCGCGGCGGGCGAAGGTGTCGACCGCAGCGATCAGGCGCTCCCGTGCGGTCTCTCCGCCGGCCTGGGTGACCGCGTCGACCTCGTGTTGCGAAGCGACCCGGAAGACCTCGGTCAGTAGGTCGGCCTTCGACGGGAAGTGCCGATAGACCGTGCCGGTGGCCACCCCCGCCCGTTTGGCGACCGCGGCGACCTGCGCCTCGCGGTAGCCGCCTCGCGCGACGAGCGCCAACGCAGCGCGCACGATCCTGTCGCGCGTCTGCGCGCGGCGGGCCTCGGTGCGCTCGGTGGGTCGGTAGGGCATGGCTCACCAAGAAGTGAACCACCGTTCATGCCTTGGCGTCAAGGAAGACGGACACGCTGGACAGGCCGTCCGCCCAGCGCCATCTCCTGTGGCGGGCCCAGCGTCGTGCCCGGCGGCGCGTCGAGGTGCAGGGCGATCTGTGACGCGGGCCGGCCGGCCGGGAGCGGGAGGATGAGGAACACGTTCGGCACCGTCGCCTCGATCGTCGCGCAGGGCGTCGGCAGCCCGGTGACCGGACGCTGGACCATGCCGACGCGTCCGCCGGGCGCAAGCGCCTCGACGGGAATGCCCAGAAGGCGTGCCTTGCGGCTGACGTCACCTCGTGCCGGGCGGATCCGCAGAACCGCCTTCCCGTCTGCTCCGAAGGTGATCGTGTCGCCGGACTGCAGGGCCGTGCCGCCGAGGAGCGCATAGTGACCTTCGACTCCCTCCATGGTCTGGGCGACCAACGTCACGATCCGCGAGCACGCGGCCTCGAACTGCTGAAGGTTGCGCCCGACGCTCTCGATGGCGACCGCCGACGCGGCGTAGAGGGCCCCGTCACATTGGCCGGGGATGAACTCTTGGACGGTCGCGCACACCAGGGTGCCCTCCGGCAGCTGCGTGGCCATCGGCGGAGCTCCGGGAACCCGCGCCTTGAACGTCTCGATCGTCTGCGAGTCACCGAGGATCAGCGTCGATCCGCCGGCGACGGGTCGTGGTGATGCTCGCCGTAGGAGCACCGAGCGGTCGCGATCGGTCCCGGGCAGCCCGAGCTGGGTGTAGAGGTCGCTGTGTCGGTCATGCCAGGGGCCGAGATGCAATCCCGTGGCGCGACTCAGGCCGGGTGCGATGAAGTCGAGGATGAGACGGGCGTACGCCAGCCGCCCGCGGGAGTTCCAATGCGAGTCATGGGGCAGGAAGGTCGATTGTCCTGCGGCTTCCATGCGGCGCAGGGTGGCGTCGAGGTCGACCCCGCCCGGGATCTTCCTCAGGCGGTCCGTGAGGCGCTGCTGGATCGCGGTGACGCACCTCGTCACCGTGCTCGGGTACCGCGGGGCATCGGCGGGATGGATGAGCAGCTTGTCGGCGGGCTCGACGATGAGCACGCGCCGGCCGAAGGCGATGAGCGTCCGTGCCGTGATCTCGGCCGCGTCGCCCGGGTCGACAGTCGGCTTGACGTCACGGCAGGTCTGCAGCGCCAAGCGGTAGTAGAGCCAGCCGTCGCGTCCGACCGCGACGCTCGGGTTCGGGCTCTCGCCGAAGACCCCGACGGAGAGCTGTGCGTGCGCTTGCACCGCCTGCTTGCGCGTCGGGATGCGCTCGCGCCAGGCGGCGTCGAGCTGCTTGTAGGTCTTGCGGTCGTCGAGGCTCGCGGCGTGGATCGATGGCCATGGGGACTTCGGGCGGTTGTCCATCAGCGGCTGACGCGCACCGAGCAGCAGGCTGATCGCCGGGACCGCCAGGAGGACCAGGAGCCACGCGGCGTATCCGGCCTTGCGTCGCGTCATCAGAACCGGAAGTACAGGAAGGGGTGAAAGCCGTCCGCCAGCGTGTAGGCCATCGCGAGCGGGGCCAAGACGCCGAACGCCATCACCCGTGCGACGGCCGGTGCGCCCCCGGCGCCGCGGGCCAGCCACAGCCCGCCGCTCTGTCGCAGCGGCAGGAGCACGAGGACGGCGGCGGCGACGAGCACGAGCGTGGCCTGATTGGTCAGCACACTGTCGACCGCGGGGAGCGACCCGCCGGTCGGCACGAACATCGCGCGGTAGTAGTGCAATGCCGCGTCGACCGACCCCGCGCGAAAGAGCACCCAGCCGACGAGCACGATGACGAACGTCAAGGCGCGGCGCAGCCAGGCGGCGCGGACGTCCTCGCCCAATGCGCGTAGGCCGAAGCGCCGCTCCACCAGCAGCCACAGCCCGTGGTACAGGCCCCACAGCACGAAGGTCCACGCGGCGCCGTGCCACAGTCCCACCAGCGCGAACACGACGATGAGGTTGCGATAGGTCACGAGGGGTCCGCGCCTGCTCCCGCCGAGCGGGATGTAGACGTAGTCGCGAAACCACCGCGACAGCGTCATGTGCCACCGCCGCCAGAACTCGGTCACCGAGCGCGACGTGTAGGGACGATCGAAGTTCTCGGGAAGGCGGAAGCCGAGCATCGCGGCGATCCCGATCGCCATGTCGCTGTAGCCGGAGAAGTCGAAGTAGATCTGCAGGGTGAAGGCGAGCGCCCCGAGCCACGCGCTGCTCGTCGTGAGATCACCGTTTGCGCCGGCGAACGCCGCGTTGGCGATCGGTGCGAGCTGATCGGCGATGAGCACCTTCTTGGCCAGTCCGTGGACGAAGCGGATGGCGCCTTCGCCGACCTGCTCGGGCACAGGTCGAGGCCGGTGCAGCTGATCCTCGATCTCGCGCAGCCGCACGATCGGACCGGCGATCGATCGCGGGAAGAGCGAGACGAACAGCAGGACGTCGATCGGATCGCGGCGCGGTGCGACATCGCCGCGCCAGACGTCGACGATGTAGCTGATCTTCTCGAAGGTGAAGAACGAGATGCCGATCGGCAGCGCCACGGCGACGATCGAAGGGCCGTTGGTGCCCAGGAGCGACGCAATCCGGTCGACCTCATGAGCCGCGAAGCCGAGGTACTTGTAGTAGCCCAGCAGCGCCAGGTTCTGGGCGATGCCCGCGATGAGCAGGCCGGACGCCAAGCCGCGGCTTCCACGGTCGTGTGCGCGCTTGATGGCCAGCGCTGTGGCCCAGTCCACGAGCGCCGAGCACCAGACGATCGCCAGGACGCCTTGCACGCCCCACGCGTAGAACACGGCGCTGGCCGCGAGGAGCACGAAGCGTCGTCCCCACGCGGGCGTCGCCCAGGTGGCCAACAGCGAGATCGGCAGGAACGCGAAGAGGAACGTGGGCGAGCTGAAGACCACGGCCACGCGACTCTAGGTCGATCCCGAGGGCGCGCTCGGGACCGGCCGGTGACAATCCGGCAGGCCGTGTCGGGCTGCTCAGCGCGCGCGCCGCCGGCGCCGTCGCGCGCCTTCGATCGCCATGCCGGTGAAGCCGACAGACGTCGTGATGAAGGAGGCGCCGGCGAACGCCTTGTAGACGGGTGACTTGTCGACCTCCGGCGCGAAGGCGAGCGGGAGGAAGGACATGGCGTTGGTCCATGCGCCGACGCCGAGCGGGATCGCCGCCCAGCGCGGTGCGTCGGGGACCGCGGTGCCGACGGCGACCGTCAGACCGCCGAGGATCGCGAGGTCCAGGTGCCATTGCTTGATGCGCGCACCGGACTTGATCCCGATCTTCCGCGCGGCCTCCGGGTTCTGGCGCACGAGCGTGTAGGGCCAACCCGCGAGCGCGCCCGCCGCGACCTCCGCCAGGCCGGAGACGACGAGTGCGCTGGGAACGTGCGTGGTGGCCATTCGCGAGATCTTGACAGAGTGTCAAGTCGCGGTGAGTCGATAGCGTGCGGCGCCCCCATGAAGATCATCTACACCCACACCGACGAGGCGCCGGCGCTCGCGACCAAGTCGCTGCTGCCGATCGTCGAGGCGTTCGCCGCCACGGCCGACATCGAGCTCGAGCTGCGCGACATCTCCTTGTCGGGCCGGATCTTGGCGCACTTCCCCGAGCGCCTGAAGCCCGAGCAGCAGGTCGCCGACGCGCTCGCCGAGCTCGGCGAGCTGGCCAAGACGCCCGAGGCCAACATCATCAAGCTGCCCAACGTCAGCGCCTCGGCGCCCCAGCTGAAGGCCGCGATCACCGAGCTCCAGGGTCAGGGCTACGCGATCCCCGACTACCCCGAGGAGCCCGCCACCGACGAGGAGCGCGACATCCGCGCCCGCTACGACGCGGTGAAGGGCAGCGCGGTCAACCCGGTGCTGCGCGAGGGCAACTCCGACCGCCGCGCGCCCGCGTCGGTCAAGGCGTTCGTGCGCAAGCACCCGCACTCGATGGGCGCATGGTCGTCGGACTCCAAGACCCACGTCGCGACGATGGACGGCGGCGACTTCCGCTCCACCGAGCGCTCGGTCACCGTCGCCGAGCCGACCGACGTCCGCATCGAGCACGTCGCCGCCGACGGCGCGATCACGGTCCTGAAGGCCTCCACGCCGCTGCTGGCCGGCGAGGTCATCGACGCATCGGTGATGCGCCGCGCCGCGCTGCAGGTGTTCTTCGGCCGGCAGATCGCCGACGCCAAGGAACAGGGCGTGCTCTTCTCCGTGCACCTCAAGGCCACCATGATGAAGGTCTCCGACCCCATCATCTTCGGCCATGCCGTGCGCGCGTTCGTCGGCGATGACGTCTACGCCGGGCTGGGCGACGTGCGCCCCAACGACGGCCTGGCCAGCTTGCTGAGCGTCCATCCCGAGGCTCAGGAGGCCGTCGACCGCGCGCTCGCCGCCGGGCCGGACCTCTTCATGGTCGACTCCGACCGCGGCATCACCAACCTGCACGTCCCCAGCGACGTGATCGTCGACGCGTCGATGCCGGCGCTGATCCGGGCCTCCGGGCAGGGCTGGAACGCCGCCGGCGCCCAGCAGGACACCAAGTGCGTCATCCCGGACTCCAGCTACGCCCCGCTCTACGCCGAGACGATCGCGCACTGCAAGGAGCACGGCGCCTTCGACCCGGCGACGATGGGCACGACGCCCAACGTCGGCCTGATGGCGCAAAAGGCCGAGGAGTACGGCTCGCACGACAAGACGTTCGAGGTCGCGGCGCCGGGCATCGTGCGCGTCGTCGATGCCGGTGGCGCCACGCTGCTGGAGCACGATGTCGACGCGGGGGACATCTGGCGCATGTGCCAGACCAAGGACGCGCCGATCCAGGACTGGGTCGGCCTTGCGGTGGCTCGCGCGCGGGCGACCGGCGCGCCCGCCGTCTTCTGGCTCGACGAGACGCCGCCCGCACGACGCGCAGCTGCTGGCCAAGGTGCGCCCGGCACTCGACGCGCTCGACACCGACGGCCTGCAGATCGAGATCCTTCCCGTGGCCGACGCCGTGCGCTTCACGCTGGAGCGCGCCCGCCGAGGCGAGGACACCATCTCGGTCACCGGCAACGTCCTGCGCGACTACCTCACCGACCTGTTCCCGATCCTCGAGCTGGGCACCAGCGCGAAGATGCTCTCGATCGTCCCGCTCATGAACGGCGGCGGGCTGTTCGAGACCGGGGCGGGCGGCTCGGCGCCCAAGCACGTTCAGCAGTTCCTGAAGGAGAACCACCTGCGCTGGGACTCGCTCGGCGAGTTCCTCGCGCTGTCGGTGTCGCTGGAGATGCTCGCCCAGAAGACCGGCGACGCGCGCGCCCAGCTCCTGGCCGACACGCTCGATCGCGCGACCGGCAGCGTGCTGGAGGAGGGCCGCTCGCCGTCGCGCAAGGTGGGCGAGCTCGACAACCGCGGCAGCCACTTCTATCTCGCGCTGCACTGGGCGCGTGAGCTTGCGGCCCAGACCGACGATGCCGGGCTCGCGGCGCGCTTCGCGCCGCTGGCGCAGCGGCTGACCGATGCGGAGGCGACGATCGTGGCCGAGCTCGACGGCGCTCAGGGCTCGCCCGTGGACGTCGGCGGCTACTACCGGCCCGATCCGGCCCGTGCCGAGGCGGCCATGCGCCCCAGCGCGACGCTCAACGAGGCGTTGGCCACACTGGGGTGAGTCTCCACGCGGCAAGCGTTCGGCACCGATAGGTTTTGGGCCATGCCCAAGACTGTCACGGTGACCGGCGCGGCCGGCGCCATCGGATACGCCCTCCTCTTCCGCATCGCGTCGGGCCAGCTGCTCGGGCCCGACGAGAAGATCCGCCTGCGCCTGCTGGAGATCGAGCCTGCGCTGAAGGCCGCTGAAGGCACCGCGATGGAGCTCGTCGACTGCGCCTTCCCCCTGTTGGAGGCCATCGACATCACCTCCGACCCCAACGAGGCCTTCGACGGCGCCAACGTCGGCCTGCTCGTCGGTGCTCGCCCGCGCACCGCCGGCATGGAGCGCGCCGACCTGCTCGAGGCCAACGGCGCGATCTTCAAGCCGCAGGGCAAGGCCATCAACGACCACGCCGCCGACGACATCAAGATCCTCGTGGTCGGCAACCCGGCCAACACGAATGCGCTGATCGCCATGAGCAATGCGCCGGATGTCCCGAATGAGCGCTTCACGGCGATGACGCGCCTGGATCAGAACCGCGCCTACGGCCAGCTCGCCAGCAAGCTCGGCGTTGCGCTGACCGACATCGAGGATCTCGTCATCTGGGGCAATCACTCACCGACGATGTTTCCCGATCTGTTCAACGCCAAGGTCAACGGCAAGCCGGCCGTCGAGGCCGTCGATGACATGGCCTGGTACGAGAACGAGTACCTGCCCAACGTCGGCAAGCGCGGCGCGGCGATCATCGAGGCGCGCGGCGCCTCCAGCGCCGCCAGCGCGGCGAACGCGGCCATCGACCACGTCCATGACTGGGCGCTGGGCGCCGAGGGCCTGGTCTCGATGGCGGTTCCGTCAGGCGGTCAGTACGGCGTCGACGAGGGCCTGATCTCCAGCTTCCCGGTCCGTGTGAGCGGCGGGAGCTACGAGATCGTCGAGGGCCTGGAGGTCGGCGAGTTCGCCCAGTCCAAGATCGACATCACCGTCGACGAGCTCAAGGGCGAGCGCGACGCGGTGAAGGGCCTCGGCCTCATCGGCTAGGTCCCAAGGCCGGGCGTCTGGCCGTCCGGCCCTCGCGGGAATGGCCTGCGGGCCATTCCCGCGCACGCTACGGCTACGCCTCGTCCATCGCGTGCCAGCCCCGGCCCTCCTTGCGGATGAGGCCCTCCTTCTGGAGGCCGGGGAGCACCCGGTAGAGGTAGTTCTGCTGAATGCCCATCTTCTGCGCAATCTCCGGGATGGTGATGCCGGGATTGCCCTTGACGAGCTCCAGGGCCTGCTTGCCGCGGGTTCCTGAGCCGCGTGGGCGGCCGCGACGGCCGTTGCTCGAGCCGCTGGGTGCGGCTCCATTGGTGGAGGCCTTCGATCGACGACGGGGAGACGGCGCGGGCGCTGCGTCGTTGCCGACGCCGTCCAGTGCGGAGACTGCGGCTTCCAAGCGGTGGAACTCGTCCACCAACGGGCGAAGCTCCTTGAGGCGCTCCTGCATTTCGCGCCGCTTCTCGTCCAGGAAATCTGCCATGACGTGGGTCGTTGCCTTCGTGAGAGTTACTATTAGTGGAAGTGAGTGTCACATGGAAGTAGGTGAAGGTCAATGCGAAGCAAGGTGACGTGCACCGCTGAGACATTCACGGGAGAGCTTATTGCGCTGTTGATCGCCCAGCTGGATCTCAGTGTTTTAGTCCTGCTCGGCAGCCGTGCTGGGCTGGCCGATGACCTTGCGGGCGCAGCCGGGCCGCAAGGCTATGAGCCGCGCGTGCAGGCCGGAACGTGGGCGGATGCAGGGGGTTCTGACCTGGTGGTCGTCGACGCGATCGCCCAGGACACCGGGCGGGAGATCGCGCAGCGCTGTGCCGGAGCCGTCGTGATCGTCGCGACGCCGACGCCCGTGACCGACGTCCAGCGCCTGCTCGACGCCACCCGCCTGCCGCGTGCGCGCGTGATCGGCGCGGCCGTCGAGGGCGCGGGCCCGATCACGGCCGCCGCGCGTGCCGCCGAGATCGCCGACGCGGTGCTGCGTGACCGCCGCCGCACGCTGCAGGCCGCCGTCCTGGTGCTCGACGGGGACGCAGAGGAGGGCGTTGCGCTCCGCGAGGCGCGAATCGGCGCGGGCGGGATCCAGGCGATCCTGTAGAAGGATCGGCCGCGCGCCCGCGGCGTTACCGCTGTCCGCGCTCCATCAGCGCCTTGAGCTTGCGCAGCGATGCGTCGGCCTCCTTGGCCGGCAGGCCACCGACCAGGGCGTGGCTGGCGACGGCGCCGAGCGGGCCGAGCGGGGCCCGGAACTCGTTGCGGTAGTCGAAGCGGGTGCCGCCGTTGCCGTTGTCGGTCAGGCGGTACTCGGTCTCGGCATGCGAGCGTGCGGGCCCGCGGCCCTTCCAGGTCGCGTGATGCGGCGCCCGGCTGGAGTCGAGGTGCCACTTGACCTTGAAGTTGGCGCCGCGGAGATGCAGCACCTGCTCCATCTCGTCCTCGGAGTAGGAGACGAGCTTGCGGTGGATGGTCACCCACTCGCCGAGGCGCGTCGGGTCCATGACGGTGCGCCAGACGTCCTCGGGGGATGCGTCGATGTCGATGCTCGTGGCCACGTCGCTCACGTGGGCAGACCCTAGAGGGTGCGGGCGCGCCTCAGCGCGCCCGCAGCTCCTCGGTCGCCTCCCAGTCGCGCAGGGCCCGCTCGATGGCCGCGTCGAGGCGATGCAGCCGGACGCCGAGGAGCGCAGCGGCACGGTCGTCGCGGGGCAGGAGATCACCCTCGAGCCCTTCCATCAGTGGACCGATCAGCGCATGGTCCTCGCCGGCGATCGCCGCCGCGACGCGGCTGGCGACCGGCGTCAGGCTGAAGCCCAGGTGGATCGGCGCGCGGCCCACGAGCAGCGCGTCCCGGATCCGGGTGACCAGCTCGCCGTAGGTGACGACGTCGGGGCCGGCGATGTCCAGCGACAGCGGGCCGTCGACCGCCGGGGAGTGGCCGCCGGCGACCAGCAGCGACAGCACGTCGCGGCCGTCGATCGGCTGTGTGCGGTTCTCCCGCCACGCCGGCAGCGGCATGACCGGCACACGCTCGACCAGGCGCACGAGGAACCGGAAGGAGCGCGAGCGGGCGCCGATGACGATCGAGGCCCGCAGCGCCAGCGTCTCCGGCGCGGCCTCCAGCAGCGTCTGCTCGACCTCCAGCCGGCTGGCGAGGTGGTCTGAGGCGATGCCGGTGTCGGGCACGAGACCGCCGAGGTAGACGACGCGGCGCACGCCGGCCCGCCGGGCGGCGTCGGCGAAGTGCTCCGCCGCGCGGCGGTCGCGTGAGCGGAAGCCGTCGGCGATCGCCGCCCCGCTCTCCATCGAGTGGATCAGGAAGTAGGCGATGTCGACACCGTCGAGCGCGGCGTCGAGGCCCACGCCGCCGACGGCGTCGCCGGTGGCGATCTCCAGGCCGCCGACATCGACGCCGGCCGCGGCGACGCGCGCGGGGTCACGGGCGAACGCGCGCACCGTCTGACCCGCGGCCTGCAGGCGGGGGATGAGCGCTGCGCCGACGTAGCCGCTGGCGCCGGTGACGAGGACACGCGGCATCGTGTCCATCAACATATAGGACTTCGATAGCAGGTCGTCCACGGTCGCGGAGGTCCGTGCGCCATCCTCGCCGCAAACACCGGTAAACGGCGCGAAATTCCCGCTATTAGCAGGTATTTCGGCGTTTGTCGGCATTTGCGGGAAGGGCCGTTGCAGGGGTCGGTCCGGACGTGGTTCGATGGCGTCGTCGTGAACGAGGCGGTCGAGCAGAAGGAGTCGGGACCACGGATGTCGAAGGCGCGCGTCAAGGGCAAGAAGCCGAGTTGCGAGGAGTGCTACTTCCGCTGCAACATGCTCTGCGCGCTGGCGCTGGACGAGCCCTGCTCGACGTTCCGTCCCGACCATCCGGAAGGGCTGCGCCCGGCGCGTCAGCTGCGCTTCCACTTCCGCCAGCAGGGTCGCACCACCGCCGCCTGGGCGTTCCCCAACGCCCAGGAGCAGGCAGCCCTCCACAGCTAGAAGGCGCGTCGCGTTAGGGTCGGCGCCATGAAGATCCGCGCCGCCGTCCTCGAGGAGTTCGCCCAGCCGCTGGTCGTCCAGGAGGTCGACCTCGACGGCCCGGGACCGGGCGAGGTGCTCGTCCGGCTGCACGCGTGCGGGGTCTGCCACACCGACATGTACACGGCCTCGGGCGCCGACCCGTCGGGCTATGCGCCGACGGTCCTCGGGCACGAGGGCGCCGGTGTCGTCGAGGCGCTGGGGGAAGGGGTCACGGATCTCGCGGTCGGTGACCACGTCGTCACGCTTTTCTCTCCTCAGTGCCGCGAGTGCCTCCACTGTCGCAGCGACAAGACGAACCTCTGCCTGGCGATCCGCGAGCAGCAGAACCTCGGCTACCTGCCCGACGCCACGACGCGCCTGCACCGCGGCGAGGAGCGCATCCGCCACTTCATGGGAACCTCGACGTTCGCCGAGGCGACGGTCATGCCGTCGATCGCGCTGGCCAAGATCAACCCGGAGGCGCCGCTGGACGTGGTCGCGACGCTGGCCTGTGGCGCGACCACCGGCATCGGCGCCGCGCTGTATGTCGCCAAGGTCGAGCGCGGCTCGACGTGCGCGGTCTTCGGCGCGGGGCTCGTCGGCCTGGGCGCCGTCGCGGGCGCGCGGCTGGCCGGTGCGGAGCGGATCATCTGCGTGGACCTGGACGAGGGACGGCTGGAGCAGGCCCGCGCCCACGGCGCGACCGACACGTTCCTCGGCGGCGAGGACGCCGTTCAGCGGATCCTCGACATGACCGACGGCTTCGGCGCCGACTACACCTTCGAGGCGACCGGCAACGTGAAGGTGATGCGCCAGGCGGTCGAGGCGGCGCGGATGGGGTGGGGGCTGGCGACGGTCGCCGGCGTGGCGGGCAAGGGCGAGGTGCTCGAGGTCGTCCCGCGGTTCCTCATCACCGGCCGGCGGATCGCGGGCGCGTCGTTCGGCGGCGCGAAGGGCCGCGACCGGGTGCCCGAGCTGGTCGAGCCTCTACCTCGCGGGCGACCTCGACCTCGAGGCCTTCGTGACCAACCGCATCGCGCTCGACGACGTCAACGGGGCGTTCGCGGCGATGGATCGCCACGAAGGCGTGCGGACGGTCATCACGTCGTTCTGAGCCGGACTTGCCGGATTGGATTAGGTCCGTTGATGACTTGACCTGACTGGGATCATGGTTCGTGATGCTCGATCTCAAGCTCCTGACGACGTTTCGTGAGGTCGCGCTGCGGTGCTCGTTCAGCGATGCGGCCACCGTCCTGGGCTACACCCAGCCGGCGGTCTCCCAGCACGTCGCGCGCCTGGAGGCGATCGTCGGCGTCCGGCTGCTGGATCGCGATGCCCGTGGCGTGCATCCCACGCCCGCCGGCGAGCTGCTGCTCACCCGCGCGGCCGCCCTCCTCGACGCCGCACGCCGCGCCGAGGAGGAGGTGCGCGAGGCGGCGGGCGCCGGCCGTCCGACGGTGCGGATCGGCGCCTTCGCGACGCTGGCCGCGGGTCTGCTGCCCGGGGCGACTCGGGACCTGCGCGCGCGGCGCCCCGATCTCCTGATGGAGGTCAAGGTCATCGAGCCCGAGGACGCGATCGACGCGATGCTCACTGACCGTCTCGACCTCGCGACGATCATCGACTCCGAGCTGTCGCCGATGGACGTGCGGCCCGGCGTCGAGCACGTCCACCTCTGTGAGGACCCGCTGCTGCTCGTCATGGCCAGCGACCACCCGATGGCCAACCGCGCGTCGGTCGGCCTCGAGGAGCTCTCCGGCGAGGGCTGGCTGATGCCCGACGTGGGCGGTACCTGCCCCGACTCCAACATCGTGCTCCGGGCGTGTCGCGACGCGGGCTTCGAGCCCGACGTCCGCCTTGCCTTCGACGACTACCCGGCGCTGCAGGGGATGGCGGCCGCCGGGGTCGGCGTGGCGCTGATCCCGAGCCTTGCGACGGCGAACATCCGGACCGACGTGGCGATCATCCCGCTGCGCGGCCGGCCGCCGGCCCGCCGCATTCAGGCGGCCGTTCGCGTCGGTCAGGTCGACCCGCTCGTCGACCACGTCATCGAGGCGCTCCGCGCCGCGGCCCGCGCGCTGCCGACGGGTCGCGCGCTCGCAGCCGTCGCCTAGCGCCGCGCGCGTCTACTCTCTCGGCCCAGCGGCGAGAAGGGGTTTGAAGGGTGCGCATCACCGTGCTGGGCAAATCGCCCTCCTGGCAGGACGCCGGAGGGGCATGCAGCGGATACCTCGTCGAGGAGGCAGGGACGTTCCTGCTGCTCGACTGCGGCAACGGCGTCTTCAGCAAGCTGCGGCGCCATCGCGACTACGTGGCGGTGGACGCGATCGTGGTCTCGCACCTGCATGCCGACCACTTCCTCGACCTCGTCCCGTACGCCTATGCGTTGACCTACGCGCCGCGCCAGCAACCGGTGCCCGTCGACCGCTGGCCTGGCACAGCGCAGCCGGCCAGGCCGAAGCTGTTTGCGCCGCAGGGCGCGCGGCAGGTGTTCCGGCAGATCGTCGGCGCCTGGGGCACGGAGGGTCTGATCGACAACGCCTTCGACATCCACGAGTACGCGCCCGGTGACGAGCTGACGGTCGGCCCGCTCGCGCTGCGCTTCCAGGAGGTGCCGCATTGGCTGCCGACCTGCGCGGTCCAGGTCCGCTCCACCGTCACGCACCCCGGGTCCGCGCGGTCGGGCCTGTTCACCTACGGCGCCGACTCCGCGCCGACCGACGAGCTGGTGCGCTTCGCCCAGGGCTCCGACCTGCTGATGATCGAGGCGACGCTTCCGCGCCCCGAGCGGGACGGGACCCGCGGGCACCTGACGCCCGCCGAGGCCGGCGAGCACGGCAAGCGCGCCAAGGTCGGCCGCCTCGTCATCACGCACTTCTCCGATGAGATGGACGAGCTGTGGGCGCGCCGTGAAGCCGAGCGCACCTTCGAGGGTCCCGTGTCCGTCGCACGCGAGGGCGCCGTCTACGAGGTCTGAGCCGGGACGCGCGCGGTACATTCGTGCGCGTGGCCCCCGAGCGCGACCTCTTCGCCAACTTCGAGCGGATGCGCCGCGAGATGGACGAGCTGTTCGGCGACGTGTTCGGCGCCGGCGTTCTGGGTCCCCGTCATCGCGGCGGCTTCTCGCCGGCGGTCGACGTCTTCTACGAAGGCGAGCCGCCCCGCGCCGTCGTCCACGCCGAGCTGGCCGGGATCGATCCCGACGAGATCGGGCTGGAGATCGAGGGTCGCGAGCTGGTCATCGCCGGTCACCGCCGCCCGGCCGACAGCGAGGGCCGCGTCTACCAGCAGCTCGAGATCGACTTCGGGCCGTTTCGGCGCGTGATCCCGCTCGGTGCCGACGTCGTCGCCGAGGCGGCGCGCGCCACCTATCGCGACGGGATCCTGCGCGTCGAGCTGCCGCTGCTGCGCCCCGAGACACGCTCGCGTCGCGTGTCGATCGAAGTCGCCGACGACGCCGCCTAGGTCGGCGTAAGGTCCGGGGCCGTGATCGAGATCAGCGCCGAGGGAGGCGGTCGCCCAGTCGAGGTGGGGACGCGCAGCCGCGTGCCCGAGACCTTGCCGGTGCTGCCGCTGCGCGAGTCGGTCCCGCTGCCCGACACGCTCACGCCGCTGGCCATCGGGCAGGAGCGCTCGATCCAGCTGGTCAACGACGTCCTGGCCGGCGATCGTCTGCTCGTCATGGTCGCCTCGCGCAGCCCGGAGCTGGAGACGCCGGGCCCCGAGGAGCTGCACGACGTCGGCGTCGTCGGTGCGGTCGCTCGCATGATCAAGGTCCCTGATGGGTCGTTGCGGATCCTCGTGCAGGGAGCCCAACGAGTGAAGATCACCGAATGGACAGGTGAGCTTCCTTATCTCGTCGCACGCGTGGAGGAGCTGCCGGACGTCGTCCGCGAGTCGCCCGAGCTGACCGCGCTCACGCGCAATGTCCAGGAGACCTTCACGCGCATCGTCGAGCTGGTGCCCTACCTGCCCGAGGAGCTGCAGCTGGCCGTCGCCAACATCGACGACCCCTCGACGCTCAGCCACCTGATCGCCGGCTCGCTGCGGCTGCCGACCGAGGAGAAGCAGGCGCTGCTGGAGGAGGTCGACGTCGGCCGCCGGCTGCGCCGCCTCGCCGAGGTGCTGGCGCGCGAGCTGGAGGTCATCTCGATTGGCTCCGAGATCCAGTCCCAGGTGCAGTCCGAGATCGACAAGGGCCAGCGCGAGTACGTCCTGCGCCAGCAGCTCAAGGCGATCCAGGCCGAGCTGGGCGAGTTCGACGAGTCCGCCGAGGAGGCGCGCGAGCTGCGCGACCAGCTCGCCGACGTGCAGCTTCCCGCCGACGTCCGCAAGCAGGTCGATCGCGAGCTGCACCGCCTCGAGCAGCTCCCCGCCCAGGCCGCCGAGCACGGCGTGATCCGCAGCTACCTGGAGTGGATCGCGATGCTGCCGTGGGGCATCAGCACCGAGGACGACCTCGACCTCGTGCACGCGCGCGAGGTGCTCGACGCCGACCACTACGACATCGAGCAGGTCAAGGACCGCATCCTGGAGTTCCTGGCCGTGCGCAAGCTGAAGCCGGACGCGCGGGGCACGATCCTCTGCTTCGCCGGCCCGCCCGGCGTCGGCAAGACGTCGCTGGGCAAGTCGGTCGCCCGCGCGCTGGGGCGCAAGTTCGAGCGCATCAGCGTCGGCGGCGTGCGCGACGAGGCCGAGATCCGCGGCCATCGCCGGACCTACATCGGCGCGATGCCCGGGACGATCATCCGCGCGCTGCGCGACGCGGGCTCCGACAACCCGTTGTTCATGATCGACGAGATCGACAAGATGGGCGCCGACTTCCGCGGCGACCCGTCCAGCGCGATGTTGGAGGTCTTGGACCCCGAGCAGAACGCGACCTTCCGCGATCACTACCTCGACGTGCCGTTCGACCTGTCCAAGGTCATGTTCATCTGCACGGCCAACGACCTCGACCGGGTGCCGGGCCCGCTGCGCGACCGCATGGAGATCATCCAGCTCGCCGGCTACACCGAGGACGAGAAGCTGCAGATCGCCAAGCGCTACCTCGTGCCGCGCCAGGTCGAGCGCAACGGCCTCAAGAAGTCGTGGATCGCCTTCGGTGACAAGGCCCTGCGCCGGGTCATCTCCGACTACACGCGTGAGGCCGGCGTGCGCGGGCTGGAGCGCGAGATCGGGACGATCTGCCGCAAGGTCGCGCGGACGGTGGCAGAGTCGGCACCGACCGGCTCCCAAGGTTCGTCAACCGCCAACGGCGGTGGCCGGTTGGTGGGATCGGCCAAGCCGAAGAAGACGACCGTCACCCCGGACGTCGTCCGCGAGCTGCTCGGCCGTGCCAAGGTCCACGCCGAGGCCAAACGCCGGACGGCGACGCCGGGCGTGGCGACCGGGCTGGCGTGGACGCCGGTCGGCGGCGACGTCCTCTTCATCGAGGCCAGCGCCACGCCGGGGACCGGCAAGCTGCAGTTGACCGGTCAGCTCGGCGACGTCATGAAGGAGTCCGCCCAGGCCGCGCTGACGTGGGTCAAGGCCAACGCGCACGAGATCGCGCCCGGGCTGGGCGACGCGTGGTTCAGCGACCACGACCTCCACGTCCACGTGCCCGCCGGCGCGACGCCCAAGGACGGTCCCAGCGCGGGCATCACGATGGCGACCGCGCTCGCGTCGCTGATCTCGCGGCGCACGGTGCGCGAGGACGTGGCGATGACCGGCGAGATCACGCTGACCGGCCAAGTGCTGCCGATCGGCGGCCTCAAGGAGAAGGCGCTCGCGGCGCAGCGCAACGGGGTCAGGACGATCCTCGCGCCCGCGCTCAACGAGGCCGACGCCGAAGACATCCCCGAGCACCTGCGCAAGCGGCTGCGGTTCGTCTGGGTCTCGGAGATCGGCGACGTGCTGGACGCCGCCCTCCAAAGCCCTGCGTGACGAACCACGAGCGGCGGGTATGCTCGGCGCAGAGCCACGACCCCGAACTAAAAGAGGGAAGCTGCATGGCCAAGAAGAAGCAGAAGGCGGCCGTTGCCGCCGGCGCCGTCGAGGCGGCCCGCCAGAACCCCTACGTCCAGCGCGTCATCGAGGACGATGACCTGCGCGACAACGTCCGTGTCGCCTTCGAAGCCGCGCGTGACGCCTACGAGCGTCTGTCACACGGCAAGGCGCCCACGAAGATCCTCACCGACGACAAGAAGTTCCACAAGGACCTCCACACCGCGGCCGAGGCGTTGAAGGACGCCGGCTCGTCGCTGCGCGAGGGTCCCAAGAAGAAGAAGCGCAAGGGCCGTCTCGGCCGCAAGCTGCTGGTGCTCACGATCGCCGGTGGCCTGGCGATCGCGCTCAGCGCCGACCTGCGCTCCAAGGTCCTCGACGCGTTGTTCGGCGCCGAGGAGGAGTTCGACTACACCTCCACGACGGCTCCGGCGTCCACGCCGACCGCGGCGTAGTCGCACCGACATCTGTTGCAACGAGAGGGCGCCCTTGTCGGGGCGCCCTTTCTGTTGCCGTGACCGGGTTGGCCGGCCAGCTAGGATCGGTGGATGGAGGCGACCACGGCGCGCTCGCAGCTCAGCGGCGACAAGGCCCAGCGGATCGTTGACGCGATGCGCGCATCGGTGGCGCTGCGGGGCGTCGCGGGCTCGACCTTCGACCACGTCGCCCGCGAGGCCGGCGTCTCGCGCGGGCTGTTGCACTACTACTTCGGCTCCAAGGAGCGGCTGCTGGCCGAGGTCGTCAAGCGCGACACCGACCTGCGGATGGCCGCCCTGGACGAGCAGCTGGCCGCCGCGTCCAACGCCGCCGACTTCATCGCGATGCTCGGTCGCACGCTGGAGGCGATGCTCCGCGACGACACCGAGTTCCTCACGCTCTCCTTCGAGGTCTTCACGCTGTCGCGGCGCAACCCGGAGATCGCGATCGAGTTCGGCGAGCTGGTGCGTCGGACCCGGCAGCATGTTGCCGCGGTGCTCGCGGCCAAGCAGGCCGAGGGCGTCCTGGTGCTGCGCGCCGACCCGGAGGCGATTGCCGAGATCATCTTCGGCCTCGGCGACGGGCTCGCGCTGCGCATCCTCGCCGAGCCCGACCGCGACCATCGCGGAACGGTTGCGGCGGGCACCCTCGCGGTCGCTGCGCTGATCGGCTGATCCGTCGCAGCCGACGTGCCCGGGGCGCAGCGGTGCCCAGCGGTGAGACTCACCCAGCCTGCCCAAAGCTCCACATCTCGGCCTAGAACTTGCGCGCCCCACGCGCGAACCCGTGCAGAGTCGTGCAGGTTGTGGACAACGGCTGCTCGCGCGTGGAGCCTGCGGCTTCCCCGATGACCGATGGTGCCGACCCCTACCGGAGCGTCGCCCGCGAGCTGCTGTGCGTGCTCGCGGATGCCGGCCGTCCCATGAGCCTGCGCGAGCTCGAAGAGCCCGGCCGCTTCGCGGCGGCCGACGCCGCCTTCCAGCTCTCGGTCGCGCGCGTCGCCGGCTTCGTACGGGCGGTGCCGAACCTCGACGAACGCCCCGAGCCCAGCTACCAGCCCACGACGCTGGGCTGGATGATCGCGCGCCGCACTTCTCGCGCGGGCATGCTGGCCCGCCGGCTCCGCACGGCCGACGACGCGCCGTGGGCGCCGGAGCCCTCGTCGCCATCGCCGCTGCGGCGCCGCCGCACTGACGACACGCCGCGGGCCGCTTAGCTCTCCGACTTCGGCGACGTCCACGGCCCGGCCAGGCGGCCCGACAGCAGCTCGCCCAGCTCGTCGATCGCGATGCGCTCTTGGGCCAGCGAGTCGCGGTCGCGCAGTGTGACCGTGCGGTCCTCCAAGGACTGGTGGTCGATCGTCACGCACCACGGCGTGCCGATCTCGTCCTGGCGGCGGTAGCGCTTGCCGATCGAGCCGCCCTCGTCGTACTCGGTCTGCATCCGCTTCTTGAGCAGCGCCTGGACCTCGGCCGCGAGCTCGGGCTGGCCGTCCTTCTTGACCAGCGGCAGGATCGCGACCTTCACCGGCGCCAGGCGCGGGTGGAGCTTGAGAACCGTGCGGATGTCGCCGTCGCCCAGATCCTCCTCGTCATAGGCGTCGGCCAGGAAGGCCAGCATCGAGCGCCCGACGCCGGCGGCCGGCTCGATGACGTGCGGGACGTAGCGGGTGCCGTCCTGCTCGACGACCTCGATCGGCTTGCCCGATCCCGCGCCATGGGCCTTGAGGTCGAAGTCACCGCGGTTGGCGATGCCCTCCAGCTCCGACCAGCCGATCGGGAAGAGGTACTCGACGTCGGCGGTGCCGGAGGAGTAGTGCGACAACTCGTCGGGGTCGTGGTCGCGCAGGCGCAGGTGGTCGGCGCGCAGGCCGAGCTCGATGTACCAGTCGAAGCGCGCCTGCTTCCAGTGCTCGTACCACTGCTCGGCCTGGTCCGGCGGGACGAAGAACTCCATCTCCATCTGCTCGAACTCCAGCGTGCGGAAGATGAAGTTGCCGGGCGTGATCTCGTTGCGAAACGACTTGCCGACCTGCGCGATGCCGAACGGCGGCTTGCGGCGGACGAAGGTCAGCACCGTCTTGAAGTCCAGGAAGATGCCCTGCGCGGTCTCCGGGCGCAGGAAGACGCGTTGGCCGCCGCCCTGGACGGGGCCGATCGCCGTCTCGAACATCAGGTTGAACTCGCGCGGCTCGGTCAGCTCGCACTCGTCGGTCTCGCCCGGGAGCTTGGAGGGCCGCTTGCCGCAGCGGATCTCAGGCTGGGAGTCCGGGTTCTCGCGCGCCTCGGCGAGGTGGTCGGCACGGAAGCGGCGCTTGCAGGTCTTGCAGTCGACCAACGGGTCGGTGAAGCCCGCCAGATGGCCCGAGGACTCCCAGGTCTTGGGGTGCTGGATGATCGCCGAGTCCAGGGCGACGATGTCGTCGCGCTCCTGCAGCATCGCGTCCCACCAGGCATCGACGACGTTGCGCTTGAGCAGCACGCCGTAATGCCCGTAGTCATACGTGTTGGCGATACCGCCGTAGATCTCCGAGGCGGGGAAGATCAGGCCGCGGCGCTTGCACAGCGCCACGATCTTGTCCATCGTCACAACGTCCTGGGTGGGCACGCGCGCCACTTTACCCAGGGGTCTGGGCGAGGCTTCCCCTGGCACTCCTATACTCAGAGTGCCAATGCCGATCTACGAATATCGACGCCCGGACGGCACGACCTTCGAGGTCATGCAGCGCATGACCGACGATCCGCTCACCAAGGACCCCGAGACCGGCGTCCCGCTCGAGCGCGTCTTCCATCCCGTCGCCGTCCACTTCAAGGGCAAGGGCTTCTACAACACCGACTACGGCACCAAGCGCCGCAACCGCGAGCTGCGCGAGTCCGCCGAGTCGGGGGCCGACAAGTACGAGGCCGGGCAGGCCGACAAGAAGAAGGAGAAGGAGAAGGCCGCCGCGTCCTCTTCTTCGGATTCCTCTTCGGCGCCCGCCGCGAAGCCCAAGGCCGAGAAGAAGTCGGGCGACAAGAAGCCCGCCAAGAAGTCGGCCTAGCGGGTTTCGCCCTCCGGGCGAGCGTTCGCCTAGCCCTTCAGGAACCGCGCGACGTCGCGGGCCTTCTCCGCGTCGGAGACGTGGAGGCCGGCGCCGCCGTCCGGCGCGGTCTCGGCACCGTCGGGCTTGAGGATCTGGGTGGGCGGTGAGCCGCTGGTGGCCAGCGCGCCGAAGAGCCCGAGCAGGGTAGGGCCGGACATGTCGCTGCGCAGTGCCTTGGGCGTGTTCCAGGCGATCAGCGGCAGCCGCGGGAACGCGAACGGCGAGATCAGCCGCGACTTCATCGCCGACAGGATCTTCTGCTGGCGGCGCGCGCGGGTGAGGTCGGACTCCTTCGGGTTGCACTCGTTGTGGCGGGTCCGGGCGAGCGCAAGTGCCTGCTTGCCGTTGATGTGCGTCTTGCCCTCCTTCAGGCGCAGCGTGTAGCCACCGTTCTTGAAGCCGCCGTTGATCTTGGAGACGACGCAGCCGCCCTTGTAGGTGATCCCGCCCATGGCGTCGATCAGCTGCGGGAAGTTGTTGAAGTTGACCTCGATCAGGTGGTTGACCTGGATGCCGAGGTACTGCTCGATCGTCTGGACGGCGAGCGCGGGGCCGCCGAAGGCGTAGGCGGCGTTGATCTTGTTGAGGCCGTGGCCGGGGATGTCGACGATCGTGTCGCGCGGGATCGAGAGCCGCGCGTTCTTGCCGCCGCCGACGCGCATCAGCAGGATCGAGTCCGAGCGGCTGCCGCTGGAGGAGGCGCCGGGCTCCTTGGAGTCCTTGGGCCGTGCGTCGGAGCCGAGCACGAGGACCGTGTTGGGGCTGGTCAGCGGGAAGCCGGCGCCGCCGAGGTCGACCTTGCCGCTGAGGTCGCCCTGCTGGAGCTGGGCGCTGATGAGGAAGAGGACGAGCGAGAGGGCGACCCAGCCGATGGCGGCCAGGACGAGCCACTTGACGACGCGTCCGACGGTGAGCGGTCCTCCGATGCGGCGCCGTCGGGGGAGATGGAACGGCAGGCGCCGCCGGGGGCGGCCGCCGTAGACGCGACGGTCGTCGTCCTCGTCGGGGCCGGGTCCGCGGCCGGACGGTCCGCCCGGTGGGCGCGGCGGCGCGGCCGGACCGGCGCCGAGATCGCCGAGCAGCGGCTCGCCGGGCTTGGGCTCGCGGCGCAGAAAGCCGGGGCCCGATCGGTACTTCGTGTACTCGGGTGGGGGGTCGGAGGGGGTCGACATCCAGCGGATAGGGTGACGCGCATGTCCGCCGGGTGCGTGATCGGCGTCGATCTCGGCGGCACGAAGCTGCTTGCGGGGGTCGTCGACCCCGACCTCAATGTGCGTCATCGCGTCTTTCGCCACGCCCGTGAGGGCAAGGACAGCGAGCAGCTGCTGGAGGCCTTGGTGGAGGCTGTCGAGGAGGTGCGCACTGCCGCGGGGCAGGAGCTGACGGCCGTCGGCTTCGGGGTCCCGTCGCTGGTTGATGCGCGGACGGGCATCGCCACCACGACCGTCCACCTCCCGCTGCGCGACGTGCCGTTGCGCGACGTCATGGCCGAGCGGCTCGGCGTGCCGGTCGCGGTCGACAACGACGCCAACGCCGCGATGTTCGCCGAGCACCGGCGCGGTGCGGCGCGCGGGACCAAGACCGCGGCACTGCTCACGCTCGGGACGGGGATCGGTGGAGGGATCGTCGTCGACGGCGAGCTGCTGCGCGGCGCGCATGGCGGTGCGGGCGAATGGGGCCACATGGTCGTCGACGTCGACGGCCCGCTCTGCACCTGCGGCAACCGCGGCTGCCTGGAGATGCTCGTGTCCGGGACTGCCCTGGGGCGTGGCGCACGGCGAGCCGCAGAGGAGCTGCCGGACTCGGGCTTCGGGCAGGCGCTGCGCGCCGGGCGCGACATCACCGGGATGCTGGCGACCGAACTCGCACACGACGGAGATCCGGTGGCGCTCGACGTCGTCACGACGGTCGGCCGGTACCTCGGGGTGGGGCTGAGCAACGTCATCAACATCCTCAACCCGGAGGTCATCGTCGTGGGCGGTGGGGTGATCGCTGCGGGCGAGCTGCTGCTGGCGCCAGCGCGCAAGGTGGTCGCCGAGCGCGCGCTGTCGCCGTCGCGCGATCAGGTGCGGATCGTGCCGACGCGGTTCGGTGATGCCTCGGGGATGGTCGGCGCGGCGCTGATGGCGATGGATCTCGTGGACGCGCGATGACCGGCTCGCTGGTCGTCTGTCCCACCCCGATCGGCAACATGGAGGACATCACGCTGCGCGTGTTGACCGCGCTGCGTGAGGCCGACGTCGTGGCCTGTGAGGACACCCGCCACACGCGGGTGCTGCTCGACCGCCACGGGATCTCTGCCCGCACGGTGAGCTACCACGAGCACAACGAGGCCTCGCGCGCGGCGGAGCTGGTCGGCCGGATGCAGGCGGGGGAGACCGTGGCGCTGGTCAGCGACGCGGGGATGCCGCTGGTCAACGACCCGGGCTTCCTGTTGGTGGGGGCGTGTGTGGCGGCGGGGGTCGGTGTCGAGGTGCTGCCGGGGCCCAGCGCCGCCCTGACGGCGCTGGTCGTGTCGGGGCTGCCGGCGACGACGTGGCGCTTCGTGGGGTTCCTGCCGCGCAAGCGGGGGGAGTTGGAGACGCTCTTTCGGGGTGCCGGCGAGACGCTCGTGGCGTTCGAGTCGCCGCGGCGCGTCGGCGCGTCGCTGGCGGCGCTGGCGGCGGTGGAACCCGACCGGGCGGTCGCGGTCTGCCGTGAGCTGACCAAGCTCCACGAGGAAGTCGTGCGCGGGACGGCCGCTGCGTTGGCCGAGCGCTACGCCGGTGACGCACCTCGCGGCGAGATCGTCGTCGTGATCGGCGCCGCGGCGGCCGAGGCGGTCGACCTGGCACCGGCGCTGGACGCGCTGGCGCGACTGGTCGACGCGGGCGCCAAGGCGCGCCCTGCTGCGGGCGTGGTCGCCGATCTCACGGGCGTGCCGGCCAACGTCTTGTACAAGGCGCTGCTGGAGCGCTGACCCGGCCGCGCCTGCAGGCGGCACATTGAGAGGCCAGATCCCTCAACGGGTTCGCACGGGTTGGTTGCGAGTCGGTGCCATGCTCGTGTCGATCCTGTGGCGGCCGTGGGGGCGCGCGGGGTCAGACCCCGCGGCGCGTTCGCGCGGGTTGGTTGCGTGTCAGTGCCATGTTCGTGGCGATTCTGTGGTAGCTGTGGGTGTCGGGCCGCGGTCGGCATACGGTGGCCGGCATGTCTCGTCTCGCCCTCGTGGTGCTGCTCGGTGCCGGTCTCTTCGCGATGGATGTGAGCGCCGCAGCGGCGGCGCAGCGCTGGCGGATGCCGGTGCCGGGTGCGGCGGTCGTCGGGGCGTTCAGCTTCGAGCGAGCTGCGCCGTACGCGGCTGGGCAGCGTCGAGGCATCGACCTGCGTGGCGTGCCGGGGGCACGGGTGGTTGCGGCGTGCGCCGGCACCGTGACCTACGCCGGGCGCGTTCCGGGATGGGGGCGCGGCGTCAGCTTGCGCTGTGGTGGCGTCGTCGCCACCGAGCTGGGGTTGGCCTCGGCGTCGGTGGCCCGCGGCGCGCGGCTGTGGCCGGGGGCGACCGTGGGCCGGCTCGGGCCGAGGGGCTTCCTGCGGCTGGGCGCCCGGCGGGCCGGCGTGCGTCAGGGCTACGTGGATCCGCTCGGCCTGCTGAGCCGTGACGAGCCGTCTGCGCCACCAGCGGTCGCTCCGCGCGGCGGGCCGGCGATCCGGCCACGCTCGCGCCCCACACCACCGGTTGCGTCTGTGGCAAGCGGTCGCGCCGGCACCACGGTTGTGTCAGCGGCACGTGCCCATCCAACCCCGAGTGCGGCGCCCCACACGGCAGCGCTTCCATGGCCTGCGTGGGCCGGTCTCGTCCTGCTCGCCGCGGGCGCCGGAGGTGGTGGCGTGGCGCGGCGGCGCCCCCGCCGATCGAGGCGCACCGGGATGGCGCTCGCGCAGCGGTAGCGTTAGGCCCAGATGTCCTTCTACATCACGACGCCCATCTACTACGTCAACGCGGCGCCCCACCTCGGGCACGCGTACACGACGATCGCCGCGGACGTGATGGCACGCCATATGCGCCAGCGCGGCGAGGACGTCTTCTTCCTCACCGGCACCGACGAGCACGGCGAGCCCGTCGCGCTGGCCGCCGAGGCCGCCGGCGTCACCCCGCGCGAGCTGGCCGACAAGAACGCCGAGCGCTTCAAGGCCCTCGCGCCGCTGCTCAACGCCACCAACGACTTCTTCATCCGCACCTCGGACCCTGAGCACGTCAAGGCCGTCCAGGAGGTGCTGACCAAGGTGAAGGACAACGGCTTCGTCGAGCTCGGCACCTACCAAGGCTGGTACTGCCCGCGCTGTGCCGACTTCAAGTCCGAGCAGGAGATCGTCGACGGCAACCGCTGCCCGATCCACCTCATCGAGCTCACCTGGGAGGAGGAGGAGAACTACTTCTTCAAGTTGTCGCTGTTGCAGGAGCGGCTCGAGCAGCTCTATGCCGACAACCCCGGCTTCATCACCCCGTCCTCGCGCTACAACGAGGCACTGTCCTTCATCAAGGGCGGGTTGAACGACGTCTCGCTCACGCGCGGCAAGCTCACCTGGGGCGTACCGGTCCCGTGGGACGAGAGCCACGTGTTCTACGTGTGGTTCGACGCGTTGTTGAACTACTACACGGCGCTGACCTACGCCCGCCCCGGTGAGGATCTGCGCGAGGAGTTCTGGCCCGCGAGCTACCACCTCATCGCCAAGGACATCCTCAAGTTCCACTGCGTCTTCTGGCCGGCGCTGCTGATGGCCGCCGACCTGCCGCTGCCCGAGCACGTCTTCGTCCACGGCTATCTCCTGATGGAGGGCCACAAGATGTCCAAGTCGCTGGGCAACGTCCTGGATCCGTTCGCGGTCATCGACACCTACGGCGCCGACGCGCTGCGCTTCTACCTGCTGCGCGACGTCAGCTTCGGGCAGGACGGCTCGGTCTCGACCGCCGACTTCGAGAAGCGCTACGAGTCCGAGCTGGCCAACGACTTCGGCAACCTCGCCAGCCGCACCATCAAGATGGTGCTGCGCTACCGCGACGGCGCCGTGCCGCAGGTGGATCTCGACCCGCGGGTCGTCGCCGAGTTCGAAGGGCTGAGCGAGCGCGTCGGCGAGCTCGTGGGGCGTGCCGAGCTGACGCCCGCCCTGGAGGAGATCTGGGTGCGCGTGCGCCGGCTCAACGCCTATGTCGGTGAGCAAGAGCCCTGGAAGATGGCCAAGGACGAGGGGCGTGCCGCCGAGCTCGACCAGACGCTCGCCACGCTCGTCGAGGGCCTGCGGGTGCTGACCGTCCTGCTGCACGCGTGGATTCCCGATCGCGCGGGCATCCTGATGCAGGCGCTCGGGGCGCCCGAGAGCGCGGGCGACACCGCACCGGCCCTGGCGATCGACGGCGCACGCCTCGGTGCCGCGTTGCCCACGCAGGTCTCCGACCTCGAGCCGCTCTTTCCCAAGCAGCAGCAGCCCCCGAAGGCCGCTTGATCGACTCCCACACCCATCTGGACTCCTGCGCATCCGACGACGCGGAGTTGGTCTCCGCGGCGACGCGTGCCGGCGTCAACCGGATCCTCACGATCGGTCAGGACGGCGCGACGGGTCGCGCCGCGCTGGCCGCCGCCGACGCGTTCCCACAGGTCTTCGCCGCGATCGGCCATCACCCCAACAAGGCGACGGGCTTCGACGACGGCCACCTCGCCGAGCTGCAGGGCCTTGCCGTCCACGAGCGCTGTCGTGCCATCGGCGAGACCGGCCTGGACTTCTTTCGCGACTACGCGCCGCGCGCCGACCAGGAGCGTGCCTTCCACGCACAGATCCAGCTGGCGCGCGACACCGGCAAGCCGCTGGTCATCCACACCCGCGCGGCCGAGGACGACACGATCGCCACCCTGCGCTCGCGCGCCGATGGCGTCAACGTCATCCTGCACTGCTTCTCGATGCCCGACCGGCTCGACGAGTGCCTGGCCGAGGGCTGGTGGATCTCGTTCGCCGGCAACGTCACCTACCCCAAGAACGAGGACCTGGCCGCCGCGGCGGCGCGCGTGCCCGACGACAAGCTGCTGGTGGAGACCGACGCGCCATATCTCACGCCACAGCCGATGCGCAAAGAGCGCAACCAGCCGGCCTACGTCACCGAGACCGCCCAGTTCGTCGCCCAGCAGCGCGGCCAGACCTACACGGAGCTCGAGGCGATCGTCGAGCGCAACGCGGCCACGCTCTTTCACTGGTGACCGACCAGTCGCCAACAGACCTCCCGGCCCAGCCGAGCCTGCGCCGCATGCGCGCCTTCGACGTGCGGCCCAAGCGCGACCTCGGCCAGAACTTCCTGATCGACTCCAACATCTTGGGGGTCATCGAGCGCGCGGCGGAGCTGACGCCCGAGGACGTCGCACTGGAGATCGGCGGCGGGCTCGGCGTCTTGTCGGAGCATCTTGCGCAGCGCACCGCGCACACGCACGTCGTCGAGATCGACCGCTCGCTGGAGCCTGCGCTGCGCGACGCGCTCGCCCCGCATCCCAACGCGACGCTGCACTTCGGCGACGCGTTGGCGCTCGACCTCGCCGCGCTTGACCCGGCGCCGACCAAGGTGGTGGCCAACCTGCCCTACGGGATCGCGGCGACCGCGATCTTGCGCACGGTCTTCGAGCTTCCCGTCGGTCACGCGCTGGGTCGCGATGGTGCAGAAGGAGGTGGGGGAGCGCTTCGCGGCGTCGGCCGGGACGTCGGCCTACGGCGTGCCGAGCGTCTTGGCCCAGCTCGCCTGCGACGTCCGAGTCCACCGCTCCGTCGCCCGCACCGTCTTTCATCCGGTGCCCAACGTCGACTCGGTGCTCGTCGTGCTGCAGCGCACCGGTGACGCGCCGCCGCCTGCGCTGCGGTCGCTCGTCCACGGCGCGTTCGCGCACCGTCGCAAGACGCTCGCGAAGTCCCTGCAGCTCCACACCGGTGACAAGGCGCTCGGCGATCGCGCCCGCGTGGCGCTGGCCGAGCTCGGCCTGCCCGAGGACGCGCGTGCCGAGCGGCTGACCCCTGAGCAGTTCCGCGCGCTGGGGGCACAGATCGCGCCATGAGGCTCGAGACCCGCGCGCCGGGCAAGATCAACGTCTGCCTCTTCCTCGGGCCGACCCGCTCCGACGGCCGCCACGAGTTGGTGTCGATCATGCAGTCGGTCACGTTCGCCGACCGGCTGCGCTTGGAGGACGGGGACGGCGCCGACGCCGTCGACTGTCCCGGTGTCGACGGCGTCAACCTGGTCGAGACCGCGATCGCCGCCTTCCGCGCGGCGACCGGCTGGCGTGGTGACCCCGTGCGCATCAGCGTCGACAAGCGGATCCCCGTCGCGGCCGGCATGGCCGGCGGCTCGGCCGACGCGGGCGCCGCGCTGCGGCTGCTCGCTCGTGCGTCGGGGATCGAGGACCGCGAGCTCCTGCACGAGATCGCGACCGGCCTCGGCGCCGACGTGCCCGCCCAGGTCAAGCCCGGGCGCGTGCTGGCGACCGGTGCCGGCGAGCAGATCGAGCGCGTGCCCGGCGTCCCGCGCTACGGCGTCCTGGTCGTGCCCGCCGCCGGCGCGCTGCTGACCGCCAACGTCTTTCGCGAAGCCGACCGCCTCGGCCTTCCTCGCGACGGGGCCGGGCTCGCCACGGCGCTCGACGCCGTCCGCGACGGCCTGCCCGATCTGCCCGACGCGCTGTGCGTCAACGAGCTGGAGCCCGCAGCGCTCTCGTTGCGCCCCGAGCTCGGCGAGACGCTGGCACGCGTCCGCGACGCGGGCGCCGACGTCGCGATGGTCAGCGGCAGCGGCCCGACCGTCCTCGGGCTCTTTCACAACGTCAAAGCCGCCAAGGTGGCGCGCGAGCACTTTCCGGGCTCGAAGGTCGCCAAGCCGATCGGTCCTCACGGTGGCGAGGTCCTGGCCGCGTGAAGCCGGGCCCGCTGATCGGCGCGGTCCTTCTGGCCGCGTTCCTCGTCCTCCGCCGGCGCAAGCTCGAGCCGACGCTGCTGATCGGCGGCGCCATCGCGGTCGTCGGTCTGCTCGTCTACGGCAGCGGCCTGGTCGAGCTGCCGGACTTCAAGAAGATCGTCGAGGACGCCGGCAACAAGCTGGGCAACTGGACCTACCTCGTCGTGGGCGTGATGGCGTTCTTCGAGACCGGCGCGTTCGTGGGGCTGATCGCTCCGGGCGAGACGTTCCTGATCTTCGGCGGTGTCGTGGCCGGCCAGGGGACGATCTCGCTGGTCGCGCTGATCGCGATCGTCTGGACGTGCGCGGTCCTCGGTGACCTTGCGAGCTTCTACGCGGGGCGCCGACTCGGCCGCGCGTTCCTGATCAAGCACGGGCCGAAGGTGCAGATCACCGAGGAGCGCGTGCACCAGGTCGAGGGCTTCTTCGACCGCCACGGCGGCAAGGCGATCTTCCTCGGCCGATTCGTCGGGCTCGTCCGCGCCGTCAACCCGTTCCTGGCGGGGTCGTCGGGGATGCCGCTCAAGCGCTTTTTGCCCTACGACGTCATCGGCGCAGGCGCCTGGGCGACGATGCTGCTGGTCCTCGGGTATGTCTTCTGGCAGAGCTTCGATCGCGTTCTGCACTACGCCGAGCAGGGGACGCTCGCGCTCGGGGTGACGATCGTCGTCATCGCCGGCGGCGTCTGGCTCTACCGCCACTTCCGCCACGAGGAGAACCGCGACGCCGCGGTGGCGTGGCTCGACCAGCAGCTGAACCGCCCGGCACTGCGACCGCTGGCGGCCATCCTGCGCCCGATCGCGCGCTGGGCCCGGGGCCCGCTGAAGTTCTTCTGGAACCGGATCACGCCCGGCGAGCTCGGCCTGGAGCTGACGACGCTGCTGGCGATCGCCGCCGTCGGCTCGTTCGCGTTCGCGGCCAACGCGATCACGCTGCGCGACAAGGCGCTCGTCACCGGCGACCGCACCGCGTTCACGTGGGCCGACAAGATCCGGACCGGCACGCTCGACGACCTCGCGCGCGCCGTCACGCACCTCGGCAGCTTCCCGGTGGCCGCCGCCGCCACCGCGCTGGCCGTCGTCGTCCTGCTGATGCGCCGGCGGATCATCGAGTCCGTGACGCTCGTCAGCGCCCTGGCACTCACCTGGGTCGGCGTCCACATCGCCAAAGACGTCATCGACCGGCCGCGCCCGACAGATGCGCTCGTCGACACCGCCGGGCAGAGCTACCCGTCGGGCCACGCGGCCTACGCGTTCGCCTGGGTCGCGATCGCGTTCGTCCTCACCCGCACGCTGCCCGGCCTGGCCCGGACGACGGTGGCGATCGTCGCCGCGATCGTGCTCGCTGTCGTCATCGGGCTGACGCGCGTCTACCTGCGTGCGCACTACCTCTCCGATGTCGTCGGCGGGGCCGGCCTGGCGGCCGCGATCTACGCCTTGGCGGGCATGGTGGGGCTGGTCGTCGTCCACCTTCGGCAGAATGGGCGGCGCGCGTGAGCAACATCGAGGTCACCTATCTCGTCGGGGCGTGCTGCACCGTCTTCGCCCTGGCCGCCTATGTGGCGTTCATCCTGGTCCCTGCCTGGACGGCGTACTCACGGGTCTGGCAGCGCATGGCCGCGGCCGTCCTCAGCCTCTATGTCCTGGCCGCGTTCGTCGGCCTCGGTGTCGGAGGTGGGGCGGCAATCGTCTGGTTCTGGGACCGCATCGGGGTCTAACGCCTCTAACCCGCCTCCGGTCCCGGCCGCCGCACTTCGGTGGCTCTTCGCATGCAGGGATGCTGCGAGTTGGTTCGGGCCCGTAAACTCTGCGCCATGTCCAGCCCGGCTCCGAGGACGCCGGCCGGAATCGACCTCGAGGCCCTGGATGCCGTCACCGACGCCGTCGAGTCCGGTGCGGGCCTTCCCGAGGTGATCCGCGCGTCCGCTCGCGCGCTCGACGACGCGAGCCTGGCGCTGACCGATCGGTCCGGCGCGGTCCTTGCCGTGGCGGCGCGGTCGCCGGCCGACGAGCGAGGGCTGATGGGCGACGCCGCCGGGGTCGAGATCCACGACCTTCGCGTTGCCGACGAGCAGGTCGGCCAGCTGCGGGTGCGGTCGCGCTCCGACGGCGAGCCGCCGTCGCCGATGGTCCTGCGGCTGATCCTGACGCTCGTCGCCTCCGAGGTGCAGCGCCTGCGCGCGCCTGCCCGCGCCTCCGAGCTGGCCGTCGCCGAGTTCCTGCACGACATCCTCGGGCGTCGCGTCGTCGGCCCGGACGAGATCGTCGCCCGCGCCGCCGAGATCGGCGTCGACCTCAGCGCCGGCGCCGCCATCGTCGTGGTGCGCGCCCAGCTCCACGTGCCGACTGAGGAGGGTTGGCGCGAGCGTGTCGTCACCGTCGCCGAGCGCGGCGCGCGCGCCGCCGTGCCGACCGCCGTCGCGGCCTCGTCCGGGCGGGCGGGGGCCGAGGTCATCGGCTCCGAGGTCGTGGTGCTGGTGCCCAGCGACGATGCCGCCGCTGCCGAGCGGGTCGCCGAGGGTGTGCTGCGTGAGCTGGGCGCCTCGCTGCCGGGCCACAGCTTCGCGCTGGGGCGCAGCCGCTTCGCCGCCGATCCGGGCGACCTTCCGCGCGCCGCCAACGAGGCGCTGCTGGCCGCCAACGTCGCGGAAGGCGATGCGACCGTGGAAGAGGCGCCGCGCGTCATGGCCTTCGACGACACCGGCGCGTACCGGCTGCTGCTGTCGGCGATGAGCGAGGACCCGGCCGAGCTGCAGCGCTTCTACGCCGAGACGATCGAGCCGCTCGTCGCCTACGACGAGCAGTACGAGACCGACCTCGTGATCACCGTCGAGGCGTTCCTCGACGCCGACGGCAACGTCGCGGGCACCGCCCAGCGGCTCTTCACCCACCGCCACACGATCCGCTACCGGCTCGAGCGCGTGCGTGAGCTGTCGGGCCTCGACGTCGGCTCCACCGATGGCCGCGAGAAGCTGAGCCTCGGGCTCAAGGCCATGCGGGTCCTCGGGATCGCCGCACGGGGTGGACCGGCCAGCGAGCAGGGGGCCGGCGGAGGCCGCGTGCCCCGGCGTAGCTGAACGATTGGTGAGGTTTGCGCAGTCTGCCTCTAGCGCCTACGCGCCAAGTCTGAGAGGCTCCCGGGCACAGATAGGCCAGAACGGCTGAAGTCCCCGGAATTCCGAGCGGACATGGGGTGCAGACCCCACTTGAGGACTGGGTGCCGGAGGCCGAAACCTAGATGTGTGAGGGAGCATGTCCCCTCTCTCACCTCCCTCTGATGAAGCATCGCACCCACGATCACCTCTTTGCCGCCGCCGGTCTCACGGCCGCGCTCTCGCTGATCGGCACCGGCGCCACGGTCCTGAAGGGCTCGGTCTTCCACTTCGACCATTGGCCGCTGGTCGCCGGAGACGCGCCGCGGAGCCTCGATCTCCCCACCGCGCCGATCGCCCAGGAGACGTCTGCGGCACAGAGCGTGCGTCAGGCGCTGTTGGCCGGCGCGACCCGCGTCGGTGGCACCGCCGCGCTCCTGCCGGGCCTCGGTGGCCCTTCCGGCATCGCGGCGATCGGCATCACCGTCCCCGCAGGCGCGGTGGCCGGCGGCGAGACGACCGAGGGCACGAGCGCCGGGTCGGGCAGCCCCGCCGGCGCGGTCGCCGGCGCCACCCGCGACGGCTATGGCTTCTCGCTCGGCTCAGCGCCGAGCAGCTCGATCGACGGCACGCGCGACCCTGCGACGTCGACCGGCGCCACCAACAACATCCGCGTCGGGTCCGGCGTGGACACCGACGGCGATGGCATCCCGGATGCGTGGGAGAGCGACCACGGCGCGCCCATCGCGCCTGCCGACCCCGCCACCACGGGGAGCAACGCCGACCGCCGCGACTCGACCACGCCCTCGGCCTTCACCGCTGACCCGCCGACCGTCCCAGGACCGGCGCCGACCATCCCGGTCCCGACGCCGACCCCGGAGCCCCCGGTCGACACGCCGCCCGTCCCGACCGACCCGATCGAGACCCCGGCGCCGACCGACGACCCCACGCCGGCCGATCCTGCGCCGTCGTCGGACCCTGCGCCCGCCGATCCGGCCCCGTCCTCGGATCCGACCACGCCGGCCGATCCGGCGCCGCCCGCCGATCCCGCCCCGCCGGCCGATCCGGCTCCGGCTGATCCTGCGCCGCCCGCTGACCCGGCCCCGCCGGCCGATCCAGCGCCGGCTGATCCTGCGCCGCCCGCTGATCCTGCGCCACCGGCTGACCCGGCTCCGGCCGATCCTGCGCCGCCGGCCGATCCGGCTCCGGCCGATCCGGCCCCGGCAGCGGACACCGCACCGGCCGCCGACCAGGCTGCTGCCGCGCCGGCATCCGAGAGCACCCCGGCCGCGGCCAACGCCGCGATCCCCTCCAGCGCGCAGTAGTCCTCGCTGACCTCGCAGGAGCTCGACCCGCGCCGCCGTAGGATCCCGGTCCATGCGGATCGGGATCATCACCGGCTCGGGCACCTACGCGCTGCCGGACTTCGCCGGCGCGCACGCGGTCGAGGTCGCGACGGAGTTCGGGCCTGCGACGATCACCGAGGGCCGTTTCGCCGGCGTCGACGTCCTGCACGTCTCGCGCCATCTCGCCGGCCATCCGCGGCTGTCGCACCAGGTCACCCACCAGGCCAACATCTCCGCGCTGCGCGATCGTGGCGCCGACGCGATCCTCGCCGTCACGGTCTGCGGTGCGGTCGACAAGACGGTTCCGCTCGGCTCGCTGATCGTGTTCGATGACTTGCACTTCCTCGTCAACCGGCTGGCCGACGGGTCGATCTGCACGCTGCACACCGAGCCCGGCCGCGCCGGTCGCGGGCACTGGATCTTCGAGCAGCCCTTTCACGTCGGCCTGCGCGCCGCGCTGTTGGCCGGGGCGGGCGAGGCGGGCCTCGAGGCGCGCGACGGCGGCTGCTACGGCCACGTCGACGGCCCGCGGTTCAACACCAAGGCCGAGATCCGGACGCTGGCCGCCGCGGGCGTGACGGCGGTCAGCCAGACGGCGGGGCCGGAGACCGTGCTGGCCGGCGAGGCGGAGATCCCGTTCGCGCTGCTCGGCTACGCGACCGACTACGCCAACGGCGTGGTGGACGAGGTGGCGCCCGTCGAGGATCTCGTGCGGCTCGTCGAGGCCAGCCCGAAGGCATTTGCCGCCACGCTCGCCGCTGCGCTGCCGCACGTCGCACGTGCCGACCTCGCCCCGGTGGGCTCGCATTTCCGCTTCGACTGAGCCCGTCCCGTCGTTGGCGATCGTCCTCGATGCGCTCGCCGCGCCGACCGAGCCGGACTTGCGCGCGTGGCTGGGGCCCGAGGCCGACGACGCGCTGCGGGCCGCGCTGCGCGAGCACGCGCTGGACTGGGCACGCGCCGCCGGCGACGGCGTTGAGCCGCTGCAGCTCGCGACGGCCGCCGAGCTGCCCGCTGCCATGGCAGGCCACGACGGCCCGATCCTCCTCGTCGCGCCCGACGTCCCCGCGCTCTCGGCCGTCCACCTCGCCGCCGTCCGCGACGACCTCGCCGCCGGCGTCCTGCTCAGCAGCGCGGCGACCGGCGACGGCACGCCGTTCCTGATCGCGCTCTCGCACCCGCACCCGGAGCTGCTCGCGCTGGTCGGTGCGCCGTTCAACGACATCCTCGCCACCGCGGCGCGCCTCGCCGGCACCCTCGGCATGCTGCGCGCCGAACGCCGCCTCTCTTCCGTCGGCGACGCCCGCGCCCTCCAGGTCGACCCGATCACACCACCGGACCTCCGCGCGCTGCTCACAGCTGCGAAGTGACGCCAAGCTGACAAACTTCAGTCGGAGGATCTTTGGGGGGTGGGGTAACGGCAGCCCGCCGGCCTTTGGCGCCGTGCAGTCTCGGTTCGAATCCGAGCCCCCCAGTCGTGGAGGCCGCCCTCCCTCTAGCCTTCCGCCCCGTGACCTCCTTCACCGCCGTCGTGATGGCCGCCGGACAGGGGACGCGGATGCGCTCCGCGACACCCAAGGTCCTGCATGAGATCTGCGGCAGGCCGATGGTCGCGTGGCCCGTCATCGCTGCGCAAGAGGCCGGAGCGGAGCGCATCGTGGTGGTGTCGTCGCCGAACGTCGACCTCGCTGCCGCGCTCCCGGAGGGCACGCGCACCGCGACCCAGCCGGTGCCCGACGGCACCGGCGGCGCCGTGCTCGCCGCGCTGCCCGACACCGCGCCGGGCGTCCCGGTCGTCGTGCTCTCCGGCGACGTGCCGCTGGTCTCCTCGCAGGCGATCCACCAGTTGGTCGACGCCCACGTCGCCTCGGGCGCCGCCGCGACGATGGCGACCACGATCCTCGACGACGCCACCGGCTACGGCCGCGTCGTGCGCGATCCGGAGACCGGTCACGTCGTCCGCGTCGTCGAGACCAAGGCCCCCGGTGACGCGACGCCCGAGGAGCTGGAGATCCGCGAGATCAACACGGGGATCTTCTGCTTCGACCACGCCGCGCTCGCCGAGGCGCTGCCGCGCGTCGGCACCGACAACGCCCAGGGCGAGAAGTACCTGCCGGAGGTGCTCACGCTCCTGCGCGATGACGGCAAGGTCGTCGCCGCCCATGTGGTCGACGACCACGCGCTCGTGCTCGGCATCAACGACCGCGTCGCGCTCGCCGACGTCACGGCGCTCGCCCAGCGTCGGATCCTCGAGGCCCATATGCGCGCCGGCGTGACGATCGTCGACCCTGCCTCGACCCGCATCGACGCCGGCGTCACGATCGGCCAGGACACGACGATCGAGCCCGGAACGTCGATCAAGGGCGCCACCACGATCGGCGAGCGCTGCGCGATCAAGTGCTCCTACGTGGACGGCGCGACGATCGAGGACGGCGTCTCCGTCGGCCCCTTCGCCTACCTGCGTCCCGGCACCCGCCTGCGTGCCGGATCGAAGGCCGGCACCTTCGTCGAGATCAAGAACTCCGACATCGGCGAGGGCACGAAGATCCCGCACCTGAGCTACATCGGGGACGCCGACGTCGGCCCCGACAGCAACCTCGGCGCGGCCACGATCACCGCCAACTACGACAGCAAGTCCAAGACCAAGTCACGGACCACGATCGGCGCCGGGGTCAAGACCTCGGTGGACACGACGCTTGTCTCGCCGGTGTCGCTCGGCGACGGCGCTTACACTGCCGCGGGGTCGGTCGTCACGCAGGACGTGCCGGCCCGTGCGCTCGCCGTCGCGCGGGCGCGGCAGCGCAACGTCGAGGGCTACGCGGACCGCGAGTAGAGAAGGACCGGGACATCAGGTGAGCACCAGCATCCAGTTGCCGCTCAAGGCGTCGGCCCAGCCGATTACCATGGTCGATGACGTGAGCACCCCGCGGACGATGCCCGTGGCCACGAGCCTCCCGATCGACTACGACAAGCGGCTGATGCTGTTCTCGGGGCGCGCGAACCCCGAGCTCGCAGCCAAGATCGGGTCGAAGCTCGGCGTGGACCTCGGGCCGATCACCCTCAAGACCTTCAAGAGCGGCGAGGTCTACTGCCGCTATGAGGAGTCGATCCGCGGCGCGGACGTCTTCCTCATCCAGCCGATGTGCAGCAACCCCGAGCTGGGTCTCAGTGCCAACGACGCGCTGATGGAGCTGCTGGTCATGATCGACGCCGCGATCGGCGCCTCGGCGCACCGCGTCATCGCCGTCACGCCGTGGTACGGCTACAGCCGCCAGGACAAGAAGAGCGCCCCGCGCGAGCCGATCAGCGCGCGCCTGGTCGCCCGCATGATCGAGGCGGCCGGTGCCGACCGGGTCCTGACGATGGACCTCCACGCAGGTCAGGTGCAGGGCTTCTTCAACATCCCGGTCGACCACATGACCGCGCTGATGATGCTCACCCAGCACTTCGACGACATGCAGCTCAACGACCTCGTCGTCGTCGCGCCGGACGCCGGCCGCGTGAAGCTCAACAAGAAGTTCGCGTCCAAGATCGGCGCCGAGCTGGCGATCCTCGACAAGGAGCGCCCGGCCCAGCAGGTCGCCGAGATCGGCTACGTGATCGGCGACGTCAAGGGCAAGACCGCGGTGATCGTCGACGACATGATCGACACGGCGGGCACGCTGAAGGCGGCAGCGCACACGGTCCGCGACGAGGGGGCCGCACGCGTCTTCGCCGCCGCGACGCACCCCGTCTTCAGCGGCAACGCCTATGAGAACCTCGAGGCCGCGGGCTTCGAGAAGATCGTCGTCACCGACACGATCCCGCTGCGGCCCGGCGCGCCGGAGAACATCCAGGTCCTGTCCTGCGCCGACCTGCTGACGGACTCGATCCGCCGGATCTTCACCGACGACTCGGTGTCGGAAGTCTTCGGCGGCGAGAACCAACTCTTCTGACCTCGACAGCCGCCGCGCTGCTGCAGGACCGGCTCGGGCTCTCCGACGACGAGCTGCTGGCGGTCCTCGACGCCGATCCGCTCAGCGTCCTCGGCGGCGAGCTCGACCACAAGCCGCAGCTGCCGATCCTGCTCACGCTGACCGAGGAGGCGGCGGAGCGTGCCGGCCCGGAGGTCCTCAAGCGCTGGGTCCGCGCCGCCGGCCGCCACGGACGGCCGATCGACCTGCTGCTCGCCCAGGGCTTCGGCGCGTTCGAAGACGCGCTTGAAGATCTGCGCGAGCGCGGCTTCGTCGTCCGCGCGGCGCGTTAGCGCACGGCCTCGGCGGCCTGCGACTTCTCCTGGCGCTTCTCGCCCGGCCACACGCCGAAGAGGTGGTCCCAGCCCTTGGCGCCTGCACGGTCCACGGCCGCGCGCGTCACCTTGAAGGTCACGCCCTGTACCGCGGCGGCAGCCATCACCTTCGGCCAGTCGGCTTCCTGCGTGGTCGGCTTCGGCGGCTCCTCGTTGTCGAAGATCCCCCAGACGACGTCGAACAGCTTCTTCGACAGCAGGCCGGCGAGGATGCCCAGCACGATCCCGAACGGCTTGTACAAGAGCTTCATGGTCGCAACGTACCCGAGCGCGCGGGCTGAGACGCCTGGCCTGAACTGCCGGAACGGCGATGGATATTTCGACCATCTGTCCGATGAAATGGGGTAGGACTCGGTGCACCATCCAGCAACCGAGCGACAGGTGGGAGGCGTGGTGGACGACCAGCATCCAGACCGGCACGACGACCCGCCCGGCGAGGGCCTCGCCGACGAGCTGCTGCGCCGCGCCCTGCTGGACCCCCAGGACGCCGCGGCGGTCGCGCTGAAGGTCCGCGGCCTTGCGCTCTGCGAGGAGCTCACGGTCATCTTCCACGGGCGTCGCGACCTCGGCACGATCCAGACCTACATCGCCAACGGCGGCCATGGCGAGGGGGAGAAGCTGGGCGCACGCGACCTCCTGCGTGTCCCGGTCGACCTCGACCTCGGCGACACCTGCAGCCGCGAGGAGGCCCAAGACGCCTACGCGGCGCAGGCGCGGACCCTGCGCGACGCGCTGCAGGCGGCCGACACCGTCCTGGCGATCTGGGAGGGGCCACTGCGCGACGTGGCCGAGTCGAGCGTGATGCTGGTGCGCTCCGTCGACCTCGACATCCCGCTGCCGGCCCATCGCCTGATGCCGGTCGCGCTCGTCGCGCCCGAGCGCCACCTCACGATCGTCCCGGTCTGCGGCGCCCGCACGCTCTCTGACGGCCTGCCGCCGATGGGCATCGCCTGCGCCCAGCAGGACGTCGCCCACATCTACCCGCTGCCCGACGACCCCGAGGCCGCGCTGGAGGACTTCGTCGCCCGCGCCGCCGACCACGCCCGCAGCATGGTCGATCGCCTTGAGGCCCAGGAGCGCAGCGTCCAGCGCTTCCTGGAGATCAACGGGCCCGACGACTTCCCTGCGACGGGCTGACCCGCGAGCCGATTAGGGTGCGGGCGCAGTGCTCGCTCGCCGCCCCAGCCGCCGCCTGGTCGCCATCGTCGTCCCCGTCACGCTGGTCGTGCTGGCCGTCGGCTTCTTCTCGGCGCGCTTCCTGACGACCGAGAACCGCGAGCGTGACGCGATCTTCACGCTGCTGCAGCACGAGGCTGCCGGCGACGAGCGCGGCGTCCTGGCGCAGCTGCACGGCTGCGACGCGGCCTGTGCCGCCAAGCTCCATGCGTTCCTGCCCAAGGTCACCGGCACCGGTGCGGTGAAGATCGCGCGCCTGGACTCCGGCACGTCCTACTCGCTGGGCACCAGCACGGGCACGTCGCGCGTGGTCTGGGTGCACGGCGTCGACAGCCGCCCGATCGTGCAGTGCGTGGTCGTCAGACGGCAGGGGGGGCCGCTGACCGGACGCTCCGTTAGCCTGCTGGCACTCAGCGCGCCGCTGGCCAACAACGAGGATTCCTGCTGACGCAGGGCTTCGGTTGTAGGACCGCATCGCGCACCTGCCCCTGGTGTTCCCCCTCCCCGAGATGCTCCGACGCTGCCTTCTGCTGTCCCTCCTTGCCGCCCTCGCGTTGCCGACGGCCGCCATGGCCCAAAGCCCGAGCGCCAACGCCGCCCAGGCCGACGGCCTGCTGAACAAGACCCTCTACAAGGGCGGCGCCTCCGGGCGCTTCCTGATGGCCGGTCAGTGGTATTACCGCGCCGACACGGCCGGCAACGGCGCCGTGTCGGTCTTTGCCGGCGACCCATCGAACGTGGGCTGGACGCCGGTCAGCGTCCCGAACGCCTGGAACGCCAAGGACTTCTCCGACGCGTCCTTCGCCGGTGGCGTCGGCTGGTATCGCAAGAGCTTCCACCTCCCGAGTGCCGCCAAGCGGCTCTCCTGGGTGGTGCGCTTCGAGTCGGTCAACTACCGCTCCAAGGTCTACCTCAACGGCAAGCTGATCGGGAAGAACACGGGCGCCTACCTGCCGTTCGAGATCCGCCTGCCCGCCGGGCTGCTGAAGCGCGGCGGCACGAACCTGCTGGCGATCCGCGTCGACGATCGCCGCTTCCCGACCGACTTCCCGCCGTCGGGCCTGTCGACGACCGGCGTGCCGACGGGCGGCTGGTGGAACTACGGCGGCCTGCTGCGCGAGGTCTACCTGCGCGAGATCGACCGCGCGGACTTCAACACCGTCGCGGTGCTGCCCGACCTGCCGTGCGGGAGCTGCGACGCCCACGTCACCTACAAGGCGACGCTGCGCAACTACGGCGACAAGGCACAGCGGATGCGGGTCACCGCGCGTCTGGGCGCGCGCAAGGTCGTGCTCGGCGCGGCGTCGGTGGGCGCCAAGAAGTTCGCGACGTTCGTCAAGCGCATCGCCGTCAAGAACCCCAAGACCTGGTCGCCCACCAGGCCGTACCTCTACAACACGTCGTTGACCGTCAGCGACGGCAAGAAGACGCTGCAGACCTACCACGTGCAGACGGGCATCCGGTCGATCAAGGTCGTCAACGGCCATCTGATGCTCAACGGCAAGCCGCTGAACTTCCGCGGCTTCGGCACCCACGAGGACTCGCTCGACAAGGGCTTTGCGATCGACGACGCGCAGCGCGAGCAGCAGATCCAGTGGGCGCGGGAGGAGGGGGCGACCCTGTTCCGCAGCCACTACCCACTGCACCCCTACTACTACGAGCGTCTCGACGAGCTCGGCATGCTGGCCTGGGTCGAGGTTCCCGTCTACTCGGTCAAGACCAAGTACCTCAAGCAGCTCCAGGTGCGCAAGCTGGCCGCGCGCGAGCTGGCCAGCGCGGTGCAGACCAACATCAACCACCCGTCGATCATCGTGTGGTCGGCGGGCAACGAGCTGAGCGCCCGGCCCGGCCCGGTGCAGGGCTACTACATCCAGCGCGCGGTCAAGCTCGCCAAGTCGCTGGACCCGACGCGCCCGGTCGGCCTTGCGGTTGCCGGCTACCCGTCGGCCGGCTGCCAGCCGGAGTACGCGCCGCTGGACGTTCTCGGCATCAACGATTACTTCGGGTGGTACTCCGGTCCCAACGGCCAGATCGCCGACCAGACGACGCTCAGCGACTACCTCGACAGCGTCCGTCAGTGCTACCCCGGCAAGGCGATCGTGATCACCGAGACGGGTGCGGAGGCCAACCGCGACGGGCCGGTCGAGGAGCGCGGGACCTACCAGTTCCAGCAGGCGTTCGCGAACTATCACTACGGCGTCTACGCCACCAAGCCGTGGCTTTCGGGCGCGATCTGGTGGACCCTGGAGGAGTTCGCGGTCAAGCCCGGCTGGGAGGGCGGCAACCCGTGGCCGGCGCCGCCGATCCACCAGAAGGCGCCGATCACGATGGCGGGGGTCAAGAAGCCCGCCTTCTACGACCTCCAGCGGATCTACAAGGGCACCAAGCAGTGGGGTCCTTAGGGACACTTATGTGTTCGGTAGTCGTTTCGAGGTAGATTCGGGGGCATGCCCCCGAAGCACTTCCCGACGTTGAGCATCGCCGCCGGCCTGGCAGCCCTTGCGGTGGCCGGTTGCGGTGCTGACAAGCAGGACGACGCGACGACGCCGGCGGCCGCGCAGGCGCCCGCTGCCACCGCGCCGGCCGCGACCACGCCCGCGGCGACCACGCCGACCTCGCCCGCACCTGCGGCGACCACGCCCGGCGCGACCACCAAGGGCACGACCGCGCCAGCGGGTGCGTCGTCGAGCGGGTCGAAGCCGGTCACGCTGGCCGTCGCGGCGACCAACCGCCAGGCCGGTGCGCTCGCCTTCGCCATGACGGGGACGGTGACCACCAGCGGCCGGCCGGTGCCGCTGTCATCCCGGGGCGTGTTCGACCGCCGGAGCCAGCGCGGCGCGTTCACGACCAAGACGAAGCTCGGCTCCCAGGCCTTCACGGTGCAGCAGATCGCCGACAAGCAGCAGCTCTACCTCCGCAGCCCGGTCTTCGCCGGCAAGCTGCCGGGTGGCAAGTCGTGGCTGAAGATCGACGTCGCCAAGGCCTCGCGCGTGCCTGGGCTCAACCTCGACGCGCTCGGCGTGAGCGGGCCGTCCCAGGATCCGGCGCAGGGATTGGACTACCTCCAGGGGGCCGGGGTGGCCAAGCGCCTCGGGGCGGCGAAGGTCAACGGCGTGGCGACCACGCACTACCGCGTGCAGGTCGACCTCAAGCGCGCGGCCAAGCGCAGCACGAAGGAGGCCAAGCGCTCGATCGGCCGGCTGATCTCCTCGCTGGGCGGTTCCACCACGCTTCCGGTCGACGTCTGGATCGACGGCGACCACCTCATCCGCCGCCAGCACGTCAACTACGACGCGACCGTGGCGGGCGCGCAGTCGGCGTTCGACATCACGACCGACTACACGGCCTACGACGCGAAGCTCGACGCCCAGCCGCCTGCCGCCGGCGACACGTTCGACGGGATGGCGTCGCTGAAGGCGGCGGCCAAGGCGCAGAAAGAGGCTCAGCAGTCCCAGCAGGCGCCATAGGACTGGGCGAGTCGCGCGCGGGTTCGAACCGTTCGGGGCCGGAGGAGCCGCGCTTTTTGCGGCGCCTCCGCTACCATCGACCGCCGCCCATGGCCGACCAGACCACCAAGCTCGACGTTCACGCCCGCGAGGCAGCCCACTCCCGCGAGACCCGCCGCCTGCGCCGTTCCGGCCAGGTCCCCGGAGTCCTCTACGGAGGCTCTGAGGAGCCCGTCTCCTTCGCCGTCGCTGAACGCACCCTCCGCCACGCGCTTGCCGCGAAGGGCGCGGTGCTCGAGCTGAGCGTCGACGGCTCTTCGGGGACGCCCGCCGTGCTCAAGGACGCCCAGCGTCACCCGGTGCGCGGTGATCTCATGCACGTCGATCTGCTGCGCGTCGACCTCAACGTCGCCATCGAGGCGACGGTCGCGGTGCACTTCGTCGGCGACGACAAGGCGCCCGGCGTCGTCGAGGGCGGCATCCTCGAGCACGTCACGCGCGAGCTGACGATCGAGGCGCTCCCGAACGAGATCCCGGAGTTCATCGAGGTCGACGTCTCCAAGATGGAGATGAACGGCACGCTGCAGCTCTCGGAGATCACGGCGCCCAAGGGCGTCACGCTGCTCGACGATCCGGACGCGACGGTGCTCGCCTCGGTCACGCCCCCGAGCGTGTCGACGGAGTCCGACGACGGCGTCGAGACCGAGACCGAGGTCGTGGGTCAGGCCGCCCCTGCCGCTGCCGCGGAGGCCGACGACTCGGCCTCCGAGGGCGGCGAGTAGCAGCCCGGGCGGGCTCCGCTGGAGCCCATGAAGCTTCCAGGACGCAGCGCCGCGCCCGTCGATTGGCTGATCGTCGGGCTCGGCAATCCGGGCGCGCAGTATGCGCGCACGCCGCACAACGTCGGCTTCCTCGTCGCCGAGGCGCTCATCGCGCGTTGGGGGCTCGGCAAGCCGAAGAAGGCGTTCGCCGGGCTTTACGCCGACGGACGCACGATGCCGGGAGGCCCACGTGTGGGTGTCTTGGCGCCCCAGACGTTCATGAATGAGTCGGGTCGCTCCGCGAGCCCGGCGCGCGGCGCGCTGAAGGTGGAGCTCGACCACGTGATCGCCGTCCACGACGAGCTCGACCTCAAGTTCGGCGACATCCGCACGCGGCTCGGGGGCGGGCTGGCGGGCCACAACGGGCTGAAGTCGCTGAAGGCGGGCTTCGGCTCGCCGGACTTCGCCCGGGTCCGGATCGGCATCGGCCGGCCCGACACCACCGACCCGGAGATCGTCTCGTCCTACGTTCTCGGTCGCTGGCGCCAGTCGCCGGCCGAGGTCACCGAGCTGGTCGACCGTGCCGCCGATGCCGTCGAGCGGATCGTCGACGGTCGCGACACGCTCGGCTAGGCGGGCGAGCCGCGGCCACGACGGCCGCTCGACGCTCTAGGGTTGCGAGCGATGCGCATCCGCTTCGTGCTCCTGATCACTCTCGCCGCTCTGATCGGAACCCCGACCGCGTCGTCCGCCGCGGCCCGGCTACCGACCCTCGACGCCGCCGACGGTGCGACCGTGACGCTGTCGGCCGGAAACGTCGAGTTCCGGCTGGCCGGAGCAGCCGCCGCCGCGGCAGCACCCTACGAGGGCCGCACGTTGCAGGTCGAGTGCAGCACCCACCCGCGGCCGGGCCTGCTCTTCACCAGCGAAGGCGGGACGTCCGAGAGCGGTACCGAAGCGTCGCTGGTCCGCGCGGCGGACGGGACGCTCGTGCTGCGCCCGCAAGGCAAGATCGCGACCGACGCGACCTTCGACGTGTGCGCGCTGAACCGTCCCGACGGCGGGCGTCGGGTCCTGGGCCGGCGCGGCAACATCACCCTGACGACGCTCGGCAGGCGCGCGCCGTTGGCCCGTGCCGCAGTCACCCCGTCGGGCGCGGTGTGGCTCGAGGAGTTTGGGCACGTGAGCCAGATGTACGACGTCGAGTGGGCCGCGCGAGGGCGCGGGGACTACCCGGTGCCGGCGGTGCTGGCGGCCCGGTTGCCGGGAGTGGTCGCGCTCGACAACGCCGCCGCCTCCCCACCTGCCGGCCAGGTCGGCTATTGGAGCGATGGCGCCAGGCGCGCGGCGCTCGTGACGCTCAGCGGCAGCGGTCGCCGTCTGGTGATGGAGGATCAGGGCGATGGGATGCTGAGCTCCAATGTCAACGACTTCGGCGCCTCCTACACGCCGCCGGGCCCGCAGACGGAAGTCGATCTCTCCAACGCCAACGCTGACCGGGATCGCAGTAGCTGGAAGCCCGGCATGCCGGTCGACGCACGTGACGGCGTTCGGGCGACCGTCGTCGGTCACCAGCTTGCGGTCCGCTTCGGCGGCCGTGCGGTCGCGGCCTACCGTCGCATCGCGGGCCGGCGCGTCGCCGTCATCTGTAGCGGTTCCGTGGCGGTCGGGCTGTTCGACACGAACGCCGCTATCGACGCGTTTCACGCTGTGACCGTTCGGGTTCCTCGCCGCGGCGGGATCATGCGGGCGCGGATCGATGGGGCCGCCGACCTGTGCGTCGTCAACGACGACGGCCACACCATCGCCACCGTCACCCCAACGGCGAAGGGCCGCGGCATCGTGGCCGACTTCGAGGCCAGCGCGTCGCTCTTCGGCGCGAGCGAGGACGCGGGCGCGGCCGCGGGCTCCACGGCCTACCGATCCGCGGCCGAGCTTGCCAGGCGGATCGGCCATGGCGCAGTGGCGCTGAGCGGTCCGGACGCGGCGGTGGCCCGAGGGCATGTCGGCGTCTGGACCGACGGCGCGCAGCGAATGGTGCTCGCAACGACATCCTCCACCGGACGGCGCATGGTCTGGGCTGACGACGGTGACGACATCATGCGCAGCAACGTGTTCTCGTCGGTGGCGGCCGCGATCCTGTTGGTCTCGATCGAGTAGTCGCGGGGATCTGACGCTGCTGCGCTCCGCTGGCGTTGGCTGAGCCCGAGCGCCGGGCCCTCGCGCGACTTCCTAGAATGGACCGCAGCACCCGGCCGCGCCCTCGCGCGGTCGCTGCGCATGCCCAATATGTCGCTCCGCCCCCTCCTCACCCACCTCGCCGACGACCCCAACGGCCCGCGCCTGGCGCGCGAGGGCGGCCGGGCGTTCGTCTCGGCCTCGTATCGCCCGTACGTCATCGGGGCACTGCTCGATGGCCTCGACGGCCCGATGGCGGGCCGTCCCGCGCTGGTCGTCGCCGCCGACGACCGCCAGGCGCGCGACCTGGCCGCCGACCTGCGCCACTGGCTCGCTCCACGGCCGGTGCGCTTCTACCCGAGTCGCGGCGTCGCCTACGAGTCGCACCTCGCGCCGCCGCCGCACCTCGTCGGCCTGCGCGTCGCCGCGCTCGACGCGCTGCTGGCCGACGGCGCGGCGTCGGAGACGACCGAGCCCCCGGTCGTCGTCGTCTCCGCCGTCGCGCTCAGCGAGAAGGTCCCCGACCCGTCGCTGCGTCCGAAGTCCTTCTGGCTGCGCGTGGGGGACCTGCTGGACCTCGACGAGGTCTCGGTCGACCTCGTCGCCGCCGGCTATGAGCGTGTCGACCAGGTCGACGACCGCGGCCAGTTCGCGATCCGCGGCGGCATCCTCGACGTCTACCCGGCGACGTCTGACCACGCGGTCCGCGTCGACCTGTTCGACATCGAGATCGAGTCGCTGCGCGAGTTCTCGACCTTTACCCAGCGCTCGCTCGCGGAGCTGACCGAGCTGGAGATCGCGCCGGCCGCCGAGCTGAGCGCCGAGCACCGCGAGGCCGCCGAGATCGCGGCGGTGAGCGACGCCGACGACCGTCCCGACGTGGCCGAGCTGCTGCCCGTCGACCAGTTCCACGCCTTCCTGGATCTCGCACCGGCCGACGCCGCGGTCATCCTGGCCGAGGAGGCCGAGATCGGCTCGGCGCTGACCGACCACTGGCAGGACGTCTGCGCGGCGTTCCACGCCACCGACGCGCACGACCTCTACGTCAATCCCGAGACCGTGGAAGCCGCGCTCGACGCACGCGCCCACGTCCGGCTCAGCGCGCTGTCGGGCGACCAGCCCTTCGAGTTCCGCGCGCAGGCCGCCGACCTCGGCGCGCGCTCGCTGCGTGAGGCCGAGCCGCAGCTGGAGAAGCACGTCCGCGGCGGCTATCGCACGGTCGTCACCTGGCCCCAGCGCGGCCAGGGCGAGCGCACGGCCTACAACCTGGCCCGGCTGAAGGCGCGCTGGCTGGAGGACGAGGGCGACACCGCCGAGGCCGGCGATCTGCGCTTCGCGGTCGCCTCGCTGCGCGACGGCTTCATCGCCGGCGGCCCGCGCATCGCGGTCATCCCTGAGCACCGGCTCTTCCGGCGCAAGCGCGCCGAGCGGGCCGACGGCGTCCAGGCGCGCCGCCGCGGCGCGCTGCGCTCGTTCAGCGACCTGCGCACCGGCGAGCACGTCGTCCACGAGGACCATGGGGTGGCGCGCTTCGCGGGCTTCGAGACCAAGACGGTGGCCAACGTCACCCGCGACTACCTGCAGCTGGAGTTCGCCGGCAGCGACAAGGTCTACATGCCGGTCGAGCAGCTCGCCAAGATCTCGCGCTACCTCGGCGCGGGTGGCGGCTCGCCGACGCTGAGCAAGCTCGGCGGCAAGGCGTGGGAGACGATGAAGGCGCGCGCGCGTCGCGCTGCCCAAGAGCTCGCCGGCGAGCTGCTCAACCTCTACGCCGAGCGCCGCAAGCGCGCCGGCCACGCCTTTCCCGAGGACTCCGAGTGGCTGCGCGAGTTCGAGGAGAAGTTCCCCTACACCGAGACCGCTGACCAGCGCGAGGCGATCGAGGTCGTCAAGACCGACATGGAGCGCTCGACGCCGATGGACCGCCTGATCTGCGGTGACGTCGGCTACGGCAAGACCGAGGTCGCCCTGCGCGCGGCGTTCAAGGCCGCCGACGACGGCAGGCAGGTGCTCGTCCTCGCGCCGACGACGATCCTCGCCCAGCAGCACTACGGCAACTTCGCCGAGCGGCTGAAGGACTACCCGTTCACCGTCGACCACGTCTCGCGCTTCCGCACGCCCAAGGAGCAGAAGGAGGTCGTCGCGGCCTTCAACAAGGGCAGCGTCGACATCCTGATCGGCACCCACCGCCTCCTCGGTCGCGACATGCGCGGCAAGGACATCGGGCTGATCGTCGTCGATGAGGAGCAGCGCTTCGGCGTCAAGCAGAAGGAGCTGCTGCGCCAGCTCAAGCTGAAGGTCGACGTGATCGCGATGAGCGCCACGCCGATTCCACGCACGCTGCAGATGTCGATGGCGGGCATCCGCGACATCTCGGTGATCGAGACGCCGCCCGAGGGTCGGCGCCCGGTCAAGACCTATGTCGGCGAGTACGACGAGGAGCTCGTCAAGCAGGCGATCATGCGTGAGAAGCGGCGCGGGGGACAGGCGTTCTTCGTGCACAACCGCGTCGAGAGCATCGACGAGACCGCCGAGCGCCTGCGCGGCCTCTGTCCGGGCGTGAGCTTCGAGGTCGCCCACGGCCAGCTCGACGAGAAGGAGCTCGAGAAGCGGATGCTCGGCTTCCTGCGCGGCGACGCCGACGTGCTCGTCGCGACCTCGATCATCGAGTCGGGCATCGACATCCCACAGGCCAACACGCTGATCGTCGAGCGCTCCGACATGTTCGGACTTGCCCAGCTGTACCAGATCCGCGGGCGTGTCGGCCGCTCTCGCGAGAAGGCCTACGCCTACCTTCTCTACCCGGCGCACGCTGCGCTGACCGAGGAGGCGATGAAGCGCATGAGCGCGCTCAGCGACTACACCGAGCTCGGCGCGGGCTTCAAGATCGCCATGCGCGACCTCGAGATCCGTGGTGCCGGGAACCTGCTCGGCGACGAGCAGTCGGGCCATGTCGCCGCGCTCGGCTTCGAGCTCTACATGCAGATGCTCGACGAGGCGGTGCAGATGGCGAGCGAGAGCGACGACGCCGACCAGCGCGAGCCGGTGCGCCTCGACGTCAACGTCGACGCCTACATCCCGGCCGACTACATCGCCTACGAGCAGGCCAAGATCGACGTGCACCGTCGCATCGCCGGTGCACGCGAGGTCGCCGACCTCGGCGTCCTGCGCGACGAGCTGGAGGACCGCTTCGGCGAGATCCCGCAGCCGCTGGCCAACCTGCTGGACCTCCAGCAGGCGCGCATCAAACTCGGTCAGGCGGGTGCCCGTGCGGTCAGCTTCCGCGGCGATCGGCTCACCGTGAACCCGGTCGACCTGGACGCCGAGCAGGCCGCGCGCCTCAAAGAAGCGCTTCCGACATCGGTCTACGAGCCCGGCCGCTCACAGCTTTCGGTAATTGTTCCTAAAGAGCCTGAGCGGCGCTTTCCGGCGGTCATCGGGGCCGCAGACGCCCTGTTGGCGGTCTCTTTCGCGCCCGTATAAGGGGTTGGCGAGGTGGCGTCAAGGTGCGGAGGGCTGCCAATTGGACACAGGTTTAAGGCTCCGTTCATACAGACCCTGGTAGCTTGCGCCCCGCTATGACATCGCCTCGTCGTCTTTCGGCGCTTTTGGGCGCCTTTTTCGTGCTCCCCCTCGTCCTCGCCGCGTGCGGCGGCGACAGCGTGCCCGGCAACGCCGTGGTCAAGATCGGAAGTGACCCGATCAAGACCTCCGCGTTCGACCATTGGCTCCAGGTAGCAGCCACCACGCAGCAGCAGCAGACGGGGGCGACCGGACCAGCCGCGGTTCCCGAGCCGCCCGCGTTCACGGCCTGCATCGCCAACAAGAAGAAGACGGCGGTCAAGCCGGCCAAGGGGCAGCCCACGCCGACCGACGCGACCTACAAGGCGCAGTGCGAGCAGGAGTACGACGCGCTGCGTGATCAGACGATGCAGTTCCTGATCTCCTCGGCGTGGATCGAAGGCGAGTCGGCAGACCGTGGCGTCAAGGTTGCTGACTCCCAGGTCAAGAAGGACTTCGACAAGCAGCGCCAGCAGAGCTTCCCGAAGGACAAGGACTACCTGGCGTTCCTGAAGAGCTCGGGCTACGTGCAGGAAGACCTGATGTACCGCCTCAAGATCCAGAGCCTGTCAGACAAGCTGCGCACGAAGGTCCTCGACGGCACCGACAAGGTCACCGACGCGCAGATCGCCGACTACTACAACAAGAACAAGATCCGCTTCGCCGTTCCCGAGACGCGTGACCTGAAGATCATCCTGACCAAGACCGAGGACCAGGCCAAGAAGGCAAGGGCGGCCCTCGACAGCGGACAGTCCTTCAAGACGGTCGCGTCCACGTACTCCATCGATCAGGCCACGAAGAAGGACGGCGGCGTCCTGACGGCCGTCCCGAAGGGCCAGCAGGAGAAGTCGCTGGACGCGGCGACCTTCAAGGCGCCCAAGGGCCAGATCGAGGGTCCGGTCAAGACGCAGTTCGGCTACTACGTCTTCGAGGTCACCAAGATCACGCCGGGCAAGCAGCAGCCGCTGTCGACGTCCAAGGCGTCGATCAAGCAGCTGCTGGTCAGCCAGAAGCAGCAGACCACGCTCGACACGTTCGTCAAGGACTTCCAGAAGAAGTGGAAGGACCGGACGACGTGCCAGAAGGGCTACCAGACGGCCGAGTGCTCCAACCCGCCGAAGGCCAAGCCTTCGACCCCGGCGCCCGCGACCACGGCCACGCCGCAGCAGAACGCGCCGCCGGCCGGCGGGACGGCCACCACCCCGAAGAAGTAGGACGGGTAGCCTGCGCGGGTGTCGCCCTTCGCGACACCCGCGTATTTCGGGCGCAGGCGCTAGGTTGCGAAGGGTGTCTTCTGACCCCGCCGCAGACGTTGCCCAGGCGGTCGCGGCGCTCGATGCCCTGACGCGCAAGCTGCGCATCGAGTGTCCGTGGGACCGCGAGCAGGACGAGCGGACGATCGTCCCGCACACGCTCGAAGAGGCCTACGAGCTGGCCGATGCGGCCTACCGCCGCGACGACGCCAAGCTGCTCGACGAGCTCGGCGATGTGCTCTTCCAGGTCCACTTCCTGTCGCTGCTGCTCGAAGAGCGCGGCGCCGGGTCACTGGCAGAGGTCGCCGAGCACGTGCGCCAGAAGCTGATCCGCCGCCATCCCCACATCTTTGGCGAGGTGGAAGTCGCCGACGCGGGCGAGGTGCTCGCGAACTGGGACGCGATCAAGTCCACCGAGGCCGACCGGGAGCCCGGCATCTTCGGCGAAGTGCCCGAGAACCTTCCCGCGCTGCTCTATGCCCGCAAGGTCCAGCGGCGCAGCGCGTCAAGCGGCTTCGACATGGACGAGCCGCCGTACGCGGCCGTCGGCGCCATGCTCGAGGAGCTGGAGGCCGCCGGCGATCCGGACGCGCGCCACGCCGCCGCGGGCGACCTGCTCTTCGCGGCGGTCAACGTCGCGCGCAAGCTCAAAGTCGACCCGGAGCTCGCGCTGCGGTCCTCGGCCGATAGGTTTCGCGCGCGCGTCGAGGCCGCCGAGCGTCTCGCCGAGGCCGACGGCGCGCGCTGGAACGACCTTCAAACCGGTCGCCAGATCACCTATTACGCGCAGGCCCGACTCCAAGAAGAGGACTGAGACCCGACTGCCATGAGCGCCATCGAACGCGTCCACGCCCGCCAGATCCTCGACTCGCGAGGAAACCCCACCGTCGAGGTCGAGCTCGCCCTGCGCTCCGGTGCGACCGGTCGGGCGGCCGTCCCGTCAGGCGCCTCCACCGGCGAGTTCGAGGCGACCGAGCTGCGCGACGGTGGCCCGGAGTACCTCGGCAAGGGCGTCACGCAGGCCGTGGGGAATGTCAACGGCGAGATCGCGACCGCGATCGCCGGCCTCGATGCCTCCGATCAGGCTGCGCTGGACGGCAAGCTGATCGAGCTCGACGGCACGCCGAACAAGTCACGCCTGGGCGCCAACGCGATCCTCGGGGTCTCGCTGGCCGCTGCCCATGCGGCCGCAGCCGAGGAGGGGCAGCCGCTGTGGCGCTATCTCGGCGGTGAAAGCGCACACGTCCTGCCCGTGCCGATGATGAACGTCCTCAACGGCGGCGCGCACGCCGACAACTCGGTGGACTTCCAGGAGTTCATGATCGTGCCGGTGGGGGCGAGCTCCTTCCGCGAGGGACTGCGCTACGGCGCCGAGGTCTTCCACGCGTTGAAGAAGACGCTGCACGATCGCAAGCTCGGCACGACCGTCGGCGACGAGGGTGGCTTCGCCCCGAACCTGGAGTCCAACGAGGCGGCCCTGGAGCTGCTCGTCGCGGGCATCGAGGCCTCCGGCTACAAGCCGGGCGAGGACATCGCCATCGCGCTGGATCCGGCGACGTCGGAGATCTTCGAGGGCGGCGTCTACGACCTCGAACACGAGGGCCGCAAGCTCAGCTCGGTGGAGCTGGCCGACTACTGGTCGGTGCTCGCCGGCAAGTACCCGATCCTGTCGATCGAGGACGGGATGGACGAGGAGGACTGGGACGGCTGGAAGGCGCTCACCGACAAGATCGGCTCCACCGTTCAGCTCGTCGGCGACGATCTGTTCGTCACCAACGTCGATCGCCTCAAGCGCGGCATCGACGCCGGCGTCGGCAACTCGATCCTCATCAAGGTCAACCAGATCGGCACGCTGACCGAGACGCTGGCCGCGATCGCGATGGCGCGTGAGGCCGGCTACACCGCGGTGATGTCGCATCGCTCGGGCGAGACCGAGGACGTCACGATCGCCGATCTCGCGGTCGCGACCGGCTGCGGCCAGATCAAGACCGGCGCGCCGTCTCGCTCCGATCGCGTGGCGAAGTACAACCAGCTGCTGCGCATCGAAGAGGCCTTGGGCGCCGACGCGACCTACCCGGGCCGCTCGGTCTTTCGCTCCTAGCTGCCCGGCGGGTCGGGGCACGCCCACGTGGGTGGCTTCGACCATGCGCTGAGTTGAGCAGGAACGCGCGTGCGCGGGGCGAACGGGCCTTCTAGATGTCCCCAGCCCGCCAGTCCGCGGCGCACGCGCGCTCCCGTCCCTCCACGGAAGCTCGGCCTCGACAGCGGCCACGCGTCGTCGCGGGTGGCGGCCGGGCCATTCGCTGGGATCGCGTCGGGCGTGTCGCGCTGTTGGTGGTCCTGCTCGGCGTCGTGGCCTTGTACGTCGGGCCGTCCATCACCTTCGTCCACACCTACCGCGAGGCCAAGGCGCGTCGCGGCGAGGTCAACACCCTGCAGGCCGAGAACAAGCGCCTGCGGGCGCGTCGCACGGCGCTGAAGAACCCGCGCACGCTGGAGCGCGAGGCGCGGCGGCTCGGGCTCGTCAAGCCCGGAGAGCGCCCGTTCATCGTCAAGGGCCTGCCGGGCGATCGGTGAACGCTTGCCCAGAGGGCGAGGTTCACCCGCGGGTGTTCGCCCAGGGGGCGAAACCCGCACGCGCCGGTCGCTAGGTTTGGACTGGTGACCCAGTTCGAGACGTCGATGTTCCAGTGGAAGGAGGGCGAGCGCCGCGTGCGCGAGGCCCTTCCGGACGAGCGCATGGCGATGGATCGCGTCGTCGACCACGTCCTCGCGGAGCTGCGCCGCCGGCTCGGCGGCCCGTTCACGATCGACGAGCTGGTCGCGCTCTATGACCAGGGCACCGGCTGGTGCACCGACATCGCCTACAGCGTCGCCCCGGGCGCGCCGTGGGCCTGGGATGCGCGGACGACCGCAGACGCGGCCTTCGGCCGCTACGTCCGCGAGGCGTCCGACTACGCGGGCGGCCGTCGGCTGGACCCACGTCCGGCCGACTGAGGCGCAAAGCGCAGATACACCCCGAGCTCTCCCGCCGGCGCGAAGCCGAGGCGTGCGTAGAGCTCCTTGGGCCAGTCGTCGGCGTCGGCGACGATGAACAGCAGCTCCGGGTCCGCTGCGAGGGCGGCGCGCGCCGCCGCCGCGACCACCGCGCGCCCATAGCCGCGGCCGCGATGCTCAGCGAGGCAGATGACGTCCTCGACTTGCGCCTCGGCGCCACGGGTCCACAAGCGCGCCCAGGCGACGACGTCATCGCCGTCACAGACCGCGAAGCGCCGCTCCTGGGCAACGGCGGGCCCATAGGTGCGGTGGTGCTCGATCAGGTGCTCACGCGTGCGCGTGTCGCGGCCATAGGGCGTGTCGGGATCGGTCTGCAGGTAGCGGTCGTTGGCAGCCAGGACCGCGTCGACCGAGACCTCGGTCACCTCGACGCCGGGGACGGCGTCTGGCATCGCCGCGGGGCCGGTGTGGAGCTGGAAGACGTGGCGGCTCGCGTCGTAGCCGCGGGCGACCAGGTCGTTGTGGAGCCGTGCGTTGGCGGGCGGTTCGAGCAGCAGCCGGCGGTGCGGCAGGTCGTGGCCCCCGAGCAGGCGCTCGGCGTGGCCGTCGAGCTGGGTCGCGCTCAGTCCGCCGGCGTCACCGACGGCCCACAGGACGTTGCGGTCATAGCAGCGGTCGAGGTCGGGGGAGAGGAAGGCCTGTCCCCACGCCCCGGTGATCGTGCGCCCGACGGCGCCATGCATCGCGCGTTCGAAGGCGAACGCGCGAGCCAGCTTGGGGTGGTCAGTCCTCGTCGGCGTCGGTGTCGGCGCCATCGCCGACCCGCTTGATGACGATCTGGTCGGCCTCGACCGTCACCTCGACCTGGCGGTGGCCCGCCCAGTGCTCGGCGTAGGTGCCGTCGTCGGCGATCGCCGGGTCCAGCCAAAGGCCGTAGCCCTCGTCACCGTGGTCGAAGGTGCCCTCGTAGGCGGAGCCCTTCTTCGCGCCGGTGCGGGCGCGACCGCGTCCGCCGCGGCGGCCCCGGCGGCGCTTGGGCGCACCGTCCTCACCGGTCTCGTCAGACGGCTCGTCCTCGTCCTCGCCGGCCTCGGCCTTGCGGGCGGCCTCGGCCTCCAGCTCGGCGGCGATGAGGGCGTCGTCTTCGGCGCGGAGATCGATCTCGTCGTCGAAGTCGACCCCGGGAGCTTCCGAGGACTCCCCGTCGGGGAGCAGCTCGTTCTCCTTCTTGAAGGCTTCGATCTGCTGGACCGTGACCTCCAGCTGGTGCGCGACCCACGCGTCTGTGCGCCCCTGGCGCACCCACGTCCGGATCTGGTTCAGATGAGGGCGAAGCGATCGTCTTGCCATACGAAGGTGGTCATCCTAGTCGACAGTCCGGGCGGTACGTCGGCACCGTCCGTCAGGCTGCAGTCCGATGCCCGACCTCCCGCACACGACTTCGCACAGGCTTTTGGGGCAAGGTTCGTGATCCAACGACGTTCCCGCAATTTCATGGTTTCGCGCTGCTTGCATGTGGGCACCGGCCCTGCGAGACTCGATCGGCCGGTGGCAGGGACGTTGGGAGGCGTCCAACCATGCTCGTACTGACACGAAAGTCCAACCAGAGCATCATGATCGGAGACGACATCGAGGTCTCCGTCCTGTCCATCATGGGTGAGAAGGTGCGCATCGGGATCCAGGCCCCGCGGGACATTCCGGTCTTCCGCAAAGAGGTCTACCTGGAGATCCAGCAGGAGCGCGCCGGGACCGTCGAGGGTGCGAGCGGCGGCAGCAACGAGAACGTGCGCGGCGAGGTCGACGAGGCCCTCCGCAAGCTCGGCACCGCCGCGGAATAAGGGCCCGCCCGCCCGCTCAGCCCATGACGTAGTAGAGCGTCTCGAACATCGCGATCGTCACGAGGACGGCCGTCGCGATGAGGATGAGGTACAGCAGCCCGAAGCGCATCGAGCCGCGCTTGTGGGTCTTCTCCAGATGACGCTTGCGCGCGCGCAGCTCGACCTCGCGCCGCAGGCGGTCGGCCTGCTCACGGTCCTGCTCGATCTCGTCGACGAGCGCCCGTTCCAGCTGGGCGAGGCTCTGACGCATGCGCATCCGCCCCGGAGGCTACCGCTCACACGCGCTCCATAACCCTCGCCCGGCGTCCCGGGCCTGCCGTTCCAGAGCGGCGAAGCGATCCGCGAAGCGCACGTTGGGCGCGATCGCCAGCGTGGTGGCGTAGCCGCCACGGATCAGCGCCTCGTTGACGAACCGTCCGTCGCCGACGCGATAGACGTAGGCCAGCAGCCGCCCGTAGCGATCGCGTGCCTCGGCACCCGCGACCAGTCGGACCTCATGTCCGTCGACGAGCCGGTGGTTTGCCGCCGAGGCCCGCTTGCCGAAGCACTGCACCGGGGTGTTCGGCTTGACGGTCTCGGGCGTGTCGACGCCGATGTAGCGCACGCGCTCCTGCCGGCCGCCGATGGCGACGAGGATCGTGTCGCCGTCGACCACGCGCAGCACCCGTGCGGTCGTCGAAGACGGTCCGCTGTCCTCACCACGCCGCGCCCAGCCGTAGCCGGCGGCGAGGAGGATGACGAGAACCCAGGGCAGCGTGCGGCGCATCGGCCGCCGACCCTAGGCGCGGCACGGGCGTGACGGGCGCGCTGTCGCACACTCGTCACACCCCCGCCACAGCGCTTAAGCGATCGTGACCTCGGGCGAGAGATACACGTCCTGGATGGCGTTGAGCAGCTCGACGCCCTCGGCGGTCGGGCGCTGGAACGCCTTGCGGCCGGAGATGAGCCCGGCGCCGCCTGCCCGCTTGTTGATGACCGCGGTGCGGACCGCCTCGGCCAGATCGGTCGCGCCCGACGACGCGCCGCCGCTGTTGATCAGCGGGGAGCGACCCAGGTAGCAGTTGATCAACTGGTACCGGGTGAGGTCGATCGGGTTGTCGGTCGTCAGCTGGTCGTAGACCAACTTGTTGGTCTTGCCGTAGGACCCGTTGCCCAGCGCGTTCATCGCCGGGTAGCCGCCGTTGTTCTCGGGCAGCTTCTGCTTGATGATGTCGGCCTGGATCGTGACGCCGAGGTGGTTGGCCTGGCCCGTCAGGTCGGCCGACAGGTGGTAGTCGGTGTCGCCCTGCTTGAAGGCCGAGTTGCGCAGGTAGCACCAGAGCACGGTGAACATGCCCAGGCGATGCGCCTCCTCGAAGGCCGCGGCGACCTCGACGATCTGGCGATCGCTGTTCTCGGAGCCGAAGTAGATCGTCGCGCCGACGCCGGCGGCGCCCATCTCGGCCGCGCGCTGGGGCGAGGCGAACATGATCTGGTCCGCGCCGTTGGGATAGGTCAGCAGCTCGTTGTGGTTGAGCTTGACGATGAACGGGATCTTGTGCGCCCACTTGCGGCCGACCGCGCCGAGGACGCCGACGGTCGAGGCCACCGCGTTGCAGCCGCCCTCGACGGCCAGCTCGACGATGTTGTCGGGGTCGAAGTACTTGGGGTTGGGCGCAAAGCTCGCGCCGCCCGAGTGCTCGATGCCCTGGTCGACCGGGAGGATCGACACATAGCCGGTGCCGCCGAGGCGCCCGTTGTCGAAGAGCCACTGCAGGTTGCGCAGGACGGTCGAGGAACGATCCGTGTCGCGGACGACGCGGTCGACGAAGTCCGGGCCCGGCAGGTGGAGCTCAGAAGCGTCGATGGTGGTGCTGCGATGGTTCAGGAGCGTGTCGGCATCGTCGCCGAGCAGCTCCTCGAGACGCGTTCCGCTGAGCACGTCGGTGGTCACTGTCAGACCTCCAAAAGAGTCATGGCTTGGACTCCTGATCATAGGCGTCAGTAGGCTCCGGCGGCAGATGGAGCACCACTTCAGCGGGCCGAGCTACACGATCGGCATCGAAGAGGAGCTGATGATCGTCGACGCGGACTCCTACGAGCTCGTCAACGCCATCGAGTCCCTGCTCGAGGACGCGCGCGCGGCCGACAGCACGGCCGGGGAGATCAAGCCCGAGCTGATGGAGTCCGTGCTGGAGATCGCGACCCGTCCAGCCGCCAACACGGCCGAGGCCGGCCAGCAGCTGCGAGCGCTGCGTCGCCAGGTCCATGACATCGCCGCGCGGCGGGGGCTGACGATCGGCTCGGCGGGCACGCACCCGTTCGCGCTCTGGGAGGACCAGCGGATCGCCTCGCGGCAGCGCTACCGCGAGCTGGTCAACGCGCTCCGGTTCGTTGCGAGGCAGGAGCTGATCTTCGGCCTGCACGTCCACGTCGGCCTCGACGATCCCGACAAGGCGATTCACGTCGCCAACGGGATGCGCGTCCACCTGCCGGTCCTGCTCGCGCTCAGCGCCAACTCGCCGTTCTGGCGTGGCGACGGCACGGGCATGGCGAGCACGCGGCTGCCGATCTTCCGCGCCTTCCCGCGCGTGGGCGTCCCGCCGAGCTACCGCGACTGGGCCGACTACGAGCGTCAGATCGAGTTCATGGTCTCCAGCGGCGTGATGGAGGACTACACCTACCTCTGGTACGACGTCCGGCCGCATCCCAAGCTCGGCACCGTCGAGATCCGCGCCTGCGACGCGCAGACCCGGGTCGAGCACACCCTCGGCCTCGCCGCGCTGATCCAGGCGATGGTCAAGGAGCTGGCCGAGCACTTCGACGAAGGCAAGCACCTCGGCGAGTACCCGTGGCAGATGCTCGACGAGAACCGCTGGCTGGCCGCGCGCCATGGCCTCGGCGGCGAGCTCGTCGACCTGCCCACCAACGCGCGGGTGGCGACCAAGGCGCTGGCCCAGCGACTGCTGGATCGCCTGCGTGACCATGCGCAGGACCTCGGCTCGCTCGCCGAGCTGGAGGGCATCGAGGATCTGCTGGCCCGCGGCAACGGCGCCGCCCGTCAGGTGGTCGTCTACGAGGCCAATCACGACCTCCGCGAGGTCATGGCCGAGGTCGTCGCCGCGACCATCGGCGACGGCGACACCGAGTTCTAGCCCGCCACTTCGAAGACTGCTCACCGGCCGGGCTCCCAGGGGCCTAGAATCGATCTTCAGATGGCCGGGACGCCCGACCTGTTCGTGGTCTGCAAGAAGTGCGGGTCTGAGGTCAGCCCGTACATCACCGAGTGCCCGTATTGCGGGACCCGGTTGCGGAAGCGAGCCCCGAAGATCGATCGCCGCTCCGGCGACGCTGCTCCGCGCGCGCCGCGGCGCGCCGTGCGCCCGACGCTCAGCCCGCTGCGCACCAACGAGATCCCGGGCATCCGGGGCGACCCGATGGGGCGGCCGAACGCGACCTTCGCGCTGCTGATCTTGTCGCTGTTCGGCTTCCTGGTGCTGCCGTTCGTCAGCGACGCCGACGTCGCGCTGGTCTCGCTGGGCGGCGACGCGTGGCGCTACGTCACCGCGGCCTTCCTCTATCCCAACGCCTGGTACCAGCTCGCCGTGCTGCTGGCGATCGGCATCTTCGGCTGGCGGCTGGAGCTGCGCCACGGCCCGATCCTCGTGGTCGCGCTCTTCGTCGCCTGCGGCATCGGCGGCAACGCGATCGCCGCGGCGGCGGGCCAGGACATCCTGATCTTCGGCGCGCCCGGCGCGGCGATGGGCATGCTCGCGGCCTGGGCCGTGCCGGACGTCCTGCGCGCGCGCAACGACGTCGAGCACGACGGCGACCTGCTCGGCACCGCGGTGATCGGCGTGACCGTCGCGGTCATGCCGGCGGTCGTTCCGGGCGCGAACGCGATCGCGACGTTCGCCGGACTGCTGATCGGCGCGGCCGCCGGCCTCATGCTGGTGCGCGGGACCGACACACGCCGGTAGCGCTGCGCGGGCGAGCGGCTAGGGTGATCTGACGTGCCCGCCCGCCGCTTCACCGCCGAGCAGGTCGATGCCGCCGTCGCGACGCTGTCGAGCGACTCCGAGCGCTTCGTCCATGCTCAGGAGATCGTCACCCACGCCGCTCCCGGCCTGCAGCGCGTCCTCAACGAGGCGCTCTCGGCGGGTGGATGGTTCGGCGAGGCCCACGAGGCGCAGATCACCGGCGTGGCCGCCACGGCCGACGGCCCGGAGCGCGAGTCGGCGCTCCGTGTCCTGATCGCCGAGGAGACGCGCCTGAGCATGCTCGTGGGCGTGGCGGTGGGGCTCGAGCTGGCACGCGAGCTGTTCGATGTCGACGACGATGCAGAGGAGACGACGTAGATGAAGATCCAGTTCCTGGGCCACGCCGCGTTCGCGCTGGAGCACGACGGCAAGACCGTGCTCGTCGATCCGTTCCTCACCGGCAACCCGAAGGCGGCCGCGACCGCCGACGAGGTCGCCGCCGACGCGATCTTCCTCACGCACGGACACGCCGACCACATCGGCGACACGGTGGACATCGCCAAGCGCACGGGCGCGACCGTCGTGGCGATCGTCGAGCTGGCGGGTGAGCTCAGCGAGTCGGGCGTCGAGGACGTCAAGGACCCCAACATCGGCGGGACCGTCGACCTCGGCTGGGTCAGCGTCCGGCTCGACGCCCGCGTGGCACACGTCGACGACGCCGAAGGGCACCGTCAACACGCCGGCCGGCCTGGTGGTCGAGCTGGGCGGCAAGCGCATCTACTTCGCGGGCGACACCGCGCTCTTCAGCGATCTCGCCCTGCCGGCCAAGCGCGGCCATCTCGACCTCGCGGTCATCCCGATCGGCGGTCACTACACGATGGACCGCTTCGACGCGGTTGTCGCGGCCGAGCTGATCAAGGCCGATCAGGTGATCCCGAGCCACTACGACACGTTCCCGCCGATCGAGACCGACGCGCAGGCCTTCAAGGCCGACGTGCAGAACGCCGGCTTCGCCGAGGTCATCGTCCTGGACCCGGGCGCGTCGCACGAGCTATGACGCACGCGGTCGTCCTGATCGAGGCCGAGCGAGACGAGCTCTCGACGCTCGGCGGTGCGCTCGCCGGCTTGGCCGGGGTGGCCGAGGCCTACTCCGTTACCGGTGAGTGGGACTTCGTGGCGATCGTGCGTGTTCAGCGCCACGAGCAGCTCGCCGATGTCATCACGGGCGAGATCGTGAAGCTGCCGGGCGTGAGCCGCACGCAGACGATGGTCGCGTTCGAGGTGTTCTCCGAGCACGACCTCGAGGCGATGTTCTCGATCGGGCAGTGAGGAGCGGGACGCGGGCCGCGTTCGCAGCCCTCGCGGTGGTCGTCGCCCTGACCGCCGCGGGCTGCGGGGGCGACGACACCACGTCGGCGACGGTCGTGCAGGAGCCGACGACGGCGCCTGACGCCACGGTGCCCACGACGACGACCGTGACGCCGTCACAGACGACGTCGACGTCCACCTCGACGTCGACCTCGACCAACCCCACCGCGACCACCGGCGTTCCGCCGGGCGGCGTCAAGCCGACGACGACCGGCGGCGCGCCAGCCGGCGGTGAGCAGGGAGAGGGCGGCGCCGGCGACGAGGAGGCCGTGCGGGTGCCGGTCACGTTGACGGCCGACGGCGGGTCGCTGTCGCCGACGGTCGTGACGATCCCGGCCTTCCTGGCGATCGAGCTGCGCGTCAGCGCCAAGGGCGGCGCCGAGAAGCTGACGATCTCCGCGCCGGGTGGCGGCACGCTGTCGGTGGCCTCGGGCCGGACGGCGACCAAGCGTCTGGCGGGCCTCAAGCCCGGCGACTACCTCGTGACGACCGCCGGCGGCGGCAAGGCGACGCTGCACGTGGTCAACGGCGGCGACCCCGGGCCCTGAGCGGCCTAGACTCCGCAGTCGATGTCCGCCGTCCGTCCTGAGTTCGGCCCGACGCTGCCCGAGCTGCTGGGGCCGCGCTTGCGGTCGCTGCCGTCGGTGCTGCGCCTCGCGCTTGCGGCACTGGGCGCGCTCCTCGTCGTCGCGATCTTCTCTGCCTTGGTCCTGCGCGGCGACGGTGTCGATGCCAAGCGCGCGGTGGTCGTGCGGACGCCGGTCGCCTTCAACTTCGTCTACCGCGCGCCGTTCCGGCGGCTCGCGCCGCTGGACGGCGAGCTGGCACGCGTCGGCAGCACGTCGCAGTCCTTCTCGGTCCGGGCGCTGCAGCTGCCGCGGTATCGTGGCGACGCCGCGGGCTTCCTACCGCTCTACGCCGCTCAGCAGCAGGCGCAGATGGCGCGCCGGTTCCCCGGCTTCGTCTGGCGCTCAGACGGCCGCGCGAACATCAACCAGCAGCAGGGCTTCGAGATCGTCTTCCAGTTCCGTCGTCCCGGCGGGCCGCTGAGCTACGGGCGCCGCGTGCTCCTGCTGCCCAGCGTGACAGCACGCGAAGGGGCCGACATCCTCGTCACCGCACCACGCTCCTCGGCGATCGTGCGCGCCGACGACGTCGGCCACAACGGCGGGCTCAAGACCGCGCTGCGGTCGTTCCGCTTCGGCACCGAGCGCCCGTAGCGCGCAACGCTCGGCCTAGGGGCTTGCTCGCGCGGCGGCGGGAGACCCGGCTTGCGACTAGCTCGCCGGGATCGAGGAGCTGGCGGGCTCGGATGACACCGTCGTCGGTGCCGTGGAAGACGGTGATGCCGTAGACGAGCCGTCGGTGGGCGGCGCCGGATCGGCGGGTGCGGTCGGTGCCGTGGTCGACGGTGGGCTGGGCGCGGGGTCCGCGGGCGCAGGCTGCGCCGGGACCGTCGTGGCGGGCGGTGCGGAGTCGGCGGGCGCGGGCGTGATCGCGGTGATCGGCGAGGCGGGCTGCGTCGTCGTGCCGGTGCCCGACTGGTCGGGCAGACGCGTGTTGTCATAGCCCTCCTGCGTGCCGGTCGGCGCCGTCGTGGAGGGGACGCTCGCCGTCGCGCTGGTGTCGGCCGGGGCGGACGTCGTCGGCGCGGGGGCCGGGACGGTGCTCGACGGCGCTGCGGTGCTCGGGCTGTCGGTGGCCTTCTGCGCGGGGACCGACAGCTTCTGCGGCTTGGAGCTGACAGCGATCGGTGCCGGTGCGGGCGCGGGCACCTGGGCGCTGGAGGTGACGACGTGCGGCGGTGCGGACGCGACCACTTGGGCGGGCGCGGTCTGGCGCTTGACGCGGTGGCTCTGGGCGTGATCGACCTCGGCCACACCGGTCGTCACGATCGCCACGGCGGCCAGGCCGGCCGCGGCCTTCGTGGCGACCGCGCCGACGCCGGCCGACAGCGCGCTGCTCGCGGTCGGCGCCACCGACCGTCACGCCGCTGGTGGCGGCCGCGCCGCCCGCCGCCGCCCCGGCGCCCTGGGCCAAGATGAACTTCTTGAGCAGCAACAACGGCCCGACCGGGAACACGGCGGCAAGCGCCTTGTTGGTCTGGCGCAGCTGCTTCTTGAAGGCGCCACAGCGCTGGCAGCCGCGCACGTGGCGGCGTACCGGCGCGCTGATGCGGGCCAGGCCCTCGGCCCACTCGCCCAGCTCGCCGCGGACCTCGTCGCAGGTCAGTCGGCGCGCCTCGGCCGCCTCGGCGAGCGAGACCCGCGCGCGGACGAGCAGCGACTTGACCGACGGGACCGTGGTCTCCATCGCCTCGGCGATCTGCTCGTAGCTCAGCGCGTCGATCTCGCGCAGCAGCAGCGCGGTGCGCTGCGTCTCGGCCAGCGTCTGCACGTCGGCGACGAGCTGGCGGAAGTCCTCGCGGTCGTGGACCTTGTCGGCCGTGGTCGTGCCGTGCTCGGCGAGGTGGATGTCCATCGAGTCGACCCCGATGGCGGTCTGCTTGCGCAGGTGGTTCAGACAGCGGTTGCGCGCGATCCGGTAGAGCCACGGCCGCACGTTGATCGGCCGGTCGTCGGCCAGCATCGCGTTGAACGCGGCGGCGAAGACCTCCTGCAGCACGTCCTCGGCGTCCTCGCGCGAGGAGAGCATGTGGCGGCAGAACGCGAGCAGACGTGCCTGGTAGCGCGCGACCAGCGCCTCGTACGCCGCCTGGTTGCCGCGGCGGGTGAGCGCGACCAGCCGCTCGTCGCCCTGCAATCGCAGCAGCGGCGTCGGGCCGCGAAGACCGGCGGCCCCGGAGTATCGGAGGCTTGAGACTTCCATGAAATGCGATCCCACCCGCCCAGGGTTCCCACCCGTCTCGCGTTGGAACTCGCGAGGCACGGGTGAGTTGCGGGGTTCTCAGTCTAGGACGGAGGCGGATACGCTCCGCAAGGCTCCGCCCGGGTGGTGGAATTGGTCAGACACGGCTGGCTTAAAACCGGCTGCCCGCAAGGGCATGGGGGTTCGAGTCCCCCCCCGGGCATGCGTACAGCTCGTGCGCGTCGAGGGCCTTCGAGCCTCCGACGCGCACGCCCGTCTGAATTCTTTGTCGCAGGCCTCTCAGGCCACGGGCGTCTCGCGGACCGCGCCGGGCGCCAAGGCGTCCAGCAGCAGATCGGCCATCTCCTGATCGCCGGTGATCTCCAGCTCTGTGCGGGAGGCGTCGGGGCCCAGGGCCTCGATCCACGCGCGCTCGGGGCCGGCGATGCGAGCGTCGGCTTCAGGGGCCGAGCGCTCCGCGAGCTCCATGTGGCCATGACGGGCCGTGAGCACGTAGCGCTTCATGTCTCCGGCGCGGCGGACGACCGTGATCTCGACCATGCCGTCGATCTCTCCGGGGAGCGTGAGGCCCGGCACCGTGCGCAGGATCGCGCCGATGTCGACGGACTCGTCCGGACGTGGCGGCGACCACGCCCAGCGTGCGCCCCAGCGCGCGAGCGCGCCGACGACGGGCAGCAGGTCGCGTGCCCGATCGGTGAGCTCGTAGTCCACACGGGGCGGAACCTCTCGGTACCGCTGACGTGTCAGCAAGCCGTCAGCAACCATGCGGTTGAGACGAGAACGCAGCTGCTCGGTAGAGATGCCGGGCAGAACCCGTTGCAGCTCGACGAAGCGGCGAGGGCCGGCGACGAGGTCACGGACGATCAACAGCGTCCACTTGTCGCCGACAAGATCCAGAGCGCGCGCGTCTGGCGCCCACTGGTTGTACGGATGCCGCTTTGGGGGTGGAACGGAGGGAATGGCTGCCTCCCTTGAGACCGCGTAGATGGGACGGACCCCTCAGCCACCAACGAGGATACCCACGTCAGACCACGGACGCGCCGTTTTTTAGCGGACTTGGACGTCCGTTTGACCCGCTGGTGGTGAGTCGTTGCCGCACAAGCCCTGACGGCCGGTCTGGAAGTCAGGACATTGCCAGAACCTGCTCATGTGGTGGGGCGTTGAGGTCCGATGTGGCACCTGGTGCGGGAGTGCTGGTGCACAGGCAATCGGTACGTCACCGAGCCGGATGTGCAGCGAACGGGCAGATGCGCGCCGCACAGGACGCGCATCGTGATCGGGTCCGCGATCTTGTCCGGAGGCCTACACGTTCACGAGGCCCGCGAGGATCTGCTCGTCGTAGACGTCCTCTTCGGCGCCCACGTGCAGCGACGCCGCAGGCGCGAGCATGGGGTAGGTCGCGTCCTGCTCGGCGGCGATGGCCGCGAAGCGACGCGTGGGCTGGCTCTGCTCCTGCGTGTCCGACAGGTCCTTCTCGAAGCGGGGGTCCACAAGGACTCCTCTCGTCTCGGGTGCCTTCCTCTCTCGTTCTACGCCCATTGCTCCCGATTGCAAACGCGATGTCGGCGCGCCACACCCGGTTGGGCTAGCTTCATAGGAAGGCTCTGAAGATCCAGTGCCGCGTTGTATGACTCCGGAGCTGGCGGGCGGGTCGCGCGGCGGCGAGGATGGACCGATGAGCACCGAGGCAGAGCAGACGACGCGACTCCACGGCGGGCGCCTGATCGCCCGGCGGCTGAAGGCCCATGGGGTGACCAAGCTCTTCACGTTGTCGGGTGGGCACATCTTCTCGATCTACGACGGCTGTCGGGAGGAGGGGATCGACATCGTCGACACCCGCCACGAGCAGGCCGCGACCTTCGCCGCCGAGGGCTGGGCGAAGGTCACGCGCACGCCGGGCGTCGCGGCGCTGACGGCGGGCCCGGGCGTCACCAACGGGATGAGCGCGATCGCCTCGGCCCAGCAGTCGGCGTCGCCGATCCTCGTGCTCGGCGGCCGCGCCCCGGCGATGCGGTGGGGGATGGGGTCGCTGCAGGAGATCGACCACGTCCCGTTCGTCGCGCCGCTGACCAAGCTGGCGGCGACCGCCGGCTCGCCGGACGAGATCCCGGGCCTCGTCGATCGTGCGCTGGAGTCGGCCATGGCGCCGCACTCGGGGCCGACGTTCCTGGACTTCCCGATGGACCACGTCTTCTCGGAGGGCGAGGACACCGGGATTGAAGGTGCCTTGCACGACGTGCTCGCCGAGCCGGAGGCCGATGGCGACATCGAGCGGGTGCTCGCGCTGCTCGACGGAGCCGAGCGGCCGGTGATCATGGCCGGCACGAACCTCTATTGGGGTCGGGGTGAGCACGCGCTGCGCGAGCTGGCCGAGCGCCGGGGCATCCCGGTGTACCTGAACGGCCAGGCGCGCGGATGCCTCCCGGCCGACCACGAGCTGTTCTTTTCCCGCGCGCGTGGAGACGGTTTGAAGGGCGCTGACGTGGCGCTGGTCATCGGCGTGCCGATGGACTTCCGCCTCGCGTTCGGGGCGTCGTTCGGCGAGGAGACCAAGTTGGTGGTCATCGACCGGGCCGAGCCGGCGCGGGCACATCCGCGGGCGGTCGAGGCGTCGCTCTACGGCGGCATCGACGCGACGCTGCGCGCGTTGGTCGGCGACGGCACCCCGGACCGGACGCGCGACTGGGTCGCGCATCTGCGCGGCAAGGAGACCGAGAAGCGCGAGGCCGAGCGGGTCGAGCTCGACGACGGCCGCGCGCCGCTGCATCCGATGCGGCTCTACCGCGAGCTGGGCGAGATGCTGGATCGCAACGCGATCGTCATCGGTGACGGCGGCGACTTCGTCTCCTACGCCGGCCGCGTGATCGACACCTACGAGCCGGGCTGCTGGCTGGATCCCGGGCCGTTCGGCTGTCTGGGCACCGGGCCGGGCTACGCGCTGGCGGCCAAGCTCGCGCATCCTGACCGGCAGGTCGTGCTGCTCGTCGGCGATGGTGCGTTCGGCTTCAGCGGGATGGAGTTCGACACGCTCGCCCGCCACGGCGTGAACGTGGTCGCCGTGATGGGCAACAACGGGATCTGGGCGCTCGAGAAGCACCCGATGGAGTTCTTGTACGGGTATTCGGTGGCGGCGGAGCTGCGACCTGAGACGCGCTATGACCAGATGGTCGAGGCGCTGGGGTGCCGCGGGGAGCTCGTCCGGACGCCGGAGGACCTCAAGCCGGCGCTGGCGCGGGCGTTCGAGGCGGGTGCGCCGGCGCTCGTCAACGTGCTCACGGACCCCGATGTGGTGTATCCGCGCAAGTCGAATCTGGCCTGATCGAGGCCGCTCTCGCAATGCACCGGTCTTCTGCCAGAAGAAGAGCCGTGCTTTCCGGTGTATTGGACAGAGAATAGTTGGAAGCCGCCCCGAGGGGCGGCTTCCAAATTCGGCCCCGACAGGACGGGCAGGGGTACGTGCCATGCGGGGGCCTGATTGTCAGGCCCGAGCGGCGGGAGGCGCCGATTCGATGCGGCTTCGCTCGGACCCATGTGTCGGGGCGGCGGGCAAACGAGCCTTTCGGCACATACACCCGAGACCCGACCACTCGCAGTATCCGACGGGGCTCAGAGGGTCACAATCAGACACCCGTCCAGGGGTGTTCCGAGAAGTGGGGATGCGAGGTACAACCGCTTTGCGGCGAAATCGGGAGGTGGGGCAGTCATGCCCTGCTTGACCCCGTCGCTGTAGCGAGCGGGGCGGGCGTGTTCCTCAGCCCTCGCCCGTCCCGCCGCGCCACAGCGCCGCACCCCGCAGGATGTCGTGCTCAGAGACCTCGACCTCGGTGAGGTCGAAGGTCCGCATCGCCTCCAGCAGCAGGATCACCCCGGCGACGATCGCCGGCGCGCGATCGGGGTGCAGGCCGGTGACGCGGCGGCGCTGGGCGAGCGTCATGGCGGCCAGGCGTGCGAGCAGCATCTCCGTCTGCGCGCGCAGGAGCCGGAAGCCGTGGACGCGGGCGGGGTCGTAGGGGTCGAGCTCTTGGAGGATCGCAGCGCAGGAGGTGGCGGTGCCTGCCACGGCGATGCCGTGGCTGACGCGCGCGCGGATGGCTTCGGGGACCGCTTGGTCGAAGATCTCTGCCGCCTCGGCCTGGAGCAGCTGGAGCTCTTCGGGCCGTGGCGGGTCGGAGCGCAGGAAGCGCTCGGTCTGGCGGACGACGCCGGCCTGGGTGGAGACGTGGAAGTCGACGGTGGCGCCGTGGCCGACGACGAGCTCGGTCGAGCCGCCGCCGACGTCGATGACGACGCGGGCGGTGTTGTCGTTGGCGTCGGTGCGGTCGCTGGTCGCGCCGAGGTAGGTGAGGCGGGCTTCCTCGTCGCCGGTGATCGTCTTGGCGTTGATGGCGTAGCGCTCGTTGACGGTGGCGGTGAAGGCCGCGCCGTTGCGCGCGTCGCGAACGGCGGAGGTCAGGACGCCGGTCGTCGTGTCGACGTTGTTGTCGTCGATGAGCTTCTTGTAGGTGTCGAGCGCGGCGTAGACACGTGCGATGGCGTCGGGGTGCAGCTCGCCGCTGTGGTCGACGCCCTGGCCGAGGCGGGTGACGGTCGTGCGGCGCTCGATCTCGGTGACGCGCTTGCCGGTGACGTCAGCGATGAGCAGGCGGGTCGAGTTGGTCCCGATGTCGACGACGGCGACGCGCATGGGGCGAGGCTACTTCGGCGGCGCCGGAGCTGGGGGCGGGACGGGCGCCGGGTGCGGGAGTGGCTCGCCCACGAGGCCCGCGAGCAGGTTGTCGACGGCCATGTGCGCCATGCGCGTGCGTGCGGTGTGGGTGGCCGAGCCGATGTGCGGGACGACGAGCAGGTTGGGGGCGGTGAGCAGCGGGTCGTCGGTCGGCAGCGGCTCGGGGTCGGTGACGTCGAGCGCGGCGGCGGCGAGCCGCCCGTCGCGCAGCGCGTCGGCGAGCGCTTGCTGGTTGACCAGGCCGCCGCGGCCGGTGTTGACGAGGATCGCCCCGGGCTTGATCGCGTGCAGGGCGGCGTCGTCGATCAGGTGGTGGGTCTGTGGCGTGAGCGGGGCGTGGAGGGAGACGAAGTCGGCTTGTTGTAGGGCTCGGTGGAGATCGTCGTCGCGGCCGGTCGAGATGATGGACATGTCGAAGCCGCTCGCGCGTCTGGCCACGGCCTGTCCGATCCGCCCGTTGCCGCCGACGATCACGAGTGTTGCGCCGTAGACGTCGGCACCGAGCCAGCCCTGGGGCTCGAAGGTCCGCCAGCGACCGTCGCGCACGGCGGCCTCGAGCTGGTGAGAGGCGCCGCGCGGCGGCGAGCAGGAGCGCGAAGGTGAGGTCGGCGGTGGCGTCGGTGAGGACGTCGGGCGTGACGCCGACGGGGATGGAGCGCTTGTTGGTGGCCTCGATGTCGATGTTGTCGAAGCCGACGGCGTAGTTGGCAATGACTTTGAGTTGGGGCGCTGAGTCGAGGACGGTGGCGTCGATGCGCTCGGTCAGCATCGCGAGCAGGCCGTCGGCGTTGGCGAGACGGTCGCGGAGCTCGGTGGGGTGGGGCGGGAGGTTGCCGGGCCAGAGATCGACGTCGTGGCCGGCGTCGGTGAGGCGGTCGAGCGCGTCGCCGGGCAGGGCGCGGGAGACGAAGACGTTGGCCATCGGGAGACGGATCCTGCCAGGCTGGGGGCCATGTTCGTGGGCACGGCACGCACCGGGGACGCTGAGGCGCCCGAGATCGTGCCGAGCGACCATTGCGTGGCGCGCTACCGGGAGCGGATGCCGATTCGCGTGCCGGGGCTGGAGGAGGTGGTGAGCGCGTTGTTGGGGACGTTGGAGGACGCCGACATCACCCGCTGGCCACCGGGTTGGGCGGTCTCCGATCGACCCGCCGCGTTGTGGGCGCTGTCTGGAGATCTCGCCTTCCCGCTCGCCCCGACGGGCACCCCGGGCCGCTGGCTTGCAGTCACCTGTTTGCGTCGCGGGCGCGACCGCGCGTAAGCCCGCCGACATCGTTCGGAGACGACCAATCCGCTACACTTCTACGTCCGCCGCGGGGTGGAGCAGTCTGGTAGCTCGTCGGGCTCATAACCCGAAGGTCGCAGGTTCGAATCCTGCCCCCGCTACTACGAAGACCCCCTCTCGCCAGGGGGTTTTCGTGCTTAAGGAGACCGCTGGCGGCGGCCGGGCGTGTTCTTGTTGGGACTTGGTTGCCGGGGGAACGCTGTCGGTGGGAGCGGTGGCTGGGCTATCTGTCGCCCATCGCCGCCAGGTGCTCGATCAACATCACCAGCTCGCGGATGAGTCTCCTCTGTCGTGAGACCACACCCGCCGCGCCAGAACGGGCCACAGACCGATCAAGGTCTATAACAGCTCGCCCATAGCCCGAAGGTCGCAGGTTCGAGTCCTGCCCGCGGCTACTACGACGACCCTCTCGCCAAGGGGCCTTTCGTTTCTGGCCGCCAGCGTTCAGTGGAACTCGTTGGTCGAAATGCGTTCCGCTGGGCGTCGCGGCAATGCGGCGTCCGCCCGTTGCCGACGAACCGCTCTCGCTCCTGCAGCCCGATTCCCTGAGGTTGCACAACGGACCGAAAAGCGGCAAAGTTGCGCCAACTCGTGGAGGCGAAAAGGAGTTGGTGTGGGAGAGGCATCGGAAGATCGGGCCCTGGCGATCGTCCAGCGCGTGATTGATGTGGGCTTCAGTGGGCCCGGTCCGCTGAAGAGCTCGGTCGATCTTGCGTCGGAATATCGGGCTGACAAGAAGCTCGATTCGTATGACGCACGTGTGCGGACGCTGATCAATTGGGAAACGTCGAAGAACTTCACGACAGGGTTCGTGACGGGCCTCGGTAGCCTCATCACGCTTCCGGCGACCTTGCCGGCGGGGCTTGGCTCTTCCTGGCTGATTCAGGCCCGCATGGTGGGGGCCATTGCAGCCCTGGGTGGACACGACGTCGATGAAGATCGCGTCAGGACGCTCGCGTTGCTCTCCATGGCTGGAGACGCCGGCAAGGAGATCGTCAAGCGCGCTGGGATCGATCTGTCCCAGCGAACCGGAAAGGCAGCTCTGCAGAAGGTCCCGGGCCAGGTCCTCATCGAGATCAACAAGCGGGTGGGCTTTCGACTCCTCACGAAGAGCGGCACGACGGGGGTGCTCAATCTCTCTCGTGGAATCCCGGTTCTGGGCGGCGTCGTCGGCGGCTCAGTTGACGCCGCGATGCTGCGAACCGTCGGGCGCGCGGCCCACAGCCTGTTTGGAGCCCCGCCGGAGGTTCAGTCAGCGGCTGCGTAACAGCCCGTGCGCCACGCGTGGTCAGCGCTTGGTCGTCGTCGGGCGGACGACGATGGTGCCGCTGTTCCAGAAGCCATCCGCGCCGCCCATGACGCCGCCGCTGACCGTCTGAGCGCCGCCGCTCAGCGGCAGCGTGAAGCTGCCCGGCCCGGCGGTCATCAGCGACAAGGCCGGCATGCCGGGGATCGGCGGCGGGTCGTACTTGTTGTCATCTGGGGGGCAGTCGATCGTGCCGGTCGCGATGTCGGACCCGACGAACGACCACGTCACGGTGATCTGGTCCTTGGCGCTCTGCGTGATCGTCGCCTTCCAGTCCGTGGCGATCGACACGGGATCGAGGAGTGGGCACTGCACCTTCGACATGAACGCGATGTTGGTCCACTGCATCGGCGCTGCGCCCTCCCAGTGACCGTTCGCGCCGCGGGCGGTCAGCGTCGTCAACAGCTTGCCGGTCGCCGAGTGCGTCCCGAAGTTGCCGCTTCCGTTGACGTCCAGCCGCAGCTCGTAGGCGTCGGTCAGCGTGCAGAGCTTGGTGGCGATCTTGCCGGCAAGCTGCTCGAGCCCACCGAGGGCGTCGCTGCCGAGGTCCTGGGTGAGCTGGTCGATGGTCTCGCCGGTCCGCGCGTCGTTGATCGTCACCGTGACGTTGCCGTCGCTGCCCACGGTGCCGTTGACCAGCACGTCGGGGATGGTCGCGTTGGGCGTCGGGAACGTGGACTTGTCGGCGTACGGCGAGCGGCCGAGCTCCTGCTCTGCCTCCAGGGCCTTGACGCGCTCGGGGTCGACCTCGCGCACGACGACGTCGCCGCCCGAGCCCGCGCAGGCCTTCGGCAGGCCGTTGACGAGGTCGACGATCACCAGGTCGGCGGCGCCGCGGGCGAGGTACTGCAGGTCACCCGACCCCGGGCCCTGGAACGTGTTGACCCCGACCGCCGTCCTGCCCGGAGCGGAGCCGCCGCCCTGAGTCAAGAACGATGCCTTGCCCTTCTTGGACTTGGACTTGGACTTCGACTTCGGCTTGGCGGTGAGCTTCGCCTTCGTGCGCTTCTGGCCGGCCTTCAGGCTCACGCCGAGCTGCTTGCGCACCGGCTTCACGCGTGTGCCCGCGACGGTGCCGACGATCAGGTAGGAGCCGGCGGGCAAGGACAGGCTGAATGCTCCGCTCCGCGAGACGTCCTTGCCCGCGACCACCGTCAGGTCGGCAAGGCTGACCGCGCGCACCGCGCCGCTCGACCCCTTCCCGACCTTGACGCCGAGCGTGCCGGAGAACGTGCCGCGCTTGCCGGCCGCCCCGGCGGCCGGCGTGAACGTCGACGAGGCCGTCACCGCCAAGGCGATCGCGAGAAGGATGCTCCGCATGGTCTGAATTCTTACTACACGGCGAGAGCCGGTTCATCGATGGAACAACGGTCGTATTCGTGACGTCCTGCGACACGTGCGGCGGGACTGTGCTTCTGTCGCGGGGTCTGGCCCCGCCACAGAAGTGCGCCGGGCTATGTGGTGTTGGTGTTGGTGTAGGTGTTGAGGATGTGGTTGATGGTCTCGACGGCGCGGCGGTTGGCGTGGATGGCGGCCATGGTGAAGGCGTTGGCGTCGTTGTCGGCGCCGATGTCGCTCAGGAGGTCGAGGTTGGTGTCCAGCAGGTCGGTGCGGCGCGCGTGCAGTTGGTGGACGTGGCCGCGGGTGATCGGGACCTCGACGCTCTCGGTCGGTTCGGTGGTGTCGGGGTCCCAGCCGACGGCGTCGATGACGGCGGTCGCGTCGCGGAAGATGTCGGCAAGCGCGAGCTGCCTGGAGGGCAGGTGGTCGAGGTAGTCCTCGAAGGGCTCGTGGTTGAACATCAAGACCTTCTTGGCCTCGATGCGCCACGCGTCGGCCGTTGGCCGGTCGACGGTGATCGGGCAGGCGGAGCTACCCTGCGGGGCACTCATGGAGGTTCTGTCTCCTTGGGTCATGCCCCCGGGCCGTCGTTAGCGGTCGCGGGGGCGAACTAGTTGATTATGTCGCTGCGGGAGTTTAGCGGAGCGGGCGGCGGAACGCTGAGGCCCGGCCGTTGTGCCCGGGTCCGGGGGCCACGTGACGTAGGTAAAATGCAAGACTGCTCGGTCGTGCAGGAGAAGCGTCGTGCATCTGTTCAACGTCATCTGCTGGTCGAGACGATCCGCGCGTCGGCGCGATGGCGTCAAGGCAAGGCGGAGGAGTTTCGCGACGACGAAGACGCCCGTCGGGAGAACGCGCGGGCGGAGCTGGCGCTCCGCGCGCTGGCGAAGTTCGTCGCCGGTCTGCGCGATGACGACCCGGAGTTGAACCTCAGCGCGCTGTCGCGGACCGATGAGCGGGACGGCCGCCTGGCCCTCACCATGGACGCCTCGGTGCTGCTGTCCCGATTCGGGCTCGACCACCGAACCTGGCGGTCCGGCGCTCCCGGTGAGAGCCAGATGCGCAACGTGCTGCGACGCATCGACGGCATCGAGGCGCGTGAGCGCGCCGCGCGCAAGAAGCGCGCCGAGGAAGGCTACGGCGATGACTGACGCCGAACGGCCCTGCTGCGCGACGCCACTCCCGACCATTGGGTCGGAGCCAGCGTTGCGTAGTGCTCGATCGCGCCGGTCTGCAGCACGGGCTTGCGATGCGTGCCTCGCTGCAGGTTGATGCCATAGACGACGACGAAGCCATATTCCGCGGCATGCTCGCGCGCGAACATCCGCTCCCCCTCGGAGAGCAGGAATCGAGGTTCCGGAGCCTGCGTGCCCTTGACCTCGATGTAGCGCAGCGGGCCACCTTCCAACTGCAGGTCGAAGCCCGGGTTGTTGAGCGGCATGTCGGTCACGGTGTAGCCGTAGGCGTCGGCCAGCATGGCGGCGGCTACTCGGCGTGAGTACAGCTCGACCTCACGGGCGACCTGAGGGGTGGCATACATCCCACGACCGATCCCCAATGCTGCGGGGAGTCGCGTCGGCGGGGGCATGGGAGCGGCTCCCGCCGCATCCAGGATCCGAGCGAACGTGGCGTCATCGATCCTGCGCACGCCCGGTTGGAAGTACCCGCGGCGTACGCCGCCGGGCTCGAAGTGGTTGTTGCTCGTGTCGCGAAAGAACACCGGCTCTTCGAACTCGTGCCCGTCGAGGACCACACAGACAAGACGGTCGCCGTTGCGGCTCGGACGGCTGCCGCCGACGATCCCGGTCCCGAGGTAGACCTGCTTCTGGCGGCCACCATCTGCCTGTCGGCGGCCGCGGTAGTAGACGAACCGCTCGCCCGGCGTGATGAGCGCGCGATAGGTCGGCGGATACTCATAGGACGTGAAGGGGACGTCGTCGTAGACGACACCCGAGACCGTCGCCTCGTGCATGGAGAAGACCAATGGCATGGGATCCGCCTTATCGCCGCGTGCTGAAGAAGAACGCCGCGCTGGCCGGCGGGCGCAGGCCCACGCGCTCGAGTTCCTCGCGGTCGTAGCGGGTGGAGAGGATGCGGATGCCCTGGGGCTCGAGCCGCAGCCGGGCGTCACGGACGCGCTTGGCCGGATCCAGCTGCTGACCGAGCGCGACGACGAGCCAGCGGGGGATCGGCGTGTCGAGGCAGACCGAGAAGAGCGCGTTGAGCTTGGCCTGGCCGGAGCGCTCGCCGAGGATCCCGTGCACGGTGGCGGCGGGAAGCGCGGTCAGCGGGTTGCGCAGCTCGTCTGGCATCGGCCGCTCGTGCTCGATCCACTGGATGGCAGCACGGCCCGCCTTGCTGAGGGTTCCCTTGGCGTCGCGTGAGCGACTGGGGTTCAGCAGCTCCTCGGTGACCCGCACGACTCCGATCGACCACGTGTCCTTCTTCGGGTTGTGCAGGATGATCAGGATGATCTCGCCGATGTTCTTGGGCGCGATCATCACCGTCCCGGTGAGGCTGGTCTTCACGTCGACGTCCTCGCCGGCGATGATGGTGTCCAGCGGCCGGCCCTCGTCCTTGCCGCGGGGGAAGTCGGCCTTGGAGAGGAAGTTGATCTCCGTCCGCTTGCCGACGTAGGACTTCTCCTCGGGGTCGACGTTCTCGGCCGTGATGTCGAGCCGGCCGGTCTGCTCCGGGGCGAGGACGAGGATCTTCGCCTCGTGGATGGCGTTGGGCGCGAGGTGCGCCTTCAGCTTTACCGCCGCGAGGACGCGCTCTGTGGCGGGATCGAGATCCGTGGTGGGGAAGAGCGACATTCCCCTGTCTCCTGGTTCCATGATGCAAGCACGGTAGCGAAACCAAGGACAGATTCACAAGTCAGGTTTTACAAAAGACGGAGTGAGTTCCCGGCGATCTAGCGCCAGAGACCTCCCGCCGCGCTACGCGGCAGCCAACTCGGGCGATCCAGACTCTCGCGCGCGCTCGACCTCGAGCTGCTCCACCAGCGCCTCGGCGATCGCTGCAGCGAGCATGGGCGGGACGGCGTTGCCGATCTGCTTGGCCACGGTCGTCATCGGCTGCTCGGCGGGGAACTCGAAGTCGTCCTCGAAGGTCATGCAGCGCGCGGCCTCGCGCACGGTGATCGGGCGATGCTCGGACGGGTGGAGGTAGCGGCCCTTCTCGGGCTTGAAGAACTCCGTGCGGATCGTGAACGCGGGGCGCTCCCACCACAGGCGGCCGAAGACGTCGGTGGATCCGGTCTTCTTGCGCAGCCAGCACGCCGGCGTGATGTCGGGCCGTCGCTCGGCGAGATCGAAGCGGCCCTCGCCTTCGCCGGGAATGGTCTTGTAGCGCTCGACGCTGACCGGCCGTGGGTTCCTGGAGGTGTGCCAGTTGCGCTCGTCCGGGACCTTCGGGAGCCCGGCGACGGCTTCGCGGAAGGTCCGCCAGGCCGGGCCGTCGCCGGTGTCGGGTGCGAAGTGCGTCTGCTGGGGGAACACGGGGACGCCGATCCGGCTGCCGATGGCGATGGCGCGTCGGCGCCGCTGTGGCACGCCGTAGTCGGCGGCGTTGAGGATGTCGGCGTCGACCTCGTAGCCGCGCTCACGGGCCGCGTCGGCGAACTCCTGGTACTCGGGCGAGCGCAGGAGCTCGGGGACGTTCTCCATGACGAAGACCTTGGGCTGCGCGTCGTCCAGGGCGCGGAGGTACTCGCGCCACAGCTCCCGCCGCTCCAGCCCGACCCCGGCCATGTTCAGCGGAGAGAAGCCCTGGCAGGGCGGGCCGCCGATCACGACGTCGGCTTGCGGGAACTCCTCGACGTCCTTGATGTCTCCGTCAACCACGTGATCGCCGAAGTTGCGGCGGTAGGTCTCGGCGGCGGCCTTGTCCCACTCGACGGCGAAGATCGACGTGAAGCGACCGGTGTCCTCGAACCCGCGGGTCATGCCCCCGCAGCCGGCGAAGAGGTCCACCACGGTGAACTTGGACTTGGAAAAGCGCGCCATGTGCGCGCGGATGTTAGGAGCGGGTCCGGACGAGGCGGAGCAGCTCGGCGACGCGCTCGGCGGCTTCCTCGGGCTCTTCGTGCTCCCAGACGCGCACGACCTCCCAACCGTGTCGCGCGAGCACCTCGTCGGTGCGGCGATCGCGCGTCCGGTTGCTCTCGAGCTTGGCCCTCCACCAGGCCGCGTTGTTGGCCGGCATCGTCGAGTGCTCGGGACACATGTGCCAGAAGCACCCGTCGACATAGACCGCCACGCGCGCGGCGGTGAACACGATGTCGGCGGCGCCGCGGAGCTCGGGAACAGGGCGGATACCGACGCGGTAGCGGAGGCCGCGGCGATGCAGCGCGCGGCGCAGGGCGACCTCGGGCGCGGTGTCTCGACGGGCTTGGCGAGACATCCGCCGCCGGACCGCTTCGTTGGCTGGGGCGGGACGGTGCGTGGACACGGAACCTGGCTCGCCGGACGATAGGTCCTCGTGGGGATGTCGTCGCTGTCTCGTCACCGACCGGTCTTGTTCGGTGTGGCGGCCCGGCGCAGGCTCCCGGACATGAGCGATGACGACCAGACCATTGCGGGTGAGATGGGCCAGGGCGAACGACCGAACTGGCAACCGCTGGAGGCGATGGTCGGCGACGAGCTGGCCGGCGAGTTCATGTGGATGTTCCAGGTCGACCTCGCCGACGGCACGGCGGTCCACGCCTACAAGCACATCTGCACGCGCCGCTACCTGCATCTCGCCGAGGACGGGCGGACCTTCGCCTTCACGCACTGCGGGCGGTACCGGATGGTCGACCCCTTCGACGTGCTCTTGGTCGTGTTCGAGGACTGGGAGCGGTTTGCCGATGAGCAAGCCGACGTCCCAGCCCTGCGAGTAGCGCTGCGCCAGGCATACCGCAAGGCGCTGGCGGGATGACCCGGCATGCAGCCTGAGACAGATCCGAGACGGTCTCCGCGCGCTCGCGCGTCGATGGTGGGGAGGATGCCCTCTCCCCGCCGTGCCGTCTTTGCCGTTGTCCTCGTCCTCGCTGCGCTGATCGCCACCAGCGCGACGGCGCTTGCCGGGCCGCTCGACCTCGATCCGAGCTTCGGCCCCGTGGGCAGTGGCGGGGTCATCACGACCGGCGGCACGGCCGGGGGACGGTGGGCCGCGCTCCACGTCTACCCCGATGGATCGTTCCTCGCCGCGGGAGAGGTCGGCAACGACAAGGTGGCCGTGACCAAGCGCACCGCCGACGGCGCCCCCGACGCGAGCTTCGCCGCCGACCAGCCGGTCGCCGGCACCATCGCCTTCGGCGGTGGCCAAGGTGCGGTCATCCCGACCGACGTCCTGGTGCTGAGCGATGGCCGGATCCTCGTCGCCGCCACCGCGCTGACGGCCACCGCCGGCACCTCGCCCGGCATCGTCGTCGCCCGGCTGACGGCCGACGGCCACCTCGACGCCGGCTTCGGCACCAACGGCATCGCGACGGTCACGACGGCCGCCGGCGGCGTGCGCCTCGGGCACATGGCGCTGCAGTCGACCGGGGCGATCATCCTCGTCGGCACCCATCCGATCACCAGCAGCGCCGGCGTGGTCGCTCGCCTCACCGCCAACGGCGCGGTCGACGGCACGTTTGCCGGCAGCGGGCAGATCCGCGTCATCATCGGTGGCGCCGCGACGCGGTTGGACGACGTCGCCGTCGATGGGTCCAACCGTCTCGTCCTCACCGGCTGGCGCACGACCGGCGCCTCCAACAAGGGCCAACTCGGCCTCACCCGCTACAGCGCTGCCGGGGTGTTGGACTCGACCTACGGCACCGGCGGCACCTCCGGCTACGTCACGGCCGATCTGGACGGCGCGTCGCCGGCGACCTACGACGTGGAGGGGCGGCGGATCCGTCTCGCGACCGACGGCCGCGCGACGGTCGCCGCCACGGTCACCGGCGCCGGAGCCAACCACCTCCTCGGCCTCGCGCGCTTCACGCCCAACGGGGCGCCGGACCCGAGCTTCGGGGCCAACGGGTCGGGCACGACCACCCAGGACACCAGCCCGTCGCACATCACCGACGTCGCGGATTTCGCGGTCTCACCCAGCGACGGGGCGCTCACCCTCGCCGGCCGGATGACCGTCGGCTCGACCCAGCAGGTCGCCGTCGCCGGCTTCCACGCCAACGGCACGCCCGACACCACGCTGAGGCCCGGCCACACGCCGACCACCAACGCCACCAACATCACGATCGGCGACGACGGTGACGACGAGGCATACGCGGTCGCGCTGACGCCGGGCACCACCGCGCTGATCGCCGGTCGTGTGACCAACACCCCGCGCGACACCGGCTTCCTCGCTCGCATCGGCGGCACCTCCACGCCGCCGAGCCCTGCGTTCACCACCGCCTACGACCACACGCGCCCGGATCGCCCGATCCGCCCCGGCCAGCAGGTCACCTTCGACGCCGGTAGCTCCTCCGACGCCGACGGCGCCATCATCGCCTACGCCTGGGACCTCGACGGCGACGGTCAGACCGACCACACGGGTCCGAAGGTCACCACCACCTACAACAACCCCGGAACGCAGACCGTCCTGCTCAAGGTCACCGACGACGACAACCTGACCGCGACGACCGGCGCTGCGCTCACCGTTGCCGCCAACCACGCGCCCGGCGTTGCCATCATCGAGCCGCCGGCCCAGCCGCAGGCGGGCAAGTCCTTCACCTTGAATGCGTTCGCCGGGGACTCCGACGGCTCCGTCGTCTCCTACGCCTGGGACCTCGACGGCAACGGCAGCTATGAGACCAGCACCGGCGCCGACCCGCACGTCACCACCAAGTACGACACCGCCGGTCAGCACCTGATCGGCGTTCGCGTCACCGACGACGAGGGCCTCACCGCGACCAACGCGGACAACCTCAAGGTCGGCGAGGGTCCCTGCGTCGAGAACCCGACGATCAAGATCGAGAAGGCCGTCTTCGTCACGCAGGGCACCGCGCAGGCAGGCGCCGGTTGCTTCCACGCCGTGACGGTCGACAAGGACGGCATTCGCACCGTCACCTACACCACCGACGGCCACTTCCGGCTCAACGGCCTGGAGGTCGACACGCTTCTGACCTCCAAGGCGGTCCTGATCTGGAAGCGCAAGCTCGTCGCCGTCCCGAACAAGAACACGTTCACGCCGGGCGCGACGACGCAGGCGACGCTGACCGCCGCCAACGTCAAGGTCACCGGCACCTACAAGAACACCGACTTCGCCTTCATCGACGGCAAGATCGCATGGGACCTCAAGGGCGACACGATCGGCGGCTTCAAGGTCGACGCCAACGCCGGCATCGGCGGCCTGCCGCTCAAGACCTCCGGCGAGCCCAAGCTCTTCGTCAACGGCACCTCGACGCTCGACATCCTTCCCGGCACGCCGCCCGAGCTGCTGGGCAAGACGCCGAGCACGCCGATGCACGCCACGTTCGGGCCATCGGCCACCTCCTCCGACCTCGCTCCGTTCTCCTACACCGTCGACGAGATCCCGCTCGGCGTCATCACGCTCGGCCCGGTCGTCATCACCTACAAGGGCGACGGCAACTGGGCGATCTCGGCGAAGGCGAGCATGGCCGTCCCGGTGCCGACCACGCTCTCCGGCAAGCTCGAGCTGGCCAAGGGCAAGGTCAAGATGGTGGACCTGCAGTTCGAGGGCGCGATCACGGTCGGCCCACTGCTCATCACCCACGTCGGCCTGACGATCGACTTCGGCCCCAAGGTCACCGCCAACGAGAACTGCGTCAAGCACGTCGGCCTCGAGGATGTCACGCCGTATGCCGGCTGGGATCTGCTCGACAAGCTCATCCCGGGCTACAAGGACTACATCCTGGCCCACGACGGCCCGAACCAGGTCCTCTTCCATCAGATCTTCAAGGACTACAAGACGCCGACGTTCGCGCTCTGCGGCTCGATCGGCCTCAGCGTCGCCAAGCTCGTCGAGGCGCGCTTCGGCTTCGGCTTCGCCCGCTACCCGAACCCGCTCCCGAACGTCCTGTTCTTCCACGGCGAGGGCACGCTGATCGAGATCATCAAGGCGACGATCGACGCGGAGATCACGACCGAGGGCTACGTCCACGTCAACGCCGCGGTCAAGGGCGGCTACCCGACCAACGACCCCTGGATCGGTTGGGACCTCGGCCTCGACTTCGAGTACTTCAAGCAGCAGTTCAACGCCCAGGCGTGGGCGCGGATCACGATCGTCCCGCTGGACTTCACCGCCGGTGCGGAGCTGTTGGCCTCCAACAAGGGCATCGTCGGCTGCCTGACGTTCGACACGGTCTTCGGCGACTGGCACCCGGGCGGCGGCGCCAAGTGGGGCCACGGACCCAAGCTGTACCTCTTCGGCTGTGACGTCAACGACTACAAGGTGGTCATCCAGCACGCGCTGTCGGGTGACATCGTCATCGGGCCGCCCGTCCACGGCATGACCGCGCACACGGCATCGGTCCGTGAGCTCCCGACCACGGGCCGCGGCAACGACGCCACGCTGGTCCGCTACACCGGCAAGAGCGCGCCGCGAGCCCGCGTGGCCCAGGCCACGCCCGACGCCATCGACATCCCGGCCGGCCTGCCCGGCACCGTCATGGGCTTCAAGGGCGACGGCGCGCCGCCGCACGTCCTCCTCCACGGGCCCAAGGGCGAGACGATCGACACCGGCATCGGCAACGCGCCGGTCCAGACGCCCGGCGTCGCCGCGCTGAAGAACCCGACCACGTCCATCACCGAGGTCGTCATCGCCAAGCCGTCGGCCGGGCGCTGGACCGTCGAGGTGGCCGCGGACTCCGCCCGCCTCGTCGAGGCGCTGCAGGCCAACGGGACGCGCCCGGCGACGATCACTGGCAAGGTGCTCGGCAGCGGCCAGGATCGCCGGCTGCAGTACGCGGTCAAGGGCATGGCCAAGGGGCAGCACGTCGACTTCGCCGAGATCGGGACGGCGGCGGGCAGCATCATCGGTCGCGTCACCAAGGACGGCAAGGGCGTGCTGGCCTTCCACCCGGGCGAGGGCAAGGCGGGCCGGCGCGACGTTCAGGCGATCGTCACCAACATCGACGGCTACGTCGCCGATCGCCGCAAGCTCGGCACCTACACGGCGCCCAACGCGCCGCGGCCGGCGGCGGCACGCAAGCTGACGCTCAAGCACCAGGGGACGTCGATCGTCCTGAGCTGGCCGCGCAGCGCCTTGGCCAAGACGACGCAAGTGGACATCACGTCGTCCAACGGGCTCAACCTGTCGAAGATCGTCAAGCGGCCGACCGTGCGCCTGAAGGCGCCCCCGGCCGGGACGACGCTGAAGATCACGATCACCGGCACCTCGCGCACCGGCGCCTTGGGCAAGCCGGCGCGCTTCACGCGCAAGCTCCCGAAGGCCAAGACCACCAAGAAGGTCGCCCACCGCCGTTGAGCGCCGGACCACCGCAGCGACCGCCGGGCCTCCCGGGGGCTACCCTGCGGCCAGATGGCGGAGACCATGGCGGACCGGCTCCGCGCACGCGACGCGGAGCGGTTCGTCGGCCGGACGGCCGAGCTGGCCGTGTTCGACACGCTCTTCGTCGAGGACCCGCCCGCCAGCGTCGTGCACGTCCACGGCCCCGGCGGGATCGGCAAGAGCGCGCTGCTGCGACAGGTCGAGCGCCTCGGCGCCGAGCGCGGCTGGTCGCCCTGGCGGATCGACGGCCGCGAGCTGCCGCCGATCCCTGGCGCGCTGGAGGAGATCGTCGCGGCGGCGCAGGACGAGGAGCGCCCGTTGCTCCTGCTCGACACCTACGAGCGGATCTCCGGCCTCGACGGCGCGCTGCGCACGCGGCTGCTGCCCGCGCTGCCGGCGCGCGCGATCGTCGTCGTCGCCGGACGCGAGCGCCCCGCGCCCGAGTGGTTTCAGGACGGCTGGGAGCACGTCACGCGGGCGCTGCCGCTCGCCCCGTTCAGCGCGGTGGAGGGGCGTGCGTTCGTCGATGCCCACGCGCGGGTCGACGAGACGACGGCCGCCGCGCTCGTCCGCTGGTCGGACGGCTCGCCGCTGGCGCTCGGCCTCGCCTCGGCGATCGCGCAACGCGAGGGCCACTGGGACGCGGGGCTACTCGACGCCAACCCCGAGTTGGTCGAGGCGCTCGTCGGACGGCTTGTCCTCGCTCCGGACCGCGGCGCCGACGCACCGGCGTTGCACCACGACGACGTCACGGCGGTCGCCGCGATCGCGCGGGTCACGACGGCATCGATGCTCGCCGACGTCCTGCCGGGGATCGCGCCCAACGACGCCCAGGCGTGGCTGCGCGCGCAGGCGATCGCCGAGCCGGTCGGCGACGGCATCGCCATGCACGAGCTGGTGCGCCGCGCCCTGCGTGCCCAGCTGCGCGCACAGCGGCCCGACCGCGAGCGCGAGCTGCGCCGTCGCATCGCCGACCATCTCCATCACCATGCCATCGCCGGTGAGGCGCGCCTGGTCATCGACCTCGCCGAGCTGATCGAGGACCCCGCGCTGCGCTGGGGCTTCGGCGCCGACGCGGCGCGCCTGTTGCGCCCGGACGGCCTGCGCCCCGGCGAGCTCGACGATCCTCCGGCGCGCGTCCGCGATCGTGCGGGGGCGACGTGGTGGGCGGCGACGCGCGCCCTGTCCGACGCGGCGCCCGAGCACTTCGTGGTCGCCCGCGACCACCATGATCAGCTTCAAGGACTGGCGATCGCCGCGACGCCACGCGGCGCGTCACCCGCGGCACTGGCCGATCCGTTCCTCGGCCGCTGGATCGCGCATGCGCGTGACCACGTGCCCGACGGCAACGCGCTGGTCTGGCGCGACGCCATGGACCTGACGGCCGACGAGGAGGGCGACCTCGCCTCCCGCGTCCTGGCCGTCATCAACACGGCGACGATCCTGCGCTCGGGCCTGCCGAACCCGCGTTGCTTCTACATCCCCATCAGCCCGGTCAACACGGCGTCGGTCGCCTTCGCGCGACAGGCGGGTGCGCGCAAGATCGAAGGGCTCGACGTGCTCGTGGGCTCCGTGGTCCACGAGTGCCACGCCATCGACCACGGCCCTGGCGGCGTCCTCGGCGGCATGCGCGCGACGATCTACGCCGAGCTCGGCCTGCCGCGACCGGCGGTCGATGAGCCGCCACACGCCGGCCGCGCAGCCGCGGTGACCGAGGCCGACATCCGTCAGGCGCTCCGCGACATCGACCGCCCGTCAGCGCTGATGGCGAGCCCGCTCGCCGCGCTGGTCGATGCCACGCCGGCGCCGGACACCACGACCGCGGCCGCCGTCCGTGCGCTGCTGCTCGGCGCGATCGCCGAGACCTTCGGCGCCGGCCGAGACGAGGCACTTCTGCGCGACGTCGCACTCGGTGCCTACAACAACCCGGGCACGACGCACGAGGACGTCGCGTTCACACTGCACATCAGCCGCGCCACCTACTTCCGCCGACTGCGCCAGGCCAACGAGCGCATCTGCGACTACGTGCTCGCTGCGGCCACAGCGCGCGCGGCGCCGACCGGCTAAGCCTCTGAGCGAGGAGCGTTGGGTGATTCAACCACCTTAACAAGTCCTCCTATCGGCCCGTCGAGGGCCAGCAGTATCGGTCCGGCCCGACCTACGCTCGAGGAAAGGCGATGCCGAGCGCGCGGGCAACCATGTCGATGTGATCTCTGTTTCTCGGCCCGCCGGCGTTGAGCCGCTTGGCCAAGGCCCTGCGATAGAGCAGCGCATGCGAGCGCAGCGAGAGCGTGCCGAGCATCGGCAAGCCCGCCTTCGTGAAGCAGAGGACGCCGTAGATCGGGATTTCGGGTTCGATCTCGGCCATGGCTGCTCGAACGGCGATGACCTGGCGGTCGAGGCCGTCGATCAACTTGGTCTGATTACGCCGGTTGATCATCAACTTGCGGGCACCGGAGGATGACGAGGTCACCCGCACCTTGCCAGACCAGTGCTTGGCGTCGATGACGTAGACACCGGTGGGAGCGATCGCCAGGATGTCGATGTTGCCCCGGCCGCCTGGCATGCGGCGGTCGTACAAGAAGTTGACGGGCCGGCCGGCCGTGCGCGCCTCCAGCGTCTTGGCGACTGCTTCCTCGCCCTCTCGTCCTTGCTCGAACGCCAGCTCATGCTGAGGAGCGGTGCGGAACTTGAGCACCGCGGGACCTATGTGCGGATGCTTTTCGAGCACACGCTTTTCGCGGTTGCGCTTGCGGCGCTCGTACTCGCGCGCGGCGCTTGCGCCGGCCTCTCCTCGATCGAGCGTTTCGGGCTCGGACGTCGCAGCGAGGCAGCTCAGGCAGGTGACCGTGCGACGGTCGGTATCCCAGAACGCGCGGGTGCCGACGGCAAGTGCGGCGTTGCAGATCGCGCAGCGGTCGTCACGGCGCAGGGAGAGTGTCCGCGAAGGCATCTTGAACCCATCGGTCGGTCTTGGCGTTTACTCAAGCCTCGACCCTAGCGACGAGGCATAGCGCGGTGGCGGAGGGCGAACGCGATGAAGGGGGACTGTCGGTGTTCCACCCGGCAGCGCTCCTACGCCGCCAGGCGGATCGGCGCGTCGTGCACCGTCGCCCCGCCGAACTCGAAGCGCTCGAGCTTGATCGTGTGCGTGCCGCGGACGACCTCGACGAGGACGCCCCACGGGCGCTCGTGGACGCGGAGCACGGCGCCGGGATGGCGCCTGCGCAGGAGGTTGATCTCCCGGGCCTGCTCGAGGGTCAGCTCTGCGTCCATGGCATAGATGATCGGCCGGGTCGCTGAAGACCTGATGTGCGTTCCCTGAACGGGACCTCAAGATGATCACGAGTCGCGACGCACGTCCGTCGTAGGATGCGCCGCGTGTCGCCGCCGCTGACGACGATCGCGCGCGAGTGGGGGCGGATCGGGTGCGTCGGATTCGGCGGACCGCCCGCTCACATCGCGCTGCTGCGCGAGCTGTGCGTGGAGCGTCGCGGCTGGATCGCCGCCGGCGACTTCGAGGACGCGATCGCCGCCGTCAACCTGCTGCCGGGCCCGGCCTCCACGCAGCTCGCCGTCTGGTGCGGGCACCGCCTGCGCGGTCGTGCGGGCGCGCTGGTCGCAGGCGTCTGCTTCATCGTTCCCGGCCTCGTCGCGATCCTCGCGCTGGCCGCGGCGTTCCTGGCCGGCGACCCTCCGCGCTGGCTGCGCGGCGCCGGCGCCGGGGCAGGCGCGGCTGTCGCCGCGGTCGCGGTCCGTGCGGGGCTCGACCTGATCGCCCCGAGCTGGGCGGCGCGCGCGGGCACGCGTCGCGGACCGCTCATCACCTACATCTTGGTCGGTGCCGCGGCCGCCGCCACGCTCGGGCCGTGGCTCGTGCTCGTCCTGCTCACCTGCGGGCTGCTGTCGCTGCTGCTCACGCGTCGGCTCGGTCGCGACGCGCTGACGTCACTCTCACCGGTCGCGCTCGTCGCGATGGTCGCGGGTGCCACCGGCGGCGTCGCCGCGCTCTGCTGGACCGCGCTGAAGGTCGGCGCGCTCTCCTACGGCGGCGGCTTCGTGATCATCCCGTTGATGCAGGCCGACGCGGTCGGCACGCACCACTGGATGACCGACACGCAGTTCCTCAACGCGGTCGCGCTCGGGCAGGTGACGCCAGGGCCGGTCGTGCACACGGTCGCCGCCGTCGGCTACGCGGTCGCGGGCGTCGGCGGCGGGCTGCTCGCGGCGCTGATCGCGTTCTCACCGTCCTTCTTGTTCATCATCGGCGGCGCTGCGCGCTTTGACGCGCTGCTGGCCGACCCGCGGGCGCGGGCGTTCATCGACGGCGCGGCGCCGACGGCGCTCGGCGCGATCCTCGGCTCGGCGATCCCGCTGGCCGGCGCGCTGCAGGAGACCTGGCAGGTCGTGCTGCTCGGCGCCGCGGCCCTCGCGCTCCTGGCGGGACGGATCGGCGTCGTGGCGACGCTCCTGGCCGCCGGTCTCCTCGGTGCCGTCGCCGCGCTCGTCGGTGCACCCCTGCCCTAGCTCCCGGTGCAGCAGCGCGCACAGTCGCGACAGCTCGCCGACCTCCTCCAAGGACAGCCCGGCCTCCCGCGCCGAGGCGATGGTCTGCAGCCGCTCCAGCACCGACGCGGGATAGAGCACGTGGCGTCCGACGCGGGCGGGCTCGGGCAGCAGCCCGGCCCGCTGGTAAAAGCGCACGTGGGATGGGGCGATCCCCGCGCGCTGCGCGATCTCCGCGACGGTGAGCTTGTCGTCCATGATGCCGCTCAACTGAACCTGATCGAATGCGACCACTGACTATGGTACGCACGCTCAACAGCCTGTCCAGGAGATATGGACAGCCAGGCGGCATTTGACCGCGTCCTACTGCGGTGGAAGGTCGCGATCCTCGCGATAGGCGCGGAACGCCAGTCGCGTCAGATCGTCCTCGAGCTCGGGCAGCTTCGCGATGTCGCCGCGGCGGATGGCCGCGTAGATGACCTCGAGAATCCCGCCGGTGACGAACACGGGTGTCAGTGGCGCGAGCCACTGCTCCGCGCCGGGCTGCGAGCGGGGGATGTGGTCGACGATCGGAAAGAACGCCTCGATCGCGGCGTCACGGCGGGCAAGACCTTCTGCGCCGGAGCCGAGCACCTCGACGATGCACATGCGCGCGAAGGCCGGCTCGGCGGCCAGGAAGCGCAGGAACTCGCCGAGCAGCGCGCGGACCCTGTCGCGCCAGTTGCCGTCGGAGAGGTCGGTCAGCGCCTGCGCCATCCGGTCCATCAACAGCTTGGTGATCACGTCGAAGGCGGCGAGGAAGCACTCCTCCTTGTCGGTGAAGAGCTCGTAGAAGGTCTTGCGCGAGACGCCGGCGTAGTCGGTGATGTCGGCCACACGCGTGCCGGCATAGCCCTTCGTGGCGACGACGTTGGCGATGGCGTCCAGCAGCCGCTCACGCTGGTTGGACGCGATGAACGCGCGCGAGAGGCCGTGGCGCCCCTTCGGGAGCTGCTGGGCTCCGGAGCCGCCGCTCGTCGGCGGCGGCGCCCCAGTGGGGACATCGTCTTCGAGATCGCTCATCGCATCTCCATCAGTCGGTGCCGAAGAGCCGGTCCCCGGCGTCGCCGAGGCCGGGACGGATGAAGCCGCGCTCGTCCAGCCCGCGATCCAGGACGGCGGTGAGGATCGGCACGTCGGGGTGGGCGGCATGCACCGCGTCGACGCCCTCGGGGGCGGCGATCAGGCAGACCAGTCGGAGGTCGTGCGCGCCGGCCGCGCGCATGCGGGTCAGGGCCGCTCTCGCGCTGCCGCCGGTGGCGAGCATCGGATCGACGACGAAGACGGTCGAGCTGTCGATGCCCTCGGGCAGCGACTCGTAGTAATCCTCGGGCTGAAGCGTCGCCTCGTTGCGCCGCATGCCCAGATGCGCGACCGAGGCGTCGGGCACATACCGCAGGAAGCCGTCGACCATGCCGAGGCCCGCGCGCAGGACCGCGACGACCATGACCGGCGTCGGATGCGAGCCGGTGGTGGACTCCAGCGGCGTCTGGACCTCCACCTCCTGCGTCGGGACGTCGCGCAGCGCCTCGTAGGCGAGCATCGACGACGCGTCGGCCATCGCGGCGCGGAAGGCGGCACGTGACGTGCTCGCGGCACGAAGCTCGGTGACTGCTCTGGCCATCACTGGGTGGTCGACGACACGCAACCCTTTCAACACGGCGGTGACGTTATTCGATGCGGGTGCTCGAACGGCGAGCTCGTGGACGGAGTGAGGAAGGCACCGTGTAGCTTGGCCGGGCGATGCACCCCCTTCGCAACGTCGAGCTCAAGGCCCGCGATCACGATCCGGAAGCGACGCTTGCGGCCGCGCTGGGCCACGGTGCCGTCGACCAGGGCGTCCTGACACAGACCGACACCTACTTCGCCGCGCGCGAGGGACGGCTGAAGCTCCGCGAGGAAGACGGCGTCGGCACGCTGATCGCCTATGCCCGCGCCGACGAGGCGACTGCGCGGACCAGCGCCTATCACCTGGTCGCCGTCCCCGACCCGGTCGCGCTGAAGGCCGCGCTCGACGACGCTTTGGGAACGGTCGTGGTTGTCGAGAAGCTCCGGCGGCTGCTGCTGTGGCAGGACGTGCGGATCCATCTCGACGCGGTCGAGGGGCTCGGGACGTGGCTGGAGCTGGAGGCGGTCGCACCGGCCGATTCCGATCTCACCGACGAGCACCGCAAGGTCGCTGAGCTGCGCGCCGTCCTCAAGATCGTCGACGAGAACGTGGTCGCCACCGGCTACGCGGCGATGCTGCTGGAGCGCGGTGCCGCGACGCCGCGGCTCGTCGACCTCGCGCGCGACGCGATGGCACGCGCCTACGCGCCCTACTCGCACTTCCAGGTCGGCGTGGCGCTGCGCGACGAGGTGGGCGCCCTGCACGCGGGCGCCAACGTCGAGAACAGCTCCTATCCACAGGGCACCTGTGCCGAGGCGGCAGCGATCGGCGCCTTGGTCGCCGCCGGCGGCCGTCAGATCCGCGAGGCGGTCGTCATGGCCGACACCGAGCTGATCGTGCCGTGCGGCGGCTGCCGTCAGCGGCTGTCGGAGTTCGCCGCTCCCGAGACGCCGATTCATCTGGCCGGCCCGGAGGGCATCCGCCGGACCGTCACCCTCGGCGAGCTGCTGCCGCTCGCGTTCGACCTGGAGGCACAGAGATGACCGAGGCGGCCAACGTGATTCGCGCCGTTGCCGGGCCGGACGCGCCGACGCCGCGCCTGGGTCTCGTGCTCGGCTCGGGCCTCGGCGGCGTGGCCGACGCCGTGCAGGACGCGACCGCGATCCCCTACGCCGAGCTGCCCGGCTTCCCCGTCGGCTCGGTCGCCGGTCACGCCGGGCGGTTGGTCCTCGGCACGCTGGCCGGCACGCCGGTCGTCGTGCTGCAGGGTCGCGCGCACCTCTACGAGGGCATCCCGGTCTCTGACCTCGCGGTCCCCGTTCGGACCGTGCGCGCGCTCGGCGCCGAGTCGATCGTGCTGACCAACGCCGCGGGCTCGCTGCGCGCCGATGTCGGCCCCGGGCGCCTGATGGCGCTGACCGACCACATCAACATGATGGGCGTCAACCCACTGACCGGGATCAACGACGACGCGATCGGGCCCCGATTTGTCGGGTTGGGCGATGCGTATGACCTGCCGCTGAAGCGGGCGCTGAAGGCTGCCGCCGTGGCCGAGGGCGTCGACCTCAGCGAGGGCGTCTACCTTGCCGTCGGCGGCCCCTCGTTCGAGACGCCGGCCGAGATCCGCGCCTTCAAGGTGCTCGGTGCCGACGCCGTCGGGATGTCCACCGTCCCCGAGGTCATCGTCGCCCGCCACTGCGGCCTGCGCGTCGCCGCCGTCTCGGCGATCACCAACCTCGCCGAGGGTCTCGGCGACGAGGTGCTCACCCACGAGCACACGCTCGCCAGCGCCGCGGTCGCTGCGCAGGACCTGCAGCGCGTGCTGACCCGCTTCGTCCGGGACTACGACTAGATGGTCCGTCCCACCAAGGAGCTGCTGCGCGACAAGCGCGACGGCAACGCGCTGACGCCCGACGAGCTGCGCGCGATCGCGGCGGGCATCGGCGACGGCGGTCTCAGCGACGCGCAGGTCGCGGCCTTCGCGATGGCCGTCTTCTTCCGCGGCCTCGACACGACCGAGCTGCCGGCCTTCACGCTCGGCATGCGCGACAGCGGCACGGTCCTGGACTGGTCGGACATCGACAAGCCCGTGCTCGACAAGCACTCGACCGGTGGCGTGGGCGACAAGGTGTCGCTGATCCTGGCCCCGCTAGTCGCCGCCTGCGGTGGTGCGGTGCCGATGATCTCCGGCCGTGGCCTCGGCCACACCGGCGGCACGCTGGACAAGCTGGAGACGATCCCGGGCTACGACGCGACGCCCGACGCGGCGCTGATGGGCAGGGTCGTGCGCGAGGTCGGCTGCGTCATCGGCGGCCAGACCGACGACCTCGCCCCGGCCGATCGCAAGTTGTATGCCATCCGTGACGCGACGGGCAGCGTCGAGGCGATCCCGCTGATCGTCTCCTCGATCCTGTCCAAGAAGCTCGCCGCCGGGCTCGGCGGTCTGGTCATGGACGTCAAGCACGGCAACGGCGCCTTCATGAGTGACCTCGACGACGCCCGCGCGCTGGCACGGGCGCTGGTCGACGTCGCGGTCGCCGCCGGGCTGCCGACGGTCGCGCTGATCACCGACATGGGCCGCGTGCTGGGCACGACGGCCGGCAACGCGTTGGAGGTGCGGGAGTCGATCGAGCTGCTGCGCGATCCGTCGAGCGCCGACCCGCGGCTGCTCGCGGTAACGCTGGAGCTGACGCGCGCGCTGCTGGACCTCGGCGGGCTGGGCGATGCCGACCCGGAGGCCGCGCTGGCCTCCGGCGCCGCGGCCGAGCGCTTCGGCGCGATGGTGCATGCCCTCGGTGGTCCGAGCGACATGATGGACAACTATGAGCAGCACCTCGATCGCGCGCCCGTGAGCTGCGAGGTCTTCCCGGAGACCGAGGGCGTGGTGACCGCGCACGACACGCGCGCCCTGGGCATCGCGGTGATGAGCCTCGGCGGCGGTCGCGCGGTCGAGAGCGATGTGATCGACCCGGCCGTCGGGCTGGACGCGGTCGCCGGGCCAGGCACGAAGGTGGGTCCGGGCCACCGGCCGCTCGCGATCGTCCACGCGCGCGACGAGTCGGGCGCCGAGGCGGCCGCGACCGCGGTGCGAACGGCGATCACGGTGGGGGAGACGGCGCCGCCCGAGGTCCCCGTCGTCGCGGAGGTCCTGCGATGAGCACCGAGCTGACCGTCTCACCGGTCGCCGGCATCCCCAAGGCCGAGCTGCACGTCCACCTCGAGGGCACCGCGACGCCGGACCTGATCCGCCGCGTGGCCGCGCGCAACGGCATCGCGCTGCCCGAGGACCGGCTGTTCCGACCTGATGGCACGTTCGCCTGGAACGACTTCCTGCACTTCCTCGAGTCCTATGACATCGCGGCCGGCGCGATCCGCACCGCCCAGGACTATCGCGACATCACCTACGAGTACCTCGCCGCCTGCGCCGCCGAAGGCGCCGTCTACGTCGAGCTGATCGCCTCGCTGGACCACGGTCGCAAGGTCGGCCTCGACGACGCCGAGCACCTCGCCGGCATCGCCCAGGGCATCGATGACGCCTACGCCGACCACGGCATCGTCGGCCGGATCATCTCCTCGATCGTGCGCAACTTCGGCGTGGCCGACTGCGAGGATGTCGCCCGGCGGACCGTCGCGCTCGCCCACCCCTACGTGGTGGGCTTCAACATGGCCGGCGACGAGGCCGGCTTCCCCGCCGGCGACTATGTCCGCGCCTTCGCCATCGTGGCCGACGCGGGCCTCGGCTGCTCGGTCCACGCGGGCGAGCACGCAGGCCCGGAGTCGATTCGCGCCGCGCTCGCGCTCCCCGGCGTCGTGCGTATTTCTCACGGCGTTCGGGCGATCGAGGACCCGGCGCTGGTCAGGGAGCTGGCCGAGCGCCGGATCGTGCTGGAGGTCTGCCCGACCTCGAACGTCGTCCTCGGCGTCTTTCCCACCTATGAGGACCATCCGCTGGGCGCGCTGCGGGCCGCGGGCGTCCCGGTGACCTTGGGATCAGACGATCCTCCGTACTTCGGTACGACGATCGGGCGGGAGTACGAGCTGGCCCACGAGCGCCTGGGCTGCAGCCTGGAGGACCTCCGGGCGATCACCGAAACCGCGCTGGATGCGGCGTTCTCGGACATTGAAGGTCTGGTAAACCAACCACACCATCCACGGGACCTGTAGGTTTGCGCCGCGGCCGAGGGTCTGGTCGCGCTGTCCCTCAGCAGTCCTGTTCAAATCCAGAGGGAGTACCTCGCAAGTGCGCGCACGTTCCACCCGCCGTGCCATCGCCGTCATCGGCGCCGCCGGCATCCTCATCGTCGCCGCCGGTTGCGGCTCTGACGACAACAGCTCCTCGTCGTCGAGTGACACGACGTCGACGGCGGCCGCTCCGGCCAAGAAGGCGATCAAGGTCGGTCTTGTCACGGACATCGGCGGGCTCAACGACCGCTCGTTCAACTCGCTGGCCAACAAGGGCCTGGAGGACTCCAAGTCGACGCTCGGCATCACCGGTCGCGTCCTGACCTCGAAGTCCAACGCCGACTACGTCCCGAACCTGTCGACGCTGGCCCAGCAGAACTACGACCTCGTCATCGGGGTCGGCTTCCTGATGGCCGACGCGGTCGACACCGTCGCCAAGAAGTTCCCGAACACCAAGTTCGCGATCATCGACGTCGACGCGACCACGTTGAAGGGCAAGCCGAGCAACGTCGAGGGCCTGCTCTTCAAGGAGCAGCAGTCCGGCTACCTGGCGGGCTACCTCGCCGGCCTGTACGCCAAGGACAACAACATCACGACGATCTCGTCGGTCGGCGGTCAGAAGATCCCGCCGGTCGATCACTACATCGCCGGCTACCAGGCGGGCGCCAAGGCGGCCAACCCGTCGATCAAGACGCTCAACGCCTACTCCCAGGACTTCGTCGACCAGGCGAAGTGCAAGGAGATCGCGCTCAGCCAGATCGCCCGCGGCTCCGGCGTCGTCTTCCAGGTGGCGGGCCAGTGTGGCCTCGGCGCGCTGGACGCGGCCAAGGAGAAGGGCAAGCAGGGCATCGGCGTCGACGCCGACCAGGCCTACCTCGGCTCCCACATCCTGACCTCGGCCATCAAGAAGGTCGACGTCGCGGTGCTGGACACGGTCAAGCAGGTCCAGGACGACAAGTTCACCGGTGGGACCAACACCACGTTCGAGGTCGCCAACGGCGGCGCGGGCCTGGGCAAGATCAGCGCGGCGGGTGCCAAGTACCAGTCGCAGATCGACGACGTGACCGCGAAGTTGAAGGACAACTCGATCACGCCGCCGGACACGGTGAAGGCGGGCTCCTGAAGCCCTACCCTGGCGCACGTGTCGCCACCTGACGCATCCGATGCCGCGGGGCTCGCGCTCGAGCTCCGCGGCATCACCAAGCGCTTCGGCGCGCTGACGGCTAACGACGCCGTCGACCTTCAGCTGCGGCGCGGGGAGATCCACGCCCTGCTGGGGGAGAACGGCGCCGGCAAGTCGACGCTGATGAACGTCGTCTACGGCATGCTCACGCCCGACGCGGGCGAGATCCTCGTCGACGGCTCCGCGGTCAGCATCGGCTCGCCGCGCGAGGCGATGGATCACGGCATCGGCATGGTCTTTCAGCACTTCATGCTGATCCCGGTCATGACCGTCGCCGAGAACCTCGTGCTCGGCGACGAGCCGCGCAAGAACGGCCTGCTCGACCTCGGGGCTGCCCGGCGCCGGACGCGCGAGCTGTCCGAGCGCCATGGCCTCCATGTCGATCCGGACGCCCGGGTCGCCGACGTGTCGGTCGGCCAGCAGCAGCGCGTGGAGATCCTGCGCGCGCTGGATCGTGGCGCGCGGATCCTCGTCCTCGACGAGCCGACCGCGGTCCTGACCGCGCAGGAGACCGCCGAGCTGGCCGAGGTCCTGCGCGGCCTGCGCGACAACGGGACCTCCGTGGTCTTCATCACCCACAAGCTGCACGAGGTGCTCGAGGTCGCCGATCGCGTCACGGTGCTGCGGCGCGGCAAGACCGTCGGCACGGTCGAGACGGCCGCCGCCGACGAGGCGTCGCTGGCCCGGATGATGGTCGGCCGCGACGTCGTGCTGCGCGTCGAGAAGCAGCCGGGCACGCCCGGCGAGCCGCTGCTGGAGCTCGAGGACGTCCATGCCGTCGACGACCGCGGGCTGCCCGCGGTCGACGGCGTCTCCCTGCGCGTCTGCGCGGGCGAGATCGTGGCCGTCGCCGGCATCGACGGCAACGGGCAGAGCGAGCTGATCGACGCGATCAACGGGCTGCGCCCGGTCACCTCCGGCCACGTGCGCCTGCGTGGCAAGGACATCACCAACTGCACGCCGCGCCAGGCCCGCGAGGCCGGTGTCGGCCACATCGCCGAGGACCGCCATGCGCGCGGCCTCGTGCTCGACTTCTCGCTGGCCGAGAACCTCGCCCTCAACGACTACCGCGAGGGCACGCGCTTCGGCCTGCTCAAGCCGCGCCGGATGCTCGAGGCCGCGGGCCGCCTGCTCAAGGAGTTCGACGTGCGCGGCGGCACACCGTCGACGCCGGCCAGCTCGCTGTCGGGCGGCAACCAGCAGAAGGTCGTCATCGCGCGCGAGGTGTCGGGCAACCCCGACGCGCTGATCGCCGCGCAGCCGACGCGCGGGCTGGACGTCGGCGCGATCGAGTTCGTCCACCGCCGCCTGCTCGCCGAGCGCGACACGGGCCGCGCCATCTTGCTGTTCTCGCTGGAGCTGGAAGAGGTGCGGGCGCTGGCCGACCGCATCTTGGTGATCTACGACGGGCGGATCGTCGGCGAGCTGCCGTCGAGCGCCTCTGACGAGGAGCTCGGGCTGCTCATGACCGGCGGCGGCACCGCGCACGTGGCCTCGTCGTGAGCGACCTCCCACCCCCGAGCGCGCAGCCCGAGTACGACCTGGGGCGGGGCGCCACCGTCGGCTCGCGGCTCAGCACGGCGATGCGATCCGGCGGGATCATCACGCCGATCATCACGGTGATCTTCGCGTTCTTCGTCGGCGGCCTCGTGGTGCTGGTCACCGGTCACAACCCGATCGACACCTACAAGGCGATCTTCGACGGCACGGGGCTGCAATGGCTCTTCCCGTGGACCACGGGCGACAAGCGCACGACCGCGGCGATCAACCTCCAGCAGACGCTGATCATCACGGGGCCGCTGATCCTGCTGGGCCTCGCCGTCGGCTACGCGTTCCGCGCGGGGCTGTTCAACATCGGCGGCCAGGGCCAGTACATCGTCGGCTCGATCGTCGCGGTGTGGTCGGGCTCGTCGTGGGAGGGGATGCCGCACGTCCTCCATGTGGTGCTGTGCATGCTGTTGGCCACCATGGCGGGTGCGGCGTGGGCCGGGATCTCGGGACTGCTGCGCGCTGCCACGGGCGCCAACGAGGTGATCACGACGATCATGCTCAACTGGATCGCGATCTGGCTGGGCGTCTACCTGTTCGGGCTCGGCGGGCCGCTGCAGAACAACGCCCAGCCCGACGTGCCGATCTCCAACGACGTCGTTCCCGGCGCCAAGCTGCACGTCTTCTGGGGCGACCCGGAGCTGCAGGGCCTGCACATCGGGATCTTCGTCGCGCTCGCGGCCGCCGTCGTCTACTGGGTGCTGCTGAACCGCTCGACCAAGGGCTACGAGGCGCGTGCGGTCGGCTTCAACCCCGAGGCGGCACGCTACTCCGGCATCAAGGTCGGCAAGACCTATGTGTTGGTCATGGGCACCTGCGGCGCGATGGCCGGGCTGGCCGGCTCGCTCGACGTGCTCGGCTGGCAGTTCCACCTGGCGACCAACGACATCCAGGGCACGCAGCTCGCCTTCCTGGGCATCGCGGTCGCGCTGCTGGGGCGCAACACGGCCATCGGCACCTGCCTGGCGGCGCTGCTGTTCGGCGCGATGGTCAACGGCACGTCGGTCCGCAACCTCGACCCGGCGGTCTTCGAGCCCGAGCTCGCCCAGAACCTCACGACGGTCATCCAGGGCATGGTCATCCTGTTCGTCAGCGCCGACGTGCTGGTCCTGTTCCTCTACAACAAGTTCCGACGGCGGCGACGTCCGGCGAGTGTCGAGCCGGTGGAGGTGGCCGCATGAGCACCGGCCGCCGCATGAGCACCGAGGGGCTCATGGAGAGCTTCACGCGCGGGCCTGACCGCGGCCCGAACGGGCCGTTCACGCGCGAGAAGGGACTCGGCTGGGGTGGCGTCGCGCTCGGTCTGCTCGCGTTCTTGATCACGCTGCCGCCGTTCGAGGTCCGGACGGTGGTGCCGTCGCTGATCCTCGCGGTGATCGCGATCGGCCTCGGCGGGGCGGCGATCGGTGGCGGTGAGCGCCGGCTGGGCGGTGGCGCGATCGTCGCCGCGGTCTTCGGCGCACTCGGCGCCTACGGCGCGTCGCACTCCGGTGTCTCGCACCTGGAGGTCGTGGTCTCGTGGAGCGCGCTGACCGCCGCGATGCTGCGCTACGCCACGCCGCTGACCTTCGCCGCGCTCGGCGGCCTGGTCAGTGAGCGCTCCGGCGTCGTGAACATCGCGCTGGAGGGCATGATGCTCATGGGCGCGTTCTTCGCCGCCTACGGGGCCGACAAGACGGACTCGTGGGTCGGTGGCATCGTCATCGGCGTGCTGGCCGGCATGGCGCTGGCGGCGATCCACGCGATCTTCGCCGTCTCGCTGCGCTCGGACCAGATCGTCGTCGGCACCGGTCTGAACTTCCTCGCGCTCGGCCTCACGGGCTACATGTACGTCGACACCTACGGCGCCAACGGCACGCCCGACAACCTCCCGGCGGTCCCCGACATCAACCTGCCGACCGACTCGCTGGGCTTCATCGGCCAGGCGATCAGCCAGCTCAACCTGCTGGTGTGGGGCTCGCTGGTGGCGGTCGTGCTCGTCTGGATCGTCGTCTTCCGCACGCGGCTGGGCCTGCGGCTGCGGTCGGTCGGCGAGAACCCGAAGGCGGCCGAGACGGTCGGCATCAGCGTCTTCAAGGTCCGCTACGCGGCGGTCATCACCTCGGGCGGCCTGGCCGCGCTCGGCGGCGCGTTCCTGTCGATCGGCTTCGTCCACTCGTTCTCCCAGAACATGACGGCAGGGCGCGGCTTCATCGCCCTGGCGGCGCTGATCTTCGGGCGCTGGCGGCCGGGCGGGCTGCTCGCCGCGACGCTGCTGTTCGGCTTCTCCAGCGCGCTGGCACAGCGGCTGCCGGAGTTCTCGCCGCAGCTCGCCACGCTCTTCCAGGCGCTGCCCTACGTGCTGACGCTGATCGCCGTGGCGGGCGTCGTCGGGCGCTCGACGCCGCCTGCGGCCGACGGCGTGCCCTACACGCGCGAAGGCAAATAGCTCAAGGGGTCTACCCTGGGACGCATATGAGTCCCACCAGGACATTGCCGCACGTCGATCGTGTCGGCATTCAGGAGCGGGTCGACGCGCTGGCCAAGCGCTCGATCAAGGGCGAGGCCAAGCGCGAGGGGCTGCTGCTGGCGATCTCGATGCTCGACCTCACGACGCTCGAAGGCGCCGATACGCCTGGCAAGGTGCGCCAGCTCGCGGCCAAGGCCGTGACGCCGTCGCCGGCCTACCCCGAGGTGCCGTCGTGCGCCGCGGTCTGCGTCTACCCGACGATGGTGCGGGCGGCGTGCGATGCGGTCGCGGGCTCCGGCGTGCACGTCGCGTCGGTCGCGACCGGCTTCCCGGCCGGGCAGACGCCGCTGGCCACGCGCCTGGAAGAGGTGCGGCTGGCGGTCGCCGACGGCGCTGACGAGATCGACATGGTGATCTCGCGCGACGCCTACCTGTCGGGCGACGACGCGCGCGTGGCCGACGAGATCGAGCAGATCAAGGACGCCTGCGGCGACGCCCACCTGAAGGTGATCTTGGAGACCGTCGAGCTGGGCTCCTATGACCACATCCGCCACGCGTCGATGCTGGCGATGGACGCCGGCGCGGACTTCATCAAGACCTCGACGGGCAAGGCGGCCGAGGGCGCGACACCAGGGGTGATCCTGGTGATGTTGGAGGCCATCCGCGACTACGCGGAGCGCACGGGGCGGATCGTGGGTATGAAGCCCGCGGGCGGTGTCTCGACCTCCAAGGCTGCCTTGGGCGTGCTCGTCCTCGTCAAGGAGACGCTGGGCGACGCGTGGCTCACGCCCGACCTGCTGCGCATCGGCGCCTCGTCGGTGCTCAACGACCTGCTGGCGCAGTACATCAAGACGGAGACCGGCCGCTACGGGCGGTCGGAGGACTTCTCGAGGGAGTGATCGCATGAGCGAGACGACGACCGCGTCGCAGGCCGGCACGACCAACGGTCACCCGCCGGCGCCTGCGGCCGCTCGTGCGCCGTTGCGCTGGGAGTACTCGCCGGCGCCGGAGTCCACCGACCACGTCCGCCTGCGCGATCGCTACGGGCTGTTCATCGGTGGCGAGTTCGTGGAGCCTGCGGGCGGGGCCTATGCGCCGACGATCAACCCGGCGACCGAGGAGCCGCTGGCCGAGATCGCGCAGGCCGGCGCCGACGACGTCGCGCGGGCGGTCGCCGCGGCGCGGGCGGCGCAGCCGGCCTGGGCGGCGCTGCCCGGGCTGGAGCGTGGCAAGTACATCTTCAGGATCGCGCGCCTGATCCAGGAGCGTGCGCGCGAGCTGGCGATCGTCGAGACGCTGGACGGCGGCAAGCCGATCAAGGAGTCGCGCGACGTCGACATTCCGTTGGCGGCGGCGCACTTCTTCTACTACGCGGGCTGGGCGGACAAGTTGGCCTATGCCTTGCCCGGCGATGGCGTCGTGGTGCCGCGCGGCGTCGTTGGTCAGGTCATCCCGTGGAACTTCCCGCTGCTGATGGCGGCCTGGAAGCTGGCGCCCGCGCTGGCGACCGGCAACACGGCGGTGCTCAAGCCTGCTGACACGACGCCGCTGACGGCGCTCCTGCTGGCCGAGATCGTGCAGGAGGCCGAGCTGCCGGCCGGGGTGGTCAACATCCTGCCGGGCGATGGGTCGGCAGGCGCAGCGCTGGTGCGCGCCGAGGGCATCGACAAGGTCGCCTTCACCGGATCGACGGCGGTCGGTCGCGACATCCAGGCCGCGCTGGCGGGCAAGGACATCGGGTTGACGCTCGAGCTCGGCGGCAAGTCGGCCAACATCGTCTTCGAGGACGCCGCGCTGGATCAGGCGATCGAGGGGATCGTCCAGGGGATCTTCTTCAACCAGGGCCACGTCTGCTGCGCCGGCTCGCGGCTGCTGGTGCAGGAGTCGGTGGCCGAGCAGGTGATCGAGCGGCTGTGGACGCGGATGCAGACGCTGCGCATCGGTGACCCGCTGGACAAGAACACCGATGTCGGCGCGATCAATTCCGCCGCGCAGCTTGCGCGGATCGGCGAGCTGGTCGGGGCCGGCGTTGCGGAGGGCGCGGGGCTGCGGCAGGTCAGCTGCGCGCTGCCCGATCGCGGCTTCTGGTTCGCGCCGGCGCTGTTCACGGAGGCCTCGCCCGCGCACCGCATCTCGCGCGAGGAGATCTTCGGCCCGGTGCTCGCGGTCACGACCTTCCGCACGCATGCCGAGGCGATCGAGAAGGCCAACAACTCGCCCTACGGGCTGGCGGCCGGCATCTGGACCGACAAGGGGTCCAAGGCCTTCGAGGTCGCTGCGCAGCTCCAGGCCGGCGTCGTCTGGCAGAACACCTACAACCACTTCGACCCGACGGCGGCGTTCGGCGGGTTCAAGGAGAGCGGCTTCGGTCGCGAGGGCGGCGCGGCGGGCCTGCGTCCGTACGTGAGGCAGGGGGCGTGAGCGCGGAAAGCCTCGCCCAGAGGGCTCGTTTTCCGTCGACGCGGTCATGGAATCGAAAGGTTGCCCTGTGAGCGACATGCGGGTGGCGGTCGCCAAGACCTACAAGCTGTACATCGGAGGCGCGTTCGTGCGGTCGGAGTCCGGGCGCCACGACGTCGTCCACGACGGGGTCAACGTCCCGCGCGGCTCGCGCAAGGACGTCCGCGACGCGGTCAAGGCCGCGCGCAAGGTGCAGGCAGGTTGGGCGAAGAAGACCGCCTACAACCGCGGGCAGATCCTGTACCGCGCGGCCGAGGCGCTGGAGTCGCGCTCGGGCGAGTTCGGCGGCGACGTCGGCGAGGCGGTCGACGCGCTGGTGCACTACGCCGGCTGGACCGACAAGCTCCACGCCGTGCTCGGGACGATCAACCCGGTCGCCGCGCCGTTCTTGTCCATGTCGACGCCGGAGCCGAGCGGCGTCGTCGCGGTGCTTTGCGGCGCCGACGACTCCCTGGCGTCGGTGGTCTCGGCCATCGCCGCGCCGCTGGCCGCCGGCAACGCCGTCGTCGTCGCGCTGCCGGAGCACCAGCCGCTGCCCGGCCTCGACCTCGGCGAGGTCCTCGGCGTCTCCGACGTCCCCGGCGGCATGGTCAACCTCCTGTCGGGCCGCACGGCCGAGCTCGTCGCGGCCCTCGCCGCCCACCGCGACGTCAACGCGATCGTCGATGCCACCGACGATCCCGAGCTGGCGGTCGACATCGACCGCTTCGCCGCGGAGACCCTCAAGCGGGTCATCCGCGGCGAGCACTCCTCGCTCCAGCGCCTCGAGGCGCTGACCGAGCTGCGCACGGTCTGGCACCCCATCGGCGCCTGACCCATTCAGCGGGTGGCGGTTGCGCGGGCGTAGCGGGCGGCGGCGCCGAGGACCGGGATCCGGACGCCGTGCATGACGGTCAGCACGACCGTCAGCGCGAGGGCGAGCAGGATCGCCGATCCGGTCAGGGCGGAGGAGACCGCGTGGGCGAGGGCGTGGTCGGAGGAGCCGTCGGCGCTGCGCTGCGCGCTCGCGAACACCGTCACCAGGATCCCGAGGCCGAGCGAGCCGCCGAGCTGCTGGGCGACGTTGACCACACCCGAGGCGGCGCCCGCGTCGTCGGGCGCCACGCCGGCGATGCCCGCGCCGGTCAGCGGCGTCAGCGCCATGCCCATGCCCGAGCCCAGCAGGACCAGCGGCACCGCGATGGCGGGGAAGAACGCGGTCGTGTCAGACAGGCGGCTGATCCACAGCATCCCGGTCAGCGCGAGCGTCAGGCCGGTGAGGAGCACCGGCATCGCCCCGACGCGCGCGGTGAGGCGCGGCACGACCTGCACCATCGAGAACATCACCGCGGTCATGGGCAGGAACGCCAGCCCGGCCTGCAGCGGGTTGTAGCCCAACACGCCCTGCAGGAACTGGGTCAGGAAGAAGAACATGGAGAACATGCCTCCGACCACCAGGACACGGGCGAGGTAGGCGCCCGAGCGCTCGCGGCTGGCGAACAGGCGCAGCGGCGTGATCGGCTGCTCGGCGCGCATCTCGTTGAGGATGAAGGCCACCAACAACGCGGCGCCGACGCTGAACGACGCGACGGTCACGCGGTCGCCCCAGCCGTTGGACGCGGCGCCGACGAAGCCGTAGACGACAGCGGTCATGCCGAGGGTCGACGTGATCGCGCCCGCGAGGTCGAAGCGGCCGGGGCGCGGCTCGGTCTCGGGGAGGTGGCGCGGTGCCAGGTACAGCACCAACAAGCCCACCGGCACGTTGATGAACATGCCCCAGCGCCAGGAGACCCAGTCGGTGAGCATGCCGCCGAGGACGAGGCCGGCGCTGCCGCCGCCACCGGCGACCGCGCTGTACCAGGCCAGCGCGCGGGTGCGCTCGGTGCCTTCGCGGAAGGTCGTCGTCAGCAGGGCCAGCGTCGAGGGCGCCGCCAGCGCGGCGCCGATGCCCTGCACGGCGCGGGCGGTCAATAGCCAGCCTGCAGACTGGGCCATGCCGGCAAGTAGTGACGCGGTGCTGAAGACCGCGATGCCCACCATGAACACGCGGCGGCGACCGAGGATGTCGCCGGCGCGTGCACCGAGCAGGAGCAGCCCACCGAACGTCAGGGCGTAGGCGTTCTGGACCCACGAGAGGCCGGCGGAGGAGAAGTGCAGCGCGGTGTGGATCTCGGGGAGCGCCGTGATGATCACCGAGATGTCGAGGACGATCATCAGGTAGGCGGCCAGGATGAGGCCCAGCACCAGGTTGGGGTTGGAGGCGTGCGCGGTCGCGCGGCGCGTGGGGGCGCGCCGAGGCAGCAGGGACGTCATGGGGAGTGGTGCTCCTTGGGGTTCGAGCGGGAGGGCGCTAAAGTGGAGGCGTCCTCCAGAAAATGATGCGGAGGAGTCCTCCGGTTTCATCCATGGTAGCGGAGGGATCCTCCACTTCGCAAGAAGATCACCGAAGGCGTCTCATGTCCGACACCTCAGTCCCACCCGTCACCGGTCTCCGACACCGCCCCAAGCGGGCCGACGCTCGTCGCAACTACGAGAAGCTGGTGACCGCAGCGGCCGAGGCGTTCGCCGAGAACGGGACGGCCACGTCGCTCGAGGAGATCGCCCGCCGCGCCGATGTCGGCATCGGCACGCTCTACCGCCACTTCCCGACCCGTCAGGACCTGCTCGAGGCGGTCTACGTCGACGACGTCGAGGAGATGAGCCGCAAGGCCTACGACCTCGACGACCTCGATCCGTGGGAGGCGCTGGTCACGTGGCTGCACCAGTTCCTCCGCTATGCGGCGACCAAGCGCGCGCTGGCCGACGAGATGATGAAGACGACCGACGCCGAGGCGCCGGTCTTCGTCTCCTGCCGTGCGGCGATCACCGTCGCGGGGGACATGCTGCTGGAGCGCGCGCAGGAGGCCGGCGTCGTGCGGCCGGACACGAACTTCACCGACGTCGGCCGGATGGTCGCCGGCATCGCCGCGATCCGCTCGGCCGATCCGGGGCAGATCGACCGGATCCTGGACGTCGCCCTCGACGGGCTGCGCTACACGGCGCCGGCCGAGTAGCCCGCGGCACTCCTCGCACCCGCCGCCAGGTACGCCGGCCACGAGCCGAAGCGCGTGATGTCGGGCGCGCCGGCGACGGCCAGCGGCTCGCAGCCGAAGCCGACCACGGTCCGGCCGTCGGCCAACGTGACCGGCCCGAGCGTCATCGGTCCCGGAAGCGCCGCCAGGAAGCTTCCGAGCGCCGCGGCGGGCAGCAGCCACAGCTCGCCCTCGACCGCCTCGCCGTCCTCGTCGACACGCACGAGCCCCGGCTTCGGCGGCTCGGTGTCCAAGGCGTACATCTTGTAGCTGTCGGCCGTGTGGACGGTCTGCGCGAAGCGCGCGCCGAGCGCGGTGAGCTGGCCGTTGAGCGGCTGGCCGGTGCGGTGCGCGCCGATGACGAGCAGCTCGACCGCGGGCGGTCCGAGCGCGGTGTCGGGCGCGGCCGCCGGGCTTCCGGTGAGCAGCGCGGCGACATCGGCTGCCACGCGATCGGCGAAGGCGCGTGCGAGGACCATGACGCCGAACTCGCCACCGTCGGCACGGCCGGCCGGGACCGCCACGGCGCAGAGGTCGAAGAGGTTGCAGAAGTTGGTGTAGATGCCCAGACGGCTGTTGGCGCCGACCGGGTCGGCGAGGACCTCGGCGATCGTCGGCTGCGCGGTCGTGGTCGGGAGCAGCAGCGCGTCGGCATCGCCGAGCGAGGCCATGGCCTTGATCCGCAGCGCCTCGACGCGCGCGACGTCGGAGAGGTACTCGTTGGCGGTGACCGCACCGGCCGCGCGCACGATCGCCCCGACGGTCGGGTCGACGGCATCCGGGTGCGCATCGACGAACGCGCCGACCGCCGCGTGGCGCTCGGCCACCAGCGCGCCGTCGTAGAGCAGGCGCGCGGCCTCCAGGAACGGCTCCAGCGCGACGGGCAGCAGGACGGCGCCGGCATCCTCCAAGCGACCGGCCGCCGTGGTGAAGGCACTCAGTGCCTCGGGCGTCAGCGCGTCGAGCTGCGATGGGTCGGGGACCGCGACGCGCGGCGCCGGCGGTGCGGCCAGCGGCGCGTCGGCGGGGAACGCGCGCGAGAGCGGGTCCTGCGTGTCGGGGCCCGCCATCACCGCGAGCGCACGCTCGGCGGCGGCCAGGTCGCCGGCGAAGATCGTCACGCAGTCCAGCGTCCGGCAGGCCGGAACGACACCGCGCACCGGCACGATCCCGCGCGTGGCCTTGATCCCGACGATGCCCCCGAACGCGGCCGGCACACGACCTGAGCCGGCGGTGTCGGTGCCCAGCGCGAGGTCGACGAGGCCGAGGGCGACGGCGGCGCGCCGAGCCCGACGACGAGCCGCCGCTGACGTACTCCGGCCGCCGCGCGTCGCGCACGGCGCCATAGGGCGACCGCGTCCCGACCAGGCCGGTCGCGAACTGGTCGAGGTTGGTCTTGCCGAGCACGAGCGCGCCGGCGTCGACCAGCCGTTGCACGGCGGGGGCGGAGACGGTCGGGTTATAGGCGAACGCCGGACAGCCCGCCGTCGTCGGCAGGCCGGCGACGTCGATGTTGTCCTTGACGCCGAGCGTCTGTCCGAAGAGCGGAAGCCCGGCACGTGTCGGGTCGGCGTCGAGCGTCGCGGCCTCGGCGAGCACGTCGGCCTCGTCGCGCAGCGTGATCCAGACCTCGGGTCGGTTGGCTGCGGTAATCCGCGCATAGGCGGCACGCACCGAAGCCACGGCGCTCATGAGCGATCCCCGGCGGTGCGAGCGAGCCCCTGGGCGAGCTCGCGCACGGAAGACGAGCCGCCATGCGAGTCCTCCGCAGCGGCCACGATGACGAGCGCGCTGCCGGAGCTGACCTGATCCCCGGCTCCGACGAGCACCTCCACGACCTCGCCCTCGACGGGGGACTCGATCGCGGTCTCGGTCTTCATGGCTTCCAGCGTCAAGAGGCGGTCTCCTGCGCGCACCGTATCGCCCGGGCCGACATCGACCTTCCAGACGCTCGCCGACAGCGGCGCCTCGACCAGCACGCCGCCGGGCGGGAGCTCGACGGGCGCGGCCGACCCGTGGGCGGCGGTCGGCTCGGGCCGCGGATCGAACTCCCCGGCGGCCGCCCATGCCGCACGCTCGGCGCCGAACGCCCGCGTCTGCCGGGCGCGGAACGCGGCGATGTCGTCGGCCTCCCGGTCCAGGAAGGCGAGGTGGTCGGCGAGGGTGAAGGTGCCGTCCTCGATCTCGAGCTCGCAGCCGCCCGGCGGCCATGTCGGCGCGCAGGTCGAGCAGCTCGTCCGCGCCGACCGGATACCAGACGATGCGGTCGAAGAACCGCAGCAGCCACGGATGGCCGTCGGCGAACGGCGCGCCGAAAGCGCGACCACACCTGGACGGTGCGGCCCGACGAACTGGTAGCCGCCCGGGCCCTCCATCCCGTAGATGCACAGGTAGGCGCCGCCGATGCCGACCGCGTTCTCCGGGGTCCACGTGCGGGCCGGGTTGTACTTGGTGGTGACCAGGCGGTGGCGCGGATCGAGCGGCGTCGCGACGGGCGCGCCGAGGTAGACGTCGCCGAGGCCGAGCACGAGGTACTCGGCGTCGAAGACGGTGTCGTGGACGTCGTCGACCGACCCAAGGCCGTTGACGCGCCGGATGAACTCGATGTTCCACGGGCACCACGGCGCGTCGTCGCGCACGCCGGCCATGTAGCGCTCGATGGCCTCGCGCGTGGCGGGGTCGTCCCAGGAGAGCGGCAGGTGGACGGTGCGGCGAGGGCACGGCGAGCGTCGCGCGTGGCCGGGCAGCTCGTCCTCGACCTCGCGGGCGAGATCGAGCACCTTGCCGACCGGCAGCAGGTCGGGGTCGACGTGCACCTGCAGCGAGCGGATGCCCGGGCGTGAGGTCGAGGATGCCGTGCAGGCCCTCGGCGGCGATCCGCTCGGCGAGCGCGTGGACGCGCATCCGCAGGCCGAGGTCGAGGACCATCGGCCCGTACTCGACGAGCAGGTTGTCGTCGCCGGAGCGGCGGTAGGTGACCGCGGGGTGTCGAGCGAGCCATCGCGCCGGGCGCGGTTGCGGCCATACCGCGGGTCGTCGCATCGCGGCCCTCACGGCGAGCAGGACACCATGATCGTCGAGCGTCACCGACGGCCGTCGCGGCAGCTCGCGCGCGGTGTGCCGCGCAGCGCGGCGGCCTCGGCCTCGGTGACGGGTACGAAGCGCACGGTGTCGCCGGGGCGCAGCTGGCCGAGCTTCCAGCGCTCGCCGGTCACGACCGTCGCCGGGCAGACGAAGCCGCCGAGTGCGGGCCGTCGGGGCCGAGCAGGATCGGGATGTCGCCGGTGAAGTCGACGGCGCCGACCGAGTACGGGCGTGTCGTGGATGTTGGACGGGTGCAGCCCGGCCTCGCCGCCGTCGGCGCGCGCCCAGGTCGGCCGCGGGCCGACGAGCCGCACGCCGGTGCGGGCCGAGTTGAAGTGCACCTCCCAGTCGGTCGCGTAGAAGCGCGTCGATGTCGTCGTCGGTGAAGAACTCGGGCGCGGCGTGCGGGCCCTCGAGTCACGCCGATCTGCCACGTGTGGGTGAGGGCGGGGCGCTCGGCGTCGGGGCAGCGTTGCGGGGCTCGCGGCGGGTCGGCGCCTGACCAGGGATCAGCACGTCGCCCGGCGCGCAGCGCGCGGCCGCCGTGGCCGCCGAAGCGGCCGAGCGTGAAGGTCGCGCGCGCTGCCGAGGAAGGCGGGCACGTCGAGCCCGCCGGCGACCAGGACGTAGGTGCGCAGGCCGGGCCCGTCGGCGGTGCCGACGTCCAGCATCGCGCCCGCCGGGACGTCGACCGGCTCCACCGCGGCGACCGGCGCGCCGTCGAGCGTGACCGCGCGCCTCGGCGCCCGTGACGCAGATCGTCGCCGGCGCGCGTGAAGCGCAGCGCCGGGCCCGGAGCGGTGCACTCCAGGCCGGGCGCGCCCTCGGCGTTGCCGAGGACGCGGTTGCCGAGCCGGAACGACCGGTCGTCCATCGGCCCGCACGGCGGGACGCCGACCTGCCACAGCCCGGTCCGGCCCGGCCAGTCCTGCACCGTGGTCATCGTGCCGGCACGGACCACCTCGATCCGCGGCTCGTGTCGGTGATCGCGGCGAGCGTCGAGGTGGAGTGCGTGGCGGCGCGCACGTTCTCGTCGGCCAGCGCGGCACGCAGCAGCCCGAGGTTGGTCTCGGATGCCGTCGACGCGTGTGCGCGTCGAGCGCCGTCGGCGAGCCGGCCCAGCGCCTCCTCGCGCGTCGGCGCCGGTCGCGATCACCTTGGCGAGCAGCGGGTCGTAGGCGGTCGAGACCTCGGTGCCCGCCTCGACCCACGTGTCGACGCGCAGCTCCTCCGGGAAGCGCAACGCCGGTGATCAGCCCCGCGCTCGGGCCGGTGATCGCGCGCCGGATCCTCCGCGTAGACCCGCGCCTCGACCGCGTGACCGTTCGTGGCGGGGCCGGCCGCTTCCGCACGGGAGCATCGAGCTGTCGCCCTGGGCCAGCCGCAGCATCCAGCCACGAGGTCGACGCCGTAGCACCTCCTCGGTGACCGGGTGCTCGACCTGCAGCCGCGCGTTGACCTCGAGGAACGAGGCCTCCTCGCGCTCGGCGTCGTAGACGAACTCGACCGTGCCGGCCGAGCGGTAGTCGACCGAGGCGCACGAGCGCGCGCGGCCGACTCGTGCAGCGCGCGCGCGGACGGCGGTCGGGAAGCCCGGGCGCCGGCGCCTCCTCCACCACCTTCTGGTGGCGGCGCTGCAGCGAGCAGTCGCGGTCGCCGAGCGCGACGACCTGCCCCGCGCCGTCGCCGAAGACCTGCACCTCGACGTGGCGCGCGCGCGCGACGCAGCCGCTCGAGGAAGACGCCGCCGGCGCCGAAGCGCCGCCGCGGCCAGCCGCTGCACGCGCTCGAACGCCTCGGCCAGCTCGGCGGCGTCGGCGCACGGCGCGCATGCCGATCCCGCCGCCGCCCGCCGTGGCCTTGAGCATCACCGGGTAGCCGATCGCCTGCGGCGGCCGTCGAGCGCCTCGTCGACGTCCGCCAGCAGGCCCGTGCCGGCGATCACGGCACGCCCGCGGCACGGGCCAGCTCGCGGGCGCGTGTGCTTGGCGCCGAACAGCTCGCAGCTGCTCGGGCGTCGGCCCGACGAAGGCGAGCCCCGCGGCCTCGCACGGCGCGCGCGAAGGCCGCGTCCTCGGACAGGAACCCGTAGCCGGGGTGGATCGCGCCGGCGCCCGGTGCGCGCGCGCGGCGTCGAGGATCTGCGTCGACCGCGAGGTAGCTCTCGCGCGCCGGGCGCCGGGCCGAGGCGCACGGCCTCGTCGGCCAGGCGCGACGTGCGGCGCGCCGCGGTCGGCGTCGGAGAACACCGCGACGGTCCGCAGGCCCAGGTCGCGTCGCCGATGCGGATGATCCGCACCGCGATCTCGCCGCGGTTGGCGACCAGACAGCGTGTCGAAGGCTCACGCGGGCCGTCGACGATCATCCGCACCGGCGTCGGGTCGAAGCCGTTGCACGGGTTGTTGATCTGCGGGCAGTTGGAGACCAGCACGAGCACGTCGATCTCGGCGCGCAGCGACGACCGACAGCCCCGGGCGGAGAGGCCGTCGACGATGCCGAGCGTGCCGTCGGGCTCGACCGGCACGTTCATGTACCAGTTGATGTTGGACACCATGTCGCGCTTGCCCAGCCCGCCACTGCGCGCCCTCGCGCAGGAAGTTCTCCACGCAGGCGTGCTGGTGGCTGGGTGTGGTGGCCGTAGCGCAGGGTGTTGGACTCCTTCGAGCAGGCGCCGCCGATCGTGTCGTGGCGGCCGACGTCGTCGGCGACCACGGTCATCAGCGGCCGTGCCCTCGCTGGAGCAGCAGCACGCTGCCGGTGGTCAGGAAGATGCGCGCCCTGCGCGGCGATCGTGTCCGGCGCGCTGTAGCGCTCGGCGGTGTCGTGCGGCGTCGTAGAGCAGGCAGTCGACGGCCTGGTTGCCGCCGAGGTCGACGATCGTCAGGACGTGCGCCGGCGGCGACGACGGCCGACCACGGCGCGCGGGCGGGAACGGTCTCGTCGGAGACGATCGTGCCCTCGGCCACCGCGGCGTTCACAACAGCCCCCGTGCGGTCGCGTAGTCGGTGGTGTTGAGATAGGCGCGCTCGCCCTCCGGGGTCGCGGCCCACAGGGGATCGTCGGGCGCGGTCGGCGTCGCCGCGCCAGGCGAGCACCTCCAGCGAGGTGCAGGTGTAGGACTCGCGCGGATCGAGCGGATGCGGGACGTTGGCGATCAGCACGACGAGCGGCAGCTCGGCGCGCAGGACCACCGAGCGGCCCGGCACCCGCAGAGCCCACGAAGGTCAGCGCCCCGTCGTCGCTGACCGTCACGCCTTGGAAGAACGAGAGCGATGGCGGGACGTCGCGCGGGCCGAGCCCGTGCTTCAAGGCCCCCAGCATCAGCAGCTCGCGGCCGGCCGGCGACGGCCCTTGCGCCGCGCCGTCGCCGTAGCGCGCCGCGTTGGCCGCCGCGCGACGTCGTCCCGCAGAGCGCGTCGTGGCGCGCCGGAGGAGTCGTCGACCAGCGTCGCCAGCACGCGCCCCTGGTCGCTGAGCAGCGGATGGCCGGCGCCGAGGTAGGCCTGCCACGGCACCTTGACGGTGTCGGCGACGTTGAGCCGCTCCCACGGCTGATCGGCGTTGAAGAGCAGGACGTGAGCGCAGGCGTCGCCGGACAGGTCGGTCAGCCGGATCGTCGTCCCGCGCGCGACCACCTTGTTGGTGTAGTTGCCGCCGGCGACGACCTCGGCCCACGTGAGGTCGCTCGCCGCGACGCCATCGGGCGGCGCGGGCCACGCCGACGCCGGAAGCGTCGGCATCGCCTCGACCACCGTCCCGCCCTGCGCCCGGGCGTGGTCCCGGGCGCCGTGGGTCGTGCTCGTCTCGAGCCCTTTCAGGCCGTGCGAGGGAGCCTCTGGCGAGTTCGCGCTCGGAAGCCGAGCCCCCTGGGCGAGGTCTTTCGCGCTCACGCGATCTCGACGCCCAGCTCACCCGCGGTCGGCGCCGGCGCCAGGCCGCCCGCCAGCTCGCGCCGGTGCAGCGCGTAGGCGCCCAAGCCGATCAGCAGCGACCCGCCGACGAACAGCAGCGAGAAGTACTGCAGGTACCAGTGACCGCCGGCCGGGTCATAGACCGAGGCGCGCGGCCAACCGAGGTTGATCATCTGCAACCCGCCATAGGCGACCGCGAGGAGGTTGACCGGCAGGCCCCACTTCCCGAGCGAGAAGTGCCCGGGCTGGGTCACCCACTCGCCGCGCAGGCGGCGCACGAGCATCGGGACCGTGACCATCAGGTAGGCGCCGTAGAGCATCACGATGCAGACGCTCGTCAGGGCGGTGAAGAGCGATGCCTCGCCGACGTTGACCAGCAGGATCGCCGCGCTCAGCAGGCCGACGACCACTGCGGGCAGCACCGGCGTCCCGGTCACCGGAGAGACGTGCCCCAGCGCACCGTGGCCAGGCAGCACGCGGTCGCGCGACATGGAGAACATCATCCGCGTGGCCGCCGTCTGGATCGCCAGCGTGCAGACGCAGATCGCGATCGTCACGTCGGCGAGGAAGACCTTGCCGACCGTGTCGCCGAGCGAGGACGTCAGTACGTAGGGCAGGCCGCCGGCGGCGAGCTCGCCATCGGTGAGCGACGGCGCCGCGAGGATGCCGGCCAACAGCAGCAGCGCGCCGCCGATGCCCGAGGCGGTCAGCGCCCGCAGGATCGCGCGCGGCGCCGTGCGCCGCGGGTCCTTGGTCTCCTCCGACAGCTCGCCCGCCGAGTCGAAGCCGACCATCACGTAGGCCGCCATCAGCGAGGAGATGATGAAGGCGCTGAAGTAGCCGCCGGGCGCCGCGCCGGTCTGGTGGAGCACGGCGGACGGTCCGCGCTCGGCGTGGGTGAAGAGCAGGATCACCAGCGCGACGACGCCGACCAGCTCGCAGGTGACGCCGATGACGTTGATGCGCGACATCAGCGAGACGCCGATCGCGTTGATGATGGTGGTGAGCGTGATCAGGATCACGCCGAGCAGGACCGCGTTGGTCGCGCCGTCGCTCGACGCCAGCGACGGGTCGCTGCCGACGAGCTGGAACCCCGACCAGAGCGTCGGCATGACGACCTGCAGCGCGATCGCGGCGGCGGAGACCGTGACGATCTGGGCGATCAGCATCGTCCAGCCCGCAAACCAGCCGACGGTGGGGGTGGAGAGCCTGCGCGACCACTGGTAGATGCAGCCCGAGATCGGATAGCGGGCGGCCAGCTCGCAGAAGCAGAAGGCCACCATCAACTGGCCGAAGAAGACGATCGGCCATGTCCAGAAGAACGCCGCGCCGCCGAAGGAGAACCCGAAGAAGAAGAGCTGGAAGACCGTCGTCAGGATCGAGACGAAGGAGAAGCCGGCAGCGAAGGAGGCGTAGCTCCCGAGCTTGCGGTGCAGTTGCTGGGGGTAGCCGAAGCCCGCGAGGTCCTCGGCGTCTCGCGCCTCGGCGGCAGCGTGATTGCTCATAGGTACGACTTTTGCGGACCACGGCTCCCGTGCCATTGGTCACCCGGTCGAAACCGGGTTGTCCAAGCGGTCGAAGCTAGAGGTCGCGACGCACGAGCGAGAAGCGCACGAGCGTGTCGTCGACCGCGATGCGCGAGAACGCGATCCGGTCGTGCTCGCGCGTGAAGAGCGTCTCGCGCAGCTCGATGTAGGCGGTGCCCGGCGCGACCTCGAGCTCGCGCGGCTGCGTGCGGTCGGCGACGCGCGGGACGATCTCGGCGCGGACGTGGTCGACCGTGCCGACGCCGTTGGCCGCCAGGAACTCGAAGGTCGAGTCGGCGTCGACGATGGCGCCGAGATCGGGCAGCCGGTCCAGCGCGACCGTGTCGGTGATGTGGATCACCGGCTCACCGCCGGCGCGCAGCAGGCGCTTGACGATCAAGCAGCGCGTCCCCGGCTCGAGGCCCAGCGCCTCGGCGGCGTCCTCGTCGGCGATCTGGGCGCGGTGGACCTGCGGGTCGACCGACGGCACGTGGCCGGACTGCTCGATCAGCGCACGGAACGAGACGAGGCGGTTGAGGCCCATCGAGCTGCGCAGCACATGGCGGTTGATGACCGTGCCGTGGCGGCGCCGACGCGAGACGATCCCGTCGTCGGCCAGCGACTGCAGCGCAGCGCGGACCGTCGTGCGGCTGACGCCCATCTGGACCGCGAGGTCGGCCTCCGGTGGCAGTCGGCCCTCCGGAAAGCCCTCGTTGTGAATGGCCTTGAGCAACTCGTCGCGGACGCGCCCGCTGAGCGAGCGCGTGTCCAGCCGGCCGAGGGCGGTCTCCGTGCTGTCACCGGTGGCGGCGATCAGGCCATGGTACGACCAAAGGCAGACGCCGCACGCTGATGTGACGGAATGCGCGGTGGCACGTAGTGTCAGCATGGTGCCCTTCGGTCGCAGCGTCCTGATCAACCTCGTTGTCGTCGCGCTCTCGGCGGTTGCGGCCGTGCCGGTCGCCTCGGCGGCCAAGCCGAAGAAGGCGCCACGCGCGCATCTCGCCGCGTTCGACTCCTGTCAGGCGCTGGTCGGCTACGCGCATCGCTATGCGGGCGTGACCGGCGGTGGTGTCGGCGTGCCGGTGCGCGCGCTGGGCTCGGTGCCGACGCTCGCCGCGCCGATGATGAAGACCACCGACGCCAACGTCGAGAGCGCGCCGAGCGCGGTGTCGGCGCCCACCGCGTCCGGCACCGGCGCATCGGGCCCCGAGTTCTCCACCACCAACGTGCAAGAGGCCGGGATCGACGAGCCCGACGTCGTCAAGACCGACGGGAAGCACGTCTACGTCGCCGCCGATCGCACGCTGCGCGTGATCGACGTCAGCGGCGACGCGCCTCGGCTGGTGGGGACGTTGACGCTCGGCGCTGGCTACGCCCACCAGCTGCTCATCCGCGGCACGCGCGCGCTCATCCTCTCGACCGTCTCGGCCCCGATCGCCATCGGCGTCGCGCCGGGCACGGCCAGGACGGCGATCGCGCCGATGCCCGGCCGCCCGACGGTCCTGCTGACCGAGGTCGACCTGACCGATCCGGCCGCGCCGAAGGTCGCGCGCACGATGACGCTCGACGGCGACTACGTCGACGCCCGGATGGTCGACGGGACGGTGCGGGTCGTCGTCAGCTCGACGCCGATGACCACCGGCGAGGCTGCACTGACCGGCGCGCCGCTGCGCACCTTCGTCCCGGCCACCACGATCCGCAGCCAGATCTCCCACCGCACCTTCCGGCGCGGCGTCGTGCCCTGCGACGACGTCCGCCGTCCGGATGCCTTCTCGGGCCTCGGGCTGCTGACGGTCCTGACCGTGGATCTCGACAAGGGCCTCTACAACGTCGACCGTGACGCGGTGATGGCCGGCGCCCAGACGGTCTACGGCTCCGGCAAGAGCCTGTACGTCGCCAGCCAGCGCTACGTCCGCGGCCTCGACGACAGCGCCGACGTTCCGGGCACGCTGCGCACCGAGATCCATCGCTTCGACGCCTCGACCGCGGGGCAGACGACCTACGCCGGATCCGGCACGGTCCCCGGCTTCGTTGTCAATGCCTATGCCCTGTCCGAGCAGGACGGCGCGTTGCGCGTGGCCTCGACCGACGAGCCGTCCTGGCTGCCCGAAGGCGGCCCGGCCACGCCGGCCCACAGCTACGTCACGGTGCTCTCACCGCGCCCCGACGGTGCACTGACCCAGGTCGGCCAGGTCGGCGGGCTGGGGGAGGGCCAGCGGATCTTCGGCGTGCGCTTCGTCGGCACGACCGGCTACGTGGTCACCTTCCGCCAGACCGACCCGCTCTACACCATCGATCTCTCCAAGCCCGAGGCACCACGCGTCGTGGGCGAGTTGGAGATCCCCGGCTACTCGGCCTACCTGCACCCGCTCGGCGACGGGCTGCTGCTCGGCATCGGCCAGGAGGCCGACGCCACCGGCCGCACGCAGGGCACCCAGGTCTCGCTCTTCGACGTCTCCGACCTCGCACACCCCAAGCGCACCCAGCACGTCGTCTACGGCAACGGCAGCTCCGACGCCGAGTTCGACCCGCACGCCTTCCTCTGGTGGGCACCGACGCGCACGGCCGTCCTGCCGCTGCAGATCTCCGAGCCGACCGGAGCCGGGAGCTTCGTGGGCGCCATCGGGTTGAAGGTTGCCGCCGACGGGATCGGTGAGCTCGGCCGGGTCGTCCACGGCAGCGGCGACACGGTCGCGCCGATCGCCCGCTCGCTGGTCATCGGCGATCGCCTCTACACGCTCTCCTCGCTCGGGCTGCAGGCCAGCCGGCTCGACACCCTGGCGCCGGTCGCGTTCGTGGCCTTTGGGGGTTAGTGCGGGGCGTGACTGGATGGTCGGCGCTCCGTGACGATCGCCACCACGCTCTCGTGGTCTGGGCGTTGCGTGCGCGTGCTGTTGCGTGGTTCGGCGTCCCTTTGTGTGGGCATCGAACGAACGCCGCGCGGATGTCGACATCACGGATCACCGCCCTCCCTTCGCGCTCGCGCTGCCAACGAGGGGTTGCGCGGGGCTGTGACCGTCGATCGCACATTGACCGCCGTTGGCGGGAGATCCGGGTCACCTTGAGCACAACTGACGTGCTCGAACCGACCCGGACCCAGCGCCGGAACTCCGGGTCGGCGGGTGGGTCTGCTGAGCGCGAACTGCTCGCGTCAGGCAGGCCCACCTGCTCGGTCCCAGCCCCACGGGCTGACGTGGGCCTGTTGAGCGCGAAGTGCTCGCGCCAGGCAGGCCCACCCTCCCGAAGCGCGAGCGGATGACGAGCCAGGGCGACGAGCAGCCGATCCCGCTCACTCCCCTCGGTGCCGACGGACCACGCCGGCGCCCTGACCACGTCTGAGCGGAACGCCCGAGCAGGTGCGCCACCCAGGCGCTCGCAGCACACCAGGTACGCCCCGAGACCAGCGCCCCACGACGGCAGTCTTTGGCGGTCCGCTACCCGTTCATCTCAGACGCACAACGTCACCCCGCACGTCTGCGGCTAGCGTTGTTGGTGTCGTCGCTTTGCAACGGAACTGCAACGGCATGTGACGACTCTGCGTAGCTGACCATCTCCGCCGCCTCACACGGTAGAGTTGGCCGACAATCAAACAATGACCCCCGCGACCGCGTCAACGGCCCGGGGGCATGACCCAAGGAGCACAGAACTCCCATGAGTACCCCGCAGCGTACCCGCGCCCGTGTGATGCTGGTCGTCGACCGCACCACGGCTGACGTCTTGCGTCTGGAGGCCAAGAAGATCCTGATGTTCGAGCACGAGCTGTTTGCCGACTATCTCGATCTCAGCATCGACGCCCAGTACGAGCTGGCGATGCGCTTCCAGGACGCGATCGTGCTGATCACCGTCGTCGGGTGGGCGCCCGACGCCAAGGCCCCGAAGGCCGACACGTTCAAGATCCCGGTCACCGACGATCTGATCAAGCAGCTCGCCCGCGGTCGCGTGGACCTCGCGGCGACCAACCGCGACCGTCTCGACGGCGTCGAGGACGGCGAGCCGATCCCGGCTGACGTGATGGCCGAGATCGCGGCCGACCGCAACGCTGCCGCAGAGCTCGACCGCGTCATCGCCGCGTACACCGTCGCCTGCGCAAGCTAGCCGCGCGACGCGACACCAGGACCGGGTCGCGGCACCACGCCGCGACCTGCAGTCCACGGCCTGAGGGCGCTGGTCCTGTGGTCTCGTCCTCGCCCACGGTCGGCGCTGGTCCGGTGGTCTCGTCCCTGCACACGGCCGACGCTCGTCCGATCGTCTCGTCCCGACACACGCCCGGCGCATGGACGCCGGGCAGTTGGGCACACCACGCAGCATGGCGCCCGAGCCGGCACGGTGGAAAGTCCCAGCGACTGCCGAGCAGATCGCCGTCCTGCGGACCGAGGTCACCGAGTACGCCCAACGCGTAGGGGTTGTCGACGGCCGCCTCGGAGACATCCGGCTCGCTGTCTCGGAGGCCGTGACCAATGCCGTCCTGCACGCCTATCGCGACCGCGATCCCGGTCAGATCCGGGTCGACGCGCGCGTGACCGACGACGGCTCGCTGCGGATCGTCGTCGAGGACGACGGCTTCGGGCCGCTGCCGCGCCCCGACAGCCCGGGCTTGGGTCTCGGGCTGCCGACGATCGCCTCGGTGGCCGATGCCGTCGAGCTCTCGGCGGGCAAGGCGGCGGGCGCGAAGCTGTCGATGATCTTTGCGCTGACCGGCTGAGCCGGGCGCTGCGGCGAGGCGGCTGGTGCGATCTTCGCGCTCACCGGCTGACCCGAACGCGGCGGGCGGTGCAGTGCGACCCCCGCGACCACGGCCGCCACGCCCAAGACCTCGGCGGCGCTCGGGATCTGGGTCAGCACGACGATCCCGATGACCGTCGCCACGGCGGGCAGCAGCGACACCATCAAGCTGTAGGTCGCCCGCGCCAGGCGCCTCAGCGCGAGTTGGTCGCAGACGTAGGGGATGACCGAGGAGCTGAGGCCGACGCCGGCGCCGGCGGCCAGCGCGACGGGGTCGGTGAGCGCGGGTACCGCCGCCCAGCCGGCCAGGGGCGTGACGACGACGGCGGCGACGAGCATCGCGGCGCCCAGGCCGTCGACGCCGTCCAGCTCCGGCCGTTTCGCCACGCGGTCGGCGAGCACGATGTAGAGCGCGAAGAGCGCGGCGTTGGCCAACGCGAACGCGAGGCCGGCGGCGCCCCCGGCGAGGTGGATGCCGGTGAGCAGGTAGACGCCGACGACGGCGAGGGCGAGCGCCGCGAGGTTGCGCGCGGTCCGCGCGCCGAGGGCGGCCAGGCCGATGACCGGCAGGAACTCGATTGCCGCGACGGTCGCCAGCGGGAGGCGGTCGATGGCGAGGTAGAAGCAGCAGTTCATCAGCGCCAGGCAGCCGCCCCAGGCCGCCAGCAGACGGCGGCCGTCGTGGTCGAGAGGGCCGACGGCGCGCCACGGTCGCCGCCAGATCGCGAAGACCAATGCGGCGGTGGCGATGCGCAGCCAGGCGACGCCCAGGACGTCGACCCGGGCGAACAGCAGGACCGCGAACGCCGGCCCGAGGTAGTGGAAGACAGCGCTGACGGCGAAGTAGGCGTGGGGAGGAGGGCGGCGCATGGTCGGCCCCAGACGATGGCGCGCCACGGCCCTGGCCGGAATGGGGGATCGACGGTATCGTCGGTGCCATGGCTTCGATCCCAAAGCTTGCCGCTGTATCTGCCGTCGTTGACCTCGACGAGACGGATCGGCGCCTGCTGATCGAGTTGCAGGAGGACGCGCGCCTCAGCCTCGCCGAGCTCGGTCGCCGCGTCGGCCTGTCACCGCCCGCGGTCGCCGAGCGCGTGCGGCGGTTGACCGATGACGGGGTCATCCGTGGCTTTCGCACCGACGTCGACCCGCGGGCGCTCGGCTACGCGCTGAGCGCCATCGTCCGCATCCGCCCGGCGCCGCGTCAGTTGGCCAAAGTCGCCGATCTGGCCCGCGCCACGCCCGAAGTCGTCGAGTGCCACCGCATCACCGGTGAGGACTGTTTCTTCATCAAGGCCCATGTCCGTGACGTCGAGCACCTCGAAGAGGTCATCGACCGCTTCACGGTCTTCGGCCAGACGACGACCTCGGTCATGCAGACCTCACCGGTCCCGCTGCGCGGCGTCGCGATCCTCTAGCGCCGCAACTCACGACGCCCGCGTGACCGCGATCCGGCCCCCGTCACGCAGACGGAGGCCGGTGGCCGCTCACGGCCGGACCGTCAGCACCTGGTAGACCGACAGGAACCCGCTCTCGAAGCCACGGCGCGCCGCCCGCAGGTAGAGCCGCCAGACACGGACGCGCTCCTCGCCGCCGAGCGCGATCGCCTGCGGCAGGTTGTCGTCGAACTTCCGCGACCAGTGGCGCAGCGTCTCGGCGTAGTCGGAGCGGAAGCCCTCGACGTGGGTGACCTCCAGGCCCGCGGCCTCCATCGCGAAGCAGATCCGCGACAGGTGCAGCGGCGCCGCGTCGGGGAAGACGTAGCGCTCGGAGAACGGCCCGGCCTCCGGGTCGGTGTGGCGCAGCCGCGCGATGCCGTGGTTGAGCAGCCGGCCACCCGGCTTGAGGAACTCGTGCAGGGCGTGGGTGTAGTTGTCGATGTTGCCCGAGCCGACGTGCTCGACCATGCCGATCGAGGCGATCGCGTCAAACGGCTCGGTCTGCAGCTCGCGCCAGTCCATCACCTTGATCTCGACGCGGTCGGCGACGCCCGCGTCGACGGCACGCTGACGCGCCCGCTCCGCCTGCGGCTCGCTGAGCGTGATGCCGGTGACGTGCACGCCGTGCTCGACCGCCGCGTGGACGGCGAAGGCGCCCCAGCCGCAGCCGACGTCCAGGATCCGCTCGCCCGGCTTGAGCCCGAGCTTGGTGCAGATCAGCTCGCGCTTGACGAACTGCGCCTCTTCGAGCGTCTTGGCCCCGCGCGAGAAGATCGCGCAGGAGTACGTCATCGAGTCGTCCAGGAAGAGCGCGAAGTAGTCGTTGGAGACGTCGTAGTGGTGGCGGACCGCGGCCTTGTCGCGCAGGATGCTGTGGCGCCGCCCGCGCGGGCGCAGCTCGGCGGCCGGCGGCTTGGGCGGGGCGACGAGGCCGGTCGCGCGGACCGCGGCGGCGGCCAGGCGGGCCTTCTGCTTGGCGTCGAGCGCCGGAGGCTGCCAGGAGTCCAGGAGCTCGAGCGTGGCGTCGAGGTCGTCGACGTCGAGTGCGCCCGAGACGTAGGCGCGGCCGATGCCGAGCTGGCCGGGAGCGCGCAGGGCGTGGGCCAGGGCGGTCGGGGACTTGACGCGGAACGTGGTCTGCGAGGCGCCGTTGGTTGGTGCCAGGGTGCTGCCGTCCCAGAAGGCGATCTCGAAGGGACGATCGGGCAGGGCACGCCGGAGCTCTTCGCGGAGCGGAGCAGGACGAGAAAAAGCCATAGCCCTGAACTTAGCCCGTCCGTCTAGACTCGCCCGATGCCGCAGGCTGTTAGGGATCCCGAAGAGGCCGTCGTCGACCCCACGAGCCCGGACTTCGTCCAGCCCGTGGAGCGCGAGTGGCTCGATCGCCTGGCCACCGGCACGGTCACGGTGGCCCCGTTCTTGGCGCTGTTCTACGCCGCATGGCACTCATGGCAGGGACTGCTGCGCTGGAGCGACGTCGTGATCTTCGTCGTCGCCTACGTCCTGACGGGCCTCGGGGTGACCGTCGGCTTCCATCGCCTCTTCACCCACCGCGCCTTCAAGACCGGCAAGCCGCTGCGCGCCACGCTGGCGATCCTGGGCTCGGCCGCGATCGAGGGCCCGGTGACCGCCTGGGTCGCCGACCATCGCAAGCACCATGACTTCTCCGACCAGGTCGGCGACCCGCACAGCCCGCACGTCGAGCACGGTTACGGCTTCCGCGGCGCGCTGCGCGGTCTCTTTCACGCGCACGTCGGCTGGCTCTTCATCCACACCCACCGCGGTGCCAAGGAGCGCTACGCCCGCGACCTGCGCGCCGAGCCGATGATGATGACCATCGACCGGCTCTTCCTGGCCTGGGCGCTCGGCGGTCTCGCACTCTGCTTCCTGGCCGGCTGGGCGCTGGGCGGCTCGGTCCACGCGGGCCTCACGGGCCTGCTCTGGGGCGGCGGCGTGCGGATGCTCGTCGTCCACCACGTCACCTACTCCATCAACTCGATCTGCCACTTCACCGGGCGCCGCGGCTTCGACACGCCCGACGAGTCGCGCAACGTCTGGTGGCTGGCGCCCTTCACCTTCGGCGAGTCATGGCACAACAACCACCACGCCTTCCCGACCTCGGCCCGTCACGGCCTGACACGCTGGCAGTTCGACCTCTCCGGCCTCGTCATCAGTGGGCTGGAGAAGACCGGGCTCGCCTGGGACGTCGTCCACGTCACGCCCGAGCGCATGGCCGAGAAGGCCGCCGTCAGGGCCTGATCCGCGGCGCGTTATCCCGACTTGACGAATAGACGTAAAGTCGTCTAATCGACAAGGCATGCTGTCCGCTGCGCGAGCAGTTCGACGCGCGCTGAGCTAGGCCACCGGCTGCAGGTGCCGGTAGGGCTCTTCGCCGCGCAGCGAGCGGATGACGCCCGCGACGACGTTCTCGTCGTTGATGGTCTTGCCGTCCGTGACGGCATCGACGATGCCGCGCTTGCGCTCGACGAGCTCGGCCATCGTCTCGTCGATGGTGTCGGCGGCGAGCAGGTACCAGGCGGTGACCGAGTCGGTCTGACCGATGCGGTGCGTGCGGTCCTCGGCCTGGTCGTGCAGCGCCGGCGTCCACTCCAGCTCCAGGAACGCGACGTTGGAGGCGCGCGTCAGCGTGATGCCCTGGGCGGCGACGCGGGTGGCGCAGACGATCAGCTGCGGGCCGCCCGGCTCCTGGAACTCCCGGACCGACTCCTCGCGCGCCTCGATCTTGTCGCGGCCGAAGAGGTGCAGCGCGTCGGGGAAGCGCTCGAGCACCGCCTCCTGGATCTCGCGGTGGCGGGCGAAGACGACCAGTGGCTCGCCGGAGGCCAGGAAGTCGTGGATCCAGGCCAGCGCGGCGTGCAGCTTGCCGCGCGCGGCCAGCCGCTGCAGCGCGCCGAGCTGCGCCAGGCGCTCGGCCCGCAGCGTCGCGGCGATCTTCGCGTTGAGGTCCGACAGCTCCAGCGGCTGGGAGCGCAGCCACTCGACGACGTCGCGCTCGGCGACGCGGTACTCGCGCTCGTTGTCCAGCGAGACGGGCACGACGACGCGGCGCTTGGCCGGCAGCTGCGGCAGCACCTCGCTCTTCAGGCGGCGCACGAAGCACGAGCGCCGCAGGTGCCAGTGCAGCCGCTCCTCGGTCAGCACGCCCTGGAACTGGCGCGAGAAGCGCGCACCGCTCCCGAACTCGTCCAGCCGCCCGATGATCCGCAGTTGGGAGATCAGCTCCTCGGCGTGGTTGAGGACCGGTGTGCCGGTCAGCGCGACGCGCAGCCCGCCCTTGGCGACCGACTCCGAGAGCCGCCGCACGGCCTGCGTGCGCTTGGCCCGCGGGTTCTTGCAGTAGTGCGACTCGTCGACGATGACCGCCTTCGCGCGCAGGCGCGCGAGCGTCTCGTAGTGCTTGCCGACGACCTCGTAGTTGATGATGGTGATCTCGGCGGTCTTGGGGACCGCGACGCCGCCCTCGACGATCGCCACCGAGCGATGCGGCAGCCACTTGCGCGTCTCGCGCAGCCAGTTGAGCTTCAGCGAGGCGGGGCAGATGACGATCGCCGGGAAGGCGTCGTCGGCCTCCATCGCGGCCAGCGCCTGGACGGTCTTGCCGAGGCCCTGCTCGTCGGAGAGGAAGGCGCGCCGCGCGTCCAGCACGTAGCGCACGCCGGCCCACTGGAACGGCTGCAACTCGCCGCCGAGCCGGTCGACGATCTCGGTCAGCGGCTCGGCCTCGGTGGCGCGCGAGCGGCGGATCGACGCGGCAGCCTCGGCCGCCTCCTCGCGCAGCTCCTCCAGCGCGTGCTCGGCCGGTGCGTCCACGGCGACGCCGTGGGTGGCCAAGAAGCTGTCGAGGTGATGGACGACCCACGGGTCCAGCGGCAGCGAGCGGCCACCGTCCGAGGTGCCGGGCAGCCGCTCGAAGGCGTCGCCGACCGACGGGTCCCACAGCGTCTCCAGCAGGAACGCCTCACCCTCGACCGAGACGTTGAGCGCCAGCCGCGCGGGCGGTGCCTCGCCGCCGTGCTCCAGCGCCAGGACGCAGCGCATGGCGGCGCCGTCGAGCTTGGCGCCGCGCGCCTCGCCGAGCGCGACCGCGCCCTCCTGGGTCAGCGGCGCCAGCAGCTTGCCGTCAACCTCGATCGACCCCTCCAACAACGCCTCGGGCACCGTGCCCGCGCGCGTGTCCAGGACCCACCAGCCGCGGCCGTCGTAGCGCGTCGTGCGCACGCGGCCGACCCAGCGCTCGCCGACGCCCTTGAGCCAGATGTCGACCTGCGCGCTGGTCGTCAGCTTCGGGAAGCGCTTGAGGACCTCGGCGACGTAGACGGCCGCCCAGTCGTCGATGGGCGCCCACCACTCGCGCGTGTCCCAGTCGAACCGGCGATGGGGAATCTGCCGCACGACCGCGACGATGTGCGGGTCGTACGGGAAACCGAGGACGACGATCGGCTTGCCGTCGGGCCCTCGGCGTAGGTCGACGTTCGGGTCGCCGGAGGCCAGTTCCACCACCTTCAGGCTATCGGCCTCAGCCCGGCAGCGATGAGCCCGCGAAGGCGAAGAACCAGATGCCGAAGAGCACCAGCGCGCAGCTCACGCTGATCGCCATGACCTGCTCGAGCACACCACGGTCGTTGACCGACCTGCGCTCGCCGCGCATCGACCGGTTCCACTTCGCGTGCTCGCGCTTGTCGGACAGCCTGCCGGTGACGCGCATGTGCACGCGGTTGACCATGCCGAGGAGCTTGCCGACGACCACGGCGGTCAGCACCACGCCGACGAGCACCAGCAGATAGGGCCCGAGGCTCGGCTGGGTGGAGTCCGTCATGCGTGACCCGATCCACAGCCAGACGACGGGGGAGACGAGCCAGACGACGACCGAGCCGAGCGCCATGACGATCACGAGGCCGACCCCCGCCGCGTGGCGGTGTGGTCCGATGGATGACGATCCGCTGTGCGTGCTCGTGCTCATCCCTCCATCCCTCTCCTCGGGGCCGGGCGGTGCCTCCGGCTGTCTTACCCGATTCTAGGCCCCAGGAGCGCTCGCCACGCCGCCATGTCGGAACCGGTCCGCGCGGTCCTGCGCCGGACGTGCGGGGGCGGTGTCGGTCCCGCCGGGCGTGTCGTCACCGGTCCGCGCCACGCGGGCCACGCCCCAGGCCAGCGAGGCCATGAAGAGCAGCGACAGGGCCAGGACGACCAGGCACGCGGCGGTCCACAGCCAGCCCGGGATGTCGTCCTTGCGCTCGCGCTGCAGCAGCGTGTGGTCGGCGACGAAGGTCCGCGTGAACTGTGCGGTGGCGGGGACCTCCTTGGCCCCCGGGATCGCCGGGTCGGCCGGCATGTAGATCGGGATCCCCATGATCGTGCGGCCGTTCTGGATGCGGACGACGGTCTTCCAGTCGCCGTAGACCGGCGCCGGCGTGCGGAAGCGGTAGACGCCCTCGCCGACGCGCTCCAGGCGGTCGACCTTCATGCCGCCGTCCTGCCAGGAGGTGACGGTCGCCCATGCGGCGTTGTCGGCGGTGTCGCGCGGGTTGAGCGTGACCGTGCCGACGACGTGACGATGGGTCGGATCGCCGCCGTCGTTCTTCAGCGCGACCGTCGCGGTCTGGCCGCTGGGCGCGACGGTCGAGAGCCCATAGGCGGTCAGCGCCGCGATGGCCACGAACGAGGCGAGCGTGGCGGTGCGCGCCACGGTCGGGCTCGGGAGCTGGAAGCGCAGGCCCGCGCCGAGCAGCCCGCCGAGCACGCCGCCGGCGATGCCGGCGATCGGGGCGACGATCATCGCCTCGGGGACGATGCCGTCGCTCCACGGCAGCGGGAAGAGCTGCCCGACCCAGAGCCACTCGGCGGCCAGGCCGACGGTGCCCACCAGCAGCCCGCCGACGACGCCGAGCAGGACCGGGCGCTCGCGGCCGGTGGCCAGCGCGACGCCCTCGATGCAGAGCGCCTCGACGAGGTAGAGCGGCAGCGTCGGCGAGCTCTCGCCAAAGACGTCGCCGACGATCAGGGCGATCGCGCCGCGGACGACGAGGAACATCACCGCGGTCGCCAGCGCGCCGCCCTTGCCGATCCAGACGCGACCGGCGGTCAGTGCGAGGCCGCCGGCCAGCGCGATCAACATGGGGTGGAAGACCATCCGGAACTGCGGGACGCCGAAGTCGAACTCGCCCTGGAAGGTGCTCAGGCCGATCAGGAGGCCGCCCATCAGGCCGACGCGCCGGCTGGCCACCAGGAACTGCGAGTCGCGCAGGCGGTCGGTGGTGATGCCGCGGAAGCGCATGCCCTCGGCGAGCAGGATCGCCTGGCCGATGAGCGTGAGGCCCGCGCCGCCGAAGAGCATCAGGTGCGTCGGGCCCCAGAGCGTGACGTCCTGGCCGAAGAGGCGGTGCCACATGTCGTCGAGCGGGAAGCCGAGCAGCGCGAAGCCGCCGCAGGCCGCGGTCAGCACGCCGCCGACGGGGACGTACCAGTCGCGCGTGATCTTGATCGCGGCGGGGCCGGGCTTCTCCTCGGGCAGCGCGAGCGCGAGGCAGCCGGCCGCGAAGACGCCGTAGAGGCCGACGAGGATCAGGTAGTGCGCAGGGTTGGCGAGCGGTCCGGGATCACGACCCTGATCGATGTGCAGGGAGATGTCCCAGTACATGCCGAGCAGCGCGATGAGGAGGCTGCCGCCGGCCAGGCCGGCGGGAAGGCCGGCCCAGGCGGGCAGCCCGGAGACGCGCTCGGAGAAGGCGGCGAGGCGACGCAGCGTCTTGCCCTTGCCGTTGCGGTAGCCGAAGATCCCGAGCATCAGGATCGCGGTGGCGACGCTGGCCATGCCGGTGGCGATCGCGATCTGATCGATCGCCGCTCCGCCCGCCGGGTTGGCGGCAGCGGGCGACGCGGCAGCGAGAACGTGCGAAAGTGCCATGAGACGATGTTACACCGATCCATGTCACATCAAACGCGGTACGATCGTCCTGTGTCCGATGTCACGGAGGCACCCGAGCGCGCGATCGACGATGGGGATCTGACCATCGACGAGCTCGCGCAGCGCACGGGGATGACCGTCCGCAACATCCGGGCGCATCAATCGCGCGGTCTGCTTCCCCCACCAGATGTACGTGGCCGTACCGGTTACTACGGCCCGAACCATCTCGCTCGCATCGAGCTGATCCGCGAGATGCAGGGCCAGGGCTTCAACCTGCAGGCGATCCGCCGGTTGGTCGACGCCGCGCCGGGCTCCTCGGAGGAGCCGCTGCGCTTCCTGCGCGCGGTCGCCGAGCCCTACACCCAGGAGCAGCCGGAGGTGCTGACGCGCGAGGACCTCTCGCAGCGCTGGGGCTCGACGGATCCGGGGCTGCTGGAGCGCGCGGTCAAGTTGGGGTTGTTGCGACCGCTCGGCGACGGCTCCTACGAGGACATCAGCCCACGGCTGACGCGTGCCGGCAAGGAGCTGGAGGAGCTCGGCGTGCCCGCCGCCGTCGGGTTGGAGCTCGCGACCACGATCCGCCGCCACGCCGACGGCGTCGCGCGCGCCTACGTCAAGCTCTTCGTCGAGCAGGTCTGGAAGCCCTTCGAGGAGGCAGGCGCCCCCGAAGACCGCTGGCCCGAGGTCCGCGACGCCCTCGAGCGCCTCCGCCCGCTGGCCGCCGACACCCTGCTGGCGATCTTCGGCGTCGCTATGGCCGACGCCTCCGAAGAGGCCTTCGGCCGCGAGATCGAGCGCCTCCAGCGCCGCCGGCGCTCCAAGCACTGAGCGCAGACACGCTCAGTGCTGTTCGCAATTGCGTCGCTGCGGACGAGAACGCGCGTTCTTTGCGCAGAGTTGCCGGCGACATCACGGAGCGGCCATAGGGTGCCCTTCACCCGCGGTAGCGTCGCCGGCCGTCGTGAAGACCCTGGAGGAGGTGACCTACGAGGCTGGACGCGCGGCCCTTGCCGATCAGGAGGCGATGGTCAGCGGCATCCGCCAACGCACCGGCACGTTGCTCGCGGCACAGGCGCTCGTCGCGTCGTTTCTCGGCGGAACCGCGATCAAGGACCATGGCTTCCACGCCCTGGGATGGCTCGCCGTGCTGGTGTTGTTGATGGGCTTGGTCATCGCTGCGCTGGTACTGGCGCCCTGGCGACTGAAGTTCGCCGTCAACGCGCGTGACCTCTACGGGCAGGTGTATCGGCAGGCGCGGGAGGAGGCGGATCTCGACTCCTTGCGCTGGCTCGCAGCGGTCGGGTTCGGCTACCAGGACCTCCGGCTGCGCAACGCGCGGAGTGTCCGCTGGCTCTCGCGGTTGTCCGGCGCGCTCGGTGTCCTGATGGTGATGCAAACCGTTTTGTGGCTGCTGGCCATTCGTCTATCCTGAGGCCATGGCACCGCGACCAGCGCCCCCCGAGGAGATCATCGCGTTCCCGACCTGGATCGGTATCGAGGAAGGTCGCGGTGAGCCGCGTCCGCGGCCGAAGCCCAAGCCGCAACCCAAGGACAGCTGAGATGGCCGTCGGTTTGTCAAGTCGGCGTGGTTGATCGCGTCGGCTCGGTGGCCGTCGGTTGTTGGTGTGGTCGGTGGGCCGGGACGCCGGGCTCGGTGTCGGCGTTGCCAGTCTGAAATGCGAGGGTTGGATACCTCAGGGCCCGGTTTCGTGCTGCCGGCTTGTGCTGTCTAGAAGCGAGCGTGGCGCCCGTGAGCGGTGCTCATAGCTGTGTCGCGCGTGCCGGCCGCTGATGGCCCGGCGCCCCGGCCCACCGACCTGTGGTGCTGTCGACCGACGGTTAGTCGGCGGTCGCTGCGGCCCAGAGGAACCCGGCCAACTGGCGGGCGCAGGCCACGACGACGACGTTGTGGGGCTTGCCGCGCGCCTTCATCTGGCGGTTGACCGTAAAGAGCCGTTGCTGAGCGCGGTTGGAGATCTGAAGGATGTGCTCGGGCTGGCCGGCTTGGCGGTTGGCCAAGGTCGCGCCGAGCCTGGGCCGGCGGCCGTAGTGCCAGGCCGACTCGACCAACAGCCGGCGCGCGAGCATCGATCCGGTCTTGGTGATCGAGCCCTGCCGGGCCGACTCGCCCGATTGAGACAGCGACGGCGTCAGCCCCAGCCACGCCGACAACGACGTGGCGCGCTCAAAGCGCTTCCAATCGGCGCCGAGCTCGAGATGGATCGAGAGCGCGGTCAGCGTGTCGATGCCCCTGAAGGCCCGCAGCCGGGCGACCGTCGGCCACCACCGCTCATCGGTCGCCAGATCAGAGAGCCGCAACGCGATCGCGGCCTTACGCGAGGTCAGACCATCGACGGTGGCGATCAGATCGGCGAACACGACATCGCTGGCCGGCTCGTCGAACCGCTGGCGTGAGAGCCAGCGGCGATGCTCGGCCGTCCAGGTCGTGGGCTTGGGATAGACCCGTCCGTGGCGCAGCAGCATCTTGCTGACGCGATGCCGGGCGTTCATCAGATCCCTGCGACACGCGTCGTGGGCCCGGGTCATCTCACGGGCGGCCTCGACCTCGGGCGGCGGGACCACGACCCGCGTCAACGACCCGGCCAACAACAACCTGGCCAACAGCTCGGCGTCCTTGCGATCGGTCTTGACCCGATCCGACGGACCCCGCGGCGTCTTGCCCGGCGCGATGACCTGCATCCCGACACCCGCCGCGACCGCCGCCCGGTAGAGCCCGAACCCGGTCGGGCCGGCCTCATAACAGGCACGCACCGGGCCGGGCAGCTCGCCCAGCCACGCCACCGGCCCCTCGACCCCAGGCCCGAACCGCAACCGAGTCAGCTCACCGGTCATCGAATCAATCGCCGCCGCATGCGTCGAGCGGGCATGGACATCTAACCCCACCCACGTCATCGTTCCGGACATGGCCGGACCTCCTCACCGTTTCTGGGGTCAGCCGGAGGCCACTCCTCCGGCCAGACAAACCCCCGCGAGGAGCGTCCGGCCTACAACTTCACCGGTCAACCTCGCGGGCCACCGGCATAGGGTCTAGCGGCCTCAGTCGTCGGACCGGCGCGTGATGCGGATCTCCGCCGGGGAGATGACCTTGACGACGACGTGGGCTGCGCGGGTCGGTGCGCCGAGGGTGAGGAAGTCGCGGACGTAGCCGATGTGGCCGCAGAAGGGGCACCGCAGCGGGGAGGCGGGGCCGAGGCGGGCGCCGGCGGGCGCGACGGGGGCGTCGCAGGTGGGGCAGGCGAGGGTGCCGACGGCGAGCGTTGAGGTGCGCTGCACCCGGCGGATCTCCTCAGGGCCGCCGAGGCCGCCGACCGGGTCGGAGCCTTCGTCGGAACCGCCGATGCGACGGAAGATGCTCACCGCTCCCAGTCCAGAACCGCTACGCGGCGCGCACCGCAGGTTCGGCGCCCGTGGCGACATCCGCGCCGTGGGCGTGTTGGGCGATCGCGCCGATGATCTGCGGCCAGGCGGCGCGCGGCAGGTCGTGGCCCATCCCCGGGATCGTGATCAGCCGGGCGCCGTTGATCGCCTTGGCGGTTGCGCGGCCGCCCGAGGGTGAGACGAGCTTGTCGGCCTCGCCGTGGATCACGAGCGTCGGCGCCTGCACCGCGCGCAGCTCGCGCCGACGGTCGCCGCTGGCGACGATCGCGCCGAGCTGGCGGGCCGTGCCCGCCGGGCTGGCGCCGCGGTCGAAGCTCAGGGCGATCATCGCGCGCAGCTCGACCTCGTCGCGCTCGAAGCCGGGCGAGCCGATGATGCCCCAGGTCTTGGTGCCGCGCTCGATGAACCCGTCGCGGTCCGTGGGCGCCTTGCCGAGCAGCACGGGGTAGGTCTTCAGCGCGGGCTGGCCGCTGAAGCGCGCGCCGGTGTTGGACATGATCGACGTCAGCGAGCGGGTGCGCGACGGATGGCGGGCGGCGACGGTCTGGGCGATCATGCCGCCCATCGACACGCCGACGACGTGGGCGCTCTCGAGCCCGAGCGCGTTCATCAGCCCGACCGTGTCGAGCGCCATGTCGGCGAGCTTGTAGGCCGGGTTCTGGATCCGCCGCAGCGCGAGCTCGGTCAGGCCGGGCACGTGGGCGCCGTCCAGCCGCGTGGAGCGGCCCGTGTCGCGGTTGTCGAAGCGGACGACGAAGAAGCCGCGGCTCGCGAGGTCCTCGCAGAAGCGCGTGTCCCACGCGATCATCTGCGTGCCGAGGCCCATGACCAGCAGCACGGGCGGAGACGAGGGATCGCCGAAGGTCTCGTAGCAGAGGGTGATCCCGTTGCCGACGTCGGCGAATTGCTCGTGCATCACCCGATGGTACTCGCCCGAACGACCGCGTCTACGCCGCGAGGCGCGCGTCCGGACTGCCATCGTCAGGTGCGTCGTTCAGCGCAAGCTCGGCCGCCAGCCCGGCGGCCAGCGGCAGGAACAGGTCGACCAAGGCAGGGTCGAAGTGGCGGCCGCGCTGGCGCGCGATCTCGGCGATCGCCTCGGCCGGCGTCCAGGCGTCCTTGTAGGGCCGGCGCGAGCGCAGCGCGTCGAAGACGTCGCAGATCGCGCAGATGCGCCCGGCCAGCGGGATCTCCTCGCCGCGCAGCCCCGCCGGATAGCCGGTGCCGTTCCAGCGCTCGTGGTGGGTGCGCGCGATCTCCTCGCCGAGCTGGACCAGCGGCGACGGTGAGCCCGCGAGCATCGACGCGCCGATCTCGGCGTGGGTCTTCATGATCTCCCACTCCTCTTCGTCGAGCCGGCCGGGCTTGAGCAGGACGCGGTCGGGCACGCCGATCTTGCCGACGTCGTGCAGCACCGCGGCGTGGCGCAGGGTCTCGGCATCCGTCGCGCTGAAGCCGGCGGCGAGCGCGAGGCGCTCACAGAGGATGCCGATCCGCTCGACGTGCGCGCCGGTGTCCTCATCGCGCCACTCCGCTGCGTGGGCCAGGCGGCGGACGACCTCGAGCTGGGTGTCGTGCAGCTCGGCGGTGCGCTCGCGCACGGCCTGCTCCAGCACGGCGTTGTGGAGCGCGACACGGCGCCGCTCGCGGCGCTCGGTCAGGTAGCTGGCGGTCACGGTGCCGACGGCGCTGAGCGCCAGGCCCGCGAGCGGCGCGACGACGGGGACGATCCAGCCTTGCAGGAACGCGACGTAGGCGACGCCGAGGTAGGCGACAGCGAGCACCGGCGCCGTCAGGACCGACAGCGTCTTGAGGCGCAGCGCCGCAGCGGCCGGGGCGAGCGCGAGCAGCAGGATCGCCAGCACGCCGGCCCAGCCGGGCGCGCTGCGCAGCGGCAGGCCGTGCAGCACGGTCCACAGCGCGTTGGCCTGGACCTCGGGGCCGGACATCAGCTCGTCGCGGACCGTCGGCGTCGGGTGGACGTCCTGCTCGGTCGGCGCGGTCATGCCGACGATGACGACCTTGCCGCGCACCGCGGAGGCGGGCAGACGGTGGTCGCGGACGTCGGAGAAGTGGTAGGTCGGGATCGTGCCAGGAGGCCCGCGGAAGTCGATCCACGCGCCGCCGTCCTCGAAGTCCCGCGGGTCGACGCGATGCCCGAGCGAGCGGGCGGTCGCGACCGCGAGCGTCGGGACGCCGTCGGCCGAGGCGCGCACGCGGGCGATCTCGCCACCGGCCAGGATCGGGAACGTCGCCATCGCGGCCTGCGCGTGGACGCGGGCGAGGTTCTCGTCGCCGCCGAGGACGTTGGTGGCGCCGTGCTCGTCGGTCTCGGTCGTCGCGAGGATGGTGCCGGGGAAGCGACCGATCGCGTCGTAGAGCGCCCCGTCCTCGGCCGGGCTCGTCGCCTCCGTGAACTGGACGTCGTAGACGACCTTGCGGGCGCCGAGGCGGTGCAGCTCGTCGAGGACCTCGGCGTGCCACGAGCGCGGGTATGGCCAGCGTTGCTGCTGGGCGTAGTCCGAGAAGGTCGCGGCGTCGATGCCGACGACCGCGAGGTCGTCGGGCCGGTCGGCCGGGCGCAGCTGGAAGCGCATAGCGACCGTCGTGTCCTCCAGCGACCGCGCCGCGTGCGTCGTCCACGCCACCAGCCCGCAGACCGCCGCGACCAGGCCCGCGAGCAGCACGGCGCGGGCGTGTGCCGGCGAGCGGCTTGGGGTCGGGGCAGAGGGGCGGGCCACGGCGGATCAGGGGGTCATGCGCGCCAGGTGCTGATGGCCGCGGGTGACGAGGACGGTGCGACCGCCGCGCAGGTCCCGCACGGCGACGGCTCCGGCGACGACGCGGGTCAGCGTGCCCGCGCAGGTGTCCTGCGTGAGCCAGCGGGTGCCGCGGACGGTGGCGACGCTGCCACGGCCGCGGGTCTGGAAGCGGCCGTGGTTGTCGCTGCCCCAGAGGGAGCGCGCCTGCTGCTTCTTCTTGGAGGACTTGCGCTTGGCGGTCGCGACCCGCGCGACTGCCTTGTTGGTGGCCTTGCAGTGCGAGAAGCCCCCGCCGCGCAGCAGGAGCTGGACCATGCCCCGGCCGCTTGCGCTCTGGCGGACCTCGAACTGGGAGCCCCAGAAGTACCCCGTCTGCGTGGCGCCCTTGGTGTCCAGCGCGCTCTTGAGCTCGACGGTGCCGGCGCGTGCGTCGATGACGGTGCCCGTCGGCACGACCTTGGCCGCGCCGAGGTCCAGCGGTGCGCCGGACAGGCTCGTCGCGGTGACGGTGCCGCGGACGGTGGCGACGCCGAGCGTCTTGCCGAGCAACGGGGTGACGGTGGCGGTGGCGACGCCGGGCGCGACGGTGGCGCCGTCGTCTGCGGAAGGCGCGGTGGCGGTGGCGTCACCGGAGGTGCTGCCGGTCTTGCCCGCGGAGGACGAGGACGGTGACTTGGACGTGTTGACGGTCGTTGTCGTGGTGGTCGTCGTGGCCGTCGGGCTGGATGGGCTCGAGCCCGACGAGCCTGAGGGGTCTGAGCCCGATGAGCCCGACCCGGAGGAGCCCGGGCCCGAAGAGCCCGAGCCGCTCGTGTCGCCGGAGCCGTCGCCGGAGTCGCTGGGGGCCACCGGCGCCGTCGCGAAGCTGACGTCACGGCCGTAGGCCGTGCTCAGCCCGCTCGTGGCCACGGCACGCACGTGGTAGGTCGTGGCCGGGGCCAAGCCGGCAACGGTGAGCGTCAGCGTCTGGTTGACGCCGAGCAGCCCGGTGGCGACGGCGGCCGAGGTCGTGCCGTAGCGGGTCGTCGTGCCGTACTGCCACACGACGTTGCCGCCGAGGGCGGAGACGCTGACGGTGGCCCGCAGCGACGCCTGCGTGGTGGTCACGTCCTGCGGGTTGTCGGTCGTGACCGAGAGCGCCAGCGCGTGAGCGGAGGCGGGCAGGGCGAAGGCGGTGGCCGCGGTCGCGAGGGTCGCGACGGCGGCACGAGTCATCCATGACGGGCGCACGTCTAGAGGAATCGGCATCGCGGCGTGGACATGGACCCGCGACTGCCCGATCGCACGGCTCAAACACGATAATGGCCCTGATTCTGGACGAACGTCGGAGAACGGCTGCCGCTCAACCCACGGCGGCGTGTCCGTTGACGAACATCTTCAGGCGCTCCTTGCCGCCGGACTCGATCGGCGCGCCGTGGGCGAAGAGCAGCGCGTCGAAGTCGTGGTCCAGTAGTGCCTGCAGCGCTGCCGTGATCCCGCGGCGCACGCCCTCGGGATCGTCGCCCATCAGCGAGTCCGGGACGAAGGCCAGCTCGCCGTCGCCGTTGCGGATCACCGCGTCGGCGAACAGCAGCACGCCAGGGCCGGCGGCGATGTGGAAGGCGGTGTCCTCGGGCGTGAGCGCGCCGACCTCCAGCGCGAGGACGCCGGGTGCGACCGCGTCGCCGAAGTCGAAGGGCTGGACCTCCGGGCCGCCGTCGGCGAACTCGTGCAGCCCGAGCCGCTGCGCGCGGATCGGGCAGTCGAACGCCGCAGCGAGCTTCTCGGCATGGCGGAGGTGGTGGCGGTTGGAGAGCAGAATCGTGTCCGGCCGCCCGTGGCGGCCGATCTCGTCGATGCCCTCCTCGGGGACGCGCGGGTCGAAGAGCGCGGCGCCCTCGACGAAGTAGTGGGAGTGCACGGGCCGGCCGATCCCTTCGTGGAAGGTCGTCCAGTGCAGCACGCCGGGGAGCACTTCATCCATGGGCGTCGCCTTACCCGCAGAGCCGGCGGCCAACCGCGCAACGCCACTACCTGGGCCGCAAGACCAGCCCGACGGTCAGGACCGGTGCGCGGTCCAGCGCGGCATGCAGCGCCGGCTCGTCGGCGTACGGCGCATCGGTCAGGCGTCGGCCCTCGACGCGGACCGCGAGGTGGTCGGTGCTGAACGGCCAGGGGTCCAGGGTGAAGGCGTCGACCTTGCGGTCGAGCGTGAAGCCGTCGACGACGTGCGGGGCCTGGTCGCGGCAGAGCGCGAGCGAGAGGCCGTCCCAGGTGGCGAGCAGCGCCTGGTTGCGTGCGAGCTCCTCCTGCGTGGCGCCGACCTCGGCCGTCAGCCGCGCCTGCAGCGCGCGCTGACCGTCGAGGTAGTCGGCGACGGCGCGCGCGATCTCGGGGTCGTCGGTCCTCGGCGGGAAGCGCTCGTAGAGGCCGGTCCCGTGCAAGGACACCAATAACGCCGCGTAGCGGCTCTGGCTGAGGACGCGTGTGGGAGCGGCCGTCCAGAGCGCCAGGTGCGTGCGGCGATCGAGCTCGAAGAACTGGCGCGGGAGCCCGGTTTCGGGATGGCGCTCCGGGCGCAGGTCCCACTCGGCCATCCCGATGTCGTGCTGCAGCGCCCCGAGACAGACCTCCTCGAACGGCGCCGGAACGGGGAAGCGGTCGTTGCCCCACGCCCGGGCGAGCTGCCCGGACAGCCAGGCGTGCGAAGCCTGGCCGATGGCGATGACCGCGTCCCCGTCGGGGCGGAGGATCACCTGCGGTCGGTCGCGTCCTCGTCGAGCTCGGAGACGCGCTCGGCGTCGGCCTCGCCGTCGACGCCCGTGCGCTCGTCGGACTCGACCTCCGGCGGGAAGGCGTCGCCGATCGGGTCGGCGCGGCCGCCGCCGTGGGTGGCGTTGTCGATCAGCTGCTCCTCGGCGAGCTCGAAGCCCTCCGACTCGCCGCCACCGGCCTCGGCGACCGCCTCGAAGGCCTCGTCCCCGTGGGCGTCGTCCAGGCGGGGGCCGCCGATGGAGCGCGCCTCGGCGGCCGCGGCGGCCTCCTCGGCGGCGACGAAGTCGTCGTCGGTGTGGACGACGGGCGTCGGCGCGGGAGCCACCGGCGGGGGCGGGGGCGGCGGGGTCGCGGCGACGGGTGGGGCTGCGACAGGGGCTGGGGGCGGCGTCGCGGGGGCGGAGGAGGCGGGCGCGGGGGCAGGGGTCGCCGGGCTGTTGGCGCGGCGCAGGCGCCGGAACGCGGCGCCTCCTGCGACCAGTCCACCGAGGGCGAGGAGTCTCTTGGGGATGCGGGGCATGACGGAATGCGTACCCGATCACGGCCCCGGGGGAAAGGGCTGCAAGACGGACGGACGACTTCGGGCGTCAGGCGCGTGCCTCGTTCCGTGTCGCCCCTCCGGGCCACCCGCATGGGTTGGGGATAGGTCCGGGGGTCTGACCACGAGGCGGTTGAGCGATATGTTCCTGGCGTGTTCACGCCGGTCCAGACGCGTCGAACCTTCGAGGAGGCTGCCGAGCAGATCGCGGACAAGGTCCGGATCGGCGAGCTGCGCGTTGGCGACAAGCTGCCCGGGGAGCGGGCGCTGGCCGCGCAGATGCAGATCAGCCGCCCGACGCTGCGCGAGGCCGTCAAGGTGCTCGTCGAGGCGGGGCTGCTGGAAGTTCGCCGCGGGCCGGGCGGCGGGATGTTCGTGGCGACCGACGTCGTCGGCCTCGAGCTCGTGCGCCAGCGCTCGAGCCTGCGTCTCGGCGAGGTCGCCGGCGTGCTGGAGGCGCGCCGCATGCTCGAGCCGCGCGTCGCGCAGCTCGCTGCCGTGCGTGCCACCGAGGAGGACTTCGCGGCGCTGCAGCGCTCGATCGACTCCATGCGGGCGCTGGTGGATGCGGGGCGCGCGCTCAAGCAGGAGGACCGTTTCCTGCAGCTCGACGTCCAGTTCCACCTGGCGCTGGCGCGGGCCTCGGGCAACGCGACGGTCGAGTCGCTGATGCGGGTCCTGTTCCGGCAGTTGGAGATCGCGCGCGACATGGCGATGCACCTGCCGCTGGTGCCGGAGTGGACGATCCAGATCCACGAGCGCACGGTCGCGGCCGTGCGCTCGGGCGACCTCCTCGAGGTCGAGGCGGTCATGGACGAGCACGTCGGTCAGCTGGAGAAGACGTGGGAGGAGGAGACCGCGCGGGCGCTCGTGCGGCCCCTGCCCGACTTCCTGCTGCCGGCCAGCTCGCGCACCAAACCCGCGGCGTAGCCCGGCTGGGCGTTTTGCCCCTGACCAGGCGTTTGGAAGCTCCATGATCGGTGGTAAAGTCAATTGACCCATTGTGGGTCGATGACGTGCCCAACGAGGAGAGGGAGCGCCGGACGTGCCACGCACGACGGAGGGGACCGCCAAGCAGCGATCGGCAGGGGCGTCGGCCGAGCGTGGCGCCTCGACGGCGCCGGTCAAGCTCCACCGCCCGGACGTCTCGCTGGCCGACAAGTACCTGCTCGAGCAGGGCACCGTCTTCCTCTCGGGCACCCAGGCACTCGTGCGCGTCCTGCTCGACCAAGTCCGCTCCGACCGTCGCCGTGGGCTGAAGACCGCGACCTTCGTCTCCGGCTACCAGGGCTCGCCGCTCGGCGGCCTGGACAAGGAGATCCTCGGGCTGGGCGCGATCGCGACCGACCACGCGCTGCACTTCACCGCCGGTCTGAACGAGGAGCTGGCGGCGACCGCCGTCTACGGCTCGCAGATGGCGCCGTCGTTGCCAGGTCCGTTGGTCGATGGCGTGACGGGGGTCTGGTACGGCAAGAACCCCGGCTTGGACCGTGCGGCCGATGCGCTGCGCCACGCGAACTTCGCCGGCACCCATCCGCACGGCGGCGCGCTCGCGCTGGTCGGCGACGATCCGTCGTGCAAGTCCTCCACCTTGCCCTCGGCGGCCGAGGCGACGCTGGCGGCGCTGTTCATGCCGACGTTCTTCCCGGGCACGCTGCAGGAGGTCCTGGACTTCGGGCTGCACGCGGTGGCGTGCTCGCGCGCGTCGGGCCTCTGGAGCGCGATGAAGGTCGTGACGAACATCGCCGACAGCGCCGGGACCGTGCAGGTCTGGCCGGCGCGGGTCGGCGCGGTGATCCCGGAGGTCGAGGATCCCGCCCGCCCTGGACAGCCATACCGCCACGTCCCCAACGGCAACCTGCTCGCGCCGATGTCGATGGACCTCGAGCGGTCCCTGTTCGGCGTCCGGCTGGAGATCGCGCGCCAGTACGCGGCGCTGAACCAGCTCAACCCCGTGACGGTCCCGACGCGCGACGCCTGGCTCGGCGTCGTCGCCGCGGGCAAGGTCTACTACGAGCTGGTCCAGGCGCTCGACGACCTCGGTCTCGACCAGCGCGCGCTGGAGCGTGCGGGTGTTCGGCTGCGGAAGGTCGGCATGCTCTACCCGCACGACCGCGAGTCCTTCCGCGCCTTCGGCCGTGGGCTCGAGGAAGTGCTGGTGGTTGAAGAGAAGCTGCCGTTCCTGGAGACCGCGCTGCGCGATGCCTTGTACGGCACGACCGACGCGCCGCGGATCGTCGGCAAGCGCGACGAGCACGACCTGCCGTTGCTGGCGGCCGAGAGCGACCTCGACGCCGACGCGATCGCGGTAGCGCTCGCGTCGCGCCTGGGTGGCCGGGTGCGGCTGGACTCGGTCGATGCGCGGGTCGCGCTGATCGAGGCGCGCCGTGGGGCGACGGCGCGCACGATCCCGACGCTGGCGCGCACGCCGATGTTCTGCTCCGGCTGCCCGCACAACACCTCGACGGCCAACCCCGACGACACGCTGCTCGGGGCGGGGATCGGCTGTCACACGATGGTGCTGCTCGCGCCCGAGGGCAAGGGCACGATCACCGGCATCACGCAGATGGGCGGTGAGGGCGCGCAGTTCGTCGGCATGAAGGACTTCACCGAGGCATCGCACTTCGTGCAGAACGTGGGGGACGGGACCTTCCATCACTCTGCGTCGCTGGCCATCCGCTTCGCCGCCGCCTCGGGCGCGAACATCACCTACAAGTTGCTCTATAACGACACGGTCGCGATGACCGGCGGCCAGGACGTCGTCGGCCAGCTGAAGATCCCGGAGCTGACGCGGTGGCTCGCGCTGGAGGGCGTGCGCAAGATCGTGGTGACGACCGAGGACCCTTCGCGGTACCGGGGCGTGGCGCTGGACCCGATCGCCTCGGTGCGCTCGCGCGACGAGCTGGCCGCGGTCCAGGCGGAGCTGGCGGCGATCCCGGGCGTCACCGTGCTGCTGCACGATCAGCACTGCGCGGCGGAGCTGCGGCGGCTGCGCAAGCGCGGCAAGGCGGCAGAGCCCGTCGAGCGCATCCACATCAACGAGCGCGTCTGCGAGGGCTGCGGCGACTGCGGGTCGAAGTCCAACTGCATGTCGGTGCTGCCGGTCGAGACCGAGTTCGGTCGCAAGACGCAGATCCACCAGTCCTCGTGCAACAAGGACTACTCCTGCGTCAAGGGCGACTGCCCGTCGTTCCTGACGGTGATCCCGGCGGCCAAGGCCACCAAGAAGGTCAGCGCTTCCGGCTTCCCGCTGCCGCCGGCCGAGGCGCTGGTCGAGCCGGTGCTGAAGGTCTCGCGCGACGACTTCTTGATGCGAATGCCGGGCATGGGCGGCACGGGGGTGGTGACCATCTCGCAGATCCTGCAGATGGCCGCGATGCTCGACGGCAAGCACAGCTACGGGCTGGACCAGACGGGGCTGGCGCAGAAGGGCGGGCCGGTGGTCAGCGACGTCCGGATCGCGCGCGACCCGATCGAGGGCTCCAACAAGGCGTCGGCGGGCGCGGCCGATCTGCTGCTGGGCTTCGACGTGCTGGGCGCGGCGAACCCCCGCAACCTGTTGGTCGCCGACAGCGCGCGGACGGTCGCGGTGGTCAACACGCATGCGGTGCCGACGGCGGCGATGGTGACCGACACCGGCGTGAGGTTCCCCGCCTTGGAGCGCAACGTCGCGGCGATCGGCGCGGCGACGCGCACCGACGACAACGTCTTCGTGGACGCCGAGGCGCTCAGCGAGGCGCTGTTCGGCGACCACATGCCGACCAACACCCTGCTGGTCGGCGCGGCCTACCAGGCCGGCTGTCTGCCGCTGAGCGCCGACGCGCTGCAGCAGGCCATCAGGTTGAACGGGGCGGCGGTGGAGAAGAACCTCGCGGCGTTCGCGTGGGGTCGCGCGGTCGTGGCGGCGCCGGAGGCCGTGCGCGTGGTGCTGGAGGGGGAGGCGGTCGCACCGCCGGCGCCCCTGTCGGGCGAGGCGCTGGAGATCGTCGAGGCCTCGGGCGCGTCCGGTGAGCTGCTGCGGCTGCTGTCGGTGCGGGTCGTCGAGTTGCTGGCCTACCAGGGCGCGGCGCTGGCGCGTCGGTATGTCGAGGACGTTGTCGCGGTGGCTCGGGTCGAGCGCGAGCGCGGCGCGCCGGGAGAGACGGCGATCGCGGAGGCATATGCGCGCGGGCTGTTCAAGTTGATGGCCTACAAGGATGAGTACGAGGTCGCGCGGTTGCACCTGGACGCGGTGGAGCAGGCGCGGTTGCGCGGCGAGTTCGGCGAGGGCGCCAAGGTGTACGTGATGCTCCATCCGCCGCTGTTGCGAGCGATGGGGCTCAAGCACAAGATCAAGCTCCGTCGCACCGCGGTGCCGACGTTCCGGGTGTTGCGAGCGATGAAGGGCCTGCGCGGGACGCGGCTGGATCTCTTCGGCCTCGCGAAGGTGCGACGTGTCGAGCGTGCGCTGCCCGACGAGTACCGCGCGCTGATGGCTCGTGCGGTGGAGCGTCTTACGCCGGTCACGCACGCGACGGTCGCCGAGATCGCCGAGCTGCCGGATGTGGTCCGGGGCTACGAGGACATCAAGCTGGCCAACGTGAAGAAGTTCCGCGCCGCGGCCGGCGAGTTGGAGGAGCGGCTGGCGCGGGGCGTGCAGACGGGCGGCTTCGCGCTGCCGATGGCGCGGGGGTAGGGCCCGTCAGCGAATCCAGCGCGGCCGCGCCGCGTGGAGCTCCGCGACGTCCAGCCCGTCAAGCAGCCCGATTGCCTGCGGGTCGCCGTCGCCCTCGATCACGATCGCACCACCCGGCCAATACGGGTGCGGCGCGCCGCCGCGGTGCAGCAGCAGTGGCTCGTAGAGCCAGCAGCCCGTGTTGGCCAACCGCGGCCGGCCGTCTGGCCCGGACCACAGGGCGGCCGTGTCGCCCTCCCGCGGCCCGTTGCGGTGCACGTGCCCGTAGATCACCCACTCCGCCTCGACGCCCAGCCGTTGCACGACATGCGCGAGCGCTGGGTTGGCGGCTCGCTGCATCTGCATGCCGAGCACGCGCCGAGCCAGCGGCGCCAGCCGGTGGGAGTGCATCCGTCGGGCCACGCTCGGCATCGTCGAGGCGCGCAGCAGACCGGCGGCGCTGTCGGCTGCTGACGCCAGCCGTCGCGGCAGCCAACGGACCAGCAGCGTCTCGATCCAGGTCATCGACGGACGTCGTGCGTGCTCGTACTCCGCCGGCCCGATCCGCTCCCGAACCTCGCGACGGCGGTGCAGCCCGTAGGCCTGCTCGGGCAGCAGGTGCCGATCGAGGTAATGGCCATGGGTTGCCCAGACACGCGACGACAGCCACACCCCAGGGGTGCGGACCTCGATCTGCGCGGGCGCCAGCCAACTCACGACCTTGGTCAGCAGCGCGGTGGCATCGGCGGGGACGAGCGTGTCGACCGTCAGCCGTGCGCCCTGCGCGTGCGCCCAGGATCGCGTCAGCGCACGGTCGTGGTTGCCGGGCACCAGGACGATCTGGCGCTCGGCGCCCATCCGCTCACCGATCGCCCGCAGGACCGGCTCGGCCACTTCGAGCGCCTGACGCGGACGCCCCTCGGCGAGCTCGATCACGTCGCCGAGCAGCACCAGGCGGTCGATCCCGTCGAACGCGTCGAGCAGGACCGCCAGCGCCTCGGGATGGCGCAGGACGTCGCGGCCGAGGCGCGTGCCGAGGTGCAGGTCGGAGATGACGAGGGTGCGCACGCTCACGCCAGAGTAGGAGGCGCTGGGTGCAGCAGCTCCCACAGCAGCGTCGACCACCCGAAGTCGTGGGCGCCCATTCCGTAGCCCAACCGCGCCTCGTAGTACTCGCGGAAGCCCTCGCGCGCCACGACGGACTCCAGGCGCGCGGCGATCGCGTCGGCCTCGGTGTCCAGCCCGAGCCGTCGCAGCCCCAGCGAGACGAACCACGCGCTGTTGACCCACGACGGCCCACGCCAGTGGCGATGGCGGCCCCACCACGTCTCGCGCGACGAGTGCGCCGGGTCGTCCACCGCGACGGCGGGCAGCGGCACGGCCGGTGCGGCGAAGCCCGGCGCACGCAGGACCTCGTCGACCAGTCGCTGCGCGATCGCATCGGGGAGATCGGGCAGGGCGAGCGGCGCCAGCGTGTCCCAGGTCCGCGGGCGGTCGGCGCCGGCCGTGGGGCGTGCCGCATTGCGCACGTCGTCGGCAAAGCGTCCACGTCGCGCGTCCCAGCAGCGCTCGATCAGCGCGTCGGTGGGCGACGGCCGCCCCAGCGCCTGCTCGCTGAGCGACCACCCCACGTTGGTCAGCACCTCGCAGACCACGGGATGTCCCGCGGCGGCGATCCGCCGCGCGTCGAAGCCCAGCCGCCGGTTGCGCGCGATCAACACGGGGAACAACGGCAGCCCCTGTGCCAGTCGTCCCCAGACGTGGTCGAACTTCGGCGACGCGTCCATGCCGGACTCGTCGGGCTGGATCAGCCAGAGCAGCCCGTCGTCCTCCAGCGCACGGTGCGCGCGCAGCCAGTCGTGGTGTGCCGCGATCCGCGGCTCGAGGTCCGGATCACCCACCGCCCACGCCCAGGCCCACGCCAGCAGCGGAGGCTGGATCGTGCGCGTCATCAGGTCCTGGCGCGACGCGATGTTGTAGCGGATGGCCCGCTGGGCGTCGAGCGGATGGCCCCACAGCACCGTGTGGCCGATGAAGCCGTCGGCGTCGGCCGCGGCCAGCAGCGTCTCCAGCTCGGCACGCGCGCCGGCCGGGTCGAAGCGCCGCCGCACGATCGCGTGAAAGCACGAGTCCCAGTACCACTGCCACGGGTAGCTGCGCGGGCTCGGCACCGAGAAGGCGTAGTGGCGGCCCCGGTAGTCGCCCTCGCGCCAGTTGGACTCCAGCAACGCGCGGGCGGCGACCGTGACGTCGAAGCTCACCTCTTGGGCTTCTTGTAGGGCTTGATCGTGAGGCTCGCGCTCAGCGACGTCACGCCGATCCGGACGGTGGCCTTGACCTTCAGGCTGCCGCGCTTGCGCAGCAGCGAGCGGAACTTGGTGGTGGTCTTGATCGTCACCTTGACGCGGCCCGCGGCCGGGACGGTGAACGACGCGCTGCCGGCGCTGGTCTTGCCGGAGGCGACCTTGATCGTGCCGCGTGCCTTGGCCGGTGTGGCGAGGAAGGACAGCGCGAGCCGGCCCTTGCGGTCCAGGCGCGCCGTGCGCGTCATGCTCTTCATGGTGGCCTTGGGCACCTTGAGCACGACGGGCGGTTCCGGTGTCAGCGGCGTGATCGGCGTCACCGGCGCGATGGGTGGCGTCGGGCCGGGATCGACCGGTGGCGCGGGGTCGACGCCGGCGACGAACGTCCGGTCGGCCCCCGTCGCGACGGTCACGCCGTTGCGCAGCGCGATCGCGCGCACGTGGTAGGTCGCCCCGGGGGTCAGCCCGCCCGTGGTGATGGCGAAGCCCTGCAGCCCGCTGCCGGAGGTCAGCGCGGTCGCGGGCGAGCGCGCACCGTACGCGGCGGTCGCGCCCAGCTCGAACGCCGCGCTGGTCGCGGTCGCGCCGGGGTCGATCCGCGCGTGGAACGTGGCACCGTCGGCGATCAGGCCGGTCGGCGCGTCGGTGACGGCACACGCCGGCGCGGCGGTCTCCAGCGACCATGAGCTCAGCGTCCCGCCACCGTTGTTGGAGGCGTCGGTGATGCGCAGGGTCCAGGTCCCGAAGCGATCCTCGCCGGCGAACCGCGCCAGCGGCTCGTTCGGACGCAGCGCCCCGCCGACGGTCACGTTGGCGTTGGCGATCTCCTGGATCAGCCCGGTCGCCGCGTCGTCGACGATCAGCGGGACCGTCGGCACGAGGTTGCCGGGGGAGAATGTCGTGGAGGTGCCGATGCCCGGGCGCTCGAAGAGGTCGACGGTCGTCCCTGACGGCGAGGTCAGCGACGCGTGCAGGTCGCCGATCCAGGGATGGGTCGCCGCGAGCGTCAGGCGCAGGTCGCCGACCCGGCCGTGCGTCGTGACGTTCAGCGTCGAGATCAGCCCGCCGGACGGCTGGTTGTCGGGGATCGCGACGGCGGGCGCGTAGCTGCGCGTCGCGGCTGTCGCGCTGCCGGTGCCGATCGGCAGGCTCAGCGGGATGGTCTGCGGCCCCTGATCGGTGGCGATGGCGAGCGAGAGGCCGGCCATCGATCCGCATCCCGCGGCGGCGGCGACGTGCACGGCGAACGTCGCGGTGGCCGATGCGCCGGCCCCGATCGTCCCGATCTCGGCGCTGCCGGCAGGCACCGTCACGCCCGTCGTCGTCGCGCTCAGCGTGGCGTGGACGCCGGTCAGCGGCGCGGTGCCCGGGTTGACGATCGGCAGGTGCAGGACGGTGTCCTGCTCGAGCGCCGCCGACGTGACGTCGGGCGCCCCGGCGGCGACGACCGGCGGCGTGTCGAAGGCCGCGGTCGCGTGCGTCGCGTTGGCGCTGGTGGTCGATGCGCTGTAGCCCATGCCGCGCGCGGCGAAGACGCTCCAGATGTTCGCGTGGTGCGTGCCGCCGGCGATCGTGTCGGCCTGCAGGATCGCGTCGCGCATGTCCAGGAAGGACGGTTGCTTGGGCGACAGGCGCAGGGCGCTGGTGATGAGCCCGCGCGCGGTCGTCGCGCCGAGGGCGCGGCGCAGGTCCCACAGCGTCTCGGCCCAGATCTCGCCGTCGGCGTGGACCTCGAAGCTGGGCTGGCCGGCGCTCGGGTCGACGCGGCCGAGGTCGGCGTAGGTGAACCCACCGGGACCGGTGAGCGTCGTGCCCGGACAGGAGGCCGAGGCGGCGCCGACCGGGCAGTCGACCGCGTTCTCGCGGATTCCCGTGAGCGTGTTGTCGGTGACGTAGGCGCCGACGACCTGCTCGCCGGGCGTGTCGGTGTCCGGGATCAGGCCCTGGGCCGTGAGGAAGTCCATGGCGTACCAGTCGCTCCAGCCCTCGCCCATCGCCTGGGACTGACGATCGAGCAGGCCGTTGGCCTGACCGTCGTTGCCGACCAGCCTGCTGGTCAGCCCGTGCGTGTACTCGTGGTAGACGATCGACGCGTCGTCACCGCCGTTGACCGCGGGGAACGGCGACTTGAACAGGTACATCTGCATCCGGCCGGGCTGACCGTCGGGCGGGGTGACCATGTTGGCGTTGTTGATCGAGCCGTAGTCGTCGGTCTCGGCATTGACGGGGTCGCTGCCGCCCGGGCCGCCCGCTTCGAAGTTGTAGGACGCGGGCGTGAAGCCGACGGGCGCCTGCGCAAGCCAGTCGTGGAACCGGTTGACGTAGTAGAAGACCTGCGTCGTGACCTGGTTGACGTTGGCCGCGATCGAGGGCGACGTCACCGTCGTGCCGCTCCAGGTGCAGATGGTGGTGAAGGCCGTGGGGCAGCGCTGGCCGGCGGCGGGCGTCCTGGGCACTGTCGGGTAGTTGAAGTCGGTGCCGGCGCTCGGGCCGACCTCGGTGTCGGTGTCGCCGACGGCGCCGATGCCGTCGGGCGCCGAACGGTCGGCGTAGGCATGGACGTTGGGACCGGTCAGCGCGGTCACCGGCATCGTCAGCCACGCCGCGAGATCGACCGTGTGCAGCGAGCCGTCGCCCGGGTGGTGCTCGACGACCGACGCGTTGGACGCGAAGTCGGTCAGCGAGTGGCGGGTGAGGATCGCGCCGCTGGCCGCGTCGACGAGCACCTCGTAGACGTAGGGAGCGTCGCCGCCGACCGTGAGCTTCCAGGCGAGGTGGTCGCCGTCGGGATCGGCGAGCGTGACGAGGCTCGCACGATCCAGGCCGCTGAACTGCGTGGTCCGCGCGGGGTCGGTGCCGACGGTGCCCGTCTCGCCGTCGGGGGCGAGGCCGAGGTCACGACGGGCGGCGGTGCGGGCGGCGGCCGGGCCGAGCGGCGGGTCGGTGCTCGGGGCCTGCAGGTCGTGGACGGGCGCGCCGCCGGCGTTGATGAGCCGGCCGTCGGCCGTCACGTTGGCCGTCAGCGCCGAGTCATAGGCGCCGATGCCGCCGTCGAGCTGGTCGAAGGTCAGGTGCGTCACGCCGTCGGGGGAGACGCTGCGGTTGACGGGCTTGAGCGTCGCGAGGTCGGTGCCGTCGAGCCCGAAGGCGTCGGCGTGCGCGCGCACGTAGTCCATGGCGACCGTCGCGGGGTCGGCGGTGCTCGGCCCGGTCAGCAGGCCGTCGGTGCGCCCGACGTTGCGCAGCCCGCCCGTCACGGGGTCGGCGGCGATGATCGCCTGGGCGCCGAGACGCTTGGCCAGCGCCTCGCGCGCGTCGGCGGTCGCCGCCGGGATGGCGGCACGATCGCTGCTGCGCGCGTCGAAGTCCGGCTGGGCCGGGGCGGGAACGGCAACGATGGCGAGCGATGGTGCGGTTCCGAGGATGAGCGTCGCTGCCCCGGCCAGCACCAGGGTGGCGATCGTGTGGCTCCTCCTGCGTTCCACCAGACACGTTGTAGCGCGCTTGGCCCTCTCGCATGGACATCAGGCGTGCAGCGGCGGCGCCGATCGTCGGGACGATGGGGTAGACCTGATGGCGATGGCCGACGATCCTGCCGCCCACCTCTACGGCCTCGACCTTGAGGAGTTCGTCGGTGCGCGCGACGTGCTGGCCAAGGAGCTGCGGGCCGGTGGCGACCGCGAGGGCGCGGCGGCGGTCAAGAAGCTGCCCAAGCCGACGCGCGCGGCCTGGGCGGTCAACCGGCTCGTGCGCGACCGCCCCGACGAGGTCGCCGCGCTGGTCGAGGCGGGCGCCGCGTTGGCAGGGGCCCAAGAGCAGTTGCTCGATGGCGCTGATGCGGACGTCCTGCGCAGCGCGGCGCTGGCGGCACGGGCGCTGGTCGACGCGCTGGCCGCCGAGGCGCCGGTCGACGGCGCCGCCCGCGACAAGGTGCGCGCGACCTTGCACGCCGCGACGGTCGATGCCGAGGTGCGCGCTGAGGTCGCGGCGGGCCGGGTGGTCAAGGAGCGCTCGGCGGCGGGCTTCGGCGGCTTCGACGCGCTGATCGCCGCGGGGCGGGGGCGTGACGACGGCGGGGCGCCCGCGAAGCCGGTGAAGCGGCGCGGGTCGAAGGGGCGTACGGCCGCGGTCGAGCCGGAGTCCGAGGATCAGGACGAGCCGCCGTCCAAGCCCAAGGGCCCTGACAAGCGCGAGCTGCGTCGTCGTCGCGACGTGCTACGCCGCGCGACAGAGGCCGAGGCCGACGCGGAGTCCACCGTCGCCGGCGCACGCCGGGCGCTCGAGCAGGTCGAGGCCACTCTCACCGCCCGCCGCCGCGACCTCGAAGAGGCCGAGGCGACGCTGGCCGACGCACAGTCACGCCGCGAGCGCGCCGAGCGCGCGGCGACGGCGCTGGACGCCGGCTAAGGGCGCCGCGCCGACGAGGGCGGCTGCGCCGGGACACCCTGGACGGCGGTCCCTGGCGCGACGTCGGCGGTGACGACGGCATGGGCGCCGATCGCGGCGCCGGTGCCGACGGTCACGCCTGGCAGCACTGCCGCGCTCGGCCCGATGCGGACGTCGTCGCCGATGGTGATCGGCGCGGAAACGACGCCTTGCTCGCGGACGGGGCGCTCGACGTCGTCAAAAGATGGGTTGCCGTCGACCAGGACGACCTCGTCGGCGAGCAGGCAGCGGGTGCCGATCGTGATGCGGTCGTGCGCGGTCAGCACGCAGCGCTCGCCGAGCGTGGTGCCGGCCCCGATCGTCACGCATCCCTCCGCGCCGACGTGCAGCCGGCAGCCGTCGCCGAGCGCAATGCCTGCTCCGAGCACGACACGCCCACCGGGTGCCACGTCGAAGCGCACGTGTCGGCCGATGACCACCGGCCCGTCGCCCTCGACGACGACCCCACCGCCCCGGACCGCGCGCGCCAGCCGCCGGCGATCCCGCCACCCCGGTGCACGCGGCAACGCGGCCGGCGGCGCGACGACGACCTCGGCGGCGGCAGGCGAATCGCGCTCAGAACGACGAAGGGCGGCGCACATGGCGCCGCCCATCGTTGCAACTCATTTGTCCTGGCGAAGCTACGCAGCCACGCGCAGGGACTTGACGTCCCCGTCGGCCGCAAGGCGACGCAGCGCGCGCTCCTCGGCCTGGCGTGCCTTGCTGGGCGGCATGCCCAGACGGCGTGCGGCCTGGACGAGCGTGTGCTCGCCGTCGCCGCCCGTGCCGAAGCGCAGGTGGATGACCTCGCGCTCGTCCTCGGGGAGACGGTTGACGGCCTCGCGCAGCGAGGACGCCTCGGTCTCACGCTCGACCTCCTCGTCGACGGTCTCGCCGTCGGCGGGAAGCAAGGCGCCCAGCGCGGTCTCGCCGTCGTCGCCGACGGTCTGGTCCAGGCTGGCCAGGGAGCGGTCACGCTCGCGCAGGAGCGCGACCTCGTCGAGCTCCAGCTCGGCCGCGGCGGCGATCTTCTCGTCCGTCGGCGGCTCGCCGTGCTCGGCGGTCAGCTCGCGCTCGACGCGCGCGATCCGGCGCGCACGCTGCGACATGTGGGAGGGCAGGCGGATCGTCCGGCCCGTGTTGTCCAGGCCACGCTGCAACGCCTGGCGGATCCAGATCGTCGCGTACGTGGAGAAGCGGTAGCCCTTGCGGTAGTCGAACTTCTCGACCGCGCGGATCAGGCCGAGCATGCCCTCCTGGACGAGGTCGTCCAGGGTCAGGCCCTGGCCCACGTAGTGGCGAGCGACAGAGACGACGAGACGCAGGTTGGAGTTGACCAGCAGATCCTTGGCGTCGAGATCGCCGCGCTCGATGCGCTGGGCGAGCTCGATCTCCTTGGCGGGGTCGAGAAGCTGGTACTGGCTGGCACGCCGCAGAAGCTGGTCCAGCGGGGAGGCCAGGACGTCGTTCGTGAACGTGGGGGTGAGGGTGGAGGGGGTCAACTAAGGTCCTTTCCCGGGTAAAATCCCGATTGCTGCAGTAGGGATTCTACGCCAGATTCGTTGCTCGCGCAACTGTGCGACGCGTCACGGACGCAGAAGTTGCGGTGGGGAGGGGAATTTCGGGGTCTAGGCGTCGCCTGCTCCGGCGACATCCAAACCTTCCCATCGTCCGATCAAGCGCTCCTAAGGAGTGACGTACTGCCCTTTTCGGCGCATATCAATACGTCACCTGCTCGGCTTCAAACGTTACGTTCCACCGCTCTACGGCGCCAATCGCGGATCAGATGGGCTACTTGGCGCGTCCCCGCATAGCGCGCGTCCGCGCGGAGGCCGCGTTGGACGGATGTCAGAGCGATCGGCGAGACGTCCAGCGCGAGGGCCTCGGCGGCGCGCCGGGCGATCTCCAACTGGCCGAGCGCGGTGGGGTGAACGGCGTCGGGGAAGAACAGGCGCCAGCCACGGAGGTCGTCGAGATCAACGACGACGACGCCATCGCGTGTCGCCGCCGTGGACCGCACGATCGCGTTGAGCTCGGCCACCTTCCGGCCGGCCGGCGGGCGGCCGAGGTCGAGCGGGACGGTCGCGACGCAGATCCGGTTTGCCCGCGCTGCCAGGCCGTCCAGGATCCGCGCCAGCGCGGCCTCGAACGATCGCGGCTCCCAATCGAGCGAGCGGACGTCGTTGGTGCCCACGCCGACGCACGCGAGCAGGTAGTCGTCGCGTGCTCGCGCCAGGAGCGCGTCGGCGAGCCACGGCGTCGTCGCGCCCGGCTGGGCGAGCTTGTGGAACGGCAGGTCCAGGGCCTCGGCCAGCCATTGGGCCCACGATCGCGGCGGCACGCCGAACGCGCCCTCCTCCGGCCCGCACAGGATCGAGTCGCCGAGGGCCAACACCGCCGACTCAGCCAAGGCGGCCCGCCTCCTCGGTGACGGCGCGGAGGCGCTGGGCGTGCTCGGCCTTCAGCTGCCCGGGCCGGAGCGCGAACTTCCAGGCGCCGCCCGCGGTCCCCGGGAGGTTCATGCGCGCTTCGGATCCGAGCCCCAGGACGTCCTGGATCTGGAGCATCACCAGCGGGGCGGGCGAGCGCATCCACAGGCGGATGAGTCCCCAGTCGATGTCGTCGTCGGTCAGGCCCGCCGCGCGCAGCGCGCTGCGCGCCTCGTCGCGCCGTGCCGGCTCCAGCGTCGACCACCAGCCGCGCAGCGTGTCGGTGTCGTGGGTGCCCGTGTAAGCGACGACGTCGGCGCCGTGGTTCTCCAGCCGATGCGGGCCGCGCGGGTCGTCGGGGTCGAAGGCGAACTGCAGGACGACCATGCCCGGATACCCCAACTCGCGTCGCAGGCGCGTCACGGGCGGCGTGATGACACCGAGGTCCTCGGCGATGAACGACATCGAGCCGAGCTCGGCCGTCCCTGCGGCAAACGGCGCGCCCCCCGGCCCGCGCCGCCACGTCCCGCCGCGCGCGTCGCGATCGCCGGCCGGCACCGCCCAGTAGGCGACGAACGCGCGGAAGTGATCGATGCGGGCCATGTCATACAGGTCGAACGTGCGCCGGAAGCGCTCGACCCACCAGCGGTAGCCGCGGCGTTGCAGCGCCGGCCAGTCGTAGATCGGGTTGCCCCAGCGCTGCCCGGCGGCGGTGAACGCGTCGGGCGGCACGCCGGCCACGACGCCGTCGAGGAACAGCTCCGGCCACGCCTTCTGGTCATAGGAGCCGGGCGCGACGTAGATCGGGACGTCGCCGATCAGCCCGACCCCGCGCTCCGCTGCGTACGCGCGCAACGCCGCCCACTCGCGGGCGAAGCGCACCTGGTCGGGCAGCATCCGCGCCGGGAGTGACGGCGCCCAGAACTCGTGTTGGGCCCGGAACGCGTCGATCTCCTCGGGTGTGACCTCCGCGCCAGGTTGCTCGAGGAAGCCGCTCCACGCCGCGAAGGCCGACGAGGACTTGTACGGCGAGCCGTATCGATCCGGCGGGCCCAGCGGGAGCATCTGCCACCAGGACTGGCCTGCTTCGGCGAGCCAGTCGACGAAGGCGCGCGCCGGTGGGCCCAGGCGTCCGCCGGGCAGGGAGGTCAGGTGGAGCTGCACGCCGCTCGACCGTCGGGAGAGGTGGTTCATGCGGCCGGTCACTGGATTGTTGCGTTCGTCTGCCGTCATTCTGGGAAGAGTCGCCACTACGTGCCCTCACGCCCGACCGATCAACCAACCCCCGCCCGCACCGTGAAGAACGGCGGCGCCACCCGGCGGGCCAAGTCCGCGGCCCCGCCGCGGATCGTCATCTTGGCGCCCGAGCCCGTCCTCGACGGCGGGCGCTACGCCCCCAAGCGCACGGTCGGCGAGTCGGTCGACGTGCGCGCGACCATCTTCGCCGACGGACACGACGTCCTGCGCGCGGTCGTCAAGGTCAAGGCACCCCAGAGCCGCAAGTGGCGCGAGGCGCCGCTCGTCCACGTCGACAAGGACGTCGACGGCGACACCTTCGAGGGCTTCTTCCCCGTCGACGGGCTCGGCCGCTGGGAGTGGACGATCGAGGCCTGGATCGACCGCTTCGCCTCCTGGCGCGAGGAGCTGGCGCGCAAGGTCCAGGGAGGCCAGCACGATCTCGCCGGCGAGCTGAGCGAGGGCGTCGTCCTGCTGGAGGCCGCCGCGCAGCGCGCGAAGGCCGCGACCGACCGCCGCCTCATCCAGCACACCATCGGCACGCTGACCGACCCCGACGCGCCGGAGGAGGCCAAGCACGACGCCGCGCTCGGGCCCGAGCTGGCCGCGGCGATCGATCGCTACCCCGATCGCACCGAGTTCGCGGAGCTCGACGCGCCGTTCGCGCTGGACGTCGATCGCGAGCTGGCGCGCTTCGGCTCCTGGTACGAGCTCTTCCCCCGCTCGTGGGGCGGCTTCAAGGGGACAGCCGAGGCGATCCCGCAGATCGCGGCGCTCGGCTTCGACGTCCTTTACCTCACCCCGATCCACCCGATCGGCGAGACCAACCGCAAGGGCGCCAACAACGCGCTGACCGCGCGGCCCGGCGACCCCGGCAGCCCGTGGGCGATCGGCCTGAAGGGCGTCGGCGGCCACGAGGCCGTCCATCCGGACCTCGGCACGCTGGAGGACTTCGCGGCGCTCGTGCACACCGCGACCGCCCACGACATCGACATCGCGATCGACTTCGCGATCCAGTGCAGTGCTGACCACCCGTGGCTGACCGAGCATCCGGAATGGTTCCATCGCCGCCCCGACGGCTCGCTGAAGTACGCCGAGAACCCGCCCAAGAAGTACCAGGACATCTACAACGTCAACTTCCAGTGCGAGGACTGGAAGTCCTTGTGGAACGCGTTGTTGGACATCGTGCTCACGTGGGTCGACCGCGGCGTCAAGGTCTTCCGCGTCGACAACCCGCACACCAAGCCGCTGGCCTTCTGGGAGTGGATGATCCGCGAGGTCCGCGCCAAGCATCCCGACGTGGTCTTCCTGGCCGAGGCGTTCACCCGTCGTGCCGTGATGCGCACGCTGGCCAAGGCCGGCTTCAACCAGTCCTACACCTACTTCACCTGGCAGCAGTCGCGGTGGGAGCTCGAGCGGTACGTCGGCGAGCTGGCCTACGTCAGCCAGGACTACTTCCGCCCCAACTTCTTCGCCAACACCCCCGACATCCTCACCGAGCAGCTCCAGCACGGCGGCCGCGCGGCGTTCGAGTCGCGGCTCGTGCTCGCGGCGACGTTGAGCCCGACCTACGGGATCTACTCCGGCTACGAGTGGGTCGAGCAGACGGCGGTCAGGGCCGGGAGCGAGGAGTACCTGGACTCCGAGAAGTACGAGGCCAAGGAGCGCACGCTCAGCGGCGCGCCGCTGCTCGGGCTCGTCCGCCTGCTCAACGAGGCCCGCCGCGCGCACCCCGCGCTGCAGCACCTCTCCAACATCACGTTCCTGGACACCCAGAACGACGGGCTCATCGCCTACATCAAGCAGCAGGGAGACGACACGATCCTGGCGGTCGTCTGCCTCGACGCCCAGTGGGCGCAGGAGGGGCTGGTGCACGTTCCCGACCACCTCGGGCTGCCGCAGGCCTTCCAGGTCCAGGACCTGCTCGACGGCAGCCGCTACGACTGGCACGTCGGCGGCAACTACGTCGCGCTGGCGCCGGGCGACCGCCAGGCGCACCTCTTCCGTGTGGTGAACGCTTAAGTGAGCCACACAAGCTCGCGAGAGCCCCCAGGACGAGACGCCCACGCGCTTCGAGCAGGCCGAGGGCTCACCGCCCGCGCCCGCCGCCGGCGAGCCGCAGGGCAAGCTCGAGAGCCTCAGCGCCGCCGACCCGACGCACTGGTTCGAGCGCGACCCCCTGTGGTTCAAGCGCGCGATCTTCTACGAGATCCACATGCGCGGGTTCTACGACGGCAACGACGACGGGTCGGGGGACTTCGTCGGGCTGACCGAGAAGCTCGACTACCTGCAGTGGCTCGGCGTCGACTGCATCTGGCTGCTGCCGATGTTCCCCAGCCCGCTGCGCGACGGCGGCTACGACATCGCCGACTTCTACGGGATCCACCCCGACTACGGGACCGTCGAGGACTTCGAGACCTTCATCCTGGCCGCCCACGAGCGCGGCATCCGCGTCATCGCCGACCTGGTGATGAACCACACGTCCTCAGACCACCAGTGGTTCCAGGACGCGCGCAACGCGCCCGCCGGCTCGCCCGAGCGCGACATGTACGTCTGGTCGGACACCGACGACAAGTACGCCGACGCGCGGATCATCTTCACCGACACCGAGACGTCGAACTGGACCTGGGACCCGGTCGCCGGCCAGTACTTCTGGCATCGCTTCTTCTCCCACCAGCCGGACCTCAACTACGACAACCCGGTCGTGCATGAGCGCATGCTCGACGTGCTGCGCTTCTGGCTGGACCGTGGCCTGGACGGCTTCCGCCTCGATGCCGTGCCCTACCTCTACGAGCGCGAGGGCACCAACTGCGAGAACTTGGAGGAGACCCACGAGTTCCTGCGCAAGGTGCGCGCGACCGTCGACGAGGAGTACCCCGACCGCGTCCTGCTCGCCGAGGCCAACCAGTGGCCCGAGGACGTCGTGGAGTACTACGGCAAGGGGGAGGGCGACGAGTGCCACATGGCCTTCCACTTCCCGGTCATGCCGCGCATGTTCATGTCCTTGCGCCGCGAGGACGCGACGCCGATGCTGGAGATCCTCGACCGGACGCCGGCGATCCCGCGCACCGCGCAGTGGGGCCTGTTCCTGCGCAACCACGACGAGCTGACCCTGGAGATGGTCACCGACGAGGAGCGTGACTACATGTACGGGGAGTACGCCAAGGACCCGCGCATGAAGATCAACGTCGGCATCCGCCGCCGGCTCGCGCCGCTGCTGGACAACGGGCGCGACGAGATCGAGCTGATGACCGCGATCCTCTTCTCGCTGCCCGGCTCGCCGGTCCTCTACTACGGCGACGAGATCGCCATGGGCGACAACATCTACTTGGGTGACCGCGACGGCGTGCGCACCCCGATGCAGTGGACAGGGGACCGCAACGGCGGCTTCAGCCGCGCCGACTTCGCCCAGCTCTACGCGCCGCCGCTGATGGACCCCGTCTACGGCTTTCAGGCCGTCAACGTCGAGGCCCAGCTGCGGACGCCGACGTCCTTGCTGCGCTGGTTGCATCGCTTCATCGCGCTGCGCAAGGAGCACCCGGTCTTCGGCCTGGGCGACTACGTCCCGCTGCGCACCGAGAACACGCGGATCTTCGCCCACCTGCGCACCTACGCCGACGACGTGATCATGTGCGTGCACAACGTCGCACGCTCCGCGCAGGCCGTCGAGCTGGACCTCTCCGCCTACGAGGGCCGCCATCCCGTCGAGATGTTCGGTCGCTCGCGCTTCCCGCGCATCGGCGAGCTGCCCTACCTGCTGACGCTCGCCCCGCGCGGCTTCTTCTGGTTCATCCTGGAGAAGCCCGCCGAGGAAGAGCCCGAGCAGAGCGACGACGATCGGGAGGCCATCGCATGAGTGCCGTCCGCGAGTTGCGACTCCCGAGTGAGGAGGCCCTGCGCGAGTTCGTCATCGCTCAGCGCTGGTTCGGCTCCAAGTCGCGCGAGGTCGCGCACTTCCGGCTGCTGGAGACGATCCCGCTGACCGAGCAGCCGCTCGGGCTGGCCGTCCTGGAGGTCGAGTTCCTCCCCGGCACGCACGAGCTCTACCAACTGCCGATCGGCGCCCGGCCCGAGGGCGAGTGGACCGAGGGCGTCATTGCCACCAACGAGGGCATGGCGATCTATGACGCCATGAGCGACCCCGAGATGGTCCGTCGGCTGGTGCGTCTGATCGCCGCGGGGACCGAGATCGAGACCGGCCAGGGCACGGCGGAGTTCCGCTCGGTCGGCGATGGCTTCGGCCCCGAGGTCGCCGAGGTCCGCCCGATGGGCGCCGAGCAGTCCAACTCCTCGGTCGTGCTCGACGAGCGGCTCGTGCTCAAGGCCTACCGCCGCCTCGGCGCCGGACCCAACCCGGAGCTGGAGATCTTGCGCTTCCTGACCGAGCGCGAGTTCCCGCACATCGCCGCGCTGCGCGGCTTCTACGGCCATTCGGGCCGGCTGATCGACGCGACGCTGGGCATCGTCCAGGACTTCTTGGCGGGCGCGACCGACGGCTGGGACCTGGCGCTTGCCGATCTCCGTGAGGATCCGGCGCGCTTCGCCGCGCGGGCTCGCGCGCTCGGCGAGGTCACCGGTCGCTTGCACACCGCGCTGGGCTCCGACAACGCCGACCCGGCGTTCGCCCCGGAGGAGACCTCGGCCGAGGCGCTCGGCCTGCTGACCGCGACCGTCGACGAGGAGATCGAGCGCGTCTTCCTCGACCTTCCTGATGATCTTGACGTCCTGGCGCCGATCCGCGGCCGCGGCGAGGAGGTGCGCGAGGAGCTGCGGATGCTCACCCAGGTCGGCTCGGCCGGGCGCGTCATCCGCCACCACGGCGACTACCACCTCGGCCAGGTGATGCACACGGCCGACGGCGACTGGGTCGTGCTCGACTTCGAGGGCGAGCCGGCGCGAACGCTGATCGAGCGCCGCCGCAAGCGCTCGCCGCTGCGCGACGTCGCGGGCATGCTGCGCTCCTTCGCCTACGCCGCGACGGCCTCGGCGCTGCTGCACGACGCGCCCGCGCCCGCAGGCTGGGAGGCGCAGGTGCGTACGGCCTACCTGGACGGGTACCTGGAGGAGACCGACCAGTCGCTGCTGCCGCCCGGACGTGCCGCGGTGGAGCGGCTGCTGTCGGTCTTCGAACTGGAGAAGGCCGTGTACGAGCTGCGCTACGAGCTGGACAACCGCCCCGACTGGGTCAAGATCCCCGTTGCCGGGATCGCGCGCCTGCTCGAGCCCGAGTCGACGGAGTCGGAGGCATGAGCCGCACGATGCAGGACGAGCGCTTCACCAAGGCCTGGCAGCGAGACGCCGCCGCGCTGGCCGCCGGCGAGCTGGCCGACCCGCACGCGCTCCTCGGACCGCACGCCGACGGCGACGGCGGCGCGACCGTCCGCGCGTGGCGACCGGGCGCGGGACACGTTGTCATTCGTGTCGATGGCGGGATGGACTACGGCTGCGAGCTCGTGCATCCCGCGGGCCTGTGGGCCGCGCGTCTGGATGGCCTCACGCCGCCGTTGTCCTATGAGATCGAGACGCGCTACCCCGATGGCGTCGGGGTGACGGCACCCGACCCCTATCGCTTCGCGCCGACGGTCGGTGACCTCGACCTCCATCTCGCCGGCGAGGGTCGCCACGAGGAGATCTACGAGCGTCTCGGCGGCCATCTGCGCGAGGTCGACGGCATCGCCGGCACGGCCTTCGCCGTCTGGGCGCCCGCCGCGAAGTCCGTCGCGGTCGTCGGGGACTTCAACTCCTGGGACGGGCGGCTGCACCCGATGCGCTCGCTCGGCTCCTCGGGGATCTGGGAGCTGTTCCTCCCGGGCGTGGACGCGGGCGCGCTCTACAAGTTCGAGATCCGCACCCAGGGCGGCGCGCTGCGCGTCAAGACCGACCCCTATGCGCGGCAGGTCGAGATCTCGCCCAAGACGGCGGCGATCGTCGCCCGCTCCGAGCATCAGTGGGCCGACGGCGAGTGGGTCGCCGCGCGCGGCGACCAGCTCCAGCACGAGCGGCCGATGTCGGTCTACGAGGTCCACCTCGGCTCGTGGCGGCGCGATCCGGACAACCCCGAAGGGCTGCTCAACTACGCCCAGCTCGCCGACGAGCTGGCGGCCTACGCCACGGACATGGGCTTCACCCACGTCGAGCTGCTGCCGGTGATGGCCCACCCGTTCACCGGCTCCTGGGGCTATCAGGTGACCGGCTACTTCGCGCCCGACCCGCGGCTCGGCGGTCCCGACGACCTGAAGGCCTTCGTCGACCGCATGCACGAGCACGGCGTCGGCGTGCTGATGGACTGGGTGCCCGCGCACTTCCCGCGCGACGACTGGGCCTTGGCGCGCTTCGACGGCACCGCGCTGTATGAGCACGAGGACCCACGCCGTGGCGCGCACCCGGAGTGGGGCACGTTGGTGTTCAACTTCGGGCGCAACGAGGTCCGCAACTTCCTGCTGGCCTCCGGCCTGTTCTGGTGCGAGGAGTACCACGCCGACGGCCTGCGGGTCGATGCCGTCGCGTCGATGCTGTACCTGGACTACTCGCGCAAGGCGGGGGAGTGGATCCCCAACAAGCACGGCGGCCGCGAGGATCTCGAGGCCGTGGCGTTCCTGCAGGAGCTCAACGAGGTGCTGCACGCCCGCGAGCCGGGCATCATCTCCGCGGCCGAGGAGTCGACGGCGTGGCCGGGGGTCTCGCGGCCGACCTACGTCGGTGGCCTGGGCTTCGGGTTCAAGTGGAACATGGGGTGGATGCACGACACCCTCAACTACTTCGCCCTCGATCCGATCCACCGCCGCTACCACCACCATGGGCTGACGTTCTCGTTGATGTACGCCTTCAGCGAGAACTTCATCTTGCCGTTGAGTCACGACGAGGTCGTCCACGGCAAGGGCACCATCTACTCGCGGATGCCCGGCGACCACTGGCAGAAGCTCGCCAACGTGCGCGCGCTGTACGCCTATCAGTGGGCGCACCCGGGCAAGCAGCTGCTGTTCATGGGCCAGGAGTTCGCGCAGGTCGGCGAGTGGTCGGCCGAGCGCTCGCTGGACTGGCATCTGCTCGAAGACGGCGGCCACGAGGGCGTGCAGTCGCTGGTGCGCGACCTCAACTACGCCTACCGCGACGAGCCCGCGCTGTGGCAGCGCGACGGCGACCCGGAGGGCTTCTTCTGGATCGAGGCCAACGACGCCGAGAACAGCGTCGTCGCCTTCGCCCGCACCTCACGCGACGGCCGCGTGCTGGTCTGCGTGATGAACCTGACGCCGGTGCCGCGCGAGGGCTACCGCGTCGGCCTGCCGCGCGGCGGTCGCTGGCGTGAGGTGCTCAACACCGACGCCGAGATCTACGGCGGCTCGGGGGTCGGCAACCTCGGTGGCGTGGATGCCGAGGGGCTTGCGTGGCACGGCCAGGAGCACTCGGCGGCGCTGAGCCTGCCGCCGCTGGGCGTGCTGTGGTTCGCACCGGAGTGACCGAACTGTCGACGCTTCCCTTCGAGCGGCCGCTCGGCGCCGTGCCGGTCGGCCATGGCCTGGTGCGCTTCCGCGTGTTCTCGCCGGCGCACGAGCCGGGGTTGGTCGTGGGCGAGGTCGAGCACGCGATGGTGGACGAGGGGTACGGGACCTGGGTGGCGACGGTGGAGGCCGCCGCGGGCGACGACTACACCTACCTCATCGACGGGGCCCGGCTGCCGGACCCGCACACGCGGCTGCAGCCGTCCGGCCTGCGCGGGCCGTCGCGGGTCGTCGACCCGGGCGCCTGGACCTGGACCGACGCCGGCTGGGACGGCGTGCCGCTGGAGCAGTTGGTGGTCTACGAGCTGCACGTCGGGACGTTCACGCAAGCCGGGACGTTCGACGCGGTGATCCCGCACCTGGGCGAGCTCGCCGGGCTGGGCGTCACGGCGATCGAGCTGATGCCGATCGCGGACTTCCCGGGCCGTCGTGGCTGGGGCTATGACGGCGTCTACTTCTGGGCCGCGCACGAGGCCTACGGCGGGCCGGACGGCCTGCAGCGCCTGGTCGACGCCGCGCACTCGGCGGGCATCGGCGTGCTGCTGGACCTCGTGCTCAACCACGTCGGCGCCTCGGGCGAGCAGGCGATCCGCGCCTTCGGCCCGTACTTCACCGACAAGTACTCGACCTTCTGGGGCGAGGCCATCAACTACGACGGCGAGTGGTCGGGTCCGGTGCGCGAGTGGGCGATCCAGGCGGCGGAGATGTGGGTGCGTGATCTCCATCTCGACGGCCTGCGCCTCGATGCGGTCCACGCGATCTTCGACCAGTCCGCCGAGCACGTCGTCGCCGAGCTGACCCGCCGCGTGCACGCACAGCGTCATCAGGCGCTGGTCATCGCAGAGTCCGGGCTCAACGACCCCAAGGTGGTCCGCACCGCCGCCCGCGGCGGCTGGGGCTGCGACGCGGCCTGGGCCGACGACGTCCACCACGCGATCCGCACGCTCGTCACCGACGAGCGCGAGGGCTACTACGCTGAGTTCGGCGCGCTGGGCGACCTCGCGCACGCGTTTCATGACCCGCACATCCACGACGGGCGCTGGTCGGCGTTTCGCAAGCGCCGCTTCGGGGCGCCCGCCGCGGGCTGTGCGCCCGAGCGCTTCGTCGTCTTCGACCAGAACCACGACCAGGTCGGCAACCGCGCGCTCGGCGACCGCCTGCCGGCCGCCGCGCGCCCCCTGGCGGCGTTCTGCACGCTGCTCTCGCCCTACACGCCGCTGCTGTTCATGGGCGAGGAGTACGGCGAGGATGCGCCGTTTCAGTTCTTCACCGACCACATCGACGAGGAGATCGCCATCGCCACCCGTGAGGGACGCCGCCGCGAGTTCGCCGCGTTTGCCCGCTTCGCGGGCGAGGAGGTGCCGGACCCGCAGGATCCCGCGACGTTCGAGGCGTCCAAGCTGACGCGACGCGGTGATCCGGCGCTGCGGGAGTTGTACGTCAACCTGCTGCGCGCTCGCCGGCGATTGCCACGCGGCCCGGTCGATGACGTGCGCAGCGACGAGATCGCGCGTTGGCTGCGCGTCCAGCGCGGGGAGTACGCATTGGTGATGAACTTCGCAGAGGTCGAGCAGCCGGTCGCGGCAGGCGCCCAGCATGTGGTCCTCGCCACGCACGCGGCGGTGGCGTTGCAGGGCGATGGCGCCGTGGTGCTGCCACCGCTGTCCGGCGCGCTGGTCGAGGCTCCACGATGAGCCGCGAGTGCTGGCCCGGAGAGCCGTTCCCGCTCGGTGCCGTCTGGGACGGCGAACAGGGCACCAACTTCTCGCTCTTCAGCGAGAACGCCGAGCGTGTCGAGCTCTGCCTCTTCGACGCCGACGGCCACGAGGAGCGCGTCGAGATCGTCGATCAGACGGCGCACAACTGGCACGGCTACCTGCCCGGCGTCGGCCCCGGGCAGCGCTACGGCTACCGCGTCCACGGCCGCTACGCCCCGGCCGAGGGCCATCGCTTCAACCCCAACAAGCTGCTGATCGACCCCTACGCCAAGGCGATCGACGGCACCGTCGACTGGGATGCCGCCAACGCGCTGCCCTACACGCCGCCCGAGGACGGGGTGACCGACGACGCCGACTTCGAGTTCGACGACGAGGACAGCGCCCCCGCGATCCCCAAGTGCGTGGTCGTCGACGAGTCCTTCAACTGGGAGGACGACCGGCCGCCGCGGCGGCCCTGGACCGAGACCATCATCTACGAGACCCACGTCAAGGGCCTCACCAAGCAGTTCCCCGGGCTGCCGCCCGAGCTGCAGGGCACCTACGCCGGCTTGGCGTCCGACGAGATGGTCGGCTACCTGAGGGACTTGGGCGTCACCGCCGTCGAGCTGCTGCCCGTCCACCACATCGCCGACGAGCAGTTCCTGCACGAGCACGGCCTGACCAACTACTGGGGTTACTCGACGGTCGGCTACCTCGCGCCGCACTCGCCGTATGCGGCCAACCACGAGCCGGGCGAGAACCTCAAGGAGTTCAAGGGGATGGTCAAGGCGCTGCATCGCGCCGACCTGGAGGTCATCCTCGACGTCGTCTACAACCACACCGCCGAGGGCAACCACCTCGGGCCGATGTTGTCGTTCAAGGGCGTCGACAACGCGGCGTACTACCGGCTGATGCCCGACGACCCGCACTTCTACATGGACTTCACCGGGACGGGCAACACGCTCAACGCGGTGCAGCCGGCGGTCCTGCGGCTGATCATGGACTCGCTGCGCTACTTCGTCCTGGAGTGCCACGTCGACGGCTTCCGCTTCGATCTGGCCTCGACGCTCGCGCGCCAGTTCTACGACGTCGACCGCCTCGGCTCGTTCTTCGACACCATCCACCAGGACCCGGTGCTCTCCCAGGTCAAGCTGATCGCCGAGCCGTGGGACGTTGGGCCTGGCGGCTACCAGGTCGGCAACTTCCCGGTGCTGTGGAGCGAGTGGAACGGCATCTACCGCGACACGATGCGCGACTTCTGGCGCGGTCAGGCGTCGATCGCCGACTTCGCCTCGCGCTTCACCGGCTCCAGCGACCTGTACAAGGACGACGGCCGCAGCCCGTTCGCGTCCATCAACTTCATCACCGCCCACGACGGCTTCACGCTGCGCGACCTCGTCTCGTACAACGACAAGCACAACGACGCCAACCAGGAGGGCAACCGCGACGGCACCGAGGACAACCGCTCGTGGAACTGCGGGGTCGAAGGGGACACCGACGACGAGGGGATCCTCGAGCTGCGCGCCAAGCAGCAGCGCAACTTCCTCGCGACGCTGATGCTCAGCCAGGGCGTGCCGATGCTGCTGGGCGGCGACGAGCTCTGCCGTACCCAGGACGGCAACAACAACGGCTGGTGCCAGGACAGCCCGATCTCCTGGTACGCCTGGGACGTCGGCGACGAGGGCCAACAGCTCCTGGAGTTCACGCGGCGGCTGATCGCGTTGCGCCGCAACGAGCCGGTCTTTCGCCGCGAGCACTTCCTGGCCGGCGAGCGGTCCGAGCCCGGGCTGCCCGACGTCTGGTGGTTCCGTCTCGACGGTCGCCGCATGACGCGCCGCGACTGGGAGAACCCCGACCATCGGTCGCTCGGCGTCTTCCTCAACGGGCAGGCGACCGGCGCGCGCGACCGCCACGGCGTCAAGGTGCAGGGCGACTCGTTCCTGGTGCTCTTCAACGCCCACCACGAGGACGTCGTCTACAAGCTGCCGGCCGCGCGCTTCGGCACGCGCTGGACGGTCGAGCTGACGACGGCCGTGCCGTCGATCGCGGCAGGCGCCGAGAGCTACAAGGCGCGTGGGGACTGCTACCTGTCCTCGCGGTCGATCACCGTGCTGCGGAGGACTGCGTGAGCGCGGAGTCGCCCGAGCCGCGCGCGCCGTTCCGCGCGACCTACCGGCTGCAGCTGGGCACCGACCTCGACTTCGCCGCGGCGCGCGAGCTGCTCCCCTACATCGCAGAGCTCGGCTGCTCGCATCTCTACCTGTCGCCGTCCTTTCAGGCACGCGCGGGCTCGACGCACGGCTACGACGTCATCGACCCCGGCCGGGTCAGCGACGACCTCGGTGGGGAGGAGGGGCTGCGGGCGCTGGCCGCGGCGGCGCACGAGCAAGGCATGGGCATCGTCTTGGACGTCGTCCCCAACCACATGGCGACCGACGAGCACAACCGCTTCTGGGCCGACCCGGCGCTGCGCGAGCAGTTCTTCGACGTCGATCCCGTCAGCGGTCGCCACCGCCGCTTCTTCGACATCGACGAGCTGGCGGGCGTGCGGATGGAGGACCCGGAGGTCTTCGAAGCGGTTTCCGGACTCGCCTTGCGCCTGCTGGCCGAGGGCGTGATCGACGGGCTGCGCGTCGACCACCCCGACGGGCTGACCGACCCCTTGCAGTACCTGCAGCGGCTACGCGACGGTGGCGCCGAGCACGTCTGGGTCGAGAAGATCCTCGACCCCGGCGAGAGCCTTCGCGCCGCCTGGCCGGTCTCCGGAACGGTGGGCTACGAGTTCGCCAACGACGTCGCGGCGCTCTTCGTCGATCCGGCGGCCGAGCCGGTGCTGACCGAGTTGTACGCCTCGCTCACGGGCGACGAGCGGCCGTTCGCCGAGCTGGCCGCCGAGGCCAAGCTGCAGCAGGCCAGGACGGCGTTCACGCCGGAGGTCGAGCGGCTGCGGCGACTGTGGCCGGAGGTGCCGGAGTTGGAGGAGGCGCTCGCGTCGCTGCCGATCTATCGCACCTACGTCGAGCCCGATACGGCACGCGTCGAGGCGGCCGACCGCGAGGCGCTCGCCGAGGCCGAGCGCCACGGCCTGCCCGCCGCGATCCGGCGCGTGCTCACGCTCGACGATGCGTCTGTGCCCGCCGAATTCGTGCGGCGCTTTCAGCAGACCACGCCGCCGGTGATGGCTAAGGGCGTCGAGGACACGGCCTTCTACCGCTACGTCCGGCTGCTGGCCCTCAACGAGGTCGGCGGCGACCCGGGTCGGTTCGGCATCGACGTCGACACCTTCCACGCGGGCAACATGCAGCGGTTGCCGCTCAACCTGTTGGTGTCCTCGACCCACGACACCAAGCGCTCGGGCGACGTGCGCGCGCGGCTCTGCGCGCTGACCGCGATCCCGGACGAGTGGGCCGGCGCGGTGCGCTCGTGGTTCGAGGTCAACGCCCCGCTGCGCGACGCCAAGCTCGGGGCGCCGACACCGGCCGAGGAGCTGCTGATCTACCAGACGCTCGTCGGCGCCTGGCCGATCGACGCCGAGCGGCTGGAGGCCTACGTCGTCAAGGCGCTGCGCGAGGCCAAGGTGTCGTCGAACTGGATCACACCGGATCTCGAACACGAGGCGGCGGTCACGCGCTTCGCCGTCGACCTGCTCGACCACGGGCCGTTCCGCTACGGCTTCGACACCGTCGCCGCCCGCGTCGCCGAGCTCGGCGCGCGCGTCGCGCTGGCGCAGACGCTGCTGAAGCTGACGGTGCCCGGCCTGCCCGACGTCTACCAGGGCGACGAGCTCTGGGCGCTCTCGCTCGTCGACCCCGACAACCGCCGTCCGGTCGACTGGGACGCCCGTCGCGACGCGCTCACCGCGCTGCGCGACGGCGCACCGCCCACCGGCGACACCATCAAGTTGCACCTCGTCGCCGCCGCGCTGGACCTGCGCCGCCGCCGGCCCGAGGCGTTCACGGACAACAACTACGCGCCGGTGCCTGCCGGCGACGACGCCGTCGCCTTCCTGCGCGGCACCGACGTGCTGGTGGCCGTCGCCATCCGCGACGGCGCCACCGGCGTCTCCGGGTGGGAGCTGCCGCCCACGGCCACCGGCCGTTGGCGCGACGTGCTCACCTCCGAGGAGTACGACCTCCCCGACGGCGCCACCCTCGCCGGCATCCTCGGCCCCACCGGCCGCGCACTGCTCGAGCGCATCGCCTGAGGCGGTCAACAATCGCTCTTAGGTAGGCTGTCGAGCGGTAGGCCTAGCGTGACGCATCATCGATCGGTGCTTATGAAGACTTGTGTAGCCGTTCTGATTGCGATGGTGTTCTGCACGTACGGAGCTATGGCGTTTGCCGCGAATCCAGACGCCGATCTGCGACGGGTTGCGTGCCTTACGGCTTCCCGCCAGGATGAACTCAAAGAAGCCATCGAAATCCTGGGTGTGCGGAGGCTCAGCGCGGCTGGGAAGGTGGTCATAGGACGGGAACAATTGAGCCCGCCGTCGTGGTCTCGTAGGTATCCGTCCGAGTTCGATCGCGTCTGCACGGCGATGATCCATGCAGAGCAGAGTCGTCTCAGCGCGGGTGTCAGTGGCAAGCAGGCTTCTTGGCTTGGCGACGTAGGCAAGGTATTGCTCCCACTGCTCATGGGCGCTGCGCTGGCGTTCTGGGCGACGGTTGGACAGGAACGCCGCGCAACCCGGAAAAATGTGGCAGCGGAACTGCGCACGTCCGCTGCGCGGTTGGTCGGCCAAGGTGTCACGTTACTGGAGCGCTTCGACGATGCTCCTGGAGCTGGGCGTCCCTCCGCCTTGGAATTCACGCAGGCCAAGATGGCGTTGAGTACGGCGTGGAATCGCGCCGGAGCCTTTGCGCGGGTGAAGGGGCCCAAAGCCGTAGTGGCTGGGCATGGCTGGGAGAATGCGTATCAGCGACTCTGGCAACGGAACCGTATAGGCACGACTATGGAGCGGGACAAACTAGAGTCCTGGTTGAATGCTGTCGATCGCGATACCGAAGCGCTCGCTCATGCTGTGGAGAGGGGAAAGCTCCGCCATTTGCGGCTCTATCCCCGTTGGAGAGCCCACATGCGAACGACTTGCTGAGCCACGACGATGAACCCGTTTGATCAGCCTGGGCGTACACCTGGGGATCTCCGCGCGCTGTGCCCTTGGGAGGTGCCGGAACACACATCTTGGTTCGTAGATGTCGACCACGCGCGTGAGGCATTCGAGGCGTTCCGCGACTCGATGCCGAACGGGGAACCTCCTAGCGATCCGAGGGCCGTGATCGTTCTTGGCGGTGCCGGGTGTGGAAAGACGGCTCTCGTGCACCGATGCGCAGCCCACTTCGTTGCAGGCCAGACAGATTCGGCACTTGTGCTTGACGTCACTCGTGAGCGGAGGCCGGGTGTCGACTCGGCCGCGCAGTTAAGTCACCTGGCGGCCCGAATCGTTGACAAGTTGGGGTTCTCTGGGCGGCTTCCAGCCACGGCGCTTGATGAACTGAAAACTCGTCGGCACGACCCGGCCGATTTGTTTCCGTACCTTTCGGACCTGCTTATGGCGACCGGTCTCGCGGTCGTTTTGTTGTTGCCCGTCGTCGAGACTATCGACGAGCTTCGACGAAGCGTGTCGGTCTCGAGACCGGGGGTTACGGTGTTCGTTGAGTCGACGCTGAATTCAGTGCCGGTAGATGTCGGTACCGACCGCGGAGACCAAATTGGTGTCACGGTCTTGCGCTTGGGCGTTCTGACCGCCGATGACGGGTGGCGTTTCGTGGCCGATCGTCTCGGTCGAGTCGAAACAGCTCATCTTCCGTCAATTACAAAGGAGACGGTGGATCGCTTTATGAATGTGCGGATCGGAGGACGCGGCAGCACAACCATCCGGGAACTGGAGAAGACATGCGCTGGCGTCTTCAGGCGGGCGATCGACAGTGCTCGCGAGGAGATCTCGTTTTCTGATTTCTCCGAGTACTACATCGCTAGCGCGGAACTTGCATGACTCCCGAGCAACGGAACCCTTTCCCATCAGCGGCGGTAGCGCGTTACTCGCCCGACCTTGCATCGGTGCTTACGGTACCAACGGCGGCGGTCCGCGAAGTCTGGGCCTTGGGTGATGATTACGTCCGACAGGAGAGCGAAGGTGACGGCCGCGGACGAACTGTCGCCATCGTGGGCGACTATGGCAGCGGAAAAACGCATCTCGCGGTCGAACTCGTTCGGCATCTTGCGGACTCCGCGGTTCGTGGTTCGCTCCGCGTTCTCTATGTAGACACGCCGGGTGACTCCTTCTCCGCGCTGTATCGGCATCGGATCATGTCGAAGCTGAATCCAGCAGTGATTCGAGATCAGGTCACCGAGTACTACGCCGAAGTGGTCGCGGGAGAAGCTCGACTCGTCCGAGCTCACCGCCCCGCTCGCACGCCAATTGCGCGCTGGCGAGGTGGACCCAGCAAACCTGGTTTCGGGACTAGGCCTGATGGAGTCAGGTTTAATGGAGCGCCTGTCGGAGCGACTCAGCACGGTTACTGAAGCAGACGATTTCGCTACGGCTCTGACGCTCATGTTGCGGTCGGAATTTGAGTTGACGGTCTGGGACTGGCTGTCTGGCGGTAGCCCCGATCCAGTTCTCCGAGAGCACGGCATAGAACGCACCCTCGACTCCGACAGTGCGTCACTTGAGGCGATCGGCGTCCTGTCGTTGCTTTTCGCTGCACGTCGCGGCACGAAGTTTGTGCTGGTTATCGATGAGGTCGAGCGTATTCTCGCTGGCGACGCGGCAGCCCAGGGCGACAGAGCCACACTCACATCATTTAAGCGGCTCTTGGAGATCGTCACGAAGACTGGAACACTCATGGTGTTGTGCGGGCTACCGGAATTTCTCGAGGTGATTCCGACTGATGCTCGACAGCGGATCGGAACTGTCGTCCGTCCGAGCAAACTGTCGGCAGCGGATACCGTTCAATACATCGAAGACATCAGCGAGCGGATGTTCGGTGCTCGCTCGCTCGCTCCGTTCTCAACTGATACAGCGCGGTATCTAACCGAGCTTGCATCGGGCAACCCCAGGCGGGTTGTACGCCTTAGTCACAGGGCATACGAAATCGCGTCTCGACCTGGACCCGAGGTCACGGATGTGACTCGAGCTGTCATCCGAGAGGCGGCTCGTGATCAGTTCGAGACGGCGACAGACGACGAACTCAAGCGCGAGATCGTACGGGTGCTTGATCGCAATGGCTGGCGCTTCGAGACAGACGTTCGCATGGGGTCTGGTAAGCGCAAGCGCCACGTCGATTATTGGGTTCCGAGCGGACAGGACGAACGCGAAGGCTGCGCCGTCATTCTGACTCCGTCGATCTTGCAGGAAGGGGACTCAAAGACCATCACGGCGGATACGCAAGCCCTTCGCCAGGCGAAAAGCGATGGCACTCCTGATGTTCTAATTGTCGTCAATGGCTATGCCGTCGAGTCGTCTGTTCGCGCCATCGAAAAGGCGGGGGGGCGAATCCTAATCTATGACGGGAAGCTCATTTAGCGGAGATCTCGATGCGTTGCTCAAAGGCGTCATGCATCGGCTCGAGGCGCAGGCACGCGAGATTACGCTCGTTCAGGTCAATGAGCGTCTTGGGCAACTCATGCGTCAGAACGAACACCTGGCCGGCGCTGTTGACCAGATCACCAGCGCACGCAGTTTGGTGCCGGAAGTTGACGTGCAGATTCGTCGCGGGCTACGCGACTTCTTCAGTGGGCTCGGGGACAGTCCAGCAGTTGAACTCCACCAGTTTCGTGAGTGCCAGATCGTGTTCGACACGATGACGGCTGCGTTCGAGTCGTTGAACGGGCCCTTGTTGGAAATCGAACGGACCATCGAGCAACCAAAAAGCTACTTCGACATCGCAGACGTTACGTCCTTGGACCTAAAGGCTGCCGTTGACGCGGCAGTAGCGATCAAGTTGATCCTAGTTTTCAGGAGAAGCCTCGCACGAGTTCTGGATTCCGGACGTGCGCGGTCTGTTGAGGAGGATGCGTTGGAGGTGTGCCGAGCGTTCGACGTAGTGATTCGTGTGCTCACTGAGCATGATGTCTTTGATCAGTTTGCTCGGTTCCCGGTGGACTGGCCGCGGCGGAAACATGATCGTGTGCGATCTCCACGGGACCTAGGTGATGCTTTGGTGCAGATGGGTGAGCGGGTGTTCCTCAGCGTACGAGGCGAGATTGAACGGATGCGAGAGATGGCCTGACGAAGGGCGCCTTCCGGCGGAGTCAAGGGGCCGCCGACGTGCAAATCGACGCTGGCTGCGTTGCCACCGACGCTGTCGAAATGCGCTAACGACGGCTCGCGGGCGCGGTGGTTTAGTTGGGGTGATGTTCGCCCGACAGACCCGTAAGCTCCGCTTCATGCCGCTCGACGTCAAGCGCCTGCGCGTCCTCCGCGAGCTCGCCGAGCGCGGGACCGTCGCCGCGACCGCCGAGGCGCTCAGCTTCACGCCGTCGGCCGTCTCTCAACAGCTCTCGGCGCTGGAGCGCGAGGCGGGCGTCGTCCTGCTGGAGCGCGAGGGCCGTCGGCTCGCGCTGACCGATGCGGGGCGCACGCTCGTCGCGCACGCCGACACGCTCCTGGCCCAGCTCGAGCGCGCCGAGGCCGACCTGCACGCCGGGGCGCAGGAGATCACCGGCACGCTGCGCGTCGCCGCGTTCTCGTCCTTCGCCCGCTCGGTCCTGCCCGACGTGACCGCCGCGATGGCCGCCCATCCGCGCCTCGACCTCCACGTCCGCGACGCCGAGCCCCAGGACAGCCTGCCGCTGCTGCGCGTCGGCGAGGTCGACGTCGTCATCGCTCAGCGCTTCCCCTACGTGCCGCGCACGTTCGGCCCGGCCTTCCACGTCGTCGAGCTCTTCGACGACCCGATGCACCTCGCGACGGGCCCCGGCCACCATGATGCGCCGCCGCGCTTCGCCGACCTCGCCGGCCGCCCGTGGGTCGCCGGACACCCGGACACCAGCTGCCACGAGGTCGTCGTCCACGCCTGTCACGCCGGCGGCCACGAGCCACGCATCGTCGGCTTCAGCAACGACTTCGCCGTCATCGCCGCGCTCGTCGCGCGCGGCATCGGCATCGCGCTGATTCCGCAGATCGCCCACGACCAGGCGCCCCCTGAGGTCCAGCTGCGCCCGCTCGACCCGCCGCTCTCACGTCAGGTCCTCGCGGTCGTGCGCGCCGGTGCGCAGGAGCGTCCGGCGATCGCCGCGTTCCTGGCCGAGCTGCAGGCCGCGGCCGCCTCGCGCTGACGCGCCGCGTCGCGTCCTGGCCGCCTGGCCAATACCATCCGGCGCGGTGCCGTTCCGCGTGTTGGTCGTCTCGTGGGAGTACCCGCCGATCGTCGAAGGCGGGTTGGCGCGGGCTGTCCGGAAGCTGAGCGAGGCGCTGGTCGCAGACGTTGACGTCGAGGTCCACGTCCTCACGCGCGCCGGCGAGCACGGCCCGCTCGACGAGATCCGCCACGGGGTGCACGTCCACCGTGTGCGCGAGCCGCATTACCCGTCCGCGCTGCCGGAGTTCGTGCAGTGGGTCGGGCGGATGAACCACGACCTCCTGGAGCGCGGTCGCGAGCTGCTGGCCGAGCACGACTTCGACATCGTCCACGGCCACGACTGGCTGGTCGCCGTCGCCGCCAAGCGGCTGGCCGACCGCGCCGGCGCGCCGTTCGTCGCCACCGTCCACGCGACCGAGCACGGCCGTCACCAGGGCTGGGTCCACAAGCCGCCACAGTCAGACATCCACCGCACCGAGCGCTGGATGGTCCACGTCGCCGACCAGGTGCTGGTCTGCTCGCACTACATGCGCGGCCATGTCGCCGACGTCTTCGGGATCGACGAGGAGCGCATCGTCGTCGCGCCCAACGGGATCGACCGCGACGACCTGCAGCCCGTCCAGGATCTCGCCGGCCTCCGCGCGCAGTTCGCCGCGCCGGAGGAGAAGCTCGTCCTGCTCGTCGGCCGGCTGGTCTACGAGAAGGGCTTCCAGCACGCGCTGGAGGCGCTGGCCGGGCCGGACGGCGTGATCGCCCGCGTCGGCGGCGTGCGCTTCCTGGTCGCCGGCTCGGGCACGCACGAGTGGGAGCTGAAGGACCAGGCGCGCCGTCTGGGCCTGACCGACCACGGCACGTTCATGGGCTGGATCGGCGACGACGTCCTGCACTCGCTCTACCGGATCGCCGACCTGACGGTGGTGCCGTCGATCTACGAGCCGTTCGGCCTCGTCGCGCTGGAGGCGATGGCCTCGGGCTGCCCCTGCATCGTCGCCGACACCGGCGGGCTGCGCGAGGTCGTCCCGAACGAGCGCGTAGGGCTGCGCTTCACGGCCAAGGACCCGCGATCGCTGGGCCGGATGGTCGAGCGCGTGCTCACCGACGACGCCTTGCGCGACCGCCTGGTCGCCGAGGCCTCCGAGCACGTCTTGCGCTTCGACTGGACCGACGTCGCGCGCCAGACGCACGCGGCCTACCGGTCGCTGCTGGGCACGACCGCGCCTACCGCGTCGTCTTCTTGACCGTGGTGGCCGTGGCCTGACGGTGGCCGCTGCGGTCCGTGGCCACCAGCCGGAAGGTCTGGGTGCCCTTGCGCAGCTTGGGCGTCACGATTCGGTAGGTGGCCGGGCCGGTCGTGATCGTCTTGAGGCGGTGGTCGACCGACTTGGTGCAGCGCCGGTGCTTGTGGCGCTTGACGCAGGTCGCGCGGTAGGCGGTCGTCACGTGCGCCTCGAGACCCTTGACGCCGGCGCTCGGGGCCGGGTCGTCGACGCGCACGTCGAGGGTGCAGATCGAGCGGGCGCAGCTGAGCTTGGTGATGTGGGCCTTCGGCGCGGCCGCGTCGGGCGACGGGACCGCTGTCGCGTTGGGTGACGGTGTGGTCACCGTGGGTGCAGGCGGTGGTGCCGGAGCGGTGATGGTGACCGGGCTGGAGCTGGCCTCGGTGGTGCCGGTCAGCCCATAGGCCTCGACCACACAGGTGATGGTCGCGCCGACGTGGGCCGGCAGCACGGCCATCGTCGAGCCGGAGGCGACCAGCGTGTCGTTGCGCAGGAACGAGACCTCGTAGGAGTAGGCGTTCTTCCAGGTGCCGACATCGCAGCTCAGCATGCCGCCGGAGACCGGGTTGCCCGTGATCACGGGCGGGCTGACCACCGTCGGATCCGCCACGGCGTAGCCGGCGCCGAGGTTGGCGAGGTAGGCGTGGATGTCGGGGTTGGCGACGCGGGCGTAGTAGCCGGGGTAGCCCGTCCACGCACAGCCTGCGCCACCGGTGACGATGCCCGCGAGCTTCCAGATGCCGCCGAGCTGGACGGCCAGCGGGCCGCCGCTGTCGCCCTGGCAGGCGTCGACGCCGGCCTGGCCGGCGCAGAGCAGTTGGTTGTCGTCAAACGCTGCGTAGACCGTGGTGCAGCCCGTGCTGCGGTACAGCGTCGCCACGTTGAGGTTGTCGACCGCCTGCGGCACCGTCGTGGTGTCGTTCGGCGCGCGGGCGACGTCGGAGCCCCAGCCGCTGAGGCGCAGTCCTTCGTCGGCCCCGGGCCGGTAGCCGACGTCGGTGAGCGCGATCGCCTGGACGGTGGTGCTGAAGCTGAACGGGGTGGCGAGCGTCAGGATCGCGACGTCGCCGGTCTGCATGTCGGGGTCATAGTCGGGATAGACGCTGACGGCGGTGACCGTGGGGTGCTGGCCTGGGGTGAAGCGGTTGGTGATCCCGGCGTGGACGGTGATCGTCGACGGGGCGATGATCGCCTGGTCCTCGTCGTCGTAGACGCAGTGGGCGGCGGTGACGACGTGGGTGGCGTCGAGGATCGCGCCGCCGCAGAGGTAGCCGTCGGGCAGGACGAGGGCCTGCCAGGGGGCGTCGGTCGTCGTCGCCGGTGAGCCGCCCACGACGCGGGGCGAGCCGCCGACGACGTTGTTGCCGGAGGCGGTCGCTGCCGTCGACGGGCCTGCGGCCGCGGACGTGAGCAGCACGGCGAGCGCGGTAATGACCGGCGCGAGAACACGGCGCATAAGCCTTTTCAACGGCACGATCGGTGGGGAACTTGAGCGTTGGTCGCCGGATGGTGACACGCGCCGCTCGGACCATAAATTGAGGAAAGCCGACAGACTTTGTGTAGAATTAGTCTCAATGGCCGATCACCAGGGCACCATGGTCGCGACCGACGTCCACCAGCACCTCTGGCCGGAGGGCTTTGTCGCCGCGCTGGCCCGCCGCGCCGATGCGCCCGCCGTGCGCCGGGACGGACGCGGCTGGGTGATCCGGGTGCCGGGCGAGCCCGACAGCCCGTTCGGTCCGGCGACCCACGACCCGCTGATCCGCGCCGCGGACCTGCGGGCGACCGGGCTGGAGCGGGCGCTGCTGTGCATGTCGACCCCGCTGGGGATCGAGGCCTTGGCTGAGGACGAGGCCCGTCCGCTGCTGGACGCCTGGCACGACGGCGTCTTCGCCGCCGGCGGCGCGTTCGGCGTCTGGGGCGCGCTGCCGGTTCACGGTGCGGTCCCCGGCGACGTCGACGCGCTGCTGGCGCGCGGCGCCGTCGGCGTCTCGCTGCCGGCCGCGTCGCTGGCGTCGCCGGCCGCGATCGAGGCGGCGGGACCGGTGCTCGCCCGGCTCGCGCTGCGGGGCGCGCCGCTGCTGGTCCATCCCGGACCGATCGGCTCCGCGACCGCGCCGCGCGAAGACGCCGGTGCGGCGTGGTGGCCGGCGCTGACGACCTACGTCGGCGACATGCACCGCGCCTGGCACGCCTATCTCGGTTGGGGCGCGGTTCAGCACCCGACGCTGCGCGTCTGCTTCGCGATGCTCGCGGGCCTCGCCCCACTGCACGCCGAGCGTCTGGCGCTGCGCGGCGGCCCGGCCGACGCCGTCAACAACCCCAACATCTTCTACGACACGTCGTCCTACGGCCGGCGCGCGATCGGCGCAACGGCCGACGCCGTCGGCCTCGACCAGCTGGTGACGGGCTCTGACCGGCCGGTCGTCGACCCACCGCTCCAGGCCCCGCTCGGTGAGCGGGCCGCGGCCGTCATGGCCACCACCAATGTCCACCGTTTGCTGCACGGGAGAAGCGCATGATCCGACGTCCCCATACCGACCACGATCTGTCCCGGGCCGAGCTCGAGCTCGCCGCCGTCGACCTGCTGCACCGTCCCGAGGAGTGGCGCGAGCACGTCTTCCACGACCCCTCCGGCGCCCGCACCTACCACCAGCTCGCGCTCGACGACCACGTCGAGGCGTGGCTGATCTGCTGGAGCGATGGCAACGACACCGGCTTCCACGACCACGACGAGTCCCACGGCGCGGTCGGCGTCGTGGCCGGTCACGTGCGTGAGGAGACGCTCGCCCTCGGCGGCGATCCCGTGGTCCGCGAGGTCGGGCCTGGCTCGGTCTTCTCCTTCGACGCCACCGACATCCATCGCGTCCTGCACATCGGCGAGGAGGCGGCGGTGACGCTGCACCTCTACTCACCGCCACTGCGGCGCATGGGCGCCTACGAGGTCCTGGCCGACGGGCGGCTCGCCCGGCGCTCGATCTCGGCCGAGCAGGAGCTGGCGCCGGCGGCGAGCTGACCGCGCGCGCCTGCTTGAATCAGGCGCATGGCCGACCTGCTTCGGCCACGTCGCTCGCGGTCGCCTGCTTGAATCAAGGCCATGTCGTCGCGACGCGTGGACCACCTGCTCATCGGCGGCGGCATCGCCTCCGCCACCTGCGCCCAAGAGCTGCGCGAGGCCGACGCGACCGGCTCGATCCTGCTCGTCGCGCGCGAGCTCGACCCGCCGTATCACCGGCCGCCGATCACGAAGGGCTACCTGGGCGGCAGCGAGACCAAGGACGACACCTTGATCGAGCTGCCCGACGACGTCGAGGTGCTGACCCGCACCTCCGTCATGGCGCTCGACCCGGCGGCCAAGACCGTCACGCTGTCGACCAAGGAGACGGTTGAGTACGGCACCGCGCTGCTGGCGACCGGCGCGATGGTCCGTCGGCTGCAGATCGACGGTGTCCACCTCGACGGCATCCACTACCTGCGCGCGCTCGGCAACGCCGACTCGCTGATCGAGGACGCCGAGACGGTGGAGAACGTGGTCTGCGTCGGCGGGTCCTACATCGGCTGTGAGAGCGCGGCGACGCTGACGACGCTCGGCAAGCGCGTCACGGTCGTCCTCCTGGAGGAGGAGCCGATGGAGCGCGCGTTCGGGCTGCAGGTCGGCCAGTGGGTGCGCGACGTGCTCGCGAGCCACGGCATCCAGGTCGTCGGCGACGTCGAGGTCGAGCGCTTCGAGGGGGAGGGCGAGCGCGTCGCACGCGTCGTCCTGGCCGGCGGCCGTGCGCTCGACGCCGAGCTGGTCGTCGCCGGCGTCGGTGTCACGCCTGACGTCATGCTCGCGCGCAAGGCCGGGCTGGAGATCGGCGAGCGTGGCGGCGTGCGCGCCGACGCGCGGCTGCGCGCCCACGGTGCCGAGGGGCTCTACGTCGCCGGCGACATCGCCGAGTACGACAGCCCGTCACATGGCGGTGCCGTGATCCGCGTCGAGCACGAGGAGCACGCCGCGGCACAGGGCCGCACGGTCGCGCGCAACATGCTCGGCGCCGACGCCGAGCACACCGAGGTGCCCTACTTCTTCAGCGACCTGGCCGACTGGGCGTCGTTCGAGTACGTCGGCCCGGCGCTCGCGTGGGATGACGAGGTCGTCGAGGGCGACATGGCCGGCGGCGAGTTCACGGTCTGGTACCTCGCCGACGGCAAGGTCGCGGCGATGCTCAGCGCCGGCGGCCACGGCGACATCGAGCGCGCCAAGGCGCTCATCGCCTCAGGCGGGACGCTGTGAGGAGCGCGCGTCGCGGCTAGAGCGTCTTGGTGTCCTCGCCGCCCTCGAGATACTCGAGGTTGTCCTGGTGCTCACCGGCTGACTGCGCGAGTGCGAAGCCGACGAGCCCGTGCAGGAGCAGCGGGAAGATGACGAAGAAGACGATGACGAGGCCGAAGGTGGCCTTGAAGGCGCTGAGGGCGATGACGAGCGACATGCGCCCGGAATCCTACCGTGGGCCGGGACAACCGCGCGGCGCGACGCTGCCGTGACGCGGTGGCAGCCGGATCGTCCTCTGGCCGATGTTGTCGTCCTCGCGCTCTTCGACGATGTCGTCGAGCGGATCGGCACGGTGCACGAAGGCAAAGCAGCCCTTCAACCCCGTGATGCTGATCCAGTTCTCGTGGTAGGTCGATGGGTAGATGTCGGCCCAGCCGGGGGAGACGCCGAGGCGCAGCTCTTTGCGGCCGAAGCTCTGGCTGCAGGCCGGGAAGACCCGGTGCTTGGGCGAGCGAGCGAAGGTGCGCACGCGCTTGAGGTCGCGGAAGCAGTAGGAGAGCTTCGGGCCCGTGCGGATCATGTGCTCGCGGGTGCCGTCGGGGCGCAGCGTCCACAGCTCGAAGCGCGCCGCCCGCCAGAACTTCCAGTAGTGCCCCTGGCCGGGGATGGCCTTCCAATACACGTAGCCGGCCAAGGGGAAGTAGACCGGTGCACCCGATCGGTTGCGGATCACCTGGTAGGCGCTCGCGAAGCGGTAGCCGTTGCGTGTCGCCTTGTTGGTGTGCTCGGCGCGCAGCTCCAGCGCTCCGGCGCCGACGTTGACGATGTGGTTGGTCGCCAGCAGCTGCAGCACCTTGCCGGCCTTGCGAACCCGCAGGTCGCCGGGCGGCGCCATCCGCAGGTCCGGGCACTTGAGCTGCAGGACCTCGTCGTTGCAGGGGTTGACGTCCGGCGGCGTCGCGGCAGGGGCGGGGCTGCCGCCGAGGGTGACGGTCACCGCGGCCAGCGAGGCGAGCAGGGGCACGAGCGAACGGCGGACCGGCATCGGGGCGGTGAGTCTGCCGGACGGCTCGGCGCGACGCAGCCCGCGCAGCGCCTCGATGCGAGAATCCGAGCATGCACGTCGTCGCGCTGGGCTTCGGCCTCGGGTTCGTGGTCGCCGCGGCGATCGGCCCGATCTCCCTGCTGTGCATCCGGACGGTCCTGCGCGGGGCGCTCGGCACGGGCATCGCGATCGGCGCCGGCGCTGCCGTTATCGACGCGACGTACGCGCTGCTCGGCGCGATCGGTGCCGGCCGGCTGCTGGAGATCGACGCGCTGCGGCTGACGCTCGGCCTCGTCGGCGCCACGGTGCTCGCGCTGCTGGGGCTGCGCACGCTGTGGTCGGCCTTCCGGGTCCGGCTCGGGGGCGAGAGCGACGACGAGGTCGCGACCCCCGGGCGCGCGTTTCTCACCTCGCTGGCGGCAACCGCCTCGAACCCGACGACGATCCTGTCCTGGGCCGCGGTCTTCGCGGCCGCCTCGACGGCCAGCGCCGTCGACGGCACGGCCGAGACGCTGGCGCTCTGCCTCGGTGTCGGCTGCGGGACGTTGACGTGGTTCACGGCCCTGTCGCTCGGCCTCACCGCGATCCGCGGCCACGTCGGCGATCGGCTGCTCAAGGCCGTCGACATCGGCTCGGGCCTCGGCCTGCTGCTGTTCTCCGGCGCGCTCGGCGTCCGCGCCGCGCGTGACGCGTAGGACGTTTGCATCCGGTTACTCCTACCTGCGCGGTAGGATTAGGACCGATGATCTTCACGACCAAGGCGGAGTACGGCGTGCGGCTCCTCGTCGAGCTGGGTCGCCAGCACGACGCCGCCGGGGTTCCGACTCCGGTGTCGCTCAAGGCGATCGCCGAAGCCGAGGCCCTGCCGCTTGCCTACCTCGAGCGGATCGTCGCCCTCCTCAAGAAGGCCGGCCTCGTCGAGGCCACGCGCGGCGCGCACGGCGGCTACCGCCTGACGCGTCAGCCCGCCGACATCCAGATGGACGAGGTCGTCCTCGCCCTCGAAGGCGGCGTCGCGCCGATGACCTGCTTCGTGGCCGAGGACGGACAGTCCTCCCACGGCCGGGTCGTCTGCAACCACGAGGCCGACAGCGGTCACGGGTGCGCGACCAAGCTGCTCTGGACCCGCGTCCAGGGCGGCGTCGTCCGGGCGCTCGCCCAGACGACGCTCGCCGAGCTCGTCGCCTTCTCCAATCGCACCATCCCGAATCCCACCCCCGTCGCGGCCGACAGCACGGCCGCGGTGGCTTGAGACGCAGAAAGACACGTACATGGCCGCTGAACTCGAGATCCGCAACCTCCACGTCCAGGCCGGTGAGAAGCAGATCCTCAAGGGCCTGGACCTCACCGTCGAAAAGGGCGAGATCCACGCGCTGATGGGCCCCAACGGCTCGGGCAAGTCGACCCTGGCCAACGCGATCATGGGCCACCCGGGCCTCGAGGTCACCGAGGGCCAGATCATCTTCCAGGGGGAGGACATCACGGAGGCCGATCCCGACGAGCGCGCTCGCGCCGGCTTGTTCATGGCCTTCCAGTACCCGGTCGCGATCCCGGGCGTGACGATCACCAAGTACCTGCGGATGGTCCTCAACGCCCACCGTGAGGCGCGCGGCGAGAAGGAGATCTCGCTCAAGGACTTCCGCAAGACGGTCGAGGCGGCGATGGAGCTGACCAACGTCCCGCGCGAGTTCGTCTCCCGCTACCTCAACGACGGCTTCTCCGGCGGCGAGAAGAAGCGCCTCGAGGTGCTCCAGCTCGCCCTGCAGCAGCCGCGCCTCGCCGTCCTGGACGAGACCGACTCGGGCCTGGACATCGATGCGCTCAACGTCGTCGCCCACGGCGTCAACACCATTGCCAAGGGCTCGGACATGGGCGTCCTGATCATCACCCACTACCAGCGCATCCTGCACCTGGTGGAGCCGACGCGGGTGTCGATCATGTTCGACGGCCAGATCATCAAGGAGGGCGGCCCGGAGCTCGTCGAGCAGCTCGAGTCCGAGGGCTACGCCAACATCAAGGAAGCGGCGGGCGTCGGGGCATAAGGATCGCTATGGCCGCCACCGCCCAGCTCGACGTCCGCGCGCAGTTCCCCACGCTCGACCGTGAGGGCGTCGCCTACCTCGACAGTGCCGCGACGTCGCAGACGCCGGACGTCGTGCTGGCGGCGATGGACGACTACTACCGCCACCACCGCGCCTCGGTGCACCGCGGGACCTACCCGCTGGCCTCGGAGGCGACCGACCTCTTCGAGGGCGCGCGCACGCGCATCGCCGCGTTCGTCAACTGGGCCGCGCGCGACACGGTCTTCACGCGCAACGCCTCGGAGGCGCTGAACCTCGTCGCCCATGGCTGGGGCCGCCGCCACGTCGGCCCCGGCGACCGCATCCTGGTCACGCGGATGGAGCACCACTCCAACTTCGTGCCGTGGTGGATGCTGGCGCGCGAGACGGGCGCCGAGCTGGTGGAGGTGCCGGTCGACGCCGAGGGCGTGATCGACCTCGACGTCCTCGACGGGCTGCTGCCGGGCGCCAAGCTGCTGGCGATCGCCCACGTCTCCAACGTCGTCGGGACGATCAACCCGATCGCCGAGATCGCGCGGCGCGCCCGCGCCGCGGGCGTTGTCACGGTCGTGGACGGCTCGCAGGCCGTGCCGCAACTGCCGGTCGACCTGGCCGCGCTGGACGCCGACTTCTACGCCTGGACCGGCCACAAGGCCTACGGCCCGACCGGCGTCGGCGTCCTGCACGGGCGCCACGACCTGCTGCTCGACACCGAGCCGCTGATCGGTGGCGGCCACATGATCTCCAGCGTGTCGTTCGACGAGGTCCGCTGGGCGGCGCCGCCGGCGCGCTTCGAGGCGGGGACGTCGGCGATCGCCGAGGTCATCGGCCTCGGTGCCGCGGTCGACTGGCTCACCGACCTGGGCATGGACAACGTGCGTGCCCACGAGGCCGAGCTGACCGCCTACGCGCTGGAGCGCCTCGGCGCCGAGGACGACGTCACGCTGCACGGGCCGCTCGACGCCGAGCGCCGCGGCGCGCTGGTCTCCTTCGCGCTCAAGGGCGTTCACCCGCACGACGTCTCCGAGATCCTCGGCCGTCGCGGCGTCTGCGTCCGGGCCGGTCACCACTGCGCCCAGCCGCTGATGCAGCATCTGGGCGAGTCGGCGACGACGCGCGCGTCGTTTGCCGTGCACACCGCCCGCGAGGAGGTCGACGCGCTCGTCGACGGCCTGGCGGAAGTCCGGAGGATCTTCGCCTAGCCATGGATGACCTGTACCGCGAGGAGATCCTCCAGCACTACAAGCGGCCCCACAACTGGGGTCCTATGGAGTCCCCGGACCTCGAGGCCGAGGACCACAACCCGCTCTGCGGCGACCAGCTCAAGGTGATGCTGAAGGTCGGCGACGACGGGAAGGTGGAGGAGGTCCGCTTCGAGGGCCACGGCTGCGCGATCTCCCAGGCCAGCGCCTCGATGGCCTCCGACGAGGTCGTCGGCATGCCCGTCGAGGAGCTGCTGCGCCTCGATCGCTCCTTCGTCCTGGACCTGCTCGGCATCGACATCAGCGCGACCCGGATGAAGTGCGCGCTGCTGTCGCTGAAGGTCCTGAAGTCCGCCGGCCTCGGCCATGAGGTCGACTGGGAGCCCGAGACGCCGCCCGCGTCGGCCCCGGCCGACCCGAACAGGCTCTGAGCGAGCCCGACGGCCGCGGCGCTGCCGCGAGCATCCAGACCAATGGGGGGTTTCGCGGGACGACAGGACCGACTACGGTCCGCGCGTGCCCCGTCTCGTCGTTGTCGTCCTGGCGGTTGCCGCCTCCCTCGTAGGCCTGTCGCTGCCCGCCTCGGCGGTGGCCAACCCGTCGATCGCCACCGGCTACGGCCCGTCGTCGGCCACCGATCGCGACGGGACGACCCACCTCGTCTGGGGCATCAAGCCGACGGAGAACATCGACGACCAGATCGGGTACTGCCGGATCGCGCCCGGGACCGACACGTGCCAGGAGGCCATCCGTACGTTCACGCTGCCGGCCGATTGTCACCGTGGCGAGACCGACGAGAGCTACGGCGCCGGCCCGCGCCCGGTCGACCGCCCGAAGGTCCTGATCTCGCAGTTCGGCGACGTGATCCTCGTGACGCACGCGTTGTGCGACTTCTCCTATCCGTATGGCAACGACGACCTCGTCATCTACCAGTCGACCGACGCCGGCGCCACGTTCGCGGCACCGGTCAAGCTCGCGCTGCGCTCCTCGATCAAGTCGAGCGAGAGCGGCACCTACCGCCGCGTCAGCACCGACTCGGTCCTCGACCTCTCCGACCGGCGCATCGTCACGATCACGTCGCAGGACTGGACGTTCGGCGACGGGTCGGGGTACGGCGGCGTGTTCGTCCAGGGCGCGACGCTCAGCGCCGAGGGCGTCACCTACACGGGGGTTCGCGCGCAACTCACCGACCCCGCCGACACCCGCAACCGCAACGGCGGCGGCACCCACCCATCGGTCGTCCAGCGTGGCCCCGGCTCGTTCATCGCCGCCTGGGATGACCCCGACCATCACATACAGTTGCGCACGTTCGACATGCCGGGCGCGCCGCTGACCGCGATCAACGACAAGTCCAACTGGCACGCGATGGCCGGGCCGAGCGAGACCGGCGTCAACCGGCCGCAACTCGTCACCGGGCCGCTGGGGACGTTCCTGATGTACCGGATCTCCGACTTCAACGACGATCGCGCCCCGTCGACCTGGTGGCTGCGGCGGATCGACGGCACGACGCTCGGCGCCGCCCATCAGATCCCCGAGCCCGACCTCTCGGTCCCGGGCGGCAGCGACGTCTCGTTCTGGGGCTATGACCCCAACAGCTCGGCAAGCCTCGTCGAGGACCAGGCCAACGGCCGCCTGCACTTCGTGCGCTGGCTGCCGTCCATCACCGGCGGCTACAACCACGTCCAGTACCAGACGTCTGACGACGGGATCGGCTGGAGCAAGAACGTGCTGCCGCCGGGCGCCCGCGACGACGGCAACCACCACGACCTCGGTGGCGCTTCGTACTTCGGCGACAACGGCGACCCGTGGTTCTCCGAGACGACCGGCACGCAGGGCTTCAACGGCATGGTCGGCCAGCCGGTCGACCCCTACGGCTACACGTTCGGCGGGCTCGTGCTGCCGGGCACGTCGCCGCCCCCGGCGACCGGTGGCGGCGATGGCGGTGGAGGAGGCGGTGGCGGGGGAAGCCCGCCACCGAGCGGTGGTGGCGGCACCCCGCCGCCCAGCGGTGGCGGCGACACGCCTGCGCCGACCCCGCCCGCGAACCCCGACGACCGGCGCTGCCGCGTCCTGCAGCTCGCCGCGCTCGACGTCGTCGCCGACGCCTGCCTCACGCAGGACAAGGGCGTCTTCATCGCCAAGGGGGGCGTGAAGGTCAACGGCATGAGCCTCGCGGGCGCCGAGATCCGGTTCGACCCCACCAAGCTGAAGGTGACGTCGACCGGGCCTGTCGACATCTCGATCGGTGCGACCAAGCTGTTTCACGGCTCGATCGATTGGACGGTCCCGAAGGGCAACGTCTTCCCGCTCGGCGACCTCGACGTCGGCAAGTTGGGGTCCAAGGTCTTCGGCTTCAAGCTGGTCGGCGACGCCGATGTTCAGCTCGTCCGCGGCGCGGTCGAGGTCCACGCCAGCATCGGCCTGCCCGACATCTTGGGTGGCGTCAGCGCCGCGCTCGTCATGCGCGCCGACAACATCGCCGGCCTGCACGTCCGCGAGCTGCACTTCGGCTTCTCGACGGCCAAGCTCGGCCCGCTCGAGCTCGCCGACGCCGCGCTCGGCTACGACGCCGACGCCAACCTGTGGTCGGGCTCCCTGAAGCTGAACGTGCCGCCGGGCATGAGCCTGTCCGCCTCGCTCGGCATCCGCGACGGGACGATCGAGCACCTCAGCGGCGAGTTCGTCCCGCCGGCGCCCGGCTACCCGCTGGATCCGTTCTCGGTGGCCTACCTCACCGCGATCCGCGGCGGCGTGGCGTTCTCGCCGCTCACGTTCACCGGCGGCGTGACGCTCGGCGCCGGCCCGCCGCTCAAGGAGAACGGCTCGGACCGCTTCGTCAAGGTCGACGGCGACGTGAAGGTGACGCTGCCCGACGACAAGCCGGTGACGATCCACGGCGACGGCGTCGGGAGCGTCCTCGGGATCCCGCTGGCCAAGGCCTACATCGAGTTCGTCACCGACGGGCACATCAGCGCGGGCGGCAGCGTCAAGGCCGGCTTCGGCCCGGTCAACGTGGAGGGGTCGATCGCCGGCTGGTTCTACAAGGGCGCGTTCAACTTGGAGGGCAGCGCCGACGTCTGCATCGGGGTCTGCATCGGCGGCAGCGTGCTGGTGTCGTCGAAGGGCTTCGCCGCGTGCGCGCGCACGCCGATCATCGACATCGGCGCCGGCATCACCTGGGGCAACGACCTCCTGGCCGGCCTGGTCAACCCGATCGTCCTGCTGAGCCGGATCGACATCATGCCGACCGGCTGCTCGGTCAGTGGCTATCGCGCGACCGCGTCGGCCGCGCAGGCCGGAGGCGACCGGTCGGTGACCTTCAAGGCGGGTCTGCCCGCGGGTGTCGTGGGCGTCATCGGCGCCGACGGGCCGCCGCACGTGGCGCTCGTCGGCCCAGACGGCACGCGCGTCGAGCCGCAGCCCAACGCGCCGGTCAACGACGGCAAGGCGTTCGCGTTCCAGGCGGTCGCCCAGAAGCTGACGTGGTTCGCCGTGAAGGCGCCAAAGCCGGGCGTCTGGAAGATCGTGCCGGAGGCCGACTCGACGCCGATCGTCAGCGTCCGCCAGGCCGAGGGCCTGCCGAAGCCGCAGGTGTCGGCGAGCGTCCGGCGCGGCAAGGGCGCCAAGCGCGTGTTGTCCTACAAGATCACGCCGCAGGCGGGCCAGCAGGTCACGTTCGCCGAGGTCGGCAAGAAGACGGCTGCGCAGATCGGCAAGCCGACGAGCACCGCGAAGGGGACGTTCGCGTTCACGCCGACGACCGGTGAGGGCGGGACGCGTAAGATCGTCGCGACCGTCACCCAGAACGGCATGCCGCGCACCAACCTGACCGTCGCGCGCTACGTCGCGCCGGCCCGGGTCCGGCCCGTCAAGCCGCGGGTAACCATCAAGCGCACGGGCTCCAAGCTCGTCGTCCGCTGGCACCGCGACACCCGCGCCAAGCGCTACGAGCTGCGCGCCAAGCTGACCGACGGCCGCGTCCTGCTCCTGCTGCTCAAGAAGCCACAGACGACGATCACGGCGGTCGCCAAGACGACGACGGCGACCGTCACGGTGCGGGGCATCGATGTGGCCGGCGTGGCCGGGCCGCAGGCGCGTGCGATTGCCCGCGGCAAGGCCCGCAAGGCCACCGCGCGCTCCGGCATCTGGTCGGCGGGCTGAGCGACCGCTACTTCACGGGCGCCGCGCCGGCCTTGGCGCGGCGGGCGGCCTTGGTGCGCTCGTTGGGGTCGAGCAGCCACTTGCGGATCCGGACGGCCTTGGGCGTGACCTCGACGCACTCGTCCTCGCGCAGCCACTCCATCGCCTGGTCGAGCGACAGGTTGCGGGCGGGCACGAGGCGCTCGAGCTCGTCGGCGGTCGCCGAGCGCACGTTGGTCAGGTGCTTCTCGCGGACGATGTTGACGTCGAGGTCATCGTTGCGGGAGTTCTCGCCGATGACCATGCCGGCGTAGACCTGGTCGCCGGGGGAGACGAAGAGCGAGCCGCGGTCCTGCATCTGGAAGCAGGAGTACGACGTCACCGTGCCCTGGCGGTCGGAGACCAGCGCGCCCGTGGGCCGCGTGCGCAGCTCGCCGTGCCACGGCTCCATGCCGTCGGAGACGCTGTGGGCGATGCCCGTGCCGCGCGTCTCGGTGAGGAACTCGGTGCGGAAGCCGATCAGGCCACGCGCCGGCACGCGATAGTCCATGCGGACCCAGCCGGTGCCGTGATTGCTCATCTGCTCCATGCGGCCCTTGCGCAGCGCGAGCATCTGGGTGACGACGCCGACGTAGTCCTCGGGCACGTCGATGGTCATGCGCTCCATCGGCTCGTGGACGGTGCCGTCGATCTCGCGCGTGACGACGCGCGGCTGGCCGACGAGCAGCTCGAAGCCCTCGCGGCGCATCGTCTCGACGAGCACCGCGAGCTGCAGCTCGCCGCGGCCCTGGACCTCCCAGGCATCCGGACGGTCGGTGTTCTCGACGCGGATCGACACGTTGCCGATCAGCTCCTGGTCGAGGCGCCCCTGGATCTGGCGGGCGGTGAGCTTGTTGCCGTCCTTGCCGGCGAACGGCGAGGTCGACGTGGCGATCGTGACGCCGATCGAGGGGTCGTCGACGTGCAGGACCGGCAGCGGCCGCGGGTCGTTGACGTCAGCCAGCGTCTCGCCGATCGTGATCTCCGGCAGGCCGGCGACCGCGCAGATCTCACCCGGCCCGGCCTCTTCGACCGGGACGCGGTGCAGCCCGTCGGTGACGAACAGCTCGGTGATCTTGCCGCGGGTCACCGTCTCGCCGTCGGCGCGACACCAGCCGATGTCGCCCTTGCGGATCGTGCCCTGGCGCACGCGGCAGACGCCGAGGCGGCCGAGGTAAGGATCGGCGTCGAGGTTGGTGACGAGCGCCTGGGCGGGGTGCTCGGGGTCATAGGACGGCGGCGGGACCGTCTCGACCAGCAGGTCGAGCAGCGGCTTGAGCGACTCGCCCGGGGTGGTCTGGTCCAGCGAGGCCGTGCCGGCCTTGGCGTTGGTGAAGACGATCGGGAACTCGAGCTGGTCCTCGGCGGCGTCGAGGTCCAGGAACAGCTCCTCGACCTCGTGGACGACCTCGTCGATGCGCGCGTCGGGGCGGTCGATCTTGTTGATGACCAGCACGACCGGCAGGCGGCTCTCCAGCGCCTTGCGCAGCACGAAGCGCGTCTGCGGCAGCGGGCCCTCGCTCGCATCCACGAGCAGCAGCACGCCGTCGACCATCGTCAGCCCGCGCTCGACCTCGCCGCCGAAGTCGGCGTGGCCCGGCGTGTCGATGATGTTCAGCTTGGTCTCGCCGTACTGGACCGCGGTGTTCTTGGCGAGGATCGTGATGCCGCGCTCGCGCTCCTGGTCCATGGAGTCCATGACGCGATCGGTCAGCGCCGCGCCCTCCCGGAAGGCGCCCGACTGACGCAGCATGGCGTCGACGAGCGTCGTCTTGCCGTGGTCGACGTGGGCGATGATGGCGACGTTGCGGAGATCGTCGCGGGTCGCGGAGAAGGTTGGGTTAACGGCGGGCATGCGCCGCAAGAGGCTAGGGGGTCGTCAGGAAGAAGACCCGTCCGCCTGCGCGCGCTCGTGGCTGCGGCGGTGGAAGAACGACGCGAAGGCGCCCGCGACCGACGTCACGACGACCAGCGCGTAGAGCTCCAGGAAGACGTCGAGGAGCTTGCCGCCGGTGCTCAGCGGGTTCGGGAACTGGGAGGAGACCGTGAGCATCTGGGTCGTCGTCCAGAACAGCGCGTCGCCGAACGTCGTGATCTCGCCGCGGTGGGCTTCCAGGGCCCAGGCCAGGGCGCCGCAGAGCAGGTCGAGGACGATCGTGAAGATGATCACGCCGCTGATCCGACTGCGCAGCTCGGCATGCGCGTCGGTCTCGGCGGTGGCGGTCATCCGCACGCCGCGAAGGACGCGGAGGATGGGGTGATGCACGCCCGCGAGTCTGCCCGTGAGACCGGACAGGGAGACGTCGTGACGGGGCCGCGTCGCCCACCTCGATACAATCCCTCCTGCGAAAGTCGGATTTGAACTTCGTTGCCTGAGATCATCGACATCTGCCCCGTCACCGAGCTCCCACCCGGCGCCATGCGCGTCGTGGAATGGGAGGACCTCGAGATCGCCGTCGTCAACTGCGCCGGCACGCTGTTTGCGATCGAGGACCGTTGCTCGCACGACGACGGTCCGCTGGCCGAGGGCGAGCTGCACCAGGACGACTGCACCATCGAGTGTCCGCGTCACGGCTCGCTGTTCGACCTGCGAACCGGTGCCCCCAAGACCCTTCCTGCCTACGAGCCCATCGAGACGTTCCCGGTGCGCATCGACGGCGACCTGATCAAGCTGGAGGTCGAGTAGCCCATGGCTGCCACGCCCGAGACCGAGTCCACCAAGATCCTCACGCCCGAAGAGGCGTCGCTGCGCAACCTCGGCTCCGATTACACGGAGCGCTACGGGTTCCACGAGGAGGACAACTACCTCTACAAGGCGCCCAAGGGGATCAATCGCGAGGTCGTCGAGACGATCTCGCGGATGAAGAGCGAGCCGGAGTGGATGCTCGACTTCCGCCTCAAGGCGCTCCAGCACTTCCTCGACCGCCCGCAGCCCACGTGGGGCTCGCCGATGCTGGCCGAGGTCGACTACGACGACATCCACTACTTCGTCCGCTCGACGGAGCGCCCGTCGCGCTCCTGGGACGACGTGCCCGACGACGTCAAGCGCACGTTCGACCGCCTGGGCATCCCGGAGGCCGAGCGCAAGTTCCTCTCCGGCGTCGGCGCCCAGTACGAGTCCGAGGTCGTCTACCACCAGGTTCGCGAGGACCTGGAGGAGCAGGGCGTCATCTTCATGGACATGGACTCGGCGCTGCGCGAGCACGAGGACCTGGTCCGCGAGTACTTCGCCACGATCATCCCGCCCAACGACAACAAGCTCGCCGCGCTGAACAGCTCGGTGTGGTCGGGCGGCTCGTTCGTCTACGTGCCCAAGGGCGTCCACGTCGAGATGCCGCTGCAGGCCTACTTCCGGATCAACACGGAGAACATGGGCCAGTTCGAGCGCACGCTGATCATCGCCGACGAGGGCTCCTACGTGCACTACGTCGAGGGCTGCACGGCGCCGACGTGGTCGTCGGACTCGCTGCACTCCGCGGTGGTCGAGCTGATCGCCAAGCCGGGCGCGCGCATCCGCTACACGACGGTCCAGAACTGGTCCAACAACGTCTACAACCTGGTCACCAAGCGCGCGATCGCCGAGACCGACGCGACCGTCGAGTGGGTCGACTGCAACCTCGGCTCCAAGCTCACGATGAAGTACCCGGCCGTCTACCTGATGGGTGAGCGCGCCCACGGCGAGGTGCTGTCGATCGCCTTCGCCGGCGAGGGCCAGCATCAGGACGCGGGCGCCAAGATCGTGCACGCGGCGCCGAACACGACGTCCAACATCTTCGCCAAGTCGATCTCCAAGGACGGCGGGCGCTCGTCCTACCGCGGCCTGCTCGAGGTTGCCAAGGGCGCGCACGGCTCGAAGTCCAAGGTCGTCTGCGACGCGCTGCTGCTCGACGAGCACTCGCGCTCGGACACCTACCCGACGATCCGCATCGGCGAGGACGACGTCGACGTCGGCCACGAGGCCACGGTCTCCAAGGTCGGCGACGAGCAGCTCTTCTACCTCATGTCGCACGGTCTGACCGAGGAAGAGGCGGGCAAGTTGATCGTCAACGGCTTCATCGAGCCGATCGTCAAGGAGCTCCCGATGGAGTACGCCGTCGAGATGAACCGGCTGATCGAGTTGCAGATGGAGGGTTCCATTGGCTAGCGCGGTCGCGGCGTCCGCGCCGCAGCTCCACGTCGAGGTGCCCACCTTCAAGGGCACCCCCGGCTGGGAGTTCACCCCCATCGACAAGCTGGACCTCGCGCAGTTCCCGACGGCCGTCGCGGCCGGCGCGGACGCCGACCACCCGGTGCTCTTCGCGCCCGAGGGCGCGGTCGGTCCGTCGGACGCCGAGCCATCCTCCGAAGGCCCGATCGTCGCGCCCCTGCGCGTGGCGCTGGAGCGTCACGCCGAGGTCGTCGGGCGCCACTTCGGCACCGTCGTGCGCCCCGGCTTCTTCGCCAACGCCAACGCCGAGCAGTGGACCGACGGCACGCTCGTCTACGTCCCGCGCAACACCAAGGTCGACGCGCCGATCCTGATCACCACGATCCAGGACAAGCCCGGCACGACGCTGCATCACCGCACGCTGATCGTGTTGGAGGAGGGCGCCGAGGCCGAGGTCTGGGACCAGGTCTCCTCCTCCCACGACGAGGAGGCGGTCGTCAACGGCGTCGTCGAGATCGTCGTCGGCGACAACGCGACGCTGCACTACGTCGGCGCCCAGTCGCTCAACGAGAAGACATGGGTCTTCGGCGCCCAGCGCGCCGTCGTCGCCAAGGACGCCCAGCTGGACTGGACGACGCTCGCCTTCGGCGGCGGCAACGGCAAGGTCTTCCTGGAGTCGACGCTCGACGGCCAGGGCTCACACGCCAAGGTCACCGGCGCCTACGCCACGCGCGGCCGCCAGCACGTCGACTACGACACGCTGCAGGAGCACGCGGCGCCGGACACGGTGAGCGACCTCGCCTTCCGCGGTCTCATCAGCGGCCGCTCGTCGGCCGTCTGGCGCGGGATGATCAAGGTCGACCCGGGCGCCCAGCGCACCGACGCCTTCCAGGAGGCCCGCAACCTCCTGCTCGGCAAGAAGGCCCACGCCGACGCGATCCCCGGCCTGGAGATCCTCGCCGACGACGTCCGTTGCACCCACGCCGCGGCCATCGCGCAGATCGATCCCGAGCAGATCTTCTACCTGCGCTCGCGCGGGCTCCCGAAGACGACCGCCGAGCGGCTCGTGGTCGAGGGCTTCCTGGGCGCGATCGTCGAGCGCTACGACGAAGGCCCCGTCCGCGACGCGATCGCGGGGGCCTTGGAGCTGCGGCTGGGCGAGGTGCTCGGCTAGCGCCGACTACTCGGCCGCGGCCGGCGTGACCGACGCCAGCGCCGCGGCCAGCTCGTCCACGCCGACGTAGTCCAGCCCGAGCGCGTGGATCTTGGCCCAGGCGATCGTGCCGTCGGCGTCGATGATGAACGTCGCGCGCTGGGTGCCCAGGACGGGGCGCGTCACGCCGTACATGCGTGCGACGGACTTGTCGGGATCGGCGAGCAGCGGCACGGTCAGCCCGTGGTTGGAGGTGAACTCGCGGTGGGACTCCACGTCCTGGCCGGAGATGCCGACGACGACGGCGTCCAACGCCGACATGTCATCCGCACGATCGCGATACGAGCAGAACTGCTTCGTGCAGACCGGCGTCTCGTCGCCCGGGTAGAACAGCAGCACGACGCGCTCGCCGCGATGCTCGCTGAGCCGGAACGGCCCATCGGTGCCCACCAGTTCGAAGTCCGGGGCGGTGTCGCCCACGCGCGGTCCCTTGGCCATGACGTGCAACTGTAGAGAACCCGTGGACCAGTGGATCGTCGAAAGTTCAGCTTCCATCGCCGATCGCGCCGAGCGCGAGCTCGAGGCGCTGGTGGGCGTCTCGTCACCGTCGGGCGACATCAGCGGCGCACAGGAGGCGGCGGCCATCGCCGCGGCGCTGCTGCCGGACGGCGCCACCACCGAGCGGGTGCCGTGCTCCTCGCCCGACCACGCGCCCGATCTCCTCGCGCGCGTGCGCGGAACCGGGACAGGCAAGATCCTGTTGCTGGGCCACCTCGACACCGTGGTCGCACACGACGAGCACCGCGTGCTCGAACGCGATCCCGACAACGCCGACCGTCTCTACGGCTCGGGCACCGTCGACATGAAGGGCGGCGACGTCCTCGCCCTCGGCGTCCTGCGCGCGCTGAGCACGCGGCCGGGGCTCTTCGCCGAGATCGCCCTGCTGCTCGTCGTCGACGAGGAGTGGCGCGTCGGCCCGTTCGGCCACGTCGACCGCTTCGCCGGCTTTGACGCCTGCCTCTGCTTCGAGGCCGGCGAGCTCGACGCCGACGGCAACGACGCGGTCATCGTCAAGCGCAAGGCGGCAGGCACCGTCGAGGTCCTTGCCCAAGGCCGCAGCGCGCACTCCGGCTCGTCGCCCGACAAGGGGCTCAACGCGCTGCTCGCGCTGGCGACCGCCGCCCAGGCCATCGCCGGCCGGCACGACCCGCACGGCTCCGATCACCTCACCGCCGTCCCGACCGTCGTGCGCAGCGGCGACGCGTTCAACGTCGTCCCTGCGGCCGGGCGCCTGATCGCCGACGTGCGCGCCGATCGCCTCGACGCCTTCGCCCGCGTGCTGGATGCCGTCCCCGTCGAGGTTGGCGGCGCGTCCCTGACCACGCGCCTCGTGCGCGAGTGGCCCGGGATGGACGCCCGCGCGGCGACCACACCGCTCCTGGAGCGCTCGAGCGAGCTGCTCGGCCGACCGGTGATCGCGGCCCAGCGCGGCGGCGCAAGCGACGCCAGCCACTTCGCGGCCACCATCCCGCTCACCGTCGACGGGCTCGGCCCGCGCGGCGGGGCGGCGCACAATCCCGGCGAGTTCGTCCTTGCCACCTCGCTGCGGACGCGCGCCGAGGTCGCGCTGGCCGTCGCCCTTGCCGCCTTGGACTCGGGTTTGCCCGAGTTGCGGTCTGCAAGCTGACGTCGTTATGACGACAAACGTCGGCAGCCTTCGCTACGCTTCCGCCGTCGTTTGACCAGCCGAATCCCTGGCGAACATCGTCAGGGAGCGGGGGACCCACTGGCCCGAGATATCGGGCATGGGGCGAATCATCGCGATCAGCGAAGTAGCGCCACTCTCTTGGCGCGAGCCCGACAGCTAACCCCGTAGGCGCCCAAAGAGAGGGGTAGTTCCCGGTGTCGCCGCTGTCGTTCCGCTCGTCTGCGTTCTGTGTCTTCAACGCGTTCGCAGCTGCTTGTGTCCTGTTCATCCCCGCCATCGCCGGGGCTGACACCCCAATCACCGCCTCGCAGACAGCCGAGCCCGTTGCCGCGGCCGCCAAGAAGGTGGGGAGCCGGACGCTGCGCAGCGGCGATCACGGCCCCCGGGTCAAGGCGTTGCAGACGCTGCTCACGCAGGCGGGCTTCAAGACCTCGGACGACGGCCAGTTCGGGACCACCACCGCCGCGGTGGTGCGCCGCTTCCAGCGTGCGGCCCGTCTCCGGCCGACGGGTGTCGCCGACAGTCGGACGATCGCGACGCTGAAGGGCGCGACCAACGGCTCGGCCGCCAGGAACGCCAGCGGCGGCTTCGACGTCCGCTCCACGGTGACCGGCTCGCACCACCTCGGCGATCGCATCCCGCTGCGCAAGGGCATGAGCGGTCACGACGTCAAGATCCTCCAGGACTACCTCAAGCGCGCCGGCTTCACCACCTCGGTCGACGGCGAGTACGGCGCCGGCACCGTCAAGAGCGTCAAGCAGTTTGAGACCGACCAGCAGGTGGCCCCCGACGGCGTCACCGACGCGGCCGACATGGACCTCCTGCGCTCCCTGGTCGACGGCGATGCGTCGACGGCCACCGGCTCGACCTCGCCGACGCCTGCGGCGCTGACGCCCGGCTCCAAGGCCACCGTCGGCAGCGACGGCATGGCCGTCGCGCCGGCCGATGCGCCCGACCAGGTCAAGCAGATCATCGCCGCGGGCAACGAGATCGCCAAGACGCCGTACATCTACGGCGGCGGCCACGGCAAGTGGCAGGACAAGGGCTATGACTGCTCGGGCTCGGTCTCCTACGCGCTGCACGGCGCCGGCATGCTCACCTCGGCGCTGACCTCCGGCGACTTCGCCGGCTGGGGCGACAAGGGCCCCGGCCAGTGGGTGACCCTCTACGCCAAGAGCAGCCACGTGTACATGGTCGTCGCCGGACTGCGCTTCGACACCAGCGGTCGCTCCGCCGCCGGCACGCGCTGGCAGACCGCCTCACGCTCGGCCGGTGGCTACACGGTCGTGCATCCGCCCGGGCTCTAGGGCCGACTTTCCGCAGGGGTACATGGAGGCGGTGGACGCTGGGAGGCGCCCGCCGCCTCCGCCATGCCGCCGCGTCGGATAGAACCCCGCGCGTGACCATGCCCGCCCGCCGGCCCCATCCGCCCACCTCGCCCGACGAGGAGCTGCTGGGCACCAAGCGTCGCGCGGTGCTCGCGACGCGGACCGAGGCCGAGCGCCTGGAGCGCATCGGCCACGACCTCGAAGCCGGCTTCGAGGCGCTGCGCGAGCTCGGCCCTGCCGTGACGTTCTTCGGGTCTGCGCGCGTCAGGCCCGAGGACCCGTACTACGCCCAGGGTCGTGAGATCGCCCGGCGTGTCGGCGGCGAGGGCTTCGCGATCATCACCGGCGGCGGTCCTGGGCTGATGGAGGCCGCCAACCGCGGCGCGCAGGACGCCGGCGTGACGTCGGTCGGGCTGAACATCGTGCTGCCGTTCGAGCAGGCGCCAAACCCCTTCCAGGACATCGCGCTGACCTGCGACTTCTTCTTCACGCGCAAGATGATGTTCGTGCGCTACGCGACGGCGTTCGTCGTCCTGCCGGGCGGCTTCGGCACGCTCGACGAGCTCTTCGAGGCGCTGGTCCTCGAGCAGGTCGACAAGATCTGCGACTTCCCCATCATCTTGGTCGGCACCGCGTATTGGAGTGGGCTCGTGGAGTGGATCCATGAGCGGCTCATCGCCGAGGGCATGATCGGCGACGGCGATGCCGCGCTGCTGACGGTGACCGACGATCCCGACGAGGTCGTGCGCGCGGTCTGTGACGCGCGCGATGTGCAGGAGCGCTGAGCGGGGCGCAGAACCCGGAGGGATGTCCCGGACCGTCCGCGTCGCGCTGCTCGCCCTGCTCTGCGGTGGCGCGCTCATGCCCGCGGCGGCGGCGCAGGCACGGGTCGCGCTGATCGCGACCGGAACCAACGACGTCGCGCTGCTGGACGTCGCGACCGGCAAGGTCAGCAAGAAGGTCGCGCTCCCCGGACCGACCACCTCGGTGGCGGTCACACGCGACGGCAAGGTCGGCTTCGCGGCCGGCGGCGGCGCGCTGCTGGCCATCGACCTGCGCGGCGCCGACGTCACGGTGCCCTCGTCGGTCGGCACCGCGCCCAGCGGCGGGGCGGTTGCCGCCGACACCGGCCCCAAGCAGTTGGCGGGCGGCACGCCGATCGTCGCGCTCGGCGTCTCGCCCGGTGGCGGCAGCGTGTACGCCATCTCCGGCACGCACCTGTTGCGTGTCGACACGCGGACGCTCGCCGTCGAGCGCACCGTCGCGCTGCACGACAAGGCGCTCGCCCTCGCGATCTCCGGCGACGGCACGCTTGCGGCGGTCCCGCTGAAGGGCGGTCGCGTCGCGATGGTCGACCTTCGGCGGTCGCGGCTGCTGCGGCGCGTCACGGTCAAGGGCGCCGCCGGTGCGGCCTTCGCCGCCGGGCGCGCCTGGATCACCACCACCGACGGTCGGCTGCGCACGATCACGCCCGGCGCCAAGAAGGCGGCCAAAGGCAAGGGCATTGCCTTGGGCAAGGGCGCGGGCGGTGCCATCGCGCTCTCGCCTGACGGAAGCCAGCTCGCGATCGGCGCGGCGACCAACGGTCGCAAGGCCGCGTTCGTCGATGTCGCCACCCGCGCCGTCCACCATCTCCGCGCCGGTCGCGGGCCCGGCATCCCCGCCTGGGCGCCGGACGGCAGCCGCGTCTACGTCGCCGACCGCGGCGCGGGCACGCTCTCGCTCGTCAGCCCGTACGCGCATCGCCGGCTCGGGACGGTCACGCTGCCCGCCGGCCTCAAGGCGCTTGACGTCACCGTTCAGCCCGGGCTCGCGCTCGTGCTCGGCACCGCGGGCGCCGACGTCCTGCTCGGCACGCGCAGCCCGGACCTGCTCGAAGGCCTTGCCGGCGATGACCGTCTCGTCGGCGGGCGCGACAACGACATCCTGCATGGCGGCGAGGGCAACGACATCCTCGAAGGCGGCCCCTACGACGATCGGCTCGCCGGCGGCGCGGGCGACGACCAGCTCAACGGCTCCTCGGGCAACGACGCCATCAACGGCGACGACGGGATCGACACCGCCTCGGGCGGCACCGGCAACGACCGCATCCACGGTGGCCCGGGCGACGATCACCTCGACGGCGGCGCCGGCGACGATCGCATCTACGGCGAGGCCGGCAACGACGTCATCGACGGCGGCAGCTTCGGCAACGACGCGCGTCTGTACGGCGGTGACGGCGACGACACAATCCACGGCGGCCGCGGCTCCGACCGCCTCATCAAGGGCAACGCGGGCAACGACAAGCTCTACGGCGAGTCCGGCACCGAGCACATCCTCGGTGGCGACGGCGACGACCTCATCGACGGCGGGACCGCCCGCGACCTGCTGGAGGGCAACAACGGCTCCGACACGATCGCCGGCGGCACGGGCGCCGACTACATGGACGGCGGCGCCGGTGCCGATCTGCTCGACGGCGGCGACGACGCCGACGAGATCTACGGCCAGGCCGGCGCCGACACGCTCATCGGCGGCCCTGGCCCCGACATCCTCGACGCGGGCGACGGCGACGACACGATCCGCGCGGCCGACGACAGCTCCGACAGCGTCGACTGCGGCGAGGGCAACGACACCGTCTACGTCGAGGCCACCGCGCCGACGCGCGATCGCCTCGTCGGCTGCGAGTCGGTGGTGCCGGTCGCGCCCGAGGCCGCGACCGGCACGACCACGACCTCGCTCATCCGGGGCACGCCGAGCAACGACCTCCTGCGCGGGACCGACGGGCCGGACTCGCTCTTCGGCAAGCAGGGCAAGGACCGGATCTTCGGCGGTGGGGGCGACGACTACGTCGACGGCGAGTGGGGCGACGACGAGCTGCACGGGGGCGCCGGTGACGACACGATCGCCGGCCGCTCCGGCGACGACCGCATCTTCGGCGAGGACGGCGACGACCAGATCACCGGTGACCGCGGCGCCGACCACATCTCCGGCGGCGCCGGCAACGACACGATCTTCGGCAACCTCGCCCCCGACGTGATCGCCGGCGGCTCCGGCGACGACCGCATCAACGTGGTGCGTGGCGAGATCGACACGGTCCGCTGCGGCTCCGGCCACGACATCGTCCTGGCCGACGGCCACGACCGCGTGGCGGCCGACTGCGAGGATGTGCGGCGGTAGAACCGATGCCCGAGGACGCCCTGCACCCGACGCGCTCCGTGCGCATCCCGCTCGACGAGCTCGTCGTGCGCGCGTCGCGCTCCTCCGGCCCGGGCGGCCAGCACGCCAACGTCACCGCGTCGCGGATCGAGGTCAGCTTCGACGTCGCCGCCTCGGAGGCGCTCAGCGAGGAACAGAAGCGGCGCGTCATCGGCCGCTGCGGCCCGGTCGTCCGCGCGGTTGCGCAGGACGCGCGCAGCCAGGCGCGCAACCGCGAGCTCGCGCTGCGGCGCCTCGAGGAGCGTCTGGCACGAGCGCTGCACGTCCAGCGGCCACGCCGTGCGACCAAGCCGACCAAGGCCTCCAAGACCCGTCGGCTGGAGGCCAAGACCCAGCGCGGGTCGATCAAGCGCGACCGTCGCCGTCCTGCAACCGAGGATTGACGGCGCTCTAAACGGTTTATCGGGCCGTCCGCACGGGAACGTGGTTTCTCATGACGGCTGTGACCACCCTTTGCCCCGTGCCTGCCGAGACGACGCGTGCGCCGCTGTCTGACGCGCAGTTGCTCGCCGCCTACGCCGAGAGCCGCGACCCGCGCCTGCGCGAGGCGCTCGTCGAGCGCTTCCTGCCGCTGGCGCGCTCGATCGCCAAGCGCTACCGCAAGGCCGAGGAGCCGTTCGACGACCTGCTGCAGGTCGCCAGCCTGGGGCTGTTGAAGGCCGTCGATCGTTTCGACCCGGCGCGCGGCATCGCGTTCTCGAGCTTCGCCGTCCCCACGATCGTCGGCGAGCTGCGCCGCCATTTCCGCGACCGCTGCTGGTCGGTGCGCCCGCCGCGCGAGCTCCAAGAGCGCGCGCTGGAGGTCGACAAGTACCGCACCGAGCTGACCACGCGCCTTGGTCGCTCGCCGTCCGTTCGTGAGCTGGGCCAGGCGCTGGAGCTCGACGACGAGCAGGTCCTCGAGGCGCTTCAGGCCCAGCAAGGCATGCGGGCCGCGTCGCTGGACGCCCCGCGCAGCAGCCGCGAGGACAACGACGCCACGCTGGCCGACGCCCACGGATCGCTGGATCCGGAGCTGGCCCGCGCCGAGCATCGCGCGACGCTGGCGCGGCTCTTCGAGCGTCTCGACGAGCGCGAGCAGCTCGTGCTGCGCCTGCGCTTCGAAGAGGACCTCACCCAGGAGCAGATCGGCGAGCGCGTCGGTGTCTCCCAGATGCAGGTCTCGCGCATCATCCGTGGCGCGGTCGCCAAGCTGTCGGCCGCGCACGGCCAGCCGGCCTAGACGCCGCATCGCGCGAGGTGCTGCCGGGATAAGGTCCATCCCATGAGCGGCAACCTCGCCACGATCCTGACCAACTCGGCCGCCAAGCACGGCGACCGCTTGGCCCTCAAGCTCGACGACGCGGAGTTCAACTACGCGTTGCTCGACCAGGCCAGCGCCCGCGTCGCGACCATGTTGAAGGCCAAGGGCCTGGAGCCCGGCGACCGCGTCGGGATCATGCTGCCCAACGTCCCGTACTTCCCGGTCGCCTACTACGGCGTGCTGCGCGCCGGTGGCGTCGTGGTCCCGATGAACGTGCTGCTCAAGGGGCGTGAGGTCGGCTACTACCTCAAGGACCCCGGCGCGAAGATCATGTTCGCGTGGCATGACTTCATGGAGGCCGCGCAGACCGGCGCCGACGAGGCGGGCGCCGAGATCATCGAGGTCAAGCCGGGCGAGATCGAGCCGCTCATCTTCGCCCACGAGCCCGACCCGGACGTCGCCGCCGTCGGCGACGAGGACACCGCGGTCATCCTCTACACCTCGGGCACGACCGGCCAGCCCAAGGGCGCCGAGCTGACCCACGCCAACCTCATGAGGAACGCCGCGACCGCGGCCGGGCTGTTCGACCTCGACGAGACCGTCGTCGTCCTCGGCGCGCTCCCGTTGTTCCACTCCTTCGGTCAGACGTGTGGCATGAACGCCACGACGCTGGCGGGTGGCTGCCTCACGCTCATCCCGCGCTTCGACCCGGCCAAGGCGCTGGAGATCATCCAGCGCGACAAGGTCTGCGTCTTCGAGGGCGTGCCGACGATGTACGGCGCGATGCTGCATCTGCCCAACCGTGACGACTACGACGTCTCGTCGCTGCGGGTCTGTGCCTCCGGTGGCGCGGCGCTGCCCGTCGAGCTGCTGCGTGGCTTCGAGGAGGCATTCGGCTGCAAGGTGCTCGAGGGCTACGGCCTGAGCGAGACCTCGCCGGTCGCCTCGTTCAACCACCCCGACAAGGAGCGCAAGGCGGGGTCCATCGGCACGCCGATCGCCGGCGTCGAGATGAGGCTCGTCGACGAGGACGACAACGACGTCGCGACGGGCGAGGTGGGGGAGATCGTCATCCGCGGCCACAACGTCATGAAGGGCTACTGGAACAAGCCCGACGCCACCGCGGAGGTCATGAAGGGCGGCTGGTTCCACAGCGGCGACATGGCCAAGGTCGACGAGGACGGGTACTTCTTCATCGTCGATCGCAAGAAGGACCTCATCATCCGCGGCGGCTACAACGTCTACCCGCGCGAGGTCGAAGAGGTGCTCTACGAGCATCCCGCGGTCCGTGAGGCGGCCGTCGTCGCGGTGCCGCACGACGACCTCGGCGAGGAGGTCGGCGCGGCCGTCGTGCTCAAGGACGGCGAGACGCTGGACGCCGCGACGCTGCAGGCCTACATGAAGGAGAACGTCGCGGCCTACAAGTACCCACGGCACATCTGGTTCGTCGACGAGCTGCCCAAGGGGCCGACCGGCAAGATCCTCAAGCGGGAGATCGCTGTACCGGAAGGCGCCGACAAGGTCTGAGTCGGAACACCTATAGCGCTGAGGTTCACCGTTCACTCACGGACAAACGCGGTCGATCCTGGTAGGTTGCGCCCGACCGGCCGGGGATGAGATCCGGCGTAAGCAGTAGTTGGAGGAACTCGCTGACATGGCCAGCGGAATCGTGAAGTGGTTCAGTGACGACAAGGGCTTCGGCTTCATCACGCCGGATGAGGGTGGGAAGGACTTGTTCGTCCACCACAGCGCCATCATCGCCGACGGCTACCGCTCGCTCCCTGAGGGCGCGGCGGTGACGTATGAGGAAGAGGCCGGGGACAAGGGCCCCAAGGCCGTCAACGTGCAGCGCAGCTGACGACGGCGCCGACATAGACGTAGGACGACGAAGGCCCGCTCACCAGCGGGCCTTCGCTGTCCTTACGCTGTTCTCAGTGGTCGGCGACGGTGCCGTCGGGCGGGTCCAGCGGCAGGCCGGCGTCATGCCATGCCTGCAGGCCGCCCGTCAGCGAGTAGGCGTCGTAGCCGGCGGCGCGAAACGCCTGGGCGGCCATCAGCGACCGGGAGCCCAGCCGGCACTGGAAGACGACGGGCTTGTCCTTGTCGATCGTCGCCGCCTGCGAGCTGAGGTGCTGCAGCTCGATGTGGCGGACGTCGCCGGGAATGCGGCCGGCGTCCCACTCGTACTGCTCGCGGACGTCGATCACCTGCACCTCGCCGGCGTCGAAGCGCTGCTTGACGGTCTCGGGGGTGACTTCCAGCTCGGGGTCAGACAACGGGTGCTCGCTCATGATCGGGGTGGCTACCTCCGATCATGAGTCTAGGAAAGTCAGGGGGTCGTCAGCACGAACCGGCCCGCGAGGCGGTGCAGCTCGTCGGCGCTGCGGGTGAGCTCCTGGGCGGACGCCACGATCTCCTGGGTCGAGGCGACCGTCTGCTGGCTGGAGGCGGCGACTTCCTGGGCGGCGGCCGAGGACTGCTCGGCGACCGAGGCGACCTCTCCGACGTCGGCGTCGACGCGCTGGGAGCCCTCGGCGATCGCGCCGATCGCGGCGGCGATCTCGGCGACGCGGCCGCTGGTGACCTCGACGGCCTCGCCGATCTCGGCGAACGACGCGCGTGCTGCCTCGACGGTGGCGACGCCGTCCTCGGTGCTGGCGGCGCCGTCTTCGACGACGGTCACCGCGCGCTCGGTCTCGGTCTGGATCTCGGCGATCAGCGAGGCGATCGAGCCGGCCGCCTGCTGGCTCTCCTCGGCCAGCTTGCGCACCTCTTCGGCGACGACCGCGAAGCCACGGCCCTGCTCGCCGGCGCGGGCGGCCTCGATGGCCGCGTTGAGCGCCAGAAGGTTGGTCTGCTGCGCGATGCCGCCGATGGTGTCGACCATCGAGCCGATCCGCAGCGAGCGCTCGCCGAGCGAGCGGATCGTCCGCGTGACCTCGGCCGACGCGCCGCTGACGGCGAGCATCGCCGCGCTGGCGGCGCCGACGGCGGCGGCGCCGTCGTGGGCCAGCTCCCGGGCGCGGGTCGCCTGGTCGGCGGCCTCGGCTGCGCCGCGGGCGGACTCCTGGGTGGCGTGGGCGACGTCGGTGCTCAGGCCGCGCACCTCGATGACGGCGGCGACCTGGCGCTCGGCGCCGGAGGCGACCTCGGCGACGGCGCGGGCGATCTCGTCGACCGCGCGGCCGGCCTCGTCGGCGTCGATGACGACGCGGCCCGACACGTCGGCGACGGTCTCGGCGGCCAGCGACAGGTCGGCGACCATCGAGCGCAGACCGCCGGTCATGGCGGCCAGCGAGCGGCGCAGCTCGTCGCGCTCGGAGCGCGGGGTCAGCTCCTCGGAGAGGTCGCCACCGGCGACGCGGCCGGCGTGGGCGGCGATGGCGCGCAGCTCGACGAGCATGCGCTGGACGGCGCCGGCCGAGCGGCCGACCTCGTCGAAGTCATGGATGAGGAGGTCGATGTCGGGGTTGAGATCCCCGTCGGCGATGGAGTTGGCGGCGTGCGAGATCGCGGTCAGACGCTTCTTGATCTCGATCTGGGACCACAGCGCCATCGCCACGACGCAGAGCAGCAGCGTGACCGTGCAGATCAAGAACGTGGCCTTGGCGGTGCCCACCCCGTCATTGAGGTTGCTCACGTCGATGTTCGAGATCGTGTGCAGCACGATCACGATCTCAGCGCTGACGACCACGAGCAGCGCGACGACGGCCAGCAGGATCCGCATCCGGGTGGATGCGAGTCGGCTGACCTTGGGGGTCCGATCGACCTCGGTCATGTCTGAGGAGGTCGGCTGAACGTGTCGGTTCTTGAGTGCCGGCGCGGCCGCTGCTCAGCCCCAGAACAGGTTGAACAGGCCGAACTGCTGCTCGGGGTGCCACGCCACCTCAGGGCCGAGGCGCATGCGCAGTGCGTCGTTGAGCCGGACGAAGCGCCAGGCGCGCAGCGCGTCGGACGCCGCGTGGTTGGTGTCGGGGACGATCAGCGTCCCGGCGGCGGGCCCGCCGGTGGCGGCGGCCATCAGCGCGACGCCCATCTCGGGCGCGAGCGCGGCGATGGCCGTTCCCGCGCCCCACGGCGAGGCGATCGCCCAGCCCGCAAGGCCATATGGCCCGCCGCCGACCGCCACGCCGGCCAGTGGGTGGATGGCGTCCAGGACGTTGTCGCGGCGCTCGCCGGTCACGGCCTGGTCGAGCGCCTTGAGGCGCTGACGGTCGCCGTCGCCGAGACGCAGCAGGTCGATCGGCGGGGCGGCGCCGGCGACGCCGCGCCACGCGACGGCGCGCTCCTCGGTGACGAAGCCCAGGCGCTCGTAGACCGGGCGGCCGGCCTCGGTGGCGTAGAGCAGGACGGTGCGTGATCCGCGACCGCGCAGCCACCGCACCGCCGCCTCGGTCAGCGCGGCGCCCAGGCCGCGCCGACGTGCCTCCGGAGCGACGCCGAGCGCGCCGATCCAGCCCGTGTTGGCGAAGGCCGCACAGCAGGCGACGCCCATGACGGTGCCGCCGTCGCCCTCGGCGACGAGGATCGCGCCGTCGGGCGAGCAGCGCGGGAACTCCAGCAGCCGCGCGACCTGCGTGCCGAAGCCCGCGCGGCGCAGCACGTCCACCGCGAGGGGGACCTCGCGATCGGTCGCCGGTCTGATGGCCGATGCGAGCCGCACCGGCCGGACCCTACTCAGCGCGCCCGGCGGGCCGCTGTTCTAGTAGCGCGGTGGCGGGTCGACGTAGCGGTCACGTGTGACGACCGTCTCCCGGCGCGAGTAGGCGAACGTCATGAACAGCGAGATGACCAGGCCGAGGATGCCGACGATCAGCAGGATCAGCCCGACGGTCGCCAGGTTCACCCCGCTGACCGCGTCGGAGACGGCGTAGCGCAGGATCGCGCCTGCGGCGATGAGAAAGAGCGAGGTTCCAATACCCATGGGACTCGTCGTACCCGGGACGAATACGCTTCATCCCATGAGCACGACCGTGACCGACGTCTACGAGATCCCGCAGGAGCACAAGGACTTCCGCGACCTCGTCCGCCAGATCGCCACCGAGCGCGTCGCGCCCCGGGCTGCCGAGATCGACGCCAAGGACGAGTACCCGTGGGACATCCGGGAGCTGCTCGCCGAGAACGACATCCTCGCGCTGCCCTACGCCGAGGAGTTCGGTGGAACGGGAACCGGGACGATGATGCTCCAGATGGCGGTGGAGGAGCTGGCCAAGGCGTCGGCGTCGGTCGCGCTGATCCTGATGGTCCAGGAGCTGGGGTCGCTGCCGATCCAGCTCTTCGGCTCTGATGAGCTCAAGGCGCGGTTCCTGCCCAAGTGCGCGACCGGCGAGTGGTCGCCGGCGTTCTGCCTGTCGGAGTCGGAGTCGGGCTCCGACGCCGCGGGCATGCGCACGACCGCGCGCCTGGACGGCGACGAGTGGGTCATCAACGGCACCAAGTCGTGGATCACCAACGCGGGCGTCGCCGACTTCTACGTGGTCTTCGCGGTGACCGATCGCGAGAACCGCCGTGTCACCGCGTTCGTGGTCGAGAAGGATCGTCCCGGCTTCTCGGTGCCCAAGTACGAGCACAAGCTCGGCATCCACGGCTCGCCGACCGGCCAGCCGGTCTTCGAGGATGTGCGCGTCCCGGCCGAGAACGTCATCGGCGAGGTCGGCCGCGGGATGTCGGTCGCTTTGGGAACCCTCGAGCGCACGCGACTCGGCGCCGCCGCGCAGGCCGTCGGGATCGCCCAGGGCGCCACCGACTACGCCGTCCAGTACGCCAAGGAGCGCACCGCCTTCGGCAAGCCGATCATCGAGCTGCAGGGCCTGCAGTTCAAGCTCGCCGACATGCAGACGCGGACCGCCGCGGCGCGCGAGCTGCTCTACAAGGCGTGCGCGAAGATGGATCGCGGCGAGAGCGACAAGGCGATGTACTCGTCGATGGCCAAGCTCTTTGCCTCCGACACCGCGATGTACGTGACGGTCGAGGCCGTCCAGGTGCTCGGCGGCTACGGCTACGTGACCGAGTACCCGGTCGAGCGGATGATGCGCGACGCGAAGATCACCCAGATCTACGAGGGGACCAACGAGGTCCAGCGCGTCGTGATCGCACGCCAGCTGGCCAAGTAGTCCTTGCTGCGCGGCGGTCACGGGCGAGTACGCTGGGGCGCAGCCATGTCGTTGCGCCGCACCGCCTTTGCCGCCGTGATCGCCATGAGCCTCGGGCTCACGATCATCGTCGTGCTGCAGAACGGCTTCAGCACGATCGGCATGCTGCGGCTCGTCGAGGTGATCGGCGTGCTGATCGTCGCGGCCGCCGCGCTGCTCGGTGCGATGGCGATCGTCGGCGTGCGGTTGGCGGGGTGGAAGGAGCCGGAGTCCGAGGCGGACTTCGAGCGCGTCGTCCTGCGCGCCGAGCGGCTGGCGCGCGAGGGCACCGCGGCCGAGCCGTCGGAGGGCGAGTTCCTGGAGCTCGACCCCTACGACGACGCGGACTTCGAGGAGCTCGTCCGCGACGCGATGGACGACCTGCCGGATCTGCTGCGAGCCGCTTTGGACCGCAACGTGGCGGTCGTCATCTCCGACAAGGGCCGGCGCTATGGGGCTTATGGGCTCTACAACGGCGACGGCGCCACCCGCGACGACTACCCGGACAAGATCCTGATCTTCCGCGACACGCTGCGGCGGGACTTCGGGCATGACGCGGATCTGCTGCGCCATCAGGTGATGATCACCGTGCGCCACGAGCTGGCGCATCACATCGGGTTCGATGAACTCGGTGTCCGCGACCTAGGACTGTGATCTGAGGGGCGTCTCGACGCCGCTCGCGGCGTCATCGCACCGGACAGGTGCGTTCGCACGATGTCCGGCGCTCTTCCTTGCGAGCGACGCCGATCCGCACCTCAGATCCCAGCCCTGGCTGGTGTTTGACAATTGTTCCGAACACCGGAACACTGTTGTGGCATGGCCGTAGCGCGCTCCTCGCTTCCCGAGCAGGTCTTCCGGCAGCTCGTCGCCGCCGTGCTCGACGGCCGCTATGCGCCCGGCGACCGGCTGCCGCCGCAGCGCGCGCTGGCCGCGGACCTGGGCGTCAACATGGCGTCGCTGCGGGAGGGCATCAAGCGCCTGGAGCAACTGCGGCTGGTCGACGTCAAGCACGGCGACGCGATGCGGGTGCAGGACTGGCGTGCGCACTCGGGCCTCGATGTCCTCGCCTACGCCGTCACCGTCGACCCGGCGCTGACCGGCGCGCTGTTCGAGGCGCGGCGGCTGCTGCTGTGCGAGTCGGCACGGCTGGCGGCCGAGCGCCGTGGGCGCACGCACGAGCGCACGCTGCTCGAGCTGGCCGAGGCGTTCGAGGGCGCCGAGGACGACGCCGCGGCCCAGCTGATCGACCTCGCGTTCATGGCGACGGTCATCGACGCGGCGGGCAACCTCGTCTTCACGTTGATCCTCAACTCGATCCGCGAGCTGTACCTCGGCCACCTCGAGCGCTTCCGCCCGATCGTCACCGGTCGCGAGGAGCTCGCGCCGCTGTATCGCCGTGCCGCGCGCGCCATCGTCGCAGGGGAGGGCGCGCGCGCCGCGTCGGCCGTCGAGCGGTTGGCGACGACGCAGGAGCAGCGGATGCTGGACGCCCATGCCGAGGATGGGTCGCTGTGAGCGCGCCGTTGCACCGTCGCGCCCTCGGCACCCACAAAGGCGCATCGACGTGACCGTCCTCTCGCCGCGAGAGGCCTCGATCTTCGCCTGCGTCGCCGACACGCTGCTGGCGCCCGCGCCGCCGCTGCCGCCGATCGGGCAGACCGATGCGGTGCGTGCCTTCGACGCTTGGCTGGCGCGTGCGCCGTGGATCAACCGCGTGGGGTTGCGCGCGGTCCTGCTCGCGCTGGAGATCTCGCCGCGGCTCACCCGTGCGCGCACGCGCTGGCGCCGCCTGTCGCCGCCCGCCCGCCTCGCGCTGCTGGAGCGCCTCGCGCATCGGCCCGGTGGCCGCACACTGGTCGAGGCGCTCCGCGCCTCGGCGGCCGTCAGCTACTACGGCGACGCCCACGTCTCCGCACTGTTGGGCTATGTGCCAGGCGTGGTCGCCACTGCGACGCGCTCACTGCCGGAGGCGGACCGGTGAAGCGTCGCGCGTCACGCGCTCCGGCAGAGGCAGCTCGGTGAGCCTGCTCACCGAGCCCACCACCGGCGGAATCGTCGACGGCGCGCGCATCAGCGGTGAGCGCCATGTGCGCGCGGACGTCTGCATCGTCGGCTCGGGGGCCGGTGGCGCGCCCGTCGCCCGGGCGCTGGCCGAAGCGGGGCAGCGGGTCGTCGTCCTCGAAGACGGTCAGGCCTTTGCCCAGCACGAGCTGACCGCGCGCCCGCGTGACATGACCGCGCTGCTCTACCGCGACGCGGGCCAGAGCGCGACGGCCGGAACGCCGACGATCATGCTGCCCACCGGTCGCGCGGTCGGCGGCACGACGCTCGTCAACTCCGGCACCTGCCTCCGCGTCCCGGCCGCAATCCAAGACCGTTGGGCGAGCGAGCTCGGCCTCGCCGCGCTTGGGCGCGGCACGCTCGACAACCTCTACACCCGCGTCGAGGAGACGATCGGCGTCGCGCGGGTGACCGAGGAGCTTGCCGGCGCCAACGCGCGGATCGCCAAGCGCGGCGCGGAGAAGCTCGGCTGGTCCGGCCACTTCCTTAATCGCAACGCGCGCGGCTGCGTCGGCTCCGGCGTCTGCGCGTTCGGCTGCCCGACCGGCGCCAAGCAGCACGCGGGCGAGGCCTACATGAATGCCGCGCACGCCGCGGGCGCCACCACCTACACCTGCTCACGCGCGCGGCGCGTCCTGTTCGACGACGACCACAAGACCGCACGCGGCATCGTCGCCACCACGCGCGGCGGTGGTCGCCTGACCGTCGACGCGCCGGTCGTCGTCATCGCCGCCGGCACGCTGCACACGCCGGGGCTGCTCGCCGCCAGCGGCATCGCCAACCCGTGGCTCGGGCGCAACCTCTCGATCCACCCCGCGACCGCCGTCTGGGGGCTCATGGACGAGGTCGTGGACATGGCCCACGGCGTGCCGCAGTCCTACGGCATCGACGAGTTCGCCGACGAGGGCATCATGTTGGAGGGGATCGCCGGACCGCCCGACTACCTCGCGATGGCCGTCCCGTTCTCGGGTCCCGCGCACCGCGAGCTGATGCTCGAGTACCGCAACATCGCCCAGTTCGGGATGATGATCCGCGATACATCGAAAGGTCGTATCCCGACCGGCAAGCTGGCCCGTCGTGCCGGCCGCCCGATCGTCCGCTACGACCTCAACGCGCAGGACACCGCGACCGTCGCCCGCGGGATCGAGCGACTCGCGCAGCTGCTCTTCGCCGCCGGTGCGCGCCGGGTGATCCTGCCCGTCGCCGCCGTGCCCGAGCTGCGCGACGGCGACCTCACGCCGTTGCGCGACCACACGGTCACCGCGCGTGAGCTCAAGTTGATGGCCTTCCATCCGCTCGGCACCGCGCGGATGGCCAAGGACCCGGCCAAGGGCGTCCTGGACGCCGACGGCGCGCCCCACGGAACGACCAACTTGTACGTCTGCGACGGCAGCGCCGTCCCGACCGCGCTGGGTGTCAATCCCCAGCTGACCATCATGGCTCTCGCGACCCGACTGGCCGACAGGCTGCTCGCGTGAGAGTCTTGCCACCGCGACACGGAGCACCCCGACGATGTCCTTCCTGATCGACCCACCCTGGTTGTACGCCAACGGCCGCGTCATCGCCCAAGCGGTGCCGCCCGAGCGTCAGCGGCCGCTGGCACTCGCGACGATCGGCGTCTTCGTCGTCACGAGCATCTCGCTCTACCTCGACAAGGGCTGGACCAAGCCGATCTGGCGCCTGTGCCGCGCGCGCAGCGGCCGTGACTGGATGCTCAACTCGGGCGTGTTCAAGATGGATCCCGACCGCGCGGGCACGCCGACGCACGCCGTCAGCGCCGCGCTCTTCGTCACCTACCCCTTCTGGCTGTGGCTCGGGCTGCGACACGGTCAGGACTGACCACCCGCTTCCCGTTCTTCGGGGAGGCCGGCGGCTACGAGTCCTTCTATGTGCGGGCGGTCGACCCCGATCGTCCGCGCTCGGTCTGGCTGCGCCACACCGTCCACCAGGCTCCCGGCGAGGAGCCGGTGGGCTCGATCTGGCTGACGGTCTTCGACGGCGACCGGCCCGAGCCGCTGGCCTACAAGGAGTCCTCGCCCGAGCCGCAGGTCGACGGCTGGCTGCGGGTGGGGGAGAGCAGCTTCGGCCCCGACGGCGTGCACGGGCATGCCGGGCCGGCGACGTGGGATCTCACGTGGACCGGTGCAGAGCCGCCGCTGCGTCATCTCCCCAAGTCCTTCATGTACTCGGCGCCGCTGCCCAAGACCAAGCTGGAGAGCCCGCGCCCGCATGTCGCCGTCAGCGGCAAGGTGACGTTCGGCGGCGAGGTCTTCGAGCTCGACGGCTGGCCGGGGATGATCGGCCACAACTGGGGCGCCCAGCACGCCGAGCGCTGGATCTGGCTGCACGGCGTGGGGTTCGAGGATCGCCCGGACGACTGGCTCGACATCGCGCTCGGGCGCATCCGCGTCGGCCGGGTGCTCACGCCCTGGGTCGCCAACGGCGTCGTCTCGCTCAACGGCGAGCGCGTCCGGATCGGTGGCCTGGGCGCGCGACTGCACGCCAACGAAGGCCCATCACATCTCGACCTCAACCTCCACGGCCACGAGGCGCGGCTGCGGCTGACGGTGCACAGCAACCGCTCCCAGACCGTCGTCTGGCGCTACGCCGATCCCGATGGCGGAGAGCATCACGTCGCCAATTGCTCGATCGCCGAGCTGGAGGCCGTCGTCATCCCGCGCGACGGCCCGGCCGCCACGCTGCGCACGGCCCACGGCGGCGCCTACGAGCTGGGCGCGCGCGAGGTGCCGGCCAACCTGCCGGTCCAGCCGTTCCCGGACCCATAGCGAGGTCCGTGCGTGTCGAGCAAAGGGTCCATATGACCCATGGCTCGACACGGACCGGGCGTCACTGGCCCGCGCGCAGCCACGCCAGCACCGCGAGCACGCGCAGGTTCCCACCCGCCGCGGTGTGCAGGCCGAGCTTGCCGAAGATGTTGGTGACGTGCTTCTCGATCGCGCCGTCGGTGACGACCAGACGCTGGGCGATCGCGGCGTTGGACAGCCCTTGGGCCATCAGCTCCAGCACCTCGCGCTCGCGCGGCGTCAGCTCGTCGAGCGGGTCGTCGGCGCGGCGGCGGGCGAGCAACTGACGGACCACCTCCTGGTCGATCGCGGTTCCACCCTCGGCCACGCGCGTGACCTGGGCGACGAAGTCCGAGGGGTCGGCGACGCGGTCTTTCAAGAGGTAGCCGACCGCACCCGCGCCGTCGGCCAGCAGCTCGGCAGCGTAGGACTCCTCGACGTACTGCGACAAGACCAGCACCGGCGTGCCCGGCACCAACTGCCGTGCCTCCAGCGCCGCGCGCAGCCCCTCGTCACGCTGGGACGGCGGCAGCCGCACGTCGACGATCGCGATGTCGGGCCGGTGCTCGTCGACGGCCGCGACCAGCGCCGGGCCGTCGCCGACGGCCGCGAGGACCTCGTGGCCGTGCGCGGTCAGCAGCCGCACGAGGCCGTCGCGCAGCAGGACGAGGTCTTCGGCGATCACGATACGCATGGCAGCTCCGCTCGCAGCACGGTCCCGGCACCGGGCGGGCTGACGACCAGCAGGCGCCCGTCGAGCGCCTCGACGCGCCCACGCAGCCCGGCGATCCCGGTCCCGGAGGACTCGCTGACGCCGCCGCGTCCGTCGTCGGTGACCTCAACGCTCAACATCATGTCCTTGACCTCACCCGTGATCGCGCAATGGGACGCGCCGCTGTGCTTGGCGACGTTGGCTAGCGCCTCGGCGATCGTGAAGTAGGCCGCCGACTCGACCGCCGCCGGCAGCCGTTGCGGGAGGTCGATGGCGACCGTGCACGGCACCGGGCAGCGCGCCGCCAGCGCGCTCACCGCCGCGTCGAGACCGCGATCGGTGAGGATCGCCGGGTGGATCCCGCGCGCGAGGTCGCGCAGCTCGACCAGCGCGGTCTTGGCGTCCTCGTGCGCGCCGGCCAGGAGCACGGCGGCGGCCTCGGGGTCGGTTGCCATCTGCTCGCGCGCCATCCCGATCTCCATCGCCAGCGCGACGAGACGGGCCTGCGCGCCGTCGTGCAGGTCGCGCTCGATCCGGCGCAGCTCACCGGCGGCCGCGTCCACCGCGCCCGCGCGGGAGACCTGCAGCTCGGTGATCCGCTCCTGCTCCTCGCCCTCCAGCAGCACCTGGGCGAGCTTGGCCTGGACGAGCGCGCTGCCGCGCAGGACCCAGGCGCCGAGTACCGCCGTCGGCGGTCCGGCGATCACCGAGAACAGGATCATCCAGCCGACCGAGCGGATCGTCGTGACGCCGACCTCGACGCCGTCGGGCAGCGACCACGCCCACAGCGGCAGCGTCAGGAAGCCGAGGCCGATGCTGAACGCGGTGACCCCCGCGACGAACGACGCGGTGCCGACCCCGAACATCAGGACCAACCACACCAACTCGCGCCAGGTCATCGGATCGGTGATGCCGTTGCGCACCCGCTGCAGGAGCGTGTCGCCACGCCAACGCCGCCGCGAGAGCGGGACCGGCACGCCGGCCAGCTGTCCGCGCCAACGCTCGCCGTTGGCCCACAGCTGCGTGACCCACATGTCGGCCAAGAGCTTGGGGATCCCGATCAGCGTGATGATCAACATGATCGACAGGACCGGCCCGACGAGGAAGAAGGTCAGCGCGAAGATCCCGGAGGCGAGGCCGAGCGAGATGTAGGCGAGGTCCAGCCACGGGGTGGCGGTCAGGGGAAGCTTGGCGATGCGCCAGAACACTTCCAGCAGGATGACCGGCGCGGCGGCGGCGCACAATCCAGGCCCCGCCCGGACAGCAGTGGGGGAATCCGCAGCGGGTTCCGCTCTACAGTGCGATACGCCCATGATGATCGTGATGAGCCCGCAGGCCACGCAGCCCGAGATCGACGCCGTCGTCGCGCGCCTGGAGACCACCGGCGTGCACGTGCGGGTGATGCCCGGCGAGCTGACGACCGCGATCGGCGCGATCGGCGACCCCGAGGGCGTCCGGGAGCTGGGGCTGGAGGGTCTGGGCGGCGTCGACCGCGTCGTGCCGATCTCGCGCCCGTACAAGCTGGCCTCCTCGGAGCTCAGCCACCACGAGGCCACGGTCCTCGACATCGCGGGCCGCAAGGTCGGCGGTGGCAAGACCTTCACCTTGATCGCGGGCCCGTGCACGGTCGAGACGCGTGAGCAGACGCTGGCCGTCGCGCATGCCGTGAAGGCCGGCGGCGCCGCGATGCTGCGCGGTGGCGCCTTCAAGCCCCGCACCTCGCCGTTCGCCTTCAAGGGGCTCGGCGTGCCCGCGCTGGAGATCCTCGCCGAGGCCCGCGCGGAGACCGGGCTGCCGGTCGTCACCGAGCTGCTCGACAGCGCGCATGCCGACGCGATCGCCGAGCACGCCGACGTGGTGCAGATCGGCGCGCGCAACATGCAGAACTACGCGCTGCTGGAGGTGGCGGGCAAGCTCGGCAAGCCTGTGTTGCTCAAGCGCGGGTTGTCATCGTCCTTGGACGAGCTGCTGATGGCCGCCGACTACGTGCTCAAGGAAGGCAATGAGGATGTGATGCTCTGCGAGCGTGGCATCCGGACCTTCGAGACCGCGACGCGCTTCACGCTCGACCTCGGCGCGGTCGCGTGGCTCAAGCTGCACACGCACCTGCCGGTGATCGTCGACCCGTCGCACGCCGCGGGCGACCGCCGCCTCGTCGAGCCGCTGTCGCGCGCGGCCGCCGCGGTCGGGGCCGACGGCATCATCGTCGAGGTCCATGAGGATCCCGAGCATGCGCTCTGCGACGGGCCGCAGGCGATGTTCGCCTCGGGCTTCCACGAGTACGCGCGCGACGTCGCCGCACATGCGGCGCTCCTGGGCAAGGAGCTGGCATAGGGGATGTCGCGGCGCCGATGACCGAGCGCGAGCCCCTGACCCCGCGCGTCGTCGAGGCCGTCGAGGCGCGGCTGCGCCCGTTCATGTCACCGCGCATGCTGCGCCATGCCTACCGCGCCGGATACCTCGTGCTGCGTCCGTGGTGGTTCCTGACGCGTCCGCACACCACCGGCGCCAGGGCCGTCGTGCGCTGCGGTGAGGAGGTGCTGCTCGTTCGCCACACCTACGCGCGCCGCGATCAGTGGGACATCCCTGGCGGGTTCGTGCGGCCTGGCGAGGAGGCCGACGTCGCCCTGACGCGCGAGCTGGGCGAGGAGCTCGGTGTCGAGGCGATCTCGATGGTGTCGATCGCCGAGCTGCCCTCGCGCTTCGAGCACAAGCGCGAGCGGCTCTATGTCTTTGCCGTCGAAGTTGCCGAGGGGGCCGAGCTGCGGCCCTCAGAGGCCGAGATCGCCGCCGTGCGCTGGGTCCGTCACGACGCGCTGCCGCCCGACACCACCGTCCTCGCCCGGCGGATGATCGCCCGCTCATATTGGGAGCTCTTCCGCTAGGGTTCGCGCCTGGTGATAGCCCGGTTGGGCTAGTACCATTTATCGCGTAGGCCCCGTGGTGTGCGACCGCCGGGGGATAAACCTGCCCGTGGTGTGCGACCGCCGGGCTTCATCTCCGAGAGGACCATTTTCATGCCCGAAGCCGTCATCGTTGACGCCGTCCGGACGCCCGTCGGCCGAGCCTTCAAGGGCTCGCTCGCCTCGTTGCGCCCCGACGAGACCCTCGCGTTCGTGGTCGATCAGCTGCTCGAGCGCAACCCCGGTGTGGACCCGACCACGGTCGAGGAGCTCATCGCCGGCTGCGGCCTGCCGCAGGGCCTGCAGGCCAACAACATCGCCCGCATCGCGGTGCTGCTGAGCGACAAGCTCACGCAGACCACCAACGGCGTGACCGTCTCGCGCTACTGCGCGTCCGGTCTCGACGCCATCCGCGCCGCCGCCAACGCGGTCGTCGCGGGCCAGGGTGACGTGTACATCGCCGGCGGCGTCGAGTTCGTCTCGCGCTACAACGCCGCGCAGGAGGCCGCCCACCCCGAGGATCAGAACGAGAACCTCCAGGGCAACAACGGCCAGCCCAACGCCTACATCGCGATGGGCCTGACCGCCGAGAACGTCGCCGACAAGTACGGCGTCTCGCGCGAGGACCAGGACCGCTACGCCCAGCGCTCGCAGGAGCGTGCGGTCGCGGCCCAGGAGGCCGGCGTGTTCGACCGCGAGATCGTGCCCGTCACGCTCGCCGACGGCACGGTCGTCTCCAAGGACGACGGGCCGCGCGCCTCGTCGACGCTACGAGAAGCTCGCCACGCTGGAGCCGGCCTTCAAGCCGGGCGGCACCGTGACGGCCGGCAACTCGTGCCCGCTCAACGACGGCGCGGCCGCCGCGCTGATCATGAGCGCCGAGAAGGCCGCGGAGCTCGGGCTGAAGCCCCGCGCTCGCATCATCACGGCCGCCACGTGGGGCAACGAGCCCGAGTACATGGGCGTCGCGCCGATCGGTGCGATCAAGAAGGCGCTGGACCGCGCCGGGATGACCGCGTCGCGACATCGACATCACCGAGCTCAACGAGGCGTTCGCGGCGCAGGTGCTGCCGATCGCGTCGGAGGTCGGGATCGATCTCGACAACCTCAACCCGCACGGCGGCGCGATCGCGCTCGGCCACCCCTTCGGGATGACCGGCGTGCGCATCATGACGACGCTGCTCAACGACCTCGAGACGCTCGACAAGACGATCGGCCTCGAGACGATGTGCGTCGCCCAGGGTCAGGGCGAGGCCCTGATCGTCGAGCGCCTGAAGTAGATCGGGATCCGGCGCCCATGACCTACACGTTGAAGCCCATCGACGACGCGTTCTTCGAGACCGCGCCGATCGTGATCCCCGCCACGCTGGAGCTGAAGGCTCCGGTGGAGCAGGTGTGGGAGGCCTTGGGCAGCGACGCGATGTGGTCGTGGGCGCCGATCATCGACCAGCTCGTCTGGACGACGGGTCGGCCCCAGACGGTGGGGGCGATCCGTCGCCTGCGGCTGTTCAAGGCGGTGACGATCGAAGAGGAGTTCTACCGCTGGGACGTCAACCGTCGGGCGACGTTCCGGGTGACCCATCAGTCGCGACGGATGTTCGACGGGCTGGCGGAGGACTTCTTGCTGGAGCCGAGCGCGGGCGGTGGGACGCGCTTGACGTGGACGATGGCTGTCGCCCCACGGGGATTGCCGGGGGTTCCGAAGTTCATGATCCCGGCCCTGGCGCGTGGGAACGCGCTGGGCATCGGGGGGATTCGCAAGATCTTGTAGGTCTTGGGGGACCTCGGGACGGTGGGTCGTGGTTCGGGGTGTGGTTGGTTGGGTCGGCGCTCCGTGACATCGCCACCACGCTCTCGTGGTTCGGGGCGTGGCTGGAGGTTGGTGGGCGTGGTTGGGGGTTCTGGTTGTGTGGGCTCGGACGGGCGTTCGCGCGGATGGCGACGTCACGGATCACCGCCTTCCCGAGGCGTTCGCGCTGCCAACGTGCGTCCTGCGAGTTGTCACGGCGATCCGGGTCACCTCATGCACCACAGTTGTACTCAAGGTGACCCCGATCCCTGGGCCGAGCCCGAGTTCCGGGGTGGGCCTGTGAAGCGACGTATGCCGGCGGCAAACGGGCCCACGTGCCCCGCGGCGCTCTCGCGGTGTGGGGTGGGCCTGTTGAGCGACGCATGCCGGCGGCAAACGGGCCCACCCTCCCGAGCGCGAGCGGACGACGAGCCAACGCATGGGCAGCCGATACGGCTCATTCCTCTCGGTGAGCACGGACCACGTAGGCAGCCCGGCCAACGTCTGAGCTGAACGCCAACAACAATCGCGCCACCCGAGCGTGCGTAACAGACCAGGTCCGCCCCGAGACCAGCGCCCCACGACGGCAGTCTCGGGCGGTCCGCTACTCGTCCCGGCAACAGGCGCGGCGGCACGCCCAGAGTTGTTGGGGTGGTCGACATGTGACAACTCTGCAACGACTCTGGGGAACTGACCAGTTCCGTCCGCCCCGCCAACTAGGCTCCGCCGACATCCAAATCACAGCGCCCCCGCGCCGCGCTAACGGCCGGGGGCATGACCCACAGGAGCAGACACTCCCATGAGTACCCCGCACCCTACCCACGTGCGTACGACGCTGACCGTCGACCGCGAGACTGCCGACGTCCTGCGTGACGAGGCCAAGAACGTCGCGATGTTCGAGCACGAGCTCTTCGAGAGCTTCCTCGACTTCAGCCCCGCCGCCCAGCACGGCCTCTCCCTGCGCTACCGCGACGTGTTCGACCTGATCGACGCCGTCGGCTGGGACCCACAGAAGACCGACCCGACAAAGCTGCGCTTCGAGATCGCGCTGACCGACGACCTCATCGACATGCTCGGCCTCTGCCGCGAGGACCTGGCGCTCACCATCAACAATCGCTTCAACGAGCACGACGGCCCGCCCCCGCCCGAGATCCTCGAGCAGGTTACGACCGGCCGGCTGGCCATCGGCGCACTCGACCGCCTCTTCCAGAAGTACGCCCGCGCCATCCGCGCCTGACCAGCCCCCTCGATCCGGCGTGGTGTGCCCGTGCACCACGCCGGTGGGGGGCTCATGCCTCGGCGACCGCGAGTTCCGGCGGGGTCTGGTCCTTCTTGGTGAACGTGAGGTACGTCACCAGCGCGAGGATGCAGCGCGAGGAAGATGTAGGACGTGCCGGTCGTCCCGAGGCCGAGCCCGCCGTACTTGTGGCTGTTCTGCGACATCTCGTCGCCGATCGACGCGCCGAGCGGGCGGGTCAGGATGTAGGCCAGCCAGAACGACAGCACCGGGTTGAGCTTGAGCACGTAGTGGGCGAAGGTGACCGCCGCGATCGCGCCGCCGAAGATCGCGATGGAGACCGCGTAGCCGAGGTCGGCCTTCTCGGCCAGCAGGTCACCGGCCGCGGTGCCCAGGGCGAAAGTGAAGAGGATGGCCAGCCAGTAGAAGCCCTCGCGGCGGGTGGTGATGATCGAGTGGATCGACAGCGTGCGCTCGACGGCGTACCAGATGGCGAACACGGCGGCGAGGATGATCGAGAAGACGATCGTGCTCGTCGTGAGCGGCACGTTGTGGGCGTCTGTCAGGTTGTCGGTGATCAGCGTGCCGAAGACGCTGATGACGACCACGACCGCCCAGTAGACGAGCGGGACGTAGCGCTTGAGCTGGAACTGGACCAGCAACAGCACGGCGAGCAGGGCGCCGGTGAAGTAGGTGGTGTTGGTCAGCCCGAAGCCGAGGTTGTCGTTGAGGTAGTCGGCGGCCGTCTCGCCGACGGTGGTGCACATGATCTTGATGATCCAGAAGAAGAGGGTGACCTCGGGGACCTTGTTCAACATCTTGCGCCCCAGCGAAGGAGCGTTGTCGGCGTGGGTGGTGGTGGCCATGGCCGCACTGTGCACCAGGCAACCTTGCGCTGACCTGACTGCTCAGTGCTCGTCGACAGACCGCACGGCCGGCAGCTCCAGGACGAAGCTGCCGCCGGGGCCTTCGCCGATCAGGACGTCGCCGCCGCACGAGCGCGCGAGGCGTCGTGCGAGCGGGAGGCCGAGGCCCGCACCGGGGGACGCCTCGTCAGGGCCGCGCACACCGGGGTCGAAGGCGCGCTCACCAAGGCCGGGGTCGAGGCCCTGACCATCGTCGCGCACGGTGATCCGGACGCGGCCCTCACCGGCTGACAGCTCCAGCGTGACGTGCTCGCGTGCGTGCCGCTTGGCGTTGGCCACCAGCGGTGCCAGCGCACGGCGCAGGACGTCGGGCTCGCCCTCGGCGAGCGGCAGCTCGTCGCTTGGCGCACGAACCTCAACCTGCTCGACCTCACCCGCCAGCGCGACCAGGTCGACCGCGCCCTCGGTCGGATCGAGCTCACGCCGCGCGACGGCCAGCAGCGTGTCGACCGTGTTCGTCAGCCGCGCCGACTGCGCGACCACCGCGCGCAAGGCATCGTCCTTCTCTGCGGTCGCTCCCGCCCCGCTCGCCTCCAGCGCCAGCTCGGCCCGGCCGCGCAGGCCGGCGATCGGCGTGCGCAGCTCGTGGGCCATCTCGCCGGCGAAGCGCTGCTCGTGGCGGCGCGAGGCGGCGATCCGGTCCAGCAGGCCGTCGAGCGTGGTGGCGAGCCCGGTGAGCTCGTCGCGCGGAGGGCCGAGGTCGAAGCGGCGGTCGAGGTCATGAGCGCCCCAGTCCTCGGCTCGCGAGGTCATCTGCACCACCGGCTCCAGCGCGCGGCCGATCGCGGTGCGCAGGGCGAGCGCGCCGGCGAGCAGCACGAGCGCGGCGATGACGAGCGAGCCGACCAGGACCTGCTTCTGCAGGTTCTCCAGCGGCGCGGTCGAGAGCGCGACGACGACGGCGCCCACCGGGCTGGCGCGCCCGGGCTCGGCGATCGGGATGACGCGGAGGCGGATGTCGCCGTCGCCGTCGGCGTCGTGGTCGCCGAACGCCCGTGCCCGGCCGAGCGCGACCGCCGTCCGGTCCAGCGCGGGCGACACGTTGGTCGCACGCTCGATCACCCGGTCACCCTCGATCACCCAGCCATGACGATCGAGCGCCTCGTCGTTGGGCGCCTCGCGGACGCTCACGCCCGAGCTCGTGATCGCCAGCGTCGCGAGCTGCGCCTGGGCGTTGACCCGCAGCTCGTTGGAGACTTCGGCGCTCACGCGACGATCCAGCAGCACGTTGCCCGCGACGACCAGCGCGCCGAGGCCGACCGCGAGCGTGACGAGCGACGTGAGCAGCAGACGGGCGCTGAAGCTCATCGCTCGTGGTCCGTGCCGCGGAGCGTGTGGACGGCCTGAGCCGTGCCCGTCGGTGACATGTCGCCGACGATATGCGTCTCGCCGGATCCGCGGGGCGGGCCTGCGGCATGTTCAGGTTGGATTCAGGCGTCCCTTCATACCCTGCGCTCCGCGCATGTGCTCGTGATGCTGCGCCCCTCTCCCCACGCGCTGAAAGGACATCATGTTGCGCTCTTCCCGCGGTCGAACGGGTGGCTTGGAGCCACTCGCCGCGAAGGTTCCCGAGATCACGGTGTTGTTCTGGGTCCTGAAGATCTTGACGACGGGGATGGGGGAGGCGATGTCGGACTTCATGGGCCAGCACAGCGTCCCGGTGGCCGGGCTCGTCGGGGTCTTCGGGACCGCGTTTGCGTTCCGGCTGCAGTACCGGCGTCGCGAGTACCACGCGCCGACCTACTGGTTCACGGTCATGATGGTGGCCATCTTCGGGACGATGGTCGCCGACGGCATCAAGGACGGCCTCGGGCTCTCCTACGCCGTGACCACGCCGTTCTTCGCCGCGCTGGTCGGGCTCGTGTTCTGGCGCTGGCAGCGCAGCGAGGGCACGCTGGACATCCACACGATCACGACGCGGCGGCGCGAGAGCTACTACTGGGCGGCCGTCCTGGCGACCTTTGCCCTCGGCACCGCCGCCGGTGACCTCACCGCGCTGACGCTCAACTGGGGCTTCTTCCCGTCGGCGATCCTCTTCGGCGGGATCATCGCCGTCCCGCTGCTCGGCTGGTGGCGCTTCGGCCTCAACCCCGTCTTCGCGTTCTGGGCCGCCTACGTCGTGACCCGCCCGCTCGGCGCCTCGTTTGCCGACTGGTTCAGCAAGCCGCACATCGACACCGGACTCGGGCTCGGCGACGGCGCCGTCTCGGCGATCGAGTTGGTGATCTTCATCGGACTGGTGACCTACACGGCGATCCGCAAGGACGACATCCAGGGACCCGGCGGTGACGGCCTGCCGCCGCGCCCGCGCACCGATCATCACCCGGGCTTCTTGCGGCCTCAGCCCGTGGAGGGCTGAGCCGGCGGTCAGAAGGAGACCTGCCGGACGGCTCGACACTCGTCGGGAAGGTTCCGTCGCGGGCGGGGTCTAGCGCGGTATGGGGAACATGAGTGTGTCGGTATCCAAGGCTGCTGCCCTGCTGCTGGTCGCGTGGGGATGTGCGACGGGAACGGCGATGGCAGACGACCATGCGGTCAGCTTCCCGCTCGATGCCCTCCCGGCGCAGGTACTCGCCGCCGGACGTCGCGGCCGTGGTCGGCGACACGGTGACGTTCAACGGCGCGTTTGCCAACCATCCACTGGTCTGGACCAACAATGACTTCCCGACCCAGTCCAGCGGGACGACCAACACCTACATGTTCACCCACCCCGGGACCTTCACGTTCCATTGCTCGATTCACCCGACGACGATGGTCGGCAGCGTCCACATCCCCGGCAACACGCTCGCGACGCCGGACTTCAGCTGGGGGCCGGCAAGCCCGAAGACCGGGCAGGCCGTGACGTTCACGCCGGGCGCGTTCACCGATCCGGATGGCACCGTCGTGCGCTACGAGTGGGATCTCAACGGCGACGGCTTCTTCGAGACCACCGGCGCGGCGCCGTCGCGGACCTACACCTCCGCGGGCACCTTCAACGTGGGGCTGCGCTACGTCGACGACAGCCACGAGACCTCGCCCGCGACGACCCACCCGCTGACCGTGGCCCAGGGGCCCACCGGTGGCGGCGGCGGTGGGACCGGCGGGGGCGGTGGCGGAACGGGCGGCGGTGGGACGCCGTCGCCGTCACCCACGCCCCCGAAGCCCGGGAGCCCGACGTCTCCGGGCGCGGACGGTACCGGCGGCGGGTCGACCACCTCGCCGAGCGGTGGCGAGCAGGGCGCGGGCACGCCGGGCACGACCGCACTTCGTGTCCGCCTCGGCGCCCGCGCCCTGACGTTCCGCTCCGGTCACGCGCGGGTGACCGTCGTCCTCAACGTCGCCGGGTCGGCGAAGGCGACGCTGCGCGTCGGCAAGACGGTGCTCGCCACCGGCAGCGCGACCCTGCGCGCCGGCACGCGCACCGTTCGCCTGACCCTCACTAAGGCCGGCACCCGCGCTCTGCGTCGCGCGCACGGCGGCGTGCGCGCGACGCTCACCGTCGTCGCCCGGCGCCGCGCCGGCGCCAAGACGACGACGGCGAAGCGGACGCTCACGGTGAAGCTCACCTAGACACGGTCGAATCCAGGCGGGCAAGGGACGTCTGACGTCAGATGCAGTTCTGACGTCATGGACGTCAGAACAGCCCGATGCTGAGGTACCCTCTAGCGCATGGGCAACGACCGATCCATCCTCGCTCGGCTCGCCGAGAACCGGGAGCGCCGGATGGCCGATCGTGCTCGACCCTCGTTCGACCTCACACCGGACGAGTTGCGGCAGTCGACAGAGACCGCGATGCGTCTTGCTGATGCGTCGCCGCAGCAAGTGGCCGACGTCCAGCCGTCGCGGCCCGCCGACCGGCCGTCGCGCGCGGCGTAGTTCCTTCCGGTACCCGCGTCACTCCGTGCCCGGAGCCTTCGAGGCATCGCCTGAGTTCGACTACGACGCCCTGGCCACGGCGGAGGAGATCGGTCATCGCGGCAGGACGTTCTGGGCTGGCTCGCGGCATTGGCGGAGTCCGACGATCCACGCGCGGTGGACATCCATCTGATCTTCGAGATCCATCGTCGTTGGTTCGACTCCACGTTTCCCGCTGACGCCGGCCACAGCCGCCAGGATCGTTAGAGCATCGACTTACCGCGGCGCCATCCGGATCGCGCCGTCCAACCGGATCGTCTCCCCGTTCAACATGGGGTTGACCACGATCTGCTCGGCGAGCTGCGCGTACTCCGACGGACGGCCGAGGCGCGGGGGGAAGGGGATCGTCTTGCCCAGCGACTCGCGTGCCTCTTCCGGCAGCGCCGCGAGCAGCTGCGTGTCGAACAGGCCGGGCGCGATCGTGTTGACGCGGATGCCGTACTGCGCTAGGTCACGGGCGACCGGCAGCGTCATGCCGACGACGCCGCCCTTGGACGCCGAGTAGGCGACCTGGCCGATCTGGCCGTCGAACGCCGCGACCGAGGCGGTGTTGACCAACACGCCCCGCTCACCGTCGGCGTTGGGCTCGTTGCCGATCATCGCCGCTGCCGCCAGCCGCAGCACGTTGAACGTGCCGATCAAGTTGATGCCGATGATGATCTCGAACGGCTGCAGCGGGTGCGGGCCACTCGAGTTGGCGACCTTCTGCGCCCAGCCCGTGCCCGCGCAGGTCACGGCGATCCGCAGTCCACCGTCGGCCGCGGCGGCCTGCTCGACGGCGGCCTGCACCTGCTCCTCCTCGCGCACGTCGACCTGGGCGAACGACGCGCCGAGCTCCTCGGCAACGGCCTGCCCCTTGTCGGCGTTGACGTCGGCGATCGTCAGCACGGCACCCGCCTCGGCCAGCCGCCGCGCGGTCGCCTCACCGAGGCCGGACGCCCCGCCGACGACCAGTGCACTACTTCCAGAGATGTCCATGGCCGGGGACCCTAGTTCTTAGGTCAGCTCGTCGGCGTCGGCGCGCGCACGAGCCCGTCCTTGCCCGCCGCCTTGGAGCCGCGCAGTGCCTTGTCGGCGCGCTCCAGCAGCTCGGCCGGGCCCTCGGGCTCGACCCACTCCGCCACACCGCAGGACACCGTGATGCCCTCGTGGCCGCCGTCGGGGCGGGTGATGTGGATCTCGCGCAGGACGCGCAGCGCGCGGGTCGCGGCGATGTCGGCGCGAGGACCGCGGACGTTGGGAAGGATCACGACGAACTCGTCGCCGCCGTAGCGGGCGACCTGGTCGAAGCTGCGGTACTCGCCGCGCAGCGCCTCGGCCACGTGGCGCAGCAGGATGTCGCCGGTCGGGTGGCCGTACGTGTCGTTGACGCGCTTGAAGTCGTCGAGGTCGAGGATCGTGACGGCCAGCGGCGTGTTCTGCCGGCGGGCGCGGGCGATCTCCTCCGCCAGGCGCTCGCGCATCGCGCCGTGGTTCAGGCAACCGGTCAGCGGGTCGATCGCAGCGGCCAGCCGGGCGTCGCGCAAGGCGATTGCCGTGCCGGCCAGATCTGACAGAGCGCTGGCGATGTGCAGGTCGGCCGGGTCCCACGGGCGTGGCTCGCGCGAGCCGAGCAGCACCACGGCGCGGACGGTGTCGCCCGCCGTCAGCGGGAGGACGGCCGCAGACACCAACCCGTAGGTGTTGACCAACTGCGCAGGTAGGGCGCCATCGACGCCCGCGTCGGCGATCGTGGCCGCCTGGCCGGCCTCGGCGACCCAGCGCAGCGCGCCCGGGACCTCATCACGGTGCAGGACGTACTCGGTGGACCCGCCGTCGCGCAGCACCACGACGCCGTGTGCCGGATGGCCGGCGGAGAGCACGATGACGTGCGCCTGGTCGATGTCCAGGAGCGTGACGAGCTCCTCGCCGAGGGCCCGTTGGACCGCAGGAAGACCCGCGTCGCGCTGGGCGAGACGCGCAAGCCTCTCCACGCTCTGCAGGAGCCGCTGCATCCAGGTTCTGTTCGCTCTCTTCCGACCGCGGCGCTGATCTGCAGGTCATCCGTGCCTGGGCGCCGCCTGGCCGGGAGCGAACAGTCTAGAAGTGGAGCTTCGCGCTGGGAAGGGGAGGTTCCGCCCCTTCTGGCCAGGTTCAGGCCTGGACGCGTGCGAGGTTCAGCGCGAACAGCCCATCTTCATCGGTGAGGCTGTCCACGAGCTCCATCCCGGCGGCGGCGAGGTCGCCGCGGATGCGCTCGGGCGTGAACTTCGCGCTGATCTCGGTCCGCAGCTCCTCGCCGGCGGCGAAGGTCAGCCGCAGTCCGAGTTGGCCGACCAGGACGCGCTGAGGGCGCCGCGCGCGCAGGCGCATCTCGATCCACTCGCGGTCACGGTCGAAGAACGCGACGTGGTCGTAGGCGTCGGGCTCGAAGTTCGCGTCCAGCTCGCGGTTGAGCACGGTCAGCACATTGCGGTTGAAGGCCGCGGTGACGCCGGCGGAGTCGTCGTAGGCGGCCTCGATGACCGCGGGATCCTTGACGAGGTCGGTGCCGAAGAGCAGGAAGTCGTCGGGGCCGAGCAGCTGGGAGAGCGTGCGCAGGTAGCGCCGGCGGCTGCCGGGCGTGAAGTTGCCGATCGTCCCGCCGAGGAAGGCGACGATGCGGGGCCGGCCGTCAACGGGCGCGGGGACATGGCCGAGGTGGCGCTCGAAGTCGCCGACGATCCCGTGCACGCGCAGCCCGTCGAACTCCTCCACCAGCCGCTGGGCGCTGGCACGCACCATCGACTCGGTGACGTCGATCGGCACGTAGCGGTCCAGCGTCCCGGCCTCGTGCATCGCGGCCAGCAACAGCCGCGTCTTGGCGGCGGTGCCAGAGCCGAGCTCGACCAGCTCGGCGGCGCCGGTGCGCTGCACGATCTCGGCCGAGCGCTCCTGCAGGATCGCCCGCTCGCAGCGCGTCGGGTAATACTCGGGCAGGTCGCAGATCTGGTCGAAGAGGTCGGCGCCGACCGCGTCGTAGAAGTGCTTGGGCGGCAGCTCCTTGAACGGGCGTGTCAGCCCGTCCAGGACGTCGTCGGCCAGCGTGCGGTGGTCGCCGCCGCCGAGGAACGACTCGATGACGATGCGGTGCTCGGCGGTGCAGGTCGCTGCGGTGATCGAGTCCATCAGGTTGGCTCTCCGAGGTCGCGGGCCAGCCGCACGCCGGCGAAGATCTGCCGTCGCTCGGGGAGGTCCCAGTTGCGGAACGTGACGGTGGCGACGCGTGGATGCGTCGCCCAGGAGCCGCCGCGCAAGACGAAGTACCGGTCGCCGAAGAAGACTTCGGAGTACTCGCGGTACGGAAAGGCCTCGAAGCCGGGATAGCCGCCGAAGGTCGAGGCGGTCCACTCCCACACGTGTCCGACGCCGTCGAGGCGGTCTGCGGCCTTCTCCCACTCGGCCTCGGTGGGGAGCCGTGCTCCGCACCACCGTGCCAAGGCCTCTGCCTCGAAGTACGAGATGTGGCAGGCCGGCGCGTCTGCGTGACCGGCCGCCACGGATGCGTGGTGGGTGATGTCGTACTCCTCCTTCCACGCCCAGCCCTCGTCTGACCACCACTCGCGGCGGACGTAGCCGCCGCCCTCGGCGAAGCGCAGCCACGTGGCGTTGCTCACCGGCCGTCGGGCGATCGCGAAGCCGTCGACGTGCACCGCATGGCGTGGCCGCTCGTTGTCGTAGGCGAAGACGCCGTCGCGTGCGCCGAGCGCGTGGGTGCCGGCGGCGACGTGCAGCCAGCCCTCGGGTGTGGTCAGCGCGGGCAGCGCCGGCTCGCCGGGCGGCAGCAGGCCCGCGATGGCCATCGCCTGGCGCATCGTCTCGGTGTGCTGCAGCTCGTGCTGCAGGACCATCTCGTGGATGACCGGGTCGGCTCCGGCGATCTCCAGCGCGGCGAAGGTGCGCGCCCGGACCTCGGCGAGGTAGCCCAGCGCGTCGTCGTAGCCGAGGATCTCCAGGTCGCCACGCACGGCGCGTGGCGTCTCGAAGGCGTCGTAGAGCGCGGCGAGGTCGGGACGCAGGAGCGCCATGCCCGCGTGGCGATGGGCGAGCCAGAGGTCTTCATATGCAGCGATGTGTCCGAGGTCCCAGGCAAGGGGGCTCATGATCGGCGCGATCTGCCGCTCGAGGTCCTCGGTGGTGAGGTGGGAGACCAGATCCAGCGTGCGCTGGCGCACGGCGGCGAGATCTTCGACCACGTTGGCGGTGTGGGTGACCGTCATTGCTGGGTCCGTCATGCCCGACCGGGCAGACGTTACAACGTGGATTGGCGCAGCTCGCCAGATGCGGGGTGGAAGCGCCGCCGCGACCCCTCGGAACGGGTGGTAGGGGCTCAGGGCGCGTCGATGCCCAGGTACTGGAAGGTCGTCGGCGGGGGGTCGATCGTCCCGGCGGCGTTGTCGGGGTCGCTGGGATCGCGGCCGACGCGGCAGGCGACGATCCGCAGGGTGTTGCCCGCGCCTGGGTAGCCGGTCACGGTCAGCAGGTCGGTGAAGCCGGCGCCGAGCGGGCCGACCATGACGAGGTCGTCGGCGATCTGGGCCGCCTGACCACCGATCGACGGGAGCTGCTCGACGCGCGCGGTCTGGCAGTCGTTGACGCGAAACGGCTTGAAGTCGATCGTGACCGTTCCGTAGATGTCGCCGAGGTCGGTCGTCTGGAGGCTGCCGTCGGCGATTGCGGCCGTCCCGACGGCCCCGGCCGCCAGCCGCGAGGCGGTCACCGCCCCGGGCGCGAGCGCCGAGCCGCCCACCGCGCCGTCGGCGAGGCTGGTGGAGCCGACGGCCTGCGGCACCAGCGCGGCGGCCGTCACGGCGCCCGCGGCGAGCTTGCTCGCCGTGATCGACCCGGCCGGGGTGGCGGTCAGCGTGGTGCGCGCCGTGCGCGACAGGTCGCGCAGCTGCACGCTGCGGTCGCGGATCTGGGTGCTGGTGATCGTCTCGGCGCGGATCGTCTTGCCGTCGATCAGCCGTGCGGCCGCGGCGGGCCCGTCGAGGGCGAAGAAGAGCGCGACGAGCGCGATGACGGTCGTCGGGGACGGGCGCCGCGAAACGAGGTGGGACATGGGGTGATCATCGGAGCGGCCACGCCGGTGGTCGATGGGGTCGTCGTCCCATCTCTGGGGGCTGGAGGATGGCGGGCGGCCATACTCGGGCCATGCCCCTGCTGTGGCGCGTGTTCTTCATCAACGCGGTGGTCGTGGGCGCCGGCGCGTTGGCGCTCGTCGTCACGCCCGCGACCGTCAGCTCCCCCGCGGCGGGGTCGCAGATCGCGACGATCGTCGTCGGCGTCATCCTCGTGCTCGCGCTCGACCTTGCGCTGCTGCGCCCCTACGTGCTCCCGCTCCAGGAGCTCGCGCAGGCGATGGCGCGCGTCGACCTGCTGCAGCCGGGCGCACGCGTCGGCGGCCGCTCCCAGACGCCCGAGGTGGAGACCGTCAGCACGTCCTTCAACCGCATGCTCGAGCGCCTCGAGGACGAGCGGCGGCGCAGCGCCCAGGGCGCGCTGGCCGCCCAGGAGCGCGAGCGCCTGCGGGTCTCCCGTGAGCTCCACGACGGCGTCGGCCAGCGGCTCACCGGCGTGCTGCTGCGGTTGCAGAGCATGGAGGCGCAGATCCCGAAGGCGGTGCGGGGCGAGGTGGCGCAGCTGCGCGACGAGGTCCGGGCGAGCCTGCAGGAGGTGCGGGCCACGGTCCGGCGGCTGCGCCCCGAGGCGCTCGACGACCTCGGCCTGTCCAGCGCCTTGGTCGCGCTGGCCCAGGACATGGCGCGCGGCACGCCGCTGGTGATCGAGCGGCGCTTCGACGGGGAGCTCGACGACCTCGGCGAGTCGCTGGAGCTCGCCGTCTATCGCATCGCCCAGGAGGCGCTCACCAACACCGTGCGCCACGCCGGCGCCGAACGCGTCGAGCTGCTGGTCGCCCGTCGCAACGGCACCCTGCGCCTGCGGGTCGGCGACGACGGGCACGGCTTCGAGCCTGCCGCCACGCCGGCCGGCGCTGGGCTGACCGGCATGCGCGAGCGGGCGCTGCTGGTCGACGGGCGGCTGACGGTGGACGCCGGCCCCGGGGCGGGCGTCGCGATCACGCTGGAGGCTCCCGCGCCATGAGCGCCGCGCGCCTGCTGCTCGCCGACGATCACGCCGTGGTCCGCCAAGGGCTGCGGATGCTGCTCGACGCCCAGGACGACCTGGAGGTCGTCGCCGAGGCGGCCGACGGCCTGGAGGCGGTGCGGCTCGGCCTGCGCGACGACGTCGACCTCGCGATCCTCGACGTCGCGATGCCCGGCCTGACGGGTCTGCAGGCGGCCCACGAGCTCGCGCGGCGGCGCCCGGAGCTGCGCGTGCTGATGCTGTCGATGCACGCGCACGAGCAGTACCTCTTCGAGGCGTTGAAGTTCGGTGCGTCCGGCTACGTGCTGAAGGCCTCCGCCGACCTGGACGTCATCGCCGCGTGTCGCGCGACGATGCGCGGCGAGCCGTTCATCTACCCGGAGGCGCTGAGCGCGCTGATGCGCGACGCGCTCGACGGCGCGCGCCCGGGCCAGGACGCGCCGACCGAGCTGCTCACCCCGCGCGAGCTGCAGATCGTCAAGCTGATCGCCGAGGCCTACACCAACGAGCAGATCGCCGAGGCGCTGACGATCGCCCGCCGGACGGTCGAGCGTCATCGCGAGAACATCCTCGGCAAGCTCGGGATGAGCGATCGCGTCGAGCTGACGCGCTACGCGATCCGCCGCGGGCTCGTCGAGCCCTGAGCCGGCGCGCCGATGATGGGATCGCCACCCCATTGCGCGCGCTGCGTGTGCGCTCCAGGCTGAAGGGTCGATGGAGATCACGACGCAAGCGCCGTCCTGGCAGCGCGAGACGGCGCTGGTCCGCGAGGTCGAGCGGGCGGTCGACGCGCTGCTGACCGCGCACGCCGCCAACGACGTCGACCGCTACCTGGAGGCGTTCGCCGAGCGGGCGCGGATCGTCCTCAGCTCCGAGCCGGCCGCGCTGCCCTCACGCGCCGCCTACGCCGAGCTGCTGGCCCAGCGCGCCGACATCGAGGCCTGCTTCACCTGGGACCGCCACATCGCCCTCGTCAACACCGGCGCGGCCACCGCGTCGCATGTGCTCAGCACGCACTTCGCCGGGAGCCCGGCGCCGTTGCGCGAGCACGAGACGCTGGTGCTGCGCCGCACGCCGTCAGCCGCGTGGCGCGTCGTGTCGCTGCACCGCTCGCGGCTCGTGCTGGACTGGGCTCCCTAGCCCACGGGGTTCTGCTGCTCGTCGCGGATGACGTGCATCACCGCGTTGATGAGCGCCAGGTGCGTGAACGCCTGGGGGAAGTTGCCGAGATGGCGGCCGGTCGAGGCCTCGAGCTCCTCGGCGTAGAGGTCGAGTGACGAGGCCAGTGACAGCAGCCGCTCGCAGAGCTGGTGGCCCTGCTTGCGCTCGCCGATCTCGATCAGCGCGCTGACCAGCCAGAACGAGCAGATCAGGAACGTGCCCTCTTCGCCGCTGAGGCCGTCGTCGGTCTCGTCGGTGCGGTAGCGCAGGACCAGGCCGTTCTCGGTCAGCTCGTCGGCGATCGCCATGACGGTGTTGCGCACGCGCACGTCGTCGTGGGGCAGGAAGCGGACGAGCGGGATCAGCAGCAGCGACGCGTCGAGGTTCTTTGAGCCGTAGTACTGCGTGAAGCGGCCGTTCTCGTCGATGCCGCGCTCCATGATCTCGGCATGGATCTCGTTGGCGACCAGTCGCCAGCGGTCAGCGATCTCGTTCTTGCCGCGGCGGGCGGCGAGGCGCGCGCCGCGGTCGAGCGCGACCCAGCACATCAACTTGCTGGAGACGTAGTGCTGGGGGTCGCCGCGCGACTCCCAGATGCCCTGGTCGGGCAGCCGCCAGGAGGCGATCGCCTGCTCGACCTGATCGTGGATGACCGGCCACAGGCGCGCCGAGTTGTGCCCGTACTCCTTGGCGTGCAGCCAGAAGGAGTCCAGGACGGCGCCGAAGACGTCGTTCTGGCGCTGGCGGTAGGCGTCGTTGCCGATCCGGACCGGCTTGGCGCCCTCGTAACCCGTGAGGTGGTCGAGCGTCTGCTCCTCCAGCTCCCGCTCACCGCCGATCCCGTACATGATCTGCAGCGCGCCGTCCTCGTTGCGGCCCAGGTCGGCGACGAACTGGATGAAGTCGTCGGCCTCCCAGTTCAGCCCGAGGGAGTGCAGGCCGCTGAGCGTGAAGGTCGCGTCGCGCATCCACGTGAAGCGGTAGTCCCAGTTGCGCTCGCCGCCCGGCGTCTCGGGCAGCGAGGTCGTCGGCGCGGCGACCAGCGCGCCGGTCGGCGCGTAGGTCAGGCCCTTGAGCGTCAGCGCGCTGCGCTCCAGATGGTTGCGCCAGCGGTGGTCGGGGAAGTCGGCGTCGGCCAGCCAGCCACGCCAGTACTCGCTCGTCGAGGTCAGCGCGGCGCTGGCCTCCTCGGCGGTGCGCGGCCCGTCGAGCAGGCGTGACCACGAGAGCGCGCAGAAGCGCGTCTCGCCCTTCTCGATGCGATGGCGCGCGCGGGCCAGGCCGCCCTCGATCCCGAGGTTGAGGTCTGACATCAGCCGCAGGGTGGGGCCGCCGTCGGTCGCGTCGAAGGCGTAGGGGTCGTTCGGGACAGTCGACCAAGTCGCGGGGACGCGGCCGTAGTCGAACATCGGCTCGCAGAGCAGCTCGATCTGGGCGTTGCCGTGGATGCACGTGATCGTGCGGACGAGGACGTGGTGGGCCTCGTAGTCGGCCGGCGGACGCGTGTGGGCGGTCGTCGAGCCCTGCGTGCGCTCGCGCCACGGGCCGATGACGAGCGCGTCGCGGACGACGACCCAGCCCGTGGGCGTCATCCACGTGGTCTCGAGGATCATCGTGCCCGGCTCGTAGCGGCGGCCGGCGGGGACGCCCATGGCCGACGGTCCGAGGCGGAAGCCGCCGGCGGAGCGGTCGAGAATCGCGCCGAAGACGCTGGGGGAGTCGAAGCGCGGCGGGCAGAGCCACTCGATCGTGCCGTCGGGCGCCACGAGCGCGCCGGTGTGGCAGTCGCTGAGGTAGCCGTAGTCGGCGATCGGCGGGAACGCGGAGCGGACCGGGGTGCGCTCGACGAACGGGGTCGTGTCCCGGACCTCGACGAAGCCGGGGTCCATCGCGCCCGCGCGGGGCGGGGAGTCGTCGGTACCCGGTGTGACCGGGGCGGTGGCGAGGTCGATGTTCGGATCCATGAGCTGGTTTCTCTGAGTGATCGGCCGCGGGGGACAGAACCGCAGAGTTGCCTTACAGCCGTTCACAGTATCGGCGGGCGCCGGGGATCTCTGCACGAAGCCCTGCCCGACGGGCCGGCCCCGGATGAACCCCTAAGGGTGGAGGTGGGGTTTCCCCCCGTTGCAGACGCGGGGGGCCCGCATGGCGCGTCGGCGCGCCCCCGGCGATGCTCACGACCATGACCTCCTCCAACGCGCCGGCACCCGATCCCCAGCGGCCCGGCATCCCCTCTCCTCCGTCGTCGGGCGTCGCCCACTCCCCTTCCTTGGCCGCGCGCATCGGCCGCTGGAGCACCCGCCACCGCGGCAAGGCGATCGCCGGCTGGCTCGTCTTCGTCGCTCTTGCGCTCTTCGTCGGCAGCTCTGTCGGCACCGTCACCCCGTCCGACGACGGCAGCGGCCACGGCGACTCGGCCACCGCTGATCGCATCGTCAACGACGCCTACCCCGATCGTGCGAACGAGACGGTCCTGGTCCAGGCGTCCGAGAAGAGCGGCACGACCGCTCGTGATCCAGGCTTCCGGGCCACGGTCGACGACGTCGTCAAACGCGTCTCGGCCCAGCCGGGCGTCATCCACGTCAAGTCGCCCTACGCCAAGGACAACGGCGGCCAGATCTCGGCTGACGGCCGCTCGGCGCTCGTCTCCTTCGAGATCAACGGCGACAGCGATCTCGCCGAGCAGCGCGTCGATGCCGTCGAGACGGCCGTCAAGGCCGCCGGCAACGCGCATCCGTCGATGTTCGTCGGCCAGTTCGGCGACGCCAGCGCCGACAAGGCGCTCAACAAGGCCTTCGGCGACGACTTCGCCCAGGCCGGGATGCTGTCGATCCCCGTCACGCTGATCATCCTCGTGCTGACCTTCGGCGCGCTCGTCGCCGCCGGCGTGCCGCTGCTGCTCGGCGTCACCGCCGTCGTCGGGACGATCGGCCTGCTGGGCCCCATCAGCCATCTGGTGTCGCTCAACGACTTCATCAACGAAGTGGTGTTGCTGGTGGGGTTGGCGGTCGGCGTCGACTACTCGCTCTTCTACCTGCGCCGTGAGCGCGAGGAGAAGGCCCGCGGGCACTCGTCCAAGGACGCCGTGGCGATCGCCGCCGCGACGTCGGGCCGTGCCGTGCTGATCTCGGGCGTGACGGTCATCGTCGCGATGGCCGGGATGCTCCTGGCCGGCGACTCGACGTTCACCGCGCTGGGCATCGGCGCCATGTTGGTGGTCTTCGTCGCGATGATCGGCTCGGTCACCGTGATCCCGGCGCTGCTGTCGGGCTCGGGCAAGTGGATGGAGCGGGGCCGTATCCCGTTCCTGGGCAAGCGCATGAGCGCCGCCCGCACGCGTGACATCGACAGCGGCGGGCGCGCGTGGAACTTCGTGCTCGACCGCGTCCTGCGCCACCCCGTCGTCTCGGTGATCTCGGCGACCGCGCTGCTGTTGGTGATGGCCTCGCCGGTGCTGCACATGCACACCGCCGACAGCGGCACCGAGGCGATCCCGCGCTCGCTGCCGATCATGAAGGTGTACGACAAGATGCAGGCCGCGTTCCCCGGCGGCGAGATCCCCGCCGAGGTCGTCATCAAGGCCAAGGACGTCACGTCGCCGAAGATCACGGCCGCGGTGGCGCAGCTCAAGCGCGACGCGCTCGCGACCGGCCAGGTCAAGGAGCCCGTCGACGTGACGGTCTCGGCCGACAAGACGGTCATGCAGATCAGCCTGCCGATCCTGGGCACCGGGACCGACAAGGCGTCCAACGACGCGCTGGCGACGTTGCGCGGCGAGGTCGTGCCGAAGTTCGCCGACGCGGCCGGGACCAAGGCCTACGTGACGGGCATGACCGCAGGCTCCAAGGACTTCAACGACCTCATGAAGTCCCGCTGGCCGATCGTGTTCGGCTTCGTGCTGAGCCTCGCGTTCCTGTTGCTGATGATGACGTTCCGCTCGATCGTGATCCCGGTCAAGGCCATCGTGTTGAACCTGCTGTCGGTCGGCGCCGCCTACGGCGTGCTGACGTGGGTCTTCCAGGACGGCCACGGCGAGAAGCTGCTGGGCTTCCAGTCCACCGGGTCGGTCACGAGCTGGCTGCCGATGTTCCTGTTCGTGATCCTCTTCGGGTTGTCGATGGACTACCACGTGTTCATCCTCAGCCGGGTCCGCGAGGCGTTCGATCGCGGGATGAAGACCGAGGACGCGGTCGCGCACGGCATCAAGACGACGGCCGGGACGGTCACCAGCGCGGCGATCGTCATGGTCGCGGTGTTCGGGATCTTCGCGACCCTGAGCTACCTGGACTTCAAGATGATGGGCGTGGGGCTGGCGACCGCCATCCTCGTCGACGCGACGCTCGTGCGCGCCGTGCTGCTGCCCGCCACGATGAAGCTCCTGGGCGACTGGAACTGGTACCTGCCGCGCTGGCTCGAGTGGCTGCCGTCGCTGGGCCACGAGGAGTCCGTCGCGGTCGTCGCGCCGGCGGCGGACGCCGAGCCCGCCGAGGAGCGCGAGCTCATCCCGGCGTGACCTGACCGCAGGATCGATGCACCAACGGGGTGGCGCCGCTGACCGCGGCGCCATCGCCGTTTTGAGCCGGAGTGCGCTCAGCGGCCCGCGTAGTCCTCGTCCTCGCGGTGGCGCTGGGCGCCGGCGTCGGTCAACGACCATGTGCCGTCGTCGGCCGGCTGGGCGAGGTCGTCGGCGGCCAGCGAGGCGAGGTTGAGGGGTGTGCGCATGTCGGCACGGCCACGGCCGACGGCCTCGTCGATCGCCGTGATCGTGACCGGGACGCCGGGCTCACCGCCGGCCAGCTCGGCCAGCGCGGTGAGGACGTGAAGGAGGTCGCGGCGGCTCATCGCCACATGGTCGCAGCCGGGTGGTCATCCCCCGCAACCGGGACCGACATGTACCACTTTGCCGGAAGCCGGCCCGTCAGGGGGGTGATTTACGCAGCGGTGCCATATGTTGCGGGCCATGTCTCCCCGTCGCATGCTCATCGCTCTGTCCATCTGCGCTGTCGCGGGCCTGTCGGCGCCCGTCGCCCACGGCACCGTCGCGGCCAAGCAGAAGTGCGATCCCAACTACAAGGGCCGCTGCTTGAAGCCCAACGTCAGCGACTACGACTGCGCGGGCGGCAGCGGCAACGGCCCGTACTACGTCTCAGGCCCGTTCCGGTCGGTCGGCAACGACCACTACCGCCTCGACGCCGACCACGACGGCATCGCCTGCGAGCGGTAGCCCGCTCGCACGCTACGCGGCGATGAGCGTCGGCTTCGTGAAGCTCGCCGCGCCCGGGATGATCGGCCCGGCGTCGACGCCGTACCAGTCCTCCAGCAGTCCGCGGTAGACGCCGCGGAAGTCGCTGGTGACCTTCAGGTTGCTCTGGGGGTCCAGCGACGACAGGCCCGGGAACTCGCCGACCATCTGGCCGGCGGCCTTGGTGCCGATCAGGAACGAGGCGCCGGCCGCGCCGTGGTCGGTGCCGCCGGCGTTCTCCTGCGGGCGGCGGCCGAACTCGGTCCACACGTGGATCAGGACGCGGTCGGCGATGCCGCGCGCCTCGATGTCGCGCTGGAAGGCCAGCAGCGTGTCGAAGGCGTACTGGACGTCGCGGCCGATCGTGTTGGCCTGGTCGGAGTGCGAGTCCCAGGAGCCCGGGGCGTCGACGGCGACCGCGCGGACCGGCACGTTGGCGGCGAGCATCGAGGCCAGCACCTCGAACTTGCGCGCGAAGTCGCCGGTCCCGTAGCTGGTCGCGTGCGGCACGGCGGTGCCCTGGTAGGGCAGCAGCGTCGAGCGGATCGAGTCGACCTCGGTCGCCACCAGCCGCGCCTGGCCCAGCGCCGGGTCGGCGGTCGGCAGCGCGCCCAGGCCGCCGATGGCGCCGTACATCGGCGCGAGCACCGGGTTGCCGACGCCGGGCACGTAGAGGCCGAACTGGTCGGGCCGATAGACGGCGGCGACCGGCACCTGCGCGGCGGCCAGCCCCGGCGACAGGTAGGAGTTCATCGACAGGCCCTGCATCGGGTTGTCGGGCACGCCGTGCTGATCGAGGAAGCGGCCGAGCCAGCCGAAGTTGCCGTCGACGCTGAGCTCTCCGACCTCCCAGAAGTGACGGCTGGTGAAGTGCGACTGGTTGGGGTGGTCGTAGCCGATCGCCGGCATCACGGTGACCTTGCCCTCGCCGTGCAGCGTGCGCAGCGAGTCCGCCGCGGCCGTCCACTGCAAGTTGGGGTCCTCGGCGAAGGTGCGCGTCGGGTCGGGGTCGGTCTTCAGCGTCGGGCGCAACGACGCGTACTGCGCGTCGCCCACCGGGGCCAGGACGCTGAGCCCGTCCATCCCGCCGCCGAGGAAGACCGAGACGAGCACGCGGTTCGGGTCGCCCGCCGCGTTGGCGATGCCCTCCTCGAAGGCATCGATGCCGAGCTTGGAGCCGCCGTAGACCGCCAGCGCGCCGCCGAGCGTGCGCGAGAGGAACGTGCGCCGGCTCAGCCCGGTGCCGGCGGGCGCGGGCATCCCGGCCTCGATGGCCGGCAGACCGGCGCCGGCGCTGGCGGCGGAGCGCTGCAGGAAGCGCGCGCGGGTGAACTCGTTGCAGCAGTTGCGGGGGGCCATAGGGGTGTCTCAGCAGGTCTGGGCGTCGGCGGAGGTCAGGATCAGGAGGCGCAGCGCGTTCTGGCGCATCGCCCGGTAGGTGCGCTTCTGGGTGGCGTTCATCGTGGCCGGCAGGACGCCGTCGGCGAAGGCCTTCACGTTGGCTGCGGTCTCGGCGCTGAGCGCCGGGTTGCCGATCGCGGCCAGCGCGGTGGCGACAGCGGTCGCGCCGTCCTCGGTGTCGGAGTAGGTGTTGGGCGCCGACGTCTTGACCTGCGTCGGGGCCAGTGCGACGCCGGTCACGTGCCAGCGCCCGCGCCAGGTCGAGGTGTCCATCCAGCGGGTGTCGTCCCAGCCGCTGACGTTCGGGGGCTCGAAGAGCGTCTGGCCGGTCTCGCCGCTGAGGTAGGCCCACTCGTCGGTGTCGATGGGACGACCGAGCGCGCGCAGCAGCCCGGCGTTGGCGACCACCGGCGGCTTGACCATCGCCGGGCCGTCGAGGAAGACGGGATGGCGGAAGATCAGCTCCAGCACCGGCGCGACCTGGTAGCCGGAGTTGACGTAGGCCGCCTGCAGGGTGGCCTGCGTCGGGCCGTCGGGCGCCACCGGCACGAAGTAGGACCACAACTTGGTCACGAAGAACGACGGGTGCAGCGGGTTCTGGAGGCAGAGGTTGCAGACGTCCTGCCACGAGAAGTTCCCCGACTTGCCGAAGATCGACTTGGTGGTGTTGTCGTGCTGGTTGGGGTCGAAGCGGAAGTTCGTCAGGCCGACGCCGTCGACGTAGTCGGCGCGCCAGCCGGTCAGCGCCTTGGCGGCCTGCCGGATGTCGGTCTCGGTGTAGGCCCCGCGGTCGGCGCCGAGCGTGAACAGCTCCATGACCTCGCGGGCGTAGTTCTCGTTCGGCGAGCCCTTGCGGTTGTCGATGCCGTCGAGGAACGTGAGCATCGCGGGGTCGACCGTGACGTCGCGCAGCAGGTTGGCGAACGAGCCCAGCGCCGAGCGGCGAAAGAGCGCGTTCTGGCCGAGCATGAGGTCGACCTGGACCTTGTCGCGGTTGCACGCGAACCAGTCGTGCCAGACGAGCGCCATGCGCTCGACCAGCGGCTGGTCGCTGCGGACCATGCGGTCCAGCCACCAGAGGTGGTCATGGCCGTAGAGGTCGTAGGGCTGCAACGCGCCGCCGTCGCCGTCCTGCGGTGCGGGACCGACGAGCGTCGGTTCGCCGACCGGGTGGACCAGCTCGGCGATCGCGGCATCCAGGCCCATCGCCGCGACGCGCGCCACGTCGCCGGGCTTGGGGCCGAAGCCCGCGCGCCACAGCAGGCGCTCGGCCTGGCGGGCGGTCATGGGCGCCGGGGGCGGCGGGGTCCACGTGCCAGACGGGTCGGCGGGCGGGTTGGGCGAGGGGCCCGCGCCGGGGTCGATCGGCGTCGACGGCGGGAAGGCCGGCGCGGTGGGCTTGTAGCCGGCCGGGGTGGACGCGGGCTTGCGCACCACCTTCTTCTTCTTGACCGGCTTGCAGACCTTCACCCGCTTCTTCTTGCCGTGCACCTTCTTGGTGACGGTTTTGCAGGTGCGCTTGGTGGCGGTCTTGTGCTTCTTCTTGACCGGCTTGCGCTTCTTGGCGTGGACGGTGGGCATGGCCGCGGGACAGTGTCCAGGGACGGACATCGCGCCTCATACGGACGTCCACACCGGTGATCGGCAGGCGGCTCAGAGATTCCAGGCGCGGATCACGCGAACATCGCGTTCTGCGCCCAGACGACACAGTGCACCGGTTCCCAGCGCGAGCCGTCCGGCGAAGGCCGCCGGCTGCTCGGTCCAGCGTGCGCCGACGACCCGCAGGACGTGGCCGTGGGCGACCAGCGCCACGTCGCCGTCGACGGCGAGCGCCTCGGCGATCACGCGATCGGCGCGGGCGCCGACATCCTCGGGCTGCTCGCCGTTGGGGACCCCGTCACGCCACAGGTACCAGTCCGGGCGCTGCGCGCGGATCTCGTTGGTGGTGATGCCCTCGTAGTCGCCGTAGTCGTACTCGACGAGGTCGTCGCGCAGCTGCGCCTGGTCGCCGAGGCCGGCCAGCGTCGCGGTCTCCCGTGCGCGCTGCAGGGGGCTGACAAAGACGGCGGCGAAGCGATGGCCACCCAGCCGCTGCGGCAGGGTCGCGGCGTGCGCGCGCCCTTCGTCGGTCAGCGGGACGTCGGTCAGGCCGGTGTGCCGCCCGGCCTTGGACCACTCGGTCTCGGCGTGGCGGATCAGCCAGACCTCGGAGGGCATCGCCTAGGCCGGCAGCGCCGCGTTGTCGGCCATGACCAGCAGCTTGGTGCGGTCCAGCAGCGACGCGGGGTAGGTCCGGTCGGGCCCGGCCATGACGCGCGCCAGGGCCTCCGACTTGCCCTCACCGGTGACCATCAGGACGATCCGGCGCGACTCGTTGAGCTTGGGCAGCGTCAGCGTGATGCGCTGCGGGGGCGGCTTGGGCGAGTCGGTGATCCCGGCCGCGACGCCGTGGGCGCCGAGCAGCGGGTGGTTGGGAAACAGCGAGGCGGTGTGGCCGTCGGGACCCATCCCGAGATGGGTGATGTCCAGCACCGTCGTGCCGAGCGCGCGGCTGTACTCGATCGCGCCCTCCGAGGGCCCGAGCGTCGCGGGCATCGGATGCCACACGGCGCCACGCGCCCGCAGGCGCTCCTTGACCTGGCCGTGGTTGGACTCCGGGTCGTCGAACGGCACGCAGCGCTCGTCGCCGTACCAGAGGTGGACGGCGCTCCAGTCGTCGAGCTGACCGTCGAGCAGCTCGTAGCAGCGCAGCGGCGTCGAGCCGCCGGCCAGGCAGACGTGGGCGACGCCGCGCGCCGCGCGCGCGTCCTGAATCGACATGGCGAGGTCGCGCGCGGCGTGGCGGGCGAGGCTTTCGGCGTCGGGTTGACGAACGAGCTGGACGGGCATGGATCTCCTCGCAAGCTACTCGACGGGCCTGTCGTCCTCGAACGAATGCCGGGTCGCGGGGTTGCCGGTACGGTGCCGTTCATGCAGCGCTGGATCGCCCTCATCTCGCACTACGCCGCACGGACGGGGCCCGTCGGCCGGATGTGGGGTCGCGTGCACGCCGGGACGCTGCGGCGCACCCGCGGCCTGGTCGGCGCCAAGTGGCTCGGGGTGCCGGTGCTCGTGTTGGTGACGATCGGGCGCAAGTCGGGCAAGGTCCGCCACACGCCGCTGTTGTACGTCTCGGACGGCGACCGCATCGTCCTGCTGGCAGCCAACGCCGGCAACGACCGCATCCCCGCCTGGTGGCTGAACCTCCGCGCCGCCGAGACCGTCGAGATCCTCATCCGCGGCCGCCGCCGCCGGATGCGCTGGCGTGAGGCCGACGGCGAGGAGTACGACCGCCTCTTCGCCGCCATGGTCGAGGTGTACCCACCAGCCGAGCACTACCGGGGCTTCACCGAGCGGCGGCTGCCGATCGTGGTGCTCCAGGACTGACGTTGAAATAAGGTCATATTTGACCTAGTATCTGATGCGGTGAACGCGGGAGAACTCCTACGAGCAGCACGCGAGCGCCATGAGCTGTCCCAGTCAGCGCTTGCCCGCCGGGCATCCACGACCCCACGGCAGATCGGGCGGATCGAGCGTGGCGAGATTTCGCCGTCGATCGGAACCCTTGATCGGTTGCTGACCGTGATGGGGGAGCGGCTCGAGCTCGGTGCCGTCGCTGCCGAGCGAGGCAACCAGAGTGACGCCGAGCTTCGTGACGCACTGGCGTTGACACGGGTCCAGCGGGTGCAGGAGGCGTTCGCGCTCAGCGAGACGCTCACGCACGTTGCGAGCCGGGCGCGATGAGCGATGCAGAAGCCGGGCTTCCCGTCGCGCGCCTGCGGCCCGAGCCGTTGTTGCAGGTGTTGGTCGGCGCCGGCGTGGAGTTCGTGATCATCGGCGGCTTCTCCCTGGCCGCTCATGGGATCGTGCGCGCAACCAAGGACATTGACATCGTCCCCAGCCCGGATCCCGCCAACCTGTCGCGGTTGGTGGAAGCGCTGCGGGCGCTGGATGCGGAGCCGCTGCTTGCTGACGACTTCGATCCGGCCGAGATCGGGATCGCCCTCGACGAGGCGGGCCTCGCCCTCGGTGGCAATTGGGTCCTGCGGACGCGCTTCGGACGGTTGGACGTGATGCAGGATGTCGCGGGCGTGCGGAACTACGGCGAGCTGCGCTCCCGTGCTGTCACCGACAACCTGCCCGGCGTCGGGCAACTCGCGTTCGCGGGCATCGACGACCTCGTGGCGATGAAGTCGGCCGCCGACCGGCCGCAAGATCGGCTGGACATCGCCGACCTCGAACGTGCACGTCGGGCGGCCGGCTAGGGCAGCAGCGTCGCCGCCGCCTTGAGCGCCGGTGTGTAGGTGGGGTCGCGCAGGAGGGCTTGGCGGATGCCTTCGCCGAGGATGCCGGACTCGCCGCGGGAGGCGCCGAGGATGGTCCACTCGCGCTCGGTGCCGCGCTTGTGGTGGTAGCGGGCGTGGAGGCCGCCGGGGCCGCGGTCCAGGGAGTAGGAGCGACCGGAGGCGGTCTCCAGCGTGAGGCCCGCGAGGCCACGGACCTGGAGGGTGGGGTCGGGCTCCAGGCGGATCTTGATGTCCTGACGGCGGGCGTGGGCCGAGCCCTCCAGCACCAACCCACGGTGGGCCATCAGCGGCGAGGTCTGCCAGTCGAGTCGCGACGCCAGCCAGCCGATCAGCAGCAGCGCGGCGGCCGCCGAGTCGGGGTGGTGGCGGATCGTCATCGAGGAGATCGTGCGCAGCTCGGGTCGCAGGTGGTCGGGGTCGAAGGTCGCGGCGATCCGCTCGCGCCACGGCGTCGAGCGCAGCCATGCGAGATCCACCACGTACACCTTGTCGGAGAGCTGACGGCTGCGGTGGATCGCGTCGGCCGGCTCCGGGGCATCGACGCTGTCCAGCAGGACGATCTGCGCGAGGTCCAGCAGCGAGTCGACGGCCTCGTCGTGGCCGTGCGGCGCCCAGACGCAGGTCAGCAGGTCGGTGACGACCAGTGGATCGACGATGCGATCCAGATGCGGGAGGTGCTTGGGACCGACGTCGACGACGATCGTCTCGCGCAGCAGCCCGATCTGGCCTTGGCCGACTTCCGACGGTGCCGCGATCGTCGCGACCGCGTCGAGCGTGGTGCGCTTGGGGTCGACCGAGCAGACGATCGTGCGCGACGGGTGGTACCGCCCGACGCGGCGCAGCCGGTTGGCGATCTCGCCGCTGTACTCCTTGTCCACGACGCAGACGAGGTTGAGGACGCGCGCCGGCACGTAGCCGGGGTTGTCGCGGTGGATCTGCGAGAGCGACGAACGCAGCGCGGCGTCGATGTCGCCGGGCTTGGTGTCGCAGGCGCGCCAGACCGTGTCGATGGTGGCCATCAGCGCACGCCTAGATCGCGCGCCACTCGGCGCCGTGCTCGAGCAGCCTGTCGGCCTCGGCGGGGCCCGACGTGCCGGCCTCGTAGGTCGGCAGTGGCCCCGGCGTCGCCTCCCACTTGGTGACGATCGGGTCGCAGATCTCCCACTGCGCCTCGACCTCGTCGTTGCGCGTGAAGAGCGTCGCGTCGCCGCGCATCGCGTCGAGGATCAGCCGCTCGTAGGCCTCCGGCGACTGCGACATGAACGAGGTGCCGTACAAGAACTCCATGTTGACCGGCCGGATCCGCATCCGCGTGCCCGGGATCTTCGCGCCGAGCGACAGCGACACGCCCTCGTTGGGCTGCATCGTGAGGATCAGCTGGTTGGGCTGCACGCCGACCGAGCCCTCCTGGGCGAAGGCGAGATGCGGCACCGGCTTCAAGGTGATGGCGATCTCGGTCACCTTGCGCGCCAGCGACTTGCCGGTGCGCAGGTAGAACGGGACGCCGGCCCAGCGCCAGTTGTCGATCTCCAGGCGGATCGCCGCGTAGGTCTCCGTGTTGGAGTCCGACGGCACGCCGTCCTCCTCGAGGTAGCCCTTGACCTGCTCGCCGCCGACCGTGCCCTTGGTGTACTGGGCGCGGACCGCGATGTCGTCGACGGTCTCGGGCGTCGGCTTGATCACCGAGCGCAGCACCTTGACCTTCTCGTCGCGGATCTCGTCGGCCTCGAAGTGCACCGGCGGCTCCATCGCCACGTTGCACAGCAGCTGCAGCATGTGGTTCTGGACGAGGTCGCGCAGCGCGCCCGCGTGGTCGTAGTAGCCGGCGCGCGTGCCGATCGACAGATCCTCGGCGGCGGTGATCTCGACGCGGTCGATGTAGTTGCGGTTCCACACCGGCTCGAAGAGGCCGTTGGCGAAGCGGAACGCCATGACGTTCTGGACGGTCTCCTTGCCGAGGTAGTGGTCGATGCGGAAGAGCTGGCGCTCCTTGAAGATCGACAGCACGTGGCGGTTGAGCGCCTTGGCCTCGGCCAGCGTCGTGCCGAACGGCTTCTCGATGATCGCCCGGACCTCGGCGCCCTCGTGGCGGTTGAGCTTGTGCTTGCCCAGCTGCCCGATGATGACCGGGAAGAACTCGGGAGCGGTCGAGAGGTAGAACGCGCGGTTGAGCGGCTGACCGGCATCCTTGTCATAGGCATCGAGATGCTCGCTCAACGCCTCGTAGACCGAGTCCTCGTCGAACGTGCCGGCGACGTAGCGGACGTTGGAGAGCAGCTCCTTGAGCACCGTCTCGTCGGGCTCGCGGCGGCTGAACTGGCGGATCGCCTCGGCCGCCTGCTCGTTGAACTCGTCGTGGCTCATCTCGCTGCGCGAGCTGCCGACGAGGTTGAAGCGCTCCGGCAGCGCGCCCTCGTGGGCGAGGTTGTAGATCGCCGGCAGCAGCTTGCGCCGGGCCAGGTCACCCGTCGCGCCGAAGATCACCAGCGTGGTGGGATGCACCGGGAGCCGCTCGAGCCCCTCGACGAGCGGGTTGTCGGGCGTCTCGCCCAGCTTGACGTCGGTGGCCATGGTCGGTCTAGCCGTCGGCTCGGCGCTGCACCGCGTGGCCGCCGAACTGCGCGCGCAGCGCGGCGTTGACCTTCGCCGCGAAGTCGCCGCGGCTCTGCGTCTCGTAGCGCGTGAAGAGCGCCGCGGTGATGACCGGCAGCGGGATGCGCTTCTCGACCGCGTCCTCGACCGTCCAGCGCCCCTCGCCGGACTCGGCGACGACCGGCTCCAGCGCGGCAAGGTCATTGCCTTCTTGCTCGAAGGCGTTGGCGGCGAGCTCGCAGAGCCAGGAGCGCACGACCGAGCCGCGCATCCAGAGATGGGCGATCTTGGCGTTGTCGAGCTCGAACTCGGAGGCCTCGAAGAGGCCGAAGCCCTCGGCGTAGGCCTGCATCATCCCGTACTCGATGCCGTTGTGCACCATCTTGACGTAGTGCCCCGAGCCGGTCGGACCCATGTGGCCCCAGCCCGGACCGTGCTCCTCGTCGGGCGCCGGCGCGAGGACGTCGAGGAACGGCGCCAGTCGCTTGATGGCCACGTTGGGGCCGCCGACCATCATGCAGTAGCCGACCTCCAGGCCCCAGACGCCGCCGGACGTCCCGACATCGACGTAGTTGACGCCCTGCTTCTTGAGGACCTTGGCGCGAGCCATGTCGTCGGTCCACTTGGAGTTGCCGCCGTCGACGATCGTGTCGCCCTTGTCCAGCAGCTTGGCGAGCTTGTCGACCGTCTGCTGGGTCGGGTCGCCCGCGGGCACCATGATCCAGACGGTGCGCGGCGCGTCGAGCTTCTTGACGAGGTCGGCCAGGGACTTGGCGGCGACCGCGCCCTTCTTGGTGGCATTGGCCACCGCCTTGGCGTCGAAGTCGAAGGCGACGACCTCGTGGTCGGAGTCGCGCTTGATCCGGGCGACCATGTTGCCGCCCATCTTGCCGAGGCCGATGAAGCCGATCTGCGCCATGGGTTAGAGGTTCTCCTTGATGGTGCGCAGCGCCGCGACCGGGTCGCCGCGGAGCACGATGCGCTCCGCCGGCAGGCCATGGTCGCGCAGGATGAGCAGGTCGCCGTCCGCCTGCGCGCGCTTGAGGGTCTCGAAGGTGGCGACGTTGCCGCCCGGGATGGCGACGTCGTCGTCGGCCTCGTGGATGAGCTGCAGGAACCGGCCCTCCGGTGGCCCGCCCTTGTGCAGCTGGCCGGTGGAGTGCAGGTAGCGCGGGCCGTAGCCGAAGGTGGTGGCCATGCTCGTGCGGTCGCGGATCAACGCGCGCAGCTCGGCGACCTCGCCGTCGAACTCGGGCGTGGGGGCGAGGTAGCCCTGGATCGCCAGGTAGGACGGGGGGCCGGCGGCGAGCAGCGTCGTGAGCGCATCGGCGCCAGCCTCCTCGATCGTCGGCGGCGTGTCCATGGACAACACGTCGTTCGTCTTGTCCTTGGCGGCCTGCACGTTGGGCTGGTCGAACGGGTTGATCTCCAGCACCCAGCCGACGACCGCGGTGGCGAACTCGAAGAGCACCATGATGCGCCCGAGGTCGGCCGCGCCGTTGGCGCCGATCGTGATCACGGGCTGCTCGGCCTCGACGAGGCGGTCCAGGACGGCGTCGTGGTCGGAGGCGTCGCCGCCATCGGCGGCCGCGTCGTGCAGGTGCAGGAAGACGCGGTCACCGCCGTAGGCCTCGGGCGCGCCGAGCGGCTCGTCGGCGACGGGCAGGACGCCCTTGCCGTGCTTGCCCGTCGACTCGGCGATCAGCTGCTCGACCCACAACCCGTAGGACTCGATCGGCGCGTCCACGACGAAGGTCAGCTTGTCGCGGCGCGCGAGCGCCAGCTCGCCGATCGCGCAGCCGAGCCAGAGGCCCGGGTTGGCGGCGGGATCGGCTTCGCGCAGCGACGCGCCCAGCTCCACGGCGCCGCCGAGCAGCGCGCGCAGGTCGGCCCCGAGCAGGGCGGCCGGGACGATGCCGAAGTACGACAGCGCGCTGTAGCGCCCGCCGATGTTGGGGTCGTTGAGAAAGACGCGCCGGAAGCCGTGCTCCTCGCCCAGAGCCGCGAGCCCCGAGCCCGGGTCGGTGATGGCGACGAACTGCGCGCCGTTGCCCCCGGTCTTCTCCCAGAAGTAGTGGAAGGCCGACAGCGTCTCGATCGTCCCGCCGGACTTCGAGGAGACCACGAAGAGCGCCTTGGCGACGTCGATCTCGGCCTCGACGTCGCGCACCGCGTCGGCGTCGGTCGAGTCGAGCACGTGCAGGATCAGGCCGTCGGCGTGCGTGCCGAACGAGCGCCGGAAGACCTCGGGCGCCAGCGACGAGCCGCCCATGCCGAGCACGACCGCCTCGGTCAGCCCATCGCTGTGGGCGGCCTTCGCAAACGCCTCCAGGTCGTCGACCTCGGCGAGCAGGCGGTCGTGGACGTCCAGCCATCCGAGGCGGTTGCTGACTTCGGCCTGGCCCGCGGGGCCCCAGAGCGTGTCGTCGCGCTCGAAGATCCGGCGCGCCACCTCCTCGGCGCCCGCGCGCGCCAGGCGCGCGTCGATCGCCGGCTGGTACAGGCTCGGGATCGACGCGTCGATCCCCGCGGGCGCGCCCATCAAGCCACGGCCTTCTTCTTGGAGTCGATGCCCTCCAGCAGCTTCTCCATCGGCGTGACGAACGCGTCGACGCCGTCGCGCAGGAGCTTGTCGGTGACGTCGTCGAGGTCGATGCCCGCGTCGGCCAGGGCCTTGAGGTCCTCGCTGGGGTCGATCTGCACGAGCGGCTCGGTGACCTCGCTGTGGTCGGCCGCGGCCTCCAGCGTCGCGATCGGCATCGTGTTGACCGTCTCCGGCCCGGCCAGCCCGTCGACGTACATGACGTCGGAGTACTTGGGGTTCTTGACGCCGGTCGAGGCCCACAGCGGACGCTGCACCGGGGCGCCGGCGTCGCGCAGCTTCGCGAAGCGGTCGCCCTTGAAGACCTTCAGGTAGGACTGGTAGGCCCAGCGCGCGTTGGCGACGCCGGCCTTGCCGAGCAGCTCGTCGTGGCGGGCGGGCGGGTCCAATTCCTCGAGGCGCTTGTCGACCTCGGTGTCGACGCGCGAGACGAAGAACGAGGCGACGGAGTGGATGCCGGTCACCGGCTTGCCCTCGTCCAGCCGCCGCTCCAGGCCGCGCAGGAACGCGTCGATGACCTTCTCGTACTGCGACACCTTGAAGAGCAGCGTCACGTTGATGTTGATGCCCTCGTAGAGCGCCTGCTCGATCGCCGGCAGACCCTCGTCGGTGCCCGGGATCTTGATCATCAGGTTGGGACGGTCGACCCGGCCCCAGTACTCCTTGGCCTGGGCGATCGTCTTGTCGGTGTCGAAGGCCAGGTCGGGGTCGACCTCCAGCGAGACGTAGCCGTCATAGCCGTCGGTCTCGTCGTAGACCGAGCGCAGGACGTCGGCGGCCTCCTGGACGTCCTGGATCGCGATCGCCTGGTAGATCTCCCGGCTGCTCGCGCCGCCGTTGAAGAGCTCGGCGATCTGGTCGTCGTACTCGTCGCCGCCGAGGATCGCCTTCTCGAAGATGGCGGGGTTGGATGTCATCCCGCGCAGGGAGCTCTCGTCGACGAGGCGGCGCAGCTCGCCGCCCTGGGTCAGTGATCGCTGGATCTGGTCGAGCCAGATGCTGGTGCCCAACGCGGTCAGGCGCGCGAGGCGCTCGTTGACGGATGCGGCGCTGCTCATGATGTTGCCCTCCTGAGTTTGTGCACTCGATCCTACGACCGATCCCGGCAGGCAACCCGGCATTTCACGAGTTGAGCACTTCCTGGCCTGCCAGAAGGGCTGCGCCACGGACGCCGGCCCGTGGTCCGTAGCGGGCGAGGCGGATCTCGGTGCGGGTTCCTACGCCGGGCAGCACGAACCGCCGGGCGACCGCGCGGGCGGGCTCCAGCAGCAGCTCGCCTGCCGCGCTGACGCCGCCACCGATCACGACCTGCTCTGGGTCGAAGACGTTGATGGCGTTGGCGATGCCGACGCCGAGTCGCTCACCGAGGATGTGGATCGCCTCCAGGGCGGAGGCATCCCCGGCGCGTGCCGCGGTCACCACGGCCGGTCCGTCGTCGAACCCGCGCTCGCGGCCCAGCGCGTCGAGCGCACGGCCGGCGGCGAGGCGCTCGAGCGAGCCGGGCTGCGGCGCCTCGTCGCTGTGCGGCGGTGCGCCGGCCGAGAGGTCGGCGCCGACCAGCTGGTGGCCGAGCTCGGCCGCGCCGCCGGTCGCGCCGCGGTAGATCCGCCCGCCGAGGACGATGCCGCCGCCGACGCCGGTGCCGATCGTGAACAGGATCAGGCTCTGGGCGATCTGGTTGAGGTCGTCGTCATGGGCCTCGGCCAGCGCGGCGACCGTCGCGTCGTTGTCGACGAAGACCGGGAGCTTGAGGCGCTCGGTGAGGAGGCGACGCAGCGGCACGTCCTGCAGCGGCACGTTGACCGAGTGGCGCGCGGTGCCGGTCGCGAAGTCGATGACCGACGGCACGCCGATCCCGACGGCGTCGGCGGGGCCGGCCGCCTCGATCGCCTCGGCGAGCTGGTCGATCAGCCCCTCAGAGCTGTCGAGCACGGTCGGGCGCAGGGTCGGCTCGGAGAGCGTGTTGCCCTCCAGCACCGCGACGGCCACCTTGGTCCCGCCGACGTCCACCCCGATGAATCGCTGCGCCATCCGCTCAGCACCTTCTCACGCCGGGCGAGCAGGCCGCGTGGACGGGCTATTGTCGGCGACCGATGCCGCCTCGCTCGCCCGTCGACGACCTGGAGCTGGTCGAGCGTGCGCGTGCCGGCGACGAGGAGGCGTTCGCGCGGTTGGTGCGCCACTACTCGCCGATGCTGCTGCGTCTCGCGCGGATGTACGTGCCGACCGACGCGCTGGCCGAGGATGTCGTCCAGGAGACCTGGGTCGCGGTCGTCCGGGGCCTGGAGCGCTTCGAGGGGCGCTCGTCGTTCAAGACGTGGCTCTTTCGGATCCTGGTCAACCGGGCCAAGACGCGCGGGGTGCGCGAGCACCGCTCGATCCCGTTCGCCTCGGTGGGCGGCGCCACCGACGAGGACGGCGACGAGGGGCCGACCGTCGACCCCTCACGCTTCACCTCCGAGGGCGCCTGGACCTCGGCGCCGGCCGACTGGCGCGACGATCCGGAGACCGCGCTGGACTCGGCCGAGGCGCTGCGGGTCGCCCGCGAGGCGATCGACGAGCTGCCCGAGCGCCAGAAGATCGTGATCACGCTGCGCGACCTCGAAGGGCTGTCGTCGGACGAGGTGCGCAACGTCTTGGACCTCACGGAGACCAACCAGCGAGTTCTCCTGCATCGAGCGCGCACCAAAGTGCGCAAGGCGCTGGAGGACTGGAACGCATCATGAGCTCTCGACGATGGCTTCCCTGGCGCAGGCGACCGGCGGCTTCCCCGCCCGGTGGTCTCGTCTGCCGCGAGCTGGTGGAGCTCGTCACCGCCTATCTCGACGATGGGCTGGACGCGGGCGATCGCGCCCGCTTCGAGGCCCACATCGGCGCGTGCGAGCACTGCAGTGCCTACTTGGAGCAGATGCGCGTGACGCTGCGTGTTGTTGGACACATCGACCCGGAGGCGTTGGAGCCCGAGGTCGAGCGCGAGCTGCTCGATGCGTTTCGCACATGGAAGGCCGGTGGTTGATGAGCGACGTCCATGAGGTCGACGTGGTGGTCCTGGGCGCCGGGCCGGCGGGCGAGGTCATCGCCGGGCGGCTGGGTGATCGCGACCTGAAGGTCGCGATCGTCGAGGACCGGCTGGTCGGCGGCGAGTGCTCCTACTGGGCGTGCATGCCGTCCAAGGCGCTGCTGCGTCCGGCTCAGGCGCTGGCCGAGGTACGGCGGGTGCCGGGCGCGGCCGAGGCGGTGACGGGCTCGCTCGACGTCGCGGCGGCGCTGGAGCGGCGCACCGAGGTCGTCCACGGGTGGGACGACAGCGGGCAACTGCCGTGGCTGGACGAGCGCGGCATCCTGCTCGTGCGCGGCCGCGGGCACCTCGCGGGCAAGCTCGTCGTGCACGTGGGGGAGACGATCCTGCGTGCGCGCCGTGCCGTCGTCGTCGCGGTCGGGACCGCGCCGCTGATCCCGCCGATCGACGGGCTGGTCGACGCGGAGCCGTGGACCAACCGCGAGGCATCGCAGGTGCGCGACGTGCCGGGGTCGCTGATCGTCATCGGCGGTGGTCCGGTGGGCGCGGAGCTGGCGCAGGCGTTCGCGACGCTGGGCGCCGACGTGACGCTGCTGGAGCGCGAGTCCCACATCCTGGAGCGCGACGAGCCGTTTGCCGCCGCGCAGGTGGCCGCGGGGCTGAAGGCCGATGGCGTTACGGTCCTGACCGATGTGCAGGCAGAATCGGTCGTGCGCGGCGAGGACGGGCGCGTGACGGTGATGACCACGACGCACGGGACGCTGGAGGCCGACGAGATCCTGGTGGCGTCGGGGCGCCGGCACCTGACCGAGGACCTCGGCCTGGAGGCCGTCGGGCTGGACGGGTCGGCCAAGCCGATCGAGGTTGGCGACGACCTGCGGGTGGCGGGTCACGACTGGCTCTACGTCGTCGGCGACGCCAACGGCAAGTCCCTGCTGACGCACGAGGGCAAGTACCAGGCGCGTGCGGCGGCCGACCAGATCTGCGGGATCGACGCGCGCGTCCGCGCCGCCGCCCCGCCACCGCGGGTGACGTTCACCGAGCCGCAGGTCGCGGCCGTCGGGCACACGCTCGACAGCGCGATCGCCGCCGGCCTGCGCGTGCGCGCGGTCGACGTCCCGACCGACGCCACCGCCGGCGCCTCGTTTCACGGCAAGGGCACGGGTGGGACCTCGCGGATCGTCGTCGACGAGGACCGCGGCGTGATCGTCGGCGCGACGTTCGTCGGCGTCGACGTCGCCGAGTGGCTGCACGCGGCGACGATCGCCGTCGTGGCCGCCGTCCCGCTCGACGAGCTCTGGCACGCGGTGCCCGCGTTCCCGACGCGCAGCGAGGTCTGGCTGAAGCTGCTGGAGGCGTACGGGTTGTAGGACTTGCCGGACGTCGGCGGCGTCCGGTACCGTTCGTCGCGGATGCAGTTCCGTCGAGTAGCGATCGCCAGCGCCCCTTAGCGGCCCGTGACAGCGGGTCCGGCGACTGGTCGTCCCTACCCGCACTCGCATCCCGGAGGTACCTCGCACATGGAATCGCTCGCCGACGAGCTGCGGACCGCGCCGACCACGTTCCGGCCGTTCCGTCCCGATCCCGTCCAACCCGCCGCCCTCCAAGCGGCGCTCGAACGAGCGCGCCTCGCGTCGTGGCGCCTGCTGACCGTCACCGACCGCGCGATGCGCACCGCGATCCGCGACGCGCACCTGCCGCACTGGCGCGCGTACCTGGCCGAGAGCGGCGGCGCGCGGATCATCGCCGCCGACGCGCCCGCGCGCCAGGCCCACGAGCTGCGCGTGGCCGATGCGTTCGCCCGCGAGCTGCACGAGGCGCCGGTCCACCTCGTCCTGCTCGGCCGCCGCGACGGGTGCCTGCGCACGAGCGCGCTGGCCGACCTCGCCGAGGGGCTGCGCTCCGAGGGCATGGACGCCGCACCGGTCCCGCTCGCCGCGCGCGCCGACGCCGAGCTGCGCGAGCTGCTGGTGCTGGAGGACCATCTGCGGGTCGACGGGATCCTCGTGGCGAGGCCGGTCCGGTGAGTGGCTCACCCCAGATCTCGACCGCCCCGCCGCCCCTGGCCGCGCGGCTGCGCGACGTCGCCAGCTCACCGGTCCGCGAGATCCTTGCGCTGACCCAGCAGCCTGGCGTCATCTCCTTCGCCGGCGGCCTGCCCGCGCCCGAGCTCTTCGACGCGCCCGGGCTGCGCGCGGCGTTCGCGGCTGCGCTCCAGGACGAGGCCTACGGCCGCACGCTGCAGTACTCGACGACCGAGGGCGACCCGGCACTGCGGGCGGCGATCGCCCGGCGCATGACCGCGCGCGGCCTGGCCACCGAGGCCGACGAGATCCTCGTCACCAGCGGCTCCCAGCAGGCATTGACGCTGATCGCCGCCGTCCTGTTGGAGCCGGGCGACGTGGTCCTCGTCGAGGAGCCGTCCTACCTCGCGGCGCTGCAGTGCTTCCAGATGGCGGGCGCGCGCGTCGTCGCGGTGCCGTGCGACGACGACGGGCTGGACCCCGAGGCGGTGGCCGCGCTCGTACGGCGCGAGCGGCCGAAGCTGCTCTACACGGTCCCGACCTTCCACAACCCGACCGGGCGGACGCTGCCGCTCGAGCGCCGGGCCGCGCTGGCCCAAGCCGCCGCGCGCCTGGGGCTGTGGATCGTCGAGGACGACCCGTACGGCGAGCTGCGCTACCGCGGCGAGCCGATCGCGCCCGTCGCGTCGCTGGACGGCGCGCAGGACCGGACGATCGCGCTGTCGACGTTGTCGAAGGTGCTGGTCCCGGGCCTGCGGATCGGCTGGCTGCGCACGCCGGCGGCTTTGCGCCGCGCGCTGGTGGTCGCCAAGCAGGCGGCCGACCTGCACACGTCCACGATCGACCAGGCCGCGGCCGCGCACTGGCTGCAGGAATGCGACCTCGACGCGCACGTCGCGGGGCTGCGTGCCGCCTACGGACCGCGCCGCGACGCGCTCGTCGACGGCCTGCCGGAGACGCTGCCCGACGGCTCGCGCTGGACGCGGCCCGACGGCGGCATGTTCGTCTGGGTGACGCTGCCCGACGGCTGGGACGCCGATGCGCTGCTGCAGGACGCGCTGGCCCGCGAGGTCGCCTTCGTCCCCGGCCGGCCGTTCTTCCCCGGCCCGCCGGACCGCGCCACGCTGCGCCTCTCGTTCACCACCCACACCGTGCCCGAGATCGCCGAAGGGCTCGGGCGCCTGCGTGCCGCCGTGGACAGCCGCCGGTAGGCCCGTCACCCTTCACGGGCGATGGAGCACCTGGAGGGCATCGCCGACGCCGACGCGCACCTGGGGCGCCCGATGCCGCTCCCGCAGATGGTCCTGCCGCTGGCGCGCTGGGTCGATGTCTGCGCGGTCGGCCCGCACGCGGTCGAGATCGCATGGAACCTCGACGACTCACGCGCCGATCAGCCCGGCCGCGTCGTCCTCTACGCCGGTGCCGACCCGCCGCCCGCCCACGAGCTGACCGACGCGACGGCACCCGCCACGGTCGCCGACGGCGTCCTGCACCGCGAGGCGCCGCTGACCGCCGCTCAGCCGTCGCTGCGGCCGGTCCACGAGCTCTCCTGGCAGCGCGACGGCCTGCACCTCCGTCTCACCGCGCAGGGTCCATGGACGGTGAGCGCGCTGGTCTCGATCGCCGAGAGCATTGCCTGAACAGACGCCGCGCGGGCCGGCCGCATAGGCTCCCGGCCATGGCCCAGACGACCGGACCGGACCGCAACCTCGCGCTGGAGCTCGTGCGCACGACCGAGGCCGCCGCGCTGGCTGCCGCGCGGATGGTCGGGCTGGGCGACAAGATCGCCGCCGACCAGGCCGCCGTCGACGCGATGCGCCTGGTGCTCGGCACCGTGAGCATGGACGGCATCGTCGTCATCGGCGAGGGCGAGAAGGACGAGGCGCCGATGCTCTACAACGGCGAGCAGATCGGTGATGGCTCGCCGCCGCAGGTCGACATCGCCGTCGACCCGCTGGAGGGCACGACGCTGGCCGCCAAGGGCATGCCGAGCGCGCTCGCGGTGATCGCGCTGTCGGAGCGCGGGACGATGTTCAACCCGGGCCCGATCGTCTACATGGAGAAGCTCGCCGGCGCCGACGACATCGCCGACCTGCTCGACCTCGACCGTCCGCTGACCAAGACCATCGAGTTGGTCGCCGAGCGCCGTGGCGTCGAGATCGGCGACATCATGATCGTGTCGCTGGAGCGCGACCGCCACACCGAGACGCTCAACGCCGTCCGCGAGCTCGGTGCCCGCGTGCGCCTGATCCAGCACGGCGACGTCAGCGCCGCGATGCTCGCGGTCTCCGAGCGCTCACCGGTCGACCTGCTGTGGGGCATCGGCGGCACGCCCGAGGGCGTCATCTCCGCCGCGGCGATCAAGTCGCTGGGCGGCGGTCTGGTCGGCAAGCTCTGGCCGCGCGACGAGACCGAGCGCCAGGCGGCGATCGACGAGGGCTATGACCTCGACAAGCAGCTCACCCAGGACGATCTCGTCAAGGGCGACGACTGCTTCTTCGCCGCGACCGGCGTCACCGACGGCGACATGCTCCAGGGCGTCCGCTACCAGGGCGCGCGCAGCGCGACGACCGAGTCCCTGGTCATGCGCTCGCGCTCCGGCACGGTCCGCCGCATCCACGCGCGGCATGACCGCACGAAGCTGCGCACGCTCGTGTCCGGCCGCTACGGCTGATCGGCGAAGCCTCGCCCAGAGGGCTCGGTTCGCGGCGCGAACTCGCCCGGAGGCTCGTTCGCGCAGTCATCGACCCTACGAGGCCCGCTCCCGCGAGGGAGCCGGCGTGTCGCGCGCGGCGGGGACGCGGTACCTGCCCGTCACCGACTTCTCCAGGTCACGCCGTGCCAGCCGGCGCAGGAAGCCGTGCGTGACGATCACGTGGATCCGCGACTGCGTGTTGGCGTACAGGAATCGTCCGAGGCGTGAGGCGATCGCCGGGTAGAAGTTGGCGACCTCGACCTCGACATGGATGCGCTCCTGGCCCGCGACGTCGCAGTCCAGCCGCCGCACGTCGATCTCCAGGTAGCCGTCGCGCCCGCGGCCCGTGGCGGCGACGAGCACGCCCTTGTCGATCCGCCAGCGGACGATGCCGCGGTCGGCCTCCCTCTCGTACTCGGGTGCCTTGAACGTCAGCAGCTTGAAGGGCTTGAAGAGCAGGCAGACGTAGCGCTCCTCGTCGGTGTAGTACACGCGGATGACGCCGAGCGTCGCGTGGCTGAGAAACGACCAGTAGGTGCGCGCGAGGCGCTCCAGCGTCTCGGTCGTCCACAGCTCGCCGAAGAGCTCGTCGGTGAGGACGATGTCGGCGCCCTGGATCGAGCGGACCGCGCCGTCGGCGTCGATCTTGGTGTCGTCGGTCGGCGTGCGCACCGTGACGCCCTGGATCCGGTGCGGGCCGTCGAGCAGCTGGCGCACGAGGGCGAACGCGGCGGCCGCCAGGACGACGGCGAGGACGACGAGTGGGGCGAACATCGTCGGTCCCAAGTTACCCGTCGAGCGCCGCGCGCACGGCGTCGTCGAAGCCCAGCGGCGCGTCGTTGAGGCCGGGTGGTGGCGGCTCGCGCACGACCGTCTCGGTGCTCAGCCCCTCGACCAGCGGCTTGACGAGGCTCAGCCGCACCGGCGTCACCAGCGCGACCCAGTAGGACGACAGCCGCGGGGTGAAGAGCGGAACCGGCAGCAGCAGCGGCTGCCGGCGGCCCTGCACGGCGGCGAAGCGCCGCAGCATCTCGCGGTAGGTGAGGACGTCGGCGCCACCGAGCTGGACCTCGGCCGGCGCCTCGTCCCGCACCGCCAGCGCGGCGAGCGTGTCGACCACGTCGGCGATGGCCACCGGCTGGCTGCGCGTCTGGAGCCACTTCGGGGTGATCATCACCGGGAGATGCTCGATCAATCCGCGCAGCATCTGAAACGACGCGCTGTCGGCCCCGACGATCATGGCGGCGCGGACATGGACGAGCTGGGGAGGGCGCCGGCCAGGACCTCGGCGACCTCGAGGCGGCTGCGCAGATGCTCGGAGCCGTCGTCGCCCGCGCCCTCCAGACCGCCGAGATAGATGGTGCGCGCCACGCCGGCGCGGGCCATCGCGTCGCCGAAGGTCTGCGCCGCGCGCCGGTCGCGCGCGGCGAAGTCCTCGTCGGCGCCGGAGCCGCCCATCGAGTGCACGAGGTAATAGGCGACGTCGGCGCCGGCCGCCGCCTCGTCGAGCCCCTCGCCGTCGAGCACGTCGCCCTCGATCACCCGCGCGCCGTCGGGCAGGTCGGCGCGATCGGGGTCACGGACGACGCAGCGCACCTCGTGGCCGGCCTCCAGCAGTCGCGGGAGCAGCTGGCCGCCGACGTAGCCGGTGGCGCCCGTAAGGACGATCGTCTTGCGCTGAGCGGGCGGTGGGGGAGCGGGCACGCGACGGGTACGGCCGCCGGTCACCGGGGCGATGAACCCGACACCTCCGGCGCTCGTATCTCTCCGGAGTGCAGGGAACACTCAACAACCTGTTGAACCTCCATTGCGGATGTCGATCAACGACCGCGCAGGGACATGAGCACCGAACTCGCCATCAAGGACGTCGCGGAACGCACCGGCATCGCCGCCGGGACCATCCGCATGTGGGAGCAGCGCTACGGCTTCCCGGCTCCCGAGCGCACGTCCTCGGGCTACCGCCGCTACACCGAGGACGACGTCGACGCCCTGCGCAAGGTGCTTGCCCTGCGCCATCGCGGGCTGTCGGTCCCGGCCGCCATCTCCCGTGCCCAGGACACCGGCGGCTCGTCGGACCACCCGTCGATCTACGCGGCCGTCGCCGGGCAGGATGCGACGGCCCGGCCGCTGATCCTCAAGAAGGCGACGCTCGCCGCGCTGTCGAAGGCGATCGAGCACGAGGCGCTTGCACTGGCCGCGGCCCCGATCGTCTTCGGGGCGTTTCAGCAGGAGCGCTTCTACCGGCGTGTCGAGCGCCGCTACCGGCGCCTCGCGCTGCACGCCGACGCGGCCGCCGTGTTCGCCGACTTTCGCACTGGTGTGCGTCATCCCGACGGCGCGCCGGCCGAGATCCCGATCGGCTGCGATGACGCCCTGGGCAACGAGTGGGCCGTCATCATCGACGCGCCCGGCTACGCGGCCTGCCTGCTGGCCTGGGAGCAGCCCGGCGTCATCGAGCCGGGCGGTCCCGACGATCCCGACCGCCGCTTCGAGGCGATCTGGACGATCGACCCGCAGGTGACCCGTCGCGCCGCGCAGGTCGCCGCCCGGCTCGTGGGGCGCGTGGATGCGCCGTTCGGCGAGCGACTGCAGGAGCTGCTCACCGACCGGCCGCTGGCACTGGAGGAGCCGGCGCCCGCGCTCACGGCGCTGACGAATCGGATGATCGCCTACCTCGAGGCCGCCGACGGCGCCTAGACAGGTTCCAGGACGACCTCGGTGCCGGCGGCCAGCGCCCCTTCGCCGCGCGGCACGATCGCCAGCGCATCGGCGCCCAGCAGCGACGACAGCACATGCGATCCCTGCGGCCCGGTCGGCTCGACCGAGCCGTCGGGCGCCGGCGCACGCGTACGCACTCGTCGCGATCCGGATGGCGCGGCACGTCGACCGCCAGCGTCGCGCGCGTTCGCGGCACGGTCGCGTCGGCGCCCTGCAGCGCGTTGAGCGCCGGGCGGGCGAACAGCAGGAACGTGACGTAGGCCGAGACCGGGTTGCCCGGCAGGCCGAAGACGAGCTTGCCGTCGCGCTCGCCCAGCCACGTCGGCTTGCCCGGCCGCAGGGCGATGCGCCACAGCAGCTCCCGGACGCCGAGGTCGGCCAGCGCCGGCTTGACGTGGTCATGTGGGCCGACGGACACGCCGCCGGAGAGGACCAGGACATCGGCGGCCTCCAGCGCCTCGCCGAGTACGGCGCGGGTCGCCTCGGGGTCGTCGATCGCGTGGCCGCGGCCGATGACCTCGGCGCCGGCGCGCGCGGCCAGCGCGGCGAGCGTCGGGCCGTTGGAGTCGTGGATCTGCCCGGGCTGCAGTTGCGCACCCGGCTCGACCAGCTCGTCGCCCGTCGTCACGACCGCCAGGCGCGGCCGTGGGGCGGCGAGCACGGCCATGCGCCCGGCGCCGATCGCGGCGCCGAGCTCGCCGGGCCGATCCGGGTCCCGGCACGCAGCACGGTCATCCCGGCGCGCAGGTCATCGCCGGGATCGCGCACGTTGCGCCCGGGCGCGACGGCCTCGCCGAGGACGACCGCGTCGCCGTCGACGTCGACGAGCTCGATCGGCAGGACGCCGTCGGCGCCGGCCGGCAGCGCGGCGCCGGTCGAGATGCGGATCGCCTCGCCGTCGACGACGGTGCCGGCGTAGGGCGCGCCCGCGCGGGACTCGCCGGCGATCCGCAACCGCTGGTTGGCCTGCCCGGCGCGGACCGCGAAGCCGTCCATCGCGCTGTTGGCGAAGGCGGGCACGTCGTGGGCGGCGACGACGTCCTCGGCGAGCACGAGGCCGAGCGCGTCGGGCACGTTGACGTTGGTCGGGGCGAGGGGACGGACGGCGGCGAGCAGGATCTCGCGGGCCTCGTCGATCGACGGGAGGGGAGGCACCGCGCCATTGTGCCCCGCCAACGGTTCAGTCTTCTCCGAGACGCAACCGAAACGTCGGGTGGGGGTGCAAAGATGCCCGCTCCATGGATGGAGCAGGACACCACGGTCGCCGTCCGCGGCCGGTCGCAGACGCCCCTGGCGTTGACGCGACCGCTGTCGCGAAAGCGTGGCTGCTGGCGCTCGTGGCCGATGCTCCGCTCGCGCAGGCCGGCGCCGTGCCCGCCGCCGAGCTGGCCCGCGGTGGACCCGCCTTGTGCTCCGGCATCCTGGTCGCGCTGGGCTCTGACGCCGAGCTGGAGCGCCTCGTCGGTGGCGCTGACGGCCGTGCGCCGCTGGGCGCCGCGGCCGCCCGTCTGACCGGTGCGCGCACCGCCGCCGGACTGGCCGCGGGCGTCGAGGCGCTGCGGGCGGCCACCTGGCGCGCGCTGCGCGCCGAGCTGCGCGATCCCGTCCCCGAGCTGGTCGCCGATCTCGCCGACCGGTTGGCCTACGTCTGCGCTCGCGTCACCGAGGCGTCGCTCAGCACGCCGCTGAGCGACACGCCGGGCCGCAGCGGCCCGCTGGCGGAGGCGCTGTCGTCGGTGCCGCCGGCGGCCGAGCCGCCGCGCGCCGAGGCCGGGGCGCCCCGCCATGAGGGCATCCGCGCCTTCGCGCCGACCCCGCCGGCGCGAGAGGACGCGCCCGCCGTCGACCCGCTCCGTGAGGCCGCCGAGCGCGCCGCCGCGGCCGTGCGCGCCGAAGAGCCCCAGGCCGCCGCCGATCCCGACGAGCCGCTCGCGCCGCCGCCCGCCGGGGTGCAGGTCGTCGACCTTCCCGCTCGGCCCGCCGACTTCGATCCGCTGACCTCGCTGGCCGAGGAGCTGGCCGCCGCGCCGCCGACCGGCGTCGCCGGCACCCCGGCGCACGACGCGATGTACGCGCCCGCCGCCGACGCCCCGACCGTCACTCGCCTGCGTCGCGTCGACACGAGCTGGGAGGACGTCGCCGACGCCGGCCCACCGTGGCTGGCCGCGATCTCCCGTCGCCTCGAGCGCCGCGTGGTCGACGGGCGGCCGTTCGCCGTCTTCGTCGTCGAGGTCGACGACCTCGATCGCCTGCTCGCCTCGCAGACGGGCCGCGAGGTCGCCATCGCGCTGGAGACCGCCGAGCGCGGCCTGACCGCCGAGCTGGCACCGGCCGACCTCGTCGTGCGCGAGCGCCTCGGCCGCTGGTGGCTGACGAGCCCGGACCGTGACCCGGCCGCCGCCCGCGATCTCGGCGCCCGCGTCGCCGCGGCGATCGCCCGCGCGCAGTTGGGCGACGCGCCGCTGTCGGTCTCGATCGGCGTGGCGGTCTGCCCGGACGACGGAGAGTCCCTGGAGGGGCTGGCCGGCCGGGCCGACGAGGGCATGTTCGCCGCGCGTGCGGCGGGTGTGGCGTTGGCGTAGCTCGTTCTACGGCCGAGCGCGTCTGTGACGCTTGGCATCAGCGCGCTGCAGCCGCCACGACAACGGGCGCCGGCACCGACCGCACCGCCCCGATCGTCGTCGTGGTCCGCACCCCGATGGCGCGCGCCGTCGCGGCGGTCAGGTCGTAGCTCGTCCCGGGCCGGAACGGCCCGCGGTCGATCACCGGCACGGTCACCGTGCGGCCGTTGTTGTAGAGGTCGACCAGCGTCCCGCAGGGCAGAGTCTTGTGGGCCACGCCCAGCAGCCCGCGGCTCATCCGCTTGCCGCAGGCGGTGCGGCGCCCGTAGAAGCCCGGGCCGTACCAGGTGACCTTCGCGCGACGATAGAGCGTGATCGCGCGGCCCTGACCCTGGACCGGGCCCGTCGCGCTTACCGTGCGCGTGGCCGTCATCGCCTGCGTGGCGAGGATCGCGCGGACCGTCGTCTTGCCGGCCTTGTCGACCTGCCAGACCGCGTCGTAGCTGCCGTCGACGGCGACCGTCGCCGTCGTGGCGGTCACCCAGCCGGCGAGCGGGTCGAGCCGCTGGACGGCCACCGCGTCACCGGGGCGCGAGCCCGCCAGGACGCCGTGCAGCGTGACCGTCGCGCCGACCAGCTGCCCGAGTGGGGCCGTGAGCGTGGAGCCGTCGGCGAAGACCGTCGGCGCCGACGGATCGTCGTAGGTCATCCCGCCAGGGGACGCCGCGACCGGCGCGGACGGATCCACGGTCGGGGCATCGGCCGCGACCGCCATGGCGGGAGCAGCGAACACGAGGCCACACAGGGCGGCGCCCAGCTTCAGAAGGTTCGTCTTCGACAACGTCTGTAGGTCCTCATCCAACGGCCTACGGGGTGAGCTGACGGGCTCGCGCCGGATGACGGCGCTACAGGCCAGGAGGCCCGATTCGCCCCGGTGGACCGCGAAAACGCTCGCGCTCCACAGGTGGTTCCCCCGCTCCACACGCCCGAGGTGGCGTGCGAACTCGGCTGACGGCGCGGGAGCATAACAACGTCAGGGGAATTCGCGAACTCCTGTTCGCAGGAGTTCGCGCTTCGAGCGCGAAACACAGGCGCTGCAGAACGCCGGCGATGCGGCGTTTCCGGTGCGTTACAACCCTCTTTTCCGGAGAACCATGATCAAGCAGGCAGGGACGGCAGTCGCGTTGGCGACTGCCATCGCGCTCGGCGCGACGGGCGCCACGAGCGCCGACACCTACACCGTGCGCGGCTGTGCGGCGGGCTGGGAGGCCCACGCCGACCAGGGCTCCGCGGCAACCGATGCGTGCGCGACGGGCGGTGGGCTCACCGCGCAGCTCGTCGGCCCCGGGCCGTGGGACGGCGGCACGTTCGCCTTCCACCGCTTCACCGCCCCGGCCGGCACGCGGATCGCGCGCGTCACCGTCGGACGCTCAACGCAGGGGATGCCGGTCGGCTCGGTCCGCTCGTTCTCCTACACCTTGAGCGCCGACGGCAAGACGATCGAGGCCTGCGCCCCCGGCCCGACCGACACCTGCACCGGCAACCTCACCGGCGAGCTGGACGCGGTCGGCCTCGACGCCGCCGCCGTCCTGTTCTCCTTCGGCTGCGGGGCCGACGACCCGAACGTCTGCGCGGCGGTCAACGGCAGCGTGCCGCAGGCGACGATCACCAACCCGCAGGTCGTCCTGCGCGACCCTGCGCCGCCGGCGGTGACGGCCAAGACGATCGCCGACAACGGCGAGAAGACCGGACGGCTGAAGCTCTCCTACGCGGCGAGCGACGTCGGCGGCGGCGTCTACCGCACGGTCGTGCGCGTCGACGGCAAGGTCGCGATCTCTGACCCCGTCGGTGGCCCGTGCTCGGACATCGACCCCTCAGACGACGACGCCTACGAGTTCGGCACCCCGGCTCCCTGTCCCGCGAGCGCGACGCGCGCGGTCGACTTCAACGTCCTCAAGCTGCCGCTCGCCGAGCATGCGGTCGAGGTCGCCGTCGAGGATGCGGCCGGCAACAGCACCACGGTCTACGGCCCGGTCGTCCTGCCGCACCGCAACGGCGACGTGGCCGGCGGCGACGGCACCACGGGCGGTCCCGGCAAGGGCGTGGGCGGCGCGAGCACGACGCCGGCCAGCGGCAAGCACGCCAAGCTCGACGCCTGGTTCGTGCCCAACCGCAAGCGCACCTTCACCAACCGCTACGGCCGCCGCGTCGTCGTACGCGGGATCCTGCGCACGAAGGCCAAGAAGCCCGTCGGCGGCGCGCGCCTGGACGTCTACCACGAGGTCGGCGGCAAGCTGCGCAAGCTCGGCAAGACGGGCCTCAAGACGCGCCCCGACGGCCGGCTGACGCTGATCCTGCCGCTCAACCTGGACACCCGCCGGATCGTGCTGGCCTACCGCGCCTTCCGGCCGGGGCCGATCACGAGCCAGATCGGCCTGAAGCTGCGGGTCTATGACGGCAGCGGCAAGCTGGTGCGGCGAACGAAGTAAGGCGCTCGGTCAGGGCTTGGGCAGGCGTTGTAGCGCCTGCTTGAGCGCCTGGCCGCCGAAGGTCAGGCCGATCTGGGCGAGCTCGCCGACGGCCTGCACCGTGGTGGCGAGGAGATCGCCGCCGCTCTGGCCCTCGGAGGACCTGGGCGACGCCCAGCCCGCGGGCGGTGGGGGCGGGGAGGAGGGCGCGGCGGTCTGCGGCGCGGCCTGCTCGGTCGCAGCAGCCACCTTGGGCCTGGCCGTGGCGGCCTTGGGCTTTGCCGCGGCCCGCGGCTTCGTGGCTGCCTTCGCCTTCGGCTTGGCGCCCGCCGCCGTGCTCTTTGCGGGCTTCTTCGCCGCCGCCTTGGGCGTGGCCGCCGTCTTGCGCTTCGCCGCGGCCTTCGCGGGCGCCTTGGCCGCCGAGGGCGTCTTCGCGGCGGCCTTCTTGGCCGGCTGCGCGCCGTTGGCGGCCGGCTCGGCCGCAGCCGAGCTCGCGCGCTTGGCGCTGCGGCGCGTCGGCCGGGCGCGGGGCAGGCTCGTCAGGACGTCGCGATCCGCGGGGCTCATGTCCCGAATGCTCCCATGCCGGCGTCCGAACCGATGCGCAACGGGGCAAGTTCCGCCCTCGTTGGGCGTTTGAGATGTCGCCGGCGAGGGTTCAGGAGGCGGCTCGCGCGGCCGATGCTCAATCTCGACACCCAACCCCAGAAACGAACGAGGACCTGAGCCGTTGTTGCTGCAGGACTCCGTCGAAGCGTCTGCACTGTCCCGCGATTGTGTGACGGCGATCACACAGCGTTGCTGTGACCGAAAACAGCGACTACCCTGGAGCTATGTTCGGACAGTAGCGTCGCTATTGCTGACGCCCGGCTGATTCCTGAACCGTCCTCCGTACCCCGATAACCCCCCTGCCGGCGACGCCACGCCGGTGAACTTGAACGGACGTCGATGTCAGTAGTTGAACTGCAGGAACTCGAGGAGATCAAGGGCCTTCTGGCGCGCGGTCAGGTCACCGGCGTCTTGACGTTCGCCGAGATCGCCACGGCCGTCTCCGAGTTGGATCTGGACGAGTCGGACGTCGAGGACCTGCACGGCTTCTTCGAGAAGAGCGAGATCGAGCTCGTCGAGGAGATCGACCCCGCGTCGACGGCCGCCAACGAGGTCGAGCGCGCGCCCGACAAGCGCACGCGGCGCAAGTCGACCAAGGCGCTGGACCTCCGTCCGGACATGACGACCGACAGCCTTCAGCTCTTCCTGAAGGACATCGGCAAGGTCCGGCTGCTCACCGCCCAGGAGGAGGTCGACCTCGCCAAGCGCATCGAGCGCGGCGACCTCGACGCCAAGCAGAAGATGGTCGAGTCCAACCTGCGCCTGGTCGTCTCGATCGCCAAGAACTACCGCAACCAAGGCCTGCCGTTCCTGGACCTGATCCAGGAGGGGACGCTCGGCCTGGTCCGCGCCGCGGAGAAGTTCGACTACCGCAAGGGCTTCAAGTTCTCGACGTACGCGACCTGGTGGATCCGCCAGGCGATCGCCCGCGCCCTGGCCGACAAGGCCCGGACGATCCGCATCCCCGTGCACGTCGTCGAGAAGCTCAACAAGATCGGCCGCGCCGAGCGCAAGCTCGTCACGGAGCTCGGTCGCGAGCCCACCGCCGAGGAGATCGCCGAGGTCACCGGCATCGATCCCGAGGAGGTCGACTCGATCAAGCGCTCCGCGCAGGCCCCGGTCTCGCTGGAGAAGCCGGTCGGTGACGAGGAGGAGTCGGAGTTCGGCCAGTTCATCGCCGACGAGCGCGCGGAGTCCCCGTACGAGCGCGCCGCCGAGATCCTGACCAAGGAGGCGCTGCGCGAGGCGCTGGAGAACCTCTCCTACCGCGAGCGCCGCGTGCTGGAGCTCCGCTACGGCCTCGGCGGCGAGCACCCCCGCACGCTGGACGAGGTCGGCCGCACGTTCAACGTCACGCGTGAGCGCATCCGCCAGATCGAGAACCAGTCGCTCAAGAAGCTGCAGTCCCTCGCGGAGGCCCAGAAGCTCCGCGACGTGGCGTAGTTCCAGCCACACCGCGCCCGAACACACGTAGGTGCATCGAAGGCCCCGCCCCGGCGGGGCCTTCCGCGTTCTCGGAGACCCGTCCAGAGTTGCTCAACACGCCTTCACCCAATCGAGGGATGGCCGATCACCCGGCTGTGTCCTTCGATCTTCACCGTGCCCTGGCTCGGCTCATCGAGCTGAACGGCTCCGACCTGCACCTCAAGGTGCCGTCGCAGCCGCTGTGTCGCGTCGACGGCGACCTCGTGCCCATCCCCGGCGCGGAGCCGCTCGCTGCCGAGGACACCGACGGCGCCGTCCGGCTGATGCTCGGCGACGACACCGTCAAGCTCAACGAGTTCGACAGCGACGGCGAGGTCGACTTCGCCTACGCCGTCGCCGGCCTCGCGCGCTTCCGCGTCAACGCCTTCCGCCAGCGCGGCTCGGTCTCGATCGTCATGCGTGCGATCCCCTACGGGATCAAGACGATCGAGGAGCTCGACCTCCCGCCGGTCATCCGCGACCTCGCCGAGGAGGAGCGCGGCATTGTGCTGCTGACCGGCACGACCGGCTCGGGCAAGTCGACGACGCTCGCGTCGATGATCGACCACATCAACTCGACCAAGGCCCGTCACGTCGTGACGGTCGAGGACCCGATCGAGTTCCTCCACGTCGACAAGCGCTCGGTGATCAACCAGCGTGAGGTCGGCATGGACACCCAGAACTTCAAGAGCGCCCTGCGCCGCGTCCTGCGCCAGGATCCCGACGTCATCCTGATCGGCGAGATGCGCGACGAGGAGACCGTCCAGACCGCGCTGAGCGCGGCGGAGACCGGCCACCTCGTCTTCTCCACCGTCCACACCGTGGACGCCTCGGAGACGATCAACCGCCTGATCGAGTTCTTCCCGCCGCACATGCACAACCAGGTGCGCGCGATGATCGCCGGCACGCTGAAGGGCGCGGTCTCCCAGCGCCTGGTGCCGACGTCCGACGGCAAGGGCCGTGTCGCCGTGTGCGAGGTGCTGCGCATGACCGGCCGCGTCAAGGACATGATCATGGACCCGCAGCAGACGGGCCGTCTGCCCGAGGTCATCGCCGACGGCGGCTACTACGGCATGCAGACCTTCGACCAGGCGCTCTTCCACCACCTCAAGGCTGGGCGGATCACGATGGACGAGGCGATGCAGTTCGCGTCCTCGCCGCACGACTTCAAGCTGCTGGTCGCCGCCGACGGCCGCAAGGGCACCACGATGGACGACCTCACGCAGGCCGAGGACCAGCGCGGCGAGCCCCAGCAGGGCTCCGTCCTGCGGTAAGCCGTACGGCTAGCCACCCTTGCCGGGGCGGCAGCGTTCCGGAACGCTGGTGGTCGATGCAGACCACACTGGCGCAGTACAACGAGACGCAGTCGACCGACGGCTTCACCCTGCAGAACTCCAAGCTGCTGAAGGTGTCGCTGGCCGGCAACACGATCCAGGCCAAGCTCGGCTCGATGGTCGCCTACCAGGGCGACGCGAGCTTCGAGCACGCCGGCTCGGGCGGGATGAGCCGGATGCTCAAGAAGGCCGTCACCGGCGAGGGCCAGAGCCTGATGAAGATCTCGGGCAGCGGCGAGGTCTTCCTGGCCGACACCGCCCAGGACGTGCATCTCATCTACCTCGAGGGCGAGAAGATCACGGTCAACGGGCCGAACCTGCTCGCGTTCGACGCTGACATCGACTGGGACATCGAGCGCGTCCAGGGCGCCAGCTCGATGATGGGCGGCGGGCTCTACAACACGTCGCTGAAGGGCACCGGCTGGGTCGCGATCCTCTCTGACGGCCCGCCCGTCCTGCTCAACGTCGCGAGCGCGCCGACCTTTGCCGACGCGCAGGCCGCGATCACGTGGTCCGAAGGCGTGACGACCTCGATGAAGACCGACTTCAAGATGAAGAACCTCATGGGGCGCGGCTCGGGCGAGTCGATTCAGATGGGCTTCCAGGGTCAGGGCTGGGTGCTCGTGCAGCCCTCCGAGGGCCGGATCGAGGCCGCGCCGTCGAGCTCCAACAACAACCCGCTGGGCAACCTGCTGGGCGGCTAGCCGCACCGGCAGGGGCACTTCAGTCGGTATAGTTATGGCCGCATGCCCGTAGATCCCACGTGTCCTGTCTGCCAGACGGCGGACATCATCTGCGGGAAGTGGACCCTGTTGCTGATCCGCGATCTCGCGGAGGGGCACTCGCGCTTCTGCGAGCTGGAGCGGTCGCTGGCGGGCATCTCGCCGCGCACGCTGTCGCTGCGGCTGCGGGCGCTGGAGGACGAGGGCATCGTCGCCCGACAGACCTTCGGCGAGGTGCCGCCGCGGGTCGAGTACGCGCTGACGCCGAAGGGCGAGGCGCTGCTGCCGATCATCGAGGACATGCGCTCCTACGGGGCGCGGTGGCTCGGTGGCGAGTGCGGTGCGAGCGACGACGCACCCGTCGTCGTCGCGGCCGCGCTGGCCTAGCGCGAGAGCGCGGGCGACGGGATTTCGCCCGCCGCCCACTTGTGCTCCCACTGGGCGCGTACCCCTAGCGTCCTGTGTCGGAAAGGTCACCGGCTGTAACGCCTCTGTGTCCTGGAACTTGCGGTCTCATTCGCAACATCGGCGAGACCGTCGGGTTGGGGCTGCAATGGTCCTCTGCACCGTGCAGCACGGAAGCCTGCAGGCCTTGCGGGCGCGCGGGGCGTGGCTACTGTGAGCCGCTTGGACGCTCCGTCGCTCACGCGGCGGCGTGCCCTCACGCTGGGTGCCGCCGCCGGTCTGTCCTCCTTGGCGTCCCGTGCCGTTCCGACGGCATGGGCGCGTGGCGCTGCCGCCCCGCGGTCCTTCGGGCTGGCCGTCGCGCGCGGCGACTTCGACGCGCGCGGACGCACCGCGGTGCTGCGCGCCCCGGCGCGCTTCGACCTGCTCGGCGCGCGCGGCGAGGGCCGGGCGGCCCTCGGGCTGGAGGTCCGGGTGCGACCGCGTGGAGGGGCGTGGAGCCCGTGGGTCCCGCTCGGCGCCGGGCACCACCACCGGCCGGACACGGGGACCGGTGCGCACGCCTCGGACCCGGTCTGGGCGGGCGGTGCCGACGAGCTGCAACTGCGTGCGACGCGGCGGCCGCGCGGTGCGTTGCAGCTGCACTTCGTCGCCGTGCCGGCGGCGGCCAAGCGCTCTGGCGCACGCGCCACGGCGGCCGTGGCGCACGCGGCCCAAGCGGGTGCGCAACCGACGATCATCACACGCTCGGCATGGGGCGGCGACGCGGTCAAGCCGCGTGCCGCGCCCAGCTACGGCGACGTCCAGGTCGCCTTCGTCCATCACACGGTGTCGGCCAACGACTACGGGCCGCAGGACTCCGCGGGGATCGTGCTCGCGATGGCCAAGTACCACCGCGACACCAACGGCTGGAACGACTTGGGCTACAACTTCGTCGTCGACAGGTACGGCCAGATCTTCGAGGGCCGCGCCGGCGGGATCGACCAGGCGGTCATCGGTGCCCAGGCGCAGGGCTACAACAGCCACTCGACCGGCATCGCGAACATCGGCACCTTCACCGACGTGGGGCAGAGCGACGTCGCGCTCGACGCGCTCGCCCGGCTGATCGCGTGGAAGCTGCCGCTGCACGGCGCGCCGGTGACCGGGCAGATCGTCCTGACCTCCGGCGGCGGCAGCCTCAACCGCTACAAGTCGGGCACGCCCGTGACGCTGGAGCGCATCTGCGGCCACCGCGACGGCGATGCGACCGAATGCCCGGGCACCGCGCTGTATGCCCAGTTGCCCGCGCTGCGGACGCGCGCGGCGGCGATCGCGCCGGCCGTGCCGGTCGGCGTGGTCGGGCTGACGATGGATCCGCCTGGCGCGCGGTCGGTCGTCTACGGCGAGGCGCTCGCGCTGACCGGCGCGCTGAAGCACGGCGACGGCAGCCCGATCGCCGGCCAGCGCGTGCTCGTCCAGAAGCAGGGCAAGAGCGGGTGGGTGACGGTCGCGCGGACCCAGTCCGGCGACGACGGCACGTGGATCGCGTCGGTGCCCTGGCGCGCCGCAGGCCGCGTGCGTGCGAGGGCGGCGGTGACCGGCTCGACCGCCGCGGCCACCGACGGGGTTCAGGTCGGCTGCACGCCGGCGCTGTCGGCCAAGGCGCGGACGACGCGCATCAAGGCGGGTCGCGCGCTGGCGGTCTCCGGCACGGTCCGGCCGTTGGCGCCGGTGGTCGTGACCGTCGAGAAGCAGGGCAGCGACGGCAAGTGGCGCAAGGTCGCCACGACGACGATCCGCCCGCGCCGCGCACAGTTCACCGCGGCGGTCGCCCTCAAGCGTCCTGGCCTCTACCGCCTCACGCCACGGACCGGCAGCGGCGCCACGAAGGCCTCGGCCGCCGCGCTCTACGTGCGGGCCGTGCGCAAGGCGTCATCGGTCACCGGCGGCAACGCCGGCGGCGTCTGAGCCGCGGGACCCCTACAGCCCGAGCGGATGCCGCGACGCCCGGAGGTGCGTGTCGGTCGTCCGCGTTACAGCCCGGCCGGGTGCCCGCGACGCCCGGAGAGGGGTGCCGGTCTTCCGCGTTACAGCCCGGCCGGGTGCCCGCGACGCCCGGAGAGGGGTGCCGGTCTTCCGCTTTACAGCCCGGCCGGGTGCCGGACCTTGAAGCCGCGGTTGCTGCGCGGTGCGGCCTGCCAGCGGGTGCCGGCCTTCTTCTGGCCGCTGGTGTCGAAGCGCAGGCCCGCGACGGTGAGGTAGGTGTGGGTCTTGTTGGCGTAGATCGTGATCCACGCTCCCGGACCGCTTTCGCCCCAGCGGGCGAGGCCGGTGGAGTCGAGCGTCGTGTCGAGCAGGCCGGCGCCGTGCAGCGCGAAGGAGACCGAGCCCGAGCAGTCATAAGCGCGGTCGTCGAAGGAGGTGTGGCCGCCGCCGTACTTGTAGGGCATGGCGGCGATGGCGTTGCCGGCGGCGATGAGGGCGATCACCTGCGCGGGCGCGCCGGCGGGTGCGACGGCGAGGCCGTCGGTGCCGACGGTCGCCGCGGGGGTGACCGTCGTGGCCGGGGCGGTGGTGCTCGCGGGGGCGGTGGAGGTCGCCGTCGGCGCCTGAGCCACGGTGCCGCGTGGTGAGGCGGTCGGGTAGGACGTCCCGCCGGTCGTCGACGCCTGGGCACGGGCGGGGAGGACCACGAGGAGGGCGGCCAGGACGAACGCGACAGCAGTACGGCGGGACATCAGGTGCCCCGGTCTTCGGCGTCGCCCCTTGTCGTTCCTGAGCTGAACGCGGCTATGCACGGCCTCGGCGCGCGAAGCTGCAAGCCGCGCACGGCGCCCGGACGCGCTGCAAGGCGTCCTGCACCACGCAGGACAGCCGGCGCCCGGCACGAACCCGACCGGCATGCGCAACCGCCAGCTGCATGCCGCGCTTGCCGCCTTCGCCGAGGAGGCCGCCTTCCAGCTCGCCTCCGACACGGCCGATGGCGCCGAGGTCCCGTTCGAGGTCGTCGAGCTCGGAGGCAGCCGCCGCGAGGCGCCGCTGTACTGCTACCGGCCGCTGACCGCGAGCTTCATCGACGAGCGCCTCTCGATCCTCGGGCGCCTCGCCTCCTTTGCCCCCGCCGTGCACGCGCTGGCGGCGTGTGGCGGCCTGGACGCCTACCTCGTCGCGCGTGGCGAGTCCCAGTTCCCCGCTCAGCCGCGCGCTCGCGCCGAGCACGCGCTCCGCCACTTCCTGACGCGCACCTTCGAGGAGGCGAGCGACTTCGCGCTGTCGGCCGAGCGGCTGGCCCGTGCCTACGAGGAGCTCGAAGGGCTCGTCATGGACGGTCGCGCGCTGACCGAGGTCGTCGCGCCGATCATGGGCCTGGCGCTGATGTCGGACGAGATCGTCCTCGGCGACGGCCTGACGCTCGTGCGCGCCGACGCCTGCGAGGGCGCGCCCGCCGACGCCTGTCGCGAGCGTGAGGACGGCCATCAGGTCGTGCTCGCCCGCCTGACCTGGGAAGCCGCACCGGGAGACGAGGCGCCGCTGCGCCACGCGCAGGTCCGGCTCCGTCGCCTGCTGACCGCCCTGCGCCTCTACGACGCGGCGGGCATCGTGCTCGCGCGCACCGCCTGGACCCGCACTGGCGGCAGCGCCTGGCAGCCCTTTGCGATCGGCGCCGGCGCCGAGCCACGCGGTGTCTGCGTGATCCCCGTCCAGCAGGAGGACGAGCTGCGCGCGTTCCTGTCGCTGATCGGCCGTCGGACGCCGCGAAGCGGCGAGCTGGCCTGGGCGCTGGGCCGCTTCGAGCTGGCCAACGACCGCCCGCGGCCGTCCGAGGCGCTGACCGACATCCTGCTCGCGCTGCGCGCGCTGCTGGAGCCCGAGGGCCCGCAGACCGGTCGCCTCGCCGGCCGCGTCGCCGCGCTCTGCGCGGTGCCCGAGTCACGCGCACAGGTGACCGAGCGCATCGCGCACCTCGTTGCACTGGAGCGCTCAGTGGTCGCTGGCGTCGCACCCGAGGACCACGCCCTGATTAGCCTCGTCGACGAGCTCACCGGCTGGCTCCGTGCGCTCCTGCGCGACGTCCTCTGCGGCCATCTCGACTCCGACCTGCGGGCGGTCGCCGACGAGATGTTGGCCGAAGAGGATCACCGTCAGCGCACGGTCGTCTAGCGCTGTGCCAGGGCGCGCTCGGCGATCCGGCGCGCGATCGTGCGTGCGGCGGTGAGGATCTTGCCGTCGCGGTCTGCGGGCGGCTCGTAGGCCGTGAGCGCCGCGGCAACCACGATCGCGTGGTCGAAGGTGGCGTCGATCGCGGCCAGGACGGTCTCCAGCGACGGGCCGCCGGGCGACGCGTAGCGGTTGGCGTTGCCGACGGACGTGTCGAGCACGTCGAGGTCGACGTGGAGATACAGGCGCTGGGGCAGGGCGGTGATCGCCGCCGTCGCCGTCCAGGTGTCGAACGCGCCGGGCGCCGTGTGCAGGGCACTGGCCGCGAGGCGGTCGCGCTGGTAGTCCGCCAGGTCGCGCACGCCGAGCAGCGCGACGCGCTCCTCGGGGATCGCGACGGCGTTGGGGATCGTCGCGTGCTGGGCGGGCCACGCTGAGCCGCACAGGAGCGACAGCGCCATGACGTCCATCGACCCGCTGACGTTGTCGTCGGGCGTGTCGAAGTCGGCGTGGGCATCGAGCCAGACCGCGCCCTCCGCGCCGCAGCCCGCCACGGTGCCCGTCGCGCTGATGCAACCACCGGCCAGCACCAGCGGGAACGCGCCGCGGACACGTGCCGCCCGGACCGCCGCCTCCTGCGCGCGCAGCAGGTCGAAGGTCCGCGTGACCTCGCCGACGCCCGGGTCGGCCGCCAGAACGCGCTGGACGGTCGGCGCCCAGCCCGCCGCGCTCAGCGCCTCGTGCAGCGGCGCGTCGCCGGCCAGCAGTGCCGCGCCGGCGCCCATCCCGACGTCGGGCGAGCCGTGCTCGAACGGCCACGCGATGACCGCGAGCGGCGGCCCATCGCTCAAAACGCCGCCTCGCTCAGCAGCGCACCGCGCTCACCGCCCTCGGCGAACAGGTGCCGGTGCACCAGCACGAGCCCGTCGACATCGTGCACATCGCCGTCGAGGTGCGGGACGATGATCGGGTCGTCGTCGCCGATCTCGCGCCGCAGTCGTGCCACGGCGCGTGCGTCGCGGTGGGCGAGCACGCGGAACTCCCGCAGCGTCCGTGCGACCTTGCGCGCCAGCGCCGCGTCGCCGCCCAGCTCGGCGGCGATCGCCGCCTCGTCGACCTCTTCGTCGCCATCCTCGGCCAGCGGGTGCACGCGGTTGACGACCAGGCCGCCGAACGGCATCCCCGCCTCGCGCAGCTTGCCGCCGAAGTAGATCGCCTCCTCGACCGGATCGCGCTCGGGCGAGGTGATGATCATGAACGCCGTCGCGCCGTCGGCCAGCAGCGCCTTGACGCCCGCAGCTCGCTCGCGGAAGCCGTCGAGCACCGTGCTCAGCGCGGTGAAGAAGACGCTCAGGTCGTTCATCAGGTCGACGCCGGTCACGCGGCGCAGCACGCTGAACACCACGCTCGTCCCACGACCGACGACCTTGGCCGCCAGTCCCGACGGCGCCAGGAAGAGCCGCAGCGCCCGGCCCTCCAGGAAGCCCGTCAGGCGGTCCGGCGCGTCGAGGAAGTCCAGCGCGTTGCGCGACGGGGGCGTGTCGAGCACGATCACGTCGAACTGGCCCGAGCGATCCAGGTCATACAACTTGGCGACGGCCGTGAACTCCTGCGACCCGGCGACCGCCCCTGACAGCTCGCGGTAGATCCGGTTGGCGAGGATCTCGTCGCGCGTCTTGTCGTCCGGCGCCAGCCGGGTGATCAGCTCGTCGAAGGTCCGCTTGGGGTCGAGCATCATCGCCCACAGCTCGCCCTCGATCGTGATGCCATGGCCGGCGAAGCGCTCGTCGTCGACGCGTCGCGGCTCGGAGCCCAGCTGCTCGATGCCCAGCGCGTCGGCCAGCCGCCGTGCCGGGTCGATCGTCACGACGCAGACCCGTGCCCCGCGCGCCGCCAGCCCCATGGCGATGGCCGCTGACGTCGTCGTCTTGCCCACGCCACCGGAGCCGGCGCAGACCACGACGCGCATGCCGTCGAGACGCTCGACGAGGTCGCTCACCGGACCAGCTCCTCGCCGAGGCGCGCCAGCGCGTCGCCACCGAGGCCGTCGTGCTCGAAGACGAACGGGAGCGTGCGGACCTCGACATCGCCCACGCCCCGTCGCAGCCGCGCGACCTGAGCGCGATGGGCTCGCGCCCGTGCCGCCTCGGTCCGCGCGGCGCGCACCGCTCGCGAGCCATCCGCGCCCACCGTCTCCAGCGCGGCCACGTCCGCACGCCGGAAGCGCGTCGGCAGCACGCCGTTGACCACGACGCCCGCGAAGCGCTGGCCCAGCTCGTCGCGCAGCGCGTCACGCAAGGCCAGCGTCTCGTTGACGGGCATCTCCTCCGCGGTGGCCACCGCGACGATCGCCGTCTGATCCGGATCGGCGAGCATCTCGTGGATGATGGCGCCCTGGCGCGCGATCGGTCCCATGCGTGCCGCGTTGGCGAAGGTCCCGGGCGCGGTCAGCACGGCGACGCCGTGGCCGGTGGCGGGCGCGTCGAGGATCACGAGGTCGTACGGATGGGCGCCCGGCGTGCGCCGGTCGGGCTGCGCCAGCTCCCAGACCTTGCCGACGGTCAGCAGCTCCCGCAGCCCCGGCGTCGCCGCGACGAGGTAGGAGAACATCCGGCTGGAGGAGAGGAGACCGGCGACGCCTTTCGGGAGTTGATCTTTGACGTACTCCTCCAGCGCCGACTCGGGGTCAATCGAGATGTGGTGTAGCCCGGCGCCGAGGTTGCGCTCGACGAACGTCTCGCCGTCGGGCACGTCATCGCGCAGCGCCCGCGAGATGTCGTCGCGCGCGGCCACCTCGGCCACGATCGTCCGTTGCCCACGGGCGGCCGCCGCCATGCCCAGCGCGGCCGCGACGGTCGACTTGCCGACCCCGCCCTTCCCGGTCACGACGAGCAGCGGTTTGGTCAGAAGCTCCCGCATCTCGCGCGAGGGACCCTACTGGCGTCCATAAGCCGTTGAACGCGCTCAAGGTGGCCGGCGGCTGGTCGATGTGGCTCTGACCATGTCCGTTTCGCCCAGCTTCCCGCAAGGAGCACCGTCGCTGGCCGAAGTTCTGATCACCCGGACCTTCGCCAAGCCCACGAACCCATTCGTCGACGGCGAGTTCCTCGAGGCCCTCGAGCACGCCGACGACGGCGAGTCCAAGGCGGTCGCGCCGGCCAAGCCGCCGACCTCCGGATCGGACTCGGCGCTGCAGGACCGCACGCCCCGGCAGCAGCCCGCCACGCCGGCACCCGCCCGCGCGACGACCGGCTCGCGGGTCGACGTGCGCGTGTAAGCCACACCAACCGGGAGGAATAGCCCGGCCCGCTGCGAATACCGCCCCGATGGGTCCCGAACCGACCACGACGGAGCCTTCCGTGAACTGGGAGATCGCAGCATGAAGGTCATTGCCTTCGCCAACCAGAAGGGCGGCGTCGCCAAGACGACGACGACCCTGAACCTTGCCGTCGCGTTCGCCGAGAAGGGCAACCGCGTCCTGTGCATCGACATGGACCCTCAGGGCAACCTGACCATGTCCCAAGGCATCGACCCCGACACGGTCGAGACGTCGATGTACGACGTGCTCGTGCACCACGTGCCGATCCGCAGCGTGATCCGCAAGCGCGAGATCGACGTCGCCTGCTCGTCGATCGACCTCGCGGGCGCCGAGATCGCGATGTCCGCGCAGATCGGCCGCGAGCGCTCGTTGGCCAAGGCGCTCAAGCTGATCGAGGACGACTACGACTTCGTCTGCATCGACACCCCGCCGAGCCTCGGGCTGCTCACGATCAACGCCTTGACGGCGGCCGACAAAGTGATCGTCCCCGTGCAGTGCGAGTATCTCTCCATGCGCGGGCTCATCCAGCTCCAGAACACGATGCAGATGATCCGGGAGAACCTCAACCCGGACATCCAGATCGAGGGCATCCTGCCCACCTTGATGGACACGCGCACCGTCCACGCCAAAGAGGCCATCCAGATTCTGGAGGAGAACTTCGGCGACCGAGTCTTCGCATCGCGGATCAAGAAGACGATCCGCTTCGCCGAGGCGCCCGTCCGGGGCATGTCGGTCCTGAAGTACGATCCTGACGGGATGGCTGCCCAGTCCTATCGCGATCTCGCGACGGAGGTTCTCGCCAATGGCCAGCGGTAAGCGCGCGAGCATGAGGGAGGGCCCGTTGGCGGCGCTCTTCCGCCGCACCGACGAAGACGCGCCCGAGGGCGCCGACGGCACGCCGCAGGCGAGCGCGCCGGAAGCGACGCCGGAGCCGCAGGCCGCGGCGCCCGCGCCTGTTGCCCCGCCGGCTCCTGCACCTGCTGCCACGCCGCAGGCCGAGGCCGCCGTGCCGCCGGTCACGCCGGCCGCCGCCGCGCGCCGTCGCGAGCCCGACCCGCTGCGCGACGAGGGTCCCGCCGCAACCGCGCCCCCGCATCCGCGCGAGACGGGCTACCCGCATCCGTCGCTGGGCGCCGACCCGGAGCCCGAGGCTGCGGATACGCCGCGCGCCCCGTCGGCCCAGGAGCGTCTGCGCAACGCGTTCAGCTCCGAGCTGCCCGACGACATCCTCGCTCCGCCGGTCGCCGAGTCCGCTCCGCCACCGCGCGCTGCCGCGCCGGCGCCCGCGCCGGCCGGTGATCCTTACGCCCGCAGCTCGGCGAGCTACGACGAGTCGCCCTGGGGCGCCAAGGTCGCCGGCTCGCCGGTGATCCGTGTCGTCGGCGTCGGTGGTGCCGGCGTCAACGCGGTCAACCGCATGGTCGAGGCCGAGGTCCAGGGCGTCGAGTTCCTGGCCATCAACACCGACCTGCAGTCGCTGCAGCAGTCGACCGCCGACATCACGCTGCACATCGGCCCGCAGGTCACGCGCGGGCTCGGCGCCGGCTCCAACCCCGATCTCGGCCGCCAGGCCGCGATGGAGGAGTACGACCGCATCAAGTCCCTGATGAAGGGCAGCGACATGGTGTTCATCGCCGCCGGCTCCGGCGGCGGCACGGGCACCGGCGCCGCCCCGATCGTCGCGCGCATCGCGCGGGAGATCGGCGCGCTGACCGTCGGCATCGTCACCAAGCCGTTCGGCTTCGAGGGCTCGCGTCGCGCCCAGCAGGCCAACGTCGGCATCGAGGCGCTGCACGCCGAGGTCGACACCCTCATCGTCGTCCCCAACAACCGCCTGCTCAGCGTGCTGGACAAGCACACGTCGATGGTCGACGCCTTCCGCGTCGCCGACGACGTGCTGCGCCAGGGCGTCCAGGGCGTGTCGGATCTGGTGACGCTCCCGGGCATCATCAACCTCGACTTCGCCGACGTGCGGACGATCATGTCCGAGGCCGGCGCCGCGCTGCTGGGCATCGGCATGGGCGTCGGGGACAAGCGTGCGCTGGAGGCGGCCGAGCAGGCCGTGTCCTCACCGCTGCTGGAGACGAGCATGGAGGGCGCCCGTTCGATCCTGCTCTCGATCACCGGCGGCAAGGACCTGTCGCTGTGGGAGGTCAACGAGGCGGCCAAGGCCGTCGCGGCCGCCGCCCATCCGGACGCCAACATCATCTTCGGCGCGATGGTGGACGAGAAGCTCGAGGACCAGGTCTGGGTGACGGTCGTGGCCACGCGCTACGGCAACGCGCCCAAGCGCCGGCCGGAGCCGCGGATCGAGGAGCCCAAGGCCACCGGCGAGCCGCGCATCGAGCGCCGGACGCCTGCGGTCACCTCGCAGCGCGAGCCGATCTCGGCCCGTCGCGGCGGCGTGGTCTCCGACCTCGACGTCCCGGAGTTCCTGCCGCGTCGTTAGGGGACGACAGCGGTTCGCAGCACCACTTCGAGGGCCCGCGCCGATCGCGGGCCCTCGGTCGTCCGGGGCCGCGCACGCTGGTCGCGGCGGTCGTCCTCGCGCCGTGGTTGATCTGGGCGATCGTCCGGAGCTTCGGCCTGGAGGCCGGGCCGGCCATCCCGGCGATGACCTTCACGCCGTACGTCGGGCTGATCTCGCCGCTGCCGCTGCTGCTCGCGCTCGTGCTGCGCCGCTGGGTGGTCGCCGCGGTCGCGCTGCTGGTCGTCGGCGCCTTCATCCACGCGCTGCTGCCGCGCGCGCTGGCGGGTCCGCAGCCGACGGTCCGCGACGGCGTGACGGTGCGGGTGATGGCCGCCAACCTGTTCGTCGGTCAGGCCGACCCGCGGGCGGTCGTCGACATGGTGCGCCGTCAGCGGGTCGACGTCCTCGCGCTGGAGGAGCTGCCGCCCGAGGAGCTCACCCGCCTGGACCGCGCAGGATTGCGGCGCATCATGCCCTACCGCCGCTACGAGCTCGGAGCCGGCGGCGCGAGCGCCTCCGGGCTCTTCGCGCGACGGCCGATCACGACGCTCCCCGCCGAGAACTCGCTGCGCCGCCAAGGCGAGCCGCGCGGGCTGATCCGGATCGCGGCGCCACCCGCCCTGCCGATCGACATACAGGTCATCCATCCGCCGCCACCGATCAACCCGGACGGGCGCGGGATCTGGAACCACATGCTCGGGGAGCTGACGCGGCCGTCCGATGGCGATCGCCTGCGTCTGCTCGCCGGCGACTTCAACGCGACGCTCGATCATCACCAGCTGCGGCGGCTGCTCGGCGACGGCGGCTATGTGGACGCCGCCGATGCCGTCGGCGCCGGCTACCACACGACCTGGCCGGCCGGTCGCGACTTCCCGCCGGAGATCACAATCGACCACGTCCTCGTCGATCCTCGCGTGCGGGTCCAGGACCTCAGCGTCCATGTCGTTCCACGCTCCGATCACCGCGCGGTGATCGCGACGCTCGTCCTCCCACGCGCGACGGCCGGCGGCTGAGGCCCGTGGCCACCGGCTTGGTGTCAGGATCTCGACCGATGGAGGGGATCGTCGCTGCCGGGCACCCGGTGTCCGCCGAGGCGGGCGCCGCCGTGCTGCGCGCGGGCGGCAACGCGGTCGACGCGGCGATCGCGGCCTGTCTGGCGTCGTGGACGGCCGAGCCGCTGCTGACCGGGCCGGGCGCGGGCGGGTACCTGCTGGTCGCCGGACCCGGCCAGGAGCCGACGCTGCTGGACTTCTTCGTCGCCGCGCCGTCGGACGGGCCGCGCGCGCCGCTGCTGCCGATCGACGTCTCGTTCGGCGACGCGATGCAGACCTTCCACGTCGGCGCGGCGTCCTGCGGCGTGCCGGGGACGCCGGCGGGCCTCCAGGAGGCCGTGCAACGCTGGGGGACGCTGCCGCTGGCCGACCTCGCCGCGCCGGCCGCGGCGCTGGCGCGCGAGGGCGTCGTCCTCAACGAGGCACAGGCCTACGTCTTCGAGATCCTCGAGGGGATCCTGCTCTCGACGCCGGAGGCCGCCGCGCTCTTCGCGCCGGACGGCCGCGCGCTGCGCGCCGGCGAGCGCTTCCGCTCGCCCGAGCTGGCCAACACGATCCTGCGCTTCGGCGCCGAGGGCGCCACGCCGTTTCTCAGCGGCGATCTCGCGGCCGCCGCCGTGGCCTGCGTCGCACGCCAGGGCGGGACGCTGACGGCCGCCGATCTCGCCGGCCACGCGCCGATCGCGCGGGCGCCGGCGCGGGTCGCCTACCGCGACCGCACCGTCGTCACGAACCCGCCGCCGTCGGCCGGCGGGACGCTGCTCGCGCTCGCGTTGGCGCGCCTGGACGGCGAGGTCGCGGCCGGCACGGCGCCGTCGCCGGCGGCGCTGCTGGACGCGATGGCCTGCGCGCAGCAGGCGCGAACGCCGGACTTCGACGCGGGGCTCGCGGAGCCCGGCTTCCTCGATCGCTTCCTGGCCGCCCAACTGGGGTCGACGACGCACGTGTCGGTGCTCGACGGCGACGGCGGCGCGTGCGCGGTGACGTGCACCAACGGCGAGGGCTCCGGCCTCGTCGTTCCCGGCACGGGCATCCACCTCAACAACGTGATGGGCGAGGAGGACCTCAACCCGTTGGGCTTCTTCACCGCCCCGCCGGGTCGGCGGATGCCGTCGATGATGGCGCCGACGGTCGTGCTGGGGGAGAGTGGCGAGGTCGAGCTGGTGCTCGGCAGCGCCGGCTCCAACCGGATCCGCTCGGCGATCCTGCAGACGATCGTCGGTGTCGTCGACCACGGCCTCGACGCCCGCGCGGCCGTCGAGGCGCCGCGGCTGCATCTGGAGGGCGACACGGTCTACGCGGAGCCGGGGATCGACCTGACGGGGCTGGAGGCCGGCGGCCGGACGCTGGCGCCGTTTCGTGCTCGCAACCTCTTCTTCGGCGGTGCCCAGGCGGTCGAGCGCGACCGCGCGAGCGGTCGTCTCAGCGGCGCCGGCGACTCCCGCCGTGGCGGGGCGTCGGCGCGGGCGTGACGCCGCTGCGACAGGATGGCCGCTGCATGCCGTCCCGCCGCCTCGCCGTTCTTCCCGCCGCCATTGTCGCCGTCACGTTGGCCGGCTGCAGCGGGCCGATGCCCGTCGACCTCTTCCTCGTCCAGCGCACGGGCTCGATCGCCGGCGCGCGCCTGACGCTGCGCATCAGCGACGACGGCGGCGCCTACTGCAACGGCGGCAAGCGCAAGGAGATCACCTCGGCGCAGCTGATCACCGCGCGCGAGATCCGTCGCGAGCTCGACGGCGACAAGAACGACGAGGAGAAGAAGGTCGGCCTCGCCGCCAAGCACATCAACTTGCCACCGGGTGCGATCACGACGCTCAGCTACCGCGTTCGCAGCGAGAAGGGCACGGTCGTCTTCAGCGACACCTCGGCCCACCAGCCACAGACGTTCTACCGCCTGGCGCTGCTGACGCGCGACATCGCCCGCGGCGCCTGCGGCCTGCCGCGCTGAGCCGCGATCCATCAGCGCTGCTGATGGCATCGCCAAGACATCATCATCTACGCTGGGGTGGCGACCTGGCACACTCGATCGGTGACCCCGCGCGCCTGGCTCTCGCTCTCGTTCACGGCCGCGCTGTGGGGGGCGTCGTACATGTTCATCAAGGTGGCCTTGGACGGCGGCCTGTCGGAGGGCTTCATCATCTGCGCGCGGACGATCCTCGGCGCCGCCGTGCTCGCGCCGCTCGCGATCCGCTCCGGCGCGGTGCCGATGATCCTCGCCCGCCGCGGCTGGGCGCTGGCGCTGGCGTCCGCGCAGGTCATCGTCCCGTTCGGCCTGATCACCTTCGGCGAGAACCACGTGCCCTCGGCGCTGGCCGGGATCCTCGTCGCGACCGCGCCGCTGTTCGTCGCCCTGCTGGCCGTGAGGTTCGACCCGGCCGAGCGATCACACGGCTGGGGGCTGTTCGGCGTCGTGCTCGGGATGGTCGGCGTCGTGCTGCTCTTCGGCGTCGACCTCAGCGGGGATGCCGAGACGCTGATCGGTGGACTGATGGTCGTCGGCGCGGGCGCGTGCTACGCGGTCGCGGTCCTGATCGTCAAGCGCGGCTTCACCGGCGTGCCACCGGTCGGCGTCGCGGCCTCCAACCTCGTCATCAGCGCGGCCGTCTGGCTGCCGGTCGCCGTCTTCTCGCTGCCGACCCATGATCCGGGCGCCAACGCGATCCTGTCGATGATCGCGCTCGGCGCGGGCGGCACCGGCCTGGCGTTCCTGTTCTTCTACACCTCGATCGCGGAGGTCGGCCCGGCGCGCGCATCGGTCGTTGCCTATGTCGCGCCCGCGTTCGCGGTCATCTACGGCGTCGTCCTGCTCGGCGAGGACCTGACGCTCGGCACGATCGGCGGCCTCGTGCTGATCCTCGCCGGCTCGTGGCTGGCGGCCTCGGGCCGTCTGCCGGGCAGGCCGGAGGCGGAGGTCGCTACCCAAAGCGAACCTTCCCGTTCGACCGAGGCTCGCTTAACCGAAGCGGACCTTTCCGTTTGACCTGGCGCGAGCCTGCGCGCGCTCGATGAAGTCCAGCCGCTTGACCGCGGCGCGGAAGAGGCGCGTCAGGAGCGCGAGGCGCGCGTTCTCGGAGCGCAGGTCGAGCAGCCCCTGCTTGGCGTCGGGCCCGAAGTCGACGGTCGCGGCCATCTCGTAGGCGGTCAGCGGCTCCAGCAGCTCGGGCTCGAGGATCTGGTCGGTGGCCTCCTCGACGAGGCTGCCGTAGGCCTCGTGGGCGGCCTCGACGATCGGAGCGTCAGTGGGCTCGTCCTGGTCGTCGAGGAACTCGATCACGCCCGCCGGATAGATGTGATCGAAGTGCTCTTCGAGGATCCGGAAGGGGCGCGTCCCACGCGTGAGGATGTCCAGGCCGCCGTCCTCGTGGCGCTCCAGGACCTCGGTGACCTCCATCGCGCAGCCGTTGGCCTTGAGCCCGTCCTCGGACTGCCAGACGATCCCGAACTCGCGTCCGTCGTCGAGGCACTCGTCGATCATCGCCTTGTAGCGGTCCTCGAAGATGTGCAGCGGCACGATCTCGTGGGGCACGGCCACGATGCCCAAGGGGAAGAGCGGGAAGTCCGGCCGTTGCTCGCCCATGTGTCGATTGTAGGTTGAGCTGCGGGGTGCGGTGCGCCGTATCAGCCCAAGTGAGCACGACCGCCATCGTCTGGTTTCGCCGTGACCTGCGGCTGCACGACCATCCTGCGCTGATCGCCGCGTGCGCCGAGCACGAGCGTGTCATCCCGCTCTTCGTGGTCGACGAGAAGCTCCTGCACGGACGGTATGCGAGCCCCGCGCGAGCGCGCTTCATGCTCGGCTGCCTGCGCGCGCTCGACGCGGCGCTGCGCGAGCTGGGCTCCGGATTGGTGATCCGCCACGGCACGCCGGCGCAGGAGGTCGTGGGGGTTGCACGCGAGGTTGGTGCAACCACGGTCGTGTGGACCAGCGACGTCGCGCCCTACGCGCGCCGGCGGGACCGCGAGGTCACCGCGGCGCTGTGCGAGGCGGGCATCGAGGCCCAGCCCCACGGCGGCGGTTACCTCGTCGATCCGTCGCGGCCACGGACCCAGGGCGGCAGGCCCTACACGGTCTTCACGCCGTTCTGGCGCTCGATCGCCGAGGTGGAGCGCCGGCCCGTGCACCGCGCGCCGACCGGGCTTGCGTCGCTGCCGTCGTCGCTGCGCAAGGGCCGGATCCCGTCGGCCGCGGCGTTGAACATCGACAACGCCGAGGTCCCCGAGCCGGTCGTCGAGCCCGGCGAGGCCGCAGCCCGGACCGCGCTGGAGCGCTGGCTGCGCGCCGACCTCGACCGCTACGCCGACCGTCACGACGCGCTCTCGGATCCCGGCACCTCGGTGCTCTCGCCCTACCTGCGCTGGGGCTGCCTGTCAGCGCGCGAGTGCGAGGAGCGTGCACAGCGCCACGCCGGCGCCGGCGCCGCGGCCTTCGTCCGCCAGCTCGCCTGGCGCGACTTCTACGCCCATCAGCTGCTCATGTCCCCCAAGAACGTCGGGCAGGAGTTCCAGGAGCGCTACCGCGGGCTGCGCTGGGCCGACGACGCCGAGGCGCTGGCGGCGTGGAAGGCGGGGCAGACCGGCTATCCGCTCGTCGACGCCGGCATGCGCCAGCTTGCACGGACCGGGTGGATGCACAACCGCGCACGACTGGTCGTCGGCTCGTTCCTGACCAAGGACCTGCACCTCGACTGGCGCGAGGGCGAGCGCCACTTCGCGCGGCTGCTGCTCGACGGCGAGCCCGCGCAGAACAACGGCAACTGGCAGTGGATCGCGTCGGTCGGCGCCGACCCGGCGCCGTACTTCCGGCGGCTGTTCAACCCGGTGCTCCAGCAGCGCAAGTTCGACCCCGACGGCCGCTACGTCCGCACCTGGGTGCCCGAGCTGGCCGACGTGCCCGACGCCAAGCTGGCCGAGCCGTGGACGATGAGCGACGACGAGCAGACCGCGGCCGGCTGCGTGATCGGCACCGACTACCCGGCGCCGATCGTCGACCACGCCCACGAGCGCGAGGTCGCCAAGCAGCGCTACGCCACGGCCGCCGGCGGCTGACCGCGGCGCGCTACTTCTGCGCGGTGATCATCAAGTTGTAGAAGATGGCCGAGGGCAGGCGCGGCTCCAGCAGCACGCGGTCGACGTGCTGCAGGCCGACGTAGCCGCGGAAGGCGTACATCTTCCACGCCCACGGCACCGTCTCGGGATCGGCCGTCGCCTCGAGCGCGCGGTTGGCCCAGCCGAACCAGTTGGCCAGCAGCTCCTCGCCGCGCACGCGGACGTCGGCGAACGCGGCGGCGCGGGGGCCCGCGGTGAGCTGCTCTGGCGTGAAGGCGTGGACGTCGACCATCGACTCCAGCTGGTGGTTCTCGGCGCCACCGTCCAGGTTGCCCTCCGACGCCGGCCGGGCGCGCATGGCCCGCCGCCATGCGGGCGCGACGCGCGACGCCGCGCGCTTGGGCACGTTGGCGATGCGGTCGCCGTAGTGCGACGGCTCGCCGGCGAAGACCGCGACGCCGCCGGGCGCCAGGACGCGATGGATCTCCCGCCACGCCTGGTCCAGGTCGGGCAGGTGGTGCAGGACGGCGTGGCCGAGCACGAGGTCGAAGCTCTCGTCCTCGAACGGCAGCGCCTCGGCGTCGGCGATGCGCGCGTCGACGTCCAGGCCGAGCGCGGTCGCGTTGCGCTCCAGCGCGTCCACCATGCCCTGGGAGATGTCGGTGCAGGTGGCGTCGGTGATCACGCCCGCCTGCAGCAGGTTGAGCGAGAAGTAGCCCGTGCCCGCCCCGAGCTCCAGGCTGCGATCGAAGGTGCGCAGGTCGCCGCCCAGCGCCTTGCGCAGCTTGCCGAGCACCTGCGTCCGGCCGATCTCGCCGAAGTCGATGCCCCACTTGGCGTCGTAGTCGGCCGCGGCGCCGTCGTGGTAGCGGGTGTTGACGTCGCGGATCTCCTCCGCGGTGGCAGGGGCGGGGCTCATAGGCCGCGGCATGCTAGCGACCGGCCCGCCGGCGGCGGGGTGTCCAGGGAACGTCCAGGGGTCTGGCATTGAGCGACTTGAGACCCACCGGACGAATGGACGATGGAGAGATCCGGGCCGGTGCTGCACCGTGTTGGCCGGGACAGGAACCGCCGCGGCACGGACGTCCGCGGCGCTCAGCACGACAGCAGGGGATTTGATGTCACGGATGATCCGCGCGGCGTTCGCCGTCGCGTTGGCCGCTGCCGGCCTCACGGGCTGTGCCGGCCTCAACGGCTACTCGGTGCGGGACGAGGCCGCCACCCAGCAGGACGTCATCGGCGACGTCGTGCACGTCGGCGCCACGCTTTGTCTCGACGACACCGGCGTGCTCACGGGCAACGGCGACGCGCTGCGCCGCAGCCTCGCGATCCCGGCCGGCGGCGACGGCACCTGCGACGCCGAGCCCCAGCAGGCCGGCTTCGCCCAGGGCTTCGCCGACAACGGCGGCGTCCAGTTCTTCGCGGCCTTCCTCGTGCCCGACAGCGCCAAGGCGCCGTCGACCGCGACGGCCACGCTGCCCGCCGGCTTCGACGCGGCCACCGTCACGCTGACGCGCAAGCCCAGCCTCGACGAGACGCTGGCGCACACGCGCCCGGCGCCTGCCGGTCAGGAGTGGGTCGGCTACATCTCGCCGGTCGTCGGCCAGGCGGCCGAGTCCGGTGAGGGCCTGCCGGAGCTCGCGCGTGGCCTCCAGCGCATCGCCGAGAGCGACGCGCCCCCGGCTGCGGCGAGCGATGGCGACTGGTCGGTGGCCGCCGACTTCGCCGCCGCCCGCGGCGACGGCGGCCTGCCGGCCCCGGCGAGCTTCGCCCACGCGGTGCTCGGCGGCATGCGCATGGCCTACCCGGAGTCGATCTACGACGGCGTCAACCCGACCGGGCTGGACGCGACCGGCAGCGAGACGTTCGGCCTGCAGCTACTCGACTCGCGCCCGGTGGACTGCCAGGAGTTCCGCGGCTTCCCGTACGACCAGCTCTACGGCGTCGACCTCGAGGGCCAGGAGACCGACAGCCACGGCCTGCCGCTCGTGCCGACGACGCTCTGCGGGCGCATGTCGACCGGCGGAACGCTGGCGCTGAGGGACTTGCGCGGCTCTGGCGGCGAGACGACTGTCCCGTCCGGCACCACCGCCACGGTGCCGTTCGCGCTGCGCTACGTCGGCGACGCCGGCCCGTCCTTCGCGCTCAGCGCGAGCACGGCGGTGCCCGGTGCGACCGTCTCGCCCGCGCCGGCGGTCCTGACGCCCGCGGCGCCCGGCTTCCAGGACGTGGCCGTCACGGTCGCGATCCCGGCGGGCACCGCTTCCGGCGCCTACGCGGTGACGCTGACCGCGACCGTCGCCGGCCAGGTGCGCACCGCGCGGGGGACCGTGAACGTGGTCGCCGCGACGAGCACGACGGCGACGCCGGGCACGAATCAGGAGGCTGACGACGACGCAGGCGTTGCGGGCACCGGTGCCGCGGGCGCCCCGGCGCGCACGCGGATGCTGGAGTTCCGCGGCTTCGATCGCAGCGGCGTCGGCCCTGACGGCAAGTCCATCAACCTGGGGGATGTCCTCTGCCACAAGGCCGAGGGCTCCTGCGGCTGGGCCACCGTCCAGCTGACCGTGCGCTGGGAGCAGTTGCACGACGGCGCCGAGGCGGCCCGCGCCGCCGCCCGCACGCGCGTCCGGATGGTCACCATCGGCACGGCGCGGCTGAGCGTTCCGGCCCAGAGCCGTCGGCGCGTGAAGGTCACGCTGCCGCCGGGCGTTCTGAAGCTGCTCGACGGCGGCGAGGTCCTGCACGCCGTCGCGGCGGTCCGCCCGGCGCGCAACCGTGTGCCGATGGTGCACCGCATCGCGCTGCGGCGCGGCTGAGGTCTGTGGCGAGGCGGGCACCTGTAGCGTGCCCGCCTCGTCTATGTCTGACCAGACCGAGCCCCAGGTTTACCTCCAGCGCGACCAGCCCGACGGCGTCCCGCCGCTGGCTCTCACCGGCGAGCGCACGCTGCCCGACGTGCCGGAGGAGAACTACTGGTACCAGCGCCACCTGATCGTCTACGAGTGGATTCGCGACCGGGTCGCGGGCCTGAAGGTCATCGACATGGCCTGCGGCGAGGGCTACGGCAGCAGCGTGCTGTCGGGGCAGGCAGCGGAGGTCGTCGGCGTCGACGCCAACCCCGAGGCCCACGAGCACGCGCGGCTGCGCTACTCGTCGCCCACCGTGCGCTTTGCGCGCGACCTCGTCGAGACCTTCGCCGAGCCGGCCGACGCCGTCGTCTTCCTGCAGACGATCGAGCACGTCCAAAACCCGGACGAGATCCTGGAGCGCTTCAAGACGCTGACGGCCGACAGCGGCGCGCCTGCCGTGTACGTGTCGACGCCCAATGTCCTGACGCTCGCCCCGGAGGGCGCCGAGAAGTCCGGCAACCCGTGGCACGTCAAGGAGTACCGCCCCGAGGAGTTCCACGCGCTCTGCGCCGCGCACTTCTCGTCGGTCGAGCTGTACGGGTTGTTTCACGCGCGCAAGCTGGCCGTCCATCAGCTCGCCATCAAGAAGCTCCGCTGGGACGACGTCCACAAGGGCCTGCGCATCACCAAGCCCTTCTACGACTGGTTCACACCGGCGATCTCGGTGCAGGACTTCACGCTCACGGCCGATCGGCCGCTGGAGCGCGCGCTGGACTTCGTGGCCGTCTGCAAACCATGAGCGACGGCAGCGGTCGCCTCGCGATCGTCCTGCACTCGCACATGCCCTACGTCGAGGGCTTCGGGACGTGGCCCTTCGGCGAGGAGTGGCTCTTCGAGGCGGCGGCGACGGTCTACGTCCCGTTGTTGGAGTTGTTGGAATCGCGGGACGGGCAGGCGCCGCTGACGCTGTCGGTCACCCCGGTCCTCGCCGACCAGCTCGCCGCGCCCGGCGTCCACGAGCGTCTGCTCAGCTTCCTGCGCGACCTGCGCGTCACCACCCACGCGCTGGACGCCGAGGGCTGTCGTGCGGGCGGCGAGCCGGCGCTCGCCGCGGAGGTGGAGCGTGCCGGCGCCGACTACGCGCGTGCCGCCGACCGCCTCGACGCGCTCGGCGACGGCGGCCTGGCCCGCGGCCTGGCGCGCCACGCGGCGTGGACGTCCAGTGCGACCCACGCCGTCCTGCCGCTGCTGGCCACCGACGCCGGCGTGCGGCTGCAGCTGCGCGCCGGGATCGAGGCGCACCGGGCACGCGGCGCGGCGGCGGATGCGCCACCGTGGCGCGGTGGCTTCTGGCTGCCCGAGTGCGCCCATGCTCCCTGGTTGCATCCGCTGCTGGAGGAGGCCGGCGTCCACGCGACGTGCGTCGACCTCACCGACGTCCTGCCCGGCGCGCTGACGCCGCTGGCGACCCGCGACGGCCCGTTGCTGGTCCCGCTCGACCGCACGGCGATCGAGCTGGTGTGGAGCGACCAGGGCTACCCGGCCGGCGGCGCCTACCGCGACTCACACCGCAAGACCGTGCACCACCACCATCCGTGGGCCAACGACGGCGCCGTCTATGACCGCGACCGGGCGCGCGAGCAGGCGGCGCTCGACGCACAGGACTTCGTCGCGCGCGTCGCCGAGCGGGTCGCCGACGGCGGCCTGTCGGTCTGCGCGCTGGACACCGAGCTGCTCGGCCACCACTGGTACGAGGGCCTGGACTGGCTGGCCGCGGTGCTCGACGCGGCCCCGCGTGCGGGCCTGGAGATCGTCGGCCTCGACGACGCACTGCGTGACACCGCCGTCGTGGCGGCGCCCGACGAGCTGCCGACCACGAGCTGGGGGACACCACGGACGCTGTGGACGTGGGACGGCCCGCAGGTCGCCGAGCTGGCCTTCGCGACCCGCGCGGCGGAGCTGCGCACGGTCGCCGCAAGCGTCGTCGGCCATGCCGATGCCCGTGCGGTCCGCGAGCTGCTGGCGCTGCAGTCCAGCGACTGGGCGTTCCTCGTCACCCGCGACATCTCCGGCCCATATCCGAGCGAGCGAGCGGCGGCGCATCTGGCCGCGCTGGGTGCCGCGCTCGACGCGCCCAGCGACCAGAATCCGGCATTACGGGATCTCGCCCCCTTCGCGGATCCTTCGATGCTGCTCGTTCCGTAGAAATCGTTCGGGCACGAGTGACATTCGCCGTCATTCTGTCCGCGCGATGACGATGATGTGCTCCATGGCCGGCGTGCATGCGCAGTCCATCCCGCTCGCGGTCGACGAGCGGCAAACCCTTGCGTCGCTCGCCGAGCACGCGCTGGAGCCCGTTGGTGAGCGCCTCACGCTCGCCGCGCACCACGGCGGGTCCGGCCATGGCACTGCCGAGTGCCTGCGCGACGTCATCGAGGAGGCCGAGGCGCTCGCCCGGATCTTCGACGCCGCCCAGGACGGCACGATCGACGTCGGCGATCCGCTCGTCCGGACCTGGCTCGGTCGCCGTCGCGACGCGCTGCTGGCCTTGCTGCGCGACGATCGCGCGGCGCTCTATGACTCGCTCGCGGTGCGTCACGCCACCGCGGCGCCCGACGTCGAGCCGGCCATCGCCCAGCGCTGGCGCCTTGTCGACGAGGACCTCGAAGAGCTCGCGCTGGTCGCTCGGCTCCTGAGCGACGCGCTCGACGAGCGCTAAGCCCAGCGCAGCGAGTCCGGCGTCTCGCGCATGCGCAGCACACGCGCCGGGGCGCCCGCGACGACGGCGTCGGCGGGGATGTCCTTGGTGACGACGGTGTTGGTGCCGATCACGCAGTTGTCGCCCACCGTCGCGCCGCGCAGGAAGCAGGCGCCGTAGCCGACCCAGACGTTGTGGCCGACGCGCACGTCGCGCTTGTAGATGCCCTGCAGGCGGACCGGGCGCTCGACCTCGACGACGCCGTGGTCGAAGTCGATCAGCATCACGCGGTCGGCGATGATGCACTCGCGGCCGATCGACACGTGCTGGAAGGCCGAGACCGTGCACTCCTGGCCGATCACGGTCTTGGCGCCGATGTGGCACTCGCCCTCGTGGACGCGGATCTTGCAGCCGTGGCCGAGCCACGACCAGCGGCCCAGGTGTAGCACCGCATCCGGGCCGACCTCCAGCGAGACGCCGGGGCAGATGAACGCGAGGCCGTCGAGCTGCAGCCGTCCGCGCAGCCGCAGCTTCCAGTAGGCCAGGCGCGCGACCAGCCGGGCGTACTTGAGGTTGAACATGCCGTTGCGCCGGGCGAAGCGCAGCAGCGCGAGCGGGCCGCCCGCCGGCGGTGGCGGATCGCCCCGGTAGTGCAGCGGCGGGGCAGGCGGGGACGCGATCATGGGCGGGGACAAGACCGGTTCCACGCCCGCGGAGGCTAGCGCTCTGACGGCTGTCGGAGCGCACCGGCGGGAACTCGATCGCGCGCTGCGGCGAAGAAGGAGAAGATGGCCCCCATGCTCAGCGCCGAGGGCGCCGCGTCCGCGGTGCGCAGCGATGCCGCGATCATCGCGGCGTCGATCGGCGACCCGCAGGCGTTCACGCTGCTGTTCGAGCGGCACTTCGCGGCGATCGACCGCTGGCTGCACCGCCGTGTCGGCGCGCCGCTGGCCGAGGATCTCGCGGCCGAGACGTTCACCCGCGCCTTCGATCACCGCGAGCGCTTCGACCCGTCCTATGCCGACGCGCGGCCGTGGCTGTTCGGGATCGCGGCGAACCTCGTCCACGACCATCAGCGGGCCGAGCTGCGGCGGCTGCGGGCGCTTGCCCGCGTGGAGCGGTGGGAGGCCGGGTCCGAGGACCTCGCCGCGAGCGCGGTCGCCCGCGCGGATGCGGCGGCGGCCGGCCCGGCGGTGGCGGCGGCGCTTGCGCGGTTGCGCAGCGAGGAGCGCGAGGTGCTCCTGCTCGTCGCGTGGGCGGGGCTGGAGTACGAGGAAGTCGCGACGGCGACCGGCGTGCCGATCGGCACCGTGCGCTCGCGGTTGCACCGGGCGCGCCAGGCGCTCCGGGCCGAGCTTGAAGGAGGAGAGCGATGATCGACGAGCTGGAGACGTTGCGGGCCTGGGTGCCCATGGAGGAGGAGCGCGACGAGGGCGCGGCGCGCGCACGGGCGCGTCTGCGGCTTGACGCCCACATCGCTGCGGCGCCTGCCGCGGTGCCTGTGCGCGTGCGTCCCCGGCGCCGCTGGTGGCTCGTCGCCGCGCCCGGCGCGCTGGGCGCGGCGGTCGGCGCCGCGATCCTGATCTCCCTTGGCTCAGGTGTGCAAGAGGGCCAGGTCGCGCCCGCACCTGCCTCTGCTGCCGCCGCGCTGGAGCGCGCCGCGGTCGCCGCCACGCGCGGCCCCGCGCCGGAGCCGTTCCCGCGCCCCGACCAGTTCTTCTACACGCGCACCCAGGCGACCTACCTCGACACCGCGTACCCCGGCGGCGGCATCACGGTCCCCTCGCTGGACACCCGGACCCGCGAGGCGTGGATCAGCCTGGGCCGCAATGGCGGCGAGCGCACGATCGCGACCAAGCAGCGCTTCCCGTCGCCCGCCGCCCGCGCCGCGTGGGTCAAGGCGGGTCGCTTCGACCTCGGCCAATCGGACGGGAAGTCCATGACGTCGCTCGGCAAGACCGCCTACTACCTCGGCAACGAGCGTCTCTCCTACGTCCAACTGCTGGCCTTCAACCAGAGCGGCCACGAGCTCTATGAGCGCCTGCGCGCCCATTACCAGCAGGGCCAGGGCGGCGGCATCGACGCTGAGATCTTCACCCAGGTCGGCGACGCGCTGCGCGAGCAGGCCTCGCCGCCGCGCCTGCGCGCGGCGCTGTATCGCGCGCTCAAGGAGGTCCCCGGCGTCCGCTATCTCGGTCGCGTCCGTGACCGTCTCGGCCGGTCGGCGATCGGGATCCAACGCACCGATCACGGCACACGACGGGAGCTGCTCTTCGATCCCGACACGTCGGCGATGCTGGCGGAGCGCGTGGTCACGGTGGACGTGCCGAAGGATCTCGTCGGCCTCGTCCCGCCGGGGACGGTCACGGCCGACGCGGTCTACGAGCGACGCGCGGTCGTCGACCGCCTCGGTCAACGCCCCTGAGGCAGCGCGTCGGCGAAGCGCTCCAGCGCGTCGGTGTCGCGCCACGGCCGGCCATGGCCGAAGACGGTCAGCGACGGGCGCAGCGCGGCGACGCGGCGGATCGAGGCGCGGTTGCGGTCCGGGTCCAGCGTGAACTCCGGCGGCGGCTCGTGGAGGCCGGGCCGACCGGTCACCGGATGGCGGCCGAAGAGCACGTCGCCGGCGATCAGCACGCGGTCGGACTCGCGCCAGAACGAGAGGTGGCCGGGGGAGTGGCCGGGCGTCTCGAGCGCGATGAAGCCGGCGTCCAACGCGTCGCCCTCACGCAGCTCACGGTCGACCGTGAGGCCCGGCCCGGCCCAGTGCTTGAGCTGCCAGCGGGTGATGACGTTGGACGGTGCGAGCGGACCGACGGCGCCGGTGCGCAGCTCTTGCGCTTCACCGGCCGGGCCCCAGAACGGCACGCCGAGCGCGGCGGTCAGCGCGGCGCTGGCGCCCTGGTGGTCGCAGTGGCCGTGGGTGACCACGTGCGCGGTGACGGTCAAGTTGGTGGACTTGACCGCGCGCAGGATGCGCCGCGACGCGTAGCGCGTGCCGGCGTCGACGATCACGCCGCCCGCCAGGTACACGTTGAACGCGAAGGGCGGGAAGCCGGGGACGTGGCGCAGGTCGGGCGCGAGCTCGTTCATATTGGCCATACGCTGCCGTATGGCAACGCGCTTGTCAATACGGTCCCGTATGGTGCAGGCCGGATGACGCCCGACAACCTCGATCGCGAGCGCTGGGAGCAGGCGGCGCTCGACGCGCTGGAGCGCGGCGGCCTGGCCGCGGTCGCCGTCGAGCCGCTGGCCCGTGAGCTCGGTGTCACCAAGGGCAGCTTCTACTGGCACTTCCGCACGCGCCAGGAGCTGATCGCGGCGACCGTCGCACGCTGGGAGCGCCTGCACGTCGAGGGGCCGCTGAAGGCGGTGGCCACGATCGAGGATCCGCGCGAGCGGCTGCTCGCGCTGCTCGGCAAGGCATCAGCCAAGCCGCCGTCGATCTTCATGCGGATGCTCGAGGCGTCGGCCGACGACGAGGCCGTCCACGCCGCCGTCGTGCGCGCCGCCGAGCTGCGCGTCGCCTTCATGGCCAAGGCCTTCGGGCAGCTCGGGCTGAGCCGCGCCCGGGCCCGTCGCCAGGCGCTGCTGGCCTACAGCACCTACGTCGGGCGCGCCCACCTCAGCCGCGATGCGCCGGAGCTGCTGGGTGACCCGGAAGCCCTGGCCAAGCACGCCGCCGAGCAGTTGATCCCGTGAGTCCGCCATCATGCGCGGTCCATGTCGCAGGCCCAGCAGACCCTCGCCCAGCGTCTCCTCGACGGTGACAAGCGCGCCCTGGCGCGCGCGATCACGCTCGTCGAAAGCGACGACCCCGCGGGCTGGGAGCTCGTCCGCGAGGTCTACCCGCACACGGGCAACGCGTCGATCGTCGGGCTGACCGGCGCACCCGGCGCCGGCAAGTCCACGCTGATCGGCGCGCTGACCAAGCTGCGCCGTGAGCAGGACCACGAGATCGCCGTGCTGTCGATCGACCCGTCCTCGCCGTTCACCCATGGGGCGCTGCTCGGCGACCGCATCCGCCTGACCGAGCACTTCCTCGATCCCGGTGTCTTCATCCGCTCGATGGCCAACCGCGGCGCGCTCGGCGGTCTGAGCGAGGCCGCGCTGCAGGCCGCGCTGCTGATGGACGCCGCCGGCAAGGACGACGTCTTCCTGGAGACGGTCGGCGTCGGACAGGCCGAGGTCGACATCATCGATCACGCCGACACCATCGTGTTGGTCTTGATGCCCGGCTCGGGCGACTCGATCCAGGCGCTGAAGGCCGGCGTCATGGAGATCCCCGACATCATCGTCGTCAACAAGGCCGACCATCCGCTGACCGACACGATGGTCCGTGAGATCCGCGGCGTGCTGTCGCTGGCGCCCCAGCGCGGCTGGCGCGTGCCGATCATCAAGACCGAGGCCCACAAGGGCGCGGGCGTCGCCGAGCTGGTCGAGAAGCTCGACGAGCACCGCGCGTTCATCGAGGCCGAGGGCACGCTCTCGGAGCGGCGCAAGCGCAACCTGCGCAGCGAGGTCGTCGCGATTTGCACCTTCCGCCTGCGCCGCCGGCTGGAGGAGCAGCTCGACGAGGACGACACCTTCGCCGAGCTCCTCGACGAGGTCGTCGCCCGCCGCCTCGACCCCGCCACGGCGGCCAGCCGGATCCTCGAGCGCCTCGACGCGGCTGCGGCCGCGCGCGACGACGACTAACGCCAGCGGCCACACCACCCTGGGCGCTCAGCGCATGTGTGGTGGCTCCTGGTCGAGTTGACCGGCGCAACACACGACAACTCGACCCGCACCTCAGAGGTGGGTGGCGAGGAGGGCGATGCTTGCCGCGAGCGTCACGACCGCGAGCGCGATCCCGGTGCGTGGCACGAAGCGCCAGCCCCAGGCGCTGAGCGCGGCCAGGGCCGGGAGCGCCGGAACCATGTGGCGTGCGTGGCTCCAGACGCGGGCGCCACCGTCCAGCGACGGCGCCGCGAAGACCGCGGTCAGCGCGACGGCGACGACGATCAGGGCCAGGAACGCCGCCGTGACTTCCACATCAACCTGGTCGAAGACCGTGACCGCCAGTCGCTCCCGGCGCGAGCGCCACAGCCGCCACAGCGCGACGAAGGCCAGCGCGCAGAACGGCGACCACACCAACAACCCGGCGTGCGGGTCCAGCCACGTCGTCGCCAGGCGCGGCGCGCGCGCCAGATGGTCGGCGACGCCCGAGGCCCCGGTCGCACCGCCGCGCGCGACGTCGTGCGGCGTCAGCCCGCCGAACAGCCGATCGCTCACCGTGAGGTAGATGACCGCCGAGGTGAGCACGACCTCCAGCGCGATGAACCCCGCCAACCCCCGCTGGCGGCGCCGCAGCCAACGCGCCAGCGCGATGGCGACCACCGCCGCCGGGGCGATCAGCTCGGTTGCCAGCCACGGCAGCGCCGCCACCAAGCCCGCCCCCCAGAAGGCCCAGGACCGTCGCGGCTCCTCGCGCACGCGCAGCGCCAGCAGCGCGGCGCCGGCCAGACAGGCCGCTCCGGCCATCGCCGGCGCGACCGCGGTCGCCGCGCCCAGGGCGGGCGGCGAGAGCCCGACGATCAGCGCGGCCCGCGTCGCCCATGGCTCCGGCACGAGCGCGCGCCCCAGCGCGGCCGCCAGGCAGAACCCCAGCGCCGCGATCAGCGCCAGCCAGATCCGGACGCCCGTCGGCCCCGCCACCGCGTAGGCCGGCGCGATCAGCAGCGTGAAGCCCAGCCCGACCGGCTCGACCAGCCGCCCGTCGGTCGGTGCGGCCGCGGGGCTCAGCGGCCCGGAGTACCAGTCGCGCCAGGCGCGGGTGGCGTACTCGTCGCGCAGGTCGACGTCGCCGTCGGAGACCAGCGACTCGGCGGCCAGGAGCCGGTGCGCCTCGGGCGCGCTGAGCGTCCGGCCGCCCGGCCCGCCGGGGATCGCGAGCGTCACCGCGTAGGCGGCGACGAGGACGAGCCACAGCGGCAGGGCTCGCCGGATGGCGATCACCGCGCGGCGGCCTCCGCGCTCACGCGCTCGGCCAGCGCGACCAGCGTGCGGACCATCACGCCCGTCCCGCCCTTGGGCGCATAGGCGCGCCCCGAGTCCCACGCGGTCCCGCAGATGTCGAGGTGCGCCCATGGCACGCCGCCGGTGAAGCGATGCAGGAACTCCGCCGCCGTGCAGGCCGCGCCGGTGCGCAGCGGCGACTGGTTGGCGACGTCGGCGGTCGCGCCCTTGACCAGCTCGGCATAGCGCTCGTGCAGTGGCATCCGCCAGATCAGCTCGCCCGCCTCGTCGGCCGCGCCCGCGACCGTCGCCGCCCAGCCCTCGTCGTCGGCCCAGAAGCCCGAGTAGACCTTGCCCAAGGTGCTCATGATCGCGCCGGTGAGCGTTGCCACATCGACCAGCCGCTCGGCTCCCAACCCGATCGCGTGGTGCAGGCAGTCGGCGAGGACGAGGCGTCCCTCGGCGTCGGTGTTGTCGATCTGGACGGTCAGCCCCGACGCCGCCGTGACGACGTCGCTGGGCTTCATTGCGCTGCCGCTGAGCAGGTTCTCCGTCGCGCCGACCACCCCAACAACCCGGACCGGGAGGCCCAGCGCGGCGATCGCGCCGAGCGCCTCGATCACCGCGGCGCCACCGGTCATGTCGTACTTCATGTCCGCCATCGACCCGGCCGGCTTGATCGAGATCCCGCCCGAGTCGAACGTCACGCCCTTGCCGACGAGGCCCAGGACGGGGCCGACCGCATCCTCGGGCTCGTAGCGCAGCGTGATCAGCGCGGGCTCTTCCTCGGAGCCGGCGGCGACCGCGGCGAAGGCGCCCATCGAGCGCGCCACGATCTCCGCGCGACCCACGACTTCACACGACAGCGCACCATGCTCGGCGGCGATCGCCTCCGCCCGCGCGCCCAGCGCCGTCGGCGTCATGTGGTTGGCCGGCGTGTTCTGCAGGTCACGCGCCCCGTTGACCGCCTCGGCCACGACGACCGCTCGCGCGACCTCCGCCGCCTGGTCGACGTGGTCGGAGACGATCAGCTCGGCGATCCCGGAGGCGCCGTTGTCGTCACCCGACTTGAACGCCGTGAAGCGATAGGCCGCCAGCAGCGTCCCCTCGACGACCGCTCGCGCCGGCTGATGCTCACGTGCCTTGTGCGGCAGCTCCCAGCAGATCGTCGTAGCGCCGAGATCCCGTGCGCGGCCGTGCGCGGCGGCTGCCGCGAGCCGCAGTCCCTCGGCACTCAGCCGGTCCCGCGCACCCAGCCCGACCAGGATCCAGCGCTTGCCGGCGGCATGGGCCACTGCCAGATGGCACGGCTTCGTCGTGGCCTCGCCGGCGTCCACGAGCGCCTGCAGCGCACCGTCCTCGACGTCGTGGGGAACGCCCTCGCCCTCGACCAGCCCGACGACGATGGTGTCGGCCGCGGTCGACGCCGCGGCCTCGGTGGTGGCGGTCAGACGCATGGCGCGCGACCCTACTCGTTACCGTTCCCCTCCCAAACCGTCCTGACTCGACTCCAGAGACCGAGAGATCTTCATGCCCAAGACCGTCATCCTCGGCACCGCCCGCACCCCGATCGGGAAGCTCGGCGGCGGCCTGTCCTCCATCGACGCGACCGACCTCGGCGCGGCCGCCATCACCGCTGCGCTCGAGCGCGCCGACGTCGCACCTGATCAGGTCGACCACGTCGTGATGGGCCAGGTCATCCAGGCCGGCCAGGGCCAGGTGCCCTCGCGCCAGGCCCAGATCAAGGCCGGCATCCCGAAAGAGGTCTCGTCGGAGACCGTCAACAAGGTCTGTGCCTCCGGCCTGCGCGCGACCGTGATCCTCGACCAGGCGATCCGCGCCGGCGACGTCGAGGTCGGCGTCGGCGGCGGCATGGAGTCGATGTCGGGCGCGCCGTACCTGCTGCCCCAGGCCCGCTTCGGCTACCGCATGGGTGACGCCAAGGCGCTGGACTCGATGGTCCACGACGGCCTCACCAACCCGTTCAGCGGCAAGCAGATGTTCATCGAGGCCACCGAGGTCGGCGACGAGCTCGAGCTGACGCGCCCCGACCTCGACCGCTGGGCGCTGCGCAGCCACGAGCTGGCGCTGGCCGCGATCGACGACGGCCGCATGGCCGACGAGATCGTCCCGTTCACGGTCAAGGGCCGTAAGGGCGACACGGTCGTCGAGGTCGACGAGGGCCCGCGCCGCGGCTCGTCGCTGGAGGCGCTGAGCAAGCTGCCCGGGCTGACCGGCAAGGAGGGCTCGCACACCGCCGGCAACTCGCCGGGCGTCAACGACGGCGGCGGCGCGCTGGTCGTCGCCTCCGACGAGTGGGCCGCGGCCAACGGCAAGTCCGTCCTGGCCGAGATCGTCGGGCATGCGCAGTTCGCCAACGACTTCGCCTACCTCGCCACGACGCCCGCGGGCGCCGCCAAGAAGGCGCTCGACAAGGCGGGCCTGCAGCCCGGCGACATCGACCTGTGGGAGATCAACGAGGCTTTCGCCTCCGTGACGCTGCAGTCGATCCGCGAGCTCGGCATCGAGGAGGACCGCGTCAACGTCAACGGCGGCGCGGTCGCGCTCGGCCACCCGATCGGCGCCTCGGGCGCCCGCATCCTCGGCGTGCTCGTCCACGAGCTGCGCCGGCGCGGCGGTGGCCTGGGTGTCGCGGCGATCTGCTCCGGCGGTGGCCAGGGCGACGCCGTCATCCTGAGGGTGCATGGCAACGGCGCCTAAGAGCGCCGCCTTTTTCGACCTGGACCGGACCCTGATGTCAGGGTCCTCCGGGTTCTTCTGGGCCAGGGCCGCCGCGAGGGCGGGCATGATCTCGCGGCGGCGCCTGGCGCTCGACGCGTGGGAGAACGTCAAGTTCCGCCTGCGCGGCTCCACCGATGCGAGCACCGACCGCGTGATGGCGCGTGTCGGGGCGATGCTCGAAGGCCGTCGCGCGCGGGACTTCCAGCGCCTCGGCCCGCAGGTGCTGGCCGGCGTCCTGCCGCGCCTGTACCCGCAGATGCTCGACATCGCATGGGGCCACCAGGACGCGGGTCGGCCGGTCTACATCGTCACCGCCGCGACGCAGGACACGGCCGAGATGATCGCCAAGGTCCTGGGCTTCGACGGCGGGCTGGGGACGCCGCTGGAGGAGGATGCCGAGGGCCGCTACACCGGCAAGCTCGCCGGTCCTTTTGCCTATCGGGAGGGCAAGCCGATGGTGATGCGTGCGCTGGCCGAGACCGAGTCCATCGACTTGACCGAGTCCTACGCCTACTCGGACTCGGAGTCCGACCTGCCGATGCTGCGCGCGGTCGGCCATCCCGTGGCCGTCAACCCCGACGGGCCGCTGGCACGCATCGCGCGCGAGGAGGGCTGGGACGTCCTGCGCTTCGACCGCCTCGGCGGGCGGCTGACGATGCTCGGCGGCTTGGCCGCCGCGACGCTGCTGGGTGCCGCGGGCAACGCGGCGCGCCGCAAGGTGGTGTCCAAGTGAGCCTTCATGAGCTGTCTCACGAGCAGCGCGAGATCCGCGACCTCGCCCGCCGCTTCGCCGACGAGGAGATCGCACCGCACGCCGCGGGCTGGGACCGCGGACACACCTTTCCGCGCACCGTCTTCGGCGCCTTGGGCGAGCTGGGGCTGATGGGCGCCTGCGTGCCGGTCGAGCACGGCGGCGCCGGCGCCGACTTCCTGTCCTACATCTTGGTCTTGGAGGAGCTGTCGCGCGCCGACGCCGGGGTGGGGGTGACCGTCGCGGTGCACACCAGCGCCGGGACGCTGCCGATCCTGGCGAACGGCACGCCCGAGCAGATCGACCGCCTCGTGCCGCCCCTGGCCCAAGGCCATGAGCTGGCGGCCTTCGCGCTGACGGAGGCCGGCAGCGGCTCCGACGCCGGCGCCATGCGCACCCGCGCGGTCGACGGCAAGCTGAGCGGCACCAAGCAGTGGATCACCAACGGCTCCTACGCGCACACCTTCATCGCGTTCGCCAAGGACCCCGACAAGCCCTCCGCCTTCATCGTCCGCCGCGGCGCGCCCGGGTTCTCCGTGACCCGCGAGGAGGAGAAGATGGGGCTCAACTCCTCCTCGACCGCCGACCTCGCCTTCGAGGACACCCCCGGCGAGCCCCTCGGCCCGACCGGTGGCGGCATGCGCATCGCGCTCTCCACGCTCGACGGTGGACGCATCGGCATCGCCGCCCAGGCCGTCGGCATCGCGCAGGCCGCGCTCGAGCTGGCCACCAGCTACGCCAAGGAGCGCCACGCCTTCGGCCGGCCGATCGGCGGCTTCGGCGCCATCCAGCAGAAGCTCGCCGACATGCAGACCGAGGTCGAGGCCGCCCGCGCCCTGGTCTGGCGTGCCGCCCGCCTCAAGCAGACCGGCAAGCCACACACCGTCGAAGGCGCCCAGGCCAAGTTGTACGCCTCGCGCGTCGCTCGCCACTGGACCGGCGAGGCGATCCAGATCCTGGGCGGCTACGGCTACACCAAGGAGTTCCCGGCCGAGCGCTATTACCGCGACGCCAAGGTCACCGAGATCTACGAGGGCACCAGCGAGATCCAGCGGCTCGTCATCGCCCGCGCGCTGCTCGGCGAAGCCGCACGCGCGACCGACTGATCACGGCTCCACCAGCCCCCGCCTGATCGCATAGCGCGTCAGCTCGACGCGGTCGCGCATCCCGAGCTTGTTGAGGATGTTCTCGCGATGGCGCTCGACCGTGCGCGGCGAGATCACCAGCAGCTCGGCGATCTGCTCGGTGCTGTAGGCCTCGGCGACGAGCTTGACGACCTCCTGCTCGCGCGGCGTGAGCACCTCGCCGTCGGTCTCCTCGCCGGCTGCGGCGGCATCGAGGTGCTCGCGGATGATCGTCCGCACGGCCGGCGGGTAGAGGAACGGCTCGCCGCGCAGCGCCGCACGGCAGGCCTCCAGCAGGTCGCGGTCGGCGGCCGACTTCAGGACGTAGCCGGCCGCGCCCGCGCGCAGCGCCTCGAAGAAGTACTGGTCGACGTCGTGCATCGACAGCATCAGGATCTTGAGATCCGGTCGGCGCGCGGTCAGCTCCCGTGCTGCCGCCAGCCCGGTGCGTCGCGGCATCGCGACGTCGAGGATCGCGAGGTCGACGTCCTCGCGCAGGCCCAGCTGGACCGCCTCGATCCCGTCGCCCGCCTCGGCGACCACGCGCAGGTCGGGCGCCGCGTCGAGCACGTGGCGCAGCCCACGCCGCACCATGGCGTGGTCGTCGGCGATCAGCACGCCGGCGACGAGCGGCACGCTCATGACAGCGGCACCGCCAACCGCACCTCGGTCCCGGACGGGGTGACGTCGCGGATGTCCAGCGTCCCGTCGGCCAGCAGCGCGCGCTCGCGCATCCCCTGCACACCGGTCCCCGCCTCGGTGCCGCGCATCCCCACGCCGTCGTCGCGGACGGTCAACACCATCATGTCGCCCTCCGGCGCGGCGGCCAGGAGGACCTCCCGCGCATCCGCATGGCGCGCGACGTTGGTCAGCGCCTCCTGCGCCACGCGGTAGACCACCAACTCGCGCTCGGGCGCCAGCGGCGGCAGGCTCGGCGCCAGCTCGCGGCGGACGCGCAGCGGCGTGCGGTCGGCCAGCGTCGAGGCGAGCGAGACCAGCGCGCCGCGCAGGCCGAAGTCCTCCAGTGGCTCTGGCCGCAGCCCGTGGGTGATCTCGCGCACGCCGTCGGACGCGGCCGTCAGCGCCTCCCGCGCCGCGGCGATGCGCTCTTCGCGCCCCGGCCCGTCGAGCGCCTCGACGCCCTGCAGCTCCAGCGCGACGCCGGTCAGCGCCTGGCCGACCTCGTCGTGCAGCTCGCGGCCGATCCGCGCGCGCTCGGCCTCCTGGGCGGCGATCGCCCGGTGGGCGCTGTCGTGGCGCTCGGCGAGCAGCCGCTCCAGCATCGCGTCGTAGGCGCGGCCGAGCATCGCGACCTCGAGCACACCCGCGCGCGGCCCGTGCGGCGGCGCCGGGCGCAGCAGGTCGACGGTCGCCATCTCGGCCGCCAGCGCCCGCAGCGGGGCGAGGGCCCGGCGCATCAGCACCACGTTGGCCACGAGCGCCAGCGCGATCCCGGCGGCCAGCAGCCCGGCCTCGCTCGCCGTGATCCGCGGGCTGATGGTCGCGGGGGAGAGGGCGAGGATCATCGCGCCCACGAAGACGACCAGGGCGTTGCCGGCGACCACCCGCTGCAACAGCGTCATGGCCACCATGGTGGCGCTTCGTGCGCGGAGGCGGGATGGGGAGCGCTCCCCATGGGAAGCACGCGCCCACGCCGGGAGCCTGAGGCCATGTCCGATCAGCGTCCCGACACGCCCACCACCGACGCCGCTCCCGACCCCCACGCGCGGGGCTCCAACGGCCTGCTGCTCGATCCCGTTGCCGCCCGCCGCGAGGAGCGCCGCGGCTGGTTCCTGCTCACCGCCATCTTCGTCGCCGGCGGCGTGCTCGTCGGCCTCGCCGCGTTCATCACCTGATGGACGACGGCTCGATCCTGCTCATCGCCGGCACGTTGCTGGCCGGGGGCATCGCGGTATCCCAGGTCGGCGATCGCCTACGCGTCCCGGGGCTGGTGCTGGTCATCGGCCTCGGGATGGCGCTGGGCTCCGACGGCCTCGGCCTCATCCACTTCGACGACTACGAGCTGGCCAAGAGCGTCGGCGTCGTCGCGCTGGCCGCGATCCTGTTCGAGGGCGGCCTGGCCGCCGGCTTTCCGGAGATCCGGCCGGTGCTGCGCCCGGCGCTGGCGCTCGCGCTCGTCGGCACGACCCTGACCGCCATCTTCGCCGGCCTCGCGGCCTCCTGGCTGCTGGACCTCAGCCTGCTGGAAGGGCTGCTGCTCGGCTCGATCCTCGCCGCCACCGACGGCGCGGCGATCTTCGCGATCCTGCGCGGCTCGACCCTGCGCCGCCGTGTCGCGCGCACGCTGGAGGGCGAGGCCGGGCTCAACGACCCGGTCGCCGTCCTGCTGGTGATCGGCTTCAGCGCCTGGATCACCACCGACGGCTACGGCCTGACCGACATGATCCTGGAGTTCGTCATCGAGCTGTCGGTCGGAGCGGTCGCGGGCCTCGCGGTGGGCGCCGGCGGCGTCTGGCTGCTGCGGCGCCTGACGCTGAGCAGCGGCGGCATGTACCCGGTCGCCTCGATGGCGCTGGCCGGGATCGCCTTCGGCGTCGGTGACGTGCTGCACGGCTCCGGCTTCTTGTCGGTCTACCTCGCGGGCCTCGTCCTCGGCTCGGCGCCGCTGGCCGAGCGCGAGGCGATGGCGACCTTCCACGACGGCCTCGCCTGGGTCGCGCAGTTGGTGATGTTCTTGACGCTCGGGCTGCTCGTCTTCCCCGACGCGCTCGGTCCGGTCGCGATCCAGGGGACCGTGCTGGCCTTGCTCGCCGCGGTGGTCGCGCGGCCGCTGGCAGCGCTCATCGCGACGACCGGCGCCGGCTTCGACCTCCGGGAGCGCGCGGTCCTCGGCTGGGCCGGGCTGCGTGGCGCGGTGCCCGTGGTCCTGGCGACCTTCCCGGTCCTGGAGGGCGTGCCGCGCAGCGAGGAGTTCTTCGCCATCGCCTTCTTCGCCGTGCTCGTCTCGACCGTCCTGCAAGGCACGACCTTCGAGGCACTCGCCCGCCGGCTGGGGGTGACGACCGGGGAGGCGGCGCTGCCGCCGCCGGGGCGGACGATCCCGCCGCCGGCCATCTAGCCTCCACCTCCATGGCGCCCCTGCGCATCGATCCCGTCGCCGAGGCGCGCCGCCATTGGGAGGATCGGTGGGGGCCGGAGCCGTCGCGGCCGATGGCGGCGGTCACCTCGATCATGCGCGCCCAGCAGGTGCTGATGGCGCGCCTGAACGAGTTGGTCAAGCCCCACGGCCTGACGTTCCCGCGCTACGAGGCGCTCGTGCTGCTCTCCTACACGCGCCACGGTGAGCTGCCGATCGGCAAGCTCGGCGAGCGCCTGCAGGTCCACCGCACCTCGGCCTCGTCGATCGTCGCCGCGCTGGCCGACGACGGCCTCGTCGTCCGCGTGCCGTCCGAGCGCGACGGCCGCGCGACGCTGGCGGTCATCACCGATGCGGGCCGCGCCGCCGCCCGCGCCGCGACCGAGGCGCTCAACGCGGCCGAGTTCGGCCTCGGCGCGCTGGCGCCCGACGAGCAGGAGGGCCTGACGACCGTCCTGCGTGCGCTGCGTCTCGACGCCGGGGACTTCGTGGCGTAACATGGCCGCTCCACGAGATATGAGGAAGTCCTCCTAAATGGCCACCCAGCAGCGCCCCGCCGTCCCCACCACCCACGAGGAGTGGCTGGCCGCCTACGGCGCCACCCCGGAGCGCGACGCCGAGTTCATCACGCTCTCGGGCGAGGAGATCAAGCCGCTCTACACGGCCGACGACGTGGTGGCCACCGACGCGGACGGCAACGACCGCATCGGCGTCCCCGGCGGCTTCCCGTTCACGCGCGGCGTCTACTCCTCGATGTACCGCGGCCGCCTCTGGACGATGCGCCAGTTCGCGGGCTTCGGCACCGCCGAGGAGACCAACGAGCGCTTCCACTACCTGCTCGACCACGGCCAGACGGGGCTGAGCACGGCCTTCGACATGCCGTCGCTGATGGGCCACGACTCCGACCACGCGATGTCGCTGGGCGAGGTCGGGCGCGAGGGCGTCGCCGTCGACACCGCCGTCGACATGGCAGATCTCTTCAAGGGCATCGACCTCGGCGAGGTCAGCGTCTCGATGACGATCAACGCGCCCGCGGCGATCATGCTGGCCTTCTACGTCGTCGCCGCCGAAGAGCAGGGCGTTCCGGCCGAGCGGCTCGGCGGCACGATCCAGGCCGACATCCTCAAGGAGTACATCGCCCAGAAGGAGTGGTGCTTCCCGGTCGACCCGGCGATGCGCCTGATGGGCGACATGGTGCAGTGGTGCACCGAGACGATGCCGCGCTGGCACCCGGTCTCGATCTCGGGCTACCACATCCGCGAGGCCGGCTCGACCGCCCAGCAGGAGCTCGCCTTCACGCTCAAGGACGGGCTGACCTACGTCCAGCAGGCCGTCGACCGCGGCCTCGACGTCGACGACTTCGCCCCGCGCCTCTCCTTCTTCTTCAACGCGCAGATCGACTTCTTCGAGGAGATCGCCAAGTACCGCGCCGCCCGCCGCATCTGGGCCCGTGAGCTGCGCGACACCTTCGGCGCCAAGAACCCCAAGTCGTGGCTGATGCGCTTCCACACGCAGACCGCCGGCGTCAGTCTGACCGCCCAGCAGCCGCTCAACAACATCACCCGCACGGCGATCGAGGCGCTGGCCGGCGTGCTCGGCGGCACGCAGTCGCTGCACACCAACTCCTACGACGAGGCGCTCGCGCTGCCGACCGAGGAGGCGGTGCGGATCGCGCTGCGCACCCAGCAGATCATCGCCCACGAGACCGGCGTCACCTCCACGATCGACCCGCTCGGCGGCAGCTACTTCGTCGAGTCGCTGACCGACCGGATGGAGGAGGCGGCCTACGACTACTTCCGCCGCATCGACGAGCTCGGCGGCATGGTCGAGGCGGTCAAGCAGAACTTCTGCCAGCGCGAGATCGCCGACGCCTCCTACGAGCTGCAGGGCCGCATCGACCACGGCAACCGCGTCGTGGTCGGCGTCAACCACTACCTCGAAGGCGACGACTCCCAGACGCCGCTGCTGCGCATCGACCCGGCGCTGGAGCGCAAGCAGATCGACCGCGTCACGGCCGTCAAGGGCCGCCGCGACTCGGCGCCCGTGCAGCAGACGCTGACCGCGCTGAAGGAGGCCGCGGCCCGCGAGGACGTCAACCTCATGCCGCACCTCCTGGACGCCGCGCGGGTTCACGCGACCGAAGGTGAGATCATCGGGGCCTTGCAGGAGGTGTTCGGCTCCTACACCGAGACCCCGGTGTTCTGAGGCCCTCGCCCGCCACTCCAGGAGGAGAACCGTCCCATGAAGAAGCTCATCGCCGCCGCTGCCGCCACGGCCGTTGCCGCCGGCGCACTCGCGATCCCGGCCTTTGCCGCCACCAAGACCGTCCAGGTCAAGGACAACAAGTTCGTCGCCAGCTCGATCACCGTGTCGAAGGGCACGACGGTCAAGTGGGTCTGGAAGGGCAAGGCCCCGCACAACGTCAAGGTCACCAAGGGGCCGGCGAAGTTCAGCTCCACGACCCAGGTCAAGGGCAGCTTCTCCAAGAAGCTGACCAAGAAGGGGACCTACAGCATCCTGTGCACCATCCACGCCCCCGGCATGAAGATGACCATCAAGGTCAAGTAGGGCCCTACTCGAGATCGAGCTTGAGCTGGCCGCTGGGCCGGAGCCGCCTGACCTGCGGCTCTGAGTCCGGCGCGCCGGCACGCTTGTACACGGTGACGACGTCGCGCGGCGAGAGCGGCGCCGAGGGCCGTCCGTCGCACCGCTCGATGGCCAGACGGCCGAGGCGGACGCCCGCCACGACGGCATGGAAGCGCCCGGTCGCACCCCGCGCCAGGACCACGTCGCCGACTTCGATCTCTGCCATCGCGTCGCGCAGCCTATCCGCCACGAAGCGCGATCCGGGCCTTGAGCGCTACGATCCCGCGGCCTCCGGACTGTCGCCAGCCGGAAGGAAACGACCATGTCTGCCGCCGCCACCCAGCGCAAGATCCGCGTCGTCGTCGCCAAGCCCGGGCTTGACGGACACGACCGCGGAGCCAAGATCATCGCCCGCGCCCTGCGCGATGCGGGCATGGAAGTCATCTACACCGGGCTGCACCAGACCCCGGAGCAGATCGTCGAGACCGTGATCCAGGAGGACGCCGACGCCGTCGGGCTGTCGATCCTCTCGGGCGCGCACATGACGCTCGTGCCGCGCATCGTCAAGCTGCTCTCCGAGCAGGGCATCGACGACGTGCTGGTCACCGTCGGGGGCACGATCCCCACCGACGACATCGCGCCGCTGAAGGAGCTCGGCGTCGCCGAGGTCTTCACGCCCGGCGCGCCCACGCAGGACATCATCGACTTCATCCGGTCCGCCGTCGAAGCCTCGCCCCGACAGGGCGTCTAGGACGGCATGGGGGCTGGATGCAATGCAGGAGCAGTGCGGTTACCGCGCCCGATTGACTCGTCAATCAACGGAGCGGGTACCATCCCGAACGTACGTTGCCCACAGGAGGCCCTGACACCGTGAAGATCGCCGTGTTGGTCAAGGAAGTCCCGGACGCCGCCGTCCAGAAGCGCATCGACCCGAGCACGGGTCGTTTGGATCGCAGCGGTGAGAAGAACCTCAACCCGTATGACACGCACGCCATCGAGGCTGCGATGCAGATCAAGGAGGGCGGCGCCGTCGCGGTCGACGAGATCATCGCCGTCACGATGGGCCCCGAGACCGCCGTGCGCGCGCTGCACAAGGCCGTCTCGCTCGGCGCCGATCGCTCCGTCCACCTGAGCGACCCGGCCCTGGCCGGCTCCGACGTGGCCGCCACCGGCTACGCGCTGGCCCAGGTCCTCAAGCGTGAGAGCCCCGACCTCGTCCTGCTCGGTCAGCAGTCAGACGACGGCGAGTGCTACACGATCGGCGCCGTCGTGGCCGAGTACCTCGGCCAGCCGTCGCTGACCCAGGTCATCAAGCTCGACATCGCCGGTGACGAGCTCACCTGCGAGCGTCAGGCCGAGTACGGCTACGACACCGTCAAGGTCAAGCTCCCGGCCGTCATCTCGGTCGGCGACGCGATCAACGAGCCGCGCTACCCGTCGCTGAAGGCGATCATGGGCGCCAAGAAGAAGCCGCTCGACGCCGTGTCCGCCGGCGACGCCGAGATCGACGCCTCGAAGGTCGGCGCCGAGGGCTCCAACGTGCAGTGCGGGGACTTCAAGGCCCCGCCGTCCAAGTCCGCCGGCCTGATCATCGAGGACGAGGACACCGACGAGACCGTCCAGAAGATCATCGCTTGGCTCGACGAGAGGAAGCTCCTGGCCTAGCCGACGGCTGAGAAGAGAGGAACCACAGCGATGAGCAACATCCTGGTCTACGCGCTCCACTACGAGGGCGCCTTCAACAAGAACTCGCTCGGCGCGGTCGCCGAGGCATCCCGCCTGGCGGGCGAGCTCGGCGGCGAGGCCCACGCGGTCGTCGTCGGCCCCGGCATCAGCGACGAGCTGGCCGCCACGCTGGGCAAGTACGGCGCCAAGAAGGTCTACAAGGCCGACGGCCCCGAGGGCCTTGCCGGCCCCGTCATCGACGCGATGGGCAAGCTGTTCGACGGCGGCGACTACCAGTACGCCCTCTTCGGCGGCGGCCTGCTCGGCTTCGAGATCGGCGCCGGCCTGGCCGCGCGCATCGACGCCGGCGTGACCATGGAGGTCACGGGCGTCAACGTCGTCGACGGCAAGCTCGTCGCCGAGCGCCCGATCCTGGGCGACTCGTCGATCTCCACCTCGCGCTACAAGGACAAGGGCATCATCATCGGCCGCCTCAACGCGTTCGAGGTCAAGGAGACCGGCGCCGGCGACGCCCCGGTCGAGAGCATCACGACCGAGCTGTCGACCCAGGCCCAGCAGGCCAACATCGTCACCCGCGGCGAGCAGCGCGGCGCCGACGTCGACATCGAGGGTGCCAGCATCCTCGTCGCCGGCGGTCGCGGCCTGGGCAAGGCGGAGGGCTTCCAGCTCGCCGAGGACCTGGCCTCGGCGTTCGGCGGCAACTCCGCCGTCGCCGCCACGCGCGCCGTGGTCGACGCCGGCTGGTACCCCTACGCGGCGCAGATCGGCCAGACGGGCAAGACCGTCGCGCCGAAGCTGTACCTCGCGGCGGGCATCTCCGGCGCGATCCAGCACAAGGTCGGCATGCAGGCCTCGGAGAACATCGTGGCGATCAACAAGGACGCCAACGCGCCGATCTTCGAGTTCTCCGACCTCGGCATCGTCGGCGACCTCAACAAGATCCTGCCGAAGCTCACCGAGGCGGTGAAGGCCCGCAAGGGCTAGCGCCATGAGCGGCTCGAACGGCAACGGCAAGGTCGTGCCGGCGGCGTACCCGCCGCCGGTCGACTCGCAGCAGGAGTTCATCAAGCGCGACGCTCGACGACGAGGATGAGCGCATCGAGGTCGGTGTCGCCATCGTCGGTGGCGGCACGGCCGGGTCTGGCCACGGCCAACCGCCTGCTGCAGCTGCTCGCGGACGATCCCGAGACGCTCGAGCGTCTCGGGGAGGTCCCGGTCGCCGTCATCGAGAAGGCCAAGGTCTGCGGCGGGCACAACCTGTCCGGCGCGGTCGTGCGGCCCGGCGCCGCTGGAGGAGCTGTTCCCCGACCTGACGCGCGAGGACTGGCGCAAGGAGGGCTTCGCCTTCGGCGAGGTGCACAAGGAGGCCGTCTACCTCACGCCCAGCGAGAACGTCTCGCTGCGGATCCCGACGCCGCCGCCGTTCAAGAACCACGGCAACGAGGTCATCTCGGTCTCGGCGCTGGCCCGCTACCAGCAGCGACTGGCCGAGGAGGCCGGCGCGTACGTCCTGACCGAGACCGCGGCCACGCAGCTGCTCGTCGAGGACGGCCGCGTCAAGCGGCGTCCGCTCCGGCGACAAGGGCCGCGGCAAGGACGGCCAGCCGCTGGGCAACTTCGAGCCCGGCACCGACATCACCGCGCAGTTCACGGTGCTGGCCGAGGGCTGCTGGGGCCACCTCACCGGTCGCCGCGATCCGCGAGTTCGACCTCGGCCGCGGGCCGCGAGCCCCAGGTCTGGGAGCTCGGGGTCAAGGAGGTCTGGAAGGTCCCCAAGCCGCTGGACCGCCTGATCCACACGATCGGGCCCGTGGCCGCTGAAGCTGTCGTCGAAGTACGGCCAGATCGGCGGCACCTGGATCTACCCGATGAAGGACGAGAAGACCGGGCGACGACCTGGTCTCGATCGGCTTCGTCGTCGAGCTCGACTACGCCGACGCCACCACGTCGGCCCACGACCTGCTGCAGCAGTTCAAGACCCACCCGCTGGTCCGTGGGATCCTCGAGGGCGGCGAGCGCGTCGGCTGGGGCGCCAAGGCGCTGCCGGGCGGCGGCTACTGGTCGATGCCCAAGCTGTCGATGCCGGGCGCGCTGCTGGTCGGCGACTCGGCCGGCATGGTCGACACGGTGGCGCTCAAGGGCGTCCACCACTGCATCAAGTCGGGCATCCTGGCCGGCGAGGCGATCTACAACGCGCTGAAGAGCGGCCAGACCTCGCTGGAGTCCTACGAGGACGCTGTCGAGGAGTCGTCGATCGGCAAGGAGCTCTACGAGGTCCGCAACGGCCGCCAGCCGTTCCAGAAGGGCCTGCTGCTGGGCGGCCCGCTCGTCGGGTCTCGCGCAGATCGCACCAAGGGCAAGCTGCCGCCGGGCAAGCTGTCGTGGCACCGCAACGACGAGCATCCCGATGTTCGTCGGCAAGTCCAAGGACAGCTACCCCAAGCCGGACGGCAAGTACACGTTCGACAAGCTGTCGTCGGTCTTCATCACCGGCAACGCGACGCGCGACGACGCGCCGAACCACATCCGCGTCCAGAAGAACGTCCCGCGCGAGGTCGCCGAGACGTGGAAGTGGATGTGCCCGGCCGGGGTCTACGAGATCCCCGAAGACGCGCCCGAGCACGGCAACGTCGACGTGATCGTCAACTACACCAACTGCGTGCAGTGCGGCGCGATCACCGCCAAGGGCGGGCGCCTCACGACGCCCGAGGGCGGCGACGGGCCGCTCTACCAGCAGACCTAGGAGCTTGGCGCTCGCTCGTGGGCGAGCGCCGGAGCAGCACAGAGCGAAGGGGCGCCCGAAAGGGCGCCCCTTCGTCGTTCACCGCAACCTTCGCACCCGTACGCTTGTTCGAAGGTACGCATGCGCCGCCCCACGCTCATCGCAGCACTGGCACTCCTCGCGTCCGGCGTCGGGGCCGCCCAGGCCAGCGCCGACAAGGTCACGCTGTCGGCCAAGACGACCACCTGCACGACCGGCGCCGACGACGCGTCACGCGCTGCGGCGTTCACGGGTGCGATGCCCGCCGGCGCCCAGACCAAGCGCATGCAGATGCGGTTCGTGCTGCTCCAGCGCAAGGGCGTCGCGCCCAAGGGGACCTTCAAGAAGATCGCGGTCCCGGGCTGGGGCGGATGGGTGAGGTCCGATCCGGACCGCCAGGGCCTCGTCTTCACCAAGCGCGTCGAGGCGCTGACCGCGCCCGCCGGCTACCGCGCGGTCATCACCTTCCGCTGGTATGACGGCAAGGGCCATGTCCAGCGCACCACGACGCGGACGACGCCCGTGTGCGAGCAGCCCGACCCGCGCCCCGATCTCGTCCTGGGCGGCGTCGACGCCACCGCCACCGGCAAGGCCACGGCGGCCTACACGGTGTCGATCGGCAACGAGGGCCACTCCGACGCCGTGCCGTTCGCCGTGACGATCACCGTCGACGGCACCGTCTCGGACCCGGTCACGCTCGGCCCGATCGTCGCCGGCGGGCGCCTCACCGGCACGCTGGCCGCTCCGCGGTGCACGCCGGGCGGCACGATCACCGTCACCGTCGACGTCGCCGACACGGTGGCCGAGAGCGTCGAGAGCGACAACACCGTGCAACGCCCCTGCCCGCTGGCATAGGAGCGGTTCCGGAGGGTCGCGTGACGCTACACTCAGGGAGATCATGAAGACAGGAATTCACCCGGAGTACGTCGTTTCGCACGTCACCTGTACGTGTGGCAACGACTTCTACACGCGTTCGACGCAGGCCGAGATCCACGTCGAGGTGTGCGCTGAGTGCCACCCGTTCTACACGGGCAAGCAGAAGATCATGGACACGGGCGGTCGCATCGACCGCTTCAAGCGCCGCCAGGCTCGCGCCGCCGGCACGAAGGACTAGCTCCCGCGCGATGCCGGACGCACCGCGCTCCACCGACGGCGCAGCAGCAGTCGTCGGGGACGGTGCGGCCGGCGTTTCGCACAACGGCCTCGCGCATGGTGAGGCCGTCGCCGTTGGCGACGGCGCGTTTGCCGGCGACCTCGTCGCGCAGCGTGACGCCCCCGTAGGCGGCCAGGCCGTCCTCGAGGGCGTGATGATGCGCGGCATCTCCACGTGGGCCGTCGCCGTCCGCAAGCCGCTGCCCGAGCAGCTCAAGGAGGGCGGGCTGGAGACCGACGAGATCCCGCTCGGCGAGATCGAGGTTGTCACCCATCCACTGACGTCGGTGCTCAAGAAGCACCGCCTGCTGCGGCTGCCGCTCATCCGCGGCGTCGTCGCGCTCGGCGAGTCGCTCGGCATCGGCTTCAAGGCCCTGGGCATCAGCGCCAACGCGCAGCTGCCCGAGGACGAGAAGGAGATCTCCGGCGGCGTCTGGGCCGGCACGGTCGTCATCGCGCTGGTCTTCGCGATCGGCCTCTTCTTCGTCATCCCGGTCGGGCTCACGAGCCTGATCAAGGACCAGCTGCACTCGTCGTTTCTCTTCTGGCTCGTCGAGGGCGTGCTGCGCACCGGGATCTTCCTCGGCTACCTGCTCGCGCTCTCGCGGCTGCGCGACCTGCGCCGCGTCTTCGAGTACCACGGCGCCGAGCACAAGACGATCTCCTGCTACGAGGCCGAGCTGGAGCTGACGCCCGAGAACGCGCAGCGCTTCAGCCGCCTGCACCCGCGCTGTGGCACGAGCTTCCTGCTCGTCGTGATGATCGTCGCGATCTTCGTCTTCGCCCCGCTCGGTCTGCCCGCCTGGTACTGGCTGGTGCTGACGCGCATCGTCGGCGTGCCGCTGATCGCGGGCATCTCGTTCGAGCTGATCAAGTTCGCCGGCAAGAACCGTCGCCGCGGCTGGGTGCGCGCGGTGATGTACCCCGGCCTGCAGCTGCAGAAGCTGACCACGCGCGAGCCCGACCTCGACCAGCTCGCCGTCGCGATCGCCGCCATGAACGCCGTCCTCGCCGTCGAGAACCCGATGGGTGCCTCGGACGAGGAGCGGGTGGGCATGGAGGTCGTCGCCTAGCGCGACGCCGTCGATCGGTACGCTCGGTCGTCGATGATCGAGTCCCTCGTCGAGCAGATCGAGACCCGTTTCGCCGAGGTTGGTCGCCTCATCACCGAGCCCGACGTGATCTCGGACCGCAACCGCTACGCGGAGGTCGGGCGCGAGTACCGGCGCCTGGAGCCGGCGGCCAAGCTGGCCGAGGACTGGCGCCACGCGACCGACGACGCGGCGGGTGCGCGCGAGCTGCTGACCGAGGGCGAGGATCCCGAGCTGCGCGAGCTGCTGCGCACCTCCGAGGCGCGCATCGAGGAGCTCGAGGAGGAGATCCGCCTCGCGATGGTCGAGCCCGATCCCAACGACGACAAGAACGTCATCGTCGAGATCCAGGGCGGCGCCGGTGGCGAGGAGGCGGGCCTCTGGGCCGGCGACCTCTACCGGATGTTCACCCGCTACGCCGAGCGCCGCGGCTTCAAGACCGAGGCCCTGGACGTCGGCGACGGCAAGTACACGTTCTCGATCACCGGCGACGGGGCCTACTCGATCTTCAAGTTCGAGGGCGGCACGCATCGCGTCCAGCGCGTGCCCGCCACCGAGTCCCAGGGTCGCATCCACACCTCGACCGCCACCGTCGCCGTGCTGCCCGAGGCCGAGGACGTCGATGTCCACATCGACGCCAACGACCTGCAGATCGACGTCTACCGCTCCGGCGGCCCCGGCGGGCAGTCGGTCAACACCACCGACTCGGCGGTGCGGATCACGCACAAGCCGTCGGGCATCGCCGTGGCGATGCAGGACGAGAAGAGCCAGCTCCAGAACCGGGAGAAGGCGATGCGCGTCCTGCGTGCCCGTCTCTACGAGCGCGCGCTGGCCGAGCAGCAGGCCGCCGCAGCCGACGCGCGCCGCTCCCAGGTCGGCACCGGCGACCGCGCCGAGAAGATCAGGACCTACAACTACGGCGAGCGCCGTGTGACCGACCACCGCATCAAGCTCACCGCCCACAACCTCGACGCGGTGCTGGAAGGCGAGCTGGACGAGTTCACCGCCGCGCTGCAGGATGACGAGAAGCGGCGCGGCCTGGAGGAGCAGGCCGCGTAGTGCCTTCGCCGTTCGCGGGCACCGGCGTCCGCGAGGCGCTGGACTCGGCGCTCGTCGCGCTCAACGCCGCCAAGGTCGACAGCCCGCGGCTGGACGCCGAGGTGCTGCTCGGCCACGCGCTCGGCGTCGACCGCACGGCGCTGTGGCTGGACCCCGACCGCGAGGTCTCCGGCGAGGCCGCCCGCTGGTTTCGCGACGCGATCCGGCGGCGCACCGTCGAGCGCGTGCCGGTCGCCTATCTCGTGGGCCACAAGGGCTTTCGCCACCTCGACCTCGAGGTCGACGCGCGTGTCCTCGTCCCGCGGCCGGAGACCGAGCATCTCGTCGAGGCGCTGCTGGAGCTGCCGCCAGGGGCGCGCGTGCACGACGTCGGGACGGGCTCGGGCGCGATCGCGCTCGCGCTCAAGGACGAGCGGCCCGACCTGCGCGTCAGCGCCTCGGACGTCAGCCCGGACGCGCTTGCAGTCGCCCGGGCCAACGGCGCCCGGCTGGGCCTCGGCGTCACGTTCAGCCAGGGCGATCTGCTCGACGGCATCGACCCGGCCCTCGACGTCATCGTCTCCAACCCGCCCTACGTCCAGGACGGCGATCGGCCGATGATGGCGCCCGAGGTCGTCCAGCACGAGCCCGGCCTCGCGCTCTTCGCCGGCGCCGACGGCCTGCGGACCATCCGCCCGCTGCTGACCCAGGCGGCAGCGACCCAGGCGACGATGGTCGCGCTGGAGGTCGGGGCGGGCCAGGCGCCGCCGGTCCGGGCGCTGGTCGTCGCGGCGGGCTTCCCGGAGGTCGAGACGATCACCGACCTCGCAGGCCACGAGCGCGTTGTTGTAGGAGAACGATGATCACTGCCGATCAAGCCGCCACCTTCGAGCGCTGCATGGCCGTCGGCGGCGTCGCGCTCTTCGGCGCCGACACGGTCTATGGCCTGGCCTGCGACCCCAGCACCGACGAGGCCGTCCAGCGGCTCTACGCCATCAAGGGCCGGCGCCCCGACAAGCCGGCCGCGGTCCTGCTCTTCTCGCTGGAGCTCGCGCTCGCCGCATTGCCCGAGCTCGGTCCGCGCACCGTCGCCGCGCTCGAGGGACTGCTCCCGGGCGCGGTCACGCTGCTGCTGCCCAACCCGGCGCATCGCTTCCCGCTCGCCTGCGGCCCGGACATCGAGACGCTCGGCCTGCGCGTGCCCGCGCTCGGTCCCGCGACCGCCGCGCTGGCCGCCGTGCGCTGGCCGGTGCTGCAGTCCTCGGCCAACCTCGCCGGCGGCCCCGAGGCCCATCGGCTCGCCGACGTGCCGGAGGCGATCCGCGACGCCGTCGACATGGTCCTCGACGGCGGCGATCTGGACGGCACCGCCTCGACCGTGGTCGACCTGCGGGGCTTCGAGCACGACGGCACCTGGGACGTCATCCGTGAGGGTGCGGTGGCGCGCAGCTGCGTCGCCGCGACGCTCGACGGCCTCATCGCCTGAGCGCCGGTCACCGCTCGAGGCATTGCCGTTCCCCTCCGCGGCGCTTCGCTGTACATTGCGCGCCACATGGTCATCGCCATCGGGTCCGACCACGCGGGGTACCACCTCAAGGAGCACGTCAAGGGCGTGCTGCTGGCCGCGGGACACGAGGTCGTCGACGTCGGGACCGAGACTCCCGACTCGGTGGACTACCCGGCCTACGCCGAGCAGGCGGCACGGCTCGTCGGCGAGGGCCAGGCCGAGCGCGCGGTGCTCGCGTGCGGCTCGGGCGTCGGGGTCGCGATCGTCGCCAACAAGGTCGCCGGGGTCCGCGCGGTCAACGCGCACGATCCGTCCGAGGTCGAGATGGCGCGCCGCCACAACGACGCCAACGCCGTGACGCTGTCGGGCGCGCGCCTGGCGCCCGCCGAGGCCGACGCGATCGTCGAGCGCTTCCTGCGCACGGTCTTCGAGGGCGGTCGCCACGCGCGCCGCGTCGGTCAGATCGCCGAGCTGGACGGCTCGGCCGTTCAATCTCAGATCGTCGGCTGATACCGTCGGAGGCGTCGCGACTGGCGCCACGGGAGGAACAGACCTCCGGGAAGCGACACCTTGAGTTCTGCCGCGCGCCTGGGCATCCATCGGAACCCGTAAAAGGAGCCTTGCCGCCGTGTCTTCCGATCTGAGCCCCGACTTCTTCAACCTCCCGCTCGCGGAGGTTGACCCCGAAGTCGCCCATGCGATCTCCCAGGAGCTTGACCGCCAGCAGCGGACGCTGGAGATGATCGCGTCCGAGAACTTCGTGCCCCATGCGATCCTCGAGGCGCAGGGCAGCGTCCTCACCAACAAGTACGCCGAGGGCTACCCGGGCCGTCGCTACTACGGCGGCTGCGAGTACGTCGACATCATCGAGCAGCTCGCGATCGACCGCGCCAAGGCGCTGTTCGGCGCCGAGCACGCCAACGTCCAGCCGCACGCGGGCGCGCAGGCCAACGCCTCGGTCTACCACGCGCTGCTGGCGCCCGGCGACACGATCATGGGGCTGTCGCTCCCGCACGGCGGCCACCTGTCGCACGGCATGAAGCTCAACGTGTCGGGCCGCCTGTACGACATCGCCCCGTACGAGGTCGACCGCGAGACGTCGCTGATCGACATGGACGAGGTCGAGCGGATCGCCAAGGAGCGCCGTCCCAAGCTGCTGCTCGCCGGCTGGTCGGCGTACTCGCGGCAGCTCGACTTCGCGCGCTTCCGGGAGATCGCCGACGAGGTCGGTGCGCTGCTGATGGTCGACATGGCCCACTTCGCCGGGCTCGTCGCCGCCGGCCTGCATCCCAACCCGGTGCCCCACGCCGATGTCGTGACCTCCACGGTCCACAAGACGATCGGCGGCGCCCGCGGCGGCCTCATCCTCTGCAAGGAGGAGCACGCCAAGGCCATCAACTCGGCGGTCTTCCCGGGTCAGCAGGGCGGCCCGCTGGAGCACGTCATCGCCGGCAAGGCGGTGGCCTTCAAGATCGCGGGCAGCGAGCTGTTCCGCGAGCGTCAGGAGCGCACGATCGCCGGCGCCCAGACCGTCGCGGCGGCGCTGATGACGGCCGGCCATGGCGTCAACGTCCTCACCGGTGGCACCGATGTGCACCTCGCGCTCGTCGATCTGCGGGAGTCCGAGATCGACGGCCAGCAGTCCGAGGACCGGCTGCACGCCATCGGCATCACGGTCAACCGCAACGCGGTCCCGTTCGACCCGCGCCCGCCGATGGTCACCTCGGGCCTACGCGTCGGCACCGCCGCGCTGGCGACCCGCGGCCTGCAGGCCGACGACTTCGCCGAGATCGGCGACATCATCGCCACCGCGCTGACGCCGGCCTACGAGGCCAAGCGCGACGAGCTGGCCGAGCGGGTCACGGCGATCGCCGATCGCTACCCGCTCTACGAGCACCTCAGCGCCGGCGCGACCGCCTAGCGCTTTCGAGGATCTCGGCCATCCGCGCCGCTTGGCGCGCCGCTCCGTGCTCGGTCGCGGCGGCGCGCGCGGCCGGGTTGGGCACCGGGAGCGCCGCGGCGGCCGCTAACGCCGCGGTCAGCGCGGTCTCGTCGCGTGGGTCGACGAGGACGCCGGCCTGTGGCGTGACGAACTCCGGTGGGCCGCCGTTGAGCGTGGCGACGACGCTGCGCTCCAGCGCCATCGCCTCCAGCGCGGCGAGGCCGAAGGGCTCGGTCAGTGACGGCTGGCAGAGGACGTCGCAGGCGGCGACCCACGACGGGACCGCCGCGTGGGGGACACGGCCGACGACGATGATGTTCGCGCGACTCTCCAGCGCGCCGCGCAGCGGGCCGTCGCCGAGGAAGGTCAGCGAGCCGCGGCCCAGCCGCGCGAAGGCATCGGCGAGTCCGACGACGTTCTTGCGCTCCACCAGCGAGCCGACGCAGAGGAAGCGCGGGTGCTCGCCTGCGGTCCACGGCGCAGGCTCGACCCCGGGCGCGAACTCCGCAAGGTCGACGCCGAGGTCGCAGACGTCGCACGCCAGTCCGGGGTAGTGCCCCTCCAGCCGCGTGGCGAGCCAGCGCGAGTTGGCGATCACCGTGGCGGCGCCGGCGACGACCGGCCGTGTCAGCGCACGCAGCGGCGCGCGCTCGAGGTTCGCCACGTCGGTGCCATGCGCCATGACGACCAGCGGGACGCGTGCCACTCGTGCCGCGGCGAGGCCCGCCGCGCCGGCTGGGAACAGGAAGTGGGCGAAGACGACGTCGGGCTTGGTGCGCCGGGCGGCGCGGACCGCGTCGGCGGTCAGCCGCGCGTACTTGACGGGCGAGCCGCCGCGCCGGCCGATCGCGGCGACGTCGACCTCATGGCCAAGGGCGATCAGCTCGCGGCGCAGCGGGAGCAGGAAGGCGCCGAGGTCCGGCTCGCTCGCGGTGGGCCACATCTGGGTGACGAGCAGGACGCGCATCGCGCACCAGCCTTGCACGCCGCGCCGCCGAATACCCTCTGCGGCGATGACGGAGCTGGATGCGGTCTACGCGTTCGTCGCCGCGTTCGCCGTGGCCGTGGTCCTGACGCCGCTGACGGCGCGCTTCGCGCACCGCGTCGGCGCGGTCGACCAGCCCAAGGCCCGCGGCCTCGGCCGCGAGTCCACGCCGCTGCTCGGCGGCCTGGCGATCTTCGCCGGCGCGCTCGTCGCCGGCCTGCTGTTCATCGAGACCACGGCTCGCACCCACGATCGCTTCGTCGGGATCCTGATCGGCGCGGCGCTGATCACCCTCGTCGGCGCCGTCGACGACCGCTTCGACCTCCATCCCGCCGTCAAGCTGCTCGGCCAGATCGCGGCGGCGGTCATCCCGGTGATCGGCGGGGTCGAGGCCACCAACATCACGCTGCCGTTCCTCGGCGCGATCGACTTCGGCTCGGCCGGCGGCCCCGTGACGGTCATCGGCCTTGTCGCGATGATGAACGTCGTCAACTTCTCCGACGGGGTCGACGGCCTGGCGGCCGGCGTCTGCACGATCGCCGCGGCGGCGTTCGCGATCATCGCCTTCGACCTCGACAAGAGCTACGCCGCCGTCCTGGCCGCCTGCACCGCCGGGGCGTCCGCCGGGTTCTTGGTGCACAACTTCCCGCCGGCCTCGATCTACATGGGCGACTGCGGCGCCAACCTGCTCGGCTTCCTGCTCGGCTGCATCGCGGTCGAGGGCGCGGTCAAGACCCAGGCGGTCCTCGCGCTGGTCATCCCGCTGGTCGTCCTCGCCGTGCCGTTCCTGGACACGACCTTCGTCGTGCTGAAGCGCATGAAGTACCGGCGCAAGGTCTACATCGCCGATGCCAACCACTTCCACCACCGCTTCAACCGCATCGGCTTCAGCGAGCGCAAGACGCTGATCTACCTGTATGCCTGGACGCTGCTGCTCGGTGGCTTCGCGGTCGCGCTGCGCTTCATCCCGTACTCCGACAACCACGGCAGCCTCAACATGGGGTGGTCGATCGTCGTCGGGCTGCTGGCCCTCCTCGTCGCCGCCGCGAGCGCCTACCTCGTCTACGTCCTGGAGATCCTCAAGCTCCGGCGCCTGAGCGCCATCCGCATCCGCCGCCTGCGTCCCGACGCGGCCGAGGCCGAGGTCGACCAGGACGTCGAGCGGCAGATCGAAACAGGCGAATTCGAGGCCATCAAGCGCCAGTGAGGCGCTAGGGCCGTAGCCCGTACACGGTGCCGCGGTAGATCCGCACGACCGCCTCGACCATCTCGGACTGGGCGAGGGGCTCGTCCTGGACGAGCTGCTGGTAGAAGGTGCGCTCGACCATCCAGGTCAGCGCGAAGGCCGTGGCGTAGGCGGTGTGCTCGGGGAGCTGGTCCTCGATCTCGATCCGGCGCGCGGTCGCATCGACGAAGCGCGACAGCAGCCCGCGCCAGAAGGTGGCGATGTCCTCCTCGTAGGTCGACACCTCGACGATCGCGCGGATCAGCACGCCGTGCTCGCGGTAGAGCTCGGCGATCCGCGTCAGCGCCTCGCGGATCTCCTGCTCGGGATCGTCGCCCTCGCCGGAGAACCAGATGTCGGCCTGCGCGTACAGCAGCTCGGTGACGTCGCCGGCCAGGCGCATCAGCAGGTCGCGCTTGTCGCGGAAGTAGAAGTAGAAGGCGGTGCGCGAGATGCCGGAGGCGGTGGCGATCCGCTCGACGTTGAGGTCGGCATACGACGAGCCCTCGGCGAGCAGCTGCTCGGTGGCGCGCAGCACCTCGGCCTGGACGAGCGCGCGCTTGGCGGTCGCCGGACCCTCGCGGTGTGCGACGGGCGAGGCGGTGCGGGGCTCGTCGTCGGCCATGGTCGTTCCACGATACCTGCCCTTCGCTGACACCCTGTCAACCCGCTCTTGACACCCTGTCAAGCAGCCTGCCAGGATCGGCGGCATGGCCAGCCTTCTCGAGCTCACCTCCCAGGGCGATGTCGCCACCATCAGCGACGAGTCCAAGCTGTCGCAGGTCGTGCTGATGACGCCGCAGCAGCTCTACGAGCTGTGGGAGCGTCAGCCGTGGCAGACCCACACGATCGACTTCACCAAGGACCGCGAGGACTGGGCCGGGCTCTCCGACGAGGACAAGGACCAGATCATCTGGTTCCTGTCGTCCTTCTTCATCGGGGAGGAGCGCGTCGCCACGCAGTTCGGCGGTCTTGTCGGCGCCTACGAGGGCCAGAGCGAGGAGGCGTTCCTGACGACCCAGCAGGTCGACGAGGCGCGCCACGCCCAGCACTTCAACAACTTCTACACCCACGTCGTCGGCTACGACGGGACCTTCGAGGACCGCCTCGACCGCGCCCGCGAGGATCTCAACGACGCCTTCAAGGTCCTCTTCGACGAGGTGCTCGTCGACGCCAACCGCCGCCTGCTCGCCGATCCCACCGACATGGAGGCCAAGGTCGACTTCGTCACGACCTACCACATGGTCATCGAGGGGACGCTCGCGCTGACCGGCCAGGACACGCTGACGCGGGTCTTCGAGGGCCGCGGGATCCTGCCCGGCTTCCTGGAGGGCTTTCGCAGGATCTCCCAGGACGAGCACCGCCACGTCGCCTACGGCACGTGGTTCTTGCAGCAGAAGGCCCGGCAGGACCCGGCGCTCGCGCGGCGGATCGTCAAGACGCTGCAGGAGCTGATCCCGATCGCGGCCGGCGTGCTCACGCCGCGCGGCTACGACGTCGGCGAGGAGTACGAGGTCCTCGGCGTGCGCAGCGACGAGGTCCACGGCTTCGCCTTCCAAGCGCTCACCCGGCGGCTCAAGGTGATCGGCGTGTCGCTCACGCCGGCGTCCGAGGACGCCGCCGCCGCATAGCCCGCCGTGCCTACCGGTCCAGCACACGGACCGGGAATTTCAAAAAGTAGGTTTGGGTGTCGATGTCGGGGGGTATGCGCCGCCGCCTCCGTCTCTTGCCCCTCACGCTGCTCGTCCTCGCGCTGATGCCCGCCGCGGCCCACGCGAAGATCGCCATCGGCATCGCCGACAACAAGCCCGACATGTTCTCCGACGCCCGCTTCCAGGCGCTGCATCTCGGCTATGCCCGCCTGGACCTCCGCTGGGACGTCTTCTCCGACCCCGCCGCGACCGCGCAGCTCGACGCCTGGATGACCGGCGCCCAGGCGACCGGCACGCGGCCGCTGATCACCTTCGACCGCTCGCCCGCGCGCATCTCCTACAACCCGACGCCGCAGCAGCTCGTCGGCGCGATGAAGGCGCTGCGCGCCCGCTACCCGTTCGTCAAGGACTTCTCGTCATGGAACGAGGCGAACATGAACAAGAAGCCCGAGATCGTGGCCAAGTGGTGGCTGGCGCTGAGCAAGGCCTGCCCGAGCTGCAACGTGCTCGGCACCGACCTGCTCGACAAGGCCAACATGATCCCGTGGGCGCAGCGCTTCGTGAAGGCGGCCAAGCGGACGCCGAAGGCCTGGGGCCTGCACAACTACGTCGACGCCAACACCATGAGCACGAAGACGACGCGCAAGCTGCTCCAGTCGATCGGCGGCAACATCTGGTTCACCGAGACCGGTGGCATCGTCCGGCGCACCAACAACAGCAAGCTGGTCTTCCCGACCGGGACCGCCCGCGCCGCGCAGGTCACGAGCTTCATCTTCGGCCGCCTCGCCAAGCTCAGCCCGCGCATCCAGCGCGTCTACCTCTACCACTGGGACACGGGCATCGAGGGCGGTCCGACCTGGGACTCGGGCTTCATCGGGCCCGAGGGCGAGACCCGTCCGGCGCTGGCGGTGCTGCAGGGAGTGGTGGCGCGCGGGGCGCGGTAGCGTTCCCGCTCCATGCGCCTGACCCGCACCGTCCTGCTTCTCTCGCTGCTCGCCACCGCCGTCACCATCGGCGGGGCGACGGCCGCCCAAGCCAAGCTCGCCGTCGGCATCGCCGACAACAAGTCCGACATGTTCACCGACCCGCGCTTCACGGCGCTGAAGGTCAAGTACGTGCGGGTGATGGTGCCCTATGACGCGATGCACGACTTCGCGCAGCGGACGTGGCTGGACGGGTGGATGGCGGGCGCGAAGGCCGATGGCCTCAAGCCGCTGGTGACCTTCGACCGCTCGCGCAAGCGCACGGCGCACAACCCGTCGGCGGCGCAGATGGCCACCTCGCTGAAGGACGTGCGCAAGCGCTACCCCTTCGTCAAGGAGTTCGCCACCTGGAACGAGGCGAACATCAACAAGCGGCCGGAGACCGTGGCGCGCTGGTGGCTGGCGATGCGCAAGGCCTGCCCGACCTGCACGATCCTCGGCGCCGACCTGCTGGACCGCAACAACGTCGGCACGTGGGCCCAGCGCTTCGTCAAGGCGGCCAAGCGGACCCCGAAGGTCTGGGGGCTGCACAACTACACCGACGCCAACACCCTCAAGACGACCGGAACGCGCAAGCTGCTGACGGCCGTCAAGGGCGCGGTCTGGTTCACCGAGACCGGCGGTGTCGTCTCCCGCAACAACGGGTCGGGCATCGCGTTCCCGACGGGCGCGACCCATGCGGCCAAGGCCACCAAGTTCGTGTTCTCGACGCTGGCCAAGCTGAGCCCGCGGGTGCAACGGGTCTACCTGTACCACTGGAACACCGGCCTCGGTGACCTCTCCACGGCGGCCGACGACGACGACCGGACGTGGGACTCGGGCCTGATCGGCCCCGACGACAAGCCGCGCCCGTCGCTGGCCGTGATCCAGGCGCTGCTGGGTGTCCGCCCATCATGAAGGCCGGTTAGCCGCACTTGCCAAGCGCCGGAGGCCGCGGTACGGTCTCCGGGCTTCTCCTACAGATAGGTCATCAAGACCTACATGATGGGAGGAGGGACCAGTATGCGTATCGCTCGACGAGACATCCTTCCCACGATGCACCAGGTGGCCCCGGCCACCAAGACGGCGGTTGCCGTCTGGGGCTCTCGTGGCCGCTCTCTGTCGTCGCTCGCGCGCTAGGTCCTGTTCACCAGTCCGCGGGCGCCCGCCGCCCGTAGGACTCCTCGCCTCCCAAGGCCGGCAGTCTCAGGGCGGTGGCCCCTTTCCGATTCGTTCGCAAGGAGCACCACCGTCATGCAGTTCCAGATGCACAACGCGTACGTCAAGGCCGCCGCTCCACGCTTCGGCGTCCCGGCGCGCCACGAAGCGGAGGCCTATCGCGCCGAACCTCCCCCCAGATGGATGCGCGCGCAGGTCGCGCGGGTCCTGGTCGGCGCGGCCGAGCGTGTGGACCGCGAGTCGGCCCGCCGCGCGATGGCCTGAGGAGCCATGACCCCTCACTCCTCCGGCGCTCGCCCCGGCCGTTCCGACGGCCGGGGCGAGCTGCTTCACAGGATCATCACGCCTCTCGGGTGGGTACCGTGCTGAGCACGATGGACGTGGGGAACATCGACGAGCGCGAGGCGTTCACGACGCTGGACGGCTCGACCATTCGCGAGATCGCCGGCCGTGTGACGCTGCCGTCGCGCAACCAGAGCCTGGCCGAGGCGACCGTGCCGCCGGGTGGCGCGACGACGGCCCATTACCACCCGCAGTCCGAGGAGCTCTACTTCTTTACCGCCGGTCACGGGCGCCTGCGCGTCGCCGGCGAGTGGCGTGCGGTGCGCCCGGGCGACTGCGCGGTCCTGCCACCCGGGGTGGAGCACAAGTTGGAGAACCCCGGTGCCGAGCCCCTGGTCCTGCTTTGCTGCTGCTCGCCGCCGTACTCCCACGAGGACACGGTGCTGACCGAGGAGCCACGCCCCACGCCGTGAGTCGTCCTGGTTCCGTCCTCCTGCTCGTCGCGCTGCTCGCGGCGGCGATGGTGCTCCCCGCCTCGGCGGGCGCGCTGGTCGTCGGCATCGGCGATCAGAAGCCCGACATGTTCAGCGACCCCGCCTTCGCGAAGCTCGGCGTCTCGCGCGCACGCCTGGCGGTGTCGTGGGATGCGATGGAGCATCCGTGGGAGCAGCAGGAGGTCGATGCGTGGCTCGACGACGCACGGGCCGCAGGCGTCACGCCGCTGATCGGCTTCGGACACTCGCGCGTCAACCGCCGCCAGCTGCCGACGCCCGAGCGCTTCAAGTACGACTTCCGTCAGTTCCGCGCGCGCTATCCGTGGGTGACGACGTTCGCCACCTGGAACGAGGCCAACCACTGCGGCGAGCCGACCTGCCACCGGCCCCAGCTCGTGGCGGCCTACTACCGCGCCATGCGGCGCGAGTGCCCCAAGTGCACCATCTTGGCCGCCGAGATGTTGGACATGCCCAACATGGCGAGCTGGATCGACGCCTTCCAGCAGCACCTCGGCCCGCGCGACGTGCCGCGCTACTGGGGGCTGCACAACTACATCGACGCCAACCGGATGCGCACGAGCGGGACGCGGACGATGATCAAGCACGCCAAGGGCCAGATCTGGTTCACCGAGACCGGCGGGATCGTGCAGCGGCGCAACAACAAGGCCAAGGTCAACTTCCCGGAGTCGGCGGCTCACGCGGCGCTCGCGACACGCTGGGTCTTCGACGAGCTCGTGCCGCTCAGCCGGCGCATCACGCGGGTCTACCTGTACCACTGGAACGCGGTGCGCGGCGACAACTGGGACTCGGGGCTGATCGACGCGCGGGGCCGCGCGCGCCCCGCGCTCAAGGTCGTGCGCACCGTGCTGCGCGCCGGCCAGGCGCGCGAGCGTCGGCGGGCGCTCGCAGCGGCGTCGCGCTAGCGCGCGGTGCTTGCCGACAGCAGCTCGAGGCTGCCCCAGACGGTGCGCAGGCGCGTGTGCGGCGGCGCGACGACGAAGCCGGCGCCGGCGATGAAGGACGGCAGCGCGCCGGCGGCGTGGTCGCGGGTCGTGGCGAAGCCGTCGATGAGCTGCAGCACGAAGAAGGCGGAGCGCATCAGCGGATCGTGCGGGCGGCCCCAGTCGGCGACGTGCAGGCTGCCGCCGGGCTTCAGCACGCGCGCGGCCTCGGCCAGCGCGGTGCGCTTGGCGGCAGGGGAGAGGTGGTGCAGCACGAGCGAGAGCACGAGTGCGTTGGCGCTCGCGTCCGGCTCGGTCAGCGCGGTGGCCAGGCCCTCGGACCAGGTGATGGTGGTAGATCCCGGCTTGGCGCGGGCGAGCGCCAGCGCCTCGGGGTCGCCGTCGACGCCTGCGACCTGCGCGTCCGGGCGCGCCGCGGCCAGCGCGATCGCGAACGTGCCGGTGCCACAGCCGACGTCGAGCACGCGCCCGCCCTGCGGGAGCGCGTCGCTCACCGCGGCCAGCAACCGCGGCCGGAACGTGGACTCGCGCATCGTCAGCGTCATCACCGGGTCATAGAGCCGCGTGAAGGCCGCGCGGCCGGCGGCCGGGATGTAGCGGTCCTCGCTCACCGCCCAGCCCTCTGCGGCAGACCAGAGGCGATCATCGGCGAGCCTGTCATGAGAACCGCCGCAGTCGCAGCGCGTTGGCGACGACCGACACGCTGGAGAGCGCCATCGCGGCGCCGGCGATCACGGGGTTGAGCAGGCCCGCGACGGCGAGCGGGATCGCGGCGACGTTGTAGCCGAACGCCCAGGCCAGGTTCTGGCGGATGGTGCGCAGCGTTGCGCGCGAGAGGCGGATCGCGTCGGCCGCGCCGCGCAGGTCGCCGGAGACGAGCGTGAGGTCGGAGGCCTCGATCGCGACGTCGGTGCCGGTCCCGATCGCCAGCCCGAGGTCGGCCTGGGCCAGCGCGGGCGCGTCGTTGACGCCGTCGCCGACCATGGCAACCACCTTGCCTTGCTCCTGCAGCCGGGCGACGGTCGCGGCCTTGTCGGCCGGCAGCACCTCGGCGATGACCTCGTCGATGCCGACCTCGGCGGCGACGGCGTGCGCGGTCGCGGCGTTGTCGCCGGTCAGCAGCACGGGGGTGAGGCCGAGCGCGCGCAGCCGCGCGATCGCGTCGGCGCTCGTCGGCTTGACGGTGTCGGCGACCGCGACCATGCCGCGTACCGCGCCGTCCCAGGCGACCAGGACCGCGGTGCGCCCGGCGCCCTCGGCGTCGCGCCGTGCGGTGTCGAGCGCGGCCGGGACGGTGAGGCTCCACTCGGCCATCAGCGCGGGCCGGCCGACCTGGACGCCATGACCGTCGACGACGCCCTCGACGCCCAGCCCCTCGCGGTTGCCGAAGGACTCCACAGCGGGGAGCACCGTCGCCTCGTCACGGGCGGCCCGCGCGATCGCCTGGGCGATCGGATGCTCGGAGGCATCCTCCAGCGCGCCGGCCAGCCGCAGCACCGTCGCGCGGTCCTCGCCGTCGGCGATCGCCACGTCGGCGACGGCCATCCGGCCCGTCGTCACCGTCCCGGTCTTGTCCAAGATGATGGTGTCGACCGTGCGCGTGGACTCCAGGACCTCGGGCCCCTTGATCAACAGCCCCAACTGCGCGCCGCGGCCGGTGCCGACCAGCAGCGCCGTCGGTGTCGCGAGACCCAGCGCGCACGGGCAGGCGATGACGAGCACGGCGACTGCGGCGCTGAACGCCGCGCTCGTCGCCTCCCCGGTACCGAGGCGGTAGCCCAGCGTGGCGACGGCGAGCGCGATCACGACGGGGACGAAGACGGCCGAGACCTGATCGGCGAGCCGCTGGACCGGCGCCTTGCCGGTCTGCGCGTCGGTGACGAGGCGGGCGATCTGCGCCAGCGCCGTGTCGGCGCCGACCTTCGTCGCGCGGACGACCAGCCGGCCGCCGGCGTTGACCGTCGCGCCCGCGACCTCGTCGCCCGGGCCCTTCTCGACCGGCACCGACTCGCCGGTCAGCAGCGCCTGGTCGACGGCGCTTGCACCCTCGACCACCACGCCGTCGGTGGCGACCTTCTCGCCGGGCCGGACGACGAAGCGGTCGCCGACGGCGAGCTGCTTCACCGCGACGCGGCGCTCGGTGCCGTCGGCGTCCAGGACCGCCACGTCCTTGGCCCCGAGCGCCAGCAGCGCGTTGAGCGCGGCACCGGCCCGGCGCTTGGCGCGCGCCTCGAAGTAGCGGCCGGCGAGCAGGAAGACCGTCACGGCGGAGGCGGTCTCCAGGTACAGCTCGTCACCGCCCGAGCTGGTCAAGGAGAGCGTCATCGTCATGCCCGTCATCCCGGCGTCGCCGAGGAAGAGCGCGTAGAGCGACCACCCGTAGGCGGCCAGGACGCCGACGCTGACCAGCGTGTCCATCGTCGCGGCGCCGTGGCGCAGGTTGGTCCACGCGGCGCGGTGAAACGGCCACGCGCCCCAGATCGCGACGGGCGTGGCGAGCTGCAGCGCCAGCCACTGCCAGTTGTCGAACTGCAGCGGCGGGATCATCGAGAGCAGCAGGACGGGGAGGCCCAGGAGCGCGGAGAGGATCAGCCGCGTGCGCAGCGGCGCGAGCGGGTCGGCCGCGGCGGCGTCGGCATCCGTGTCGTCCTGGGCGGCGAGATCGTCGGCCACGGGCAGCGACGCCTCATAGCCGGCGGCCTGCACGGCGGCGATCAGCTGCGCGGGCTCCACGCTGCCGGGATCGAAGTCGACCGTCGCCTTCTCGGTGGCGTAGTTGACCGTCGCGGTGACGCCGTCGAGCTTGTTGAGCCCGCGCTCGACGCGATTCGCGCATGAGGCGCAGGTCATGCCGGTGATCGGCAGCTCGACGTGTTCGGCGGTGACGCTCATGCCGCGATGGCGGAAGTGGTGGCCATGCACTCACCGTAGCAGATACCCCCGGGGGGTTAGTAAGGGTGTCAGAATGCAATCACCGGAAGGGTTCCCTAAGGTGGGGCGGCTGCTCCATTACCCGTGCGCGCGTCAGACAGTTCGCGCCGACTGTCACGAAGTTGTTACAAAGTCCGAAACTCCGCTAGGCTCCCGCTTGCCGCCAAGGAAGCACATGTCCCCGCTTCCGGAAGGGTCGCTCTCGCAGCAGCACTCGCGAGGCGTTCCAGTCTTCGAGCAGGTCCCGCCCTCGCGCGCCCTGACGCCATGAACATGCCCAACGAGCATCTCGCCCACGACCCCTTCGCCGACGACGCCCAGCGTCGTGGCTCTTGGCTGCGCCGATGATCGTCATCAAGTACCTCGACCTCGTGATCCTCGCGATCGCCCTGCCGATCTTCCTGATCGCCGGCTGGCCGCTGCTGGGCTACGCCGCAGCCGCGTTCGCGTGGCTCGTGCAGCGGGCGATCAACGACGTCCTGGCCCGTCGCGCAGCCGCCTCCGACGATCTCAAGACGGTCGCCGGGCTGACCGCGGGCTCGATGATCGGACGCGGATGGCTCGTAGCCCTTACGATCTTCGGCGCCTACCTGATCGCCGGCAGCGATGACGCAGTTGGCCTGTCAGCCGCGGTCCTCGTCGTCATCCTCTTCACGGCGTACTTCACCGTCTCCCTGATCCTCCGCCCGTTCGAGAACCATCGAGAGCTGCCTTCGTGACCAAGCGCATCGCCATCGCCGTCGCCCCGCTCATCGCCATGCTGGCGTCGCCTGCCGGCGCGCTCGCGTTGAACATCAACGACGAGTTCAAGCCGCAGAACGACTTCAAGCTCGACAAGTGGGTCGACCTCGGGATCTTCAGCATCAACAAGGCCGTCCTCTACATCGTCATCGCGACGGCCTTGACCTGTTGGACCATGATCTACGTCGCCAAGCGGATGACCGACCGGCCCAACAAGGTCCAGACCGCGGTCGAGGCAGCGTTCACGCTGATGCGCGACAACATCACGCGCGGCAACATGGACGACAAGATGGCGGCGAAGTGGTTCCCCTTCATCGGGACGCTCTTCCTCTTCATCTGGTTCTCCAACATGATCGGCTACCTGCCGCTGCCGACCAACACCGAGCACAAGGTCGACATCTTCGGCGCGCAGATCCCGAGCTTCGCGCTCTACGCCGCGACCGCCAACATCTCCGTGCCGCTCGTCCTGACGCTCGTCGTCTGGATCAGCTACCACGTCGAGGGCGTCCGCGCCAAGGGCGTCGTCGGCTACCTGAAGTCGTGGGTCCCCGCCGGCGTCGAGGGCCCCGCGACCGGCCCGATCTTCCTGATCGAGGTCATCTCGCACTTCGTCCGCCTCGTCAGCCTCTCCGTTCGTCTGTTCGCGAACATCCTGGCCGGCCACCTGCTGATCCTGTTCATGGGCGGCGGCCTCGTCGTCCTGCTGAACCTGTCGATCTTCGGCTCGGTGATCCTGGGCGCCGTCACCGGCACCATGGCCGTGGCCTTCTTCATCTTCGAGGTGGCGCTGGTCGCCACGTTGCAGGCCTTCATCTTCGCCACCCTTACCGCGATCTACCTCGGCGGCGCCGTTGCCGCCGAGCACTAACCAAGGAGACACACCGTGGACCTGTCCGTCATCAACCAGGTGACCACCCTGGCCCAGACCGCCGTTAGTCCTGAGACCGCGCAGGAGTACGGCCGCAAGGCCGGCAAGGCGATCGCGCTGGGCATCGGCGCCGGTCTCGGCACCATCGGTCCGGGCGTGGGCGTCGGCTTCATCTTCGGCAAGGTCATCGAGTCCGTGACCCGCCAGCCCGAGATGCGCGACGAGATCACGTCGATCCAGTGGCTGGGCTTCGCACTGACCGAGGCGATCGTCTTCTACGCGTTCATCTTCGGCCTCATCGCCTTCTTCCTCGGCTAGGCACGGATGCTGACCGGCTTCATCACCGCAGCGGCCGATGCCGCGAAGGAGGAGAGCAGCAACTTCCTCGTGAGCCCCGACGTCGGGCTCATGATCTGGACGCTGATCGCCTTCTTCGTGACGTTCTTCCTGCTGCGCAAGCTGGCCTTCCCGCGCATCTCCGAGGCGCTGGAGAAGCGTCAGCACATGATCGAGGAGTCGATCGACACGGCGCAGCGCACCAAGGCCGAGGCCGACGAGATCCTGGCCGAGTACCGCGAGCGCCTCAAGGAGGCTCGCGTGCAGGCCGAGGAGATCGTCGCCCGCGCCCGCAAGGCCGGCGAGGCCACCGAGCGCCAGTCGCTCGAGGCCGCCAAGGAGACGCGTGAGGAGCTGCTGGAGCAGACCCGCCGCGACATCCAGGCCGAGACCAACCGCGCCATCCAGGAGATCCGCCGCGAGGTGGCCGACCTCACCGTCGCCGCCACCGAGGCCGTCACCCGGAAGACCCTCAACGAGGACGACCAGCGTCGGCTCGTCGAAGAGGCGCTGTCGGAGCTCGACTTCTCGGCCCTGGGGGAGCGCCGCTAGATGGAGGAGATCGCCCAGGTCTACGCGCGGTCCCTCTTCGAGGTCGCCAAGGAGCAGGACAAGCTCGACGTGGTCCGCGAGCAGCTCGGCCAGTTCGCCGAGGCGCTCGACACCAGCCACGACCTGACCACGTTCTTCTTCGCTCCCTACTTCTCCACCGAGGAGAAGGAGCAGGGCCTGGGCAAGCTGCTCGACGGCGTCGATCCTGCCGTCGAGAACTTCCTGAAGCTCTTGATCGAGAACCACCGGATGCCGGCGATCTTCCGCGTGCGCCGCGCCTACGAGGTGCTGTGGGAGCAGGAGAACAAGCTCCTGCCGGTCACGATCACCTCGGCGGTGACGCTGGACGAGGCCACGGTCAAGTCCATCGGCGACGCCATCGGCAAGCAGACCGGCCAGCAGATCGAGCTGACCTCGACGGTCGACCCCGACGTTCTTGGTGGTCTGATCGTCCGTGTCGGGAACTCCATCCTCGACGCCTCCATCCGCAACCGCCTCGAGAACCTCCGCCGCAGCGTCGCGCGCGCCTAGCGCGGGGCGGGCGGGCACAGTCTTCTCCACCTTCCAAGGAACCCGAATCGCATGCAGATCAAGCCCGACGAGATCACCTCCATCCTGAAGTCCCGCATCGAGGGGCTCGACCAGGGACAGGCCGAGCTGACCGAGGTCGGCACCGTCCTCTCGGTCGCCGACGGCATCGCCCGCATCCACGGGCTCGAGAACTGCATGTCGTTCGAGATGCTCGAGCTGCCCCACGACGTGACGGCACTCGCGCTGAACCTCGAGTCCGACAACGTCGGCGCCGTGCTCTTCGGCCCGTGGGAGAAGATCGTCGAGGGTGACACGGTCAAGCGGACCGGCCACCTCCTCGACATCCCGGTCGGCGACCAGATGCTCGGCCGCATCGTCTCCCCGCTGGGCATCGCGCTCGACGGCAAGGGCGACATCGAGGTCACCGAGCGCCGCCCGGCCGAGTTCAAGGCCCCGGGCGTCGTCCAGCGTCAGCCGGTCACCCAGCCGATGCAGACGGGCCTGAAGGCCGTCGACTCGATGATCCCGATCGGCCGTGGCCAGCGGGAGCTGATCATCGGCGACCGCCAGTCGGGCAAGACGGCGATCGCGATCGACACGATCATCAACAACAAGGACTCAGACCTCGTCTTCGTCTACGTCGCGATCGGCCAGCGCATGGCCACGGTCGTCGGCATCGCCGAGACGCTGGCCGAGGCCGGCGCGCTGGAGAAGACGATCATCGTCGCCGCCGCTGCCGACGAGGCCGCGCCGATCAAGTTCCTGGCTCCGTACGCCGGCGCCGCGATGGCCGAGTACTTCCTCTACAAGGGCGGCCACGCCGTCGTCACGTACGACGACCTCACCAAGCACGCGTTCGCCTACCGGCAGATGTCGCTGCTGCTGCGCCGCCCGCCGGGCCGCGAGGCGTACCCGGGCGACGTCTTCTACCTCCACAGCCGCCTGCTGGAGCGCGCGGTCAAGCTGAGCGACGCCCTCGGCGGCGGCTCGATGACGGCGCTGCCGATCATCGAGACCCAGGCCGGTGACGTGTCGGCCTACATCCCGACCAACGTGATCTCGATCACCGACGGCCAGATCTTCCTGGAGCCCAAGCTCTTCAACGCGGGCGTGCGGCCGGCCATCAACGTCGGCATCTCGGTGTCGCGCGTCGGCGGCAACGCGCAGATCAGCCCGATGAAGAAGGTCGCCGGCCGCCTGAAGATCGAGCTGTCGCAGTACCGCGACCTCGAGGCATTCGCGCAGTTCGGCTCCGACCTCGACCCCGACACGCAGCGCACGCTGGCCCGCGGCGCGCGCCTGGTGCGCACGCTCAACCAGAACGAGCGCGAGCCGCTGCCGGTCGGCATCCAGGTCGCGCAGGTCTACGCCGCGACCAACGGCTTCGTCGACCGCATCGACGTCGATCGCATCGGCGAGTTCCTCGAAGGGCTCTCCCAGCGGGCGCGCTCCGAGAACCAGGAGCTGCTGGACAAGATCGCCGGCGGCGACTGGTCCGACGAGACGCAGAAGGCGCTCAAGGACCTCATCGCGACCTTCGCCGACGACTTCGGCTACGACCTCGACGAAGAGGGCCAGCCGCTGTCCGAAGGCGAGAGCGATCGCATCAAGGAGCGCTCCTCCACGCCGCCGCCGTCCTCCGGCGACGAGTCCACCGGCGACGAGGCCGAGGCGCAGCCGGCCGGGGCCACCGCGTAACGCATGTCGCAGCGCGACGTCAAGAACCGGATCGCCTCGGTCCAGAACATCCGCAAGATCACGCGGGCGATGGAGATGGTCGCCGCTGCCCGCCTGCGTCGCGCGGAACAGCGCATCGAGCACCTGCGTCCCTACGCCGGTGCCATCCGCCGCATGACGCGGCAGGCGGCCGAGGCGGCGGGCGGGGAGATCGGCTCGCTGCCGATCCTCGCCGAGCACGAGTCCGAAAAGCGCATCGCGCTCCTGCTGGTCACCGCCGACCGTGGCCTTGCGGGCGCCTTCAACTCGCAGATCATCCGCGCCGGCATCCGTGCCGCCCAGGAGTACGAGGAGCAGGGCAAGGAGGTCGTCTTCTGGGCGACCGGCCGCCGTGGCGTCTCGTCGCTGACGTTCCGTGGCCGTGACCCGAAGGGCGCGTTCACGGGCTTCACCGACCGGCCGGCCTACGCCAACGCCCGCGAGGTGGCCGAGGACCTCATGGCCAACTACATCGACGACAACGTCGACAAGGTCGAGATCTTCTACAACGGCTACGTGTCGCCGCTGGTCCAAGAGGTGCGGCGCGAGACGCTGCTGCCGCTGCAGCAGGCGACGATCCTCGAAGGCACCGAGCGGGAGACCGAAGGCGCCGAAGGCGAGACCGGTCACCACGCGCTCGTCGAGTACGAGCCCGATCCTGCGGCGATCCTCGAGCGCCTCGTCCCCGACTACGTGGAGATCTCGATCTTCCGCGCGCTGCTGGAGTCCACGGCCTCCGAGCACGGCGCCCGGATGACCGCGATGCGCAGCGCGTCGGAGAACGCCGGCGAGGTCATCGACGACCTGACGCTCGAGATGAACCGCGTCCGCCAGGCGGAGATCACGCAGGAGATCATGGAAGTCGTCGGCGGCGCTGAGGCGCTCACCTAACTCCCGATCAAGACTTAGAACGTTCCAGGAGAACCAGAGATCATGGAAGCCAGCACCACCGCGCGCCCCACCGGCGCTGACACGGGCGAGAAGAACGTCGGCCGCATCGAGGAGATCCAGGGCGTCGTCATCGAGGCCGTCTTCCCCGACAAGCTGCCCAACATCTACAACGCGATCCGCGTGAAGCTCCCCGAGGCCGCCAAGGCCGAGGAAGGCGCTTCGGGCGAGGCCGGCGCGGAGTGGCTGGTCTGCGAGGTCCAGCAGCACCTCGGCGACGACCGCGTCCGCGCGGTCGCGATGGACACGACCGACGGCCTGGCCCGCGGCCTGGAGATCGAGGACACCGGCGGCCCGATCTCGGTGCCCGTCGGCGAGATGACGCTCGGCCGGATCTTCAACGTCCTCGGCGACGTCATCGACGAGGGCGAGGCGCTGGAGGTCAAGGAGCGCTGGGGCATCCACCGCGACGCCCCGACGGTCGAGAACCTGACCCCGACGACCGAGATGTTCGAGACCGGCATCAAGGTCATCGACTTGCTCGCGCCCTACGCCAAGGGCGGCAAGGTCGGCCTGTTCGGCGGCGCCGGCGTGGGCAAGACGGTGCTCATCCAGGAGCTCATCCACAACCTCGCCTCCGAGCACGGCGGCCTCTCGGCCTTCTGCGGCGTCGGCGAGCGTTCCCGCGAGGGCAACGACCTCTGGCTGGAGATGACCGAGTCCGGCGTCATCGACAAGACGATGATGGTCTTCGGCCAGATGAACGAGCCCCCCGGAGCCCGCATGCGCGTGGCGCTGACGGGCCTGACGATGGCGGAGTACTTCCGCGACCAGGGCCAGGACGTGCTCTTGTTCATCGACAACATCTTCCGCTTCGTGCAGGCGGGCTCCGAGGTCTCGGCGCTCCTGGGCCGCATGCCGTCGCAGGTGGGCTACCAGCCGACGCTGGAGTCCGAGATGGGCCAGCTGCAGGAGCGGATCACGTCGACCCGCACCGGCTCGGTCACCTCGGTGCAGGCCATCTACGTGCCTGCCGACGACCTCACCGACCCTGCCCCGGCGTCGGTGTTCGCTCACCTCAACGCCACGACGACGCTGTCGCGGTCGATCTCCGAGAAGGGCATCTACCCGGCCGTCGACCCGCTGGACTCGACCTCGACGATCCTCAAGCCCGACATCCTGGGCGAGGAGCACTACAGCGTCGCCAACCAGGTCAAGAGCATCCTGCAGCGCTACAAGGAGCTCCAGGACATCATCGCGATCCTCGGTATCGACGAGCTGTCGGACGACGACAAGGTGACGGTCCAGCGCGCCCGCAAGATCGAGCGCTTCCTGAGCCAGCCCTTCAACGTCGCCGAGCAGTTCACCGGCACCCCGGGCGCCTACGTGCCGATCAGCGAGACGATCCGCTCCTTCCAGGAGATCCTGGCCGGCGATCACGACGACCTGCCGGAGTCGGCCTTCCTGCTCAAGGGCACGATCGACGACGTGGTGGCAGCGGCCAAGGGCGACAAGTAGCCCGATGGCCCGCACCACCTTCACCGCCGAGGTCCTCACCCCCGAGGGGGAGGTCTTCAACGACGAGGTCGAGATGGTCTCGACCCGCACGTCGGTCGGCTCGATCGGCATCCTGGCCAACCACCAGCCGCTGCTGGGCATGCTGGAGCCGACCGAGCTGCGCCTCTACAAGAGCGAGACCGAGATCGTGCGGCTCGCTCAGGGCGAGGGCTACGTGCAGGTCGCCGACGGCCGCGTGCTGATCCTGGTGGAGGAGGCGACCGACCCGTCGTCGCTGGACGTCTCAGCGCTGCGCGAGCGGCTGCAGACCGCCGAGCGTGAGCTCGAGCAGGCCGAGGACGGCTCCGAGGCCGCGCGTGTCGCCGAGCGCGACAAGCGCCGCACCGAGGCGTTCCTCACGCTCGTCGAGGGCGGCAGCGACCACTAGCTAACCGTCGCGGTGTGGCTCATGGGCCAAGAAGGTCCATGAGCCGTGCCAGCGGCTGGGAGCGCGCGGCGGAGACGACCTCCAGCGCGGCTTCCATCTCGGCCGTCGAGCGGTCGTTGGCGTGCTCGAGCGCCTCGAGCTCGGCGTCCTCGTAGACGCCAGTGAAGAGGCCGTCGCAGTTGTTGCAGTGCAACGCGAGCAGGTACAGGCCCTCGTCGATGAGCTCCAGCAGCGCGACGGGCACGATGAACGGCTGCCCGCAGGCGGTGCAAGTCTCGGCTCCGGTGTGCTGGTCCATGCTCACGTGAACGGAGCCCGTCCGGAGAACTTGCGGCGAACTGGACGCTTGGTCGGCGAGTGACGAACTACCCACCGGTGTATCGAACGCTCAGCGGACGCGCTCGATCCCGGCAGAGCGCGCACCCTCTGACAGCGCCTCGAGGCCGAACGCGGCGACCGGGCCGAGCGCGCCGGTGCCGTGCAGTCGGCCGGCGGCCGCCGCTCGCGCGCCCCAGGCGAGCATCCCGGCGGTGAAGTCATAGCCGTTGACCCCGGCCAGGTGCGCCCGGCCGATCACCCGGCCCGCGCCGTCGCAGGCCTCGGCGACGATCACCGAGCCCGATGCGGCGCGCGCCTCGGCGTCCGGCCCGCCGGTGCTGCCCTTGACGGTCGCGCCCACCGCACCGCCGAGCACCTCACGGACCAACGGGACGCGCGTGGCGACCGAGAGGCCGAGCGAGACCGCGCGCAGCGCGTCCGACGCGCCACCGAACCAGCCGAGATAGACGTCGATCTCCTGCAGGTCGGGAAACGACTGGGGCAGGCCGAAGTGCTCCGAGGAGCCCGCCGAGATCGCCTTGCGCGTGCGGCCGTCGACCAGGAACGACCGCCCGCGTGCGCCGCCGCGCTCGGTGACGATGCGACCGCCACGCCAGGCGAACGAGGGCTCCAGGAAGACGCCGGCCGCCGACGCGCGGGTGCCACCGCTCATGCCGGCTGCCCCACGCAGGAAGTAGCCCACGGCCACCTGCGTGGCGGCATCGGCCGGCGCGGCGTCGGTCAGCGCCAGCGCGGCCGCGAGGTTGCCCGGCACCCAGTCGTAGCCCATCGCCGTCAGCAGCGCGCAATCGGCCGCCTCGGCGCGTGGGCCCCACTGCTCGAAGATCCGCCGGATGAACGGCGTCTCGCCGGTCGAGTCCAGGTAATGGGCGCCTGCGTCGATCGCCGCCTCCACGGCCGGCGCGCCCCAGCGCGCGAACGGCCCGACGCAGGAGATGAGGACGTCGCCGCGCTCCACCAGCGCCCGAACGCTCTCCGGGCGACCGACATCGGCGACTGCCCACTCCAGGCCGCCGAGCTCATCGGCCAACGCGCGCACGCGCGCGCCATCCCGGGCCGCGAGCACCGGGCGCTCACCGATCCCCGCGAGCTCACGTGCGGTGAGCTCCCCGGTGTAGCCGGTGGCTCCGAACAAGACGATGCGACCAGCCATGGCGGAACCCTACTTCGCGGGCTGACCAGCCCGCTCGATAGCCTGGGCCGGATGGACGAACGCGTCCTCGCCGAGCACCTCATCACCTATGACACGTCGACGCTGGATGGCCTGCGGGCCGCCGCGGGCTTCGTCAAGGGGTGGCTGGAGTCGCGCGAACTGGAGGTCAAGAGCCTCGACCACGACGGGCTGCCCGTCGTGATGGTCGACGTGGGCGCGCGCAACTTGGAGGACCCGCCGACGGTCATCCTGCATGGCCATCTCGACGTGGTGCCGGCGTACGCCTCGCAGTTCGAGCCCCGGATCGAGGGCGACCGGCTCATCGGCCGCGGCGCCTACGACATGAAGGGCGCGCTCGCGGCGATGATGTGCGCGATCAAGGACGTCGCCGACAACGAGCACGTCCGCGTCCGCTTCGTCTGCGTCCCCGACGAGGAGTCAGAGGACGTCTCCAGCCGCTCGACCGACGTGCTCGTCGCCGGCGGCTATCGCGGCGACTTCGCGCTGACCGGCGAGCCGACCGACCTGCACATCGGCATCCAGGCCAAGGGCGTGCTCGCGGTGCGCGCCGCCGTCAGCGGCGTCGCGGCGCACGGCTCCACGCCGTGGCTGGGCGACAACGCGATCCTCAAGGCCCACGACGCCTTCCGGCGGATCGAGACGCTGCCCTTCAGCCGGGAGTCCTCCGACCTCTTCGACCGCCCGTCGATCAACCTCGCGCGCATCGAGGGCGGCGACGCCTTCAACAAGGTGCCCGATCGCTGCACGATGGACGTCGACATCCGCTACCTGCCGACGCAGGACCCGGGCGAGATCCTCGCGCAGATCCGCGCGATCCCGGACCTCGAGGTGCTCAAGTGCTTCACGCGCGCGCCCGCGGTGGTCTCGCGCAGCAACCCGTACGTGCGCGCGCTGCGCGAGGGCATCGGCCGCTCGATCGAGGGCGAGGCGCTGTCGATCGGGCGCGATGGCGCCTCGGATGCGATCTCGTTCCTGGAGGCCGGGATCCCCGCCGTCGAGTTCGGTCCCGTGGGCGCCGGTCACCACGGCCCTGAGGAGTGGGTGTCGATCTCCTCGCTGCGCCGCTTCCGCCAGGCGCTGACGGACTTCGTCGCGCTGCTGCCGTCCTGGCTGGAGCGTGAGGGCACCGACGGGCCCGACCTGCACGCGGTCGAGGGCGGCTTGGCGTGAGCGCGTCGCAGGACAACCGGCCCCCGCGCGAGGGGCTGCGCTTCCTGCTGCGTGCGTTCGGCAGCCTGCTGCTGATCGTGCTGCTGACGGCCGGGGCGACGGCGACCGCCGGCCTGCTGCAGATCAAGCACGAGATCGAGGCGCCCAAGGACGCGCCGCCGCCGGTCAAGACCAAGGAGATCACCGAGGCCAAGCCCGGCAAGCCCCAGACGATCATGATCCTGGGCTCCGATCGCCGCTACAGCGACCTCAAGAAGAACAACCCGCTGCTCAAGCACAGCAACCCGGCGCGCTCGGACACGATCCTGCTGGTCCGCATGGATCCCAAGCAGGAGGCGACCGCGGTCCTCTCGATCCCGCGCGATCTCAAGGTGCTGATCCCGGGCTACGGCATCAACAAGATCAACGCGGCCTACTCGCTGGGCGGCGCCGACCTGACGGCCAAGACCATCAAGTCGCTGTTCGGCGAGGACTTCAAGATCAACCACATCATCAACGTCAACTTCCAGGGCTTCCGCCAGGTCGTCGATGCCGTCGGCTGCGTCTACGCCGACGTCGACCGCCGCTACTACCACTCCAACCTCGGCCTTCCGGTCTCGGCGCACTACGCCGAGATCGACGTGCGGCCCGGCTACCAGCAGCTCTGCGGCCAGCGCGCGCTGGACTACGTCCGCTTCCGCCACGCCGACTCCGACATCGTGCGTGCCGCGCGTCAGCAGGACTTCCTGCGCGCCGCCAAGGACCAGCTCAGCACCTCCTCGCTGATCGACCAGCGCGGCAAGCTGATCAAGATCATGCAGAAGAACACGCAGACGGACTCGAGCCTGCGCTCCGTCAAGGGCGTGCTCAAGCTCGCCAAGCTCGCGATCTTCTCCGCCGGTCATCCCGTGGCCCAGATCAAGTTCCCGCCGGTCTACTCGGGCGACGCCGAGACCGGCGAGTACGTCGAGGCGTCCGAGAACACGCTGCTCAAGCTGCGCGACCAGTTCTTCCACGCCTCGCCCAAGGTCAAGCAGTCGTCGACCACGGCCAAGAAGAAGACCAAGAAGCAGCTCAAGGCCGCCAGCGGCAACGCCCGCGTCGCCAAGGCCCGGCTCACCCGCGCCACGAGGGCGGGGGAGGATCTCGTCGCGCGGACCGTCGCCAGCCACCGCCTCGGCTTCCGGCTCTACTTCCCGTCGCGCCTGACGCCCAACGGGCGCTACGCCAGCACCGTCAACGACGGCACCACCACCGACCCGACGCCGCGCGTCTACACGATTCGGGACCGCGCCGGCCGCCCGCACAAGGCCTACCGGCTCGTCGTCCTGGAGAACATCCAGGAAGGCAGCTACTACGGTGTCCAGGGCACGGACTGGAAGACGCCACCGCTGCTGGCCAACCCGACCTCGACGCTGACGGTGCACGGACGCCGCCTGCAGCTCTTCAAGTCGGGCAACCGCCTGCGGTACGTCGCCTGGAAGCGCAAAAATGCCGTCTACTGGGTCTCGAACTCGCTGACCCTCAGCCTGTCCAACGCGCAGATGCTCGGCATCGCCGGATCCCTCACCCACCTCGGCTCTTGAGCGCCACCCCGACCGACGAGCGCCCCCCGCGTCTGGCGTGGGGCATGTACAAGCGCTTCCTGCTGGCGGCGGTCGTCGTCGTGGCCGCCAGCGCGGCCACGGTCGCCACGGCCGCGCTGCTGGAGATCAAGGACGACACGACGATCTTCCTGGGCGCCGGCGCCGGGAAGCTGCCGCTCAAGGCGGGCGCGCTGGACGGCGTCGACGCCGGCGGCCCGCAGACGATCCTCCTGCTGGGCTCCGACCAGCGCTACGTCGACATCAAGGCCAAGAACCCGGTCCGCTCCGACACGATCATCCTGCTGCGGCTGGACCCGTCCAAGGGCGCGACGGCGGTCATGTCGCTGCCGCGTGACCTCAAGGTCCACATCCCCGGCCACGGCAACGACAAGATCAACGCGGCGTATGCGATCGGCGGCCCGACGCTGTCGGTCAAGACGATCCGGTCGCTGCTGAAGATCCCGATCAACCACGTGGTCAACGTGAACTTCGGTGGCTTCCGCCGCGCGGTCGACCGCCTCGGCTGCGTCTACACCGACGTCGACCGGCGCTACTTCAACGACAACCGGCCGCCGTTCGGCGGTGGCGGCAACTACGCGACGATCGACGTCAAGGCCGGCTACCAGAAGCTCTGCGGCCAGGACGCGCTGGACTTCGTCCGCTACCGCCACTTCGACACCGACCTCGTGCGCGCTGCACGCCAGCAGCAGTTCCTGGCAGACGCCAAGGACCAGATCGGCGTCGGCAAGCTGTTCGGCGACCGCAAGGCGCTGCTGAAGATCTTCGGGCGCTACACGCAGACCGACATCACCTCCGGCGCCGCGATCCTGCGGCTGCTCAAGCTCGCCTTCGAGTCGGCGCAGAAGCCCGTCCAAGAGGTGCGCTTCCCGGGTGACATCACCGGCGACTACGTGACCGTCACCCAGCCGCACCTGGCCGCGGTGACCAAGCGCTTCATGAACGCCACGCCGGTGAGCACGCCGAAGTCCGGCGAGAACGGCACCGTCAAGCAGGCGGCGTCCAAGAAGAAGGGGTCGTCCAAGCACAAGAAGGCGAAGACGGTGCTGCCGCCGGGCGTGCAGGTCGCCGGCCAGGGCGCCGAGGACGAGGCGGTCGAGCTGGCGACCAAGCTGCCGTTCTCGGTGTACTACCCCAAGGCCGCGATCGCCGGCTCCTCGCTGCTGCCCGACCACAGCCGCGCGTACGACATCTACGACCGGGGCGGGCACAAGTACCGCGCCTACCGCATGGTCTTCAAGACGATGCTGCTGGGTCAGTACTACGGCGTCACGGGGACCAGCTGGGAGGGCCCGCCGATCCTCGACAACCCGAGCGAGCGGCGGCGTCTGGGCGGTCGAACCTACGAGCTCTTCTACGACGGCAGCCGCCTGCGGCTGATCTCCTGGCGGTCGGGCAAGGCCGTCTACTGGATCTCGAACACGCTGCTGTCCAGCCTGGGCAATCAGCAGATGCTCGCCCTCGCCCGCAGCGTGGGCCGGATCCGTTAACGCGCGCGCTGAGCGGCACTCCGGGAGGCGGTGGGCTCCGCTAGCCTCTCGCGCTTCATGTCAGCCCCGGAACCCATTGGCGTCATCGGAACCGGCTACGTCGGGCTCGTCACAGCGGCGGGCTTCGCGGAGCTGGGCAGCGATGTCTACTGCATCGACATCGACGCCGAGAAGATCGAGCGCCTCAAGCAGGGCGAGATCCCGATCTACGAGCCCGGCCTCGAGGATCTGATCGCCAAGAACCGCGAGCGGATGCACTTCAGCACCGACATCGCCGACGCGCTGGAGCATGCGCGGCTGCTGTTCGTGGCCGTCGGCACGCCGCCCACGTACTCGGGCGACGCCGACCTCAGCGCGGTCCACGCCGTGGTCGCGGCGATGCCGGTCTCCGACCATCACGCGCTCGTGATGAAGTCGACCGTCCCGGCGGGCACCGGCGACTCGATCAAGCGGCTGTTCCGCGAGACCGGCAAGACGGACTTCCGCTACGTGTCATGCCCTGAGTTCCTCAAGGAGGGCTCGGCGGTCAAGGACTTCCTGCATCCCGACCGCGTCGTCATCGGCGACGACGGCGACTGGGCCGGCGACGCCGTCGCCGCGCTTTACGCGCCGCTCGACGCGCCGGTCGTACGCACCGACATCAACAGCGCCGAGATGATCAAGCACGCGTCCAACGCGTTCTTGGCCACCAAGATCTCCTTCATCAACGAGATCGCCAACGTCTGCGAGGCCACCGGGGCCGATGTCGTCGAGGTCGCCAAGGGGATGGGCCTGGACGACCGCATCGGCCCGAAGTTCCTGCAGGCCGGCCTCGGCTTCGGCGGCTCCTGCTTCCCGAAGGACGTCACGGCGCTCAAGCAGCTGGCCGGCAACTCGGGCTACCACTTCCAGCTGCTCAACGCGGTCATCGAGGTCAACGAGCTGCAGAAGCGGCGCGTCATGGGCAAGCTGGAGAAGCATCTCGGCTCGCTCGTCGGCCGCCGCGTCGGCCTGCTCGGCCTCGCGTTCAAGCCCAACACCGACGACATGCGCGAGGCGACCTCGCTGGTCCTCAGCGCGCGCCTGCAGGCCGCGGGGGCGACGGTCGTCGCCTATGACCCGATCGCCGAGGACGAGGCACGCAAGCTGATCACCGGGATCGAGTTCGCGCCCGGCGCGCTGGAGGTCGTCGACGGCGCCGACGCCGTCGTGCTCGTCACCGAGTGGGACGAGTTCAAGGAGCTGGACTTCGCCGCGGTCGCCGAGAAGATGGCCGGCGACCTGCTGATCGACGGACGCAACGCGCTCGATCCCGAGGCGGTCCGCGCCGCCGGGCTGACCTACGAGGGCGTCGGCCGGGGCTCTTGAGCATGCAGGCCGTGATCCTCGTCGGCGGGGAGGGCACGCGCCTGCGGCCGCTGACGTCGCGGCAGCCCAAGCCCGTCATCACGCTCGTCGACCGGCCGTTTCTGGTCTACATGCTGGAGTGGCTGCGCGGCCACGGCGTGCGGGACGTGATCCTGAGCTGCGGCTTCGAGCCCACGAAGGTCCGCGAGGCGCTGGGCGACGGCGAGGCGCTGGGACTGACGCTCCGCTACGTCGTCGAGCCCGAGCCACGTGGGACCGCGGGCGCGCTGAAGTACGCCGACGAGCAGGTCGGCCTCGACGAGCGGTTCCTGATGCTCAACGGCGACGTGCTGACCGACGTCGACGTCACCGCGCAGGTGGCCCAGCACGAGGCGACCGGCGCGGTCGGGACGCTCGGCCTCGTGCCGGTCGACGACCCGTCGGCCTACGGGCTGGTGCTCTGCGACCCGGCGCATGCGGTCACGGGCTTCTTGGAGAAGCCGGCGCCGTCGCGGTTGGAGGGCATCGATCGCTACTACATCTCCGCCGGGATCTACGTGCTGGAGCGCTCCGTCCTGGACATGATCGACACGGGGCGCAACGTCTCGATCGAGCGGGAGGTCTGGCCGGCGCTGGTCGGCCAGGGCCTCTACGGCTCGCACGCCGACGGCGCGTACTGGATGGACATCGGGACGCCCGAGCGCTACCTGCAGGGCACCTTCGACATCCTGGAGGGCAACGTCCGCACCGACGTCTCCGCGCGGCTGGGCGACGGCTTCCTGGCCGTCGCCGACGGCGTGCAGGCCCACGGGCGGATCGTGCCGCCGGCGGTGGTCGGCAGCGGCGTGACGATCGCGGCGGGCGCCCATGTCGGCAGCCTCGTCGTGCTGGGCGACGGCGTGACGATCGGCGAGGGCGCGCGGGTGGAGCGCTCGGTGGTCCTGGACGGCGTGCGCGTCGGGGCCGGCGCGGAGCTGACCGATTGCATCGTGGCAGCGGGCGCCACGATCGCCGAGGGGGCGGTCGTGCGCGGTGGCGCGGTGATCGGTGAGGGGGTCCGAGTCGGGGCGGGCAACGTGCTCGCAGCGGGCATCAAGGTGTTCCCTGGTACAGATCTCCCGGCGGGAGCGATCAAGTTCTGATGGAGTGCGTGCATCGGATGCACCAGGGGATGAGAGGCCAGGCATGACGACGACCAACTTGGAACTCGACCGCGACAGCATCGGGCGGGTCGACTCGACCGACCAGCTGACCGACGTGCTGGCCATTCCGGAGCACCTGCGCGACGCGCTCTGGAAGGCCGAGTCCGCGCAGCTGAAGGAGTGGGACAGCCCCGCCGGCCTGGTGGTCGCGGGCATGGGCGGCTCGGCGATGGGCGGCGCGCTGGCGCGTGCCGCGCTCGGCGACACGGCCTCGCGGCCGATCCTGTCGGCGCGGGCCTACGGCCTGCCGCCGTGGACGACCCCGGACACGACGGTGTTGTGTGCCTCCTACTCCGGCGACACCGAAGAGACGCTGGCCGCCTACGAGGCCGCGGGCGCGCTCGGCGCGACACGGGTCGTCGCCACCAGCGGCGGCGAGCTGGCCGAGCTGGCCCGTGCCGACGGCGTGCCGGTCATCCCCATCGCCGGCGGGCTGCAGCCGCGCGCGGCCGTCGCCTACATCACCGTCGCCGCCCTGGAGGTCGCCGCGCGCTGCGGCGCCGGGCCGCGCTGCGCTTCTGACATCGACGTCGCGGCCGAGCACCTCGAGGAGCTCGTCGTGGAGTGGGGCCCCGAGGCCGCCGAGGACTCCGAGGCCAAGGCGCTGGCGCGGGCGCTCGTCGGGACCGTCCCGGTGATCTACGGCGCCGGCTCGACGGCCACGATCGCCTACCGCTGGAAGACGCAGCTCAACGAGAACGCCAAGATCCCGGCGTTCTGGCACGAGCTGCCCGAGGCCGACCACAACGAGCTCGTCGGCTGGGCCGGCGCCGCCGAGCTGGGCCGCTTCGGCGCTGTCTTCCTGGAGGACAGCGACACGCATCCGCGGATCGCCGACCGCGTCGAGCTGACCGAGGCGCTGATCCGCGACGCCGCGGCGCAGACGTTCCGGGTGCCGACGCGCGGGACCACGTCGGTCGAGCGCGTCTTCTCGCTCGTGCTGCTCGGCGATCTGGTGTCGGTCTACCACGCGGCCCTGCGTGGCGTGGACCCCGGCCCGGTCGAGCTGATCGAGCAGCTCAAGCGCCAGTTGGCCGAGCGCTAGCAGCCGGACCGCGCATGGCGGCCGGCGTCGCCGGGCAACGAGAGAGACATGCTGTTCCTCTTCCGCCTGCCGTTCTTGCTGCTCGAGCTGCTGCTGCGTCGCCTCTTCGGTGGCGAGCCGCAGCGCTTCGCGCCCACGGCCACACCTGAGCGCACGACGGCTCCGGCGTCCGCGGCCACCGTGCCGTCGCGGGGCGCCGACGGCGCGCCGCCGCCGACCGCCGACGAGGCGATCGAGCGACGTGTCGCCTGTGAGGCGGCCGAGGCGGCGGTGTCGGACCTGACCCCGCCCACGCCGCTGCGCCCGATCGGCGACGCCGGCCATCTCGACAACGGCGCCGACCCGCTCGTCGAGTCCTTCGGGCCGGCCGACGACGTCGGCGCGACGATCACCGTCGAGGAGCCCTGGGACGGCTACGCCCAGCAGCCGGCGGCGGCGATCGTCGCCCGTCTGCGCGGCGCCGACCCGGCGACCAAGGCGGTCGTCGCGCTCTACGAGCGCGGCCACAAGCGGCGCGCGACCGTCCTGCGCGCCGCCGGCTGACCGAGGCGCAAAAACCTTGACACAACCGTGGTAAGGTTTGGGGCGTTGACGGACGCCCTCACCATCCACGAGGCAGCTGAGACGACGGGGTGGTCACCCCGGATGCTCCGCTACATCGAGCGCAACGGGCTGATCGAGCCCCAACGCTCCGCCGCCGGCTACCGCCTCTACGGCGCAGCCGAGCTGCAGCGCCTACGCACGCTCAAGGAGCTGCTCGGCGACTACGACCTCGGACTCGGTGACATCGGCTTCGCGCTACGCCTGCGCCGCGAGCAGCCCCTTCGCGACGCGGTGGAGGCGTGGTTCGAGGCCAAGCCGCAGCGTCCCGTCGACGTTCCCGCCGACGACTGGCTCAGCTTCGAGCAGCAGAAGCACTCGAAGCTGCTGGCGGCCGTCCGCTCCCGACAGCCCCAACCCACACCGGAGACCGCATGAGCGCCACCGAGGCCCGTACCCACACCGACTTCAAGGTCGCCGATCTCGCCTTGGCCGAGTTCGGCCGCAAGGAGATCCGCCTCGCCGAGCACGAGATGCCCGGCCTGATGAAGACCCGCGAGGAGTTCGCCGCTGCTCAGCCGCTGAAGGGCGCCCGCATCATGGGCTCCCTGCACATGACGATCCAGACCGCCGTGCTGATCGAGACGTTGACCGCGCTCGGCGCCGAGGTCCGCTGGGTCTCCTGCAACATCTTCTCGACCCAGGACCACGCCGCGGCCGCGGTCGCCGTCGGTCCGAACGGCACGCCCGAGGATCCGCAGGGCGTCCCGGTCTTCGCCTGGAAGGGCGAGACGCTGGAGGAGTACTGGTGGTGCACCGAGAAGGCCCTGACCGGCTTCAGCGGTGACCCGGACCTCGGTCCCAACATGATCCTCGACGACGGCGGTGACGCCACCATGTTGGTGCACAAGGGCACCGAGTACGAGAAGGCCGGCGCCGTCCCGAACCCCGCCGACGCGGAGTCCGAGGAGTTCCGGATCTTCCTGACGCTGCTGCAGAAGTCCGTCGCCGAGAGCCCCGGCAAGTGGACCAAGGTCGGCGAGGACATCCTCGGCGTCACCGAGGAGACCACGACGGGCGTGCATCGCCTCTACGAGCTGGCCCAGCAGGGCGAGCTGCTCTTCCCGGCGATCAACGTCAACGACTCGGTGACCAAGTCGAAGTTCGACAACCTCTACGGCTGCCGCCACTCGCTGGTCGACGGCATCAACCGCGCGACCGACGTCATGCTGGCCGGCAAGACCGCGGTGGTCTGCGGCTTCGGCGACGTCGGCAAGGGCTCGGCCGAGTCGCTGCGCGCCCAGGGCGCCCGCGTCATCGTCACCGAGATCGACCCGATCTGCGCGCTCCAGGCCTCGATGCAGGGCTACCAGGTCGCCCGCCTGGAGGACGTCATCTCCTCCGCCGACGTGTTCATCACGACGACGGGCAACAAGGACATCATCCTGGTCGACGACATGGCCAAGATGAAGCACCAGGCCATCGTCGGCAACATCGGCCACTTCGACAACGAGATCGATGTCGCCGGGCTGGAGAAGGCCGCCACGCGGATCAACATCAAGCCGCAGGTCGACGAGTGGAAGTTCCCCGACGGCCACACGATCATCCTGCTGTCCGAGGGTCGCCTGCTGAACCTCGGCAACGCCACGGGCCACCCGTCGTTCGTGATGTCCAACTCGTTCACGAACCAGACGATCGCCCAGATCGAGCTGTTCACCAAGAACGGTGACTACGACAAGCAGGTCTACGTGCTGCCCAAGCACCTCGACGAGAAGGTCGCGCGCCTGCACCTCGACGCCGTCGGCGTGCAGCTCACCGAGCTGCGTCCGGACCAGGCCGCCTACATCGGCGTGCCGGTCGCGGGCCCCTACAAGCCCGACCACTACCGGTACTAGAAGGACCTCTGATCAGCGACATCGCTGATCCGGCGCTCGCGGACGCGGGCAGGACGCGGATCGCATGGGCGGATGCCCAGATGCCCGTCCTGCGCTCGATCCGCGAGCGCTTCGGTGCGCAGCGGCCCCTGGAGGGCCTCACCGTCGCGGCGTGCCTGCATGTCACGGCGGAGACGGCCAACCTCGTGACGACGCTCACTGCCGGCGGCGCGCAGGTCGCCCTGTGCGCCGCCAACCCGCTGGCCACCCAGGACGAGGTCGCCGCGACGCTGGCCACCGAGCCGGGCGTCGCGGTCTTCGCCCGCCACGGCGAGGATCTCGACACCTTCGCCGGCCACGTCGCCGACGTGCTGGACCGCACGCCGCAGATCACGATCGACGACGGCGCCGACCTGCTCGTCACGCTGCACGCCGCGCGGCCCGACTTGTTGGAGGGGTTGCTCGGCGGGACCGAGGAGACGACCTCCGGGCTGGTGCGCCTGCGTGCGATGCAGGCCGACGGGCGCCTGGCGTGCCCGGTCCTGGCGGTCAACGAGGCGCGCGCCGAGCGCGTGTTCAACGATCACTACGGCACGGCGCAGTCGACGCTCGACGGCATCCTGCGTGCGACCAACCTGCTGCTCGCCGGCCGCACGGTCGTGGTCCTGGGCTACGGGCCCACCGGCCGTGGGATCGCGCTGCGTGCCCGGGGCGCCGGCGCCCAGGTCGTCGTCTGCGAGATCGACCCGATCGCCGGCCTCGACGCGCGGATGGAGGGCTTCGAGGTCATGCCCTCGCTGGAGGCGGCACGGCGCGGCGACATCTTCATCACGGTGACCGGCGCGCCCGCCGTCCTGGGTCGCGCGCACTTCGAGGTCATGAAGGACGGCGCGGTCCTCGCCAACGCCGGGCACTTCGACGTCGAGATCGACCTCGCCGCGCTGCGCGAGGTCGGCGGCGTGGGACAGCCTGTGCGCCCGCTGGTCTCCCAGCATGTCCTGACAGACGGGCGCCACCTCAACCTCCTGGCCTCCGGTCGCGTCGTCAACCTCGCCGCGGGCGAGGGCCATCCGGCGTCGGTCATGGATCTCTCCTTCGCCTTGCAGGCGCTGTCGGTCGAGCACCTCGCGGCAGCCGACGGCACGCTGCCCGACGGCGTGCAGCCCGTGCCCGACGACATCGATCGTGAGGTCGCGCGGCTCAAGCTCGCCTCGCTCGGCGTCCAGCTCGACGAGCTGACGGCCGAGCAGCGCCGTTACCGGCGCTCGTGGGAGTAGGGTCTCCGCAACCTTCGGACGGTGTGTCCGTTGGAGTGGTCAGCATCCGTCGTTCTCGACGCAGCACGGAGGTCACATGCCGCTCCCGTTTCGCACCCTCACACCGGTGGCCGTCGCCGCCGCGCTCGTCCTTCCCGCAGCCACGGCCCATGCGCAGACCTTCTGCGTCGGCGCGCCCCCCGGCTGCCATGGGACGACGTCGGCCACGCTGCAGGACGCGCTCGACGGTGCCGCGGCGCTTGCGGGTGCCGACCGCGTCGAGCTCGATGCCGACACCACCGTCCACGGCTTCACGATCGTGGCGGGCAACCCGGTGGACCTCGTGGGTGTCGACGGCGTGCCGACGATCGTTGCCGACAGCGGCGACCCGGTCACGATCGACGAGCCACAGGCGACCGTCCGCAGCCTGCGCTTCGAGGCGGGCGGGAGCGGGACGCCTGCGCCGATCGATGTGCGCCGCGGCACGATCGTCGGCTCGGTGATCGTCAACGGGACCGCGGGCGTGGCGGTGCGGATGGTCGACGGAGCGCTGCGGAGCACGCGCATCACCTCCGGCACGGACGCCGACGCGGTCGGCGTGCTGGCCGACGGCGGCGCCGCGATGCTCGAGGACACGAGCATCGAAGGCACCACCGGCATCGTCGCCGACGCTGCGACCCTCGCACTGACCCGCGTTCGCGTCACGGCGGGCGCCCTCTCGGGCCCAGGCGCCGGCGGGGGCAGCGCCATGCAGGTCACCGGTGGCACGGTCACCGTCGACGACTCGGCCTTCGCGCTCGCCGGCGCCGCCGACGACGCGGCCATCGACGTGCGAGCCCCAAGCGGCGCCACCGCCGTGACCTTACGCAGCGTCACGGTGCACCCGGTGATCGGCGACAACCAGCCCGCCACCGCGCAAGGCGTGCGCGCCGCGTGCAGCGGCGGCACCGCTGACGTCGAGGTGCTCGACACCGTGGTCACCGCCTACTCGCCCGATCTCATGAGCGCGGGCGCGGGGTGCGTGATCGATCGTCAGCACGCGGCCTACGCCACGGCCGATGTGTCCGGCGGGGCCATGCTTGCCGCCGGCAGCTTTCTCTTCGACACGCCCGTGATGGGGCGAGCCTGGGTCGAAGCGACGCCGACGTTCGGCTCGGTGCTGATCGACCACAGCAGCGGTCGGCCGCTGCGCGCCGGCGAGACCGACCTCAACGGCCTGCCGCGGATCGTCGACGGGTGGCGGGACATCGGCGCCTACGAGTACCAGCACCGGGCGCCGCAGCTCACCTTGGACGGGGAGACCGAGGCGGTCGTCAACACCATGCTGGGCTTCGTCGCCCACGGCGAGGACCCCGACCGCGACCCCATCACCATCGCTTGGACCCTCGACGGCAATCCGGCTGCGGCCAAGGCCCCGGGCTCGCCCGAGCAGTTCGAGCCCCGGTTCACGTCGCTCGGCCTCCATGTCGTGGCCGTGACGGTCACCGACTCCTCCGGCCTCAGCTCGCGGCTCGAGCGGACCGTGAAGGTCGTGAAGCCCGGCGGAGACCCGCCGACCCCGACCCCGCCGACCGTGCCGCCGACGCAGCCGGTGCCGCCGCCGGTCGTCACGTCGCCGGCGGGCCCTGCGATCACGGCCACGCTGCTCGGCCGCCGGCTCGGCGTCGGCCCCCTGCGGGTCAGGGTCGCCTGCCGACGCGCGGTGGCCTGTGCCGGGACGGTGCGCCTCACCGCCAAGGCCGGACCCTCCACGCTGAGGATCGGGCGCGCGGCGTTCCGGGTCGGCGCCAACGGCACGGCCGTCGTTCGCATCCCCGTCAGGGCCGCCGCGCGACGGGCGCTGCGCCGCCATCACGGGCTGACCGTGCGGGTCTCTGTGCTGCGTACCTCCGGCTGGCTGTGGGTCGCCGGGAAGGGCGGGCGCGTTCTCCCTTAGACGCGCGCAGTAGGTTTCCGCGACGTGGATGGGCTAGAGGCAGCAGTCGAGAAGATGCGCGCCGAGGGGCTTGGCGACGCCGCGGTGGAGAGCTTTGCGCGCCAGTACGAGCGGCTGCGCGCGGGCGAGACGGGGACGCTGGCCGAGGCCGACATCGAGCCGGTCGCCGAGCTGCCCGATGCCGAGGAGCTGAGCGAGCAGGCGGCGCCCGCCCTGCTCGACCAGGCGGTGGTGATCAAGCTCAACGGCGGGCTGGGCACGTCGATGGGCATGACCAAGGCCAAGTCGTTGCTGGAGGTCAAGGACGGACGCACCTTCCTGGACCTCATCGCCGAGCAGATCCTCGACCTGCGCGAGCGCAGCGGGGCGCGGCTGCCGCTGGTGCTGATGAACTCGTTCGCGACCCAGGCCGACTCGCTGGCGGCGCTGGAGCGCTACGACGACCTCTCCGCTGGCCTGCCCGTCGACTTCGTCCAGAACAAGGTCCCGAAGCTGCGCGCCGACGACCTCACGCCCGCGCGGTGGCCGGACGACCCGGCGCTGGAGTGGGCGCCGCCTGGCCACGGCGACCTCTACACCGCCCTGGTCACCTCGGGCATGTTGCAGGCCTTGCTCGACGATGGCTACCGCTATGCCTTCGTCTCCAACTCCGACAACCTGGGCGCGGTGCTGGATCCGCGGATCCTCGCGTGGCTTGCCGAGAGCGGCGCCCCGTTCCTGATGGAGGTCGCCGACCGGACCTCGTCGGATCGCAAGGGCGGGCACCTGGCGCGGCGGGTCTCCGACGGAGCGCTCGTCCTGCGCGAGATCGCCCAGACGCCTGACGAGGACGTCGACGCCTTCCAGGACACCGCGCGCCACAAGTACTTCAACACCAACACGCTCTGGGTCGACCTGCACGCGCTGCGCGACCTGCTGTCGGGCGCGGGTGTGATCGACCTGCCGATGATCGTCAATCGCAAGACGGTCGACCCGGGCGACAAGGGCTCGACGCCCGTCATCCAGCTCGAGACCGCCATGGGCGCGGCGATCGGCGTCTTCGAGGGCGCTGCCGCGTTGCGCGTGCCGCGCTCGCGCTTCGTGCCGGTCAAGACGACCAACGACCTGCTCTCGCTGCGCTCCGACGCCTATGTCATCGGCGAGGGCCGTGCGGTCCACCTCGCACCGGAGCGCGACAGCGTCCCGCCGTTCGTCGACCTCGACAGCGACCACTACAAGCTGGTCGGCGACTTCGACGCGCGCTTCGGCGCCGGAGCGCCGTCGCTGGTGGGGTGTGACGCGCTGCGCGTCGTCGGCGACGTGACGTTCGGCGCGGAGGTCGTCGTGCGTGGTGACGTGACGGTCTCCGGTGTCGACGCCGTGCCCGACGGCGCCGTGCTGCAGGGCTAGACGGAGCGCTCGGCGGTCTTGGCCGCCGCCTCGGCCGCGTCGGCGATCCGCTCCTCGCGCTGCTGCTGGCGCTCGGACTCGTTGAGCGCCCGCACGAAGAGGTAGGCGAGCGCGATGCCCATGACGATCGACTGCTCGATCGCCATGATCGCGCCGGCCAGCGCCTGGTCGTCGGAGGGGTGCAGGCCCCAGACCTCCGGACGGTTCTCGTAGAAGCTGTAGAGGGCGCCCGGCGCGAACGTCAGGAAGATGCCGAGCAGCCCGACGAAGACCTTGGTCGAGGCCATGTAGGCCACCGGCGCCAGGCCGGTGAGGTGGCGGCCGCGGACGGGGGAGAGCAGGTGCCACCAGTACAGGAGCCCCGCGCTCAAGAAGCAGGTGTGCTCCAGCACGTGGACGGCGGAGTGCGACAGCGCCGCGTCGTACATGAAGGGGACGTGCCACAGCCACATGAACCCGACGTAGAGCCCGATCGCGAAGACGGGATGGGCGATCGGCCCCAGCGCGCGCTCGAGGTCGAGCACCTGGCGCGCGATCGGTCGCAGCAGCACCTTGCTGAGCCCCGCGATCAGCAGGATCGGGACGAAGTCCAGCAGCAGCACGTGCTGGATCATGTGCATGAAGAAGACCTGGTCGGCGAGCGTGTCGACCGGCGAGATCAGCGCGATCGCCAGGCACAGCACGCCGCCCAGCCACGCGAGCAGCTGCCCGACCTCCGCGCCCCGCGTGCTGCCGCTCGCTCGCACCTGACGCCAGCGGCGCACGTAGCCGATCGTGAGGACGAGCACGATGACGATCGGCCCGGGGGCCGGCGAGAACGAGGTGTCGGCCGCGACGGCGAGCACAGAGAGTCGCGATTGTGTCACCGGGGGCGACATGCGAGCGCCCGACCGCGCCTGACGGCCGCCGGCGGCCTCGACGTACGGCCGTACGCCTTCGGCCACCGTCGACCGTCAGCCACGCCCGTGCATCTCGCATCTCGCGCCCGGCACTGTTCGACGTAGATCCGTCACACGACCTCCGGCAGGCTGGACCGGTGGTCGAAGCGCTCCTGGCTCTGGTGGTTCCCGCGGTCTGCGTCGGCTGCCGGCGGGCGGGTGATGTGGCGCGGACGGATCCGCTCTGCCGCTCCTGCCGGCAGGAGCTGCCGTGGCTCGGCGCACCGCTCTGCCCGCGCTGTGGGCTCCCGATGCCGTGCGGCGCACGCTGCCCGGCACGGGCCCAAGCGTTCTCCGAAGCATGGGCGCCGGTCGCTTACGCGGGCGCCGTGCCGGCGCTCGTCAACGCGCTCAAGGAGCGCGGCGCGGTCGGCCTGGCGCGGCTGATGGCCGCGCAGATCGCCGCCACCGCGCCGCCGGGGTGGTGGGCGGGGCCGACGCCCGTCGCCCTCGTTCCCGTGCCTGCTGATCCGCTGCGCGCGCGCCGTCGTGGCGTCGACCACGCGGCGCGGCTGGCCGCCGAGCTCGCGCCGCGCTGCGGGCTGCCGGTCGCGTCCGTGCTCACCCGGCCCGTCGCCCTCGGCGGTCGCCAGGCGGGCCGCTCGCGGGCGCAGCGTCTGGCGCCCGACAGGTTGGACGTCGTCCTGCGGACCGGGCGGCGCGCAGCGTCCGCGGTCCCGGCCACCGCGATCCTGGTCGACGACGTCCACACCACGGGCGCCACCCTGCACGCCTGCGCCTTGGCGTTGCGGGAATCCGGTGTCCTGGACGTGCGGGCCGTCACCTACGCGCGGGCGCTCCGCGACCGAGGCTGAGAAGGCTGTGCATTCGGCGCAAATTCGTCGAGTGCCGTTGCTGTCGTCGGCGTCCGGGAATACCTTGTCTCGTACCTAGAGATCCCAGCCCCAGGAGGGCCGCATGCAGATCGAGGTCAAGGGCCGCCACATGACCATCTCGGACGACATCCGAGAGCACGTGGAAAAGCGCTTCGCCAAGGTGGGCAAGCAGGTGTCCGAGCTCGCGACGTTGGAAGTCGAGCTCATCCAGGAGCAGAACCCCTCCAACCCGGAGGCGTTCCGGGCCGAGGTCACGCTCCGGGTCAAGGGCACGACGTTGCGCGCCTGCGACGCCTCGCGCGACATGGCCCACTCGATCAACCTCTGCGCCGACGAGCTGGCGATCCAGGTCAAGCGCCACCGCGACAAGCGGCGCAAGCGAAGGGAGTCGCGCGCCGCGGCCCTGCACCCGCCGGGCATGGCACCGGACACGGGCGGCGGCATCTCCGCCGCGATGTAGCCGCGCCGCGCCACGGCTTGCCGCCGTGGCATGGCGAAGGTGCGTGGGGCGGGCCGATCTTGACCGGTCCGCCCCGACCACGCGGTCCTCGCCGACTACACTGAGGCGCATGGGTCTGCTTGACCGCGCGCTGAACATGGGAGAGTCGAAGCAGTTCCGCCAGCACGAGAAACGTGTGGCGCGAATTGGCGACTTCGAGCCCGAGCTGGAGCTCGAGTCCGACGAGGAGCTCAAGGAGCGGATGGACGCGCTGCGCCGGCAGGTGCGCAGCCAGTCCGACGACGACAAGATCGCAGCCGCCCTCGACGAGGTCCTGCCGGAGTGCTTCGCGATCACCCGCGAGGTCGGTCGCCGGACGATGAGCATGCGGCACTTCGACGTCCAGATGATCGGCGGCATGGTGCTGCACGGCGGCAACATCGCCGAGATGCGCACCGGTGAGGGCAAGACGCTGACGGGCACGCTCGCCGTCGTCCTGAACTCGCTCGCCGGCCAGGGCGTCCACGTCGTCACGGTCAACGACTACCTCGCCAAGCGCGACGCCGAGTGGATGATGCCCATCTACGAGGCGTGTGGCGTCACCGTCGGGATCCTGCAGAACGACATGGACCCGGCCGACAAGATCGACGCCTACGCCTGCGACGTCACGTACGGCACGAACTCCGAGTTCGGCTTCGACTACCTGCGCGACAACATGGCGCAGTCGATCGAGGACAAGGTCCAGCACGGTGGCCGCCTCTCCGAGGACGGCAAGCCGCTGGCGATGCACTACTACGCGATCGTCGACGAGGTCGACAACATCCTCATCGACGAGGCGCGCACCCCGCTGATCATCTCGGGCCAGCCCGAGGCCGCCGCCGACCACTACGTCAAGTTCGCCAAGCTCGCGAAGGTGATGGTCGCGGGCAAGACGCCCGAGGGCATGGACCCACGGGCGCGCAAGGACTTCGTCGCCGACTTCGACTTCGAGTACGACGAGAAGCACAAGACCGTCGCGGTCACCGAGCAGGGCGTCCAGAAGGCCGAGAAGTTCCTCGGCATCGACCACCTGTACCGCGCCGAGAACGGCCCGCTGGTCAACCACCTCCTCCAGTCGCTGAAGGCCGAGTCGCTCTACAAGCGCGACGTCGACTACGCGGTCGTCGACGACGAGGTCAAGATCATCGACGAGTTCACCGGTCGCATCCTCGACGGCCGCCGCTGGTCAGAGGGCCTGCACCAGGCCGTGGAGGCCAAGGAGGGCGTCGCCATCCACGAGGAGAACCAGACCCTGGCGACGGTCACCTACCAGAACTTCTTCCGCATGTACTCCAAGCTCGCCGGCATGACGGGCACCGCGCTGACCGAGGCGACGGAGTTCATGAAGATCTACAAGCTGCCGGTCGTCCAGATCCCGACCAACCAGCCGATGATCCGCAAGGACCGCAACGACCAGGTCTACAAGACCCGCGACGGCAAGTGGGCCGCGTTGCTGAGCGAGATCAAGGAGCGCCACGCCGTCGGTCAGCCGGTCCTCGTCGGCACGATCTCGGTCGAGGTCTCCGAGATGCTGTCCAACAGGCTGGACAAGCTCGGCATCCCGCACGCGGTCCTCAACGCCAAGCCCGAGCACGCCGCCCGCGAGGGCGAGATCGTCGCCGAGGCCGGTCGTCCCGGCGCGGTGACCATCGCCACCAACATGGCGGGCCGTGGCGTGGACATCAAGCTCGGCGGCAACCCCGAGCACCAGACCCAGGCCGAGCTGCGCAACCTCGGCCTCACGCCCGGCGACCCGGACTATGACGAGCGCTACGCCGAGATCTTCCCGAAGATCGAGGAGAAGATCGCCGTCGACCACGACAAGGTCCTCGAGGCCGGCGGCCTCTTCATCTGCGGCACCGAGCGCCACGAGTCGCGCCGGATCGACAACCAGCTGCGCGGCCGCGCCGGCCGCCAGGGTGACCCGGGCGAGTCGCGCTTCTTCCTCTCGGCCGAGGACGACCTCGTCCGTCTCTTCGCCGGCGATCGGATCTACAAGATCCTCGACAAGCTCGGCACCGTCGACGAGGACGGCAACGAAGAGCCGATCGAGGCCGGGATGCTGTCCAAGCAGATCGAGAAGGCGCAGAAGAAGGTCGAGGAGCAGAACTTCCTCATCCGCAAGCGCGTCCTCGAGTACGACGACGTCATGAACGAGCAGCGCCGCGTCGTCTACAAGTACCGCGACGAGGTGCTCGAGGGTCGCGACATGGGCCCGATCGCGCGCGAGAACGTCTCGGACGTCATCCGTCGCGTGGTCGACGAGTACACGGTCTCGGAGTTCATCGAGGACTGGGACACTGGCGGCCTCTTCACCGCGCTGGCCGACATCTTCCCGGTCGACTTCGGTCCGGACCACCTCGACCGGGTCAACGAGCGCGAGGAGCTCGTCGAGCTGCTCGTCGACGACGCCCAGCGGCTCTACAGCGTCCGCGAGGAGGAGCTCGGCGAGGAGCTCATGCGCGCGCTGGAGCGCTATCTGCTGCTGCAGATCATCGACAACAAGTGGCGCGAGCACCTCTACGACATGGACTACCTGCGCGAGGGCATCCACCTCCGTGGGTTCGCGCAGATCGATCCGCTCGTCGCCTACAAGAACGAGGCATACGAGCTCTTCACCGACCTGATGAACTCGATCTGGGCCGACTTCGCCCGGATGATCTACCACGTCGAGGTCGAGGTGGAGGGCACGGACGCGCCGGCGATCCCGCAGGCCGGTGGCACCGGTGGGCCGCGCACGGTCCAGTACAGCGGCGGCGTCGGCACCCAGCAGCCCAGCGCGCTGCAGGCCGCGGCCGCGGCCGGGGGCTTCGTCGGTGCGGCCGAGGCCATCGAGCACACCGGTGGCAACGGCGAGGTCGACCCGGAGGACGCCACCCCGATCGTCCAGCAGCGCCGCGTCGACGAGCACGACACCATCGGGCGCAACGACCCCTGCTGGTGTGGCTCCGGCAAGAAGTACAAGAAGTGCCACGGCTCGTAGTGGCGACATCGACCGACACACCCATCCCGCAGCGCATCGCCGCCATCCAGGCGAGCTTCGCGATGCTTCGTCAAGGCACCGACCCCGACGCGCTCGCGGCGTCGATCGCGTCGCTGGAGCAGCAGATGCAGGTCGAGGGCTTCTGGGATGACTCCTCCGCCGCGGCGAAGGTCAACACGGAGTACGCGCGCACCACGCGCAAGTTGAAGGCCTTCCAGGAGCTGTCGGCCGACATCGAGGATCTCGAAGGGCTTGTCGAACTCGCCGAGGAAGACGACGAGCTGGCGGGCGAGCTCGAGGAGCAGCTCGCCTCGCTGGAGCGCCGTCTCGGCGCGCTGGAGGAGGAGCGGCTCTTCTCCGGCCCCTACGACGCGGGTGACGCGCTGGTCACCGTCAACGCAGGCGCCGGCGGCACCGATGCCCAGGACTGGGCCGAGATGGTCTTGCGCATGATGATGCGCTGGGCCGAGTCACGCGACTTCAAGGTCGAGTTGCTGGAGGCCAGCGCGGGGGAAGAGGCGGGCATCAAGTCGGCGACCTTCCGCGCGGCCGGTGAGAACGCCTACGGGCTGTTCAACGCCGAGCAGGGCGTCCACCGCCTCGTCCGGATCTCGCCCTTCGACGCCCAGTCGCGCCGCCAGACCGCCTTTGCGGGCGTCGAGGTCGCGCCGGTCATCGAGGACACGGGCGATGTCGAGATCGACTCCGACGACCTGCAGATCGACACCTACCGCGCCTCGGGCGCCGGCGGCCAGCACGTCAACAAGACCGACTCGGCCGTGCGCATCACCCACCGTCCCTCCGGCATCGTCGTGCAGTGCCAGAACGAGCGCTCGCAGTCGGCCAACAAGGACACGGCGATGAAGATGCTGCGCGCCAAGCTGCTGGAGCGGATGGAGCGCGAGCGCCAGGAGGAGATCGCCAAGGAGAGGGGCGAGACGCTGGACGTGAACTTCGGCTCGCAGATCCGCTCCTACGTCCTGCACCCGTACACGATGGTCAAGGACCACCGCACCGACCGCGAGATGGGCGACGCCCAGCGCGTGCTGGACGGCGACCTCGACGGCTTCGTGCGCGAATACCTGCTCAAGGCCGCCGGCTAGAGCTAGTCTCGCTCGGATGAGCGAGGCCTCGACCCCCAAGTCCGGCCCGTCGGAGCAGCCGACCGCGCCGTACCTCGACGCGGTCGTCGCCCATGGCTTCCGCGGTCCCGGACGCTTCCACGTCCCGGGCCACAAGGGTGGCCCCGGAGCCGATCCGGGGCTGCGCTACGCGCTCGGCGTCCGCGCGCTGGGCATCGACCTCCCGCAGGACATCCACGGCATCGACGTCGGCCCGTCGCCGACGCCCTACGAGCGCGCCGAGGCGCTGGCGGCCGAGGCCTACGGCGCGGCGCGCACGTGGTTTCTGACCAACGGCGCCACCCAGGGCAACCATGCGCTCTGCCTCGCGCTGGCCCCGCTCGGCACGCACGTCGTCGCCCAGCGCAACTCGCATGCGTCGATCGTCGATGGACTGGTGCTCAGCGGCGGGCTGCCGTCGTTCGTCGCACCGGCCTATGACTCCGAGCTGGGCATGGCGCACGGCGTGACCCCGGCGGCGCTCGACGCGGCGCTGGCGGCCGATCCGCACGCCCGCACGGCGTTCCTGGTCTCACCGACCTACTACGGGATGGTTGCCGACGTCGAGGCGCTGGCGAAGATCGCGCATGCCCGTGACGTCGCGCTGGTCGTCGACCAGTCGTGGGGCCCGCACTTCGGCTTTCACCCCGACCTGCCCGAGAGCGCGCTGAAGCTCGGCGCCGACGCGGTGCTGACCAGCACGCACAAGATCGTCGGCTCGCTGACGCAGAGCGCGATGCTGCACGTGGCCAACACCGGCCGGATCGACATCGGTGCCGTCGGCCGGGCGATTCGCCTGGTGCGCTCGACGAGCCCGTCGTCGTTGTTGCTGGCCTCGCTGGACGGCGCGCGTCGTCAGCTCGCCGTGCACGGCGAGGCGCTGCTGCACGAGACGATCGCGGCGGCAGCCGTCACCCGCGCGAAGCTCGCGACCACGCCCGGGCTGGCGATCATCGCCGAGGACTTCGTCGGGCGGGAGGGGGTTGCCGCCTACGACCCGCTGCGGCTCGTGCTCGACACGCGCGCGACCGGGTGCACCGGCTACGAGGTCGCCGACGCGCTGCGCAATGCCTACGACGCGCAGGTCGAGCTGGCGACGGTCGCGACCATGGTCAGCGTGCTCGGCATCGGCCAGTCGGCCGAGGCGCTCGTGCGCTTCGCCGGCGACGTCGACGAGACCGTCAAGCGCATCCAGCGGCCGGGCGCGCCGATCCAGGCGCTGGTCCGTGGCCCGGGCGCGCTGAGCAGCGAGATGGTGGTCGCGCCACGCGACGCCTTCCTCGGCGTCAGCAGCGTCGTCGCGTTGGAGGACGCCGTCGGCCGCATCTCGTGCGAGTCGATCGCCGGCTACCCGCCGGGCATCCCTGCGCTGCTGCCCGGCGAGCGCATCACGGCCGACACGGCCGACTACCTGCGCGAGCTCGTCGCCTCGGGGGCCCGCCTGCACGGCGCGGCGGACCCCACGATGGCGACGATCCACGTGTTGGCCGGTACCTAGCGCAGCGCACTACCGGGGCCGCGCGAGCGAGCCTCCGTCAGAAACGCAGCACGGCGGCGATCGACCCCTTCATCTCGATCGCCTCGTCGTCGACCGGGAGGTAGCGCACGCGCGCGTCCTGGCCGAAGGCGCGCCCGACGGCGGCCTCGACGATGTTGTCCACCACGTCGGTCATGGTGCCGTCGGCCGGGCACTGGCCACCGGCGCTGACGCCCATCCAGCCGCACTGCGGGCAGCGCGTGCCCTTGGCGGTGAAGCCCTCCTGGATGACGAGCGTGTCGATGCGCCGCTCGTGGACGGCGGTCAGGACGTCGCCCAGCCCGCTCACCGCGCGGCCGCCCTTGCCGAGGCCCTCGTCGACCTTGGCCAGCAGCTCGGCGTCGCGGCGCGCGGTCAGGTCGTCGAGCACGGGCCGCGCGGCGGCGAGCACCGCGTCGGCGCCGGAGTTCCACACGTCGACGTCGACGTGGCCCTTCACGCACTTGGCGACGTCGGCGTGCAGGAGCGAGGCGAGCTGGCCGGTGGTCTCCTTCGGACCGCCGACCAGGATGCCCGCGACGCGGACGTCGCGCAGCCGCCGTGCCAACTCGGAGGCGACGCCGCGCAGGTGGACGTCGACCTCCTTCTCGACGCCGCGCTCGTAGCGCTTCTCCGAGCGCCCGTCCTGGTCGTGGCGGTCGGAGTCGACGCGACCGAGGACGTCATCCTCGTGGCGCCACAGCTCGACGAGGCCGTCGACCGTGCCGGCCAGCAGGCGCGCGTGCTTGCGGTCGACGAGGACGAGCCACCACAGCTCGCCGGTGCCGATCCGCGCCAGCGGCTCGACGCAAGGGGTCTCACCGATCGCCACCTTGTGGTCGACCGGACGCGGCAGCTTGAGGATCTCGAACAGGCCCGCGGGCTGCGAGGCGAAGACCGCGAGGGCGCGGGCCTCTTTTGCGTCGACGCCGTTGCGCATGGCGGTCCGCACGCGTTCGAGGTCGGCATCGAGCGCACGGCGCTCGTCGGGGGTTAAGTCGTCGGCGTCGCGAATGGTCCGCGCGGCCGCGTCCAAGACCGAGCTGATCTCGGTCGCGCGTGCGGGCGGGGTGGCGAACTCGCGCGGGTCGAGGTTGATGAAGACGCTGAGGACCTTGCCCTGCGCGCTGCGCGTTTCGGCCAGCTCGCGGAGACGGTCGGTCGTGATGTCGGTCGCCATATAGCTCGACGCCTACCCTCTCACACCCACCAGGAAGCCCGGCAAGTGTGAGAGGAACCTTCTCCTAGGCGACCAGCTGCGGTGCGGCGGCGGCGATGACCTCCAATGCCACACCGCCGTCGTCACCGCCCGTGGCGCGCACCTGCGCGCCGTCGGTCAGGGTCCCGGCCAGGATGGCCCGGGTCAGCTCCCGCTCCAGCGTGCGGCGCACGTGGCGCTGCAGCGGACGGGCGCCGAAGTCCTCGTCGAAGCCCTCGGTGGCCAGGCGCGCGACGAGCGCGTCGTCGACCTCCAGCTCGATCCGACGCTCGGCCTTCAGCCGGTCGCCGACGCGGTCGACGATCTGGCGCGCGATCGTGCGGACCTCGGCCTCGCCGAGCGCGTCGAAGGTCACGATGTCGTCGATCCGGTTGAGGAACTCGGGCAGGAACGCCGCCTTGGCGGCCTCCAGCATCCGGCCGTCGGCCTGCGCGGGCGCCGCGGCGGTGAAGCCCAGCGAGCGCTTGGCGCGGCCGGCGCCGAGGTTCGACGTCATCACGATCACCGCGTTGGTGAAGTCCACCGTGCGACCCTCGCCGTCGGTCAGGCGACCGTCGTCGAGCAGCTGCAGCAGGACGTTCCACACCTCGGGGTGGGCCTTCTCGATCTCGTCGAGCAGGACCACGCTGTAGGGACGGCGGCGCACCGGCTCGGTCAACTGTCCGCCGTCGCCGTAGCCGACGTAGCCAGGCGGCGAGCCGATCAGCCGCGCAACGGTGTGCGGCTCCCGGTACTCGGACATGTCGATGCGAACCAGCGCGTCCTCGGTGGCGAACAGCCGCTCGCTGAGCGCCTTGACCAGCTCGGTCTTGCCGACGCCGGTCGGGCCGAGGAACAGGAACGAGCCCAGCGGCCGGTCGGGCTCCGACAGGCCGACGCGGGCGCGGCGGATCGTGTCGGCCACCTTCTCGACGGCCTCGTCCTGGCCGACGACGCGCCGGTGCAGGTCGTCCTCCAGGTCGACGAGTCGCTGCAGCTCGCCGGCGACCAACTCGCCCACCGGGATCCCGGTGCGCACGGCGACGACTGCTGCGACGGCGCTCTCGTCGACGGTCACGCGGTCGGCCGACCCGAGGCGCCGGCCGCCCTCGGCGCGCTGGGCCGCATCGGCCTGGCGGCCGAGCTGGGCCTTGATCTCCGCGGCACGCTCGTAGTCCTCGGCCTCGACCGCGACGTTGAGCTGCGCGCGCAGCGTGGCCTCGTCGACCGGTCGGGGCGTGGCGAGACGCAGCTTGGCGGCGGCCTGGTCGATCAGGTCGATGGCCTTGTCGGGCAGGTGCTGCTCGGTCAGGTAGCGGTCGCTCAGACGCGCGGCGGCGACGAGCGCGTCGTCCTCGATGATCGCCGTGTGGTGCTCCTCGTAGGCGTCGCGCAGGCCGCGGAGGATCTCCACGGTCTCCTCGACCGACGGGGCGTCCACGGTCACCGGCGAGAAGCGCCGCGCCAGCGCGGCGTCACGCTCGATGCGGCGGTACTCGCTCAGCGTCGTGGCGCCGACCATGCGCAGCTCACCGCGGGCGAGCATCGGCTTGAGCAGGTTGGCGGCGTCCATCGCGCCCTCGGCGCCGCCGGCGCCCAGCACGGTGTGGAGCTCGTCCAGGAACAGGATGATCTTGCCCTCGGCGGCGCTGACCTCGGCGAGCACGGCCTTCAGCCGCTGCTCGAACTGGCCACGGAACTGGGTCCCGGCGATCAGGCCGCTGAGGTCGAGGGAGACGACGCGCGTGCCGCGCAGCGCCTCGGGCACATCGCCCTGGGTGATGCGCAGCGCGAGGCCCTCGACGATCGCGGTCTTGCCGACGCCTGCCTCGCCGATCAGCACGGCGTTGTTCTTGCGGCGGCGTGCGAGGATCTCGACCGTCTGGGCGATCTCGGCGTCACGGCCGATGACGGGATCGATGCGGCCGTCGCCCGCGTCACGGGTGAGGTCGCGGCCGAACTCGTCCAGCGTGGGGGTCTTGGAGGCGTTCTGCCCGCGGTCGGCACGGGGGCGAGTCTGCGTCAGCGGGCCGCTGCCGAAGACCGGCTGGCCCATTGGGACGCCGGGGGCGGCGTCGTCGGCCGCCGGTCCGATGCCGGCCTGCGCGAAGCCCTCCATGAGCTCACGGGCGCAGCTCTCGCACAGGACGGCGCCTTGGAGGCCGACATCGGTCTGGACGACCATGTGGAGCGTCCCGGGACGCTCGGCGCAGATGGTGCAGGACACGTTTGGGGAGAAGGGCTGTTCTGGCATGTTTCCTAGCCTACGATCTAGCGGAAAATCTCAGTTAAAGAGGCTCAAGTCTAGCCGCCGTGAGAGACTGCCTTCTGTGTTCCTGGACACCTACCGCGCAACCGGCGCCGATCTGCCCTTCGGGGATCCGCGCCGGCCCCACGGCGTGGCGATGGAGGGCTGGTTCTGGCGGATCACCGCGCCGGAGCAGGGCGTGGTCGTCGTGGTCCTGGCGGGCGTCAACCGCGACCGCGACGGCCGGGCGTGGGGGACGGTCGGGCTGGCGGCGCATCCGGGCGGCTTCTCACGGGCGATCGCGGTCGACGACGCCGCGGTCGTCGACGGCGCGGGGGCGATCAGGATCGGGAGCGCGCTGCGCGCTGACGCACAGGTGGGCTCGGTCGCCGTCGACCTCGGCGCCGACGCGCGGCTGGACGTCGTCTTGGAGGCACCGGGTCGCTGGCCGCGGCGGTCGTTCGGCGGGCTTGGCGCCGCACAGGCGATCCCGGGGCTCAGCCAGGTACTGGCATCCGTGGCTGCTGCGGGCGCGCGTGCGCGGCATGGCGGTGATCGACGGGCGCGAGATCAACCTCGACGGCGCCGTGGCCTACGCCGAGAAGAACTGGTCCAACGGCGGCTTCCCGGAGACGTGGTGGTGGGGTCAGGCGCACGGCTTCGCCGACGATCCCGACGCGTGCGTGGCCTTCGCCGGCGGCCGCGCCGGTGTCGGCGCGCTGCGCATGGTCGCGACCTCGCTCGTGGTCTCGGCCGGCGGCGAGCTCGTGCGGCTGGTGCGTCCGCTGCAGCCGCTGCGCGTCGCGGTCGACGGTGAAGGCTGGCGCTTCTCCGGCCGTACGCCGGGCGGCGTGTCGGTCGAGGTCGAGGGGCACGCCAACGGCACGCCACCGCACCTGCTGCCGGTCCCCGACCCCGCGGCGCGCCGTCACCGCGAGGGCGCGGCGGCCCAGCACCTGGCCGGCGAGCTGCGCGTCTCGCTGCGGCGCCGGGGGCGGACCGTCTTCGCGGGGACGTCGGTCCTGGCGGGGCTGGAGCGCGGGAGCACCTAGCGACTGCTGTCGGCCTCGGCGGCGCGCGCCGCGCGAGCGAGCGCCTCGCCGCCGATCAGCCGCTCCCACGGTCCGACGACGGTCCAGAGCGCGCGCAGGCGCAGCGCGGCGCCGCGGTCGACGGGCGCTACGCGGGCCTCGGAGTGCAGGGCGCTCTCGCCGTCCGGACCGTCGACGACCCAATGCGCGAACAGCACCCGGACCGTCCCCGGGTGCGCCCACGCCGCGAAGGCAGGCGCGTTCTCCACGCGCGGGTAGTCGCGCCGCAGCGTCCAGATCCGCCCGACGAGTCCGGAGACCGACCAGCGCTCGCCCTCGGCCAGGACGGTGAACGGTGGCGTGGCGAAGAGCCCGCGGAACGTCTCGCCGGGCGGCAGCCCCGGGATCCGCCAGCGCACCAACCGGCCCAGGGGCCCGGTCGCGTCGACGGCCAGCGCGCCCGCGGCGTCCCACAGCCGATCGGCCGGTGCGGCCGTGGCGCGGCGGTGGCGCGTGCGGATCGCCGGCTCCGGCAGCCACGCGTCGAGGTCGAAGGGCAGGTCGTCGGCAGGCAAGCGCCACCTATCCTCCCCGACCCATGGCCCTGGATCCCATCTTCGTCGCCGATGTCGTCGCCCGCGCGCTCGCCGAGGACGTCGGCGCCGGCGACGTGACCACGCAGGCGACCGTCCCGGACGGCGTCCGCGCGGTCGCGACCATCACCCAGAAGGCGCCCGGCGTCGTCTTCGGTCTCGACGTCGCCGAGGCGGCGTTTCGGCAGGCCGACGCCGCGCTGGAGATCGAGCGCCTGTCGCCCGAGGGCGTCTGGCAGGAGCCCAAGACGCCCGTCCTGCGCGTGACGGGCACGGCGGCGGCGATCCTCACCGCCGAACGGACCGCCCTGAACTTCCTGCAGCGCCTGAGTGGCGTCGCGACGCTCACGGCCAGGTACGTCCGCACGATCGACGGCACCGGGGCCAAGGTCCTCGACACGCGCAAGACGACGCCGACGCTGCGCCCGCTGGAGAAGGCGGCGGTGGTCGCAGGTGGCGGGACGAGCCATCGCTTCGGCCTGTTCGACATGGTGTTGATCAAGGAGAACCACGTCGCCGCGGCCGGCGGGGTGGGGGCGGCGGTGCGGGCCGCGCGCGCCGCGTTCCCGGACCTGCCGCTGGAGGTCGAGGCGCAGACCGCCGACGAGGTCCGCGAGGGCCTGGAGGCGGGCGCACCGCGGATCCTGCTCGACCACATGACGCCGGAGGAGATGCGCGCGATCGTCGCCGAGGTCGCGGGCCGCGCCGAGCTGGAGGCCAGCGGGAACATCAACCTGGACACGATCCGGGCCGCGGCCGAGACCGGGGTAGACTTCGTGTCGGTCGGAGCGCTCACCCACTCCGCACCAGCCTTAGACCTCTCCCTGATCCTGGAGCGTCTGCCATGAACCTTCCCATGGCCCCGAGCCCCACTGTCCCGCAGGCCCTGACGGCCGACGAGATCAGCGTGCTGACCTCCGAAGTTCGCGCGCTCGCCGCCGAGCGCAACGCCGTCATCCTGGCCCACAACTACCAGGTGCCCGAGGTGCAGGACGCCGCCGACTACGTCGGTGACAGCCTCGGCCTCAGCCGTCGCGCCGCGGATGTCAATGCCGATGTCATCGCCTTCTGCGGCGTGCACTTCATGGCCGAGACGGCGTCGATCCTCTCGCCGCAGAAGACCGTCCTGATCCCCGATCTGGACGCCGGCTGCTCGCTGGCGGACTCGATCACCCCCGAGCAGCTCACGGCGTGGCAGGCCAAGCATCCCGGTGCCGTGACCGTCATGTACGTCAACACGACGGCCGAGATCAAGGCGCTGACCGACTACTGCGTGACGTCGTCCAACGCCGTCAAGGTCGTCGAGCACATCCTGGCCGAGCACGGGCCGGACACGCCGATCCTCTTCGGCCCGGACATGTGGCTCGGCGCCTATGTCGAGAAGGAGGTCGGCCGTGCGCTGCACGTCTGGGACGGCGAGTGCCACGTCCATGCCGGCATCCGCCCCAAGGACATCACGACGATGCGCGCCGAGCATCCGGACGCCGACTTCCTGATCCACCCCGAGTGCGGCTGCTCGACGCAGGTCATGGAGTACGTGGCCGCCGGCGACATCGCCACCGAAGGCGTCCACATGCTCTCCACCGGCGGGATGCTCGACTACGCCAAGGAGCACGCCGGCCACGGCGGCACGGCGATCATGGCGACCGAGACCGGCATGCTGCACCAGCTCCGCATGGCCGCTCCGGACGTCGACTTCGTCGCCGCCAACGAGCGCGCCTCCTGCAAGTACATGAAGATGATCACGCTGCCCAAGCTGCGCGACTGCCTGCGCGACCTCAGCGGCGAGGTCAAGGTCGACCCCACGCTCGCCGAGCGCGCACGGGTCCCGATCGAGCGCATGGTCGCGATCGGCTAAGAGGCGGCGGGCGCAGCCTCGCGCTGCGTCCAGCCGTGCTGGAGGAACTCCAGCAGCGTCTCGGGCGGCTGGGCGCCGGAGGCGCCGTACTTGCGGTCGATGACGAAGCACGGGACCGCGCTGATGCCGGCGCTGTGGGCGGTGCGCTCGTCGTCGCGGACCTCCTCGGCGTAGCGCTCGGTCAGGAGCAGCTCGCGGACCTCTTCGTCGGGCAGGCCGACCTCGACCGCCAGCGCCTGCAGCGTCGCGTGGTCGCTGATCAGCGCGCCCTCGCTGAAGTAGGCGCGAAAGAGGCGCTCCTTCATCGCGTCCTGCTTGCCGTGGGCGGCGGCGAGGTGGACGAGCCGGTGGGCGTCGAAGGTGTTGCCGGAGCGGACGTCGGAGAAGCGGACCGTCAGGCCGTCGGCCGCGGCGGCGGCCGTCAGCTGGGCATCCATCTCGGCGACCTCCTCGAGCGTGCGGCCGTACTTGGCCGCGATCCGCTCGGCGTGGCTGCCCTCGCGCTCGGCGGGCGCGTCGGGGTCCAGCTCGAACGAGCGCCACATCACCGTGACCTCGTCGCGGTGCTCGAACCGCGCCAGTGCCGCGGCAAAGCGCGCACGGCCGACGTAGCACCACGGGCAGGCGATGTCGGACCAGATCTCGACGAGCATGCCGTCGAGGCTAGCGGCGAGATGGCCCGACCACCCCTACAACGTGTCGTCGACCAGCGCGACCGCGTCGAACACCGAGGCGCCGTCGTCGTCGGCAGACAGCTCGGCCTCGTGGACCCAGGCGCCGGGCGCCATGGTCTCGTCGACGCACGGGTCGCCGGTGCCCTCGTCGTCGCCGGCCGTCGTGTCATCGGCAGCGCGCAGCGAGGCGGCCGACGCGGGCGCGTCATCGCCGCTGTCGTCGGACGAGGCGGCGGCATCGTCCTCGTCGTCGAAGCTGTCGTCGTCACCCGTGTCGTCGTCGGCGGACGGGTCGTCGGCAGCGGTCGTGTCGTCGGCGGCGCTGTCGTCGTAGCCGTTCTCGTAGTCGTCGGTCGCGTTGCACTCGACGTCGGTGCCGTCGTCGACGCTGCCGGTCACGACCTTGCCGGTGGAGGCGAGGCGCAGCGCGAGGACGCCGTCCTCGAAGGAGACGACCTGGCCTGCGTTCTCGTCGCCGTCCTTGATGCCGTCACCGTCGGAGTCGGCGTTGCCTGGATCGTTGGCGGTGCGCTGCTCGGCGAGGTTGCGCAGACCGTCGTGGTCCGCGTCCTCCCGGCCGTCCGGCTTGCCGTTGTGATTGCTGTCGCGCTTGCCCGGGTTGGTCCCTGCGCGCTGCTCGGTCGCGTTGTCGAGCTGGTCGCCGTCGCGATCCTCCGAGCCGTCCGCGATGCCGTCGTGGTCGGTGTCGGCCTTCTTGGGGCTGGTGTGCGCGCGGTACTCGGTGAGGTTGGTCAGGCCGTCGTGGTCGGGGTCGGCGACGGCGGACTTCACGTGGTAGCGCTTCTGGAACTTCCCGGGGAGCTTGGGGGAGGACTTCGCGGTCGAGGCCGTGGCGGGAATGGCCAGCGCGGCGATGGCGACAGCGCACAGCGACAACAGGCGCGAGGGGGCGAGCATGTACGCAGGGTCGGCGCTGCGGTCCCGGAGGTTGACGACGGCCCGGAAAACTGGCCATCCGTCCGCTGGGAGACATCGTCAATTCTGGGGAGCTTTGGAGCGGATCAGCGCTCGGGCTGCGCTTCGACCAACTCGATGCCGTGCTCGGCGACCTGGCGCACGATCGGCAGCGTCTCACGCCGGCGGATGAACTCCTCGGGCGTGTAGCAGTGCACGTCGGCGGCAGCGCCCATCTCGGCGGCATCCCACAGGCTGCCGGCCTGGTAGACGCGCTCCAGCCACGGAACGCCCGCGAAGTACTCGGAGATCAGGACCGCGACGTACTCGGGACCGCGCTCGCGCTGGGGCGGCGCACCGCGGATGTCGAGCACCCGCGCGCCGCCGACGATGACGCGCTCCAACGGCCAGCGTCCATCGACACGCTGGACGTACCGAGCCAGCTCGCGCTCGTTCAGCATTTCAGCCACGAACGGCATGGTTCTCGTCGTCACGTTCTCACTGCCGCGGCCACGAGGGTTGACTGTGGCAGAACGAGCGGCGCAACGCCACCCGTTCTGCCAATCGGGCTAGAACTCGTCCTCGTCGTGCGGTCCGACGCACGCGACGGCCGCCGCCTCGGGGTCGACCTTGCGCGCCACGGCGGCGACGTCGTCGAAGGTGACCGCGTCCAGCGCGTCGATCGCCCGGTCGGGGTCGATGTCCTCGCCGAAGACGATCGCCTGCGTGGCGGCGAAGCGCGCGACCGCGTTGGTGTTCTCGAAGGCCAGGACGCGGCGGCCCGCGGCGTAGGCGCGCGCACGCTCGACCTCTTCCTCGGTCGGGCCGTCGGCGTGCAGCTCGGCCACGATCTCGCGCATGCGCGCGTAGGCCTCGGCGGTCTTGGAGGACTCCAGCCCGGCGCCGAGCTGCAGGATCGCGGCGTCGGAGAGCGCGTGGTCGATCGAGTAGACCGAGTAGCAGAGGCCGCGCTGCTCGCGGATCTCGTCGAAGAGGCGCGAGCCCATCGAGCCGCCCAGCAGCGTCGAGTAGATCGTCAGCGCGGCGCGCTGCGCGGGATCGGTGGCGTCGACGTCCGGCGCGTACATCAGCCGCAGGTGCGACTGGTTGGAGTCGCGCCGCTCGACGAGCTTGTCGAGCGCGAGCTGCGGCGTCGGCTCGTAGGCCGACGGGACGCCGAGCGTCGGGAAGCGCTCGAACAAGGCGCCCACCTCACCGTTGGCCGGCACATGGTCGACGTTGCCGACGATGAACGCCCCGCCGCGCTCGCCGGCCCAGCGGCGCTCGCGGAAGGCGACGATCGCCTCGCGGCTGAAGGTGCGCAGGTGCTCCTCGGGACCCAGGACGGTGCGCCCGAGCGGATGCTCGCCGAACGCGGCCTTGTCGATCAGCTCCTCGGCGACGGCCGACGGCTGGTCCTTGTAGCGCTGGATCTCCTGGATGACGACGCCGCGCTCGCGGTCGAGCTCCTCGGCGTCCAGCAGTGGGCGGCCCACGAAGTCGGTGAGCAGGTCGATGGCCTCCATCGCCGCCTCGGCCCGCACGGTGATGTGGAAGGCGACGAGGTCGTGCGAGGTGTAGGCGTTGAGCGTGCCGCCCATGCGCTCGGCGGTCTCGTTGACCTTCTTGTAGTGGTCGTACTTCTCACCGCCCTTGAAGACGAGGTGCTCGAGGAAGTGCGCCATGCCGTTCTCCTCGGGCCGCTCGGTGCGGGCGCCGGCGTCGAAGGCGACGAGGATCGTGACCGCGCGCGTCCCGGGCAGGGCGACGCGGTGCAGCGGCAGGCCGTTGGCGAGGGTCTCGCTGGTGATGATGGGCACCCCAAGCAATCTAGCTTGCACGCGGCCGTGCATCGGCAGGGATCGGCGCGCCCGGGGCTAACGTCAGTCAGACCATGGCGATCGTTGAACGCCACAAGGCGGAGCTGGAACGACAGGCGGGGCCGCAGGATCGGGCGCCGTCGGTCATCGAGTTCCGCGGCGTGTCGAAGTCCTACGGGCCCACCAACGGGGGGCTCGAGACCGCGTCGTTCTCGGTCCAGCGAGGCGAGTTCGTCTTCCTGGTCGGGTCCACCGGCTCGGGCAAGTCCACCCTCATGAAGCTGCTGATCAAGGAGATCGAGCCGACTGCCGGCACGATCCGCGTCGCCGGTCGCGACCTCGCCGAGATCACGCGCAAGAAGGTCCCGTTCTACCGCCGCAACATCGGGATCGTCTTCCAGGACTTCAAGCTGCTGCCCGACCGCACGGTGTACGACAACGTCGCCTACGCGCTGCAGGTCACCGGCCAGGGCCGCAAGGAGATCCGGGCCAAGGTCCCCGACATCCTGCGCCTCACCGGCCTGGCGACCAAGTTGCACTCCTACCCCGATCAGCTCAGCGGTGGCGAGCAGCAGCGCGTCGCCGTGGCGCGCGCGTTCGTCAACCACCCGCCGCTGCTGCTGGCCGACGAGCCGACCGGCAACCTCGACCCCGAGACGTCGGTCGGGATCATGCAACTGCTCTACCGGATCAACCGCACCGGCACGACCGTCCTGGTCGCCACGCACGACGCCACGATGGTCGATCGCATGCGCCGCCGCGTGCTGGAGCTTCATCAGGGCCGCCTCGTCCGCGACGAGGACAACGCGGGCTACGACGCGCCGACCGACATCAACACCGCCGAGTTCGGCGCGCTGCTGCGCGAGCCGGCGCCGGAGCCGCGGCGCGCGCGCACCGAGCGCGAGCGCGACAGTGGCGACTTCGACGACATCTTCCCGGAGTAGTCCACCATGAAGCCCGCCTTCTTCGTCAAGGAGGCGTTCCGCTCGATCTCGCGGAACGCGATCCCCTCGTTCGCCGCCATGGCCTCGGTGCTCGTCACCGTGCTCGTCCTCGGCGTCTTCATCCCGGTCGTCCAGGCGACGACCGGCGCGGCCAACGAGGTGCGCGGCCGTGTGCTCGTCGACGTCTACCTCAAGAAGGACGCGACCAAGCAGGACGTCGCCCGCGTGCAGGCGCTGCTCGGCCGCACCGACCACGTCGGCAAGGTCCAGTACGTCTCCAAGGCCCAGGCCTACGCGCAGGAGAAGAAGCGCAACCCCGAGGCCTATGAGTTGCTCGGGACCAACCCGCTGCCCGACACCTTCCGCGTCACGCCCGACAAGCCCGACAACGTGGTGGCCTTGCGCAACGTGCTGGCGCCCACCGCGGCCGCCGGCGGGCGGGTGCCGATCGACGGCGCGATCGACCAGGTCAAGAACCGCAAGGACGAGACCACCAAGATCCTCACCGCCACGCGCGTGGTGAAGCTCGCCATGGGCGGCCTGGCGGTCCTGTTGATCATCGCCTCGATCCTGCTGATCTCCAACACCATTCGCCTGAGCCTCTTCTCGCGCCGGCGCGAGGTGGAGGTCATGAAGCTCGTGGGCGCGACCGACTCCTTCATCCGCTGGCCGTTCGTGATCGAGGGCATCGTCCTCGGCGCGCTCGGCGGGATCGTCGCGGTGCTCCTGCTCGGCGTCGGCAAGGTCGCGCTGCTGGATCCGCTGGCATCGGACTTCGCGCTGATCGCCGCGCCCCAGACGATCGGCTTCGCGCTGCTGGCGATCGTGCTGCTGGTTGCCAGCGTCGGTGTGAGCGCGGTGGGCTCGAGCCTCTCGCTGCGCAAGTTCCTGCGCGTCTGAGGAACGCTCGCCCAGAGGGCGAGGTTCCTTTGGCGGGTATTCGCCCAGGGGGCGAAACCCGCGGGCCATTTCGTCATAGGCTGCCTGCATGGAGCTCCAGGACCGGTTTGCCACCGTCAACGGCGTGCGCCTGCACTACGTCGAGGCGGGTGAGGGGCCGCTGGTCGTCCTCCTCCACGGCTTCCCGGAGTTCTGGTGGACGTGGCGTCACCAGATCCCGGCGTTGGTGGCAGCCGGCTTTCGCGTCGTCGCGCTCGACATGCGTGGCTATGCCGAGTCCGACAAGCCGCCGCGCTGGCAGGACTACCGGATGGAGATCCTCGCGGCCGACATCGCCGCGCTGATCACCGAGCTGGGCGAGGAGCGCGCGCACGTGGTCGGCCACGACTGGGGCGCCGCGGTCGCCTGGGGCGTGGCGACGTTCCATCCCGAGCAGGTGGACCGCCTCGCGGTGCTCAACGTGCCTCACCCGGAGCGGATGCTGCACACGCTGCAGACGTCGTTCGGGCAGCTGCGACGCAGCTGGTACATGTTCTTCTTCCAGATCCCGTGGCTGCCCGAGCGGCTGTTGCGCTGGGGTGGGCGGCGCATGTTGGAACGCCTCTACGCGGAGGCCAAGCCGGGGGCTTACACCGCCGAGGACATCGCCCGCTCCGAGGTGGCGCTGCTGGGTCCCGACGGGCTGCGCGGCCCGGTCAACTACTACCGCGCCGCGCTGCGCCAGTCGCCGCGCCGCGCGAAGGCGCTGTTCAAGCCGATTCCGGCGTCGACGCTCGTCATCTGGGGCGAGCAGGACCGCCATCTCATGGCCAAGATGGCCGACCCCGACCCGCGCCTGGTGCCCGACGTGCGCGTCGAGCGGCTGCCGGACGCCAGCCACTGGGTCCATCACGACGAGCCCGAGCGCGTCAACGCGCTGCTGGTCGAGCATCTGCAGCGCCGGCCCTAGCCTGTCTGGCACATGATCCGCCGCGCCCTCGCCTCCCTGGTCCTCTGCCTGATCCTGCTGTTCGCCGGGATCTACCTGGGCGCCCATCCGTCCCGCCTGCCCGGCTTCCTGCGCGACCCGCTGGTCGGCGACCAGGACACGCGCGTCGTCAACGAGGCGATCGACACCGTCAACGACACGTACTACCGCAAGATCCCCAAGAAGGATCTCGCCAACAAGGCGATCTCCGGGATCGTCGACTCGCTCGACGACCGGTTCTCCAACTACTTCGATCCCAAGTCCTATGCCAAGTTCCAGCTCCACCAGAGCGGCGAGTTCGCGGGGATCGGCGTGCAGGTCACGGGCAACGCTGCGGGGCTGCGGGTCGTCGGGGTCTACGACGGCTCGCCGGCCAAGCGGGCCAAGGTCGCGTCCGGCGACAGCATCGTCGCGGTCAACGGCCGGTCGTTGAAGGGCAAGAGCAGCGACGCGTCGATCGCGCTGATCCAGGGTCAGATCGGGACCGACGTCAAGCTGACGCTCGACCGCGACGGCAAGCGTCGCGACGTCACGCTGCGGCGCGAGACGATCACGGCCCCGGCGGTCACGTCCGAGCAGCGCACGATCAAGGGCAAGAAGTACGCCGTGGTCCGCCTCGATCAGTTCTCCTCCGGCGCGCACGGCGAGCTCAACGCCGCGCTGCGCAAGTCCATCAAGGGCGGGGCCAAGGGCGTCGTCTTCGACCTGCGCGACAACCCCGGTGGCTTGGTCACCGAGGCGCAGCTGGTCGCCAGCGCCTTCCTGTCGGACGGCAAGATCGTCACGACCAAGGGGCGCAGCGTGCCGTCCAAGACGCTGAGCGCGGTCGGCGATCCGATCGCGCCAAAGCTCCCGCTCGTCGTCCTGGTCGATCGCAACAGCGCCAGCGCGGCCGAGATCGTGGCGGGCGCCTTGCAGGACCGCAAGCGGGCGACGCTCGTCGGCACGCGCACGTTCGGCAAGGGCGTCTTCCAGGAGGTTCTGGAGCTTCTCCAACGGCGGCGCGCTGGACATCACCGCCGGGCAGTACTTCCTGCCCTCAGGACGCAACCTCGGGGGCGCGGGCGTGTCGACGGGCAGCGGCCTGACGCCGGATGTGCGGGCCGTCGACAACCCGAAGACCGCCAAGGTCGACGAGGGGCTCGACAAGGCGCTCGACGTGCTGGCCGCGAAGCGATGAGCCCGCGGGGAGGCCCGCGGCAGGGGCGGCGGCCGCCGCGCGATCACGGCAGCGCGGGCGCTGACGGGAGCGGTGAGCGCTTCACCGTCGGCGTCCTGGCCAAGCGCGGGCGGCTGGTGGTCGCCGAGCCGTTCTTCGACACGCGCGGGCGTCAGAGCATCGCGGTCGATCCGGGGCGCAACGGACGGCCGGGGCAGCTCGTGCTCGTCCGCAGCGGCGGCCGGGCCAAGGGCCACGCGAAGATCGCGCGGGTCATCGGCAAGCCCGACGTGGCGCGTGACGTGATCGAGGCGCTGATGCACGATCGCGGGCTGCGGCGCGCGTTCCCGCCGGGCGTCGAGCGGGCGGCCAAGGAGGCGGTGGAGCGCGTCGAGGCGCAGGACCCCGCGGCGGCGGCCCGGCGCGATCTGCGGGGGCTGGCGACGTTCACGATCGACCCGTCGTCGGCACGCGACTTCGATGACGCCATCAGCGCGGAGGATCGAGGCGAGGGCGGGTGGCGCATCTGGGTGCACATCGCCGACGTGAGCGCGTTCGTCCGGCCCGGCTCGGCGATCGACCGCGAGGCATACCGACGCGGGACCTCGGTCTACGTGCCCGGCGCGGTCGAGCCGATGCTGCCCGAGAGCCTGTCCAACGGCGCGTGCTCGCTGGTGCCGGGCCAGGAGCGGCTGGCCGTCACGGTCGAGCTCGACCTCGACGGGGCGGACGTCGTGCGCAGCGCCTTCTATCGCTCACGGATCCGCAGCGACGAGCGGCTGGACTACGACCGCGTCGACCGGATCTTCGCGGGCGAGGAGGAGGCGGCGGAGCCGTGGGCGGCGTCGCTGGCCGCCGCGCGTGCCGCATCGGCCGCGCTGCGCGAGCGCCGCGATGCCGCGGGCGCGCTGGCCGTCGAGTCGGTCGAGCCGGAGTTCGCCTTCGACCGTGCCGGCCACGTGGCCTCGTCGGTGGGCTCGGTGCAGACCGAGTCCCATCAGCTGATCGAGCACCTGATGATCGCCGCCAACGAGGCGGTCGCGCGATTGCTGTCAGAGCGCGACGTCCCGGCGCTCTACCGGATCCACGAGCGGCCGGAGCCGGCGGCGGCCGAGCGGCTGCTGGAGCAGCTCGAGACGCTCGGCGTGCCGACGCCGCCGGCACCGGAGAACATCGCGCCCGGCGATGCGGCGGGCATCATCGCGGCGGCGTCGCAGCTGGTGGCCGCCGAGGTTCGGCGTCGTGGCGGCAAGGGTCGGCTGGGCCTGACGTCGCTGGTGCTGCGGTCGCTCAAGCAGGCCAAGTACTCGCCCGAGAACAAGGGCCACGCCGGGTTGCACTCGACGGCCTACGCGCACTTCACCTCGCCGATCCGCCGCTATCCCGATCTCGTCTGCCACCGTGCGCTGCTGAGTGCCGTCGGTGGCGGGGAGGAGCCGCCACGCGCCGGGAACCCGCTGGAGGAGGCGGCCGAGTGGACGTCGGGCCGCGAGCGCGACGCCATGCAGATCGAGCGTGCCGCCGACGACGTCGCCCGCGCCTTCCTGCTGGAGCGCGAGCTCTTCGAGGGCCGACTGCCCCCCGCCTTCGACGGCGAGATCGTGGGCTTGGTCGGGGCGGGGGCGTTCGTGGTCTTCGGCGACGGCTACGAGGGCTTCCTGCCGGCGCGTCGCCTGCGCGGCGACTGGTGGGAGCTCAACGAGGTCGGCACGATCCTGATCGGCGAGGACTCGGGCGCGACGATGCGGATCGGGGACGCGGTGCGGGTGGTCGTGCGCAAGATCGAGGCGCCACGGGGGCGGGTCGAGCTGGATACGGCTCCGCCGGCGCCGGCCTGAGGCTCCGTCGGAGCGTGACGCCTCCACTGGGACGAGGTCCTGCGCGGCAGCGCTCAGGGCCTCGGCTCGCCGCAGTCGAGCGCTCAGGCGCCGAGGTAGTGGCGCAGCGCGCGCCTCGCGGCCGGCAGGCGCCGGCCGGCGTCGAGCTCGCGCACCGCGATCTCGGCCGTCATCGCCGAGAGCAGCTGGGCGGCGGCGGTGGCGTCGGGCCAGCCCATGGCCTTGAAGCTCGGGACGGCGACGGCGGCGAAGCGGTCGTGGCGCGTGGCCATCAGCGCCGACAGCGCGGGGTCCGAGCGGGCTTCGAGCGCGAGCGCCTTGACGGAACGGTCGCGCAGGCAGACGTCGAGGTAGGCCTCGGCGCCGCGCACCAGTCGCTCCGGGCCGTTCGGGATGCCCTCGACCGCCGCGCCGACCGCGACGTCGACGGCGGCGTGAAAGCGCGCGTGCAGCGCATCGACGAACGCGTCGCGGTCGGCGAAGTGCACGTAGAACGTGCCCTTGGCCAGCCCGGCCTCGGCGACGACGCGGTTGACGCTCAGCCCGGCCAGGCCGTGATCCTCGGCCACCGCGATCCCGGCGTCCAGCAGTGCCTCGGCGGTGGGGTGGACGACCGTCGGTGCCATCGCCGTCCGAGGCTACATGACCGACCGGTCAGGGGACGGTCTTGCCCTGGGCCGTCGTGCCGCATGACCGATCGGTCATTGACACCGACTGACCGGTCGGTCATCCTCCCGCGCCATGCCGATCCTCGACACCACCTCCGGCCCGGTCGCCTACGACGAGCGGGGCGAGGGCCCTGTGATCGTCCTGCTGCCCAGCGGCGCCCACGACCACCACGACTACGACGAGCTGCGCGCGCTGCTGCCCGAGGGCGTCCGCACGATCGCGCTCGACTGGCCCGGGCACGGCGCGTCGCCGCTGGGCGAGGGCCCGGCGACCGCGATGCGCTTCGCCGACATCGCCGAGGAGGTCGTGGAGCGGCTGGCGCCCGAGGGCGCCGTCGTGGTCGGCAACTCGGTGGGCGGCTTCGCCGCGGGGCGCCTCGCCGCGCGGCGGCCCGAGCTCGTCCGCGGCCTCGTCCTGATCGACGGCGGCGGCTTCGGCGGCCGCCCGCCGCATGTGCGCGCCTTCTGCGCGCTGATGGCCAAACCCTGGTTCCTGCGCCGGATCTACCCCGCCTTCTCGGCCCGCTACATGCGCGCCCGCACCGACGCCGATCGCCGCGCCCGCGACACCGGCGTCGCCACCACCCGCCAGGACCCGGGCCTGCGTGCGGTCACCGAGCTGTGGGGCAGCTTCGCCTCGCCCGCGCACGACCTGCGGGAGGAGGCCAAGGCGATCACGGCGCCGACGCTCGTGCTCTGGGGGCGCCATGACCCGGTGATCCCGCTGAAGCTCGGCCGTCGCGTGGCCGAGCTGATCCCGGATGCTCGCCTCGTCGTCTTCGACAGCGGCCACGTGCCGCACACGACCGATCCGGCCGGCGTCGCGGCCGAGCTGGTCCCGTTCTGCGAGCACCACCTAGACTCGATGGCGCATGGCCAAGGGCAAGAAGCGCAAGGTGGCACCCGGTGACATCGCGAGCAATCGCACGGCGTCGCACAAGTACGAGTTCCTCGACAAGTACGAGGCGGGCCTCGTGCTGCAAGGAACCGAGGTCAAGGCGCTGCGCGAGTCCGGGGCCCAGCTCAAGGACGGCTTCGCCTCGATCCGCGACGGCGAGATCTGGCTCTACAACGTCCACATCCCGCCGTATGCCCCGGCGTCGCGTGACAACCACGAGCCCGAGCGGCCGCGCAAGCTCCTGCTCAACCGTCGCGAGATCGAGGCCATCTCCGGCCGCACGATCGAGCGCGGCCTGACGCTCGTCCCGACGCGCCTGTACTTCAAGGACTCGCGCGCCAAGGTCGAGATCGCCCTCGCCAAGGGCAAGGATCGGTTCGACAAGCGCGAGTCGCTGAAGCGCAAGGACCAGGAGCGCGACGTCCAGCGCGCCCTGCGTGACGCCGGCCGCTGAGTCCTACAACGTGCGCTCGAGGTGGGTCGCCGACAAGGCGCCGGCCAACACCACGATCAGCAGCAGGTAGGTCGCGCCGATCATGATCCGCTGGCGGCGCTCGATCGCGTAGTACTCGCGCACCGCCGGATCCGCTGAGCGGAACTGCTTGAAGCGGTTGTAGGTCTGATAGATCGAGACGACCGCGATCAGGATGATGATCGGGTTCGGGATCGTCAGGACCAGCACGACCATGCCGAAGACGCCGAGCAGCCAGACCCAGGGGCTCAGTGCCGCCGCCGCACGGCCGCCGTCCAGCGGGCTGATCGGCAGCAGGTTGAACAGGTTGAGGAAGAACCCCGTGTAGGCCAGCGCGCGCCAGAAGTCCTCGCCGGTGAAGGCGTAGACGATCAGGCAGGCCAGCGCGCCGACCGAGCCCAGGATCGGTCCCGCGAGGCCGGTGCGGGCCTCGGCCGCGGCGTCGCCGCCGAGCGACTTGGCCCAGATCAGCGCGCCCATGAACGGGATGAACAGCGGGGCGCTGACGTCTTTGACGCCCTCGCGCCGCAGCTGGATGACGTGGCCGTACTCGTGGACGAGCAGCAGGAGCACGAAGCCGACGCCGAACTTCCAGCCCCAGATCGAGGCGTACGCGACGATCGAGACGGCCATCGAGCCTGCCGTGACCAAGAACTTCACCTTGGTCAACGCGATCAAGACGAGCTTGATCTTGCCGAAGAACGCGACGATCGCGACGCCGATGCCGCCCAGCCGGCTGAGCCACCCGCGGCGCGGGGCCTGGGCAGGACCCAGGCCCTCGGGCGACGCCGGAGCGTTGGTGCTCAGCGGCGGGTCAGAAGCAGGGGCGCTGGGTGGGATCCAGCGATCGTCGGTCACGCCCTGAGTGTAGGTCGAGATCGGCGGCGTCGTCTTCGAACTCGATCCGTCTTGACGGTGGCGCCGATGCCGAGTCGACTCAGTTGCGGCCGGCGAGGACTTCCTCGGCGGCGGCCTCGGCCTGCTCGAGCTGGGCCTTGACGAGGTCCAGGCCCGCGCGCCAGAAGCCGGGGTCGGCGAGGTCGAGGCCGGCGATGGCCGCCAGTTCCTCGGGCGACTTCGACCCGCCGGCGCTGAGCAGCTCCAGGTACTTCGGGACGAAGCTCTCACCCTCGGCGAGGTACTTGCCGTAGACGCTCAGCGCCAGCAACTGGCCGTAGGCGTAGGCGTACACGTAGCCGGGGCTGCCGATGAAGTGGGGGACGTAGGACCACCACGTCTTGTAGCCGTCGGTGACCTCGACGGCGTCGCCCAACAGCTCTTCCTGGGACTGCTTCCACAGCTCGCTGATGCGGTCGACGCTCAACTCGCCCTCGGTGCGCCGCGCGGTGTGGACGAGGTCCTCGAACTGGTTCATCGCGACCTGCCGGAAGACGGTGGCGATCGAGCCCTCGATGTTCTCGGCCAGCAGCGCCAGCCGCGACTCCGGCGTCTCGGCGGCATCCAGCAGCCGCGCGAAGACGAGCGTCTCGCCGAAGACCGACGCGGTCTCGGCCAGCGTCAGCGGCGTGTGCTGCTCGAAGACGCCGCGGTCCTGGGCGAGGTAGGCGTGCAGGCCGTGGCCGAGCTCGTGGGCGAGCGTGAGCACGTCGCGGCGCTGCGCGGTGTAATTCAGCATCACATAGGGGTGGATGCTCGGGACGGTGTAAGCGCAGAACGCGCCGCCACGCTTGGCCGGGCGGATAGGTGCGTCGATCCACTGCTCGTCGAAGAAGCGCCGCGCGCCGTCGGCCAGGACATCTGAGAAGTCGCCGAAGGAGTCCAACACGATGGACTTGGCCTCGTCCCACCCGTAGGACCGCTCCTCCTCGACGCCGACCGACGCCATGCGGTCGTAGTCGGCGAGGCGGTCGACGCCGAGCAGGCGTGCCTTGAGGCGATACCAGCGGCGCGGGATCTCATAGGCCTCGCGCACCGCCTCGACCAGCGCGGCGACCGACTCGTCGCCAGCCTCGTTGGCGAGGTTGCGCGAGGAGATCCACGACGGGTAGGAGCGCAGGCGGTCGTCGGTGGCCTTGTCGGCCATCAGCGTGTTGAAGATGTAGCCGCGGATGCGCAGCGTCGGCTCCAGCGCCGCGCTGACACGCTCGGCGACGTGGGCGCGCAGCGCGCGGTCCGGGGACATCAGGCGCGAGAGCGCGACGTCCAGCGCGACGGGCTCGTCCTCGCCGTCGAGCTCGACCTTGATCGCGCTCGTGACCTCGGAGAACAGGCGCGACCAGGCGTCGCTGCCGCTGACCGACTTCTCGGCCATGATCTTCTCCTCGGCCTCGGTGAGGAGGTGCGGCCGGTAGCGGCGCGCGGTGCGCAGGTGGTGGCGGGCACGGTCAAGGCCGTCGGCGGCCAGCAGTGCCTCGGCATGCTCGTCGCACAGCGCGGCCCATTCGAGGTCGAAGAACAGCAGCTGGGTCTCGATCGCCGTGCCGCGCTCCTGGACGCGCTGCAGCAGCGCGCCGTTGGCGGGGTCGGCGGTGTCGACGGCGAAGCGCAGCATCGCGTAGGAGCCGGCACGGCCGACCAGCTCGGAGAGGTCGCCCAGCTCCTGGACGGCGGCGGCGAGGCCGGGACCGTCGAGCTCGGCGACCTTGCCGGCGTGCTGCTGGGAGAAGGCGGTGGCGCGGCGGTCGGCTTCGGCGAGCAGGCGGTCGGCGCCGGCTTCGCCCTCGCCGTCGACGAGCGGCTCGAGGTCCCATGCGACGCTCTCAGGTGCGGTCGTGGTCATGCCCCCACGATATTGCGCCGACGTTGCGGGCCGATACGCGGTTCGGGTATTGACTTCCGGGAGCGGGGAGGCGTACCTTCGGTGACAAGGCGCGGGACCGGATCCGCGCAAGAGCGAGGCCGTGAGGTGTGAGGCCGCGCCACCCGCCGTTCACCGCCGCCTCTCGGGGCGCGAGAGCGAGCAGGTCCTCACCACGGACCGGTCCTGCGTCTCCTTTTCTGCCGTGACGTCGCGCCTCACCGATCGCCTGGCTCTGCGCCGCTGGCGCGTGGAGGATCGCGAGCCCTTCGCCGCGATCAACGCCGATCCCGAGGTCATGCGCTTCATCGGGACGGGTGCCGTGCTCGGACGCGGCTTGAGCGACGAGATGGTGGTGCGCTTCGAGCGCGAGTGGGAGGAACGTGGCTTCGGGCTCTGGGCGCTGAGCGCACGCGACGACCCCGACGAGCGGCTGCTCGGCTTCTGCGGGCTGACGGTCCCGATGTTCCTGCCGTCGGTGCTGCCGGCCGTCGAGGTCGGCTGGCGGCTGGCGCGCGACGCGTGGGGGCTGGGCTATGCCACAGAAGCGGCGCGCGCTGCCGTGGAGTACGGCTTCGAGGAGCACGCGATCGAGGAGATCCTGTCGATCGTCGATCCGGACAACGAGCGCTCGCTGCGGGTCTGCGCGAAGCTCGGGATGAGCGATCGTCCGGACCGCACGCACCCAGCGACGCGCAAGCGCGTCCGCGTCTTGGGCGTCCGGCTACACTCGTGAGCGACACATCCACACGGGGACGACAGGCTTCGACGTGGTCGGTTCCGTACGGGTGGTCGCGAGCCGAGGTCCCGGAGGCCTCGTAAAACACCGGGAAAACCATATGTGCGGACTCTCACGAGTACGCCCTCGCCGCTTAGTCTTCGACTAGGTAGGTGAGGTTTCGGCCCCGGCCTGCCGGCCGCTGGGTGTTCGGAATCAACATGTCGGCTTACCCGGGGCGATTGGCTCCTGTCAATCCGGGGACATCTTCAGGGGGCTGGTCTCCCGCCACCCCGTCGGCAAGGCGATCGGGAGACGAGATCAGAGTGCCGACTACGCTCGTAGAAGCCGTTCGTACGCGATTGCGGACGTGGGTTCAATTCCCACCGTCTCCACCTGTGAAGGACGTTCACCCCCCGGCTCCCGATGGAGGAGCCGGGGGTTTCTGGTTCCAGCGCGGGGGTTCTTGCGCGGGCACTGCGAGGCTGAACCGGGCTCACCATCGTCAGACGACGCAGTTCGCGCTCGATGACGACCGCGGTGGCGGTGCGGTGTGCGACGAGCCATACCCACAAGACGCCACGTGCCACGAGGAGTACAGCCAGCGCCGCGCTTGCCGGCGCTGGCATATGCATCAGCTGACCGGTGGCGAGACCGATGTCGCTCACGCGGCCAGTCGCGCTTCCCGAAGTGCCTCGCGACGGTCTCGATCCCGGACTTTGCCGACGGTTTCGAGCACGTCGAACAGCTCGTCGTCACGTCGCAAGTTGCGCAAGGCGCCAACGTGGGTGTTCCGGACCGACGACTCGGCGAGTCCGAGCTGACCCGCGATATCGGTCTGGGTCATCGCTTCGAAGTAGTGCTGCTGAACCACTTGGCGCTGTCGGCCGGGCAGCCGCTCGACCGCTCTCTCGCAGGCACTGCGGGTCCGCGCGTAGGTGGCGTATTCAGCGGACAGATCGAAGATCGAGGGAAGGTCGAGCGTTCGCAACCATTGCGTGTGGTCCCAGGAGCCGATGGAACGGAACGATGCGAGCCTCAGGGATCGGTCGTCGGTCAGGACCCGCTCGACGACCTCGCGGATACCGAGGTCATGGTCCAACATGGTCTCGTGCTCGGTGAGGTCCTCCCGCACATGGTCTAGAGCGCGATAGAGGAGGACGGCTTCGATCCACTTGAAGAACCGTCGCGGAAACGGCTGCGGGCAAGCGGACAACGCACTGACCAGCGCGTGGTGAACTACCTGGTCTAGCTCGTCGCGATCAAGTTCGTTGATTCGGCGAATCTCCTCGCGGCGGTGCACGCCAGCCGCCCCGGGGTCCGCGGTAGCGCCCCCATATCGGCGAAGGCTGCGCACGACCTTCATCCACACCGGACGGCACACCGTGACGAGCACCTGGATCTCCCCCGGCGTGGCCTCGCGCCGACGCATCGTGGCCGTCAGATCCTCAAGCAGCCGATTACGCGAATCCCAGTCATCCATCTTGGTCCAGTGCTTCCAGTCGTCCAGAGTCGGCACGACGTAGTCGGACCACGGGAGGTTGTCCAACTCCTTGCGCTGGTTGATGAGCTTGAAGGTCGCCTCGTCATGGGCGTGCGGGCTGATGCCGCTGTCATAGCCGCGTGATGCGCGCGCGTGTTCCAGAACGTTGCGCTGGCGATCTTCGAGGCTCTTACGACGGCGATCCTCGGCGGGACCCTGATCGATGATCACTCGCCGCATTCGGGAGTAGTCTGGCTCCGGCCGAGAGATGGGCGGTTGGTCTGGGGTCATCCGGTCCTCCTTGAAGTGAACAGGTCGGGCCGGACTTCTTGGCCCTCACTTCTTAAGGCAGGAACAGCGTCTATCGCTGGGAAGCGGCAACGCGCCAACAAAATGGCGTGCGGTGCTGGGTGCGCGACCACGAGTCACGTGCAGCGGCCACTAGGCGGTGGCGGCCCCGACGACCGGGCACTTCGCTCCGCAAAGCGGTTTATAGCTGCACTCGTTCATGAGACAATGCGGCCACGATGATTGAACGCGTGATCGTCCAGGGCTACCGACGTTTCGTCGGATTGGATTTCGTGCCGAACCCCGGCATGAACATCGTCGTGGGCGACAACGAGTCTGGAAAGTCGACGCTGCTTGAGGCGATTGCTCTGGCGCTTACGGGAAAGGTCAACGGCCGTTGGGCGGGCGATGAGCTGAACCCTTTTTGGTTCCACCGACCCACGGTTCTGGAGTTCTTCAAGCACTACGGCACAGACAGCGCGAAGCCTCCGCCCGAGATCTTGATTGAGCTCTACTTGAGCAACGACGTAGATGCCCTCCAGCCGCTACGCGGTGTGCACAACTCCAAGCGCGTGGATTGTCCCGGAGTCTCCGTGCGGATCAGTCCTTCGGACGATTACCAAACTGAGTTCAAGGAGTATCTGCAGGGCGATCCTCCTGCCGTGCTGCCGGTTGAGTTCTACATCCTGGACTGGCGCGACTTCGGGGACCGACAACTCGTCCGCCGGCCGCGTGAGCTTGCAACATCCTTCATCGACTCGCGCACGATCCGCTCGACCTCGGGCGTGGACTACCACACCCGAGAGATGCTGAGCGAGCATCTCGATGCGAAGGAGCGGGCTCAGATCTCGCTCGCGCATCGAACCTCGTGGCAGTCGATTACGGACGGAACGCTCGCGGACATCAACGTCCGGATCAGCGCTGACAACGCCGACATCCATCACAACCCCATTGGGTTGCAGATGGATCAGTCCGCACGGACGTCGTGGGAGACGGGCATCGTGCCGCAGGTCGCCGATATCCCGTTCGCGATGGCAGGACAAGGTCAGCAGGCGTCGATCAAGGTGGCTCTCGCTATGAGCCGTACGAGCGAAGCGAAGACCTTCGTCCTGATCGAGGAGCCTGAAAATCACCTTTCGCACACGAGCCTGACGCGTCTGATCGCGCGCATCGCAAAGCTCGCCGCCGATGACCAGCAGATCTTTATCAGCACGCACAGCTCATTCGTGCTGAATCGACTCGGCTTGGACCGGTTGATCCTTCTGCATGGAGGGGGCGTGTCGAAACCCGATTCGCTCGATGAAACCACCGTGAGCTACTTCCGCAAGCTCGCCGGCGGCTACGACACCCTGCGCCTCGTTCTGGCTGGAAAGCTTGTACTGGTCGAAGGCCCATCCGACGAGATCGTGTTCGAGCGCGCGTATCGCGATACGACCGGCGTGCAGCCCGACGCGCACGGGATCGACATCGTCTCGATGAGCGGTCTGACGTTTGCTCGTGCCCTTGAGCTGTGTGCTGCTTTGGATCGCGACGCCGTGACGCTGCAGGACAACGATGGCAGGACGCCGGACGAGGTGAAGGAACCCGTCGCGCCGTACTTGGCGGATGGCAAGCGTGTGATGTTCGTGAGCAATGCCTTCGGTGGGACGACGCTTGAACCTCAAATCGTGAGCGTCAACGACGTCGACGATTTGCGCGCGATCCTCGGAATCACCGCGCAGGCCGACGTCGTTACCTGGATGATGAACAACAAGACCGAAGCGGCGCTCAAGATCTTCGACTCGGCTACGTCCATCACGATGCCTGGCTACATCACCGAGGCCGTCAAGTCTCTGCAATGAACGAATTGCGTCTCGCGGTTGCTGGAGGAAGAAAGACCCAGTCGATCGTCGACGAGTGCGCGCAGGCAGCTCACGGACACAGCATCTTGATTCTCACCTACACGCAGGTGAACCAGAGCGAAGTCCGAGATCGTCTTTCGCGCTTGGGCCCGCTGGATGCGCGCGTAGACGTACAGGGCTGGTTCAGCTTCCTCATGGCGCATTGGGTTCGGCCCTATGTTCCAGCGCTGTTCCCTGCACGGAAGTTGCGAGGGCTGAACTTCGAGGGGGACCCGGGCCAGTATGCGACGGGAGAGATGCGCTTCCTCGATAGCGAGAGCCGCGCGTATAAGCGACACCTCGGCCGATTCGCGCATGAAGTCAGTGAGGCGTCCGAAGGCGCGGTCCTCGATCGCTTGAGCCGGATCTACGAGACCATCTACATCGATGAAGTCCAGGACCTCAACGGCTGGGATCTGGAGATCTTGGCCGCGCTGATGGGCTCGCCGATGACGGTCCGGATGGTGGGCGACGTCCGTCAAGCTCTCCTACTGACGAACCCGCGTGACCCGAAGAACAAGCAGTACAAGGGCGCCGAAATCAAGAAGTGGTTTGACGAGCACGCAGCCCAAGGTCGGCTCTCCATCACGCACGAGAGTCGGACGTGGCGCTCCAACCAAGTCATCGCGGATTTCGCAGATCGGATCTTCGGCACCAGTTGGGGCTTTGCGGCAACGGCCTCGCAGCGATCGGGTGCTACCGAGCACGACGGAGTATTCGCGGTAGCGACTGAGCACGCGATGGCTTACTTCGAGCAGTTCGAGCCGTTGTGCCTGCGCCACAACTCGGCATCCGGAAACGCAGTCGAGCTTCCGTACATGAACATCGGCATCGCCAAGGGGATGGACGTGGATCGGGTGCTTGTCTGGCCCACAGGGGGCGTGATCGACTTCCTCGTCAAAGGAACCGCGCTCAAGACGACGCCTAGCTGCTCGCTCTACGTGGCCGTGACGCGTGCGCGCCACAGTGTGGCGTTCATCGCTGATTCGCCGGAAAAGCTGGGCCTTCCGGTCTGGACCCCAGAGAGCGAGGCGTCATGAGGCGGTTCGACGTGGATATCAGTCTGCCTGCCCAAGGACAGGCAATGGTGCGAATGCCCTATGACGAGGACAACCGCTATTGGCTTCGCGACGCTGTGAGGACCCGTCGGCCGAAATGGGACCCGGACGTGAGAGCGTGGCGTGTACCGAGATCGGCGGTCCAGCGCATCTTCGACCGGGCCACAGCGGACGGTCGCAGCGCTCGACTCACGCGACAGTTCAGGCCCGACACAGAGAAATGCACCTCACAGTGCCAGACCGCGTCAGTCGACACGGTGGCGGAATGCACCTGCATCTGCGGGGGCAAAGGCCACGGGCTGGCGTCGGGTGGTTGGAAAGCCGTAGGGAGAGACTTGCTCGTCAGATCGGGCGGCGGAGTTATCGAGCAGACGATCACCAACAGCGGCGGGCGCTGAGCAGAAGCATGGCGCCGAGATTCGACTCCGGCGGCCCTGGTCGAGCACAGCCTTTCTGACCGCTGATGAAGTGAGCTGGTCGTGTATCACCGCGCTGACGTCGCCTCCACAGAGACCTTGCCGCGGGTGACCGTGATGATCTGGCGATCATGTCGCGTGCTTTTGGGCGCTCAACGAAGGCGTTGGCCGACCGTGCCGAGCTGAGATGCCCTGTGACGCTGGTTATTCGGCGCCGCGGGTGAGGTCGCCCACGGTCACGCCGAGTCCGGTCGCGATCCGGGTCAGCGACGAGAGTCGAGGGTCGACTTCGCCGCGTTCGATCCGGCTATAGACAGCGGGTTGCATGCCGGCTGCGTGGGCGGCATCGTCTTGCGTGAGACCGGCGGCGTTCCTGGCGGCTTTGATGTTGCGAGCAAGTGCGGCGAGGTCCACGGGCCGCCCACCTTTGGTGATGGTGGCCCTTGTTTCCACGACTGAAAAGTCGTGAATGTCGCTGCGTTTGAAGGAGTGGTTCAGCCGACCTGTCGGAGGAGGGCGGCCAGCTCCACGCCGAGGCCGTTGGCGATCTTGAGGAGCGACGAGACTCTCGGGTCGACCTCGCCGCGCTCGATCCGCGAATAGACGGCGGACTGCATGTCAGAGGCGTCTGCTGCCTCGTCTTGCGTCATCCCGGCGGCGCTTCTGGCGGCCTTGATGTTGCGGGCGAGGGCGGTGCGATCCACTGCCGCGCACACTGCGGGTTCGAACGCCGGTTCTCCACGACTAATAAATCGTGTATAGTTTTGCGCATGATGGAGGCCGGCGTGTGGTGGCCTCCAATTGAACACCGAGGGTGAGGTGTCTATCAATCCGCCACGAAATGCCCCCGCGCCTGTTTGCGCAGGCCGGGGGCGTGGCCCACAGGAGGAGTGCTCCCGTGAACGAGAAGGACATTACCTCGCAAGGCGAGGTTGAGATCCCCGGGCAACTGTTACCGGCGCTGCAAGCGGCGGCGGTGCTTGAGGTGGAGCTGGCATGTGATGGCGAGTGGGGCGAGGACGTCCATCTCGAACGCGTGGAGGCGGCCGTTCACATGCGCGACGCGCTGGCTGCTGGGAGCTGCACGTGCGAGCAAGTCAGTGTGCTTGCTTCGCGCGGGGCAGCGATGCAGGGCGACGCCACGCAATCGGACGCCGAAGACGTCGCGGAGAGCGCGCCGGTGACCATCGGGGCGGGCTGGCCGGTGACGATCGAACAGGCCGACGTCCTCTACAAGCGGGCGCGACTCACGAGATCGCTGATCGAGCTTCGCGACAAGGCCGACGGCAGGCCATCAACGGAAGGTGAAGCCGACTCCGTCTGACCGCGGGAGGTTGTCGGTAACGCCTGCTCCTCTTGCGCGGTCGCTCCGCTGGGCGTCGTGATCAGTCGCGATCGCGCCGGTGAGTCTGTGTGTTGCCTGCTCACGGACCCAGCAGCGCCGCGGGGACGACGGCGATGCCGTCAGCGCGGCGGTAGGCCTCGGTCCCGGTGGTGATGACGATCGCGTCCAGCAGGTCCGGGCCGAGCTGGTCGCGGAGCCAATGGAGGTGGGTGACGTCGTGGTCGGTGGCGGTGGGGCGGAGCTTGACCTCGATGGCGATGACGCGGCCGTCGCCGCGCTCGACGATCAGGTCGATCTCGCGCTCGCCGGCGTAGGAGCGCAGGTGGCCGACCGAGGCTTCCGCGGCCTGGGCATAGACCCGCACCGACTGGGTGACCAGCGACTCGAAGAGCGAGCCGAGGAAGCTGCCGTCGCGCTGCGTGCGGCCGGTCGGCTCGTCACCGGCCAGGAGTCTTTGGCTGGTGAGGCCCAGCAACGTCGTCGCAAGCGCGGGGTCGGCGAGGTGATGCTTCGGCGGCTCGGTCAGGCGGGCGATGGGGTTGCGCGTCGGCTTCCAGCCCGGCACGGGATCGAGCACGTACAGCCGCTCCAGCACGTCGCGATACGGCATCACCGTGGTGCGCGCCGGCTTGTCCGACTCGCCGCCGGTGGCCGCGTCGCGGACCTTCTCCCAGCTGGCGGTCGTGGCGGTCGCGGCGGCATAGGCGGTCATCCAGCGCCGCAGCGCGGCCGGGTTGCGCGGCTGATGGCCGAGCTCCGAGAAGTCCTTGTCGATCACCCGCTGGAGATAGCCGTCCAGCTGTGCGCGCCGCAACTTTGCGGGTAGGTCACGCAAGCCGGGGAAGCCTGAGGCGAACAGCTCCTCGGTGTAGTCGGCCAACCCGAACCGGCTGGTGCCTTTGATCGCAGCCTGATCGCCGTTCAGCAGCTCCCGGAGGCTGACGCTCGCATTGCCCGGCCAACGCTCAGCGAGCGATAGTGGTCGCATCCGGAGCGCGACGATGCGCCCCGCGCCGGTGTGGATGCCCGTGCCCTTGGGTGCAACGGAGCCTGTGAGGAGAAACGGTCCCGGTGGGTTGCGGCGGTCGACCGCGCGGCGGACGCGGTCCCAGACCGGCGGGTGGTGCTGCCACTCGTCGATGAGGACCGGCGCCGGCTGGGAGAGGGCAAAGTCGACGTCGGCCGAGACGATCGCAAGCTGTGACTCGTCGTCGAGCTCGTAGCTCGTGGCGGCGCGCTGGGCGGCTGACGACGTCTTGCCGATCGCTCGAGCGCCCTCGAGAGCGATGGCGACAGCGACGTCGGGAGCGGCCGCCACATAGGCGTCCAGCTCATCGTCGACGATCCGGCGGTGGTAGCCGGGGCTCGGTGGCATCGCCATAGACTACAGATTCTCGCGTCTTTACGCTACAAATCCTCGGCCACTTACGCTACAGATTCTCGGGCTTTCACGCTACAGATCCTCACCCAGCGGAGCGGCTGAATGCCGTGGATCCGGTCCGTCGGGCATAGTCCGCTCCATGCGTCCTCTTCGATCAGCTGTCGTGACCGCGTCGACCGCCCTCTTTGCACTCGGAATCGTCGCCTCGCCGACCGTCGCCGGTGGCGGCGAGGTGAACAAGACGCCGAAGGCGATCATGGCCGACCTGCAGCGCGATCTCGGCAAGGTCAAGAGCTATCGCGTCGTCGGGACCGTGAAGGAGAAGAACGCGGTCACCAAGTTGTCGGGTGATGTGTTCGCGTCGGGCTCGGCGGACATCGTCATCAGCGACCGGAGAGGCGCGGCGCGCGTGCGTCTGCTCCCCAATGCGACGTACATGAAGGCCGATGCGAGCTACTGGAAGGCTGCGGGCGGGAAGAATGGCAGCGTGCTGGCCAAGAAGCTCGGTGGCAGGTGGGTCAAGGTGCCCGCGTCGGTCGGTGCCAGCCTCAAGCCGATCGTGACCAAGCTTTCGCCCAAGTACCTCGCGTCGTGCGCGACCATCGAGCCGGGCACGGTCGTCAACAACGGGATCAAGACGGTGGCCGGGCGGCGGGCGATCGAGTTGGAGTCCAAGGGCGATCGGCCCGGAGCCTCGCCCGGACTGACGTATGTCACGGCCGATGGTCCTGTCTTGCCGGTTCGCATGATCCAGACCGGTCCGCGTAAGGCCGGCGGGAAGCTCGACGAACGCTGCGGCGAGCGTGACGACCACTCGACGTCCAGCGAGGTCACCTTCAGCAGGTTCAACGTCGTGCCCAAGCTGGTCGCGCCACGCGGCGCGCTGGTCCTCTGAGCGTCAGGGCACGTCGACGCGTGCCCGACCAACGAGCAGTCCCGGGTACGCGAGACTCGCGTACGGGCCCGGGCGTGATCTGACCGTGCGGTAGCGCACGACGATCCGGTACGTCGCAGCGTGCCTGTGGGGACGGAGCGCGATCGTCGTGTGGACGAGATCTCCGGCCTTGACGTTGTGCTCGTAGCTCTGGGTCAGGAAGGTCCGGCCGTTCGCGGGTCGGAGCTCGATGTCATAGCCACTGCGGCCGTCGATGACCGTTTGGCGGGCACGGAAGCGCACGCGGATCCCGCGGCGGTCGGGGGCTGCGAAGGCGCGGATCGGCGTCCGGACGTCGGCGACGCGCGGTTGCGGGATCGGGACGAAGCCCGCGCGTGCGTTGCAGGACCCGTAGGGCGACATCGTGACGCGCACGACGCACGTGCCGTTCTTATAGGTGACGCGCTTGACGACCTGGGAGGCCGGTGTCAGCGCGAGGTAGGGCTCCGCGGGCCCGCGGAGGTTGAGCTTGGGGTCGCGATGGTGGAAGCCGTACTCGCGCGTGACCGGCTGGATGCGTCGCTGCACCACGAGGTAGGCGCCGACGCCGCCCAGCGGCGCCGCTGTGTGGTTGTGGCCACCGGCCCGGTAGGTGAAGCGCTTCGCGTTGGGCCCGAGCAGGCCGAAGTCGACGGTGCGCTCCTGCTCGGCGCAGCGGACCTTGCGACCGTGCAGTCCGGTGAGCTCGGTGCCGACCTTGAACCCGACCGGGCAGTTCGGGGCCTGGGCGCCGCCTCGGGCGTCGGTGTGGATCGCCGTGAAGGCGTGGCCACCGCCGTCGAGGGCAAAGCAGCCACCGAGGATGCCGCGGGTGACGCCGAGGCGCAGCTCGTGGAAGACCTTGCCGTCGACCTGGCCGAGCTTGCCGCCGTCGACCCGGCCGACCTGCACGCAGGCGTACTTGCGGTCGGTCTCCCAATAGCGAAGCCCCCAAGGTGGTCCGCCCTCCGGATCGGCCACGTTGTCGGTCAGCAGCTTCACGGTGCCGGTGACCGGGGCGCCCTGCGCCTGGCCGGCAATCGGTGCGCCCCGTTCAAACGGCACCGGCGAGCCCGACGACAGCAACGAGGTCGCGGCCCAGGACGCGGCGCCGGTGACGGTGACGGCTGCGAGGACCGCCACCGCGAGCGTGTGACGACGCCACCGTCGGCGCGCGGGGGCGGAGGACCCTGGGGCGGCCTGTCGCACCGCCGCCGCGTGCAGCTCGTGACCCAGGCGCTCGATCGGGGTCTCGCGCGACATCAGCGTCCTTCTTCCAGTCGGGTCCTCAGGGTGCGCAGCCCACGGCTGACGCGCTGGCGCACGACGCTCGGCGAGCACGCCAGACGTGCGGCGATCTCGGCGTATGACTCACCATCAACATGGTGGGCGAGCACGGCGGCGCGCTGGTCGTCGGGCAGGCTTTCGATCGCCTCGATGGCCGGCGTCTCGGCCAGCAGCTCCAGCGTCACCACGTCGGCCTCGTCGAGCACGATCGGCTCCATCGCCAGCGAGCGCCGCGCTCGATCCTCGACCCGTCCGCGACGCAGCGCCTCCAGGAGCGTGTTGCGGGCGATGCCGAACAGCCATGCGCGCGCCGGCTCCGGCCGCGGCTCGTACCGCGGCACCGCGCGCAGCACGGAGGCGAAGGTCTCTGCCGTCAGGTCGAAGGCCGTCTCGACCTCGAAGACCCGCCGGCGAAAGTAGCCCTGAACCGCATGCACATGGCGGCGGTAGAACACGTCGAATGCCACCGGCGTGTCGCGCGCGAGCACCAACAGCTCCTCGTCGCTCAGTCGTTCCAACTCCATCTATCCCGGTGTATGACCGATCGGCCGTGGGATGTGACGGAGGCCGCCATACAGCCCTGCAGGTTCCTGATGAAGTCCCCGCCGGGATTTTGCTTTTATCCCCCCTGAAATCTCGATGTTCTCCCCCGCGGACGGTCAGCGGCGGGCCGGTGGCGGCAGACTGACTGACGCCGACGTGCTGGTCCAGCCAGGTGGTCATCGGCGCGCAGGCAGCCCAGGTGTCGCGGGTGAAGCTCAGGGTGGTGTCGCGGGCGAGGCCGGAGCGGTCTCGGGGCTCGACGCGGCGGCTGGCGATGAGGAGCTTGTGGCGCAGGAGCGTGACGCGCGGGTGGTCGCGGGGGAAGCCGCGGGGTGCAGTCTTGAGCGCCTCGCCCCAGGTCTCCAGGCCCGCGGCGCGGACGGCGTCGAGGATGCGCTCGAGCTCGGGGCCGGACTGGTCGTCGGCGACCGCCTCCCGAAAGCGGGCGAGCTGGTCGGCGGCCAGCTGGTAGTAGCCGGTGCCCGCGAACAGACCGCCGGAGGAGAGCTGGGCGTAGAGCGATGCCTCGCCGTCGGGCCGGTCGGCGATCACGCCGTAGGTGGTGGTCTTGTAGGGCGACTTGTCGCGGGAGAAGCGCGTGTCGCGGTGCTGGCGAAAGAGCTTGACGCGGCCGCCGAGCTCGTCGGCCAACTCCTCCAACAACGCCTCCAGCTCGCCGCGCACCGCGTTGTCATAGGTGTCGCGATTGGCGGTGAACCAGGCCTTGGAGTTGTCGGCTTCCAACCCGGCGAACCAGGTGAAGGTCGCGCGCGGGAAGCCGGTGAACGCGGGCTCGGGCATGCAGGGAGTATCGCTGTCGGCTTAGGCTTGGCACATGTCGCTGCTGGAGCCGCTGTGGATCTCGGAGGGCGCGTGGAGCGCGCTGCGCGATCAGGTCATCGGGCCGGAGGTCGCGGTCACGGTCGATCCGGATGTGCTCGCGCTCGCGCGGGCATGGAACGAGCCGGTTCGCGATGGCGATCGCGTCGGCGTCTTCGTCGACGCCGAGCTCGCCCGCACGCTCTCGCGCCTGCTCGACGCGCACCCGTCGCTCGCGGCCGAGCTGCTGGGCTGAGCGCCCGCGCGCGCTAGCGTGATCGCCGTTGCGATGACCGACGATCCACGCACCCCCGGCGACCGCCCCGACCTCTCCGCCGTCGAGCGCCGCGTGCAGCGCAGCCTCGATGGCGAGCATCGCCGCGGCAAGCGCATCTCGACCGAAGAGCTGCAGCGCGAGCGCTCCGTCGAGAACTACCTGCGCGGCGCGCTCATGCCGCGCTGGATGGAGCGGCTGCGCGAGATCCACAGCGGCATCGAGCGCCATCGCTCGCGTCTGGCCGCCGACTACGCGTGGCTGCGCGAGCAATGCGGTGATGACGCGCAGCGCTTCGCGCGCGAGTGGCGGGACCTCGTCCAGCAGCGCTCGTTCGACGATGTCAACGACCTCGTCCGCGATCACAACGAGTGGTACCCGGTCGAGCGTCAGCTCCCGATGGACCCGCGCACGGGGGAGTACGTGCTGATCGCCGGCCGCCCGTACACGCGCGAGGAGCTGACCGCCGAGTGGGCGCTCGCGCAGTTCCCTCCTGAGCAGCGCTAGGAGGACGGCGCCGGGTCGTCGGCGACCGCGGCGCATGCCTCGGCCGCGCCCGGCGCCAGGCGCCGGAAGACCCGCGCGAGCGTCGCGGCCTCCTCGGCGCTGAGCTGGGAGAAGAAGCGCTCGCGGACCGCCGCCGCATGGGCGGCCTCGGCCTCGGCGACCAGCGCAGCGCCCGTCGCTGTCAGGTGCGCCTCGACCGCCCGCGAGTCCGTCGCGCAGCGTCGTCGCTGCACGAGCCCGCGGCGCTCCAGCGCGTCCATGTGCCGCGAGACGCGCGAGAGGCTCAGCCCGGCCTCGCGCGCGAGCGTCGACAGCCGGGGCCATCCGTCGCCGGCGGCGGCCAGGCGACTCAGCAGCTCCAAGGTGCTCAGGCCGAGCCCGTGCGCGGTGTCGAGCTGCGCGTCCAGCGCGCGCGTCAGCCGCTTGTGGGTCTCGAGCAGCCCGATCCAGGCGTCTGCCTCGTGCTGCGTCCAGCCGGTGGTCACGGCAGCGTCTGCGCCAGCCAGCCGACGGCCGCGGGCACGTGCTGGGGGTCGATGTGATGGGCCGCGTCGGACTCGTGGTACTCGACCTCGACGCCACCGGTCGCGAGCAGGTCCCGCGCCTGCCGGCCGAAGGAAATGTCCATCACTTGGTCGTTGCGGCCGTGGGCGACGAAGGCGCGCAGGGCGGCCTCGGCGCGGCCCGCGACATCGGGCGTCCAGCCGTCGATGGTCGGGATGAAGCCCGAGAAGGCGAGGATGCCGGCGGGCACCGGGCGCGACGGGTCCAGGCCCAAGGCATAGGACATGACCGACCCCATGGAGAACCCGCCGAAGACCGTCTGGGCGGGCGTCAGGCCGGTGCGCTCCCACAGCGCGTCGTGGAACTCCGCGAGCTTGGCGTGTGCCGCGAAGAACGTGTCGGGATCGGGGTAGCCGACACGGGGAACCATGTACCAGTGCTTGCCTGGCCATCCCGGGATCGTGAGCGGGCCGCCGGGCGTGACGACGTGGAGCCGGCGCTCGGGGTCCAGGACGTCGGCGAGGCCGAGCAGGTCGTGCTCGTCGGCGCCGCGACCGTGGTGCAGGACGAGCAGCCCGGCGGCGTCCGCGGCAGCAGGGCGCTCCTGGAAGACGAGGGAGGAGGTCATACGGTGGTCATGGTGATGTGTCGGAGACCTTCATGAGCGGTGGTTGCGCTCGCAACGATAGCGGATGATTGCGCGCGCAACCGCTGATCGGCGCCACGTAGCGGTGGTGGCGGTCTTCGCCGTCCACGGCGCCGTCAACGGCAGCTTCGCGACGCGCATCCCCTGGATCCGTGAGCGGCTCGGGCTGAGCGCGGGCGCGCTCGGCCTGGCGCTGCTGGTGCCGGCCTTGGGCGCGCTGCTGGCGATGCCGGCGACCGGCGCGCTCGTGCACCGGCTCAGCGGGCGCACGGTCACGCGGGTGCTGATCGCCGCGTTTGCCGCCGCGCTCGCGCTGCCCGCGCTCGCACCGTCGTTCGGCGCGCTTTGTGTCGCGCTGCTGATCTACGGCGCGCTCGCCGGGATGGCCGACATCGCCATGAACACGCAAGGGCTGGCGCTGGAGGAGCCACTGGGGCGCCCGCTCATGTCCGGCCTGCACGGCGCCTGGAGCGTCGGCGGCATCGTGGGGTCGGCGATCGGCGTGCTCGCCGCGCATGCCGATCTCGACGCGCGGGTCCACCTCGGGATCATGGCCATCATCTTGGCTGTCGTCGGCCAGGCGGCGGCACGGCGGCTGCCGGCGGCGCTCCCGGCACAGGACCCGCCGCGCCTGGCGTGGCCGTCACGCCCGGTCCTGCTGATCGGCGTCGTCGGCTTCTGCGCGGTCTTCGCCGAGGGCGCGAGCGCCGACTGGTGCGCGGTCTACTTGCGCGACGTGATGGGGACGAGCGCGGCCACCGCGGCCGCCGCCTACACGGGCTTCGCGCTGGCGATGGCGACGGGCCGGCTGACCGGTGACCGCGTCGTCTCGCGCTTCGGGGCGGTGAGGACCGTCCGCGCGGGCGCTGTGGCCGCCACCGCAGGGGCGCTGGTGATCGTCGTCGCGCGCACGCCGCTGCTCGGCATCCCGGGCTTCGCGCTGATCGGCCTCGGGATCGCGACCGTGGTCCCGCTCGCCTTCGCCGCCGGCGGCCGCGCGGTGCCGCACGCCGGTCAGGGCATCGCCGCGGTCGCGACGGTTGCCTACGGCGCGGGGCTGGCGGCCCCGGGGGCGATCGGCGCGATCGCCGACCTCTCGTCGCTGCCGGCGGCGTTCGTCGTGGTCGCCACGCTCACCGCGCTCTTCGGCATCGGTGCCGGAGCGTTGCGCTCCGGCACCGACGCACAGGAGAGCCGCGTCTAGGGGAGGTAGTAGAACGGGTTGGGCAGCTTGAACGCGCGATCCTCGTGGCCGCCCGCCAGGTCGCTGTACTGGTCGCCCACCGAGGCGACGATCTGGTAGCCCTGCTGCTCGATCGCGGCTCGCGCACCCGACTTGTAGGCCACGGTCGTGCCGGTGAAGCCCGCGGGCTTGAGGATCACCTGCTGGTAGTCGGTGAAGCCCTCGCGCTTGAGGTTGTCCTCGGTCGGCGCGCGCTGGGCCTCGGGGCGGCCGGTGATGAAGAACACCGCGATGCCCTTGGAGCGGGCCAACTTGTACAGGTCGAGCGAGGGCTTGATCGCGACGCCGATCTCGTCGACCGCCTCGGCCTGGGACTTGGGGCCGTAGACGAAGCCGTCGGCGACGATCGCCGAGTAGTTGGACAACACGGTCTCGTCGACGTCGAAGACGATCGCCTGCTTCTTGTGCCACCACTTCTGGCCGCCGCGCCGATCGCCGCCGCCGTGGTGGGCCGCGCGGGCACGGGTGCGGGCCTTGGAGGCGTGCTTGCGGGCGGCGATCGCGCGCTGGTGGTGCTGACCGGAGAGCCACTGCGCGGCGACGCCGTCGATCTGCGCCAGCTCTGCGTCGTAGACGCCGGAGTCGTGGTACTGGGTCAGGACCTGCGTGAGCGCGCCCGCGTTGTAGGACGTGGTCGACCCGAGGTAGGGGAGACCGCCACCACCGTCGGAGAGCTGGACCAGCGGCGTGTCGCCGAGGTTGGTGACGATCGGCTGCGGCGCCGGAACCGTGTCGGTCGCGTCGGCGGCGCCCGCGACCGGGGCGGCCGCGGCGACGCCGCCGACCGCCAGGAGGAGAGCAAGAAGGCGTTTCATGACGCCCCTATCCCCAGGGTCGGCGCAGATGAACCGCTCAGTCGTCGCTTGTCGAGGCCGGGGCGGACCGCGCCAGCGCGGGCGCGCCGTCGTGCGGCTGCTCGCCCAGCTCCTCGGCCAGCCGGTGCAGCAGCGGGTCCAGCTCGGGGTGCTCCTCAGGCTGCCACTCGGCGATCAGCTTGCGCAGGCAGTCGGTGCGCGCCGCGACGAGCTGATCGCGCAGCGCGTGGCCGGCGGGTGTGACGTGGCCGTCGTCGTCGATCGCGCCCTGGGCGCGGAGGGTCGCCAGCGCTGCGTCGAAGCCCGCCGCGTTGACGTGCGGCCGATCGCGGATCACGCGCAGGTCCTCAGGGGCATCCGGTGCTCCGGCGTAGAGGAGCAGCCACGCCGGCCCGGGCGCCAGGTCGACGCCCGCGTGGCGCGTGGCGTCGGCGATGAACGCCATCGTCCGCTCGCGACCGACCAGCCGCGTCAGCCCGCGTGTGACCTCCCGCAGCGAGTCGGTGTCGACCGGCCCGCCGATCACCTCGCCGACGCCCGACGCGGTCTCGACCGTCGCGCGCAGGGGCCGCTCCTCGATCAGCCATGACAGCACGAACGCGACCAGCACGACGCATGCCGCCACGAGGAAGACGACGTGCAGCGCGTCGGTGAAGGACGAGATATAGGCGTCGTGGATCGGTGTCGGCAGCTTCTCGATCTGCGCCGGGTTGATGCCGCCCTCGCCGACCCCGCCGCCGGGGGAGGCCGGCAGCTTGTCGGCCAGCTCGCTGCTCAGCCGACCGGTGAAGATCGCGCCCAGCACGGCCGTGCCCAGCGAGCCGCCGATCGAGCGAAAGAGCGTCGCGCCCGAGGTCGCCACGCCGAGCTGCTCGTAGGAGACCGAGTTCTGCACGGCAAGGACCAGCACTTGCATGACCATCCCCAGCCCGAGGCCGAGGATCAGCATGTGCAGCGCGGCCACGCCACTCCCGGTCGTCTCGTCCAAGGACGACAACAGCCACAGGCCGAGCGCGGCGACCGCGGTGCCGGCGATCGGCCACGCCTTGTAGCGCCCCGTCCGCGAGATGATCTGGCCCGACAGGATCGAGGAGAACAGCAGCCCGCCCATCACCGGGATCAGCTGCAGCCCCGACGCTGTGGGGCTCAGCCCGCGCACGACCTGCTGGAAGAGTGGCAGGTAGGTCAGCGAGCCGAAGAGCGCGAAGCCGACCACGAGGCTGACCGCCGCGCAGACCACGAACACGCGGTTGCGGAACAGTGACGGCGGGAGGATCGGCTCGGTCGCGCGCTGCTCGACGTAGGCCAGGGCGATCAGCGAGAGCACGCAGACCAGACCCATGCCCACGATCTCCGGCGAGGCCCAGTCGAAGGTGTTGCCGCCGAGCGTCGTCGCGAGGATCAGCGCGCTGAGGCCGAGCGCCAGCAGCACGGTCCCGGCGTAGTCGATGTCGTGCTTGCGGCGCTCGGTGGCCGACGGCAGCGTGATCGCCAGGACCACGAGCGCCAGCGCACCCAGCGGCAGGTTGACGTAGAAGATGGCGCGCCAGGACACGTGCGTGGTCAGGAAGCCGCCGATCAGCGGGCCGGCCACGCTGGAGACGCCGAAGACCGCGCCGAACAGGCCCGAGTAGCGGCCGCGCTGGCTGGGGGCGACGACGTCGCCGATCGCCGCCTGCGCGCTGACCATCAGCCCGCCGCCGCCGAGCCCCTGGATCGCACGGAAGACGATCAGCTCGGTCATGCCCTGCGCGAGGCCGCAGAGCGCTGAGCCGATCAGGAAGAGGACGAGCGCGCCCTGCAGCACGACCTTGCGGCCGTAGAGATCGCCGAGCTTGCCGTACAGCGGCGTGACCGCGGTGATCGCCAGCAGATAGGCGGTCACGACCCACGAGATGTGCTCCAGGCCGCCGAGGTCGCCGACGATCGTCGGCAGCGCGGTCGAGACGATCGTCTGGTCCAGCGACGCCAGCAGCATCACGAGCATCAGCCCGCTGGCGACGATCAGGACGCGGCGATGGTCGGGTGGGGCGGTCGCGGTCGCGGACATAGACCGAGTCTCTCCTACCCACCTCGCTGTGGCGAATCCCTCGGCCGGGCCGTACCGTGCGCGCATGGACCTGACCTTCTCCGAGTCCGAGGCCGCGTTCCGCGACGAGCTGCGCGCCTGGTTTCAGCGCAACGACCCCGGCGACGAGCCCGCCGGCGACGACGCGAGCTACGCGTGGCGCCGTGAGTGGCAGCGCCGTCTGGCCGCCGATCGCTATGCGGCCGTGCACTGGCCGGTCGAGTACGGCGGCCGCGGCGCGACGATGACCGAGTCGGCGATCTTCTTCGAGGAGCTCGGCCGCGCGCGCCGGCCGCTGCCGGCCAACGTCCTGGGCATCCTGCTGGCGGGCCCGACGATCATGACCTTCGGGACCGACGAGCAGAAGGAGCGCTACCTCTCGCCGATCCTCACCGGCGACGAGATCTGGTGTCAGGGCTTCAGCGAGCCCGACGCCGGCTCGGATCTCGCGTCGCTGAAGACCAAGGCCGTCAAGGACGGCGACGAGTGGGTCGTCACCGGTCAGAAGGTCTGGACCTCGGGCGCGCAGTACTCCAAGTGGTGCATGTTGGTCGCCCGCACCGACTTCGACGCGCCGAAGCACAAGGGGCTGACCTACTTCCTGATGGACATGGAGCAGGAGGGCGTGCAGATCCGCCCGCTGGTCCAGATCACGGGAGAGCCGGAGTTCAACGAGCTGTTCATCGAGAACGCGCGGATCCCGGACGAGAACGTCCTCGGCGGCGTCGGCAACGGCTGGCGCGTTGCGCTGACGACGCTGATGAACGAGCGCTCCGGCCTCGCGTTCTTCCTCCAGGTGCGGTTGCGCCAGTTGCTCGACGAGCTGATCGAAGAGGCAGCCGAGCGCGGCCTGCTCGACGATCCGGTCGTCGCCGACAAGGTGGGGCACTTGCACATGAAGGCCGAGATCCTGCGCCTCACCGCCTACCGCGGGCTGACCACGATCGAGAAGTACGGCACGCCCGGCCCCGAGGGCTCGCTGACCAAGTGGATGTGGTCAGAGACCAACCAGGAGCTGGCGCAGTTCGCCGCCGACCTGCTCGGCGCCGATGCGCTGACCACCGGCAATCGGTGGGCCTACGAGCTGCTGCGCTCGCGCGGCAACACGATCGAGGGCGGCACGACCGAGATCCTCAAGAACATCGTCGCCGAACGGGTCCTTGGCCTGCCGCGGCTGAAGGGAGCGACGGCATGAACTTCGACTTCACCGAGGACCAGCACGAGATCAAGCGCACGGCGCGCGACCTGCTCGGCTCGCGCTCGACGTTCGCCAAGGTCCGCGAGGCCGCCGAAGGCAAGGCCTATGACGACACGCTGTGGTCCGAGCTGGTCGAGCTCGGCTGGCCGGGGATCGCGATCGCCGAGGAGCACGGCGGCCAGGGCCTGGGCGCCGTCGAGCTGGCGATCCTGAGCGAGGAGCTGGGCTACGCGCTGGCCGCCTCGCCGTTCTTGTCGACGGTGACGGCCGCCGAGGCGATCGGCGCGGCCGGCTCGGCCGCGCAGCAGGCGGCCTGGCTGCCGGGGCTGGCGTCCGGTGAGATCACGGGCGCGCTCGGTGCGGCCGGCGGGCTGGTGGGGGACGCGGACGCCGCGGCGGTCATCGTCCTGATCGGCGACGACGGGGTCGCGCGGGTCCTGCCGCGCGCCGACGCCGACGTCACGCCGGTCGACTCGATCGACCCGACCCGCCGCGCGGCACGCGTGAGCGGTGATGGCGAGCCGCTGGGCGGCGACAGCGCCGCGGGCATCGACCGCGCGACGGTCGTCGTCGCGGCCGAGCTGGTCGGCGTGTCGCAGCGCGCGTTGGAGATGACGCTGGCCTACGTCAAGGACCGCAAGCAGTTCGACACCCCGGTCGGCGCCTACCAGGCCGTCTCGCACAAGTGCGCGCAGATGCTCAAGGACACCGAGGGCGCACGGTCGGCGACGTACTTCGCCGCCTGGGCGGCCGATGCCGAGCCCGACCGTCTGGCCGAGGCGTCCTCGCTGGCCAAGGCGGCGGCCTCCGACGGTGGGCGTGACGTCACCGCGGCGGCGATCCAGTGCCACGGCGGCATCGGCTTCACCTGGGAGGCCGACGTGCACTGGCTCTACAAGCGTGCGCAGGTCGACGCGGCGCTGCTCGGTGGCTCCGGAACCCATCGCGCGCGGTTGGCGAAGCTGCTTGCCGCGCGACTGGCGCCCGCGGCCGTCTGAGTCCACCTGGTCAGAGGTGGGTGGGATCCCGCTCCCATGCGGGTACAATGGATCTCGGTTCCTGTGCGCAAGCGCGGGTCCCGCCCCTCTTCGCGCGATGGTCCGGGTGCGTGCTTGCACGCTTCGTCGCTCTTTCGCGCACTCCGAACACGAACGCTTGAAGGAGGCCGCATGGCCGTAGAAGACAAGGTTGCCCTCGAGGGCGAAGTCGTTGAGTCGCTGCCCAACCTGCTGTTCCGCATCCAGTTGGACATGGATGACCATGAGGTGCTGGCGCACCTCGCCGGCAAGATGCGCCGCAACCGCATCCGCGTGCTGCCCGGTGACCGCGTGCGCGTCGAGGTCTCGCCCTACGACCTCACCCGCGGGCGCATCGTCTACCGGATGAAGTAGTGCGACATCGCCCAGCGGGCGATTCGCATTGCGAAGAATCGCCTGGCGGCGATCTTCGCGGCGGCCCGGGTTTCGGGCCGCCCCTCCTCAGAGGGACGTCACCAGCTCCGGCGTGACGTCCTTGATCCCGTCGACCACGAGCCTGGCCAGCGCCAGCGCGTCGGGGGCCGGCGGGAACGTGTGGTTGGGCGTCGCGATGACGACCATGCCCGCCGCATGCGCCGACCGCAGCCCGTTCGAGGAGTCCTCGACCGCCGCGCACTGCGTCGGGTCGACCCCGAGGCGTCGTGCGGCCTCGAGGTAGACGTCGGGCGCCGGCTTGCCGCGCGGCACCTCCTCCGAGGACACGGTCGCACCGAAGCGTGCCGTGATCCCCGCGCCGTCGAGCACCGCGTCGATGACCTCGCGGTTGGCCGACGACGCGAGCGCCAGCGGGAACGCGTTGGCCAACGCGTTGACCGCGCGGATCGCGCCCGGCAGGAGCGGCAGCTCACGCTCGATCTCGGCGACGACGCCGGCGGCGACCGCGGCGGAGATCTCGTCGATCTCGCCACGCGCACCGAGCTTGTCGCGCAGGTAGCCGGCCCACTCGGCGGAGCTCATGCCCTGCATCTTGCGCGTGGCCTTCTCGGTCCACGTCCCGCCGTGGGCGTCGACGTACGCGCGGCGCTCGCGGTCCCAGATCTCCTCGGTGTCCACGACGACGCCGTCAAGGTCCAGCACGATCGCCGAGAGGGGCATGGGCGCGGACGCTAACGCCCGCGCCGGTCTGCTGCTTACACGCCGCCAACCGCGGCCGCGACGCCCTGCCGGGCGCGGCAGACCAGCGCCTTGCTGGCGCCGGCCGACACGCCGAGCACGCGACCGATGTGGGAGTGCGAGCGGTCCTCGAGCTCGTGCATGACGAGCGCGCGGCGCTGACGCTCGGGCAGCTGCTCGACGCCGCCGACGACCTCGTGCAGGCGCTGGCGGTGGGCGATCATCGAGACCGGGCCCGGGCCGTGGTCGGCCAGGACGGCCTGATGCGGATCGAGGTCGGTCGTGCGATTGGGCTTGCGCAGCTGGTCCAGGCAGCGGTTGCGGACGATCGCGTGCAGCCACGGGCGCAGCGCGATCTCGGCGTCGTTGCCCTTCATCGAGCGCAGGGCGCGGATGAACGCGTCCTGGACGCACTCCTCGGCGTCGTGGTGACGGCCGCCGAGCACCTGGCGGGCGTACGCGGTGAGCTGGGGCTCGTAGCGGTGGACGATCGCGGTGAAGGCGGCGTCGGACCCGGAGCGCACGGCGGCGACGAGCGCCTCGTCGGAGGCGGTGCCGGCGCGCGGGGCGCGGGCCTTGGGGGAGGGGGAGGAGCGGACCGGGTTCATGTCCAAGATGTTCGCGCTGCTCACACGCCGCTCCCAGGGACCCCGGGGCTACACCTTCCACACCCAGGTGAGGTCCGGCCACACCTAGGTGTGGAGGGGGTCCGGCAATTAACTAGGCTGGGAGGGGTGTCTGCCGACGAGTCCCCGCTCGCAGCCCACGTCGCCTCACCCGCCGAGCTCCAGGAGCGTCTGAGCGCCGAGCGTGCGGGCGCGCCGTTTCTCGTGTTGCGAGACGGCGAGAACCGTCAGCAGCTGCTGCGCCTCGAAGGCGAGCGGCTGAGCGTCGGCCGGGCGGAGTCCAACGGGGTGCCGCTGCCGTGGGACACCGAGGTCAGCCGGCTGCATGCGGAGCTCGAGTGCATCGCGGGGGAGTGGACGGTCGTCGACGACGGGTTGAGCCGCAACGGCACCTACGTCAACGGCACCCGCATCTCGGGGCGCGCGCGACTGCGTGACGGCGACACGATCCGCATCGGTCGCACCACGCTCGGCTATCGCCGCCCGGATGCCGAGGAGACCGTCGAGCGCACCGTCGTCGCCGGCGAGCCCGTCGCGCTGGCCGACCTCCCGGCGACCCAACGCCAGGTGCTCGTGGCGCTGGCGCGGCCGTACAAGCAGGCCGACTTCGCGACGCCTGCGACGAATCAGGAGATCGCGGCGGAGCTGCACCTGAGCGTTGACGCGGTCAAGGCGCATCTGCGGTCGCTGTTTCAGAAGTTCGGGATCGAGTCGCTGCCGCAGAACCAGAAGCGCTCGAGGCTGGTGGCCGAGGCGTTTCAGCGCGGGATGCTGACCCAGCGCGATCTTTGACTCGGGCCGCCTGTGGTTGCGCTCGGCTTGGAAGGCCGGGTCAGGTTGCCCGTCGGGCCGCGGCCTCGACGGCGGTGTCGACCACGGTCTCCCAGCGCTTGACGTGGTGGTTGATGTGCTGGGACTTGGCCCAGGATTGGGCGTTGCGGCGCAGGCGCATGAGCTTGAACCGTGAGTTGGCGAGATCGAGGAGCGTCTGCTCCCAGCGATCGTCGGTGACGGTGATGCCGCCTTGCTTGCTGCCGAGGTCGGCGTAAGGCCCGCGCGCGGATGCCACCCAGGGCACGCCGGCGCCGGCGTACTCCTTGAGCTTGATGTTCGACCGCGCGTAGCTCATCGGGTGGTCGGCGATCGGGGCGATGCCGATGTCCAGGTGCGACAGGAACTTCGCGAGTTCCGGGAATTGGACGCGTCGGACATACGTGTAGCGGCCGGGGTCGAGGTCCAGCTTGACGCCGACCGTCGTGACGTGGATGCGCTCGTCACGTGCCATCACGTCGCGCAGCTTGGACGTCATGTCCAGCATCCGGACGTCTGCCACATGCTCCATAGATGCGACCCAGCCGATAGTGATGCCGTCGTGGCCATGACCGCCACGGGCGTATTGCGAGGAGTCGAGGTAGCTCTCGACAACATGCATCGGGCCGTCGAAGTGCTTGCCGAAGAGGTCTGCCAAGACCGATGAGGTGGTGGTCACGACATCGGCCTTCGACGTCATGGCGATCTGCTGACGGACGCGCTGTTGGGTATTGAGGCCGCCGAAGCGGCTCTTGTAGCCCGGGGAGTCCTTGGGGACCAGTCGGACATCGTCGTCGTCGTCCCAGATGATGGCGGTGCCTCGACGATGGAGCTCGTTGACCCCCTTGATGACCTTGGGGTCCTCGGTGCCGCGGTAGACGTGCACGACATCGCAGTTGACGAGCCCGTCGAGGCTGAACTTGTCGTCGAGCGTCCGCTTGGCGAGCACCACCTCGTGGCCGAGCTGCTCGAGCGCCAGCATCGGGGTGATCGCCCGGTAGATGGCGTTGCTGATGTCGGGCTTGACGAGGACGCCGATCTTCATTGGTCAGGATTCGCTTGGGCAACGCCCGCTCGGGCAACGGCCCAGCCAGGCTAGTGCGCCCCGGGGGTTGCGGGCAACGCGTGGCGCTGCCGGCCCGGCAGATGCACCGGGTTTACCCTGCGTCGATACGCGAGACCGTTCCGCTCGCGAGGTTCGTGACCCACACGTGCGTTCCGTGGGCGATGATCGCGAAGGGGTTGCGGCCGACGGTGATCGGCTCGCCGATCGACTTGCCGGTGCGGGCGTCGAGGCGGACGACGGCGTCGTCGAGGTAGCTGGCCACCCACACGGTGGTGCCGGACACGACGAGGTCGAGTGGTCCTCGGACGTTGAGCGCGTCGGTCACCGCGTTGGTCAGCGAGCGGTTGTTCTGAGAGATCGTGCCGTCGTCGTAGTTGGTGACCCAGACCTGGTCGGCGCCGAAGGCGACGCGGTGCTTGCCGAAGCCGATCGGCGTCGACTTGCGCTCGCCGCTGCCGGGGTCGATGCGGCTCAGACGGTTGCGGCGGCGGTTGGGGACCCAGACGTAGCCGCCGCCGGTCGCGATGTCGCCGACACCCTCCTGGCCGAAGAGGATCTCCTTGGTGTCACCGCCACGCGGGTCGACCTTGATGATCGACGAGGCCGGGTCGGTCGCCCGCCGCGCGCGCTGTCCGACCCAGACCGCGCCTTCGCCGGCGACGACGACGTCCGCGGTGCCCGCGCCGACGACGCGATCACCTTGCACATGACCGCTGACGGGATCGATGCGCACGAGGCGGGACTGGTCGCCGTTGGTCACCCAGAGCGAGCCGAAGCCCGCCGCGACGCTCGTGGTCCCGCTCTTCCACGGCAGCTTGATGGTCCGTCCCGCGCCCTTGCCATCGGCCGCCAGACCGATCAGCCGGCCGCTGCGCACGCTGCCGACCCAGACGCGGCCACGGCTGTAGGCGATCGCGTTGGGGCGGGGGTCGACGGTCGCCGTCTGGGTCACCCGCGGCGTGCCGGCGGTGGCCGGCGTCGTGGTGGTCTGCGATGGGGAGCCGGAGCCGGGCTGGTCGTCGTTGCCGCCGTCGAGCAGGACGACGACCAGCACGACGATCGCCGCGCCCGCCAGCAGCGCGAGCATCGGCGTGATCCAGGGACGGGCACCGCGACCACGCGTCGCCGCCGCGCCGCGTCCGCCGGGACCGCCCGGCGCCAGCGCGGTCGGCGCCGTCGGCGTGACGCTTGCCCCGCCGGCCCCACCAGGCACTGCTGTCTCGTCATCGGCAAAGCCTCCGGGCGCCGCGGCGCCGCGCGCCACCACCCGCTCGGGCGGCGGGACCGGCCCGTCACCGACCGCCGCCAGCGCCGCGCGCCCCAGGTCGCCGGCCGACGGGAAGCGGTCGTCGGGGTCCTTCTCCAACGCCCGCGCCACGACCTCCGCCAGCGTCTCCGGCACCTCGGGCACCAGCGCCCGCGCATCCGGCGCCACGTCATGTAGGTGCGCGTAGAGCGTCGCCTCATCCGAATCCCGCCGATACGGCGCGACGCCCGTCAACACATAGAACAACAGGCAGCCCAAGGCGTACACGTCGGCCCGCGCGTCGACGCCCTCACCGCGGATCTGCTCCGGCGCTATGTAGCCCAGCGTCCCGACCCACCGGCCCGAGCCGGTCATCGTCGTCTCGCCCGTCAGCCGCTTGGTCAGCCCGAAGTCCGTCAGGTACGCGTGGTCGCGATCCAAGAGCACGTTGGCCGGCTTGATGTCGCGGTGCACGAGCCCGCGCGCGTGCGCGGCATCCAACGCGTTGCCGATCTGGGCGATGATCGACGCCGCGCGCGCCGGCCCCAGCGGCCCCTCGCGCTGCACCAGCGAGCGCAGGTCCTCGCCGTCGACGAACCGCATCGCCAGATACAGCCGCCCGTCGTCCTCGCCGGCGGAGTAGACCGGGATCACGTTGGGGTGGTCGATCGCCGCCGCCGCACGCGACTCGCGGACGAAGCGCTCGCGGAAGGCCTCGTCGCGCGCGAGCGGCGTCGCGATGAGCTTCAACGCGACAGGACGCTGCAGGTCGAGCTGCTGGGCCTCGTACACGACGCCCATGCCGCCGCGACCGGCGATGCCGGTCACGCGGTAGCCGGCGAAGACGTCCCCGGCCTGGAGCTCGCTGTCCACAGCGCTCAAGCCCGCGACGGTATCGAGTGGCGCGGAGCGCACGCGCTGTCGTCGCGGGCGACTCCGTCGCGGCGGACTCCGGCGTACGCGCTGTCGTCGGGTCCGACCCGCGCAATACACTGCGCCGCGCTCGTGCGCCTGTCTCCTGCCGTCCGCTTCGCCGCGTGGGGCGTTGTCGCGGCTGGTGTCGCGGTCCCGCTCGTTCGCCGGCGTGCGCGGATCCCGCCCCCGGCCGTCACCGCCATCGCCGCCGCCGCTCCGCTCGCCCTGAGCGTGGCCCTGCCGCGCTCCAAGAAGCGCGACGTCGCGCTGTGCGTGTTGCAGATGTACGCCTACACGGTCACCTACCAGATGCCCAACGACGACCCGGAGGCGCTCGAGCGCCGGGTCCATCTCGACTACCCGGTGCGCATCGACCGGCTGCTCGGGCTCGGCGAGATGCCCAACATCCGCCTGCAGCGCTGGTTCGCCCAGCCGGGCCGGATCCGCAAGCGCGACCAGGTGCTCGTGTGGTCGCACTGGCTCTGGTTCCTGTTCCCGCACGGGACGCTGGCCTACGTGATGTGGCGCCATCACGACCGCTTCCCGCGCACCGCGGCGCTGACCTATGCGGTCTTCGACCTCGGCCTCGTCGGCTACTGGGCGGTCCCGACCGCGCCGCCGTGGTACGCGTCGCTGCACGGCCGGCTGGGCGAGAGCGGCGACATCGCCATCCGCCGCATGATGGTCGAGCACGGCGAGGCGTTCTGGAAGGACAGCTGGGAGCCCCTTTACAGTGTGCTGGGAGGCAACCCCTTGGCTGCCATGCCCTCGCTGCACTTCGCGACCTCCTTGATGGCTGCGCATCTCCTCACGGAGGCGGGTCCGGTGGAGGGCGCGGTGGGGTGGAGCTACGCGCTGACGCTCGGCTTCGCGCTGGTCTACCTCGGTGAGCACTACCTCGTCGACCTGCTTGTCGGCGCCGCGCTGACCGAGGGCGTCCGCGCCGCGGCGCCGACCGTCGCGCCCGCCGTCAGTCGTCTCGGCCGCACGCTGCAGGCGCTGGAGCGGAAGGCGCGCGGATGACCGCAGACCCTGCGCTCGTCGACGACGAGGAAGAGGTCGATGACGACGAGGAGATGCCGCTGATCAAGGTCACGCGGCGGACGCTCATCGTCGGCGGCCTCTTCGTGGTGTTGTGCATCATCTTCCTGACCGCGGTGCTGCCGCAGCTCGCCGGCCTCGGCGACACGTGGAAGGAGGTCAAGGACGGCGACCCGCTGTGGCTGATCGTCGCGGGCGTCTTCACCGCGTTCTCCTTCGGCGGCTACGTCGTCCTTTTCCAGGGCGTCTACGTGCGCGGCGGCTTCCGGCTCACGGCCGTCGAGAGCTACCAGATCACCATGGCCGGCCTGGCCGCCACGCGCGTCTTCGCGGCGGGCGGCGCGGGCGGCATCGCGCTGACGGCGTGGGCGCTGCGTCGCGCCGGGATGCCCAAGCGCGCGGTCGCCGACCAGACGCTGGCGTTCCTCGTGCTGACCTACGGCGTCTACATGGCGGCGGTCGTCGTCGGTGGCTTCGGGCTCTACTTCGGGATCCTGCCGGGCTCGCAGGACTGGGCGATCACGCTGCTGCCGGCGATCATCGGCCTGGTCGCGTTCGCGATCGCGCTGCTGGCGTCGCTGACGCCGACCGACCTGCAGCGGCGCTTGGACGGCTACGCGCGCCGGCACGGCCGCGTCGGGCGGCTGGCCCAGCGGGCGGCGCACCTGCCGGCGGCGATCTCGTCGGGCATCCGGATCTCGGTCTCCCTCGTGCGCGCGGGTGACCCTGCGCTGGCCGGCTCGATCGCCTACTGGGGCTTCAACATCGCGATCCTGTGGGCGGCCTTTCACGCCTTCGGCGAGGCGCCGCCGTGGGCCGTGATCGTGATGGGCTACTTCGTCGGGATGCTCGCCAACCTGCTGCCGCTGCCGGGCGGCGTCGGCGGGGTGGACGGCGGGATGATCGGCGCGTTCGTCGCCTTCGGCGGCGAGTCGCGCGACTCCATCGTCGTGGCGGTGCTCACCTATCGCCTGTTCGCGTTCTACCTGCCGACGATCCCGGGCGCGATCGCCTACTTCCAGCTACGACGTACGGTTGCCCGGTGGAAGGACGAGCGGCTGGCCCGCCGTAACGCTTGCGCGGCGGTCGGTACTATACAAAGTGAAGCGACCTGAGATCCTGGGAAGGACACCCACCAGCATGGCCGACACCATCGAGAACGTCATCATCATCGGGAGTGGCCCGGCGGGCTACACCGCTGCGCTGTACACCTCGCGCGCGAACCTGAACCCGCTGGTGATCGAGGGCTTCATGTGGGGCGGCCTGCTGCAGCAGACGACCGAGGTCGAGAACTACCCGGGCTTCCCGGGCGGCGGCATCGCCGGTCCTGAGCTGATGCAGAAGCTTCGCGACCAAGCCGAGGACTTCGGCACGCGGTTCATCACCGATCAGGCGACCTCGGTGAAGCTGAGCGACGAGCCCGGCGGGATCCACGAGGTCCACGTCGGCTCCGACGTCTATCGCACCCGCACCGTGATCCTGTCGATGGGGGCCGAGCACAAGAAGCTCGGCGTGCCGGGCGAGGCCGAGCTGGCCGGCGCCGGCGTCTCCTACTGCGCGACATGCGACGCGGCCTTCTTCCGCGACCAGGTGATCATGGTCGTCGGCGGCGGCGACAGCGCGATGGAGGAGGCGATGTTCCTCGCCAAGTTCGGCAGCAAGGTGCTCCTGGTCCACCGTCGCGACGAGTTCCGTGCCTCCAAGATCATGGAGTCGCGTGCGCGCGCGATGGAGAACATCGAGTTCAAGACCCCGTACGTGGTCGAGGCGATCCTCGACGGCGAGGGCCCGTTCAAGCGCATCGCGCGTCTGAAGCACTCCGGGACCGACGAGATCGAGGACGTCGAGATCGGCGGCGCGTTCATCGCGGTCGGCCACGAGCCGCAGTCCGAGATCGTCGACGGCGTCATCGACGTCGACGACGAGGGCTACGTCAAGGTCGACGGCCGCTCGACGCGCACCAACAAGCCCGGCGTCTTCGCCGCCGGCGATCTGGTCGACCACACCTACCGCCAGGCGATCACCGCCGCGGGCTCCGGCTGCCAGGCCGCGCTGGACGCCGAGTGGTACCTGCGCGACACGCCGGAGATCCCGACGCCGCCGTCGCTGGCCGAGGGTGACCTGGCCGAGGCGCAGTGGGCGCCGCAGGCGTCGGCATAACTAGGGAACGCCGGTGCTGTGACCGGGCAGCCGGCGAATCTTGCCGGATTGGCAGGGGCAACTTTTCCACAGGTGCGGGCTCGTTGCGTTAGCGTCGCAACCGAGAGCTTCGACGCGCCGAATCTCGGCCGGCGACGGGTCGAAGGTCCCCTGGGACATGTACCTGCAGCGCGCGCGCCATGTCCCGGATCACAGGCGGCTCCCCTGAGCGATGGTCGGGGCGAGCGCCACGTCAGCGTCCCGGCGGGTTGATCCGGATAGACCCGCCGGGGCCTTGACGCGTGCCGGTAGATTCGTCGCCCTATGGCTGACGTCCAACCGCTTCGCGCCCTTCGCTACGACCTCGGTGTCGTCGGCTCCCTGGAGTCGGTGATCGCGCCGCCCTATGACGTCATCGACCCCGAGCAACGCGCGGCCCTTGCCGCACGCTCCTCCCACAACGTCGTCAGCATCGACCTCCCGCAGGCACCGCTCGGCGGCGACGCCTACGAGGAGGCCGCGCGGCTGCTGGACCTCTGGAAGCGCCAGGGCGCCGTCGTCCGCGACGCGACCCCGGCGGTCTGGGCGCTGCAGCAGGACTACACGGGCCCCGACGGCCGGCAGCTCACGCGCCGCGGCATCTTCGCGCGCGTGCGGGTGGAGGAGTACGGGCCGGGCAAGATCCGTCCGCACGAGCGCACGCATCCCGGGCCCAAGGAGGACCGGCTTCGTCTCACCCGCGCGACGCAGACCAACCTCTCGCCGATCTTCAGCCTCTACGACGACCCGGCCAACGCCGCCTGGGCCGCGCTCGAGCCGCATCTGCAGACCGACCCGTGGGGCGCCGCGACCGACGCCGACGGCACGCGCAACAAGCTCTGGCGCATCGAGGACGGTGCCGCCATCGCGCGGGTGCAGATGACGCTCGGCAAGACCGAGCTGCTGATCGCCGACGGCCACCACCGCTACGAGACCGCGCGCGTCTATGCGGAGGAGATCGGCGGCGAGGGCGATCACCGCTACGTGCTGATGTGCCTCGTCGCGCTGCAGGACCCGGGCCTGACGATCTTTCCCACCCATCGGCTGCTCAACCAGGTCAGGGACCCCGAGTCCCAGTTGGCGCTCGGCACGTTCCTGCGCGAGCACTTCGACGTCACGCCGATCACGGTCGACGAGCTCCGGCCACCGGACGGCGACGGCCCGTTGACCATGGGCTACCTGGACTCCTTCCACCAGCGGCCCTACCGGCTCGTCCTCAAGAACCAGTCCGTCGCCGACGCCGCGCTGGCCAACTACCCCGAGCCCTACCGCCACCTCGACACGGCCGTGTTGGAGGCCCTGATCTTCAAGGGCGTCCTCGGGATGACCGAAGACGACATCGCCCATCTCGACGGGCTCGGCTACTCCCGCACCGACGACGAGGCGCTGCAGATGGTGCAGTCCAAGGAGTACGACTGCGCCTTCTTCCTGCGCGGCAGCCCGGTCAAGCAGGTCCAGGAGATCGCCGCCGCCGGCGTCAACATGCCACCCAAGTCCACGTTCTTCTACCCCAAGGTGCCGACCGGCCTGCTGTTCAACCCGCTCGCGTGAGCCGTTTGCCATCATCGGTGCCATGAAGGCGACCGCCACGCGGTCCGGCAGCCTGCGCCAGGCCGTCCGGATCCGCGACCACCAGTTCACGATCGACGAGCCCATCGACAAGGGCGGCGAGGACCAAGGTCCCAGCCCGCAGGAGATCCTGGCCGCGTCGCTGGCCGCGTGCACCGCGATCACGATGGAGATGTACGCCAAGCGCAAGGGCTGGGATGTCGGCGACGTCGAGGTTGCTTGTGACTACACGCCCGCCGAGCGCGGCTGTCCCACGCGCTTCAACCTCGTGATGCGCTTCCCGGACACCATGAGCGACGAGCAGGTCGAGCGGCTGCGGGTGATCGCGGCCAAGTGCCCCGTTCATCGGACCCTCGAGGGCGAGGTGATGTTCGACGAGCGGATCGAGCGCGTCTCGCTCGCGCGCTGACCTGCGCGAGCTGCTCGAAGGCGTCCTCCTCGACCCGGTCGAGGCGGCCGCGCTCGACGTCCACGGTCGTACCGACGCAGCCGTGCTCGTCCCGCTGTTCCTGAACACAGCGGGCGAGCCGTCGGTCGTGCTGACCCGTCGGCGTGAGGACCTGCGCCGCCATCCGGGCGAGATCTCGTTCCCGGGCGGCCGTCAGGATCCCGAGGACGCCGACTTGTGTGCGACCGCGTTGCGCGAGGCGCACGAGGAGATCGGCCTGGAGCCGAGCGGGGTGGAGCTGATCGGCGCGCTGCAGCCGACGCCGACGATCGCCACCGGCTACGCCGTCTATCCGTTCGTCGGACTGATCGAGCCGGGCCAGACGTGGCGGCCGGAGGAGGCCGAGGTGGCGCTGGTCCTCGAGCTGACGCTGGCCGAGCTGCGCGACGGCTACGCACGCCGCCGGCTCACGCGGCGCGGCGTCCCGTTTCGGACCGACACCTATGTGGTCGGCGACCACCTGGTGTGGGGTGCGACCGCACGGATGCTCGCCGATCTGTTCGAGCGGCTGGACCGGCGCGCCGCGGCCTAACGACCGCGCGGCGCCGCCAGGACCCCGTCGACCGCGACGAGGACCGCCGCGACCCAGGCGTCCTCGTCCTCTCGCGGCGCATCCAGGACGGCGTGGGGGATCTCGTTGTACTCCGCCATGCGCGCGACCTCGGCGGCGCCGCCCGGGGTGCCCTCGTAGACGACGCCGCGTACCGTGGTGTCGATCGTCCGTTCCATCATCATCGTCAGTCGTGAGCCGTGCAGGTCGCCGTCGGGCGCCCTGCCCATCAGCCACAGCAGCACGGTGACGTTGTCGAGTCCGTAGCGCAGCGACCCGATGCGGTCGGGGTCGCCGATGTAGCACTCGCCGCCTGCTGCCTCGATGTCGTCGCGGAAGTGCTCGTGGCGGGTGACGAAGCGGACGGCGTGGCCGTCGGCGGTCAGGCTGCGGGTGAGGGCAAGGCCGGCTGTGCCACCGCCGACCAGCAGGGCCCTCACGCGCGATCCTCGCGGGGTGGGGTGGAGGGCCGGAGGATCTTCGCGCGGTACTCCTCCACGGTGATCTCCGGCAGCCCCTTCGCGCGGCGGCGGGCGTTCTTGGCGTCCAGCATCTGGACGACCTCCAGTTCTGCGAGGTGCTCCTCGCGGCGCTTGATGGTCTCGGCGATGTCGGAGCCGACGGTCGCTCGGATCCCCTCCTCGGTGAGCTCCGGTGCTCCCCGCTGGCGGCGACGAGCGTTGGCGGCCTCGAGCATCTGGTCGAGATCGTCGATCTCGTTCTGGATCTGCTGCTCGGCCGAGCGGGTGGGCTTCCAGTCGAGCGTCTGCGCACCCGTGCGTGGGTGAAACAGGCCGAGCAGCACCAGGCCGACGAGCAACCCGCCGACGATGCCGATCATGATGACCGCGAAGGGGTCCACGGGGCGCGAGTTTACGCGGGGGCCGCGTGGCGATGTTCTTGCGTGTCGTGCCGACCTGGCAAGCTGCCGAGCATGAGCGCACCGCAGGTGATCGGCGTCGTGGGCGCGGGGACGATGGGCTCCGGGATCGCCCAGCTCGGGGCGCAGAGCGGCGCGCGGACGCTGCTGTTCGACCCGGTCGAGGGCGCCGCGGTCGCAGGTGCCGAGCGTGCCCGGGCCGGGATCGTCAAGTTCATCGAGAAGGGCGCGCTGCCCGGCGATCCCGTGGCGATCGGTGCGCGGCTGGAGGTCGTCGAGACGCTGGAGGAGCTCGCGCCGTGCACGCTGATCATCGAGGCGGCGCCCGAGCGCCTGGAGCTCAAGCACGAGCTGTTCGCGGCGCTGTCGCGGGTTGCGCCGGACGCGGTGCTGGCGTCCAACACCTCGTCGATCCCGATCACGGCGATCGCGCGCGCTGCTGCCGACCCGTCGCGTGTCGTCGGCCTGCACTTCTTCAACCCGGCACCGATGATGCCGCTCGTCGAGCTGATCGCGGGGCTGCAGTCCTCCGAGGAGGCGCTGGCGATCGCCCGCGCCGCCGGCGAGGCGATGGGCCGGGAGATCATCGCGGCGACCGATGGTCCGGGCTTCCTGGTCAACCGCTGCAACCGCCCGTTCGGGCTCGAGGCGCTGAGGCTGCTGCAGGAGAAGATCGCCGACGTCGAGACGATCGATGGGATCGTGCGCGCCGCTGGCTTCTGGATGGGGCCGTTCGAGCTGCAGGACCTCGTGGGGATCGACGTCGGCCTCGACGTCGCCAAGTCGTTCTATGACTTGAGCTTCGGCGAGCCGCGCTGGCGGCCGTCACCGCTGAGCGCGCAGATGGTCGCCGCCGGACGGCTCGGGCGCAAGACGGGCCAAGGCTGGTACACCTATGACAACGAGCGGCGGGCCCGACCCGCCGAGCTGAAGGTGCCGGAGGGCGGCGACCCGGCCGTCTCCAAGGGCCTGGTGCTGATCAGCGGCTTCCTGCCGATTGCCGAGGAGTTGCGGGCACGGGCCGAGGACGCCGGCTTCGCGGTCACCGACGAGGCGGATGGCGCCGTGCCATGGCTGATCCTCGAATGCGGCCCGCCCGAGGATGACGCGGTGCCGTTGCAGGGCGCGCCGCGTGCGCTGCTCTGCGCGGAAGGTGCGCTGCAGGCGCTGGACCAGGGCGCCGCCGCTGCGGGCTTCCACGCGCTGCCGCCCATCAGGGTGGTGGAGCTGCACACGGACCGAGGCGACCGCCGACGCGGCCGCTGAGCGCACCGAGGCGTTCTTCACCGCGCTCGGCCTCCCGACCGTCTGGGTCGCCGACGCGCCCGGCCTCGTCCTCGGCCGCATCGTCGCCCAGGTCATCAACGAGTGCGCGTTCGCGCTCAGCGAGAGCGTCGGCAACGTCGCGGACATCGATGACGGCCTGGCGCTCGGCATGAACTACCCGCGCGGCCCGCTTGAGTGGGCCGACGAGATCGGCCTCGATCACGTCGTGATGATCCTCGACGGCCTGCGCGAGGAGTACGGCGAAGAGCGCTACCGCACCGCTCCGCTCCTGCGCCGCATCACCGAGTTCCACGACGAGGACGAGCACGACCACGACGAGCCGTGATCAAATAGCTCATGGCCGTCGCCATCTTCCTCATCATCGTCTGGCTGCTCCTCGCCTTCCTGTTCCTCGCACAGGCGCGGCGACTCGAAGCCGATCCTTCGAAGATCGTCGATGGCCAGCCGCCCGATCGTTGGCGGTTGCTCGGCGCGTGCATGATCGGGCTCGCGGTCATCAACGGCGTCGCGCTGCTCTTCTTTTAGCGCCGTCGCAGCCGCGACTCCATCGCTCGCGGCGTCGTGAACCACACCAGCTTTCGCAGCCTCGCGCTCACAGCACCGGCGCGCTCGTTGCGCTCCTCGGCTCCCTCGGCTCGCGCCACCGCGCCCCGGACCACCACACCACCCAAGATCCGCGCGGGCTCCGGAGGGAGATAGCTCGGCGGCCCGCCCGTGAGCGCGTTGTCGGTGTACTCGTCCCGGATCCCCAGCGCCCGCCGCCCGACCATTCGCCCCAGCAACGCGCTCGGCCCGACCCCATTGCCTGAGAACCCCGTCGCGTAGTGGATGTTCTGATGCTCTCCCAGCGTCCCGGCGAACGGCAGATGCCCCGGCGCGCGGTCAACGGCGCCGCCCCACGCGTGGGTGAGCCGCACATCGCCCAGCTGCGGAAACCAGCGCCGAAACCCGTCGGCCACCACGGCAACCGTGGCGCGATCGACGAAGTGCGACCGCAAGACCCGCCCTGCCGGTCCGATCGCCCCGCCACCGCGACCGAAGACGATCCGCCCATCCTGCGTCACCTGGGCGTAGTGCACCAACAACCGCGTGTCTCCCAGCAGCTCCCCGCCGGTCCATCCCAGCTCATCGATGCGGTCCGGGATCGGCTCGGTCGCCACGATGTGGCTGCCAACTGGCACGACGGCCCGGCGGAGCTCGCTTATCCCCGCCGCCCATGCACCCAAGCCGAGGACCACGGCGGTTGCGTGCACCGACCCCGCCGGCGTCCTGATCACCGCTGGGGCGCCGCGCTCCAGCGACAGCATCGGCGTTCCCTCGTAGATCGAGACGCCGCGCCGGAGCAGCAGCCGCCGCAACCCGCGTGCCAGCAAGGCGGGCTGGACCGCTGCCGCATCCGTCAGTCGCGTACCGCCGACGATGACCGGCGAGCCGGTTCGCGCCCGCAGCTCACCGGCTGCCATCCGCTTCACGAATCCCGGCCGTCGCACTCGCACGCCCGCCGCGATCGCGCCGTCCCACGCGCCCATCTGCGCCGGCGCCGTCGCGACCCACAATCCGCCCGCTCGGCGTAGGTGGCAGTCGATGCCCTCGCTCTCGCACACCTCTGCGATGCGATCGATCGCCCACGTCGAGCGCTCCGCCAGCCACCGGGCGCGGTCGACGCCGAAGCGCGCGACCAGATCCTCCAGCTCGTCGTGCCAGCTCGTGACCCAGCCGCCGTTGCGACCACTCGCGCCGAAGCCGCAACCCTCGGTCTCGATCAGCACCACCTTCGCGTCGGGTGCCCGCTCGGTCACCTCCAGCGCCGCCCACATCCCCAGGAAGCCGCCGCCGACCACGCAGACGTCGGCGTTGACGGTCCCCGCCAGCGGCGGACACGCGGCCCCACGATCCTCTGCCAGCGCCTGCTGCAGCCAGAAGACCGAGCCGACCGTCTCCGCCATCGCGCCCATACGAGCTCCTCACCAGCTGATCGGGACGACTGGATTCGAACCAGCGACCCCCTGCTCCCAAAGCAGGTGCGCTACCAGGCTGCGCTACGTCCCGTCCCGAGCGAGTCTAGTGGGCAAATGCATTGCCGCCCAACGCAAGGAACCTTGCGCCCGGCGGCGAACAACATCGCTTAATACGACTGTGCCGCAACTCGGCCGCGGCTCGTGCGTAGAGAGAGATAGACATGCAGCCCTCAGCTCACACGTTTCAGTACCCGAAGGTGACGCCGCTTTCGAGCGCGACCCCGAAGCCCGCCGCCGCGCCGGGCGCGTCCGCCGGGACGCCCCGCCCGTCGCACTAGACGGGGATGCCCTCCAGGCGCAGTAGCGCCTCCTTGCGGTGCATGCCGCCCGTGTAGCCGGTGAGCTTGCCGCTCGAGCCGATCACGCGATGGCACGGGACGATGATCGGGATCGCATTGGCGCCCAGCGCCCGTCCCGCCGCCCGCGACGCCTTCGCGTTGCCCGCCTCACGGGCCACGTCGCCGTAGGTCGCGGTCTGGCCGAACGGGATGGTTGCGGTCGCCTGCAGCACGCGGCGGCCGAAGTCGGAGTAGAGGGCCCAGTCGATCGGCAGGTCGAAGGTGGTGCGCTTGCCGCCGAAGTACTCGTCGAGCTCGCGGCGGACGTCGTCGAGCTGGGCCGGGTTTTCGAGGATCCGTGGGCTGAGTTTGCCTGCGAGGGAGTCCAGGACGGCGTCGAGGCCGCCGTTGAAGTCCTCATAGGCGAGGCGCACGAGGCCGTGGGGTGTGGTGGCGGCGACCAGTGCACCGATGGGGGAGTCGACGACGGCGTAGGCGACGTCGGGCTCGGCGTGGGCGATGAAGCGTGCGGTGGCGGCCGCGACGGTGTCGGGGTCGACCTGGGGTGGGTGGAGTCGGTTGGTCATGGCGTGAGGCTCATCTCGTGGCGGAGCTTCTTGAGGCCCTCATGGGCTGAGCGCCGGGCTGCCTCGGGTGAGCAGTCCAGCGCGGCGGCGACCTCGGCGTGGCTGAGGTCGCCTGCGTAGCGCAGTAGCACGGCGGCGCGTTGCTTGGGCGGGAGCGCGCGAACGCGCTCCCAGGTCTCGTCGTCGGGTGGCGGTGGGTCGTGGTGTGCGACCTCTGGTGGGTCGGCGACCGGGATCGCGTGGCGGGCTCGGGACCGGTGATGGTCCATGGCCTTGCGGTGCGCGATCGTCATCACCCACGCGCGGTGGTTGGAGTCGGCGCGCAGTCGCGGGTAGGCGTTCAGCGCCGCCAGGAACGTCTCCTGGAAGCAGTCGTCCGCTGCTTGGCGGCCCACCGACGCCACGAGGAACCGGTAGACCGGCTCGCGGTGCTCGTCGAGGAAGCGCTGGAAGGGGACCACTAGAGCTACAACGCTACGAGGCGCTGCGGCGTGAGGTCGGCAGCATTGTCCACGCGATCCTCGGCATAGCCGCCCGGCGGGTACTGGATTTTGGTGGGGTGGTTGGTTGTGCCGTTGGGCAGGGCTCCTTAGCTTTCGCTGTCATGAATCGCGTTGGGGTTCCTGCACGTCGGTTTTGCAGGTGTTTCTTGGCGTCGATGGCTTGCCGGCGGGCGTCAATCTGTGGGCTTTGACGCTGGTTGTGGCTGTTGACAGGTTGAGGCGGCTGGTTTCTACTGGGTTCATCGAGGCGTTTGGTTCGTGGGGCCGGTTGGGGATCGATCGGGTCGCCGGCCAGCGCTGTGTCCTGAGCGGAAGGAGTCGGGCACGAGTGTCATAGATCGCGTTGTTGTTGGTCTGTGGTTGGCGTGTGATCCTGGCGTTGGGCAGACCTTCTTTTTGAGCGGCCCTGGAGCGCGTCTTTGGTGTGTTGGTGGGGTCGGTCCATTCATCCTGGCCTTTTGGTTGGGGTTCACAAGGAGTTTTTTGATGAAGCGTTTTTCTCAGAGGGGCTTGTTGCTCTTCGGTGTGATGTTGGCGGTGTGTGCGTTTGTGGTGCCGTCGATGGCGTCGGCGGCGAGCTGGTCGCCGGTCGGTTCGACTCATCACCTGTTCTCGCCCAATCTCGCGTTCAGCGTGACGGGCGGCCCTGCCCCGGGCGCGGGCTCGTCTTGTCCGGGCTCGAGCTTTGATGTTGATGTGGTCAGCGCGAACACGATCGAGGTGACTAGCGGTGGGTTCCAGCAGCCGTGCATGGGGACGGGCCCGGCGGTGAACTGCACTACGACTCCGGTGGGGCATTTCCCGTGGACTGCGACTGCGACCTCGACTACGAATGTCCAGATCCACAATGTCAGCGTGACTGTGACTTTTGAGAACACTCCGGGCAATCTGACGGCCTGTGGGTTGGGTCATGCCACGGCCCTTTTGACTGGGACTCTGACGGGTGGCTCGTGGAACCCCGCCAACAGCGAGCTGCTCCTGTCGGGTCTGTCTGGTCTGACGACGCACTTCCTGGGGACGGGCTTGAACGCTCCGGCGTTTGTGCAGGGCACTGTGCGTGCCACTTCGGGGACTTTGAGGATGTTCATGTAGTTCATGTGGTTCATGTAGCTCAGGTTGTTTGTTGTGCCGGGGTCGTCGCTTTGGTGGCGGCCTCGGTGTTGTTGTGGGGTGGGTGGGGGTGTTTTGGGGACGTGGTGTTTTGTGGTGTGGGTGGGGGTTGGGGGTTGACGGCGGGAAACGGGTTCGTGTAGGAATGATTGGCTTGGGTCCTGGGTTGTGTTGTTGATGGTGGAGGAGGAGTGGGTTGTCGGTTTCTCGGTGGCTGCTGCTGGGTTGGGTGCGTGGGGTGTGGTTGGTGGTGGTTGTCGGGGTGTTGGTGTGTGGTTGTGGGTGGTTGGTTGGGTCTGGTGGGGCGACGACGGGTCATGGGTTTGCTGATCGGTTCTCGTTGTCGGGTGGTGCGGCGGGGGTTGGGGTGGCGGCGTCTTCGGGTGATGTCGTGACGCTTGACGGTGATGGCAATCCTCCGCGGGTGGAGCGCTTTGACGGTGCCGGTGTGGCGTTGGGGTCGTTTCCGATCCAGGCGGGGTATCGGCCGTCGGGGGGTGTCGGGGTTGGTGCTTCGGGGTTGGTGTATGCGCTGGCCTATGGGGGGGATGCGGGTGCTCCGGCGGGGGTGTTGCGGTATTCGGCGTCGGGGGACCCGTCGGGGACGCCGTTGGGCGTGATCGATGGGGTTGGTGAGGGGCTGTCGATCAATCTCATGGCTGGTTGTGCTGCGGGGCCGGCGGTCGATCCGGTGGATGGGTCGGTGTGGGTGGCGGCGACCGACCAGATCAGCCAGCAGCAGGTGATCGCGCACTTCAATGGCGCTGATGGGTCGTTTCTCGGGTCGTTGAGTGGGGCGGGCTCGCCGGATGGGGTGTTGTCGTGTCCTGGTGGTTTGGCGGTTGACAAGGACCATCAGGTGTATGTGGTCGATGGTGGTCATGTCGATCGCTATAGCGACAGCGGGGTGTTCGGGGCGCGGGTCGAGGACTCTGTGAGCAGCAATCGGGGGCTGCCGTTGGCGGTGGCTGCGGATCCGGTCTCGGGTGAGGTGTATGTGGCGGAGTCGGGTCAGGTGGCGGCGCAGGTCACGCAGTTCACGGCGGGCGGGGCCTCGGTGCTCGACACGTTCGATGTCTCCGGCGAGGTGCATGGTGGTGTCAGGGGGATCGCGGTCAGCGGGACGGGGATGGTCTACATCGCCGATGCGACGGCGGTTGCGCGGTTTGCGCCGTTTGCGGGTCCGACGGTGACGACCGACCCGGCGAGCGATGTCGGGGCGCGGTCGGCGACGTTGCACGGGTCGATCGTCCCTGAGGGCGCCTCGAGCTATCACTTCGAGTACGGGGCCGACTTCAGCTATGGGTCGAGGACGCCGGAGGTCGATGTCGGTTCCGGGGGCTCGGCGGTCGCGGCGACCGCGATCGTCGGTGGCTTGGATCCGAACTTGGGCTATCACTACCGGATCGTCGGTCGCAACGCCGCGGGCTCGATCGTGGGTGCTGATCAGTCGTTGATGACGGCGCCGGCGGCGACGACGTTGGATCCCACGCCGCCGTTTGCCGCGGCGATCACGCCCAGGAGCGCTCGTCTGTTTGGGTCGGTCAACCCGAACCGCAACGGGTCGTTTGTGGGTTGGCACATCGAGTACGGGACGACGACGGCGTATGGGACGACGGTGGACGCGACGCGGATCCCGGGCGGTCAGATCTCTTGTGGTGCTTTCAGCGGGCCGTGTGGCGGGGCGGTTGTGCAGTTGGTGGCGCCGGTGACGGGCTTGGCGCCGTCGACGCTGTATCACTTCCGGGTGATCACCTTCGATGCGATCGGTGGTGATCAGCAGGGGGTTGATCAGACGTTTGTCACGGCGCCGGCGGCGGCGGCGGGGGCGGTTGATGTGTCGGCGCGGGGCGCGACGCTGCGCGGGACGGTCGATGCGCATGGGGTCGCGACGACCTATCACTTCAACTACGGGCCGACGTCGGCCTATGGGTCCAGCACGCCCGAGGCCGATGGCGGCCATGGTGATGGTGAGGGGCTGGTGTCGCAGGCGGTCACGGGGTTGGCGGCGTCGAGGACCTATCACGTGCAGGTCGTGGCGACCAGCGCGGATGGTGTGGTTCGCAGCGGCGCGGATGGGCTGTTCACCACGGCGCCGGCGCCGAGGGCGGTGGCGGGGTTCCCGACGGGGGTCTCGACGAGCGCGGCGACGCTGACCGGGACGGCGAGCACGTTCGGCGCGACGGGCAGCTACCGGTTTGAGCTGTCGGCGTTGGACGGCTCTTATCAGACGGTGACCGCGGATCGTGCGTTGGCCGCCACGGCCGACCCCCAGCCGGTCAGTGCCGGGGTGGCGGGGCTGCCGGCGGGCAAGACGTTTGCGGTGCAGCTGGTCGTGACGGCCAACGACGTCGACGAGTACAGCGACCTGGTCACGTTTGCGACCGCGCCGACCCCGCAGACCGCGCCGGTCGGGCCCGAGAGCGACCCGACGCTGGTCTTCGGCTGCAGCGCGCCGCACATCGATGCCTATGACAAGCACCCCAAGCCCGGTGAGGTGATCACGATCACCGGCCAGGACCTCGGCCTGAGCGGAGCCGTCACGCTGGGCAACGAGTCCTTCACCCCGACCGAGTGGGCCCAGGGCGGGTTCAAGGTCCGGGTGCCCGATGACGCCAAGGGGACGCTGGCGCTGACGGCCGGCTGTGGCCGGAGCTCGAACACGATCGCGGTGGCGGTCTTGACCGAGCCCGACAGCCGGTTCTCGGTCCCCAGCCGATCCGTGAGTGGTGCGACGGTGAGGTTGGTGGTGCGGGTGCCGGGCCCGGGCAAGCTCGAGATCTCCGGTGCGCGGGTCACCGCGTCGAAGACGACGGTCAAGAAGGCCGCCGGGGAGGTCACGATCACCGTGAGGCTCAACGCCTCAGGCACCAAGGCACTGCGCAAGGCCAAGACGCACAGGCTGCGGGTCGGGGTCGGGGTGCGCTACACCCCGGCCGGCGGCAGGCCCGCCGCCAAGACGCTGACGGTCACCTTCCAGGACAAGGCGGGCCGCTAGATGCCCCGCTTCAGCACGACCCCATCACGCCACCGTGGTGGCGTGCAGATCTCGCCGCCAGACGGTCACGGCCCCAAGGAGCACCACATGCCCCAAGCCCTGTCGAGGTCGGCTGCCGAGGGGACGGTGTGGGGCCGCCGGTCACCCGACGCCGAGACCAGCGCACGATCGGTGACCCGGTCTGCGGTCGCGTCGGTCGCGGTGATGCTGTTGTTGCTGGTGGTGGGTCATGGGGCGTCGGTGGCGCGTGCTGATCTGCCGGCGGCGCCGTTGCCGGTGCTGGACTTCACGGCTCGCTCGCTGGACGGGGTGGGCGATGACTACACGGTGGCCGGCGGCAACCCGTCTGAGGCGATGACGTCGTTTCGGTTTCCGACGCTCAATGGCGGGGTGGAGCAGTTGCATGGGGCGTTCGTCGATCTGCCGCCGGGGTTTCTGGGTAACCCGGCGGCTGCGGCGCGGTGCACGTTTGCCCAGATGCTGCCTGAGGGCGATGCGCTGCCGGTGTGTCCGGAGGACAGCAGGGTCGGGGTGATCACGATCACCCACCCGGACGGCGGCTTGGTCTCGGCAGACGTGTTCAGCCTGGTCGCCGATCGGGGCTATGCGGCCCAGTTCGCCTTCAAGGTCAGCAGCAAGATCGTGATGCTCTATCCGGTGGTGCGCTCGCGTGTGGGTGGCTATGGGGTGACGCTGGCCAGTCCTGCGGCGACGCAGTTCGATGCGTCGGGCATCGAGGCGCGGTTGTATGGGGTGCCCGTGGATCACGTCAGTGGTGGCAGTGGCGGTCGGCCGCGGTTGCCGTTCTTGTCCAACCCGTCGGATTGCCTGGTCGGGGCGCCGGCGACGCACGTCTCGGTGGATGCGTGGTCGAGTCCGGGGCAGACGCTGGCTCGTGGGGTGCGTGACTTCGGGCTTCCGGACCTGAGCGACCCGACGTGGGGGCAGGGCTCGTGGGTCTCGCCGCCGGTGACGGGCTGCGACAGCCCGGCGCTGGCCTCGCAGTTCCGGCCGAGCCTGGACATGCGGCCGACGCCGTCGTTGGGCACGACGCAGGCCGATGCCCCCTCGGGCTACACGGTCAAGCTCGACTTCCCGCAGAGCAACGACCCGACCGACTCGTCGTCGCGGTTTGATCCGTCGGTGCCGATGGCGCCGCCACTGAAGGACACGACGGTGACGCTGCCGGCGGGGGTCTCGATCTCGCCGGGTGGCGCGGATGGCCTGGACGGCTGCTCAGACCAAGAGGGGCCGGGTGATCAGGTGCGTTACGAGACGACCGATCCGGTTTCGTGTCCGGAGGCGTCGAAGGTCGGGTCGGTGGTCGCGACCTCGCCGTTGCTGGTCCAGCGTGAGCCGGGCAGCGACGCGGTGATCGGCGCAGATCCCGTCGGCGGCGATGTGTACATCCTCAAGCCCCATCCCGGCGACCTCGACCCGGCCGGTGGTCAGGACGGTCGCTTCCGGCTGCTGTTGCAGGTCGATTCGCGCAAGTACGGGATCAACGTCAAGATCCCCGGGGTCGTGACCGCCGACCGGACGACGGGTCGGTTGGTCGCGCGGTTTGAGAACAACCCGCAGTTCCCCTTGAAGCACGTCGAGCTGACGTTCATGACCGGTGATCGCGCGGCGCTGGCCAACCCGCAGTCGTGTGGGTCGGCGACGACCGAGGGTTTGTTCGTTCCGTGGTCGCGGGGCGGCACGCGCTCTGATGGTGTCGTGGTTCCGGGCACCCCGGACGCGACGGCCTCCTCGAGCTTTGACGTCAGCTGGGACGGGCGCGGCGGCATCTGTCCGTCAGGGTTGCCGTTCGCTCCGACGATGACCGCGGGCGCGGCCGACACGCAGGCGGGCTCGTCAAGCCCGTTCACCTTCGATCTCAGTCGTGAGGACCGCACCGACGTGATCAGCGGCCTGAGCGTGAGCCTGCCCGGCGGGCTGCTGGCGGCAATCAAGAACGTGCCGCTGTGCTCGGATGCCGATGCTGATGCCGGCAGTTGTCCGGTCGCCTCGCGGGTCGGGTCGGCCAGTGTCGCGGCCGGGTCGGGCGCCCGCCCGTTCTATCTGTCGGGTCAGCCGGTGTGGCTGACCGGCCCGTACAAGGGCGCGCCCTACGGGCTGGCGATCGCCGTCCACGCGGTCGCGGGCCCGTTTGACCTCGGGACGGTCGTGGTGCGCCAAGCGCTGCAGATCGATCCCGATGACGCGCACGCGACGGTGGTCAGCGACCCGATCCCGACGATCCGCGACGGCGTCCCCTTCCGGGTCCGGCGCATCCACGTGGCGGTCAACCGGCCGGGGTTCGTCCAGCTGCCGACCTCGTGTGAGCCAAAGACGATCACGGCAATCGCATCTTCTGCCGGCGGTCTGACCGCCAGTCTCGCGGCACCGTTTCAGGCCACCGGCTGTGGCAGGCTGCGGTTTGCGCCGAAGCTGGCGATCAAGCTGACCGGTGCCAAGGAGACCCGGGTCGGCGGCCACCCCGGTGTTGAGGCCCTGGTGACCCAGACCCCGGGCGAGTCGGGGCTCAAGAGCCTGACCGTGACGCTGCCGCTCAGCCTCGCGCTGGACCCCAACAACGCCGAGAGCGACTCGCTGTGTGAGTACACCGACGGCTTGAAGGACCAGTGCCCGCAAAAGTCGGTGATCGGGACGATGACCGCAGTCAGCCCGCTGCTCAAGGCGCCGTTGAGCGGGAAGGTCTACTTCGTCAAGGGCGTGCGAACCGACCCCAAGAGCGGCCGGCAGATCAGGACGCTGCCGACCCTGCTGATCGAGCTGCGTGGCGAGGTCAGCATCAACCTGCGGGGCACCAACTCGGTGCCCGACAACAAGCACCTGACCACCACGTTCGCGACGATCCCGGACGCTCCGATCAGCTCGGCGCTGCTCAAGCTCAACGGCGGCAAGAAGGGCATCCTGGTCGTCACCGATGGTCACGACGACCTCTGCTACACGCCGCAGAAGCCGTTCCAGGCGGCCGTCGCCCAAAGCGGCAAGCGCCTGGACACCGCCATCACGCTGACCGCGCAATGCCCGCTGGCCGTCGTCTCGCGCACGTTCACCAAGACCACGGTACGAGTGCGGGTCAGCGGCATCGGCCCGGGCAGACTGACCCTCTCCGGACCCGGTCTGCAGACCAGCCGACGCACCATCACCACCTCGGCGACGAGCGCCGTCGTCACGCTCAAGCTCACCGCCAAGGGCCGACAGCTGAGAGGGGCCGGCCGCGACATCCGCGTCAAGGCCGCCTTCCTGGCCAAAGGCACCAAAAACCCCAAAACCGCGTACTCAGCCAGGGCGAGGGTGGGGTCGGTGGCGGGCTCGTCGGTGAGACGGACTGCCGGTGTGAGTGAGAGGGGGTTGGGGTCATGAGTGGTGGGGTGGTTGATCCGGTGTTCGGGGTGAGGAGAGAGATGACGGTTGTGCGCTCGGGTTGTCGTGGTGGGCTTCGGCTCTTGTTGGCAGTGATGGTGATGGTGGTGGTGGGTTCGGTTGTGGGGTTGCCGGTGGCGCGGGCTGATGGGTGTGCCAACGCGGTGCTGCGAGCCCAGAACAACTCCAGCGGGCTTCCGGACTGTCGGGCCTATGAGCTGGTCAGCCCCCCCTACACCGAGGGCTTTCCCATCGCCGCGCAGACCTTCAGCGACGACGGCGCCGTCGCCTTCACCTCCAGCGGCAACTTCGGCGAGGGCGGAGGAGGGCTCGGCCGGCTGGCCAACCAGCTCGTCGCGACGCGGTCGGCGGCGGGCTGGACGACGGTGGCCCCCAACCCCCCGACCGCCATCTACGCGATGCGGGGAGCCAACGGTGCCGACGCGCTGTCGGCCGATCTGCGCTGGTCGCTGTGGCAGGCCTCGCGTCACGTCGCACCGGTCGATGACAGCCTCGACTACTACCTGAGCGGTCCCGGCGGCTCGGTGACCCGCGTCGGTCAGGGACCGGTCCCCGGGGTCCCTGCGTTTGCCCAGGCCCCGTTCTTCGAGCTGGCCTCGGACGACCTGAGCCACGTCGTCTTCGCCCACGGCCAGGGGTTCGGGAGCCGGGAGTCGGCGGCTTTGTATGAGTTCGTCGGGACCAACAACACGGGTCCCGCGCGTCCGGTCAGCGTCGACAACCACGGCCAGCAGGTCCCGCCCGAGGCCTGTCGGGCGGGGATCTCGCGCGACGGGCGCGTGATCTTCTTCAACTCGGGCTGCAACGGCGGTGTGCCGCAGCTGTGGGCGCGGGTCGGGGGCACGGCGACGGTCGCGGTCTCTGGCTCTGAGTGCGCCAGGCCCGTCGATGACCCCGCCGGGCCGTGCAACGGCCTGAGCCCTGCGCAGTACGTGGGGTCGGCGACCGATGGGTCGCGGGTCTTCTTGACCACCGATCAGCAGCTGGTCGACGCCGACACCGACACGACCGGCGACCTGTACGCGTGTGACATCCCCGACGGCGCCCCGACACCGGTCGGCGACGCCAACCCGTGCTCGACGTTGCGCGAGGTCTCAGGGGTTGCGGGCTCCTCGGCACGGGTCCAGAGCGTGCCCGCGGTCTCAGACGACGGGTCACGGGTGTACTTCGTCGCTCAGGGGGTGCTGGCCGACAACCTCGGCGTCAACGACGCCCCCGCGTCCGACGGGCAGGCCAACCTGTATCTGTGGAGCACCGACGCGACCCATCCCGACGGCCGGATCAGGTTCGTGGCCGACGTCACCGACCCGAACATCGGCGGTGGTGTGGCGAGCGTCTCCAACGCGCGGATGACCCCCGACGGCCGCTACCTCGTGCTCGGGACCACAGCCCAGCTCGTCAAGCCCGGGGACGGGCCCGGGGCCGACACCGACAACGCGGCAGACGTGTATCGCTATGACGCCCAGACCGGGGCGATCGTGCGGGTCTCGACCGGAACCTCGGGCAGCGCGGGCAACACCTCGGGCCTGGACGCCGCCAACACCAACGAGCCGCGAGGGACGATGACCGCCGACGGCTCGACGATCGTCTTCACGACCGACGAGGCCCTCGCTGACCAAGACATCGACGCCACCACCGACGTCTATGCCTGGCACGACGGCCGGGTCTCGCTGATCTCCGACGGACGCAGCGGAGGAAGGCGAGCCTGGATCACACCCTCAGGCCGCGACATCTTCTTCACCACCAACGCCCGCCTGACCACCCTGGACAGCAACGCCAACGACGACATCTACGACGCACGAGTCGACGGCGGCCTCGACCTCACCCAACCCGCCCCCTGCTTCGGCGACAACTGCCGGCCGCGGCCCAGCCCGCCGCCCAGCCTGCCCGCCCCAACCGCCGGCCGACCAGGCGACCAGGACACCACGGTGGCCCCGGCGTTCTCGCTGAGCAAGATCAGCGCAGCTCAGCGACGGCGCCTGGCCCAGACCGGCAAACTCACACTCGTCGTCAAGACCAACACGCCGGGCACCGTGACCGTCTCAGGCACCGTCACCGGCCTGCCCAACCCCATCAAACCAGCACACAAGACGGTCACGACGACGACGAACCTGACCGTGACCCTCTCACCAAAGGCGCGTACCCGACTGAAGGCACGCGGCCGACTCACGGTCAGGCTGACCGCCACCCACACCAAGGTCGCACTCGACCGATCAGCGACACTGCACCTCACCCACACCAAAACCAAGAAGACCAAGGCAAAGCCCACGAAGCACTGACCCACCCTGGGGGCAGCGGCGCGAGCCAACACCAACTCGCGCCGCTCGGCGCTTGGAGCCGCCTAGATGAGTTATTCCACGGTGGGGCGGTTGTGGAGGCGTAGGTGAGGAGCAGTCGAAGTCGGTCGGTGCTGCAGTTCTCACCGTCGACCCGGGAGGGCCACGATGCTCGCCGACCTCGACCTGCTCCTCACGGCGGTCTTCTGCACCGCCGACGATCTCCTGCCCGAGCGGGCCAAGAACGCGCGGCGAAGAGTGACCGACGCGGAGGTCGTCACGCTCGCGGTCGCCCAGGCGATCATGGGTGTGCCCAGCGATGATCGCTTCCTGCGACTGGCCGCTCGTTCGCTTGGTGAGTTGTTCCCGCAGTTGCCCAAGCAGCCCGGGTTTCACAAGCGCCGCGCGAGGCTGACCGAGACGATCGAGTGGCTGGTCGGCGTCTTTGCCGCCCGATCTCCGGGCTACCAAGACAACTTGGTGTTGTTGGACTCCACCCCGATGCAGTGCGCGCGCTCGCTGGAGGCCGTCCGCCGCTCACAGCTCTCAGACGCTGCCGGCTACGGCTCCTGCCGATCGCACAGCCGGTTCTTCTTCGGCTTCCGGCTGCACCTGGCCGCCGCGCCGGACGGCACCCTGCGGGCGGCGATCCTCGCGCCGGCCGACCAGCCCGAGCGCGAGGTCGCGCTCAGGCTGTTGCCCCGCGCGCTGCACGGCGGCGAGCTGGTCATCGCCGACAAGGGCTATGCCGGCAAGGACTTCGCCACCGCGGTCCAGGGCATGGGCGCGACGTTGCTGCGCCCCGCGCGAAAGGACGAGCCCGACAACGCCTGCACCTCTCCAGCATCCTTCAGCGGATCGAGAGCATCTTCTGGACTTGCAAGGACCTGTTGACCCCTTGAACGCCACGGCGCACGAGCCCTGCACAACCTCAGAGCCCGCATCGCCAGCAGGCTGAGGCAGGCTGGGTTTGGCGGAGGCCTTGATCCGAGGGTTCTGTCCTCGGGAGAGGGGACGCTCAGCCGCGATGGCCCGTCCGAAGAAGTACCCCGATGAGTTGATCCAGCGCGGGATTCGGCTGGCGTTGGAGAGTGAGCGGCCGATCGCGCATATCGCTGCGGATCTCGGCATCCATAGCGAGACGTTGCGCCGCAGGGTGCGTCAGGCCGAGGCCGACAGTGGCTCGCGACCGGATTGCCCAGCACCGCCGAGCGTGAGGAGATCCGCAAGCTGCGCGCGGAGAACTTCGAGCTGCGTCGCGCCAACGAGATCCTCAAATCGGCCAGCGTGTTTTTCGCGAAGGAGCTCGACGAGGACCGAACGAGGTGAGCCGCTACATCGATGAACATCACGGTCGCTTCGGCGTCGAGCCGATCTGCCGGGTCTTGGACGTGTCGGCGTCTGCCTATTACCAGCGCGCCACCGGGGCTCGCTCGGCACGGGCAGTGGCCGACGAGCGGCTGCTGGAGCTGATCGCCACGACGCATGCCAAGAACTACTACGCCTACGGCTATCGCAAGATGGGGCTGGCGCTGGGTCGCGCCGGTCACGAGGTCGGTCGCGACCACGTTCGCCGGCTGATGCGCCAGGCCGGGATCCGCGGCGCCAAGCGCCGCGGCCGGCCGTGGCCCACCACGACCCCGGATCCGGCGGTGGGGCGGGCGCCCGATCTCGTCGGCCGCGACTTCACCGCAAGCCGGCCCGACGAGTTGTGGGTCGCTGACTTCACCTATCTGCGGTGCTGGGAAGGCCTGGTCTTCTTCAGCTTTGTCATCGACGTCTACAGCCGGCGGATCGTCGGCTGGCAGTTTGCCAACAACATGCGCACCGATCTGGTCCTCGACGCTCTGCGGATGGCGCTGACGCGCCGCCCGCCCGGCGCCGACGTTCAGCTCATCCATCACAGCGATGCCGGCAGTCAGGGTGGATTCAGGCGGTCGTTGCAACACCCTGATGAAGGGGTGGTGTGATGCGACGGCTGCAGGCATGGGAGAGGGCGGGGCGCGATCGGATGCGTTCGCCGGGACGTCCGCCGGTCGGACGCGTCGATCATCGTCGGTGGTTCTGGGAGGCGGTCGCGCGGGGCGACACCAGCCTTGAGGCCGCGGCGTTTGCCGGGGTCTCGGGAGCCGTCGGCGTCCGGTGGTTTCGTGAGGGTGGCGGGATGCCGTCGGTCTCGCTGGGGGCGCCGTCGGTGCGGTACCTGTGCTTCGCCGAGCGCGAGGACATCGCGATGTTGCGCGCCGAGGGCAAAGGCGTGCGCGAGATTGCCAGGGAGATCGGCCGGTCGCCGTCGGCGATCTCTCGGGAGCTGCGCCGCAACGCCGCGACGCGCTCGGGCCGTCTGGACTACAGGGCGTCGGTTGCGCAGTGGCATGCCGAACAGCGAGCCAAGCGTCCCAAGGCCGCGAAGCTGGCGATCAACGATCAGCTGCGCGAGTACGTGGCCGAGCGCTTGGCCGGTGAGGTCCAGCGTCCCGACGGCCAGCGCGTCACGGGTCCCCAGATGGCGTGGAAGGGACGGCGTCACGGTCCTCGCAAGGACCGGCGCTGGAGTCGGGCGTGGAGCCCGGAGCAGATCGCGGGCCGAGGGTGTCCGGCGAACTGTGTGTGAGTCGTGGTGACGGTTGTGGTTGGTTAGTCGGGGAGTCGGTCTGTGAAGTGGATCTTCAGGCCGCGTAGGGCGGTTGTCCAGTTGTATGCCTTCTGCCATTTGCTCTCGGCGCGTTGGATGGCGAGGTAGATGAGCTTGGTCGCGGCTTGCTCGTCGGGGAAGTGGCCGCGGGTCTTGATGCTCTTGCGGATCTGGCGGTTGAGGTTCTCGATGCTGTTGGTCGTGTAGACCGCGCGGCGCAGGTCGACCGGGAGCGCGAGGAACGGGACGATGTACTCCCAGCGGGCGCGCCAGGAGTCGGCGATCATCGGGTACTTGTGGCGCCACTGCTCGTCGAAGCGCTCGAGCTCGGCCAGCGCGTCATCGGCGTTGATCGCGCGGTAGACGGGCTTGAGATCGGCCGCGACCTTCTTGCGGTCCTGGTAGGCGACAAAGCGCATGCTGTTGCGGATCTGATGGACGATGCAGGTCTGCACCCAGGCCTCAGGGAAGACCGCCTCGATCGCCTCGGGAAACCCGGTCAGGCCGTCGACGCAGGCGATCAGGACGTCTGAGACGCCGCGCTGGTTGAGGTCGTTGAGGACCGCGAGCCAGAACTTCGCGCCCTCGGTCTCCTGCCACCAGATCCCCAGGACCTCGCGGTCGCCCTCGACGCTGACGCCGATCGCCAGATAGCAGGCCCGGCTTCTGACCGAGCGGTCCTCACGGACCTTGACCATCAGCGCGTCGAAGTAGGCGATCGGGTCGACGGCCTCCAGTGGCCGGGTGCGCCACGCGGCGACGTCCTCGAGCACCGCGTCGGTGACGCGGCTGATCGTGTCGCGACCGATCGCGGTGGTGCCGTAGAGCTCGGCCAGGTGAGCCTCGATGTCTCTGACGCTCATGCCGCCGGCGTACAGGCCCAGGATCTTGTCGTCCAGGCCGGCCAGCCGGGTCTGGCGCTTGGCCACCAGCCGGGGCTCAAAGCTGCCCTGGCGATCGCGTGGCGTCTTGATCTCCACCGGCCCGAGATCGGTCTGGACCGTCTTGGCCGTCGACCCGTTGCGCGTGTTGGAACCGGCCGGCGTCCCACCCGGCGGGTGCCCGAGATGCTCGGTCAGCTCAGCGCCCAGCGCGGTCTCGATCACCCGGCCCGTCAAACGATTCAAAAGGCCGCCCGGGCCGGTGATCTCCTCAGGCGACAGGCCCTTCAACGCGTCCTCCAACACATCGGCCGCCAACAGCTCTGCCAGCCGATCGACAACGACCTCAGACAGACCCTCTGGCCGCCTGGCGCTCTTGGACTCTCTCTCGCGGTCAGAGATGGAGTTGATGGTCATGGCATTCCTTCCCGGCCACAAGGGCCGAATCAGTCACCACGACCACACACAGAACATCGGACAGACCCCGCGGGCCGGCTGGCGATCGACTTCCCCGATGATGCGTCGATGCGCATCTCGCACGAGGCGATCTATCAGTCGCTCTACGTGCAGGGCCGCGGCGCGCTGGCCCGCGAGCTGACTGCGTGTCTGCGCACCGGCCGGGCGCTGCGCGTCCCGCGCGCTCGCACCCGCGGCCGCGGCAAGGGCTTCATCACCGAGGAGGTCATGATCAGCCGGCGGCCCGCCGAGGCGGCCGACCGCGTGGTCCCCGGCCACTGGGAAGGCGACCTCATCATCGGCCTTGACCGCTCGGCGATCGGCACCTTCGTGGAGCGCACCAGCCGCTTTACGATGTTGTTGCACTTGCCGCCGATGCCCGGCCACGGCGACGCGCCTCGCGTCAAGAACGGGCCGCCGCTGACCGGCTCCGGTGCCGAGGCAGTCCGCGATGCCATCACCGCGCAACTCGGCGAGCTGCCCGCGCACCTACGCCGCTCGTTGACCTGGGACCAGGGCGCCGAGATGGCCCAGCACGCCCGGCTGAAGATTGACACCGGCCTGCAGGTGTTCCTCTGCGATCCCCAGAGCCCGTGGCAGCGCGGCACCAACGAGAACACCAACGGGTTGCTGCGTCAGTACTTCCCCAAGGGCACCAATTTGGCCCGTCACAGCGCCGACGACCTCGGGGCCGTCGCCGACGCGCTCAACGGCCGGCCGCGCAAGACGCTCGGCTGGAAGACCCCGGCCGAGGTCCTCGACGAGTACCTCGCCGCCGCCTGCTGACGACACGCGCCACAACACCAACACCTCCTCCGACTCCACCCCCGGCACCGCGGGCGCGCGTGTGGGCTATCGCCGCTACGACCCGCCCTACGGGCGAGCCTCCGCGACGACAGCCCACACGCCCTGTCGTTCACCACCGACTCCCGACACTCGCTGCAGCTACGGTCCTCCTTACCGAAAGCCGGTGTTGCGACGACCCCTTGAACCCAAGCAGCTCGTATCTCTGGCCTTCGGCCAGAAAGCCCGCGACGCCGGCATCGCCGTCTCGATGGGATCCAAAGGCGACTGCTTTGACAACGCCGTCGCCGAATCATTCTTTGCCACGCTCAACAAGGAGTCGCCGCTCCTGGGCGACACGACCGGGAGCTGACCTCCGAGGTCTTCGAGTACGTCGAGGCCTTCTACAACACCACTCGCAGACACTCGACCCTGGGCTACCTCTCACCCGCCCAGTTCGAGAATGATTCAATGACCAACAACCCCAAGATCAACGGCTAGCCCCGCAAGTCCCCCACTGTCCGTCTGACGGGGTCCACTCCAACCCGTGCCTTTGCGGCGCTTGTGGGACCCGTTAGTAGCTGGTCCAACGGTTGGGTCCATGGCACCCACGCCGCGAGTTTCGATGGCCGCCATGCAGTTGCCTCGCTCGAACGCCCCCGGTTGGATTCGAACCAACGACCTGCGGATTAGAAGTCCGCTGCTCTATCCGGCTGAGCTACAGGGGCCAACCACCTTCCAATCCTGTCACTCCGCGCGTCTTGCCGCCAGCGTCTTCCTGGCCGATCGGGTCGATTGCAGCTATGCGCGGCTGAAAACCCAACGTCGCCCCACGAAATACGTCACAGCCGGCGTCATCGGCAACAGCACGGCCTGAGCCAAGATCTCTCCGACCCTTAGCCCGTCGACCAGTACGGCCAGCAACATCAGGTTCAGTCCCGTCGCGGTGCCTTGGGCTGCCAGCCAGCTCAGCCACCCCCGGACCGTCGGAGCGCCGCCCTTGAAGGTCCAATGCTCGTGCAGCCAATATCCCAGGGACGCCGAGAGTGCGAAGGCGACCAGCGCCGAGAGCAGATATGGCACGCCGATCAGCACCCCGGCGGTGTAGCCGCCGAAGTAGGTCGCGGCGTTGAACCCGCCGACCAAGCCAAAGCGCGCAAGCTCGCGAAGCCTGTTCACATCCCAAGGTTCTACTGGCTCGCCCCTCTCCACGTCGTGTCCCTGGGCGACGTCGGGGTCGCCACGACGACGACCCCGGCACCACAAACCTGCAACACCAAACCCCAGCAACTACATGAACATCCGCAACGTGCCAGAAGTGGTACGAACAGTGCCGCTCCAAAATACCGGAGCATTCAAGCCGGTCCCCAGGAAGTGCGCGGTCAGACCAGACAGCCCCGACAGGAGCAGCTCGCTGTTGGCGGGGTTCCACGAGCCGCCCGTCACAGTCCCAGTCAAGCGGAGCGTGGCATGACTGAGGCCACAAGCGGTTATGTTGCCCGGAGTGTTCTCAAAAGTCACCGCGACGTCAACACCATGGATCTGGACATTGGTAGTCGAGGTCGCAGTGGCAGTCCACGGGAAGCTCCCCACCGGAGTCGTAGTGCAGTTCACGCCCGGGCCCGTCCCCATGCACGGCTGCTGGAACCCACCGGTAGTGATCTCGATCGTGTTCGCACTGTCCACACGTGCGTCAAGGCTCACACTCGGACAAGACCAACCGAGCCCAGGGGCGGGCCCGGCCGTGATGTTGGGCGCGAGATTGGGCGAGAACAGGTGGTGAGTCGAACCGATCGGCGACCAGCTCGCCGCCGAAGCCAACGACGGCACCACAAACGCACACACCGACAACATCACACCAAAGAGCAGTACGCCCCTCTGAGAAAAACTCTTCATCAAAAAACTCCTTGTGAAGCCCGACAATCAAGCCGGGACGAATGGTCTGGCCCTCAGGCGCCCGGGCCTTACGTGAGCGATGCGCCTCGGGACCATTGAAAATGGGTCTGCCGAACGTCGGGATCGCAGCCATCAGCAGACGTACACGACCTGCTCCAGATGCTCAGGGCCCTCATTCCTTCCCTTCGGGACAGGCGTTGACCGGCGACGCCGATCGACCTCCACCGGCCTCACAGGCCCAACGTCCCACTCACTCAAAGTAGAACCCAGCCACCCCGCCCTGTCAACCAGTCAAAAGTCAGCTAGCCCTACCTGAAATACGTGCACAATGAAACGCTCATACCAAGAAACACCTGCAAACAGCGGCTTGTCACCACGCCCACGATCCGTAACAGCGAGCGATCAGAACCACTGCCTGGTGGCACACCAGGCCGTCCAGGAGCTAGATCTCGTCAGCTGGGAGCGGCCCGCAGACCTGCCGGGTGACCACCGATGTCCCGCTGACCAGCGGCTATGGCCCGAAACGTGCGACCTCAACGACGCCAGACGGCGGGGAGGTTCCATGAAGGACATTCGTCCGGTCCGGCTGGCCCTGAGGGTCCGAGGGCCGATGACCCGTGCAAGGACATGCCCACGGCGCCGCATCCATCACCCCACTGGGGCCCGCTTCGTCGTGCCACCATCACGGGACTCCGTACCGCGTCGCTCATCGTCCTGCTCGTCTACGCCGCGCGCGCGATCATCTGGCCCAACGGCGGCGGAGCGCTCGGCCACCATCTCTTCGAAGACGCCATCTTCAACGGCCTGCTCGTTGCCGGCGCATTGCTCTGCCTCCTACGCGCCGTCTGGGTCCCGAAAGAGCGCGGCGCCTGGTTGACGCTCGGCACCGGCCTCGCGGCCTGGGCTGCCGGGACGATCCTCTTCTCGGCAGCCCCGCGAGCCGTCACCGACCACCCCTTCCCGGCGGTCCCCGACGCGCTTTGGATCGCGTTTTACCCCACGGCGTTCCTGGCGCTCGGCCTGCTCGTCAAGGCACGCACCCGTCAGTTCTACCCCAGCGTCTGGCTCGACGGCCTCATCGGCGCGCTCGCCATCAGCGCTCTCGCGGCCCAGTTTGTCCTGCCGCCCATCGTGGACAGCACCGGCGGCCAGGCAAGCACCGTCATCGCCGACCTCATCTACCCCCTCGGCGATCTCCTTCTCGCCGCGTTTGTAATCGGCGTCTTCGGCGTCGTCGGCTGGCGCCCCGGACCGGTGCTCGGCACCGTCGGGCTCGGCCTGCTGCTCGCCACCGTCGCCGACGGCGCCTCGCTGTACTCCTGGGCCACCGGGGCGGCAGGCTCCACTATCTTCGACGCCCTCTGGCCCGCCTCCGCCGTCGCCCTCGGCTGGGCCGCGTGGCAGCCGACCCGGCCCTCGCCCAACGTCACCCTCGACGGCCGCCGCCTGCTTGTCATGCCCTGGGCGTTCGGACTCGCCGCCCTCGCGCTCCTCACCCAGAACGCCTTCGAGCCGGCGATCCACCCCGCGGCCTACGCGCTTGCCGTCGCCACGATCGGAGGCGTGCTGACACGCATGAGCCTGACCTTCTCCGAGAACCTCAGCCTCGTCGCCCGCAGCCGCGCCGAGGCGCTCACCGATGCGCTCACCGGACTCGGCAATCGCCGCAGCCTGCTGCTCGACGTCGATGACGCCGCGCGCATGGCAGGCCCCCACCAGCGCTACGCCGTCCTGCTCTTCGACCTCAACGGCTTCAAGGGCTACAACGACACCTACGGCCATCCCGCCGGCGACGCGCTGCTCGCGCGCCTCGGTGACCGCCTCGTCGCGGCAGTGGGGGACAGCGGCAGCGCCTACCGCCTCGGCGGCGACGAGTTCTGCGTCCTGGCTCGCATCGACGACAACATGCCCGATCAGCTCGCCGACACCGCGATCGCCGCGCTCTGCGAGCACGGCGAGGGCTTCTCGGTCACGACCGCGTGCGGCATCGCCGTCCTGCCCGATGAGGCCCAGGACACCAGCGCCGCGCTCGCCCTCGCCGACCAGCGCCTGTACGAGAACAAAAGCGGTGGGCGGGCGACCGGTGAGCCGGACTCCACGCGTGAGGTCCTGCTGCAAGTCCTCCGTGAACGCGAGCCCGACCTCCACGACCACCTGCACGGCGTGGCGAGCCTGGCGCGCGAGGTGGCACGCGCCTTCGGACTTCCCGCCGAGGAGCTCGACACGATCGTCCGCGCCGCCGAGCTGCACGACGTCGGCAAGGTCGCCGTCCCGGACGCGATCCTGCACAAGCCCGCGCGCCTGGATCCGGCCGAGCGCCAGATCATCGAGCGCCACAGCGAGGTCGGCGAACGCATCCTCGCCGTCGCCCCTGCGTTGCGACCCGTCGCTCGGCTCGTGCGTGCGAGCCATGAGCGTTGGGACGGCGCCGGCTATCCGGACGGTCTGGCGGGTGAGGAGATCCCGCTCGGCGCGCGCATCGTCGCGGTCTGCGATGCGTTCGACGCGATGACGACCGACCGGCCCTATCAGGCGGGGACCGATGCCGACAGTGCGCTCGAGGAGCTCGTGCGCAACGCGGGCACCCAGTTCGACCCCGCGGTCGTCGCGGTCTTCGCCCGGCTGATCGTCCGGACCCATCGGATCGCCGCATGAGTCGCCGAAGCCCGCGCCGCGCCGCGGTCCTCACCGGCTTTGCGCTCGCGTCCTTGACCTTTGCCGCCTCCGGGCGGGCAGCACTGACGCCGACGATCACCGAACGCGCGCTCGCGCCCTCCAGCCATCCTGTCGGCCTTGAGCCCGGGCCCGACGGGGCGCTCTGGATCACCCAGTGGTCGAGTGGTGCCATCGGCCGGATGACACTCGCCGGCGTGACGACCCCGTACACCCTGCCGACGCCCGACGCGGAGGCGACGGCGATCACCACGGGCCCGGACGGCAACCTCTGGGCGACCGAGAGCCAGGGCAACGCGATCGCACGCATCACGCCAACCGGCACGGCGACCGAGTTCCCGCTGCCGACCGCAGGCTCGGCGCCCGCCGGCATCGTCGCAGGACCCGATGGGCACCTGTGGTTCACCGAGAGCACGGGCGGGCGGATCGGCCACATGAAGCCGCCTGCCGGGGCGATCTCCGAGATCACGTTGGCCAGCGGCGCGCAGCCACAGGGGATCGACGTCGGCGCCGACGGCAACCTCTGGGTGGCGCTGGCCGGGCTGAACGCCATGGCGCGCGTGACGCCGACGGGCGCCGTCACCACCTTTCCCGTCCCGACCGCGTCCGCGAGCCCGTTCGCCGTTGCCGCAGGCCCCGACGGGAACGTCTGGTTCACCGAGCGCAACGCGGGCCGTATCGGACGGATCACGCCGAGCGGGGCCATCACCGAGTTCCCGCTTCCGTCGTCCTCGAGCGCGCCGACGACGATCGCCGCGGGACCCGACGGCGCGCTGTGGTTCGCTGAGCTGACTGGGAACGCGGTAGGGCGGATCACAGTGGCGGGCGCAGTCGAGGAGTACCCGCTGAGCGGCGCGGGCGCGCAGCCGGGGGTGATCGCGCTGGGCCCAGACGGCAACCTGTGGCTGACGGAGTCCGGACGTGACGCCGTGGCGCGGATCACCACGCCGCCGGCGATCGGGACCGCGACCGCCGCGGCCAAGAGCGCCAACGCGATCGACCTCTCGGTCGGCATCGGCGCCCATGCCCAGCAGACGACGGTGAGCGTCGAGTACGGGCCGACGATGGCCTATGGGTCGACGACGCCTGTGCGCGTCTTCAACTCGGCGTCCAACGCGCCGGTCGGCCAGAGCTGGTCGATCACGGGGCTGGACCCGGGGACGGCGTACCACCTGCGCGTCGTCGCGACCAATGGGACGGGGACCGTTCGCGGGCCGGACGTCGTCGTCGCCACTGCGCCGGGCCCGGCCGTGCCGGGTGGGACGCCGCCGGCCAAGTCGCCCTCGACGGGCGCGGCACCCTCGATCCTCAACAGCCCGCTGAAGGTGCCGACGCTCGGCGGGTCGCCGAAGTCCCCGTCCGCGGCGACGCTCGTGGGCGCTGCCACCGTGCGCGTGGTCGCCGGACGGGCGCCGATGATCGTGAGCTGTCCGGCGACCGCCCCCGGCGGCTGTCACGGAACGATCGTGTTGCGCGTGGCGCCGACGACGCCATCGTCGTCGCGGAAGCACAGGGCCTCAGCTCGCGCTGCGCGCTGCGCGCGCGGCTGCCGCCCACTCGGCCAGGCAAAGTTCGACGCCAAGGCCGGCAAGCGGCGGCGCGTGTCGGTCAAGCTGTCGGCTGCGGGCCGCAACGCTTTGGCCCACGCGGTGCGCGTCAGGGCCCGAGCGACGGTGACGACGGTGATCGACGGCCGGTCGACGACGGTGACGCGGACCGTCACGCTGCGCTCGCGGTAGCCGGCGCGCCGGTACGCTCAAGGCATGGAGCAGACGGACGCAGGAGATCTCGTGAAGGTCGTCGTGGGCAGTCGGGCGATCGACGGCATCGTCTTCGACGCCACCGGCGGCGCCAAGGTCGTCGTCGCGATGGTCGACCGCGAGCGCGGTCCGGTGATGCGCACCGTCGAGTTGAAGGCTTTGAGCGAGCGCGCCGAGGAGGGCCCCGACGACCGCGCGCTGCAGATGCTCATCCGACGTACGCCCTTCGGCGTGCGCGGGGCGGCACGGGGTGGCGCGGGGGCGAGCGGTGCGCGGGCCGGACACAAACGCGCGTCGATGCACCGAACGACCGGGAAGTAGGCGACGGGTGGGCGCGCCCGGGGTTGGGCGCGCCACCTCCATCGCGACGAGGTGTTGCGTAACCACACGGTCGGCTGTCGAAGGGCTTGAGGTGAGCAAGGTCACGTCACAGGCGAGGGTCGAGGCCATCTCGGCGGGACGGTTCAGACATTTTGCTGACGCCTAGTTGTGCCATCGGGCAGGGGTTCTTAGCGCTCGCTGCTACGGACCGTGAGCGCGGTGGCAACCTGCAATTTGCAGGGGTTTCGTGGTGTGTGCACCGTATTGTGCACGTATTTCAGATAGGTCCAGCTGACTTTTGACTGGTTGACAGGGCGGGGTGGCTGGGTTCTACTTTGAGTGAGTGGGACGTTGGGCCTGCGAGGCCGATAGGGGGTCGATCGGCGTTGCCGGTCCACGCCTGTCCCGAAGGGAAGGAGTGAGGCCCTGAGCGCGTAGAGCAGGTCGCGTACGTCTGCTGGTGGCTGCGATCCCGGCGTTCGGCAGACCCATTTTCAATGGTCCCGAGGCGCGTCGCTCACGTAAGGCCGGGCGCCCGAGGGGCCGGTCCATTCATCCTGGCCTTGGTGGTCGGGGTTCACAAGGAGTTTTTTGATGAAGCGTTTTTCTCAGAGGGGCTTGTTGCTCTTCGGTGTGATGTTGGCGGTGTGTGCGTTTGTGGTGCCGTCGATGGCCTCGGCGGCGAGCTGGTCGCCGATCGGCTCGACTCATCACCTGTACTCGCCCAATCTCGCGTTCAGCGTGACGGCCGGGCCCGCGCCGGGCGTCGGTTCGTCTTGTCCGGGTTTGAGCTTGGATGTTGATGTGGTCAGCGCGAACGCGATCGAGGTCACTAGCGGTGGGTTCCAGCCGCCGTGCATGGGGACGGGCCCGGCTGTGAACTGCACTGTGACTCCGACGGCGCACTTTCCGTGGACTGTGACTGCGACCTCGACTACGAATGTCCAGATCCACAATGTCAGCGTGACTGTGACTTTTGAGAACACTCCGGGCAATCCGACGGCCTGTGGGCTGGGTCATGCCACGTCCCTGGTGACTGGGACTCTGACGGGTGGCTCGTGGAATCCCGCCAGCAACGAGCTGTTCCTGTCGGGTCTGTCTGGTCTGTCGGTGCACTTCCTGGGGACGGGCTTGAACACGCCGGCGTTTGTGAGTGGCACTGTTCGTGCCACTTCGGGGACGTTGCGGATGTTCATGTAGTTGTCGGGTTTGTTGTTGTAGGTGGTGTGTGCCGGGGTCGTTGTGTTGCGACGGCCCCGGCGTTGAGTGGCCGAGATGGCAGCGATTGTGGCGTGTGGTGTGAGGCTCTTTAGGCATCTGGAGCAGGTCGTGTACGTCTGCTGGTGGCTGCGATCCCGGCGTTCGGCAGACCCATGTTCAATGGTCCCGAGGCGCATCGCTCACGTAAGGCCGGGCGCCTGAGGGCCAGACCATTCATCCCGGCTTGATTGTCGGGTTTCACAAGGAGTGATTCTGATGAAGAACCTGTCTCAGAGGGGCGTGTTGCTCTTCGGTGTGGTGTTGGCGGTGTGTGTGTTTGTGGTGCCGTCGTTGGCTTCGGCGGCGAGCTGGTCGCCGATCAATACGACTCATCACCTGTTCTCGCCCAATCTCGGCTTCAATGTGACGAGTGGGCCCGTCGGGGGTGCTGGCTGGGCTTGTGCGGGTTCGAGCTTCGACGTTGATGTGGTCAACGCGAACACGATTGAGGTCACTAGGGGCGGCTTCCAAGGCTGCATGGGCACGTTCAATGCCGTGAACTGCACCGCGACTCCGGTGGGGACCTTCCCGTGGACTGCGACTGCGACCTCTACTGCTGATGTCCAGATCCATGGGGTTAATATCACCGTGTTGTTCGAGAATACTCCAGGCAACCCGACCGCCTGTCCGATCTTTGGGTCCCAGATCACCTTGACTGGAACTCTGACGGGAGGCTCGTGGAACCCCACCAGCAACGAGTTGACTCTGTTTGGCTCGACGAACCTGACGGCTCACTTCCTGGGGACCGGCGGCTTGAATGCGCCGGCGTTTGCGCAAGGGACTCTTCGTGACACTTCTGGGACGTTGCGGATGTTCATGTAGCTGTCGGTTTGTTGTTGGAGGCTTTGTGCCGGGGTCGTCGCTGTGACGGCCCCGGCCTCGGTGAATGAGACGGTTGGCCTTCGAAGCCGACGCAGGATCGATCGGTGCCAGCGGCCAGCTCTATTTCCCGATGGAAGGGAGTGCGGTCCGAGCATGATGGGCAGGTTGTGTGCGTCTGCTGACGCCTGTGATCCCGGCGCTTGCAGACTGTCTTGAACGGTCCCGAGGCGCATCGCTCACGTAAGGCCGGGCGCCTGAGGGCCAGACCATTCATCCCGGCTTGGCTGTCGGGTTTCACAAGGAGTGATTCTGATGAAGAGTTTTTCTCGGAGGGGCTTGTTGCTCTTCGGTGTGATGCTGGCGGTGTGCGCGTTTGTGCCGTCGTTGGCGTCGGCGGCGAACTGGTCGCCGATCGGTTCGACTCATCACCTGTTCTCGCCCAATCTCGCGTCCTTCGTCACGAGTGGGCCCTTCGGAGTCTTCGGCTGGTCCTGTCGGAGTGTGAGTATGGATGCTGATGTTGTCAGTGCGAACACGATCGAGATCACTAGCGCGGGGTTCCAGCAGCCGTGCATGGGGACGGGCAATCCCATCAACTGCACTACGACTCCAGTGGGGACCTTCCCATGGACTGCCACTGCGACCTCGACTACCAATGTCCAGATCCACGGGGTTAACGTGACCATGACTTTTGAGAACACTCCGGGCAACCCGACCGTCTGTGGGTTCGGTCATTCCACGCTTCTGCTGACTGGAACTGTGGCGGGTGGCTCGTGGAATCCCGCCAGCAATGAGCTGACTCTGTCGGGTCTGTCTGGTCTGGCGGCGCACTTCCTGGGCTTCGGTGGCACGAATTTGCCGGTGTTTTGGACCGCCACTTTCCGTGCCACTTCTGGCACGTTGCGGATGTCCATGTAGTTCAGGTAGTTGTTGTTGCAGGTTTGCGTGCCGGGGTCGTCGCTGTGACGGCTCCGGCGCCGCTGAATGAGAGGGTTGGCCTTCGAGTCGACGAAGGATCGATCGGTGCTGGCGGCCCAGCCCTGTCCCCGATGGAAGGGAGGTCAGGCCCCGAGCACGATGGGCAGGTTGTGTGCGTCTGCTGACGCTTGCGATCCGGGCGTTCGCAGATGGTCTTGAGCGGCCGCGAGGCGCATCGCTCACGTAAGGCCGGGCGCCTGAGGGTCGGACCATTCATCCCGGCCTGCTGCCGGGACTCACAAGGAGTGATTCTGATGAAGAACCTGTCTCAGAAGGGCTTGCTGCTCTTCGCTGTGATGGTGGCGGTGTGTGCGTTCGTGCCGTCGTTGGCTTCGGCGGCGAGCTGGTCGGTGGTCGGTACGACTCATCACCTGTTCTCGCCCAATTTCGCGTTCAGCGTTTCGAGCGGGCCCACTCCAACCGTCGGGTGGCTTTGCGTGGGTGCGAGCTTTGACGCTGATGTAGTCAGCGCGAACACGATTGAGATCACTAGTGGCGGGTTCCAGCAGCCGTGCATGGGGACGGGCCCGGGCACCAACTGCACTACGACTCCGGTAGGGACCTTCCCGTGGACTGTGACTGCGACCGCGACTACCAACGTCCAGATCCATGGGGTTGACTTCACCGTGGCGTTTGAGAACACTCCGGGCAATCCAACGGCTTGTGCGATCCTTGGGAACCAGGTCCGCTTTACTGGGACTGTGGCGAATGGTTCGTGGAACTCCGCCAGCAACGAGCTGCTGCTGTCGGCTGCTGCTCCGTCAGGTCTGACGGAGCACTACCTAGGGACCGGTATGACTGCGCCGGTGTTTTGGAGCGCTACTTTGCGTGACACTTTTGGCACGTTGAAGATGTTCATGTAGTTGCGGGCTTATTGGTGCTGGGGCCGTCGTTGTGACGGCCCAGCCGTCCTCGCGCCTCAGCTCGCCGCGGGCACTGGTGCCGTCTCGATCGCCACATCCGGCAGCACCCGCTCGAGCGGGCGTGGCAGCCACCAGTTCCAGCGACCGAGGAGCTCCATGGTCGCGGGGACGAGGATGAGGCGGACGATCGTGGCGTCGATGATGATGGCGACGGCGCAGCCGAGGCCGAGTTGCTGGATCGAGGGCACGCCGGTGCCGACGAAGACGGCGAAGACCGAGGCCATGATGAGCGCGGCGCTGGTGATCGTGCGGGCGCTGGCCTGGAGGCCCTCGGCGACCGAGCCGCGTGGGTCGCCGGTGGCGGCCCAGCGCTCGCGGATGCGGCTGAGCAGGAAGACCTCGTAGTCCATGGACAACCCGAAGACGATCGCCAGCACCAGCGGCGGCGTCAGCGCGTCGATGTATCCGGTCGACTGAAAGCCGAAGAGCCCGTCGACCCAGCCCAGCTGGAAGACGCCGACGAGCACGCCGTAGGCGGCGCCGACCGACAGCAGGTTCATCACCACCGCCTTCAGCGGCAGCACGACCGAGCGCAGCAGGAGCAGGAGCACGATGTAGGACAACGCCAGGACGAAGAGCGCGATCAGGCCCATGGAGCTCGAGATGCGGTCGACGAAGTCGACGGTGAAGCCCGGTGCGCCACCGACGTCGGTCCCCGCGGGGAGCGTGTCGCGCAGCCGGTGCACGAGGGAGATGACCTCGGCGGACTCGCCGTCGTGGCGGGCGATCGCCCGGACGAGCACCTTGCTGCCATCGCGCGAGACGATCGGCGCGGACACGCCGGTGATCTCGCGGTCGGCCTTCAGCACGGCCTGCACGCGCGGCGCGGCGGCACGCGCTGCGACGATGTCGAGCGGGCTGGCCGCACCCGGCCCGGAGATCCGTGCCGCAGCGTCGGCGCCGACCCGCGTCTCATGGTCCTTGGGGAACTGATCGAGCGCGCCGTTGCGCATCTCCATCTGCAGCGCGGGGGCGGCAAGTGCCAGCAGGATCGCGGCCGTGCCGCCCGCCGCGAGGATCGGGCGCCGCATGACCGCGCTCGTCCAGCGCTCCCAGAACGACGCTCGCGGGACATCGCGATCACGGCGGCGCAGCCCACCGACAGCGCCGACGATGCGTGAGGTGATCCCGGCCGTCCACCCGGGCTCGTAGGCACGGCGACCGGCCAGCGAGATCAGCGCCGGCAGGAGCGTTGTCGCCGCGATCACCGACACCGCGACGACCAGGATCGCGCCGAGCGCCATCGAGCGCACCGACATCGTGTCGACGATGAACAGCCCTCCGAGGGAGACGATCACCGTCAGGCCCGAGAACGCCACGGCAACGCCGGAGGTGGCCAGGGCGGTCGCCCGTGCCGCGTCGGGGTCCTGGCCGGCGGCGATCTCCTCCCGATAGCGCGCGAGAACGAAGAGCGAGTAGTCGACCGCCACGCCGATGCCGATCATCGACGCCATGTTGGTGACGAACACGCTCATGCCGGTCACGAGCGAGAGCCCGTAGATCAGCGCACCCGTGACGGTTACCGCGACCACCCCGAGCGTCACCGGCAGCAGCGCCGCTGCCGCCGAGCCGAAGATCGCCAGCAGGATCAGCAAGACGATGGGGAACCCGATCCCCTCGGCCGAGGCCAGGTCCTCCTTGCTGAGATCCTGCATGCCCGCCCACAGCGCGCCCTGACCGATGAGGTGCGTCACGACCGGTGCGCCGGGGTCGGCGTCCTTGATCCCGAGCCTCTCGCGCAGGTCGACGGCGACATCGATCGCGTCGCTGTCGGAGACCGGCGTGTGGAGCGCCACGATCAGCGGGCGGACGCCGTCGCGGTCGACGGTGGCCAGCGCCTTCGCCCGCGACGCGGCGGGAAGGTCGACCGTGGCCGCCGGACCTGCCGCGGCGCCGACCTTGGTGATCGCGTCTCGGAGCTGTGCCGGCGTGGCGTCCTTGCGCGGGACGAGCACCGCGGCCAGCGTGGTGCCCTGCCCGGTGTCGAAGTCCCGTTCGACCGAGCGCTGGACGGCCACCGACTGCGAGCCGGGCACATCGAAGCCACCACCGCTGAGGTGGTCGGCCTGGCGCATGGCGAACGGGACGGCGGCGAGCACGACGAGCGTCCACGCAGCGAGGACCAAACGGCGGCGACGGCTGACCAAGCCATCAAGGCGAAGCATGAGAGTCTGCACGTTGGCCTCCTGAGCAAGAACGGCAGTCGGGTGAGCGACTCTGTCCGGCTGAGAGCCGAGGATGTGTGCGATGGCTCACTCACTGTGGGCGCGCGCGAGTGAGTAGTGTGACGCAACGCACACCCGCGGTTGTGTATGACCTGCGTAGATAGCCGGGTCGCAGTCCAAGGGAGGGGTTGTCGTGCCGAGTCCGCTGTCCGCATCTGTGCCACCAGCCGAGCGCAATGCGTCGCTGCTGGAACGCGTCGCCGCCCTGACGTGGCGGCGTCCCCGTCTCGTGCTCGCCGTCGTGGCGGCCCTCGCGGTCGTCGCCGTCGCCGTGGGTCACGACGTCGAGCATCACCTCCAGGCCGCGGGCTTCACGGACCCGGCCTCCGAGAGCGAGCGCGCCACCGAGGTGGTGCGCAAAGCGCTGGGCAGCGACCCCAACCCGGGCATCGTCGTGCTCCTACGGGCAAAGGACGGCGGCCGGCTGGACACCAAGAGCCCGGCGGTCCGCGCCGAGGCCGCACGCCTGACGCGGCAGCTCGCACAGACCCGCTACGTCGGCCGCGTGATCAACCCCATCGCACAGCCGCGTGAGGGACAGGGCCTCGTCGCGGCCGACGGCCGCTCGATGATCCTGTCGGCCGGCCTCTCGGTCGTCGACATCGAGAACAAGGGCGGCATCGCCGCCCAAGACGCCCGCCGGCGCGTGCACTCCAAGCTGCTCGACGTGTCGATGACCGGCTACGCGCCGGGGTTCAAGGACGTCAACGACCAGACGCGCAAGGACCTCAACAAGGCCGAGCTGATCGCGTTCCCCGCGTTGGCCTTGCTGTTGCTCCTCGTCTTCCGCGGGGTCATCGCCGCGGCGGTGCCGCTGCTGCTCGGCGTGCTGTCGATCGTCGGCACGCTGTTCGTCCTGCGGCTGATGTCGCTGTTCGTCGGGACGTCGCTCTTCGCGTTGAACATCGCGACCGCGCTCAGCCTCGGGCTCGCCGTCGACTACGGACTCCTCATGGTCTCGCGTTACCGCGAGGAGATCGCCGACGGACGATCGCCCGAAGAGGCCCATCGCACTACGGTGCTCACCGCCGGACGCACGGCGCTCTTCTCGGGCGTGACGGTCGCAGGCGCGATGGCGACGCTGATGCTGATGCCGCAGCGCTTCCTGTACTCCGTCGGCGCGGCGGGCGCCGCGGTCGGCATCCTCTCGGCGGTCAGCGCGCTCTTCGTCGTGCCCGCGCTGCTGTCGGTGCTGGGGCCGCGCATCAACGCGCTCTCGATCCGGCGTCCGGCGAAGTCCGTCTCGGACGAGTCCGACGGCTGGATGCGTCTCGCACGCGCGGTCATGCGTCGGCCGGTCCTCGTCGCGCTGGCGACGATGGGCCTGCTGCTCGCCCTCGCCGGGCCGCTGACGCAGACCGTGCTGACCGGGCCCAGCGGGCAGGCGGTCGCGGCCGGGCTCCCGTCCTACGAGGCGACGAAGTACGTCCCGGCCCACTATCCGCGCGACATCACCGAGGCGGTCACGGTCGCCGTCCACGGCGCCGCCACGCCGGCCGCGCTCGACGGGCTCCGGCGCGAGGCCCTGGCGGTGCCCGGCGTCGTGCGTGGCACGGCGATCGCCCACCCCGGCACCAACGTCGCCTACATGAACCTCGCCCTGAACGCCCCGGCCCTCGACGGCTCGGCCCAGGACGCCGTCAAGGCCATCCGTGCGCTCAGGCCACCACCTGGCGCCGAGATCCTGGTCTCGGGCACCACGGCGCGCTTCGTCGACCAGAAGCAGAGCCTGCTCCACAACGCCCCCGTGGTCGTCGTGGCGATCAGCCTCATCATCTTCGTGTTGATGTTCTTGCTCACCGGCTCGATCGTGATCCCGCTCAAGACGCTGCTCATGAACGCGCTGACGCTCGCCGCCACGCTCGGCGCGCTCGTCCTGGCCTTCCAGCACGGCTGGCTCACCGGACCGCTGAGCTACGAAGGTCCCGCGGCGATCGAGGTCTCGAGCCTCGTCTTCCTGTTCGCCGTGACCTTCGCGCTGGCGACCGACTACGCGGTGCTCGTCATCGCCCGGATCAAGGAGCAGCACGACCTCGGGCTCTCCAACGAGGAGGCGGTCGCCACCGGCATCGCCCGCACCGGGCGGATCATCAGCGCCGCGGCGGTCATGATCGCCGTCGTCTTCGCCGCGTTCGCCGTCAGCCCGATCTTCTTCATGAAGGAGATCGCCGTCGGCATGACGGTGGCGGTGCTGATCGACGCGACGATCGTCCGCGCGCTGCTGGTGCCGTCGCTGATGCGCCTGCTCGGTGAGCGCAACTGGTGGGCGCCCAAGCCGCTGAGGATCCTGCATCGGCGCTACGGCATCAGCGAGGGAGCGGCGCCGACGCCGACACCGGCAGAAGGCAACGCCTGATCGCATCGGCGAGCGCACCGGGCTGGTCCTCGGGCGTGAAGGAGTAGGCGTCGGGGATCTCCACGACCTCCGCGTCGGCGAGCGCCGCGGCGTAGCGCCGCGCGTTGGCGATGGGGAAGACCTGGTCCTCAGGGCCCCAAGCGAAGAGGACGGGGCGGTCGAAGGTCTCGATCAGCTGCGCGCCCGCAGCATGCACCGGCGCGGACTGCGCTGAGGACATCACCTTCGCCGTGTCGTGCAGCACGCCGGGGTTGGCGAGGCAGGGCAGGGCGTAGGAGTCGGAGACGAGGTCGTCGATCGGGTGCTTGATCAACAGCCCGAACGCGACGGGCGCCGCACGCACGGCGCGGTCGCGCAGCGCCTCGAACAACTGCCCGAGCGCGGCGCTGTCCTGGGCGACGGTCGGCAACCCGTCGAACGGCGGCGGTGGGAAGGCGTCATACGGCGTCTCGCACGAGTTGAGCACCAGCCGCGCGACGCGGTCCGGATGCGCGGCCGTCGCGATCTGCGAGTAGGCGCCGCCGGAGTCGTTGCCCACGAGCGTCACGTCGTCCAGGTCCAGCGCGTCGAGCACGCCGGCGATCAGCTCGCCACAGCCGGTCGGGCTGAGGTCGGCGTCCGGCGCCATCGGCACGCGGTGGGCGCCGAGCGGAAGGTCGAGCGTCACGCAGCGGAAGTCGCCTGCGAGCTTGTCGACCACCATGCGCCAGAGGTTCGCGTTGGCCAGCCAGCCGTGGGCGAAGACGATCGCCGGGCCGCTGCCGCGCTCGAAGCACTCGACGCGCCCGTGCGGGAGCTCGACGGTGTGCGCCGTGCCGAGGAGGTCGGAGCGCCAGAGCTGTGGGGTGGAGGTCATGAGAGCGAGAACGCTACCGATAGTTATGATCGTACGGTCATAAATTTATGACCGTGTAGTCATATTTAGCTGACCGGAAGGTCATGTACCCTGCGTCGTCGATGGCGCAACCGCCCGACAGCGAGCCGGTCACCCCCAAAGGTCGCCGCACGCGCGAGGCGCTGCTGGACGCCGGTGAGCAGATCGCCGACACCGCGGGGCTCGCGGGCCTGTCCGTTGCCGCCGTCGTCGCGCGGGCCGGCGTGGCGAAGGGCACCTTCTACGTCTACTTCGCGGATCGCGACCTCTTCATCGACGCCCTGCACCAGCGCTTCTACGCGCGCGTGACAGAGGCGGTCGCCCAAGCGGTCGACGGCCTGGCGCCCGGCCGCGAGCTCCTGCTCACCGCCATCGACGCCTACCTCGACGTCTGTCTCGCCAACCGCGCGGTCAAGGCACTCGTCTTCGAGACCCGCGCCCAGGGCAACCTCACGACGACGATGGACGAGCGCCAGGAGCAGTTCGCCGTGCTGGCGCAGCCGAGCGTCAAGGCGATGGGCCTGGCCCCGCCCAAGGTCGCCGCCCGCCTGCTCGTCGCGATGACCATGGAGGCCGCGCTGATCGAGCTCGAAGCGGGAGGTCGTGTGGCCGGCGCCCGCAAGACGATCCGGACACTGGCGCAGGGCTGACGAAGGTCAGCCGCGCGCGGGCACGGGATCCGGGACGCCCGCCTCGAGCGCCGGCCAGCCCACGTCGCGCGCCGCCAGCGCCTCGTCGGCCGCCGCGCCACCACGAATGCCGAACAAGCGCTTGGCGTACAACAGGTACGCCACGACCGCGACGTTGACGATCAAGGCCAGGATCTTGAACGGCGTCGCGTGCTGCGTGAGCTCGTAGACCTCGACGGGCAGTAGCGAGGAGGTGACGATCAAGGTGAGGTACTCGGCCCAGCGCTTGCCGTACCAGAGGCCGACGGCCTCGATGCCCTCGATCATCGCGTAGGTGAGCGCGATCGCCGCGAAGAGATGCAGCTTGGCCGAGCGCAGCGAGAAGAGCTCGTCGATGCGGTGCGTCAACCCGTGGCCGCTGCGCGCCGCGCCGTTGCCCGCCGACTCGCCCGTCACGTCGGCGATCACGCGCAGGACGACGTCGCGCAGGTCGGCGCGGTTGGCGCTGAAGAGCAGGATCGCGATCCCCAGCAGCGCCAGCCCCACGAAGTGCAGCGCGCGGTTGATCGCGATCAGCCGCAGGATGATCTTGTCGCGCAGCGGCTTGCCCCGCAGCGGCAGGACGATCTCGTCGCGCTCCGGCGGCACGTCGCGCGTCACGGCCGAGGCATCGGGCGTTGGCAGCACCAGCCACGAGTCGCAGCGCAGGCAGCGATGCCAGCGGGCACTGTCGACCTCGCGCGCGACGATCGCGTCCGACGGCCGCAGCTCGCGCGCGTCGAGCCCTACCAGCTCGTGGCCCGCGATCCCGCAGACCAGCAGCTCCCAGTGAAAGCGCGGCACGAACCGGCGAGGCGCTTCACGCACCCCTGGGGCAAGGCGATGGGTCACTTGGCACGGACCCTAACCTGGACGGTCCGGCGCGCGCGTCATCATGTGCGCCATGGCCGTCAGCACCACGCCGGCACCAGCGACCACGGAGTCGCACCTCCAGGATCTCGTGGTCATCTCGGGCTTCTCCGGCGCGGGCAAGTCCACCGCCATGGCCGTCTTCGAGGACGCCGGCTACTTCTGCGTGGACAACCTGCCGCCCGAGATGATCCGGTCGCTCGTCGAGCTCTTCACCCACGAGGGCTCCAAGGTCGAGCGTGCGGCGATCGTCTCCGACGTTCGCGGTGGCGAGTTCTTCGAGCCGCTGCAGGGCGTCCTCGACGAGCTGCACACGCGTGAGCTTCCCGCGCGCGTGCTCTTCCTCGACGCCGACGACCTCACGCTGATGGACCGGTACAAGGAGACGCGCCGCCGGCACCCGCTGGCGCCGGAGTCCTCCATCGCCTCCGGGATCGCTGCCGAGCGCGCGATGCTCGGGCCGATCCGGGACCGCTCGGACTTCGTCATCGACTCTTCGGGGCTCAAGGCCTCGCATCTGCGCCGCCGGATCGCCGACGAGCTGCTGCCACGCCACCGGCGCGGGCGCCTCGCGCTGACGATCCAGAGCTTCGGCTTCAAGCACGGCCCGCCGCGCGACGCCGACCTCGTCTTCGACGTGCGCTTCCTGCCCAACCCGCACTACGTGCCCGAGCTGCGTCCCATGACCGGGCTGGAGGAGGAGGTCGTCGAGTACGTCGCGCGCGAGGGCAAGCTCGCCGAGTTCTACACCTTGCTCGAACCGCTGCTGGACTTCCTCGTGCCCCAGTACGAGGAGGAGGGCAAGGCGCACCTCAGCGTCGCCATCGGCTGCACCGGTGGCCGTCACCGCTCCGTCGCGATCACCGAGCATCTCGGCAAGCGCTTCAGCGCGCGCGACGACGTGGTGGTCGAGATCGAGCACCGCGACATCGGTCGCAAGCCCTAAAGGACCCACGTGATCGACCATGTTGGCTTCGAGGTCACCGACCTCGCCCGCTCCGCGCGCTTCTACGACGCGCTCTTCTCCCGCCTCGGCATCCGCCGCATCCACGAGTTCGAGGCGGCGATCGCCTACGGCAGCCACGAGCCGCGCTTCTGGATCGTCTCGCGCGGTCGGCCGCCGGCGCCGGGCTACGGCCATTGCGCCATCCAGGCCAGCGGCCGAGTGGCGGTCGACGCCGCCTACGCCGCCGCGCTGGAGGCCGGTGGACGCGACGATGGTCCTCCCGGACCCCGTCCGCAGTACGGCCCGCGCTACTACGCGGCCTACCTGCTGGACCCCGACGGCCTGCGCGTCGAGGTCGTCGCGGGCGGGCACTGAACATAACCGGCTCGATAGGGTCCGATGTCTCCTTAGATCGCCTCTCCTCAGGAAGGACTGACACCCCCACATGCCCGTACGCGTCGGCATCAACGGCTTCGGCCGCATCGGCCGCAACCTCTTTCGCGCTGCCCATTCCCAGGGCGCCGACATCGAGTGGGTCGCCGTCAACGACCTCACCGACTCCAAGACGCTTGCGCACCTGTTGAAGTACGACTCGATCCTCGGCCCGTACCCCGGGACGATCGAGGTCACCGACGAGGGCATCCTGGTCGACGGCAAGCTGCTCAAGGTCCTGGCCGAGCGCGATCCGGCCAACCTGCCGTGGGGCGATCTCGGCGTCGACGTCGTTGTTGAGTCCACCGGCTTCTTCACCAAGCGCGAGGCTGCTGCCAAGCACCTCGACGCGGGCGCCAAGAAGGTCATCATCTCCGCGCCGGCCAGCGGCGAGGACATCACGGTGGTGCTGGGCGTCAACTTCGACAAGTACGACAAGGACGCCCACCACGTCATCTCCAACGCGTCGTGCACGACCAACTGCCTGGCGCCGTTCGCCAAGGTCGTCAACGACGCGATCGGCATCCAGCACGGCCTGATGACGACGATTCACGCCTATACGGCTGACCAGAATCTGCAGGACGCGCCGCACTCCGACCTGCGCCGTGCCCGCGCCGCCGCCGTCAACCTCGTGCCGACCTCGACCGGCGCCGCCAAGGCCGTCGGCCTCGTGCTGCCCGAGCTCAACGGCAAGCTCCACGGCTTCGCCGTGCGCGCGCCGATCCCGACGGGCTCGATGGTCGACCTCACCTTCGTGGCCGACCGTGAGACGTCGGTCGACGAGATCAACGAGCTGTTCGCAGGCAAGGCCGACACCGGCGACCTCACCGGGATCCTGCAGTACACGACCGACCCGATCGTCTCCACCGACATCGTCACCAACCCGTACTCGTCGATCGTCGACGGCGGGCTGACCGCGGTGATGGAGGGCACGCTGGTCAAGGTCGTGTCCTGGTACGACAACGAGTGGGGCTACTCCAACCGGCTCGTCGACCTCACGCAGAAGGTCCTTTGAGAACCCTCGACGACCTCGGCGAGATCGAGGGCAAGCGCGTCTTCGTCCGCGTCGACTTCAATGTCCCGATCAAGGACGGGGTCATCGGGGACGACGCGCGCATCCGTGCCGCGCTGCCGACCCTGCACGAGCTGCGCCGCCGTGGCGCGCGGCTCCTGCTGGCCGCCCACCTCGGGCGGCCGAAGGGGCGCGACCTGGACTTCAGCCTCGCGCCCGTCGCGGCGCGGCTGACCGAGCTGCTCGGCGAGGACGTCACGCTTGCGGGCGACCTCGACACCGTCCCCGACGGCGACGTGGTGATGCTCGAGAACGTCCGCTTCGAGGCGGGGGAGACCAAGGACGACGCGGAGCTGGCCGCGCGCTACGCCGCGCTGGCCGACGCCTACGTCAACGACGCCTTCGGCGCCGCGCACCGCGCGCACGCCTCGACGCACGCGATCGCCAAGCTGCTGCCGTCCGCGGCGGGCCTGCTGCTCCAGCGTGAGGTCGAGACGCTGCAGGGCATCCTGGCCGACCCGCCGCGCCCGCTCGTGGCGATCGTCGGTGGCGCCAAGGTCACCGACAAGCTCGGTGTCCTGGAGGCCTTCCTGGAAGTGGCCGACACGGTGCTGATCGGCGGCGCGATGTGCTTCCCGTTCTTCAAGGCCCAAGGCCACTCCGTGGGTGCCTCACTCTGTGAAGAAGAGGGCATTGCCCCGGCCGAGCGCGTGCTGGCCGAGGGTGGCGACAAGGTGCGGCTGCCGGTCGACCTCGTCTGCGGCGAGGCGTTCGACGCCGACACGCCGGTCACCGCTGTTGATGGTGTTGATGTTCCCGAGGGCCTGATGGGCCTCGACGTCGGCCCGCGCACCGCGGCCGCCTACGGCGAGATCATCGCGGGAGCCGGGACGGTCTTCTGGAACGGCCCGATGGGCGCGTTCGAGCTGGCGCCGTTCGCGGCCGGCACGCGTGCGGTCGCCGAGGCCGTCGCGGCCGCGGCGGGTACGACGGTGGTCGGCGGCGGCGACAGCGCCGCGGCCTTGCGGCAGTTCGGGCTCGAGGATCAGGTGACGCACCTCTCAACCGGAGGTGGCGCATCGCTCGAGCTGATCGAGGGAAAGACGCTTCCGGGCGTGGAGGTGTTGGCATGAGCAGAACGCCGCTGATCGCGGGCAACTGGAAGATGCACGGGACGATCGAGGAGGCCGAGGAGCGCGTCGCCTCCGTCTTGCCGCGGATCGCGACCCTCGAGTCGGTCGAGCACGGCGTCTGCGTGCCGTTCACCGCGCTGCAGGCCGTCGTCGACTCGACCCGTGGCTCGGCGCTGAAGGTCTTCGCGCAGAACATGCACTACGCGCCCGAGGGTGCCTTCACGGGCGAGATCTCCGCGCCGATGCTCACCGAGCTCGACATCCACGGCGTGCTGCTCGGCCACTCCGAGCGGCGCACGTACTTCGGTGAGACCGACAAGGCGCTGCAGCTCAAGGTGCCGGCGGCGCTGGACGCGGGCCTTGAGGTCATCCTCTGCGTCGGCGAGACCGAGGAGGAGCGCGAGAACGGCGACACCGAGCGCCGGCTGCGCCACCAGGTCCAGGAGGATCTGGAGAAGGTGCCGACCGAGCGCCTCGGCGACATCGTCATCGCCTATGAGCCGATCTGGGCGATCGGCACCGGCCAGGTCGCCACGCCCGAGCAGGCCCAGGATGCGCTGGCCTTCGTCCGCGCGCTGGTCGCCGACCGCTCCAAGGAAGAGGCCGAGCGCACGCGCATCCTCTACGGCGGCTCGATGAAGCCCGACAACGCCGCGGAGCTGCTGGCGCTGCCCGACTGCGACGGCGGCCTGATCGGCGGCGCATCGCTCGACGTCGACCAGATCGTGGCGATCATCGAGGCTGCGGCATGACTCGCCCAGAGGGCTCGCATGCCGGGCGGGAACTCGCATGGCGGCTCGTTCCCGCGGTTTGGGTGGCATGAGCGTTCTGCCCGTTCCTCGCGCGGTCCTCGTCGTCCTCGACGGCTGGGGGCTCGCGCCGCCGGGGCCGGGCAACGCGGTGTCGCTGGCGAGCACCCCGGTCTTCGACGACCTCTGGGCGCGCTACCCGCACACGCAGCTCACCGCCGGCGGCCTGGCGGTCGGCCTGCCCGAGGGGCAGATGGGCAACAGCGAGGTCGGGCACCTCAACCTCGGCGCGGGCGCGGTGATCAAGCAGGACCTGACGCGCATCGACGAGGCGGTCGCCGACGGCACCCTGGCCGACAACGCGGTCCTGGCCGACGCGCTGGACGGCTTCGAGCGCGTGCACCTCATCGGCCTGGTCTCCGACGGCGGCATCCACTCCGGGTGGAAGCACCTGGAGGCGCTGATCGCGCTGGCGGGCGCCAAGGGCGTGCCGGACGTCGTCATCCACGCCTTCACCGACGGCCGCGACACCTCGCCGCGCGGCGGCGCGAAGTTCCTGGAGCAGGTCGAGGCGTGGGCCGCCAAGGCCGGCAACGCCCGCATCGGCTCGGTCGTCGGTCGCTACTACGCGATGGACCGCGACAAGCGCGAGGAGCGCACGAAGGCCGCGCTCGACCTGCTGCTCGACGGCGTCTCCGAGCACCACACCCACAGCGCGGTGCAGGCCGTCACCGACAGCTACGCGCGCGACGAGCGCGGCGACGAGTTCGTCGCCGCAACCACGGTCGGCGACGAGGCGCGCATCCGTCCGCAGGACTCGGTCATCGCCTTCAACTTCCGGCCCGACCGCATGCGCCAGCTGACCGAGGCGCTCGGCCCGAAGGTCGCCCGCTACACGACGCTGACCGAGTACGAGGAGGGCTGGCCATGGCCGGTCGCCTTCCCGCCGGCACGCCCGGCGACGACGATGACGCGCGTGATCGCGGCAACCGGCGCCAAGCAGCTGCACGTCGCCGAGACCGAGAAGTACCCCCACGTGACCTACTTCTTCGGGGGCGGGGAAGAAGCGCCTGAGCCGGGCGAGCGCCGCGAGCTGGCGCCGTCTCCGCGCGACGTCCCGACCTACGACAAGAAGCCCGAGATGAGCGCCCGCGAGGCCGCCGACAAGTTCATCGCCGCCTGGCGCGAGGACGAGCCCACCTTCGGGATCATCAACTTCGCCAACGCCGACATGGTCGGCCACACGGGCGTCATCCCGGCGGCCGTCACCGCGATCGAGACGGTCGACGCCTGCCTCGGCGACGTCGTCGCCGCCGTCCAGGCCACGGGCGGCGCGCTCTTCATCACCGCCGATCACGGCAACGCCGACGAGATGCTCGAGGACGACGGCTCGCCGGACACCGCACACTCGTTGAACCCGGTGCCGGTGATCATCACCGTCGAGGGCGTCGGCCCGCTGCGCGAGGGTGGCATCCTTGCCGATGTCGCACCAACCCTCCTCAACCTTCTCGGGATCGACCAGCCTGCGGAGATGACAGGGCGCTCGCTCCTGTCCAGCGACTGACGCTCAGGTTTTCTGCGTTGCCCTAGACTCCGGCCCGATGGGCAAGGGGGCTCACGGGAGAGGGCTGATCGGTCCAACGCTGGCAGCGTTCGCCGCTGTCGCGGTGCTGGTGTGCATCGTCTTCGCGTTCCTGCTGGACGGCATGTCCTCCATGAAGTCCAACGCCGATCTCGCCCGACGGGCCGAGCGCGTCGTGCTGCTCACCTCGCGCCTGAACCGGCTCACCGTCGACCTCGAGACGGGCGTCCGCGGCCGGCTGCTGACCGGCGACGATCGCTATCTCACGCCCTACCGCGACGCCCAGCGGCAGATCCCCAGCGTGGAGTCGCAACTGGCGGAGCTCGTCAAGGATCCGGCGCAGCGCGTCCGGCTGGCGCAACTGCGCGAGCGCGTCGAGGGCTATCGGACGGGCTGGGCGCCGATGGCCGCCGGGCTGCCGCTGGACCTGACCCGCAGCGATCTGGTCGAGCATCTGGGCAACGGCAAGGAGCAGCTCGACGCGCTGCGGGTGCGCTTCGACGAGTTCCGGACCGAGGAGCTCGCGCTGTCGGACCGGCAGGCCGCCAAGTCCGGGGACGCCGCCGACCGCGCCACGGCGATCGGCATCGCCGGGCTCGTGCTGACGCTCGCCGGCCTCGCCGCGCTGGCGATCTTCACCGTCCGCTGGATCCGCCGTGAGGCCGAGGCCGGCGTGGCCCGCGCTCGTGCCGAGGAGGCGTCGCGGACCAAGTCCACGTTCTTGGCCAACATGAGCCACGAGATCCGGACGCCGCTCAACGGCGTCATCGGGATGTCGGAGCTGCTGCTGGACACGCCGCTCGACCACGAGCAACGCGAGTACGCGACGACCGCCCGCGCCTCCGGGGAGCAGCTGCTGACGGTCATCAACGACATCTTGGACATCTCCAAGATCGAGGCCGGCCACCTCGAGCTCGAGGAGCGCGACTTCGACCTGCGCGAGATGGTGGAGACGACCTCCGACGTCGTCGCCGCCACCGCACACGGCAAGGGGCTGGAGCTGTCGGTCTTCCTCGCCGACGACGTCCCGCGCGCGGTGCGCGGCGATCGTGGCCGCGTCGCCCAGGTCCTGACCAACCTGCTCTCCAACGCGGTGAAGTTCACGCCGGAGGGCGAGGTGTCGGTCGATGTCTGCTGCCGCTCGGTCGAGGGCGATGTCGTCACCGTCGAATTCGTCGTCGCCGACACCGGCATCGGCATCGCCGAGAAGGACCTCGCGCGGTTGTTCGAGTCCTTCCAGCAGGCCGACGCCTCGACCACGCGGCGCTTCGGTGGGACGGGGCTCGGGCTCGCGATCAGCCGTCAGCTCACGCAGATCATGGGTGGTGACCTCGAGGTGCAGAGCACCGTCGGGAAGGGCAGCCGGTTCGCGTTCGTCATCCCGTTCCCGCCCGCGATCGCCGAGCCGGCCACGATGCCGCCCCAGATCGAGCTGCGCGGGCTCAAGGTGCTGGCCGTCGACGACACCGCCACCAACCGCCGCGTGCTGGAGGCCTACCTCGGCTCCTGGGGCATGCGCGTGACGAGTTGCGCCGACGGCCAGGACGCGCTGGACGCGCTGCACCGCGCCGCCGATCGCGGTGAGCCGTTCGACGTCGCGGTGTTGGACTACAACATGCCGCGCATGGACGGGGTCGAGCTGGCGCGCAAGATCACCGCGTCGCCGCAGCTGCGCTCGCTGCGGCTGGTGATGCTGACCTCGTCGGGCACCGGCCACACTGCCGCGCGGGACGCGGGCGTGAGCGAGTTCCTGACCAAGCCCGTACGCCAGTCACGGCTGTATGACGCCATCGCCTCGGCGATGTACCACGCGCCCGCTGTCCAGCAGCAGCGGGCGCCGCTCGACGGACGGGAGGCCGGGATGAGCGATGACCGACGTGGGATCAACGGCGACGGGGCGCTGATCCTCATCGCGGAGGACCACGACGTCAATCGGATCCTGATGGAGCGCCTGCTGGTCAAGCGCGGCCATCGCACGATCGCGGCGGCGACCGGCCTGGAGGCCGTGCAGCTCGCCGCGCGCGACGAGATCGACTTGGTGTTCATGGACTGCCAGATGCCCGAGCTGGACGGCTACGCCGCGACGGAGCGCATCCGCGCCGACGAGCTGGCGCGCGCCGCGCGGCGGCTGCCGATCGTCGCGATGACCGCCCACGCGATGGCCGGTGACCGCGACAAGTGCCTGGCCGCGGGGATGGACGACTACGTCGCCAAGCCGCTGCGGCCCGACGAGGTCGACGCGATGCTGGCGCGTTGGCTGCCGGGCGCGGGCGCTGCCGAGCCCGCCGACGAAGACGGTGGCGTCGATCCCATCGACGTGGAGCGCTTCGACGACCTCGCGGGGGACTTCTCGCCCGAGGTCGTCCGCGAGATCGTCAACGCCTTCATCGACTCGACGCCGTCGATCATCGAGCGCATCGTCCTGGCCGCCGAGGGCGCCGATCACACCGAGATCGCCCAGGGCGCCCATCGCCTCAAGGGCGGCTGCCTCGCGGTCGGGGCGGGGCAGCTCAACGACATCGCCGACGAGCTGGAGACGCTCGGCCGCGATCACGCTCCGGGTGATGCCCTGCAGGCCGCGGCGGCGCGCCTGGAGCGGTCCTGGGTCGCGACGCGGCGTGCGCTGCGGGCCCGGGTCGGGTAGAAGTAGGCCCATGCTTTTCGGACAGGAACACATCGACCGCTACGAGGCCACCGATGGGGAGGAAGGCCATGAGTGGCAGGGCACCCAGGCCCTGATCCTCACCACGAAGGGGCGCAAGTCCGGCGAGCCGCGCAAGGCGCCGCTGATCTACGCCGAGCACGACGGGGACTACCTCATCGTCGCCTCCAAGGGCGGGGCTCCGGAGCCTCCCGCCTGGTACGTCAACCTCCAGGCCGACCCCGAGGTCGAGGTGCAGGTCAAGGGGGACAAGTTCACCGCGCGGGCGCGCGACGCCTCGCCGGAGGAGAAGCCCGAGCTGTGGAAGATCATGACCGCCGAGTGGCCCGCCTACGACGAGTACCAGACCAAGACCGACCGGCAGATCCCGGTCGTGGTCCTGGAGCGCGTGTAGCGCGTCACCCGCCGCGCGGGTTGGTGATCGGCGTCAGCGCGGCCTGGAGCTGCGCGCGCTGATCCTCGTACTGCGGCGGCAGCTTGAGGTGGGTGCCGAGCTCGGCGGCGGGCTCGTCGACGGCGAAGCCGATGTCGCGGCTGGCCAGTTCGAAGAGCACGCCGGACGGCTCGCGGAAGTAGACGGAGTGGAAGTACTGGCGGTCGACGATCGGGGTCGGCCGCCCGCGGGCCTCGATGATCGTGGCGCTCAGGGCCGTCAGCTCCGCGTCGTCGGCGGCCGACCATGCGACGTGGTGGACCGTTCCGGCGCCGAGGACGCCGTGGGCGGGGGGCGGTGGGTCGTAGTGGATGACGCCGTGACGTGCCTCCCCCTGGGCGACCCACGCGCCGCCGGGCCGGCGCTGCGCGAAGCCCAGCGCCGTCAGCAGGGGCGTGCTGCGCTCCGGCACGCGTGCGTAGGCACGCACGCCGTGGAAGCCGAGCAGCGCGTGCTCGGGCGGGATGTCGAACGCCCGCGCGGCCAGCGGCGCATCGCCGGCGTCGGAGGCGACGAGCTCGTGCGTCAGGCCCTCGGGGTTGGCGAAGCGCAGCACGCCGCCCTCCACCCAAGTGACCGCCGTGCCCTCGTCGGCGAGGCGCTGGGCCCAGAAGCCCAGGGCGTCCGGGCCGGCCACGCGCCAGACGATCGTGTGGACCATGCCGTCGCCGGCGGTGCCCGGCGCCGCGTCGGGGAACTCGAAGAAGGTCAGGATCGAGCCGGGCGTGCCGGACTCGTCGCCGTAGTAGAGGTGGTAGACGTCGGGCTGGTCGAAGTTGACGGTCTTCTTGACCAGGCGCAGTCCGAGGACGCGAGCGTGGAAGTCGACGTTGCGCGGCGCGTCGGCCGTGATCGCCGTGACGTGGTGCAGTCCCTCGAGCGACATGCGCCCGACAGTACGCCTTGCATTGCTGGCGCGCAGCGGTTGTTCGTGCAACCATGCTGTTCTCGTGTCCACCACCACGACTGCTCAGGCCCCGGCGACCGGCGCTCTGGATGATCGCGAGCTGCGTGCCTGGCGCGGCCTGCTGCGCGTCCACGCCTCGCTGTCCAAGGCCCTCGACAACCAGCTCGATCGCGAGCACGGCCTGCCGTTGACGTCGTACGAGGTGCTCAAGTACCTCGCCGACGCCGAGGGCGAGAAGATGCGCATGTGCGACCTCGCGTCGTCGGTCATCCTCAGCCGCAGCGGCCTGACGCGCCTGGTCGACCGCCTCGAGCGCGACGGCCTGCTCGTGCGCGAGTCGTGCGCCAGCGACGCGCGCGGCCAGTTCGCCAAGCTCACGCCCGCGGGCCACGAGAAGCTCGCCGCGGCCCGCGTGACCCACCTTGCCGGGGTGCGGTCGCTGTTCCTGGAGCATCTGACGCCGGAGGAGCTCGACGTGCTCGGGGGCGTCTGGGATCGCGTGCTGCCCGGTGCGGCCGGAGCGGCCGGCACTGACGACTGCGGCTGCTGACCGCGGAGGAGGGCTTTAGAGTGGTGCCGTGCCCGGTCCGGCTCGCGCCGCTCACCTCTCACCGTGGGGACGCCTTGTCGCGGCGTGCGCGCTCGTCGTCGCTGTCGCCGCGGCCGTCCTGCTGACCTGGAGCCTCACCTCCACCCAGCGGCGCGAGGTCTCCTACTCCGTGCGCGGCGCGGTCGGCGGCGTCTCGCTGGATCTGGGCGATGCCGACGTCGAGGTCCAGGGCGGGGGCCGCGCGACCGCGGTCTCGGTGCAGCACGTCGACCGCTTCGGCTTCGGCCACGGGCCCACCGCCGACCGGACGATCGACGGTGGCGTCTTCAGCGTGCGGTCGCGCTGCCCGACGACGATCCTGCACGGCTGCTCGGTGCGCTACCGCGTCGTCGTTCCCGACAACATCCCCCTGTCGGTCCGGACCGGGACGGGCTCGGTGCGCTTCCGCGACTACCGCGGCTCGGCACGGGTCAGGACGGGGCGCGGCGACATCGACATCTCCGGCTTCTGCGGCTTCGCGCTGCAGGCGCGCGCCGACGGCGGTGGCGACATCACCGCCAGCACCGCCTGCCCGCCGCCGCAGTTGGCGCTGCGCACGACGACCGGGACGGTCCATGCGCTTGTGCCCCCGGGGCGCTACCGCGTGGACGCGTCGACCTCGGGTGCGGGCGGGACGCCGCTGGTGCGGGGCGTGACGGCCGACGCGGGCGCGCCGTTCTCGATCCAAGCCCTGAGCAACTCCGGGCCCGTGACGATCGAGCGTGGGCCGTGAGCACCGAGTTGCTGAGCAACCCCGGGCAAGTGATTGTCGAGCGTGGACCATGAGCACCGAGTTGCTGAGCAACTCCGGGCAGATCACCGTGGAGCGTGGACCGTGACCGCCGCGTTGCGCCTCCATGAGCGCGTGACGCGCGCCGGTCAGGCCGCGGCCTATCTCGGCGCTTCGGTGCCGATCGCGCTGCTCGGCGTGCTCGCCGTCCTGCTGCTGGTCGTGGGCGCGGCGCTGAGCGTCGTCGGGATCGGGCTGCCGCTGCTGGTCGTTGCCGCGGGTGCTGCCGGCGGCTGGTGCGGCTGGACCGTCGCGCGGCCAACCGCTTCCTCGGCGGGCAGATCCCGCCGATGACCGGCGCCCGTCGGACGCATGCGACCGGCAGTCCGTGGCGGCGCTCGCTGGCGGTGCTCGGCGACCGCGGCCTGTGGCGCACCGTCGGCCCTGCTCGCGCTCAAGCCGCTGCTGACCGTCGCGCTGCTGGTCGTCGGCTCGCGCCCCTCGTGCTCTTGCGTGTGGCTGGTCCGGCTGGGGATCCAGGCGCTGGCAGACCTCGGCGGCACCGACTACTTCGGGCCGTGGTCTTCGGGCCGGGCATCGGGCTTGGTGCTGTGGCCCTCGCGCTGCCGGTGGCGGTGCTGGCGCTCGCGACCCTGGACGCGCTGCGCACCGTTGCGTGCACGGTTGCCCGCGCGCTGCTGCTGCCGCGTGCGGTCGTCGGCGCGCCGGTGCGCGAGCTGCTGGCCGAGTCGCTCGGCGACCACTCGGTCGCGATCGCCTACTGGCTGCCCGACCGCGAGATCTTCGTCGACGAGACCGGCCGCCGCGTCGATCTCCCGCAGCGTGCCTCGGGCCGGACCTGGACGACGGTCGAGCGCGACGGGCGACCCGTCGCCGCGATCGTCCACGACGCCGCGCTGGACACCACCAGCGAGCTGGTCCAGGCGGCTGCTGCGGCATCGTCGCTGGCGATCGACAACGAGCGTCTGAAGGCCGACCTGCGCGCGCGGCTGGAGGAGCTGCGCGTCTCGCGGCTGCGGATCGTGGAGGCGACCGACGCGGCGCGCCGCCGGATCGAGCGTGATCTGCACGACGGCGCGCAGCAGCAGCTCGTCGCGCTAGCGCTCGAGCTGCGCCTGTTACACCGTCGCGTTGCCGACCAGCCGGAGATCGCGCCGCTGGTCGACGGGCTGTCGGAGCGGCTGTCGAGCGCGCTGGCCGAGCTGCGCGAGCTGGCGCGCGGGATCCACCCGTCGATCCTCACCGAGCAAGGGCTCGCGCCGGCGATCGACGCGCTCGCCGACCGGGCGCCGGTCGAGGTGCGGGCGGTCGTCGGGGTCGACGAGCGGCTGAGCGAGCCGGTCGAGGCGGCCGCCTACTTCGTGGTCGCCGAGGCGCTGACCAACGTCGTGAAGTACGCGCGGGCGTCGGCGGTCGAGGTCGACGTGCGGTGTTCGACGGCGACGTGCTGGTCGAGGTCGCCGACGACGGCGTCGGTGGGGTGGACGTCACGCGGGCAGCGGGCTGCGCGGCCTGGAGGACCGGCTCGCCGCGGTCGGATGGTCGGCTGGCGATCGACAGCCCGCCCGGGGGCGGCACGCGGCTGCGGGCGACGGATCCCGGTGGCGGCGGAGGGATGGCGGCGCGGTGATCGAGGAGACGCATGAGGCTGCGACCGTGATGATGTTGTGGCCGGCGTTGCGGCGCTGCTCGTCGCCGGGTGCGGGAGCACGACGTCGGTCAACGAGGGCCCCGTCACGGTCGCCGATGGCGGCGGCACGTCGACGGCGAGCACCGACGTCCCGCAGCCGCCGGGTGGTACGCGCGGCGTACGACTCTTCGTCGTCACGCACGGCCAGGCGTCGAGTCCGTTCTGGGCGATCGTGCGCAACGGCGTCGAGGCGGCCGGCCGGCAGATGGATGTCGTGGTCACCTATCGCGCGCCCGACGTCTACAGCCTCGACCACATGGTCGCGCTCATCGACCAGGCGATCGCGGCCAAGCCCGACGGCCTCGTCGTCTCGCTGCCCGAGCCGGGGTTGGCCCCGGCGATCCGTCGCGCGGTCAAGGCCGGGATCCCGACCGTCACCATCAACTCGGGCAGCGACGTGTACGCCAAGCTCGGCGTGCTCGCGCACGTCGGCCAGCCGGAGGGGCCAGCGGGCTTCAAGGCGGGTCAGCGGCTGGCGCGCGAGGGCGTGCGCCGGGCGTTGTGCGTGAACTTGGTGATCCCGAACCAAGGGCTGGACGCCCGCTGCCGCGGGCTGGCGCGGGCGATGCGCGCGGTCGGCGGCCGGTCGCGCGTTGTGCGGGTTGACGATCAGTCGCCGACGGCGCCGCAGGTCATCGGGAAGGCGGTGCGGAGCACGAAGGCCGATGGCGTCTTGGCCATGAACTCGCTCAGCGGGCTGGCGGCCGTGAAGGGGCTGGCGGGGCAGAGGCTGCCCATCGGGACGTTCGATCTCGGGCCGGACGTGCTGCGGGCGGTGCAGTCCGGGCGGCTGGCGTTCGCGGTCGACCAACAGGCCTATTTGCAGGGATATCTGCCAATCGTGTTCCTGGCTGAGCGGGCGCGGTATGGCCTGTTCCCGGCGCAGGGCGACGTGATTCCGACAGGGCCGAACTTCGTGACGAAGGCCAACGCGGCGAAGGCGATCGCGCTGTCGGCGCGGTCGATTCGCTAGGCGCGGGCGGGTTGCGCGGGGGCTTGTGGCGCTCAGCTCGCGACGTGGTCGGCGTGCGTGGCGTGGTTCGTTGGCATCGAGGAGAGTGAGCGGGGCTTGAGCCTCGAGGCGCTGGCTCGTCGTCCGTGAGCGCCGGGGCCGGGGGCCGGGCCTCGTCGGCGTGCGCCTAGGTCCGGGGCGTTTCGAGCACACTATGTGTGCACGAGGTGACCCGGATCGAGGGTTCGGTGCCGAATCGCCGATCCAGGGCGTCTGGTGGTGAATATTTCACCACGAGGCGACCCGGACCAACGATTCGGCAGTGAATCATCGGCCGGTCGTTTTCGACGTCCAATCCGACCCGGATCGCCCCGGCCGAGGACCGATGGCACTTCGACGTTGCATTTCAACGTCTAAGTGCCATCCGAACCCGCTCCCACAGACGCCGGCGGACGACGAGCCAGCGCTCCGAGGCGCAAGCCCCGCTCACTCCTTCGATGCCGACGGATCACGTCGCGCGCCATCGACTACGCCTGCGCTGGGCGCCGCGGCGCTCGCGCTGGATGCCGCAAGGCCTTCGCTGGGCGCCGCAGCGTTTGCGCCGGTCGCCACGGCGCTCGCGCCGGGCGAGGCCGCCGCCTCCGCGCTCTCCCGCTCCTCCCGCGCCACCACCCGCGGGCTGTCCATCAGGATCCTTCGCCGCCGCAGCCCCGCGAATGCCGACTCGGCGCCGTCGAAGCGCACCAGCGTCGCGTAGTCCGCACACCAGCTCGTGGTCAGGACATGCGGCACGAAATCCTTGATCTGCCCATCGAACTCGATCCGCGCCCCGCCGAAGCCCCCGTCGATCTCGATGGTCACCGTGCTCGTCGCACCGACGACCAGCGGCGGCGTGGAACCGCCGTGGGCGGCAACCGGCGTCACGACGATGGCCTCGGTGCCGGCCGCGAGCATCGGGCCGCCCGCGGCCATCGTGTAGGCGCTGGAGCCCAGCGGCGTGGAGAGGACGACGCCGTCGCCGGCAAAGCGCACGTAGAGCTCGCCGTCGACGTGGACGCCGATGACGACCTGGTTGGCGCCCTTGCGGACGACGACAAGGTCGTTGATCGCGTGGTGCGGCTCGCTGCCGTCGGCCGAGACGCCGACGCCCGGCAGGATCCGTCGGTGCCAGTCGCCGGCGGCGAACCGCGTCAGCGCATCCTCGGTCGCATCGGCCGACGTGGCCGTCAGCGCGCCGAGGCTGCCGCACGCGATGCCGAGCACCGGCAGGCGGTGCGGTGCGGCAGCGTGTAGGGCGGCCAGCGTCGTCCCGTCACCGCCGACGGCGACGACGAGGTCGCACGACGCGGCATCGCCCGCCGGCGCGACCACGCGCTCCTGGTCGTGGACAGGGATCTGGACGACGTCGGCCCCATGCGCCGCGCTCCAGCCGCGCAAGCTCTCTAGCGCACGATCAAGCGGACGGTGCGGATGCACCACCACGCCGAGGCGGTCGATGCGGGCGGCGGCGGCCATGGCGGTGCACGCTAGCGCCCGCGCCGACGTCCACCACGTGTCGAGCGACGAGGTGACGACTCATCGCTCGCCACGCGACGGCCGCTAGGTTGGTGCGCCGATGGCCTCCCCGCTCGAGATCCTCGCCCGCGATCCCGGCTCGCTCGCTCGCGCCGGCATCCTGCGCACCGCCCACGGCGAGATCCGCACGCCCGCGTTCGTGCCGCTGGCGACCAAGGCCACCGTGAAGGGTCTCACGCCGCAAGAGGTCCGCGATCTCGGCTACGACATGGTGCTGGGCAACACCTATCACTTGTTCATGGAGCCCGGCCACGAGCTGCATCAAGGGCCTCGGCGGCCTCCACGAGTTCATGCGTTGGGACCATCCGATCATCACCGACTCGGGCGGCTTCCAGGTCTTCTCGATGGGCCACGGCACCGTCGCCGACGAGATCAAGGGGCGCGCGTCGCACGGTGGCGAGCGCCACGGCAAGACGCTCGGCATCACCGAGGACGGCGTGCGCTTCCGCAGCCACATCGACGGCTCCGAGAAGTTCCTGGCGCCGGAGACGAGCATGGAGATCCAGGCCGCGCTGGGCTCTGACATCGCGCTCGTCTTCGACGAGTGCACGCCGTTCAACGTCACCAAGGACTACACCGCCCGCTCGACCGAGCGCACCCACCGTTGGCTGGAGCGCTGCCTGGACTGGCACGAGCGCCACGGCCCACCCGGCCAGCTCGTCTACGGCATCGTCCAGGGCGGCGTCTACGAGGACTTGCGCAAGGAGTCGGCGGAGACGATCGCCGCCTCGCGCGTCGACGGCATCGCGATCGGCGGCTCGCTCGGCGCCGACAAGCCGCAGATGTACGAGGTGGTCGAGATGGCCACGTCGGTCCTGCCGGAGGCGCCGCCGCGCCATCTGCTCGGCATCGGCGACATCGACGACCTCATCCGCGGCACCGAGCTGGGCATCGACACCTTCGACTGCGCGATGCCGACGCGGCTCGGTCGCCACGGCGTCGCGCTCGTCCCTGATCCCGACAAGCGCTGGCGCGTCGACCTGACCGCTGCGCGCTTCAAGGACTCCGACGAGCCGATCCTGGACGGCTGCCCGTGCCCGACCTGCGAGGCCGGCAACACCCGCGGCTACTTGAGGTACTTGCTCAAGAACCGTGAGCTGACGGGCCTGCGGATGATGGTGGTGCACAACCTCGCCTACGTCCAGCGCACGATGGTGCGTCTGCGTCAGGCGATCATCGACGGCCGGCTGGCCGAGGAAGCAGCGGCGCTGAGAGGAGGTCTCGCACCATGAGCGAGGACATGGTCCTGTGGTCGATGACGTGCAACGCGTGCGACCACGAGTGGATGCAGAGCACCCCTGAGGGCTCCGATCCCACCAAGGAGGAGATCGAATGCCCCGAGTGCGGCAGCACGCTCCTCGATGCCGCCTACGTCGGGCGCAGCTGAGCCGCTACTTCGTGTTGTCCTCGATGAGCTGCTTGAGGTCGGTGATGACTTGGTCGGCGTTGTCGTGGACGACGTTGCGCAGGCGGACCGAGTTGTCGCTCGAAGACGTCGCGACGTAAGCCGCGGCGCCCGCGCCGGCCAGCAGCGCGACGAGCAGCAGGAAGGTGAAGAAGCGGCGGATGACGCCGCGCTTGCGGCGACCCTTGGGAGCACGGCCGCGACTGCGCTCGGGCGGCGCCGGTTCGGCGGCATAGGCGGGCCGGCGTGGCGCCGCCTCACGAGCGGCCGGTGCGGGTGTCCGTGCGGGGCGCGGGGCCCGCGGCGTGCGCGGGACGACCATCGGTCCTGTGCCGGGCTCGCCCGCCAGCACCGTCGTGGCTGACGTCGCGTCCTCGCCGCGGACGACGCGCGTGGCATCGCCGTCCGGCCCGATCCCGCGTGCGCCGTCCAGGATGGCGGCCCGCATGTCGTCGGCGCTGGCGTAGCGCTCGGCCGGCGTCAGCGCCAGCGCGCGCTCCACCGCGACGGCCAGCGCCGGCGGGATCGAGGGATCGACGTGGTGCAGCGGCGGCGGGATCTCACGCTGCTGCTTGAGCGCCAGCTCGGTCAGCGACGCCGCCTCGTAGGGCAGGCGGCCACTCAACAGCTGGTAGGCCACGACGCCCAGCCCGTACAGGTCTGCAGCAGGGCCGGCCTCCTCGCCGGCGGCCTGCTCGGGCGCCAAATAGGCGGCGGTGCCCAGGACCGAGCCAACCTGCGTGATCGACGACTCGTCGCTCGCGGTCTTGGCGATCCCGAAGTCCGCGAGCTTGATCGTCCCGTCGGCCTCGGAGAGCAGCAGGTTGCCGGGCTTGACGTCGCGGTGCACGAGCCCGTTGCGGTGCGCGTACTCCAGCCCACGGCAGGACTGGGCGATCCAGTCGACGGCCTCGTCGATCGGCAGGTGCCCACGGTCGCGCAGCACTTGCGCGCCCGACGGTCCCACGATCCGCTCCATGACGATGTAGTGGCGCCCTGACGGCTCGTCGAGCCCGAAGTCGTAGACCTGGACGATGTTGGGATGGACGAGGCGCGCGGCGGCCATCGCCTCGCGGCGGAAGCGCGTGACGAACTGCGCGTCGTCGGCGAGGTGCTCGGCCAGCAGCTTGACCGCCACGTAGCGCTCCAGCCGCGTGTCGAACGCGACCTGCACGGTCGACATCCCGCCCAGGCCGAGGCGCTCGCCCAGCTCGTAGCGGCCCGCGATCGTCTTCTCCGCACCGGCGCTCATGGGGCCTGGTCACCTCCGTCCGGAGACGTCCCGCCGGTGCCGGCCGACGGCGTGCTGCCGTCGCCGGAGCCCGTCTGGTCCGGCGGCGTGGGTGTCGCGGTGGTCGGCGTCGTCGGGGTCGTCGTGGGCGGCGGCGTGGCCGCCGTCGGCGTCGTCTCCGTGGTGACCGTCTGGGTCTGCGTCTCGGTCGGCGTGGTGTTGGTCTGGGTGTCGGTCGTCGTCGTGTCGCTGGGCTGCGTCTCGGTCTGCTGCTGGGCGGCGTCGGCCGCGGCCTGGCAGTCGCTGACCGCGTGCTCCTGCAGGGACGCCGCGCCGTCGTTGATCCGGGCACGCAGGCGCTTGTCGACCGCGCCCCCGAGATCTGCCGCGTCGTCGTGGAAGGCCTTGACCCGTCCGGAGAGCCCGTCGCACTCGCCGGCGGCGATCGAGGCCTGCAGATCGGACAGCTGCTGGGTCAGCTCCGAGGCACGGCCGGACGGGATCAGGTTGGACCGATCGCCGCAGCCGACGGCGAGCGCCACCGCGAAGCCGCAGAGCAGCGCGAGGAGGTGGGGGAGACGAACCACGCCTATTGACCGTACTCAAGCCGTTCCGCGAGCGAGCCCGGTAGCCGCGCGTTGCGGATCGCGGCCTGCGCGCCGGAGACGTCGTAGTCGGTGCGCCGCCACTGCGCGCGCCAAAGATCGAGATCCAGGAGCAGCCAGGCGGCGCGCGAGTCGCCGTCACGTGGCTGGCCGACGCTGCCGGGGTTGAGAATCCACTCTCCGGTGGAGAGGTCCACAGCATCGCCGCCGCGCCGCGGCTCGCCGGTCGCGGCCTCGCCTTCCGGCCGGACGAAGGACAGCGCGACGTGCGAGTGGCCGACCAGGCCCAGCCGCGGCCCCATCGCGTCGAAGCACAGCTCCGCCAGCAGCGAGCTCAGCACGTACTCCCACACCGGATCCCGTGGACTGCCGTGGTAGACGCCGACCTCGCGCGCCTCCCCGGCGGGCGAGAGCGCCCTCAGCCAGGCGGCGTGCTCAGGGCGCAGGACCTCCTGGGTCCAGCGTGCCGCGATCGCCGCACCGCGTGAGAACTCCTCCAGCGAGAGCTCGCCGGTGACCGCCATGTCGTGGTTGCCGCACAGCACGACGTCGGCCTGGTCGCGCACGCGGGCGCAGCAGTCGTTGGGGTCGGCGCCGTAGCCGACGATGTCGCCCAGGCACCAGATCTCGTGCACGTCCTCGCGCTCCACGTCGGACAAGACCGCGTCGAGGGCGTGCAAGTTGCCATGGATGTCGGAGAGGACGGCGATGCGCATGTGAAAAGAGCGCCCGTCGGCGCTCAGACCCATGCGTCAGGCTATCGAGCCGACCAGCGGCGCCGGTTCATCCCGCAAGCGAGAAGGACTGGCACCGCTGGCCGCCTCGGTGCTGCGCTTCCATGGTCAAGCGAGCATCTCAGAGCCGATCAGCGAGAGCAACCGCTGGACTGTGCCGATCGGCACAGTCAGTCTGTGCGCGGCCTGCCCGGATCGTCGGGCCCGCCGTACTCCGGGAGGTTCTTGATGCCCTCGCGGGTCTGCCACTTGGAGTAGTTGTCCTGCATCGCGTCGATAAGCTCGCGCATGAACTTGGGCGAGAGGTTGACGCGGGTCACGACCACGCCGGGGACCTCGTCGTCCTCGACCTCGTGGTCGACGCGCGCGAAGGTCACCGTGAACTCGTAGTCGGAGTGGCTGACGTTCGCGAAGTTCGCGTAATGCCCGGCCATCTGCGAGGGGTCGAACTGGATGTTGATGTGGCGCTCGGGCTCTTGGTGCTCGTCATCCATGCGTGCCAGTATCGCAACCTCATGAAGATCGTCGTGCTGGCCGTCGGCCGGATCAAGCCTCCGTATGCCGACGACGTGCAGCACTATCGCAAGCTGCTGGGCGGCCAGGCGCGGGTCGAGATCGTCGAGGTGCGCGACGACGAGCAGGTCGCCAAGCGGATCCCGGAGCGGGCGTTCGTCTCGCTGCTGGACAGCGGCGGCGAGACGATGGACTCGGTCGCCTTCAGCCGCTGGATGGAGGCGCGCCGCCACGCGGGCCGTGACGTCTGGTTCGTGATCGGCGGGGCCTTCGGAGGGGTCGAGCTGGAGCGCGTCGACCACCGCCTGTCGTTCGGGCCGATGACCTTGCCCCATCAGCTCGCGCGGGTGGTCCTGCTGGAGCAGGTCTACCGCGCGCACAAGATCCTCGGCAACGAGCCGTACCACTACTGATCGGCCGGCCGGGATCGGTCGCCCGGCCGCGCGTAGGATGCAGGGGAATGGATCGCCTCTTCTCACCTTCCGGAGCATTGCGATGAGCCACCCGGTGGATCTGCTGCGCGCCGCCGTCGAGGCCGCCGCGTCGGCCGCCGCGGGCGAGGGCGCGCCCGCGCCCAAGAGCCGTCCGACGCTCGAGCGCCCGCGCCAGGCCGACCACGGTGATTACGCGACCAACGCGGCGATGCTGCTCGCGCCGGTGATGAAGGCGGCGCCGCGCGAGGTCGCGGGGCGGTTGGCCGAGGAGCTGACCGCTGGGCTGGGTGCGTCGTTGGAGCGGGTCGAGGTCGCGGGGCCGGGCTTCCTGAACCTGTTCCTGAGCGACGTCTGGTACCTGGACGCGCTGGGGCACGTGCTGGCGGCGGGGGACCGCTTCGGGGCGGGCGGCGCGCCGGCCTTCGAGAAGGTCAACGTCGAGTTCGTCTCGGCCAACCCGACGGGGCCGCTGCATGTCGGCCACGCGCGCAACGCCGCCTACGGCGACGCGCTCTCCCGGCTCTTCTCGTTCGTCGGCCACGACGTCACGCGCGAGTTCTACATCAACGACTTCGGGTCCCAGGTCGCGAACTTCGGCCGCTCGGTGCAGGCGCGTGCGCGCGGCGAGGAGATCCCGGAGGACGGCTACGTCGGCGAGTACGTCGCGACGCTGGCGCTGGAGATCGAGGGCGCCGCGGAGCGGCCGGTCGAGGAGGTCGGGGACGAGGCCGTGGCGATGATGGTGGAGCGCGCGCGAGAGTCGTTGCACGCGTTCGGGGTCGAGTTCGACGTGTGGTTCAGCGAGAAGTCGCTGCACGAGCGTGACGGCTCCGGGCGGTCCGGGGTCTCGCACGGCTTCGACGTGTTGGCCGAGCAGGGGCACTCGTTTACGGCCGAGGGCGCCTTGTGGCTGCGGACCACCGACTTCGGTGACGACAAGGACCGCGTCATCGAGCGGTCTTCGGGCGAGCACACCTACTTCGCTTCGGACATCGCTTACGCGCAGAACAAGCGCGAGCGCGGCTTCGATCGCATGGTGTACGTGTTGGGTGCCGACCACCACGGCTACATCGGCCGGATGCGCGCGGCATTTCAGGCGCTGGGCGGCGATCCGGACCGGCTCGACCTCCTGATCATGCAGTTCGTGCACCTCGTCCGGGCGGGCGAGAAGGTGTCGATGAGCAAGCGCGCGGGCGAGTTCGTGACGCTCGACGATCTGGTGGAGGAGATCGGCGTCGACGCGTCGCGCTGGTTCTTGTTGAACCGGTCGCACGACACGACGATCGAGCTCGACCTGGCGTTGGCGACGAGCGAGAGCGCCGAGAACCCCGTGTACTACGTGCAGTACGCGCACGCCCGGATCGCGGCCGTGCTGCGCAAGGCGGGGTCGGAGCGCGTGGAGGACGCGTTGGCCGCCGGCGCGCCCGCGGATCTGGCGCTGCATCCGTCCGAGCGGGCGCTGATCAGCAAGCTGCTGGCGTGGCCGCAGGAGGCGGTCGATGCCGCCGATCGTCGCGCGGTCCATCGCATCGCGTCCTACGCCTATGAGTTGGCGCAGGCCTTCACGGCCTTCTACCGCGACTGCCAGGTCGTGGGCGTCGAGCCGGAGGAGCTTGAGTCCTTCCGAATCGCGCTCAGCGTCGCCGCGCAGCGGACGATCGCGCGGGCACTGGATCTCCTGGGCGTGAGCGCGCCTGACGAGATGTAGGTGGTCTACAAGTTGTAGATGAAGTCCAGCCCGAGGCTGGACAGGCCGTGCTGGGCCTTGGCGTTGAGGACCGCCAGCTCGCCGGAGACGATCAGCAGGCCCATCGCGATGAGGATCCCGCCGGAGACGGCGGTGACGAGCACGTGGCGGTCGCGCAGCCAGCGGAAGGCGGTCGTCGCGCGGTCGAAGGCGACGGCGGTCACCAGGAACGGGATCGCCAGGCCGAGCGAGTAGAAGGCCAGCAGCAGGCCGCCCTTGCCGACGGTGTCGGAGGTCGAGGCGGCGGCGAGGATGCTCGCGAGTGTCGGTCCGACGCACGGGGTCCACGCGACCGCGAAGGCGAGGCCGGCGATGACCGGTCCGCCGGCGCCCGCCCGGCTGATCAGCGCTTCCGGGCGCCACTCCTGGTTGAAGCGCGGGACGAAGAGCGTGCAGACGAAGAAGACGCCGAGGACGACGATCAGCCAGCCGGCGATCCGGTTCAGCGTGTCCTGGTGGTCGTGCAGCGTCGAGCCGATGCCTGTCGCCGACATGCCCAGGGCCACGAACATGATCGTGAACGACAGGCAGAAGATGATCGCGGGGCCCAGGACCTTGCCGACCTTGCGCTCTTCGCCGCGCATCTCGTCGATCGTGACCCCGGAGATCGCGCTCAGGTATCCGGGGACGAGCGGGAGCACGCAGGGGGAGATGAACGACACGAAGCCGACCGCGAAGGCGGCGAAGACGGTCGTGTCGACGTGGGTCGTGGCGGCGGCGAGCATGCGTCGGAGGGTCAGACGTCGTAGCGGGCGAGATCTTCCGCCAAGCGCTGCGAGTCTGCGTCGGTCAGGGCGGGACTGCCTGTCGCGAACGCGCCGTTCTCGGGGTCGCGGTCGCGGTTGCGGCGCCAACGGGGGAGGTAGACGGCGAGGCCGGCGAGCATCGCCAGGACGAGCGCGATCGGGACGAGGTAGGCGGCGAGGCCGAAGCCCTTGTCCTTGGGCGAGGCGAGGACGCGGTCGCCGTAGGTGCCGACCAGGCTGTCGAGGATCTCCTGTTTGGTCATGCCCAGCTTGATGAGCCGCGTGATCTCACGGCGCTCGGCATCGGCCTGGGGCGATTCGGCGATCGCCAGCGGGACGCCGCAGGAGACGCACATGACCTCGGACTCGACGGCGTGCAGCGAGGTGCGCTGGGCGGGCGCGGCCTGGACGGTGCCGGCGGCGGTGACCGTGAGCAGGAGCGCGGCGAGGGTCGCGGCGAGCGCGAACTGCCTCACGACGCGCTCCCCGCCTGCGTGTCGGCGAGTCCACGCCTCACGACGCGCTCCCGGCGCGCTGCGCCTCGGCGAGCGCGGTGTCGAGGAACTTCTGCGAGACCTGGCCGCGGGCGACGGCGACGACCCGGCCCTGGCGGTCGAGCACGAAGGTCTCGGGCAAGTTGCGGGTGCCGAACCCGTGCGCGAGGTCGGTGCCGACGTCGCGCAACGACGGATAGGTGACCTTGAACTCCCTCTCGAACGCCGCGGAGTCGTCGGTCGCGTCGTTGAACGTCGCGCCGAGGACCGTGCCCGAGTGCGCGGCGGCCAGCTTGGCCTGCGTCTTCTCCAGGATCGGCGCCTCCGAACGGCACGGCTCACACCACGAGGCCCAGAAGTTCAGGACCACGACCTGGCCCTTGTAATCGGCCAGCGACCTCTCGCCCGCGGCGTTCAGCAGCGGCCGCTTCATCGTCAGCCCCGGCGCCTCCGGCCGCTTCCCGGCCTTCACAGCATCGTCCAGCGTCGTGTCCTCCCCGCCATGGACTACGCCATAGACCAGGAGTCCGACCAACGCCGCGGCAAGCACGCCGACGACGATCGGGACAAGGGGGCGACGGCGGCTGGCGGTCACGCCCGACAGGGTATTGCTGCGGCGCGTTGCGCCGACGTTAGGCTGCCGCAGCCGCTTCGCGGCCGTATCCGCTCCTAGCCCGCCACCTCCGGTCGAGTTGACCGGCGATACACACGTCGACTCGACCGGCACCGTCCTAGAGGCAGCCGCTAGACTGCCCCAACCTTCGCGGGTGTAGCTCAGTTGGTAGAGCGTTGGCTTCCCAAGCCAAAGGTCGCGGGTTCGACCCCCGTCGCCCGCTTAGTGCGAACGCCTCAGACTTCCAGGCTTTCGTCGTCTCAGAGGTCGGGAGGTCTGCAAGCGACTCGGCGCGGGTTCGGCACCGCGAAGCCACGGTTCCGCAAGGAGTCCTGCGGCGGTTCCGCCCCGCCGAGTGGACAGCTAGCCTGCCTCGGTCCGTGATCACAAGAGACCCCGATATCCGCTGCGCGCTGCACCAACACCTCGCCGAGGCGTACGCGGACGACGCCGACACGGAAATCGTCGATGAGATGGCCGTGTGTCAGGCCGGAGCACGAGCAGACGTCGCGGTGATCAACGGCCATCTCGGGGGCTTTGAAATTAAGAGCGACGTTGACAGTCTCGCTCGGCTGCCTCGCCAGAAAAGGTATTTCGGTCGGGTGTTCGACCGCATGACCTTGGTTTGTGCGGATCGCCACGCTGAAGCTGCCGCTCTGCTCTTGCCGGACTGGTGGGCGATCTGGATCGTTGACGGTCTGTCGGGGACCATTCGTTTTCGCTCGGTCCAGTCCGGAAGCATCAACCCCGATCCTTCTGGCTGGGCGCGAGCCACGCTGTTACGACGCGATGAGATGGTCGAGATCCTCCTTGCGCACGGTGCTTCAGATAGGTTCGCGCGGGCGCCACGGAGAGAACTTGTGCCAGCACTGTTGGATCTCGTGGAGCCTCAGGTCATGGACGCGGCGCTTCGGCGCTATCTCAGGGCCCGCGCCGTCTGACAAAGGCGGCTAGACCTGGCGCATTGCCTTCACCACGTGGGTGAGGTGGTGGTTCGTTGCGAACTCAATCCACTTCGTGCCGTTGCCCGGCTTGCCTTCTCCGCAGGCCGCGTCCCAGATAGCTGCGTCACCCGCGCTGTACGAGGGGCCTTCAAAGTCGTTGTTCCGTGCTAGAAGCTGCCGACAGAGTTCTGGGAACAGAACGGCTTGCCCGTCAGGATCCTCGGGATCCGTAACACGACCTTCCGAGCGGCCGCGCCAAAGCAACAGAGCGCTGCCTGTCGTGTAGCGCAGGTGAGGATCCGGCCCCGGCTTCCACTTGTCATCGTCGGACCGCGGTCCCGTGACGCCGTAGTCGGCGAACGCGATTGTCGCGGCGAGAGGCTCATCGGCGAGCGATTCCCACAGCCGCCACTCGCGGCGTCGCTCGCGCGTCACCGGGCCTCGCTTAACTGACTCCGCGGGCATTGATGTCGCAGCGACTGCCGAGACTCGATGTCCCTGCCTCTGAAGTTCCCGCGCGTAAGCCACGACGAGGGCCCGAAGCTCGGTTGGGGACCGGTGGTGTTCCGCAACGCGCCCTAGATCGAGTAGGACATACGTGAAGGCGGGATCTGATGTCGGCAAGTTGTCGGCGAGCGCCTGAACCGAGTTGGCGAGCAAAAGTGGATCGGTGCCGGGTGTCGCCCGAGCGCGAAGACATAGGCCTTTGAGCGAATCTGATGCGGTGCAAATTGCCGCTCGGTAGTCCGGCGAGCTATCGGTCCCAGCGGCAGCCATGAGCCAGATACCCCGATCGGCAGCCTGCTTATGCAGCCACTCAGCGGGGTGGCGGCCATCAATGTTGTACCGGTCGTACGCAGCTAGATCCACGATGACTCGACGGTTCGTTCCCCCGATGCTCGAGACTGCGTCCAGCAGCTTTTCGAGCTTCACTTGGGGCGGATCGCGTGGGCCTTCGACGCCGTCTTTGGGCGGTGCCGAAGGCGTGATCGGCGGCATGTCAATGTAGGGTGACAACCACGCGGCGGCGCTGTCATCGAGAGATCGGAGCGCCTGGAATTCCCCCTTCTTGCCGGTTAGGAGGGGTACGTAGTGCTCGCGGACGAGCGTCACAGGCGCGCTCTCGCCGTCGTAATGAGGGCTTGCTCGAATACGGTCAACTTGGTGTCGTTGAGATCGAGCGAGCGGATCGACCCGAGCAGGTCATCGAGCGAGCTTGGCTTTCCGATCTGCGGGAGTAGCTTCTCGGCGACCTGTATAGGGATGCCGTACTCGTCAAGCATCGAAAGGTACGGGGGCCTGAAATGGCTTTCGGCCAGGCCAGCAAAGAACGAGTAGTCGCCGCATTCCCCGTTGGCGCGGCTCAACACGACTCTCTGCACGTCGCTCAGACACCGCAATAGCTTGGGGAACTCGAAGTCCACCCAGCTACGAGTGAACTGCATGACTGATTCGACGGCTTCATCGGCCGTGTCGGTGTAGTCCCCGGCCAACTCATCCGCGATCAGCCGACTAAGACTCGGGTCCGCGCGGAACCGGTCAAGGCGCTTGGCGAGGTGACGGCCATTCGCGATGCCATTTCGCTTGCCAACGGCGACGACCAAGTGACGCCAAATCAACTCGCATGCTGCCTCTAACTGTTGGCTATCGGGGATACCGCTCCATGCCAAGTCCCCAGCGAAGAACTCAGGGTCTTCATCGAGCTCTGCGGCTAGCGCGATCTGACGCTCGGGTGGCACGCCGGGGTGGGCCTTCAGGACCTCCGCTGGGAGCAGATCCTGCTCGTACAAAATGGCGAGTCGCTCTCGCGAACTGGGGGTCAGTTCGTCGTCTCCGAGTTCGAGCAGCATCCCCGATGGGGCGTTCTCCGGCTGAGACAAGATCGGGATGTCGACAGTCTGCAGCTCGCCAGGCGGCCTTGGATAGAAATGGAAAACCCTCCCGACGAAGTGCTTCCACATGCGTCCTGAGCGTCCGCTGATGTTCTCGAAGGTGAACAGGTCAAGATCCGACGGACCAACCTTGTTCTCGTAGATCACGACGTTCTTCGCCGATGTGTTGACGCCTTCGATCAGCGTGGACGTGCACGCGAGGTACTCGAGTTGCCCTGCGTTGAACGCACGCACCATGAACTGACTCAGCCAGCGAGGCATCTGCGCGTGGTGAATGCCAATTCCGTGTGGGAGCAGTCGCGGAACGATCCAGGCGGCGTGGACATGCTCGCTCAGCCAATCGGCAGCCGGTTGCAGCTCAGGATGGGGTCTTCCCAGACCAGCGTCGGCCAGCAGTTGCGCCACCCTTCTTGTTCCGGCAGGGGCGCGACAGTAGATGAGGGTCGAACCTTCGTTCTCGTCGCAGATTTGCGTGAGGTGGGCGGGCCGCTCGCTCGCCGGCACGTCCACGCGAGTCACGTCTACGGCAACGGTCCGGAAGTCCGTACTAATCACTCGTGGCGTGAAGTCGGGAGGGAGTTTGGGTGACAGGCCACGGACACTCGGACCCAGAAGGTAGAACTGGCGGGCCCGCCGCCGCAGACGATGAAACGCCTGGTTTAGAAGACCAGCCCGCTCGGGATCCATCTGAGGGTCCAACTTGTAGAACTCGTCGACAACCAGCAGGTCGATCTTCGGGAGCTTGTTCTCGTCGAGTTCCAGGACTCGCTCCTGCGTCATGACGACGATCGCTCGATCGTCGAGCTGTTGGCCCGGATGTGTGACGAGCTTGAAGTCCTGCCCGAACCGACGGGTCAGTCGTGCTCGGGTCTCGTCGATTAGCGCGATCGTCGGTACGACGATGACGGTTGTGGCATATCGCCCTGAGGCGATTAGCGCATCTACGATGAGAGACTTGCCAAAGCTCGTTGGAGCCATGAGGACGACGTCTTCACCCGCGAGTAGCGCGTGGTAGGCGTGTGCCTGAGCCGTGTGAAATACGACCGTTGGATCAGCAAGGTCCAGTGGCCTATGCGCCTCGTAGGCCAGCGCGTCTGCGATACCGAGACGCTGGCTCTGTAGGTAAGGGAAGAGCCCGCGCTGGCGAACGAGGGCATCGAGCACTGCCCGCTCCGGACCCAAGTCGTCCCGGTGTACGAGCGCGCGAATCGTCAGCTCATGCGCGAGAAGTTGGCTTTCTGGGCGCGGTGCCGACGCGAGCGCAGCCACTTCTGCCAGGAGCAGGAATGCTTGCTGTGGGAAGGCGCTTGGATCAGAAATGGCCTCGCGCAACTCATCTGCGGTCATGGCTCACAACTCCCGATAGGTACGCAGGCGGGCATCTAGGGCATCGACAAGTCGCTGTTTGCTAGCTAGCGGCAGGAGGAGCAGATGGATGACCACCTCTCTAGGGAGCCGTCGACGTGAGAACCGTCGTTGATACTCGCGGACCTCTGCATCTAGAGCGGCTTCGTAGACGTCGTCCCAGCAGGTTCCTTCGGCAGCCGTCTCTGAGTCGTACGTCACGAGAACAGGCAGTCGGAGGCGGTCGATGATCTCGTCCATCGAGCGGTTTCGGTGGATCAAGTCAGCGAGTGCATCGGCGTGGGGCCATGCCTGGTCCACCTTGTTGCTGATCGCCAAGAACTCGCTACGCAGCCAGTCGCGCTGGGTGTGGTTCCGGAGTTCCGCCGCAACGGCTGTCATGGCTCCGCTGACGTCTCCGTAGAACTTGACTTCCCCGAGCCACAGTTCGAGGCCTCCGGTCGGAGGAACGACAACATGAACGGCGTCGAACCCATGAACCGTGGCGTTTGCCGTGTCCTTGAAGAACACTTTGGATACCGCGGGCTCCGTGTTGAACTCCTGCCGCAGGATCGCGTGGAGAAGAAGCTCCCCGAACTCGCCTCGATGCTCGTACCGATCTGATGCGTAGACGGCCTGGGCTGCTCTCGCCAGAAATTCGGTGGCGTTGGCGTGGTTGAAGTTCTCAAGCTCGCTGTGCGTGAAGGCGAAATCAGGGAGCCAATCGAAGAGATGGCGTGCCAACTCTGCGGCCCGCCACCGTTCAGCTTCGAAGCCTGCACATAGTCCGAGAAGCGGCGGGTCAAGAGCGAGATCCGAGGTCACGACCCGTAGTAGGGGCGTTGGCGTGGGCCGTCCCGAGGTCGTCACGCGTTCGAACTCAACCATGGCCGGTGAGGCACGTCACCTTCGCAGTGATCGCCGAAGTTCAGAGGCACTCGGCGATCGCCGAATATCGACATGCTCGAAGGCTATAGGGGCGCCACACCGGAACTCTGGGATGCCAGCCTGCAGAATGCGGAGATCCGGCGTGGCATAGACTCAACAGTGGATTTGGACGTTGATTCGATCCACTCCGGCTGTGCCCGCGCCGGTTAGATGGCGCAGGCCGTACGTTTCGTGCGAGCCATGACTTCGGCGATGTACGAACGCGGATCGTCACTGACCGCGGTCCAATGCAAGCGACCACTCCTCACACCGGTCGGAGTCGCACTGGCGCGCGAGCTGACCGGCACGCTTTGCGCTTCTAGCCGACGCCGTGTAGGAGATCGGCTGGCGTTGTCTTCAGTGCTCTTGCGATCCGTAGGAGGGTTCGGATGCCAGGGTCGCGCTTGCCGGTCTCGATGCGCGAGTAGTGGGCTTGCGGGATGCCTGAGGCGAGCGCTACTTGCTCTTGGGTTAGTCCCGCCCGCTCGCGCGCCGTGCGCAGGTTGGCCGTGAAGGTCAGTACGGCGGGGTCCAGCTTGTCGTCGGGCACTGGCCCGGACCCTTCGGCAGAAGGGACTGGACCTCAATGTACAATTGAACATAGAATGTGAGGCATCTACCAACCGCCACGAAATACCCCCGCGCCGTCTTGGGGACGGCCGGGGGCGTGGCCCACAGGAGGAGTGCTCCCGTGAACGAGAAGGACAGTACCTCGCAAGACGAGGTTGAGATCCCCAGGCATTTGCTGCCGGCGCTGCGAGCGGCGGCCGTGCTTGGGGTTGAATTGGCGTGTGAGGGCGAGTGGGAAGCTGGTCGGCTTGGTCGCGTCGAGGACGCCGTCCACATGCGCGACGCGCTGGCCGCCGGTACCTGCACGCGCGAGCAAGTCAGTGTGCTCGCCTCGCGGGCTGCGGCGATGCAAGGCGAAGTCACGCAATCGGAGGCCGAGGCGGAAGCGGCGAGCGTGCCGGTGACGATCGGGGCGGGGTGGCCGGTGACGGTTGAGCAGGCCGAGATCCTCTACAAGCGAGCGCGGCTCACGAGGTCCCTGGTTGAGCTTCGCGATGCGGTAGGCGGAGCGCCGCGGGTGATCGAGGCCGAGGACGTGGCCGATGGCTGATCCCGATGCCCACATAGGCCACGACGAGGGCGACACTCGGACATCCGAGTGCGTCGCCGTGCGTCGTGCGGAGCGGTGGGCGGCGGTGGTTCCGGGGGAGATCGATGTTGATGTCGATCTCCCCTCGCCGGAGGATGCGCGTGCTGCAGTGCTCGCTCGTGGCGGTGAGAGCCACGCGTCCGGGTTGCCGCACACCCTCGGCGCCCGGTTAGATGGCGCCATGTCCGCCACCCCTGAGTTCGAGACGATCCTCTACGGCATCTCTGACGTTGTCGCCACGATCACGCTGAATCGGCCTGAGCGGTTGAACACGATCGTGCCGCCGATGCCAGACGAAGTCGAGGCGGCTGTCGGCCTGGCGGTGCGTGATCCCGAGGTGAAGGTCATCGTGATCCGTGGTGCCGGCCGGGCGTTCTGCGCTGGCTATGACTTCGGTGGCGGCTTCGAGCACTGGGGTGAGGCGATGATGACCGAGGGTCAGTGGGATCCCGGCAAGGACTTCGCGATGGCGACCGCGCCGGAGATCGCGCCGACGCAGAAGTTCATGGCCATCTGGCGGTCGCCGAAGCCGGTGATCGCGCAGGTGCACGGGTACTGCGTCGGCGGCGGGAGCGACTTCGCGCTGTGCGCGGATCTCGTCGTCGCCAGTGAGGATGCGGTGATCGGCACGCCCTACAGCCGGATGTGGGGCGCCTATCTCTCAGGCATGTGGATCTACCGGCTCGGCCTCGCGCGGACCAAGTTCCATGCCTTGACCGGCCGGCCGCTGAACGGTCGCCAGGCAGCCGATGTCGAGCTGATCAACGAGGCCGTGCCGTTCGCGCAACTGGAAGACCGCGTCGCGGAGCTGGCCGCTGAGCTCGCCACCATCCCGAGCTCGCAGCTGGCCGCGATGAAGTTGGTGGTCAACCACGCCTACGAGAACATGGGGTTGGCCTCGACCCAGACGCTCGGCCCGATCCTCGATGGCCTGATGCGCAATACGCCCGACGCGCTGGACTTCATCGAGACCGCTAAGGCCGAAGGTGTGTCCGCAGTGGCGGCCCGCCGCGATGGGCCCTTCGGCGACTACAGCCAGGCCCCGCCCGAGCTGCGGCCAGACCCCGCGAACGTCATCGTCCCGTAGGAACGCTGCGGCGGGCTACTCGCCGCCCGCGTCGCGCGAGCCCAGCAGCGTCCAGCCCAGCCCGACAGCGACCAGCAGCACCCCGAACGCCAGCCCGGCCGAGCGGCTGGCGCCCAGCGACGCGAAGATCAGCGGGATCGCGATCACCGCGCCGATGATGATCACGGTCGTGCGGCTGGGCATGCGGTCAGGCGTCGCCGGCCGGCGCAGGCGAGATGTAGCGGCGCGGCGCTTGGGCTTGTGCGCGGCCACGCTCGGCCTCACGGCGCATGCCGTGCAACCCCATGCCGTCACGGTCACTGGTGGCCGGCGCGTCGGCCTCCGGCTCCCAGCCGTTCTCGGCGAGCCAGGTCAGGATCGCGGCAGAGTTGCCGCCTTCGGCCATGATCGCGGCCCGCTCGATGACGCGCCCGCCGGAGCGGTGCTTGCGCGAGAGCCGCGCGACGAGCGTGCTGATGTCCTCGTCTGCGACAGCGCCGGTGCCGTCCTTGACTTCGTCCATCGGTGTGCACTCCTTCGTGCCGGGTGCAGCGTGAGTGAAGCTTTACCGTACCGCGCCGGTCGTGCCGGGGCGGATCGGCCGTTAGGCGTTGAAGGGATCCGAGTTGGGAGGAGGCGTTGAGCCGGCAGGCGGCGTCGAGCCGGCAGGCGGGGCTGCGGTAGCGGCCAGCGGCGGCTCTCCGGCACGCGCGCGCAGCGTCAAGTAGAGCACCGCGGCGGTCAGCGCCGAAATCGGGGCGGTCGCCGAGGTGACCAGCCAAGACACGATCGCGCTGCCCACATCGCCGAGCCCGGCCGACACGATCGCCGCGAGCGTGCTCACGATCGCCAACCCGACGAAGACCACCAGGATGACCGTGAACACCTGCCAGCCGTTGCCGCGGACGAGTTCACGGCTGCGGGTGAACGCGTCGAAGACCCCCGTGCGCTCGAGCACCACGACCGGCGCCGTGACCGCCCAGATCGTCAGGAGGAACAGGCCCGGGACGATCAGCAGGATGAGACCGATCGCCACGCCGAGCCCGAACAGGATCGAGACGAGCAGCAGCGTGATGACGACGGGGGAGATGCTCGCGAACAGCTGGCCGACCGAGCTGTCGAGCCGTCCGTCCTGGACGTCACGGACCAACTCCACCACCATGCCTTGGTAGAAGGTCCCGAGCACGACGGCGACGAGGCTCGTGACGACGCCGAGGCCGCCCGAGAACGCGATCGTCAGGACGGCCTGGACCGCGAAGACCGCGAGCGCCGCCGGGATCAGCACTCCGGCGTGGTCGCGGTAGATCTGCAGGGCGTCCCGGATCACGGTGCCGGGATCGAGCGTGCGGCTGTCGGCCATGGCGCCAGCGTACGCCGTGCTCAGGACAGGCGCAGCGACGGGGTGACCGCCGCGCGCCGCACCCGGCCCCAGCGCCGCTCCTGGGCGTAGGCGATCAGGCGATGCAGGTAGTCGGCGACGGGCGTCACGCGGATCCCGCGCGGGCCGAGGTGCGCCTCGGCGCCCGCCGCGTCGAAGCGGGTGCGAACGTCGAGGTACGGCAGGTAGTCGCCGAGGTTCGCGGCCAGGACCCGGCCCGCGGCGCTCGAGCCCAGCGTCTTCGCAAACGTCTCCGCGCTCACCCGCGGCGGCGGCTTGCGCCCCGTCGATCGACACGCGAGGTCGGCCAGCTCGCCGACAGTGATCGCGTGACGCCCAGCGGTCAGGTGGTAGGTGCGGCCGTCGGCAGGCGCGTCCGACAACCCCAACAACCCGTCGGCGACGTAGTCGACCGGCACGACGTCGAGCAGCCCACGATCCTGCTCGGGCACGGCGTCGACGGCGCCGGCGACCAACGCGCGCAGCGGAACGTAGAGCACGTTGAACGCCGCGGTCCAGCCCGACTGACGGTCCCCGACGACGATCGACGGCCGCACGACCTGGACCGGAAGACCGTCGAGCGCCGCGCCGACCACCAGCTCCTCGGCCTCGATCTTGGACTCCTCGTAGCCGTTGCGAAAGCCCTGGCCGATGCGGCGGTCGCCCTCGCCGAAGCCACCGGGATGGTCGCCGGCGACATACGCCGTCGACACCTGCACGTAACGGCGCAGCGGGTGCTCGGCGTGCAGCCGCCGCGCCAGCGTGAGCATCCGCTGCGTTCCGGCGACATTGACAGCACGAGCTTCCGAGAGCGTCTGGTCGAAGCGCACGCACGCGGCGGCATGGATGACCTGGTCGATGGGGCCGGCGCCGGCCCCCGCCACGCGCGCCACCACGGCATCCGGGTCGAAGTCGGTGACGTCGGCGGCCAACGCGTACAGCGGAGCGCGTCGCGATCGCATCGCGTCCTCGCCGAGCAGCGCGGCCACCCGCGCGAACGCCGCATCGTCGTCGCCCGCACGCACGAGCACCGTCACGGGACGATCCGTCCGCGCCAGCCAGCGCGCGAGCACGCTCTGGCCGACGAACCCGGAGGCGCCGGTCAGCAAGAGGCCGCCGGCGCGGTCAGACATCGAGGTGATCCTGGACAGGCACAACCCGCAGCGTGGCGCGCCAAACGCGATCCCACACGCGCAACGCCCCCAAGTGCACCCGATCCGGTGCCAGGAAGAACTAGGAGATCAGGCCCAGGCGCTGCGCACGCTGCACGGCCTCGGTGCGATTGCGCGCGCCGATCTTGCGGAACATGCCCGACGCGTGCTGCTTGACCGTGTTGGGGGAGAGGTGCAGCTCGGTCGCGATCTCGGCGTTGGTCATCCCGCCCGCCACACGTTCCAGCACCTGGCGCTCGCGATCGGTCAACACCATGCCCGACGGCGCGGAGTCGTCGAAGACGCTCAGCCCACGGCCGACACGGCGGATCGCGTCGGCCAGCTCGGTGGCGTCGCGCTCCTTGGTGATGAACCCGTGCGCGCCCGCGGCACGGGCGGCCTTGGCCGACAGCCGCCCGGCGCCGGAGTACAGCAGCGCCCGCGTGGAGGGCGAGGCGGTGCGGATCATGCCGACGATCTCGGGCCCGGACTCCTCGCCGACGAACAGGTCGACCAGCGCCACGTGTGGCGTGTAGCGGCGGGCGAACTCGACGGCCTGCTCGCCCGTCGATGCCGGGATGCAGCGCTCGACCCAGTCCAGCCGACCGAGCATCAGGCGCAGCCCCCAATGCACGACCTGGTGGTCGTCGACGACGAGGACACGGAGGTTGCGTTCGGTCATGCGGTCTCGGGTCGTGGAAGGACGAGGCGGACGTGCCAATGCTCGGGCCCGGTGGGGCCGAAGGTCAAGGACGCGCCGTGCTGGAGGGCCTCGAAGGCGGAGATGCGCAGTCCCATCCCGGCGCCCCCGCGCTGCGCGGGGCCGACGCCGTCGTTGGTGATCTCCAGCTCCACGGTATCGGCGTCCCCGCGGACGGCGACCTCGATGCGCGCGGGCGCGGCGTGGCGCCGGGCGTTGCGGATCGCCTCGCCGAGGATCGACTGGGTCACGGGCTCGAAGATCGTCGGGATCGTGACCTCGGGCTGCCAGTCGACGGCGACCTCCGGCGCGTTGGCGGCCAGCCGGACCAGCTCTTCGTGGAGCGTCAGCGTCGTGTGCCGCGGCGTCGCGGCCAGCGGTCGCGCCATCGCGTCGCGCAGGTCGTCGAGCGCGGCGCCCAGCTCGGCCGCGGCGCGCTGCTGGTCGGCCTCGTCGAGCAGCGCGCCGGACTGCAAGGCCATGACGACCCCGAAGACGCGCTGGACGACGCGCTCGTGGATCTCGCGCGCCAGGTCGATGCGGTCGGCGAGATGGTGGCTGTCGACCTGCTGGCGCGTCGCCTTGCGCGCCGACAGCGCCAGCGCGCAGACCTTGCCCAGCGAGCGCAGGACCTCGCGCTCCGGGCCGGTCAACTGCCGCTCGGGCCCCTCGGCGAGGATCACGCCGAAGCCGTGGCCCCCGGCGGCGAGCGGGACGCAGACGAGATGCTCGATCTCCATCAGCGTGTCGTAGGGCGCCGTCAGCTCGTCGGTGCGGCCCTCAAGCACCTGGTCGAGGTCCAGCGCGCGGCCGGCGATCGGCGCCGCCTCGATCGCGAGGTTGTGGCCGTCGAAGAGCTCGATGTCGACCTCGTGCGAGCCGACGATCCGCACGCGACGGGCGACGTCGTCGTAGATGAAGACGACCGCGCCTCGCATCGACCCGAGCCGGCAGACAGCCTCGGCGAGGCGGTTGTAGAAGGCGCCGGGAGCGTCGGGCGACGCTTGCTCGACCTCGCCCAGCAGCGAGACGAACAGGTGCAGAGCCGAGATCGGCGAGAAGGACGCGTTGCCCGAGCCGTCGGTGCCGGAGGGCTCTCGGGTCATCCTTGGCGAAGGGTCGATGGGCCGGGCGCTGAGGCCCGGCCCACCAGAGGAGTGGGAACGCGCTCACGGCTGCCGACGTCCCGATGTCGGCGGGAGTCCTGACCAGATCCCTCGTGAGCGGGCACCGCGATCCACCCTGATGGCCGTTGCCGCGTGACGCGAGGGCGCGGCGGGCTCAACCACCCGTCCGGGTGATTCGTGGCGGTCAGCACGTGGGCCAGGTCGCGAGTGGGCGGCGGGCACCGTCGGCGACGGGGCGGCCGGCGAGGCGCGTGAGCGCCCGGGCCAGCGTGGCGCGCGTGTCGGCGGGCTCGATGATCTCGTCGACCTTCATCAGGCCTGCTGCGCCGTAGGGGTCGATGTCGGCGCGCATCGCGTCGGCGGCGGCATCGCGGGCGGCCTCGTCGCCGCCGGCGACCACGTTGGCCGCGACCAGCGGGTCCATGAAGGAGATCTCGGCGGTCGGCCAGGCGTAGACGAGGTCGACCCCGCTGTCGTTGCCGCCGAGGCTGAAGTAGGCCAACCCATAGGCCTTGCGCAAGATGGTGGTGATCTTGGGAGCCTCGGAGAGCGCGAGCGCGGTCTGCAGCCGAATCGCGTGCTTGAGCATGCCGTCGTGCTCGACCTGCTTGCCGACGAAGAAGCCGGGCACGTCCTGGAAGAAGAGGACGGGGAGGTCGAAGGCGTCGCAGAGGCAGAGCAGCTTGACGGCCTTCTCACAGGCCGCGGGGTCCAGGGCGCCGGCGAAGAACTTCGGCTGGCTGGCGACGACGCCGACCGCGTGGCCGTCGAGGCGGCCCAGGCCGCAGACCAGCCCGCGGCCGAAGCCGGCGCCGAGCTCCAGCAGCGAGTCCGGGTCGAGCACGCGCGTCAGGACCTTGTGGACGTCGTAGGCGCGTGAGCGGCGGCGGGGGGCGATCTCGGCCAGCTCGGGATCGGGCGGGATGGGGAGGCGGGCGGTCTCCTCGTCGCCGGTGCGCGCGGTGCGCTGCTTGGCGTTGGCCGGCAGCAGCGCGAGCGCGCGGCGGATCAAGATGTAGGCCTCGTCGTAGTCCTCGGCGATGAGGTCGATCTGGCCGGTCTTGCGCGCGTGGACGTCGACGCCGCCGAGCTCGTCGTTGGTGAGGTCCTCGCCGGTGGCGATCTTGGCGACCAGTGGCGAGGTGACCGCCAGGCAGGTGCCGCGGACCTGGATGACGAGATCGCTTGCGGCGCTGACGAACGAGGAGCCACCAAAGGAGTCGCCGGCGATCACGGTGATGAACGGGACCCGGCGGGCGCGACGGAACAGCTCGACGTCGACGGCGACCTGGGCGAAGCCGGCCGAGCCGAGTGAGTCCGGGATGCGTGCGCCGCCCGTGGCGCCGAAGTAGACGATCGGGTGCCCGCTGCGCTCGGCGTGCGCGAAGAGGCGGCCGAGGCGACGCGAGCCCATCGGCGAGGACGAGCCGCGCTTGACGGTGATGTCGTCGCCGGCGACCGTGACGGGACGCCCGTCGATCGTGCCGTGGCCGCCGATCTTGCCATCGCCCGGCGTCTCGTCGTGGTCCTCGGGGCGCAGCGAGCGGACGAAGGTGCCGACCTCGTCGAACGATCCGTCGTCCAGCAGCGCGTCGAGATGCTCGCGGATCGTCCGCTCGCCGCGGGCGTGCAGCCGCTCGATCCGTGCCGCGCCGCCCATCTCGTCCCGGATCCGGTCGCGCCGTGCGCGGAAGTCGGCGACGGCGTCGGGCTCTTCGCTCATCCCGGGATCACAGCAGGCCGAAGACCCGGCGCGCGTTGCCCTCCAGGTAGAGGTCGCGCACCTCGTCGTCGAGGCCGAGCGCGTCGAGGCCGACCAGCGCGTACTCGGGCGTGATCATCGGGAAGTTGGAGCCGAACAGCACCTTGTGGCGGCCGCTGTTGGACTTCATGTAGGAGATGATCTCGGGCGGCAGGCGCTTGGTCGTGTAGGCGGAGGTGTCGATCACGACGTTCTCGTGCTTGCGTGCGACGGCGATCATCTCCTCGGTCCACGGGTAGCCGAGATGACCGCAGACGATCGACAGCTCGGGAAAGTCGAGCGCGACCTGATCGATGTAGGGGATCGGCCGGCCGGTCTCCGACGGACGCAGCGGCCCGGTGTGGCCGACCTGCGTGCAGAACGGCACGCCCAGCTCCACACAGGTGGCGTAGAGCGGATAGAAGCGCCGATCGGTCGGCGGCGTCTCCCAGAGCCACGGCAGCATCCGCAGGCCCTTGAACCCCAGGTCGGTCACGTAGTGGCGCAGCTCGCGCACGCCCGCCATCGGGTCGCGCAGAGTCACCGACGCGAGACCGTGCAGGCGCCCCGGCGCCTCGGCGACCCAGCCGGCGACCTCCTCGTTGGAGATCAGCGCGCCCTCGGGGCCGTACCAGGCCGACAGCATCGCCTCGCTGATGCCGCCGGCGTCCATCGCCGCGAGCGTGAAGGCCAGCGGCAGCTGCTCGGGAGGCGGTTCCTCGCCTGTCCAGCGACGCAAGGACGCGAACATGTCCTTCTCGATGAAGCGCGGCGTCGGGTGCTGGATCCAGGCGTCGATGGCCATCAGGTGCTTTCGTCGGGTTCTTTGAGGTTGAGCCCGCGCCGCAGGATCAGGTCGCCGATGATCGAGCCGACCGGGCCGCCGGTGACGACCACCAGTGCGGGAAACCACCAGCCCCAGAGCTTCTGGAGCGCGCCGTTGCCGGTGAGCAGCAGCAATGCGATGAAGCCGAGGCCGTGGATCGGACCGAGGATGTGCACCGCGGTATCGCTGCGGTTGATGAACGCGAAGTACACGAGCACCACCAGCAACAGCGCGTCGGCGAGGCCGACGGCGAGGGTGATGTTCAGTTGGCGACGGAGGTCAGGCGGGGCGGAGACGGTGGTGGGCACGCTTCACATTCCACCATGCCTGTCTCGCGGACGGGTGATCTCGCGATCGCTTGAGCCGCCGGCACCCAGACGTTGTATCCCAACGTCTAGGTGCCGGCGGCTTCTGCGAGCACCCTGCGCACATGCGTGGCGATGGCGTTCGGCCGATCGACCACCTGTCGCCACGTCAGCGACACCACGCGCCAGCCGGCGGCTTCGAGTTGCAGTCGCCGCTCGTGATCGCTCTCGAATGCGTTGCGTGAGCGGTGAACCCAGAAGCCGTTGGTCTCGACGACGATTCGGCGCTCCGGCCAGCGGAAGTCGAGCTCGCGTCCGTTGTCATAGCGGTTGACTTGCGGGCGCGGGAGGTTGTGGTCGAGGCAGAGCTGGAGGAAGAGCGCCTCAAGGTCGCTGCGGGACATCGAGTTGGTGCCGTGATCGTGGAGGTCGGCGAGGAGCGCGACGAGCGCCGGGGAGCCGGGGCGACCGGGATGAGCCGTGAGGACTCGGAGCACGGCGGTGTGGTCGTAGATCTCCAGTTGCTCGGCGCGCTCCACGGCGCGCCGTAGGTGGTGGGGTGGGACGACGGCGGCGAGGTCCAGGAGCGTTCGGGCGGGCGTGGTTATCGGTAGCCCTTCGTCCTCGCCGATCTCCCACGGGTGCAGATCGATGAAGCGATGGACACGCAGGTCGCGCTGCGGCTTGCGACCACGACCCGATGCGATCGACAGCTCGAAGAACGCGCCACTCCACGGCCGCAGTCCCCACTGCCGTGCCGCGCTGCGATGGCTCAGCACGGCGTCGTCGCCGACTGCCAACACCGCGGCAAGCGCATGCCCTTGTCGCCGCAGTTCGAGATGACCGAGTGCGTAGACGCCGCGGCGCACCACGATCAGCCTCCCGATTCGCACCCAATGATCGACGCCGCCGGCGCTCAGGCCGGCCGCCAACAGCTGTCGGCGTGCGATTACCCCGTGTTGCTCGGCGGCCAGCGCTTGGATGGCACCTAGACGTTGCATTGCAACGTCTAGGTGCCGGCGGAGGGACTTCGCCCCCTACAGGTGCGATGTGTCGTTGAAGCTGCGCAGCAGCCAGCGGCCGTCGGCGAAGACGACGATGCGGGTGATCGAGGTGTTCTCGGCGTGGATGAAGGACAGCCGCGGGGCGGAGGTCGCCTGGTGGGCGAGCTCGCCGATGACACCGCCGTGGACGACCGCGACCGCGACGCGGCCCGGACCGGTCAGCTCGACGACGCGCAGCAGGCCGGCGCGGGTCCGGGCCGCGAACTCCTCCATCGGCTCGGCGCCCGGGATGACGTCCCAGCGCTGCTCCTCGAAGATCGTCCGCACGAGCGGGTCGCCGTGGGCGGTGCGGATGCGCAGCTCGCCGCCTTCCCACTCGCCGAGGTGGACCTCCGAGAGCTCGGGGATCACCGTCGGCTCCAGGCCCGTGGCGGCGACCAGCGGCGCCGCGGTCTGCACCGTGCGCCGCAGCGAGGTGACGAACAAGGTGTCCGGCGGGTCGGCGGCCAGGCGCGCGCCGGCCAGCGCGGCCTGCTGCTCTCCGATCGGTGAGAGCGCCGGATCGGCATGGCCCTCGACCATCTCGAAGGGCTCGCCCGGGATGGCGTCCTGGGAGGCGCCGTGGCGCAGAAGGAGCACCTCGGTGGCGTTGTCGGGAAGGGCCCAGGCCCGTTGCGGATAGCGCTCGCTCACGCCCGCACCTTGCCAAATTCATCGTGGTACTGTCCGCGCCGTTCGGCGATGGTGCGGGAAGTCGGTGAGAATCCGACGCGGTCGCGCCACTGTGATCGAGGGTCGTCGTTAGAGCACGGCACCTCGGCGAGCCAGGAACTTCACCCGGCCATCGCAACCACCCGTTGACGTCGGGACGCGGATATCCCGAGGAGGTCGTTTCGTTGATCGAGCTGCGTCGTCGCGGCGCAGCGCGCGCCGGCCCCGAGGGGCACGCGTGATGGTCGGCGCCCGCCTGGCGGTGGGCTTCCTGACCGTCGTGCTGGCGGGACGACTCGACGGCCTCGGCGACGCGTGGCTCTCGCGCGCCGCCGTGTGGTTCCCGGTGGTCGGCGCGCTCGTCGGTGGGGCGGCAGGCGGTGTCGTCGCGCTGGGCGACGCTGCCGGACTGTCGTCCGCGGTCTCCGGCGCGCTCGGCCTCGTCGCCGCCATCCTCCTGACCCGTGGTCTCCATGAAGACGGGCTGGCCGATACGGCCGACGGCCTCGGCGTCCACGGCGCGCGCGAGCGCCGGCTGGCGGCGATGAAGGACTCGGCCGTCGGGGCGCACGGTGCGCTGGCGATGGCCTGTGCGTTGCTCCTCGCCGCGCTGGCGCTTGCCGGCCTCGATGCCGAGCACGCCGTCCGTGCGCTCGTCGCCGCACACGTGCTGTCGCGCACGGCGATGGTGGTGATCGCGGCGGCGTTGCCCAACGCGCGGACCGAGGGCGGGCTCGGCCGCGGGCTCGCGGTGACGCCGCCGGCCGCGCTCATCGCGTCGGCGCTCGCCGTCGCCGGCGTGCTGGCTGTGGCAGGCGTGCGTGACGGCGCGGTCGCGCTGGCTGCGAGCCTGGTCGTCGCCGCGCTTGCGGGCATCGTGCAGCTCCGCGTCTTCGGCGGGCGCACGGGGGACACGCTCGGCGCGGCGGGCAAGCTGGTGGAGATCGCGGTGCTGGTCGTCCTGTCGGGAGCGTGGTCCTCATGACGCTCGGCGCGGTGGGCAAGCTGGTGGAGATCGCGGTGGTGGTCGTCCTGTCGGGAGCGTGGTCCTCGTGACGCTCGGCGCGGTGGGCAAGCTGGTCGCGCTGTCCGGAGCGTGGTCGGCATGAACGGCGGAGCGGACGCGCGATCCGCTGAGGTCCAGCGCGAGGGCAGTGCGTCGCCGCATCGCGGCGCGCTGCTGGTCTGCGGGACCGCGTCGGATGTCGGCAAGTCGCTGGTGACGGCCGGCATCTGCCGCTCCTTGGCCCGTCGGGGCGTGCGGGTCGCGCCGTTCAAGGCGCAGAACATGTCCAACAACTCGGCGGTGACGGCGTCGGGTGCCGAGATCGGTCGCGCCCAGGCGATGCAGGCCGCCGCTTGCGGCATCGAGCCCGAGGCGGTGATGAACCCCGTGTTGATCAAGCCCGCGGGGGAGACGTCGTCCCAGGTCCTGCTGCTGGGCAAGCCCTACGCCGACGCGACCGCGCGCTCCTACCAGGGCCTGGCGGGCTCGCTGCGACAGCCGGTCCTCGACGCGTTGGCCTCCTTGCGCGACCGCTTCGACGCCGTCATCTGCGAGGGCGCCGGCTCGCCCGCCGAGATCAACCTGCGCGAGCGCGACCTCGCCAACATGGGCCTCGCACGCGCCGCCCGCCTGCCCGTGCTGCTCGTCGGCGACATCGACCGTGGCGGCGTCTTCGCCTCGCTGATCGGCACGCTGGCGGTCCTCGACGCCGAGGACCAGCGCCACATCGCGGCGTTCCTCATCAACAAGTTCCGCGGTGACGCGGCGGTCCTCGCGCCCGGCCTGGAGATGTTGTCCGGGTTGACCGGGCGCCCGACGATCGGTGTCCTGCCGTGGCGCGAGGGCCTCTGGCTCGATGCCGAGGACTCACTTGCTCTCGACACCCCCGCGCTGACGCCCGCGCCCGCCGTCGGTCGCGACACGTTGGACGTCGTCGTCGTGCGTCTGCGCTGGATGTCGAACTTCACCGACCTCGATGCGCTGGCCGCCGAGCCGGGTGTCGCCGTGCGCTACACCCGCTCTCCCGCAGACGTCGAGCGCGCCGATCTCGTCGTCATCCCCGGCACGAAGACGACCGTCGGCGACCTGGAGTCGCTGCGCGACGACGGCCTCGACGTGGCGCTGACCCGTCGCGCCGCATCCGGAGGTCCGATCCTCGGGGTCTGCGGCGGCTACCAGCTGCTGGGCAGGCGGATCGAGGACACGGTGGAGAGCCGCGCGGGTGTTGTTGAGGGCCTTGGATTGCTGCCGGTCGAGACCGTGTTCACCACCAACAAGGTGCTGCGTCGCCAGAGTGGGACGGCGGCACCGTGGCTCGGGGGCGCCACCGCGACCGGCTACGAGATCCGCCACGGCGACCCCCGGCCCTCCGGCGGCGAGCCGGTGCTGACCACCGCCTCGGGCGAGCCCGAGGGCTGCGTCTCCGGTGCCGTCGTGGGCACGAGCTGGCACGGCCTACTCGAAGGCGACGCGGTCCGGCGCGCGCTGCTGGCGTGGGTCGCCGCCGAGCGCGGCCGCGACTGGCAACCAGGTGACGTCGCCTTTGCCGACGTCCGTGAGCGCCGTCTTGACATTCTCGGGGACCTCATCGACGAGCACGTCGACCGTGACGTCCTCGACGCGCTCCTCGCCGACGGGGCTCCTGAAGACCTTCCCACCCTCGACCTCCAGAGGATCGCCGCATGAGTGAGACGACCGTCACGCCCACGATGAAGCCAATCGACACGGTCGCGCGCGACGCCGCCCAGGCCCGGCAGGAGCAACTGCTCAAGCCGCCAGGCTCGCTCGGGCGGCTGGAGGAGGTCGCGATCTGGGTGGCCGGGGTGACGAGCCGCGAGCGCCCGGTGCCGCGGACGCGGATCGTCATCGCCGCCGCCGATCATGGCGTGGCGGCCGAGGGCGTCTCGGCGTTCCCGCAGGAGGTCACCGGCCAGATGCTCGGCGCGTTCGGCACCGGGTTCGCCGCGATCACGGTGCTGGCGCGTCACGCGGGCGCCGACGTCGTCCTCGTCGATGCGGGGGTGATCACTCCGCCGGAGGGCGTCGCGCAGGTTGATGTAGGACTTTCGGCCCCGTCGGGCAACCTCGCCGTCGAGCCGGCGCTCGCGGCCGACGAGGTGCGCAGCGCGATCCGCGCCGGGCGCGAGCTCGCTGCGCAGGCGGCGGCCGATGGCGTCGACCTGCTGATCGCCGGCGAGATGGGCATCGCCAACACGACGCCCGCGGCGTGCCTGACCGCGGTGCTGTGCGGGCTGGACGCGGCGGCCGTCGTGGGGCGCGGGACGGGTGTCGACGACGCCGGGCTGCAGCGCAAGCGCGCCACCATCGAGCGGGCGCTGGAGCTGCACGGCCCCCACGTCGCCGGCGATCCGATCGAGCTGCTGCGGCGACTGGGCGGCGGCGAGCTGGCGGTCCTGTGCGGTCTCGCGCTCGGCGCCGGCGAGCACGGGCTCGGCCTGATCTGCGATGGCGTGATCGCCACCGCGGCGATCGCGGTCGCCGTGCAGCTGGCCCCGGACCTGCGCGACCGCCTGCTCGCCGGGCATCGCAGCGTCGAGCCCGCGCACGAGCATCTGCTCAATCACCTTGGGTTGCGTCCGCTGATCGAGCTCGACCTGCGCCTCGGCGAAGGCTCCGGCGCGGCGACCGCGCTGCTGCTCGTCCAGGCGGCCTGCGCGCTGCACGACGGGATGGCGACCTTCGCCGAGGCGGGCGTGAGCGGATGAGCGAGCGTGGACTGCTCGTTGGAACCGGATCGTGACGCGCGTCCTGGTCATTCTCGACGGGGCCGCCGAGCCGCTCTGGCCGTGGCCGTCCACGCTCGAGGAGGCGCAGATGCCCGCGCTCGACGCGCTCTGTGACCGCGGCGTGGTCGCCCGCGTCGCGACGACACCGGACGGGTTGAGCGCCGGGAGCGAGGTCGGCATCCCGACGCTGCTCGGCGCCGCGCCGAGCAGTCCGGTGGACCGTGGCCGCGTCGAGGCGGCGGCCGCCGAGATCGACGTCCCGTCCGGAGCCGGCGTCTGGCGCATCGACCTGCACCATGCCGACGGCCGCCGCAGCATCACCGCCGAGGCGATGCTGCTCGCTCCCGATCTCATCGATCGCCTGCCCGACCACGAGGTGACCCATCTCAAGGGCCATCGCTTCCTCGCCGTCGGCCGGCGGCGGCCGGAGGTCAGCAGGCTCGCGATGATGTCGACGCACATCTGGGACGACGGTCAGGAGCTGAGCCCCGTGCTCGATCGCTCCACGGTGGTCATCGCCGCACGCGGCGCGGCCGCCGGCTGCGGGCGCCTGCTCGGCGCCGAGGTCATCACGCCGATCGGCGCGACCGGCGACGTCGGCAGCGACCTGTGGGCCAAGACGCGCGCGGCGCTCGTCGCGCTGCGTACAGCCGAGACGGTCGTCGTTCACATCGGCGGCGCCGATGAGGCGGCGCACCATCGCGATCGCATCGGCAAGAAGGCGATGCTCGAGGCGGCCGACGCCGAGGTGATCCGGCCGCTCGCGCGCGCCGTCGCCGACACCGGCGGGCTGCTCGCCGTCACCAGCGATCACGCGACCTGCGTGGAGACCGGCCGTCACCATCCCGAGCCCGTGCCGCTCGTCGTCACTGGCGACGGCGTGGTGCGCAGCGGTGCGGTGCGGCTGCACGAGCGGCTGGTCGCGCGGGCTCGTGTGTGGGATGCGCCGTTCGCGCCCGCCGAGGTTGCGGAGCTCGACCGGTGACACCGGCGCTCGTCGTCGACTTCGGCGGCGTGCGTCGCTGCCTGTCCAGCGCCGTCGTCGGCGGCGGGCTGTGCGACGCGCGCGGCTGGCTGAACCTCCAGGTGCCCCACGGCTACGCGCGGATGGATCCCGAGGTCCATCTCCACGAGGAGATGGCCGCGCGCGGCCTCGACCCGCACGCGACGCTCGGCGCGATGACCGCCGCCCACGTCGACCGCGCGACCGAGCACGAGGAGCCGGACGGCGCGCGGGTGGTGGCGACCGTCGGCATCGGCGTCCCGCTCGCCGCCGCGGGCCGGCACCTGCACGGGGTCCCGGCGGTCAACACCATCAACATCCTCGTGCTCGTCGCGGCGCCGCTGACCGACGGCGCGCTCGTCTACGCCGTCCAGACCGCGACCGAGGCCAAGGCCCAGGGCTTGGCCGACGCCGGCATTCGCGCCGCCAACCACGACGGCCACGCGACCGGCACGGCGACCGACTCCATCTGCATCGCCGCGCTGCCCGGGTCCACCGAGCCGTTCGCCGGGCCGATGTCGACGGCGGGCGCGGCGATCGCGCGCTGCGTCCACGCCGCGGTCTACGAGGGCGCACGCGATTTCGTCGCGCGCGCGGCAACCGGGACAGGTGGGCCTGTTGAGCGCGACCACGCCGCGCTGAAGAGGCCCACCCGCGGTGGGGCCGGCGAAGGTGGGCCTGTTGAGCGTGGCCAGGCCGCGTTGAACAGGCCCACCGCCGCCGGGACTCGTGAAGGGACCGCGGATGCCGGCCGCGCGTAGCGTCGGTCTGCTCGCGGCGGTTGGGCTCGACGCGCTGCTCGGCGATCCCGTGCGGCTGCATCCGGTCGCGGGCTTCGGGCAGACCGCGGCGGCGCTGGAGAAGGCAACGTATAGGCCTTCACGGGCCGCCGGCGGGGCCTACGCGGCGGTGCTGGTCGCGCTGCCGACGCTGGTCGCGGCGCGCGCCGCACGGGGGAGCGCCCTACGCCGCGCGGTTGCCACGGCGGCCTGCGGCTGGGCAGCGCTCGGCGGGCGCTCGCTGCGCCGGACCGCGCTGACGATGGCCGACCTCGTCGACGCGGGAGACCTGCCCGCCGCGCGGACGCTGGCCCGCTCGCTGGTGGCGCGCCGGACCGACGCGCTCGACGGTCCCGAGCTGACGCGCGCGGCGCTCGAGTCGCTGGCCGAGAACACCGCCGACGCCGAGGCCGGAACCCTCCTCTGGGGTGCGCTGGCCGGCGCGCCCGGCGCGGTCGCCCATCGCGCGGCAAACACCCTCGACGCGATGGTCGGCTACCGCAACGCCCGCTACGCCGAGTTCGGCTGGGGCGCAGCACGCCTCGACGACGCGCTCGGCTGGCCCGCCGCGCGCGCCTGCGCCGCCGCGACGGTCATCGCCGCGACCCTCTGCGGGGAGGACGCGGCCGGCGCGCTGCGTGCCTGGCGCCGCGACGGCGCCCACCATCCCAGCCCCAACGCCGGGCGCGTCGAAGCGGCCTTTGCCGGGGCGCTCGGCGTCACCCTCGGCGGCGCGAACGACTACGACGGCCACGTCGAGTCCCGCCCGCACCTCGGCTCCGGGCCACCTCCCGACACCGCTGCGCTGCGCCGCGCGGTGCGGCTGAGCGCGACGACGAGCGCCGTGCTGGCCATCGCCGCGGGGGTCGTCGCATGGCGCTGACGCTCGTCCTCGGCCCGCGCCGCTCGGGCAAGAGCCGGATCGCGGAAGAGCTGGCCGCCGCGACGGGCGCGCCCGTCACCGTCATCGCGCCGCTCACGGTCACCGACGACGAGCTGGCGGCGCGCGTCGCCGCGCATCGTGCCGCACGCCCGCCGTCGTGGACCACCGTCGAGAGCGCCGACGTGGTCGCGGCGCTGCTCGCCGCACCCCAGGACGCGACGGTCCTGCTCGACTCGCTCGGCACGTGGGTCAGCGAGGTGCTGTGGCGGCAGGGCGCCCTGGAGGACGGGGCGGACGGCACGGTCGCTGCGCAGCAGATGCGTGCCGCGGTTGCGACGGTCGCGACCCTGGCGGGCGATCGCGACGGCATGACCATCATCCTCGCCGAGGAGGCCGGCTGGGGCCCGGTGCCGCCCAGCGGCGCGACACGGCTGTGGCTTGATGTCCTCGGTGACGCGACCCAGACCCTGAGCGCCGCGGCCGATCGCGCGCTGCTCGTCGTCGCGGGCCGGACCATCGAGCTGCCGTGAAGGCCTACCTCGTCGCCGGCCGGACCGTGGAGCTGCCGTGAACGCCGACCGCGCGCTGCATGCTGTCGTGGCGGCCGGGAACGCGGGCCTGCCGTGACCGCGGACGTCCATGGCGACGCCTGGGCCCGCGGTGCGCGCACCGACCACGCGGTGAACGTCGCGACCGGCGGCATGCCGGACTGGCTGCGGGCGCTGTTGCGCAGCGAGCTGGAGGGCGCGCTGAGCGCCTACCCCGACGAGACCGCGGCTGCCGCGTCGATCGCCCACCGCCATGGCCGGAACCCCGACGAGGTCGTCCTGCTCAACGGCGCCGCCCACGGCTTCACGCTGATCGCCGAGACGCTCGACGCCCGGCGGCCCGTGGTCGTGCACCCGCAGTTCACCGAGCCCGACCGCGCGCTGGCGGCCGCCGGGCGGCCGGCCGCACCCGCGATCCTGAGCGACCCCTACACCTTGGATCCGGCGGTGATCCCCGGCGACGCCGACCTCGTCGTCATCGGCAACCCCACCAACCCGACCGGCGTCCTGCACCCGCGCGCCGCGATCGAGGCCACCATGAAGCCCGGCCGCACGGTCGTCGTCGACGAGGCGTTCATGGACTTCCTCCCGGGAGAGCCCGAGTCGCTGGCCTCGAGCAAGGACGAGGGGTTGATCGTCGTCCGCAGCCTCACCAAGATCCTCGCGGTCCCGGGCCTCCGGGTCGGCTATTTGCTCGCGTCGCCAATACTCGCCCAGCGGCTCCGCGACCGCCGCCAGGCGTGGCCGGTCAACGGCCTCGCCCTGGCCGTCGCGCGCGCCGCCGCCGACCATCCCGAGCGGCTCCTCGCACCCGCAGAGCGCGCGCAGGCCGACCGCGCCGCGCTGCACGCCGCCGTCACCACGGCGCTTCCCGACGCGCGCGTCCACGACGGGGCGGCGAACTTCCTCCTCGTCAAGCTCGGCCCAGGCCAGAACGCGACGGCGCTTGCCCACGCGCTCCGCGAGCACGACGGCATCGCCGTCCGGCCGGCCGCGACGTTCCCGGGCCTGACCGAGCGTCACCTGCGCCTGACCGCACGTGGCGGCGAGGCAGACCTACGGCTCATGTCGGCGCTGGCGCGCCGACTGCGGGGATAGCCCTCTGGGCAAAGACGGGTGGGCGGGTCCGCTTCGGACCGCGCCCTGGGCGAGCGCTCGGCTACCAGGCCTGGCCGGTCCCGCAATGCGGGCAGCTGACCGACGTGGAGACCGGCGCCTGGAACTGAAAGCCGCAGGAGCACCCGTACAGCGCGGTGTCCTCCGGGGTGACCGAGTCGCGGTGGCGCCGCTCGGCCAGATGCTCGTCGACCGGCTGCTCGGGCTCGGGCGCCGCGGCGCGGGCGGGGGCCGGTGGAGCGGGCTCCACGTCGGCGGCCGGTCGCCCGAAGATGTGCGGGCGGCGCTCGCTGCGGGCTCGGCGTTCGGTGGGGGCGAGGAGGCGGACGCGCATGGTGATGTCTGCAACCTCAGAGACACCGCCGGCGCCCAGAGGTTTCGCTCCGGGTCATCGTCGGACCAACGTGGCGCTTGAGCACCCCTGGACACCTGCCCTAACCACCGTTGGGCGGCGGGTGGCGGCCGCGACCACTCCACCGTCGCTGGAGTGGCTGCCAGCGCACGGCGGGTGGCGGAGCGGTTGAGCCGCCGAGGCTGCGATACTTGGTGGCGATGGACCCCGCACGCAAGCGCCGCGTACGACTGGTCGTGGCGTTGAGCGCCGCCGTCGTCCTGGCGGCCGCGCTCGTCTACACCAGCTTCAGCGCCTCCAGCGAGGCGCGCTCCCCGAGCCAGCTCCTCGCGAGCGCCGATCCCGGACGCAGCTATCAGCTGACCGGCAAGGTCGTGGACAACTCGATCGTCAAGCGCGGAACGACCTACGAGTTCCGCGTCCGCGACCGCAACGGCACCGCCTCGGTGCCGATCCGCTACACGGGCTCGGTCGCCGACACGTTCCGCGCCGGCCGCGAGGTCATCGTGACCGTGAAGCGCCAGGGCACCACGTTCGTGGGCGAGAAGGACTCGCTCGTGACCAAGTGCCCGTCGAAGTTCCAAGAGCAGTCCAAGACGCAGAAGACCTGAGGCCTCGATGGCGGATCTCGGCCGTGGTCTGACGTTCCTGGCGTTCGCCGTCGCGATCTACGGCATTGTCGCCGCGCTGTACGGCGGGATCTCGGCACGTCGCGAGTGGGTCACGAGCGCCCGCCGCGCCGTCTACACGCTGGCCGCGCTGACCACCGGCGCCTTCGTCGTCCTCGAGCTGGCGTTCCTGCGCAACGACTTCTCCTTGAGCGTCGTCCAGTCGCACTCCTCGATCACGACGCCGACCTTCTACAAGGCGGCCGCCGCGTGGTCCTCGCAGGAGGGCTCGCTGCTGCTGTGGCTCTGGCTGCTGGCGATGTGGTCGAGTCTCGTCATCTTCCTGACGCGCCACCGGATGCGCGATGTGCAGCCCTACGCGATCGCGGTCCTGCTCGGCTTCGCGACCTTCTTCGGCGGCCTGCTCGTCTTCGCGGTCTCGCCGTTCGACACGCTGCCGATCGCGCCGCAGGACGGCACGGGCCTCAACCCGCTGCTGCGTCACCCGTCGATGATGATCCACCCGCCGATGCTCTACAGCGGCTACACGCTGTGGGCGGTGCCGTTCGCCTTCGCGGTCGGCGCGCTGGTCGTGCGGCGGGTCGACGCGGAGTGGATCGCCGCGACGCGCCGCTTCTCTCTGGGCGCCTGGATCTTCCTGGGCGTCGGCATCCTGCTCGGCGCCCGCTGGTCCTACGCCGAGCTGGGCTGGGGCGGCTACTGGGCCTGGGACCCGGTCGAGAACGCCTCGCTGCTGCCGTGGCTGACCGGCACCGCGTTCCTGCACTCGATCATGGTGCAGGAGAAGCGGGGGATGCTGAAGACGTGGAACGCGTCGCTGATCCTCGCGACCGGCACGCTGGCGATCCTCGGCACGTTCCTGGTGCGCTCGGGCATCCTGGACTCGATCCATGCCTTCGGCGCCTCGACGCTCGGCATCCCGTTCGTGGTCCTGATCGGCGTGATGATCGCCGGCTCGGTCGCCCTGGTGGTCAGCCGCCGCGACGTGCTGCGCTCCGAGCACAAGCTCGACTCGCTGCTCTCGCGCGAGGCGATGTTCCTGGCCAACAACCTCGTGCTGGTCGGCATGGCGTTCGTGGTCTTCTGGGGCACCTTCTTCCCGCTGATCTCCGAGGCGCTGACCGGCAACAAGCAGTCGCTGGGGCCGCCCTGGTACGACAAGTACGTCGTCCCGCTGGCGCTCGCGCTGGTCCTGCTGTCGGGCATCGGCCCGGTCATCGCGTGGCGTCGTGCCACGCCCAAGAACGCGCGCCGCAACTTCCTCTGGCCCACCGCGGCCGGCGTGGTCACGGCGATCGTCCTGCTGCCGTTCGGCGTCGCCGGCCGGCCGCTGGCACTGGCGATGTTCGCCTTCGCGGCCTTCGCGATCGGCACGATCGTCCAGGAGTTCGTGCGCGGGGTGCGCGCCCGCAAGGCGATGACGGGCGAGCGTGCGCCGCTGGCCTTCCTGACGCTGATCCGCCGCAATCGGCGCCGCTACGGCGGCTACACCGTCCACTTCGGGATGGCGGTGCTGTTCATCGGCGTCGCCGCGTCCTCGGCCTTCCAGCACGTCCACACGGTGGAGCTGAAGAAGGGGCAGAGCACCGACATCGGCCGCGGCTACACCGCGCGCTACGACGGGCCGACATCGCGCATCGACGTCGACCCCGACGGCGTCGAGCGGCTCGTCTTCGGCGCGAAGCTGACGGTCTCCAAGGCAAAGAAGCAGGTCGCGATCCTGCGGCCCGAGCGTGGCTACTACCCGATCGAGGGCGCGCCGTTCGCGGGTGCCGTCGGGCGCTACTTTGACGGTGAGTCGACCAGCGAGATCGCGATGAAGGCGGGCTTCGGCCTCGACATCTGGAGCGCGGTCACGCCGGACCTCGACCCGACGCTGGCGATCGTCAAGAAGGGCGATGCGGTCTTCAAGCAGGCGTCGGGCTCGATGAGCGCGGAGGACTACTCGACCGCGCTGGGCACGACGATCCGGTCGCTGACCGACAACTACGCCAAGAGCGCGCCGCCGGCCACCTTCCGGCTGATCGTCTCGCCGATGGTCACCTGGATCTGGCTGGGCGCGCTGTTCGTCTTCCTCGGTGGCCTGATCTGCATCTGGCCGACGGCCGACCTCGCGCATCGTCGCGCGACGGCCGGCTATGCCGCCCGGGTCGCGCGGGAACTCGGTTCCACCCGCCCGGAGCGCGCGTAGCCGCGCGCTGGCACCGAGCCTGATGGACGTGCTGGCGGTAGTCGGGGTGTTGGTGGCGGCGGGCGCGGCCGGATGGGCGATCGCGGGGCCACTGCGTGGCGGCCGCGCGGAGGCCGAGGACGCCGTCTACCAGGCGCAGCTGGAGGATCTTGAGGCGGCCAAGGAAGCGCGCTACCGCGAGATCCGTGAGGCCGAGATGGACTTCCGGACCGGCAAGCTCTCAGAAGCCGACTACAAGGCGATCGATCGCCAGCTGCGTGCCGAGGCCGTCGAGCTGCTGCGCCGTCTGGATGCGCTCGGCGCCGCGGGCGATGAGCCGGTTGGCGGGGGCCGGCGGGACGACAGCCCTGCGCCCTCGGGGCCAACCCTCTAGCATTGAGCGGGTCATGCTCGAAACGATTCTCTCCGTCGTTCAGGTCGTCGTCTGCATCGTCCTGATCTTCCTGGTGCTCATGCACTCCGGGAAGGACGCGGGGCTCTCAGGCGCCTTCGGCGTCGGCTCGGGCCAGGGATCGCTCGGCGGCGGCTCGCTCGTTGAGCGTAACCTAAACCGCTGGACGATCTTCTTCGCGGTGCTCTTTGCCGTGAACACGATCATCCTGCTCAGAATCGCTTAGCGCGGTGCGTTTGCGCGCCGCCTCGACGCGCCTGGAGCCACCCGACGGAGCTTGATGGGCTAGCGCCCACCGGCGCTCGCCGTGCGGCCCCAGCCGCGACGATGCGGGGCGCAAACGCACCGCGCTGCGCGGCGCGGCGTTACTGCGGCACGACGACGGAGTTCGCGATCTTGTCGTGCCAGGTCTGCTTCTGGGGGTCCCACAGCATCCAGAAGTAGCCCAGGAAGATCGGGATCGTCGAGAGGATCCGGCCGATGTAGCGCAGGAAGCCGCGCGTGTAGCCGATCGGGCCACCGTCGATCGAGCGCACGCGGATGCCGCAGGCCGACTTGCCGATCGTCTGGCCGCGCTCACCGCCCTCGCAATAGGTGAAGTAGGCGATGCCGATCAGCAGCGCCAGCGCCGAGCCGCCGCCCTTGAGGCCGAGCTGGAGCGGCACCGTGATGATCGAGAGCAGGAGGCCGTCGATCAGCGACGCGCCGAAGCGGATCCAGAACCCGGCGCGGGCGCCGGTCGTGGTGGGCTGAGCGCCGGTGGGCGGGGCGCCGGATGTCGGCGGCGCGAAGCTCTGGTCGGTCATGGCGGGCAATCTACCCATGAGCGATGCGCTTCAGTGCACTGCTTGCAGAAGATTCACCACGCCTCCGCATAGAGCGCGCGCAGCTCGTCGCGGTCGGCAGCCGGTGGGGTGAAGGCGAGGTCGGGACGCTGGGCGGCGGCGTCGGCGCAGGCGTCGAGACGGTCCTCGGGCACGCCGAGGCGGCGGATGCCGTCGGCGCCGGCTCGGCGGGCGAGGCGGTGCGCCAGCTCGGCCAGCGTGCCGTCGGGATCGACGCGGCTCGGGTTGCGGCGCTCCAAGGCCGCGATCGCGACGGGCAGGACCGCGGCGTTGGCCTGCCCGTGGCCGGCGCCGCCGACGCGCACCAGCGTCTGGCCGAGCACGTGGCTGAGGCCGTAGCGCGCGGCATCGATCCCATAGCCGCTGAGCAGCGCTGCGTGCGCGAGCTGCTCACGACCGATGTAAGACGGATCTTCGCCCTCGACAAGCCAGGCGACGTCGATGAGCCGGATCGCCTCGCGTGCGGCCAGGGTCGGGACCGTCGAGGCGTAGATCGTCACGGGCGCCTCGACCGCGTGGGCCAGCGCGTTGGCCGACGATGCGGCGAGCTCGGAGACGGGCTGGGAGGCCGACAGGTCGGGGTCGTTGATGACGATCGCCGCGCGGACGTTGCGCGCCGTGGCCTCGTGGCCGGCCGGCTTGCGATGGATGCGCGTCATCTCCGCGGCGCTGAGCGTCGTCGGGATCGCGGCGGCGCGGACGCCGTCACGGGTGCCGGCCAGCGCCTTGGCGACGTCCACGACGCGGCCGCCGCCGAGCGCGACGATCAACTGCGCGCTGCCGACCGCGCCGTGCAGGTCGGCGGCCAGCTCGTCCACGAGGCCCGGTCCGACGTGGTGAACGGCATGCGCACGGGCGACCACGTCGGGCGCTGCGGCTTCGGCGCGCTCGGTGGTGAGCAAGGTGTAGCTCTCGCCCAGCAGCTCCGGCGCGTCGGCGATCGCGCCGCGGCCGAAGCGGATCGTCCGCTCGCCGTCCTCCCACGTGAAGTTCATGGTGTCGACCTTAGCCCGCGGGAACGGCCGCCAGGCCGTTGCCGCATGGCGATCACCCCTCGTCTTGCGCGCTGCGCACGAGCGGGACGAGGCGATGGTCGGCGGTGAACAGCCGCCGCGTGCCGAGCAGCGCGATGACGCTGGCCGTCGTCGTGACCGATCCGAGGATCACGTATAACAACGCAAGCTGGACGCGGACGGCGTCCAGCGGGTCGACGCCCGCGAGGATCAGACCGGTCATCGCGCCCGGGAGCACGACGATCCCCAGCGCCTTCAGCCGCTCGACGTCGGGCGCGATCCCGGTGCGCAGCACCTGCCGGACGGTGGGGCGGACGGCCTGCTGCCACGGCAGCCCCAGCGCCAGTCGCGCCTCCAGGTCGGCGCGGCGCTCGGCGATCGTCTCGACGAGCCGTCGGATCGTCAGCACGCCGGCGGCCAGTGAGTTGCCGAGAACCATGCCGGCGACCGGCACGACCGTCCGGCCGGCCACGGGGAAGATCCCCAGCACGAACAGCAGCCCGAGTCCTGCGACGGCACTGGCCGTCATCGCGACCAACGCGACGCCGAGAACACCCGGCAGCATCGGCGCGCGCCGGCTGACGGTCACGGCCGCGAAGACGACCATCCCGGTGACCCAGAGGAACGACCACCCGAGCCACGTGTCGGGGTCGACGATCAGCCCGAGCGCGGCGCCAACGAGCAGCATCTGCGCCAGCGAGCGGCCCACCGCAATCGCCAGGTCGCGCTCCAGCCGCAGCTTCTGGCGCCACGACACCAGCGCGACGGCGGCGATCATGATCAGCGAGGCCGCGAGGCCCCACCACCCAACATCGCCGTTCATGCGGCCGCTCCCCACGCAGAAGCGCCCGGCGTGAGGACTCGGCGGCCGTGCGAGCCCTTCACGCCGCGAGCCTCCCACCGCGTCGAGCGACGTTGCGGTCCCCGACGTCGCCGCTCATGTTGCGAGCCTGCCTTCGTCCAACACGACCACGCGGTCGCCCAGGCGCGCTGCCTGCGCACGGTCGTGGCTGACCAGGACGATCGGGACGCCGTCGTCGGCCAGGCTCCGCGCCAGGCGCTCGATCACCAGCGCGGCGTCGTGGTCCAGCGCCGAGGTGGGCTCGTCCATCAGCAGGACGCGCGGGCGCGTCCCGAGCGCGCGGGCCAGGCAGGCGCGCTGAGCCTCGCCGCCCGACAGCGTTCCGACCTCACGCTCCAAGAACAGCGCGGGCAGCCCTGCGCGCTCCAGCAGCAGCGCGGGCGGGTCGACCGGCTGGGCGACCGCGAGGTTGTCGGCGATGGTGCCCGGGAACAGGACCGGAGCCTGGAAGACCATCCCGACCTCGCGGCGGTGGGCGAGGACGTCGCGCTCGGCGAGATCCTCGCCGTGGTAGCGCACGGTCCCGGCGTCCGGCGCCTCCAGCCGGTTGAGCAGTCGCAGCAGCGTCGACTTCCCCGAGCCCGACGGCCCCTGGAGCACGGTGATGCCGCCGTCGTCCAGGGTGAGCGAGACATCGGTCAGTCGCGGGCGCTCGGCGCCCGCGACGGTCACATCCTCCAGCGAGAAGAGCGGGCCCACGGCCCGCCCATCATCGCGGTTGGGCCGCCTCGCGGTCCGGGTTCCACGAATACGCGTAGGACGGGTCGTCGTGGTCGCGCCACAACGCGGCGAGCTTCAGCGGCTTGAACGTGTCCCACATGACCGCCAACTCGTTGGTCGACGTCGCCCCCAGCGCCTTCTCCACGGTGCCCGGCTGCGGGCCGTGGGGCAGCCCGGAGGGGTGCAGCGTCAGGCAGCCCACGTCGACGCCCTTGCGCGCCGCGTAGTCGCCGGCGGCGTAGAACATCACCTCTTCGGACTGGATGTTCGAGTGGTGGTAGGGCAGCGGCACCGCCTCGGGATCCCAGTCGAGCATCCGTGGCGCGAAGGTGCAGATGACGAAGTTCGGTCCCTGGAAGGTCTGGTGGGCCGGCGGCGGAAGGTGGAAACGCCCCGCGCGTGGCTCGAAGTCGTCAGCGTTGAAGGTGTAGGGGAACACGTAGCCGTCCCAGCCGACGACGTCGAACGGATGACGGTCCAGGAGATAACGCTGGACGCCGTCACGCACGCGGACGTCGAGCGTGAACTCGCCCTCCTCGTCATGGGTCTCCAGCTCGATCGGCCCGTGGAAGTCGCGCTGGGAGTACGGCGCGTGCTCCAGCAGTTGCCCGTAGCGGTTGCGGTAGCGGTTGGGCGTCTCGATCTCGCCCGGCGTGTGGAAGCACAGCCAGAACTGCTCCAGCCCCGGGTCGGGCTCGAAGCGGTAGGTCGTCCCGCGAGGGATGACCACGTAGTCGCGCTCCCGGAAGAGCACGGGCCCGAAGTTCGTGCGCAGCTTCCCACCGCCACGGTGGACGTAGACGACCTCGTCGCCCTCGCCATTGCGGTGAAAGCCCTCTTGGGCCTCGGTCGGCTTGGCGACGGAGACCTCGATGTCGTTGTTGTACATCAAGAGCTGCCGCCCGGCGACGGGGTCGCCGCCCGCGGGCGCGCCGTTGACGTTGGCGAGGCGATGGACGTGGGCGTCGGGCACCCATTCCTCGCGGCGGATCGGCGCGAAGCCGCCGACCTCTGACAGCCGGCATGGCGAGTGCAGGTGGTAGAGGATCGTCTCGTTGCCGCTGAAGCCCTCATAGCCGAGGACCTCTTCGGTCAGCAACGGCGAGCCCGCGCCGTTGCGCCGCACCTGGACGTGGCGCTTGGCAGGGACCTCACCGAGGCTCAGATAGCGCATGGCCTTACCGTACCCCTACAGGTTGCCCCGGCGATCCTGCTCGCGCTCCAGCGCCTCGAAGAGCGCCTTGAAGTTGCCGTCGCCGAAGCCGCGCGCGCCGTGGCGCTCGATCACTTCGAGGAAGACGGTCGGGCGGTCACCGATCGGCTTGGTGAAGATCTGCAGGAGGTAGCCCTCGTCGTCGCGGTCGACCAGGATGCCCTGGGTGCGTAGGTCGTCGAGGATCGGCGCGACCTCGGGTACGCGCGCCGGGACCTCCTCGTAGTAGGAGGCCGGGATGTCGAGGAACTCGACGCCGCGGCGGCGCATCTCGGCGACGGTGTTGACGATGTCGCGCGTGGCGACCGCGAGGTGCTGGGCGCCCGGTCCCTCATAGAACTCCAGGTACTCCTCGATCTGGGACTTGCGCTTGCCCTCGGCGGGCTCGTTGATGGGGAACTTGACGACGCCCTTGCCGTCCGCGACGACCTTCGACATCAAGGCGGAGTACTCGGTCGAGATCGCCTCGTCGGTGAAGTGGAGCATCTCCTTCATGTTGAAGACGTCCTCGTAGAACGACACCCATGGGTCCATGTGCTCGACGTTGCCGACGATGTGGTCGATGGCCAGGAGCATGCCGGTGTCGGTCGAGCCGTCCTCACGCGCCTCGTAGCCGGGCAGGAACGGGCCTGTGTAGCCGGCGCGGGCGACGAAGGTGTGCAGCGTCTCGCCGTAGGTCTTGATGGTGGCCATCCGCACGGTGCCGTGCTCGTCGCTGCTGTCGTGCGGCTCCACGACGCCCTCGGCGCCGCGCGTGGTCGCCTCGCGCCAGGCGTGGTCGACATCTGGAACGCTCAGAGCAATCACCTTGACGCCATCGCCGTGGTGGCGGTGGTGCTGGGCGATGGGGGAGTCGGAGTGCAGCGCGCCCGTGAGGACCAGGCGGATGCGGCCCTGCTGGACGACGTAGGAGGCCCGGTCCCGCGCGCCGGTCTCCAGCCCCGAGTAGGCCACCAGCTTGAAGCCGTAGGCACGGGTGTAGAAGAACGCCGCCTGCTTGGCGTTGCCGACGAACAGCTCCACGTGGTCGACGCCGTTGAGCGGCATGTAGTCCTGCAGGCCGTGCGGCGCGACAGGGGTCGGAGCGGTCTTTGAGGGCATGAACGGAATGATCCGCTGGTCGAACGCCGGTCTCAACCACGATTCGTTGCGTCTCTGCGCCTAAACTGTGTCGATGGACGACATCGACCGCAAGATCGTTGCGCTGCTCCGAATCGACGCCCGCCGCTCCTTTCAGGACATCGGCGGCCACGTCTCGCTGAGCGCGCCCGCGGTCAAGCGCCGCGTCGACAAGCTGCAGGCCGAGGGCGTGATCCGCTCCTACGCCGCCGTCGTCGATCCCGCCGCGATGGGCTGGCACACCCATGCCGTCGTTGCCCTCTACTGCGAGGGCCGCATGTCCGGCGGCGAGGTCCGCACGGCCATCGAGCCCCACGCCGAGGTCGAGTCGGCCTACACCGTCGCCGGCGAGGCCAGCGCGATCCTCCACGTCCGCGCCGCCGACACCCAGCACCTGGAGGAGGCACTCGAGCGCCTCCGCGACACACCCGGCGTCCGCCGAACCCACACCCAGGTCGTCCTCTCGACGCTCTTCGAGCGCCCGGTGGCATGACGCCAGGCATCGACCTACGCCGCTCGGTCTGCAAAAATGGAGCTGTGAGTCCCCTGGATCCACGCACCCTCGGCACCGACACACCGACGACGCTGGACGGCCGGACCTATCCGGAACACCTTCGGTCGTACGAGGTGTTCGACGATCAGATTCTGCCGTTGCTCGACGAGCGACGGCCGCTGACGTTCAACGACTTGAGCATGAAGCTCACCGACCCCAGGGCGTTGGCGTTCCTTCCCCGCTGGCTTGCATCGGCGACCTGGCGTGGGTTGATCGAGCGCTGCGACGACCCGGCGAGGGGCCCGCGTGCCTATGTGCTCGGCCCACAGGGCCGGTCGCACCTGCCGCACGCGGCGTAGCTGTCGCCCGCGTGTCACCGAAGCGCGCTGACGACGTGTTCGTCACGAGGTCTGGCAAGGCCAAGCTCGCGCGCTGTGCCGTCCTGTTCATCGACCTGCTCGGCGTGCGTGCGATGAATCGCGGTACCCAGCGCCAGGTCCAGACCCGCTTGGTTGAGTTGGAACGCGCGGTGGCGCGGATGTACCGCGGATACCTCGAGCCCGACTCTCGCTGGCCGGCGGCGTTCTTCTCCGACACCCTGGTCCTTGCCGCGCCGATCGAAAGCTCCGAAGCCGAGGCGGCGGCGATCGACGGTCTCGTGATTCAGGCGACGCTGCTTCAGCTGAACCTCTTGGCCAGCGGTTTCTTCGTTCGCGGTGGGCTCAGCGTCGGTCATTTCCACATTCGCGACGGGCTGATCTTCGGCCCTGCACTTGCCGACGCGTACGAGTTGGAGAGCCGGCACGCGGTCTATCCGCGGATCGTTCTCAGCAAGGAGGCCGAGAAGTGCCAGCGCCGCGAGCACGCGCGCCTGAAGCGCCGCGGATTCACCTCGCACGGCAACGTGCTGCTCCGCGATGGGGACGGGTGGACGTTCATCAACTACCTGGACTCGCTCTTCGATGAGCTTGACGATCCGGCAGTGACCCTGGAGGCGCATCGTGATCGCGTCGTCGATCGTTTGGGGCGCCATCGTGACGACAAGCGGGTCTGGGAGAAGTACCGCTGGGTCGCTGAGTACCACAACGGGTTCGTCGGCGGAGACGCGCTCCAGGCCCCGGACCTCTGTGTCCCGACCGGCGCGATGACCTGGCGCTTCGAGCCGTTCGCCTAGCGCTCAGCGCGGCGGCAGGATCAGGCAGGTCGACGTGCCGTGCGCGATCTTCTTGCCGGAGTCCGCGTCGGTGATCGTCGCCTCGACGAGGACGGCGGTGGAGCCGCGGTGCAGGACCGTGCCCTCGGCGAGCAGGCGGGCGCCGCCGGCGAAGGAGGGGCGCAGGAAGTTCACCTTGAGCTCCAAGGTGGTGTACATGCCGCCGGGCGGGAGCGTGGTGTGGACGGCGCAGCCCATCGCACTGTCGAGCAAGGTGGTGATGATCCCGCCGTGGACGGTGCCCAACGGGTTCTGGTGGGCCTCGATGGGGTCCATCGTGAAGACGACGTTGCCCTCGTCGACGCGGTCGATCCCGAAGCCGAGCAACTGCGCGACGGGCGGCGCGGGCAGCTCACCGCTCATGATCCCGCGCATCAGCTCCAGCCCCGTGAGGGTCGCGCTCGCGGTGATCACGGGCGTGGGGTCATCCCAGGAGACGGTGCGTGAGCGCGTCGGGTCCTGCAGCTCGTCGGTGCGTGGGTCGACGGTGGTCATGCCGCAACCTCCGGTGCCATCGACGCGACGGCGGCTTCGAGCTCTTCCTCGACGCTGCCCTCGTGCGCCTTCAGCGAGCCGACGAACGTGAACGCCGCGGCCGAGGCGAAGGCGGCGGCGACCATCATCCACCAGGCGTGGTCGAAGGTGTCGACGACCGCGGACGGCGACGGCGTGCCAAGCACGGCGACCAGCAGCGCGACGCCCAAAGCCGAGCCGAGCTGGCGCGACATCGTCAGCACCGCGCTCCCGGTCGCCAGCCGCGTCGGCGGCAGTTGCGCCGTCGCCGCGCCGGCCAGTGCCGGGTTCACGAGGCCCACGCCTGCGCCGCCGATCAGCATTCCTGGAAGGTAGTCGCTCGCGTAGTGCTCCGTCGCTCCGAGATGCGTTGCCCACCACACGCCACCGAGGCCGAAGAGCAGGGCGCCGACGGCGCCGACCGCCCGCGGGCCGATGCGGCCGCTGAGGATCCCTCCGCCGACGGCGAACAGCGCGGCCATCGACGGGCCGGGGGCGATCTTCAACCCGGCGCCCAGTGCCGTCTCGCCCCACACCTCGGTCAGCCACAGCACGCTGCCCAGCAGCATTGCCGAGAAACCGATGAAGAAGAACACGCCGGCGACGTTGGCCGCCGCGAACGCGCGGACCTTCAGCAGCGCGGGCTCGACGACCGGCACCGGATGGCGACCGGAGCGCACCACGAAGGCCACCGACAACACGAGCGCCACCGCGAACAGCCCGAGGACGCGCCCGTCGGCCCAGCCCCAGTCCGGGCCTTCGATGATCCCGCCGATCAGCGTCGCCACAGCGGCCGTCAGGAGCCCTGCGCCGACGAGGTCCGGCCGCTCGGCGCCCTCCTCGCGGATCTCGTGCAGCACCCGCGTGCCGGCGACGATCGCCGCGATCCCGATCGGGATGTTCACCAAGAAGACCCAGCGCCACGACAGCTCGACCAGCAGGCCGCCGATGACCGGGCCGGCCGCCGCCGCGGTCCCGCCGACCGCCGCCCACAGGCCGATCGCCAGCCCGCGCTTCTCGGGTGGGAACTCCGGCAGCAGCAGGCCGAGCGACGCGGGCATCAGGACTGCGGCACCCGCCGCCTGCACGACACGCGCTGTGATGAGCACGCCGATCGACGGCGCCGCGGCACAGGCGGCCGACGCCAGCGTGAAGAGCGCCAGCCCGCCCAGGAACGCGCGCTTGCGTCCGGTCCGGTCGGCCCAGCGCCCGGCGGGGACCAGGAGCGCGGCGAAGACGATGGCGTACGCGTTGAGCACCCAGGAGAGCGACGCCAGCGACGTGCCGGCGAAGTCGCGCTGGATGTCGGGGAACGCGATGTTGACGATGAACAGGTCGAGGCTGGCGACGAAGACCCCGACCGACACGATGGCGGCGACGCGTGCGCGACGGCTCATGGCCCTACCCTTCGGAGAACGGTCAGTTGCATCAGGCGACCGGGACCGTATCGCAGTCAGTTGTGTCATGCAACTCTGCGGCCGAAGGTTGATCGCGCCGAGCGCCGCTCACGCCCGACGAGCGGGTGCGGCGGCGCTCCGGCGCGTATCGCCCGGCGAGTTACCCGCGCGCGAGCGCGGGGTTGCGCCGGGTGCTCGCTCCCAGCCGCCGGAGGAAGTCCCGCCGTCCGGCGAAGCTGCGAGCCGTATCGGCAGCGTGCAGCCTCAGCAGGGCGACGAGATCGGCGGTGGGGGCGAAGGGGTCGGCGATCGTGCGGCCGTCGTCGAGGGCGAGGGCGGCCAGGATGCGGCCGTCGCGCTCGGCGACGACCACGGAGCCGGTGAGGGGGCGCCGGCTGTCGAGCGCCGCGAGGCGCGCGAGCGTGGGGGCGTCGTCGGGGTAGGCGGGGCGAATGACGAGCGCGTCCACGGCGGGGAGGGTCGGGGAGAAGGTGCTGGAGGACATGGACAAGATCATGAGGAACCCCGCCCATCAGCACAAATGACATTTGGTGACCGGCGGAGTAAGTTCTGCTTATGCTCGATGTCCGCCGCCTCCGGGTGCTCCGTGAGGTCGCCACGCACGGCTCCTTCTCCGCTGCCGCCGAGTCGCTGTCTTACACGCAGTCCGCGGTCTCCCAGCAGATCGCCGCGCTCGAGCGCGAGGCAGGCGCGCGGCTGGTCGAGCGTTCCGCACGTGGCGTCACGCTGACCGACGCCGGCCGCGCGCTGGTCGCCCACGCCGACGTGATCCTGGCGCGCCTGGCCGATGCCGAGGAGGAGCTGCAGGCGATCGCCGGCCTGCGCGGCGGGCGGCTGCGGCTCGCCGCGTTCACGAGCGCCTGCGCGGCGCTGATGCCCCAGGTCGTCGCGCGCTTCCGTGAGCGCCATCCTGGCGTCGAGCTGTCGCTCTGCCCGGCTGATCCGGGCGATGCGCTGCGCCTGCTGCGAGGCGGTGAGAGCGACATCGCCGTGTCGATCGAGCCGAGCTTCAGCACGCGCCACGAGCCCGGCCTCGACACGCTGGAGCTGCTCGACGATCCGATGTACATCATGTTGCCGCGCGATCATCCGATGGCCGATCGCCCGCGCCTGAAGCTGACCGACCTCGCCGACGAGCCGTGGATGATCGGTACCTCCGGCACCTGCCCGGACACGAGCATCTTCCTCAACGCCTGCCAAGCGGTGGGCTTCGTCCCCAACATCGCGTTCAACCTGGATGACTACACGGCGATCCAGGGGTTCGTCGCGGCGGGGATGGGGGTGTCGTTCGTCCCGGACCTCGCGCTGGTCGCGGTTCGCGATGACGTCGTCGTCCGCTCGTTCGGCGCGCGGCCGCCGGTGCGGCGGGTCGTTGCCGTGACGCTGGCCGACTCGTTTCGCTCGCCCGCCAAGCAGGCGATGCTCGACGTGCTCGTCGAGGTCGCCACCGAGTTCCGAGCGCGCCGCACCGAGCTGGCGCTCGCGTCCTGAACTTGACCGCGCACGCGATCTTCACCATCGGCCACTCGTCGCACACGCTGGCGCGGCTCGCGGAGCTGCTGGGAGGGCACGGTGTCACGCAGATCGCCGACGTGCGGCGCTGGCCGCGCTCACGGCGCCATCCGCATTTCGATGACGATGCGCTGGCGGTCGAGCTGGCGCCGCACGGCATCGCCTATACGCATGTGCCCGAGCTCGGCGGCCACCGCGATCCGGCCGCTGGGTCCGGCAACGACGGCTGGGACGTGCCGGCCTTCAACGGCTACGCCGACCACCTGACCTCCGACGAGTTCGCCCGCGGGCTGGCGCGGCTGAATGCCCTGGCGGCCGCGCGGCCGACCGCGGTGATGTGCGCCGAGGGCGACTGGCGTCGCTGTCACCGGCAGCTGCTGGCCGATGTGCTGGTGGCCCGCGGCGGCGCGGTCTCGCACATCACACCGACGGGCGCGTTGGAGCCGCATGCGTTGACGGCCTTCGCGATCGTCGACGGTGGTCTGCCGCGCTATCCGGCGCCGCAGCTCGGGCTCGGGTTCTAGACGATCGGCGCGCTGAGGCTCCCGAGCCCCGGTGCGCTGATGGTCACGGTGTCACCCGGCGCCAGCCAGCGCGCCTCGCCGTCGATGCCGTCCTCGGCGTTGAGCTCCAGCAGGCACCCGCGGTTCAGCGTGCCCGAGCCGAGGATGTCACCGGGGCGCAGATGGGTCTCGCGTGCCGCCTGCGCGACGAGCTGCGGCCAGCTCCAGTGCATCGCGCCGGCCTCGCTGCGCGTGATCTCGCGGTCGCCGAGCGACGCCGTGGCGGTCAGCTGCAGGCGGCCCTCGGAGATCGGCAACTCGTCGGGCGTGACCAGCCACGGACCGATCGACGTCGCGAAGTCCTTGCCCTTGGCGGGGCCGAGGCCGACGGTCATCTCGCGGCGCTGGATGTCGCGCGCGCTCCAGTCGTTGAGCAACGTGTAGCCGGCGATCTCTGCGTCCTCGCCGATCACCGCGGCGATCTCGAGCTCGAAGTCCAGCCACTCGCACTGCGCCGGCCGGCGCACGGGGGCGCCCGGACCCTGGATCGACGCGGGGTTGGAGAAGTAGAAGACGGGCGCCTCGTACCATGCCTCCGGAATCTTGCTCGCGCCGCGCAGCCGCGCGCCCGTCGCGACGTGGCCCTCGTAGGCGAAGAAGTCGCGGACGCTCGGCGGCTCGGGGATCGGCGCGAGCAGCCGGACGTCGGCGAGCGCATGGTCGCGCCCGGCCGGCCCGTGACCATCGCCGCGCAGCCAGTCGAGCATCGATGGCGCCGCCAGCTCGATCACCCGCGCGTCGTCGCCATCGCCGTCGAGGCGGCCGACGCGGACGGAGCTGTGGGGATCGCGGAACGTCACGAGGCGCATGTGGGCGTGACGCTAACCGGTGCGGCGATGGCCCGGCGCCGGACAGACGGAAGCGTGTCTGATGCGTGCCGGCGGGCTGGTCGTCCTGTTACGTTCCGCTTGCATGCCTTTGTTGTTCGGTTCTCGTCGAGTAGTTGTGCCGGTTTCGACCCTTTGTGCTCTGGGTCTTTGGTCGGCTGTCGGCGCCTGGGCGACGACGGCGGGCCATGCGGCCGGCTCGATGGTCGTCCGCGAGCACGTGACCCTCAAGCTGGTGAAGCGGACAGGGTCAACGGGCTTCGAGCACACCGGGCGTGCGACGGGAACCGTGTCGGGATCGGTGCGGTCGCGGATCACGCTGGCGCACTCCGTCGTGCTGCGGGGCACCGTCACGATCACGACCAGCCGCGGCAAGCTCCGGTTGAAGGTCGATGGCCGGGCGCGCTCGATCGGACTGCGGTCGAGGTTCTCCGGGTCAGCGGCGATCGCCGGCGGCAGTGGTCGCTATGCGCACGCCGACGGGACGGGGACCTTCAGCGGTGTCGTGAATCGCTCGACCTGGGCCGCGACGCTCGACGCCTCCGGCTCGTTCAGCTATTGAGCCCGCGAGTGGTGATGCGACGTCTCTCTGTGCTCGCGGTCCCGGTCGTCCTGTGCTGGGTGGCGTCGTCCTCGGCCATGGCATCGTCGGCACCGGTGCAGTTCGGGGTCACGTTCGGGGCCGGCGCGCGGCTGGGCGACGACACGCCGATGGTGGTGGATCTCCAGGTCGACAGGAGCCTTGCCCCGGTCACCGAGTTCCGGTTGCTGACGCCGCCGGGCGTGACGCTTGCCGACAGCCGGCTGGGCGCGGCGGAGTGCCGGCGCCCGCAGTTTGAGATCGCACGTGTCATGGGTCCGGTCGAGCACGGGCGGTGCTCGGAGAACTCCTTGCTGGGGGTCGGTACGGCGACCGCCGGCCTCAGGCTCAACGAAGAGCAGACCCTATTGGGGGCGGCGGTGATCGCGTTGTACGCCGGGGCTCCCGTCGGCGACAAGCCGGGGCTGCTGGTCACGGCCGACGCCTACCGCCCGGTGCGGCTTCAGCTGACCTATGGCGGCTACCTCTACGTGCCACCAGGCCCGTTCGGGGTCGGCCTGGCGATCCTGGTCCCGGCAATTCCGAAGCCGCCGTTCGGCGCTCCGGTGGCGCTCTCGCGCTTGCGGCTGACGGTCGGGGGCGCGTCGATCCGCTACCACCGATCGGTTCACGGTCGGCAGACGTGGTATCGCCCTGGTGGAATTCCACTGCCCGAGGCGTGCCCGCGCGGCGGCTTTCGGTTTCGCGCGATTCTGCGGTTCGCCGATGCCACACGGCGTTCGGTCGACGCGATCGCACGCTGCCCGGCGCGGCACCGCCATCACGTGCGATTTGGCAGTGGCTCATGACCTGCGCGCAGGCCTTCCCGACGGTGCATGGAAACAGATATGCTCATGTCTCCAAAGGGAGCTTGGTGTCAGAGTCAACGCGATACACGGTGCTGGGCTTGGTCGTCCGCCGACCGTCGTATGGGTATGCGTTGGCCGAGCTGCTGAGTAACTGGCCCCTGCCGGAAGGGCACGCTCCACCGGCTCGCTCGATCTACAAGGCCCTACGCTCGCTGAACGACGATCACCTGATCGAGCAGCGGGACTCCGCGCTTGACCATGAGCCCGACGGTCCGAGCCGCCAGCGCTATGGTGCGACGTCGGAGGGCGAGCGGCGTTTCGAGGAGTGGCTGGCTCGTCCGTCGCAGAGCTTCCACGAGCTCTGCCTGCGCATCGGTGCTGCCCGGCGCACGGACCTGCCGGTGTTGATCGACATCGTGCAACAGGCCGAGCGTCAGCTCCTGGCTCGGCACCGTGACCTGCGGACGCCCGAGGTCGAGACCCTGATTGCAAAGGGTGCCTCATGGGAGTCGGTTGTCTCGGCGCTGTTGGCGAAGATCGAGTACAGCGAGATCGCTGCGCGGTCGGTCGTGCTGCGGGATCTGCGACGCGCGCTCGAGGATGTTCGCGACAACGGCCCGCACGAGGTCCCGCCGGCATGAGCCCGCTCTTGGTGGCGGAGTCGATCAGCGCCTCCTACTGGCGCGGCTCGCGCGTGACGCATGTGCTGCAGGACGTGTCGCTGTCGTTGCATGCGGGCGAGTTCGGTGGTGTCTGGGGCGGTCGGAGCTCTGGCAAGACGACGCTGGCCAAGGTCGTCGCCGGGCTGCTGGCTCCGGCGACGGGGCGTGTCGTGTTCGACGGTCAGGATCTCGACGCCGATCGTCGAGGCAAGCTGCACACCCAGATCGGCTTCGCAACACGGCGCGGACCCGAGTTCGAGGACATGCCGGTGGCATCGTGGATCGCTTCGACGATGTTGCATCACTGCTCGTGGACCGGCGCGCTGACGCGGGCGCGGGCGGCGCTCGATCGGGTCGGCGCCGCCGAGCTGGCCGACAAGCCGTGGGAGCATCTTTCCGACGGTGAGCGGATGCTCGCCTCGATTGCCCAAGCCATCGTGCGCGACCCGCGGCTGATCGTGGCCGACGATCCGGTCGCCGGTCTCGGCGGAAAGGATCGCGCCGGGATCATGGAGCTGCTGCGTGGCATCGCGGCCGAGGGCGTCGCGGTGCTGATGATGGCTGCCGAGCTGAGCGAGCTCCATGGCGCCGACCAGATCTGGGCACTTGATCGCGGACGGCTGGACGGGCCACCGGCGCGGCCGGCGGGCATCGTCGTCCCGTTGCGAAGCGCCGGCGCCTAGCCGACGGGACGTTGGCCCGTGCTCGAATTCCGTGAGGTGCGCAAGCACTACCGCAGTGGCGATGAGGTCGTTCGCGCCGTCGATGGGCTGTCGCTCACCGTCGGCGCCGGCGAGCTTGTGGCGCTCTATGGGCCCTCAGGGTCGGGCAAGAGCACGCTGCTGCGGATCGCGGCGGGCATCGAGAAGCCCGACAGCGGCGGCGTCCTCGTCGATGGTCGGGAGGTCACGGCGCTGTCGGCCAGAGAGTCGGCGGACTACCGCATGTACACGCTGGGGTGGATCAACCAGGAGTCGGATCTGCTCGACGGGGCCAGCGCGCTCGACAACGCGGCCATCAAGCAGATGCTGGCGACCGGGAGTCTGCGCAAGGCGCGTCGGGCTGTTGCGCCGCTGCTGGATGAGCTCGGCCTCGGAAAGCGTCTGAACCATCGTGCGGAGACGTTGTCGATGGGTGAGCGCCAGCGCGTGATGATCGCTCGTGCGCTGTCGCTGAACCCACGCGTGGTACTGGCGGACGAGCCAACCGGCAGCCTCGACAGCCGCCGCAGCCGCGACGTGCTCGCCCGGCTGCAGGACGCGACGCACACGCGTGAGATCGCCACCTTGTTGGTCACCCATGACGAGCACGCGGTCGCTTTCGCCGACCGTGTCTGCAGGCTGCAAGACGGCGTGCTGCACGATTCGGGACCCGATGCGGTAGCGGCTCCGTGGGCTTGACCGGCTTGGGCCTGCCGCCGGTCGAGCGTGGCCGGCTGCGAGTGACAAGCCTGGTGGCGCTGTACGTGATCCGGTTGCGCCGGCGGTGGATCCAGGAGTTGCTGGCGGTCGTCGGCATCGCTTCTGGGGTGGCGCTGCTGTACGCCACCCAGGTTGCGTCGACGTCCTTGTCGGGGCCGGTGCGGGCAATCAACGCCGGGCTTGTCGGGCATAGCCAGCTGCAGCTCATGGCCCGGGGCTCGGCCGGGCTGCCAGATGACCTGTACGACCGGGTGATCGCGCTGCCGGGCGTGCGTCGAGCGGCACCGGCGCTGCAGCTCCCGGGCAATCTTGTCGGCCCAGACGGCCAACTCGGCGTCACGCTGTTCGGTGCCGATCCGCGGATCGTGCAGTTGCGCGGAAATCTGTTGAAGGGCTTCTCCAGCAAGGATGCCGCTGCGCAGGAGACGATCGTGTTGCCGGGGCCAACAGCGAAGGCGATCGGGGTCAGTACCGGTGAGGATTTCAGTGTGCAGATGGCCGGGCGGACCATTGTCCAGCCGGCTGTCGTGGCCGGCCGTGACCAGATCGGGTCGCTGGTCAACACGTCGATGGCGCTGGCACCGCTGGGCTACCTACAGCGTCTCGCTCACGTCGGGCATCAGGTCACGCGCATCCTCGTCGAGGCTGAGCCTGGTCAGGTCGGGGCAGTGCGTCGGCGTCTCGAGCGCCTCGCACCCGGGCAGGTAGATGTACGGCCATCCGATTACGAGACGAAGTTGTTCAACGAGGCAGTCAAGCCGACGACGGCGGCGTCGGCGATCTTCAGCGCACTCAGCGCCCTGGTCGGATTCCTGTTCGCCATATGCGCGCTCCTCGTGACCGCCGCCGATCGACGCAAGCTCGCGATCCAGCAGCGCAACCAGGGCTTTCCGCCGGCCACGACGCTCGCGTCGCTGATGGTCGATGCCGCGGTGATCGGGGTCGCCGGCACCGTCTTCGGGCTCGTCGCGGGGGAGTTGCTGTCGCGGCACGGCTTCTCGTCAGACGTCACCTACCTCTCGGGTGCGTTTCCGATCGGTGACGAACGGGTTGTTTCGTGGCAGAGCATCGTCATCGCAGGCGCCGGTGGGTTGCTCGCGGCCACCATCGGCGTGCTGGCTCCCGTGCGCGAGTTCGTCTTCACCCGAAGTCCATTCCACATGCGGCCCGAGCGGGCCACAGCGGACACAGGCGGCCGGGCGGCATCGCGCATGCCGCTGCCGATCCTGGGCGGTTTGAGCCTCGCGGGGGCTGTGCTCATCACCCTGGTGGCCCCGGGGGCGGCAGTTATCGGGATGTTGCTCCTCGTCCTCGCGCTCGTCCTCCTGTTACCCGTCATTCTGGCCGCCTCGATCACCGCCATCGAATGGTGCAACCGGCGTCGCGGCACCGTCGCCTCGGTGGAGCTGGCGCTTCAGCAGCTCCGCGCCCGGCGCTGGCGCGCTCGGACGTTGGCGATCGTCACCACCGGTGCGGTCGCGGTCTTCGGGGCCACCGCCTTGGAGGGCGGGCGAGCGAACCTGGCGGATGGCCTGGCCGATGTCGTTCACGGCCTTGCCAACGTCTCTGCGGTGTGGGTCGCTCCACGGGGCGGGGGCGACGTGTACGGGACCGCCTCGTTCGCTCCCGGGGCGGTCGCCCAGCTCGAAGGCCTGTCTGCCGTCGGCGGCGTCGCGCTCTACCGTGCCGGCTTGCTCGACATCGACGATCGGCGTGCGTGGGTCCTCGGTGTACCTGCCGGCGCACCGAACGCTGTAGCACCGCATCAGATGGTCGACGGGAACACGGAGGAGGCGACGGCACGCATCCGCGCGGGCGGATGGGTGACCGTCTCGAAAGCCCTGGCTGATGACCTGGGTCTGCACACGGGGCAGCGCTTCACGCTGCCGAGTCCGGTGCCGACGAGTCTGCGCGTGGCGGGGATCACCACCAACCTGGGCTGGTCTTCTGGTGCGATGCTCATGAACGCCGCGGATTTCGCTCGCGCGTGGAGCAGCACCGCCATCGCCGCCTATCACGTGCGACCGGCGCCCGGCGCCACCGCGGCGCAGGCCGCCGGCCAGGTCGCCGAGGCGCTTGGCCCGCGATCGGCGTTGCGTGTCGAAACGGCAAACCAGCGCTCGAGCCGCCAGCTCACCGCCGGTCTGAGCGGGCTCAAGCGGCTCCAAGAGATCGCGCGACTCACCCTGCTGGCCGCGGTTCTCGCCATGAGCGCGGCGATGACCGGTCTGCTCTGGCAGCACCGGGCCGTGGTCGCGGGGCTCAAGGTTCACGGACCCGGCACGGGGCTGTTGTGGCGCTCGTTGCTGGTCGAGACCGGGATCCTGTTTGCCACCGGAACGCTGGCCGGTGGGCTGTTCGGTCTCCTCGGCCAGGTGCTCGCCAGTCGCGGAATCCAGGTCGTTACAGGCTTCCCTGTCATCGAGGGTCTGCAGTTCGGGACGGCCCTCTCGGCCATGGGACTCGTTGCCGGTGTCTCACTGTTTGCAGTTGCAATACCCGGTTACCTTGTGAGCCGTGTCCGTCCCGCTTGGCGCGACTAGCTCCTCATCGCCGTTGCGCGCGCTGTGTCGATGATCGCTGGAGAGCTGGCACCCGTCACGCCGCAGCAGCTGCGTGCGCTGACCGTCAGCGCAGGACGCGAGCTCGTGTGGGGTTTGTGCGAGGTCAAGGCAGAGCTGTCGCAGTGGCGCTCGCGCGCCGATGCGATCCCTGACCCTGGCGCCCGCGACTACGCCCTTGCGGCGATGGACGAGGGCCGTGTCCTTGTCGATGGCGCTGCGTTGTTCTGGATCTTGCCTCCGCGTCGTCGTCGTGATCTGTTGCGGCTGCTTGTCGCATTTCAGACCCTGTTGAACTTCTTTGATCTTGCGTTCGAGCGCGAGGCCCGTGGCCCTGACCGGCGTCCCGGAAGCTGGATGTGGCTGGCCCGCGAGGCGCTGGACCTCACTCGGCCGCCGCCGGAGCAGGAGATCAAGGCCCGGCTCGGGGACGACGGCGGGTACCTGAGGGCTCTCGTCATGGCGTGCCGTGGTGGCTGCGCGACTCTTCCCAATTACCAGCATGCTCGTGGACTGCTGGTTCGGGAGGCCACTCGCTCGCGTGCGTTTGAGATCGAGCACGACCGTGATGCGGCACGGCGTAGCGCGACGATGCAAGCGCACGTGGCACAGCACTTCCGCGGCGTGACGGGCATGGCGTGGTGGGAGGTCATCGGCGGTGCGAGTGCGCTCCTGACCGCGATGGTGGTCCTGGCCCTTGCCGCCGACGAGGCGACAACCCCGGATGACCTCCTGCAGGCTGCCGATGCCTACGTCTGGGTCGCCAGCGCGGCGGCGCTCTTGGACAGCTACGTCGATCGGCCCGACGATGTCTCCAGCGGCGCGCACAACTGGTTTGACTACTACCCGAGCGATGGGCACGCGACCCGGCGCGTGGTCGAGCTTCTCCAGGGAGCGGTGTGCCGAATCTCCGCGTTGCGCAACGCCGAGCGCCATGTGGTGATCGTCGCGTCGATGGCTGCGCTTGCGCTCTCCAGCGACACCGCTCGTCGCACCGAGCTACGCGTGGTCACGGCCGCGATGGCGCGCAGCGGTGGAGGCACCACCCGGCTGCTGATCCCGATTCTCCGGGCCTGGCGCATGGCTTACGGCCGGACCTCTGACTGATCGCTTCGAGACCGTCACCGGTCTGACCTAGTGCCGTGGGCACTAGTGCCGCTGGCACTAGTTGGTGGCGTCGGCGGCCCGTACTGTCGGTGTCCGATGGGATTCCGCAGAGACACCACCTCCGCGGCGCATGAGCGAACTGCTGAGGTCACCCGGTTTGCCGATATCAAGGCAGACCGCGAGCGCCGGGAGCGCGAGGACCTCCAACGGGGGCTCGTCGCTGCCATAGACGCGATCTACGAATGGACGCGGCCGCGCCAAGACGTCCGCGTCGCGGTCATCACGATGTACGGCGACCCCTATGCGGGCGTCGACGAGCGGACCGACCCTGGGCGAAGCGTGCCCGTGGAGGCCCAGTTCATCAGCCTCGACGAGGCCAAGCCGTTGACGGACGCCCAACGGCGCCATCTCGCGATCGAGACCGTGCGTGCCGCCTCCGAGCCGCTCTACCGTGAGATCAGCCTCGGCCTGGCGCTCGCCGATCTCATCGAAGATCTCGCGCAGGCCGCCGAGAGCGGGGATGCGCAGGCCGAGGCTCGGCACGCGGCCCTGATGGATGCCTTGGGGGGCGATCCTCCTCCGACGCGGGGAGACGCACGGTGAAGCGGACGACCACGCGTGAGCAGGCCAGGCGCCGCAGGACGCTGCGTCCGCACCCCACGCGCGACGCGATCGTGGACACGATGCGCAGCTACGGTCGGCCGATCAGCCCGACACGGCTGGCGGAGGTCACCGGCAAGTCACTCGGATCGACGGCCTACCACGTCCGCACGCTGATGGAAGCCGGGGTCGTCACGCTGGCAGACGAGGGGCGGTCCCGAGGAGCCGTGGAGCACTTCTACGCGCTTGTGCCCGACAACGAGGCCGACCTCAACGACCCGCTCATCGGTCTGCAGCGGCTCTGCGGCGTTCTGACCCTCCCGAACCTCGCTGACGGCTACCCCAAGCCCATCATCCTCGACGCACGGGCGCGCACGCAGCTGCAAGAGACGCTCGACGTCTTGCGTCCGAAGGTCGAGCGGATCGTCCGAGCTGCGGCGCAGCGGGCCGAGGACGGGGCACAGCGGGTGTAGCGACGATGCTGTGGTTGGTGCTCGAACGACGAAAGCCCCGCGATGCGGGGCTTTCGTGTTCATGCGGATGAGAGGACTCGAACCTCCACGGGGCAATTGCCCCACAAGGCCCTCAACCTTGCGCGTCTACCAATTCCGCCACATCCGCGTGACAGGCGCGAGTCAGCATAGCGAGAGGGTCGTGTTGGTGACGTCGGCTTGATTCCGTCTGAAGAGCCCGCTACCTTCACGAACACATGTTCGACCGAGACGCGAGCGGCGAAAGGTGACCCCGGTGGATCTGACCAAGCGCCAGCAGGAGATCTTCGACTTCATCAAGCGGTACTCGGCCAAGCACGGGTACCCGCCGACGGTGCGGGACATCGGCAAGGCCGTCGGCCTCGCGTCGTCGTCCACGGTTCACGCGCACCTGGCGAACCTCGAGAAGCTCGGGCTGCTGCGGCGGGACCCGTCGAAGCCGCGGGCGCTCGAGCTCCTGGACAAGGCGTCGTCGGCGGTGGGCAACGCCGTCGAGGACGCGGTGGACAACGTGCGGTCGCTCGTGCGGCCGACGGGTCTGCCGTTGGTCGGCTCTGTCGCCGCGGGTCAGCCGATCCTGGCCGAGGAGAACATCGAGGAGTACGTGGAAGTGCCGCCGGTCGCCGGTGGTGACAAGGGCGAGTACGTCCTGCGCATCCGCGGCGAGTCGATGAAGGACGCGGGCATCCTGGAGGGCGACTACGTCGTCGTCCACAAGCAGGAGAACGCCTCCGACGGCGACATCGTCGTGGCGCTGGTGGGGGAGGAGGCGACGGTCAAGCGGTTCTTCCGCGAGTCCGACCACATCCGCCTTCAGCCCGAGAACACGGCGATGGAGCCGATCCGCTCCAAGGACGTGCGGATCATGGGCCGGGTCGTCGGACTCTTCCGGAGCGTGTGACATGGCTGCGACACTCACCCTCGATCTCTTTCGTCCTCCGATCCTCGATCCGGTCGAGGACAGCAAGCTGCTGCGGGGCCGCGGCTTCGCACGTGATCGCTCGCCGCGGCGGATCCCCGCCCCGGCGGTGCCGAAGGGCGGCGATCAGCGTGCGCAGGTCTCGATGGTCCAGCAGGGCGGCGGGCCGACCCTCGACGACTTGGTCGTCGGGGGCTGGGAGGGCCTCGTCGCGAACCGCACCGTCGCGTGCCTGGCCTGCGGCGAGGCGTCGATGACGCCCCGCTACAGCGCCGGGCCCGTGCCGGTCGGCGGGCGCTGCCGCAACTGCGGGACGACGATCTCCTGAGCGCAGGCCGATCGCCTGCAGCCCTTGCGTCGGCGCGCTGCGGCGCTACGCTCGGTGAGCACGCCGGACGGCCGCGGCGGGGAGAAATCCCGTCGAGGAAAGTCCGGACACCACAGGGCATGGTGGTCGGCGCAAGTCGACCCGGTGAAAGCCGCGGGAAAGTGCCACAGAGACATACCGCCGATGGCGGGGCCCCACGTGAGCCCCGCACAGGCAAGGGTGAAAAGGTGCGGTAAGAGCGCACCGCCGTCATGGCGACATGGCGTGGCCAGGCAAACCCCACCAGGTGCAAGGCCAAGCAGGACCGTTTGCAGGCTGCCCGCCAAGGTCCAGGTCGGCCGCGTAGATGGATGGTCGTCCAAGACAAGATCCGGCTTATAGGCGTGCTAAGGCGAGGGCCCTCTTCGGAGGGCCCTCGCTAGTGTTCCTCGCCCTGTCACCACCGGGCTGTGCGAAGGAGCCGCCAGGCGAGCTCGCGCCCGGAAACGAGCCCTCTGGGCGAGGCTTCCGCATGCGCTTCTCGCTGCTCTACGAGCATCAGCTCCCCCGGCCCTGGGACGCGGGCGCCGAGCACCGCCTCCTGCAGGAGGCGCTCGCGCAGGTCGAGCTGGCCGACCGGCTCGGCTACGACACCGTGTGGGCGGCCGAGCATCACTTCCTGGAGGAGTACTCCCACTCCAGTGCACCCAGCGTCTTTCTCGCCGCAGCCTCTCAGCGGAGCAAACACATCAGGTTGGGCTTCGGCGTCCTGCCATTGTCGCCTGGGTACCAGCATCCCGCACGTGTCGCCGAGGCCGCTGCGACGCTCGACCTCGTCTCCGGCGGACGCGTCGAGCTCGGCACGGGGGAGGGCTCGACGGGCGCCGAGCTCGCGGGCTTCGGCGTCGATCGCGCGACCGTGCGCGCCCAGTGGGCCGAGGCGCTCGCGACCGTCGCGCAGATGATGGTCGAGACGCCCTTCGCCGGCGCTGACGGCGACCACATCAAGATGCCGCCGCGCAACGTCGTCCCCAAGCCGCTGCAGCAGCCGCACCCGCCGCTCTGGGTGGCGTCCACGAAGCGCGAGACCATCCGAATCGCAGCCGAGCAGGGGATCGGAGCGCTCAGCTTCACGTTTGCCGACCCCGAGGAGACCACGGCCTTGGTCGACGAGTACTACGACATCATCACCTCGGATCGCTGCGTTCCCGCGGGCTTTGCCATCAACCCCAACATCGCGGTGGCGCTGCCGATGATGGTCCACGCCGACGAGGCGCAGGCGATCGATCGCGGCATCGACGGCGCCCACTTCTTCGCCTACGCCCGCGGTCACTACGAGGCCTTCGGCGAGCACGAGCCCGGGCGCACCTCGATCTGGGACGAGTTCCTGGCCCGCCGCGAGGACGTCGGCCTCGCGCGCTCCGCCATCGCCGCCGACGGGGCGCCGCTGGGCGTCAAGATCCTCAACAACGGCCTTGCCTCGCTGCGTGGCGCGATCGGCACGCCGGCCCAGGTCCGCGAGCTGATCGGCCGCTACGAGCAGGCCGGCGTCGACGAGCTGATGCTGTGCGTCCAGACCGGCAAGACCACCCACAGCGACATCATGGAGGCCTTGGAGCTCTTCGCCGCCGAGGTCATGCCGGAGTTCGCGCAGCGCCGCCCCGAGCGGGAGGAGGCCAAGCGCGAGCTGCTCGGCGACGCGCCCCGCCGCGCGCCGGCGCGCCGGGCTCCGCGCAAGACGGTCGCCCGCGGCTACGCGTTCAAGGCCGACGCGGATGGTGGCGATGCGCAGGCGACAGCCGTGTCGCCGGTTCCCGCACCCAGTGCTGTTGCCGGCACGCGGCGGGCGCCGAAGGCCGCCGTCGCCGCGCTGCGCCGGACCCTGGAGGCCCGCGGTGAGCAGGCCTTTCAGTCGTTCGTGCGGCGCGCGGGTGACGAGCGGCTGGCGCGCACCGCCGGGTCGGCTGCCGGCCTCAAGGTCCTCTTTGCCGGGATGGGGCGTCAGTTCGTCGCCGAGCGTGCCGGAGGCTTCACCGGCGACATCCAGTACAACCTGCGCGCGGCCGACGGCACGCTGCGCTCCTGGACGGTCACCGTCGACGGCGCACGGGCCATCGCGCGGCCGGGTGCCTCGGACGCCGCCAAGCTGACGCTCACGCTGTCGGTTGCCGATTTCGTGCGCATCGCCGGTCGCGATCTGGATCCGGTCAAGGCCGTGCTGACCGGTCGCCTCGAGCTGGCCGGCGACTTCTCGGTCGCGATGCGGCTGGGTGAGATGTTCGGGCAGCCGCCCCCGTTCTGATGGCCTGAGCAGGGGTTCTTCCGCGGTGCTCGTCGCCTCGGGCACACGGGGGTGAAAAGGCGCTTGCCCGCGACCGCCATCGATGCGAACATGTGTTCGTATCGATGATCCTCGCCGTCCTCCTCTCTCGCTTCGAGCTCGTCATTGCCGCCGGTGGCCGCGAGGTCCTCGCACGGGGCCCTGCTGCCCTCGCGCCCGAGCCCGGGCGCGAGCAGCGCGTCGGCGAGGTCTCGCCCTCGGCCGAGGCCTTCGGCGTGCACGCGGGAATGCGTCTCGGCGAAGCGCTGGCGCGCTGCCCGTCGCTGGCGCTGATCCCGCCGGATCCGATGGGCGTCGCCGACGCGTGGGAGAAGGTCATCGTGCGGCTGGAGTCCGTGGGCGCGGAGGTGGAGAGCGAGGCGCCGGGGCTGGCGTTCTTCGACGCGGCGGCGCTCGGGCGCCTGCACGGCGGGCGGGAGGCGAGCGATCCGGCGGCGGCGCTGCGGGCACGGGCGATGAGCGGACCACCGCCCTGGCTGGCCGGGGTCGTGGCAGCGGTGCGCGCCGCGTTGCGGCTGCCCGCGCGGATCGGCGCAGGGCCGTCGCGGTTCTGTGCGCATGCGGGTGCGGTGCGTGCGCGGTCGCGACGGGCCGAGGTGGTCGACGGTGCCGCGGGCATGGCCGCCGAGCCGATCACGCTGCTGCGGCGCCGGCCGGAGGTCGAGAGCCTGGTGGAGCCCTTGTGGCGCTTGGGGATCACGACGCTCGGGCAGCTTGCGGCGCTCCCGCGCCCGGTGGTCGCCGATCGCTTCGGACGGCCGGGCGAGCGCGCGCACGATCTGGCGCTCGGGCGCGACGACGAGCTGCGCCCACGGGTCCCGGGAGAAGTGCTGGAAGAAGTCCTGGAGCTGCCGGAGGCGGGTTCCGGCGTGCAGGTGGAGCGCGCGCTCGTGCTGCTCGTCGACCAGCTGCTGGCGCGGCGCGAGCGTCGCGGTCGCACGCTGCGCGTGGTCGTCCTCGGCGCGCGGCTGGTCGAGGGTGGGACGTGGCGTGAGCGTGTCGTCTTCCGCGAGCCGCTGGCCGACGCGGTTCGCATGCGCCTCGCGCTCGGTCAGAAGTTGGTGTTGCTGCCGGCGCCGGCCGAGTCGCTGCGGCTGACGGTCGAGCGCTTCGGGCCCTCCGGCGCGGGTGCCACGGCGCTGTTCGAGGATGGCTCGGCGCAGCGGACGACCCGGATGCGTGAGGCGATCCGCCAGGCGCGCGCGGTCGCGGGCCCGGAGGCGGCGCTGCGCGTGCTGGAGGTCGATCCGGACTCGCGGGTGCCGGAGCGCCAGACGGTGCTGGCGCCCTACGAGCTGTAGCTCTTGCCGTGAACGGCCCTCGGCGCCTCAACTTGCCCTTGCCCGCGACTGTTCGGGCCGACGAGCGCGGGCGTCCCCTGGCGGTCGACGGTCGCGCGGTCGACGCCGTGCGCGAGTCGTGGCTGGTCGAGGATCGCTGGTGGACCGACGCGCCGTTGCGCCGGCGCTACTGGGAGGTCGTCACCACGCGCGGCGATCTGGTCGTGCTCTTTCGCGAGCTGGATCGGGTGGGTGGCTGGTACCGGCAGCGCTGAGTCGCGCGCGCCGCAGATTCGTGACGAACGCGTCTGGTCTCGTGACCGGTCGCTCGACAGGGTTGGGTCATGTCCCTTCACGACCCGCGCGCGCATCGTCAGCGAGGCCAGGCGTCGGTGGAGTGGCTGGCCGTGGTCGTGTTGGTGGTGGTGATGCTCGGCCTCGGGGCGGCACTCGCGCAGGCGGGATACGTGGGGCGGCGGGTCACGCGTGAGCTGGCGCGGGCGATCTGCCTGGTTGGGAACGGTGACTGCCGGCGTGATCAGGAGCCGTGCGTGGTGGGGTCCGAGGCCACCCGCCAGGGGATGACGCTGCACCTGCTCTTCTTCCGACTGGGCGAGGACAAGCTGGGGGTGATCGAGGAGCGCTCGGACGGGACGTTCGCCGTCACGTTGGAGGACGGGATCAAGGGTGGCTTGGAGGCGTCGGACGGGCTGAAGGCGGGCGTTCACGTCGGCAAGCTCGGCCTCTCGGTCGGCGGCGAGGTCACCGCTGCGGTGATGGCGCGGCTGGGGCGCGGCCGGACGTGGATCGCGGGCTCGCGCGCCGAGGCGCAGCGGATCCTCGAGCAGGAGGGTGCCGGACGGCCGCCGGACGCCACGTCGGGGTCGGGGACGTGGGATTCGTCGGTCGAGGCCGGCGTCGCGGGCGAGGTGGCGGGGGAGGCAGTCGCGGTGGCGGGGGCGGGGATCGTGTTCGATCGTGAAGCGGGTTGGCGTGTCGACCACCGCAGCGGCCATCGCACCGCGTATGTGCAGGCGTCCTCGACGGGGCCGGTCACGGTCGACGGCAGCGTGCTCGGGCCGGCGGGCGATGGTCAGGAGACCTACGCGGTCGAGTACGACGAGATGGGACGACCGATCGATCTGCGGGTGATCGCCACGGGGTCCTTCTCCGGCTCGCGCGATCTCCCGGCGGTGGTCCAGCAGGTGGCCGGTCTCCTGGCCACGGACGCCGTTGGGGGTGAGCGTGGCTATGAGGTCACCGGGCACCTCGACCTGACGGATGCGGGAAGCCTCGTGGCCGCGCGCGGGCTGCTGAACGCCATCGCGGGCCGTCAGGCGACGGCGGCGCCCGGGCGGGCGCTGCGTCGGCGGATCGACGAGCACGGCACGGTGCAGGCACGCGTTTGGGAGACCCGTACCGACAGGACCGGCATGAGCTTCGACGTCACGGGCGGACCGGGCAGCTTCAGCGCCGAGGCGCAGATCCAGCAGCGCTCCCAACAGCTGCTGGCTGCGGCCTCACGGGGGCTCGACGGGCAATGGATCACGCGAACCGACTGCGTGCCATGAGGAGGTGCGGATCGCTGCTTGCCGCCCTGTCATCGGCTCGCTCGGCTGAGCCTGGCCACGGCGGTACTGTCGCGCAATGGCTGGTATGGCCACCACGCGCCCGGCACGGCTGCGTGCCGCATTGAGCGTCCCTCACGCTTGGACACTGGTGACCGCACTGTTTTTTGCAGCGGTGCTGGTCTTCTACTTCTGGACGGCGGCAACCAGCGTCCCGATGTCCTTCAAGCCGGCAAGTGGTGGCTACTACGGGATGCTCGCTGACGCGCTGCGGCACGGTGACCTGGCTCTGCGCATCAAGCCGCCGCAGGCGCTGCTGGACCTCCCGAATCCGTACGACCCGGTTGCCAACGCTCCGTTTCGCCAATCGGGCTTGGACGATCTCAGCCTGCGCAACGGCCATCTCTACGCCTATTGGGGACCCACGGCGGCGATCGTGCTGTTCGCGCCGCTGCAGATGGTCGGCATCTACGTGTCCCAGAGCCTGGCGGTGGCGCTCTTCGGCTACCTGGGTTTCGTGTTCTCGGTGGCGATCGTCCGCTTCCTGGTGCGGCGGTTCCTGCCGAGCACCCCGCGGTGGGCGATGGCGGTGGCGTGCGTCGCACTGGCTTTCGGCAACACCGTCCCTTTCATCTTGCGGCGGCCCGCGACGCACGAGGTCGCGATCACCTGTGGGCTGTGCTTCGGCATGCTCGGCATCTGGTTGCTGCTCATGGGGTGGTACGGGCCACGACCGTCGCGGCGCAAGCTCCTGGCCGCCGGCGTGGCACTGGGGCTCGCGCTGATCTCACGGCCCTCGCTGGGCGTGTTGGGGCTGATCCCGCTGGTCTTGGTGGCGACGGCCTGGCGAGCCGGGACATGGCCTCTGGGCCTGACCGGTACCCGCGTCCTCGTCGCGCTGTTCGGCCCGCTCGCAGCGTGTGCGGCACTTCTCATGGCCTACAACATGGCTCGGTTCGGCTCGCCGTTGGAGTTCGGTCAGAAGTTCCAGATGACGGGGGTTGAATCGGTCGAGACGCTCGTCCCGGCGTTCATCCCGTCTGGGCTGTTCATCTACCTCCTGACGCCGCCGCGCCCCACGGCCCTCTTTCCGTTCCTGAGCCTGGACTCCCCGTTGCTCCCGTGGACGCCGCGCTCGGACTACCAGGCCATCGAGGACACCGGCGGCGCGCTCGTGCTCGCGCCGGTGCTGTGGTGGATCTTCCTGTTGCCGGTGCTTCGCCGTCGCACGGAAGCTCGAGCTCCGCCGTCTCCTGTGGGCGATGGCGGGAGCGGCGGGCGTCATCGTCCTGGGGTTGTCGTTCATCCTGCCTGGCACGACGCAGCGCTACGCGGCTGACTTCATGAGCCTCCTCACCATTCCGGCGTTGCTGGTGTGGATGGTGTTCCTGTCCCGGGCCCCGCGCGGGATGTGGCGCCGTCGGCTCGTGGCCGGCGGTGGCCTGCTCATGGTGGCGTGGGGCTCTGCGGCCGGGTTGGCCATAGGGCTCGTGGGTTACGAGAACCGCCTCGAGACCAACCACCCGGCACTCTTCCACCGCCTCCAGGACGTCTTCTCTCCGGTGTCGGTGCTGCAGACGCGCGTTGCGGGTCGACCGGTCATCGGCAGCATCAAATCGCCTTATGGCGTGCCTCTGGAGGACGTGGGGTGGTGGACGCTGGGGCGAACCAGTGCCAGGAGCTTCTACGTGACGACCGTCCCGACGACCGTGACCTTCGTGACGCCGCACAAGGGCACCTATCACTTCCGGGGAGTGTTCGGGACCGATCCGACCAGTGGCGCGGGCGTCGGGACGGTCATGACCGTCAAGGTGGGCAAAGGCAGTCGGAGGATGGCAGTAGGGGCACCTCAGAACTTCGACTTGTCGGTCACGTTGAAGGCGGGGATCACGCGAACGGTCTGGACGGTGGGCGCGCAGGGATCGGCCGATCCGGCGGTCACGCGCGTGGCGGAGCTGGCGATCGATGGGCCGGACTGAGCGCCTCGCTCCTGCGCACGGCGTGTAGTCGCTTGCCGACCGCCGTCATAGATGCGAACATACGTTCGTGTCATACGTCGAGCTCCACTGCCATTCGGCCTTCTCGTTCCTGGACGGCGCCTCGCTGCCCGAGGAGCTCGTCGTGGCGGCGTTGGAGCGTGGGCATCAGGCGCTGGCGCTGACCGACCACAACTCGCTCTCGGGGTCGATGGAGTTCGCCCAGGCTGCGTCATCGTTGGGCTTGCGCGCGATCCATGGGGCGGAGGTGGACCTGGTCGACCCGGCAACGGCACGCGCGCAGCGCGAGGGCGCGGTGCTCAGCGACACCGAGCGGGCGGCGCGCTGGACGGGGCACGTCACCCTGCTGGTCCGCGACGGGCTCGGGTGGCGCAACCTCTGCCGGCTGCTCACGCGGGCGCACGCGCATACACGCGAGTCGTCGGGTCGGCGGCGCCTGCTCGCGCCGATGCTGACGGTCGCCGACCTTGCCGAGCACGCCGAGGGCCTGGTCTGCCTGTCGGGCTGTGCGGACCATGGCGTCCACGACGAGCCGACCGCCCGCGCGCTGCTGGCGGCCTTCGGGCGCGATGCGTTTCGGATCGAGCTGCAGCGTCCGTTCCATCGTGACGACCGGGCGCGCAATCGCGCGCTGGCCGAGCTGGCCGGACGGCTCGGGGTGCCGTGCGTCGCGACGGGCAACGTCCACGCCCACGAGCCGGAGCGCGCGCGGCTGCAGGACGTGCTCGTGGCGGTCCGCGAGCACACGACGCTGGACGCCTCCGAGCCGCTGCGACGGGGCAATCACACGCACGTGCTCACGACGCCGGCGGCGATGGCGGCACGCTTCGAGGACCACCCCGACGCGGTGACCGAGACCGAGCGGCTGGCCGCCACGCTGATCTTCGACCTCACCGCCGACCTCGGCTACCGCTATCCGAGGGCCGAGGACGAGGAGGCCGACCGCAAGCTCGCCGCGGTGTGCGACCGGTGCTTCGACACGCGCTACCCGATGGGCAGCGGTCTGCGGGCCACTGCGACCGCGCGGATGGACCAAGAGCTGGCGCTGATCCGCGACCTCGGGCTGTCGGGGTTCTTCCTGCTGCATCACGAGATGCTCGAACTCGCGCGGGAGGTGGCGGGGGAGGTGCGCGGCAACGACGTGGCGCGCAGCCTGTTGCCGCCGGGGCGGGGGCGCGGCTCCTCGGTCTCGTCGATCGTCTGCTACCTCACCGGCCTCTCGCACGTCGACCCCATCGACAACGAGCTCCACCTCGGCCGCTTCCTCAGCGAGGGCATCACGGCGCTGCCCGACATCGACCTCGACTTCCCGCGGGACGTGCGCGCGGCGTTGATCCCGCGGGTGCACGAGCACTTCGGGCGCAAGCAGGCGGCGCTCGTCGCGGCGTTTCCGACCTACCGGGCACGCGGCGCGATCCGCGAGCTGGGCAAGGCATTGGGGTTGCCGCCAGGAGAGATCGAGCGGGTCGCGCGCTCGTCGGAGGCGTTCTCGGCGCAGACCGTCGACAAGGACATCGCCCTGGCGCTGGGCGAGGGCCGCGAGGCCGAAGGCCGTTGGCGCCGGCTGCACGAGCTGGCCGCCGAGGCCCACGGGCTGCCGCGCCATCTCAGCCAGCACTCGGGCGGGATGATCGTCGCGACGCGTCCGCTCATCGACTGCTGCCCCGTCGTGCCCGCCGCGATGGAGGGCCGGCAGATGGTGATGTGGGACAAGGACTCCTGCGCGGACGCCGGCTTCCTGAAGATCGACCTGCTCGGGCTCGGGATGCTGTCGGCGGTCGAGCGCTGCGTGCAGATGATCGCCGAGCGGCATGGCGAGCCGATCGACCTGTCGCGGATCCCGATGGACGACAAGGCGACCTTCGACTGCATCAAGAACGCCGAGACGACGGGGGTCTTCCAGATCGAGAGTCGTGCGCAGATGGGCTCGCTGCGCCGCACACGTCCCGACAACCTGAAGGACCTGACGATCCAGGTGGCGATCGTGCGGCCCGGCCCGATCGTCGGCGGCGCGGTCAACCCCTACATCGAGCGGCTGCAGCGGCTGCGGGTCGACCCGCACTTCGAGGTGCCCTACGACCATCACTCGCTCAAGGGCGTGCTGGAGGACACGCTCGGGACGATCATCTTCCAGGACCAGGTCATCGAGGTCGCGATGGCGTTCGCCAAGCTGTCGCCGAGGGAGGCCGAGGGGCTGCGCAAGGCGATGAGCCGCAAGCGCTCGGCGGCGGCGATCGAGGCCTACCACGAGCGCTTCGTGCGTCAGGCGATGACGGCGTGGCCCGACGTCGACGAGCAGCTCGCCGAGCGCGTGTGGGCGATGGTCAAGGGCTTCTCCGGCTTCGGCTTCCCCAAGGCCCACGGGGCGGCGTTCGGCCTGCTGGCCTACCAGTCGACCTACCTGCGCGTGCACTACGGCACCGAGTTCCTGACGGCGCTGCTCGACGAGCAGCCGATGGGCTTCTACCCGCCCGACGCCCTGGTGCACGAGGCGCAGCGGCGCGGGATCGCGGTGCTGGCGCCCGACGTCAACCACAGCGCCGTGGGGTGCACGGTCGTCAAGGTCGACGGTGCGGACGCGGTACGCATCGGGCTGGGCTACGTGATGGGCGTGCAGGCCGCAGACATCGAGGCGCTCGTCACCGCGCGCGAGGCGGCCGGGCCGTTTCGGACGGTCGAGGAGCTCGCGTCGCGCGCGGGAGCGGGGCGGCCGGCGCTGGAGCAGCTCGCGTGGTCGGGCGCGTGCGACGCACTGGCAGGCGGTAGCCGGCGCCGCGCGCTGTGGGAGCTCGGCGTGGCCGCGCCGGGCAAGCGGCTGCTGACGTCGGTGGTCGGCGCGTCCGGCCGTCGCACGCGGGCCGAGCTGGGGACGCAGCTCGCGCTGCCGCTGGGCGTGGGGGAGGCGCCGGCGCTGCCGGGTCTCACCGGCTGGGAGGCGATGATCGCCGACTACTCGACCACCGGGCTGACGACGGCCGAGCATCCGCTGGGCCTGCTGCGTCCCGAGTTGCGCGCGCAGGGGATGGTGGCCGGCGGCGACCTCGAGCGGTTGGGCCATGGGACGGCGGTGCGCATCGGCGGGCTGGTCGTCGCGCGGCAGCGGCCGGGGACCGCCAAGGGCGTCTGCTTCTTGCTGATGGAGGACGAGACGGGGACCGTCAACCTGATCGTGCCGCCGAAGGTCTACGAGCGCGATCGTCTCGTGGTTCGCGCCGAGCCGCTGGTGGTGGCCGAGGGCGTGCTGGAGCGCCATGCGTCGGCGGGCGGGGCGATCAACATCGTCTGCCGGCGGCTCGTGCGCCTGGACGCCAGTGGCCACCTGCAGGCACGGCCCGCCGCCGATGTCGGCGTCCATCACGTCACCGCGGTCACCGGCGGCGAGCAGCGACCAAGCGGAGAGATCATCCAGGTCAAGGACTTCGCGATGCTCGATGCGCTCGAGCTGGCCCGCCAGGAGGCGCGGCGGGTGGCCGAGGAGGACGGCGAGCTGGCCGCCACGGGGAGCGGGGACTTCCGCGCGGTGGCGCCGCCTGCCCAGAGCTTCGCGTCGGGACGGCGGCGATGAGGGTCTCGACGGCGCTTGTGCGGGTCGCTGCGGTCCGGGGTGAGGGCCAGGACTTGCGCTGGGGACCGGGTCACCGGGTAGGGTGCCGCACGTGATTGGCACCCTGGTGTTCGTCCTCGTCTTCCTTGCCATCGGCCTCTCGGTCGTGCTGGCGGCGATGCGGAGCGGCCGGCCCCCCGCGGGCTCGAGCCCTGAGTCGCGTGGCACGCGCCGCGTCTGGGGCATCGGCATCACGCTGGTCGTCCTCGCGGTCGGCATCGGCGTCCCGCTGCTGGTCCTCGTCTCCAACGGCGACGATCACGCCAAGCACGGCGCCGGCGGGGTCAACCTCACCGCGTCTCAGACGGAGGGTCGCCGGCTCTTCGCCGAGAAGTGCGCGACCTGCCACACGCTCGCCGGCTCCGCTGCCGTCGGTCGTGTCGGCCCGAACCTCGACACGCTCAACGGCGGCAACCTCAAGCCCGCCTTCGTCCTCGACGCGATCGAGAAGGGCCGCGCCCGCGGCGCCGGCCAGATGCCCTCCGGCCTGCTCTACGGGTCAGAGGCCAAGGACGTCGCGAATTACGTCGCAACAGTCGCTGGCAGGTAGCTGAGTCGATTGCGGCGCGCCCCGGGCGCGCCACCTTTCGCCGCGCCGTCTGCGCGGACACCTGTCAAGTACGACTTCGCACGATCTCGGAATCCGTCTCCGGGTCCTTGCCGGAATGTCAAGGCGGCGTTTCCCGCAGCTTGCGGGAAACGTTCCGTCCGATGCATGCCTGACCATGCGGCAATTGGCGCTTGCCATAACTCTGCGATCTAGCAGGGAATTTCGACGTTGCTACGATGCCGCCGTTCACAACCGCTGAATCCCCGCCCTGGTACGCCCGGGCGAGGAGCGGGGGACCCACGTTGCACTGGGGCGAATCGCCTATCGCGTAGCGCCGCTCTTTCGGCGCGAGCCCGTCAGCTAACCCCGTAAGCCCAAGGAAGAGGACCGAGAACACTTCATGCCATCGACGGACGCGCCCAATTGGTGGGCTGACGTGCAGCAGGAACGCGAGGACCTCGCCGGCACGAGCCGTCGTCCGGCCGATGACTGGCTGGGCGAGGACATTGACTTCGCCCCGCGCCGCCGGATCGGCCGCGCCGCGGCCACCGCTGTCGAGGAGCCCGCCGCACCACGGTTCACGGCCGATCGCGACGGCGTTGCCCACCCGTTGCACGGCGTCTTCGTCCCGACTGCGCCGTACGCACCCCTCAGCGAAGGCGTAGGGGTATCCCGTCGCAAGGGTGCGGCTGCACCCCTCAGCGCAGCTGTGGCGACCTCGCGCACGATCGAGCTGACCACCAGCGACGATCCCGTCGGCGCGACGCCTGCCGCCGACATGGCCCACGAGCTCGCGCACCTCAGCGCCGCCGACGACCCGTTCGCCACGCCGCCACCGCCCGCCGGCACCCGTCGCACGGTGCAGATCAAGGGCCGTCCGACCGAGAGCCGGATGCCGTCGATGGCCCAGCGCCACCGTGGCCGAACTGCCTCGGACCGCATCGGCGCGCGCCCTGACCGCATCGCCCTCTGGGCCGTCGCCCTCGGCGCGATCCTGATCCTGCTGGCGGCCATGACCTCGTCCTCGCAGGCCGCGGTCGCCCATCACGCGGCCACGGCGCCCGCCGTCTCGGCGCACGTCGTCCACGTCACCACGCATCACGCGCCGCTACACGTGACGGCCCGCCACTAGCCACACCCACTTCGGCCACATCGCCTCCGGGGCGCGCGGGACGAGATTCCCGCGTGGCCCCGGCGCCGATGGCCGCAATATGCCGTGTGCGCCTCGACACAGCGGCGCCCAGTTTCCGACCGGCGTGACAGTCCGAATCCTCTAGGGTCCCGGGCCATGACCGACCAGCCGCGCACTGTGGAGGACGTCAAGGCGATCGTCGAGGAGCACCAGCTGCGCTTCATCCGCTTCTGGTTCACCGACATCCTCGGGCAGCTGAAGTCGTTCAGCATCAACTCCGCCGAGCTCGACGACGCGTTCGAGAACGGGATGGGCTTCGACGGCTCCTCGATCACCGGCTTCAACGCCATCGAGGAGTCCGACATGATCGCCATGCCGGATCCGTCGACCTTCGCGATCCTGCCCTGGCGCCCCGAGGAGCAGGGCGTCGGCCGCGTCTTCTGCGACGTCCTCACGCCCGAGCGCACGCCCTATGAGGGCGATCCGCGCCACGTCCTCAGACGCGCCCTCGATCGCATGCACGGCATGGGCTTCGACACCTTCAACGTCGGCCCCGAGCTCGAGTACTTCCTGTTCAAGGACAAGAATGGCACCGAGGTGCTCGACGAGGGCGGCTACTTCGACCTCACGACGCTCGACGCCGGCTCCGACGTCCGCCGTGAGACCGTCATCGCGCTTGAGCAGCTCGGCATCCACGTGGAGTACTCCCACCACGAGGTCGGCCCCTCCCAGCACGAGGTCGACATGCGCTACGCCGAGGCGCTGAAGATGGCCGACGACTGCATGACCTACCGCATCACGGTCAAGGAGTACGCCATGAAGTACGGCTGGCATGCGACGTTCATGCCCAAGCCGCTCTTCGGCGAGAACGGCTCGGGCATGCACACGCACATGAGCCTGTTCAAGGACGGGTCCAACGCGATGTTCGACGCCGACGACCCCTACTTCCTCTCAGACATCGGCAAGGCCTTCATCGCCGGACAGCTCAAGCACGCCCGCGAGCTGTCCTCGATCTTCGCCCAGTGGGTCAACTCCTACAAGCGCCTGGTGCCCGGCTACGAGGCGCCGGTCTACGTCGCCTGGAGCCGTCGCAACCGCTCAGCGCTCGTGCGGGTGCCGCTCTACCACCCCGGCAAGGAGAAGGGGACGCGGATGGAGCTGCGCTGCCCTGACCCCGCCTGCAACCCCTACCTGACCTTCGCCGCGCTGCTGCAGGCGGGTCTGGAGGGCATCGAGAAGGGCTATGAGCTGCCCGAGCCGATGGAGAAGAACCTCTACCACCTGTCGCCCGACGAGCGCAAGCGCCTCGGCATCGAGCAGCTGCCCGAGACGCTCGGCGAGGCGGTCGAGCTGACCGCCGAGTCCGAGCTGGTCCTGCGCACGCTCGGCGAGCACATGTTCAACCGCTTCATCGAGATCAAGCGCCAGGAGTGGGAGGACTACCGCGTGCAGGTCACGCAATGGGAGCTCGATCGCTACCTGCCGATCCTCTAGCGGCGGCGTCCTCGTGCGCCAGCCGTGACGGCCACCAGATCTTCGGGCCGATCCGGAAGACGAGTGCCGGCACCAGCACCGACCGCACCAGGAACGTGTCCAGCAGGACGCCGAAGGCGATCGCAAAGCCCAACTCGGTGAGGAAGACCAGCGGCAGCACGGCGAGCACCGAGAAGGTTCCCGCCAGCACGATGCCCGCCGACGTGATCACCCCGCCGGTCACCGCCAGGCCACGCAGCATCCCCTCACGCGTCCCGTGGCGCAGCGACTCCTCCCGCACCCGCGCCATCAGGAAGATGTTGTAGTCCACGCCGAGCGCCACCAGGAAGATGAAGGCAAACAGCGGGAACGACGGGTCGCTGCCGGGGAAGCCGAAGACCACGTCGAAGATCACCGCCGAGAACCCGAGCGCCGCCATGAAGCTGAGCACCACCGTCCCGATCAGCACCACCGGGGCGAGCAGCGAGCGCAGCAGCAGGCCCAGGATCACGAAGACGATCACCAGCGTCAGCGGGACGAGCAGCTTCGTGTCCGACCTCGATGCCTCGCGCAGGTCGTGCTCGACCGCGCTGGTGCCGCCGATCAGCGCCTGCGGATCGGCCGAGCGCGCGGCGCGCCGGATCGCCGGGACCAGGTCATATGCCTCGGTCGAGTTGGGGTCCATCTTGAGGGCTGCCCGCAGCAGCGTCCCCTCGGGGCCGCTGCGCCCGGTCGGCGCCACGGATGCGACGCCATCAACGCGCCGCACCGCGGCGGTCACCGCGGCGATCTTCGCCGGGTCGCGCACGACCACATCGGTCGGGGCGCTGGCGCCTGCGGGGAAGGCGTCGGCGACCAGCTTCTGACCCGCCACCGACTCGACCTCGTCGCGGAACGAGCTGGACTGCGTCAGCCCGCCCGACAGGTTGAGCAGCCCGAACGCCATCACCACCAACAGCCCCGTCGTCCCGATCAGCACGCGCGTCGGCCGTGCGGCGACGCGCTCGCCGATCCGACGCCACGCGCCGTGCGTCGAATCGGTCCCGACATCGCCGACGTGGGGGACATAGGGCCAGAACGGCTTGCGCCCGACGATCACCAGCAGCGCCGGCAGGAACGTCATCTGCGAGAGCAGGGCCACCAAGATGCCCATCGCGCCGATCGGCCCGAGGCCGGCCGTGCCGTTGACCTTGGCCAGCGACAGGCACAGCAGCGCGATCGAGACCGTCATCGCGGAGGCGACGATCGCCGGGCCCGCGGTTCGCAGCGCTTGCGCCATCGCCGCGTGCTTGTCCTCGGTCGTGCGCAGCTCTTCTCGATAGCGCGCGACCAGCAGCAGCGCGTAGTCGGTCCCGGCGCCCAGCACCAACACCGACAGGATCGAGGACGACTGCCCGTTGACCGTCACGCCCGCCTGCGTGAGGAAGTAGCCGAGGCCGCGCGACGCCGCCTCGCCGAAGATCACCGCCAGCAGCGGGAAGAACCAGAAGAACGGGCTGCGGTAGATGAGGATCAACAGCAGCAGGACCAGGCCGCCCGCAGCGGCCAGCAGCGTGCCGTTGATGCCCTGGAAGACCTTGATCGCGTCGGCGCTGAAGCCCGCCGGCCCGGTCACCTTGACCTCCAGGCCGCCGCCGGGGTCGCTGACCAGCGACCGGTACTTGTCCACCGGGTCGAGGATCGTCGAGCCCTTGCCGTTGCCCTTGATCGTGTTGACGATCAGCGCGGTCGTGCCATCGGGCGAGATCTGCGGCTGCCCGAACTTCGACGCGGCCGGGAAGTCGAGCCGGTTCAGGCGGGCGATGTCAACCTTGATCCGGGCCTTGTCGACGCCCGTGAGGCCCGTGTCGCGCCGGTAGACGATCACCGTCGCGGCGCGCTCGCCACCCTCCAGCTGCTTGGTGACGGCCAGCGCCTTGGTCGACTCGGCGTCGCCTGGCAGGAAGGACGTGGACTCGTTCTTCTCCGCGTCGGAGAACTTGCCGGGCAGATTGGCGGCGCCCATGCCCACGACCGCGATGACCCAGACGGCGAAGACCACCCACTTGGCGCGACGCCCGGCGGGGAGCGTGAGGAAACGGCTCATGCCTCAGCATACGAATCAAGCAGGTCGCGGAGCTCTTCGACGTCGGTGACCGGCAGCCGGCAGGCGAAGTGCTCGCAGACGTAGGCCGCCGCGGCGCCGTCGACCGGCTCACGGCCGGCCATCAGCTCGACGCCGTCGCCGGGCGGCCCTGCCAGCACGACGCCGGGCCGCAGGCGCTCGCGCACGACCCCGACCAGGGCGGCCAGCGCGGGATCGTCGGTCGCGCCCGCCAGCGCGACCTCGCGCCCCGGCCGCACGAGCAGGTCGAGCGCGAGGAGCGCGTAGGCAAAGGCCTGCGGATGCGCGCCCAGCAGCGGCGCGACGATCCGCAGATGCGAGACCGCGGCCGCCTCGTAGCGCGCGTCGCCGGTCAGCGCGCCCAGCCGCAGGAGCCCGACCGTGGCCGACGAGGAGCCCGACGGGATCGGCGCGTCCTCGATGTCCTTGCGGCGCACGACGAGCTGCTCGTGGTCGCTCGACGTGGCGAAGAAGCCGCCGCCGTCGGCATCGGCGAAGCGCGCCAGGAGCGCGTCGGCGAGCCCGCGCGCCTCGGCAAGCCAACGCGGGTCGAAGGTCGCCTCGTACAGCGCGATCAACGCCTCCAGCAGGAAGGCGTGGTCCTCCAGGTAGGCGTTCAACTTGCCTTCCCCGTCCTTCCACGTGCGCAGCAACCGCCCGTCGGCGTCGCGCATCGACCCCATCACGAACTCCGCGCCGGCGACCGCGATCGCCAGGAAGTCCGGGTGCCCCAGGACCGCGCCGGCCTCGGCGAAGGCGTGGATCGCCAGCCCGTTCCAGGCGGCGAGGCGCTTGTCGTCGAGCCCCGGGCGCACCCGGCCCGCGCGCGCCGCCATGAGGGCTTCGCGAATCCGCGTGGGCTGCTCGGCCGGTGGCTCGGGGCCGCGCCCGGTCAGGACGTTCCAGCCCGGCTGGGGATGGTGGGGGTCGACGAAGTTGCCCTCCTCCGTCACGCCCAGCCACGCCACCGCAGCATCGGCGTCCTCGGCAGACAAGACCGCGCGCAGCTCCTCCATCGTCCACACGTAGAACTTGCCTTCGACACCCTCGGAGTCGGCGTCCAGCGCGCTCAGGAACCCGCCCTCCTCACCGCGCAGCTCGCGCGCGACGAACTCCAGCGTCTCCTCGCAGACGCGCCGAAACGCGGGATCGCCGGTCATCAGCCAGCCGTGCAGGTAGGCCCGCGCCAGCAGCGCGTTGTCGTACAACATCTTCTCGAAGTGCGGCACCGTCCACGTCGCGTCGACCGCGTAACGCGCAAAGCCGCCGCCGATCTGGTCGTAGATCCCGCCCGCGGCCATCGCGCGCAGGGAGGCACCGGCCATGTCACCCGCCTTGGTCGCCCACGACCCGCCGCGCGCGGCCTGGGCCCAGAGCAGCAGCAGCGAGGACGACGGCGGGAACTTCGGCGCGCCGCCGAAGCCGCCGTTGGTGGTGTCGAACCCGGCGCGCAGGTTGCGCACCGCGTCGTCGAGCGGCTCGGTCCCCAGGACCACGTCCTCGGCCGCGCGCAGCGTCGCGGTGTGCCCCAGCCGCTCGGCCATCCTCGCCCCTTGCTCGACGATCTCGTCACGCTGCTGCACCCACGCCTGGGCGACCGCCTCCAGCACCCCCGGCCACGCCGCCATCCCATGGCGCGGCTCCGGTGGGAAGTAGGTGCCGCCGTAGAAGGGGACCTGGTCGGGCGTGAGAAAGACGTTCAGCGGCCAGCCGCCGTGGCCGGTCATCAGCTGCACGGCCTCCATCGCGATCGCGTCGATGTCGGGCCGCTCCTCGCGATCGACCTTCACGCAGACGAAGTTGTCGTTCATGATCGCGGCGACGGCCGGATCCTCGAAGGACTCGCGCTCCATGACGTGGCACCAGTGGCAGGCCGAGTAGCCGATCGAGACCAGCAGCGGCCGGTCCAGCTCCCGCGCGAGCGCCAGTGCCTCCGGCCCCCATGGATGCCAGTCGACCGGGTTGTCGCGGTGCTGCAGGAGGTACGGGGAGGTCTCGTGCGCCAGGGCGTTAGCCATGGCGCCGAGGCTAGACGGTCTATCGACGGGCCAGCAGCGGCAGCCGGTCGAGCGCCTGCTTGACCGTCGGCAGCGACGAGCGGACCGATGCGGCGGAGCCGAGCGTGACCTTCTTGCCGCCCAGCGTGCCGTGCACGGCGCCGCCGGCGGTGATCGTCAGCTTGCCGCTCAGCGCGCCGCCGCCGCGGACCGTCACCTTGGCGGTGCGCTTGCTGTCGACCTTGCCGCTGACCACCACGCCGGGCACGTACTGATAGCTGTTGAGCTTGAAGCTGCCGTCGCGGTTGACGGTGGCGGTGCCCGCGCGCAGGCCGCCGACATGCTTGGGGATGGCGCTGAGCGCCAGCGCGTCGCCGATGATCTGGCGCGCCGCGTCGGCCACGGTCGCGGCGGCGGCGACGACCGTCTTGCGCGACGTGCTGTTCGCGGTGATGGCGCCGAGGCTCGTCGGCGGGCGGCGCGTCGGCGAGTACGGGTTCTTGCTCGCGGCGCATGGGGCGGGGACGCCGCCCGCGAAGAAGGTGGCCAGCGCGCCCTTGGTGCAGGTGCTGTCGGTCGACGCGTCGCTGCTGACCGTCGAGTGGCCCGTGAACGGCACCTTCACGATGGCGGCGCCGGGGATCCGCTGGGCGATCTGCGCGGCATCCTCGAACGGCGTCCGAAGGTCCATCTGGCCGTCGAGCACGAGCGTGCGCACGGGCGGCAGCGGCGGCGAGGCGACCGGTGCCGGCGAGGCGTCGGGCCAGCCGAGGCAGAGCGCGATCGGCCCGCCCTGGACGGCGGCCGAGGGGGAGAACGGGCCGAGCTGGGCCTTCGGGATCGCCCGGGCCGCGGTGGTGATCTCCTGGTAGCGCTGCTCGGCGCCGGCCGTGCGCGTCCAGGCAAACGGCGCCTCCTCGCAGGTCGTGGCGAGGAAGAGCGCGTCGCTGTCGGCGCTGGTCGGGTCGCTCTGGCGGCGCTGCGAAGACAGGCCGGTGGTGAGCCCTTCAGAGCGGACGGCGAGCCGCAGCAGCGGCGCGCTGTCGCCACGCAGCGCGGCGCGCATCGAGCCGGGCAGCTCGGCGCGCAGCGTCGGGTTCAGGTCGCCGGCGAGCAGGATCGACAGCAGGTCGCTCTGGCTCATCGAGAGGCTCGTGCGCTTGCCCGAGGACAGGACCACCTTGCCGCGCAGCGAGCCCTTGCGCAGCTTGGCGGCCAGCCGCGAGAGGTCGTTCTGGACGCTGTCGGTGGCGCCGTTACATGCCTTGGCGGCGCAGAGGTCACGCAGGACGCGTGGGGCGTCGCTCAGCGTCGAGCGCTGAAACGGATCCGGGCCCTCGGGCAGCACGACGCTGTCGAGGACCAGCGCCTCCACGTTGTTGGGATAGGCCGCCGCGTAGTCCTCGGCGACCTTGGTGCCGTAGCTGACGCCGAAGAGCACGAGCTTGTCGTAGCCGCCCGCGACGCGCAGCGCCTCGATGTCGGCGACCGTGTCGGCCGTGCGGTAGAAGCCGCGTCCGGAGCCGAGCTCGTCGGCGCAGCCCTGGGCGAGCTTGACGATGCTGCCGCGATCGCCCAGCGCCTTGCAGCTCAGCGCGCCCGAGGCGCCGGTGCCGCGCTGGTCGAAGAGCAGCAGGTCGCGGTCGGCGATCGCGGGCTGGAGCACCTCGGCGAAGGTCTGGGCGAGCGGCAGCGCCGCCTGACCCGGGCCGCCGGCCAGCGGGACGACGGCGACGCGGTTGGGGTTGGTCGCCGCCGGCACGCGCTCGACCGAGAGGTTGACGGTGCCGGGAACCACGTTGCCGCGGTCCAGCGGCACGGGGAAGCCGGCGCACTGAAAGCCCGCCGTCGGACAGGCCGTCCAGGCGATCTCTGCCGATGCCGTGCCCGTGCCGAGCGCGGCGCTCAGCACGCCGGAAGCGGCGATCAGCAGGGAGAAACGGCGGAGCGTGCGCGCGGGCATGAGGCGCGGACGGTAGCGTCCGTGCCCGCCCCACGTCGAAGGAGAACGCAAGACCCATGTCAGCCGACCGCCAGCCGATCACCGCTCCGGACGCCCCCGCGGCCGTTGGTCCCTACAGCCACGCGGTCCGTTCCGACGGCTTTCTCTTCCTCTCGGGCCAGACGCCGCTGGTCCCGGCGACCGGCACCCTGGTCGAGGGCGATGTCGGCGAGCAGACACGTCAATGCCTGCGCAACCTCGAGGCGGTCTGCGCGGCCACGGGCGCCTCGTTGCGCAACGCGGTCCGCTGCGGGATCTTCGTGACCGACATGGGCACGTTCGCCGAGGTCAACACCGCGTACGCCGAGTTCTTCCCCGATGCGCCGCCCGCGCGCTCGACCGTCGGCGTGGCGGCGCTCCCGGTCGGCGCGCAGGTCGAGATCGACGCCATCGTCGCGCTGGGCGACTGAGTCCCGCCATGGCGGGCACGACCGACGCAGCGCCCGTCACCGCCGCCGATGTCGTCGCGGCGCAGGCTGCGATCGGCGATGTCACCCGCCACACGCCGGTCCTACCGTCCGCGACGCTCAGCGAGCGCTGCGGCGGTGACGTGCTCCTCAAGGCCGAGTCGCTGCAGCGCACCGGCTCGTTCAAGATCCGCGGCGCGCTGAGCAAGCTCCATGCCCTTGGCGACGGCTGCGCGCGCGGCGTCGTCTGTGGCAGCGCGGGCAACCACGCCCAGGCGTTGGCGCTGGCCGCCCAGGCGCGCGGCGTGCCGTGCGAGGTCTTCATGCCCGACGGCGCGCCGATCGCCAAGATCGAGGCGACCGCCGCGCTCGGCGCTCGTGTCGTCATCGGCGGAGCGACCGTGGACGACTGCCTCGTCGCGGCGCGCACCCGTGCGCAGGAGTCCGGGATGGCCTTCGTCCATCCCTTCGACGATCCCGACGTCGTCGCCGGCCAGGGCACGCTCGGGCTGGAGCTGCTCGTCGACCTTCCGGAGCTCGCGACCGTCGTCGTGCCCGTCGGTGGGGGAGGGCTGGCCAGCGGCGTGGCGATCGCCGTGAAGTCCGAGCGGCCCGACGTGCGCGTGATCGGCGTGCAGGTCGAGACCGTCGCGGCGTTTCCCGCGTCGCTGAAGGCGGGCAGGCCGGTGGTGGTCAGCGCCGGGCTGACGATCGCCGACGGCATCGCGGTCAAGCGGCCGGGGGAGCTGACGCTGGGGTTGATCGAGCGCTGGCTGGACGACCTGGTGGTCGTCGGCGAGGACGTCGTCGCCGACGCGATGGTGTTGTTGATGGAGAAGGCCAAGCTCGTCGTCGAGGGCGCCGGCGCGGTCGGTGTCGCGGCGCTGCTCGGCGGGCAGGTGATCCCCGCGCAGCGCGGCACGACCTGCGTGATCCTCAGCGGCGGCAACGTCGACGCGGGTCTGCTGGCGACCGTCGCCCGCCGCCACGAGACCGAGGCCGGCCGGCGCATGGTCCTGCTCACCCGCGTCCCGGATCGCCCGGGCGCGCTGGCCAAGCTGCTGGAGAGCGTCGCGGACGCCGGCGCCAACATCGTCGAGGTGTCGCACTTGCGCGAGGGGATCGGCCTGCACGTCCGCGAGACCGGCGTGCAGCTGACGATCGAGACGCGCTCGCGCGAGCACGCGGCGGCGGTCGAGGCGGCGGTGCGCGACGCCGGCTACGGCGTGTCGCGCTACCCGGACGCGCACTGATCGCGGGTTTCGCGCTCGTTGCGGGCAGGCCGGCGAGCCGGCCCGCGGGTTGGCCGGGAGGTGTGCTTGCATCCGGCAGCTCATGTCTCAGGTCGACAAGCTCCAGGACGCCGAAGAACACGTCGCGCAGATGCGCGAGGAGGCCGCCAAGACGGCCCGCGAGGAGCGTGAGGAGGATCTCCGGCGCGCTCCGCTGGCCGACACGGCGACCAAGAGCCACACGAGCGTCACCGCGCCGCTGTCGCAGGTCCGGACGATGGTCAACATGCGCACCGGTGCGCTGCCCGACCTGCACGAGCTCGCCGTCTCGATCAAGGAGACCGGGCTGCTGCACCCGCCGCTGGTGCGCGCCACCGGCGACGACGACGTGCCCTACGAGCTGCTCGCCGGCCGCCGCCGCTTCGGCGCGATGGGGCTGATCGAGGAGGCCGAGGGGCCGCGCGAGGACGGCTGGCGCTTCACGCTGGTGGATGGCATCTCCAAGCGCGAGGCGCTGACGATGCAGTTCGCCGAGAACTTCCACCAGGCCAAGCCGGAGCCGGTGCAGTTCGCGCGCGCCGCGCGGGCGATCATGGCCGAGGACCCGTCGCTGACCGCCGCCGAGGTCTCGCGGCTGGTCGGCGCGCCGCTGGCCTGGACGCGCAAGTCCTTGAAGTTGCTCGACCTGCCGGAGTCGGTGGTCAAGCGCGTCGAGGAGGGCGACCTGTCGTTCACGGTCGCCGACGTCGTGCGGCGTGGCATCGCCCGGGGTGATGTGTCTGCGGATGAGGCGAGCGATCTCGTCGAGCAGGCGACCAAGGGCGAGATCAGCACGGCCGGCCTGAAGCTCGGCGTCGGCTACGTGCCGCCCAAGCCCAAGAACTACGAGGAGGAGTCGCGCAAGCTCGACGAGGCGCGGTGGGCGGCCAACAAGGAGCAAGGACTCGCCCGAGACCGCGACGCCGAGCAGCGCGACTGGGAGTCCTCGGGTGGCGCCGAGCGGCCGGTCGTCGAGTCCAGCGCGCCGCGCATCGTGGCGTCGTTCGGGCCGGACCGCGACAACGGCGGCGGTCCGGTCGAGGTCGCCGTCGAGGATCTCGATGCCTACATCTTGGGTCTGGTGCTGTCCCGCGTCGCGACCGCCGAGCACCGCTCACATCTCGGCGTCGAGGGCGGCCATGAGGCCACCCAGGAGTACGCCTTCGGCCTGCATCCGGATCGTCGTCTCGAAGTGCTGCGTGCGCTGAGCGCCGAGATCCTCGGCTCCGATCCGCTGCCGCCGAAGGCGCTGCGGACGCTGCTGCCGGCGTAGGGCGCCTACTCCGGCGTCACGTACGCGCCGGAGAGGCCCCCATCCAGGAGGAACGTCGACGCGGTCATGAACGACGACTCGTCGGAGGCCAGGAAGAGCACGCCGTTGGCGATCTCCTCGGCCTTGCCGAAGCGGCCCATCGGCACGTGGACGAGGCGGCGCCGCGCGCGCTCGGGGTCCTTGGCGAAGAGCTCCTGGAGCAGCGGCGTGTCGACCGGGCCCGGGCAGAGCGCGTTGACGCGCACGTTCTTGCGCGCGAACTCGACGCCGAGCTCGCGGGTCAGCGAGAGCACGCCGCCCTTGGAGGCGGTGTAGGAGATCTGGGAGGTCGCCGCGCCCATCACGGCGACGAACGACGCGGTGTTGATGACCGAGCCGCCACCACCGTCCAGCAGATGCGGGATGCCGTGCTTGCAGCACAGGAACACCGACTTGAGGTTGACGTCCTGCACCCGCTGCCAGGCCTCGAGCGTCGTCTCGAGCACCGAGGTGTCGTCGTCGGGGGAGATGCCGGCGTTGTTGAAGAGGATGTCGATGCGGCCGTACTGCTCGGCGACCTGCGCGTACATCTGCTGGACGGCGAACTCCTCGGTCACGTCGACCGCCAGGGCGAGATCGCCCGGCGCGCCGTCCAGGAGATCGACGCCGACCACCGTCGCGCCCTCGCGCTGGAAGACGTCCACCGTCGCGGCGCCGATGCCTCCGGCCGCGCCGGTGACCACCGCGATCTTGCCCTCGAGTCGACCCGACACTCAATTCCCTTCGGTGTTGTAGAAGATCGTCTTGACCTCGGTGTAGGCGTCGGTCGCGTGCGGGCCGAGCTCGCGGCCGTAGCCGGACTGCTTGAAGCCCCCGAACGGCGTCGTGACGCGCACCGAGCTGTTGGAGTTGATGGACAGGTTGCCACTCTCCAGCGCCCGGGCGACGCGCAGCCCCTTCGCGCCGTCCCGGGTCCACACCGAGCCGGAGAGCCCGTAGATGGTGTCGTTGGCGATGCGGATCGCGTCCGCCTCGTCGTCGAAGGGCACGATGACCGCGACCGGCCCGAAGATCTCGTCGACGACCGCACGGTGGTCGACCGGCACGGGCCACAGCACGGTCGGGGGAAACCAGAAGCCGGGACCGTCCGGGATCGACCCGCGGATCGCGACCTCGGCGTCGCCGTCGAGGAACGACGACACGCTCTCCCACTGCGCCGCGGAGATCAAGGGCCCCATGTCGGTCGCCGCGTCGAGCGGGTCGCCGACCCGCAGCGCCTGCACCGCGCCCTCCAAGTGCGACAGGAAGTCGTCCACCGCGCCGCGCTGCACCAGGATCCGCGAGCGCGCGCAGCAGTCCTGGCCGGCGTTGTCGAAGACCGCGCCCGGGGCGGCCTTGGCGGCGGCCTCCACGTCGGCGTCGGCGAAGACGATGTTGGCCGACTTGCCGCCGAGCTCCAGCGTCACCCGCTTGATCGTCGCCGCGGCGCCCGCCGCGATCGACATGCCGACCTCCGTCGAGCCCGTGAACGCGATCTTCGTGACGTCCGGGTGCTCGACGAGCCGCTGCCCGCACGTGCGCCCGGGCCCGACGACGACGTTGACGACACCCTCGGGCAGCCCGGCCTCCAGCGCCAGCTGCGCGAAGCGAAGAGCCGTCAGCGGCGTCAGCTCGGCGGGCTTCAACACCACCGTGTTGCCCGCCGCCAGCGCCGGCGCCAGCTTCCAGCAGGCGATCGCCAGCGGGAAGTTCCACGGGGTGATGAGCCCGACGACGCCGAGCGGCTCGCGCACCGTGAAGGCCATGCCGCCGGCGACCGGGATCGTCTCGCCATGCGGGCGCTCGGGCGCGCCCGCGAAGTAGCGGAAGGTCTCGATCGCCATGCCGATCTCGCCGCGGGCCGAGGCGATCGGCTTGCCGGCGTTGCGGGCCTCCAGCAGCGCGAGCTCCTCGTGGGCGCCCTCCATCGCCTCGACCACCCGGCGCAGCAGCCGGGCGCGGTCGCCCGGCGCGACCGCCCGCCAGCGCGGATAGGCGGCCCGGGCCCGCGCGACGGCGGCGTCGACCTCGGCGACGCCGCCGCGCGGGATGCTGTCCAGGATCTGCTCGGTGGCGGGCTCCAGGACCTCCAGCGTCTCCGTCATCGCACGGAGGCTAGACGTTGATCTCGGCGTCGATCTCCGAGATCGTGTGCCGTGGGCCGGTGAACGTCTTCTTGGCGCCGAGCACCCACCACAGGCCGACTGCCAGCAGCACGCCGCCCGTCACCAGCGGGGCGTAGTTGACGGCCTTCCACTGGAAGTCGTCGCTGAACGGGACGCCGGCCGGCGTCGTGGGCAGGATGAAGATGATGGTGATCAGCGCGACCCACACCACCGAGAACGGGTTCATCCACTTGTACTTCTTGCCGTTGGTCCACGGGCCGCTGATCCAGCTGTCACCCTGGCGCCAGCGCAGGTAGATCGGGATGACGTAGGCGATGTAGAGGCCGATCACCGCGATCGAGACGACCGCGAAGAACGCGACCGGGATGCCCTCGGCGGTGCCGAAGATCGCCGGGATCGTGATGATCGCCGCGCAGACGGCCATGAAGATCACCGCGTTGAACGGGATCCGGCGCTCGTTGACGCGGCTCCAGATCCGCCAGCCCGGGATCGCGCCGTCGCGGCTGAAGGCGTAGCACATGCGTGAGGCGCTGGTCAGGCACGCCATGCCGCAGAAGACCTGGCCGATCGTGGAGATGATCAGCACCAACTTGACCCACGCGCTGCTCATCGCCGCTTCCAGCAGCGGGATCGAGCCGCCCGAGGCGGCGTCGACCTGGTCCTTGTTGGCGGCCAGGAACGTGATCGCCAGCAAGAGGAACCAGCCGATCACGGCGGAGTAGAAGATCGAGCGCCACACGCCCTTGGCGGCGGCGTCGGCCGCCCCGTGCGTCTCCTCGGAGATGTGCGCGCAGGAGTCGAAGCCGGTGATCGTGTACTGCGTCAGCAGGAAGCCGAGCGGGAGGACGTAGAACCAGTACATGCCGTTGCTGAAGCCCGAGTTGTTGATGCGCTCGGTGAAGACGAAGTCGGCGCTGGCGTGCTGGTCGGGGACGACGATCAGGACGACGAGGATCACGGCGACGCCGGCGACATGCCACCAGACCGAGATCGAGTTGAACCGCGCGACCAGATGGCTGCCGGCGATGTTGATGACCGCGTGCAGCGCGAGCACCAGGACGAACAGCGCGAAGGTGCCGTGCAGGAAGTTGCCGGACTCGCCGTTGAACAGGTTGAAGCCGTAGAGGCCGAAGACCGTGTTCATGAACGTCGCGCAGCCGTAGTCGACCGAGGCGGTCACGGCGATCAGGCCGATGAGGTTGAACCACCCCGTGAACCAGCCCCATGCCGGCCCGCCGAGCTTGGACGCCCACCAGTAGATGCCGCCCGCGGTGGGGTAGGCCGAGACCAGCTCGGACATGCAGAAGCCGATGATCAGGATCGGGATCGAGATCAGCGGCCAGCCCCACGAGATCGCGACCGGCCCACCGTTGTTGAAGCCCTGGCCGTAGGTCGTGAAGCAGCCGGCGAGGATCGAGATGATGGTGAAGGAGATCGCGAAGTTCTGGAACCCGCTCCAGCTGCGACTCAGCTCCTGCTTGTAGCCCAGCTCAGCAAGCCGCTGTTCATCACTTGAGGCGACGGCGGCGTCCACGTTGGCCATGCGCGTGCTTCCCTCTCCGAAAAGGTGTGGTCTACCGTCCTTAGGACGGCGCGGCGAATCTACGCCTGGCCCAGGACGGAAGTCAAGTGCTGTTCGCCACAACCGCGGCCAAAGCGCATGTGCCATGGTGTCGAGGTGCACGACGGCGAGCGCATCCTCATCGTGGGCGCGCTCCTGTCTGCCGGCCTGCTGGCCTCGCTGCTGGCATCACGGGTGCGCGTCCCCGGACTTGTGCTGTTTCTCGGCGTCGGCATGGCCGTCGGCAGCGACGGGGCGGGCTGGATCGACTTCAACGACTACGCGGTCGCGCGTACCGTCGGGATCGTCGCGCTCGCGCTGATCCTGTTCGAGGGCGGCCTCGCCGCCGGCTTCCCGGAGATCCGGCCCGTGCTGGGGCCGGCGCTGACGCTGGCGATCCTCGGGACGCTCGTCACCGCCGCGGTCACCGGCCTGGTCGCGGCGTGGCTCTTCGACTTCGACACCACCGAGGGGCTGCTCGTCGGCGCGATCGTCGCGGGCACCGACGGCGCGGCGATCTTCGCGCTGCTGCGCGGCTCGACGCTCCGCCGTCGCCTTGCGCGAACGCTCGAGGCCGAGTCGGGGATGAACGACCCCATCGCGATCCTGTTGGTGCTCGGCTTCATCGAGAAGCTGATGCATCCCGACTACGGCGTTGCGGACTTCGCGTGGCTGTTCGTGCGGCAGATCGCGATCGGCGGCGTCGTCGGGCTCGGCGTCGGCTACCTCTTCAGCTTCGCGCTGCGTGAGGCGCGCCTGGCGACCGCCGGGCTCTATCCGGTCGCCACACTCGCCTCGGTCGCGCTGGCCTTCGGCGTCGCCGACACCGCGCACGGCTCCGGCTTCCTGGCGGTCTACCTGACCGGCCTGATGCTCGGCTCGGCGGCGATCCCGGCCAAGCAGACGATCGCGATGTTCCACGAGGGCATGGCCTGGGTCGCGCAGCTGTCGATGTTCTTGGTCCTCGGCCTGCTGATCTTCCCGTCCGAGCTTGCCGCTGTGGCCTTCGAGGGGACGGTCCTGGCGATCGTCTTGGTGTTCGTCTCGCGGCCGCTGGCGACGGTGATCTCGCTGGCGCCCTTCGGCTTCACGATGCGCGAGCAGGCCGTGCTCGGCTGGGCGGGCCTGCGCGGGGCCGTGCCCGTCGTGCTGGCGACCTTCCCGGTGATCGACGGCATCCCGCGCAGCCACGAGTTCTTCAACATCGTGTTCTTCGTGGTGCTGCTCTCGACGATCGTGCAGGGCACGACCTTCGAGCCGTTCGCCAAGCGCCTGGGCGTCACCACCGACGACCCCGCGCTGCCACGGCCGCTGGCCGAGTCGGGGACGATCCGCCGCCTTGGCGCCGAGGTCCTGGAGTTCCCGGTGGTCGCCGACGACGCGATCGTCGGTCTCGCCGTCCGCGACCTCGGCCTCCCGCGCGAGGCGGTGATCAACGTGATCGTGCGCGACGGCCAGGCGATCCCGCCGCGTGGCTCGACGCGCGTGGCGGCCGGTGACCGCCTTCACGTGCTCTACCGCGAGGAGGCGTCGCGTCAGCTCGTCTCGCTCACCAGCTCCTGGCGCAGTGGGCCGATCGGCCCGCGCGCCCGGCCGGCGCGGCAGGTCCGCAGCACGTCGTCGATCTTCACCGCCCGCCCCTGGACCGAGGGTGACGGCGATGCGACGCGGCCGACATCGGTGTCCGGCCAGGAAGTCATCGACCTCCTGCGCCTGCGCCGCGACGCGCCCGGCAGCCTCGTGGTGCTCGCCGACGGCCGCTATGCCCTCTGCGGTCCGGTCCTGGCCGTCGGGGCGCGGCGGCAGGTGACGGCGTGGATCGAGCGCCGCATGCGCGTCGCGGGGGAGGCCGAGCGCGCGTGGCTGCGGACCGTCCTCGGTGCGGTGGCGACGGACTTCAGCGAGGTGCCGCGCGTGACCGCGTCCCCGTCCGCGCCGCACACCGAGCCGGCGTAGGCCCGCCGCGCCGCAGGCGATCCGCGATACTGGCCGGGTGAACGAGCCTGAGACCGAGCGCAATGTCCTGGGCGACGATCTCGAGCCCTGCGGGACCGACCCGCTGACGGGCTTCTACCGCGACGGCTGTTGCAGCACCGGCGCCGAGGATCTCGGCAGCCACACGATCTGCGCGGTGATGACTTCGGAGTTCCTGGCCCACCAGAAGGGCATCGGCAATGACCTCACGACGCCGATGCCGCAGTACCGCTTCCCGGGTCTCGTGCCCGGCGACCGCTGGTGCGTCACGGCCGTCAACTGGCTGCGCGCCCACCACGACGGCGCCGCGGCCTATGTCGTCCTGGCCTCGACGCACGAGCGCGCGCTGGAGGTCGTCCCGATCGAGGCGCTGCGCGAGCACGCGGTCGACGTGCCGTCGGATCCCGGCGCGCTTGCTGACTGACGCTGCCCGGTCAGATAGCGTCTGCCGTCATGGCCCATCCTCACGCCGAGATGATCGAGCGCTTCTACACCGCCTTCAACGCGCTGGACGGCGCGGCGATGGCCGCCTGCTACGCCCCCGACGTCCATTTCTCGGACCCGGTCTTCCAGGATCTTCATGGCCCGGAGGCGGGCGCGATGTGGGTGATGCTCACCGGTCGCGCCAAGGACCTCAAGATCGAGCTCGTCGCCCACGAGGCCCACGACGAGCGCGGCAGCGCGCACTGGCTGGCCGACTACACCTTCGCGTCGACCGGCCGCAAGGTCCACAACGACGTGCACGCCGAGTTCACGTTCCGCGATGGGTTGATCCACACCCACCACGACCGCTTCTCCTTCTACGGCTGGGCGCGCCAGGCGCTGGGGCCGCCCGGCCTGCTGCTCGGCTGGACGCCGATCATCCAGGGCAAGGTCCGCCGTCAGGCCCGTGAGGGTCTCGACGCGGCGATGGCCACGCCGGCTTAGTCGCGGGCGCCCGGGAGCAGACCCGCGAGCACCAGCTCGGTGCCACGCAGGTGCTCGGCCATGATGCGGACGGCGCCGTCGGCGTCGCGAGCGCGGATCCGGGTCAGCAGCTGTGCGTGCTGGGCGTTGGCGTGCTCGAGGATCTCGGGCGGGTGGGCGATGTAGGAGATGAGGTCGGTCATCTGCCCTTGGGCCTCGGTGGCCAGGGCGACCAGGCGCGGGCTGTGGGTCGCCTCGGCCAACCCGATGTGGAAGCGCACGTCGGCCTGGCGGTAGCCGGCGAAGTCCTCGGCCATGTCGTCCATCGCGCCGACCAGCTCGTCCAACGGGGCCAGCTCGTCTTCGTGGGCACGGGTGGCGGCGAGCGCCGCGATCCCCAGCTCGACGCCCAGCCGCACGTCGCACGCGTCGTGCCAGGAGGCGAGCACCGCGCGGGAGGGCGGGTCGCGCGGTGGCGGGCGCTCGGAGACGAACGTGCCGCCGCCACGGCCGCGCACCGCGTGCAGATGGCCGCTCTGGGCCAGCGCGGTCAGCGCCTGGCGCAGCGTCGAGCGCGAGATCTCCAGCCGCGTGCACAGCTCCCGCTCGGCCGGCAGCCGCGCGCCGGGCGCGAGCAGGCCGAGCTTGATCGCCGTCCCCAGCCGCTCCAGCGTCTCCTCGAAGGCCGTCTGGGAGCGCACCGGCGCGAAGACGGTCTCAAAGGACGGAAGCTCGGGGGAGTCGGGGATCTGCGTGCTCATCTCACAACCGTTCGAAGCCGCGGACGCGCTCCCAGTCGGTGACGGCTGCATCGTAGGCGGCCAGCTCCACATCGGCCATGTTGAGGTAGTGGGCGACGACCTCCTCGCCCAGCGCCTCGCGGGCGATCGTGCTGTCGGCGAAGAGCGCGCGGGCCTCGCGCAGCGTGCTCGGGACGTGATCCACGTTCTCGGCGGTGTAGGCGTTGCCCTCACAGACCGGCGGCAGCGCGAGCTGCCGGTCGACGCCGTGCAGGCCCGCGGCGATGAGCCCCGCGAGGGCCAGATAGGGGTTGACGTCGCCGCCGGGCAGGCGGCACTCGAAGCGGCGGCCGGGACCGTGCCCGACGACGCGGAAGGCACAGGTGCGGTTGTCGTTGCCCCACGCGACGGCGGTCGGGGCGAAGGAGCCGGCGGCGAAGCGCTTGTAGGAGTTGATGTTGGGGGCGAGCAGCAGCGTCAGCTCGCGCAGTCCTGCGATGGCGCCGGCCAGGAACGCGTCGAAGAGGGCGTCGTCGGTGGCGAAGACGTTGTCACCCGTCTTGCTGTCGGCCAGCGACAGATGCAGATGGCACGAGTTGCCCTCGCGCGCGTCGTACTTGGCCATGAACGTGATCGCCTGGCCGTGCTGGGCGGCGATCTCCTTCGCGCCGTTCTTGAAGACGACGTGGCGGTCGCAGGTGGTCAGCGCGTCGCTGTAGTGGAAGTTGATCTCGTGCTGGCCGTCGTTGCACTCGCCCTTGGAGTCCTCCACGCGCATGCCCGCGCCGTGCATGGCGTTGCGGATCGCGCGCAGCAGCGGCTCGACGCGCGTCGTCCCGAGGATCGAGTAGTCCACGTTGTAGCGGTTGGCCGGCGTGAGGCCAACGTAACCCTTGTCCCACGCCTGCTCGTAGCTGTCCTCGAACAGGATGAACTCCAACTCGGAGCCGGCGTTGGCCGTCCAGCCGCGCTCGGCGAGGCGGGCGAGCTGGCGGCGCAGGACCTGGCGCGGGGAGGCGACGACGTCGCTGCCGTCCTGCCACTGCAGGTCGACGAGGCAGAGCGCCGTCGCGGGCAGCCACGGCACGGGCATCAGGGTGTCGAGGTCGGGTGCCATCACGAAGTCGCCGTAGCCGCGCGACCACGAGGACATGGCATAGCCATCGACCGTGTTCATCTCCACGTCGACGGCCAGCAGGTAGTTGCAGGCCTCGGCGCCGTGGGCGACGACCTCGTCGACGAAGAAGCCCGCATGCATGCGCTTGCCCTGCAGTCGTCCCTGCATGTCGGTCAGGCACAGCAGCACCGTGTCGATGCTGCCGTCGGCGACCTGGGCGCGGAGCTCTTCGAGCGTCATCGCGCGAAGGTATATGCAGCGCACCATTGACCGCAAACCCTGATGCGGTCTAGGGTCGCCGCCACGGGAGACCATGGGGCCGCCGCGCGCCGTCATCGACGCAGTCCAGGATCAGCTCGGCCCGCTGGCCGCGGAGCCCGTGGCGCTGGGCGGTGGGATCACCAACCACAACTTCCGGGCGCGCTTCGGCGAGACCGAGGTGGTGCTGCGGATCGCCGGCCACCAGACCGAGCTGCTGGGGATCGACCGCGCCTCCGAGCACGTGGCGACCCAGGCGGCGGCCAAGCTCGGCATCGCGCCGATGGTGCTGGCGTTCATCCCCGAGCACTCCTGCCTGGTGACCGCGTTCGTGCCCGGCCTGCCGCTGGCCGACACGGTCCTGCGTGAGCCGCCCGCGAGGGTCGAGATCGCCCGTGCGCTGCGTGCCTTCCACGAGCACGCGCCGTCATTGCCGACGAGCTTCGACGTCCCGCAGATCGCTCGCGACTACCTGACGCTGGCGCGCGAGCGCGGCGGCGAGTTGTCACCTGCTGCGTGGGACGCGGCGCGGCTGGCCGAGCGGATCGCCGGCCCGCTGACCGGACCCGAGCACGCGGTCGTGCCGTGCCACGACGACCTGCTGGCCGCCAACGTGCTCGGCGACGGAAAGCGCGTCTGGCTCGTCGACTGGGAGTACGCGGGCATGGGCGACCGCTACTTCGACCTCGGCAACCTGTCCATCAACAACGGCTTCACCGACGCCGACGATCGTGCGCTGCTGGCCGCCTACTGGGACGAGCCGTGCACCGACCGGCGCTTTGCGGCGCTGCGGCTGATGCGCTCGATGTCGGACGTGCGCGAGGCGCTGTGGGGCACCGTGCAGGCTGCGATCAGCGACCTGGACTTCGACTTCGCCGGCTACGCCGAGCGCCACCTGCGCCGGCTGGCGGCGACCACGGCAGACCCCCGATTCGAAAGCTGGCTGCGCGATGCCGCGACCCCGTGAGCTTCCCGACCGCGCCCGCGTGGTCGTCATCGGCGGTGGGGTGGGCGGGACCTCGATCGCCTACCACCTGGCGCAGCTGGGCGAGTCCGACGTGGTGCTCGTCGACCGCGACGAGCTGACGTCCGGCTCGACGTTCCACAGCGCCGGGCTCGTCGGCCAGCTGCGCTCGTCGGTCTCGCTGACGACCATGATGATGTACTCGGTCGAGCTGTACCGGTCGCTGGACTGCGGCTGGGTGGAGTGCGGCGGGATCCGGCTGGCGTGCACGCCCGAGCGTGAGCAGGAGGTCCATCGCCAAGTCGCGTGGGCGCGGACGTTCGGGCTGCCGCTGGAGCTGCTGAGCGCCGAGGCGGCGGCTGAGAAGTTCCCGTTGATGTCGACCGAGGGTGTGCGGGTCGCGTCCTACCTGCCGACCGACGGGTATCTCGATCCGTCGCAGTTGACCTATGCCTTGGCCGAGGGGGCACGAGGTGGCGGTGTGCAGGTCTTCACGCACACGCGGGTGACCGGGATCGAGGTGGTCGACGGACGGGTGCGGGCGGTCGAGACGCAGTGGGGCCGGGTGGAGTGCGAGCGGGTCGTCATCGCGGGCGGGATGTACGCCGCCGAGCTGGGGCGGCTGGCCGGCGTGCGCGTGCCGATCGTGCCGATGGCGCACGAGTACCTCGTCACGCAGCCGTTCCGGGATCGGTCGGCCGGTCCGCGACACCTCCCGACACTGCGCGATCCCGACAACCTCATCTACTTCCGCGAGGAGGGGGAGGGGCTGGTGATGGGCGGCTATGAGCGTCACTGCGCGCCGTGGTCGTTGGACGAGCACTTGGTCGATCGGATCCCGCCGGACTTCAACGGACGGCTGCTGGAGGAGGACTGGCCGCGCTTCGAGGAGATCGCGCTGGCGTCGAAGCTGCGCGTCCCGGCGATGGAGGACGTCAAGGTCACCAAGTTGATCAACGGCCCCGAGGCGTTCACCCCTGACAACGAGTTCTGCCTGGGGGAGACCGAGGTTGACGGGCTGTTCGTGGCGGCGGGCTTCTGTGCCCATGGGCTGGCGGGCGCGGGCGGCATCGGCAAGGTGATGGCCGAGTGGATCGTCGCCGGCGAGCCGCAGCTGGACCTGTGGCACATGGACATCCGGCGCTTCGGGCCGCCTTACCGCTCACCGGCGTACACGCTGAAGCGCACCAAGGAGGTCTATGAGACCTACTACGACATCCACTACCCGGGGGAAGAGCGGTCGGCCGGCCGTCCGCTGAAGGTGTCGTCGAACTACGCGTGGCATGTGGAGCACGGTGCGGCGTTCGGCGAGAAGTCGGGGTGGGAGCGGGTCAACTGGTACGAGTCGAATGCGGCGGACGGCGATGTCGCGCTGCGTCCCCGTGGCTGGGCGGGTCAGCATTGGTCGCCGGCGATCGGCGCCGAGCACCGCGCCGTCCGCGAGCGCGCCGGGCTGTTCGACGAGTCCTCCTTTGCCAAGCTCGAGGTGAGCGGGCCGGGCGCTGCGGAGTTCCTGGAATCGTTGTGCGACAACAAGGTGGCGCGGGACGTCGGACGCATCACCTACACCCAGATGCTCAACGCGCGCGGCGGGATCGAGTGCGACTTCACGGTGACGCGGCTGGCCGAGGAGGCTTTTCAGATCGTCACCGGGACCGCGTTCGGGCAGCATGACCGGTCGTGGATCACGCGCCACGCGCCGCGTGACGGCAGCGTGACCGTTACGGATACGACGTCGCGGTGGGCGTGTTTCGCGCTGTGGGGGCCGCGGGCGCGAGACATCCTGGCGCCGCTGACCCCCGATCCGCTGGACTTCCCCTACATGTCGATGCGCGAGATCGTCGTGGGCGACGTGCCGGTCCGGGCGCTGCGGGTGACGTTCGTCGGCGAGTACGGGTGGGAGCTGTACTGCCCGACCGAGTACGGCGCGGCGCTGTGGCGCGCTCTGTGGGAGTCGGGGGCGCCGCACGGACTGGTCGCCGGCGGCTACCGCGCGATCGACTCATTGCGGTTGGAGAAGGGCTACCGCGTCTGGGGCGCCGACATCACGCCCGACCAGACGCCGCACGAGGCCGGGCTGTCGTTCTGCGTGCGCGACGACAAGGACTTCCTCGGCGCCGGCGCGTTGCGGGAGCGCGGGGAGCCGGAACAACGCCTGGCCTGCATCGTGCTCGAGGACCCGCGCTCGGTCGCGCTGGGCAACGAGCCGGTCGCCGTCGGCGGTCGCGTCGTCGGCCGGGTCACCTCGGGCGGCTACGGCTACACGGTCGGTGCGTCGATCGCCTACGCCTACGTTCCGGTGGAACACGCCGAGGCTGGCGTTGCGGTGACCGTCGACGTCTTCGGCACCTGGGTCGCCGGCGTGGTCACCGCTGAGCCGTTGTACGACCCGGCGTCTGCACACGTCAAAGGGGTACAGACTGGAACAACGACCACGCCTACCATCGGATGACCATGGCCATCAACGCTCAGACCGTCACGATCGATCGCACGCGCATCGCGGAGCTGACCGAGCGTGAGACCCAGCGCCTCAACGAGGCCACCAAGGGCAGCGGCGAGACCTTCGCGCGCGCCAACGAGCACCTCGCCTCCGGGGTGGCCTCCAGCTACCAGGTGCGCGAGCCGTGGCCGATCTATCTGGAGCGCGGCGCCGGGCCCAAGGTCTGGGACGTCGACGGCAACGAGATGTGGGACTTCCACAACGGCTTCGGCTCGATGGTCCAGGGCCACGCGCATCCCGCGATCGGTCAGGCGATCAGGGATCGCTACGAGCTCGGGACGCACTTCGCGGCACCGACCGAGGACGCGATCGTCGTCGGCAACGAGCTCGCCCGCCGCTGGGGCCTGCCGAAGTGGCGCTACACGAACTCCGGCTCGGAGTCGACGATGGACGCGATCCGCATCGCCCGCGCGTTCACCGGCCGTGACGACGTCCTGAAGATCTTCGGCTCCTACCACGGCCACCACGACACCGTCATGGTGTCCATCGGCGTCGAGTACGACAAGATCGGCGACCACGACCACCCGGTCTCGCTGCCCTACGGCGGCGGCATCCCGCAGTCGACCGTCGACCACGTCTTCGCCGTGCACTTCAACGACGCCGAGTCGATGGAGCGCCGGATCGTCGAGCTGGACGGCGAGGGCCGCAAGCCGGCCTGCGTGATCATGGAACCGGCGATGATGAACCTCGGCGTCGTGCTGCCGGAGCCGGGATATCTGGAGGCGGTTCGCGACATCACGGCGCGTCACGGGATCGTCCTGATCTTCGACGAGGTCAAGACGGGCCTGACGGTGGCGCCGGGCGGCGCGACCGACAAGTACGGCGTGATGCCCGACATGGTCACGCTCGCCAAGGCCTTGGGTGGCGGGCTGCCGACGGGGGCGATCGGCATGAACGAGGAGCTGGCCAAGACCGTCGAGGACGGGACGGTCTACCAAGTCGGCACCTACAACGGGAACCCTCTGGGGATGGCGGCGACGCGGGCGAACTTGTTGGAGGTCTTGACGCCGGAGGCCTACGCGCACCTGGACGGGCTGAACGACCGGCTCTTGACGGGCTGCGAGGGCGTGATCGCAAAGTACAACCTGCCGGGGTATGCGGTGGGGATCGGGTCGAAGGGCTGCGTGACGTTCGCGACGACCAAGATCATCGACTACGAGACCTTCAAGGCCCAGCAGGACGCGGAGATCGCCGACCTGGCGTGGTTGTACAACATGAACCGCGGGATCTTCATGACGCCGGGGCGTGAGGAGGAGTGGACGCTTTCCGTCACGCATACCGACGAGGCGGTCGATGCGTATGTGGCGGTGTTCGACGAGATGGCTGCTGACTTGACCTCATAGGGCGCTCGTCGGGGGTGCGGGGCGTGGTTGGATGGGCGGCGCTCCGTGACGATCGCCACTACGCTCTCGTAGTTCGGGGCGTGGCTGGAGGTTGGTGGGTGTGGTTCGGGGTTCTGTTTGTGTGGGCTCGGACGGGCGTTCGCGCGGATGGCGACATCACGGATCACCGCCCTCCCTTCGCGCTCGCGCCGCCAACGAGGCGTCGCGCGGGGCCACGACCGTCGATCGTGCCAAACCCGCGCATATCGCGGGTAACGCGCGATCCAGTTTGCTGCGCATTCCGGCCGGTAACGAGACTGCGACAGACAGTCACGAACCTCTGGTACTGGTCAGTCGTGGTCGTTACGGCCGGGGCGGAGGCGCTGCGCCAGGCGGTGCTGGTCGACTTGTCGGGCGATGTGCCGGTCAACTCGACCAGCACCCGCACGACAAGCGCGGATGGCACCTAGACGTTGGGATGCAACGTCAGGATGCCGGCCGTCATCGGAGACGATGCGAATCGCCCGCCCCGGCGCAAGCGGACGACGAGCCAGCGCCAAGCACAACCGACCCCGCTCATTCCCCTCGGTGAGCACGGACCACGTTGGCACACCATCCACCGTCTGAGCGGAACGCCAATAACAAGTCGCGCCACCCAAGCGCTCGTAAATACCAGGCCGGCCCCGAGACCAGCGCTCCACGACGTCAGTCTTGGGCGGTCCGCTACCCGTCCCAGACGGACATCCCCGTGTTGTTGGTGCGGTTGATCTGCAACAAGAGTGCAACGACTCTGTGGAATCGACCAATTCCGCCGCCCCACCCGGTAGGCTCCGCGCCTCACAACCAAATCAAGTGCCCCCGCGACCGTTAGCGCGGCCCGGGGGCGTGACCCAAGGAGACAACCACTCCATGAGTGCCCCGCAGGGTAGCTACGGCTGCCGTATCACCGTCACCACCTCAGACGCCGACGTGCTTCGCGAAGAGGCCAAGAAGGTGTTGATGTTCAACCACGAGGAGTTCGAGGACTTCCTCGACTACGTCCCCGTCAAGCAGCTCGCGCTGGCCGACATCTTCCGCGACGCCACCGCCGTCATCGACGCGCTCGGCTGGGACTCCCGCATCAACCCACCACGCGAGACCTTCAAGGTCCCGCTGACCCGCAGCCACGTCGAGCAGCTCCACAAGCAGCGCACCGACCTGCTCGACCACAACCTCGATCTCATCAGCGACATCGGCGCCGACAACGACACCAACGCCATCATCACCTCCGAGATCCACGCCAACCGCCGCAGCGTCGAAGCACTGAACCGCATCTTCGACGCCTACGCCAACACGATCACCCCGTAGCCCGTCGCACTTCCGTTGCGGGGTCTGACCCCGCAACGGAACCGCGACGGCGCGGCACTACCAGCGCAGCGTCGCGAGCATCCCGTCGGCCGCCTGCAGGGCGGGCGAAGCGGTGAGATCGAGCGTCGTGACGCGCGCATCTGCCGCGATGGCGGCCTCGATCGCGCGCTCGGGGAGCGGGACGCCGGCGTCGGCCAGCTCGCGTGCGACGTCGGGCAGCGGGCCGTCGGCGGGCTGGTGGTAGGGGTCGATGACGAGATGCTCGACCTGCCGCTGGGCGAGCGCGGCGAGCACTGCGGCCGGGCCGGAGGCCGAGCGCTCGGCGCCGATGAGTGCCTCGGCGGCGGCGATGGCGCCGCGCTGGTGCAACTCCTGCACCGCGGGTTCGAGGCGGTCGGCGATCTCGCCTTCGGGCGCGTCGACCGCGATGACCGGCAGCTCGGCAACGACCAGCTCGGCGACCGACTCGGGCAGGACATGGCGGAAGCGCGCGACGATCGGCGCCTCGCCCGCGATGACGATGCGCTCCCAGCGGCGCTCCTGGAGCCGTTGGGCGGTGGCGCGCGCAGCGCCGGCCAGGAAGCGCTCACGGTGCTCCTCGACGCGGGCCTCAAGGTGCTCGGCGTGCGTTGCGCCGCCGGCGTCGCGCGTCCCGCGCGCGGGGCCACGGTACGGGCGCCAGTGCTCGTCGTCGACGTCGAAGACCTGCTCGCCGGCCTCGTCGACGACCCCATGCGCCCAGTGCACGAGCCGGACGCGCTCGCCCGAGACGAGCACGACGCCGATCGGCCGCGAGTGGTCCAGCGCCTCGGCCAGCGGGGCGATGACGGGACGGTCGGCGAGCGTCACGGTGGTGTCGCGCAGGCGGACCTGGAGGACGTCGCGGTGGTCGAGCGAGCCGTCGAGGGCGACGATCCGGACCAGGCCGCGGCCGCGCTCCGCGGGCGCGATCGCCTCCAGCTCGTCCTGGAGCGTGGCGCGCAGCTCGCGCCAGCGCAGGCGCGCGTCGCGATCGTCGCCGGCCTCCAGCAGGTCGGTGACGTCGCGCAAACCGTTGCGCGCGGCGACCAGCCAGGCCGGCGTCTGCGCGGTGTTGGCGGGTTCGCGGGGGTCGGTGTCGAGGAAGAGCGACACCGTCGGTCCGGGCGCCGCGGCGGCGGCCAGGTCGTGCAAGGCGTCGAGCGTGGCCATGGGCCCAGGCTACGGCGCGCCTGAGCGGGGCACAACCGCCGCTGTTCACTCGCCGCGCAGCAGCGCGCGGCGGACCTTGCCGCTCGACGTCTTCGGCAAGTCATCGGCGAACTCGACGATCCGCGGGTACTTGTAGGGGGCGGTCGAGGCCTTGACGTGGTCCTGGAGCGCTAGCGCGAGATCGTCGCTGGGCGCGTGGCCGTCGCGGAGCACGACGACTGCCCGGACGACCGCGCCGCGCTCCTCGTCGGGCGCGGCGACCACCGCGGCCTCGGCGACGGCGGGGTGGGCCACGAGGGCGGACTCGACCTCGAACGGGCCGATCCGATATCCGGCGGAGATGATGACGTCGTCGGTGCGGCCTTCGAAGAAGAGGTAGCCGTCGTCGTCCTGGATCACGCGGTCGCCGGTGCGCCACGGCTCGCTGCTGGGGTCGGGCGCGTCGTCGCCCAAGTACTTCAGGAAGAACGTCGGGACCGTCGCGGGGTCGGCGACCAACTCGCCGTCCTCGATCCACAGCTTCACCCCGGGCAGGGCGCGGCCCATCGAGCCTGCGCGCGCGGGCTCGCCGTCGAGGTTGCCGGTCATCTGGCCGGTCTCGGTCTGCCCGTAGCCGTCACGGATCTCCAAGCCGGTCGCGTCGCGCCAGACCTCCAGCACCTCGGGGTTGAGCGCCTCGCCGGCGGCGACGAGCGCGCGAAGCGCGGGGAAGCGGCGCAGCTCGACGCGCTTGGCGATCACGCGGTACTCGGTCGGTGCCATGCACAGCACCGCGACCTGCTCACGTTCGAGGATGTCGAGGCGCTCGGCGGGATCGAAGCGCGCGTCGTGGAGCAACGCGGGGGCACCGCGCAGCCATGGCGCGATGAAGACGTTGCGCGCCGACTTGCTCCAGCCGCTGGCAGCGGTGCACCACACGAGCTCGCCAGGGCGGGCGGCGAGCCAGTGCTCGGCCTGCAACTGCTGGCCGTCGAGGTAGCGCTGCCCGTGCAGGACGGCCTTCGGCTCGCCCGCGGTCCCGCTCGTGAAGGTGATGAGGCACGGATCCAGCGGCGCGAGGTCGGCGGCCGGCGGCACGTCCTCGGTCGCGGGAGCCGGCCGGTCCATCACGCCAGGACCCCAGATCGTCGGACCATCCCAGCCGGCTTCGGCCAGCACCTCGGCGTTGCGACGGTCGGCGACGATGGCAGCCGGGCGTGTTACATCGAGGCGCAACCGCAAGTCCTTGGCCCGCAGCTGCTCGGTGCACGGCAGCACCACAAGCCCTTGGCGGAAACAGGCGACCATCGCCACGACCCAGTCGGGCTGATTGCCGGCGAGCGTCAGGACGACATCGCCACGTCGCACGCCGATCGCATGCAGCTCGGTCGCCATCGTGCGCACCGCCTGCGCGACCTCGTCGAACCGATGCTCACGGCGACCACCGGCACGGTCGAGCTCGACCAGCGCCAGTGCCTCGGGCGCGGCCGCCTCAACCACTTCCACGGCGAAGTTCATCGCCCGGGCACACTAGCCGTCGGCAGCATCGGCTCGGTTGACCGGCAGGCGTCGGAGCGTCAGCCGATCCCAGAGAGCGCGGCGGCCACGGCGAAGCCGAGCACGGTGACGAGGCCGGAGACGTCGCCGCCCTTGCGGACGGCGTCGGGGATCATCGAGTCGATCAGCATCACGAGCAGGGCCCCGGCGGCGAAGCCGTCGACCGCCGCGTTGAGGTTGCTCGAAAGGTTGTCGGCAAGCACGTAACCCCCGACGGTCGCGGCCGTGCAGATCAGGGCGACCAGGATCCAGAGGCGGCGGATCGTGCTCGGTGGCTTGCCGCCCGCGCTGCGCATCTCGGTTGCCGAGCCGATCGACTCCGGCAGGTTGGACACGAAGATCGCGACGAGCAGTCCGACGCTGACGCCGTCTCCGGCCGCGATGCCGATGCCGAGGACGAGCTGCTCGGGGATACCGTCGAGGAACGCGCCGAGGGCCAGCGAGGAGCCCGCGCCGCTGTGGCGTCCCACCAGCCGGTCGGCGACGAAGTAGGTGCCCGCGCCGACCGCGAGCCCGATGCCCAACACGCCCGGATCGCCGAGCCGTGCCCCTTCCTGGGCCAGGTCGAAGCTCACCGCGCTGATCAGCGCGCCCGCGCCGAACGCGAGGACGAGGCCGACCGGCCGATCGGGCCACGGGCGCACGAGGCCGATGACCGCACCGATCACCAGCGACGAGGCGGCGATGGCACCCCAGAGGATCGCGTCGGTCACGGCATCAACGGTATCGGCGGGCAGGGACGCTGCTCTCGATTGCCGCTGCCCAATTGCGGCCGCTGAGCGAACGGTCTGCGATGCTGCGGCAATGGTGGGGGCGCAGGCGGCATCGGAGGCATGAGGTGACGGCAGCACAGGCGTGGTTCACCGCAGGCACGATCGCCTTCATGGCCGCAGGCGGTGGGCACGCGCTCCTCACGGTGGTCGACACGGTCCGTCCGACGGCCTTCGTCCCGGTCGACGACTCGGTCAGACCGGTGATGGACAGCACCACGTTTCGCTTCCGGCGCATGTGGCCGGGCGCGAACGACGTCACACCGTCGATGTGGAGGCTGTGGCTCGGCTTCAACATCAGCCACGGACTCGGCGCGTTCAGCTTCGGGCTGGTGTGCTTGCTGGTCGCTGGCCATGACTTCACGCTGGTCACGAGCATTGATGCCTTCCGACCGGTGACGATCGCGATCTCGGCTGCCTACTTCGTGACGGCGCTCCGCTTCTGGTTCTACGTGCCGGCGATCGTCACCGGCGGTGCCACAGCTTGCTTCACGGTCGCCGCCGTGCTGAGCTGAGGCGCTCGATCGAGCGCTAGAGCTAGAGCCGTCCGCTCGTTGCCGCGAGTTCCTGCTCGATCGCGCCCAGCCGCTCGGCGAGCCGGACCGCCACGCCGGAGAGCGTGGCGAGGAGCTCGGGGTCGGCGGCGTCGTGGCTCTCGCGGACGAGCTCGAGGACCGCGAGGACGCGGCCGTCAGGGTGGACGACGGGAACGGTGGCGAGCGTGCCGAGGTCAGCCCAGGCGGCTGAGCGGGAGCGGGGGCAGGCGAGCATGTCGTCGGTGTCGGCCCAGTGCGCCTCGCCGGAGCCGGCGGCGGCGGGGACGAGACCGTCTTCGAGGTGCGCGCGCCAGGCCATGGTCTCCCAGGCCTCGAGGCCCGACATGTAGGCGCTCCAGGTCTCTGCGCAGCCGAAGTCGCCCTCGTCGCGCGGCTGCCAGAGCGCGCCGCCCTTCCAGCCGGTGGCCGTCGACAGCGCCTGCAGCGCGGCGCGGCCTGCGGCGCGGGGGCTGGAGGACTTGGCCAGCGCGCGGTCGAAGTCGTCGAGCGCGTCGGCCGTGAAGCCCGGCGGCGGACCCTCGGGCTCGGTCGGCGCGGAGTAGGCAAATGCCTTGGCTTGGGCGGCGGCGACCTCCAACGGCGGCAGCGACGGGCGGCCGTTGCTGTAGGGCGAGGTCATCACCGCGGGGACCTGCGCGACGACCTGGGCGGGGCCGACGTCGGCGAGACGGCGCTCGGCCAGCTCGCGCGACTCGCGCTCCTGGTCGAGCAGCGCCTGGAGCGCGTCGCGGGCGGCGAGCGCGAGGTCGAGGTCGGCGCGCAAGGTCGCGGCCTCGGCGCCGACATGCTCCTCGGCGCGGGCCAGCGCGGCACGTGCCTCGTCACGGGCGCTCTCGACTTCGCGCAGACGGCGCTCGGCGTCGTCACTGCGCAGCTCGGCGACCTCCGCGCGGCGGTGAGCGTCGGCGGCAAGGGTCTCGGCCTGGCGCTCGGCCTCGGCGGCGAGGGCCTCGGCCTGCCCGGCGGTCGCCTCGGCGATCGCGGCGGCCAGCGCAGCGTCGCGCTCGGCACGCGCGGCGTCCAGCTCAGCCAGCGCCTGATCGCGCGCGGCCTCGGCGTGGGCGGCGCGATCCAGGGCGGCATCGCGCTCGCGCTCGGCGTCCTGCGCGCGGGCCAGTGCGGCGTCGCGGGCCTCGAACGCGGCGGTGATCGCGAGGTCGGCCTGTGCCGCGACGGCCTGGGCGGCGCCGAGGTCGGCGACGGCCTGCACCCGTGCGGCCTCGGCGGCCCGGGCCTGATCCAGGGCATGGGCGACCTGGGCGTCGGAGCTGCCGAGGGCCTCGGCGGCGTCGCGGGCGCGAGCGACCGCCTCGGCGACGCGCGCATCGGCCGCGGCTGCCGCGGCCTGCGCCTCAGCCGCCAGTGCCTCGGCAGCGCCCAGGCGCTCGGCCAGCGCGTCGCGCTCGGCCTCCACCGCGACGAGTGCAGCCTCGACCTGCTCGCGCGCGGCTGCCGCGGCGGCCAGCGCCTCGGCATCGCCGGCCTGGACCGCGGCCGTGGCGGCTTCCAGCTCCGAGGCCAGCGCCCCGGCCTGCGCCTCCAAGTTCGCCGCTCGCTCGCGCAGCGCGTCGCGCTCGCCCTCCACCGCGACCAGCCGCGCGACCGTCTCCTGATCGGTCTCCGCCGCGGCCGCGACCGCGGCATCCCGCTCGACCTCGGCAGCGCGCAGCGCCTCGATCGCCTGCGTGCGCGTCTGCTCGGCGGCCTCCCGGCGCGTCGCGGCGTCGTCGCGCGCGGCCTCCGCCGTGGCCAACGCGTGCTGAGCAGCTTCGACCTCGGTCCGCAGCCTCTCGGCCTGCGCGAGCGCCTCGTCGCGTGCGGTCTCGGCGTTGCGCAGCGCGTCCCCCGCGTCGCCGCGGTCGGCCTCGGCCGCCTGGGCGCGGGCCAGCAGCTCCTCGCGCGCGACCTCGGCCGCGGCGAGGCGGGCATCGGCCTCGGCCCGTGCGGTCTCCAGCTCGGCGAGTCGGGACTGCGCCTCCTCGGCGATCGTGCGGTGGTGGTCGAGCGCCTCGCGCGTGCGCGCATGCGCGTCACGGGTGCGGTCGCGCTCCAGCTCGGCGGCGCGGCGCGCCTCGCGCTCCCGCGCCAACTCGGACGCTGCGGCCTCGCCACCGGCGGCGCTCTGCAGCGCCTCTTCCTCCAACGCGGCCGCGCGCTCGCGCTCGGCGGCGACGCGGCGGTCGGCCTCCTCGGCCAGCGCGGCGACGCGCTCGTGCTCGGCGGCCAGACGCGCGTCGGCGGCGGCCAGCGACTCCTGCGCGGTCGTCAGCTCGCGGGCCAGCGACTCGGCACGCTCGCGGGCGTCGGCCACGGCGGCCTCGGCCGCGGCGGACTTCTCGCGCTCGGCCTCCAGGGCGTGGGCGAGGCGCTCGCCGTCACCGACCGCGGCACGGGCGGCCTCCAGCTCGGCCAGCAGCGCCTCGGTGCGCTCGTGCGCGGCGTGCAGCGCACGCTCCAGGTCCTCACGTCGCGCGTCGGCGGCGGCGGTCGCCTCGGTCGCGGTCCGGACGGCCTCCTGGGCGGCGGCCAGCTCGCCACCGAGCCACTCGGCGCGCTCGCGCTCCTGCTCGAGCTCGCGGGCGGCGACGTCGTGGCGCTCACGCAGCGCGGCCTGCTCGGCGACCAGCTCCTCGCGGGAGGCGATCGTCTCGTCGAGCAGCCGCTTGAGATCGTCGTGCTCGCCGTGCAGCGACGCCAGCTCGGCAGCGAAGCCCTCCTTGGCGGCGATCGCCTCCTGCAGCGCCTCGACCTCCGCGGCGCTGGGCTCGGCGGCGGTCGCGGCCTGGAGCTCGTCGCGCAGCCGCTGGACCTCGGCCTCGGCGTCCTTGGCGCGACCTTTCAGCTCCTTGCGGCCGCTGCGGACCGCCTCGAGCTCGGCCTCCAGCTCGTCGCGCCGCGCCGTGGCCTCGGCCAGCTGGGTCTCGATGCCGCCGCGACCCTCACGCAGACCGGCCAGCTCGGCGTCGAGCTGATCGCGCCGCGCGCCGGCGGCAGCCAGCTCGTTCTGGAGCGCCTCGCAGCGTCCACCGAGCTCGGCGACCTGGCGCTGCAGGTCGGCGTCGCCGGAGCGCGCGGCGTCCAGCTCGCCGGAGAGGAGGCCCGCGCGCTCCTGCGCCGAGGACAGCTCGTGGGCCAGATCCTCGTATCGCGCGGTCGCCTCGGTCAGGCGCTGCTCGGCCTCGGCCGCGCGGTCGCGGGCGGCCGCGAGCTCGCCGTCGAGCGCGGCGCTGTGATCGTTGACCGAGGAGAGCTGCGCGGCGAGCTCCTCGACGCGCGCGGCCGCCTCGTCGCGCTCGCCGGCGGCACGGGCGGCCTCCTCGCGCAGGCGCTCCAGCTCCGCATCAGCGCGTTCGAGCTGCTCGGCAGCCGTCCGCGACGCGATCTCGGCCTCCAGGCGCGCCTCACGCTCGACGGCCAGCGCCTCACGGGCGGCGAACGCCTCGGCGTCAGCGGCCGCACGGGCCTCGCGCTCGGCGACGACCTCCTCGGCCGGCGCAGCAAGCCCGGAGGTGGCCATCTGGCCGATCGAGGCCTGGAGCTTCTCGCGCTCCTGGCGCCCGAGCTGCAGGTCGTCGCCGGGCGCCATGACGACGCAGATCGCCCACGGCTCGCCGTCGTCGTAGACGGGGAAGCGGCAGGCGCGCATCGCGCGGCGGCCGTCGCGGGCGAGGATGGTCTCGCGCGCGTCGAGGTGGCCGTGGGCCTCGAGCACCAACGCGTCGAGCTCGGCGACGCGGTGCGCCACGTCGGCGGGCTGCAGCGCGTTGTCGGTCTTGCCGGCCAGGCGCGAGGCGTCGAGCCCGACGAGGTCGGCGAAGGACGGGTTGACCGCGACGTATCGGCCCGCCGCGTCGCGGACGCAGGCGGGGAGGGTGGCCTCCAGCAGCGCGTCGGCGAGGGGGCCGAGCCGCTGCACGGCCCCCGTGTTCGGGTTCAGGTTGGATCCGTCGGTCATCCGTGACTCGCGACCTCATCGACCCCGGAAGCCGGTCCATCGGATCTTCGGGCGCGCTCGCGGACGAACGTTCGGGCCGTCACAGGTATTCTGGACGGACCACTTAACGAGGAAACCTGGAGCACCAATGGCCGTCGAGACCAGCGTCTACAACGACACGACGGACGAGCAGAAGGCCATCATCGAGATGGTCCGCCAGTTCGTCGACGAGCAGATCATTCCCAACGCCGAGCACTACGACGGCGCCGACGAGTATCCGGCGCCGATCGTGGAGCAGCTCAAGGAGCTGGGCCTGTTCGGCATCACCATCCCGGAGGAGTACGGCGGCCTCGGCCTCGACCTCACGACCTACGTGATGGTCGTCGAGGAGCTCTCGCGCGGCTGGATCTCGATCAGCGGCGTGATCAACACGCACTTCATCGGCTCCTACCTGCTGCTCAAGTACGGCAGCGAGGAGCAGCGCGCCAAGTACCTGCCGCGCATGGCGACCGGCGAGATCCGCGCCGCGTTCTCGCTGTCAGAGCCTGAACTCGGCTCCGACGTCCAGGCGATCAAGACCAACGCCAAGAAGATCGCCGACGGCAGCTACGAGATCAACGGCCAGAAGATGTGGGTGACCAACGGCTTGATGTCGTCCTTGGTCTTCCTGCTGGTCAAGACCGACCCTGACGCGCAGCCCACCCACAAGGGCTTCACCTGCTTCATCACCGAGAAGGAGGCGGGCGTCAGCGAGAACACGGGCGAGTTCGCCGGCCTGATCGTGCCGCCCAAGATCAAGAAGATGGGCTACAAGGGCGTCGAGTCCACCGAGCTGGTCTACGACGGCTACAAGTGCCCGGCCGAGAACATCCTCGGCGGTGAGGACGAGGGCCTCAACGCGGGCTTCGCCCAGATGATGGACGCGCTCGAGGTCGGCCGCGCCAACGTCGCCGCCCGCGGCGTCGGCCTGGCCCAGCGTGCGCTGGAGCTCGCGCTGAAGTACTCCCAGGAGCGCAAGACGTTCGGCAAGCCGATCGCCCAGCACCAGGCGATCCAGTTCAAGCTCGCCGACATGGCCACCCAGCTCGACGCCGCGCGCCTGCTGACGCGCCGCGCCGCGATGATGAAGGACGCGGGCCTGCGGTCTGACATGGAGGCCGGCATGGCCAAGCTGTTTGCCTCAGAGACCGCGCACTTCTGCGCCGAGCAGTGCCTGCGCATCCACGGCGGCTACGGCTACTCCAAGGAGTACGAGATCGAGCGGATCTACCGCGACGCGCCGCTGCTGCTGATCGGCGAGGGCACGTCGGAGATCCAGCGGATGGTCATCGGCAAGAAGCTGCTGCAGCGGCACAAGATCTGATCTGCCCAGCGCTGCGGGTTTCGCCCTCTGGGCGAATACCCGCGACGGAACCCGGCCCTCTGGGCCGGTGTTCCGCGGCGCCGGGCGATGAGTCCGGCTCCCTCTGGCAGTCTTGAGGCCATGAGCAAGGTCACCGCCCAGATCGCGATCTCCCTCGACGGCTACATGGCGGGGCCGCAGCAGAGTCGCGAGCATCCGCTGGGGATCGGTGGGGAGCGGCTGCACGAGTGGATGTTTGCCGCCGAGCCGCATCCGGTCGACGCGGAGGTCACCGCGCATCTGCTGGACGGCAACGGCGCCTACGTCATGGGGCGCAACATGTTCGGGCCGATCCGCGATGCGTGGGAGGGCGACTGGCGTGGCTGGTGGGGCGAGGATCCGCCGTACCACACGCCCGTGTTCGTGCTGACCCATCACCCGCGTGAGTCGGTCGAGATGGCGGGCGGCACGACCTTTCACTTCGTCACCGAGGGCCTTGGCGTCGCGCTGGAGCGGGCGCGTGAGGCAGCCGGCGAGCGCAACGTCGCCATCGGCGGCGGCGCGAGCACCCTCAACCAGGTCCTGGCCGCCGGGCAGCTCGACGAGCTGCAGCTGCACATCGCTCCGATCATGCTCGGTGCCGGCGAGCGGCTGTTCGTGGACGTGGGCGATCCCACGTTCGAAGTCGTCGAGGCGGTCACCTCACCTGCGGCCACCCACATCCGCTACCGCGTGGTCCGCTAGCGTGCCGCAGCGTGAGCAGCGACGCACCGCAGTTGATCGAGCAGGCCGTTCGTACCGTCCTCGACGAGGTCACGGCGCTCAAGCCGATGAAGCTCGTCGTCGGCATCGACTTCCACGGCCGTGGCGACACCCAGCAGTTCCGGCTCGAGCTGCCGGAGATCAAGGTCACCAAGGACATCGCCGCCGACGCGCGCGTGCGGGTCGAGATGCGCCGCGACTTCTTCAACCTGATGGTCGAGCACGGCGCCAAGGTCGACGACTGGTCGCAAGCCCTGCATGAAGGCCGCATGAAGGCGACGGGCGTCCAGCAGTACCTGCAGCTGATCGGCCGCGTGGTCGAGAAGCACCAGGAGCGCGCGCGCCTGCGGCGCGCGCACAAGTAGCGCCGGCCTTCAGCGTATGAGTGCCGGCACTTGCTGCGTGATGCAGTGGGGTCCGCCGCCGCCGAAGGCATGGATGACGCCGGGGACGCCGATGATCTCCTTGGCGCCCTCGAAGGCGTCGTCGATGCGTGTGAGAGCCTCGGTGTCGAGGTCGGGTTGGCCGGCGGTCGGGACGATCACGAAGCGGTCGCCGACGTAGAAGTTCATATAGGACGCGACGACGCGCTCGCCATCGACGTCGCCGTAGGCCAAGGGATCGAAGTCGATGACGTCCAGCCCGGCGGCGAGCGCGACCTCACGGTTGTGCGCCATGTTGTCGTGGTTGGGGTTGTCGGGCGCGGCGCGCTGGAGCAGGACGCTGCCGGGCTTGGTGAAGGCGGCGATCAGGTCGACGTGGCCGTCGGTGTCCTTGTCCTCCAACAACCCCTGGCCGAGCCAGACGACGCGCGTGATCCCGAGGTAGTCCTTGAGCTGCTGCTCGATCTCGTCGCGGCCCAACGTCGGGTTGCGGTTGGGATGCAGCAGGCACTGCTCGGTGGTGAGCAGGACGCCCGTGCCGTCCACGGCGATCGAGCCGCCTTCGAGGATCAGGGGTGCACGGACGACGTCGGCGCCGAACCGCCGGGCCAGCAGCCCGCCGATCGCCTGGTCGTGCTCGTAGTCCTCGAACTTGTCACCCCAGGCGTTGAAGCCGAAGTGCACCCCGACGCGCACGCTCGGTGCGGTCACGTCGTCGACGACGAAGATCGGCCCGCTGTCGCGCAGCCAGGAGTCGTCGACCGCGAGCTGCACGACCTCGACGTCGCCGTCCAGCGCCGCGCGCGCCTCGGCGACGTCGGCCGCGTCGCGGGCGACCATCGTCACGGGCTCGAACGCCGCGATCGCGTTGGCGACCCTGGCGCTCTCGGCCTTCGCGGCGCCGAGTTGGCCGCCCCAGAGCGCCCGCCGGCACGGCCACGCCATCAGCGTCCGCTCGTGCACGGCCCACTCGGGCGGCATCGTCAGTCCGGCGGCTGCGGGCGTCGTCATGGCGTGAGCCAGGATGCCAGCTAGCATCGCGTCCATGGGCAGCAAGGTGCGGCCGGTCCGGTTCCAAAGTGGCCTGTTGGAGAAGCTCGAGGAGCGCCTGCATCGCAACGGGGAGGATCTGTCGCATTTCGTCAACGCTGCGGTTGATCGCGCGCTGCACGGTGACGAGCGAACGGGACGCCCGCCCCCGGAGCCACCGCCGCCGGAGGCGCTGGCCGACGCGGCGACGGCTTACGCCCACGCGCTCCTGGCGCGCGACGACCGCCAGGCCCGCGCGCAGATCGAGGGGCTCGTCCATCGTGGCGCGCGCATGGTCGACATCTACACCTTGGTCCTGACGCCCGCGCTGGAGGAGATCGGGGAGCTGTGGTCGCTGGAGCAGGTCAGCGTTGCCGAGGAGCACTACGCGACCGAGGTGACCGCGCAGCTGCTGACCGAGCTCGCCCCGGATCGCCGGCTGGCCCCGACGCGCGGCAGGCTCGCGGTCGTCACCGCATCGCCCGACGAGCTGCACGCGATCGGCGCACGGATGCTCGCCGATCTCCTGGAGCGCGGCGGCTGGGAGGTCATCGCGCTGGGCGCGGCGGCGCCCGCCGACGCGCTGGCCGACCTCGTGGCGACCGAGTGTCCGGACGTCGTCGCGCTGTCGACCTCGACGGTCGGCCGGCTGCCGGGCGCCGAAGAGGCGGTCGGCAGGTTGGACGGCATCCTTCCGCGACCGCTGATCGTGGTCGGTGGCGCGCTCTACCGCGGGCCCGTCGTCGACCTCGCGCGCACGTGGGGCGCCGATGTCGTCACCAGCGACCTGGCGGCGCTGGTCGACGACCTGCGCGAGCGCTACCCGCCGACGAGTGCCGGGGGCTAGGCTCAGCGACGATGAGGCTGTTGCCCCAGGAGCAGGAGCGCCTGCTGCTCTTCCTCGCCGCCGAGCTGGCGCGGGCGCGACGGGCGCGTGGGCTCAAGCTCAACCAGGCGGAGGCGACGGCGATCGTCGCCGACGGGATCTGCGAGCTGGCGCGTGACGGGCTGCGCTACGACGCGGTCGTCGCGGGCGCGTACGCGATCCTCGGTGAGGACGACGTGCTGGAGGGCGTCCGCGCGCTGGTGCGGCGGATCGAGGTCGAGGCGGTCTTCCGCGACGGGCGCCATCTCGTGGTCGTCGAGGATCCGCTGGGCGCGGCGCCGGACGCGGACGCGGCAGGCGAGCCGGACGTGCCGTGGCTCGACGGCGCCGTCGCACGGATCGCGGTCGTCAACGAGGGTCCGGTCCTCATCGGCGTCACCAGCCACATTCACTTCTTCGAGACCAACCCCATGCTGAGCTTCGATCGCGCCGCCGCGTGGGGGATGCGCCTCGCCGTCCCGGCGCGGACCAAGATCTTCTTCGAGCCAGGCGCACCGAGAGAGGTCGCGCTGGTCCCGATCGCCGGCGCGCGCATCGTGCGCGGGCACGGCGAGCTGGTCGACGGGCCACTCGACGAGCCGGGCGCGCTCGATGCCGCGCTGGCACTGGCGCGTGAGAAGGGCTACCGCGGTGCAGCGACGCGGCCGGACGAGGCCGGCGGTGGGTCCGAGGGCGAGGGCGGCCGTGTCTAGCGCCCCCGTCCGCCTCGGCGACACCACGCTGCACGTCGTCGCCGAGCGCGACGAGGTCCACGGGCCCGACCAGCTCGTCCCCGGCTTCGGCAACACGATGCGCGACGGCCTCGGCGTGCGCGCGCAGCGCGGTGGCGTCGACACCGCGATCGTCGGCGGCCTGATCCTCGACCCGATCCTCGGTGTTCGTTACGCGTCGATCGGCGTGGCCGAAGGTCGCGTCGTCAGCGTCGGTCGCGCCGGCAACCCGGACACGATGGACGGCATCGACGTCGTGCTCGACGTCGGCACCGCCGTCCTCGACGCGACCGGGATGATCGTCACCCCCGGCGGCGTCGACACCCACGTGCACTGGCTCTCGCCGCAGGTCACCGACGCGCTGCTGGCGGGCGGGATCACGACGATGGTGTCCCAGGACTACGGCCCGGTCTGGAACCTCGGCACCAACCCGGAGTCCGGCCTGGCGACCACATGGGCCGCGTTGGAGGACGCGCCGATCAACGTGGCGCTCTTCGTCCGCGGCTCCTCCGCGCGCGCCGAGCGTGTCGAGGACGGCCTGCGCGCCGGCGGCGCCGCGCTGAAGATCCACGAGGACGTGGCTGCCGGGCCGGCCCAGATCCGCACCGCCTTGGATGTCTGTGACCGCCACGACGTGCAGCTGGCGATCCACACCGACGGCCTCAACGAGGTCCTCTCGGTCGACGGGACGCTGGCCGCGTTCGCCGGTCGCTCCGTCCACGCCTTCCACATCGAGGGGGCAGGCGGCGGCCACGCGCCCGACCTCCTGCGCCTCGCCGGTCGCGAGCGGGTCCTGACCTCCTCGACGACGCCGACCGTCCCGTTCGGCGTCGACACCGCCGCCGAGCATGCCGCGATGGTGGCGGCGGTCCATGTGCTGGAGCCAAGGCGCATCCATGGCGACCTCACGGCCGCCCGAGCACGGGTGCGGCCCGCCACGATGGCCGCCGAGGGCGTCCTGCACGACCTCGGGATCATCCACATGCTGTCGAGCGACTCGCAGGGCATGGGCCGGGCGGGGGAGGTCGTGCGGCGCGCGTTCCAGAACGCCGATGTCATGAAGCGCGCGAGGGGGAGTACCGGCTACGACACGGCCGGCCTCGCCGACAACGAGCGCGTCCTGCGCCATCTGGCCAAGGTCACCATCAACCCCGCGATCGTCCACGGCCTCTCGCACGACATCGGCGCGCTGACGCCGGGGCGGATCGCCGACTGCGTCTTCTGGCTGCCCCAGCACTTCGGCGTCCGGCCCGAGCTGGTGGTGAAGACGGGCGTGGCGGCGTGGGGTGCCAGCGGAGATCCCGACGCCACCACCATGCTCTGCGAGCCGGTCGTCGTCCGGCGTCAGGTCGGCGCGCACGGTGGCGCCGCGGCACGGCTCTCGCTCGCCTTCACCAGCGCGGCCGCGCAGGACACCGAGCTGCCGACGACGCGCACGCGCTCGATCGTCCGCGGCTGCCGGGACGTCACCGCGGCCGACATGGTGCGCAACGACGTGCGCGCTGAGGTCGACGTCGCGCCCGACGGCTCGTCGGTCACGGTCGACGGCGAACGGGTCGGGATCGAGCCGGTCGACGAGGTCGCGCTGTCCTGGAACTACCTGCTGGGCTGATGGCCGCGCTCGCGCCACCGATCGTCCACGACCCGATCCCGTTCGGCGCTCAGCGCATCGCCGAGACCCGTACCTACGCCGTCCGCCACTACGGGCTGCACCGCGCGCGGCTGATCGCGCCGAAGGTCATCGTCGAGCACATGACCGAGAACACGTCGTTCTCGGCGACGTTCAACGCCTTCGCGTCGGACGCCCCGGACATCGAGCTGCACGAGCGGCCGGGCACCTGCGCGCACTTCGTCATCGACCCGAGCGGCACCATCCACCAGCTCGTCTCGCTGAAGTGGATCTGCCGCCACACGGTGGGGCTGAACTGGACCGCGATCGGGATCGAGCACGTCGGCTTCCGTGAGGCCGGGGTGCTCGGGTCCATCAAGATGCTGCGCGCCTCGCTGCGGCTCACACGCTGGCTGCAGGCGAAGTACGGCATCACCGACAACAACGTGATCGGCCACGCCGAGTCGCTGAGCAGTCCGTACCACCATGAGAACGTCGTGCGGCTCAGGACCCAGACCCACGGCGACTGGCCGCGGCGCTTCATGATCAAGTACCGCCGCGAACTCCCCGCCGGGTAGGGTCCCTCACCATGGCCCTCCCCGAACCGTCTCCGTCCACCGCCGCGCTCGTCACCGGCGCCTCCTCCGGCATCGGCGTCGACCTGGCGCGCGAGCTGGCAGGCCGTGGTCACAACGTCGTCCTGGTCGCGCGCCGCGTCGATCCCATGGAGGCGCTGGCCGCCGAGCTGCGCGAGGCCCATGGCGTGCGCGCCGAGGTGCTGGCCGCCGACCTGATCGACCCCGAGGCGGTCGCCGCGCTGCCGGAGCGGGTCGCGGCGCTGGACCTCGACGTCAACATCCTCATCAACAACGCGGGCTACGGCAGCGCGGGGCAGTTCGTCGACCTCGACGGCCGCTCCGAGAGCGACATGGTGCGGTTGAACTGCGAGACGGTCGTCGCGCTTTCCCACGCCTACGCACCCAAGATGGTGGAGCGTGGGGCGGGGGCGATCTTGATCGTCGCCTCCTCGGCCGGCATCCAGCCGATCCCGGGTCAGGCCACCTACGCGGCGAGCAAGGCCTTCGCCTTGAGCTTCGCCGAGGCGCTGCACACCGAGCTGTCGCACCTCGGCGTCGCGGTCACCGCGCTCTGCCCCGGCCCGATCGACACGGAGTTCGCCGAGCGCGCGGGGCTGACCGATGCGTTCGCGAGCCTGCCGTCGTTCGTGCGGGTGTCCTCGCCGGACTGCGCGAAGACGGCGATCGACGCGCTTGCGCGCAACCGCCGCATCGTCGTGCCAGGAGTGGCGATCAAGGCCAGCGTCGTCTCGTCGCGCTACACGCCGCACGCGATCCTCCTGCCGATGCTGAAGCGCTTCTACCCCGCGTAGGACTGCTCGTAGCCGCCGGCTCTAGGAGGCGCCGCTGCCCTGCTCCGCCGTGCACCAGTACGTCGTCCGCCCGCCGATCGTCGCGCGCGCCATGTCGGCGCCGCAGCGCGGGCAGACGCCATCGCGACGGCGGTGGGGGATGACGTCGCCCGTGTGGACCCCGCCACGCTCGATGGCGCGGCGTGTGGTCGCGCGGATCTCACGGCGCAGGCGATCCAGCTCGTCGTCGTCGAGGCCACCGGCCGGTCGCCGCGGGTCGAGCTTGGCCCGCCAGAGCGCCTCGTCGGCGAGCAGGTTGCCGACGCCGGCGATGACCGACTGGTCCATGATGCGCGCCTTCAGCGGCCCCTCGCCGCGGCCGACACGCGCCCGGAAGTCGTCGCGGGTGACCTCGGCGGCGTCGGGGCCGAGGCGGTCGAGGCGTGGATCCAGGATCGCGCGGCCCAGGCGGCGCTTGTCGCGCAGTGCCAGCCACCCGCCGTCGGCGAAGCGCAGCGTGAAGCGATCCCACACCGGCAGGTGCTTGCGGCCGCCGTCCGACCAGTAGTCGCCGGCCGCCTCGTCGTCGATGACGATTCGCCCGGCCATGCCGAGGTGCAGCCCGAGCACCGGTCCGCCGTCGGTCTCGATCCACATGGACTTGCCCTGGCGATGAGCCGAAGTGAGGCGATGGCCGACGAGCGCGTCGCGCAGCTCGCCGGGTGCGTGGGGACGGCAGACGTAGGTGTCGGCGTCGTCGACGTCCACGATCTCGCGATCGAGGCCGTGCTCGGCGATCAGGGCGCGAGCGGACTCGACCTCGGGGAGTTCCGGCATGGCGGTGCAGGGTACGAGATGATCGGTTCGCCATGAGCGACCAGCACCTTCCCGTCCTCGTCACGATCTCGATCAGCCACTACTGCGAGAAGGCGCGCTGGGCGCTGGACCGGGCGGGGATCGCCTACGACGAGCGTCGCCACCTGCCGGCGCTCCACCGCGTGGCGGTCAAGCGTGCCGGCGGTCGCCAGACCGCGCCGGTGCTCGTGTGTGACGACGGGACCGTGGTCGACGAGTCCTCCGACATCGTCGTCTACGCCGACGGTCGCGCCCCCGCGGGCCGCGGCATGATCCCCGCCGACCCGACGCTCGCCGCCGAGGCCCGCGCGCTGGCCGACGACTTCGACGAGCGTCTCGGCCCGGCCACGCGACTCTGGGTCTACCACGAGATGTTCGACTACCCCGACTTGACGCAGGCGCCGATGACCGACGGGGTGCCGACCTGGCAGCGCCACACGTTCCGCTACGGCAACAAGGCGGTGGCCTTCGCCGTGGCCAAGGTCCTGAAGGTCAACGACGAGAACGCCATCGCGGCGCAGCGCACCTTCCGCTCGATCTTCGCCGACGTCGACGAGCGTCTCGCCGACGGCCGTCGCTACCTCGTCGGCGACGCGTTCTCGATCGCCGACCTCACCTTCGCGGCGCTCTCAGCGCCGCTGGTCGGGCCGCCGGAGTACGCGGTGCGGCTGCCGACGGTCGAGGAGCTGCCGCCGGCGATGCGCGCCGTGGTCGAGGAGCTTCGCGAAACACCCGCGGGCGAGCACGCCCTGCGGATGTTCCGCGAAGAGCGCCGGCCTAGACCAGCGAGGCCTCGTTGTCGTACAACTTCAGGATCTTGACCTGCTCGGGCGAGGTCGCGTCGATGCAGAGGCGGCAGAGGACGCACTCGTCGACGTTGCCGGCGACGATCTCGACCGTGCCGTTGGCGTCGGAGTAGATGTCGACGGGGCAGACCTCGCGGAGCTTGGCCGCGACGGCCGCGTCGCCGACGATGGCGTCGTCGACCTCGACCCCGATGAACGTTCCGTCAACCCTCATGCGGCGCTCCTCTCGGCGAGCTTGGCCTTCATGATCTCCGGGATCTCGGAGATCTCCTCGGCCACCGTGATCCCGGCCTCCGCGAGGCGCGCGATCTTCTCGGTGGCGGTGTCCTCCTTGCCCTCCACGATCGTGCCGGCGTGGCCGAAGCTCATGCCGGGCATCTCGTCCATGAACCGGCCGGCCATGAACGCGACGATCGGAAGGCGCGAGTTGTTCTCGGTGACCCACCGGGCCAGCTCGGCCTCCATGCGGCCACCGGGCTCGGTGTAGATGACGATGCCCTTGGTCTCCTCGTCGGCCTCGAAGAGCGGCATCAGCTCGGCGTAGGTCTGGCCGATGATCGCGTCACCGCCGATCGAGACGGCGGTCGAGATGCCGAGGCCGGCGGCGCTGAGCGTCGACGACATCTCGGTCGTCATGCCGCCGGAGCGGGAGATGACGCCGATCGAGCCCTTCTTGTAGGACTTGGCCGCGTCCTTGGCCGGGCCGCCGATGCCGCCCATCTTGATGACGTCGGGGACGATCATGCCGAGGCAGTTGGGGCCGATGATGCGCGCGCCACGGAGGGTGGCGAGCTCGACCATCTGCGCGACGTCGCGGCGCGGGATGCGCTCCGTGACGATCACGATGATCTTGATGCCGTTCTCGATGGCCTCGAAGACCGCGTCCTTGGTGAACGCCGGCGGCACCGTGACGACCGAGCCGTCGATGGGCTGACCGTGGTGGGCGACGGCCTGGGCGACGGTGTCGAAGACCGGCACGCCATGGACCTCACGGCCCAGACGGCCCGGCGTGACGCCGCCGACGATCTTGGCGCCCTTGCCGTAGTCCAGGCACTCGCGCGTGAGGTTGACGGCCTCGCGCCCGGTGATGCCCTGGACGATGAACGTGGTGTTCTCGTCGACGAGGATGCTCATGCTGCCGCTCCTTGGATCTTCTCGACGGCGCGCGAGGCCGCCTCATGCAGCGAGACCGAACGGTCCGCGTACTCGACGCCGTACTTCTCGAGGATCTTGAAGCCTTCTTCCTCCCAGGCGCCCGGGATGCGGAAGATGGCGATCTTCTCGGCGGGGTCCATGCCCAGCTCCAGACAGGCGGCGATGACGCCACGGGCGACGATGTCGACCCGGGTGTTGGAGACGATCGACATCATCACGGCGATCTTGTCGACGCCCGGCTTGCTCAGCACCAGCTTGGCCAGGCCCTTGGCCTTGGAGACCGACGGGTTGCCGCCGATCTCGCAGTAGTTGGCGGGCTTGCCGCCGTACTTGCGGACCGCGTCGAAGAGCGTCAGCGAGCCGCCGCCGGCGCCGATGACGAGGCCGAGGTTGCCGTCGAACTCGGTGACGTTGCCGGCCACACCGCGGTGGTCCTGGCTGTCGACGGCCTCGCCGGCCAGCTCGAACGGGGTGGGCTCGCGCGCCTCGCGGGTCTCGTCGTCGCCGACGCCGAGGTCCTTGAGCAGCTTCTTGTGGCGCCCGCGGGCCTCGTTCTCCATGTCCATGTGCGCGTCGAGCGCGATGAACGAGCCGTCGGCCATGCGCGCCAGCGGGTTGATCTCCGCCAGCGTCATGTCGTTGTCGACGAACAGCTTGGCGAGCTTGGTGAGGATCGGGACGAGCTTGTTGAGCGCGCCGCCGGTCACGCCCGTGGAGGCGATGACCTCCTTGGCCTCGAAGTCACCGAAGGGCAAGATGTTGGAGAAGTGGCGGCGCCCGACCTTGTCGGGCTGCTCCTCGGCGACCTGCTCGATGTCGATGCCGCCGACCGGCGAGAAGATCATCACCGGCATCTTGCGGGTGCCGTCCCACACGACGCCGGCGTAGTACTCCTGCTCGAACTCGGCCTTCGGGTCGACGAGGATGCCGCGCGGCATGTGCCCGTTGATCTCCAGCAGCAGGATGTCCTTGGCGTGCGCCTCGGCCTCTTCGGGCGTGTCGGCGAACTTGACGCCGCCGGCCTTCATGCGGCCGCCGGACAGGACCTGGGACTTGATGACGGTGGAGCCGCCGATCCGCGCGGCGATCTCCTTGGCCTCTTGGGCGTCGGTCGTGAAGCCGTAATCGGTGACTGGGATGCCGGCCCGCTTGACGATCTCGCGGGCCTCGTATTCAAAGAATCTCAAGGCGTGTGAGCCTCCGGTCAGGGGGCAGTTGAAGCGGCGCCGGAGCCTATAGGGCCTGGGCGCTTGCGGGAGTGTGGGTGAGCGGTCGCCCTGACCACCTGGCCAGGTGGGGCACGGTGGCCGGTGCGCTCTGGCAGGCTCCCGCCGTGCCCTCGATCCTGCTGGTCCGCCACGGCCAGGCCTCCTACGGGGCCGACGACTACGACGTCCTCTCGGAGACCGGCCTGCGCCAGGCCGAGGCGCTGGCCGCCGAGTACGAGCGCCGCGGGGTGACCTTCGACGTCGTCGTCAGCGGAGGGCTGCAGCGCCAGCGTGGGACCGCCGAGGTCCTGGCCCGCGCGGCCGGCACGCCGGTAGAGATCGATCCCGGTTGGGACGAGTACGACGCCGACGACATCCTGACCCACCACGCCCGGACGGACGTCCGGCTCGACGCCGAGCCGGGCACGGCCGCGCCGGCGGTCAGCTCGCGCGACTTCCAGCAGCTGCTCGACGGCGCGCTGATCGACTGGATCGAGGCGGGCGACGCCGGCGGCGCGCGTGAGCCGTGGACGGCGTTCGACGATCGCGTGCGCGGCGCGCTGGACCGCGTGTTGCAGCGGCTGGGCAGCGGCCAGAGCGCGCTGGTGTGCAGCTCGGGCGGTGTGATCGGCGGGATCTGCGCGGCGCTGATGGGGATGGAGCCGACCGGCCTGGTGGCCTTCAACCGCGTGGCCATCAACACCGGTGTGACGCGGCTGGTCAGCGGGCGCCAGGGCGTCACGCTGGTCTCCTTCAACGAGCACGGCCATCTCGACGGCCTGGAGCCGTCGCTGCGGACCTACCGCTGACCGGTTCGCTCGGGCGCTTGGCGCAGCCGTGATACTCGGTCGATGGACTCACCCCTGGATCGTGTGCTGCCGGAGTTCGCTCATCGCGAGGTGCACACGATCACCGTGGACGCCTCACCCGAGCTGGTGTGGGCGGCGCTGCACGAGGTGAAGGGGACCGAGCTGCCGGTCACGCGCGTCCTGACGACGCTCCGGGGCCTGGGCTCGCGCGGCGCGAAGCGACCGCTGATCGAGCGGTTCGTCGCCGGTGGGTTCGGCGTGGTGCTCGACGAGGCGCCGCGCGCGCTGGCGCTCGCGGCCGCCGGACAGCCGTGGAAGCCGCGCGGCGGCGAGCGTGTCGCGCTGCCGGACGGCGACGCGGAGGTCTCCGAGTTCGCCCGTCCCGGCTTCGTGCTGATGGCGACGTCGTTCGGGCTGGAGCCGCTGGGCGGCCACGGTGGCGGCCGCACGCGGCTGACCACCGAGACGCGCGTGCAGCCGACCGACGCGCGCGCCGCCCGCACGTTTCGCCCCTACTGGTGGGTGATTCGCGCGGGCAGCGGCATCATCCGCCACGAGCTGCTGCGGGCGGTGCGGCGGCGGGCCGAGAAGGCCGAAGGGGCTGCTCAGGCCGCGGCGGGCGTGAAGCCGTAGGCCTCGGCGAGCTCCGGGTCCTTGGCGGCGAGCTGCTCGGCGAGGTCGACCATGACCTTGCACTGCTTCCAGGTCGCGTCGTCCTGCATCTTGCCGTCGATCATGTGCACGCCACGGCCGTCCGGGATCGCCTCGATGACCTTCTTGGCGAAGGCGACCTCGGCGGGGTCGGGGGAGAAGACCTTCTTGGCGATGTCGATCTGCACGGGGTGCAGCGACCAGGCGCCGACGCAGCCGAGCAGGAACGCGGCGCGGAACTGCGCCTCACACGCGACGGTGTCCTTGATGTCGCCGAACGGGCCGTAGAACGGCAGCAGGCCGTTCATCGTGCAGGCGTCGACCATGCGCGCGATCGAGTAGTGCCACGGGTCCTGCTGGGCGGTGATGCGCGGGGCGTCCGGGTTGTCCGGGTCCGGGTCGCTCATCGAGACGTAGCCGGGGTGGCCGCCGCCGACGCGCGTGGTCTTCATGCGGCGCGACGCCGCCAGGTCGGCCGGGCCGAAGCTCATGCCCTGCATGCGCGGGGACGCGGCAGCGATCTCCTCGAGATGCGCGACGCCCTGGGCGGTCTCCAGCAGCGCGTGGATGAGAATCGGGCGCTGCACGTTGCCCTTGGCCTCCAGCTGGGCCAGCAGGCGATCGACGTAGTGGATGTCCCACGGGCCTTCGACCTTGGGGACCATGATCACGTCGAGCACGTCGCCGATCTCGGTGACGAGCGTCGTCAGGTCGTCCAGGACCCACGGCGACTCCAGCGAGTTGACGCGGGTCCACAGCTGCGTGTCGCCCTTGTCGATGGTCTTGCCGACCTTGACCAGGCCCTCGCGCGCGGCCTCCTTGCGATCGATCGGCACCGCGTCCTCGAGGTTGCCGAGCACGATGTCCGCCTTGGCGATCGTGTCGGGCAGCTTGGCCACCATCTTCTCGTTGGAGGCGTCGAAGAAGTGGATCATCCGCGACGGCGGGAACGGGATCTCGGTGATGGGATCCGGGGCACCCGCTGCCAGCGGCTTGAAGAAGTCTCGAGGGCTGCGCATGCCCTGAACCGTATTGCGAATTCGGCCGCGACGTTGACTCGCGAGTCAACGAAGCGCGCGCACTGGCATGCTTCGGCGCCGCACGTAGGACCCCGCCGAAGGAGAACCCGAAGATGACCGACACCGACTTCACCACCGAACAGCGCGCGCGCGAGGCCACGGGCGCTCACCCGTATGGCCGCTACCTCGAGGAGTTCGAGGTCGGCGCGGTGTACAAGCACTGGCCGGCCAAGACCGTGACCGAGTCAGACGACCACCTGTTCTGCCTGATCACGATGAACCACCACCCGCTGCACCTCAACGACGTGTACGCGGCCGCCAGCCAGCAGGGCCGCAACGTCGTCGTCGGGCCGCTGGTCTACAGCCTCGCGCTGGGCATGAGCGTCTCGGACGTCAGCGGCAAGGCGATCGCCAACCTCGCCACCGAGGAGCTCAGCCATCCCGCCCCGGTCTTCCACGGCGACACGCTGTTCGTCGAGTCCGAGGTCCTGGAGAAGCGCGAGTCCAAGACCAAGCTCGACCGCGGCACCGTGAAGGTCCACACGCGCGTCTTCAACCAGGACGGCACCCTGGTCGCCGAGTTCAAGCGGCTCGTGCTGGTCCCGCGCAAGACTTCGGGCGCCTAGAACGTTCGGGGTGGCGGTCTCGGCCGCCACCCCCTCGAACGGCCTGGACCAAACGGCACAGGCCCGGTCGAAGGTTCAGCCTGGAAGGTGCCCTTCGGCCTCTCGAAGAGGTACCTTTCCCTGGATGCGCACCGAGGTGGGCCGCTGTCCCCTTTTCGCCCGCCTCCTTGAATTCGATACCGAGGAAGTGACGTGAGCATCACCGTTCCGACGAAGAACGCCAGGCTGACGGCGTGGGTGGAAGAGATCGCCACCCTCACCCAGCCTGACGAGATTTATTGGTGTGACGGATCGGCGGAGGAGTACGACCGCCTCTGTCAGCAGCTGGTCGACGCGGGCACCTTCAAGCGCCTCAGCGACGCCAAGCGCCCGAACTCCTACCTGGCCTGGTCGGACCCCAGCGACGTCGCGCGGGTCGAGGACCGGACCTTCATCTGCTCGGCCGACGAGCAGGACGCCGGCCCGACCAACAACTGGCGCGCGCCCGCCGAGATGCGCCAGACGATGAACGAGCTGTTCACCGGCTGCATGCGCGGTCGCACCATGTACGTGGTGCCGTTCTCGATGGGTCCGCTGGGCTCCGACAAGTCCCACGTCGGCGTCGAGATCACCGACTCGCCCTACGTCGTCGTCTCGATGCGCATCATGACCCGCATGGGCTCAGGCGCCCTCGACGTCCTCGGCGAGGACGGCGAGTTCGTCCCGTGCATCCACTCGATCGGCGCGCCCCTCGGCCCCGGCGACACCGATGTGGCATGGCCGACCAACGCCGAGGTCAAGTACATCGTCCACTACCCCGAGACCCGTGAGATCTGGTCCTACGGCTCGGGCTACGGTGGCAACGCGCTGCTGGGCAAGAAGTGCTTCGCGCTGCGGATCGCTTCGATCATGGCGCGCGACGAGGGCTGGATGGCCGAGCACATGCTCATCCTCAAGCTCACCTCGCCCGAGGGCGTCGTCAAGTTCGTCACCGGCGCCTTCCCGAGCGCCTGCGGCAAGACCAACCTGGCGCTGATGGTCCCGACCATCGAGGGCTGGAAGGTCGAGACGATCGGCGACGACATCGCCTGGATGAAGTACGACGACGAGGGTCGCCTGCGCGCGATCAACCCGGAGAACGGCTTCTTCGGCGTCGCGCCCGGCACGGGCTACAGCAACACCCCCAACGCCATGGCCGCCCTGGAGAAGGGCGCGATCTACACCAACACGGCGCTGACCGATGACGGCGACACGTGGTGGGAGGGGATGACCAAGGAGGTCCCCGAGCACCTGATCGACTGGCACGGCAACGACTGGACGCCCGAGGCCGATCATCCCGCCGCCCATCCCAACTCGCGCTTCACGGTGCCCGCGACGCAGGTGCCGTCGATGGCGTCGGAGTGGGAGGACCCGGCCGGTGTGCCGATCGACGCGTTCCTCTTCGGCGGTCGCCGCGCCTCGGTGGTCCCGTTGGTGCGCGAGGCGTTCGACTGGGAGCACGGCGTCTTCCTCGGCGCGACGATGAGCTCCGAGCAGACCGCCGCCGCGTTCGGCACGGTCGGCCAGCTGCGCTTCGACCCGTTCGCGATGCTGCCGTTCTGCGGCTACAACATGGCGTCCTACTTCGAGCACTGGCTCGCGGTGGGCGAGCAGGCCGGGGCGCAGCCGCCGCGGATCTTCTACGTCAACTGGTTCCGCAAGGGCGCCGACGGCACGTTCCTGTGGCCGGGCTTCGGCGACAACTCGCGCGTGCTGGAGTGGGTCTTCCGCCGCCTTGAGGGCAAGGTCGAGGCCGACGAGACGCCGGTCGGCCTGGTGCCGCGCAAGGGCGACCTCGACGTGGCGGGCCTGGACATCACCGACGCGGCCCTCGAAGAGGTCCTGTCGGTCGACGTCAACGCCCTGCGCGACGAGCTGCCGCAGGTCACCGAGCACCTCGCCAAGTTCGGCGACGCGCTGCCCGCGCCGGTGCGCGCGCAGTTCGAGGCGCTCAAGCAGCGCCTCGGCGCGTAGCGCGCTCACAACACCTGGAATGGCCCGAAGGGCACCCTGAGCGGGTGCCCTTCGGCATTCCGCGCCGGTGCGCGGGGTAGGTTGCGCTCTGTGAGCCTTCAGGAGGAGTCGTCGTCGGCTGGGTCGGCCGACGGGATCGCCGAGGTGGTCGCCCGGCTCGCGCGCGAGCGCGACTCGGAGACGCTGGCGCGCTTCGTCGGCGCCTACCTGCGTCGCGCCCCGAGCGCCGACGCCGAGGCACCCGAAGAAGATCCCGAGGCGCTGCTGGCCGAGGCCCGCGGGGCCTTCGCGCTGGCCGACGGCCGCGGTGGCGCGATCGCCGGCGTCCGCGCGTTCACGCCGCACCGCTCCGAGCACGGCTACGAGACCGCCGGATCGGTGCTGGAGACCAACACCGATGACCTCCCGTTCCTGGTCGACTCGGTCGCTGCCGAGCTGGCGGCGCGCGGCCTGCGGATCGTGCGCGTCACCCATCCGATCGTCGGCGTCCGCCGCGATCCGGCGCCGCCGCATGGGATCACCGCGATCGAGCATCCGCGCGAGGCGCCGCGCGAGTCGGTCATGCACTTCGAGCTCGACCGTCGGCTGAGCCCCGAGGAGCTCGCCGATCTGGAGGACGCGGCCCGCCACGTGCTGGCCACCGTCCGCGCGGTCGTCGACGACTTCCCGGCGCTGCAGCGTGGTCTCGAGCGTCTGGTCGAGATCGTCGGGGCGGGCGGCGCGCGCCTGGCCGCCGCCGAGCAGGATCCCGAGGAGGCGGCGGCGTTCCTGCGCTGGGTCGGCGACGGCCACTTCGTCTTCCTCGGCTTCCACGAGGACGAGCGCGACGCCGACGGCCGCCTGCGCGCGGAGCCCGGCACCGGCCTGGGCCTGCTGCGCGACACGCGGGAAGCGGGCGAGCTCCGGGTGCCGGCCCATGACCCGCCCGCAGCCGACGGGCACGCGCGCGACGCCGCCGTGCTGGAGATCACCAAGACCCACGCGCTCTCGCCGGTCCACCGCCGCGAGCCGATGAACGTGCTGATCGTCCGCCGCTTCGCCGACGACGGCACCGTGATCGGCGAGGCGCGCTTGCTCGGCCTCTTCACCTCGCGCGCGTACGGCGAGCCCGCGAGCACGACGCCGCTCTTGCGCGACAAGCTGCGCCGGATCCTCGACGCCGAGGACCTCATCGACGGCAGCCACGACTCCAAGGCCGCGATCGCGCTCTTCGACAGCTACCCCAAGGGCGAGCTGTTCGGCGCGCCGTTCCAGGAGATCCGCGCGCAGCTGTCGGTGCTGCTGGCGCTCCGGGCCGACGAGGTCCGCCTGCTCGGCCGCCGCGCACGGGACGGACGCGGCGCCGCGCTCGTCGCCGCCCTGCCGCGCGAGCGCTACAGCGCCACGCTGCGCGAGCGCCTGCGCGGGATGGTCATCAGCGCCTACGGCACCGACCACGTCGAGCAGCACGAGGTCTTCGGCGAGGACGACCGCGTCTACCTGCACCTCACCGTCGACGGCGGCGGCGGGCTGCCCGACGTCGACATCTCCGACCTCGAGCGCCGCCTGATCCTGGAGGCGCGCACGTGGCGCGACCGCGTCGGCGGCGCGCTCGTGCACCGTCACGGCCCCGAGCGTGGCCGGATGCTCGCCGCGCGCTGGCTCAAGCGGCTGCCGGAGTCCTATCGCGCGGCGGTCGAGCCGCTGACGGCCGCCGAGGACGTCGAGCGCTTCGAGACGCTGGCCAACGGCCGCACCGACTTCTTGGTGGGGTTGCAGGACGAGCGCGGCTCGGACGGCACGCGTCGCACGCGCGTCGCCTTCTACCGTCGCGGCCCGAAGATCGAGCTGTCGCAGGCCACGCCGATGCTGGAGCACCTGGGCCTGCGCGTGATCGAGGAGATCCCGGCGCGCCTGCACGGCGACGACGAGCTGTGGATCCAGGCCTTCGGCGTGCTGAACGCCGACCCGGCGGCGCTGCACGAGCCGCTGCCGCTGGGTGACGTCGCGGCGCGTGTTGCCGACGCGCTGGAGGCGGTCTGGCGCGGTGAGACGGAGTCGGACTCGCTGAACCGGCTGGTCGTCAGCGCCGGCTCACGCTGGCCGCAGGTGCAGGTCCTGCGCGCCTATCGCCGCTACCGCCAGCGGATCGGCTCGCGCTACACCGAGTCCTTCCAGAACGACGTGATCGCGGCCAACCCGGCGATCACCGCGAAGCTCATCCGGCTCTTCGAGCTGCGCTTCGCCGTCGACGAGCGCGCGGGGGACGAGGCGGTCGAGGAGACGCTGCGTGCCGAGATCCGCGACGACCTCGATGCCGTGGCGCTGCTCGACCACGATCGCATTCTTCGCAACCAACTTGGGTTGATCGACGCGACCGTCCGGACCAACGCCTTCAAGAACGGCCGCGACGCGATGGCCTTCAAGCTGCGCAGCGAGGACGTCCCCGCGATCCCGCAGCCGCCGCCGCTGTTCGAGATCTACGTCTACGCACCCGACATGGAGGGGATCCACCTACGCGGCGGCCGGATCGCCCGCGGCGGCATCCGCTGGTCGGACCGCATGGACTACCGCACCGAGGTCTTCGGCCTGATGCGGGCGCAGATGACCAAGAACGCGGTCATCGTCCCGGCGGGCGCCAAGGGCGGCTTCTTCCTCAAGGAGCGGCCGGACGATCCTGCGCGACTACGCGACGAGGTCAAGCGCCAGTACGTCCGCTACATCGAGGCGCTGCTCGACGTCACCGACAACCTGTCGGACGAGGGCGAGACGGTGGTACCGGACGGCGTGCGCGTCCACGACGAGCAGGACTCCTACCTGGTGGTCGCCGCCGACAAGGGGACCGCGGCGTTCAGCGACACGGCCAACGCGATCGCCGTCCGGCGCGGCTTCTGGCTGGGCGACGCGTTTGCCTCCGGCGGCTCGGCGGGCTATGACCACAAGGGGCTGGGGATCACCGCCAAGGGCGCGTGGGAGTCGGTCAAGCGCCACTTCCGCGAGCTGAGCGTCGACCCTGAGCATGACGTCGTGCGCGCGGTCGGCATCGGCGACATGTCGGGCGACGTCTTCGGCAACGGGATGTTGCTGTCGCGGTCGCTGCAGCTGATCGCCGCCTACGACCACCGCCACGTCTTCCTGGACCCCGATCCGGATCCGGAGCGCTCGTTCGCCGAGCGTGAGCGCCTCTTCGCGCTGAGCGGCTCCTCGTGGGACGACTACGACCGCGAGGCGATCTCGGCCGGTGGCGGGGTCTTCAGCCGCGAGGCCAAGTCGATCACGCTGACCCCGCAGGTGCGCCGCGCGCTGGACGTCACCGACGAGGCGCTCGCGCCCACCGACCTGATCCGCGCGATCCTGCGCGCGCCGGTCGACCTGCTCTGGAACGGCGGGATCGGGACGGTCGTCAAGGCCTCGACCGAGAGCGACGCCGACGCGCTGGACCGGTCGTCTGACACGATTCGCGTGGATGCCTGCGAGGTCGGGGCGCGGGTCGTGGGGGAGGGCGGCAACCTCGGCTTCACCCATCGCGCGCGCATCGAGTACGCCAACGTCGGTGGCCACGGCGGCGAGGGCGGGCTCATCAACGCCGACTTCATCGACAACTCGGCGGGCGTCGACTGCTCCGACCACGAGGTCAACCTGAAGATCCTGCTCGACCTCGCGGTGCGGCGCGGGGAGCTGCGCCACTCAGAGCGCGACGAGCTGCTGGCCGAGGTCACCGAGGATGTTGTCGCACACGTGTTGTATGACTCGTTCCTGCAGGCGCAGATCCTGTCGCAGGAGGTGCGGTCCAGCGCCACGCGCGTCTTCGCCTACGAGGACCTGATGGCCGCGCTGGAGGAGGCCCGGATCCTGCGCCGGCGCGACGAGGCGCTCCCGACGACCGATGACATGGCCGAGCGCCGCCGTGCCGGTCGTGGCTTGGTGCGTCCGGAGCTGGCCGTGCTCGTCGCCTACGCCAAGCGGCTGCTGACCGATGCGCTGCTGGAGTCCGACCTGCCCGACGAGGCCGCCTTCGACCATGACGTCCGCTCCTACTTCCCGCGGCCCGTCGTCGCGCGCTTCGGCCACCTGATCGCCGAGCACCCGCTGCGTCGCGAGCTGGTGGCGACGCTCGCGGCCAACGACGTCGTCGACGCCCTCGGCCCGACGTTCGTCTCCGGCCTCAGCAGCGAGTTCGGCGCCGAGCCGGCCGAGGTCGTGCGCGCCTTCCGGATCGCCCGCGAGGTGACGGGCGCGACCCAGCGCTGGCTGGAGATCGAGGGGCAGGTCGCGACGATCGACGCCGATGCGGCGTGGCGGCTGCTCGACGGGGTCGATGACCTCGTCGCCGGCGTCGCGCGCTGGTATCTGCTGCATACCGGACCCCACCCACCCGCAGACGTCGAGGCGACGGTCGCGGCGGCCGATGGCGCGTTCGTGACGCTCGCCGATGCGATGCCGGGCTTGCGCTCGGAAGCCTGGCGCGAGGAGCACGAGACGCTGGCCGTCGAGCTGATCGACGCGGGCGTGCCCGATGACATCGCGCGACGCCACGCCTTCCAGCGCGCGCTGCGCCACGCGCCCGACATCATCGCCGTGGCGCAGGGCACCGGCCGTGACGTGGTTGCCGTCGCGCGCGCGTTCTTCGACCTCGGCGAGCGGCTGGGGCTGGAGTGGCTGGAGCAGGAGGTCCTGGCGCTCCCGGCCACCACGCGCGTCCAGCGCTGGGCCCAGCAGGCGCTGCTCGACGACGTGCTCGACGCGCGCCGCGTCCTGGCCGAGAAGGCGCTGGAGGAGTCCCCGGATGTCGAGCCCGCCGCGGCGGTCGACGCGTTCCTGGAGGCCCGTGAGGCGCCGCGACGGCGACTCTCGTCGGTCGCCCGGGCGCTGCGGGCCGAGGGCGACGGCGACCTCGCGGGCCTGACGCTGGCGATCCGCCACCTGCGCGGGCTCGCCGGCTGAGCGACGACGGGCGGCTCAGGCCGCTTCGCGTAGCTGCTCGCCGGCGCCGACGACGCGGTTGCGTCCCTCGGCCTTGGCGGCGTAGAGCGCGACGTCGGCGCGGCCGACGAGGGCCTCGCCGGTCTCCTCGCCGGTCCACGGCGCCCAGCCGAAGCTGGCGGAGACGCGCAGCTCCAGCAGGCCGTGGACGTTGATCGGCCGGTCGGCGATCGATGCGCGCAGGCGCTCGCAGACGACGGTCGCGTCCGGCGAGTCGGGCAGCAGGAGCAGGAACTCCTCGCCGCCCCAGCGTGCGGCGATGTCCTCCTCGCGCAGGCCGGCGATCAGCCGCACCGCGACCTCGCGCAGGACCGCGTCCCCGGCGGCGTGGCCGTGGCCGTCGTTGACGGACTTGAAGCGATCGATGTCGACGAGCACCGCGCTCATCGCGCGGTTGTGGCGGCGAGAGCTGGCGATCGTCGCGCGCAGCACGTCGTCGGCATGGCGGCGGTTGGCCAGGCCGGTGAGGACGTCGGTGCGGGCGAGCTGCTCGAGCTCGGCGTTGCGGCGGGCCAGCTCGTCGTGCAGCGCGCGCAGGCGCAGCGCCGTGCGGATGCGGGCGACCAGCTCGACGGGGTCGACGGGCTTGCGGACGTAGTCGTGCGCGCCGCGCTCCAGCCCCTCGGCCAGGTCGCGCGCGTCGGTGTGACCCGTCACGAAGACGATCGGCATGTCCGCGGTGCGGGTGTCGGCGCGCAGCGCGTCCAGGACGGTCATGCCGTCCAGGCCCTCCATCTCGCGGGCCATCAGCAGCACGGACGGGATCTCGGTCTGGGCCATGCGCAGCGCGGTCTCGCCGTCGCTCGCCTCCAGCACGGTCCAGCCGTGGCCGCGCAGGACGTCACCGAGCATCCGCCGCAGCAGGGCGGAGTCTTCTGCAACGAGGATGCGCTCCGTCGGACCCACGTATCAGGTGTTCGGCACCTACCCCCGACTTCTGGAGGGTTTCCTCCCCCTATCGGGGGATGGTCCAGTCAGACCAACTCAGTGCCGATCCTCGGCCGCGGCGGGCGGCCGCGACTCCTCGGCCAGTGAGGTGATCGTGAGATGGCCACGAGCCGCCTCTTCGAGCACCTCGGTGGCCTCCTCGACCGACCGGCCGTAGAGCTCGACGAGCAGGTGCACCACGATGCGGTTGCCCTCCTCGTGCTTGTGGAAGCGGACGTGCGTGAAGAACTCGCGCGTGCCGTGGTCACCGAAGGCGGCGAACGACAGCGCGTCGCCCGCCTCGGGGCCCGAGCAGGTCTCGACCTCGTCGGCGTCGACCGTCACGGTGCAGGAGGCGACCCACGGCGTGCCGGCGATCATCCGCTCCCAGCGGTCCTCGACGGCCTCGACACGCCCGTTGGCGAAGGTCAGATGCGGCTGGTCGTGCATGCACTCCAGGCACTGCACGACCGCCTCCTGGATCTCGTCGACGACATCGGCGCGCTCGCCGGTGGCCGGGTCGATCCGGTGGATGCCCTCGTAGTGCACCTGGACCTCGAGATCCTGCGACCAGCAGCGGTAGCAGCGCAGCCACGGGTGTCCGCCCATCAGGTCTCCCATGGTCGGCAGGATAAGGCGTCGGCTGCTGCGTTCGCCGCCCGCAGGTATGGTCGCGCCATGGCGGCCGCTCTGAACCACGGCCCTCCCGTCGGCGTGGTCCTGGCCGGGGGCCTCGGTCGGCGCCTGGGCGGCGACAAGGCGATCGTGGAGCTGGAGGGTCGGCCGCTGCTGCGCTACCCGGTCGAGGCGCTGCACGAGCTCTGCGACGACGTCGTGGTCGTGGCCAAGCGCGACACGATGCTGCCGCCGCTGGCCGGGGCCGCCCAGCTGTGGATCGAGCCCGACGAGCCGCGCCATCCGCTGGCGGGCGTCGCCCATGCCCTGCGGCTCGCGGCAGGCCGCTCGATCCTGGTCGTGGCGGTCGACCTGCCGCTGATGGACGCCACGACGCTGCGCCTGATCGCGCAGACCGATCCGCGCGACGCGGCCGTCGTCGTGCCACGTGTCCACGGCCGATTGCAGCCGCTCTGCGCGCTCTACACGCCGCGCGCGCTGCCCGGCCTGGAGGCCTTCGATCCCGACGCGCGGGCGACCGACGTCGTCGAGGGCCTGGGGATCTGCGAGGTGGAGCCACCGGACCCGTCGGCGTTCTACAACGTCAACCGGCCCGAGGATCTGCTGCAGGTCTCGGCCTTGCTCAGGGGTGGGAGCCCGCGATGAGCTCACGCTGACGCTGGGCCACGAAGTGGGAGAGCTGCCGTTCAGCACGGCCCTGGAGGTCGGCGAAGAGGATGCCGCGGGCGCCCTCTGAGGTGCCGCGCACGACGCGCCCGTCGCCGGCGATGGTGATCGCCCCGAGGTCGAGGGCGAAGCGCACGACGTCGTCGAGGACGAGCGTGTCGGCCGGGGCGACGAGCATGCCACCGACCGAGACGTCGAGCGTGCGGGTCGTCAGGCGCTTGTCGGGGGCGATGACCGCGGTCGACAGCTCGCACGGCACGCGCACGAACTGGCGGCGCTGGACCTTCATCGGGTCGCCGACGGGATGCAGGCGCAGCGTGTCGGCGGGGCCGCTGACGAGCACGCCGCGGCGGTGCGCGGCGCCGATCCGGGTCTTCCAGGAGATCGTGGCGCCACACCAGCGCAGCTGCGCGGGGAGCGTCAGCGGCGTGTCGAGCGGGCCGAGGTCGACGTGCTCGAGGCCGACGGAGGCGACGCGGGCGGTCAGCTGCCAGCCCCCGTCGAGGGTGATGTCGACCGGCTGGTCGCGCTCAAGGAGCACTTCCACATCACCGTGATCGGCCGGCGCCGCTCAGACTTCAGCCGCCGATGGCGGACATGGTGCGCGCGGGCTGGACAAAGCCCGGATCGTTGACGCGGTGCTTGAGCTCCTTGGCCCAGACGGCGTCGTGGATGAGCTGCTCAAGGTCGTCGTCGGTGGCGCCCGCGCGCAGCGGGCCGCGCAGGTCGGTCTCGTTGAGGCTGAAGAGGCAGGTGCGCAGGCGGCCGTCGGCGGTGAGACGGATGCGGTTGCAGTCGTCGCAGAACGGCTCGGAGACCGGGTTGATGAAGCCGACACGGCCACGGCCGTCGGCGAAGCGATGCACGCGGGCGGTTGCGTGCGGGTCGCGCTCGGCGTCGTCGAGGGGATGAACGGCGTGGATGGCCGCACGGATCTCGGCGCCGGTCAGCACCTGCTCGGGCTTCCAGGCGCGGTCGCCGTCGAGCGGCATGTACTCGATGAAGCGCACCTCGTAGGGATGCTCGCGCGCGAACCGCGCGAACGGGAGGACCTCTTGCTCGGTGAAGCCGCGGATCGCCACGGCGTTGACCTTGATCGGATGGGCCTCGGGGAAGGACGCGAGGTGCTTCAGCCCTGCGAGCACGCGGGGCAGCGCGTCGCGACGCGTCTGGGCGTAGAAGCGGTCGCGCTGCAGCGAGTCGACCGAGATGTTGAAGCGGTCGATCCCGGCGGCCACGAGCGCGGCGGCGTCGCGCTCCAGCAGGAAGCCGTTGGTGGTGACGCTGACCTCGTCGAGGCCGTCGACGGCGGTCAGGAGCCCCGCGAGCGCCGGGAAGTCACGGCGCACGAGCGGCTCGCCCCCGGTCAGGCGCAGCGTCTGCACGCCCATCTCGGCCATCACGGTAACAAGGCGCTCGATCTCCTCGAAGCGCAGGACCTCGTCCCGATCCATCCACGGCAGGCCCTCGGCGGGCATGCAGTACTGGCAGCGGAAGTTGCAGCGGTCGGTGACCGAGACGCGCAGATCGGAGATCCGGCGGCCGTGCCCGTCGTGCAGCGGATCGCGCGCCATCGGCTTGAGGGTACCCTGCCGCGGTGCCTCGCCGACCGATCTTCGCCGTGCCGTTTGCCGTGCTCGTGCTCGCCCTCGCCGTTGCCGGCTGCGGCGCCGACGAGGAGGGCGGAGGTGGCGGTGGGCTGCCCGCCGAGCAGCAGGTCCGGGCGGTCGTGGCGCGCTTCGGCGTGGCGACGCGCGCCAAGGACTACCAGCAGATCTGCGACCGCCTGCTCTCCAAGGACCTGGTCGACAAGATCGAGGCCATCGGCCTGCCGTGCGAGTCGGCGGTGCAGCGCGGCCTGGGCGGCGTGCGCAACCCGACGCTGAAGATCAACGAGGTGTCGATCAGCGGCTCCCGCGCGCTGGTCAGCATCCACACGACGGCCACCGGTGAGGCGCCCTCCGACGATGCGCTGCAGGTCGTGCGCGAGGACGGCGAGTGGAAGATCGCGTCGCTGGCCGCGCCCAACGACGAGCGGACGAAGACCGACACCACGCCGACGACGACCACGCCGCGCCCGGCGACCAAGACCATGGACAACGGCAAGTAGCGACGCGGGCACGCTGCCCGCGGCGCGCGGTCAGCCCGCCAGCGTCGCGGCGTCGATCACGAAGCGGTAGCGCACGTCGCTGCCGGTCACGCGCGGATAGGCGTCGTTGACCTCGCCGGCGCCGATCAGCTCGATCGCGGGCGCGACGCCGTGCTCGGCGCAGAAGTCGAGCATCTCCTGGGTCTCCGGGAGGCCACCGACGTTGGAGCCGGCGTAGATGCGATTGCGGCCGATCAGCGACCCGGCGTGGACCTTGTCGGGCTCGACGGGCAAGCCGACGGAGACCATCGCGCCGCCGGGTTTGAGCAGGCCGAGGTAGGCGTCGAGCGGGAGGTTGGCCGAGACCGTGTTGACGATCAGGTCGAAGCGACCGCGCAGCGTCTTGAACGTGGCCTTGTCGCTGGTCGCGTGATAGTCGGTGGCGCCGAAGCGGCGGCCGTCGGCCTCCTTGGAGAGCGTCTGGCTCAGGACCGTGACCTCGGCGCCGAGCGCGGCCGCGAGCTGGACGCCGACGTGGCCCAGGCCGCCCATGCCGACGATCGCGACCTGCTTGCCCGGGCCGGCGCCCCAGCGCTTGAGCGGGCTGTACATGGTGATGCCCGCGCACAGCAGCGGCGCGGCAACGTCGAGCCCGAGTGCCTCAGGGATCTTCACCACGAAGCGCTCCGTGACGACGATGTGCTCGCTGTAGCCGCCGTAGGTCGGCTCACCGTCGTAGCCCTTGGCGTTGTAGGTCGCCACGACGCCCTTGGTGCAGAACTGCTCCTCGCCGTCGAGGCAGTACTTGCAGGTGCCGCAGGAGTCGACGAAGCAGCCGACGCCGACGCGGTCGCCTGGCGCGAAGCGGGTGACACCCGATCCGACGGCGGTCACGATCCCGGCGATCTCGTGGCCCGGGACCATCGGGAACAGCCCGCGGCCCCAGTCGGCCTCGACCTGGTGGATGTCTGAGTGGCAGATGCCGCAGAACTTGATGCCGATCGCGACGTCCTGCTCACCGAGCGCGCGCCGCTCGATGGTTGTGGCCTCCAGCGGGGCCTTCGCGGAGGGGGCCTGCAGGGCGCGTGTGCTGGTCGTCATGCTCTGAAGTTCTACGCGAGTGCCCGCCCGAGCGCTTGGGCGTCGGCCACGAGCGTCGCGCGCAGGCCACCGTTGTAGAGCGCGGCGGCGGGGTGGTAGAGCGGGAAGAGGCGCCGCCCTTGGGTCTCCAGCACGGCGCCGTGGACCTCGGCGATCTTGGCGTCGGGCGCGAAGCGCGCCAGCGCGTGGCGACCCAAGGGCACCAACAATTGCGGCTCGATGATGTCGAGCTGCGCCTCCAGCCACGGCCAGTGGTGGGCGACCTCGGGGGCCTTGGGATCGCGGTTCTTCGGTGGTCGGGCCTTGACCACGTTGGTGATGAACACCTTGTCGCGGGCGATGCCCGCCTCGGCCAGCAGCGAGTCCAGGAACTTGCCCGCCGCGCCGACGAACGGCACGCCGGCGGCGTCCTCTTTGGCACCGGGCGCCTCGCCGACGATGACGATCGACGCGCTCGCCGGCCCGACGCCGGGCACGAGCTGGGTGCAGGTCTCGCAGACCTCGAAGCCGCAGCCGGCGCCCTTGTGGGCACGGATCTGGTTCGCCAGCTCCTCGAGCCGCGCCTCGCGGTCGCTCATGGGCCGTTGGCAATCGCCGCACGGACGTCGGCGAGCTTCGGCTGGGCGCTGAAGCCGTCCAGGCACCAGGTTGCGCCGGCGGCGACCCAGGGTTCGGGGTCGGTGCCGGGCGCGTTGGTGACGGCGACGTCGAAGGTGCCGCTGATGCCCTCTTGCGTCCGCTGCTCGGCGATCTCGCCGGCCAGCTCGGCGAGGGCTTCCGGGCCGGGCAGGTCGATGGGGAAGAGGCCGTCGAGGCGTGCGGCCCGGCGGACAGGGCGGCGGGACGGCCAGCGCGCGGCGGCCCAGATCGGGATACGCGGCCGCTGGATGGGGCGCGGCACGAACGTCCCGCTCCAGTAGTCCTCCAACTTGACCAGCGCATCGTCGAGGAGCGTGGCCCGCTCGCGCGGTTCGTCGACGTCGCCGAACGGCGCCAGCTCGCCGTGGTTGTCGGAGCCGAGCCCGACGCCGAGCACGAGCCGCCCGTTGCTGAGCAGGTCCAGCGTTGCGGTCTCGCGCGCCAGCTTGTGCGGCCGGCGCCGCGAGAGGGGCGTCACCATCGGCCCGGTGATGATCTTGTTGGTGGCCATCGCGATCGCGGCCATCGCGATCCATGGGTCCAGCACCGCGCTCGTCGGCGGGCTGTAGACGATGTGGTCCCAGAGGAAGAAGCCATCCCAGCCGGCGGTCTCGGCGTCGGCGGCCAGCTCGGCGAGGAGCCGGGGGTCGGCCAGCTCGTCAAACGGGGCGACGAAGATCGCGCGGCGGGCGACGGAGGGCATGAGGCGGGACATTAGCTCCCCGCGCGTGAGGTCCTACGGCCGTCGCACGAGCACGAACACCAGCGCTCCCGCGAAGGCGATCTGCCCGAAGGTCAGCGCCGTTCCGAAGTTCGTGGCGCCGGCGATCTCGGCGATCAGCGTCGCGAGGACGAGGGCGCCGAGGATCAATGCGAGGTCACGCTTCACAGCTGGGCCTCCAGGACCGCGACCAGCGACGGCTCGTCGGCCGCCGGGTCTGATTCCGACAGCAGCTTGCCTGCCGCGCGGCGGCCGCCCACCGCGCGCAGCCCCCGCTCGCCGTGCTCGACGAGGAAGTCGGCCAGCGCGCCCGAGCGCCGGGCGCGCACACGCCGCGCCCCCAGGTCAACGCGCGAGCGGTGCTCGTCGAGCGCGGCGACCAGCTGGTCGATCCCTTGAACGGGCGAGATCGACGACACCGCGACGACCTTCGTGTCCCGCGACCCCGCCGAGCGCAGCGCCGCATTGATGTCGCGCCGAGCGCGCATGGCGATGTCGCCGAGGTCGGCCTTGGTCACGACCAGGACATCCGGGATCTCCATGATCCCGGACTTCAAGAACTGCAGGACGTCGCCGGATCCGGGTTGCACGATGACCGCCACCGTATCGGCCACCTCGCCGACCTCGGTCTCCGACTGCCCGACACCCACGGTCTCGATGACCACGACGTCGAAGGCCGCGGCCAGTGCCTGGGCCGCCGCGCGCGTCGCCGGGGCCAGGCCGCCGAGACGGTCCCCGGCCGCGGTCGAGCGGATGAACAACCCACGGTCCTCGGGGTCGAACGCGATCCGCGCCCGGTCGCCGAGCAGCGAGCCGCCGCTGCGCTTGGACGACGGGTCGACCGCCAGCACCGCGACGGTGCGACCGTCCGCGCGCCAGGCCCGGCACAGCTCGCTCAACAGCGATGACTTGCCCGCGCCAGGGGGGCCCGTGATGCCCACGACGTGTCCCGGAGCCTCTCGTCCCAGCGCGCCCGGCGAGACCGCGCGCAGCATCGCGGCGATCTCCGGCCGATCGCGGGCCGCCCGGCTTTCCACCAGGTTCAGGATCGCCGGCGCCGCGCTCAGGTCCCCGTCGCGCAGCCGGGCGCCGAGCTGTTCACCGATGTGCATGTTGTTGTCCATCGCCGCGGGACGGAGCCTCCGGGCGAGTTGCCGGGCGGGCGGGTCCGTCTCCGAGCCGCTAGGCGAGGCTCTCCGACGCGTACTTGGCCGCCACGAGCTCCACGATGTCGTGCATGATCGCGCCGAGGTCGAAGTCCTTGGGCGTGTAGACCGCCGCGACGCCCGCGTCCTTCAGCGGCTGGACGTCGGCGTTCGGGATGATCCCGCCGACGACGACCGGCGCATCCACGCCACGCTCGCGCAAGGCCTGCACGACGCTCGGGATCAGCTCCAGGTGCGAGCCGCTCAGGATCGAGAGCCCGATGATGTGGACGCCCTCCTGCTCGGCCGACGCGGCGATCTGCGCGGGCGTCAGGCGGATGCCCTCGTAGACGACGTCCAACCCGATGTCGCGCGCCCGCACGGCGATCTGCTCGGCGCCGTTGGAGTGGCCGTCCAGGCCGGGCTTGCCGACCAGGATCTTCGGCCGGCGGCCGATCGCCTCGGTGACGCGCTCGACCTCCTCACGCAGTGCCGACAGGTCGGACTCGTCGCGGTCGCCCGCGGCGGCCTCGCCGACGCCGGTCGGCGCACGGAACTCGCCGAAGGTCTCGCGCAGCGCGGCTGACCACTCGCCGGTCGTCACCCCGGCCTTGGCGGCCGCGATGGTCGCGGGCATCATGTTCTCGTCGGTCTGCGCGACACGGCGCAGCTCGGCCAGCGCGGCCTCGGCCGCGGCGGCATCCCGTGACGAGCGCCAGGCGATGACGGCATCGCGCTGCTGGGCCTCGACGGCGGGGTCGACGGTCATGATCCCGCCCTCCTCGTCGATCAGCGGCGAGGGGTTGGACTCGGTGTACTTGTTCATGCCGACGACGATCTGCTCGCCGTGCTCGATGCGCCGGATGCGCTCACGGTGGCTGTCGACCAGCGAGCCCTTCATGTAGTCCACCGCCTTGACTGCGCCGCCGTGCTCGGCGACGACCGCCATCTCGGCGCGCGCGCCCTCCAGCAGCTCGCCGACGAGGCCGTCCATGACGACCGACCCCTCGAAGATGTCGGGGTACTCCAACATGTCGGTCTCGAACGCCATCACCTGCTGGATGCGCAGCGACCACTGCTGGTCCCACGGGCGCGGGAGACCCAGCGCCTCGTTCCAGGCCGGAAGCTGGACGGCGCGGGCGCGCGCGTTGCGGCCCATCGTCACGGCCAGAGCCTCCAGCACGATGCGCTGGACGTTGTTCTCCGGCTGGGCCTCGGTCAACCCCAAGGAGTTGACCTGGACGCCGTAGCGGAAGCGCAGCTGCTTGTCGTCGGTGACGCCGTAGCGGTCGCGGCCGAGTTCCTCCCACAGCACCGACATCGCCCGCAGCTTGGCGTGCTCCTCGATGAAGCGCACGCCCGCGTTGACGAAGAAGGAGATGCGGCCGAAGACCTTGCCCATCAGCTCGGCGGGGACGCGCTCGCGCACCGCGTCGAGCACGGCGATGGCGTTGGCCATCGAGTAGGCGATCTCCTGCACCGGCGTCGCGCCGGCCTCCTGCAGGTGGTAGGAGCAGATGTTGATGGGGTTCCACTTGGGAACCTCGGTGACCGTGTAGGCCACCATGTCGGCGATCAGCCGCATCGAGGGGCCGGGCGGGAACGCGTAGGTCCCGCGCGCCAGGAACTCCTTGATGATGTCGTTCTGCGTGGTGCCCTGCAGCGCCGAGGCGGGGACGCCGTTCTCCTCCGCGGTGCCGATGTACAGCGCCAGCAGCCAGGCCGCCGTCGCGTTGATCGTCATCGACGTGTTCATCTCGCCGAGCGGGATGCCGTCCAGGAGCTGATGCATGTCGCCCTTGTGGGCGACCGGCACGCCGACCTTGCCGACCTCGCCGCGGGCGAGCTCGTGGTCGGCGTCATAGCCGGTCTGGGTCGGCAGGTCGAACGCGATCGACAGGCCCGTCTGGCCCTTGGCCAGGTTGGCCCGGTACAGCTCGTTGGACTTCTTCGCGGTCGAGTGGCCCGCGTAGGTCCGCATCATCCACGGACGGTCGCGCTCGGAAAGCCGGTGTTCCATGTCCTGAATCGTACTGGTCGAACTGCGCCAGGCCTGGCCCAAACGGGCTATGACCTCGACGGCCGGCTAGGCTCAGGCGCAGTGCTTGCACCCACCCATCGTGAGATCGACGTCCACTTCCAGGGCGCCGAGCGCTCGGTCTGCACGCACGTCATCGACGGCTTCGTCATCGACCCCGGTCCCGAGTCGTCGGTGCAGACGCTCTTCGCCGCGCTCGGCGACGAGCAGCCGCGCGGCGTCCTGCTGACCCACATCCACCTCGACCACGCCGGCGCGGCCGGGGCGCTCGTGCAGCGCTGGCCCGGGCTCGAGGTCTGGGTCCATCGCAACGGCGCCAAGCACGTCATCGACCCGTCGCGGCTGGTCGCTTCCGCCACGCGGATCTACGGCGACGCCATGGAGCGCCTCTGGGGCAAGATCGTCCCGGTCGCCCAGGAGAACGTCCGGATCCTGGAGGACGACGGCTCCGCCGACGGCTTCCGCTGGGCCTGGACGCCCGGGCACGCGATCCATCACGTCGCCTACCTCCACGAGGAGAGTGGCATCGCCTTCACCGGCGACGTCGCAGGCGTGCGCATCGGCGATGGCCCGGTCTTCCCGCCGACGCCGCCGCCCGACATCGACATCGAGGCCTGGCACCGCTCGATCGACCTGCTCGCCTCCTGGGAGCCGAGCGCGCTGGCGATCACCCACTTCGGGACCTTCAGCGACATCGCGCCGCATCTGGCGTCGCTGCACACAGAGCTCGACCGCTGGGCGCAGGTCGCGCACCGGACCGACGCGGCGGGCTTCGAGTCCGAGATCCGTGCCGTGCTGGCGGCCGGCCCTGAGGAGCGCAGTTACCTCAAGGCGATGCCCCCGGACACGCTCTACGGCGGACTGGCCCGCTACTGGCAAAAGCGCGATACTGCCTCGTCGAGATGAGCCAGACCATTGAGCTACCCATCACCGCAGGACCCGACGGAGCCCTCGGTGGCGCCTGGCGGGTGATCGTCCGCAACGACGATCACAACACGTTCGACCATGTCGCCGGGACGCTGGCCAAGCTCATCCCCGGCATCGACGTCAACCGCGGCTATGCGATCGCCGATCGCATCCACGCCGCCGGCCTGGCGATCGTCTGGACCGGCCACAAGGAGCTGGCCGAGCACTACTGGGACCAGCTGCGCGACGCGGGCCTGACGATGGCCCCCCTTGAACAGGCCTGAGCCTTCCCCGCCGGACTTCTCCGGCCGATACGCTGCCTAGGCGATGGAGGATGCCGGGGGGCACATCGAGACCGCTGGACGTGCCGCTCGCGAGCAGGAGCTGCTGCGCCGTTATCACCATGGTGGCGACACCCGGGCCCGCGACCAGCTGGCGGAGGAGATGCTGCCGCTCGCGCGTGCGCTGGCCGGCCGCTACGCCGGCCGCGGCGAGCCGATGGACGATCTCGTCCAGGTCGCCTGCGTCGGGATCATGAAGGCGATCGAGGGCTTCGACCTCACGCGTGAGGTGCGCTTTTCCTCCTACGCCACGCCGACGGTGCTGGGGGAGATCAAGCGCCACTTCCGCGACCGGACGTGGGCGATGCGCGTTCCACGTGGCTTGCAGGAGTTGCAGCTCGAGGTCGCCAAGAAGCGCGACGAGCTGACCAGCACGCTCGGCCGCTCACCCACGGTGCAGGAGCTGGCCGACGCGATCGAGGCGCCGTTCGAAGAGGTCCTGGCGACGATCCAGAGCGCCGGCGCTCGCCGCACGCGGTCGCTGGACGAGCCGACCGGCGAGGACATGACGCTGGCCGACTCGATCGGCGGGCGTGACGTCGAGCTCGAGCGTGCCGAGATGCGCGTCCTGCTCGACGAGGCGATGGACGTGCTCAGCGACCGCGACCGCAACGTGCTGCGGCTGCGCTTTGCCGACGATCTGACCCAGACCGAGATCTCGGAGCGCATCGGCGTCTCGCAGATGCAGGTCTCGCGGATCATCCGCCAGTCGATCGCCAAGCTGCGCTTGGACATCGACAAGGCGCCCGCGGCGTAGGTCGTCGCCCCGCCGCGGGCGTGCCGGTCCCGTCCGGTACTACTGCTGTGCGTGCTGCCCGATGGCGGCGGTCGTGCCCGCCGCCTCGTCGTCCAGGGCGCCCTCGACGACGACATCGGCCCACGTGTAGAGCAGCGGCACCTGGTAGAGGCTCTGGAACTGCGCGCGGAAGCGCGAGAACTCCGGGCCGTACCAGTACTGCTCCCACTCGCTCTTGCTCTCGAAGGCCGCCATCTGCAGCAGCTTGTAGGCGTCGTCGCGGTTGCGATGGACCGCGTAGGAGGTCGCGCCGTAGCGGAGCGCCACGGGGGCGATCTCGGCCAGCGCGGCCTCCAGCTTGTCACCGCGGAAGACGGTCGCGTACCACGGGACGTGCACGATGCCGGCCATGGGTCAGCCCACCTCTGCGTAGATCGCTCCGGGGCCGTCGGTGGTCTTGCCGAGGCCCTCCTTCTCCGCGCCGACCAAGATGGAGATCTTGCCGGCGTGCTTGTTGTCCTTCATGAGCTGATGGGCCTCCGCGACGCCGTCGAAGCCCAGCGTGCGCCACAGGACGGGGCGGATGGCGCCCGACTCGATCAGCTCGTTGGCCTTCAGGCACTCGTACGCGTTGGCGAAGTGCGAGCCGACGATCTCCTTCTGCTTCATCCACAGGTAGCGGACGTCGAAGTCGAGGTTGAAGCCCGTCGTGCCGGCGCAGATGACGACCTTGCCGAACGGCTTGACCGTGAGCACCGAGGTCGGGAACGTGGCGGCGCCGACATGCTCGAAGACGATGTCGGGCGCGCCGCCGAGGATCTCGGAGACCGCCTTGCCGAAGCGGCGCGACTCCTTGAAGCGCGCCTTCTCCTCCTCCGGCGTCTCGCCGCCCTTGCGCATCATCCCCGCGAACTCGTTGCGGTTGATGAAGCCCTTGGCGCCGAGCTGCTGGACGAGCGCGCCCTTCTCGTCGCTGTTGACCACGCCGACGCACTCGGCGCCCGCGGCCTTGCAGATCTGCGTGGCGAAGACGCCCAGGCCGCCGGCGGCGCCCCAGATCAGGACCTTCTGGCCGGCCTGCAGGTTGCAGCGCGTCATCAGCATGCGCCAGGCGGTGAAGTAGACGAGGCCGTAGGAGGCGGCCTCCTCCCAGGTCAGGTTCTTGGGCTTGGGCAGCAGCTGCTGGGCCTGGACCTTGGTGAACTGGGCGAAGGAGCCCCAGGTCGTCTCGTAGCCCCAGATCCGCTGCGACGGCGCGGCCATCGGGTCGAGGCCGTGGACCTCGGGATCCTCGTAGGAGGCCTGGTTGCAGTGGATGACGACCTCGTCGCCGACCTTCCAGCGCGTGACGCCGGGGCCGACCTTCCAGACGACGCCCGAGGCGTCCGAGCCGCCGATGTGGTGGCCGAACTCCGGGTGGTCGCCGTACTTCATGACGGAGACGGGCTTGCCGAGCGCGGCCCAGACGTTGTTGTAGTTGACGCCCGCCGCCATCACGCGGACGATGACCTCGAAGGCGGCCGGCTCGGGCACCTCGATGTCCTCGAGCTGGAACGCGTCGATCGGATCGCCGAAGCGCTCTTCGCGGATGACCCACGCGGTCATGCGCTCGGGCAGCGTCCCGGGCTCGGTGTCGACGGTGGCGACCTGCGTGACATCAACGGCCATGTTGTTGGAAAGACCCTCTGGAAGTCGTCGGTGTTCGGTTCCCTGCGGGGCAGGAGATTACGGCAGATCGCGTCACGCGGTCGGTGGCGTTCAGTCGTCGGCGAGGAAGCCCTGGCGGCGGAAGTACCAGAGCAGCACGACCGCTGACAGCAACATGCCGCCCACGCCATAGCCCCAGAAGGCCCACGCGGTGTTGATGTGGCGCACCAGGGTGCCGAAGTTCTGGCCGAAGAAGCCTGTGACGAACGTCAGGGGCAGGAAGATCGTGGCGACGACCGTGAGCTGCTTGGAGATCGCGTTGAGGCGGTTGGAGACCGTGCTCAGGTACAGGTCCAGGGCGCCGGAGAGCAGGTCGCGATAGGAGTCGATCAGCTCGGAGATCCGCACGAGGTGGTCGTAGACGTCACGAAACCAGTCGCGCGCGTCGTCGGCCTCCAGGCCGGGCAGCCGGCCGAGGACGTCGCCGCCACGGGCCAGGATGTCGCGCTGCGGCGTGGCGATCCGGCGCAGCTCGATCAGCCGGCGGCGCAGGTGAAACAGCTCCTCGCGCTGATCCTGGCTGGGCTTGAGCAGCATCGCGTCCATCAGCACGTCGATGCGGTCGTCGACGCGGTCGAGGACGGGGAAGAACGAGTCGGTCAGCGCGTCCAGGACGCGGTAGATCGCCTCCTCCTCGGTCTTCGGCGGCTCCTTGCCGATGCGGCTCTCGGCGTACTTGAAGATCTCGTGGCCGTCTTGGTGGACGGTGATCATCCACGCGCCGCTGACGTGGAAGTGCACCTCGACCGGGGTGCCGTCCGGGTCGACGCCGTAGAAGACCAGCAGCGCCGCGGTGTCGTAGTCGTCGAGCTTGGGTCGCTGCCCGAACTCCTGGGTGTCCTCGATGGCCAGCGGGTGCAGGCCGAACTTCCGCCCCAGCTCGGCGATCTGCTCGGTCGAGCACCCGTGGAGCTTCAGCCAGAAGAACTCGTTGCGCTCGAGGAGCTTCGGGATCTCGGGATCGTCGACCTCGTGAAGGACCTGCACCTCTCCCAGCCTGACGCTGGGAGAGGACAGAGCCGTTTAAGCCAACGCCGTCTCTGCTGCCGCGGCCAGCTCGGAGCCGCCGTCGCCGGTGCCGACCTCGGAGCTGTCGGCGTCGTGGACCGGCTGACGCTTGGGGATGCCGGCCTCGATCAGGGTCCAGGCGGCGATGGCGCCGAGTACGGCGACCACCGCGGCGATCCGCAGGCCGTCGTTCAACGCGTACAGGAACGCGGTCTGGACGGCGTCGTGGACCGCACCGGTCCCGCCCGTGGCACCGGTGCCGAGGCCCTCGGCGAGGTTGTGGCGCGCGGACTCGGGGAGCTGGGGCAGCGTCTCGTCGATCTTGCTGCGCCCGAGGCCCGTGATCAGCGCGCCCATCGCGGCGACGCCGAAGGTGCCGCCGACCATGCGGCTCATCGACAGCACGCCGGAGGCGACGCCGGCCTTGGTCGGGTCGACGGCGTTCATCGCCGCCGTGCTCATCGGCGACATCACCAGGCCCATGCCGAGACCCATCAGGACGAAGGCGCCCAACAGATTGGTGTAGGGCGTGTCGACGGTCAGGTGGCCCTGCCAGAAGAGCGAGATCGCGTTGAGCAGCAGGCCGACGGTCATCAGCGGCCGCGGGCCGATCTTGTCGCTGAGACGACCCGAGATCGGGCCGGCGATGATGATGACCACGGTCATCGGCAGGAAGCGGACACCCGCCTGCAGCGGCGTGTAGCCACGGACGTTCTGGAGGTACAGCGCGAAGAAGAAGAACGTCGCGAGCATCGCGAAGCTCACGATGAAGGCCACCAGGTTGGCACCCGCGAACGAGCGCGAGCGGAAGAACTTGAAGTCGACCATCGGGTTGGCGATGCGCCGTTCGATGATCGCGAACGCGGTCAGCGAGATGGTCGCGAAGGCCAGCAGCCCGATGATCCGGGCCGAGCCCCAGCCCCACGCGTTGCTCTCGACCAGCGCGAGGACGAGCGCGGCGAGCCCGGCGCTGAGCGTGCCGACGCCCGCGTAGTCGACGCTGCGCGGCGCCGTGTGATCACGGGACTCGTGGGTGGCGAAGAGCGTCACGACGACCGCGATGGCGGCGACCGGCAGGTTGAGGAAGAAGATCGACTGCCACGAGACGTTCTCCACCAGGAAGCCACCGACCACGGGGCCGATCGCCAGCGCCATCGCCGACACGCCGGCCCAGGTGCCGATCGCCTTGCCTCGCTCCTCTGGTGGGAACGCGTTGGAGATGATCGAGAGCGTCGCGGGCATCATGAACGCGGCGCCGATGCCCTGGATCGCGCGACCCGTGACCAGCCACGCCTCGGACTGCGAGAAGCCGATGAAGGCGCTGGACGCGCCGAAGACGATCACGCCGAAGAGGAACATCTTGCGGCGGCCGAAGATGTCACCGAGCCGGCCACCGGTGACGAGCAGGACGGCAAAGCTCAACGTGTAGGCGTTGACGGTCCACTCGAGGCCGGAGATCGAGGCGCCGAGGTCCTTCTGGATCGACGGCAGCGCGACGTTCACGACCGTGTTGTCCAACATGATCATGAACAGCGCGAAGCACATCGCGGCGAGGGTCCACCAGCGGCGGTTCTCCTCGTTGACGAAACGGGTGCGGAGGGTGGAGGTCATCGGGGGCGCTCCTTGGGGAGGAGGGAGAGGGCATCCAGCAGCGTGGAGCGCTGAACGGGGGAGAGCTCGGCGGCCCAGGCGGCGAGGCCGTGGAGCCGAGCGGTGTCGACGCGATCGATCAGCTCGCGGGCGGCCGGGGTGGGGCCCACGCGCTTGACGCGCCGGTCGTGCTCGTCCTCACGACGCTCGACCAGCCCGCGCTGAAGCAGGCCGTCGATCGTGCGCGAGGCGTTGGGGAGCGACATGCTGAGCTCTTCGGCGAGCTCCTTGACCGACGACTCCTTCTCGCACTCCATGAGGATGTGGAGCATCTTCAGCTGGGTCATCGAGAGGTCGACGTCGGCCAGCAGGCGGTACAGGTCGCGCGTCGACCCGGCGAGGATCTGTCGCCAGAGGTCGAGCATGGCGGACGCGAGGGCTTCCGCCGTCGCTTCCGTCGCTGCATCGCTTGCTTGCATGAACGTAAGTATTGCGCCGACGCAGCGAGTACGCAAGCGCATCCAATGTGCGCTACGTCACAGATCGTCCGGTGGGGTGGGCTACTGCGTGAAGGCGGTGTCGCGGTCCGACGTGCGACGGAACGTCAGCGCCTTGGCGTCGAACACGTAGTCGCGCTCGCGCAGCTTCTCGGGGCAGCAGAGGTCGTCGCCCTTGGCATAGCGCGGCTCCAGGACGCTCAGCGTCGTGCCGGAGATCCGCAGCGACGCGCCGTAGAGCGACTGCAGCCGGAAGACGACCTTCAGCGACGTCTGGTCGTCGGTCTGCTCGGCCGCCTGGCCGTGGGTGGAGAAGACGTACAAGGCGACCGCGCTACCGGCGCCGCCGGTCGAGACCAGGATCAGCGCGTCTTGGCGACCATCACCGGTGACGTCGACGAAGCCGCTGCGCGGGTCGACGATCGCGCTCTTGTTGGTGAGCATGCGCTTGACCCCGGCACTCGTCTTGGGGTCGTCGAGCAGCTTCTTGGTGAAGACCGTCTGCGACGGCGTCGGGTCCGCGTGCGCAGTCGGGCCGGCGACGGCGGCGAGGCCGATCGTCGCGAGCGCGGCGAGCGGGAGGGCCGTGAGGCGGTGGGCGCGGCGCATGGCGACATGGTGGCGCATGGGCGGCGCGGCCGACTAGGGCTGCAGCAGGTCGTTCTGCGCGGACGGGCGTTGCTTGCCCACCACGATGCGCGCGGGGCGGACGCCGTCGGCGCCGACCCGCAGCGCGTAGGTGCCCTGTTTGACGTCGCCCTTGACCGATGCGGTCTCGCGCGGGCTGATCGGTCCGGTCTCGATCGCCTTGACGCCGGGGCTCGCCCCGCCCGGGTCGTCGACGGTCTCCAGCGTCACCTGCTGCGAAGACGTCGATTGGTTCGAGATGACCAAGGTGATCGGGCCCGCGCCGAACCGCTTCGGTGAGACCGAGACGACGTCGTCGTTGATCGACGCGCTGATGACGATCGGCACCGGTGGACGCTCCGCGTTGGTCCTCTTGGACTCGTCGGAGCCGCAGGAAGACAGGACCAGGGCAGCCGTCAGCGCGCAGGCGGCTACCGCTGCCTGTCGGGGCTTCCTGCGCTGTGCGGGGCTCTGGCTCCTCATCCTCGACCCGGACCGGTCCCGTCCGTGAGGACGGGGTGGCGGCCCGGCGCGAACCCTAGCCGAGCGGCCGCCTTCGCGCCATCACGGCGTGCGACGGGGGCCATTCAGACGCCATGCTCTCCACCGGTGTGCAGCGCGGCGCGGTCGGCGTCGATCTCCTGCAACTGCTCCTGGAGGCGATCCCAGGACTCGGCCTCGGCGGCGTCGTACGCGCGCCCCTGCAGCTCGGCGAGATCCTCGCGGTAGACGCTCCACGCCTTGCGGGTGCGCTCGTCCAGCGTGCTGTCGTGGGGGGTGAACGTGGCCATGGGTCCTCCGATCCGACTGGGGTCGGCCCGCACCGTACTCCGCGGCTCGGTCGAACGGATTGCAACGTCGCACCCAAGGCGTCCGGAGTCGAGAGTACAAACATACGTTCGCCATGGACATCGTCGTCTCCGCCGCCTCCGACCTTCTCGACGCCAGGCTGGCCACGGCGGAGTTCCTCGTCGTCGACACCGAGACCAACGGGCTGGCCGGCGAGCGCTGCGAGGTCACCGAGATCGGCGCGGTGCTCGTGGGCGGCGGCGAGCTGCACGACCGCTGGGAGACGTTGGTCCCAGTGCGCGCGCCGCTGTCGCGGGGGATCCAACGCTTCACGGGCGTGACGCAGGCGATGGTCGACGAGGCGCCACCGGCGGAGATGACGCTGCCCGAGCTGGCCGAGCAGCTCGACGGCCGCGTGCTCGTGGCCCACAACGCGGCGTTTGACCGGCGGGTGCTCGCCCAGGCGTTTGCCCGCGCCGGCATTGGGTGGCCGGACCCGCCGGCGCTGTGCACGGTCGCGCTCGCGCGGCGGCTGCACCCGCTCGCACGTCAGCGCAAGCTCGGGCCGCTGGCCGAGTCGCTGGGCATCGACGTCGACGTGACGCATCGCGCGCTCGCCGATGCCGAGACCTGCGCGCGCGTGCTCTGCGCGCTCTTCCCGCGGCTGTGTGCCAACGCGGGGACGGTGGGCCAGGCGCTGGCGCTGCTGCGGGCGACGCGGCGCCGGGCGGCGCGCGGTGGCCGAACCGACGGCGGCCGGTCGATGCTCGGCGTGCGCCGCCGGAAGATCGATTGCTCGGGGCTGCCGGCCGAGCCCGGCGTCTACCTCTTTCGCAACGCCGAGGGGCAGCCGCTGTACGTCGGCAAGTCGGTGGACATCCGGGCGCGGGCCAAGGCGCACTTCCGGCCCTCGTCGCCGGACACGGGCTGGATCGCGCAGGTCGAGACGGTCGACTGGGAGCAGACCAACAGCGAGGTCGGCGCGCTGCTCACCGAGCACCGGCTGATCAAGCAGCTGCGTCCGCCGGGCAACGAGCGACTGAAGCACAACGACCAGTGGGTCTATCTGCGCTGTCGGCTGGACATCGCCTACCCGATCCTCGAGATCGCGCCCGAGCCTGCGCCGGGGCTGGCGGTCAACGTCGGTCCCCTGCGCGGACGCTTCGCTGCGGCCGAGCTGGTTGAGCAGTTGCAATCGCTCTTCGCTCTGCGCCACTGCGGGCGCGGGATGAAGCGCCGTGAGCACCCGTCGGCCTATGGGCAGATGGGGCGCTGCCTGTCGCCGTGCCTGGGTGATCTGGATCCCAACGCCTACCGACGCCGGCTCGACGAGGCGCTGGCGCTGTTCACGGGCGACGGCGACGGCGGACGGGCCCTGCTCGCGCATCTCGACGCCGAGATGCGCGCGGCGGCGGCGCAGGAGCGCTTCGAGCGCGCCGGCTGGCTTCGGCGCCGACGGGTCCGGCTGGCCGAGCTGCTGGAGCGGCTCGGCGGTGCGGTGGCGGCGACGCACGCGCGGCCGCGGCTCGTGCTGGCGGCCCATCCGGAGGTCGCGCGCTTCGACGCGCTGTGGCTGGTCGGCGGGCGGGTGGCCGACTGGGCGCCGCTGAGCGATCCTGCGGATGTCTGGGCACGGACACAGCGTGCGCTGCGCGGGGGCGACGGTCGCGGGGCGACGGCCTGCGCGACGCCGGACGAGGTGGGGGCGCTGCGGATCGCGACGACGTGGCTGGCCGGCCACCCGTCGCTGGAGCTCGCCCTGTCGGCGACGATGACGCGAGCCCGGGTGGAGCGCTTCGCGGCACGGGCAGTGGCTGCCGCGGCCCCGGACGCCTGAGAACGCGCCAACTCACCACGCCCGAAGGCCCGGTGGACGCACGGCCTCCCGGGTTTTGGGGTCCCAGTCGGCAGATGTTCGAGCGCATTCGGGCCAAAACCTGTGCAAGATCTGCAACGGAACCTGCAAGACGCGGCACGGATCGCCGCATGAAGGACAGGACATGCCTCCCATCGCGGGGCTCTCCATCGTCGACGGACGCGTGCCCGGCAGCGGTTGAGGGGCCGGGCGCGCCGTCCGGCGGCTGGGCGCCGGCGGTTGGCGCGGGGCGCTCGCTTCGGACGGACCGACCGCCCCGCGCCAACCATCGGCGCCGCGCTGTCAGACCAGTGGTGGCGCGACGACCTGCGCCTCGACGGCCTGCTCGCCGACGAGCACGTGATCGCCCGGAGCGACCTCGCGGCGCAGGATCGCCAACGCGATCGGTCCCGCGGTGGGGGACACGACGGACGAGCCCACGCGGCCGACCTCCCGCGCGTCTGCACCCTCGGCGCCGGCGACCGTGACCGCCGCGCCCGCGGCGACCGGTTCCGACAGCTTCAGCCCGCGCAGATGGCGGTTCGGCTTGCCCTTCCAGTGCAGCCGCGCGACCGTCTCCTGGCCGACGTAGCAGCCCTTCGTGAAGCTCACGGCACGTTCGACGATGCCGGCCTCGGCGGGCATCACGCTCTCGTCGAGGTCGATCCCGTAGCGCGGGCGGCCATGCTCGACACGGACGATCTCGGCGACCGCCTCGGGCGTCTCGACGGCACCGGCGGCCAGCAGCGCGGCGCGGACCTCGGCGGCGCGTGCGGCCTCCGGCAGGACGTCGAGCCCGCTGTCGGTGCGCACGACGTACGTGCTCGCGGTGCCGGCGACGTCGTGCTCCTCCTCGCCCGGGATCGGCAGCCCGGCGGCGCGCGCGACTTCCTCCGAGCGCGGCCCGACGAGCGACAGCAGCCCGAGCTCCAGCGTGCGCTTGTGCAGCTCGGCCTGCCAGCCGATCAGGCCACGGCGGACCTGATCGAAGAGCGCCTGCAGCGCGACGCGCTCGCAGAGGACGAGGAGGCCGTCGTCGGTCGCCATCGCCCGCAGGTCGCCGAGCATCCGGCCCTTGTTGGTCAGCAGCGCGGCGTAGCGGCCGTGGCCGACCTCGAGCGAGGCGATGTCGTTGCTGACCTGGCCGTCGAGGAACGCCTGTGCCTGCTCGCCGGTGAGCAGCAGCTTGCCGGCCTCGGAGCGGTCGATCAGGCCGGCACCTGTCGTGCAGGCCTCATATCCGGTGGAGAGCGTGTCGACGGTGGCCATGCGGTCGAGGATACGAAGACGATTCAGATACTCGCTTGAAGTGGAATTCAGGCTAGGCTAAACTTTATTCCGATGACGCTCGAAGTCTCTTCCGCGGTCCAGGACTACGCCAAGGCCATCTACTCGCTCGAGCAGCGCGCCGAGGGTGGTGCCGTCAGCACCAACGCGCTGGCCGAGCGCCTCGGGGTCTCGGCCGCCTCGGCGTCGAGCATGGTCAAGAAGCTCGACGGCCTCGGGATCGTCGAGCACGTCCCGTATCGCGGCGTCGGGCTGACCGAGCGCGGCATGAGCGTCGCGCTGGAGGTGCTGCGCCACCACCGGCTGCTGGAGCGCTTCCTGGTCGAGGAGCTGGGCGTCCCGTGGGACCGCGTCCACGACGAGGCCGAGGTGCTCGAGCACCACCTCTCCGAGGAGCTCGAGGAGCTGATCGCCGCCAAGCTCGGCCATCCGACCACCGACCCGCACGGCGACCCGATCCCGACCGCCGACCTCAAGATCGTCGAGCCGCCGACGCTCGCGATGGACGGTCTCGACATCGGCGCCGCCGGCCGCTTCGTCCGCGTCTCCGACAGCGACCCCGAGATGCTGCGCTACCTCGGCGCGCGGGGGATCGCTCCCGGCGCGACGTTCGAGGTCGTCGACAAGCAGCCCTTCGGCGGGCCGATCTTCGCGCGCTTCGGGACGGCGGACGAGGTCCATCCGCTCGGTGGCCGCCTCGCCGCGGCCATGCGCGTCGAGGTGACCGCGTGACGGCGCCCGACGGCGGGACGGCCGAGGCCGTCGTCCCGCTCCCGGCCGCCTCGACCCTGCAGCGTGCCCGTCGCCCCGGCGGTCGCGGTCGCGCCGCCCGGCTCGCGCTCATCGGTCCCGCCTTCGTCGCCTGCATCGCCTACGTCGACCCGGGCAACTTCGCCACCAACATCGCCGGTGGCTCTAAGTACGGGTACATGCTGTTGTGGGTGCTCTTGGGCGCCAACCTGATGGCGATGCTGATCCAGAACCTCTCGGCGAAGATCGGCATCGCCACCGGCAAGAACCTCCCGGAGCTCTGCCGCGAGCACTTCCCGCGCCCGGTGACCTGGGGCCTGTGGGTTCAGGCCGAGTTGATCGCGATGGCCACCGACCTGGCCGAGTTCGTCGGCGCGGCGATCGCGCTCAACCTGCTGTTCGGCATTCCGCTGCTGCCGTCCGGGCTGATCACGGCCGTCGCGGCCTTCGGCATCCTCGGGCTGCAGAACCGCGGCTACCGGCGCTTCGAGCTGGCGATCATCGGCTTCCTGGCCGTGATCCTGCTGGGCTTCCTCTACGACACGCTGCGCATCGGCTTCGACGCCGGTGAGGCGGCCAAGGGCTTCGTGCCGCACTTCGACGGCAGCGACTCGATCCTGCTGGCCACCGGCATCCTCGGCGCGACCGTGATGCCGCACGTCATCTACCTGCACTCGGCGCTGACCCAGAACCGCGTGCAGGCCACCGACGACGTCGAGCGCCGCCTGCTGCTGCGCTTCAATCGCATCGACGTGTCGATCGCCATGACACTGGCGGGCATCATCAACATGTCCATGTTGGTGATCGCCGCGTCGCTGTTCTTCGGCAACGGCCCGGAGGTCGACACCATCGAGAAGGCCCACGCGGGCTTCAAGGAGCTCGTCGGGCCGTCGGCGGCGGTCGCGTTCGCGCTGGCGCTGCTGGCGTCGGGGTTCGCCTCCTCCAGCGTCGGCACCTACGCGGGGCAGGTCGTCATGCAGGGCTTCATCGCCCGGGCGGTGCCGCTGGCCGTGCGCCGTGCCGTGACGATGACGCCCGCGCTGATCGTGCTCGCGATCGGCGTCGACCCGTCCAACGCGCTGGTCATCAGCCAGGTCGTGCTGTCGTTCGGCATCCCGTTCGCGCTGGTGCCGCTCGTGCTGCTCACGCGGCGCAAGGACATCATGGGGGCGCTGGTCAACCGCAGGCTGACGACAGTCGTCGCGGGCTTCGTCGCGGCCGTCATCTCGGCGCTGAACCTGTTCTTGTTGGTCGACACCTTCGGGCTGGTCTAGGACCGGTCGCCGATACGATGGCCGCGATGGCCCTCGCCGACACGTTTCAGGAGATCGTCGACTCGCTGCCCGACGATTGGACCGACCTCGAGCTCGACGTCCGCATCTTCGACGAGACGCGCTACGTCGACGGCTGCGTCTACCTCAGCACGGTCAACGCGCAGCCCTACTCGCGCAATGACTGGCACTGGCGCATCCTCGTCGCCCATCGCTTCGGCCACGCCTCGGCGGCGCAGGCCGTGCACGGCGCGCTGAAGCTGCTCGACGACGCCGGCCTGGAGGGCGAGCTCGCCGTGCGCGAGGCGCGCAGCGGCCGGGTCGAGGTCGTGCAGATGTGGGGCCGTCCCGAGTCGGTGCGCCAAGAGTTCAAGCGCATTCGCGCTCAGTAACTGCGAAATCGCCCCTGAGGGCGATTCCGTCGCGAGATTCGCCCCAGGGGCGAACTCGCCATCTACGCGTTCGGGTCCTCTTTGAGCCCGGTGCGCGCGGTCGCCGGGTCGAACATCGTGGTGATGTCGGGCTTCTTCTTGACGATCCCGAAGCGCTGCTCCCAGGTCGCCCACTTTGCGAGCACCGTCGGGTTGAGCTCGCCGTAGAAGTTGGAGCCGGCGGTGAACGACGGGCTGACCGCGTCCAGCTCTTTCTGGGTCAGCACGCGCTTGAGCGACGGCTCGGCGTCGGTGAGCGCCGAGACCGCCGACTCCGGGTCGTTGATCGTGGCCTCGTAGCCGCGGCGCACCGCGCGGATCGTCGCGCGCACCACCGGCGCGCTGGTCTCCAGCGTCTCGCGGGAGGTGACCAGGACGAGCTCTGGATAGGGCGGCGCGCCGTAGTCCTGCACGCGGAACTCGCGGATGCCGGGGCGCTTGGCCTGCAGCGCGACGCCCTCGGCGTTCCAGAACGCCGTGGCGCCGTCGACCTTGCGGGCGAGCAGCGCCTGCACGGCGTTGAAGCCGATCGTGATCTTGCGGACCTTCGCCGGGTCACCGCCGTCGCCGGCGACGACCGAGTCCAGGACGGCGTCGTCGGAGGGCAGCCCGGTCACGCCGACCTTCTTGCCCTCCAGCTCGCGGGGCCGCGTGACGCCGGGCTGGGCGAGGATCGCGGCCAGCGGCGTCTGGACGAGCGCCATCACGCCAACCACGTCCTTGCCCTTGGCCCGGGCGATCGCGAGGTCGTGGATGTCGACGATCGCCAGGTCCTCGTGGCCGCTGAGCACGGCCTTGATCCCGTCGGTGGATGCGCCAGGGGTCTCGACGTCGAGATGGACGCCCTCGGCCTCGTCGTAGCCGCGCTGCATGGCGAGGTAGATGCCCGCATGGACCGCGTTGGGCGCGAAGTCCAGCAGCAGCTTGGCGTCCGCGTCGGGGCGGCTGTCGTCGCCCGTCGAGGACGTGGCGCAGCCGGTCGCGAGCGCGGTCAAGAGGGTGAGCAGGAGGGCGGTGAGGGCGCGAAGCGACATCGGCGCGGGAGGATACGGTCGGGCGGGTCGTAGGATCAGGGATGTGCGCCGCCGTGTGACCTTCTCGCGCAACCTGACGCTGTCGCTTTCGCGGACGTGCGTCTCTCACTGCAAGTACTGCGCCTTTCAGACCCACCAGCCGCATCTGCACACGCCCGACGAGGTGCTGGCGCTGCTGGATCGCGCCGCCAAGCGCTCGGTCAAGGAGCTGCTGATCCTGACCGGCGACGATCCGGCCCATCACCCCGGCGTGCGGGCGCGGCTGGCCGAGCTGGGCTTCGAGGACTTCGTCGCCTACGTGGTCTGGTGCTGCGAGCAGGCGCTGGAGCGCGGGCTGCTGCCGCACACCAACCTCGGTGCGGTGACGCGCGAGGAGCTGGCGCGGCTGCGCGAGGTGACCGCGTCGCAGGGGCTGATGCTGGAGTCGATGCGCGACGACCTCGTCGCCCACCAGGGCTCGCCGACCAAGGACCCGACGCTGCGGCTGCAGACGATCCGCTGGGCGGGCGAGCTGAAGATCCCGTTCACGTCGGGGATCCTGGTGGGGATCGGGGAGACGCGCGAGGATCGCGTGGATGCCCTGCGCGCCTTGGCCGAGGTGCACGCCGAGCACGGCCACCTGCAGGAGGTCATCCTCCAGAACTTCGTCCCGCACCGGAAGTACTACGGCGAGGAGCTGGCGGAGATCGCGACCGACGCGGCCGAGCGGTTCTGGCGCACGGGCCTGCGCGACGTGCCGATCGCCGGCGTGCCGGAGTGGGCGAGCGCCGTGTCGCTGGAAGACCTGGTCGAGCTGATCGGGGTGGCGCGCGAGCTGCTGCCGGGCGTCGGCATCCAGGTGCCGCCGAACCTCAGCGAGCACTGGCCAGAGCTCGTCGCCGCGGGCGCGACCGACCTGGGTGGGCTCTCGGCCAACGGCGACCACATCTCGCCCGAGCACCCGTTCCCCTCACCCCATCAGGTGCGCAAGCGCCTGGCCGAGGACGGCGTGGCGCTGACCGAGCGGCTCTGCGTCTACGGCCAGTACCTCGACCCGGAGTGGGTCGAGCAGCATGTGCTGGATGTCGTCAAGGTCAAGTACTGGTCCTTCATCCCGCGGCGCGGGTCGGGCCGCACCGACGCACCGTTCGCGATCCAGTCCGACCTCGTGGGGCCGGCGACCGAGCGGGCGCGGGCAGGCGAGGCGCTGTCGATCGAGGAGCTGACGGCGATGTTCGCGTCCACCGACGCGGGCGCGATCGAGGGGATGCGCGCCGCCGCCGACGAGCTGCGCGCCGAGCTCGCCGGTGAGACCGTGACCTTCGTCGTCAACCGCAACATCAACGTCTCGAACGTCTGCGTCGTCGGCTGCGCGTTCTGCGGCTTCGGGCAGGGCAAGCGCTCTCCGGATGCCTACGAGCACTCCGAGGACGAGTTCCGCGGCCGCGTTCGTGAGGCCGTCGCGTACGGGGCCACGGAGTTGTGCATGCAGTCGGGCATCCACCCCGACTGGAAGCTCGACGACTACCTGCACTGGCTGCGGGTGGCCAAGGACGAGGCGTCGCAGCTGCACCTGCACGCCTACTCGCCGATGGAGATCGCGCACATGTGCGACATCTCGGGCCTGCCGCCGAGCGAGGTCTTCGCGCAGCTACGTGACGCGGGGCTCGGCTCGACGCCGGGCACGGCCGCCGAAGTCCTCCATGACGGCGTTCGCGAGCGCATCAGCCCCAACAAGCTCCCGGTCTCGCGCTGGGTCGAGATCATCGAGGCGTCGCATCGGGCGGGCCTGCGCTCGACCTCGACGGTGATGTTCGGCCACATCGAGGAGCCCTGGGAGCTGGCCCAGCACATGACCGTCATCCGCGAGTTGCAGGAGCGCACCGGCGGCATCACCGAGTTCGTGCCGCTGTCGTTCATCCCGTTCATGACGCTGCTCGGGCGGACCCACGGCGTCGAGGAGATCTCCCGCGAGGAGAACCTCAAGCACACCGCGATCTTCCGCCTCGCGCTGGGCAAGACCATCACCAACGTCCAGGCCTCGTGGGTCAAGATGGGCATCGAGACCGCGACCGAGGCGCTGCGCTGGGGGGTCAACGACCTCGGCGGGACGTTGATGGAGGAGTCGATCTCACGACTCGCCGGCTCCTACCACGGCGTGCGTCTGGACCCACCGCAGCTGGTCGCCGCCGCGCACGCGGCCGGTCGCCCGGCGGCGGAGCGCAGCACGTTGTACGACATCTTGCGCGAGCACCCGCTGGGCGCGCCGCGCGAGGCCGTCGCCTAGGCCAGCGTCAGCGCGACCGCGGCGACCAGCGCGAAGCCGAGCGCCAGCAGCAGCAGGCCGCCGGCGAGCGTCTGCATCACGCGGTCCTCGTCGCTGAGCGCCAGCGGCGCGAGTCGGCTCTGGGCCCAGCGGTAGAGGGCGTAGGCGGCGGCGGCGTCGAGGGCGAGCACGAGCCAGGGGGCCAACGTGCCGGCCAGCGTCATCGTGCCGAGCAGGACGAGCACGGCCAGCACGATCGCGCCGGCGAGGTAGGCGCCGAGCGTGCGGCGCAGCTCGGCGGGGGTGACGGTGGCCGTGGCGCGCTTGCGGTCGGCGGCGCGCGGGGCGGGAGCGGTGGCGGTGGTGCGTGCGCGGCGGCGAGAGCGACCCATGGCCCGCAACAGTAGTGCTGGCCGCACTTGCGCCGACCTCTGCATTCGCTTTATCGTCACTCAAGTGAAAACGGAGCGCCGCCCATACCGCCAGACCGCTCGCGCCGCCGCGGCGGCCGCCACGCGCGAGCGGATCCTGGAGGTCGCCACCGAGCACTTCCTGGCGCGCTACTACGACGACGTCACGCTGGTCGCGGTCGCCAAGGAGGCGGGCGTGTCGCAGCAGACGGTGATCAACCACTTCGCCTCCAAGGAGGGGCTGCTCGAGGCCGTCGCCGAGCAGCTGGATCCCGAGCACTCCCGCAAGACCGGCCTCGCCGACCCCGTCGCCAACGTCGTCGAGGACTACGAGCCCTTCGGCGACGCGGTGATCCGCATGCTGGCGCTGGAGGAGCGTGTTCCGGCGTTGGCGCCGTTCCTGGCCCAAGGCCGCGCCGGGCACCGCTCCTGGGTGGCCCGCGCGTTCGCCGACCAGCTCCCTGACCCCACCGACGCAGGCTACGAGCAGGCCCTGAACCTGCACGTCACCGCCACCGACATCTACACCTGGAAGCTCCTGCGCCGTGACATGGGGCTGTCGCAGGAGCAGACCATCGACCACATGCGCGCGCTGATCGCGGCGCTCGCCGCGACCAACTCCTAGTCCATGCCCGAGCCGAGGAAGACCATGTCCAACAAGTTCCTGTTCACGCTGTGGGAGGGCGGTGGTGAGACGCCGCCGATCCTGTCGATCGTCCACGCCGCCGTCGCAGCCGGCCATGACGTGACCGTGCTGGCCGACGATGTGCTCGGGCCCGACGTCGAGGCGACCGGCGCCGAGTGGATCCCGTGGGCCACCGCGCCCAACAAGGGGTCCTACTCGCCCGACGAGGACCTCGCCCGCGACTGGGAGGCCAAGACGCCGCTTGGGGCCTTCCGTCGCTTCCGCGACGGCATCGCCTTCGGCCCGGCGGCGCGCTACGCCCGCGACACGGCGGCCGAGATCGCTCGCCGACGGCCCGACGTGGTCGTCAACCCCACGCTGATGTTCGGCGCGCAGGCCGCGACCGAGGCGTCCGGGATCCCACAGGCGCTGCTGCTCACCTGCAGCTACGTCGTCCCGGGCACGGGCGCGTCGCCGTACGGCAGCGGGTGGGCGCCGCCGCGCAACGGCGCCGAGCGGGTCCGACTCAAGGTGATGGACAAGATCGCGTTGCGGCTGTGGGGCTCGGGCCGGAGGGCCCTCAACGCCGCGCGCCAGGAGCAGCAGCTCGCACCGATCGCGCATCCCCTGGATCAGATCCACGCCGCCGAGCGCTTCCTGGTCCTGACCAGCCCGGCCTTCGACTTCCCGGTGCCGCGGCTGCCGGCCAACGTCCGCTACGTCGGGCCGCGGCTCGCCGACCCGGCGTGGGCGGGGGAGTGGACCCCGCCGCCCGGCGACGAGCCGCTCGTGCTCGTCGGCCTCAGCTCGACCTACATGGCCCAGGGCGATCTGCTCGGGCGAATCGTCGCGGCGCTCGGCACGCTGCCCGTGCGCGCGCTGGTCACGCTCGGCCCGTCGCTGGAGCCCGACGCGCTCGGTGTCGTGCCGGCCAACGTCACCGTCGTGCCCGCGGCACCGCACGCCGAGGTGCTCAAGCACGCCGCGCTCGTCGTCACCCACGCGGGCCACGGCACCATCATCAAGTCCTTGGCCGCAGGTGTGCCGGTGGTGGCCTTGCCGATGGGCCGCGACCAGCCCGACAACGCGGCGCGCATGGTCGCCGCGGGTGCGGGCGTCACGCTGAAGCCATCGGCCAAGGTGGAGGCGATTCGGACGGCGGTTGCCGACGTCCTGGCAACGCCGTCCTACACGGCCGCTGCCGGTCGCCTGGCGCAGGCGATGGCCGCCGAAGGCGAGACCGACCGCGCGCTGGCCGAGTTGGAGGCGCTGGCCGCGAGGCGGGACGCCGCGCGCGCCGTCTCGCTATAGGTTTGAGGCATGGCCGAAGCGATCACCCGCGAGGGACTGGCACAGCTCAAGAGCGAGCTCGAGGATCTCGAGGGGGAGGGCCGGCGCGCGATCGCGCAGCGGATCCTCATTGCCCGTGAGCTGGGTGACCTGTCCGAGAACGCGGAGTACCACGCCGCCAAGGAGGACCAGGCGCACCACGAGACGAAGATCGCCCGCCTGACCGAGCGGCTGCGCAACGCGACCGTCGTCGAGTCCGACGCCGACGCGACGGTCGTGACCTTCGGCGCGACGGTCAACGTGACCGACGTCAAGTCGGGCAAGACGGTCAAGTACACGATCGTCGGCGCCACCGAGGCCGACCTCAAGAGCGGCAAGCTGTCGGCGGAGTCGCCGGTCGCCAAGGCGCTGATCGGCACGGCGCCGGGCGACACGGTCGCGGTCTCGACGCCGAGCGGCAAGCGTGAGCTGAAGGTCGAGTCGCTGGGCTAGCTGAAGAGGTCCTCGGCGCGGCTGCGCACGAGGGCCTGGGCGCCCGGTCCGTCCTCGACGGTCACGTGGCGCTCGAGGCCGGTGAGGACGACCGCGGGCTCGCCGGCGTCCTTGCCGCCACGGGCGAGGTCGGCGGCCGCGGCGGCCTGGTCGGCGGTCGCGATCCACGTGGCGCGCAGCTCGCGGCCGTGGGCGTCGGTGCGCCCGCGCCAGTCCTCCAGCGGCGCGAGTCCGGCGATCCCGACCGCGACGTCGCACTGGCCATGGCGCCAGGCGCGGCCGAAGGAGTCGGCGATGATGACCGCGGGATGGCCGGGGAGCGCGGCCCTCAACGCACGCGCCGAGCCGTCGGGGTCGGTCGGCAGCAGGATCAGCTCGCCGTCGCCCGCGGCGTTGGAGGCGTCGACGCCGGCGTTGGCGCAGACGAAGCCGTGGTGGGTGCGGGAGATCAGGACGCCGTGCGCGGCGCGGACGATCTCGGCGCTCTCGCGCAGGACGACCTCGACGTGGCGGGGGTCCTTGTCGCCGGCGAGGCGCGCCGTCAGCTCGGTCGCGCGCGCTGACGGCTCGACGTCGGCGAGCGCCACGACGCGGCCTTCGGCCTTGGACACCACCTTGTGGGCAACCACCAGCACGTCGCCGGGACCGAAGCCGGCGGGTGGGCCGGCGTCGAGCTTGTCGCGTGCGATCGCGAGCAGCGCGGCGAGATCGTCGCCCGCGCGCACCTCTGGCAGGCCCGGCAATGCCTGGGCGGTGATCATCCGCTGCCCACGCGGCCGAAGCGCGCCAGCAGGCCGCGCGTGTGCGACGCGCCGCCGCGGACGTCCTCCAGCGCCGTGCGCAGCGCGGCGAGGTCGTCGACGGTGTCGACGTCGAGGCCGAGCGTCGGCACGGCGATCGCCGTGCAGGTCGCGCCGGCCTCCTGGGCCAGGCGCTCGTGACGCTCGCGCGATCCCGGGCCGAAGGCGGGCTGGATCGCGTCGGGCGGGGTGAGCAGCAGCGCGTTGGTGCCGTCGCCGTGGCGGTCGGGGACGACGATGACGTCGGGGGCGCCACGCCCTCGGCGTCCTCGAGCAGCTCGTCGAGCTCGGCCGGGTCGAGTGCGGGGCAGTCGCCGGGGACGAGCAGGACGCGGGTCGCGCCGCGCTCCATCGCCGCCTGCACGCCACGCCGCGCGGCGGCGCTGTGGCCGATGTCGTCCGGGTCGTCGATGACGGCGGCGGCGTCGTAGCCGGCGGCCAGCGCGACGGCCATCGTCTCGCCGGAGACGACGAGCACCTCGTCGATGTACTTGGCGCGTCGCAGCGCGATCAGGACGTCGGTGACCATCGCCTCGGCCAGCGCGCGGCGGGTGCCGTCCGACAGGCCGTTGTCGAGCCGCTGCTTGGCCGAGCCGAAGCGCTTGATCGGCAGCACGGCGATGGTCCGGCCGCGGCGTCCGGCCATCACCGCAGGCCCTCCGCGAAGCGCAGCGTGGCCTCGGCGACGCGGGCGCGGCCGGCAGGGTCGGCGAGCAGCGTGTCGGTGCGCAGGGTGGGGATCGCGAGGCCGTCGAGCTCCTCGTCGGCGACGAGCCCGTCGAGCAGGTCGCCGTAGTAGCCGGCGACCCCCGCCGCGTCGACCGTGACGCCCGCCCATTCCAGGAACGGCTTGGTCGGGCCCTTGACGATCTGACCGCCGACCACGGGCGAGAGCGCGACGACCGGCGCCGCGCCGGCGCGCAGCGCGTCGGCCATGCCGGGGACGGCGAGGATGGGGCGGATCGAGATCACCGGGTTGGAGGGTCCCACGATGATGGCCCTCGCTGCGGCGACGGCCGCCAGCGCCTCGGGCGGCACGGTCGCGGCGTCGATGCCGTCGTAGCGCACGTCGTCGATCGGCAGGGCGGCACGCTCGCGCACCATGAACTCCTGGAACGGCACCCAGCGCTCGCCGCTGCGCACGCTCGTGCGAACCGGCGCGTCGGCCATGGGCAGGACGGTGGCGCCGAGGCCCAACGCGCTCGTGAGCTCGGCGATCGCCTCGGTCAGCCGCGCGCCGCCGGCCAGCAGCTCGGCGCGGCGCACGCCGTAGGCCAGGTCGCGGTCGCCGAGGTTGAACCAGACGTCGACGCCCAGCTCGCGCAGGCCGTCCATGACGGCGAAGGTGTCGCCGGCCAGGCCCCAGCCGCGCTCGTCGATGCGATCGGCCAGCCAGAACGTCACGAGGTCGGGGTCGGGCGCCACGTAGGCGCCGTAGAGCTCGACGTCGTCGCCGGTGTTGGCGATCACGACGAGGTCGTCTCCGGCGACGTCGGCCATCCCGCGGGCGAGCTTCGCGCCTCCGGTACCGCCGGCCAGGACGACCACCGGGGAACGGGAGTCGAAGTCCATGCGGCGCCGGACGATACCCGCGGGGCGTCGCTCAGCGGCCGCTGAGCGCGCGCGGGCCGCTGGATGGTCTAGCGGCCGCTGAACTCCGGCTGGCGCTTCTCGGCGAAGGCGCGGGTGCCCTCGCCGAAGTCCTCCGAGCGCGCGCACAGCTCCTGGGCGGCGACCTCGAGCTCCAGCGTGGCCGACAGCGTCGGCTTGGCGACCGAGTCCAGCAGCCGCTTGGCCAGGGCGACCGCGCGCGGCGCGCAGGCCAGCAGCTCGTTGACCAGCGCGTCGGTCGCTGCATCCAGCTCCTCGGCCGGCGCCACGCGGTTGACCAGCCCGATGCGCTCGGCCTCGACGCCGTCGATCACCTTCGAGGCCATGATCAGCTCCTTGGCGCGGCCGAGGCCGACGACCGACGGCAGCCGCGACGAGCCGCCGACGTCGGGGATCAGGCCGACGCGCGTCTCGACCAGGCCGATGACGGCCTCTGAGGCCATCACGCGCAGGTCGGCGGCCAGCGCCAGCTCCATCGCCCCGCCGATGCAGGCGCCGTGGATCTGCGCGATCGTCGGCTTGGGCATCTCCTCCAGCAGGTTCCAGGTCTCGATGATCGGGCGGCGCGAGGCGCGCAGCCGGCCCGGGTCGGCGGCCAGCCCACCGAGGAAGTTGACGTCCATCCCGCTGGAGAACATCGGGCCCGCGCCGCGCACGACGACGCAGTGGACGCCGTCGTCGTCGGCCGCGGTGTGCAGGGCGTCGCGCAGCCCGAGGACCAGCTCGTCGTTGAACGCGTTGCGCTTCTCGGGGCGGTTGAGGATGACGTGGCGGACCGCGCCGCGGTCCTCGGTCTCGACGATTGGCATGGATGAGACTGTACGCGGCGGTTCATCTCAGCGCGCGTCCAGTTAGGGTCCTGCGCCATGGCCGAGATCAAGAAGGTTGGAATCGTCGGGTGCGGGCTCATGGGTCATGGGATCGCACAGGTCGTCGCGACCGCCGGCTACGACGTCGTCGTCCGCGAGGTCGACGACGCGACGCTGCAGAAGGGGCTGGGCAAGATCGACAAGCAGCTCGCCCGCGCCGTCGAGAAGGGCAAGTCGACCCAAGAGGACGCCGACGCGATCCGCGCGCGCCTGCAGGGCACGACCGACTACGCCGACTTCGCCGACGCCGACCTCATCATCGAGGCGATCACCGAGAACCTGGGGCTCAAGCTGGAGATGTGGAAGGCGCTCGACGGGATCGTCAAGCCCGACGCCATCTTCGCCACCAACACGTCGTCGCTGGCCGTCATCGACCAGGCCGCCTCGACCTCGCGCCCGACGCTCTTCGCGGGCCTGCACTTCTTCAACCCCGCCCAGGTCATGAAGCTCGTCGAGGTCGTGCGTGGCGTGACCACGACCGATGAGACCTTCGACGCGGTCCTCGCCTTCGCCGAGTCGCTGCAGGGCAAGATCGCGATCCCGACCAAGGACAAGGCCGGGTTCATCGTCAACCGCCTGCTCGTCCCCTACATGTTGGACGCGATGCGCGCCTACGAGGAGGGCGTCGGCTCGATCTCGGAGATCGACGCGGCGATGAAGGCCGGCGCCGGTCACCCGATGGGCCCGCTGACGCTCGCCGATCTGGTCGGCAACGACACGACCGGCGCGATCTGCGACGTCCTCTTCGACGAGTTCCGCGAGCGCCGCTTCGCGCAGCCGCCGATCCTGCGCAAGATGCTGTCGGCCGGCTGGTACGGCCGCAAGGCCGGCATCGGCTTCTACGACTACTCCGGCGACGAGCCGGTCGAGAACCCGGGGCTCGCGCGTTAAAGAAGGCGTTTGCGAGGTTGGCGGTCGGGCACCGCAAGAGGTATGAGCTTGACCTCTTCCACCGTCCCGACCGTCACCCTCAGCGACGGTGAGCAGATCCCCCAGCTCGGCTTCGGGGTCTTCCAGGTCCCGCCGGCCGACACCGCCGACATCGCCACGCGCGCGCTGCTGGCGGGCTATCGCCACATCGACACCGCCGCGGCCTACGGCAACGAGGCGGGCGTCGGGCAGGCCGTGCACGCCGCGGGGCTGCAGCGTGATGACGTCTACATCACGACCAAGTGCTTCAACGACGACCACGGCTTCGAGCAGGCCAAGCGCGCGTTGCACGCCAGTCTCAAGCAGCTGGAGATGGAGCACGTCGACCTGTACCTGATCCACTGGCCCGTGCCGGCGACCGACCTGTACGTCGAGACCTGGCAGGCGCTGGTGGAGCTGCAGCGCGACGGGCTGGCGCGCTCGATCGGCGTGTCGAACTTCCAGCCTGAGCACCTGGAGCGGATCATCGCCGAGACGGGTGTGGCGCCGGTCATCAACCAGGTCGAGCTGCACCCGTACTTCCAGCAGACCGGCTTGCGCCGCGAGCACGCCGACCTCGGGATCGTCACCGAGGCGTGGAGCCCGCTGGCCCAGGGCAAGGTGCTCGACGACCCGGCGCTGATCACGATCGCCGAGACGCATGGCGTCACGACCGGGCAGGTCGTCATCCGCTGGCATCTGCAGCTCGGCAACGTCGTGATCCCGAAGTCGGTGACCCAGGAGCGGATCGAGCAGAACCTCGACGTCTTCGGCTTCACGCTGAGCGCGGCCGAGATGGGCGCCATCGCCGAGCTCGACGCGGGCGACCGGACCGGGCCGGACCCGGACACGTTCGTGCGGCCGTAGAGGCAGGACCGGTGCGCCACGCGGCGAAGGCCGCGGGGTGCACTCCTCACTGTTGAGTCCGCTGCGCCCGAAGCCGTTCCGTGGGGACGTCGTCGCGGCCGGGGTGGTCGTGCTGACGACGTTGGTGTGGGTCGTGACCGTGCGATTCGCAGAGGCGTGGGGGGCGGGCGTGCATTTGGCCTATGCGACCGTCGCGTGGGCGTTCGTGACGGCGATGGCGCTGCTGTCGCCGTTGGAAGGCGATGAGCCGCGGGCCTATCAGTCGGTCTTGTACGTGGCGTCGGTCGCGCTGTTCATCGACGTCATCGCGCAGCTCAGCAGCGTGCTGGGCTCCGACAGCGCGGGCTCCTCGGGCACCGCGACGTGGGTGCTGGCGGTCGTCGCGGCGTTCGCGCTGACGTTTGCGACGCGGCGCAACAGCGCCGTGTGCACGCTGCTCGGCGCGCTGACCGGTGGCCTCGCGGTGATCGCGGCGGTCGAGTGGATCTGGTCGCCGAACGGCCTTGCGACCGACCGCTGGGTGCTGCTCGCGCTCGTGGTCGCCTTCGGCTTCGTCGCCGTCGGCCAGCGCGACCGCCGCCTGCGCCACGGTGTCGCGCTCATCGATGCCGCGGGCCTCGCGGTGCTGGCGATCGCCGTGAGCTTCGCGGCCGAGAACATCGTGCAGGGCCTCGTGGCCGAGGGCGACACGGAGGTGGTCACCGCCGTGGCCTGGGGCTGGGAGCTGCTGATCCTCGCCGCCGGCTTCGGCCTCATCGCCTACAGCTCCGTCGACCGCCAGCCAGGTCCGGCCTACCTCGGCGTCCTCAACCTCATCATCTTCACGGTCATCACGTCGCTGGACGTCAGCGCCAACGGCGCGACACTCCTCGGCTGGCCCGTCGTCTTGGCCGCCGCAGCCGTCTTTCTCCTCATCATCGGCCTCCGTCCCACCACGCCCGCACCACCGCCACCCGACATCGACGCCCCCGAGCCACCGCCGCTCCCGCTGCGCTGAAGGCGCTTGAACCTCACCTAAGCTTGAGCACCATGTCCACCTTGTTGCCCATCGGTGAGGTCGTCAAGCGCAGTGGCGTTGCCGCGTCGGCCCTGCGGTTCTACGAGGAGCGGGGGCTGATCGCGTCCGAACGCGCCGGCTCCGGGCATCGCCGGTACCCGCGTCCCGTCCTGCGGCGGATCGCGTTCATCGTGTTCGCCCAGCGGATCGGCCTGACGCTGGAGGAGATCGGGGGCGAGCTGGCCAAGCTGCCGCCGGACCGGGCACCGACCCGCAAGGACTGGGCGCGGCTGTCGAGCGGCTGGTCGGGGAGGATCGACGACCGGATCGCCGAGCTGGAGCGGCTGAAGGCCGGGCTGACCGAGTGCATCGGCTGCGGCTGCCTGTCGCTGGACCGCTGCCGCCTGGCCAACCCTGACGACCGCGCGGGCCGGCTCGGTCCCGGCCCGCGCTATTGGGTTGGAGACCGGCCCGCGGCCGCGGTCTCCTGACGCGCGCTCCTACTCGCCGAACGGATTGCTGCTGGGCGGGAGGCCGGTCTGGCCGCCGGGTGCCTCGGGTGCCGCCGGCGGGGCTGAGGTCGGCGGTGCGGGCGGAAGACCGGAGCTGGTGCTCGCAGCCCCGAGCGCCTCACCCTGCGGATCGGTGAACGACGGCCAGTCCTCGGTCAACAGCCCGAAGTAGGTGTTGGCCCGTTGCTGGTAGGAGATGCCCAAGACGATCATGTCCTGCAGCCCCTTGGGCTGCTTGCCCATGATCACGATCACGAACCACGCCAGGAACGTGCCGATCTCCCAGACGATCTGCATCGCGTAGACGATGATCATGATCGGGATCGCCAGGATGATCCGGAACAGGACCTTCAGGCGGTTGTACTCCGCCTTGGGCGGCGGGATCTTGATGTGGATCGGGTAGTTGTCCGTGTCGCCGCTGAACGGTGGGTACTCGTCGGTCAGCAGCGCGATGTAGCCGTAGACGGCCGTGCTGTAGCGCTGCAGTCCGGAGACGAAGTCATAGAGCCCCTGTGGGTAGCGCCCCGTGATGAGGAGCGCGAACCAGGCCGCGACGACGGCGAAGAACGCCGCAATGCTCCACACCGCCACGACGATGTAGTGCGGAATCGCGAGGAAGTAGCGAAAGAACGTCGTGAGGCGGCTGCGCTTCTCGACGTACTGCGCTTCGAAGATCGGCTGATCGGTCATCGTGGGCGAGCCTAAACCGCTCGCCGGTCGATGACCAGGGAGCTAACCGCCCTGTGCCGCCAGCTCGACGAACACGTCCAGCGCGGCCGGGTTGGCGAGCGAGTCGCGTGAGGCTGCCTGATCCGCGGGCTGGCCCATGAGGATCCGCTTGACCGGGACCTCCAGCACCTTGCCGCTCAGCGTGCGGGGGACCTCGGCGATCTGGCGGATCTCGTTGGGGACGTGGCGGGGTGAGCAGTCGGTGCGGATGCGGCGCTTGATCGCGGCGGTGAGCTCGTCGGTGAGCGTCTCGCCCTCACGCAGGACGACGAACAGCGGCATCCAGCCCTCGGTGCCCTCGCGCGGGATGTCCACCACCAACGCGTCCACGACCGCGTCGTCGGCGAGCACCGCGCGGTAGATCTCGCTGGTGCCCATCCGGATCCCGCCGCGGTTGATGGTGGAGTCGCTGCGGCCGTAGATGATGGCCGTGCCGCGCTCGGTGATCTCGATCCAGTCGCCGTGGCGCCAGACGCCGGGGTAGTGGTCGAAGTAGGACTCGCGCAGGCGCGAGCCATCCTCGTCACCCCACAGGAAGATCGGCATCGACGGCATCGGCTCGGTCAGCACGAGCTCGCCGACCTCGCCGATCAGCGGCTTGCCGTCGGGGTCCCACGACTCGACCTTCGCGCCGAGCGCGCGGCCCTGGATCTCGCCGAGGTACACGGGCAGCGTCGGCACGCCGCCGACGAAGGCGCTGACGACGTCGGTCCCGCCCGACGTCGAGAACAGCCACGTGTCCGCACCGACGTGGTCATAGACCCACTGGAAGCCCTCGGGCGCCAGCGGCGAGCCGGTCGAGCCGACCGACTTCAGGGCGCTGAGGTCCCGGCCCTCGCCGGGCTCGACGCCCTCCTTCATGCACGTGGCGAGGAAGCTCGCGCTCGTCCCGAAGGTCGTGGTCTGCGATTGGGCCGCGAGATCCCACAGGCGGTCCAGCGACGGCGTGCCCGGGTTGCCGTCGTAGAGGACGATCGACGCCGGCGTCAGCAGCACCCCGACGAGGAAGTTCCACATCATCCACCCGGTGGTGGTGAACCAGAAGACGCGGTCGCCCTCCTGGGCGTCGAGATGCAAGTGCATCTTCTTGAGGTGCTCCAGCAGCACGCCGCCCTGGCCGTGGACGATCGCCTTGGGCAGCCCCGTCGTGCCCGAGGAGTACAACACCCACAACGGGTGGTCGAAGGGCAGCTGGGCGAACTCCAACGGCTCCTGCTGCTTGATCAGCTCGCGCCAGCCGAGCATGCCCGTGGGAGGATCTGCGTCGGCGCTGAGATAGTCGAGCAGCACGACGTGATCGAGCGACGGGATCTCGTCGCGCAGCCCGGCGACGACGTCGCGGCGATCGAAGTCCTTGCCGCCGTAGCGGTAGCCGTCGACGGCGATCAGGACCTTGGGCTCGATCTGGGCGAAGCGGTCGACGACCGAGCGCGTGCCGAAGTCCGGCGAGCACGACGACCACGTCGCGCCGATCGACGCGCACGCCAGGAACGCCGCGATCGCCTCGGGGATGTTGGGGATGTAGCCGACGACGCGGTCGCCGGGACCGACGCCGAGGAAGCGCAGGCCGGTGGCGATCCGCGCGGTGAGGTCGCGCACCTCGCCCCAGGTCATGAAGTCCAGCTCGCGCAGCTCGGAGGCGTGCTGCAGCGCGATCGCCGAGTCCTGCTTGGCGCGGAAGATGTGCTCGGCGTAGTTCAGCCGGGCGCCCGGGAACCACTCGGCGCCCGGCATCTCGCGGGAGCGCAGGACGCGCTGGTACGGGGTCGAGGCCTGGACGTCGAAGAACGTCCAGATCGCCGCCCAGAAGTCCTCCAACTCATCGACCGACCACTGCCACAGGTCGGCGTAGGAGCCGGAGACCTCGATGCCCCGGGTCAACGAGACCCAGCGCGCGAACCGGGTGAGCGTGGCGGCCTCCACGCGCTCGGCGGTGGGCGACCAGAGGACCTTCGGCTCGGCGTCGGGCATCTGCGCCCGAACTCTTTCACACGCCAACGTCTGCGATCAGGAGACCGTCAGCGTCGCGTTCATGCCGGCCGTCTCGTGGTTGACGGGGGTCGTCAGCGTGCAGAAGAGGCGGTAGCTGCCGGTGGTCAGGGTGAGCGTCTTGGTGGTGTTCTTGCCTGAGCCGGTGAGGGGGAAGTCGACGGTCGCGCCCGCGTGGTCGGTGGGGACGACGCGGAGGTTGTGGTCGTCCTCGCCCTGGTTGTGGAGCTGGACGACGACCGAGCCGGCGGTGACGCTTGCGCGCGAGAGGCGGGCGGTGTAGCCGGTGCGGTCGTCGACCGTGACGCCGACGGCCTGGCCTTGCGGTGGCGGCGGACCGTCGCCGGAGCTGGGTGGCGGCGTGGTGGAGCCGGACGTCGGGTCGGTGCTCGTCGTCGGCGCGGTGAGGCTCCCGCCGCCCGGGGTTGCGGGCGCTCCGGTCGCGCCGGTCAGCGGTGGCGTGGTGGCCAGCGCCTCCAGCGGCACCCAGGCCACGCCGGCGTCGAGCTTGACCGCGCGGGCACGCGGGTGGGCCTTCTTGGCGCTCGCCTTGCGTGCGGTGCGGTGCTTGGCCGGCTTGGCCACCGCCTGGGCCGTGGCGCCGCCGCCGAGCATGGCGCTCGGCTTGCGGGCGGGCTCGGCGACGGCCTGCGTCACCCCGCCGCCGAGCGCGGCGACCAGCGCCATCACGAGCAGTCTGCGCACGGACATGGACATCGTGTCCTCTCCATCGGTCCGGATGGGGGAGACCTCGAGGTCGCGGCCGGTAGCGTGGACCCAATGGACGCCACGACGCTCGCCCTCGCCGGGGCTGCCGAGCAGGCTCGACTGATCCGCGAGGGCGAGGTCACCTCGCGCGCGGTCGTCGAGGCGACGCTCGCGCGCATCGCGAAGATCGACCCGCTGATCAACGCCTACCGCGTGGTGCTCGCCGGGCGCGCGCTCGTCGAGGCCGACCAGGCCGACGGCCGACGCGGGGCCGGAGATACGCGCCCGCTGCTCGGCGTGCCGGTCGCGATCAAGGACGACGTCGACGTCGCCGGCGAGCCGACCGCCTGGGGCACCGCCGCCCACGCGGGGCCGGTGGCGCGTGACGCCGAGGTCATCCGTCGGCTGCGCGCGGCCGGGGCGATCATCGTCGGCAAGACGCTCGTGCCGGAGATGACGATGCTCCCCGCGACCGACACCACCACCTTCGGCTCGTCGCGCAACCCGTGGGACCTCAACCGCACGCCGGGCGGCAGCAGTGGTGGCAGCGGTGCGGCGATGGCCGCCGGGCTGGCCGGCGTCGCGCTCGGCTCCGACGGGGCGGGCTCGATCCGGACCCCGTCGACGTGGAACGGCCTCTTCGGGCTCAAGCCGACGCGCGACCGCGTGCCGGTCGCCCCGCACGACGACGCCTGGCAGGGGCTGTCGGTCAACGGCCCGTTGGCGCGGCGGGTGGTCGACGCGGCGCTGTTCCTGGACGCGACCGTCGATGACGACGACGTGCCGGAGGGCGGCTTCGTCGGTGCCACGGCGCGCGAGCCGGGGCGGCTGCGGATCGCGGTGAGCACCAAGGCGCCGGCGGGTGCGATGCCGCGGCTGGGCGCCGAGGAGCGACGCGCGGTGCAGGACATGGCGGCGCTGCTGCGCGGGCTCGGCCACGACGTCGTCGAGCGCGACCCGGACTACCCGGGGTCGCTCTGGCCGGCGGGGCTGGTGCGGGTCATGCGCGGGATCGGCGACGACGTGGCGGCGGCCATGCCCCACCCCGAGCGGCTGGAGCCGCGCACGCGGGCGGTTGCCGCGCTGGGCCGCCGCGCGCCGGCGGGCCTGGTGCGCTGGGCGCGCGAGGCCGAGGCCGAGCAGACCGCGCGGCTGGCCAGGTTGTGGGAGGACATCGACGTCTTGCTGACCCCGGCCACCAACGACGGGCCCTACCGCGTCGGCGCCGTCGGTCGCTGGTCGACGCCGGTCTACATCGCGCGCGGCGCCGAGCGGCTGACGTGGATGCCGGCCTGGAACATCACCGGCCAGCCCGCGGCCGCGGTGCCCGCGGGGCTCGACGACGACGGGCTGCCGGTCGGCGTCCAGCTGGTCGGGCGCCGTGGTGAGGATGCGGTGCTGCTGTCGCTGGCGGCGCAGATCGAGGCCGCGCGGCCGTGGATCGATCGCCGGCCGGGAGCGATCGCGTGAGCGACGACGACGGCGCGCTCCTGGACATCGCGGTCGAGGCGGCGCGCACCGCGGGCGCGTTGCTGCTGGAGCGCTTCGGCAGCGAGCGCGTGCTGGCGACGAAGTCGACGTCAACGGATCTCGTCAGCGCCGCCGACCTGGCCGCCGAGGCCGCGATCCGGGAGATCCTCGCGCGGCGGGCGCCCGACGACGCGATCATGGGGGAGGAGGGCGAGGACACCGGCGGGACGTCCGGGCGCCGCTGGGTCGTCGACCCGCTTGATGGCACGGTGAACTTCTTGTACGGGTTGCCGCAGTGGTGCGTGAGCATCGCGTGCGAGGGGCGGGCCGCGGCGATCTTCGATCCGGTGTTGGACGAGCTCTTCACGGCGACGGCGAACGGGCCTGCTCAGTGCAATGGCATTGCCTTGACCCCGGCGCCGCCCGAGGACCTGGCGCACGCGTTGGTGGCGACGGGCTTCGGCTACGACACGCGGCGGCGTGAGCTGCAGGCCGAGGTCGTCGCGCGCGTCGTGCCGCGCGCTCGCGACATCCGCCGCGGTGGGTCGGCGGCGCTGGATCTCGCGTGGACCGCCGCGGGGCGCCTGGACGCCTACTACGAGCGTGGCGTCAACCTGTGGGACGTCGCCGCCGGAGAGCTGCTCTGCGCGCGGGCGGGGCTGGAGGTCTCGCGGCTGGAGCCTGTCGGTGAACTGCCGTGGGGCACGTTCGCCGCGCCGGCCGCAATTGCCGACGACCTGCGCGCGCTGGTGTCCTGAGGCAGACAGCGACGGTGGTCCGCTGGTCGCCCTTGCCTCCGGGCGGCGCGGGTGGTCTCCTTGGTGGACGGCCAACGACGCGTCAGGGGAGACGATCGCGATGTTCGAAGAGGGCCAGCTCTACTCACCGGTCACCCAGGGTGACGACGGTCGCGTCGAGGTCCACCTCGGCGAGGATCATCCCGGATTTCACGACCCGGCCTACCGCGAGCGGCGCAACGAGATCGCCGCGGCGGCGATGGCGTGGACGCCTGGCGAGGACGTCCCGCAGATCGTCTACACCGAGGTCGAGAACGACATCTGGCGCACGGTCTCGCGTGAGCTGCACGTCAAGCACGAGCGCTACGCCTGCCGGGAGTTCTTGGAGGCCAAGGCGGCGCTGGGGCTGCCGGAGGATCGGGTGCCGCAGCTCGACGAGGTGACCGACCGGCTGAAGCCCTTGACGGGCTTCGAGTACCACCCGGCGCCGGGCCTGGTGGCGCTGCGCGAGTTCTATGGGTCGCTCGGCGATCGCGTCTTCCACTCGACCCAATACGTCCGCCATCCGTCCGAGCCGCTCTACACACCGGAGCCCGACGTCATCCACGAGGTCATCGGCCACGGCAACCTCCTGGCCTCACCGCGCTTCGCCGCCATCAAGCGCGAGGCCGGGCTGGCGGCTCAGCGCGTCGCGACCGACGAGGCGCTGCAGGCGATCGCCGACGTCTTCTGGTTCACCTTGGAGTTCGGCGTCCTGCACGAGGACGGCGAGCTGCGCGCCTACGGCGCCGGCATCCTCTCCAGCTACGGCGAGATCGAGGAGTTCCGCCACATGGAGATCCGCCCGCTGGACTTCGCCGAGATGGTGACCATCGACTACGACATCACCAAGTACCAGCCGGTGTTGTACGCGGCCGACTCGATCGACCATCTCGAGGACGCCGTCGGCGGCTTCTTCCGCGCGGCGAGCGACGACACGCCGGCGCGGCTGGGAGCAGCGACGACGGCGCGAGGCTGAAGAGGCGTCAGTCCTTGGGTTCGACGAAGGCGTCGAGCGCGGCGACGGCGGTACGTTGCGCCACCGAGATGTTCCAGCGGTTCATCCGTCGCCAGGGAATCTCGAGGCGATCGAGAGCGGCGCAGAACAATCCTCGGATGTCGTCCGATCGGTTGCTGAACTGGTAACGACCGTAGTGATACGTCTTGCCAGCCGCCAGAACGCGGTTGGTCCCGCGCCAGCCGTCGGAATGGAGGAGTCCGCGGACGAGCTGGTCAGGATGCTCGGCGACGATCGGTCGTTGCCAATCGGCGAGCACGATCGGCCGCTCGTGCTTTGGTCCCGCGCCGTGTGCGGCAGCAGACAGGGCCAGCACTTGCCGTACTGGGATGCGACGAGCATGTGATCCTTGCGCTGCCTGACCAGGCTTGCGCGAGAGGCAGGACGCACAAGCCCCATTGTCTCGACGACGCGTGCGGCCAGCCGAGGGTGGCGAGCGTCGATGCAGATCCTCAGTCGGTAAACGCCGTGGCGGTTGACTGCGAGATACCCGTCACCGAGATAGAGCCCGAGGAGATATGTGTAGGCGGCGCGATTCAGGGCGAACGGATCGTGTTCTGAACCGCCGCACTGCCCGCACGTGGCTTTCGGCACCTCGACTTGAACTCCACCGCGTCGCCAGTCCCTCACGGTCGCGCGCGGAACGCCCGACGCACGTGCGACCGCGCTGTCGCTCATCCCGCTGTCCAACAGTGCCGCGACCTCCGAACGTTGATGTGGAGGTCGCACCCGTCAAGCCTGCCGCGCCGTCCGGACGCTTAGGCGACGCATCGCGTCAATACCCGGGGTGGGAGTCGAACCCACACGCCCTTGCGGGCAGAGGATTTTGAGTCCTCGGCGTCTACCGTTCCGCCACCCGGGCTGGTGGTGGGGTGCAGTCTAAAGCGACTGACGTCGCGTGTCAGGCAGGCTGGGGTGCCGAGTGGCTGGTGCCGTGCTCGACGGTGCGCTCGAGCTCGACGTTCCAGGCCTGGTTGAAGGCGCGCATCGCGAAGCCGATCAGCAGGATCTGGACCGGGATGATGAGGGCGGTGACCATGGCGAGGACGCCGGAGTCGATCGTGGGCTGGGCGAAGCCCGGCTCGTCACGGTCCAGCCAGCCGGGAACGGCCACGGCGGCGAAGATCACCAGGAGGATCGCGAGCGCGGCGGCGACCGGGAGGACTCCGCGGTTCCACTGGCTGACGAAGAAGGCCATGATCAAGTAGATCAAGATGTAGGCGATCTGCACGGCCTTGGCGCCCTGCAGAACGTCCCATCCGCCGATGGTGACGATGAGCATCAGCACGACGGACACGAGGAGCAGCAGCAGGACCGTCGCCTTGGTCGCCTTGCTCGTCGCCTTGTCGCGATTCGGGTGCTCGATGATGATCTGGTTGTCCTCCATCCCGGGCCGACCTTACAATCCCTTGAGGTTGCGCGCCACGGTCAACGTTCCTGGCGCGTGTCACCGCAGGCCCGTGCGGGCGTGGCGGAACTGGCAGACGCGCGAGGTTTAGGTCCTCGTGGCCTTATGGCTGTGGGGGTTCGAGTCCCTCCGCCCGCACCTTCACCGCTCAGAACGCGGCACGCCCGACGGTGCGCCCGAGCCAGACCGCGAGCAGGCCGGCGGTGAGGCTGACCGCGATGTTGGCGACGGCTCGGCCGCGGTGGCCGAGCGCGTTGGCGTGGTGGGTCTCCAGCATCCAGGTGCTGAAGGTCGTGTAGGCGCCGATCAGGCCGGTGCCGACGATGCGCAGCGCGTCGCCGGAGAGGCCGGAGCCTGCGATCACGCCGAGGATGACGGCGCCGGAGAGGTTGACCGCGAGCGTGCCGTAAGGGAACGCGCGACCCGCGCGGACGTTGACGAGGTGCGTGAGCAGCGCACGGGCCACCGCGCCGCAACCTCCGGCCAGCCCGACGGCGACCCACGCCACGGGACTCATGCGATCTCCGGCGTGCGGGCGGTCGTGGGTGTCGGCGCCGCGTGCACCCCGAGCGCCACGCCGATCAGTCCCGCCACGATGCTCCCGCTCCCGTACAGCATCGCGACGCCGACGCGATCGGCGTCCAGCATCTCCAGGAGCTCCAGCTGCATGGTCGAGAACGTCGTCAGCGCCCCGCAGAACCCGGTGCCGATTAGCGCCCGGCCGCGGCTTGCCGGCGAGCGGTGGGTCGCGACGAACCCCAGCAGCAGGCTTCCTGCGACATTGACCCCGAACGTCACCCAGGGCCAGCGGCCCGCATGCGTCGGGGCCAGCTCGAGCAGCCCGGTCCGTGCCAACGCTCCGGCGCAGCCACCGGCGAAGATCGCGAGCAGGAGCCGCACCTCGAGGAGCACGCCGCGGCTTTTATCAGTGCAGGCGGTCGCTCAGGCGATCGTGAACCACACCGTCGCGCCGCCGTCCGGCGTTCCATGACCCCATACGCGACCGCCGTGGCGCTCGGCGATCCGCGCGGCGATCGCCAGGCCCGAGCCGGTTCCGTCGAAGGCCTCGCGCCCGTTGAGCCGTCCGAAGATCGCGAAGGCCTGGTCGGGCAGCTCACCATCCAGCCCGATGCCGTCGTCGCGCACCGCGTAGGCGCCGGCGTCCTCGTCCCACAGCAGCTCGATCCGTGCGCGCCCGTGGGGCGCGGTGAACTTCAGCGCGTTGTCGAGCAGCTCCTCGATCAGCCGCCGCAACAGCGTCTGGTCGGCCTGGCAGCGCGGCAGTTCGCCGACGGTCCACGTCACGTCACGACCCTCGGAGCGCGGCTCGAAGACCGCTTCGATCAGCTCGCGGGCCAGCTGCGCGGGGTCGACGTCACGCGGCTGGAGCGGCACCCGCGTCATCCCGACGACGTCGACGAGGTCGTCGAGCAGATCGGCCAGCTCGGTCCCGGCGTCCCGCACGAGCGCGAGGTAGTGCTGGGTTTGGTCGGGCATCGTCTCGGCGTGGTTGGCGAGCAGGATCCGCGAGAAGCCGTCGATCGCGCGCAATGGGGCGCGGAGGTCGTGTGCGAGCGCCGTCGCGATCGCATCAAGCTCCTGAGCGGCTTGATCGTCGTGTCCATGAAGGGGAGGGTCTTCTGCCATGGGAGCACTAGGTCAACTACCGTGGGGGCGCGTGACGGAAACCCTTCGATCGATCGTGGTGGTTGAGGATCACCCCACCGTGCGCGAGGGGCTCTGCCTCGTGCTCGAACGCGAGGGCTTCTCGGTTGCCGCCCGGGTGGGCACCGCGGAGGAGGGCCACGCCGCCATCGTCAAGGCCAAGCCGGACGTTGCGCTGATCGATGTCGACCTGCCCGACGGCAGCGGCGTGGAGCTCACGCGGCGGCTCCTGCGCCGGGACATGCGTCTGGGCGTCCTGCTCTACACGGGTATGGACGACCCTGCCGTCCTCGAAGACGCGCTGGCCAGCGGTGCCCGTGGCTTCACGTTGAAGACCTCCGACCCCGAGACGATGCTCAACGCCGTCCGGGCGGTGGCTGCGGGCGGCACGTTCGTGGATCCCAATGTCCGCGACCGGCTCGCCCGTCAGGAGGCGCCGGTCGACCGCGTGCTGACGGTCCGCGAGCGCGAGGTGCTCGGGCGGCTGGCCGAGGGGCTGTCGGTCGAGGAGATCGCGGCCGACCTCGTGCTCTCCACTGAGACGATCCGGACCCACGTGCGCAATGCGATGGGCAAGCTCGGCACCCGCACGCGCGCCCACGCGATCGTCGTGGCGCTGCGGCGCGGCGAGCTGGCGCTGTAGCGCAGACCTCGGCCGGGGCGGAGCGGGGGACCGGGGAATCGAACCCCGAGTTACGGTTTTGGAGACCGTCGTGTTACCACTACACCAGTCCCCCAGCGGCCCGTCATTGTAGGGCGGAGCGCGGTGGCGGGGCGGCTCGCCCCGACGTGACCGGATGCGCTCGCGGACGTGCGTCGCGTCGATGTCCGCGCATCGTCGCGTGGCCTGAACGTTCGGTGAGGTCTGGCGCCGGAACCCGGCGTATCGGTTGCCGGCGACCTTCTGACGCCTCTAAGGTGGCGCGGACGCCAGAGAGGCGCCCTGAACGGATTCGAGAGTGTTGTCATGAAGCGCCTGTCTCGCCACACGGTTGTGGTCCTGCTCATCGTCCTGCTGTCCAGCGCGGGCGGATCGCTGCTTGCCGTCGTCGCCTTCGGACAGGGAGACGGCAGTGCTCCCACCAGCGGCTACACCGCGACGACGTTCACGTCGGAGCTGTCGCCCTACTCGACGACGCCGACCACGACGCCGGTGACGACGACGCCGACCAAGACGTCGACCACGCCGTCGGAGGCCACGGCGACCAACGGCACCAACCCGGAGCGCAAGCACGGCAAGACGGTGCCGTCCAACAACGGTGGCGGTCCGCCGCCGTCACGGGCGACGCGCAAGGGCCCGTCGCACCTGGCGTTCACGGGCGGCGAGCCGATCTACGTCGGGTTCTTCGGCGCCGCGCTGATGGTCGGCGGGCTCATGCTGCATCGGCGCCGTCGGGCCGCGACGGACCGGTAGGCGCCGCCGCGCCGCGGGGCGCTGCCTGCTCCAGGCGGGCGATCACGACGAGTCGCTGCGCGGCGCTGTAGAGCGGGTGGCACGCGGTCAGCACGAGGCGCTGGCGGCCGATCGCGCGCAGCGTCGAGACGTCCTGCGGCTTGACGATCCGCGTGCCCTCGACGCGGTAGACGAACCGGCCGTAGGGCATCGTCATGGTGATGGGGTCGCCGCGGCGCAGCGCGTCGAGGTGGCGAAACGGCGCGCCGTAGGTCGTGCGGTGGCCGGCGATCCCGACGGTGCCGTCCTCGCCGGGCAGCGCGGTGCCGTAGTAGTGGCCGGGCCCGCGGTGCAGGCTGCTCGACCCGGTCCCCTGGACGACGACGAAGTGGGCGTCGATGCGGGGGATGCGCAGCTCACCCAGCGGCTTGCCGCTGGTGGTGCGGGACTCGAGCGTGTGCGCGAGGGCCCGGATCCGGGCCTGGGCGGTGCGGCGGGGGTCGGTCGTCTTTGTGGCGGCGCTGGTCGCTGTCGCCGCGGCCGGTGTGGCGTAGGTCGCGTCGAGGCGCGCGAGGTCGTCCTGGAGCGCGTGCTGCTCGCGGGCGGCCCAGAGCGCGGAGATCGGCTCCTGCCAGACGACGGTGGCGACGGCGTCGCCGACTGCCAGGGCGCCGGTGGCGACGAGCAGTGCCGGGAGGCTGGGGCGCAGCGCCCGCAGGCGGCCGCGGCGGGGGACGGGGACGGCGCCGGGGGTCGGCGCGGCGTCGGGGTCTTCCGGTGCGCGGACGGGGTCGACCGAGGGCGGTGCGGGTGTGGGCGTCGCCTCTGCCTCGTCGACCTGCAGGCGCAGTGCTGCCAGCTCGGCGCCGAGCGCCGCTGCACGGCCGGTCAGCTCGTCGAGCCGGCGGCGGTCGCGCGCCGTGTCGGCCACCTCCGGCCCCGGCTCCAGCCACCACGCGCCGTCGCTCAATGCGAGATGCAGCGGGACCTCGAAGGCGACGGTGAACGCGGCACCGTCCGGGGTCCCGCGCAGCAGCGGCGTTCCCGGAACGGTGGCCAGCCGTCGCCAGGACGGTCCGTCGGCGATCAGCAGCGTCGGCGGCGCGAGGTGGCACGGGACCGCGGTATGGGCAGCGCCGCTCAAGCGGACGAGCGCGAAGCCCGGTCCGCCGCCCGCGTACTCGGTGTGTGCGACGTCCAACGTCATGGGTTGCTGGTGGCCATCCGGGCCACCCGACGCGGGCAGTGTACGGGCCCGAACGGTCGTCGCCCAGGGTGCGACCTGGTCGTCAGGCGTGCTTGGCGATCAGGTAGTCGGCGACGCGCTGCGAGGCGGTGCGCAGGCGTCGGAAGTAGGTCGCGCGGCTGACGTGCAGCTCGTCGGCGGCGAGCTCGTGGCTGCCGTCGGGGTCGAGGTAGCCGCGCTGGACGATCCGGCGCAGCAGTTGCTCGGCGGGGGAGTCGCCGAAGGCGTTGGCGACGGCGTCCTGCACCTCGGCGCGTACCGACGCGGCGCGGTGCTCGGTGGTGGTGCCGGTCGCCAGCGGGCTGGTCGCCAGCGTGAGCGGCTGGTGCAGGTTGCGCAGCGCGTCGCGGACGGCGTCGAGCGTGACGGGTGCACCGTCCCCGTCGGGCACGAGTACCGTCTCTTCGCGTCGCTGGATCGGCCCTGGCGTGCCGAGTCCGAGCTCGCCGTAGACCGCGCTGCGCACGCCGCCGAGCAGGCCGTCGGCCGCGTGATCGATCTGGTGGCACTGGACGAGCTTGGCGCCGAGGTCGATGTCGAGGTGATCCAAGTGCGTGGTGTTGACCGCGCGTGCGAACGCGACCGCCGCTTCGTTGCTCGGATCGATCGGGATGTATGACCAGCGCGGGTTGTTGAGGCCCGAGCGCAGGATCGCCGCCGTGTTGAGGATCGAGAGGACCGGTGAGCTGCTGTCGCCGTGGGCGACGAAGTCGATCGAGTCGCGCCAGATGAGGACCTCTTCGCCGGCGTGCGCCTCACGCGCATGGGCGAGCCAGGGGCCGAGGCAGACGTCCTGCTCGGCGACGGCAGGCGCGTTGTCGGGGGTGACGGCGATCGCGATGCCGCAGAGCGTGTCGTGCGCGTCGCGGACGGCGACGACGCGGTCGGGCGCCCCTTCGAGGATGCGCCGCGTCGAGTCCCACCAGACGGGTCCGTCGTCCTTGGCCAGGATCCGCTCGCGAGCGGTTGGGAGATCCTCCACGCGCCAGAGGTCCGGACGGTGGGTGGTCGAGCCGTCGGCGCCGAAGCCCCAGCGGACGGCGGGGTTCTCGACCAGCTCGGCGAGGTCGACGACCGTGCGGGGACCTGCCCGCAGGCCACGCAGGAAGAGGTGGTCGGCGATCCGGCGGCGCAGCTCGCGATCGCGCTCAGGGTCCCGCGCGCGAAGGTCGGCGCGCATCGCCTGGCGGACGATCTCGTGCAGCGCGATGCCGCCGGCGACCGGCTCGGAGAACGTGCGCTCGCGCAGCCAGGTGTAGGCGGCTTGGTGATCGACCTCGGGCAGGACGTCGCGCAGCATCGGCTCGTCGCACACGCGTGCGATCGCGGCCACCGCCGCGACGTCGAGGTTGCCGCCGTCGAGCTCGGTCCGCGCGATCCGGTGCAGGATCGCCTGGACGAGGTTGGGGTGCTCGTGGATGCTGCGCACGGGGGTCCAGGGCGTGCCATCGCGCTGGACCGCGTCGGCCGCGAGTGCGAGCGCCAGCGGCGAGCCGTTGGCCCATGCGATCAGCTGCTGGGCGAGGTCGCCGTCGTCGACCCCGTGGGCCTTGATGAGGTTGAGGGCCGCGTCGGCGGGCATCGGCTCGAGCTTCAGCTCGACCGCCAGGCGCTCCCAGCCGCCCTCGAACCAGCCTGGGTCGGGTGCCGTGCGGCCGGCGAGGACGACGAGCGCGTGGGCCGGGAGGGAGGGCAGCAGGCGGCCGCGCAGCCAGCCGTCGGCGGCCGACATCCGCTCGTAGGTGTCGAAGAGGATCAGCGGCCGCGGCGCGTCGGTGATGTCGCCCAGGGCGCTCTCGATCTCGCCCGGGACGGGGGCGAGGTCGCGGCCTTCGACGATCTGGGCGGTCCAGCCACGCTGTGCGCCGCGACGGGCGACTTCGCGCAGCAGCGTGCTCTTGCCGATCCCGCCCGGGCCGTGGACCAGCACGACCTGCGCGGGCGGGTCGTCGACGAACAGCGAATCGAAGAACGCGAGCTCGACGCTCGCGGCCGACGAACCGCTGCTCATCCCTGTCGGCGAGGCGTTCGGCGAGGGTGCTGGACACGGAAAGTCTCGGCTTAAGCGTGCCATGCCTGTCCACTTTTGCGCGTCCGTCCATAGACTTCGCGGGCAATGGGTGGCTCCTCGGAGATCTTTCGTCGTGGTTTGCTGGCCGGCCAGTCAGCGGTGGTCACGGGGGGTGGGACCAACCTCGGGCGTCAGGCGGCGGCGGAACTGCTGGCGTGCGGCGCGCGGGTGGTGATCGCGGGGCGGCGCGAGGAGGTGCTTGTCGCGGCCGCGGCGGAGCTGGGGGAGGGTTGCTCGTGGGTGAGCGGGGACATCCGTGAGCCTGCTGATGCGGCGCGGATTGTTGCCTGCACGGTGGAGCGCCACGGCGGGTTGGACGTGTTGGTCAACAACGCCGGCGGGCAGTATTTCGTGCCGGCGGAGGCGATCGGCGCCAAGGGGTGGCGCGCGGTGATGCGGCTGAACGTCGAGGGGACGATGACGATGACGCAGGCTGCCGGTGTTGCGTTGCGCGCGGATGGGGGAGGTGTCGTCGTGAACGTGACGGTCTCGCCCCACCACGGGATGCCGGCGATGGCGCATACGGGTGCGGCGAGGGCGGCGGTGGAGGCGCTGACGGTCGAGTTGGCTTCTGCCTGGCGGGACGATGGCGTGTCGGTGGTCGCGGCGGCGATCGGGCGCTTTGACACGGAGTCGCTGCGGAAGTACCCGGAGGTCGTCTGGCGCAGCGCGGCGTTGAGCGTGCCGCTGCAGCGGTTGGGGACCATGCAGGAGTTCGCGTGGCTGGTGGGGATGCTGGCGTCGCCGTTGGGGCGGGCGCTCAGCGGGACGGTCGTGACGTTGGACGGTGCCGCTGACAACTGGTGGGGTGCGTGGCCGCCTCCGGCGATCGCTGACGACGCGGGTGTCGTGCCGACGGAGGCGCGCAAGCCGGTCGGTGGCGCGTGAGCGCGGGGTTCGGCCAGCCCGGGCTTGGGCGAGGCCGGTACACTGCCGCCAGGCCTGCGGGCGAGGTGTCAACGGCTGCACGGGAGCCTTCCAAGCTCTAGGAGCGGGTTCGAGTCCCGTCGCCCGCTTGACGCACGAGGCCCGCAGTTTCATAGCCACGGGGAGTGGCGCAGTCTGGTAGCGCACCCGGCTGGGGGCCGGGCGGTCGCAGGTTCAAATCCTGTCTCCCCGATAAAGCGGAAAGGCCTGCAAATGGGGGCTGTTGCGCGAGGCCGCGGGAGCGGGCTTTGCCGTGTGCGGGCCGGTAAAGAGACCTCGGCCATGCCTCAGCATTGCTGGACGTGATCGTGATCAGGCGTTGTTGTCGGCGCTGAGTCTGCGTGGGTGGCTTGAGGACGATTACCTCGCGTGGGCTGCTAGATGTCCGTCGGCGACATCGATCTGAGCGAGTTCTACGGGGCTCATCGGGCCGACGGTCATGGTCGGACGGCCCGTCATCCGGCGATCATGATCGCGTTGCTGCTGTACAGCTATGCGTTGGGGCAGCGATCCTGGCGAGCGATCGAGCGCCGCTGCCGTAAAGATGTCCCAACGCGGGTCATTCTGCCAACAGGCCTCGGAGCACCCGACGATCGTCCGGTTCCGTGCGCGTCACCAGGATGCGTTGGCTCAGACGTTCACACAGGTTCTGGCGCTGTGTGCCGGGCTCAGCGAAGGCGAGCAGGCTCAGGTGCAGGCTGCCCTATGACGACAACTTGACCTGGCGCGCTGAGTGGGAGTCCGGCCTCCATCACGCAGCAGTCGAACGACTCCGGCCAGCTCGAGCCGATGATCGGCGCGGCGTTGGTCGACTCGAGCAGGCCGGGCATCGACCAGCAGCCCGAGACGGTTGCTGGGTGTCGGCGAGCCGCGGCCGTTCCGTGAGCACTGCTGTCCGAGCAGCCGCTTAAAGTCCTCTGCACTCCTCGGAGAGCAGGACTTCCCATGCGCCTCACCAAAGCCATCATCGCGGGTTACCGATCTCTGCGGAACGAGGTCGAACTGTCGCTGGATGAGCGAGTTACGGTCGTACTCGGGGCCAACGATCACGGCAAGTCCAACCTGCTGCGGGCGCTCTGCCATCTGAATCCCGATCAGCCCTTCGAGGCCGACTCGGACCTCAACTGGGACAGGACCGCAAGCAAGACGACCCTGCCCGCTGCGCGATACACGTTGCAGCTCTCCAGCGCCGAGCGCCACGATTTGCGAGCGCGTGAGCGTCGCTATCGCGAGCAGCTGGCGCTCCAAGACTTCCTGGATGCCGCCGAGCAGAACCGCCAGGTCGCCGAGGACGTCCTGCGGGAGCACAGGGTCGCCACGGACGCCACGACCACGAGCGGACCGGCAGAGCGCGCTGGCGGCACGACGGCGGATGCCGAGCGGCTGCTCGAGGCGGCCCACCGGCGCATCGAGCTCGCCAGCGCGGCGCTGTTCGTCAACCAGGCGATCCTCGACTCGGGAGCGTCCTCGTCATCCGCGATCCCGGATGCGCTGTCGCAGGCGCAGACGCAGCTCGATGCCGCGCACGGGAGCGCGGCGAAGGCCAAGGAACGCGTCGAGGAGACCGCCGAGGCACATGCCGCGTCGAGGGTCGCCACCGCCGCCGAGGACAGCCGGCTGGAGAAGGCGGCGGTATCCGCCCGCGCGGCCCTGCGCCGTGTGGAACGCGAGATCGAAACCCTGAGCCTGCGCGTCGCGTTGCTCGAGCGCTGGGCATCCGTCTTGGAGGCATACCACGAAGGCACCGACGGGCGGGACATAAGGCTGCCTGCCCCGCGTCTGGCACCGGAGTCCGACTGCCCGTCCATCGTGGAGCTGCGGCGCGTCGGGGTCGGCCAGCCCCTCGAGCTCGTCGACGCCAAGTTCGCGCCGGACATTATCGAGGAGTTTGTGTTCGCACGGCTTCCGCGGGTCGTCCTGGTCAGCCCGGTGGAGAAGATCCCGGACACAGTGAACAGGAAGTCGCTCGACTCCGACGCGGCGATCTTCATGCGCGGGGTGTTTCACTACGCGGGCTTGAAGCCTGAGGAGTGGAACACCATCTTCGCGCAGAACGACGTCACCACCCTTCGGCTGGCCAACGCATCCGCCGTCCTCAACCAGCGCCTGCGCGAAAGTTGGTCACAAGGCAAGGATCTTACCTTCGTCCTCCAGCACGACTCGGCCACCAAGCGGATCGAGCTCGTCATCAAGGATCCGGCCGTGGGCCTGCAGTTCGTGCGTGTGTCCCGGCGCAGCAGCGGCTTCACCCATTTCTTCGCGCTGAAGACGATCCTCAACGCCTACGCGCACGAGGCACCGGCCAGCGCCTATGTCTGGGCCTTCGATGAGCCGGGTGTCTACCTCCATCCGGCGGGTCAGCACGATCTCGTCCAGGTGATGGAGACGCTCGCACGGGCCAACCAGGTCATCTACACGACGCATTCCATCTTCATGGCCAATAAGAACTTTCCCATTCGCCATCGGCTCGTGGTCAAGACCGAGGCCAGCACCGAGCTGGACGGCAAGCCGTTTGTCAGTCGGTGGGGTTCCGCCATCGAGGCGCTTGGGATGTCGATGCCGGGATCGCTGCTGTTCGCGTCTCGAGTCCTGCTGGTCGAGGGCGACTCGGACTCGATCCTGATCAACGCGATGCTGCAGAAGCTGATCGAGCTTGGGCACTTCGAGCGCGACATCAACAGCCTCGCGGTCATCGCCGCGGGCACCGCACCTGACGCAGCGGCGGTCGTTGGCATCCTCAGGGCGAGCCCATCCACCTCATCCATCGCGGCCTTGTTCGACGGCGACGAAGGCGGCGCCGCCCGCCAGCGCAAGCTCGAGAAGCTTGAACTCAGCGACCTCGTGATCAAGCGGCTGGCACCGCCGGGCACCGCCATCGAGGATCATCTCCCCGCAGCGCTCGAGCTTTACCCGCGAGCGCTCGCCGTCTACCTGTCGCAGATCGGGCTCCCACGCGGAGACGATGGCTCCGGCACAAGCGAAGACGAGTACTACAAGCAGATCAAGACCAGGCTGCCCGACGTGCAGCGATCGGCCGCCGGGCTGCCCACCGGCTTGGCTGCCTGGGCCCGCAGCGTGGGCATGGAGCTCGGCGGGTTTGACGAGAACCTCTCTCCTGTGGGCCTCGCGCGGCAGTACGCGATGCTGTTGCAAGCCGCCTCGCCGACGGAGCTGGAGCACAAGCACGCGCTGGACCGGTCACGCTGCCTGGCCGGGTGGATCGCCGACGCCCTCGACTTGCCGGCGATGACGCTGCACGCGATGGACATCGTCGTCGACGACGACCACGTCTAGCGGTCACGCGGCCAGCGACTCGTCCTCGATCGGATGGGCCAGCGCGGTCGTGCGGAGTGGCACCAGCCGCAGGATGCCTGCCATCAGCATCGACGAGAGCGTGTACTTGTGGTTGGACATGACCACCGGCGGCGCGAACCGGATTATCTCGTAGGCCTCGTCCTGATCGAGCATCCCCAGATCCTCGTCGGCGCAGAACTGCACCAGATCGTCCTTGTCGTCGAGCAGCTCGTCGAGGGGAAGGTCCTCCCAGACGCTCTTGAGCTGGTCCTCACGCTGCTGGAGACCGGCCTCGGACAGCAGCGCGCTTGTCATCTCCGACAGCCCCTGCGCGCCGCCATAGATCCCATCATCATGCAGCGCCTCAGAGTACTGGGTCAGCCAGCGGTCGAGGCCTGCCACGACGGCGTCGACGGAGCCGTCGCTGTAGCTCGCCGTCAACACCGCCCACTCCTCGACGACGACGTGCACGAACGCGTCGAAGTAGTCGTTGCGCACGATGTCGTCGATGTGATGGTTGGCGCTCCGGTACAGCGCGGAGATCCCCTCGGCCTCGAGGTCCACGCAGACGGCCGGGTTACAGGCTCTCGGCAGCGCGCCCGAGGTCGCCGCGCGCTGCTCTGCGCACCGCTGCGCCTCGGCGACCACGAGCCGCGCTCGCAGCGCTTCGAGCGCGTCGGCGACCCGCGTGATCTTGTCGGCGAAGGCCAGCCGCGACTCGGTGCGCAGCCAATCGGTCCCGATCACGTCCCGCGCCGCGATCAGGAGCCGCTCGTCGACGGTCGCCGAGCTCGGAGCGCCCTGGTCCCGGGTGTAGCCCGTCAATGCCCGGATGTCCCACGCGTCGGCCCAGGTCTGGACGCTATGGCGCCAGGTCCGCCAGATGTAGCCCGTTAGCGCCACCGGCGCGATCACCAGGCTCGCGAGCTGGAGTGCCAGCGGCGCGCCGCTCGCCACGGTGGCGCCCGCGCCGAGCCCCACGCCGCCCACCAACACGCAGACGCGCCGGAAGAAGCCGCTGGACTCTGACGGCTCCTTGGGGGTGGCCTTCCGCCACAGCCGTCGGCCGTCGGCGGTGAGCCAGCCGAGCCACCCGGCGACCGCGACCAGCGCCAGGCCGGCGACAGGGCGCAAGAAGGAGGGCCAGCACGTCGCGGCGGCCGCGGCCGTCCCTAGCAGCCACAGGCTGAGCGGCTCGGCCTGCAGCAGGACGGGCGGCGGGCTCTTGAGCGTGAGGATCGCCTTCTCGGCATGCTCCTTGCCGAGGCGCTCCAACGCCCCGTCGGCGGTCCGCGGCCGCTCCTTGAGCGCGGTTGCCCGCAGTTCGGCGGTGACCACAGGCACAGACCGCACGTCGTGGATGCGGCCCAGTACGTGCAGCCGGACGCGCTCGTCGTCCGGACTGCCGTCCCCGTCGCGCTCGCCGAGGCGATCTACGATGCTCTTCGGCACGCCCGCGCGGCGTACGAGCCCCCCCGCCCCCCGGATGTTGCCTGTGTCGGCGTTCACGTCCTCGAGCAGCTGCCGCAGGAGGACCCGGAGCTGGTCGAGCTGCGCGGCGAAGGCCGCCACCGCGTTCTGCGCCTTGATCCGCTGAGGCCGGGAGGGCCGGGTCTCCAGGCGGCGTAGCTCCTTGGTTGCGAGCGTGCGCGCGCGCTCGGCCTCCCTGCGTGCCTTCCCGATGTCCCCGTCGGCGGTGAAGAAGGCGCTCGGGTCCTGCGTGATCTTCGAGAACCCCAGCAGCGCGTCGCCGTCTTCGCGCCCGACGCCTGCATCCCCGGGCGCGGTGAGTTCCCGCAGCGCGGTGATCTCGGCTGAGCGCAGGAGACGGCTGTCGGGGATGCCGGGGACGAGGACCCGGAGCGCCGGTGAGAGCGGCCCGCGGCCCGCGCCGCGCTCGTAGACCGCGTTGAATACCTTCGGCAACCGCAGCACGTCGAGGAGCACGGCGTACGAGCCGCGGCCGTCCGGGTCGTCGTCGAACACGGTCGTGCCCGTCGCCTGGCTGCTCTTGAGGTCCCAGACGACGCCGCGCGCGTCGGCGACCCAGATCACCGCGAGGCCCGACGACGCGTCCCGCGGGAGCTCGAGCTGGCGCCCGGAGACCCCCTCGTGTTGTGGTGGCCCCTCCAGCAGGAGGACGACTTTCTGGACGGAACGCGCCTTGCAGACCTTCTGGATGACGTCGACCTCGCGGAAGACGTCGTCCACGGGGCAGGTGATGACGACGCGACGCAGGCTCGCGGTGCCGATCCGCCGGTCCGGGCAGCGCTGCTTCAACAGGTCCACGACGGGGCCGTTGCGCAGCGCCTCGGAGTCCTCCGGCAAGTGGAAGACGACCACGAAGACCGGCATCCTGGAGCGGCCTGCTCGCACGCGCGACGTCATCGCTGCCTAGCGCTGGGTCGAGGTCGAGGCTGCGAGGTCCCCGTCGTCGTCGACGCCAGACAGGTTGAGACTCAGCGCCAGCCAGTCGGGATCGCGCCGGTTGAACCGGTCGGCCTGCGGCAGCAGCTCGGCCCAAAACTCGTACCCGAGCGGCTTGGGTGGGTCGGCCGACTTGTCGGCCGCCCGCGCCTGCGCGCACATCTCGTCCCAGAGCCGCGTGGCCGCCAGCAGCTCGCGGCCGGCGATCGCGCGGAACGTCAGGTAGAGCGTGGACGGTCCACGGTCCTTGCGCGCCGGCGATCGGCGGCGCAGCAGCGCCTCGCACCGTGACAGCGCGTGCTGGTCCCCGGAGAGCACGTAGCGCTCGTAAGCCGAGACGAGGTCGCACCACCGCGACAGGCCCACCGTGTCAACAACCAGCGACAACTCGATCGGTCGGCCCGCCCCTTCGTCGACCTGGAAGATGTGCAGAAGCTCGGGCTGCGAGTCGGTGCCTGCGGCGACCTTGATCGATCCGTCGTACAGCGCGGTGAGGAACGCCGCCAGCACGCGCACCCGCTCCGGCTGGCGAAGTACGAGCCAGTTGCGATCGTGCGCCAGGCGCTGGCGCCACGCGACGTAGTCCGCCGGCTGGTAGTTGGTGAGCGCGTCGTGGCGGAGGCTCATCACCGCGCGGTACTCGTCCACCGCCATCGCCGGCAGCGAATCGCGGCGCAGCAGGACGCTCAAGAAATCCACGCCTGAGACCGCATGGAAATTGACCCCCGATGTCTCGATCGACCCGAGCGCGGTGCGCCCGAGATAGCTCTCGACGTTCCCGTCGGGCTGCGCCGACGGATAGAACACGTCGACCTTCAGGCGGCCCGTCTCGCCGTGCATCCGGCCCTTCGGGCGGAAGTCGGCCGGCAGCAGCTGCTGCAGCGAGCGCTGGAAGATCTCCAGCAGCCGCGCCGGGACCGTCGCCTGTCCGTCGTCGGCCCGGCGCGCCGCTTCCCGCAGCAGGGTCTCGATCCGCGGCAGGAGCGAGGCCTCGTCACCGCTGGCCAGCACGTCCTCGGTGAGGCGCTTGCGGACCATGCGCAGGACGTAGTCCCGCGGCGCCGAGGACGACCCGTGCCGGATCGACTCGTAGGCGTCGCGCCAGCGCCCGAACATCATGGTCCTCACGATCCGTCCCTCGTCGCTGCCCTCCGGCAGGTTCAGCACCTCGCAGAGGCGCGGGAGGACCGCCGTGGAGTACCAGCTCTCGAGGTCGTCACGAGATCCGCCGTCGGGCACGAAGTAGACCACCCCGGTGCGGCGCCGGTAGAGGCGCTGGCAGCGGGCGACGAAGCTCTCCGGCTCCGACGCGGCCTGCTCGTCGAAGGCCGCGGTGACGTCGCGCAGCCGCTCGACCATCTGGCGCATCCGCGGCTCCCAGACCTCCTGGAGCCCGCTCCAGATCCGGTGGTACTCCATCACGACCCGCCACTGGTACCACTCGTCCTGGCGGTAGGCCGCGGCGGTGACTGTCTTGTCCCCGAAGCCCAGCTTGCGCATCCCCAACAGACCGTCCTTCAGCGTAGGCAGGGCGGGCGGGAGCTCGGTGAACTCCCTCGGGTTCGGCGGGGGCTGCTGCGCAAAGCGGGCGATCGCCCCGCGGAACCCCTCGCGCACGACCTCGTCCTGGAACTTCGGATCGCCGAGGATGACGCGGTTGGCCCGAAACAGGTCGACGTTCTGGGCGAGGGACTTGACGCCCGCCTCGTAGTCGTACTCGGCCGCGAGCCGGCCCAACTGGGTGTGTAGGCGGCCTCGGGAGCTCACGCACCGCCTTGTCGGCGCGAGCACCACGGAGCCTGAGCTGCTCGGCGATCTCGCTGGCACCCCGCCCGCTGATCTCCGGGAGCTTCTCCGGCGGCTCGATGCCGCTGAGGACGCCGAGTCGGCTAGCGTTGCCGAAGACGTTGAACAGCTCGCGGTTCTCGGTCTCTTCGACTGGCTCGGGCTTGCCCAGCGACCGGGTGGCGTTCGCCAGCAGATGCTGTGAGAGGATGTCCACGATCTCCTCGAGCGGAACCCGCAGCTCGGCGGCGAGTGCCGTCGCTGCCGGGTGCAAGCCGACGCCGTCCGGCGCCTGGGAGCCGATGAAGCGCGTGTCGTTGATGAGCGTCGACATCAACGGGTGGAAGACCTGCCCCTGGTCGGTCTGGACTGTCGTGCCGACCGCGGAGAGGATGAACGCAACGATCGACCGATGGAGGTCCTCCTTGGTCAGCGACGACGGGCGGGAGAACAGGAACGCGGTCTTCGTCGGCACTGGCGCGTCGGCGACGACCCCGCCCGGGTACTGGATCGGATCGAGGCCGCTCGGCCGCGTGTAGTAGGTGTCGACAAGCTCGAACAGATCCTTCAGCGCAGGGCCGCCGTTGAGCATGTGGGACCGCCGGTCGTCGCGGTGCTCGGCCTCGAACGCCGAGGGCATGACGGCCAGCGGGTAGATCGAGACGCTGTTGCCGTCGTCGAAGCCCGAGTCGGCGACGACCTGGCCGAGCAGCCGGAGGATGTCGTAGTACAAGCCGCAGCCCGTGCCGCCGGCCACCGAGAAGCCCACGAAGACGTCGTAGCCGCTCAGCGCCGCGTTGCCCGAGATCGCGGCGAGGTCGCCGCCCGCCCCGCTGAGGCGGGCGAACGCCTCCGAGAGGGCCGAGGTGACCGATGTCGGTCCCATGCCTGCGCGGAAGCCCTCGAACAGCGCCGCCCGACCCACCGTGGGCAGCTGGCCCGCCCCACGGGAGAGCGGTGCCACCTGCGGTTCGTCGTCGGCGTCGGGCAGCCAGCGACGGACCGCCGCCGGGCCGTCGATGCGCAGGCTCTCGGCCACCTTGGCGTAGCTGTCCTGGGGCGGCGAGATGTTGGCGATCACCTGCGAGTTGGCCTCGGCCGCGGCCGGTGAGGCGAGCGCTGCGCTGGCCTGTCGCGCGGCGCTACGATCGGCCTCGTCGAAGTCGAAGTACACGAACTGGATACAGCGAGGAAGCTGATAGGGCTCGAGGCCCTGGATCTCGAGCTCGTCGATCAGCGCTCGTCCGTTGGACCCGCACAACTCCGTGCGCAGCGCCTGCTCGAGTTGCATGCCGATGTTCAGGCCCGTGCCACCTAACCCGACGTAGAGGAGCCGCTGGTAGGTCTTCATTCGTGCCATGCGTCTAGCTCCTCACCAAGCGCCGGTTGTCGGCTTGTCGGATGGGTCTGCCGGCCACGTCGAACCGGTGTCGTCGTCGCCGAAGAGGCTCGACGAGCGCCCCGTTGGGTCGCCCTCGGGCCTGCGCGCGATGCGCAGCTCGAGGCCGCCAGGAAGGGGGATGCCGACGCCCAGGTCGACCTCGACCGGAGCGGACTCGGCCACCGTGACGCGCAGCACCGAGCCGCGGCGCTCAACGACGATGCGGTCGCCCCCGCCGGCCGTGTCCGGATGGCGCAGGTGCGGATGTTCCTCGTCGGCGTCTACGAGCATGACGAACCGCGGTCGCGGGAGGGTGCCCGCGTCGGCGTCGAGGCCGGAAAGCTGCTGAGAACTGCGCCACAGCGACGCGGTGAGCTTCTCGGGTGTCCGTCGCATGGGCGGTCCGCCGGCGAGCGGCGCGGATGCGCAGGATCAGTACCGTGGCCAGGAGCAGGAGCAGGAGCGCCGAGAGCGAGATGAGCTTCCAGTGGTGGCTCCAGAAGCCCGGGATTGGCACGACGTCGGTGTCGAGCGCGGTCGCCGCGACCCGATTGCGACCGTCTGCGGTCAGGTAGAGCGTGGCGTAGAGCGAGCCGCGTGGCGTCTCCCGACTCACGTGGACGGTGAAGGGGAAGCGCTTGGTCCCCGTCGGGATCGCGCCGATCGCGCCGTTGACGGTCAGCAACGCGTTGCTGGAGTGCTCACCGAGGGCCAGGATGCCAGAGCGCCGTGGCCCCTGGTTCTCGGTCGTCACCGTTCCGTGCAGCACCGCTCCCGGGTGGACATCGGACGGGCTCTCGAAGTCGAACGTCGCCGAGAGGAAGTTGGTGGTCTGAATCGTGGCGTCAAAGGTGCGAACGTCGGACGCCACGCCACGACCGCGCACCCGAGCGGCCACGTGAATCGCACCCGTCGCGCCGGTCGGGATGTCGGCGTGGCCGCGGAACACGCCGTGATCGAGGGTGAGGTCGACGGGCAGGTCATCGTCGAAGCTGCCGGAGAGCGAGGCGGTCGCGGTCACGCCCTTGAGGGCGTCTCCGCTCAGCACCCCGTCTCCGCGTGAGAGCACGTGGACCTCGAGTTCGAGTCGGCGCCCGGGCACCGGCAGGACCGGTGAGACGAGAAGGCTCGCCTGCAGCGAGCCTTCCCACAGCACGAACGCCGAGATCGGCGAATGCCTCGCGCGGCCGCGGACGTCTGTGATCTTGACCTTCCAGCGACCCGGGAGAGGATCGGTGATCTGCAACGTCTCGACGCGCCCGGCGACCCCTGAGCGAGCGAACGTCTGGCCGTCGACAGAGCCCGAATCAGGCGCGGCGTCGCCCCGCGGTGAGAAGAAGTCCACGCGGAAGGTCGGATCGGACTTCACCACTGTGATGGCGCCGTCGGTAGCGATCGGCGGGATGTCGACCGTCAGCTCCCGCGTTCCGCCGCGGTCGAGCACGCCGTTCTGCGCCGGCCCGACCTGGGCGCAGCGCGCGGCGCCGAGCACGGCGACCAGCGTGTGGAGGACCTCGGCCGTGGTCGACACGATCGTCGCGTGTGGGCGGCTCGCGGCCGAGCCGGGGCAATGGGCGCTGACGCCTGCGCCGCCGGCGGCGAAGCCGGCCAGGCTCGGCTTGGAGACCGCGCTCCCGAAGCCGAGCGGCCAGATCTGCACCCCGCGCGTCCGCGCCAGCGGCAGCAACTCGTCGCGCAGGATGCGGCGGCCCTCGCCGTTGCGGCGGTTCCTCACGCTGCCGTAGGACGGGCTGTTTCTCACGTCGAGGATGCCGTCGGTCATCAGGAAGATGACGGGCGACCCCACCGTCTCGCCGTGCAGCGCCTCGAGCGCGAATTGGATCGCCTTGGCGTGGTCGGTGTCGTTGCCGTCCTGGGCGCTGCGGACGCGCACGTGGTCGGCACACGACACGAGCCGCTCGCGTGCCGCCCGGTTGGCTGTGGTGATGAAGTCGCAGTATGGCGTGACGGCGTTCTGGCCCGGGCCGTTGGCGCTCCCAAAGCCGGCGACGAGGAACTTCGACTTCGTCGACAGATCGGATGAGACCAGCGCCGCAGCGGCGTCGCGCTCGCTCGCGATGGCCTGCCGGCTCAGCGAGCCGGACTCGTCGACCAGCACGACGCCCGTGATCGGGTCGTTGTCCTTGGCGGCCTCTGCGACGGCCGGAGCGAGCGCCGACAGCAACATCGACACGAGAATGGCTATGAAAGCGGGCTGGAGGCGCGGCAGAACGCCGGAATCTTGCGCAGCACTACCCCTCCGCTGTCAAGCCCTGTCAGATAATCCTCCGCTATGGCTCAGGTTTTTCGAGTTTCCATCGTCCCTGATCGAGGACAGATCACCAGCGTCTGGGCCACCGATCGGGCAACCTATGCGAAGGCATAGGCAGTCCAAAGCGCAGAGCAATGGTTGAATGCGCGCCATGCACTGGGTCCTTGTCACCGGAGCGGGGGCGAGCACTGCCCTCGGCCATCCCGGTCACGCCTTGCCGCTGATGGCGGACTGGGCGGCAGAGCTGCGAGCCGAGCTGGAGCGCAAGCAGCCCAACCTCGCCGATGCGGCCGGGCTGACGGCCGGCATCGACGCGCAGACCTTCGAGGAGACGCTCAGCACCCTTCTTCAGTGGCGGGACCTGCGCCCGCTCAACGAGCGCTTCGAGGGCCTGGGGGGTCCCGATCCGGGCAACGTTCCGCAGGGCGTGAAGAACCACCGTCGGCTCGAGGAGACGCGGCTGACGATCGTGCTGGAAGCGATCAACTCGACGCTCTTCCGGCTCTTCAACCAGGCAGTCATCGACGTTCACGCCGCGAAGGGCGCCTACGACGACCTGCTGCGCCAGCTCAACTTTCCCCCCCGCATCACCGTCGCCACGACGAACTACGATCTCTCAGCGGAGCTCGGTCTGGAGGCGTTGAAGCGCCGGTGCGAGACCGGGTTGGTCTCGCGCGCCGGCCGTCCGCCGCTCCTGCAGGCGGAAGGGCTCGTCGCTCGCACCCGCAGCGACGAGAACGTCGTAGCTGTCCTGCACCTCCACGGCGCCGTGGGGTGGTACGAGCGGGAAGACGTCATCGAGGCCCGGTACTCAGAGCAGCCGTTCGACGAGGCGCTCGGGCGACCGGTCGTGCTCTATCCCGATCCCAACGACGACCCCACGGAGGACGGCCCCGTGCAGGCGCTTTGGCGTGAGTTCGAGCTGGCGCTCGACGAGGCAGACGGGGTGCTCGTCCTCGGCCACGCGCTGCGTGATCCCACGCTGGTCGCCAAGCTCGACGGTCTCGATGCGCAGGTCCCGCTCGGCGTCTCGACCTATGGCATCGAGGACGCGGGACCGGGTGAGCTCGTGGCCGATCCGATGGAGGTCCAGCGCCTCGAGGGCCTGTTCTCCCGCGGCTGCGACGTGATCGCGCTGCGCTTCGGCGACCCGCTCAGCGACGATATGCTCGGTCTCGACCGGTGGCTGAACGATCAACGCGGGCGCTGATGACGCTCTCTCAGCTCGACGTCGTTGCCCTGGTGCCGCTGTGCCTGGAGCACCCGATGCCGGTCGCCGACGGCCCGACGATCCGCGTGCAGGAGACCGAGGAACGGCGTCGTGATGGCGCGACGGACCTCCGGCGCGTGACCACGCAGTTCGGGCCGACCACGGGCACGACGCCGAACTGGAGCGCTGGACCCGCGCCGTTCGCCGTGGAGCGCTGCGTCGTCGGCGACGACCGCTATCGGTTCTGGAGCGCGGACGCGTCGGTCGCCGAGCGCGCGCGTCACTCCTCACCGATGCTCGGCGCCCGCCTCCATGCTTCCGGCTGCCGTTGGCATCGCGCGGCGCTCGACGCCGATCAGGTGCCGGCCTGGGCGACCGCCGCCGGGTATGCGGACGGCGCCGATCCGCGGGTCACGGCGATCGAGGTGCTGCGGGTAACGGCGCCGCTCGGCAACGAGCCCGACGGGGTGCTGATGATCCACGCCCGTCCGGCGCCGTCCGGCGAGGGCCTCCTGCGATCCCTGCGGATGTTGACGCTGCGTCATGAGAACTCGCACGGGTGGATCGAGCATCTGCTCAGAGGCTTCGGCGGCATGCCGGCCGGACACCTCCACCGCTCACATCACCTCTGCTTTGCGATCCCGGCCGCCGCGCTGCCGGAGCGTGATCGCCGGGCCGGCGCTCTGGGGTGGACGCCCGAGGAGCAATGGCTCTGGCTGCTGTCGACACTCCAGGGCGAGACGGACTACCCCGTCAGCGCCAAGAACCTCGAGCAGCTCCGCAAGGCCAGCAGACCACTGTCAGGGGACTGGACCTGCGCCATGATGCGCAACGGGACGGCGTTCCTAGGGCATCCGGTCCCCGACGCGTGGGAGGACGACGAGGAGCCCGGCCGCTTCCGGCTGACGTTTCTCTCCGAGATGGCGCCGCTGCTGGTCCGCTCGCTCTACGCCGATGCGATCGCGTTCGGCGTCGCGAAGGACATGCTGTTGGGCGAGTTCAGCCGCAACCTCGCCGGGCTCGGGGATCCCGTCGACAAGCCCGTGCAGCTGGCAACATTGGAGAGCCGGTTCACGCGCTTCCGCAACGCCCTGTGGTGGGAGGACACCGGCCTATCGGGCCACGCCACGCTGTTACTGCGTAACTACGGCTTCGTCCACGGTCACAAGTCGGCGTTCGACCGGCTCGTGGCCGACTTCACCGACTACTCCCAGAAGGTCCAGCGCACGGAGCTGGCGCGGTCGAACGAGCTGTCGTCGGGCACCAACGCGCTCGTCGGCCTCGTCACCTGCTTCGGCGTCCCGCTCGCGACGCTGCAGGCCTTCGGCACCGGATCCACGGCCGTCTGGATCGTCGTCGCGTTGTACCTCGCCGTTTTGGCGTTTCTGCCCGCCGGCGATCTCGTGATCGGACCGAACCTCCCGTCCGCCTGGCGCTCTGACAAGGGGCGGGCGCGCGCACGCGTCATCTGGGCAGTCGTCTGGATCGGCGTGATCTCCATGTTGCTGCTGACGGCCGTCCTGCCCTTGGACGGCAGCAGCTAGCGGCTAGCCCGTCGGACGCGAGAGCGCTGGAGACGCTTCTCGAACCGTCCGCGGCCCATCAGCGGTTGCCGACGATGGGGGCCGGGCAACGGCCGTATGCTGGGGCGCGCCTCGACGCGGATTTTGGCTTGCGCTCTAGTCTCGGCAGCGAACATAAGGCACATTGGAGGGACTCCGATGTCGAGCCCGTGGGCGATCATCGTCGATCGCGGCGTGCCGAGGGTCTGAACTGATGCTGATCCACTCGATGAGCGTTTCGGTGGACGGCTTCATCGCCGACCGCGAAGGCGGGTTCGACTGGACGGCGCCTGGCGACGAGCTGTTTCGCTTTCACCTCGCGCGAGTACGCGAGCTCGGCGGGTATCTCTTCGGGCGGAGGCTCTACGAGACGATGCTTGTGTGGGAGACGGATCCGACCTTGCGCGACAACGAAGCTCGGTCCGCGTTCGCCGATGTCTGGTGCGCGATCCCGAAGGTCGTCTTCAGTCGCACGCTCGACAGCGTTCAGGGGAATGCCCGGCTCGCCGAGGGCTCGGCGGCCGAGGAGGTCACCGCGGCGCTCGACGCGACCGACAAGGACGTCTCGATTGGCGGTGCCGGACTGGCCGCGGCGGCCATCGAGCTCGGTCTTGTCGATGAGCTGCGCATGTTCCGCTACCCCGTCCTCATCGGGGTGGCACGCCGTTGCTGCCGCTGGTCATCCAGGACGTCGCGCTCGACCTGATCGAGACCAGGACGTTCGGCTCGCGCGTGATCTACGAGCGCTACCGCCGCGTCCGCGATGGCTTGGACTGAGACCTCCACCCATCCGATCGCGGAGGCGGGCGCGCCTCGAGATCGGCGAAGCGGCCGATGTCATACGAACTGCGCTGCCGCGTAGCCGGACGCCCAGGCCCATTGGAAGTTGAAGCCGCCCAGGTGGCCGGTGACGTCGAGCACCTCGCCGATGAAGTACAGGCCCGGGCTTTTCCGCGACTCCATGGTCTTGGACGACACGTCGCGGGTGTCGATGCCGCCCAGGGTGACCTCGGCGGTGCGGTAGCCCTCGGTGCCGGCGGGCACGACCTGCCAGGCAGAGAGCTTGTCGGCGATGTCGCGGAGCTCGGCGGGGGTGTACTGCTTCATCGGCTTGGACGCGAACCAGCTGTCGGCGAGAAGGGTCGCCATCTTCTTGGTGAAGAGCTCGCCCAGCAGGGTCTTGAGCTCGCTGTTGGGACGCGCGGACTGTTGGCCCTGCAGCCACTCCAGGGCGTCGTGGTCGGGCAGCAGGTTGATCTCCACGGCATCGCCGGGGTGCCAGAACGAGGAGATCTGCAGGATCGCCGGGCCGCTGAGGCCGCGGTGGGTGAACAGGATGTTTTCGCGGAAGCTCTGACCGTTGCAGCTGACCACGCCGGCCACCGACGTGCCCGACAGCTCGGTGCACAGCTCCTTGAGGTGGCCGCTGGTGGTGAACGGCACCAAGCCGGCGCGGGTGGGCAGCACGGTGTGGCCGAACTGACGAGCGACCTCGTAGCCGAAGCCGGTGGCGCCCAGCGTCGGGATCGACAGGCCGCCGGTGGCGATCACCAGTGACGGCGACGCAACCGGTCCCAGGTCGGTGCTCAGCCGGTATCCGGCCTCGGTCTTCTCGATCTGCCGCACCGAGGTGTTGAGGTGCAGGTCGACGCCAACCTGTCGGCATTCCTCCAAGAGCATGTTGAGGATGTCCTTGGACTTGTTGTCGCAGAACAGCTGGCCCAGCTTCTTCTCGTGGTAGGGCACGCCGTGCCTGCTGACCATGGCGATGAAGTCCCACGGGGTGTAGCGGGCCAGGGCCGACTTGCAGAAGTGCGGGTTCTGCGAGGCGAAGTTGGCCGGGTCCGTGTACATGTTGGTGAAGTTGCAGCGGCCGCCGCCGGACATGAGGATCTTCTTGCCCGCCTTGTTGGAGTGGTCGATGAGCAGCACCTGGCGGCCGCGTGCGGCGGCAGTCATGGCACACATCAGGCCGGCGGCACCTGCGCCGATGATCACAACGTCGGTAGAGCGCACAACACATCCTCAGGCACGGCGAGTTCGGGGTGGATCGTTCCATGTCGAGAAGCGCCGACCGGCTCCGCTCATCAGATGAGCGGCCGCGAACGGCGTGGCCCACCAACAAGGAGACTACGTTCATGACCGTCCTACGCATGGAGCACATCGGCATCGTCGTCGACGACCTCGCGGCGGCGACCGCGTTCTTCGTCGCCCTCGGGCTCGAAGTGGAGGGCGAGACGTCCGTCGAGGGCGACCTGGTGGACCGCATCAACGGGCTCGAGGGCGTGCGGGGGGACATCGCGATGCTGCGGACCCCGGATGGCCACGCCACCAAGCTCGAGCTGGTCAAGTACCGCTCGCCCGCATACGAGGGCGACGAGGGCCCGGCGCCGGCCAACGCCCCGGGCATCCGCCACATCCTCTTCGTCGTCGACGACATCGAGGAGTCCCTCGCCGGCCTGCGAGCGCATGGCGGTGAGCTGGTCGGCGAGCTGGTGAACTACGAGAACAGCTACAAGCTCTGCTACGTGCGCGGTCCGGCGGGGATCATCGTCGAGCTGGCGGAGAAGATCGGCTGACGGACGTCCACTGTTCGCGAAACGCTCGCGTTCCCCATAGAACCGACCTATAACGCTTTCACCCCATGTAACACTGTCTCGATGGCAGCAGGTGCATTGCGCTTAGCGGCGCTGCTTGAGGACACGTCGCTGGGCCTGGAAGCTCTTGACGGCCGAGGACGGGATGGGCTGTGCCGTCGAAGGGGCGCACGCGATCGAGCTGATCGACGCCGGCCGGTACGTCGAGCCCAACTGGATCGTGCTCACGACCGGGCTGGCCTTCCACGAGAGCGTGTCGCGCCAGGAGGCGTTCGTGCACGGGCTGGTCGATGCGGGCGCTGCCGCGATCGGCTTCGGGGTCGACGTCATGGTGCCGGAGGTGCCGGCGGGGCTGTTGCGGGCGGCAGAAGAGACCCGGACGCCGCTGTTCGTCGTCCCGGGCGAGACGACCTTCAGCACGATCGTCCAGCGGGTGATGACCGACGTGCTGCACGGCGCCGGCCCGCAGATGAGCCGCCTGCTCGGGATGCAGGAGCGGCTGGTCTCGCTGCTCGGTGCCACCGATCCGGAGGAAGCCGTGATGGCGGAGCTGGCCTCGATGCTCGGTGCCACGGGCGGCGTGGTCGCCGACCAGCTCGTGCTGACCGAGGTCGGTCCCGCTCCCTGGCCCGAGCTGCTCGAGCAGGTCGCCTCCGGGCACGGCTACCGCGCGGCAGCCGACGGCTTCGGCATCTGCGTGCCGGTCGGCGCCGACGAGGCCGATCGGCGTTTCCTGGCACTCTCGGTCCCGCGCGGACCGGCGGAGGCCTACGCCCGCACGGTGACGCGGTTTGCCGCCGTCGTGCTGCAGATGGCGGCGACCGGCCGGCGCGTCGCGGCCGAGCAGGAGCAGGCCGTGCGGTGCGCGTTGCTGCTGGACCTCGTCGAGGCGCCGCGGCTGACGACCGAGTTGGTCGAGCGCAGCAAGACCTTCGGCTTCGATCCCGCGCAGCCGGTGCGCTGCGCCGTCTTCCGCGGCAGCGGCGACGAGGCTGCCCAAGCGGCCATGATCACAGCGCTGGACCGCTTCTTCGGCGACCGGCGGATCGCGCGGCTGGTCGGCCGATCTGCCGACGAGGTGATCGCGACCTGGCAGGGCTCTTACACCGGCGGCGGCCTGCTGGACGCCCTCGCCGGTCTGGCGAACGCCGGTCAGATCGTCGGCGGCGTGGGCCCGGTCACGTGCCTGCGCGAGGGCGACGTCTTCGCCTCGGCCGTCGCCGGCGCCCGGGCGGCGGCGCTGCAGGTCACCAAAGAGCCAGGGACGCCGCGGCTGATCTCCTATGAGGAGCTGGCCTACTGCGACCTCGTCCTGTCCTTCATCCCACCGGCCGATCACCGCGCGGCGCCGTCGCCGCTGGAGGTCTTGCGCCAGGACAAGTCCGACCTGCTCGGCACGCTGCGCAGCTACTTCGACCATCAACTTGATGTCGCGGCCTGCGCCAAGGCACTCAACTTGCATCCCAACTCGCTGCGCTACCGCCTCACGCGCATCGAGGAGCGGCTCGGCCGGCCGCTGCGCGCGCCCGCGACGATCGCGGATCTGTACCTCGCCCTGCGCGCCGAGCGCGTCCACGGGGAGCCGCCCGAGCGCGCCCTGACAGTCGCGGCACGCCACGCCGCACGCAGTCAGACACCCCTCGTTTAACAATTTCCGAACGCCGCTGGCAAACGCTGGGCTGAGCACTGTGGACCCCGGTCGGGGTGTTCTGGAGAGTGCTGCCGATGCCGGTGAACGAGCGGATCGGAGTCGACGTCGGGGGAACCTTCACCGACCTCGTCGCCCTCACCCCCGAAGGCGAGCTGCGGGTCGAGAAGGTCTCGACCACGCCCGCCGACCAGTCGGTCGGCTTCATGGCCGCGATCGAGCGGGTGGAGCCCGGCGAGCAGGTCGAGATCGTCCACGGGACGACCGTGGGGACCAACGCGATCCTGGAGCGCCGCGGCGCGGCGACCGCGTTGATCGCCACCGAGGGCTTCCGCGATGTCCTGGAGCTCCAGGACCAGGAGCGCTCCAGCATCTGGGACCTGGCCTACCGCAAGGCCGAGCCGCTGATCCCGCGCGACCGCTGCTTCGAGATCCGCGAGCGGCTCGACGCCAATGGCGACGTCGTGCTCGCGCTCGACGAGGAGGACCTCGCGCGTCTGGTCGCCGAGGTCGGCGAGCACGAGGTCGAGTCGATCGCCGTCTGCCTCCTGCACGCCTATCGCAACGGCGAGCACGAGCAGGCCGTCCAGCAGGGCTTCACCGCCGGCGACGGCGCCCCCTACGTCGTCGTCTCCTCGCAGCTCGCGCCCCAGTTCCGCGAGTACGACCGGGCGAGCACGACCGTGATGAGCGCCTACATCGGGCCCGTCGTCTCCCGCTATCTCTTCCGTCTCTCCGACGCGCTGGCGGCGCGCGGCCTGCGACGCGACCTGATGGTCATGCAGTCAAACGGCGGCGTGCTGCCGGTCGCGCGGACCAGCGCCTCGGCGATCGGGACCGCGCTCTCCGGCCCGGCCGGCGGCGTCATGGCGGCCAAGATCATCGCCGACCTCGTCGGCGAGGCCAACGTCATCTCCTTCGACATGGGTGGCACGAGCACCGACGTCGCCCTGATCGCCGACGGCGAGCCGCAGATCGCGGCGCGCTCGATGGTCAGCGGCCTGCCGGTGGTGACCCCGATGTTCCGCATGGACACGGTCGGGGCCGGCGGTGGGTCGATCGCCCGTGTCGACGAGGGCGGCCTGCTGCACGTCGGCCCGGAGAGCGCCGGCAGCGAGCCCGGCCCTGCGGCCTACGGGCGCGGCGCCACCCGGCCGACGGTCACCGACGCGCTGGTGACCCTCGGGCTGCTCGGCACGCGCCAGCGCCTGTCGGACGAGTTCGTCCTGGACGACGAGGCGGCGCGGGCGGTCGTCGGCGCCCTGGCCGACGAGCTGAAGATCGACCTGCGCAGCGCCGCCGAGGCGGTGGTGCGGATCGCCGACCACACGATGGCCCAGTCGGTGCGGCGCGTCTCGCTCAACCAGGGCTATGACCCGCGCGACTTCGCGGTGATCGCCTTCGGTGGCGCCGGTCCCATGCACGCCGCCCGCGTCGCCGACGAGCTCGACATCCGCCATGTGATCGTCCCGCCCAACGCGGGCGTCTTCTCGGCGGTCGGCCTGCTGTGCACCGACACGCGCACCGACCACGTGTTCAGCGACCTCACGCTGCTCGACGACTTCAGCGACGCGTCGCTGGCCACCCACCTGGACCGCTACGTCGAGCGCGCGCAGGGCGAAGGCGCGCTGGGCGACGACGGGGCCAAGGTCGTGCTCGGCCTCGACCTGCGCTACCTGGAGCAGACCTACTCCTTGACGCTCACGGTCGATCAGCAACCGTCATTGAACGAGTTGCGGACGCGCTTTCACGAGCTGCACGAACGGCGCTACGGCTTCAGCCAGTCCGACGTCCCGGTCGAGCTGGTCAACGTGCGCGTCGCGCTCGTCAGCCCGCGCGAGAAGGTGACCCGCGTGCGCCAGGCGCCAGCCGCCGGCGCCGCACAGCGTGAGGTCCTCGAGGCGCACGTCGACGGTGAGCGCCGGGCATGCACGTTCGTCGCCCGGACCGACCTCGCCCCTGGCGAGGCGCTGGCCGGCCCCGCGGTGGTCGAGGAGAAGACCGCCACCACGTTCGTGCCCTCGGGCTGGTCGGCTGCCGTCGACGAGCACGAGGTGCTTCACCTGCGTCGAGACGGGAACTGACATGTACGCCGACTCCCCACGGGTCGCCCTCGCCGTCCTGCACTCCGACATCTCGCTGGAGCCCGAGCTGCGCGAGCTGCTGCCCTACGACGTGGCGGTCTATGCCAATCGCGTCGCCTATCCGCCCGAGGTGACGACGGCCAACCTGCGCGAGGCCGTCGATGGTTTGCAGCGCTGTGTCGGCGAGCTGGCCGCGGTCCGGCCGCAGGTCGTCGTGTGGGGCTGTACCAGCGGCAGCGTCCTGGGCGACCTCGCCGAGCACGACGAGCTGCTGGAGCGCCTGCGGACGTGGTCGGGCGGGGCCGTGCCGGTCACCGCCGCCAGCGCGGTCGTCGGGGCGCTGGACCGTCGCGACGTGCGGCGCATCGCCGTGGCCACGCCGTATCCGCCGGAGGTCCGCGACCTGCTGCTGGCGCGGCTGCGGGAGGCCGGCTACGAGGTCGTCACGTCGGTCGACGCCTTCGACGGAGCGGTCGACGACTGGACGCTGCAGTCGCTCGACGAGCAGCAGATCGCCGCACTGGCCCGTCGTGCCGACCATCCCGACGCCGAGGCCATCGTGGTCTCCTGCACCGGCTTGGCCGGGGCCCGCGTCGTCGGCCAGGTTGGCGCCGAGCTGGGCAAGCCGGTGCTGACCAGCAACGTCGCGATCGCCGAGGCCGTGGGCCATGCGCTGCTGGAGGAGGCGCCCGCGCGATGAGCCACGTCGACGAGACGCTTCTGGTCGAGCTGGCGGTCGGGCTCGCGGCGATCCCGAGCGTGTCGGGCAGCGAGGCGGCGATCAGCGCGTGGCTGGCCGAGCGGCTGCAGGCCGCCGGCGCCGACGTCGTCCTGCAGGAGGTCGAGCCGGGGCGTTCCAACGTGCTCGCGACCGTCGAGTTCCCCGAGCCCGGGCCGGTGCTCCTGCTCAACGGCCATCTCGACACGCTGCCCGTCGACCCTGCGCATCCGTCGCCCTACGACGCTCGGGTGGAGGACGGCTGGATCTACGGCGCGGGCATCAACAACATGAAGGCGCCGGTCGCCGCGCTGGCCACCGCAATGCTTGCGGTGCGCGACGGCGGTGCGCGGCACGGCCGGATCGTCCTCAGCGCGGTCATCGGGGAGTGCGACGCGCTGGGCCTGGGGACCGTCCATGCGCTTGAGCACGGGCTGACCGCCGACGCCTGTCTGAACGCCGAGCCGACCGAGCTGCGCGTGCTCACCGAGCACAACGGCGTCAGCCAGCTGGAGATCCTCGTCAGGGGCCGCGAGGTTCACATGTTCGAGTTGGCGAGCGGCTTGAACGCCGTCGAGGCCGCCGCCCGGATCGTCACCGCGCTGGAGCCATCAGTGCTCACCGACGCTGAGGGTGGCCTCGAGCATCTGCCGATCCTCAACGTCGGCATGATCTCCGGTGGCCTCCTGCCGTCCTTGACCGCTGCCGAGTGCCGGCTCGGGGCCGACGTTCGCAGCACCGGGCAGATGACGCCGGAGTCGATCCGCGCCGACGTGGCGCGTGCTGCCGAGGCGGCCGCGGGTGAGGGCTTCACGGTCGACGTCGTTCTCCGCGGGCGGCCGGCATTCGTGCAGCAGCGGCCGTTTCGCACCGACCTCGACACCCCGCTGCTGCATGCGGTGACCGCTGCATTGGAGGCCGAGACCGGTGCAGCGCCCGAGGTCGGCCCGCATTGGCCCGAGAGCTTCTTCGGCACCGACGCCTCGCACATCGCGGCTGCCGGCATCCCGACGGTGATCTGCGGCCCGGGCTCACACAGCCAGATCAGCCGGCCCGACGAGCGCGTGGCGCTGTCCGAGGTACTTGTTGCCGCGCGCGTGTATGAGAAGGCCATTCGCGCCTTCCTAGACGGCGGGGCAGCGGCGTGAGCGTCGCGCTCACCGGCTGGGCCGACGGACTGCCACGGGCCGGCCTGCTCCACGCGCCGACGCCGATCGAGTGCCCGGCGCGGCTGTCGGAGGCCCTCGGAGTCGAGGTGCTGGTCAAGCGCGAGGACCTGTCCGGCGGCGCGTTCGGCGGCAACAAGGTCCGCAAGCTCGACCTGCTCGCCGCGACGCCGGCCGCGCAGGCTGCCGACGTCTGGATGGCGATGGGCGGCGTGCAGTCCAACTGGGTGCGGGAGACGGCGGCCGCCGCCGCACGATCGGGCAAGCAGATGACGGCCTTCCTGCGCGGCGCCGAGCCGGCCGGTCCGGCGCGCGGCAACGTGATGCTCGACGCGCTGTTGGGCGCCGAGGTGCACTTTCTCGACACCACCGACTACGCGCCGCTGCGCGCGGCGATGGCCCAGGAGCATGACCGGCTCGCCGGCGACGGGCGGCTCGGCCATGCCTTCGCGCTCGGCGGCGCCGAGCCCGAGGGTGTTGCCGCCTGGGCGGCCGGCGGCCGCGAGCTGGCCGGTCAGCTGGCCGAAGCTGGCGCCACGCCCGACGCCGTCGTCGTGGGCGCCGGCACCGGCTCGACGGCGCTCGGCCTGGCCCTCGGCCTGGCGGCGGCCGGCTGCGACGCCCAGGTCTGGGGCGTCTCCGCAAGCTGGCAGGCCGACGTGCTCGCCGCCGAGGCCCAGCGACTGGCCGAGCTGACCGCCGAGCGGGTCGGCGCCGGGCCGATCCCGGTGCCGCCGAGCCTGCGCTGGGATGACCGTCACGTGGGTGCGGGCTACACGATCAGCACGCCCGAAGGGCAGCGCGAGCTGCAACGGCTGGCTCGAACGGCGGGCCTGATCGCGGACTTGACGTACAGCGGGAAGGCGCTGGCAGGACTGGCGCAGCTCGTGGACGAACGAACCCTGAGGCAGGGATCGACGGTGGTCTTCGTCCACACCGGCGGGGCCCCCGAGCTTTTTGCTCGGGATAAACCATCAATGGAGGAAGATACCTGATGAGACGTACCCTCGCGCTGCTCGTGGCCGGGCTCTCGATCACCGGCACGCTCGCGGCCTGTGGCGGAAGCTCCGGCGACAAGGAGCCGGCGACAGCCAAGGCGGACAGCAACTGCATCAGCGTCCCGAAGACCGACGGCTCGTTCGAGCGGGTCAAGGACGCCGGCGAGTTCAAGGTCGGGGCCGTCGACGGCCTGCTGCCGTACTCGAGCTCCGACAGCTCCAACAAGGGCTTCGAGATCGAGATGGCCGAGTACGTCGCCGCCCAGATGTGCGTGAAGGCCAAGCCCGTCTTCGTGTCGTGGGCGGGCCTGATCCCGGCGCTGAACTCCAAGCGCTTCGACGCCGTCTTCGACGGCCTCTTCATCACGCCCGAGCGTGAGAAGGAGGTGCTGTTCTCCAAGCCCTACTACGCCTCCGGCGAGACGATCGTGGTCCGCAAGGGCAACCCCGAGGGGATCTCGACGCTGAGCGACCTGGCCGGTAAGAAGGTCGGGGTCCTGAGCGGCTCGGTCACCGTCGACGCGGTCAAGAAGGTCGGCGCCAAGGATGTCAAGGCCTATGACGACCAGAACCAGATCCTGCTGGAGATCGGCAACGGCCGCATCGACGCGGGCTATCTGGAAGCGCCGTCCTCGGCGTGGGTGCTCAAGAAGCAGCCGAGCCTGAAGGCCGAGCTGGTCAGCAGCTACGTCCCCGACGAGCGCTTCAACGCGGGCGTCGCGGTGCGCAAGTCCGACGCCGACCTGGCCAAGGCCATCAACCTCGCGCTGGACCGGTTGATCGAGTCCAAGAAGCGCGACGAGATCTTCGCCAAGTACGGAGTTCCGTTCTTCCCGACCACCTGACCCGGACGCTCGGGGGCCGGCGTGGTGCCGGCCTCCGAGCGCGTAGGGAGACCCAGTGGACTTCTACCTCGACATCCTTCCCAAGCTGCTCGACGGCGCGGTCGTCACGATCGCCCTGACCTTCGCCTCGATGGCGCTGGCCCTGGTTGTCGGCCTGCTGGTCGCCATGGGCAAGCTCAGCCGCATCGCGCCGGTGCGCTGGGCCTGTTACTGGTACGTCGAGATCATCCGTGGAACGCCGCTGCTGGTGCAGCTGTTCCTCATCTACTTCGGGCTGCCGCAGTACGGCATTGAGCTCACGGCCTTCGTGGCCGGCGTGATCGGGCTCGGCCTGAACTACGGCGCCTATCTCGCCGAGGTCTTCCGCGGCGGCATCGTCGCGGTCCCGCGCGGGCAGCGGGAGGCGGGGGAGAGCCTCGGGATGTCCGAGCGTCAGATCATGCGCAGGATCGTGCTGCCCCAGGCCTTCAAGCTCGTCATCCCGCCGGTCGGCAACTACTTCATCTCGCTGATCAAGGACTCGGCGCTGGCCTCGACGATCACCGTGATGGAGATGATGCGCCAGGCCAACCTGGAGGTCGCGCAGACGTTCCGGTCCTTTGACATCTACTTGATGGTGGCCTTGATGTACTTCCTGATCAGCTTCCCGATCTCGCGCCTGCTTCAGCGGCTTGAGCGCCGTCAGGCGGCACGCGGATGACCGGCGCGCCGTTGATCGAGCTGCGCGACGTGCGCCGGACCTTCGGCGAGCGCACCGCCGTCGACGGGGTCAGCCTGACCGTCGACGCCGGTGAGGTCGTCTGCGTGATCGGCCCGAGCGGCTCGGGCAAGAGCACGCTGTTGCGCTGCATGAACTTCCTGGAGGTCCCCGACGCGGGGGAGATCAGCTTCCAGGGCCAACGGCTCGTCGCACGGCCGCGCAAGAACCCGCAGGGCTTCATCGACCCGGGCCCGCAGGTGCGGGCGGCGCGGCGCGAGATGGGCATGGTCTTCCAGCAGTTCAACCTGTTCCCGCACATGACGGCGCTGGAGAACATCGCGCTGGCGCCGCGCCAGGTGCTCGGGCTGCCGGCGGCCGAAGCCCAAGCCCGGGCGCATGAGGTCCTGGCCACCGTCGGCCTGGCGGACCGGGGCGACGCCTACCCGGCCAAGCTCTCCGGCGGCCAGCAGCAGCGCGTCGCGATCGCGCGTGCGGTCGCGATGCGCCCACGACTGCTGCTCTTCGACGAGCCGACCTCGGCGCTCGACCCCGAGCTGGTGGGCGAGGTGCTGCTCGTCATGAAGCAGTTGGCCCACGACGGCATGACCAAGGTCATCGTCACCCACGAGATGGCCTTCGCCCGCGAGGTGGCCGACCGCGTGGTCTTCATGGACGAAGGCTGCATCGTCGAGGCCGGGCCTCCGGCCGAGATCTTCAACGCACCGCGCAGCGAGCGCCTCCGGGCGTTCCTGCACCGACTCACCCAACGCTAAGGAGTAGTACGTGTCAATGCCGCTCGGGACGACGGACCCCGCCACGCTGACGATCTTGATCGCTGCGTTCGACAGCATCGCGGGGGACATGGGTGAGAACCTCGTGCAGTCGGCGCGTTCGACGCTCATCCGCGAGGCGCGTGACGGCAGCTGTGCGCTGCTCGGGGCCGATGGCGACATCATCGCCCAGGCCCAGCACATCCCGGTGCAGATGTGCTCGTTGTCGGTGCCGCTGCAGGCCTGCCTGGCCCGCCACGGCGCGCCGCAACCCGGTGAGGTCTTCCTCACCAACGACCCCTTCGCCGGCGGTCAGCACCTCCAGGACCTGATCCTGTTCACCCCGGTCTTCGTCGACGGCGAGGTCGTCGCCTATGCGGGCTCGATCGCCCATCACGTCGACATCGGCGGCGGCTCGGCGGGCATGACCTACGACGCCACCGAGTACTACCAGGAGGGGCTGCGCTTCCCGTCCTGCAAGATCGACGTGGCGCGCGACCTCGGCCCGGGCGGCTTCGTGTATGACTTGATGACGGCGAACTTCCGCCAGCCGCACATCGGGCTCGGCGACCTGCGCGCCCAGCTTGCCGCCAACCATCTCGGCGTCCGGCGGTTGGAGGCGCTGGTCGACAAGTACGGGTTGACCACGGTCCAGGCAGGCATCGCCGACGCCTGCGCCTATGCCGAGCGGCGCATGCGCGCGGTGATCGAGGCGCTCCCCGACGGTCGCTACTCGGCCGAGGACTTCGTCGACGGCGGCGTCTTCGACCAGACGCCGATCCGCGTGCACGTCACGCTGGTGGTGCAGGGATCCGATGTGGTCATCGACTTCACGGGGACCGATCCGCAGGTACCCGAGTTCCTCAACGTCCCGTATGGGTCGACCGTCTCGTCTGCGCTGAGCGCGATGAAGATGGTGCTCGACCGCGACAACACGATCCCGGCCAACGCCGGGTGCTTCCGGCCGATCTCGCTGCTGGCGCCCGAAGGCAGCTTCGTCAACCCGCTGCCCCCGGCGGCCACCCGCGCGCGCATGTGCGGGGCCTACCGGATCTTCGACAGCGTCCTGGCCGCGCTGCAGCAGGCCCGGCCCGACGCCGTGCCCGCCCAGGGCTTTCACGTCAACACGACCGTCGGCTTCAGCCACGCCGACCACGGCTCCTACGCGATCTTCATCGAGGACATCGGCGGGGGCTGGGGCGGAACGCCCGACCACGACGGGGCCGACATGGTCGACACGCCGCTGTCGAACTGCCGGATCACGCCGGTCGAGGCGCTGGAGCGCGACCATCCTTACCTGCGCGTCGAGCGCTATGCGCTGCTGCCCGACTCGGGCGGCGCCGGCGAGTACCGGGGCGGTCTGGGGATGGAGCGGGTCTTCCGCGTTTTGAAGAGCGGCGTGACGTTCTTCGGCTACGCAGACCGGCACCTGCGCTCGCCGGCGGGAAGTGCGGGTGGTCGGTCCGGGACGCGGGGAAGCTTCGAGCGCGGCGGCGAGCAGCTGGCCAGCAAGTGCGCGGTCGAGGTCGAGAAGGGCGAGCGCATCCGGGTGGTCGCGGGCGGGGGCGGCGGCTTCGGTTCGCCGACACAGCGCCGGCCCGAGGCGCTGCGCGACGACCTGCGAACGGGCAAGGTCAGCGCGGCGGCGGTCCGGTCGGCCTATGAGCTGGAGCCGAGCGCGGTGACGTGAGGGCGGTCATCCGCCGCTGCGTCGGAAGCTGTCGGCGAAGAACCGCCACGTTCGCGCGGTCGAGCTGAACGAGCCGAGCGAGGGCCAGCCGTGCTGCGCGTCGAGAACGCGGTCGTGGACGACCGTCACGCCGTTCGGGCATGGCCATCGGACCTCCTGCACCTCCTCTGCGGGCTGCGAGCGCCGTGCCGAGCCGGTGCAGCCGTCTCGGCGCCGCCAGCCGCGCAGCCAGGTGTGCACCGCGCCCGCGCGGTCCGGTGGCTTGCCGCGGTAGGGCACGATCGGGTCGTGGAGGCTGTGGATCTCGAGGATCGGCAGGCGCCGGCTGGGGTGGCAGGGCGGCAAGGCCGAGTAGCCGCCCGAGACCGACGCCGCGGCGGTGAGGAGGTCGGCGGCGGCGCAGGCCATGTGCGCGGTCATGCCGCCGCCGTTGGAGCCGCCGGTGAGGCCGACCCGCTTGGGATCCCCGCACACGTCCTTGCCGGTCAGCACCGTGATCACGTTGCGCAGGTAGGCCACGTCGTCGGGCTTGCCGGGCTGCTCGCCCGAGACGTTCCAGAACGCGCTCGCCCCGGCGGCGGTCGGGTAGGCGACGAGGAAGCCGTGCTGATCGGCCAGGGCGGAGTAGCCGGTGTACTGCTCGGCGTAGGCCCCGGGCTGTCCGGCGCCCGGGAGCATCACGACCACCGGGCGGCGCGCCCGCGGTGTTCCCGGCGGGACGTGCAGGAGCACCGGCGGGTGGTCGGCGGCAACCGGCAGCTGGTAGGACCCGGGCGCGGGACCGGCGCAGCCCGGTCGTGGCGCCGCCGCGACCTTGCGCGCGGGCGCGCTCTCGTCATCGCCGCGTAGCAGCAAGACGCCGGCGACCGCCAGGAGGACGATCGCGGCGACGCCTCCTATCGCCATCACGCGCAGGGAGCTGTGACGCACCGAGGCATCGATTCGGGAGGTGGATCACTGCGCATCACCGCTGGCCCGTGAGTATCTCCTGCCCGTGCTCGGAGGGGCGACGTGTCCCCAGCCGGCTGTCATGACGCACCGATTCGCACGGTGCGTCGTCGTGCTGTCGCCAGTGCATGCTCAGATCTCTAGAGTGCTGTCGTACCTCGAATGGCCTCGCGATCCCGTCGGTCTGAACGTGCTGTGAGCGGCGCCCGCTGCACTGCGCTGGTCGCGCTCGTCGTGCTGCTCGGCGGTGTCGGGTGCGGTGAGACCGATGCCCCGACGCCGACCACGACGACGACCGAGACCACTGTCGGCACGACGAGCGTTCCGGAGCCCACGCCGCGGATCTCGTTCCACTCGCCGCAACGCTACGGCTACCGCTTCGCCGCTCCGCCGCTGGTCGTCAAGCGCGATCCGGACGAGTTCACGCTGTTCTTCCGCACGAACAAGCCACTCCCAGACGAAGAAGGAGGCTCGGAAGGCGTCGAGTACGCCAACGCCCGCGCCACGGTCAACGGCACCTTCAGCGGCTTCGGGGTGGCCACGACGAGCTTCACGTGGGACCCGAAGCCGTGTTACTCCGCGTCGATGGACATCCTGCGGCGGGCGACGGTCCCGCCCGGGAAGGTCAAGGTCGGTCAGCAGGTCACCGTCCGGCTGTACATCCGGACTCACCGCGCTCCCCTCGAGGTGCAGGTCGCGCTGTCGCCTCGCGCGCACGGCGACGCGGACGCCCCTGACCCGGCGAACCTGTATCTCAGTCAGATCGGCTGCAGGCGATCGGACCGCTGACCGATGGTGCGGGCTCTTTGTGCGCTCAGCTGGGCATCACGTACGTGCCGGCGAGCGCGCGGACCTCGTCGTAGATGCGGGCGCTGCGGGCCTCGTCGACGACGGGCTTGCGGATGCTCGTGATCGCCCACGCCTGCTGGTCGGCGGTCGAGGACGCCTTGCCGTGGAGCTCCACGGCGGTCGCCGAGAAGTCGCGCACGAGCGTCTCGAAGATCGTGTCGACGACGTCTTGCGGCGTGTCGTCGAGGTGTGCCTGCTCGAGGATCAGCTGGGCGTAGGGGATGAGCGTGAACAGCTGTGCCATCGACTGCTGGAAGTCGAGGTCGTTGGTCATCTGCTCGGGCGTGAGCGCGGCGTCGCCGATCATGGACACCAGCGCGTCGGCCTGCTCGCGGAAGCGCGCGACGTTCGGCACGGCGGAGAAGGTGTCGAAGATCGGCCGCCAGTCGGGGAAGGTGATCTTGCTCAGACCGCGCGTGGGTCCCTGGTCGAAGAGGAACGCGTCGTCGGACGGGTCGCGGCGCTGCTGGGGCGCGTCGAGCGGTGCCGTTCCGAACAGGTAGCCGGGCAGGAACTTCAGCGTCAGCGCGCGGTTGACGTGGACGGTCCCCTCGAGCTTCGGGAGCCCGTCGATGATGTTCTTCGCGCTCTCGAAGAAGCTGTCGCGCTCGAAGCCCTTGGCCGAGATCACCTCGGCCAGCAGCCGCACGATCCGCTCACCCTCGGTCGTGACCTGCATCTTGGTGATCGGCGTGAACAGCAGGTAGCGCCGGTCCTCGCGGTCGGCGCTGCGCACGTAGTCCACCGCGCGCGCCGCGTAGAGCTTGCCTGCCAGCAGCCGCACGTAGGCCTCGGTGAGGATGCGGCGCACCTGACCGAACTCGGTCACGCGCTTGCCGAACAGGACGCGGCCCTCGGCCTGGGTGACCGTCTCGTAGAAGCAGTGCTCGGCCATGCCCAGCGAGCAGAACCCCAGGTTGAACTTGCCCACGTTGATGGTGTTGAGCGCCGCCTCGAACGCGGCCACGCCGGTATGCAGGACATCGTCGGGGGAGACGGGGTAGTCCTCCAGGTCGAACGCGCTCACATAGAGCTGGCCGTGCACGACATTGGAGCGCAGCTTGTAGGCGGGATGGCTGCTGTCGGCCGCGAAGAAGACATAACCCTCCGGGCCCTCGATGTCGGAGCGGCGACCGAAGACCGACACCATCCCGGCCACGTTGCCGTTGCCGATGTAGTACTTGCCGCCGTTGGCGACGAAGCCGCCGTCGGCCTGTGGCTCAAGCACCATGTCGGTGGAGTAGATGTCGGCCCCGTGGTCGCGCTCGGAGAGGCCGAAGGCGAACACCGCGCCCTCGTCGAGCAGTGCCGCGGCCCGCTGCCGCGCGGCGTCGTTGCCGCTCTGCCAGATCGGGCCGAGCCCGAGGATCGTGACCTGCCAGGCGTACCAGTACGACAACCCGTAGAACCCGAGAATCTCGTTGAACGCCGCGTTGCGCGCGGTGTCCCAGCGCTTGTCGGGGTCCCCGCCACCGTCGCGCTCCGGGGTGAGGAGCGTCGCGAACGCACGCTCGCGGGCGAGGAACTCGATGAAGTCGGCGTACCAGACGTCGGTGCGCACCTCAGCGGTCAGCGCCGCCTTGCCCTTGGCCTCGAACCAGTCGATCGTGGCGCGGAACAGACGGCGCGTGGCCGGGTCGAACTCCACCGGGTCGTAGGTGCTCGGGTTCAACAGCCGGGAGGTCGTGGACGTCGTCGCGCTCATCATGGCGCGAAGCCTCTCACGTCGAGGGTGCGAGTGGTCGCGGACGCTGCGCCTTGCGAGGCGGAGAGCCCGGCCCGGTGCGGGGTGGGCCTGTCTGGCGCGATGACATCACGCCGAACGGGCCCGCCCGGGACGTCGCCGGCACCTCGTGAGCGGGTGGGCCTCTGGGGCGCGAGCACACCGCGCCCAGCAGGCACACCCCGCACGGCCTATGGCGTGATCGTGTTGGTGTAGGCGTCGAAGACGCGGTTGAGCGCTTCGACGCTGCGGCGGTTGGCGTGGATCTCGGACGTGATGATGGCGTTGAACTCGCGGTCGGCGCCGATGTCGCTGATGAGATCAAGGTTGTGGTCGAGCAGGTCGGCACGCTGCTTGTGGAGCTGCTCGACGTGGCCGCGGGTCAGCGGGACCTTGAAGGTCTCGCGTGGTGGGTTGAGGCGAGCGTCCCAGCCGACGGCATCGATGACCGCTGTTGCATCGCGGAAGATGTCGGCCAGCGCGAGTTGCTTGACCGGGACATAGTCGAGGAAGTCCTCGAACTCCTCGTGGTTGAACATCAAGACCTTCTTGGCCTCTTGCCGGAGCACGTCGGCGTCTGACGTGCTGACGGTGATACGGCAGCCGTAGCTACCCTCATGGGCACTCATGGAGATTGACGCTCCTTGGGTCACGCCCCCGGGCCGTTGGTGCGGTCGCGGGGGCACTTGATTTGGTTGTGAGGCGTGGACCTTAGCGGGTGGGGCGGCGGAATTGGTCGATTACGCAGAGTCGTTGCACTCTCGTTACGGATCGACCACACCAACAACTCGGGAGCGTCCGTCCGGGACGGGTAGCGGACCGCCCGAGACTGCCGTCGTGGGGCGCTGGTCTCGGGGCGGACCTGGTCTGTTGCGAGCGTCTGGGTGGCGCGTCTGCTTGGGCGTTCCGTGCAGACGTTGGTCTGGGTGCCGGCGTGGTCTGTGCTCACCGAGGGGAGTGAGCGGGGTCGGCTGCTCGCTGCGTTGGCTTGTCGTCCGTGGGCGCCGGGGCCGGCGATTCGCGTTGTGCGTGGAGGGACGGTTGGAGGAGGTCCGGGCCGTCTGGTGTCCCTCTGTGGGACACCAGACGACCTCGACGCTCGGCAGGCTGTGATCCGGGTCGGTTTGAGCGTCGCATGGACGTCGAACCGGCCCGGACCTCCGGCGCTGGGTCCGGGTCGGTTCGAGCACGTCAATTGTGCTCAAGGTGACCTGGATCACCGTGACGACACGCGCAACGCGCGTTGGCGGCGCGAACGCGTGGGGAGGGCGGTGATCCGTGATGTCGACATCCGCGCGAACGCCCGTCTGGTGCCCACGCAAACAGAACCCCAACCACGCCCACCAACCTCCATCCACGCCCCGGACCACGAGAGCGTGGTGGCGATGTCACGGAGCGCCGACCATCCAGCCACGCCCCACGCCGAGCTGCGAGAGCGACCGCGGATGCTGCGTTACGTCAGGGCTCTCGCCCCAGCGCGTGGTCGACGAAGGGACCCAGGACCTCCGCCAGCGACGCGCCGGTGAGCCCGACGCGGCCGTCGGGGAGCGCGGCGGTGCTGATCGCGAGGCGCACGACGACCTCGGACATGAGATCGGCGTCGGTGGCGGCGAGATGTGGCCAGCTCGTCTGCATCACCGCCGACAGGCGGTCCGTGGCCGCCGCGACGACCGGGCCGCCGCGGGTGGTGACGAGTTCGAGCAGCTCGTCGGCGCCCGGGTCGGTGGTGATCGCGTGGACCAGCGGGTTGTCGGCGGCCGCGGAGAGGAAGACGTCGAAGGCTGCCGAGAGCGCGCGGTGCGGGTCCTCGACGTTGGTGGTGACCGCCGTCTCCACGCGCGCGACGAGCCGGGCGGCCTCGCGCAGGACGTAGGCCTGGGCCAGCTCGCCGCGGCTGCCGAAGCGCTTGTACAGCGTCTGACGGCTCACGCCGGCGGTGCGCGCCACCGCGGCCATCGTGACCTCCGGCCAGCCGACACGCGCGAGCTCGACGCCGGTCGCGTCGAGCAGTCGGTCGTCGGTGCTCGGCGTGATGACCTCGCCTTCGGCCGCCGTCACGCCGTGGTGGCGCGGTAGCGGCGCAACAGCCGGTCGCGCTTGCGCGCGTCCAGGTTGGCGCGTGCCACGTCGCCGCCGTAGTGGGCCACGACACGGGGGTCCATGGCGCGGCGCCACAGCGGTGGGATCACCGCGAGCAGGATCATCGTCGCGTAGCCCGAGGGCAACTCCGGCGCCTCGTCGAAGTGGCGCAGCGCCTGGAAGCGGCGCGTGGGGTTGGCGTGGTGGTCGGAGTGGCGCTGCAGGTGGTAGAGCAGCACGTTGGACGACACGTTGTCGGAGTTCCAACTGTGCCACGGCTGGGTGCGCTCGTAGCGGTCGGTCCCGTCGTCGCGCTTCTCGCGCAGCAGCCCGTAGTGCTCCAGGTAGTTGACCACCTCCAGCAGCGAGAACCCGACGACCGCCTGGATCACGAGCCACGGCAACAGGCCGACGCCGAAGACGAGCATCAGCGCGGCGAAGAGGATGACGGTCATCGCCCAGGCGTTGAGGATGTCGTTGCGCGGCGACAGCCAGCGGATGCCGTCGCGCTCCAGGCGCTCGGCCTCCAACTCCCAGCTGGAGCGCAGGCTCCCGGCCACCGTGCGCGGCCAGAAGCGGTAGAAGCTCTCGCCCATCCGCGAGCTTGCGGGATCCTCGGGCGTGGCGACCCGCACGTGGTGGCCGCGGTTGTGCTCGATGTAGAAGTGGCCGTAGCCCGTCGGCGCCAGCGCGACCTTGCTCAGCCACCGCTCCAGGCTCGCGCGCTTGTGGCCGAGCTCGTGCGCGGTGTTGATCCCGATGCCGTTGACGCAGCCCAGCGTGAGCGCGAGCCCGAGCTTCTCGAGGAGGCCGAGGTCGTCGCCGGCCAGCAGCGCGGCGCCGCCGACCAGCGCGACGAACTGCAGCGGGATGAAGGCGTAGGTGCACCAGCGGTAGTAGCGGTCCTGCTCCAGGTACTTGACCACCGAGTCGGGCGGGTTGGAGGAGTCCTTGCCGATGATCGTGTCGAGGAACGGCATCACGCCGAAGATGAAGAGCGGACCCCAGAACCAGAAGACGCCCAGGCCGGTCAGCTCGACGAGGCCCCAGGCCATGAACGGCAGCAGCGGGACGAGCAGCCCCAGCAGCCAGGCGTAGCGCTTGGGGTCGGTCCACGTCGCCGGGTTGATCTCGACGGCATCGTGGTCGTGGGCGTGAGCGAGGTCGGACACGGGTCCCTTCGGGAGCTTGACAGGGCGTCAAACGACAGCGACGACGCAGATTACACAGGACGCGAGATGTGTCAACTCCACCAAGAAGGCGCGGTGCTCACAAGAAGCACTGGCCCTCGCCGCGGTAGGTCGGGACCTCGTCGACGATCGCGTCACCCTGCAGCAGGTAGAGGCTGTTGAAGTGCTCGCAGAGCTCACCCGCCTTGGTGTGGCGGAAGTAGACGCTGTCGCCGATGCGCAGGCCATCGGCGGCCTTTCCGCGCAGCGGGGTCTGGACCTCGCCCGTGCCCTCCAGCGGGTCGAGCTTGAGCCCTTGCGGGAGATAGGGGGTGGGCATTCGGTCCTTGGCGCCGACGCCCGAAGCCAGGTAGCCGCCGCCGAGCGCCGTGACGATGCCGGGTCCGGGGCGCCGTGAGACCGGCAGGGCGAACATCGCGGCCGGCTGGAGGCGGAAGGCCGAGTAGTTGTCGAACAACGTCGGTGCGTAGAACCCCGACCCGGCGGTCGCCTCGGTCATCGCCGGCTCGGTCGCGACGCGTTCGAGGTCGCCGGTGCCGCCGGCGTTGACGAACGTCAACGGCGCGACCTGCAACACGGCGGCGACGGCCGCGGCACGGCGCTCGCGCAACTCGGCGTAGGACGCCCGTTGCATCTGCGCGATCACCAGGCTCTTCGCGCGCGCGCCAGCGATCTTGTCGCCCTGTCCGGCGATGTGGCCCTCGTAGGACATCATCCCGGCGAGCGTGAAGCCGGGGCGGGCCACGATCGCCTCGGCCAATGCCCGCGCCTGCTCGGGGGTGCGAATCGGTGAGCGCTTGGCGCCGATCTTGACGCGCGAGCCCGCCGTCCAGAACGACGCGTCGAAGTCCAGGCAGACGCGGATCGGCGCGGCGACGTCGCCGACCGCCGAGGCGATGAGGTCGAGGTGCTCGACCGAGTCGACCATCACCACGGGCGCACCGTCCGGGCGCTCCGCGGTGAGCGCGGCGAGCTCGCGCAGGGCGGCACGGTCGCTGGTGGGGTAGGCGACGACGAGGTCGGTGAAGCCCTCGCGCGCCAGCCACAGCGTCTCGGGCAGCGTGAACGTCAGCAGGCCCTGGTAGCCGGTGTCGCGGTCGAGGATCGTGCGCATCAGCGCCCGGCAGCGCACCGACTTGGACGCGACGCGGATAGGCTTTCCCGCGCTGCGCACCAGCATGTCTGCCGAGTTGGACCACAGCGCGTCGAGGTCGACGAACGCGAACGGCGCGTCGAGGTCGGCGAACGCCGTCTCGTAGCGCTGCAGCCGCTCGGCGGGCGAGAGCATCAGCGGCGCACCGGCGCGCCCACCGGGCCGAGGACGCGGCGGGTGTAGTCGTTGGCGAACACGCCGTCGGGGTCCAGGCGCGCGCGCACGGCCTGGAAGCGGTCCCACTCCGGGTAACGATCTCGCAGCGTCGCAGCCGACTGGTAATGGCGCTTGCCCCAGTGCGGACGTCCGCCGTAGGAGTCCATGATCTCCTCGAAGCCGCGGAAGAACGACTCGAACTCCATGCCGGTGTACTGATGGGCGGCGATGTAACACGTTTCGCGATCGTGGGCGGTCGACAGGAAGGCGTCGTCGGCCGCCGCGAATCGGACCTCGAAGGGGAACAGGATCGGCAGCTTGCGGCGCTCGACCAGCGCCAGCGCGCGCTCCAGCGCCTCGCGTGCGTGCGCGCGCGGGATGGCGTACTCGGTCTCGGTGAAGCGCACGTCGCGCTGGGTCGCATAGACCTTGTAGGCGTGGTCCTGGACGCGGGCCTCGGACATCGCCCCGGCCATCATCTGGTTCAGGCGGGGCACCAGTCGGTTGAAGCGCCGACCGGTCCCGCAGCTCAGCTTGAGCACCTGGTTCTCGATCACCTGCTCCTGGAGCGTGCGCTTCCACTGCGCCCTCGGCTTGGGCGGGGCGTCGCTGCGCACCGTCGACCGCGTCAACGCCGTACGCGTGTAAGGCCAGAGGAAGAACTCGAAGTGATCGTTGCCGTCGACGTACTCGTCGAGGCGATCGAGCACGCCGTCCAACGGCAGCGGCTGGTCGTGGCGGTGCAGCGTGTACAGGGGCAGGCACGCGATCGTCACCTGTGACGCGATCCCCAGCGCGCCGAGCGACACGCGTGCGGCGCGCCAGGTCTCGGCGTCGGACTCCTCGGTCACCTCGACGACGTCGCCCGAGGCGGTCACCAGGCGCATGGCGACGACCCGCGTGGAGAGGTTGCCGAAGCGCGCGCCGGTCCCGTGGGTCGCCGTGGCCAGCGCGCCGGCGAGCGACTGCGCGTCGATGTCGCCCTGGTTCTCCAGCGCCAGCCCGTGGCGCGCGTTCTCCAGCCCCAGGGCGTGCAGCGTGATGCCCGCCTGGACGGTCACCAGGCCGGACTCCGGATCGGCGTCGATCACCCGCTGCATCCCGGTCGTGTCGACCAGGAGCCCGTCGGTGCAGGCGATGTCGGTGAACGAGTGCCCGCTGCCCACGGCGCGAACGGGCAGGCCGCGGGCTGCGGCCTGCGCGACGAGCTGCGCCAGCTCGTCCTCGCCGGCCGGTCGCGCGATCTGTGCCGGCGCGCAGTGCTGATCGCCCGCCCAGTTCTTCCAGGTCTCGGTCATCGACTTCCTCTCGCTGCGGCCATCGTCTCGCAACCGTAGTTCGTATTGCGTCGCCCACGTGGTGTGATCTGCAGATCTCCGTGGGGCGAGGCCACGCGCGCTATGGGGACACCGCGACGCCGAGCGATTCGGCGGCCACGAACTTGGGCGCGCCGTCCTCGTAGAAGACGTCGAGCTCGGTGATCGTGAAGCCCGCGCTCGTCAGCAGGTCGACGATCGGCCGCGTGAGATGGCAGCCGCCGAAGAGCCGCTTCTGCAGCGGCTCGAGTCGGTGCTGCCAGCGCCGGACGCCCGGGTCAGGGGCCAAGCCGTGCTCGACGAAGTGCAAGGTCGCGCCGGGCCTGAGGACGCGTCGCACCTCCCGCAGCGCGGCGCCGACATCGGGGATCGTGCACAGCGTCCACGTCGACACGGCGGCGTCGAAGCTGTTGTCCGCGAAGGGCAGCGACTGCCCGTCGAGGCCCGCGCGCTGGACCGCGACGCTTGACGCCTTGACGCGCTCGGCGGCGAGGTTCCATCCGACGTCGGCCGGCTCGACGGCGGCGACCCGGCTGACGGTCTCCGGGTAGAACGGGACGTTGAGTCCCGAGCCGAAGCCGAGTTCGACGACCTCTCCTTCGAGGCCGGCACAGACGCGGCGCCGAAGCGGGTCGTTGGTTTTCATCCCGCATGCGGCGTTGATGATCCGTGGGAGGACCCGCTCGCCGTAGATTCCCATCAACAGACCCTAGCTGCCGCCATTGCTCTGCGGTACATGGTGCTCCGTGGTCAGTGTTTTGGTTGCGTCGGGTGACGTCGCCTTCTCGAGGGCCGCGCGTGCTGCCGCGAGCGCTTGGTCCAGCAGCACGCGGCGCTCGCTGTCAAGAGGTGCAGGGCGCGACTCGGCTGAGTTCAGCAGTGGCCTGATCACGTCAACCGGCAGCGGGAACACGATGGTCGACCCCTGCTGCCCGCTGACCTCCACGAGGGCCTGCAGGTAGCGCAGCTGCAGCGTCACCGGGTTGCGGCTGATCACGTCCGCGGCGTCGTTGAGGCGGGCGGCGGCCTGGAACTCCGCCTCGGCGCCGATGACCTTCGCCCGTCGTTCGCGCTCGGCCTCGGCCTGGCGCGCCATCGCGTGCTGCATGCGCTCCGGGATCTCGACGTCCTTGATCTCGACGGTCGTGACCTTGACGCCCCACGGCTCGGTCTGGTCGTCGATGATCTGCTGCAGATGCTCGTTGAGCCGCTCGCGCTCGGCCAGCAGCGCGTCGAGGTCGGCCTTGCCCAGCACCGAGCGCAGGGTCGTCTGCGCGATCTGGGAGGTCGCCGCCACAACGTTCTCGATCTCGATCACCGAGCGGGTCGGATCCACGATCCGGTAGTAGGCGACGGCGGTCACGCGGGCGGGGACGTTGTCGCGGGTGATGACCTCCTGCACCGGGATCTTGAGCGTGACGGTGCGCAGGCTCACCCGCACCATGCGGTCGAGCGCCGGCATCAGGAAGACGAGGCCCGGGCCGCGATGCTCGGTGACCCGGCCGAGGCGGAAGACGACGCCGCGCTCGTACTCGCGCAGCACCCGCACCGAGGCGGAGATGACCGCCAGCGCCGCGACGAGCAGGCAGACGACCAAGATGATGGCTGCGAGGATCATGCGATCAGCTCCCATTCCTCGGCGCGGCGCACACACAGCGTGAGGCCCGCGAGTCGTTCGACGACGACGGCGTCTCCCTCGCGCAGGTCGCTCCCCTCGCCGGGACCCCAGCTGTGGCGCGCGCGCCACAGCTCGCCGTCGACGTAGACCTGCCCATCGGGCTCGCTCCATGCCCGCACGACACCGACGCGTCCCGACAGCGCCTCTGGTCCTGAGCGCACGCGGGCGCGTCGTGCTGTCGCGACGCTCCGGGTCGCCAGCAGCCCCCACGCGCCCGCAGCCAGGAGCAGTCCGGCCCCGACCGGCACGGCGATCATCGCGTTGGCACCGACCGCGGTCGCCAGCACCGCCACCGCCGCGACGAGGACGATTGCACCGGCCGTACCAAGCGCGCCGCTGGGCACGTGCGCCTCAGCTACCACGAGCGCTACGCCCGAGAGCAGCAGGACGATGCCGAAAGCGGTCATGGGAAAGGCCTCGGGTCGATGATACGCCCCACGCAACCGTCTGCGGAAGCCCTGCCCGGGCCGGCCCGGCGGTCACGCCTTACGGAATCCCGTCGCCTGCTTCGTCCTCCTCCATGGCGTCCTCCTCATCGGTCGTCGCCGCCTGGTCGTCGCCACGGGAGGGGCGGAAGAACCGCTGCAACGTCCACCGGGCGACGTGGCGTCCGAGCTCGAGGCCGGCCAGGTCCGATCCCCGATAGTGCAGGCCGGCCCAAACGCGGGCATTGACAATCTGGCGCTGCAGGTCACGGCTGCGATCGAATGTCTGGGTGGCCGCCCAGTTGTTCGGTGTGCCGTCTGACGAACCGTGGATCGTGACGTTGATGGTCCTCGTGTGCAGCAGACGCGAGTACATCGTCGCTTCGGCGCCCGTGATGCAGGTGTGCGCCGACGGCCACTCCGGGTGGTTCGGGGTGAGCAACAACGGCGTCCAGCCGGCGTCGGCCTTGGTGGCCGGGTTGTGGTCGAGGTCGGCGTTGCGGATCGCCATCACCGGGCGCCAGAACAGATAGGTGTACTTGGAGTCCCAACAGGCGATGGCGGTGTCGCCGTCCACCATGTCGCCCATGGCGAGCAGCCGCGCGGAGTCGACGAGGTCCATGTCGTGTGCCTCGGCGACGTCGTGGAAGGCCTGGTTGGACTGGTTGACCGCGTTGGCGTTCCAGAACAGCACGACGGCGGTTTGCTCGGGGGTGCGCACGGTGCTCGTGGCGGAGCCGTAGGCCTTGACCTCGTTGAACTCGCGGGCCCACTGCCGGCGAGAGAGATCGGGCGGCGGACCCGACCGGAACTGTGAGGGGCTTTGGAGCATGAGGGGTCGCATGACGGCGAGCCATGGGGTCTGGGCCGTCTGCAGCGATGGGACCGGGGCGAATGTCCACGCGCCGGCGGTGAGCGGGCCGGGCGTGAAGGTGATCGTCTCGTCGCGATCTCCCGCGCGGTCGGCGATCAGGCTCTCCGCGGCCGCCTGCCCGACGGCGAGGCCGTTCGCGACACGGCGATTGGCCGTCCCGCCCAGCGCTGCGATGTAGTTGGCGTACTTGCCCGGTAGGTCCGCTTGCGCCGCGGCCGGCAGCCCCAAGAAGGTGGACGTCAGGATGGTGAATGCCGCTGCGGCCGTGGCGGCCTCCGGCGACGCGGCGCCGGCGTCGACCGCCGGCGGCAGGTCGAATGCCGAGTACGGCTCGAAGCGGCCCTCGAGCTTGGCCACAGCGTCATAGACCGCCGCCTGGACGTATCCGAGGTAGAGGAATCCTTGTGGCTGGTAGGGGACGCCGGCTCGAACGGCCTGGACGCCGATGGCGTTCCAACATCCGACGGCGTTGGGAAGTATCGGGACCCCGGGAATGACGGCGTCCGGACACGGCGGCGGGGCGGTCGTTGTGTCAGCTGACGCCGTCGACCCCGGCGCGACCAAAAGAACCAGCGCAACGGCAAGCAGTGCGGTGGTCGCGCGTGGACGGAAATAAGGCACCATGAGCATGGCTCCTTCTGCTCCCGCGATTGGCCCGCGAGGAGCCGTCGATTCGAGCCCGCATGACTTGGCATGCCGGCCCGCCAGTGGAGGCGGCCCGTCGGCGGTCTGCGTGCGGCTCGACGGCTGGCCTGTCCCCGAACGTCAACCGTACGCCTGCGTCTCCGCAAAGGTCAAGGGCTCAGCCGCATGTCTATGCAAAAGACTGTGCAGCCGTGCACAGTTACTAGCCCTGATCGAAGTGGGTTCGGTGAGCGACGTCGTCGGTAACGATTCTCGGCACGGCTCGAGGACCCGGCGTACCATCGGCTGAGATCGTCGGAAGGAGGCCCTTGACGCACGTGCCCCGGCAGTGCCGGATGTCCATGGTCATCCACGCACAGAAGGAGGAGTGGTGTTCACCACCATCCGCCAGTACCGCTGCAACCCCGACGACGCCCGCGACATCGCGCACCTGGCCGACGAGCACTTCGCCGACCAGCTCACGCAGATGGACGGCTTCATCGCCTATGAGCTGATCGACTGCGGCTCGGGCGATCTGTTCACCACGACGGTCTTCACCGACCGTGCGGCGTCGATGCGGTCCAACGAGCTCGCGGCCGAGTTCATCAACGAGCACTTGGCCGACTTCCAGATGGAACGTGTCGGGGCGTTCACCGGAGCGGTGCTCGTCAACCGCGCGGAGTCAGACGTCCTCGAGCTCGTGCACGCCTGACGCCACTATGCGGCCGCGGCCGCACGGCGGATCGTGATGTCGCCGTGGCTGGTGCGGGCCTTGACGGTGACGGTCTGCGCTGCGGCCGGCGGTGCGCCGGCGGCCTCGAGCTGCCGGCGCACCGAGCCATAGCTGGTGCGGACGTCGAGGCGTGCGGCGGTGCCCTCGGCGATCCCGATCTCGATGCTGCCGAACGCGGTGCGCAACTCGACGTCGCCTTGTCGGACCGCGCCGATGCGCACGCTGCCGTTGGCGGTCTTGGCGACGAGCCCGCCGCCGGCGCGCTTGATGACGATGTCGCCGTTGGACGCGGCGACGCGCACGTCACCGCCGGCACTGCCGATCGTCGTGGCGCCGTTGCCGTTCTTGATGATGATGTCGCTGTCGACCGCGCCGAGCGCCACCGCGCCCGAGCCGGTGACGACGAGCGCGGTGCCGTCGGCGGCGTCGACGCTGATGTCGCCGGCGCCGCTGACGACCTTCAGCGGCCCGGTCCGGCCGAGGCGGATCGCGCCCGCGCCGCTCTTGAACGTGCACTCACCCAGCGACCCTTCGCTGCGCAGCTCGCCGACGCCGGTCTTGCCGTCGACGCGTGAGCCGGTCGGCAGCGCGATCGTCACCTCGACGGCGCCGGTGCGCGACCAGCCCAGGCCCTGGCGCTGGGTCTTGACGAGCAGCCGGCCGCCGGCGAGCTCGACCCGCGCCTTGTCGGCGGCGCGCACGTCGGCCTCGCGCGTCGCGTCGCGTGGCTTGACCACGACGACCGTGTCATCGCGCTCGGTCGCGGTGAGGCGGGCGTCGCCGGCGGCGAGGTCGAGGTCGACGTGGATCGGCTGGGGCGTGGGGAACGTGGGCATGATGGTGTCCTTCTTGGGGAGAGGGGTCAGAGGGGCCGACGGGGTCAGACGACCCAGCCGGAGAACTTCTCGCCGCCGCTGCGGGTGGGACCGCCGGACGGTGCGCTGCTGTCGGGCTCGACGACGGCCGCGGCCAGCGCGCGGACGAGCCACGTGTTGACCGACAGGCCGGCGGACGCCGCGGCGTCGTCGACGCGGGACTTCAGGGAGTCGGGGAGTCGGAGGCTGATGCGGGCCTGCGCGCCGTCGTCGTCGGCGACCACCGGGGAGGCGTGCGCCGACGTGCTCGCCGACTCCTCGGCCGGCGGCGGGACGACGACGAGCTCGGGCTCGCCGCCGCGCAGGCGCACGTCGACCGAGCCCGGGGCCAGCTCGGACGTGATCTCGCCGGCCGCCGCCGAGAGCGCGTCGAGCAGCATCAGCCGCGCGGCCGCGTCCAGTGGAGCGGTCAGCCGCTCGGCCAGCACCCGCGCCTCCTCGCCCCCGGCCTCGGCGGCGACGATCAGCTGGCGGTGGAGCGACTCGACGTAGGGTGCAAGGTCCATAGCGCCATCATGACATCATCGTGATGTCATTGCAACATCATGTGGCGCCACACCTGGGCGCCGAGTGCTTCAGGGGCGCCGGAAGGACGACAAGAACGCCCACGTGCGGGGCGTCGAGGCGAACTCGCTGGAGGAGGTCAGGTCGTCCTCGCCCGGCCAGCCGTGGTCGGCATCGCTGATCCGCACGTGTTGGACGACCGCGCCGCCGGTGCAGGTGGCCCATCGCAGCTGCACGACGCCGGCCCTGGGCGACGAGCGCCGCGCCGCGCCGGTGCAGCGGTCCAGCCGCCGCCACTGCGCCAGGAACGCCGGCACCGCGCCGGACGCCGACGGGCCCTTGCCGCGGTAGGGCACGACGTGGTCGATCTCGCCGTGAACCTCCAGGATCGGCACGGGCCGGGACGGGTGGCAGGCGGGCAGCGAGCCGTAGCCGCCGGCGACGAGCGCCGCCGCAGCGACCAGGTCGGCGGCGTCGCACGCCAGCCGGGCGCTCATCCCGCCGCCGTTGGACACGCCGGTCACCCCGACACGGTGGGGATCGGCGCAGGTCGCGGCCAGCGCGGCGGCGATGACGCGCCGCAGGTAGGCGACGTCGTCGGGCTTGCCGGCGACCGCGCCCGACATGTTCCAGAACGGTCGCGTCCCGGTGGCGGTGGGGTAGGCCACCGAGAAGCCGTCGCGGTCGGCCAGCCGCGAGTACCCGGTGTAGTCGGCGAAGTCGCGGGCCGTCTGGCCCGCGCCCGGCAGGGCGAGGACCAGCGGCGCGCCGGCCTTCGCGGTCTTGCCGACGTGGACGACGACCGGGATGCGGCCGTCGATCGGCGCCAGCCGGTGGCCGCCGGGCGCCAGGGGCACGCAGGCAGGGGATGCCGAGGACGCCACCGAGCGCGTCCCGGTGGCCGAGCTGCCGCCGGCCGCGAGCACGGCGAGGCCGACCGCGGCCGCGACGACCGCCGTGAGCAAGACGGCGCGCAACTACGACGCCGGTGCGCGGAAGACGAACAGCCGTGACAGGCAGTACAGCGTGACGGTCACGCAGGGGAGGATCGCGCATTCGGCGGCCAGGTGGGGCCAGTCGCGCGCCGTGAGCGCGCCGACGCCGGCGGCGCTCGCCACCGCGCCGATGCCCTGGATCACGGCAAATCTCCACCATGCCCGGGCGGTCGTGGTCAGGTCCCGGAACGTCCAGCTTCTGTTGCAGAGAAAGCTGTTGACGGCCCCGGCGCCGAACGCGAGCGCGGCGGCCGCCGTCGCGGAACAGCCGAGCGCGGTGAGGACGGTGAACGCGGCGAGGGTCACGGCAGAGTTCGCGAGGCCGACGACGCAGAACCGCAGCAGCCGCAGGGGCTCGCGCGGCGCGATGACGACCGGCGCGGGTCGGGCGTGCGTGCTCATCGCACCAGCCGCACGAACTCGCGGTGGTTGACCAGCCCGGTGTGCAGGCGCGTCGGGAAGTAGCCGAAGTGATGGAGGATCCCGGGCAGCGACGGCAGGCTCCCGACGACCAGCCAGCAGCTCGCGACCACCACCAGCGGCGCCACCAGCCGAGGCCGTGCGAGGGCCAGGAACGGCAACGCCCAGACCAGGTACCACGGCATCACCCACGGCAGGGTCAGCAGGGCGGCGACCAGGACGACGGCGATCGCCGGCAGCGCCCACGCGCGCCGCACCGCGACGGCCGCCGTCGCGGCGACGGTGGTCGCGAGCAGGACGGTGCGGGCGACCGCCCGCACGGCGGGGTCGGCGCCCCCGTGGCCCGCGGCGAGCCCGAGGAGGTTGGGCACGCTGAGCGGGGTGACGAGCGCGCCCTGGGCCCCGACGTCGGGCAGCGCGCCGCCATAGGCCACCAGGACGATCGCGCCGACGACCGCGGCCGCCGCTGCCGCGCCGACGATCGCGAGCGGTCGTCGCCGCGCGCCGAGCACCACGATCCCGACGACGATCGCGAACGACGGCTTGATCCCGGCCGCCGTGACGACCAGTGCGCCCGCGGCCGGGTCGACCCAGCGCGGGGCATCCGGGGCGCGACCGCGCACCAGGCACCACACCGCCGCGACCACGCACAGCATCGCCGGGACGTCGTTGTGCAGGCCGCCGACCTCGGCGATCAGGAACACGGGGCTCAGCCCGAAGGCGGCGATCGCCCGCTGGCGTGACACGCCGAGCCGTCCGGCGATCGCGCCGACCAGCGCCACGGTGGCCACACCGCCGCCCAGCACGATCGCCTTCCACGCCCACAGCCAGCCATCGGCGCCGAACGGCACCAGCGCCTCGGAGATCAGCGTGAAGACCGGGCCGTACGGGCTGCGCAGGTGATGCCAGTTGGCCAACAGGTAGGTCGGGTCCAGCGCGGCGTCGACCGGAATCGACTTATAGGGGTTGAGACCGTGCAGCGCCGCCATCCGGCCGTAGAGCTCGTAGTTGAACACGTCGGTCAGCGGCAGCGGCGGCCCGAGCACCAGGACCGTCTGCGCCGCGGCGCTCGCCGCGAGCAGCACGCCGGGACGGACGGCCGGCGCCGCGGCCCAGGCCAGCGCCCAGCCCGCGCCGGCGATCACCGTCACGATCACCATGTCGGTGTGCAGGCGCGCGGCACCGGTGGTCAGCGTCGGCAGGAGACCGTGCAGCGGGCCGAGCAGCCACAGGGCGGGCGTCCGGATGCTGGGCGGCGAGAGCGACGAGGGCCGCTGTGCCGCGGCGATCGCCAGCCAGGCCACCGCGCCCACGACCGACGCGCCACCGGCGGCGACGCCGAGCTGACGGGCGACGCGGGCCGGCGAGGCGGAATGGACGCGTGGTCGTGGGACCGCGGTGGCCATGTCCACACCCTCGCCTGCGCCTGCCTGGGGTCCGGTTAGTGCCCTGTTAGCGTCCGGTTCGATCGCTCCGTCAAGTCTGTCGGCGGGGCGAATCGGCTGCCACGGTGGCCTGGATGAGAGTGCCGGCGATCGTGGTGGCGACCATGTGCGTGGCAGCCGCCGCGGGATGCGGCACGGTGTCGGACGCCGAGACGGCGGTGCCCCACGCGCCGGCCTCGGCGGCGTGCACGGCCGCGGCGCGGGACGAGCTCGTGGCGGTCGCCCGACGGATCTACGCCCAAGCCGCCACCGGTCGCAACACGGCCGCCGCGACGCGCCGGATCACCCGCTCGCGGGCGCTGGCGGCGGCGGTCGGTGCCGACGACACAGCCGCCACGCGTGTCGCGCTGGCGCCCCTGATCAAGCACCAGATCACGCGCGTCGAGATCGACGGCGCGCGCGGCGTGCTCGCCCGCTACGGCACGACCGCCGCCTACGGCCCGGTCCGCGGGACCATCCGGCTGCGTGGCCGTCCGGTCGGTCGCTACGTCCTGGCGGTGAGCCGTCGGCGCGACTTCGCGAGCCTCGTCCACGAGCTGACCGGTGCCACCGCGAGCTTCCGCGTCCGGGCGCCGACGGCCGCCGGCGCGACGCTGCCGGCGACGCTGTTTCCCGAAGGTCGCGCGGTGATCGTCCTGGCGCTGCCGCACGTGCCCGCAGCGGTGTGCGCCCCCACGACCGCCGACGTCCGCGCCGCCACCATCGGCCTCGTGGCACGTCGGCTGCTGGACGCCGAGGAGCGCGGCGCGGGCGCCCGGCGCGCGATCCGCCACGCCGAGAAGGACCCCGCCTTCCGCGCGGCGGTCGTGGCCGGTGACCCCGCGGCGGTGCGGGCCGCGGTCGTCGGCTTCTTCAAGGACAAGCACTTCCACATCGTGCGCGGCAGGGTGTGGCGCGGCACCCAGCTGATCGACGACGTCGGCGGGCCGTACGTCCTGAGCCCGGCGGTCGGGACGATCGCCGGCGCCGGTCGGTTCATGCTCTCGATCCAGGACGACACGGGCTACATCAAGCTCTTGCACCGCTTCACCGGCGCCGACGTCACGCTGAGCACCGCCGACGGCGTGGTGCCCGGCAGCAACATCGTCGGCGGCCCGCCGTTTGCGCTCGGCCTGCACGCGGTGCGCTACCACCGCCGGTCCTGGCATGCCTTCGGCCTGCTCGGCACCGCGTTCCCGTCCGGCTCGCTGCGCGTCTCGCTGCTGATCGACTGAGGCCAACGCAATCGCAACGTCGCCGGAGCCTGGCGGCAACCGACCCGGTGCGAGCTTGTGGATGTCCTTGGCCAACCGCACCCGAAGGAGTCGACCATGGCCCAGCAGACGATCACCTACGAGCTCGCCGACACCGAGCCCGTCGACCTCCCGGGCCATCTCTCCACGGCGCTCGCGGGCGTGACCATCGTCCTGCCGTGCTTCAACGAGGCCGCCAACATCGCCGCTGCGATCAGTGCCGCCACCGCTGCGGCCGAGCGCTGCGCGTGCTCGCATCAGATCGTCGTCGTCGACGACGGCAGCACCGACGCCACCGTCACGATCGCGGCGGCGCTCGCCGCCCGTGACGCGCGCATCCACCTCGTCGTCCACGGGCGCAACCAGGGCTACGGTGACGCCGTGCGGTCCGGGATCGCGGCGGCGACCGAGCCGTGGATCCTGCTGACCGACGCCGACCTCCAGTTCGATCTCGACGAGCTGGAGCGGTTTCTGCCGCCGGCCCACGATGCCGACCTCGTCGTCGGTCGCCGAGTCGCACGGCGCGACCCGGTGCATCGCCGGGTGAACGCCGCCGCCTGGAACTGGCTGGTGCGCCGGACCTTCCGCATCCCGGTCCGGGACGTCGACTGCGCGTTCAAGCTCGTCCGCCGTGACCTCGTGCAGCGGCTCGACCTGCAGTGCACCGGCGCGATGATCAGCACCGAGCTGCTCGTGCGGAGCCTCGGCCGTGGCGCGCGGCTCGAGCAGCTGGACGTCGAGCACCGTCCGCGCGTCGCGGGGGAGCAGTCCGGCGCCGGCATCCACGTCGTGGCCCGCGCGTTTCGCGAGCTGCTGACGCTGCGCCGCGCGCTGCGGACCACCGGGACGTAAGCCATCGTTCACGCAGCGTTCATGAACGGCGCCCTACCGTGCCCGGAGATGACCGGGCAGCACCTCGACATCCTGGTGTGCGACGACGAGTCGGCGCTGCGCGAGGCGCTGACGCAGTCCTTCGAGCGGGAAGGCCACCGCGTCATCGCAGTTGCCGAAGGTCGTCTCGCCGTCGAGCGTGCGGGCAACCAGCACTTCGACGTGCTGCTGCTCGACATCGCGCTGGGCCCGTACAGCCCCGACGGCTATGAGGTCTGCCGCGTCCTGCGCACCCGCCGCAACAACGTCCCCATCATCATGCTCACCGCGCTGGACAGCGAGGCCGACGCGGTGCTGGGCCTGGAGGCGGGCGCCGACGACTACGTGGTCAAGCCGTTTCGGCCCGCGGAGCTGCGCAGCCGCATCCGTGCCGTGCTGCGCCGCGCCGGCAACGGCGCCCGTGCCGAGGCGCGGCTGACCGTCGGGGCGATCACGCTGGACCCGGGCCTGCGGGAGGTCACGCGCGACGGCACGGCGCTGGCGCTGACGTTCTCCGAGTTCGAGCTGCTGCACGCGCTGATGGCCGATCCCGCGCGGGTGCACAGCCGCCACGACCTCCTGCGTGCCATCTGGGGCGACAGCGCCTACCGCGACCCGCGCGCGATCGACGTCCACATCCGGCATCTGCGGGAGAAGGTCGAGGCGGTGCCGGAAGAGCCCCGGCTGATCCTCACCGTGCGCGGCGCCGGCTACCGGATCGGCGAGCCCTGAGCCGTGCACCTCGGGCTGCGGGCGCGGATCGTCGTCGTCACGGTGATGATCAGCGCGCTCACGCTCGCGGTCGCCGCCGTCACGCTCCTGTCGCCGCTGGACCGGCGTCTGCAACTCAATGCCCTCGACAACTTCGCCGTCTCGCTGCGCAACGAGCGCGGGGCGATCGCCGGGCTGGAGGAGAATGCGCTTCGACCCAGCGACCGGCGCCTGACGCGCGTGGCGCGGGTCCTCGCCCGTCACAACGGCGCCGAGATCAGCGTCTTCACACCGGCGGGACGGCTGCTGGTCAGCACCGATCCCGACGACCACGCGCGCTTCAGGACCCGCGCGGCGGCGGCTGCGTCGCGCACGACGCAGCGGACGCTCATCGGTGACGGCAAGGAGAAGGTGGCCGAGGTCTCGATGCCGGTTCAGGCCGGCGGTCGCCACGCGATCCTGTCGGCGCGCAAGACGATCGGTGATTCGCGTGCCGCCACCGCCGTGGTCCGGCGGGCGTTCACGGTGGCCGCCGCGGCCGGGATCGCCGGCGCCCTGCTTGCGGGCCTGCTGCTCGCGGGCCGCCTCGTGGGGCGCATCCGCCACTTGCGCGACACGGCGCTGCGCGTCGCCGACATCGGGCCCAACGCCGAGTTCAAGCCCGACGGCGGGCGCGACGAGATCGGCGACCTCAGCCAGGCGTTCGCCACGATGCAGCAGCGCCTGCGCGAGCAGGAGCAGGCACGCCGCGCGTTCGTCGCGACCGCCTCGCACGAGCTGCGCACGCCGCTGGCATCGCTGAGCGTCATGGTGGACATGGTGGTCGGTGACCTGCAGGCGATGCCGCCCGACGTGGCGGGAGCACGGACGCAGGCCGCGAAGGCCGACGCGCAGGTGCAGCGCCTCTCGCTCCTGGCCGGCGAGCTGCTGGACCTCAGCCGTCTCGACGCCCGCCTGCCGCTGCGGACCGAGGCCGTCGAGCTGTCGGCGATCCTGGAGTCGGTCGTCGCCGAGCTGTCGATCCGGCTGACCGAGCAGCAGCGCACGGTCGACGTCGGCGGTGAGCGTGCGGCGTGGGCGCTGGGCGATCCTGGGAGCGTGGCCCAGATCATCCGGGTGCTGCTCGACAACGCGCTGCGCCACAACGCGGCCGGCGCGCGCGTCTCGGCGCAGGTGGAGCTGGTCGACCACGTCGCGCGGGTCGTGGTCGCTGATGACGGGCCGGGCGTGATGGCCGAGGACCGCGAGCGGATCTTCGAGCGCTTCGCGCGCGGTGCGCAGGCGACCGAAGGCGGCTTCGGCCTCGGCCTGGCGATCGGGCGCGAGCTGGCGCGCCAGATGGACGGCGAGCTGGCGCTGGAGCCCAGCGAGCGCGGGGCGCGGTTCGTGCTGTGGCTGCCGGTCGCCGAGACCCCTCAGGTTCTCTCTCGCGCGTGACGGATCGGCGTGGGCGACAGCGCGTACAGCGTGCCGGGCGGCACGCCTGCGGCACCGCCGACGTCGCGCGCGTGGTGCAGCGCCCAGCGCACAGCCGGCGCGCAGTGGCCGGGCGGCGCGGTCGCGCAGGCCGAGCGGCCCAGCAGCGCGTAGCGGACGCGGTGGGTGGTGACGAGACGCGCGAGCCGCTGAGCGCTGATCAGCGGTCGGCCCTGGATGCTCGTCAGCATCAGCACCGGCCGGACGTCGTGGACGATGATCGGCGCGGCGCGGAAGACCGTCGGGCTGGCGAGCTCGTAGGCCGCGCCGTCTTGGTGAGCGGTCAGAAACCGGCTGAGGTGGGCGATGGTCGTCGGGGGAATGCGGCTGGGCAGGCCGGCGTCGGAGCGGTGGGCATCAGCGATGGCGAGCGCGCCGGCGGCAGGCAGCGCGAGCGCCGCGACGAGCGCGCACGCCGCGAGCGCCGGGACCGGGACGGCCGCGGCGCGTCCGCGCGTGCGCGGTGCGATCAGCGCCATCGCGCCGGCCGCACCCGCGAGCCCGACGATCACCGCCCACGCCGGCGGGGAGGTCAGGAGCATCCCGGCGCCCAGCACGGCTGTCACTGCGCCGGCCAGCAGCGGTCGCGCCCAGCGGCCGGGCGTGGCGGCCAGCGTGGCGACGCCGATGCCGAGGACGCCGGCGACGGCCGGCGTCACCGCCTCCAGGTAGCGCGGCTGCAGCCGCTGCATGTGGCTCGTCAACGCGACGCCGAGGACGAGCCAGGCACCGAAGAAGACGGTCCCGGCCAGCTGCTCGCGCGACCAGGCGCGGCGCCGTCCGCCGAGCGCAACGGTTAGCGCGAGCGCCCCGATCACCAGCGCGGCGAGCAGCGTCGTGCCGATCGTCGTCGCGTAGCCGTGCCCGGAGCTCGTGAACAGCCGCAGCGGTCCCGGCGGATCGAGCTTCAGCGCAGCCGCCGACGCCGGCGCGCTCAGCCGGTCGATGCCGTTGTAGCCGAAGATGACGTTGAAGATCCCGCCATCGGTCGAGCCGATCGGCCATGGCCGTCCCGACAGCGGCGTCAGCGACGCGGCGACGGTCCAGGCGAGCCCGACGCCCACCATCGCCAGGGTCGCGCCCGCGAGCGTCGCTGTCCGCCGGCGCGGCGGCCCGTCGACCAGCAGCACCGCGAGCAGCACGAGCGCGGGGAGGACGATCAGCGCCTCGAACAACTTGATGTTGAACGCGAGGCCGACGGTCGCACCCGCCGCCACCACCACCCATGGGCTGCGCCGCTGCGCGCCGACGACCACCAGCCAGGCGGCGAGCAGGTCGAGCGCCATCATCACCGAGTCCATCGTGTCGCTGTGGGCGGTCAGGATCGCGGTGGGCAGGAGCGCCAGCGCCGCCGCCGCGCCGAGGCCGGCCGTGCGCCCGAACAGCCGCCGGACCAGGTCATACAACAACGGGATCGCGAGCGTCCCGGCCAGGACCTCGGGCAGCCGCACGGCGACGCCCGAGAACCCCAGCAGCTTGACGCTGAGCACCTGCAGCCACAGGTCGGCGGGCGCCTTGTCGATCGAGACCTGCCCGCCGGGCTCGAACGCGCCGAAGAAGAGGTTGTGCCAGGACAGGCCCATGCTGCGCACGGCCGCGTCGTAGAACGGGTTGCCGCCCACGCGCGCGAACGCCCACAGGCGCAGCGCCGCCCCGACCGCGACCACCAGGGCCAGTGGCGCCGCGGCGACCGCCACGGCCGAGCGCGGCAGCAGCGCCGATCGCGGTGCGCTGGTCGTGAGCATCGCCGCCAGCATGGCCCGGAGGGCCTTCAGGCCACGTTCCCGCGCCTTTGGCGTTCTGTTAGGTCGCGTCGATGGCTCAGACCCGCGTGGGCCGCGCGTGGATCGGGCCGTCGGCATCCACCAGCCGGCCGCCCGGCCGGTGGGAGCGGGCGGCCAGGATCTCGGCGAGGACCGAGATCGCCGTCTCGGCCGGGGTCCGCGCGCCGATGTCCAGGCCGCAAGGCGCGTGGATGCGGTCGAGCTCTGCGTCGGTGACGCCGGCCACGCGAAGGCGCTCGACACGGGATGCGTGCGTCCGACGGCTGCCGAGCGCGCCGATGTAGCCGGCGCCGCCGGTCAGCGCCGCGATCAGCGCGGGCTCGTCGAACTTGGGGTCGTGGGTGAACACGAGCACGGCGTCGCGCGGGCCCAGCGTGCGGCCGGCGAGGTGGCGGTCGGGCCAGTCGACCACGACCTCAGCGTGCTCGGCGAGGCGCGGGCTGTGCGCGAAGGCCGGCCGCGCGTCGCAGATCGTGACGCGGTAGCCGATCTCGACGGCGGCACGGGCGAGCGCGGCCGAGAAGTCGATCGCGCCGACGATGACCATCACCGGCGAGGCGGCGAAGGCCTGGAGGTGCACGCGCAGCTCGGCGCCCAGCACCTCGCCGCGCGCGCTGTAGCGCCGCACCGTGCTCAGGCCCTCGTCAAGGAAGCCGCGCGCGTCGCGGACGACCGAGTGGGTCAGCAGCTCCGGGCCGTCGAGCGACCCGATCACGTCGTCCTCGAGCACGGCGATCTTGGCTCCGGCACACGCACCGTCCAGGACGGTGGCCAGCGCGGCGGGGAGGCCCTCCTCGACGGCGTCGCGCACGGCGCTGAGCGCGTCGCGATGGGCCTCGGTGATCTCGTGCACGAACAGCTCGACGGTGCCGCCGCACATGAGCCCCACGCCGATCGCCTGCTCGTCGGTGAGCCCGTAGCTCACCGTCCGCGGCGGCGCTCCCGCGAGCACGCGTGCCGCCTCCTCGACCAGCGCGCCCTCGACGCAGCCACCGGTGACCGATCCCGCGATGCGGCCGCTGTCGTCGACCAGCATCTCGGCGCCCGGGTCCAACGGCGCCGAGCCGACCGTCTCGATCAGCGTCGCCGCGACGACGCGGCGGCCCTCGTCCAGCCACCGCAGCGCGACGTCCTGGGAGCGTTGCAGCGCGTCGGTCATGGCGACAGTTTCGGGCTTTCCAGCGGCGGCGGCGCGGATCGGTAGGTCGCGGGCGTCGCGCTCAAGGTGATGGGGTTGCGGGTCAGCCGCGCGACGCTGCCGTCGGCGCGGGGGAGGTCGACGATCGGGTCCAGCCCGAGCGTGGCGGCCAGCGCGAAGGCGCCGGCGACGTCGTTGACCTGCCCGGCGGGCACACCGGCCGCCGAAAGCGGGGCGACCCACGCGGCCGCGTCGCGCGTCGCCAGGCGCTCGACCAGCACGTCGCGCAGCGCCGCACGGTGCGCGACCCGTGCGCCGTTGGTGGCGAAGCGCTCGTCGCGGGCCAGCTCCGGGGCGCCGACGGTCTCGCAGAGGGCCGCGAACTGCTTGTCGTTGCCGACCGCGAGGACGAGTTCACCGTCGGCGGTGGGGAAGAGCTCATACGGCGCGATCGACGGGTGCGCGTTGCCCATCCGGCCGGCGACGGCGCCGGCCAGCGTGTAGGCCGAGCCCTGGTTGACCAGCGCGGCGAGCAACGACGACAACAAGTTGACCTCGACGCGCTGGCCCTCGCCGGTACGATCGCGATGGCGCACGGCGGCCAGGACGCCGACCGCGGCGAAGAGGCCGGTGACGACGTCGACCAGCGCGACGCCGACCTTCTGCGGCTCGCCGTCGGCCTCGCCGGTGATCGACATCAGGCCGCCGAGCGCCTGGACGAGCAGGTCGTAGCCGGGCAGCGCCGCGCCGGCGCCCGCGCCGAAGCCGGTGATCGAGCAGTACACCAACGTCGGGTCGGCCGCCGACAGCGTCGGCCAGTCGAGGCCGAGCCGGTCCATGACGCCGGGGCGGAAGTTCTCGACGACGACGTCGGCGTCCGCGACCAGCGCGCGGGCTCGTGCGGCGCCCTCCGGTGTGGTCAGGTCGATGGCCTCGGAGGCCTTGTTGCGGTTGACCGCCTGGAAGTAGGTCGCGTCTCCGTGCTCGTCGAACGGGGGACCCCAGGCGCGGGTGTCGTCACCCACCCCTGGCCGCTCGACCTTGATCACCGTCGCGCCGAGGTCGGCCAGGACCATGGTGGCCAGCGGCCCCGCGAGCACGCGCGAGAAGTCGACGATCGTCAGGTCTTCGAGCGCTTGCGCCATCTGGTTAGATATTAGATCTTCGAATATTTATCCGCAAGGAGCCCTGTTGTGAGCACCGCCGCCGCGCCGCCCAAGATCCGCCCCAAGGACTTCCTGGGCATCGACCACCTTCTCTCCGACGAGGAGCGCGACATCCGCGACACCGTCCGCGCGTTCGTCAACGACCAGATCGTGCCCGACGTCGGCGAGTGGTTCGAAGCGGCCGAGATCCCGTACGCGGAGCTTGCCCCGGCGCTGGGCAAGTTGGGGGTCTTGGGCATGCACCTCACCGGCTACGGCTGCGCGGGCGCCTCGGCCACCGCCTACGGCCTGGCCTGTCTGGAGCTGGAGGCCGGCGACAGCGGCATCCGCTCGCTGGTCTCGGTCCAGGGCTCGCTGGCCATGTTCGCGATCTGGCGCTGGGGCAGCGAGGAGCAGAAGCAGGAGTGGCTGCCGCGCATGGCCGCCGGTGAGGCGATCGGCTGCTTCGGCCTGACCGAGCCCGACGCGGGCTCGGACCCCGGCGCGATGCGCACCCGCGCGCGCCGCGACGGCGACGACTGGATCTTGCACGGCCAGAAGATGTGGATCACCAATGGCTCGGTGTCCGACGTCGCCGTCGTCTGGGCCACGACCGATGAGGGCGTTCGTGGGTTCTTGGTGCCCAAGGGCACCAAGGGCTTCACGACCCAAGACATCCACAAGAAGATGTCACTGCGTGCGTCGATCACCTCCGAGCTGCTGCTCGACGACGTCCGCCTGCCCGCGAGCGCGGTGCTCCCCGAGGTCAGCTCGCTGCGCGGCCCGCTCTCGTGTCTCAACGAGGCGCGCTTCGGGATCGTCTTCGGCGCCGTGGGCGCCGCCCGCGCCTGCTTCGAGGCGGCGCTGGAGTACGCCGGCGAGCGGATCGCCTTCGGCCGCCCGATCGCCGCGACCCAGCTCCAGCAGCTCAAGCTCGCGACGATGGCCACGCAGATCAACCAGGGCACGCTGCTGGCGCTGCACCTCGGCCGGATGAAGGACGACAACCTGCTGCGCAACGAGCACGTCTCGATGGGCAAGCTCGCCAACGTCAACATGGCGCTCGACGTCGCCCGCAACGCCCGCCAGGTGCTCGGCGCCAACGGCGTCACGCTCGAGTACCCCGTCATCCGCCACATGAACAACTTGGAGTCGGTCGTCACCTACGAGGGCACGGCGGACGTCCACGCGCTGGTCGTCGGCGGCGCGCTGACGGGGATCCAAGCCTTCCGATGACCGCGGCGGCCAACGCGCACCCGCCGGTCCCCGGGACGGCGCAGCAGCATGCCGTCGAGGCGCTGCGCCGGTCGATCGTGGCCGGTGCGCTCAAGCCGGGGGAGCGCGTCAACCAGGAGGACTTCGCCGAGCAGGTCGGGCTCAGCGTGGCGCCGGTGCGCGAGGCGCTGCGCGTGCTCGAGCAAGAGGGCCAGCTGACCTACCTGCCGCGGCGCGGGTACTTCGTGACCGAGTTGCGGTTCGACGACCTCGCCGAGATCTACGAGCTGCGTGCGCTCCTGGAGGCGCGCGCGGCCCACCACGCGCTGCCGTCGCTCGACGACGATGCGATCGTGCGCATCACCGACGCGGCACGCGAGTGCGTCGTCGCGGCGCAGGCAGGCGACGTCGCCGCCGAGCTCGCCGCCAACCGCCGCTTCCACTTCGCGATCCTCGAGGCGCCGGGGCAGCCGCATGTCCTGCGGATGATCCAGCTGCTGTGGGACTCGACCGAGGCCTACCGTGCGATGTACTACAACTCGCCGGCCGAGCGCGCGGCGTCGATCGACGCGCACGACAGCATCCTCGCCGCGATCGGCGAGCGCGATGCCGACCGCCTGGTCGCCGAGCTCGACGCCCATCGCGGGCGCGCGCTGAGTGTGCTGGAGGAGGTTCTGCGACCGCGCGAGCAGTCGCCGTCGTAGGGCCCGGCGTGCAGTGCTCGGGCCCGTCATCCAATGGCCAAGATGACGAGTCCCGCTACAGCCACGCCCCGGATATCCGAAAACATGGACGTGACCTGTAGCCGTGCGCAGCCGGTGCGACTTGCGCTCGGCGTTCTGGGCCTGGCCCTTGCCGTCTATTTCGTGCGGACGGTGGCGGGTCTGCGGCTCGGGCCGGCCGCGGGCGCGGCCGACGAGTGGCTCTACAGCGTCATCGAGCTCCTCGCGACCGCGATGGTGTGGTGGCGCGTGGCGACCACCGAGGCAGACCGTGGGCCCTGGGCCGCGCTGGCGGGCTTCGCGACGCTGTGGACCGTCGGCGACCTGGGCTGGACGCTGTCGCTCGACGGGCAGCCCGATCCGCCGTTTCCCAACTGGACCGACGCCCTGTACCTCGCGGCGTACGTGCTGGCCTACGCCGGGGTGGTCCTGCTGCTGCGCAGCCGTGCGCGCGGGATCCGGACGTCGGTGTGGCTCGACGGCCTCATCGGCGGCTTCGCGCTGGGCGCGGTCTGCGCCGCGGCGTTCCTCGAGCCCGTTCTCGGCTCCGCCGTCGGCTCGAGCTCGACGGTGGCGGTGACGCTCGCTTACCCGGTGCTCGACGTCGCGCTGCTCTGTGTGGTCGGCGTCGCGTTCGGGGTGGCCGACTGGCGACCCGGGCCGCTGTGGATCGCGCTCGGGCTGTCGCTCGCGGTCTGCGCCGTGGGCGACGCGGCCTACAGCTGGCAGCGCGCGGTCGGCGACTACACCGCGTTCTCCTGGGTCAACGCCATGTGGCCGACGGCCTTGGTCGTGCTGGCCGTGGCGGCATGGCTGCCCGAGGGGCGCCGTCGCGAGACGCGGCTGATCGACGGCGTGTTCGCAGTTCCGGCGGTGTTCGCCGCGGTCTCGCTCGGCGTCCTGGTGTGGTCGCAGTTCCACCAGGTCGGCGGGCTTGCGGTGGTGGCCGCGGCCGCCTCGCTGGTCGCCGTCGGCCTGCGCGCCTGGCTGACCCATCGCGAGAACCTCACGCTGCTGCGCCAGAGCCGCCAGGAGGCGCTCGAGGACGGCCTCACCGGCCTGGCCAACCGGCGGCGCCTGATGCTCGACCTCGCGTGGACGCTGCGGCGTGGGGAGCAGGAGCCCACCACGTTGGTGTTCTTCGACCTCGACGGCTTCAAGGGCTACAACGACAACTTCGGCCACGGCGCGGGCGACACCCTGCTCGCGCGGCTGGCCACCGCGCTGTCTGAGAGCGTTGAGGGATTCGGCACGGCCTACCGCCTGGGCGGCGACGAGTTCTGCGTGCTGTACCGCGGTGACGTGACGCGCGAGGACGCGGCGGTCGCGCGCGCCGCCGCGGCGCTGGTCGACCTCGGTGAGGGCTTCTCGATCACCAGCTCCTACGGGCTGGTCTCGCTGCCGCGGGAGGCATCGACGCCGAGCGCCGCCCTGCGACTGGCCGACGACCGCATGTACGGCCACAAGAGCTCGCAGCGCGGCGCATCCGGAAGCCAGGGGCGCGACCTGCTGATGCAGGTGCTGCGCGAGCGTGAGCCCGAGCTCGAGGAGCACGTCGACGACGTCGGCCTGCTGGCGCTGGCCGTCGGCCGCCGGCTCGGCCTCGACGTCGAGGCGCTCGACGAGATCGCCCGCGCCGCCGAGCTGCACGACGTGGGCAAGATCGCCGTCCCCGAGGCGATCCTGCGCAAGCCCGGGCCGCTCGACGAGGCCGAGTGGGAGGTGATGCGTCAGCACACGATCGTCGGCGAGCGCATCCTCGCCGCAGCGCCGTCGCTGCGTCCGGTCGGTCGCCTCGTCCGCTCCAGCCACGAGCGCTGGGACGGCAACGGCTACCCGGACGGGCTCGCCGGCGAGCGCATCCCGTTGGGCTCCCGCATCATCGCCGTCTGCGACGCCTTCGACGCGATGCGCCAGACGCGCCCCTACGCGGCGTCGCTGTCGGAGGACGAGGCGCTGGCCGAGCTGCGCCGCTGCTCCGGCACGCAGTTCGACCCGTGGGTCGTCGAGGTCTTCGCCGCCGTGCTGAAGGACGGCGCCGGCATCACGCTGCGCGTGGCCTAGCCTCACGGCCGGGCCGACCCGTCCTGCGACCTACCCGCCACAGCCACACGTCCCCGCCCTAGGTGACGGTGCCGACCAACGCGCCGATGCCTGCGGTGATCGCCATCGCTGCCGCGCCCCAGACAATGACCCGAGCGGTAGCCGGACGTCGCGGTGCTCCACCGAGCCGTGCTCCGAGATCGCCCAGAAGTCCCAGGGCAAGGAGCGTCACGATCACGACCGCGGCGAGCCGAGCCGATGCGGGCGCGAGCGCGACAGCCAACAGCGGGAGCGCCGCGCCGGCCGAGAAGGAGAGCGCGGACGTCCACGCCGCCTGGAAGGGCAGCGCCATCCGCTCTTGGTCCAGACCCAGCTCGTCGCGCGCGTGTGCTTCCAGCGCGCCGTCGCGGGTCAGGGCCAGCGCGACGTCGTTGGCCAGGGACGGCTCCAGACCACGCCGCCGGTAAATCGCGGTGAGCTGCACGGAGCTCGCCGTCTGGATCGTCGCGGAGCTCGCGCGCTTCCAGCCGGAGGTCGGCCTGCTCGGCGTCACGTTGGGAGCTGACCGAGACAAACTCGCCTGCGGCCATCGACAGGGCGCCGGCCACCAGGCCGGCGATGCCGGCGGTCACGGTCGCGCTTGCCGACGCACCGGAGGCCGCAACACCCAAGACGAGGCTCGCGGTGGAGACGATGCCGTCGTTGGCACCGAGCACCGCGGCGCGCAGCCAGTTGGATCGGTGGCTGAGATGGACCTCTACAGGCGGCGTCGACGAGCGGATGGCTGACCTTCACCTAGTCGGCCGCTCGGCGACGTTCTGGCTGCGGGCCTTGTCGCGGTCTGCCTGACGCGTCTGCGCCTGCAGGATCAGCGGCGCGGCGTAAGCGGCCTGCGTGGAGAAGGCGAGGTTGCACACGATGAAGGGGCTGAGCAGGTGCTCCGCACGTCGCAGTGCTGCCGAGGCTCTGCCGGCGTCTGGTGTGGCTCGCGCATCTGACATAGGGAGAGCGTAGGCGCACGAGGATCGTCGAGATCACGGGAAACCCGCACACCTCGTGTGGATCACTGCCGATGTCCCGCCCCCGATCGAAGTCCATGCTGATGAACAGTCCTTTCCGTTCATTCCAAGGAGCTCATCGCATGCCACGTCCCTTCCGCCTCGCGGGCATCATCGCCGGCCTCGTCCTCGTCGCCTTCGGCATCGGAGCGATCGTCATCGGCGTCTCCGGTCGTCATGAGGTCAGCAACGACGTCAAGCGCGAGCAGATCGTCGGCACGCCCGACATGAAGCCGTCGCTGATCGCCGCCGCCGTCAAGGAGGCCGGGCTGAAGGACGTTGAGCTGCCGACCTGCGACGTCGCCGGCAAGGCCATCACCAACGGCAGCGAGGCCAAGTGCTTCGCGAGCTACATGCGCATCCACGCACTGGAGGCCACGGGCGGCAAGACCTACTCCCAGATGCCGCAGTACGCGACCGCTGATGGCAAGGGCACCGACGTCGCGGCGCAGGCCGCCAAGGATCCGAAGACCGGCGGGCCGCAGAGCAACCCCGCTCGCCAGATCTGGATCAGCGAGACCGCGCTGACCACGGCGCTCAACACCTCGTTCTTCGCCTCGAGCGTCGGCCTCTTCGCCATCGTCATGGGCATCGCGCTGCTGCTCAGCGGTCTCGGCTTCATCGTCCTCGCCGCCGGGCTGCTCGGCCCCGAGGGCCTGCGTCGCCGCACCGTCGCCGCTGCGCCGCGCGCCACCGAGTCGGCCGCGGTCTAACAGGGGCTCTCGACGCGCCCGGTAGTCTGAGTGGCAACCGGGCGCTCGAGAGGAAGGGTCGCATGACCCCCGTCACCAGCCCAGGCCCTTCGCCGCGTTCGGTGCGGTGGGGTGGCATCCCTCCTACGCCGTCGCCTCGCCCTCCGGGCCCCGTCCCGCTTCGCGTCGCGATGCTCGCGCCTCCGTGGATCGCCGTGCCACCCACGGGCTACGGCGGCGTCGAGTCCGTCGTCAGCGCGCTCACCGAGGCGCTCGTCGCCCTCGGCCACGACGTGACGCTCTTCTGTGCACCGGGCTCGGCGTCGGCCGCCCGTGTCGAGACGCTGCTCGACGTCGCCCATCCCGACGAGATCGAGCGGGCGCTGTATGAGTCTGACCACGTCGCCCGTGCCTTCGCCGCCATCGAGCCTCGCGGCGGCCTTCGCGCCTTCGACGTCGTCCACGACCACTGTGGCTTCACCGCCCTGGCGCTGGCCGACCGGCTGGACACCCCGTTCGTGCACACACTCCATGGTCCCTTCGATCGAGGAACCAGCGCGTTCTATGCGGGCCATGGCCAAAAGGCGGCGCTCGTGGCGATCAGCGCGGCGCAACTTGCCGCGGCACCGGACGGTGTGGTCGCCGACGCGATCATCCGCAACCCGGTCGATGTCGCCGCCTGGCCGCTGCGCGAGATCAAGGACGACTACCTGCTGTGGGTCGGGCGGATCAACGCCGAGAAAGGCCCGCACCGCGCGATCGCCGCCGCCCGGGCGGCCGGCGTCCCGCTCGTGCTGGCCGGTGTCGTCCAACCGGGCCAGGAGGCGTTCTTCGCGCGCGAGGTCGCGCCGCATCTCGACGGCGACCACGTGCGCTTCGTGGGCGAGATCGGCGGCGCGGTGAAACGCTCGCTGTTCGCCGGCGCGCGTGGCCTGCTGATGCCGATCCGCTGGCAGGAGCCGTTCGGCATGGTCATGATCGAGGCGCTCGCGTGCGGGACGCCCGTCGTGGCGTTCGACGAAGGTGCCGCGCCGGAGGTCGTCGTCGAGGGGGTCACCGGCTTCCTGGTGGGCGACGAGGCCGAGATGGCGGCGGCCGTGCACCGGCTGCCGGCACTGTCGGCGCGTCGCTGCCGCGAGTGGGTCGTCGAGCACTGCGACGCCGCGGTGATCGCGGCCGCCTACGCCGAGTTGTACGCGTCGGTCGCCGCGCGGCCGGTCGTCCATGGCTGAGCGCACGGTCAGCGTGCTGGAGGGCAGCACGTTCGTCGTCGGCGACCGGACCGGCGACGTCCGGCCTGGTGGCGGGCGTGAGCACGGGTTCTTCTCCGACGACACGCGCTTCGTCTCGCGGTGGGAGCTGCACGTCGACAGCACGCCGCTGACGTTGCTCGGCCTCGATCAGGGCGCGCACTTCCTGGCCCAGTTCTTCCTGACGCCCGACGTCGGGCCCGAGGAGGAGGCGCCGTACTCGGTCATGCGCCGCCGGCTGCTCGACCAGGTCTGGATCGAGCAGCTGACGATCATCAGCCACCGACACGAGACCAGCGAGGTCGGGGTCCGGGTGGTGGTCGACACCGATTTCGCGGACCTGTTCGAGGTCAAGGACGGGGTCGGTGCCGACCGCGACATCACCTGGCATCACGACGACGGCGAGGGAACGCTCAGGCTCAGCTACGAGCGCGACGGGTTCGAGCGCGCCGTCGAGGTTCGGGCCGATCCGCCCGCACGATTCAGCGGTGATGGCTTGGCCTACACCTTGACGCTTGCGCCAGGGGAGAGCTGGACGGCGACGTTCACCCTGACGCCGTGCTCGCGTCAGCCGGGGGCGGTGTTCGAGCCGCGGTCGCCGGGACGGGGGAGCCTCGAGGAGCAGCGGGCGACCAAGGCCATGGAGTTGGATGCGTGGCTCGCGCAGGCTCCGGTGCTGGAGACCGACGACGCCGCACTCGCCCGGACCTACCGCGCCAGCCTCACCGATCTCGCCGCGCTGCGTGTGCACCCAGACCTCGGCGCGGCGGCGACGCTCCCGGCGGCGGGTCTGCCCTGGTTCATGGCGCTCTTCGGGCGCGACAGCATCATCACGAGCCTGCAGGCGCTGCCCTACCTTCCCGGCCTGGCGGCGACGACGCTGCGGGTGCTCGCGGCACGGCAGGCGACGGTGCGCGACGACTTCCACGAGCAGGAGCCCGGCAAGATCCTGCACGAGCTGCGCTTCGGCGAGCTGACCGCGCGCGGGGAGCGGCCGCACTCGCCGTACTTCGGCAGCGCCGACGCCACGCCGCTGTTCCTGGTGTTGTTGGACGAGTACCACCGCTGGACGGGCGACGACGCGCTCGTCCGCGAGTTGGAGGGCCATGCCCGCGCAGCGCTGCTCTGGATCGAGGACAGCGGTGACGCCGACGGCGACGGCTACGTCGAGTACGAGCGACGCAACGTCGCCACGGGGCTGCTCAACCAGTGCTGGAAGGACAGCTGGGACTCGATGCAGTTCGCCGACGGGACGCTCGCGCGCGGGCCGATCGCGACCTGCGAGATCCAGGGCTACGTCTACGACGCGCGCCGGCGGTGCACGCGGCTGGCGCGGGAGGTCTGGCACGACGGTGTGCTCGCCCAGCGCCTCGAGGACCAGGCCGATGCGCTGCGCAAGCAGGTGCGCCGGGACTTCTGGATGCCCGAGCGCGGTTGCCATGCGCTCGCCCTCGATGGCGACAAGCGCCAGGTCGATGGGTTGTCCTCCAACATCGGGCATCTGCTCTGGTCGGGGTTGCTGAGTGACAAGGAGGCCACCTCGACGGCTGATCGTCTGCTGGGAGACGAGCTGTTCTCCGGCTGGGGGGTGCGCACGCTGGGGAGCCACGAGGCCGGCTACAACCCACTCGGGTATCACACGGGAACCGTGTGGCCGCACGAGAACTCGCTGATCGTCGCCGGGTTGGCGCGCTACGGCCATGACGATGCGGCCGCCACGATCGGCGGCGCGATCCTCGCTGCGGCGCCGCACTTCGAGTACCGCCTGCCCGAGGTCTTCGCCGGATATCCCGCCACGGTGACCGGCGTGCCGGTGGCCTTCCCGACGGCGTCACGACCGCAGGCGTGGGCGGCAGGCGCGCCGCTGCTGATCCTGACGACGCTGCTCGGCCTCCAGCCCGCCGCGTCGGAGACCACAGCGACGCTGCCGGACGCCGGTGAGCCTGGCACCGTGCGCACGGCGTCGGCGACGCTCCGTCGGCAGCGCGTCTTGGCGTGAGCCGCGCGGAGGAGCCGGCCGCCGCGTGCCCGCGCCGCGCCGGCCGCCCCCGCCGCCCGCGGGAACGGAGACGGCGAGGGCGACCGCCGCGGCGAGGACGCGGCTCATGGTGATGCAGAGTTAGGGCACCCTACGGCAAATTAGGGTGCCCTACTCGTTCCGGCCGAATCCGTTATGTTGCCGCCTCGTTAGGGCGACCTAACACGTGGACACGCGCGGGAACGCATATCCATCAACAGGAGCAGGACATGACAAGGACCATCAAGAGCGGGGCGCGCCGCAGGACGAGCGCGCTGGCGGCCGTCGGCGCGGTTGCCGTCGCCGCGTTCGCCGGATCGGCGCCGGCGCTCGCCGCGTCGTTCGACGTCGGCACGGCGAACCTCACCTGGAACGTGCCGCACGAGCCCTCCCCGGGCACCGGCACGTTGTCGAACTACGCCACCACGATCGGGCACGGCAGCGTCAGCGCGGGCGCGCCGGCGACCGGCGCGACGATCACCGCGACGAGCGTCCCGCTGGCAGGCGCAGGCGTCAAGTACGCCTTCGGCTTCCCGGGCACGACGAGCGGCGCCCCGGCCACGCCGGCCGGCGCGACCGGCACCTATGACCCGGTGGCCAAGACCGGCGCGATCAACTTCGCGGGCACGCTGACGTTCACCGCCCACGACGGCACGTTCTTCAGCGTCGTCAACCCGCGTCTGCAGTTCGACGCGCCGCAGTCGATCCGGCTGATCGCCAACGGCAAGGTCGCCGCGGGCACGGTCGGCTCCAGCGACCCGCCGGCCGACTACGGCACCACGGCGGCCCGCCAGACGGTCTTCGCGCTCAACGGCGCGGCGGCCACCACCACCGAGAACCCTGATGGCTCCTACACCATCAGCAACCTCGCCCCGTCGGGCACGCCCGCGGCCGCTCCGGTCGGCTACCTGAGCACCTCGGGCCCGTTCGACGGCATTCGCCCGTGGTTCACGATCGATCGCCCGAACCAGGGGTTCTCGGTGACGTTCGCGCCCAAGACGGTCGTTCCCGACCCTGATCCGGTTCCGGTCGGCTCCGATCAGAGCCTGACCGTTAACGGCTCGGTCGGCAACGCGCTGAGCCTGACGCTCAACGCGACGAGCACCAGCCTCGGCAGCTTCGTGCCGGGCGTGGCCGCCAACTACGACGCGTCGGTGACCGGCACGGCGACGTCGACCGGCCCGTCGGTGCTGAGCGTCCGCGACTCGGGTGCCAACCCGGGCTTCCTGCTCAACGGCAGCACGCCGCTGGCCTCGGCGCTGAAGGTCTGCGCGACCAGCAGCACGTCGCCGGCCTGCTCGTACTCGTCGCTCAGCGGCGCCTCGCAGCAGCTGCTGGCCTTCGGGTCCAGCACCGCCGCCACGCCGCTGACCGTCGGTCTGCGCCAGGCGATCGGCGCCGGGGACGCGCTGACCGCGGGCACCTACGGCAAGTCGCTGACGTTCACCCTCTCGGCCGGCACGCCGTAACAGGGTGGCGGTCCGGATCACACGTCTGACCCGGATCGCCGGGCTCACCGGGGTGGTGCTCGCGCTCGGCGCGGGCGCCGCCCCGGCGCGGCCCGTCGCGCTGTGGGGCTGCCACGGCCCGCTCGGCCAGCCGCTCGGCGCGGTCGGCCTGGTCGCCACGCAGTCCGGCGACGGCACGGCCTTCGCGGCTGCCGGCGCGTGTGAGAGCGCGACCGGGCTGGTCGCCTCGTTCTCGCGTGCCGATCCGGCCGGGGGCTCGGTCGCGAGCTGGCGTGCGAGCACGCCCGACCACACCACCTTGCAGGGTGCCCGCGCCGTGCGCACGATCAGCACGGCGGCCGCGCCCTACGGGACGGGGACACCGCAGCGCTACCTGTTCGGCGCCGGCGGTCCGCCCATCGAGTCCATCAACTCGCTCGACGTCTGGGCCACGCCGCCCGGGACCGTCACCGGCCCTGCGAGCGGCGGGTCGGCTGTCGTGGGCGTCGACTGCCCGCGCCCGGCCGAGGAGCGCTGCACCGCCGCAGCGCCCGGCGCGGTGACGATCGGCGCGCTCGTGCTCGACGTCGATGACTCGGCGCCGCCGCGCGGATCGGTCGGCGGGCTGCGCAGCCCGGTGCGCGGGAGCCTCATGCTGGAGGTCGACGCGACCGACGAGGGCACCGGGCTCGCCACCGCGCAGGCGATCGTCGATGGCGCGCCGCTCGGCCAGGTCGCGCTCGATGCCGGCTGCGCCGCCGACCTCGATCCCGCCACGCCGACGCCCGACGTGCCGCTGCGCGGCTGCGCCCATCAGGTCGCGCGTGTGGCGCTGCCGCTGGATCTCAGCGGCCGGTCGGTCGGCACCCATCGCCTGCAGGTTCGTATCGCCGACGCGGCCGGCAACGAGGCCGACGTCTATGACGGCGAGCTCGCGGTCGCGGGCCCCGACCCGGTCTTCACCCCGACCGTCACGTTGAAGGTCGGCGACCCGCGCCCCGCGGCGCCGGGTGGTGTGTCGCACGGCGCCGGCGCGACGTCGGCGCCGGGCACGGTCCCGCAGTGCCCGCGCCCCCAGCTCTCGATGGCGCTTGACCAGCGCCCGCTGCGCGTGTCGCACGGCCGTGCGGTGCTGCGCGCCAAGGGCAATTACCGCTTCCGCGGCCGGCTCACCTGCAGGGCGGGGAAGGTGCGTCACAGCGCCACACGCGGTGTGCCCGTCGAGATGCTCAACCGCGTCGGGCGCCGCACGTTCGGCGTGACGGGCGCGACGACGACCACGGGTGGGCGGTTGACCATCATCTTGTCCTACCGGTCCTCGCGCACGCTGATCTTCCGCCATCGCTCGACCAGTGGCATCAGTCAGGTGCGCATTCTGATCACCGTCGTGCGCGCGAGGGCGGGCCGATGAGACGCCACGTCGTCGGGACGCTGCTCGTGGCGGGCGCGTTCGCTGCGGTCTCGGCGCCGACCGGGGCGCAGGAGACCGACATCAGCGGGCAGGTGGAGAGCACGATCGAGCTGTCGCTCCAGCAGCCCGCGCCCGATCGCGTGCAGGCGACGGTCACCGCGACCGTCGGTGGCACGCAGCTGAGCGTCGCCGAGGCGGGGCGGAGCCCGCGGGTGCTGCGCGCCTTCCGGGGCGCGATGGCGCAGGAGCGGGTGACCGTCCGCGCGACGAAGCGCGCCGCGGGCGTGACCGAGCAGACCATCACCTTCGGACCGCAAGGCCCATGAGGGCAAGGAGCATCAAGATGAAGCGCATCCGGATCACGGCGGTCGCCGCCGTGCTGATCGCCTCCGGCGCCCCGGCTGCCGCGAGCACCACCGCGGCCGGCGGCCTGTCGATCGCGCCGGCGTTCCTCGAGCACGAGGCCCAGCCCGGGTCGGTGGGCCAGATCCGCGTGGCCAACGGCTCGGCGAAGGCGCTGGCCGTCACCGTCCGCGCCCGGCCGTGGATCCAGGAGCGCGGCGGCGCGGTCCGCCCTGACGGCCGCACGACGCTCGCGCAGGTGCGGCTGAGCGCGACCAGCTTCACGCTGGCGCCCGGCGAGGCGCGCTCGGTCTCGGCGACGCTGCTCTCCCGGCCGGGGTCTGGCTCGCTGTACGGCGCCATCGACGTCCTCGGCACGCCCCAGGGCGCGCGGCCCCGCAACGGCATCCTGGCGCGCTATCGCCTGCTGGGTGGGCTGCGCCTCAACCCGGGCACGGCGCAGCGCCGGCTGCGGGTGCGCGTCGGCGTGCCACGGACCGATGTCAAGGGCGTGGTGGTCGGCGTCCGCAACACCGGCAACACGGTCGAGCCGCTGACCGGGTCCGCTCGGATCGTCGGGGCGACGGGGACGCTGCGCGCGACGATCGCGTCGCAGCGGATCCTGCCCGGCGGGCTCGTGGACCTCCGCCTGCGCCGTGGGCGCCTGCAGGCCGGTCGCTACACCGCGGCCGTGACGCTGCGCCAGGGTGGGCGGCAGGTCGCGAAGGTCACGCGCACGTTCCGCGTGCGCGGCTGACCAAGGGGCGTCGTCGCGTGACTTGACGCTCTTGACTTGACGTACTTGACGGCCTAGGCTTCGTCTATGAGCACGTACGGAGCGGCGCTCCGTGCCTTCGAGGACACGTTGGAGCGCCTGGACATCGACGAGGAGAAGCTGGCCGACCCGGCAGTGCAGGAGCGGCTCGGTCGCCGCGCTGCGCTGCTGGCCACGTCCGAGCTGACCTGGGCGGAGCATCTCGGGCCATTGTTCGATTGGTCCGAGGTTGCCTCCGTGCTTGGCACCGTCGGCACCCGACAGGGCATCAACGATCTTGCCAAGCGCGGCCGACTGCTGGCGCTGCCGACGAAGTCCGGCAAGCTGCTCTACCCGGCGTTCCAGCTTGCAGGAGGCCGGACCCTCCCGGGCCTGTCCGACGTGCTTGCGGCCCTGGCTGAGTCTGGCGCCAGCGCTTGGACCCAAGCCTCGTGGTTTGTCACGCCCCAACCCGAGCTCGACGACACGACACCGGTCCTGCACCTGATGCGGGTCGGTCACGATGACGCCGTGATGCTGTCCGCGCGGCGTGCCGCAGGGCGCCTGGCTGCATAGCTTGCCGGGGCGTTCGTTCCTCACGGCCCCCGCGGTCTCCTCAACGGCGCTGAAGAAGTTCCCCGCCGTGGTCCTGCCCAAGGGCAGCGGGCTGCACCGAATGCACGCCGCCGCCTACGGCGCCTGGTACTTCGATGACGAACCAACTGGGCGCTTCAACCCCGTCGGGAGCCGTGGGCTTGGAGCTTGCTATTTCGCTGAACGTCCGGTCGCGGGGCTGCTCGAGAAGTACAAGGGCATCACCATGGTCGACGAGGTCGACGTCGCGGCGAACGCTCATTTCTCGGTCAACCTCGAGGCGAGGCTGCGGTTGGCCGATCTGTGCTCGTCCGGCGCGCGAGTCTTCGGCGTCAACGGTGAGATTCACACTACGCCCGACTACGAAATCACGCAGGCGTGGGCGACCGCACTTGCACAAGCAGGCTTCAAAGGGCTCAAGTACCTCTGTCGCTCGGACCCCGGAATGCAACTCGTCGGTTTCGCCCTGTTCGATGAGGCCGGCGCGCCGCCGCCCCGCCGTTGGCCGGCCGGCTCTGACCGTCCAGTCAGCGACGCGATCATCCGCGAGGCCGAGGACTACGGTCTCTATGTTCGCCCCACGCCGTAGCGCGGGTCAGGGAGCCGAAGGGGGTGCGCCCGGCGGGATCAGCAGCTGATCGCGGTAGGCGACCGCGATCGCCTCGGCGCGACTGGTGACGCCCAGCTTGCGCCGGATGTTGCCGACGTGGGTCGCCACGGTCTTGGGGCTGATGACGAGGCGCTCGGCGATCTGCACCCACTTGAGGCCCTCGGCGAGCAGGTTGAGGACCTCGTGCTCACGTCGGGTGAGCCGGCCGCTGGTCGCGAAGGCCGGGGCGGGCGCTGCGCGACGCGTCGCGATCCGCAGACGCGCCAGCACCTCGTCGGGGGCCGAGGGCTTGGTGACGTAGTCATCGGCGCCCATCAGCAGGCCCGCGACGCGATCGTAGGTCTCGGTGCGGGCGCCCGAGAGGAAGATGACGACGAGCTCCGGCCCGAGGTCGGTCTTGAGCGTCCGGCAGACCTCGTAGCCGCAGAGCGTGCCGAGCGGGATCTCGAGGATCACGGCAATCGGCCAGATCTCGCGTGCCATGGTCAGCGCCTCTGAGCCATCCGAGGCCTCGACCACCCGGAAGCCGGCGTCGACGAGCACGCGAACGAGTGGCGTTCTCGCCTCGACATCCGGGTCTGCGATGAGCACCACGTCGGAGATATCCGTGCCTCCTGTCACCAGCCGCTGTCCGTGTTCACCTAGGTCGTACCCGGAAAAGGTCGGTTGTGCTGCGGAGGTTGTGCAAATTCCCCACTGGAGACGCTGAAGAGGTCGCACCATCTTCCCAGCCACGCGAGGACGAGCCATGCCTGTGATTCCCACCACCCCGCAGACGAGCACCATTGCGGACACGGCGGCCGGGGCGGTCGACGGGGCCGCGGGGACGGTCCAGGCAGCGGCCGCTGCAGCGGTGCCTCCGCCTCCCGAGCCGCCGAGTGCCAAGTCGGTGACGGACGCGGTCACGCAGGCGACCGACCCGGTGGTGCATGGGACCGCGGGGACCGTTACGCAGGCGGTTGCTGATCCCGTCGTCAACGGGACCACGAGCGCGGTCAGCCAGGCGACGGAGCCCGTCGTCCACGCCACGACCACGACGGTCTCGAAGGCCGCCGACCCGGTCGTCTCGGGCGTGAGTGGGGCCACGGGTGGGACCGGCTCAACGGTCACGAAGGTCACCGACACCGTCACCTCGACCGCCGGCCAGGCCACGGCGCCCGTGCGCCCGGTCGTCGACACGGTCACCTCGGCCGCAGGTCAGGCTGCGGCGCCCGCGCGGCCCGTCGTGGACAAGGTCACCTCGACCGCCGGGCAGGCCGCGGCGCCCGTTCGGCCGGCTGTGGACGCCGTCGCCTCGACGACCGGGACGGCCGCCGCGCCGGTTCGGTCGGTTGCCGACACGGTCGCTGCGGCTCCGTCGGTCGCCACGCACGCTGCCGAGCCCGTGGTCTCCGGTCACGGCTCCTCGACGGCCACGCGGCTGGCCGACACGATCGCCGGGCCGACGAGCCAGGCCGCTCACCACGCCGTGGCGTCCGCCGCCGGTGGCGGACCGTCGATCGCCGACGTCGCGCCCCACGTGGGAGGCGGCCCACGGGGAGGTCTCGCCGACACGCTGGCGGCCGTCGGCGATCCCGGTGCCGTGGCCACACCGCTCGCGCCGGATCCCACGACGGCATCCCTGTTCGCGCACGCCACGCCCACCTCGATGCCCGCGCCCGGCGGTGCGGCGCACAGCGCCGCTGCCGACACGTTCGCCCAGGTCGCCACCGACCCGCGGCTCCTGGCGGTCACGGGTGTCACGGCGCTGGCCGGCACGGCCTATGTCGCCGCCCGCGCCGCGGGCTGCGTGGCGGGCGGTGACCAGAGCGTGATCCTCACCAACGTCCGGCTCATCCCCTGTCTCTTCAAGAGCGGGATGGCGTCGAGCACGACGGCGCTGGCCGGCGTCCGTGCGGCCGCCGGCTCTGCGTCGAGCGCCACGCGCGCCGAGATCCACCTGCTCGGCGAGCACGCGTCCGGCGTGGCGGGCAAGGCCCGTCAGGATCTGGCCGACCATGTGGTCGCCCCGTTCCAGGACGGCATCGCGCGTGCCACCGGCGACCCCCGTGGTGGGGATGCCGGCGGCAGCGACCTGTTCTTCCTCGGCCTCGGCATGGTCGTCGGCCTGCTGTACGCGGCGATCTTGTCGCTGTGGCTGTTCCTCGTCCGCCCGCGTTGGAGCACGCGGGCATGAGACGGCTTCTCGCAGTGACGGCAGCGGTCCTCACGGGCGCGGCGGCCACCCTGGCCGTCGCACCGCGTGACGGGGCGGACGCGGCGAGCAGCCCGCAGCCCGTCGTGCTCAAGGTCGGCGATCGCGTCACGGTCGCGGGGCAGCCGATGGGGTGTCGCGTCGCCCGCCAGGACGGCCAGACCGTCGTGGACTGCCGTCGCGCCGGCAAGCTGGCCGGGAGCTACGGAACGATGCTGAGCGCTCGCAAGGCCATGGTCGTCCGTTACCGCAGCGACACCGTCGCCAAGGTGGTCTTCACCGCCACCCACGGTGGCGGCGCCCACCGCTGCAAGTGAAGGACGCCGCGGCCGGGTCCGACTAGATCAGCTGGGACAGCGAGAAGTCCAGCGGCTCGTCGAAGGTGCTGAGCATGCGCCGCCGCAGCGTCTCGTAGCGGCGCATCGTCTCGCTCCGGCGGCCGCGCCGCAGCAGCAGGCTGAACAGCTCGCGGTGGATGTCGAGGTCGAACGGCTCGAGCTTCCGACAGACGGGTCAGCGTCGTCGTGGCGGCGGCCAGGTCGTCGCCACGCAGCTCGATCTCGGCGAGCGTGCGCAAGGCGTCGGAGGCGAGGTCGCGCAGCCGATTGCGCTCGTGCAGCACCCACTCGGCATACGGCTCGTCGGCGAGGAAGTCGCCGTGGTACATCGTGACGCCCTTGCGGATCAGGTCCATCGCGGTGGCATCGTCGTCACCCGCCACGGCGCAGCCTTGGGTGACGAGCTGCTCGAAGGCGTCGGCGTCGACCCAGACGCGCTCGCGATCCAGGGCGTAGCCGCCGCGGGTCGCCACGACGAACGAGGAGGGCGGGCTCAGGGAGCCGCCGGGCTCGAGCTGATCGCGCAGCTCGTGGACGAAGTAGCGCACGCCGCGGCTGTCGGGCGACGCGTCCGGCGGCCAGAGGACGTTGATGATCTCGTCGACGAAGACGCTGCGATGGCGCTCAACGATCAGCAGCTTGAGGATGTGGCCGGGACGGTTGTTGATCCATCGCCCATCCAGGGTCTCGTCGCCGTTCATGACGCACGCTCGGCCGAGCACGAAGAGCCGCAGCTGCGGCTCGGCCGACCACGGAGGGGAGCCGGGATGCTCGCGTGCCAGATGACCGATCTCACGACGCAGCTCGGTCACGACCAGCCGATTCGGCAACGCGTGGATCGTCGCGGACGCCACGTCGAGCTGCGCGCCCGCGGGAAGGTCGACGCGCAGCGGCGGCAGCGGCCCCTCGTGGCTCAGCGCGAGCTCGTGGACGCAGATGCCCTCCAGCCGCGTGCCGCGTGCCCCACATCCGAGGATGGCGCAGCCCAGCGGCATGCCGGCATGAAGCGGCACGGCGTCGCCGAGCAGGCGCCCGGCCGCGCGGTTAGTCGCCACGACGCGCCCCTCGGCGTCCTGGACGACGATCGCGGCGGGATGGTGATCGACAAGCTCCGCCGCGAGGTCCGCGTCGATGATCTGACCGTTGAGGTTGCTCCGTCCCTGTCGTCCCACTCGATCTCCGTTCGGGCTTCGCCTCCTATGTCTTACCCGGGCCGGCCGCACCGCACCGTGGAAATGGGCCTGATGCGCCACATTCACGGCCTGAACCGCTGCAGACCCGAAGTTCCCGCCTTTCGGTCAGGCACCCAACATCTTCTTAACCGCCCTCCGAATTTCGGGCGGGCAGACGCCGTCTAACGTCGCACCACCGGTTCTGCTCGGGCTTCGCCTCCGGCAGCAGAAGCGGCGCAGTGCGGACCTAACGGACCTAGGGGATGCCTGATGTTGACGCCTTGCCGCGCGCGGTCACCGCGCGCCGCCGCTCACCGCTGCACGGATGCCAGAAGGTTCCTCGGTGACACCGAGGAGGCCCGCACGCGGCGCGTCGTGGGTGCGGCGCGTGCCGGGGACCGGGAGGCGATGGGGGAGCTGTATGCCTTGCACGCCCCTGCGGTCCATGCGCACGTGCTGCGTGTCGTCCGCAACGTCGACGACGCCGACGACGTCACCCAGCAGGTCTTCGCCAAGCTCCTGACGGGCCTTGACCGCTATCGGCCGGGCGAGGCGCCGTTCATCGTGTGGGTGCTGCGCGTCGCGCGCAACGCGGCCATCGACCACGCGCGTCGCACCCACCACGGCGCGGTCGGCGACGTCGATGGCGTGTGCGCCGGTGTCCGTGACGACCGCGGCGCCGACGAGCTGCGGGCCTCGCTGCGCGCGGCGCTGGCCCTGCTGCCACAAGGCCAGCGCGACGTGCTGGTGCTCACGCATCTCGTGGGCCTGTCACCGCACGAGATCGCCGCCGTGCTCGGCTGCAGCGTGCGTGCCGTCCACGGCCTGCACTACCGCGGGCGCATCGCGGTGCGCGTGACCCTGACCGACCTCGGCTCGGCACCGGCGGTCGTCGGCCTGCCGGTCAGGCGCCACGGCGACGACCTGCTGCTGGAGCTGTCGGCATGAGGTGGCGCCTGGTCCTGCTCGTCACGATCGCGGTGATCGGCGTGGCCGTCCCGGTGGTGCTCGCCGCCACCCCGAGCCACGTCCTGCCCGATCAGCGGCTGGACGCCAAGGTCCTGCTGCTGTCGGCCGACGGCACCGAGCCCGGCTTCGCCGCCTGGAAGTACGAGCTGACCCGTGAGGGCGTGCCGTTCGACGCCGTCGTCTCCTACGCGGGGGCCGCGAAGACCAGCACGCTGACCGACACGCGCCTGGCCGACTACGGCGACCAGCACGCGAAGTACGACGCGGTGATCCTCGCCACGGGCGACCTCGGCCATCAGGTCGACAACGGAAACGGGACGACGTCGCTACCTCTCCGCGCTCACCGACCCTGAGTGGGCGGCGCTGGCCAAGTTCGAGCAGACGTTCGGGATCCGGCAGCTCAGCGACTACACCGCTCCCGGCCCTGCGCACGGGCTCGTCGCCGTGGGCGGTGCGAGCCAGGACGGCAAGACCGGCACGCTCACCGCCGCGGGCAAGGCGGCGTTCCCCTACCTCAAGGGACCGGTCCCGATCGCCGACGACGATCCCAACCCCGCCGCGAGCGAGGCCTTCGGCTACGCCGGGACGCCCGTCGACCCGCAGAGCTGGGAGACGCTCGTCAGCGCCCCAGCGGCGGCGCCTACCTCGGCATCTACACGCACCCGACGACGGGCGCGAGGAGATGGTCATGACCGTGGCGGCCAACGAGTTCCAGAGCCACGACCAGCTGCTGCGCCACGGCATGCTCAACTGGGTCACGCGCGGGGTCTTCCTCGGCTACCAGCGCAACTACCTCGAGCTCCAGGTCGACGACCTATTCCTCGGCGACGACGCCTGGGACCCGGCCACCCACACCACCAACTACGACCCGGCCGCCGCGAGCCGGATGACGCCGGCCGACGTGGCCACGCCGTCGCGTGGTCGCAAGGCCACCGGCCTGCGCCTCGACTTCGCGTTCAACGGCGGCGGCAGCGCGCTGTGGCAGGACCAGACGGGCACGAGCAGCGATCCGCTCGTCGGGGCCATCCAGGACAACAAGGGCTCGTTCGGCTTCGTCAACCACACGTTCGACCACCCCAACCTGGACTGCTCCACGACGCCTTTCATCACCAAGGCAGATCAACGACAACGTCGCGTGGGCCGCTGCCCACGGGATCCCGATCGACCCGACCGAGGTCGTCACCGGCGAGCACTCCGGCCTGGCCAACTCCCGGCCGGGCAACCCGGGGACGATCGACCCGCCGTCGATCGACGACGTCGAGCCGATCGATGGGACGGTGCCTCCGAGTACCACGGTACCGCCGTCCACCGGCACGGCCGCGGGCGTGCCGCCCGGCACCTACGACTACGCGCTCACCGCGCACTCGGCCGCCGGCGAGTCGACGGCCTCGGAGGTCGACGCCGTGGTGGTCGGCCCGGCGGGCACGGTCGGCAGCACGGTGCCGGTGACCTTCAACGCCGTCTGCCACGCCATCACCTACACCTTCTACCGGCGCACGTCCTCGCCGGCCGGCGGGTGGAGCGTGGTCGGCTCGCTGAACCGCTCAGCCACCGCGCCGACCGACGACGGGGCCAACCCGGTCAACCTGACGATCACCGACGACGGCGCGACGTCGACCGCCGCCACGCCGCCGACGGCCAATGGCGCCACGATCGCCCCGTACGGGCAGAACCCCTACTACCGCGACGGCTTGCTCGGCGCCGGCATCCGCTTCGTGGCCACCGACGCGTCCAAGACCTACCCCGTCGACCCGGCCAACGTCGCCGGAACGCAATGGCCGCTGGGCGCGACGTTCACCGAAGGCACCCCGCCGTCGAGCTTCCAGGCCGTCCCGCGCTACCCGAGCAACGTCTACTACAACGTCTCGCGCCAGGGCCAGCAGCTCGACGAGTACAACTGGATCTACGTCGCGCCCGCCAACGGCGGCGGCTGCGTGCCGATCCCCCAGGTGACCACCTGCCGCACGACGCCGGCGACCTGGAGCGAGTACGTCGCCAGCGAGAACACCATCATGTTCCGCCACCTGATGGGCAACGACCCGCGGCCGCACTTCATCCACCAGAGCAACCTGGCCGACTACAACCCGGCGCTGCCCGAGACCAACGCCGACCAGGGCGGGGTCCTGTATCCGGTCGTCGACGGCTTGCTGAGCCGCTACGACACGACCATCGACCGTGCCAAGGCGCCGCTGATCCAGCTGACCAGCGACGCAGGTCGCGGCGACGCTGGCCCAGCAGAGCACGTGGGCGGCGCACCTCGCCGCCGGTGATGTCACGGCGTGGCTGCAGGACGGCAAGCTGCACGTCAAGAACACGAGCGCGGGCGCGGTCGACGTGCCGCTGACCGGCACCACGGTCGGCGACCTGTACGCGGGGCAGCGCTCCGGCTGGAAGACGGTCGCCGCAGGCGCCGAGGCGGTGCTCACGCCCGACGAGCCGGTCAACGCCAAGGCGCCATCGGTCAGCGGCACGCCGCGTGCCGGCGAGACGCTGACCGCAGGCGACGGCAGCTGGACGGGGACGCCGACGATCGGCTTCGGCCACCAATGGCAGCGCTGCGACAGCCAGGGCAAGGGCTGCACGAGCATCGCCGGCGCGACGGCCCCGACCTACGTGGCGACCGCCGACGACGTCGGCGCGACCCTGCGCGTCGTGGTGGCCGCGGGCAACTGGATCGCCTCGGTGAGCCAGGCGCCGTCGGCCGCGACCGACGTCGTGGCCAAGGCGCCGGTGCCGGCGGGCGACCGCGCACCTGGCCGACCGGTGGCCGGCGGCGGCCGACCGGGCGAGGGCGTCTCGGGCAAGGGCAAGCAGCAGGGCGCGGCCGGCGCCGGGCTGAAGCTGACCAAGCTGAAGATGAGCCCGAAGCGCTTCGCGGTCTCGCACCGCCGCAAGCCGCGAGGGCACGCGCCTGGACGGCTCCCGCATCACGTGGAAGCTCAGCAAGAAGGCGACGGTGCGGCTGGTCTTCCAGCGGCAGGTCGGCGCCAAGCACCACCGCCGCTGGGTCACCGTCGGGACGATCCGACGCTCGGCGCCCAAGGGCACGAGCGTGGTGCGGTTCACCGGCCGGTTCGGCGCCAAGCCGATGGCCCCGCGCGCCTACCGGCTGACCGTCACCGCGACCGCCGGTCGGGAGAAGTCGGGGCCCAAGCGGGTCCCGTTCCGGGTGGTGAACGGCTGAGCGGTGACGGCAGGAGACCAACGGAGCCGACGGATGCACGATGCAACGGACAGGGATGGGCATGACGACACGACACGGATGGATGACGACGACGACCGCGGAGCGCACGCCATGAGCGGCGAGGCGATCGACCGCGCGGCCGCCGAGAGCCTCGACGAGCCGCGCCGGCGCTTCCGCCGCCGGACCGATCGCGGCGAGGCCTGGCAGGCGAGTCGGAGAGCCTCGACGCCGTGCGGGCCGAGCTGGTGCTGCTGCGCGAGGAGAACGCCCGGCTGAAGGCGGCCCAGCATCAGCGCGCCGACGTCAGCCGGCTGATCGGTCGCGCCCGCTCGCTGGCGGCGGCCGAGCCCGACCGCGACAGCATCAGCGACGACGTCGAGCAACTGCTGGTCGAGGGCCTGCTCATCCGCGAGTCGCTGCTGGAGATCTGCCAGGAGATCGAGCGGTCGATGGTCGCCTTCGAAGGCAAGTTGAATGCCTTGGTCGCGGTGGTCGAGGTCGATCAGGACGATGGCCGTCACTCCGGTGCTGGTCTGAGGTGCGACCCCGGATCCTGCTGACCACCGAGGGCACCTACCCGTACGTCATGGGCGGGGTCAGCTCGTGGTGCGACCTGCTGGTCAAGGCCTCGACCGAGTTCGACTGGCAGGTGCTGCCGATCGTCGCGCCGCACGGGCGCCCGCCGATGTTCGACGCTGCCCGACCACGCGACGCGAGATCGGCCCGGATCGAGGTGTGGTCAGAAGATCTGCCCAGGCGCGCGTCAGCGCCGTGGCGACCGACGCTCGGGCGTCGAGCTGCCCGTCGATGCTGGTGCGCAACCTGCTGGCTGGGAGGGCGACACCGACGCGGTGGTCGCGGCCTGGGTCTGGTGCCGCCGGCACCCCGGCGGCGTGCGGCGGGCGTTTCGCTCCGCACGCGGCTGGGCGGCGTTCCTGGCCGGGCTGGGCGAGGTGCTCGCCGAGCGCGTGCCCGAGGCCGGCACGCCGCCGGCGCTCGACCTCGTCGAGGCGGCGACGCTCTACCAGACGCTGTACTGGGTCGCGCGCACCGCGGCGGCGCCGACGCCGCCGACCGACCTGCTGCACGTCACCGCCGCCGGCTGGTCGGCGATCCCGGCGGTCGTCCACAAGGCGCTGCACGGGACGCCGATGGTGCTGACCGAGCACGGCGTCTACGTGCGCGAGGCCTACCTGGCCGCCGCGCGCAACGGCGACTCGCCGGGCAGCCGCTTCGCCGCGACGCGCCTGGCGCGCGGGCTGGCGCGGGCGGCCTACGCGGGCGCCGACGTCGTCTGCCCGGTGACCGACGCCAACGCCTACTGGGAGCTGGGCCTCGGCATCGACCCCGGCGAAGATCCTCGTGCTCTACAACGGGCTGCAGCCAGCCCGGCGAGCCGACCCCGCCGCCGGGGACCCAGACCGTCGTCTCGGTCGGGCGGATCGATCCGCTCAAGGACATCCACACGATGCTGCGGGTGGCGGCGCAGACCACGGCGCACCTGCCGGACGCGCGCTTCCTGCACTACGGCGCCGGTGCCGCGCGGCGAGGAGGCCTACGGGCGCTCGTGCCTGGCGCTGCACGAGCGGCTCGGGCTCGGCGAGCGCTTCCGCTTCATGGGCCGCGACCGGCGATCCCAACGGCGTGGTGCGCGACGCCGACGTGGTGCTGATGACGAGCATCTCCGAAGGGCTGCCGATGTCGATCCTCGAGGCGATGGGCCAGGCCCGGCCGGTCGTCTCGACGGGCGTCGGCGGCGTGCCCGACGTCGTGCGCGGCTGCGGCGTGGTGTGCGCCGCCCGGCGACGACCACGGGCTGGCGATGGCCGTGGTCATGCTGCTGCGCAACCCGGAGCTGGCGTGGCGGCTGGGCCGGCGCGGGCACGTCGCCTCGGGCGCCTCTTCAACGAGGCGGCGTGCATCGACGGCTACCGCGAGCTGCTCGGCACACTGACCGGTGAGACCGCCGGGCACCGGACCGCCGGGGTGCCGGCATGACGGCGCCGACGCTGGAGCCCCAAGAGGCGCGCCTGCTGGTCGAGGCGCGGCTGGGCCGCGCGCCGCAGGACATGCTCGAGGCCGCCGTCGTCCTCGAGGCGTGGGCAGGCGTGCCGGCCCAGACGGCGCTCGCCGCGGCGAGCGCCACGATGCCCGCGGAGCCGGCCGCTCCTCAGCCAAGTGCGGGCCGGCTCCCGCGGCATCGCGAAGGCGACCGCGTGCTCGCCGACGGGGCGGCGTTCGTGGTCTGCGTGGTGGCGATCGCCTGCTGGGCGGCGCCGCTGACGTCGGACCTCGGCGTGACCGCGGTCGAGCACGGGCTGGCGCTCGCGCTGCCGCTGACGCTGGCGCTGCAGGGGGCCTGCTCGCAGCCGCTTCCTCGACCGGCCACAGGGCATCGCGCAGCTCGTCGCTGCATCGCGGCCCGTTGCTGGCGGGCGCGGTCGTGGTGCTCCTGCTCCCGACGCTCGTGCTGGGCACCGGCGGGACGCTCGCCGGGCTGCTGACGATCACGCTGGACCGGCGGGACGATCCTGATCCGGCGCCGCTGGCCGGCGGTCTACGTGGTGATCGTCCTGGTGGCCACCGCCGCGATGGCGGCCGGGGCCGCTGCGCTGGATGTTGTCGCGCTTGCCGCGGCGGCGACCGGGATCGCCGTGGCGCTGGCGCTGGCGCCGTCGAGGATCGGCGATCCACCCACCCGCCGGTCGCCCGGGCGTGGCGAGCCCGTGGCGGTGGCCGCGGCGATCGGCGTGGGGCTGGGGGTCGTGCTCGTGCTGGATCGCTCCGTCGAGCTGGACCGCGGGCGCCGTGCCGGCGCTGGCGCTGGTGCCGTCGACCGTCGCCGCGCTGCTGGCCGGCCATCACCTGCGCCGCCTGGAGTGGGCGATCCCGCGGGCGCTCTCGGGCGTCGCGGCGACCGGCGCCGAGGCCGGGCGGCCCGGGCGCGAGCCGACGCGCGTCCTGCTCGGGGCGCTGATCCGGCTGCTCGTGCTCAGCGCGGCGCTGTCGGCCGTGCTGCTGTGGCTGTCGCCGTGGCTGGGCGCGAGCGGGCGAGCGGCGGGCGTGCTGGTCGGCTTCGCCCTGGTCGCGCTGGCGAGCATGGCTGGTCGGCCTGCTCGAGTCGCTGGGGCGCGGGCGCTGGGCGCTGGTGGCCGTCGCGTGTGGCGCGTCGGCCGAGGCGCTCGTCGCGATCGGCGACGTGCGCCCGTTCGGCGGGGTCGGCCTCGTGGTCGGCGGCGCGGTGATCGCCCTGGTGACGCTGCCGATGGTCGCCGCGCTCCTGCGGCGTCCGGCGAGCACGCTGGCGACGGCCTTGTGGATCCCATGAAGCTGCAGCCGGCGCATCCGCTCGTCACGTTGGCCACGGCCGGCATCGGGGTCGCGATCGTGATGGTCGTGACGCTGATCGCCCGCGGCTCCTCCGATCGCGGCGCCACCTGCCGCGCGGCGCTCATCCCCGCCTACGTGCCGCCCCACGAGCTGGCCGCGCTGGCGGCAGGGGCGAGACGTCCGCGGATGGTCGTCGTCAACCCTGACAGCGGCCCGGGGGCGGGGGAGGGCCGCGCCTACGGCGAGGCCGTGCGCACGTTGCAGGCGGCCGGTATCCGCGTGCTCGGCTACGTGCCGACGACCTACGGGGCCCGCCCGCTCGCCGACGTCCTGGCCGACGTCCGCCGCTACCTGGCGTGGTACCGGGTCGACGGGGTCTTCTTCGACGAGGCGTCGTCGGATGCCGCGCTGCTGCCCTACTACCGCGCGCTGAGCCGGCAGGCCCGCGGCGGTGCCGACCGGTCGGTGGTCCTCAACCCGGGCGTGCCGCCGGCCGCCGGCTACTTCGACCTCGCCGACGTCGTCGTCACGTTCGAGGGTCCCTACGCCGGCTACGGCGCCGCGATGGCGGCGACGCCGGAGTGGCTGGCCCGGATGCGTCCCGACCGCGTCGCCCATCTCATCTACGGCGCGACGCGCGCCGAGGCGCTGGATGCCGCGACCGACGCGGCGGCGGGCTACGTGTACGTGACGTCGGGGGCCATGCCCAACCCGTGGCGGAGCCTGCCCACGTACCTCGATGCCGAAGAGGAGGCTCCGACCGCATGTTGATGGGGTTGCACGCGACCATCGGGCTGGCCGCCCAGGCCACCACCGGTGACGAACGCTCAGCAGCGATCACCGTGCTGCTGGTCGGTCTCGGCGCCGCGGTCGGCGTGATCGTGGGGGTGATCCCCGCACTGGTCGCGGCGATGCTGCTCGGGTACCTCCCGCCGCCGCCGCGATGGGGGCGGTCACAGCCGGCGAGCGGCGTGCTGGTCGAGCCGCCGCCACTCGTCGAGCTGGGGTCCACGACTGCGCCGGTGGCCGCGCCCGCCCCCGTCGTCCTCGCCGCAGGCGAGGAGTCGCCCCGCGAGCCGCTGCGCCAGGGCGGTCGGCTCGCGATCCTCGCCCACGCACGCCACCAAGACGTCTACGACACCGCCTACGCCCAGCAGCTGGAGCGCGTCGGCGCGCTGCGATCGGCGATCGGCGACCGGCGGCGCGCAGCTCCCGAGTCGCCGAGCGACGACCCAGGTCCAGCACCTCCCGCGAAAGGAACCCCATGACATTGCCGTCGTCATCGTGCCGACGCCCTTGGCGACCGCCTGCGCTGCCCACCACCGCGACGCTGCTCACGCTCCTGGCCCTGGCCGTGTGGTCACCGGCGGGTGCCTGGGCCCAGGCGCCCGCAGCACCGCCCGGGCCGCCGCCCGGCGACGGCGGCGACCTCCCGGTCCCTCCGGGCACCGCAGCGTCCTTCGTGCCTCCGGGAGCGCCCGGCGCGATCCCCGGCGCGACCACCGGTCCCGGGCTGCTGGGCAATGCCCCGGTCGCCCTCAACCGCGCCCGCCGCACGTTCTCGATCCCGCTGGCCTGCCAGCAGAACGGGTCGGTGCGCGTCACCGCGAAGGTGGTCTCCAAGGCGCCGCTGGCCCGTGCCGGCTACCGCTGCGCGGCCAACCGCGCGACCGCGCGCCTCAGCGTCTCGGCCAAGGTCGCCAAGCAGCTCGTGCGGCGCAAGGTGGTCGCGGCGACGCTGGGGGTCACGCAGGCGGGCCGCTCCTCGAAGCTCTACTTCCAGCTCCGCGCGGGGAGCGGCGTAAAGACGACGACGGGCTTCTGGACCGACGGGCACCTGCAGTGCGCCGACGGCTCCGGTGCGCCGCAGGCCTACCTCGTCGAGCCCGACTTCACGACCGCGTCGCCGACGCCGGTGTCGACCCGTGGCTGGATCGCCTGGTACACGGCCGCCGGTGGCTGGCACTGGCTCGGCGTCAACGGCGAGGGCGCGGGCCGCTGGGACACGTGGACCGCGACGGTGAGCGGCATCGCCCAGTTCCACCCCAACGGCCAGCCGACGCCGGTGCCCTGGACCCAGGGGCCGGTCTCGGTCCCGGCCGGTCAGGGCGTGACCGCCGTCGGCGTCTACGAGATCGTCTACTGGGTGGGTGGCAAGCCCGACTACCAGTGGCAGTACGTCAACGCGGGCACGACCGGGGCAGCCGCGGCCGGGGGAGGGAACCTCTACTGCAGCTACTAGGCAAGGACATCAACATGCCTGACGCCACGCGCCGAGCGTGAGGCGCTTGCGGATCGCCGTGTAGCCGGCCGCCCGGGCCCGCGCGCAGAACGCCCGCGGCGCCAGGCGGTACTCGGCGACGAAGACCGCCTTGCGCGCACGTGCGAAGGGCTTCAGCGCGTCGCACTCGTGGTACTGGAAGCACTGCTCGTTCAGCGCCCAGTCGAAGTCGGGCTGCAGCGTCCGGACCTGGTCGAGGTCGTTCTTGAGCCCGACCGACAGGCCGCGGGCGTGCGCCGCCGCCGCGACGAAGCGGTTGAACGTCAGTTGATCAGCAGCGCTGAGCGGGAAGCCGCTGTCGTTGGCGTAGGCATCGACGTTGTCGGGCTCGACCCCGTCAAAGCCCTTGTGGCGGCAGAGGTCCAGGCGGCGCTCGAGGATCGGGCCCAGCACGTCCAGGCGCCGGATGTCCAGCCAGCGCTCACCGGGCCAGCCCTCGACGTCCGCGCCCAGGACCGCCGTGGGGAACGACGCGGCGTCCGGCCGGCCGCGCTCGTAGGTCCCGGCGTCCAGGTAGCAGACGACATGCCGTCCCCGCCGATGCAGGCGCGCCACCGTCGCGGCCGAGGTGTCGAACAGGTCGATGTCATACATCTCGGCCTTCACGGACAGGTCGAGGCGCCCGCTGAGCTGCCACTGCCACGTCGTCCCCGGAGCCGGGACCCAGGGTCGCGACGACGCCGACGCCGAGGGCGGCCACGCCACGAGTCCCAGCACAGCAACCGCAAGCACCCAGCAACGAGCCATCAGCGGCTCGTCGCGAGCTGTCCGGTGAGGTGGTCGAGGGCGACGTTGGCGTGCAGCCGCACGCCGGTCTGCAGGATCGAGTCGTCGGCGTAGAAGGCAGGGTTGTGGTTCATGACGATGCCGCGGCCGCCGGGCATCGGGGTGATCGACCCGTCGTCGTGCAGCTCGGAGTCCTGCGCGCCGAGCTGGAGGTAGGTTCCGCCGTAGCGGTTGACGAAGACCGAGACGTCGTCGTAGCCGAGCCCGGGCGGGGCCTGGACGATGTGGTCGGCGCCGACCACATGCTCGATGGTCGGCAGGGTGGCCTTGATCCAGGGCTCGGTGTTGTGGACGGCCGGGACGTGCTGGAGGAACTCGACCCTGGCGGTCGTCCCGTAGGCCTGGGCGATGCCCTCGGCGGTGCGCTTGACGCGTTGGCAGGCGTCGTCCATGTCGGGCTCGACGCTGCAGCGGATCGTGCCGAAGAGCGTGACGCTGTCGCCGATGACGTTGAAGCGGCCCTGGTCTTCGAGGTGGCCGACGGTGATCGCCAGCGGGTCGTAGCCGGGGAGCTGGCGGTAGACCTGGCCCATGGCGGAGATGATGTCAGCGGCCGCGGGCATCGGGTCGATGCCGTTCCACGGCGTCGAGCCGTGGACGCCCTTGCCCTCGACGGTGATCCGCATGAGCACCGACGCCCCGTACTGGTTGCCGACGCGATAGGCCACCACGCCCTTGGGAAACGGCGTGACGTGCATGCCGAAGACCATCGACGGAGCGGGATCGTCGAGTGCCCCGGAGGCCTGCATCGCCCTGGCGCCCCCGTCTTCGTCGACGGGCGGTCCTTCCTCGGCGGGCTGGAAGACGAACAGCACCGTGCCCGGCAGCTCGTCACGCAGGCCGGCGAGCACCGACGCGGCGCCCATGAGCATCGCCGTGTGGCAGTCGTGACCGCAGGTGTGGGCGACCGGCAGCGGCCCGCCGGGATAGTCCGTGTCGACGACGTCGGAGGCGAAGTCGACGCCCGACTCCTCCTTCATCGGCAGCGCGTCCATGTCGGCGCGCAGCGCCGCGACATGCTCCCCGCCGCTGCCGCCCTGCAGCACGCCGATGACGCCGTGCCCGGCGATGCCGGTGCGGATCTCGTCGAGCGACAGCGAGCTCAGGTGCTCGGCGACCATCTGCGCCGTCTGGGCCTCGCGGTTGGAGAGCTCGGGATGGCGATGCAGATGATGGCGCCACGCGACGACCTGGTCGGCGACCTCGGCCGCGAGGCTGTCGATGCGCTCGTGCAGCGCGTGGGGCGCGACCGTCTCGCCGGTCGGTCGGTGGGCGGAGAGCTGCTCTCCTTCCGTCAGATTCATGCAGCACATGTGCGCGGCTCCTTGTCTCGATCGTCGGCTTCGGGTGCAACCTGGAAGATGGGCCGCCCACCGGGCGAGACAACCCCGGCTCGGCTCACCCGGAGTCGTCGAAGGCGCCGGTGGGATCCGGCTCGGGCGGCGCGTGGGCGGGCGCCGGCTCGGGGGACGGTCGCGAGACGCTCGGCGCGGGCTCGGGTGCGCGCGCGGGCGCGGGTGACCGCACCGGCGTGCGGGTGGGCACTGGGGTCTGAGGCGTGACGGTCACGGGCGTGGCCGGTGCGCGGGTCTGCGTGACCACGGTCCTCCCGGTGCTCGCCGGCGGGGCGGCCTGAGCCACCTCGGTCCGCGCCGACCTCACCGCTTTACGGGGCTGCGTCTGCTCGCGTGTCGCGTGGTGGGCTCCCCGGCGTCGCTCGCCGGCGGCGCGGGCGGCCTTCGCGTCGGCCGCCGACCACGGCGTCGGTCCTCGCGTGGCGCTCCGGCTCGCGGCGGCCGCGGCAGATGGCGCCTGGCTGGTGGGCGGGTCGTTGCGCGCCATCGCGGCAGGCGGCGACTTGTCGGTGGCGAGCTTGCCGACGATCGCCGCGCCCGCAACCCCGCCGATCAGGGCGCCGATGGCCGCCAGGACGCAGAGGGTCGTCCGTGCTGAGTCGCGTCCGTCGATCATGTCGCCGGGCAGCCCGTGGGCGTCGTGTGGCCCGGACGGAGACAGAGGTCGCTGCGCGACGGCGCGGCCCCACGACGCACCGTGAACCGCGTGTACTTGCCGATCTGACCCGGCGCCGTGACGAGCACCTCGATGACCGTTCCGGCGCGCAGCGGTCGCCGCTCGAAGGAGCGCACGCGCAGCGGCTTGCGTGCCGCCTGCACACGGACGTCGGGCCGCTCGGACGCGCAGCTCCCGCCGTGGCAGCGGACACGGATCGTCGCGCCCGGCGGCGCCTGCACCTTGAGCAGGCTGATCCGCACCGAGCCCCGGGAGAGCGTGCCGCTGATCCGCACGACCGGGAACGGCGCGAGCAGCGGGATGCGGGCAGAGCCCGGCGCCGGGACGTTGGGGATTGCCGTCGCCGGCGCCGAGCCGTTGGCAGACGGACCGGTGGGCGGGAGCGGTTCCGTCCGAGAAGTGGTGGGGAAGATCGGGCTCGTGACGACGATCGAGCGGAACGCGACGGTGGCGACGCCGCGGTCGTCGGTCGCGCGGACCGCGATGCGGTGGCGTCCGGCCACGTCGAAGCTCCAGCTCGCCCACGGCCCTGCGGCGTCGTCGAAGTCACCGTCGTCGTCGAGGTCCCAGTCGACATCGTCGACGGTGCCGTCGGCATCCGTGGCGGTCGCCGTGAAGGTCACGGTCGCGCCGACGGCCGGCTGGACGGGGTCGTTGGCAAAGCTCACCGATGGCGCCTGGTCGACCAGCACCGTGATGACTCCCTGCGCGGTGCTGGTGGCGCCGTGGCCGTCGCTGACCTGGACGCCGACGCGGTAGCGCCCCGGCCTGGGATAGCTCACCGTCTGCAGCGCACCGGTCGCGTCGCCGTACCGACCGTCGCCGTCGAGGTCCCACGAGTACGTCAGCGCATCCTGGTCGGGGTCGGTCGAGCGACTGGCGTCCAAGAGCACGGGGCTGCCCATCGCCGTCGGGCTCGACAGGACGTCGAGCTCGGCGACGGGCGGGCGGTTGACGACGACCGGTTGGGCGTCGACGTGGAACGTCGTCTCCGCGTGGGCGGGCGCGCTCAGCACGGGGTCGTCGTCGGTGGCGTCCAGCAGCGCGCGGTAGTCACCGGCGGCCGGCAGCGTGACCGTCATGGGGTTGTCGGTGGAGGTGGCCACGACGGCATTCGCCGCATCGACGATGGTCCATGACCAGCGTGTGCCCGTGCTGCTGGTCAGCTGCACCGTCAGGGCCGACGGCTGCTGGACCGAGATCGCCGGCGTGGCAGGCGTCGCCGTCGCCGCGCAGGCGAAGATCAGGCTCGCGACGAGCGAGCCGATCATGGCGGCGCATCTGGTCCTGATCATCCAAACGTCCTTGGGGCTCGACCGTGACGTCCTGTCCCTTCAGCAACAGAACGGATGGGGGTGGGTCACGTTCACGCGCGTCCGGCTTGCGTGCCATGCCGGGTGGCCCATCTAGGGGAGAGACATGCGATCTCACGCGTTCCTGACGAGCGCCCTGTCGGCCCTGGCGGTTCTCGGAGGGCTGACCATCGGCAGCGGCTGCGGCGGCTCGGACACGGTCAAGACGGTGACCACGGCGGCGCCCGCGGCGGCCGCCGACGCCGGCGCCGCGGACCTGCAGACGGCCTACGAGCGCGTGGTCCAGCGCGTCTCGCCCTCGGTCGTGCAGATCCAGAGCGATGAGGGCCTCGGCTCGGGCATCGTCTATGACACGAGCGGTCACATCGTCACCAACGACCACGTCCTCGGCGACGCACGGACGTTCACGGTGACGCTCGCGGACGGCGCCGAGCACAAGGCCGCGCTCGTCGGAGCGTTCTCGCCCGACGACCTGGCGGTCATCCGGCTCACCTCCGGCAAGCCGCCTGCCGCGACCTTCGCCGCCGACTCGGCAAAGCTGCGCGTCGGCCAGCTGACGCTGGCGCTGGGCAACCCGCTCGGGCTGCGCTCGAGCGTCACGCAGGGGATCGTCTCGTCGGTCGGTCGCACCGTCAGTGAGGGCAATGGAGCGGTGATCGCCGCGGCGATCCAGACCAGCGCGGCGATCAACCCCGGCAACTCCGGCGGCGCGCTCGTCGATCTGAGCAGCAACGTCATCGGGATCCCGACCCTGGCCGCGACCGTCCCCGAGCTCGGCGGCGGTCAGGCGGCGGGGATCGGCTTCGCGATCCCGGTCAGCACCGTCCGGCGCATCGCCGACCAGCTGATCTCGTCCGGGAAGGTGACCGACTCGGGCCGCGCGTTCCTCGGGGTCTCGGTCGCGTCGCTGGTGTCCGGCGAGGGCGTCGTCGTCTCGGACGTGACCGCCGGCAGCGCCGCCGACAAGGCCGGGATCGAGCGCGGTGACGTGATCGTGTCGGTGGCCGGCACGCACATCACGTCCAGCGACGACCTGTCGGTCCGGCTGGCCGAGCTGAAGCCTGGGCAGACCGTGCCGGTCACGATCCAGCGCCCCGACGGCACCAAGAAGACGGTGCAGGTCAAGCTCGGGGAGACGCCTGCGTCGTGAGCGGCGCTCACCGCGCCGCGTGAGCTGCGGCGACCCTCGCCGCCTGCGCCATCCTGCGCCGCTCCTTCTTGAGCACCTGGGTCGCGACGTCATGGCCTGCGTAGGGCAGCAGGAGCGTGAAGATCAGGCCCGGGAGCAGACCGGGGAGCTCGGCGTGCCGGCCGGCAAGCACGCGCGAGTAGACGACCTCGAAGATCCCGCCGACCAGGGCCTGGGCGATGATCGGTGACGGCGGCGTGGCGTTCGGCATCGCGGCGGTGGCGACCTCGTCGATGAGGTCGCTGAGCGTCCGCAGGTTCGCGTTGCGGTGCTCGGCGACCGTCGAGCCGGCCGCCAGCGCCTCCACGACGCACATGTCGGCGAACGCGGGCTCGGCGGCCAGGAACCCCAGCAGCGCGTGCAGGCCCTCACGCGCGCGAGGAACGATGCCCTCGTTGGTCTCATAGGCCGTCTTGACGCGCGCCAGCAGCCGCGAGGCCACCTCGTCGTACGCGGCGAGGAAGGCGTCCTCTTTGTCTTGGAAGTTGTCGTAGAACGTGCGCCGCGAGACGCCGGAGGCGACCACGACGTCCTCGACGCTCATCGCCGCGTAGCCCGAGGTGCTGCAGACCTCGGCGACGGCGACGATGATCCGCTCGCGCTGGTTGGACGCTACGAACTGCGGCGGCAGCCCATGGCGCCCCGAAGGAAGCTGACGGGCCTTACGTGCATCCTTCTTGCGGGGTGCAGCCACAAGGGAAACATAGCTGTACCGAACGCGTTTGTCTGCTCAGCGGGTGAGAAGCAGCGCGTCAATGTCCTGCGCGGCGCAGAACGGCGTCAGCGCGATGGCGAGCACCTCGGGCAGCGCCTGCGGCAGCTCGGCGATGCGGTCCTCGAAGGCGTGGCGGGTGATGACGTGCAGGACCGACGAGCCGATGAGCCGGCCGTGGAAGACCGAGACGCCGGGCTCGGCGAGCGTCTCGTACCCGGGGGTGAGGAACGCCGTGAACGCCTCGACGGCGGTCTCCAGCCGCAGCCCACCATCGGCGCCGAGCGCCCAGACGCCGTCCAGCGCGGCACGCACGTAGACCGGCGCCGAGCCCAGCAGCTCCAGGAGCGCCGCCAGCCCCTCACGCGCGCTCAGCGGCCACGCGACGTCTTGCGTGTGCTCCAACACGTAGTTGAACGTCTGGTGGAAGAAGGCGCCGAAGAAGGCGTAGAAGCAGGCTTCCTCGTCGCCGACGAGACGGCGGACCTCCGGGCTGCGCATGCCCGCTTCCTGAGCGATCTCGGCCACGGTGGTCGCGCGGTAGCCGCGGCGATCGATCACGCGTGCGGTGGCTGCCAGCACCTCTCCCCGTGGCGTGATGAACACGAGTCCGTCGAGCATCGCGCAAAGATACACGTGGACGTTCCGATAGCGATAGGGCTGTTGGCGGACCGTGGCCTGGCAACGGTGGTGAGCGTTGACGAGAGTTCGTCGTCCGCTGTCCGTCCAGATTCCGGTAGGTCGTTTGCGATGCGGGCAGCCGATGGTCATGACCTTTTCTCACCCATCGATCTGGCGTCGCCGTGCGGCTGCGGCCGGCGCCGGCCTCACGCTCCTCGCAGCCGTGACGGGCGCGGGCGCCGCCCACGCCAACACCAGCCACGAAGGCTGGCCTCGGATCAACGGCATGTTGCTGATGAACAAGCTCGACCAGAGTCGACCGCTCGACGCGGTGCCGGGCCACGACCCGTTCGGCGGGCAGGACCCGGCCTACCGGTGTGACGGCCTGCACAAGAGCCAGTCCTGCCTCTCGGCGACGGCCCATCGCACGAGCAGCGGGTTCGTGGTCAAGGCCCACGGGCGCCACAACGAGCTGCTCGGCGGGCACGGCAACGACACGATCTCCGCCGGGCCCAACGGCGACGTGCTGTGGGCCGACTACAAGCCCTCCGGCCAGCCGTCGAGCCAGCACGACCGCATCGCCGGCGGTGCGGGCAACGACTTCATCTACACCAGTCACGGCACCAACGACATCGCCGCGGGCGCGGGCAACGACTACATCAAGGCCCATTACGGGCGCGGCACGATCGACTGCGGCGGCGGCCGCGACGTCCTCTACATCAGCCGCAAGGCGCAGCGTCACTACCGCATCGCGCACTGCGAGACCGTCAGCCACCGCACGCTCGGCTACTAGCGCTGGTGCGACGGGATGCGGACCGCCGGGCGGGTCGTCTTCGCCCGGCGGTCCGCATTCAGTGGTCCTCGCGCTTGAGACGATCGCGGCCTGACGAGCGCGGGCGACAGCGGGGAGACGGGCGGCCCGGTCCTGCTGGCCGGCGACGACGGCGTGCCCACGCGCGTGCGCGACGAGCTGGCCGGTGCGGGCGTCGAGGTCGTCGTGCTGTGCTCGCGGCCCGACTGCAGCGCCGCGCTCGCCGCGACTGCCGCGGGCACGCGGCTGGTCATCGGCAACGCGGGGGAGGCCGACGTCTGGCAGCGGGCAGGGCTGCGCGAGGCGCGCGCCGTCGGGCTGCTCGGCGCCGATGATCTGCAGAACCTCAGTGCGGCGCTGCTCGTCGCCGAGGAGACGCCGGAGACGCAGCTGGTGGTGCGGATGTTCTCCGCCGAGCTGGCCGGCGGGATCTCGCGGGTGCTCGGCGAGCGCGCGACGGTGATGTCGGAGACCGAGGTCGCCGCGCCCGCCTTCCTGCAGGCGGCGCTGTCGGGCAACACCGGCCAGCGCGTGACGATCGCCGGGCAGGTGTTGGAGGTGGCCGAGGTCGATGCCGACGACCCGCGGCTGGTCGTCGCGCTGTGCAACGCGTCGAGCCCGACCGACGTCCTGCCGCCGCGCGCGGCGCTCGATCCTGTCGTGCTGGGCCTTGTCGATCCCGACGGCCTGGTGCTCGGCGCCCGTGGCGCGTTCCCGCCGACCGTCGCCCTGCACCGCCAGCGGCGGGAGCGCCGCCGTGCCGCCTCGCGCCCACGTCACTCACGGCGCCGGCGGGTGGTCGCGACGCTGCGGCTCATCCCCGGTCGCGTCCTCGCGCTGCTGGCGGCGATCCTGACCGTCGGCGCGACGAGCACCGCGGTCTTCGTGATCAGCGACCACCTGCCGCTGCTCGACGCCATGTACTTCACCGCGACGACGATGGCGACCGTCGGCTACGGCGACATCAACCTGCTCGGTGCGCCGGACTGGCTCAAGATCTATGACATCGGGCTGATGGCGGTCTCCGCCGTGCTGCTGGCATCGGTGCTCGCGCTCATCACGGACATGTTGGTCCGGACCCGGATCGACCGCGCGCTGGGACGCTTCCCGCGCCCCGACCGCGATCACGTGATCGTCTGCGGGCTGGGCAAAGCGGGCTCGCGCATCCTGATGGGGTTGCGGGCGTTGGACGTGCCGTGCATCGGCGTCGAGCAGGACGAGGGCGCGATCGGGGTCGCCGTCGCCCGCACGCTGGAGGTCCCGGTCGTCTTCGCCGACGGCCGCACGCCGGGCACGATGGCCGCGCTGCACGTCGACCAGGCGCGCGCGGTGATGGCGGTGACCAGCGACGACCTCGCCAACCTCCAGTGCGGCCTGACCGCCCGCGAGCTCAACCCCGAGGTGCGCGTCGTCCTGCGCATCTTCGACCCGCATCTCGCCGAGCGCCTGGACCGCAGCGTCGAGCTCGACCTCACGCGCTCCGTGTCGGCGCTCGCGGCGCCGGCGTTCACCGCTGCGCTGCTGCGCCGCAACGTCGCCGAGCCGCTGCCGCTGTCCAACGTCGCGCTGCGCGTGCTGGAGACCGAGGTCGGGCCCGGCTCGGAGATCGTCGGCGAGACGGTGAGTACGCTGCACCATCGCCGAGACCTGCGCGTGCTGGCGCTCGACGGCCGATGGCGTCCGCGCGAGGATCTGGTCATCGAGGCGGGAGCGGCGATCTCGGTCGTCGGTACGCGGGAGGCATGCGACGACGTGGGATCGCGGGTGCCGCGGGCCGATCGCCGCGACCACGGCGAGCCGGCACCGGCAGTCGCCACGCCCGCCGTCCCGGGGCCGTTGCGCCGCTACCGGGGCGCGGCGATGGGGGAGGAGTGAGTCGTAAGATCTCCGCCCGTGACCCTCACGCTCCTGCACAACCCCCACTGCCCGACCTCGGTCCACGCCCTCGACGCGCTCGAAGGCGCGGGCCACGAGGTGACCGTGCGCAAGTACCTGCTCGTCGCCGAGCGGCTGAACGAGGACGAGCTGCGCTCGCTTGCTCAGCGGCTCACCGGCGATCCGGTCGATGCGCTGATCCGTCGCGACAAGCAGTACGCGACGCTGGGCCTGGAAGCCGATGGCTGGGACGTCGAGCAGGTCGTGGCGACGCTGCTGGAGCATCCGGCGCTGCTGCAGCGCCCGATCCTCGACGACGGCACCGCGGCGATGATCGGCCGGCCGCGGACGCGCGCCGCCGAGTGGGCGTCAGCCGGTCGCGTCGTCTGACGGCGGCCGCACGAGGCGGTAGGTCAGCCACAGCCCGAGGGCGAAGAGCGGGATGCCCATCGCGGTGCGTGCCACGCCGAGGGCGCCGACCGCGCCGGCGAGGTAGAGCGGGAGCTGGACGGCCAGGCGCAGCAGGAAGAGCGCGGTCCACATCAGGCTCGCGCGCATGAAGACGCGGACGCGCAACGGGTCGTCGCGCCACGCCTTGCCCTCGCCGTCGAGCTGGCCGACGATGTAGCCGATCAACGGGCGGCGGATCACGACCGAGGTCAGCAGCGCGGTCGCGTAGGCGGCGTTGGCCAGCAGGCCGGGCAGGAAGAAGTTCTCGGCCTTGCCGCTGCGGGCCGCGACGAACGCGGCGAAGCCGATGCCGACCAGCCCGGTCAGCGCGTGGCGTGGCGTCTCGCGCCGCGCCAGCCGCGCGACCGCGAAGACGAGCGCGACGGCCACCGCGACGACCGCCGCGACGTTGGTGCCCGTGAAGCCGTAGGCCGCCGCGAACGCGACGGGCGGCAGCGACGTCTCCGCCATGCCGAGCGGCCCGCCCACGGCCTCCATGAGCCCGGGCGGCTCGTTGCGCTGCGTGCTGTCGGCCGCGGACACGGCGACGATGATGGCGCAGCACGCGTCCGGGTGTCTTGGTGGGCGTCAGCCCCCGAGCGGATGGAGCCGCCGGACGACCCCGTGCGCCACGTCTCCGGGCTCCAGGCCGTCGACGCTCTCGGCCTCGCCGATCCAGTCGTCGACCCGCACGCGCACGCGGCCCGCCTCGATCGTCGTGGCGGCGACCGTCCCGGTCAGCGCGCCGGCGGGTCCGGCCCCGGGACGCACCGCGATGTCCCAGGGGTAGACGGCGACCTCGAGCCCGCCGTCGGCATCCAGTTCCACGCGCCCGTGATGCTGTGCGCCGCGGACGACGCTGCCGCCGGTCAGGGCGACGACGAAGCGATCGGCCGGCGCGGCGAGCAGCTCGGCCGGCGTGGCCAGCTGCCGCAGCGTGCCGTCGACGATCACCGCGACGCGGTCGGCCAGCGCCGCGGCATCGGCGAAGTCGTGCGTGACCAGCAGCGTCGGGATCGCGAAGGTGCGCAGCTCGGCCGCCAGCTCGTCGCGCACCACCCGCCGCGTGTGGGCGTCGAGCGCGGCCAGCGGCTCGTCGAGCAGCAGGACCTTCGGTTGCCGGGCCAACGCGCGCGCCAGCGCGACCCGCTGGCGCTCGCCGCCGCTGAGCCGCCCCGGCCGCTCGCCGGCCAGGTGCGCGATGCCCAGCCGCGCCAGCAGCGAGTCGACGGTCGCCGCATCGGCGCCCGAGAACGCGACGTTCCCGGCCACGGTCAAGTGCGGGAACAACGCATGGTGCTGGGGCACGTAGCCGACCGACCGTCGCTCGGGCGCCAGATCGACACCCCGGTCGAGCCACACGTCCTCGCCACACGCGATCCGCCCACGATCGGGACGGTGCAACCCCGCCACCACCCGCAGCACCGTCGTCTTGCCCGCACCCGACGGCCCCACCAGCGCGACGACCTCGTCGCCGACCGCCAGTCTCAGCGCGAGACGGAAGGAGCGAAGCTCGCTGCTGATGTCGAGGTCGAGGACCGCCATGCGCCCAGCAGCTTGTAGGAAAGCAGCACGGTCGCGCTGAGCGCCACCAGCAGGACGCCGAGCGCGAGCGCGACGTCGAGGCTGCTGTCGAGCTCCTGGTAGACCGCGAGGGTCAGCGTCGTGGTGCGCCCCTGCACGTTGCCGGCGAAGATGATCGTGGCGCCGAACTCGCCGACGCCGCGCGCGAAGGCCAGCACCCAGCCGGCGACCAGGCCGCTGAAGGCCAGCGGCAGGACGACGCGCCAGAACGTCCGGGTCGGCGACGCGCCCAGCGTGCGCGCCACGTCGGTCAGGTCGCCGTCGACCTCGCTGAACGTCGCCACCGCCTGGCGCAGGTAGAACGGCGAGGCGACGAACGTGATCGCCAGGATCACCGCCCACGGCCCGAACGGGAGGACGACGCCAACCGCGTCCAGCGCGTCGCCGAACAGCCCGCCCTGGGCGTAGGCGGCCAGCAGCGCGATGCCCGCGACCGCCGGCGGGAGGACGAGCGGCAGCTCGCAGAGCGTCAGGATCGCCGCCCGGCCCGGGAAGCGCCGCGTGGCGAGCACCCAGGCCGCGGGCGTCCCGAAGGCCAACAACAAGATGTTGGCCGCCGCGTTGGTCTTGACCGTCACCCAGATCGCGTCGCGGACCTCGGGGCGGCGCAGCAGCGAGGGCAGGTCGCTCAGCGGCGCCTGCACGAACAGCGCGATCACCGGCACCGCCAGGAACGCGACGACGATGCCGAGCGCCACCGCGGTGCCGGCACGCCGGATCATGCCTTCGGCGGCAGCCCGAACCCGAAGCGCTTGAGCAGCCCGCGACCGCGTGAGGACCGGATGGCGTCCACCAGCGCCTGCGCGCCCGCCGTGTCGGCGCCGTCGCGGATGACCACGCAGCCCTGGTAGCGCACGGCCGGCTGCGCCCACTGAGGAACGGAGAGCGCATCGATGCGGTCGGGCTGCGTGCGGGCGTCGGTCACGTACACGAAGCCGGCGTCGGCGCCGCCGAAGGCGACCTGCGAGAGCACCTGGCCGACGTTGGACTGCTGGGAGACCTTGTTGGTGGTCAACACGTTGCTCATGCGCAGCCGGCGCAGCAGCCTGCGGGTGTAGTCGCCGATCGGCACGGCCGCGTTGCCGACCGAGAGGTTGAGGCCGCCCTTGCGCAGGCCGTAGATCGACCCGATCTGCCGCGGGTCACCCTCGCGCACGATCAGGACGAGCTTGTTGGTGGCGAACGTCACGGGCCGCTGACAGCGGCCCTCGCGGTACAGCGCCTGGGCCTCGTTGGGCTCGGCCGACAGGAAGAGATCGGCGGGTGCGCCGCGCTCGATCTGCAACTGCAAGGTGTTGGAGCCGCCGAAGGAGTACGAGGCGTCGCGCTTGATCTCCGGCATCACGTTGGTCAGGGACGTCGCCGCGGACACGTTGAGGGCCGTGGCGGCGGTCGGCGCGGCGAGGGCCAGCGCCGCGGTCGCGATGCCGCCGAGCACCAGGCGCTTCATGGCGTGGGCTCCTTGAGGTAGGCGTCGAGTTGCAGCCCCGCCGCGTCAAGGTCGACGGGGGAGAGCAGGCCGGCGTCCCCTTTGCCGGCCCAGCGGGTGAGGACCGCGTTGTGGCCGGCGCACAGCGCCAGCAGGCGGCCGAGCAGCAGGCGGGTGCCGTAGTCGGTCGAGGCGGCGACGCCACCGAGGTAGGTGCCGCCGACGAGGCGCTCCAGACCCCGGCCGACCCGCAGCGCGCCCGGGCGCGAGCCCACGGTGACCTGATGGGCGAAGTCGCCGGGGGTGACGGCGTTGTCGGGACCGAGCGCGGCATTGAGGCGGTCGATGTTGGCGCGATGGCTCGCGCGCGCCGCGGCCAGGACGCGTCGCTCGGCGGGCGACCAGGCGCCGGAGATCGCCAGCGCCGCGTCGAAGAAGGCGACGAGCACGCCCTCGGCAACCGCGCCGAACGCCAGGAAGCCGAGGTCGTCGCCGGCCGGGGTCGCCGGTGCAAGCGCGGCACGGGCCTGGGGCAGCGCGGTGGTGGCCACGAGCCCTGCCGCGGCGGTCGCGCCGGCGGTCAGCAGCTGACGCCGGCTCGTGCCTAGGATAAACCTATGCATTGGCGGGATCTAACCACACCCGTGATCGCTGCCGCAATCGCGCTGGCGGGCTGTGGTGGGGCGTCGTCGCCGACGCCGACCGTGCGCACCACGCCCGCTGCCCAGCGCTCGGTCCTGCACGGTGGAGCCGTCACCGTTCGCGGGGACTACGCGCCCGGAGAGCACGGCCCCTACGCGCTGCACGGCCGCTATCGCGTGCGCTTCACCCAATCCGGCCAGGGCGTGGCCTGGGGCGACGAGGTGCCGTTCACGGCGCACCTGGAGGCCACGGCCGCTGCCGGCGCTGCCCGGACGATCCCGCTGTTCGAGCGCGCCACCCGCACCGGCGCCACCATCATCCGCGCCGACGGGCGCTTCGTGCTCGCCGTCGACTACGGCGACTCGCCCTACGAGATCGTGCTCACGCCGATCCCGTAGGACGTCTCACCGAACCCTCGCTACGGCGCGGGGACGATCCGCAGCCACGGCCGCGGCGCGTCCCAGCCGTCGGGGTACTTCTCCTTGGCGGCGTCGTCGCTGACCGAGCCCGCGATGATCACGTCCTCGCCCGGCTGCCACTGGGCCGGCGTGGCGACGGCGTGGTTGGCCGTGAGCTGCAGCGAGTCGATGACGCGCAGGACCTCGTCGAAGTTGCGCCCGGTGGTCATCGGGTAGATGAGCACCAACTTGATCTTCTTGTCCGGCCCGATGACGAAGACGTTGCGCAGCGTCGCGTTCTGGGCGGGCGTGCGGTCGGTCGGGTCGCCCTCGACGTCAGAGCCGAGCATCCCGTACAACTTGGAGACGTTGAAGTCGCTGTCGGAGATCAGCGGGTAGTTCGGCGCCGTGCCCTGCGTCTCGGCGATGTCCTGGGCCCACTTCTCGTGGTTCTCCAGCGGGTCGACCGAGAGGCCGATGATCTTCACGCCGCGGCGGTCGAAGTCCGGCTTGATCGAGGCCATGTAGCCGAGCTCGGTCGTGCAGACCGGCGTGAAGTTCCGCGGGTGCGAGAACAGGACGGCCCAGCCGTCGCCGATCCAGTCGTGGAAGCTGATGCGACCCTCGGTCGTGTCAGCCTCGAAGTCGGGTGCGGTATCGCCGATGGTCAACGCCATGGGAGCTCCTTGGGTAATGGCCTGAAAAGGGGTAGGGATTCCAGCTTAGTGGCATCGCACCCCGTCTCGCGGCCGATCACTCCGGCGGCGCGCCACGCGTGCGGCGCAGCGCCGCCTCGGCGCGCCGCGTCGCGGCAGCCGCGCGGTCGACCGCGGCCTGTGCTCGCTCGGCCGCCGACTGCCGGCGTCGGTTCGCCGCCTCGACGATGTCTGCCGTCGTCGGCGCGAGCGCGGACGTCGGCAGCTCGAGCGCGTCCTGGCCGAGCTCCAGCGTGTCCTGCAGGCGGTCGTGGCCGCCCTGGGTGTCGTCGATCTGGTGCTGGTAGGCGTCACGACGGTCCTGCGTGCGCGTCAGCTCGGCCTGGCGGTGCTCGAGCGCGAGGTGCGCGGCGAACTGGTCGACCGGGGTCTCGGCACGCTCGATGTCGACCAGCGTCTGGCGGTCGTCGAGGCGCTCCTGCTCGCGATCTGACAGGGCCTGCTCGCGGTAGGCGATCGACTGGTCGAGATCCGCGACCGCCTGCGCCTGGTCGAGCTCTCGCTGCTGGGGGGTGATGAGGTCGTCGGTCATGATCGTGCGCTGCTCCTCAGGGTGTCGTCGGCGAAGGTGTCTTCGAGCGGTCCCGGACGTGCGATGTGGTAGCCCTGGGCGTAGTCGACGCCCAGGGTTTTGAGCAGGTTCAGCGTCTCGGCGTCTTCGACGCCCTCGGCCACGGTGTGCATGCCGAAGCCGCGGGCGAGGTTGACCACGGCTTCGACGACATGCAGGCTGGCGTCGCTCGTGCGCAGGTCGCGCACGAACTCGATGTCGATCTTGAGGTAGTCGACCGGCAGCTGCTTGAGGTAGGTGAACCCGCCGTAGCCGGTGCCGAAGTCGTCGAGGGCCAGCTTGCAGCCCAGCTCGTGGACGCGCTGGACGAAGTGCCGCCCGGCCTCCTCGTCGGAGACCAGGGCAGTCTCGGTGATCTCGAAGACCATCAGCGCCGGGTCGGCGCCCGACTCCCGCAGGCAGGTCTCGATGTGGGTGATCAGCTCGGGGTCGCTGATCGACCCGCCCGAGACGTTGAGCTCGACCGGCAGGCCGCGGGCGGCGAGGATCGATGCCTCGCGGATCACCCAGCGGTCGATGTCGCCGATCAGGTTGTGCTCCTCGGCGATCTGCAGATAGGAGCCCGGCCCGACGATGTCCCCGTTGGGCTCGCGCATCCGCAGCAGCAGCTCGTGCTGGACGATCTCGTCGCTCGCGAGGTCGAGGATCGGCTGGGCGTAGAGGACGAAGCGCTCCTCGCGCAGCGCGTCCTGGACGCGGCCGGCCCAGGAGAGCGCCTCGAGCTTGCGGCGCAGCTCGCGCTGCTCGGCCTGGCGGACCGTCGCGTCGGTGAAGACGATGACGCAGCCCTCGAGGCCCTCGGCGGTGACCAGCGGCGCGGCGGTGTAGGAGGTCGGCAGCTCGGTGCCGTCGCGGCGGATGAAGATCTCGTCCTCGGCGCGGATCGTGGCGCGCAGCTCCAGCGTCTGCAGGATCGTGCTCGCGGCGGCGGGCTGGGGCGAGCCGTCGGGGCGGCGGTAGTGGACGAGGTCGTGCAGGATGCGCCCGCGCAGGTCCTTCAGCCGCCAGCCGAGCATCTCCTCGGCGGCCTCGTTCATCAGCGTGACGCACCCGGCGCTGTCGAGCACCAGGAGGCCCTCGCCCATGCTGTCGGTGACCGCGGCGAGGTGGTTGCGCGCGTTGAGCGCGTCCTCGGTGGCGCGCTCGAGCTGCTCGCGGGCGACGACGCGCTCGGTGATGTCCTGGCTGGTGCCGCGCACGACGGAGGGATGGCCCGCGGGGTCGCGCAGCAGCCGGCAGCGCGAGTCCAGCCACCGGAGCCTCGCCGTTGGGAGTGAGGACGCGGTGCTCCAGGCGGGTGCTCGTCAAGGTGCCGGCGCGCAGCGCCTCGAGACCCGCGAGGACGGCGTCGCGATCCTCGGGCGCGACGCGGGCGAGGATCCCGTCGAGGCCGAACGGGGTGATCGGCTCGTCGCCGACGAGCACCTTGGCGACGAAGTTGGTGGTGACGATGTCGGTGTCGAGATGCCACTCCCAGTTGGTGAGCTCGACGATGCGCTGAGCCTCACGCAGCAGCGTGCGCTCTTGGGCGTGCCCGGTGACGTCGCGGCCCACCACGCACCACACGTCGCCATCCGACGCGCCGCTCCAGGCGAGCGTGCAGTAGCTGCCGTCGCGGCGACGCCAGCGGTTGACGAGCTCGTCGAGCTTGCTGCCGGCGATGTGCGTGCGGTTGAGCACCTCGCTCGTGGCCTCGGCATCGTCGGGATGCACGAACGCGAGCAGCGACCGCGTCGTGAGCTCCTCGCGCGACCAGCCCAGCAGACGCTCCCACGCCGGGTTCAGGGCGTACAGCATGCCGTCGCGGCCACAGATGGCGAAGAGGTCGGTCGCGAGCTCCCAGAAGCTGTCGACGCCACGACGTGGGACGAGCCGGGGATCGATGACCGCGGCAGAACCAGGGGGACGCGCTGGGGTCCGAGGTCGGGTCATCGCGACTCCTCTTGCAGTCATACGCCCGGGAGCGGGCGGGTCGTCGTCCGTGCCGTCCCTCACGGACATCCGACCTCATCCCACTCTATCGGTCCCGAACGGTTCAACCTGTAGGTCGGTCATGGACTACTGACCAATGGAACTGTCCAGATGGCGCATCCGTGGCGATATATGGGTCAAGGTTCCTCAGCTTTTTGTCGATAGGGGTCGGAGAACTTCATGCGTCACCCATGCAAACGGGGTCGCACGGCCGGGTCCCCGCCCGCCGACTCCTATGTCTTGAGGTGAGCATCTCCATGCTGTCCACGGTCAGCAGGCCCCACGCGCCGAAGGCGATCGTGCTGGCCGAGCACTGGCGCCGCTACCGCCGCGACGGCGAGCGCGAGGTTCGCGACCAGCTCGTGCTCGCCTACAGCCCGATCGTCAAGCACGTGGCCGGTCGGATCGCCTCGCGGATGCCACCGCACGTCGATCTCGCCGACCTCGTCGCCTACGGCCTCGCCGGCCTGATCGAGGCCGTCGAGCGCTACGACCCCGCGCGTGGGGTCAAGTTCGAGTCCTTCGCCGGCCTGCGCATCCGCGGAGCGATCATCGACGCGATGCGCACGCTGGACTGGGTCCCGCGGGCGGTTCGCGACGAGACGCGCGAGTTCGAGCGCACGACCGCCGATCTCGTGGTTCGCCTGCAGCGGCTGCCCACCGACGCCGAGGTGGCCGCCGCGCTGGACATCGATGCCGAGGAGCTCGACGAGCGGATGCAGCGAGCCGCCAACGCGCAGCTGGTCGCGCTCGATCAGCCGTGGGGCTTCAATGGCTCGGACGCGGCCTCGACGACGATGCTCGACTTCCTGCCCGACCCGGCCGCCAACGACCCGGCCGAGCTCTCCGGGCAGACCGACCTCGCCGACCGGGTCTCCGCGGCGGTGCTGCAGCTGAGCGGGCGCGAGCAGACGATCCTGGCGCTGCGCTACCACCAGGATCTGACGCTTGCCGAGATCGGCGAGGTCTTTGACGTCTCCGAGTCGCGCGTCAGCCAGATCCACACCAGGTCGATGCTGAACCTGCGCGTGCTGCTGGGCGATGCGGGCGAGCCAGGTGCCTGAACCGAGGGCCGTTGCCGATCAGGCGGCCTCCGCGAGGACTCGCAGCTGCTCGAGGCTGCCACGGATCACGCGCGAGACGTGCATCTGCGAGAGGCCGACGACCTTGCCGATCTCGCTCTGAGTCAGATCCTGCTCGAAGCGCAGGCGCAGGATCCGTCGGTCGCGGCTCGGCAGTCGCGCCAGCAGCGGTGCGAGCGTCGCCCGCTGCTCGGCGGCCTCGAAGCCGCCGTCGGTGGTCCCGAAGCGGCGGTCGAGGATCGTCTCCTCGGTGTCGTCGTCGGCCCCGGTCGGCTGCGACAGCGAGGTGAACGTCCGCGCCGTCAGCGCCTGGCGCGCGTCGAGGACGGCCTCGTCGTCGAGCCCGGTCTCGGTGCCGATCTCCGCGACCGTCGGTGAGCGGCCCAGCCGTCGCTGCAGCTCGCCGGCCGTCCGCTCGACGTGCAGCGCGTGCTCGAGCAGGTCCCGAGGGGGCCGGACCGCCCACCCACGGTCGCGGAAGTGACGGCGCAGCTCGCCCGACATCGTCGGCAGGGCGTAGCTGCTGAACGCGCTCTGGCGTCCGGGGTCGAAGCGATCGATGGCCTTCAACAACCCGACGCATGCGACCTGGAGCAGGTCGTCGAAGGGCTCGGAGCCGCGCGCGTATTGGCTGGCGGCATAGCGGGCGAGGGGCAGGTAGCGCTGCACGAGCCGGTCGCGCAGGAGCGGATCGCGCGTCGAGGCGTAGGCATCGAGCAGGGCAGCGTCGCGGTGGGGCGCAGACGCAGCGTGGACGGACATTGGGACCTCCCGAAGAACGGCAAGACTCCGTAGCGCAAGCTACTCCGAAGTCCTCGGCGCAACCAGCGATCTGGCGCTCGCCGCCGGTGCTTGGCGCGTTCGAGTCCCGTCTATCGTGGGTGCGGTGCTGGAACTGGTCGCGATCCGCCACGGTGAGACCACGCTGAACGCCGAGGGGCGCCTGACCGGGCAGCTCGACCCGCCGTTGACCGCGCGCGGGCGCGAGCAGGCTGCCGCGCTGGCGCCGGTGGTCGCGGGCGACTTCGACCTGCGGCTGCACTCGGGCACGCGGCGGGCGGTCGACACGCTGCGGATCGCCTGCGATGCGGCGGGGCTGCACGGTGTCGAGCTGGTGGCCGACGCGCGCTGGCGCGAGCGGTCGTTCGGCGCGTTGGAAGGCCGGCCGAACACGTCGTGGACCCAGCCCGCCGACCTGGACGCCGCGCCGCCGGGTGGGGAGAGCTATCGCGCGCTCGGGCTGCGGGTCCTGGCGGCGCTCGACGCGCTGGCCGCAGGCGGCGCGCAGCGGCGTGTGCTGCTCTGCGCCCACTCCGGGGTCCTGCGCATGCTCGCGGCGATCGCCGCCGATGCGCCCCACGCCGCCGCCATCCTGGGGCCGAGCACCGGCAACGGCGAGGCGCTGGAGCTGACCTACGCGGCGCCGGCGACGCCGAGGTTCCTGGCCTCCTCGGCCGCGACGAGCTGACGCAGCGGCGGCCGTTCGAGCACCGGCACGTCGCGCACCGCCCCGCCATCCCACGGCTGGACGAGACCTGCCGGCACCGCGTCGCCGCCGGGCGCGATCCGGGCCTGGACCGCGCAGAGCACGGCGAAGGCCATCGCGCCGAGATCGCGCAGCGACTGGTGGCGGTTCTGGCGCGTGCCGAGCTGCGCCTCGGCGAGGCCGTCGAGCCCGACGTGGCGCAGCGCGTCGATCAGCAGCGCGATCTCGATTCCGTAGCCGACCGGGAACGGCAACGCCTCCAACAACGTCCGTCGCGCCGCGGTCTCGCCGGCCAGCGGCTGCTCGAAGCCGGCCAGCTCCGGGACGTGGAGGTTGAGCAGCGGTCGGGCCATCAGCTCGGTGACGCGGCCGCCCTCGGCGTCGCGCACGGTCTCGCCGTCGCGGAAGGGGCGGGCGAAGGCGCCCTTCACAAGGTGGATGTGTTGGTCTTCGAGCAGCGGTCCGAGCAGGCCGAGCAGGTGGCACGGGTCGGGGTCCTCGGTGTCGGCGTCGAGGAACGCGACGACGTCGCCGCTGGTCGCGTGCAGACCGCGCCACATCGCGTCGCCCTTGCCTTGGGCGGGCCCGTGCTCGGGCAGGAGGTCGTCCTGGGCGACGGCGCGCGCACCGGCATGCGCGGCACGCGCGATCGTTGCGTCGGTCGAGCGGCCGTCGACCACCAGCACGTCGTCGATCAACCCCAGGTCGACGAACGGCATGACCGTCGTGCGCAGGACGCGCCCGACCGTCGCGGCGCAGTCGCGGGCGGGCACGACGACCGAGATGGTGGTGTTGCCCTTGGCCTGCAACAACCGCTGGACGGTGTACGCGCGGCCGTCGTAGCGGCGGCGTGCGAGCCAGTCGCCGAGCTGGAGGTCGCGCGCCAGCCCGCGTGGGGCCCGGCCGCGCGTGCGCGCCGAGGTGCGGACCGTGACGGCGTCGGAGCGGACGATGCGCCACCCGCCGGCGGTGAGCCGCCGCCCGAAGCCCTCGTCCTCGAGCGCGGCGACCGGATCGATCCCGCCCACCGCGCGGTAGGCGCGCGCGGTCACGCCGAGCGACGCGCCGGAGAAGAAGTGGTGCTCGGCGCCCGGGTCGTCGGCGAGCACCGCGGCCAGCCGGACGCCCGCACGCCGCTCGCGGCGCAGCAGCGCGGCGGCCGGAAGCGCGGCGACGTCGTCGGGGTCGAGCTCGATCCGGCCGCCGATCGCGTCGGCGCCCGCATCGACAAGCGCGAGCTGCGCGGCGAGCCAGTCGGGCGCGACCGCGCTGTCGGCGTCGGTGCAGGCGATCAGCCCGTCGGGCTCGATCGCCGACAGCCGGTCGCAGGCGAGGTCCATCCCGTGGCGGCGGGCGGCGCCGACCCCGGTGCCCGGACTGTGCTCCACGTGCAGGGTCAGTCCCGTCGCGGCGGCCGTGGCGCGCGCGAGCGTCTCGGTCGCGTCGGTGCAGCGATCGAGGACAAGGACGACCTCGAAGGTGACGGTGGGCTGCAGCCCACACTGGGCGGCCAGCGCGCGCAGGCAGGGCTCGATGTGCTCGGCCTCGTCGCGGGCGGGGATGACGACGATCGCGCGCAGTCGGCCCGCGGCCGTCACCACGCGTGCTCCAGGACGTCGAGGCGAAAGCCCTCGGTGGAACCGGCGCCGGTGTTGATGGTCCGCAGTCCGGGCGTTGTCGCAAGCGCGGCGTCGACCTCGTCGGCGCTGCGTTGCAGGTCCGGTGCGCTCCCGGTCCAATGCACGGCGACAACACGGCCACCGTCCGTCAGCGCCTCCGGCAGCCAGTTCAAGACCATGTGGAAGTCGCTGTCGTCCAAGTAGTACAAGATCTCGCTGGCGACCACGAGGTCGAGCGGTCCGGTGGGCAGGCCGTCGGGCAGCCTGGCGACACGCGCCTCGGCGTGGGGGAAAGGCGCGAGCCGCCGCTGGGCCTCGGCGACCGCCGTCGGTGCGCCGTCAAGGGCGAGCAGCCGGTCGCAGCGTGGCGCGAGCGCCGCGGCGAGCACGCCGGTCCCGGCACCCAGATCACATGCCGACGCGAAGGGCCCCTCACCGCACGCCGCCAGCGTCTGCTCCCGCTTATGCGACTCATAGGGGTCGGTCAGCGTGCGCCATGGATCAGGGTCGGCCTGGTACCGCGCCTCGAACGTCTCGGTCACCGCCGCTCCTCCAGCGCCTCGCGCCCGGCACGGGCGACGATCGGCTCCAGGCGGTGCTGCAGCAGGAAGAGGCGTAGGTCGCGGGCCGCGCGGTCCAGCGGCGCGGCGGCGGCCGCGGGGCGCGAGCCGGTCGCACGCTCGGCCTCGTCGAGGATCGCGCGCGCCGCGTCGGCGATCGCGGCTCGTGTTTGCGTTGCGGTGCAGGCGGCGCCGGCCACGCTCGGCGCGTCGGCCAGCACGCTCGCGGCGTCCCGGAGCCAGAGGCCGATCCCGTGCTGCCAGGTCAGCAGCCGTCCTGCGGCCAGCGCCTCCAGCTCCGAGCTCTGTGGCCGCGCGGCGAGATGGCCCAGCGCATCCTGGACCGCCGCGTCGGCGGCGCCCGCCCAGGTCGCGGCCGTCCGGACCGCGTCGCGCGCGAACCACGGCTGTTGGGTCAGCGCACCGGGCGGCCCGAGCACCGCGGGCACCGGCGCGCGGTGGAAGGTCACGCGGTGGCTGGCCGAGGAGTGCATGCCCGCCCCGCGAAACCAGCGGCGGTCGATCTCGACGGTGCCCGGCACGGTCAGGTCGACCCACGCGGCCGACGGCGGCTCGGCGCCGTCGGGGTCGGCGACCAGCACCAGTGCGCGGTCCAGGCCGCCGGCGCCCGAGCAGAAGAGCTTGGTCCCGGAGATCGTGTCGCCGTCCAAGCGCGCCGGGGTGCCCTCGTCGGGTCCCGGATCGGCGCCCCAGACACCGGCACGCAGGCGGCCTGCGGCAATCGCCGTCAGCTCGCGGTGGCGCAGGGCGGCCGGCGCCTGGACGCGCAGCCGCTCGACGGCGTTGAGGTGGCCGTCAAGGATCCGGGCGACGCCCGCGTCGGCGCGCGCGACCTCGCGCAGCAGCGCCAGCTCCTCGGAATAGCTGGTGACCGTGGCGCCGGCCGTGATGCTTGTCAGCCCCGCGCGCTCCAGCGCGCCGAACGCATCGTCGGGAAAGCGCCCCGCGGTGTCGCGGTCGCGCTCGGCGGCGCCCGCGGCCACAAGCGCCAGCGCGTCGGGCCGGCTGAGCCGGTCGACCTCGGGTCCCACCGTCCTCACGGCAGGACCTCCGGCTCCAGCCCACGGTCGCGGCCCAGGGCGACCAGGGGCTCGATGAGCGCGACGGTTTCCTGGCAGCCGGTGCGCGTGGCACCCGGGCCGAGGCCGTCGTGGGCCAGGACGATCGCGCCGTTCTCGATGGCCGGCTCGACCGCGGCGAGCATGAGGTCGGCCGGGTCTCCGCGCCAGTCGTGGGTGTCGGCGCTCCAGCCGACGATCCGCAGCCCGCGTGTTGCGGCGGCCGGACGGGTCCACTGCGCCTCGACACCCCAGGGCGTGCGCCAGATCTTCGGCTGCACGCCGAGGCGGTCCAGCACGGCCAGCGCCTGGTCGAGATCCGCGGCGCCCGTCTCGCCGTCGAGCTCGGTGTGGCGCGTGTGCTCATGGGCGTGCACACCGATCGCGTGGCCCTCGGCGCGGGCGCGCGCGATCAGCTCGGGATGCGCGGCGGCGCGAGGACCGAGGACGAAGAAGGTCGCGCGGGCGTCGGCGGCGCGCAGCGCGTCGAGCACCGCGGGCGTCCACCGTGGATCCGGACCATCATCGAAGGTGAGCGCGAATCGGCGGCGTATGGCCTTGGCGCTACCCGAAGTCGACGACTGAAACGCACGGGTTGCGCGCTACGAATCGCGCGAAAGCGCCATGATCCCCGCCGATGACTGCGCCCGAGTCCCATCTGGTGGTCGTCGGCGCGGGCATCGTCGCGCTGGCCGCCGCACGCGAGCTGCTGACCCGCCGGCCGGGCCTCAGGCTCACGATCCTGGAGCGCGAGCCCGAGGTGGCGCGCCACCAGACCGGCTCCAACTCCGGGGTCATCCACGGCGGGATCTACTACGCGCCCGGATCGCTGAAGGCGCGGCTGTGCGTCGAGGGCGCGGCCAAGATGTATGCGTACTGCGACGCCCACGGGATTCCTTATGAGCGTTGCGGCAAGGTCATCGTGGCGCTCGACGAGGGCGAGCTGCCGGGCCTCGACGCGCTGGAGGAGCGCGGTCGCGCCAACGGCGTTCCGGGACTGCGGCGGGTCGGCCGCGAGGAGCTGGCAGAGCTTGAGCCCCACGCCGCCGGCATTGCCGCGCTGCACTCACCCGAGACCGGGATCGTCGACTTCGGCGCTGTCGCCCGGGCGCTGGCCGACGACGTGCGCGCGGCCGGTGCGACGATCCTCACCGACTGCGAGGTGCTCGACCTCACCCACCACGGCGGCGGCGTCGCCGTCCGCCACGCGGCCGGTGAGCTGCGGGCGCGCCGTGCGCTGGTCTGCGCCGGCGGCTGGACCGATCGGCTCGCCCGCAGTGCAGGGGCGCCCGCCGATCCGCGCATGGTGCCCTTCCGCGGCGCCTACCTGCGCCTCAAGCCCGAGTCGCGCAGCCTCGTGCGCTCGCTGATCTATCCGGTCCCGGATCCCGCGCTGCCGTTCCTCGGCGTCCACCTCACCAAGCGCGTCGACGGCGAGATCTGGCTCGGCCCGACGGCACTGATGGTCGGCGCGCCTGACGCCTACAAGTTGACGCGCGTCGAGGCCGCGAGCGTGCGCTCGACGCTCACGTGGCCGGGCACCTGGCGCATGATGCGCCAACACTGGCGTGCGGGGCTGAGCGAACTGCACCTCGGCGCGAGCCGGCGCGCCTTCGTCAAGGCCTGCGCGGCCTACGTGCCGGAACTGAGCATCGACGACATCTTGCCCGGGCCGTCCGGAGTCCGCGCCCAAGCCCTCGGCCGCGACGGCGCGCTCGTTGACGACTTCATCGTCCACGACGTCGAGGCCGTCCAGTACGTGCGCAACGCGCCCTCACCGGCAGCCACCTCGGCCCTGGCGTTGGCGGAGCTGCTCGCCGACCGCGTCGAGGTCGGTCTGGGCTGAGCGTACCCCGACCTACTTGACGCCGACGCAGCTCAGCGAGGTCTGCAGGGAGTTGGTGCTCGAGAACGTGAAGTCGCAGGTCAGCTGCAGGTGTGGGGCGGGGGAGCCGTCGCTGACGCGCTTGAGGATGTAGAGGTTGGCGTAGGAGAAGGCGGCGGCGTCGAAGCGGACGTCGCGGGCCTCGCCCGGCGCGAGCGTCACGGCGTAGCTGAACAGGTTGGAGGTGTAGTAGCCGATGCCGTTGACCGCCAGCTCGGTACCCGTGTTGGTGTTGAGCAGCCGCGGGACGCCGTTGGAGCCGATCCGGACCTCCAGGCCTGTGGCGTTGTCGCGCAACAGCAATGCGCCGGTCGCGTTCTCAGGGTCTTGGCGCGTCGCGCTCACCACGCGGTCGCTGCGCAGGAAGGCGTCGGCGCCGAGGCCGGCGAGCGCATCGGCGGTGGACGCGGCGTCGGCGCGACCTGCCGCATCGGCGCGACCCGCGCTGTCGGCTCGACCTGCGGTGTCGGCCCGGATCGCGGTGTCGGCGCGACCCGCGGACTCGGCGCGCGTCGCGGTGCCGGCGCTGCTCGCGGTCGTCGCGCGATCGGCGCTCGCTGCCGCCGGGACCTTGGCCAGCTTGCGCTCATCGACCTCGGTCCCGCCGAGACTGTTCTTCTTGATGTCGGCACCCGTCAGCGAGCGGTTCTTGACCTGGTGGCCGGTGATGATCGTCGCGGCGACAGCGCCGCTGGTCCCCACCGCGACGGTGAGAGCCAGCAGAGCAACGGCCATGGCGGGTGAGGGGAGGAAGCGGCGCATGCGCCGCACCTTCCACGGTGATGGAGCGCCCGTCAAGGCCGACGAGTCGTGATGCTTCATCGATGAGCGCATCGACGGCGACCTCGCGCGGCGAGGTCCTTCGCTCGTCTCCGTTCCGGGGCCAGGCCCCGGAACGGAGGTGCGATGGGCTACGGGGTGATCGTGTTGGTGTAGGCGTCGAAGATGCGGTTGAGCGCTTCGACGCTGCGGCGGTTAGCGTGGATCTCGCTGGTGATGACGGCGTTGGTGTCGTTGTCGGCGCCGATGTCGCTGATGAGGTCGAGGTTGTGGTCGAGCAGGTCAGCACGCTGCTTGTGGAGTTGTTCGATGTGGCCGGGCGTGAGCGGGACCTTGAAGGTCTCGCGTGGTGGGTTGATGCGGGAATCCCAGCCGACCGCGTCGATGACCGCCGTCGCGTCACGGAAGACGTCGGCCAGCGCGAGCTGTTTGACGGGGACGTAGTCGAGGAAGTCCTCGAACTCCTCGTGGTTGAACACCAACACCTTCTTGGCCTCGACGCGCAGCACGTCGGCGTCTGAGGAGGTGACGGTGATACGGCAGCCGTAGCTACCCTGCGGGGCACTCATGGAGGTTCAGCTCTCCTTGGGTCACGCCCCCGGGCCGTTGGTGCGGTCGCGGGGGCTCTTGATTTTTGGATGTGAGGCGGAGCCTATTCGGCGGGGCGGACGGAATTGGTCAGCTACGCAGAGTCTTCGCACGCCGTCGCACATTCGTCGCAGAGCGACAACACCAACAACTCTGCAGCAAACGCGATGGCTCGCCTGTCGCGTCTGAGGTAGACAGGTAGCGGACCGCCCAAGACTGCCGTCGTGGGGCGCTGGTCTCGGGGCCGGCCTGGTGTGTTGCGAGCGCTTGGGTCGCGCATCTGCTTGGGCGTTCCGCCCAGACGTGGTCAGGGCGCCGGTGTGGTCCGTGCTCATCGAGGGGAGTGAGCGGGGTCGGCTGCTCGTGCGTTGGCTCGTCGTCCGCCGGGGTCGGGGCCGGTGATTCGCGTTGTCCGTGGACTACGCGGAGGTCCGGGTCGTCTGGTGTTCCCACCTGGGACACGAGACGACCTGGACGTTCGGCAGGCTGTGATCCGGGTCGGTTTGAGCGTCGCATGGACGTCGAAACCGACCCGGACCTCCGGCGCTGGATGCGGGTCGGTTCGAGCACGTCAATTGTGCTCAAAGTGACCTGGATCACCGTGACGACACGCGCGACGCGCGTTGGTGGCGCGGGCGCGTGGGGAGGGCGGTGATCCGTGATGTCGCCATCCGCGCGGCGCCCGTTCGGTGCCCACACGAATGGACGCCGAACCACGCCCCAACACTTTCACCCAACACTGCAGACCACGAGAGCGTGGTGGCGATCGTCACGGAGCGCCGCCCATCCAGCCACACCCCGAACCCCGACACGACGGCCCGGGGCAGTCAAAGAACCGCAAGGCCGGGCGCCGACGTCACCGCCGGCGCCCGAGCACTACTAGCCCTTGACGGCGTTCTTGAAAGCGCTCGCGGCGCTGAACTTCGGTGCCTGGGAGGCGGCGATCTCGATGGTCTCGCCGGTCTGCGGGTTGCGGCCCTGACGAGCGGAGCGCTGGGCAACGGTGAACTTGCCGAACCCAGCAATGGCGACTTCATCGCCTGCCGCCACACGAGCGGAGACGATGTCGAAGACCGACTCGACTGCCCGCTTGGCGTCGGCGCCGCTCAACTCGGTCTGCTCGGCGACAAGCGCCGTGAGGTCCGTCTTGGTGATGTTGGCCATGAGGCTTCTCCTGTCTGTGCGCGGCGTGATGCCGGAAACGAGTTGGACAGGCTCGCAGACGGGGAGGCCGGAATCGGTGCCGAAGGCCGTCTAGGCCGCTATTTCCGTCAGTGTGCGGGCCAAGAAATGCCCTTTTGGACGCGAAAAAGCCCGGTTTGACGGCCTGTCACCGGCTTTCTGGCAGGCCATCGGGCCCATCGCCGGGCATCAGCCACGCGGACATCCGGTCGTTTCTGCCCAGCAGCGCGGCCCGTTGCAGCGCGGTTGTGCCGTAGCGGTCGCGGATCGCATCCATCGTCGCGTCGAGCGCCGGCGGCGGTTGTCCGTCGACCGTCAGCTCGAGCTGGACGCCCGCGTCGGCACGCTCCAGGTTGGTGATCGAGACGCCGAGCAGCGTGAGCCCGCGGCGGCGGATCGTCTCGCGCTCGGCGGCCAGCAGCGCGCGCAGGGTGACCAGGACCGTCGCGGTCGCGGCGGTCGGCCGGGGCAGGGTCTTGGAGCGCGTGACGCGGGTGAAGTCCGAGAAGCGCATCCGCAGGACGACCGTGCGCCCGACGCGGCCACCGCGACGCATCCGGCGCGTGACGCGATCGACGAGGGCGATCGCGACCGCATCCAGCTCCTCGGGTGTGCGTCGGCGTGAGCCCAGCGCGCTCTGCGAGCCGATCGAGCGCCGTCCGCGTCCTGCCTTCACCCGTCGCGGATCGCGGTTGTGGGCGATCGCGTGGAGCTTGCGCCCCGCCGCGCGGCCCAGGATCGTCATCAGCACGCCCTCGGGCAGCCCCGCGAGCTGGCCGACCGTGACGATGCCGTGCTCGCGCAGCCGGGCCTCGGTCGCCGCCCCGACGCCCCAGAGCCGCCCGACCGGGAGCGGATGCAGGAACGCGAGCTCCTCACCGGGCGCGATCGCCAGCAGGCCGTCGGGCTTGGCCGCGTTGCTCGCGACCTTTGCCAGGTGCTTGGTCGTCGCGACTCCCACGCTGATCGGCAGCCCGACCTGCGCGCGCACCTCATGCCGCAGCCGCCGCGCGATGACCACCGGCGTCCCGCTGATCCGCTCCAGCCCGCTCACGTCGAGGAACGCCTCGTCGATCGAGACCGCCTCGACGACCGGCGCCGTCTCCTCGAAGATCGCGAAGACGTCGCGGCTGGCCTGGACATAGGCCGAGAACCGCGGCGAGACGACGATCGCGTCCGGGCACAGCCGCCGCGCGCGGGCGCTGCCCATCGCCGATCGCACACCCCGCGCCCGCGCCTCGTAGCTGGCCGCCAGCACCACGCCCGGCCCGACGATCACCGGTCGGCCGCGCAGCCCCGGATCGTCTCGCTGCTCGACGGCGGCGAAGAACGCGTCCAGGTCGGCGTGGAGGATCGAGGCTGCGGACGTCACGAACGTATGTTCGCATGAGGTCCGCGCCCCGGCAACCCGAGCTCAGCCGCGCACGGAAGCTCAGCGCAGCGCGTACCCGACGCCGCGCGTCGTGTGGATCGCCTCCGTCGCGCCGGCCTCGCGCAGCTTGCGGCGGATCCGCGCGAGGTAGGCGTCGAGCGTGTTGTCGTGCACGATCGCGCCGTCGGGCCAGCCGGCGGCGACCAGCGTGACGCGGCGCACGACCTCGCCGGGCCGGGCGGCGAGCGCGGCGAGCAGGCGGAACTCGGTGGGGGTGAGCGTGACGAAGGCGTCGCCATAGGCGAGCGCATGGGCAGCCGGGTCGAGCCGCAGGCGCGGCGCCGCGCCGTTCTCGCTCGCCGGCTCCTCGGCAGAGGGCGCGCGTCGCAGCAGCGCGTGCACGCGCACGAGCAGCTCGGCCAGCGCGAACGGCTTGGTCAGGTAGTCGTCGCCGCCGGCGTGAAAGCCGCTCAGGCGATCGGTGAGCGCGTCGCGCGCGGTCAGGAACAGGACCGGCGTCGTGACGCCCTGCGCCCGCAGCGCCTGGCAGACGTCGCGCCCGTCGGCATCCGGGAGGCCGACGTCGAGCACCAGCACATCGGGCGGGTCGTCACCGAAGGCCGCGACGGCATCGGACCCGTTGACGGTCGCGCGCACGGTCAGGCCCTCGCGCTCCAGCGCCTCGCGCAGCACGCCGCGCAGCTCGTCGTCGTCCTCGCAGATCCCGGCCGTCGCGGTGAGCGCCATCGGTGCGGTGATGGTAGGGCGGCCGGACGGTGGCGCGCGGCGATACAGGTCTGTATCGTCGCGCGCCATGCGCTCGCTCACCTATGCCGGACCGCGTCAGCTCGAATGGCGCGACGTCCCCGAGCCACGGATCGCGGGAGACGGCGAGGCGATCGTCCGTCACATCGCGGTCGCGACCTGCGACCTGGACGCGATGATCGTCGCGGGCGTCTCGCCGTTCCCGGCGCCGTTCGCGCTCGGTCACGAAGGCGTCGCCGAGGTGCTCGACATCGGCGACGGCGTCACGACCGTCAAGCCCGGCGACCGCGTCCTCGTCCCGTTCCAGATCAGTTGCGGCACCTGCGGCGCGTGCAAGGCGGGGCGGACGGGCAACTGCGAGACCGTTCCGCTCGGCCAGACCTATGGCTTCGGCTTCGGCGAGGAGCAGACGCGCTGGGGCGGCTTCCTGTCAGACGCCGTCAACGTCCCGTTCGCCGACGCCATGTTGGTGGCCTTGCCCGACGGGCTGGCGCCGGAGATCGCGGCCAGCGCCTCGGACAACATCACCGACGCCTACCGCGCCGTCGCGCCGCACCTCGCCGCCCGGCCGGGCGCGCCGGTGCTCGTCTGCGGCGGCGCGCTGTCGGGCTCGATCGGCCTCTATGCCGTCGCCGAGGCGATCGCGCTCGGCTCCGAGGATGTGCTGTATGTCGACACCGACGCCGGTCGCCGCAAGATCGCCGAGGGCTACGGCGCGCGCACGCTCGACCACATCCCGGATCGCACGGACACGCGCTTCCCGATCACCATCGACGCCAACGGCACGCGCGAGGGCCTCGCGCTGGCGCTCAGCAGCCTCGACCGCGATGGCGTCTGCACCAGCACCGCGGTCTACTTCGACAACAACGCCGTCCCGCCGTTCCCGCTGCTGCCCATGTACGTGATGGGGTCGACCTTCGTCACCGGCCGCATCCACGCGCGCCACGACGCGCCCGCCGTCCTCGACCTGCTCGCCGACGGCACGTTCGACGTGGCGCCGGTCACGACCAAGGTGGTGGACTTCGACGACGCGGCCGAGGCGCTGACCGAGTCCTACACCAAGCTGGTCTTCACACGGTGAGCGCGGCGCGCGATCGCGTCCTGGCCACCGCCTCCAAGCTCTTTCACCGCGAGGGCATTCGGGCGGTGGGCGTCGACCGGATCGCGGCCGAGGCCGAGGTCGGCAAGATGACGCTCTACCGCCACTTCGCCACCAAGGACGACCTCGTCGTCGCCGTGCTCGAAGGGCGCGACGGCCCCGCGCGCGCCGCGCTGGCCGCCGCGATGGAGCACGCCGGCGACGACCCCCGCGCGAGGCTGCTGGCGCCCTTCGTGATGCTCGAGCCGTGGTTCACGCACCGCGGCTTCCGTGGCTGTCCGTTCATGAACGCCAGCCTGGAGCTGCACGACCCGGGCCATCCGGCCCGCGCCGTCGCCCGTCGTCACAAGGCCGCCACCCGTGACGCGTTCGCCGTCGCCGCACGCGCGGTCGACGGGGTCGACGATCCCGACGCGCTCGCCGACCAGCTCGCGCTGCTCTTCGACGGCGCGATCGCCCAAGCGCAGATGCGCGACCCGGCGACCGTCGCGCGCGCCGCGCTGGCGGCCGCCACGGCGCTCACCCCGCCGGCGCGCGTCCCGGAGGCGAGGTGATCTACTTGAGCCCTATATGAACGGCTTGGTGCGCGTGCTGGAGGTCGACCCCGACCTCGGACAAGGGCTCGACCCGCAGGGCTTCGTGGCCGCCCAGCGCGAGCTGGTTGCCGACACGCTGACGGTCGCCCGCGGCGTGTGGGAGCTCGATCCCACGTGGGCGGCGACCGGCGCGGTGCTCGGGCTGCTGATCCTCGCGGGCGTGCTGGCCCGCGACCTCGTCATCGGCCGGCGCCGGAGCCTGGAGATCCTTGGCCCGGGCGACGTGGTGCGGCCGTGGCCGAGCGACCGCCATTCGGGCGTCGTCGACGTCGACGTGCGCTTCACCGCGCTGGAGCCCGTGCGCTTCGCCGCGCTCGACGCGCGGTTCCTCACACACGCCGCGCGCTTCCCGGGCGTGATGAGCCAGGTGGCGGGCCGCGTGATGGGCCGTGCCACGAGCGCGTCGCTGCGGCTGATCGTCCATCAGGTCGTCCGCATCGACGACCGCGTGCTCGTGTCGCTGTGGGGCCTGGCCGAGCGCTTCGGCCGCGTCACGCCCGACGGCGTCCTGCTGCCGCTGCCGATCAACCACACGATGATGGCGCGGTTCGTCGGGGCCCAGCGCCCGACGGTCAGCCAGGCGGTCGGGGTGCTCACGCGCCGCGGCGAGGTGGAGCGGCTCAACGGCGGCGGCTGGCTGCTGAAGGGCTCGTTCCCGGCCCATGTGATGCCGGGCATCCGCACCGACCGCTGATCGGCGCGCGGCGCCATCCGTCCGATCACGCTTCCGAATGCACCCGATCGGGCAGTCACCGCATTAGGTTGAGGCCGTGGTGGCAGAAGGGGGCGGGGTGATGGACGACGTTGCACCAGTGCACGTGTTGGTTGTCGACGACGTTGCGGCCTCGCGTGGCCTGGCCTCGATCTGGCTCAGCGACGGCCTGCGCGGCGGCGTCGAGGTCGTCGAGGCGGCGACCTTGGCCGAGATGCGCGCGGCCTGGGCGGCCCACCGTCCCGACATCGTCGTGCTCGACCAGCGCCTGCCCGACGGCGAGGGCCTGGACGGCGCGCGGGAGCTGCTGGCCGAGGACCCCGACGCCACGATCATCCTGCTCACCGGCATGGCCGACCCGGCACTGGACCAGGAGGCCGAGCGCATCGGCGTCGCCGACTTCCTGGTCAAGCACGAGATCGACGGGCCGATGCTCGCCCGCACCGTGCGCTACGCCCTGCGCCGCCGGGAGGACCGCCGCCGCCTGCGACGCTCCGAGGAGCGCTACCGCAACCTCGTCAAGGAGCTGCCCGACACCGGCGTGCTCGTCGTCGACGAGCAGCTGCGCTTCGTGATGGTCGCCGGCGCGGCGATCGAGCAGGCCGGCCACGACAGCGAGTCGATGGTCGGCCAGGACGTCGCGGAGGTCCTCGCGCGCGCCGGGCGCCCCGAGGTGCTCGACCACTACCGCGCCGCGCTGGCCGGTGTCCCGGGCGAGCTGGAGAGCGTCTCGGCCACCGGGCGCACCTATCGCACCGCGTTTCGCCCGCTCGGCGCCGAGGCGATGGCGGTCACCTTCGACGTCACCGACCAGCTCGCCCAGTCGGCCGAGCTGCAGCGCGCGCAAGCGCTGGCGCGAACCGGCTCCTGGCGCTGGGACGTCGCGAGCCAGGAGATGACGTGGTCGCCTGAGTTGTGCCGGATCTACGGCTTGGATCCGTCACAGCCGCTGCCGACGTTCACCGAGTTCCTGGAGGAGCGCGTCGACCCGGCCGACCGCGAGCGCCTCCTCGAGGTCACGCGCGCGGCACAGCGCGACGGTCAGGACGCCGAGCTCGAGATGGTCATCCTGCGCACCGACGGCACGTCGCGCACGTTGCACTCGCGCGTGCGGGCGGTCCGTGGCGCCGACGGCCAGCTGGTCCGGATCGAGGGCATCAGCCAGGACATCACCGAGCACCGCGCCGCCGAGCGCGCACGCCGCGCCGCCGAGCAGCGCTTCGAGGTCGCCTTCGACCGCGCGCCCAACGGCATGTTCCTCGCCGACCGCGAGGGGCACTTCCTGCGCATCAACGATGCCTTGGAGGAGCTGACCGGCTACGCGCACGAGGAGCTGCTCGCGCAGGGCCCGCTCGGCATCGTGCATCCGGACGATGTCGCGCAGGTGGTCGAGGCGATGGCGGCGATGGGCGACGGCGACATCCGGCTCGAGCATCGCCTCTGCCACCGCGATGGTCACGACGTCTGGGTGTCGGTCAGCGCCACGCTGGTGCGTGACGAGCACGGCGCGCCGCTCCACGTCCTGGGCCAGATGCAGGACGTCACCGAGCGGCGCGAGTACGAGGCGCGGCTGCGCCATCTCGCCGACCACGACCCGCTCACCGGCCTGCTGAACCGGCGCGGCTTCGAGCGCGCGCTGGAGGCGCACATCGCGCGGACGCGTCGCTACGGCGCGGCCGGTGCGTTGCTGGTGGTCGACCTCGACGGCTTCAAGGGCGTCAACGACACCCTCGGCCACCACGTCGGCGATCAGCTGATCGTCGCCTGCGCGACGGCCATGCGCGAGCGGCTGCGCGAGACCGACGTGCTCGCCCGGCTCGGCGGCGACGAGTTCGCGGTGCTGCTGCCGGTCGAGGCCGCCACCGAGGCCGCGGTCGTCGCGGGCGCGCTGGTCGAGATCGTCCGCCAACGCGCGCGCGGCTTCGGCGGTCGGGACGCCGGCAACGTGACCGCGTCGATCGGCGTGGCGGCGGTCGACGCCGCGACGGTCAACGGCGGTGAGCTGATGGTCGGCGCCGACCTCGCGATGTACGAGGCCAAGGAGGCGGGGCGCAACCAGTTCGCCGTCTATCAGCCCGGTGGCAGCCGTCAGCCGCGGATCCGGGCGCAGATGACCTGGCTGCAACGGCTCGATCGCGCGCTCGCCGAGGAGCGTCTCGTCCTGCACGCCCAGCCGATCGTGGACCTGCGCACGCGCGCGACCGTGCGCCACGAGATCCTGCTGCGCATGATCGGCGACGACGGCGAGCTGATCCTGCCCGACAGCTTCCTGCCCGCCGCCGAGCGCTTCGGGACGATCACGGCGATCGACCGCTGGGTCGTGACGGAGGCGATCCGGGCGATGGGGAGGGTCACCGCCGCCGGCGGACGGCTGGCGCTGTCGGTCAACGTGTCGGCGCGGTCGGTCGGCGACGTCGAGCTGGTCGCGGTGCTCGGTGCCGAGCTGGCCGCCGCGGGCGTCGACCCCGCCGATCTCGTCGTCGAGCTCACCGAGACCGCGGCGGTCTCCGACATCCCGCGTGCGGCGGTGTTCGCCGAGAGCGTGCGCGCGCTCGGGTGCGGCTTCGCGTTGGATGACTTCGGCGCGGGCTTCGGCTCGTTCTCGTACTTGAAGCACTTGCCCTTCGACGTGCTGAAGATCGACGGCGAGTTCGTGGCCAACGCGGCCGGCAGCGAGACCGATCGGCTGGTGATCGCCGCGGTGACGGGGATCGCCCACGGTCTCGGGCGCACCACAGTGGCCGCGCTGATCGAGGACGGGCCGGTGATCGACGTGCTGGTGGCCCACGGCGTCGACCTCGGGCAAGGACATCATCTCGGTCGCCCGGTCCCGCTCGGCGAGCTGCTGACCGGCATGGGCGTGCCGGCCGACCGCACCAGCGCGGACACGCCGGCGTGACCTCTGGGTGAGCGGCGGCGTTCGGTGTCCATGTCCACGCTTCGCCGCCTTGCCCTTCCCGTTGCTGCCGCCGCCTTGACGCTGGCCGTCGCGGCTCCTGCGACGTTCGCCGACGAGCCGTTCGGCAGCAGCGCGCACGGGACCGCGATCGTCGCCGACGCGGGCTATGTCGTCTGGCGCGCCGATGACGGGCGCATCGTCGTCCGCGCCGGTCGCAGCCACGCGCAGACCTCGGTGCGCCGCAACCCGCCCACCGGCACGATCCTTGACATCGGCGCGCGCGCCGGCGGTCGGATGGGCGCGCAGCTGATCTGGGCCGACCGCTGCTCGACGCGGTCGGGCTCCTGTGCGGTGCGTGGCGGGCAGCTGATCAGCTCGGGCCTGGTGAGCATCCGCGTGCTCGCCCACATCCCGTATCGCGGCGGCGGCTCGCCGGCCGTGGCGATCGAGGGCTCGCGGCTGGCCTATGCCGTGCACGGAACCACCGGGTCAGGCAAGAAGAAGTCGGCCTGCGACGTGCCGTACCTCCGCACGCTGTCGTCGCGCGGCTCGTCGACGCGCAAGCTCGACCGCGGCCATTGCGCGGCGATCTCGCAGCTGGACGTCGGCGACGGCTACGTCGCGATCCTGGCCCACCCGGCGGTGCGGTACGGCTCGGGCGCGACCGAGGCGCGCGTGGTCAAGGTCGGCGGCGGGCCGTCGCGGACGCTGCAGCGCGAGGCCCAGGGCGAGGAGTCCAACTACCTCGGGGCGATCTCGCTGGACCGTGGGTCGCTGTACACGGCGCGCGGCGGGATCCGGCAGGCCAACGTCTTCACGCGCATCCGGCTCGGCAGCCGCGCGCGGACCGACGTGCGGGCGTTCGTCAACCTGCAAGGCGCGTTCGCCCGCGACGGCGGTCACGACTACTACGCCCAGACGGTCTCGTTCGAGAGCAGCACCGAATGCGGCTGCATCATCGTGGCCGGTGACGATCCGTTCGCCGTCGCCCAGCGCGTTCTGGCGCCCGAGTTGGCGCTGACCGTCGCGCCGCAGCCGGTCTACGTCGACTCCGCGCCTTCTGCGGTCGCGACGCTCACGCGCCGGACCGTGTCACGCACCGCCGTCGTGGGAACCGCGCCGGTCGTCGGCATGCCGATCGAGCTGCTGTCGACCGACGTCGTCAGCGGCCCCGTCAACCAGCGCCCGCCGACGCCCACCGGCGCCACGGCGACCACCGGCGCGGACGGCACGGCGACGATCCCGATTCCGGGCACGCCGCGCTGGCGCCTGTTGCTGGCGGCCGTGACCCGCTCGCCGGTCGGAGGCGACGTGCCGATCCCGACCACCCAGAACCTCAACGTGACCACCTACGTCCACCTGACGGCCGGTGCGGTGCGCCTGCCCGACGGGCGGCTGCAGGTGAGCGGCGCGATCAGCCCCGCGCAGCCCGGTCGCAAGGTGCGCTTGGATCGTCGGATCGAGCGGGTGTGCAACCAGCGCCAGTACGGGCCGACGCTGATCACGCCCTCCTCGGTCGGCGTGCCCGCCGGGTGCTTTGACCGCTGGACGCAGGACCCGGTCGCGACCGCGACGGTGAGCGCCGACGGCGCGTCCTACACGATCGACGCCGACACGCCCGCCGGGATCTACCGCGTGTCCTTGGACTTCGCGGGCGGCGCGGCGGTCTACGCGGGGGAGACGGCGGCGATCGAGGTGCCGTAAGGCAACCACGATATGTTGCTCGCCGATGACCGCCTCGTCGCAGCAGATCGAGCTGCATGGCCATCCCGTCACCTATCACCTGATGGGCGACGGGCCGGCCGTCCTCCTGATCCACGGCATCACGTCCAGCTCGCGGACGTGGCGCACGGTCATGCCGGCGCTGGCCGAGCACTACACGGTGATCGCACCGGACCTGCTCGGCCACGGCCGCTCGGCCAAGCCGCGCGGCGACTACTCGCTCGGCGCCTACGCCTCCGGCCTGCGCGATCTGCTCGTGGCGCTGGAGATCCCGCGCGCGACCGTCGTCGGCCACTCGCTCGGCGGCGGGGTGGCGATGCAGTTCGCCTACCAGTTCCCCGAGCGGGTGGAGCGCCTGGCGCTCGTCGACTCCGGCGGCCTCGGCGGCGAGGTCAGCCTCGTGCTGCGCGCCGCGACGCTGCCGGGCGCCGAGTACGTCCTGCCGCTGCTGGCCTCCAGTCCCTTGCGCGGCGCGGGCGCGGCGCTGGGCTCGGTCCTCGGACGCGTCGGCCTACGCGCGTCGGCCGACGTCCGCGGCATGGCCGAGGGCTTCGAGTCGCTCGGCGACGGCGATGCCCGCCGCGCCTTCGTGCACACCGCGCGCTCGGTGATCGACCCGGCCGGCCAGCGCGTCGACGCGACCGACCGGCTCTACCTCGCCGAACATGTCCCGTCGCTGATCGTGTGGGGTGAGAAGGACCACATGATCCCCGTCAAGCACGCCCACGACGCCCACGCCCACATGCCCGACAGCCGCTTGGAGATCTTCGAGGGCGCGGGCCACTTCCCGTTCAACGACGACCCCGACCGCTTCGTGGCCCTCCTGCACGACTTCATCGCGACCACCGAGCCGGCGGCCTTCGACGACGACCTGGTCCGCCAGCTCATGCTCCGCCACCGCTCATGACCGACCTCGCCGCCTACCCGCACCGGATGACGATCCCGACGCGGTGGAACGACAACGACGTCTACGGCCACGTCAACAACGTCGAGTACTACGCGTTCTTCGACACCATCATCAACGCCTATCTCATCGAGCAGGGCGGGCTCGACATCCTCCAGGGGCCGACGATCGGCCTCTGCGCGGAGTCGCACTGCAAGTTCACCGCGGCGCTCGTCTTCCCCGAGCCGGTCGAGGCGGGGCTGCGCGTGGGGCTGCTGGGCAACTCGTCGGTCAGGTACGAGCTCGGGCTCTTCGGGAGCGGGGGTGAGATCGCCGCCGCGACCGGGTGGTTCGTCCATGTCTTCGTCAACCGCGAGACGCGCCGCCCGCAACGGATCCCCGACCCGATCCGCGACGTGCTGGAGCGGCTGGTGTGAAGGTCCGCGGCGCCGTCCTGCGATCGATGGGGCTGCCCAAGCCCTACGTCGAGTCGCGGCCCCTGGAGATCGTCGAGCTGGAGCTCGCGCCACCCGGGCCGGGCGAGCTGCTGATCCGCGTCGGCGCCGCCGGACTCTGTCACTCGGACCTGTCGGTCATCGACGGCTCGCGCCCGCGCGTCATGCCGATGGTCCTCGGCCACGAGGCGGCGGGTGAGGTCGTGGAGACCGGAGGGGAGACCCCGGGCTTCGCGCCCGGCGACCACGTCGTGCTGTCGTTCGTGCCGACCTGCGGGGACTGCGGGCCGTGCCGTGCGCAGCGGCCGGCGCTCTGCGAGCCGGGCGCGGCGGCCAACGCCGCGGGCACGCTGCTCAGCGGCGAGCGGCGCTGGGCGGCGGCAGGCGTCGATGGGCATCTTCACCATCATCTTGGTGTCTCCGCCTTCGCCGACCACGTCGTCGTCTCGGCCCACTCGGCGGTCAAGGTCGATCCCGAGCTGCCCTACGACATCGCCGCCCTCTTCGGCTGCGCGGTCCTCACGGGGGTCGGCGCCGCGGTCAACAGCGCGCAGGTCGTGCCCGACGATCGCGTCGTGGTCTTCGGCCTCGGCGGCGTCGGCCTCGCCGCGCTGCTCGGCGCGCAGATGGCGGGCGCCGCGGAGGTCGTTGCGGTCGACGTCGTCGAGGAGAAGCTGGAGCACGCGCGCCGTCTCGGCGCGACGCCGATCCACGCCGGCGAGGGCGCCGTGGAGGCGATCCGCGAGGCCACCGGCGGTGGGGGCGACAAGGTCATCGAGACGGTCGGCAGCGCACGCGTCCTGGCCCAGGCCTACGAGGCGACCCGCCGTGGTGGCACGACCGTCACCGTCGGCCTCCCACATCCCGAGCAGCGGCTCGACATCCAGGCCGTCAGCCTCGTCACCGAGGAGCGCACGCTGAAGGGCTCCTACCTCGGCTCGTGCGTCCCCGAGCGCGACATCCCGATCTTCATCGAGGCCTACAAGAACGGCAAGCTGCCGGTGCAGGAGCTGCTGACGCACCGCATCGGCCTCGACGACCTCAACGAGGGCTTCGACCGCCTCGCCGCCGGCGCCGCCGTGCGTCAGGCCGTGCTGCTGTAGGCCGCTGCCGCGCTCGTCGCGGTGCCATCGGGTGCGACCTCTAGCCTCCCGCGCCGATGCCGGACCTCCTCGATCTTCCCGGGCCCTCGCGCCGCATCCGCGTCGAGCCGCTGCGGCTGCCCGTGCCCGCCCAGGCGCCGCGCGAGCGGGAGCCCGCGCACGACGAGCCGACGCCCGAAGTCGAGCCCGCCACCGCGCCTGAGCGCGAGCCCGTCCCGGCGTGACAGCCGAGGCCGCACCCGACTTCCTGGAGGCCGTCGTCGGCTACCGCGCCTGGCATGTCGAGGAGGACGGCCTGCTGCGGCCATGGACGTTCATGGCGCTGCCGTGGCAGCCGGGCACCAACAGCGCGGTCTGCGCGCGCGATGTGCGCCACGCGCCGCCGGTCGCCGACTGCATGTGCGGCCTCTACGCGCTGACCGATCCGGCCGACCGGCGGCTGGACTTCCGCGCCGATCAGGCCGTCGGCGCGATCGCCGCCTGGGGCGACCTGGAGGTCCATCGCAGCGGCTTCCGCGCCGAGCACGCGTGCGTCACCGCGCTGGCGGTCCCGGACCGAGCGGGCTTCGAGCAGCGCGAGGCGCTGGCGCGCGCCGCGGAGCGCTACGGCGTCCCGCTCGTCGCGGCCGACCGCCTCAGCGACGAGGCGCTGCGCCACGGCGCGCCGCTGCCCGATGACCTCTGGGCGCCGTCGCCCTCCTGGCCGCCGCCGCGGCGCGCGGGCGCACGCGATCCCCGCGCGCTCCCGCCCGTCCCCGCCGTCGACCCCGCCGCGTTCGGCACGGCCGCCCGCGGCATCGCGCTCGACGCGCACCTGTGGGTCGAGACGGCGCTCGGCGCCGTCGTGGTCGGCCTGACCGCCGCGCTGGCCCGCGACCTCGGCGCCGGTCTCAAGCTCACGCTGCCCGAGCCCGGCGCCGCGCTGGAGGCCGGCGACCCCGCCGCGACCGTCAGCACCGCAGCCGGCACGTTCGGCGTCTGGGCGCCGGTCGGCGGCTCGGTCCTGGCGGTCAACCCACGGCTGGTCGACGATCCCGACCTGCTCGCCCGCGACCCCGAGGGCGCCGGCTGGCTGCTGCGGCTGGCCCCGCGCGACTGGGCGCGCGACGCGCCCGCGGTCACCTGGGGCGCGGCGGCGAGCCGCCATTACGCGGCGATCGTGGCCCGCGATGCCGAGCGCGGCGACGCCTTTGCCGACGTCCGCCTGGAGCGGCTGCGCGCCCTGCCGCCGGTGCGCTCGGCCGGCGACGTGCTCGCCCACCTGCGCGCCGAGCGCGAGGCACCGCGCTTCACCGACGCCGAGGCAGTGATGGTCGAGCTCGGCGGTCGTGTGCGCGACGCGCTGGCGATCGACACAGACCTGCGCGCCCGCCTCGGGCGGATCGACCTCGTCGTGCGCTTCGCCTTGCACGAGCCCGACGCCGAGCTGCTGCTCGACTTCCGCGGTGGACAGGCCCAGCTGCTCCAGCGGGTACCCGCCACCGGCGTCGACCTCGAGCTCTCCTGTAGCGGGGAGGACGCCTACCGCTGGTTCATCGGCAAGCTCGATCCGGCCGGCGCGCTGCGCTGTGGCGACCTGCGCTCCTCCGCCGGCCCGGCGCCGACCCTCCGGGCGCTCGCGGTGCTCAAGCACCTGCGGATCCCCGCGTGGGAACCGGCGCCGATCTGGGCGCGCTGAGCGGCCCTACGCGGCCAGCGCGACCGGCGCGGCGTCACCCGCACGACGCTCCAGCACGTCGGGCAGGCGGGCGAAGACATCGCCGTCGAGCGCGTGCGGCACGTCGCCGCCCATGATCGCCAGGACCTTCTCGATCGGCAGCGACTCGCGGTAGGGCCGCTCGGCGGTGAGCGCCTCGGCGATGTCGGCGACGACGAGGATCCGCGCCTCCAGCGTCAGGTCGCCGCCGGTCAGCCCGCGGCCGTAGCCGCTGCCGTCGAGCTTCTCGTGGTGGTTGGCCGCGACCTCGGCGAGGTCGGCGAAGGCCGGGATCCGCTGCAGGATCTCCAGCGTCCAGGTGGGGTGACGGCGCACGGCCGCCCACTCGTCGGCGTCGAGCTTGCCGGGCTTGTCGAGGATCCGGTTGGAGACGCCGAGCTTGCCGATGTCGTGCAGCAGGCCCGCGCGGCGCAGCCGCCGCTGGGCGAGCGCGTCGAAGCCGAGCGCGGCCGCCAGCGCCACGGCGATGTCGGCGACGCCCTCGGAGTGGCGGGCGGTGAAGGGCGTCTTGGCGTCGACGATCCCGGCGAAGGCCTGGGCGATGCGGTCCAGACCGTCGTCGTCGGCCAGCAGCAGGCGGTCGACCGGCTCCAGCGAGGCGACGCGCGGCTCGTCCATCGACGCCCAGAAGGCGTCATCGGACTCGGTCGCGCAGAGCGCATCGACGAGCGCGGGGTCAAACCACGTGCCGCGACGATCACGGGCGACGCCGCAGGCACCCGCCGCGCCACCGCCGTCCTGCCAGAAGACCTCGGCGGTCTGGGCGAGGCAGAGGATCCGGCCACAGAGCGAGATCTGCTCGCCGACCAGCGACTGCGGGTAGCCGCGGCCGTCCCAGTGCTCGTCCAGATGGCGGATCGCGGCCTCGGCCTCCAGGCTCAGCCCGACCGAGCGGGCGACCTCGGCGCCACGCTCGCAGCGCAGCTCGGTCAGCCCGCGCGAGCCGGCCGAGCCGTGGGCGACGAGCAGCTTGAGATGGCGGGCCTTGGCGATCGGTGAGCGACCCGGCGCGGTGGAGCGCACAAGGTGGCGGATCGACTGGCCTGCGACGAGGTGGTCGGTGACCTTGCGGTCGCGCTTGACCTCGGTGTCGTCGGCGCCGTAGAGCGCGGCGACCTTGGCGGCGTTCGAGGAACAGCCGGCGTCCTTGAGCAGCGCAGCGTGAAAGAGCGAGGAGCGCGTCCGGTCGTCGAGGCCCAGCTGCGTCGCGATCCGCATGCTGATCAGGCAGGTGCGCTCCGCGTGGCCGCGCGGCTGCCCCTCGGTGATGTCGAGTGCGTGGGAGAGCGCGGCGAGCACTTCCGAGAGCCGGACGTCCATGTCCCGGATGTCGGATGGGCTGATCCGGTCGGTTAGGCGCCCGGACGCATGGTCGAGACGGCGTTGCGCCCACAAACCCGGCAGTCGGGGTCGCGCGGGACGTCCTCGTGGGTCATTTCGAGCGAGGTGAGGTCGATGACCGTCGAGCGCCCCAGGCACGCGACCGGTGCGAGCCCGGTGATGTGCGCGATCGCCTCGTTGGCCACGAGCGAGCCGATCAGGCCGCAGGCCGGCGCGTAGGTCGCGGCGGGGGAGTCGTCGGAGATCGCCTCGCGGGCGGCGTCGAAGAGCGGGAAGCGCCGGCGATAGGCGGCCTCCTGACAGGTCAGGCAGCCCGTGGCGCCGGGGAGATAGGTCGGGCCGATGCGCACCAGCGGCGGGTGCTGGCTCATCCCGACATAGGGGATGCCGGCCGCCCAACAGGCCGCGTTGACCCAGCCCGAGATGCGATCGGCGGGCCAGTCGACCGCGGCCACCACGAAGTCGGCGCCGCCGATCGCGTCGGCGACCGCGGCGGTGGAGTCCAGCCGCCGCGCGATGCCGCGGAAGCGGCTGCGGGCGTTGAGCCGGTTCAGCCGGTCGGCGGCCGCCTCGACCTTGAGCCGGCCGAGGTCGTCCTGCCCGTAGAGCACCTGTCGCGCGAGGTTGCTGAGCTCGACGACATCATGGTCGACGCCGACGATCGTGCCGACGCCGCAGACCGTGAGCATCGTCGCGGCCATGCCACCCAGGCCGCCGAGACCGAGCACGGCGACGGTCGCCGCCTCCAGCCGCGCCTGGGCCGCCGCACGCGGAACACCCGCGCCGGCGAGGTCGCCGAAGTAGCGCAGCTGACGGTCGTAGCGCTCCAGGCCGGCGGGATCGAGATGGCGCGCGTCATCAGTGGCGTCCTCGATCAGACCATCGGCAGTGAGCGCATCGAGCGCCTCGGCGAGGTCCTCCGCACCGAGCGTGGGGGCCACAGAGGCCCGCAACGCATCGAGGATCTCGGCGGGACCGCGCGTGCCGTCGAGCTGCCGGAGCAGCTCGACGAGCACGCGCGGGTCACCGTCGAGCGCGATGTCGCCGTTCTGACGGCCACTGCGCATGAGGATCAGGCGATTCCCATCGGGGATCACCTCGATCGTGGGCTTCAGTCGGGGGCGCCGACGGTCGTGGCCGCAACGGGGGGCGGTCACGATCGCCGGGACAGCCGCTAGTAGCCCTTCGTGATGGCCAACGCCGGCAGCGTCGGCTCGTCGAGCTTCGTGATCTTGAGCACGGAGGGTCCTCCTTTCTGATTTCGGGGTCATGGAAGGCGTGCGAGGTAGATCCGCTTGGTGTGGACCGTCTCGTCGCAGGTGGCGTCGCGTCGGCCGTCGTCGCGCTGGCCGTGGAGCAGCAGCAGCTCCAGACCCGCGGCGTCCAGTGCGGCGGCGATTTGCTCGTGAGGGTGGTGGTGCTGCACGTGATGGCTGACGCTGCGGATCCAGCGATCCGGCTGGTCGGCGTCACGGACGAAGGCGTGGAGGTCCGCCCGGTGCGTGGGCTCTGAGCGCGACTCGCCGAGCAGGCTCTCCCAGACGAAGAAGCGCTCTTCGTCGGCGCGGCAGAACGTCGAGCCGAAGAAGCTGCTGTAGGTGCGGTGCGTGTTGGCGTCGAAGAGCGCGAGCCCGCCGCGGCGCACGCGGGTCGCCAGCGCGATCATGGCGGCGTCGAGGTCGTCGGGGGCGACGCAGTTGATGACGTCGTTCATCGCGGTGACAAGGTCGACGGTGGCGCGATCGGGGAGGTGAGGCAGGGCCGCCACCTCCAGCGAGACATCGGGCCCGAGCGCGTTGCGGGCCTCGCGGAGCATGGCGGGTGAGGGATCGCAGCCCTCCGCCGCGAAGCCTGCGGTGACCAGCGCCGAGAGACTGCGCCCGGTCCCACAGCCGACATCCAGCGCACGGCCTCCGGCAACCCCATGCTCCGCCACGAGGTCGAGGAGTCCGGCCAGCCAATCCCCGTAGCGGTCTCCGCCGACGAACGCTTCGTAATGCGGAGCCAGCGAGTCATATGGAGGCGACGACGTTTCTTTCTCCGGCCGCCGGGCGTCCTCGATCAGGGTCATGCCATGTCAAGACCCCCAAAGCAGTCAAAAGCGTTTCACCCCGATGCGAAGTTGCTGTTCGAACGGGAGCTCAACTGGGAGGTCGCGGCCAGCCGATGCCTACGCGAGGCCCGTCGCGTGGCCCCCTCCGATGACGCTCCCGACATTGCTCAGGAGGCGCTGATCCGCGCCTGGCGCAGCCTCCGGGACGGGAAGGTTCCCGACCATCCCATCGCGTGGTTGCGCACGATCGTGCACCGGGAGGCCCACCGTCACCGTGGCCGCAGCGCGCCTTCGATCAGCCTCGATGAGCATGGGGACATTCAAGATCGGACGGCCACGGGCCGCCTTGATCTCTTGCCGCTCCAAGTCGACGTGCGCCGAGCGGTTAGGAATCTGACCCCGCATGACCGTAAGCTGTTGCTCTTGCGGTACGTCGACGATCTCACGCAGCCGGCAGTCGCCCTTGCCCTCGGCATCCCCGAGGGCACGGCGAAGGTGCAGCTCCATCGAGCGCGGGGACGGCTGCAGCGAGTTCTGTCCGAGCACGAAGGCGGGGACCAGAGATGAGCAAGACGACAACCATCGCGGAGCGGCAAAACGGCGGCGGCAAGCCGCATGAGCTGGACAGCAACATCGTCAAGGCGCTGTCGCACCCACTGCGCATGCGGATTCTGACGCGTCTCAATGAGGGCGTTGCCAGCCCGAACGAGATGGCCAAGGAGTTCGAGGAGTCGCTGCCTCTCGTCAGCTACCACGTCCGGATCCTGCGCGAGCTCGACTGCATCGAGCTCGTCCGCACGACGCCTCGTCGTGGCGCGATCGAGCACCACTACCGGGCATTGACGCGCCCGTTCCTGGACGACGATGATTGGGCACAGCTGCCGCCCAGCGCTCGTAAGGCCGTGTCGAACACCGTCCTGAGCAAGATGCTGGGGGACGTTCGGGCGGCGGTTGCCGCTGGCACCTTCGACGAGCGCGCCGATCGACATCTCTCCTACGCGCCCCTCATGCTCGATGAGCAGGGGTGGCGCGAGCTCGGCGAGCGCCTTGGCTCGGTGCTCGAGTGGGCCATCGAGGAGCAGGCGGCCAGCGCGGGTCGTCTGCAGGATGGGGCGAGCGGTGGGCCGGAGGTGCGCGCGCGGTTGAGCATGCTCGCCTACTCGGCGCCTCCGGCCGGCTCTGAGAGTGCGGCGCCCAAGCGCCGTCGCTCCAAGCGGTAGCGCTGTCTGGATGACCACGTTGGTCCGGCTCCCCGTTGTGGGACTGCTGTTGGGCGTCCTCTTCCTCCTTGCGGCATGTGGGAACGAGGGGAGCCGTGAGCGTCCCGCCGGCGATCACGGCGGGACGCTGACCATGCTCGCAGCGTCCGACGTCGACTTCCTCGATCCCGGCCACACCTACTACTCGCTGGGCATCCAGGTGGCGCTCGCCACCCAGCGGCCGCTCTACGGCTTTCGACCTGGTGACCTCTCACAGCAGGTGCCCGACCTGGCCTCCGGGCCGCCGACGGTCTCCGCCGGCGGGCGTACGATCACCGTGCACATCCGTCGCGGGGTGCGGTTCTCGCCGCCGGTCGACCGTGAGGTGACCTCTCACGACGTGGCCTACGCGTTCGATCGCTTCTTCAGCGTGAACGTCGGCGGTCAGTACCCCGGGTACTTCGCCGATCTGGTCGGGGCGCCGACCAAGCCGACCAACGGTGTTCACGCGATCCGCGGGATCACGACGCCGGATGCGCAGACCATCATCTTCCGGCTGCGCAAGCCGTCTGCCGCCGCGTTCATCGGCGCGCTCACCCTCCCTGGCAGCGCGCCTGTGCCGGAGGAGTACGCCAAGGCCTTCGACGCCAAGAGCCCGTCGACCTACAACACGCACGTGGTGGCGACCGGGCCTTACATGGTGCGCAACGATTCTCATGGCGCGACGGTTGGCTACCAGTCGGGTCGCCAGATCGAGCTGGTGCGCAACCCGAACTGGGACCGCACCACCGATCGCCGTCCAGCCCGCCTCAATCGGGTGCTCATCCGTACCAACGCATCGGACTCGAACGTGGCGGCTCGTCAGGTCCTGGCGGGCTCACACAAGGTGCTGGATGGCATGCCGCCGCCGTTGGTCCTCAAGGACGTCGAAAAGCATCACAAAGACCAGGCCGTGGCGTTGCCGATGGGCGGCTACCGGATCTTGCCGATCAACACGACGATCAAGCCGTTCGACAAGGTCGACGTGCGCAAGGCGGTGCTCGCGGGCTTCGATCGTCGGGCCGCTCGGCAGGCGCGAGGTGGCCCGGTCACCGGTCCGCTGGCGACGCACCTCCTGCCGCCGGGAATCCCGGGCTTCGAGGAGGCCGGCGGCTTGGCCGGGCCGGGTTATGACTTCGACTCCGCGGCAACGCCGGGTGGTGATCCCGCACTGGCGGCGGCCTACATGAAGCGAGCCGGCTATCCGACGGGTCACTACACCGGCAAGGACCAGTTCCTCGTCGTGGCGGGCAACAGCCCGTCGGAGAAGTCGGTGGCCCAGGTCGTGCAGGCACAGTTCGAGAAGCTCGGGTTCCGCATCCGGCTGCGCTTCGTGCCGTCCGACGCGCTCTTCACCAGTTGGTGCTCGGTGCCGTCGCGCAAGCTCCTGACCTGCGGGAGCGGCCTGGCGTGGCTCAAGGACTTCCCCGATCCGCAGCCGATGCTCCGACCGGTCTTCGACGGCGACGCCATCGCACCGAGCAACAACAATAACTACTCGCAGCTCAACGACCCCGCGATCAACGCGGCGATGGCGAAGGCGGTCTACTTCCGCGGCGCCGCTCGTCGCCTGGCATGGGCGCGGATCGACCGCATGATCATGGCCCAGGCGGCCGTCGTCCCGTTGCAGTGGGACGTGAGCACGCTGATCCGCTCCAAGGACGTTGTCGGCGTGCCGAACGTCTACTTCGACAGTTGGGACCTGTCCTACACGTCGCTGAAGTAACGCCACTTGAACGACGAAGGCCCGCCGTTGTCGGCGGGCCTTCGGCGCTGCATGCGGATGAGAGGACTCGAACCTCCACGGGATTGCTCCCACGGCGACCTGAACGCCGCGCGTCTACCAATTCCGCCACATCCGCGAGCGTCGAGCGAGCATATCGCTCACCGACCGCTCCACGTCCGGACGTGGGCTCCCATGCGCTTGCTAGGCTGGACTCCCCGAGCCGCCATCGTCTAGGGGACTAGGACGCCGCCCTCTCACGGCGGAAACCGGGGTTCGAATCCCCGTGGCGGTACTCGCGAAGCCCTTGCACTGCAAGGGCTTCGGTCGTTCTGGACGCTGCATCAGCGGCCCTGGTTTGGTCGAGACCCATGTTTCGTCGAGGGACTCCCGTCATTGACGGGACATCGGGACGAGTCGAGCCTTGACTTCCGGCCAGTGACGTGTTCCTGCCAAGGCGGCAGAATCCGGCTTATGTCAAGGGTGAACCGACGTTCTTTCCGTCCTGCCGCGCGCATGCTCGCGGCCGGCGTGCTCGCCGCGGGTTTCGCGGTGCCGGCCACGGCTTCTGCCGGGCTGCTGGATTCCGTGTCGGGCTGGTGGCCCATGTACGAGGGCTCCGGCCAGACCGTGCATGACCTCTCCGGCCACGGCAACAACGGCACGCTCGGCTCGTCGCAGGCGGTCGAGTCCAACGACCCGACCTGGATCAAGGGCTGGCTCTTCGGCTCCGCGCTGCGCTTCGACGGCAACGACTTCGTCCGGATCCCGAACGCGCCGCAGCTCGAACTCGGCGAACCTCACGGTCTCGACGTGGGTGCGCGGCAGCGCGTCACCCGGTACCGCGCGCTACGTCCTGGGCAAGGGCGCCACCGGGTGCGAGTCCGCCTCCTATGGCCTCTACACGGGGGCGTCGGGCGGTCTGCGCTTCTACATCTGGGACGCCGCCCGCGGTGCGATCGGCTCGGGCGAGCTGGATCCGGCGCAGATCTGGAACGGCAAGTGGCATCACGTGGCCGGCACGTGGGACGGCACCACGGCCAAGCTGTTCGTCGACGGCAAGCTGATCCCCGGCTCGACCTCGACGCCCGGCACCATCAACTACAACCAGGGCCCGGGCGACGTCGGCGTCGGCGACTACGTCGGCGGGAGCTGCGACCTGTTCTACACGGGCGACATCGACGACGTGGCGATCTTCAGCCAGGCGCTGCCGATCGACAAGTACTGGGCGGCGCTGTCGCTCCTGTTCCCCAAGCCGCTGCGGTAGGCACCCCGACCGCAGCGGAGGCTGCGGCGACGGCACCCGACGGGCCGCGAGCCCTCGGGTGCCGTCCGCCGCGCCTCCTTCACTCCGGACAGGCCGTGCCTAGGCGACCGCGGTCCGGGGCGGGGTCGTGCGTCTCCAGCCAGGGGACGAGATCGAGGCTCTCAAGCGGTGCGCAGCGCGTCCAGAGCCGGCCCGGCAGATCTCTTGGGCAAGGCGCTTGATCGAGCGTTGATCCGCCCCGGCTACCGTGCAGCGGACGCATGCTGCGCCGTCCCGGACCACCGCTGCTGCTCGCCACGCTGACCGCGCTCGCGCTCGCGATCACCGGCGTGCTCGCCAAGCTCGTCCCGCTGACCCGCGCGGGCGACGCCCGGACGCTCAACGGCTTCGTCGACCTCAACGAGCCGCATCGGACGCCGGTGCTCAACACGATTGCGCACCTCGCCGACCCGAAGCCCTACGCGCTGGTCGGCCTGGTACTAGCGCTGATCGCGCTGGCCCGGGGTCGCGTGCGGGTGGCAGCGGCGATCCCGTTGCTCTTCGTCGCGACCGGCATGACCACCGAGGCCCTCAAGCACCTGCTCGCCTCGCAGCGGCTGGACGAGTGGCTCGGCCACGCCCAGATCTCCGCCGCCTCCTGGCCCTCGGGCCACTCGACCGCGGCGATGACGATGGCGCTCTGCGCCGTGATCGTCGCGCCGCCGCGCCTGCGGCCGACGGTCGCCGCCATCGGTGGGGCGTTCGCGGTCGCCGTCGCCTACGCGATCCTCACGCTCGGCTGGCACTTCCCCTCCGACGTCTTCGGCGGCTATCTCGTCTCCGCGACCTACGTCCTGCTCGCGATCTCGGCGATCGCGCTCAGCGAGCGCCGCCGGCCGAGCCGGCGTGGGGCGGAAGCGGGCAGCCGCCCGGTCGACGTCGTCCCGGCGCTCGGCGTCGCGCTGCTCGGCGCGGGCGCAGCCGCGGGCGTCGCGCTCTCACGCCCGCAGGCGCTGCTGGACTACGCGAGCACGCACACGACCTTCGTGGCGGGCGCGCTGGCGATCGCGGCGCTCGCCGCCGTGCTGGCGGGCGTGATCGGGTCGGGCTTCCGGGCGCCGCCTAAGCCTTGGTAGCGCCCGGCTCCCAGAGCGGCTCGTCGCCGCCGTTGGCCGCGCGGCTCAAGATGAAGAGCAGGTCCGAGAGCCGGTTGAGGTAGCGCACGACCTCCGGGTTGCCGTCCTCGACCAGGATCGCCCGGCGCTCGGCGCGTCGGCAGACCGTGCGGCAGACATGCAGGTGGGCGGCCGCGGGCGTCCCGCCCGGCAAGATGAAGGACTTGAGCGGCTTCAGCGTGGAGTTGACCTCGTCACAGGCGCCTTCCAGCCAGGTCGTGTAGCCCTCGTCCACACGGAGCCGCGCGCGGTCGCCGCCATGCGGCACGGCGAGGTCGGCCCCGACGTCGAAGAGGTCGTTCTGGACCCGTCGCAGCCACGTCGCCTGCTGCTCGGGGAGATCCTCCAGCGTCAGCGTGACGCCGAGTTGCGCGTTGAGCTCGTCGACGACCCCGTAGGCCTCGATGCGGGGGTGGGTCTTCGGCACCCGGCTCATGTCGCCGAGGTGCGTCTCGCCGCCGTCGCCGAGCTTGGTGTAGATCCGGGTGAGGTTGACGGTCATCGTGGGCCGGAGGCTACCGACCTACCTCTCCCACCCACCCGCCTCCGAGTCGCCCGGAGCGGTACGATCGTCGGGCAAAATCAGGGTCGGTGGCCAAGGGAAGTCGGTGCGAGACCGACGCGGACCCGCCACTGTGACCGGGCGAGTGCCTCGCCGCACGTGTCGCGCAACGCGACGCAGCCACTGGGCCAAAGGAGCCCGGGAAGGCGCGGAGGAGGAGAGGCCCGGAAGCCAGGAGACCTGCCTCCGACCATCAAGGACTCGACGCCCTCGTGGCAAGGGTTGGTTCCCACATGAAGAAGAAGATCCTCGGCCTCCTGGTGGGAGGCCTCACGCTCGCGACGTTCGCGAGCCCGGCGATGGCGGCCAAGGTGACCGTCGAGGTCGAAGGGCAGTCCGTGGCCAAGGCGCCGACGCTGGTCAGCACGGCGGCGTCGGTCAGCAAGGGCGGCGGCGCGAACTGCTCGGGCGCCTTCCCGGCAACGGCGTTGGAGACCGCGGTCGCGGGGAACTGGGACGGGCCGGCCTTCGGCGTCACCCGCATCGAGGCCGAGGCGCATCCGTTCGTGTCCGGTGGCTCGTCGTGGGCGGTCTACGTCAACGGCCAGTTCATCAACGACACGGCCTGCGATCACCCGTTGGCCGACGGCGACAAGGTCCTGTTCTGGTGGAGCAACGCGTTCGCGACCGAGGGCTATGACGAGCCGGTGCTGCTCGATGCTCCGGCCGCGGTGGTGCCAGGCCAGGCGTTCTCCGTGACGGTGAAAGAGACCGCGACGAGCTTTGACCCCGACACCTACGCGGGGACCACGGCGATCACACCGTCGTCCGGCGCGAGCGTCGCGGGTGGCACGGCCACCGCGACCACGGGCGCTGACGGCAGGGCGCAGGTCACGGTCGCCGGCAGCGGTCCTTTCACCTTGGTCGCGACCAAGGGAAACCGTGCCCCGGCGCGGATCAGCGGCTGCGCGACGACCGGCAGCGATGGCTTCTGCGGATCGACGCAGCTCATCTGCCCTGCCAGTAGCAGTGGCTGCGGCACGCCGCCGATCTCCCCGCCCGGCCCCTGCGTGACCAACGGCAGCGACGGATTCTGCGGCTCGCCCGACAAGGTGGTGGCCAACGCGGCGCTCACCGGCGTGTCGGAGGGCAAGAAGTACAAGAAGGGCGCGGGTCCGCGTGAGCTGTCGGGCAAGGTCGCCAACGACGGCTCCGGCCTCGCCGACGTCCGCCTGCGGCTCACCCGCACCGACGGTCGCAAGTGCGCGACCTATGACGGCAAGACCGAGAAGTTCAAGACGCTGAAGACGTGCGGTGCCTCGCACGGCGTCTGGTTCTCGGTCGGCGCCAAGCAGGACTTCACCTACCTGCTGCCGTCCAAGCTCGGCCGCGGCCGTTACGTCCTCGACGTGGAGGTCACCGACAAGGCCGGCAACACCACCAAGTCGCTGGCCCGCGGCACGTCGCGCGTGGTGTTCTTCGTTGCCTAGCCGGTCCCGCGTCCATGGCCGCACGTGGGCGACCGCCGTTGTCGTCTCGTTGACGGCGGCGGTGGTCGCCGGCTGCGGCCTGGGCGCGGGACCGAAGGCAAGCGACACCGAGCTGTTGGTGTCCAAGGACTTCGGCGCCGAGCCGATCGTCCAGACCGACCGGCCCGAGGTCGGTGGCTCGGACACGGTGATGCGGCTGTTGCAGCGCAACGCGCCGAAGGTGACGACGCGCTTCGGCGGCAGCTTCGTGCAGTCGATCGACGGCGTCAGCGGCGGTGGCAGCGGCGGCTCGGTCGACTGGTTCTTCTATGTCAACGGGATCCAGGCCGACAAGGGCGCGACCTCGATCAAGGTCCACCAGGGCGATCGCGTCTGGTGGGACTACCACGGCTGGGGCGTCACCGACGACATCCCGGCCGTCGTCGGCTCGTTCCCCGAGCCGTTCCTGCACGGCGTCGACGGCCGCCGGCTGCCGACACGCGTGGAGTGCGCCGAGCCCCAGAGCGACGCCTGCGACACGGTCGCCGGCAAGCTGAGCGACCTCGGCCAGGTCGCCGCGCGTGGCGGCGTCGGCAACAGCTTCGTGGTCGACACGCTGCGGATTCTCGTCGGGCCGTGGCGCGCGCTGCGCAACGAGTCGACGGCCAAGCTGCTGGAGCGCGGGCCGGCGGGGAGCGGCGTGTACGCCAAGCCCGCGGCCGATGGCAAGTCCATTGCCTTGCTCGACGATGCCGGCCATGTGACTAGGACGCTCGGCCCGGGCACCGGTCTGATCGCCGCGACCCAGGTCCGCGATGTCAAGGACGAGGTCAGCGACCCGGTGTGGATCGTGACCGGGACCGATGACGCGGGCGTCGCGGCTGCCGCCGCCGCGCTCGACGAGGGCGCGTTGAACGGGCACTTCGCGGTGGCCATCTCCGGCGGCAAGCCCATCGGACTCCCGGACCGCGGCCAGTGAGGTACCGCCGCCGCGCGAGCCCGCTGCACGCGGCACGCGCCGCGGCGGGTGGCGCATGGTGCGCGGCGCTCGCGGCGGCGGCCCTGGCGGCCGAGCACCCGATCGTGCTGGTCACGCTCGCGCTGGTGGTGCTCGGCGCCGCGGCGGGCGCGGGCGTTGCGCGCGAGGTCGGGCGCATCACCTTGTGGATGGTGCCATGGGCGCTGGCGATCGCGATCATCAACATGCTGGTGGTGCGTGAGGGCTTCACGATCCTCGCGCGGCTCGGCGAGATCCCGCCCTTCGGGCAGGTCGACCTGACGCTCGAGGCGTTGGTGTACGGGTTGCTCTTCGGCCTTCGGCTGCTGACGGTCGCCGTCGCGTTCGCGGTCTTCACGGTGGCGGTCGATCCCGACGACCTGCTGCGCGTCATGCGGCGCGCGTCGGTGCGCTCGGCGCTGGCGGCGACGCTGGCGACGCGACTCGTGCCGGTGCTGGCGGCCGACGCGCAGCGCATCGAGGAGGCGCGGCGCTGCCGGGCCGACCGTGGCGGCGAGGGCACGACGGCGCGGCTCGCGGTCCTGCGGGCGGTGGCGGGCGGCGCGATGGATCGCGCGCTGGACGTCGCCGCGACGCTGGAGGTGCGCGGCTACGGCAGCGCGCGGCGTGGCGGGCGGTCTGGACGCCCGTGGTCACGCCACGACCGGGCGTTCATGGCGTCGGCCGTCGCGCTGATCGCGCTGACGGTGGCCGCGCGGGTGGTGCCGGTTGCGGCGTTTGACCCTTATCCCGAGATCACCGGGGCGGGGGCCGGGGAGGCGCTGCTGATGGCGGCCGCGCTCGCGCTCGTCGCGCTGCTGCCGTTCGCCGACCGTCGAGGGATCGCGCCGTGACCTCGCCGCCGATCCTCGAGCTCGATCACGTCACCTACACCTACGCGGGCGCCGCGGTGCCGTCGCTGCGCGACGTCTCGCTGCGCGTCGAGGAGGGCGAGATGGTGGTCTTGGCCGGCCGCTCGGCCGGCGGTAAGTCCACCATGTTGCGCGCGGCATCCGGGTTGGTTCCCCATTTCCACGGCGGGACGTTCGGCGGCGTGGTGCGCGTCGGCGGGATGGACACGCGCGAGCACGGGCCGGCCGAGCTGTCGCGCGTGGCCGGCTCGCTCTTCCAGGACCCCGAGTCGCAGGTCGTGCTGACGACCGTGCGCGCCGAGCTGGCCTTCCCGCTGGAGAACCGTGGCCACGGGCCGGCGGCGGTCGCACGTGGGGTGGAGGAGGCGGCGCTCGCGCTCGGGATCGCGCACCTGCTGGATCGTGCGACCACCGAGCTCAGCGGCGGTGAGCTGCAGCGCGTGGCGCTCGGTGCGGCGCTGGCCGGACGACCCAAGTTGGTGTTGCTGGACGAGCCGACGTCGCAGCTGGACCCGGTGGCCGGCGACGAGCTGATCTGGCTGCTGCGCCGGCTCAACGAGGAGTGGGGGACGACGATCCTCCTCGCCGAGCATCGGCTGGAGCGCTGTCTGCCGGCCGCCGATCGCGTCGTGGTGATGGCCGACGGCGCGATCGCCTGCGACGCGCCACCGCGCGACTTCCTCGCCTGGGCCGGCGACGCGGCACCGGAGCTGCAGACGCCGGCGGCACGCATGTTCCGCGCGGCGGGCCTGGCGCCACCGCCATCGGGCGTCAAGGAGGCGCGCGCGGCGCTGCGCGCGCGCGGGACCGACCTCGACGCCGCGCCCTCCGGAGACGTCGAGGCCGAGGCGCCCAAGCGGCCCGGGCGCCGGGAGCGTCGCGATGCCGCGTTGGTCTTCGACGGCGTCTGGCACGAGCGCCGCGGTGGCGCGGTGGTCCTGCGCGGCGTCGACCTGGCGATCGCTCCGGGGGAGCGTGTGGCGCTGATGGGCCGCAACGGCGCGGGCAAGTCCACCATGTTGCGCCACGCGGCCGGCCTGATGGCGCCGACGCGCGGCAAGGTGCGGGCAGCGGGCCGTGTCGCGCTCCTGCTGCAGGATCCCAACGACTACCTGCTGCACGAGCGTGTCGGTGACGAGGCCTCGCTCGGTGCGCTGGCCGCCGTCGGCCTCGACCAGCTGCTGGACCGCCACCCGCGCGACCTCTCCGGCGGCCAGCGCCAGCGGCTGGCGCTGGCGATCGTCCTGGACTCCGAGGAGCCCGCCGCGGTCATCGGCCTCGACGAGCCGACGCGCGGCATGGATCGTGCCGCCAAGGCGGCGCTGACCGAGCGCCTGGCGGGCTTCGCCGCCGGCGGCGCGGCGATCGTCGTCGCCACCCACGACCCGGAGTTCGCCGCCGAGGTCGCCGACCGCGTCGTCCTGCTCGCCGACGGCCGCCCGATCGCCGACGGCCCGGTGGGGGCGGTCCTCGCGGGCGGCTGGTACTTCGCGACCGAGACCGCGCGCGTCACCGGCGGCCGGGCGCTGCTGCCCGCCGCTGGCGCCGCGCTCCTGCACGACCGTGAAGAGGAAGAGGTGGCGACGCGATGACCTGGCAGCTCACCACCTTCACGCTGCTGGCGCTGGTCCTCGTGCTCGGCTTCACCTGGTACGAGCGCACGCACCCGTCGAGCAAGGTGTTGGCCATGGTCGCGACGCTCGCGGCGCTCGCCGCGCTGGGCCGGATCGCCTTCGCGCCGCTGCCCAACGTCAAGCCGACCACCGACATCGTCTTCCTGACCGGCTACGTGCTCGGCGGGGCGCCCGGCTTCGCGGTCGGGGCGCTGGCGGCGTTGTCCTCCAACCTGGTCTTCGGCCAAGGCCCGTGGACGCCGTGGCAGATGGTCGGCTGGGGCCTGATCGGGACCATCGGCGCCGGCTGGGCGCTGCTGTGGCGCGGGCGGCTGCCCCGGATCCCGACCGCCGCGCTGCTCGTGCTCTGCGCGCTCATGTTCGGCGCGCTGACCAACCTGTCCACCTTGACCGCGGCCGGGGGGACACCGTCGCTGGGCCAATGGGCGGCCGTCGAGGTCGCGGGCCTGCCGTTCGACATCGCCCACGGCGTGGGCAACGTGGTGTTCTTCTTCGCCTTCGGCCCCGCGCTCGTGCGCGTGCTGCGGCGCTACCGCGCGCGCCTGGAGGTCCGCTGGACCCCGGCGCCGCCGATCCTGATCCCGACTCCCCAGGACCCTCCCCGATGACCAAGCTCACCATCCTGCCGGCGGCGCTCGCGTTGACGCTCGCCCTCGCCCCTGCGGCCGCCCACGCCTCCGACCGCTCCGCCGCGCGCGCCGGGGCCGCGTGGCTCTCCGCCGCGGTCAAGCCCGGCGCCGACGGCATGGCGGCCGACGCGGTCGTCGCCATGCGCGCCGCAGGCCGCCTGCCCGCCGGCGAGGCCGCCCGTCGGGCCCGTGCGCTGCGCGCCGGCGCCAACGTCTACGCGCGCACCGCCGGGGCGACCGGCAAGACGATCCTCGCCCTGGCCGCCGCCCGCAGCGGCAGCGCGCGCTGTGCCGGGAAGGTCGACCTGCTCACGCGCCTGCAGTCCTACGGTCGCGCGGGCCGCTACGGGAACACGGTCTTCGACCAGACGCTCGCGATGCTCGCCGCGCATGCGCTGCACGCGGGCCCGTCGCAGAAGGCCGTGAACGTGCTGCTCGACGCGCGCGGCGCCGGTGGCTGGAACTTCAACCTGACGCGCTCCGGCGGCCGCGCCGACGACGTGACGAGCACCGCGATGGCGATCCTGGCCGCGCGTGCGGCGGGCGTCCCGGCGCGCAACGGCACGCTGCGCGCCGGGCTGCGCTGGCTGCGCGCCCAGCGCACGCCGGCCGGCGGCTTCGCGCTCGGCCGCCGGGACCGCAACGAGGCCAACTCGACCGCGCTGGCGATCCAGGCAGCCGCCGCGATGGGCAGCCGCGACACGCGCGCGACCCGCGCACTTGCATCCCTTCAGCGCTCCGGCGGCGCGTTCCAGTTCACGCGCGACGACGCCGGCAGCCGTGTGCTGGCGAGCAACGACGCGGTCGTGGCCCTCAGCGGCCGCCACCTGCCGGTGGTCGTGCTGCACCACACGCCTGGCCGCTGCTGAGCCTGCCGCGATGGCATGTGCGGACTGGCAGATGAGCCGTCGTGGCGAACCCCTGCTCATATAGGGTCCGCCGCTCTTATGCGGATCGGTGTTCCGAAGGAATCGATCGAGGGTGAGCGGCGCGTTGCGCTGGTGCCCGAGGTCGTGAAAAAGCTCGTCGCGAAGGGTCATGAGGTCGTGGTGGAAGGCGGGGCCGGACAGGCTGCGCTGGTCCCCGACACGCTCTTCACCGACGCCGGCGCGACGATCGGCGACCCGTGGGGCGCCGAGGTGATCGTCAAGGTCGCGCCGCCGGTCGACGCGGAGCTCGGGCGGCTTGCCGGGGGCCAGACGCTGATCGGGTTCCTGAACCCGCGCGGCAACCCCGACGGCCTGCAGGCGGTGGCCCGGACCGGTGCGACGGCCTTTGCGATGGAGGCGATCCCGCGAATCTCACGCGCTCAGTCGATGGACGCGCTGAGCTCGCAGTCCAACGTCGCGGGCTACAAGTCGGCGCTGCTGGGCGCCGACCACGCGACGCGGTTCTACCCCATGTTGATGACGGCGGCGGGCACGATCCCGCCGGCCAAGGTCCTGGTGTTGGGCATCGGCGTCGCCGGCCTGCAGGCACTGGCCACCGCGCGCCGCCTCGGCGCGCAGACCACCGGCTACGACGTCCGGCCCGAGACGGCCGAGCAGGTCGAGTCGCTCGGCGCCAAGTGGCTGGACCTCGGCATCGAGGCCGCCGGCGAGGGTGGCTACGCGCGTGAGCTGACCGACGAGGAGCGCGCCCAGCAGCAGCAGGCGCTGACCGACGCGATCAAGGGCTTCGACGTGGTCATCACCACCGCCTTGGTCCCGGGCCGCCCGGCGCCGCGCCTGGTCACCGCCGAGGCCGTGGAGGGCATGAAGCCCGGCAGCGTCATCGTCGACCTCGCGGGGGAGACGGGCGGCAACTGCGAGCTGACCGAGCCGGGCGAGACCGTGGTCAAGCACAACATCACGATCGTCTCGCCCCTGAACCTCGCGGCGACCATGCCCGAGCACGCCAGCGCGCTGTACGCCCGCAACCTGCAGGCGCTCATCGAGCTGTTGGCCGACGACGAGTCCGGGGCCTACGCGCCCGACTTCGAGGACGAGATCGTCGCCGGCGCCTGCGTCGTCAAGAACGGAGAGGTGCAGTAGATGTTGGTCACCAACTTGGCGATCCTGGTGCTGGCGGGCTTCGTCGGCTACGCCGTCATCTCGAAGGTCCCGAACACGCTGCACACGCCGCTGATGTCGGGCACGAACGCGATCCACGGGATCGTCGTGCTCGGCGGCATCCTGCTGCTGGTCGAGGGTCTGGCCGACGGCGCGCTCAGCAAGCTGCTGCTGGTCATCGCGGTCGTCTTCGGGACGATCAACGTCGTCGGCGGCTTCCTGGTCACCGACCGGATGCTCGAGATGTTCAAGGCCAAGCCGAAGGACCAGGTCGAGAGCGGAGGGGACAAGGCCTGATGCTGGCGTCGAGCTTCATCACGGACCCCAACTTCACGGCGGTCCTCTACATCATCAGCTTCTCGCTGTTCATCTACGGGCTCTCCGGGCTGACCGGCCCGAAGACCGCGGTGCGCGGCAACCGCATCGCTGCCGTCGGCATGGCCATCGCCGTCATCGCGACGCTGCTGGTCCCGGACGTCAACAACATCGTGCTGATCGTGCTCGGCGTGGCGATCGGCACCGCGGTCGGCGTGCCAGCGGCGCGTCAGGTCAAGATGACCCAGATGCCGCAGATGGTCGCGCTGTTCAACGGCGTCGGCGGTGGCGCGGTCGCGCTGATCGCCTGGGTCGAGTTCCGCGAGTCCGGCGGCTTCGCCCACGTGCCGACCTACGTCGCGATCTTCAGCTGCTTCGCGGCGATCATCGGCAGCGTGTCGTTCTGGGGCTCGAACATCGCGTTCGCCAAGCTCCAGGAGCTGATCGACGGCAAGCCGGTCAAGCCGTTCGGGTCGGCCCAGGTCCTGGTCAACGGGCTGCTGCTCGCGATCGCGGTGGCCTGCGGCGTGGCGATCGTCGCCGGCTCGCACGACGAGATCCTGATCATCATCCTGCTGATCGCCGCGGCGATCGTCGGCAACTTCCTCGTCCTGCCGATCGGCGGCGCGGACATGCCGGTGGTCATCTCGACGCTGAACGCGTTCACGGGCCTCTCCGCCGCCGCGACCGGCGTCGCGCTCAACAACACGTCGCTGATCGTCGCGGGCATGATCGTCGGCGCCTCGGGCACCCTGCTGACCCAGCAGATGGCCGTGGCGATGAACCGCACGATCACCTCGGTGCTGCTCGGCGGCTTCGGTGGCGAGGTCACGGCGGAGGCGGGCGCCACCAGCGCGTCCGGTGGCACCGTGCGCAGCACCTCTGCTGCTGACGTCGCCATCCAGATGGCCTACGCGCGTCTGGTCGTCGTCGTCCCGGGCTACGGCATGGCCGTCTCCCAGGCCCAGCACGCCGTCCGCGAGATGGCCAAGCTGCTGGAGGCCAAGGGCGTCGAGGTCAAGTACGCGATCCACCCGGTCGCGGGCCGCATGCCCGGCCACATGAACGTGCTGCTCGCCGAGGCCGACGTGCCCTACGAGCAGCTCAAGGAGATGGACGACATCAACGGGGAGTTCCCGCGCGTCGACGTCTCGCTGGTCATCGGGGCCAACGACGTCACCAACCCCGATGCGCGCAACAAGGCCGACTCGCCGATCTACGGGATGCCGATCCTCAACGTCGACGACTCCGCCAGCGTCATCGTGCTCAAGCGCTCGATGAGCTCCGGCTACGCCGGCATCGACAACCCGCTGTTCGTCAACCCCAAGACGAGCATGCTGTTCGGCGACGCCAAGGGCTCGGTCTCTGACATCACCGAGGAGCTCAAGGCCCTGTAGTCCGGTAGTTGGACCGTGGATCCGGTGCCCAGCAGGCATCGGATCCCTTTCCGAAGCGGCCCGAGGCGGGTAGCCTCGGTGGTATGAGCGCTGTGCCGCTCGAGGTCAAAGCCATCGTCGCTGTTGCGCTGGTCCTCTCTGTCGCCCGGGCCTTTCTCGGTGTGCCCGCGCGCCGGGCGCACGATCGCCTCGCCCGCACGCTCGTCGGGCTCTCGATCTGCCTCTACGTCCTCGCCGGCGAGGCGCTGCTGGAGAACGAGGACGGCATGGCCGGCGCGTTCGTGATCTGTGGCGTCGAGGCGCTCTGCCTCGCGGCCTGGGTGGCCCGCCGCCGCAACGACGACGACGGCTGGGACGACGGCGGCGGGGGCGGCGATGACCCCGACGACGAGCCGCCGACGCCGATCGACTGGGACGCGTTCGACCGCGCCCGCGACAACTGGCGCCCGCACGAACCTGTGGCCTGAGCAGGCAGCAGGCGCTGTCGGGTCGCGGCGCGCGTGCCGACTACCCGGGAGATGGCCCCTGCCCGCGACGACGACCGACTGGCGGCTCTCGACGGCCTGCGCGGCGTCGCGGCCCTGATCGTGCTGCTCTCCCACGTGGTGGAGGCGAGCGTCCCGGCGCTCAGCCAGGCGGTGGCGCTGGGCGGGGATCCTCACGGCGTGGCCTATTGGCTCATGCGGACCCCGCTGGCGGTCCTCTGGGCGGGGCCGGAGCTCGTGATCGTCTTCTTCGTGCTCAGCGGCTTCGTGCTGACCCGCGCGCTGCGGGCGCACCCGACCACGATCAGCGCGTTCTACGCGGCCCGCGCGGTGCGTCTCTACCTGCCCGTGTGGCTCTCGCTCATCCCTGCGGCGGCGCTCGTGCTGCTGGTCCCGCGCGCTGTCGACGCCGGCATCGGCGTCACCTTCTGGCTGAACACCTATGCCCACCCGGTGGGCCTCAGCCAGGTCGCGCGGGACATGGCGCTGGTCCTGCCCGACCACGTCGGTGCCGGCGAGGGCACGCTCAACGGCGCGCTGTGGTCCCTGCGCTGGGAGGTCTTCTTCTCGCTGGCACTGCCGTTCCTGCTGCTCGCCCAAGGGCTCGTGCGCCGGATGGCCGCGCCGCTGGTGGTCGCCGCGCTGCTGGCCGTCGACGTCGCGCACGGTCACGCGACGCTGATGTTCGCGCCGCCGTTCGTCGTCGGCGTGGTGCTCGCGCTGCATGAGGCGCACATCCGGGAATGGCGGGTGCGGCTCGCGGGCCGCGGGGCGGCGCTCGCGGTCGGCGTGAGCCTCTGCCTCCTGAGCGCCGACCTGTGGCTGCCGAACGCCGAGCGTGCCACAGGGCCGGGCGGCGCCCTGGTCGTCGCGGGCGCCGGGCTGACCGTGCTGTGTCCGCTGGTGTACGCGTCGATCGCCCGCCCACTGTCGACGGCGCCGATGCAGTGGCTGGGCTCGCGCTCCTTCAGCCTCTACCTCGTCCATCACCCGATCGTGCTGGCGCTTGCCTACGGGTTCCATGCTCCGTCGTTCGTGACGCTGCTGGCGCTCGCCGTGCCGGCGTCACTGCTCGGGGCCGAGCTGCTGCATCGCGTGGTCGAGCGCCCGTGCCATCGCCTGGCGCGCACCGTCGGGGCGCAGGTGGCGGCAAGGACGACGGGGGCGGCGCCACCACGCGCCGCCCCCGTCAAAGCGTGACCCACTCGGCAAAGGGGCCACGCGGCTTGGTGGCCTGTTGACCTAAGCGGGGTTGGGCAGCGGCGAGGGCTGCCCGTCGCGTGCCGCCGCGACCTGCTCGCGGCTGTCGCGCGAGGAGATCAGCACGGCCGCCAGGATCGCGCCGGTCACCGCGAAGCCCGCGCCGACTAGGAACGCGGTCTGGAAGCCCTCGGTCAGCGCGGTCGCGTCCGGCCGCGCGCCACCGGCGACCGAGGTGGTCCGACTGGTCGCGATCGAGGACAGGATCGCGAGGCCGAGCGCGCCACCCACCTGCTGGGAGGTGTTGATCAGCCCCGAGGCCAGTCCGGCCTCCTGCGGCTTGGTGCCCATCACCGCGCCGATCGTCACCGGGACGAACGAGAAGCCGAGGCCGATCGCGGCGAGGATCGACGGGAACAGGACGTCGCCCAGGTAGGTGCCGTCCGGCGAGACGCGCGAGAACCACAGCAGGCCGGCGGCGATGAACACCATCCCGAGGATCAGCGACGGCTTGAAGCCGATCTTCGTGACGAGCTGCGACGCGGCACCCGCCGAGAAGATGATGACCAATGCCAACGGCAGGTAGGAGAAGCCGGCCTTCAGCGCGCTGTAGTGCAGCACCTGCTGCAGGTAGAGCGAGATGAAGAAGAACATCGAGAACAGCGACATGCCGATCAGCAGGCCGACGATGTTCGATCCGCGCAGGCTCCGCAGCCGGAAGATCGAGAACGGCACCAGCGGAGCCGGCGACCGGCGCTCGACCGCCGAGAAGACGGCGAGCAGCGCCAGTGAGATCGCGCCGAGGACGAGCGTCTGCGTCGAGGTCCAGCCGGCGTCGTTGGCGTCGACCAGCGCGTAGACGCCGATCGCCAGGCCGGCGGTCACGGTGAAGGCGCCGGCGGCGTCGAAGTGGCGGATGCGGTCGATGTCGCGGCTCTCGCCGAGCAGGCGCGGCGCCAGCAGCGCGGCGGCGACGCCGATCGGCACGTTGACGAACAGCACCCACTCCCAGCCGGCCCACTCGGTCAGCATCCCGCCGAGCAGGACGCCGGCCGCGCCGCCGGAGCCGGCGACCGCGCCCCAGACGCCCAGCGCCTTGTTGCGCTCGGCGCCCTCGGCGAAGGTGGTGGTGACGATCGACAGCGCGGCGGGGGAGACCAGCGCGGCGCCGAGGCCCTGCACGGCACGGGCGGCGATCAGCCACATCTCACTCTGGGCCAGGCCGCCCGCCAGCGAGGCGAGCGCGAAGAGCACGAGCCCCGCGATGAAGAGGCGGCGCCGGCCGAGCAGGTCGGCGAGGCGCCCGCCGAGCAGCAGGAAGCCGCCGAAGACCAAGGTGTAGGAGTTGACGACCCAGGACAGGTTCTCGGACGAGAAGTCAAGGTCCTTGCCGATCGACGGCAGGGCGACGTTGACGATCGAGGCGTCGAGGACGACGACGAACTGGGCGGTGGCAAGCAGCGCGAGCGCGAGCCACTTGTTGGTGCTCTGGGGAGGAGCGGTGGACACGAGTTTGGACCTCCGGGGATCGTGTCGAGGGGAAGTGGAGGGGTGATTCCGGTTGGTTGTCGACCATACGGAGAAGCGGTTCCGTTTGTCAAGTCTTCTCGCTACAGTGCGGACCGTGAGCTCGACGGAGCCCAAGCCCCAGCGGGCCGATGCCGTCCGCAATCGCGAGCGGATCGTCGATGCCGCCCGCGAGCTGTTCGCCGAATGCGGCCAGGCGACGCAGATGGACGACGTCGCGCGCCGCGCGCAGGTCGGCGTGGGAACCGTCTACCGCCACTTCCCGACCAAGAGCGCGCTGCAGGGCGAGCTGATGGCCGCGAAGTTCCGCCATCACGCCGAGGTGGCGCGCCGCTGGACGTCAGAGCCCGACGGCTGGGCGGCGTTCGAGGGCTTCCTGCGCGAGACGTTCGCGGCGATGGCCACCGACGCCTCGCTGCGCCAGCGTGTGACCTGGAGCGAGGACGCCGATGCGCTGGCCCTCGCCGAGCCCGAGCGCCAGGCGCTCTCGGTCGTCGTCGGCGAGATCATCGAGCGCGCGCAGGCACAGGGCCGGATGACACCGGACTTCACCGTCGCCGACATGCCAGCCTTCATGTGCTCGGCCGGCGCCGTCATCACCGCCCAGCAGGCGTCGCCGGTCGTCCTCGCTGACCGCTTCCTCGACCTGCTGATCGACGCGCTGCGCGTCTGCCCGCAGCGCGACTAGCGCTCGTGCGCGGGGCGGTACGCGTCGTCGGCTTCGTGCGACTTGTAGAACTTCACCATCGCGCCGACGTACTCCGGGAAGCGCGGGCAGCGCAGCCCGTTGCGGCCGAGCACGTCTCCCGCTTGGGCGGTGTCGAAGACCACCGGGTGGTTGAGGTAGACGATCGACTCGCGCGGCGTTCCGCCGAACAGCTTGCGGATCGCTCCGAACCTCAACGAGCGGTCCACGACGCCGGGCGGCAGCGGGATCTTCGGCTCACGTCCGGTGTACTCGACGGCGAGCAGGCGGGCCAACTCGTGCGAGGTGACCGGCTCGGGGTCGACGAGGTGCAGCGTGTGACCGGCGGCCTCGGGGTCGCGCGCGCCCGCCGCGATCGCCGAGACGACGAAGTCGACCGGGACGACGTTGAACGAGGCGTCGCCGCGCCCGACCTGCAGCAGCGAGCCCGTCGGTCCCGCCATCGATCGCAGCAGGTAATAGGGACCGTCGAACTTCTGCGTCTCGCCGGTCTGCGAGTCGCCGACCACGATCGCCGGGCGGTAGATCGTCGTCGGGACATCGTCCATCGACGCCCGCACGAGCACTTCGGCGGCGAACTTGGTCGACTCGTAGAAGTTCTTGAACTCCTGGCCCTTGGCGAGGTCGTCCTCCAGGACGAGGCCCGAGCGCGTCCCGGCGACGTAGGCCGTCGAGATGTAGTGGTGGCGCTCCAGTTGGGAGGCCGCGCGGCAGAAGTCGATGACGTGCTGGGTGCCCTGCACGTTGACGCGCTCGGCCAGCTCGGCGCCGACGGCCAGGTCGTAGACCGCTGCCAGGTGGAAGACCCGGACGGTCTCGGCGGCCAGCCGCTCGTAGGTGCGCTCGTCGAGGCCGAGTCGCGGGTCGGTGATGTCGCCGGGCTGGACGTCGACGCCGTCAGGGGCCAGCGCACGGGCGCGCTGCACCATCCGCGGCTCGACGAGCGCGACGATCCGCGCCTCGTCGTCGTCTTCGAGCAGGCGCGGGACGAGCCGGCCGGCGAGGAAGCCTGGGAAGCCGGTGAGCAGGTAGGTCCGGGGCATCGGTTGAGGAACCTAGACGTTTTCAGTCGACGAGACGTCGCTCGACGGCCCAGCGGCTCAGCTCGTGACGGGTCGAGAGCTGGAGCTTGCGCAGCACGGCGCTGACGTGGGCCTCGACGGTCTTGACCGAGATCCCGAGCCGCTGGGCGATCTCTTTGTAGAGGTAGCCGCGGGCGATATGGCGCAGGACCTCACGCTCGCGCGGGGTGAGCTGGTCGAGTTCGGCGTCGACGGCGCCCGCCGCCGGCGCTGAGGGACCGCTCGCGAACGCGTCGAGCACGAAGCCCGCCAGCCGCGGGGAGAAGACGGCGTCGCCCTCCTGGACGCGACGGATCGCCTCGACCAACTCGGTCGGCGAGATCGTCTTGGTCACGTAGCCGCGCGCGCCCGCGCGGATGACCGCGATGACGTCCTCGGGGTCGTCGGAGACCGAGAGCGCGAGGCACTTGGCCTCCGGCGCCTCGGTGCTCAGGCGGCGCAGGATCTCCACGCCGCCGCCACCCGGCAGGTGGACGTCGAGCAGCACGACGTCGGGCGCGCGCTCGACGATCTCCCGCACCGCTGCATCCACGTCGCCGGCCTCGCCGAGGATCGTCACCAGGCCGTCGAGTTCGGCGCGCACGCCGGCCCGGAAGATCGCGTGGTCGTCGACGAGTACGACGGTCGGCAGGCTCTCAGTCATCTTCCAGCACCAGCTCCACTTCCGTGCCCTGTCCGGGCGTGCTGTGCACGGCGGCGCTGCCGCCGTGGCGGGCCATCCGGCCCATGATCGACTCTCGCACGCCGCGCCGGTCTTCGGGGATCGCGTTGGCGTCGAAGCCTTGGCCGCGGTCGCGGACGAAGACCTCGGTGCGGCTGCCGGCAACCTCGATGTAGAGCGAGATCGGCTCGTCGCTGGCGCTGTGGCGCACCGCGTTGGCGAGCGCCTCGCGGGCGGCGGCCACGAGCGCACGGTGGCGCTCGTCGAGGTCATGGTCGCCGACGGCGATGACCTCGATCGGGACGCCATGGGCCTCCTCGATCTCCGCGGCGGCGGCGCGTAGCGCGTCGGCCAGGCACTCGTCCGGGCGGGCCTCGGGCGCACCGGACAGCCAGCTGCGCAGCTCGCGCTCCTGACGGCGGGCGAGCGTGGCGACAGCCCGCGGGTCGTCGGCGCGCTTCTGGACGAGCGCCAACGTTTGAAGCACCGAGTCGTGAAGATGTGCCGCCACTTCGGCGCGCTCCTGCGAGCGGATCCGCTCGTTGCGCTCGTCGCGCAGGCCGCGCGCGAGGCGCAGCCAGAACGGCGCGAGGATCAGGCCGAGGCCGAGCGCGACGACGACGAAGGCGAGCACGAGGTCGCGCGCGCCGCTGAGCGCGCCGTTGGCCTGGAGGAAGAGCAGGCCGGCGCCGACGACGAGCGCGATGCCGAAGCCGCCCTGGTAGATGGAGCGCAGGCGCTGGGGGATCGCGGAGCCCAGCGGCGGACGTTCCTCGGCGTCGAGGGCAGGCTCCTCCGCGATGGCTGCGGCCGCGGGCTCGTGCTCGATCGTCTGCACGCCGTCGCGCGGTGAGCGCGTCGGCTCAGGCCCGGCGCGGCGCGACGCGGTCTGACGCCAGAGCATCGCGGCGCCCGCCGCGGCGAGCACGAACGGCCAGACGATCGCGTCGCTCCACCACAGGCCCAGCTCGCGGATCGTCAGCAGGCCGCCGAGCGTGAGACAGCCGACGCCGGCGCCGATCTGCCAGGCGCCGGGCCGGGCGCGCAGCCGGGCGGCGATCGCGGGTGAGCCGTCGGCGGGCGGCAGCAACAGCCAGCCGGCGATGTAGATCGGCAGGCCGACGCCGGAGGCGACCGTCAAGACGATCACCGCGATGCGCACGATCAGCGGGTCGACGCCGAGCCAGCGGGCCGAGCCCGCACAGACGCCGGCGACGACCTTGCGGTCGTCGTCTCGGCGCGGCGGCGGTCGGCGGGGCTTCTCCATCAGGCTCCGTCGCGCTTGGCGAGTCCTCCGACGAGGAGCACGAGCCCCACGACGGTCAGCACGATCGGGGCCAGCGCGCCGAAGTCGAGGCTGAGCTGTCCGGCTTGATCGAGGAGGAGCACGGTGCCGAGCGCCAGGACGGAGAGGCCGGTGATCAGGGTCGCGAGGTCGGGGCGGCTCACGCTCGCTCCCCGGCGCAGCCGGCGGCCGCCAGCGTTCCGTTGATGTCATCCGGCCCGTGGCGGTCGTGATCCCAATGGCCGTTGTCGGTCCGCGTGTGGCGGACCTCGATGGCGCCGATGCCGACGTGGGCGTCGAGGATCAGCTTGCGCGCCGACGTCGTCCGCGCGAGCGTGCCGTGCTGCTCGTCGATGTCGGCGCCGCCGGTCTCGCTGCCGAGCAGGTTGACGTAGCCCAGGCCGGCGCGGCTCTTGGCCTGCAGGCAGACGTCGGCTCCGACGAGGACCAGCGCGTGGCCGGTGCCGACGTCGACCTTGAGGCTCACGGGCGCGTTGGACGGCCACCGCATGTCGCGCAGATCGACCACCAGCTCGCCGACGCCCAGCTCGTAGCCGCCGGGGCGGATGTCGTTGACGGTCGCCGGTGCGTAGTCGCGATTGCCGACGCCGTGGTCGACGTCGACGCCCGCCGCGGCCACGACCCCGGACGGGATCGCCAGGACGAGCGCGGGCAGCGCCAGCCAGCGGGCGCGGCTGTCGCGGAAGGAGAAGACCACCATCAAGACGCCGAGCACGATGACGACGCCCGCGATCACGGTCCCGCCACCCGCGGCGGTGGCCACCGCAGCGCCCGCGGCGGCGACGACCGCACCGGCCAGGATCGCGCTCAGCATCAGCGCGGCGCCCGCGATCCTGGCGGCCGCGGGTTGGTTCTCACCGCGGTTGGCCAGGAGCCGTTGACCGGCGATGGCGAGCACCGTCACGACCAGCACCGTCGGGGCCAGCGCGCCGAAGATCCAGCCGAAGCCGACGCCCCAGTGGCCGTCGAGCAGGGCAACACCGGCCAGGACGATGACGACCGCGCCGACGATGGTGGAGAGGCGGCCGGGCTTCCCGGCCACCGGCTTGCCGGTGCCGTCGTCCTCGGGGACGAGCAGCAGCGCGGCGATGTAGGCGATGACGGCGAAGCCGCCGACGAAGATCAGCGCGACGGCGGCGATCCGGATGATCAGCGGGTCGACGTTGAAGTAGCGGGCCAGGCCGCTGCAGACGCCGCCGAGGACGCGGTCGTCGCGGGTGCGCAGCAGGCGGCGGGGTCCGGACGGTGTGGCTGCCGGTTCGGGCTCGGGTCGCGGCGCCTCGGTGGTCGGGTCGTCGGGCGTGGGCTGCTGCGACGTGGGGGCGTCGTGCGGATCGGGGGAGGAGGGAGGGGTCTCGGGCATAGGACCAAGATCGCGCGGCGCGGCCTCGCGCACCATCCGGGATGACCCTAGAGCGGCTCGGGGATGTCCCCCAGGGGGAGTCGGGCCCGCAGCGCGTCATCGGGCTGCCCGTCGATCAGATGCCCGAGGATCTCCTCGCGGTACTGGACCTCGATCCGCGCCGCCAGCGCAAACGACACCTCGGCCACCGCGGCGACCAGCGCGAGCCCACCGGTCAGCTCCTCGGTGCGCAGGTACGCGCCCACCGTCCGCGTGTCGCCGGACCCGGCCCCACCCACCCCGTCGAAGAACCCGGCCTGCGGAACGCCACGGGCAGCGGCGCGCAGCGCGTCGGCGTGGCCGTCGTCGGCGGGGTCGGCGACGAAGAGGACGAGGTACGGGTCCGACATCAGAGACATCGACGCTAGCTGACAGACTCCGGACCCGATGATCGACCGCGCAGCCGCCGTGACCGCCCTTGCGGCCGAGGAGTTCGACGTCGTCGTCGTGGGTGGAGGGATCACCGGCGCCGGCGTGGCGCTCGATGCCGCCACGCGCGGCTACAGCGTCGCGCTGGTCGAGCGCCACGACTTCGCCTCGGGCACATCATCGCGGTCGTCCAAGCTCGTCCACGGTGGCCTGCGCTACCTGCAGAACTTCGACCTTGGTCTCGTGCGCGAGGCGCTGATCGAGCGCCAGATCATGGTCGGATTGGCGCCGCATCTGGTCAAGCCGCTGCCGCTGATCGTTCCGGCCTTCGACGGTGCGCGGCCCGACCGCATGATGGGCATGGGGCTCAACCTCTATGACGTCATGTCGGTGGACAAGCTGCGCTCGCCGCTGCGCCGGCGCGGTCGCAACCACGCGGGCGACGCCAACGAGGCCGCGGCCGCGACGACCTCCTGGTCGCCCGACCGCCATCGCATCATCGACGCCGGGGAGGTCGCCGAGGGCCTGCCCGCGCTCGCTGCGCGCGAGCCGACCTCGGGCTATCTCTTCTACGACTGCCAGACCGACGACAGCCGGCTGGTGCTCACCGTCCTGGGCGAGGCCGAGCGCTTCGGCGCGGTCTGCGCCAACGGCCTGCTGGTCACCGAGCTGGTCGAGGAGGGCGGGCGCGCGCGTGGCGTCCGCGTTACCGACAGCGCGTCGGGTGAGAGCTTCGTGGTCCGCGCGCAGAACGTCGTCAACGCCACCGGCGTCTGGGCCGACCGGCTGCGCCCCGAGGAGCTGCACAACGAGGCCGAGGTCCCGATCATCCGGCCCTCGCGCGGCACGCACGTCACCTTCCGCCGCGAGGACCTGCCGCTCAACGTCGGCGCGATCGTCCCGGCCGGCGGCGGGCGCTTCATCTTCGCTCTGCCGTGGCTCGGCGGCTCGCTGGTCGGCACGACCGACACCGACTACGACGCGACCGACCTCGACCACGTTCGGCCTGCCGATGACGACGTCGAGTACCTGCTCGACGCCGTCAACGCGTTCTTTGCGACCGAGCTGACGGCGTCGGACATCACCGGGGCCTTCGCCGGCGTCCGGCCGCTGATCAGCTCTGCTGACGCGGGCAAGTCGGTGGACATCTCGCGCAAGGCCGAGCTGTATGAGACCTCGTCGGGGATGGTCACGATCACCGGCGGCAAGCTGACGACGTGGCGGCGGATGGCCAAGATGGCCGTCGACCGGCTCGTCGAGCGTGAGGCGCGCGACGCGCCCTGCCGCACGCACGAGATCCCGCTCGGCCAGGCGATCGAGGCGAGCGAGCTGCCGCGCGTCGAGGGCGTGCGCGACGAGGCCTACGCGCCGCTGGCCGCGCGCTACGGCCATGCCGCGCACGACGTGTTGGCGATCGCCGCACAGCGTGGCGAGCTGGCCCAGCCGGTCGTCGAGGGCCGGCCAGATCTGCTGGCCGAGGTCGTCCATGCGGCTCGCCGCGAGCAGGCGCGGACGGTCGGCGACGTGCTGCTGCGCCGGACCCGGCTGGGGCTGGTCGCGGCCCGCGACGTGGCCGCGCCCGACGGCGAGGTCGCGCGCCGCGTGGCCGCCGCGATGGCCCCGGAGCGCGGCTGGGATGGTGCCGCGCAGGAGGCTGCCGCGGCCGCGTTTGCCGACGAGGCGCGCGCCGAGGGCATCGTCCCCGGCTGACCGGTGTCGCGACGACCGTCGGGCGCGCACCGTAACTTCCAGGGCCGCAGCGGTTTCCCCGAAACGATCGCCGCAGTCCGACTTCGTCCCCTCCGAGGAGCAGCTCCGCAGCCCATGCGCCGCCGCCTGGCCTTCATCGTCACGACCATCGCCGTCCTGGCCGCCGTTCCCGGCGCTGCGCACGCCGGGTTCTATCCCGGTGAGCCGCTCGACGGTCCCAGCGCCGACGTCCGCTCGGTCGGCGACGTCGACATCGCACGGGACGGGACGGGTGCCGTCGCCTACGTCCGCCGCGACGGCGGCGTCGACCACATCTTCGTCTCGCGGCTGGCCAACGGCGCTTGGCAGGCGCCCGAGCGCGTCGACGTCGGCCTCGACGCCCCGGCCGCGACGCCCGCGGTCGCGGCCTCCGACGGCGGTCGTCTGGCGATCGTCTTCATCGCCGGCGGCTCGGCGTTCGCGGTCGTGCGCCAGGCCGGCGCCCCGGCCTGGGGCGCGCCGCAGCTGCTGGCCAGCGGCGCGGCCGACCCGTCGGTCGACATGTCGTTCAACGGCGCCGCCTACGCGACCTTCACCGTCAACGGGGACGTCGTTGGCGCCCGGATGGACCGCACGGCGACGACCTTCGCCGGCATCCCGGCGGCGCTGGACGCCAACCCGGCGGCGGTTGCGGGCGACGGCGCCAACCGCTCACGCGTGGCGATCGCGGCCGACGGCACCGGCGTCGCGGTCTGGGGCGAGTCCGGCCACGTCTACGCGCGGCGGATGTACGGCACCAACCCGTCGAGCGTCGTGCAGGACCTCACGCTGCCCGACCTCGACGGCCACCCGGGCGGCACGGCCGACGCGCCCGCCGTCGACATCGAGGACGACTCGTCGTTCGCGTGGGTCGTCTTCCGCCAGCGGTTCGACGACGGTGGCGTCGCCAAGCCGCGGGCGATCGGCGTCCGGCTGCGCGGCTCGCGCGCCGATCCCCCGGTGGCCTTCGACGGCCTCGGCTGGGGCGGTCAGGGCGTCGAGGGTCCGGCGGTCGACATCAACGGCAAGGGCCAAGGCACCGCGACGGCCGGGACGACGGGCGGCTCCGCGCTCTCCAGCGTGCTCAAGGACGACGTCCTGAACCCGGCGCGGGTGCTCGGCGGCTCGGGCGTGCCTGCGCAGCCGATCGGCGCGGTCGCCGAGACCACCGACCGCGTCGTCGGATGGATCAGCCCCGCCGACGGCACCGTCCACGGCGTCTTCTACGACGACAAGTCCAGCACCCGTGTCATCCCCGGCCCCGGGCCCGACACGGCGCTGACGAGCCCGGACCTCGGCCCCGTCGACCCGGCCGCCGGCTTCGACGTCGCGGGTGACCGCACCGGCGACTTCGCGTTCGCCTTCATCCAGGGCAGCGGTGACGCGCGCCGCCTCGTGGTGGCCGAGTACGACCGGCTGCCCGGCGCGTTCAGGATCAGCACCAGCTCGAAGATCTGGCGCAACGTCATCAAGAACCCGTTGGCGTGGGGGACGGCCCTGGACCTCTGGGGCCCGTTGAGCTACACCGTGCTGGTGGACGGCAAGCCGGTCGCCCAGACGCAGACCACCAAGGTGACGCTGCCGGTCGGCGCGCTGTCGGAGGGGCTGCACACCTGGCGCGTCACGGCCACCGATCGCCGCGGCCAGAGCGTCACGACGACGGTCAAGCCGCTGAAGGTCGACACGGTGGCGCCGACGGTCTCGTTCTCGGTCAAGCGCAAGCAGCGCGTCGCGACCGTCACCGCCAAGGCCGCCGACGTGATCCCGCCCAGCGGCAACGCGGCGGGCATCAAGTTCGTGCGGATCGACTGGGGTGACGGCAGCGGCTTCGAGCAGGCCCGCAAGGCCAGCCACAGCTACGGCCACAAGGGCGCCTTCACCGTGCGCGTGAGCGCGACCGACCGCGCCGGCAACGTCGCGGTCGCCGAGCGCCAGATCCACATCGGCGGCAAGTAGGGCTCGTTGGGCGGCGAGGCGCTCCAGCGGCTGGAGGACGGGGCGGCGCGCACGGCGCGCGACCTCGTCGCCGGTCTGGACCTCGCCGCGCCGATCGCCGCCGGAGCGCGCCCGCGCGTCGTGGCCGACATGGTCGCCACAGTCGACGGGCGCGCGGCGGTGCAGGGCCGCTCGGTCGCGCTCGGCCATCCGGCCGACCGCGCGCTGCTGCGGGAGCTGCGCACCGCGGTCGACGCGATCCTGGTCGGGAGCGGGACCCTGGCCGCCGAGCGCTACGCGAACCTGCTCGACGACGAGCAGCGCGCCCGGCGGGTCGCCGAGGGACGGCCGCCGCATCCGCTGGTCGTCACGCTGTCGCGGGAGCTGACGCTGCCGCCTGACGTTCCGCTCTTCGACGAGCCGGGCGTGCCGATCGTGGTCTTCACGTACGCGGGGGAGGAGGTTGCAGCGCCGGGGCTCGGCGCCGACCTCGATGTCGTTCGCGTGGCGGGCGAGGCGCCGCTGCTGGCGTCGACGCTCGTCGCCCTGGGTGCACGCGGCGTGCGCTCGGTGCTCTGTGAGGGCGGTCCGACGCTGTTGGGTCGCATGGTCGCCGACGGCGGCCTCGATCACCTGCTGCTCACGGTCTCGCCGCTGCTGGCCGCGGGCACCGCGCCGACGATCCTCGACGGCGCGCCGTTCCCCGACCCCGCGCGGCTGGTGCTGCGCGAGGTCCACCGTGCCGACGACCACGTGTTCCTGCACTACGGTCTGGCCCGGTGAGCACGCCCACGACGCCCGCACGCCTGACGCTCCGCGACCGCAGCTTCGACCTGCGTCCCGGTCGTCCGTTGGTCATGGGGATCGTCAACGCCAACCCGGACTCGTTCTCCGACGCGGTGCGCCACACGACGCTCGACGCGCAGGTCGCGCTCGCGCTGGAGCTGGTGGCCCAGGGCGCCGACCTCATCGACATCGGTGGCGAGTCCGGCGTCACCTACACCGACGTGACCGCTGCCGAGGTCGAGCGCGACCGGGTCGTCCCGCTCGTGGAGCGGCTGGTGGCCGAGGGCGTCTGCGTGTCGGTCGACACCTGGAAGGCGGAGGTCGCGGGCGCGGCGCTGGACACGGGCGCGCACGTGCTCAACGACGTCTCGGGTCTGCGCGATCCGGCGCTGGCCGAGCATGCCGCGCGGACCGGTGCGGCGCTGGTCGTCATGCATACACGCGCGGCGCCCAAGCAGGAGCACTTCGCCGACTACGGCGGCGATGTTGTAGGCGATGTAGTGTCGTTCGTTGAGGAGCGCTGCGCGGTCGCGCGGTCTTGTGGCGTGGCCGATGCGCAGCTGATCGTCGACCCCGGCCCGGACTTCGCCAAGTCGCCCGCGGAGAGCGTCGAGACCTTGCGCGCCATCGACCGGCTGGCCGCGCTCGGCCACCCGTGGCTGGCCGCGGTCTCGCGCAAGTACTTCCTCGCCGCGGTCACCGGCCGTCCGCCGGCCGAGCGCCTGGCGGGCACGCTGGCCGCCGTCGGTCACGCGGCCGATCACGGCGCGGCGATCGTGCGCGTGCACGACGTGGCCGAGACGGTGGACTACCTCGCGGTGCGCGAAGTGCTGGCGGGTGGGGCGGAGGTCGGCGACGTCGATGCCGACGACGACGGGCTCAAGTGGATACGCGCACAGACCGCCGGCGATGCGTCGGCGGCCTCCTGACCGACGACTTCGGTACGGTCCGAGCACGAGAAGCTGTTTCAGAGGGAAGCTGGTCTCACGGCTTCTCATTCGGAGACAGCTTCTGGAGAGTCGCCGTCTCGCTGCCTGACAACGCGAGGCGGGCGCCCACCGACACCCGAATGCCTAGGAGGACCAAGATGTCCGTCATCACCCGCTCCGCCCTCGAGGCGAGCCCGCTCGCCGACCTGCACACCATCGCGTCGGAGCTCGGCATCGACGGCTACCGCCGTCTGCGCAAGGCCGACCTCGTCGATCGCATCATCGTCCAGCAGGGTGGCGAGGAGGCCGTCGCGGCCGCCGCCTCCAACGGGGACGGTGGCGACGAGGCCACCGAGGCGCCCAAGCGCCGCTCGCGCAGCGGTCGCAGCTCGCGCTCGCGTCGCAAGGACGCCGACGAGGACGTCATCGCGACCGAGGACGAGGTCGTCGAGGAGGAGATCGAGGCCGAGGAGGCCGAGGAGGCCGCCGAGGTCGAGGTCGATGTCGACATCGAGCCTGTCGGCGACTCCGACGTCGAGACCGAGGCCGAGGCGCAGGAGCGCCCCAAGCGCCGTTCGCGTGGCGGCCGCGGCGGGCGCGATCGTGACCGTGGCGCAGACCGCGAGCGCGGTGGCGATCGCAACGCCGATCGCGACGAGCGGGATGCCGACTCCGCCCGCCCCGCCGAGCGCGAGGATCGCGTCATCGAGGGGACCGTCGAGCTGCTGCCCAACGGCTCCGGCTTCGTGCGGCTCACGCCGCCCGAGCCCTCCGACGACGACGTCTACGTCTCAGCCGCGCAGGTGCGCCGCTGCGAGCTCGTCTCGGGCGACAAGGTCGGCGGCCCCGTTCGCGAGCCGCGTCGCTCCGAGCGCTACCCGTCGCTGATCCGCATCGACACCATCAACGGCCGACCGGCAGACGAGGTTGCCGAGGGCACGCACTTCGACGACCTGCCGTGCACGCTGCCGACCGAGCGCCTCGCGCTCGGCTCCGAGGACGCGACGCTCAAGGCGATCGAGTGGCTGACGCCGATCGGCAAGGGCTCGCGCGTCGCGATCGTCGGCGAGGCGCACGCGGGCAAGTCGGAGGCCTTGAAGCGCCTCGCGGGCGCGCTGAAGACGGTCGAGGGCCTCGAGGTCCACGTCGTCCTCGCCGCCGTGCGGCCCGAGGAGTGCGCCGAGTGGCGCGCGGGCGAGATCGAGCCCGTCGCCTCACTGTCGCTGGCCGCCAGCCCGGACGCCGCCGGCCAGGCCGTCGAGCGTGCGGTCGACACCGCCAAGCGCATCACCGCGCGTGGCGGCGACGTCGTCGTCTTGATCGACGGTCTCGACGCCGTCGCGCCACATGCCGCCCGACGTGCGCTGGCGGCGGCCCGCAACGTGGTTGACGGCGGCTCGCTGACGATCGTCGCCACCGCGACGGCGCCGGTCGGCGGGGAGACGACGATCATCGCCCTGGATCGCACGCTGACGCGGACGGGTCGCTTTCCGGCGCTCGATCTCGTCGCCAGCGGCACGCTGCGCCCGGAGCTGCTGGTCGGCGACGCCGGCGCGGATGCCATCGCGCAGGCGCGCGCTCAGGCATTGGGCTAGGGCGAAGACTCGCCCAGAAGGCGAGCTTCGCCTTGCGGGTGTCGGCCCAGGGGGCCGAACCCGCGGGGCCGGGTGATCCTCAAGCGGGTGGTGCTACCGCGGCACGTAGGCGACCCGGCCCCATGAGGGCTCGGGCGCCAGCTCGACGGGCTCGCCGTCGCGGTCCGGCTGGACGTACATGAAGGTCGAGCTCTCCTCGTCGAACTCGACGTCGAGCTCGTTCTCCTTGACGCGCTGGTCCAGCCAGGCGGAGCGGAAGACGAGCCGGCGCAGCCAGTGGACGAGCGAGCGATCCGACGGACCGACCAGCTCCGGCCAGCAGTCGTTGACGTGCTCGCCCAGCGCGGACGCGGGCTCCTGGATCTCGCCGTTGACCGACAGGGTCACGAGGTCCTCGAGCTCGGGGTCGTCCAGGCGGCCGGAGACGAACCCCAGCTTGTTGGCGGCCTGCTCGCAGCGCTCGCGGAAGTCGCGCTCGTTGAAGGTGAACCGGAGTTCGCCGTATTCGAGGACAAAGTCCTCGCCGCTGTCGTAGTTGCCTCGGCGTGCGTCGTTCATGAAGGTGATCAGTTCGAGTCGCGCCGAGGTGAGACGGCTGCTCCCGAAGTCGTCGGCATCGTATGCCCGATCCCTTCGCGTTCGCAGGTCATGGGATGGATCTTGCAGTCCGTCCGCGTCCGGCACAACGAAGTGCCGGCCGATCTGCGGCTCGCCGTCCCGGTGGTTTCGGGGTGTCGGCGCGCGACCCTGCATCGCGGGCAAAGGGGGGCGAATCTGCAACGTCGCGCCCTAAGGGGACATGACCCACGACACGCCCGCCACCATCCTCGTGGCCGAGGACGACGAGACGACGCGGACGTTTCTCGCCGACGAGCTGACGGCCGACAGCTGCGAGGTGCTGATCGCCGAGACCGCCGCAGACGCGCTGCGCCTGCTGGAGACCAAGTACCCCGACCTCGTCGTGCTGGACGTGGGTCTGCCCGACGGCTCGGGGCTGGACGTCGTCCGCAACGTGCGTGCCGCCGACGGTCTCGCGAGTCGCATGGACCCCGAGACGCCGCTGCTGGTCCTGAGCGGCCGCTGTGGCGACACCGATCGCGTCCGCGCCTTCGAGGCGGGAGGCGACGACTTTCTGGCCAAGCCGTTCGTCTACGCCGAGCTCCGGGCGCGGGTGCGCGCGCTGCTGCATCGGTCCGAGGGCCGTCGTCGTGGCGGTCGCGTGCGCGTCGGCGCGTTGGAGCTCGATCCCGCCTCACGCACCGTTCGTGTCGGCGGGCACGCAGTCGACCTGACGTCAACCGAGTTCTCGCTGCTGCGCGTCTTGGCGGCGGCGCCGACGACCGTCCACACCAAGGCCGAGCTGCTGCGAACGATCTGGGGCTACCGCTCGGTCAACGAGACGCGGACCTTGGACAGTCATGCGTGTCGTCTGCGGAGCAAGCTCGGCGTCGGGGGCGACCGCTATGTCCTCAACGTCTGGGGCGTCGGCTACCGGCTCGTGGACGCGCTGGCCGAGGATGGCGCCCTCAGCGGCCAGGTGGCGGCATGACGGGCCTGCTCATCCTGGCGATTGCCGCGACTGCCGCGCTCGGCGCCGCTGCATACGCTCGCTGGGTGGTGCGTGGTCTGCGCGAGCGCGCCGCGCGGGTCGCGCACGAGGTGCGCGGGCCACTCTCGGCGGCCCATCTCGCCGTGCACGGCGCGGCACGTCGTGGCGAGCTCGGCCCGGTGCTCGTCGCCGCCCTGGGGTTCGAGCTGCGCCGGGCCGTGCTCGCGCTGGAAGATCCGTCGGCGGCGCGTCCCCAGGAGGTCGACCTCCACGAGCTGCTGACCGTCCAGCTCCAGACCTGGCGAGACATCGCGGCGATCCGCGACAAGACGCTGACGCTGGAGCCCGGGCCCGACACCGTCCTCGTCCACGCCGACGCGCTGCGTCTCGTACAGGCATTGAGCAACGTGGTCGCCAACGCCATCGAGCACGGTGGCCGGCAGATCGTGATTCGCACGGTCCTCGCCGGTGAGCGCGTCCGCGTCGAGGTCATCGACGGCGGCCCAGGCCTGCCGGCCTCCGTCGCAGAGCTCGCTCGCCGCCCGCGCGCCGGTCGTGGCGCGCGCGGTCGCGGTCTGGCGATCACTCGCGCGGTCCTGGCCCACTGCGGCGGTCGGATCGTCGCGTTGTCGGCCGCGCCAGGCGTCGCCATCGACCTGCCGCTCGACAGCCGGTCTGTGTGATCCGCCGCCGTCGCGCAGCCGTCCTGCTCGGTCTGGCCTTGCTGCTCGGCGGTCTTGCCGCCTCCGACGTCGCGGGCCGCGAGGCGGCGCTGCGCCAAGCGATCGGGCCGACCGTGCCCGTCGTGGTCGTTCGCAGTCGCCTTGCGGCGGGCGATGTCTTCGATGTGCATCACCTGGCGGTCAGACGCGTGCCGGCTCGCTTTGCGCCCGCCATGGCCTATGGGTCGACGAGTGCGCTGGCCGGCACTCGCGCGGCCGTTGCGCTGGAAGCCGGGGAGGACGTCGGGCCGTCCTCGGTCGATGACGGCACGCGCGTGGCAGGCGCGCCGGTGCGCGTCGGCGAGCGCGTGGCCGAGTTGGTGGCCCGCGGCCCTGCTGAGCTGATCCGGGTCGGCAGCCGCGTGGACGTCCTCGTGACGCGCGAGCGCGGTGACGGCAGCGGCGCGACGACGGTGGCGCTGGAGGACGCCGAGGTGCTCGCAGCGCACGCCGCGTCGGGCGATGATGACGGCGGCGCCGCGGGCGACCGCGTCGCGGCGTCGCTGCGGGTGACCGTGCGCCAGGCCGTCTACCTCGCCGCGGCGCAGTCCTTCGCCCGTGAGCTGCGCCTGCTGCCCCGAGCGGCGGGCGATCGACGTCACGGTCTGGCCGGGACGACGGTGGGCTCTGATCTCCGGTGAGCATCACCAGCGAGCCCCGTGGTGTCTTGAAGCGGACGTCAGAACACCATCGGCCACCCGTCCATGAGGGGGTCCCCACCTCAAGGGTGGCACCGGGCGACCGATACCCCGGGCCGAGGCTACTCATGCTGCGATCTCTTCGTTCCCTTTCTCTCGTCCTCGCCGTGGCCAGTCTTCTGGCCCCCGCGGTTGCCAACGCGGCTTCGAAGAAGAAGCCGGTCTACCCGACGATCTCGAGCGTCTCTCCGCGGAAGCTCATGATCGGGGAGAAGCTGACGATCAAGGGCGCGCATCTCAGCGCCGGAAAGACGAAGAGCAGCGTCGCCTTCTACCGTCCCGGCAAGCCGGTCGTCTTCGTCAAGGCCGACTCGGTGACGAGCACCAAGGTCGTCGTGACCGTGTCGACCAAGGTCGGAGCGCTGCTGGCCCAGCGGGACGGCCTCAGCGTCGCCACGCAGCTCCGTCTGCGCGTGGTCGCCACGAAGATGAGCAAGAGCTGGACCAAGAACAGCCGCTCGCCGGTCGTCACCCCGCTGCCGGGCGCTTCCACCGCGGCTCCGGGCTCGGAGGCGGCCGCGGCTCAGGCCGCCGCGCTGGCATACAAGACCTGCCAGGAGCAGGCCGCTGCCGCGCCGGCCGCTGATGCTGACGCTGACGGCCTCGCCAACGGTGCCGAGCTCCAGTACAGCCTCGATCCCTGCACGGCCGACACCGACGGCGACACCCTGAGCGACGGCTACGAGTTCTGGTCGGCCGTCGACCTCAATGGTGCCGCGGTTCCCTACCCCGGCAAGCGCCCGTGGCCGAATCCGCTGGATCCGACGGACATCAACTACGACTTCGACGGCGACGGCCTCCGCCTCTGGCAGGAGAACAAGCTCTGGAAGGCCGCCGGCGCCAAGTTCCCGCTGACGCAGTACAGCGACGGCACGCAGAACAGCGGCGGCACCCAGCCGGTCACGACGCTCGCGCAGCGCTACCTCGACCTCGACGGCGACGGCAACCTCACCGACGACGAGCGCGACTTCGATGGCGACGGCCTCTCCAACATGGTCGAGTTCAACTACACGGGCACGCAGGCCTGGTGGAAGGGCTTCGACTGGCAGTACAAGCCGCACGGCCCCGCAGCCACCGGCCCGGTGACCTACATCGAGCCGTCGTACAACCTGCGCGCGTTCTCCGATCCCGACCCGGTGGATGCCGACAGCGATGGCGACGGCATCCCCGACGGCGCCGACGATCAGGACAACGACGGGTGGTCGAACTTCGTCGAGATGCAGCTGTCTCGCTGGGGCTCCGGCTACCGCGTCCAGCCGTTCAACCCCTGTCTGCCCGATCCGCACGCTCGGACCTGCAGCCGGTGGCTTCCGTTCGGCACGGACCGCTTCGCGCCGACCGACGTCGTCGACACCCAGACCGGTGCCACGTCCGCCATGCGCGGCGACGCGGTCCCGTTCGCGTGGCCTGGTCCGGAGGACTACGGGGATTGGGTCGCTGACGGATCGCGCCCGCCGTATGACTCCAGCCTGCCGCATCCGAACTACTACAACCCGTCCATCCTCGTCGGCCCGTGGGTTCCGACCCCGTGGTTCACGGAGGCCTGGGACGGCTTCACCGGACCGCAAGGCCCGTAGACATCTGAGCGGTCCTCAGCTCTCGGCACGCGGCCGGGCGGATTTTCCGCCCGGCCGTTGTCGTTGTCGGGGCTGCACGGCTTGCTGACGTCCGGGACCTGACATCGAGGGGGCGAGTTCGGCCGCGCCGGAGCCTCAGTTGGTGTGGACCATGCCCTGGACGACCTCGCCGAGCGCCTTCGTGACCGCCTGCTGGCAGAGACCGGCGGTCGTGCGTCTGACGATGCGCCGCTGACCGAGCGCATCCGCCTGCTGGTCGATCGCGAGGCGGGCCTGCTCGACGCGTCGACGCGCGCCGACCTCGTTACGCGTGTCGCCCGGCGCTCGTTCGGCCTCGGTCCGCTGGAGCCGCTGCTGGCCGATCCCGAGGTCGACGAGATCATGGTCAACGGCACGGGCGCGCGAGGCTCGGTCTGGGTGGAGCGCGCCGGGCGTCTGGAGCCGACGGAGGTCGCCTTCACCGACGAGGCCGAGCTGCGCCACGCCATCGAGCGGATCCTCGCGCCGCTGGGGCGGCGCGTCGACGAGGCCGAGCCGATGGTCGACGCAAGGCTGCCCGACGGCTCGCGCATCAACGTCGTGCTGCCCCCGCTGGCGGTCGACGGTCCTCTGCTGACGATCCGCCGCTTCCGGGCAACCCCGCTGGATGCCGCCGAGCTGGTCGCGCGCGGCACTTGGTCGCCGCCACTGCGGGACTTCCTCGCCCGCGCGGTCCGGGCCCGACTGAACATCCTGGTCAGTGGTGGCACGGGCTCAGGCAAGACCACCACCTTGGGGGCGTTGTCCTCGTTCATCGCCGAGGGCGAGCGGATCGTCACGATCGAGGACACCGCCGAGCTGCGTCTCCAGCAACCCCATGTCCTTCGTCTGGAAGGGCGCCCGCCCAACGTCGAGGGGCGCGGCGAGATCACGATCCGCCGGCTGCTGCGCAACGCCTTGCGGATGCGGCCGGATCGGATCGTGGTCGGAGAGTTCCGCGGGGGAGAGGCGCTGGAGATGCTGGCGGCGATGACCACCGGCCACGACGGCTCACTCTCGACCGTCCACGCCGGCTCGCCCGCGGAGGCGCTGCGTCGCGTCGAGACGCTCGCCTTGATGGCCGATGTCGAGCTGCCGCTGCCCGCGATCCGCGAGCAGATCGCCGATGCGCTCGATCTCGTCGTCCATCAGGCCCGCATGCCCGACGGCCGTCGTCAGGTGACGGCCGTGACCGAGGTCGTTCGCGTGGCCGCAGGTCCTGCCACACGCGACGTCTACACCTTCAACAGCCTCCGACCGCGCTGGCGCGCCGCGCTGTCGGAAGAGCTTGCGTCGCGCTTGGAGGCGGCAGCATGATGCGTCAGGCCCGTGCAGACACGTCCGTCGTCATGCGGTCAGCGGCGTGACCGGTCCGCTGCTCGCTGCTGCCGCGGCGATGCTCGGCGTCTTCGGGGCGTGGGAGGCACTGGCGATCGTCGAGCAGCTGCGCCCGGCCCAGGCCGTGGGTCGTGCGCTGACGCCGCTGCGGCTGGCGGGCCGGGTCGGGCGTGCGCCGACGGTGCCGGAGCGGCGGCGGCTGGCGATGGTCGGGGCGGGAACCCTGTTGGCCGCGGGTTGGCTGCTGGCCGGACCGATGGCCGGGATGGTGCTGGGCGCGGCCGGCCCCGCCGCGGTCGGTCCGACGCTCGCCGCGCGTCGGCGCCGTTGGCGCCGAGCGCTGGGGGACGAGGTGCCCGGCGTCGCGCGGGCGCTGGCCGACGCGCTGGCAGGCGGCCACTCGATCCGCGGCGCACTCGAGGCGCTCGGCGCCGGCGGTGACCACGCTGGTGCTTCGCCGCTCGCAGGCCCGCGTCACGACCGCGCAGACGGCCTGTCGGGCGCGGCGGGTGCCGAGCTGCGCCTCGTCGCGCACCGGCTTGCGCTCGGCGTGCCGACCGAGGCCGTCCTGATCGGCTTGCGCGATCGAGCGGCCCATCCCGCCTGGGACACGCTCATCGCTGCGATCCTCCTCCAGCGCGAGGCAGGCGGGGACCTCGCGGCGTTGCTGCGGTCGATCGCCGAGTCGGCCGAGCACGCGCGTCGCGTCGAGGCCGACGCCCGCGGTCTCACCGCGCAGGCTCGTGCCACGGCGCGGCTGGTCGCGGGCCTGCCCTGTGTCGCCCTGGCGCTTGGCGAGCTGCTGGCACCGGGCACCCTCGGTGCGCTGGTCGCCGATCCACGCTCCCGCCTGCTGCTGCTCGCCGGCGCCGCGCTTGCCGCCGCGGCGTTGGTCGCGATCGGCCGCATCGCACGGGTGGGTGAGTCATGACTGTCGCCGTCGCGGCACTCGCCGGTGTGCTGATGGCAGCCGGGCTCATCGATCTGGCCGTGGTCGTCGTCGCGCGTCGCGGGACGGCGTCAACACGGACAACAACCTCGACGAAGGGCGGTTCGCGCATTGCCCGCGGCGTCGCCGTGCTCGCACGGCTCGGGCGGCGGCTCGGCGTTCCGACGCCGCCCGGCGACCTCGGCTCGCGTCTGGCGGCCGCGGGCCTCGGGTCGAGCGTGCGCACTGCCGATGCGATGGCGGTCAAGGCCGGCGCCGGCGCTGCAGCCGCGCTCGTCGCCGCACCGGCGCTCGCCACGTTGCCGCTGCGCGTGACCGTCGTCGCGCTTGCGGCTGCCGCCGCTGCCGGCTTCCTCGCCCCGGACCTGTGGCTCGCCCGGCGCGCACGCCACCGCGCTGCCCGCGCCGGGCTGGAGCTCGCCGACGTGCTGGACCTGCTGCGCGTCGCGGTCGCGGCCGGGCTGCCTGTCGGGCGCGCGCTGGCGGAGGTCGGCCGGCGCCGCGAGGGACTGGTCGCGGGAGAGCTGTGGATGGTCGCCGAGCGACTGGCGCTCGGCGTGCCGCGCGCCGAGGCGCTCGCCGCCCTGCAGCGCAGCCTGCCGCTGCCGGCGATCGGACTGCTCACCGCCGCGATCACCCGCGCCGATCGCCATGGTGCGCCGCCGGCGCCGGCGCTCGCCGCGCTCGCACAGGCGGCACGCGCCGATCGCGCCCGCGCGCTGCACGAGCAGGCTGCGCGCGCCGCGCCGCGGATTCAGCTCGCGGTCGCGCTGCTGCTCGTCCCGGCCGTCCTGCTGATGGTCGCCGCCGGCCTCGTCCACGGACTCACGTGACGCTTGGGCGCCGGTCGCGTGCGATGGATCGGTCTGCGCGATCCAAGGCGCTGCACACCATCCACTAGGTTCGAGTCGATGGCATCGGATCCGCAGCGGCTCGACCCCGCCACCTTCCAACTGCCCGTCGGCCGGCTGCGCGCCGGCTACTACAGCGACGCGTACTTCACCTCCACCAAGGAGCTGCTCGAGGCCCAGGATCGCCATCCGCGGGTCCTCATGCAGGTCTTCCAGAAGGACGAGTCGCTGCTCGGGGGCATCGACGAGGCGATTGCCGTGCTGAAGGTCGGCGCCGGGCACGTCGGGTCTGACGGCGTCTGGCTGCCGGCGTGGGAGGACCTCGTGGTCCACGCGCTCCACGAGGGCGACGCCATCGCGCCGCGCGAGACCGTGCTGACGATCGAGGGCGACTACGCCCAGTTCGCGCATCTGGAGACCGTCTATCTGGGCTGCATGGCGCGCCGGTCGCTGGTGATGCGCAACGTGCGCGCCGTGGTCGACGCCGCGGGCGGCAAGGAGATCCTGTTCTTCCCGGCGCGCCACGATCACTGGCTGGTGCAGACCGGCGACGGCTGGGCCGCACACGTCGCGGGCGCGATCGGCGTCTCGACCGACGCACAGGCCTCATGGTGGGGCGGCCGCGGCGTGGGCACCGTGCCGCACGCGCTGATCGCCGCGTTCGGCGGCGACACGGTCGCCGCGGCGCGCGCGTTTGCCGATCGCTACCGCGACCGCATCAACGTCACGGTGCTCGTCGACTTCGAGAACCACTCCGCGCGCACGGCTGTCGAGGTCGCCGACGCGCTCGGCGATGCCCTTTGGGGCGTGCGCCTGGACACCGCCGAGACGCTCGTCGACGCGGCGCTCGCCGACCTCGGCGACGCCGCGCCGCGCGGGGTCAACGTCGAGCTTGCCCGCCGCGTGCGCGCTGCGCTGGACGATGCCGGCCACCAGCGCGTGAAGATCGTCGCCTCCGGTGGCTTCGACGCCGAGAAGATCCGGCGCTTCGAGACCGAGGGCGCACCCGTCGACGCCTACGGCGTCGGCTCGTCGCTGCTGCGCGGCCAGAACGACTTCACCGCCGACATCGTCGTCGTCGACGGCGCGCCGGTCGCGAAGGTCGGCCGCGAGCGGCGGCCGAACCCGCGCCTCGTGCGCGTGCCGTAAAGCGCCGGCACGCGCACAAGGCAACGGCCGACGGTCCTACGGCACCGCCACCGCGATCTTCAGCCGCGTCACGTCGCCGTCCGACGACAGGCCCGCGGCGGCCGGCCCGAAGGCGTCCAGCGTCGGCTTGGCCTTCTGGAAGTCCTTGTCGTCGCCCGCGACCGAGGACAGCAGCTTGACCACCTGGGGCGTGTCGAGGAACAGCGACGGCTTGGCGCCGCCCAACAGGCCCGCCGCCGTCTTGAACGGCTCCGAGTCGCCGAGCGTGCTCGAAGCACCCAGGGCGTCGGCCAGCGCGTCCTTGCCGTAGGCGATCACGAACTTGTCGTCCTTGGCCGCGACCTGGATGCCCGCGGGCAGCGGCCCGACGTCGATCGAGAAGCCGTCGGCGTCCGACGAGCCCGCGCCGCTCAGCGCGCCCGTCTTGACGTTCAGCCCCTCCAGCAGCTTGCGCAGCGTCCCGATCGCCTTGCGTGATGCCGCCGGATCCTTGGACTTCACGACCAGCGCGCCGCCGAGATCGTCCATCGAGGTCCCGCGGACGAACAGCGCCGCATCGCCCATCCACGACAGCAGGTCCTTCTGGACGTCGACGCCGAGCTGCGACTGCAGCCCCTGCAGCAACGTCGCCGGGTCCATGCCGCCGGTCGCGCCGGACTGACCGAGCGCGGTGATGGCCTTGGTGATCGAGCCGCCGACGTCACCGACGCCGACGCTCAGCCACGAGCCGGCGGGCACGGCGGCCGCCGCGCCCGGACCGTCGCCGCCGCCGACCTTCGCCTTGACCCCGATCGCCGCCGCGTCGATCCGCAGCGCGTTGCTCGCCACATCGAGCTTGGCCGCCACCGACTGCAGCCCGCTGCCGGTCAGCAGGCCTTTGAACATCTTCAGCTGCGCGGCATCGACACCCGGTGCCTTGCCCGCCGCGGCACCGGCCGCCAGGTCGAAGAACCGGCCCGGATCGGCATAGACGAACCCGAGCCCGTCGGTGCCGACCGTCTCGCGTGCCTTCTTGAAGGTCACAGAGCTCGCCAGCGTGTCGCCCGACCGCGCGTCGATCGCCGACTTGAAGCCGCGCTCGGTGCCGAGGATCACGGCGTGGTCGACGACCGCGGCCGCCAGGTCGTCGTCGGCCTTGTAGCGGTACTTGACGCCGCGGTACTCGCGGTCGCTCGCGCCCTTGCGTCCGTCGATGAACTTCTGTGCCGCGTCGTCGTCCTTGCTGGCGACCGCCGCGACGATGTCGGGGTCCTTGCCGCCTGTGCCGACGCCGGTGATCGCCAGGCCCGCCCGCTGCCCGAGCCAGGGCGCGATGTCCTGCTGGTAACTGGCGCCGTCGTCCTTGAGGCCCTTGTCGAGCAGCCCGACGATCTTGCCGCCCGGGTCGCCGGTGCCCAGGATCTTGCCGGCGACGGTCGTCGCGTTGGCCTTCAGGTCGCCGTCCGGCTGGACCTGCGCCTCGACGTAGACGGGTGCTGCCGCGGGCAGGAACGCGGCCGGGTCGGCACCGGCGTTGCCGGTGCTGCCGGCGCTGTTCGAGCTGTCGCCACAGCCGGCGATGGGGATCGCCACGGCCGCGAGGACTGCCAACGCAGGCACGAGGCGGGGCAGGAAAGAGGTGCGCATACCGCGAATGCTACGGCGGTCGGCCGCTGAGAGAGCCGCGCCGTGGACGGCTGTCGACGGTCGTCCCACCGGCTCCCACCGCAGGCACACCCGGCGGACGGAACGGCCCGAATCCCGCAATCGCCTCTGCACGCCGTCGTTTTGCAACGCGGCGTGCGCTGCCGGCCAAAAGTTCTCCCACCGCGTCCCACCGCCGGAAAGCCCGTTTCCATGCGGGTTTTGGGCCGTTCTTGGCACGCCAGAGGTCTGAAGGTGGGGAAATGTGTGGGATTGGTGTTGCATCGTGGGGAGGAGTGGGATAGAACGCTGCCTACGGACCGGGGTGGAGGAGTTCCTCCCACTCCTCCACCCCGGCCCTTCTTCTTCTTTGACGCGATGCGCCCGTCCCCATGGACACCTCGTTCACCGGCCAAGCCGACTACACCCTCGACGCGAAGAACCGCCTCACGGTTCCCGCGCGGTATCGCGGTGCGCTCGAAGGTGGCCTCGTCCTCGCCAAGGACATCGAGCCCTGCGTCGCGATCTGGCCGACGGCCGGCTACGACGACTTCCGCCGCGCGGCGCTGCAGGACGTGCACCCGATGAGCCAGCGCGGGCGCAAGATCATGACCTTCCTCTCCGCCAACTCGATGCCCGCGGGCCTCGACAGCGCCGGCCGCGTGCCGCTGCAGCCGTTCCTCATGGACCACGGCAAGCTCACGCGCGAGGTGACCGTCGTCGGTGCCGGCGACCACCTGCAGCTCTGGAACCGCGACGCCTGGACGGCCTACAACGACCAGCTCGCGGCCGACATCTTCGACATCTCGGCGGCGTTCGACGCGCCGGCCACCGCGTGATGCTCACTATCCCTTATGACATGACCGCCTCCCACGTCCCGGTCCTCGCCGGCGAGCTGATCGAGGCGCTGGATCCGCAGCCGGGCCAGGTCGCCATCGACTGCACCTTCGGCGCCGGCGGCCACGCCCGGCTGATCGCCGAGCGCATCGGCCCGGCGGGCACGCTGATCGCGATCGACCGCGACCCGGTCGCCGCGTCGCACTTCGACGCGCTCGCCGCCGAGGTGAGCTGCACCACGCGCTTCGTCCACGCGTCGTTCGCCGACGGCCTGCGCGAGCTGCTGGCCGAAGGCATTCGCGCCGACCTCGTCTACGTCGACCTCGGCATCTCCTCGATGCAGGTCGACACCTGGGAGCGCGGGTTCTCCTACAGCTACGACGCGCCGCTGGACATGCGCATGGACACCGAGCAGGAGCTCGACGCGCGCACGGTGCTCAACACGTGGGAGGTGCGCCGGATCGCGCAGCTGCTGCGCGAGTACGGCGACGAGCGCTACGCCTCCCAGATCGCCCGCGCGATCGGTCGCGTGCGTGAGGAGCGGGAGATCGAGACGACCAGCCAGCTCGTCGACATCATCAACAACGCGATTCCCGTCAAGGCCCGCTTTGCCGGCGGCCATCCCGCCAAGCGCAGCTTCCAGGCGATTCGCATCGCGGTCAACGACGAGCTCGGTCAGGTCGACGCGGCGCTTCCGCTGGCCTGGCAGATCCTTCGGCCCAATGGTCGCTTTGCAGGTATTTCGTTTCACAGCGGCGAAGATCGGCGCGTGAAGCGCTTCCTCGCCGCACGTGCCGAAGGCTGCACGTGCCCGCCGCAGCTTCCGGTCTGCGTCTGCGGACGCACCCCGGAGGCCGAGCTGATCGGCCGGGGCATCGCCCCGTCGACCGGTGAGATCGCCAGCAACCCCCGTTCGGCGTCCGCCCGGATGCGCGCCGCTCGCAAGCTCAGGGAAGAGGAAGCATGACCCCACCAGCCGCCACCGCCGCGGGCCGCACGCTCGCCCGTCCGGTCGCCCCGCGCGCCCCACGGCGCGTCTCTGGTCCCGCCGCGCGTCCGCGCCGCGGCGGCGACGCGCCTCGTGCGCGCCGGTCGACCGCGCCGACGGCCGATCCCTTCGTCCTGCGCGCGCTGCACCGCACGCGCGCGCTCGCCGACTCCCGCTTCCTGGACCGCCTGATCCGCGGCCGCCTGTGGATCCCGATCGTCGCCGTGGGGCTCATGGGCATCGTCTTCATGCAGGTCTCGATGCTCAAGCTCAACGCGGGCATCGGCCGTGCGGTGCAGAGCGCCGCGACGCTCGAGCGCCAGAACACCAACTTGCGCGCGGCCGTGTCGGGCATGGAGTCGGGCACCCGCATCGACGCCGCCGCCCGCCGGCTCGGCATGGTCGTGCCGGCCGACGGCAGCACGCACTACGTCACCGCCGCCGCCCGCGGTCTGGCCACCGCGGCCGCGCACCGGATGACCGCGGCCGACGCCGAGGCGATCGCCCGCTCCAAGGCCGCGACCGCGCTGGCCGCAGGGCAGACGACGGGCGCCGCGCTGCCGGCGGCCGCGACCGGCGTCGCCGCGACCGGCGTCGCCACCACCGGCGTCGCTACGACCCAGACGGTGGCAGCGACACAGACGACGACGGCCGCCGCGCCCGCCCCGGCACCGACCGGCACCGTTGCCGCGGCACCCACCGCGGCGGCGACCACCGCGCCCGCGGCCGTGGCGACGACACCGCCGCCCGCCACGCAGCAGCCCACCGGCGCCGCCGCAGCGCCGGCGGCCCAGACCCAGACCCAGCAAACCGTCGGCACACCCATCGCCGTTTCCACCTCCGGCGGCGCGGTGGCGCCCCCGCAGGGGTAGTACCTGATGGTCTTGGTCGAACGCCGCATCGGCCTTCTCTTCGCGTTCTTCTTGTGCTTGATCCTGCTGGCGGGCATGCGCTCGCTGCAGCTCGGCACGCTGCAAGGCGCCAAGCTCACCGCCGCCGCGACCAGCCAGCAGGTCAGCGAACCGGTCGTGCCCGCTCACCGCGGCACGATCGTCGACCGCCACGGCACCGAGCTCGCCGTCTCCCAGGCGGCCGACGACGTCACGGCCACGCCGTATCTCGTCACCGATCCCGTCAAGGCTGCAGCAAAACTCGCGCCGTTGCTGGGCGTCGACGAGAACGTCGTACTCAAGCAGCTCACGCGCCGTGACACCGGCTTCGTCTACCTCGGCCACCACGTTCCCGGCGATACCGCCGACAAGATCCGCCGCCTCGAGATCCCGGGCATCGACTTCACGCCCGGACAGCGCCGCACCTACCCGCACGACTTCCTCGCCTCGCAGGTCCTCGGTGGCGTCAACATGGCCGGCAAGGGCTACGCGGGCGTCGAGTACTCGCTGAACGCCAAGCTCAGCGGCAGCGATGGCCAACGCCGGATCGTGCGCGACGGCATCGGCGAGGACGTTCAGGTTCGCGACATCAAGCGCGCGCAGCCCGGCAAGGAGGTCGAGCTGGCGCTCGACGCCAACATCCAGGACGACGTCGAGTCCGTCCTCGGCGGCATCGGCAAGACCTACCGGCCCAAGGGCGCGACGGCGATCGTCACCAACCCGAAGACCGGTGAGATCCTGGCGCTGGCCAACTGGCCCCAGATCAACGCCAACGACCCGTCGGCGGCGCCCGACTACGCGCGACAGAATCGCGCCGTCGGCATCACCTATGAGCCCGGTTCCACGTTCAAGGCCATCACGGTGGCCGGGGCGCTGGAGGACGGCAAGGTCACGCCTGACACCTCCTTCAACCTGCCGCCGCAGATCGTCGTCGCCGACCGCACCATCAAGAACGCCGAGGAGCGTAGCTGGGCCACGATGACCACGAGCGACATCCTGGCGCAGTCCGACAACGTCGGCGCGATCACGATCGGCGAGCGGCTCGGCAAGGCACGCTTCGACTACTACGTCCGCAAGTTCGGCTTCGGCAAGCTCACCGGGACCGACCTCCCGGGCGAGGAGCAGGGCATCGTCCCGCAGCTCAAGAACTACTCGGGCTCCTCGATGGGCAACCTCCCGATCGGCCAGGGCGAGGCGGTGACGCCGATGCAGATCGCCCAGTTCTACGGCGCGATCGCCAACGGCGGCGTGCTGCGCACGCCGCATCTCGTGCGCCGGATCGATGGTCGCCTGCAGCCCCAGCCCGCGCCGCGCCGGATCATGTCCGCCGCGACCGCCGCGTCGCTGCGCACCATGCTCGAGGGCGTCCTGGCGCCTGGCGGCACCGCCTCGGAGGTCGCGCCGATCAAAGGCTACACCTTGGCGGGCAAGACCGGCACGGCGAACAAGATCGACCCGGTCACCCACGAGTACTCGCAGTCGGCGTACGTGGCGTCGTTCGTGGGCTTCGCGCCCGCGCAGAACCCGAAGCTCCTGATCTCGATCATGGTCGACGAGCCCAAGGGCGGGATCTACGGCGGGCAGGTCGCGGCGCCGGCGTTCGGCAAGATCGCCAGCTTCGCACTGCGGTACCAGAAGATCCCCCCGTCGAAGTAGCTCGCTATGGTCGCCGCGATGCTCTTGGGCGACCTCTTCGCGGACCCCACGCTGCCGGACGTCGACGTCGCCGCGCTGGCCTACGACGCGCGCGCCGTCACGCCCGGCTCGGCCTTCTTCTGCGTGCGCGGCTTCACGGCCGACGGCCACCGCTACGCCCCCGACGCGGTCGCCAACGGCGCGGTCGCGCTGGTCGTCGACCATCCGCTGGATCTCGACGTTCCCGAGGTACTCGTCGACGACGTCCGGGCCGCGATGGCGCCCGCCGCCGCGCGTCTGGCCGGCGACCCGACCGCCGCGCTGGCGATGGTCGGGATCACGGGCACCAACGGCAAGACCACCACCTCGTATCTGACGCGCGCGCTGCTGGAGGCCTCCGGGCGCCGGACCGGGCTGATCGGGACCGTCACGTCGTGGGTCGGCGGCACCGAGCGCCCCGTCGTGCGCACGACGCCCGAGGCGATCGACCTGCAGCGCACGTTTCGCGCGATGACCCAGGCCCACCCTCCCGACGTCGCTGCGGTGATGGAGGTCTCCTCGCACGCGTTGGCGCTGCACCGCGCCGACGCGATCCACTGGGACGTCGCGGCGTTCACCAACCTCACGCAGGACCATCTCGACTTCCATACCGACATGGAGGACTACTTCCTGGCCAAGCGCCGGCTGTTCGAGGTGGCCTCCGAGCAGGGCGCGACGCTGATCGCCTGCGTGGACGATCCCTACGGCGCGCGGCTCGCGCGGGAGTTCCCGCAAGCGGTGACGATCGGGATTGACGCGGCCGAGGCGTCGGTGCGCGCGACGGGCCTGCGAGCGGGCCCGTCGTCGACCGACTTCACCGTCGATGGCACCGCGTTCCAGGCCCCGATGCCTGGGCGCTTCAACGTCCTCAACGCGCTCGTCGCGTTGGCCGCCGCGCGCGCCCTGGGTGTCGACGACGCGACGATCGCCGCCGCGCTGCCTGGTGCGGGCGGCGTTCCCGGGCGCTTCGAGCCGGTCGACGAAGGCCAGGAGTTCGCGGTCGTCGTCGACTACTCGCACAAGCCCGACGCGCTCGACAACGTCCTGCTCACGGCACGCGAGCTGGCCACGCGGAAGCTGATCGTCGTCGTCGGCGCGGGTGGCGATCGCGACCGCGGCAAGCGCTCGCTGATGGGCTCAGTCGCCGCGGAGCGCGCCGACACCGTCGTCATCACCTCCGACAACCCGCGCAGCGAGGATCCGGAGGCGATCATCGCCGCCATCGCGGAGGGGGCGCCGGACGCGACCAGGATCGTCGACCGCCGCGAGGCGATCGACCACGCGATCGGCCTCGCCGGCCCGGGCGACGTCGTCGTCATCGCCGGCAAGGGCCACGAGACCTACCAGGAGATCGCCGGCGGCGTGAAGCTGCCCTTCGACGACCGCAAGGTCGCCCGGGAGGCACTGCGTGCGCGGCTGGGCTGAGCTCGGCGCTCAGCGCCGCGAGGAGTGGGAGGTGGCGCATGCGGAGCTGGACCGCTGAGCGCGTCGCCGCGGCGGCGGGCGCGCGGCTCGCCGGCCCGGGCACCGCGGCCGGCGGCCCGACACGGGCCGTGATCGACTCACGTCACGCGGGTCCCGGCGAGCTGTTCGTCGGGCTGCCCGGTGAGCGGGTCGACGGTGGGCGCTTCGCCGCCGAGGTGCTGGGCGCGGGCGCCTGGGGCGTCCTGGTGGGTGAGAACTGGGCCGAGGTCGAGGTCCCGACCGGCGGCGGTGGCGCCGTCCTCGTTGCCGCTGATCCGCTGGCCGCCCTCCAGCAACTGGCGACCGCGTGGCGCCGCGAGCTGGGCGCGCAGGTCATCGGCGTCACCGGCTCGACCGGCAAGACCTCCACCAAGGACCTGCTCGCCGCGATGGTCGACCAGCAGCGCCGCGTCGTCGCGACGCCGCTGAACCTCAACACCGAGATCGGGCTGCCGCTGACCGTGCTGAGCGCCCCCGCCGGGACCGAGGTGCTCGTCCTGGAGATGGCGATGCGCGGGGCCGGGCAGATCGCCGAGCTGGTCGCGATCGCCGAGCCCGACGTCGGCGTCGTCGTCAACGTCGGGCCCGTGCACCTGGAGCTGCTGGGCACGATCGAGGCGATCGCCGCCACCAAGGCCGAGCTGATCGAGGGCCTGCGACCCGGCGGGACGGCGGTCGTGCCGGCCGACGAGCCGCTGTTGTCGACCCACCTCGAACGGCTTCCTGACGGCGTCGAGACCGTGACGTTCGGCGCCGGTGGCGACGTGGACGAGCTGCCGGAGGGCCTCGAGCTGCCCTTCACCAGCGCCCACATGCGGTCCAACGCGCTGGCGGCACTGGCCGCGGCGCGCGCCGTCGGGGTCGAGCCGACGGGCCTCCTCGAGGTCGCGCTCAGCGAGCTGCGCGGCCAGCGCCGGGAGCTGCCCGGAGGGCTCGTCGTCATCGACGACTGCTACAACGCCAACCCGATGTCGATGCGTGCCGCCCTCGACGACCTTGCCGCGTCCACATCCGGACGTCGCGTCGCCGTGCTCGGCGACATGCTGGAGCTGGGGCCCGACGAGGTCCGCTTCCACGAGGAGATCGGCGCCCACGCCCGCGGCGCCGGGCTCGACCTGCTGGTCACCGTCGGCCCGCTGGCCGCCGCGATGGGCCCGGCGTTCGGGGGCCGGACGGTGGCCGTCGAGCGCGCCGACGAGGTCATCGGCGCGCTCCGCCCGCTGCTGACAGGAGGCGACACCGTCCTCGTGAAGGCCTCACGCGGCGTTGGCCTCGAGGTCGTCGCCCAGGGGCTGGCGGCGTAGATGGGCGAGGTCCTGATCGCCGGGATGGCGTCGCTGCTGATCTGCATCTTCCTCAGCCCGTCGTTCATCTCCTATCTGCGACGCCGCGAGTTCGGCCAGAACATCCGTGAGGAGGGGCCCGAGGGCCACCACGAGAAGGCCGGCACGCCCACGATGGGCGGCATCATCATCTTCACGGCGATCTCGGTGCCGTTCCTGCTGCTGAGCGACTACGACTGGCGCTCGGTCGGCGTCTACGCCGTCGCCATGCTGTCGGCGCTGCTCGGCTTCGCCGATGACTTCACGAAGATCATCCGGCGCCGATCCCTGGGGCTGAGCGGCAAGGCGAAGCTCGGCGGTCAGGTCGCGATCTCGTTGTTGTTGTGGTACATCGCGACCCAGAAGGCCGACCTGCCCGCGACGCTGCGCCTGCGCACCATCGACGCGACCGTCGATCTCGGCGTCTTCTACCCGCTGTTCATCTACCTGGTGGTGGCGGGGACGACCAACGCGGTGAACCTGACCGACGGCCTGGACGGGCTGGCCGCCGGATGCGCCGCGATCGTGTTGTTGGCCTACATCGGCATCACGTTCATCACCAGCGGCCAGGACGACCTCTCGCTGCTGGCGGGGTGCCTGGTCGGCGCGTGCGTCGGCTTCCTGTGGTTCAACGCGTTCCCGGCGACGATCTTCATGGGGGACACCGGATCGCTGGGCCTGGGGGGCGCGGTCGCGGGGCTGGCGGTGATGACCAAGACCGAGGAGCTGCTGATCCTCCTGGGCGGCATCTTCGTCGTCGAGGCGCTGAGCGTCCTGATCCAGGTCTTCTCGTTTCAGACCTTCCGCAAGCGCGTGTTCCTGATGGCGCCCATCCACCATCACTTCGAGATCATGGGGTGGTCGGAGACCAAGATCATCCTGCGCTTCTGGATCATCGCCGCGGTCTGTGCCGCCAGCGGCTTCACGATCTACCAGCAGTCGATCTCCTAGGACGGCGATGTCGCTGCGCCCGCCGCTGCCGCCCGGCCCGTACCTCGTCGTCGGCCTCGCCCGCTCCGGCCAGGCCTCCGCGGCGCTGCTGCACGCCCGCGGGGAGACGGTCATCGCCGTCGACTCCGCGCCTGCCGAGCGGCTGCGCGCTGAGATCCCCGAAGGGGTGGAGCTGCACGCGGGGGTCGACGGCGTCGCGCTGCTGGAGCGCGTCCGCGCGGTCGTCAAGTCCCCGGGCGTCCCGGCCACCGCACCCGTCATCGCCGCCGCCCGCGAGCGCGGTGTTCCCGTCCTCGGCGAGCTGGAGCTCGCGTGGCGCTGCGTCCCCAACGAGGTCATCGCGGTCACCGGCACCAACGGCAAGACGACGACCGTCGAGCTGCTCGGCCACCTGCACCGTGAGGCCGGCATCCCGGTCGCGGTCGTCGGCAACGTTGGGACCGCGTACTCGTCGCTGGCGCTCGACGAGCATCTCCAGGAGGACGCCGTCGTCGTCTGCGAGGCCTCGTCCTTCCAGCTCGAGGACACCACCGCCTTCGCCCCCGAGGCCGCGGTCCTGCTCAACCTCGACAGCGACCACCTCGACCGGCATGGCTCGCTGGCCGCCTACCACCAGGCCAAGTTGCGGGTCTTCGCCAACCAGGGCAACGACGACATCGCGGTCGCGCCCGAGGGCCTCGGCGTTCCCGACCTCGGCGGCTGCGCCCGCCGCGTCTGCTTCGGCGACGCACCCGAGGACGAGCTGTCGCTGCGCGCCGACACGCTGTGGTGGGACCAGACGCCGCTGCTGCGCACCGACGAGCTTGCGCTGCGCGGGCCCCACAACGTGCGCAACGCGATGGCCGCCGCAGCGGTCGCGCTGGCGCGCGGGCTGCCGCTTGACGCCGTCCGGGCCGGCCTCAAGAGCTTCGGCGGCGTCCCGCACCGTCTCGAGGAGATCACCGTCCGCGACGGCGTCACCTACGTCAACGACTCCAAGGCCACCAACGTGGCCGCGGCGCTTGTCGCCCTCGCCTCCTTCGAGGTCCCGGTCCACGCGATCATGGGCGGCCAAGGCAAGGCGGAGGACTACGCGCCGCTGCGCGACGCGGTCGCCCGGCACTGCGCCGGGGTCTACCTGATCGGCGCCGAGGCGCCCGCGCTGCACGCGGTCCTGAACGGTGCCGCGCCACTTCACGACTGCGGGACGCTCGACCGCGCGGTTGCCGCCGCACGCGCCGCCGCCCGCGCCGGCGAGGTCATCCTGCTGTCGCCCGCCTGTGCCTCGTACGACCAGTTCGAGAACTTCGAGGCCCGCGGGGAGGCTTTTCGGGAGCTGGCGCGAACTTAGGGCCTGATGGCTCGCCGCCGCCATCCCCACCCGATCGAGCACAGCATCTTGATCACCGCCACCCTCTGCCTCCTGGCAGCCGGGGCGGTGATGGTGTTCTCTGCCTCGTCCGCACGCACGCTGCTCTCCGGGCAGGGTGACGGCACGTCGTTCATGGTCAAGTACGTGGCCTATGGCGGCGTCGGCTTCGTGCTGATGCAGCTCATCGCGCGTCGGGGACTCGATCTCGTCCTCAAGGCCACCGTCCCGCTGCTGGCGGGTGCCTTCGTCGCGCTGCTGCTCGTCAAGGTCCCCGGCTTCGGCGTGTCGGTCAACGGCGCCCGCCGCTGGCTCGGCGCGGGCCCGATCGTCTTCCAGCCCTCCGAGGTGATGAAGCTCGCGCTCGTGCTCTACGCGGCCAAGCTGCTGGCCGAGCGCCCCAAGCTGCTGCAGCATCCGCGGAACCTCGGCCCGCTCGTCCTGGTCGCCGGCGGCGCCGTGCTGTTGATCGCCTCCCAGCCGGACCTCGGCACCGCGCTGGTCATCTCCTTCACGATGGCCGCGATGCTCGTCGCCGCGGGCATGCCGATCCGCTGGCTCGCCGCCGCGAGCGGTGGCGGAGCGATGCTCATCTTGATGTACGCCATGACCGCGTCCTACCGGCGCGACCGGCTGATGACCTTCCTGGACCCCTGGGCGCACGCGGGCAACGAGGGCTTCCAGTCGGTCCAGGGGCAGATCGCGATCGGCTCCGGTGGCCTCTTCGGCCGCGGCCTCGGCCAGTCGCTGCAGAAGAACCTGTTCTTGCCCGAGGCCCACACCGACTTCATCCTGGCCATCGTCGGCGAGGAGCTGGGCGTGGTCGGGATCTGCGGGATCCTGTTCCTGTACGGGTTGGTCGCCTACGCGGGGCTGCGCGTCGCCAAGAACGCGCGCGGCACCTACGCCAAGCTGCTGGCGGCGGGCGTCACGTCGCTCTTCCTCAGCCAGGCGATGCTGAACGTCTTCACGGTGCTGGGCCTCGCGCCGCTGACCGGCGTGCCGCTGCCCTTCATCTCCTACGGGTCGACCAACCTCATCGTGTTGCTCGCCGGGATGGGCGTCCTGCTGAACGTCGCGGCCGGCGGGAACGTCAAGCTGCGCGTCGTCCCGGATGTGGCAGGGTCCCGAAGGCATGCCACCAACGATTCTGATCGCGGCCGGCGGGACAGCCGGGCACGTGGTGCCGGCGCTGGCAGTCGCCGACGCGCTGCGGGCTGAGGCCGCCGCACGCGTCGTCTTCGTCGGTGGCGAGCGAGCCGAGAAGACGCTGGTTCCGGAGGCCGGCTACGAGCTGCGCCCGATCGCGGTGGAGGGGCTGTCGCGGACCAACCCGCTGAAGGCCGCGCGTGGCGCGGTGCGTGCCGTCGCCGCGTTGCGCACGGCCCGGAAGCTCCTCCGCGAGGTGCGGCCCGATGCCGTGATGGGCGGCGGCGGCTACGTCGCCGGGCCGGTCGGCGCGGCGGCCGTGGCGGCCCGGATCCCGCTCGTGCTGACCGAGGCCGACAGCCACCTCGGGCTCACCAACCGGCTGCTCGCGCGGTTCGCGCGCCGGGTCTGCCTGGCCTTCCCGCTGGCGGGGCGCGACGGGGAGAGGTACCGCGTGACGGGCCGCCCCGTTCCACCGTCGGTGACCGATCGCGACGGTGCTCGCGCCCGCTTCGGCCTGGCTGCGACCGACACCTGCGTCCTGGTCTTCGGCGGCTCGTTGGGCGCGCAGTCGATCAACGAGGCGGCGATCGATGCCTTCCGCGACGCGTCCTTCCGGGTCCTGCACGCCTGCGGGACGCGCGACTACGAGGCGCTGCGCGAGCGGCTCGGGACACCGCCACCCGAGCGCTATGACTTGCGCGAGTACATCACGCCCTTCGGCGACGCGCTCGCCGCGGCGGACCTGACGGTCGCCCGCGCGGGCGGCTCGATCTTCGAGGTCGCCGCCCACGGGCTGCCCGCGATCCTCGTGCCCTATCCGCATGCGGCCGCTGACCATCAGACCGCCAACGCACGCTGGATGGTCGACGCGGGGGCGGCGGTGGTGGTGCCGGACGGCGAGCTGACGGCCCAGCGCCTGGACGACGAGGTCGGCGCGCTGCTCGGTGACCCTGCGCGGGTGGCGGGGATGGCGCAAGCCTCGCGGGGCCTGGCGCGACCGGACGCGGCGCGCGACATCGCGCGCGAGGTGCTCGCCGCCGCGGGGTCGCGTCCGTGACTGCGGGTCCCTGGGCCGGCCGCCGCGTCCACCTCGTCGGGATCGGCGGGGCGGGGATGAGCGGCTGGGCGCGCGTGGCGGTGCAGCTCGGCGCGACCGTCAGCGGCTCGGATCGCGCGGAGTCGCCGGCGCTGGAGAAGCTGCGTGCGCTCGGCGTCGTCGTGCACGTGGGCCACGACGCCGCCAACGTCCCCGATGGCGCCGATGTCTTCGTCTCGACCGCGATCCCGGCCGACAACCCCGAGCGGGTCGCGCGCGCGTTGCCGCGCGCCGAGCTGCTCCGCGAGCTGACGGCGCTCAAGAAGGTCATCGCGGTCGCCGGTGCCCACGGCAAGACGACGACGACCTCGATGGTCGCCCACGCGCTGCTCGGCGCCGGGGCGCAGCCGGGGTACCTGATCGGCGGCGCGCTGCGGACGACGGGCGAGAACGCGGACTGGGGCGCGGGGGAGTGGCTCGTGGTCGAGGCCGACGAGTCGGACAAGTCGATGCTGGCGCTCGACGCCGACGTGGCGGTCGTGCTGAACATCGAGCTCGACCATCACGCCACGTACGGGTCGGTGACGGAGCTCAACGAGGTGTTCGACAGCTTCCGTGCGGCCGCGCCCGCACGGGTGGTCGCACCGGAGCTGGCACGCGACGGCGACACCGTCTTCGCCCCCGAGGACCTCGTCCTGGAGCCGGGCGGGTCACGCTTCACCTGGCGCGGCCACGAGGTCGTGCTGCAGGTGCCCGGCGCGCACAACGCGCGCAACGCCGCCGCAGCGCTGGAGGCGATCCGCGTGGCCGACGCGGCGGACCAGGCCGCGGCGGTCGCCGCACTGGCGAGCTTCGCGGGTGCCGGGCGACGGTTCGAGCGGCTCGGGGAGACGGCGAGCGGCGCGCTCGTCGTCGACGACTACGCCCACCACCCGACCGAGGTCGCCGCGACGATCGCGGCGGCGCGGTCGCTGGAGTCACGGCGGCTGATCGCGATCTTCCAGCCGCACCTGTTCAGCCGGACCCAGAGCTCCACCGCGAGTTCGGCGCAGCCCTGGCAAGCGCCGACGTCGCGGTTGCCCTCGACGTCTATCCAGCCCGCGAGCGCGCCGAGGACTTCCCGGGCGTCAGCGGCAAGCTGATCGCCGAGGCAGCAGCCGACGCGGCTCGCGGACGCACGGTCTATTGGCTGCCGACCTTCGACGAGGCGCTGGCCGTCCTCGGACCCCGCCTGCGCGACGGCGACCTCGTCCTCGTCATGGGCGCGGGCGACATCGACGCCCTCGGGCGCGCGCTGGTGGGCTGAGATCGCGGTCCGCGTCGTCTGGCCCTCGCAGGTGAGGGGTGCGACGACATGCATCGTCGGACTCATGCAGGTAACCCGCGCTTCGCGGCGAACCCCCAACCCGGATGCACCGCGCCGCCGCCATGCCGCGGGTCCGCAGCGTCCCGCGCCTGCCGCGGGCCGCCGTCTGGGCCCTTGCCGTGATCGCCTTGCTGATCGCGGGGTTCGTGTGGCTGCGCGACTCCCAGCTGGTCGCGGTCAAGCACGTCACGGTCACCGGGCTGTCCGGGCCCGAGGCCGGTCGTGTCACGGCGCAGCTCGAGAACGCCGCTCGCGACATGACCACGCTGCACGTGCGGACCGACCAGCTGCGCTCGGTCGTCGCGCCGTATCCGGTGGTCAAGGACCTGCGGGTCGCCGCTGACTTCCCGCACGGCCTGAAGATCAAGATCATCGAGAACACCCCGGTCGCGGTCGTCGAGGTCGACGGCGAGAAGACGCCCGTCGCAGGTGACGGACGGCTCCTGCGCGGCGCGGATGAGCGCCAACTTGCATCGGTCCCGCTGAACGTCGCCCCCGGCGGCGATCACGTCGTCGATCCGGTTGCACGCCAGGCCATCTTGGCCCTCGCGGCGGCTCCGGCGGCGCTGCGCAACCGCGTTCTGCGCGCGTCTTCGACCAAGCAGGGCGGCCTCACGCTCGTCCTCCAAGACGGTCCGGACCTTCGCTTCGGCGGTGCCGACCGGCTGACCGCCAAGTGGGCCGCGGCGTCCGCCGTCCTGGCCGACAGCAACTCTGCCGGCGCCACCTACCTCGATCTCCGCTACCCCGAGCGGCCTGCCGCCGGGGGACTGGAAGACCCCACCCTGCAGCGCGATCCGGAGACGGTCAACTCGGCCGATCCGGCTCAGACGCCCACGTCGGCGGTGCCGGCGGCGGGCACCACGCCATAGCCAACCTCAACCTCAGCTTGAGCCTACGGAACGCCGTCAGTCTCAAGGGCAACTACAGACTTCCGCAAACTGCAAGCAAGATTGCGCTCTAGACTTGGCGTTGACACCCAAGAATGCCGATGCGTACGGTGCATCGGCCGGGAGAGGCGCATAAGCGCCAGAAACTCTCGACGCTACCTAGAGGGTCGGACAGGAACTTCAAGCACATGGAAAGCGGCAGCTACCTCGCGGTCATCAAGGTCGTCGGCGTCGGCGGCGGTGGGACCAATGCGGTCAATCGCATGGTCGACGCCGGTCTGCGCGGCGTCGAGTTCGTGGCCGCGAACACCGACGCGCAGGCGCTCGCAATGTGCGACGCCGACATCAAGCTCAACATCGGCCACGAGCTCACCAAGGGGCTCGGCGCGGGTGCGAACCCCGACGTCGGCTTCGGCGCGGCCGCCGAGTCGCGTGACGACATCAAGGAGGCGCTGAAGGGCGCCGACATGGTCTTCGTCACGGCCGGCGAGGGTGGTGGCACCGGGACCGGTGCGGCCCCCGTCATCGCCGAGATCGCCAAGAACGAGATCGGCGCCCTCACCGTGGGCGTCGTCACCAAGCCGTTCGAGTTCGAGGGCACGCAGCGCATGCGCCAGGCCGAGGAGGGCGTCCAGCGCCTCCGCGACGTGGTCGACACGCTGATCGTGATCCCGAACGAGAAGCTGCTGGCGCTCGTCGAGCGGCGCACGACGATCCTCGAGGCGTTCCGCGAGGCCGACAACGTCCTGCGCCAGGGCGTCCAGGGCATCACGGACCTCATCACGATCCCGGGCCTCATCAACCTCGACTTCGCCGACGTCCGCACGATCATGGCCGACGCCGGGTCGGCGCTGATGGGCATCGGTCAGTCCGGCGGCGAGACCCGCGCGGCCGACGCCGCCAAGGTCGCGATCAGCAGCCCGCTGCTGGAGCAGTCGGTCGAGGGCGCGACGGGCATCCTGCTCAACATCACGGGCGGTCCCGACATCGGGCTGTTCGAGATCAACGAGGCAGCCGAGATCGTCCAGGGCGCGGCCGACGCGAACGCCAACATCATCTTCGGCTCCGTCATCGACGAGTCGCTGGGCGACGAGGTCCGCGTCACGGTCATCGCCACGGGCTTCGACCACGGCCGCGCGCGGCCGCGTCAGGCGCGTGAAGAGACGCGCGACAGCGCGCGTCGTCGTGATCGCTCGCCGCGAGTCGAGCGCGAGTCGCTCGAGATTCGCGACGACGAGATCGACATCCCGCCGTTCTTGCGGTAGCCGTCCCGGCGGTCAGCGGCCGGACACACCGAGGTCGACAAGACGTCTGACCCCGACGGAGGACCAGGTTTTGGGTCCTCCGTCGGACGCAAAATCCCAAGAACCGGGGATGGCGCGACGCGCTACAAGTGACGACAATATGTCCGGGACCTCCTTGTCCCGGCTTCGTCACCCTGCAAGGACGCACGCAATGCAAGACATGACAACGGATGAGCTCGCGGAGCTGCTGGCCCAGCTCGAGTTGAGCACGGAGGAGTCGCGCGACGAGCTCCTCACGGACTTCCTCGTCCGCCCGTACCCCACCAAGAGCACGCAGGACAACTGATATGGCCGTCGGTTTGTCAAGTCGGCGTGGTTGATCGCGTCGGCTCGGTGGCCGTCGGTTGTTGGTGTGGTCGGTGGGCCGGGACGCCGGGCTCGGTGTCGGCGTTGCCAGTCTGAAATGCGAGGGTTGGATACCTCAGGGCCCGGTTTCGTGCTGCCGGCTTGTGCTGTCTAGAAGCGAGCGTGGCGCCCGTGAGCGGTGCTCATAGCTGTGTCGCGCGTGCCGGCCGCTGATGGCCCGGCGCCCCGGCCCACCGACCTGTGGTGCTGTCGACCGACGGTTAGTCGGCGGTCGCTGCGGCCCAGAGGAACCCGGCCAACTGGCGGGCGCAGGCCACGACGACGACGTTGTGGGGCTTGCCGCGCGCCTTCATCTGGCGGTTGACCGTAAAGAGCCGTTGCTGAGCGCGGTTGGAGATCTGAAGGATGTGCTCGGGCTGGCCGGCTTGGCGGTTGGCCAAGGTCGCGCCGAGCCTGGGCCGGCGGCCGTAGTGCCAGGCCGACTCGACCAACAGCCGGCGCGCGAGCATCGATCCGGTCTTGGTGATCGAGCCCTGCCGGGCCGACTCGCCCGATTGAGACAGCGACGGCGTCAGCCCCAGCCACGCCGACAACGACGTGGCGCTCAAAGCGCTTCCAATCGGCGCCGAGCTCGAGATGGATCGAGAGCGCGGTCAGCGTGTCGATGCCCCTGAAGGCCCGCAGCCGGGCGACCGTCGGCCACCACCGCTCATCGGTCGCCAGATCAGAGAGCCGCAACGCGATCGCGGCCTTACGCGAGGTCAGACCATCGACGGTGGCGATCAGATCGGCGAACACGACATCGCTGGCCGGCTCGTCGAACCGCTGGCGTGAGAGCCAGCGGCGATGCTCGGCCGTCCAGGTCGTGGGCTTGGGATAGACCCGTCCGTGGCGCAGCAGCATCTTGCTGACGCGATGCCGGGCGTTCATCAGATCCCTGCGACACGCGTCGTGGGCCCGGGTCATCTCACGGGCGGCCTCGACCTCGGGCGGCGGGACCACGACCCGCGTCAACGACCCGGCCAACAACAACCTGGCCAACAGCTCGGCGTCCTTGCGATCGGTCTTGACCCGATCCGACGGACCCCGCGGCGTCTTGCCCGGCGCGATGACCTGCATCCCGACACCCGCCGCGACCGCCGCCCGGTAGAGCCCGAACCCGGTCGGGCCGGCCTCATAACAGGCACGCACCGGGCCGGGCAGCTCGCCCAGCCACGCCACCGGCCCCTCGACCCCAGGCCCGAACCGCAACCGAGTCAGCTCACCGGTCATCGAATCAATCGCCGCCGCATGCGTCGAGCGGGCATGGACATCTAACCCCACCCACGTCATCGTTCCGGACATGGCCGGACCTCCTCACCGTTTCTGGGGTCAGCCGGAGGCCACTCCTCCGGCCAGACAAACCCCCGCGAGGAGCGTCCGGCCTACAACTTCACCGGTCAACCTCGCGGGCCACCGGCATAGGGTCTAGGACGCAGCAGCGACCGCGGTACCGCGGCGCGCGGCATCCAGCGACTCGAGCGTGCGGGTGACCGACTCGGGCAGCGTGCGGCCCGGGAGGCCGACGCCGGCGAAGACCTCGTCGACCAGGGAGCTGAGCGTGGCGGTCTCACGGCGGCGGGCGCGTGCCGAGGCGGCGACGAGCACAGGGCAGTCGTCACAGCGCGGGCAGGAGCGGCAGCAGCGCGTCGAGGGCATCGGCGCGTCAAGCGTAGCAAGCTTCGTAGGGCGCCCTAAGACTTCGTAGGGACTCCTAACCAGGGAGTCCTAACTTCAAAATAGACCCACCTAACACTCTGGAGAGGCGGGTTTTGGCGTTGTACTGTGCCAACCCATGCCTTCCGAGCGCTTCGTCGACGCCCTTAATTCCCAGGTCTCCCGCGAGTTTGCGGCAGCCCACCAGTACACCGCCATCGGCGCTTACTACGCGGGGGAGACCTACCCGCAGCTCGCCGCGTTCTTCTACAAGCAGGCCGAGGAAGAGCGCGAGCACGCGCTCAAGATGGTCAACTACCTGTTGGACACCAACTCGCCCGTGAACTTCACCGGGGTCGACGCGCCGCGCACCAACTTCGAGGACCACGTCGCCCCGATCCGGCTCGCCCTGGATCAGGAGAAGTCGGTCACCGTGTCGATCAGCGAGCTGTTCGAGGTCGCCCGCGAGACCAAGGACTACCGCAGCGAGCAGTTCCTGGACTGGTTCTTGGAGGAGCAGACCGAGGAGGAGTCCTCGATGTCGGATCTCCTCGCGGTCGCCGAGCGCACCGCCAGCGTCCCGATGCTGCTGGAGGAGTACCTCGCCCGCGAGACGCCGGGCGATCACAAGGACTGACGGGCGGGCGGGGCAGAGTCCACGTGGCGCGCTGCTAGCCTCGCCGCGTGGCCGCCGCTTCCGCCGATACCGCGCTCAAGCGCACCCCGCTCTACGACAAGCACGTCGCCGCCGGGGCCAAGCTCGTCCCGTTCGCCGGCTGGGAGATGCCGGTCCAGTACGGCGATGGCGTCAAGGCCGAGCACCTCGCCACGCGCGCGACTGCGGGCGTCTTCGACGTCTCCCACATGGGCGAGATCTCCACGTCGGGCCCGCAGGCCGAGGCGTTCTTGCAGCACATCCTCAGCAACGACCTCACCAAGCTCCAGACCGGCGGTGCGCAGTACTCGGTCCTCTGCCGTGAGGACGGGGGCGTGCTCGACGACCTCTTCACCTACCGGCTGGGCGCCGACACCTTCCTGACCGTCACCAACGCGTCCAACCACGAGAAGGACCTCGCGTGGTTCCTCAAGCAGGCCGCGGGCTTCGACGTGACGGTGACCGACGCGCACGACCAGTACGCGATGCTCGCCGTCCAGGGCCCGCAAGCGCGTGAGATCGTCCAAGCGCTGGCTGACGGCCCGCTGCCCGACCGCTTCACCTGCCGCCACCGCCTGCTGCGCGGTCAGCGCGTCCTGGTCTGCGGCACCGGCTACACCGGCGAGGACGGCGTCGAGCTGCTGATCGACCCCGCCGACGCGCCGATGATCTGGGACGAGGTCGTCAAGCGCGGCGCCGTGCCCGCCGGCCTCGCCGCCCGCGACACGCTGCGCCTGGAGGTCAACTACCACCTCTACGGCAACGACCTGATGGAGGAGCGCGGGCCGATCGAGGCGGGCCTCGGCTGGGCGTGCAAGGAGGAGACGGGCTTCATCGGGTCCGAGGCCGTCGCCGCGGTTCGCGCGGCCGGACCTTCCGAGCAGCTGATCGCCTTCACGATGGCCTCCGGGATCGCCCGCCAGGGCAACCCCGTCGTCGGTGGCGGCGAGGTGACGTCGGGCACGATGTCGCCGTCGCTGGAGATCGGGATCGGGATGGCCTACGTCCCTGCGGCGATGGCGGCGGAAGGCACCGAGATCCAGATCGACGTCCGCGGCAAGCAGCGCGCCGCGACCGTCGCGAAGAAGCCCCTCTACAAGAAGTAGGCTGCCGCGCCATGGCTGACGCGAGCTACCCCACCGAACTGCTCTACCACCCCGAGCACGACTGGGCCAGGATCGACGACGGCACCGCCGTCTTCGGGATCACCTGGTTTGCCCAGGACGCCCTGGGCGAGGTCGTCTTCTTCGACCCGCCCGAGGTCGGCTCGACGGTGACCGCCGGCGAGTCCTACGCCGAGGTCGAGTCCGTCAAGGCGGTCTCCGACGTCGTCGCGCCACTCAGCGGCGAGATCATCGAGGTCAACCTCGGCCTCGGCGACACGCCCGAGAACATCAACAACGACCCTTACGGCGACGGCTGGATGGTCAAGGTCAAGCTCTCCGACTCCTCGGAGACCGACGGCCTGCTCGACGCCGGTGCCTACGAGGCAACCCTCTCCTGATCCCCGAAGGACGCTCTTGACGCAGTACACCGCCGTCACCGATGCCGATCTCGCAGAGATGCTGTCTGCGATCGGCGTCAGCTCCGTCCAGGAGCTGTTCGACCGTCAGATCCCCGCCGACGTGCGGCTCGGGCGGGCGCTGGACCTGCCTGCCGGGCTGCCCGAGCAGGAGGTCTACGGGCACCTGCGCGAGCTCGCGCGCAAGAACGTCAGCGCCGAGGACGAGATCACGTTCCTGGGCGCCGGGATGTACGACCACTACGTCCCGGCGGTCATCGACATGCTGCTGGGCCGCTCGGAGTTCCTGACCCCGTACACGCCGTACCAGCCCGAGGTCTCCCAGGGGAACCTGCAGGCGATGTTCGAGTACCAGACGGCGATCTCGGAGCTGACGGGGCTGCCGGTCTCCAACGCGTCGGTCTACGAAGGGCCGTCCGCCGTCGCTTCGGCCGGGTATCTCGCACGGTTGGCCAACGGCAAGCCGAAGTTCGTGGTCTCACGCGGGCTGCATCCGCATTCGCGCGAGACGCTGGCGACCTACGCGCACGGCTTCGGCGCGGAGATCGTCGAGGTGCCGTTGAAGGACGGCGTGACCGATGCCGCCGCGTGGGCGGAGGCGATCGACGGTGAGACCGGCGCGGTCTTCTTCCAGCAGCCGAACTTCCTCGGCGCGGTCGAGGACGCGGCGGCGCTGGCTGCCACCGCCAAGGACTCGCCTGCCGTGGTCATCGGGCAGTACGACCCGATCCCGCTGGGCATCATCAAGCCGCCCGGTGAGTGTGGGGTCGACGTCTGCGTCGGCGAGGGTCAGACGCTCGGCAATCGCCTGGACTTCGGCGGCCCGTCGTTCGGCTTCTTCGCCGCGACCGAGGCGTATCTGCGGCGGATGCCGGGCCGGATCGCGGGGGAGACCGTTGACGCCGACGGGCGCCGCGGCTTCGTCCTCACGCTGCAGACGCGCGAGCAGCACATCCGCCGCGAGAAGGCGACGTCGAACATCTGCACCGCGCAGGCGCTCAACGCGCTGGCGGGCGTCGTGTACCTGACGTGGCTGGGCAAGCAGGGGCTTGTCGATCTGGGCGAGCTGCTGCTGCAGCGCACGCACTACGCGCGCGAGCAGTTGGTGGCCTTGGACGGGGTGACCGCGCTGCACGACCAGCCGGTGGTCCGCGAGTTCGCGGTCTCGTTGAACGGCGCCGACGTCGGCGCGGTGATCCGCCGCTGCCAGGACGAGGGCGTCAACCCCGGCTATGCGCTGGGCCGCGACTACGACGAGTTCCAGGACGGGTTGTTGGTGGCCTTGACCGAGCAGCGCTCGAAGGCCGACATCGACCGGCTGGCCGAGGTCCTCGGCACTGCGGTCGCCGCCGAGCGCGCCGCGGTAGGGGCGTCGGCATGACGGCCTTCAACGACAACAAGCTCCACGGGGACCCGGGGATCGAGGCACATCCGTTGCACCACGAGATCCCGGTGTCGTCTGAGGGGGCGACGCCGATGCAGCGCGACCGCGCGACGACGATCTTCGAGAAGGGGGCCGCGGGCCGGCGCGCGTTCGTCGCGCCCGTGCTCGACGTTCCCGAGGTCGAGTCGACCAAGCTGCTGCCGCCGGCCTTCCGGCGCGACGCGGTTGCGCGTCTGCCCGAGGTCTCCGAGCCCGAGCTGGTCCGCCACTACGTCAAGCTCTCGCGCCGCAACTTCGATCTCGACACGGGCTTCTACCCGCTCGGGTCGTGCACGATGAAGCACAACCCGCGGCTGCACGAGCGGGTCGCCTCGCTGTCCGGCCACGCGCGGCTGCACCCGTTGCAGGCGCCGGAGCGCTCGCAGGGCGCGCTGGAGCTGATGTACAACCTGGAGCGCGCGCTGGGCGAGGTGTCCGGGCTGCCGCACGTCTCGCTGCAGCCGAGCGCCGGCTCACACGGCGAGCTGGCCGGCGTGCTGTTGACCCGTGCCTTCCACGAGGATCGCGGGCAGGTCCGGACGAAGGTCCTGACGCCCGACACCGCGCACGGGACCAACCCGGCGACGGTGACGATGGCGGGCATGACGGTCGTCAAGGTCGGCACGAACCCCGACGGTGGGGTGGACCTGGACGACCTCCGGGCCAAGGCCGACGACACGGTCGCATGCCTGATGCTGACCAACCCCAACACCTTGGGCGTGTTCGACCCCAACATCACGGAGATCGCCAAGATCGTCCATGACGTCGGGGCGACGCTCTACTACGACGGCGCCAACCTGAACGCCATCATGGGCAAGGCGCGCCCGGGCGACATGGGCTTCGACATCGTGCACTTCAACCTGCACAAGTCCTTCACGCAGCCGCACGGCGGTGGCGGGCCGGGCTCGGGACCGATCGCGGTCTCCGAGCGGATGAAGCCCTACTTGATGAACCCGCGGATCGTGCGTGCCGACGACGGCTCGTTCGACCTCGACGACCACGGCTACGAGAAGTCGATCGGTCGCCTGCGCGGGTTCCAGGGCAACTACGGGTGCTTCGTGCGCTCCTACGCCTACATCTGCTCGCTCGGCGCCGAGGGGCTGACCGATGCGTCCGAGACCGCGGTGCTCAACGCCAACTACTTGCTCGCGAAGCTGCGCGATCACGGCGTGGCCGACAAGCTGCCGCTGGCCTTCGGCGAGCTGTGCATGCACGAGTTCGTGCTGAGCGGGTCGCCGATGAAGAAGGACCTGGGGATCAAGACGCTGGACTTGGCCAAGCGGCTGCTCGATCACGGCTACCACCCGCCGACGGTCTACTTCCCGCTGCTCGTCGACGAGGCGCTCCTGGTCGAGCCGACCGAGACCGAGACCCGCGAGACGCTCGACGGCTTCGCCGAGGCAATCGCGAAGATCCTCAAGGAAGCCGGCGACGATCCGCTCATCGCCCAGAACGCGCCCTACACCACGCCTGTCCGCCGCCTCGACGAGGCACGCGCGGCCAAGACGCCGGTCATTCGTCAGCCGCTTTAGGCGCGGCGGCGGTCGAGGGACGATTCGAACTCGCTCAGCGAGATTCAGTCGTCCCTCGACGGCGAGGGCGAGGTCCGAGGGCGGTCGAAGCGCGTGACGTTGGTGTCGTCGCCGGCCTCGGCCGGCATCCGCGTGCGCATCTGAGCGTTGTTGGCCTCGGCGCAAAGCGTGGTGAAGCCGGTCTGCAGCCAGTCGTTGGCGGCGGCGAGCGCGAGGACGGGGAGGACGACCTGCGCCTCGCGCGGGCGCAGCAGCCGCATCCCGACGAGGCCCAGCGCGCTCCACGAGCCCACGCAGCGCGTGCAGCTCAGCAGCTCGCCGACGGCGTAGCGCATCCGCTTGCCCTTCGGCCGTCGCTCGCCGTTCGGCCGCTCCTCCAGGAACGGCTCGCGCACCCACGAGTCGACCTTCTCCTTGGCGACCAGCTTGGCCAGGGCGAACGTCGCCAGCCCCATCACCGGTAGCTCACCCGGCCGGATCGCCTTGGCGTCCTTCGCTCGCGCCGCGACGAGCAACGCACCGGTCAGCGCGCCATAGCCCGCGCTCAGCGCGGCATAGTCGATCGGCTTGGTCGGGGTCTTGCTGACGGGATCCACGTTCTCACGCGGCTACCCGCCCCGGCCGCTTCATAGACTCCGCCCCGATGCGCATCTTCAGCGGGATTCAGCCCACCGGTCGCAAGCACCTCGGCAACTTCATCGGGGCGATTGTGCAGTACGTGGAGGGGCAGCATCGCGCGGCGGCCGCCGGCGACATCGCGATCTTCTGCGTGGTGGACCTGCATGCGATGACGGTGCCGTGGCAGCCGGCCGAGATGCGCGAGCGCGTCTACGACACCGCCGCGATCCTGCTCGCGGCCGGTCTCGATCCCGAGCAGTGCATCTTCATCCGCCAGAGCGACATCCCCGAGCACACCGAGCTGGCGTGGCACATGGGCGCGGTCACCGCGCACGGCGACCTCAACCGCATGCACCAGTTCAAGGAGAAGTCGGCGCGTCAGCGCGACCTGGTCTCCGCCGACCTCTTCACCTACCCGGTGCTGATGGCCGCCGACGTGCTCGCCTACCGCGCCGACGAGGTGCCGGTCGGCGACGACCAGCGCCAGCACGTCGAGCTGATGCGCGACGTCGCGCAGCGCTTCAACGACCGCTTCGGCGAGGTGCTGGTGGTGCCCGAGCTGAAGATCCCGGAGATCGGTGCGCGGATCATGGACCTCCAGGACCCGACGTCGAAGATGTCGACCACGAGCGGCTCGCCGGAGGGCACGGTCTACGTGCTCGACGACGCCAAGGCGGTCGAGAAGAAGTTCAAGCGCGCGGTGACCGACTCCGACGACCCGCCGCGGATCGCGCGCGATCCGAGCAAGCCGGGCGTGTCGAACCTCATCGACATCCTGGCGGCGGCGCGTGGCACCTCCTTTGCCGAGGTCGAGGCGTCGCTCGTCGACGCCCGCGGCTACGGCGACCTGAAGGTGGCGACCGCCGACGCCGTCAACGCCCTCCTGGAGCCCGTCCGGGGGCGCTACGAGGCCCTGCGGGCCGACGAGGACGCGCTGGAGGCGATCTTCGCCGCCGGCGCCGCCAAGGCACGGGCGATCACGCGGGACACGCTGGCTGATGTCCGCCAGGCGATCGGCGTCGGCCCGCGCGGCTGAATCTCCGCAGAATGCGGGCAGAGTGGGCGAGGGCGTCGGGGCCGCTCGCTACGGTCTTGCCGGTATGAGCACCCTGGTCGCCGAGCTCGAGCTCGACCTGGAGGTCTTCACCGGCCCGTTCGACCTCCTGCTGACGCTGGTCCTCCGCGAGGAGGTCGATCTGCTGGAGGTGGAGCTGGCCGATGTCGTCCTCTCCTACATCGACGTCCTGGAGTCGCGCGGCGAGCTCGACCTCGAGGTCGCCACCGAGTTCCTGGTGCTCATCGCCGCGCTGCTGGAGCTGAAGTCGCGGCTGATGCTGCCGCGCGAGGACGAGGAGCTGCTCGACTTCGAGCCGGACATCGCCGCCGAGGAGCTGCTGGCGCGGATGCTCGAGGCCAAGCGCTACCGCTCGGCCGCGCTGCACCTGATCGAGAAGCTGCGCGGCGAGGACGGCGTGCGCTTCCGCAGCGCCCCGCTGCCCGAGCACCTGCGGGTGACCGAGATCGTCGACATGGAGGGCGTCTACAAGCCCGCGCGGCTGGGCCGTGCCATCGGCAGCATGCTGGCGATGCCGCCGCGGGTGGACATCCGCCACCTGACGATCCCGCGCGTGTCGGTCGCCGATCGCCTGGCGCACCTGCGCCGGCTGCTGCGCTCGGGCTCGCGCACGACCTTCGAAGAGGCCGTGCGCGGTGCCGATCGCGTGACGGTCTGCGTGACCTTGTTCGCGTTGCTGGAGCTCTACAAGCAGGGCGAGGCGACGTGGTCGCAGGACGAGCCGTTCGGCGAGATCGAGATCCGTCCGGGCGCGGCTGAGGCGTCCATGCCCGCGGCCGCGGTCGCGTGACGTCCCCGCTCGCGCGCACCGTCGAGGCGTTGCTGTTCCTCTCGGCCGAGCCGGTCACCGAGATGGAGCTGCTCGCCGCGTGCGAGTGCGAAGAGGAGGCGCTGAGCGAGGCGCTGACCGAGCTGGGCGAGGCCTTTGCGCCCGGGCAGCGCGGCCTGGAACTGCGCGAGCTGGCGGGCGGCTGGACGCTGGCCACCGCGGCCGACACCGAGCAGGCCGCGCGGCGGCTGCTCTCCAAACCACGCACGCCGCCGCTGTCGCCCGCCCAGGCCGAGACGCTGGCGATCGTCGCCTACCTGCAGCCGGTCTCGCGCCCGGAGATCACGCGCATTCGCGGCGTCAGCGCCGACTCGGCTGCCGGCACGCTGCTGGAGCGCGGCCTGATCGAGGAGTCCGGCCGCTCGCCCTTCGGCGCCGTCCTCTACCGCACGACCTCGCTGTTCCTCAAGCTCTTCGGCATGACGTCGCTCGACGACCTGCCCGACATCGAGGAGTGGGACCCGTCGCCCGAGGAGGAGGCCGACCTCCGCGAGCGCCTCCTGCGCGCCGGCGAGGCACGGGCCGGCGCGACGCCGCCGACGCAGGGGTCGGTGGAGGACGAGGCACCCGGCGAGGATGACGGCGACGAGGCCCCGCCGGTCGCGGTCGTGCCCGACGAGGGCGAAGGCGACGAGCCGCCGATCGAGGGCGACGCCGCCGACCCGGCGGCCGCAGGGCTGACGCCGGTGGCAGACGCGGAGGTCGAGGAGGCCGAGGCAGAGGTCGTCTTCGACGATGAGCCATCCAGCGACGACGAGCCGTCGGCCGACGACGAGGCATCCGTCGAGGACGACGAGCCGCTGATCGACGACGAGTAACGCTCGGCGTCGTCGCGTGCAGTGCGCGGCGGGGTTGGTGATGCGGTGCGTGGTCCGTTGGCGGCGAGGAGTGAGCGTGTCAGGCACCGCGCGGCGCCAGGGGCCGTCCGTCGGCGCCATCGAAGCGGGGTCGAGTTGTCCGGTGATGTGCCCGTCAACTCGACCAGCTCCTCGCTGCGACGACGGATGGCACCCTGACGTTGCATCTCAACGTGTAGGTGCCATCGAGTCGTATGGATCGCCCGCTCCGAACGCTGGCGGACGACCCCTGGCGCCACGCGGCGCCACCACGCTCATTCCTCGCTGCGAACGGACCACGCTGCGCAGCACGACCAGCGCTCGCGCTGAGCGCCTGCGGCGCCGCGCGCTATCCCTCGCGCTCGCGCAGCAGCTTGGCCAGCGCGGCGTGGCGGCCCTGCTGGGCCCAGCCCGAGGCCGGACCGTTGTAGAGCACGTCGCGCAGGGTGGGGTCGGCACCCGCTGCCAGGAGCGCCTCGACGGCCGCCGTCTGCCCGGCCTGCGCGGCGATGTGCAGCGCGGTGACGCCCTCGCCGTGGGAAGGGCCGCCGAAGGTGGCGCGAGCATTGACGTCGGCACCCAGCTCGATCAGGCGCGCGACCGCCGCCACGCGGCCGTTCGCCGCCGCCCACGTCAGCGCGGTGCCGCGGTAGACGTCGGCATCGATCCGCGCGCCCCGCTCGACGAGCAGCGAGAGCGCCTCGACGCGATCTGCCCGCGCGGCCCAGGCCAGCGCCTCGTCGACGATCTCCTGCGGGTCGTCGGCCGGAGCCCATGCCGGGAAGCCGCCGTGCGGCCGGTAGAAGCCTCGCAACGCGCCTGCCGCCTCGCTGACGACGCCGTCGGCCGACACCATCTCGTCGATCGTGTCCACATCACCGGTGCCCGCGGCGACGCGGAGGTTGCCCGGGTGGCGCCCGGTGCCGAGCAGCACGTCGTCGACCACCTCACGATGCCCCCAGAACAGCGCGACGATCAGCGGCGTGCCGCCCGCGCCACGTCCGGAGACATCGGCCGGCGCGCCCGCGTCGAGCAGCAGCGCCGCCAAGTCACCGCGGTTGCCGTAGGCCGCCTGGTGCAGCGGCGTCCAGCCGTGGGCGTTGGGATGGGCGACGTCTGCGCCCGCGTCCAACAGCAGGCGCAGCGTCTCGACGTCACCGGCCATGTTGATCAAGGCGTTGCCGTTGGTCCCGCGCGCGGTCGCCAGCTCCGGGAACTGCCCCAACAACGCGGCAAGATCATCATGTCGGCCGTCCTCCAGCGCGCGGTAGGCTCGCGCGAACGGCTCGCCGCTCTCGGCCAGTCCCTCGACGTGGCGACGCAGCGCCGCCCAACTGGCAAAGCCATGGCGTTGCGCGACGACCACGCGCGCGCCCGCCGGCGTCATCTCCACGCGCTCGCCCTCGAACGCCGCGGCGGCGCTCGGTGTCCGGTCCTGCGCCGAGGCGAGCAGCCCGTCGGCACGCCCCTCGTAGTACTCCATGTCGTCGTGGAAGGCGTGTTCGAGACCCTCGCCGCCGAGGTCGAGCCGCTCGACGTAGGCCTGCAACTTGACCCAGGTCGGGAAGCCACGCTCCCGGGCGATCACCAGCAGCGCGCCCGCGGCCTTGAGCGGCTTGGCAGGGTCGGGACGGAACGGCGTGACGCGGGCCAACGCGTCCGGATCGCCGCGCCGGTGGGCGCGCTCCAGCTCGCGGGCCTCGCGATGGAGGGCGTCGAGGGTCAGCGTGGGCACGGTCAGGAGGCCGAGGCCGCGCTGGTGACCGCAGCGCAGCCGTGGGGGTTGAACATCATGAAGCCTGCGCCAGGGCCTTGGCGGCTAGCTGGCCGCAGGCGGCGTCGATGTCCTGGCCGCGCGTCAGCCGGACGGTCGCGCCGATCCCGTGCTCTTCGAGCGCGGCCTTGAACGCGCCGATCGCCTCGCGTCCCGACCCGTCATACGAGCCGGTCGGGTTGTAGGGGATCAGGTTGATCTTGTACTTCTTGGGATCGAGCACGTCGGCGAGCTGGACGGCCTGCGCGTAGGAGTCGTTGACGCCCTTGAGCATCACGTACTCGATGAAGATCATGCGCTTCTTGGCCTCGTAGAAGCGGTCGCACGCGGCGAGCACCTCCGACAGCGGATAGCGGTCGTTCACCGGCATGATCTGCGACCGCAGCGCCTCGTCGGCGGCGTGCAAGGACAAAGCCAACCGGATCGGCATGTCGCTCTCGGTCAGCGCCTCGATGCCGGGCTTCCAGCCGACCGTCGAGATCGCCGTGCGCCGGTGCGTCACGCCCACGTCGGGCAGGCGCCGGCAGGCTTCCAGGACGTTGTCGAGGTTCATCATCGGCTCGCCCATGCCCATGAAGACGACGTGGTCGACCTCCTCGATGCGGCGGAAGTGCAGCGCCTGGTCGAGGATCTCGCTGACGGTGAGGTTGCGCCCGAACTTCATCGTGCCGGTCGCGCAGAAGGTGCAGGTCAGCGGGCAGCCCGACTGCGAGGACAAGCACAACGAGCGGCGTCCGTCGCGGTAGCGCATCAGCACGGCCTCGACCGGCCGCCCGTCCTTGCGCGTCGAGAACAGGGCCTTGATCGTGCCGTCCTTGGAGTGCGCCTCGTTGGTGACCTCCAGCGTGGAGAACGGGACGCGCTCGGTCAGCTCGGAGCGCACCGCCGCCGGCAGGTTGGTCATCGCCTCATAGGACGCCGTCCCGCGCGCCGTCCACTCCCACACCTGCTTGGCGCGGAAGGGTGGCTGGCCGAGGTCGGTCAGGGTGTCATCGAGGAGCTGGAGGTCCATGGGGCGGGCTAAAGGCTAGCCTCGCGGGCGAATGCGCCTCGCGAAGTACCTCGCCCACGCCGGCGTCGCCTCCCGCCGCGCGGCCGAGGCGATCATCGCCGACGGTCGCGTCACGGTCGATGGCGCCATCGTCACCGACCCGGCGCGCGACACCGACGACACGCACGCGGTGACGGTCGACGGGCGTGAGATCGCCATCGGCAGCGCCGTGCAGGAGCGGGCGGTGTGGCTGGTCCACAAGCCGCGCGGCGTCGTCTCCACGGCCAAGGACACCCACAACCGCCCGACCGTGGTCGACATGGTCGACGCGCCCGGCACGCGGCTCTATCCCGTCGGCCGCCTCGACGCCGACACCACCGGCCTGATCCTGCTGACCGACGACGGCGACCTCGCCAACCGCCTCACGCACCCGCGCTACGAGGTCCCGAAGGTCTACGTCGCCGACGTCGGCCGCGGCGGGACCGCGGTCCCGGAGGACGCGCTGCGCCGGCTGCGCGACGGCGTGCTCCTCGAAGACGGCAAGACCGCGCCGGCCGGCGTGCGCCAGCTCAAGCCCGGCGTCCTGGAGATCACCCTGCGCGAGGGTCGCAAGCGCCAGGTCAAGCGGATGTGCGCGGAGGTCGGCCACCCGGTCGCCCGGCTCAAGCGCGTCGCCTTCGGCCCGCTGCGCCTCGGCGACCTGGCCGAGGGCCGCGTCCGGCGGCTCAGCCCCGCGGAGGTCCAGCGGCTGCGCGACGCAGCGGCACCACCTGCGCGCGTGCCGGGCTGACGACCTGGTCGCGCCCGTGGGCCTTGGCCTGGTTGAGCGCGAGATCGGCGGCAGCGAGCGCCTCGGCGATCGCCTGATCGCCCGCACCGACCATCGCGATCCCGCCCGAGGCCGTCGTGCGGACGTCGAAGGCCCAGGTCCCGACCTTCTGCTCGCGGATCGCGTCGACCGCGCGGTCGACCGCGAGCGTGACGCCGTCGGCGTCGGTGTCGGGCAGCAGGATCAAGAAGCCCTCCTCACCGGCGCGGCCGAGGACGTCGCGGTCGCGCAGCAGCGTGCGCAGGCGGCCGGCGACCGCCATCAGGACCGCGTCGGCGGCCAGGGGCCCATGCTCGTCGCCGATCGCCTTGAGGCCGTCGACGTCGATGAGCGCCAGGCCCAGCGGCGCGCTCGCGTCGCGGGTCCGGTGCAGGTGCTCGGCGGCGACGAGCGTGGCCGCGCGCGTGCGCACGCCAGTCAGCGCGTCGACGGCGCCGGCGCGGGCGTCGGCGGCAGCGCCGAGGACGCCGAGCCGCCGGACCCCACCGAGCAGCAGCGAGAGCAGCGCCGCCGAGGCAGCGAGGTTCAGGATGCCGGAGGCGTACCAGCCGACCGTGTCGCGCGACGGTGACGCGAGCGTCAGCGCCGTGGCGGCCAGCGCGCAGGCGACGACGAAGAGCAGGCGGCGCTCGATCGCGTCGCGGCGCCCGCGGCGGGCGACCACGGCCAGCGCGAGCAGATCGAGGGCGAGCACGGCCGAGGCGCCGACGAGGCCGAGCGTCGACAGGCGGTCGCCGTCGATCACGGTCGGCAGCGAGCTGTCGAGGCCGATGACCAGCCAGGCAAGCCCGGCGACCGTCGTGGCCACGAAGGAGAAGGTCAGCACGAGGGCGCGGCCGCGCCGGGCGGTCGGTCCGGCAAGCCGCCGGCGGGCGCTCGGCGGCCCACCCCAGAGCGCGGCGGCGAGCCCGAGCGGCAGCCCGCCGTGGCCGATCGCCCACAGCCAGGGCGAGGTCTGGTCGCTCCCGACGCCGAACAGGCCGGCATCGGTCAGCGCACCGGGCAGCACGAGCAGGTGGACGGTGGCCAGCAGCCCCGCCGCCAGGTACGCGGCGGCCAGGCCGAGCAGCTGGGAGGAGCCGCGGCCGAGGAACTGCGTGGCCAGCAGCGCCGCCGTCAGCAGGCTGCAGGCGGCGATCGCCGCGAGGCAGATCGGCAGGAAGGAACCCATCACCTCAAGTAGTCGGCCGATAACGCTCCGAGGCGTAGCGGGGCTGGACGGACGAGTGACGACCTGCCACCTGGCATGATGGCCCGCCGATGCGGCTCTTTGCCCTCAGAGGCGCCACCACCGTCGAACGCAACAGCTCCGACGAGATCCTCGACGCGACCGAGACGCTGATGCGCGAGATCATGTCGCGCAACGCCCTGGAGCCCGAGGACGTCGTCAGCTGCCTGTTCACGCTGACCGAGGACCTCGACGCCCAGTTCCCCGCCGTCGCGGCCCGGCAGCTCGGCTTTGCCCAGGTGCCGCTGATGTGCGCCCGCGAGGTGCCGGTGCCGGGCTCGCTGCCGCGCGTCATCCGCGTGTTGATGCACTACTACGCCGCCGACGACCACGTCGCCAAGCACGTCTACCTCGGCGAGGCACGCAAGCTGCGCATGGACCTTGAGTCCGCCCAGTAAGTAGCCTGGGCTCGATGGCGATCGAGTTCTCCGCGGCGGTGAGCCGCATCCCCGTGTACCCCGCGGCTGCGGCCTATGCGCTGCCGGAAGACGTCGCGCTGCTGGCGTCCAACGAGTCGCCCGAGCCGCCGCTGGAGCCGGTGGTCGCCGCGATCGCCGCGATCCTCACCGGCGTCAACCGCTATCCGGACCCGACCAACGCCAAGCTGCGAGCCGCGCTCAGCGACCGCTACGAGGTGCCCGCGTCACGGATCGCGATCGGCAACGGCTCGTGCGACATCCTGCTGGCTGCCGGCGAGGCGCTGCTGGAGCCGGGCGCCGAGCTGGTCTACGCGTGGCCGTCGTTCAGCGTCTACCCGCACCTGGCCGCCGCGACCGGCGCCACGCAGATCCAGGTGCCGCTCAACGATGCCCAGGAGCACGACCTCGACGCGATGCTGGCCGAGATCACCGCCGCGACGCGGCTGGTCGTCGTCTGCAACCCCAACAACCCGACGTCGACCGCCGTCGCCCTGGCCGACATCGCCGACTTCGTCGCCAAGGTCCCCGAGCACGTCTGCGTGCTGCTCGACGAGGCCTACTGCGAGTACAACACGCTCGACGATCCCGACGCGTCGCTGGACCTCCTCAAGAAGCACCCCAACTTGGTCCTCCTGCGCACCTTCAGCAAGGTGTACGGGTTGTGCGGGCTGCGCGTCGGCTACGCGCTCTGCGGCTCTGACGCGTTCGTCACCGCGGTCAACCAGGTCCGCCAGCCGTTCTTCTGCAACGCCGCCGCGCAGGCCGCCGCGGTCGAGTCGCTCAAGCACGGCGATGCCGTCGCGCAGCGGGTCGAGCGCGCGATCATGGCCCGCCTGGAGATCGAGGACGGCCTCGGCGAGCTGGGCATCGTCCCGGCGGCCTCGCAGGCCAACTTCGCCTGGTTCGACCTGCCCGTCTGGGACGGCCAGGAGCCCGGTGAGGTCGAGGCGACCGTGGTCAAGGGCCTCGGCGAGCGCGGCGTGCTCGTCCGCGCCGGAGCGGCCCTCGGTCGGGCCGGTGCGCTGCGCGTCACCTACGGCACGCCGCAGCAGAACCAGCGCTTCCTGACCGGCCTGCGCGAGCTGCTGCCGTAGCCAGGCGGCACGGGCGGGGTGGGGCAGGCGGGTTCCAATTCCCCCGCCTTCTGCGTACACTGGTCGCGGTTTCATGTCCCGTATGTCCCTCACCAAGCGCACTTCCGACGGCCTGACGGCCGGCGTGCGCATGCAGGTGGGCAGCGGGACCTCCGCCGCTTGGTATTGGCGATTTAGCTAGGCGCTCGGCCGGCCGTGAGGCCGTGTCCGCATCGGACCCTTCGGGTCGAGCGCCGGAAAGCACTCCTGCGTGCACGATCGTTCACGTGCGCGCCAACTCGCCTCTTTAGACTCCACCCCCAAGCCGCAGAAGGAACCACCTGATGATGATTGTGATGAAGCCGACGGCCACCGAAGACCAGGTGCAGGCCGTGATCGAGCGGATCGAGTCCGTTGGCGCCCAGGCGCACCCGAGCCGGGGCGAGGAGGTCACGGTCATCGGCGCCGTCGGCGACCGCGAGCACGTGGCGCGCCTCGGCCTCGAGGGCCACGAAGGGGTCGAGAAGGTCGTCCCGATCCTCAAGCCCTACAAGTTGGCTTCAACGCAGTTCAAGGGCGACGTCCGGACTGTCCTGGACCTCGGCGGCGCGAAGATCGGCGGCGAGCACTTCGCCTTGATCGCCGGCCCGTGCACCGTCGAGACCCGCGACCAGACGCTCGACACCGCCGACGCGATGCTGGCCGCCGGCGCGACGATGTTCCGCGGCGGCGCCTACAAGCCGCGCACCTCGCCCTACGCCTTCCAGGGGCTGGGCGTTGAAGGGCTGCGGCTGCTGGCCGAGGCCAAGGAGCGAACCGGCCTGCCGATCGTCACCGAGCTGATGGACGCGCGTGACATCGAGGCGGTCGCCGAGGTCGCCGACGTCATCCAGATCGGCGCGCGCAACATGCAGAACTACCCGCTGCTGTCCGAGATCGGGCGCAGCGGCATCCCGGTGCTCATCAAGCGCGGGCTGTCGGCGACGCTGGAGGAGCTGATCATGGCCTCCGAGTACGTCCTCAAGGAGGGCAACGAGTCGGTGATGCTCTGCGAGCGCGGCATCCGGACCTTCGAGACCGCCTACCGCTTCACGCTCGACCTCACCGCGATCCCGGTGCTCAAGGAGATGACCCACCTCCCGGTCGTCGTCGACCCCAGCCATGCCGCCGGTCGCCGCGCGCTGGTCGAGCCGCTGTCGCTGGCCGCGGCCGCCGTCGGTGCCGACGGCATCATCGTCGAGACCCACCCGGAGCCCGACGAGGCGATCTGCGACGGCCCGCAGCAGCTGCGCGTCGACGGCTTCAAGGAGTACGCCGCCAAGGTCGAGCAGGCCGCCATCCTGGCCGGCAAGCTGCCGTTCGGCGCGGCCGCGACACAGACCGCGTGAGCGACGAGGCGTCGACACCGCGACCACGCCTCGCGCTCCTCGGGCTCGGCCTGATCGGCGGGTCGGTCGGCCTCGCGGCGCGCGAGCGGCTGGGCGCGCACGTCACCGGCTTCGACCCGGACCCGGGGGTGCGGGAGCTGGCGCTGGAGCGGGGCGTCGTGGACGTGGTCGTCGACGATCCCGCAAGGCTCGGCCCGGCCGACGTCGCGCTGGTCGCGGCGCCGGTGCAGGCGCTGGCGCAGCGGATCGCCCAGGCGTGCGAGCACGTCGCGGGCGCCGTGGTGACCGATGTCGGCTCGACCAAGCACGCGCTGGTCGAGTCGATCGAGGCCACCAACTACATCGGCGGCCACCCGCTCGCGGGCGCCGAGGTCGCGGGCGTCGAGCACGCCCGCGCCGACCTCTTCGCCGGCGCCACCTGGTACCTCACGCCGCGTGCCGACAGCGAGGGCATCCTGCTGGAGCGCCTGCACCGCTTCGTCACCGGCATCGGCGCGGTTCCGACCGTCATCGGCCACGCCGACCACGACCGCCTGATGGCCGCCTTCTCCCACGTGCCGCACGTCGTCGCCAACGCGCTCGTCACGCAGGCGACTCGCGCGCTGGGCGACGAGGCGATCCCCGTCGTCGGCCCGTCGTTCCGTGACGCGACGCGCGTCGCCGGCGCCAACCCGCCGCTGTGGGCGGGGATCTACGACGCCAACCGCGACGCCGTCCTCGACGGCCTCGACGCGACGATCGAGCTGCTGGCCGAGGCCCGCGCGCTGCTGGCCGCCGGCGACGGTCCGGCGCTGGAGTCCTGGCAGGCGACCGCCGGCACGCAGCGCCGCGCGCTGCTGGACATCGGCATGACCGGCGGACCCCTGCGCGAGGTCCGCGTCGTCGTGCCCAACCGCCCTGGCGTGATCGCCGATCTCGCCCTCACCCTCTCCCGCGCAGGGATCAACATCCACGACATGAGCCTCTCTCCCCAGCCCGACTTCCGCAGTGGCGAGGTCGCCCTCTGGGTGGCCGAGGACCACGCCGAGCGCGCACGTGAGCTGGTCGAGGAGGTCCTGGCATGACGAGCGTCAAGTGGTCGCCCGCCAAGCGCCTGCGCGGCACCGTCGCGCCACCGGCCGACAAGTCGATCTCCCACCGCGCCGCCATCCTCGGCGCGATGGCCGCCGAGCCCGTGCGGGTGCGCAACTACCTGCATGCCGAGGACACCACCTCGACGTTGAACGCCATGCGGGCGCTGGGTGCGCTGGTGACCGTCGACGCCGACGTCGTCACGATCCGTGGCACCGGCCTGCGCAACACCACCGAGTTGGACGCGCCGATCGACGTCGGCAACGCGGGCACGCTCATGCGCCTGCTGCCGGGGTGGCTGGCGGGGCAGGAGGGCAGGTCCTACACCTTGGACGGCGACGCGTCGATCCGCACGCGCCCGGTCGACCGCATCGCCGAGCCGCTGACGCGGATGGGGGCGACGATCGAGGCGGTCGACGACCGCCTGCCGCCGTTCACCGTGCACGGGGCCCACCTGCGCTCCATCGCCTATGACTTGCCCGTGGCCTCCGCGCAGGTCAAGTCCTGCGTGCTGCTGGCGGGTCTGATGGCCGACGGCGCGACGACGGTCGTGGAGCCCGCGCCCTCACGCGACCACACCGAGCGGATGCTGACCTCGGCGGGCGTCACCGTCCATCGCAACGGCCGCCACATCACGGTCACCAGCGTCGACGAGCTCGTCCTCGACGACATCACCGTGCCCGGCGACCCGTCCTCGGCGGCGTTCCTGATCGCCGCCGGCGTCCTGGTCGGCGGCTCCCGGATCCAGGTCGTGGGCAGCGGCACCAACTGGACGCGCACGGGCTTTCACCGGATCCTCGAGCGGATGGGCGGGATCATCGTCGGCGAGCTGGAGGACGCGCCGGGCGACGGCGTCGTCGGCACCGAGCCCGCCGGCGACCTCGACATCGCCCACGGCCCGCTGACCGGCACGACCGTCGAGGCGGAAGAGGTTCCGCTGGCGATCGACGAGCTGCCGTTGGTCGCGCTGCTGGGCTGCTTTGCCGAGGGCGAGACGATCGTGCGCGGCGCCCACGAGCTGCGGCTCAAGGAGTCAGACAGGATCGCGACCGTCGTCGACGGCCTCAACGGCCTGGGGGGCGACCTGGAGGCGACCGGCGACGGCTTCGTCGTGCGCGGCACCGGCGGGCTGAAGGGCGGCACGATCGCCTCCCACGGCGATCACCGCCTGGCGATGCTCGGCGCGATCGCGGGGCTGGCCTCCGACGAGGGCGTCACGGTCGACGGCATGGAGGCCGCCGACGTCTCCTACCCGACGTTCGCCGAGGACCTCGGGACGCTGCTGGGCGGCTGAGGGTCCGGCGGCTCGGCTGCCGCTGCGGCGGCACGCGCGATGCCGCCGTCTTCGGCCCGCAGGCCCGGGATCGCATAGAGCATCACGACCGTCACGCCACCGGCGACGAGACCGGCGACGAGCAGGATCGCGTCGGCGCCAAAGGCCGCGGCCGCCGGGCCGGTGAGGGCGAACGAGACCGGTGTCAGCCCGACCGACACCAGCCAGTCCAGCGAGGCCACGCGGCCGCGCAAGGACACCGGCACCCGCACCTGCATCAGCGTCGCCCAGATCGGGTTGCCCAGGCCGCTGAGGAGCCCGAAGGCGAAGCTGAAGAGCACCAGCTGCCAGACCGTCTGGGCCACCGCGTAGCCGCAGAGCGCGAAGCCCGCCAGGCCCCAGACCCAGTACAGGACCGAGATCTCACGCTTGGGCATGCCGACGTGGCCGAGGACGAACGTGCCCAGCGTCGCGCCGACGCCGCCGGCGGCGAGCACGAAGCCGAAGCTGCCGGCCGACGCGCCGAGGTCGTCGTCCATGCGGATCGGCAGCAGGACCTCGGTGGGGCCGAGGAAGAAGAGCAGCGCGACGGCGGCCATGATCAGCGTCGCCCACAGCCAGACCTGGCCGCACACGAACGTCGCGGCCTCGCGCACCTGCGCAAGCAGCGGCTCGTGCTCGCCCTCGTGCACGGGAGCCCGCGCGCGCATCGCCAGCAGGCAGGCCATCGAGATCGCGAACGTGGCCGCGTCGACCAGCAGCGCGCCGCCGGTGTCCAGCAGCGCGACGGTGACGCCGCCGAGCGCCGGGCCCGCCAGGCGCAGCGCGATCGGCCGCAGCGAGCTCTGCAGCGCGTTGGCCTGCACGAGCAGGGGACCGGGCACCAGCTCCGGGACGATCGCGCCCATCGCGGGCCCCGTCAGCCCTTCGCCGGCGCCGAAGACGAAGCCCAGGGCGACCATGTGCCAGATCTCCAGCACACCGCCGAGCGACAGCGCGCCGGCGGTGCCGACCGCCACGAGGCGCAGCGCGTCGGCGATCAGCAGCTGGCGGCGCTTGTCGTAGCGGTCGGCCAGCAGGCCGCCGGCCAGCAGGAAGCCGACCATCCCCAGCGACCACGCGAGCCCGACGAGCGACAGCGAGCCGGCCCCACCGCCGAGGCCGAGCACCGTGAAGGGGAGGGCCACCAGGTAGATCCCGTCGCCCAGCAGCGACACCAGCGTGCCGGTCCAGAACAGCGCGAAGTCTCTCTCCCGAAGAGGCCCGATCAGGCGCACAACGAAGGCGGACGATGCCACACCACTCGTGACCGCATACCCTCTCGCCCGTGCTTGTCGCCATTGACGGACCTGCCGGAGCCGGCAAGTCGACCGTGGCGCGCGCCGTCGCGCGCGCGCTCGGCTTCACCTACCTCGACACCGGGGCCATGTACCGCTGCGCCGCGCTGGCCGCGTCGCGCGGTCTCGACGAGGTCGCCGCGCTGGAGATCGCCTTCGACGGCGACCGCGTCCTGCTGGGCGGCGAGGACGTCACGGAGCTGATCCGGACGCCTGCGATCAGCGACCAGGCATCGGTGGTCGCCAACGACCCGAAGGTCCGCGAGGCGCTCGTCGCCCAGCAGCGGGCGCTGATCGCCGCCGGTGACTTCGTGGCCGAGGGGCGCGACATCGCGACCGTCGTCGCGCCGGACGCCGAGGTCAAGGTCTTCCTCACCGCCCATCCCGCCGAGCGCGCGCGCCGTCGTGCGGCCGAGCTGGGCGCCGACCCCGAGGACGTCGCCGCCGAGCTGCTCTCGCGCGACGAGCGCGACTCCGGCCACGGTCGCACCACGCTGGAGCCCGCGCCGGGCGCCGAGCCGCTGGACACCACGGGCCTGAGCGTCGACGAGGTCGTCGCGGAGATCGTCGCGCGCGTCGAGGCGGCGCGATCATGAGCATCGCGGGCCCCAAGGTCGCGGTCATCGGCTATCCCAACGTCGGCAAGTCCTCGCTGGTCAACCGCCTCAGCGAGTCGCGGATCGCCGTCGTCCACGAGGCGCCCGGCATCACGCGGGATCGCAACGAGGTCCCGTGTGAGTGGAACGGCCGCCAGTTCACGCTGATCGACACCGGCGGCATGGACTTCTTCGACGAGGACCCGATGGCCGGGTCGATCCGCGAGCAGGCACAGGCAGCAATGGCCGACGCCGACCTCGCGGTCTTCGTCGTCGACGGCCAGGCGGGCGCACGGCCCGGCGACGAGGAGCTCGCCGACCTGCTGCGCCGCTGGGACAAGCCGGTGATCGTGGTGGCCAACAAGATCGACTCGGTCAAGGACGTGCCGTCGGCGACCGAGTTCTACAGCTTGGGTCTCGGCGAGCCGGTGGCCGTCAGCGCCACGCAGGGGCTCGGCACCGGGGACCTGCTGGACCGCGTCACCGCGCTGCTGCCCGAGGGCGACTTCGAGCCCGAGGACGACGAGACGATCCGCCTCGCGCTGATCGGCCGGCCGAACGTCGGCAAGTCCTCGCTGGTCAACAAGTTCCTGAAGTCCGACCGCGTGATCGTCAGCGATGTGGCCGGCACCACGCGGGATGCGATCGACCTCCCGATGGAGGTCGACGGCCGTCGCGTGATCGTCGTCGACACGGCCGGCATGCGCCGTCAGAGCAAGGTGTCGGAGTCGGTCGAGTACTACACCACCTTGCGTTCGCAGCGGGCCGTCGAGCGCGCCGATGTCGCGCTGGTCATCTGCGACGCCCACGACGGCGTCACGGCACAGGACCTGCGGATCGCCGAGCTGTCGATGAAGGCGGGCTGCGCGACCGCGCTGGTCCTCAACAAGTGGGACATCGCCCCGATGGAAGAGGCCGACCTCGATCACGAGCGCGCGCGGGTCAACAACAAGATCCGCCTGCGCCCGAAGGTCCTGACGGTGTCGGCTTTGAGCGGTCGCAACGTCGAGCGGCTGCTCAAGGAGGCGATCATCCTCGGCGACCGCGTCAAGACGCGCATCCCGACGCCGCAGCTCAACCGCTTCATCGCCGAGGTCGTCCAGGAGCGCCAGCCGCCGGCCAAGCAGGGCAGTCGACTCCGCCTGTTGTACATGGCTCAGTTCGAGACGCGCCCGCCGCGCTTCGCGATCCAGGTCAACAGCCGCAACCGGGTGACGCGCGACTACGCGTACTTCGTCGAGAACCGCCTACGCGCGCGCTTCGGCATGGACGGCATCCCGCTGATCATCGACTTCAAGGAGCGCAAACAGAGAGATGAGAAGTAGGGCGGCCGCGATCGGTGGCGTGGGTGCGCTCGTCCTCGCCGTCGCCCTTCTCCTCCTGCTCTCCGGCGGCGACGGTGCCACCAAGGGCACGCCGCCCGCGAGTGCCGCGGCCAAGTTGGTGCCCGCCGACGCGCTCGTCTACGTCCACCTCTCCACCGATCGCGATCGTGCCGAGACGCGTGCGGCGGCCAAGCTCGCCGGCGCCTTCCCGAGCTGGCCCGCGCTGCGCGACGGCATCGTGACCCGGCTGCAGGCACCAGGCTGCGACGTCGCCGCCAAGGCGCTCAAGAGCGCCGACGAGGCCGCGCTGGCGATCTTCGACACCGGTCGCAGCGCACGGGCCAACTCGCTGGTGCTCGTCGACACCGGCAAGGAGCACCCCGGCACCAGGCAGCGTGGTTGCGGGACGCTGAGCTCGAGCTACGTCGGGACGTTCCTGGCGATCGGCCAGCCCGAGAGCCTGGCGCTGGCGGCCAAGCTGGCGAAGGCCGGTGGACGCGGCTCGCTCGCCGAGGCGGCATGCCCGAAGAAGATGCTTGCCAAGCTGCCCGCCGATCGTGTTGCCGACGGCTGGCTGTCGGCCGACGGCGTGCGCCGCCTGCTGGCGCCCCAGGGCGGCCTGCTCGGTGCCGTCGGCACGCTCGTCGACCAGGCGACGCTCAAGGGCGCCGCGTTCGGGCTGGCCGGCGCCGGCGACCGCGCGAGGCTGACGGTCGCGTCCCAGCTCGACCCGTCCCTGGCCTCGGGCGCCGCCAAGGCCGGCGCCGGGTTCAAGCCCTTCCGGCCGACGCTCGCGAGCGCGGTGCCGGCCGACGCGATGGCCTACCTCGGCGTCAACAACCTCGCGCCGGCGCTCCAGCGTCTGCTCGCCGCCGCGGGCGCGGGCTCGGCGTCGCTCAAGCCGCTGGTCGGCTCGTTGGACGAGCCGCTGCAGAAGATCTTTCCGGGCGAGGTGGCGATCATCCTGACCGCCGCGACCCCGGCGCCCGTGCTGACGCTGCTGGGCGCCACCAAGGACGAGGCCGGTGCCCGTCAGGCACTTGCCGCGCTGCCCGCGGCGGTGCGCAAGCGGCTCTCCTCGGCGGTCTGGGACGGCAAGGTCGCGGTGGCGACCGACCCCAAGGGGATCGCCGCCGTCAGGCGCGGTGGCAAGCACCTGACCGACCTTGCCAATTGGCAATTGTCGGTCGGGAATCACCCTGATTTGCTGTCCTCGCTACTCTTCCTGGACTTCAGCAGGCTGTTGACGCTGGGGGAGGAGACCGGCCTGAGCGCTTCGAGCGCCTACCGGTCCGCCAAGGCCGACCTTCAGAAGGTCCGTGTCATTGGCGCCAGCACCTCCGGCACCAGCAGCGAATCCACCGCGGAGATCTCCCTCCTAATCAAGCCATGAGCTACGCCGACAACGAGTACCTCTTCACCTCAGAGTCCGTGACCGAGGGTCACCCCGACAAGGTCGCCGACCAGATCTCCGACGGCGTCCTCGACGCCTGCCTCAAGGACGATCCGCTCTCGCGCGTCGCATGCGAGACGCTGGTCAACACCGGCCTGGTCGTCGTCTCCGGTGAGATCACCACCGACACCTACGTCGACATCCAGGAAGTCGCTCGCGAGACGATCCGCAAGATCGGCTACGTCGACGCCGACCTCGGCTTCAGCGCCGACAGCGCCGCGGTTCTCAACGCGATCGACAAGCAGTCGGCCGACATCGCCCAGGGCGTCGACAAGGCCGACGAGGCCCGTTCCGACGGCTCCACGGACGCTCTTGACGTCGCCGGCGCCGGCGACCAGGGGATGATGTTCGGCTACGCCTCCAACGAGACGGCCAACCTGATGCCGGCCCCGATCACGTTCGCCCACCAGCTGGCCGAGCGCCTGGCCGCGGTCCGCAAGGACGGCACGCTGGACTACCTGCGCCCCGACGGCAAGACCCAGGTCTCGGTCCGCTACGTCGACGGCAAGCCGGTCGCGATCGAGAAGCTGCTGATCTCCACCCAGCACGCCGAGCGCGCGACGCGCCAGCAGATCACCGACGATCTCTGGGAGAGCGTCGTCCTGCCGGTCCTGCCGGCCGACCTCTACGATGCCGACCAGCTGCGCAAGGAGTTCCTGGTCAACCCGACCGGGCGCTTCGTCATCGGCGGCCCCGTCGGCGACGCGGGCCTGACCGGCCGCAAGATCATCGTCGACACCTACGGCGGCTTCGCCCGCCACGGCGGTGGCGCGTTCAGCGGCAAGGACCCGTCGAAGGTCGACCGCTCGGCCGCCTACGCGGCGCGCTGGGTCGCCAAGAACCTGGTGGCCGCCGGCATCGCCGACCGCGCCGAGGTCCAGGTCGCCTACGCCATCGGCGTCGCGCACCCGGTCAGCGTGATGGTCGAGACGTTCGGCACCGAGAAGATCGGTCGCGGCAAGATCGCCGAGCTCGTCAGCGAGTTCTTCGACCTGCGTCCCGGCGCCTTCCGCGAGGCGCTGGACCTGCACCGCCCGATCTACCAGAAGACCGCCGCCTACGGCCACTTCGGCCGCGACGACGCCGACTTCACCTGGGAGCGCACCGACAAGGCCGCCGCCCTCGCCGAGGCCGCCGGCCTCGCCGTGCCGGCCACGGCCTAGCGCCCGACTCACAGCACCTGCCCGGCGTGGGGCGGCCTTCGGGCCGCCCTTCGGCGTTAAGGGCCGAGCGCCCGCGCGGGGCCTGCCGCCTTGGCAGCGCTCCGTCTTCACGTGGCGATCACGTCCGACCATGATGCCCAGCATCATGGGCAACACGGCAGGTCTGCGGCCGGCGTCTGTCGTCGGCCGGGTGAGGATGGCGCACACGCGGCTGCTCGGCCCGTTGCTGCCGGTGCTGCTCATCGCGCTGCTCGTGCGGCCGATGGTCTGGGGCCGCACGTTCATCGGCTGGGACTGGTACCCGCACGTCTGGTACATCTGGCACCAGGCGGGCTCGATGGAGGCCAACCACGGCATCCCGTCGCTGTTCTCCTACGACACGCCGAGCGTGTTCGTGCCCCACTACGCGTTCTACGGCGGCACGCTGTACTGGTTCTCCGGCGCGCTCTCGCTGCTCGTCGGGTCGCCCGCGACGGCCATGATCCTCGGGTTCGTGCTGGCCTTCGCGGCGGGCTACGGCGGCTGGTACTGGCTGGGGCGTCAGGCCGGGCTCGACACGTGGCTCGCCCACGCGCCGGCCGTGCTGTTCATCACCTCGTCGTACTACCTGGCATTGCCCTACGCGACCGGCGGCTACCCCGAGTTCGTGGCGCTCTCGATGATCCCGCTGCTGCTGGCCTCGACCTGGTCGATCCTGCGCGCCGACCGTCTGCGTCTTGCGCCGGCGGCCGCGTTGGCGGTCAGCGTCATCTTCTTCCTCGGCAGCCACAACCTCACGCTGCTGTGGGGGACGACGGTCCTCGCGATCGTCCTCGGGGTCGTGTTCGCCGCTGTGCCCGCCGCGCGCCGGACGCTGACGCGGGCCGGGCTTTGGCGTGTCGCGCGCATCGCCGTGCCGGCGGTGCTCGTCAACGCCTGGTTCCTCCTGCCCGACATCGCCTATCAGGCCGACACCCGGCTGGCCGATGCCATCCCGTACGCGAAGGCCCAGCTGCAGCTCGCCATGCCGGTCGTCTCCTTCGGGCGTCTGGTCTCCGTGACCCGCATCAGCGCATCGCCGCATGTCCCGCACCTCGCGCTTCAGCTCCCGGTGCTCGGGCTCGTCTGGCTGGTCGCGGGTCTGGTCGTCCTGCGATCGGCGTGGACGACGTCGTGGTACCGGATCGTGCTGATCCTGCTCGTCGCCATGGCGGCGCTGCTGGTGCTGATGACGAACTTCTCGCTGCTGTGGGGGGTGCCGTCGCCGTACAACCTGTTGCAGTTCTCGTACCGCCTCGACGGCTACATCGAGCTCGGCTTCGCCGGCGCCGTCGTGTGTGCGCTCGCGCTCGCGGTGCGCGCCTCGGACCGTCGGCGGCTGCTGACCTGGGCGCTGGTCGCGGTCGCGGCCGTCTCGGTGGTGCAGGCGGCGACGCAGTTGCGTCAGCGCCCGCCCTCGCCGCGGCCGATCTGGAAGACGTCCGCGCCGTACCACACGGGCACCGGGGAGCCGTCGGCGCCGGACTACACGACCACCGCGCTGCCGGCCGTCACCGTCGGGCCCGCGGTCAAGTTCGTGCGCTTCCCCGTGACCGCCGAGCGCGGAGATCGGGCCGAGGTGAACGTCGACGCCCAGCCCGGCCAGTACCTGCGAACCAACATCTTCACCATGCCGCAGCTCGTGCGGCTCCGAGGTGCCCAGTTCGTCGCCCACGAGCCGTCCGGCGCGCTGGTCCTGCAGGTCGCCGGCGACGCCCGGCCGGGGGCCGCTCGGATCGAGCTGAGCGCCGCTCATCCTTGGCCGGTCGTGCTCGGATGGGTGCTCACGGGAGCCGGCTTCGCGGCGCTCGCGGCCAACGGCGCGGCCGGTGCGCTTGCTCGGCGCCGACGGGTGGCCCAGGGCCTATAGCTCGCCGGGCGGCTGCTGCAGGCTTCCGCGCTCGGCGGCGACCGTGCGCTCGATGCGCTGAGCGCGATCCACGGCCGCGACGATCCGGTCCGGGTTTGCCACGCCGCGGAAGGTGAAGTCCGAGTCGTCGGTGCCCGCGGTGTCGAAGTCGACGGCGCCGACGCGCAGGAGGCGGTCGACGAACGTCTGCTCGGTGTTGACGTTCTGCACGCGGTTGATGCTGGTCTGCTGGACGCGCTTGGCCAGGATCCCCGTGCGGATGTTGAGCCGCTCGGTGCTGATGACGTAGCGCGTGGACATGCGCTTGATCAGCCCGACGACGATCACCAGCGCCATGACGATCGCGAAGGCGAGGATGCCGATGCCGGTCGAGACGGCGAACAGCAGGATCGCGCCGAGCGCGAGCGCGATCGCCAGCCCCTTGAGGTAGAAGCTCAGCACGCCGCGCCACGACGGATGGCCTTCGAAGACGATCTCTTCCCCGGGATGCAGGTCCATGGTCTGCTCAGCCTATCCTCGTCGGGCCTCGTGTCCGCACCCATCGTCCAAGTCGAGCCGCTGACGACGGCCCGTGCGCTGCGCGGGCCGTTCGACTACCTGCGGCCCGACGGCGTCGACGTCGGCTCGCTGTTGGAGGTGCCGTTCGGGCGCCAGCGGCTGACCGCGGTGGTCACCGGCTTGGCCGAGGAGTCCGAGCACAAGGTCGTCGCGCCGCTGCGCGTGCTGCCCGACGCGCTGCCGGCCGATCTGGTCGATCTCGGACTCTGGCTGGGGCACGAGTACGCCTCGACACCTGCGCGGGCGCTGTCGCTGATGCTGCCGCCGCGCGGGACGCGCGAGAAGGTCCAGCTCTGGGCGCAGCGCACCGACGAGGGGGAGGCGGTCCTGCTGGGCTCCGACCAGTCGCCGGGCGGGACGGCGGTGCGCCTGACCGGCAAGCAGCTCGGGCTCCTCCAGCAGCTGCCGCGCTTCGCGGGCACCGACCTCGGGTCGCTGCGGCGCCTGGAGGCCCGCGGGCTGGTGGCGATCGGCCCGCGCGGGCGCCGGCGCGCGCCCCAGCATCATGCGGTCGGGGCGCGCAAGCCCGCGCCGGCGCTCACGCCCGACCAGCAGGCGGCGCTGGACGCCGTCCTGGCGGAGATCGGCGCGGAACCGCCCGCGAAGCTGCTCCTGCACGGCGTCACCGGCTCGGGCAAGACCGAGGTCTACCTGCGCGCCGCCGCCGAGACGCTGGCCCAGGGGCGCGGCGTGCTGATCCTCGTCCCCGAGATCGGGCTGACGCCGCAGATGATCGACCGCTTCGTGACGCGCTTCGGCGACACGGTCGCGGTCTTGCACTCCAAGCTCGGGGCGGGGGAGCGCTACGACGAGTGGCGCCGCCTGCGGAGTGGGGAGGCGCGCGTCTGCGTCGGGCCGCGCAGCGCGGTCTTCGCGCCGATCGCCCACCTCGGGCTCGTCGTTGTCGACGAGGAGCACGACGGCTCCTACAAGAACGAGGGCGACCCGCGCTACGACGCGCGGCTGGTCGCCGAGCGCCGTGCCGGTCAGCACGGTGCGGTGCTGGTCTGCGGCAGCGCGACGCCGCGGCCCGAGTCGGTCCACGCGCTGCAGCGCATCCGGCTGCCACGGCGCGTCGACGGATCGCCGCTGCCGCCCGTGGAGATCGTCGACCTCAAGGCCGCCGCCGGCGCCGTGCACCCGCGCACCCACGAGGCGCTGATCGACGCGCGCAAGGCGATCGTGCTGCTCAACCGCCGTGGCTGGTCGAACTTCCTCACCTGTCGCTCCTGCGGGCGCGTGTGGGAGTGCCCGGACTGCGACGTCGCGCTGATCCTGCACCGTGACCAGGGCGCCGTCGCCTGCCACCACTGCGGCCATCGCGAGCGCATCCCGAGCACCTGCCCGGACTGCGGCTCGGTGTCGATCGCCCGCCACGGCACGGGCACCGAGCGCCTGGAGCACGACCTCGCGTCGCTGGGCAAGCCGGTCCTGCGGCTGGATGCCGACATCCGCGACGCGGGCGCCGTGCTGAGCGCGTTCGAGCGCGCCGAGCGCGCGATCCTCGTCGGCACGCAGGTGGTGGCCAAGGGCCACGACTTCCCCGACGTCGACCTTGGCGTCGTGCTCGACGCCGACTCCACCCTGCGCTTCCCGGACTTCCGCGCGGAAGAGCGGACCTTCGCGCTCGTCACGCAGCTGGCGGGCCGGGCGGGCCGTGGCGGCCAAGGCCGCGTGATCGTGCAGACGATCGACCCGACCGCGAGCGCCATCGTTCATGCCGCGACCCACGACAGCGACGGCTTCTTGGCCGAGGAGCTGGAGCGTCGGCGCTTCTTGCGCTACCCGCCGTTCTCGACGCTGATCCGGATCGTCTGCGCCTCCGAGGTCGTCGGCGCCGCCCAGCTGGCCGCGACCGAGATCCAGGCGCGCCTGCCCGGATCGCTGGGCCCCGCGCCGCTCTTCAAGCTGCGCGGCAAGGAGCGCAGCCAGGTCGTCGTCAAGGCGGCCGAGCGCCGCTCCACGATCGATCAGGTCGACGCCGCCGTCCGCGAGGTCAGCGGCGCCAAGGCCCACAAGGCCGTCGCCTTCTCGGTCGACGTCGACCCGCAGTAGCGACGCGGCGTCGCGGCGCGGCGCCCGGCTAGCATCCAGGCCGTGGCCCAGCACCACGAAGAGCTCGAAGAGGCCCCGGAGCCTGAGACCACCCTCGATCCCGAGACCGCGGCGCGCCGCCGCGCGGCGCTCGAGCACGTGCGCAAGTTCGGTGACCCCGTGCTGCGCTCCAAGGCGCGCGCGGTGGACCGCTTCGACGACGAGCTGCGTGACGAGATCGCGCGCATGGGCGTCCTGATGCACGACGCCTACGGCATCGGCCTCGCGGCCACCCAGGTCGGCATCCTGCACCGCGTCCTCGTCTATCGCGTTGAGTCCGACAGCCCGGTCAACGCGCTGGTCAACCCCGAGATCGAGTGGTCCTCCAAGGACAAGGAGTACGCCGAGGAGGGCTGCCTGAGCCTGCCCGCCGTCCACGTCGAGGTCGAGCGCCCTGTCCATGTGCGGGTTAAGGCACAAGACGAGCAGGGCGAGCAGATCCTGGTCGAGGCCTCCGGACTGGAGGCGCGGGTCATCCAGCACGAGATGGATCATCTCGACGGTGTGCTGATCCTCGACCGCACCTCGCGCGACCAGCGCAAAGAGGGCATGCGCGCCCTGCGCGCCGCCCTCGAGGCAGCAGAAGAAGACGACGCGGCGTAATGACGAGTGGGCCGGACGCCGCCTAGTGGGAGTCGTCTACCTCGGCACGTCCGACTTCGCCGCCGGCGTGCTGCACGACCTCGCCGAAGGTCCGCACAGGCCGACGCTGGTCATCACCCGGCCTGACGCCAAGCAGGGGCGGGGCCGCAAGATCGGTCCGCCGCCGGTCGCCGTCGCGGCCCGTGAGCTGGGCATCGAGACGATCCAGCCGGCCTCGGTCAACGACGAGGAGACGAGCGCGCGGGTCGCGGCCATGAACCCGGACGCGGTGATCCTGTGCGCGTTCGGGGCGCTGGTCAAGGCGCCGCTGCTGACCGACCACGACATCTTGAACGTGCACCCGTCGCTGCTGCCACGCTGGCGCGGCGCGGCGCCCGTCGAGCGGGCGATGATGGCCGGCGACGCGCAGACCGGCGTCTCGATCATGCGCCTGGTCGCCGAGCTCGACGCCGGGCCCGTCTACGCCCAGCAGACCGAGCCGATCCTGCCGACCGACGACCACGCCTCGCTCTCGGCACGACTCCAGGACGTGTCGGTCGCGCTGCTGCGCGAGGTTCTGGAGACGCGGCCGCAGCCGACGCCCCAGCCCGAGGACGGCATCACCTACGCCGAGAAGCTGACCGCTGAGGACCGCACGCTGGACCTCGCCCGCCCGCCGGAGGAGAACGTCCGGATCGTCCGGGCGCTGCACCCACACATCGGTGCGCGCATCGCGCTTGCGTCGGGCGACTTCCTCGGCGTCCAGGAGGCCAGTATCAGCCTCGACGGCACATTGGAGCTGGTCACCGTCCAGCCCGCGGGCGGCCGGCCGATGACCTACGCGGAGTACCTCCGCGGCCATCCTCCGGTCCTTTGATGGGCGATCGTCATCGGACATCGCGGTCGGCCGGGATTCTCCTAGTCTAGGAGTGGTGCCAGCCAGCCCCGCCCGTCGCACCGCGCTGACCGTCCTGCGGCGCGTCGAGGAGCAGGGGGCATACGCCGATCGCGCACTGCACGGCGACGCCCGCGACCTCGACCCGCGTGACCGCGCCCTCGCCAAGCGGCTCGTCTTCGGCACCGTTCAGCGGCGGGCGACGCTCGACTGGATCATCGCCCGGCACGTCGACCGCCGGCTGGAGCCGCAGGTGCGCGCGGCGCTGCTGCTCGGCCTCTACCAATTGCTCTACACCGACGTCCCGGCCCACGCCGCGGTCGCCGAGTCCGTCGAGCTGGCCAAGCCGAGCCCGGGCGCCAAGCTCGTCAACGCGGTCCTGCGCAAGGTCCAGCGCGAAGGCGTGCAGCTTCCCGCCGACGACACCCCAGAGGGCGCCGCGATCCATCACTCGCACCCCGAATGGCTCACGCGGCTGTGGTGGGACTGGCTCGGTGCTGAGGAAACCCGCGCGCTCCTGGCCGCCGACAACGAGCCGGCCGAGCTGGCGCTGCGCATCAACCCGCTGGCCGGCGTCGAGGTCGAGCTCGAAGGTCGCCGTGAGGGTGACGCGCTCGTCGTCGACGGCCCGCTCGACGTGCTCGCCCATCCGCTGTATGTCGCCGGGGCGATCACGCCGCAGTCACGCGCCTCGCAGCGCGTCGCTCGGGCGGTGGACCCGCAGCCCGGCGAGCGGATCCTGGACCTCTGCGCCGCCCCCGGCGGCAAGACCACGCACCTGGCCGCCCTGATGGGCGACGCGGGCGAGATCGTCGCCGTCGAGCGCCACCCGCGGCGCGCTCAGGCGCTGGTCGCCCAGGCCCAGCGGCTGCACGCCACCAGCGTGCGCGTCCAGGTCGCCGACGCCAAGGAGATCACGCCCGAGGCGCTCGGCGGCCGCTTCGACCGCGTCCTGGTGGACCCGCCGTGCAGCGGCCTCGGCACCCTGCGCACGCATCCGGACCTGCGCTGGCGCGTGACGCCGGAGTCGATCGAGGCGCTGCGCGTCGAGCAGGAGGCGATCGTCGCCGCGGCCCGCGGCGCGCTGGCTCCTGGAGGCCGTCTCGTCTACTCGACCTGCACCTTGTCGCCGCGTGAGGAGATCGTCGCGGGCGAGGTCGTTCGCACCTTGCCGCATCGCGACCGGACCGACGGCTTCTATATTGCCGTCGACGATGGCAGCTAAAGAACTCGCTGCGGGTGAGCATGAAACGGCATGAGTGAGCCGCAGTTAGGGCTGAAATGCCCCGGATGCGGGGAGCCGTGGCTGCGGCCGACCACACTCGCCGGCCGCTACCGCTGCGTGTACTGCCTGCATCGCTACGAGCTGCGCTCCGTCTGCCCCGACTGCGGCGAGCACGGAACCATCGTCCGGATGTCCTCGACTGCCACGACCGTCTGCAATCACTGTGGCGGGTCGATGCTCATCGAGGTCTAGCGGCGTAGGCTGCCGACCGACCCATGAGCACGCCCCGTCCACGCCGCATTGCCCCGAGCATCCTCGCGGCCGACTTCGCCCGCCTCGGGGCCCAGGTCGCCGAGGTCGTGGACGCCGGCGCGACCGTCATCCACGTCGACATCATGGACGGCCACTTCGTCCCGCCGCTGTCGATGGGCCCGCAGGTCCTGAGCGCGCTGGTCGACCTCGGCCTCGAGGGCGTCGAGTACGACGTCCACCTGATGATCGAGGCGCCCGAGCGCCACGTCGCCGACTTCGCCAAGGCCGGCGCGCACAACATCACCATCCACGCCGAGGCGACGCCGCACGTCAACTACGTCGTCCAGCAGATCCGCGAGCTGGGCTGCACCGCGGGCGTCGCGGTCTGCCCGTCGACGCCGCTGCAGATCTTCGAGGAGATCGACGTCGACCTCGCGCTCTGCATGACCGTCAACCCCGGGTGGGGCGGCCAGCGGTTCATCGGCTCCTCACCGGACAAGATCGCTCGACTGCGCAGCATGCTCGCCGACGGCGTCGAGCTGGAGGTCGACGGGGGCATCGACGTCACCACCGCCGGTGCGGCAGCCGCCGCGGGCGCCACGCTGTTCGTCGCCGGGAGCGCTCTGTTCGGGGCGCCCGACCCGGCCCAGGCCTACCGCGACATCGCCGCCGCGGCGGGGTGTAGCCAGCCGTAGATACTCGGCCCTGCACAGGGCCGATCATTGTGAGCAAGCCCGTGAGCACGAAGGTCCTCATCGTCGACGATCACCCGACCTTCCGGTCGACCGCTCGCCTCCTGTTGGAGAGCGAGGGGTTCGACGTGATCGGGGAGGCTCCCGACGGTCTGAGCGCGATCGCTGCTGCGGGGGAGCTGCATCCCGATCTGGTGCTGCTGGACGTCAACCTCCCGGACCTCGACGGCTTCGACGTCGCGGCGCGCATCACCAGCGTGCTCGGGGCACCCGCCGTGGTGCTGACCTCCAGCCGTGACAGCTCGGACTTCGGGCCGCTGGTGCACCGCAGTGGTGCCCGCGGGTTCATCCCGAAGGGCGAGCTCTCCGGCGCGGCGCTCACCGAACTGATCCGATGAGCTCATTGCGAGCCGCGCTGATCGCGCTGTTCGCAGCCTCGGTCGCCATGGCCGCGGTGATGGTGGCGCTGGTGGTCTCCAGCGACCACGAGAGCGCGCCTGAGCTGGCGGCGACGCTCGGCCCGTTCATCGGCCTGAGCTTCTGCGGCACCGGCGTGTTCGCCTGGCTGCGCCGCCCGCACAACCGCTTCGGCGCGCTGATGACCGGCGTCGGCTTCGCCTGGTTCCTCTCGGCGCTGACCGAGGCCAACGACCCCTGGGTCTACACGCTGGGCGTGTATCTCGCCCCGCTCTATCTCGTCCTGGTCGGGCACATGCTGCTCGCGTTCCCGTCTGGGCGGCTGGAGACGACGGCGGCGCGGACGCTGATCGTCATCGGCTACCTCGACGCGCTGCTCGTCCAGCTGCCGTACTTCTTCCTCAACGGCGACATCTCGGGCACCGACCACGCGCCGGCCAACGCGTGGGGGATCATCGACAACCCCGACAGCGCGCAGGTCTTCGCGACCGTGGCGCAGCTGGTCGCCGTCGCGCTGATCTTCTGGATGGCCGTGCTCCTGTTCCAGAAGCGCAAGGTCGCCACGCCGCCGCAGCGGCGCGCGATGGCGCCGGTGCTGTGGACCGGCGTGGCGCTGATGTGCACGCTCGCCGTCGCGAGCCTCGAGCACCTCATTGACGCCTCGAACCTGACCGTCGCGGGCCCGAGCGTGGCGTCGCTGATCGTCTTCTCCGCGTTGCCGTGGGCCTTCGTCATCGGGCTGCTGCGCACGCGCTACAGCCGCGCGGGTGCGGTCGGGGACCTCGTCGAGCGCCTCAACGCCCAGGGCGTCGAGGGCGAGTCGCTGCGCGACGCGCTGTCGGACGCGCTCGGGGACCGCTCGCTGGCGCTGGCCTTCTGGTCGCGCGGCTCGGAGCGCTACGTCGACGCCCACGGTCAGCCCGTCGACCTGCCGCCTGCGACGTCGCGCTCGCGCGCGGTCACCGAGATCGAGCGCGAGTCGGTGCCGGTCGCGGCGATCGTCCACGACGCGGCGCTGCTCGACGAGCCGGGGCTCGTCCGCGCGGCGGGCGCCGCCGCGGCGCTGGCGCTGGAGAACGAGCGCCTGGAGGCCGAGCTCAAGGCGCGCGTCGCCGAGCTGCAGGTCTCGCGGGCCAAGGTCATCGAGGTCGGCATGGCCGAGCGCCGCGCGCTGGAGCGCAACCTCCACGACGGCGCCCAGCAGCGGCTCGTCGCGCTGTCGCTGCAGCTCGGCCTGGCCAAGACCAAGCTGCGCGACGACCCCGATGTCGCCGAGCGCATTCTCGACGGCGCGCGCACCGAGCTGGCCTCCGCGCTGGAGGAGCTGCGCGAGCTGGCGCGCGGCATCCACCCGGCGATCCTGACCGACCGCGGCCTGGCCCCGGCGCTGGAGGCGCTGGCGTCCCGCGCGCCCGTCCCGGTCGAGGTCGACGAGGTGCCCGAGGGCCGGATGCCGATGCCGGTGGAGGCCGTTGCGTACTTCGTGGTGGCCGAGTCGTTGACCAACATGGCCAAGTACGCCGACGCCGAGTATGCGAGTGTCCGCGTACTTCGAGAGAATGGCTATGCAGTGGTGGAGATCGAGGACAACGGCATCGGTGGCGCGGACCCGTCCGCAGGCTCAGGCCTGCGCGGCCTCGCCGACCGCCTGGCCGCCCTCGACGGAAGGCTTGAGGTCGACTCCCCGCCGGGTGTCGGGACAACTGTGAGGGCGAGGATCCCGTGCGCGTAGTGCTGGCTGATGACTCCGTGCTGCTCCGCGAGGGGCTCGCGGCGCTGCTCGAGGGCAAGGACTTCGACGTCGTGGCCCAGTCGGGCGACGCCGAGGACCTGCTGCGCAAGGTCGGTGCGCACAAGCCCGACGTGGCGATCGTGGACGTCCGCATGCCGCCGACGCACACCGACGAGGGGCTCAAGGCCGCGCTGGAGATCCGTGAGCGCTTCCCGGAGACCGGCGTGCTCGTGCTGAGCGCCTACGTGGAGGAAACCTCCGCGCTGGAGCTGCTCTCCGACGACGCCGCCGGCATCGGCTACCTGCTCAAGGACCGCGTCAGCGACGTGGATCGCTTCACCGAGGCCGTTCGGCGCGTGGGGGAGGGCGGCAGCGCCCTGGACCCCGAGGTCGTGTCGCGCCTGCTCGGCCGCCGTCGCCGTGAGGATCCGCTGGAGGCGCTCTCGCCACGCGAGCGCGAGGTGCTCGGGCTGATGGCCGAGGGCCGCTCCAACCACGCGATCGCCGAGGCGCTGGTCGTCACCGAGCGCGCGGTCGAGAAGCACGTCACGAGCATCTTCACCAAGCTCACGCTGCCGCCCACGGTGGTCGATCACCGCCGCGTGCTGGCGGTGCTGGCGTACCTGCAGTCATAGGGTTCGCATGACAACCCTTAGGGGGTAAGCGGGGGATAGCCGTACCCCCTGCAATTGGTGGCTCTGGGAGGGTTCTGTCCATGACCTCCATCGTCTCTGCCCAGGATCTGCGCCGTGTCTACGGCGAGGGCGGCGCCGCCGTCACGGCGCTGGACGGCGTCAGCGTCGATTTCCCCGCCGGGGCCTTCACGGCCATCATGGGCCCGTCGGGCTCCGGCAAGTCGACCTTGATGCACCTCCTCGCCGGACTGGACCGTCCGACCTCGGGCACGGCAGTGCTCGACGGCGTCGACCTCACGACGCTCAACGACGACGCGCTGACCCAGCTGCGTCGCGATCGCGTCGGCTTCATCTTCCAGGCCTTCAACCTGCTGCCGGTCCTCGACGCGCGGGAGAACATCGTGCTGCCGATGTCGATCGCCGGCCGCGAGCCCGACACCGCCTGGGTCGATCAGCTGATCGACCTCGTGGGCCTGCGCGATCGCATCACCCATCGCCCGAGCGAGCTCTCCGGTGGCCAGCAGCAGCGTGTCGCCGTCGTGCGCGCGCTTGCCAGCCGCCCGGCGGTCGTCTTCGCCGACGAGCCCACCGGCAACCTCGACTCCACCGCCTCGACCGAGATCCTGCAGCTGCTGCGCCGCTCGGTCGACGAGTTCGGCCAGACGATCATCATGGTCACCCACGACGAGGATGCCGCCGCCTACGCGGACCGCCTGCTCGTCTTGCGCGACGGCCAGATCGTCGAGGACCGCGCCACCACCCGGACCGCCGCCCCCGCGTCGGTCTAGCGACCCCTCTCCTCCTCCGAAGCTCTCCCCAACTCATGCGCAAGATCGCCATCCGTGGCCTGCTCGCCCGCAAGGTCCGCCTCGCCCTGACGGCCTTCGCCGTCGCGCTCGGTGTCACCCTGATCGCCGGCACCTACATCTTCACCGACACCATCAACAAGTCGTTTGACAATATCTTCGTCCAGTCCAACAAGGGCACGGACGTGGCGTTGTCCCCCAACAACGACCTTTCGGGCGATGAGGATCCGCCACCGATTCCGGGCTCGGTCCTGCAGAAGGTCCAGCAGGTCGACGGCGTCGCCCAGGCCGAGGGCTCGGTCTTCAGCGCCGGCGGCTCGTTCCGCAAGGAAGATGGCTCCAAGCTGAAGGGCAAGGGCTTCAATGCCATTGCGGGAGCGCACGACATCCAGCGCTTCGAGTCCTTCGCACCGACCGTCGGCCACCTCCCGCAGACGGCTGATGAGGTCGCGATCCCCAAGGGCACGGCTGACACCAACGGCTTCAAGGTCGGCGACAAGCTCGAGATCGCCGACGAGGCGCCCAAGAAGCTCTACACGATCTCGGGCATCGTGAAGATCTCCGGCGTCGACTCCTTCGGCGGCGGCGTGATCGCGGTCCTGACGCTCCCCGAGGCCCAGCGCATGACCGGGCACGGCGACGCTTATGACGAGATCGAGGTCGCCGGCAAGCCGGGCGTCACGCCCGAGCAGCTGCGGGCCCGGATCGCCGCGGTGGCACCCCGAGGCGTCGAGGTCCGGACCGGCCAGCAGCAGGCCGAGAAGCAGACCAAGGACATCCACGACGACTTCCTCAACGGCCTGCGGACGATCCTGCTGGCCTTCGCCGGGATCTCGCTCTTCGTCGGCGCGTTCCTGATCTTCAACACCTTCTCGATCACGGTCGCCCAGCGCACCCGCGAGTTCGCGCTGCTGCGCGTGCTCGGCGCCAAGCGCAAGCAGGTCATGCGCTCGGTGCTGGCCGAGGGGCTGACGATCGGCCTGGTCGGCTCGGCGGTCGGACTCGCGCTCGGGATCCTGGTCGCCGGTGGGCTCAAGGCCTTGTTCAAGGCCTTCGGCGCCGACCTCCCGTCGACCGGCACCGTCATCGGGACGCGCACGATCGTCGTCTCGATGGTCGTCGGCACGGTCGTGACGCTGATCTCGACGATCGCCCCGGCGATCCGGGCGACGCGCGTCCCGCCGCTGGCCGCCCTGCGCGAGGGTCTCAGCAGCGAGCGCAAGCGCTCCCGCTGGGCGACGCCGTTGGCGCTCACGGTCACCTTCGGCGGTCTGGCCGTCATGGCGCTGGGGCTGTTCCTCTCGCTCAAGCCCAACGCGGCGCTGTCGCTCGTGGGCCTCGGCGCGGTCCTGACGTTCCTGGGCGTCGCGTTCCTGAGCCCGCGTCTGGTCGGCCCGATCGCCGACTTCGTCGGCGCGCCGTTCCAGTGGTTCCGCGGCGTCACCGGCCGCATCGCCCGCGAGAACACGGTGCGCCAGCCCGGCCGCACGGCGGTGACGGCGGCGGCGCTGATGATCGGTGTCGCGCTGGTGACCTTCGCGTCGGTCTTCGCGGGCAGCGCGAAGTCGACGTTCCGCGACGCGGTGACCAACGGCTCCAAGGCCCAAGCCGTCATCCAGAACACCGACGGCTTCAGCTCGTTCACGCCGCAGGCGGCCAAGTCGGTCGCCAAGCTGCCGGGCGTCAAGGACGTCGCGTCCGTGCGCTTCGGCCAGGCCAAGATCGACGGCAAGAAGCAGGGCGTCACCGGCATCGATCAGGCGACGTTCGCCGACCTCTACCACCAGGGCTGGAAGCAGGGCAGCGACGCGACGCTCCAGCAGCTCGGTCCGGGCACCGTGATCGTCGGCAAGAAGTACGCCGAGGACAACGGCACCAAGGTCGGCGACACGCTGACGCTGAAGACGAGCCTGATGCCGGCGCTCAAGTTGAAGGTCATCGGCATCTCCTATGACAAGGGCGGGCTGACCGGGAACCTGACGGTGGCCAACAGCGTGTTGGAGAAGGACTTCGGGTTCCGCAAGGACGGCTTCGTGCTCGTCGGCTACGACGGGTCCAAGTCCGACAACGTCGTCAAGACCGAGATCGACAACCTTCTCGATCAGCGTTACCCCGAGGCCGAGGCTCAAACCAACGCCGAGTTCATCGACTCGCAGGCCAAGCAGATCGACCAGGTGCTGTTCCTGATCTACGCGCTGCTGGCGATGGCGATCATCGTGTCGCTGTTCGGGATCGTGAACACGCTGGTGCTCTCGATCGCCGAGCGGACGCGCGAGATCGGCCTGCTGCGGGCGATCGGCATGTCGCGCCGCCAGGTCCGGCGGATGATCCGCTACGAGGCGATCATCACGGCCCAGATCGGCGCGGTGATCGGGCTGGTGCTCGGCATCGTCTTGTCGATCCTCGTGACGCGGGCGATCGACGACTTCCAGTTGTCGATCCCGATCATCACGCTGATCGCGCTGCTGATCGCCACGGCCATCGCCGGCGTCTTCGCGGCGATCCTCCCGGCCCGCCGCGCCTCCCGCCTCGACGTGCTCGAGTCGCTGGCCTACGAGTAGGCCCGCAACCGACAGCGCGCGCAAGCTCCGGGGCGGCGAGCCGAACTCGCCGCCCCGGCCCCCGTGCCCGGGCCCGTACTGTTGGGCGCCGTGCCGGCCCTTCGTGAGATCTATCGCCGCGGGCAGCGGGGCTGGCCGTCGCGCTTCGTCCTCGTGCAGCTCCCGAACGCCCCGCTGTGGGTGGGGCTGGGCGGTGGCGTCGTGGCAGCGGTGACCGACGACGGGGCGGTTCACGACGGTGCGCGCATCGTCGCGACCGCAGGCCTCGCGATCTGGGCGATCTTGGAGCTGGCGCAGGGCGTGAACTGGTTTCGCCGGGCGCTCGGCGCGACGTTCCTGGTGTACTTGATCGTCTCGCAGGTGCTTTAGCGTGCCCCGATGAAGAGGCCGATCGCCCGCTCGACGAGCGTGGCCTACAACACGCCCTTGGTCGCGTCGCCGACCGGCACCGGCGTGGTGTAGGTGATGGTCGGCGGTCCGGCCAACAGCGGGCCCAAGGCGCCGAAGAGCGCCTGGAGGTGCGGTGTCGTGCCGTGGTCGGTCAGTGCCTCGGGCGTGGCCCACTTCTCGATGATCACGAAGCGCGTCGGCTCGTCACGGTCGCGGTGCAGCGCGTAGGCGATGCAGCCGTCCTCACCGTGGGTCGCCTCGACGGCGGTGGTGATGGCGGCCAGCGCCTCGTCCTGGGACTCGGGCTTGACCTGGACGGTGGCGGCGACGACGACCTGCGCGGTGGGGCTCATGGTCAGGAGCCTACGAGGACCCCGTCGGTCGTGTGGGGCACGTCGGCTGCAGGCTCGGTCTCGGTCGCCCCGCGACGCAGGAAGAGCCAGACGCCGGCGGCCACGCCGGTCAGCGTGAAGACCGCCCACGGGACGCCCTGGCCGATCTGGGCGGCGATGGGGGCGGGGCAGGCGTCGGAGATGGCCCAGCCGACGCCGAACAGGAGGCTGCCGACGATGTGGCGGCGCTGGACCGCGTCGCGCCCGTAGGACAGTCGCTCGCCGGTGAGGAGCGCGGCGCACTCACGGCGGCGCAGCAGGGCAAGACCGAGCGAGGCGGTCGCGACGGCCGAGGCGAACATCAGAAAGAGGTAGGACTGCTCAAGGAGCAGCGCGTGGCGGATGACCTCAGGACTGGCCATCCCGCTCCAGCTGATGACGATCCCGAAGACGACGCCGATGGCGGCTCCGGCCAAGATCTTCATCTAGATCACCGCCTCGATCAGGAAGCTGACGCCGATCGCCGTGCCGAAGAACGTGGCGGTCGCCGCGACGCTCGCGGGGGAGAGCAGCGATGTGCCCGACAAGCCGTTGCCCGACGTGCAGCCACCCGAGGTCTTGGCCCCGTAGCCGATCAGGACACCCGCGCCGAGCAACAGGATGGGGATCGCGATCCGGCCGCTGCCGCTGAAGGTCTCGGTCATCCAGCCATAGCCGTGGAAGTCGGGTCCGCCGGCCGCGAGGGCGAAGATGGTCCCGCCGAGCGCGACGCCGATCGCGAACCAGCCGCGCCAGTCGAAGCGCGCGCTGCCGTGGCTCAGCTTGCCGACGAGCTCCGAGAAGCCGCCGGTGACGCCGAGACGGGCGTTGAAGAGGACGCGGCAGGCGATGACGCAGAGGCCGAGCGCGGGTCCCGCGATGTACCAGGCCAGCTGATGGTGCTCCATGCCACTGAGAGTACCTTCTCAACTGATTCGCTGGACAATCTGGAGCGGATAGGCTGCCGCGCATGGCCAAGGTCAAGCTGCATCGCTGCTCCTGGACGTTCCTGCACACCGAGCTCGACGCCTGCTGGAAGGTGCAGAAGGCGCTCGACGAGCAGGGCGTCGAGTACGAGGTCGTCAAGCACGGCTTCGGCAAGGGCAAGCGCCCGTCCGTGGAGGATCTCAGCGGCCAGAGCAAGCTGCCGGTGCTCGAGCTCCAGGACGGTGAGGTCTACCGCGAGGAGTCCAAGGAGATGGCCGCGCGCGTCCGCGCGGGGCACATCTAGCCCGCTGAGGGCGTATCCCGCCTACGACAAGACGGCCGCCGGGCGGCGGTACAGCACGTACAACAAGCCACACAGCAGTCCCGCCGCCCCCGCGTAGCCCACCTCGGCCCGCACGAGCTCGTCGTCGACGACCGGCAGCACCATCCACGCCACGAAGGTCACCGCCGCCACCAGCCAGCATGCCGCCGCCTGATGCGCGCGACCCCGTGCCAGCGCGGCTTGGTTGAGCGTGCCGGCGGTCAGGTGCAGCCCCATGCCGAGCGCGATCACGGCCAGGCCCACGCGGCCGTAGTCGGTGTCTGACGGGAACAGCACGTCCATCACGAACGGCCCGATCGCCAAGAGCCCGATCGCCACCGCGCCCGCAAATCCCGCGATCGCCAGGATCGTGATCCTGATCGCCTTCGCGAACGCCTCGTGGCCCTCGGTCGCCTCGAGCCCCGCCAGGTGCGGCAGCAGCGACGTCTGCACGGCCTGGAACAGCTGCAGCGGCGCGCGCGCGATCAGCAGCGCGCTGAAGACGACGCCCGCCTTCGTGGAGTCCGCCACCAGCAGCACCGCGGCGTTGAGCAGCGTCTGCTCGGCGAGCTGGATCGCCGCGACAGATCCGGCAAAGCCCGCGCTCTCGCGCATCGCGCCACGGTCGCGCGGCGCCGCGTCCGCCCCGGCCGCCTCGTGGCGTCGCAGCGCCCAGGGGATGACGAGCAGCGACGCCAGCGGCGCCGCCACGATGCCCAGCGCGACCGCGGTCTCGCCGCTGGCCAGGCCCACCGCCACGGCGACCGGGAAGCAGAACCGCGACAGCGACTCGAACAGCACCAGCCCGCCATACAGGCCGAACCACTGATGGCCTGCCAGGTACCCACGGGCGAAGTACGACGCCGCGTAAGCCACCGTCGCGGCGATCAAGATCCAGTACAGCGCCGACTCACCGTCGAACAGCCCGTCCTCGATCGGCCCGTGCAGCGCGAAGGCGACCACCAGGAACGCGGCGGCGAACGACGCCTGGATCGTCGCCGGCACCCGCAGCGGGTGCCCTCCCTCGAGACCGCGAGCACGGCGGTCGGCGATCGTCCGCGACAGCAGCTGCTCGACCGGCCGGTAGATCACCGACATCGTCACGAACAGCACCGACCACAGCAGCGACACCCGCCCGTAGGCGTCGTCGTCGAGCACGTGGCTGGCGACCGAGAAGTAGGCGAACGTGAAGAGCCCGGTCGCCGCGATCCCGATGCTCAGCAGGCGTGCGCCGGACCCGAAGGACCGCTCACCGCCCGTTGCGCCGGCGTCGCCCTCGGCGGACGCCGGCAGATCCTGCGCGCTAGCTCCCAACGCGGACGAGGAGCATCGTCCACGGGAACGGCGAGCGCGCCTCGACAACGGTCCCGTGCCGTCCCAGCAGCGAGATGAAGCTGCGCTTGGACCAGTGGTTCAGGTGACCGGGCGTGTTGCCCAGGTCCTTCCAATATGCGCCCCGGGCCATGTTCAGCCCACGCCACAGCGGCTCGCGCGGCACAGAGACCAGCAGCCACTTCGACGCGCAGCGCGCCATCTCGGAGACCGTGTGCTCGGGGTCCGGGACGTGCTCGAGCACCTCGATCGCCGTGGCGACCTCGAACTCGTTGTCGGCGAACGGCAGGTTCTCGGCCTTCATGACCACGTACTGCAGGCACGGATGCTGACGGCCCTTCCAGGCCTCGTGCAGCTGCGGGTCGTCGAGGTCCAGCCCGACGATCCGCTCCATGCCCGGCGTCTGCGCCCACTGGTGGGTCAGCACGCCCTCGCCGCAGCCGACGTCGAGCAGCGTGGTCGGCGCCGCCTGGGCGTACAGCTCCTCCAGCGTCCCCTCGAAGCGGGCCATGAGCCGCTTGACGACGGGGTTGGTCGAGCCGTACTTGTCGTACGTGTTGCCGGTGACCGTGCCTTCGTGGTCGACGGTGACGGTGGGGGGCGTCATAGCTTGAGAGCCTCTCGTTCCTCGGTGCGGCCGGCCTGCGCGCCGGTCGTGGCGGGCTGGCCCGTCTCGGTCGCTCCGGGCTCGTAATGGGACGGCGGGACCTTGAGCTGCAGCTCGATGCGGCGCACGCGCTCGAAGATCCGCTGGGACATGATGCGCTGGCTGTAGAGCAGGTCGCCGATGATGCCCAGCGTTCCGACCACGACCGCGGCGTTGAAGAGCACCGCGCCGAAGATCAGCGACTGGACGTGCCCGGCGCCCTCGCCGTCGACGTAGGCGACGACGAACCGCACGAACGGGATCAGCGCGAGGACGAAGAGGAAGGTCGCCATGTAGGAGAAGACCTTCAGCGGCTCGTACTGCGTGTAGATGCGCGCGATCGCCACGGCGTTGCGCCGGACGTAAGAGCCCATCGACGGGAAGAGGCGTGACTCGCGCGTCTTCGGGTTGGTCCCGATCGCGACGTGGTCGGTGGCGACCAGCAGCTTGCCGGCCTGGATGATCGTCTCGAGCGTGTAGGTGTACTTCGAGACGACCGCCATCTGGATCGCGGCCTCGCGGTTGTAGGCGCGAAAGCCCGAGGTCGTGTCGGGCACGTCGGTGTCCGACGCCTGGCGCACGACCCACGAGCCGGCCTTCTGCAGCCGCTTCTTCAGCGGCGAGAAGTGCTCGATCGAGTCCGTCTCGCGGTCGCCGACGACCATGTCGGCGCTGCCGGCGAGGATCGGCGCGACCAGCTTGTGGATGTCGTGGCCGCTGTACTGGTTGTCGGCGTCGGTGTTGACGACCACGTCGGCGCCCAGCTTCAGGGAGGCGTCGAGGCCTGCCTGGAACGCGGCCGCCAGGCCCTTGTTGTTCGTGAGCTTGACGATGTGGTGCACGCCGTTGGCGCGCGCCACCTCGATCGTGCGGTCAGTCGAGCCGTCGTCGATGACCAGCACTTCGATCGCGTCGAAGCCCGGGATCTCACGGGGGAGGTCTGCCAGCGTCGCGGGCAGCGTCTCTTCCTCGTTGAGGCAGGGGATCTGGATGATGAGCTTCATGAGAAGTGGGGTGGGGACGGCGCGCGAAGGGAGGGATGCGTGCCGTACACTCGCGGGCCCAGTATCTCAGAGGTTCGGGACGTTCGTCGTCGCACGCAACACCTCCTAACCCGGGCCACTGGAACCTCGACCTGTATGGAGAGCGCGACGCTCACCTCGCCGCGCGGGAAGCCCGGCCTGTTCGCGCGGCTGCGCGCCGTGCCGGAACGCGTGTGGGCGCGTTCGGGCTTCGCGTTGCTCTGCGTCGGGGCGGCCATCGGGTACCTGGTGTACCCGACCTATCCCAATTACGACTCGGCCTACTCGCTGATCTGGGGGCGGGAGCTGCTGGACGGGGCGCTGCCGTCCTTCGACGCCTACCGCGCACCGACCGAGCATCCGCTGGCCGTGGCGTTCGGCGCGGTGCTCGCGCCGCTGGGGGATGCGGCGCCGCGGGTCTGGCTGGTTGCCACGGTCTTTGCCTTCTGCCTGCTGGTCGCCGGCGTCTACCGCCTGGGCCGGGCGGCCTTCACGCCGTGGGTCGGCGCCGTGGCCGGCTTACTCGTCCTCAGCCGCCTGGACTACCCGTTCCTGGCCGCGCGCGGCTACGTCGACGTGCCGTATCTGGCGATGGTGGCCTGGGCCGCCGCGCTGGAGACCGAGAAGCCGCGCCGCGGCGGCGCCGTCTGGGTCCTGCTCACGCTCGCCGGCCTCCTGCGCCCCGAGGCGTGGATCCTGCTCGGTGCGTATTGGCTGTGGTGTCGGCCGAGCGTGAAGACGACGCTGATCGCCGCGATCGCGCCCGTCCTCTGGTCGCTGACCGACCTGCTGGCCACCGGCGACGCGCTCTTCTCGCTGCGCCACACGTCGTCGCTGGCCAACGACCTCCAGCGCACCAAGCCGGCCTCCGAGGCGCCGGGCTTCGCCCTGCACTCGCTCACGTCCACGCTGAAGTGGCCGGTCCTGCTCGGCGCGCTGCTCGGGCTCGCCCTCGCGCTGGCCTTCGCCCGCCGCCGCGCGGCGATCCTGCTCGCCCTCACCGCCTCGGGCCTGGTCACCTTCGGCGCGATCGCCGCCGCCGGCCTCTCGGTCATCGACCGCTACCTCGCGGTCACCGCGCTCGGGCTGCTGGTCTTCGCCGGCTTCGCGATCGCGGGCTTCACCGTGCTGCCGGAGCGCCACCGCGCGCGCCGTCCGTGGATCGCCGCCGCGGTCGTCGTCGCCCTGGGTGGCGCCGCGTTCACGGCCACGCATCTTCATCCTGGGTACATCGACCGCGAGCTCACCACCCGCCGCGAGCTGCGCCAGGAGCTCGCGCGCCTCGTCACGACGCCGGCCTTCGCGCTGGCCAACCGCTGCGGCCCCGTCACCGTCCCCAACCACAAGCTGATCCCCGACACGCGCTGGGTCCTGCACGCCGACGCCGACGAGGTGCTGGCCCGCAGCGGCCTGCCCGACTTCGGCCAACGTGAGCATGGCGTCCAGGTCTTCGTCACGGGCCCGGCGATGCTCACCAACTCGACCTACGGGCCGTTCGTCCCCGGCTCACGCGACGATGCACGGATCCAGGTGCCCGGCCCAGGACTCCGCCTCATCGATCGCAGTGCCCATTTCCTCGCGTATGCCGAGCTGCTGAGACCGCGGTGCGCGGCGGCCACGACCGTGCGCTGAAGCGCATCGCGGGCCTGCCGTGGCCGGCGCTGGCGCTGCTCGCGCTCGCCATCGCCACCTTCGTCGGGTTCCTCGTCTACCCGACCTATCCCAACTACGACAGCTACTACTCGCTGCTCTGGGGTCGGGAGATCCTGCACGGCCACCTGCCGAGCTTCGACGAGTACCGCTCGCCGACCGAGCACCCGCTGGCCGTGGCCTTCGGCGCGGTGCTGTCGCTGCTGGGACGTCACGGCGACCGCGTCATGGTCTTCTTCACCGAGGCGTCGTTCGTCGTGCTCTGCGCCGGGATCTATCGGCTGGGGCGGCTGGCCTTCACGCCGCTGGTCGGCCTCGCCGCCGCAGGGATCCTGTGCACGCGCTTCGACTTCCCGTTCCTGGCCGCGCGCGCCTACATCGACATCCCGTACCTCGCGTTCGTCATCTGGGCGGCGGCCTTCGAGCTGGCGCGCCCGCGCCGCGGCGGGATCGTCTGGGTCCTGCTGGCCTGCGCCGGCCTGCTGCGGCCCGAGGCGTGGCTGATCATCGGGCTGTACTTCCTGTGGATGTGCTCCGGGGAGCTCGGCCCCGAGCATGACACGCGCGAGCGCCTGCTCCGCTGGACCCGCTACGCCGCCTACGCGGCCATCGGCCCGGTCGTCTGGGTGCTCACCGACTTCGTCGTCACCGGCCATCCGTTCTTCTCGCTGCAGCACACCAGCGGCCTGGCCGAAGAGCTGGGGCGCACGAAGGGCCTCTCGGAGGTCCCGACCGCGACCAGGAAGTTCTTCCTCAACCTGGCCAAGGCACCGGTGCTCTACGCGGGCATCGCGGGCTTTGTCGCCGCGGTCTGGCTGGTGCCGCGCCGCGCACTCATGCCCGCGGCCCTGTGGCTGATCGGCACCGGCACCTTCGTCCTGGTCGGCGTCGCGGGCCTGTCGGTCATCGACCGCTACCTGCTGGTGCCGACGCTGATGGTGATGGTCTTCGCCGCCGTCGCCCTGGCGGGCTGGACGATGCTGCGCGAGGGCCTGCTGATCCGCAGGCTCTGGGCCGTCGCGGCCGCGGCGCTCGTCATCTACGGCGTCGCCTTCACCGTGACGCGGGTCAGCTTCCACAACTTCGACGGCGAGCTGAAGCTGCGCGGCAACTCACACCGCTCGCTGGTGGACCTGCTCGACCAGCCCGCCGTGCGTGCCGCGCGCCGCTGCGGGCCGGTCTCGACGCCCAACCACAAGCTCGTCCCCGACGCCCGCTGGATCCTCGGCGCGTCGGCGAGCGAGGTCGTCCCGCGCGCTGACGACACCGAGGCGCAGCGCGTCAAGAAGGGCGTCTCGATCTTCGTGGTCGACCGCGGCGCGCTGCTGCGCCAGGCGCTGGTCGCCGACACCGACGACCCGTTCGACAACCTTCCGCTGCCCGGCTTCCGGCGCCTGGCGTTCACGAGCTACTACGCCGCGTATGTCCGTTGCTGAGGAGGACGTGACCGCGCTGTCTCATGATGACGATGCGCCCGTGACCGAGGACGCCGCTCGCGCGGCCGTGGCACGGGCCGAGCATCAGGCGCAGCGGCGCGAGCGCCTGCGCTGGGCGCCTGCCGTGGGCCTGCTGCTCGTCGTCAGCTTCGCGCTGCGCGTGTGGGGCGCCAAGCAGGGCCTGCCCTACGCCTACAACGCGGATGAGAACGCGCACTTCGTGCCGAAGGCGATCGGCCTCTTCGGCCACGGGCTGAACCCGCACTACTTCGTCAACCCACCCGCCTACACCTATCTGCTCCACGTCGTCTTCGCGATCTGGTTCGGCGGCCGCGAGGGCGTGTCGAACTCCTTTGCCGCCGACCCGACCGACGTCTTCTTCGTCGCGCGGATCGTCGCGGCCGCCTGCGGGACGATCGCCGTCTGGCTGCTCTACCTGGCCGGCACCAAGATGTTCGCCGACCGCCGCGTCGGCTTCCTGGCCGCGGGCCTGCTCGGCGTCGGCTTCCTGCCGGTCTTCTACTCGCACCTGGCGCTCAACGACGTCCCGACGCTCGCCCCGATCTGCCTGGCGCTCTACGGCACCGCGGGCATCGTGCGCCAGGGGCGGCTGGTCGACTTCCTGCTCGCCGGCGCGGGCCTCGGCCTGGCGTGCGCGACCAAGTACACCGGCGGGATCGCGCTGCTGCCGATCGTCGCCGCGGCCGCCGGCTGGCTCGCGGGCCGCCGCCGACTGCGCGCCTCGACGGTCATCGCGGGCCTGGCGATCACCGCCTTCGCCGCGCTGGTCGCCTTCGTCATCTTCAACCCCTATGCGTTGCTGGACTTCACCGGCTTTCGCGACGGCCTGCAGCACCAGACCTCGGTCGCCGACGACGCGCTGGGCAAGCTCGGGCTGACCGAGGACAACGGGCTGGCGTACTACCTCTGGACGCTGACCTGGGGGCTGGGCTGGGTCCCCGCCGTCGCGGCGGGCGTCGGCGTCGTCCTGCTCGTCCGCGACAACTGGCGGCTCGCCGCCGTCCTGGTCCCGGCGCCGCTGCTCTTCCTGCTCTTCATGGGCACCCAGGAGCGCTTCTTCGGCCGCTGGCTGATGCCCGTCTTCCCGATGATCTGCCTGCTGTCGGCCTACGCCGTGCTGCGGGCGATCGGGCTCGTGGGGCGCCGCCGGCCCGTGCTCGTTCCGACGCTGATGGTGCTCGCCACCGCGGCGCTCTGCGGGCAGGGGCTGATCGCCTCGCTGCACATCGGCCAGGTGCTCTCGCGCCCCGACACGCGCAACCTGGCCCGTGCGTGGCTGGTCGCCAACGTGCCGCCCAAGACCAAGATCGTCGTCGAGCCCGTCGTCCCCGACGGCTGGGCGCAGGACGTCGGCCGTCCGTCACCGCTGACCAGCAACGGCAACCGCTGGGTCAAGTTCCCGACCAGCCGCTCGAACATCGCCAACGACGGCTCGGAGATCACGGGCCCGGGGCGGATCGTCAACATCGAGGACTACGAGCGCACGCTCTATCCGGGCCTGGTCGACCGCTACGAGGAGCAGGGCTACTGCTGGGTCGTCGTCGGCTCCACGCAGCGTGGCCGCGCCGAGGTCGAGCCCGAGGCCGTCCCGCGCGCGCTGGCCTACTACCGCGAGCTGGAGCGCCGCGCCGACACGGCCTACATCGCCTCGCCCTACCGCTCCGGGGCGGATGCCGTCGACTTCAACTTCGACTGGTCGTTCGACTTCTACCCGCTGGCCTATCACCGACCGGGGCCGACGATGTGGATCTACCACCTTCGCGGTGGTCGATGCGCGACGAGCTAGAGCGCGCTCGCGCCCTATCCTCCTGAAGCGGTGCAGCGGACCGAGAACGACCACGAGCATCTGTCGCGCGCGATCGAGATCGCGACGCGCGGGCGCGGCCGCGTCCACCCCAACCCCGTCGTGGGTGCGGTGGTCGTCAAGGACGGCGCGGTCCTGGGGGAGGGCTGGCATGCCGAGTACGGCGGTCCGCACGCCGAGGTCAACGCGATCGCCGCGTGCAACGGCGCGGATCTCACGGGCGCGACGATCTACGTCTCGCTGGAGCCGTGCTGCCATCAGGGCAAGACCGGCCCGTGCACCGAGGCGATCGTCAACGCCGGCATCACCCGCGTCGTCGTCGCCTCCGACGACCCGACCGAGAAGGCCTCCGGCCGCGGCCTCGGGATCCTGCGCGACGAGGGCGTCACCGTCGACGTCGCCGGCGGCGAGCTCGCCGCGCGCGCCCGGCTCGCCAACCAGGCCTTCCGCAAGCACGCCCGCACTGGCCGGCCGTGGGTGCTCTTCAAGTCCGCGATGACGCTCGACGGCAAGGTCGCAACCCGCACCGGCGACTCCAAGTGGATCTCCTCGGAGTCCAGTCGCGAGCTGGCGCACCGCTGGCGCGCCTCGGTCGACGCGGTCGTCGTCGGCATCGGCACGGCGCTGGCCGACGACCCGCAGCTGACCGCGCGGATCGGGGATCCCGACCCGACCGTCCCGCCGCTGCGCCAGCCCCAGCGCGTCGTCTTCGACTCGACCGGTCGTCTGCCGCTGGACTCCCAGCTCGTCCAGCAGGCGCCCGAGATCCCGCTGACCGTCGTCGTCTCGCGCGCCGCGCCGCGCAGCGCCGCCGACGCGCTGCAGAACGCGGGCGCCGAGGTCATCGTCGCCACCGGCGAGCACGAGCCCGCGCGCGTGCGCTCGGCCCTGGACCAGCTCGGCGAGGCCGGCATCCACGCGGTCCTGCTGGAGGGCGGCCCGCACCTGGCCGGCGCGTTCCTGGACGCGGGCGAGATCGACGAGGTCCGGCTCTTCCTGGCGCCGCTGCTGCTCGGCGGCAGCAAGGCCCGCGACCCGCTGGAGGGCGAGGGCGTGGAGAAGATCTCCGAGGCGCTGAAGGCGCTCACGCTCGACTGCGAGCGTGTCGGCGACGACGTCTTGATCAGCGCACGGCTGCGGGAGTGGTGAATGTTCACCGGACTTGTTGAAGATCTCGGGACCGTCGTGGCGGTCGACCGCAACGACGGCGGCGCCGTGCTGACGGTGGAGTCCCGTCTGGGCCCGCAGATCGGCGAGGGCGACAGCGTCGCGGTCAACGGCGTCTGCCTGACCGCGACGGCGATCGAGGGCGACCGCTTCGGCTTCGACGTCATGCTGGAGTCCTTGCGCCGCTCGTCGCTGGGGGAGATCGACACGGGCTCGAGGGTCAACCTGGAGCTGGCCCTGCGCGCCGATGCGCGTCTCGGCGGCCACATCATGCAAGGCCATGTTGATGGCGTCGGCACGGTGGCCGCGCTGCGCGACGAGGGCTTCTCGCGGATCGTCACGATCGACGCGGACCCCGAGCTGCTGCGCTACGTGGTCGAGAAGGGATCGATCGCCGTCGACGGCGTGAGCCTGACGGTGTCGCGCGTCGATGCCGGCTCGTTCGACGTGTCCTTGATCCCGGAGACGCTGGAGCGGACCAACCTGGGCGCCACCACGGTGGGGCGCACCATCAACCTGGAGGTCGACGTGGTGGCTAAGTACGTGGAAAAGATGGTTACCAGGCCATGAAGACGATCAACAACAGGTTGCACGTCGCCAAGTACGTGGAGAAGCTCGTCGGAGGCGTACGCGCATGAAGGTCGAGCCGCAGGCCACCCGCGACGACATTCAGTTCGCGACGATCGAGGAGGCGCTGGAGGACATCGCCGCCGGGAAGATGATCGTCGTCGTCGACGACGAGGATCGCGAGAACGAGGGCGACGTCGTGATGGCGGCGGAGTTCACCACCGCCGACGACATCAACTTCATGACGCGCCAGGCGGGCGGCTGGATCTGCCTGACGCTGACGCCGGAGCGCTGCGAGGAGCTCGGCCTCGAGCTGATGTCCTTGAAGAACGAGTCCGCGCACGAGACGCCGTTCACCGTGACGATCGAGGCGCGCGAAGGCGTGACGACGGGCATCTCGACCGCCGATCAGGCGACGACGATCCGCACCGCGGTCGATCCCGCCAAGGGCAAGGCCGACATCGTGGTCCCGGGCCACGTCCATCCGCTCAAGGCCCGCAGCGGCGGCGTCCTGGAGCGCACGGGCCACACCGAGGCCTCGGTCGACCTTGCGCGCCTGGCGGGCTGCACGCCGGCCGGCGTCATCTGCGAGGTCCAGAACGAGGACGGCTCGATGGCGCGCGTCGGCGACCTTGCCGCCTACTGCCACAAGCACGGCTTCAAGATGATCACGATCGCCGATCTGATCGCCTACCGGCGCCGCCACGACAAGCTCGTCGAGCGCGTCGTGTCGACCACGATGCCGACCGGCTTCGGCGACTTCACGGTCGTCGGCTACCGCTCGCTGGTCGACGAGAAGCACCACGTCGCCATGGTCAAGGGGGAGGTGGAGGGCAAGGAGGACGTGCTGGTCCGCGTGCACTCCGAATGCCTGACCGGCGACGTCTTCCACTCGCTGCGCTGCGACTGCGGCGAGCAACTGGAGTCGGCGCTGTCGATGATCGAGGCCGAGGGCGAGGGCGTGCTGCTGTATCTCGCCCAAGAGGGCCGCGGCATCGGCCTGCTCAACAAGCTCAAGGCCTACAAGCTGCAGGAGGAGGGCTATGACACCGTCGACGCCAACCTCAAGCTCGGCCTGCCTGCCGACCTGCGCGACTACGGCATCGGGGCCCAGATCCTGGTCGACCTCGGCCTGTCGTCGATCCGGATCCTGACCAACAACCCCAAGAAGATCCGCGGGCTCGAGGGCTATGGCTTGCGCGTCAGCGATCAGGTGCCGATCGCCCATGCCCCCAACAAGCACAACGAGGCCTACCTGCGGACCAAGGCCGAGCGCATGGGCCACACGCTGCACCACCAGGGCCTCCCGCTCGACGAGGAGATGCTCCACGACGAGCACCTCAGCGACAGCAAGCGCGACGCGGGGTCGGCGTCATGAAGGTTGCGATCGTCGTCGCGCGGTTCTACGAGGACCTGGCCGACCGGCTCGTCGCCGGCGCGCGCGGCACGCTGGCCGAGGCGGGGGTGACCGACATCGACGAGTTCACGGTGCCCGGCGCCTACGAGCTGCCGCTGGCCGCCAAGTACGCCGCCGAGTCCGGCCGCTATGCCGCCGTCGTCTGCCTCGGCGCCGTGATCCGCGGCGAGACGACGCACTACGACTACGTCTGCGGCGAGTCCGCGCGTGGCATCCAGGACGTGCAGCTGGCGACCGGCGTGCCGTGCTCGTTCGGGGTGCTGACGGTCAACAACCTCGATCAGGCGCTGGCGCGCTCGGGCGGCGACAAGCGCGACTCGGGCCGCCATGCGGCCGAGGCGGTCCTGGCGTTGTTGAAGATCAAGGCCCAGCTGGCCGATGCGGTCGCGCTGCCGGCCGGCTGACCCTCGGCGCGACGGCGGTCACACCCGCCGCTAGGCTGGCACCCGTGAGCCTGGAAGTCATCGCGATCGCGCTGACGGTCGTCGTTCACTTCATCGGGGCGATCGTGCTCATCTGGGCGATCGTCGGCGACGAGGAGATCGACTGGCGCAGCATGCTGTGGCCGGGCGATGACGACGGCGGAGGCGGCGGACCGGGCTTCGAGCCACCGCAGAGCGGCGACGATGGCGGTGGTGGCGGCATGCTGGCGCCGCCGATGGCCGATGCCGCGCCATCGCCCATCCGGCTCCGTGAGCCTCGCCGCATCGCCGACGTGCACCCGCGGCCTGCGCGCCGTCCGGCCCACGCGCCCGGGCGCACCCCGGCGCGCGAGCCGGTGAACCGCTGACCCCGGCTACACCCGCACGGCCGGTGGGGTGTGATCGCCGGCGTGGTCGGTGTCAGCGACCGGTGGCGGCGACGCGCGGCGACGCCGGCGCCGGCCGATCAGGCCCAGCACCACGATGGTGATGGCGCTGAGCAGGCTGATCAGGCGACCGACGGTCAGCTGCCACGGATGGGCGGCTTCGGCGGTGGCCTTCCAGCGGCCCTGCCCCTCGGAACCGGTCACGGCGAGCACCGCGAGCCCGTCCTCGTCGCGGCCGTCGATCTTGGCGTCGCCGGTGACCTGCACGAAACGCGACCAGACGACGGGCGCCAGCATCCGGTCGCCGACGCGGCCGGTGCCCGCGAGGCTGCCGGTGTCGGAGGTGATGGCGTCGAGGCGCTGCAGACCGGCGGGCCGCCGGTTGGGTGCGTCCCCCATCCGGGCGTTGAGGACGCGGAACTGGTACTGGACGACCAGGCCCTGCGTCGAGAAGCTCGCCGGCTCGCTTTCGACGGGCAGGTCGTCATGACGTGCCAACACCGCTGCGGCCAGGGGTGCCCCTGCCTCGCTGCGGACGACGATCACGGCGCCCGCGACGACTTGGATCGCGACGATCACGACCAGCGCGCCGACCATCCAGCGCCCGGCTCGTCCAGCGAGGGCTGTCAGGCCGATGGTCGCCGTCAGCGCCACGACCATCGCGAGATAGGGGATGAGGCGATAGGAGAACTGCACGTTCTGAAAGAGCGAGGGGAAGCTCGGCCACCAACTCGAGTTGAGGACGAGCAACGACAGCGCGATGCCGAGGACGACCAGACCGGCCGCTGAGGCCAGTGTCCGGCTCGGGCTGCGGTGCCGCAGCCAGACGACCGCCGCGATCGCGACCAGCGACCAGGCGGCTGCGAGCGCAGGCGCCTGGGCGTAGAGCCAGCGACCGTCATAGTCGTCGGGGAGCCGCGGCAGCGGTGAGAACAGGTTGGTGACGGTCACGAGGCCGTAGGTCTTGCCGAACGACTCGCTGCTGAACGCCGTGAGGTGGGAGATCGCCGTGCTGGAGCTGAACCAGATGTTGGGCAGCAGCCAGGCGGCGGTGAGCCCGATGCCCAGCGCGACCGCTGCCACCGTGCGTCCCAGCGCCGGCAAGAGCGGCGTCTGTCCCGGGCGGGCGCGCAGCGGCAGCAGCGCCAGGACGATCAGCGGCAGCAGGATGGCGCTGAGCAAGAAGGTGATGTTGTGGGTGCCGGCGACCAGCGCGCTGGAGGCGATCAGGGCGCCCAGCGCGGGGCCGCGTGAGCGCTCGGGGCTGGGTCGCCACAGCAGTGCGGTCGCCGCGCCCAGCGCGACGGCCGCGGCGTTGACGCCCACGAGCTCTGCCCATGCGCCGCGCCCGTAGATCTCGCTGAGGACGTACGGCGTGGTCGCGAAGATCAGCGCCGGGAGGATCGCGAGCTGGGGCGAGAGCCCGAGGTTGCGAGCCGTCCACCAGATCCCCAGATAGCCGCCGACCATCGACGCCACGACGGCGGCGACAAAGACCGGCCACGTGCCGAACAGCGCGGCGGGGTAGGCCAGCAGCGAGAGGGTGAAGCCCGAGTAGAAGACGAAGAACGGGTTGTAGGCGCCGGAGACGTTGTGCAGGAACAACGTCGGCAGGCCGTGGGCGGACACGTACGCGGTCTGGCGCTCCAGCAGCCAGTAGGCGCTGCCCCACTCCCACCAGGAGTTCTGCCGGACGATGAACGGCACGGCGAAGAGCCCGACGAGCAGTGGCGGGGCGAAGGTCGCGAGGCGGCGCACCTGCGCGAGTGTCGCCAGAGCCTGGAGGCGCGACCAGAGCCAGGTGGCAGCGTCAGGTCGACGGCACGGTGAACATGCGGGCCAGCGACTGGCCCACCCGTTCGCGCACCACCAGGGCGCTGCGCTGCACGTGGGCGCGCATGAAGGCGGCGGCCGCATCGGCGTCGCCGGCCAGGACGAGGCCGACGATCTCCAGGTGCTCGGCGATCGTCGCGCCGATGCGCTCGTCGAGCGTGAAGTCGTGGATGCGCAGGACGCGGATGCGCTCGTTGACCGAGCGCAGCATGCGCGTGGCGGTCGCGTTGCCCGAGGCGCCGGCGATCCGCTCGTGGAAGGCCTCGTCGCGGTGGACGAAGTCGGGTGTGCGCAACGCCTCGGGGTCGCTGCGCCACTGGCGCTCCAGCACGCGCCAGTCGTGCTCGACGGCCTCCAGCAGCTCGCGGTCGCCGCCGGTCGCGGCGCGCCGGGCGGTCAGCTCCTCCAGGGCGAGGCGCACGTCGTAGACCTCGGTCATCGTGCGCACGTCGGGCAGCCGCGGCCGCAGCCCGCCGGTGGGATCGCGGACGAGGTGGCCGTCGCCCTCCAGCCGTCGCAGTGCCTCGCGCACCGGCGTGCGGCTGGTGGCGAACCGCGTCGCGAGCTGCAGCTCGACGAGGCGCTCGCCGGCCGGCAGCTCGCCCGCCAGGAGCTGATCGCGCAGCAGCTCGTAGACCCGCTCGGCCTGCGACGGGTGGCCCGTCTGCGGGGTCAAGCGCTCACCGGGGCCGGTGCGGGTGTGCTGTCCAGCGCGGTGATCGCCTCGACGAACGCCTCGAACGGCGGGTGCGTGACGCCACCGCCGATCTGCCCGACGCCCGGCTCGCGGTGGGCGATGCCGGTGTGCACCGGCGGGCGGATGCCCGTCTCGACGACGCTTCGTGCATCGACGCCGAGGATCGCGGGGCTCGGGGCAGGGCCGTAGAGGCGCAGCGTCGGGTGCTCGCCCGCACCGATCTTGTGCAGCCGCTCCATGATCAGCGGGGCCATGTCGGCGCTCAGCCCGACCGACGGCGCCGCGAGCGGGGAGGCCGACAGCGCCATCGCCCCCAACCCGTACACCTCGACGATGGCGGAGTCGCCGAGGTCGGGGTTCATGTCCTGCGGCGTGTAGGGCGCGACCAGTCGCGCCGGGTCCGGCAGCGCGGCCGGCCCGACGAACCACTGCTCGCCGGTGCCCGAGAGCTGGATGCCGACCTCGACGCCGTTGCGGGCGATGACCGTCAGCAGCGACGAGCCGGGGACGCCGGCGGCGCAGACCATCGCGAGCTTGGCCGACACCATGGCCAAGTTGAGGAAGAACTGACCGTTGTTGAGGATGAAGCTCTTGACGTCCTCGGGCAGATACGGCGCGAGCGCGTCGTGGGTGAGCTTGGTGCCGGCGTCGGTGCGGTGGTGGCACTCGTCGCCGAGCTCGAGCGCCTGGCGCTGGAGCTCCAGCAGGTCGAGGGGGCCATGCTGGCCCAGCGCGTGCGCGAGCGACGGGCCGAGCACGTCGCGCATCCACTCCAGCCGTGCGACGACCTCGGGGCCGTCGGCGCCGTAGCGCAGGACCTTGCCCGAGCCCTCGTTGAGGGGGCACCACGCGGTCTTGCCGGTCGCCTCGTCGCGCGCGACGAGCACCGGCATCGAGGCGGTGACAGCCCCCGACATCGGTCCGACGCCGCCGAGGTCGTGGTTGGGATGCAGCGGGATCTCGCCTGCGTCCAGGAGCGTCAGCGCCTCGTCCGGGCTGCCGGCGCGCCCCTCGATCGCCAGCGCGACACCCAGTGCCGTGCGCATCGGCGCACACATCAGCTGTGGGGCGATCGGCGGTCCGGCGTGGCCGACGGCGCCGGCTGCCAGCGCGGGCACGACCTCGCCCGCGGGCTTGACGTCGACCAGGAGCGGGGTGGCAGCCGCGAGCGCGGCGACCGCCGGATCGGGGTCTGCATGCAGCGTCGTATGCATGGTCGAAACCTACGCGCGCTGTCTGCCCACGCCCTTGGACCGACGGGCCAGGATCGCCCGCTGCGCGTTGGACCGCCGGCCCCCCGGTCCACCGCGGTTTCGCCTCGTCGTCCAATGAGCAAGCCACCGTGGCGCGGATACGTTCGCGGCCGATCGACGCTGTCGACCGACCTGCATACAGCCCCGGAGAGGCCCATGACCATCAGCGTGACCGCTGCGCCCTACGACTTCGAGCTCGACCCGCAGACCACCGCGCTCGTCATCATCGACATGCAGCGCGACTTCCTGGAACCCGGCGGCTTCGGCTCGCTGCTGGGCAACGACGTGTCCTTGCTGCAGCAGACGATCGCGCCGCTACAGGCCGTCCTGGCCGCCGCCCGCGCGAGCGAGCTGATGGTGATCCACACGCGGGAGGGGCATCGGCCCGACCTCGCCGACGCGCCCCCGGCCAAGCTCGCCCGCGGCCACCTGAGCTGCGGGATCGGCGACCCCGGCCCGTTCGGCCGGATCCTGGTCCGCGGCGAGCACGGCCACGACATCATCGACGAGCTCGCACCCGTGGCCGGCGAGCCGGTCCTCGACAAGCCGGGCAAGGGCGCGTTCTATGCGACCGACCTCGAGCTGCTGCTGCGCAACGGCGGGATCGAGCGCCTGATCGTCACCGGCGTCACCACCGAGGTCTGTGTGCACACCACGGTGCGCGAGGCCAACGACCGCGGCTTCGAGTGCCTCGTGCTCGCCGACTGCGTCGGCTCCTACTTCCCCGAGTTCCACGAGGTCGGCCTGCGGATGATCGCCGCGCAGGGCGGGATCTTCGGCTGGGTCGCCTCCTCGGCGGAGCTGCTCGCCCAGTTGCCCATCACCACCACCATCTCCTGAGGAGCGAGGTCCACACCATGCAATCCACCTTCGCGCTGCCCGACGGCGGCAAGCTGCCGTTCTGGACGAGAGGCGACCTCAACGCCTTCTTCGGCCTCGGCATCAACATGTTGGTCAACGTGCTCGTGCTCGCCGGGCTGGCGGTCGGCGTCGTCAACATCCCCGCCCATGACGTCTACCGCGTGATCCTGCCGGCGCTCGGCGTCGAGCTGCTGATCGGCAACGTCTTCTACTTCTACCTCGCGCGTCGGCTGGCGGCCAAGGAGGGGCGCACCGACGTCGCGGCGATGCCCTACGGGCCGAGCGTCCCGCACATGTTCATCGTCACGTTCGTGATCATGCTGCCGACCTATCTGCAGACCAAGGACCCCGTGAAGGCCTGGGAAGCGGGGCTGGCCTGGGCGTTCATCATCGGGTTGATCATCCTGGCGGGCGCGTTCGTCGGTCCGTACCTGCGGAAGTTCACGCCGCGCGCGGCGCTGCTGGGCACGCTGGCCGGCATCTCCATCACCTTCATCTCGATGCGCCCGGCGTCGCAGATGTGGGAGGCGGCGTGGATCGGCCTGCCGGTGCTGGCGTTGATCCTGATCGGCTTCGTGTCCGGGGTGCGCCTGCCGGGCAACATCCCGATGGGCATCGTCGCGCTGGGCATCGGCTCGGCGATCGCCTGGATCGGCGGCTACATGGACGGCGACGCGGTCAGCAAGGGCGTCGAGGACATCGCCTTCGGCCTGCCGTCGCTGGACATCGGCCGCCTGGGCAACGGCCTGGACTCGATCTCGCCGCTGCTGGCGACGGCGATCCCGCTCGGGATCTACAACTTCATGGAGGCCATGTCCAACGTGGAGAGCGCGGCCGCGGCGGGCGACAAGTACAACTTGCGCGCGGTCCTGCTGGCCGACGGCACGGGCGCGATCGTCGGTGCGTGCGCCGGCTGCCCGTTCCCGCCCGCAGTCTACATCGGGCAGCCGGGCTGGAAGGAGGCGGGCGGCCGGATCAGCTACTCGCTGGCGACCGGCGTGGTGATCTTCGCGCTCTGCGTGCTCGGCTTCTTCCCGCTGCTGGGCGCGGTGCTCCCGATCCCCGCGATCGTCCCGATCCTGCTGTTCATCGGGCTCGTCATCGGCGCCCAGTCCTTCCGGGCCGTGCCGAAGGCCTACTACCCGGCGGTCGTCATCGCGATGGTTCCGAACGTCGCCGCGTGGGGTGTCGGGCAGGTCGACAACGCGTTGGCCGCGGCGGGCACGAGCGCCGCCAAGGTCGGCTTCGACAACCTGTCGGCGGCGGGCACGATCTATGGCGGCATGAACACCCTGGGGCAGGGCGCGGTCCTGGTCGGCATGGTCCTCGCGGCGATCACGGTGTTCATCATCGACCGCAAGTTCCTCTGGGCGGCGGGCTTCTGCGCCTTCGGCGGCGCGCTGACGCTGGTGGGCTTGATCCACAGCGCCGAGGTGCACGTGTTCAGCGGTGAGAAAGTCGCTTTGGGCTACGGCTTCGCGGCGATCGTCTGCCTGGCGTTCGCCTACGTCAAGCCGCCGCTGCGTGAGCTCGATCCGCTCGATCCCGAGGACGTCGAGGGGGCGGCCTTCGAGGGCGGCGCGGAGGAGATCGACCCGACGCCGACCGTCAACGGGCGACGCGCTCCGGAGCCGGTGGGGGTCTGAGGCCCGACCGCGACCGCGGCCCAGGCACCGCCGGCGACGGGGACGCGCGCCGGCGGCGCCGCCGGCCGATCAGGCCCAGCGCCGCGATGGCCATGGCGCTGAGCAGGCTGATGAGGCGACCGACGGTCAGCTGCCACGGATGGGCCGTTTCGACGGTGGCCTTCCAGCGCCCCTTGGCGTCGGTGTTGGTCACGTTGATCACCGTCCGCCCGAGACCTTCCCGGCCGTCGATGCGGGCGTCGCCGGTGACCTTCACGAACGGCGACCAGACCACCGGCGCCATCATGCGGTCGCCGACGTGGCCGACGGCGTCGAAGCCGCTGGTGTCGGCCGTGGTGGGGTCGCCGATGTGCAGGACGGCGGCGGTCTTCTGCTTGGGGATCGGGCCGATGAAGTGGTTGACGATGTGGAACTGGTACTGGACGACCAGGCCCGGCAGCGCGAAGCTCACCGGCTCGCCGGCGGCGGTCAGGTCGTCATGGCGGGCCAGCGCGACCGGCGAGGCCGCGGAGGCCGCGCTCTGGGTGACGATCCAGACCCCTGCACCGACCTGCACCGCGACGATCGCGACCAGCGCTGCGGTCATGCACCGCCCGATCCATCCCCTGAGGGTCGTCAGCCCGATGGTCGCGGCGAGCGCCACGACCATCGCGAGGTAGGGGATGAGCCGGTAGGAGAACTGGACGGTCTGCAGGAGCTTCGGGAAGCTCGTCCACCAGGGTGAGTGGACGATGAGCAGCGAGAGCGCGACGCCCAGCGCGAGCAGCGCCCCCATGGCCGGCAGCACACGGCTCGGGCTGCGGCGTCGCAGCCCGAGGATCACTCCGAAGGCGACCAGTGACCAGGCTGCCACGATCGTCGGCGCCTGTGCATAGAGCCAGCGGCCTGGGAGCTCTGGGGGGAGCCGGGGCAGTGGTGAGAACACGTTCGAGAGCTTCAGGAGCCCGAAGGTCTCGGCGAACGTGTTGTTGTTGAAGTTCGATGGATCCGCGACCGCCGTGCTGGGCCCGAACCACACGTTGGGCAGCAGCCAGGCGGCGGTGAGCCCCACTCCGAGCGCGACGGCGGCTGCGGTCCAGGCCAGCGCCGGGAGGATGGGTCCGCGTCCGCGACCGCGCAGCGGCAACAGCGCCAGAAGCATGAGCGGCAGCAGGACGCCACTGACCATCAGCGTGATGTTGTGCGTACCGGCCAGGAAGGCGCTGGAGGCGACCAGCGCCGCGATGGCGGGACCGCGGGAGCGTGCTCGCTGCGGTCGCCACACCAGCGCGGTCACGGCGCCGAGCACCACGGCTGCCGTATTGACGGCGACGAGTTCGGCCCACGCGCCCCGGCCGTAGATCTCGCTGAGTAAGTAGGGGGTGGTCGCGAAGGTCAGGCCGGGGAGGATCGCGAGCTGTGGTGAGAGCCCGAGGTTGCGGGCGGTCCACCAGATCCCCAGGTAGCCGGCGACCATCGCCGCGACCACGGAGGCCACGAAGACCGGCCAGGCGCCGAACAGCGCGGCGGGGTAGGCCAGCAGCGAGAGGGTGAAGCCCGAGTAATAGACGTAGAACGGGTTGTAGGCGTCGGAGGCGTTGTGCAGGAACAACGTCGGCACGCCGTGGGCCGACACGTACGCGGTCTGGCGCTCGAGCAGCCAGTAGGCGTTGCCCCACTCCCACCAGGAGTTCTGCCGGAGGATGAACGGCAGGGCGAAGAGCGCGACCAGCAGCGGCGGCACGTAGGTGGCGATGCGGCGCACCTATGCGAGTGTCACCAGATCTCGGAGGGAAGACCAGAGCCAGGCGGCTGTGGGCCGCGCCGGTGTCGCCGCCTCCCGCCGGCTGCTGATGTCATCGCGATGGTCACGGGGCGGTCGGGGTCTGAGGCTGGGTCGCGATCGCGGCCCAGGCGCCGTCGGCGATGAGGTCGGCGGTGCCTGGGCTGTCCAGGTCGATCGTGCCTCTGGCTGCGTGCTGGGCGACGATCGCCGGCTGGTTCATGCAGCCGACGACGAGCGCGCTCAGCACGCGGACGGGACCTGCCTTGACGGTGCCGTCCATTTGGCCTTCTTGAACAAGTCGGTCGACGATCCTGATGGGGTAGGGGAAGTCGGCCGGCAGGGCGGAGAGGAACTGGTGCTGGTGGCCGAGCACGAACCGGTGCGCCGTGGGGTTGGTGCGGCGGGCCTGCAGCGCGGCGTGGACGAGGCCTTTGACGCGCTCCTGGGTGGAGCGGCCGGGGTCGTCGGCGACCGTCTGCAGCAGGGTCGCGTAGCGCCGCATGTGGGTGGCGAAGAGCGCGAGGCCGATCGCCTCCTTGGAGGGGTGGTGGCGGTAGAGCGCGGCCTCGCTGACGTGCGCGCGCTCGGCGATGTGGCGGACGCGCGTCGCGTCGTAGCCACGCTCGGCAAAGCAGGCCAGCGCGGCGTCGAGGATCTCGGCCTCGCGGCTGGGGCGCGGCACCGGCTACAGCGTGTCGGTCTCGCGCAGCCGTCGGACTGACTGGGGGTCGTGGCTGGGGAGATACACGGTGGGGTGGGTCTTGGCGTGCGCCAGGATCGTCTTCATGGTGGCGATCGCGACGTCGTCCTTGGGGCTGACGCCGTCGACATGAAGGTCTTGCAACTGCTGCTGGTCGTAGGCCGTGTCGCCGCCGATCAGGACGTGGTGGTCGGGCTGGACGACGAGGATCGCGATGTGGCCGAGGGTGTGGCCGGGCGTGGGCATGGCGACGATGCGGCCGTCGGCGGTCAGCGCCTTGGAGCTCGGGAACGCGCCGATCGCCGGGCCGTCGAGGGTGAGCGGCTCAGGGGCGAAGCCCGGTGGCAGCGGCTGGCGGGTGACGGTGCGCTGGAAGCGCCCCATGGGGGAGCTGGCGATCGCGATCTCGCGCTCGTTGGCGAGGACCGTGGCGTTCGGGACATGCGGGATGCCGCCGACGTGGTCGCCGTGGATGTGGGTGAGGACGACGGTCTTGACGTCGTCGGGGCCGACGTTCGTGGCTTTGAGCTGGTGGTCGAGCTCGTCTTCGCGGCTGACCTGGAATTCGGCGAACGTCGCGTTGCGGGCGGCGTGCGTCTCGCCCGCGTCGACCAGGAGCGGACCCTCTGGGTGCTCGATCAACCAGGCGTGGATGGGGCACGGCTCGCCCATCGGCCCTTTGCGCAGGATCTTCGAGCGGCGTCGCAGGCCGGTGCCCTCGCCGCGATGCATCTTGGCGTGGATGCGGACCTGGCCGGTGGTGAGGGGGTGGATCGGGATGACGTCAGACATGCAGTGCTCGCTTCCGAAAGTAAACGTTCGCTTACTTTGCCGCGACGCCACGGGCGTTGTCAAGCGCCTCCGGTGCCCGTGTCAGCCCTGCGCCGCTGCCTGCTGCGCCGTCTTCAGCTCCTTGCGCACGATCCCGCGCTTGTACTTGGAGATCTGGAGACGCTCTTCGAGCAGCGGGATCGCCTCGGTCGGGCGGCCGGCGAGGCGCAGCGCCCAGCCGTAGTTGTAGAGCGAGAAGGCGTAGTCGAGGCTGTGCGTGTCGCCCTCGGCGCGGAACTTCTCGACGGCGCGGGCGAGCAACGCCAGCGCGCCCTGCGGATCAGCAGGCAGCATCGCGTAGCCCGCGTTGTTGATGGCCGCGGCGGAGCGGCCGTCGTCGGGGGCCTGGGTGGTCGCGGCATCCGACGGCGTGCTCGACGAGGCATCGCTCCCGGTCGCCGGCGCCCGCGTCTCGGTGCTGGTCGTCGGCGAGGACGACGCCCCCGTGCCATGCTGCGAGGGGGACACACCTTGGGACTTCGAGCTCACCGCGCGCGGGGCTGTCACATCGCGGCCACCGTTGTTGCCGTCGTCGCTGATCAGCGCCGCCCCCGCGCCCACGATGAGACACACCGCCGTCAGCCCGGCCAGCAGGAACGCCCGGTAGTGCGGGCTCCGCTGCCGTGCCACCGGTGCCGGCGGTGGCTCGCGTCGCGTCGCGCCTGGGGCCTCGGTGCCAGCAGGTGGCTCCCGCACGAAACGCGGCTGCCCGGCCGGTGTCGTCCGGGGCATCACGGTCGTCATGCGCGTCGGCTGCGTCGCGTCGCGTAGCGCATCCTCCAACGCGGTCACGAACGCCGTCGCCGTCACCGGCCGATCGGCGGGCTCTCGCGCCAGCCCCCAGGAAAGCGCATCGCCGGCCGCTGCGCAGGGGCCGCTCGGCATGGCGGGCTCCTGCTCGACCCGTGCACGCGCCTGGGCCATCGGCGTGTCGCCGTCGAACGGGCGCCGCCCGCAGAGCAGCTCGAACGCGACGACCGCAAGCGAGTAGCGATCCGACGCCGGTGTCGCCGGCCGTCCGCGGGCCTGCTCGGGGGAGAGGTAGGCCGCGGTCCCCAGGATCTGGCCCGCCGCGGTCATCGCCGTCTCGCCCGCGATCGACGCGATCCCGAAGTCCCCGACCGCCAGGCGGCCGTTCTCATCCAACAACAGGTTGCCGGGCTTGACGTCGCGGTGGACGATGTCGGCGGCGTGCGCCGCATCCAGCGCCGATGCCGTCTCGCGCAGCCAGCGCAAGGCCAGCGGCGCCGGGATCGGATCGCCGGTCTTCAGCCGGTCGGCGACGCTCCCGCCCGCGAAGTGCTCCATGACGATGAAGGCCTGGCCGTCGTGATCGCCCGTGTCGAAGATCGTCACGACGTTGAGGTGGTCCGAGACCCGTGCCGCCGCACGCGCTTCGCGGGTGAACCGCCTGCGCGCCGACGGGTCGGCCGCATACCCGGCCGCCAGCACCTTGACCGCCACCAGTCGCTCCAGGATCGCGTCCTCGGCGGCCCAGACCGTTGCCATGCCGCCGTTGGCGATGTGCCGCACGACGCGGTAGCGCGGGGGCAGGTCGACCTGCTGGGAGAGGGCGGACATCAAGAGCCGAATACCCTAGATGAGTTATTCCGCGGTGTCGGGTTAGGCGGTGTAGGGGATGAGGCTGCGGCTGGGTCGGTTGAGGGTGTGGTTGAGCCAGACGCAGGCGGCCAGGGCCAGGAGTCGGGTGGCGATCCGGGCTCTGAGGTTGTGCAGGGTGCGTGCGCCGTGGCGTTCGAGGGTCAACAGGTCTTTGCAGGTCCAGAAGATGCTCTCGATGCGTTGACGGATGCCGGAGAGGTGCAGGCCGTTGTCGGGCTCGTCTTTGCGCGCGGGGCGTAGAAGCCGAGCGCCCATCTGGCTGACGGCGTGTTCGAAGTCTTTGCCGGCGTAGCCCTTGTCGGCGATGACCAGCTCGCCGCCGTGCAGCGCGCGGGGCAGGAGCTTGAGTGCGACCTCGCGCTCAGGCTGGTCGGCCGGGGCGAGGATCGCCGCCCGCGGTGTGCCGTCCGGCGCGGCGGCCAGGTGCAGCCGGAAGCCGAAGAAGAACCGGCTGTGCGAGCGGCAGGAGCCATAGCCGGCCGCGTCAGACAGCGCGGAGCGGCGGACGGTCTCTAGCGAGCGCGCGCACTGCACCGGCGTGGAGTCCAACAACACCAAGTTGTCCTCATAGCCCGGAGAACGGGCGGCAAAGACGCCGATCAGCCACTCGATCGTCTCGGTCAGTCTGGCGCGGCGCTTGTGAAACCCGGGTTGCTTGGGCAACTGCGGGAACAACTCACCAAGTGAACGAGCGGCCAGTCGCAGAAACCGGTCATCGGACGGGACGCCCATGATCGCCTGGGCAACCGCGAGTGTGACGACCTCCGCATCGGTCACTCTTCGCCGCGCGTTCTTTGTCCGCTCGGGCAGGAGATCGTCAGCGGTGCAGAAGACCGCCGTGAGGAGCAAGTCGAGGTCGGCGAGCATCGTGGCCCTCCCAGGTCGACGGTGAGAACTGCAGCACCGACCGACTTCGACTGCTCCTCACCTACGCCTTCACAACCACCCCACCGTGGAATAACTCATCTAGGCCAGGTGGCCTCACACAGCCGCGCCGCCCGGCCGCCACGCTCCCGCTACACTCCCCGGCCGAATGTCGAAGGTTTGCCATAGCTGCGGGCGCGGTCCCGCTTTCGGACAGAGCCGCAGTCACTCCATGCGCGCGACCAAGCGCCGGTTTGACCCGAACCTCCAGAAGGTCCGGATCTTCGTGGGCGCTGCTCCGCGTCGCGTGTACGTCTGCACGCGCTGCCTCAAGGCCGGCAAGGTCACCAAGGCCGCTTAGCGGCACAGAGCGCCTGAGCGCTCTGCCGGCCGCCTGACGCGCTACGGTCACACCTGTGTCCGATCCGAGTCTCGTCCGCTTTCGGGTGGCGGTCCAAGGCGCGCTCGCGCACCTCGAGTCCCGCCGCGAGGAGATCAATGATCTCAACGTCTTCCCGGTCGCCGACGGCGACACGGGCGACAACATGGCGCTCACGCTCAAGGCGGTGCTCGCCGAGCTCGACCGCCTGGCGTTGCTGCACGACCGCTCGATCGACGAGATCGGCCGCGACGAGATCGTCGAGACGGTCGCCCGCGCCGCCCTGCTCGGGGCGCGCGGCAACAGCGGCGTCATCCTCTCCCAGCTGATCCGCGGCGCCGCCGAGGAGCTGGTCTCCCGTCCCGGCGAGCTGGTCGATCCGGTCCTGCTCGGCGCCGCGTTCGCGACTGCCGCCCAACGGGCCTACGCGTCCGTTCGCGAGCCGGCCGAGGGCACGATGCTCACGGTCATGCGCGACATGGCGACCTCGATCGCCCATGATCTCGCGCACCTGCCCGAGGATCAGCGCCGTCTCGCGGCCGCGGCCGATCCCGAGCAGCAGAACCTGCTGATCGCCGCCGCCTTGGAGCGCGCGATCATCGCCGGCGAGGCGTCGGTCCAGCGCGGCCCGGAGCTGCTGCCCGCGCTGCGCGAGGCGGGCGTCGTCGATGCCGGCGGCTACGGCGTCATCATCATCTTCGCCGGGATCGTCGCCGCGCTGAAGGGCACCGACGCACCCGAGCTCGACCACTACGCGCCCGCGCGGATCACCCATCCCGAGCACGCGAGCGAGACCTATCGCTACTGCACCAACTTCGCCGTCACCGGGCAGGGGCTCGAAGCATCGCGCTACGTGCCCGACCTGGAGGAGATCGGCGACTCGGTCCTCGTCGTCGGCGACCACGCGACGCTGAAGGTGCATGTCCACACCGACGATCCCGAGCAGGCGACGCTCGTCTTCGACGGCGCCGGCGAGGTCTCGCGCCTGGACGTCGCCGACATGCACGCCCAGGTCGTCGAGCGCGAGGCGCGCCTCAGCGCGATCGGGTCCGACGGGAACGGGAACGGCGCCTCCCACGGTGGCGCCACTGCGGTGGCCGACGTGCAGCACCAGCAGTGCTGCGGTGCGCTGGCCGTCGCCACCGGCACGGGCCTCGTCACGCTCTTCGAGAGCCTCGGCGCGCGCGTGCTCGACGGCGGCCCGACGCTCAACCCGTCCACGATGGAGATCCTCGCCGGCATTCACGACGTGCCCGCCGAGGAGGTCGTCGTGCTGCCCAACAGCCCCAACGTCTTCATGGCCGCCGAGCGCGCCGCCGAGCTGTCGGAGAAGGTCGTCCGGGTCGTGCCGTCACGCTCTCAGCAGGCCGGCCTGTCGGCCGCGTTCGCGCTCAACGCCGAGCGTGGCGCCGGCGAGAACGCCGAGGCGATGCAGGCGGCGCTGGATGCCGTACGCACCGGTGGCGTCGCGCCCGCCGCGCGCCAGGATCCCGACGGGCGCTTCAGCGTCGGCGACGCCGTCGGCTACGTCGGCGAGGAGCTCGTCGCATGGGGCGCGCCCGCGCGCCACGCTGGAGGCGGTCCTCGAGCAGCTGTCGGCCGACGCGGAGCTCGTGACCTGCATCGAGGGCGACGGTGCCCCGCTCGACAGCGTCGCGGTCGCGGCGCTGGCCCCCGCCGGCGTGGAGCTCGAGCTCGAGGACGGCGGCCAGCCGTCCTGGTGGTGGCTGCTCGCGGCCGAGTAATCCGGGACCGCCGCCGTGCCGTCTTCAGCCGACAGCGATGCACCGCCGTCCTTCGGCCCGGGCCTGACGCCGCCGCTCGCCTTCGCCGAGCCGCGTGAGTTGACGGCGCAGGAGCTGTGGCGCTCGCCCGTGCGCATCCCGCGGCCCTCGCGCCTGCAGGAGCCGTTGAGCATCAAGCCGCCCACCGCCGCGGCCGCCGCCGAGTCGATCGGGCTGGAGACCGTCGGCGATCTCCTCGCCCACCTGCCGCGCGCGACCGGCGAGGCGCGGACGGTCGGCGAGCTCGCGCTCGACGAGACCGCCACGGTCATCGTCGAGGTCCGGTCCATCACCTCGCGGCCGGTGCGCCGACGCGGGATGAAGCCGCTGGTCGAGGCGACCGTGAGCGACGGCACCGGGATCATGAAGGCCACGTTCTTCAACCAGCCGTGGCTGTCAGCGCAGTACCCGGTCGGCACCCGGCTGATGCTGGCCGGCAAGTACCAGGGCAACGGGCGCTTTCGCGTCAACGCCCACGCCAAGACCGACGCGGTCGCGGCGATCGGCGAGGAGGCCGGGGTCGCGGGTCAGTACCCCGCGACCAAGGGCATCAGCTCGACCCAGCTGCTGGCGCTCGTCCAGCAGCACCGCCATGCCGTCTTCGACGTCACCGATCCGCTGCCCACCGCGCTGCGTCGAGCGCTGCAGCTTCCCGACCGACATACAGCACTTGCCGCCGCGCACTTCGGTGACCATGAAGGCGGCCGGCGGCGTTTGGCCTTCGACGAGCTGCTGATCGATCAGATCGTCCAACTGCGTCTGCGCCACGAGCGCCGCGCCGACGTCCACGCGGCGCCGCTGACCGAGCCGCCCACGATCACCGCCACCTGGCGGGCCGAGACGCTGCCGTTCACGCCGACCGGCGACCAGGACATCGCGATGGCCGACGTCGACGCCGACCTCGCGCGCACCCGTCCGATGCAGCGGCTGCTGATGGGGGAGGTCGGCTCCGGCAAGACCGTCGTCGCGCTGCACGCGATGCTGCGCGCCGTCGAGCACGGAGGACAGGCCGCGCTGATGGCCCCGACCGAGACGCTGGCCGACCAGCACTTCGCGACGATCCAGTCGCTGATGCCGGGCTCGCTGCTGACGGCGGCGCTGCTGACGGGCTCGACGACCGCCTCCCGGCGCCGCGAGATCCTCGCCCGCCTGGTCACCGGCGAGCTGCAGCTGATCGTCGGCACGCACGCGCTGATCGAGGATCCCGTGATCTTCCAGAGCCTGACCGTCGCGGTGGTCGACGAGCAGCACCGCTTCGGCGTCCGCCAGCGGGCCGCGCTGGACGCCAAGGCGCCGGAGGGCCTTGTCCCGCACCTGCTGCACATGACCGCGACGCCGATCCCGCGCACGCTCAGGCTCGCCAACTTCGGCGCGCTCGACGTCACCGCCCTACGCGAGCTGCCGCGCGGGCGTCAGCCGATCGCCACGCACGTCTGCTCGACCGAGGCCGAGCGCCACCGCGCCTACGAGCGCATCCGCGAGGAGCTACGGGCAGGCCGCCAGGCGTTCGTCGTCTGTCCGCTGGTCAGCGAGTCAGAGGCCCTGAACGCCCGCGCCGCCACCGCGGAGTACGAGCGGCTGAAGACCGGGGAGCTGGCGGACTTCGAGGTCGTCCTCCTGCACGGCCAGATGCGGCCCGCCGAGAAGCAGGCGGCGATGGAGCGCTTCGCCGGCGGTGACGCGGACGTGCTCGTCGCCACGACGGTCATCGAGGTCGGCATCGACGTCCCCAACGCCACGGTCATGGTGGTCGAGGACGCCGAGCGCTACGGCATCTCCCAGCTGCACCAGCTCCGCGGGCGCGTCGGGCGCGGCGAGCACGCGTCGCTCTGCCTGCTCTTCGGTCCGCGGGAGTCCGCGCGCCTCAAGGCGCTGGCGATGAACGACGACGGCTTCCGGCTGGCCGAGATCGACCTGGAGCTGCGCGGGGAGGGCGAGCTGACCGGCACCAAGCAGTCCGGCCTGGCGCGCTTCCGCTTCGCGCGCCTGCCCGACGACGCGCTCGTCCTGGAATCGGCCTTCGCGACCGCCGAGGCGCTGCTGGAGCGCGACCCCGAGCTGCAGGCCCCCGAGCACGACCTTCTCCGGGCCGAGCTGGAGCGCGCAGAGGCGGCTCCGGTCGCCGCATGAGTACGATCCCGCCCCCGTTGATCTCCTTCACACCCTCAAACGCATGACCGACGAGAAGCGCATCGCTGTCTGTCCGGGCAGCTATGACCCCATCACCAACGGCCATCTCGACATCATCGGGAGGACGGCTGCCCAGTTCGACGAGGTCGTCGTGGCGGTCGTCAACGTCTCGGTTCGCAAGAACCAGCCGATCTTCTCGATCGAGGAGCGGCTCTCGTTCATCGAGGAGGCGACGGCCAACCTGCCCAACGTCCGCGCGGAGCCGTTCAGCGTCCTGGTCGTGGACTTCGCCCAGGCGATCGGGGCCCGCACGATCGTCAAGGGCCTGCGCGCCATCTCGGACTTCGAGTACGAGCTGGAGATGGGGCAGCTCAACCGGATGCAGGCCCCGAATGTCGACACGCTCTACCTGATGGCCAGCCCGCAGTACAGTTTCCTTAGCTCCAGTGGAGTCAAGGAGCTCGCCACGTTCGGCGGCGACATCGACAGCCTCGTCCCGGAGCGTGTCGCCCGCCGGCTGAAGGAAGAGCTCACCCGATGACGAAAGACGCTTAGCCATGGACGTCCTGGTCCTCATTGACAAGCTCGACGACCTTGTCCACAACGCCAAAAGGCTCCCTCTCACCGACGAGGTGCGGGTGGATCGCGACAAGATCTACGACATCTTGGATCAGATGCGCGCGACCATCCCTGAGGAGATCAAGCAGGCGCGGTGGATCGTCAAAGAGCGCCAAGAGATGCTCGCCGAAGCCAAGCGCGAGGCGGAGCGGATCGTCAAGGACGCCGTCCGCAAGCAGGAGGAGCTCGTCTCCGATCAGGAGGTGACGCGTGAGGCAGAGCGCGCCGCCGAGGAGATCGTGGAAGACGCGCGGGCCCGCGAGCGCGAGATCCGTCTCGGCGCCGAGGACTACGCCGACGAGATCCTCAACACGCTCGAGGTCAACCTCTCGAAGTTCATCGCCGCCGTGCGCCGTGGCCGCGAGCGGCTGCAGGGCAAGGAAGAGGAAGACTCCGTCGAAGCTGCGTGATCACGGCCCAGAGGGCCGCGATCACGGGCGGGTGTCGGCCCTAGAGGGCCGAACCCGCGGCGGTGGGGAACTCCCTCGCCCCTAACGAATCTCTCCGCGCAGGAACCGCCAGGCGCCGATTGCCAGCGGCACGGCGAGCCAGAGCAGGAGCGTCGTGGCGACCCGTGCCCACGCGTGGGCGCTGTAGATGTGGTCGGTGAGGTCGGGCAGCGTCTCGCCCTGGTCGAACCAGCGAGCCACGCCGTCGAGGCCCGGGATCAGGTGCGTTGCCGCGCCGAAGCCGATCGGCAGGACGAACGAGGCCACGATCGCCGGCGCCGAGAGCAGGATCGCCGCGCCGAGCCCGACGCCGATCAGCATCGAGACCACCGTGAAGAACGCGGTCTGCGCGACCAGACCGGCGTCCAGCGACCACGTGCCGTCGCCGCCCGGGTTGATCGCGGTGCCCAGCGCCGACAGCGCCAGCGCCAGCACGAAGGCGATCAGGGCCAGGACGACGCTCGCGCTGACTTTGGCGGCCAGGACCCGGCCGCGGTGCGGCACCAGCGTGAACGTCACCTGCGCGGTGCGCTGCGACCACTCCGAGGTGACCAGCAGGATGCCCACGATCGGCAGCAGCACGTTGGTGGCCTGCGTGGCGTTGTTGAGGACGTTGCTGAGCGTGTGATCGACGTCGTGGCCGGTGAAGACCGTGATGGCGACGGTCAGCGCCGCCAGCAGCACGCAGCTGAGCAGCAGCCAGAAGCCTGCACGCGTGTCATACATCTTGCGCAGCTCGACGCGGGTGAGCGTGACGAGGCTGGGGCGGTGGTCGCGTCCGGCGTCGCCGGCGCGCGGCGAGAGCGGGTCGTCGAAGCGGGCGGTGGCGGTGCTCATCGGACGGACTCCTGCAGATCGGCGGGGGCGGGCGCATCGGGCGCACCGCTGGTGAGGTCGAAGAAGAGCTGCTCAAGGCCGGCGCTCTCCGACGGGCCCAGGCGCGAGAGGGCGACGCCGCCGGCCAGCGCGGCGCGACCGACCTGCTCGGGCTCGGCGTCGACGATGAAGCCGCCGTCGGGATGGGCGCGGGCGGTGAGCCCGGCCGTCGCCATCGCCGTCTCCAGCGCGGGCGCGTCGTCGGCGGCGCGCACGAGCGTGCCGGCACCGGCCAGCAGCTCGTCGCGCGTGCCCGCCGCGACGATCTTGCCGCCGCCGATGATCAGCAGCTGGTCGGCGACGGCCTCGACCTCGTGGAGCAGGTGTGAGGAGAGCAGGACGGTGCCGCCACGGTCGGCGAAGTCGCGCAGCAGGCCGCGCATCCAGCGCATGCCCTCGGGGTCCAGGCCGTTGGCGGGCTCGTCGAGGATCAGGACCTCCGGGTCGCCGATGAGCGCGTTGGCGATGCCGAGGCGCTGGCGCATGCCCAGCGAGTAGGCCTTCACCCGCTGACGCGCGGCGCGTTTCTCCAGGCCGACGCGCTCCAGCAGCTCGGGGACGCGCCCGGGGTCGGCGCCCATCGTCAGGGCCGACAGCGTCAGCGTCTCCTGGCCGCGGCGGCCGCCGTGCTGGGCGCTGGCGTCGAGCAGGATGCCGACACGGCGGCCCGGGTTGGGCAGCGCGCGGTAAGGCCCGCCGAGGATCTCGGCATGGCCGGCGTCGGGGTCCGACAACCCGCACAACATGCGCATGGTGGTGGTCTTGCCCGCGCCGTTGGGGCCGAGGAAGCCGGTGACGGTTCCGGGTGCGCAGGCGAAGGTCACGTCGGAGACGACGGCGCGGCCGCCGAGGCGCTTCGTGAGGCCATGGGACTCGATCATGGTGTGCAGCATCGTCGGTCCGGACCGACGGCGCATCGGTCACAGGGCGCAACCGGTCACGACCGAGGTCGATGATCGGATCGACTTTGGTCGGGGGTCGGGGCTGCCGAGTCGCCCTACGCTGTGGGGTCCGATGACGAGCGCCGAGCAGCAGGAGCCGGCCGGTCTGGCCCAGTGGCAGCGCCCGCTGCTGCCCGCCGCGCTGCTCGAGGAGCCCGGCGCCCGGCGCACGCCGCGCGACTGGATCGTCGACGCGTTGATGTACGCCGTCAGCGGTGCGTTCGGGGTGGCGATCCTGGGCGCGACGGCCGGTCCGCGCTCGGACGTGATGATCGGTCTCGACATCGCGGCCGGTGTCGTCGCCTTCGCGGCGCTGCTGGTTCGGCGCCGCCGGCCCGCCGAGGTCGCCGTCGTGGTCATCGTGCTGTCGTGCTTCTCGGGCCTGGCGGCCGGCGCCGCGCTGGCCGCGCTCTTCAACGCCGCGCTGCGGATGGCGCCACGGCCGCTGGCCGGCATCGTCGCGCTGAACCTCGCGGCCGCCCTGATCTCCGCCGCGGTCTACGGCAATCCCCACGGCTATGACTGGAGCGGCCTCGTCGTCGGGCTGCTGCTCACGATCGTGGTCCTGGGCTGGGGGCTCTTCGCCCGGGCCCAGCGCGACCTCGTCCGCTCGCTGCACGAGCGCGCCCAGCGGTTCGAGGCCGAGCGGCTCCTGCACGAGGAGCAGGCCCGCGACGCCGAGCGGCGTCGGATCGCCCGCGAGATGCACGACGTGCTGGCGCACCGCATCTCGCTGCTGAGCGTCCATGCCGGAGCGCTGGAGTTCCGTCCGGACGCGCCGCCGGAGGAGATCGCCGAGGCGGCGGGCGTCGTGCGCGGCGCCGCGCACGCCGCGCTGCAGGAGCTGCGCGACGTCATCGGCGTGCTGCGCGACGACGAGGATGGCGCCGCCGGAGCGGGCGAGCGCACCGAGCCGCCGCAGCCGACGGTGGCCGACATCCCGGCGCTGGTGCAGGAGTCGCGCGAGGCCGGGGCGCGCGTGGCGCTGCGCATCGACGCGTCCGAGCTCGCGTCGGTGCCCGCGGGGCTGGGGCGCACGGTGTACCGGATCGTCCAAGAAGGACTGACCAACGCCCGCAAGCACGCGCCGGCGGCGGCGGTCGACGTCGACATCGCCAGCGCTGCCGGGTGGCTGACGGTGAGCGTGGTGAGCCGCCGCCCGGTCGGCGTGGTGGCACGCGTCGGAGCGAGCCTGCACACGCCGGGTGCGGGCACCGGGCTGATCGGGCTTGCCGAGCGGGTTGCGCTGTCGGGCGGCACGCTGGATCACGGGCCCGATGGGGCCGGGGACTTCGTCCTGCGCGCGAGGCTGCCGTGGACGGCGTGAGCGCGGGCGCGGCCGGCGCGCCGATCCGCGTCCTGCTCGTCGACGACGACGCGCTGGTGCGGTCGGGGCTGAAGATGATGCTGTCGGGCGCCGAGGGGATCGCCGTGGTCGGTGAGGCCGACGACGGGCGCGGCGTCCTTGCCGCGGTGGACCACCACCGTCCCGATGTCGTGTTGATGGACTTGCGGATGCCGCAGGTCGACGGCATCGCCGCGACGCGCCTGCTGCGCGCGCAGCCCGATCCGCCGGCCGTGGTCGTGCTGACGACCTTCGACGCCGACGAGCTGGTGCTGCGGGCCCTGCAGGCCGGCGCCGCCGGGTTCCTGCTCAAGGACACGCCGCCGCCGGAGATCGTCCGGGCGATCGAGCTGGTCCACGCGGGGGACGCGATGCTCTCGCCGACCGTGGCGCGGCGGCTGATCGCACTGGTGGCGGGCGATGGCGAGGCGGCGGCCCGGCGCGACGGTGCGCGTGAGCGGTTGGCATCGCTGAGTGCGCGCGAGCACGAGGTCGCGGTGGCCGTGGGGCAGGGCCGCGCCAACGCCGAGATCGCGGCCGAGCTGCACATGAGCGTGGCCACCGTCAAGGCGCACGTGTCCAAGCTGCTGGCCAAGCTCGACCTCGACAACCGGGTGCAGATCGCGCTGCTGGTTCAGGACGCGAGCCGCGTCAGCGAGGTCTGAGGCTTCAGCGAGGCCGCAGTCCGAGCACCAGCCGCTCGACGACCTCGTCGAGGGTCTCGGGCAGCGGGGTGCCGTCGAGCATGCCGTTGTTGGCCAGGGCGACGAGGCCCTGGAGGGCGGCGAAGGCGACGATTGCGACACGATGGGGGTCACCACCGACCACGGCGCCGTCGGCCTGGCCGTCGGTGACCGCCGTCAGGGCGGGGGCGAAGGCGCGCTCGCCGGCCTGCGCCAGCTCGGGCGAGGCGTCGTCGGCGTGCTTGGTGGCGAACATCAGCTCGACGAGCGCGGGGTGGTGGGTGGCGAAGGCGACGTAGGCGCGGGCAAGGCCGAGCATGCGGGCGTCGAAGCCATCGCCCGCGTCGGCGACGGCACCGCCCAGCGCCGCGCCGAGCCGCTCCCAGCCGTTGTGGGCCAGCGCGTCCAGCAGCGCCTGCTTGTCGGGGAAGTGGCGACGCGGGGCGGCATGGCTGACGCCGGCCTCACGCGCCAGTTCCCGCAGCGACAGGTTCTGGGCGCCGCCCGTCTCCAGCGCTCGCTCGCCGGCGAGGAGCAGGGCTTCGCGGAGGTTGCCGTGGTGGTAGGGGCGCGCGGCGATTGTCACGCGCACAGCGTACCGGCGGGAGTAGACGCTGCCAGCATTGTTGTCATTGACAGCTTTGTCGGCAGCGACTACATTGCGCCGCATGCCTGTTTCCTCCTCCAACTGGACCGCCGACGACCTCCCCGATCTGGCCGGCCGCACCATCGTCGTGACGGGCGCGTCGAGCGGCCTCGGCGCCGTGACCGCACGCGAGCTGACGCGCGCCGGCGCCCACGTCGTCCTCGCCGTCCGTGACACCGCCAAGGGCGAGCGCGTTGCCGCCGCGTTCTCCGGGGACTGGGAGGTGCGCGAGCTGGACCTCGCGTCGCTGGACTCGGTGCGTGCGTTCGTCGCGGGCTGGAGCGGCGATCTCGACATCCTCATCAACAACGCCGGGATCATGGCCGTGCCGCAGTCCAAGACGGTCGACGGCTTCGAGGCGCAGATCGGCACCAACCACTTCGGGCACTTCGCGTTGACCAACCTGTTGCTGGGGCACATCACCGACCGCGTCGTGAGCGTCTCCTCGGGCGCGCACCGGATCGGCAAGCTGCAGCTCGACGACCTCAACTGGGAGCACCGTCGCTACGACCGCTGGCGCGTCTACGGCCAGACCAAGCTGGCCAACCTGCTGTTCACCTCTGAGCTGCAGCGGCGGCTGGAGGCGGCGGGCAGCAGCGTCCGCGCGGTCGCCGCCCATCCGGGCTACGCGAGCACGCACCTGCAGAGCCACACGGGCAGCCGACTCAACCACCTGCTGTTCAACACGATCGGCAACCGGCTGCTGGCCCAGAGCGAGGAGATGGGCGCGCTGCCGACGCTGTATGCCGCGACGCAGGACATCCCGGGCAACTCCTTCGTCGGCCCGGACGGGTTCATGGAGCAGCGCGGCCACCCGAAGCTCGTCGGCCGCACGAAAGCCGCGCAGAACGCCGATGACGCGCGCCGGCTGTGGGAGTTGAGCGAGCAGCTCACGGGCGTTGGCGCCGGCACGCCGGCGACCGCGGCCTAGAACTACAACAAGCTCTGCTGCTCGCCGAAGTCGTCCGACGGGCCACCGCCGACGAGCGCGGCCTCCAGCTCGTCGGCGAGCGTGGGGACGGGTGCGGGCGCGGCGGGCGCCTCGACGAGAGGGGTGTCCGGGGGCGGCGTGCCGGTGTCGGTGGCCGTCGTCGCGCTCAGCTCGATGACGTCGAGCCGGCGCTTGGGGAGCGTCGCACGGGCGATCTCCACGAGGTGGCGGTGATGGGTGAGCACCAGCACCTGCGTCTGGGTCGCCAGCTCGGCGAGCGCGGCGAGGATCCGCTGGGCGCGCTCGTCGTCGGACTCCAGCAGGACGTCGTCGAAGAGGACCGGGACGGCCTCGGCGGTGGCGACGTGACGCTCGATGGCGGCCAGGCGCAGCGCGAGGAAGAGCTGCTCGCGGGTGCCGTCGCTGAGCTCCTGCACGCGGCGGCGTGAGCCGTCGGCGGTGACGGCGATGAGGACGTCCTCGTCGCGCTCGTCGACATCGGTCTCCAGCCGCGCGTAGCGCTCGCACGTCAGCGCGGGGAAGAGCGCGTTGGCGCGCGCCAGCAGCGGGCCCTCGTGCGCGGAGCGATAGCGGGCGATCGCGTCGCGCAGCACGCGTTGGGCGAGACGGGCGCGGGCGTAGCGCTCGGCCAACTCCTGGATCTGGGCCTCCAGGCTCGCCTTGGCCTGTGCGGCCTGCGCCGCCTCTTCGGAGCGCTCCAGGCGCGCGAGCTCGTCGCGGGCCCGGGTCAGCGCCTCGCCGGCCTCGTCGCGCGCGCCACGTCGTGTGACGGCCAGCGCCTCGAGCTCCTCGGCGCGCGCCGGCAGGGCGTCGGCATCCAGCGCCGCCACGGCTTCGGCGACCTCGGCAGCGGGCGCGCCGCCCGCGCGGGCCAGGTCGCCGTCGAGGCGCGCGATCTCGGCGCGCAGCTCCACGGCGCGGATGCCGGCGCTCTCGCGGAGCAGCAGCTCGGCGTCGTCGGCCGCGCCGGCGGTCGCGCGCAGCGCCACGAGCTCCTCCTCGGCCTCGGCGACGACCGCCGCGGCCTCGGCCTGCTCGGCCTCCAGCTCGGCCAGCTCGGCGGCCAGGGCCGCGCGCTCGGCCGCGGCGGCGCGCGCCTCGGTGGCGCGGCGATGCAGGACCGCGACCGCTGAGGTGGCGGGCTGCTCGGTGAGGTCGGTCGCCGCAGTGGCGAGGACCAGCTCGCCGATCGCGGCCTCGAAGGCGTGGCGCCGTGCGTCGATCGCGCTGATGTCGGCGGTGAGCGTGTCGAGCCGCTCCTGGTCGCGTGTGGCCTGCTCGATCGCGCGCAGCGCGCCGAGCGCGCCGTCGGGCTCCAGGCTCTCGGCAAGGCCGCAGCCGGCGCGCAGCGCGCTCCACTCGCCCTGCCAGCGCTCCAGTGCGCTCTCGGCGCGCGCCAGCCCGGCCTCGGCGTCCTCGCGCTCGGCGAGCGTCCGCGCGACGGCCTCCGCGGCCCGGCCCGCCCGCTCGGCGTCGCCGCGGAGCGCATCGAGCCGCGCGTCGGCCAGCTCGATCAGGGCGGAGAGGGGGAGATCGGTGTCAGCGCTGTCGAGGGCGGTGTGCAGGGCGTTGGCGTGCTGCGCGCGCAAGGCCTCCGCCGTCTCGGCCCGCTCGGCGGCGCTCGCGGCGTCGCTGAGGTGAGCGAGCATGGAGTCACGGGCGGCGAGCCAGGCGCCTGCCTCGGCGGGCGCGGGCTCGAAAGCACCAACCGGCGCCCACGCCGCAGACCACGCCGCAGAGGCGCGCTCGACGACCGCGGCATGCCGCTCGCGCCGATGGCCCAGCTCCTCGACATCGTGGGCGAGGACCGTCAGCTCACGCTCGACATCGGCCAGCCGTGCCACATCCTCGGCGCGCTGAAGGCGGGCGTCGGCGACCTCGTCGGCGGCGGCGACGGCGCGCTCGTGCTCGGCGGCCAGCGCGGCGGCGTTCTCCGCGACGACCCCCGACGCCAGCGCCTCGCGCACGGTCTCCCACGTCTGCGCGCGTGTCGCCCGTGCGCGCCCCAGCGCGCTTGCATCGAGCACCGGCGCGTCAGCCGCGAGCTGATCACGCTGGCGCTGCAGCAACCGTGTGCGGTCCTCGATGCCCTCGCCCTCGAGCGCCAGACCCACCGCGACCTGCTCGGCTTCGACGACATCGACGAGCAGCCGCTCGACCGTTGCTCGGTCGGGCACGGGCAGTGCCGCGAGCGCTCGCGCCGACCAGACAGCCGGCTCGCATTCGTCGGCCGCCCGCCGCGCAGGGGACTGCTCGCCCTTGCTTGCGGCGATGGCCGACAGACCTCCTGCTTGTCGAGCAGGCGCTCTCCCATCTGAGCTGATCGGCAGCTGCGCCGCCACCTGCTCAGCGGCCGCAAGCGCGCGGCGCTCCTCAGCGCGCGCCCGTGCCGCGTCCTCGTCGACGGGGCCGGCGCCGCGTGCTGCCCGCAGCGCGGCGGCCAGCGTGGCGTCGTCGATCTTCGCCGGCGTCTCGGTCGCCGTGCGCTGCGCCCGGTCGGCGGCCCGCGTGGCTTCTGTCAGCGCCTCCCGCGCGGCGCTCAGCGCCTGCTGCACGCCGGCGCGCGCCTGCAGGCAGCCCTCGAGCTGCGCGCGGGCGTCCTCGTCCAGTGACAGCTCTCGCAGCGACCGGCCGTCGAGGGCCGCGGTCAAGGACCCCAACATGTCTTCCAGCCTTGGTGCCAGCGCCATCCGCTGCGCCGCCAGGTCCTCGCGCCGTGCCGCATCCTGCGCCACGCCCGAGCCCTGCGCGTGCAAGTCCTCCAACTCGGTCACGAACGGCAACAGCCCCTCGTCGACCGCCAGGGCGGCGAAGCGCACGCGGCGCCGCTCCAGGTCACGCTCCGCCGCCGCGCCACGTGCGCGGGCCGCGTCGCGCCGCTCCTGCGCGGCGCTCCGTCGCGTCGGCGCGTCGGCGGCCGGCGCCGCGACGTCGCCCAGCTCCTCCAGCTCACGGGCCCGCGTCGCCCGCAGGGCCGCCAGCGGCAGCGCGCCGCGCAGCCGCTCCAGTCGCGCCCGCTCGTGCTCGACCTCGTCCAGCTCGGCGCCCGCGCGGGCATACGCGCTGTCCAGCCCCTCCAGCGCTCGGGCCAGCGCCTCGTGCTGCGGCGGCCGCAGCGCGGCGTCGCGCAGGGTGCGCACCGCCTCGGCGTGCTGTGCCAGCAGCACGTTGAGGTCCTTCTTGCGCCCCAAGGGAGTGAAGACCGCGTCCGCGTCGCCCTCGAGGCGTCGCAGCAGCGCATGCAGGCGGCTCGTGCCGGCAGCGGCGGCGAACAGCGACTCGCCGACCGCGCCGCGGCCCGCCAGCAGCTCGTGGCCGCCCTGGACCAGCGAGTCGTGGGTGATCTCGAAGAGGCCCGCGTGGACCTCGCCGCTCAGCCCGCCCAGCGCGCGATCCAGCGGTGCCGGGTCGAGCACCTCGCCGTTGGCGTCCAGCAACGTGTTCTTGCGACCCTTGCGCCGGACGACCTCGACCGCCGTCCCGTCGAGCTCCAGCAGCGCGCCGACGCGCAGATCCGCGCCCGGGCGCCCGAACGTGTCGACCGTCCGCTCCGGCACGCCGAACAGCAGCGCGCTGACCGCCCGCCGCGTCGTCGACTTCCCGGCCTCGTTGGCGCCGAACACCAGATGCAGCCGGCCGGCGGGCCCGAAGGTCAGTCGGCGTCCGTCGAAGTGCCCCCAGCGCTCGAGGTCCAGCCGCGTGATCCGGATCACGCGCCGCCACCGCCGTCCAGCAGCAGCGCGGGCAGCTCGCGCTCGACGTCGGCCAGCAACGACCGCACCGTCTCGGGCGCCAGCGGATCCCAGCCCAGGTCGACCGGGAGCTTGGCCGCGAGCGGCGCGAGCTCCTGGGCCAGCGTGGCCACCGCGTCCTCGTCGCCCGCCGCGTCGCGCACCGCACGCGACAGCTCGGCGAAGACGTCGTCGGACTCGAGCTCCGACGTGCCGGCACGCTCCGGCTGCGTGCGCACGACGACCTTCTCGACCCACGCCCGCTCGCCCGCGACCTCGCCGGCGGCGCTGCGCACATCCCACTCGAAGCGTCGCGCGTCGCGCACCAGTGCGCCGTGGGCCGCCGACGCACCCGTCACCCGCACGCGCGCGGCCAGCAGGCGCCCGTCGGCCGCCTCGACGGCCGCCGCCAGCGCGTCGCCCGCCGCCGCGACCACCGCGTCGGCATCGGCCAGCTCGCGCGCATCCACCGAGCACACCGCCCAGCGCACGACGTCCAGCACATGCGCCTCCAGCACCGGCCGCCCGTCGGCGCCGAACGTCACGACCGTCGCGCCCTTGGGCCCGGTCTCGCGCACGTTGCGCCCCTGCAGGCAGCCGGGGAACAGGATCGGCGGGTCCTCGTGCAGCAGCACGCGCTCGTGCACATGTCCGAGGCCCCAGAAGTCATAGCCATGCGCGGCGAGTCGGTCGACGCGACACGGGGCGTAGGGGGCGTGGTCGAAGCGGCCGTCGGCGCTGGTGTGCAGCAGCCCGACGTTGACCATCTCCGACAGCGCGCGCGGGTATCCCGCCGAGAGATCCTCGGTGACCGCCGCCGTCGCGTAGCCCTGACCGTGGACGGCCAGCCCCAGCTCCTCGAAGATCACCGTCCCCGGTGCATCGACCGGCAGGGTGTGCACGTTCTCCGGCAGTCGCAGCGCCTTGGTGATCCGGCTCGCCGCGTCGTGGTTGCCGGTGACCAGCACGACCGGGATGGACGCCTCGGCCAGCCGCTGCGCCTCGCGCACGAACTGGGCGCCGGTCGCGTAGTCGTGCCAGTCGCCGTCGTAGAGGTCGCCGCCGATCAGCAGCGCGTCGGCCTGCTCGTCGAGGCACAGCTCCACGAGGTTGTGCAGCGCGGCTCGCGTCGCCAGCCGCAGCTCGCCCACGGGCGCGGTGTCATAGGCGGCGAGCCCGTGCATCGGGCTGTCGAGATGGATGTCTGCGGCATGGACCAGCTTCATGGACGATCGCCCAGTGTGCGGGTGGCCACGGACAGACGAGCGCGGCCGGCCCCATAGGCTGCGTGGGGATGCGGCCGACGCTCACTGGCATCGAGCAGGTTCTCGCCGATGCGGGCGGGGCGGACGCTCCACGGGACCGCGTCGGCCAGCTCCGCACCTTGCTGGGACGGGAATTGCAGCACGGGGTGCACGAGCTCGCCGCGGCGCGCTCGGGCTACGAGCATCCGGTGGTCGTCGCGGCGGCCGTCCACACCGACGGCCTGGTCGTCGTGGCGCCGGTCGCACCGGAGCTGCGGGCTGACCCGGACGCCGTCGACGAGCGCGCGTGGCTGCTGGCCGCCGCGCTGGTCGGGGCGCTGGAGGAGTCGGTGAGCGTCTCGGGCGAGCTGACCGCCGGGAGCTTCGAGGGCCACCTCGCGCTGCACATCCACGCCCCGGTCGCCGACGCCGTCGTCGAGCTCTTCCCGCTCGCCTTCGAGGAGCAGGTCGAGCCCGTCGACCGCCTCAAGGCGATCGCGCTCGCCGTGCCCGAGGCCCTGCTGGAGGAGGTCGTCGACCTCAAGGCGCCGATCGGCCCGGCACATCCGCTGCGGGTCGCGCTGGAGATCGCCCGGCTCGGCGGCCGGCCGGCCGATCACGGCGCCCACCTCGAGCACGAGGACGCGATCATCGCCGTCCTGGATGCCGCCCACGACGGCGTCTCCCGTCCGCACGACGATCCCGATCCCTCACGCCGCGTGGCGCGCCGGATCCTCCAGCGGCTCGACGGGATGGGCAAGTGGGGCGGCTACCACACCGCCTTCACGCACCTCGCGCGGGGCTTCGCCGGCAACGACCGCGCGCTGGCCGAGGAGGTGGGAGAAGCGTTGCTGCTCTCAGGGTTGCTGGCCGAGAAGCCGAGCGTGGGACAGCGCCACGTCTTCCTGAACCCGCGGCGGGCCGCCGACATCCGCGGGCTCATCGAGCGCGGCGACGTTCCGGACGACCTGACCCTGCCCTGAACGCCAAGCGTCATGCCGTATCGCCACGAGGAGTCCCGTTAGTGCCATATTCCCACGCAATGTCCCAGGTGCAGCATGTCCTCGACCTGGTCGGCAACCGCGCGCAGGCCGTCAAGGTCCTCGCCGAGGCCGGCGTCATCCGCCCGATGCGGCCCGACAAGCTCGTCAACATGGCGACGACGATGGTGCGCTGGGGCCCGACGCCCGCAGCCGGCTACTCGGTCTCCGCGGCGCGCCGTCCCGACAAGATCGGGATCGTCGACGAACTGGGGACGCTGACCTTCAAGGAGATCCACGAGCGCACCAACGCGCTGGCCAACGCGTGGAGCGACCTGGGCATCGGCGAGGGCGACGGCGTGGCGATCCTCTGTCGCAACCACCGCGGCTTCGTCGACGCGACCGTGGCGTGCTCCAAGCTCGGCGCCAACGCGCTGTACCTCAACACGATGTTCGCGGGCCCGCAGATCACCGACGTCTGCAAGCGCGAGAAGCCCAAGGCGATCGTCTATGACCAGGAGTTCGCCGAGCTGGTGCAGGAGGCGGGCAAGCGGCGCAAGCGCTTCGTCGCGTGGTTCGACGGGGAGGACGGCGCCCCGGCCTCCGGCGATCCCTTGTTGGAGGACCTGATCGCCCGCGGCGACACGTCCGACCTCGTCCCGCCGGCCGAGAAGGGCCGCGTGGTGATCCTGACCAGCGGGACGACCGGCACGCCGAAGGGCGCCAACCGCAGCCAGCCCAAGTCGCTGCTGCCGGCCGCCGGCTTCCTGTCGAAGATCCCGCTGCGCTCCGAGGAGCCGTGGATGGTCGCGGCCCCGATGTTCCACTCCTGGGGCTTTGCGCACTTCACGCTCGGGATGGCGCTCGGCGCCCAGCTGGTCCTGCGCCGCCGCTTCGATCCAGAGGGGACGCTCAGCGCCATCGCCCAGCACGAGTGCACGACGCTGGCCGTCGTCCCGGTCATGTTGTCGCGAATGCTCGAGCTGCCGGCGGAGACCATCGCCCGCTACGACACCCGCTCGCTGCAGGTCATCGGCGCCAGCGGCTCCGCGCTGCCCGGCCCGCTGGCCACCGAGGTCATGGATCGCTTCGGCGACGTGCTCTACAACCTGTACGGGTCGACCGAGGTCGCGTGGGCGACGATCGCCCAGCCCGCCGATCTCCGCGCCGCGCCTGGCACCGCCGGCCGTCCGCCGTTCGGCACCGCGGTCAAGCTGCTGGACGACGACGGCCGCGAGGTCTCCGACGGCGAGACCGGCCGCATCTTCGTCGGCAACGAGCTGGTCTTCGACGGCTACACCGGTGGCGGCAACAAGGCCATCATCGACGGCCTGATGTCGACCGGCGACGTCGGCCACTTCGACGACGGCGGCCGCCTGTTCATCGACGGCCGCGACGACGAGATGATCGTCTCCGGCGGCGAGAACGTCTTCCCGCGCGAGGTCGAGGACCTGCTGAGCCATCACGAGGCCGTCGAGGAGGCCGCGGTCGTGGGCGTCGACGATCCGAAGTTCGGTCAGCGGCTGCGGGCGTTCGTCGTCCTCGGCGACGCGAGCGCCTCCGAGGACGACCTCAAGACCTACATCAAGTCCAACCTCGCCTCCTACAAGGTGCCACGGGAGATCGTGTTCCTCGACGAACTGCCGCGCAACGCGACGGGCAAGGTGCTCAAGCGCGAGCTGGCGGCCGATGGCGACGGAGCGGTCACCTCGCCTAAGGCGTGACCGTCATGCCGTCGTCCGGCTCCTTGGAGCGGCCGTCGCCGGCGTTGAAGCCCGTCCGGGACGCGAACGTCGCGGTGAACACCGCCGTGATGTAGCCGGTGAAGACCGCAGCGGTGCCCTTGATCGACTCGGGGGTCTCCTTGGTCTTGACGGTCGCGGTGAAGACGATGGCGAAGCCCACGAGTGCATACGCCCAGAAGGCGATGGTGCCGGCGACGGAGATGGGCTCTGGGGTGATGCGCAAGGTCTCCGGGGGCCGTTCCTCAGCGGCGGTGAAGGTCGCTTTGAACGACTCCCTGACCGTGGCGACTGCGCTGCCCAGCGTCTGTTTGGTTCCAGACGTGCCGATGCCGAGCGCGAAGGTGAAGTAGCTGGCCAGCACGCCGCCGACGGCGGCTGCGAGGTAGGTGACCTGGGGATCGATGCCGGCGGTCGTCGCGGGGCCGTGGTTCCAGATGTCGATGACAAACCACGCGTACACCCCGACGAAGCCGGCGATGCCGATGCCGAGGACCAGATTGCGGAACGCGGACAGCCCGCCGACGCGCTGGCCCTCGTCGTCGCGCCTCAACCCTTGCATCACTGCCATGGCTATCTCCCGGCCTGTGGTCTCCCTAATACGGTTAGGGCTTGTAAGCGTTAAACTCTAGTCAGTGATTGCGGGCCGGTGTACTGATCGTTTGGGGAGTCTTCCGCCGGCGACGCCGGACGCGACGGCTACGGGACGATGACGGCGGCGCCCTCCAGGGCGCCGGACCGCAGGTCGTCCAGCGCCTGCTGGGCGTCGTCGAGCGCATAGGTCGTCACCGCGGGGCGCAGCGGCACGCGCGGGGCCAGCGCCAGCAGCTCGTGGCCGTCGGCGCGCGTGAGGTTGGCGACCGAGCGCAGCGAGCGCTCGCCCCAGAGGTCGGCGTAGGGGAAGGACGGGATGTCGCTCATGTGGATCCCGCCGCAGACGACGGTCCCGCCCGGGCGCACGGCGCGCAGCGCGCGCGGCACGAGCTCCCCGGCCGGCGCGAAGATCAGCGCGGCGTCCAGCTCGACCTCCGGGCGCTCGTCGGTCCCGCCGGCCCAGATCGCGCCCTGGGAGCGCGCGAACTCCTGCGTGCGCGTGTCGCCCGGCCGCGTGAAGGCGTACACCTCGCGGCCCTCCCAGACGGCGATCTGGCAGATCAGGTGCGCCGCGTTGCCGAAGCCGTAGATCCCCACGCGCGCCGGGTCACCGCCGGCGCGCAGCGTCCGCAGGCCGATCAGCGCGGCGCACAGCAGCGGCGCCGCATGGATGTCGTCGATCGCGTCCGGCAGCGGCAGGCAGAAGCGCTCGTCGGCGACCGTGTACTCCGCATAGCCGCCGTCGAGGTCCTTGCCGGTGAAGCGCGCGGCGACGCACAGGTTCTCCTGACCGCCGGCGCAATAGCGGCAGGTCCCGTCGGTCCAGCCCAGCCACGGAACGCCGACCCGCTGGGTGGGTGGGTCCGAATCCGCACGCTCGGCGACGATCTGGTGGCCGAGCACGAGCGGCGCGCGCGTCGCCTCCACCTCGCCGTCGACCACGTGGAGGTCGGTCCGGCAGACCCCGCAGGCGCGCACCTTCAGCAGCACCTGTCCTGGTCCTGGCTCGGGCATCGGCAGGTCGGCGAGTCGCAGGGACGTCCTCGGGCTGTCCAGCACCATCGCGCGCACCGACCCATCTTCTACCCTCAACGGCGAGATGTCTGCGCGTACCGACACGTTCGACCTAGGCCCCCTGCACCTCCGTGCCGGCGAGGCCCGCCACCTCGAGCTGGAGGTCCCGCTCGATCACTTCGAGCTGAGCAACGAGCGCTACGACGTCCGCCCGACGCCGATCCCCGTCCAGCTCGACGCCTCCAAGATGACCGGCGGTGGCTGGTCGCTGCGGCTGCGCCTGCGCGCCGAGCTGCACGGGCCGTGCATGCGCTGCCTGGAGCCCGCGTCGCCCGGCTTCGAGGTCGACGCCTACGAGGTCGACCAGCCCGGTGGCGGCGAGGAGCTGGACTCGCCCTACGTCGAAGGCGAGGTCATCGACATCGCCGCCTGGACGCGCGACGCGCTCGCCCTCGAGCTCCCGGCCAACATCCTCTGTCGACCCGCCTGCCTCGGGCTCTGCCCCGAGTGCGGCATCGACCTCAACAACGCCGGCCCCGAGCACCACCACGAGAAGGCGCCCGACCCGCGCTGGGCGGCGCTGTCGGAGCTCAAGCTCGACAGCTGAGCCGGCGGCACGGGTCAGAGCGTCTTGACGTACGCCACGATCGCCAGCCCCATCGGGGCATAGACGTCGCGGCGGCCGTCGCGGGCCCAGCCGAGCGCTGTGTAGAGCCGCTCGGCAGGAGAGCCCTCCAGCGTCCACAGCTGCGCGCGGTCATGGCCGTCGGCGCGCATCGCCGCGTCGGCCGCGTCCAGGAGCAGGCGGGCGATCCCGCGCCGCCAGTGGTCGGGCTCGACGAAGACCGCGTTGACGTGCGCAAGCCCGGGGACGAGCGTGCGGTCCTCATGCGACACCTGCCCGTTGGCGAGCGCGAGGACCCCGGTGATCGTCCCGTCCTCGTCCTCGGCGACTTGGATCCACGCGCCGCTGCGGGCGAAGCGCAGCTCCCACTCCAGCTCCTCGCCGGCCTCGGGCGGGATCGGCACCTCGCGGCCGGCCCACGCGTGCACGGTCTCGTCACAGCGGCGCACCAGGGCGACGATCAGCGGGATGTCGGCGCGCGTGGCGGTCCGCAGCCTCATAAGTAGGCGCCGCTGGGGAGGTAGGGCGCCAGCGGGCCGAGCTCGCCGCGGACGAAGGTCGGGCCGTCGGGGGTGAGCGACAGGCCGGCGTCCAGCGCGAGGGCGACGGCCCAGTCGTTGCCCTGGGTGATGAAGTCGATGTGGGTCGGCGCACCCGCCTCGCCGGTGGCCAGGCAGGACCACGTCAGGTCGGTCGCCGCCTCCTCGTCGAGCGCCGCGACCACGGCGGGCGCGCCATCGCGCCCCACGGCCCAACCCGCGTCTTCGATGACGAACAGCCGGCCGCCGTTGGCGACCATCGTGCCGACGTCCTCGAGGTGCGACGCGCTGCGCACGAACCGCGACGCTGCGTCGATCGTCGCGCGGTCGGCCTCGGAGTCCAGGTCGCCGGGGCGGGCGCGCAGTCCAGCCGGGATCCGCGCGCGGTTGAGCTCCCCAGCGGCAGCGAGGCACGGACGCACCCGAAACCCGGCGCGGAAGTACCGGCGCATCGCGCGAGGGTCAGAGGAGCTGAGGATGATCCCCGCGCGGCAGCCCTCCGAGGCCCGCAGCGCGCCCTCCAGCAACCGCTCGCCGATGCCTTGGCCCTGCAGGCCCGGCTTGACGCCGAAGAGCGACAGACCCCACACGCCTTCGCGCACGAGCGCGAGCGCCACCCCGACGATCTCGCCGTCGAGCTCGGCGACCCACGCGCCCGCGGGATCCCGCTCGCGGATGTGGGCGACCCGGGCCCGTGAGCGCCGCGTGAACTCGGCGCGGGTCGCGGCGTCGTCGGGCCGGAACTCGACCGGGTAGAGCACCTCGAGCGCCGCGGTGCCGACGGCGGCGGCGCCGTTGACGTCGTCGGGCAGCATGGGGCGGGTGATGGCGGCTCCAGACACGCCGCCGCAGTCAACCACGCCACGCGGACCCGCACGGCGGTGTGGTCCGGCGTCCGCTACCCTTCGGCGTCGCCCATGGCCGTCCCGAAGCAGAAGCAGTCGCACAGCCGCACGACCAAGCGTCGTTCGCAGCACAAGATCAGCTCGCCCGCGATCAACGCGTGCCCGCAGTGCCACAGCCCGCGCCGTCCGCACCGGGTCTGCCCCGTGTGTGGCACCTACGCCGGCCGTCAGGTCCTCGAGCCTGACACCGATCATCACGGCCACGAGCACTAGGCCGATGGCTCCGGAAGGGGCCGAGAGCCACATCGTCGTCGCGGTCGACGCCAATGGCGCCGATCTCGGCCCCGCCGAAGTCGCCGCCGGCGCCGCGATCGCCGCGCACCAGGGTGTCCGCACGCTGCTGTTCGGCCCGGCGGAGAAGTTCGGTGAGATCGATGCGCCCGAGGGCTTCGTCGAGGTCGTCGACGCTCCGGTCTCGATCGCGAAGGTCCCGGACCCTGTCGCCGCTGCGCGGTCGACCAAGGACGCCTCGATCGTCTTGGCCGCCAAGGCCGTCGCGGAAGGCCGTGCCGACGCGCTCGTCTCCGGCGGCTCTACCGGCGCCGCCCTCGCCGCGGGGCTGCTGAACGTCCGGCGCGCCCAGGGGATCTATCGCCCGGCGCTGGCGATCCCGCTGCCCGTCCCGGGTGGCCGCCAACCGGTCACGCTGCTCGACGTCGGCGCCAACGCTGAGGTCCGCCCCGAGCATCTCGTCCAGTTCGCCTTCATGGGCGCGGCGCTGGCCTCGACGGTGCTGGGCATCCAACGTCCGCGGGTCGCGCTGCTGTCCAACGGCACCGAGGCCATCAAGGGCACGCCGCTGGTGCAAGAGGCGCACAAGCTCCTGGAGGAGCGCGCCGCGTCCTCGCCGCTGGTCGACTTCGTCGGCAACACGGAGGGCAACGTCGTCATGGACGGCGTCGCCGACGTCGTCGTTGCCGACGGCTTCACCGGCAACGTCGCGCTGAAGCTCATCGAGGGCGTCTCCTCGGCGACGCTGCGCTCGATCCGCGAGGCGGCCGAGGGCTCGACGCGCGGCAAGCTCGGCGGCCTGCTGCTGCGCGGCGACCTCCGGGCCCTGCGCGCAGAGATCGACCCCGAGGCCCAGGGCGGCGCCTACCTGCTCGGCCTGCGCAAGCTCGGCGTCGTGCCCCACGGCCGCTTCACCCGCACCGGCTTCTCGCAGGCGATCCTGCTGGCCGCGCGTGGCGTGCGCAACGACGTCGTCGGCCGCACCCACGCAGCGCTGGAGGAGGCGGGAGCACTCAAGGGTCCCGCGCCAATCGCCTCAGCGTCCGCTTCGGGCTCTACTGTGCAGCAAACGCCATGACCCGCGAAGCCGTCTTCATCCTGATCCGCAACCACCTCGCCGACGAGCTGGACGTCGACGCGAGCCGGATCGAGGAGGGCACGCGCTTCAAGGACGACCTGGATGCCGACTCGCTCGACCTGTACACGCTGGTCCAGGAGCTCGAAGACTCCTACGGCGTGAAGATGACCGACGAGCAGGCCGCGCAGATCCTCTCCGTGGGCCAGGCGGTCGACTTCGTCCTCGCCCACGCGCCCAGCGGCACCGCCTAGATCAGGATCCGGATCCGCTGCAACAGCTGCACGCACTTCTCGACGAGGTCCCCACGGACCTGGCCCGCCAGGTCTTCACGCACGCCTCGTGGACCGCGCGGCGGTCGGACTCCTACGCGCGTCTCGCGTTCCTGGGCGACAGCGTGCTCGGTCTCGCGATCACCGCGCACATCTACCCGCTGCTGGAGGCCGAGCGCTACGGCGCCGGCCGGCTGACGAAGATCCGCGCGCAGACGGTCTCCGGGCCGTCCTGTCGCAACGTCGCCGAGCGGCTCGGCGTGCCCGAGCGTCTGCGTGCCGCGGCGCCTGAGGGCGCCGAGCAGACGACCGCGCTGATGGAGACCGAGCGCGTGCTGGCGTCGATCATCGAGGCGGTGATCGGCGCGTGCTTCCTGCACGCGGGCTACGAGCGCACGGCTGCGGCGGTCGTCGAGGCCTTCGCGCCGGAGCTGGAGAACGCGCTGGAGCATCCCGTCGACTACAAGTCGACGCTGCAGGAGCGCCTGGCGCAGCGCGGCGAGGTCATCACCTACGAGGTGACCGCCGAGCGCGGCCCGCCGCACGACCGCACCTTCGAGGTCGCTGCCGGGGTGGAGGGCAACGTGCTGGGGACGGGCTCCGGCCGCTCCAAGAAGCACGCCGAGCAGGAGGCCGCGCGCGTGGCGCTGGAGTCGCTGGAGCCGGAAGCGGCTGCCGAAAGCCCTGCATAGGGCCGGACGGTCCACGCTTCGGCACCGAACGTCCGGGGCACCCGCCACCATGTGGGCGTGCATCTGAAGTCGCTGACCCTGAAGGGCTTCAAGTCCTTCCCCGACCGCACGAAGCTGGAGTTCGGCGAAGGCGTGTCGGTCATCGTCGGGCCCAACGGCTCCGGCAAGTCCAACATCACCGACGCCGTGCTGTGGGCGATGGGGGAGCAGTCGCCGCTCGCGGTGCGCGGCCAGTCGATGCAGGACGTCATCTTCGGCGGTGGCCGCGGGGTGCAGGCGCGCTCGTCGGCCGAGGTCGAGTTGGTGTTGGACAACTCGGACGGCACGGTCGACCTGCCGGTGGGGGAGATCTCGATCCTGCGGCGCCTGGATCGCAACGGCGACGGCGAGTACCGGCTCAACGGCGCGCGCTGTCGGATGGTTGACGTGCTGGAGGTGCTCTCCGACACGGGTCTGGGCAAGGAGTCGCACTCCGTCGTGTCCCAGGGGCGCGTCGAGGCGATCGTCACCTCCAAGCCCAAGGACCGCCGGCTGCTGATCGAGGAGGCCGCGGGCCTCGGCAAGCACCGCAAGCGCCGGCGCCGCGCGCAGCTCAAGCTGGAGCGCACGCAGGACAACCTCGATCGGGCGCTCGACGTCGAGCGCGAGGCACGCTCGCGGCTGCGGCCGCTCAAGCGTCAGGCCGAGGCGGCAGAGCTCCACGAGCGGCTGGAGCGTCAGACGATCGAGGCCAAGTGGGAGCTCGCGCGCGAGACCGTGCGCGCACGCCGGGCCGAGATGGCCGAGGCACTGGCCACCGCGACGTCGGCCAAGGCCGCGCGCGAGGAGGCCCAGGGCGAGCTGCGCGAGGTCGCCGCGCGCCGGCAGCTGGCCGAGGAGGCGCTGGCCCAGCGCTCCGAGCAGCGCGAGGCGCTGGCCCGGCGGGTGGAGCGGGCGCGCAGCGCCGCTGAGCGGATCGAGCTGCGGCTGGAGCGCACGCGCGAGACGGCCGAGCAGGTCGCCGAGCGGGCGCAGGGGCGTGAGCGTCAGCTAGGCGCGCTGCGGCTGCAGGCTGCCGAGGACGAGCCGGACGAGAACGGCCTGGAGCGGATCGAGTCGCTCGAGGCGCAGCTGGAGGCGCTGGACGAGGACCGCCAGGGCGCGCTGGAGCGCGAGCTGGCGGCGCTGGAGGAGCAGCGCTCGGCGGCCGCGGCACGGGTCGAGGAGCTGCGCGCGGTCGTCGACGCCAAGCGCGCCGCGCTGGCCGACGCCGACGCCGCCTGCGAGCTTGCCCGCCAGGCGCGGCGGGCGGCCGAGACGTCGGCGGAGGCCGCACGCCGCGAGGCGGCCAAGATCGGCGCCGAGCTGGCGCGGGCCAATCAGTTCCTGCGCTCGGCGGCCGGACCGTCGGGCGGGGCACGGTCGTTGAGCGACGACCTGGAGGTCGAGGCGGGCGCCGAGCTCGCGCTGTCGGCAGCGCTGGGCGCGCGTCTTTCGGCCGCCGTGGTCGAGGACCGCGCCGCGGGCGGCGCGCTGCTTGATCGCGCCAAGCGCGACGGTGGGCGCGCGCTGATCGCAGACGCTCCGGGCGCCGACCCCGGCGCAGCGGGCTCCGCCTCCGGCGCGAGTACCGCCGAAGGTTCGAGTCCTTTTCTCGCCGAAGGTGTCGCCGCCACGCCGCCCACCCCCGGTGCGCGGTCCTTCTCCGATCTCATCCGCGGTCCCGAGCCCGCGCTCTCGCTCGCCCGTCGCCTGCTCGCCGACGCGTGGCTCGTCGATGCCCTCGACGACGTCCCGGACTCCTTCACCGGCGTGGCGGTCACGCCCTCCGGTCGGGCTTGGCTCGGCGCGACGCGCGAGCTGCAGCAGGCTGCCGAGGGCGGGGCGGAGCGCGTGCTGGCGATGCGCAACCAGCGCGACGCGCTGATCGCCGCAGTCAGAGCAGCACGTCCAGGCCGAGCACGAGGCGGGCAAGGGCGTCGAGGCCGCATCGCAGGCCGTCGCCGCCGCCGACGCCTCGCGCGACGAGGCCGAGCGCGACCGTCGTGAGGCCGAGCGCTCCTACGCCGAGGCCAAGGAGTCCGAGCGCCAGGCCGCATGGCTGATGGAGGAGCGTCGCAAAGCGCCCGAGCAGGGTGAGGCCGCCGTGCGCCGCGCGCAGCTCGAAGGCGAGCTGACCTCCGAGCGCCGCGTCGCCGAGCAGGCCGCCAAGGCGCGCGGCCGAGCGCACGCAGCGCATCGCCCACCTGGAAGCCCAGCTCGCGCGCGACACGCGCGCTGGGCCCGGCCGCCGGCCGCGTCGCCGACGTCCTGGCCATCGTCCACGAGGCGGTCATGGAGCGGATGCGCGAGATGGAGACCGCGCTGGCCGCCGACCGTGCCGAGGGCGAGGGCGTCGCCGCCGAGCTGCGCGCCTGCGCTGCGTCGGAGGCCGAGATCCAGCAGCGGCTGGGCGAGCGCAACGAGACCGTCACGCGCGCCGAGGTCCGCGCGCAGCAGCTGCGCGACCAGGAGGCCGAGGCCGCGCTGGAGCTGACCGCGCTGGCCGAGAAGCTCGAACTGCCGGCCGAGCCGCGCGAGGACGCGCTGGAGCCCGAGGAGGCGTCGCAGCTGCGCCAGCGCGTCGAGCGCCTGGTCAAGCGCCGCGAGCAGCTCGGCCCGGTCAACCCGCTGGCCAAGCAGGAGTACGACGAGGCGGTCGCGCACGTCGACGAGCTGGAGCGCCAGCGCACCGACTCGGAGACCGCGCTGCGCGAGCTGCGCGCCTTCATCCGCGACACCGACCGTCAGATCCGCACCACGTTCACCGAGACGTTCGAGGCTGCGGCCAAGAACTTCGAGGAGCTGTCGCAGACGCTCTTCCCGGGCGGCAGCGGGCGGCTGACGCTGGTCCGCGAGGAGAACACGCCGCGCGCCGGTGCTCGGCGGCGCGAAGGCCGACGACGGCGGCGACGGCTCATCCGAGGTCGAGGCCGAGGCGGCCGCCGAAGCCGCGGCCGACGCCGAGGCGGAGGCCGCCGAGGGCGGCATCGACCCCGACGACGACCTCGGCGTCGAGATCGAGATCACGCCCGCGGGCAAGTCGATGAAGCGCTTGACGTTGCTCAGCGGCGGCGAGAAGACGATGACCGCGATCGCCTTCCTGTTCAGCGTGTTCTTGGCCAAGCCGTGCCCGTTCTACATCCTCGACGAGGTCGAGGCCGCGCTCGACGACCTCAACATCACGCGCTACCTCGACCTCCTGCAGGCCCACGCCGACCGCGCGCAGTTCATCGTCGTGACCCACCAGAAGCGCACGATGGAGGCCGCCGACACGCTCTACGGCGTGTCGATGGGCAACGACGGCGTTTCGAAGATCGTCTCGCGCAAGATGCCCAAGGAATATGTCGCCGACGCCGAGGCGGCGCACGGGGAGCCGGTGGGGGCGGGCGCGTCGTAGCGCTTGCCACCCGCGCCGGCGGGTAGCACCGAGCCATGGATCACGGCGCACCCGGCTCATACCTGACGCTCACCCCCGGCACCGACGTGGTGTCCAGCGACGGCGAGACCGTCGGCAAGGTCGAGCACGTCCTGGCCGACGAGGCCACCGAGATCTTCGACGGCCTCGTCATCGACACCCGGCGCGGGCCCGGCGGGCTGCGCTTCGTCGACGCGCCGGAGGTCGACGAGATCTTCGAGCGCGCCGTCGTGCTGGGCGTGAGCGCCGCGGAGGTCGACCATCTGCCCGAGCCCACGGCCTCACCGGGCGTGATCGAGAGCCACGGCGAAGAGGACTCCGACAGCGCGCTGCAGGGCAAGCTGCGTCGCGCCTGGGACCTCATCTCCGGGCGCTACTAGAGCGCCTTCTCGCCCCAGAAGCTCGCGAACGGATTCGCGTTGAAGTTCCCGATCGGCCGGTAGCCGGCGCGCTCGTACATCGCCTGCGCCGCCGGCTGATGCACGCCGGTGTCGAGCCGCGCGATCGCGTACCCCAGGCGCCGCGCCTCGTCCTCCAAGGACTGCAACAACCGCGAGGAGTGGCCTTGCCCTCGGGCTTCGGGCACCACGTACATGCGCTTGATCTCGCAGGCCTCGTCATCCAGCCGCTTGAGCCCTCCGCCGGCGACCGGCACGCCGTCGTCGAAGACCACCAGGAACGTGCCGCCGCGATCGGGTGAGAAGTCCTCCGGCGTCGCGCTCGGCGCGCCTGGCACGTCGATGCGGCCGTAGAGCTCGCCGAGACCTCGTCGACCATGGCGGCGACGAGGTCGGTCGCGGGCGGCTCGCCCGACGGGACGGTTCGTGACTCGATCACCCCGCTATCGTCGCGCGCCATGGCCCGTGACTGGCGCGACCTCTTCCTGACCGGCGACGCCGGCGACCCCGCGACCTCCGCCGAGGACGGCGTGCCACGGAGGAACGTCGCGGCGGCTTCTTCCGCCGCCTGCGCGAGAACCTTCCAAGACCCGCGAGGCGCTGACCGCCGAGGTCCAGGCGACGCTCTTCGAGCACGCTCGACGAGGAGACGTGGGAGCGCCTGGAGGAGGCGCTGATCATGGCCGACGTCGGCGCGCGCACGACGGCGGGCGTCGTCGGCCAGCTCGAGCAGGAGGCGACCGCCGGCGAGCGTCGAGGGCGGCGAGGCGCTGCAGGAGCGCCTCGTCGAGCTGCTGGCCGGCATCGCCAAGACCGGCGACCGACACGCATCGACCTGCGCCACGAGCCGACGGTGATCATGGCCGTCGGCGTCAACGGCACCGGCAAGACGACGACGATCGGCAAGCTCGCCTGGCACCTGCGCCAGGAGCTCGGCAAGACCGTCCTGCTCGGCGCGGCCGACACGTTCCGGGCCGCCGCCGTCGAGCAGCTCGACCGAATGGGCGCGGCGCGCCGACGTCGAGATCGTCACCGGCCCCGAGAACTCCGACCCGGGCTCGGTCGCCTTCGAGGCGGTCAAGCAGGGCCGCGAGCGCGGGGTCGACGTCGTGATCATCGACACCGCCGGGCGCCTGCACAACCAGGAGCAGCTGATGGCCGAGCTGGCCAAGATCCGCCGCGTCATCGCCAAGCAGATGCCCGACGCGCCGCACGAGACGCTGCTGACGATCGACTCGACCACGGGCCAGAACGGCGTCCGCCAGGCCAAGCTCTTCTCCGAGGCGGTGCCCGTCGACGGCATCGTCCTGACCAAGCTCGACGGCACGGCCAAGGGCGGCATCGCGCTCGCGATCGCCGGCGAGCTGGGCATCCCGGTCAAGCTGATCGGGATCGGCGAGGCGCTGGAGGACCTGCGCCCGTTCGACGCCGACGATTTCGCCCGCGCGCTGGTGAGCGCCTGACCTCGCCGTCGCGATCGTGACGACTTCGCCCGTGCGCGCTGGTCAGCGCCTAGGCACGGACTCGTCGCCGTCGCGGCGGCCTGGATCGGCGTGGGCTGCATCTGGCTGATCGCGGGGGTGTTCGCGGCCGTGGGCGAGATCCTCACCGCGGGCTTCTTCCTCGCCCCGTTCGCCGTCGGCGCGCTTCGGCGCGCTGCTCGTCGGCCGTCGTCGGCGGTGGCGGCGCCGCCCAGACGATCGTCTTCGGCGCGCTGACCTCGGGGTGCTTCGCGCTCGTCCGGCCGATCGCCAAGCGTCACATGTACACGCCGCCGCGGATCCGCACCGGCACCGCCGCGCTGGTCGGCACGTCCGGCGATCGTCCTGGAGCGCATCGCCAACGACGAGGGCGTGGGCTCGGTGCGTCATCGACGGCGAGGTCTGGACCGCGCGCGCCTACGACGAGGAGGACGTCATCGAGGCGGGTACCAAGGTCGAGGTCATCGAGATCCGCGGCGCGACCGCGCTCGTCGCGCCATGACCATGGCCAGCAACTTCGCAGCGACCCGAGTCCCCTCACCGGAGGTATTCACGTGGCCGCGCTGATCGCGCTGATCGTCATCCTGCTCTTCGCGCTGTTCGTCGCGTCGCAGACCATCCGCATCATCCCGCAGGCACGTGCCGGCGTCGTCGAGCGCCTCGGGCGCTACAGCCGCACGCTCGACCCCGGCCTGACGATCGTCGTGCCGTTCATCGATCGCGTGAAGCCGCTGATCGACCTGCGCGAGCAGGTCGTCACGCTTCCCGCCCAGCGGCGTGATCACCGAGGACAACGTCGACGTCAACATCGACACCGTCCTGTACTTCACGATCACCGACCCGAAGTCGGCGTCCTACGAGGTCGCCAACCCGCTGCAGGCGATCGAGCAGCTCACGGTCACGACGCTGCGCAACGTCATCGGCGGCCTGACGCTCGAGCAGTCGCTGACCAGCCGCGACCAGATCAACACCCAGCTGCGCATCGTCCTCGACGAGGCGACCGGCAAGTGGGGGATCCGCATCAACCGCGTCGAGCTCAAGGCGATCGACCCGCCCGGCCGGCATCCAGGAGGCGATGGAGAAGCAGATGCGCGCCGAGCGCGACCGCCGCGCCGCGATCCTCACCGCCGAGGGCGTCAAGCAGTCGCAGATCCTCACGCCGAGGGCGAGAAGCAGTCGGCGGTGCTGCGCGCCGAGGGCGCCGAGCGGCGGCGATCCTGCGCGCCGAGGGCGAGGCGAAGGCGATCGACGACCGTCTTCGACGCGATCCACGAGGGCGACCCCGACCCGCGAGCTGCTCAGCTACCAGTACCTGCAGATGCTGCCGCAGCTCGCCCAGGGCGAGGCGAACAAGGTCTGCGTCATCCCGACCGAGTTCACCGCAGCGCTGCTCGCAGGCGACCCAGGCGCTGACCGGCACCGACACCGACCGGAGCCCCGCACGATGTCGGACCTCGTCCGGTCTGACGTCGAGGCCTACGCGGCCGACCCACACCACGCCCTTCGGGGCGTCGATGCAGCGACTGCACGCCGAGGCGACGCGCCGAGCTGGCGTTCCCGCAGATGCTCAGCGGCCCGGTCGTCGGGCGGCTGCTGGAGACGCTCGTCTTCGCGCTGCGCCCGCGCTGGTCGTCGAGGTCGGCACCTACGCGGGCTACAGCGCGCTGGCGATGGCCGCCGCGCTGCCGCCCGGCGGGCGCGTCGTGACGCTGCGAGCTCGACGACGCGCACGCCGACTTCGCCCAGCGCCACTTCGACGCCTCGCCGCTCGCCGACCGCATCGAGATCCTGCGTGGCCCGGCGCTCGACTCGCTCGCCGCGCTCGACGGCCCGTTCGACATGGTGTTCATCGACGCCGACAAGGCCGGCTATCCCGACTACTACGAGGCGGTGCTGGCCAAGCTGGCGCCGACCGGCCTGATCGTGGCCGACAACACGCTGCGCGGCGGCGGCGTGCTGGAGCCCGACAGCGAGAGCGACCAGGTGATGGCGCAGCTCAACGACCGTTGGGCGGCCGACGAGCGCGTCATCGCGACGCAGCTGACGGTGCGCGACGGCGTGACGCTCATCCGCCCGCGCTGAGATCGGCCCGGAACTCGCGCGACGGGCCGTACACTGAGCGGCCACGTGTTCGACGCCCTCTCCGAGAAGCTCCAGGAGACCCTCGTCCGACGTCCGCGGCCGCGGCACGCTGACCGAGGACGACGTCAACAAGGCCATGCGCGAGATCCGTCTCGCGCTGCTGGAGGCCGACGTCAACTTCAAGGTCGTCAAGCAGTTCACCGCGACGGTCAAGGAGCGCTGCCTGGGCGCCGACGTCCTCGGCCAGCTCAACCCCGGCCAGCAGGTCGTCAAGATCGTCAACGAGGAGCTGACCGCGCTGATGGGCGGCGCCTCGGCCGGCATCACCTTCTCGCCGCGCCCGCCGACGGTCGATCCTGATGGCCGGCCTGCAGGGCTCGGGCAAGACGACGGCCACCGCCAAGCTCGCACGCCTGCTCAAGGAGCAGAACGGCTCCTCGGTCGCCGTCGCCGCCTGCGACGTCTACCGCCCGGCCGCGGTCGACCAGCTCGTCAAGGTCGGCGGCCAGGCCGGCGCCGACGGTCTACGAGCAGGGGACCGACAAGGACCCGGTCGACATCGCCCGCTGGGCGCTGGACCGCGCCAAGCAGGAGGGCAAGGACGTGCTGATCGTCGACACGTCCGGTCGCCTGCACGTCGACGAGCGCCTGATGCAGGAGCTCAAGGACATCCGCAAGGCGGTCAAGCCGACCTCGATCCTGCTCGTCGTCGACGCGATGACCGGCCAGGACGCGGTCAACGTCGCCGAGCAGTTCTCCGAGGCCGTCGACTTCGACGGCGTCGTGATGTCCAAGCTCGACGGCGACGCCCGCGGCGGCGCCGCGCTGTCGGTCAAGGCGGTCACCGGCAAGCCGATCCTGTTCGCGTCGGTCGGCGAGAAGCTCGACCAGTTCGAGCGCTTCCACCCCGACCGCATGGCGCAGCGCATCCTCGGCATGGGCGACGTCCTGTCGCTCATCGAGAAGGCCGAGCAGCAGTTCGACGAGGACGAGGCCAAGGAGCTCGAGCGCAAGCTGCGCAAGGACGAGTTCACGCTGGAGGACTTCCTCGAGCAGCTGCGCCAGATCCGCAAGATGGGCCCGCTGACGTCGCTGCTGGGCATGATGCCCGGCTTCGCCGGCCAGCAGATGAAGAACATGAAGGTCGACGAGACGCGAGCTCGACCGCATCCAGGCGATCATCCTCTCGATGACCCCGGAGGAGCGCCGGCGACCCGAGCTGATCAAGGGCTCGCGGCGGCTGCGGATCGCCAAGGGCTCGGGCACGAACGTCCAGGCCGTCAACCAGCTCGTCAAGCAGTTCGGCCAGATGCGCAAGGTCATGAAGCAGATCGGGCGAGGCAAGATGCCCGACCTCGGAGCCATGATGCGCCAGGCCCGCTAACCTCCCACGTCGCTTTCCCGACGCTTTTCAGTACCGACGCAAGGACTTTCATGGCAGTTCGACTCCGACTCACGCGCGTGGGCGCCAAGAAGAACCCGATCTGGCGCATCGTCGCCGCCGATCAGCGCTCGCCCCGTGACGGCCGCAACATCGAGATCCTGGGCCAGTACAACCCCCAGACCGAGCCCTCGACCATCACGGTCAACGAGGAGCGCGTGCGCTACTGGGTCTCCACGGGCGCCACGGCGACCCCGCAGGTTCGCAAGCTCCTGCGCACGCAGGGCATCGACGTCTCCAACGCCTAGCGCTCGATGAAGGAGCTGCTCGACTACCTGGCGCGGCAGCTCGTCGACGATCCGGACGCCGTCGCCGTCGAGCAGTTCGACGAGGAGGACGGCACGGTCGTCCTCGAGCTGTCGGTCGGCGACGAGGACTACGGCCGGGTCATCGGCAAGGGCGGCCGCACCGCCAACGCCCTGCGCACGGTCGTCAAGGCCGCGGCGGTCAAGGAGCAGCGCCGCGTCCTCGTCGACATCGTCGACTGAGATGGCCGACGCAGATCCGGCCGCCGCTCAGGCTGCCGGCGCGCTGATCAGCGTGGGCCGCATCGGCCGGGCCCACGGCCTCGACGGATCGTTCTACGTCACGCGACCGCGCGAGCGCGTGCTCGGCGGGGCGGTGGCGGTGATCGTCGACGGCGCCGAGGTCGCGATCGTCCGTCACGACGGCACGCCGTCGCGGCCGATCCTGCGACTGGAGGGCGTCTCCGTCGCGCGCGGCGGTCGACGCGCCTGCGCGGGACCGACCTCTGGATGCGCCGCGCCGATGCGCCGCCGCTGGACGAGGACGAGTGGTACGCCGAGGACCTGATCGGCTGTCGCGTCGTCGACGGCGAGGTCGCGGTCGGCGTGGTCGCCAAGCTGCTGCCCTATCCGTCGTGCGACCTGCTGGAGGTCCAGCGGCCGACGGCCGGCGCGAAGGCGTTGTGGTGCCCTTGATCTCCGACGCGGTGCGGACCGTCGACCTCGACGCGCAGACCATCGACGTCGACCTGGCCTTCCTCGGAGAGGACGCCTAGCTTCTTATGCAACTCGACGTCGTCACCCTGTTTCCCGAGTGGTTCGAGTGGTTTCAGACCCAGCGCCACGTGCGCAACGCGACCCAGCGCGGGGCGCGAGCTGCGGACCTTCAACCCGCGCGACCACACGCCGCTGAGCGGCGGCCAGGTCGACGACACGCCCTTCGGCGGCGGCGCCGGGATGGTGCTGCGCGTCGACGTCATGGACAAGGCGCTGCAGGGCATCTACAACCAGGACCCGGTCGACCTGCGGCGTGAGCGGCGCGTGATCGCGCTGACGCCGGGCGGCCGGATGCTCGACGACGCGCTGGTCGACGAGCTGGCCGCCGAGCCGGCGATCACGCTGCTCTGCGGGCGCTACGAGGGCTTCGACGAGCGCATCGTCCAGCACTTCGCCTCCGACGCGATCTCGGTCGGGCGCTTCGTCCTGAGCGGCGGCGAGCTGGCGGCGATGGTGGTCATGGACGCCGTCCTGCGCAAGCTGCCGGGCTCGCTCGGCCACGCCGAGTCCGCGCTGGAGGAGTCCTTCAGCCAGGCGCTCGGCGGCGACCCCGAGTACCCGCACTACACCCGGCCGGCCGAGTACCGCGGCTGGAAGGTCCCGCCGGTGCTGCTGTCGGGCCACCACGAGGAGATCCACACCTGGCGGCGCATGCGCAGCCACGAGCGTGGGGTGGTCGGGCCGACGGCACGGCCACCGGACCCCGAGCCCAACGAGACGCGCCAGGGCGGGGGTCCGGACCCATTCGGGCCGATGTCCGAGGAACCGCCACGCAGTGGTGGACCGGATCCCTTCGGCCCCATGTCCAAGTAAGGTCTGAGCCCGACCAGCCCGAGCGATCGCGGACGACCGCCGCGAAGCGAGCCCTCTGGGCGAGTCTTCGCCTCCTTCGCTACCATCATCCAGCCGACGCGCGGAGCCGATCTCCGCGCCTTCTCTTTGCCATGAGCACTGTCATCGAATCCCTTGAGCGCGCCCAGCTGCGCCGCGTCCCCCGCTTTCAGGCGGGCGATCGCGTCCGCGTCCACTTCCAGGTCGTCGAAGGCACGCGTCGTCGTACGCAGGTCTTCGAAGGCGTGGTGATCAAGCGCCAGGGCCACGGTGCTCGCGAGACCTTCACGGTCCGCAAGCAGTCCTTCGGCGTCGGCGTGGAGCGCACGTTCCCCGTGCACTCGCCGAAGATCGAGAAGATCGAGGTCGCCGCCCGCGGTGACGTCCGTCGCGCGAAGCTCTACTACCTCCGTGATCGCGTCGGCAAGGCCGCCCGCGTTCGCGAGCGCCGCTACATCGGCCCGGAGGAGGTCGTGGAGGCAGGTCTGCTTCACGATCCCGCCGCGGAGCTCGAGGCCGAGGCGGCCGACGAAACGGCCCCCACCCACCCCGTCGACGCGGAGGGCGTGACGGCCGAGGAGGTCGTCGTCGACGCCGAGGGTGTCGAGACCGCCGACGCGAGCGCCGAGGCATCTGCCGAGGCTCCGGCCGAAGCAGACGCCGACTCCGAGCAGTCGTAAATGAGCCCCGCCGCGGGCGGAGCCAACAAGGAGAAGTCGGCGGGCAGCTCGTTCGTCGAGCTCATCGTCATCGTCGTGGTCGCACTGGGTCTGGCGCTGGCCATCCAGGCGTTCCTGATCAAGCCGTACAGGATCCCGAGCGCGTCGATGGTCCCGACCTTGAAGATCGGCCAGCGCGTGCTGGTCAACCGCCTCGGCAACCGCTTCAACGCGCCCGAGGTCGGCGAGGTCGTGGTCTTCCATCCGCCTGCCGGCTCCGACAGCAACACCTGCGGTGACCCGGACAAGAAGCCTGACCAGGCCTGCGACCGCCCGACGGCGACCAAGGCCAAGGTCAACTTCATCAAGCGGGTCGTCGCCGGTCCGGGCGACACGCTGTACATCAAGGGCGGCCACGCCTTCGTCAACGGCAAGCGCCAGGCCGACGGCTTCACCCGACCGTGCGAGGGTGGGACCGGCTGCGACTTCCCGCGGCCGATCAAGATTCCCGCCGACCATTGGTTCATGATGGGCGACAACCGTGGCGAGTCCGACGACAGCCGGTTCTGGGGCCCTGTCCCGCGCAAGTGGATCATCGGTGGCGCCTTTGCCACCTACTGGCCGCCCAAGCGCATCGGCCTCCTCTAGCGCCATTTCGGCCGAGCCGACCAGCCCGACGCTCGCCGAGGAGCTCGCCGCCGCAGTCCCGGTGGTCGTCGTCGCCGAGGTCGCGGATCTGGCCGACGTCGCGGACGTGCCCGTTCGTGACGCGTCGCCCAAGAAGGCCAAGCCGCGCAAGAGGAAGGGCAAGGCCCGCACCGGCCGCAAGCTCTTCCAGCACGATCGCGCGCTCGGCGTGCGGTTCGTCGCCGGCGCCGACGAGGCCGGTCGTGGCTGCCTCGCGGGCCCGCTGGTCGCGGCGGCCGTGCTCTTCGACTACGACCGTCTCGGTCCTCGCGAGGTTCGCGCCCTCTCGCTGCTCAACGACTCCAAGCAGCACACCGAGGCGGCGCGCGAGGCGCTCTACCCGATCGTGCTGCGGATCGCCACGCGCGTCGCGGTCGTCTCCCGCAGCGCCGGTGGCATCGATCGCCGCGGCCTGCACAAGACCAACCTCGCCGCGCTCCGCGAGTCGCTGCTGAAGGTCGCCCGCCCCGGCTGCATCTGCCTCAGCGACGGCTTCCCGGTCGGCGACCTCGAAGGTCATACCGGCCGGGCGATCGTCGAAGGCGACGCGACCAGCGCCGCCATCGCCGCGGCGAGCATCATCGCCAAGGTCACCCGCGACCGCTTCATGCATCGTGCCGACGCGCGCCATCCCGGCTGGGAGTTCGCCACGCACGTCGGCTACTCGACGCCCGAGCACCGTGACGCGATCCAGCGCCACGGCGTCTCGCCGCTGCATCGCATGTCGTTTCAGAGCACGGCCTACCAGCAACTCGCGCTGTAGCACCGCCGGCGCGAGCATCGCGTGCCCCATCAGAACGCATCCTCCAGATGCTCCAGCCGCGTCAGACGCCCGCGCAGGTCGATGACCACGCCGATCGCGTCGAAGCGGACCAGCTGCGTCCGTGGCCGGTCGTTCGCTTCCGTGAGGTAGGCCCGCGCCATGCGGCGGACCTGCGCGCGCTTGGCCTCGTGCAGCGCGTCCCACGGCTCGCCACGGCCGCGCCGCGTCTTGACCTCGCAGAAGACCAGCGTCTCGCCGTCGCATGCGATCAGGTCGATCTCGCCGAAGCGCGTGCGGTGGTTGCGGCAGACGATCGTGTGGCCGAGACGCTCGAGGTGCTCGGCGGCGAGCTGCTCGCCGAGGCGGCCGAGGTGTTGGCGGGGGTCGGTGGACACGGGCACGAACCTAAGGACGGGCCCGCGCCGTGTCTGGTCACGAACGTGACGATCTTGCGCGGTCACCGTTCCGGCACTGATGAGGTCTCACGACGACCGCCCGGGCGCGCCGGGTGCCGATGCCCTGCGCCTGCTCGGCGACGGGCTGCGTCGTGCCTTCAGGCGGCCACCGCGCGCCGGAGACCTCCCGGTGCTCGTGCTGCCCGCCGCCGCGTCCGGGACGCAGATCCTGCTCGGTCGCTCCCGCGCCAGCGACGTTCGCTTCCTGGAGCCGTCGGTCTCCCGCCGCCACGCCGCACTGCAGCGGGTCGACGGCGGCTGGCTGCTGGTCGATCGCGCTTCGACGCACGGCACATGGGTCAACGGGCGCCGGATCGACCGCGCGGTCGTCACCGATGGCGACGAGATCCGGCTCGGCGAGGCCCGGATGGTGGTCCGGACGTAGCGGCGACGTGCGCTCGGCCATGCGTCCATCCCGCTGCGTCTGCGGGCTCGGGGTGCCGTTCCACAGGGGGTGCGGCGTCTCTCGGGTGCCCTGATCTGCCTGCTCGCGGCCATGGCCGCGCTGTTGGCGCCCGCGCTCGCGCAGGCCGGCGGCCCGGTGGTCGACCTGCAGGCCTCGTTCGTCAACGACGCCGCGCCGGTCAGCGGCCCGCCCGTGGTCTTCGTCCTGCCGACCGTCGCCGGCAGCCCGATCGAGGGCCGCGTGCTGACCGCCGCCTCCGGCTCCTGGAGCCCGTCGGCGACCAGCGTCACCTACCAGTGGCAGCGTGACGACGGTGACGGCTTCACCGACATCTCGGGTGCGACCGGCACGACCTACATCTTGCTCGGCACCGATGTCGACGCGTCGTTTCGCGTCCACGTCGTCGCCACCAACGCCCAGGGCAGCGCCCAGGCCGACTCCGCCGCCGTCGGTCCGGTCATCGAGGGCCAACCCGCGAACACGGCTGTGCCCCTGATCACCGGGAGCCTGCAGGGCGGCAAGCCCCTGACCGTCACCGCGGGCACCTGGTACCCGGGCGCGACGAGCTACGCCTACCAGTGGCAGCGCAACACGGGTGCGGGCTTCGTCGACATCGCCGGGGCGACCAACCCGACCTACTTCACGGTCGCGGCCGACGTCACCGCGACGATTCGCGCGCGCGTCACCGCGATCAACGCCTATGGGTCGGTCGCCACGGCCGCTGCCGCGCTCGGCCCGATCACGTCGGGCAGGCCCGTCAACAGCGTCCTGCCGATCATCGGCGGCACGGTCAAGCGCGGCGCTCCGCTGGCCGTCAACTCCGGCACATGGAGTCCCTCGGGGAGCTTCGGCTTCCGATGGCAGCGCGACGAGGGCGACGGCTTTGCCGACATCACCGGCGCCACCGGCACGAGCTACACGCCGACCGTCGACGACCTCGGCTTCCCGCTGCGGGTCGTGGTCACGACGACCAACGCCTTCGGCTCGGCGACCGTGACGACCGCGGCCACCGGCAACGTCGCCACCGACCTGCCGCGCAACGTCGGCGCGCCCGGCATCGCCGGAACCGCCAAGCGGACGCTGACGCTCACCGCCTCGGCGGGGATCTGGACGCCGGCCGGTGCCACCTTCACCTACCAGTGGCAGCGTGACGACGGCGATGGCTTCGCCGACATCTCCGGTGCGACGGCCGCCTCCTATGTCCTGGTGGCCGCCGACGTCGACACGACGATCCGCGTCAACGTCACCGCCACCAACGTCGACGGCTCGACCACCGTGGCCTCGGCGCCGACAGCCGCGGTGGCCGCCGCCTCGCCCGGCAGCCGCGTCGCCCCGGCCCTGACCGGCGGCTCCCGTGTCGGCGAGCGGCTCACAAGCACCGACGGCGCCTGGAGCCCCGCTGCGGAGAGCTTCGCCTACCAGTGGCAGCGGCGCGTCGGCGGCGGCACCTACGCCGACATCGCCGGCGCGACGGCCAACACCTACATCTTGGTCTCCGCTGACGCGGGCGCCACCGTGCGCGTCAAGATCACCGCGACCAACGACGACGGCACGGGTGTCGGCTACTCGGCGGCGACCGCCACGGTGGTCGCGCCGCCGACGCCGCCGAGCACCATCGACGCGCCGACCGGCACGCTGCAGGACACCGAGACGCTGTCGATCGACGCCGGCCAGTGGACGCCCGCCAACGCGACGTTCACCTACCAATGGCTGCGCTGCCCGTCGGGCGCGACGGCCCCGGGCGGCTGCGTGACCGTCGGCTCCGGCAAGAGCTACACCTTGAGCGGCAACGACGTCGGTCATGCGATGGTGGTGCGGGTGACCGCCACCGCCGCGGGCGTGTCGACGATGGCGTTGTCGACCTTCACCGGCGACGTCGCCGGGCGCGCGCTGACGTTGACCGTCGCACCGAAGATCCAGGGCACCATGCAGGTCGCCCAGACGATCCGCGCCCTGCCTGCCGTGTGGACCGTGCCGACGAGCAGCGAGAAGTACCAGTGGCGGCGCTGCGACCCCGACGGCACGAGCTGCGTCGACGTCCCGGGTGCCGGGGGACAGACCTACAAGGTCGCGGTGGCCGACAAGGACCACGCGTTGGTCGTCCACGAGACGGCGACCTCGCCCGGGCGGAGCGCGAGCGCCGACAGCGCTGCGTCGACCGTTGCCGATCAGCCGCTGCCGGCAGCGAGCATCCTGCCCATCGTCTCGGGGTCGCCGATCCGTGCGGCCAACCTGCAGGCGACGCGCGGCAGCTGGGCCAACGATCCCACGGCCTTCGCCTACGCCTGGATGCGCTGTGACGAGGAGGGTGACAACTGCGCACCGATCCCGGGCGCGACGCGCACCAACTATCTGCTCCAGGCGGCCGACGTCGGCTCGACGGTGACCGTCACGGTGACGGCGACCAACACCGCGGGCGCGACGGTTGCCGCCGCGGTACCGACCGCGGTCGTCGCGGCCGTGCTGCCGCAGGTGGCGACGGTCGGCCCGATCACCGGGACGCTGCAGGTTCCGAAGACCCTGCAGGTGATCCGCCCGACCTGGCACACGACGATCGACACGCGCTACGGCTATCAATGGCAGCGCTGTGACACGACCGGCGTGGTGTGTGCCGACATCGCCGGAGCACGGAGCCTGTCCTACCGACTGCAGACCGCCGACGCCCGCGGGCGGCTGCGCGTCGTCACCGTCGCGACCAACGTGGACGGCTCGACGGCGGTGGCGACGGCGCCGACGGCCGCGATCAGGCCTGCGCTCCCCGGCATCCAGGTCACGCCGCGCCTCACGGTCCAGGGGCGCGCGGAGGTTGGCAAGACGCTGACGCTCACACCCGCGACGTGGAGCGCGAGCACCGAGATCGACACCAAGGTGCTGCAGTTCTGGCGCTGCAACCCGCGCTGCAACGCGCTCTCGACCGACGGCGCCGGGGCCTACGTGCTCGACGACGCAGATGCCGGCGCGATGATGCGTGGATCGGAGACAGCGACCGGACCCGGCGGGAGCACCGTCGCGTGGGCCGCTGTGTGGCTGGGACCGGTCCGCTCGGCAAGCGCCGGGTTCGCGTCGATGTCGGCGCGGTCCAGCGCCATGGTCCGGACCTCGCGCGGGGTGGCGCTGGCACATGCGAGCGTGGGCCCGGCAGTGGCGGGGGCGGTCGCCTCGGCCGCCAAGGTCGGCGCCACGCCGAGACGTGATCGCACCGTGTGCGTCTCGCTGCGGCGTGCCCGCCACGCACCGGCCGGGAAGCTGCGCGCCTGGGTCTGCCTCGCGACGCCGTCGGCGCGGGAGACCGCGCCGTGCTCGAAGGCGGTCGCGCTGGGCACGCGGGCGACGCTGAAGCTGGCGATCGCCAAGGGCCGGCGCCTGCGCGTCGTCGTCGTGCGCGCGCGTCATCGGTAGCGCACGGGAGATCGCACCAAGGGCGTCTCGCTCGAGTTATAGGAGTTGCTGCGCAGGATCGGCACGGTGCTCATGTCCTGTGGCACACCTTGCCGCTTAGCGTCGCCGGGCATGTTGGCCCACGTCACCACCTTCGCGATCCAGGGCGTCGAAAGCCGCCGCGTCACCGTCGAGGTCGACATCCGCCCCGGACTGCCGGCGTTCACGATCGTCGGGCTCGGTGACCGTGCCGTACGGGAGTCACGCGAGCGCGTCCGCTCGGCCATCCTCAACTCCGGCTTCGGGTTTCCCGCCCGCCGGATCACCGTCAACCTCGCGCCGGCGGCGCTGCGCAAGGAGGGGCCGGGGTTCGACCTGGCCATCGCCTGCGGCGTGCTCGCTGCGGTCGGTGAGCTGCCGGCGCCCGTCCTGGAGCGTGTCGCGGTGTTCGGCGAGCTCGCGCTGGGCGGCGAGCTGCGTCCGTGTCGCGGGGTGCTCGCGGTGGCCGAGGGCGCGGTTGCGGCCGGGCTGGGCGGTCTCGTGCTGCCCGCCGTGCACGGCCGGGAGGCGGCGCTGGTCGAGGATCTGGGCGTGTTCGGCGCCTTGGGGTTGGCCGAGGTCGTGGCGATCCTGCGCGGGGAGAGCGACGGTCAGCCACCACCGCCCGACGATGACGGTGCGACGGTGTCTGCGGAGCGCACCCTCGACCTCGCCGACGTGCGCGGCCACGGCGGCCCGTTGCGGGCGCTGACGATCGCCGCCGCCGGCGGCCACAACCTGCTGCTCGCCGGTCCGCCCGGCACCGGCAAGACGATGCTCGCCCAGCGGCTGCCGTCGATCCTGCCGCCGCTGTCGCGTGCCGAGGCCATCGAGGTCACGCGGATCCAGGGCGTCGCCGGGATCCGGCCGGGCGCCGGCCTCGTGAGCGAGCGGCCGTTCCGTGCGCCGCACCACACGATCTCGGCTTCCGGGCTGGTCGGTGGTGGCTCGCAGCCGCTGCCGGGGGAGGCGACGCTGGCCCATCACGGCGTGCTCTTCTTGGATGAGCTGGCGGAGTTCATACGGCCGGCGCTGGAGGCGCTGCGCCAGCCGCTGGAAGACGGCCGCGTGGCGATCGTGCGCGGTCAGCGCCGCGAGCTGTTCCCGACGCGCTTCATGTTGGTGGCCTCGACCAACCCGTGCCCGTGTGGCTACGCGGGCACGCCGCGCTGTCGCTGTGGCGAGGCCGACGTCGCCCGCTACCGCCGCCGGCTCAGCGGTCCGCTGTTGGATCGCCTCGACCTGCTGGTCGACGTCCAGCGTCCGACGCCCGCCGAGTTCGCGGCCGGTCCGGTCTGTCACAGCGCGGTCGAGCGCGAGCGCGTGATCACCGCCCGCGAGCGCCAGGCGGCGCGACTGGTCGGCACGGGCGCGACGTGCAACGCCCACCTCGACGGCGCGCTCGTCCGCCGTCACGTCGCGCTGGAGCCCGCGGCTGCGGCGGTCCTGCGCCGGGCCTATGACCGCGGAGCGCTCAGCCCGCGCGGCCACGACCGCGTGTTGCGGGTGGCGCGGACGATCGCCGACCTGGAGGGTTCCGACACGGTCGGCGCCCAGCATCTGCTCGAAGCGCTGGGGTTCCGTCAGGACGTCGCCGACGGTGCCGAGGAGGACGCAGCATGAGCTCCGAGGACTGCTGCGCAGCGTGCCTGCGGCGCACGTGGCTGCTGTCCAAGGTCGCAGGCGGCCTGGAGGTGGCCCACAGCCGGCGTCGTCCGATTCGCTCGGTGCTGGCGCTCGAGGACGACGCGCTGATCACCGCGGTCTCCGGCGGCACGGGGCTGCGCGAGCAGCTGGCGAGCACCGACCCATCGGACCTGCTCACCTCGGCTGCTGACGCGGGCCTGGAGGTGCTGTGTCGCCACAGCGCCGGATATCCCACGCGGTTGTTGGACGACACCGCCCCGCCCGCGGCGTTGTTCCTCCGCGGTGCAGGGAACGCGCGGGCCCGGCTCGCGAGCCTGGTCGGCGACGCCGATGCCGTCGACGCCGACGCGTCCGTCGGGGCGGTCGCGATCGTCGGCACGCGCCGCGCGTCTCCCGAAGGACTCCAATTCGCGCGCACGCTCGGCCGTGGTCTGGCAGGGGCGAGGGTGACGGTGGTGTCAGGGTTGGCGCTCGGTGTCGACAGTGCCGCGCACGCCGGTGCCGTCGAGGTCTGCGGGCCGACCGTGGCGGTGCTCGGTGGCGGCGCCGACGTGCCGTATCCGACGCGCAAGGCGGGTCTGTATGCGGCGATCATCGCGGCCGGCGGCGTGGTCGTCTCCGAGATGCCGCCGGGCTTCCGCGCGTTCCGGTGGAACTTCCCGGCGCGCAACCGGATCATCGCGGCGCTGGCACCCGCGACGATCGTCGTCGAGGCCGCCGAGCGCTCAGGGTCGCTGATCACCGCTGGGCTCGCGCTCGATCTCGGCCGTGACGTGGCCGCGGTGCCGGGTCCGGTGCTGAGCTGGCGCTCGCGCGGGACCAACGCGCTCCTGCGCGACGGCGCGACGCTGGTCCGCGATGTCCGAGACGCGCTCGAGCTCGTGCTCGGCATCGAGGGTGCCGCCGCGGCGCTGGAGCGCGCGGCGCGCGAGCCGATCGCCCCGCCGACGACGCTGGCGCCCGAGCTGCAGGCACTGCTGGCCGCGGTGGACGACGGCCGCAACAGCATCGCGTCGCTGGCGTCTGATCCTGCCGGCGCGGCCATCGTCAGCGCCGGCATCGCGGAGCTCGAGCTGCTCGGTCTCGTCCACCGCTCGGGCGGTCGTGTGCTGCGAGCCACCCGGGGAGAGGCGGCGACGGGCCCGCGTGCCCGCGCCGGCTAGCATCGGCCCGTGATGTCGACCGATCCCGCCGCGCCGCCGCTGCCCGCGCCGCACGTGCCCGTCTGCCTGTCGATCGCCGGCTCTGACTCCGGCGGTGGCGCCGGTATCCAGGCCGACCTGAAGGCGTTCGCCCGCTGCGGCGTGCACGGCACGACGGCGATCACGGCGCTGACGGCGCAGAACACGGTCGCGGTGACGCGCGTCGCGGCCGTCGAGCCGGCCATGGTCGTCGCGCAGATCGAGGCCGTCGCGAGCGACTTCGCGATCGGCGCCGTGAAGATCGGCATGGTCGGCGCTGCGGACGTGATCGCCGCCGTCGCCGCCGCGCTCGACGCGCTGCCGGCGGGCACGCCGGTCGTGCTGGATCCCGTGATGGTCGCCGAGTCCGGCGCGCGGTTGCTGCCCGGCGAGGGCGAGCGCGCGCTGATCGAGCTGCTGCTGCCGCGCGCGACCGTCATCACCCCGAACGTCCCGGAGGCGCGCGCGCTGGCGGGTGCCGGTGCCGCCGACCTCGACGGCGCGGCGCTCGCCGAGGCCGTCCAGGCGGTCGGCGCCAACGCCGTGGTGGTCACCGGCGGCCATCGCGCGGAGATGACCGACGTCCTCCTCATGGCCGACGGCACGACCGTCGAGATCCCGGGCCGGCGCTACGCCGACGGTGCCGCGCACGGCTCTGGCTGCACGCACTCCTCGGCGCTGGCGGCCCACCTCGCGCTCGGGTTCACGCTCGCGGACGCCGCCCGCGCCGCGCGGGCGATCGCCGCCGAGGCCGTCCGCTACGGCCTGCGCGATCTCGGCGCCGGCGCGGGCCCCGTCAACGTCCTCGGCGTGGGCTACGGCGACGTGCACGCGGTCGCGAACACGGGCCGGCTCGGCGCACCCGCCTGAAGCCGGCCACTCGCCGCGCCGACGAGCGGCGACGCGCCCAGCCATGGGCCAGACGGCAGCGACCGTGGTCCGCCCGTCTGACCACCCCTCGGCCCTTTGCCATAATCCTGCACGTGAGGCTGCTGCGCATGAAGCCCGGTCACGGCGAGGTCCTCTTGGCCGAGGGCGACGTCGAGGTTGCCGCCGAGGAGCAGATGCTGGTGGACGAGTTCCGCCGGCAGCTCGACGAGGGCATGTGGGCCGCGGTGCCCGTGACCTCGTCTGCCGGCCGTCGTGAGGCGCGGATGGTCAAGGCCTTCGAGGACGTCCCGCGCGACGCCGATCGCGTCATCTTCTTCCCGCGCGCCGCCGGCGGTAGCTGAGCCACCTGGAGCGACGTCGCGATGTACCTCGCCCTCGGCGCCACCCTCATCGTCATCGTGGCTCTGCTGTGGGAGGTCGCGGCGCCGCGCGTCACCGAGGGCTGGGAGCGCCACCGCGCCCGGCGGGCCCGTGTTCCCGTCGACGTCTACGACCCCGGGCGTGAGCGCCGCGCCGAGCAGCGCGCGCGACAGCTGCTGCGCTCCTGCGTCAACGACGAGGAGTGGGACATGTACCGCGAGCTCGGCTTCATCCGGGTCTGGGGCGCCTTGTCGGCCGGTCCCGAGCAGGGCGGCACGCAGGCCACCCGCGCCGGCGCGCCCTACGCCTACATCATCTACCCGCACAAGCCGATCGTCGCCTACCTCCCGCAGACCCGCGAGCTGCTCGCCGAGTACCTGCGTGGCCTTCCCGGACGAGACGCGCCCCTACGGCAGCGCCCGCCTCCCGGACTCTGACGACGCGCTGGCCAAGTGGATGGCCTTGACCGGTGGCGAGCACCATCTCATCGGCCAGGCCAACATGCATCTCCCGGGCCGCCAGATCGACCCTAAGCAGGTCCGTCGCGACCTCTGGCGCCTGACGCAGTGGGAGCAGTCGCGCCTGCGTCGCCTCGCCCGCGAGCAGCGCACCGCGACGCCCTAGTCCTCCAGGAACTCCTGGACCAGCGCGTTGAAGGCCACCGGGCGCTCCAGCATCGACAGGTGGCCGGTGTCCTCGTAGACCACGACCCGCGCACCGGGGATCAGCCTGCCGAACTCCCAGGCATCGCGGGCCGGCACGAGCGCGTCCTTGGCGCCCCAGACCACGAGCGTCGGTGCCGTGATCTCGCCGAGCCGGTCGCGGATCGGGTAGCTGGTCAGGGCATCGAGCGCGTCGATGAAGCCCGACCCTCCGGCGCCGTGCAGTTGCTCGGCCACCAGTGGCGCCGGCAGTCGGTCGGGGTGCGCCGCGACGATGCCGAGGATCGCCCGCCGCGAGCGCGGTCGCCGCGCGAGCTCGTCGGATCGTGACGCCAGCCAGCCCGCACCCAGTGCCAGCAGCCTGGACCCGCGCCGCAGCAGCGCCAGCGCGTGATCGTTGCGCAGGTGCTCGGTCGTCAGGCCCGCGGCGCTGACGAGCACGAGCTTGTCGACCCACGTGCCGAAGCGGATCGCCACCTCGGCGCCGACGAAGCCGCCCATCGAGTTGCCCACGACCGTCGCCCGCGTCACGCCCAGCACGCGCAGCAGCTCGTCGACCGCTGCCGCGTAGCCGCTGATCGTGATCTTCTCGGCCGGCAGCTCGGACTCCCCGAAGCCCGGCAGGTCCATCGCGATGCAGCGGTGGGTGCGCGCGAAGAGCGGCAGGTTCTCCAGCCAGTTCTGCCAGGAGCCCGACAGCCCATGGATCCACACGATCGTGCCCGCGGAAGCGCCGGCATCTGCCGACGGCCCGATGTCGATCACGTTCATCCACCGGCCCCCGACCCGCACCCAGCGCTGGTGGGCGTGCCAGTCGACGTCGAGCCACGCGCTGCGTCCCACCGGTCCGTATAGGTCGAGTGCGGTGGTCACGCGGTCGGCGGTCGTGGTCGGCGCCATGGCCCTACGATAGGCGTGCGGGCCGGCGGGGGAGACGGTCGCGCCGATCGACCCATGCGCATTGCCATCGACATCGACTCCACGCTGCACCACTACTGGGACGTGCTCTCGGACGCCGCCCAGCGTCGCTTCGGCATCGACCTGCCCTACGAGGAGCAGTTCGACTGGGGCATCACCCGTCTCAAGCCCGAGCAGCTGACCTGCTGCATCGATGAGACCCATTGCGAGAAGGCGATCCTCGCCGGCCGGCCCTACCCGGGCGCCGTCGAGGCCGTCAACGCCTGGGCCGACGCCGGCCACTTCATCCACATCACCTCGCACCGCTCCGAGCGCGCCCACACGGCGACCGCCCGGTGGCTCGACGACATCGGCCTGCGCTTCGACGAGCTCTACTGCTCGCAGGACAAGGTCACCCGCTGTGTCGAGATCGGGATCGACCTCCTGATCGACGACAGCCCGCACAACATCGAGACTGCGCTGGAGCGTGGGATCGCGGTGGCGACGATCCGCCACCCGTGGAACATCGATGTGTGCGAGACCGAGGACGTCGTCTGCGGCCACGACTGGTCCGAGCTGACGCGCAACCTCGGCCCGCTGCTCGCCCGCGAGTCCGTCGCGCGCGGTTAAGCAGACGGTCCATAGCTCGGAAGGCCCCCGCCTGGGACAATCACCCGCGGGATGGCCGACACGACACGCAGCACGCTGCGCCAGGCAGACCGCGAAAGCACGCGGATCGATGGCGACGACCGGCTGGCGCTGGTCGATGACGCGCGGGCGGACACGGGGTCGGGCCAGGACGTCGCCGAGCGTGAGCCCGACCTGCGCGAGTACCTCGCGCCGATCGAGACCGAGCGTCAGGTCACCGACTGGGGTCGCTCGGAGCGCGTCGAGGGCTTCTTCGACAAGACGCTCGTCGACTTCTACTACAACTTGTGGTTTCGCTGCGAGGTCGAGGGCATCGAGCACGTCCCGGCCGAGGGTGGAGCCCTGCTGGTCTCCAACCACTCCGGCGCGCTGCCGCCCGACGCGCCGATGATCGCCAAGGCGATCAAGGAAGAGCATCCACAACCACGGCCGCTGCACCTGACGGTCGAGCACTTCTTCAAGGGCTATCCGGGCCTGAGCATGCTGATCCCCAAGATCGGCGGCGTCCCCGCGCACCCGGCCAACGTCCATCGCCTGCTGGCCGACGAGCAGCAACTCGTGCTCGTCTTCCCCGAGGGCCGCAAGGGCACCGAGAAGCTCTACAAGGATCGCTACCGCCTGCGCCGCTTCGGCCGCGGCGGCTTCGTCGAGGCGGCGATGCGCGCCCGCGCGCCGATCGTCCCGATCGCGCTCGTCGGCGCCGAGGAGGCGATGCCGGTCTTCGCCCAGCTCGGCGCGCTGCAGAAGCTCACCGGCCTCATCTACTTCCCGATCACGCCGACGTTCCCGCACTTCGGGCTCTTCGGCGCGCTCGGCTACCTGCCGGCCAAGTTCAAGATCAGGTTCTTGCCACCCGTGCCGACCGACGACCTCGGCGTCGAGGAGCCGTGGGAGGATCAGGCGCTCGTGCAGACGATCTCCCATGACATCCGCGCGACGATCCAGGACGAGCTGCTCGACATGCTCGGCAAGCGCCGTTCGGTGTGGTTCGGATGAGGTCGCGCCGCGTCCTCATCACGGGTCTCTCGACCTACTGGGGCGGCCGCCTGGCACAAGCGCTGGAGCAGAACCCCGAGATCGAGACCGTCATCGGGATCGACCGCCGGCCGCCGAAGCTCGCGCTGGAGCGCACCGAGTTCGTGCAGGTCTCCGACGCCCACTCCTTGATCCGTCGGATCGTCGAGGCGGCAGAGATCGACACGATCGTCGACACCCGTCTGGTCGTCGACTCGATCGTCACCTCGCGCGCCCGCGCCCACGAGAACAACGTCATCGGGACCATGAACGTGCTCGCCGCGGCAGGCGGCCCGTCGTCGCCCGTGCGCAAGTTGGTGTTCAAGTCCAGCGCTCGCTACTACGGCTCCGAGCAGGACGACCCCGCCTTCTTCACCGAGAAGATGCGCCGCCCGCACGCGCCCGGCACTCCGATCGAGCGCGACATCTGCGAGGCCGAGGCCAACGTCTCGGACTTCCGCCACAAGAACCCCGAGACCACCGTCACGGTGCTGCGCTTCGCCAACGCGCTGGGCCCGGACCTCAAGACCTCGTGGCAGAGCTACCTGCACCTGCCGGTGATCCCGACGATCCTCGGCTTCGACCCGCGGGTCCAGTTCATCCACGAGGACGACATGGCCAACTGCCTCGAGCACGCGGTCAAGTACGACCTCGACGGCACGTTCAACTGCGCGGCCGACGGCGTGCTCGTGCTCTCGGAGGTCGTCGACCTGCTGGGCAAGACGATGGTGCCGGTCCTGCCGCCGTGGGGAACCGCGCTCGCGGCGCAAGGGCTGCGGCGCGCCGGCGTGCCGATCCAGTCGGAGATGCTGCCGTCGCTGCGCTTCGGCCGCGCGCTGGACAACCGCCGCTACAAGGCGACCGGCTTCGTCTACCAGCACACCACGCGCGAGACCGTGCTGCGGCTGCGCGAGCAGCAGCGTCTGGAGCCGATCCTGCGTGGCGCGGTCGGCACGAGCTATCGCTATGAGTCGGCGGTCGAGGAGTTCCTGCGCTTCAGCCCGAGCGTGCGCCAGTCCAACGTGCGGCCGGCGCCGCTGCCGCCGGCCAACTCGGCGCCGGGGGCGCGCTCCGAGCAGGACCAGCTTGAGGCACCGTCGTCGGCGACGCCACCGTCGAGCACCGCCTACGGCTCGCTGCCCGCGCGCGAGATCCTCTCGATCCTGCCGTCGCTCAGCCACGAGGATCTGCGCGTGCTGCGCGAGCACGAGATCCACCACGCGGCACGCGCCACCGTCCTGCGCGGCATCGACCGCCTGCTCGGGGCACCCGCGACGTCCGCGCGCTGACAGCGAAGCCGGCGCGGGCCCGTTCACGGGCTCGGCATCAGCCCTTGCAGGGGTTCTCCGACGCCGCCGGAGCCACTACTCTGGACGCGGACTCCTTCCCCTCGGTTTCCCTCACCATTGCCTGCACGTCCTGTCATCGCCGTCGCCGCCCTGCTGGTGGCCCTCGCCGCCATTGCCGCGGCGATCGTCGTCTATGACCACGGACAGCAGGACAAGATCGGCAAGGGCGTCACGATCGGTGGGGTGGACGTCAGCGGCCTCAAGCGCGACGCCGCCGAGGCCAAGTTGCGTGAGCAGATCCTCGCGCCCCTGAACCGTGAGATCACGGTCGACCACGGCAGCCGCCGCTGGCGTCTGACGGCCCGTGAGGCGAAGGTCGCCACGAACTTGGACGCCACCGTCACCGACGCGCTGGAGCGCAGCCGCCAGGGCAACCTGCTCAAGCGCAGCTGGCGCGGGGTCACCGGCCAGAAGCTCGACGCCCACCTGCAGCCGGAGGTCACGTTCTCCGACGCGGCGGTCATCCGGCTGCTGGACCGCATCCGCAAGTCCGTCAACCGTCCGGCGATGAACGCGACGATCAAGTTCGCCGTCTCAGGCCCGACGGCGACGCCCAGTCACGACGGCCTGGCGGTGGACGCCACGGCGCTGCACAAGAAGCTCAAGGCGGCGATCGGCTCACCGACGTCGTCACGGCGCTTCAGCGCGACGACCCATCACGTGGCGCCGGCGATCGACACCAAGAAGCTGATCGCCCAGAACGCGACGACGCTGGTCGTCAACCGCGAGGCCTTCAAGCTCACGGTCTTCAAGAACCTCAAGCCGGTCAAGAGCTACTCGGTGGCGATCGGCGCGGTCGGCCTCGACACGCCGGCCGGGCTCTACCACATCCAGAACAAGGCAGTCGACCCCGCCTGGACCAAGCCGAACTCCGACTGGGTGGCCGAGGACGAGCGCGGCGAGGTCGTGCCCGGCGGCACGGCGGCCAACCCGCTGAAGGCCCGCTGGCTGGGCATCTTCGACGGCGCCGGCATCCACGGGGTGGACCCCAGCGAGTACGGCACGATCGGCCACGCGGCCTCACACGGCTGCGTGCGCATGCGGATCGCCGACGTCGAGGATCTCTATCCGCGCGTCCCGGTCGGCGCGCCGATCTTCATCGCCTAGGTCTGCTGAAGATCCACGTGGCGGATCGCGTCCACGTCGACCTCTTCCCAGCCTTCGGTCAGCAGGGAGGCATGGTGGTCGGAGTGGCGAAAGACGAGCGTGCCAATGAAGATCCCGTTCGTCCGCTTGCGCAGCACCGCGTACCACATCGTCGAGGAGTCGAGGTTGCCGCGCACACGGTGCCACGGCCGCGGCGGATCGTCGCTCTCCGGCGCGATGCCGGCGTCGATCAGCTGCCGATGCGTCGCGACCTGACCGGAGTCGGTGTCGATGAAGAAGAGTCCCACGGTGGTTGAGGATAGGGCCGCAGAGGCCACGCGCGCCGACGCGTTGACCCCTGCCTGGCAGGAGGCGCTGCGCCTCTTCGACGCCGACCTTCTGCGCCGCGGCGCCGCCGCGCGCACGCGGCGCGCCTATGGGTTCGACTGCGCCCAGTTCGCGCTGTGGTGCACGACCAACGGCCACGAGCCGACCGACGTCACGACCCGCATCCTGCGCCGATACGCCGCGGCGCTGGGCGAGCGCGACGTCGTCGCCGCCACGGTCGCCCGCAAGCTCGCCGCGCTGCGCTCGCTCTACCGCACGCTGCGCGAGCACGGCCAGATGGCGGCCAACCCGGCCGACCTCGTCCCGGCGCCCAAGCGCCCGTCCAAGCTCCCGCGCGTCCTGAAGGCCGACGAGGTCGCCGATCTCCTGGACCGGATCCCGCAGACGACGCCGCTGGACGTCCGCGACCGTGCGATCTTCGAGTTGGCCTACGCCTGCGGCCTGCGCGCCGAGGAGCTGGTCAACCTCGAGCGTGGCTCCTTGGACTTCGACGCCGAGGAGGTGCGCGTCGAGGGCAAGGGTGGCAAGACGCGCATCGTCCCGATCGGCGAGTCGGCCGTCCGGGCGCTGGCGCGATATGTGGAGCGCGCGCGTCCCGCCTTGCAGGCCGACCGCGCCGAAGCGGCGTTGTTCTTGTCCAAGTCCGGCCGCCGGCTGTCGACCAGCGACGTGCGGCGGCGCCTGCGCGTGTGGTCCCGGCGCGCCGCGCTGCAGGGCGGCGCGCACCCGCACGCGCTGCGTCACTCGTTCGCCACCCACCTGCTCGACGGCGGCGCAGACCTGCGCGCCATCCAGGAGATGCTGGGCCACAGCAGCATCTCGACGACGCAGATCTACACCCGTGTAGAGTCCGCGAGGCTCAAGTCCGCGTATGCGCGTGCGCATCCGAGGGCGTGAGGAACAGGGATGGAGACCAACGTCAAGGCCATTGAGCTGCGGGACCTGTGGCGCCGGTACAAGGCAACCGGCGACACGCACGCGCGTGAGCGGCTGGTCATCGCCTACTCGCCGTTGGTCAAGTACGTCGCCGGGCGCATGGCCTCGGGCCTGCCCGCGCACGTCGACGAGGGCGACCTCATCTCCTATGGCCTGGTCGGCCTGATCAGCGCGATCGAGCGGTTCGACCTCGAGCGCGAGATCAAGTTCGAGACCTACGCGATCACGCGCATCAAGGGCGCGATCATCGACGAGCTGCGCTCCCTGGACTGGGTGCCGCGCTCCGTGCGCGCCAAGGCCCGCGAGATCGAGAAGGCCAACACCAAGCTCGAGCATCAGCTGCAGCGCGCGCCCACCGACGAGGAGATGTCGGGCGAGCTCGGCGTCAGCGTCGACGACTTCCAGGAGTCGCTGCTGCAGATCTCCAACTCGACCGTGGCAGCGCTGGACGAGCTCTGGACGGTCGGCGACTCTTCGGGGGACGCCGTCTCGCTGCTGGACACCCTGACCGACGAGAACGCGCCCGATCCGGCCGCGGTCATGGACCAGACCGATCTCAAGGATCGGGTGGCCGACGCGATCGCCCGCCTGCCCGAGCGCGAGAAGCTCGTGGTGGCGTTGTACTACTACGAGAACCTCACGCTGCGCGAGATCGGCGAGGTTCTGGGCGTGACCGAGTCACGCATCTCACAGCTGCACACGAAGGCCGTCCTGCGCCTTCGCTCGCGGCTGCTCGAGCAGGAGTAGTCCTCACCACGCACCAAGGCCTTGCGGCCTTGTGCGCATCAGCGCTAGGTTCGCTGCAACCCGAACATCAGGCCGCGTGCCTGGGCATGTGGTCTCCGAGGAAAGGAGCCTGGCATGCACAAGGCTGCGGACCGCATCCGCAACGTGGCCCTCGTCGGTCACCGCGGCAGCGGCAAGACCTCGCTGTTCGAGGCGCTCATCTTCCAGGCGCAGGCGACCACGCGCCTCGGCAGCGTCGCGGACGGCACATCCCTGTCGGACTCCGAGCCCGACGAGCAGGCGCGCGGCATGTCGATCGGCGCCGCGCTCAACTCGTTCGAGTGGCAGGACCGGCGCATCAACCTGCTCGACACGCCCGGTGAGCCGAGCTTCGTGGCCGACGCGCTCGGCGCGCTGCGCGTCTGCGAGTCGGCCGTCTTCGTCCTCAACGCCGTCATGGGCGTCGAGGTCTCGACCGTCCGGCTGTGGGAGCGGGCGACCGAGCTGGACCTCGCGCGCATGGTGTACGTCAACATGCTCGACCGCGAGCGTGCCGACTTCTTCCGCTCGCTCGAGTCGCTGAAGGCGGCCTTCGGCCCGCACGTCGTCGCGGTGGAGATCCCGATCGGTGTCGAGCAGGACGTCTCCGGGGTCATCGACCTCGTCGACATGAAGGCCTATGCGTACGACGGTGCGTCGCGTGAGAACTGCCGCGAGATCCCGATCCCCGACGACCTGCTCGCGCAGGCCGAGGAGTACCGCGAGAAGCTGATGGACGAGGTCGCCGAGGTCAGCGACACGCTGATGGAGCGCTACCTCGAAGGCACCGAGATCGCCCACGACGAGATCGTCGCCGCGCTCAAGGACGGCACCAACCACGGCGGGCTCTTCCCGGTCGTCTGTGGCGTCGCCACGCGCAACCTCGGGACCAACCGATTGCTGGACGCGATCGTCGAGGACCTGCCCTCGCCGGTCAAGCACGGCGTCATGGAGGTCGCCGACCACGGCGCGCTGGAGCCCGTCGAGGACAAGGAGCTGTTCGCCTACGTCTTCAAGACGCGGGCCGACACGTTCGCGGGGCGCATCAACCTGTTCCGTGTCTACCAGGGCGTGATGAGCCACGACAGCCACGTGCTCAACACGCGCTCGCACCACAAGGAGCGCGTCGGCCAGCTGCTGCGCTTCACCGGCAAGGAGACCGAGACCGCCGACGAGTTCGGTCCCGGTGACATCGGCGCCGTCGCCAAGCTGAAGGAGACGCGGGCGGGCGACTGGCTGGCCTCGCGCGACGAGCCGATCGCGATGCCGCAGATCAAGCTGCCGGCGCCGGTGATGGCGTTTGCCATCGAGCCCAAGAACAAGGGCGACGAGGAGAAGGTCTTCACCGCGCTGCGGCGGCTGCAGGAAGAGGACCCGACGATCGACCTGCATCGCGACCAGCAGACCGGTGAGGAGATCGTCGCGGGCCTCTCGCAGATGCACGTCGAGGTGATCGTCGACCGCCTGAAGTCCCGCTTCGGGGTCGAGGTCGCGCTCAAGCCGCCGCGGGTGCCCTACCAGGAGTCGATCCGGAAGCCGGCCAAGGCGCACGGCCGCCACAAGAAGCAGACCGGCGGCCGCGGGCAGTTCGGCGACTGCCACATCGAGATCGCGCCGCACGAGGATGACTTCGAGTTCGTCAACGCGATCAAGGGCGGCGTGATCCCGCAGGGCTTCATCCCGGCGGTGCAGAAGGGCGTGGTCGAGGCGATGGCCCACGGGCCGGTTGCGGGCTATCCGCTCAAGGGGGTGCAGGTCCGGCTGGTCGACGGCAGCTATCACTCCGTCGACTCGTCCGAGCACGCGTTCAAGTCCGCGGGCTCGATCGCGATGCGCCAGGCGATGGAGCAGGCCGCCGCCGTGCTGCTGGAGCCGATCATGCACGTGACGCTCTCGGTGCCCGAGGACTCGGTCGGCGACGTCATCGGTGATCTCAACTCGCGGCGCGGGCGCCCGCAGGGGATGGAGCCTTCCGCGGCCGGCATGACCGAGGTCAAGGCCGAGGTGCCGATGGCCGAGATGCTCACCTACGCGCCGGACCTGCGCTCGCTGACCGGCGGCCAGGGCGACTACACGATGGAGTTCGCACGCTACGAGGAGGTGCCGAGCCACCTCGCGGCCAAGGTCATCGCGTCGGCGGCCCAGCAGGAAGAGGCGGTGCGGGCCTAGGTCGATGCCGCGCATCGAGGCTTGCGGTCAGCCGTCGCCGGCGGTCACGTTGCTACCCTCGGCGACGACTTGACCCGCAAGTCGATCACGACCAATCCTGCCGTCGTCACGTGCGACGTCTGCGGCCGCACGTTGCTGCGCGGCGAGCATCACGACGTCTTCATCGGCGGCGGCCAGCGCCGCAGCGTGTGCGAGCTCTGCACGGGACGCGCCGTGCACGAGGGCTGGATCCGCGAGGGCCTCGACGACGTCGTCGCCCGCAGCCGCGAGAACCGCCGTGGCGGCTCGCTGCTCTCACGCCTGCGCAGCCGCCGCTCCGAGCCGTCGCCCGACGAGCTGCCCCAAGATCCGTTTGCCGACGACGGCGCCTACCGGAGTCCGGAGCCTGCCGGCGGCTATCCGTCCGAGGAGTACGTCCTGGAGCCTGAGCCGGCGGTCGCCGCCGAGCCGCGCTACGCCGCGCCGCCCGAGCCGCGCCCTGACCGTGGCGAGCCAGGGCCCGAGGCCGCCGAGCCGACCGATCACACGCTCTACGAGTCGCGCTCCGTGCGCGGCGTGCCGACCAACGCGGAGCTGAAGGTCGCCCGGGCGATGGAGCTGTTCAACGGCTCCCCGCAGGTCCGCACGGTCGCCGGCGTCGCCCGTTCGCTGGGCGCGCCGATCGTCAGCGCGCGGCCGTCACGCACCGAGGGCAGCGTCGTGACGATCGTCGTCGCATGGGAGCTCTCCTGGTACCGCTTCGAGGTCGACCTCGGCAACGAGGCGGCCGGCGTCCGCGTCACCGCGCAGGGCTCGGAGCTCTCCGAGCTGGACACGATCGACCAGACCGCCAACGCGGCGGCCGACGATGGCGGCCGTTTGCACCCCGCCGCGTCGCTGGCCTAGGGTTCGCTGCGCCGATGATCTTCTGCGTCGTCCCCGAAGAGCTGGCGCCGGACCTCTACGACCAGTTGTCGTCGTACTACGCCGACGACCCGCACGTCGAGGTCATCATCGACCGCCGCAAGTCCGAGCGCCGCGACGGCCAGGCCGAGAACGGCTCCCACCGGCGCGAGCTGCGCGACCGGCGTCGCTCGCGCGTGCCGGGCGAATTCCCGCAGCTCGACCCGGAATAAGACGATGAGGCTCGTCGTCCACGTCGACGGCGGCGCACGCGGCAACCCGGGGCCTGCCGCGGCGGCTGCCGTGCTGTCGGATGCCGACAGCGGTCAGGTCGTCGACGAGGCCACCGAGTTCCTCGGCCACACCACCAACAACGTCGCGGAGTATCGCGGGCTGCTGCTCGGCCTGGCCCGCGCCGCGGCGCTCGGCGCCGACGCCGTCGAGGTCGTCAACGACTCCGAGCTCGTCGCCAAGCAGGTCAACGGTGAGTACAAGGTCAAGCACCCCGACATGAAGGTCTTGCATGCAGAGGCGCTCGCGGCGCTGGCGGGCTTCGATGCCTGGACGATCCGCAGCGTCCCGCGCTCCAAGAACGCCGACGCCGATGCCCTGGTCAACCAGGCGCTCGACGCGGCGCGCGAGTAAGCGCCGCTCAGCGGCCCGTCCCGTCAGGAGACCGCGATGATCTCCACACCCGCCGCCTCGAGGACGTCACGCCCGTCGAGGACCGCGTAGCCGCGGCGGTAGTAGAGCTTCGATATCCCGGCGTTGGCGATCAGCTTCGCGCACGGCGGGCAGGGGAAGTCGGTGACGTAGATCGTCGCGCCGGCGGTGGCGCGGCCGTCGCGGGCGGCGCGGGCGATCAGCGTCGCCTCGGCATGCGTGGCGGTCGAGAGCTCCAGCTCGACGCCCTGGGTGAAGTTACTGCGCGGGTCGCCTGCGGCGTAGGGCGCCAGCTCGTGGGGGTGGTGGACGTTCGTCGCGACCTCCAGCGTGCCGTCGGCGAAGCGCAGCGCGGCGCCGACCTGGCGCCACCAGTCGAGGCTGCGTGCGGCCGCACCCTGCGCAGCGTCCTCCAGCTGCGCAACGAGCACGTCCTCGGCGACCGACGCCATCGGCTGCGGGTCGAGCATCTGCACCGTCTTGCTCTTGTCCCAGCGCAGGAAGACCGGGTCATAGCGGACCGCCGCACGCGGGAAGTGGCGCTCGACGACCTGATAGCTGACGTCCTCGGCGGGCAGGATCAGGGACGGCTCCTTCGTTGCGAGCGCCTCCGCGCCCGCGATGTCGAGCACATCGACCGACGAGGCGATCCCCCAGCCCGCGATCGCCGCGGCGGCATCGGGGGCGGGCAGCGCGCGCACGTCCTTGGCCAGCGGCCGGTAGTCGGCGTACAGCTCCGGCCCGATCAGAGAGAGGGCGCGGCCCCGGGCGTGGCGCTCGAAGAAGCGGCGGTAGCCCTCGTGCAGGACCGGGACGTAGGCGAGGACGACTTCTGTCATCCCCGCCGGATCGTCTCGTCGATCAGCCCGGGGAGGATCTGCGCGAGCTTCGGGCCGAGCTTGTCGCCGAGGTTCATGTACATCTGCCGGATGCGCTCCGAGGTCGTCACCGACGCCTGGCGCTCGATGACCGCGATCTCACCGACGATCTCCCCGAGCTGGGCCAGCTCGTCGTCGGTGTAGGAGTGGTCGGCGGTGAGGACCAGGACATCGGGCTCGACGGCCTTGATGAGGCCCCACGCCGGATCCTCGTCCTGCTTGAGGTAGATGAGGTCGACGGGGCGCTGGTGGGCCAGCAGCTCGAGCCGCTCGTCCTCGGGAACCATCGGCCGGTCGTCGCCCTTGCGGCGGCGGATCTTCGCGTCGCTGTCGACGCCGACCACCAGGATCCCGCCGAGCTCCTTCGCGCGCGCGAGGTACTTGACGTGGCCGAGGTGGATCAGGTCGAACGAGCCCGACGTGAGCACGACGCGGTAGTCCAACCCCTTGAGGTGAGACACGGTGCGCGTCATCTCCTCCAGGGACCCGACGAGCCGGTCCTCGAAGTTGACGCCCGGGCTCAGCACGCCGCTGGTCGACATGCGGTGCAGGATAGAGGCGTGCACGGCGGATCGTTCGGGCCTTGAGGGTCCGTCCGCCGCGCCCTCCACCATCTCCGGTCCCCACATGCCCAACTACCTGCCATACGGCGAGCGCCGCCCGAGCACCCAATACCGCGACCTCTTGCGCACGATCCGCGACGACGGCGTGCGCGTGGAGACCAAGCAGGGGGAGGGGGCGCTGGCCGTCGCGGGCGCGCAGATGCGCTTCCCGATGGCCCATGGGGCGGCGGTGATCACCGAGCGCTCGATCGCCGGCTTCGCCAACAAGGCGATCGGCGAGCTGTGCGCGTTCATCAACGGTGCGCGGACGCTGGAGCAGTTGGCGGAGTTCGGCTGTGACTGGTGGGACGCGTGGGCGACGCCGGAGAAGACGGGGGCGCGCGGCCTGGCGCCGGGCGACCTCGGGCCGGGCTCTTACGGCCACGCCTTCAAGAACTTCACCACCAACCTCGACGACCCGGAGGACCCGGGCTTCGACCAGCTGCCGCACCTGATCCAGAAGCTCAAGGACCTGCCGCTCGACCGCACGGCCGTGATGAGCCCGTGGATCCCGAACGCCAACCATCGCGAGGCGGGGGTCAGGTCGCGCAACACGATCGCGCCGTGCCACGGCTGGATCCATGCGCTGGTCTTCAACGACAAGTTGCATCTCGTCCACAACCAGCGCAGCGGCGACACGCCGATCGGCGTCCCGTCCAACATGGCGCAGTACACGGCGCTGGGCCTGATGATCGAGCAGCTCACGGGCTATGAGTTCGTCGAGTACGTGCACTGGATCCAGTACGCCCACATCTACGCCAACCAGTTCGCGGCGGTCGACGAGATCCTGTCGCGCGAGCCACGCGCGCTGCCGACGCTGCGCCTGACCGAGGCCGGCCGGCGCATCACCGACATCCACGACTTCCGGGCCGAGCACTTCGTGTTGGAGGACTACGACCCGCATCCGGCGATCCGCGACATCCCGGTGCTCACCTGATGGGCGTGTCGCTCGTCGTGGCGTACGCGCGTAATCGCGTGATCGGCCGAGATGGTGGTCTTCCGTGGCATCTGCCGAGCGACATGCAGCACTTCCGCGAGCTGACGACCGGCGGCACGGTGGTGATGGGCCGCAAGACCTATGCCTCGATCCCGGACAAGTTCCGGCCGCTGCCGGGGCGGCGCAACATCGTGCTGAGCCGTGACGCGGCGTTTCGCGCGCCGGGTGCCGAGGTCGTGTCGAGCCTTCCAGCGGCGCTGGACGCCTGCGGGCGCGACTGCTTCGTCATCGGCGGTGGCGTGACCTATGCCGAGGCGCTGCCGCTCGCGGTGCGCGTGCACGCGACGGAGGTTGCCGAGGACGTCGAGGGCGATACCTTCTTCCCCGTGTTGGCCGAGGATGAATGGGCCTGTGTGAGCAACGGCGAGCCGGTCGCCGAGAACGGCCACGAGTTCCGGATCCGGGTCTATGAGCGACGCTGATCGTCTTTACCATCTGCCCGCCGCGCGGACCGAGGACCAGCGCGCCTACATGGAGGAGTTGGAGGCCGCGGGCGTCTGCGTCTTCTGCCCCGAGCACTTCGAGGCCCACCATCGCGAGCCGATCGCGTTCTCCGGTGAGCACTGGTACGTCACCGAGAACGACTACCCCTACGCGGGTGCGGCGGCCCACTACCTGATCGTGCCCCACCGCCACGTGACGTCGTTCGACGAGCTGCCCGACGAGGCCGGCGCCGAGCTCTGGGCGATCAAGCGCCGTCTCCGTGAGCAGCTCGCTCCGCTGGCGACCGCGACCGTCGAGCGCTCCGGGGACATGCGCTACAACGGCGGCTCGGTCGCGCATCTGCACACCCACTTCGTGGCGTTGAAGGCGTCGCCGGAGGCGACGGTGCGGTTCAAGGTGAGTGAAGTCGGAGCGGACGAGGTACGCGGAAACGCGTAGTCAGAGTTCTAACGGGGACTCATCATCGAGGCGGTCTGGTTAGGGTCGCCGAATGCATGCTCTCCGAGGTGTAATCGTCGCCCTCCTGCTGTCGCTTCTGGGCGGCGTGGCAACGGCCGGCGCGTCCGTCATCACGGCCGGGGAGGCATCAAGCTGTAGCGCAGCGCCAAGCGGTGGGCCGGCCGTCTGCTGGGGCGCCCGCAGCTTCGGCACCCTCGGCGACGGTGGCGCCCTGACGGTGGACACCTACGATCCGGTGCAGCCGATCGGACTCGGTGCCGGCGTCACGGCCGTCACGATGACCGGCCGCGGAGGCGGCTCGGGCAACCACGGCTGCGCGATCGCCGCGGGTGCAGCCACGTGTTGGGGAAACAACAGCAACGGGGAGCTCGGTGACGGCACGACCGAGGCGCGCGTTGTTCCCACGCAGGTTGTCGGTCTGGAGAGCGGCGTCACGCAGATCGACAACAACGCCTCGCGGACGTGCGCGATCCAGAGCGGGACGGCGAAGTGCTGGGGCGGCGTCAGCAAGGCCTTCACCGGCGCACCGACCGGTGCCGACGTATTGACGCCACACGACGTCGCCGGCGGCGCGGGGGCGATCGACGTTGCCCCGGGCTGGCGGCACGAGTGCATCATCGTCGCGGACGGCAGCGTGCACTGCTACGGCGACAACACCAACGACCAGCTCGGCGGCGGCACGCCCGCGCTTCCGGGCCCGGCGCGCGAGCTCGTCGCCGGCGTCGACCACAACTGCGTGTTGGTCGGCGACGGCGTCCGCTGCTGGGGCAACGGCACACAGCTCGGCTACGGCAGCACGGACGACAGCGTGACGCCGGTGACGCCGGTCGGCATGGACTCGGGAGTGACGGCGATCGACGCCAACTGGGACCACGTCTGCGCGATCAAGGGCGGCAAGGCGTATTGCTGGGGCGACGCGATGAACGGGCGGCTTGGGGATGGCCGCGCGCTCAACGCCTCGATGCCCCCGCAGCTCACGCCGGTGGAGGTGGTTGGCCTGACCAACGTCACCGACATCGCCGTCGGCCGCAATCACACCTGTGCGATCGTCGGCAACGCCGAGCGCTGGTGCTGGGGTCGCAACGAGCACGGCCAGCTCGGCAATGAGGCCGCGGGCAGTCAGTCCTCGGTGCCCGTGCCGGTGATCGGCTCGTCGCCGAAGCCGCCGGTCGTGGTCGTCATCACGCCCGTTGTCGTGCCGAAGCCGAAGCCGAAGCTGCCGGTTGGGGGCGTGCCCAAGTCCGTCGCTCCGTCGATCCTGTTCTCATCGACTGCACGCACGATCAATCGCGCGCGGGTCGTCACGGTTGCGACGCTCGTCTGCCCGGTGGGCGCGGCATGCAAGGTGACGCTGCCGAAGACCGTGACGTTCAAGATCAAGCGCAAGTCCTACACCTTCGGGGTCGTCGCGCCGAAGTCGGTCCGGCCGGGACGGCGGGCGAGTGTCACGGTGAAGCTGAGCAGCAAAGCGGCCGAGCGCCTGCAGGGCCGAGTCGCGACCGTGAAGCTGGCGATCACGCTCGGCGCGACGCGCAAGACGGTCAAGCAGAAGATCACGGCGCCGGCGCCCAGGCCGGCGAAGCGCCACCGGCATCGCTGAGGGGCACGTGAGCCGGGGGATAGCTGCAGTGCGTGAGGGGTAGGGGCGGGCCTACCCTGGTGGTGTGGCCTCTGTGCTGGACGAGGAGCGGCATCGTGGCAGCGCCGGCGGCGCTGCCGCCGGACGGTCGCGCGCGGTCTTCCAACGCGTTCGTGGCGGACTGCAGCGCCACCGGCGCATCGTCGCGGTCGTGGGCTCGATCGTCGCGGCGGCGGTTCTCGGGCTCGTTCTGGCCGGCCATCGCGACGACTTCGCGACGGCCCTCTCACGTGCGTCTCTCGGCGTCCTGGCGCTGGCCGCGGCCCTGCAGGTCGTCGCGCTGCTTGCGCGCACCGAGGCGTGGCACCGGACCATCGAGGCCGCCGGCGGCACGGTCGCGCGGCGACCGTTGTATCGCGCCTCGAGCATGGGCTACGTCGGGAGCCTGCTCAACGCGCAGCTCGGAACCGTGGCGCGGATCGCCGCGCTGCGACGCTCGAGCCCCGCGGACGCACCCGGCGTCGCCACGCTCCTGGCCGCTGAGCTGCCGATCCTGGCGATCGAGGCCGGTCTCGCCGCGCTGACCTCGGTGACGCTGATCGGCCCGCTGGGGCTGCCGTGGTGGTGCCCGATCATCTTCGTGGCGGTGATCGGCGCGATCACCTTCGGGCTGCGCCACCTCAGCGTGCGCGCCGCACGCCCGCTCTGGCAGGGGCTGACGGTCCTGCATCGCTTGAAAGACGGACGCCGGTTGTTCCTGTTGGTGTTGATCGCGGTCTTCGCGCAGATCGCGCGCAACTGGCTGTTGCTGCACGCCGTCGGGGTGGACGCGTCGATCTTCGACGCCATCGCCGTGTTGATCGCCATGGTCGCGATCGGCCAGTTGCCGGTCGGCCCGAGCGTCGGCGCGGGGGCGACGGTGCTCATCCTGGGGCACAACGGCGTGGCCGCCGCGGCAGCGGCCGGCGTGTTGGCGACCGCGACCGGCCTGGTCGGCGGCCTGTCGTTCGCGGCCTGGGCGGCAGGCGATCGCCTGTGGATGCGGCGTGGACGCTTTGCAGAGACGGGGCCGAACGGGGTACAGTCGGCAACTCGGGTTGAACATCAGGTTCGACCACCAGCGCCAGCGCCCGCAGTCGTTGCCTTCACCAGCACCCTCCGCGTCTCGCAGGACAACCAACAGGAGGGCCGCTCCATGGCCACCGGCACCGTCAAGTGGTTCAACGACGACAAGGGCTTCGGCTTCATCACCCCCGACGACCAGGGCAAGGACCTGTTCGTCCATCACTCCGGCATCGCCGGCGACGGCTTCAAGTCGCTCGCCGAGGGCGCCCGCGTCTCCTACGACGCCGAGCAGGGCCCGAAGGGCCCGGCCGCGGTGAACGTGGCGCCCGCGTAGTCCAAGACCAAGCTCTCGCAGTACCGACGGCCCGTCTCCAACTCGGAGGTGGGCCGCCGTGCGTTTCACGATGTCGGCACCGTGCCAAGTCGAGCGATCAGGAACTCTCAATAGCCGTTGCTCCTATAGCCGGCGAACGTATCCCGGTCAGTGTCTGGTAGAACTCAGCGCTCTGCAATGCGGTAATGCATCTCCGAAGTGATGCGCTTCCGACGAGGAGTGTCTGTGAAAGCTTGGGATCGGCCGGATTCGGATGCGCGTGGCACCTGCCTTCGTGTGTGCGTAGGCGTGGTGGCTGCGGGTGTGATGTGGCTCGTGGGAGGGCAGGCGATGGCCGGCGCGGTCTCGATCTCCAGCGACGTCGGTCCGGCCCCCAACGTCTGGTACAAGGACATCAGGCCGAGCGCGGCACAGCTCAAGAGCCTCGCGACGGCGGCGAAGCGACCCGCCGCGGGCCCGCGGTTGAATGCCCCCTCCGAGGGCGATCCGACGGCGACGTTCGAGCCGATGCTCGCTCCGCCGTCGAACCCCGCTGAGTCGCTGGGCGGCGGACGCATCGCGGCGCTGCTCGATCCGCACACGGCGCGCGTCTCATCGACAGCGAGCGCACCGTCGGCGCTCGTGTCGTCGACCGAGCCGCTGGCCGTGCAAGAGGGAGCGAACCTCACGGCGATCGATCTCCGGCTCGTTGACGGTGGCGCGTGGCTCAAGCCGGCGAACGTGTCGACCGACGCTCAGATCCCGCGTCGTGCCGACGGCCTGTTCTCGGTGGCGGGGATCGGCTTCACCGTGGAGGGAGCCGGCGCAGGGAAGGCCGAGGCGGACACGCGCACGGCCATCTGGCGAGCCGGCGGGGACCGTGCCAGCTTGGTGGCCCAGCCGTCCGTTGACGGCTTGGAGCTCTGGACGCCGATCCCGGACGCGACCGTCGCCGCGACGCCGGTGACCTATCGCTTTGTCCTTCCGTCGGGCGGCGTGCTGCGGGCCGACCCGAGTGGAGGCGCAAGCCTGGTCGTCGACGACCGGCCTGTCCTGACGGTCAAGCCTCCACTGGCCGTCGACGCCGCGGGCGACCCTGTGGACGTGTCGTTCAGCGTGTCGGGGGACGCCATCACGCAGACGGTCCGTCCGTCCTCCTCGACGGCGTGGCCGATCCTGGTCGACCCTTACATCACGGACAGTCGTAGCGGTCAGTTGTATAACAACTCGACGGCGGGTGACGTCGGGTGGGTCTACTCCAGCCCGTACTCGACGCCCTTCTATGCGCGTGGGAACTGCTACGCGCCGGTCTCTTGCTACAGCGTCGGGGGCGGTGGCTACTACATCTATGACAACTACCTCGACGTCATGCCGCCGAACTACGCCGTGGGGTGGATCTATGCCATTCCGACGCCAGGCACGACGACCTATCTCGTCGGAGCGAGCTTCGACCGCTTCTTCGTGAGCATCCGCGACGGTGCGCAGTTCCCCTATGGGTATCTCGGCCTGGGGCGCCGTGACAACACCAACTACGAGCCCCTGCAGACCTTCAGTCAGACCCGCAATGGCGCCGGCGTCTATCTCCCCGGCACGTTCACGCCCGGCGATCCCGGCAGCAATCCGGTGTACGCCATCATGGGCTTCAGCACCTCCGGCGCCACCAGCAACACCACGCGCACCGCCTGGCGCGACATGGCGACCGACAGCGTTCGGGTGTTCCTCAGCGATCCGGAGAACGCGTTCGTCAACGCCGCCGCGCCGACGGTGCGTTGGGCCAAGTCCGGCGGGACGATCCCCGTGAATGTCACCGCCTCTGACGCCGGTCTGGGCGTCAAGCAGGTGGTCGTCAAGGAAGGCACCACGGTCGTGGGTGGCGGCCCGTCGTCTCCGGGCAACTGCACGGGGCTGTACCCCAGCCCCTGCCCGAATCAGTTCTACCCGGTTGTCAATCTCGCGATGGGCACCACGACCCAGGGGCTGCGGAGCTTCTCGACGACCGCCGACGATCCGCTCGCCGGGCACACCTCGCCAACCCTCGAGTTCGATGCCGGGCTCGACACCGCGGCGCCGGTCATCGGCACGCTCTCGGGCAGTCTGTATGACAGTCGCGCCACGTCCTTCTCGGGGGCCCGGGCGGTCCGGGTGCCGCTGACGGGCGAGGGCTCGACCGCCACGCCAGACCAGCGGCGCTCCGGCGTCAAGCGCATCCGCTTGCTCGTCGACGGGACCGTGGTGGCCGATCAGCATGACTTCGGCCAGGAGGACAGTTGGGTCCCCGACAACACCGGCGACGACAACATCCTTCGTATCGACGCCTCGTCTCTGTCTGCGGGAAGCCACAGCGTCGTGGTGGATGTCGGCGACTGGGCCGGTAATACCCGGGTCGCCGGCGCGTTCACGATCACCACCGCGGCGGCAGTCGCCACGACGGTCGCGTCGACCGATACAAGCCTCTACGGAGACGTCACGGGCGACGGCGCTGACGATCTGGTGACCGTCTCGAGCACGGGAACGGTGAAGGTCTTCCCGTCCGACGGCAGCAACACGTTCGGGGCCGGCACGACCTGGCTCACGTGGACCAACGGGGTCGGCCTCGCGCTGGGAGACGTCGATGGTGACGGCGACGACGATCTCATCGGCAGGACGGGCAGCAGCGCCGACATCCGTGTGGCGCTATCTACCGGCACGGCGTTCGGAGCAGCCGCTGTCTGGGCTGCCGCGGCGCCGGCGGGAACGGTGTTCAGTGACGATGTCGACGTGTCCGGCACGGATGACCTGATCATCGTGCAGTCAAACGGCACGGTTCGGGTGGGTGCGACGGCGGGCGCGGCCTTCGAGGCGCCCGGGACCTGGGCGACGCTGCCGGCCGGCAGCCAGCCGATGTTCGGTGACGTCTCCGGGGACGGGATGGCCGACCTGGTCGTGTCGGCCGGCGGCCATCTGAGTGTCTATCGGTCAACCGCCAACGCGTTCGCGGCTGCCGAGGACTGGGGCGCGTCACCCTCAGGCGGCCTGGCTGTGGCCGACGCCGACGGCGACGACACGGCCGACGTGATGGTCCGCACCGCTACCGGGGTGGTGAATTACCTTCCGTCCTCGGGGACAGCGTTCGGTGCCGCCAGCTCGACCACGCTGCTGCCGACAACGGATGCGTTCGGCGTCGCCGATGTCGACGGAGATCTGCGCGCTGACGCGATCGGCAGGACGAGCACGGCCGTCCGGATCCACCTCGGGACGGCTGCCTACCCGACCAGCGACGGGTCGTGGGCACCCTCCATCACCACGCCGGAAGATCCTGACGACGGTGACGGTGGAAGTGACTTCGCCGCCAGGGCGGCGGTCTCTGGCAGCAGCGGGCTGTCAGTTGCCTGGGCGGATGACGACCAGACGTCGGATCTCCTTCAAGGCTCCGACGAGGACGCCCCTGATGCGACACGATGCGCCCCAGCCAAGCCGGCGTTCGATCGCATGCGACAGACCGGTGCGACGTACTTGCGCATGACGGTCTATTGGTCGAAATTCCTCGATGGAGGCGCTGCCAGCACGGCCTACCAGCTAGGACTCCGCAACGCAGTGCATTGTGCGCGGGCCAGCGGCCTGACGCCGTACATGACGATCACGAGCGCGTTCTATGACTCGCCGACGCCCCACATCCTGAACCCGAGCGCGTCGGCCTTCCGCGCGTTGGTCAGTGCGGTGGTCAGTGAGTTCTATCCGCTCGGGGTCCAGCGGTACTCGATGTGGAACGAGCCGAATCTGTCCTCGTTCCTCCAGGCTGGAACCTGCGGCACGGTCCAAAAGGACACCGCCAGTCTCTACCGGGAGCTGTACCGAGAAGGGTATTCGGCGGCTCGGGCGGCCTCGAACCAGGGGGCGATCGTGTATCTCGGCGAGCTGTCCGAGGTGACCAGAGTCGTCAAGCCGGCGGCGTGCGGCGCCAACAGCAAGAAGGGGCAGAGCACCCTCACGTTCCTCCAGGACGTCGTCGACACCAACCCGCACCTCGTGGCCAACGGCGTCGCGTGGCATGCCTATCAGCATCGGTCAGGCCCGCGAACCAACTCGTCGGGAACGGGGATCTTCGACATCGGCCGGTTCCAGGATGTCCTGAGCGACCTGTTCCAGAGCCACGAACTTCTCACACCGAGCGGCAAGAAGGTGGGGTTGTACATCACCGAGTTCGGCTACTTCAGCGTGCCGTTCGGCTCGAAGAGCGCCACGGGCAGGAACGGCCCGACGAGTTGGACCGAGTCACAACGCGCGACATGGCTTGCGTCGGCGATGAACCGGGCAGCGCAGAACGGGGCACGCATGATCACGTTCTGGCAGCTCAACGAGGCGTATCCCAGCCCTGCCGCGGTGACGGCAGCCGCCGGGACGGGCGCTGGAATCGGCTTTGACACGGGCGTCCTGTCCAATGACGGCGCTCTGGCGATGAACGGCTCGCGGCTCTATGGCGAAGGCCCCAACGCATCGTGGAGCAACTCTCAGGGCAGGAAGGCGTTCTGTCGTGTGAGACTATGGGCTACGCAGAACGACAAGTCACCGACGGGCTTCGCAAGTGGCGATACCGGGGCGGGCTGCCCCTGATGGTTCGGCCGGGGTGGACGCTCTCGGCAGCGCTCGTGACAGCGGCCATCCTCCTCACGACAGCCTCCATGGCCTCGGCCGAGGTGGTGGCCCGGTTGCCATACGCCCCGGCACAAGGACCCGTCATCGCTGGTCCGCGGGTTCTCGTGACCGTCTCGGGGCCGTCAGCAGTGACGATCTTCGACGCGCAAGCCGGCAAGCCCGCGCTTCTCGCGACGTTGCCGGGGGAGCAGGCTCGCACGGACGGTGGCGGGTTCGACGCGCGAGGCGTGTCGGCGTCGATCGCGGCCGATGCGGGCGGCCTCGTCGCCGCGGTGCGCACCCAGCTCACGCTTGCCGGCGGTCGGTCCGGAGACCCCGGGCAGTCGCTGTTGAGGATCTGGGCGGGGACGTGGGGCGGGGATGTGCGTCCCGTCTCCGGCCCGTGCCAAGAGCCCAACGCCGTCGCGTTTCCGGGCATCTCCTCAACGACCGTGACGACGATGGCGGCAGACTGCTCCGCACCGACGATCTTCGATCTCGTGAGCGGTGCGACGCGGCCACTGACACCGCTGGCGGCGGAGGCCGTGGCGCTTTCAGGGGATCTGGTCGCATGGCTGGAGCGGGGGAGTGTCCAGGCGTTTGAGGGCAAGCCAGGATTCGCGGTCGTGGCCGACGCGGCCACCGGCCAGGAGCGGTATCGCGTGCCGATCAGGTTTACGGCGATCCGTCCGGTGCTCGGATCGGACGGAACGCTCGTGCTCGTCGGTCCGTCCCTTGCCGGTGGCGCCATGGTCGCCACGCTCGCGCGGCCGGAGCTCCGGCCGGTGCATGTGCCCGCCGGCCGGGTCCTTTCCGGGGCGCGACTCGCCGGGGGTCGCCTGGCGATCCTGACCGTCCCGGCGGGTACCCGATCGCGGTCACGAAACGACGGCGAGATCCTCGTCGAGGATGTCGACGGCGGCGGTGCGCGCACGGTCGCCCAGGGGGTGAGCGATTACGGCCAGGACAGCTTCGACTTCGACGGCCGAAGGGTGGTCGCCCTCAGCACCACCTGCACGGCCGTCCGGATCGTTCGGATGTCGGCCAGCGCCGTCGCACCGGCGCTTGCGCGACAGCCGCGATGCCCGTTGGCGCAGGCGCGCCGACCGCGCTGGCGGGACGACGGTCTGAGCGTGGCGCTCTCGTGTCGCGGCCTGAGCGTCCGGTGCACCGTCACACGCATCACCGCGCGCGTTGGCAGCGCGCACGGCCGACTGCTCGGTCGTGCCACCGAGCGTGACGCGACCACCGTCATCCCGGTGCGGTCGGCTGCGCGCCACCGGTACCAGCATGGGGTGACGAGGGTCTGGCTGCAGGCCACGTTGGACGACGGAACCGGGATGACGACGCGAACGACGACAACCGTCGTGCCGGCGCGCTGAATGGCTGCGGCGGGTGGGCGGCTGGGGAGGTGGTGGCACGTCCGATGAGAACGCATTCAGCCTCGGGCCTTCGCTAGACTGCCGCTCTACGCGGCTGTAGCTCAGTTGGCTAGAGCGTCTGCTTGCCATGCAGAAGGTCGAGAGTTCGAGTCTCTTCAGCCGCTCTTCACGGAAGCCCTGCACATTGCAGGGCTTCCGTCGTTCTAGGGACGATTTCCCCGCTGGCTTGGTCAGCCCCAGGACGGAGCGCCATCCGCCTCGTCCCAGTCAGGCTCCGGGTGATCCTCGACGTAGGCCGTGCGCCCATCCCAGGAGTCAAGTGACGAGGGCCCGGGCATCCGCCCGCCGTCGTCCCAGCCAATGCGTAGGGCAACGCCCGCCAAGAGCAACAGCGCACACGGCACGCCGACCAGCAGCGTCGTGATCGAGAAGCCGCCGACATCGGCTACGACCGCCGCCACCGAGATGCCCAGTGGCAGCAACACCGTCCACCAGCGCGGGATGAGCAGGCCGAAGCCGAGATGGACGACCGCCAGCGCCGCGAGCAGCGGCAGCCACGGGTCGTCGCCGATCGCGAGCAGCAGCACGAGGACGACGGCTCCCACCGCGACGGCGTAGGTCGCCACGATCGCGATGGTCTTGAGCGGTGCGCGCACGCGCCGAAGTATCGAGATCGGCCCGGACGGCGGGCGCACGGCGATGAGTGGTTCGCGGCGCGAGTGCCCGAGTTGTGGGCATCGCGAAAGAGGCGCCGACCAGAATCGAACTGGTGTAGACGGCTTTGCAGGCCGCTGCGTAGCCACTCCGCCACGGCGCCGAGTGGATACGCAAGGGTAGATGGTCCGCCGGTTGCGCGTCCGGTCGGAGGTTGCCGACGCGTCTGACTAGGACGATCAACGACCCAGGGAGGCCTTCATGCCCAACATCTACGAGCCGAAGTTCGACGTCGAGCAAGACAACGAGCCCTACGTCTGGCAGCGCGCGCTCATCGGTCGTGCCGCGGGCTCCGAGCGCCTTGGCGCGTCGCTGTTTGCCCTCCCGCCCGGCGGTACGACGTTCCCGCTCCACGCCCATCTCCACAACGAGGAGCTGCTCATCGTCATCGCCGGAGCACCCACATTGCGAACGCTCGACGGCGAGCGGACGCTCGCGCCCGGTGAAGTCGTCGCGTTTCCCGCCGGCCGTGAGGGCGCACACCAACTCCGCAACGACTCCGATCAGCCCGTCTCGCTGTTGATCGTCTCGACGATGGTCGCGCCTGAGATCAACCTCTTCCCGGACACCGACGAGATCTGGGTCCGCGACTACATCCCGGGCACCGTCGCGCCCGACGGCGCCTTCGACGCCAAGGCACCGCTGCCCCGCGGCGGTTGCTAATCTTCCCGGACCCCAGGGCGATTAGCTCAGCTGGGAGAGCGCCTGCTCGACAAGCAGGAGGTCACTGGTTCGAGCCCAGTATCGCCCATGACAAAGGCCCCGGAAACGGGGCCTTTTTCGTGTTCTTGGGGCCAATTCGTGGGGCCAATTCTCTATCGCCCCGCCGTGGCGAAGCCCGATGCCTCAACTCTCGCGCAGCTTGGCAGCGATCGCCTGCATCTCGTCTGTGACCTCACCTGCGGCCAACGCGCAGCGCAGGACCACTGCCTCGCGGACGAACTGGCCCGTTGTTTGGCCGACCGACGCGGCTGCACGCTCCATCAGCTCGAACACATCGTCTGGCAGGTTCACCGACGTCTTGCGCATGGCGCGCGAGCCTAAGGCTTGCTGCCTGGCCTAGCATGGGTATGCGATTTAGCGTACGATCGCGCGGAACCCAAAGAAATACCCCCGCGACCGCTAGGGGCGGCCCGGGGGCATGGCCCACAGGAGGCGAGTCCCATGAACGATGCAGACAGTACCTCGCAAAGCGAGGTTGAGCTTCCCGAGCAATTGGTGCCCGCGTTGCGCGCGGCGGCTGTGCTCGGGGTGGAGATGGCGTGTGATGGCGAGTGGAGGGAGGACGTCCATCTCGAAAGCGTTGTGGCCGCCGTCCACGCGCTCGATGCGGTGGAGGTGGGGGCTTGTTCGCGCGAGCAGGTGATTGCGCTTACGTCGCGGGCGATAGCGATGGAAGGCGAGGTCCTCCGGTCGGCGGTCGAGCTGGGCGAGCCGCATTGGCCGACGACGCTCCAGGAGGCCGACGTCCTAGGCGATCGGGCGCATCTCACGCGCGAGCTGATCGAGCTTCGCGACGCGGTAGGCGGATCGCCGTCTCCGGGCGCCGAGCGCGACGAAGCGCCGGATGGCTAGCGCGGACGGTTCATGTACAACTTGCCGCACCTGCTCGGTGCGGCCGGATCGCACGGCCCCGGCTCTCCTCGCCGGGGTCGTGCCCGTTCTGGATTGCTGTGAGACGGGAGCCTGCATGCTGGCGCGCGGGACCGTGAGGCAACGTCTGCACGTGGGCGCACGCGGGCGCACCCACAGGTGTGCGCACAGTGGTGCCTACGGGCGTGCGCACAGGTCGCCGGCCGCAGCGGAGACCGACGAGGTCGTTGGCCGTTGAGCCTGAATGCTCGCCGCTTTCCATCTCCCGGCTCCCATCCGCTGCTACGGCTCGCGTTCGCCCCGGCTCCGCGCCCGGCGCACTCTGCCTTCACTACGCACCCGTCGCTGTCTCCATGCCTTCGCGCTCCTCCTTCGTCTCTACTGGCGCTTCCCTTGTCGTTGCTTCTCGCCGTTGTTCTTGTTGTTCTCGTTCTCGTCTGCCTTCCGTCCTCTCCGTGCTCCCGGACCCCTGCTCTATCCGTTCCCCGTTGTTCTCTCTGCATCTGCTTGTTGTCGTTCCTGAATCCCGTCCTGACAGTTTCCAACCACTCCCCCAAATTTTCACCATGGTGTGGGGGTGTGGTTGGGAACTGGAAGAGAGGGATTCATGGCTCTACCAAGCCAAATCTGCGGCGGCTATCCGGTGCATCGGACGAACGGATAGGGGAACGGATAGAGCAGGGGTCCGGGGCACGTGCCGTCGCGTCTCCGCCCTAGCCGACGCGGCCAGACGCTGGTGGCCCGCGCGTGGCGGGCGAGTCTCATGCGCCTCCCGACAACGCTCGCCGCCTTGAGGGAATGGCAAAGCACCAAATCTCGCGAGGCGGCAAGCGAGGTCACCGCGATGCGGTGGGGCGCTGCGAGATCGGCCACGGGCGATGACGTCGCTCATGGACGCCAAGCGCGCCGCTGAGCTGCTGAGCGTGCCGCCTTCGTGGCTGCTGTCGCAGGCCCGCAAGGGCGCGGTCCCACACGTACGCCTTGGTCGCTACGTCCGCTTTCGCGAGTCCGACGTTGAGGATTTGATCGCTGCCGGAGCCGCTGGTAGCTTGACCGGCAGTAGGCCATATTTCGTACCTACAGCTAAGCGGGACCGCGCGGGTGCAACCGCCGGTCCCATGACACCAGGGGGTAAGACCTGATGCCAAAACGAGTCTATGGAACGGGCTCGATCGTGGAGCGCCGCACGAAGGCGGGCGCGATCACGCTCTACGGTCGCTGGCGGCGCCCCGACGGCGTGAAGGTGAAGGTCAGGCTTGGATCGAAGCGCACGCCGAGCTACGCCGACGGGCTCACCAAGCGGGAGGCCGAGAAGGCGTTGCGCGCTGCGATGGAGGAGGACCGCAAGCAACAGGCCGCGCGCCCCTCGGTGGTTCGGCGCGGACGCCTGCTCGGCGACACGTCCGCCACGTGGCTTCTGCACCTGGAGGCCAAGGGCGCGACGCCGACGTACCGGGAGGACGCCGCGTCGGCGCTCGAGCACCACGTGCTGCCGTTCTTCGGGAAGGACACTGAGTTGGACAAGATCGATCGCGACGGGTCCAAGTCCTTCCGTGATCACCTGCTGACAGTCAAGTCGAAGCGCACACGCCGGCCGCTTGCGGCCAAGACCATCCGGAACTACCTGACCGTGTTGTCGTCCTTGCTGTCGTTCGCGCAGCAAGAGGGCTGGATCGCGACGAATCCGGCGCTCGGTCTCTCGATTGCGCCGAAGGACGGGAGCGGGATGCTCAGCTCGAATCAGGTCATGTGGCCCGACGACATCGCGCGCCTCATCGACGCCGCATGCGAGGGGCCGTCCCGGCTGATCGATCGTGCGCTATACGCCTGCGCCGCGATGAGCGGTCTTCGGAAGGGTGAGTGCCTCGGACTCCGCTGGCGTGATGTCGACTTCGCGGGCGGGCGCATCCGGGTCCGGACGCAACTCGCCCGCGGCGACTTGGAGCGGGCGCCGAAGTCGGGGGAGGGGAGACCGGTACCGATGGCGGGCACGGTGGCGGCGGCCCTCCTCGCACTACGTGACGCAAGCGGGTGGACCGAGCCGGGCGACTTCGTCTTCGCTGACCCGACGACCGGACGCCGCCTGGCCTGGACGCCTACGCGGCGCCGTTATCTGCTCGCGCTGAAGGACGCCGGGCTGGAGCGCTTCTCGCGCTTCCATGACCTGCGCCACAGCTTCGCCTCGGCACTTGCGAAGGCCGGCCGTCCGGAGCGGCAGATCCAGGAGTGGTGCGGCCACAGCAGTCCGTCCGTGACGCGGCGCTACATGCGCAGCTTTTCGCCAGAGGCGGCAGGTGACCTTGAGGCAGTCGACGCAGCGTTCCGCGTGCTCGTCACTGCTCCGTAGAGCCAGCAGGGAGGAGGCTTCGTGCTGCAGCCCGGCTCGGCGGGTGGCGCTGATCGTCGCGATCCTGAACGTCGTCAACGCCAATCTCCGAAGCGCAGCGGGGTGGCTCGCGCTCGCCAACGTCCTGCCCGTGCCCGCGCAGACGGGACGGCCTTCCAGGCGATATGCAGGTACGCAAAGTCCTAATCCGAGGCTTAGCCGACGGACTCGGCAGAGGCGCTCGGCTGGTTCCATAGCGCCTGCACCGCTGACATGCGGCGTTTGGAAGCTCGGGTATCCCGCTGTGCGGGTGTGCTACTGACGGCCCGCGCAGCTGTCAGTAGCACAGCTACTGATCATCGTCGACCGTTCCTTCGGAGTGTGAATCTCCAGGCGTGGTTTCCGGAGGCGCTGCCTCGAAAAGCGTCCGGGTCACCTGGAAGCCGAGCTTTTCGGGGTCGAACGCCGGAACTGGTGTCACGCCGGGGAGGAGCGATGTGATCCACTCGACCACTCGCGCGGCGTTTGTGATCAGGCTGAGCGCCATCTGATCATCCACATCTTGCTCGCGAATATGAGCGCGTCCTTGGTGGACGAAATTGTTGCGGACGGCGTGTAGATCGAGCCACTTCTGCCACAGTTCCCCCTGAGCCGAGAGCGTTTGGCCTATCAACGACTCCAGAAGAATCGTGAGGCGTTCTCTGACGGTGGGTGCCTTGTCGGCCCTGCGGTCGGTGATCCACTTCCATAAGTTGGGATCGATTGCGCCGGTCTCCGCCAATTGATCCAACGCCGTTGTAATCCTGACCTCGACGGCCGTATAGGCGAGAACGAGTGCGGGTCCCTGTTGTGGGAGCAATGTCGGTGCGTCGAGGAGAAGGTCATCCCACGGCTGGGGAACGGTAGAGACGGGCAGTTTCTCAACTGCAGTCCACACGTCCTTGCTAACGGTCGCGAGGCTAGATGACCATCGAGCGCCTGCACGCGTTCGGAGCTTGTCCGGTTCTGGCAGCAGCTCGTTGCCGTGATCATCGAGTATCTGCAGCAGGTAGGTAACCTCCATCGCGCTGCTCGGAGCGCGAACGATTCCCGTCCGAAGCAGAAGCCGCAGACGTTCAAGGACGGCAGCTATCGCCGACAGGCCGCACTCTGCGAGATCGTCTAGCTCCTCGACTGTGCGGTCAAACGATGGCCGAATGATGTCGATCTGAATCGCATCCGCCAGCACGCACGGGTGGCCATGCATGGTGTGTTGGTCACTCGTTGGCTGAGGCAGAGTTGGATCGAGCAGATGTGGAAGCGTTCCGATCGCGAGCGTGGCGTCTGGTGCGAGCGCTTCGGGCGGAATGGAAGAGCGGTACGGCGGATGAACTCGCACCGTGTCGCCGTCGACCGACATGTCGAATGGCGAGAGCTCCTCCGCGGGCGACACAGCGAGGATGAAAGGCAAATGAACTTGCAGCCGAGCGAGCACTGAGGGACGACCGTATCCGTATGCGCTAGGCGGTGGCAACGAGATGGGGACGGTGGCTCCTCGCGACCGCCTCGATGATGTCTGCCGTCCCGTCTACGGTCCTAGCCGAATGCTTGATCCCGAGATCACAGCGGTTCTCGCGCAGTTGAGCGACGTTGTCGCCAGGAACACTGTTGGCGCCATCCAGACACGCGTTACAACGGCGAAGGCGACCAAGCAGCACGAGAACACCGTTAATGAACTGACCGAGATCGTCAACCAACTGGTCGAGGACCGCGTGGAACTGGTCGGCATCGCAACGACGCTCCGGGAGCAACTGATCGCTCAACGGATAACGACCGAAGAGATCACGTACATCACGGACAAGCTCATCCCCACGGTCGAAGATCTTGCGGGGCTTGCGGATGACGACAATGCCGAGGCCATCGAGGCGATCAAGAAGTTGGTGTCGGTCGAGATGCTCACCGTGCTCCAGCTTGTCGGCTTCAACTTTAAGGCGGCGATTGGCGAGCCGTTGACGCAGGTTGTGGAAGGGTTGATCCTGCAGCTTGCACCAAGCCAACCAAGCTCGCGGCGGAAGCCACCGGCAAAGCAGCGGTGAGGGTACGCCCAGGGTGCGAGCGCGAGCGGCGGGGGCCCGATTCGAGGGCGCCCACCGCACGGAGCCGGACCTGCGCCAATCAACCCCGTATGAACGCATCTGGCAATGAAGAGCACTGCACTGACGTATCTCGAACACGCTGCCAGTCGTAGAGTTGCAGCACCGTGAGTGATCTACAAACGCTCGCCGACGCGGGCGCCCTGGAGGCGCAAGGTCGCCTGGCCTTAGTCGAAGGTCGAGATGCTGAGGCACTGATCCAACTGCATGAGGCTGCCGCGCTCTTTGCGGAGGCGGGTGATGAGTCGGCGAGTCGCCGGCTGCTCGAACTGAGCCGCCGACCACCTGGAGGGCACGGCGAGGGTGTTGTGCCGCCTGGTCTCGCGCGTGAGTGGGGGGAACTCGCTCTTGTGGCGCTTGAACATGATCGGCTCGAACAGTTCGAGACGTGGATCTCACTCGCGCTTGGAGCACTTCGTGCGACGGGCCCGCACGACGCAGAGCGGCTAGTTCGGCAGGCGTCGGTGCTGGCTGCCACGCGCCCCGCGATTACGGCGTCCGACATCGTGCGACGTCTTATGGCCGCAGGCCCGCCCCGGGTGGTATCGAGCGTCGTGCTACACGCCGGAGACCTGCGTGCCGCTGCGGAGGCGCTGTGCCGCGTCCTCAACAGTTTTGGTATCGAGCCACTCGGTCCGTTCGCCACAACGGACCGGCATGCCCAGACCATCGGTCGCGAGGTCGAGGCCCTGATCGTCGTGGTAGACGCGGTGAGCAAGCGCGCGGTGGATCATGCGCTGAGTCCCGTGCGTCACGCGATCGGTGGGCAATTGCTCCTTCCGGTCGGGGCGAATATGAGGGTGGAGCTCGCGGCGAAAGAGTGCGTCCTGCGGCTTCGGGACGCCAGTGCGATCGATCTGTCGACCCTCAGCGGCTTGGTCTTCGAGCAACTTGTCGTCGAGTTGTTGGCGGTTATGGGAATGAGGTCGCAGCCTTCTGATAGCGCGGACGCCGATTACATCGGCGAGGCGCCGATGGGGCTACTCGGCGGTCGAGTCGCTCCCGGCCGCTACCTCGTTGAAGTCAAACATCTAAGTCGTCCACTAGGAGTTGGCGACATTGGTTCGCTAGTCGAAGGACTCGACAGGAACGGGCCGGATGTACAGCTTCTCATCGTTACCAGCACGCGCCTTACCAAGTCGGCCCGCGATCTCGTGCGTCGTACGGATTTAATGCGTCGAGTCGAGGTCCTGGAGGGACCAGAACTACGTGCGATTCTGCAGCAGATCCCGGAGTTCCGGGAGCGGTTCATCCGGTGAACCCAACGGTGGCGGAACTCCTGCAGCGGCTCGACGATTGTCCCGCGGGTGAGCAAGGTTGGCGAGACTGGCAAGACCTGTGCGTGGACATCCTCGCATTTTTGTTCGTCCCACCGTTGCCGCCACCGCTTGTGCAGGTCCGTTCAGCCGAGGGCACGAATATCCGAGACGCTGTCTTCACCAACCGCATCGACTACTCGAGCTTCTGGCGCCAACTGCGTTTGGACCACGATGCACGGCTGGTGACATTCGAGTTCAAGAACTATGAGAAGTCCCAGATTGGGTCACAAGATGTTCGGCAACTCGAGCGCTATCTCGGGCCAGCGACCGGGAAACTGGGTGTTCTTTGCTCCCGCAAGAAACCGGCCGGTACGGCCCGTCGGGAGCAGGTTGCGGTCTACCGGAATGGAGGCAAGGTGATCTTGTTTCTCACCGACGATGACCTACGCGAGCTATTGCTGATGGACCACAACAACGACGACCCCGCGCAGTACCTGGTTGATCTGCGCGATGCGCTGCTTCTGGACTACGAGCGATAGCAAGCGCGTGCTTGGGCGATCAGGTCGATGAACCCGCCCGCACGGCCCCGACCTGGTCAGTTGTTCTGCGTTCATGGACGTCGAGAGCCGGGCGCAACGACCCACCCCAGTGACGTTGACCAGCACGCCTCCCGCAGGTGGGGCCAAACGTGGGGCCAATCTGAGCGCAGCGGCCGTGCCTGACGTCACCTCAGAACACCTCACCACCGCGAAGAACCGCGCACCCATCGCCCGCCCACGTGTTCGAGCCCAGTATCGCCCATGGCAAAGACCCCGGGAACGGGGCCTTTTCGTGTTGGTCTGGCCAATTCATGTGGCTATCTCGCCCGCCTCGCCATCAGCGTGTTATTCCTACATCCGTACGAATATCCGCTAGCTTCTGCGCCAATGGCCGACGAACGCTGCGACCTGCTCTGCCTCGACCTGCCCAAGGCCGAGCGCATACGGCGTGAGCTGCCCGACCACGACAAACTGACCGCCCACGCTGAGGCTGCCAAAGCGCTGACGGATCCGACCCGGTTGGCGATCGCGCTCAGCCTTCGTGCCGGCGGCGAGTGCTGCGTCTGCGACCTGGCCTGGATCGTCGGTCGCCACGAGAAGCTGGTCTCTCATCACCTGCGGCTGCTGAAAGGCGCCGGTGCTGCCACCTCGCGCCGCGAGGGGCGCATGGTTCTCTATGAGCTGACCGAGCACGGCACCAACCTCCTCGACGCCGTCCTGCCGGCCGCCGCAACCCCATGAGCGCCTCGTTCGAGCTGCCGATGGCCACGGCAGCCGGGCCACCGCACGATCACGCATGGCTGACAGCTGCCAGGCGCGCCCGGCAGCTCTCCTGGGCGTCGTTGCTGTGGATGAGCGTCGAAGGCATCGTCGGCCTGGCCGCCGGACTGGACTCCAACTCGCTGAGCTTGCTGATCTGGGGCGCGTCGTCGTTCGTCGAGGGCCTCGCGTCGGTGACGATCATCTGGCGCTTCACCGGCTCTCGCACCTCCTCGTCCACCAGCGAGCGCACGGCTCAGCGATGGGTCGCAGGTTCGTTCCTCCTGTTGGTCCCGTACTTCCTGTACGAGTCCATCAACAAGCTCGCCACGGGGAGCGACACCCACGCCAATGCCGTCGGCATCGCCGTCACCGCCTCGGCGATCATCCTTATGCCATTGCTCGGCTGGGCCAAGCTTCGGCTTGCTCGCCGACTCGGCTCCGGCGCCACCGCCGGCGAAGGCATCCAGAACCTCATGTGCGCTGCGCAAGCGGCCGTTGCACTCATCGCGGTGATCGGCGCCGGCGCCGGGCTTCAGCTCCTCGATCCTATCGCCGCCCTGGTCATCTCGGCCATCGCCGTTCGCGAATGTGTCGGACTCTGGCGCGGCGGCAGCGACGACTGCTGCGCCCCGATCGGCTTCGAGAGCCCTGCCGGCGATGGCTGCTGCCCGACCGACGCGTCGGGCTTTGCCTAGCTCGTCAGGGCGATGGCCCAGACGCAGGTGCCCAGGATCGCCGCCGCGATGACGCGGAGGCTGCGGCGGCGATCGCCGGTCATCCAGACCTGCAACGCGAGGACCACGCCGGCAAGCGGTACGACGATGGCGATGACCAGCGGCAGTAGCTCGGGGGACATCTCCTTGATCCAGCGCATGGCGCGCATCCTGCCAGGAAGCGGACTGAGCGGCACCCGCTCGTCGTCATCCGCGGCCTAACCTCTATCGCTCGTGTCGCCCTCCGTCGCTCTCGGACTGCTGCTCGCGCTGTGCTGCTCGGTCGTCGCCCTGCTCGGCTTTCTGTTCAAGCAGCGCGGCGCCGTGACCGCGCCGGCGGTGCAGTGGCGCCATCCGGTCCGGTCGACCGGCGCGCTGTTCGCCAACCGCTGGTGGACGCTCGGGATCATCGTGGCTACCGGCGCCTGGGTGTTCCACGTCGCCGCGCTGTCGCTCGCACCGATCAGCCTCGTGCAGAGCGTCATCGCTGGTGGGCTGGTTCTCTTGACGCCGTTGGCGAGTCGCGTGTTCGCCCTGCCGGTGACACGTCGCGACTGGATCGGCGTCGCCATCACCGCCGCCGGCCTGGCACTGCTCGCCGCGACGCTCGGCAACTCGGGCGAGAGCGCTCATCGCTCCTTCACGGCGCCGACGCTCTGGCTCTACGTCGGAATCCTCACCACCGCCGCGCTCGGCGCCTGCGCCACGGTCGTCAACGACACACGCCGCGCCGGGCCCGTCCTCGCGCTCGCCGCCGGCCTCCTCTGGGGCGCCAGCGACGTGACGATCAAAGCCGCCTCGGGCGACCTCATCGACCGCTGGCTGCTCGCGCTCCTCACGCCCGAGGCCGCGGCGATCACGATCCTCTCGCTGATCGGCCTCGTCATCAGCGCCCGCTCGCTCCAGCTCGGCCCGGCCGTCGCCGTCATCGCGATCACCAGCGCGGCGGCCAACGTGGTCACGATCGCCGCGGGGCCGATCGTCTTCTCCGAGCCACTGCCGGACGGCGCGCTCTCGCTCATCGCGCGACTCGTCGGCTTCATCGCCGTGATCGTCGGCGCGGTCCTCACGCCGGGGCCGGAAGTTGAGGAGACGCTCGTGCCCGAACCGGCGCCTGCCTGACCACGCGGGCAGAACTGGACGCAAGCGCGCCGCATCGTCCTCCCGTCCAGTCAGCATCCGGACACCCGTACCCTCGCCGGTCATGCGCAGGCTCATCGCCCCGCTGGCGCTCGCTGCTGCCCTCACCGCAGCCGGCCCAGCATCCGCCGCGATCACGGTCGCCAAGACCGCCGCGGACACGATCACCGTCACGTCCACCGCGGCAACGCCGAACGACACCATCGGCTACAAGCTGACCGCCGGCAAGCTCGGGATCGACCGGACCGCGGGGGAGAGCCTGGCGCCCGGCCTCGGCTGCACGGGCAACGGCAACAACGTGACCTGCGCGGTCGACTTCATCACGCGCCTCGTCATCGACCTCGGTCCCGGCGACGACCAGATCGCCGCCCAGCCGACCGTGCCGATCGGCATGCACGCCGAGATCCACGGTGGCCCGGGTCGCGACACCCTGCGCGGTGCCGACGGCAGCAACGACCTCCTCTTCGGTGACGACGGCGACGATGTCCTGGACGGCGGCTTCGGCGACGACAAGCTCGACGGCGGCGCCGGCGACGACCTGCTGACCGCCAACCTCGGCGTCGACACCTACCGCGGCGGCACCGGCATCGACGCCCTGAGCTACGCGGCCTACACCTCGCCCGTGCGGGTGACGGTCGGCGCGGGCGGCGCCGACGACGGCGCGGTCGGGGAGACCGACGACGTCGGCGGTGACATCGAGCGCGTCGACGGCGGCACCGGCGACGACACGCTGATCGGCTCGCCCGGCAACGACCTGCTCTACGGCAACGCCGGCAACGACATCCTCGACGGCGGCGCCGGCGCCGACCTGCTCTCCGGCGGAGCCGACAACGACACGATCGCCGCGCGCGACGGCGTCGCCGACCTGATCTCCTGCGGCGACGGCGCCGACGCGCTCACCAGCGACCAGCTCGACGCCTGGGACTCCTGCGAGTCGGTGCAGAGCGACACCGTGATCCTCGGCGGCGGTGGCGGCGCAGGTGGTGGCGGCACCGCGGCTGCCGCGGTCGACGCCGATGGCGACGGCAGCCCGCTGGGTGCCGACTGCGACGACCACGACAAGTCTGTCCATCCGGGCGCGACCGAGATCCCCGCCAACGGCAAGGACGACAACTGCGACGGGCTGGCGGCATCCCTGCTCTCGCCCGCGTTCACGCTCACGTTTGCCCAGACCGCCGGGGCCAAGGCCACCACCTTCCACAAGCTCGCGCTGGCCGGCGCACCTACCGGCGCGACGGTGACGCTCACCTGCAAGGCCCCCAAGAAGGCCAAGGGCTGCCCGTTCGCCACCAAGAGCGTGAAGGCCCACGAAGGCAAGGTGGTGTCCTTCGGTCAGGCGCTCAAGACCGCCAAGCTCCCGGTCGGCACGGTCCTGGAGCTGCGGGCCGAGGCCGGCGCTGCAACCGTGGTTCGCGTCGACAAGCTCACGATCCGCGCGGGCAAGGCGCCCAAGCGCCAGACGAGCTGCGTCAACCCTGCGACGAAGGCGGCGCTCCCTGTCTGCTGAGCAGCATCGCTCGAGCGCCCGCTACATCGGCGGGCGCGAACCAGGGCGTGTCGTCGTCATGACGGCGGGTGCACACGCGCACGGTCAAGCCATATAACAACCGTGCCGCCCCGAGCTCGTCGAGCGGACCGGTGACGAGCGCGAGGTCCAGCCGCGGATCGTCGGCGAGGCCGAGCTCCTCGGCCAGCGCCGAGATCCGGGCGGCGGCCTCGTCGGCATCGAAGGTGGAGGCGTCGACGGCGATCGTGACGTCGTCCAGGTCACCGAGGGCAGTCGCGCACGCGGCCAGGATCCCGGGATCACGGACGACGTCATCGGCGTCGAGGCAGGCGACGAGTGGCCGCGCGCCGCGCAGGGGATGGGGGCCCACACCATCAGGCAGCGCCGCGCGCACCGCGTTGAGTGCGCCCCGCGCGGCTTCGGAGAACGGGTCGGCCGCCGCGGCACGGACCGCGCCGGCGAGGGCATCGTGGAGGGGAGAGGGGCCATCGGCGAGTTCGGTGCGCGGCTCGGCGCCGGACGACGCATGCGCCGGCAAGCCGGCGTCCGCGAGCTGCGCGCGGACCTCCGCCGCGAGCTGCTCACTCTCACCGGCATCCTCCGCCGTCACCTCCACGAGCGCCACGAACGGCGTCCCGGCCACGTCCAGCGCCTCGCTCGCCAGCCGCGCGAACGCATCCCAGCACTGCTCGAGCTCGCTGACCGTCATCTCCTCGGCGGTCACCCGGCGCAGGAACCAGCGTTGCAGCGCCAAGCCCTTGCGGAGCTCGCGCAGCTTCGCCGGCCCTTCGGCCCCGAGCGACATGTTGGTGGCGTGGAAGCGATAGAGCGTCCGCGGGATCGGCAGGTACGCGATCTCCGAGAACTGCGCCGCCCGCGCCGCGAGCCACCAGTCCGCCCACGCCATCTCGTCCGGGATCGGGAAGAGGACGTCGCGCAGCGTCCCGCGCACGACGATCGACGAGCCGGTCACGAGGTTCTCACGCAGGAACGTCGGCAAGCCGCGCCCGGTCGGCGGGCGCGCATCCGACAGCCACGACTCCTGCAGCACCGCGCCGTCGGCGTCGATCACGCGCATGTCGGTGTAGACGAGCCCGACCTCAGGACGCGCAGCGAGCACCGCGGCCTGTGCGGCCAGCTTGCCCGCCGGCCACGCGTCGTCGGCATCCAGGATCGCGAGCAGCTCGGCCTCAACAGCCACGCGCTCGGCAGCCGCGCGGTTGACCGCCCCGACCGAGCCGCGGTTCTCCTGGCGCACCAGCGTGACGCGCCCGGGATGCTCCTCGGCGATCGCCGCGACGACCGCCGCCGTCGCATCGGTCGACCCATCGTCAACCACGACAACATGAAGTCGATCGTCCGGATAGTCCTGGGCGAGCGCCGACCGCACGGCCTGCCCGACGAACGGCTCGGCCTCAAAGGCGGCCACCAGGACCGCCACGCTGGGAAGCACACCGGTCATGACCTACACCAACGCCGTCAGCAGCCGCTGCAGGTCGTCCTCGTCGTTCCACGCGCCGACCGACGCGCGCAGCCGTCCCGTGCCCGGCAGGTCACGGATCGTGATGCCGCCGGCCTGGAGGCGGTCGCGCACCGCGACCGCGGCCTCGTCGCCGCCGTCCACCGTCCAGGAGACGAGCGTCGTGTCACCACGCGGCACCACCTCGAAGCCGGCGTCGGTCAGCGACGACGCCAACGACGCCGCCAACCCGATCGCACGCTCCTGCACCGCCGCCAGCCCTGCCTCGGCGAGGATGTCGAACGCGGCAGCCGCGGCCGCGACCGTGGCGAGATCCTGCGATGGCAGGTCGTAGCGCACCGCGGTCTCGACCAACCCGGACGCCAGACCTCCATCATGGTCCGCGACCCCGCGATAGGCCGGCGCCAACGCGGCGATCCGCTCCGAGAACTCCGGCGCGATCCAGAGCATCCCGCACCCGATCGGCCCACACAGCCACTTCTGACCCGAGCCCGCATACGCCGCGACACCAAGGCCACCAACATCGACTGGAACCGCACCGACGCCCTGGGCGCCATCGAGCAGCACCGGGATGTCATGAGCGCGGGCCGCCGCGACGATCGCCGCCACCGGTGCGACCGCCCCGCTGTGCCACGACACGTGCGAGCACGCGATCAACTTGGTGTTCTCGCTCACGGCGACCGCGATCTCGGCCAACGGCACCGCGCGCACGGTCACCCCGCGCTGCAGACGCGCGGCGATCAGCGGCCCCTGGAGGCCCGGGTGCTCGTCGTCGGCGGTGATGACCTCGTCGCCGGGCCCGAGGGCCAGGCCCGCCACGACGCGCCCGCAGCCATCGCTCGTGCCTGACGTCAGCGCGACGTCCTCGACCCGAGCGGACCCCAGCGCGCCCGCATACCGCGCCCGCAGCTGATCCGACAGCGGCATCAGCCGCTCGTAGAACGCGCCACTGCGACCGTCCTCGGTCGCGAACCGCCACGCCTCGACGGCCGCGCGTTGCGCGGCGGCAGGCACCGGCCCGCAGGTGCCCGCGTTCAGGTACGCGGTGCGCTCCAAGACCGGGAAGGCGGCACGCAGGCGGGCGGCGTCCATGCCCGCCACCTTACGAGAGCGCTCGGCGGCCTCCGGTCACTGTCCGCAGACGGGCCACTGCCCGGGGCCGGCCTGCGCCAGCAGCGCGGCCGCGCGCCGATCCTGCTCGGCCTCGGAGGCCTGCGCGGGGTTGCCCGAGCCGCCGACGGCTTGCCAGGTGCCAAGGGTGAACTGGTACTTGCCGTAGAACCCGTTGCCGGTGTCGGTCTGCGGGTTGCCGCCCGACTCGCACGCGGCGATCGCCTCCAACGCGGGGGAGGCGGTGGAGGCCGCGACACGCGCCTGCGCGCGGGCCCGGGCGCGAGCACGACGGGCGGAGCGCAGCTCGCGGCGCAGATGGCGGTGATGGCGCGTGAGCTTGGTCAGCGACCACGAGCGGACCGTGCGGGCGTACCCAGGCCGCAGATGCTCGCCCTCGACACGGGCGACCCGCCGCGCGAGGCGCAGGTCCTTGGTGATCAACGGGGTCTTGACGACCCGTACGAGCGGCGCGAGGCCCGGTCCGTGGCCCAGCAGGTCGGCGGCGATCGGGGTCGCTGCGCCCGCAGGCGCGGCGGTCACCGCGGCAAATGTGCCGCCGGCGATGGTCAGTCCGGTGAGCATGTGAGATCGCAAGGGATCCCTCCTTCGGGCGGCGAGCAGCGACACGCACGACGGGCGCACGTGTTCTCAACCGCTTCGGGTGTGCAACAGCCGGTCTGGGGGCGTGTGCGCGCTGCGCAAGACCAACGCCCTCCGGAGATCCGGTGAGCACACGGTAGCGAGGCCACGAGCGCTCAACGCGTCGGCCCCTGCCGGCAGGCAGGGCGGCCACGGCGCTCCCGCGGGCACTCTCCTAGGATGAGCGCCATGAAGGTCACCCTCCCGGACGGCAAGGAGCTCGAGCTCGCCGACGGCGCCACTGGCGCCGACGCAGCAGCCTCGATCGGACCGGGGCTCGCCAAGGCGGCCCTTGCGGTGAAGGTCGACGGGACGACGCAGGACCTCTCCCAGCCGCTGCCCGACGGGGCGGTGCTGGAGATCCTCACCGACCGCTCGGGCGAGGACGCGCTGGAGCTGATCCGCCACGACACGGCCCACGTGCTGGCCGCGGCGATGATGGAGCTCTACCCGGGCGTGAAGATCTCGATCGGCCCGGCCATCGAGAACGGCTTCTACTACGACTTCGACTTCCCGGAGGGCACGCAGTTCACCGACGCCGACTTCGAGCGCGTCGAGGCCAAGATGAAGGAGCACGTCGCCGCCGACGAGGCGTTCGTCCGTGAGGTCGTCTCGGTGCCCGACGCGCTGGAGCGCTTCCGCGCCCAGGGCCAGGACTACAAGGTCGAGCTGATCGAGGACCTCGTCAAGAACGAGGGCGTCGAGACCGTCAGCCTCTATACCAACGGGCCGTTCACCGATTTGTGTCGCGGACCGCACGCGCCGACCACCAAGCGCATCGGCGCCTTCAAGCTGCAGTCGGTCGCCGGCGCCTACTGGCGCGGCGACTCCGAGCGCCAGATGCTCACCCGCGTCTACGGCACCGCCTTCTTCAAGCAGAAGGAGCTCGACGCCCACATGCACATGCTCGAGGAGGCGCGGGCGCGCGACCATCGCCGCCTGGGCAAGGACCTCGGGCTGTTCACGTTCTCCGAGCTGGCGCCGGGCATGCCGCTCTGGCAGCCGCCGGGCATGACGATCTGGAACGCGCTGACCGAGCTGTGGCGGACCGAGAACCGCAAGCGTGGCTACTCGGAGGTCAAGACCCCGATCCTCTGGGACGTCGAGCTGTTCAAGGCCAGCGGCCACTGGCAGAACTACCGCGACAACATGTACTTCACCGACATCGAGGACCGGCCGATGGGCCTCAAGCCCATGAACTGCCCGGGCCACGTCCAGCTCTTCAAGGACGTGCGGCGCTCCTACCGCGAGCTGCCGATCCGCTTCAGCGAGCAGGGCCTCGTCCATCGCCACGAGCCCAGCGGCACGCTGCACGGCCTCATGCGCGTCCGTCACATCACCCAGGACGACGCCCACATCTTCTGCACCGAGGAGCAGATCGAGGACGAGGTCGTCGGCTGCCTGGACTTCGGCTTCGACCTCTACCGCCTGTTCGGCTTCGAGCCCAAGCTGGAGCTCTCGACCCGGCCCGCCAAGCGCCTGGGCTCCGACGAGACGTGGGACCACGCCGAGGCGGCGCTGGAGAACGCGCTCAAGCGCCAGGGCCTGGAGTACGAGATCAACGCCGGGGACGGCGCGTTCTACGGCCCCAAGATCGACCTGCACATGCGCGACTCGCTGGGCCGCTCCTGGCAGCTGGGCACCGTCCAGCTCGACTACCAGATGCCCGAGCACCTGGACGCGACCTACATCGGCAACGACAACGCGCTGCACCGACCGGTGATGATCCACCGGGCGCTGCTGGGGTCCTTCGAGCGCTTCATCGGGATCCTCATCGAGCACTACGCCGGCGAGTTCCCGCTCTGGCTGACCCCGGCCCAGGCGATCGTGCTGACGATCGCCAGCCGCCACGAGGATGCGGCGCGGACGGCCACTGAGGCGCTGCGGGCCGCCGGCCTGCGCGTCAAGCTCGACGACCGCACCGAGTCGGTCAACCGCAAGATCCGCGAGGCGGAGCTGGCGAAGATTCCCTACATGTTGATCGTCGGCGACCGTGAGGCCGAGACGGGCTCGGTCTCGGTCCGGCGCCACCGCGGCGGCAACGAGGGGAGCTTCACCGTCGAGGAGTTCGTCGCGCGCATCGAGGCCGAGATCGCGGCCGAGCGTGCCGCCGAGCCGGAAGCTCAGCTCACAGACCTAGACGATCAGGCGCGCGTGCCGGCCTTGGCGGCCAGCAGCGCGTCGTCGGCGACCGCCAGCAGGTGGCTGCCCGCGTGGCCCGGGGTGTGCTTGGCGGCGCCGATGGTGATCCCGATGGCGGTGCCGTCGGGGGCAAAGCACCGGGCGGCGATGGCCACCGCGACACGGGCGGCGACCTCCTCGGCCTCGGCGAGACCGGCTTCGGGGAGCAGGATCACGAACTCGTCGCCACCCCAGCGAAAGCAGCTGTCGGGCGTACGGACGACGTCGCGCATGACGGTGGCGACGTGCTCGAGGATGCGGTCGCCGCCGTGGTGGCCGAAGCGGTCGTTGATCTGCTTGAAGTTGTCCAGGTCACCGACGAGCGCCGAGAGCGGGCGCTCGGTCCGAGCGGCCAGGGCGACCTGGGCCACGAGCGCCTCGTCCAGCGCACGGCGGTTGCCCAGGCCGGTGAGCGCGTCGATCCGCGCGAGCTCGTCGGCCTCGACCCGCTCGTCGACGAGCGTGCGGCGGATGCGCCGCATCCGCTCGGCGTGGATGGCACAGACGCAGGCCAGCGTCCAGACGATCCCGATCGTCGCGATGTCCTGCGTCATCACGTCGGGGTGGCTGCTGTAGAGGCGCGGCAGGAAGACGACCCCGGCGTCGAGCGCGGCGATGACGGCCAGCCGCAGCGGTGGCAGCACGGTGCCCGACCACAGCACCGAGAGGATCAGCAGCTGGGCGTAGGCCGGCTCGCCGTCGGTGAGCCACTGCAGCGAGCCCAGCATCACCGGTCCTGACAGCCCGGTCAGCATCAGCTGGTTGGTGCGCATGGTGCGCCGGTTGAGGATCATCGCCAGGCCGCTGACGAAGGACAGCAGGATGAGCATCGCCGCCGGGAGCCAGCCGCCGCGGCCGGGCGCGTCCGGCGGGTCGAAGGCCAGCATCAGGGCCGCCAGGACGCCGGCGCAGCAGAACAGGAACCCGGCCAGATGGCCGGCGCGGCGCTGGTCGATGAGCGCGTAGTGGTCCGGGGCCTCGCGAAGGGCCCGGATGGCCTGTCGCGCACGGACGCGGGCAGGGGGCGTGAGCAAGCGGCTTGCCACGCCCCGATGGTCGGCATCCTGGGGCGGTCCTGAAGCCCGTTGGACCGGGGGTAGCGGATGCGTGGACGATCCGTCTATACTCGGTGTCGTTGACTTGCATCACGACATGGTCGGCGCCGCGGTCTTGATGACCCGCCGACAGAACAGCTAGTGCCGGTCCCGAGACGGTTCGACCGGCGCCCGCCCGAGCGGGACACGACGCGCGTCAACGAGCGCATCCGTGTACCCGAAGTCCGGGTCATTGGCGATGACGGCCAGCAGATCGGCGTCATGAAGACCGACGAGGCCCTGCGGTACGCGCAGGATCGCGATCTCGACCTGGTCGAGGTGGCGGCCGAGGCACGCCCGCCCGTCTGCCGCGTCCTGGACTACTCCAAGTACAAGTACGAGCAGGCCCAGAAGGTCAAGGCCGCCAAGAAGCACCAGCAGCAGATCGTCATCCGGGAGATCAAGTTCCGGCCGAAGATCGCGCAGCACGACTACGACACCAAAAAGGGTCATGTCGAGCGGTTCCTGCGCCACAAGGACAAGGTGAAGATCACCATCATGTTCCGTGGCCGTGAGGTGACGCACCCCGAGCGGGGGCGGATGATCCTGGACCGCCTGGCCGAGGAGCTCGCCGAGCTCGCGATCATCGAGCAGCGTCCGAACCTGGACGGTCGCAACATGACGATGATGCTCGGCCCGTCCAAGGCCGTGCTGGCAGGCACCATCGACGGTGGCACGTCGACGGCGCCTGTGGACGAAGCCGAGGCAGAAGCACCCGAGAGCGCCGACGGCGAGGCCACCGCGGCCACGACCGAGGCGCCCGCCGCCGAGGCGACCGAAGAAGCTCCCGTCGAGGCCGCACCCGCGGCTGCTGACGACGAAGCGCCCGCCGCCTCCTAGCGGCGCCCGCGCTTCAGCCCGCAGCGAGCCCGAGGCGGTGTGCGACCGCCGCCGCCTCGGTTCGACTGCGCACGTCCAGCTTGGACAGGATCCGCGACACGTGGACGCTGGCCGTCTTCTCGGCCATGTACAGCTCGGCGCCGATCTCGCGGTTGGTCGCGCCGCGCGCCACCAGCGTGAGCACCTGACGCTCGCGGGGCGTCAGGCCGAAGGGGTCGAGGTCGTCCTCTGCACTCGACGGCGCGCTGTCGGAGGAGGAGGTCGCGTCGTTGCCGTCGCCCGCCGGCGTCAGCCGTGCCCGCGCGATCAGCCCCTCGAGCTCGTCGACCAGCCAGGCCGCGCCGATGCGTCGTGCGCCCGCCAGGGCGATGCCGGCCGCCTCGGCCGCGCTGTCGCGCCGCCCGTGGGCCAGGCACGACTCGGCCGCGTGGCGCTGCATGGCGGCGACGAGCAGCGGGCGCCCGCGTGCCGTCCAGGCGTCGGCCGCGACGATCCACGCCTCGCCCGGATCGTCGCCCGTCGCGCGCAGGTGATGGGCGACCGCCGTGGCCGCGTAGGCCGTCTCCATCGGCCGTCCCGCCGCGGCGGCGGCTTGCGCGCGCGAGAGCATGATCCCGGCGCGGGCGATCGCGTCGGCCGCTGCGTCGGCGTCGCCAAGGTCGCGCGCCCGCTGGGCCAGATCGGCCTCGATCGCCACGCCCGTGGCAGCCAGGCGCCCGAGCCGGACCGTGTCGTCGCTGCAGAACTCGAGGCGCTCGAGCGCGCTCTCGACGGCCTCGCGTGCGCAGACCGGATGGCCGTTGCGGCGATCCAGCTCGGCACGCAGCACGCCGGCGACGGCGACGAACTGCGGCTCCAGCGAGTCGACCAGCAGCGCCTCGGCCTCTTCGATCGAGGTGCGCGCGACCGCGTCGTCACCGCGTCCCAGCGCCAGCTCGGCGCGACGCAGCTCGACGTTGACGCGGCTGTTGCCGCTCGTGCGGCCGGTGGTGCGCAGGTAGGTCGCGGCGGCGTCGTACTCGCCGGCGTCGATCGCCAGCTCCGCGGCGAAGGTCGGCACCCACGCGCCGCCCGGCACGTTGCCGTCGATCGCCTGCATCGCCTCGTCGATGACGGCCTTGGCCTCGTCCGGTCGCCCGGACAGGTGCAGCGCGTCGGCGAGGTTGACGTAGGAGATCGACAGCAGGACGTAGTCGTTCTTTGCCCGCGCGATCGTCGCCGCCTCGCGCAGGTTGGCCACGCCGCGCTCGTGGTCGTCGGTCATGATCTGCGCGAGCCCGAAGTTGTTGTAGGTCTCGGTGCGGAGGATCTCACCGTCGTGGGTGTCGGGGAGCTGGGGGAGGACCTCCTCGGCCAGCGCGATCGTCTCGCTGTAGCGCGACTGCAGCGTCGCGAGCTTCATCCGCGAGATCGTCAGGCTGATGCGCTGGGTCTCCGGCGCGTCGTCGGCCAGCAGCCGGCGGGCGAGGTCCAGCGACTTGCGGCTCGCCTCGCCGCGGCCCAGGCCCCACTCGGCCATAGCGCGCTGCTGGAGGAGCAGCGGCACACGGCGATCGTCGGGGTCGGCCGCGCGCGCCTCGCGCAGCGCCTGGTTGAGCAGCGTCACGCGCCGCCCGTCGTCGGTGTTGCGGTGCGCGCGGGCGGTGCGGACCAAGAGGTCGACGTGGTCGAGGTGATCGTCGTCGGTGAGTGCCTCGGGGTCGGCGACGCGCTCCCACAGCTCCAGCGCGCGCTCCAGCAGCTGGGCGGCGTCGGCCTCGGCGTGGGCGGCGGTCGCCGCATCGGCGGCGCGGATCGCCGATCGCAGCGCCTCGGGCTGGTCACCGGAGCGGTGGAAGTGATGGGCGATGGCCGACGCGAGCCCTGGGCCGCCGTCTCCCGGCAGCCGCGCCTCCAGGGCCCGCGCGACCGCACGGTGCAGCTCGGAGCGCTCGCCGGGCAGCAGGTCGTCGTAGACGACCTCGCGCAGCAGGACGTGGCGGAAGGTGTAGCGGTCGCTGCCGTCGACGGCGACGACGTGGCCGGCGATCGCGTCGCGCAGCGCCGTGCGCAGCGCGGCGTCGTCGAGCACCTCGAGCTCCTCCAGCAGCGCGTGGTCTGCGGGCTGGGCGACCGAGAGCGTGCGGACGACCTCCTGGGCCGATTGCGGCAGCCGCTCGACGCGCACCATCAGCGCGTCGCTGAGGCTCGGCGGCAGTGGGCCCGGCCCGGCGGCCAGCAGCTCCTCGATGAAGAGCGCGTTGCCGTCGCTGCGGCGCACGAGGCGATCGACCTGCTCGGGCGACGGCTCGTGGCCGGTGACCTCGTGGGCCATCGCCTTGATGTCGGCCGGCAGCAGCCCGCGCAGCTCGATGCGCCGCGCCTGCGGCGTGCGCTCCAGGACGGCCAGCAGCGGGCGCAGCGGATGGCGGCGGTGCAGCTCGTCGGGGCGGTAGCTGAGGGCGATCAGGACGCGCTCGTCGGCGAGGTTGCGCCCGAGGAAGGAGAGGAAGTCGCGGGTCGAGCGGTCGGCCCAGTGGACGTCCTCGATGATCAGGACGACCGGCGCGTCGCGACCGAGGCGGTCGATCGCCGCCAGCAGCGCCTCGAAGAGCCGCGACTGCGCCTGCCCGTCGGCCTCGATGCGCTGCTGATCGCGCGAGGATGCGCCGTCACCGCCGTCGGTGTCGGCCAGGCCCGGCAGCAGCGCTGCCAGCTCGTGGCGCGCGGCGGCGGGAAGCTCCAGCAGCGCGGGGTCCTCGGCGCGGACCAGCGGCCGCAGGGCGCCGACCAGCGGCGCGTAGGGCAGCTCACCGTCGCCGAGCTCGACGCACTCGCCGCTGAGCACACGCGCCCCATCCTCGCGGGCCTGGCGCGCCAGCTCGCTCAGCAGCCGCGACTTCCCGACGCCCGACTCTCCGGCCACGAACGCCAGCGTCGGGCGGCAGGCGTCGGCCTCGCGCACGGCCTCCACGAGCGTCGCGAGCTCGTCGTCGCGGCCGATCAGACGGCTGCTGATGGTGGAGGCGGCCACATCGCTAGCCTACGGGGCGAGCCAGACCGCGCCGCCGCGCATGTCCTACTACACTGGCTCGCTCCGCTATGCCGAAGATGAAGACCCATTCGGGCGCAAAGAAGCGCTTCAAGCTGACCGCCAAGGGCAAGGTCAAGGCTCGCCACGCCTTCACGAGCCACATCCTCGAGAAGAAGTCGCCGAAGCACAAGCGACACCTCGGCAAGGATTTCGTCCTGTCGCCCCATGACCAGCCGCGCGTCAAGACCCTCCTGGGAGCGAAGAAGAAGTGACCCGCGTCAAGCGCTCCGTCAACGCCAAGAAGAAGCGTCGCAAGACGCTGGAGCTCACCAAGGGCTTCCGTGGCGAGGCGAACTCCAATTACAAGCGCGCCAAGGAGGCCTTGACCAAGGCCGACTCCTACGCGTACCGCGACCGCCGCAACCGCAAGCGCGACTTCCGCCGCCTGTGGATCACGCGCATCAACGCGGCCGCCCGCCTCAACGGGATGTCCTACGGCGAGTTCATCCACGGCCTCAAGCTGGCCGAGATCGACCTGGACCGCAAGGTCCTGGCCGACATCGCCGTGCGCGATCCCGAGACGTTCCGACGCTTTGCCGAGGCCGCCCGTGAGGCGTCGGCAGCCGCTGCGTAGCGACTCCGCCGACATCAAGCCTTACAGGGCGCCGCTCCTCTCCAGGACGGCGCCCTTTCTTTTGCCCCGATTGCCCGCCACACCATGATCACCTCCCATCACAACCCGCTCTTGAAGGACATCCGCCGGCTCGCCGCGCGGCGTGAGCGCGGGCGCTTCGTGGCCGAGGGCGAGGATCTGCTGGCGGCCGCACGGGAGTCCGGGTGGGAGCCCGTGCATCTGCTGCGCGCGGGCGTCGAGGTCAGCGAGGAGGCGCTGGCCAAGGTGTCGTCCTTGGGGTCGGGCACGCGGGCGCTGGCGGTCTTCGAGGAGCGCTGGGCGCCGGCGCCGGCAGGTCCGCTGTGCGTCGCGCTGTGGGGCGTCAAGGACCCCGGCAACGTCGGCACCGTGCTGCGGGCCGCGTTGGCCTTCGGCGTCGACTCGGTCGTCCTCGGCCCCGGCACCGCCGACCCCTACGGGCCCAAGGCGGTGCGCGCATCGATGGGCGCGATCTTCGCGGTCTCGATCGCCCGCGCGACGTCGATCGACGAGCTGCCGGGCACGCGCGTCGCACTGGACGCGCGGCGTGGCGAGCCGCTGCGGGGACCGGCCGTGGGAGACGTCTCGCTGGTGGTCGGGGCCGAACGTGCCGGTCTGGCACAGGACGTCCTGGACTCCTGCGACCGTGCCGCCCACATTCCGATCGCCAACGAGTCGCTGAACGCTGCGATGGCCGCCACGCTGGCGGTCTACGAGTTGATTAGGGTCACGGACCCGGAGGCCCTGTGCTGACACGCATCGAAGAGATCCACGACGAGGGCCTCGCCGCGATCGACGCGGCGGCCTCGACCGAGCAGCTCGAAGAGCTGCGCGTCCGCCTTCTGGGCCGCAAGGCCGAGCTGCCGAACCTGCTGCGCGGCGTGGGCGAGCTGGAGCCCGCGCAACGGGGCCAGGTCGGCAAGCGCGCCAACGAGGTCCGCAAGGCGCTGGAGGCGCGGCTCACCGCAGCCGTCGACCGGCTCGATGCCTCGGAGCTCGATGCCAAGCTGATCACCGATCGCGTCGACGTCACGCTGCCCGGCGACCCGCTGCAGCCCGTCGGGCGGCTGCATCTCATCACCCAGACGTGGCGCGAGCTGGAGGACGTCTTCGTCGGCCTCGGCTTCACGGTCATGGAGGGCAACGAGGTCGAGACCGTCCGCTACAACTTCGACGCGCTCAACCACGACCCGACGCATCCCGCGCGTGGGAAGACCGACACCTTCTACGTGGCCGAGGACACCGTGCTGCGCACGCACACCTCGCCGATGCAGGTGCGCGCGATGGAGGCGCACCCGCCGCCGCTGTACGTCGTCATCCCTGGCCGCGTCTACCGGCGCGACAGTGACGCGACGCACACCCCGCAGTTCCACCAAGTTGAGGGCCTTGCCGTTGACGAGGACATCACCTTGGCCGACCTGAAGGGCACGCTGCTGGAGTTCTCCCGCGCGATCTTCGGGGATGAGCGCGACGTGCGCCTGCGTGGCCATTTCTTCCCGTTCACGGAGCCGTCGGTCGAGGTCGACGTCTCGTGCTTCAACTGCAACAACGGCTGGATGAAGGACGGCTCGCGCTGCCCGCTCTGTCGCGGCGAGGGCTGGATCGAGATCCTGGGCGCCGGTGAGGTGGACCCCAACGTGTACTCCTACGTCGATGACGACCGCTACGACCCCGAGAAGGTCCAGGGCTTCGCGTGGGGGATGGGCATCGAGCGCATCGCATTCCTCAAGCACGGCGTGAGCGACCTGCGGCTGTTCTATGAGAACGACCTGCGCTTCCTGGAGCAGTTCGGATGAGGGTCCCGTACTCCTGGCTGCGCGAGTACTGCGCGCCGGACATCACGCTCGAGACGCTGGAGCAGCGGCTCACGCTCTCGGGCACCAAGGTGGAGGCCATCCACCATCACGGCGTCGGCGCGGCCGAGGGCTTCGTCGTCGGCAAGGTGCTGACCTGCGGCAAGCATCCCGATGCCGATCGGCTGAACGTCACGACGGTCGACGTCGGTGATGGGGTCGAGCCCCAGCAGATCGTCTGCGGCGCGCCGAACGTGGCCGCCGGCCAGACCGTCGCGGTGGCGCGTCCCGGCGCGACGATGCCCGACGGCACGAAGCTCAAGAAGGCCAAGCTCCGCGGCGTCGAGTCGCTGGGGATGATCCTGTCCGAGGACGAGGTCGGCCTGGCGAGCGACCGCGCGGGCGGGATCATGGTGCTCGACGACGCGCTGGTCGCAGGCACGGCGCTGGTCGACGTGCTGCCGATCTTCGACGAGGTCATCGAGTTCGAGATCACGCCCAACCGACCTGATTGCCTTGGCATCTACGGTCTGGCGCGGGAGGTCCATGCCGCGACCGACGCGCCGCTGGCGCCGGTGCCGTGGGCCGAGGACCTCGGCACGTCCGGCTACGTCCCGGGCGCGCATGTCCGGATCGAGGCGCCCGACCTGTGCCCGCGCTTCACCGCGCGGGTCTTCGAGAACGTCACGATCGGCCCGTCGCCGCGCTGGCTGAAGGCGCGCCTGATCGCCGCCGGCATGCGGCCGATCAGCAACGTCGTCGACATCACCAACTACGTGATGCTGCTCACGGGCCATCCGCTGCACGCCTTCGACCTCGACAAGGTCGCCGGCGGCGAGCTGACGGTTCGGCGGGCCAACGACGGCGAGCAGATCGAGACGCTCGACGGCCAGACGCGGACGCTCGACGGCGAGATGCTCGTCATCGAGGACGCCGACGGCCCGACGTCGATCGCGGGCGTCATGGGCGGCGCACGCTCCGAGGTCGAGGACGGAACGACGCGCGTGCTGATGGAGGTCGCCTCCTGGGTCGGCCCCAACATCCACCGCACGTCCAACATCCTGGGGTTGCGCAGCGAGGCGTCCGGGCGCTTCGAGAAGGGCCTTGCGCCCGAGCAGGCGATGGATGCGCAGATCGTCGCGACCAAGTTGATGATCGAGCTGACGGGCGCCACGGTGGCCGGCGGCACGATCGACGCCGGCCCGTTCGCGAGCGAGCCGTGGCCGAACGCGACGATCCGGCTGCGCGAGCACAAGGTCGCGTCGCTGCTGGGACTCGTCATCCCGCGGGCGCGCCAGACGCAGACGCTCACCGCGCTGGGCTTTGGCGTGGCCGACGCCGCGGACGGGTTGGACGTCACCGTCCCGGGCTTCCGGCGCAACGACGTCACGCGCGAGGCCGACCTCGTCGAGGAGGTCGGGCGCTTCGACCTCGACAAGCTCCCGGCCACGCTGCCCAAGCGGCGCGGCGCGGCGGGGCGGATGTCGACCGAGCAGCGGTTGCGCCGTCGTGCGGTCGACGCGCTGATCGGCCGTGGCGCTTACGAGATCGTCGGCTGGTCGTTCACCGAGCCAGGCGTGGCCGACCGTCTGCGGCTGCCTGCGGACGACCCGCGGCGCAAGTTCGTGGCCTTGCAGAACCCGATGAGCGAGGACCACTCGGTCCTGCGCACGACCGTGCTCGGGTCGCTGCTGGACGCCACCAAGCACAACGTCGCGCGCGGCAACGCGGATCTGCGGCTGATCGAGCAGGGCGCGGTCTATGTGGCGGTTGACGGCGAGCAGCTTCCGCATGAGCACCGGGCGCTCGGCGCCGTTCTGCATGGCCGTCTGAGCGCCCCGTCATGGGGCGACGAGGCCGCACCGAAGGCGGTGGACTTCTTCGCCGCCAAGGGTCTGCTGGCCGCGACGCTCGACGCGCTGCGCGTCGACTGGTCGGTGCGCGCCGAGGCCCAGCCGTTCCTGCATCCCGGCCGCTCGGCCACCGTGCTGGCCGGCGATGAGGTCATCGGCTGGGTCGGCGAGCTGCACCCGCTCGTCGCACGCGCCTGGGAGCTGGAGGGCGCGGTCGCCGCGTTCGAGCTGGACCTCGACCGCACCGTCGCCCATGCCGTGGCCGTCCCGTACTTCCGCGACCTGACGAGCTTCCCGCCCGTCCGCCAGGACCTCGCGGTGATCGTCGCCGAGGAGGTCGCGGCCGACGACGTGCTGAGCGCGGTCCGCGGCGCCGGCGGCAAGCTGCTGGACGCCGTGCGCGTCTTCGACGTCTACCGCGGCGCCCAGGTCGGCGAGGGGCGCAAGTCGCTCGCGCTGGCCCTGACCTTCCAGGCACCCGATCGCACGCTCTCCGACGAGGACGTCGCGCCCGTGCGCGACAAGGTCGTCGCGGCGCTGGCCAAGCAGGTTGGGGGTGAGCTCCGTGGCTGAGCCGTCCTCCGGAGGGACGTGGCCGGTGTCCTCCGTCGTCAGTGGCCGGAGCAAGGCTGAGCCTGACGGTCCGTCTGTCCTCGTCGCGGGCGCCAGTGGCTTCGCGGGCGCGCTTGCCGCACGCCTGATCGACCGCCACCCGCACTTCCGGCTCTCGGCGATCACGTCGCGCTCGGATGCCGGGACCCCGCTCAACGCGCTCTACCGGCACCACCGCGTGCCGCTGGTGTTGGAAGAGCTCGACCTCGATCTCGATCACCACGGCGAGGTCGACGCCGCGATCGTCGCCTACCCGCACGGCGCCGCCGCGCCGCTGGTCGCCGAGCTGCTGGAGGGCGGTATCAAGGTGGTGGACCTGAGCGCCGACTTCCGGCTGCGCGACCTGAAGGTCTACGAGGAGTACTACGTCCCGCACACCCATCCCGAGCTGCTGGCCGAGGCCGTCTACGGACTTCCGGAGCTCTACCGCGCGGCGATCGCCGAGACCGACCTCGTCGCCGGGCCCGGCTGCTACCCGACCGCCGCGATCCTGACGCTGGCGCCGCTCGCGCGCGCAGGTCTCATCGACGACGTGATCATCGACGCGAAGTCGGGTGTCAGCGGGGCGGGCCGCGCCGCGACGCAGAAGACGCACTACGTGACCGTCGACGAGAACGTCGTGCCCTACGGCGTCGGCACCCATCGTCACGCGCCGGAGATCGACCAGGAGCTGGCGGTGCTCGGCGCCGACGTCGCCGTGACCTTCACCCCGCACCTGCTCCCGCTCGACCAGGGCGAGCTGGTCTCCTGCTACGTGACGACCACCGACGTGGAGGCCGGCGACGTCGTCGCGCTCTACGAGGAGGCCTACGCCGCCGAGCCGTTCGTCGATGTCGTCATGCGCCCGCCCGGCGTCCGCGACGTGCGTGAGACCAACATCTGCTCGATCAACGTCCAGACCGATCCGCGGACCGGCAAGGTGTTGGCCTTCGGCGCGATCGACAACCTGTGGAAGGGCACGTCGTCACAGGCTGTGCAGTCGTTGAACCTCATGTTCGGCCGCGACGAGACGGAGGGGATCCTGTGAGAGCGCAAGACCTCGCCTGGCGGCTCGGCTTGCGAGCGCGAACTCGCCAGAGGCTCCTTCGCACGGCGGTGGGGACATGAGCGCCTTCTTCCGCTCCCGCTGGGTCGACGTGCCCGACGGCGTCCGCGAGGTCGCGGGCGCGCCACTGCCGCAAGGCTTCCGCGCGGCCGGCGCGGCGGCGGGCATCAAGCCCTCCGGCGGACTTGATGTAGGACTGCTCGTCTCCGACAGCGACGAGACCACCAGCGCTGCGCGCTTCACGCGCTCGGGCACCGCCGCACCGCCCGTGCTGGTCACGCGCGACCGCGCGCGGCTGGACGCAATCAAGGCCGTCGCCGTCAACTCCGGCAACGCCAATGCGGCGACCGGCGGTCGAGGCATGGACGAGGCCGCCCGGATGCAGGGCGCCGGGGCGATGATGGGGCGGACCACGGAGGATCGCGTCGCGGTCTGCTCGACCGGCGTCATCGGCGTGCAGCTCGACGGCCACAAGGTCGTGCGCGGGCTGCTGGAGGCCGGCAAGGCGCTGGCGCCCGAGGGCATCGACGACTTCCAGCGGTCGATCATGACCACCGACCTGTTCGAGAAGCGCGGGACGATCGAGATCGACCTCCCGGGCGGGACGATCCGGCTGGCGGCGCAGTCCAAGGGCGCGGGCATGATCCAGCCGTCCTTCGCCACCATGCTGTGCTTCGTCGAGACCGACGCGATCGTCGCCGCGGAGACCGCCGAGCTGCTGCTCGGGGTCTGCGTCAAGCGCTCGTTCGACCGCATCACGGTCGACGGTCAGCTCTCGACCAACGACACCGCGATCCTGCTCTGCGGGGGCGCCTCCGGTATCGCGGTCGAGCCGGAGTCCGAGGGCGAGCTGCTCTTCGGCCAGGCGCTCGACGCGCTGCTGCGGCAGTTGGCCATCGACATGTGCCGTGACGGCGAGGGCGCCCGTCGCGTCGGCCGCGTGACGGTGCGCGGCGGCCATGGCCCCAACGTCGAGCGCGTCGCCCGCGCCATCGCCAACTCCCCGCTGGTCAAGACCGCGCTCTACGGTGGCGATCCCAACTGGGGCCGGATCGCACAGGCCATCGGCCTCGCGCTGCCCGACACCGCGCCGTTGGCCTATGACATCGCGATCGAGGGCGTGCAGGTCTGCGTCGCGGGCAACGCGGTCGACCACGACGAGGACGACCTCAAGGCGCGCGTGGCGCGCGACGAGGTCGAGTACGCCATCGGCCTGCCCGGCGACGGCTTCGAGACCGAGGTCTTCTTCTCCGACCTCGGCCACGAGTACATCAACATCAACGCCGAGTACACCACCTAGGCCGGGACCGCCCATGCGCGACGTCAGCACGCTCCTCGAAGCCCTCCCGTACATCCGGGAGTTCCATGGCCGCACGGTGGTCATCAAGTACGGCGGCGCGGCGATGGAGGACCCGGCGCTGCGCGAGGATTTCGCGCGCGATGTCGTCCTGCTCAAGTACGTGGGGATGAACCCGGTGGTCGTGCACGGCGGCGGGCCGGACATCACCGCTTACATGGAGCGCCTCGACATCCCGGTCGAGTTCGTCGGCGGGCTGCGCGTCTCCAGCGCCGAGACGGTGGAGATCGCCAAGATGGTGTTGATCGGCAAGGTCAACAAGGACATCGTGTCGCGCATCAACCGCCACGGCCAGGAGGCGATCGGCCTCAGCGGCGACGACGGCCGGCTGTTCATCTGCGAGCGGGCGTCGGCGCCGGGCGGGGAGGACGTCGGCTTCGTCGGTCACATCACGCGCGTCAACGTGGACGTGCTCAAGCACATCGCCGACGACTACATCCCGGTCATCGCCTCGGTCGGCTCCGACCGCGACGGCAACTCCTACAACGTCAACGCCGACGAGGCGGCAGGTGCGGTCGCCCGGGCGTTGCGCGCCTACAAGGTGCTGTTCCTGACCGACGTGTCGGGCTGGCTGCGCGACCCGTCCAACCCGCTGTCGCGCATCTCGCAGGCCAGCGCCGAAGAGGTCGAGGAGGCACTCGAGCACGTCGCCGGGGGCATGCGCCCCAAGCTGCAGGCGTGCGTCGAGGCGATTCACGGCGGCGTCACCGCGGCGCACATCGTCGACGGGCGCGTGCCGCACTCGATCATGCTGGAGCTGTTCACCGACGAGGGCATTGGCACAAAGATTCGAGCTGCGTCATGAGTGGGCAGCGCAGGCGCTCTTTGCGCGGGACCAAGATCCGGGCCGCGTCGTGAGTGCCGAGACCACCTTCGACGACAGCGGGCTCGTCCCGGCCTACGCGCGTCAGCCGATCCGTTCGTGCGCGGCGAGGGTGCGCGGCTGTGGGATGCCGATGGCGTCGAGTACCTCGACCTGCAGACGGGCCTGGCCGTCAACGCGGTCGGCCACGCGCACCCGGCGGTCGTCAAGGCGATCACCGAGCAGGCCGCGCGCGCTGATCCACGTCGGCAACCTCTTCCACACGCGCGCCCGGCGCCGAGCTGGCGCGGCGGCTCGCGGAGTCTTCGCTCGGCGGTCGTGTCCACTTCGCCAACTCCGGGACCGAGGCCAACGAGGCCGCGATCAAGATGGCGCGCAAGGCCAAGCGCGGCGGTGACGTCGTCTCGGTCCACCGCGGCTTCCACGGCCGCACCTACGGCTCGCTGAGCGCCACGCCGCAGGAGGCCAAGCAGGCGCCGTTCGCCCCGCTGGTCCCCGGCTTCTTCGCGGTCGCCCCGACCGTCGAGGCGCTGACCGCCGCGATCGGCGACCAGACCGCCGCGGTGATCCTCGAGCCGATCCAGGGCGAGAGCGGCGTCTACGTCCTGGAGGACGAGCTGCTGCGCGCCGCGCGCGAGGCCTGTGACCGCCACGGCGCCGCGCTGATCTTCGACGAGGTCCAGGTGCGGCCTCGGGCCGCACGGGGACGCTCTGGGCCTACGAGCACTCCGGGGTGCACCCCGACCTCATGACGGTGGCCAAGGCGCTGGGCGGCGGCCTGCCGATCGGTGCGCTGATCACCAACGAGCGCTTCGCCGAGGGCTTCGAGCCCGGCGACCACGGCTCGACCTTCGCCGGCGGCCCCGTGCAGTGCGCCGCCGGCCTGGCGGTCCTGGACATCGTCAGTGACCCGCAGCTCCTCACGCGCGTGCGGGAGACCGGCGAGCGCATCCGCCACGTGGTGGCCGAGATCCCCGGCGTCGTCGAGGTCCGTGGGCGCGGCCTCATGCTCGCCGCCGAGCTTGACCCAGCGCGCGCCGAGCCCGCCACCGAGCTCGTCGGCCGCGCGCTGCGCGAGGAGCGGCTCGTGCTCAACGCGACCGGGCCGACCACCCTGCGCCTGCTTCCCCCTTTGACCATCACCGACGCCGAGCTGGACGAGGCCCTCGCCCGGCTCGCGCGTCTCCTCGACCCCCAAGAGAGCCGATGACCGACGATCAGCTGCTGCACCCCCACGAGCCTGCCGCCTCCTACCTGGCCCGCCCCGACCAGGTCGGCCGCGTCTGCCTGCTGTACTCCGGCGGTCTGGACACGAGCGTCATGCTCAAGTGGATCCAGGACCAGTACAACGCCGAGGTGGTCGCCTTGACCATCAACTTGGGTCAGCCGGGCGAGGACTACAACATCGTTCGGGAGAAGGCGCTGCGCCTCGGCGCCATCGACGCCCGCGTGATCGACGCGCGCGAGGAGTTCGCCAACGACTTCATCGTCCCGGCGATCAAGGCCAATGCCATCTATGGCCTGAACTACCCGTTGTTCACCGCGCTCGGTCGGCCGCTGATCGCCAAGATCGCCGTCGACATCGCGCGCGAGACGGGCTGCGACACGATCGCCCACGGCTGCACCGGCAAGGGCAACGACCAGGTCCGCATCGACGGCGACGGTCGCGACGCTGGCGCCCGAGCTGAAGATCATCGCGCCGGTCCGCGACTGGAAGATGGGCCGCGAGGAGGAGATCGCCTACGCGCGCGAGCACAACATCCCCGTCAAGGGCGGCACCGAGACGGCGCCGTACTCGATCGACGACAACATCTGGGGCCGCTCGTCGGAGGGCAAGTGGATCGAGGACCTGAGCCACGCGCCGGACGACGACGTCTTCCAGCTCGTCACGCGCCCCGAGGAGGCGCCCGACGAGTCGGAGATCGTCACGATCAGCTTCGAGGAGGGCCGCCCGGTCGCCGTCAACGGCGAGGCGCTGGGCATCGTCGAGCTGCTCGACAAGATCGGCGCGCTGGGCATGAAGCACGGCGTCGGGATCGTCGACCACATCGAGGATCGGATCGTCGGCCTGAAGGTCCGTGACATCTACGAGGTGCCGGCGGCGGCGATCCTGCTGCCCGCCCACGCCGAGCTCGAGCGCCTGGTCGGCACGATCCACCAGAACCGCTTCAAGCCGACGCTCGATCAGCAGTGGGCCTACCTCGTCTACGCGGGCCTGTGGTGGGAGCCGCTGCGGACCGACATCGACGCCTACATCAACGAGGTCAACCGCCAGGTGACCGGCACGATCGGCCTCAAGCTCTACAAGGGCATGGCACGGGTCGTCACGCGCGAGTCCCCGAACGCGGTCTACGACGCGTCGCTGGCGTCCTTCAACGAGTCCGGCGGGCTCTTCTCCCAGCAGGCCTCACCGGGCTTCATCGAGCTGTGGTCGCTGCAGTCGCGCCTGGCCTGGCGTCTGCGCAACGAGGAGCGCGGGTAGTAGCTCCGTCATGCGCTACAAGATCCTCGGGTATGTCGTCTGGCACGGCGGCAAGTGGTACATGAAGAGTCGGCTTGGCGTGCTGGGCTCGCGCAAGGCGCTGGCGGCGGGTGCTGTCGGCGCGGGCATTGCGGTGCTCGTGGTGCGCGGAAGTCGGGCGGGGCAGCACCGATAGTCGTTCGGGGGCGAATTCGTCCGGGTGGGGGCCTAGTCTCCCGCCCGGATGTCTCAGCCTCCTCCCGAGAGCGGCAACGTCGTCGACCCTGAGGTCCTGGCCTCTCGCCGCGCCCGCCGCGCCGAGGTCAGCGAGGACGCGTCGCTGGAGCTGCGCCTCTTCGAGGCTGATCGCCGGCTGGGTGAGGTCGCGGCCGAGCGCGACGCGCTGCGGGCACAGATCGAGGGCTTCGAGCGCGACCTGCGCGGCACACGTCAGCGCGAGTGGTCCGAGCAGCAGCAGCGGCTCGAGGCTCAGGGCGAGGCGGCGGCGGCACGTGAGCTCGCGGGCGCCCAGATCGCCGAGCTGCGCGAGCGGCTGGCCGAGGCGGAGGCGGAGCTGGCGACCGTCGCCGCCGAGCGCGAGCGGGCGCGCACGGCGCTGGAGGACGAGCGGCTGCGGGCGACCGCCGAGCGCGAGCGGCGCGAGGCGCTGGAGCGCGAGGGCATCCTGCTGCGCGCCGAGCTGGTCCGGCGTGAGGAGCTGACGGAGGCGGCCGCCGATGCGGTGGCCCAAGCGCGGCGCGAGCTGGCGGCGGGGCGCGCGACGCAGGCGGATACGACGGCGCTGGAGCAGCGGATCGCGACCGAGCGGCAGGCGTTCGCGACGCGGGTCGTCGCGGTCGAGCGCGCGGTCGCCGCGGTCCGCGAGCGCTTGGGCGCCGCGGCGCGAGAGCTGCGCGAGCGGCTGGAGGCCGAGCGTGGTGCACGGTTGGCCGCCGAGGCCGCGCTGGGCGCGGAGCGCACCGCGCGCCTCGCCGCCGATGCCGCGCTGGAGAGCGCGGCGACTCGCGCCGGCGTCGCCGAGGGGCGCGTCGCAGAGCTGGCCGGTGAGCGCGACGCGGCCGTGCGCGCCGCCGCGCAGGAGCGCGAAGCGGCCGCCGCCGCGGTGGCGCAGGAGCGCGCGCGGATCGGTGAGCTGGAGCAGGCGCTCGCGGCGCGGGTCGAGGTCGAGGCGCAGCTGCGCCGCGCGCTGGACGCCGTCAACGGCGAGCTGTCGGAGGTGCGCGCCGGTGACGGCGAGCGGGCGGCGAAGCTCGCGGCGCGCGTCGAGTCGGTCGTCGCGCTGGCGACCGGGCTGCGCGACGGCGTGCGCCGTGAGCTCGGCGCCGAGCAGGACGCGCTGACCGCGTCGCTGGCGGCGATGCAGGAGCGCGTGGCCGAGCTGCAGACCGGGGTCGAGGAGGCCACGGCGCTGCGCGAGGAGTTGGAGACCGAGCGCGCTGCGCGCTGGGTCGCCGAGTCCGAGCTGGACGCCGAGCGTCGTCGCGGCGACGACGACCGCGCAGCGCGTGCGTTCGCCGAGCAGCGGCTGGTCGACGTCGAGGCCGAACTCGATGCGCTCCGCGCGCAAACCCACCGCGCCGGTCCGGACCCTACGGCGCTCGCCTCGCTGCGCGCGGCGCTGGAGCATCTGCAGACGCCGACGGTAGGGGAGGGCGACACGGCTGAGACGCCGTCGCTGGGCCTCGACCTCGCCGCCGCCGCCGAGCGCCTCCGCGCGACCGTGGCCGCCACGGAGGACACCGAGCCGGTGGTCGAGACCGAGCCGGTGGTCGAGCCTGAGTCGGTGGTCGAGCCTGAGTCGGTGGTCGAGCCTGAGTCGGCGGTCGATCCCGAGTCTGCAGGCGAGCCCGTGGTCGAGCCCGAGCCGGCGGTTGAGTATGAGTCTGCAGGCGAGCCCGAGCCCGAGCCCGAGCCCGAGCCCGCTCCGGTTCCCGAGCCCGACGCGTTCGCGCCGACGACGGCGGCGCCCGAGCTGCCAACCGCGCTCGAGCCCGAGGTCATCGACGCTCCGGTCCCGACGTCGGCGCCCGTGGTGGTCGCTGAGTTTCAGCCGCTCGCCCCGCGCGAGCCGATCGGGACGCCCGGACCCTGGCTGCGCGACGCGTTGCGGGGCCTGGCCGTCGACGAGCCCGACATCGCCGAGCTGCTCGTCGTCTCGCTGCTGTCGGCACAGGCCGGCCTGGTCAAGGACTCGCTGACCTACGAGCTCGCCGTCCAGGGCGGGACGACCCATCGCGTCATCGTCGATCCCGACCGCGTCCGCGTCGAGCTTCCAGGCCAAGGGCCGGCCGCCGTCCGCGTCGCCGGGCCGTTGGCCGCGCTGGTCCCGCTCGTCGCCGGCGGCGCCGGCGGACCCGGCCGTCGTCTGCCGGGCACGCGCATCGACGGTCGCCGCCAGCTGCGCCACTTGCTCAAGGCGCGCCGCGCACCGCTCGGCCTCGCCGAGCTCGCCGAGGCCGGCATCGCGCCCTCGCCGGGCCTGCTGCTCACCGTCCTCGCTCGTGCCGTCGAGCCCCGCTGGATCGGCCGCTCGCTGACCATCGACGTCGCCTCGGAGGGCTCGGACTGCTGGCGCGTCGTCGCCTCGGGCAACGGCCCGCTGGCGATCGTCCCGGTCGACGAGGCCGCTCCGCCGGCGAGCGCCGTCCTGCACACCTCGGCGCACCGCCTTGCCGCCGTCCTCGCGGGGACCGCCGCGCCCGGTGACGCCGCTGTCGAGGGCGACTCCCGCGACGTCCGCACGCTGCTCTCCTGGCTCGACCGCGCCCAGCGCAGCCGGCCCTGATCTCCGCCCCGCAGCACCGAATTCCGCACCTTGCGGGGAGCCTGTGCGACCCGCCGTCGCGCCCCACCCCGTCGTCCGATCCGCCACCTATCCTCGATCTCTGCCCGTGAGCCAGTCTCCCGCCGTCCATCTGCACGTCCACTCCGAGTACTCGCTGCTGGATGGCGCGTGCAACATCAAGGCGCTCGCCAAGCGCGCCGCCGAGTTCGGCCAGCCTGCCCTGGGCCTCACCGACCACGGCGTGATGAACGGCGCGGTCGAGATGTACAAGGCCTGCAAGGCCGAGGGCGTCAAGCCGATCCTCGGCTGCGAGATCTACCTCGTCGACGATCACGCCAACCGCGCGCCGGGTCGCGTGGAGCGCAACCACCTCACGCTGCTGGCCGCGAACGAGACCGGCTACCGCAACCTCGTCAAGCTCTCCAGCGCCGGCTTCCTGGAGGGCCTGCACCGCGGCAAGCCGTCGCTGGACATGGCCCAGCTCGCCGCCCACGCCGACGGCGTCATCGCGCTGACCGGCTGTCTGGCCGGCCGCTTCTGCCAGCGCCTGATCGCCGACAACCCGGCCGAGGCACGCGCCCACGCCGACGACCTGCTCCAGGTCTTCGGCCCCGAGGACGTCTACTTCGAGGTCCAGAAGAACGGCATCGCCGATCAGGACAAGGCCAACGAGGGCATCGTCAAGATCGCCCGCGAGCTGGGCGGCAACCTCGTCGGCACCGGCGACGTCCACTACCTGCGCCGCGAGGACTACCACCACCACACGGCGCTGCTCTGCGTGCAGACGAAGTCCACGCTCGCCGCGCCGAAGATGACCTTCGACACCAACGAGTTCTACCTGCGCTCGTCGGAGGAGATGGCCGAGAAGTTCGCCGAGTGGCCGGAGGCCATCCCGAACACGCTCGAGGTGGCCGAGCGCTGCAACGTCGAGATCGCGCTCGACCAGCAGCTGATCCCGCGCTTCCTCCCCGAGGGCGAGGACGAGAAGGCCTACCTCCGTGCCCGCGTCGAGGAGGGCATGCACGCCCGCTACGGCCTGCCGCTGCCGGCCGAGGCCGTGCAGCGCATGGAGTACGAGCTCGGCGTCATCGACTCGATGGGCTTCAACGCCTACTTCTTGATCGTGTGGGACTTCGTCAAGTGGGCGAAGGACCACGGCATCGCGGTCGGCCCGGGCCGCGGCTCGGCCGCCGGCTCGATCATCGCCTACACGTTGAAGATCACCGACCTCGATCCGCTGCGCTACGACCTGCTCTTCGAGCGCTTCCTCAACCCCGAGCGCGTGTCGATGCCGGACATCGACATCGACTTCTCCGTCCGCGGCCGTGAGCGCGTGATGCAGTACGTGGTCGAGAAGTACGGCCGCGAGTCGGTCGCGCAGATCATCACCTTCGGCAAGATGTTCCCGCGCGCGGCGACGCGCGACGCCGCCCGCGTGCTCGGCCACGAGTACGGCCAGGGCGACCGCCTCGCCAAGCTGATCCCGGACCCGATCATGGGCCGCTCGCCGAGCTTCGAGGACTGCCTGAAGGAGGGCGAGCCGCTCCGCGCCGAGTACGACAAGGACCCGATCGCCAAGCAGATCGTCGACGTCGCCAAGGGCCTCGAAGGCATCGTCCGCAACAACTCGATCCACGCGGCCGCCGTCGTCATCGCGGGCATGCCGCTGACCGACGTCGTCCCGCTGCAGCTCGCCGACGCCAACGAGACCGACGCCTCGGGCAACAAGATCTACCGGCAGGTCACGCAGTTCTCGATGAAGCCCGTCGAGGAGCTCGGCCTGCTCAAGATGGACTTCCTGGGCCTGCGCAACCTCGACGTCATCGAGGACGCGCTGGACATCATCGGCCGCTCGACGGGCGAGCGGCCCGACATGACCAAGCTGCCGCTCGACGACGAGAAGACCTATGAGATGCTCGCCGCCGGCGACTCCGTGGGCGTCTTCCAGTTCGAGTCCGAGGGCATGCAGGAGGCGCTGCGCAAGGTCAAGCCGACGGAGTTCGACGACCTCGTCGCGCTCGTGTCGCTCTACCGCCCGGGCGCCATGGAGCAGATCCCGACCTACGCGCGCGGCAAGCGCAACCCGGATCTGGTCTCGATCGCCGACGAGCGCCTGGAGCCGATCATCGGCCCGACGTACGGGGTCATCCTGTACCAGGAGCAGTCGATGCTGATCTCCAAGGAGCTGGCCGGCTTCTCGGGCGCGCAGGCCGACGACCTCCGCAAGGCGATCGGCAAGAAGAACCGCGAGGCGATGGCCAAGCTGGAGCCGATGTTCCGCGAGGGCGCCGCCAAGAACGGCGTGGCGCAGTCGACCATCGACTGGCTCTGGGCGACCAACCAGAAGGCCGCCGACTACTCCTTCAACAAGTCCCACGCGGCGTGCTACGCGCTGATCTCCTACCGGACGGCCTGGCTGAAGGCCAACTACTGCGCGGAGTACATGGCCGCGCTGATCTCCTCGGTGATGGACACCAAGGACAAGGTCCCGTTCTTCGCCGCCCGGTGCGAGGAGATGGGGATCCAGATCCTGCCGCCCGACGTCAATCTCTCCGACCACGAGTTCGTCGTCGTCGACGGCAACATCCGCTTCGGGCTGGACGCCGTCAAGGGCGTCGGCTACGCCGCGGTCGAGGCGATGAAGCGCGCCCGCGAGGAGGGCGGCGAGTTCAAGTCGATCTGGGACTTCTGCGAGCGCGTCGACCCCAAGGCCGTCAACAAGCGCTCGATCGAGGCGCTGATCAAGTGCGGGGCCTTCGGCTCGACCGGCGCGTCGCGCAAGGGCATGTTGGAGGTCTTGGAGCAGGCCCAGGGGGCAGGCCAGAAGATCCAGCAGGACGCCGAGATCGGCCAGGGCTCGATCTTCGACCTCTTCGAGGCCGCGCCGGCCGACGGTGGGCCCAACGGCGCCGCGGCGGCCTTCGCCGGTCCGACGCACCCGCCGATCCCCGAGGAGGAGTTCGAGAAGAACGAGCTCCTGGCCCACGAGAAGGACGCCATCGGGCTCTTCCTCTCGATGCACCCGCTCAAGGAGGTCCGCGAGGCGCTGCTGGCCGCCGTCGACAAGCCCCTGAGTGAGCTGCCCAAGGTCAAGGACGGCGAGTGGATCACCGTCGGCGGCATCATCACCGCGGCGCGCAAGCTCAAGACGCGCACGGGCAACATGATGATGTTCGCGACGCTCGACGACCTCGAAGGCTCGATCGAGCTCATCTTCTTCGGCGACCAGCTCGCGGAGTACGAGCACATCGCCCAGGTCGATCAGATCGTCACCGTGCGCGGGCGCGTCGGCAACGACGATCGCGGGCTGACGATCAAGGTCCAGGCCTGCGAGCTGTTCAAGCCCAGCGAGGAAGAGGTCGAGACGGCGCGCGCCGCGGCCGTCGCGGTCGCCAAGGGGCCCGAGGCGCTGACGATCCTGCTGGATGCCGCGAGCCTTCCGCCCTCGATCATCGACGAGCTCAAGCACGTGTTCGGCAACCACACGGGGGAGGCCGATGTCGTGCTCGCCATCAACACCTCCGCGGGTGCCCGCACGCTGAAGCTCGGCTCCGACTTCCGCGTCGATCCGACGCCGTCGCTGCGTGCCGAGCTGGCGAAGATCCTCGGGCCCGGCGCGCTGGCGGCGCCGCCGGCGCCTGCGCCTGCCGCGGCGTAGGGCGGGGCGACCGCCGGCGTCCGCGTCAGCGCGCTCCACACAGAAGAAGCTTCAGCAAACCGCCGCGGAGGGGTAACGTTGGCCCGTGCCCTCGCCGTCGTTCGTCGCACTGCGTCGTGTCGCCGCTCTTGCGGCCCTGCTCGCGGGCGCGGTCCTCGCCGGCCTGATGGCAGGCCCCGCGCTCGCCGATCCGGTCGCCACCTGCTCGGTGCCGGGGACGGTCACCGCTCACCCCGGCCGCACCCAGCGCATCTACGCGGGCTGCACGCCGTCCACCGCGGTGCCGGCGTCCGTGGGCATCGACCTGCCCGCGCACGGGACGGTCACCGCGCTCTCGAACCTCACCTTCCAGTACACGGCCGATGACGGCTACACGGGCCCGGCCTCGTTCACCGTCCATCCGGTCGGAGCCGACGGCCAGGCCTGGCCGGACTTCACGGTCGCCATCGACGTCTCGGCGACCTCCAACACGGCACCGAACTGCGGCTACGGCTCCGGCCAGGTGATCACGCGCCAGGAGCAGCCGGTCGTCGTGCCGATCAACGCCTGCTTCGACGCCGACGGCGACCCGCTGACGGTCGTGGTCACGACGAGTCCCGCCCACGGCGCCGTCTCGGCGGTCCGGCCCGCCGCGACCGGCGGCGGCTACGAGGTGACCTACACGCCGGAGTCGGGCTTCAGCGGCACCGACACGATCGGCTACGCCGCCACCGACGACCACGGCGACCGCTCCGCCGAGGCGACCGTCGGCGTCGACGTCCATCCGCTGGGGACCAACGAGCCGCCGGTCTGCCCGCCCGCGCTGTTCGCCCCCGGGATGACCCCGCCCACCGCGGACGCCACCGTCTTCATCGGCCGCAACACGGTCTCGCTCGGGTGCCACGACGCCGACGGCGACCCGATCACGCTCACCTTCGTCCAGCCGCCCGCGCATGGGACGGTCGTCCCGGGCCCCGACCCGTCGCGCCCGTCGTTCACCTACACGTCGATCGGCGGCTACACCGGCCCCGACGCGCTCGTGGTGGAGCTGAGCGACGGCCAGGGAGGGACGCTGCGCAAGGCGATGACGTTGCACGTCGGCAACCACTGGGCGGAGTGCGGGCCGCGGGTCGATCAGGCCATCGCCGGCCGCGATGCCGCCACCGATCCCGGCACGACGATCCGTCGACCGTGCACCGATCCTGACGGCGACCCGCTCACCGCGATGCTGTGGACGCCGCCCGTCCACGGCACCGTGCGATTCGACGACGCCGCGGGCACGCTCACCTACACGCCTGACGTGGGCTACCGCGGCGACGACCTGGTCGGCTTCGAGGTAGACGACGGGCACTACGGCCTCAACTACGGCCAGGTGCAGTTCCACGTCGGCCCGGGGGCGACGGTCACGCGCACGTCGGCCGTGTCGACGGCCAGGGCCGCTGCGACGGGCATCCGCGACCCCGCCGCGCTCCGGGCGGCGTCGCTGCTCGGCGGATCCGTCGTGGCCCTCGACCTCCGCCTCGGCACCGCCGCCCGCGGGTTCGTCACCGCCGCGAAGACCGTCGCCGCCGGCCAGGCGCTGGCGGTCGTGCTCTGCGCGAAGGCGTGCACGCTCGGGGTCGACGGGCAGCTCAGGCTCAGCGGCGAGAAGGGCGGGACGCGGGCGCACGGCGCGCTGAAGCTCGTCCACCACACGCTGAAGGCGAAGGCCGGCGGCTCGGCGGTGATCCGGCTCTCGCTGATCAAGGCGCAGCGGTCCCGGATCGCCCACGCAACGAAGGCGACCGTGACGCTCACGCTGACGACGCGGGCCGGCCAGAAGGCCCGATCCGCTCACCACGTCTTCACGGTCCGGCGCTAGCGCGGTTCCCGGGGCACCAATGCCCCTGCGCGACGGGTGAGCGATTTCCCCCGCAAGCGCCGAAGCGCCCGATTACGGTCGCGCATGCGGCCTCCGCTCTGTCGCTGGACCGGGGGCGGAGGCCGCACTCTTCGCTCAGCCGCGCGCCTTCAGGCCCCGCTTGCGCAGCTTGCGCGCCAACGCGATCTCCTCCGGCGGCGTGCCCTTCTTGTCAGGTCCGGGCGTCTCCAGGATCACCGGCAGCGTCTCGAAGCGCGGCTCGGACAGGAAGATCGCGCAGCCGTCCTCACCGATCTCGCCCTTGCCGATGTCCGCGTGGCGATCGCGGTTGGTGCCCAGGCCGTTGACGGAGTCGTTGAGGTGCAGCGAGCCGAGGCGGTCCAGGCCGACGATGCGGTCGCACTCGTCGAGCACAGAAGTCAGGCCCTCCTCGGTGCGGATGTCATAGCCGGAGGCGAACAGGTGGCAGGAGTCCAGGCAGATCCCGAGGCGCTTGTCCGCGCCGCCCGCGTCGATCAGCGCCGCCAGCTCCTCGAACGAGCGCCCGAGCGTGCCGCCGGCGCCCGCGGTGTTCTCCAGGTGCAGCGCGCAGTGCTCGCTCTCGGCCAGCGCCTCCTTGAAGACCTCGCCGGCGCGCGCGATCGCGGGCGCGACCTCGCCCTTCAGCGCCGAGCCCGGATGCAGCACGACCGACACGGCGCCCAGCGCGTCGCCGGCCTGCAGCGAGGCGGTCAGCGACGTCAGCGTCTTCTCCCGGATCTCCGGATCCTCGGAGCCCGCGTTGAGCAGGTAGACGGCGTGGATGACCAGGGCGTCGACGTCGGAGTCGGCCATCGCGGTCCGGAACGCCCCGACGGCCTCGTCGCTGTAGATCGTCGGCTTCCACGCGCGCGGGTTCTGGTTGAAGATCTGGATGGCGTTCGCGCCGCGCTCGACGCCGCGCGCGACGGCGTTGGCCGGACCGCCGGCGGGGGAGACATGGGTGCCGATGAGCATGTGCCTAGAGTCCTACCTCATGCGTGTCCGATTCGCCCCCTCGCCGACCGGCGCCCTCCACATCGGAGGCGCTCGCACCGCCCTCTACAACTGGTTGATGGCGCGCGGGAACGACGGCACGCTCGTCCTGCGCATCGAGGACACCGACCGCGAGCGCTCCACCCCCGAGAACGTCGAGCAGATCCTCGACGCGCTCGCCTGGCTCGGCCTGGACTACGACGAGGGCCCGATCTCGCAGATCTCGCGCACCGAGCGCCACCAGGAGTTGCTCAACCAGCTCCTCGACGAGGGCAAGGCCTACCGCTCCACCGCGACCGGCGACGACGTCAAGGCCTACAAGTCGGTCCACGGCGCCGACAAGGGCTTCCGCGGGGAGGCTGAGCCCGAGGGTGCGATCCGCCTCCGCGTGCCCGACGAGGGCGCGACGACGGTCCACGACATCATCCGCGGCGACACCGTCTTCCAGCACGTCCACATGGACGATCCGGTCATCGCGCGCGCCGACGGCAGCGTCCTCTACAACTTCGCGGTCGCCGTCGATGACCTCGACGCCGGCATCACCCACGTCGTGCGTGGGGAGGACCACCTCTCCAACACGCCCAAGCAGCTCCTCGTCTACGAGGCGCTCGGCGCGCAGGCACCGGCCTTCGCCCACCTGCCGCTGCTGCACGGCCCCGACGGCAAGAAGCTCTCCAAGCGCCACGGCGCCGCCTCGGTCCAGGAGCTGCGCGACGCGGGCTTCCTGCCGGCCGCCGTGCGCAACTACCTGGCCTTGCTCGGCTGGGGCGCGGCCGACGACCAGACGATCCTCTCCACCGAGGAGCTCGTCGCGCAGTTCGACGTCGCGCGCGTGCAGAAGAACCCCGCGCAGTTCGACGCCAAGAAGCTCACGTGGCTCAACGGCCAGTACGTGCGCGCGATGAGCGTCGACGACCTGACCGTGGCGCTGGAGACGTTCACCGGCCGCACCGGACTGCGGGACGCGGTCGCGATCTCCCAGGAGAAGATCGGGACGCTGGCGGACTTCTGGCCGCTGGCCGGCTTCCTCTTCGACGGCCCGGTCGAGGACAAGAAGGCACGCGACAAGTGGCTGGACGCCGACCACCGTCACGCGCTCGTCCAGGCACGTGAGGCGCTGGCGCACGTCGAGCCGTTCGCGGTCGGGCCGATCGAGCTCGCGCTGCGCGAGGTCGTCGAGGCCGATCCGGAGCGCAAGGCCAAGGACGTCTTCCAGCCGATCCGCGTCGCACTCGCGGGCACGACGATCTCGCCGGGCATCTTCGAGTCCCTGACGGTGCTCGGTCGTGAGGCGTCGCTGCAGCGGCTCGACGCCGCGCTGGCGACCTCCTAGCGCACCGCGCAGGACCAGAGCCGACGCGCCCGAATACCACCGGGCGGCAAGGTTCCGGACAAGTGTTCGAGGTCGTGCTCAATCATCCGTCCATGGCTGCCGATAACCGGGAAGTAGACGGGCCGCGGTGACCCCATCCGTGCCCATGCCCATGGAGCCCAGAGACCCAATGCCACCAGCCGCAGCAGCCGCTTCGAGCCAGCACACGCCGGCCGCCGATGTCCAGCGACGTCACAACGAAGGCCACGGCCGTCGTCTGACGGCCGCGTTCGAGGCGCTCGAGGCGTTCCCCGCGCTCGCTGAGTCCCGTAACCGCCTGCTGCGCGTCGTTCGCCAGGAGCGTGTCTCGACCGGCGAGGTCGTCGCTGCCGTCGAGTCCGATGTCGCGCTCGTGATCTCGGTCCTGCGCCTCGGCAACCAGGTCGAGGGCAAGGCCCGCGGCAAGGTCGAGTCCGTGGTCCATGCCGTCGAGCTGCTCTCGCCGGAGGCTGTCCAGGCCCTCGCGACGCGCGCCCGCACCTTTGACTTCTTCGAGCGCTCGTCCGTCTGGGACGCCGCTCCGGAGCGCTTCCGCCTCCACGGCGTCGCCACCCAGCGCGCTGCTGATCGCCTGGCCACCGAGGCCGGCTACGAGCATCGCGACCGCCTCATGGTCACCGCGCTGCTGCACGACATCGGCAAGCTCGTGCTGATGCACGCCTACCCCGGCTACCCGGGCCAGGTGCACGGCAACGCCCGCACGCCGGAGGAGCGCATCCACCGCGAGCGTCGCGAGCTCGGCGTCGACCACGCGCTGGTCGGTGGCGTCCTGGCCCGTCGCTGGGGCCTGCCGAAGGCCGTCGCGTCGGTCATCGAGCGCCACCATGCCGACGACGCGCAGGGCGAGGCCGCCTTTGTCCGCCTCGCCGACATGCTCGCCCACTACTCCCAGGGCGGCGCCGTCTCGCCGACCGAGCTGCTGAAGTGCGCTCGCACGATCGGCCTCGGCCCGAGCGAGCTGCGCTCCGTCATGTACGACCTGCCGTACCCGACGACCGGCCGCACGCGTCAGATCGATCCCTGCCCGCTGTCGGGCCGCGAGGTCGAGGTCCTCAAGCGCCTCGCCGAGGGCAAGGTCTACAAGCAGATCGCGCTGGAGCTGTCGCTCTCGACCAGCACGGTGCGCACCCACTTGCACAACATCTACGGCAAGCTCGGCGCGGTCGACCGCGCCCAGGCTGTGTTGATCGCCACGGAGCGCGGCTGGCTGTAGCGCCGCTCCGGTTGCAAGACCCCTCGGGGGACGATCGACGTTCGGCCTCGCGCCGGACCTCGCTCGCCCCCCGAAATCGTTCTGCGGCCTGTCTCTGCCGTAAAGTCGATGGGGCGATGCTCTCGATCACCACCAAGTCGCCCTACGCGCTCAAGGCGCTGACCGAGCTCGGCCGCCAAGGCGGCGACTCACCCATCCCGATCGGCGAGCTCGCCCGCCAGCGTGGCATCCCGGTCCAGTTCCTCGAGCAGCTCTTCGCGGTCCTGCGGCGCGCGGGCGTGCTGAAGTCCCAGCGCGGGGTCAAGGGCGGCTACTCGTTCGCCCGGCCCGCCTCGGAGATCACGGTGCTGGAGATCGTCGAGCTCCTCGACGGGCCGCTGGGCGGCGGGTCCGAGGGCATCTTCCTCGAGGCGGCCAACGCGGCGCGCGAGGTGCTGAGCAAGACGACCGTGGCAGACGTGGTGGAGTCGGAGAAGAAGGCCGCGGGCGTGAGCATGTACTACATCTGAGGCTGACGACCGCTCAACTTCGCGGCTGTCCCTCGATGATCTCGGCAACGCGTGGCTTCACGTGGTTGTCCAAGAAGTCGAGCAGCTTCCGCTGAGTCTCTTCGTCGGGCTCGATGACCCTCGGGAGACCGCTCACCTGATCCATCTCCATCAGCTCCCCGCAGAGCGTCTGCAGGCGGGAGACGGGGTCGACGTACTCCGCGGTCGCGTCTGGGACGAGCGTGTAGTAATGCTCGATGGCTCCCCGGACACGCATCTCGTCTGCGAGCTCGATCAGCCCGGCCGATGCGAGGACGCGCATGTGATAGGCCACCGAGCCGAGCGACTGGTCCGGGAGGACTTGCTGAATTCGTCTGGGGCTGATGGGACGTCCGTAGGTGGCCATCGCGTCGAGGATCTGGTCACGGACGAGATGCGGACGCAGCGTCTTGCGGCGCCATTGTTGGTCCATCTTGGTGGGCATGCGGATCGGCAAGTTAGTGGTCCTCAGCGTTGAATTCAAGCATCACCGCTGAGCCCATATCCATCCGGTGGTGTGATCGCGCTACCGGAGGTGCGATCACGCAAGCAATGTGCGGCCTTATGGTCGCGCGTCTGTGACACAGATCTCGCCACGCGCTGTCGCACTTGCGGCCGAGGCCGGCTATCCAGTTCGGCTTCGGATCTTGCTTGCGCTGGAGGAGAGAGAGCAGAGCACCGCGGAGTTGGCGGAGCTCTTGGGAGTCACCTTTTTCAGTGCGGTGAACGCGGTGAACAAGCTGCTGCGGGCAGAGCTGGTGGTGGTTGTTCGCACCGAGCAGGCAGCGGATCACGCTTCCACGATGCGTCGCGTTTACGCAAATAGGCACAAAGGCTGGGCGAAGGTGAAGGACGCCTTCGAAGAGGTTGCCGGAACCGTGTAACGCCGTCGCGTGGAGCCGGTCGGGCGAGCAGGTGCAGGTGTGCGGAAGGTCGGCTGGTGAGGTGGGTCTTGGGTCGAGCGGTGATGTGTCGAAACGTAGCGACACTCAGCAGTGGGTGCAAGTTCATCGCTGACGGCGGCCGACCTTGTGCCGCGAGATCGTGCCGCCTCAACGACGACTACAGCGGGTGTGGCTTCGCCCGGTTGCGGGTCGCCTCGATCTCCTCCAGCACCGGGAGCAGCGTCGCCCAGCCGGCGTGCCGCGTGGCGAAGATGTTCGAGACGGCAGACCGTCGGGGCCCGGCCCGCTCGTATGCCTCGATCTGGACCAGCTCGGCCTTGGCGAGCGTCTTCACCGCCCAGTTCACCTTGTCGTATGGAACGTCGAGATCGACTGACAGCGCCTTGGCGCTGCGCGGCTGCTCTTCGAGCGCCAGCAGGATCCGCAGGCGAAGCGAGTCCTTCAGCCCGTCGAGGAGGCGCGCAGCATGTTCTGAGGGCATGTGCATCGGGCGGGTCGTGGGCCTACCCGGCGGCCGGCGCCGGGGCCGATCGCAGCCGCGTCTCGTCGGTGGTGCCATCGGCGAGGGTCACGGTCACGACTGCACCTGCGAGCGCCGATTCGGAGATGGCGTCGATGAACGCACCGCGCGTCACAGGCAACTGCCTGCGCGTTCCGTCGATGGTCAGCACGACAGCGCTCACGTCCGTCGCGACGACACCGAAGACGACTGCGCGAGCCGCGTGGCCGGTGGTGGCGGGGTAGTGGTTGACCCAGAGCCCGAGCCTGTCCTTGTCGAGGTCGGCGCAACTGCCGAGCTCCGGCAGCTCGAGCGGGCGGAGCTTGTCGTCGGTGTCCACCCTGCCGAAGGTGGTGCCATCGGTCCGTCCCGCTTCTGCGCAGGTCCAGTGCGTCTTCGAGGGGTAGGTACGGACCGTCCAGTCCTGGCCGCCGTCCGGGTCGGCGACGGTGCTGCCGAGCGTGTAGTCCGTGCCGGCGGGCTCACTGGCCTCCTGGCCGACGAGCGACGGCGGCGTCGGGAGCAGGGCGGACGCGACAGCCACGCCGCCGACGACGGCGAATGCCATCGCGGAGATGATCAGGACGAGCGTTCGGAGCCGTCGCATCATCCGCACCAGTTCGGGGCGACGTGCTGGTGATAGCTGAAGACGTCCTGGTCGTAGACGCGGGCGTTGCCGTGGCACTCGGTGTAACTTCCGAAATCGTTCGACCACGCATTGCAGGTTCCGGTCGTGCCGTAGGCCTGCTGGGAGCCGGCCCCGGCCGAGCTGATCCAGATCTCGCAGTCGCGATAGGTCGAGCTGCAGCCCGCTTCCACGCGGGAGAAGAAGCTGCCGTCGGTCTGGCTGGAGCCTTCGACAAAGCCGTGACCGACGCATGCGGTGTGGTAGCTCGCAGCGCGCGCGACCGTGACGATGGCGCCAAAGCTCGCGGCGCAGAGCAGAGCCAGCAGGACAAGCCCGATGGGCACGCCCTTCGGTTGGGACATCAAGTTGCGCTCCAATGCGTAGGGTTTGGTGCCTTCGTCTTGATGCCCGGTCGCTTTGTATCCCCGGTGCCCGGTTGCTCCGTCTTCCCGGTTTCAGGAGCCTCGGGTCAGTGAGGGGGCCGGTACGCACGCGCGGTGCTCCGTTACGGCTCGGCGGCCGCGCACCGAAGACCCCGTTCATCAGGGCACAAGAGAGCAGGAGTGCCTTCACCGAGGTCTATGTCACTTATCACGCTGCGGTTTTCCGGTACTTTGCGCGGCGCACGTTGGATCCGGATGTGGCCTTCGACTTGATGGCCGAGACCTTTGCCGACCTGTTTGCCAACATCACGACGTGGAACGTCAGCGCCGAGGAACAAGGGCTGGCATTAATGTGGACCGTCGCCCGGCGCAGGCTCTACGACTGGTACGAGCGGGGGCGGGTTGAACGGCGGTTCCACGAGCGAGTTGGTGTCGAGCCGCCGGTGCTCGGGACCGAGGACTACGAGCGGATCGAGGAGCTCGTCGACTTCGAGGGCGCAAGACGCCTGATGCAAGTGGCGATGGAGATGCTGACGCCGAACTACCGGCAGATCCTGACCCTTCGGATCGTCGACGAGATGCCGTACGAGACGATCGCGGAGAGTCTTGGCGTGACTCCCGCGGCTGCACGAATCAGGGTGTCGAAGGCACGTCGGAAGCTCGCTGAGATCATGGACCAGCTCGACCGACCTGAGGCCAGGTACAGAGGAGCACGGGCATCGGAGGAGCTGCTCACATGAGGCGCCGATCACGAAAGCCGGACGAGGAACATCCTGTACGGCTGACCGGCGCGTTCGGACGCCTGGAGGACACGTTCCGCGAAGCCGGGGCGAAGAAGGATCAGGAGCGCAAGCTCCACGAGCAGCGGCTCGACGCTCGGCAGCCGGCGCACGCGGGTCTCGGTCGTCGCGCGCTGGGACCTGTCATCGGCACGGTCGCCGCTTTTGGGGTTGTCGGGGCAGGTGTGGCGATCAGCACGGACTTCTTTGCGCCGGATGGCGGATCGGTCGGCGCGGGCCCTAAGCCGCCTTCCGAGACACGTCATGCACCTGGCGACGCGTATCGTGGCAACGCGATCGCCGCCGATCCGTCGATACCGGCACTTCGGTGGGGTGTTGGCGTATATCCGAGCCGGAACGGTCGCGACACGTGTCTGCTTGCCGGCCGTGTCCGTGGGCAGGCGCTGGGTGTCGAGCAAGACGGACGCTTTACGAGGCTGAGCAAAGACGCTTCGGGCTCCTGTGACGATGTCGATGTGCGGCACGCAATTTTCACCACGCGGAGCTACCTCAACGCCGCCGGAGATCGGACGTTGCTCTATGGGCTCGCGGACCGGACGGTGAAGTCACTTCGCGTTGGGTTCCCGGGGGCGCTGAAGGAGCTTGATGTCGCGAGCGACGGGACGTTCATCGCCGTCGCGGAAGGTCCGAACGCGTTGCGGGGTCAGCAGCTCGTGATCGTCGGCACGACGGGTACCGAGCGCTACACACTGCAACCCGGCCACTGACGCGCCGCTCCAGGGCGCGGGCGGCGCCCTCGGGACGATCAGGACCGACGGGGGATGACGCCGGCGCCACGCCAAGGGCGCCGCCGCGGGCGCCTGCTGCACCCCCGAGCCCCGTGCTCGGGCGAATCGACAACATAGTGCCCCTCAGCGGTGGATGCAAACCCAACGCTGGTATGAGATTCTGGCGCCGGATCGGAACGCCTGCCACACCTCGTGCCATCGTGCGAGGCGCAACGTGCAATCCGACCCCACGCAGGCCCGGCCACCAACCGGGCCTGCGGTCGTTTCGGGAGGAGGCGTCTCGGCCGAGTGCCAATGCCCCAAGTTCGAGGCGAAGTACCAGCCTGATTGCTCAGCAAGTGCGTGCGTTGTGGCGGGGTCTCGCCAGCGCGTCAGAATGCAGACATCGCCACAAATGCGAGCTACTTTCGCGGCTCTGGCCGACTCTCGGTGCGACGAGCGGCGGGCCGCCTGTGGCCGCTCAGCAATCCAATGTGGACGAGCAGCGGCGCACCTGAGCTACCAAAAGTGGCTGCGAACTGTCGCAGGGTTCGTATACGGTCAGCGCCGCCCAGTGACAGCGAAGCTGTCCACTGAGTCGAACCACGGACTGAAAGAGCGCAATGCTGACTCGCGCTGCAGGACCGTGACGGGGGCAAGAAGCTCGGGCCCGGACGGTGGGCGATCGACGGCCAGTCGATCGACGTGCGTCTTCCGGCTGTCCTTGACGACAAGACCGGCAACACGGGCACCTCCACGCTCACTGCGGGCAAGAACTGGCTGAAGACCGAGATCGTCGGGGCGCGGTCGAGGGTCGAGGCCAGAGGCGAGCATGCAATCTACGGAGATGCGCTTCCGGGCGTTGACATGGCGTCATCCATCAGTGTCCGTGAGATTGAGCTGCTGCTGCGAGAGCACGGTGCGTCAGACAGCTGCTACGTGCTGAGTGAAGACCCTGAGATCGACGGGGCCTTCGTGGGGCTGCCGCACGCGTTGGACAGCAGCGTGACAGCAGACCATCCGGCGATCATCTCGTGTGTTCCTTCCAGGCTGGCCTTGTTCGTCGACGAGGCGCCTGATGGTCAATGGCTCTTGCACCGTGGGGCCGGCCAATAGCGGCTGGACGGTCCACATGCGTTGCTGCTGGGGGTCACCTGCTACTCCTCTGCCCATGCGCATCCTGGTCACCGGCAGCTCGGGCCACCTCGGTGAAGGCCTCATGCGGGTGCTGCGCGCGGACGATGCCGAGGTCGTCGGGCTCGACATCCTGCCCGGCGCCTTCACGGACGTCGTCGGCTCGATCGTTGATCGCGCACTCGTGCGCCGGTGCCTCGATGGGATCGACGCGGTTCTCCACACCGCCACGCTGCACAAGCCGCACGTCGGCTCACACAGTCGCCAGGAGTTCGTGGACACGAACGTCACGGGCACGCTGAACCTGCTGGAGGAGTCGGCCGCCGCAGGCGTTAGGCGTTTCGTCTTCACCAGCACGACGAGCGCGTTCGGACGGGCGCTGACACCAGGGCCCGGCGAGCCGGCCGCCTGGATCACCGAGGACGTCGCACCGATCCCACGCAACATCTACGGCGTCACGAAGACGTCGGCCGAAGGGCTCTGCGAGCTCGTCCATCGCGACCATGGGCTGCCCGTCCTGATCCTGCGGACGTCACGCTTCTTCCCCGAGGCCGACGATCGCGACGAGGTGCGCGCCGCCTACGAGGACGCCAACCTGAAGGCCAACGAGCTCCTCTACCGGCGCGTCGATCTCGAAGACGCCGTCACGGCGCACCGCCTCGCGCTCGACCGTGCGCCCGCGCTCGGCTTCGGCCGCTACATCATCAGCGCCACGACGCCCTTCACGCGCGACGACCTGGCAGTGCTCCGGACCGACGCGCCCGCGGTGGTCAAGCGCCGCGTCCCCGAGTACGCCGAGGTCTACGACCGCCTCGGCTGGACGATGTTCCCGACCATCGAGCGCGTCTATGACAACGCCCACGCCCGCGACGAGCTCGGCTGGGCGCCGCGCTACGACTTCCGCCATGCGCTCGCGCGCATCGCGGCAGGCTCACCGGGGCGCAGCGAGCTCGCCACCGTGGTCGGCGCGAAGGGCTACCACGCGGTGAGCACCGGGCCGTACACGGTGCGCTAGCCGCCGGCGTTGTCGGGCGTGCCGACGATGACGTGCAAGGCAATGCTCTTGCTCGTCCCGTCGACGATGTGCTCGAGCTGGTAGCTGCCCGCCGCGGTGGTCTCCCAGGCGATGGCCATGGGGAGGACGAAGCCGTTGAGCCAGTCCTCGCGCGCGTTGTCGGTGTCGATCCCGAACTCGCCGCCGATGTCGGCGACCACTTCGCCATCCGGACCGGTGATGACCGTGCGGCTGTGATGCTGGTGATCTGACCCCAGCTCGTCGGCCGTCGCCGTCAGCCGGATGGCGCAGACGAGCTGCAGCGGGGCCGGGATCTCCGGCACCCAGAAGGTGTCGATGCCGGCGCCGACCAACGTCCCGAGGTTGTCGTGCACCTCGACGTAGCGGCAGGGGATGACCCAATCGACGTTCATACACCGGTGAGTCTAAGGGCGCGACTCACCGCGCTGCGCATCATGGATGCAGCACCGTGGCGGGTGTCCGCACCCGCAGCGTCTGCCAGAGCGCCGCGGCGATCAGCACCGTCACCCCGGCCGCCGCGAAGCCGCGCACGCCCGAGCCGCTGCCGCTGAGCGTCCCGGCCAGCGCCGCGCCGGCCGCGCTGCCGACCAGGAACGACGACGTCAGCCAGGCGAAGGTCTCGGTGATGGTCCCCGGCAGCGCCCGGGCGCCCGTCAACACGAAGATGCACGCGAGCGTGGGCGCCAGGAACGCGCCGGCGAGGGCGAGCGCCCCGGCCATCGCGGGCGTCGAGCGCGCCAGCAGCGCGGGCCCGAACGCCAGGCCGAACACCACCAGCAGCCGCGTGAGGCGCCGCTCGGGCGCAAGCGTCCAGCGGCGCGCCGCCGCGGTCAGACCGCCGATCAGCGCGCCGACCGCCCACGCCGCGAGCAGCCAGCCGGCGAGGTCGCGGTTCTCCAGCGTGTGCTCGGCGAACGCCGTGGTGGTCACGTTGACCATGCCGGTCGCCGCGCCGGCCAACAGCCCCAGCGCGAGCAGCAGCCCGACCTGCGGCGCGCGGACGGCGGCGCTCCAGCGCACGGCCGCGTGCTCGCCGGCGTGCCACCGCAGCGCCGGCGGTGCCAGCGCGAACGCGAGCGTCCCGAGCAGACCGACGGCCGACGTCAGATGCAACGCGGTCGACGGGCTGCCGACCGCGACGGCCACCGCGACCAGCAGCGGCCCGACGACGAAGATCAGCTCCTGGGCGCCCGCGTCCAACTCGTAAGCGGCGTTGAGCGCGTGCTCGTCGTCGCCGGCCAGATCAGGCCAGAGCGCACGCAGCGCAGGCTCCAGCGGTGGCGTCAACGCTCCTGCCGCAACCGCCAGGACAGCAGCGACCGTCAGTGACGCCGGGGCCACGAGCACGATCCCCAGGAGTGCCGCGCTGCGCGCCACCGCCACCACGATGAGCACGACGGTCTGCCCGAGCCGGTCGATGATCCTCCCGGCCACCGGCCCGCCGACCGCGGCGCCGATCGCAAACGCGCCGGCCAGCGCGCCCGCCGTCGCGTACGAGCCGTGCTCGGCACGTGCGAGCAGCAGCAGCGCCAGCGGCACCATCGCCTCCGGCAGCCGGCCGACGAGCGCGCAGAGCAGCATCCGCAGCGCATACGGGCGCCGGACCAGGGCGCGGAGGTCGCTCATCGACACCGAGGCTACGCGAGCTAGGGTCCAGCACCATGGCCGAGACCCCCGAGCTGCGTGCGTCGGACGCCGATCGCGAGCAGGCTGCCGAGCTGCTGCGGCGGGCCGCGGGCGAGGGGCGGCTGACGGTCGACGAGCTCGACGAGCGGCTGGCCGAGGCGTTTGCCGCGCGGACGCGCACCGACCTCGAGCGGCTGGTCGCCGACGTCGTCGTCAACGGTGAGACGAGCATCCCGGTTGGCGCTCCCACCGCGTCGCTGCCCGTCGTGCCCGGCGAGGGCGGGACCAAGTGGCTCATCTCCATCATGTCGGGCCACGACCGCCGCGGGCACTGGCGCGTCGGGCCCAAGGTCATCAACTTCAACTTCTGGGGCGGCAGCGAGATCGACCTCAACGACGCCGTCCTCTCCGACCAGCACACGGAGATCCGCATCATCTCGGTCATGGGTGGCGCCGACGTCTACGTGCCCGAGGGGCTCGACGTGCAGGTGTCGGACTTCTCGTTGATGGGCGGCAACGGCGTCCAGCTCGGAAGCGAGCGCCCGGTCCCGGGCGGCCCGGTGGTGCACCTGCGGCTGGTCTCGCTGATGGGCGGGAGCAACGTCCGGCGCGGGCGCAAGCTGACCCGCAGGGAGCGTCGCGAGCGCAAGGCGCAGCGCCGCGCGCAACGACGAATCGACCGCGGCGACTGACCGCTGTCCCACGAGCTCAGGTCCGTCGCAGGACGGAATCGTGAGCTTTGGTCCACGTTGAGCGCGTCTGTCACGCCGAACCGGAAGGGTGGGTTGGACAGTTTGTCCGGGTTGGGCCCAGAGTGCTGGACGTAGGGTCGCGCGGGTTATAAGGTCGGGCCCGAAGGAAAGCCGTCTCATGAGCGATCCAGGACCAGCCCAGCTCGATCTCATCCGGCGTTACGCCCGCACCATGCGCGCGATGCACGCCGACGCGATGGCTGCCCGGGGACCGCGCATCGGGGCCAAGGCGGCGCGTGACCGCGCGGCGGCCACCGATCCGCTGCCCAAGGGCGAACGCCCCCTGTCAGGCCGCCCGCCCGGCAGCCGGCGCACCGGCGGCGCTCCCACGCTGCCCGCCTCCTAGATCCGCTCGTTCCGCGGTCCGCCGCGTCCCGACGGACGGCACCGGTAGCCTCGTCCGCGGCAATGGGGCAAATTCCGACCAACATCTCCGACCACATCGGCAACACGCCGATGGTCCGCCTCAGTCGCATGGAGCCCGAAGGCGTTGAGCTGTACGGCAAGCTCGAGGCCTACAACCCCGGCGGCTCGGTCAAGGACCGCATCGGGATCGCGATGATCGAGGCCGCGGAGGCCGAGGGTCGCATCGAGCCGGGCCGCACGACGATCGTCGAGGCGACCTCGGGCAACACCGGCATCGCGCTCGCCTTCGTCTGCGCGGCCAAGGGCTACGAGCTGGCGATCTTCCTGCCGCAGGGCATGTCGCGCGAGCGCGAGGCGTTGTTGAAGCTCTACGGCGCGCGCGTCGAGATCGTCGAGTCGCTCGGCGGGATGGACGAGGCCGTCAGGGCCGCCCGTGGCGCCGCATCCACGGGCGACGCCTTCCTGCCCGATCAGTTCTCCAACCCGGCCAACCCGGAGGCCCATCGCCTCGGGACAGGCCCGGAGATCCTGAAGGCCATGGACAACCGCATCGACATCTTCGTCGCGGGCGTCGGGACCGGCGGGACGATCACGGGCGTGGGGGAGGCCATCAAGTCGGTCAACCCGCAGGCGCAGGTGATCGCGGTGGAGCCTGCGACGTCAGCGGTGCTCAGCGGTCGCAGCCCGGGTCCGCATCGCATCCAGGGCATCGGGGCGGGCTTCGTCCCGGCCGTCCTGGACCGTGAGATCATCGACGAGGTCCTGGCGGTCAGCGACGAGGATGCGATCGACACCGCGCACCTGGCCGCGGCGCGCGAGGGCGTCCTGGCGGGGATCTCCTGCGGTGCCGCGCTCTTCGGCGCGATCGAGGTCGGCAAGCGTCCCGAGAACCGCGGAAAGCGCATCGTCACCGTCCTTCCGGACTCCGGCGAGCGCTACATCTCGGCGCCGTTCTTCGCGCCTCAGTAAGCCGCCTCAGGCGCCGACGGGATCCGAGCGCGGGCTCAGGGCATCGGCCTCGCCCAGCGCCCACGCCTCCATCGCCGGCCACGACCCGTAGCCGGCCTCGACATTGAGATGGCCGGCCCCGGGAAGCACGTCCACCACCAACTCCAACGGCGTGCCCCAGTGCTCGGCGGCGCCCCGCCCCGAGCAGTACGCGTCGTTGTCGGAGCACACCAGCCGGGTGTGGCCGGCGGCGGCGTCGATGGCGGCCTTGTCGGCGCCAGTCGGGTAGAAGCGCGCCAGCTCGGCGACCGCCGCGCCGGGGCACGGCGGCGCGACCAGCACGACGCGATCGACGCGGTGCTGCGGGCGGATCGCCGCCGCCTCGCGCAGCCACAAGACACAGCCCAGGGAGTGGGCGATCACGACGCGCTCGCCCTCGTCGCGCGCCAGCGCGCGGATCTCGCGATGCAGTGCGCCGCCCCAGCGATCCGGGCACGGGACGTCGCAGTCGGGCAGCTGCGGGTACTGCACATGGGCGCCCGCGTCGACGAGCCGTCCCGCCAGCCAGCTCTGCCAGTGGTCGGGCCCGGATCCCTGCCAGCCGTGGAGGATCAACGCGCGAAGCCCGGACATCGTCTCCAGTACGGTAGTGGCCCATGCTGGGACTTGGCACCTTGCGCCGCGTCGCCTCCGAGTTGCGCCTCGACATCACCGCCGCGCACCAGCGCGATCCGGCGGCGCGCGGCGTCTCCTCGGTCGAGGTCCTGATCGCGTGGCCGGGCGTGCAGGCCGTGCTCGCCCATCGCGTCGCCCATGCCCTGCACGACGCCGGCGTCCCGATCGCCCCGCGCGCGATCGCCTACGTGTCGCGCATGGCCACGGGGGTCGAGATCCACCCGGCCGCCAACATCGGCGACGGGCTGTTCATCGATCACGGCATGGGCGTCGTGATCGGCGAGACCGCAGACATCGGCGACGACGTCACGCTCTATCAGGGCGTCACGCTCGGCGGCACCGGCTTTGCCACCGGCAAGCGCCATCCGACGGTCGGCGACAACGTCACCATCGGGTCGGGCGCCAAGCTGCTCGGGCCGATCGAGGTCGGCCACGGCGCCAAGGTCGGTGCCAACTCGGTGGTCATCACCGACGTGCCGCCGAACTCCACCGTGGTCGGCAACCCCGGCCACGTCGTCCGCGTCGACGGCAAGCGCCCCGAGGGTCCCGACGCCGACTGGATCCACCTGCCCGACCCGGTGGCCGAGGCGATCCGCGAGCTCTCCAGTCGCCTCACCGAGCTCGAGCATCGCCTCGCGGCGATCCAAGGCGAGGACCCGCCGGCCGAGGTGCGCCGGTTGCGTCCGATGCGCGGACGCAACCCCGCCGGCGGCTGACGAACGCCTCGCCCAGAGGGCTCGGGTTCGTTCGGCGGGTGTTCGCCCGGAGGGCGAAACCCGCGGCGTGGCGACGGCCAGCTAGTAGTAGACCGTGCGGCAGCGATGGCGCGGACGAGCCTTGAGCTCTGGCGCCTGACCCCGGTTCCACAACCACATGTCCAACACGCGCGGTGCCACGTCGAGCCGTGCGCCGAGCAGCTCACAGGCGTGCAGCGCGCAGGCGCGGATCTCGCGCTCCTCGCGCCCGGTGGCCAGCGGCCGCTCGGCATCGACGCGCGCGGCGAGGTCGTCCTCGTAGACCAGGATCCCGTCGCAGCGCAGGACATGGGGAACGAGGTTGTCGGCGAAGATCGTGAGCGCGTCGAGGTCGTCGAAGGTCGCGACGCCTGACGCAGCGAGGTCGTTGGGCACGATCTGCGCGCGCTTGTAGAAGCCGCGGTCGTCGTAGAAGGCGAGCGCGCCGGCGAGGGTCGCGGCCAGCCGGTCGGCCGAGCCCTTGGCCTCGGCGATGAGCTCCAGGACGGTGCGCGTGCCGAGGAAGCGCCCGAGCTCGCGCAGCGCCTGGCTGTAGAGGCTCATCAGCTCGTGGTCGGCGGGCTGTCCGAGGATTGCCGCCAGCTCCTCGGTCCGCAGCGTGCGTAGCTGCTCGTTGCCCCAGGCGCCCTGTGCGCGGAAGTGGTCGGCGAGGTTCCAGGCGACCGTGAAGTAGCCCGACACGGTCCGGCCGCCGGCGGGATCCATCCGCTTGCGCAGCGTCGGGAACCAGCCCGAGCCGAAGTTGATGGTGTCGAGCGACAACGTGTACATCGCCACGTCGGCGGGTGTGCCTTCGAGGTAGTGGCGGACCGGATCCAGGCCCGGATCGTGGATGACCGACCCGTCGGCGCCCGCGTCGTAGGCCGCCAGACGGTCGTGGTCGATGCGGACCGACCGCGCGTCGGATGCGAGCTGGGCGCAGGAGGCTCGGACGTGATCGGTGAGGCGACCCATCGCGCCTCAATGTAGACCAGGTCGTGCTCAGCGCAGGACGCGCCCGAAGTCCAGCGCAACCGTCAGCGCGCCGGCCCCGGCGCCCTGCGGTGCGCCGCGCGCGACGCCGATGCCGAGGTCGCGGAAGCCCGGGTCCAGCAGGATCGCGCGATGCGGAGGGCTGTTCAGGAGGCCGCGCAGGATCGCCCGCGGCGCCCCGGCACCGCCGTTGCCCCAGGCCAGCGCCTCGCCCAGCCACCACTCGCGCACGCGGTGCAGGTAGCCGGCGTGACGGACTCGCGACTCCATCGTCGTGCCTCCGGGTGAGCCATGGGAGAAGTAGTCGCGGCCGGCCATGTCGTCGGCGTGGCGACGTGCCGCCGAGCGGAGGTGGCGCTCGGCCCGGACCGGCCGGAGATGGTGTGCGCGTCGCACGCCGTTGATGAGGCACCGCAGGGCGTGGGATGCCGCCGGCGTGCTCAGGTGCGCCGGCGCCGCGCTGGCATGCGCGCAGCGAGAGTTGGCGGCCGCCGCCGGGGATGAGAAGGCGGCGGCCGCCGCCAGGAAGATTAGGGCTTCGGCCACCACGCGGCGCGTCCAGAGATGTCCATGGCCGCGCCTGGCGGCCATGCCGTCGAAAGTCCCCCACACGCCTCGCGTTCTGTCGCATGTCATCCAACAACTGCGAGGTGCATCGGGAACTGCGCTGGTCTTGGCCCTCCAAGCTGTGCAGTTGTTGCCGTCCTCCGGCCGCCGGAGTCGTGCCTATCCTGGAGCGGTGCCGTCCGAAGCTCCCGCAGACCAGCGCGTCGCCGATCTCCTCGAGGGTCTCAACGCTCCTCAACGTGAGGCCGTCATGGCCGGCGACGGTCCGCTGCTCATCCTCGCGGGCGCGGGCTCGGGCAAGACGCGCGTGCTGACGCACCGCATCGCCTACCTCGTGCACACCCAGCGCGCGCGGGCGGGGGAGATCCTGGCGATCACCTTCACCAACAAGGCCGCGACCGAGATGCGCGAGCGCGTCGGGCTGCTGCTCGGCCACTCCACGCGCGCGATGTGGGTCATGACCTTCCACTCGGCCTGCGCGCGCATGCTGCGCTCCGAGGCGCCGCGCCTGGGCTATACGCGCACCTTCACGATCTACGACCAGTCCGACTCGCGGCGTCTGGTCAAGCGCTGCCTGGATCAGATCGACGCCGACCCCAAGCGCTTCACGCCCAACGCGGTCCAGCACCAGATCTCTGACGCCAAGAACAAGCTGCGCAGCGCCGAGGACTACGCGCAGATCGTCGACGGCTACTTCGAGCAGACCGTCGCCGAGGCCTACAAGCTCTATGAGACCGAGCTGGTCCGGATGAACGCCATGGACTTCGACGACCTGCTCTTCCGCATGGTCAACGTCCTCGAGCTCTTCCCCGAGGTCCAGGCCCGCTACAACGCCTCCTTCCGCCACGTCCTGGTCGACGAGTACCAGGACACCAACCACGCGCAGTACAAGCTCTTGCAGCTCATCGCGGGGGAGCATCGGAACCTCGCAGTAGTGGGCGATGATGCGCAGTCGGTCTACAGCTTCCGCGGAGCGGACATCCGCAACATCCTGGACTTCCAGGATGACTTCCCGGACGCGCACGTCATCAAGTTGGAGCAGAACTACCGCTCGACGCAGACGATCCTGGATGCGTCGAACGCGGTGATCGCCCAGAACCGGGCGCAGATGCACAAGACGCTGTGGACCGATCAGGGCGCGGGGGACCCGGTGATCGTCCGGGAGCTCGACGACGAGTACGCCGAGGCGCGATACGTGCTCGGTGAGATCGAGCGGCTGCGGGACGAGGGCGTGTCGCTGGCCGAGATCGCGTGCCTGTACCGGACCAACGCGCAGTCGCGCGTCCTGCAGGACGCGCTCGTGCGCGCCGACGTGCCGTTTCAGATCATCGGCGGCACGAAGTTCTACGAGCGCGCCGAGGTCAAGGACGCGCTCTCCTACCTGACGCTGCTGGCCAACCCGGCCGATGCGATCTCGTTCACGCGCGTGGCCAACTCGCCCAAGCGCGGGATCGGCCAGACGTCGCTCTCGCGGGTCCTGGCGCATGCCGAGAACATGGGCATCACGACCTGGGACGCGGCGCTGGACCCGGCAGGGGTGCCCGGCCTCGGGACGGCGGCGATCCGCTCCTTCGAGCGCTTCATGAAGACCATGGAGGAGCTGCGCGAGCGCGTCGCCGACAACATCCCGATGGGCGACCTGCTGGAGGCCGTCCTGCACGAGACGGGCTACCTCGACGCGCTGGCCGCCGAGCGGACGATCGAGGCCCAGGGCCGCATCGAGAACCTCGAGCAGCTCGTCGAGGTCGCGCGCGAGTTCGACGGCACGCACGCCGCCGAGCAGGACCGCCTCGACGTCTTCCTGCAGGAGACCGCGCTGCGCTCGGACACCGACACGCGCGTCGACGACGGCGGCATGGTCACGCTCATGACCTTGCACAACGCCAAGGGGCTGGAGTACCCCATCATCTTCATGATCGGGATGGAGGAGGGGGTCTTCCCGCACTCACGCTCGCTGGACGAGGGGACGCTCGAGGAGGAGCGGCGCCTCTGTTACGTCGGCATGACGCGGGCGATGCGGTCGCTGACGCTCACCCACGCGCGCCAGCGCAACGTCTTCGGCTCGCGCGCCTACGGGCTGCCGAGTCGCTTCCTGGCCGAGATCCCGCCGGACCTCGTGGATCGTGAAAGCGCCCAAGGCTCCTGGGCCTCGGGCGCGGGCGCCGATCGCAGCGGTGGCATCCGCCCGCGCGCGTCGGCCTCCTGGGCCTCGATGCGCTCCGACGCGCCGGCCGCGGCCAAGGGCGACTTCCGGGTCGGCGACGACGTTCTGCATGCCGCCTTCGGCGAGGGCGTCGTCACCGCCACCGAGCCCGGCGGCGTCGTGATCATCCGCTTCGCCCGCGATGGCAGCGAGCGCAAGCTGATGGCCGAATACGCGCCCTTGGAGAAGCGCTGAGCCCACGGCGAGAGGTACCGTGCAGGGCGTGAGCGCGGAGATCATCGACGGCAAGGCGATCGCGGCGAAGGTCCGGGAGGAGGTGGCCCGGGACGTCGCGGCGTTCACCGCCAACACCGGTCGCCGCCCGGGCCTGGCGACGATCCTCGTCGGCGAGGATCCGGCCAGCGCGATCTACGTCGCCAACAAGCGCAAGTCCGCGGGGGAGGTCGGGATCGAGTCCTTCCACCACGAGTTGCCCACCGACGCGACGACCGAGCAGGTCGAGGCGCTGATCGAGCAGCTCAACGACGATGACAACGTCAGCGGCATCCTCTGCCAGCTCCCGGTGCCCGACCAGCTCGACGGCGTCCACCTCACCGGCCTGATCGACGCGCGCAAGGACGTCGACGGGCTGACGCCGCTGAGCGCCGGCTACCTGGCGCTGGGGCGCGAGGGGCTGCGGCCGTGCACGCCGGCCGGCTGCATGCGCCTGCTGGCCGAGACCGGCGTCGAGCTGAGCGGCAAGCACGCCGTCGTCATCGGCCGCTCCAACCTCTTCGGCAAGCCGATGGCCCAGCTGCTGCTGGCCGCCAACGCCACGGTGACGATCGCGCACTCGCGCACCGCCGATCTGCCCGCGGTCGCACGCACCGCGGACGTGCTCGTCGCGGCCGTCGGGCGCGACCGGATGGTCAAGGCCGACTGGATCAAGCCGGGCGCGACGGTCATCGACGTGGGGATCAACCGATCGGACGACGGCCTGCACGGTGACGTCGACTTCGCCGAGGCGGTGGAGGTCGCCGGTGCGATCACGCCCGTGCCCGGCGGCGTCGGGCCGATGACGATCGCGATGCTGCTGCGCAACACGCTGACGGCCGCCGAGCTGGTCGCGCGCGAGGGGGCGCCGGCATGAGGCGGCTGCGGACAGGGGAGTGGATCGCCGCGACCGGCGCGGTGGGCTTGTTCGTGTCGCTCTTCTTCGACTGGTTCGCCGTGTCGATCGAGCACCCGCAGCCCGGGGGCGGCGTGCTGAACCTCCTGGACCAGATGTCCGCCGACTCGCTCAGCGGCTGGTCGACGCTCGGATGGTTCTTGGACGTCCTGCTCGGCGTCGCGATCGTCGGTGGGCTGAGCTTGTCCTACATGACGGCCAAGCGCACCTCGCCTGCGTGGCCGGTCGGCGCCGCGGTGCTGACGGTCGGGCTCGGCGCCGTGATCGCTGTCGCCCTCGCGCTGCGCCTCCTCGACCTCGGCGGCGACACGAGCCTCGGGTTCGACAAGATCGCCATCAGCGTCCAGCTTCCCGCGTACCTCGGCCTGCTCTTCATGGCCCTGATCCCGTTCGGCGGCTTCCTCAGCCTCAAGGACGAGCGCACTGACTCACCCGAGGCGCGCGCCTACTCGCCGCCACCGGCCCGCACCGTGCCCGGAAGCTGATCGCACCGGTCCGGTGCTTCGCCACCGGCTCTCCTAAACTCGCGGGCCGTGATCGACCGCGAGCAGGTACTCCACGTCGCCAAGCTGGCGCGCCTCGAGCTCTCAGACGATGAGGTTGGGCGGATGGCCACCGAGCTGTCCTCCGTCCTGGGCCACATCGAGACGATCAGCCGGCTGTCGCTTGACGACGTTGCGCCGACGAGCCACGTCGTCGAGGTCGCCAACGCGCTGCGCGCCGACGTCGAGACGCCGTGCCTGCCACGCGACGTCGCGCTCGCCCAGGCACCGGCCGTCCAGGACGACGGCTTCCTCGTCCCGAGCCCGCAGGCATGACCGACGTCACGACGCTCACCGCCAAGCAGGCGGCCGACGCCGTCGCGGCCGGTGACCTCGACGCCACCGAGCTCTTCGAGGCTTATCGCGCCAAGGCCGCGGCCGACGAGCTCAACGCCTTCACCTGGGTCGCCGACAGCGCGCCGGAGGCCAACGGCGCCGCCCAGCTGCCTCTCGGCGGCGTCCCGCTCGCCGTCAAGGACCTCTTCTGCACCGAGGGCGTCCCGAGCCAGTCCGGCTCGCGGATCCTCGAGGGCTACCTGCCGCCCTACAGCGCCTCGGTCGTCGACCGCCTCACCGTCGCGGGCGCGCCGTTGCTGGCCAAGACCAACCAGGACGAGTTCGCGATGGGCTCGTCGAACGAGAACTCCGGCTTCGGCCCCGTCTTGAACCCCTGGGATCGCACGCGTGTCCCGGGCGGCTCGTCCGGCGGCAGCGCCGCTGCGGTGGCCTCCGGCGCCGCGCCCTGGGCGCTGGGCACCGACACCGGCGGCTCGATCCGCCAGCCCGCCGCGCTGACGGGCATCGTCGGCCTCAAGCCCACCTACGGCAGCGTCTCCCGCTACGGGATGATCGCCTTCGCCTCGTCACTGGATCAGGCCGGCCCGCTGACGCGTGACGTCACCGACGCGGCGCTGCTCTACGGGCAGATGACGGGCCGCGACCCGATGGACTCGACCTCGCTCCAGCACCCCGAGGCGATCGTCCTGCCGACCGCCGAGCGGCTCGACGGCCTGCGCCTCGGCGTCCCGGAGGCGATCACCGGCGAGGGCATCGAGCCCGGTGTCTTTGCGCGCTTCGAGGACACGCTGAAGCTCGCCCAGGAGCTCGGCGCGACCGTGCAGCGCGTCCCGCTGCCGCACGCGGAGTATGGGTTGAGTGCCTATTACGTGATCGCGCCGGCCGAGGCCTCGTCGAACCTCGCGCGCTTCGACGGCGTTCGCTACGGCCTGCGCGCCGAGGCGACCGACCTGCTGTCGATGTACACCAAGACGCGCCACGACGGCTTCGGCGACGAGGTCAAGCGCCGCATCATGTTGGGCACCTACGCACTCTCCTCGGGCTACTACGACGCCTACTACGGCAAGGCCCAGCGAGTCAGGACCAAGATCGCCGAGGACTACAAGAACGCCTTCGAGACGGTGGACTTGATCGTCACGCCCACGGCGCCGACGGTCGCCTTCGCGCTGGGCGCCAAGACCGCCGATCCGCTGGAGATGTACCTCAACGACCTCTTCACGGTGCCGATCTCGCTGGCCGGCATCCCGGCGATCTCGATCCCGGCCGGGTTGAGCGACACCTTGCCGGTCGGCTTCCAGATGGCCGGTCCGGCCTTCAGCGAGAACCGCATCCTCGGCGCGGCCTACGCGCTGGAGCGAGCGATCGGCTTCGACGCGACGGCAGGGAGGGTCTAGACCATGAGCGCGATCGAGTACGAGACGGTCATCGGGCTGGAGATCCACGTCCAGCTTCAGACCAAGACCAAGATGTTCTGCGGCTGCCCGCTGAGCTTCGGCGACCCGCCCAACACGCACACCTGCCCGGTCTGCCTGGCGCTGCCCGGCAGCCTGCCGGTCACCAACGCCGAGGCCATCCACTACGGGTTGATGATGGGGATGGCGTTGGGCAGCGAGCTGGCGCCGCGGTCGATCTTCCACCGCAAGAACTACTTCTACCCCGACTCGCCCAAGGCGTACCAGATCAGCCAGTACGACGAGCCCCTCTGCCTGGGCGGCCGGCTCGGGGACGTGCGCATCCATCGCGTGCACCTGGAGGAGGACGCGGCCAAGCTCGTGCACGCCGGCGGCTCCGGCCGCCTGCACGGCTCCGACGCCTCGGTCGTGGACTTCAACCGCGGCGGCACGCCGCTGGCCGAGATCGTCACCGAGCCCGATCTGCGCGACGCCACCGTCGCCGCCGAGTGGCTGCGGCTGCTGCGCTCCACGCTGCGGGTGCTCGGGGTCAGCGACGTCAACATGGAGGCGGGCTCGCTGCGCTGCGACGCCAACATCTCGATCCGCCCGGTCGGCACGACGGAGCTGGGCACCAAGACCGAGCTCAAGAACATGAACTCGTTCCGGCACATCGAGCGCGGCATCCGTGCCGAGGCCGCCCGCCAGGAGGGGATCCTGCGCGCAGGCGACAGGGTCGAGCAGGAGACGCTGCACTTCGACCCGCGGACCGAGGCCATCACGTCGCTGCGCTCCAAGGAAGACGCGCACGACTACCGCTACTTCCCCGAGCCCGACCTGACGCCGGTGGCGATCTCGGCGGAGATGCTCGACCGTGCCAAGGCCGCGCTGCCCGAGCTGCCGCTCGCGCGCGCCGAGCGCTTCGAGCGCGACCTCGACCTCCACGTCGAGTCCGCGCGCCTGCTCGCGTTCCGGCCCGAGTTGGGGGACTACTTCGAGGCGGCGATCGACGGCGACGGCGCCAACGCGCAGCCGGTCGCCAACTGGCTGGGCAACGAGCTGCTCTCGCGGCTGGACGCCGACGTCGACCCGGCGCAGTCCAAGGTCACGCCGGCCGCGCTGGCCAAGTTGGTGGCCATGGTCTCGGCCAAGCAGGTCACCCAGGGCGGCGCACGCCAGGTGCTCGACAAGCTCATCGCCGACGGCGGCGATCCGGCACAGATCGTGGAGGCCGAGGGCCTCGGCGCGGTCGGTGGCAGCGACGAGCTCGCGCCGATCGTCGAGGCCGCCTTGGCCGCCAACCCCGACGTCGCCGAGAAGCTGCGTGGCAGCGACATGAAGCCGATCGGCGTGATCGTCGGCCACGTCATGCGCGAGACCAAGGGCCGCGCCGACGGCGGCGAGATCACGCGCCTGGTGCGGTCGCAGCTCGGCCTGTAGGCCAACCGGCAGACCTCTTGGCACACCGGCCCTGAGGGCTGGGTCTACCATCGCGTGGCAAGCGAACTCTGGAGCTGGGCATGTCACGTCTCGTCCGCATGGATCGCACCGGCCACACGACGCTGGCGGAGTGGAGCGCGGGAGACCCCGCGGCCCACGAGGCTGCCGTCGTCGCCTTCCGCGAGGAGCTCGAACGCGGCTACTTCGCGATGGTCTCGACCGGCGAGGGCCACGCCGAGCAGGTCAAGGAGCTGCCGATCGACGCCGAGCTGGTGATCCTGCGGCTGCCGATCAGCGGCGGCTGATGGCGCTCGACGCCGCGCTTCCCGAGCGCGCGGCCGTCTATTGGCGCCCGCCGATGGACAGCGCGCGCCTGCGCAAGCGCGGCACGTTGTGGACGCTCACGACCGTCGCGCACGTCGTCCCGTTCGTGGTCGCGGGCGTCGTCCTGTTCCTCGTCCAGCCGCTGGCGGTCGCCGTCAGCCTGGCCAGCTTGGGGCACGCGTGGGTCATCCCCATGCTCTACGCGGCCCGCGGCGCCAACGTCTTGCGCCCACGTACGCGGACCGGCGCCGAGGCCGAGCACACCGCGCTCGGCCTGCTCGGCGACCTCGTCGGCCACGACGCGCGCGAGCTGCACGCCCGCACGGGCCTCGTGGTCGAGCGCGGAGCGCTTGGCGTCTGGGTCGTGGGGGAGGCGGGCGCCGTCCTGCTCACCGGACGTCGCGGGCGCCGCGCGACCTGCTTCTGTGTTCGTGTCGACAACCCCGACCTTCCGAGCGCCGACCGCAACGCCCACCTGCTGCTGGCCCTCCGCGCCGACGAGGTCGGCTTCGCCACCGTCGCCAACATGGCCTTCTCGGGTGCACGGTGGCGGGTGCGGCGCAGGCTGCCGGCGGCGATGCGGCCGGCCCTGGAGGCTGCCGCGCGTGGCGGGAAGGAGCCTCTGGCGAGTTCCCGCGACCGAACCTCGCCCTCTGGGCGAGCGTTCGGCATCGACCGCGTGTAGGACCGGGCGTCGAGAACTTCGGACCGTCCGGCGGTGGGCAGCGCTCCCGCGGTCGCGCATCATGATGTCCATGACCACCGCTTCCGCCACACCGCTCTCGAGGATCATCCTCGTCGGCGGGCGGTCGCGGCCGGGGTCGGGCCAGGACGCGCCGGCCATCCGCCGCTATCGCCTCGCCCGCCTGCACGTCAACGACCGCTCGTCGGGGGCCGGTCGCTACGCGCATCTTCGTCGCAGTTACGACTGACGGATCCAAGGCGCATGGCGGCCGCGAGTTCCTGAGGGGGCGCTCGCGGCCGCCGATTCGCGCCGCCAACGCCGCGGTGCGACTACCCTGTAGGGCATGGAAGACACCGCCGCCAAGCCCTCGATCCTGAAGCGGCTCCTCGCGCTCGTGGTCCTCGCGATCGCCGCCTGGATCCTGCTCAAGTTCGTGATCGGCCTGCTCGCCGGTCTCGCGACGATCATCGTGATCGTCCTGTGCATCGTCGGCGGTCGTCTGGGCGCTGCGGGTCCTCTGAGTCGGAGCGACGATGGTCTACATCGTCATCGCGCTCTCCTTCGGCTTCGCCGGCGGCTTCGTCGGCAAGATCAAGGGAAGCTCGTTCCTCCTCTGGTTCCTCATCTCGGCCACCTTCCCGATCATCGGGCTGGCCGCTGCGGTCCTCTACCGCTTCGACACCGACGAGCCGCGCCGCCACTGCCCGACCTGCGGACATGTCTGCATGCTGCACGACGCGCTGTGCACCCGCTGCGGAACCGAGCTGGACTTCCCCGACGAGTCGGAGATCCTGCCGCCCGTCGCGCCTGCATAGGCAGCGCGATTCCGCGATAGACTCGGCAATTCACCGAGCCGCCTGCCGGGCGGCTCGTTGCTGTTGTCCCAACGAAAATCCTGACCTTTACGAAAGGAGGTCAAGCGCATGCGAGCGGTCGATGCCGTGATGGAGTGCCTTAAGGCAGAGGGTGTGGACGTCGTATTCGGGTATCCGGGCGGCGCGAACCTCCCGACGTACGACGCCTTCGTGGACGCGGGCATCCGCCACGTCCTGGTGCGTCACGAGGCCGGCGGCGGCCATGCCGCCACGGGCTACGCCAAGGCGACCGGCAAGGTCGGCGTCGCGCTGGGCACCAGCGGCCCGGGCGCGACCAACCTGGTCACGCCGATCATGGACGCGATGATGGACTCGGTCCCGGTGGTGTTCATCACCGGCCAGGTCCGCACGGAGCTGCTCGGGACCGACGGCTTCCAGGAGGCCGACATCATGGGCATCACGATGCCCGCGGTGAAGCACTCGTGGATGATCCAGCACCCGCTGGAGATCCCGCGCGTGCTGCACGAGGCCTTCCACGTCGCCCGCAGCGGGCGTCCCGGCCCGGTGGTCGTCGACATCCCGACCGACCTGTCGAAGGCCGACATCCCGTACGAGCCGGTCACCGAGGTCCACCTCCCGGGCTACCAGCCCACCACGGAGGGCAACGTCAAGCAGATCCGCCAGGCGGCCAAGGCGCTGGCGTCGTCGCGCCGTCCGGTCATCTACGCGGGCGGCGGGGTCATCCTGTCCGACGCGGCGGCCGAGCTGACGGAGTTCGCCACCAGCGACCGCTTCCCGGTCACCAACACGCTGAACGGGCTCGGTGGCTTCCCGGGGACGCACGACCAGTTCCTGGGCATGCTCGGCATGCACGGCACGCGCGCGGCCAACTACGCGATGGACGAGGCGGACCTGATCTGCGCGATCGGCGCCCGCTTCGACGACCGCATCACCGGCAAGCTGTCGGAGTTCGCGCCGCGGGCCAAGTTCATCCACATCGACATCGACCCGGCCGAGATCTCCAAGAACGTCCCGGCCCACATCCCGATCGTCGGCGACGCCAAGAACATCCTGGTCAAGCTCGTCAACGAGTATCGGGCGCTGGGCGCGGATCCGTCACGGCTGGAGGAGTGGTGGCAGCGCATCGGCGGCTGGCAGGAGCGCCACCCGCTGCACTACACCGACTCCAGCGACTCGGAGATCAAGCCGCAGCTCGCGATCCAGGCGATCTACGAGGCCACCGGCGGCGACGCCATCGTGACCTCCGACGTCGGCCAGCACCAGATGTGGGCGGCGCAGTACTACGCGTTCACCAAGCCGCGCCGCTGGATCAACTCCGGCGGCCTGGGCACGATGGGCTTCGGCCTGCCGGCCGCGATGGGCGCGGCCGTCGGCATGCCCGAGGAGACGGTTGTCTGCATCACCGGTGACGGCTCGGTGCAGATGAACAGCCAGGAGCTGGCGACCTGCGTCGCCAACCGCATCCCGGTCAAGGTGCTCATCATCAACAACGGCTACCTGGGCATGGTCCGCCAGTGGCAGGAGCTGTTCTGGGAGAACCGCTACTCGCACGTCGACATGGGGCAGTCGCCCGACTTCGTCAAGCTCGCCGAGGCCTACGGGGCGACCGGCGTGCGCCTGACGGCCAAGGAGACGCTCGTCGACGACCTCCGCGCGGCGATCGCGACCGACGGCCCGGTGGTCGTCGACATCCGCGTCACCCGCGAGGAGAACGTGTACCCGATGATCTCGCCCGGCGCCGCCGCGCGCGAGATGGTGGGCTGAGCTCATGGGCGATCCGGGAATCAAGGAGATGCTGAACCTCGAGGATCTCGAGGCCAGCGGCCAGATGCGGTCGGGGCGCAAGCACGTCCTGACCATCCTGGTGGAGAACAAGCCGGGTGTGCTGACGCGCATTGCCGGCCTGTTCGCCCGCCGCGGGTTCAACATCGACACGCTCACCGTCGGGCCGACCGACGACGATGACATCTCACGCGTGACCCTGACGGTTGACGGTGCCCTGCACCCGATCGACCAGGTCACCAAGCAGCTGCACAAGCTGATCAACGTCCTGAAGATCCGCGACCTCGAGCCGTCCGAGACGGTCACGCGGGAGCTGGCGCTCTTCAAGGTCGCGGTCGACGGCGTGCAGCGCGCCGAGGTCCTGCAGCTCACGGAGATCTTCCGTGGCCGCATCGTCGACGTCACGCGCCGCTCGATCATCGTCGAGATCACCGGCACGACCGACAAGATCGAGTCCTTCGAGGCGCTGCTGCGCCCGTTCGGCATGGTCGAGATGATGCGGACGGGCGAGATCGCGATCTCGCGCGGCCGCGGCGAGACCTGAGCGGCGACCGCGCCTCGCGGCGCCGCTGACGTTCTGTGACGGACCTCGCTTCGGCGGGTCCGTCGCCGTTCGTAGAATGCAAGTTCATGGCCTCGGTCCTCACCGCCTCCGGCGGCTTTGCGCTGTCGGCGGCCGATCGCGTGCGGCTGATGCGGCGGGTTGATGCCGCGGTCCGGCGCGCGCGGCGGCACGGCGAGGCGCTGGCGGCGATCACGCTGCGCGTCGATGGGGGTGTGGACCCGAGCGCGGTGGTGTCCGCCTCGCGACGTCGTGCGGAGTCATGGTTCTGCTTCGAGCAGCCCGACCGTGACCGTGCCGCGCTGGGGGCCCTGGGGACCGCGGTGGCGCTGGAGGCCACCGGGCCCGATCGCTTCAAGGTGGTGGCCAAGCGGTGGCGCACGCTGGCCTCACACGCCGCGTGTGACCCCCCGGACGGGCCGCGCGGCTGCGGGCCGATCGCGGTCGGCGGCTTCGCGTTCGCTCCGGAGGGCGGGCGGGCGCCGCATTGGACCGGCTACGCGGCCGCCTCGCTGCACGTGCCCGAGGTCTCGCTGGTGCGTCGCGGGGAGGACGTGCGGCTCACGTTCTGCGTGCTGGCCTCGCCGGACGACACGGTCGAGGATCTCGTGGCGCGCGTCGAGCGGCGGGCGTCAGAGCTGCGCTTCGGGGTCGGGCTGCCGTTGCTCGACCCGGATCCCGCAGGCCGATACCGCGTGGTGTCGGCGATGCCGCCCGAGCACTACGAGCAGGCCGTCGCGCGCGGCGTCGAGCGGATCGTCGCGGGGGACCTGCAGAAGCTCGTCCTCGCGCGCGAGGTCCAGGTGCACGCGCCCGTCGACCACGACCCGGCGGCGGTCTTGGGCGTGCTGCGCGAGGCGTTCCCCTCCTGCCACCTGGTGTGCGCGGGGCGCGGGGACGCGGCTTTCGTCGCCGCGTCGCCCGAGTTGCTGATCCGTCGCGACGGTGAGCGCGCGGCGACGCTCGCGCTGGCGGGCTCGACCCGTCGCAGCGCCGACCCCGCTGTCGACGACCACCTCGGCGAGCGCCTGCTGCGCTCCACCAAGGACCGCGAAGAGCAGGCGATCGTCGTGCGTCGCATCGCGCGGACGCTGCGGCCCGTCGCCGTCTGGGTGACCGCGCCCGAAGAGCCCGAGCTGGTCAAGATGACCAACATCCAGCACTTGGGGACGCCGATCCGCGCGCAGCTCGCGCGACCGGTCAGCGCGATCGAGCTGGCGGGGCTGCTGCACCCGACGCCGGCGGTGGGCGGCGAGCCGCTCTCGGTCGCGGCACCGTTGATCCCGGCCTTGGAGGGCTTCGACCGCGGCTGGTACGCGGGGCCGGTGGGGTGGACCGACCTCGACGAGGACGGCGAGTTCGTGGTGGCCTTGCGCTGCGCGCTCCTGCGTGGCCCGGTCGCGCGCTGCTATGCGGGCGTGGGCGTCGTGCGCGACTCCGATCCGGCGGAGGAGCTTGCCGAGACGGAGGTCAAGTTGCAGGCGTTGCTGCCGGTACTGGCGGGCTGAGGCCTAGGACTCCTCCGGCCGCATCGCGCCCGCGCCCTTCGCCCGCCGCCAAACTCCCACCACATCGCGCACCGTCGCGCTGCGCCACGTCGATCGCCCGTCCAGCGGTCGCACCGCCAGGTCGAATCGCCCTGTCTCGCGCTGCTCGATCGCCTCGACCAGCGCATGGAAGCGACGGCCCTTGCGGTCGACCTCGACGATGTCGCCCGGCGCGATGCCCTTGGAGGTCAGCCGCGGCGCCGGCGCGACAGCGACCGGGCCGTCGGCAGCGCGCGGCTCGGGCTCGCCGAGGAGGGAGATCTGCTGGCCATCGAGCACCCGCCTCAGGCTACGGGGCGGACCGGACCGCGCCGCTGCGGATGGCTATGCCAGCGGGTGGTCGCGCTCGGACACCGGCGGCAGCCAGACGCGCGGTCCGTGGGTGCGGGCGATGTGCTCAGCGGTGGGGCGGTCGCTGCGAGCAGCGATCGTGGTCAGCGCAAGCAGCAGCGCGAAGGCACCGAGCCAGGTGGCCGAGAGGGCGACGATCCACACCATCGGGCGCCAGCCTACCCGCGCGCGACCCCGCCGTCACCTCCTTGAATCAAGACTTTCACGCAGCTCCGTCGGCAACCGCTGCCCAGACCTGGCGGTGCAGCGTGACGTTGGCGGCCCGCTCGGTGCGCAGGTGGATGATGGTGGTGCCGTCCGGCGGTGTGTCCAGAACGTGGCGCAGCCCAGCAACATCAGTGACGGACCGGTATCCGGCGCCATAGAGCGCGGCCACGCGCTCGACCTCCAGCCCGGTCGGCGTCAGCACGTGCTCCTCGTACTCGCGCGCCTTGGGTGGCGACCGGCAGGAAGTCGAAGATCCCGCCGCCGGCGTTGTCGATCACGACGATCGTCAGCGGCACGCCGAGCCGCCGGCCGGCCAAGAGACCGCCGACGTCGTGGGCCAGCGCGACGTCGCCGATCAGCAGGTAGGTCGGCTCGCCGGTCGCGGCGGCGACGCCGTAGGCGGTGGAGATCGTGCCGTCGATGCCGTTGGCGCCGCGGTTGGCCAGCGCGCGCGGCGGCGTGTCGAGGACGGGCCAGAACGTCTCGACGTCGCGGATCGGCATCGAGGCGGCGATCACGACGGTCGCGTCGGCCGGCACCGCGCTCGCCAGCTCGCGCGGCGATGCGCGGCTCGTTGAGGTCGTCGGCGCCGATCGTCGCCTCGATCGCGGGTGCCGCGCGGGCATCGGCGTCGCGCCAGCGTCCGAGCCAGGCGGCGTCGGTCGGCCACGTCTGGTCGATCCCGGCCAGCGCCGACGGCTCCAGCGCGAGGACCCCGCTCAGCGCCGCGTCGGGGTCCGGCCACGGACCCGCGGCGGCGAGCGCGAGCTGGGCACGCCGCCGTCCAGCCCGGCCAGCCACTGGCGCAGCGGCTTGGAGGTCGGGAGGTCGCCGACGCGCAGGACGCAGGAGGGCGCGACGGTCGCCGCCCAGTCGGCGTCGCGCAGCAACGCGTCGTAGTGGGCGACCGCGGCGCCGCCGGTGCGCGCGCCCGACAGCGGGTCGGCCAGCAGCGGCCACGCCAGCGCCTCGGCCAGATGCGCGGTCGCGCGGCCGTGCGCGCCACGGCCGGCGACGATCAGCCCATGGCCACCGGCCTGCTCCTGCAGCCAGGCGACCAGCGGCGCGGGATCCTGCGGCGCGACGGTGCGCGCGGTCCATGGCACGTCGCCGGGGCGGCCACCGTCGCCGGGCGCGCCGTCCAGCGGCGTGTCGAGCACCAGCGGCTCGCGCAGCGCGACGTTGAGGTGCACCGGCCCCGGGCGGCCGTCGAGCGCCACCGCATGCGCGCGGCACGCAAGCTGGCGGATCCAGCGCAGCCGGGCCGGCGTCGCGTCGTGCGTGCCAACCTCGAAGAACCATTTCGCCGCCGACCCGTACAGCTTGATCTGGTCGATGGTCTGACCGGCGCCGACGCCGCGCAGCTCCGGCGGGCGGTCGGCGGTCAGGACGATCAGCGGGACGCCGGCCTCGGCGGCCTCGATGACCGCCGGCAGGTAGTTGGCGGCCGCCGTTCCCGACGTGCAGGCCAAGACCGCAGGGCGGCCGGTCGCGTGGGCGAGGCCGAGCGCGAAGAAGCCCGCGGCGCGCTCGTCGACATGCGAGGTGACCGGGATCCGGCCGTCGCGCGCGAGGCTCAGGACCAGCGGCGTCGAGCGCGATCCGGGCGAGGTGCACGCGCCCGCGACGCCGCAGCGATGCAGCTCGTCGACGAAGGCGCGCAGGAGGAGGTAGGTGTCGCGAGGATCGCTCATGGGATAGATAGGGGAGATGCCCGAGACGCTGGTGCTGCTCCATGGCTTTGGCGGGACCCACCGCGCCTGGGACCCCGTCCTGTCCGAGCTCGATCACGAACGCTACAACCCGCTCGTCCCGGACCTCCGCGGGCATGGCACGAAGGCCGGCACGCGACCGATCTCCTTCGACGGCTGCGTGGCCGATGTGCTGGCCGCCGCGCCCGACGAGTTCGTGCTCTGCGGCTACTCGCTCGGCGGTCGTGTGGCCCAACAGGTCGCGCTTGCGGCGCCCGAGCGCGTCACGCGGCTGATTCTCGTCTCGACCAGCGGCGGGATCGCCGATGACGCCGCCCGCGCGGCCCGTGTGGCCGAGGACGAGCGCCTCGCCGACGAGCTGACGCGGATGAGCATCGAGGAGTTCGCCGATCGCTGGATGGCCAATCCGCTCTTCGAGGCGACACCTCCGGAGGCGTCGCGCTGGTGGCGGGAGGATCTCTTGCGCAACGACCCGATGGCGCTGGCGGAGGTCCTGCGCACGATCGGCGGTGGCCCGATGGCCCCGCTCTGGGACCGGATCGGCACGCTGCAGATGCCCGTCACGATCGTCGTCGGCGGTCGCGACACCAAGTTCATCGACTACGCTGAGCGCTTCGCGCAGCTCCTGCCACAGGCCGACGTCCACACGATCGACGGCGCGGGCCACGGCCTCCCGCGCGAGGCGCCGGACGAGCTTGCGGCGATCATCCAGAACCCATGAAGCCGCTCGTCGCCCTCACCGTCGCCGCATCGCTCGGAGCCCTGGCCGGTGGGTGCGGGGGAGGCGACGATGCCGTCGAGCACCAGGGCCATCAGCAGAACCAGTCGCTGATCGAGATCGGCAGCGGGCAGAAGACCGCAGCGCCGCGACTGACGCTTCGTCAGGCCATCGGCCAGCGCATGGTCTTCGCCTACGGCGGCGCTCACCCGCCGGCCGCGTTGCGGCGACGGATCGCGCGCGGCGAGGCGGCCGGCGTCGTCCTGTTCTCGCGCAACATCCGCGGCGTGGGTGCCATTCGCGCGCAGATCGCCGAGCTGCAGCGCATCAAGCGTCCTGCCGCCCTCAACGCGCCGCTGCTGGTCATGGTCGATCAGGAGGGCGGAGACGTCCGGCGCCTTCCCGGCCCACCCGCCCAGGGCGCCGCCGCCACGTCGAGCAGTGCCGCCGCCCGGGCCAACGGGCGTGCCGCCGGGCGGCTCTTGCGCAGCGCGGGCGTCACCGTCGACCTCGCGCCGGTGGTCGACGTCGGCCGTGCCGACAGCGCGCTGGCCAACGAGGGTCGGACCTACGACGACGACGCGTCCGGCGTGATCGCCAAGGCCGGCGCGTTCGCCGACGGCCTGCGCGCCGCCGGCGTCGAGCCCGTCCTCAAGCACTTCCCCGGCTTTGGCGCCGCGTCGATCAACACCGACAACGGCGTCGCGCGCATCGACCTCTCGCTCTCCGAGCTGCGCGCCGTCGACCTTCGGCCATACGCGAAGATCGAGACCCGCGCGGTGATGCTCTCCACCGCCGTCTACCCGCGCGTCGATCCGCGGCCCGCCGCCTTCTCGACGCGCTGGGTCGGCGACGAGCTGCGTGGCCGCCTGAAGTTCACGGGCGTCACGATCACCGACGACCTCCAAACGCCCGCGGTCGCGAAGTACGGCTCGCCCGCGCAACTGGCCTACTTCACCATGAAGGCCGGTGTCGACCTGCCGCTCTTCGCCAAGGACTACAAGACGGGCGCCCGTGCGGCGGCGGGCCTCGAGCGTGCGGTGCGCAGCGGCGCGCTCACCCGGACCCGGCTCGACGCCGGCGCCCGTCGCGTCCTGCGCTGGCGCCTCGCGCTGGCCAAGGTCAAGGACGACAACTAGCTGCCGAGCAGCCCCGGACCGGACGGCACGCGCAGCCGCCCGTTGCGCACGGCGAGCTGCCCGTCGTCCACGTCGTGGCCGTCCAGCAGCCCGAGCGTCGCCAGGCCGCACGGCAGCTCGACCCGCAGCGCCGCCGCGCAGTGCGCCGCGGCCGCGATCCCGAGCGGGCCGTCGATCGTCGAGGCGAGGTAGACCTCCGATCCGGTCGCGCGCACGAGCGTCGCCTGGGCGAGCAGCGCCGAGATGCCGCCCGCGCGTGAGATCTTCAGGCAGACCGCGTCCGCGGCACCCGAGGCGATCGCTCCGTGTTCGGCAACCGTCTCATCCATCGCGACACGGACCGGCACGCGCTCGCGCACCTCGCGCAGCGCCTCGATCCCGGAGACCGGCTCCTCGACCAGCTCTAGACCGGCGCGGGCCAGCACGTCGATCGTGGCGATCGCCTCCTCGACGGTCCACGCGCCGTTGGCGTCGATCCGGATCGCGACCTGGTCGCCGACCGCGCGTCGCACCGCGGCGATGCGCGCCGCGTCGTCCCCGACGCCGACCTTCACCTTGACGCACGCGAAGCCCAGCTCCGCGGCGTTGGCGGCGGCTTCGGCGGCGCCTGCGCGATCGGTCGCGCCGATCGTCGCGTTGACCGGGACGTGATCAAGGGGCCCGTCGGTCAGCAGCGCGGAGATCGGCTTGCCCGCGCGTTGGCCGGCCGCGTCCCAGAGCGCGAGGTCGACGGCCGCCAATGCCTGGGGGAGGTCGGCGACCTCGCGACAGGCGTCCAGGAGCGCCGGGCCGGTGCGGCCGTGGTCGTGGGAGAGCACCTCGGCGTAGCGCTCCAGCGCCTGGCCGACGATGTCGAACGGCACGCCGTCGTAGGCCTCCAGCGGCGCGGCCTCGCCGTGGCCGGTGATGCCGTCGGGGCCGGTGAGCGAGAGGAGATAGACGCCGCGCTCGTGCACGTCGCCGTAGGCGGTCCGCAGTGGGGTGCGTAGGCGATGCGTGACGGGTTCGAGCGTGACGTCCATGGGTCTCGCCTGCAGCCTGGCAGACCTGCGCGCAGGCCATCCATCACCTTGCGTGATCGATGCTGTTGCAAACGCGACTTCGACAGATCGACGATGCCGTGGGACGATCGTCGGCATGGAGCTCCGTCATCTGCGCACCATCGCCGCCGTCGCCCGGACCGGCTCGTTCACGAAGGCCGGGGAGGAGCTCCACCTCGCCCAGTCGGCGATCTCCCAGCAGATCCGCCGGCTGGAGAACGAGCTCGGCATCCAGGTCTTCACGCGCTCCAGCCGCTCGGTGGAGCTGACCGCCGAGGGCCGGCTCGTCCTCGACTACGCCCATCGCGTGCTGCACGAGGTCGAGGGGCTGCAGAACGAGCTGGAGGAGCTGAGCGGCCTGTTGCGCGGCGAGTTGAAGCTCGGGGGCATGTACCCGACAGGGCTGTACGACCTCGCCGACGTCATCGCCGACTTCCACACGCGCCATCCCGGCGTCGCGATCCACATGGTCGAGCGCACACAGGACGAGCTGCTCGAGCGGCTGCGCACCGACGAGCTCGACGCGGCCTTCACGGCCGTCGACCCCGACGCGCTGGGCGAGGACTTCGCCGCGAGCCTCGTCTTCGAGGAGGAGTTCGTGGTGGCCTTGCCCGTCGACCACGCGCTGGTCGCCTGCGACCACATCACCTACGAGCAGCTGGCCGCCGAGGACCTCGTGACATACCGCGAGAACTCCGCGCTGCGCCTGCGCCTGGAGAAGGCGATGGCCAAGCTCGGGCTGGCCCCGCGCAACGCCTTCATCTGCACCGAGATGGGTGCCGTCCGCGCGCTCGTGAGCAAGGGCCTCGGCGTCGCCGTCCTCCCACGCTCGATCGCCGCCGAGCCCGGACCGGCGATCACCTTCCGGCCCGTCGGCCCGGAGCTGCTCACCTGGCCGACGGCGCTGGTCTGGCGTGCCGCCCGCCGCCAGCCGCCCGCCGCCAAGGCCTTCCTCCAGCTCGCGCTCAAGCGCGCCGAGGAGACCGGCCGCCAACGGCCGAGCGTGCAGCTCGTGGCGTAGCTGGGTCGTCCCCGACAACGCGCGCCAACTTCGCATGCAGAGCCGGCCGGCTCTGGCGTTGCTGCGGTCAGCGTTGTTCACTGGATCAGTGTCGAGCGTGGGTCCGGCCGACATACAGCGGGCGTGTTCCGTCGTCTGGAGGAGGAATGCTGATGTTGACCATCATGAGGACATCGCTGCTGCTCCTCGTCGCGGTCATCGGCGGAGGTGCGTATGCACCACCGGCGAGTGCGGTCAATGCGTGGCACACCAACGGGCCGAAGGCGTTCTCAGCCACTAACGCCGGTGCGTCAAGGTGGGTTATCCACTCTGCGACTGGAGTCGTTCTCGTCGCGTGCTCGACCTCGAGCCTGTCTGGAACTTTGAACGGTCCCACTTCGCCGTCTCTCCCGTGGACGAACGCCGGCACGCTGACGCCCGCGTTCAGCGGCTGCACCGTGTCTGGGGCAGCGGGCTATGCCATGTCGTGCGGTTCGGGAACTCTCAGCGCCCAAAGCTACAGCGGCGGAACGACGTTGGCGACGGCTGGAGGCGGTCACAGCATTGTGACTGCGACTGTGCACTGTGACCTCAGTATCGGTGCGACGGTCTGCAGCACTCTCCATGAGACGTGGCCCCTGACTGTGGAGAACCCGAACCCCCTCTTCTCCACAGTGCTGAAGGTGGGCAAGTTCCTGGCGCCGATCGTGATTCCTGTTTTCTTGAACCGGATCCTCAAGAAGGGGCCCGGTTGCGCCGGGGTGCCCGACGGCACTACGACTTTCGGCGCCCCGGGCTCCGGCTCGACCGTGACGGACCTCACGTACACGGTCGACGGTCCTACTGCGCCGTATCTGTACTACGGCACCTGACGGGGCTAGTGTCGTGATGCGTTAATTCGTGTGCTGGCGGGCATGGTTGTGGCATGCCATCGTTCTCGGTTGTGTCATTAGAGCTTTCGGATGCTGAGCGTGAGCAGTTGGAGTCGTGGTCGCGGCGCCAGACCACGGCCAACGCGCTGGCGCAGCGCTCGCGGATCGTGTTGCTGGCCGGCGACGGGTTGAGCAATGGGCAGGTCGCCGATCGTCTCGGGGTCCATCGCAACACGGTCTCGAAGTGGCGTCGGCGGTTTGCTGCTGAGCGTCTGGACGGGCTGGTCGACGAGCCGCGGCCGGGCCGGCCGCGAACGGTCACCGACTCTCAGGTCGACGCCGTGATCACCAAGACGTTGGAGAGCGCCCCGAGGGACGCGACGCACTGGTCGACGCGCTCGATGGCCAACGAGGTCGGGTTGACGCAGTCGGCGGTGCACAGGATCTGGCGGGCGTTCGGGCTGCAGCCCCATCGGGCCGAGACCTTCAAGCTGTCAAAGGACCCGCAGTTCGTGGCCAAGGTCAGAGACGTGGTCGGCCTCTATCTCAACCCGCCCGAGCGCGCGGTCGTGCTGTGTGTGGATGAGAAGTCCCAGATCCAGGCTCTGGACCGCACCCAGCCGATCCTGCCGATGGCCCCCGGGATCCCCGAGCGCGCCACCCACGACTACAAGCGCCACGGCACCTCGAGCCTTTACGCGGCGTTGGATCTCAGCACCGGCAAGGTCATCGGCCGGCTGCACGCCCGTCATCGCGCGATCGAGTTCAAGAAGTTCCTGCAGACCCTCGACCGTGAGGTCCCGGCCGATCTCGACGTCCATCTCATCCTCGACAACAGCTCCACCCACAAGACGCCGGCGATCAGGAAGTGGTTGTTGACCCACCCCAGGTTCGTCTTGCACTTCACCCCGACCAGCAGCTCGTGGCTGAACCTCGTCGAGCGCTGGTTCGCTGAGCTGACGACCAAGAAGCTGCGGCGTGGCGCGCATCGCTCCACCCACGCGCTCAACACCGACATCAAGGCATGGATGGCCACCTGGAACGAGAACCCCAAGCCCTACGTCTGGACCAAGACCGCCGACCAGATCCTCGAATCCATCACCCGCTACTGCACACAAATTAACGAATCGGGACACTAGCGGCGAATGGTCACGTTCGTTCTCGCTCAATTGCCAGGGCCTAGCCGACATCGCGATCGCGCCCGCACGCAGGCCACCCTCGGCATGCCGGCGCAGGCCACCCCTCGGCATGCCGGCGCTCGCCGTGGCCGGAATCCTCTTCGGCGGTTGGTGCGCCGGGCTCGCCTGAGCGGCGGCAGCGGAGGTCCCGCACGGGAAGCCCCGGTGGGGTTGGATGCTCGGTCCGCGGCGGTGCTGCGGAGCGGGCGGCGGATCGAACCCGCCGCTCGCCCGGAAGCCCGATCGGCTAGTTGGTGATCGTGTTGGTGAAGGCGTCGAAGACCCGGTTCAGTGCTTCGACGCTGCGACGGTTCTTGTGGATCTCGCTGGTGATGATGGCGTTGAACTCTCGGTCGGCGCCAATGTCGCTGATGAGATCGAGGTTGTGGTCGAGCAGATCGGCACGCTGCTTGTGGAGCTGCTCAACGTGGCCGCGAGTGAGCGGGACCTTGAAGGTCTCGCGTGGTGGGTTGATACGAGGGTCCCATCCGACGGCATCGATGACGGCGGTCGCGTCACGGAAGATGTCGGCGAGCGCGAGCTGCTTGACGGGGACGTAGTCGAGAAAGTCCTCGAACTCCTCGTGGTTGAACATCAACACCTTCTTGGCCTCTTGCCGCAGCACGTCGGCGTCTGAGGTGGTGACGGTGATACGGCAGCCGTAGCTACCCTGCGGGGCACTCATGGAGATAACAGCTCCTTGGGTCACGCCCCCGGGCCGCGCCAACGGTCGCGGGGGCTCTTGATTTGGATGTGAGGCGAAGCCTATTCGGCGGGGCGGACGGAATTGGTTAGTCAGCCAGAGTCGTCAGAGCCGTTGCAGTTTCGTTACGGCTCGACACCATTAACAACTCTGCTCCGAGCGTGATGGTTGGGCCTGTCACGTCTGGGGTGGTCGGGTAGCGGACCGCCCAAGACTGTCGTCGTGGGGCGTTGGTCGTGGGGCGGGCGTGGTGTGTTGCGCGCGCTTGGGTGGCGCGTTCGTTTGGGCGTTCCGCTCAGGCGTTGGTCGGGGTGCGTGCGTGGTCCGTCGTCACCGAGGGGAGTGAGCGGGGTCGGTGACGCTTGGCGTTGGCTTGTCGTCCGCTTGCGTTCGGGCCGGCGATTCGCTTTGTGAGTGGATGACGGTCGGGAGGTGGGCCTGTCTGGCGCTGGCATGTCGCGCTCAACAGGCCCACCTCGGCGTTCGGCTTCCACGGCACAGTCCGGGTCGGTTTGAACGTCACATGGACGTCGAAACCGCGCCGGACGCCCGGCGCTGGGTCCGGGGCGGTTCGAGCACGTCAATTGTGCTCAAGGTGACCCGGATCTCCGAGCAGCGTCCGCAACGGGCCAGACCTGCTGCACACGTGGCGAAGCCGCAACGGGTCGCGAACGCACCGTCGCAGTTCCGACACAAGCGCGCGGCGACTCGTGGGCGGCGCGAGCGCTTCGGGAGGCGGTGATCCGTGATGTCGCCATCCGCGCGACGCCCGTTCGATGCCCACACAAATGGGCGCCGACCACGCAACAGCACGCTCATTCAACGCCCCAGACCACAGGAGCGTGGTGGCGATCGTCACGGAGCGCCGACCCAACCAACCACGCCCCGCACCACGACCGTCCCTAGGCCGGCATCGGCGCCGCCCCGACCTCCTCGGTGCAGAACGCACACCGCCGCGCCGCGTAAGGAATCTGGCTTAAACATGCCGGGCACTCGCGCGTCTCTTCGTCCACCGGCTCCGACGTCTGCATCCGTTCCAGCAACGCATTCACCGGCTTGACCACGAAGAAGAAGACGACCGCCGCGATGATCACGAACGTCAACACCGCGTTGAGGAAGTGCCCATAGGCAAAGCGGCTCTTGTTGATGGTGAAGTCCAGCCCGCTGAAGTCGGGCTGCCCGCCGATCGCGGCGATGAGCGGCGTGATGATGTCGGCGACCAGTGCCGCGACGACCGCGCCGAAGGCCGCGCCGATGACCACCGCGATGGCCAGATCGACGAGGTTTCCGCGTAACAGGAACTGTCGGAAATCCTTGAGCATGGGTCGACCCTACCCCCGGCGGTAGCCTCCACACGCGTCTGATGGACCTCTCTATTTTCTTCGCCGGCACCGCCGGCTCCGTGCCCACCGCCCGCCGCGGCCTGCCCGCGACGTTGATCCGTCGCGGCGCCGACAAGGTGCTCATCGACTGCGGTGAGGGGACCCAGCGGCAGTTGATCCGCAGCGTCGGGCTGCCGGATCTCACCGAGGTCTTCCTGACGCACCTCCACACCGACCACTGGCTCGGCCTGCCGGGCATGTTGAAGTCCTTCGACCTTCGTGACCGCACGGCGCCGCTGACGGTCTTCGGTCCGCCCGGCACCAAGGCACTGCTCGACACGGTCCAGCGAACGGTCTTCGGTCGGTTGAAGTACCGATTCCGCGTGGTCGACCTGGAACCCGACGCGATCGTCGAGTTCGACGGCTATGAGATCCACGCGCTGCGGGTCCGCCATCGCGGCGAGGCGTACGGATACGCGTTGATCGAGGAGGACCGGCCCGGTCGCTTCGATGCGGAGCTCGCGGCCAAGCTCGGCGTCGCGCCCGGTCCGGACTTCGGTCGGCTGCAGCGCGGCGAGACGGTCAACGGCGTCGCACCCGAGCAGGTCGTGGGGGAGACGCGGCGCGGGCGCAAGTTGGTGTTCTCGGGCGACACGTCGCCGTGCGACATGGTGCGGGTGGCCGCCGATGGCGCCGACGTGCTCGTCCACGAGGCGACCTTCACCTCCGAGGAGCGCGATCGCGCGCTGGAGACCGGCCACACGACCGCGCGCCAGGCGGCCGAGCTGGCCGCCGAGGCGGGCGTCGGACTGCTCGCGCTCACGCATGTCTCCACGCGCTACGCGGGCGGCGAGATCCGCGACGAGGCGCGGGCGATCTTCCCGCGCACCGAGGTCCCGCGTGACTTCGACCTCATCGACGTCCCGTTTCCCGAGAAGGGGCCGCCGGAGCTGCACCGCTGGGACCCCAACCGGCCCGCGCCGCCGGTCGAGCCTGCGCCCGCGCACGGACCGGCCGCTTAGGCCCCAACCGTGCCGGAAGACCGCACCCACGGCGCCGCTCGGAACAGATGGAATAAACGTGGCAGCCCGGACCGGCTCGCGCTCGTAAAACGCCTGGAGGCCGGAGGCTTCGTCGCCGCAGACGAGGAGGCCGACGAGCTGCTGGCTTGCGCGGCGGGCGATGGCGAGCGACTGCAAGCGCTGCTGGCGCGGCGGTTCACCGGGGAGCCGTTGGCCTGGATCACCGGGAGCATCACGTTCTGCGGCGTCGAGGTCCAGGTCGACCACGGTGTCTACGTCCCGCGCTGGCAGAGCGAGCAGCTCGCGCTGCGTGCTGCCGAGCGGCTCCCGGAACGCGGCACCGCGGTCGACCTCTGCACCGGCAGCGGTGCCATCGCCGCCGTGCTCCGCGGCCACCGTCCGGACGCCCATGTCGTGGCAACCGAGGTCGACGAGCGCGCGGTCGCCTGCGCGCGGGCGAACGCCATCGAGGTGTTCGAAGGCGACCTCCTCGACCCGCTCCCGCGCACGCTCGAAGGGCAGGCCGACGTCATCGTCGGCGTCGTGCCCTACGTCCCGACCCCCGAGCTCGGCCTGCTCCAGCGCGACACCTTCACCTTCGAGACCGCGCTCTCCTACGACGGCGGCGACGACGGCACGACCCACCTGCGCCGCGCCATCGCCGGCGCCCGACGCTTCCTGCGCCCCGGCGGCGCGCTGCTGCTCGAGCTCGGCGCCGGTCAGCCCGAGCGTCTGCACGACGACCTCGCCCGCCTCGGCTTCACCGATGTCGCCGTCCTCATCGACGAGGACGGCGACGTCCGCGGCATCGAAGCGACGCTCGACGCGTGAGCGCTCAGGCCCGCCGGGCGACCACCACGGCGTACTCGAACTCGTAGCGCGCCGGCTCGCCGGGGCCGGCGAGGTTCATGCGCGTCGCGAAGTCCAGCAGCGCCGCGTCCAACCCGGCGGTCCGCTCCGGGTCATCGACCAGCGACTTGTAGGCCATGATCGTCGGTCCGAAGTTCTCGCGGTAATAGTCGATGAGCGCCTCCGGCGTGGCGAAGTGATCGACCTCCTGGATCTGCCGCGTGAACGTCAGCTCGCGCACGCCGTCGCCGAAGAGCGAGCGCACGTGGTCCTCGACGCCCCACGCGGGCGGTGGCAGCGCGCCGGGCGGTGGCGGGGGCATGAACGGCAGCATCGTCAGGAAGAACTGGCCGACCCAGCCTTCCGGGGTCCAGTTGGCCATCGCGATCGTGCCGCCCGGGCGCGTCACCCGCAGCAGCTCGTCGGCGACCACCTGGTGGCGCGGCGCGAACATGGCGCCGAACGACGACAGGACGATGTCGAACGACGCGTCCTCGAACGGCAGCGCCTCGGCATCGGCCTCGACCCATTCCAGCTCGACGCCCTGCTCGCGCGCCGCCGCCTCGCCGGCGGCCAGCAGCTCCGGCGTCAGATCCGAGGCGACGACATCGCCACCCGCCAACGCCGCCGGGATCGATGTCGCGCCCGAGCCGGCCGCCACGTCCAGCACGCGCTGACCGGATCGCACGTCCGCGGCGGCCACCAGCGTGGGGCCGACGTCCTTGATCGTCTCGCGCGCCACGCGCGGAAAGTCACCGGTCGCCCACATCGCCCGCGTCCGGGCTTTGAAGGCGCGATCGTCTTCGGCTGGGTCGCTCATGACACGACCATACGCCCGGATGGTCCGCTAGGTTTGCGTGCAGCACCCAGCTCCTTTAACCCGGTCCCGTGAGGCCAGGAAGGAACGGAACACCCGATGGACCATGAGAAGGTCGTCCTCGACGAGGACGACATGCGTCGCACCCTCGTCCGGATCGCCCACGAGATCGTGGAGCGCAACGACGAGCCCGGGCAACTGGCGATCGTCGGCATCCACCGCCGTGGCGCGATCCTCGCCCGCCGCATCCACGCGCTGCTCGTCGACCTGCTGGAGCGCGAGGTCCCGATCGGGGATCTCGACATCGCCTTCTACCGGGACGACGTCGGCCGTCGCGCCGAGCAGCCCACCGTGCACGCCAGCCACATCGACTTCGAGCTCGACGGCCGCACGATCGTCCTGGTCGACGATGTCCTCTTCACCGGTCGCACCGTGCGCAGCGCCATCGAGGCGCTGTTCAGCTACGGGCGGCCCGCCAAGGTCCAGCTCGCCGTGCTCGCCGACCGCGGCCATCGCGAGCTGCCGATCCGCCCCGACTACGTCGGCAAGAACCTGCCGACCTCGCGCAACGAGCGCGTCAATGTGCACGTCGAGGAGCTCGACGACGTCGACGAGGTCCGGATCACCGAGCTCTCGGAGGTCGCGGCATGAAGCATCTCCTCTCCATCGAGCACCTCGACCGTGCCGACATCGAGCGCATCTGCGATCGCGCCGCCTCGTTCTCCGAGGTCGCCGATCGCGAGATCAAGAAGGTTCCTGCGCTCCGCGGCCGCACGGTCCTGAACCTCTTCTACGAGGCCTCGACCCGCACGCGCAGCTCCTTCGAGCTGGCGGCCAAGCGCCTCAGCGCCGACGTCGTGAACTTCAGCGCGTCGGGCTCCAGCGTCGAGAAGGGCGAGTCGCTCAAGGACACCGTCTTGACCCTCGGCGCCCACAAGCCCGACGCGATCGTCATCCGCACGCCGTGGGCCGGCGCCGCCGAGCTGGTCTCCGGCTGGACGCCCGCCTCGATCATCAACGCCGGCGACGGCAAGCACGAGCACCCGACCCAGGCGCTGCTCGACGTGCACACGCTGCGCCAGCGGCTCGGTGGTCTCGACGGCCTCAACATCTGGATCGTCGGCGACGTCCTGCACAGCCGCGTCGCGCGCAGCGACATCATGGCCTTCCAGAAGATGGGGGCCAAGGTCACGCTCGCCGGCCCGCCGACGCTGATCCCGCGCGGGATCGAGACGATGGGCTGTGAGGTCCGCTACACGCTCGACGACCTCGGCCAGGCCGACGTCGTCTACGCGCTGCGGATGCAGAACGAGCGCATGGACGAGAGCTGGATCCCGTCGATCCGCGAGTACGCCCACTGGTACCAGGTCAACGGCCGCCGCCTCGGGCCCAAGCAGGTGCTGATGCACCCGGGCCCCGTCAACCGCGGAGTCGAGCTGAGCGCCGAGGTCGTCGACTCGCCCCAGGCCGTCATCACCGCCCAGGTCGCGGCCGGCGTCGTCGTCCGGATGGCCGTCCTCTACGAGGTGCTCGCCCATGTGCCGAGCACGACACGGACCCCCGAAGGAGTCCCCGCCTGATGGCCGCCCCGTTGTTGGTGCACAACTCCGCACCGTCGGTCGACGTCCTGATCCGTGAGGCGCACGTCATCGACCCGCGCGCCGGGATCGACGAGGTCCGCGACGTGCTCGTGCGCGACGGTGAGATCGCGGAGATCGGACCGGCGGGCAGCGTCACCGCCCCCGACAAGGCAGAGACGGTGGAGGCACAAGGACGCCATCTCTTTCCGGCCTTCGTCGACCCCCACGTCCACCTGCGCACCCCCGGCCAGGAGCACAAGGAAGACCTCGAAACCGGGACGCGCTCCGGCGCCGCCGGCGGCTTCTGCGCGCTGCTGGCGATGCCCAACACCGACCCGGTGCTCGACTCCGGCCCGCTGCTGCGCTCGGTCCGCGACGCCGCCGCCCGCGACGCGCGCATCCCCGTCGGCTTCCTGCCCGCCGTCACCCGCGGCATGAACGGCACCGAGCTGACCGAGATGGCCGAGCTGCGCGAGGAGGGCGCCGCGGGCTTCACCGACGACGGCCGCCCGGTCGTCAGCGCGGGCATGCTGCGCAAGGCCTTGCAGTACCAGCGCCTCTGCGGCGGCGTCATCGCGCTGCACGAGGAGGACCCGACGCTGAGCGGCAAGGGCGCGATGCACGAGGGCGACGTCAGCGCGCAGCTCGGCGTCACCGGCATCCCGTCGATCAGCGAGTCCACGATGGTCGCGCGCGACGCGCTGATCGCCGAGTACGAGGGCGGCCGGATCCACATCCAGCACCTCAGCGCGCGCGAGTCCGTCCAGGCGCTCGCCGACGCCAAGGAGCGCGGGGTCCAGATCACCGGCGAGGCCTCGCCGCACCACCTCTGCCTCACCCACGAGGCGGTGCGCACGCTCGACACGCGGATGAAGATGAACCCGCCGCTGCGCACCGAGGAGGATCGCCAGGCGCTGATCGCGGGGCTGAAGTCCGGCGTGATCGACTGCATCGCGACCGACCACGCGCCCCACGCGCGCGACGAGAAGGAGGTCCCGTTCGAGCAGGCGCCGATGGGGACCACCGGGCTGGAGACCTCGTTCGCGGCGATCTACACCAACTTGGTCCTGCCCGGCGTGCTGACGCTGGAGCTGCTGCTCCGCCGCCTGACCGACGGCGCCGCGCTGTTCGACCTGCCGACGCCGGGAATCGCTCCCGGTGCGCCGGCCAACCTCACGCTCGTCGATCTCGAACGCGAGTGGGTGGTGGGGGACGGCGGCTACGAGTCACGCTCGGCCAACTGCTGCTTCGACGGGCAGACCCTGCGCGGCAAGGTGCTGCTGACCATCGCGGCCGGGACGCTCGCGTTCCGCGCCCGCCAACTGGAAGTGGTCCGATAACGATGAGTGCCCAGAGCAACTCGACCCGGCTCTATGACCGTCGCCGCTCGGCGCTGGTCGTCGTCGACATCCAGGACGGCTTCCGCTCCTACGACAGCTTCGCCGACGTCGCCGCGGCGGCCGGTCGCCTCGTCGAGGGCGCGAAGATCCTCGACGTCCCGATCATCGCGACCGAGCAGTACCCCAAGGGCCTGCAGCACACCGCCGCTGAGGTCGGGCTGCCCGACGACGCGACGCTCGTCGAGAAGTCGGTCTTCAGCGCGGTGCGCGCCGACGGCTTCAACCTCGCGGGCCGCAACCAGGTGCTGCTCTGCGGCATCGAGGCCCACGTCTGCGTGATGCAGACCGCGCTGGACCTGCTGGACCGCGGTGTCTCCGTGCAGGTCGTCACCGACGCCGTCGGCTCGCGCCACGCCCACGACCGCGAGGTGGGGCTGACCCGCCTCGACCGCGCCGGCGCGACCATGACCACCGTCGAAGCCGCGCTGCTGGAGCTCTGCGAGCGCGCCGGCACCCCCGAGTTCAAGGCCGTCCAGAAGGTGATCATCTAGATGCAGCAGTCCAATGCCTATGTGTTGCTCGAAGACGGCACGCGTTTCGACGGCGACTCCGTCGGGAAGTCGTCCCCACCCACCCACGCCACCGGCGAGGTCGTCTTCACCACCGGCATGTCCGGCTACCAGGAGTCGATGACCGACCCGAGCTTCGCCGGCCAGCTCATCACCTTCACCTACCCGCACATCGGCAACTACGGCGTCTCGCAATCGGCGATGGAGTCCGAGGCCGTCTGGGCGCGCGCGGCGATCATGCGCGAGGCCGTCAACCGCGAGGACGCGCCGGAGGCCGAGCGCGGCTGGCTGGACTGGCTGATCGACTGCGGCATCCCGGCGATCACCGGCGTCGACACCCGCGCGCTGGTCCGCCACATCCGCGACGCGGGCGCGATGCGCGGCGGCGTCTTCACCGGAGATATCTCGGAGAGCGAGGCGCGCGAGCTGATCGCCGCCGAGCCCTCGATGGTCGGCGCCGACTTCGCGCGCGTCGTGACGCCCAAGCAGGCCCACACCGTCGGCTTCGGCGGGGCGACCAAGATCCATGCGATCGACACGGGGATCAAGTCCTCGATCGTGCGCAACCTCGTCGAGCGCGGAGCGGAGGTCACGCTGCACCCCTGCACCGTCACCGCCGACGAGCTGCTGGCCACCGACGCCGACGCGTTCTTCCTCGCCAACGGCCCCGGCGACCCCGCGGCGCTCGGCTACGTCGTCGACACGGTCCGCGACCTCGTCGGCAAGCGCCCGGTCTGGGGCATCTGCCTCGGCCACCAGCTGCTCTGCCAGGCCGTCGGCCTGGAGACCTACAAGTTGCCCTTCGGCCATCGCGGCGGCAACCACCCGGTCAAGGACCTGCGGACGGGCAAGATCGAGATCACCGCTCAGAACCACGGCTTCGCGGTCAAGGCGCCGGACGGCACCGGCCGCGTCGAGGCCGACGAGCCGGTGCGCTGGCAGACCGACTTCGGCGAGGCCGCGCTCACCCACGTCAACCTCTATGACCGCACGGTCGAGGGTCTCGAGTTGTTGGAGGTCAACGGCGCGACGGTCCAGTACCACCCCGAGGCCGGCCCCGGTCCCAACGATGCGCTCTACCAGTTCGACCGCTTCCTGAACGCCGTCTGGAGCGCCGCCTAGATGCCTCGCCGCAACGACATCCACAAGATCCTGATCCTCGGCTCGGGCCCGATCGTCATCGGCCAAGCCGCCGAGTTCGACTACTCCGGCGTGCAGGCCTGCAAGGTCCTGCGCGAGGAGGGCTACGAGATCGTCCTGGTCAACTCCAACCCGGCGACGATCATGACCGACCCGGAGTTCGCCGACGCGACCTACGTCGAGCCGCTGCTGCCCGGCCCGGTCGCCCAGGTCATCGAGAAGGAGCGCCCCGACGCGCTGCTGCCGACGCTCGGCGGCCAGACCGCGCTCAACCTCGCCAAGGCGCTGCACGAGGACGGCACGCTGGAGAGGTTCGGCGTCGAGCTGATCGGGGCCAACTACGACGCGATCAACACCGCCGAGGATCGGGAGCTCTTCCAGCAGGCGATGGCCAAGGTCGGGCTGAAGATGCCGGCCAACGCGATCGCGACGACGATCGAGGAGGCCGAGGCGGCGCGCGAGCGCATCGGCCTGCCCGCGATCGTGCGCCCGGCCTTCACGCTCGGCGGTCGCGGCGGCGGCATCGCCCGCACCGAGGAGGAGTACCGCACGATCGTCTCGCGCGGCCTGGCCGCGTCCCCGATCACGCAGGTGCTGATCGACCAGTCGGTGATCGGCTGGGGCGAGTTCGAGCTGGAGGTCATGCGCGACCACAACGACAACGTGGTGATCGTCTGCTCGATCGAGAACCTCGACCCGATGGGCGTGCACACCGGCGACAGCGTCACCGTCGCCCCGCAGCAGACGCTGACCGACCGCCTCTACAACAAGCTGCGCGACCAGGCGATGGCCTGCATCCGCGCGGTCGGCGTCGAGACCGGCGGCTCCAACGTGCAGTTCGCGGTCAACCCGAGCACCGAGGAGATCCTCGTCATCGAGATGAACCCGCGTGTGTCGCGGTCCTCGGCGCTGGCCTCCAAGGCCACCGGCTTCCCGATCGCCAAGATCGCCGCGCGGCTGGCCGTCGGGTACTCGCTCGAGGAGATCCCCAACGACATCACGCGGGTCACGCCGGCGAGCTTCGAGCCGACGATCGACTACGTCGTCGTCAAGTGGCCGCGCTTTGCCTTCGAGAAGTTCAGCGGCGCCAACGCCGAGCTGTCGACGCACATGAAGTCCGTCGGCGAGGCGATGGCGATCGGCCGCACGTTCTCCCAGGCGTTCCTGAAGGCCATGCGCTCGCGGGAGCTGGACTCCCCGCCGCGGCTCGACGCGCTGGAGCGCGCCGACCTGCTGACGATGCTCGACCGGCCGGCGTCGGATCGCTTCGACGTCATCCTCGCCGCGTTCCGCAAGGAGGCCACGATCGAGGAGATCGGGGCCAAGACCTTCATCGACCCGTGGTTCCTGCGCGAGTTGCAAGCGGTCGCGCTCGATCCCGACGCGCCGTTCGCCGGTGTCCGGACCTACAAGGCCGTCGACACCTGCGCGGCGGAGTTCGCCGCCGAGACGCCGTACTTCTACTCGGGCTGGGAGCGCCAGGCGGCCGACGAGGTCCGCCGCGGCGACAACGACTCGGTGGTCATCCTCGGTGCCGGGCCGAACCGCATCGGCCAGGGCATCGAGTTCGACTACTGCTGCGTGCACGCCGCGATGACGGTCCGCGAGAGCGGCCGCGATGCGGTGATGATCAACTGCAACCCCGAGACCGTCTCCACCGACTACGACACCTCGGACCGCCTGTACTTCGAGCCGCTGACGCTGGAAGACGTGCTCGGCGTCATCGCGATCGAAAAGCCGATCGGCGTCATCGTCCAGTTCGGGGGCCAGACCCCGTTGAAGCTTGCGCACGGCCTGCAACAGGCCGGCGTCAACATCCTCGGGACGAGCGTGGACTCGATCGACCTGGCGGAAGAGCGCGGCCGCTTCGGTGACCTGCTGGAGCGCCTGGGCTACAAGGCGCCGCCGTGGGCGTCGGCCGGATCGATCGACGGCGCGCTGGACGCGGGGGAGACGGTCGGCTACCCGCTGCTCGTGCGCCCGTCGTATGTCCTCGGCGGTCGCGCGATGGAGATCGTCTACTCCCGCGACGGCCTCGCCGACTACCTCACGCGCCATGCGCGCGACGGGCGCGACATCTTCCTGGACCGCTTCCTGGAGAACGCGATCGAGGTCGACGTCGACGCGCTGTGTGACGGGGAATCCGTGTGGGTCGGCGGGATCATGCAGCACGTCGAGGAGGCAGGGATCCACTCCGGTGACAGCGCCTGCGTGCTGCCGCCGCACTCGCTCGGCCCCGACATGCTCGACCAGATCCGGGCGGCCACGCGCGGGATCGCGCTCGGCCTCGGGGTCGTCGGCCTCTGCAACGTGCAGTACGCCGTCCATGCCGGCGAGCTCTACGTGATCGAGGCCAACCCGCGCGCGTCGCGGACCGTGCCGTTCGTCTCCAAGGCGATCGGCGTGCCGCTGGCCAAGATGGCCTGCCGGCTGATGCTCGGCGAGAAGCTCGCCGACCTCGACCTGCCCGCCGAGGACGCGCCGCTCGATCACGTCAGCGTCAAGGAGGCGGTCCTGCCGTTCGACCGCTTCGAGGGCTCCGACGCCATCCTCGGTCCGGAGATGCGCTCGACCGGCGAGGTGATGGGCGTCGCCCGCGACTTCCCCAGCGCGTTCGCCAAGGCCCAGGCGGCGGCTGGGTCGGCGTTGCCGAGCAGCGGCACGGCGTTCATCACGGTCACCGACACCGACAAGCCGTCGGCCGGCGCGGTCGCCCAGATCCTGCATGACCTCGGCTTCCGGATCGTCGCCACGCGCGGGACCGCGGAGGCGATCCAGCGCTGGGGCGTCCCGGCCACGGTCATCAACAAGATCAACGAGGGCACGCCCAACGTCGTCACCTGGATCGAGGAGGGCGAGGTCGACATGGTGGTCAACACCCCGACCGGCTCGGGCGCGCGCACCGACGGCTGGGAGATCCGCCGCGCGGCGGTCGCCGCCGGCATCCCGTGCCTGACGACGCTGAGCGCCGGGCTGAGCGCCGCGCGCGCGATCTCCTCCGAGCGCCAGGGCGTGACCGAGGTGATCTCGCTCCAGGAGCTGCACGCGGCTCGCCTGGAGGCGCTGTCAACGCCCACCCATCCGAGCGCCCCCTGATCTGGCGGCTGCTCTTCGGGCTGGTCCTGCGGCGCATGGACGCCGAGACCGCGCATCGGCTCGGTACCCGGACGCTGGCCCTCGTGCTCGGCCCGCGCTGGGCACGACGGCTGGCACGGCGCGCGCTCGCGCCGCGCGATCCCGTGCTGGCGGTCCGTGCCCTCGGGCTCGACCTGCCCAGCCCGCTGGGCCTGGCGGCCGGCTTCGACAAGGAGGCGGCGCACGTCGACGCGCTCACGGCGCTCGGCTTCGGCTTCGTGGAGATCGGGACGATCACGGCGCTGCCCCAGCCGGGCAACCCGCGCCCGCGGATGTTCCGCCTGCCCGCCGACCGGGCGCTGATCAACCGCATGGGCTTCAACAACGCCGGCGCGCAGGCGGCCGCGGCGCGGCTTGCCCGCGCGCGCGATCCCGGCGTCGTGGTCGGCGTGAACATCGGCAAGACGAAGCTCGCCGAGGACGCCGCCGCCGACTACCGCGCCGGCGCGCAGACGCTGGGACCGCACGCCGACTACCTCGTCATCAACGTCAGCTCGCCCAATACGCCCGGGCTGCGCGACCTCCAGGCCGTGGCGCAGCTGGAGCCGCTGATCGCAGCGACGCGCGAAGGCCTGGCCGCTGCCGGACGGAACGTTCCGCTGCTCGTCAAGATCGCGCCCGACCTCGCCGACGAGGACGTCGACGCGGTCGCCGACCTTGCGCTGCGCACCGGCCTGGACGGGATCGTCGCGACCAACACCACCATCTCGCGCGAAGGCCTGCGCAGCGGTGCCGACGCGGTGGCCGCCGCCGGCGCCGGCGGACTCTCCGGCGCGCCGCTGGCCGACCGCTCGCTCGCGGTGCTGCGGCGGCTGCGCAAGCGGCTCGGCGACGAGTTGGTGATTGTGTCGGTCGGCGGCGTGGAAGATGCCCGCGACGTGGCCGATCGACTTGCCGCGGGAGCGACCCTCGTGCAGGCCTACACGGCCTTCGTCTACGGCGGTCCGCTCTGGCCTCGACGCGTCCAGCGAGGGCTCGCGCGCCACCTTCGTGATGCGGGTTCGAACCGCGTTGCGGACGATCGCTGAGTGGCTTGTCGGAACGCGGACGTCTGATGGTCGCGGCCGATCTCTGCCGCCATTGCACACTCGATCGGATGGAATGCCGCAAAGACCGGAGCGGACGGCGGTCGGCCTGGTGACCGCCCGATGGGGTGGGGCACGAAAGTGCCTGCAAAACCCATCGGCACCGTCAAGCAGGGTGAAGAAGGGTCGACCTCAGGTCGAGGTCCAGCCGAATTGGTCGATCGCACCTTGCTGGAGGCCCTCTGGTGTGTAGTATCGGCGCCCCGATGTCGACGGCCGCCAACTCGCCCATCAAGCACACGGCGGCACCCGAACGCAGCCTCAATCAGCGGATGGACGCCCTTCAAAAGGCCAACGTCATTCGCACCCGTCGCGCGCAGCTGAAGCGCGATCTGAAGGCCGGTCGAGTGTCGATCCACAAACTGCTTCTCGACCCGCCCGAGTTCCTCGAGACCGCCAAGGTCTTCGACATGCTCCTCGCGGTCCCGAAGTACGGGCGGGTGAAGGCCAACAAGATCTTGCAGACCTGCCGGATCTCGCCATCGAAGACGATCGGCGGCCTGTCGGATCGTCAGCGTGCCGAGCTCGTCGGCATGCTCCGCAAGTAACGCGCACCCGCGCGAGCACCATGCCAGGCGTGTTCGTGATCACCGGCCCCTCTGGGGTCGGCAAGGGCACGCTCATCCGCCTGCTGCGCGAGCGCGTGCCGGAGCTCGCGCTGAGCGTCTCGGCCACCACGCGCCAGGCGCGCCCGGGGGAGACCCAGGGCGAGCACTACCACTTCATCTCCGACGAGGAGTTCGCTCGGCACATCGAGGCGGGCGACTTCGTCGAGTGGGCCGAGTACTCCGGGCGTCGCTACGGCACGCTGCGCGAGGAGCTCGATCGTCACACCTCCGGCGGTCGTCCGGTGCTGCTGGAGATCGAGGTCCAGGGCGCGCGCCAGGTCCGCGAGTCGCTGCCCGATGCCACGCAGATCTTCATCCGCCCACCGAGCGACGACGCGCTGCGCGATCGTCTCGTCGGGCGCGGCACCGACACTGCCGAGCAGGTCGAGCGCCGCCTCAACGTGGCCGGTGAGGAGCTCTCGGCGGCGGGCGAGTTCAAGCACGTCGTGGTCAACGACCGGCTCGATACGGCCGTGGATCAGCTGGAGGCGATCGTGCGGGGTACACTGGAACCGTGATCAGCCCCCGCATCGACAAGTTGCTCGACCACGTCGACTCCAATTACGCGTCGGTTCTCGTCGCCGCCAAGCGCGCGCGACAGATCAACTCGTACTACCACAACTTGGGTGAGGGGACCTTCGACGAGTTCCCGCCGCCGATGGTCGAGACCGTCAGCAAGAACTACCTCACGATCGCGCTCGAGGAAGTCGCCGCGGGCAAGATCAAGTACCAGTACCGCTAGGACTGGATCGTGGCGCGCCTGCTCCTCGGGGTCAGCGGGGGCATCGCCGCCTACAAGGCGCTCGAGGTCGTGCGCCTGGCCACCAAGGCCGGGCATGCCGTTCGCACGATCCAGACGCCGATCGCGCAACGCTTCGTCGGCGCCGCCTCGTTCGCGGCGCTGACGGGCGCACCGGTCCTGACCGACGAGTTCGAGCGCGACCCCGCACGGGGCGCGTTCCCCGATCAGGAGCCACCGCCGCATGATCCGGCGAGCCACCTCGAACTCGTTCGCAACGCCGACGCCTACCTGATCGCGCCCGCGTCGGCCAACACCATCGCCAAGCTCGCGCACGGCCAGGCCGACAACCTGCTGACCAGCGCGGCGCTCGCCGCATCCTGCCCGCTGCTCGTCGCGCCCGCGATGAACAACCACATGTGGGAGCACCCGGCGACGCAGGCCAACCTCGCGCTGCTGCGCGAGCGCGGCGTGACGGTGATCGAGCCGTCGACCGGCGCGCTGGCGACCAAGCACGAGTGGGGGACGGGACGTCTCGCCGACGTCGCCGATCTCGTCGCCGCCTTCGAGGCCGTGGTCCCCGCGGGCGCCCGTCCGTGGGACGGCCTCAAGGTGCTGGTCACCGCCGGTGGCACGCGCGAGCCGATCGACGCGGTGCGCTACGTCGGCAATCGCTCCTCCGGTCGCATGGGCTTCGCCGTCGCCGAGGAGGCCGCCGCGCTCGGCGCCGAGGTGACGGTCATCGCCGCCAACGTCACGCTCGCCCACCATCCGCGCGTGCGCTACGTCGAGGTCGAGACGGCCGCCCAGCTGCGCGATGCCGCGATCGTCGAGTTCCCAGCCACCGACGTCCTGGTCATGGCGGCGGCCGTCGCGGACTTCCGGCCGGCGAGCGCCGTCGAGGGCAAGGTCAAGAAGACGGGCCGCGATGAGCTTGAGCTCGTGCTCGAACGTACCGAGGATGTGCTCTCCGGACTCGCCGCCAGCCGCCGCCCCGACCAGACGCTTGTCGGCTTCGCCGCAGAACATGGCGCGGGGGCGGTCGAGTACGGGCGTGACAAGCTGGTCCGCAAGGGGTTGGATGCGGTGGTGGTCAACGACGTCTCCCAGCCCGGCATCGGCTTCGACGCCACCGACAACGAGGTGACGCTCGTCACTGCCGCCGGCGACGAGCCGGTCCCACGCGGGACCAAGGCCGAGATCGCACGCGCGATCCTCGCCACCGTCGAGCGCCTACGGGCCGTACAGACCAAGGCGGGCACGTGAGATGAGTACCGAGGGCCACCTCGACGGATCCGAGGTCGCCCGCGCCGGGCTGCTCGCACGGCGGATCGCCGAGGCCGTCCACGACGTCGTCGAGGTCCGCCAAGAGGTGCTGGAGGATCTGCTGGTCTGCATCCTCGCTGAGGGCCATGTCCTGATCGAGGATCTGCCCGGCGTCGGCAAGACGACGCTGGCGCGTGCCTTCGCCCGCGTGACCGATCTCGGCTTCCAGCGCGTGCAGTGCACGGCCGACCTGCTGCCGGCCGACGTCGTCGGCACCAACGTCTTCAACCAGCGCGAGGACCGCTTCGAGTTCCGGCCCGGGCCGATCTTCGCCAACGTCGTGCTCGTCGACGAGGTCAATCGCGCCTCGCCCAAGACCCAGTCGGGCCTCTTGGAGTGCATGCAGGAGCGGCGCGTCACCGTCGACGTCCACTCCCACGAGCTGGCGCGGCCGTTCGTCGTGCTGGCGACCCAGAACCCCGTCGAGTTCGAGGGGACCTACCCGCTGCCCGAGGCGCAGGTCGACCGCTTCATGGCGCGCCTCTCGCTCGGCTATCCGACGCCGGCCGCCGAGGTCGACATGCTCCGCGCCCACGAGGCGGGCGACCGCGTCGAGAAGATGGAGCCGGTGGCAACCGCCGCGGACGTGCTGGAGGCGATCGACATCGCCACGCGCGTGGTCGCGTCAGACCGTCTGCGCGCCTACGTCGTGGCGCTGCTGCATCGCACGCGCGACGACGCGCGCACCGAGTTGGGCGCGAGCCCACGCGCCGGCCTGATGCTGTTGCGCGCCGCCAAGGCGCGCGCGCTGCTGCAGGGCCGTGACCACGCGCTTCCCGACGATGTCCAGGCGCTGGCGCGCGTCGTGCTCGCGCATCGCCTCGTCCTCGCGCCGGAGGCGTTGGACGCCACCCCGGAGCAGGTCGTCGCCGACGCCCTGGCGGCGACGCCGGCGTTGTAGGAGCTCGGTGATGGAGGAGACCGCTCGTCCGCTCCTCCGCACCGGCGCCCTCGGCCTGACGCTGCTGCTCTGCGCCGGGCTGCTTGACGCCGAGCCGCTGTATGTCGCCGGCGCCGCGTTCCTGGCCGTCGCCCTCGGCGCCGCCGCGTGGGTGAGCGCGGGTGCGCGCGGGATTCGCGTGACGCGGACCGTCGGCCTGCGGCGCGCGGTGGAGGAGGAGGCGGTGCCGGTCGAGATCCGCGTGACGTCGCCGCGGCCGCTGCCGACCGGTGGCGTGCTCGACCCGCTGCTGCCCTCGCCGGCGCCGCTGGCGACGGGCCGGCGGCTGACGCGCGTGCGCATCGACGTGCGCTTCGCGCGCCGCGGGCGCAAGCTGCTCGCGCCGCCGCGCGTCGCGGTGCGCGATCCGTTCGGGCTGATGGTGCGCGTCGTGCGCGGCGCGCCGATCGCCACTGACGAGGTGCTGATCCTCCCGCGGATCGAGCCGGTCCGGGCGCCGGGCGCCGGCGGTGAGGGCTCCGGATCGCTCCAGCTCGGCAGGCGCTCGTCGGTGGCGGCCGAGATCGAGCTCGACGGCCTGCGCCCCGCGCGCGAGGGCACCTCGGCGTCGCGGATGTACTGGCCGTCGCTGGCCAAGGGCGGCGAGCTGCTCGAACGTCGGCTGCGCGCCGACAGCGACACGCGGCCGCTCGTCGTCCTCGATCCGCGGGCGGCGGCGAGCGAGGAGGAGCTGGACGCGGCGGTGCGGGCCGCGGCATCGCTGGCCGTCCATCTCGCGCACGCGGGCGGGTGCGCGCTGCTGATCCCCGGTGATCGCCGGCCGGTCGCGCTGGATCCCGGCCTCGTCGGCTGGGCGCATCTGCATGCGCGCCTTGCCCTGGTCGAAGGCAGTGCGCCGCCGCCGGTGTCCGGTCTCGCCGCCCGCCGTGGGCCGATCGTCTACGTGGCTGCCCGGAGGCTGACCCGGCCGCCGCGCGCGCTGGCCCACGCGCCGGGTGGCGGCCGCGTGCTCGTCGTGCCCGCGCCGATCGCCGGGCGCCGCGCGGCGTTCACCGTGGCCGGGTGCACGGGCTATGAGCTGTCGGAGGCGCGCCGCGGCGCGGCTGTCGCATGACCGCCATTCCCGCTCCAGGACGACCGGCACGCACCGCCGACGCCGCGCCGGTCCGCTCGGAGGCGTGGACGCTGCGGCTCGCGACGTTCGCCGCACTCGGGATCTTCGGCGGCGCCCACTGGTCGGGCATCGTGCGGCCGGGCGCCGGCGGCGACCTGCTCGGCCTGTTCCTGATCGCCCTCGCGGCCGGCATCGTTGCCGCGGCGGCGATGGAGATGCTCACCGCACGCGTGCGGCGCAGCGCGGCGCTGGCCGCGATCGTGCTCGCGGCGCTCGCGCTGATCCTGCTGGTGGCGGGGGTGCCGCTCTGGTACCTGCGTCCTGATCGTTGGGATACGCTGAGCATCAATCTCGGCAACGCGATCGTCACGCTCCCCGATCTGCGGATGCCCTATCGCGGCACCGACCCGTGGGTGCGCGCAGTGCTGATCAGCGGCGGGGGACTGCTGCTGCTGGCCGGCGCGATCCTCGCGCTCGCGCCGCGGCCGCAGACGGTGTCGGCCGCGCTCTGCCTCGGTGTGCTCTATGTGGTGGCGATCATCGAGCACCGTCCGTCGCACCCCTACCTCGACGGCATCCTCTTCTCGCTGCTGCTCGGCGCGATGCTCTGGGGCGAGCGTCTCGGCGGGCGCGAGGCGCCGGTCGCGGTCACGATCGGGGTCGTCGCCGTGCTCGGGTCTGCCCTCCTGGCCCCGCACCTGGACTCGCCACGACCGTGGGTGGACTACGAGGCGCTGGCCGAGGCGCTGCAGGGTGGCAAGACCACCACCTTCACCTGGAACCACAGCTACGGGCCGCTGAACTGGCCGCGCGACGGCTCCGAGATCGCGCGCGTGCGCGCTCGCGGCGATCTGTACCTCAAGACGGCCAACCTGGAGGACTTCGACGGTCGTGAGTGGCGTCAGGACACGGGCGTGCTGCCGGCCGGGGAGGACACGGAGTTCGCACCGCGCCATCCGAACTGGACGCAGACGATCCACGTCACCGTCAAAGGGCTCAAGAGCCGTCAGTTCCTGGGCGCCGGGACGACGACGCTCGTCGACCGCTCCAGCAAGAGCGTCACCGAGGCGACGCCGGGGACCTTCCAGGTCAGCGGCAAGCCGCTGCGCCGCGGCGACTCCTACGACGCGCAGGTCTATGTGCCGACGCCGAGCACGGTCGAGCTCCAGAGCGCAGGCAACAACTACCCCTACTACGTGATCCGCCAGCTCAGCATGCGGCTGCCGGCGGAGCCCGGTCTCGGACCCATCCAGGTGCACTTCGCGCCGTGGGGCAGCGGTGCCGCGAGCGTGGCGCGCGCGGCCAACGGCTTTGCGGTCATCGAGCCCGCGCAGGCCCTGGCCGATTCGCCATATGCGCGCGAGTACGTCCTCGCCCAGCAGTTGGCCGGCGCCTCGACCGATCCCTATGACTACGTGCGCAAGGTGATCGCGCGCGTCCAGCGCGATGCGCGCTACACCGAGTCGCCACCGTCACCGGGCCGGCTCGCGCCGCTGGACGCGTTCCTGTTTCGCGACCACGCCGGCTACTGCCAGCACTTCGCCGGCGCGACCGCGCTGCTGCTGCGGATGGGCGGCGTGCCGGCACGGGTCGTGGCGGGCTTCTCGCCGGGCTCGCGCGACGGCGCCACCCACGTCATCCGCGACCTCGACGCCCACAGCTGGGTCGAGGTCTACTTCCCGCGGCTCGGATGGGTGACCTTCGACCCGACGCCCGGTGACTCGCCCGCGCGCTCGCAGCAGACCGACACCGTGCTGGCGCGGTCGACGACCTCGACCCCGAGCACCCGCTCGACGGCGGCGGGCGACCGCCTGTCCGATCCCAAGGCCGGCGGCGCGGTCGCGAGCGGCAACGGCGGCGGGGTCGGCCTCGGCACCTGGCCGGCGCTCGGCGCCGTCGCGCTGGTGCTCGTCGGAGTGGCGACCGCGATGTCGATGGCACGTCGCCGGCGGCTGGCCCGCAGCGACGACCCCGAGCTCGAGGAGCTGCGCCTCGCGCTGCGGCGCTCCGGCCGCGGCATCGTGCCGGAGCTCACCCTCGCCAAGGTCGAGGGGATGCTGGCCGGCAGCGACGGCGCGACAGGCTACGTCGCAGCGCTGCGCGTTGCGCGCTACGGCCCCGGCGGCCCGGCGCCGACACCGCGTCAGCGCCGTGCGCTGCGCCGCGAGCTTGCCGCCGGCCTGGGTCTGGGCGGACGGATCCGCGCGCTGTGGGCGCTCCCACCGAGGTTCGCGGAGCTGCTGGACGCGTTGAGACCGCGCCGCCGCCGGTCCTACACTTGAGTCTCATGGACCAGTCTGGCGCCTACGAGCTGTTTCGTCAGGGCACCGAGCTCCTGGAGGCCGGCGACCACCACGCGGCGACCGTGCCGCTGGCTCGCGCTCGGGAGCTGGCCCCTGACAAGGACTCCGTCCGCGAGGCTTACGGCCGCGCGCTCTTCCTCGCTCAGCGCTTCAGCGAGGCGGCCGCGGAGTTCGAGGCGGTCGTCGAGCACGCGCCGACCAACGACTACGCGCTGTTCTGCCTCGGTCGCTGTCTGCAGCAGCTCGGTCAGCACGCCGAGGCACTGCATCCGCTGGCCCTTGCGGCCAACCTCCAGCCCGAGCGCGCGGACTACGCGAAATATCGCGACCAAGCTCGGCGCAAGGCAGCCTGAGCCAGCGCCCGCTGCTATTCTCGGGTGACAACTTCCGTGCCGGGGAGCAGTCCCCGGTGATGTACAGGGAGCGGGCGTGAGCCCGCTCTTTCATTTTTCGAGGGGAGGGTTGATGAGCGCGACGATCCAGGCTGAAATCGAGAGCAAGCTCGCCGAGCGCGAGCCCGAGGTCGAGGTGCTGCTCGCGGAGTTGAAGGGGGACGCCGTGGAGCTCTACATCGACCATCCCGAGGGCGTCACGCTCGAGCTGTGCGAGCGCGTCACGCACGCGCTGCCCGAGCTCCTGGAGGAGTACGGCCTCACGGTCTCCTCTCCGGGACCGGAGCGTCCCCTCAGCAAGCCGGAGCACTTCCGGCGCTTCATCGGCCGTCGGGCGCGCGTTCGCACGCGCGACGAGCACGACGGCCGCCGATCGTTCACCGGCGAGCTGCGTGGGAGCTTCCGAGACGGAGGTGACGGTGGCCGCAGGTACCGGCATCGTCGCCATCCCGTACGACGCCATCTCCCGATCCAACCTCGTCGAGTCCTAGGAGCTGGAGCCTCATGTCCCGCGACATCCTGGAAGCCATGACCGCGCTTGCGCGCGAGAAGGGCATCTCACCCGAGAAGCTCATGGCCGCGCTCGAGGACGCACTGCTCTCGGCGTACAAGAAGCTGCCCGGCGCCGCACGCTACGCGCGGGTCGAGGTCGATCCCGAGACCGGTGACTTCGTCGTCATCCGCTACCGCATCCCCAAGGACCTCGAGGCCGAGCTGATCGGCGAGACGATCGCCGAGGAGTCCTACATCGACCCCGAGACCGGCGACAAGGTCGAGCCGCAGGACCCCGAGATCGACCCCGCGAAGTTCGAGCAGTACCGGGATCGCATCGAGGAGATCGACGACACGCCGGAGGACTTCGGCCGCATCGCCGCGCAGACCGCCAAGCAGGTCATCCTGCAGCGCATCCGCGAGGCGGAGCGCGACATGATGTTCGAGGAGTTCCAGGATCGCGTCGGTGAGCTGATCACCGGCATCGTCCAGCAGTCGGACTCCCGCTACACGCTCGTGCAGCTGCGTGACCGCGTCGAGGCGCTGCTGCCCAAGAGCGAGCAGGTCGACGGCGAGCGCTACGACCACGGCCAGCGCGTCAAGGCCGTGATCAAGGAGGTGTCGCCCTCGACCAAGGGCCCCTCGATCATCGTCTCCCGCCGCGACGGCGAGCTGATCAAGAAGCTCTTCGAGCTCGAGGTCCCGGAGATCGCCGACGGCCTGGTGGAGATCGCCAACGTCGCCCGCGAGCCCGGTTACCGCTCCAAGATCGCCGTCATCTCGCACGCCGACGGCGTCGACCCGGTCGGCGCCTGCGTCGGCCCGCGCGGCTCGCGCGTCCGGATGGTCGTCTCCGAGCTGCGCGGCGAGAAGATCGACATCATCCCCTACAACGACGAGCCCGCCCGGTTCGTCGCCAAGGCGCTCTCGCCCGCCCGCGTCCGCGAGGTGCTCGTCGACGACGAGTCCAAGCAGGCGACGGTCATCGTGCCCGACGACCAGCTCTCGCTGGCGATCGGCCGCGAGGGGCAGAATGCGCGCCTGGCCGCCCGCCTGACCGGCTGGCGCATCGACATCAAGTCCGAGACCGACTTCGCCGCGACGGCGACCGCCTCCGAGGAGTACGAGGAGGAGACGGGCGGCCGCTGCCAGGCCGTCTCGGTCCGTGGTCGCCGCTGCCCCAACGAGGCGCTGCCGGGCTCGCCGTTCTGCGGCCTGCCCAAGCACCAGGCGCTCTCGCGCTTCACCACGGCCGCCGTCGCGATCCTCGAGCCGCTCAGCGACGAGGAGATCACCGACCTGGCCGATCCCGACAAGACCTGGGACGACGTCGTCGACATCGTCACCCGCGCAGAGGAGCTCTACGGCGACCAGGAGGAAGTGGTCGTCGACGAGGATGCCGAGCCGGAGGAGGGCGAGTTCGACGACGATCTCGCACCTGCCGCCGAGGTGGTGACCGAGCTCGTCGAGGAGGAGCCCTCGGAGAACGGGCTCGAGCCCGCGCCGGAGGCCTCCGAGCCCGACGGGGCGGTGGACGCAGACCCCGAGACCCAGGCAGGGGAGCCGGCGTCGTAAGCTCTGTACCGCACCGGCGCTGCATCGGGTGTGGGACGGTTCGTCCCAAGTCCGAGCTGCTGCGCCTGGTTGCGGTGGCAGGTCGGGTCGAGGTGGACCCGGCGGCGACGATGCCCGGGCGTGGCACCTACGTGTGCAGCCCCGAGTGTGCTGAGCAGGCGGTCAAGCGCCGCGCTGTGAGCCGTGCCCTGAGGGGACCGGCGGAGATTTCCGAAGACTTCGTAGAATCGATACGACTGCATGGCAAAAAAGCGAATCCATGAGATCGCCAAGGAGCAGGGACTGTCCAGCAAGGACGTTCTCGACAAGCTCCAGGCCGCGGGCCTTGACGTAAAGGCCGCATCCTCCTCCGTGGAGGAGGGCGACGCGCTGCGCGCGATGGGCGGCGACAAGTCCGCCGCCGGCAACGGCGCGGGCACAACATCTTCTGAGCCGGAGAAGGCTTCGGCCGCCCCGGCGAAGGCCGAGGCTCCGGCCGCCGCCGCCGCTGCGCCGCCCGCCGGTCGCGGCCAGCCCGCGCGTGCCGGTGCAGCGCCGCCCAGCCGCGGCGCTCCCGTGCGTCCGCCCGAGGGTCGTGGCCAGCCCGTGCGCCCGCCCGCCGGGCGCGGTCAGCCGGTGCGTGCAGGCGGTGCCCCCGCCGGTCGCGGCCAGCCCGCCCGTGCGCCGCAGCAGCCGGGCAGTGCACCCGCCGGTCGCGGCCAGCCCGCGCGTCCCGGTCAGGCTCCTGCGCGCGGTGGCCAGTCCACCGGCGGTGGCCGCGGCACGCCGCAGCCCGCCCGTCCGGTCCCGCGCCGTCCCGTCCTTGACGACCTCCCGGTCGATCCGCGCCGCCAGATGGGCCGCAGCGGCCCGGGCCAGGCCCGCACGACGCCGCAGCCCGCAGCGGCGACGCCCGAGGTCCAGGCGCCCGAGCCGGTCGCACCCGAGGAGATCACGCCGCAGGTCCCGGAGGCCACGACGGCTCCCGCCACGCCGGCGCCCGAGGCCCCGCAGGCCGCCGCGCCCGCCGAGGCTCCGGCCGCGAAGGCTCCGGCGCCCGCCAAGGCGAAGGGCCGCAAGAAGATCTCGGTCCCGGCGCCGTCGGTCGACTCCCAGGCCAACCGCCCCAAGATCGTCATGCCCGAGCCCGAGGCGCCCGCCGCCGAGGCTCCGGCCGCCGAGGCACCTGCCGCCGCGGCCGAGGCACCCGCGGACGCCAAGGGCGCCGCGACCGCCAAGGGCAAGGACGACAAGACGCCCGGGCTGGTCCCGCACGTCGAGCCGCCCAAGCCCGGTGCAGGCCCGCGGATCATCTCGGTCCCCGAGCCGCCCAAGCGCCCCAAGCGCGACGAGACGCAGTCCCAGCCCTCGGGCCAGGCCGGTCGTCCCACGCGCGGCGGGATGCGCAGCGAGGGTGGCCCCGGCGCCGGCAAGCGCCGCGTCGTCATCGACTCCCAGGCCGCTCGCCGCGGCCCCGGTGCGGGCCCCGGCCCGGCGCCGCAGCGTCCGCCGCGCCGTCGCCGGCGTCGCCGTCGCACGCCGATGCCGGACACGCCGGACATGTTGGCCGCCGATCAGCTCACGCGGATCGACACGGTTCGGATCAACTCCGGCTCGACGGTCAAGGACGTCGCCGAGTACCTCGGCGTCCCGGTCCCGGACGTCATCAAGCAGCTCATGTCCATGGGCGTGCTGGCGATGGTCACCAAGTCCCTCGCCGACGAGCAGATCCAGGCCGTCGCCGACGCGCTCGACAAGAAGATCGAGATCGTCTCGCTGAGCGACGACGCCGATGTCGAGATCGAGTACGACGACGCCGACGAGGATCTCGTCGAGCGCCCGCCGGTCGTGACGATCATGGGTCACGTCGACCACGGCAAGACGTCGCTGCTGGACGCGATGCGCAAGACCGACGTCGCCGCAGGCGAGGCCGGTGGCATCACGCAGCACATCGGCGCCTACCAGGTCCACCACAACGGCAAGGCCATCACCTTCCTGGACACCCCGGGCCACCAGGCGTTCACCGCCATGCGTGCCCGCGGCGCCCGGGTGACGGACATCGCGATCATCGTGGTCGCCGCCGACGACGGCGCGCGCCCGCAGACCAACGAGGCCATCGACCACGCCAACGCGGCGGACGTCCCGATCATCGTCGCGGTCAACAAGATCGACAAGGAGGGGGCGGACCCGACGCGGGTGCGCACCGAGCTCACGCAGCTCGGCCTCCAGCCGTCGGAGTGGGGTGGCGAGACCGAGTACGTCGACGTCTCGGCCAAGGCCGGCACCAACCTCGAGGACCTGCTCGACACGATCCTCGTCGTCGCCGAGCTCGAGGAGCTCGAGGCCAACCCGACCGCCGAGGCATCGGGCGTCGTCATCGAGTCCAAGCTGGATCCGGGCCGTGGCCCCGTTGTGACCGTGCTGATCCAGCGCGGCACGCTGCGCATCGGCGAGTCGATCGTGGCCGGCGCCGAGCCGGGTCGCGTCCGCGCGATGATCGACTACCGCGGCGAGCGCGTGACCGAGGCGGTCCCCGGTGACCCGGTGGAGATCCTCGGCTTCGACGGCGTCCCGGACGCCGGCGAGCACGTTCGCGCGGTCGAGAGCGACAAGGAGGCCCGTCGCCTGGCCGCCGAGCGCGAGACGCGCGAGAAGTCCGAGGCGCTGGCCCGCCGCTCCGGTCGCAAGGTGTCCTTCGAGGACGTCTTCCGCCGTGCCCGTGAGGCCGAGCTCGCCGAGCTGCCGCTCGTCATCAAGGGCGACGTCGCCGGCTCGGTCGAGGCGCTCGAGGACGAGATCGCCCGCCTGCCCCAGGACGAGGTGCGCGTCGACGTGCTGCACAGCGGCGTCGGTGGCATCAACGAGTCCGACGTCATGCTCGCCGCCGCGTCGGAGGCCGTCATCATCGGCTTCAACGTGCGCCCGGTGGGCGACGCCGCCGCGCTGGCCGACCGCCAGGGCGTGGAGATCCGCGACTACTCGGTGATCTACGCGGCGCTCGACGACCTGCGCGCGGCCATGACAGGCCTGCTCGCCCCGGAGATCGTGGAGGACACGATCGGCACGGTCGAGGTGCGCCAGACGTTCAAGGCCTCCAAGATCGGCACAATCGCCGGCTCCTACGTCACCGACGGCGTCGTTCGTCGCGGTGCGAAGGTCCGCCTGGTGCGCGACGGGACGGTCGTCACCGAGACCACCATCGACACGCTGCGGCGCTTCAACGAGGACGCCCGCGAGGTCGCTGCCGGCTATGAGTGCGGCATCGTGCTCAACAACTACCAGGACGTTCGCGAAGGCGATGTCCTGGAGGTCTTCGAGACGCGGCAGGTGGAGCGCGAGCTCCAGCCGTCGTAGTTCCGGTCGGGGCGGTGAGCGCCGATGAAGGTCTGCTCACCGCTCCAATTGCTCGACGCCATGCAGAAGGTCTAGGATGAGTTCCGGAGGAGCGCGGATGCGCCGCGTGGACGAAGCCGTCCGCGAGGTGCTCGGCGATGCCGTCGCCCATGATCTCAAGGACCCCCGGGTCGGTTTCGTGACAGTCACCGAGGTGCGAACGAGTGCTGACCTGCGCCAAGCGCGGGTCTTCGTGAGCGTGTTCGGCACCGACGAGGAGAAGGCCGCGACGCTGGAGGGCCTGGCGTCGGCGCACGGCATCCTCCAGACGCGCATCGCCCGTGAGCTGCGGATGAAGCACACCCCGGCGCTGCAGTTCCTGCTCGACGACACGGCCGAGAAGGCCGCCAAGCTGGAAGCCCTGATCGAGCACGTCACGGAGGACGGAGCCTGATGGATCGCAACGGCGCCATCGCGGCACGCGAGGAGGTCCTGCGCGAGATCCGCGCGGGTGAGGGCTTCTGCCTGGTGACCCACGAGCATCCCGACGGCGACGCGCTCGGCTCGCTGGTGGCGATGCACCGCATCCTCACCGCGCTGGGCAAGGACTCGGTCATGCTGATGGCCGCCGACGAGTTCCCGCTGCCCTACGAGTACCGCTTCTTCGACCTGCAGGGGCTCTCGACGGTCCCGCCGACCGATCTGCCGCAGCGCACGATCATCTACCTCGACTGCGGCAACATCGACCGCAACCCGCTGGGGATCGTCAAGGGCGACGACGTCCACATCCTCAACATCGACCATCACCACGACAACACGCGCTTCGGCACGGTCGACCTGGTGGACCCGGAGTCGGCCTGCACGACCGAGATCGTCTGGGACCTGATGCGGGCATTGGGGGTGGAGCCCGACCAGGAGCTGGCCGAGGCGCTGTATGTCGGCCTGGTCACCGACACCGGTCGGTTCATGTATGAGAACACGGGGCCACGGTCGCACGTGATGGCCGCCGAGCTGATCGAGGCGGGCGTGGACACGCACGCGATCTACCGCCGGCTCTACGAGGACATGCCCTACGCCAAGCTGGAGCTCCTCGGCCGAGCGCTGGCGCGGGTGGAGCGCCATGACGGCGGCGCGCTGACCATCGCCCGGCTCACGCGCGAGGACTTCGAGCGCGTCGGAGCGGAGGACAGCTACACCGAGGGGATCATCGACCATCTGCGGTCGGTCGAGCACACGAAGGTCGCGGCGCTGGCACGGGAGATCGACGGCGCCGATCCGGAGCGGATCCTCAAGAAGGTCTCGCTGCGCTCGACCGACGGCGAGGTCGACGTCTCGGCAATCGCCCGTGCGGGCGGCGGCGGTGGCCACCGCCAGGCCGCCGGCTTCACGACCGAGCTCGGCGATGACGAGCTAGTCGCCTTCCTGCGTGAGCAGATCGCGGCGCAACTCGCGCTGTCGTCGACCTAGGGAGCGCGCGCTCTGCCTGCGGACGGAGTGATCCTGGTCGACAAGCCGGCCGGGCCGACGTCGTTTGACATCGTCGCCCGGGTGCGGCGCACGTTGCCGCGGGGGACGAAGGTCGGCCACAGCGGGACGCTCGACCCGTTCGCCACCGGGCTGCTGCTGATCCTGCTGGGGCGCGCGACGCGGATCCAGCGCTACTTGATGGCGTTGCCCAAGGCCTACGAGACGGTCGCGCAACTGGGCTGGACGTCGACCACCGGCGATCCGGAGGGTGAGTTGGTCCACACCGGCCGCATCCCTCCGCACGACGCGGTCCTGCCGACCGGCAGGCTCCGCCAGCGCCCGCCGGCCTACAGCGCGATCAAGATCGACGGGCGCCGGGCGTATGCGATGGCGCGCGCGGGGGAGACGGTCGAGATCCCTGAGCGTGAGGTCCATGTGAGCGGGTTCGAGGAGCGCTGGCGCGAGGGCGACCGCGCGCGCTATGACATCCGGTGCTCGTCGGGTACCTACGTCCGGTCCCTGATCGCCGATCTCGGTGACGCCTACTGCGTGGAGCTGCGCCGCGTCGGGATCGGCCCGTTCCGCGTGGAGGAGGCCGTCGCGCCGCCTGACCGTGACGACACGGAGCCCTTCGGGCCGCGCGTCCTCACGCTCGCGCAGGCGCTCGACGGCGTCCTGCCGGCCGTGCGGGTCGACGCCGACGCCGCACGGCGGGCCGGGCACGGCCAGGTCGTCGACGTCACCGGCGGTGGGCACTGGGCGGACGCGCCGGTGGGAGAGGTCCACTTGGTCGATCCCGACGGCGAGGTGGTCTGCGTGGCCAACGTCACCGACGGTCTGGCCAAGCCCCGCGTAGGCTTCCGGGCCTGATGAAGCTCACGTACCTCCCCGACGTGCAGCCACGCCCGCGGCGGGTGGCCATCGGCACCTTCGACGGTGTCCACCTCGGCCACCGCGAGGTCATCGCCGGGGCCGAGACGGTCATCACGTTCGATCCGCATCCCCAGTCGGTCGTCGCTCCGGGCACGCAGCCCAGGCTTCTGACCACGCTGGACCGCAAGGCCGAGCTGGTGGCGTCGCTCGGGGTCGAGGAGCTCGTGGTCATCCCGTTCGACGGTGACTTCGCGGCGCGCAGCGCCCAGGACTTCGTCGACCACGTCCTCGTCGAGCGCGTCGCGGCGACGCATGTCAGCGTCGGCGAGAACTTCCGCTTCGGCCACAAGGCCCAGGGCGACGCGCGGATGCTTGCCGACGATCCGCGCTTCGAGACCCGCACGGTGCCGCTGCTGGAGGTCGACGGCGAGGTCGTCAGCTCCAGCCACATCCGTGGCCTGGTCGCCGGTGGGGCGGTGCAGTACGCCGACGAGCTGCTCGGCGCGCCGTTCGCCGTCGACGGCGAGGTTCAGCACGGCGACAAGCGCGGCCGCACGCTCGGCTTCCCGACGGCCAACCTCGTGCCGCGGCCCGGGTTCGTCGTGCCGGGCCACGGCGTCTACGCCTGCCGTGTCGCACTGCCCGACGGGACGCTCGTCGCCGCGGCCACCAACGTCGGTGTCCGGCCGCAGTTCGTCACCGGTCGCGGCGAGCTGATCGAGGCGTTCCTGATCGACTGGTCGGGCGACCTCTACGGCGAGCACATCCGCATCGAGTTCCTGTGCCGGCTGCGCGGCGAGCGCCGCTTCGACAGCGTCGACGCGCTCGTCGAGCAGATGGGCCGCGATGTCGAAGAAGCACGCGGTCTGGCCGCTGGATGAGCGCTGCGCCTGCTACCTTCTCTCGTCGCACATGAGCACGCTGACCGCTGACCGCAAGCAGGAGATCGTCGCCAAGTTCGGGGAGAACGCCCAGGACACCGGGAGCACCCGGGTCCAGGTCGCCCTCTTGACGGCGCGCATCAACGATCTGACCGAGCACCTTCGGGAGCACAAGAAGGATCACCACAGCCGTCGCGGCCTGCTGATGCTCGTCGGCCAGCGCCGTCGCCTGCTCAACTACCTGAGCAAGAACGACCTCGAGGGCTACCGCGCCCTCATCGCCGAGCTCGGCCTGCGCCGCTAGCGCAAGCGGTCCCGTGAGCATCATCGCCCCCGGGACCAAGGTCCCCGACTTCCTCCTCCGGCGTGGGGACGGGAGCGAGTTCACCCAGGACGACCTGCAGGGCAAGACCACCGTCCTGGTCTTCTACCCGTTCGCCTTCAGCCCGGTCTGCACCGATCAGCTGCAGATCTACGAAGAGGCACTGCCCGAGCTGACCGAGCAGGGCGCGACGCTCTACGGCGTCTCGACCGACGCGGTGTGGTCGCAGACCGCCTTCAAGGAGAAGCTCGGGATCTCGATCGAGCAGCTCTCGGACTTCGAGCCCAAGGGCGCGGCGTCGCGGGTCTTCGGCGCCTACTTCGAGCCGGTCGGCATGACCAATCGCGCGCTGGTCATCGTCGGCCCCGACGGCACCGTCGCCTGGTCGCACCTCGCCGACTCACCCGGGGACCTTCCCGGCGTGAACCTCATCTTCGACGGACTTGAGTCCGTCGGCAGCGCTTCCTAGCGCCTCGACGACGGCGTCGCGCCGGAAGTCGAAGATCGTCGCCACGTCGCGGTGGACGAAGGCGCGCGCGGCCAGCGCACCGAGCGGGCCGAACCCGATCGCGTAGCGCACCGTGTCGCGCATGATGGTGGCCGTGCCATCGTCGCCTGCGGCGAAGTCATGCGTGTGATGCCAGAGCGCATATGGCCCCCGCACCTGGACATCGACGAACCGATGCGGCGGATCCCACTCCTGGATCGACGTCAGCCAGTTCACACCGATCCCGCGCAGCGTCAGCCGGTACTGGATCAGTGTTCCGACCCGCATCGGGATCTCACCCGGCGTCACCACGTCGAAGCGCAGCAACGGCGGCGTGATCGCTTCGAGATTCCGCGCGTCGGCGAAGAACGCGAAGACCTCGTCCGGCCGACCCGGCAGCAGCTGCTCGCGCTCGAGCGTGAAGATGCGCATCTGCGATGGGTACGGTCTGCGGCGCATGGGCGATCTCACCAGCGCGCCGATCCCTCCGGTACGGCCCGACGACCACCTTCGTGGTCAGGTCGACGACCCCGAGTTGGTGGTGATGTACGCCGACTTCAGCTGCCCGCGCTGCGCGGTCGCGGCGATCGCGCTCAAAGACGCCGGTAGCTCGGTCGTCTTCCGCCACTTCGCGCTGCGCACCCGCCATCCGCGCGCCGTGCCGCTGGCCCAGGCGGTCGAGGCGGCGGGCATCCAAGGGGCGTTCTGGCCCTTCCACGATGCGTTGTTCTCCGATCAGGGCCACATCGACGACCCGCACCTGTGGGACCGCTGCGGCGAGCTGGGGCTCGACCTCGACCGCTTCGAGGCCGACCGCCGCTCCGAGGCGGTGGCGCAGCGGGTCGCCCGCGACCTGCGCGAGGGGATGCGGGCCGGCGTGACGGCAACGCCTGCGTTGCTGCGTCCCTCGGTAGACTGAGCAGGAACTTTCGGATCAGAGACAAGAGACACCCGGCCCGCCGAGTCCGACGCGTGGGCCCAGGAGGAACACATATGTCAGATGACGCCGTGACCACGGTCACCGTCGAGATCGCCGGCAAGGAGATCTCCTTCGAGACGGGCAAGATGGCCAAGCAGGCATCCGGCGCCGTCGTCGTCCGTCAGGGCGACACCATGGTCTTGAACACCGCGACCGTGGGCAACCTTCGCGACATCGACTTCCTGCCGCTGAGCGTGGACGTCGAGGAGCGGATGTACGCCGCGGGCAAGATCCCCGGCTCGTTCTTCAAGCGCGAGGGTCGCAGTGGCGAGAAGGGCACGCTGACCGCGCGCATGATCGACCGGCCGATCCGTCCGCTCTTCCCCAAGGGCTGGCGTTATGAGACGCAGATCGTCGCGATCCCGCTCTCGATCGACCACGTCCACCCGTACGACATCCTTGCGATGAACGGCGCCTCCGCGGCGCTGATGATCTCGCCGGTCCCGCTGCCCAACCCGGTTGGCGCGGTTCGCATCGGCAAGATCGACGGCAACTTCGTCGTCAACCCTGACGAGGAGGACCTCCTCGAGAACACCGACCTCGACCTGATCGTGGCCGGGACCGAAGAGGCCATCCTGATGGTCGAGGCCGGGGCCAACGTGGTCTCTGAGGCCGAGATCCTCGACGCGCTCGACATCGCCCACGACGCGATCAAGAAGCTGTGTGGCGCTCAGCGTGAGCTGGCCGAGAAGGTCGGCAAGCCGAAGCTCGAGTTCGAGGTCAAGGAGCTTCCGGCCAACCTGCTCGACGAGATCCGCGCCAGCCACGGCGCCGACCTCGACGCCGCGACCCAGGTCTTCGACAAGCTCGAGCGCCAGGACGCGACCAAGGCCGTCGAGACGGCCGTCGTCGAGAAGTACGCCGGCGATCCCGAGGCCGACACCTATGGCGAGTACAAGGCCAACGCGAAGTCGGCGTTCGCCAAGATCGAGAAGCAGATCATCCGCGAGCGGATCGCCAAGGACAAGAAGCGTCCCGACGGCCGCCACGAGACGGAGATCCGCCCGATCTCGATCGAGGTCTCGGTCGCTCCGCGCACGCACGGCTCCGCGCTGTTCACCCGCGGTCAGACCCAGGCCTTCAGCGTCGCCGCCCTCGGCACGCTGAAGGAGGAGATGCGTCTCGACACGCTCGGCCTGGAGACCAAGAAGTACTACTGGCACCACTACAACTTCCCGGCCTTCTCGGTCGGTGAGACGGGCTTCATGCGCGGCCCCAAGCGGCGTGACATCGGTCACGGCGCGCTGGCCGAGCGCGCCCTGGTGCCGGTCGTCCCGTCGATCGACGACTTCCCGTACACGGTGCGCGTCGTCTCCGACATCTTCGAGTCCAACGGCTCGTCGTCGATGGCGTCGGTCTGCGGCTCGTCGCTGTCGCTGATGGATGCGGGCGTGCCGATCAAGGCGCCGGTCGCGGGCATCGCGATGGGCCTGATCAAGGAGGGCGACGACTACACCGTCCTCACCGACATCGCCGGCGTCGAGGATCACCTCGGCGACATGGACTTCAAGGTCGCCGGTACCGCTGAGGGCATCACCGCCCTGCAGATGGACATCAAGATCACGGGCGTCACGTTCGACATCCTGCGCGACGCGCTCGCCCAGGCCCGTGAGGCCCGTCTGGACATCCTGGGCCAGATGGCCCGCGTCATCGCCACGCCGCGTGAGCAGCTGTCGGCCTACGCGCCGCGGATCATCACGGTGCAGATCGACCCGTCCAAGATCGGCCTGCTGATCGGCAAGGGCGGCGAGACGATCCGCGGTCTGTCGGAGGAGTTCGAGTCCCAGATCGACGTCAACGACGACGGTCAGGTCCTGGTCTACTCCGCCAACGGCGAGCTCGGCGAGAAGCTGGCCGAGCGGATCCGCACGATGACCAAGGAGGTCGAGATCGGCGACTCGTTCAGCGGCAAGGTCGTCAAGACGACGACCTTCGGCGCGTTCGTCGAGCTGGCCAAGGGCACCGACGGCCTGCTGCACATCAGCAACGTCAAGCCCGGCGAGCGTGTCGGCACCGTCGAGGAAGTGCTCAACAAGGGCGACGACATCGAGGTCCGCGTGGTCGAGGTCGACCGCGAGCGCGGCCGCATCGGCCTGCGCCTGGCCGACGACCCCGAGATCGCGGGCAAGTCGGTCGAGGAGCTCGCGACCGTCAGCGCCGGCGGTGGGGGCGGCGGCAACGGCGGCGGCCCGCGCCGTGAGCGCAGCGGCGGCGGCGACCGTGGCCCGCGACGCGACCGCGAAGGCGGCCCGCGTGGCGGCGGCGACGGCGATCGCCCGCGCGGCTCCGGCCGCCCGCGGCACCGCTCGGACCGCGATCCCGAGCGGGACTAACGCCCTGCGCGAAGAGCATCGCCTGACCGAGCTCGACTCGGGCGTCCGGGTCGTCACGGAGTCCATGGACTCCGTGCGATCCGCGGCGCTGGGGTTCTGGATCGGGACGGGCTCAGGGTTCGAGGACGCCGATCGGGCGGGCCTGTCGCACCTGCTGGAGCACATGCTCTTCCGCGGCTCGGCTCGCTACGAGTCGCTGGAGATCGATCAGATCTTCGACGGCATGGGGGCCGAGATCAACGCGGGCACGGGCAAGGAGACCACGTCGGTCTACTCGCGCGTGCTCGACATCCATCTCGAGCGGGCCTTCGACGTCATGGCCGACATGGTCTGGCGTCCGCGGATCACCGACGAGGATCTCGCCCAGGAGCGCGAGATCGTCCTCGAGGAGATCGCGATGTACGAGGACGACCCGCAGGACCGCGTCTTCGACGTGCTCGGCGAGGCCGTCTTCGGCGACCATCCGCTGGGCCGGGCGATCATCGGGACGCGCGAGGTGGTGGCCGGCACGCCGGCCACCGAGCTGCGCGCGTTCCACGGCGGCCGCTACACCACCCAGAACGTGGTGGTCGCGGCGGCCGGCGCGGTCGACCACGACCGCATCGTCGAGCTCGTCTCGCAGACGATCGGCGATCCGGCCCCGGTCGGTGCGCCGCCGGCGCCGTTGGCGCTGCCCGGCGTCGCCCAGGCGCGCCGGCGCTTCTTCGCCAAGGAGACCGAGCAGTACCACGTGGCGCTCGGCGCGCCCGGCCTGGCCCGCGACGACGAGCGGCGCTTCGCGCTGCGGATCCTCGACACGGTGCTCGGCGGGACATCTTCGTCGCGCCTCTTCCAGGAGGTGCGCGAGCAGCGTGGCCTGGCCTACAGCGTGTACTCGTTCACCGGGTCCTACGCGGGCACCGGCCAGATCGGCCTCTACCTCGGCACGCGGCCCGACAACGTGCAGACGGCGATGAAGGTCGTCGGCACCGAGCTCGACAAGCTGCTGGCCGACGGCATCACGGTTGAGGAGCTCGACCGCTCCAAGGAGAACGTCAAGGGCCGCGTCGTGCTGGCGCTCGAGTCGACGACGGCGCGGATGAACCGCCTCGGCTCCTCGGTCCTGGCCAACATGCCGGTCCTGACCGTCGACGAGGTCGTCGACCGGATCGACGCGGTCACGCTCGACGACGTCGCGGCGCTCGCCCGTGAGCTCTACGCGCCCGAGCGCCTGAGTGCCGCCGGCATCGGCGGCGACGAGAGCGTCTTCCGTGGCGCGCTGGAAGCGGTGTCCCCGACGCTCGCGGAGGCGGCGTGAGTCAGTTGCGGGTTGGTGTGGCCGGCGCGGCCGGCAAGGTCGGGCGGGCGATCTGCGACGGGGTGGAGGCTGCTGAGGATCTCGTCCTCGGTGGTCGCGCCGACCCGGCGCTCGACACGCCGCTGGCGGCGATCCTGCCCGACTGCGACGTCGTCGTCGACTTCACGCGCCCCGACACGGCGCTGGAGAACGCGATCGCGTGCGTCGAGGCCGGTGTGCACGTGGTGATCGGGACGACGGGCTTCGACCCGGCGCCGTTGGCGCAGCGCCGTGGCCCCGGCAACGCGTTCCTGGCACCGAACTTCGCGATCGGCGCGATCCTGATGATGCGCTTCGCGACCGAGGCATCCAAGTTGATGGCCAAGGCCGAGATCGTCGAGCTGCACCACGACGGCAAGCTCGACAAGCCGTCGGGCACGGCCAAGCGCACGGCGGAGCTGATGGAGGGCGACGTTCCGATCCACTCGGTTCGGCTGCCCGGCCTGGTCGCCCACCAGGAGGTCATCCTCGGCGACGTCGGTCAGACGCTGACGATCCGCCATGACTCCACCGATCGCACGTCGTTCGTGCCGGGCGTCCTGCTGGCGGTGCGCCGCGTCGGCGACCAGCAAGAGCCGCTCGTGATCGGCCTGGAGCAGCTGCTCTTCGGCGACGCGTGATCCGTCCCGCGACCGTTGCCGACGCTCGGACGCTCGCCGAGCTGGAGGTCCGCGCGTGGCGCTGGGCCTACGTGGACATCGTCGCCGAGCAGGACATGATCACCGTCGAGGAGCGCGAGGTGCATTGGTCGTCTCCGGGCGCGCTCGAGGGTGGGTCCGTCGTCGAGGTCGAGGGACGCGTGGTCGGTGTCGTGCGGGTCGGTCCGGACGGCGACGAGGCCTCCGGCGGACTGGCCGTCAGCGACGTTGCGCGGGACAGGGCGGCCCCCGACAGCGGCTCGGTCGGGCGGCTCGGCGTGCTTGCCGTCGAGCCTGCGGCCCAGGGGGCCGGGCTGGGAGCGGCGCTCTACGATCACGCGGCCGGGCAGCTGCGGTCGGCGGGCTTCACCGACGCGGTCGTGTGGCTCTTCGACGGTGACGGCCATGCCCATGGCTTTTACGAGCGCCGCGGCTGGCACGCTGACGGCGCGACCGGCACGATCGTCGAGGCGCGGGCGCTGCGCTATCGGCAGACTCTCGCGCCATGACGTCGAACGCTGCCGTCGCGAGCGGTCGCCCACGCCGAGGGCACGTTCGATGACGATCCGCCCCGTCGCCGCGAGGGACGTGCATGCCATCGCCGCCCTGCAGGTGCGGGCATGGCGCGCGGAGTACGCGGGCTTCGTCGACGAGGCCCACATGCCGACGCTCGACGACCGCATCGGGCTGTGGAACGGCGTCCGGCCCGGTGAGGCGTGGCTGGCCGAGCGCGCGGGCGAGATCGTCGGCGTCGTCGGCGTGGCCAACGGCGAGATCGGCGTCCTGCACGTCGATCCCGAGAGCGGGCACGAGGCGGCCGTCGACGATCTGCTGCTGACCCACGCCGAGGTCGTGTTGCGCGACGCCGGCCACACGACCGCACTGCTGTGGACCTTCCGCGAGAACACGCACAGCCGCGCGCTCTACGAGCGCCACGGCTGGGTCCACGACGGCACCGAGCAGGAGACGCTGCCCGGCGTCTGTGAGATCCGCTACCGGCTGGTCCTGTAGCGCACCATGTTGGTGGCCCGGCAAGCAGACCGCGGGAAGGCGGGGCGGCGTCGCTAGATGCTTGTCGCGGTGACTGACCACGCGGTCGAGCGCTACCGCCAGCGGATCGCCGGCGCGCTCGACGCGCGGCCCGAGATCATCGCGCGCGTCATGCGCGCGGTCGAGGCCGGCCGCATCGACGACGAGCCACCTCCCGGCGCGACCGGCGCCCGCGGCTCGGTCTACGTCCGCGACCTCGTCGATCGCTCTGTGGTCTTCGTCTGCCGTCGCGACGGCGCCGAGCTCATCGTCATCACGCTCTGGGAGCAGGACGGCGGCGTCGCCGCACCACGCGTCCCGCAGCGCTTCACCAACGCCCTCAAGCGCGACGACGAGCGGCGCCGGGAAGACGGCTGACAAGCCAGCTAGACGTCCCGGCAGGGTTCGGCATTGCGGAGGTCCAGGGTGGGGAGTACCGTCGCCAGACGTTCTTTCCACCACCCGAAGAGGAGCGGCGTATGTACCGCGAAAAGCTCCTCGTCGTGGCCAACCAGACGGTCGACTCCGACGAGCTGTACGACACCCTTCACGCCCGAGCGGAGCATGGTCCGCTGGCCGTGACGCTGTTGGTCCCACAGGATCAGCAGGCGGGCTTGGGTCAGCGCGTCAACGCGGCGCTCGACCGTCTCCATGCCGGCGGCGTGGAGGCTGAGGCGATGCTTGGCGACGTAGATCCCGCATGCGCGGTCATCGAGGTCTGGGACCCCCGTCGCTGGGATGAGATCCTCGTCTCCACGCTGCCGAACAGCACGTCGCGCTGGCTGCAGATCGATCTCCCGCACCGCATCCAGCGGGCGATCGACGCGCCGGTCAGCCACATCGAGGCCCACCCGGCCGCCGCCGCCAGTCGCAACTAGGACACCAACTCGACCAGCCGCGTGTTGCGCCGGGAGGCGTCGACGCGGCTCAGCGCGGTCGGCAGAGCGCCCCGCTCGGCGACGATCACGCAGGCGGTCTGCGAGCGGGTGATCGCGGTGTAGACGAGGTTGCGGGTCAGCATCGGCGCGTGCCCGCGGGCCAGCGCGATGACGATCGCCGGCGCCTGGGAGCCCTGCATCTTGTGGACCGAGCACGCGTAGGCCAGACGCAGCGTCGCGGTCTCCGATGTGTCGAGCGTCAGCCGGCGGCCGTCGTCGCCGACGAGCGTCAGCGTCCCACGGTCCGGGTCGTTGGCCGCGACGACGGCGATCTCGCCGTTGTAGAACGAGCGCTCGTGGTTGTTGCGCGTCTGCATGATGCGGTCGCCGAGCCGGAACGGCGTGCCCTTGACGTCGCGGCCACTCGGGTTGAGCCGCTCGCGCAAGGTGGTGTTGAACGCGTCGATCCCCGCCGGTCCCTTGTGCATGGGGACGAGCACCTGGAGGTCGGCGACCGCATCCAAGTCATAGTGCTCGGGCAGGCGCGTCGTCGCCAGCGAGACGACCTCGGCGAAGACCTCCGCCGCGCTGGGACGCTCGACGAAGAAGAAGTCGCGGACATCATCGGGGCCCAGCGGCTGAGCGGGATCCAGCGGCGGCTCGCCGCGGTTGACGCGGTGGGCGGCGCGGATGATCAGCGAGCGCGCCGCCTGGCGGAAGACCTCGGTCAGGCGGGTGGCGGGCGCGACGCCGGACGCGATCAGGTCCTCCAGCACGCGGCCGGGCCCGACGGGCGCGAGCTGGTCGACGTCGCCGACGAGGAGCACGTGCGTGCGCGGGCCGACGGCCGCCAGCAGCGCAGCGGCCAGCCGGACGTCCAACATGGATGCCTCATCGACGACGAGCAGGTCGACGCCGGTCAGCGGGTCGTTGGCGTCGCGGGCAAAGCCCTCGCCCGGCACCCATTCCAGCAGCCGGTGGATGGTCGTGGCCTCGGCGCCGCCGGTCGCCTCGGAGAGTCGCCGCGCCGCCTTTCCGGTCGGCGCGCACAACCGCACGGTGCGCTTCTGCTCGCGCAGCAGGTCCACCAGCGCGCGCATCGTCGCGGTCTTGCCGGTGCCGGGCAGGCCGGTGAGGATCGAGAGCCGGTGCTCGGCCGCGGCGTGCACCGCCGCCCACTGCGTCACGGTCGGCGCGTGGTCGCCCGACGGCGGATCCTCCGGCACCTCGACGTCGAGCGTCGGTGGGGCGGAGGCGAGATCGCGCACGCGCTCGGCGAGCCGCCGCTCGGTGCGGTCCATCCGGGGATCCAGGACGCGCTCGCCGTCCAGGACGAGCTCGGCGTCCTCGACGTGGGCGTCGACGATCTCGATCGGCAGCTCCAGCAGCCGCGCCGCCCGCGGCAGCAGCTCGTCGCGCGGCAGGAAGCAGTGGCCGTCCTGCTCGGAGGCGCGCAGCGTGTGGGTCAGTGCCGCGTGGATGCGCTCGGGCGCGTCGGCGGGCGTCCCGAGCGCGCGGGCCACGGCGTCGGCGGTCGCGAACGCGATCCCGTCGACCTTGGCCAGCGCGTAGGGATCCTGCTGCAGGAGCGCGAGCGCGCCGCCGCCCAGCGCCTTGTGCACGCGCGCGGCCACCGCGGCCGGGACGCCGTGCTCGGCGAGCAAGAGCGCGAGCGCACGGCCGCCGGCGTGCTGCTGCCAGGACGCCACCGCGGGCTTGAGCTTGGCCTTGCCGATGCCCGGCACCTCGAGCAGGCGCGCGCCCGGATCACGATCGATGATCTCGAGCACCTCGTCGCCGTGGCGGGCCAGCAGCCACCCGGCGCCGCGCGGACCGACATGCTTGACCGAGCTCAGCAGCGTGATCAGCGCGTCCGGACTGGCGGCACCGACCTGCAGGTGCTCGACGTGGAGCTGGCGCCCGAAGCGCGGATGCTCGCGCCACGCGCCCTGGACCTCGACGGTGTCGCCCTCGTGCAGGTGCGCGATCGGGCCCGTGAGGGTGACCTCCTCGCCGTCGTCGTCGATGGCGGCGAGCACCGCGAAGCCACCGTCGTCCGCGCGCCAACGCACCGCGACGATCTCGGCGGCGAGGGACGCGGGTTCCGGCACCCGACGAGGGTACGCTGTGAAGCCGATCGACCCTGAGGAGAATCGCGGGCATGGGCTTCATGGACAAGGCGAAGAAGTTCGCCGAACAGGCACAGCAGGAAGCCAAGGACGGCACGCTCAAGGCGCGCGCCAAGGAGCTGGCCGACCAGGCACAGGCCAAGCTCGACGACGTTCAGACGCAGTTCAACGAGAGCCAGAAGAAGAAGGGCTGGGACGAGTCGCCCGCAGCGTCCGCTCCGCCGGCCGCCGAGCCCGCACCCGAGCCCGCCGAGGCGACGCCGGACCCCGACGCGACGGTCGAGGCCGCCGAGACGGTGGCCGCTGCGGTCGAGGCCGAAGCCCCCAAGACGCCCCCGGCGCCGCCCGCCGGCGATGCTCCCGCCGTCGACCGCAGCCACGAGGTAGCGCCAACGCTCACCAGTGGCGACCCGCTCGCGGGCTGATCCTGGGACAATGCCGCACGTGGCCGGGCTGGGAGCCATCCTCACCGCGATCGTCACGCCGTTTGACGACGATCTGAACGTCGACGAGCAGGCGTTCGTCGATCTTCTGCACCACCTTGCCGAGCACGGCTCGGACGGCTTCGTCGTCTGCGGCACGACCGGCGAGGCCTCGACGCTGAGCGACGAGGAGCATCTGCGCGTCGTCGAGCTGGCGGTCGCCAACCGGCCCGAGGGCACGTCGATCATCGCCGGGGTGGGGTCCAACGACACCCGCCACGCGGTGCACCTGACCGAGCGCGCGACCGCGCTCGGCGTCGACGCCGTCCTCAGCGTCACCCCCTATTACAACAAGCCCAACCGGCGTGGGATCGTCGCGCACTACGAAGCGGTCGCCCAGGCGACCGACGTGCCGATCATCCTCTACAACATCCCGTCGCGCGTGGTCATCGACGTGCCGAACGACCTGCTGGCCGAGCTGGCGCAGCTGGACGGCATCGACTACGTCAAGCAGGCCAACGACGACAACCTGGCGCCGATCGACGGGCTCGGCATCTACGCCGGCAACGACGAGGCCCTGCTGCGCACGCTCGAGATCGGGGGCTGCGGCGGCATCTGCGTCGCCAGCCACCTGGTCGGCGACGAGATGCGCCGCATGGTCGACGAGCCCGAGAACCGGGCAACCATCGACGCCTCGCTGCGCGACGTCTACGCCGCGATGGGCGTCACCACGAATCCGATCCCCGTCAAGGCGGCGCTCGAGCTGGCCGGCCATCCGGTCGGCGGCCTGCGCCTGCCGCTCGTCGAGGCCGATGAGGACGAGCGCGCGGAGATCCGCGCGGTCCTCGAGCGCCACGGGCTGCTCGCCTCTGCCGGGGCTCCCTAGGAGAACATGGACAACAGCAAGCTTCGAGTCCTCCCGCTGGGCGGGCTGGGCGAGATCGGCAAGAACATGACCGTCGTCGAGTACGACGGCGCGATCGTCATCGTCGACACCGGACTGCGGTTCCCGACCGCCGAGCAGGTCGGCATCGACCTGGTGCTCCCCGACTTCACCTACCTCCGCGAGCGCGCGGAGGACATCGAGGGCATCGTCATCACCCACGGCCACGAGGACCACCTCGGCGCGCTGCCGTGGATCCTGCGTGAGCTGGGCACCGACATCCCCGTCTTCGGCGGCCCGCTGACGATGGCGATGGCGCGCTCCAAGCTCGACGAGCACCGGCTCAAGGAGACCGACCTCAACGACGTCAAGCCGGGCGAGACGATCGAGCTCGGGCCGTTCGACATCGAGCTGATCCACCTCACGCACTCGATCCCGGACATGATGGCCGTCGCGCTGACGACCGATCTCGGGACGATGCTCATCACCGGCGACTACAAGTTCGACCAGACGCCGGTCGACGGCAAGCCTGCCGACGTCAGTCGTCTGGCCGAGCTGGGTCGCGAGGGCCTGTTGCTGCTCTGCGGCGACTCGACCAACGCCGACCGTCCGGGCTTCTCGCCCAGCGAGTCGATCGCGGGGCCGAACCTCTCGGCGCTCTTCGGCCGCTGCGAGGGACGGATCGTCGTCACCTGCTTCGCGTCGAACATCCACCGCGTCCAGCAGGTCGTCGACGCGGCGACCGAGCATGGGCGCAAGGTCGTCCTTGTCGGTCGCTCGATGCGCAAGAACATCAACATCGGTCGCATGCTCGGGCACATCGACGTGCCGGACGGGAGCTTCGTGCAGCCGCGCGAGGCGTCGAGCTTCCCCGACCACAAGCTCGTCATCGTCTCGACCGGCAGTCAGGGCGAGCCGCTGAGCGCGCTGCGCCGCATGGCCCATCGCGACCATCCGCAGGTCGAGCTGCACGACGGCGACACGATCGTCTTCGCGGCGACGCCGATCCCGGGCAACGAGCGGGCGGTCAACGAGACGATCGATCGGCTCTACCACATCGGCTGCGACGTGGTGACGCCCAAGGACACGCCGATCCACGCCTCCGGCCACGGCTATCAGGAGGAGATCAAGCTGATGCTCAACCTGACCAAGCCGAAGTACGTGATGCCGTTTCACGGCGACCACAAGCGCATCCACCTGCACGGCGAGCTGGCCAAGTCGGTCGGCGTTCCCGAGGAGCACATCTTCAAGGGCGAGAACGGCCTGCCGCTGGAGATCGACAAGGACGGCGCGCGCTTCGGCAAGCGCGAGCGCGCGGGCATGATCTACGTCGACGGCGTCGACATCGGCGACCCGACCGACGTCGCGCTGCGCGACCGTCGGATGCTCAGCGCCGACGGCATCTTCGTCGTCGTCGCGACGATCGCCGAGCAGGACGGCAGCTCGGTCGCCGAGCCGGAGATCATCTTCCGCGGCGTGCCGTACTCCGAGGACGCCGAGGGCCTGCTGGGCGACATCCGCGAGTTCGTCAACGGCTCGCTGGCGCGTGCGGCAGGGGAGGAGATCCGCGAGATCGACCTCCTGCAGCAGAAGCTCCACGACGACCTGGCGGCCTTCGTCTACGACCGCCTCAAGCGACGGCCGATGGTGCTGCCCGTCGTCGTCGAAGTCTGAGCCTCGGTTGCGCGGCGCGCCCAGGTGGGCGCGCCGACATCGAGTCGAGGTCTAGACGCGCACTGTGTGGAGGTCGCCGTCGACCGACGGCGCCTCCGCGCGGCTCGCAGGCAGCGTCACCACGAACCGCGCCCCGCCCTCGGGCGGGGACTCCAGGACGACGTCGCCGCCGTGGGACTGAGCGACCGCGCGCACGATCGACAGGCCGAGGCCGACCGAGCCGCCGCGGTCGCCCTCGGCACGGACGAAGCGGTCAAAGATCTCGGCGCGTAGCTCCGGGGAGACCCCCGGGCCGTCGTCGGCGACCGTCAGGCGCACGTGCTCGCCGTCGCTGATCACCGACGCGTGCACCCGCGTCCCGGCGGGCGTGTGCTGGAAGGCGTTCTGGATCAGGTTGAGCGCGAGGCGATGCAGCTCGTCGGCCGCGCCGTCGACGACGGCGGGGTTGGCGTCCACGCTCAGCACATGGTCGCCGGCGACGGGACCAAGCTCGGCGGCGACGTCGACCAGGACCCGGCCGAGGTCGGTGGGGGCGTGGGGGACCTCGCGGTTGGCGTCGGCACGGGCCAGCAGCAGCAGGTCGCCGACCAGGCGGCGCATGCGCTGGGTCGAGCGCAGCGCCGAGCGCGCCGCCTCGCCGCGCTCGCCTTCGAGGACCTCGGCCAGCAGCTCGAGGTTGGCCAGCACGCTGGTCAGCGGCGTGCGCAGCTCATGGCTGGCGTCGGCGACGAACTGCCGCTGACGCGCCAGCGCTGCCTCACGCTCCGCGCGCGAGGACTCCAGCGCCTGAAGCATGTCGTCCAGGGTCTGGGCCAGCTCGGCGACCTCGTCCTCGGTGTCGGGGATCGGCACGCGCCGGCTGGGGTCGCGCGTCGCCGCGATGTCGCGTGCGGTCGACGTCAGGCGCGTGAGCGGCGCCAGCGCCCGGCGCGACAGCGCAAGGGCGAGGGCCAGCGCCAGGCCCGAGCCGAGCAGCACGCCGAAGATCAGGATCACGCGCACGCGGTGGACGCTGGCCTCGACCGGCGCGGTACGGCGCGCGTACTGCACGAGGACGGGGATGCTGAGCGGAGAGTTGGGGATCGCCAGCGTCGTCGCGCGCGTCTCGACGCGGTAGCCGCCGATCTCGCCCGTCTGTCCCGCACGTAGGCCGAGCTTGCCGAAGTCCGGTGCGCGCTCGGTCGCGGCGATCTGGACGCCGTTCTTGAGCAGGACCCGGATCACGGCTTGGTTGGGCGCCGCGTAGGTCCGGACGATCGACTCCGGGATCGTCGTCGTGTCGTTCTCGTACTTGATCGGCAGGCGGTTGCTGAGCAGGTTGGTGACCGCCGTCGACATCTCGTTGCGGAAGTCGCTGCGGATCCGCGAGGCGGTGAGCTGCCCGATCACGAGGGCGAACCCGCACAGCACCAAGAAGGTCAGCCCGGCCGCCAGCCCCGCGAGCCGCCAGCGCAGCGTCATCGAGTGCAGCAGGGCGCTCATCGAACGCGCCACCACCTGTGCGAACCAGCCCCGATGGCAGCGTTCGATCTCATGCCCGCAGCACGTACCCCGCGCCGCGGATCGTGTGCAGCAGACGCGCCTCGCCGCCGCCCTCGAGCTTGCGCCGCAGGTTGGAGACGAAGACCTCGATCGTGTTCGTGGTCGCGAACGGGTCGTAGCCCCAGACGTCCTCCAGCAGCCGCTGGCGGGGGACGACGATGCGCTCGTTGCGCATCAGGTACTCCAGCAGCTCGAACTCGCGCTGGGTCAGCTCGACGACCCGCTCGCCACGGCGCACCTCGTGGGTGTCGGGGTTCAGCGACAGGTCGGCGACGACCAGCGACGCGCTGCCACGCGGCGGCCGCCGACGCAGCAGCGCGCGCAGGCGCGCCAGCAGCTCCTGGCGCTCGAAGGGCTTGACGAGGTAGTCGTCGGCGCCTGCGTCCAGGCCCTCGACACGGGCCGCCAGCGCGTCGCGCGCCGTCAGCATCAGGATCGGCACGTCGTCGGCGGCGCGCAGGCGGCGCGCCACGTCCATGCCGTCGAGCTTGGGGAGCCCGAGGTCGAGGACCACGAGATCCGGCACGAAGTCGTTGGCCGCGCCGAGCGCCGCCTCGCCGTCGCCGGCGATCCGCGTCTCATATCCCTCAAGGCGCAGCGACCGCTGCAGCACCTGCGCGATGTCGTCGTCGTCCTCCACGATGAGGACGCGTGCTTGGCGCTCATGACCGTCGATCACACATGCATGGTAGAGGGGGCCATGAAGCCGAGATCAAGGGCGACGGCGCACCAGCGGCCGCGGCCCCGGCAGGGACGGACACCACGGCGTCGAAGGTGAGGGTCCGAGCCATGGCCACGACCCGCACTCCCGCCCCGCGCAAGCGCAAGCCTGCGCCCAAGTCCAAGACCACGACGTCCGCCTCCTCGGCGGCCGCGCGCAAGCGCAAGCCACCGGCGCGCGGTGGCAAGAGCGCGGCGCGCACACGCGCCAAGCGCTCGTCGGCGACCTGGGCTCCCCGGATCCCGGTCATCGAGCAGCGCCACCTCGATCTCTTCGGCCTCGCGCTCGTGGCGTGTGGCGTCTTCCTGATCTTCCCGCTGTACATGGGCTGGGACGGGGGGCAGGTGGGCGATGGCGTCGTCGACGGGCTCGCGCTGGCCGTGGGTCAGCTGCGCTACGTGGCGCCGATCGGTGTGCTGGCCGCGGGCGCGGTCATCGTCATGCGCCCGGTGCTGCCGTCGGTGCGGCCGTTCAAGTCGGGCGGGATCTGCTTCGTGCTCGCGCTGGCGCTGATGTTCGCCGCAGGCACGCTCGGCCTGGGGCCCGACACCGTCCGTCACGGCTTCTGGGATGCCGACTTCCTGCGCGACCGTGGCGGCTACCTCGGCGAGAGCCTCTTCTATGTGTCGAGCAACCTGATCGGGTCGATCGGCACGCACATCCTCGCCCTCTTCCTCTTCCTGGCCGGCGTGCTGCTGCTCACCGGCGCCTCGGTGGCCGGTGTGCTGAAGGCGACCGGTGGCACGGTCGCCGAGTCCACGCGCGTGCTGCGCAGCGCGACGGTGACGGCGCGTCCCGCGGAGGCCAAGGAGCGCGGCGGGGCCGCCACGGCCGCCGGTGCGACCAAGAGCGGACGCCCGCGGGTGCGGGTCCCGGAGAGCGCCGACGACGAGCTGGTCGTCAAGGCCACACATGTCGAGGCGCCGTCACTGGACGGCGTCGAGCGCTACCCCGACCTGTTCGGCGACGACGAGCCCGCCGGCGCGCTGCCCGACGAGGAGCCGCGGATCCGCCGCCGCAAGAAGGCCGCCGATCCGGCCGACGCGATCCCGGAGCCCGTCGACGAGGACCTGACCGTCGAGCGCACGCCGCAGAGCGCGGCCGAGGACGCCAACGACGCCGCGGTCGAGGACGCCGTGATGGCGACCGACGAGCTGCCCGAGCTGACGCAGGACTTCGACCCCGACGACGACGGCGAGCCGAAGCAGTTGGAGCTGCCCGCGGCGCGTGGCGAGGACGACCACGAGGACATCGAGTACATCGTCCCGGACGCGCGCGTCCTCAAGCGCTCGACCGGCGATCAGATCCGTCCCGACACCAGCGGCAACGAGAAGATCGCCGCGTCGCTGGTCGAGGCGCTGAGCCACTTCAACGTGGAGGCCAAGGTCGTCGGCACCGTCAGCGGCCCGCACATCACGCGCTATGAGCTGCGGCTCGCGCCGGGCGTGAAGATGAGCAAGGTCGCCCAGCTCAAGGACGATCTGGCCTACGCGCTGGCCGCGACCGAGATCCGCATCCTCGCGCCGATCCCCGGCAAGCAGGCCGTCGGCATCGAGGTTCCCAACCGCGACCGCCGCACCGTTCACCTCGGCGACGTCTTCCGCGCGCGGCCCGAGGGCTACTCGCCGCTCACGGTCTGGCTCGGCAAGGACGTCTCGGGCAAGGCGATCGGCGCCGACCTGGCCAAGATGCCGCACATCCTCGTCGCGGGCACCACGGGCGCGGGCAAGTCGGCCTGCATCAACGCGATGCTGTCGTCGATCCTGCTCAACGCCACGCCCGACGAGGCACGGCTGGTCCTCGTCGACCCCAAGCAGGTCGAGCTCAACCACTACGAGGACGTCCCGCACCTGCTGACGCCGGTGATCACCTCGCCGCGCCAGGCCGCCAACGCGCTCCAGAACCTCGTGCGCGAGATGGAGTGGCGCTACGGGATCATGGCCATGAAGCGCACGCGCTCGCTGGTGGAGCTCAACCGCGTGCGCGAGGAGGAGGGCGAGAAGCGCCTCCCGTACATCCTCTGCGTGATCGACGAGCTCGCCGACCTGATGATGGTCGCGCCGGGCGACGTGGAGGACTCGATCATCCGGATCGCGCAGAAGGCCCGAGCGGTCGGCATCCACTTGGTGCTCGCCACGCAGTCGCCGCGCGTCGACGTCATCACGGGCATGATCAAGGCCAACGTCCCCTCGCGGATCGCCTTCGCGGTGAGCTCGCAGACCGACTCGCGCGTGATCCTCGACCAGAACGGCGCCGAGTCGCTGCTGGGCATGGGCGACATGCTCTTCTCGCCGGTCGGCTCCTCGAAGCTGCAGCGCATCCAGGGCGCCTACATCGACGAGGCGCAAGTCGCCCAGATCACCGAGTTCTGGGCGCGCCAGGGCGAGCCCGAGCTACGTGCCGACCTTCTGGAGGAGGTCGAGCCCGAGGCCTCCGAGGGCGGTCGTGACGAGGCCGACGGCAAGGATCCCGACGAGGATCCGCTGCTCGCCGACGCGATCGAGCTGGTCGTCGAGATGGGCACCGCGTCGACCTCGATGCTGCAGCGCCGCATGCGCCTGGGCTACACGCGCGCCGGCCGGATGATGGACATGCTCGAGCGCCGCGGCGTCATCTCCGGCTACGAGGGCTCCAAGCCGCGCCAGGTGCTGATCACCGGCCAGGACCTCCCGCGGATGCTGGCCGCCTTGGCGGAGAAGGGCGACATCGCCGCTCCGAGTGGCTCCGGATCGACGGAGAGCGGCGACGCGCCAGCGCTGCCGGACCCGCCTGCGCCTGGACCCGGTGAGGATTTGCCGGACGCAGGCGACGACCAGCTCGCCCAGTAGCTCCATAGACTGCGGCCCCTAGCCATGCCGGAGATCGGGGCCACCCTCCGCGAGGCGCGCATGCGCGCCCGCATCGACATCTCGGAGATCGAAGCCGAGACGAAGATCCGTGCCAAGTACCTGCGGGCGTTGGAGAACGAGGAGTGGGGGCTGCTCCCAGGGCCGGCGTATGTCCGCTCGTTCCTGCGGACCTACGCCGAGGCGCTCGACCTCGACGCCAAGCTGCTGCTCGAGGAGTACAAGCTCCGCCACGAGCGGCCCTCCGATCACGACCTGATGCCGATCGGCGCCCCGCGGCGCCTCGGCCGGGGGAGCCGCAGTGGTGGGCCGCTGCGCCCGCACCGCGAGCCGCGTCGGATCCCGGTCGGCCTCGTGGTCGGTGTGATCGTCGCGCTGCTCATCGGGGCCCTGTACCTCCTGGGCAAGGGCAGTGGCGACAACGGTGATGGGGGCACGCCGGCGGCCGGCACGACGACGAGCACCACCACGACGACACCTGTGCCGGCACGAACGACGACGACCGCGGCCAAGAGCAAGTCGACCAAGAAGAAGGCGTCGGCCTCCTCCCGACTCGTGCGCCTGCAGCTCATCCCGACGGGTCCGGGCCCGGTCTCGGCCTGCCTGGTCGATGCCAGCGGCGCGGCGCGCATCCCCGGCACGACGCTGCAGCAGGGCGGCTCGGCGGGGCCCTACCGGTCCAAGCACTTCAAGCTGCTGCTGGGCAACGGCAACGCGCGGCTGCGCGTCGATGGCAAGCTGCGCGACGTGCCGGACGTCAGCCCGATCGCGTTCCGGATCAGCAAGGGGTCGTTCAAGCGCGTCGATCCCAGCACCGTCCCGGACTGCGGCTGATGGCGGCGCGCGCGGGCATCGTCGTCACGGGCACCGAGGTGCTCACCGGCCGGGTCGTGGATCGCAACGGGCCATGGCTGGCCGAGCGGCTCCGCGAGATCGGCATCGAGGTCGCCCACAACATCGTCGTCGGTGATCGCCCCGACGACGTGCGGGACGCGCTCGGATGGTTGGCCTCGGCAGGCATGGACGTCATCGTCACCAGCGGCGGGCTGGGGCCGACCGAGGACGACCTGACCGCCGCGGTGGTCGGCGACTTCCAGGGGCGACCGTCGGAGCTCGACACGGCGCTCGAAGGGCGGATCTGGAAGATCTTGGAGGGGTTGATGATCCGCTGGCCGGATCTCGACCAGGAGGCGATCCGGCGCTCGAACCGCAAGCAGGCGCTGGTGCCGCGCGGCGCCACCGTGCTCGAGCCGGTCGGCACGGCGCCGGGGCTGGTGGTGCCGCCGTCGGATGCCGGCCCGCCCACCCCCACGATCGTGGTGCTTCCGGGGCCGCCGCGCGAGCTGCGCCCGATGTGGGGCACGGCGATCGAGACGGAGGCGTTTCGTGCCGCGACGACGGGCGCCACCGAGTATCGGCAGCACATGCTGCGGCTCTTCGGGATCCCGGAGTCCGAGATCGCCAACACGATGCTGCAGGCGCGAGACGCCGGGATCGACCTCGACGCGCTGGAGATCACGACCTGCCTGCGCCGCGGCGAGGTCGAGATCGTCACGCGCTACGAGCCGCCGCAGCAGGCGGTCTACGACGCGTTCGCGGCGCTGGTCGCCGAGAAACACCCGCGCGAGCTGTTCTCCGACGACGGGACGTCGGTGGATGAGCAGGTCGCAGCGCTGCTGCGCTCGTCGTCGCGCACCATCGCCACCGCCGAGTCCTGCACCGGCGGGCTGCTTGCGGGACGGCTGACCGACCTCGCCGGCTCGTCGGACTACGTGCTCGGCGGGGTGGTCGTGTACTCCAACGCCGCGAAGATCGCGCTGGCGGGCGTCGACAGCGCGTTGATCGCGCGCGTGGGTGCCGTGTCGGCCGAGGTCGCCGAGGCGCTGGCCGACGGCGCGCGTGTCGCGCTGGGCGCTGATGTCGGGGTCGGCATCACGGGGATCGCCGGCCCGGGCGGCGGCACGGAGGACAAGCCCGTGGGGACCGTCTGCTTCTCGGTTGTCGCCGACGGCCACCGACTCACCCGGCGCCTCGTCCTTCCCGGTGGCCGCTTCGACGTCCGCGACCGTTCGACCACGGTGGCGATGCACATGATCCGGCGCGTCTTGCGAGGCGAGACCGGGAGCTGAGCTGTGCCCGCGCGCCTGTTCGTCGCGCTGGAGCTCGGCGGCGAGGACCGTCGCGCGCTGGTGGCCTGGGCACGCGAGGCGGTGGCGGCCGACCGGGCGCTGCGGATCGTCGCGGCCGAGCAGGTCCATCTGACGCTCGCGTTCCTCGGCCACCGGCCGCTGGAGGACGTCGGGCCGCTGAGCGCGGTGGTCGAGGAGCTGGCGGGGTGGCCGCTACCGGCACTGTCGACGGGCGCCGCCCTGTGGCTCGCGCCGCGCCGGCCACACGTGCTGACGGTGGCGGTCGCCGATGACACCGGTGCGCTGGCGGCGCTGCACGCCACTCTGTGGGATGCGCTGGAGGAGCTGGGGTTCGAGCGCGACGAGCGGCGCTTCCGGCCGCACCTGACGGTCGCGCGCGTTCGTCGCGGGTGGACGCCGTCGGACGCGGCCCTGCCGCCGACGCCGGCGCTCGATCTCGACGTGCGCGGGGTGGCGCTGATGCGCTCGTTCCTCGGTGAGGGCCCGCCGCGCTATGAGGCGCTGACGCGTGCGGAATTCGGTCCCGAATCGTGACGCTGAGCGCGTCTTTCTGCACACGAACGTGCGTACGCTTCTGATCTCCGAAGTTCCGTCCGACGCGACCCGCACACTGGTTCGCACTTCCGCGTTCGAGAGAGGTCTCACCCCGCATGCCCGCCACCGATGAGAAGGCCATCAAGGCCCGCGACACCGCCCTTGCCACCACCCTGACCCAGATCGAGCGTCAGTTCGGCAAGGGCTCGGTCATGCGCATGGGTGACCCGGGCGCGCAGGTCAAGGTCAACGCGATTCCGACCGGCGCGCTGTCGCTGGATCTCGCCCTCGGCATCGGTGGCATGCCGCGCGGCCGCATCGTCGAGCTCTTCGGCCCGGAGTCCTCGGGCAAGACGACGCTCGTCTACCACGTGCTCGCCGAGGCCCAGCGTCTGGGCGGCGTCTGCGCGTTCATCGACGCCGAGCACGCGATGGACCCGTTGTACGCCCAGGAGATCGGGGTCAACATCGACAACCTGCTCGTGTCGCAGCCCGACCACGGCGAGCAGGCCCTGGAGATCTGCGACATGTTGGTGCGCTCGGGCGCGGTCGACCTCGTCGCCATCGACTCCGTCGCGGCGCTGACGCCGCGGGCAGAGCTCGAGGGCCAGATGGGCGACCAGACCGTCGGCCTGCAGGCGCGGATGATGAGCCAGGCGATGCGCAAGCTCGCCGGCAACCTGAACCGCACGCAGACGCTCTGCCTCTTCACGAACCAGATCCGCGAGAAGGTCGGCGTCATGTTCGGCTCGCCGGAGACCCAGCCGGGTGGCCGCGCGCTGAAGTTCTACTCGTCCCAGCGCCTGGACATCCGGCGCATCGAGACGCTGAAGGACGGCACCGAGGCAGTCGGCAACCGCGTCCGCGTCAAGGTCGTCAAGAACAAGGTCGCCGCGCCGTTCCGCCAGGCCGAGTTCGACATCGAGTTCGGCAAGGGCATCTCGACCTCGGGCTGCATCCTGGACCTCGGGATCGAGCACAACATCGTGGCCAAGTCCGGCTCGTTCTTCTCCTACGACGGCGACCGCCTCGGCCAGGGGCGCAACAACGCCAAGGGCTTCCTCGACGAGCATCCCGAGATCGCGCGCGAGATCGAGGACAAGATCTACCGCGCCCTCGGGATCGACCGCGACCTGGTCGCGCCGATCGACCGCGACGACGTGCCCGAGGGCGTCGATGCGGCGACGGGCGAGATCACGGCCGAGCGCAAGACGGCGGCGGCCACGGCGTAGACCGCGGACGGAGCGCCGCCCGTGACGACCGCCGAACGCGCCGTCGATCCGGAGGTCCGTCTCCAACACGCGCTGGACCTCAGCTACCGCTACCTCGGGTTCCGTGATCGCACGGTGCTCGAGGTGCGCCGGCACCTCGAGGCCAAGCGCGTGGAGCCCGACACGATCGAGCTGGCCGTCGCCGAGCTCGTCGAGCTGGGCTACCTCGACGACGCCCGTTTCGCCCAGCGCTTTGTCGAGGATCGCCGCACGCTCGACCACTGGGGCAACGAGCGCATCGAGCGCAAGCTCGTCGCCTCCGGCATCGACGCCGACCTCATCACCACGGCTCTCGCCGCCGGTGACGCGGCCGAGACCCAGCTCGAAGCCGCCCTCACCATCCTCACCCGCCGCTTCCGCACCCCGCCCGAGACCGACCGAGACCGCGACCGCGCTCTCGGCTTCCTGGTCCGCAAGGGCTACGAGCTCGAGACCGCCTACGACGCGATCCGGGCTTACGGGCGCGACTAGCGGTCGGGGTTGAAGACCGGCGCCAGCGTCTCGCCGGCCAGCGTCACGGCCTCCAGGTCGTGGACGTCGGGCATGGAGAAGGTGACGCCCTCGATGCCGACGTCGCGGAAGGCGTGGGCGACCTCGAGGACCTGCTCGGGCGTGCCGCCGGTGGTGGCGGCGATGCGCTCCTCCGGGAAGCCGGCCGCGCGCATCGCGTCCAGCTTGGTCTTGACGGCGGCCTCGGTCTCGCCGATCGCCAGGGTGATCATCGACGTCTTGGTGATCTCGGCCGAGTTACGGCCGACGTTCTCGCAGTGGCCCTCCAGGACGCCGAGCAGGTGCTTGGCCCGCTCGGGGTCGCCGAAGAGATTGCAGCCGTCGGCGTACTGGGCGACCATGCGCAGCGTCTTGCGCTCGCCGCTGCCGCCGATCAGGATCGGGATGTCGCCGCGCAGCGGCTTGGGGTTGTTGTAGGCGTCGGTGACGGAGTGGTGGGTGCCGGCGACCGTCGCCTGCTCCTGCGTGAACATCGCGCGGACGATCTGCAGGTGGTCCTCGAGGCGCTCGAAGCGCTCCTTGATCGGCGGGAACGCGTAGCCGTAGGCGTCGTGCTCGGCCTCGAACCAGCCGGCGCCGATGCCGTGAAACGCACGGCCGCCGGAGATGATGTCGAGCGTCGTGGTGATCTTGGCGTGCTGGGCCGGGTTGCGGTACCCGACGCCGCCGACGAGCAGGCCGAGCGCGATCGTCTCGGTCCGTGCGGCGAGGCCCGCCAGCATCGCGTTGCCCTCGAACATCCAGTTCTGCGGCGGACCGACCGGCGGGATCTGGTGGTAGTGGTCCATGACCGAGACCGACGTGAAGCCCGCCTGCTCGGCCGCCGTCGCGATGTCCACCAACTTCTCGAAGACCGCCTCGGGCCCAACACCCGGGAAGTTGAAGTTCGGCAGGTGAAGATCCAGCTGGATGGGAGCGCGCATGCCTGCCACGGTAGCTGCCGGGGTGCGAGACTCCGGCTTGTCATGACCGATCGCACGCCAGATGTGAACGCCACGACCGGAGCGCCACGATGAGGGCGGTCGCCTGCCGGCGGGCGGAGCTGGAAGTCGTCGACCTGCCCGAGCCGACCCCGGGCCGAGGCCAGGTGCGGATCGAGGTGCTGCGCTGCGGGATCTGTGGCTCCGACCTCCATGCCCGCCACGGCATCGACGAATGGGCAGAGATGGCCGCACGCACCGGCTATGACCGCTTCGGGCGCTCCGAGGAGGCCATCGTCTTCGGCCATGAGTTCTCCGGCAGCGTCGCCGAGTACGGACCGGGATGTGGCGGCAAGCTGCCGACCGGGACGCCGGTCGTCGCGGTGCCGCTCGTGCGCGGCGCGCAGGGGATCGACGCCGTCGGTCTGTCGGCGCACGCGCCGGGCGCCTACGCCGAGCAGATGATCGTCCAGGAGCCGATGATGATGCCGGTGCCCAATGGGCTGCCGGCCGACGTCGCGGCGCTCACCGAGCCGATGGCCGTCGCCTGGCACGCGGTTCGGCGCGGCGAGGTCGGCAAGCGCGACGTGGCGATCGTCATCGGCTGTGGGCCGGTCGGTCTCGGCGTGATCTTGTGCCTGAAGGCCAGCGGCGTGCGGACCGTGGTGGCGAGTGACTTCTCGGCGGGGCGTCGGGCGCTGGCGACGGCCTGCGGCGCCGACGTCGTGATCGACCCGGCGGTCGACTCGCCGTACGAAGGCGCCGCCGGGCGTCGCCACATCACCAGCGCGCCCGCCGCCTTCGAGCTGGCCATGGGGACGCGCGAGAAGCTGGAGCGGCTGCCCGTCGGCTGGTGGCACCTGTGGCGGCTGGGGGAGACGCTCGGCGGGATGCCCAAGCGGCCGGTGATCTTCGAGTGCGTCGGCGTGCCCGGGATGATCTCGAGCATCGTCGACGACGCGCCGCTGTTCTCGCGCGTGGTCGTGGTCGGCGTCTGCGTGGGTCCGGATCGCTTCACGCCTGCGATGGCCATCAACAAGGAGATCGACCTGCGCTTCGTGCTCGCCTACTCGCCGCTCGAGTACCGCGACACCTTGCACATGCTTGCCGAGGGCAAGCTCGATCCGCGCCCGCTCATCACCGGCACGGTCGGCCTCGACGGCGTCGACGCCGCCTTCACCGCGCTCGGCGACCCCGAGACGCACGCCAAGGTGCTGATCGATCCGCGCTCGTCGGCGGCTATGCGCTGATGCTGTGGCGCGCTGATGCGACCTGGTTGAGCGCATCAGCGCCTCAACGAAGCCCACATCTTGTCACGCGTCCCCACGCTGCCGGTGGTGTCACGCTGGCGACGGACGTCGTCGAAGCGTCTGGTGACCCGCGCATTCTCCTCGACGCGCTGCAAGGCCGCACGAATCGGCTCGCTCTCGGCTCTCAGCTTGAGGTGTTGGATCCGACGAACCATGCCGCGGTGCACAGACGCGGCTTCCAGCAATGCGATCGCTCGAAGCTTCACCGATATCGGTGCGTCTGAATCATTCAGCAACTCGATGACCTCCAGGATGGTGCCTTCGCCTCCGGCACTCAGAGCGGCACCCGCTGCGTCGAGGATCAGTGCTGGGTCCATGCCGACGTCAATCAGAGCGTCGAGCTTGCGGGCAAGCGTAAGCGCCATCTCCGAGTCGCTTGTGGTCGTCCTCAGGGCGTGCACGGTCGCAAGCTCACCAAAAGAGTCCAGGAGCCCGGACTGTTCGAGTTCGTTCAATGCGCCCGCGGTCCGCTCCGGATGCGCCTCGGCAAGAAGATAAACCAGGTATTGAAATGCGAGCGGGTCCATCGTGGTCTGCAGTGCGCCGATGTTCGCGGCCTGCTCGACGAAAGTGGTCTGTGCAAGGGCTGCGGCCGCGGCTGCCTGTAATGCGGGATCGTCCGCGTCCTGAAGGAACTTGGCGAGCTCTTCCCGATGTGTCTCGAAATAGCGCGGGGAGGATGCAAAGCGCATCACGCCCGCGAGGACACGCACCTGTCCTCGCTCGCCGCATCGCCTGGCCAACGTTCCGATACCGACATCGCGGGCCTCGAGGATCTCGACTGCGAATGTAGCGATCTCTGGTGTGATGTCGAACGGCACGCTCGCTTGAGGTTCGACGCCTCCCGCGTCTGCGAAAATCGAGTGCACGCGCTTTTCCAGAGAAGCTCCCAGCAACTCCTTGCCGCTTTGATGCTCCCAGTCGTCGCTGGGCGTTGCGTATGCGCCGACTCCCGCGAGGCGCTCATTGAGTACCACCGGAGTAAAGAGCTCGGCGAGCCGGATCGGGACCGAGTGCAGGCCCTTCAGCAGCAGTTCGAGATTCTGGCTCTTCAGTTCGTCGACGTTGCTCCAGCGAGGACCGGAGTGAGGCCACTGTGGTTGCGAGTCGGCGGGTACCGCCACGGCGAGGGGGTCGCCGCCCGCCAATTCAACCTCGCCGAGCAGGCCTCGAGCGATCTGCCGTGCGACGAAGAACTCGGCGAAGGACTTGTGTGCGAAGGCGTAATTCTCGCCCTCACCTGTCCGAACCAGGAACGAGCACGTCTGGATGTCATTGAGCGCAAGCTCGATGTGCTCGCTGGTCAGCGAGGCTTCATGAAGGACCGATCGCAGCACCTGCCGCAGGTCTTGATATGCGATGTCCGCGCGTCCTTTCGCCATGAAGGACCACGCGAGTGCTTCGCAGAGCTCCTGACGCGCTTCCAGCGGCATGTTGAGGCGCCAGCGATCTCGCAACGTCCATCGGTCGGTGTAGTGCTGATATAGGGTCGCCGAATTCAACGCCTTGTCGGACTTCCCGAGTTCCGGCAGCGTCCGCAAGATCATGTCCAACAGCACTGGACGGCGGCTCAGGTCTGAAAGGTCGTGGATCTCCGCCATTTGGGCAAGCAATGCCTCACCCTCTTCCGGGAAGCGCTTGGCAACGAATTCCTGGATCTGCGAGGGAGAGAGCGGGCACACCGTGATGAGTCGCCCGTGCCGGCCTAGCGGCCGCCGCTCGACTTCACTCGCCGTATTGCCCGGCACATCGATCGACAGTGCCTGAAGCTTCTCCAGTAGCTGTGCGTGACTGCGAAAGAAGTTCGATCGGCACGACACCACCAGCTTGGAGTTGGTCTCAGCCAGGATGAAGATTTGGCTGAGGCAGTCGACGAGTGTCAGCTCGTCGGACTTGGCAGCCATCTCGTCGAACCCATCGAGGAGTAGCACGACCCGACCGAGCGAGCAGTAGCGTTCGAACGCTTGAAAGGACCGTAGCTGTACACCGTATTCGTTAATGAGTGTGTCCGTTACAACCTGTCTCAAGTTGATTGCGGAGCGATAGTCCCGTAGCGGAATCAGCAAGGGGAGTAGACCGGATGGTTCGGGCTCGCCCTTCAACTGCTGATATGTGAAGTGACGGAGGAATGAGGTCTTTCCAGCTCCGTAGTCGCCGAGTAGGAAGAGAACGTTGTTTCGCGCGTCGGCGAGCCACCCACGGACGCTTTCTCCCACTGGCGCAACGTGTCCAGCCTCGTCGCGAGCGGACGTCTCGACGTAGTGTTCGTGGAGGCGTGCCTCCCGGAACGTGCCGGCCGACGCCTCATAGTTGTGGACGTACCAGTCACGATAGGGCCGGAAATCGATGAGCCCAGCCTCGAGATCTTCGAGGCTCTTCAGGATCAATCGAGGTTTGCTCTCCGCAAATTGTCGTGCCTGAGGGGAGAAACCGCTTCGGGATACCACCATCACACACGTGACATACTCATCGTCGATGACATCGACGAGCGTCGCGCCTTTCTCCTTGACGTAGTCGATAGGGACCGGCTTCGCCTGGTCAGTGCATTCAACGAGATAGCGGACTCTCAGCAACGGCTCGTCACGCAGCGCGACCACATCGATTTGGGTTCCATCGACGATGACGTTCTCCCGAGTGTCATATCCGCTTAGTCTCAGGAGCTGTGCGACGTAACGCTCTAAGTCTTTACCTGTGTTCGCTGGCACGTCGCGATCCTAGGCGTACCGGTGAGGAGATGGCAACCAGTACGGTGTCGGCGCATCGATCAGAGGCGTGTCCGGCGGGCCGTCGCGTGCTGCAAGCCTAGAATCGCCGCCATGCACGAGACGCCTGAGGAGATCGCCGCCTTGCAGGCCCTGCTGGACCGCAGCTACGCCGCGGCCGGACCGCACATGCTGCGCATCCACAGGGCCGAGCGGCGGCTGACCGCCGAGCAGGTGGTCGAGCAACTCCAGGGGATGCGGCTGCTCACGCTGGCCACCGTGACCGCCGACGGGCGCCCGATCACCGGGCCGGTGGACGGCGTCTTCCTCCACGGCGCGTTTCATTTCGGATCGTCCCCCGACTCCACCCGCTTCCGGCACATCGCCAAGCGCCCGCAGATCAGCGCCACGCACCTACCCGGCGAGGAGCTCTCGATCACCGTCCACGGGCGCGCGACCACCGTCGACGTGCGGGCGCCGGAAGGCGCCGACCTACGTCGGGCGCTGCTCGACATCTACGTGCCGCGCTACGGCGCCGAGTGGGAGGAGTTCATGGACTCCGGACCGCTCTTCGCGCGCATCGACGCCGAGCGGATGTACACGTTCTCGATGCCTGCCGAGTAACCGCGCGTGCCCGTCGACTTCGGCCTCGACCGCGTCACCACCGCCCGCCTCGTCGGACGCCGTCCCGAGCCCGGCGACGCCGTCACCTACGCACGGATCTTCACCGACGCTCGTGTCGACGAGGCGGCGTGGCCCGAGCACCTGCGGACCGCCGATCGCGCGCACGCGCTCCTCGCTGACCTCCTGCGCCATTGGGAGCGCTGGGGCTTCGGGCCCTGGACCGTCCTCCTCGACGGCACGCCGATCGGCTACGCCGGCCTGCGGCACGCCGACGTGGGCGGCAAGCCCGAGGTGGAGCTGCTGTGGTTCCTGGACGCCGATCGCTGGGGCCAGGGCTACGCCACCGAGATGGCCCAAGAGGCCGTGCGGGTCGCCTTCGACGTCCTGGAGCTCGACGCCGTGGTCGCTCAGACCGTCGCCGTCAACCGCGCCTCGCGCGCGGTGATGGAGAAGCTCGGCATGGCCTACGAGCGCGACGTCGTCCACGCCGGGCTGCCGCACGTGCTCTATCGCCGCTCGCGGTGACCGCAGGCTGATTGCACGCGCAACGCCTTCGGTACTACGATCCCGGCCAGCGAAGGACCGACTTCAGGGCGACCGAACCGAGACTTCCCAGCACGCTTTTCGCCGTTCGCACAGCATGTGCAGGTTCGCACCGCGTCGCTCATCGCACGCGCCCGGGCCACGCAGGACCCGAAACCGCCGTCCACCATCGCCCGGTGGCCGGGCCTCTCGCTCCCAAAACGCAGCACCGGAGACCAGCCGCCGCCTCCATCGACGGCTGGGGAGAGGACACCCCACATGGAAACGCTGATCGGCGCGGCGCTCATCGGAGCTGCCATCGTCGTCGCGGCCCTCGTCTACGGACGCCGGAGGCCGGTCGCGACGCTCGCCACCGTCACCGCCCCCGTGGCGGTCGCGGCCTCCGAGGAGGCAGAGCTCCTGCGCCGGGCTGCCGAGCTCGAGCACAGCGCGGTGCGCACCCAGGCACTCGAGGCGGCGCTGGACCGCCGTGGCGCGGATCTCGATCGCCGCGAGGCCGAGCTGGAGCGCCGCGACCAGCACGTTCGCGCGCACGCCGACGAGGTGGAGCGTCTCCGGGTCCAGCGTGAGCAGGCGCTGGAGCGCATCGCCGGGCTGAGCGCCGGGCAGGCCAAGCAGGCGCTGCTCAAGGACGTCGAGGAGGAGGCGCGCCACGATGCCGGCCGCGCCGTGCGCCAGGTCGAGGAGGAGACCAAGCGCGACGCCGAGCGGCGCGTGCGGTCGATCCTCTCGGTCGCCATGCAGCGGCTGGCGGCATCCCATGCGGCCGAGACGACCGTCAGCGTCGTCCAGCTTCCCAGCGATGACATGAAGGGCCGGATCATCGGGCGTGAGGGGCGCAACATCCGGGCGCTCGAGAACCTCACCGGGGTCGACTTTATCATCGACGACACGCCCAACGCGGTCGTGCTCAGCGCCTTTGACGGCGTCCGTCGCGAGGTCGCGCGCATCACGCTGGAGAAGCTGCTCCAGGACGGCCGGATCCACCCGGCGCGCATCGAGGAGACCTACTACCAGGCGAAGTCCGAGCTTCGAGTCCCACATGGTCGAGGCGGGGGAGACGGCGGTCTTCGAGGCCGGCGTCCAGGGCCTCGACCCCGAGCTGGTCAAGGTGCTCGGGCGGCTGAAGTTCCGCACGAGCTACGGCCAGAACGTCCTGGCCCACTCGATCGAGTGCGCGCACCTCTCCGCCCTGATGGCCGCCGAGTTGGGTGCGAGCACCAAGACGGCGCGCCGCGCGGCGCTGTTGCACGACATCGGCAAGGCCGTCTCGCACGAGATCGAGGGGCCCCACGCGCTGGTCGGCGGCGACCTCGCCCGTCGGCACGGCGAGTCCGAGGCCGTCGCCCACGCGATGGAGGCCCACCACAACGAGGTCGAGCCCCAGACCGTGGAGGCCGTGATCGTCCAGGCCGCCGATGCGCTGAGCGGTGCCCGTCCCGGCGCCCGCGGCGAGTCGCTGGAGCAGTACGTCAAGCGCCTGCGCGACCTCGAGAAGCTCGCCACCCGCCATGACGGCGTCGACAAGGTGTACGCCATGCAGGCCGGCCGCGAGATCCGCGTCATCGTGGAGCCGGGAGCGGTCACCGACGAGAAGGCGATCGCGCTGTCGCACACGATCGCGCGCGAGATCGAGCAGGAGCTGGAGTACCCAGGGCAGATCAAGGTGACCGTGATCCGCGAGTCGCGGGCAGTGGACTACGCGAAGTGAGTGCACCGGTACCCTCAGGAGCGCCGTGAGCAAGACCTTCCACGTCACCACCTTCGGGTGCCAGATGAACGAGCACGACTCCGAGCGGATGAAGGGGATGCTCGTCGCGCTGGGCTACGCGGAGACCGAGGAGCAGCGCGACGCCGAGCTGATCCTGTTCAACACCTGCTCGATCCGCGAGAAGGCCGACAGCCGCTTCATCTCCTACCTCCAGCTGGCCGCGTCCTACAAGCGCCGCAACCCGGAGATCGTGATCGGCGTCGGGGGCTGCTGGGCCCAGTCGGTCAAGGAGGACGTCTTCCGTCAGTTCCCCTACGTCGATGTGGCCTTCGGGCCGGGCCAGGTGCACAAGCTCGCCGAGTTCCTGACCAGCGACTCGCTGACCGCTCAGGGCTTCTTCGAGTTCGAGGGCTTCACCGGCCACCTGCCCTCCGCGCGTGAGCGCGATGTCCAGGGCTGGGTGCAGATCTCGGCCGGCTGCAACATGAAGTGCTCGTACTGCATCGTCCCGTCCACGCGCGGGCGCCAGGTCGACCGGCCGCTGGACGAGTTGGTCGCCGAGGTGCGCGAGATGGTGGACGCCGGCGTCGTCGAGGTGACGCTGCTGGGCCAGAACGTCAACGCCTACGGACGCGCGGTACGCGGTGGCGAGCGGACGTCGTTCGCCGCGCTGCTGCACGCGCTCGACGACATCGACGGCCTACGGCGCGTGCGTTACACCTCGCCCCATCCGCAGGACATGACCGAGGACGTCGTCCTCGCCCACGCGCGCCTCGACAGCATCTGCCCGCACATGCACCTGCCGCTGCAGTCCGGCTCATCGCGGATCCTCAAGGCCATGCGCCGGACCTATGACCGCGGCCGGTTCCTGGACCGCGTGGCGCTGATCCGCGAGCACAACCCCGACATCGCGCTGACCACCGACATCATCGTCGGCTTCCCGGGGGAGACCGAGGCGGACTTCGTCGAGACCCTGGAGGTCTGCGAGGAGGTCGGCTTCGACGGCGCGTTCACCTTCATCTACTCGCCGCGGCGCGACACCGAGGCGGCGGAGCTCACCGAGGACTTCATCGAGCACGACGTCGCCGTGGAGCGGATGGAGCGGTTGGTCGCGGTGATCCAGCGCCGGGCGGCTGAGCGCGCCGAGCGGTTCGTCGGCCGCACGCTCGACGTGCTGGTGGAGGGCCCGTCGCGCACCGACCCGTCGCGCCTGCGCGGCCGCAGCGGCCACGGCAAGACGGTCAACTTCTCCGGTCTGGCGCAGGCCGGCGAGATCGTGCCGGTGGCGATCACGGGATCCACGTCGCAGACGCTCTCCGGCGAGATGTCGCTGCTGGCGCGGGCGCTGTCGTAGCGCCCGCGCCTGTTGGGTCGGTCAGCGCTGCGCGTCGAGCTGCCGTGCTGCCATCTCCAGCAGCTCGCGGACGTCAGCGGCTGATGCGCGATGTGCCTTGTGGCGCCGCTTTGGCTTTCGGCCGCGGCTGATGACCAGGTCGACCGGCTCGGTCCAGGAGGTTCCTGCCTTGGGTGAGCTGGCGATGACACGGCCCGCGGTGATCGAGGAGCTATAGGCCCGCCGCGTCAGGCCGACCTTGCAGCCGGCATGGCGGATCGCCGTCGTCGCGGCCGCTGTGCGCAGACGCTTGAGGCTCGGGACGGTGCAGGCCTTCGCGGTCGCCGTGACGGGTGCCGCGACCGTGACCGGGGCCGGCGCCGGCGCGGGGACGGGCGCGACGACCGGCGTGACGACCGGCACGACGGGAGCCGGAGGTGGTGGCGGCGGTGCGACCGTGCTGAAGCCCACCGACAGGGCCAGTGGCAGGGCGCTGGGCTCGGGTGCGAAGTCCAGGTAGTTGTCGTACACGCCTACCCAGATCGAGGCGACCTGCACGGTCGACAGTCCGGGCGACGTGAATCCCATCTGGTCGAGCGACGCGGTGAAGCCGCCGATCCCGACCGTGCCGACTGACGGGCCCGTCGCGAACGAGAAGCTGCTGATGCCCGGGTCCCACGAGCCGAGGATCGGCGCGGGATCCGGCCCTGTGACACCCACGGATCCGATCGCGACATCGGCGCCGTGGAACAACGGGCTGCCGGTGGCCGCATTGCCGTCGACGTTGACGTACTCGAAGACGGCGTCGCCGTCGACCAGCGGCTGCGCGATCCCGGGGTCGACCGCATAGCGGCAGCTCGCGTCGAGCGACGCGCTGACGGTGGTGATCTCCGGCGCGAGGCCGCCGTCGCCATCGAACGCAGGGTCGTTGAAGGCCGCGGCGGCCGGGGTCGACGAGTAGCACGTCGCGTCGGCTGCCGCGGCGTGCCAGAGACCGACGAGCAGGGCTGCCAGCACCGGGAGAACCGCACGCGGGACCCGCGTGGAGGTACGAATGTTGGTAAGGACCATGGAGCGATCATCAACGATCAGCGCACGTGTCGCGCTCCCGTTCGTCTAGGTTCCGGGCACCCGGCGCGAGATGTCCCTGCTGAGAACATATGTTCGCATTCTGGCCACAGGTTTGCGAACATGTGTTCGCATGCGGTGGGATAATCTGAAGACCGAGGCGGAGGAGGGGACGCGGCTCCCGGGCTATCGCGAGCCTGCATCGGTGAGGCGGTTCGACGCGCCCCAGGCGCTGGACATGCGCTTCTACGAGATCCACGCCAAGAGCGCGCTCAACCGCGTGCCCGAGGCGTCGCGGATGCCGTTTCGCTGGACGATCAACCCCTATCGCGGCTGCTCGCACGCTTGCGTCTACTGCATGGCCGGCGAGACGCCGATCCTGATGGCCGACGGGCGCACGCGCGCGTTGGCCGACGTCCGCGTCGGCGACGAGATCTATGGCACCGAGCAGGAGGGGACGACCTATCGACGCTACGTGCGCACCCGTGTTCGTGCGCATTGGGCGACCGAGAAGCCCGCGTACCGCGTGACGCTGCGGGACGGCACCGAGGTCGTGGCGAGCGGCGATCATCGCTTTCTCACCAACCGTGGCTGGAAGCATGTGCTGCGCGCCGAGCGCGGTGCGACGCCGCGGCCCTACCTCACCCGGTCGGTTTCGCTCCTCGGCCCGGGGCGCTTCGTGACGCCGCCGGTCGACACGCCGGAGTACCGGCGCGGGTACCTGTGTGGAGCGATCCGTGGCGACGCGCAGGAGCCCGAGGCCCGCGGGCGCGCCGAGGCGTACCTGGCGGCGGCCGGGATCGAGGGCGGGCTGGTCGGTCTCGTCGGTGTTGGTGCCGGCGGCACTGCGACGACGCGGCGCCGCCGGACGCCCGGTGCGCTGTTGCGCGCTGAGCGTGTGGATGCGCTCATCTCGTGGCCGTTCGCGCCCAGCGATGACTGGCGCAAGGGCTACCTGGCCGGGATCTTCGATGCCGACGGCAGCTGCGGCAGCGACGGGCTGCGGATCGACAACGCCGACCCGACGATCCTGTCGTGGACGGAGGCGTGCCTGCAGTCCTTCGGCTTCTCCTGTGACGTGGAGCCGCCGGACGCGCTCGGCGTGCGCGGTGTTCGCGTGCGCGGCGGCGTCCGTGCCCAGCTGCGGTTCTGCCACCTCACGGCGCCGGCGGTGACCGCGAAGTGGGGGCTGGAGGGCCGGCCGGTGAAGTCCAATGCGGATCTCGCGGTGGTGGCGATCGAGCCGCTCGGCGCGCCGCAGCGGCTGTATGACATCACCACGGGAACAGGTGACTTCATCGCCAACGGCGTCGTGTCGCACAACTGCTTCGCGCGGCCGACGCACACGTATCTCGACTTCGACGCCGGCCGCGACTTCGACCGCGAGATCGTGGTGAAGGTCAACGTGCCCGAGGTGCTGCGCTCCGAGCTGCGACGGCCGTCGTGGAAGGGCGAGCACATCGCGATGGGCACGAACACCGACCCATACCAGTGGGTCGAGGGCCGCTACAAGCTCATGCCCGGGATCTGGGAGGCGCTGCGTGACTTCCGCAACCCGTGCTCGGTGTTGACCAAGTCCCCGCTCGTCCTGCGCGATCTCGCACTGCTCAAGGAGATCGCCGAGGTCACCGACGTCAGCGCCAACCTCAGCGTCCCGACGATCGACGAGCGGGCATGGCGCGCGACCGAGCCGCACACGCCCCACCCACGCGCCCGTCTGGAGGCGGTGGCGGAGCTCAATCGCAACGGGATCCCGACGGGCATCCTCGTGGCGCCGCTGATGCCGGGGATCAACGACGATCCCAAGCAGGTCGAGGAGATCATCCAGACGGCGGTCGACGCGGGCGCGACGAGCATCGGCGGGATCGGGCTGCACCTGCGAGGGGAGGTCCGCGGCGTCTTCATGGAGTGGCTGCACGCGTACCGCCCGGACCTCGTGGAGCGCTACGAGGAGCTGTATGCGCGCGGTGCGTATCTGCCGCAACCCGAGCGCGATCGGATTGCGCGGGTACTGCGCAACGCCGGCGCCCCGCGGGCGCGCCCGTTTCGCCGCGACCCGGCAGATGAGCGGCCGTTCGACCGGTCGTTGCGCCGCTCAATGGGGCCTCGCGGGAGGATCGAGCGCGACGTCGGCCTGCGTCGGCTCGGCCCGGCGGACGCCGTCCAAGGCTCGCTGTTCTAGAGCGTGAGAGGTGCTGCACGCGCTGGCCAACGAGACGCGGCGGGCCGAGGCGGCGTAGCGCGCCGCCTCGTCGCCGGCTGGTCAGCGCTTGTCGGCCTGCCCGCTGGCGAGCTCCTTGGCGATCTTGTCGGCGCCCATGCGCTTGGCGACGCGGGCCGACGTCGCCGGGGCGAGCTGCGCGAAGACCGTGCCGGCGCGCATGCCGACCGGCGCGACGTCGACCTCGCCCTTGTCGCCGGTGATCGCCTTGACGACGCCGGCTGCGACGTCGTCGGGCGTCGAGGTGCCGACGCCCTTGGGCAGCTTGGTGCCCGACTCGTGGAACATGCCGGCGTCGCGGATGAAGCCGGGGAAGACGGTGCTGACGCCGACGCCGCGCGGGCCGAGGTCGCCGCGCAGGCCCTGGCCGAGGCCGCGCAGGCCGAACTTCGTCGCGCTGTAGATCGCGCTGCCCGCCTGCCCGGACTTGCCCGACAGCGAGGAGATGAGGACGATGTGACCGCGCCCGCGCGCCGCCATCCGCTCGCCCAGGACCCGCGACATCATGATCGGGGCGCGCAGGTTGACGTCCAGCGCACGGTCGATCTGCTCGGGCGTGAAGTCCAGGATGTCGCCCGACGCCGGCAGCGCGGCGTTGGCGACGAGGATGTCGGCGTCGCCGGCCTCGTCGAGCAGGCGGTCGACCGCTGCACGGTCGGCGAGGTCGACCGCCGTCGCGCGCCCACCGACCTCGGCAGCCAGCGGTTCGAGGACGTCGGTCCGGCGACCGGTGAGCAGCAGCGACGCGCCCTCGTTGTGCAGGTGGCGGGCGATGGCGTGACCGATGCCGCCCGTGGCACCGGTGAGCAGGACGGATGAGCCGCGGAGTTCCATCCGCGCACTCTTTCACGCCGCCGCGCGCGATGCTGCGACAGCGCTGCGTCGGCCACACTGTGCGCAGGTGACGATCCTCGCCCTCTTCGGCCCGACCGGCGTCGGGAAGACCGCGCTGGCGCTCGCGGTCGCCGACCGGCTGCGCGAGCGCGGCGAGCGGCCGACCGCGGTCTCTGCCGACGCGCTGCAGGTCTACCGCGGGCTGGAGATCCTCAGCGGGGCCGCCGATGCCGGTGAACGGGCGCGACTGGAGCATCGGATGATCGGCCTCGTCGATGTGCGCGAGCGCTTCTCGGTCGCTCAGTACGCCCAGCGCGCACACGCGGAGATCGATGAGATCCTCGAGGACGGCGGCACGCCGATCGTCGTCGGCGGCACCGGCCTGTATCTCCGCGCGGCGCTCGCCGAGCTGGACCTCCGCCCGCCGCCGCCACCTGGCGTCCGCGAGGCGCTGATGGCCGATGCGCAGGCGCGCGGGCCCGAGGCGCTGCACGCCGAGCTGGCGGTGCGTGTGCCGGGCATCGCCGCGACGATCGACCCACGCGACCGCCATCGCGTCGTCCGGGCGCTGGAGCTCGAGGCCCAAGGCGCGCTCGACGACCGGCCGCCGGCCGAGAGCCGGCTGTGGACGGCTGACACGCGTCGTCCGACCCGGCTGATCGCGCTGACGATGGACCGCGAGCCGCTCAAGGCCCGCATCGACGCGCGGGTCGATGCGATGCTTGCCGCCGGCGTCGTGGCCGAGGTGCGCGCTGCCGATGCCGCCGGCGCGTCGGTCACCGCGCGCAAGGCGCTCGGCTTCCAGGAGCTGCTCGACGGCGACGTCGAGGCGATGAAGGTCCGCACGCGCCAGTACGCCCGGCGTCAGCTCACATGGCTGCGCAAGCTGGCGGGCGTCGAGCACGTCGACGTCACCGACCGCGCGCCCGAGGACGTGGCGCGGGAGCTGCTGGGGTAGGGTCGCGCGCGCCGATGCGATTTCAGAAGTGGCAGGCGCTGGGCAACGACTACATCATCGTGGAGCACGACGCGCTGCCCTTCGCGCTGACGGCCGCGCGGGTGCAGCGGATGTGCGACCACCACTTCGGGATCGGCGGCGACGGCGTCCTGGAGCTGTCGGCCCCCGACGCCCCGGGCTTCGTCGCGCGCCTGCGCATCTTCAACCCCGACGGCTCGGAGGCCGAGCTGTCGGGCAACGGCGCGCGCGAGGCTGTCATGTACCTGCGGGCGTCCGGCTGGACCGACCAGCAGCAGTTCTCGATCCAGACGGCGGCCGGTGAGATTCGCCCGACGATCCACGACGAGCGCACCTGCACGCTCGACATGGGGCGTGCACGACTGCAGTCCGGCGATTTCCCGAGCGGCGGCGCTGACGGCCTCGGCGAGCTGACCGCCGGCCAGCGCACGTGGCGCTTCCAACACGTACAGGTCGGCAACCCGCAGTGCGCGATCCACGTGCCCGACGTCGCGGAGCTCGAGGCGCTCGACCTGCCGGCGATCGGTCCCGCGATCGAGCACAGCGAGCTGTTTCCCAACCGCACCAACGTGTCGTTCTTCAGCGTGTTGGCCGCGGATCGCATCCGGGCGCGGATCTTCGAGCGCGGCGTGGGGGAGACGAGCGCGTCGGGCACGGGTGCCTCGGGTGCGGCGATCAGCCACGTCCTGCGCGGCGGCGACAGCCCGGTGACGGTCGTGCTCGACGGCGGCGAGCTGACCGTCGACGTCGACGAGAGCCTGCTCTTCACGCTCACCGGCTGGGCCGTCCCGGTCTACGCGGGTGAGGCGAGCGCCGCGCTGCTGGCGACGCTCGCCGCCCTCTAACCTGCCAGGCAGATGACCGAGCAGCAGCGCATCACCGGGCCCGCATGGGCCGTCGGCCTGGCGACCATGACCGTGCCGGAGGGCAAGGTCCTCGACACGCTCTACCTTCAGCCGCGGCTCGGGCTCGACGCCGCGCCGAAGAACGCCGGGGGCGGCACCCGCCCGCTCAAGACGGCCGAGGCCACCGACCTCGGCGGCGGCGCGTTCTCCGGCGCGACCGGCCCCGACGAGCTGCGCGGCGTCACCGTCGTGCCGGTGCTCACGGTCATCGAGGACCTGGCGGCGCCGCCGGCCGACACGTACGACGCCTACCTGCGCCTGCACCTGCTCAGCCATCGCATGGTCGCCCCCAACACCATCAACTTGGACGGCATCTTCGGCGCGCTGCCCAACGTCGCGTGGACCAACCGCGGCCCGGTCGACCCCGCCGACCTGCCGTCGGTCCGTCTGCGCGCCCGCGCGCTGGACCGACCGCTGAGCGTCACCTCGATCGACAAGTTCCCGCAGATGACCGACTACGTCGCGCCGGGCGGCGTCCGCATCGCCGATGCCCGCCGTGTCCGGCTCGGCGCGCATCTCGCCGAGGGCACGACGGTCATGCACGAGGGCTTCGTGAACTTCAACGCGGGCACACTCGGCGCCTCGATGGTCGAGGGCCGTATCAGCCAGGGCGTCGTCGTCGGTGACGGCAGCGACATCGGCGGCGGCGCGTCGATCATGGGCACCTTGAGCGGCGGCGGCAAGGACATCATCTCGGTCGGCGCCGGCAGCCTGATCGGCGCCAACGCGGGTCTCGGCATCTCGCTCGGCGACGGCTGCATCGTCGAGGCCGGTCTCTACCTCACCGCCGGCACGCGGGTCACCACGCCGGAAGGCGAGACCGTCAAGGCGCGCGAGCTCTCCGGCCAGAGCAACCTGCTCTTCCGCCGCAACTCGATGACCGGCGCGGTCGAGGTGCTGCCGCGGTCCGGGACGTCGTGGGGCGGCCTCAACGCCGCCCTGCACGCCAACTGACTCAGGCCAGGCGCCGCGCCGCCTCGGCGCACGCCTCGGGCGTCGGGACCAGCGCGAAGCGCACGTGCCCGGCGCCGCCGGCGCCGAAGAAGGAGCCCGGCGCGCAGACGATGCCGTGCTCCAGCAGCCGCAGCGCACACGCCTCGTCGTCCTCGCCGTCGGGCGTGGCGAGCCAGAGGAAGAACGTCGCGGGGCCGCCTGCATCGCGGAAGCCCGCGGCCTGCAGCGCGGGCCAGAGCAGGTCGCGCTTGGTGCGGTAGCGGGCCCGGACCTCCTCGACGTGCGCGTCGTCGTCCCATGCCGCGATCGACGCGAGCTGGACGAACTCCTGCGGCGCGACGCCGACGTTGGGGCGGTACTTCTTCAGCGCGGCGATCAGCCGTCGGTCGCCGGCCACGAAGCCGCTCCGGTAGCCCGGCATCGAGGAGCGCTTCGAGAGCGTGTTCACCACCACGACGTTGGTTCGGTCGGCCAGCTGCAGCGCGCTGACCGGCGCGTGGCCGGAGAGCCACAGCTCCGAGTAGGCCTCGTCGCAGGCCAGGACGAAGTCGTGCTCGCGCGCCAGCGCCGCGGCACGCTCGAGCAGCTCCAGCGTCACGACCGCGCCCGTCGGGTTGTTGGGGAAGTTGAGCCAGAGCAGGCCGAGACGATCCAGCGTCGCGCGGTCGAGCGCGTCGAGGTCGGGCAGGAACCCGGCTGCCGGATCGAGCGGGATCTCCACGACCTCACGGCCGGCGAACAGCGCGCCGCGCGCGCCGACCGGATAGCCGGGCACCGTCACGCCGACCGCCTCGCCGCCCAGCACCTCGGCCATGTGGAAGACGGCCTCCTTGGACCCGAGCGTGGGGATGATCTCGGTGTCGGGATCGAGCGCGAAGCCGCCGAAGCGACGCGTGACCCAGCGCGCGATCGCCTCCCGCAGTTCCGGGAGCCCCTCGGCCTTGGGGTAGGTCGACACCGGCGCCAGCGATGCCGCGAGCGCGGCGCGGATGAACTCCGGCGTCTCCTCGCGCGGCTCGCCGATCCCGAAGTCGATCAGCTCGATGCCGCGCGCCAGCGCCGTGCGCTTGGCCTCGTCCAGGCGCACGAACGGGTAGGTGCCCAGCGACTCCAGAACCGGGTTCAGGCGCACAGGAACCGCACCAGCGTCTCGTAGGAGGTCACCAGCGCAGCGACGTCGACCTGCTCGTCGCGGCGGTGGGCGAAGCGCGGGGTGCCGGGGCCGAAGTTGATGGCGTCGACCCCGGCGGCGGCGAACTCGGCGACCGGCGTCCAGGCCTGCTTGGGCGCGGTCTCCAGTTCACCGGCCTCGATCAGCCGCGACACAAGGACATTGCCTTCCGGAACGGCGCCCGACGGCGCGTTGCCGTCGATCACCAGCTCCCCGTGCGGCTCGCAGAGCGCGCGCAACTTGGCCTCGGCGTCAGCCGCGCTGGTGCCGGGCGCGTAGCGCATGTTGACCTCCACGACGCACGTGTCGGGCACGACGTTGCGCGCGACGCCGCCGTGGATCGTCACGGCCGAGACCACCTCACGGAAGGTCAGCCCGGCGAACTCGTGGTCCACGGGCTCCAGCTCGGCCAGCGCGGCGATCCCGCGGCCCGCGCGATGGATCGCGTTGTCGGCCAGCCAGGGACGGGCGCTGTGGCCCGCGGTGCCACGGAAGGTCCAGGTCGCGTTGATGTTCCCGACGCAGCCGGCATGCAGTTGGTTGTCGGTCGGCTCCATCACGACGACGAGATCGGCCTCGCAGAGCCCGGGCTCGCGGGCCAGCAGCGGGGTGAGCGCGCTGTCGCCGAACGGCAGCTCCTCGCGCCCGAAGAAGACGAAGCCGACGTCGACGGTCGCGTCCGGCAACGTCGACAGGGCCAGCTCAACCATCACGCCGAGCGCGGCCTTCATGTCGGCGGCGCCGAGCCCGTGGACGACCCCGTCCTCCAACCGCCCGGGCAGGTTGTCCTGCGCCGGCACGGTGTCCAGATGGCCGGCGAGCAGGACGAGCGGCCGGTCGCCGCGCGCGGTCGTCCCGGCCAGGACGCAGGTGTCGCCGGCGTCGCGGGCATCCGGCAGCACCGACAGGACGTGCGCCGCCAGCGCCGCCTCCGAGCGCGACTCCGACGGCACGTCGACGATCTCCAGAACGCGCGAGGCGAGGCGGTCGGCAAGGCCGGCGGGCGACATGCGGCCAAACTATCGCGGCACCCCGGGCCGCGGGTTTCGCCCCCTGGGCGAACACCCGCCAATGAACGCCGAGCCCTCAGGGCGAGACGCTCACCGCTTCTCCACGACCACGGTCGTCGACTTGATCAGCGCGACCGCCTGGTCTCCGGGCTTGATGCCGAGGTCGTCGGCGGCCTCGCGCGACATCAGCGACACGATCCGGTACGGGCCGCATGCCATGTCGATCTGGGCCATGACGCCGTCGCGGCGCACGCCGAGGACGATGCCCTGCAGGCGGTTGCGGGCCGAGGAGCGTCCGTCTCGAGCACGCTCCCGCAGGAGACCGGCGAGCGCCTCGGCGCGCAGGTATCGCTGCTGGCCGCGCCGCTCGAAGAGGATCTGCCCGTTGCGCTCCCAGCGCCGCAGCGTGTCGACGCTCACGCCCAATGCGGCCGCTGCCGCGCCGATGCGGATCCAGTCCTCGGGTCGTTCGATGACCTCCGACACCAGGTACCACCTCCGCGTGCCACGCTACTCCTGACTGTCCAACGCGACCTCCGTCATCCGTCCAGTGCGGCGCACAGATCTGACTAACCAAGATCCGGCCACCCGCACCGGAATTCAGAGCTACGTCATCACCTAGACTCAAGAGGCACATGGACCGCAGTCGCAACGGACGCACGACCCAGACCCGCAACGGCGCGATGCCGGGCGAGGCCCGCGCCAAGCAGCGCGCCTACATCGTCGCCGCGCTCGAGTCCGGCGACGACCTCTCCGAGCTGCGCGAGCTGCTGGCCACCGCCGGCGTCGCGGTCGTCGGGCAGGCCGTCCAGCATCGCGACAAGCCCCATCCCAACACCTACCTCGGCCCCGGCAAGCTGCTGGAGGTCAAGGACGCCGCCAAGGCCGCGGACGCCAACGTCATCGTCGTGGATGACGAGCTGAGCGCGCGCCAGGAGCGCAACATGGAGAAGGAGGTCGGGATCTCGATCGTGGACCGCACGGCCACGATCCTCGACATCTTCGCCGCCCATGCGAACACGGCCGAGGGCAAGCTCCAGGTCGAGCTTGCGCAGTTGGAGTACAACTTGGCCCGGATGCGTGGGCTGTGGACGCACCTCGAGCGCCTCGGCGGGGTCTCCAGTGGCGGCTTCGCGACGCGCGGACCGGGCGAGTCGCAGATCGAGACCGACCGCCGCCTGGCGCGCGACCGCATCGCCGCGCTGCGCCGCCGGCTGGAGCAGGTCAAGGGCACGCGCGCGATCCAGCGTGCCGAGCGCGAGCGCGCGCACCTGCCGCAGGTCGCGCTCGCCGGCTACACCAACGCCGGCAAGTCGACGCTGCTCAACGCGATGACCGGCAGCGACGTCGGCGTCCGCGACCGCCTCTTCCACACGCTCGACCCGACGACCCGTCAGCTGTCGATCGACGGCCGCCCGTACCTGCTCACCGACACGGTCGGGTTCATCCGCAAGCTTCCCCACCAGCTCGTCGACGCCTTCGGCGCGACGTTGGAGGAGACGCGCCTGGCCGACCTCATCCTGCACGTGGTCGACGCCAGCGCCGAGGAGGACGACCGTCAGGAGATGCTGCGCGCGGTCGAGGACACGCTGGAGGAGATCGGCGCCGGGGACCGGCCGCGGCTGCTGGTGCTCAACAAGGTCGACGCGCTCTCACCCGAGGAGCGCGAGGGGCTGGGCCACCGCCATCCCGACGGGATCCAGGTCAGCGCGCTCACCGGCGATGGCATCGACGACCTCCACGTCGCGATCGAGCACGCCTTCGCCCGCACGCTGGAGTCGGTCGAGCTGCTGCTGCCCTACTCCGAGGGCGGCCGCCTGGCCGAGCTGCACGACGTCGCCGGCGACCTGCACCGCGAGGACACCGCCGAAGGCGTCCACGTCGTGGCTCGCCTGCCGACGGCGATCGCCGAGCGCTACGCGCGTTTCGCGGTCTGAGCGGGATCAGGACTGGCGCGGGTCGCCGGGCCGCGCGACAATCGAGCGCGTGACCGCGCTCGACATTGCCCAGGATCTGGCGAACGCCATCGCGGGCGGCGGGGCGCTGTCGGTCCGTCTGCTGCATCCCGACGCCAAGCCGCCGGCGCGCACGCGCCCGCACGACGCCGGCTATGACCTCAGCTCGACCGAGGCGCTGACGCTCGCGCCGGGCGAGCGGCGGCTGGTCGGCACGGGCGTGGCCGTCGCGATCCCGCCCGGCGTGGCAGGACTCGTCACCCCGCGCTCGGGCCTGGCGATCAACCACGGCATCCACCCGCTGAACTCGCCGGGCCTCGTGGACCCCAACTACCGCGGCGAGCTGCGCGTGGCGCTGCACAACGCGAGCGCCGAGCCGTTCGAGGTCGCTGTCGGCGATCGCATCGCCCAGCTGCTGCTCGTGCCCTTCTGGGCGCCGGTCATCGAGGTTGTCGACGCGCTTCCGCCCTCGCCCGACGACCGCGGCGAGGCCGGCTTCGGCTCGTCGGGCCGCTGACGGCCGCGCAACGCCGGGCGATCGTGCGGGTTTGCAGGGGGATCCCCCGGTTGGGGGACACCTGCAGTGGGGATGCAAGAAGGGGTGGCAGCCGTACCTCACGCCGAACGGTCGCGCTCTAGCGTCTCGCGGGTGTCGACCGCCCGGATCGTGCTCTTCGCCGCGCTCGGCCTGCTCGTCTTGAGCGGGTCGGCGTTCGGGCTCTCCGAGGCGCTCCATCGCAGCTCGACGACGCGGTCGGTGCTCGCCAGTCCGGTCCACAAGATCGTGGTCCGCGCGGACGCCGGCGATGTCGACGTCCGCGCCGGGCTGACGGGGGACGTCATGCTCACGCGCCGCGATGCGTGGACCGTCAACCGCCCGACGGTCAGCGAGCACTACGCCGACGGCGTGCTGACGATCAAGACCCGCTGCGGCGGGCTGCGCGGCGTGTTGCGCTGCCGCAGCGACCTGCAGATCGACGCACCGCCGGAGGTCGACGTGGCGGTGCGCACCGAGGCCGGCGACGTGGACCTCCGCGGGCTCAACGGCCGCGCGGACGTGCAGACCACGTCGGGCGACATCCGCACCCATCGCCTGGAGCCCGTCACCGTGCGCGCGACGACCGATGCCGGCAACGTCTCGCTCGACCTCTTCGGCGAGCCGGCGCGCACCGAGGCCGAGAGCGAGGGCGGCAACGTCCGCGTCGTCGTGCCCTACGGCCCCTACCGCGTCGACGCCAACAGCAAGGGCGGCAACGTCAAGGTCGAAGGGGTCATCCGCGACGACCTCGCCCCGCAGGCCATCGAGGCCCTGACCAACGCGGGCAACATCACCGTCCGGGCGCGCTAGGCGCCCGCGATAGCTCGCCCAGAGGCTCGCAATCGCGGGCGCGAGCTCGCCAGAGGCTCGCTCGCGCGGCCTCTGACGAGCTCGAATGCTTACCTCACTGCAGGTAGCCCGCCTCCTTGAGGTACTGCGTCGCGACCGCGGCGGGGGTCTCCTTGTCGAGGTCGACGCGCGAGTTGAGCTCCTGCATGACCGGCAGCGTCAGCCCGGCGGTGACCAGGTCGACGGTCTTGGCGAAGTCCGGCCCGGCGGCGTCGGCCACCGACGTCTTGGCCAGCAGCGTCGCGTTGTAGGGCGGGAACAGCTGCTTGTCGTCGGCGAGCAGGACCAGGTTGTCGGCCTTGATCTGCCCGTCGGTGGTGAAGACCTCGCCGACGTCGGTCTGGCCGTTCTTGATGACCTCGTGGCGCTTGGCGAGATCGATCGACAGGAACTTCTTGAACTTCAACCCATAGGTCTGCTCCAGGCCGAGCAGGCAGTCGACGCGCTGCTGGCACTCCGGCGGACCCGAGATGGTCAAGGTGGGGGCCTTGGCCTTGAGCTGTGACAGCGTCGTGATGTTGCCGAGCTTCTTGGCCGTCGCCTGCGTGACCGCGAAGCCGTTGGAGTCGGTGAACGGCGTTGCCTTCTCCGCCGTGATGCCGTCCTTGGCCATGCAGTCCTTGGCCTGCGTGTAGGCCTGCGCGGCGTCGTGGCTGACGTCCTTGTCCTTGACCTTGCAGAAGCTGGTCAGGATCGTGCCGGTGTACTCCGGGTAGGCGTCGACGCGGCCCGCCTTCAGCGCCTTGAGCGCGATCTGCTCGGAGCCGAGGTTGAGCTGCTTCTTGACCTTGTAGCCGGCGGCCTTCAGCGCCTGGGCGTAGATCTCCCCGAGGATGAACTGCTCGGTGAAGTTCTTGGAGCCGACGGTGATCGTCGGCTTGGAGCCGTTGTCGGCGTTGGCCGTGATGACCTTGGAGTCGGTGGTCGGGGCGGTCGTGGTCGTGGCGGCGGCGCCGGTGTCGGCGCTGCTGCCGCTGGAGTTGTCGTCATCGCTGCCGCAGGCGACCAGACCGAGGGTCAGGACGAGCAAGAGCAGTGCAAGAACGCTGCGAGATCGCATACGTCGGTTCCTCCTACTGGGGGTGGTGTTCGTTTGGGAGAGCTTGAGTCCGCGAGGGGTGACGGCGCGCTGCAGCGCGGCGAAGAGGAGCTCCGCCGCGATCGCCAGCAGCGCGACCAGGAGTGCCGTGCCCAGGCGCCCCGCGTCGCCGTGCACGTTGGCGTTGATGATCGGCACGCCGAGCGTGTCGACCCCGACATATGGACCGAGGGTCGCCGTCGCCAGGACGTTGACGACCGAGGTGCGGATGCCACCGAAGATGAGTGGCAGCGCCAGCGGCAGCTCGACGCGGAGCGCGAGCTGGCGCTCGGAGAGCCCCATGCCGCGCGCGGCGTCGACCACGTCGCGGTCGACCTGGCGGACCCCGACGTAGGTGTTGGTGAAGATCGGCGGGATGGCCAGCAGGACCATCGCGAAGACGAGGTTGCCGGCGTTGAGCCCCAGGTAGGTGCTGGCGAACACCAGCACGGCGAAGCTCGGGACCGCGCGACCGACGTTGGCCGCGGTCGAGGCGGCGAGCTGGCCCTTGCCCTTGTGGCCGAGCCAGAGCGCCGCCGGCAGCGTCAGCGCGATCGACACGATGATCGCCTCGAAGGTCACGCGCAGGTGGGTCCACAGCAGCGGCAGCAGGTGGCTGCCCCCGACCTCGACGCCGCCGCCGACCGACTCGCGCGAGTGCAGCAGGTAGTTGATGGCGTCCTTCATGTGGCCGCCGTCACCCGCTGCCAGGGGAGCATGAGCCGCTGGACGCCCAGCAGCCCGAGGTCGAGCACGAACGCCAAAAGCACGCAGAGCCCGCCGGCGACCAACACGTTGGACTTGAACGCGATGTCGCTGAGGATCTGCTGGCCGAGGCCCCCGGCGCCCGCGTAGAACGCCAGCGCGGCGAGCCCGACGTTGGTCGTCGTCGCCACGCGCAGCCCGGCGAAGATCTCCGGCCCTGCGAGCGGCAGCTCGACCTTCCACAGCAGCTGCCGATCGGTCAGACCCATCCCGCGCGCGGCGTCCCGCGCCTCGTCGGGGACGTTGTCCAGGCCGGCGATGATGTTGCGAAACAGGATCAGCAGCGTGTAGCTGGTGAGCGGGATCAACGCGGTGGTGAACCCGAAGCCGGTGAGCGGGATCAGGATCGCGAAGAGCGCCAGCGACGGGATCGTGTAGAGGATCCCGGTGACGCCGACGATCGGGCCGGCCAGCCAGCGGCGGCGATGGGCGAGCAGCGCAAGGGCGAAGGCGATGGCGAAGCCGATGACCACCGAGGCGAGTACCAGCTCGACATGCTTCCAGAGCGGTGAGAGGTAGTCGTCGAGGTGGTGGACGATCCAGGACGGGCAGACGCCGTTCTGCTGCACGCAGGTCAGGTGCTCGCTGTCGCGCTCGTTGATCTTGACCTGGGCGAGGATGTCGACGGCCGTCACGCTCAAGCGCCCTGGCCCTCCCGGCGCACGCTGGTCAGCCACTCCAGCCGCGCGATCATCCGCTCGGCGCCGACGAACTCCTCGACGAAGTCATCGGCGGGCGAGCGCACGAGCTCCTCGGCGGTGGAGTACTGCGCCAGCTCGCCGCCCGGCTTGAGGACGGCGATCTTGTCGCCCAGCTTCAGCGCCTCGTCGATGTCGTGGGTGACGAAGATGACGGTCTTGCCCAGCTCGGTCTGCAGGCGGCGGAACTCCTCCTGCAGACGGCTGCGCGTGATCGGGTCGATGGCGCCGAACGGCTCGTCCATCAGCAGCAGCGGCGGGTCGGCCGCCAGCGCCCGGGCGACGCCGACGCGCTGGCGCTGGCCGCCCGAGAGCTGCGCCGGGTAGCGCTTGCCCATGGCCGGCTCCAGGCCGACGAGCGCCAGGAGCTCCGCCACGCGTCCGCGGACGCGTCCGTGGTCCCAGCCCAGCAGCTTCGGGACGGTTGCGATGTTGTCCGCAACGGTGAGGTGAGGGAACAGGCCGATCTGCTGGATCGCGTAGCCGATGCCGCGCCGCAGCTGCGCCGGCGACTGATCGCGGACCGAGACGCCGTCGACGCGGACGTCGCCCGAGGTCAGCTCGATCATCCGGTTGACCAGGCGCATCGCGGTCGTCTTGCCCGAGCCCGAGGGGCCGATGAAGATCGTCAGCTTGCCGGCGGGGACCTCGAGCGACAGGTCGCCGATCGCCGGCTCGTCGGTCCCCGGGTACACCTTGGAGGCGTGGTCGAACTCGACCGTGGCGGCGGACGCGGGCATCAGTTGTCCACCAATCTAGTGAAGAATGACAGCGGGTAGCCGGACGGCCCCTCAGGGTGGGCGGTGTTCGGAGGGCGCATGGAGGATCCGCGGCCGGCGGACCCAGAGATCCTAGCCCGCGGTGCGGAGGGGTCGGCGCAGCGCGGCGCGAGCGGACTCGCCGGCACCGTTCCCGATGCGCGCGCCGATGAGCTGCAGGACACCCTGCGCGCGGCCCGTGACGGCAACGGTGCCAAGCGCGGAGTCGACGGCAACAGCGTCTGGCTGCTGGACGGTCGGGAGCCGTCGGGTGGGCCCGGCGCGGCCGTCGACCGGGAGCGAGACGAGCTCGTTGCGCGCCGTGAGCGTGACCCAGAGCCGTCGGCGGACGGGATCCAGCGCGAGGCCGTACGGAGCGCTGCCATGCGGGAGCGCGAACCGGCCTGCACGTGCCAGCGGGCGGCTGCCGGCGTCGGTGGCAAAGACGAGGATCGCGTCGCCGCGCGTGTCGGCGACGTAGAGCCGATCGCCGGCTGCCACGACGTTGGTCGGCCCGGCACCGGCGGGCAGTTGGGCGACGCGACGCAGGGTTCGCGGGTCGTACAGCGCAAGCGTCCGCTCCCGGGTGGCGACGACGGCCAGCTTGCGGTCGAAGTCGGCCGCGTCCAGCCCACCGGGATGGACGGTCGCGGGCAGCGTCCTGGTAGGACGGCCGCGGTCCAGGGCGACGACGGCGGCCGCGCGGGCGTCGGCGACGAACGTCCGGCCGAGGACGAGGGCGGCGCCCGGCGGAGCTCAGCGGTCGGGGTGTGCAGCGCGGGCTGGATCGCCAGCGCGCGCCGACCGGTCTCGGCGGGAACGAGGAAGACGGCGGGGGCGGGCGGCGGCGCGCCCACGTGCCGTGTGCCGGTCGGGATCGCGACGCGCTCCCGGATCCGGCCGGTCCGCGCGCTGACGAGGATGAGGCGGCTCGGGTCGTGGACCGCGACGGCGAAGACATGGGCGTTGGGATCGGCGACGACGGCATCGGCCAGCGCGCCGACGTGCAGAACCTGGCCGGCGGGGCGGACCGTGGTGGCCGGGGCGTGTGCGGGCACTGCGGCAGGGGAGAGCTGCGCCGGCGCGGGCGTGGTGGACCCACAGCCGACGGCGCCCGCGGCCAGCACAGGGAGGAGGACGACGGTGAGATGCAGCCCGCGGCGCACCCGCCGAGGGTCGCACGCCTGGGCGGTATGGGTGGCATCCTGGAGGGCATGTCTGCACCTCTCACCGGTGGATGTCTGTGCGGCGGCGTGCGCTACGAGGTCTCGGCGCCCCTCGTCTCTGCCGGCTACTGCCACTGCACCCGCTGCCAGCGCCGGACCGGCACGGCCGCGGCGGTCTGGGAGGCGCTCCCTGACGACGGGCTGCCGCGCTACGAGGGCCCCGCGCCGGGCGCGCGCGAGTAGCGCGCGGCCTATTCGCCGGCGTCAGGCTCCAGGACGAAGTCCGCGTCAGACGGGGAATCGACATATTCCAGGTTGCTTGTCCCATCGGCCTCGACGACGAACGCAGCCGTGAAACCGATGTATGACCTGACGATGCGTAGCGGGAACAGAGCGTGACCGCCGGGAAGGGCGTCGATCACGGAACGCACGATCTCGGGGTGGCGCTCATGGACGGCCGCCCACAGGTCCGACTCCATCTCCAACCAGATCTGCGCCAGCCACGCTGCGGCGCGGACGGGACTGGACGAGGCCCTCGCGATGGCCTCGTCTGAGCTGCTCCTGCGCTGACTCTGAAGTGCTTGCGGATCCTCGTCCGTGGCCGTGCGCAGTAACGCGACGAGCGGGTGATCTTGATTGAAGATGTCGACGTCGTTGACAGACGCACCTAGACGAAGCACCACGACGTCGGCCCATGCCGACGGGAAGACGACTTCCCAGAGACCCTGCTGTCGGATGACGCTGCGGGTGTCCGTGGCATAGACGAGCATCGCCATCTCCCCACCCTCCCGGCCGGTGAGCGTCAGGTGCGTGGGCTGAAGCCCGTTGCCGCCAAGACGGAGCTCCTCAGAAGCGGACCCATGCAGCCGAAACCGATCCACGATCTGAACCGGCTGCCCGCGCCACCGCACAGCCGGTTCCGCGCCCGTCTGCTGAAAATGGCACTCCACCCACGGAAACGTGATGTCCTCGAGAGATCGCGCCCCGCCGTTCGCTATCGGAAACACGAGCCGCGTCCGCGGCGTGAGCGGCATGCCGGCGATGCGCGCGTTGATCGCGTCGTACGGCGAGCTGTCCCAACTCGCGACCAGCTCCTGAACAGCCGAGCGCATCGCCTGGTCGGCCTTTCGGATCGCGTCGTGAGCGCCGTCGGCAAGTACGATCGCGTCCCGGTGCACCAAGACGCGCCCCGCGCGATCGCTGGTCCAGTCGAACCACCAGTAGGCGCGAGGCAGCCCGTCCGACAACGGACTGATCCCCCGCAACGTATCCGGCGCCGCCATGCCCCGCCAGCTGTGAGCGTCCTCACCGGGCAGAACGAGTCCGTCCTTGTCGTAGCCCGGCGGATCCACATAGGTCAGTGCCTGACCGTCGTCCAGCTCGTAGTACGGAATCGCCATGCGGTAGCGGCCGAGGCCGTCGAGGTCGCCGCCCGACCAAGCGAACCGCAGGGCGCGATGGAAGTCGGCGCGCGCTGCCGCGCGTTGCGCTCGCCGCTGGTGGATGTGGCGCTGGCGCTCGGTCGTGACCAAAGGACCGCCGGCGAGCTGCACGGTCATCGAAGGGACTGAACATGTCCCGGGCCCAGACCTCCTCGTCCGGTTCGCGCCATCCGGGCGTCAGGTCCAGCAGCGTCTCCTCGCCGCGGCGCAGCGCGAACGAGCATGGAAGGTAGACCAACAGATCCTCGAGGACGTCGACGAGCGTCATGGCGAGATCGCCCGCGTTCGCGCCGCCGATGCCGGATCGCAGCCGCAGCGTCACCTGCGTGCCCGGCGCGGCGTCCGGCGCCGGGGTCAACTCGCCGAAGTCGTCGGTGCCCGCGATGGCAAACGACCATCCATCCTCGCCGCGCTCGCCGGGGTGCGGCTGGGGGCGAGACACGACGACCAGCCGGTCGGCCATCAGGAAGTACGACAACACGCCGATCCCGAACCGCGCGGTGCGCTCGAACGGAATGCCGGCCGCCGCGCACCTACGCTCCAGCTCGCGCTCGCGGTGTCCGCTCCCGGTCCCGGCGATCAGGAAGCGCTTGCGCAGCGCCTCGCGGTGCATTCCGACGCCCTGATCCGTGCAGACGAGGAGGAGGCCGTCATCCTCCCCGTCGACGACCTCCAGCGTCACGCGGTGTGTGGCACACAGCGCCTCCCGGTCCTGCTCGGTCAGCAGGTTTCCTTCCAACTGCTTGAGCGCGACCTCGACGCGCACCGCGTCGAAGGCGTTCTGGAGCAGTTCGCGGATGGCGGCCCAACTGGACTGGTACAGCGCCAACCCGCCGAGGAGGTCGAGGATCCGCTGGGTGTCGGGCCGAAAGGCGCCGTCGATGAACTCGTAGGCGTCGTTCAGTGGGACGACGATCGTGTGGCAGTAGGACTCAAGGCGCCACTTGTGCGGGAGGCTGCCGATGGTCGCGGCGAACTCGAAGGGCACGCTGTCGGCGAGGCGGCCGCACATGGCCATCTCACGGTCGGCCCACTCGATCGTCTCGACCACGGCTTTGTGGATCTGCGCTGTGCGCGGCGAGGCGTAGATGACAACACGCTCGGGCGTGACCTTGAAGCTGATCGCCTGATCCTTGGCCCAGAAGATCTCGCTGCCCTGGGTCACGTCCCGGTGGCGGAAGATGAGGTCGGGCGTCCGCTCCGGGTCAAAGTCGAGCACGTCGGCGATGCGGAGGATGCACGCGCACCACCGGCGATGCAGGACGTCGCCGTCGGTGCCCACGAGCCGTGGGTCGAAGTCCCCGGAACGCAGCTCGTCGTAGCCCTCGTGGTGGCTGCGGCAGATCCTGATGATCTCCTCGACCCAGCCGTCGAACGGCGCGTGGCGGGTGCCGGACCAGTGCTGGGCGATGTGCTCCGCGCTCCAGTCGTTGTGGCGGCTGCGGACGTAGTGCGCGGTCATCAGCCGCGCCAGCGTGAGGCGCTCGCTCGCGGCCAGCGCAACGTCGAGTGGAAGCGTCAGGGCGCCATGGTCGTCGAGGAAGCGCTGGACGTCGATGACCTCATCGTCGCCGAGGGAGCCCGGCTCACCTGTGAGCAATAGATCGTGAATCGCGCGGACGCGGCCGCCCGGCGGCGTCATCCCGGTGTCATGACCGTAGGCCGACAGGAGCAGGAACGTGAGGTCTATTGCAGAGACCTTCGAGAGGAGGTCGCCGGCGAGCGTGGCCATGATCTCAGCGACTCGGAAGGAGTGCTGCGCGTCATGCAGCGTGAAGTCCTCGGCGGGCGTGCCACCCTGCTGGAGGATCTGCTGGGTTGGCGGCAAGACGTCGTGCAGCAGAAGCCGGACGGGTTCGGCGGGGTCGCCGCGCCGCTCAAGCTCTTGCCAGATGGTGGATTCCTGCCAGCGCTTCAAGACCGGGCCCATGGCGATAGGAGCCTATCCGCGGAGCCCGATGGCGACGGGGTCAGACGCCGGCGGCGCGCCGGGCGCTCATGTGCGCGGCGTCTTCGAGCGTGTCGTCGAGCGGCGAGAGCGAACCGGGGGAGACGCCCAGCGCCGTGGCCAGCAGCCAGTCGGCGAACCAGGCGTTCTTGGGCAGCAGCGGGCCGTGCAGGTAGGTGCCGATGACGGTGCCGCGACGCACGCCCTCGACGCCCGAGCGTCCGTCGTTGCCATGGCCCTTGAGGACACGACCGAGCGGCGCCTCACCGGCCCCGAGTGCCGTCCGGCCGCCGTGGTTCTCGAAGCCGGCCAGGACGCGCGGGCCGTCGAGCCCGGGCAGCTCCACCTCGATCGCGACGTTGCCGATCAACCGCGTGCCGTCGATCGCGCGGACGGTCTTCAGGTCCACCAGCCCGATCCCGGGCACGCGCTCGGTGCCCAGCTCGTAGTGGTCGCCGAGCAGCTGGATGCCGCCGCAGATCCCGAGGACGAGCGCGCCACGGTCGGCGGCGGCGTGCAGCGCATCGCGCTTGGTGTCGACCAGATCCTGCGCGCACAGCTGCTGGTCGTGATCCTGGCCACCACCGAGGTAGAAGAGGTCGTGCGCGTCGGGGTCGACCGCGTCGCCGAGCCCGGCAGCCGTGAGCTCAAAGCCGATCCCGCGCCAGGCACAGCGCCGCTCCAACATCAACATGTTGCCGCGGTCGGCGTAGATGTTCATCAGGTCGGGATAGAGCGCGCAGACGCGCAACGTCTGGTCAGGCACCGCGCAGGACCACCACCGTGGAGCCGACATAGACGTCGGTCGCCGGGATCCGCAGCGCGGACTCGGCGGTCAGACCGACCGCTTCAGCTTCTTCGGCGACCTCGGCGGCGCTCACGCGCGCCAACCGGATCACGTCGTGCTCCTCGACGCCGTTGACCTGCCGCAGCCGATGGATCGCCGCATGGTCGCCTTCGTCCACCACCGCCAGCGGGAGCGAGCTGTAGGTCAACCCGTCGACGGTGGCGACGTCGGGGTCGGGCAGGCCGTCGCTGGCCCCGTCGAAGGCGTCCAGCGCGTCGGCCAGGGCGGCGGCCACGGTGCCGCCGGGGCGCAGGTGGCGCGCCGCGCTGCGCAGGAACGCGGCGCGGCCGTCAGTGCCGCCGAGCAGCTGCAGCGTCTGCATCGGCACGGCGATCAGCCCGAAGCGGCGGTCGCCGAGGTCGAAGTCGCGTGCGTCGGCGCAAACGGTTTCCACGGTCAGGCCGGCGTCGGTGGCCCGTTGCGCCAGCGCGCCCAGCAACTCCGGGTCGGTGTCGAGCGCGACGACCTCGAGCCCGTGCGCCGCAAGGTCCAGCGCAATCCGCCCGGTCCCGGCGCCGACGTCCAGCACCGGCCCGTCCGCGGCGCCGGCCAGCTCGCGCCACAGCGCGACGTCTTCGAGGTAGTTGCCGCATTCGACGTCGTGCCAGACCACGGAGCTCATTCGAAGCTGTCCTTCGCCACGCCACGGGCGACGAGCTCGCGGCGCAGCTCCAACATGGCCGTGTAGGTCGGGATCGCCACCAGCCGCCCGCCGCCGGCGCCGTTCTCCGGGACGCCCGCGACCGCGGCATCCAGCCCCGCAGACAGGGACGGCTCGACCACCAGCCGCTCCTCCGGCACGCCGGCGTACTTCAGCCGCAGCGCCAGCTCGGCCGCGCGTGTGCCGCTGCACGTCACGCGTCGCAGGCGCCCGGCGAGCAGCTCGAAGTCCGCATCCCAGACCCAGCTGACGTCGCGCCCGTCGGCGATGTGGTCGTTGAGCACCGCGAGCAGATCGTGCTCGCCGTCCTCGAGCGCCAGCGTGCGCAGCACCTCGTTGGCGCCCGCCGGGTTCTTGACCAACAGCAGCAGCAGGTCGTGGCCGCCGATCCGCACGGTCTCCGCACGCCCGAACGCGGCCGAGGTCGCCTCCAGGCCCGCGACGACATCCGCGGCCGGTGCGCCCAGCGCGGTCGTCAGGGCCGCGGCGGCCAGCGCGTTGTACACGTTGTAGAGGCCGGGAAGCGGCAGGCGGACGTCGACCGTCGCGGTGGGAAGTCGCAGCACCATCTGCGCGCCCTTGAGCCCGTCGAGCACGACCTGCTGTGCCGCCACCGATGGGGCCGGCCGTGTGGCTCCGCAGGCATCGCAGTGGTAGTGCCCCAAGTGCCCCAAGAACACGTAGTCATACATGTATGGCGCGCCGCATCGTCGGCAGTGCTTGGAGTCCGCGGCATGCTGCATGCCCGCCAGCGCCATCGCCGGGTCCTCGACCCCGAAGAAGACGACGTCCTCACGGTCGCGTCCGAGGTCGGCGACGAGCGGGTCGTCGGCGTTCAAGACCAAGGTGGTGTCCTGCGCTTGCGCGACGACGCCGGCCCAGCGGTCGGCGATCGTGTCCAGCTCCCCGTAGCGGTCGAGCTGGTCGCGGAAGAGGTTGGCGAGCAGCAGCGCGCGCGGCCGCAGCTGCGGGACGAGCCGGTCGAGCCAGAACTCGTCGATCTCGAACAGCCCCGTGTCGCCGGCGATCGACCCGCGCGGCCCCGCCGCCTCCAGCAGCGTCCCGGCGATGCCGCCCGCCATGTTGGCGCCTGCGCGGTTGTGCACCAACGCGTGCCCGCCACGCTCCAGGATCGAGGCGACCATCGCGGCCGTCGTGGTCTTGCCGTTGGTCGCCGAGATCACCGCGCTGCCGTTGGGCAGTCGCCGCGCCAGCTCGCCGACCGCCTCGGGCTCCATGCGCAGCAGCAGCTTGCCGGGCAGCGACGTGCCGCCCCGGCCGGCGCGGCGCGACACCGCGCCCGCGGCGCGCGCGGCGGCGAGCTTGGCCCCCAACATGCTCATGCGGTGGCCGGCAGCAGAACCTGGATGGCGGCGGGGATCGCGCGCACGGTGACGGGCAGCTCGCCGATCGGGTCGCCGTCGGCGTAGACGGTGAACGGCCGGTCGGCCGCGACCCGCACCTCCGCGCCGCGCAGGACCATGATCCCCTCGCGCCCGAGGTGCGTGCCCTGGAAGACCTGGCGCAGGCCGCCCACGAAGTGCCGGCGCGAGCGCGGGGAGACCATGACGACATCCAGCATGCCGTCGTCGAGCTCGGCGTCGGGGGCGATGAACATGCCTCCACCGTAGGCTTTCGCGTTGGCCGCCGCGACCGTCCAGCCCTGGAACGTCCGGCGCTCGCGGTCGACCGTGACGTCAAAGGTCGCGGGCCGCCAGGTGACCATGGCTCGGATGGCCGCGTAGGCGTACACCAGCGGCCCGAGGAACGGCGGCGCCTCGTTGGCGATGCGGTTGGCCTCGGAGTCGAAGCCCAGCGACGCGATCCCGACGAAGGCCTGGCCGCCGTCGGCGCCGCCGCCCGAGACCACCTCGCCGATGTCGATCGGCCGGGCGACCCCGGTTGCCAGGATCGCGCAGGCCGCCACGGGGTCGCGCGGGATCCCGCAGACGCGGGCGAAGTCGTTGCCGCGGCCGCCCGGCAGGACGCCCATCACGGCCCCGGGGTGATCCCGCAGCGCGCCGGCCACCGCGCCCACCAGCCCGTCACCCGACAGCGGCACGGGCACCTCGCCGGCGTCGGCGGCGGCGATCGCGAGCTCGCGCGCATGACGGATCGACTCCGTGCGCTGCACGCGATGGGACAGGCCGAGGCGCGTCAGCTCGGCCTCGACGAGCGGCAGCGCCTTGAGCGCGCGGCCTCCACCGGCTGCGGGGTTGACGAGCAGGGCGATGTGACGAGGCTCCATGCGCCGCCCATCCTGCCGCATCAGCGGTCCGGAACGAGGTCCGCCAGGCTCAGGCGGGCCGCCGATCAAGGGGCCTGGATCTCGTAGACCTTGCGGTCGCCCTCGTCGGAGGCCAGACGCATCCCGGCGCTGAGCAGCACCCGCTGGGAGGCGAGGTTGACGAGGTCGGTGTCGGCCTGGACGGTCCGGACCTCGGGCTGGGCCAGCGCCCAATCGAGCAGCCCGCAGAGCGCCTCGACCGCGTAGCCGCGACGGCGCGCGGCGGGGACGATCCCGAAGCCGATGCTCACCTCGCCGAGCTCGTCGGGCGGCGCGTGGAAGCCGATGTCGCCGATGACGACGTCTTCCTCGCGCAACAGCACCTGGTAGTGGCAGAAGCCGCCACGGTCGACCGCGTGCTTGACGAGGTCGGCCTGCATCGCGACCGCGACGAGCGTCCCGTCCAGCGGATAGCCCTCGGCCCAGCGCTGTCCTTCGACGGCCTGACCCTCGAGCAGGTTCTGCATCTCGGCGGGAGCGAGCGGCCGCAGGCGCAGGCGATGGGTGAGCAGGTCCACTGGTGACGACACTAGCCGACACCCGCCGGCTCAGAACAGGCTCGGGTCCTGCCGGCTGTCGTCCTCCGGTGGCGCGTCGTCGAGGCAGTCGGGCTCGTCGTGGCGCGCGTCGCTGACCGCCGGGCCGACCGCGCGCCGCGCGGTGAGGGCGTCGGGCAGCGGGACCAGCAGCTCCTGCAACAGCGGGGCGGGCGTGGCATGGTCCAGCCACGCCCGCTCGGCGGCCTGGTCGGGCAGCATCACCGGCATCCGGTCGTGGATGTCGCGCAGGCGGTCGTTGGCCTCGGTGGTGATGATCGTGCAGGTGCGCAGCGTCTCGTCGCCTTCGCCGTGCCAGATGGCCCACAGCCCGGCGAACGCGAACGGCGCGCCGTCTGTGCGGGTGATGTGGAACGGCTGCTTGCGCGACTTGCCGGCCCGTGGCTGCCACTCGTAGAAGCCGTCGGCGACGATCAGGCAGCGGCGCGTCTTGAGCGCGTCGCGGAACGCGGGCTTCTCGGCCACCGTCTCGGCCCGCGCGTTGATCATCTTGTAGCCGACCTTCGGCTCCTTGGCCCAGAACGGCACGAGCCCCCAGCGCAGCAGCGAGCCGCGCGGCTCACCCTCCTTGGAGGTCGTGACCGCGACGACGTCGTCGCCGGGTGCGACGTTGAACCGCTGACGGATCTCCAGTGATTCGCCGAGCGCAAACCGCGCTCGCAGGTCGTTGGAGGCCGGGGTGGCGAGCGAGTAGCGCCCGCACATGGCTAGGACCCTGGGCCGGCGGCCCTTGCCGCCTTGGCATTGGCCTGCCGGCGGCGGCCCAGAAGGGCGAGCACTGCCAGCACGACGATGATCAGCAGGATCCCGACCCAGACCGAGACGAGCGTGCTCAGCCCGCCCAGCGGCCAGGCGATCAGCTTGACGATCAGCGTGCCCAGGACGATCAGGGCGACGATCAGCCCGATGATGATCGCGACGCCGCGGACGCGTGCCACCGTGCCGGCGCTGGCCGGCGGGGCGACGAGGCCCATGAAGCGCAGCAGCATCAGCTGGCGGTTGGACGGCGGCGCCTGACCAAGGCGCTCGACGGCGGCCTTCAGATCGTCCGGACGGCGCTCGGCCAGTGCCAGCGAGGCATCGGCCATGCGGCGCAGCGCGATGCGCTCCTGCGGACGGGCGGCCGCCAGCGCCTTGCGGAAGTGCTCGCGCGAGGCCTTGGCGTCATAGCGCTCGGCGGCGCGGGCGCCCAAGATCGCCTGTGCGGCCGCTTTGAACTTCTGCTCGCGCTCGAGCTCTTCGTCGGAGCGGGTCTCGAGCTGCTGCATGGCAGCAAGCCCACCTTGCTGCTGCATCCGGATCTGGCGCTGCTTGGGCGGCATGTCGTCTGCAGCCTATCGGGCAGCGTTCGATCCCACCGCGTGCCGCGCACATGGCAGGATGCGCCGAATGCTTCGCCGGTCGATCCTGCTCATCTGCCTTCTCGCGCTCGCCCTGCCGGTGGCCGCGCATGCCCAGAGCTCGCCGTTCGGACCGCTGCCACCGGTGGTCACGACGCCCCCGGCGACGCCCACGGTGACCAGCAGCACGACCTCCACCGGCAACGGCGGCCTGGCCGGCTGGCAGCAGATCCTGCTCTTCGGCAGCGGCGGGATCCTGCTGCTCGGCATCGCGTGGCTGATCGTCCGTGACGCCCGCACCGTCGCGCCGACGATCGCCACCGAGGACCAGCTCGAGACGCGCGAGCGTCGCGAGGCCGACATCAAGCGCCGCAAGGCCAAGAACCGCGCGGCCGCCAAGCGCTCGCGCGCCGCGCGCAAGCGCAACCGCTAGCTCCCGTCGGTCGTCGTGCCCTGCTCGCCGGGCCGGGACGCCCGGCCCGCTATCCGGTCGTCCCGTTTTGCTCGCCGGGCGCGGCCACGTAGCCGGTGCCCAGCGCCTTGCCCTTGGCGGCGAGACACGCGCGGTCGAGCCGGACGAAGACCAGGGCCTTGCCCGCCTCGCCCTGGGCGGGGTTGTTGCGACACCACGTGTAGCTGTAGGTCTTGAAGTCGAGCGCGGCGACGAACGCGTAGCCGAGCTCGGCGACCTTCTGCCCCGGATGCAGCGTCACGTCGCGCTTGACCGCCACGCAGTCATAGCGGCCCACGCTCTTGCTCAGGACGCGGTCGTCGGGGATCGCGGCCTTGGACTTCAGGATCGGGCCGCACGTGGTGTGGGAGAAGGGGCCGGTGAGCTCGCCGGTCTGCACGCGCGCCCGTGCGTCGTCGGTGATCCGCCGCTGCACCACGTCGACCAGCGCCTTGCGGGCGGCGAGGACCTGCGTGCTGGTGGCGCCGGCCGGGGGCTTGAGGTCACGCGCGGCGCCACGGTGCGGGGCCTGCTCACGCGCGATCCGAACCCGCAGCGCCGCGACGCGCCGTGTCTGACTGACCTTGTCGGCCGCGTCGCGGTCAGACCGTTCTCCGAGGGCGATCACCGCGATGACGGTCAGCAACGTGATCAGGACGGTTGCGGCCGTCCCGCCGATCAGCCGCCGGCGCCGTCGCTGGTCACGCGTCGCGGCGTAGTAGGAGGTCTGGCAGAAGGGGCAGCGCTCGTTGCGCGTCTGCGCCTCGCGCCCGCAGTTCGGACAGGTGCGCAGCGGCAGCTCAGGCGGCGGCTCGGCGGTCACGACCCATCCAGCCTAGACAGCATGAGTGGGTGCGCGCCGCAGCACGAACACGGTGCAACCGATGGCGGCCGAACGCGTACCTAGTCTTCTGAAGGGCGCGCGCGGACGGCGGCGAACTCATGCTTGACCTGCCGGCGGTCGACCAACAACCACAAGACGTTCACGCGGCAACCGCCTTCGAGCCCCACACTGTGCCCCGAGCCATGGCCACCACCCTGCCTCGCCTGACGCCGCTTCGCGCGCCACAGCCCAAGCTGCGCCACCTCCGGCGCGAGCGGCTCCGGCTGGCCGATGGCGAGCGAACCACCCTGTACGTGGCGCGCTATGACCTGCGCCGCTTCGACCTGCGCGTCGTCCGGCTCCCGCGGCCCGCGCCGCTGGAGGTCTATTGCCGCGCCAACGGCTTTGACGAGGCGCTGGTCGGTGGCTTCTACCAGCGGCCGGAGCTGACGCCGCTGGGCGAGCTGCGCACCGGCGGCGTCGTGCGCCGCCATGTGCCGTTCGCCGCGCCGTTCGACGACGTGCGCGCCTGCATCAACGTGGACGGGGCGCGCGTGGCGATCGGTCGCCGCGGCGATCTGCCCGACGCGCCGGCCGGCGACCTGCTCCAGGCGGGCCCGCTGCTCGTGCGCGGGGGCGCGGTCGTGCGCGGCGATGTCGAGGGCTTCTCGGCCGGCTCGCATCAGTTCGACTCCGACATCACCGATGGGCGCCATCCGCGCGCGGCGATCGGCCTGACGCGCCGCAACGAGGTGCTGGCGGTGGCCTGCGACGGTCGAGCCGACGACGAGGCCGGGCTGACCATGCCCGAGCTGGCCGAGGCGATGGCCGCGCTCGGCGCGGTGCAGGCGATGAACCTCGACGGTGGAGGCTCCACGTCGCTGGTCTGCGGCGCCAAGCTGCGCAACGTCCCGCGCGAGGCGCACGGCATCGCGCTGCCCGGTGGCCGGACGGTGCCGACGGCGATCGTGTTCCGCCGCCGTTAGTCACTTTTCCGGTACGTCGTACAACAAGAGGGTGCGCACGCTCTCCGGTCTGATGTTCTTTCCACGCGGTGGATCAGCGCATGTCGCCCGTGCCCTGGCGACCGAGCTGCCCGCCCACGGCTGGGACGTGACGCTCGTGACCGGCTCGCTGAGCGGGAGCCACGGCGATGCGACCGCCTTCTACAAGGACCTCGACGTCCGGCCGGTCGACTTCGGCGCCGGCGACGCGCCGATGCATCCGTCCTACGAGGACCGCCCGGGCGCCAGCGACGGCGTCTTCGCCGCGATCGGCGACGCGGGCTTCGAGCGCCACGTCGCCGCGTGGTCGCGCGCCTTCGAGGCCGCGGATGCCGCGGAGTGCGACGTCCTGCACCTGCACCACCTCACGCCGCTGCACGAGGCCGCGGCGCGCGTGGCGCCCGGCGTCCCGGTCGTCACGCATCTGCACGGCACCGAGCTGCTGATGCTGGAGGAGATCGCCGACGGCGCACCGTGGCCGCATGGCGCGGCGTGGGCGCGGCGGATGCGCCGCTGGGCCCAGCGCTCCGAGCGGCTGCTCGTCCTGTCGCCGGGTCAGGTGGACCGTGCCGTGCAGCTGCTCGGCGTCGCGCCGGAGCAGTGCGTGCTCAGCCCCAACGGCTTCGATCCCGAGCGCTTCGACGTGCTGGAGGTCGACCGCGGCGCCCATTGGCACCATCACCTCGTGGAGTCGCCCCGCGGCTGGGCGCCCGGTGAGGAGGAGGGCTCGATCGGCTACACCGAGGCCGAGATCGCGCCCCTGGCCCGCGGACCCGTGGCGATCGGCGTCAGCCGCTTCACCGCGGTCAAGCGGATCGGGCTGCTGGTCCGCGCGTGGGCCCGCGCCCAGCGCGAAGGCCGGCTTCCGGCCGACGCGTCCCTGGTCCTGCTCGGCGGCTATCCCGGTGAGTGGGAGGGCGAGCACCCCGCCGACGCGATCACCGCCTCGGGCGCGCGCAACGTCTTCCTCGCCGGCTGGCACGGCCACGACGAGCTGCCGGCGTTCCTGTCGGCGGCCGACGTCAACGTCCTGGCCTCGGTCCGCGAGCAGTTCGGGTCGGTGCTCGTCGAGGGCATGGCCTGCGGGCTGCCGCCGATCGCCGTCGACCGCTTCGGGCCGGCCGACATCGTCACTGACGGCGCGACTGGCTGGCTGGTCGCGCCCGACGACGAGGCCGCCCTGGCGGACGCGCTGGTCGAGGCGCTCGGGGATCCGGTCGAGCGGCGCCGCCGTGGCCGCCGGGCCTGGCGCGACGCGCGCGAGCGCTTCTCGTGGCCTGCGCTGGCCGAGGACCTGGCGGGCGTCTTCGACGAGGTGGCCGATGTCGCCGACGGGCGCGTGGCCGAGCAGGCCCCGGTCGCGTGAGGAACCGCAGCGAGCTGCGCCGCATCGGCGCGCTCTTCGCGCCGTACCGCAAGCCGCTGGGCTCCGTTCTCGCCCTGATCGCGCTGAGCGCCGGGCTCAGCATGATCTCGCCGTTCCTGCTGCGCGAGATCCTCGACAAGGCGATCCCGGAGCGCGACACGGGGCTGCTGACGTGGCTGGTCGTGGGGATGATCGCGATCGCGATCGCCACCGGCGCGCTCGGCGTGGCGCAGACCTACCTGAGCAACATCGTGGGCCAGGAGGTCATGCACGACCTGCGGGCAGCGGTTTACCGCCACCTGCAGCGGCTGTCGCTGGCCTTCTTCACGCGGACGCGCACGGGCGAGGTCCAAGCGCGGATCGCGTCCGACATCGGCGGCATCCAGTCGGTCGTGACCTCGACGGCAACGTCGATCGTCTCCAACGTGACGACGGTCCTGGCGACGATCGCCGCGATGTTCGCGCTGGACTGGCGCCTGGCGGCGTTCTCGCTCGGCGTGCTGCCGTTCTTCGTGTGGATGACCCGCCGCGTCGGCGGCGAGCGGCGCAAGATCACGGCGGCCCGACAGGGGCGGGTGGCCGACATGTCGTCCTTGGTCGAGGAGTCGCTGTCGGTCAGCGGGATCCTGCTGGGGCGGACGATGGGGCGCGGGGAGGAGCTGGTGCAGCGCTTCACCGCCGAGTCGCGCGAGCTTGCCGAGCTGGAGGTGCGCTCGCGGATGGCGGGGCGCTGGCGGATGGCCTCCGTTCAGATGTCCTTCGCGATCATGCCCGCGCTCGTCTACTGGTTCGCCGGGCAGACGTCGGTGATCACGGTGGGCACGTTGGTGGCCTTCACGACGCTGCAGACGCGACTGCTCTTCCCGATCGGCTCGTTGTTGTCGGTGTCGGTCGACCTGCAGTCCTCGATGGCGTTGTTCCACAGGATCTTCGAGTACCTCGATCTGCCGGTGGACCTGGAGGAGGCTGCCGCGCCGGTCGAGCTGCGCGACGTCCGCGGCGAGGTGCGCTTCGAGGGCGTGACGTTCGGCTATGACGCCGACGCGCGACCGACGCTGGACGGTGTCGACCTCGACGTGCCCGCCGGCTCGTTCACGGCGATCGTAGGGGAGACCGGGAGCGGCAAGACGACGCTGGCGTACCTGGCGGCGCGGCTGTACGACGTGGGCGCGGGGCGGGTGACGATCGACGGCGTCGACGTGCGCGACGTCAGCTTCGCGTCGCTGGCGCGCACGGTCGGCCTGGTCTCCCAGGACACGTACCTGTTCCACGCGACGGTGCGGGAGAACCTGCGCTTCGCGCGGCCGGAGGCCACCGACCAGGAGCTGGAGGACGCGGCGCGCGCCGCGCAGATCCATGACCTCATCGCGTCGCTGCCCGAGGGCTATGAGACGACGGTCGGCGAGCGCGGGTATCGGTTCAGCGGCGGCGAGAAGCAGCGGATCGCGATCGCCCGCGTCGTCCTGCGCAACCCGCCGATCCTCGTGCTCGACGAGGCGACCAGCGCGCTGGACACCGAGACCGAGCGGGCGGTGCAGGAGGCGCTGGACCAGCTGGCCGCCGGCCGGACGACCATCGCGATCGCCCACCGGCTCTCCACCGTGCGCGATGCCGACCAGATCGTCGTCCTCGACGGCGGGCGGATCGTCGAGCGCGGCACCCACGAGGAGTTGCTGGAGCGCGGCGGGCGCTACACGGCGTTGCAGCAGGCCCAGCGCGACGACGCGGCGCAGCAGGGCGAGGAGGCGACGGCATGAGCGCCGAGGCCGAGACCGCCATGCCACCACGCCCGCGGCTCGTGGCGCTGGAGCTGCGTGCCGATCCGGATGCTTGGCGTGCCGTGGGCTTCACGGTCGACGACGGCGGACGCTGCCGGATCGGCACGACCGACCTGACGCTGACGGGCGGCGACGGTGGCTTTGCGGGCTGGACGATCGCGGGCGCCATCCCTGGTGAGGACGGGCTCGACGGGGTCGCCACACGCGTGGTGACCGATGCCACGCCGGTGCCCGAGGAGGTCGCCACGCAGCATGCCAATGGCGTCACCGCGATCGATCACGTCGTGCTCGCCACGCCCGACACCGCCCGGACGTTCGAGACGCTGGAGGCGGCGGGCTTCACGCTGCGCCGCGTGCGCGACGCAGGCACGCCGGAGCGGCCGCTCCGCCAAGGCTTCTTCCTGTTCGCCGACGTGCTCCTCGAGGTGGTCGGGCCACCCGAGCCCGCCCCGGGAACCGCCGAGGCGGCCGCGTCGCTGTGGGGGATCACGCTCGTGGCCGCCGACCTTGCGGTCGCCCGCGCGAGCTTCGGTGCCACGCTCGGCGCTGCGCGGCCCGCGGTGCAGGCCGGCCGCGAGATCGCCGTGGTGGACCGCAGCGCCGGGCTCGGCGTGCGCGTCGCGCTGATGACGCCGCGGCGTTGAGACCGAAACGACACTGACGCCGCCTCCGGTCCGGCCTACGGTCATGGGTTCCTGACCGCCGTACCCCGCTGGACCGGACCGCGGTGGTCATTCGGCAGGCGTCCTCGGCCCCGCACGGCCGAGGGCGCCCTGCCATCTTTCCGAGGCTTTGCGCCTTTGCGGATCGGACAGGTGTCCACGCTGGTCAAGAATCGTTCAGGACCACTCTCCGGGGCTCGATGCCCAGGACAGTGCTTCGAATCGCCCGCCGCCTGTCCGTCCCGATCGTCGCCTTCGCCGCGCTCGCCTTCTCCGCTCCTGCGGCATTGGCCGCGTGCGCCGATGGCGATGCGCCCGCCTCGGACTCCGGCGCGGTCGCCGCGACGCTCTGCCTGCTCAACGAGCAGCGTGCCGACCACGGCCTGAAGGCGTTCAACCAGTCGGCCATCCTGGACCGGGCGGCCGACGACTACGCGGCCGACATGGTCAAGCGGCGCTTCTTCGACCACGTCTCGCCCGGTGGCGGGACGATGATGGACCGCATCAAGGCCGCAGGCTGGTCGCCGAGCGGCAGCTGGAGCGCGGGCGAGAACATCGCCTGGGGCTCAGGCTCGTTGGCCACGCCGGCCTCGATCGTCGACGGCTGGATGCACAGCGCCGGCCACCGCGCCAACATCCTGAACGGCAGCTTCTCGCAGATCGGCATCGGCATCTCCGCCGGCGCGCCGCAGGGCGGGATCCGCGGTGGCGGCACCTACGTGACCGACTTCACCTCGGGGAGCGCCTCGGCCGCGTCCAAGCAGCCGGCGGCCCGCTGCGCCTCCCGTGCCCGCACGTCGCGGCGCGCGACCACGCGAGCCCACATCGCGCTCGTGGGGCATCGCGTCGCCACCACGCGCCGCTGCAGCAAGCGGTAGCACCGACGCACGCCGCTTCGCACGGCTTCTCCCTCAGCTCGGCGCGGCGATCGTGTAGCGCGCCTGGGCCCGCTTGCGCGCCTTGGCCGCCTCGATCTCGCGATCCTTCGGCGGCGCATTGGTGACGAGCTCGGCCAGCAGCCGCTCGGTCACCTCGGCCACCGCGTCGACGGCGCGCGAGAAGGTCTCCTCGTTGGCCTGCGACGGCTTGGTGAAGCCGCTGATCTTGCGGACGTACTGCAGCGCGGCGGCGCGCACCTCGTCCTCGTTGGCCGGTGGCGCGAAGTTGTAGAGCGTGCGGATGTTGCGGCACATGCCTCAAGGGTAGAGGCCGTGCCACGTCCGGACCAGGACGACGCCCGGGTGGCTAGAGGCCCGGCGGGTGGCGGGCAACATAGCCCGCCGTGGAGCGCATGCCCGGACCCCAGCGGGAGCCGGAGGACGAACGGCCGCTGGTGTCGTAACGACGGCCGTTGATGACCATGAAGGCGTGGCCGGGGTTGGCGTAGATGGTGACGAAGCGGCCGCGGCCCGGCTTGCCGTAGTGCATCAACTCGCCGGAGTCCAGCGGCGCGCCCAGGCGGCCCATGCCGTGCAGGACGTAGGAGACCGAGCCGGAGCAGTCGTAGCCGGCGGCACGGAAGCTGCCGTGGCCACCGCCGTAGATGTAGGGCTTGAAGGCGATGCGGTTGCCGGCGGCGACCGCGCGGCGCAGGAGGGCCACGTGGCGCGGGATGGCGAGGCCACCGCCGCGCAGGCCCGCGCGCTTGAGCACTGGATGACGGCCGCGGACGCCGAGCGCCTGCCAGGTGCCGGGGCCGACGATGCCGTCGGCCGTCAGCCCGTGGGCGCGCTGGTAGCGCTTGACGGCGCTCGAGGTCCCGGGCCCGAAGACGCCGTCGGCGCCGATGCCGAGCTTGCGCTGCAGCAGCCGGACCGACGAGCCACGACCCTGAACACGCCGCGCGCCACCGGCGCGGGCCGAGCGAGCGTGATGGCGCGAGCGGCGGACCATCGACCACGTGGCCGCGCCGACGATGCCGTCGGCCGTCAGGTGGTGTCGCCGCTGAAAGCGCTTGACCGCATGCGAGGTGCCGTGGCCGAAGATGCCGTCGGCAGGTGCGACGCCGAGGTCGCGCTGCAGGACCTTCACACGCGTGCCGTGGCTCTTGTACTTGAGCGGCTTGGCGTCAGCGGAGGCCGACAGGGTGAGGGCGAGCAGGGCGGCGACGAAAGCCGCGGCGAGCAGCGCCAGGATGGGGCGGAAGGTGATGGCGGGCATGGGGTGGTGCGCCTGCGAGGTGAGCTGTCGGGCTCGCGCCGCTGAGCGGCGGCGCTACGCGGTCATCCGGACCGCGATTCGCCCCGGCGACCGGATCACGGCCGCAGTGGTTCCCCCGTCCGTTCGCAAGCGAACGATTCGGCGCGTGGTGGTTCTACCAGGCAAAATCCCTGCACTCCGCAAGATCTCTTGCAGTGACAGGGACGCCGGTTTACACGCCGACGCGCCCCAGCATCCGCACGGCGAGCGCGCCGAGGACGAACAGCAGCCCCGCCACCGCCACCAGTGCCGGCCAGGTCTCGGCCCAGGTCACGTGCGCGACGAAGCCCTGGCGCACGCCGTCCAGGATCTGCGTGACGGGGTTGACCGTCGCGATCGCCCGCATCCACCCCGCCAGCAGCGCCAGCGGGGCGTAGGCGCTGGTGAACAGCACGGCCATGAAGCCCACCGTCTGCATCAGTGGTGCGGCTTGCTGGGTCTTGAAGCGCAACGCGACCAGGACGGCGTAGAACGCGATCGCGGTCGCCAGGCCCATGACCAGCAGCGCATCGAGCGCCAGCGCGCCGACCCCCGGGAAGTCGACACCGAGCGCGAACGCCACGATCAGCAGGAACGTCGCCGGCAGCAACGCGCGCAGCGCGGCGCTGGCCACGATCCCGAGCAGGATCGTCGTGCGCGGGGCCGGGCAGACCATCAGCCGGTCAAACCAGCCGCGCTCGATGTCGCGGGCCAGGTTGACGCCGGTCGCCGCACCGGTGAACGCCGCGCCCTGAAGCAGGCCGACGGGCACGATGAACGTCCGGAAGTCCGTGGCGTGAAAGCCCGGCAGGCGAGCGGCCTCGCCGAAGACGCCGCTCAGCCCGACCAGGAAGATCGTCGGCGCGAGGATCCCCGGGATCGCCGCGCCCGGCACGCGCGTGATCTCGTTCAGCGCGCGGCGCACCAGCGCCCCGACGACCCGCAAGGACACCATGATGCCGCTCGGCGCCTGCTCGAAGGTCCGGCCTTCCGCCGGGGGATTGATCGTCGCGCTCATGCCGCGCGCAGCCTTCCGCGCAGGGCGAGCACCGCAAGCCCGACGAACGCCCCGACCAACAGTGCCGCAGCGGCGAAGCCTTCGAGGACGGGCGTCGCCGAGATCGACCCGATGATCGGGTCGCGCATCCCGTCGGCGACGTAGCTCAGCGGGTTGTACTCGGCAACCCAATCCGCCGGCGCTTGCAGCAGCGCCCGCGGGAAGAAGGCGCTGGAGACGAACAGGATCACGAAGACCAAGGGGAAGATGCCCTGGACCGTCGAGGCGTTGCGTGCCCGCAGCGCGATCAAGACGCCGAGCGCCGCGAAGCCGGTCCCGGCCAGCGAGCCGATCGCCAGCACGAGCAGGACGCCCGGCACGCCGCCGTGGATCGACACGCCGAAGATCATCCCCAGGACCAAGAACCACAAGATCTGCCCCGCGGCGATGACCGTCCCGGCGAGGATCCGGCCGAGCACGATCGAGACGCGCGGGATGGGGGAGGCGACGAGCCGGTCGAAGAAGCCGCCCTCGATCTCCAGCGCGGTCGCGATCCCCTGCATCACGCCACCGAGCAACAGCGACTGGGTCATCGCCCCCGCGAGCTGGAAGTCCAGGAAGCCGTCGACGTGGGGGAAGCCCGGCAGGTTGGTGGTGCGGTGCAGCCCGCCCGTGTTGATCGCCAAGAAGAGCGTCGGCATGATCACCAGCGGCGCGAGGAACTGCGGCCGACGCAGCGCGCCGCGCAGCGTCCGGCGGGCGAGGGCGAGCGACGGGATCGCAATCGACGTGACCGTGCTCACGCGGGTACCGGCGCTTCGGGCTCGGTCTCGGCCTCGGGCGCGGCCACCTCGGCGCCCTCCAGCCGGTGCCCGGTCTTCTCGGCGAAGACGTCGTCCAGCGTCGGGCGCACGAGTTCGATGCCCTCGACCGCGAAGCCCGCCTCGTCCAGCGCGCGCACGACCGGCGCGATCGCCGCCGCGCCGTCGGCGACGCGCAGCGAGACCGTGACGCCCGGGGCGGGCGCGCAGAGCTTCCCGAACGGCGCGACCGCGCGGCCTGCCGCCTCGGCGTCGGGCGCGTCGCCGAGCAAGGTGATGTCGAGGTGCGGCAGGCCGACCTCGGCCTTCAGCGCCGCCGGCGTGCCCTCGGCGACCAGCCGCCCGTGGTCGATGATCCCGACGCGGTCGGCGAGCTGATCGGACTCTTCGAGGTACTGCGTGGTGAGAAAGACGGTCGTGCCCTCGTCGCGCAGCCGGCGGACCTCGTCCCACAGCGTCGTGCGCGACGTGGGGTCAAGCCCCGTGGTCGGCTCGTCGAGGAAGAGCACCTCGGGCTCGTGGATCAGCGCCATCGCGAGATCCAGCCGGCGGCGCATGCCGCCCGAGTAGGTCGCGACGCGGCGCTCGGCGGCCTGCGAGAGCCCGACGCGCTCGATCAGCTCCGCCGCGCGCGGGGCAACGGTGCGTCGCGGGATCCCGTGCAGCGTGGCCTGCAGCTCCATCAGCTCGCGGCCGGTCATCAGCAGGTCCAAGGCCGCTTCCTGCAACGCGACGCCGATCCGCCGGCGCACCTCGGCCGGCTGCGTGGCGACGTCGAAACCGGCGATCGTCGCGTGACCGCCCGTTGGGCGCAGCAGCGTGACGAGCATCCGGACCGTCGTGGTCTTGCCCGCGCCGTTGGGCCCGAGGAAGCCATAGACCTCACCGGGGGCGACCGCGAGGTCGATGCCTTGAACCGCTTTGAGGCCGCCGCCGAACTCGCGTTGCAGCCCCACCGTCTCGATCGCAGGTTTGAACACCAGCGCGCATCCTACGAGGCGTCGCGGGTAATGCCTGCATGTGGACCTCGACGACGCGCAGCGCACCGCGGTAACCGGCCTTCTCGACCACGCCGAGGAGGCCGGCTCGTTGTGCCTGGCCGACATCTCCACGTTCGTCGCGCGGCTGGAGCTCGACGACGAGGCGCAGGGGACGATCGAGGACGAGGCGCGCAGCCGCGGCATCGAGCTGACCGACGACTGCGGGCGCGACAGCATCCCGGCCACGCACTACCTCAACGGCGACCTGGCGAGCACCACCACCGACGCGCTGTCGCTCTTCCTGCGCGAGATCCGCCGCCATCCGCTGCTGACCGCCGCCGAGGAGATCGAGCTGGCCAAGCGGATCGAGAACGGCGACGAGGCCGCCAAGGAGCGGATGATCACCTCCAACCTGGCGCTGGTCGTCTCGATCGCCAAGCGCTACCCGACCAACGGCCTGACGCTGCTGGACCTCATCCAGGAGGGGATCTTCGGGCTGATCCGCGCGGCCGAGAAGTACGACTGGCGCCGCGGCTTCAAGTTCTCCACCTACGCCACCTACTGGATCCGCCAGGCGATCCAGCGCGGGATGGAGAACAAGGAGCGCACGATCCGGATCCCCACCAACGTGCTCCAGCGCGAGCGCAAGGCCGCACGCGCCGAGAAGGAGCTGGCCGCCGAGCTGGGGCGGCCACCGACCGACGCCGAGGTCGCCGCGCGCGCGGAGCTGGCGATCGACGACGTCGAGGCGCTGCGCGACATGGCGCGGACCGTGACGTCACTGGACCGTCCGATGGGCGAGGGCGGCGAGACGGCGTTCGGGGAGCTGCTGCCCTCTGATGCTCCGGCGCCGGACGAGGAGGTCGTCGTCTCGCTGCGCGAGAGCGCCATCCGTCGCGCGTTGGCGTCGTTGCCGGAGCCCGAGCGTGCGGTCGTGGAGCTGCGCTACGGCCTCGACGGGGACGCCACTCCCGTCGGGATCCAGGAGATCAGCCGCCGCCTCGGGCTGGGCCAGAACCAGGTCCGGACGCTGGAGCGCCGCGCGCTGGAGCACCTCTCGACGCTGCGGGAGATCGAGGCGCTGAAGGACGCGGCGTAGCTGCGAGGCGGATGACGGCGCCCGGACCACGTGGGTCCGAGCGCCTCCGCCCGGTCAGAGGCCACCGCTGTTTTCTAACATCCCAGGACGAGTGTGTATGCCTGGGCGGCGTCACACTCCAGACCACCCGGACTGACCGTCGACCCGAAGATCGGCGCGTTGCCAAAGCTGGGTCCACCACGAGGGAAGACCCTGGTCCAGTGGGCAGCCCGACCGGACGACGAAGAGTAGCCGCTGAAGCCGTCTCGGTCACGCTGTCCAGTGCTGCTAGGCTCTGCTACGTACAGGCCGAGGAGAGACCTCGGCAAAGCAGTGCCCGTGTGTCCGCAGTCGTTGCCAGAAGCATCCTCCGCGTAGCACCAGAGCACCAAGCAGTGGAGGACCAGAAATGGCTACCGGAACCGTGAAGTGGTTCAGCGACGAGAAGGGCTTCGGCTTCATCACCCCCGACGACGGGGGCAAGGACCTGTTCGTGCATCACTCGGCGATCAACAGCGACGGCTTCCGCTCGCTGCCCGAGGGCGCGAAGGTCTCCTACGAGGCCGAGAGCGGGCCCAAGGGCCCCAATGCGGTCAACGTCTCGCAGCTGTAGCACCAGCTCGCTAAGCGAGCTCGCTCGCTGCCACGGCGCCTGATCGCGCCGACAGAAAGGATCACTCGATGATCCGCATGATCTGTGGGAGCTGCCTGCGTCTTTGGGACGCGCAGCTCCATGGCCACCGCAGCACCTGCCCCCATTGCGGGGGCGCGCTGCGGTCCCACTAGAGGGACATCACCGGCCCGGGGCGTGAGGTTCACGCTCCGGGCAGGGTTCCCTCCCGGTAGGGCTCGTCCACCGAGTCCGGCGTGCCTGCGTACGCCTCGTCCGGAACCGTGGTGTAGGTGTTGACGCCTGCGCCCAACCTCTGGGCCTTGGGGTCCACCGGGTACTCGCAGTCGGGCTCCACGCCGTCGCGGCGCGCCCCGACCATCAACAACGCGCACGGCTCGTCGCCGGTGTTGGCGAACGTGTGGCGCGTCCAGGCCGGGCAGTGCAGGAAGTCCCACGCCTTCAGCGCCAGGACCTCGCCTTCGATCACGACGGTGCAGGCGCCCGACAGCACCAAGAAGTCCTCTTGGCCGTCCTCGCCGTGGTACATCGTGGAGCGCTCGCCGGGCGCGATGACGTGGATGTTGATGCCGAAGTCCCGAAAGCGCGTGCCCTCCGGCTCGAACTTGGTGAACCGCCCCCAGCCGGGCGCGGCCTTCCAGGTCGTCTCGGTCGCGTTGAGGACGAACCACGGCTCGGTGGGGGTGCCCAGGCGCTCGGAGTCGGTCATGACCGCAGCCTATGCTCCCGACCGATGCCGCCTTCCGCACCGCCGTACCGCCGCCGTCGACCCAAGGCTCCCCGCGCCCCCGAGACGCCCGTCGAGGCCCGTCCGGGCGAGGCGCTGGTGTGGACCGACGGCGCCTGCAGCGGCAACCCGGGCCCTGGTGGCTGGGCGGCGATCGTGGTGGGTCCCGACGGCGCCGAGCCCGTTGAGCTGTCGGGCGGGGAGGGCCACACCACCAACAACCGCATGGAGTACACGGCTGCGCTGGAGGGGCTGCGCTCGCTGGCGCCAGGATCGACGGTCTGCATCGTGACCGACTCGACCCTGTTGCTGGACTCGATGACCAAGTGGGTCCACGGCTGGAAGAAGAAGGGCTGGAAGACGGCCGCCGGTCAGCCCGTCAAGAACCAGGACCTGGTCATGGCGCTCGAGGAAGAGATCGCCCGCCACGCCGAGGTCCGCTGGCACTGGGTCAAGGGCCACGAGACCGGCGCCGAGCACGCCCACAAGGCGCTCAACGACCGCGCCGACCAGCTGGCCGTCGCCGCGGCGCAGGCAGCCAAGGGCTGACACGAGCGGGCATGGACGCCCGGGGGTTCCGGGTAGGCCATGGCCATGCCTGGATCAAAGAGCCCCGGCCCGAGCGTCAAGGACGACAAGACCTACGAGGCCCTCCGTGATGACGGCGCGTCCAAGGAGAAGGCGGCGCGCATCGCCAACGCCAAGGCGGGCGGGACCGACGTCTCCAAGAAGGGCGGCGAGTCCGGCGCCTACGAGGACTGGACCATCGACGATCTGCGCGACCGCGCTGCCGAGATCGGCATCGACGGGCGGTCGGACATGAACAAGGACGAGTTGATCGACGCGCTGCGCAACCACTGAGGCGGTGCCGCCATGACCTCGGAGGTCATGGCGGCGCGCACCTGTGCCGCATACCGTTGACGAGGTGAGCGCCACCGCCGTCCAGTCACCGCCGTCGCCGCCCCTCGGCGTCGGGCCGCTCCTGCGCCGCTGGCGCGACCAGCGGCGCCTCAGCCAGATGGAACTGGCGTTGGAGGCCGACGTCTCCACGCGCCATCTCAGCTTCGTCGAGACCGGCCGTTCCAAGCCCAGTCGCGACATGGTGGTCAAGCTCGCCGAGCATCTCGACGTGCCGCTGCGGGAGCGCAACGAGTTGCTGCTGGCCGCCGGCTACGCGCCCGCCTATCCCGAGACGTCGCTGGAGGATGCCGAGATGGGGCAGGTGCGTGAGGTCGTCAGCCGACTGCTCGCCGCCCATGAGCCCTATCCGGCGGTCGCGGTCGATCGTCGCTGGGAGCTCGTCGACGGCAACGCCGGCGTGCCGCTGATCACCGCCGGCGCCGCCGCGCACCTGCTGGAGCCGCCGATCAACGCGCTGCGCCTGAGCCTGCATCCCGAGGGCATGGCGCCGCGGATCGCCAACCTCGCCGAATGGCGTGGTCACGTCCTCGGGCGGCTGCGGCGTGAGGTCGGCGTCACGCAGGATCCGCAGTTGCGCTCGCTGCTGGTCGAGTTGGAGGCCTACCCGGGCGACGATCCCGACGGCGGGACGTCGGCCACACAGCCGGGCCCGGGCGAGATCGTCGTCCCGCTGCGCCTGCGTCACGAGTCCGGCGAGTTGGCCTTCATGTCGACCGTCACGACCTTCGGCACGCCGCTGGACATCACGCTCTCCGAGCTGTCGATCGAGGCGTTCTTCCCGGCCGACGCGCACACCGCGGCGGTCCTGCGCGCGCTGGTCTGACCAGCGACCGCGGACGCGCCACATCGGCCGGCAGTGATCCGCGGTGGCGGTCGCCGCGCAAGGACATGGAGATGCTTCCTCCCAATAGGAGAGTTCCATGCATGATCAGCTGAGCGTCGTCGAGTTCGACGGTGATGAGGCAGTGGCCGAGGCCGTGGCCGGGCTGGACGAGGCGGGCCAGACCCGCGGCGCCCTGTTCCGGCGTGCCGGCGCGGCAGCGGGCGGCCTCGGCGTCGCCATGGCGTTGCTCGGCGGTGGGGATGTCGCCGGGGCGCGTCAGGGCGGCTCCAAGAAGAACGACCTCAAGATCCTCAACTTCGCGTTGACGCTCGAGTACCTGGAGGCGGCGTTCTATGCCGAGGCGCTGGCGCGCGGTGGCTTCTCGGGCTCGGTGCTGAACTTCGCGCAGGTCGTGGCCGGCCACGAGGCGACCCACGTCGCGACGCTCAAGGGCGTCCTCGGCGCCAAGGCCGTCGCGTCGCCGTCGTTCGACTTCAAGGGCACGACCCGGAAGTGGAGTACGTTCCTGCGCACCTCCAAGGTGCTCGAGGACACGGGCGTCGCCGCCTATCAGGGCCAGGCGCCGCGGATCCACCAGAACGCCGTCCTCGGGCCGGCCGGCGCGATCCTCGCGGTCGAGGCCCGCCACGCCGCCTGGGTCCGCGACCTGCTCTACGCGGGCAAGTCGGTCAAGCCGGCGCCGGAGTCGTTCAGCACGCCGATGTCCATGTCCGAAGTCCTGAGCGCGGTCAAGAAGACCGGCTTCATCAAGTCCTGACCCGGGAGACCAAGATCATGTTCATGACCAACAAGCCCAGGGTCGACCTCAGCGGGGTGCTCGACTTCGACGTCGACGGCGCGCTGCAGGAGACCGCCGACACCGCCCAGCGCCATTCGCGCCGCGGCTTCCTCCGGAGCTCGGGCATCGCCCTCGGGGGCGCGGCCGTTGCCGGTGGCCTGCTGCCGACCGCCGGTGCGATGGCGGCGACGCCGAAGGGCGACGTCGCGATCCTCAACTTCGCGTTGACGCTGGAGTACCTGGAGTCGGCGTTCTACGCGAGCGCGCTCAAGCACGCCGGTCTGAGCGGGGAGCACAAGCGCCTCGCGCGCACCGTGCATGCCCATGAGGCCGCGCACGTCCAGGCGCTGAAGAAGGCGCTCGGCTCCGCGGCGGTCAAGCGGCCGAGCTTCGACTTCGGCAGCGCGGTCACGAGCCAGTCGGCGTTCACGTCGACGGCGATCGTGCTGGAGGACACCGGCGTCGCCGCCTACCAGGGCCAAACGCCCTACATCACGTCAACCGCGGTCTTCAAGGCGGCGATCTCGATCCACCCGGTCGAGGCCCGCCACGCCGCATGGATCCGCAACATCGGCGGTCAGGCGCCCGCGCCCGACGCGTTCAACCCGGCGATGACGAAGGACCAGGTGCTCGCGGCCGTCACCGGCACGGGCTTCATCAAGTAGCCGGCGCCGCGTTCAGCTGTCGAAGCCCAGGCCGAGCCGGTCGAGGGCTCGCAGCCACGGCCCGCGTCGACCGCCGTTGCGGTCGGCGCGGGCCAGCTCGCGCTGGGTGAGTGAGATGACGCCGGCACGCAGCGGCTCGGGTGGGAACGGGACGGGCTTGCGACGGACGTACTGCAGGGTGGTGGCCTCGGTCGTGCGGCCGTCGAGGAGGTCGAGGCCGACGCGGGCGCCGAAGCGCGAGGCGGCCACGCCCAGGCCCGTGTAGCCGGTCGCGTAGGCGACGCGGCCGCCCAGCGCGGTGCCGAAGAAGACCGAGAAGCGCGAGCAGGTGTCGATCGCGCCGCCCCAGCGATGGGTGAACCTCAGCCCCTCCAGTTGCGGGAAGGTCGTGAAGAAGTGCTGTGACAACGCCGCGAAGGTCGGATCGTGGTCGTCGAGGTGCGCGCCGACCGGCCCGCCTCGGCGGTAGACGGCGTCGAAGCCGCCCCACAGGATGCGGTCGTCGGCCGTCAGCCGGTAGTAGTGGAACTGATTGCCACCGTCGCCGATGCCCTGCCGCGCGCGCCAGCCGATGGCCTCCTTCTGCGCGGGGCTCAGCGGCTCGGTGACCAAGACATAGTCATACACGGCGACGACGAAGTGCCTGAGGCGGGCCAGCAGCGGGGGATAGGCGCTGGTGGCCAATAGGGCGCGGCGCGCTCGGACCGCACCGCCAGGGGTCGTGACCGTGACCCCATCGCCGGCCTTGGCCAGGGTGACCGCCGGGGTGTGCTCGTGGATCCGGACGCCGAGCGCCAGCGCCGCGTCGCGCAGTCCCGCGACCAGCCGGCCGGGATGGACGAGGCCCGCGCCGCTGCGATCCCAGACGCCGCCGAGGTAGGTGGGGGAGGCGACTTCGGCACGCATCGCGGCGGCGTCGAGCACCTCGACGTCGTGGCCGTAGGCGCGCAGCAGTGCTGCCTCCTCCTCGGCGCCCGCGACCTCGTGGGGCTCCAGCAGCGGCGTCAGCTCGCCGGACTCCTCGAGCTGCGCGCCGATCCCGTGGGTGGCGAGGTCGGCCTTCAACCCCGCGAAGTTCTCGAACGCCAGCCGCTCCAGCACCGCCATCTCGTCCGGGAAGCGCGCCAGGCCGTTGGCCAACCCGTGCGTGAGCGACGCCACCAAGAACCCGCCGTTGCGCCCGCTGGCGCCCGCGCCGACACGATCGGCCTCCAGCACGACGACATCGCGAGCCGGGTCGTCGGCCTTGGCGTGCAACGCCGCCCAGAGCCCGGTGAAGCCCCCGCCGACGATGCAGAGGTCGGCGGCGACGGTGCCCTCCAGTGGCGGGTCGTCCTGGCGCGTGGGCAGGTCGTCGAGCCAGTAGGAGACCACCTTGGCGTCCGCGTAGGCGGCGCGGTGTGCCGCGGTGGGCGGCGTGGTGGGCCACGGACGGGGCATTGACCAGCCGACCGTAGCGCGGCCCGGGGGACTGCCCCCGTCACGATCGCCGCACAGGTTGCGATCATGGCCTTCGTCGTGGACGCCGACACCGCACCCACCCAGCTCCCGATCTCCTCGCCCGGCCCGGTGCAGGAGCTGCCAGAGCAGCCGCCTGCCAACGCGCTGCCGCTGCACATCGCGCTCTCGGCGCTCGCCGGCCTGGTCGCCACGATCGTCTGGGCGGTCACCGGCGGTGGCTACTTCTGGCCCGCGTGGGTCTGGCTCGGCCTCGCCGTGCCCGTCGCCGTCCACGCCATCATCCGCTTCGGGCTCAGCCAGCCGGCCAGCGCCCGCCATGGCCTGGCGCTGCACTCCATGGTCACCGGGATGGTCTGCGGGATCCTGCTGATCGTCTGGGGCTTCACGACCGACGGCGTGAACGGCTTCTGGCCGCTGTGGCCGCTGCTGGTCCTCGGCGTCGCGGTCGCCGTCCATGCGCTCGTGATCTACGCCGATCGTCTGCCCGGTCGCGAGCGTGAGGCGCAGCTGGCCGAGCGCGTGGGGGAGCTGACCCGCACGCGGCGCGGCGCCCTCGACGTCCAGGCCGCCGAGCTGCGCCGCATCGAGCGCGACCTCCACGACGGCGCCCAGGCCCGACTGGTCGCCTTGAGCCTCCTGCTCGGCCGGACCGAGGAGCGCCTCGCGGACCGCCCGGAGGAGGCCGAGCTCGTCCGCCGCGCGCGGGAAGAGGCGAGCGCCGCGATCGGTGAGCTGCGTGATCTGGCCCGCGGCATCGCCCCGCCGGTCCTCGCCGACCGCGGGCTGGCCGCGGCGGTCGAGGCGCTCGGTCGCCGCGCGGCGACCCCCGTCACCGTCGAGGCCCAGGCGCTCACGGCCCGGCCGCTGCCGGTCGTCGAGACCGCCGCCTACTTCGTCGTCGCCGAGGGCCTGACCAACGTCGCCAAGCACGCCACCGGCGCGGCGGCCGTCGTCCGGCTCGGCGAGCAGGATGGGTGGCTGATGATCGAGATCGCCGACGAGGGGCCCGGCGGGGCGGACGCCGACGGCAGCGGGCTGACGGGCCTGCGCCATCGCGTCGAGGCGCTGGACGGCACGCTGACGGTCACGAGCGTCGAGGGCTCCGGCACGACGATCTACGCGGAGCTTCCGTGCGGGCGGTGATCGTCGAGGACCTCGCGCTGCTGCGCGAGGGCATCGTCGCGCTGCTGCGCGAGCACGATGTTGATGTGGTCGCCCAGGCCGAGGACGGTGAGGGCCTGCTGCGGATCGTCGCCGGGCACAAGCCCGACCTCGCCGTGGTCGACGTCCGACTGCCACCGACGTTCACCGATGAGGGATTGCGTGCGGCGATCGAGGCGCGACGTCGACAGCCAGGGCTCAACATCCTCATCTTGAGCCAGTACGTCGAGCCGATCTACACGGCCGAGCTGCTGGAGTCCGGCGAGGGTGGGGTGGGCTACCTGCTCAAGGAGCGTGTCGGCGAGGTCCGGTCGTTCATGGACGCCGTGCACCGCGTGGCCGGTGGCGGTACCGCGTTGGACCGCGAGGTCGTTTCCGAGCTCGTGCGTCAGCGCACGGGCGGCGCGGGCGACGACGCACTCGCCTCGCTGACCCCGCGTGAGCGTGAGGTGCTGGAGCTGATGGCCGAGGGCCGCACCAACGCGGCGATCGCCCGCCACATGGTCGTGACGCCCGGCGCCGTGGAGAAGCACGTCACCAACATCTTCGGCAAGCTCGACCTGCCGGCGACCAACGACGACCACCGCCGCGTGCTCGCCGTGTTGACGTTCCTGCGCTCGGCGTAGGTCTCACGGCCTATCATCGAGGGGCCATGGGCAACAATCTCTCCCGTCGTCAGCGCGAGTCCCGCGCCTTCTCGCTCGTCGCCGTGGGCGGTGGGGCCGCGGTCGTCGCCGTCGTCGCGCTGGTGCTCGCAATCGCCGGCGTCATCGGCTCTGGCCTGTTCTTCCTCGCGGCGATCGTCGCCGTGGCCTGCCTGCTGCTGTTCCGTCGCACCGTCAAGTAACGCCGGACGGCGGGGTGGTCAGGCCCGCGCCATGGCCAATCGGGCGAGCTCGGCGCTCGCGTGTCGCTAGCCGCGTGCCATCGCCAGCCGTGCGAGCGCGGTGATGCCGTCGCGTGAGCCGGCCGACGCGTAGAAGCCGGCGACGTGCGCGAAGACGGCGTCGTCGACGCCCGTGGCCGCGGCCAGTTCGGCGCTGCGCAGGCCGCCCCATTCGGCGGGCAGGCTGCGGCGGTTCTCGAAGGAGCCCGGTGCCGTCGGCACCGCCTGCAGGCCCCAGCCGTCCGACTTGGGGTAGATGACGTAGAGCGCCTCGGGCGCGCCGGCCAGGACGGCCTCGCGCCACGGCATGTTGCGGTCCAGCTCGATGACGCGCGGGTCCTCGGCGCGGGCGATCGCGTCAAGCACGAGCTGTCGCGCGCGGTCATAGGCGGCGGCGCCCGCGACCTCGCGCTCCAGGATCCTGGTCGCCAGCGCGACGGCCTCGTCGAAGCGCGCGTCCTCCTGCTCCGGCGTCAGCTCCTCGTCCCAGGACGGGTTGAGCCCGGCGATGATGCCGCTGACGCTCATCGCGCGGATGTCGCCGACCAGGGCCTCGGAGATCGTCTGGCCGGTGTCGTTGGCGTCGACGCCCTGGACGAGACGCTCGTCGATCGCCGTGGCCGCGGCCTGGCTGCCGGCGACCTGCACGCCGAACGCGCGCCAGACCAGCCCGAAGCTCGCGTAGCGGATGCCGTTGGCGCGCTCGCCCGCGCCGCCCTTCTGATGGTGGTCGAAGTCGCCGGTCTCGGGGTCCGAGCGTCCGCCGACGTCGACGCGCACGTCGGCTGCCGCTTGGACCGCCTCGTCCCGGGTGCGCACGACCTCGACCGTGTCGCCGCCGTGCGCGAGGCGCAGCGTCGCGACCGCGAAGGCGTCGTCGGCATGGAAGTTCCCGGGATGGGTCGCGACGCGCATCAGACCGGCGCCTTGGACTTCGTCCACTCCGCCTTGTGGATGCGCTTGGCGGCCTGGTAGTCGGTCAGCGCCTGGGCGGAGTCGACGTCACCGAGCGTCGGATGCCAGGGCACGAGCTCCTGGGCAATGGCGATGTTGTAGCGCTTGGCCAGCACGGCGCTCATCGACTTGACCTTCATCTCGCCGAAGCCGGGCAAGGCCTCCAAGTTGGCCTTCAGGGTCGCGGCATCGGCTGCGTCGGTCCAGACGCGCGCGGCGTCGCCGTTGTAGTTGTCGCGGATGTAGATGGCGAGGTCGTGAACGCGCTTGGCCATCGCGCCGGGATAGCGGTGGACGGCCGGCTTCTCGCGGAAGACCGTGTCGAGGTCGGCGTCGGCCAGCGTGACCGCGTCGAAGGCGCCGAGCCGCTCCTTGATCGCCAGCGGGCCGGAGAAGGCCTTCTGGACGGTCACCTGCTGGTCGAGCACGAAGCCGACGAGCAGGGCGAACGGGTCACCGGCGATCAGCGCGTTGGCCTCGTCGGACTCCGTGAAATGCAGGCGATCGGGCACGACCCGATCGTAGCTGGCGCTCGCTCTAGAAGATCGCGTACTCGCGGACGGCGGGGGCCAGCGAGGTCTCGAAGAGCAGCGCCAGCAGGCCGTTCTGGAACTCCGCCGCGAGGCGCCGGACCTCGGCGAACGTCGATGAGTCACGTGCCGAGGTGCGATCCAGGCCGGCGAGCTCCTCGCGCGTCGCGGCGTCACCCACCAAGCCGATCCAGCGGTCATAGGCGCCGAGGCAGCGGACGCCGGCGTCGACCTGGTCGGCGCTGAGGAACGCGTCGGCCAGGCGATCGCTCGCGGGCAGCGCGAGCTGCTCGGCCAGGAAGGGCCGCACGTCGGCGCCACGCAGCGCGTGGCAGCGCAGGATCGGGACCAGCCCGCCCGCGAAGAGCATCTTGCGCGACGTGCGCAGCTTCGCGTTGCGCAGGCCCCACTTGTGCTCGTCCTCTTTGTGCTTGCCGGCGAAGTCGACGGCGATCGTGCGCCAGTAGCGCATGACGTCGTTGAGGAAGAAGCGCGGCGGTCGATGGTCGCTGCGGCCCTCGGCCAGATAACGGTCGAGCACCTGCTCCCAGCAGCGGCGGTGGACGTCGTCACCGACGACCGCGACCGACTCGAGCATCAACAGCATCCGCTGGGTCAGGTTGCGGTTGTCGTCCTCCTCCAACCCGATGTGCTGCACGAGGTCGTGCCCAGAGCTGACCGTGCCGAAGGCGCCCTGCGTCCCCGGCCGGCGATCACCGGCGCCCAGCAGCGAGCGGACCTGCTCGACATCGGGTGCCAGCCCGTCGCGGAGTGGGCCGTCGACGAGCAGCAGCCAGTCGTCGTCGGAGTGCTCGGTCAGCTCGCGGCGGCCCCAGGAGCCGAACAGGACGATCGCGACGTCCTTGGCCGGCTCGACCGTCGCGAAGCGCGCGCGGAGCCGCTGCAACTCGATGTCGGTCCGCGCCCGCGCGGCGAGCAGGTTCGGCAGCCCGTCCACACTGTGGGCGGCGAGACGCTCCAGCGCGGACGGCGAGGCACTCAAGGCGCCGGCGGCGCTTCCCGCATCCACGGCACGTCGCGGCCCGCGACGGTCATGCCGTCAGCGGCGCTTCGAGGATCCATGGCACGTCGCGGCAGCGTCGGAGGATCGGCCGGAAGGCGTCCTCGTCGTCGGCGCGCAGCGGGACGTGGTGGCCGTCGCCATCCAGCGAGCTGACGTGGAGATGGCGCAGCCGGCAGGCGTAGCGGTCCAGCAGCTCGTGGGCTTCGCGCATCGAGTCGTCGACGTCACGCGCGTGGGCGACGTCGAGGCACAGACCGGCGGCCGGGAGCGCCGCGAAGTAGGGGACGAGCTCGTCGGCCGTGCGCCCGCCCGCCTTGCGGGAGTCCATGTTCTCCAGCACGAGCCGTGAGCCGAGGCGCCGGTACTCCGCGGGATCGTCGATGACGTCGGGGTGCACGACGATCGCGTCGACCTGCACGGGCAGCCGCGCGAGCGTGTCGACGAGCTTGGCCTCCGACATCCGCAGGTCCTTGGACGGGGCGTGCACGCTGAGGTAGTGGAACGGCAGCGACGCGTCGTGGGTCAGATAGGCGGCCAGGCCCGGCAGCTCGGTCTCCGACAATGCCGCGAGCTCGGCGGTGAAGGGGGAGAGGGCGGCGGCACGCTCGGCCAGCCGCGGCCAGTCGCCGCGCTCGTCGACGAGGAAGCCGGTCGAGGCGCCGATCGGATGATGGGCGAGCAGCGGATGGCGATCGGTGAGGGCGGCGACGGGCATCATGCGGGCGACCGACCCTAGGCGACGTCCCAGACGGTTTCGCACGCCTTCCCCGCTCCTACCGGTAGAAGTGCGGCATGCAGACGATCACCTACGAGGTCGACGAGCGGATCGCCAGGATCACGCTGAACCGCCCGGAGCGCGGCAATGGCCTGACGCGCGCGCTCATCGACGAGCTGGCCGCGTGTGTGGAGCGCGCCGATCTCGACCCCGGCGTGCACGTGATCTTGCTCGCCGGCAACGGGAAGGGCTTCTGTGGCGGCTACGACCTCGTCGACTCGGCCGAGGGGCTCGGGCTCGACGGTGGGGGAGATCGCTCGGGCTCGCCGCTGGATCCCGGCGTCATGGCCGCCAACCACGACCCGCGCGGCACCTGGGACCCGATGGTCGACCACGCGATGATGTCGCGCAACGTCCGCGCGTTCATGTCGCTGTTCGAGTGCACGACGCCAGTGGTCTGCAAGGTCCACGGCTTCTGTGTGGCGGGCGGGACCGACCTCGCGCTGTGCAGCGACCTCTTGGTGATCGCCGACGACGCGAAGATCGGTTACCCGCCCGCGCGTGTCTGGGGTTCGCCGACGACGTCGCTGTGGGCGGCGCGTCTGGGCCCGCAGCGCGCCAAGCGGCTGCTCTTCACCGGCGATTGCCTGTCGGGCGCCGAGGCGCTGGAGTGGGGGCTGGCGATCGAGGCGCCGCCGGCCGATCAGCTCGACGCGCGTGCCGACGCGCTGGCGGCCCGCATCGCGCAGATGCCGCTCAACCAGCTGCAGATGATGAAGCTCTTGGTCAACCAGCAGACCGTCGCGCAGGGCCTGCCGGCCACGCAGCTGCTGGGCACCGTCTTCGACGGCATCGCGCGCCACACGGCCGAGGGCTACGCCTTCCAGCAGCAGGCGGCAAGCGAGGGCTTCCGCGCTGCGGTGCGAGCGCGCGACGAGCCGTTCGGCGACGCGGGCGGCTCGCCGTCGGGCGTTACCGGGTGATGGGCGCCACGGTGAGGCCCGCCGGCAGGAACAGCCGCGGGTCGTTGGTCGTGATGCCGGCGACGCCGGTGAGCAGGAGGCGCTCGATCAGGATCCGGGAGTCGACGGTCCACGCGTAGACCTCGCCGCCGCAGGCGGTCATCCGCGTCACGAAGTCGGCGTTGACCAGGCGGTGATGGGCCATGAGGCAGTCGAAGCGGCCGGACTCGATCGCCGCGACGATGCGCTGCTCGAGGCGGCGGTTCCAGCGATGGCGGCGGCGCGAGATCCAGCCGCCGACGCTGATGCCGACGCGCACGCTGGGGTCGATCCGGCGCACGCGATCCAGGCAGCGGGCGAACTGGCTGGAGATCAGGCAGCGGTCGATCAGGCCCGCGGCGCGCAGCGCTTGCAGCGCCTGGGCCTCGTAGCCCGGGCGCTTGAGGTCGACGTTGAAGGTGACGTGGGCGAAGCGCGCGTCGGTCAGCCGCGCGAGGCCGATCGCGAGGTCGAGCGGCTGGTGGCGTCGTGCCTCCCAGCGCGAATGCGCCAGGACGAGCCGCCCGCGGTGGCGGATCACGTCGAACTCGATGACGTCCACGCCCGTCGCCAGCGCTGCCTCGAAGCTGGCCACGGTGTTGCCGGGCGCCAGCTGACCGGCGCCCTTGTGGCCAACACGCTTCACAGGCGGTCGCGCGACCGTGGACATACCCCCTTGATCGACGGAATCGCGGGCAACCTGAATGGCTTGCCTGTGCCCGGCGGCTCTTGACGTCAGGGTGCTGCCGGGTCTTGCACCGGCTCGCCGATCGGCAGCCAGTGAAAGAGCGCGCCGATGTCGCCGGGCGCCGCGGCCAACTCGCGCTCGATCGCGGTGCGGCCCTGGCGGAAGTGCTTCCAGCCCTCGTAGTGGATCGGGATCGCGGCGCGGGGCTTGATGAGCCCGGTGAGCTCGATCGCCTCCTTGGCCGTCATCGTGTAGCGGATCGGCCCCGAGACCGGGAACTTCACGCCGCCGAGATGCAGGATGGCGGTGTCGACCGTGAGGCGCTGCGCAACCTCGCGGACGCCGTCGTAGAGCACCGTGTCGCCCGAGATCCAGAGCACGCCATGCTCCTGGCCGTCCCACTTCAGCGCGAAGCCGATGACCTCGCCGACGATCGGGTGGCTGCCGGGTGGGCCGTGGCGGCACGGGGTGGCGGTGATCTCGATCGTCGGCTTGCCCGGCGCTTCCAGGCGCGTGGTGTCCCAGGCCGCCAGGCCGCGCGTGGGGCCGCTCTCGGCCAGCCGCTTGGCACCCGGCACGGTCGTGACGATGGTGCCCAGCTTGGGCAGCAGCGCACGGCCGGCGGGGTCGAGGTTGTCGCCGTGGTGGTCGTGGCTGATCAGCACGGCGTCGATCGTGCCGAGCTCATCAGCGCCGATCGCCGGGCCGCTCATCTTGCGCGACGTCGTGCCCCAGCCGAAGAAGTAGCGCTTGCCGGGCGCGTCGAAGGTCGGATCGGTGAGGATCCGCCAGCCGCCGACCTCGATCAGGAGGGTGGGGCCGCCGATGTGGGTCAGCGTGACGTCGTTCATGGAGCGGAGCCTATGTCAGAACCGCGATGCCGGTTCGTATGCTCCGGGCTCGATGCGCCACCAGAGTCCCGTCCGCGCGATCACGCTCGACCTCGACGACACCCTGTGGCCGTTCGCTCCGGTCGCGCAGCGGATCCAGACCGCGCTGACGGGCTGGGTGGCCGAGCACGCGCCGGCCGCGTCGTCCTCGTTCGATCCCACCGCGGCGCGTGAGGCGCTGGACGCGGTTCGCCGGGAGCGACCCGACATCGCGCATGACCTCGGTGCCTGTCGGCGTGAGGCGCTGTGCCGGATGCTCGGCGCAGCCGGCGAGGATCCCGCCTTGGCCGACGACGCGTTCGCGGTGATCTACGAGGCCCGCCAGCAGGTCGACCACTACGAGGACGTCGGCCCGGCGCTCGACCGTCTCTCGGCGCGCGTCCCGCTGCTGGCGCTCACCAACGGCAACGCGGACCTTCAGCGCACCGGTGTCGCGCACTGGTTCGTCGGCTGCATCTCGGCGGGTGACGCCGGCGTCGAGAAGCCCGACACGCGGATCTTCTTGGCGGCCTGCGAGCGCTTGTCGCTGCCGCCAGGTGACGTGCTGCATGTCGGAGATGACCTCGCGCTCGACGTCGAAGGCGCGCTGCGCGCAGGCATGCAGGCGGCATGGGTCCATCGCGACCTCGAAGGCAACGCACCGCCCGAGGCGTTGCGCGTCCGCGATCTGCTCGCGCTCGCCGATGCGCTCGATCCGCGGTGAAGGCTCCACATGGTGGGCCCCTCCACGATCATCAATGCCCGCTAATCAGCGTTATGACAACTTGGAAATGAACTCCTGCGTGGAACCTGCCCACATCGAGGTTCAGCCCAGCGTGCCACGCTTGGCGAGCCAACGACTTTCGAAGGACAGCCCCGCGTGCGTGGCGAGGATGTCGAAGTCGTGGTCGTAGTGCAGAACGCCGACGTTGTAGTGGGCGCAGCGGCTGCAACCAAGAGATCGACAGGCTTGATGCGGTGCGAGACGCGACGATCAGCAGCCAAGGCGCTTTGCGCGTTGTGCGCGACCTGCCACACGACTTGATCGCAAGGCGCCTGGCCCAGTGCGTCGAGTTCCTCGCCCAGCGACACGTGGTCCTTGGCGTCGCGTGCCGAGTACAACGCCTCGAGGCGAAACGGGTCGCAGACCAGCACCTCGTCACGGACAAGAGCCTGCTCCCACCGCCGCGCCACGGGTGCAGGAACGCGACCGCCGAGCAGTCTCGCCCATGCAGAGTTGTCAAGAATCACCGGACCGCCGAAGCCCGGGTCAGCCACCGGTCCAGCCCTGTTCGTGGACCTCGCGTAGCGCCTCGACATCGATCCCCGAAGCGGTGGCCGTCCGCTCAGCGAACCGCTGGCGTAGCAGCAGGCGGCGTTGGTCGGCGGCGCGTGCTGCGCTGAGCTCACGCAGCTTGGCCTCGCCGCCGAGGCGCACGAGTTCAGGAAGATCGAGTATCCCGCCGGTCTCGGCCCGCACACGATCTAGTACCGAGGCCACCTCGTCGGTCTCCGTGATCCATTGCCGCTTGCGGCTCATCGACATGACAGCCGCAGTGTACGAATCAGGTGCTGTGCGCGTCTGACGGGCTTGCATCCGAGGCGACCGGTTTGATGGTCGGCTGATGCCTGCTGCCACCGAGGCCGAGCGCAGAGAGCTTGATCGAGTCGGGGCGTTCAGCGACGGCGTCTTTGCGATCGCGATCACGCTGCTCGTGCTCAACATCGAGGTGCCGGACGTCCCGGGACGCGACCTCGGCTCGGCGATCTCGGACCTCTCTGACGACTTCGTGGCCTACGGGATCGGCTTTGCCGTCATCGGGCTGTTCTGGTACGAGCACCACAAGCTCTTCGCGTTGCTCGGGCGCGCGAGCGGGCGCTTGGTGCTCGTGAACACGGCGCTGCTGGCGCTCATCGCGCTGATGCCCTTCACCACGGCGGTGTTGGGTCGCTACGACGAGCCGCTGGCGGTCGCGCTCTACGCCGGCAACGTCGGCCTCACCGTCATCCTCTCTGGGTTGACGGCGCTCGTCGCGATCGGCGGCGGCCTGTATGCCGAGCCGGCACCGGACATGACGCCTTCTCGAAGACGTCATGTCATCGTCGACACGGCGGGTCGGGCGCTCGTCTTCCTGGTCTCGATCCCGATCGCCTACACGATCTCCCAGTCGCTGGCGAAGTGGTTCTGGCTGTTGCTTCTCGCGTTCAGCGTCGTCGACCGGCGTCGCGCTCGACGACATGGGCGAGCCCCTTAGTCGGTGGCTCGCCCATCGTGCGCTGAGCTAGACGCCGAGGCTTGGCAGCCGGATGTAGCCGTGCGTCTCGCCAAAGCCGAGCTCGCCGAACCGCACCTCGATCTTGCCGCCGAGCTTGCTCTTCGGCACGTCGAAGACCACGGTGCCGTTCCGATCGGAATCGGGACCGACGGTGTCGAGAAAGAACGGCTGATCGCTACCTGAACCAAGGATCGCGACAGTCCCGTCGTTGTCGGGATCGTAGGTGTTGCCGTTGATCTCCAACTTGACGACGTCACCGCTCAGCTGGGCTGACTCGTTCTTGTCGGAATGGACCTTGAGCTTCACGACCACGAACCGACCGTTGGCCTTCGCTCCGAGCCCGTACGTCTGGTCTCCGATGGACTTGACGGTCTTGGCGGACCTGACACGCCAGATCATGGCGTCAACCCGAACGTTCCCTGTCGATGACACGTGCGGCGTGCAGTCATCGGTGGCCTTGGTTCCGCACGAGTCGGCCTTCTTTGCAGATGAGGTCGACGCCGAGTCGCCCGACGAGCTGCTGTCCGTGGTTCCGCACGCCGTCAAGGCCGGCCCGGCGCAGCAAATCATGACCAGGGCGATGAGCCGTGTTCTCAAGTGCACTTCCGTGTCTCCTGTCCCCAGTTGCACGCTCAGGGTTCTGGCGTATCAGGCAGCGTAACGGAATTACCGCTTAGGACACGAGTGCGTGTGCTTATGGTCCGGAGCGTCGCGGCGTCTCGCTCAGCCGGCCACCGGCCGGTAGCTCTGCAGCAGCACGCCGTTGGGCACCTCACGCGAGGACACCAACTCGAGCGCCAGCTTGTCGGGTGACTCCGGGTAGAAGCGTGCTCCGCTGCCGAGGATCACCGGGAAGACCTGCAGGTTGACCTGGTCCACGAGGCCGCCCACCAGCAGCGACTGGGCCAGCGTGCGGCTTCCGGCGATCAGGATCGGCCCGCCGTCGCCCTCCTGCTTCAACGCGGCCACCCGCCCGAGCACGTCGTCGTCGATGACCGTCACGTCCTGCCAGTCGCCGGTCTCGACGGCGCTCGACGACGCCACGTACTTGGTCATCGTGTTGATCTTCTCCGCCATCGGGCCGTCGCGATGCGGCCACGCGCCATAGAAGCCCTCGTAGGTCACGCGGCCCAGCAGCAGGATGTCGGCGGCGTTCTGCTCCTCGAACTTGTAGGCGCCAGCTCGTCGCTGAACAGCGGCCCCACCCAACCGGCATGGGCGTACCCCGCCTCGCCGCCCGGTGCCTCCATGACGCCGTCGAGCGAGATGAACTCCGTGATGATCAACTTGCGCATTGCCTGCTCCGTTCTTCGTGGTCGCATCATGGACGGGCGGTACGCGCGGAACTCATCGCTCACGCGACGCCGTCACGATCCGCTATCACTTGACCATGCGGATCGCGTTGATGATCGAGGGTCAGGAGGATGTCACCTGGGAGGACTGGGTCGCCCTGGCCGAGACCTGCGAGGCATCGGGGATCGAGGCGCTGTTTCGCTCTGATCATTATCTCTCGGTCAGCGGCCACCACGAGCGCGGCGCGCTGGACGCGTGGGGCACGATCAACGCGCTGGCCGCGCGCACGAGCACGCTGCGCCTCGGCACGATGGTCTCCCCTACCTCCTTCCGCCATCCGTCGGTGCTGGGCAAGCTCGCCACGACCGCCGACCACGTCTCCGGCGGCCGCGTCGAGCTCGGGCTGGGCACCGGCTGGTCGGAGATCGAGCACACCGCCTACGGGTTCCCGTTCCTGCCGATGGCCGAGCGGATGGACGTCCTGGAGGAGCAGCTGGAGATCATCCACGACGGCCACTGGGGCGACGGGCCGTTCTCCTTCGCCGGCAAGCACTACACCTTGACCGACCTCGACGCCCAGCCCAAGCCGCTGCAGCGACCACACCCGCCGCTGATCATGGGCGGAGCCGCCGGACCGCGCGCGGCGCGGCTGGCCGCTCGGTACGCCGACGAGTACAACACCGTGATGCCCACGCTCTCCGAGATCGGCGAGCGCAAGGCGCGCATCGACGCCGCGTGTGTCGCGGCCGGCCGCGACCCGATCCCGTTCTCGGTCATGACGACCGCGACGATCGGCTCGAACCCGCCCGACGCCGATCCGAACACCTGGATCACCGGCAGCGTCGAGCAGGCCGCCGCGCGCCTGCGCGAGTACGAGGCGGCCGGTGTCTCGCGGATCTTCCTCCAGCACCTGGCCCACCGCGACCTGGCGACCGTCGAGCTGATCGGCCGGGAGCTGGTCCCGGCCGTGGCCTGAGCGATGGACGGCCACGACCTCCAACTGCGCGCGATGCAGCCCGATGACGCCGCGGAACTGCAGCGCATCCACGCGACGCCGGAGGTCGCGCGCTGGTGGGATGCGCCGGACCCCGGCTTCCCGCTGACCGACGAGCCCGAAGCGGTGCGGCTGACGATCCTGGTCGAGGGCCGCGTCAGCGGCCTGATCCAGTTCTACGAGGAGCCGACGCCGAAGTACCGCCACGCGTCCATCGACCTCTTCCTGGACCCCGAGCTGCACGGTCGCGGTGTCGGCACCGAGGCGGTGCGGCGGGTGGTCGACCACCTGATCGACGACCGCGGCCATCACCGCATCACGATCGACCCGGCGGTCGCCAACGAAGCGGCGATCAACGCCTACACCAAGGTCGGCTTCCGGCCCGTCGGCACGATGCGCGAGTACGAGCGCGACACCGACGGCGACGGCGACGGCTGGCACGACGGGTTGTTGATGGAGTTGCTGGCGAGCGACCGCCAAGCACCCTGACGCGGCTCATGCGAGGGCCGCGCGCAGCACCGGCGACAGGTCGCCCGCCCCCACGTCGACCACGTCATCCAGTCCCAGCCACGAGGCCATGCGGCGCAGCTCGATCGCCAGCGCCTCGGCGATCTCGCCCTCGCCGACCCCCGCCCCGGGCTCCACGTGGGCGGCCTGGACGAGCAGCGCGCCCCCGGCGCGATCGCTCTTGAGGTCCACGCGGGCGACAAGTCGGTCACCCAGCAGCAGCGGCAAGACGTAATACCCGTGCACGCGCTGCTCCTTGGGCACATAGATCTCGATCCGGTAGCGGAAGCCGAAGAGGCGCTCGACGCGCGGGCGCTCCCAGATCAACGAGTCGAACGGCCCCACGAGCGCGCGAGCGTCCACGCGCCGCGGCACGCGGGCACCGGGCGCCAGATAGGCGGGCGCGGTCCAGCCCTCCACGGCAACCGGCAGTAGCTCCCCCGTCTCGACCAGCTCCGCCACGCGCAGCTTGGACTCGGCGCTCGGTAGCCGGAAGTAGTCGCGCAGGTCGGGCTCGGTCGCGATCCCCATCGACCGCGCGGCGACGCGGATCAGCTCACGCTGCGCGACGTCGTCGTCGGGCGTCGGGACCGCCAGCACGTCAGCTGGGATCACACGCTCGGGGATGTCGTAGATCCGCTCGAAGCGCCGCCGCCGGGCGCTGGTGATCTCCCCGCTCCAGAACAGGAACTCCAACGCGCGCTTGACGTTCGACCAGTCCCACCACGGCCCCTTGGGCGCGCGCGGCTCGTCGTGCTCGGCCAACTGGGAGGCCGTCAGCGGACCGCGCTCGCGCAAGTCCTCCAACACGGCGGCGACGAGCTCCGGGCGCTCTGTCGCGATGCGGCGCATCCCGCCCCACGCGTCGTCGTGCGCGCGCCGCATCCGCCAGCGCAGGTGCGGATGCAGCTCGACCGGGATCAGCGACGCCTCGTGGCCCCGGTACTCGAACAGCCGTCGCGGCGCGTAGTGCGACAACTTATCCAACAGCCCGATGTCGTACTCCCCCAGCCGGCTGAACGTCGGCAGGTAGTGCGCGCGCGACAGCACGTTGACCGAGTCGATCTGGATCAGGCCGACGCGGTCGATGACGCGGCTGCGCAGCGCGCGCGTGTCGACGGCACGGGTCAGCGGCGGCTCCGCGAAGCCCTGGGCGGCGAGCGCGACGCGACGCGCCTCGGCGGCCGACAGGCGCTCACGCCGGCGGCCGGCGGGCGGGGACGTTGCGAGCGAGCGGGACACGAGCGGACCATCTTGCCGTATGTCTTCTGACCGAATGGTCGCTTGTCCGTGCGGGACCGCACAGACACGACACCGATCGATGTCACACTGGGCGATGTCATGACCCTCGCATCCGCAGGCCCGCCCGCCGCGTCCGAGCGCTTGATCGGCACCGCGCCCCCATCACCCGCCGGCCCGATCGACGAGGCCGAGGCGGCGACGCTGCCGGCTCCGCCGGAGGTCGACCTCCCCCGCGCGCTCCAGATGCTGCGCTTCAACCAGCGCCAGATCGAGTTCGTCTTCGGCGCCCGCCGCCGCCTCGGCGAGGTCTTCCGGATGGAGGGCATCGTGCACGGCGGGCCGGTGATCACGTCGCATCCCGATCACGTCCAGTCGCTCTTCACGGCCAAGCCCGACCAGGCGCCGTCGCTCACCGGCGAGTCGCCGCTGCGGCCGATCGTCGGCCCCAACTCGGTCCTGACCGCGATCGGCCCGCGCCACCTGCGTCAGCGCAAGCTGCTGCTGCCGCCGTTTCACGGCGAGGCCATCGCGCGCTACGAGGAGATGATCGTCGAGGCGACCAACCGCGAGATCGACGGCTGGTCGCTCAACACCCCGATCGCGTTGGCCCCGCGCATGCAGGCGATCACGCTCGACGTGATCATGGCCGGGATCTTCGGCATCGACGGCAAGCCCGAGCGCGGGACGCCGGAGCACGGGCTGCGCCGTGCCGTTCGCGGGCTGGTGCAGGCCTCGACGTGGAAGAGCGCGCAGCTGGCCGAGTTGATGAACATCGGCCGCGACGAGCCGGTCGGCATCACCAAGATCGGCCTCGACATCCTGGACCGCCCCACCTACCAGGTGATCCGCGAGCGCCGCCAGGCCACCGATCTGGAAGAGCGTCGCGACATCCTGTCCTTGCTGCTGCAGGCCCGGACCGAGGAGGGCGAGGAGCTCAGCGACCGCGAGCTGCGCGACGAGCTGCTGACGCTCGTCCTCGCCGGCCACGAGACCACGGCCAACCAGCTGGCCTGGATCTGGGAGCGGCTGGTCCGCACGCCCGCCGCCCACGACCGCCTGCGCGACGCCGTCCGCGGCAGCGACGAGGCGCTGTCGGCACGCGTGGTCGAGGCGACGATCACCGAGGGCATGCGCTCGCGGCCGGTCATCCCGATCATCGGCCGTCGCGTCATGGTCCCGTGGCGCCTGGGTGAGTACGCGGTGCCCGCCGACACGCCGGTGACGATGAGCATCCTGCTGATCCACCACCGCGAGGACGTCTACCCGGATCCGTTCGGGTTCCGCCCCGAGCGCTGGGACGACAACAAGCCCGGGACCTACACGTGGATCCCGTTCGGCGGCGGCATCCGACGCTGCCTCGGCGCGGCGCTCGCCATGGCCGAGCAGCGCGTCGTGCTGGAGACGATGGCGCGGCGGCTGGACATCACCTACGTCGACGCCGAGCCCGAGCGCGCGGTCCATCGCAACGTGACGATGATCCCGTCGGCTGGCGCCCGGGTGCTCGTCCTCAACCGACGCTGAAGCCGACGTCGGCCGCAGCCGCGTCAGGCGCGGCGAAGCGCAGGAGGCTCAGGCCCTCCTCGGTGAGCGCCGCGGCGTCAGCCTTCTTGTAGGCCTTGCCGTTGAACGAGGTGATCGTCAGCAGCGCGTGTTTCTTGGTGGCCTTGATCCGCCAGTTGCCGGCGACGAAGCCGTCGATCAGCGCCATCCCCGCGATCAGGCCGTTCTGGGTCATCACGAGGCGGCGGTAGTCGGTCGGCAGCACGCGGGTGGCGTCGGCGTGCGACAGGACCAGGTTGTCGAACGGGCCGACCAGGCGCGGCGGCACGGGCGTGTCGCGCGGCGGGCGAGGCGCATCGGGCAGGTCGAAGAGCTCACGACCGGTCACCGCATCGGCGAAGGACACCAACTCGCTGCGGACGTTCTCGAAGGCCGGCCGCAGGCGCGAGAGGCCCGACCACTTCTGCATGTCCTGCACGCTGGCCGGGCCGAAGGCGGCCAGGTAGCGGCGGATCAGGGTGGACAGCGACGGCTCCGGGACCTCGACACCGTCCAGCCATTGCTCGATCGACGTGTGTGCGGCCGCGCCGCTCTGTCGCCACAGGCCGCGCGGCGGGACCTGCACGAGCCCGACGAGCGCGCGGATCTGCTGTGCCAGCGCAGGCGGATCGGCATCCGGAAACCGCTCGGCCAGCAGCGCGCCGAGCTGCGCGAACGTGCGCGGCTCGGCCTCGACCAGCTCGCGACCCGCCGCGGCCAGGTCCTCGCGGTCGACGTCGCCGACGCTCCAGTTGCCGTCGGTGGCGCGGCCGATCACCGGATCCACGAGCGGGCGCAGCAGCAGCGCGTCACGTGCCGAGACCAGATGGATCGTGCCGCGCATGAGCACGATCCGGACCGCGTCGCGGCCTTCGAGCAGCGCCGAAAGCTCGTGCGGGTCGAAGTCCGCCAGCCGGGCCCAGAGCTGGAAGTACGGCGCCTTGACGTCCTGTGCCTGCAGGCCGACGAGCTGCTCGATCGCCTCCAGCGCGCTCGCGCGACGCGGCTCCAGCAGCCATTGACGTGCCAACAGCGCGCGGTTGAGCGCGCGGGCATCGAGGATCTCCGGTGAGGTGGCGATCGGCGTGACGCTACCGCCCGGCGAGATCGTCGGCGGCGTGGCGTCGGCCGCAGGTCAGGCGGTGACGCGGAAGCTCACCGTGCGCGGGCCCGAGCGGTTGCCGTCGGCGTCGACGGCAACGAGCGAGAGCCGATAGGAGCCGGGCTTCAGCGCTCGCGTCGCGCCGAACGCCGCCGTCACCGTGAAGCGGACGGTCGCCGTGCCCGATCGCAGCGTGCGGGAGCGGGAGGTCACGACGAAGCGCGTGCACCTCGGGGCGCGGCGGTTGGCACGCGTCGGCGCGACGCACGAGGAGCCGCGGCGGTGACCGGGTCGGCCGACGAGGACGCGCACCATGACGCCGGCCGGCCGGGTGAGCGTGACCGTCGCCGTGGCGCGCGTGGCGTGCCGGGCGCGGCGGTGGCGCCGACGGTCGGCGCGACGCGCCGGATGGAGCAGGTGCGTGTTCAGGCGCGCAGCGCGCAGGACCACGGGCGCGGTGCGGGGCTTCGGCGTCGGAGGGACGACGGCCGGCGGTGGTGGCGCGGCGGCGAACGTCACCCCCACCGTCTGGTCGGTCCCCATCGCCACCGTGCAGGTCGGCGCGCTGCCGGCGGCGGCGCAGGCGCCGGACCAGGCCGCCACGACCGAGCCCGCCTGGGGACGGGCGGTGAGCGTCACCGAGCGTCCGAGGCCGTAGCCCTGGCGGCAATCGCTCACGCACGCGATCCCCGGGAGGTCGCTGACGACCGTGCCGCGGTCCATGCCGCTCACGACGACCGACAGCCTCGCGATCGGCGGTGCTGAGTGGCCGGGCACGTCGATGCGCAGCACGCGGTTGGCGGCGGGGTCGGCGATCAGCACGGTGGTGCCGTCGGCGCTCACGGCGAGGCCGGCGGGAGCGATCACCTGGTCGGCCGCGGCCCCTTCGTCGGCGACGGTCGTCCAGGTGTGGGCGCCACCGCCGGACGGTGTGCCGCGGAGCACGCGCGCGCCGTCCGGCGTGCCGGGCCGCTGCTCGCTGACATAGAGCGTGCCGTCGGGACCGAAGCCCAGACCCGCCGGCCGGTCCCACACCGTCGTGGCGCCCGGACCGGCGACCAGCGTGTTGGTGGTGGCGTCGCGGACCGTCGTGTCGTCGGCCACGTAGACGTCGCCGTCCGGCGCGACCGCGACCGCAGCCGGGTGCGTGAGGCCCGAGCGCACCGTGGTCAGCGTGCCGTCGGGGGCGATCCGGATCACGACGCCGTCCCTGCGTCCGGCGACGACGACGCCCGCCGTGCCCGCGTCCACGCTGACCGGCGCACCGACCGCCACGGCGCCGAGCACCTGTCCGTCCGGAGCGATCTCCTGCACCCGGTTGTTGTCGGTGTCTGCCACCCACAAGTTGCCCGCGCCGTCGTAGGCCACGTCGGCGGGAAGGTCGAACTGACCCAGGTTTGCCCCCTCGGTCGCGAAGCCCGTCGAGGCGCTGACCTGCCCGCGCAGGCCGACGTAGGTGCCGTCGGTGGCGAAGAGCGCCACGCGCTCGTCGAAGCTGTCGGCCACCGCGACACCGCCGTCGGGCGTGAACGCGACCCCGCTCGGCCGCGTGAAATAGCCCGGGCCACGGCCGGAGATCCCCCAGATCGCCGTGGTCGCCCCGGTGCCGTCGAAGGCCTGGATGCGGTCGTTGGCCGTGTCGGCGACATCGACGCCACCGCCGGGCGTGTCGGCCAGCGCGCCGACCGAGCGCACGACGGCCATGTTCCCGGTGCCGGGTCCGTAGCCCTGGTGGCCGAGCGTCCCGAGGAAGCCGAGCGAGCCCGCGTCGAAGATGTCGACGCGGTTGTTCTGGTTGTCGGCGACGAACAGCCGCCCGGCGGCGTCGACGGCCACGTCGTAGGGGTTCTGGAGCTGTCCGGGGCCGCTGCCGAAGGTCCCGACCCCGCCGATCTGCTCCAGCGTGTCGGGACGCAGGACGACGACGCGGTGGTGATCGTCGTCGGCGACGTAGACCGCGGTCGCCGCCGGACTCAGCGCGATGCCCTGCGGTGCCGAGAGATCGACCGAGGCGGGGCTGAAGGTCGGGGCGCCCGTGGGCTGCAAGGAGGAGGGATCGAGCACGAAGCGCTCCACGCGGTCGTTGCCCTGGTCGGCGACGTAGACGACCGGCGCGCCGCCCGCCGCCTGGGCGACCGCAAGGCCCGAGGCGCTGCGGCCGCCGCCGATCGTCGCCGGATCGCCTCCGAGCAGGTCGAAGACCGAGGCGTCTCCGAACTGCGTCACGTAGTGGCCGTCGAGCGCCGAGAAGACCTGCACCCGCTCGTGCTCGGCGTCGAGGACGTAGAGATGGCCGGAGCGATCGGTGGCCACGCCGCCGACGACGCCGAGTCGTCCGGGCTCTCCGCGGGTGGCCGGGAAGCCGACGTCGAACTTCGGCGTCCCGTCAGGAGCGAAGGCCTGGACGGTGCGTGAGCTCTGGTCGCCGACGAAGATCGTCGTGCCTCCCGGCGTCACCGCCACCGCCTGCGGGAAGCGGAAGACCCCACCGCCCTGGGCGGGCTCACCGACCGTTGACGTCCCCGCCCACGCGACTCCCGGCAGGAGCGCGAGGGCACAGACAGCAAGGAGCAGGCGCGAGCGCAGGAGCAGCACGAAGCAGGCAGTCTGCCGGACACCGAAGGTCATGGGCACGCAACGGCCGTGGGATGCGGAGGTGACGGAACCGGAGCGCCCGGCGTCCGTCTCTATCCTCGCGGGCGTGCCGCTCGCCGAGCTCAGAACCCGCCTGGAGGAGCTGACGCTGGTCGACGAGCACCGCCTCGGCCGGCGGCTGGAGCGCGCGCACCGCCATCCCGAGGACGAGGCCGCGCTGGCGCGGCTGGATCGCGACTTCGCCACGGCCGAGCAGCGGATCCAGCGCCGCCGCGACGCGGTCCCGAAGATCACCTACCCGCCGGCGCTCCCGGTCAGCGCGCGCCGCGACGACCTGCTGGCGGCGATCCGCGACCATCAAGTTGTCGTGGTCGCCGGCGAGACGGGCTCGGGCAAGACCACGCAGCTGCCCAAGATCTGCCTGGAGCTGGGGCGCGGGATCCGCGGCGCGATCGCCCACACACAGCCGCGCCGACTGGCCGCGCGCACGGTCGCCCAGCGGATCGCCGACGAGCTCGACGTCGATCTCGGCGAGGCCGTCGGCTATGCCGTGCGCTTCAACGACAGCTCCAACGAGCGCACGTTGGTGCGGTTGGTCACCGACGGCCTGCTGCTGGCCGAGATCCAGCGCGACCGGCTGCTGCGCCGCTACGACACCATCATCATCGACGAGGCCCACGAGCGCTCGTTGAACATCGACTTCCTGCTCGGCTTCCTGCACCAGCTGCTGCCCAAGCGGCCCGACCTCAAGCTGATCATCACCTCGGCGACGATCGACCCCGGGCAGTTCGCCAAGCACTTCGGCGACGCGCCCGTGGTCGAGGTGAGCGGCCGCACCTTCCCGGTCGAGGTCCGCTACCGCCCGCTCGCGCTGACCGAGGGTGGCCCGGAGCGCGACCAGCCGGAGGCGATCGGCGATGCCGTCGACGAGCTGCTGCGGGAGAGCCGTGAGGGCGACGTGTTGGTGTTCTTGAGCGGCGAGCGCGAGATCCGCGACACCGCCGACGCGCTGCGCGGCCGGCTGCGCGACGACATCGATGTCCTGCCGCTCTTCGCGCGGCTCTCCAACGCCGACCAGCAGCAGGTCTTCAAGGCCCACAGCCGGCGCCGCGTCGTCCTGGCGACCAACGTCGCCGAGACGTCGCTGACGGTCCCGGGCATCAAGTACGTCGTCGACACGGGCCTGGCGCGGATGAGCCGCTACAGCGCGCGGCTGAAGGTGCAGCGGCTGCCGATCGAGCCGATCTCCCAGGCCTCGGCCGACCAGCGCAAAGGCCGCTCAGGCCGAACCTCGGACGGCATCTGCATCCGGCTCTACGACGAGCAGGACTTCCTGGAGCGCCCGCGCTTCACCGACCCCGAGATCCTGCGGACCAACCTCGCGTCGGTGATCCTGCAGATGGCCGCGCTGGACCTCGGAGCGGTCAGCGACTTCCCGTTCCTGGATCCGCCCGACGCCCGGCAGGTCCGCGACGGCGTCAACCTGCTGCACGAGCTCGGCGCGATCGATCCGGCGCAGCCTGTCGGCAAGCGGCTGACGGCGGTGGGCCGCAAGCTCGCCCGACTGCCGGTGGACCCGCGGATGGCGCGGATGATCCTCGAGGCCGACCGCCTGCGCTGCGTCGAGGAGGTCATCGTGATCGCGGCGGGGCTGTCGATCCAGGACCCGCGTGAGCGACCGGCCGAGCACCAGGCCCAGGCCGACCAGCTCCATGCGCGCTTCAAGGACGAGCACTCCGACTTCACGTCCTATCTCAACCTGTGGTCCTACGTGCGCGAGCAGCAGCGCGAGCTGTCGGGGAGCCAGTTCCGCAAGCGGCTCAAGGGCGAGTACCTGCACTTTCTGCGCGTGCGCGAGTGGCAGGACCTCGTCGGTCAGCTGCGCCAGGCGGCCAAGGAGGTCGGGGTCAAGCGCAACCAGGAGCCGGGCGAGGTCCAACACATCCACCTTGCCTTGCTCTCCGGATTGTTGTCGCACGTCGGCATGCGCGATGTCGCCAAGCGGGACTACCTCGGCGCGCGCGGCGCGCGCTTCTCGATCTTCCCCGGCTCCACCTTGGCCCGCAAGCAGCCGAGCTGGGTGATGGTCGCCGAGCTGGTCGAGACCGCGCGGCTCTTCGGGCGCACGGCGGCGCGGATCGAGCCGGCCTGGGTCGAGCCGCTGGCCGACCACCTCGTCAAGCGCACCTACTCCGAGCCGCGCTGGGAGCGGTGCCGCGGCGAGGTCGTGGCGACCGAGCGGGTCACGTTGTACGGGTTGCCGATCGTCGGTGCCCGCAAGGTCTCCTACGCGAAGATCGACCCGGAGCTGTCGCGCGACCTGTTCCTGCGCCGCGCGCTGGTCGAGCGCGACTGGGACACGCGCCATCGCTTCTTCGCCGACAACGCGCGGGTGCTGGAGGAGGTGGATGCCCTGGAGCAGCGCGAGCGCCGCCGCGACGTGCTGGTCGACGACCACGCGCTCTATGACTTCTTCGACGCACGCGTGCCGGCCGAGGTCGTCAGCGCCGCGCACTTCGACCGCTGGTGGAAGGACGCGCGGCAGACCGACCCGTCGCGGTTGACCTACACCTTGGAGCTGCTCGTGCGCCCCGAGGCGCGCGACGCGCTGACCGGCGTGGGCCGGCCGGCGTCTTGGCGCCAGGGTGAGCTGATGCTCCCGTTGACCTATGCCTTCGAGCCGGGCAGCGAGCACGACGGCGTCACCGTGCATGTCCCGCTGGCCGTCTTGCCGCAGCTCCGGGCGACGGGCTTTGACTGGCTGGTGCCGGCGTTCCGCGAGGAGCTCGTCACCGCGCTGCTGCGCGGCCTGCCCAAGGAGCTGCGCCGCCCGCTGGTCCCGGTCCCCGAGACGGCGGCGCTGGCGGTGCAGCGGATGAAGCCGCGCTCCGGCCCGCTGGTGGAGGTCCTCGCACGTGAGGTCAGCGCGCTGAAGGGCGCGCTCGTGCCGGCCGCGGCGTTCGATCCTGGTGCGCTGCCGGTACATCTCAAGATGACGTTCGCCATCGAGGACGAGACGGGCGCGCTGCTGGCCTCGGGCACCGACCTTGCCGCCGTCCGCGAGCAGGTCCGCCCACGATTGCGCGCCGCCCTGTCGGCCGCGACCGCCCAGTACGAGCGCACCGGGCTGACCTCCTGGTCGGTGGACATCCTGCCGCGCGAGATCGCCCTGCGCGCCGCCGGCGAGGCGGGTCGAGCCTTCCCGGCACTCGTCGACCGTGGCGACCACGTCGACGTCAAGATGATGGAGTCGCGCGCAGCGCAGGACGCGGCGATGCGCGCCGGCACGCGACGCCTGCTGCTGCTGACGATCCCCTCCCCCGCGCGCCACGTCACCGGCCGGCTGGACAACCGCGCGCAGCTCCTGCTCGCCGCGGCGCCACACGGGAGCCTCGCGGCGGTGATCGACGACGCGACCGCCGCGGCAGCCGACGCGCTGGCCGACGAGGCCGGCGGCCCGGCGTGGGACGCGGACGGGTTCGCCCGCTTGCGTGACCACGTCGCCGGCTCGCTGGCCGACCACACGGTCGCGATCATGCGCGACGTCGTGGCCATCCTGGCGGCCCGCGCCGACCTGCACCGGCGCATGGAGTCGCTGATCGCGCCGCCGCTGCGCGACGCCCGCCAAGACGTCGCCGAGCAGCTCGGCCACCTGGTCTTCCCCGGCTTCATCACCGCGTCCGGCCCGGCGCGCCTGCCCGACATCGTCCGCTATCTCCAGGCCGCCGACCGCCGCCTGGAGCGTCTGCCCGACGCGGTCGCCGTCGATCGCGACCGGATGAACGCCGTCCGCGCGCTGGAGGCCGAGCAGCGCGAGCGCACCAAGACCTACCTGTCGCTCGGACGGCCGGTCCCCGCGCCGGTGATCGAGGCCGGGTGGCTGCTGCAGGAGCTGCGCGTCAGCCACTTCGCTCAGGCCCTCGGCGTACGCGGCCCGGTCAGCGCCAAGCGCATCCGCAAGCTGCTGGACGAGGCGCCCGCCCCTTAGCGGCCGTCCCACGGTCGCAGCCGTGGGATCCAGCCGGGGACGGCCCGCCGGTAGGCCTCGTAGGAGGCGCCGAAGCGGCGGGCCAGCCGTGGCTCCTCGACGGTGTGGGAGAGCGTCGCCATCGCGATGACGTAGGCGGCCGCGCCGACGAGCAGGACCGGCTGGGCGAAGAGCAGCGCCTCGCCCACGATCACCGTCGCGGTCGCGACGTACATCGGATGGCGCAGATGGCGGAAGGCGCCGACGACGAGCAGGTGCGTGGTCGGCGCGGCGGGCGACGGCGTGCCGGCGCCGTCGCGGACGAAGCGCGCGAAGACGTCGAGGAGCGTCGCGATCCCGGCCACCATCAGCAGCGCGCCGACGACGCGCAGCGCGGCCGGCCAGCCGTCGATCTCGCTGCCCGCGACGCGCACGAGCAGCCACGGACCGACACCCGCCTCGAGGCCGGGACCGGCGAGGAAGAACACGATGCTTCCGGCGGCGGCCCGGGTCGTACGCACCCGCTGCATCTTGCCGGAGGCCAGGTCTTCTACGCTGCCCGGGATGAAGCAGCTCCTGCGCCCGCTGTTCGACCGCATCGTGATCAAGGAGCTCGAGCCCGAGCGCTTCCGCCGCTCCGGGCTGCTCGTGCCCGCCGGCTCCAACGAGCCGCCACCTCAGCACGGCATCGTGCTCGCCGTCGGCCAGGGCCTGGACTGGTGGGAGCACGTCGGCGTCCGGATGCCGGTCGCCCCCGGCGACCACGTCGTCTTCCCCGCGTCGGCCGGTGCGTGGATCGAGGTCGACGAGGAGCGCCTGCTGGTCTGTCGCGTCGGCGAGATCCTCGGCGTGCTCGAAGAGGTCCGCGAGCCGGCGACCTCGCGCGTGGACGCCGAGGCCGACGAGCCGCCGGCGGTCTAAGGCCGGGCGCCGGCGCGGCTGACCGCGCGGGAGCCCAGCGCGCAGGCCGCGCTCAGTGCCGTCCGTGGGTCCGCGCCGGCGCGCCGCGCCGCCAGCCAGCCCGCGGCGAACGCGTCGCCCGCGCCGGTGGTGTCGACGACCCGCTCGACCTCCGGCGCCGCGACCCGCTCGACGGCCTGACCGTCGGTCCACAATGCGCCGCCGGCGCCCAACGTGACGATCACCTCTCGCGCCCCGGCACGCACGACCAGCGCCCGGGCCGCCGCCTCCGGCTCGTCCTCGCCGGTCAGCACCCGTGCCTCGTCGAGGTTCGGCACGAGCAGGTCGGCCCCGCCGATCCAGCCCAGGACGCGCTCGACCCCGCACGCCCCGAGCGGCACCGCCGACGCCGGATCGATCGAGATCGTCATCCCCGCCTCACGCGCATGGTCCAGTGCCGCAAGCCCGGCAGCGCGCGGACCGTCGTGCAGCAGCACATAGCCCGACAGGTGCAGATGACCGCCCGCCACGAACAGCTCGGCCGGGACGTCGTCGGGCGCGAGCGCGAGGTTCGCCCCGCGGTCGGGCAGCATCGTCCGCTCGCCGTCGGCGCCGATCACCACGACGCAGGTTCCGGTGGCGCGCTCGCCGTCCAACGCGACATGGACAGCAACTCCGGCCTCCTGCAGCTCGGCCACCGCGCCGCGCCCGGCGACATCGGCACCCGCGCGTGCGACCAACGCGACCGGCACGCCTTCGGAGGCCAGCCACGCCGCCACGTTGGCCGCCGCGCCTCCGCCCGTCCAGCGCACGTGCGCCTCGGTGTCCGACGCATGCGCCAGTGGCCCGGCGGCCGCCGCGACGACGTCGACCATCACGTCGCCCACGACGACGACCGGCGCCGGCGCCCTCATCCGCCGTGCGCCGCGGTCGCGCGCGCGATCTCCCCCGCCAGGCGCGCGTTGGCGAGCACCAGCGCGACGTTGGCCCGCAGCGACTCGCCACCCGTGCCCTCGTGGAAGCGCGCGAGCAGGAACGGCGTGACGTCCCGGCCGGTCACGTCCTCGGCCGCCGCTGCGGACAATGACTCACGCAGGACCCGCTCGTGCAGCTCGGGATCAAGTTGTTGGTCTTCCGGCAGCGGGTTGGCGATCACCATCGCCGAGCCCTCCAGCCCGAGCTGCTCCCGTGCCACCAGGACCGCGGCGATCTCCTCCGGCGTGTCCAGCCGCCACGGCAGTGTGTGCCCGCTGTCGGTCAGATAGAAGGCGGGGAACTTGTCGGTGCGGTAGCCGGCGACGCCGATCCCCAGCGTCTCCAGGCGCTCGAGCGTCGCGGGGATGTCGAGGATCGACTTCACGCCGGCGCAGACCACGCAGATCCGTGTCCGCGACAGCGCGACGAGGTCGGCCGACTCGTCCCACGTGTCGGCCGCCTCACGATGCACGCCGCCGAGCCCGCCGGTGGCGAACAGGCCGATGCCCGCATGGGCGGCCACGTGCGCGGTCGCCGCCACGGTCGTCGCACCGGTCGCCCCGCGCGCGGCGGCGATCGGCAGGTCGCGCGCGCTGCACTTGACGACGTCGTCGCGTGTGGCGATCGCCTCCAGCGCCGCGTCGTCGAGCCCGACGCGCGCGGTGCCGTCGACCAGCGCGATCGTCGCCGGCACCGCGCCGCCCGCACGGACCGCCGCCTCGATCTGGCGCGCGATCTCGGCGTTCTGCGGGCGCGGCAGCCCGTGGGAGACGATCGTGGACTCCAGTGCGACGACGGCTTGGCCGGCGGCGAGCGCCTCGGCGACCTCGGGGGCGACGGTGATCATCGCCTCGCACGCTAGCGGCGTGATGGTTGGGCATGCCCGCGTGCGGGCAGCCGTCGGCGCATGGAGCCCTACGTCGATCGCGCCGACGCGGGCCGCCGGCTGGCGCCACTGGTCGCCGCGGCGCTGCACCCCAGCAGCACGGCGCCGCTCGTCCTCGCGCTGCCTCGTGGCGGCGTACCCGTTGGCGCGGAGGTCGCCTCGGCGCTGGCCGCGCCGTTGGACGTCCTGCTGGTCCGCAAGCTCGGCGTCCCCGAGCAGCCGGAGCTCGCGCTCGGCGCCATCGCCTCGGGTGGCGCGCGTGTCCTCAACCAGGAGATCATCCTCGCGGCAGGGCTGGACGACACCACGATCGCGCACATCGCCGACGCCGAGGAGCGCGAGCTACGACGCCGGGAGCTGTGCTACCGCGGCGACCGCGCGGCCCCCACCGTCGCACGTCGCACCGTCGTGGTCGTCGACGACGGGCTGGCCACCGGCGCGACGATGCGCGTCGCGGTCCTGGCCCTGCGCGACCGCGGCGCCGCACGCGTCATCGCCGCCGCTCCGGTCGGCTCCGAGGAGGCGTGTGGGCTGCTCGAAGGCGACGCCGACGCGGTGGTCTGCCCGCTCGTTCCCGAGCGCTTCAAGGCTGTCGGCGGCTGGTACGAGCAGTTCCGTCCCGTACCGGATGAGGACGTCGGCGCGATGCTGCGCCGGGCATGGACCGAGACAGCGATCTGACCAGGCGATTTCAGGTCCGCGCGGCCCGGCCGACCAACGAGGACGACATGGCCCGCATTCTCGTAGTAGACGACGCAGCCTTCATGCGCCGCATGGTGTCCGACGTGCTCACGAGCGGCGGACATGAGGTCGTGGGTGAAGCTGCCGACGGCAACGAGGCCGTGGAGCGCTACAAGGAGCTCCGCCCCGACGTGATGACGCTCGACATCACGATGCCCGAGAAGGACGGCCTGACCGCCCTGCGCGAGCTGATCGCGATCGATCCGGGCGCCACCGTGGTCATGTGCTCCGCGCTCGGGCAGGAGTCCAAGGTGCTGGAGGCCGTCAAGGCCGGCGCCAAGGACTTCATCGCCAAGCCGTTCGAGCCCCAGCGGGTCTTGACGGCGATCGAGAAGGTCACGGCCTAGCGCGATCTCGCGCCTGTCGTCCGGACCTGACGCGCGTCAGACCCAGGTGGCAAAGCGCACCAGCTGCTGCTCGACCCCGGCGCCCCGCCCGGCCAGGACGCACGTGTGGCCGTCACGCTGCCAGGTGACGACCGTCGCGCCATCGCGGCGGAGTACCGAGAGGTCCACCCCACCGGCACGCACATGGCGGGCACCGCTGGGCGGGTCCAGCGGCGTGCCGTCGACGATCGTATAGCCGACGTCGCCGCGCGGTCCGCGATAGAAGACGGTCGTCGCGTCACGGCCGGAGATCCGATCGCGCCGGACGCCCTTGGTCGTCCACCTCGGCCACGCGTAGGTGTAGTTGGGGAACGTGATGCCCCCGATCTGGGCGCGCACGAGCTGCATGTTGGTGGGGTCGACAGCGGGCGCCGGCGCCGTGGGAGGCGCGAGCGCCAGCGCGACGGCGTCGTCGACCGACGGCGCGCTCGAGCCACCGCCGACACCGACGAGCACGAGCAGGACGGCGGCGAGCGCCGCCAGTCCCAGCCCCCCGAGCGCCGGAAGCGCGAAGCGCCGCCGGCGTCCGGCGGTCCGATGGCCGTCGGCCAGGCGCATCCGCAAGCTCGCCGGCGCCTCGACCTCGAGCGCGAGCTGCTGGATGCGGCGGCCGATCGCGGCGCTCTCGGCGTCGTCGGGCAGCGGCTCTTGCGGTGGGGTGCGGTGAGCGGTCATCGATGTGGGGTGGTGTCGCGGACAGGTTCGCCGAGCGTCGCCGACAGCGTCTTGGCCAGGCGCGCGCGGCCGCGATGCAGGCGTGTGGTGATCGTCGCCTCCTTGGTGCGCAGCGCACGGGCGGCCTCGCGGTAGCTGAGCCCGACGATGTCGATCGCGACGACGGCGTCGCGCTGGTCGTCGGGCAGCGCGGCGATCGCGCTCAGCAGCTCGCTGACCTCCAGCGCCGCCTCGGGATGGCGAGGGTCAGAGGCGCGGGGCAGGCCGTCGCGCTCGTCGTCGAGCTCCAGCGGCGCGAGCCGCCGGCTCTGGGTCCGCAGGCGGTTGAGAAAGGTGTTGCGCAGCACGCGCAGCAGGTAGCTGAGGTCGTCGTCGTGACGCAGGAACCGCGGCCGGGCGAGGATCCGCGCGTAGGTCTCCTGCACAAGGTCCTCGGCGTCGTGGCGGTTGCCGCAGAGCGCCAGGGCAGCGCGGTACAGCCGGTCGACGTGATCGCCGAGGCGCTGGGGGTCGAGCGGGCGCTGACCCTCGTCGGGCACACCCGGGACCGTAGCCGCGATGGCGCCCTGCGTCGAGGCGCTCACTGAACCGTGAGCGTTCCTTGCATGCCCGCGGCGCGATGGTTCCCCACGGGGCAGAAGAACGTGTACTTGCCGGGCTTGAGCTTCAGCGTCACCTTCGAGGTGCTCCCGGGCTGGGCGATCTGGCCCGAGGCGGCGACCCCGCCGGGACCCTCGACCGAGATCGCGTGCTGCAGGCTGTCGCCGCTGGGGTTGTCCATGGTGATGGTCACCGTGCCCGCCTTGGCCTGCAGCGTCTTGGGGTCGAAGGAGAGCCCGTCGCTCTCGACGGCCTTGATCGCGAGCCGACCACCGGAGGAGGCCGCCGCGGGTGCCGCGGCGGTGGTGGTTGCCGTGGTCTTGGCGGGCGTCTGGCTCCCGTAGCCGCCACCGCCGCCGGAGGAGGAGCCGGAGGACGACGAGTTGTCGCTGCCGCAGCCGGCGATCAGGGCACCGGCCACGAGGAGTGGCGCGACGACGGCGGTGAGACGGCGGGTCATATCTGCAGAGACTCCGCACAGCCTCGATCCTTCCCGCGCGCGGGATGCGCACGATCACTTCGCTTTCGCGGCCGTCGCGAAGTAGTTTGCGCCCATGGAGAACATGGTGCGGATCGGTGCGGCGGCGGCTGCCCTCGGCTTGAGCGTCGACACGCTCCGCCGCTGGGAGCGCGACGGGCGCATCACGTTCGAGCGCCACGGCGGCCAGCGCTACCTGCGGGCCGACGCGCTGGCGGGCCTGCTGCGGGAGCGCACGGCCAGCGAGCGCACCAGCGCTCGCAACCGCCTCGCGGGCGTCGTCGTCGCCGTCCAGCGCGACGGCGTCATGGCCCAGGTCGACATGGCCTGCGGCCCGTTCCGGATCGTCTCGCTGATGTCGCGCGAGGCCGTCGACGACCTCGAGCTCCGCCCCGGCATGACCGCCACGGCCGTCATCAAGTCCACCAACGTCATCGTCGAGCGGTAGCTTTCCTGGTAGACTTTCCGGGAGACTCGACAGGCCAGGAGCGATGACCATGGCAGTGCTCAACCCAATAGCCGTCAGCGACGAGGCAACCCGCTTGGATGTCGCCGACATCGCCACCTACCTCCAGCTCCAGCTCGGCCAGAAGCTCACCGCCTATCTCGCCGGCGTCACCGATCCGAAGATGGTCGGCCGCTGGGCCGCAGGCAAGGCCCGTCCGCGCGATGAGCGCGAGATGCGCCTGCGCGACGCCTTCAAGGCCACCAAGATGCTCGTCGAGGCATTCGGGGCCACGACCGCCAAGGCATGGTGGGTCGGCTCCAACACCCGCCTCGACGACCGCGCTCCCGCGGCGATCGTCCGCCACGCCGCCGATCCCGAGGCGCTGCGCTACGTCGTCCCGGCCGCCCGTGCGTTCGCCGGGGGCCCGGCCTGAGCGCCGCGGTCTGGCGTGTCGGTCATCGCGACGCGCCGCTGGACCTCATCCCGCTCGAGCACTGCGGCTGGCAGAACCGCTGGGACGATCCCCGCCGTGCCTACCGCACCCTCTATGCGGCACGGGACGTGATCACCTGCCTGCGCGAGATCCTCGCCGACCTACGACCCGACACCATCATGTTGGCCGAGTTCAACGACCTCTTCGGCCCGGACGTCGCGCTGTCTGCCGCCGCCGGCACCGTGCCCGCCGAGTTCTGCCGAGCGCGCGTGCTGGCGCCCGCCGAGCTGGATCTGGATGGCGAGCTGGTCGACGTCGACGATCCCGCCACGAGGGCAGGACTGGAGCGCGAGCACGCAGCGATGCTCGCCGAGCACGGCATGGCGCACCTCGACGTCGCCGAGATCCGAAGCCGCACGCGCATCGTGACCCAGCACATCGGGCGCACGCTCTACGAGCGCGGTGCTGCGGCGATCCGCTTCGGCTCCAACCTCGACGATCGCCCCTGCTACGCGGTCTTCGAGGCACGCGGCCGACTGGCACCGCGCGGGGACACGCCGCCACTCGAGCTCACCGCCGACCTGCCGGAGCTCGTCGCGGTCTGCGACGAGTACGGGCTGCGGCTGACCGACTAGAGCTGCCCGTGGTTGGGCGGCAGCACGTCCGCCAGCTCATACGCGGCGATGTGGTGGTATTTCCAGTCGAGCGGATCGTGGACGCTGTGGGTGCGGGCGTTGCGCCAGTGGCGGTCGAGGTCGTACTTGGATGCGGTCGAGGAGGTCCCGCAGAGCTGGAAGAGCTCGCTCGAGACCTCCACCGCGACCTCTGACGCGAAGGCCTTCGCGCCTGCGACGGCCAACGAGCCGCGGGCGGCCGCATCGGCGTCGGCGGGCACCAGCCCGATCTCGTCGAGCACCGCCGCTGCATCGGCCAGCAGAGCCTCGGCCGCTCGCACGCGCGTCGCCGCGCGTCCGTAGCGGTGAAGGACATACGGATCGTCGGCGGCGACGGCCGCCCCGGCGCGCACCGCCTCCGTCGACGGCCGCGCCTTCTCCCGCAGGTAGGTGCGCGTGTCGCGCAGCGCACCGCCGGCGATGCCGACCTCGATCGCCGCGTGCACGAGCTGCGCCCGCGCACCGAGCTGCTGGGGCACCTCGTAGGCGCGGGCGTAGTCGAGCACCAGCCCGGGGTCGAGCGCGACGGCGTCGAACCTCGCCGTCCCGCTGATCGTCGCCCGCTGGCCGAGCACGTCCCAGTCGCAGTCGACGCTGACGCCCGGCGCATCACGTGCCACGAAGGCCGCCACCAGGCGGCCGTCGTCGTCCAGCGCGCTGACCGCGATCCAGCGCGCCGTCAGCGCACCGGTGCAGTAGTACTTGGTCCCGTCCAGGACGCCGTCGGCGATCCGCACTTTGAGGTCCTGCGCATGCTGTCCCCCGCGCTCGGCCAGCGCGTTGCCGATGCGAGCACCGGCCAGGACGTCACCGAAGAGCCGCTCGCGCTGCTGCGCGCTCCCCCACACGGCCAGCACGTCGACGAACAGGTAGTGCGCCTGGGGCACCTGCGCGATCGCGGGGTCGACAGCGGCGAGGATCCGCGTGACCTCGGCCAGCGTCGTCAGACCGAGCCCAGCGCCGCCGTGCGCGCGCGGCACCGTGATGCCGAGCAGCCCACTGGCGTCGAGCGTCGCGAGCACCTCCTGCGGCACGGCCTCCGAGCCCGCACGATCGCGAGCGACCACGTCCTGGGCCAGCGCCTCGGCCACCGCGTCAGCGGCCGCCACCGCCTCCCCATGGGTGCTCAGGACCGGGACAGAGACCGCGGGAACGCTCACGCCGCTCAGGATGCCACCGCCGTGGTGCCCACGGCAAGGCTGGGTTGACCGGTGCTTACGGCTCGGCGCGGAGCTGCGGGAAGCTCGTGGTGTAACCCGGGAAGTTGCCCTGGACCTTGCAGGCGGGAGCCGGAACCGCGTTGCGGTCGGTGGCGCGGAACGCGTAATCCTGAATCGGCTTGATGAGGGCCTCGGAATCCGCGGTCGATGGGAGCCCGACGTTGCCGACCGGACATGGTCCCGTGCCGAAGATCGAGCCCCCGGACTTCAACCCGTCGATGAGCGTGCCCGGCGCCCCATACGCGTTCATCCGCGAGGTCCCGAGCGGGCGCGGGTAGTACGACAACGACTCCGGGTTCAGGAACTGGGCGAGACGGAGGTACTTGACGCTGCTGTCCGTGCCTCCGAGCGTCCCGTTGCCCTCGTTCGTCTCGGCCCCGATGTCGAAGGCCTCCGATGCGCCGACCGTGTTGGCCAGGAAGCCCGTGAGCTCGTGCTTGCTCTGGGAGATGTTGTCGACCATCGGGTTGATGTTGCGCAGGAACGGCTGGAACGCGTCAAGCACCGGCGGGAAGCCGTTGAGGATCCGGTTGAAGGCCGGCAGGCCCTTCGCGGATGCGTCGACGACCTGCTTGAGCTGGCCGAAGAAGCCGTCGAACTGCGGGGCGAGGTCGTTGAGCGCGGCGAACGCCGGACCCATTGCCGTCGCCGCGGGCTGCAACTGCCGCACGACCGGCCGCGCGTGGTTGCCGAACTCGGTCAGCTTCGGCAGCATCACGCTGCTCTCGCGCTCGAAGCGCGGCAGCCGCTGGAAGATCTTCGCGACGTCGTCGTTGCGATCGGCCGTGATGGAGAACAGGCGCTGCGAGTCGCTGACCAACCCGCGCAGCTGGCCCTCGCGCTCGCTCAGCGCGTCGAAGACCTCACCCGTCGTGGAGATCGCCTTGGTCGTCGCCGCCTGCTGGGCGTCAAGGGTCTCGAACAGCCGCTGGAACTTGTCGGTGAGCTGCGGCAGCTCGCCGAAGAACGCGTTGATGTCGGTCCCCCGACCCTGCACCGCGGCAGCCTGCGCCTGCATCCAGGTTCGGAAGGCCGCGCGCGTCTTGGGGTCGAAGGTCGCGAGGATCTCGTCGAGCTCGACGGTCGGTGCCACCCGGCCGGGGTTGAGGGTGCCCCCGTCAGGAATCTGTGGCCCCTTGCGGTTGCCGGGGGTCAGCTCGACGTAGGTCTCACCGAGCAGCGACTTCACGCGCAGGATCGCCTTGGTGTTCTGCGGGATCGGCGCGAACTGATGGTTGAGACGCAGCGTCGTCAGCGTCCGGTTGCCGTGCGGCTCGAGCTTGACGACCTTGCCGACGCTCACCCCGGAGATGCGGACGTCGGACTGATTGGCCAGCTGCGTCGCTTCCGGGAAGGCGATGTGGAGCTCATAGCTCTTGGGGCGCATCGGCGACGAGCCGCCGAACGCCATCCACAGGTAGAGGCACGCGCTGAAGCTCGACAGCGCGAAGATGGCCATGATGGCGATGCGGCCGAGTGTGGGGACGGTCTTGATCACTTGGTGTCCGTCTTGCAGGCGCCGACGGGCGGTACGGCGAGCAGCTGGAGCGTCGTCGCCAGCGTCGGGTTGTTCGTGAAGTTCTGTGCCGTCGCGTTCAAGAGCTGCAGCGAGCCGCAGGGGAACAGCACCAGCGTGTGACGTACCGGCCCCATGCCGTCCTGGGAGGCCATCAACGAGTTGGTGTTGTGGCCGGCCCACGGCACGTAGTACAGGTAGCTGTTGCCGTTGACGCCACCCCCCGACGGGTCGTGCGCAAGCTCCGCCACGAGGTTGTTCAACATCTTGGTCAGCGTGTCGACGTTCGGCGTGGCCTTGGCCAGATGGCGTGCCGCCGGGACGAGCTTGGCCGCCGACGGCTGCGCCTCACGCGCGAACGGGCGGATCGAGTCTCGGAGCACCGGCGTCGTGTCCTTGAAGAACGGGCGCGTGTCACGCAGCGTCGGCCCCAGCGCCTTGACGCCGGGCGAGAGATCCTTGAGCCCGGTCTTGAGCGTCGTGCTCAGCGTGTCGAGCTTGCCGAGCCCGACGTTGGTCTTCTGCAGCGCGCCGGGCAGCAGTGAGAGCGTCTCGCCGAGCTTGTCGTTCTGGGCCGTGAAACGGCGGAAGACGGCGGCGCTGGAGTTGACGAACTCCCCGAGGTCCTTGTCGCGGTTGCCGAGCTCTTGGGCGATCAGCGACAGGTTGCCCATCAGGTGACGCAGCTTGACGCGCCGCTTGGCGACGAGTCGCTGGGCCTCCTCGGCATGGCGTGAGAGCGGCTCGAAGCGCTTGAACGTGCTGGCCAGCTCACGCCCGCCGTTGCCGCTGAGCGCCGTCCCCGCGCCCTGCAGCAGCGCCACGAGCGCCGCGCGGGTGTCGCCGTCCAGGCCGGCCAGGATCTCGTCGAAGTTGACGTCGGGGTTGGTCGAGCTGATCGGGAGCGTGTCACCGTTGCGCAGCAGCGCGCCGCGGCGGCCCGGATCCAGCTCGGCGACCATGTCCTTCAAGGCCGTCTTCGGGCGCAGCAGCAGCGTGGCATCCGGATGGACGTGCCCGTACTTCTCGTCGATGCGCAGCTTGAGCACCGCGCGGCCGTTCTTGACTTCCTCACCGGTGATCTCCCCCACCTTGACGCCCGCGATCGTGACCGCGTTGCCCTGGCCCGGGAGCACACCGGCGGAGTTCGTGAACTCGGCGTTGAGGGTGAAGTACTGCTTGCCCAAACCCGGGGTCCAGGTCGGCCAGTTCACGCGCTGGTGGGCCAGCAGATAGCCGCCGACCAACAGCCCGCAGGTGATCATCAGGCCGAGCCAGATCGCGTTGCCCAGTTGCTTGCGAACGCCGCGCATCAGCCGCCGCCTCCCCCGTCGACGGCCTTGTCGTCCGGCGCCGGGCCGTTCGGGTTGGCACCGTCACGTTGGCCGGTCGACGACGCGTTGTTGACGTCCGGGACGGGGCTGCTCGCGCACGGCACCGAGCGCACGAACGGCGGCAGCTTGTTGCCGTAGGCCGGTCGCGTGCTCAGCGGCGGCAGCGTCGGCGCGCCGATGAAGGGGAAGTTGGAGTAGTTGGTCTTGCCGGTGATGATCTGGGTCGGACCATGCGCCGCCTGCAGGCGCAGGTAGCCGCCGTTGCCGTCGAAGAACTTGCTCTCCCCGGCCATCCCGACCAGGGAGTACCAGAACTCCTTGTAGTTCTCCGTGTTGGCCGACAGCGCACCGTCATCGACCTTCAGCTTGCCCGTCGGGATCAGCACGTTGGTGACACAGCGGTTGAAGGCGTCGATGCGCGGGAGCCATGCGCGCTGCGCGTGGCCGAGCGCCGCCAGGTTCTTGGTGGCGGGCTGGAGCCGGTCGAGCAGCCCTCCGACCTCGGCATCGCTCAGGGCCGCCCGTGCCTGGACAAGCCACGGCTTGGCCGCCGCGATCGTCGCCGGCAGCTCGGGCAGGCTCGCCGTCAGGTTGCGCGCGAACTGACGCGTCGCGGGCAGCGCGGCGTTCAGCTCGGTGAAGCCCTCGGCCGCATGGCGGGCCGTCGGCCCCAGCTCGTCGACCGAGGTGCGCAGGTCCGCCGCGTGCGCTGCGGTCGTGCTCATCGTGGTGTTGAAGTCGACGATGAAGTCGGCCAGGTCGGTCTGGTGATCGGCCAGCGCGGTCATCGTCCGGGCCAGGCCGCGGATCGTCTTGGAGAGATCGTGGGGCTTGGGGCCGAGCAGCGCGCCGGCGACCTGCGCGGTGTCGCGCAGCGACCGCGGGCTCGTCTCCAAGGTCTTGTTGAGTGCCTCGCCGCCGCTGAGCCCGCGCACCGCCGGGTTCTGCACGGCGTCCTCGGCGGGGGTCGGCTTCTCATTGAACGCGTCGCCGAGGCCCTTGAGCGCCTGCTGCAGCGAGCCGCGCGTGTCGGACTGCAGCGCGGTCAGCACCTGGTCGAGCTGCACCGGCGTCCCGGTCTGGGTGATCGGGATCATGCCCCGGTCATCGAGCGTCCCGGCGCTCGGCGTGCCGGGCTTGAGGTCGACGTAGAAGTTGCCTTCCAGGAAGAGCCGCGGGCGGACCTTCAGCGTCGCATCCCGGTGGATCGGCCGGCCGTTGTCGTTGATCCGCAGCGTGAGGACCGACAAGTTGGTGTGCTTGTAGCGGCCGCTGCGCACGACCTCGCCGACGTTGACGCCGGCGATGCGCACCGGCGAGTGCGGTCGCAGCAGGTTGGAACTCTTGACGACCGCCTGGATCTCGAAGTGATGCTGGAACGGCACCGCCTTCGTGAACCCGAAGTAGGAGACCAGCGCCGCGAGCAGAATCGCTAGCAGGCCCGCGCGCAGCGGCGACATGCCGAGGCTGTGGTTGCGCCTCACTTGACGTCTCCCCGCTTGAGCTGGTCGACCGCGGTGCCCTGGTTGCCGGGGATGTTGCCGATGACCTGCTGCTTGGGGATGTACTTGTCGAGGCCGGACTCGCACTCCTTGGTCTGGCCCGGCGCGGCGGTGTTCGGGTACGGGTTGCTGTGCAGGTAGGTGTCGCGGATCGGGGGCGGCGGCTGCTGCAGGTCGTCCGGCGGCCCGTTGGCCGGCGCCGACGACGGGCCCGCCTCGCTGTTGGGCAGCTGCGCGGCCACGACCGGGTCGGTCCGCAGGAACGTGCCGACGGCGTCACCCTCCGAGAGCGCGCTGCCGAGGTTGCGGAAGAGCAACGAGACGTAGCTGCAGGTCGTCTGCGCCGGCGCCGCGAAGGAGATCAGCGGCTCCAGCAGGTTGACCGTATGGGTCAGGCGCTGCAGCGCGGGCATCACGCGCGGGTCGCTGACGAAGGTGTCCAGCGCGTTGAGCGTCGCGACGACCCGGTCGTTGAGCTGCGGCGAGATCTTCAGCGCGGGCGTTCCGGCGCGGAAGGCGGGCGCCAGGTGCACCGAGGCGGAGGCCAGCGACGCGAACGGCTTTCGGAACCGGTGGAAGAGCTCGGCGCTGTCGCGCTCGAAGCCGGCCTGTGCCGGCAGCTCGCGCGTGGCGACGTCGAGAGCATGCGGACCTCCGGCGATCGACGCCTCCAGGGCGTCGGCGTTGTCGGAGAACGCGCGGAACGTCGTGCTCAGGTTGGCGAAGAGCACACCCTGGACCTCTGCGACCGGCGCGGTCTCGGCCGCGGCCTGCTCGAAGGCCGGGAAGAGGTCCTTGAGCTTGGTCGCGGGAGCCACGAGGTTGCGCGCGCCCGGCTCGAGGACGTGCACCAGCGGGTCGAGATCGGCCAGCGCGTTGTTGAGGTCACCGCCCCGGCCGGCGAAGGCCGTGCCGTACTCCATCAGGTTCTCGGACGAGCCCGCGCGCGTCGGCTCGTCATACATGTTGAAGAAGTCGTCGATGTCGACCGGGCGCGGCGTGCCACGCGGGACGGTCACCGTCCCGTCGGCCGGCACGGTGCGTGACGACTTGCCGCGGGTGATCTCGACGTACTTGAGCCCCAGCGACGACTTCGGTCGCACCCTGACCACGCTGTCGACGGGCAGGTGGTTGGAGGTGTCGTCCAGCGCGAGCTCCAGGCGAGCGCCGGTCGAGCCGTCGTCACGTGAGATCGCGTCGATCTTGTGCACCACGCCGACGCGCGCGCCGCCGATCCGCACCTCGTTGCCGGCGATCAGCCCCGCCGCGTCGGGCAGCACCACGTTGACCTTGTAGGTCGGGACGAACGGCAGCCCGTGGTTGGCGTTGTAGGACAGGAACACTGCGACGATCGTCACGAGCACCGTGACGCCGCCGATCAGGATCGGATTGGCCGCGATCGAGTTGTTGCGCCGACGGTTCACTTGCCGCCCAGGAGGTAGCCGAGCAACGTGGACGAGGTCTTGGCACGCGCCGCCGAGGCTGCGGCAGCCTGGGCGTCCGGGGTGTAGAACTGCGCAGGGCAGCCGGACGCCACATCTGGGGTGCGCGTCACACAGTTGCCGACCGAGATCCCGGCCCGGATGTAGTGGCCCGAGGCGTCCTGGCCGTTGACCGAGCCCGTGTAGAAGTAGATGAACCGCATCAGGCTCTCGATGCCGCCGGTGTTGTCGAAGCTCGTCGAGAGGCTGCCGAGGTTCGCGGCCAGCGGCTCCAGCGGGATGCCGAGCTCGTCGAGCTGCGAGACGACGCTCTCGATCTTCGGGAACGTCGCGCGCCCCTGGTCGGCGACCTTGCCGAGCGTCTTGACCGACCGACGCGCCTGCTGGGTGAACGGGCCGAGCCGCGCGGTGGCCTCGTTGACGGCCGGCGCCTGCGCGGCGAGGGCTCGGATTGCCGGGGTCGTCTGGTCTGCGAGCTCACCGAGCTGGTCGGCCGCCGGGCCCAGCTGCCGCAGGAAGGCCGGGAACTTGGACAGGTTCTGCTCCAGCGCGTCACCCTGGCGCGCGGTCGCCGCGCCGGCCTCGCCGGCGTTCTTGATGAAGCCCGTGAGGTCCTTGCGGTGCTCCGCCAGCGGCCCGAGCACCTTGTCGGACTCGTCGGTCAGCCTGGCCAGCGTCTCGTTCTGGCGGGCGAGGATCGCCACCAGCTCGTCAGCCTGTTGCAACGCCGGGCTCGCCCGCGTCAATGCAGCCTGCAGGCCCTCGCCGTTGCCCGACAGACCGGCGCCGAGCTCGTTGATGATCAGCGGCAGCCGCTGCTGCTCGGGGACCCGCATGATGTCGTTGAGCAGGTCGGCGCCGACCGGCGTCTGGTTCCGCTCGACCGGCAGCAGGTACTGCCCCGCCCCCGGCTCGCCGTCCTTGATCTTCGGCAGCTCCGGTGCCGGTGCGCGATCGCCGCCGCGCGGCTGCGTCGGCTCGCACTGGATGTACTGCTCGCCGATGAGCGACTGCAAGCGGACCGCGCAGCTGGCATCGGTGCGGAACGGCTTGAAGGCCGGATCGTCGATCTTCAGCACGACGACGGCGTGATGCTTGGCGTCGACGTCGAGCGAGTCGATCGTCCCCACGTTGACGCCCGAGACCTTCACGTCCTCGCCCGCGATCACGAAGCTCGCGTTGTCGAAGATCGCGCGCACGCGATAGGTGCCGCCGCCATCGTCGTTGCCGCCGGCGCCCAGGGCCGCGCCAACGCCCACCGAGCCGGCGAAGACGGCAGCGCTCAGCGCCGCCATGCGACGGAGCCTCATCCGGTCGGCCTCACGCTCTGGGACGGATCGCAGTCCGGCGCGGCGAGATCGCCGCTGTCGACGTAGGGCGCGGAGCCATCGGCCGGCGCCGGCGCCGAGGCGCCCGGGCAGCGCCGCAGGTTGCCACTCGTCAGCGCCGGGCTGGTCCCGCGCTCGGTGACCGGCCGCTGCGTCAAGTGCCCGCCATCGGCGTCGTCGGTGAAGGTGTAGGCATTGAAGATCGGGAGACCACGGATGTAGTGGCCGTTGGCGTCATAGGCCGCGCCCGCGGCGTCGAAGCCGCGGATCCACCCGACGAGGTCGGGCGTGTAGGGCCGGGCGAAGGAGAAGATCGGCGTCGAGTCCTTCAGCGCCTTGATCCCGCTCGGGAACGTCCTGTCGGTGGCCTTGGCGATCGCCGGCAGGTCACGCAGCGCGTCGAGCAGGTCGTTGGCCTTGCCCGGCTGGGCGAACATCTTGCGCAGCTTGGCGAAGGTCGGGTCGGACTCCTGCAGCACCGGCGTGAGCTGCTTGAGGAACGGCTCGAGGTTCTTGGTGGCCGGGCCCGTCGTGTCGGTCAGCTTGCGCAGATCGCCGAGGGCGGGACGCAAGGACACGAAGGCGTTGCTGCCGGCGTCCAACGCCGTCGGGACCTCGTGCAGCGCGTCGCTCAGCGAGCTGGTGTTGGACGCCAGCGCCGCGGCGGTCTGACGCGTGTTGGAGACCAGGTCGGTGAGCTGCGCGCGGTGGTCGGCGATCGCGCCCATCGCATCGCCCGTCTCGGTGAGGAACTGCTCGAAGGTCGCGCTGTCGCCCGAGATCTCGTCGGCGACTGCCGAGAGCTGCGCCAGGGCCTTCGGAATCTGTTGCGCCGAGGCGTTGGCGGCGGACTCCTTGCCGTCATACCAGGCGGCCGAGCCCTTGATGAAGCCCGCCAGGCCCTCACGCGTCTTGGGGTCCAGCGCGTTGAAGAGCTGGTCGATCTCCACGATCGACGTCGTCTTGTCACCCTGGATCAACGCGCCGTCGTCGAGGACCGGCCGGGTCTCCGAAGCGGGGCTCACGTCGACGTAGCGCGAGGCCACACCGGTCAGGCCCTCGGCACGGATCGTCGCCGTCGTTCCCTCGTGCAGACGGCCGTAGTGCTCCTTGAGGGCGATATCCACCTGTGCCTGATCGTCATCGGACAGACCGACTGACTTGACCGTTCCGGCAGGGGTCCCACCGATACGCACGACGTCGCCCTTGACAAGCTGACCCGCGCTCGGGAAGACGAGCCGGTATTCGTGGGGATGGCTGCGCAGGAGCACCCACGCCAAAACTGCTGCAACGAGCAGCAGGGCAGCGAGGGCGAGCCGGCGCGGCGCCCGGGACGGATGGCGTACCGCGGAGGAGATGGCGGCAATGTACACGGGCTCGTTTTTTGCGGCAACGTGGAACCGTAAGCGGAGCTAAAGCCGCCGCAACTTCCGTAGGCTGAACGAGTTCCCATTGCAGACATTTCTGTTTGCGGCGTACGACAGGAGCGGTTACGGTCCTCGACGTCGCAGAACCAACGAGGAGAGCATTGATGCGCAAGTTCCTGATCCTGGCCGTGGGCGCGCTCGCCCTGGTCGTGGTCGCAGTCGCGGTCGCGGTCGCCCAGAGTCCGCCCACGACCGTCACGTCCACGCAGACCGTGTCTCCGAACAAGGCGGGGACAAAGAGCAAGCCGCAGGGCGTCAAGCTGATCTACAAGGCCACCTACACGACCCCCGGTGACGTCGAGCACCCCATCATCACCGGTGGCTCGGTTCTGTTCCCCAAGGGCGCGCTCTACAACGGCGGCAAGTACCCCAAGTGCTCCGAGTCGACGTTGAGCCACGGTGGCCCCAGCGGCTGCCCGCCGCACTCGATCATGGGCTCCGGCTCCGGTGACGCGCTGGCCGACACCGTCCACACGGTCCCGCGGATCACGGTCATCAACGGCGGAGCCACCAAGGTCTGGTTCTGGACGGTGCTGCAGAACCCCGCACGCGTGCAGGCCGCCGTCCCGGGGACGATCACCAAGATGAGCGGCAAGTGGGCCTACAAGCTCACCTTCAAGGTGCCGACCTCGCTGCAGATCGTCGCGGGCATCCCGATCACGCTCAACAACCTGAAGGTGACGGCAGGCGGCAAGTCCTACGCCAAGGATTGGCTTGCCACGACGAGCTGCCCGTCCACCAAGAAGTGGGCGTACCAGAGCACGTTCGACCTCAGCACCGGCGGCTCGATCAACTACGACGGCAGCGTCGCCTGTAAGTAGTCGGGCACCCGGCCACCGGCCGGACCACGCGCGCTCTGGGGCTCATCGGGTTCGAGTCCCGGAGCGCGCGGCCGTTTATCGATCAGGGAAGGTCCTCGGCCGTGCCGCCCACCGCGCTCTCCGAACTCACCCGGCCGATCGTCCTTCGGGACGGCGCCGCCGCGGTCCCCAGCTCCTGGCCGGCCTGCGCCCGCAGCCGGCTGCTGGCCGCCATGGCACAGTCCGCAGCAGTCAACGGGTTCGTCGACGTGACGGTCGACGACGTGATCGTCGGGGCGCGTGCCTCCCGCCGGACCTTCTACGAGCACTTCGCCAACCGCGAGCAGTGCCTGTTGGCAACCTACGACGCGGTCCGTGAGGACGCCCTGCGGATCATCGCCGAGACCGGGCCTGCCATCGAGCCCTCGCTCACCGCACTGCTGCGCTATTTCGCCGTATGGCCCGCGCACGCCCGTGTCCTGTGCATCGACATCCTCGCCGTCGGACCCGCGGGGCTCGCACGACACGAGGCCACGATGGGGTGTCTGGCGGCCGAGTTGGTCCGCTATCAGGACCCGCTGGAGCGGCAGCAGCCCACCCCCGGGAAGCTGCGCTCCGACGACGTGGCCCACGCCGTCCTCGGCGCGATCCATCGCATCGTCCAGCGCCGGCTGATCGACGGCCGGCACGCGTCGCTCCCGCGACTCGCCCCGGCCATCTGCACGCTCCTGGCCACCGAGCACTCCTCCGTGCCCTCGTTCTGAGCCAGGCGCCGCGGTCAGTGCCGCAGAGCGCTCACGCCGTGAGCGCGACCCGTGGCTCGAACACCTGCGCGGTGCTCGCCACGTGCTGCAGGAGCGATGGGAGCTCGGGCGCGCGGCCGTCGGCCACCAGCTCGCCAATCGTCCGGAACACCGCGCTGACCATCAGCTCCAGGGCGAGTTCCGGCAGGAGCCGCTCCTCATCTTCGAGCTGGCGGCGCTGCTCGGTGACCAGCAGCTCGACGTACCGCGTCCGGAACGTCTCGCGGATCTCGCGCAGCTCCTCGTCGCCGATGGGCGCGACGAAGCACAGGTGCGCGACGGTCGGCTCGTGCGCCAGGCGCCGGAGCATCCGCTCGAGCCCGGCGCCGAGCTTCTCGGGCCACGAGTCGGCAAGGCGAAACGACGCCGCGTACTCGGCGAAGAGCTCATCCGACGCCTGGCGATAGGCGTCGGCCACGATCCGCGCCGCGCCCTCGGGGCAATGCCCGGCGACCGCCGATGCCGGCACGCCGGCGGCAGCGGCCAGATCGGCCATGGTCAGGTCGGCCCCGCCGGTCATCAGGACGGCGGCCGCGGCAGCTCCTCGCAGTCGCGCACAGGTCGCACACTCCGGCCGACACGCCCGCGCACCGGTCAGGACCTCGCTCAGCATTCCGCTCTCGACCCCCAGATTCGCTTGCCGGCGCCCTCTGGGATCGCCGGATCAACCCACACTTCCCCCTAAGAGCCACCACGCCGAACGGTGTGACGCTGCCCGATTGAGCGGTCTCCGTTCTGACTGACACCGGTCTGGGTGAAATGGGCCTTCCGACACTGGCGCACGGTGAGAAACAGCAGTATGTTTTGAGGAGTGGAGCCTCGTTCGTCCCACAACCGTGCGCCACACCAGCTTCCGGCAGGTCGGCATGGTCTCCCCCGGGCGTTCGTCGTCTCCAATCAGCGCGAGCGGATCCTCGACGCGGTGCTCCAAGCCGCCAGCCAGTCGGGGTATGCCGCCATGCGCATCGAGGACGTCATCGCCGTCGCGGGTGTCTCGCGGCGCACGTTCTACGACCACTTCGCCAACAAGGAAGAGGCGTTCCTGGCGGCCTACGAACTCGTGCTCGAGCAGCTGCTCAGCGGTGTGACCAGTGCCTTCGCCACCGGTGAGAGCTGGACCTCCCGCGTGCGCCGGGGCCTCGCCGCGTTTCTCAACCTGCTCGCCTCTGAGCCCGTGCTGGCGCAGGTCTGCGTCGTGGAGGCGCTCGCGGCGGGGCCGCGCGCGCTCGCGCGCAGAACGGAGGCGATGGAGGCCTTCCAGGCCCTGCTGCAGCCGCCCAAGGGCGACGCCCTGGCCACCTCGACCGCGCCCCCGGTCGCCGTGGAGGCCATCGTCGGTGGCATCTACGAGGTCATCTACTCGCGCGTCACCACGAACCGGACCGAGGAGCTCCCGAGCCTCCTGCCGTCCCTGCTGCACAGCGCGCTGCTGCCCTTCGTCGGAGCAGACGTCGCCGAGGCCGAGTACGAGCGCACGATGCGCACAGCGGCCGAACGCGCCATCCCCGCCTCGTGAGACACAAGATGTCGTGCGAGACAGGTATGTTTCCACTAGCCCTTGTCTGAGTCGCCGCAGAAGAAGCAGCGTCGCCGCGAGTCCCACCAGCTGCCCGCCGGCCGCCACGGCCTGTCGCGGCAGTTCGTGGTCTCCAACCAGCGCGAGCGGATCCTCGCCGCGGTCGCGGAGGTCTGCAGCGCCTCGGGCTACGTCGCGATGAGCGTCGAGGACATCGTCGTGACCTCCGGCGTCTCGCGCCGGACGTTCTACGACAACTTCCGCGGCAAGGAAGACGTCTATCTCGCCGCCTACGACGAGGTCGTCAACCAGTTGATGGCCCGCGTGTCCGACGCCTACAACACGGCCGACGGCCTGGTGGCCAAGGTGCGCGACAGCCTCGCCACCTTTCTCGACTTCGTCGCCGACGAGCCCGCCTTCGCCGACATGTGCATTGTCGAGGTCATGGCGGCCGGCCCCAACGCGATCGAGCGGCGCAACCGCACGATGGCCGCGTTCGCCGAGCTGATCGCGCAGGCCGCGGCCGCGGAGCTGCCGAAGTCCAAGCTTCCGCCCGCCCTGACCGCCGAGACGCTGGTCGGCGGCATCTACGAGGTCGTCTACGCCCGCGTGCTGCAGGGCAACGGCGACGAGCTGCCGACGCTGCTGCCGGATCTGCTCTTCTCGGTCCTGCTGCCGTACCTCGGTCGAGAGACCGCGAGCTCGCTGCTCAAGAACGAGCGCCGCCGCTCCAAGCCGGCGGCCGTCAAGCACGCCGGCCGCTCCTAGACCGTCGTCCATAGGATGCGGGGATGCCCTCCGCCTACCGTCCGACCGGCCTGCTGGCTCCGGTGATCACGCCGTTCGCCGCCGACGGGAGCGTCGACATCGATGCGCTCGAGCGGCTCGGCGCCGAGTTGCTCGACGCCGGTGCCACGGCCTTGATCGCACTCTCGACGACGGCGGAGCCGAGCGCGCTCGACGGCGCGGAGCGTGACGCGGTGGTGGCCGCGTGCGCGCGGGTCTGCGCCGACCGCGGCGCCGAGCTCGTCGTCGGCGCGGGGACCAACGACACGCGCACGACGATCGAGCGCCACGAGGCGCTCGCCGACGTGCCCGGCGTGGTCGCATCGCTCGCGGTCGTCCCGTATTACGTCCGCCCCAGCGAGGCCGGGATCCTCGCCCACTTCGCGGCCGTCGCAGAGCGCTCGCCCGTCCCGCTGATCACCTACAACGTCCCCTATCGCACCGGACGTGGGCTGAGCGGTGCGGCGCTGCTGGAGCTGGCGGCGATCGACAACGTCGCGGGCGTCAAGCAGGCCGTCGCGGCGCTGGACGCCGACACGCTCACCCTGCTCGCAGGCAAGCCCGAGGGCTTCGCGGTGCTCGGTGGCGATGACGCCTACCTCTTCCCCACGATGCTGATGGGCGGCGAGGGCGCGATCGCCGCTTCGGCGCATCTGTGCACCGAGCGCGTGGTGGCGATGCTCGCCGCGGGCGCGGCCGGCGATGTCGCGACCGGGCGCCCGCACGCCGAGGCGCTCCTGCCGCTCGTGGAGACGCTCTTCGCCGAGCCGAACCCCGCGGTGATCAAGGCGCTGCTGCACGCCGAGGGCCGGATCCCGACTCCCGACGTGCGGCTGCCGCTGACCGCCGCGACTCCCGCGGCATTGCAGCGGGCGCAGGCGGCGTACGCCGTGGCGCAGAACTAGTGCGGACGCAGGGCCCCGCCGCAGTGCGGGCAGGCCGAGCGCTGCTCGTTGCGCCGGGGATGCCACAGGCGCAGGCAGCGGTTGCAGATATGACGCATGTCAGGGTCATCGGCGCGTTTGACCGCTCCTGAAGCGATGATGTCGGCACACATGGCACGTTCGAAGGGCATCTACGGCAAGCTCAGCTCGGCCACCAAGCCGCCGGAGCCGGGCAGTCTCGGGTTCAAGGCGTGGGGCGTCGTCACGAGCCTCAACACCTGGGTCTACCGCGTCAGCGGCGGCCGGATCGCCGGCTCGATGGACCGCGCACCGGTCCTGCTCCTCCATCACGTCGGCCGCAAGAGCGGTGAGGAGCGTGTCGCCCCGCTTCTCTATCTGCCCGACGGCGAGGACATGGTCATCGTCGCCTCCTACGGCGGGGCGCCCAAGAACCCGGCCTGGTACCACAACCTCCGCGCCAAGCCCGAGACCGTGGTCGAGGTCGGCCGCGAGCGCCGCCCGGTCACCGCGCACGTCGCCACGGAGCAGGAGCGCGAGCGCCTCTGGCCCGCGCTGCTGGAGCTCTACCCCGCTTACGGCGACTACCAGGCCCGCACCGAGCGGACGATCCCGCTCGTCGTCCTGAAGTCCCGCGCCTGAGGATCGATCCCTACGGGCGGTTGCGCCCGTAGGCGTCGTGGGCCTTGACCCACTCCTCGGCGACGATCGCCGAGCCGAGTGACAGCTCGCCGCAGAGTACGGTCGCGGCGATGATCTCGGCGAGCTTGCGGACCTTGCCGTCGCCGTAGCAGTCCATCAGCTCCAGGCACTCCCGCTGCGTGGCCAGGCCGGTCCCACCGCCGTAGGTCGCGACGATCAGCGACGGGATCGTGATCGAGTAGTAGTAGTCGCCGTTGGGGCGCAGCTCGGCGTGGACGAAGGCGGCGCTGGACTCCGCGACGTTGGCGACGTCCTGGCCGGTGGCGATGAAGATCGCGGTGATGCCGTTGGCCGAGTGCGCGCCGTTGTTGTTGACGCCTGACATGAAGCCGCCGAGGTTGCTCACCTGCCGCGCGCGGAACATCAGCTCGCTGCTGGACTTCATCACCGAGCGCAGCAGCGCGTCGGGGATCGTCGCCTCGGCCACGACGCGCTTGCCGCGCGTGTGCAACATGTTGACCTGTGAGGTCTTCTTGTCGGTGGCGAAGTTCGACTCCAGGAAGTACTGCTCGATGCCCGGGTACTCGGCCTTGATCCACTCACAGGCGGCTTGTGTCGCCTTGCCGGTCAGGTTCTGGCCGGCCGCGTCACCCGTCGTGTAGTTGAACCGCGTGTAGAGGATGCGCGACGCGGAGTACTGCTCGATCTCCTGCAACTTGCCCGTGCGCGTCGTCGTCTCGGCCACGGCCTTGATGTCGTCGAAGCGCTCGACGAGCCACTCGCCGAACGCCCGCGCCTCCCGCGCGCTGGGGAAGATGAACGAGGGCGCGCGCTGCATGTGGTCCTCGATGATCGTCGTCGTGACGCCACCGGCCTCGTGCAGCAGCTTCATGCCGCGGTTGTAGGAAGCCACGAGCGTGCCCTCGGCCGTGGCCAGCGGGACGTAGAACTGGCCCTGGGCGTGCTCGCCGTTGACCAGCAGCGGGCCGGCGACGCCGATCGGCACCTGCGCCACGCCGAAGAAGTGCTCGATGTTGCCCGGCAGCGTCGCGGGGTCCAGCGAGTAATGACCGACGTGGTCGAGTGCGGTGCCGGAGCGCTGGGTCAGGAACTCCTGGCGCAGGCGCGCGGCGTCGCGGGTGTAGTCGTCGGCGGGGTCGCGCGGGACCGGGGTGCGCTCGGTGGCGGGCTGGGTCATACGGTCTCTCTCCTCGTCGTGGGCACGGCGGGCGCGCCGAGCAACCGCAGCTCGACTTCGAGGATGGCATCCAAGAGGTCGGGCAGCGCCTCGGCGCCTTGCTTGAGCAAGCGGTCGATGACCAGCTCGTGGATCGCGCCGACGGCGGCGCGGAAGATGTAGGGCGCGGGCGTGGGCAGCGTTGCCGCGGCGCCGAGCTGCTCCGTGATCGCCGCATGCGCCTCGGCCAGCCGGTCGGCGAAGCGCTGATGGACCGCGTCGCGCCGCTCCAGCGCCGCCGGCCCGGCGCCGAGCACCTCGATCAGGAAGGTTCGCGCGAAGGCGGGGTTGTCAGCCAGCAGCTGCAGGTAGACCTCGGTGCCGGCACGCGCGCCCTCCAGCGGCCCGTCGGCGGCCTCCTCGGCCTCGCGGATGGCGCCCAGCAGCCCGTCGACGCCCGCGTCATAGGCGGCCAGGAAGCACTCCTCCTTGTTGGCGAAGTGCTCGTAGAACGAGCGGCGCGAGACGCCGGCGCGCTCGATGACGTCGGCGACCGCCACGTTGGCATAGCCCTTGGCTGCGGTCGCGTCGGCCATCGCGACCAGCAGCCGCTCGCGCTGGGACTCCGCAACCACCGCGCGCGGTGCCGCATAGCGGCCGCGAGGCAGGACGCGCAGCGCGTGGATCTCCCCGGAAGCGCTCATAGAGACAGTAGTGTACCATCGAGACAGACGTGTTCCTTCGAGACGCTCCGGAGCGACGATGACCCCCTCTTCCCCGCAGTCCAACGGCACCGCCCCGCGCCACGTGCGCGTCGGGATCCTCGGCGCCGGCTTCGGCGGCCTCGGCACCGCGATCCGGCTCGTCCAGCGCGGCGAGCACGACTTCCTGATCTTCGAGCGCGCCGCCGACGTCGGCGGCACCTGGTGGGCCAACACCTATCCCGGCTGCCAGTGCGACATCCCGTCGCACCTGTACTCCTTCTCGTTCGCGCCCAACCCGAACTGGACGCGCACCTACCCCAAGCAGCCCGAGCTGCGCGACTACCTGCGCGCGACCGCCGAGAAGTTCGGGCTCTATGACCGCATCCGCTTCGACACCGAGGTCACCGGCGCGACCTGGGACGAGGACGCGAGCCTCTGGCGGATCGAGACGAGCGCCGGCAGCTACACCGCCGACGTCATGGTCGCCGCCCCCGGCCCGCTGAGCGAGCCGTCGATCCCCGACCTCCCCGGCATCGAGGACTTCGAGGGCACGATCTTCCACACCGCCCGCTGGAACCACGACCACGACCTGCGCGGCAAGCGCGTCGCCGTTGTCGGCACCGGCGCCTCGGCGATCCAGGCCGTGCCCGAGATCGCCCAGCAGGCCGCGCAGCTCGACGTCATCCAGCGCACGCCACCGTGGGTCGTCCCCCACCGCGACCGGCCGATCACCCGCTTCGAGCGCGCGCTCTACAAGGCCGTCCCGCCGCTGCAGCGCCTTGTCCGCGCCGGCGTCTACTTCAGCCGCGAGCTGCTCGTGCCCGGCCTCGTCTACCGCCCGCAGATCCTCAAGGCGGTGGAGAAGCTCGCGCGCAAGCACATCAAGGATCAGGTCCCGGATCCCGAGCTGCGCGCGAAGGTCACGCCCAACTACACGATCGGCTGCAAGCGGATCCTGCCGTCGAACAAGTGGTACCCGGCGCTGGGTCGCGACAACGTGGAGCTCGTCACCGACGCGATCACCGAGATCCGCCCCAACGGCTACGTGACGGCCGACGGCACGCTGCACGAGGTCGACACCATCATCTTCGCCACGGGCTTCTTCGTCACCGACATCCCGCTGGCCAACATCGTCACCGGGAAGGAGGGCAAGCGGCTGTCGGAGGTCTGGCACCGCTCGCCGCAGGCCTACCGCGGCACGGCGATGGCCGGCTTCCCGAACCTCTTCCTGCTCGTCGGCCCCAACGTCGGCCTGGGCCACAACTCGATCGTCTTCATGATCGAGGCCCAGATCACCTACGTGTTGGGGGCGTTGGAGGAGATGCGGACCCGCCACGCCGGACGCGTCGAGGTGCGTCCCGACGCCGTCATCTCCTACAACAACCGGCTGCAGTCCAAGATGGGCAAGACGGTGTGGAACACCGGCGGCTGCGCCTCCTGGTACATCGACGCCGAGGGCAAGAACACCACCATCTGGCCGGACTTCACCTTCCGCTTCTGGAAGGAGCTGCGCGAGTTCGACGCCGCGGCCTACGAGCTGACCGCGGCCCGTCCGGCACCCGAGCCGGAGCCGGTGCCCGCCGCGGCCGCGTGACGCTCACTCCACCCGGAAGGCCCCGCGCATGAACGGGTGGATGCGGCAGAAGTAGGTGTAGGTGCCCTGCGAGAGGTTCGTCGGCGTCTGCCACGTGGTCCGCTGGGCCGCGGGCGAGGCGCCGACGGGCCCGAAGCCGAGCTGGCCGGAGTCGAACTGGGTGCCGGCCACTCCGTTGGCCAGCGGGTAGCTGATGCCGGCCTGGCGATTGCAGGGCGCCCGGCAGGTGGTGATCGAGTGCCACTCGACGTTGGGGTCGTCCTGGTTGACGAACTCCAGGCTCGTCCCCCTCGCGACGATCGGAACCCGCGCCTTGCTGAACATCTGGCCGAGGTCGCCGGGCTGGAACTGAAAGTCCTTGATCTTGATCTCGGTCGTGGTCGCGCCGTCGGCCGCCTTGCGCACGTCGGGGTAGACCGCCAGCTTGCCGCCGTGGTGGTCATTCTCGGCCAGGTGGCCGTGCGTCAGCTCGCCCGTCGGGTCGACCGGCGTGACGAACGGGTCCGGGCCCTTGGCCTCGTTGGGCGCGACGAAGAGCAAGACGATGCCCATGTTCTCGTACCACGAGGACTGCTGGGAGTCGTAGGTGGAGTGGATGGAGAGCGTGTCGCCCGCCTTCAGCGCGACGCGCCACTTCGGCTTGGACGCGGTCAGCGAGACGTCCCAGGAGACGGGGCCGGCCGGGTCGTAGGTACTTGGCCTTGGAGGTGAAGACGCGCTTGGTGCCGGCGCCCTCGCGTGTGATGTCGATGTCGTCGCGCAGGCCGCCCGGGTGCAGGTGGCCGACGGCGGCCACGGCCGTGCCGTCGTAGGGCATGGAGAACTCGTTCTGCCTCGGCCCGCCCGCGTACGGGTCGACGACCTCGTCGTCGGGGAACGTGAACTGGCCGTCGCTGCCGCCGCTGCGCTGAGCGACGTCGAAGACCGGGTAGCCCCAGCCGCGGCGCACGTCCATCCAGAACGGGATGACCGGCGTGACGGACTTCGCCACCGGCGCGCTCTTGGGGATGAAGTCGAGGTCCCACACCAGCCGGACCTTGGTGGTGTTCGGCGTGTTGTTGTGGATCATCTCGTTGAGGATCCACACGTCGCTCTTCTTGTAGGCGTAGCCGTAGCCCTTGGGGATGCGGAAGACCGTCTTCTCCTCGCCGCCGAAGAAGATCGGCTGGATCGCCCCGGCCGGCGACGCCGGCGAGGTGGCCGACGCGTTGAGCCACACGCCATGGTGCAGGTGGATGACGTCGACCGGCGGCACCGTGCCATCGACGTAGGTCAGGTCGGGCCGCGCGCGGACGATGTAGCCGTCGACCTTCGGCTTCTGCGACGGCTTGACCAGCACGTTGTTGATGCTGTTCTGCCCCGGCTTGACGAGGATCGTGTCGGTCTGGAAGTGCAGGTGCTGCACGCCCTTAGTGCCGTCCCAGAGCCCTTGCTCGGCCGAGGCGGGCGCCGCGAGGGCCAAGAGCGAGAGCAGCAGCACGGCGCAGGCCGCGAGGATCCGGGACATGCGCCGAGCTTCTCAGAAGCACCGGGCCTCGGCTAGGTTGGACGGCGAGATGCTCAAGGGCCGGGTGGCAGTGGTGACGGGCGGCAGCGGTGGGATCGGGACGGTCCTCTGCCGGCGGCTGGCGGCCGAGGGCATGGCCGTGGCGGTCCACTACCGCGACCGTGTGGAGATCGCGGATCGCATCGTCGCCGAGATCGTCGACGGCGGCGGGCGCGCGGTCGCGATCCCGGCCGACCTGCTCGTCCCCCGCGCCTCGGATCTCCTCGTCGACGCCGTCGAGCAGGAGCTGGGGCGCGTCGACGTCCTGGTCGCCAACCACGGCCTTGCCCACAAGGCCACCTTCGACGAGGTCGACGCGGGCGCCTGGGACGAGACCATGGCCATCAACTTGCGCGCGCCCTACCTGTTGGCGCGCCGCGTGCTGCCGTCGATGCTCGACCGTGGCTTCGGCCGCATCCTCTTCGTCTCCTCGGTCGCCGCGTTCACCGGCGGCATCGTCGGGCCGCACTACGCCGCGTCCAAGGCCGGCCTGCACGGCCTGACCCACCACCTCGCCTCCCGCGTCGCGGCGGCCGGCATCACGGTCAACGCGATCGCGCCCGCGCTGATCGAGTCCACCGACATGCTCCCCGACGACCCCGGCTACCTCTCCGGCGTCGTCCCGGTCGGCCGCCTCGGCCGCCCTGCCGAGGTCGCCGACATGGCGCTTGCGATGCTGCGCAACGAGTACCTCACCAGCAAGGTCATCTCGCTCGACGGCGGATTGCACCCGCGTTAGACGTCTGTCGGCCGCTCCGGCGGGACCGGCGTGAGGTAGAGCCGGGTGATCGCCGGGACTGTCGAGCACATGGTGTCGCGGACGACCTCCAGGGTGACGGCGACGTCGGTGGACGTCATGCCGTCGCGGACCTCGACCTCGGCGGCGGCCATGATGCTCGCGGGACCGAGGTGCACGGCCTCGATGTCGTGGACGGCCTGGATGCCGGGCTGGGCGGTCAGGCGCTCGCGCAGCGCGTCGAGGTGGCGTGGCGCGACGGCCTGGTTGGTCAGCAGCTCGCGGTTGCGGCTGGTGAGCTTGATCGCGACGTAGGTCAGCAGGCCGCCGATGATCAGCGTGGCGATCGGGTCGAAGATCTCGATGCCGGTGACCTTGTGCAGCACCAACGCGGCCAATGCCAGCGAAGCGCCGAGGACATCGATCGTGTCTTCCAGGTAGACGGTCGTGACCGTCGGGTCGTTGCTCTCGTTGAGGTACTGGCGCATCGGCACGCCGGCACGCGTCGCCCGGCCGCGCAGCTCGCGGACCGCGACCGTGCGGCTGATGCCGTCCAGGACGATGGCGATCACCAACACCGCGACGCCGACCCAGAACGCCTCCAGCTCCCGTGGATGGACGAGCGCGTTGATGCCCTCCCACACCGAGACCGCACCGCCGACGACGAACATCCCGACCGCGGCCAGCAGCGCCCAGTACCAGCGCTCCGGGCCGTAGCCGAGCGGGTGGCTCGGGTCGGGGGCGCGCTCGCTGCGGCGGATCGCGATGTAGAGGAAGACCTCGTTGCCGGCGTCGGCGACGGTGTGGAGCGTCTCGGCGAACAGCGCCGCCGAGCCGGTCAGCGCGGCGGCGACGCCCTTGGCGATCGCGATCGCCGTGTTGGCCGCCAGCGCCGCGAAGACGCTCGTCAAGCTCGCGTCGCGCGCGTTGCCGTCCCGCGTGCTGTCGCGCTCGTCCACCGCCGCCAAGCCTAGTGGCGCGGCACGCCTTCGCCGGTTCGGCACACTGAGAGACATGCCCGACCGTCCGTCCTTCCACCGCGTGCTCGTCGCCATCGACGGCTCGCGCCACTCCGACCTCGCACTGACGATGGCGATTGCCCTCAGCGAGCGCGACCGCTCGCGGTTGACGATCCTGACGGTGATCCCCAACGTCAACGAGAGCGCCGCGCTGGCCTACGGTGCCGGCGTCGACCCCATCGCCTTGCAGCGCGACGCCGACAACAGCGCCGAGCGCACGATGCGTGCCGCGCTCGACGCGGTGCCCGACGACCAGCCCGTCGACTCGGTCCAGCGCCGCGGCCACGCAGGACCCGAGATCGTCGCGCAGGTCATCACCGGCAACCACGATGCCGTCGTCCTCGGCGCGCGCGGGCTGGGACGCATCGGCTCGATGTTCGGGTCGGTCAGCCAGCACGTGCTGCACAACGCGCAGGTCGCGGTCTTCGTCGGGCACATGCCGGAGGACTGACGGGGGTCGACGGTAGCTAGCTACCTGGCGGTAACGAGTAAGACCAGCCCGACGAGGGTGACCGCAATGAGCCCCTGGCCGATTCGCCGATGTCGGAGCATGACAACCTCCCGCTGCTGCCGATCAGTTCGCCAGCTGCGACGGATGGACAAGACAGACGCGCTCATAGCCCACATCCACGCCGGGCTCAGCATCAGGAGCACGATGATGAAGCCGTAAAGGTTGATCGCGGCGACCATCGGCGCTGCGGGCAGCAGTGGCAAAAATGGCATCAGGCGCATGTACGACATCTCCGGCCACAAGTAGATTTACACAGAGGCTGTGGGCAGCTTCTAGGGCTGTCCGAGACCTCGGGAGTAGTCTGGCCGATTTTAAGTAGTGAGGTACGGGAACGTGTGCAAAGACTTCAACGCACCGGACGATGGAGCGGCTCCTCAGGTGATGTCCCATGCTCCAGTCGTCGAGCACAAACCTTGCAGCCACAGGGAAGCAGCGAAACGGGCGTTCCCCCCAGAAGGCCTTGCCACATGACCCAAAGATGTAGGTCGTCTCTTGATTCACTGATTGAAATCGATGCTGATCGCCCGGTTAACCGCCAGATTCAGGCCGAGCGAGAATTGCGCGTAGCTCAAGTTCTCGGACCGAGCGTGCGGCAATCATGAGCACGTTCAGAGCGCCACCTCCGTGGTGAGTCTGAGCGCCTCACGCAGCGCGACGTCGTGCGTGGCCACGACCAGCGCGCCCGGCCAGCCGCGCAGCGCGCGCTCCAGCAGCTCCAGCGACGCGATGTCGAGGTGGTTGGTCGGCTCGTCGAGCAACAGGCAGGCCGCACGGCGATGGGCCAGGACCGCCAGCTCGGCGCGCGTGCGCTCACCGGGTGACAGCGTCGCCGCCCGGCGGCACGCCTGGTCGGTGCCGAGGCCGAAGGCCGCCAGCGCCGTGCGTGCGCCGGACTCGTCGAGGCCGGTCAGTGCCCGGACGCCGGCGCTGAGCGGCGCGTCGGGCGCGAGCTGGTCGCGGGCCTGGCCGAGCCGTGCGATCACGGCGGTGGGCGCGGCCGTGCGGGTCCCGCGCTCCGGCGCCAGCGTCCCCTCCAGGGCAGCCAACATGGTCGACTTGCCCGCGCCGTTGGCGCCGCGCAGCAGGATGCGGTCGCCGTAGCCGACGGCCAGGTCGAGTGGGCCGATGGAGAACGTGTCGCCGCGCGTCAGGACCGCGCCATCCAGCGCGACGATCGGCCCGCCACAGCGCTCTGCGGCGGTCAGTTCGAGCTTCAGCGGCGGGTCCTTCCACGGGCGATCCGGGACGTCGATGCGCTCCAGCCGCGTCTCGACACGCCGAGCGCGCCGCTGCATCCCCTGCGCGCGTGACCGCACCCACTCGGCGACGTGCTTGTCGCCGTCAGGACCGCCGTGATGGGCCTTGTTGATCGCCGACTGGGCACGTGCGCGCGTCTCGGTTGCCGCGGCGGTGAGCTGCGCTCTTTGGGCCACCGCCTGTTCGTGCTCGGCCACCGCGCGGGCATGTGCGGCGTCGCGCTCGTGCTCATAGGTCGCCCAGCCGCCCGCGTAATAGGTGGCCTCCCCCGTGCGGCCGTCGAGCTCCAGCAGCGTCTCGGCCGAGGACTCCAGGAGCGCGCGGTCGTGGGAGACCAGCACGAAGCCACCGGGCGAGGACGCCAGCAGCAGCCGCAGCCGCTCCAGGCCGTCGTCGTCGAGATGGTTGGTCGGCTCGTCGAGCGCGATGACGTCAAAGCGCGCGGCGCGCAGGACCGCGAGCCCGGCGCGCGCCGCCTGACCGCCCGAGAGCGTCGCCAGCGGGCGGTCGAGCAACGCGTTCGAGAGGCCGAGCTCGTCGGCCGCCTGGGCGACCCGCGCTTCGGCGTCGGCGCCACCCAGAGCCAGCCAGCGCTCCAGCGCGGCGGCATGCGGACCGACCGCATCGAGGTCGCCGCCGGCGAGCCGTGCCTGCAGGCGATCGAGAACGCGTGCCGCGCCCGCGACGCCGAGGCGCTCGAGGATCGTCGCGCGCACGGTCGCCGTGCCACGATGATCGGCGAGCTGTGGCAGGTAGCCGACGGTGCCGAAGCGCTGCACGGTCCCGCCGTCGAGCGGCTCGATCCCGGCCAGCGCGCGCAAGAGCGTGGACTTGCCCGAGCCGTTGGGGCCGATGAGCGCCAGGCGCGTGGTCGCGTCGACGCGGACGTCGACGTCCTGCAGGATGGTGCGCGCGCCGTGATGGCGGGTGATGCTGCGGGCGTCGAGAAGGGTCGACGGCATGCGGTGCTCCTTGGGGAGGCGAAGACGAGGTCATGAGACAGCGGCAGGCAACCGACCTGGCATTGGGTGCCGGTCGGTCGTGCTCGAGAGGGCTGTCAGACAACGTCGCGCATACAAAGGCCCGCGAAGGCCGCTGGGGAAGGTACCGCACTTGGTCGCGTTCTCACAAGTACGGGTACCCGTACTCCTTGTCAGGACGGCAGGTAGGTCCCGAACGACCAGACGTTGCCACCTGGGTCCTTGGCGGCGTACTCGCGGGAGCCGTAGTCCTGGTCGGTGAGCGGTCGCACGATCTCGGCGCCGGCCGCGACGGCGCGGGCGTGGTGGGCATCAGGGTCGTCGATGACCACGTAGGTCGTGGAGCCGCCGTAGGCGAGGTCGTCGTCGCGCTGGGCGCCGAGCATGATGTAGGAGTCGCCGAGCTTCAGCTCGGCGTGCCCGACGACGCCGTCCTGCTCGTAGACCGCGTGCTCCTCGAAGCCGAACGCATCCTTGAGGAACGTGATCGCGGCGCGGGGGTCGTCGTAGCGGAAGGTGGGGATGATGGTGGCCATGGTCGGAGCCTAGTCGGGCTTCTGGGGTCGTGGTACGGGGTAACTGGATGGGCGCCGTCCGTGTCATCTGCCCCTCGCATATCAGGGGCCAGACGCCACAGATCCACCCTGCCGGGACGGACGGCACCTAAACATTGAGATCCAACGTCAGGGTGCCATCCGTCCCTGAAGCACAACACGAATCGCCGGCCCAAACCAAGACGGACGACGAGCCAACGCACGAGCAGCCGACCCCGCTCACTCCCCTCGGTGAAATCGGACCACGCTGGCACCCAGACCACGTCTGAACGGAACGCCACCAACAACCGCGCCACCCAGGCGTTCGCAACAGACCAGGCCAGCCCCGAGACCAACGCCCCACGACGCTGGTCTCGGGCAGTCCGCCACCCGTCCCGGCAGGCGTTCCCGAGTTGTTGGTGTTGTCGCTTTGCAACGAAACTGTAACGGCCTGCGACGAGTCTGCGTAGCTGACCATTACGTCCGTCCCACGCGATAGGGTCTGCCGACAATCAAAGAATGACCCCCGCGACCGCAGGAACGGCCCGGGGGCATGACCCAAGGAGCACAGAACTCCCATGAGTACCCCGCAGCGTACCCGCGCCCGTGTGATGCTGGTCGTCGACCGCACCACGGCTGACGTCTTGCGTCTGGAGGCCAAGAAGATCCTGATGTTCGAGCACGAGCTGTTTGCCGACTATCTCGATCTCAGCATCGACGCCCAGTACGAGCTGGCGATGCGCTTCCAGGACGCGATCGTCCTGATCACCGTCGTCGGGTGGGCTCCCGACGCCAAGGCCCCCAAGGCCGACACGTTCAAGATCCCGGTCACCGAGGATCTGATCAAGCAGCTCGCCCGCGGTCGCGTGGACCTCGCGGCGACCAACCGCGACCGTCTCGACAGCGTCGAGGACGGCGAGCCGATCCCGCCCGACGTGATGGCCGAGATCACTGCCGACCGTAACGCTGCCGCAGAGCTCGACCGCGTCATCGCCGCGTACACCGTCGCATGCGCAAGCTGACGGTCGCGACACCAAACCGAGACCGGGTCGCGGCACCACGCCGCGACCCGGAGGCGCGGCGATGTCGCTGAATGAACAGGGATGTCGCGACGAACGAGCCGTCGGCGACCGATCCGCGTGCGCCACAAAGTAGGTTCCGGTGCCGATGCCCGGCACCCCGTCTGATCTGGAACGCCGGCTCGCCCTTCCCTACGCGGTGCTGATGATCGGCGCGAACGTCATCGGCGCGTTCATCGTCTTCTCGCTGATCGTCTTCGCGCTGCCGCTCCCGGACGTCGCGAACTCCGCGCACGTGCGGCGTGTCAACGTGATGTGGCTCGCGGGCTACCTCGTCTTCGCGGTGCCGGCGGGGATCCTGTGGGTGCTGTGGCTGCTGCGCCCGGTCGCAGCATGGCTGCGCGCCGACCGCCCGCCGACCGAGGAGGAGCAGCGAGTCGTCTTGCTCACCCCCGCGCGCGAGCTGATCGCGCATGGCGTCCTGTGGACCCTGGGCGCCATCGTGTTCACGATCCTCAACTACCGCTACAGCCACGACCTGGCGCTGATCGTCGCGATCGCCGTCGGCCTGGCGGGTGCGGGAACGTGTGCGGTCGCCTATCTGCTGGCCCAGCGCGTGCTGCGTCCTGTGGCGGCCCGCGCGCTGGCCGATCAGGTGCCCGAAGATCCGGCCCTGCCGGGCATCACCACGAGGATCCTGCTGACGTGGGCGCTGGGAACCGGCGTGCCGGTGGTCGGGCTGACGCTCGTCGGCATCGGCGAGCTTGCCGGGACGATCGACGCGTCATCGGAGCGCGTCGCGACGACGGCCGTGACGCTCGGTGGCGTCGCGCTGATCATCGGCCTCGCTGCGACGGTGCTGACGGCCCGCTCGCTCGCCGATCCGCTCAACGCCGTGCGCCGGGCGGTGCGTCAGGTCCAGCGCGGCGAGGACGGCGCCGAGGTCGACGTCTATGACGGCAGCGAGCTCGGGCTGCTGCAGGCCGGGTTCAACCGCATGGTCGACGGACTCCGCGAGCGGGAGCGACTGCGGGATCTGTTCGGCCGCCAGGTCGGCGAGGACGTCGCGCGCCAGGCCCTGGAGCGCGGGATCACGCTCGGCGGCGAGGAGCTAGAGGTCGCCGTGTTGTTCATCGACTTGGTCGGCTCGACCGAGCTGGCCCATCAGCGGCCGCCGACCGAGGTCGTGGAGTTGTTGAACGACTTCTTCGGTGTGGTGGTCGACGTCGTCGATGGCGAGGGCGGGTCGGTCAACAAGTTCGTCGGTGACGCGGCACTCTGCGTCTTCGGCGCCCCACTGCCCCACGACGATCCCGCGGGCGGCGCACTGCGGGCAGCACGACTCCTACGTGAGCGTCTCGCTGCCGAGGTGCCGCAGTGCGACGTCGGCATCGGCGTTTCGGCCGGGACCGCGGTCGCCGGCAACATCGGAGCCCAGCAGCGCTTCGAGTACACCGTCATCGGCGACCCGGTCAACGAAGCCTCACGGCTGACCGAGCTGGCCAAGCAACACGAGGGCCGCGTCCTCGCGTCCGAGGCAGCGCTGTCGCGGGCGACCGAGGACGAGGCGAGCCACTGGACCCTCGGCGCCACCGAGACCCTCCGCGGCCGCGCAACACCCACCCGCCTCGCGGCACCAATGTCCTCCTAGCCTCGGGTATGAGCCATTTCGGTCGACGCGACCGGCGTTCACGCCTATCCTGAGTTCATGGCCCCGGCCACCGACGCTCCTACTCCCCCCGCGCCGAACGCTCAGGCGCTGCTCGCCGTGGCCATCGACCGCGATGGCAAGCAGACCCCAGCAAGCGACGCGCTGGAACGACTCCGAGGCGAAGCACCTCACGCCCAGCAGGACCCCCACGCAGCAGCCGGATAGGTGACCTCACCGGCCGCCCCGCTGCGCGCGGCGTACCTGGATTCATCAGCGCTCGTCAAGCTCGTCGTACCCGAGCCAGAGACGCTCGCCCTACGCACCGCGATCCTCGATGAGAACTGGCAGTTGCTCGTCACGAGCACGCTCGCCCATACCGAGGTTCTGCGTGCCGTGGCGGTGGCCGCTCCCTCCGCAGCGACCGAGCGCCGAGCCCGTGCCGTTCTCGCCACGGTCGTCCAACTCGACGTCTCCGCTGACGTCCTCGAACGTGCCGCAACCCTCCGCCCAGCAACCGTTCCGTGCACCCGGCGCACCGCTCGACAAGATCACCTGATCCGCATCTGCCCGCTCGAACTGGCGGTAGCTGACTCACAAGAGCTATGACTTGGTCGAAGTTGACCGAGGCAAGGCTGTGCCGCGGAAGTAGCATCGGCCATGTGACCGGATCAGAGGGCTCCGTCCCCATCTGGCTCAACACGCCCGACGTTTACTGGGGCGAGGAGAGCAAGGCAGATGCTTGCGAACGACTTGATGCGAGGGCGCTCGCGTTCGTCTCGAAGTTGCTTGCCGAGATCGAGCGGCATGGGGCGACGGTGGTCTTCGTGCTCAGGTTCACGCAGCCCCAGGACGTTGTCATCGCCTTCGAGCACGACGGGATCGGGATCGCCGTCCAGCTCGACGACGAGATCGACGTCGTGGTCGTGTTCGATGAGCAGGGCTCGGGGCGAGAGTTCGGCGACTGGGCCCCGACCGACGATCGCTTCGATGCCGCGTTCCGGTACCTCGTCAGCGAATATCTCGGTTAGCGGTCGCCCCTATGGAAATCGGGACGAGCTACGCTCAGCACTACACGTCCTCAAGCAGGACTGATCCGCACGCCGCTCAGGACTCAGGGAATCATCGACCGATATGCCGGACAAGCGCCCTCCTCGTCTCGCCCCGCTGAAGCTGCGCCGCGACGCCGCGGGCGCCATCCGCATAGCCGCCGAACCCGACCGCTCGCCGGACGTCGCCCGCGCCGCCGAGGCGCTGGCCCAGGTCACCCGCCTGGCGAGCGCTCCCGAGGCGCGGCCCGTCGATGTGCAGCTCGTCGTGCAGGTCAGCAACCCCGCCGGCTACCGCCGCTGGCGCTCGGACCGCGAAGTCATCTGGCGCGCCCAGGGCCGCCGCTACACCACGGCCGGATGGCCGGCCAAGCTCGCGCCTGACCTTCTCGCCGCGGTCCTGCTCCCGCTGCCTTACGGCGCGACCGCCGGCCGTGGCCGCAACGCCCCGCGTGTCGTGGCTGAGCCGCTGTTCAGCACCCGCTCGCGAGCCGACGGCTCCGAGGCGCAGGACCTCGCGCTCGGCCTCATCGCAGAGTGGCTGCACCAGGCAGCCTCCGGCCCGGCGATGCGCGTGGCCCCGCCCATCCTCGAGATCGGGACCCAGCGTCGCGTCCTCGATCTCGGGCTCGAGTGGCCGCTCGCCGCCGCGACCCAGGGTTGAGTCTCAACTACCGCGTCGGCCACCACGATCGGCTCCACCCGTGCGACCGCCTGGACCCCGAACAGCAATTGAGTCTCGCTCCACAGCTCCAACCCCCGGAGGCTTAGAAGCGCACGGTGAAGCGCGCGCCGCCGAGGGTCGGAGCGGTGGTGACCTCGACGTGGGCGCCGTGGTGGCCGGCCTGTTGGGCGACGAGCGCGAGGCCGAGGCCTGAGCCTGGGGTCTCGGCCCCGTCGATGCGCGCGAAGGGCGCGAAGATCCGCTCACGCTCATCATCGGGAACGCCGGGGCCGTCGTCGTCCACGGAGAGGACCGGTCCGGTGGCGTGCAGCGTGACGCGGATGTGGGCGCCGCCGTGGCGGATCGCGTTGGTGACGAGGTTCTCGACCACCAACCGCAGCCCTGGCTCCCAGCCTTCGACGACAACGGGCGCCTCGGGCAGCTCGGCGGCGAGCGCGATCTCCGGCCGGCGCGCGGCCGCCGCGGTGACGACCTCGTCGACGAGCTCCGTCAGATCCACAGGCTCGTGCTGCAGCGGCCCCGCGTCGCCGCGGGCCAGTGCCTGCAGCCCGTCGATGAGATCCACCAGGCGGCGCTGCTGGGTGAGCGCGTCGTCGAGCAGCGCCTCGCGGCGTACAACATCAACATCCGGATGGCGGCGCAGCGTCGACAGCGTCGCCTGCACGCTGGTCAGCGGCGTGCGCAGCTCGTGGCCGGCGTCGGCGGCGAAGCGCCGGGTGGCGGCCAGCGCACGCTCGCGATCGGCCGCACTGCGGCCCAGCCGCGCGAGCATCGCGTTGAACGAGCGCGCCACCGAGCGCAGCTCCGCCGGCCCGTGATCAGCGGGCACGCGGCGATCGAGGTCCTCGTCGTCGGCGATCGAGGCGGTCACCATCCGCAGTCGTCGCAACGGGCGCAGCACGACCGACGCGATCAGCCACACGGCGATCCCGACGACCAGCAGCCCGGCGAGCCCGATCAGCGCGACCCGACGCTCCAGCTCGTCGACGCGATCCTCCAACCCCCGCAGGCTGGAGACGACCTCCAGCCGCGCGCGCCCTCCGAGATCCGGATCGCTCAGCGTCGTGACGTAAGCGCGGTAGCGGCGGCCGTCGCTGCTGAAGGTCGAAAGGCCGCCGGGCAAGGCACCGTGGGTCGGCGGCGTCGGCCCGGCGTGGACGAGCGTGACCCGCCCGAGCCGGACGAGCAGCGAGCTGCCGGTCGCGCGCAGCACCGCGTCCAGGCGCGGGTCGTCGGCGGGAACCTCCTGCTGGACCGCGGCCACCGCCGTCGGTCGCGTCAGCTCCGCGGTGCGCTTGAGCCGATCGTCGAGCGCGGCCCGCTCCGAGGCGTCGATCTCGTGAAACGCGGCGGCGCCGGCGGCGACCAACACCGCCGCGAGCAGGAGCAGGACACCGAGCGTGAGGCGACCACGAAGGCTGCGCATCGCCCCTCAGGCTCGCAGGACGAAGCCGACGCCGCGCACCGTGTGCAGCACCCGCGGCTCGCCGTCCTGCTCGAGCTTGCGCCGCACGTAGCCGACGAAGACGTCGGCGACGTTGGTCCCGGGGTCGAAGCTGTAGCCCCAGACCTCCTCGTGCAGACGCGCGCGGTCGATGATCTCCCCCGGGTTGCGCATCAACAGCTGCAGCAGCTCGAACTCGCGGCGCGTGAGGTCCAGCTCGCGCTCGCCGCGACGGGCGACCCGCGAGCGCGGGTCCAAGCGCAGGTCACCGACGGTCAGCACCTCGTCGGCGCCCGCCGGCCGACGGCGCAGCAGCGCGTGCAGCCGCGCGACAACCTCCTCCAGCGCGAACGGCTTGACGACATAGTCGTCGGCACCCGCCTGCAGCCCGGCGACGCGATCGTCGACCTCGTCACGTGCCGACAGCACGCAGACCGGAACCTGGTCGCCGCCCGCGCGCAGCCGCTCCAGCACCTCCAGCCCGTCGAGGTCGGGCATGCTCAGGTCGAGCAGGACCACCGCCGGCGCGATCCGCGCCGCGGCCTCCAAGGCCGCTCGCCCACCGGAGGCGGACACCACCGTAAAGCCCTCCAGCTCCAGCCCGGCGCTCACCGCGCGCCGGATTGCGGGGTCGTCGTCAACCAAGAGGACGACGGGCCCCGCGGGGGCCGGCTCAGCCAAGGCGGATGACCTCGCAGTCGCGGCCCACCACGTCAATCGCATCGGCGATCACCGTGTCGCGCCCCGCCCCGCAGTGCACCGTGTCGACCTCACCGTCGCGCACGTTGATGATGTCCTTGCCGTTGCCGCCGAAGATCTGATCCTGACCCGGCCCGCCGAAGATGCGGTCGTTGCCCGCGCCGCCGAGCAGGTAGTCGTTGCCCGGCCCGCCCCGGATGATGTCGTTGCCCGCGTCGCCGGCGATCGTGTCGTCGCCCGCGCCGCCGTTGAGGCGGTCGTTGCCACCGCGGCCGAAGATGGTGTCGTCGCCCCCACGCCCGTTGATCACGTCGGCGCCCGGGCCACCGGAGAGCTGGTCGGCCTGACGGGTGCCGGTGATGACCGCGGCCGTCGCCACACCCGCCAGAGCGGTCAGCAGCAGCGAGATCAGCAGCACGGACAGGGCGATGCGGGGCATGGACATGAGGATGACGCAGGTTCCCGGCTGGTCATCGCGTGCGCGAAGCCTCTCATGAAGTCCTCACAGAGCATGAGGACTCGGTGAGAGGTGGCTGGGAAGCGCCTCGCAAACGGTGAACCTCCGCTCCAAGGGAAGCAACAACTGGGAGGACGACGTCACATGCAACTTCGCAAGTCCATCATCGGCGCCACCGCGGCGCTGGCCATCGTGCCCGCCGGCACGGCGCTGGCAGCCACCATCAACGGCGGGGACGGCAACGAGCATCTGCGCGGCACCAATGTCACCGACGTCATCAACGGCAACGGCGGCAACGACCACATCTTCGGGCGTGGCGGCGACGACCAGCTCAACGGCGGTCCGGGCAACGACCGGATCTTCGGCGGGGCAGGCAACGACACGATCGCCGGCGTCCAGGGCAACGACTGGCTCAACGGCGGCGCGGGCGACGACACCATCACCGGCGACGCCAACGGCACGGGCGATCTGACCTCCTTCGACCGCATCTTCGGCGGCGCGGGCAACGACACGCTCAAGGGCGGCGACTCCCGCGACCGCATCTACGGCGGCAGCGGCAACGACAACTCGGCCGGCGAGAACGGCAACGACCGCATGGCCGGCGGCACCGGCGACGACGTCCAGGACGGCGGCGCCGGCAACGACACCATCTACGCCAACCTCGGCAACGACACGTCCACCGGCGGCGACGGCAACGACAACCTGTGGGCGCTGGCCCGCGGCGACGTCCACCCCGGCCCCAACGGCGAGGTCGACACGGCCGGCGACACGCTCGACGGCGGCCCCGGCAACGACACGTTCCACACCCGCGACGGTGAGGTCGACAAGATCACCTGCGGCGACGGCAACGACGTCGCGCTGCTCGACACGGTCGACGTGATCACCGACGCCACGGCCGCCAACCCCAACGGCTCGTGCGAGAAGGTCGTCCGCAAGGCCCCGAAGCCGCAGGAGTCGCGCTCCGAGGATGCCCAGCAGGCGCCCGCGGACGCCAAGGTCCAGTCCTAGGGCATCGACGCTCCCTCCAGGTGAGGGACTGGGAAGGACGCGGTCGCCGGCGCTCCATGCCGGCGACCGTCGTCGTCCTAGGATCGTCAGATCGACCCTGACGTCCACCTCGTTCCGTTCACCGCCGCGCACCTCGACGACTTCGCCGCGCTGGCCCAGGATCCCGACGTGCGGCGCTACACGCGCTTCCCGGACCCGCCGCAGCGCACGTTTCCGCAGACGTGGCTGGCCCGCTACGAGGAGGGGCGCCGCGACGGGACGCGCGAGGCGTTCGCGATCGAGGACGGCGACGAGACGTTCTTGGGACTGGCCCTGGCGGTGGCGATCGAGCGCGAGGCCGGCGAGGCCGAGCTCGGCTACACCGTCACCCCGGCCGCCCGTGGCCGGGGCGTGGCGACCGCGGCGGTGACCGCGCTGACCCGCTGGGCCTTCGACGAGCAGGAGCTCGAGCGCCTGACGCTGCTCATCGAGGTCGCCAACATCGCCTCCACGCGCGTCGCCGAGCGCTGCGGGTATGTCCTGGAGGGCGTGCGGCGCAACGCCTACGTCAAGCCCGGCCTACGCGGCGACACCGCCGTCTACGCGCGCCTTCGGTGACTCAGGAGCCCGCCGCGGCCAGCGCCGATAGCGGCGCGCCCCAGCCGGCGAGGTCGTCGGGCGGGGGGACCTTGTAACCCAGGTAGAGGTCGACGCCGATGTCGCCCGTCGCCCACTTGGCGAAGCTCTCGGCGAAGCGCTCGGTCGCGCTCGCGCAGCCGCCCGAGTTCTGGCTGTCACAGCCGTAGCCACGGGGGATCTCCGCGTCGAGCCGGCTGTTGACCTGCGGCGGCACGAGCGCGAAGTCCACGACATGGCCGAGCTCGTGCAGGACGTCGCGGTCGATGCCGCGCTGCCCGTAGCGGCGCGAGACCACGCCGAGGTTGACGGTCACGTCGTAGCGATCGCCGACCGACTGCGTCACGCCGACCGTTCCCGCGTCGGTCACCCCGATGTGGACGTCGACCAGGCCGTCGACCACGGCGATGAGCGCCTGCGCCTCAGGCCGCGCGTGCGAGACCGCGTTGAGAAACGCGTCGCGATCGGCGGCCGGCACGCCGGGGTCGAAGGTGAACGTCGCCGCGCGCTCCTGCGCGCTGACCTGCCCGACGGCACGGCCGCCGATCGTGGCCTGCGCCCGGCTGTGCATCCGCAGCACGAAGCCGCCGAGCGACAGGACGAGGAGCACCGCGAGCGGCACGACGAAGCTGCGTGAACGTTCCCCCACCTCCCCTCTATCGGCCGCAGGCGCGCTAGCTTGGAGGAGTGCCGCTGCGCGATGACGGCCCACACTTCGCCTACGCCCTTCACCCGCTGCCCCCCAACCGGGTCGGGCTGCGCCGCTGGCGCTGGGAGCTTTGGCATGGCGCAGCCCTCGTCGCCGCCGGTTGGCGCCTGAGCCAGGATCACGCCGAGCGCGCCCTCTGCGCCGCCGCGTCCAGGCGCGGACACGCCCAGCTCGGGCTCCACCCGCTGCGCCCCGAGCACACGACTGCGCCGGGTGGTCTCAGTGCCGGCGCCGCCGTGCGCGTCGACTGCGGGGCGTTTCAGTGCGTCCTGGTGCCGCGCCTGCCCGGTGCCGCCGGCTGGACGCCCGCCGCGATCGCGGTCTGAGCGCCGCTGCTGCCTCTAGGGTGAGCGAGTGATGCCGTCCCTGGCACGGCGCGCGGCGGCGCTGGCCCTCACCGCCCTGGTCCTCTACGGCGTCGCTCCCGCGATCGGCGAGGTTCTCGGTGCCTTCGACAAGGTCATCACGCTGAAGCCGTGGTGGCTGGTCGCGATGGTGCTGGCCGAGGCCGCGTCCTGCTGGTGTCTGTGGGAGCTGCAGGCGCTGTCGATCGGCACACGCGACCGACTGGGCGTCGCGACGTCGCAGCTGGCCGGCGGCGCGCTGGGGCGCGTGATCCCGGGCGGCGCCGCCACCGCGGCGGCCACGCAGTACAACATGCTCAACACGTCCGACGTGCCGCGCGCGTCGATCGCGACAGGGCTGGCGGCCGCGACCGTCCTGCAGATCGCGGGGCTGTGCGTCCTTCCGGTCCTGGCGCTGCCGGCGATCGTCTTCGGGCTGCGCGTCCCCGAGACGCTGTTCGAGACGGGCGTGCTCGGCCTCGGCCTCTTCGTCGCGATGCTCGGCGTGGGCCTCGCGGCGGCGCGCAGCGAACGCACCCTGCGCTGGGTCGGGCGGTTCGCGGTCCGGGTCAGCGAGCGGCTGCCGGGCGACCGAGCGCTGTCGCCGACGCTGCCCGACCGCCTCGTCGTCCAGCGCGACGAGGTGAGCGAGCGCCTCGGTGACCGTCTGCTGGTCGCCTGCGGCGCCGCGGTCGGGCGCTGGCTGTTCGACCTGCTGGCGCTCGTGACGGCGATCACCGCGGTCGGCGCGAGCCCGCGCTTCTCGCTGGTCCTGCTGGCCTACGTCGCCGCGCAGCTGCTGGCCCAGATCCCGCTGACGCCGGGCGGCATCGGCGTCGTCGAGGCGGGGCTGACGGCAACGCTGGCGCTCGCCGGCGTCCACGGTGGCGACGCGGCAGTCGCGACGCTCGCCTACCGGCTGGTCTCCTACTGGCTGATGCTGCCCGCCGGGCTGATCGGGTGGATCGTGTACCGCCGGCGCTTGGCACTCACCGTGGCCTCCTAACGCGCCGCGTCGCCGCGACGACCTGGCGGGTGGCGTTCCGCGGCGTTCGCGGGGGCCCGGTCGCCGGACGACGTCTCCGGCACCCCGAATGCCTCGACCAGCTCGGTCGCGTGCGGCCGCAGCGTCGCGCAGAGCGTGTTGACCGCCTTGATGACGGCCTTGGAGCGCGTCGAGGAGAGGCGCCCGTGCTCCTGGAACCAGCCGCGGTCGGCCTCGATCGTGCTCAAGGCGTACAGGTCGCACAGGCGGTCGAGCAGGACGCGCGAGCCCGGGTCCGCGCAGCGCTCGACGGCAGCCGCGAAGCGCTCCAGGACGAAGCAGTCGACGTAGGCGCGGGCCGCCGCGATGAGGTGGTCCTGGCAGTCGATCAGGACGGCGAACGGCTCGCGGCCGCCGTCGATGCCGCCCTTCAGCCGGCGCGCGACGCCCGAGCGGATGTGGCCGGCGCGCCAGCGCAGCAGCTCCAGCTGGACGTCGCGGCTGGCGAGATCGGCCTGGTCGTCGCGGCCGGGCAGCAGGTCATCGGCCAGGCGCGTGAGCACCTCGCGCATCGCGCTGCGCTCGGCGACGGTCTCGAAGACCTGGCCGGCGAAGAAGCCGGCGGTCCCGAGCGGGTCGAGCTCGCCGAGCTGGTCGCGGAAGTCGGTCAGCAGGTTCTTGGCCGCGAGCTGGAGCAACACGGTGTTGTCGCCCTCGAACGTCGTGAAGACGTCGGTGTCGGCCTTGAGCGCGGCGAAGCGGTTGCCCTTCAGGTAGCCCATGCCACCGCAGGCCTCGCGGCACTCCTGGATCGTCGCGGTCGCGTGCCAGGTCGCGACAGCCTTGAGCCCGGCGGCGAGCGTCTCGAGCTCGCGACGCTCGCGGTCGAGCTCGGCGTCGGCGGTGAAGACGTGATGCAGCCGCGCGACGACCTCCTCCTGGGCGAAGTGCAAGGCATACACCTTGGCCAGCGCGGGCAGTAGCCGGCGCTGATGGGTGCGGTAGTCCAGCAGCACGACCTCGTCCTCACCGGGCGGGCCGAACTGGCGCCGCGACTCGGCGTGGCGGATCGCGATCGCCAGGGCGACCTTGGTCGCGTTGATCGACGCGCCGCAGACCGACACGCGTCCCTGGATCAGCGTGCCCAACATGGTGAAGAACCGCTTGGTGGGGTTCTCGATCGCGCTCTCGTAGACGCCGTCCTCGCTGACCGTCGCGTAGCGGTCGAGGAGGTTGTCGCGCGGCACGCGCACCTCGTCGAACCAGATCCGCCCGTTGTCGACGCCGTCGAGGCCGAGCTTGGCGCCGCAGTCCTCGATCCGGATGCCGGGCAGGACGTTGTTGTCGTCATCGCGCAGCGGCACGAGCAGCGCGTGGACGCCGCGCTCCTGGCCGCCGACGATCAGCTGGGCGAAGACCGCGGCCATGCGGCCGTCACGCGCTGCGTTGCCGATGTAGTCCTTGCGCGCGGCGTCGTCGGGCGTCGCGATGACGAACTCGCCGGTGGCCGGGTCGTAGGTCGCGGTCGTGCCGAGCTGCTGGACGTTGGAGCCGTGGCCGGTCTCGGTCATCGCAAAGCAGCCGGGAAGCCGCAGCGACGTGATGTCGCTCAGGTAGGCCTCGTGGTGCTTGCGCGTGCCGAGATGCAGGACCGCGCCGCCGAAGAGGCCGAACTGGACGCCGCACTTGACCAGCAGCGACAAATCGCCGAAGGCCAGCGTCTCGAACCCGGCGATGGCGCCGCCGACCTGCCCGGCCCCGCCGAACTCCTCCGGGAAGCCGCGCGCGGTCTCCCCTGCGTCGGCCAGCTCGCGCGCCCACGTCAGCACCTGCGCACGGTGCTCCTCGCGCGGCAGATCCGGCCGCGGCGCGTTCTCCGGCTCGCTCAGCCAGGCACGGCAGCGATTGCGGATCTCGACGTGCTCGCCGTCGAGCAGCAGGCGGAGCGCTGCGAGATCCGCGCGCGGCGCAGAAGGTTCGGTCGTGGCGGCCATATGGCACGGATTCCCCACGTGGTCCACAACTATGTGCATCGGGAGCGACTAGGTTGGCCCGCTGTATGGCTCGCCGCCGCTCCGGCCCCGAGATCCTCGCCGAGGTCGGCGAGCTGGTCGTGCAGCGCGATGGGCAGCGTCCGACCGGACGGCTGCTGCGCCAGGGCGAGATGGACGCGTCCTACATCGACCTCGCCGATCCGCGGCATCTGGAGTTCGACTACCTGCGGCGGATGCGGGATGTCGTCGAGGCGCTGCGGGCACGGCGGATCGTCCACGTCGGCGGCGCCGGGTGCGCGCTGGCGCGGTCGCTGGCGGCGACCGACCGGACGCGGTTGCGCCGCCAAGAGGTCATCGAGGTCGACGAAAACGTGATCGCGCTGGCCCGCGAGCACCTCGGGCTGCGCAAGATGCCGGGGCTGAAGGTCCGGATCGCCGACGGGCGCACACACCTCGCGGGTCGCGACGACGCGTCGGCCGACGCCCTGCTGATCGACGCGTTCGTCGGCGCGCGCGTGCCGCGGCATCTGGCGACGAGCGCGGCGCTGGCCGACGCGGCGCGGGTGGTCGCGCCCGGCGGCGCGTTGGCCATCAACGTGGTCGACGCACCGCCCATGGACGACGTCCGCGCGATCGCCGCCGGTCTGCGCGAGCACTTCGCCACCGTCGCGGCGCTCGGTGCGGGCCCGGTCCTGCGGGCGCGCCGGCAGGGCAACGTCGTCCTGGTCGCCGGCCACGGGCCGCTGCCGCTGGAGCGCCTGCGTGTGCGCGGGGCCGCCGACGCGTCGCCTGCCGCCCTGGCCGATGAGGAAGAGGTCGAGCTGCTGTGCCGCTCGACCCCGCCGTGGCGGGATTGATCGACGCGCCGCCGGGCAGGATCGACCCAATGGCCATGTCTCCCACGATCTGGACGGTCGGCTACGAGCGCCTGCTCCCGGCCGAGCTGATCGCCGAGCTGGAGGCCGCGGGCGTGCAGCGGCTCATCGACGTTCGCTTCCGCCCGCAGTCCCGGCGCGCCGGCATGTCCAAGACGCGGCTGGGCGATGCGCTGCGCGAGCACGGCATCGCCTACGAGCACCACCGCGAGCTCGGCACGCCGGCCGACATCCGCTGGTTCTACAAGCACAACCGCGTGGCCGAGGGCGCCGCCCAGTTCACCACCTACGTCGAGGAAGCCTCGTCCGATGCCCTCGACACGCTGGCCGCGCAGATCGCCGGCGGCGGTCCGCCGACGGCGCTCCTGTGCCTGGAAGCCGACCCCGAGCACTGCCACCGCAGGATCATCACCGAGCGCCTCGCGACCCGGATCCCGGGTCTGCGGGTGCTCGACCTGTAGGTCTACGCCGCCCGTCCGAGGCCCGCGGCCAATGCCGCGACGAGGTGCTGGAAGGAGGTGTCGAGGTCGAGCTTGATGCCGAAGCCGCCGGCGGCCTCCAGAGACGCGAAGCCGTGGACCGCGGAGCGGATGCCGCGCAGCGCGTGCAGCGTCTGCTCGTCGTCGAGCGACCAGCTGCGCAGCACGCCCCGCATGACGTCCAGGACAGCGGCGCCGGCAGCAAGGTGCTCCTCGTCGTCGGGTGCCGGCGCGGTGATCGCCCCGGCGGCATACCGGCCCGGATGCATCAGGACGTAGGCGCGATAGGCCTGCGCGGTGGCCTGCAAGCCATCGGCGCCCGATCGACCGACCGCCGCCTCACGCAGCGTCGCGGCCAGTTCGGCGAGGCCGAGCAGCGCGATGCCGCGCAGGAGGCCGTCGCGACCGGCGACGTGGTTGTAGAGGGACGGAGGCTTGACGCGCAGGGCCGCGGCGACGCGGGCGAGCGTCACGGCGTCCAGGCCCTCGGCGTCGGCGATCTCTGCGGCCGTCGCAACGACGACGTCGTGGTCCAGCCCCGCGCGCGGCACGCGGGCTCAGGCCGCCCGCGCGATCGCGGCGTCCATCGCGGCCGCGGGCGCCTCGACGAGCTTGCCGTGGCCGGGCGCCAGCCGCGCCGGATCCAGCGCACGCAGGACCCGCGCGCTCTCCAGGTCGACCTCCGGGCTCCACGTGCCCATGCGGACGAGCGGGAAGCGCGGGTTGGCCTTGGCGCTGCTGGCGACGCCGCCGAGGCTCGAGTAGACGTCGCCGCAGTAGAGCGTGCGGTCGCGCGTGTCGAGCAACGCGACGTGACCCGGCGTGTGGCCCGGCGTGGCGACGACCTCCAGCGAGCCGATGCGCTCGCCGTGGCCGACCGTGCGGGTCGGCGCCGTCTTGGCGCCCGGGTAGCTGCCGCTGAGCTTGCGCTCCGGCTCTCCCGGGTCCAAGGACAGGTCCTTGTGCAACAGACGCGCGTCGCGCGCCGAGATGATCACCTCGGCGTCCGGCAGCGCGGCGGCCAGCTCGTCGAGCGCGCCGATGTGATCGCCGTGGGCGTGCGTCAGAACGATCCTGGTGATCGGCGCGCCGAGGCCCTCGGCCGCGGCGACGATCTTCTTCCCGGCGCCCTTCATGGTGGTGTCGATGAGCGTGAGGCCGTCGTCATCGCTGACGAGCCAGGCGTTGACGAAGCCGAAGCGGGTGAAGCGATGCGGGGAGGCAGGCATAGTCGCAAAACTAATGCCCTTAGTTTCATCTGTCAAGCAGGAACGACGCGTGGACCGCCCCGTCGGCGGCGAGGACCCAGCGCCGCGCGCCGGCGCTGCGCACGATGTGCTCGCCCGGCTGGGCCGGTGTGCGGAACTCGAGCTCGACGTCGATCGCCGCGGGCTCGGGACCCGCCAGCAGCTCGGCCTCCAGCACCGCCCAGTAGGCGGCGTTGTTGATGTGGTCGGCGACGTCGAGCTCGGTGCTCCGGAAGTGCCACCCTCGCGAGGCGGCCTGCTCGGGCGGTCCCGGATGACGAAGCCGCGCCTTGATCTCGCGCCCCGCGGCCGACGCGCTGTAGATCTCCAGCTCGTTGTCGGAGAACGGGATCGGCCGCAGGCTCGCCGGATCGAGGTGGACCCACAGCGCCACGGCCTCGACCAGGCCACCACCGGAAGTCGCCACCGTCGTGCGGCGCTGCGCCCACATGCGCCCGATGCCACTGCAGAACGTCACGACCGTCGCGGTCTCGCCGAAACGCGGGAAGCGCGTGACGGCCAGCCGCGTGCGGCGCACCACCCAGAGGGCCGCCTCCCCGAGCCCGGCGTCGACCACGTCGGCCAGCGCCACGTCCTGCAGCCAGCGCGCCAGCGCGTCGAGGCGTACCCGGCCGCTCGGTGCCGCATCGGCCAGCCCGACCGCGAGGGACTGCTCGAAGCGACGACCGACACCCGGATGGGCGACGATCTCGTCGAAGTCGGAGGCAGAGGCGCTCACGCGCGGCCAAGGTACCGCGCGCGGACGAGCGTCAGCGACCCCGTGCCGGGCCAGACACGCTCGTTGCCGGAGAAGCGCGCGACGATCCGCAGGCGCGTCCAGCCTCGCGCGACCTTCGGGAGCACCACGGTGATGGTGTAGGTCGGGCGTGCGCGCAGGCGCAGGCCGGCCGACTTCGTGACGGTCTTGTGGCCCACGCGCGCCGAGACCTTCACGTCCAGCGGTCCGATCGCGGCCGCGGTGACGCGTCCGGAGATGACGAGCTCGCGGCCATCGCGCGACAGCCGTGCCTTGGTCACCGACAGGCCGGGGCGCAGCCGCTCCGCGATGAGCTGCGGCCGGCCAAGTCCGTCGATGTCCGGGCCGAGGGGCGGGGACGTGGCGTCCGGCACGACCGGCGCGGGAGCCGGCGGCGTGGGCTCGACGGGCACGGGCTCGACGGGCGCCGGCTGCGCGCCGGTCCCCGTCACGGCGATCGCGTGCGTGCCGCTGCCGTCGCCCGCCTTGATCGTCCACGCATCGGTGACCGTCGTGGCATCGGTCGGCGTGAAGCCGATGCGCAGCGTCCGGCTCTCCCCCGCCGGGATGACCGTGCCCTTGTCCAGCGGGTCGAGCACCGTGAGGCGGGCGTCGGTCGGCGGCTTGGACGTGATGATGGTCATCGGGCAGTCCCCCGTGTTCCCGACCATCAACACCATGGTCTTGGTCTCACCGACCGTGACCGTGCCGAACTCCCAGCCGCCGGCGGGGGCCAGCGTCAGCCTCGGCCCGAGGCCGGCGGCGCTCGCGCCACCCGTGCCGATCGCGCTCAACAACGCAGCGGCGATCAGCGTCCCGACGAAGCGACGCAGCGTGCACCGTGCGTGTCGTCGTGACTGACCCATCGCGTCCATGGTCGCGCATCACCGCGGCCCCGAGCTACACCGATGGCCAGGTCAGAGCCGACCGGGCGCGGGCGAACGCCGCCCGAGCAGGCGGGCGAGCCCCGGCGGCAGGCGGCCGTCGGTCGACAGCCACGAGCCGGCGAGGATCAGCAGCAGGCCCGCGACGGCACCCGCACCGGGACGCTCGTCGAGCACCGCGACGCCGAGCGCGACCGCGACGATCGGCGAGATGTAGGTGATGACCGTGGCGCGGCCCGGGCCGACCTCGCCGATCAGCGCGCCGAAGAGGACGAAGGCGGCGGCGGTGCAGAAGAGGCCGAGGACGACGATCGAGAGGATCGCGTCGGTGCTCGGCGTGTGCGACGGCGGCCCGAGCAGCGCGGCGGGGGTCAGCAGCACGGTGGCGATGCTCAGCGCGACGGCCATCAGCGCCCGTGGGTCGAGCGCGCCGAAGCGCTGGTTGATGATCATGGGGCCGGCCGCGTAGCCGACGGCGGCCAGCAGGATCATCATCGCGCCGAGCAGCTCCTCGCTGCTGCCCGACACGTCGAGGCCGACGAGCGCGACGACGCCCGCGAAGCCGATCGCGAGGCCCACGGCGCGGGTGCCGGTGGCGCGCTCGGAGTGGTCGAAGCGGATCGCCAGCAGCGCGACGATCATCGGCACGGAAGCGATCAGGATCGCGGCCAGCGACGAGTCCACGTGGCGCTCCCCGGCGCCGATCAGCGGGAACGGCAGGCAGATCTCGACGATCGCGTACACGACGAACCAGCGCCGATGCGTCCGCTGCAGCGCCGGTGCGAGCACGCCGGCGCGGTGGCTGAGGACGAGCAGCACGACGGCCGCCATCAGCACGCGGACCCACGCGAGGAAGATCGGCGGGACGCCGTCGTCGACCGCGACCTTGATGAACAGGTACGGGATCCCCCAGAGGACCGATACGACGGCGAAGGCGGTCCAGGCACGTGCACTCATCTGGCTGTCGATCGTACGCTGCTAGCGTCGGGCCCATGCTCCGGCTCAGCGTGCTCGATCAGTCCCCGATCAGCGAGGGGTCAACGGGGTCGCAGGCGCTGCACAACACGATCGACCTCGCGCGGCTGACCGACCGGCTCGGCTACCACCGCTACTGGGTCGCCGAGCACCACGGCGGCACCATGCTCGCCGGGCCCAGCCCCGAGGTGCTGATCGGCCCGATCGCCGCCAACACGCAGCGCATCCGTGTCGGCAGCGGCGGCGTGATGCTGCCGCACTACAGCCCACTGAAGGTCGCTGAGAGCTTCAGCGTCCTGGCCGGGCTGTTCCCGGAGCGCATCGACCTCGGCCTGGGGCGCGCGGCGGGCACCGATCCGCTGACCACCTACGCCTTGCAGCGCGACCGCCGCTCGGCCGCGCCCGACGACTTTCCCGACCAGCTCGTGGAGCTGCTGGCCTATCTGAACGGGACCTTCCCGGACGGCCATCGCTTCGCCCGGCTGGCGGACCTGCCAGGGCGACCTGAATCGCCGGAGCCGTGGCTGTTGGGGTCCTCGCCCCAGAGCGCCGTCTGGGCGGCGCAACTCGGCCTTCCCTACGCCTTCGCGGACTTCATCAGCCCGGACGGCGCGGCGATCGCCGCCAGCTATCAGGCGGCCTTCCAGCACTCCGAGCGCCACATGGCGCCGCAGACCGTCGTCGCCGCGTGGATCCTGGCCGCCGACACCGAGGAGGAGGCCCGGCTCCACGCGGCGTCGGCGCGTATGGCCTTCAAGATGCTCCAGCGCGGGCGGCTGATCCCCGTTCCGCCACCGGAGAAGGCGGCGCGCTTCCTGGAGTCCGAGGGCGAGCGGCTCGACGCGCCACCGCGCGGTCGGCGCACGATCGTGGGCGCGATCGACAAGGTCCGCGCCCAGGTCGAGCAGCTCGCCGCCGACTACCGCGCCGACGAGGTCATCGCGGTCACCATCACCTACGACCACGCGGCGCGCCGTCGCTCCTATGAGCTGCTGGCCGAGGCGTTCGACCTGCCCGGCGTGCCGGCGGTCGGCGGCGCGGCGGGCGCCGCTGATCGGTGAGGCTCTCCCCCGTCGCGCGTGCCGGTGCGCGCGAGGCGATCCCGTTCGCCGCGGCCGGCCTGGTCGTCGCGCTCTCCTTCGGGATCTCGGCCCGTGCCGCCGGGCTGCCCGCCCTGGCGACGATCGCGATGTCGGTCTTCGTCTACGCGGGCTCGGCGCAGTTCGCGGCGGTCGCGATCCTCGGCCAGGGCGGCTCGGTCGCCGCCGCCGTGCTGGCGGCCGTCCTGATGAACGCGCGCTACATCGCGATGGGGTTGGCGATCGGACCCTCGCTCAAGGGCGGCCGTGTGCGTCGGGCGCTGGAGGGCCAGGCCGTCGTCGACGCGTCGTGGGCCATGGCCAACCGCGGTGAGGGTCGCTTCGACCGCCACACGCTCTTCGGCTCGTCGGCGCTGCAGTACCTGACCTGGCAGGTGGGGACGATCATCGGCGTCGTGGCGGGCGGGGCGCTCCCCAACCCCGAGGCGCTCGGCGTCGACGCCGTCTTCCCCGCGTTCTTCCTGGCCTTGCTCGTCGGTGAGCTGCGCGACGCCGAGGCGGGCGCGGTGGCGATCGGCGGCGCGATCGTCGCGGTCGTCCTCGGCCTGCTCGCACCCGCCGGCATCGGGATCCTGGCCGCGTCGCTGATCGCGCTGGTCGGCGTGCGCCGACCGCGGACCGCGGTGGTGAGCGCATGAGCGCCGCCGAGCGCGCGTGGCTGACCGTCGCGCTCTGCGCGGTCACGACCTTCGCGATCCGCGCCTTCGGGCCCTTCACCGTCGGGACCCGCGACTTGCACCCACGGACGACACGGGTCCTCTCGCTGCTGCCCGCCGCGCTGCTGGCGGCGCTGGTGGTGACCGAAACCGTGATCGTCAACGGCAAGCTCGACATCGACGCCCGCCTCGTCGGCGTCGCCACCGCCGGCCTCCTGCTCTGGCGCGGCGCCTCGGTGATTTGGGTGGTCATCGGGGCGGCGGCCGTGACCGCCGCCCTGCGTCTCTTGTTCTAGGAGTTGATCGCTCAGCCCGCCGGGACGCCGTCGGCGGCGCGCTCCAACTCGGCCATGTCGATCTTGCCCATCTTGAGCATCGCCGCCATCGCGCGGCGGGCGCGCTCGGGGTCCGGGTCGTCGAAGACCTGGTCCATGCCGGTCGGGACGACCTGCCAGGAGACGCCGAACTTGTCCTTGAGCCAGCCGCATGGCCCCTCGGAGCCGCCGTCGGCGCCGAGCAGCGACCAGTAGCGGTCGATCTCCTCCTGGTCGGCGCACTCGATCTGGAACGAGATGGCCTCGTCGAACGTGAACTGCGGGCCGCCGTTGATGCCGACGAAGCGCTGGCCGTCGAGCTCGAACTCGACGGTCATCACCATGCCGGCCTCGCGCGGCGCGTCCTCGGGGTAGTGCGTCACGCCGACGACGCGCGAGTTCGGGAAGACCGAGACGTAGAACGCCGCCGCCTCCTCGGACTCGGTGTCAAACCACAGGCTGGGGATGATCTTGGGCATACCTCACAGACGGACCGGCGACGGCGAACTCATCGTCGATCGTCTGACCGCCGCGACCGGCCTGCACGACGACCGCCGCCGCGAGCACCAGCGCGCCACCCGCCAGCTGGGCCGGACCGAGCGAGCCGCCGAAGGCGACGAAGGCCAGCACGACCGTCACGACCGGCTCGAGCGTCGAGAGGATGGAGGCGGTCGACGGGCCGACGCGCGCGAGGCCCGCGAAGAAGAGGCCGACGGCGCCGACGGTCGACACCACCGCGATCGCGGCGATCCAGGCCAGGCCCTCGCCGCTCAGCGCGCCGAGGTCCAGCCCGCCCCCGACCAGGCCCGCGAGCGTCAGCGTCGCCGCGGCGCCGGTGCAGACCAAGGTGCTGAGCGTGAGCGCGCCGACCCGCGCGGCGACGCCCTCGGAGACCAAGATGTAGGCGCTGTAGATCACCGCGGCGCCGAGGCCGAGGACCGTGCCCAGCGGATCCAGCGCACCGCTCGCTGCACCCGCCAGGACGAGGACGATCCCCGTGCAGGAGAGCAGCAGCGCGAACGCGGTCCGGCCGCTGGCCCGCTCGCGCCCGAGCACGACGGCGGCCACGGTCACCATCACGGGGAACGTGTAGAGCAGCAGCCCCAGCAGCGACGGGTCGATGCGCTCCAGCGCGGCGAAGTAGCCGCCGGCCTGGGCGCTGTAGCCGATGGCACCAAGGGCGAGCGCGGCGGCGACGTCGCGCCGTGGCAAGGCGCGCAGGTCGCCCAGTCGGCCGCTCGCGATGGTCGCCGCCCACAGCAGCGTGGCGGCGATGACGAACCGCACGGCCAGCAGCGTCCCGACGGTTGCGCCCGCGTCGTAGGCGAGCCTGCCGAAGACGCCCATGGCGCCGAAGCCGGCGGCCGAGGCGAGGCAGAAGAGCGCTCCGGCGCGTCGCATGGGCGACATCCTGCCGGCGACGACAGCGTAGAAGCGATGCTGATTCGTGACGCACAATCAGTAGCATCACTTCACCATGCTTGACCTCCGTCGTCTGCGCCTGCTGCGTGAGCTGCACGCCCGCGGCACCATCGCCGCCGTCGCCGCCGCGCTGCAATACACGCCGTCGGCCGTCTCTCAGCAGCTCGCCGTGCTCGAGCGTGAGGCCGGCCGCCCGCTGCTGCAGCGCGTCGGCCGCGGTGTGCGGCTGACCGACGACGCGCTCATCCTGGTCGGCCACGCCGAGGCGCTGCTCGATCGGGCCGAGCGGGCGGAGGCCGAGCTCGCGGCCGGTGCCGGACGGGTCGCCGGCCGTGCGCGGATCGCGTCGTTTCAGTCGATGGCGCTGCGCCTGGCGGTGCCCGCGATGCAGCACCTGACCGTCGAGGCACCCGAGCTCCGCTGCGAGCTCGTCGAGGCCGAGCCCGAGCAGTCGCTCCCCGCGCTCGCGCTCGGCGACGTCGACCTCGTGCTGGCCGACGAGTGGCAGCATCAGCCACGGGCGCGGACGCCCGGCGTCGAGCGCGAGGACCTCTGCCGCGACCCCGTCGCGCTGGCGCTGCCCGCCGACCACCCGGCCGCGCTGCGTCATCGCGACACCGTCCCACTGGCCGAGCTGGCCGACGCCGCGTGGGTCACCGGCCATCCCGACGCCGGCTGGGACGCGGTGACCGTCCGGACCTGCCGCGAGCTCGGCGGCTTCGACCCTGACATCCGGCACCGCACCAACGACAGCGTCATCAGCCTCGCGCTGGTCGCGGCAGGCCAGGCCGTCACCCTCATGCCGAGGATGGTGGGCCTCGACGACCGCCCGGGCGTCACGGTCCGCGCCATCACCGAGGGCTCCGTGGATCGCATGATCTTCATGGCAACGCGCGCCGCGGACACCCAACGCCCCTCGGTGCGGGCGCTGCGCGACGCGATCCGCGAGCGCGCGGCCGAGCTGCCCGGGCAGTTGCTCGCCGACCCGGCCGGCCGTCAGGTGTCCGATCACCGATCTGCACGGCGAGCCGAGCGACGGGAGTAGCCTCGGTCCATGAGCCCGATCCCCGGACAGCCGCTCGACCCCAAGTCCCAGGAGCTCACCACGAGCGACGGGAAGAAGTTCAAGATCAAGGTGCCTGGCCTCGCGCCGCCGATCAAGCCCACCGGGAGCGAGGAGCGCAACAGCCAAGAGCCGCCGCGGGATAACCCGCGGCCGCGGCGGGTGCCCCAGGGCCCGGACCCGGCCGGGCTCTAGGTCGTCGCCGGCGGGTCCGGCTGCGGCTCGGGCTCGCCCGCGCCGCCATGGTGCTTGCGCGTGACGCGCTCGGCCTCGTCGCCGTCGAACATCGTCCGCGCCACAGCGGCGGTGTAGAGCACCACGGCCACCAGCAGCGCGACGAAGGCCGGGGCGCCGATCAGGAGCACCACGACGAACGCGACGACGGCCACCGCGATGTTGAAGGGCTTGCTCGCCGCGTTGACGGCCAGCGAGACCGCGAGCTCCTCGCGCGTCGGCGGGTGATCGCTCATGCCGGGCCCGCCACGAGCCGCAGCTCGTCGGAGCCGGCGCGCACGATGTCGCCGGGATGCAGCTCGACGCCCGCGACGATCCTCGCGCTCGCCGTTGACGTACACCTCGACCGCACTCAGGTAGTCCTTGACCTCGCCGCCACCCTCGACGAGGTCGACGAGCTTGAGTAGCTGGCCGAGGCGGATCATGTCGCCGCGGATCGGGACGTCTTGGCCCATCGCCCTACGCCCGCCCGCGCCCGATCGCCTGCAGCACGACCAGGACGACGATCGTCCCGAGCACCGCGCCCGGCAGCCCACCGAGGTCGAGGACCTCGGCATCGCCGATCCCCAGCGCCTCGGTGAACAGGAAGTAGCCGAGCAGCGAGCCGACCAGGCCGATCGCCAGCGTCGGGAAGCAGCCCGACGGTCCGGGCCCAGGGGTCAGGAGCCGTGCGAGGTAGCCCGCGACGAGCCCGAGGATGACGGCGCCCAGCATGGGCCGAGCGTACCGAGCCCGCCGACCTAGCGGCCGGAGTAGCGGCCCGCGGTCGAGCCCGACCCGCTGCGCGAGCGCGGGCGGCGCTTGCGCGCGCCCGTGGTCCGCGGCGCGCCGCCCTGCGAGGCCGGCTTGGCGCCGCCGTGGACGCTGCGCAACAGCCCGCTCTGGCCGAACTGGTCCAGGATGCCGAGCTGGGTCGCCATCTTCTGCACGTCGCCGGCCTGCTCGGTCCCGACGAACGTGACGCCCTCCCCCGTGCGGCCCGCGCGGCCGGTGCGACCGACGCGGTGGGTGTAGGTGTCGCCGTCCTCGGGCGGATCGAAGTTGATGACGTGCGAGATGTCGCGGACGTCGATGCCGCGAGCCGCAACGTCGGTGGCGATCAGCGTGTCGACCTCGCCACGCTCGAACTGGTCCAGGGCGCGTTCGCGCTGGCGCTGGGACTTGTCGCCGTGCATGGCGACGGCCTTGACGCCCTCCCGGGCCAGGCGCTTGACCAGGCGGTCGGCGCCGTGCTTGGTGCGGACGAAGACCAGCGCGAGGTCGCGGTCGGCGCGCAGCTCGCGGACGAGCAGCGACAGGCGGTCGTCGCGCTCGACGGCGATGAAGCGGTGGGCGATCGCCTCGATCGTGGTCACGTCGGGCTCGATCGCGTGCTCGGCCGGGTTGCTCGTGTACTCGCGGGCCACGCGGCCGGCGTCGCCGTCCAGCGTCGCCGACAGGAAGACGGTCTGGCGCTCACGCGGGCACTTGGCCACGATGCGGTCGACGGCCGGGCGGAAGCCCATGTCGAGCATGCGGTCGGCCTCGTCGAGCACCAGGAAGTTGACGTTCTTGAGCTTCAGCTTGCCGCGCTGCAGCAGGTCCTCGAGGCGGCCCGGGGTCGCGACGACGATGTGCGAGTTGACGGCCTCGCGCTCCTGCTTGGTGATGCCGACGCCGCCGTAGACCGTGGTGATCTTCAGCGCGCGGGCATGGGCCAGCGGGTAGAGCTCGTCGACGATCTGCGAGGCGAGCTCGCGCGTCGGGGCGAGCACCAGCGCCGACGGGCGGCCATAGCCGTTGGCGTCGATGCGGTCGAGCATCGGGACGCCGAAGGCCAGCGTCTTGCCGGATCCGGTCGGGGACTTCGCGAGGACGTCACGGCCCTCGAGGATGTCGCCGATGATGAGGTTCTGGATGGCGAACGGCTCGGTGAAGCCACGCTTCTCCAGCGCGGCGGACACGGCCTTGGACACGCCGAGATCGGCGAAGGTCTTCGATGACATTGGGAACTCCAGTGCGGCACTGACTGCCGCGGACGATTCGGGGAGACTGCCGACCCGAACCGCACTCTGGCGGGACCCAAGCGAGCTGCCTCGCGGACGACAGAGGTGTCGTGCGCCCGCTAGAGGCTAGCAGCGCGCGCCACGGACCCCGCATGACCGTGCCCCACCCTGCCAATTGGCAGGTCGTTCTCCCACGGACAGTGCCACACCGATTACGTTCGCATACCAGTCGGGGTGGCATCCCGCTGCCCCGGACCCGCAGGAGGAGAAAACATGTCGCAAGTCTTCGCGGCGCGTGGGGTCACGCGCCGCACCGGGGTGCTCATCGCCATCGCCATCGCGGTGCTGTGCGCGCTCTCACTGCAGCACACGAGCAGCGCCCGCGCCGACGGCCCGGGCGTCGGGACGCCCTGGGTCACGAGCGTCGGCGACTCCTACATCTCGGGCGAGGCCGGCCGCTGGGCCGGCAACTCCAACGTCAGCTCGTCCTACACCGACGCGCTCGGCTCCACCGCCTACTACGACAACGCCACCAACACCGCCGAGCTGATCCCGAACTGCCATCGGTCGCACGTCGGCCGAGGTCTACATCGGCGGCGGCGTCAACGGCATGAACTTCGCGTGCTCGGGCGCCAAGACGTCGACGGTCGCCGGCTCGGACTTCAAGCCCGGCCTGGACTTCTACTCCAGCGGCGCCAACCAGGGCCAGGCGCTGATGCTGCAGAACTTCGCCACGACCCACAACGTGAAGATGATCTCGCTGTCGATCGGCGGCAACAACTTCAACTTCGCGTCGATCATCCAGACGTGCATCACGGACTGGCTGACCTCGCCGTCGTGGTGGCCCGACTACTGCAACGACGACTCGTCGGTGACGGCCAACTTCACGGCAGCCAACATCACCGCCCAGACCACGGCCATCAAGAACGGCATTCTCAACATCCGCCAGGCGATGACCAACGCCGGCTACACCGACGCGGGCTACAAGATCGTCGTCCAGGACTACGAGTCGCCGATCCCCAACGGCTCGGGCTTCCGCTACGCCGAGACGGGCTACACGCGCCAGAACACGGGCGGCTGCGGCTTCTGGAACAACGACGCCAACTGGGCCAACGGCACGGCGCTGCCGACGATCAACACCGCGGTCAAGAACGCGGCCACGGCCACGGGCCTGACCAACATCAAGATCCTCGAGCTGCAGGCGACCTTCAACGGCCGCCGGCTGTGTGAGAACACCGTCGGGCTGCTGGAAGAGAAGGGCCTGACGTCCTGGACGCAGTCCGGCGCCGTCGACAACACCGAGTGGGTCAACCAGATCCGCACGGTCTCGACGGTCTTCGGGCCCTACCAGGTCCAAGAGTCGCTGCACCCCAACTACTGGGGTCAGCTGGCGCTGCGCAACTGCGTGCGCCAGGCCTACAACGGCGGCACGATCAAGGGCGGCACCTGCAGTCGGACGGGCACCGGCCTGACGGGTGCGGGCGAGCCGGTCATGACGGTCAGCCCCTAGACGAGAAACACCACGCGCCGGTGCGGTCAACCGCACCGGCGCGCGCTGTCTGCGCGGGTACCATCCGCGGGCAGTGTCGACCGCCGCCGAAGCGCCCAAGGACCCGTCCAGCTCTCGCGACCGTGACCTCTTGCGACGGCTCGCGGCAGGCACGGCCGGTGTCGTCGGCGATGCCTTCCTGCGCGCGATGGTCCGGCACCTCGCCGCCGCCTACGGCGCCGAGCTGGCGTTCATCGGCGAGCATCTCCCGCCGCCCGCAACCGGTCGCGTGCGCGTGCTCGCCTCCTGGCAGAACGGCGTCGAGCTGCGTGAGGGCTACGAGTTCGACCTGCACGAGACGATGCCGTGCGCGGTCGTCGAGCGCGAGGGGCTGCTCGTCCTGCCCGAGGGCACCTGCAAGGCCTACCCCGGCGATCGCTACGTCCGCGACTTCGGGCTGGACTCCTACCTCGGCGTCGCGCTGCCCGGAGCCGGCGAGGAGCACGTCGCCTACGTGGCGCTGATGTCCTCGCGGCCGATCGACCCCGACGAGGACGAGCTCGCCGTCCTGCGGATCTTCGCCGCACGCGCCGGCGCCGAGATCGAGCGCCGCCGTCATCAGGCCGCGCTGCGCACCCGCGATGCCGAGGTCGCCGCGGCACGCGCCCGCGTCCTGGACGCCGCCGACGGCGAGCGCCAGCGCATCGGCCGCGACCTCCACGACGGCGCCCAGCAGCGCATCGTCGCGCTCGGCCACCTGATCGGGATCGCGCGCCGCAAGCTGCCCGAGGACGCGCCCGCCGACGCGCTGGAGCTGCTGGACCGCGCCCATCAGGAGGCACGCATGGCGACCGACGAGCTGCGCGAGCTGGCCCGCGGCCTGCACCCGGCCGGGCTGACGGAGAAGGGCCTGGGCTCGGCGCTGGAGGCCCTGGCCGGCCGCTCGCCGATCCCGCTGCACATCGACGCGCTGCCCGAGCGCCGCCTCCCCGCGCCCGTCGAGCTCACGGCCTTCTACCTCGCCTCCGAGGGACTGACCAACGCGGTCAGGCACGCCGAGGCCGACAGCGTCCGCGTCGCGGTGACCAACCGCCTCGGCGAGGCATTCGTCACCGTCATCGACGACGGCCGCGGTGGCGCCGACGCCGCCGGCGGCAGCGGCCTCGCCGGTCTCAGCGATCGTGTGGCGGCGCTCGGCGGCTCGCTGACCGTCGACAGTCCTCCGGATGGCGGCACGGCGCTGACGGCGACGATCCCGCTCGCGCCGTGGCGCAGCGCCCACGAGCCGTTCCTGGAGTTCGGCCATGCCGAAGACGGTGGCCGCGGCGAGGCCAACGTCCAGGCGGTCATCGCCGGGACCAGGACCTTGTCGGTCACGCTCTCGCGCGAGTGGGAGCTCGAAGGCGGCGTGCCGCGCATCGGGCAGCGGCTGCCGATCATGGACCACACGGGGCGGCGGCGGGCGACCGTCGAGGTCACGCAGGTGGCGTCGGTGCCGTTCCTGGAGATCGACGAGCAATGGCTGACGCCCGAAGAGGTCGGCGCCGAGACCCTGGAGGGCTGGCGCTCGGAGCGGCGCGGCTTCTACGCGACGATCCGCGACGAGGTGGCGCTGCTGCTCGGCGAGCCCGGCTGGCACTTCACCGATGAGGAGCCGATGACGTTGCTCTGGTACCGCGCGGTGGCCGACGAGCGCGACGCGATCACCGCGGACGCGCACACCGGCGCCGGCGGCTAGACCGCCTGGTCGATCTCGGCGAACGTCTCCTCGACGACCTCGAGACGCTGGTGCAGCTTCTTCTGCGTGCGCGGGTCCATGACGGAGAACATCGCGCGGCGCTCGGCGACCGAGCGGCTCACGATGACGACCTGCTCGCCGGTCTCGAACGCGGCGCGGCCGATGCGGGTCGCGTGGTCGACGGCCGGACCGGCCGTGGCGAAGACCATCGGCGCCATGTGCGACGCCCCGTCGTGGCCGAGGACGACGACCACGTAGGACGGGTTGCCGGCGGTCTCGAGCTCGAGCCGGGCGTCGTTGATGATGCGGACGAAGTCGGGAGTGGACGTCATCTTCTCCCTCTTGGTCGGCCGCGAGAGCGCGGCGCCGCAGCGGCAGACATCCTGATCGGACGTCTGTCCGCGGCGGCGCCGCGTTGCTCAGTCTGCGAGCTGGTGGCTAGCTCGCGCGGCGGCGCGGGCCGCCGCGCTTGACCGGCGCCCACTTGGTGCCCTTGGCGAGCGCCTCGACGGCCTCGAGCTTGAGGCTGCGGGCAGCACCGAGGTCCTTGCGCAGGCGCTGCAGCGCCAGGCGCACCAGATCACTCTGCGTCAGCTTGGTCTTGCCGGCGGCCGTCTCCAGCCAGTTGATCTCGTCCCCACCGATCAGGTAAGAACGCTGCTTCAGTCCACTGGGTCGCTCTGTTGCCATGAGTAGGCCTCCTCCTTGGGGTTTGGACTGCGTCCCGCGTGTGTTCGCCGTCCCGTGACCAAATCCTTGCCTATAACTCGTACCTAGTGCAAGTGCTTGTCCGGATGAACGTACTCGACATGATGCCGTTGCGCATGCAACCATCACGGGATGTCGTCCTCTCCTGTCTCCCTCACGCACTTCAGCGATCCGCACTGCCCGTGGGCCTACTCGGCCTCACCCGCGCACGCGGTGCTGCGCTGGCGCTTCGGCGCTCAGCTCGACTGGCGGCTCGTGCTCATCGGCCTCAGCGAAGGACCAGAGCGCATGCTCGCGGCCGGATACACACCAGCGCGCAGCGCTCAGGGCTACCGCAAGTGGGCTCGCCGGTTCGGGATGCCGTTCGGCGGCCAGCCGCGCGAGCGCGTCACCAGCACCGGCCTGTCCTGCCGCTTGGTCGTCGCGACGCGACTGCACCAGCCCGAGCAGGAGTTCCTCGTCTTCCGCGCCCTGCAGCTCGCGCAGTTCACCTCCACGTCGCTGCTCGACACGCCTGAGGGACTGCGCGCGGCGCTGGCGACGCTGGGCGACGGCGTCGACGCCGAGCTGCTGATCACCGCGCTGGACAGCGAAGCGGTGCAGGACGCCTACCAGGCCGACCGGGCCCTGGCGCGCTCGGCGGCGGGCTCCCCGACCGAGGTCCAGGGTCGCGCGGCCAACTCGGACGGCGCCGTCCGCTACACGGCCCCGTCGATCATCTTCACCACCGGTGACGGGCGCAGTCTGGAGGTCGGCGGGTTCCAGCCGCTGGAGAGCTACGACACGGCGCTGGCCAACCTCGACCCCACGCTGGAGCGCCGGCCGCCGGCGGAAGACCCGCTCGACGTCCTGCGCGCCCTCCCCTACGCCCCGGCGACGCGGGAGGTCGCCGCGTGCATGACCTCCAACCTGGACGAGCTGGACGAGGAGGCCGCGGAGCGTGCGCTCATCGCCGCGGCGGGTGAGGGCGCGGTGCGCCGCGAGGCGGTCGGCACCAGCGCGCTCTGGCACCTGACCGGCTAAGGCGCCAGGCGCTCGGTGATCCACGCCCCGCCGTCGGCCCGGCGGTAGCGCAGCCGATCGTGGAGGCGGTCGGGGCGCCCCTGCCAGAACTCGACCGCGTCGGGGGCGACGACGTAGCCGCCCCAGCTCTCGGGACGCGGGACGCTCTCGGGGTAGCGCTCCTGCATGGCGTCGCGGGTGGCCTCCAGCGCGGCACGGTCGGCGACGACCCGCGACTGCGGGCTGGCCAGCGCGCCGATCTGCGAGCCGTAGGGCCGCGAGGCGAAGTAGGCGTCGGATGCCGCGGGGTCGAGGCGGTGCACCGCGCCGGTGAGGCGCACCTGGCGCTGCAGGTCGATCCAGGGGAACAGGACCGACGCCACCGGGTTGGCGGCCAGCTCATGGCCCTTGTCGGACTCGTAGTTGGTGAAGAACGTCAACCCATCGGCGTCCAGGCCCTTCAGCAACACCGTCCGCAGGCTCGGGCGCCCGGCGGCGTCGGCCGTCGCGACGACCATCGCGTTGGGCTCGCGCACGCCACCGGCCACCGCGTCGTCCAGCCAGCGCTCGAGCATCGCGCCCCACGTCGGTGCGAGGTCGCCCTCGACGAGGCCACCACGCTCGTAGCTGCGGCGCATCGCCGCCAGGCGCTGATGGTCGGGAACCGTCGGCTCGGGCATCGCCCGCGAGCATAGGGCCGGCGAGCCGAGGCCGACCGCTACGGCGTGACCGACGCGCCGTCGACGGCCAGCAGCCGCCGGACCTGCTCGGTCAGCGTGTCCGGATCCGGGTCCTTGATGAAGAACGCGTCGGCGCCGGCATGGCGTGCCAGAGTCCGGTCGCGCTCGTCGTCGAGGCCGGTGATCACCGCGATCCGCACGCCGGCCAGCGTCGGCTCGGCACGCAGGTTGCGGCAGGCGGTGATGCCGCTCTGGCCGGGCATCCGCCAGTCCAGCAGGATCGCGTCGGGGCGCTCGCGCAAGGCGACCTCGACCGCGTCGACGCCGCCGGTTCCTTCGACCACGCGGAACTGCTCGCCCTCCAGGACTGCGCGCGCATAGGCGCGGAATCCCGCGTCGTCATCCACCACGAGGACCGTGGCCTCGGCCATGCACCCGAATCTAACGCGTTGGACAGCCGCATGGGGCATTTCGCCGTGCCGAACCCCCTCATCGGGCGGCTTCGCCGAGACGCCGAGCAGCTTCGGCGAGGTCGGCGTCGGCCACCGCCAGCGAGAGTCGCGCCCAGCCCGTGCCCTGTGCGCCGAAGCCCTCGCCGGGCGCGACGCCGACCCGCGCCTCGGTGATCAGCCGCGCCGCGGTCAGGCCGTCAGGCAGCGGCCACCAGACGAAGAACGACCCCTGCGCCGGTGCCGGCGGCATGCCCGCGGCGGTCAGCGCGTCGACCAGCAGGTCCCGACGCGCGCGGTAGACCTCGCGGCGCGCGGCGACGTCGGCCTGGTCGGAGCGCAGTGCCGCGGCCAGCCCGCGCTGCACGCCGGTCCAGACCCCGGCGGCCACGTGGTCCATCAAGGTCTGGATCCGCGCGATCAGCGTGGCCGAGCCGACCGCGAAGCCCACCCGCCAGCCGGCCATCCCATAGATCTTGGAGGCCGACCACAGCTCGATCGCGACGTCGCGCGCGCCGTCGACCTCCAGGATCGAGCGTGCGCGGTGCCCGTCGAAGGCCAGGAACCCGTAGGCCATGTCGTTGAGCAGCCAGCCGCCGCGCTCGTGGGCGAAGGCGACGGCGGCCTCGAACGTGCCGGGCGCCTCGACCGCCCCGGTCGGGTTGGAGGGGTAGTTGAGGACGGTCAGCGCCGGGGAGGCCACCGCGGCGCCGGCCTCGTCGAAGTCCGGCTGAAAGCCGTTGGCGGCACGCAACGGCAGCGGGACCACGCGCGCGCCGGCCAGCGCCGCGCCGGAGAGGTAGTCGGGATAGCCGGGATCCGGGAGCAGGATCGCGTCGCCGTCACCGGCCGTCGCCAGGCAGGCGAGCATGATCCCCGTCTTGGTCCCGGGGATGACGGCGATCTCGCGGTCGGGGTCGAGCTCGACGCCGTGGTCGGCGCGATAGCGCTGCGCGATCGCGGCACGCAGGTCGGCCTGACCGCCGAACGGCGGATAGCCGTGCACCGTCGGCGTCGCGGTCTCCAGCGCGGCAGCCCGCAGCGCCTCGATCGCGTGGGCCGGCGGCGGGACGTCGGGGTTGCCGCGACCGAGGTCGATGAACGGCGCGCCGGGTGCCTTCGCCGCGCGCGCCGACTCCGCGAGGATCCCCGTGAAGAACTGCTCGGGCAGGCCGCCCAGCCGCGCGGGCGGCAGACGATGGCCGTCAGCGCCGCTCACGGCAGCAGCTCGTGACGCAGACGCTCGCGCGCCTCGTGGAAGCGGATGAACTCATAGGACAACAGACCGACCATCAGCGCGGCGACGATCGCCATCGCGGCCAGCGCAGGGATCGTCGTCGCCAGCGGGATCAGCGCCAGCAGCACGATCGCGACCGTCAGCCGTGCCGTGTTGAGGGTGTGCACGTTGCGCAGCCGGAACGCGACATGCCCGAGCAGGTAGATCGCGATGCCGCCGCAGAGGCCGACGGCGGGAACCGCCTCCAGCGCGTCGCCGACGTGGGCCAGCGTCTTCTTGGCGCCGAGGGCGAACAGGATGATCCCGGCGATCATCGGCGCGTGCAGGCAGGTGTAGGAGTCGCGCGCCATGCGCGCCCGCTCGGCGCCGACCGCCCGCTGGAAGCGGCGCGCGGCGACCAGCGCGACGACGTCGAAGTACGCCCACCACATCGCGAAGGCCACCGTGATGCCGAGCAGAACGGCGACGATCGTCCCGGCGTCCAGCGCGTGGCCCTCGGCGCCCGCGCCGAGCGCGACGATCGACTCGCCCAAGGCGATGATGATGATCAGCCCGTGGCGCTCGGCCATGTGGCCGGCCTCCACCTTCCAGCCGTCGACGCCGAAGAGGAAGAGCCCGCCGACCTCGATCACGATCGCCAGGATCCAGCAGGCGGTGCGGACCGGGCCGTCGACGATGCCGGCGAGCAACAGCAGCAGGGCGACCGGCAGCATCGAGCGCGCCAGGCGGCGAACGACGAAGGCCAGCTCGGGGTCGTCGCGGCCGAGGATCGCGTAGGCGCCGATGTGCAGCACCCGCACGATCGCGTAGGCGATGCCGAACGCCAGCGCGTCGCGGCCGAACGCCTGCGGCATGGCGATCGCCACGATCAGCATCGCGCCCGCGGCGGCGAAGAGCGTGACGCGAAACAGCCCCTCGTCGGTGCCCGCCGTGTTGCCCAGCCAGGCAAAGGACGCCCATGCCCACCAGATCACGATCAGGATCGCCATGCCTTCGAGCAGGCGCAGCCAGTCCGGATGGGCGGCGATGAAGCCGGTGACCTGCGTGATCGCGAAGACGAAGACGAGGTCGAAGAAGAGCTCCAGCGCGGTGACGCGCTGCTCGGGCTCGGCGGTCGGCGGCGCGCCTTCGGCGGTGGCGAGCAGCTCGGTCATGTGGCGACGTGCTCGGGTCGCAGCGAGTAGGACACCAAGTTCCAGGTCCGGCCCTTGACGACGACCGGCGCGAGCGGCACGTCCTCGGCGACGAAGCCGGCGCGCTGGGCGACCTGTCGGCTGGCGGCGTTGTCGACATCCACGTCGCAGGAGACGCGCGCCAGGTCCAACGTGCGCAGCGCCCACGGCGCGAGCAGCTTGACGGCGCGGACGGCCAGGCCACGCCCGCGCGCCCAAGGCGCGACCCAGTAGCCGATCTCGATGGTGGCCTGTGTCCAGTCCGGTCGCAGAAGGCCGACGGCCCCCTGCAGCGCGCCGTGGTCGCCGGCGTCGGCGATCACGAGGCTCAGGCTCTCTCCCGCGGCGGCGCGCGCAGGTGCGCCGCCGACCCAGTCGCGCGCGTCCTCCTCGCGATAGGGCACGGGCACGAAGGTGAAGTGCTGGATCGCGGGGTCCTGGCAGGCCTCGGTGATCGCCGGGACATCGGCCGCGGAGGGCGCGCGCAGGCGGATGGCGTCGTCGGCGAGCTCGGGGTCCGGGAGCGGAAGCGGCGGCATCGGGTCTCGCTAGATTCGCAGACCGATGGCGACGCCGCGCGAGGTGACGGTCAAGAAGCGCTGCTGCAAGAGCGACCCGCGGTGCAAGCGCTGTCCGGTCGTCGCCAAGCGGCTCAGCGCCGTCGGGATGGCGCAGCGCACCGGCAAGCGCACCTACGTGATCGACGCGCCCAAGAAGGCGATCAAGCGCGCGCGACGCTTCAAGGCGCGCAAGATCAAGCTCGGCTCCTGAGGTCCGTGTCGAGATATGGGTCACAGAGACCCTTTGCTCGACACGGATCGGTCAGGCCGGCCGCCATCTACCCACGGGCGTCGACGAAGAGCGACTGCGCGGCGACGCCGATCCGGCCCTGCTGGTCGCGCAGGATCGACGTCGACTGACCGACGCCGGAGCGGTCGAGGTCGGTGCGCGCGTCCAGCGACACCCACTCCCCCACGGGCTCGCGGTGCAGGTGCACGGTCAAGTCGGTGTTGATGAACAAGTGCTCGCGGAAGTCCAGCGCGCGGCTGAGGCCGTTGCCGAAGTCGGCGAAGGCAACCGCGCGCTGCAGCGGGGTTGGCTCCTCCCCCTCGACCACCGGCATCCGGAAGCGAAACCAGCCCAGCGCCGGGCCGCGGCCCCAGTCGCCGCGAGCGAAGCGCAGCTCGATGGCCGTCAGGTGAAAGCCTGCGGTCTCGTCACCGCCGGACCAACTCTGGACCGTGCCGTCCTGTGGCCCTGGGACCTCAGGCTCCGGCGCGGGAAGCGCCGCGTCGGGCAGCGCGACATCGCCCCGGCGCAGCAGGGTCGCGTTCGCGCGCAGGACCTCGGTGCCGTCCAGCGTGGTCAGCCGGGCCTCGGCGAGCGCGAGCTTGCGCCCGGGGCGCGTGAGCCGCGCGCTCACGAGCACCGGCTCCAGCGGCACCGCGCGCGGGAACTCGACGGCGAGCCGGACGCAGCGCATCGGCGCGGGCGTCTCCAGCCTCTCGATCGCGCGCGCCAGCAGCGCGGTCGGCGCGCCGCCGTGCAGCGACCCGGCGTCCCATGGGCCACGTGCGTGGATCGACGGGACGAACGCCTCGCCGTCGCGGGTGAAGATCGCGTCGCTCATCGCAGCTCCTTGCGGATGACGATCTTCAGCCCCGACCACGTCTCGTCGATCGCGCAGACCTTCATGTCGACCAGCCCGGTCGGCAGCACCACCTCGCGCACAACGTCCTCCGTGATGTCGGTGTCCATCTTCGCCGCCCTCTTCGGCCACGCGACCCAGATCATCCCGTCCGGCGCGATCGCCGCCCGCAGCGCGTCGAGCCGCTTCGTCAGCACCGCCCGCTCGGTGACGAACAGGATGACCATGTCCTTGCTCCCACCCAGCCGTCGGGCGACCGCCACGCCATCGGGGAGCGCACCCAAGGTGTCGTCGAACCCCTCCGGCGCTCCGAGGATCGCGGCCTTCATCCCGAACTTGAAGCCGAGCTTCTGGACCAGCGGCGTTCCGGAGTAGCCCGCAGACATCGCCGACACCCTACGACGCCTCCCGCGCCCGCACGCGCGGGTCCAGCCAGACCAGCAGCAGATCGAAGAGCAAGGTGGTCGTCGCGATCAACAAGGCGCCGACCGCGGTCATGCCGAGGATGAGCGTGGTGTTGGAGGTGCCGATGGCGTGGTTGAGGTCCTGGAAGACGCCGGGAACCGAGAAGACCTGCTCGACGAGCACGGCGTTGGTGATGAGCAACGGCATCGCCGAGGAGGCGAGCATGGCGGTCGGGGCCAGAGCGACGGGTGCGACGTGGCGGCGCAGGACCGTCCAGTCGCCGAGGCCCTTGGCATGGGCGGCGCGGACGTAGTCCTCGTCGCCGACCTCGACCATCTGCCCCAACATGACCCGCAGGCACATGCCCGCCAGCGGGAGGCCGAGCACGATCCACGGGACGATCAGCGCGCCGAGCCACCCTGTCGGCGAGTGGTCGAAGTCGACGTAGTGCAAGGGGATCCCGACCCCGAGATCGAGCCTGCCGATGTCGGCGCCGAACAGCAGCAGCGCCATCAGCCCGACGACGTACACCGGCGCGCAGAAGGCGACCATCGCAACGGCTTGCACGGCCCGCGACACCGCGCCGCGTGGCCGGCGCGCGCAGAGGATCCCGCCGCCCACGCCCGCCACCACACCGAACAGCAGCCCGCCGGCGAGCAGGCTCACGTCGGCGGGCAGCCCGTCGCGGATGAGGTCGGCCACGGGCCGCTGCCCACCCTGCTGGGAGCGGCCGAAGTCGAAGTGCAGGAACGCACGATCGAGGTACCGCGGCAGCGAGTCCTCCTGGCCGCTGAAGAGCTGCGGACGCAGCAGATGGAACATGAGCCACGCGCACGCCGTGGCCGCCACGACGACGACCGCGATCCCCATCAGCCGCGTGGCGAGCCGCTTCACGCCGAGGCGGCTGCCGCCTCCGCGGCGACCGCGGCGATGATCTTCGACAACTGCCCGCCCTGCCACGCGATCGGGCTCTTGCCCTCGTCCTCGACGACCAACCGCGCGCCGGGGATGAGCGAGGCATACAACTCGCCGATCGCCAGCGGGTGGCCGGGGTCGGGCTCGTCGCGGTCGGCGACGACGACCGTCGGCGCGGTGATCTCGCGGAGCTGGTCGCGCATCTCGAACGGTCGCGAGCGCGGGACGACCCTCAGCGCGTCGGCGACGGCCTCGGGATGCTCGTGCGCGCCGAGGCGCTGGCGCAGCACGGTCTGCAGCGTCGAGCGCCACTGCTCGGGGCCTTCTTCGCCGTAGGCCTCCACGAACCCCTCCACCCCGCCGCCGCGCAGCCCGTCGCTGAGCGCGTCCCAGCGCACGAGGTCTCCCGGCCAGTCCTCGGGGTCATAGGCCGGCGTCACCACCACGAGCCCCGCGACGCGCTCGGGATGCTCCAGCGCCACCCGCACCGCGGTGTGGGCGCCCATCGACGCGCCCGCCAGCACGGCGCGGTCGAAGCCGGCCTCGTCCATCACCGAGAGCAGGTCCCCCGCGAGGTCCGGGTAGGTGTAGGCGTCGGGGGACGGCGCCGGATCCGACGCGCCGTGCCCGCGGGCGTCGTAGGCCAGCACGTCGTGGCCCGCGCGCTGCAGCGTCTTGGAGCCCATCACGACGTAGCGGTGCGTCGCGGTGAGGCCGTGCAGCAGGACGACGGGGAATCCGGAGCCGCTTCGCTCTTGGAACAGCTTCACCCGTCGTACCCTAGGAGACATGGCCGTGATCGACGTCACCGAGCAGGACTTCCAGCAGCAGGTCATCGAGCAGTCCAAGACGATCCCCGTCGTCGTCGACTTCTGGGCGGAGTGGTGCGGCCCGTGCCGCGCGCTGGGCCCGCTGCTCGAGAAGGCCGCCGCCGACCGCGAGGGCAAGGTCATCCTCGCCAAGGTCGACACCGACGCCAACCAGCGGATCGCGTTGGAGTACAAGATCCAGTCGATTCCGGCCGTCAAGGCCTTCAAGGACGGCGTCGTGGTCTCCGAGTTCCTCGGCGCCGTGCCGCCACCCAAGGTCGCGCAGTTCTTCGACGCGCTGCTGCCCTCCGAGGCCGACGCGCTGGTCGAGGCCGGCGACGAGGCGTCGCTGCGCCGCGCCATCGAGCTGGAGCCCGCGCGGGCCGACGCCCGGCTGCGCCTCGCGATCCTCCAGCGCAAGGCCGGGGACCTCGACGGTGCGCTGGCGACGCTGGCCAACGCGCAGGGCGACTTCGGCGCCGACGGCCTCGCCGCGCGCATCCGGCTGGAGCGCGACGGCGACGAAGGCGCGATCGAAGCCTTCGCGGCGCTCGACGGCGGCGACCCGCAGAAGGCGGTGGACCTGCTGATCGACGCGATCGCCTCGGCCAACGGCGCCAAGGACGACCTGCGGCGCGTCGTCGTCGGGATCCTCGACGCGTTCGGCGTCGACCACCCGTTCGCGCGCGATGCGCGGCGACGGTTGGCCGGCGCGCTGTACTAGCCGGGCGTCGCGGCCAGCGCGTGCTCGCGGACCAGCTCGGCCGCGCGTGTGGGCTGCTCCCACCAGAACATGTGCCCGACGCCGTGCAGGATCTCCAACTGGGAGTCCGGGATCAGCGACGCGATCTGGCGGCCGTTCTGCACCGGCAGCATGATGTCCTCGTCGCCGTGGATCACCAGCGTCGGGAGCGCCAGCGACGGCAGGCGCGCGCTGGTGTCATGGCCGGCGATCGCCTGGAGCTGCAGCATGATCACCGGGACCGGCGCGGGCAGCGACTTGGCCATCGCGCGGAAGGCCTCATAGGCGCCGTCCTGGGCGGCGAACGCGGCCGAGACGTTGACCTCGAAGGCGGTGCGAATCGCCAGCTCGCGGTCGCCGGACATCATGCCCGCGCCCAGGCGCTCCAGCGTCGACGGTGGCGCCACCGTCGCCTCGGGACCACCGCAGTAGGTGCAGCCGAGCGCCAGCGTCCGGATCCGCTCGGGATGGTGCAGCGCCAGCTCCTGGGCGACCATGCCGCCCATCGAGATCCCGAGCACGTGCGCGCTCTCCCAGCCGAGCTCGTCGAGCAGGCCCGCGGCGTCCCGCGCAAGCTCGGCGATCGAGAACGGCTCGTCGACGCGGTCGCTGCGCCCGATCCCGCGGTGGTCGTAGGCGACCGTCTCGAAGTCGCGGGCCAAGTCGGTGGCGAACGGCTCGCCCCAGGCCAGGTGCGTCCCGCTCATCCCCTGAATCAACAGCAGCGGCTCTCCGGTGCCGCTGCGGTGATGAAAGAGACGGCGGCCACCGACGGCGAGATGCGACATGCCCGAGGACGCTACCCGACGGCGAAGAGCACGAGCTGGCCCGGCGGGGTCTCGTGCGGCGTGGAGGTCACCGGCTCCTCCTCCACGCCCTCGAAGCCCGCGACGCGGACGCCGAGCAGGCGCACGGGGCGCGGCGGCGCGTACTCGCGGAACAGCTCCAGCGCGACGGCGATGATCGTCGCCTCGTCGTTGATGTAGGCGTCGATCGACCGCGCGCGCGTCACGGTCGTCCAGTCGTCGAGGCGGACCTTGATCGCGATCGTGCGCCCGCGGGTCTTGGCCCGCTGCAGCCCCTCGGCGAGTCGCTTGGACTGCCCGCGCAGGATCGACTCCAGCTCGGCGTGGTCGGCGACGTCGGTGTCGAAGGTCGTCTCGACCGAGCGCGACTTCGCGACGCGCGTGGTGACCAGCGGCGACTCGTCGTGGAGGTGGGCGCGGCGATGCAGGTCGTGGCCATAGCGCTCGCCGAAGCGCTCCTGTAGCTCGGCGACCGGCGCGTTCTGCAGCGCGCCGAGCGTGGCGTAGCCCATCTCGGCCAGCCGCGCCGCGGTCTTGGGGCCGATGCCCGGCACGATCCGCGGCGAGCGGTCGGCGATGTGGGCGGCGCACTGCTCGCGACCGATCGCCACGAAGCCGGCGGGCTTGCCGAGGTCCGAGGCGATCTTGGCCACCAGCCGGTTGGGCGCGATCCCGGCCGAGATCTGGATGCCGGTCTGCTCCTTGACCGCGGCGATCAGCTCGCGCAGGAAGGGCAGCGGCTTGTCGATGCCGCTGAGGTCGGCGTACGCCTCGTCGATCCCGGCTTGTTGGAGAACATCGACGCGCTCTCGAACGAGGCCCCAGACCTCCCGGGACTTCTCGGAGTAGGCCTGGTGGTCGGGCGGGATCGTGACCGCTTGGGGGCAGCGCCGCTTCGCCTCGGCCGCGCTCATCGCCGAGCCGACACCGAACTTGCGCGCCTCGTACGACGCGGTCGTCACCACGGCTCGTGGCCCGCTCCCCGCGACGATCACCGGCAGCCCACGCAGCTCCGGGCGCCGCTGCAGCTCGACCGACGCGAAGAACGCATCGCAGTCGAGGTGAGCTATGACGCGCTTCGCCACCTCGCACAGGCTACGCCGGGATCCCGACAGCGCTCACACGAGGCGGCGCGGCCACCTCGCACAAGCTACGTCGGGATCCCGACAGCGCCCACGCGAGGCGGCGCGGTGTCTAACGCGTCGTGAGCACCGTGCCCGTCGAGCCGAAGCCGAGCCGGGCCTTCGTCGCGGCGGTCAGGTCGAACTCCCGTGCGCCGACGTACGGGCCGCGGTCGACGACCGGGACGCGGACGGTGCGGCCGCGGTAGTGCAGCGTGACCTTCGTACCGCAGGGCAGCGACTTGTTGGCGACGCCGAGGGTGCCCGGCCGCAGCGTACCGCCGCAGGCCAGATGGCCGCCGTAGAGACCAGGGCCGTACCACGAGGCGAGCGCCCGGCGGTAGATGTGGGCGGTGCCCGCCAGGTGGCGTGCCGAGGAGAGCTCGCGCGTGCCACCGAAGTGGACGCGCACGCGCTTGGTGCCGGTGCGCGCCGCGCGCCAGACCAGGACGTAGCGGCCGTGACGATCGGTGCGGTCGTGATCGACCGTCTGCCAGCCGCCTCGGCCCTTGGCCAGCTGCAGCGAGACGGCCCGACCGGCGCCTGCCGGGCGCAGCGCGCCGCGAACGACGATCGCCTTGCCCGCCATGACCGTGCGACGCACGCTCCGGACGGTCAGCGAGGACGATGCCTTGGTCGCGACAGGGGTCGCGGCCGACAAGGTGGGTGCCACTGGGGACTGCGTATCGGAGCTCGCGACCGACGGTCCGGCCGCGATGATGGTCGTGCTGAGCAGCGCGCCCGTGAGACCCTGGGCGCGCACGTTTTTGAGCCTCACGGAGAGGCACCTCCTACGTGATCATCGCCTGCGGGGTTAGCTGTCGGGCTCGCGGCAAGTCGCGGCACGTGCATCGGGCACGCGTCGACCGGTCGCTACGGGGCCAACGGGCCCCGACTCGCCCCAGCCGGTCGGATCGCACTCACGACCGGCAATGGGTCCCCCGTCCGTCTTCGGCTAGGCCAAGACGGTTCGGCGTTCGAACAAGTGTTCGACAGATTATCCGTGACTTCCACCCGCTGTGTGAAGGAGATCACACAACGGGAGGGTGGCCATTGACAGCTGTCAGGCCGGTGGGATGGCCTCAGCGGTGCCCGCGAGGACCATCGCGACCAACGCCGGGTAGATGCACCCGAACGGATGCACCCCATCGGCCATGCGCTGCTGAGACACGGCGAGCAAGCGATCCATCTCCTGGAGCACTGCACGATGCTGCGCGCCGTCCGGTGCCTGACAGGCCAGGCGCGCCAACGCGAAGGCCTGCGTCGGGTCGCTCTGCAGGAACGTCGTCTGCACGGCGGTGGCGACGTAGCTGATGACCCGCTCGAAGCTCAGCACGCGCGCTCCGAGGTTCCCGGCCCCGGCCGCCGGACCGAGATCCAGCAGCTCCTCGCCGGCCAGCACCCGCTCGATCTGACCGCCGGCGATGACGGCCGCCTGCTCGGGCGTCAGCCCGACCGCTCGCGCACAACGCAGCATCAGCAGCGCCGGGTAGCGCGGCCCGCCGTAGGGCATGTCCGACGCGTAGAGGATCTGGCCTGGCGGCACGGTGGCAAACAGCGTCAGCAGGTCGCTGACATGCCACCAAGAGGTGTCGAACAGGATGTTCGGCAGCCGGCCCACGTGCGGAGCCAGGAGGCCGAGGTCGCTGATGCCGGCATGCGCGAGGATCAGCCGCGCGCCCGGATGCTCGGTCGCAAGGTCCACGATCGGGGCGCCGAGGTCCGGGATCCCGCGGCCGGCGTGAAACAGCACCGGCAGCCGGTGCTCGCCGGCCAGCGCGACGAGCTCCTCGACGACCGGGTGCGGGAGCGTGAAGCCGTCGCTGCGCGGATGCAGCTTGAAGCCTCGAGCGCCGGCCGCCAGGCAGCGCCGCGCCTCCTCCATCGCATCGGGCGCCTTCGGGTCGATCCGGGCCAGCGGGACCAGCCGGCCGCCGGACTCCTCGCACGAGCGCAGGACCCAGTCGTTGGGCGCCCGGTAGCCATCGGGCTCCTGCATCGCGAAGACGAGCGCCCGCTGCTGGCCGGCGACGTCCAGTGCCGCGATGAGCTCCTCCGGGTCGGCCTCGAACCCATCCGGGTCGTGGTGGCCGATGTGGGTGTGGGCGTCGAACCACGTGACGCCCTCCCCCAGCCACGCGAGCTCGCACGACCACAGCTCGACGACGACATCTTCGAAGGGCAGACCGACCACCGGCACGATGCGGACCGTACCGGAGTGGTCAAGAGGCCTAGACAGCCACGCCGGGGTCCGCGCGCAGGGACTCCAGCTCGGCGCGGAGGCGCGCGAGGCCGAGACGGATCCGGCTCTTGGCCGTCCCGAGCGGCACCCCGGCGCGCGCCGCGATCTGGTCGGCGGTCAGCCCGCCCCAGTACGCGAGCACGAGCGCCTCGCGCTGCGGGACCGGCAGGCGGCCGAGCGCGTCACGGACGTGGGAGCGGTCGGCCGACGCGAGTGCCAGGTGATCGGGCTGCACGTCGGCGCGCCCGACATCGTGGGCCACCACGACCTTGAGCCGGTCCTCGGCCCGCCCGGAGGCCTGGCCTTCGCGCCACAGGTCGACCGCGCGGCTGCGGGCCATCAGCCGCAGGTAGCTGCCGACCTCACCGCGGGCGGCGTCGAACTTCTGCGGGTTGCGCCAGACGCGCAGGAACACGTCCTGCACCACGTCCTGCGCCGCTGCCGAGCTGCCCAGCACGCGGTGGGCGGTCGCGTGGACGCCGCGCCGGTGCTCGTCGTAGATGCGGCCGAAGGTGACGGGATCGCTGAGGTCCATCGCGGTGTGCTCCATGTCCGGAGAGGGTCAGACGAAGGTGTCCTACCCGTACCTTCAGCACATTACACACCCTGTTGAAGGTTAGCAAAACCTGTGTAGAACCTGTGTGCAGAGGCCCTGCAAAAACCCGGGTTTCCCACTGCCACGAACCGGGGCCTTGCGGCCTCCCCTCCACGGCTGCGACCATCCGTGTCGTGCCCGCCCGGCTGACCGCTCTGGACTCCTCCTTTCTCCACCTCGAAGACGGTGGCGCCCACATGCATGTGGCCGCCGTCATGACCTTCGATGGGCCGCCACCGGCCTATGACAAGCTCGTCGAGGCGATCGAGTCGCGACTGCACCTCGTGCCGCGTTACCGCCAGCGGCTGGCGTTCGTGCCGCTTGGCCAGGGCCGCCCACGCTGGGTCGACGACCCGCACTTCAACCCGACCTACCACATCCGCCACGCCGCGCTGCCCGCACCGGGCTCCGACGACGAGCTCAAGCGCCTGGCCGCGAGGATCTTCGGCCAGCGCATGGACCGCAGCAAGCCGCTGTGGGAGATCATGCTCGTCGAGGGCCTGGCCGACGACCGCTTCGCGATCCTCTCCAAGACCCATCACGCGCTGGTCGACGGCGTCAGCGGCGTCGACATCGTGTCGGTCCTCTTCGACACCGCGCCCGATCCGATGCCGACAGCACCGCCGGTGAGTCCATGGCTCCCGCGCCCTGTCCCGACGAGCACCGAGCTGCTGGCCGAGGCGCTGCTGGAGCGCACGACCGTCCCGGCCGAGGCCGTGCGCGGCCTGCGGGCGCTGACCCGCGCGCCACGCCAGGTCGCCGAGCGCGTCGCCGGCGGCGTGGCCGGGCTCGAGCTCGATGGCCCGCGCCGGGCTCAGCCCCGCACCCCGCTCGCCGCTGAACGTCCCGATCGGCCCGCATCGGCGCTACACCTGGGTCGACGCCGACCTCGCGCGCTTCAAGGCCATCAAGTCGGCGCTGGGCGGGACGGTCAACGACGTCGTGCTGACCGCGGTCGCGCTGGCGCTCGGGCGCTGGATGCGTGGGCGTGACGAGGACACCGACGACCTCGAGCTGCGCGCGATGGTCCCCGTGTCGGTCCGCGCGGAGGCCGAGAACGGCGCGCTGGGCAACCGCGTGGCGACGATGTGGGCGCCCCTGCCGGTCGGCGTGCGCGACCCGCGCGACGCCTTCGCCCAGGTGCACGAGGCGATGAAGGACCTCAAGAGCTCCGGCCAGGCCGTCGGCGCCGAGACGCTCACACAGCTCGCCGACTTCGCGCCGCCGACGATCATGAGCCAGGCCGCCCGGCTGCAGGCCCGCCAGCGCTTCTTCAACCTCGTCGTCACCAACGTGCCCGGGCCCCAGATGGAGCTCTTCCTGCTCGGCCGGCCGATGCGCGGCCTCTACCCCGTCGTGCCGCTGGCCAAGAACCAGGCGCTCGGCATCGCGATCATGTCCTACAACGGCCGATTGGGCTTCGGCCTGCTCGCCGACTTCGACGCGCTGGGCGACCTCGAGGAGATCGCCGAGCACCTCGAGGGCGCGATCGACGATCTCGCCGCGGCCGCCGGTGCCGACGTGCGCCTCGGGCGCACCGGCCCGCGCCGGCGCCCGACCGCCGTCCCGAGCCCCTGACGGGCGGGTGGCGGGGGGCGGGTGGGCGGGCCGTCATCCACGCGTCCGGGTAGCGTCCAGCGCGTATGCGCCTCGCCCTGAGCCAGCTCAACGCCACCGTCGGGGACCTCGCCGGCAACGAGGCCGCGATCCGCGACGGCATCGCCCGCGCCAAGGCGGCCGGCGCGCAGCTCGTGGCCTTCCCGGAGCTGGCGGTCACCGGCTACCCGCCGGAGGACCTGCTGCTCAAGGAGCACTTCCTGCGCGACGCGCGCGCCGTCGTCGAGCGGCTGGCCCAGGATGCCGACGGGATCGTCGCGTTCGTCGGCTTCCCTGAGCGCGACGACGACGTCTACAACGCGCTCGCCGTGCTGGCCGACGGCCATGTCCAGGGCATCTACCGCAAGATGCGCCTGCCCAACTACGGCGTCTTCGACGAGGTCCGTTACTTCCAGGCCGGCCTCGAGCCGGCGATCATCGAGGTCGATGACGTCACCGTCGGCGTGACGATCTGCGAGGACGACTGGGTCCCCGACGGGCCGACCGTCGACGAGGCGCTCGCGGGCGCCGAGGTCGTCGTCAACCTCTCGGCCTCCCCGTACCAGGCCGGCAAGCCCGCCGAGCGCGAGACGATGCTCAAGCAGCGCGCGCGCGACAACCTGACCGCCTTCGCGTTCTGCGCGATGGTCGGCGGCCAGGACGAGCTGGTCTTCGACGGCACCAGCGCGGTCTATGACCACAACGGCACCGTCGTCGCCCGCGCGCCGCAGTTCACCGAGCACCTGCTGATCGCCGACGTCGACGCCCATGCCGCCCGGGCGGCACGTCTGCGCGACACGCGTCCGCGGCTCGCCCGGCGCGTCGGGCACCGCCCGGTCGCCCACCTCGGCCGCTTCACCACGACCGCCGGCCGTGCCGCGGAGCCCGCGCCCGCCGGCGAGGTCTTCGACCTCCTGGACGCCGACGCCGAGGTCTACGCCGCGCTCGTGCTCGGCACGCGCGACTACGTGCGCAAGAACGGCTTCGAGCACGTCGTCTTCGGGCTCAGCGGCGGCGTCGACTCCACGCTGGTGGCCACCGTCGCGGTCGACGCGCTCGGGCCCGAGAAGGTCACCGCGGTGATCATGCCCTCGCCCTACTCGTCGTCGGGCACCCAGGGCGACGCGCGGATCCTCGCCGAGAACCTCGGCATCGCCTGCCACGAGCTCTCGATCGCCGAGCCGATGGAGCTCTATGACCGCGTGCTGGCGCCCGTCTTCGGCGACCGCGAGAGGGACATCACCGAGGAGAACCTCCAGGCCCGCATCCGCGGCAACCTGCTGATGGCGATGTCCAACAAGTTCGGGTGGCTGGTCCTGACCACCGGCAACAAGTCCGAGATGTCGGTCGGCTACTCGACGCTCTACGGCGACAGCGCCGGCGGCTTCGCGGTGATCAAGGACTGCCCGAAGCTGTTGGTGTACCGGTTGGTCGACGTCCGCGCGCGGCGCGACGAGCACTCGCCGATCCCGGAGTCGATCGTCACCCGCCCGCCCTCGGCCGAGCTGCGTCCCGACCAGAAGGACGAGGACTCGCTGCCGCCCTACGAGATCCTCGACGCGATCCTGCTCGGCTACGTCGAGGAGGACCTCGGCCGCGAGCAGCTCATCGCCCGTGGCCTGCCCGAGTCAGACGTCGACCACGTCCTGCGCCTCGTCGACCTCGCCGAGTACAAGCGCCGCCAGCAGCCACCCGGCATCAAGGTCACCTCCAAGGCCTTCGGCCGCGACCGCCGCGTCCCGATCACCAACCGCTACCGCGGCTGAGTTGCACGCGCGGGTGCGCAACGGACAGAATCGCTGTGCATGGGCCGCACCGTCAACATCGAAACCCCGCGCTTCCCCGAGCTGGACTGGTCGACAGACGACCATCGCCCGCCGCTCGATGCGCTCTACGAGTACGCCATCGCCACCGGGAGGCAAGCGCGGCAGTGGTATGTCGACCGCCATGGGGTCAAGCGCCGCTGGGGTCGGACGCTGCGGCTCATCGCGATCCTCATGGGTGTCATCGCCGTCGTCGTGCCGATCCTCGCTCAGCTGTGGTCGGAGGTACCACCCGGTCTGTCGACGGTGGCGATCGCGCTCGGCGCGGTGTTCATCTCGCTCGACCGGTTCCTCGGGGCCTCCGCAGGCTGGATGCGCTTCATCCAGGCCGAGCAACGGCTGACCGAGCGGCTCTCACGGTTCGAGTTCGACTGGGCCGCGATCCAGCTTGCCGGCACCGGCGCGACGGACTTCGCAACGCTGTCCGCGCACCTCGATCTCGTTCGCGGCGTCGTCGAGGATGTGCACGGCATCGTCGCCGACGAGACCAACGCGTGGATCGAGGAGTTCAACAGCGGCTTGGCCCTCGTCGAGAGCAACCTCAAGAACGGCTCGGGCTAGCGCACCGCGATCGTCATCCGCACGAGCGAGCAGAGGCGCTGCTCGTCGTCGGTGATCTCGACCTCCCAGACCCACGTGGTGCGCCCGCGGTGGCGCACGCGGGCCAGCGCGTGGATGGTGCCGCCGAGGATCGGGCGCAGGAACGAGGTCTGGTTGGAGAGGCCCTGGGCCGACTTGCCGTCGGCCTGCACCGCGTACCACGTGCCCATCGAGGTGATCGACTCGGCGATCGAGGCGAAGACGCCGCCGTGGACCAGACCGGCGGGCTGCTTGACGGCGTCGGTCACCTCGACGTGGGCGCGAATCTCGCCCGTGTCGAGGTCGACGGCGTCCAGGACGAGGCCGTAAAGGCCGTCAAATCCGGCTTCGGGGGCATAGGGAAGCTGAAGATCCATGAGGGAGCGGCACGATACCGGCGGCCGTTCGGTTAGCCTCCTGCGCCGCATGGCGCGCTTCGATGATCTCCCCGCAGACCAGAAGGCCGTTCTCCAGCTCGTGCTGCGCCAAGGGCGCACGTACGGCGAGATCGCGGGCTTGCTGAAGATCTCGACCGAGGCGGTCCGTGACCGCGCGCTCACCGCGCTCGATGCCGTCGGGCCGACCGGCCTGCCCGATCTCGACGACGACCTCCAGGACGACCTCGGCGACTACCTGCTGGGCCAGCAGTCCGCCTCGGCCCGTGCCACGACGCGCGAGCAGCTCGAAGGCTCGCAGTCGGCCCGCGACTGGGCGCGCGGCGTCGCGACCGAGCTGCGCGGTGCCGGTGTGGCCGGCGAGGACGCGCTGCCCGAGATCCCGACCGACCCTGCCGAGGTCGACGAGGCCTTCGACGCGCTGCAGGCCCGCCGTGCCGCGCGTGCCGACCAGGCGCGCTCGTCGCGCCTCGGCGGCATCCTCATCATCGCCGCCGTGCTGCTCGTGGTCGTCGGTGGCGTCCTCGTCCTCACCGGCGTGATCGGGGGCAGCGACGACGGTGGCAGCAAGGACGCCGCGGCTACGACACCGACCCAGACCTCGACCACCCCGACCACCGCTTCGGTCGAGCAGCAGATCAACCTCACCCCGCCCGGCGGCGGCAAGAAGCCGCTCGGCGTCGCCAACGTCGTCTCCCAGGACGGCCAGCGCGCGCTGGCGGTCGTCGGTCAGGACCTCGCGGCCTCCGGCCACTACGTCCTCTGGGTCCGCAACGGGTCGAAGTCGAAGTTCCTCGGCTTCTTCCCACCCGTCACGGGCTCGGGCGCCGGCAAGGGCCGGCTCCAGGGCCTCGTCGCCGCCCCCAGCGACCTCGCCACCTACAAGGAGATCCTGGTGACGCGTGAGGCCAGCAGCACGCCCAAGCAGCCCACCAACCTCATCTTGAAGGGGTCGATCGGCGGTTAGCCGGACGGTGCGGCGGCGTACAGCGCCGCCAGCGCCGCCAGCGCGCCGTCGAGCTGCTTGCGCGCGGCGCGCTTGACGATGAACCCGCCGAAGCGCGAGATGCCCTGCAGCCGCTGCTCCAGGCGCAGCTCGACGCGCGTGGCGTCCTCGCCGTGGGGCTCGAGCGTCACGCTCGTCTCCGCGTGGCGCAGCAGCTTGGCGAACGGCGTGCCCTCCAGGTCCTGGGACCAGACGACCAGCCGCGGCTTGTTGCGCCGACCGATCCGGAAGTCCGCCCGCACCAGCGCGCCGCGGTCAGAGCGCAGCACCTCGGTGAAGCCGCTGCCGCTGACGCCCTCGACGCGCTCGACCCGCGGCCACCAGCGGGCAAGCTGATGCGGATCGGCAACCGTCTGCCAGACCGCGGCAGGGGCGGCAGCGATCATCGCGCTGCGGCGCGTCACCGGCATCTCGCGCGCCTCACTCGCCGTCGTCGTAGCGCAGCAGCGAGCTGACCTCGTACTGCGCCAGCCGTTGCCGGCCGTTGAGGAACGTCAGCTCGATCAGGAACGCGCAGCCGACGACGATGCCGTCGAGCTGCTCGACCAGCTCGCAGAGCGCGCGGGCCGTGCCGCCGGTCGCCAGCAGGTCGTCATGGACCAGGACGCGAGCGCCCTCGGCGACGGCGTCGGAGTGCAGCTCCAGCGCGTCGGTCCCGTACTCCAGGAGGTACTCGGCGCGCACCGTCTCGTGTGGCAGCTTGCCGGGCTTGCGCGCCAGGACAAAGCCGGCGCCCAGCTCGCGGGCCAGCGCCGCGCCGAGCAGGAACCCGCGGGCCTCGGCACCGACGACGACGTCGGGCTTCAGCGGGCGTGCGAGGTCGGCCAGCTGCGTGACCGCGGCATCAAGGGCCTCTGCCGAGGCGAGCACCGGCGTGATGTCCTTGAAGGCGATCCCCGGCTTCGGGAAGTCGGGAATGTCCCGGACAAAGGCACTCAGATCCACGGTGCTCATCGTCGGAACATCCCGGGAATGTCCCGGACGAACGAGGACAGGTCGACGGCAGCCATCAACGAGGCCCCCGCTTATCCGACGATCTTGCGCAGATCGCGGATCAGCAGCAGGTGCTTGAGGTGCGTCGTGACGGCGGCCAGGTTCTCCAGCGCCTCGACGGCCTCCTTGCGGCGCTCGGCGTTGCGCGAGCGCAGCGCCGGGGCCAGGATCTGCTGCAGCAGCGCGGCCTCGCGATCGGCTGAGGTCCGGAAGGCGCGCAGGTTGCGCCCGCCGACCCCGTAGCGCGCCAGCTCGGTGACCGCACGGATGATCTCGCGCTCGGTCTCGTCGTAGTACTTGGTCCCGGCGCGCTGCTCGCCCTTGATGACGCCGTACTCCTCGAGCTCGGCGATCATGCTCGCCTCGGCGCGCGTGTCCTCCAGCACGTCCTCCAGCGAGTACAGCGCGCCGCCACCGGTGACCGAGACCGACGGTCGGCGGCGCGGCCGTCCGCCGTCGGATGCCTCGGGCGAGGGCGTGGGCACCGTCGCGTCGCTGCCGTCGAGCCGACCGGAGGCCAGCTCCTGGCGGATGACGCGCAGCGGCAGGAACTCGTCGCGCTGCATCCGCAGGATCGTGCGCAGCCGCGCGACGTCGGTGTGCGCGTAGAGCCGGTAGCCGCCGGGCGTGCGCCGCGGCTCGAGCAGCTTCTGGTCCTCCAGGTACCGGATCTTCGAGATCGAGATGTCCGGGAACTCCTGGGCCAGCGCCTTGCACACCGCCCCGATGGTCATCGCCTTGGCCGGACGCTCCTCGGTCGCTGCGATGAGCGGCTCCTCCTCCACGGCGGCCATCAACGCGAGAGAAACGTGAGCTTGTACTTGCCGACCTGCAGCTCGTCGCCGTCGGCAAGGTGGTGGGACTCGATGCGGCGGCGATTCACGTAGGTCCCGTTCAGCGATCCGAGGTCGTCAAGATGGAACTCCTCGCCGCGGCGGACGACCAGGGCGTGGTCGCGCGACACCGTGACGTCGTCGAGGAAGACGTCGGAGTCCGGGCGCCGGCCGATCGTCATGCGATCGCGCTCCAGCGGGAAGCTCTCGCCGACGCGCCCGCCACCGGCCCGCACGACCAGCGCGGCGCCGCCGCCCTGGGCCACGACGTCCTCGAGGTCGACCGGAACCAATTCGCCGGTCTCATCGATGCGATAGGTCGCGGTCGAGGACTCCGGCGTCTCCGCGTCGGGCACACCGATGAAGGCACCGCAGCGCTGGCAGTAGTTCGCGCCCTCGGCGTTGTTGAACCCGCACTCGGAGCAATGGCGGGCCATCGCCGCGACGCCTTCGACTACTCGCTCGCCGGCTCGTCGCCGGAGGCGCGGCCCGCGAGGATGTCGGTCAGTCGCTGAACATCTGCGCCCGTGATGACCTCTTCGCCGCCCTCGTGGCGCTTGCGGAGACGGTTCACCAGCTCAGCACGCAGGATGTCGATCTTGCCGTGCAGGATGCGCCGGCGATAGGAGATGTCGACCTCCTCCTCGGTGAGCTGCTGGATGAGATCCTTCAGCTCCTGGTCCGAGAGCGAGCCGAGATCGGGGAACGTGTCCATGCGGGTCCTTCTCCTCCTGGGGACGGGCCGGGCGAGAATAGCAGCGAAAGGCCACTGCTCAAGCTCAACTTGAGGGTGCACCTCTTGTTGCGCGCAGCCCGTCACGGGTGTAGACGACGGCGGCCATCAGCGAGAGGGCCAGGCCCAAGTAGAACAGGATGTGCGCAAGCGTGCTGAGGCCGACCATCGCGAAGAAGATCGCGCTCATCGTCGGCCACACGCCCCAGCGGCCCCACCAGTTGATCTTCAGCTCCAGGCCACGGCGCAGCGCGAGCTGCCCGGCGACCAGCAGGTAGACCTCGCGGGCGAGCAGCACGGCGATGCCCCAGCGCGGCAGCGTCTCGAACTTCCAGCAGATCAGCAGGCCGGAGACGACGAGCATCCGATCGACGACGGGGTCGAGCAGCGCGCCGAAGCGGCTGTACTGGCCGGTGACACGGGCGGCGATGCCGTCGGCGTAATCGCTCCAGCCGATGACGGCAAAGAGGATCGCGGGCCACGCGTCGGTGCCGCTGTCAGACGAGAGGCCGAGGATCAGCAGCGGCGCGATCAGCGCGAGACGGACGAAGCCGATCGCGTTGGGGATCGTCCAGACGTTCCATGGCGCGCCGCTGAGCGTCTGGGGCGGCGGCGGGCCCGAGCGGTCCAGGCCGAAGAGGCGCCGGAAGGTCAGGCGCGGGTTCTGCCACGCCGCGGCCGCGCGCTCACGCGACGTCGCACGCCGGGCCGCGGGGTCCTCGGGGCCCGGCCCTCCGCCTACGGGATGCTCGGCCACAGCCTCTTGACCGCCTCGGCGGGCTCCGCGAGCGGGATTCCGCCCTCCTGGTCGACCTGCCCGCGGCGCATCTGCGCCTCCGCGGTGCCGGACTCCAGCGAGCGCTTGCCCACCGTCAGCCGCAGCGGCGCGCCGAGCAGCTCGGCGTCGGCGAACTTCTCGCCGGTGCCCGACGCGCGATCGTCGAGAAGCGTCGAGAAGCCGGCGGCCTGCAGTTGACGGTAGAGGCCGGCGGCCGCCTCCTGCTCGGGCGTCCCGGGCTTGCCGAGGGCGACGACCTCGACGTCGAAGGGCGCGATCGCCTTGGGCCATGCGATGCCGCGCTCGTCGGCGTACTGCTCGACGGCTGCTGCGGCGATCCGGGCGGGGCCGATGCCGTAGCAACCCATGACGACCGGATGCTCCTTGCCGTGCTCGTCGGAGTAGGTCAGGCCGAGCGGCACGCTGTAGCGCGTGCCGAGCTGGAAGATGTTGCCGACCTCGATCGCGGGCTCGATCCGCACGACCGTCCCGCCGATCGTGTCGCCGGGCTCGACGGTGCGGATGTCGAAGCGCTCGCCGGGCTCGACGTCGATGACCACGTGATGGTCCACGCGGTTGGCACCGGCGACGTAGCGCCCGGGCGTGACGGCCTCGTCGTAGACGACGGGGACGTCGAGGCCCTGGGGCCCGAGGAAGCCCGCAGGCCCCGGCAACTCGCCCTCCTGCGCGGGACGGAACTTCTCCCCCAGCGCGTTGGCCAGCTTGATCTCGCCGACGCGATGGTCGCCGCGCACGACGACCATGATCAACCCGCGCGACTCGGTCACGACGGGAAAGGCCTTCAACAAGTTGCCGGCCGGCACGCCGAGGCCGGTGGCGACCGCCTCGATCGTCGCCTGTCCGGGCGTGTGCAGCTCGCCGCTGAGGTCGTCGCGCAGCGGCGGCACGGCCTGCGCGTCGGCGCTCGCGACCTCGAGGTTGGCGCTGTAGCCGCCGGCGCCCAGGACGACGTCGTCCTCACCGGCGGCGCACGGCGCCATGTACTCGTGCGCGGCGGTGCCGCCCATCATCCCGACGTCGGAGACGCACTCGAACCACTCCAGCCCACAGCGGTCGTAGATGCGCGCGTAGGCCTCGCGATGGAGCTGGTAGTTGGCCTCCAGCCCCTCCTGGTCGCGGTCGAAGGTGTAGGAGTCCTTCATGATGAACTCGCGGGTGCGCAGGACGCCCGCGCGGGGCCGTGGCTCGTCGCGCTCCTTGACCTGGAAGTGGTACAGGGTCATCGGCAGGTCGCGGTAGGACCGGACGGACTGGGCGGCGTGGTAGGTCACCGCCTCCTCGTGGGTCATCGCGAGCACCATGTCGGCGCCCTTGCGGTCCTGCAGGCGGAAGAGCTCGCCGCCGATCGCGTCATAGCGCCCGCTGCGCTTCCACAGCTCGGCCGGATGCAGGACCGGCATCAGCATCTCCTGGCCGCCGATCGCGTCGATCTCCTCGCGGACGATCTGCACGATGCGCTGATGCGTGCGCCACCCTGCCGGCAGCCACGTCCACAGCCCCGTGCCGAGCTGGCGGATGAGGCCGGCCCGGACCATGAGCTTGTGCGACAGCGCCTCGGCGTCAGCGGGTGGCTGACGCTCGGTCGGCAGGAAGAGCTGGCTCATGCGCATGGCCCGGACGATACGGCGCAGCGTGCTCCTAGCGGCGTGTGACCTTCTCGCAGTGCTTGAGTCGGTCGCGCTTGTCGGCGCGCACCGTGTCCCTGCCCGCACCGCAGTCGATCGTCTCCTTGACGCCGTCGACCGAGTTGATGGTGTCGTTGCCACCGCCGGCGTCGACGACGTCGCGGCCGGAGCCGGGCGAGATGGTGTCGTTGCCCGGGCCGCCGGTCAGCCGGTCGTTGCCCTTGCCACCGGTCAGCTTGTCGTCACCGGTGCCACCGCTGAGGCGGTCGCGGCCCGCGGAGCCCGCGAGGCGGTCGTTGCCGTCGCCCCCGTCGAGGACGTCGTCGCCCGTGCCGCCCTCCAGGCAGTCGTCGGCACCCTGGCCCTTGAGCAGGTCGTCACCGTCGCCGCCGACCAGACGATCGCCGAAGGCGGTGCCGCGCAGGACGTCGTCGTCTCGCGTGCCGCGGATGATGTTGGTGCAGGGCTTGATGACGAACGGCTGCTGCGGCGGGAGGTTCGGGACGTAGGGCTGCGGTGAGGCGACGACCGTCCTGAGCGATGCGGCGTTGTTGGTGGGGTCGGGATCGTGTGTGGTCGCCGTCACCGTCGCCTGCGTGGCGAAGGTGCCGCCGAGCGGCGGGTAGATCGCCGGGGTGATGAACGAGGGCGACACGGTGACCGAGGCGCCGGAGGCCAGCTTTGCGAGCTTGCAGGTGACGGCGCTACCGCCGATGGCAGGGTCGCTGTCCTTGCAGGTCATCCCCGCCGGCGCCGTGCCGGGCGGCGGCGCCACGCCGCCACCCTTGATCTCCAAGGCGACGTCCAGCGCGCCGTCGGGTCCGGCGTTGCGGATGGTGTAGGACATGTTCCAGGGGTCGAGGTTGCCGACCGTGGCCGGCGAGCTGCCGGTCAGCACGAGGTCGGCGCTGTCCTGCGTGACGTCGCCCTTGCCGTCGTGGTCGGCATCGGGCTCGACGTCGGCCTGGACGAGCAGGCGGTAGCCGGCGGGCGAGCTGGTGTCCGGCGTCCACGTCTGACCGGCCGTCTTGGGCGGACCGTTGGCGACGAGCTCATCGCCCGCACGTGCGGCGATCGCACCGAGGTCACGGTTGCCGGCGTTGAGCACCGAGCGCACGGCGAGCCGGTCGCCGGCCTGGACGGCGAGCTGGGCATCGACGGCGATGACCTCGGTCGAGGTCGCGTGCACCGGCTCGCTCTCGGCGGCCACGGTGTAGGAGGTCCCCGCGCCGCCGGTCGGGCGCAGCAGCTGCAGGACGGTGTCGCCCTTGCCGGGCTCCGCGCGCAGGCGCCAGTGGGTCAGCACGCCGGCCTTCGGCGCCACGGCGGCGGTGCCGGCGGCCGACAGCTGCAGCGCCTGGACGGCATTGCCGGACGCCGAGAAGCCGTGTGGGTCGGGTGCCAACGTCAGCGGGCTGCCGATCGTCGCCGTCCCGTTGCAGGGCGCCGTGTGATCGGCGGCGTTGGCCGTGCACGCGTCCTGCGTGGCATCGCCATAGCCGTCGCCGTCGGCGTCGGGCTCCAGGACGGCCTCGAAGTCCGGTGTCCCGGTGGCGTCCACCAGTTCGAGCTCTCCGCCCGCCGCGATCGGCAGCCGCTCGGTCACGCTCTGCACCGCGTTCGACGTGCCGATCGCGATGGGCGCGCTGGTCGCCGTGGTGGCCGTCCCGCTCTCCAGCGTCTGCGTGCTGCGCAGGCGGACGGTCTGCTCGGTCGTCGTCCGGACGCGCCAGGCGACGACCACGCTGTCGGCATCAGCGGGCTGGGCGAGCCCGAGGCAGGCGTCGTTGGACGCGCACGCCGGCGTGAACGTGGGCTGCGCCACGGCGGGCGCGGCGAGCGCGAGGAAGGTGGTGGCGGTGAGGAGGGTGAGACGTCGATGCATGGGTGCGGGCATTCTGAGGGAAGGGACGGATGAAGAGCCGGATATGTTTCGGGTACGACGTTCCGCGGACCAAGCTCATTGACTTCAAGTGCGCTTGAGGCTCGATGATGGCGCCGCAGACCCGACACCTACTGAAACCCAGGAGACCCATGCCCTACTCCGTTCCTGATCTGCCCTACGCCTACGACGCGCTGGAGCCCCACATCGACGAGGCGACGATGAAGCTCCACCACGACAAGCACCACCAGGCTTACGTGGACAAGGCCAACGCCGCGCTCGAAGGCACCGAGTGGGCCGACAAGCCTGTCGAGGAGACGCTGTCGAACCTGTCCTCGCTGCCCGCCGACAAGCAGGGCCCGGTCCGCAACCAGGCCGGCGGCCACGCCAACCACACGCTCTTCTGGGAGAACATGAGCCCGGACGGCGGCGGCGAGCCGACGGGTGAGCTGGCCGACGCGATCACCGCCGCCTTCGGCTCCTTCGCCGACTTCCAGGCCAAGTTCGAGGACAACGGCGTCACGCAGTTCGGCTCCGGCTGGACCTGGCTGGTCCTCGACGGCGGCGAGCTCAAGCTCACCAAGACCGCCAACCAGGACAGCCCGCTGCTCGAGGGTCAGACGCCGCTGCTGGGCAACGACGTCTGGGAGCACGCCTACTACCTCAAGTACCAGAACAAGCGCCCGGACTACCTCAAGGCGTGGTGGAGCGTCGTCAACTGGGCCAAGGTCTCCGAGCGGTACGCCGCAGCCAAGTAGACCGCGAACGGTGGGGCGCGCGTGCCACGATGCACGTGTGCCCCACCGCTCCGCCCTCCCCCTCGCGGCGGCGCTCCTCGCGCTGGCCGTTCCCGCCCTCGCGACGGCCTCGCCCCAGCTGCAGACCGGCATCTCCGATGACGGCATCCTGCTGCACTCGCCCGAGCGGGCGCCCGCGATCGTCGCCCGCTGGGCCGCCGCCGGGATCGACACGGTCCGCATCCAGGTCCGCTGGGCCGCCATCGCCCCGGGCGAGCTGGATCCCGCGCAGCCGCTGCGCTTCGACGCGCGCGACCCCGACGACCCGGCGTACAACTGGGCCGCGACCGACCAGGCCGTCGCGCTCGTCGTTGCCAACGGCATGACCCCGCTGCTCACCGTCACCGGCTCCGGCCCGCTCTGGGCCAGCCGCGTGCCGTCGCTGGGAAACCCGCGCTATCAGCCCGACGCGCAGAAGTTCGGCCAGTTCGCCGAGGCGGTGGCGCGCCGCTACCGCCGCGTCGTCGACCGCTACCTGATCTGGAACGAGCCCAACCAGCCGCTCTGGCTCCAGCCCCAGCAGGAGTGCCCGGTCGCCGGGCGCAAGTGCATCCCGGTCGCGCCGCACACCTACCGGGCGCTGGTGCGCGCGGCCTATCCGGCGATCCACCACGCCGACCCCGGCGCGCAGGTCATCGCCGGCACGCTGGCGCCACGCGGCGCGGACCCGCTGCAGCGCAATCGCCCGCTGCGTCCGCTGGCCTTCATCCGCGCGTTCGGCTGCGTCGACGACCGCTACAAGCCGATCCGGACCGGCCGCTGCCGTGGCTTCCAGCCAGCGCGAATCGACGGCTTCGCCTACCACCCGCATCCGATCAAGGCGAGCCCGTCAACACCGTCACCGCACACCGACGACGCCGCCATCGCCGACCTGCGCAAGTTGGAGGACACGCTCGACGCGGTCCAGCGCGCCCGCGGCTTCACGACGCCGACCGGCGCCCACACGCCGCTGCACCTGACCGAGTTCGGCTACCAGACCAACCCACCGGACCCCTACGACGGGATCCCGCCGGCGCGCCAGTCGCGCTGGTTGCAGGAGGCCGCGTACGTGGCGTGGCGGGATCCGCGCGTCCGGACGCTCGTGCAGTACGCCTGGCAGGACGAGCGGGTCAGGTCGGTCGGGTCGGGTCGCAAGCGCTACGCGGGCTGGCAGTCGGGGTTGCTGTTCTCCGACGGCAGGGCCAAGCCGGCGCTGGCGGGCTTCCAGCATCCGTTCTTCGCCGATGCCATGACCTTGGCGCCGCGCGTGCGCTTCTGGGGCCAGGTCCGCCCGGACCGGGCCCACGACGTGCTGCTGCAGCGCGCGTCGCCAAGCGGCGTCTGGGTGACGCTCGCGCGGCTGCGCACTGACGCGCGCGGGACGTTCGTCAAGACGCTGGCGCCGCCGATCGGCAAGGCTGCGCGCTACCGCTATCGCACGGCCGATCCAGGACCGACGCCCAACGTGACCAGCGACGTGCTGCAGGTGACCCCGACACGATGACCCGCTTTCACCAGACGCCCGTCGCCGCCGAGGCGCATTGGATGATGCAGCTCGGCGAGCGCTTCGCGTTCGAGGGCCTGCTCTGCCAGCTGCGGCCGCGGATCGCGGTCGAGATCGGCACCTGGGAGGGCGGCAGCCTGCGCCGCATCGCCGCGCACGCCGGCCACGTCCACGCCTTCGACATCGACGAGCGCTCCGTCCGCCATGCCGACGCGCTGGACAACGCGACGCTGCACCTCGGCGACGCCGCCGTCGAGGTCCCGCGCGTGCTGGCCGAGCTGCACGCGCGCGGCGAGGCCGTCGACTTCGCGCTGGTCGACGGGCTGCACACCTACGACGCGGTGCAGGCCGACGCGCGTGCGCTTCTGGCCGCCGACGCCTGCGTCGCGACCACGATCGTCTTCCACGACACCGCGCACGCCGAGGTCCGCCGTGGGCTGGACGACCTCGGGCTCGACGAGCATCCGAAGGTCGGTCTCTGGCTGCCCGACTTCGTACCCGGCTACCGCATCCGCGACGACGCGACGCTGTCCGACGAGATCCGCGGGCGCGCCTTCAACGGCCTCGGCCTGCTCGTCCTGGACCCTGAATTCCGCCCCGAGGCCAACGGCCACGAGGCGTTCATCCCGTTCGCGCAGCTACGCCCGTAGGCGGTAGCCCCTCACGAACAGGCGATGGTTCACGAGGAACAGCGCGGCGGTCGCCACCGTCAGGAACACCAGCGAGAGCGCGATGTTGGTCTCCTTGTACCCCAAGAACCCGTAGCGGACCAACCCGATCATGTAGTAGATCGGGTTGACGTGGGTGAGCGTCTCGAACGGCTGGGGCAGCAGCGACGCGCTGTAAAAGACGCCGCCGAGGAAGAGCAGCGGCTGCAGCACGAAGGTCTGCGCGACCGACACGTCGTCGAACTGCTCGGCACGCACGCCGATCAGCACGCCGAGCTGGGCGAAGAAAAAGCCCACCAGGAACAGCGCCGGGAGCAGGACGAGGATGTGGTCGACCGGGATGTCGACCAGCACCGACGCCGCGCAGAAGGTCAGCGTCGCCACGATCATCCCGCGCAGGAAGCCGCCGAAGGTGAAGGCCAGCAGCAGCTGCAGCGGTGACGCGGGCGAGGAGAGCTGGTCGTCGATCGAGCGCTGGAACTTCTGCTGCAGGATCGAGGACGCGTTGTTCGAGAACGCGTTCATCGCCCAGGCCATCATGATCAGCCCGGGGACGATGAAGACCACGTAGTCGACCCCGTGCAGCTTGTCGATCCGCGAGCCCAGCGCCGCGCCGAAGACCGAGATGTACAAGAAGGTCTCCAGCAGCGGCGCGCCCAGCGTCTGGCGCTTGATCTTGAAGAAGCGGTTGCACTCGCGGCGCAGCAGCGCGGCGAAGCGGATCTGCGAGGCGGTCATGACGCGATCTCCGACACCGTCGCGCGGGAGAGCTCCTTGCGCCCCACCAGCTCCAGGTAGGCGTCCTCCAGGCCCGCCACGCCGTAGTGGGTGGCCAGCTCGTCGCTGGTTCCCTGCGCCACGATCTGCCCGTCGTTGATGAAGGCGATCTTGTCGCACAACTGCTCGGCCTCTTCGAGATAGTGCGTGGTGAGCAGGATCGTCGTGCCCTCGGCGTTGATGCGCTGGACGTAGTGCCACAGCTCCAGGCGCAGCTCGACGTCGACGCCCGCCGTCGGCTCGTCGAGGATCAGCAGCCGCGGACGATGCATCAGCGCGCGGGCCAGGATCAGCCGGCGCTTCATGCCGCCCGACAGCGTCCGCGTGCGGTCGTCCTTCTTGGCCGTGAGCGAGAAGGCCTCCAGCAGCTCCTTGGTGCGCTCGCGCCGGTCGCGCTTGGGCATCCCGAAGTAGCCGCCGTGGTAGTCGAGCGTCTCCTCCAGCGTCAGGAACCAATCCAGGTTGAGGTCCTGCGGCGCCAGTCCGACGGCGACGCGCGCCTGCTCGTAGTGGTCGATCGCGTCGTGGCCGAAGACCTCGATCGAGCCCGAGGTCGGCGACGCCAGCCCGGTCGTGCAGTGGATCAGCGTCGACTTGCCGGCGCCGTTGGGGCCGAGCAGCCCGAAGAACTCGCCGGCGCCGATCTCCAGCGAGACGCCGCGCAGCGCCTCCGTCCCGGTCGGGTAGCGCTTGGTCAGCTCGGTGATCTGGAGAGCAGGTGCGTTCACGCCGCTCATGATGCGACCTCAACCACGCTTGAAGTCAAGGCTAGGCCCGCGTGAACCGGCGACCGGTCACCGGAGAGACGGCTTCGTCGATCGCATCGGCGTCGGCCTCGGCCTGCGCGGCCTCCAGCGCGGCGAGGCGCTCGGGCGTCATCGCGGTCTCGTCCTCGTTCTCGGCCAGCCACTGCGCGGCCTCGGCCGCGGCGCCCGCGTCCACGACGACCTTCTTGCCCGAGGCGTAGTACTTGTCGATCTCGGCGAACAGCTCGTCGACGAGGTGCTCGGTGCGCACCTTCTTGAGCGGCTCGCCCTTGGAGAAGATCATCGCGGAGTCCTTCGCACCGGTGATGCCGAAGTCCGCGTGGCGCGCCTCGCCGATGCCGTTGACCGCGCAGCCGAGGATGGAGACCTCGATCGGGTCGGCGTACTGCTCCAGCCGGCGCTCGACCTCCATGACGACCGAGTCCATGTCGAACTGCAGGCGCCCACAGGTCGGGCAGGCGATCAGCACCGGGCCGCGCTCGCGCAGCTTCAAGGCCTTCAGGATCTCCCAGGCGACCTTGACCTCCTCCTCGGCGTGGAAGGTCGAGAGCGAGATCCGGATCGTGTCGCCGATGCCGTCGGCCAGCAGCGTGCCGAGGCCCACGGCGCTCTTGAGCGAGCCCGACCATTTGGTGCCCGCCTCGGTGATGCCGAGATGCAGCGGGTGGTCGATCTTCTCCGCAAGCAGGCGGTTGGAGGCGATGGTGTTGGGCACCGAGGTCGACTTCATCGACAGCTTGAAGTCATAGAAGTCGAGACGGTGCATCAGCTCGACCCACTCGGTCGCGGCGGTGACCAGCGCCTCGACCGGGTTGGTGAACTCCATGTCGCGCAGGTGCTTGGGCAGCGACCCGGAGTTGACGCCGACGCGGATCGGCGTGCCCTTGGCCTTGGCCGCGGCGATGACCTCGGCGACCTTGTCGGGCCCGCCGATGTTGCCCGGGTTGATCCGCACGCAGTGGGCGCCGACCTCGATCGCCTTGATCGCCAGCGTGTGGTTGAAGTGGATATCGGCGATGATCGGGATCGGCGACTCGACGACGATCGTCTTGAGCGCCTCGATGTCGGCCTCGCGCGGCACCGCGCAGCGCACGATGTCGGCGCCGGCGTCCGCGACGCGACGGATCTGATCCATCGTCGCGGTCAGGTTCGCCGTCTCGGTCTTGGTCATCGTCTGGACGGCCACGGGCGCACCGCCCCCGACCGGGACGTCACCAACGTGGATCTGACGAGCAGAGGCCATGCACGCATTCTAGGAGGCAAACGGACTAGCCTCCCGCTCCGTGGCCCCCACCGATGTCTACGGGACCGCGCGAAGCCGGACCCGGGCGCGCATCGCGTCTCCGATCGCCGCCCGCGCCCGCGCGCGCCGCCATGCCCAGTTCTTTGGCCTCACCGGCCTGGCGCCGGGCATGCAGGTCCTCGACGTCGGCTGCGGCGCCGCCGGCCTGCGCGCGCTGGAGCCCGAGCTGGAGATCACCGGCGTCGACCTCGTCGCGCGGCCCGACTACCCGGGCCCGTTCCTCCAGGCCGACGCCACCGAGAGCCTGCCCTACGAGGACGGGACCTTCGACCTCGTCTACTCGTCCAGCGTGATCGAGCACGTGCCGCGCGCGCGCCGCGCCGCGTTCGCCGCCGAGGTCGCCCGTGTGGGCCGCGGGCTCTACGTTCAGACGCCCGCCTACTCGTTCCCGGTCGAGCCGCACAGCCTGCTGCCCTTCGCCCACTGGCTGCCGGCGCCGATCCGGCGTCCGCTGTGGCGGCTCGGCGCCCAGGGCCACTGGGAGGAGATCGACCTGCTGCGCCGCTCCGAGCTGGCCCGGCTCTTCGGCGCGCCGGTCCACGCCGAGCGGCTCGGGCCGCTGGCCAAGAGCTGGATCGCGATCGACCCGGTCACGCCGCGATGAGCACCTCGCCGATCTGCCTGCGCGACCTGGAGGCGCTCGTCGCCGAGCGCCTCGACGACGGCCCGCTGGGCTACTTCGCGGGCGGGGCCGGAGACGAGCGCACGCTGGCCGACAACGAGGCCGCCTTCGCCCGCCACCAACTACTGCCGCGCGTGCTGGTCGACGTCAGCAGCGTCTCGACCGCGACGACCGTCCTGGGCACCGAGGTCTCGATGCCGGTCCTCGTCGCGCCGGTCGCGCTGCAGCGCATGGCCCATCCCGACGGCGAGCCCGGGATGGCGCGCGCCGCCGCCGGCGCCGGGACGCTGATGTGCGTCTCGACGCTGGCGACCGCGACCGCGCGCGAGGTCGCCGCCGCCGCGCCCCAGGCGCCGCGTTGGTTTCAGCTCTACGTGTTGCGCGACCGCGGCGTGACCCACGCGCTCGTGGACGAGGCCGTCGACTGCGGGTATCAGGCGCTCGTCCTGACCGTCGACGCCCCGCGCGCGGGCCGCCGCGAGCGCGACCTGCGCACCGGCTTCGCCGTCCCGCCCGGGATCGACATGCCCGGCGTCAGCGCCGCTGCGGGCCACAGCGTCGGCATGACGCCCGCCGACTTCTTCTCGCTGGTCGACACGTCGCTGACGTTCAAGGACCTCGAGGCGCTCGTCGAGGCCGTCGACCTGCCGGTGCTCGTCAAGGGCGTGCACACCGCGGCCGACGCGCGGCTGGCGATCCAGCACGGCGCCACCGGGGTCGTCGTCTCCAACCATGGCGGCCGCCAGCTCGACGGCGTCCCGGCCGGGATCGACCTGCTCGAGGACGTCGTCCAGGAGGTCGCGGGCGACGTCGAGGTCTTCGTCGACGGCGGCGTGCGTCGCGGAACCGACGTCCTGGTGGCGCTGGCGCTCGGCGCCCGCGCGGTCCTGGTCGGCCGTCCGGCGCTCTGGGGCCTGGCCCATGACGGCGAGGCCGGCGCCCGCTGGGTGCTGGAGACGCTGCGCGCCGAGCTGGAGCTGGGCCTGATGCTGCTCGGCGCCGCCTCCCCCGCACAGGTCACCCGCGCACACGTGCGCTGACCGACCGCGTGCCACAGGCTCAAGCCCCGCGCGCTCGCAACCGTTAACAGGAACAGCCGTGACCGGACCATCACCCCTGTCCCTGATCGCCTCCCTGCGAGGAGCGCTGGAGGACGCCCGCGGCGTCCGCTCCCGCAACGACCTCGTCTTCGCCTTGGACCGCATCGCGGCCGTGATCTCCGAGGGCCTGGGCTACCGCTCGGTCGCCATCAACCTGCATCGTCCGGCGTGGGACGACTTCGAGGCCTCGACGGTCCACGGTCCCGAGGACGCGCGCCTGGCGCTGCTGGGCAAGACGTCGAGCTGGGAGCAGTGGGCCCCGTACCTGGCCGCGCGCTTCGAGCGCCGCGGCACCCACCATGTGCCCGCCGGCAGCGTCCCGGAGCGCTCCGACGGCCTGCTCCTCCATCGTCCCGAGCTGCCGGCGACGACCGAGCCCGAGCAGTGGCATGCCGACGACCTGCTGCTCGCCGTGATGCGCCGTGGCAACGGCGACGTGCTCGGGATCATCTCCGTCGACGAGCCGCTCGACGGGCGCCGCCCCGGCGACGAGGACTGCGATCGCCTCGTCGCGCTCGCCCAGGTCGCCGCGCTGGCCGTCGAGCAGACCGCCGACGCCGAGCGCGACGCGGCCCATCGCAGCGCGCTGGATCGTCTGCTCAGCCTCTCGCTCCTGACCGGCGAGCAGCGCCGGCGCGCAGGCGTCCTGCAGGCCGTCTGCACCGGGATCTGCGAGACGCTCGGCTTCCAGCGCTCCGCCGTCCTGCTGGCCGAGAACGGCGGGCTGCTGCGACCCGCCGCGACGGCGGGCTGGACCATGCACGACCCGGTCTTCGCCCACCTCGCCTTCACGCTGAACCAGTTCGAGCCGATCCTGACGCCGGTCTACGAGCGCCACGGCTGCCATCTGCTCACGCGCGAGGACGCCGAGAGCACGCTGAACATGCAGGCCACCGTCTACCGCTCGCAGGCCAACGGCCGCGGGCCGTATGCGTGGGAGCGCCATTGGCTGGTCGTCGAGCTGCGCGACGGCACCGGTGAGCTGCGCGGCGTCGTCTGGGTCGACGACCCGACCGATCGGCTGATCCCCGGCCGCGAGCGCCTGCAGATCCTGCGGCTCTTCGCCGACCGCGCGGCCGCCGCGCTGGACGCCGGCCACGAGGGCGAGAAGCTGCCCGCGCCCTTCGCCGACCACGACCCGCTCACCGGCCTGGCCAACCGCGCCAAGCTGGCCGAGCGTCTGCGCCACGCGCTGCAGCGCACCAAGCGCGCCGACACGACCGTCGCGGTGCTCTTCATCGACCTCGACAACTTCCACCACACCAACGAGTCGCTGGGCCACCACGCCGGCGACGAGCTGCTGCGCATCAGCGCGGCGCGCATCGATGAGGACCTGCGTCCGGGTGACACGGTCGCCCGCTTCGGCGGCGACGAGTTCGTCGCGCTCTGCGAGGACGTCGGCTCCGCCGAGGAGGCGATGGACGTCGCCGAGCGCCTGCGCCTCCTGCTGGCCGAGCCGATCCCGCTGGCGACGGGCGTCGCTCAGGTCACCGCGTCGATCGGCGTCGCGCTGCCCGACCGGCCCGACCGCAGCGCAGAAGCGCTGCTGCAGGCGGCCGATCGGGCGATGTACGAGGCCAAGGCGGCAGGCCGCGACGCCGCGCGTCTCGCCACACCCGGCGCCGGTTGGCCGTAGGCCGCTCTAGCTCGCCGGGGTGCTGAGGTCGACGTTGACCCAGCCGAACGGGTCGTTGGCGGCGTAGAAGCCGGCGAAGACCGAGGCGCCAGCGTCGGCCGGGATCGAGCCCGGGATCTGCGTGTAGGCGTGACTGGTGCCGTCGGGGCTGTGCACCGTCGTGGCGGCGGCCGGGTCGAGCTTGACGAGCACGCCGCGCTTGGCCGCGGTCCCGGTGTTGGAGGTGACGAAGATCGCACGCGACGCGGTCCCGGCGGCGATCTCGATCTCCGGGTCGGTCGCGGTGAGCTTGATGCCGTGGCCCTTGTAGTTGAAGGTGACGGTGCCCGTGTAGGCAACCCGTGCCGTCTTGCTCACCGGGTCATACCACCCGTCCTTGAAGGGGAAGTGGAAGTCATAGACCAACGGCACGCTGCTGCCGGGCCGGACGGTCGCCGGGTCGGCGGTGGCGCCCCCGGAGGTCGCGGTGCCCTCGCCGCTGTTGATGTACTGGATGAACGAGTCGCGCACGTGCCAGGTGATCGCCGCGGCGCTGACGTCGACCGCGGTCGCCGGACGGGCGAGCGGCGCCGGGCCGCCGAGGTCGGTGGGCGTGCCGCCGCCCGGGGTCGTCGGCGGACCGCCCGGCGTGGTGCCGGTGCCGGGCGTCGTCGTGGTCGGCGTGCCGGTCGTGGGGCCGCCGGTCGTCGTCGTGGTCGTGGAGCGCTTGGCGTCGACGGTCAGCGTGCCGAGCACGCCGGGCGCGAGGCGCCGCAGGTGCAGCGCCCGCCGCAGCGCCGCGGCGCCCGCGACGGTCAGCCGGACGGTCGCGCCGCGCAGCGCGACGGTGCCCGCGGTGGTGTTGAGCTTGCGCTTGGCGCCGTCGACCGTGAGGACCGTCACGGTGGTCTTGCCGATCTTCGCGGTCAGGCGCGAGTCCTTGGCCAGCCGCAGCTGCGGCGCGCTCAGCGTCACCGAGCGCGTGCCGGCGCGCAGGCGCAGCCCGCCGCGGTGGCCGAGCGTCGCTGCCATGCCGACCGTCGCCGTCGCGACCGGGAAGGTGAACTTGGAGCCCTTGGCCTTGGCGGGAGCGACCGCGGAGGTCGTGATGCCTTGGACACCGAGCGCCGCGGTCTGCAGCGTCAGGACCGAGGTCCCGCTGCCCGCAGGCGCCGCGGCCCTCGCCCCGGCAGGCAGCGCAAGCGCTCCCACGATGCAACAGCAGAGGACGCTACGACCGATCATGAACAACAACTCCTGGTTGGGGCATTGGCAGCGGCTGGGACGGCGATACCGCCCCGAGCCAGTCAACGTGCAGGGCGGTGCGGCCGTCACGCTGGACGAGGCCGGCATCGACGTGCCAGACGTCGGAGAGCAGCGAGGCGGTGAGGACGGTCGCGGGCGCGCCGGCGGCGACGGTGCGCCCGCCGGAGACGACGACGACCTCGTCGGCGACCGCGGCGGCAAGAGCGAGGTCGTGAACGACGAGCACGACCGCGAGGCCTTCGTCGGCCAGGCCGCGCAGCAGTCGCGCGATCACCGAGGTGGCGCCGAGGTCGAGGCTGGAGGTCGGCTCGTCGGCCAGCAGCGCCGGCGCGTCCTGGGCGAGCGCGACGGCGACCTGCACGCGCTGCAGCTCGCCACCGGACAGCGTGGTGAGCTTGCGATCGGCGAACGCGGTCACGCCGGCACGTGCCATCGCCCGATCCACCGCGTCGTGATCGCCGCGCGTCGGGCGCTGCAGCGGCCCCAGGTGCGGCGCACGGCCGATCGCCACGGCCTCGTGCACGCGCACGCCGTCCGGGACCCGCGCGCGCTGAGGCACGAACGAGCGCAGCCGGGCCAGCTTGCGCCCGCGCAGCTTCGTCGCGTCCTCGCCGTTCCAGCACACGCTGCCGGACTCCAGCCGCTGCAGGCCTGCTGCCGCGCGGACCAGCGTCGACTTGCCCGCGCCGTTGGGCCCGACGACGGCCACGAGCTGCCCGGGAGAGGCGTCGAGATCGGCACCACGCAGGATCTCCGCACCACCCAGCCGCACGACCGCATCGCGCACGCTCAGCATCCGCCCAGGACCTCCCCGCCGCCCAGCCACACGACCGCGTCGCGGATGCTCGGCATCAGTGCGCGCTCCGCAACAGCCATAGGAAGACCGGCACGCCCAAGACGACCATGAACGGCCCCACCGGAAGCTCGATCGGCGCGAGCACCGTCCGCGCGAGCGTGTCACCGGCCAGCAGCAGCGCCGCGCCGACCAGCGCCGAGGCGCCCATCACGAAGCGATGGCTCGCCGTCCCACCGGCCAGCCGCACCAGGTGCGGGATGACGAGGCCCAAGAACCCCAACAACCCGACGAGCGCCGCCGCGGCAGAGGCCAGCAGCGCCGCCGCCGAGACCGCGGCCAGTCGGATCAGCCGCGGCCGAACGCCCAGCGACTCGGCCACGTCGTCACCCAACGCCAACCGGTCCAGCGGCCCCGAGAGCACCGCCGCGACCACGAAGCCGATCGCGAAATACGGCCAGGCGACGCGCATCCCCGACCAGCCGTCTGATGACAGCCCGCCGGCCATCCACAGCACCGCCGACTGGACGCGGTCCGAGTAGGCCACCATCAACGACGTCGTCCCGGCGCCGAACAGCGCGCTGACCGCGATCCCGGCCAGGATCAGCCGTCCGGTCGCGCCGCCTGACGGCCCCGACCAGGCGATTATCAGCACCAGCCCGCCGGCCAGCGCCCCGAAGGCCAGCGCCCCCACCGGCAGCAGCGCGATCGCGCCCGGGAAGGCCAGCAGCACGAGGATCGCGCCGAAGCCTGCGCCGCCGGTGACGCCGACGATGTCCGGCGAGGCCAGCGGGTTGCCCAGCGCGCCTTGCAGCAGCACCCCGGCGACGCCGAGCGCCGCACCGACGACGATCGCCTCGACCGTCCGCGGGACGCGCAGCGCCAGCACGATCTCGCGCAGCGGGCCCGCGTCGGCGCGCCCGGTGAGCGCGTCGAGCACGTCGTTGAGGGGAACATGCACGGCGCCGAGCGTCAGCGATGCGGCGGTCGCCGCCAGCGCGACGAGCGCGGCGACCAGGACGACGGAGGTCTGACGCAAGGCCAACGCGCTAATTCCCCGGGATCTGCATGGCACGACGAAGGATCACGATGGCGGGCCTCAGTTCCCCAGGAACTTGATCCGCACGTCGCGGATCGTCGCGCCCGGGTCGGTGTAGGCCTGCAGCAGCGAGTTGCCGGTGGCGACGAAGACCTTGTGGCGCTTGGCGGCCTTCGTCGCTCGCCAGCCGGCCTTGTTGGACAGGTACTTGGCGAGCTTCGGAATGTCGCTCGGAGCGCCATGCGGGACGGCGATGATGATGTCCGGGTTGCGCGCCACGACGGCCTCGTCGGAGATCCGCGCGTAGCCGCCACTGGCCGTCAGGCCCCCGGTCAGCAGCCGTCCGCCGGCCTGGCGCACGAGGTCGCCACCCCAGCTGTTGGCGAGCATCGCGTAGCTCGTGCGTCCGACGCCCATGATCAGCAGGACCGACGGGTGCTTGCGGATGCCGCGCCGCGCCGCGGTGACCTCGGCGGCCTGGCGTGCCGCCAGCCGCTCGGCGGCGGCGCGCTTGCCCACCAGCCCGCCGATCCGACGCGTCTGGGTGAAGACGTCGGCGACGTTGCGCGGGTCGCTGTAGGCGACCGTCATCCCCAGCCGCTTCATCGCCGCCTCGCCCTTGCGCCAGATCGGCGCCGACAGCACGAGCTGTGGGTTGCGCACCGCGAGCTGCTCGGCGTTCGGGCCGTTGGGGTGCGACAGCGCGAGCGTCGGCACGCCCTTCAGGCGCGGGTCGACGCGGTCGTGCCCGCCGAGCGTCTGGCCGATCGCGACCGGCCGCACGCCGATCGCGGCGAGGGTGTTGGCCGTGAACGGCGTGAGCGCCGCGATGCGCTTGGGCGCCGCCTGTGCGGGGATGGCAACCGTGAGCAGCGGCAGCGCGGCAAACGCCGCGGCAAGAAGGGAACGTCGGGGAGAGGGCATCAATGCGAGTCCTGTTAGGGCTTCCTAAGCCCGATTAGCAAAGTCGGGTATGTTTCGGCCACCCTAACACTCCTTAGGGTGACCTAACCGCCTCGTCTGCCCTTGGACGAGGTCAGCACCGGAAAGGACCTCCCCTTTGTCTCCCACCACACGACTGCGCCGCTCCGCACGCCTGATCGCGGCCATCGCCGTGGCCTCCGCGGTCGCTCCCGCCGCCGCGTCCGCGGCAACCGTCGCGAGCGGTCACCTCGACTGGACGCAGACCGCGGTCTACAACAGCGGCACGCCGCAGCGCACCTGGCTGGGCTACGTGACCGGCGACCCCATGGTCGGCCTGGCCGGCGGCTCCGCCACGCCGACCGCTCCCGCCACCGGCCCGACGGTCACCACCTCGAGCCCGCGTGGCGTCTCAGAGACGTACACCACCGTCTTCCCGTCCTCCGACGGCACCTATGACGCCAACACCGGCACCGGCGTGATCGAGGTCGACGGCGGCCTGACCTACACCTCGCCGGTCCACATGTTCACCATCGACGTCAACGACCCGCTGGTCGTCCTCGACGGCGACAGCGGCCGGCTCTTCGCCTCCGGCGCAGGCGGCGGCGACACGTCGACCTATGACGACGACGAACCGCTCTTCGACCTCGACCTGAGCGACGCCACCGTCACGCTCAAGGCCGACGGCTCACGGGTCATCAGCGGCATCGTGCCGTCGATCGCGACCGCGAACTGGGCGTTCCCGTCCAACTACCCGGCCGGCGCAGGGCCCGACCGCGACCCGAACACGTTCGGCTCCTTCGCGCTGACCCTGCGCCTGGCGCCGGGTGACGCCGACGCGGGCCCGGAGGGTCCCGCGGGCCCCGCCGGAGCGACCGGCCCCGCCGGTGCCGCAGGCGCTGCCGGACCCGTCGGACCCGCAGGCCCTGCCGGGCCCGCGGCCACGATCCGCTCCGTCAAGGCGATCCTGGCCAAGGCCCCGTTCAAGGGCAACGCCACCCGCAAGGTGTCGGTCCTCAACAGCAAGGGCAAGACCTTGGCCACCGGCACCATCAAGGGCCGCGTCCTGAAGGTCACGCTCGCCAAGGCCATCAAGTCGCTCTCGGGCACCGTCCAGCTGAAGGTGACCAACTCCCAGTCCACCGCGACCATCAGGATCCCCTCGTGACCGACATCACCGCCTTCGCCACCGATGACGACGGAGTCACCGCCAGCGGTGCGGCGAAGGCCTCCTTCGCGACCGGCGACCATCAGGTGACCGGTGACGGACCGCCTCCGCCGCCCCCGCCGCTGACCCCGGTCCCGCCCACCCGCCGCCGCACGGCCGGTGAGGAGGCGCGAACGCTCGTCGCCCAGACCAACGTCGCCACGCTGGCCACGCTGTCGGACGACGGCATGCCATGGGCCTCGCTGGTCAGCTACGCGGCGCTCGACGACGGCTCCCCCGTGCTGTTCGTCTCGACGCTCGCCGAGCACGGGCGCAACCTCGATCGCGACCCGCGGGCCAGCCTCGTGGTCGCCGCGGCCGAGCGTCGCAAGGACCCGCTCGCCGCCGGCCGCGTCACCCTGGCCGGCCGCGTCACCCGCCCCTCGGGCGAGACCGAGCGCGTTGCCCGGGCGGCCTACCTGGCCAGCGTCCCGACCGCCGCGATGTACGCCGAGTTCGGCGACTTCTCGCTCTACGTCCTCGGCGTGGAGCGCGTGCGCTGGGTCGGCGGCTACGGCCGCATGGACTCCGCCGACGCCGAGGCCTACGCCAACGCCGAGGCCGACCCCGTCGGCGAGGCGCGCGCCGCGATCACGCACCTCAACGACGACCATGCCGACGCGCTGCTGATCATGGCCCAGGCGCTCGGCGGCTACCCGGACGCCGAGACGGCGCGCTGCACCGCCGCCGACCGCTACGGCCTCGACCTCATGGTCGGCACGCCGCGCGGCAGCGCCCCGGCCCGCGTCGGCTTCGCCGAGCCGGTCACCGACCCGGCCGGCCTGCGCGGCGCGACGGTCGAGCTGACGCGCCGAGCGCGCGCCACCGCCGCCGAGTAGCACCACTACGGCGGGGTGGGCCTGTTTGCCGCGATCAGGCCGCGGCGGACAGGCCCACCCCGGCGGGCGTCAGCCCGCGTACAGCCGTGCGATGTCGCCGTCGTACTTCTCGGCGATGTACGCCCCGCTCAGCCGGCGTACAACGTGTCGATCGCGTCGGCGTACTTCGCCCCGATCGGCTTGCGCTTGAGCTTCATCGTCGGCGTCAGCTCGTCGCCACCGGGCAGCCAGTCGCCCTCGACGATCACGAACTTCTTGATCTGCTCGACGCGCGCGAGCGTGGCGTTGGCGCCGTCGACGCCGGCCTGCACCGCCGCGCGGATCCCGTCCTCGTGGGCGAGCTCCTCCAGCGACTTGCCCTCGAGGCCGTTCTGCGCCGCCCACGCCGGGGCGAAGTCGGCGTCGAGCACGATCAGCGCCGTGTTGTAGGGCTTGGCATCACCGATGCAGACCGCGTTGCCGATCAGCGGCGAGGAGCTCTTGAGTGTCGCCTCGATGTTGGCCGGCGACATGTTCTTGCCGGCCGCGTTGATGATGATCTCCTTCTTGCGATCGACGATCTTGACGTAGCCGTCCTCATCGATCTGCGCGATGTCACCGGTGTGCAGCCAGCCGTCGGCGTCGATCGTCTCGGCGGTCTTGTCCGGCAGCCCGCGGTAGCCGCGCATCACCAGATCGCCGCGGATCAGCAGCTCGCCGTCCTCGGCGAGCTTGAGCTCCGAGCCAGGCGAGGCCGGGCCGACGGTGCCGATCTTGATGCGCCCGGGCGGGTTGACCGAGCCGCCACCGCAGGTCTCGCTCATCCCCCACAGCTCGGCGAGCGGCAGGCCGATGGCATGGAAGAACTCCAGCACCGGGACGGGCGTCGGGGCCGCGCCGACGTTGATCGCGACGACCTGGTCGAGGCCGAGCATCGCGCGCAGCCCGGCGAACATCTCGGTGTCGGCCTGCGCAACGGCAGCCGCGAGCTCCTCGGGAACGGACTCGCCCGCCTGCTCCAGCGCCACCTTCTGCTGCGCCGCGGCCAGCGCCGCCTGCGCCTTCTCGCGCTGCTCGGCGGGCTGGCCGGCGATCATCGCCTCCAGGCCGGCCTTGAGCTTCTCCCAGATCCGCGGGACCGCGAAGAACCAGTGCGGCCGGACCTCGGGAAGGAACGCGACGATCTCACGCGGGTTGGGACAGCAGGTGACCTGGAAGCCGAAGACGATCGGCAGGTAGTGGTGCGCAGCCCGCTCGGCGATGTGCGCGTTGGGCAGCCAGGAGATGACGCGGGCCCCCTCGGGGAACTGGACGATCTCCTCGATGCCGCTGACCGCCGCGAGCAGGTTGCGGTGCTCCAGCTCGACGCCCTTGGGCGGGCCGGTCGTTCCCGACGTGTAGATCAGCGTCAGGATGTCGTGCGGGCTCAGCGCCGCGATCGAGGCCTCGACGTCGAAGTCGTCGCCCTCCGGAACGTCGGCCAGTGCCAGCGTGCCCTCGGGCGCCTCGCCGTCCACGACGATGACGTGCTCGACGTCGGGCAGCGACGTGCGCGCCTCCAGCACGTTGGCCAGGAACTGCTGCTCGGTGATGATGATCCGCGCGCCGGCGTCCGAGACCACGTACTCGATCTGGTTCGGCGCGTAGGTCATGTAGATGGAGAAGGGCGTCGCCCCGACCATCATCGCCGCGAGGTCGGCCTGGTGGAACTCGGGCCGGTTGCCCAGCATCAAGGCGATGGTGTCGCCCTTGCGCAGGCCCAGCGCGTGGAGGCCGCCGGCGAGGCGATCGACGCGCTCACGCAGCTCGGTCCAGGTCCAGGAGACCTCGCCGCCCTTGGTCCGGATGGCGATCTCGTCCGCGCGCTGGGACGAGGTGAGGCGAAACGCCTCGGCGATCGTCGCCGCGTCCACCCCACGCTTTGGTGCCGTGCTGCTCTCCACTTCCACTTCCTCCAGTCGACCTACTTCACCCCGAAGCCTCCGTCTTGCAGCCGACCGATGTCATTGGTCAGCCCCACGGCGAACAGCATGAGGACCAATACGAAGCCTACGTAGCTGGCCTGCTCCATGATGCGGAAGGGGATCGGGCGTCCCCGCAGCTTCTCGGCCAGCGCCCAGAAGATATGCCCCCCGTCCAGTGGAAGGAAGGGAAAGAGGTTGACAATCGCCAGGGACAGGGAGATCAGCGCGAGGATGCGCAGCGCGAGATCGATGTCGTCGGCGGCGAAGGACTGGCGCGTCGTCTCGTAGGAGCCGACGACGCCCGAGAGGTTCTTGCGCGCGGACTTGTCGTAGAACAGCTTGCCCACGGTGTCGACGGTGGCCTTCGTGACGTCCCACATCCCCGTCACCGAGCGGCTCGCCGACTCACCGATCGGGACGCGGTGATAGTCACCGCCGAAGGAGAAGCCGAGCAGCATCCGCTGGTTGGCCTTGCTGTAGCGCGGGCGAATGTCGAGCACCTTCGTCTGGCCGTCGCGGATCACGGTGACCGTGGCCGCGGTGGCGGCGACGCAGCCCTCGACCTTGGCACCACCGGCGCAGGTGTGCTTGCCGATGCTCGTGCGCAGGACCTCGGGACCGCCCTTGACGCCGTCGACGGCGACGAGCCGGTCGCCCGGCTTCAGCACGCCGACCGCGGCCGACTTGGGCGCGACGTCGCCGACCTTGTTGTTGACGACCTGATCGCCCTTGGCCGCGAACAGCACGAACAGGATCACGAACGCCACGAGCACGTTCATCGCCGGGCCGGCGCCGATGACCACCAGGCGCTTCCAGACCGGCTGCTTGTAATAGGCGCGATGCTCGTGCTCCGGCGGGATCTCCTCCGCCGGGTTCATCCCCGTGATCTTCACGTAGCCACCGAGCGGGATCGCGCCGATGCCGTACTCGGTCTCACCGCGCTTGACGGTCCACAGCAGCGGCGGGAAGAAGAGCGCGAAGCGCTCGACGCGCATCCCCACCGCCTTGGCCGCGGCGAAGTGGCCGAACTCGTGCAGGATGATCAGCAGCGCGAAGCCGACAAAGGCGAGGATCCAGCTCACGCGCGTGCTCCGATCTGCTCGGTCGCCAGCTCGCGTGCGGCACGATCGGCCTCGAAGAGCGACTCGAAGGCACGGACCGGACCGCCGGGCATCGCCTGCAGCGTCGCGTCGATGACCTCGGCGATGCCGGTGAAGGCCAGCCGCTCGTTCAGGAAGGCGTGCACGGCGACCTCGTTGGCGGCGTTGAGGATGCAGGGCGCGGTGCCGCCAGCGCGAGCGGCCTGGAAGCAGAGGTCCAGGCACGGGAAGGCCGCGTGGTCGACCTCCTCGAAGGTCAGCGAGCCCAGCTCGGCGAGGTTCAGCCGCTTGGTCGGGAGCGTGACGATGTCGGGGTGGTGCAGGGCGTAGGCGATGGCGATCCGCATGTCGGGCAGGCCGAGGTGCGCCAGCTGCGCGCCGTCGGCGGTCTCCACGAGCGCGTGGACGATCGACTGCGGGTGCACGACGACGTCGATGCGGTCATACGGCACGCCGAAGAGGTGGTGGGCCTCCATGACCTCCAGGCCCTTGTTCATCAACGTGGCCGAGTCGATGGTGATCTTGCCGCCCATCGACCAGGTCGGGTGGTTCAGCGCCTCGGCGATCGTGACCTCGGCCAGCTCCGCGTGGCTGCGACCGCGGAACGGGCCGCCCGAGGCGGTGATCGTCATCCGCTCCAGCGCGCCGGTCGGCACGCCGTGCAGCAGGTGGTGCAGTGCGGCGTGCTCGGAGTCGACCGGCAGCAGCTGCGCGCCCGTCGCCTCGGCGAGCTGGGTGACGAGCTCGCCGCCCACCACCAGCGACTCCTTGTTGGCCAGCGCGAGGTCGATCCCCTCCCCCAGCGCCGCGACCGTCGGGCCGAGGCCCGCCGAGCCGACCAGCGCGTTGAGCACCAGGTCGGCGCCGGACTCCAGGACCAGCTGGACCAGCCCCTCGGGGCCCGTGAGCACCTCGCCGTCGGTCCACGCCTCGGCAGCCCGGGCGGCGGCATCGGGATCGGCGAGCGCGATCCGCCGCACGCCGTGGCGGACGGCCTGTTCGACGAGGGGCTCCCAGGAGTGAGCGGCGCTCAGCCCGACGATCTCGAGATCATCGGTGCGAGAGACCACATCGAGCGCCTGGGTGCCGATCGACCCGGTGGAGCCGAGCACGAGAAGACGGCGGGGCATGTGTCCCGAAGGGTAGCCGCGTGCACCTCAAGACCGGCTCAAGAGTCCAGGGCGGTCCCTACGCCGGCTTCGCGGCGGCCCGGCGGTTGACGGCCGGGATGACCTGCTCGCCGTAGCGGCGCAGCGTGCCGTCCTTGTCGTCGTGCTGGAGGTAGAGCGCGAACTGGTCGACGCCGAGGTCGGCGAGCTCGTCGAGGCGCGCGATCTGCGTCTCGGGCGGGCCGATCAGGCAGAAGCGATCGATGATCGCGTCGGGGACGAAGGCGGTGTGGGTGTTGCCGGCGCGGCCGTGCTCGTTGTAGTCATAGCCCTCGCGCTCGGCGATGTAGTCGGTCAGCGCCGTGGGCACCGCGGCGCCGTCGCCGCCGTAGCGGGCGACGATGTCGGCGACGTGGTTGCCGACCATCCCGCCGAACCAGCGGCACTGGTCGCGGCCGTGGGCGAGGCCCGCCTCGGTGCCGTCGGTGACGTAGGCGGGCGCGGCGACGCAGATCGTGACGTCGGCGGGGTCGCGTCCGGCCGCTTGGGCGGCGTTGCGCACGGCGGCGATCGACCACGCCGTGATGTCCGGGTCGGCGAGCTGGAGGATGAAGCCGTCGCCGAGCTCGCCGGCCAAGGCCAACATCTTGGGGCCGTAGGCGGCGACCCAGATCGGCAGCCGGCTGCCGGGGTTCCACGGCAGCCGCAGCGTCGTGCCCTTGTGGTCCACCGCCTCGCCGTTGGCCAGCCCACGGATGACGCCGATGGACTCGCGCATGTCGGCGACCGACACGGGCTTGCCGTTGATGACACGCACGGCGCTGTCGCCGCGGCCGATCCCGCAGATCGTGCGGTTGCCGTACATCTCGTTGAGCGTGGCGAACAGCGACGCGGTGACCGTCCAGTCGCGGGTCGCCGGGTTGGTGACCATCGGGCCGACGATCAGCTTGTGGGTCTCGTTGAGGATCCGGCTGTAGACGACGTAGGGCTCCTCCCACAGCAGGTGGGAGTCGAACGTCCACGCGTGCGAGAAGCCATAGCTCTCGGCGCGCTTGCAGAGGTCGATGACGCGTGCCGCGGGCGGGTCGTTCTGCAGGACGACGCCGAAGTCCATCATCGTGCGTCCTCCAGCCCGCCGGCAGCGACCAAGGCGATCGTCTCGCCCACCGTCTGCCCGTACGCCGCGATCGCGATCCGCAGCGCCTCGACCGGTGAGTCCTCGACCTCGGTGTGGGAGATCGGCGGATCGGACTGGGCGAAGATCATCACGGTCGGCACGCGCCGGCCGATCTCGGTCGCGTCGTGCAGCGGGCCGGACGGGATCGGCGGGCCGTCGCCACCCCCGGCGGCATCGACCGCCCGGCACGCGATGGCCATCAACGCGGGATGAAACGGCGTCGGCGTGGCGCCGAAGACGCGGCGTGGCGCGACCGTGCAGCCGAACGCGTCCGCCGCCCGCTCGCAGGCGTCGAGGCACTCGGCCAACATGGTGGCCAACACGTCGGCGTCGAGGTGGCGGAGGTCGAGCATCATCTCCGACTCACCCGCGATCGCCGTGATCACCGCGGGCGACGAGGTGATCGCGCCGACCGTCGTGACCCCGCCGTGGCGGATGCCGACCTCGCGGATCTCCAGCGCGGCGGTCGCCGCGGCCGCCAGCGTGTCGCGCCGCAGATGCATCGGCGTCGACCCGGCATGGGCGGACTGGCCGCTGAAGCCGATCAGGTAGCGCTCGTCGCCGAAGGTCCCGCTGACCGCACTGGCCAACCGCCCGCTGTCGAGCAGGACGGGGCCCTGCTCGATGTGCAGCTCCAGGTAGGCCCGCGCGCCGTCCAGGCGCGCCGTCGCGGCCGATGCGCCGTCGAGGTCCACGCCGACCGACGCCATCGCGTCCTGCAGCCGCATGCCGCCTGCGTCGCGCAGCTCGCGGACCTCGTCGGGATCGAGCGTGCCGGCGACGGCCGAGGAGCCGAGGAGGCTGCGACCGAAGCGCGCCCCCTCCTCGTCGGCCCAATCGACGAGCCGTACTGTCACCGGCGGCGGCGCAGCGGCGGCCGCGAGCGTGCGCAGGACCTCCAGCGCCGCTGTCACGCCCAGCGCGCCGTCCAGCCAGCCGCCCGACGGCACCGCGTCGATGTGCGAGCCGACGATGACGAAGCCCTCGGTGCTGCCGTCCCCGGGGAGCTGCGCCCACAGGTTCCCCGCCTCGTCGCGGTCGACGTCAACACCATCGATCTCGGCGAGCTTGCCCAGCAGCCACTCGCGGGCGAGCGTCCAGTCCGGCGACCACGCCAGCCGCTTGGCGCCCGCGTGCTCACCCCCACTCGCGGCGGCGAGCTCATGAAGGTCGGCCAGCACGCGCTCGGCGTCGACCGTCAAGGTCATGCGGTCGCCCCGGCCACCGCGCCTGCCCGAGCCACGAAGCGTCCGTGACCGGGCTCGGTGAGGATCTCACCCCGGTCGTAGACCATCGTCCCGCGCGAGAGCGTGTGACGGACCGAGCCGCTCGCCGTCTCGCCGTCGTAGATGTCGTAGTCGACGTTCATGAACGAGGTGTGCATGCCGTAGTCGCGCGGCGCCGACGGGTCGAAGACGACGATGTCGGCGTCCTTGCCGGGCGCGATCGCACCCTTGCTCTCCAAGCCGAAGCGGCGCGCGATCGTCGTCGAGGTCCGATCCACGAGCTGCGACGGCGTGATCCGTCCGGCCACGACGCCCTCGTCCCACAGCTTGGCGAGACGATGCTGGATCACGGCCAGCCCGTTGGGCACGAGGCTGAAGTTCTCCAGCCCGCGGGCCTTCTGCTCGTTGGTGAACGGGCAGTGGTCGGTCGAGACCGACTCCAGGATCCCGCGCCGCACGTAGTCCCACAGCGGCTCGTGGTTGGACGCGTCGCGCAGCGGCGGTGAGCAGATGTAGCGACAGCCCTCGACGCCGGGCCTGCGCAGGTCGTCGATCGTGTTGACGAGGTACTGCGTGCAGGTCTCGGCGCTGACCGGGACGCCGCGTTGCTGGGCGGCCTGGATCTCGGCGGCGGCCGCGGCGCAGGTGACGTGGACGACGAAGAGCGACGCGCCGGTGTACTCGGCCAGCCGCGCGGCGCGCGAGGTCGCCTCGGCCTCGACGAACTCCGGGCGCGTCAGGGCGTGGTGGATCGCGTCGGTCTGGCCGGCGTGCAGGGCGCGCTTGACGAGCAGGTCGACGACATCGCCGTTCTCGGCGTGGACCATGGTCAGCGCGCCGAGGTCGCGGGCGCGCTCCAGGCAGGCCGTCATCGCGTCGTCGCGGGTCATCAGCTCGCCCTTGTAGGCCATGAACAGCTTGAAGGAGCTGACGCCGGCGTCGACGATCGCGGCCATGTCGTCGATCGTCGCCTCGTTGGCGTTGGTGATGGCCATGTGGAAGCCGTAGTCGACGTGCGCCGCGCCGTCGGCGCGACCCTGCCACTCGGCCAGCGCGGAGCGCAGCTGATCGGGCTCACGCTGGATCGCGAAGTCGACCAGGCACGTGACGCCGCCGGCCGCGGCGGCCTGCGTGCCCGTGTTGTAGTCGTCGGAGGACATCATCCCCATGAACGGCATCGACAGGTGCGTGTGGTTGTCGATCAGGCCCGGCATCACGCGACAGCCGGCGACGTCGATCACCGTCGCGCCCGGCGGCGCCTGCACCTCGCCGACCGCGATGACCTTCTCCCCGACGATCAGGACATCGGCGTCGTACTCGCCGTCGGCGCTGACGACTCGACCGCCCTGCAACAGCGTTGCGCGCTCTTCGGTCATGCGCCGAGCATCTCACGCAGCCGTCGCCACGACCATGGCCCGAGCGGCCAGATCGCGATCGGCGGACGTGTCGCTCAGACGCCGACGATGGCCGCGACGGAGGCGTCGAGCGCCGCCTCGTCGGGCAGCGCGACGCGGTCGCGCCAGGGCACGCGGTCGATCGCGGTCGGCCGGCGGCAACCGAGGATCCCACCGACCAGCGCGCCGAGCAGCGCGGCGCCACCGCCGCCCAGGCGCACGGCGGCGCGCATGCCCTCGGTCGGATCGTCGTGGCGGTGCAGGACCGCCATCAGCGCGTCGAGCACCGACCGGTCGTCGGCCGCGACGCCGTGAAACGGCGGCGGCCAGTCGTCGGCGTGGTCGGCGACGAGGTGATGCAGCGGCTTGCCCGCCAGCGCCCAGGCCGCGAGGTCGGCGACCATCACGGGGGCGAAGCCGAGGTGCAGGACCGCGGTGCGGCGGGCGAGCGGGACAGGCTCGCGCCAGCCGAGCACGAGCGCGTCGGCGAGGCTTCCGCGCGCGCCGGCGCCGGTCGCGGCGCTCAGCACCGCCGCCGTCACCGCCCCGGTCGGCCCGACATCGTCGAGCAGCCGGTCGCGCTTGATCGCCCGCGGCGAGACGCCCGCCCACGGCAGGCCCAGGGCCTCGCCGACCGCGACACCGAGCAGGCCGCCGCGCAGCGCGTCGCTCAGGTCAGGGCGAGCCACACGTAGAACCCGACGACCGCGGTGAACAGGATGGCGTCGAGACGATCGAGCGCGCCGCCGTGGGCGCCGAAGAGCGTTCCGGTGTCCTTGGTGTTGGCATCACGCTTCAGATAGGACTCGAAGAGATCGCCCAGCGGTGCGGCCAGCGCGATCGAGATGCCCATGATCGCGCCCTTGGTGCCGCCGAACCACTCCTGGCTGAGCCCCGCCCACCAGACCGCCGCGGTGGCGATCACCACGCCGATCGCCAGCCCCTCTACCGTCTTGTTGGGGCTGATGGTCGGCGCGAGCGGCCGGCGGCCGAAGGCACGACCTCCGAGATAGGCCCCGGTGTCGCCGACGAAGGTCCCCAGCAGCACCGCGAAGACGAGCCCGCCACCGTGTGGCAGATCGCGCAGCAGCACCGCGTGTGCCAGCGCGAGGCCGATCCAGGCCAGCCCCAGCAGCGTCACGGAGATCCCCGGCGCGCCACCGCCACCCGCCTGGTTGACCGTGACGACGAAGACCAACGGGATGCAGGCCAGGAACGCCAGCAGGATCGTCTCGCGATCGCCCAGCGCGGCGGCGACCAGCAGGCCGACAAAGCCGACGAAGCCCGCCAGCCGCGCCGGCCGCGCGCGCTCGAACATCGAGAACAGCTCGTGCAGGCAGATCAGGCCGAGCACGCCGACGCCGACCGCGAAGACCGTCCCGCCCAATGCGACCATCGTCAGCGCGACGGCCAGCGCCGGCACCGCGACGAGAATGCGGGCCCCGAGGTCCGACCCGCCGCCACCGCGCGGACGGCGCGCCCCACCGCCACCACCGGCCTGCCGGCGCCGTGGCTGCGGCATCGCTCAGCGCCCCCCGAAGCGGCGCGTGCGCACGTCGTACTCGTCCAGCGCCGCCCGGAAGGCGTCGCGCGAGAAGTCCGGCCACAGCTCGTCGCGGAAGACCAGCTCGGAGTAGGCCGACTGCCACAGCAGGTAGTTGCTCATCCGCTGCTCGCCGCTGGTGCGGATCACGAGATCAGGATCGTGCATCTCCGGCGCGTAGAGCAACGCCCGGAAGTCCTCTTCGCTGCCACCCTGGAAGCGCGCGGCCGCATCGACGATCTCGGCCCGTCCGCCGTAGTTGAAGGCCACGAAGAGCGTGATGCGGTCGTTGGCCGCGGTCTCGGCCTCGGCCCAGTCCATCTGCTCCTGCAGCGCGCCCGCGACACGATCGCGCCGGCCGATGAAGCGCATCCGCACGCCCTCGTCCTTGAGCTCGGGCGTCTCGGACAGGATCCGCTGGGAGAACATGCGCATCAGCGCGGTGACCTCCTCGGCCGGCCGCGCCCAGTTCTCGGTCGAGAACGAGTAGACCGTCAGCTCGCGGATGCCGAACTCGGCGGCATCGCGCAGTCGCGCCTTGACCACGTCGGCGCCGGCCTTGTGTCCCTCGGCGACGGGCAGGTCGCGCGCTTGCGCCCAACGCCCGTTGCCATCGGTGATGATGGCGACGTACTTGGCCCCGCCGGAGCCGCCGTCCGCGTCGTCGCTCAAACCTCGAGGATCTCTTCCTCTTTGGTCTTGAGCAGCCCGTCGAGCTCGGCGATGCGCGCGTCGGTGAGCTTCTGCACTTCCTGCTCGCCGCGGCGCTCGTCGTCGGCGCCGACGTCGCCCTCGTCCTTGAGCGCCTTGAGGTCGTGCATGATGTCGCGCCGCACGTTGCGCACCGAGATGCGGCCCTCCTCGGCAAGTCCGCGGACGACCTTGACCAGCTCGCGCCGGCGCTCCTCGTTGAGCTCGGGGATCGAGAGGCGGATGATCTTGCCGTCGTTGCTCGGCGTCAGCCCGACGTCGGACTCCATGATCGCCTTCTCGATGAGCTTGATCGACGAGGCGTCGTAGGGCTGGACGGTGATGAGCCGCGCCTCTGGGACGTTGACCGTCGCCAACTGCTTGACCGGGGTCATCGCGCCGTAGTAGTCCACCATGATGCGGTCGAGCACCGACGGGCTCGCCCGGCCGGTTCGGACCGAGGAGAAGGTGTTCTGGGCGGCCTGCACGGCCGCGCTCATCCGCTCGCCGGCCTCGGCCAGCAGCTCGTCGATCAGCTCGCTCATGATGGGTCTCCTGCCTCCGGCTTCACCAACGTGCCAACGCGCTCGCCGGACACTATCCGCTCGATGTTCTGCTCGTCGTCCATGTTGAAGACGTGGATCGGCAGCCGGTTCTCCATGCAGAGCGTGAGCGCCGTCGCGTCCATGACGCGCAGCCCGCGCTGCAGCGCCTCCATGTGCGTGATCTCGGGGATCAGCGAGGCCTCGGGGTCCGAGCGCGGATCGGCCGTGTAGACGCCCTCGACGCCGTTCTTGGCCATCAGGATCGCCTCGGCGTGGATCTCGACCGCTCGCAGCGCCGCCGCGGTGTCGGTCGTGAAGAACGGGTTGCCGGTGCCCGCCGCGAAGATCACGACCCGCCCCTTCTCGAGGTGGCGCATCGCGCGGCGGCGGATGTAGGGCTCGGCGACCTCCTCGACCTTGATCGCGCTCTGCACCCGCGTATCGACGTTCTGGGACTCCAGAGCGTCTTGCAGCGGCAGCGCGTTGAGGACGGTCGCGAGCATGCCCATGTAGTCCGCGGTGGCGCGGTCCATGCCGGCGGCCGCGCCCTTCATCCCGCGATAGATATTGCCGGCGCCGACGACGATGGCGATCTCGACGCCCTGGTCGTGGACGCGCTTGATCGCCGACGCGACGGCACGCAGCCGCTCCGGATCGGTGCCGTAGTCGCGGGAGCCCATGAGGGACTCCCCCGACAGCTTCAACAGGATGCGCTTGAAGACGGGATCAGCCACGACGGGGCGATCCTACGGGCCGTCGAGGCGGCATGTCGCCTCCTCGACGGCCGGCGCCGTCATTCACCAACCGCGAAGCGGACGAACCGCTTGACGACGACGTTCTCGCCGGTCTTGGCCGAGAGGTCGCCACGCAGCTGCTCGATCGTCTTGCCGTCGTGCTTGTCGCCGTTGACGTGCTCCTGGGCGAGCAGGACGACCTCGCCGTACCACTTCTTCAACTGGCCTTCGACGATCTTGGGCCGGATGTTCTCCGGCTTGTCGGCGGCCAGCTCCTCGAAGACGCGGATCTCCCGATCCTTGTCCTCCTGCGGGATCTCGTCCTCGGTGATGTACTTGGTCTGCGGCGAGGCGGCGATGTGCAGCGCGAGGTCCTTGGCGAACTCGATGAAGTCCTCGTTCTTGGCCACGAAGTCGGTGTTGCACTCGACCTGGACCAGCACGCCGACCTTGCCGGTGGCGTGCACGTAGGACTGGACCGTGCCCTCGGAGGTCTCGCGCCCGGCGAGCTTGCCGAGCTTGTTGCCCATCTTGACCCGGAGCAGCTCCGTGGCCTTGTCGATGTTGCCCTCGGACTCGACGAGGGCGTTCTTGCAGTCCATCATGCCGGCGCCGGTCTTCTCGCGAAGGGCCTTGACGTCGGCAGCGCTGATCGTGGTGCTCACGGTGAGTGCTCCGTTGATGAAGGGGTTGACTAGCCGGCCGCCGGCTCGTCGCCGGACGGCGCGGCAGGCGCCTCGGCGGCCGGGGCCTCGGGCTCGGCCGGTGCGGCCTCGGGCGTCGCAGCCTCGGCCGGTGTGGCCTCAGCGGCGGGTGCTGCCGGAGCCGGGGCGGCCTCGGCGGGCGCGGCGGCCTCAGCCGGAGCGGCCTGGGCGGCCTGCGCCTGCGCGGCTTCCTCGGCGGCCTTGGCCTCGGCGGCGGCCTGACGGCGCGCAGCCTCCTCGGCCTCGCGACGGGCGTCGTCCTCGGCCTTGCGGGCCGCGGCGGCCTCCTGCTCGCGCTGGATGCGGGCCTCCTCGGCGGCGCGCCACTGACCGGCGCCCTCGGCGATCGAGTTGCCCAGCGCACGGGTGATGACGTCACACGAGCGGATCGCGTCGTCGTTGCCCGGGATGACGAAGTCGACGCCGTCCGGATCGCAGTTGGTGTCGACCAGCCCGATCAGCGGGATGCGCAGGCGCTGGGCCTCGCGGACGCCGATCAGCTCGGTCTTGAGGTCGACGACGAAGATCGCGTCGGGGGTGCGCGTCATGTTCTTGACGCCGCCCAGGTTGGCGCGCAGCTTGGCCAGGTCGGCCTCGGCCGACAGACGCTCACGCGTCGGCAGCAGGGCCAGCTGACCGTCGGCCTCGTAGCGCTCCAGGTCGTGGAGGCGCTTGATGCGCTGGTTGATCGTCTGGAAGTTCGTCAGCAAGCCACCGAGCCAGCGGTGGTTGATGTGCGGCATGCCGCAGGCCTCGGCGACCTCCTTGACGGAGTCACGCGCCTGCTTCTTGGTGCCGACGAAGAGGACCGTGCCGCCACGGGCAGACAGGTCTCCGACGAACTCCTGGGCCTGGCGCAGCAGACGCTCGGTCTGCAGCAGGTCGATGATGTAGATCCCGCCGCGCTCGCCCCAGATGAAGCGACGCATCTTCGGGTTCCAACGACGTGTCTGGTGACCGAAGTGAACTCCGGCCTCCAGCAGCTCACGGATGCCAACGTCTGTGGCGGCCATGGAGGTGCTCCCTTATTTGTGTGACGTGCGGAAAGCCCGCCGGCGAGCGCGGGACCCGAGATCAGATCTCCCGGGCAGGACCGCGTCCGTGTGACCCAGCGGGGTCGGTGGTACTAGGACGGCTCCCAGTCTAGAGAACCGGCGTGCGCGCCGCCTGCAGCGCCGCGGCCAGGTCGGCCGGCAGCGGGCTCTGCACCTCGACCGGCACGCCGGTCACCGGATGGGTGAAGGCCAGCCGCGCGGCGTGCAGGAACTGGCGCTCCAGGCCCAGCAGGCCGGCGTGGCCGTAGTCCGGATCGCCGGCGACGGGGTGGCTGATCGCCTGCAGGTGCACGCGGATCTGGTGGGTGCGGCCGGTCTCCAGCGTGACCCGCAGCAACGTGAAGGCCGGCAGCGCCTCGACGATCTCGAAGTGGGTGCGGGCCTCGCGCGGGTTGTCGGTGTCGGTCGACATGCGCGTCCGCACGCGGCGGTCGCGGCCGATCGGCGCGTCGATCGTGCCGGTCCGCGACGGCGGCCTGCCCTCGACCAGCGCCAGGTACTCACGGGTGATCTCGCGGGCCTGCAGCGCCTCCTTGAGCGCCGCGTGGATCGCGTCGCTCTTGGCGACGACGAGCAACCCGGACGTGTCGCGGTCCAACCGGTGCACGAGCCCCGCGCGCCAGCCGTCCTCCCCGCCCTCGGCGGTGCCTTCCAGCGCCTGGGCCAGCGTCCCCGTCAGGTGTCCGCGAGCCGGGTGGACGACGACGCCGGCGGGCTTGTCGACCACCAGCAGGTGCTCGTCCTCGTAGGGCACCGCGTAGTCGACGGTCGCGCCGACGTCGACCGGCGCCGGCACGTCGTCGGGATCGTCGACCTCGATCGTCTGGCCGGCCTGGACGGCGTAGCGCTTGGGCTCGGCACGCCCGTCGACGTGGACCGCGCCCGCGTCGATCAGCCGCGCCGCGCGCGAGCGCGAGCCCAGCGGCTCGGCCAGCAGCGCGTCCAGCCGCGTGCCCGCCTCAGAGGGATCGACGGTCAGCCGCATCCGTGCCGTCCTTCTGCTCGATGACCCAGAGCAGCACCAGCACCCCGAAGGTGATGGACATGTCCGCGACGTTGAACGCCGGCCATGCGGGGAGCTTGACGAAGTCGGTGACCGCGCCGTCGCGCACGCGGTCGATGATGTTGCCGATCGAGCCGCCGAGCAGCATGCCCGTCGGCAGCCAGATCAGGGGCTTGTCGATGTGCGTCACGAAGTAGTAGAGCAACGCCGAGAGCGCGCCGACGACCAAGACCACCACGATGATCCCGCCGCCGGAGAACGCGCCGAACGCGACGCCGGTGTTGCGGACGTGCACCAGCGAGATCGCCGGGAGGATCGAGTCTTCCTCGCCGACGTCGACGCCGTTGCGCACAAGCGCCTTGGTCACCTGGTCGATGAGGACGACCAGCGCCAGGACGAGCCCGACGCGTGCCCAGACGGCGGCCCTCACCCCTGAATCAGGCTGACGATGATCCCGCCGACGAGCCACAGCACGATCGTGGCGACCATCGGGCTGAGGTCCAGCGGGCCGAAGGGCGGGATGAAGCGACGGAAGATCGAGAGGTACGGCTCGCTGACGTCGCGCAGGAAGTCGAGCACCGACCGCGACCAGCGCGAGTACGGCAGCCGCCCGCCCACGTTGAAGTACATCGACGAGAAGATGTAGGCGATGATGATGATCGTGTAGACCAACAACAAGGCCTCGACGAAGCTCGCGATCGAGTCGCGTGTCGTCGCGAGGATCAGCATCAGGAGCGCACCCCCAGCACGGCGTCGAGCGCATCCTGGAAGGCCGCGCGGACGCCGGCGCGCTCCAGCGCCGCGAGCCCGCGTGCCGTCGATCCGCCCGGCGAGGTGACCTCGCGGCGGACCGCGAGCGTGTCGTTGCCGCGGGCGCGCAGCAGCGCGGCCGTTCCGGCGAAGGTCTGGACCACCATCTCGGCGGCCTTGTCGGGCGGCAGCCCGTGGCGGACGCCCGCGTCGACCTGGGCCTCGGCGAGCAGCGCCACGTAGGCCGGCGCGTTGCTCATCAGGCCCATCGCGACGTCGACGAGGCTGTCGGCGACCTCGACCAGCAGGCCGAGCTCCCCGAACAACGACGGCACGTCCTGGTCCAGCCGGGCATCCTGGTGGACATCGTCGGCCGCGCGGACGACGACGCCCTGGCGCAGCTCGACGGGCGTGCTGGGCAAGAAGCGATAGACCGGGCGATCGGGGTAGGCGGCCTTGATGTCGGCCAGCGGAACGCCGCCGAGGATCGAGGCGATGGCCTTGGCGTCCTCGCCGATCTCGGCGGCGACCTCGTCGAGCTGTGCCGGCTTGTGGCAGAGGACGACGAGATCGGCCTGCTGCGCGAGGGCGGTGTTGGACGCGAGCGCCTCGCCGCCGAGCTCGTCGACGAGTGCCTGAGCGCGACCGGGCAGCACGTCGGTGGCGAGGATCGGTCGACCCCAGCCACGCGCCATCCCGCGCGCCATGTTCCCTGCACCGATGAGTCCGACCTGCACGCGCGACACTGTAGACGGCGGCGAGGTCGGGCCTAGCTCTGGTTGAAGAAGCCCTTCTCGATCAGCTGCGCGCGCTCTTCGGCCGAGATCTCAACGTTGCGCGGCGTGAGCATGAAGACGCGGTCGGCGACGCGCTGCATGCCACCGTCCAGCGCGTAGGTGAGACCGGAGGCGAAGTCGATCAGCCGCTTGGAGAGGTCCGTGTCGGTCGACTGCAGGTTCAGCACGACCGGGATGTCGTCCTTGAACTTGTCGGCGACCTGCTGGGCGTCGTTGAACGACTTGGGGATGACGAGGTGCAGCTTGACGCTGCCGTTGCGCGCCTTGGCGGCGGCGCCACCCCCGATCGGGCGCAGGTTCGCGCGCGTCGGCGGCTCGTCGTCGGCGAAGATGTCGTCGAACTCGTCGCGGCGCCGGCGCGAGCTGAGACGGCGCACGTTGGGTCGCTCCCGGGCCTCCGGCTCGGGCTCCGGGTAGTCGTCATCGGCGTCGGCATAGCCGTCGCGCTCTTCCGCCAACCCGAAGTAGACCAGCGCCTTATGCCAGCTGTCGCTCACGGCCACGTCTCAACTGTACGCCAAACAAGGCGAATGTCCTGCAATCACAGGTACAGCTTCGTGCCGACCCGCACGATCGTGGCGCCCTCTTCGACGGCCACGGCAAAGTCTTGGGTGGTGCCCATCGACAGCTCGGGCAGGCCATGGGCGACCGCCAGCTCGGCCAGCGCGGCGAACCAGCGACGGCTGTCCTCGGGGTCAGAGGCCAGCGGCGGCATGGTCATCAGCCCGGCGACCTCCAACCCGCCGACCTCACGGCAACGGTCCAGAAAGTCGTCCAGCGCGGCCGGGAGGATGCCGCTCTTGCCCTCCTCGCCGGCGATGTTGACCTCGACGAGCACCCTCGTGCCGTCCTTTGCGTGCCGACCGAGCTGCTCGACCACCGAGTCGCTGCCGACCGAGTGGATCATTCGCACGAGCGGCAGGATCGTCTTGACCTTGCGGCTCTGCAGGTGGCCGATGAAGTCCCAGGTGAGCTGCTCGCCCCCGGGCGCGACGGCCTTGCGCTCAAGCTCCTGGGCGCGGTTCTCCCCGACGAGCGAGATGCCCGCTTGCGCGAGGATGGGAAGCTCGCCGATCGCCACGTACTTGACGGCGGCCAAGAGCTGGACGTCGTCGGCGCTGCGTCCCGCGCGCGCGGCGGCGTCGGCGATCTCGGAGCGCACGCGCTCGACGTTGGCCCGCACGCCCTCGACGGTCAGGCCCTCGATCAGCTGCGCCATGCGAGCCCTCCCTGCCGGCCGGTGAGCCCGCCGGACGCGCGATGGCTGAAGAAGACGTCGGACTCGCACATCGTGCAGCGACCGACGTCGAGCACCTCGACGGCACCGGCCGCGCGCAGGCGCTGCGCGGCGATGGCCTTGAGGTCGATGGTGCGGTCGGCCCGCCGCGGGACGTCTGGAAAGCGCGCGGCGACCTCATCGCCGACCTCGTAGCAGCAGCCACCCGCGCCCGGGCCGATCGCCGCGTGCAGCGGGCCGTCGCCATCGAGCGCGCGGACGGCGCGCACGCCCTCCTCCAGGACGCCGTCGGCCAGGCCGCCCCAGCCGGCGTGGACCATCGCGATCGCCTTCGGCGTGGCCAACGCGACCGGCAGGCAGTCGGCGGTCAGCACGAGTGCTGCCACGCCCGAGGCGGTGGTCGCCACGCCATCGGCATCGGCGATCGCATCGTCCGGTGTCGCGCCGTCGACGATGAGCACCTTCGTGCCGTGCACCTGACGCGCGAAAGCCAGGGGACGACCATCGGCGGCACGACGGCGGTTCTCGGCAAGTGCCTCCTGATCATCATCGGTCCAGAGGCCGAGGTTGAGCGAGGCATAAGGCCCTTCGGAGACGCCGCCCGCGCGGGTCGTGAAGCGCACGTGCGCACCCGGCAGGTCGAGCTCAAGCGTCATCGGCACGGCCGCTGTTGTAGCAGTCGCTCGTACGCCGCGCCGCTACGCGCGTGGCTCGGCCAGCGCTGCGGCAAGCTCGGCGTCGCGGCCGGGCGCCAGCTCGCCGTCGAGACGCCGCGCGAGGACGGAGGCCAGGCGCGCCCCCAGCTCCGGCCCCTCGGCGAGCCCGGCGGCGATCAGGTCGTGGCCGTCGATCTCCAGCGCCACGTGGCGCCATTCGGTCAAGAACCGCGCGGCGGTCTCCGCGTCGCCGCGCGCGCCCGCCACGGCGACGGCCTCGACCGGCTCGCCCCGCAGCGCGGCGACGACCTCCGACGGACGCGCCGCGACGATCGGCTCCAGCGCCGCACAGCGCTCCAGGATCCGCTGTTCGATCGCCGTGAAGCCAAAGGCCCGCGCCCAGGCGCCATCTGGGATCACCGCGCCGAGGATCGTGAGATCCGGCCGCGGCGCGACGACCGCCGTGGCCACGGCGCGCGGTGCAGCGTCCGGCGTGTCCGCCCCACCGAGCAGTCCCCGCACCGGCCGCGGCGCGGGCGGCAGCAGCGCCAGGGCCTGCGCCACGAATGCAGGATCCAGCGTCAGTCCTGCCACGAGCCCCAGGTTCTGCGCCGCGTGCAGTGCCGCGAGCGGGTCGGGCTCGATCAGCGCCAGCCGCAGCTCGGCGCCGAGCCGGTCCCCGCTCACGGTCTCCAGGGCTCCACGCTGCACCGCCTCGAACGCCAGCCGGTCGGTCGCCGGCTCTGGCGTGAAGCCGAGTCGGACCGCGTAGCGGACCAGCCGCCACAGGCGCGTCGGGTCGTCGCGAAACGACGCGGCGTGCATGACGCGCAGCCGTCCTGCCTCGAGATCCTCCAGCGCGGCAGGCGCGGCGGCCAGCTCGCCGGCGGCGTTGAGCGCGAGCGCGTTGACGGTGAAGTCGCGACGCAGCAAATCGTCCTCCAGGTCGCCGGCCCGGACGTCGGGCAGCACGCCCGGCGCCGAGTAACGCTCGGCGCGCGCCGTCACCACGTCGTAGAAGCAGTCGCCGTGGACCACGTCGTAGGTGCCGAAGCGCTCGTGGAAGGCCACGACCTCCCCGAGAGCCAGCGCGACGGGCTCCGGGTCGCCTTCGACGACGACGTCGAGGTCGCCGAGCAGGCGGCCGAGCAGCGCATCGCGGACCGCGCCGCCGACGACCCACGATCCCGGGTGCTGCGCGAGCACGTCGAGGAGCCGAGCGCCGCAGGGCAGCGCGCGCAGCGCGTCGAGGGCTTCGGCGGGCGTGTGCACGGTGGCGATCCTGCCATGCCGTCCGAACGCATACCCTGTCGGCATGCCCCGTCCCTCCGGCGGCCGACGCCGTCGGTTGGTGTGGATCGTGCCGGCACTCGTGGCGCTCCTGCTCGCAGCCGGTGCGGTGAAGGTGCTGACGAGTGGCCCGGGCGACGTCTCCAACCCCGACGTCGAGTTCGACACGGCGCCGCCCGCCGCGCCCACCACACCGAAGCCGAAGACCACCACCAGCTCCGCCAAGAACCCGTTCGACGACGGGTTCGAGTGGCCGGTCTACGGCTACACGAAGAACCGCGCGCGCTACCTGCCCCTCGACCGTCCGCTGCGCCCGCCGTTCACGCTGCGCTGGAAGGTGACGGGCTCGATCCTGCTCGAGTTCCCGCCGGTGCTCTGCGGCAGGTCGCTGTTCCTGCTCAAGAACAACGGGGCGCTCTACTCGATCTCGCGCCGCACGGGCAAGGTTCGCTGGCGGGTCAAGCTCGGCTACCTCGCCGCTGCCTCGCCGGCCTGCTCGCACGGCACCGTCTACTCGGTGCTGCTCGCGCGCGGCAAGGGCATCAAGGCCGGCCGCGTCGTCGCGGTCGCCGCGGGCACGGGCCGCACACGCTGGTCGCGCAAGCTGCCCAGCCGCGCCGAGTCCTCGCCGCTGATCGACCACGGCCGGCTCTACTTCGGCAGCGAGGACGGGACCGTCTACGCGCTCGACGCTGCCGACGGCGCGATCGTGTGGACCCACAAGGCGGGCGGCGCGGTCAAGGGCGCGCTGGCCCTCGACGACGGTCGGCTCTTCTTCGGCGACTACGGCGGGCAGGTCACCGCGCTGCGCCGCGCCGACGGCAAGCAGCTCTGGAAGACCGGGACCAGCGGCGGCGCCTTCGGGCTGAAGTCAGGCAACTTCTACGCCACGCCCTCGGTCGCCTACGGCCGCGTGTACATCGGCAACACCGACGGGTTCGTGTACTCCTTCGGCACCGGCAGCGGCAAGCTCGCCTGGCGCCACAAGACCGGCGGCTACGTCTACTCCTCCCCCGCGATCTCGCCCGTCAACGGCGGCACGGTCTACGCGGGATCGTACGATGGCAAGTTGTATGCCTTCGACGCGCGCACCGGCAGCGTGCGCTGGACGCACAAGAGCGGCGGCAAGATCTCCGGCGGCCCGACCGTCATCGGCGACCTGGTGTTCTACTCCAACCTCAGTCGCCACTCGACCGGCGTCGTCGGCGCGGCCAACGGCAAGACGGTGTGGTCGATCGGCCGCGGCGCGTTCAACCCCGTGATCTCCGACGGCCAGCGCATCTACCTCGTCGGCTACACCAACCTGTATGCCTTTGGCGAGGAGGGCCGGACGGCCGAGGGCACCCTGACCGACGCGGGGCGCGTCAAGCGCCGCAACCACCTCGCGGCGGTCGCCAAGCGTCGCCACGCCCGCTACGTCGCCCGCCGCGTGGCGCAGCGCAAGCGCGAGGTCGCCCGCCGGCTGGAGCTCCGCCGCCGCCACGTCGAGATCTGCTTCAAGTCCAATGGCAAGACCAAGTGCCGGGTCCCGAAGCCGCCGGTCTGCTTCGAGCGCGCCGACGGCCGCACCGTCTGCCGCGCCCGCAAGGAATAGGCGGGGCGCTACGGCCGCACGTTGACGCCGGCTGCGAGCAGCCGCGCCTTGGCCTCGGCGACCGTGTACTCGCCGAAGTGAAACAGCGAGGCGACCAGCGCGGCGTCGGCGCCGGCCTCCAGCGCGGCGACGAGGTCGTCGAGGTCGCCCGCGCCGCCGGAGGCGATGACCGGCACGTCGACCGCCTCGGCGACCGCGCGCGTCAGCTCGAGGTCGTAGCCGTCCTTGGTGCCGTCGCGGTCCATCGAGGTCAGCAGGATCTCGCCCGCGCCACGCCGGACGCCCTCGACCGCCCACTCCACGGCGTCACGACCGGTCGGGGTGCGACCACCGGCCACGAAGACCTCCCAGCCGTCGGCCTGCGAGGCATCGACCCGGCGCTTGGCGTCGATCGCCAGGACCACGCATTGGGAGCCGAAGTGCTCGGACAGCTCGTCGAGCAGCTGCGGCCGCGAGACCGCCGCCGAGTTCACCGACACCTTGTCGGCGCCCGCGTCGAGCACGGCCTGGGCGTCGGTGACCGAGCGGATGCCGCCGCCGATCGTGAACGGGATGAAGACGTTGTCGGCGGTCCGCCGCGCGAGGTCGACGATCGTCTCGCGCTGCTCGTGGGTCGCGGTGATGTCGAGGAAGATGACCTCGTCGGCGCCCTCGGCGTCATAGCGCTCGGCCAGCTCGACCGGGTCACCCGCATCCCGGAGGCCGACGAAGTTGGTGCCTTTGACGACGCGCCCATTGTCGACGTCCAGACAGGGGATCACGCGCTTGAGGTGCATGGGCGGGCAGCCCTTAGTCCGTGGCCGGCACGGGCCGGTAGGGCTTCTTGTCGAGCCGGTCGCCCGCGTCGGGCTGCAGTGCCTGCTGGCCTTCGGCGATCGTGAAGCGACCCTCGTAGAGCGCCTTGCCGGCGATGACGCCGCCGAGGTTGACCTGGCGCAGGTCGCGCAGGCCGCGGAGGTCGTCGAGCGTGCCGATGCCGCCGGAGTAGATGAAGCGCCCGCGCACGACCTTGGCGATCTTCTTGACGCCCTCGAAGTCGATCCCGCCGAGCATGCCGTCGCGGTCGACGTCGGTGTAGACGAAGGAGCGCACGCCGCGGTTCTGCAGCCGCTCGATGACGGCCGCGGCAGGCATCTGCGTCGTCTCCTGCCAGCCCGAGGTCGAGACGTTGCCGCCGCGCGTGTCCACCGAGACGATCGTGCGATCGCGGTAGGCGCCGAGCACGTCGTCGAGGAAGTCGATGTCGTTGAACGCCGCGGTCCCGAGGATCACCCGCTCGGCACCGGCGCGCAGCGCGTCGCGCACGGCCGGCAGCGACCGCAGGCCGCCGCCGTACTGGACCGGCACGTGCAGCTCGTGGGCGATCTGCTCCAGATGGCCGAGGGACTTCGGCGTGCCCGTGCGGGCGCCGTCGAGGTCGACCACGTGCAGGAAGCGCGCGCCGGCGTCGACCCACGCGCGCGCGGCCTCCAGCGGCGAGTCCTCATACACGGTCACCTGGTTGAAATCGCCCTTGACCAGCCGGACTGCCTTGCCCTCGCTGATGTCGATCGCCGGATACAGGATCAAGCTGCCGTCGCCTCCACTGACGTACAGGCCCGCACGAAGTTCGCCAGCAGGGCGATCCCGTCGCGCGAGGACTTCTCGGGATGGAACTGGGTGCCGAACACGTTCCCGCGGCCGACGACGGAGGCGAACTCACTGCCGTAGTCGCTGATGCCGAGCGCGATCTCGTCGTCGAGGTCGATGGCGGGGACGAAGGAGTGCACGTGGTAGAACGGCGTCGGGTCCGGAAGACCCTCGCTCAGCGCGGACGGGCGGGTCCAGCGCACGTTGTTCCAGCCGATGTGCGGAAGCTTGAGACCGCGTGGGTCGAGGCGCACGACCTCGCCGGGCAGCAGTCCGAGGCCCTCCTCGGTGCTGCCGAACTCCGTTGAGCCCTCGAAGAGCAGCTGCATGCCCAGACAGGCACCCAGCACCGGCACGCCCGCGGCGGCGCGCTCACGGAGGAACTCGGTCAGGCCGGTCTCGTCGAGCGCCTCCATGGCCCGCGCGAAGGCGCCGACGCCCGGCACGACGAGCCCGTCGGTCCGCGCCAGCGCCTCGTGGTCGCCGGTCAGCACGACGGTCGCGCCGGCCCGCTCCAGCGACTTCTGCATGGAGCGGCGATTGCCCATGCCGTAGTCGACGAGGCCGAGCGTCGTCACGAGGTCAGCGTGCCCTTCGTCGAGGGCACACCCGTCTCGGTCGGGTCAATCGCCACGGCCTGTCGCAACGCGCGCGCAAACGCCTTGAACGCCGCCTCGATCATGTGATGGGCGTTGGTGCCCGCCTCGACCGTGATGTGGATCGTCATCTTCGCCGCGCTGGAGACCGCGCGGAAGAACTCCTCGGTCAGCTCATGGTCGAAGTTGCCGGTGCCACCGGGCGGCAGGTCGGCCTCGAAGGCCAAGAACGGCCGGCCGGAGAGGTCGAGCGCGACGCTGGCGCGCGCCTCGTCCATCGGGACCACGGAGTGGCCGTAGCGGAAGATGCCGACGCGGTCGCCGAGCGCCTGGTCGATCGCCTGGCCGAGCACGATCCCGGTGTCCTCGACGGTGTGGTGCGCACCGGTCTGCAGGTCCCCGGTGACGTCGACCTGGAGGTCGAGGCGCCCGTGGCGCGCCAGCAGGTCAAGCATGTGATCCAGGAAGCCGACACCCGTCTCGCGGGTCCCGGCGCCATCGCCGTCGAGCCCGAGCGTCAGGCGGACGTCGGTCTCTTTGGTCTGGCGTGCGATCTCGGCGGTGCGCGTCATCGCGACGGATTCTCGCGCACCCGCATCGACTCCGCGTGCTGGGTGAAGCCCTCGGCCTCGGCAACCGGCACGCCGGCCCGTGCCAGCGCGTCCGCGGCGGCCCCGATCCGGACCACGCTCATGCGCCGCCGGAACGAGCGCGTCGACAGCCCGGAGGTGAAGCGCGCAGCGCCACCGGTGGGCAACGTGTGGTTCGAGCCGGCGACGTAGTCGCCGAACGCCGTGCCGCTGTCACGGCCCACGAAGACGCAGCCCGCGCTGCGCACCCGGTCGGCAAGCGCCTCGGCGCCGGCGCCGACGAGCTCCAGATGCTCGGGCGCGAAGCGCTCGGCAACAGCAAGCCCCTCGTCGAGGTCGGCGACCACGACCACGGCGGCGGCGGCGTCGCCGTCGGGCTCGGCATCCAGCCGCTCGGCGACCGCGTCGGCCAGGGGCGCGTCGTCGGTGACGAGCGCCACGATCGTCCCGGCGCCGTGCTCGGCCTGTGCCAGCAGGTCGGCGACGAGGAGGTCGGGCTCGGCATCGCCGGCGGCGAGGATCAGGACGTCAGAAGGTCCGGCGAAGCCGTCGATGCCGACATCACCTGAGACCTGGCGCTTGGCCTCCTGCACGTAGAGCGAGCCCGGGCCGGCGATGACATCGACGCGCGCGACGCTGTCGATGCCGTACGCGAAGGCGGCAATCGCATGTGCGCCGCCCATGCGCCAGACCTCGTCGGCGCCACACAGCGCGCAGGCGGCGAGGATCACCGGGTGGGCGCCCGGCGCGCAGACGACGACCTCGTCGACGCCGGCGGCGCGTGCGGTCACGACACCCATCACCACCGTCGACGGGTACGGGTTGCGCCCGCCCGGCGTGTAGATCGCGGCGCGGCGCACGGGCAGGTCGCGGATCGTGACGCTTTGGCCCTCGGGCAGCTCGACGGTCTTGTCGGCGACCAGCCCGGCCTCGGCGACCGCGCGCACGTTGGCGATCGAGACCTCCAAGCCGCGCCGGACCTCGGGGTCGAGCTGCGACAGCGCCGCGTCGAGCTCCGGCTGCTCGACCCGGAGCGGACCAGTGACGCCATCAAAGCGCTCGACGTATTCGAGCAGCGCCTGCTCCCCGCGCGTGCGCACGGACGCCACGATCTCGCTGACCGTGCCCGACACCGAGACGCCGGCGGGCGTCAGCGCGCGCAGGGCATCGGCAACGGCCCCTGCCCCGACATCCCCCGCCTCGACGGCGAACCGCTCGACGTTCATGCGACGGTCGCGCGCATGCGGCGCGTCAGCTCGTCGATGGCGGCCGACTTCAGCTTGTGGGCCACGGGGTTGGCGATCAGGCGCGCGGTCGAGGTCATGATCTCCTCGCGGATGACCAGGCCGTTCTCGCGCAGCGTCGTCCCGGTGGCGGTGAGGTCGACGATCGCCTCGACGAGACCGGTGAGCGGCGCGAGCTCGACCGACCCCTTGACCTCGACGATCTCGGCTGCCCGGCCGGTCTCCTCGAAGTAGCGCGCAGCGATCCTGTAGTACTTGGTCGCGACCCGCATGACGCCCAGGCGTCGCAGGGCCTCGGCTGCCGGATCGGGCTCGCCGTCCCCCACCGCGACGGTCGCGAAGACCATCCGGCACGGGCCGTAGCCGAGGTCCAGGACCTCGACGACCTCGCGCTCGGCCTGCTCGGTCAAGACGTCTTTGCCGGTGATGCCGACATCGGCGGCGCCGGCCTCGACGTAGGTCGGCACGTCGGACGGACGCATCGTGACGATGCCGACGTCGCCGAACAGCAGCTTGCGGTCGTTGGCGCGCACCTCGGCGGTGTCGACGCCGACGGCGTCGAGCAGCTCCAGCGTCTCGCGCATCAGCGCGCCACGCGGGACGGCGATGGTGAGGGCGGGTGTGCTCATGCCGCTTCCTCGCCGGCGAGCGCGAGGTGCAGCCGATCGACATGCAGGGCGAAGCCCACGGCCGGCAGCGGCCGACCGAAGCGCCCGATCAGGTCGTCGTAGCGCCCGCCGCCACCCAGCGGCTCGCCGAGCGCCGGGTCGAGCACGTCGAAGACCGAGCCCGTGTAGTAGCCCAGGCCGCGCGCGAGGCCGAGGTCGAAGACGATGCGCTGGGCGACGCTCTCAGGCAAGTCGGCGAAGATCGCGCGAAGGCCATCCGCCTCGCCGCCGGCGATCTGCTCGAGCACCTCGGGACCACCGCGCAGCTGCGGGACCGACAGCAGCGCGTCGTCCAGCCCGCGGCTGCGCACCTCGCGCTCCAGACCGACGAAGTCGCGGGCCGCCAGCGCGCCGAGCAGCACGTCGCCGACCTTGTCCGGGACGCCGAAGGTCTCCAGCAGCGCCGGGTAGAGCGCCGCGCTGCCCAGCGCGATCCGATAGCCCTGCAGCCCGACGGCATCCAGCGCCGCGCACAGCACGGTCAGCGCCTCGACGGTCCCGTGCGGGCCGGGCGCGCCGACGAGCTCGATCCCGGCCTGCAGGAACTCGCGCATCTGCCCGCGATGCGGACGCACGCCCCGGTAGGCGTGGGCGAAGTAGGAGAAGCGCAGCGGCGGCTCGGCGTGCGCGTAGCGCGTCGCGACGACGCGCGCGATCGGCACGGTCATGTCGGGACGCAGCGCCATCACGTGGCCGTGGTCGTCGAAGACCCGGTAGGCGGGATCGACACCCGTCTCGCCGCGGCGCAGGACCTCCTCGAACTCGAAGGTCGGCGTCCAGACCTCGCCGTACTCGCGCTGCTCGAAGACCCTGCGCATCGCCTCGGTGATGGCGCGCAGCTCCCGCATCTCGTCGGGCAGGACGTCGCGCGTCCCGTTGGGGATCGGGTGGATCATCGGGTCCCGCAGACTACGAGACCAGCCGTTGCGGAAGGTGCCCGCCCTGTGACGATTCGGCGTGCTAGGCGAGCGCAGGCTGTTCCGCGACGCGCTCGATCGACGCGCCCAGCTCCCGCAGGCGCTCGTCGATGCGCTCGTAGCCGCGGTCGATCTGGCGGATGTTGCCGATCTCGGTCCGCCCCTCGGCGCACAGCGCCGCCAGCAGGACGGCCATCCCGGCGCGGATGTCGGGCGACTCCACGCGTGCGGCGCGCAGCCGCCGCGGGCCGGTCACGAGCGCCCGGTGCGGGTCGGCGATGAAGATGTTGGCGCCCATCGAGATCAGCTTGTCGCAGAAGAACAGCCGCGACTCGAACATCCACTCGTGGACGAGCACCTCGCCCTCGCTCTGGGTCGCCAGCGCGACGGCGATCGACGTCAGGTCCGCGGGGAACGCCGGCCACGGGCCGTCCTGGACCTTGCTCGTGTGCTCGCCCATGTCGCGCTCGACGACCAGCTTCTGGCCGCCGGGGACGAGCACGTCGGCGCCGTCGAGCTGCGTCTCCAGCCCGATGCGCTTGAACACCAGGCGGATCATCCGCAGGTCGTCGGGCTCGGTGTCCTTGATGCGGATCTCGCCACCGGTCATCCCGGCCATCGCCATGAACGAGCCGATCTCGATGTGGTCGGGCCCGATGTCGTGCGTCGTGCCACCGAGGACGTCGGCGCCCGTGACGTGCAGGACGTTGGAGCCGATGCCGCGGATGTCGGCGCCCATCTTCACCAGCATGCGCGCGAGATCGACGACATGCGGCTCTGACGCGGCGTTGAAGATCTGGGTCTCGCCCGGCGTCAGCGCGGCGGCCAGCAGCGCGTTCTCGGTGCCCATGACCGACGGCTCGTCCATGAAGACCTCGCCAGCGCGGAGCTTGCCCGCCAGCACCAGCGACGTGTGGTCGTGGCGCTCGACGCGCGCGCCCAGCGCGCGGAAGGCGTCGAGGTGCGGGTCGAGCCGGCGGCGGCCGATGACGTCGCCGCCGGGCGGCGGCATGTCGGCGCGGCCGAAGCGCGCGAGCAGCGGGCCGGCGAGCAGGAACGACGCGCGGATGCGCGCCGACAGACGCGGGTCGACGAACGACTCGGCCGTGATGCCGGCGGCGCAGATCGCGACGTCGTGCTCGGCCTTCCACTCCACCGTCGCGCCGAGGTGCTCGAGCAGGTCGAGCATCGCCTGCACGTCGCGGATGCGCGGCACGTTGCGCACGACGACTTCCTCCGCGGTGAGCGCGGATGCGGCCAGGCAGGGCAGGGCGGCGTTCTTGTTGCCGGCGGGGACGACGTTGCCGGACAACGGGATGCCCCCGTCGATGACGAACTTCTCCATGCGATCGAAACGCCCTGACGCGCCTTCGAAGGCCGTTGGCGGACGCTGGGTTAGGGTAACAGCCATGTCGTCGCAGCTTTCGCGGGCGGAGGCCTGGGACCTCCTGTCCGAATGGGTCGAATCGCCATCGCTGCGCAGGCACTGCCTCGCGGTCGAGGCCGCGATGGTCGGCTACGCCCGCAAGCTTGGCGCCGATGAACAGGCATGGGCGGTCGCCGGCCTCCTGCATGACGCCGACTACGAGCGCTTCTCCGACATGGACGACACGGAGAACGGCCACCCCCGAACCATCTTGAGGTACTTGCGCGAGCGCGACGTCGACCCCGAGATCGTCGACGCGATCGCCGGCCACGCGCCGTTCCTCCACGTCCCGCGGGAGACCGACATGGCCAAGACCCTCTTCGCCGTCGACGAGCTGTCGGGCTTCATCGTCGCCTGCGCCTACGTGCGCCCCGAGGGCATCCACGGGATGACGCCCAAGTCGGTCAAGAAGAAGCTCAAGACCCCGGCCTTTGCCGCCGCGGTCAACCGCGACGAGGTCCGCGAGGGCGCCGACGCGCTGGGCGTCGACTTCGACGAGCACCTCGCGTTCGTCATCGCCTCGCTCGAGGAGCGCGCCGACGAGCTGGAGCTCCACGGCAAGAGCGCCGAGCCAGACACTGCCTGACATGGGCCCGCGCGAGCGTTACGCGCGGGTGCTGCGCGCGCCGCACGTGCGCGCACTGCTGGTGGCCGAGATCCCGATGCGGTTACCGATCGGGATCAACGGCCTGGCGATCGTCCTGTTCTTGCGCGAGCACACCGGCTCCTATGCGGCGGCGGGCGCTGTCGCCGCGGCGTTCGGCGCCGCGCTCGGGCTGACCTCGCCGCTGCTCGGCCGGCTCATCGACCACCGCGGCCTGCGCCAGACCATCGTCCCGCTCGCGCTGGCCCATGCCACCGCGATGGCCGCGCTGGTCGCCTGCGGGCTCGCCGACGCGCCCATCGCCCTGCTCGTCGTGCTCGCCGCGGCGGCGGGCGCGTTCCTGCCGCCGCTGGGCTCGATCACGCGCGCCATGTGGCCGCGCCTGCTGCAAGACGAAGAGCCCGGCCTGCTGTCGACCGCGCTGGCGATGGAGGGCGTGCTGATCGAGCTGATCTTCGTGGCCGGCCCGCTGCTGACCGCGCTGCTGACGGCCTTGGTCGACCCAGCCGCGGCATTGATCCTCTCCCCCATCCTGTTGTTGGTGGGGTTGGCCGGTTTCCTGGCCCAGCCACCGGTCCGCACGTGGGTGATCTCCGAGGACGCGGGCAGTCACGGGGCGTGGGGCGCCTTGCGCTCGCCAGGAATTCAGACGCTCGTGCTCTGCACGCTGCCGATGGGCTTCTGCTTCGGCGCCATGGAGGTGACGCTGCCGGCCTTCAGCGAGGACCACGGCGCGCGCGGGCTGGCGGGTGTCCTGGTCGCGATCTGGTCGCTGGGCAGCGCGGCGGGCGGCCTCCTCTACGGCGCCTGGCACTGGTCCGGACCCGCGGGGCGCCGCTACGCACGACTGGCGGCGCTGCTGCCGATCGGCTACCTGCCGCTGGCGCTCGCACCGTCGATGGGCGTGATGTACGTGCTCGCGCTCCTGGCCGGGCTGTGCATCGCGCCGACGCTGACGGCCGGCAACCAGATCGCCGGCGACGTCGCACCGAGCGGCGCCGAGACCGAGGCCTACACCTGGCCGATCACCTCGCTGGTGGTCGGGCTGGCGATCGGCAACTGGTCGGCAGGGGCGATCGTCGAGGCCGTCGACTGGCAGGCCGCGTTCCTGGTCTCCGCCGCCGGCGCGGCGCTCAGCGCGCTGCTGGCCGCGCTGCGCTGGCGGACGCTACAGCCGGACCCGCGCTACGAAGCCGTCTTGTAGCGGCCGCCGCCCTTGGCCCACTCGTGCAGGTGCTCGACGCGGCAGAAGGCGTCGCCGATGCGGTGCTGTCCACGATGGCGCACGACCAGCACGCGCTCGACCCCGAGCGCGTCGCCACACAGCGCGCAGCGACCGAGCGCGTCGTCGGGATCGCCGGACGGCACGATCCGGCCAGGCTGCCACGCAGTGCCCTGGAGGATCCACGGCACGATGTGCTCCAGGCGGCAGAAGACCGCCTTGTGGCCCTCCTCGGGCTCCGCGACGCGAAAGCCGTCGTCGTCGGGAACCGCCGTCCCACACCAGGTGCAGTGCTCGGGCATCGCCGGCACCAGAGTAGCCGCGCACGAGGTGGTCCGCGCCACTGGCTACCTTGCAGGGCGTGGCCACCGAACCGCTGACGATCACCATCCTCGAGGGCGACGAGACCGGACAGGAGCTGCTCGACCAGGCGCTCCGGGTGCTGGACCCCGAGGTCGTCGAGCTGCCGATCGAGCTCGACCGCTACGACCTCTCGCTCGCCAAGCGGCGCGAGACCGACAACCAGGTCGTCGAGGACGCCGCAACCGCGATGCGCGCCTCGGGCCTCGGGATCAAGGCCGCGACGATCACGCCCGAGGGCAAGGACGACGTCGGCTCGCCCAACCGGATCGTGCGCGAGGGCGTCGACGGCAAGGTCATCATCCGCACCGGCCGGCGCATCCCGGGGATCAACCCGGTCGCGGGCGTCTACCTCCCGATCTCGGTCGTCCGCATGGCCGTCGACGACGCCTACGGCGCCAAGCAGTGGCGCGAGGGCACCGAGGGCGGCGCCGACGAGATCGCTTACCGGACCGAGAAGATCTCGCGGTCGACATGCACCGCGGTCGCCGAGTACGCGTTCCGGACCGCGCAGCGGCTCGGCGGCAAGGTCTACGGCGGCCCGAAGTGGACGGTCTCGCCCGTCTACGAGGGCATGCTCAAGGAGGAGATGGACGCCGCGGCCGCGCGCCATCCCGACGTCTGGTACCAGCCGGTGCTGATCGACGCGACCTACGCCGGCCTGATCTCCGGCGCCGCGGACTCACCACTGGTGATCCCGGCGCTGAACCGCGACGGCGACTGCCTGTCGGATCTGGTGATGCCGATGTTCGGCTCGATCGCCGGCGCCGAGTCGGTGCTGCTGGCCTTCGACGAGGACTTCAAGACGACCGTCGCGATGGCCGAGGCGCCCCACGGGACCGCTCCCGCGCTTCAGGGCAAGGACATTGCCAACCCAATGGCGATGATCCTGGCCTGCGGCGCGGTGCTCAACTACGCCGCCGAGAAGGGCCACGCCGGCGCGGAGCGCGCCTCGCGCGCGATCTACGAGGCCGTGCTGGAGGCAACCGCGCGCGGCGTGCGCACCCACGACCTCGGCGGCTCCGCCGGCACCACCGAGTTCACCGACGACGTCATCGGGCGCGTGCGCACGAAGATGGACGTCTGGTCGTCGCTGGGGTCCACCGCCTAGCGAACCGTTGACAGTGCGGCAGGAAACCGTGCGGGCGAATCCCGCCGCGCGTAGCCTGCCCTCGCATGACGAGGACCTTCATCACGAGCGGCCCGGAGGTCCTGTCCTGACCGCCCTGGCCACGGTGCTGGACCCCGAGCTGGAGCTGCTCGTCCCTGACAACGACGTCAAGGACCCGATCCTCTCGATCGTCATCCCGGCACTCAACGAAGCGCTCACGATCGAGGACTTCATCGCCTGGTGCCACGAGGGCCTGAACGACGCGAAGATCGAGGGCGAGATCCTCATCATCGACAGCTCCACCGACAACACGGCGGAGCTGGCGGTCGCGGCCGGCGCGCGCGTGCTGCGTGCGCCCAAGCGCGGACTGGGCCGTGCCTACATGGACGCGATCCCCTACATCCGCGGCGAGTGGATCGTCATGGGCGACGCTGACTGCACCTACGACTTCCGCCGGCTGGCGCCGTTCGTGGAGCGCTTCCAGGCCGGCGACGAGTACGCGATGGGCTCACGCTGGAAGGGCTCGATCGAGCCCGGTGCGATGCCGCGCCTGCACCAGTACTTCGGCACCCCGTTCACCACCTGGATCCTCAACCGCCTGTACTCCAGCCGGTTCTCGGACATCCACTGCGGCATGCGCGGGATCACCAAGGAGGCGCTGACTCGCATGGACCTGCAGTCGCAGTCCTGGGAGTACGCGTCGGAGATGGTGCTCAAGTCGGTGCACATGCACCTGCGCACCTCCGAGGTGCCGGTGCGCTTCTTCAAGGACCGTGACGGCCGCGTCAGTCACCACAAGCGCATGGGCTGGTTCTCGCCGTGGCAGGCGGCGTGGATCAACCTGCGCGCGATGTTCATCTACGGGTCGCAGTTCTTCGTGTTCAAGCCCGGCCTGTTCCTGCTCGCGCTCGGCCTGCTGATCACGGTCCCGCTGGCGGGCGGCCCGATCTCGATCGGCCCGCTGGAGCTGTCGCTCTACTGGGCGATGCTCGGCCTCGTGCTGACGCTCATCGGCCTGACCAGCGTGCTGATGGGCGCCGTGGCCCAGGTGCTCTTCGACTACACCGGCGAGGCGAAACGGAGATGGGGCCGGATCCTGCCCTACACCCGCTCGGTCTTGCTGTCGGGCGGCGTGTTCGTGGCCGGCATCGCGCTGACGATCCCGCTGGTGGTCTCCTACCTGTCCAACGACTTCAAGCTCGGGCAGCCTGCTGACGTGCAGAACCACATGGCGATCACCGGCTTCACCGCGATGGTGAGCGGCTTCCTGCTGTTCGCGTTCACGCTGCTGCTGCACGGCGCCATGGTCGCCACGAGCCGGCGGGACCACGCTTGAGCGCCGAGATCACCACCCGCGCGGGCTCCTACGGACAGCACGCCAGGTCGACACCGGTCGACCGCTTCGGGGTCTGGCTCAGCACCGTGGCCGTGCGCCGGCACGGCGAGTTCGCCGGCCGCCGCGTCGCCGATCTCGGCTGCGGCTTCAACGCTGCGTTCACGCGCACGGTGCTCGACCAGGCGTCGTCAGCGCTCCTCGTCGATCTCGCGCTGGCCGACGATCTCAAGCGCCATCCGCGCGTGGAGGCCATCGAGGGCACGCTGGCCGACGCCCTGCCCACGATCGAGAGCGCGTCGCTGGACACCGTCCTCTGCCTGTCGGTCCTCGAGCACGTGTGGGAGCCGCAGGAGGCGCTCACGCAGATCCGGCGCATCCTCGCGCCCGGCGGCACGGCGTTGCTCAACGTGCCGTCCTGGCGTGGCAAGCCGTTCCTCGAGCTCGCGGCATTCCGGCTCGGCGTCAGCCCGGCCGAGGAGATGGACGATCACAAGTGCTACTACGACCCGAGCGACCTGTGGCCGATGCTCGTGCGCGCGGGCTTCCGCCCACGGCACATCCGCTGTCGGCGGCACAAGTTCGGGCTCAACACGTTCGCGACCTGCCGCGTACCGGAGGAGGCCCCATGAGCGATCGCACCGTGTCCGTCGAGCACGACGACTGGGATCAGCACTGGGACGACTACGCCGGAGCAGCCGAAGAGAACCCGGCGCAGCTCTATCGTCGCCGGGTGGCGTTGAAGCTCCTGGAGTCGACCGGCACGCCGCAGCGGCTGCTCGACGTCGGAAGCGGTCTCGGCGACTTCCTCCTCACCGCGTCGCAGCGCTGGCCGGGCGCCGAGCTGCTCGGGCTCGAGCCGAGCGAGGTCGGCGTCCGCCGCTCGCAGGCCAAGGTGCCGCGATCGCGATTCATCGTCGGCGACATCATGGCCGACGCGGAAGTCCCTTCGGACCTCGAACGCTGGGCAACGCACGCAGTCTGCTCGGAGGTGCTCGAGCACGTCGACGACGACGTCGGTCTGCTCGCCGCATCGCGTCGGCTGATGGCCCCGGGCTGCTGGCTGGTCGTGACCGTCCCGGGCGGGAAGATGTCCGCGTTCGATCGCCACATCGGTCACCGTCGCCACTACACCCCGGCGTTGCTGGCCTCGACGTTGCGCGAGGCCGACTACGAGATCGAGATGACCGCTGGCGCCGGGTTCCCGTTCTTCAACCTCTATCGCCGCCTCGTGATCGCTCGCGGCGACCGTCTCGTCGAGGACGTCCGCTCCGGCGGTGGTGTGACCAGCGGGCCGGCCCGCGCAGCGATGGCGGCGTTCCGGCCGCTCTTTCACCTCAACGCGACGTCGTCGCCTTGGGGCGGACAGATCGTGGGCGTCGCGCGCGTGCCGCACCCGTAGCGGCGGCCTCACGCAAGATCGCGTGCAGGATCGGCGCCGAACTTTCCCGCTGTAGAGCCAAATTCCGCGCAAAGAGCGACGCGAACACGTGTTCTGGCGACGTCCGTCCGGCGGAGGTTCTAGCTTTGCGAACACATGTTCTCCCCAGCCGCAGATCCCCGGTCGGTCAAGCGCTCTCTGCGCGACACCCTCCGGCGTGCCGCCGACCTGGTCGTCGCCTTCGCCACGCTCGCAGATGAGCTGCCGCCGCGCGCCTCCGTCGACGACCTCGCGGAGGCCCATCCTCACCGCCGTCCGCTCCGCGCGCCTTCGCGTGCGGGCCGTCCCGGCGGGGTGCCTTCACGAGCGCACTCCTGCACGACGCCAGTGGCCTCACGCCCGCAGCGTCGCAGCAGGACCTTGAGCGTGCGGTAATTCCTCAGCAGCATCGGGCGCCAGCTGGGAGGCAAGGGCGCCGGAGGACATGAACAAAGCGAGCGGGCCGCCATCAGGCGGCCCGCGGCGCGTTCGAGGCCACTCAGCCGGAGCGATAGTGATAGGAGTGCGCGATGAAGAACCCCCGGCGCGCGTAGAAGGCGACGGCCCCGGGGTTGTCGGCCTCGACCTGCAGATAGACGCGTCCTGCCCCCACCCGGGCCGACCACGCCTCGAGGGCATCGACGATCGTCGACGCGACGCCCCGCCGGCGAGCATCGGCCGTCACCGCGAGCGAGAACAGACCGAGCCAACCCCCCTCGACGACGCCGAAGCCAACGCCGAGCGACCGGCCCGAGGACGCATCGACCGCTACCGCGAAGCGTGCACGGCCGCCGAGCTGTGACAAGACGAGCTCGGCGGTCTCGCGGGTGCCGCCCAGCTCGCTGACGGTCGCCCAGGTCTCCACCCAACCATCGGACAGCTCGCCCAGCTCCACCGCGACTGCGGGAGACGAGGAGACCGGGCCGGGATCCGGCGGACCATCGCCGAGCTGGATCGTGATGTCCGCCGCCACCGCACTCGGCACCCGCATCGGGCCCGCCAGCACCAGTGACGACCCTCCGAAGCCCATCCCGCGCTCATCCAGCGCCGCGTCGAGGCGTCGGTGCACCTCGGCCGGCGCAACTTGCACGGTCCCGGAGAAATCACGTTCCTCGGCTATCGCGAGGGCGAGATCGACCGTCCGCACAGCCGCCGCGGGGTCCGCAGGCGGCAGCAACGAGTTCGACCGGCGGCGATCGACGCCGACCGTGCGACGAAGCAGCCAGCCCTCCACCTCTTCGACCTCATCCGCCGGCCAGGCCCGCGCGGCCAGGCGCTCCAGCTGGATGGGAGACCTCAGGGTCGAAGTGGCTGCGAAGGCGCTGCACGAGCTGGAGCAGTTTGCGGCAAATGGGCCTGCAGCGCGGCGCGGGCCAGCCCGCGCTGGCCGCCCCGGAACGACAACGAGCCGCCCCGAAGGGCGGCTCGTGTGACATTAAACCGGCGGCGTCCTACTCTCCCGGGCCCTTGCGAGCCAAGTACCATCGGCGCTGTGGGGCTTAACTTCTCTGTTCGGAATGGGAAGAGGTGTTTCCCCCACGCCAAAGCCACCGGAAATCTACGAGAGATCCCGGCGGCCCCTCAAAACCGCACAGCCCACCACATGTGTAATTCACGACGAAGTAAAAATAAAAACCGTCAAGCCCTCGAGCCATTAGTACCAGTCTCCTTCACGCGTTACCGCGCGTCCAGATCTGGCCTATCAACCTGGTGGTCTCCCAGGGCTCTTACTCCCTCAAGGGGATGGGAGAGCTCATCTTGAGGCTGGCTTCCCGCTTAGATGCCTTCAGCGGTTATCCAATCCGCACGTAGCTAACCTGCTATGCCGTTGGCACGACAACAGATACACCAGAGGTGCGTTCACCCCGGTCCTCTCGTACTAGGGGCAAATCCTCTCAACTCTCCAACGCCCACGGCAGATAGGGACCGAACTGTCTCACGACGTTCTGAACCCAGCTCGCGTACCGCTTTAATGGGCGAACAGCCCAACCCTTGGGACCTACTTCAGCCCCAGGATGCGACGAGCCGACATCGAGGTGCCAAACCGGGCCGTCGATGTGGACTCTTGGGCCCGATAAGCCTGTTATCCCCGGAGTACCTTTTATCCGTTGAGCGACGGCACTTCCACTTGCTACCGCCGGATCACTAAGACCTGCTTTCGCACCTGCTCGATATGTCTATCTCGCAGTCAAGCTCCCTTACTGCCTTTGCACTCTACGCACGATTTCCGACCGTGCTGAGGGAACCTTTGTGCGCCTCCGTTACATTTTGGGAGGCGACCGCCCCAGTCAAACTACCCGCCTGGCACTGTTCTCCGCCCGGATTCACGGTGCGAAGTTAGACGTCCAATACATCAAGGGTGGTATCTCAAAGTTGGCTCCACATCAACCGCAGTCAATGCTTCAAAGCCTCCCACCTATTCTGAGCGAAATGCACCGAACGCCAATACCAAGTTGTAGTAAAGGTTCACGGGGTCTTTCCGTCTAGCCGCGGGTACTCGGCATCTTCACCGAGACTGCAATTTCACCGAGCCCCTCGCTGAGACAGCGCGCAAGTCGTTACGCCATTCGTGCAGGTCGGAACTTACCCGACAAGGAATTTCGCTACCTTAGGACCGTTATAGTTACGGCCGCCGTTTACCGGGGCTTAGCTTCGCTGCTTCGGTCCGAAGACCTAACAGCTCCACGTAACCTTCCGGCACCGGGCAGGCGTCAGCCCCTATACGTCGTCTTACGACTTAGCAGAGACCTGTGTTTTTGGTAAACAGTCGCTTGCGCCTATTCACTGCGGCCCCCTCGGGCTCCAGTCGCGAAGACCTTCACCCTACTGGGGCGCCCCTTCTCCCGAAGTTACGGGGCAATTTTGCCGAGTTCCTTAGCGAGGGTTATCTCGATCACCTTAGTATTCTCTACTTGCCCACCTGTGTCGGTTTTGGTACAGGCACGCGAGTTCTCCCTAGAGGCTTTTCTTGGAGGCATGGCGTCCGGGACTCGCCGGCCCTTGGGCCAGCTGGCATCGCGCCTCAGGTTAAAGGGACCCGGATTTGCCTAGGTCCCACCCTACACGCTTACCCCAGGGCAACCATCGCCTGGGATCCCATAGCCTTCCTCGTCCCCCCATCGGTCAAACGATCTCGACGTGGTACAGGAATATCAACCTGTTGGCCATCGACTACGCCTTTCGGCCTCGCCTTAGGTCCTGACTAACCCTGAGCCGACGAACGTTGCTCAGGAAACCTTGGGCAATCGGTGGAGGGGATTCTCACCCCTCTTTCGTTACTCATGCCGGCATTCTCACTTCCCAGGCGTCCACGGCTGGCTTCCGCCGCCGCTTCACTCGCCTGGGAACGCTCTCCTACCGCGCGATCGATCCGAAGATCTCACGCACCCGCAGCTTCGGTGTCTAGCTTGAGCCCCGTTACATTATCCGCGCCCGAACACTTGACCAGTGAGCTGTTACGCACTCTTTCAAGGGTGGCTGCCTCTAAGCCAACCTCCTGGTTGTCTATGCATTCGGACATCGTTTCCCACTTAGCTAGAACTTGGGGACCTTAGCTGGCGGTCTGGGCTGTTTCCCTTTTGACGCTGAAGTTTATCCCCCAGCAACTGACTCCCGCGGTACACGTAACGGTCTTCGGAGTTTGCCTTCTTTCGGTAAGCTGGTAGGCCCCCTAGAGAAAACAGTGCTCTACGGCCGCCACGCAATTTACGCGAGGCTATACCTAAATATATTTCGGAGAGAACCAGATATCACTGAGCTTGATTAGCCTTTCACTCCGACCCACAGGTCATCGGCCCAGTTTTCAACCTAGGTCCGTTCGGTCCTCCACGAGGTCTTACCCCCGCTTCAACCTGCCCATGGGTAGCTCGCTCAGTTTCGGGTCTACCGCCTACGACTGAATCGCCCTATTCGGACTCGCTTTCGCTTCGGCTCCGCTCATCGCTTAACCTTGCCGCAGACGAGTAACTCGCCGGCTCGTTATGCAAAAAGCACGCGGTCACAGAACAAGTCTGCTCCCACCGCTTGTAGGCACGCGGTTTCAGGTACTATTTCACTCCCCTTCCGGGGTACTTTTCACCTTTCCCTCACGGTACTAGTCCGCTATCGGTCACCTAGGAGTACTTAGCCTTGGAGGGTGGTCCCCCCAGATTCAGTCCGCGTTTCACGGGTGCGGACCTACTCAGGAACGCTAGACAGCAGATCATGCAGTTTCGTCTACGGGACGGTTGCCCTCTTTGGTTGGCGGTTCCACGCCATTCGACTACCACATGATTTTGTAACTGCTGCCAGGCCAGCTACGACCTGGAACTAACGCCCTACAACGCCATATACGCAACGCGTAGCTGCTTACACGTACATGGTTTGGGCTGATCCCTTTTCGCTCGCCACTACTCAGGGAGTCTCGGTTGATTTACTTTCCTCGGGGTACTGAGATGTTTCACTTCCCCCGCTTGCCTCCCACCTGACTATGTGTTCATCAGGCAGTGACGCCGCATTACCGGCGCCGGGTTTCCCCATTCGGAAATCCACGGGTCAAAGGCTATTCAACGCCTCACCGTGGCTTATCGCAGTCGTTCACGTCCTTCATCGGCTCTAGGTGCCAAGGCATCCACCATGTGCCCTTACTATCTTGACGGTGATCGTCAAAGAGATGGGATCTGCATAGAGATCCCGTCTCGGTGAATTACCCGTGTGTCTCCCCCGGCTCATCGAAGATGAAGGGGAGACACGTACGCCCGATCAGCGTTGGATCTGATCGGGCATGTGGCTGCTGTGCAGTTTTCAAGGGCCGCCGAGAGGTGCGCACGAGGGGATTCCTCGCAGAGCGCGGTCTCTCAAAACTCAACAGCATGCACGGGCTCAAGCTCCACGATATGTGGCGCAATGCGAGGCATCACGGGAACTCCCATGTAGGAGGCTCCGGCTGGCCCGGCCAGGTTCGGTCGACGTACTAGGCCCTACGGTCGGAGGACATCGCATCGATTCCCCCTGCGGGCACCCGAAGGCGCTGGCAGAAGGCCGGCAATGTCGCCGTGCCGTAGGGGCCCCATCAAGGGGCTCCCTAGAAAGGAGGTGATCCAGCCGCAGCTTCCGCTACGGCTACCTTGTTACGACTTCACCCCAGTCACGAGCCCCACCTTCGACGGCTCCCTCCCTTGCGGGTTAGGCCACCGGCTTCGGGTGTTGCTCACTCCCGTGGTGTGACGGGCGGTGTGTACAAGGCCCGGGAACGTATTCACCGCGGCGATGCTGATCCGCGATTACTAGCAACTCCACCTTCATGCAGGCGGGTTTCAGCCTGCAATCCGAACCGAGACGCACTTTGAGGGATTCGCTCCACCTCGCGGTATCGCAGCCCTCTGTATGCGCCAATGTAGCACGTGTGTAGCCCTGAACATAAGGGGCATGATGACTTGACGTCATCCCCACCTTCCTCCGGTTTGTCACCGGCAGTCTCGCATGAGTCCCCAACTAAATGCTGGCAACATGCGACGGGGGTTGCGCTCGTTGCGGGACTTAACCCAACATCTCACGACACGAGCTGACGACAGCCATGCACCACCTGTGAACCTGCTCCGAAGAGAAACCGTGTTTCCACGGCGGTCAGGCACATGTCAAGCCCAGGTAAGGTTCTTCGCGTTGCGTCGAATTAAACCACATGCTCCGCTGCTTGTGCGGGCCCCCGTCAATTCCTTTGAGTTTTAGCCTTGCGGCCGTACTCCCCAGGCGGGGCACTTAATGCGTTAGCTTCGGCACGGGAGGAGTCGACACCTCCCACACCTAGTGCCCATCGTTTACGGCGTGGACTACCAGGGTATCTAATCCTGTTTGCTCCCCACGCTTTCGCGTCTCAGCGTCAGTCACGTCCCAGCGAGCTGCCTTCGCCATTGGTGTTCCTCCTGATATCTGCGCATTTCACCGCTACACCAGGAATTCCACTCGCCTCTTCCGGACTCGAGCTTGACAGTATCCACCCGCCTCCCGGGGTTGAGCCCCGGGCTTTCAGAGCGGACTTACCAAGCCGCCTACACGCGCTTTACGCCCAATGATTCCGGACAACGCTTGCCCCCTACGTATTACCGCGGCTGCTGGCACGTAGTTAGCCGGGGCTTCTTCTGAAGGTACCGTCACCACAGACGGGTATTAACCGCCGTGGCTTCGTCCCAACTGAAAGAGGTTTACAACCCGAAGGCCGTCTTCCCTCACGCGGCGTTGCTGCGTCACGCTTTCGCGCATTGCGCAAGATTCCCCACTGCTGCCTCCCGTAGGAGTCTGGGCCGTGTCTCAGTCCCAGTGTGGCTGATCGTCCTCTCAGACCAGCTACCCATCGAAGCCTTGGTAGGCCATTACCCCACCAACAAGCTAATGGGCCGCGGGCTCATCCCGTTGCGGAAGCCGAAGCCTCCTTTCCTCACTCCTACTGATGTAGATGTGAGCACATTTGGTATTAGCCCCGGTTTCCCGGGGTTGTCCCAATCAACAGGGCAGATTACCCACGTGTTACTCACCCGTTCGCGGCTTTGCCCCCGAGCAAGCTCGGGTTCGTCGCTCCACTTGCATGTGTTAAGCACGCCGCCAGCGTTCGTCCTGAGCCAGGATCAAACTCTCCGTGAAGTTACCTACACACCGGCACACCCCGAAAGGCGCACCGGATTACGAAGAGCTGTCAAACCTCATGTGGCACGAGCAATACACGTCTCGTACCGAGGGATGACGGGATTCTTTTTCAGACCCTCGCGCCCCGTAAACGGGACCGAGGGGTCGAACCTGGACGCGCACCTCCGACCCGACTGAGTCGAAAGGCGCGCATGCTGTTGAGTTTTCAAAGACCGTCGCGCCCTGTCGGGAAGGGGATACCTTCGAAAGGACGCTCCGCCGAGCCGAAGCTCTAGGAGCGGGGTCGAGCAGTTTAGCACCGTTCGACCGCGGGTGCGGGCTCCGGTCAGACCGGCGTCCGTGCCCCGCTGCGCAGAAGTATACGCACAGTCTGTCGCGCCACGTCGTGCGGGTGGCGCCACAGATCACCGCAGGGGATCGCCGCATCGGGCAATCCCTTGTGAGCAAAGGCTATCCGCCTCGGCGACCGCCACGCAAGGGCCAATCGGTCCAGACCCCATCACCGCGATGGTGCCGCACCGCGACGTCCGAGACGTGACGATCTCGTCACCGTGCCCGGTTCGAACCCCGCAGCGTCCGGACGGCTATGGCTCAGGCCAGGCGCAGCCGGCGGAAGTGGCGCTTGCCGACCTGCAGCACGTGGCCATCCAGACGATCCGGGGCGATATCGACGTCGGCCTCCCCCAGCGCATCCCCGTCCAGCTTGACGCCACCCTGGGCCAGCAGCCGGCGCGCGTCCGAGCGTGAGCGCCCGAAGGCGTCGGCGATCAGCGCCGGCAGGTGCACCGAGCCGTTCTCGGCGCTGAAGGCGTGCTCGTCGACCTCGTCGGGCGCCTCGTGGCTGACGAACACGCGATCGAAGTGCTGCACGGCCGCCTCCGCGGCCTCTTCCCCGTGAAAGCGAGCCACGATGCCTCGCGCCAGCGCGCGCTTGGCGTCGCGTGGTCCCGTCCCCTCCGGCGGGCGTGGGACCGCCAGCAGCGAGAACCACGACTCCATCGCCTCGTCGGGCAGCCGCATCGTCTTGCCGAACTGCTCGTCGGGGTCCTCGGTCACGCCCACGTGGTTGCCCAGGGACTTCGACATCTTCTCGGTGCCGTCGATCCCGGGCAGGATCGGCATCGTCAGGATCGTCTGCTCGGGCTGCCCATAGGCGCGCTGGACGTCGCGGCCCAGAAGCAGGTTGAAGGTCTGGTCGGTGCCACCGAGCTCGACGTCGGCGGTGATCGCCACTGAGTCATAGCCCTGCAGCAGCGGGTAGAGGGTCTCCAGCACCGAGATCGGCTGTCGGCCGGCGAAGCGCTTGGCGAAGTCGTCGCGCTCGAGGATCTGGGCCACCGTCGCCACGCGCGCGAGGCGGAAGAGCGCCTCGGCGCGCATGTCCAGCCACTCGCCGTTGCGGCGGACCTCCAGCAGCTCGGGATCGTCGCGCAGCACGGTGAAGGCCTGTTGGCGGTAGGTCTCGGCGTTGGCGTCGATCTCAGCGCCGCTCAGCACCGGGCGCGTCGTCGAGCGTCCGCTGGGATCCCCTACGCGCGCGGTGTAGTCGCCGACGATCAGGACGACGCGGTGGCCGAGGTCCTGAAACTCGCGGAGCTTCTGCAGCACCACCGTGTGGCCGAGGTGAATGTCGGGCGCCGTCGGGTCCAGCCCCAGCTTGACCCGTAGCTGGCGCCCCTCCTTCTCGGCGACCTCGAGCTTGCGGGCCAAGCCACCCTCGGGCAGCGACTGATGGGCGTTGCGCAACAGCGCGGAGGCGGTCTCTGACGGCGGGGCCATGAAGGCCCAATGCTAGAGTCCAGAGGCGTTTGCGGGCAGCCGCCGCCACCCCGCGACCCTCCTGCCTCGTGCCGTTTCCGCCGAGGCGCCACGCCGTATGAGCGACCCCACCGGACCGCACCTCGCACCAGTGCCTGATCCAGGCCTCCCACCTTCGCCGCCTCCGCGCGCCAAGACGAAGGTCAAGAAGCTGCGCCTGCTCGCGATCCTCGTGCCGCTCGCGCTGCTGGCCGTGGTCTCGACCGTCTTCGGGATGATGATGGCCGTCGCCTCCGATCTGCCGGCGCTGGAGCAGCTGCCGCAGGTCGCCAAGCGCAAGAACTCGGTCCTGACCGACATCCGCGGCACGCGCCTGACGACGCTGACCTCCAACCAGGGGCGGATCATCGTCACCGGCGACCAGATCGGCGCCTATGCCAAGTACGCCGTCATCGCCGTCGAGGACCAGCGCTTCTACGAGAACTCCGGCGTCGACCTGCGCGGCATCGGGCGCGCGTTCTTCCAGGACGTGGTGCAGCGCCGCCAGGCCCAGGGCGGCTCCACCATCGCCCAGCAGTTCGTCAAGAACGCGCTCCAAGCGCAGACCAAGCGCACGGTCTTCGAGAAGCTCCGCGAGGCCGCGATGGCCTATCACCTGACGCGCAAGTGGTCCAAGGAGCGGATCCTCACCGAGTACCTCAACACGGTGTACTTCGGCAACGGGGCCTACGGGATCGAGGCGGCGGCGCGCACCTACTTCAGCGCCGACCCCAACCACAAGGGCTGCGGCACACCCGGCTACACGATGTGCGCGGCGCAGCTCACGCCCGCGGAGTCGGCACTGCTGGCCGCGATCATCGCCTCCCCCAGCCGCTTCGACCCCGTCGCGCACGCCGGCGCCGCCATGGGCCGGCGCAACATGGTGCTCAAGAAGATGCTCGACCAGCAGCGCATCTCCGAGCCGGTCTATGAGGACGCGATCCACGAGCCGCTGTACTCGGCCATCACGCCGGCGCATGTCGACACCCTGAAGGGCTCGGAGTACTTCGTGTCGTGGGTGCGCCAGAGCCTCGTCGACCAGGTCGGTCCGCAGCGGGCGTTCGAGGGCAACCTGCGGGTGCAGACGACCTTGGACGTCGACCTCCAGCGTGCCGCCCAGCAGGCCGTCAACAACTACCTGTCGTGGTCGGGTGGTCCCACCGCCTCGGTCGTCGCGATCGACAACAAGACCGGTGAGGTTCGCGCGATGGTCGGCGGGCGCGACTACGACAAGGCGCCGTTCAACCTCGCCACCCAGGGCCAGCGCCAGCCGGGCTCCTCGATCAAGCCCTTCATCTTGGCCGAGGCCCTGCGCCAGGGCATCGGGCCCGGAGCGGTCTACCCGTCGCGCAAGCGCTTCTTCCGGGTGCACAAGGGCGGCAGCGAGATGTTCGTCGTCAACAACTTCGAGAACGAGTACGCCGGACAGTCGACGGTCGCCAACGCGCTGACGTTCTCCGACAACTCGGTCTTCGCCGCGCTGGGCATCCAGGTCGGGACCAAGAAGGTCGCCAAGCTCGCCGAGCGCATGGGCATCCGGACGCCGGTGTCCTCGAACCTGGCGATGACACTCGGCGGCCTGCGAGAAGGCGTGACGCCGCTGGACATGGCCCATGCCTACGAGACCTTCGCCGCCGGCGGCAAGCGCATCACCGGGACGCTGGGTACCAGCAAGGACGGGCCCGTCGGCATTCACCTGATCACCAAGCGCAACGACCCCAAGGACGTCGTCAAGCGCAACAAGCTCAAGACCAAGCGGATCCTGTCGGCGAAGCTCGCCGCCGAGGAGACCGAGCTACTGACCGGACCCGTCAAGCACGGGACGGCCGTGCGCGCCCAGTACGGCGGCTTCGCGGCCGGCAAGACCGGCACCACCGAGAACTCCGGCGACGCGTGGTTCGTGGGCTTCACCCCGCGCTGGACGATCGCGGTCTGGGTCGGCTACCCCAACACCTTGAAGCCGATGCTCACCGAGTTCCGTGGCTCGGCGGTGACCGGCGGCACCTTCCCGGCGATGATCTGGCACGACTTCGTCGTCGCCGCCAACAAGATCATCGACGACCGCAACAACAAGGAGCGGGCCGAGAAGGGCCTGCCGCCGCTGGAGCCCACCACGTCGGTCCCGTCGACGACGCAGGCCGCACCGACCACCGTGCCGCGCGAGGGCGCCGCGCCTGAGGGCACGGGAACCGGCGGCACGGACGCCGGCGGCGTGGCGCCGCCGACGGCCACGACGCCCACGCCACCGGCGCAGACGACGCCGAAGACCACCACACCGCCGCCGGCGCAGACGACACCGGCACCGACGCCGCCCCCCGCCCCGGACGCAGGCGGCGGAGGGACGACGGGCGGCGGCACCGGTGGGACCGGAGCCGCCACGGGCGGCACCGGGGTGGACTAAGCGCCGCCGGAGGCGTTCTCCGCCCCGGATCGTCGTGGCTGACGGTTGGCGGCGAGCGCCGGAGGGCGCCAGCCCTTCAAGCTCCGTTGCCGACCGTCAGGCGCGGCGAGGCAGCGCGGAGAACGCCTCCGGCCGAGGCCAGGGGCGGGAGACGTACTTGTTGCCCGCCGCGCTGAAGCGCCAGGGCAGCTCGACCGCCTTGGTGATCCCGATCCGCGGGCCGGCGACCAGCTTGGGGTCCTTCCAGCCGTCTTCGCGCGGGTGGATCAGGATCGGGCCCTCGAAGAGGTTGGTGTCGTTGAGGTCGAGGTCGATCGCGAGCGCCTGGGTCAGCTTGCCCGGGCCGTTGCAGAGGTCGACCTCCTTGGCGACGCCGCGGCGCGCGTGCATCTGCGCGATGCCCTCGATCGGCTCCAGCGCCCGGATCAGGACGGCGGCGCCGACCTCGCGGTGCTCGCAGACCGCGTTGAGCAGCGCGTGGATCCCATAGGAGCGGTAGATGTAGGCCTTGCCCGGGTCGTTGAAGAGCACGGAGGTCCGTGCGGTCAGCCCGACGTAGGCGTGGCTGGCGGGCTCGGAGTGGTGATAGGCCTCGGTCTCGACGATCACGCCCGCGCAGCCGCCGTGCTCGACGACGCAGCCGACGAGGTCCTGAGCGACTTCCACCACCGGGCGGTCGTAGAAGGACGGCGCGAGCGCCACGGCTAGGCGGTGAGCAGCGCGCGGGCCTGTTCGAGCTGCTCGCGCACGCGCGCCAGCGCGGTCCCACCCTCTGAGGCCTTGGACTCCAGCCAGGAGGACTGGGCCAGCACCGCGCGGGCGTCCTCGCCGAGCGCAGGCACCGCGACGTCGGCCAGTGAGCGGCCGCTCTCGACCGACTCGCGGACAAGACCGGCGATGACGCCGTGGGACTCGCGGAACGGCGTTCCCTGCTTGACCAGCAGGTCGGCGAGGTCGGTCGCGGCGATCAGCTCGTCGCCGGCCGCCGCGCTCATGCTCTCGCGGTCGAAGCGAGCCCCGGCGATCATCCCGGTGGCCGCGGCGAGGCAGAGGCGCAGCGTGTCGACGGAGTCGAACAGGTGCTCCTTGTCTTCCTGCAGGTCCTTGTTGTAGGTCAACGGCAGGGCGTGCATCACGCCGTGCAGTGCCTGCAGGTGGCCGACGATCCGCGGTGCCTTGGCGCGCAGGAGCTCGCCGGCGTCGGGGTTCTTCTTCTGGGGCATGATCGACGAGCCCGACGACCAGGCGTCGGGCAAGACCAAGAACCCGAACTCGCTGGAGGACCACAGCACGATCTCGGCACCGAGGCGCGAGAGATGGGTGGCGCAGGTCGCCGCGGCGCTGAGGTAGTCCAGGATGAAGTCGCGGTTGGCGACGGCGTCGACCGAGTTGGGCGACACGCTCGTGAAGCCGAGCTCGGCCGCGACCATGCGGCGGTCGGTGTCGAAGTTCACGCCGGCCAGCGCGCCCGCGCCGAGCGGCATGACGCTGCAGGCGGCCTCGACGGCGGCGAAGCGGTCACGGTCGCGCGCGGCCATCCAGAACCAGGCCAGCAGGTGGTGGGAGAGGTAGATCGGCTGCGCGCGCTGCAGGTGGGTGTAGCCGGGCAGCGCCCAGTCGAGATGGCGCTCGGCGGCGTCGACGAGCGTCGCCATGTAGGTGCTGATCTGCGCTTGGGCGCTGCGCGCCGCCTCGCGCGTGAAGAGCGCGACGTCGGTGACGACCTGGTCGTTGCGTGAGCGGGCGGTGTGCAGCGTGCCGCCGGAGCGCCCGGCGATCGCCGTCAGCCGCCGCTCGACGGCCATGTGGATGTCCTCGTCATCGGGCTCGAACGGGAACGTGCCGTCGCGCAGCTCGCCCTCGACCTGGTCGAGGCCGGTCAGGATCGCGTCGCGGTCGTCGGCGCCGATGATCCCCTGGGCCGCGAGCATCTTGGCGTGCGCGCGCGATTGCGCGACGTCGTGGGGCCACAGCCGCTGGTCGAAGCCCAGCGACGTGTTCATCTCCCGGAAGGCCGGGTCCTGCGGTTCGGCGAAGCGCGACATGTGGGCGGCAGTCTACGAGCGGCCCACGGAGTCGGCGATCTGGGCGACTTGCGTCGCCAGCGCGAAGCCGAGCAGGTAGAGCGAGAGGCCCCAGCCGACCAAGGCACCCGAGCCCGGGCGATAGAAGCGACGGTCGCGCGTGCGCCAGTCGGTGATCCCGGCGATCGCCAGGCAGAGCAACCCGGTCGCCATCAGCGCCCACGGCGCCCAGCCGGTGATCAGGTAGCGGGCCTCGAGATGGAACTCCGAGGCGATCGCGGCGATCGTGCGGTGCCAGAGGAGGATCGGGAGCGCCGCCGCGATGACGAAGCCTGCCGCGCCGGTCCAGCGGGCGCGCCGCCGTGTGGCCTCTTCGTGCTGCAGTCGGGAGCCGGCGGGCATGCACGAGATCGTGCCACGCCGCGCGGGATCAGGCTAGTAGCCCGCGCCGATCCTCAGCCGAAGGACCGCTGCCAGCGCCGCCGGCGGCCTGGCACCGACCCCGCGGCGGCGTCAGCCGAGAACGTCGGTGAGGGCGACCGCCACGCGCGCCACCTGGTCCTCCCGCATGTGCGGGAAGAAGGGCAGCGCCACAGATCTCGCTGCGACGTCCTCACAGACGGGGAACTCGCCCTCGCGGTGGCCGAAGGTCTCGCGGTAGTAGCTCATCAGGTGGATCGCGGGCAGGTAGGGCTTGGACTGCACGCCGCGGTCGCGCAGGGCGCGGATGACGTCATCGCGCGATGGGCCTTCTCGCGGGACCTGGACGACGAAGACAAACCAGCCGCGGACATCGCCGGCATGGCGTGCCCCGTCCTCGCACGGCAGGCCGAGGCCACGCTGGGCGGCCAACGGGGCCAGGGCCTCGCGGTAGCCCGCCGCCACCCGCGCGCGACCTTCGAGCAGGTCGTCCAGGCGCGTCAGCTGCACCGAGCCGATCGCGCAGGCGATGTCGCTCAAGCGGTAGTTGAAGCCGAGGCGGTCGTGGTCGAGCCACCCCATGTCGGGCGCGCGGCCCTGGTTGCGCTCGGAGTCGATGCGCGCCTTGTGCTCTGCGTCGCCGAGGGTGATCATGCCGCCCTCGCCGGTGGTCATCTGCTTGTTGGCGTAGAACCCGAAGACCGCCGGGTTCCCGCGCCCGCCGACCGCGGGACCGTCGTGGTGGCGGGCGCCGAGCGCCTCACAGGCGTCCTCGACGACCGGCAGCCCGAGCGCCTCGAAGGCCGGCAGGTCGGCCGGGTAGCCGAAGATGTGGACCGGCAGCAGCGCCGTCGTGCGCTCGGTGATCGCGGCCGCCGCGGCGGCCGGATCGAGGTTGAGCGTGACCGGGTCGATGTCGGCGAAGACCGGCCGTGCCCGCTCGAAGACCGGCGCGTTGGCCGAGGCGACAAACGAGAACGGCGAGGTGATGACCTCGTCGCCCGCCTTGACGCCGACCGCGCGCAGCGCGAGGTGCAGCCCGCTGGTGCCCGAGGAGACCGCGCTGGCGTGCGCGGCCCCGACCCGCGCCGCGAAGGCCTCCTCGAACGCCGGCACGCGCGGCCCGAGCGAGAGCTGCCCGGACCGCAGGACCTCGATGACCGCCTGCTCCTCCTCGACACCGAGGACGGGCTGGGCCAGCGGGACGACCTCAAGCTCGGTACTCACAGCACGGCCCTCGCAGAAGGAGCCTCTGGCGAGTTCTGCAAGCGACCGCGAGCCCTCTGGGCGAGTGCGTCGCCGCTCACGAGGAGCGTGCCTCCGAGGACGAGCGCACACCGCCGCGCGGGCCGTCCGGGCGCTTCTGCTCGGCGAACTCCAGCGAGTCGACCAGCGCCTGCCAAGAGGCGGCGATGACGTTCTCGTGCACGCCGGTCGAGCCCCAGACGTCGGTGCCGTCGGAGGCGTCGATGAACACGCGCGTGACCGCGTCGGTGCCGTGCGTCTCGTCGAGGATGCGGACCTTGAAGTTCACGAGCTCGACGTTGGCCAGATGTGGGTGGACCTGGACGATGGCGGCACGCAGCGCCGCGTCGAGCGCGTTGACCGGTCCGTTGCCCTCCGCGGTCGTCACGTAGCGCTCGCCGTCGAGCCAGACCTTGATGGTGGCCTCGGTCTCGACCTTGCCGTCGGCGCGCTGCTCGACGATCACGCGCCAGGACTCCAGCCGGAAGAGTGGCTCGTACTCGCCGGCCTCCTGGCGCAGCAGCAGCTCGAACGAGCCGTCGGCCGCCTCGTACTGATAGCCGCGATGCTCGAGCTCCTTGACGCGCTCGATCACGCGCGAGGCGCCGGCGTCGTCGAGGACGAGACCGGCGGCCTGGGCCTTCTCCAACACGGTGTGCTTGCCCGCCAGCTCGGAGACCAGCAGCTCGCGCTCGTTGCCGACGACCGCCGGGTCACTGTGCTCGAAGGTCGTCGCATCGGCGCGGATGCCGGCGACGTGGAGGCCGCCCTTGTGCGCGAAGGCGCTGCGCCCGACCCACGCGGCGCGCGGATCCGGATTGCGGTTGAGCAGCTCGTCGACGAAGTGCGCGGTCTGGGTCAGCTTGCCCATCTGCTCCGGCGTGATGAGGTCGTAGCCGAGGCGCAGCTGCAGGTTGGCGATGATCGCCACCAGATTGGCGTTGCCGGTGCGCTCGCCGATCCCGTTCATCGTGGCTTGCACCTGCGTCGCGCCCTCGGCGACGGCGGCCAGCGTGTTGGCCACGCCACACTCCAGGTCGTTGTGACAGTGGATGCCGAGCGCGACCTCGGGACCCAGGGCAGCGTGCGCGGCGCGCACGGCGTCGGCGATCTGATGGGGCAGCGAGGAGCCGTTGGTGTCGCACAGCACGACGCGCTCGGCCCCGGCGCCGGCGCCCGCGCGCAGGCACTGCAGGCTGTAGTCGGGATCGTCGCGGTAGCCGTCGAAGAAGTGCTCGGCGTCGTAGATGGTGCGCTTGCCCGCGCCGACCAGGAAGCCGACCGAGTCGGCGATCAGCTCGAGGTTCTCCTCGGGCGAGACACGCACGACCTTCTCCAGGTGCAGGCGCCAGGTCTTGCCGACGATCGTGCAGACCGGCGCGAAGCACTCGGCGAGGATCTTGAGGGCCGGGTCGTCGGCGGCGGCGACGTCACGCCGGCGCGTCATGCCGAAGGCGACGATCTGGGCGTGCTGGAGCTTCTCCGCGGCCAGCAGGCCGAAGAGCTCGAGCTCCTTGGGGTTCGACGCCGGGAAGCCGGCCTCGATCAGGTCGATGCCGAGCGCGTCGAGCTTGTGGACCACGCGCACCTTCTCGGCGGCGGTGAGCGACATGCCCTCGCCCTGCATGCCGTCGCGCAGGGTGGCGTCGTAGGTCTCGATCTTGGTCATGGTGATGCGGTTCCTTTGGAAGATGGGTGCAGGCCGACGAACAGCGGACAGCGACACGCGACGCGCACGAGGCGCGCGTGTCGCTACCGAATTCGCCGACCGGCCCCCATCTAGGAAGCAGCGACCTTGGAGAAGTGGTGCGCGGGGACCGGGTCCAGCCAGTGGGCGTAGCGCTCGCTGCGGCCGTGCAGCGCGTCCTCGAACGTCTGCTGCACCGCGCGGGTGATCTCGCCCGGACGGCCGGTGCCGACGGGGTGGTCGTCGACCTCGCGGATCGGCGTCAGCTCGGCGGCCGTCCCGGTGCAGAAGATCTCGTCGGCGAGGTAGAGCTCGGCACGCGCGATGTCGCGCTCGACGACCTCGTAGCCGAGGTCGCGGGCGATCTCCATGGCCGACCGGCGGCTGATGCCGTCCAGGATCGACGCGGTCTGGGGCGGCGTCACGATCACGCCCTCGCGCACGACGAACATGTTCTCGCCCGTGCCCTCGCAGACGAAGCCGCGCTCGTCGAGCAGGATCGCCTCCTCGTAGCCGGACTTCTGGCACTCGATCTTGGCGAGCACCGAGTTGAGGTACTGACCGCTGGCCTTGGCGTGCGGGATCAGCGAGTCGCCGCTGATGCGGCGCCACGAGGAGACGCGGGCGCGAACGCCGTTGGCCTTGCCCTCCTCGCCGAGGTAGGCCCCCCACTCCCAGGTCGACAGCGCGACGTCGACCGGCGCGTCGAGCGGGAAGAGCCCCATCGTGCCGTAGCCGCGGTAGACCAGCGGGCGGATGTAGCAGGAGCGCTGGCCGTTGCGTCCGATCAGCTCCAGCGTCGCCTCGCGCAGCTGCTCGGCGGTGAAGGGGATGTCCATGTAGTACAGCGCCGCCGACTTGAAGAGCCGCGCGATGTGCTCCTGGTGGCGGAAGACCGCCGGACCCTTGGACTCGGTGTCGTAGCAGCGCACGCCCTCGAAGACCCCGGTCCCGTAGTGCAGACCATGGGTCAGCACGTGGACCTTGGCGTCCTCCCATGCGACGAACTCGCCGTTCATCCAGATGAGGTCCGCTGTCTCCACGCTCGTGTCTCCTTCGTTAACCCAGTGCCGCGAGCACTGCTGCCGTCGCCTCGGCGGTGCTCGCCGTCCCGCCGAGGTCCCGCGTCCGCAGCCCTTGGTCAAGAGCCTTGTCCACCGCCGATTCTAGGGCGAGCGCCTCGGATTCCAAAGCCAGGCCATGCCGAAGCAGCAAGGCGAGCGACAGGAACATGGCCAGCGGGTTGGCGATCCCCTGCCCGGCGATGTCCGGCGCCGAGCCGTGGACGGGCTCGAAGAGGCCCGGTCCGTCCCCGCCCAGGCTGGCGCTCGGGAGCATCCCGATCGAGCCGGTGAGCATCGCGGCCTCGTCGCTGAGGATGTCGCCGAAGAGGTTCTCGGTGACGATCACGTCGAAGCTCGTCGGATTGGAGATCAGCTGCATCGCGGCGTTGTCGACCAGGACATGTTCGAGCGTGACGTCAGAGTACTCGGCCTCGTGGAGGGCGACGACGGTCTGACGCCAGAGACGGCTGGTCTCCAGGACGTTGGCCTTGTCGACGGAGGCGACCTTGTTGCGCGCCGTCTTGCGCGCGGCCTCGAAGGCAGTGCGGGCGATGCGCTCGATCTCCTCGACGCTGTAGGCGCAGAGGTCCGAGGCGGTCGTCTCGGTGCGGGTCTTGTCGCCGAAGTAGATGCCGCCGGTCAGCTCGCGGACGACGAGCAGGTCGGTGCCCTCGATGATCTCGCGCCGCAGCGGGCTGGCGTCATAGAGCGCCGGCAGCGGGCGGACCGGACGGAGGTTGGCGTACAGGCCGAGGCCCTTGCGCAGACCGAGCAGGCCCTGCTCCGGACGTGGCTTGGTCGCGTCGGTCGTGTCCCACTTGGGACCGCCGACGGCGGCCAGCAGGACGGCATCGGCGCGCTTGCACGCGGCCAGGACATCGTCGGTCAGGGCGGTGCCGTGGACGTCGATCGAAGCGCCGCCGAAGAGGTGCTCTTCGATCTCCACATCGGGGACGAAGCGCTTGAGGAGGTCGACGGTCGGGGCGAGGATCTCGGGCCCGATGCCGTCGCCGGGGAGGGTGACGATGCGAGTGGCCATGCGGGGCGCCACCTTAGCGGCGGCACCCCGTCTGGCGACGTGCGACTGCCGTTACAGCGGCAGTCCCCCCTTGAAGGCCTGGGTCCCGTTGACGAGCGTCAGATCCGGGAAGCCGTGGGCACGGGCATAGGCGATCTCCTTGCCGAGGTCGCCGACGCCGTTGGAGGCGACCAGCGGCGCGAGCGCCACCGTGCTCAGGATGCCGAGCGCCTGGCCGTCGGCGTTGAGGAACGCGCTGCCGGAGTCACCCGGGATGCCGGGCGTCAGCGTGTAGAGCGTGTAGGACCAGCCGCCCACGCTGACCTGCACGACCTTGCCGCGCTTGGGGCTGAGCTGCGTGATGCCCTGGCGCAGCGACGAGTTGCCGTAGCTGTAGATGTCGTCGAGCGCCGCGGCGGTGCCGACACCGGTCGGGCCGCCCCACTTCGGGATCGACGGGTTGGTGCTGGCCACGTCGGCCGGGTCGAGCTTGATCAGCGCCAGGTCGTTGTAGGCGCAGGTCTCCTCGTCGGTCTCGTCGGCGGCCTGCATGGTCAGCCACGAGTTGTAGGCCAACGATCCGGGCTTGGATGCGCCGGTGACCTCGACGGGCGTGTTCAGCGGCAGCGAGGCCGAGGTGCAGCCGTCGGTGTCGGTCGAGCTGCCGGTGCCCGAGCAGTGTGCTGCCTGCCCGAGATAGGTCGCTCCGCCGCTGGTGAAGACGAAGTTGGCGGTGCACTGGGCGCCGTCGGTGAAGACCTGCACGCCAGGATGGACGGGGGCGGTTGCCGCGGGAGCCCACGCTGCGGCGCCGGAAGGCGCCAATGCGAGGGCTGCGATCGCGGCGATGCCTGCGATTGCGCGTCGCTGCATGTTCTCTCCTCCTGCTGTTGGGACTCACCAGCGCCAACGTGCAGGAGGAGGAGAACTTGCGATTACAGCGCGGTGGTGACCGGCCCCGGACGTTGACGGTCGCGCTCGTAGGCGTCGATCGACGCGCCCTGCTTGAGCGTCAACGCGATGTCGTCGAGGCCTTCGAGGAGGCGGTGCTTGATCTCGGGGTCGATCTCGAACGATGCGGTCTCCAGCCCGTTGGCGCCCTCCCAGCGGACCTCCTGGGAGGCGAGGTCGACCTGGGCGCTGCCGACGTCGGCGATCGCCTTGCACTGCTCGGCGGTGAGCTGCACGGGCAGCATCCCGATCTTGGTGCAGTTGGACTTGAAGATGTCGGCGAAGCTCGACGCGATGACGACGCGGAAGCCGTAGTCCTCCAGTGCCCACGGCGCGTGCTCGCGGCTGGAGCCGCAGCCGAAGTTGCGGCCGGTGACGAGGATCTGGTTGACCGGCAGGTCCCAACCGTCCTCCTTGGCCCAGTCGTAGAACAGGAACTCGCCGAAGCCGGTGCGCTCGACGCGCTTGAGGAACTGCTTGGGGATGATCTGGTCGGTGTCGATGTCGTCGCGCATGAGGACCGACACCGGGCCCGTGATCGTCTCGATCGCCTTCATGATGGCCTTGGTCCTCAGTTCCAGTTGCGGATGTCGACGAAGCGCCCGGCGATGGCGGCCGCGGCGGCCATCTCGGGGCTGACCAGGTGCGTGCGGCCGCCGGCGCCCTGGCGGCCTTCGAAGTTGCGGTTCGAGGTCGAGGCGCAGCGCTCGCCGGGCTCGAGCTTGTCGGGGTTCATCGCCAGGCACATCGAGCAGCCGGCGCCGCGCCAGTCGAAGCCCGCGGCGGTGAAGATCTCGTGCAGGCCCTCGGCCTCGGCTTGGGCCTTGACCTTCACCGAGCCCGGGACGACCATGGCGTACACGTCGCTTGAGACCTTCTTGCCCTCGACCATCTTGGCCGCGGCGCGCAGGTCGCCGATGCGCGAGTTGGTGCAGGAGCCGATGAAGACGCGGTCGAGCTTGATCTCCTCGATCGGCGTCCCCGCCTCCAACCCCATGTACTGCAGCGCGCGCTCCTCGCCCTCCCCGGCGGGGGTCGGGATCGCGGCGGTGACCGGCGCGACCTGCGCCGGGTTCGTGCCCCAGCTGACCATCGGGCTGATCGCGGAGGCGTCGACGACGATCTCCTTGTCGAAGTGCGCGCCCTCCTCGGTGTAGAGCTCGGCCCAGGCCGGGTCGACCTCGACGCCACGCTCATCGACCCAGGCGAACGTGGTCTCGTCGGGGGCGATCATGCCCGCGCGACCGCCGCCCTCGATCGTCATGTTGCAGACGGTCATGCGGCCCTCCATCGAGAGCGACTCGACAGCCGGGCCGGAGAACTCCACGACGTGACCGGCGGCGCCGTCGACGCCCATCTGCCCGATCGTGGCCAAGATGAGGTCCTTGGCCGTGACGCCCTTGCCGAGCTCGCCCTCGTAGCGGATCCGCATCGACTTGGGCTTGTTCTGGACCAGGCACTGGGTCGCCAGTACGTGCTCGACCTCGCTGGTGCCGATGCCGAACGCCAGTGCGCCGAAGGCGCCGTGCGTGGCCGTGTGGCTGTCGCCGCAGACGATCGTCATGCCCGGCTGGGTCAGGCCGAGCTCGGGCCCGATGACATGCACGATGCCCTGGTGCTCGGAGCCCAGCGAGTAGATCGGGATGCCGAACTCCGCGCAGTTGCGCTCCAGCGTCTCGACCTGCGTGCGGCTGAGCACGTCCTTGATCCGTGCCGCCGTCGGCGTGCCGTCGGTCGGGACGTTGTGGTCGGCGGTGGCGACCGTGCGGTCCGGGCGGCGCACGGGGCGACCGGCGAGCCGGAGGCCGTCGAAGGCCTGCGGGCTCGTGACCTCATGGACGAGATGGAGATCGATGTAGATCAGTCCGGAGGCGACCTCGTGGGCCTCCCAGATCTTGTCGAACAGGGACTTGGGCATCTGATGTTGTTCCTTAACTTCTGCGCAGACCGGCGCTGACGACTGCGAGCAGCACGGCCTCGCCGGGTCCGGGGTTCTCGAAGCGGTGCGCCAGATCGGCGTCGAAGGTCACGGTGTCGCCTTCATGAAGCTCATGCTCGGCGCCGTCGATGCGCAGCGTGACGGTGCCACGCTCGACGACCGCGATCTCGCGGCTGCCGGGCTCGTGCATCGGCGGATCACCCTCGCCGCCGGTGGCCGCGCCGGGCGCCAGCTCATGACGACTCAGCTCGGCACGCTGACCAGGCAGCGGCGGCGTGAGGATCTCGAACTCATGGCCGGCGGCGCCACCGCCACGACGGCGCTCGGCCGTCCGGACGATCGAGACGCTGTCGGCCTCGTCGAGGCGCAGCAGCTGGCTGAGACGCAGGTCGAGCCCACTGGCGATGCGACTGGCGACGGCAAGCGTCGGGCTCGTCTCACCACGTTCGACCTGCGAGAGCATCGGGGCCGACACGCCGCTGCGCTCGGCCAGATCGCGGAGCGAGAGGTCCATCGCCTCGCGGAGCGCGCGCACGCGGGGGCCCACGTGGATCTGCTGGTCGAGCTGGTCGGCGGAGGCGACGGGCATGAGCGAGGAGCGTACGTTATCACGTACAAATGTCTGATGGCCGTCTCCGGGTCATGGCGCACGCGCGCCCAACTAGCCTCCTCCCCATGGCGCCCTCGGCACTCGTACGCCCCGACGTCCTCGTGCTCGCCGGTGGTGGCATCGTCGGCGAGGCCTGGATGCACGGCGTGCTCGCCGGGATCGAAGACGCCGCCGACGCGGACTTCCGCCAGGTCGAGGCCTACGTAGGGACGTCGGCCGGCTCGATCGTCGCCGCACGGCTGGCGGCCGGGCAACGGCCACCGCGACCCAACGGCACCGACGCCGGCCCAGCGACCTGGAGCGCCGACGGCAACGCCGACGCGGCCGACGAGACAGGCCGCCTCCGCAGCCTCGTCCGCGGCGCCGCGCGCGTCGGCTGGGCCGTCAGCGAGCCGCTGACCAGCACTGCCGCGCGCGCCGCCACGCCCGTCGGCGGGCTGGCCCGCGCTGCTGTGCTGTCCCGCGCGGCGAGCCACGGAGGCCCGCTCGACCACCTCCACGCGCGCGTCACGCGCTGGGGCGCGCGTTTCGACGGGCGGCTACGCGTCTGCACGGTCGATCGCCGCACCGGGCGTCGCACCGTCTTCGGCGCGCCGGGGGCACCGGCGGCCACCGTCGCCGACGCGGTCTGTGCCTCGTGCGCGATCCCGTGGGTCTTCTCCCCCGTGCGCATCGGCGAGCGCGAGTACGTCGATGGCGGCGTGTGGAGCGTGACGAACCTCGATGCGGCGCAGGCAGGGCGCGACACCCATGTGCTGTGCCTTGATCCCACCGCCTCCCTCGGCGGGCGCGACCGCCGTGCGGCCGCGCTGCGCGGTGCCTTCCGGGTTGCCTCGGAGCTCGCAGCTCCAGGCCCTGCGCCGACGTGGCGCCCAGGTCGTCCATGTCGGGCCCGATGACGCGGCCTCGACGGCGATCGGGCCCAACCTCATGGCGCCCAGCCGCACGGCCGGCGCGCTGCGCGCGGGCTACGCGCAGGGCCGGCGGCTGGTGAGCGGCTAGCGCGACCGCGCCCGCAGGACCGTCAGCTTCACGCCGCCGCAGTCGGTGCGGCTCGGAACGGCGAGGTGGATCGTGGTCCGGTGCACCGGACGCAGCCGCAGGCGGGCACGGCCGTCGCGCGCGGTCGTCGCGCGGCCGAGGGTGCGCAGTCGACGAGCGGAGATCGCCTGGGTGGCGATCACGCGCGTGCCGTACAGCGGCTTGCCGCGCAGGGCGACGCGCACCGTCAACGTGGTCCGGCGACCGACTCTCACGCGCTTGGTGGCCGCGCGCACGACGCAGGCGCGCGGCGGCGCGCCCGCAACGGGCCTGGGCGCCGTGCCGGAGGCCGGCAGCTTGGGTGCCGCGAACGAGATGCCGGGCGCGATCGGGACGAGCGACGGACGACTGGCCGGTGCGTCGGCCCGGCTGTCTGCCGGTGTGGCGACGGGCACGCTCTCCGGCGAGGGTGTGGACGTCGGCGGGACGACGGCCGGTGGTTGCAGGGCGCTGTCGGCCAGCGCACCGATGAAGTCCGGCGCCAGCGGCCCGTGCCACAGCCGGACCAGGTCGACGTCGCCCTGCAGCGGCAATACGCAGCTGCCCTGGTAGATCCCGATGTAGTGATCGGACGAGGTCAAGGCATAGGCGATGGTCGGGGGCGCCGCGATCGGGTCGCCGACGGGATGGCCGTCGACCAGCAGCCGCAGCGAGTGCCCGTCGAAGACGCCGGCGATGTGATGCCAGGCGCCGTTCCAGACCTGAGCGGGGCCGGCCGCGGCCGTCACGTAGAAGTTGGTGCCGTCGAAGACGTAGAAGGCCATGCCGCCGTCGGCGGCGGTGTAGAGGCCGTAGGACCCCGCGATGCAGCCCTGCGCGCCGTGCGAGACGACGTAGCGGAACCGGCCCGGGCTGGACGGGCCGCGCACGACGGCCTCGAGGGTCATCGTCCCGGGCTCGAGCTCGGGCGCGGCGGGCAGGCGGACGAAGCCGCGCCCGTCGAAGTGCAGAGCGCCGCCGGAGAGACCGGCGATGCGCGCGGGATCGCGCGCGTCGACCTCGTCGCTCAGCCCCAGTCGGCCGTCGAGACCGTAGGGGCCATCGTCGACGGCCCGCTGGCCGCCGCTCTCGTCAAATCGCCATTGGCCGACGACCGTGCTCGACGCACCGGCCGTACTTGCCCCCATGCCCAGCGCTCCAAGCGCCACGAACAGCAATGCCATCAACTTGGCATGTGGCACCCGCATCCATCCTTGCGTCACGCTTCCCCCTGTAGCTCTCGCGCACCGTTCACCCTACTCGGACACTCGGCCGTTACAGGCAAAGCTGCACCTCGCGGACGGACGTCGTAGCCGAACTCCGGTGCCGTGGCCCCCGGCGGGTCTACGGCGTCTGGGCGAGCGCTGAGTCGGAGGCGGCGGCGTGTGCCCTGGTCACCGCGTTGCCGAGCGCGCGGACATAGGCGATCGCGGCCGCCTCGATGATGTCGGTCGTCACCGCCTGGCCGGCGCCGGTCACGCGCGCGCCGGTGAGCACGCCGGGCGTGTCGCTCTTGACCGCCTCGTCGGGCGCGCCGAGCTCGACGACGACGCTGACCTCGCCGAGCGCGTCCTGACCGCCCGTGACGGCGTCGACGCGGAACTCGCGCAGGCGCGCGTCGATCTTCGTCGCGCTGTTGATGGCACGGAAGATCGCGTCGACCGGGCCGTCGCCGGTGAACGAGCCCTCGACAACCGCGTCGTCGGGCGTGCGCACCGCGACCGTCGCGTGCGGCGGGCGGCGGTTGGAGGCCTCGACCTCGAACCACTCCAGCGCGTAGCCCTGGACGTCGGCGCGCAGCTCGTCGGTGACCAGTGCCTCCAGGTCCATCGCCGTGACCTGCTTCTTGCGGTCGGCGACCTCCTTGAAGCGCTCGAAGGCCTGCTTGAGCTGGGAGCCGTCGATCACGTAGCCGAGGTCCTCCAGCGCCTGGCGCAGCGCGGCGCGGCCGGAGTGCTTGCCCAGCACGAGCGAGTTGGCGTCCAGCCCGACGGAGCGCGCGTCCATGATCTCGTAGGTCTCGCGCGCCTTGAGCACGCCGTCCTGGTGGATGCCGGACTCGTGCGCGAAGGCGTTGCGCCCGATGATCGCCTTGTTGGGCTGGACCGGGTAGCCGGTCAGCCGCGAGACCAGCCGGCTCGTCTTGGCGATCTCGGTCGTCACCGCGGCGGTGCTGTAGCCCAGGCGGTCACGGCGCGTGTGCAGGAGCATGATCAGCTCCTCCAGCGACGCGTTGCCGGCGCGCTCGCCGATGCCGTTGACCGCGCACTCGATCTGACGCGCACCGGCCTGGACGCCCGCCAGCGAGTTGGCGACGGCCATGCCCAGGTCGTCGTGGCAGTGCACCGAGAGGACGACGCCGCGCAGGTCCGGGACCAACGCGTACATCTCGGTCAGGAACTCCGCGTACTCGTCGGGCGTCGCGTAGCCGACGGTGTCGGGGATGTTGATGGTGGTGGCACCCTCGTCGAGGGCGATCTGCACCACCTCGGCGGTGAACGCCGCTTCGGAGCGCGTCGCGTCCATCGGCGAGAACTCGACGTCCTCACAGAGCGCCTTGGCCTGCGCGACCGAGGCGCGCGCCAGGCCCTTGACGTCCTCGCGCGTGGACTGCAGCTGGTGCTCGATGTGGATGTCGGAGGTGGACAGGAACGTGTGGATCCGAGGTCGCTCGCTGTCGCGGATGGCCTCCCATGCACGATCGATGTCGGCGCTGTTGGCACGAGCGAGGCCGCAGATGACGGGGCCTTGCACTTCGCGGGCGATCGTCCGGACCGCGTCGAAGTCGCCCGGCGAGGCGATCGGGAAGCCGGCCTCGATGATGTCGACGCCGAGGCGCGCCAACTGCTGGGCGATCTCGAGCTTCTCGGCGGCGTTGAGCGAGATGCCGGGCGACTGCTCGCCGTCGCGCAGGGTCGTGTCGAACAGCAGGACGCGGTTCGGGTCTTCAGGCAGATGGGACATGTCGTTCTCCTCCGTTCGCTAAGGGCTCGTGTGCTGCGACTCTTCAGGCTGGTTCGCGGCTTCAGGCGGCCGCCACGCGCTGCTATTCCCCCTAGCGGGGGAGGAGAAGAAGTCGGAGGTCGAGCAAGAGGAACGACATGGACTGCAGGCGAGCCTAGCAGGGGCAGCCGGGATCCTCTACGGCACCAGCACGACTTTGCCGACGTTCTCGCGCGCCGCGATGATCCGGTGGGCCTCGGGCGCGTCGGCGAACGACACGGCGGCGTGCACGACGGGATCGACCGTGCCGTCGGCCAGCGCCGCGGCCAGCGGGGTGATCCACGGCTCCAGCGTGCCACGGTCGTCCCACAGCGCGAGCATGTTGAGGCCGATGACCGCCTTGGACTCGCTCATCTGCTTGATGAGGTTGAACCCGCGGAACATCCGACCGGCCTGCGGGAGGACGCGGGCCATGTTGCGCTTCTCCCCCACCTGGATCGACGAGGCGCCATAGGCGACCAGCCGGCCACCGGCGCGCAGCAGCCCGAAGGAGCGCTGGAACGAGCGGCCGCCGACCGCGTCGAGGATCAGGTCGTAGGACGGCAGGCCCTTCCACCAGCCGTCGCTGCGGTAGTCGATCGCGCGGTCCAGGCCCATCTCGGCCAGGCGGGCGTGCTTGCCCGGCGAGGCGGTGCCGTGGACCTCGGCGCCCGCCGCCTTGGCGAGCTGCAGCGCCGCGATGCCGACGCCGCCCGCCGCGGCGTGGATCAGGACCCGCTCACCGGACTGCAGCGAGCCGAAGCCGTGAAGCGCGGCCCACGCGGTCGCGTAGTTGACGGGGACCGCGGCACCCTGCTCGAAGCTGAGGCCCTCCGGGAGGGGGATCGCATCGGTCGCGGTGACGTTGATGGTGTCGGCGTAACCACCGAAGCGCGTGCCCGCCATGACGCGGTCACCGACCTGGGGCACCGTGACGCCCTCGCCCACGGCTACGACCGTGCCGGAGACCTCGTAGCCCACGACCGCCGGCAGCGGCGGCGCCTCCTCATACAGCCCGACGCGCGCCATCGTGTCGGCGAAGTTGACGCCGCAGGCACGCACGTCGATCCGCACCTGGCCCGGACCGGGCGGCGGCGGATCGGGACGTTCTTGGACCTGGAGGACGGACGGATCGCCCGTCTTGGTGATGACGACAGCTCGCATGGTGAGCGAGCCTATCCGGCCTCGTGCCTAGCCGCGCGCGCTCGCCTCGGCCAGCTCGAGGCCGACATCGGTGCTCGGCACGCCGCCGGTGGCGCGGATGTCGCGCTTGGCGCGCGCTCGCTGCAGCACGACGTTGAGCGCCATCAGGACGAGCACGACGAGCAGCAGCATGGTCGCCAGCACGTTGACCTCGGCCGGCACGCCCTGGCGCGTGGCGCCGAAGATGAACAGCGGGAAGGTCTGGGTCGAGCCGGCGTTGAAGCTCGTGACCACGTAGTCGTCGACCGAGATCGCCGCCGCCAGCAGCGCGGCGCTCGCCACCCCCGGCGCGATCATCGGCAGCGTGACCTTGCGGAAGGTCGTGAACTCGGCCGCGCCGAGATCCATGGCCGCCTCCTCGATGTGGCGGTCCATGCCCTCCAACCGGGCTCTGACGGTCACCACCACGTAGGACATGGTGAACATCACGTGGGCGATGATGATCGTCACCATCCCCGTGCTGACGTGCAGCGTCAGGAACAGGGCAAGCAGCGAGGCGCCGAGGACGACCTCGGGCGTGGCCAGCGGGAGGAAGACGAACATGTCGGTCACCGCCTTGCCGCGGAAGCCGTAGCGGACCAGCGCCAAGGCCATGAACGTCCCGAGCGCGACGGCGATGACCGTCGTGACCAGCGCGATGATCAGCGAGTTCTGCAGCGCCGTCGTCAGGTCGGAGTTGGAGAAGGGGTGTGCCCAGTGCTTGAGCGTGAAGCCCTGCCAGGTGAAGTTGAAGCGACCCTGGTTGTCGTTGAACGAGTAGAGGACGACGATGAAGACCGGGATGAAGAGGTAGAGCAGCGCCAGGGCCGACCAGAAGCCCAGCAGCCCGTTGCGGACGCGGTCGTTGCGCAGCATCACACGGCCTCCCGCAGCGACTTCGTCCCGAGCAATCGGGCGTAGATCAAGATCCCGATCAAGATCCCTGACATCAGGATGAACGACAGCGCGGCCGCCGTCGGGTAGTCCAGGATGTTGAGGAACTTGCTCTGGATGACGTTGCCGATCATGTACTGCTTGGGCGTCCCCAACAGCGCGGCGTTGATGAAGTCGCCGGACGCCGGGATGAAGGTCAGCAGCGAGCCGGCGAAGATCCCGGGCAGCGCCAGCGGCAGCGTCACCTTGCGAAAGGCGGTCGTGCGACTGGCGTAAAGGTCGGTCGCCGCCTCGATCAGCCGCCGGTCGATCTTCTCCAGCGAGACGTACAGCGGCAGCGCCATGAACGGCAAGAAGTTATAGGTGATGCCTGCGATCACGGCCTTGGTCGAGGCCAGCAGGCGTCCGTCCTCGGAGATCAGGCCGACATCCTGGAAGCGGCTGACGACCCAGCCGTTGTCGTTGAGGATCAGCTGCCAGGAGACCGTGCGCAACACGTAGGAGACGAAGAACGGCAAGACCACCAGCAGCAACATGAAGTTCTTCCAGCGCCCCGCCTTGTAGGCGATGAAGTAGGCCAGCGGGAATGCGATGATCAGGCAGAGGATCGTCGCGATGCCCGCGAAGAGGATCGAGCGCCCGAACTGCGTGGCGTAGTCGGAGATCGCGTTGGTGTAGGTCGCGAAGTGCCACTGCAGGGTGTAGCCGTCCTCAGGGTTGCCCGTCATCAGCGACACGCCGCCCTGATTGACGAGCGGGATCGCGTAGAAGACGATCAGCCACAGCAGCCCCGGGCCCAGGAAGAGGTAGGGCAGCAGGCTGCGACGCCGGCGCAGGCTCAGCCGCAGCATCAGGCCCCCGTCACGTCGGCCATCGCCGACTGCATCGTGCGCTCGTCGGCGGGCGACAGCGCCGGGTACGGGTGCAGGCGCTTGCGGACGTCGTCGGGCGGGAAGATCAGCGGGTTGTTGGCGATGTCGGGGTCGGTCCGCAGCAGGACCTCCTTGGCGCCCTCCACCGGCGAGATGTAGTTGACGTAGGCCGCGACCTTGGCGGCCACCTCGGGCTCGTAGTAGTAGTTCATGAGCACCTCGGCCCCGTAGGGGTGGGCGGCGTGCTTGGGCATCATCATGTTGTCGGTGAACAACATGGCGCCCTCCTTGGGGTAGATGAACTCCAGGTTGGGGTTGTCGGCCTGGAGCTGCACGAGGTCGCCGGAGTAGGCGACCGCGACCCAGACGTTGCCCTTGGCCAGATCGGTTGTGTAGTCGTTGCCGGTAAACCGTCGGATCTGCCCCGCGTCCTTGGCGACCTTGATCTTGTCGATCGCCTTGAGGATCTCGTCGATCTTGGCGGTCGACGCGTCGATGCCCATGCCCAGCAACACGAGGCAGGCCGAGTCGTAGGGCTCCTGGAGCATCGTCACCCGGCCCTTGAAGGCGGGGTCGAAGATGTCGTTGACGCTCTCGAGCTTGCGCCCGGTCTTCTTGGGGTTGTAGCCGATCCCGACGCCGCCCGACTGCCACGGCAGCGTGTACGTGCGGTCCGGGTCGTAGTTGATCGACTTCAGGTTCGAGACGAGGTTCTTGATGTTGGGGATGTTCTTCTTGTCCAACGGCTCGCAGTAGCCGTCGCGCACCCAGCGGGCGGCCATGTAGTCGGTCAGCGTCACGATGTCGCGGCCGATGTCCTCCCCTTGGGCGAGCTGCTGACGGACCTTGCCGAAGAACTCGAAGTTGTCGTTGATCTCCTCGACGTACTTGACCTTGACGTCGTAGCGCTTGTCGAAGGTCTTCAGCGTCTGCTTGTCGATGTACAGCGGCCAGTTGGCCCACACCAGCCCGGCCATCGAGGCCCGCGGGTGGTTGACCTTCACGGCCTTCTTGGCGTCGACGCCGTTGGCGGCCTCGCCCTCGATCGAGCAGCCGGCCAGCGCCGAGCCCAGCGCACCCAAGCCCAGCGCCGCCGCGCCCGAGCGGCCGAGGAAGCGCCGGCGCGACATGCCGTCACGCTCGAACAGCAGGCGCTCCAGCGCGCGCTCGACGTCGCGGTCAGGCATCGCGGGCCACGACGAACGTGTGCTGCGGGTCCCACGTCAGCAGGACCTCTTGGCCGACACCCAGCGCCGAGGGCTGCCCGCCGTCGCGGTTGGGGGCGATCACCGTCAGCTCCTCCCCACCCGGCGCGGTCACCACGTACTGGATCGACACGCCCAGGAAAGAGGCGACGGTCACCGTGCCGCGCAGCGCGTTGCTGCCGGACGGCGTGCCGTCCGTGGCCGGGACGAGCTCGATCTTCTCCGGTCGCACGCCGATCCGGACGGCGTCGCCCGGCGCCTCGGACATGCGCGAGCACGGGACGCGGACGGTCCCGTCGTCGGTCTCGACCGTCGCCATCTCGACCCCGCGCTCGAGCACCCTGCCGTCGACGAGGTTCGAGACGCCGAGGAAGTTCGCGACGAACGCCGTGTGCGGACGCTCGTAAAGGTCCTCCGCCGATCCTGCCTGCTCGATCTTGCCCTTGTTCATGACCGCGATCGTGTCGGCCATCGACATGGCCTCCTCCTGGTCGTGGGTCACGTGGACGAACGTGATCCCGACCTCCTGCTGAATGCGCTTGAGCTCGATCTGCAGCTGCTTGCGCAGACGCAGGTCCAGCGCGCCGAGCGGCTCGTCGAGCAGCAGCGCGCGCGGGCGGTTGACGAGCGCACGGGCCAGGGCGACGCGCTGGGCCTGACCGCCGGAGAGCTGGCCCGGACGGCGCTTGGCGAGCGCACCGAGCTGCACCATCTCGAGCGTCTCGGCAACCCGCCGCGCGACCTCGGCCTTGGCGATCTTCTTGCGCTCCAGGCCGAAGGCGACGTTGCGCTCGACGTTGAGGTGCGGGAAGAGCGCGTAGGACTGAAAGACCGTGTTGACGTCGCGCTTGTAGGGCGGCAGGTCGGTGACGGCCTGGCCACCGAGGTAGACGACGCCCTCCGACGGATCCTCGAAGCCGCCGATCATCCGCAGCGTCGTCGTCTTGCCACAGCCCGACGGGCCGAGCAGCGCGTAGAACGCGCCACGCTCGATCGACAGCGTGAGGTCGTCGACCGCCACGGCGTCGCCGAAGCGCTTGGTGACGTTCTCCAGACGGATGTCGGCTTCCGGCGCCGCGGCGTCGGCCCGCTCTCCCTCAGGGGTTGCGATCGGTGTCCCCTCCATAGTGGCCCTCCTCAAGGCACCTGCACCGGTATGGCCAACAGTAGGCATGGTTCAGGACAACAGTCAACGTGTCTTGGGCCGCCGGGGCACCGGTTCGTCGCCCATGTTGTCCGTAGTGGCGTACGCCATCGACACGGCGGCGTGTCGATTCCGACACGGGGTACCTTGCGAGGTGTGCCCCCACGGAGCACCGGGATGTCCGGCGCCGACGCACAGGACGATTTCCTGCGTGCCCGTCGTCGGCTGGCGCTGTCGCGATTGCGGCGCTGGCTGCGGCGCGAGCCCGGCGACATCGACCACATCCTGCCGTTTGAAGAGGTGGTCGCCGCCCTGGGTCGCGTGCAGGAGCGCGACGCCGGCCTGGCCGTCGTCCCGCTGGACGCGATCGTCGGGACCGTCGACCGGATGCAGGGCTTTGACCGCCACTTCCGCCCCACGACGCCGCAGGTCCGCGCGCGCTGGGAGCGCATCGCCGCCGCGATGCGCCGCGGCGAGGCGATGCCGCCCGTCGACCTCTACCGCGTCGGCGACGTCTACTTCGTCAAGGACGGGCACCACCGCGTGTCGGTCGCCCGGGCGCTCGGGCGCCACGACATCGACGCGCACGTGACCGAGGTCGTGACGCGCGTCGGCGCCGGCCACGACCTGCAGCGTGCCGACCTTCCGCTCAAGAGCCATGAGCGGGTCTTCCTGGAGCGCGTGCCGCTGCCCGCGCCCGCGCGCGAGCGTGTGCGACCGAGCGACCCGTGGGCGTTCGCCGAGCTGGCCGAGGGGATCGAGGCGTGGGGCTGGCGCTGGACCCAGGAGCATCAGCAGCTGATGGACCGCCGTGAGCTGGCGCGCCGCTGGTATGAGGAGGAGTACGTGCCGGTGGTGACGCTGCTGCGCGATGCGGGCATGCTCGGGCACGGGACCGAGACCGACGCCTACCTGCGCGTCGGCGGCGATCGCTACCGGCTGCTGCGCACCCATGAGTGGAGCGAGGACGTCCTCGCGCGGCTGCGGGCCGAGCAGGACTGATCCCCTAGGAGACCCGGATCGCGCGGCCATCCTCGGGATGGAAGAACTGCATGCGGCTGCTGTCCATCCAGAGCTTCGAGGTCTCCCCCTGCGTGACCGTCGACTCGGCGTCCAGACGTGCGACGGCGCGACCCGCGTTGTCGGGCAGGTCGCCCGCGCCGGTGTCGACGGCGAGGTCGCGCAGCTCCTCGTGGCTGACGTCGCCGCCCTCGTAGCTGAAGTAGGCATACACCTCGGAGCCCATCGACTCGGTGACCTCAATCGGGGCCTCGAACGTCACGCCGTGGGCCGATTGGTCGCCGACCAGCGCAGCGTCCTCGAAATGCTCGGGCCGGATGCCGACGATGACCTCGCCGCGGATCGCGCCGTCGCGCAGCGCGGCCTTGTGCTGGTCGTCGAGCGGGACGTCGACGAACGGCAGCTTGACGGTGTCGCCCTCGATCGCGGCGCTGAAGAAGTTCATCGACGGCGAGCCGATGAAGCCCGCGACGAACAGGTTGTCGGGGTGCTCGTAGAGGTTCTTGGGGGTGTCGACCTGCTGCAGCACGCCCGCGCGCATCACCGCGACGCGATCGCCGAGCGTCATCGCCTCGGTCTGGTCGTGCGTGACGTAGATCATCGTCGTCTCCAGCCGCGACTGGATCCGCGACACCTCGGTGCGCATCTGCACGCGCAGCTTGGCGTCGAGGTTCGACAGCGGCTCGTCCATCAGAAAGACCTTCGGGCTGCGGACGATCGCGCGCCCCATCGCCACCCGCTGACGCTGACCGCCCGACAGGTTGGCCGGCTTGCGGTCCAGGTGCTGCTCGAGGTCGAGGATCTTGGCGGTCTCGCCGACGCGCTTGTCGATCTCCTCCTGGGGCAGCTTGGCCAGCTTGAGCGGGAAGGCCATGTTCTCGCCGACCGTCATGTGCGGGTACAACGCGTAGCTCTGGAAGACCATCGCGATGTCGCGGTCCTTCGGCGCGCGGTCGTTGACGACGTCGCCGTCGATCAGCAGCCGGCCCTCGGTGATGTCCTCGAGCCCGGCGACCATCCGCAAGGCGGTGGACTTCCCACAGCCCGACGGGCCGACCAGGATCAGGAACTCGCCGTCGGCCACCTCCAGGTTGAAGTGCTTGACGGCCTCGTAGCCGTCGTCGTAGCGCTTGGTGATGTCGTCGAGCGTGATGGTGGCCATGGATGCTCCTTTAGCCCTTGACCGCGCCGGCGGTCAGGCCCGCCACGATGCGCCGTTGGAAGAGGAGGACCATCACGACGATCGGGATGGTCACGATGATCGCCGCCGCGGCGATGGCGCCGGTCGGGGCGGTGAATTGCGAGACGCCGGTGAACGACTGGATCGCGGGCGGCACGGTCTGCGCCTTCGTGGTCGACGTCAGCGACAGCGCGAAGATGAAGTCGTTCCACGCGTAGATGAACACCAAGATCGCCGTCGTGAAGACCCCGGGAGCGGCCAGCGGCAGGATGACTTTGCGAAACGCCTGCAGCGGCGTGGCGCCGTCCATCTGCGCGGCCTGCTCGAGCTCCCACGGGATCTCGCGAAAGAACGCGCTGAGGACGAAGATCGCCAGCGGCAGCGTGAACGTCATGTAGGGGATGATCAGCCCGGGCCAGGTGTCGTAGAGCCCGAGCGTGCGCCACATGTCATACAGCGGGCCGACGATCGAGACCGGCGGGAACATGGCGATCGCCAGCGAGGCAGCGAGCAGCAGCCGCTTGCCGGGGAACTCCAGGCGGGCGATCGCGTACGCGGCCATCGAGGCCAAGGTCACGGCGATCACCGTCGAGATGAGCGCGATGCCGATCGAGTTGCGCAGCGCCGCGGTGAAGATGTCCTCGTCGAAGATGCTGCTGTAGTTGTCGAGCGAGAACGACTTCGGCAGCAGGCGCCCGTCGTTGACGGTGGCGGGCGTCTTGAGCGACAGCGACAGCAGCCACAGCACCGGGAAGAGCGCGGCGATGACGATGACGGCCTCGGCAGCGCCCCAGCCGTACATACGCCTGCGGTCCAGCGTCATCGACCGCCTCCCTGCTGGCTGAGGTTCGCGCCGAGGAAGCGGACGTAGAGCCCGGCGATGATCAGCACGCAGAAGAAGACCAGCACCGAGACGGCCGAGCCGAGGCCGAGGTTCAGGCGCGTCAGCAGCGTGTTGTAGCCCAACTGGCTGACGGTCTCCAGCGAGCGGTTGGAGCCGTTGGAGAGCACCTGGACCGTGTCGAAGATCCGGAAGGCGTCAAGCGTGCGGAACAGCAGCGCGACGAGGATCGTCGGCTTCATCAGCGGGATCGTGATCTTCCAGAACCGCTGCCACGTGCTCGCGCCGTCGACGCGCGCCGCCTCGTGGAGGTCGTCGGGCACCAGCGCCAGGCCGGCGAGCAGCAGCAGCGCCATGAACGGCGTCGTCTTCCAGACCTCGGCCAGGATCGCCGTCAGATAGGTCGACCAGGTCGTGATCAGCGGGTCGTTCTGCAGGTGCAGGACCGCCGGCACGAAGCCGCCGTCAGCCTTGGAGAAGGCCAGCCGCCATGCGAACGCGGCAACGACCGTGACGATGCCGTAGGGCACCAGGGCGCTCGTGCGGATCAGCCCGCGGCCGAAGATCGCGCGGTGCATCGCCAGGGCGAGCAGCATGCCCAGGACGAGCTCGAGGCTCACCGACAGGGCTGTCAGCACCAGCGTGTGGAAGAGGTCCTTCCACCACAGGTTGGACGACAGGACCGTGATGTAGTTGTCGATCCCGATCCACGCGGTGTTGTCGGGGAAGCGCAGGTCGCTGCGGTGCAGCGACAGCCAGATCGCGTAGAGGATCGGGTAGCCGGTGACGGCGATCATCACGATCGCGGCCGGCGCGCAGAGCATCATCCCCAACTTGCGCTCGGCCTTGGTGCGGTCGCTCATCGCGGCCCGTGCCATCAGAGCAGCCCCTTGGAGTCCAGCGCGTTCTGCAGGCGCTCGGTCAGCTTGGCGAGCGCCGCCTTGGGCTGCAGATCGGCGGCGGGCGAGAGCGTCGTGTAGATGGCCAGCGACACGTCGGCGTACAGCGGCGTCACGGGCCGCACGCCCGCGCTGTCGATCTGCTTGCGGACGAGGTCGGCGAAGGGGTAGCTCTTCTTGAACTTGGGATCGTCGTAGACCTGCGAGAGCGTCGGCGGCAGCGAGTCGAGCTGCGCGTAGAGCCGCTCGGGCTGCTCACTGGCCAGGCACGTCGCGGCGTCGAAGGCCTGCTTGGGATGCTTGGTGTGGGCGCCGACGCCCCAGTTGAAGCCACCGATCGGGGCGCGATTGGGGCCGCCGGGCTTGACCGACGGATACGGCGCCCAGGCGATGTCGTCCTTGAGCCCCTTGACCGTCGTGTTGCTCTGGGCCGAGGCGTACACGAACGGGTAGTTGATCTCGAACGCCGTGCCGGTCGGCACCTCGAAGGCCTGGCGCGCCTGGTCCTCCTTAGCCGCGGGCAGCGTCGGGTTCCCGGGCCCGGCGGCGAAGTCGTGCATGATGGTGATCGCCGTCAGCGCGGGCGGGCCGAGGCCGACGCCACCCCGGCGATTGAGGATCGATCCGCCGGCGCTCTGGATCACCGAGTTGAACCACACCGTCGTGCCCTCGTATTGCGCGTTGGTGTAGGCGATGGTCGTCTTGAGCTGCGTGGCCGTGGCGATCAGCTGCGCCCAGGTCTTCGGGATCGGCTTGCCGTTCATCTGGCTCTTGCGGTACCAGAGGAGCTGGGTGTTGGAGTTGCCCGGGGCCGCGTAGAGGCGTCCCTTGTAGGTCGCGGTCTTGAGCGGGCCGGCCAAGCGATCCTTCTTGAGCTTCTGCGGCCTGCGCGGCCGGGAACGGCTTGATCCACTTGGCCTCGGCGAACTCGGCGGTCCACACGACGTCCATGGCCATCAGGTCGATCGAGGAGTCACCGGCCGCCAGGCGCCGCACGAGCGACTGACGCTGCGAGTCGGCGTCGGTCCCGAGCAGGTTGACCTTGATCTTGTAAGCGCCGTTGGACTGCTCGGAGCAGTAGGCCGCGGCCTTCTGGAAGGAGCCGCCCGGCTGGTTGCCCGCCCACCAGTTCAAGGTGACCGTGCCGTTGCTGCTGGATCCGCCACCGCAGGCCGCCACCACGAGGGTCGCTGCCACCAGCGCCAGGATCGAGATGACCCGACTGGACATGCCGTCAGGTCCCTACCCGCGCACGGACGCCCCGAACCACCGTCCGGGGCGTCTTTCCGGTGCGTTGTCCTACAGGGTGATCGCGCGACCGCCGGTGAAGCCGTCGGTCGCGACCATCGCGTCGACGACCTCGCGCGGAACGGGGGCGTCGGTGGTGAGCACCATCACGGCTTCGCCGTCGGCGGGACCGTCTTCTCGTCGCCCGACCGCAGCGGACACGATGTTGACGCCGGCCTCGCCGAACGCCGTGCCGATGAGGCCGACGATGCCCGGGCGGTCGCCGTAGCGGAAGACCGCGAGGTGCTCGTCGAGCTGGACGTCGAAGCGCTGGCCCCATGCCTCGAGCAGGTGCGGGCGGTTGCGCCGGCCGAACGTCGTGCCGACCACGCGCTCGGCGTTCTCGCCCGAGTGCACGGTGATGCGCACCAGGTTCTCGAAGTCGCGCGCGCTGGCGCTCTTGGTCTCGACGATCTCGATACCGCGCTCCTCGGCAACCGCCGGCGCGTTGACCGCGTTGACGTCCTCCTCGGTCTTGCCGGCCAGGACGCCGAGCAGCGTCGCGGTGGCCAGCGGGCGTGTGTCGCGATCGGCGATGCGGCCGAGCAGCTCGACGTCGATGCGATCGACCGAGGAGCCCTCGGCGAGCGCCATGGCCAGGCGCCCGAGGTGCTGGCAGAGCGGGACGTACGGGCCGAGGACCTCCAAGTCCTCCGCCTTGATCGCCGGCACGTTGACAGCCGTGGTGACCGCGCCGCCGGTCAGCGCCGCGACGACCTGCTCGGCGGCCTGGAAGCCGGCGCGGTCGGTCGCCTCGGCCGTCGAGGCGCCGAGGTGCGGCGTCACGATGACGTTGGGGCGGCCGAAGAACGGCGACTCGGTGACCGGCTCGGAGCGGAAGACGTCCAGCGCCGCGCCGCCGACCTTGCCACTGTCGAGCGCGGCGACCAGGTCCTCGTCGTTGATCAGCGGGCCGCGGGCGACGTTGAGGACCTTGACGCCGTCCTTGCACTTGGCCAGCGCCTCGGCGTCCAGCCAGCCCTCGGTGTCTGGCGTCTTGGGCAGGTGCAGCGTCAGGAAGTCGGCCTCGGCGTAGACGCCGTCGGAGCTGTCGGCCTTCTCGACACCCAGGTCCTTGTAGCGGTCGGCGGCCACGAACGGGTCGAAGGCGACGATCCGCATGCCGAAGCCCTTGGCGCGCGCGGCGACGAGCTGGCCGATGCGACCGAAGCCGAGGATGCCGAGGACCTTGCCCTCCAGCTCGACGCCCGACCACTTCGAGCGCTCCCACTTGCCCTGGGTCAGCGCGGCGTGGGCCTGCGGGACGTTGCGGGCCAGGGCCAGCAGCAGCGCCATCGTGTGCTCGGCGGCGGTGACGACGTTGGACTCCGGCGCGTTGGCGACGATGATCCCGCGCTTGGTCGCGGCCGGGACGTCGACGTTGTCGACGCCGACGCCGGCGCGGCCGATGGCCTTCAGGTTGGTGGCCTTCTCGATCAGGTCCGCCGTCATCTTGGTGGCCGAGCGGATCAGCAGGCCGTCGTACTCCCCGATGCGGGCCTCGAAGTCGAAGCCGTCGGTGTCGAAGGCGGTGTCGACGTCGAAGTGCGCCTTGAGGAGGTCGATGCCGCTGGCGCCGATCTTCTCGGCGACGAGGACGCGGGTCATGCCTGGGCCCCCACGATGTGGTCGATGCACTTGGTGAGTTGCACGATGTCTTCCGGGTCGATCGCGGGGAACATGCCGATGCGCAGCTGGTTGCGGCCGAGCTTGCGGTAGGGCTCGGTGTCGACGATGCCGTTGGCGCGCAGCGTCGCGGCGACGGCCGCGGCGTCGAAGGTGTCGTCGAAGTCGATCGTGCCGACGACCAGCGAGCGCTTGGCGGGGTCGACGACGAACGGGGTCGCGAACGACGAGGCCTCGGCCCAGTCGTAGAGCGCGCTCGAGGACGCCGTGGTCCGGCCGACCGCGAAGTCCAGGCCGCCGTTCTCGTTCATCCACTCGACCTGCGCGTTGAGCAGGATCAGCGTGGCGAGCGCGGGCGTGTTGTAGGTCTGGTCCTTGAGCGAGTTGTCCAGCGCGGTGGTCAGCGAGAGCGACTCGGGGATCCAGCGGTCGGTGCGCGCGCCGACCTCGGCGATGCGCTCCTGCGCGGCCGGGCTGAGGAGCGCCAGCCAGATGCCGCCGTCGGCGGCGAAGCACTTCTGCGGCGCGAAGTAGTACACGTCGCTCTGGCTCGCGTCGACGGGCAGGCCGCCGGCGCCGGAGGTGGCGTCGATGAGGACGAGGGCGTCGTCACTGCCTTGCGGACGCTGAACGGGAACCATGACGCCGGTCGAGGTCTCGTTGTGGGCCCATGCGACGACGTCGACGCCGGCCTCGTAGGTGGGCGCGGGCGCGTCGCCGGGATCGCTCTTGACGACAACCGGGTCCTGCAGGAACGGCGCCTTGGCGGCGACGCTCGCGAACTTGTTGGAGAACTCGCCGAAGCTCAGGTGCAGCGAGCGCTCGCGGATCAGGCCGGCCGCGGCGGCGTCCCAGAAGGCGGTCGTCCCGCCGTTGCCGAGCGCGACGACATAGCCGTCGGGCAGGGTGAAGAGGTCGCTCAGGCCGGTGCGGACGCGGCCGACGAGGTCCTTGACCGGCTTCTGTCGGTGAGAGGTGCCCAGCAGATGGGCGTCCTCGGTGGCCAGCTTGGCCAGTTGCTCGGGCCGGACCTTCGACGGGCCGCAACCGAAGCGGCCGTCTGCAGGCTTGAGCTCTTCCGGGATGGTGAGCGTGGTCGCGCTCGTCGTCATGGGGCTCCTCGGGGTCGGTATGGGAGTGCCCAGGCGTGCGGCGGAGAGATCACCATCGCTCCCCGGTGGTAGCCCACCTCGAGACGCCAGTTGCGACGGCTCGAGGAGGGTACCGAACCGCGGGACTAAAACTCCGTCTGGATCCAATCCATATGGCTGCGGAGCTCCTTGCCGACGTGCTCGACCTGCGTGTCGGCCTGCTCGGCGCGCATGCGCTTGAAGTTCTCCTGGCCGGCGCGGTTCTCGGCGATCCACTCGCGCGCGAAGGTGCCGTCCTGGATCTCTCCGAGGATCTTCTTCATCTCCGCGCGGGTCTCGTCGGTGACGACGCGCGGACCGCGCGTGTAGTCGCCGTACTCAGCCGTGTTGGAGATCGAGTAGCGCATGCCCGCCAGGCCCTTCTCGTACATGAGGTCCACGATCAGCTTGAGCTCGTGGAGGCACTCGAAGTAGGCCATCTGCGGGTCATAGCCGGCCTCGACCAGCGTGTCGAAGCCCGCCTGGACCAGCGCGGACGCGCCGCCGCACAGGACGGCCTGCTCGCCGAAGAGATCGGTCTCGGTCTCCTCCTTGAACGTCGTGTCGAACACGCCGCCGCGGGTGCAGCCGATGCCCTTGGCGTAGGCCAGGGCCAGCGCTTTGGCGTTGCCCGTGGCGTCCTGGTGGATCGCGACGAGGCCGGGGACGCCGGAGCCCTCGGTGTACTGGCGGCGGACGAGGTGGCCCGGGCCCTTGGGCGCGGCGAGCCCGACGTCGATGCCGGCCGGCGGGTCGACCTCGTCATAGAGGATCGAGAAGCCGTGGCCGAAGAGCAGCAGGTTGCCCTCCGCGATGCCGTCACGGACGTCGTTCTCCCACACCTGGCGGTGCAGCTCGTCGGGGACGAGCATCATCACGATGTCGCCCGCCGACGCGGCGTCGGCAACCGGGAGGACGTCCAGGCCCGCGTCCTTGGCCTGCTGGACCGACGCGGAGTCCTCACGCAGGCCTACGACGACCTTGACCCCGGAGTCCTTGAGGTTCTGGGCGTGGGCGTGGCCCTGAGAGCCGAAGCCGATGATGGCCACGGTCTTGCCGTCGAGGAGGGTGAGATCTGCGTCGTCGTCGTAGTACATAGTCTGCGGCAGTCTAAGGATCAGGCCTCGGCGACGACGCCCAGTGCCCGTCCCGGAATGGAGACGGTGCCGTCTGCGGTGACGTACGGCGCCCAGCGCTCATCGACCGCTTCGCGCAGCTTGTAGTGGTCGGCGGGGGCCAGCGCCTCCAGGAGCTTGCGCATCGCCGGCGACATCGAGCGCTGGGTCTCCCACAGCGCGTCGAGCGTCGGCGTGCGGAAGGTGAGCTCGATCGGCTCGACGGTCGGGGTGTCGAAGCCGGCGTCCTGCAGCATCTCTCCCACCGCCCCCGGGGCGCTGAGCGAGAACGGGCCGGGCTCGTCGGCAGACGGCGGCGGCGCCAGGCCGAGGTCGCGCGCCACTGCCGAGAAGACGGTCAGCCATGGGTTGACCTCCGGCACGTCCCAGACCGCGATGACGAGCTTGCCGCCGGGGCGCAGGACGCGACGGGCCTCACGCAACGCATGCTCGGGGTCGACGACGAGCATGTAGCCGAAGCGGCAGAGAACGCCGTCGATCGTGGCGAGCTTGGCATCGATCCATTCCAGGTCGATCGGCTTGAACTCGACGTTGTCGAGGCCGAGCTGCGCAGCCCGGCGACGAGCGGCCTCGACCATCGCCTCGGCGCCGTCGGAGCTGATCAGCTTGCCACCGGGATGGAGCAGCTCGGCGGCGAGGAAGCCGACGTCGCCACGGCCGGCGGCGAGCTCGAGGATCGTCTGGCCGGGCTGGGGCTGGAGGCGATCGACCATCCAGTGCGAGACGGGCAGCGCGCCGTCGTAGAAGGCGTCGGCACCGGACTCCCAGCCCGCCGCAACGCTCTCCCAGCGCTCGCGGCTGGCTGCTCGCTCTGCTTCCGGATCCATGACGGCAGCCTACGGTGCAGGCTCGCCGAGCTCGCGACGCACGAGCTTCCCGGAGGCGGTGCGGGGCAGTGGCTCGGTGATGATCTTGTAGTCCTTGGGGACCTTGAAGCGGGCGAGGTGGGCGGCGCAGTGGCCGCGAAGGTCGTCGGCGCTGGGAGGCGTGGTCTGGTCGCGGGCCCGGACGAGCGCGACGATCGCCTCGCCCCACGCGTCGTCGGGACGGCCGATGACGGCGGCTTCGAGGACGCGGGGGTGTGCCTCCAGGATCGCCTCGACCTCAGCGGGCGCGACGTTCTCGCCGCCGGTGACGATCGTGTCGGCCTTGCGCCCGACGATCTGCAGGAGACCGTCGTCGTCGATGGCGCCGAGGTCGCCGGTGTGCAGGCGCGGTCCTGCGTCGGGTGAGACGGTCGGGCCGGTGACGACGATCTCGCCGTCGGGTTGGAGGTCGATGCGGGTGCAGAAGAGCGGGACGCCGGCCGTCGCGACCTGCGAGCAGGCCTCGGTGAGGCCGTAGGTCGGGGCGACGGGGACGCCCGCGTCGGCGGCACGCTGCAGCAGCGCAGGTGGCAGCGACGCGCCGCCGAGCAGCGCCCAGCGCAGCGCGGGCGGGTTGGTGAGGCCCGCGTCGAGCAGGCGCGTGAGCGTCGTGGGGACGAGCGAGATGACGGTCGGGCCCCGCGGGTGGTCGAGCGCTGCGAGCACGCGGTCGGTCTCGAAGCGCTCGTGGACGATCGCGGTCGTCCCATAGATCGCGCTGCGCAGCAGGATCGACAGCCCGCCGACGTGCGACAGCGGCAGCGTGCACAGCCAGCGCTCCTCGGGGTCGACGCCGAGCGCGACCGCGCTGCCCAAGGCGCTCCAGAGCCAGTTGCCGTAGGTGAGGCGGATGGGCTTGGGCTTGGTGGTGGTCCCGCTGGTGTGGACGAGGATCGCGGGCGCGTCGAGGTCGTGGGACGCGAGCGTGGCGGGGTCACCGGGTGCGGCGGGCAGCTCGCCCTCGATGAGGAGGTCGACCGCCGGGCGCTCGGCCGCCGTGAGCCGCAGGTCGATGGGCACGACGAGCGCGCCGGCCAGCAGGCAGGCGTGCAGGGCGATGACGTAGTCCTCGCCGGGCGGGAGCGCGACGCCGACGCGAGCGCCGCGGGGCAGGCCGGCCGCGACGGCGCGTGCCCGCGCGTGCAGCGCCGCGTAGGTGAGCCCGTTGACGGCGGCCGTGTCCGGGCGCGTTTGCGCCGCTCTCGCCAGCCAGGACTCGACCACCATGGCTCGGAAAGTAGCCTGCCGCCCATGGCAGTGACCTGGACCCCTGGCGACGGCGACTACTCCGACATCCGCTACGAGCTGAGCGGCGACGGGATCGCGAAGATCACCATCGACCGCCCCGAGGTGCGCAACGCCTTTCGGCCGCAGACGCTCGTCGAGGTCTCCGAGGCGCTGGAGCGTGCCCGTGAGGACGGCGACGTCGGCGTCGTGATCTTCACCGGCGAGGGCCCGCACGCGTTCTGCTCGGGCGGCGACCAGAACGTCCGCGGCGACACGGGCTACATCCCCGAAGGCGCCACCGTCGGCCGCTTCCACGTCACCGACCTGCAGGTGCAGATGCGACGGCTGCCCAAGCCGTTGGTCGCGCAGGTGGCGGGCTACGCGATCGGCGGCGGCCACGTCCTGCACCTCTGCTGCGACCTGACGATCGCCGCCGACAACGCGCGCTTCGGCCAGACCGGCCCGCGCGTCGGCTCCTGGGACGGCGGCTTCGGCGCGTCGCTGCTGCGCGACCTCGTCGGGACCAAGCGCGCCAAGGAGATCTGGCTGCTCTGCCGCCAGTACGACGCCCATCAGGCGTTGGACATGGGGTTGGTCAACGCCGTCGTGCCGCTGGAGCGGCTGGAGGAGGAGACGGTCTCCTGGTGTCGCGAGATGCTCGAGCTCTCCCCCTTCGCCCTGCGGCTCGTGAAGTCGTCCTTTCATGCCCACGAGGACGGCTACGCCGGGATCCAGCAGCTGGCCCACGACGCCAACCTGTTGTTCTATGGGTCGGATGAGGCCAAGGAGGGGCGCGAGGCCTACAAGGACAAGCGCCGCCCGGACTTCTCGCAATTCCCGCGGAGGGCCTGAGCTGTCATGAGTGAGTCCTCCGAAGCGATCTCGCAGCGCCCGTCGCCGATCAAGATCTGGCTGTTGGCCGCGCGGCCGCGGACGCTGCCGGCCGGTGTCGCGCCGGTGCTCGTCGGCACGGCGCTGGCGGCGGCCGAGACGTCCTCGCTGCGGGTCGGCGCGTTCATCGCCGCGCTGCTCGGCGCGGTCTTCATCCAGGTCGGCGCGAACTTGTCCAACGACTACTCCGACGCACGCCGCGGTGCCGACACTGAGGACCGCCTCGGCCCCGTGCGCGTCACTGCCGGCGGCCTCGTGCCGCCCAAGCAGGTGCTGACGGCGACCTATGTGTCGTTCGCGCTGGCCGTGTTGTGCGGTGTGTACCTGATCATCGTCGCCGGCTGGGTGATCCTGGCGATCGGCTCCGCGTCGATCCTCGCGGGCGTCCTGTACACCGGCGGCCCGCGGCCGTATGGCTACGAGGGGCTGGGCGACGTCTTCGTCTTCCTGTTCTTCGGGCTGGTCGCGGTGACGGGCTCTTACTACGCGCAGGTCGAGCAACTCGAGTGGGAGGCGTTCGCGCTGGCCGTGCCTGTCGGCCTGCTGGCGGCCGCGATCCTCGCCGTCAACAACATCCGCGACGCGCCGACAGACGCGCGGGTGGGCAAGCGGACGCTGGCGGTGCGGATGGGGCGCGGGCGCGCTCGGGACTTCTACGCGGCCGAGATCTACGTCGCGTTCCTGATCCCGGTGGCCGTGTGGCTTGCGGGCGGCTCGCACGTGGGGCCGTGGGTGTTGCTGTCGTGGTTGGCCTTGCCGCTGGCCGTTCCGCTGGTGCGGACCGTTCGCCAGCACGACGACGGACCGACCCTCAACGAGGCGCTCGCCAAGACGGGGATGTTGCAGTTGGCGTTCTGCGTGCTCTTGAGTGCGGGGCTGCTGCTGAGCTAGTGTCCCGATTCGTTAATTTGTGTGCAGTAGCGGGTGATGGATTCGAGGATCTGGTCGGCGGTCTTGGTCCAGACGTAGGGCTTGGGGTTCTCGTTCCAGGTGGCCATCCATGCCTTGATGTCGGTGTTGAGCGCGTGGGTGGAGCGATGCGCGCCACGCCGCAGCTTCTTGGTCGTCAGCTCAGCGAACCAGCGCTCGACGAGGTTCAGCCACGAGCTGCTGGTCGGGGTGAAGTGCAAGACGAACCTGGGGTGGGTCAACAACCACTTCCTGATCGCCGGCGTCTTGTGGGTGGAGCTGTTGTCGAGGATGAGATGGACGTCGAGATCGGCCGGGACCTCACGGTCGAGGGTCTGCAGGAACTTCTTGAACTCGATCGCGCGATGACGGGCGTGCAGCCGGCCGATGACCTTGCCGGTGCTGAGATCCAACGCCGCGTAAAGGCTCGAGGTGCCGTGGCGCTTGTAGTCGTGGGTGGCGCGCTCGGGGATCCCGGGGGCCATCGGCAGGATCGGCTGGGTGCGGTCCAGAGCCTGGATCTGGGACTTCTCATCCACACACAGCACGACCGCGCGCTCGGGCGGGTTGAGATAGAGGCCGACCACGTCTCTGACCTTGGCCACGAACTGCGGGTCCTTTGACAGCTTGAAGGTCTCGGCCCGATGGGGCTGCAGCCCGAACGCCCGCCAGATCCTGTGCACCGCCGACTGCGTCAACCCGACCTCGTTGGCCATCGAGCGCGTCGACCAGTGCGTCGCGTCCCTCGGGGCGCTCTCCAACGTCTTGGTGATCACGGCGTCGACCTGAGAGTCGGTGACCGTTCGCGGCCGGCCCGGCCGCGGCTCGTCGACCAGCCCGTCCAGACGCTCAGCAGCAAACCGCCGACGCCACTTCGAGACCGTGTTGCGATGGACCCCGAGACGATCGGCGACCTGCCCATTGCTCAACCCGTCGCCGGCCAGCAACACGATCCGCGAGCGCTGCGCCAGCGCGTTGGCCGTGGTCTGGCGCCGCGACCACGACTCCAACTGCTCACGCTCAGCATCCGAAAGCTCTAATGACACAACCGAGAACGATGGCATGCCACAACCATGCCCGCCAGCACACGAATTAACGCATCACGACACTAGCGGTGTACCGCTTGCCATGACCTCCTCCCCCGCGCTCGCCTTCGCTCGGCGTCACGCCCGGTCGCTCCTCGCCCTCGGCATGGTCGCCACGCTGGCCTTTGCGCTGTGGGCGCGGCGTGGTGATCTCGCTGCGTTCGACTGGTCGGTGAACCCGCTCGCGCTGGCCGGTGCTGCACTGCTGCTCGCGGTCCCGGGCCTGGTCCAGGCGGGGACGTTCGTCGTCGCGTTGCGTCGTGTCGGCGCGGGTGCGCGGTGGCGTCCGGCGCTCAGGGTCTGGGCGCGTTCCTGGTTGCTGCGCTATGAGCCCAGCGGCGCCGTGGGCTTCGCCTATCGCGTCGGTGCACGCGAGCGGCTGGAGGCGACAACGCCGCAGGTGTTGACCGCCACGGCTTATGAGCAGCTGGCCGCGGTTGCGGGTGGCGCGCTGGCCGCGCCGATCGGGTTTGCGGTCGCCGGCCTGCAGCCGCCGGCGGTGGCGCTGGGCGCTGCGGCGGTCGCGGTGCTCACGCTCGTCGCGCTGCGCCCCGCCTGGCTCGGCGGTTGGGTGCAGCGTCGTCTGCAGGCGCGCGGGATCGCGGCGGCGGCGCCTTTGCGCGGCCGTGAGGTCGCGGCGCTGGTCGCCGTGCACGCGGCGGGCTGGGCGGCGACGGCGGGTGGCCTCGCGCTGCTGGCCGGGACGCTCGGGCTGAGCGACACGAGCACCGGCGTCCTGCTCGGCGCTGCTGCCCTGTCGTGGCTGGCCGGCGTGCTGGTCCCGATTGCGCCCGGTGGTCTCGGTGTGCGTGACGCCGCGCTGGCGCTCGGCCTCGCGCCCGTGCTCGGCGCGGGCGCGGCGACCGGCCTGGCGGTCGCCTTGCGTGTCGTCGGCTTTGCCGGAGAAGTGATGGCCTATGTGATCGCCGAGGCGCTCGCGGCGTTGCCATCGCGGGCTGCTGCGGCTCCCGCCCCCACGCCCGTCTTTCTCCCGCCGACCGACCGCTCCGGCGTCATCGTCGTCGTCCCGACCTACCAAGAGGTCGAGTCCCTTCCCCTCTTCGTCGAGCGCTTCGCCGCCACCGGCGTGGAGTTGCTGATCGTCGACGACGCCTCACCTGACGGCACCGGCGCGCTCGCCGACGAGCTGGCCGCGCACCGTCCATGGATGCATGTGCTGCACCGCGAGGGCAAGGACGGGCTCGGTGTCGCCTATCGCGCAGGTTTCTCCTGGTGTTTGACCCGCGGCTACCGCGCGATCGGTCAGATGGACTGCGACCTGTCGCATCCGCCGGAGAAGGTCGCCGAGATGCTGGCCGTGCTCGACGGCCGCGACGCCGACCTCGTGATCGGCAACCGCTACCTGCCCGGCGGCGGCACGACCAACTGGAGCCGCTCGCGTCGCGCGCTCAGTCGTGTCGGGTGCACGATGAGCCGCCTGGTCCTCGGTCTGCCCTACGACGACCTCAGCGGCGGCTTCAAGCTCTGGCGCGCGAGCTGCCTGGAGGATCTCGGCCTCGACGACATGCTCGCCGCCGGGTACGCCTTCCAGATCGAGACGACGCAGGTCGCCCACCTGCTCGGCAAGCGCATCGAGGAGATCCCCTTCACCTTCTGCGAGCGCGTCGCCGGCGAGTCGAAGATGTCGCTGGCGATCTCGCTGGAGGGGATCGGTGTCTGCCTCCAGTTGCGGCGCCGCGGTCACGCGATCGGCACCTGAAGCGCGCGAGGAGGGATTCGAACCCCCGACTTCCTCCTCCGGAGGGAGGCGCTCTATCCACTGAGCTACTCGCGCGGGTACGGGCATCGTAGCGGTCCCGGTCAACGGCAACCCGAACCTTTCGCCCGCGGCGCCAGATCCCACCGTCGCACCGGGCGTCGGTCATCTAGATTGGGTGCCCCATGTCGTCCTCACTTCGCACCAGCCGGAAGCTCGCGCTCGTCGCGGTTGCCATCGGCGCCTTGACCGCGGCGGCGCCCGCCGCTCATGGCGCCACCTACCGGTCGTGTGACGGCGAGGCCGTGGTCGTCGCCGTGCGCTCCACCACGTGCCTGGAGGGCGGCCGCGTCTACCGGTCCTATCTCAAGTCCTGCGTCGCGTCGCCCGGTGACACGAAGCGCTTGACCTGCCGCGTGCGCAGCTTCAAGTGCGTGTTCAAGGTCCAGGCATCTGTGCCCAAGGCGGTCAGCAAGACCGAGGACGTCGTCGGCTTCACGACCTGCTCACGCGACAAGCGCCGCGTCGTCTTCGCCGTCACGCGGACCATCGCCATCCCGTAAGCCGGACCGGCATTCCCCGGCTGGACGTAGACGCCCAGCCGATGCCCATGTTGAGGTCCAGACGCCTTGAGGACGCGGCAGCGAGGTGCCATGGTGGGTCCGGCATGGACGCCGCCGACGACCCACTCTCTCGCCTCGCCTCCGAGCTCGAGCGCCTGGCCCAAGCGCATCTCGCGCTCGGCGAGGCCACAGCATCCCTGATCCCCCAGGCCACCCCACACGAGCGTCGCATCCTCGGCCAAGCCGCCGCCGCATCCCGCGCCGCCGCGCGCACCGCCGCCGAGGCAAGCGCCAAGGCCCTCGCCGCCACCGACGGCTGAGCGTCAGCCGCTTCACACACGCCGTGCAGGCATCTACGCTGTGTGGTGTGAAGCCGCCGCGCCGCACCGCGAAGACCGACCCGGTCCTCGAACGTCTGGAACGAGAAGGTCGCCTACGACCTGCGACGGCTGATCTGCGCGACGTGCTCGCGCGTCGCGGACCGCTGACCGGCCCGATCACCGAAGCCGGCACCCGCGCGCTGCAAGAGCAGCGCGGCGACCGTGGCTGAACCCACCGAGGGTGTCCTGTACGCCGACACCTCGGCGCTCGTCAAGCTCGTCGTTCGCGAGGCCGAGCGTTACGCCGCCGTAATCGCTCCATCCTGATCAACTGAAGACCGCCGCTGTGGCCCTGCTCAGGTGCGACAGAGCGTCTGGAGCATCCCCAGCGCGCGCGTCGGGTCGCGGCGCATGAGGGTGAAGGCGGCGCGGGCGTGTTCGACGTCGTCGAGGGTCGCGTTGGGACGCTCGACGCAGTAACGGCCGATCCAGCGGACGGCGGCGCGCTCGTAGCGTTCGGGCTCGCGGTCACGGAGGAGGACGCAGACCTGGAGTGCGTCGTCGAGCCGGACAGATGGCAGTTCGGCGGCTGCAGCGCGGATGATCATGAGGTTGCCCGTGCGCAGGGCGTGCTGGAACTGGGTGTATGCGGTGCCGGCGTCTGTCACGAACGTATGTTCGCATATCGCGCAAGCCCCTGAGGAGACATTGACGTCTCCTCTCGCCGTCAACCCTCAGCCAACTGGCAGGTCCTGCACGACCGTCAGCGCGTCGGCGAAGAGGTCGCCTTGGTCACGCACGCGGGCGAGCACGGCGTCGAGGTCGAAGACGAGCGCCTCGGCGCTGTCGGCCGCTGCTGCGGCGGCGACTTCGTCCCAGGCCAGGGGCGTCGAGACCGCCGGTAGCTCGCGCGCCCGTGGCGAGTAGACCGACACGGTGGTCTTGTTGACGTCGTTCTGGCTCCAGTCGACCAGCACCTTGCCCTTGCGCAGCGTTTTGGTCTGCCGCGCCACGACGAGATCGCCTGCCTCGGCCTCCAGCAGCTCGGCTACTGCCTTGGCAAAGCCCTTGGTCTGCTCGTAGGTCACGCCCGGCGTGTTGAGCGGGACGTAGACCTGCATGCCCTTGGAGCCCGAGGTCTTGACGACCGCGCGCAAGCCCAAGTGCTGGAACATGCCGTGCAACACGGTCGCGACCTGGCAGCACTCCAGCAGCCCGGCGGGCTCGCCCGGGTCGAGGTCGAAGGCGACCATCGTCGGCGCCGACAGCTTCCCGGCGGTGTCGGCCCGGTGCATCGGCGTGTGCAGCTCGAGGTCGGCGAGGTTGCCCAGCCAGGCGAGTGTCGGCGTGTCGGCGGCCACGACGTAGGTGATGACCTTGCCGCTCTCCAGCGTGACGGGCGCGGTCGCAACCCAGTCGGGCCGGTGCGCCGGCGCCTGCTTCTCATAGAAGAACTGACCCTCGGAGCCGTGCGGGTAGCGCTTGAGCGTCAGCGGGCGGCCGCGGAGGTGCGGGAGCAGGACCGGCGCCAGCTCGACGTAGTAACGGATCAGATCGTTCTTGGTGTGGCCTGAGGGCCACAGCGCCTTCTCCAGGTTGGTCAGCCGCAGCTCGCGCCCTTCGATCTCGGCGCGCACTGCGGTCCCGCCCTTCGCCCCCTTGGGCGGGGCGACGGGCTCGCGAACGACGAGCCCCGCGGGCTTGTCGTCGCGCAGCCCCTTGTAGGACGGCGCCCGCAGGACGCCCTCGCGCGTCCACGCGATGAACTCGACCTCGCAGACCAGCTCGGGCTCGACCCAGACCGCCTCGCGCGGGATCTTCACGCCGGACGGCACCGCGTCGAACGGCGAGGTGTCCCGAACCAAGGGCCCCAACAACTCGCCGAGACGATCAAGCTCGGCCTCCGTGAAGCCGGTGCCGACACGACCGGCGAAGCGGAAGGGAGCGTCGTCGTCGTCGTCGTCGCGCACGCCGACCAGCAGCGCCCCGATGCTCCCCTGGCGCTTGCCCTCCCCCGGCAGCCAGCCACCGATCACCAGCTCCTGGCGGTTGGTGTTTTTGACCTTGCGCCACGCGCCGCTGCGCCGGCCGGGCTCGTACGGCGAGTCCAGCCGCTTGACGATAACCCCCTCCAGCCCCTGCTCGCGCGTGGCGGCCAGCATCTGTGCACCGCCACCGACGACGTGGTCGGGGACCTGCCAGCGCTCGCCGTCGGCCAGCAGCGCACGCAGCGCGGCGCGGCGCTCCTCGTAAGGAAGATCCATGAGCGAGCGGCCGTCCAGCCACAGCAGGTCGAAGGCCATGTAGTTGACCGGCGCCTCCTTGGCCATTCGGCGCACGTGCGCGTCGCGGGTCAGGTGCATCCGGCCCTGGAGCGCGGCGAACGACGGCTTGCCGTCAGCGTCGAAGGCCACCACCTCGCCATCGAGGATCGCGCGATGCATGCTCAGCGCCCGGTTCATCCGACCGAGCTCCGGGTAGCGCGCGGTGACGTCGTTGCCGTTGCGGGTGACGAAGCGCATCCGGCCGGGCTCGCTGAAGACGGTCGCGCGCACGCCGTCCCACTTGATCTCATAGGCCCACTGCGCGTCTTCGCGCGCGGGCGGGATCGTGCCTGCCTTGGCCATCATCGGCACGAGTTGGTCGGGCATCGCCTCCTGGCCGAGGACCCAGCCGTCGGCGGCGGGCTCGCCCATGCGGTGGATCATCCAGTCCTTGGCATCGGACCCCATCGGAAAGAGCGCGTAGCGGCCGGTCACGCGCTCGCCGTGCAGCTCGACCTCGACCTTCTTGCCCTCGTCCCACTTCAGGACCTCGTATCTGCCGCGGTCCCAGATCGTCATCGTCCCGGCGCCGTAGGAGCCCTTCGGGATCTCACCGTGGAACTCGAGGTACTCGAGCGGATGGTCCTCGGTGTGGGCGGCGACGCGGTTGTCCTTGGCTGCCCACGGCAGGCCGTTGGGCAGCGCCCAGGAGGCCAGCGCGCCGTCGTGCTCGAGGCGCAGGTCCCAGTGCAGGCGCGTCGCGCTGTGCTCCTGGATCACGAAGCGCGGCAGGCCGTCGCCGGCACTGCCGGCCTCGCCGCCCGTGGGCTCGGGCGTCGCGGAGAAGTCGCGCTTGGCGGCGTACTCGTCCAGGCGCTGGGCCATCGCCGAAACGGTCTACCCGCCGGCGATGCGCAGCACGGTCTCGCGAAGCTCGGAGATCGGCGCGTCCTTCTCGACGTAGGCAACCGCGCCGCCGCGGCGGCCCTCGCCGTAGGCACGCGGATGACCGCTGAGGACGACCACGCGGATGTCGGGCACGACGCGCTGCAGCTCACCGACGGCATCGCGCTCGACGTCGAGGAGATCGAGCAGGACGATGTCCGGCCGTGTCTCACCGGCCACGCGAACGGCTCCGTCGACGTCCGGAGCCTCGCCGACGATCTCGATGTCGTCGTCATCCTCCAACTCGGCGCGGATCAACGCCCGGAAGGCCGACGAGTCGTCACAGTGCAGGACACGGACCATGCGTTGCGCAGACTACTCCGCAGCGCGGGCATCTCCTCCTAAATTGCATTGGTCCGGCATTTGAGCAAAGTGCCGTGACGAAGGATTCGGCCTTGTAGGTTTCCTCCAATGGCCATCGTCCATCAGCCCGGCGAGCCGTTGCGCGTCGGGACCGTCGACCTGCGCGACATGCTGAGCGCCCACGTCGACGGGCTGGCCGACGCCGTGCTGGAGCGCTTCGCCGCGGGCGCGGGACCCGACGGCGCACCGGATGCCGCGACCCTGCGCAATCTGCGCCTCGGCGCGCGCGGGGCCGTCGACTGCTTCCTCGCACGGCTGGCCGGTGAGCGCCGCGTCGCCGACGACGCGCTCTTCGTCGCCCACGGCCGCGCGCAGCAGGCGGCAGGCCGGACGCTGACCGAGCTGTTGTCGTTCTACCGGCTCGGCGGGCTGGCGATGTGGGAGCGCTCGACCGCCTTGCTGCCGCAGGAGATGTCGCTGCCGGCCGCGGAGATCTTCGCGTTCGGCAGCGCGGTGCTGGAGCTCGTCGACGAGCTGTCGGTCGCCGCGGCCGGTGGCTTTGCCGCCCAGGAGGCCGAGGCGCGCAGGAGGAGCCGGGCGCTGCGCCAGCGCCTGGTCTCGCTGCTGCTCAGCGAGCCGCCGGTCGCCGACGATGTCCTCGACGCGGCGGCCGACGCCGCGGGCTGGCAGCTTCCGGCCCGGGTGCGCGTCGCGGTCGCGGCACTGCCCGCCGACCCGCTGGCCACGCCGGCGGCTCCGCCCCCCGATCGCGTGCTGACCGCGCCGGTCGCCGACGGACGCCTTGCGCTCGTCGTCGCCGACGGCGAGGAGGCCGAGCGCTGGCTGGCACGCGCCGCCACCGCGCTGCAGCTCGAGACGCCGGTGGCGATCGGCCCGACCGTTCCCGTCGCGGTTGCCGCGCGCAGCGCCGCACGCGCCGTCGCGCTCCTGGACCACGTGACTGCGGGCGCGTTGGGCGGCCCCGACGGGCAGGACGTCGTGCGCTGCGACGACCACGAGATCGCGCTGCTGCTCGGTGCCGCGCCCGACCTCGCCCACGAGGTCGCCGGGCGCCGTCTCGCGCCGCTCGCGACGCTCGATCCCGCCGCCCGGGAGCGGCTGACGGCCACGCTCGCCGCCTGGCTCGCCGACCCCGGCCGCCCGCAGGCAATGGCCGACCGCCTCGGCCTCCACGTGCAGACCGTCCGCTACCGGCTCAAGGCGCTGCGCGGCCTCTTCGGCGACGCGCTCGACGACCCGGACGAGCGCTTCGAGCTGTCGCTGGCGCTGCGCGTCGGCGAGGGGTCGACGGCGCTCCGCTGATCTGCGAGCGAAACGGACGATCGGCGGCGTCGCGTTCTCCAAACCTGCTGTCCGGTCGACGGCACGCGTGATCGCGCCTACGATGTCTGACGTGCTGACCGGTTCTGACGCGGGTGCCCAGATCGAGCGGGAGTTGGAGACGCACCGGCGTGCGTTGACGGGCTATTGCTACCGGATGCTCGGCTCCGGCTCGGAGGCCGAGGATGCGGTCCAGGAGACGATGGTGCGGGCGTGGAAGGCGGCCGACCGGCTGGAGGCGCGTGCCGCGCTGAAGTCGTGGCTGTACCGGATCGCCAGCAACGTCTGCTTCGACATGCTGCAGGGACCGCAGCGCCGCGCGCAGCCGATGGACCTCGGGCCGGCGTCGGCGGCCGACGCCGCCCTCGGAGCACCGCTGACCGAGGGCGCGTGGGTCCAGCCGATCGCCGACGCGCGCGTCGCGCCGACCGAGGGCGATCCAGCCGAGATCGCTGCCGGGCGCGAGACCCTGCGGCTCGCGTTCGTGGCGGCGCTCCAGCATCTCCCGGCACGCCAGCGTGCGGTGCTGATCCTGCGCGAGGTGCTGCGCTGGCAGGCCACCGAGGTCGCCGAGCTGCTCGACACCTCGGTCGCGTCGGTCAACAGCGCGCTGCAGCGCGCCCGCGCGACGCTGTCGGAGCTCGACCTCGACGCCACCGACGGCCCGGTCGCTGTGGATGAAGAGCAGCAGGACCTCTTGGCCCGCTACGTCGACGCGTTCGAGCGCTATGACATGACCGCGCTCGTCGCGCTGCTGCGCGAGGACGCCGAGTTCTCGATGCCGCCGTTCCCGCTCTGGGTCAAGGGCACCGACGACATCGTCGCGTTCATGACCGGTACGGGCGCCAAGTGCGAGGGCTCGCGGGTGCTGGCGACCTCGGCCAACGGCGGCCCCGCGATCGCGATCTACAACCCCGATGGCGACGGCTACTCCCCGTGGGCCATCGTCGTGGTCGAGACCTCAGAGGGGCGGATCAGCGGGCTTCACCACTTCATCTACCCCGAGCTCTTCGCCGAGTTCGGCCTGCCGGACCGCCTCGAGCGCGAGCACGCAGGTTAGGCCGCACAGCTCGATCAGCTCGACCAGCCCGGGCGAGGCGTCGCGGATCCGCAGACCCATGCCGCCGCGACGCGTGGCGAGGTGCATGCGGGCGAGCAGGTCGATGAGCACCATGTCGGGACAGCTCGCGTCGAGATGGGCGACGAGGGTCTCGCCACCCTGCCCGTCGACGACCACGAGGGTCGTCGCTCTGTCACGCGCGTCGCGCATCGCTCTGTTGAGACGCCCTTGAAGGTCTGAACTCATCGGCGACCGATGAGTTGGGCGTGTCGACGACGTCTGAGCGTCCATGACCACCTTCGCGCTGATCCCCGGCGCCGGCTCTGACCAGTGGTACTGGAGCCGCCTCGTGCCGCTACTGGCCGAGCGCGGCCACGAAGCGCTGGCGCCGGAGCTGCCGAGCAGCGACCCCAACGCTGGATGGGACGCCTACGCCAACGCGGTGGCCGCCGCGATCGGCGACCGTACGGGCGTCGTGATCGTGGCGCAGTCAATGGGCGCCTTCACCGCGCCGCTGCTGTGCTCGCGCGTCGACGTCGCCCGCATCGCGCTGCTGTGCCCGATGATCCCGGCGCCGGGTGACACGGGCGGCGACTGGTGGGAAGCAGCCGGGCAGCCGGCGGCGGAGCGTGCCGCCGCCGAGCGCGAGGGCCGCGACCCCGACGCGCCGTTCGACCTGGAGACGATGTTCCTGCACGACCTCCCTGCCGACGTCCGCGCGGCGCTGCTGTCACGGCCCGCGCCTGCCCAGGAAGACCGCCTCTTCGAGGAGCGCTGGCCGCTGGATGCGTGGCCGGACGTGCCGACCACGGTGCTGGCCGGCACCCGCGACCGCCTCTTCCCGCTGGACCTCGTCGAGCGCCTGGCGCGTGAGCGCCTCGGCCTCGACCACGTCGACACCGTCGACAGCGGCCACCTCGCTGCGCTCGTCGACCCCGCGGCGGTGGCCGCGTGGCTCGACCGCTGAGGTTCGCTTAGCTACTGCCCGCGACCAGGGCCGTCGCCGGGCAGGCCCAAGCGGTGACCCCTGAGTTAGCCGCCGGCGACGGCGGGGAGGATCTGCACTTCGCCGCCGTCCTTGACCGGCGTCGCGAGGCCGTCGCCGAAGCGCACGTCCTCGCCGTCGACGTAGACGTTGACGAAGCGGCGCAGGCCGCCGTCACCGTCCGACAGGCTGTCGCGCAGCTCGGGGTGCTCGACGTAGAGCGCCTCCAGGACGGCGCCAACGGTCTCGCCTTCGAGCGGGACCTTCGACGCGCCGCCGGCGGCGGCGCGCAGCTGCGTCGGCAGCTTGACCGTGACGGCCATCAGACCGTCGCTCCGGCGGGGTGGGTGGTGGACCGCAATACGTTCTCGAACTCGGAGAACTTCGGGTCGATCGTGTGTGACTCGAAGGTGTCGCGCACCGCGTCGAGCGTCTTGAGGCCGTCGCCGGTGATGACGAGCACGACGCGCTCCTCCGGGTCGATGTCGCCGCGATCGGCGAGCTTGGCCAGCGTCGCCGTGGTGACGCCGCCGGCGGTCTCGGTGAAGATGCCCGTCGTCTCGGCCAGCAGGCGGATGCCCGCCTTGATCTCCTCGTCGGTGACGCTGTCGACGCCGCCGTTGGTGCGGTTGGCGAGCTCGATCGCGTAGGGGCCGTCGGCTGGGTTGCCGATGGCCAGCGACTTGGCGATCGTGTCCGGCTTGACCGGGCGGCAGACGTCGGTACCCGCGGCGAACGCGGTGGCGACCGGTGAGCAGCCCGTGGCCTGGGCGCCGTTCATCGTGGGCGTGTCGCCCTCGATCAGGCCCAGCTCACGCCACTCGTCAAAGCCCTTGGCGAGCTTGGTGAAGAGCGAGCCCGAAGCGATCGGCGCGACCACGCGATCCGGGATCGAGAAGCCGAGCTGCTCTGCGATCTCATAGGCCAAGGTCTTGGAGCCCTCGGCGTAGTAGGGGCGCATGTTGACGTTGACGAACGCCCAGCTCTCCTGCTCGCCGCTGATCTCGGTGCAAAGCCGGTTGACGTCGTCGTAGTTGCCGTTGATCTTCACCAGGTTGGTGCCGTAGACGCCGGTCGCGAGGATCTTCTGCTCTTCGAGGTCGGCCGGGATGAAGACGTATGACGGCATCCCCAGGGCAGCGGCCGTGGCGGCCACGGCGTTGGCGAGGTTGCCCGTCGACGCGCAGGCCAGCGTGTCGAAGCCGAGCTCCCGCGCGCGGGCGGCGGCGACCGAGACGACGCGGTCCTTGAAGGAGTGCGTGGGGTTGTGCGCGTCGTTCTTGACCCAGACCTCCTTGAGGCCCAGGCGCTCGGCGAGCCGGTCGGCGCGCACCAGCGGCGTGCAGCCGGCGGGCAGGCCGACGCGCGAGAGGATCTTCGCGCTCGGTCCGGGCTGGCCGTCGACGAGCGGCAGGAAGTCCACGTAGCGCCAGATGTTCTGGGGGCCGGAGGTGATCCGGCGGCGGAGGGAGGCGACGTCACCCTCGATCGCGCTGTGGTCGTACTTGACCTCCAGCGGCCCGAAGCACTTGGTGCAGACGTACTGCGCCGTGAGCTCGTACTCGGTCCCGCATTCACGACACGAGAGGTTGGTGACAGCCATTGTGGAAACTCCTTGTTCTTCGCCGAGGATTCGGTGTGTGACGAAGAAGTGGCTTCCTACGCCACACGTCTCCAGGAATTGGCACCTTCCCGCCTAAGCGGGGGTTGCCGGGGTTTCATCGGGCCAGTCCCTCCACCCCTCTGGACGTGTACAGCTATGTGGTCGAAACGATAGCAAGCGACCTTGCCGCTGCAAAACGACATGTCGGCGTCGTGGTTTGCACGGCCGGACGGTAGACTCCATGGCGTCGTGATCCCGTCCGTCGACGAGCCCTTCAGTCGCAATGCCGAGGCTGCCCCGCCCGCCTCTGCCGCGTCGCGCTGCCCGCTCTCGGCCGGACGGCATCCCGCACGCCGCGGAGCCTGACACCCCGAACGTCGAGGTCGTCGAGGCCGAGGGCCTGCGCTGGATCAACATCGAGCGCCCCCGCCAGATCGACCGCGCGTGGCTCGAGGAGCACTTCGACTTCCACCCGCTGGACTACGAGGACGTCTTCTCGCGCAACCAGCGCCCGAAGGTCGACGAGTACGACGGCTACCTCTTCGTCGTCCTGCACTTCCCGGTCTTCGACAAGCGCGTCAACCGGCTCAACGGCGCCGAGGTCGACATCTTCGTCGGCCCCGACTTCCTCATCACGCTCCCCAACGAGGGGCTGCAGCCGCTGCAGTACCTCTTCGACCGCTGTCGCACCAACGAGGACATCCGCGAGGACATGTTCTCCAAGGGCGCCGGCTACTTGTTGTACAAGGTGGTCGACGCCTGCGTCGATGCCTCGTTCCCGATGCTGCGCAAGATGGGGTTGAAGCTGGAGCGTCTGGAGCAGGCGATCTTCGAGGAGGAGGCCAACCGCGAGATCGTGCGTGACCTCTCCAACGCCAAGCAGGAGATCATCAACTTCCGCAAGATCGTCCGGCCGCAGCGGGTCGCGCTGAAGGACCTGGAGCGCACCAAGCGCTACGTGACGGGTGAGCTCGACATCTACTTCGACGACATCAACGACGCGTCGGAGCGGGTGTGGGACATGCTGGAGAACTTCAAAGAGGTCATCGAGGGGTTGGAGAACACCAACGAGGCGGTGCTCTCCCATCGCCTGAACGACTCGATCCGCGTGCTGACGGCGTTCAGCGTGATCATGCTGCCGCTGACGCTGATCGCCTCGGTGCTCGGCATGAACGTCGGCGTGCCGGGCGAAGGCTCGATCCACGCCTTCTGGATCACGATCGGGGTCATGTTGTCGGTGTTGACCGGCATGGTCCTGTGGTTCCGCAAACGCGGCTGGCTGTAGCCGGCGAAATTCCTCCCATGACGGTTGGAAGCCCTGTAGGCTGCGCCGTCGGATGCCCTCAGCACCTCTGAGTGATATGCGTATCGCCGGCCTCGTGGCGGCGCTGCTGTGCCTGGCCATCGTGATCCCGGCCCATGCGCGCGATCAGCCGGCGGGGTGCGAGAACGCGTCCGAGGGTGTCTCGTGCACGGCGGGCGGCGGGCGCCAGTCGGCGGGCGGCGGAGGCAAGGTGAGCCATGACGGCTGGCCCGCCATCACCGGCGTGCTGATGATGGCCGACAACGCCGGCCGCACGCTCGACGGCAGCGACCTCAACGACGAGCTGCTCGGGGGCCACGGCGACGACCATCTCGTCGGGGGCTCGGGGGGCGACGTGCTGTGGGGCGACCAGTGGCCCACGGGCAACACGACGCGCCAGAGCGATGTCCTCAGCGGCGGCGGCGGAGCCGACTGGATCTACCCCAGCCATGGCACCAACGTCGTCCGCGCCGGCGCCGGCAACGATCACGTCAAGGCCTATTACGGCCACGGCAGCATCGACTGCGGCCCCGGCAAGGACACGGCGCAGGTGCGGACCAACGGCGCCTACACCCTCCATGGCTGCGAGCACGTCGTGCATTTCTGCCAGTACGGATCGACCGCCGACGGACGCTGCCTCTCTCCGACCGGGAAGCCGACATCGGTGGCCATGCGGCGCGCAGCGGTCCCCAACGACCGTCGATGACCCACGCCCGCCGCGTGCGGGTGCTTTGATGACCGGCATGGACGTGGCGCGTTGCTGGGAGTTGCTCGGGTCCGCTCGCGTGGCGCGCTTGGCGACGGTCGCGACCGATGGGCGCCCGTCGGTGGTCCCGGTGTGCTTCGCGGCGATCGGCGGCGTCGTCTACCACGCCGTCGACCACAAGCCGAAGACGACCCGCCGCCTCGCGCGGCTGGAGCACATCGCCGCCGAGCCACGCGTCGCGTTGCTGGCCGACCGCTACGACGACACGGACTGGAGCGTGCTGTGGTGGGTGCGGGCCGACGGCCGCGCGCGAGTCCTCGACGACGACGGACCGCAGATGGCACATGCGCTGGATCTGCTCGCCGAGCGTTACGAGCAGTACCGCGAGCGGCGTCCGGAAGGTCCCGTGGTGGCGCTCGACGTGGAGCGGATCAGCGGGTGGAGCGCAACAGCAACGTAGTCCCGTGGCTGCGCGAAAGAGCCTCCGGCGAGCTCGCGCCCGGAACTGCGAGCCTCTGGGCGAGCACGTTCCGCGCGCGCCAGTCGCGCTCGCCCTCCCGGCACACGGCCGGAGGAGCGAGCGCGACCGGCCCTAGGGCACGGACTGGATGCTGATGCCTGCCTCGCCGCTGGTCTGCGGCTGTGTCGTCTGAACGGCGGCGTCAGCGTGCCCCGCGGCCACGAGAATGGAACCCGTCACGAGGAGGAGTGCGACGAGCTCTCGGTGGTTGATCCGCGGGGAGGTCACTGCGAGCAGTCTCCCGTCGGCGAGGGTCCGTAACAGTCGTGGTCGCCGGCATCTGGGAGGTGCGGGTGACCGCACCGTCGGCTCGTGTGACCCCCAGGCCGTTTCGGTGTAACCAGCAACGTGCCCGCCGCCTCACTGTCGTCGCTCGAAGCGCTCGGCGACCAATTCGCGCTCAATGCCGCCACCGAGCGCAAGCGCATGCTCGTCATCGTCAACCCGTATGCCACAACGGTCTCCGACCGTCTGCGCAACCTCGTCGTCTACGCCCTGCAGGGCCGCTACGACGTCGACGCGGTCGACACCAAGGCCCGCGACCACGCCACCGAGCTGACGCGCGAGGCAGCCGGCGAGGGCTATGACGTCGTCGTCGCCTTCGGCGGCGACGGCACGGTCAACGAGGCCGCCAACGGCCTGCGCGGGTCGACGACGCCGCTGACGTGCCTGCCCGGCGGATCGACCAACGTCTATGCCCGCATGCTCGGCATCCCGAACGACATCGTGGACGCCACCGAGCACCTGCTGCGTATCGCCGACGACTGGCAGCCGCGCGAGGTGCGCATGGCGCAGGTCAACGACCGGCGCTTCCTCTTCTCCAGCGGCCTCGGCCTCGACGCCGCGGTCGTCGCGCGCGTCGACGCCCACCCCCACCTCAAGGCGCGCTTCGGCCCCTACTACTTCGCCTACTGCGGCTTCGGCGAGTTCCTGGGCAAGTACGTCGCCCGCCCGCCGCAGCTGGAGACCGTCACCGACGGCGGGGCACCGCTGCCCGGCGTGACCGTGCTCGTCCAGAAGGGCGACCCCTACACCTACTTCCGCCGCATCCCGATCCACGCCGCGCAGGGCGCGACGCTGGCCGACCCGACGCTGGCGGGCATCGTGCTGCGCAGCACGCGCCCGACGATCATGCCGGGGATCCTCTACCGCCTCTTCTCCGCCCGCGCCAAGCTGGACCGCCATCGTCAGGTCGACGGCTTTGCCGGCGTCGGCGAGGTCGTGGTGCGCTCCGTCGACGGCCGGCTGGTGCCGCTGCACGTCGACGGCGACCACATCGGCGACGTGACCGAGGCCGTCTACTCAGTGGACGAGGCGCCGTTGCACGTGGTTTCCTGAGGGGCATGGATCCGTTCGCCACCGCGCTGAGCTCTGCTGACCAGCTCGCCGAGCTGTACGAGCCGGCGGCCGAGCGTGCATGGGCGAAGGACATCGGGAGGCTCGACGAGGCGGCGACGCGCCTGATCGCCGCCTCGCCGCTGGTGGTCGTCGCCAGCCAGGACGCCGACGGCCGTGGCGACGCGACGCCCCGTGGTGGTCCGCCCGGCTTCGTCGCGATCCTCGACGAGCACCACCTGGCGATCCCCGACGCGACCGGCAACCGCCGACTCGACACGCTGACCAACGTCATCGCGACCGGCAACGTCGGCCTGCTCTTCCTGATCCCCGGTCGCGACCAGACGCTGCGCGTCAACGGCCGCGCCTGCGTCTCGGCGGCGCCCGAGGTCCTGGCGGCGGCGGGTGCCGTGGGCAAGCCGCCGCGGACCGCGATCGTCGTGCGCGCCGACGAGGTCTACGCGCACTGCCCGAAGGCCTTCGTGCGCTCGCACCTGTGGGACCCCGCGACCTGGCCGTCGCCCGACACCGTCCCGACCCCCGCCGAGGTCATGCTCGCCCACCTGCGCGACCCCACCCGCACGCTCGCCGAGGAGCAGGAGTACCTCGACGAGGCGCTGCGGTCGCGACTGGCCTAGGGCTTCAAGTCATAGGGGTAGTCGGTGAGGACCTCGTGGCCGTCCTCGGTGACGAGGACGAGGTCCTCGGAGCCCAGCGCGCCGACGTTGCGGTCCCAGAGGCCGGGCTCGATGGCGACGACGTCGCCGACGACCAGCGGCGAGCGGCCTGCCTGGCCCATGCCGGGATCCTCGTGGACCTCGAGGCCGACGCCGTGGCCGAGGGAGAACTGAAAGCCCTCGTTGGGGTCGTCGCCCGGGCCGGTGCGCAGCGTCTTGTGGCCGGCGGCCTCGAAGATGTCGCCGGCCAGCGCGTGCAGCTCCCGGCCGGTGACGCCGGGCCGGATTGCGTCACGAGCCGTGACGTGGGCCTCGCGGGCCAAGGCGTCGAGCTCCAGGGTCCTGGCGTCGGGCTCGCCGACGACGAAGGTCCGGGCCATGTCGGCCCAGCAGCCGGTCTCCTCGTCACGTGGCCAGAGGTCGATGTGGATCGGGAGGTTGGCGGGCAATGGGCCGAAGCCGGCCTCGTGGCCGAAGCCCTGCCAGACGCTCGCGACGATCACGTCGGGCGGCGCGATCGCTCCGTGGGCGGCACACGCCTCGCGCAGCGCCGCGCGGACCTGCTCGGCCGTCACGGGCTCGCCGTCGATGACGATCTTGTCGCCCTCGGGCACGGCCGCGCGCAGCACCGCCGCCGCGGCGGCCATCCCGGCCTCCGCCGCCTTCTGCGCCCGCCGGATGCCGGCCAGCTCGGCCGGCGACTTCGCCCGGCGACGTGACGCGAAGGTGTCGTGGTCGGGCGTGAGGATGACGCCGTCGGCGCGCAGCCGGTCGGCGATGGCCAGCGGGAAGGCCGGGTCGACGATCGCGCTGCGCAGCCCCATCCGCTCGACCGCCCGCGAGACCAGCTCCACCATGATGTGGTCGCGCGCCAGGCCGCTCTCCAGCAGCTCGTAGAAGCCGACGTCGCCCCACTCGATCAGCTCCGCGTCCGGCCGCACCGCGGCGATCCGCTCCTGCTCCAGCGAGCTGGTGAGGATCACCGCGCGACCGCCGACCTCGGCGTACCCGAACGGGTCGCCGATCGCGATCGGAACCTCGTGGCGCATCGCGGCATTGCGCTCGGTGTCGCTGTAGAGCAAGACGTCGGGCATGTGCTCGACCCTACCCACGGCGCCGCGCGCCGACGCCCGGCCTAGTTGGCGCCCGGGGTGATGCGGTAGGCGTCGAAGACGCCTTCGATGTTGCGCAGCCGCTGAACGGCCTGCTTGAGCCCCTGGGTGTCGGGGACCTCGACGACGAAGCGGTTCTGGACCATGGGCGAGCTGACGATGCAGCGGGCCTCGACGATGTTGAGGCCCGCCTCGGCGAAGGTGCGGGAGAGGTCCTCGAGCAGGCGGTGGCGGTCCCAGGCGTCGACCTGGAGCTCGACGCGGAAGGAGCTCTGGTGGTCGCCCTCCCAGTGGACGCGCACGAACCGCTCGGGGTCCTTGCGCAGCGCGACGGTGTTGGGGCAGTCGTCGCGGTGGATGGTGATGCCACGGCCGAGCGAGACGTAGCCGACGATCGGGTCGCCCGGCACGGGGCGACAGCACTTGGCCAGCCGGACGAGGACGTCCTCCACCCCATCGACCCGGATGCCGTAGCTACCCGCCTTGCCCGTCGGCTGGCGGCGCGCGCGGCGCGTGTTGACCAGCGACTCGGCGGGATCGGTCTCGTCCTCGGCGGCCTCGCCCTGCTTGAGGCGCTGCATGACCTTGTTGACGACGACCTTCGGCGAGATCTTCGCGCCGCCCAAGGCCATGTAGAACTCTTCGGCCCGGCGGAAGCCCATCTCGCGGATGACCTCGGCGAGCAGCGGCGAGGACACGATCTTCTGGGGCGGCAGCCCCTGCTTCTTGAGGTGCTCCTGCAGCAGCTCGCGGCCGGTGTGCTCGGTGTCCTCGCGCGACTCGGCCTTGAAGAACTGCTTGATCTTGTTGCGAGCGCGCGTCGTCTTGACCAGCGCCAGCCAGTCGCGTGAGGGCCCGCGGTCGCGCTTGGAGGTGAGGATCTCGACGATGTCGCCGCTGCTCAACGTGTAGTTGAGCGGGACGATCTTGCCGTTGACCTTGGCGCCGACGCAGCGGTGGCCGACCTCGGTGTGGACCTCGTAGGCGAAGTCCAGTGGCGTCGCGCCCTGGCCGAGCGACTTGACCTCGCCCTTGGGCGTGAAGACGAAGACCTCCTCGTCGAACAGGTCGACACGCAGGCTCTCCATGAACTCCTTGGGGTCGTGGAGCTCCTGCTGCCAGTCGAGCATCGACCGCAGCCACTTGAGCTTGTCCTCCCCCTCCGGTCCTGCACCGCCCTTCTTCGTCGGGTCCTGCTTGTACATCCAGTGCGCGGCCACGCCGAACTCGGCCATGTCGTGCATGTCGCGCGTGCGGATCTGGATCTCCAGCGGCAGCCCCTCCGGCCCGATGACCGTCGTGTGCAGCGACTGGTACATGTTGAACTTCGGCATCGCGACGAAGTCCTTGAAGCGGCCGGGCAGCGGCTTCCACAACGAATGGATGACGCCGACGGCGCCGTAGCAGTCCTTGACCGAGTCGACGACGACGCGCATGGCGGTGAGGTCGTAGATCTCGTTGAACTCCCGGCCCTTCTTGGTCATCTTGGAGTAGATGGAGTAGAAGTGCTTGGCGCGGCCGGAGATGCGCGCGGCGATGCCCAGCGCCTCCAACTCCCGCGCGAGCTCGTCGCCGGCGGCGTTGACGTAGTCCTCGCGCTCCTCGCGCTGCTGGTTGACCAGGCCCTTGATCTCCTGGTACTTGCGCGGGTGCAGCGCGGCGAAGGCGAGATCCTCCAGCTCCCACTTGATCGCGTGGATGCCCAGGCGATGCGCGATCGGCGCGTAGATCTCGAGGGTCTCCTTGGCCTTCTCGATCTGCTTCTGCTTGGGCATCGCGTCGATCGTGCGCATGTTGTGCAGGCGATCGGCGAGCTTGATCAGGATGACCCGGATGTCGGAGGCCATCGCGACCATCATCTTGCGGTAGTTCTCGGCCTGGGCCTCGTCGCGCGAGGTGAAGGTGATGCCCGTGAGCTTGGTGACGCCGTCGACGAGCGTCATCACCTCCTCGCCGAAGAGCTCCTTGACCTCCTCCAGCGAGGCCGACGTGTCCTCGACGGTGTCGTGCAGCAGCGCCGCGACGAGCGTCTCGGTGTCCAGCCGCATGCCCGCGCAGATCTTCGCGACGGCCGTCGGATGGACGATGAAGTGCTCGCCGGACTTGCGCCGCTGGTCGGCGTGGTGCTCGCAGGCGAAGACGAACGCCTCTTCGACCCGCGTGCGGTCGATCGGCAGCGCGGCCTCGTCGGCGTGCTCCTCGACGATCGCGAAGAGGTCGGAGAGCAGGCGGCGCTCGGACTCGTTGAGGTCGGCGCGGTCGACCGCGCTGTGCTGCTCGGGGTGGGCGACGAGGTCGACCGGGACGCGGTCGGCCTCGGCGTCCGCGGCAGCCGCCGCGGCGTCGGTCAGGCTGCCTGAGGCGTCGCGCTCGCGCTGGTCAGCCATGCCGCCCCCTCCGCGTGACGCGCAGCCGCCGCCCGGAAGGCCGGCGAGCGCTCCAGATCGGTGTGCTGTGCCAGCGGGACGGTGACGCCATCGCCGTCGTCGAGCTCGACGAGCCCGAGCTCGAGCAGGACGGCGAGCAGCCTGCCGGCGGCCGCCGTCGGCAGCGCTCCGAGCGCGCCGTCCAGCCCGGTGCCGCCGCGCAGCGCGCGATAGGCGCCGACGAGGCTGGGGCGCAGCGCGAGGTCTCGATCCAGGACATCCCTGCAATAGCGTAGCTCAGGCTCACCCCAGGCCAGATGGGCCATCTGGGACGAATCGCCGCTCAGCAGCAGCGCCTCTTGGTCGGGATGCATGGGTGGGTCGAGCGCCACGAGGTGGTGGTACCCATCGGCGAGCGAGGGATCGCGCTCCAGCGCGTCCCAGCTGCAGATCGCGTAGCCGCCGAGACGGCCGCTCGAGCTGCTGGGCCCGTGCGGGCGCGTCGGCGCAGACGACGAGCACGGACTCGCCGGTGAACACGAGCGCGCCGATCGTCCCGGCCAGGCCCGCACCGCGGCGGTCGCGGACGCCGCGCCCGCGCTCACCGTCGGGCCCGCGGGCGCTGAGCCGCGCGGCCAGGCCGTCGATCGTCGGCCCGTCGTAGGAGGACGACGGCGCATGCGTGAGGGCGCTGCCGTGCAGCTCCGTCACACCGCCGGCACCCGCCAGCGCCGGAACGCCGACCGTCGCGCTCGCCGCGGCCGCGACCACCGCCTCGTGCCAAGCGGCAGTCCCGGGCATCGCCTCGCCGATCAGCGTCGGTGCCTCGGCCACGGCGGGCAGGAGCTTGCGCAGCAGCAGCCGCGGCTCGACCGCGCCCTGCCACTCGTTGAGCTCCAGCGTGAAGGTCGCGTGCAGACGGCCCTCGGCGGCGCCTTCCGGCAGCGCGCCGAGGTTGAACGCGACGGCGCGCGCGCGGATCCCGCCGGCCTGCACCGTGAAGCGCACGTGCTTGCCCTCGCTCATCGGATGCGGGTCGACCAACCGTGCAGCCGGGACCAGCAGCGAGACCGCCGGGTTGCCGATGCCGAACGGCGCCAGCCGGCCCAGCTCCTCGGCGAGCGTCGTGCCCAGCTCATCGCCCGAGACAACGGCGTCGACGCGCTCGACCGGCACGAGGTCCGCGGGATCCAAGACGGACGCGGCGTGCGCGACGAAGGCGGCGCGCAACGCCTCCAGCTCGCTGCGCGCGACCGTGGCGCCCGCCGCGGCGCGGTGGCCGCCGTGGCGCAGCAGGTGCGACGCGCAGGCGTCGAGGCCGCCGAGCAGGTCGAAGCTCGGGATCGAGCGGCCCGAGGCGGTGCCCTCGGCCTCGCCCTCGCGCAACGCGATCAGGAGGACCGGGCGGTGATGGCGCTCGGCGATCCGCGAGGCGACGATCCCGATGACGCCCGGGTGCCAGCCGTCGGCCCACAGCACGTACGCGGGCTGCTCTCCGAGATCGGCCACCTGCGCTTCGGCCTCGAACGCGATCCGCTGCTCGACGAAGCGCCGGTCGGCATTGGCCCGGTCGAGCTCCTGGGCGATCTCGTCGGCACGTGCCTGGTCATGGGTGAGCAGCAGCTCGAGGGCAGCGTCGGCGCGGTGCAGGCGCCCGGCGGCGTTGATCCGCGGCGCCAGCCCGAAGCCGAGCGCGCGGGCATCGACCTTCGTGGGATCAACCTTCGCCACGCGCATGAGCGCCCGCAGCCCGACCTTCTCGGTCCGGCCCAGGACCTGCAGGCCCTGGCGCACCAGGCGGCGGTTCTCCCCGCGGAGCGGCACGCAGTCGGCGACGGTCGCCAGCGCGACGAGATCGAGGTCGGCCAGCGCGATCGCGGAGTCGTGGCCGGCGGCCTCCAGCAGCGCGCCGGCGACCTTGTGCGCGACGCCGCCGGCACAGAGGTCCGGGCACGGGTAGTCGCAGACCGCCGGGTGCACGATCGGCGCGTCGGGCAGGACGCCGTCGGCGCGCGGGCTGTGGTGGTCGGTGACGACGACGTCGAGACCGAGCGAGACCGCGAGCGCGACCTCGTCGACCGCCGTGATCCCACAGTCGGTCGTGACCAGCAGCTTGGTGCCGCGCGCGGCGAGCTTCTCGACGGTCGCGACCGACACGCCGTAGCCGTCCTCGCTGCGGCTGGGCAGGTACCAGTCCACGTCGGCGCCGAGGGCGCGCAGCGCACGCACGAGGATCGCCGTCGAGGTGACGCCGTCGACGTCGTAGTCGCCGTGCACGGTGATGCGGGTGCCGGCGCGCGCATGGCGCAGCAGGACCGCGATCGCCTCGTCGATCCCGCGGAACGCCGAGGCGGGATGCTCGTCATCGGCGGCCAGCCATGCCCGGGCCGCGTCGAGATCGGTGATCCCGCGACGGACGAGCACCTGCGCCACCGGGAACGACATGCCCAGATCGCGCGCAAGCACCAGCGCCGCGGCGCTGTCGCACGGCGGAACATCGAGTCGCGGCGTGAGCATCGTCCAGCAGCGTGCCGGCGAGACCGGACACAACGGGTGCGCTCTTGCCGCACCCTCCGCGTTTCCGTCCGAGATCTACAGGTCGAGCGCGGGGATGTTGCGGCGTACGCCCTCGAAGTACACCGCGGCCATGCCGAGGATCGCGCCCGGTGCGGCCTCGATCGCCTGCAGGATGTGCGTGTCGTTCTGCCCGGGGATCGTGAAGCCGTTGATCAGCAGGCCGAAGAACGCCGCGCCGAAGAGCGCGCCGAGGAACGCCCCGACGATGCCACCCCAGAAGCGATCCGGGATGAAGATGGCGAAGTGCCAGAGGGCGATGCCCATCATGACCCAGGCGAACATGGCCATCAGCGCGGCCTCCCGTGACGCTTGTTGCGCGAGCGCTTCGGCTTGTCGCGCTTGTTGTCCTTGAGCACCAGGTCCTCGGGCAGCGCATCGGCGGCCGGATCCTGCTCGGGCGCCTGCGGCTTGGGCTTGGTCTGCGTCTTGGCCGCGACCTGGCCGGGTGCCGTCTCGTGCGCGATGTCTGCCACCAACTGCTGGAACTCGGTCTGCGACACGCCGCGCTCGGGATCCTCCGGAGCGGTGATGCGACGGCCCGGGCGCTTCGGACCCTTGGGGTCGACCGTGATGCCGTGGGCATCGGTCGCGTAGGCGGGCACCGGGGCGCCGGTGTCCTCGACGATCCGCATCCGGCGGCGACGGTAGAGCTCCTCACGCTCCTTCCAGTGCGACAGCACCGGCGAGGCGATGAAGATCGAGGAGTACGCGCCCGAGACGACGCCGATCAGCAGCGCGAAGGCGAAGTCCTTGAGCGTGTCACCGCCGAAGAACAGCAGGGCGAGGATCGGCAGCAGCGTGCAGAACGAGGTCGCCAACGAGCGCGTCAGCACCTCGCTCATCGAGCGGTTGACGATCTGCGTGAAGGCCGCGCGCGGCATGCGCGGCACGTTCTCTCTGATGCGGTCGAACACGATGATCGTGTCGTAGAGCGAGTAGCCCACGATGGTCAGCAGCGCCGCCACCGTCGCCGTCGTCACCTCCCGGCCGGTCAGCGAGTAGACGCCCGCCGTGATCAGGAGGTCGTGCATCAGCGCGATCAGCACCGGGACGGCGAACTTCCACTCGAACCGCAGCGCGATGTAGGCGCTGATGACGATCAGCGACGCGATGATCGCGATGATCGCGGAGTTCGCCACCGTCTTGCCGAACGTCGGGCCGATCGAGTCCTGCTGGAAGGCCTTGGCCTTGCCGAACTTCTTCTCCAGGATCTGCTGGATGCCGGAGGCCTTCTGCCCCGTCTCGCCGAGCGAGATCTGGACGCCGTTGCCGCCGAGCTCCTTGTCGCCCTGGACCTTCTGGATCTCGGGGTTCTTGAAGCCGGCCTCCTGCAGCACGTCGGAGATCTGCGTCTCTGACGGCTTGCCGGAGACGAACGCGACCTTGGCGCGCGTGCCCGACTCGAAGTCGATGCCGAAGTTCAGGCCCTTGCCGCCGATGGCCAGCGCGCCGATGAGCAGGATCACGCCCGACATCGAGAAGAACCACTTCGACGCGCCCATGAAGTCCTGGGTCCAGCGGCGCTTGGCCTCGCCGGCGCCCAGGGCGCTCGGATGGGTGATCAGCGGGGAGCGCTGCATCGTGCCGAGGACCGCCTGGGTCGCCAGGACGGCGGTGAAGAGCGAGGTCAGCGTGCCGATGCCCAACGTGAAGGCGAAGCCCTTGACCCCGGCCGTGGCCAGGATGAAGAGGATGAAGGCCACCATGAACGTGACGACGTTCGCGTCGATGATCGCCGCGATGCCCTTCTTGTAGCCCTGGGCGATGCCCGCGGCCACGGACCTCCCCCCGCGGATCTCCTCTTTTACGCGTTCGAAGATGACGATGTTCGCGTCTGCCGCCACGCCGATCGTGAGGATCAGGCCCGCGATGCCGGGCAGCGTCATCGTGATCGGGATCAGCTTGATCAGTGCGAACAGGTAGATCGCGTAGATGACCAGCGCGATGACGGCGATGATGCCGAGCACGCGGTAGAAGACCAGCAGGAAGAGCGCAACGATCGCGAAGCCGACGAGACCGGCGATCAGGCCCTGGTGCAGCGCCTGCTGGCCGAGCGTCGCGGAGACCTGCGACTGCGAGATCAGCTCCAGCTTGATCGGCAGGGCGCCCGTCTTGATCAGGTTGGCCAGACGCTGGGCCGACTTGATCGTGAAGCTGCCCGAGATCTGCGAGCCGTTGGAGCCGTCGATCCCGTCGGGGTTCTGCTGGGGATCGATGTACGGGACCGAGATCAGCTTGTTGTCGAGGACGATCGCGAAGTGGTTGGCGACGTTGCGCGGATCAACGCCCGGCAGCAGTGCGGACTGGCCACGCTGGGCGATCGCGCGCGTCGTCTTCTGCCACTTCTTGCGACCGGCGTCGGTGAAGCTGAACGTGACGTCGGGCTGGCCAGAGCCGCCCGGGCCGTTGTCGATGTTCTGCTGGGGATCCTTGATGTCGCGCCCGAGCAGGGCCGGATCGTCCTTGAGGATGTAATAGGCATCAGAGGCCGCCGCTTGCGCGGCCTTGTTGGTGTCGTCGACCTCGGCCTGGACGATGAGGTAGCCCTGCGGGACCTCGACGATCGACGTCGGCTTCTTGCCGGCGTTCAGGCAGGCCTCGCGCGCATCGGCCTCCGAGCCCTGCGGCCCGCAGAGCACCGTCTTGGCCTTGCTGTTGACGCCGTAGAAGAGACCGGTCGTCGTGTCGTCGGGCTCGTTGGTCGGCTTGAACTTCGACGCGCGGGTGACGGCCTCGTAGAAGGTCTGGGTGCCGGCACCGGGCGTACCGGCGCTCGAACCGCCCGTGACACCGGGATTCGTCGGGTCCGGCTTGCCGTCGGGACCGAGGACCGAGGTCTCCCAGTCATAGAACCCCAGGACCGCCGTCGTCCCGACCTGCTGCTGGGCCTGATCCGCGTTACTGACATCTGGCAGGGACACGTCGATCTGGTCACTGCCAGAACGTTGGATTTCGGGCTCCGCGACGCCGAGGCTGTCGACGCGCTCGCGCATGATGTCCATCGTGCGCTGGATGGAATCCGACGTGACCTTGCTGAATTTCGTCGGCTTGGCCTGGTAGACGAGCGACGTCCCGCCTTTGAGATCAAGGCCTTGGCGCGTCTTCTTCGACAGCGGCGATCCAGGGATGATCACCGCCAGCGAAAGGACGAGCAGGACGCCGACGAGGGCGAGGACGATGAGATTTCTGCGGCGATCGGTCATGCGGAGCGGACGGCAGCGTACTGTGCTGGGACAGGTTTGACGCGACGGACTACTTGTCCGGCGTCAGGATCAGCAGCATGCCTCCGTCATCATCGTACGCGGGGAACAGGTCCGCGGTCGCCTGAGCGGGCAGATCTCCCTCCGCATTGACCTCCACCGGCTGGCGGAGCTTGCGCACCCCCCACTCCAGGACGGTGCCGACCGGGTCCTCGTCGTTGGTGAACTGCAGCCCGAGCACATCGCGCACCGGACGACCGATCACCTTCTCGTCGTCGAGGCCCGTCAGCTCGAAGGAGCCGCGGCCGCAGGCGATGACGTTGCCGTGCTGGTCGCAGGCAAAGAACGCGGCGTCCGGCGCGGGGTAGTAGTCGTCGAGCAGCTCGAAGAGGAAGCCGAAGCCGCACTTCGTGCAGCCGCGCGCCTGGCGCCGAAAGCCGGCGTTGCGCTCGGTCTCGGTCGTGCGGTTCCCGCAGTTGGGGCAGATGAAGAGATGGGCCATCGTTTCGGTGAGCAGGGTATCCGCACCATGCCCCGACTTCGTGATCGAGCTCTTGCAGGCTTCATCTGCACACAACACGCCGGCGGTCTTGCAGCGCTCGCGCCGGGTCCTCTGGTAGACCCCCCGGCCAATGGAGAGCTCGGGACAGCGCCCCTCAGACCCGGAGGTGCCGCTCGGTGACGCGGCGATCGCGACCGAGATCGCCAACGCCGCCGCACGCGGACGCGGCGCTGATCGGGCGCCGACGCTCGATCAGCTGCTCGCCGCGTTCGGCGAGCCGGCGCCGACGCCCGCGGCCCGCCGGCGCGTGGCGGCGGCGCTGCGCGTCGCCGGCATGGGCGTCCGGCCTGACCTCCTGACCGCCGAGCCCGGCCAGCGGCTGCTCCTGCTCCCGCCCGGCGTGAGCTCGGCCGGATCGCGGGGCCGGGCGCTCGTCGGCCTGCTCGCGGTCGCGGTGATCCTGGCGGCGGCTGCCGCGGGCGCAACGCTGCTGAACACGGACGACACGGGCGATCACGTGGCCGACAAGCTGCCGTCGGAGACGTCGACCTTCCCGGTGCAGGGCGCGGCGAGCAGCACGACGCCGGCATCGACCACGACACCGGCGGAGACGACGCCGACCGAGACCACGGCCACCGACCCGACGACCACCAAGACCACCAAGACCGAGCCGACCGGCACGGACACGACGGCGACCGAGACCACGGCGACGACGGAGACGACCCCGGCCGAGACCACGGCGACCACGCCCGACAAGGAGCCGGACGCCGTCGAGGCCGAGCGCAAGCGTGCCGCGCGGGTCAAGCGCGAGCGGGCCGAGGCCAAGGCGAAGGCCAAGCGTCAGGCGGCCGCCGCAGCAGCGGGCAAGGGCGTCACGGTTCGCGTCGACGCCAGCGTCCGCCCCACCTTCCTGTGCGTCGACAACGGCAACGGCACGACAATGTTCAGCGGCACCCTGACCGGCAAGAAGGTCTTCCGGGCCAAGCGCGTGCGCATGAACATCGGCCTCGCCTCGACACGCGTCACCGTCAACGGCAACCCGGTGCGCCTCGACGGCAGCCCGGCCGGCCTGGACATCACCCGCAAGGGCGGCGCACGATCGCTCGCCCTCGGTCAACGCCCCTGCGGCTGACGAACACTCGCCCAAAGGGCGAGGCCCGCGGCCGATCCCTCTGCGATCGCGCTAGAAGAGACCCTGCTCGCGGCTTGCGGGCGGCTCGAGGCCGAGGTGCGCGTAGGCGCGTGAGGTCGCGACGCGGCCGCGCGGCGTGCGCTTGAGGAAGCCGCACTGCAGGAGGTAGGGCTCGTAGACGTCCTCGATCGTGTCCTGCTCCTCGCCGACGGTGACCGCCAGCGTCGAGAGGCCGACGGGGCCACCGTCGAACTTGGTGCAGATCGCGCCGAGGATCTCGCGGTCGAGGCGGTCGAGGCCGAGGTCGTCGATCTCCAGGAGGTCGAGCGCGGCGTTGGCGGCATGCACGTCGACGACGCCCGAGCCGCGGACGTCGGCGTAGTCGCGCACCCGCTTGAGCAGCCGGTTGGCGACGCGCGGCGTCCCGCGTGAGCGACGCGCCAGCGCCGCGGCGCCGCCCTCGTCGATCGCGCAGCCGAGGATGTGCGCGGAGCGGTGGATGATCGCCGCCAATTCCGGGCCGGCGTAGGGCTCCAGCCGATGCTGGATGCCGAAGCGGTCTCGCAGCGGCGTCGTCAGCAGCCCGGCCCGTGTCGTGGCGCCGACGAGCGTGAACGGCGGCAGCGGCACGTCCATGACGCGCGCGCCGGCCCCCTGGCCGACGGTGATCGGCAGCTTGCGATCCTCCATCGCCGGATAGAAGGTCTCCTCCAGCGCGCGGCTCAGGCGATGGATCTCGTCCACGAAGAAGATCGAGCGCGGCTCCAGCGCCCCGAGAAACGACGCGATGTCGGCCTTGCGCTCCAGCGCCGGCCCGGCGGTCTGGACGAACGGGACCTCCAGCTCGGCGGCGAGGATCTGCGCCAGCGACGTCTTGCCCAGGCCGGGCGGGCCGGCGAGCAGGACGTGGTCCAGCGCCTCGCCGCGCAGCCGCGCGGCCTCCAGCGAGACCGACAGCTGGTCCTTGAGCCCGTCCTGGCCGATGAAGTCCTGCAGCGAGCGAGGCCGCAGCGAGCGGTCGAGATCCTCGTCGAAGACCTCGTCGGGCGTCTGGATCCGCATGCCGGTCATGCCCGTGCCGCCCGCAGCGCCTGCTGCAGCAGATCCTCAGGCGTGTCGCCCGAGGTGGAGGCCAGCAGCCGGTCGGCCTCCTCGATCGTGAAGCCGAGCTCGACGAGACCCTCGCGCGCCAGGCTGCGCGGGTCGTCGCCACGACGGACGGTGATGTCTCCGGCCGGGACGTCCTCGACGGTCCCGACCTTCTCGCGCAGCTCGACGATGATCCGCTCGGCGGTGCGCTTGCCGATCCCCGGCACGGCCGTGAGCCGCTTGACGTCGCCAGCGGCCAGCGCCGCGATCAGCTCGCGCGGTGAGCCACCCGACAGCACCGCCTGGGCCATCTTGGGGCCGACCGACTGCACGCCGATCAACAACAAGAACAGGTCGCGCTCCTCCTCGGTCGCAAAGCCGAAGAGCGCCAGCGCGTCCTCGCGGACGACCAGGTGCGTGAGCAGCGAGACCGACTCGCCCGCGGCCGGCACCTGGCGCAGCGTCTCGGCCGAGACCGCGAGGCGGTAGCCGACGCCCGAGGCGGTCTCGATGACGACGTGGTCGGGGCGCCGGACGAAGACCTCGCCGGCGACGAGCGCGATCATCGGGCGGCGGCCATCACGGCGGCCAGCGGCGCGTGGTTGGCATGACAGACGCCGACGGCCAGCGCGTCGGTCGCGTGATCGGGCAGCGGGTCGTCGGGCAGGCCGAGCACCGCGCAGACCATCCGCGCCACCTGCTCCTTGGCCGCGCGGCCGGTGCCACAGACCGCCTGCTTGACCTGCTGGGGCGTGTAGGACGCGCACGGCACGCCGTGCTGGCCGGCGGCGAGCATCACGACCCCGCGAGCTTGGCCGACCTTGAAGGCGCTGCCGGCGTTGGCGCCGAAGAAGAGATCCTCGAGCGCGACCGCCTCGGGCTGATGGCGCTCGATCAGCTCGCAGACCTCAGCGTAGATCGTGGCCAGCCGCTGCTCGAGCGGGACACCGGGACGGGTCGTCACGACACCACCGTCGAGGGCGACGAAGCGCATGCCGCGCCGGGCCACCACGCCGTAGCCGGTGTTGGCGAGGCCGGGATCGATGCCGAGGACGTTCACAGAGGCTGCATTCTGCGGCCCGGACCGGATGTCCTCTGTCGGCTGGACGGTGGGCAGCCTGATCCGCGATCCGTCCACTCTCGCGACAACAGGCACGAGTCCGGCCGCGCGCGCGTCGACACCAACCGCGTGTCGGGACCACGCGATCTCAAGAAGGACGGACTCGACTGGGCCAAGCGGCCTTTCTCCGAGTCCCGCCGCCTCCGCGACGAGCTGCGCACCACGCATGCACGGGTCGCCGCGTTGGAAGCCGAGCGCAACGACTACTTGCGCAAGGACCGTCGCGCCGGCGTCCTAACGCTGGATGCCTTCCGGGAGGCCGCCGCCGCGGCGTTGCGCGGCTCGCAGCGCCGCGGCGAGTCGGCTGCCCTCGTGCTCGTCGACATCGACGGCTTCCGCGCGCTCAACGGGCGCCGCGGCTCGGCCGCAGGTGACGAGGCGCTCGCGACGGTGGCCGCCCGCCTGCGTGAGCTGGTCCGCGGCGGGGACGTCGTCGGTCGCACCGGCGCCGACGAGCTGGCCGTGGTGATGCCCGGCGCCAACCTGTCGGGCGCTCGCGGCGTCGCCGAGCGTCTCGTTGCGGTCCTTGAGCAGAGCGGCCCCGTCACCGTCTCGGCCGGCATCGCCGTCGACGGCGGCACCGGGCAGCTCGACGGCCTGATGGCCGACGCGGCCGCGATCCTGGAGCGCGCGCGCCTCGCCGGCGGCGGGCGTGTCGGCGCACCCGGCCGTCTGCCGGCCACCGAGCCCTCACGCGGCGCGATCGGCGCGCTGGCGCTGGCGCTGGCCGAGCGCGATCGTGGCACCGGCGAGCACGCCGAGCAGGTTGTTGCACTTGCCGGCGCGGTCGCACGCCGCATCGGCCTGGACGGCGAGGACGTCGAGCGCATCGCCGCCGCGGCGCTGCTGCACGACATCGGCAAGGTCGCCGTCCCGGACTCGATCCTCACCAAGCCGGGCGCGCTCAACGACGAGGAGTGGGCCGTCATGCGCGAGCACACGGTCGTCGGCGAGCGGATCCTGCGCGCGGTCCCTGGCCTCGGCCCCGTCGCCCGCATGGTCCGCCACGGCCACGAGCGCTTCGACGGCACCGGCTACCCCGACGGCCTGCGCGGCGAGGAGATCCCGCTCGGCAGCCGGATCGTCCTGGCCTGCGACGCCTACGACGCCATGACTTCGGAGCGCCCCTACCGCGAGCCGTTGAGTCACGACGAGGCCGTCGCCGAGCTGACCGCGGGCGCCGGCTCGCAGTTCGACCCACGCGTCGTCGAGGTCCTCGTCAGCTACCTCGTCGAGCGCACGCCGGTCGACTACGCGGCACGGTCGGTCACCGGCATGCCGCGCGCCACCGCCGCGTAGCTCGCAGGACTCCGGCGACACGTCGGCCGCGTAGGCTGCGGCCCGTGGATTTCGCCCAGGAGGGGTTCTTCGACGGGTTGGACGGCGCGGCCGTGGCCGAGCGCCACGCGCTGCTGGACTGGCTGGTCTCCGAGGGCTTCTCCGATGACGAGCTGCGCCGGGCCCATCGCCGCGGCCTGCTGGTCTTCCTGGCCGCCGAGCGCGAGGTCGGTGGCGAGCCCAAGTACACCTCGGTCCAGGTCGCCCAGCTCACGGGCGCCGATCCCGAGCTGCTGACCAAGCTGCGCCGCGCCCACGGTCTCCCCCTGCCGGAGAGCGACGCCGTCGAGCTCACCGACGTCGACCTCGCGAGCGCCCGCACCTCGGCCCAGTTCGTCGAGCTCGGCCTGACCGAGGAGCAGATGGTCGCGACGACCCGTGTCCTGGGCCGCTCGCTGGCGACCGCGTCGGAGGCGATGCGCGCCGTGATGCTGGAGACCGTGCTGGAGCCGGGGACCACGGAGCTTGAGCTGGCCCAGCGCTACGCCGCCTCCGTCCACGCGATCCTGCCGCTCGTCGGTCCGATGATCCTGCAGATGCTCAGCCAGCACCTGCGCAACATGGTCCAGAGCGAGATGGTCGGCCAGACCGAGCGGGCCACCGGCCGCGTGCCCGGCGCCCGCGACCAGGCCGTTGCCTTCGCCGACCTGGTCGGCTTCACGCGACTCGGCGAGCAGATCGCGCCCGAGGACCTCGGCTCGGTCGCCGAGCGGCTCTTCTCGGTCGCCCGCGAGGTCGTCGAGCCGCCGGTGCGGCTGGTCAAGACGATCGGCGACGCGGTCCTGCTGACCGCCGAGGCGCCCGACACGCTGGTGCACACCGCGCTGGAGCTGGTCGCCGCCTCCGACGCCGCGGCGACCGACGGGACCTTCCCGCAGATCCGCGTCGGTGTCGCCTACGGCCCGACCGTGGCCCGCGGCGGCGACATCTTCGGCCGCGCCGTCAACCTCGCCAGCCGCGTCACGACGATCGCCCGCGCGGGCAGCGTCCTGGCCACGCGCGAGGTGCGCGACGCCTCGGCCGGGGAGTTCCGCTGGTCCTCGGCACACGCGCGCCGGCTCAAGGGGCTGCCGGAGCCGGTGCCGCTGTATCGCGCGCGGTTCCTCGCGGCAGGTTCCTGACCGCCGGGACCGCAAGACACGCGATCGCGGCGAGGATCCCCAGCGCGGTCATCGCGGCCAGCGTCTCGTGGATCCCGACCGCCTCGCTCACCGGCCCGGCGATGACCACCCCGAGCGGGATCATCCCCGCGCTGGCGGCGTAGTCGTAGCTCGTCACGCGCGAGATCGACGTCTCCGGGATGTGCTCCTGCAGCGACGTCTCCCAGAGCGTGAAGAAGCCCGAGACGCCGATCGCCGAGAAGAACTCGATGCCGGCGATGGCCAGGATCGGCAGGCCGCTGCCGATGATCACGGCCTGGCAGGACGCGATGCCGAGCCCGATGGCCGCGGCCCGCAGCGCGAAGCGTGGCCTCCATTTCATCAACAGCAGGTCGGCGACGATCGAGCCCAGACCGAACGCGGTGCTGACGACCGCCCATGACGTCGCGCCGTGCAGCTCGTCCTCGAACAGCACCGGGCCGAGCACGTAGATCGAGGGCAGGACGATGGCGTGGTAGACGACCATCGCCAATAGGAACGACCAGACCCAGGTGCGAGCGCGCACCTCGCGCCAGCCGCCCTTGAGATCGGTGATGAACGCCTCGGGCGCCTCGGCGCGCTCGACCACCCGCGGCCGCAGCGACAGCAGGCAGATGACCGACACCAGGAACGTGCCCGCGTCGACGATCAGCGCCGTTCCCTCGCCGGCCAGCGCGACGAGGATGCCGCCGATCGCAGGCCCGATGATCGAGCCGGTCGAGAGCGCCATCGACCGCAGCGCGTTGGCCGGCTGAAGATGATGGGGTTGGTCGATCGTCTGCGGCATCAGGCCGCCCATCGCCGGTGCGAAGAACGAGTCGGCCGCGCCGAAGAGCGCGGTCAGCGCCGCGAGGTGCCAGACCTCGGCGTGGCCGGAGACCAGCAGGACGCCGGCGGCCAGTTGCGTCGCCAGCCGCACGAGGTCGGAGATCACCATGATCCGGCGCCGCTCGATCCGGTCGGCGATCACGCCGCCGACCAGGCCGAGGACGATGAACGGCAGGAAGCCGGCCGCCGCGACGATCCCGACGTCGGTCGTCGAGCCGCCGATCGACAGCACCGCGAACGGCAGCACGACGGAGGTGATCCGATCGCCGATGACCGACAGCGCCTGGCCGGCGAACAGCAGGCGGAACTGGCGCTCCTCGCGGAGCACCGCGGGCAACATGATGTCCTTCTTAGGAGGCGGACATCAGGCGCTCGAGGACCTCGGCGTCGATGTCGAAGTTCGCGTGGACCGCGTCGACGTCGTCGTAGTCCTCCAGCGCGTCGATGAGCCGCAGCAGCTTGGCCGCGGTCTCCTCGTCGACCGGCACGAGCACCTTGGGCCGCTGGGTGACCTCGGCGTTCTCGATCGCGATCTCGGCCGCCTCCAGCGCGGCGCGCACGGCGGTGAGCTCGGACGGCTCGGTGATGATCTCCCACGCCTCACCGTCCTCGCGGGCGATGTCCTCCGCGCCGGCGTCGATGGCGACCAGCAGGTCGTCCTCGCTGTAGCGATCGCCGTCGACGACGATGACGCCCTTCTTGTCGAAGTTGTAGGCGACCGAGCCGGGCTCGCCGAGCGCGCCGTTGGCCTTGCTCAGCGCGTGGCGCACATCGGCGCCGGTGCGGTTGCGGTTGTCGGTGACCGCCTCGATGAGGAGCGCCACGCCGCCGGGGCCGTAGCCCTCGTAGAGCATCGTCTCCAGCGCGGCGGTGTCGGCGCCGGCGCCGGTCCCCTTGGCGATCGCGCGCTCGATGTTGTCCTTGGGCATCGAGGCGTCGCGGGCCTTCTGCACGGCCAGCGCGAGCGACGGGTTGCCGTCGATGTCGCCGCCGCCCTCCTTGGCCGCGACGGTGACCGCCCGCGCCAGCTTGGTGAAGAGCTTGCCGCGCTTGGAGTCGACGATCGCCTTCTTGTGCTTGATCGAGGCCCACTTGGAATGTCCGGACATACGCCGGTGATTCTAGACGGCGTATGCCCGGACGACCCCTCAGCGGGACAACGTGAAGTAGCGATCCAGGACCTTGGTGTTGCCTGCCCAGTCGTGGATGGCGATGTGCAGGCGCACGCGCCGACCGGCGGTCGCTCGGATCCGGGCCTGCTTGGAGGAGGCCAGGACGCGGAGCTTGCCGCCGTGGATCGCGGTCGCGAACCCGAACGCGCGGTAGCTGGAGCCGACGCGTGCCGACATGACGGTCTGGCCGGGCTCGCTGGTCGTGATCTCGGCGATGTAGCCGCGGCGCTTCAGCGCGCTCCTGACGCTCTGGCGCGGAATGTGCACCGAGACCGTCGGCGCCTTGGTGTCGTCGGGCGTGGTGCCGGTGGCGGCCAGCGCGTCGAGCTGCTCGAACAGGTACGAGTCCACGGGATGGAGCTGCCCGGTCTTGGGGTCGAAGCGCAGTAGACGCGACTGCCTCGGTGCGTGCGGGCGCGGCGTCAGGGCGGTCGTGATCCACAGCGTCCCGTCGGGCGCGGTGGTCACCGCGGTCGGGCTGTGGGTCTGGTGACCCTCCAGCGTGGCCACGACGTGCTCGCCGGTGCCGTCGAGCGTGACGATGCTGTCGGACGTCGGGTCGATGCCGCGCAGGACGCCGTCGGTGCCGAGATCGGCCACGACACTTGCCGCGGCGGGAGCGTCGGCGATCACCGCGCCGGTGGTCAGGTCGACGGTCCGGTCGCGTCCGGCGGCGATCACGCGGGCGCTCTTGCCGTCCGGCGCGACGCTGAGCGTTGCGGAGCTTTCTGCAGGGATCGGCAGTCCGAACCCGCCGGCTGTGCGCGTCACCTTGTGCTGCGCGGCGTCCAGCGCGTAGAGCGTGCCGGAGCGGCCGAGGGCGATCAGCTCGCCCTGCGCGCCCGCGTCAAGCGCGACGATGCGCTCTCCTCCGGGCAGGCCGTCGATGGACGCGGCAGCCGAGAGGCCCGGGATCGTGTCGGAGCTGAAGTGGACGAGCTGGTTGCCGTCGGTGACGCCCACGAAGGCGTCGGCGGCGTGGGCGGCCGCGGGCGCGGCGAGGGTCAGGCCTGCAAGCGCGGCGGCGAGAAGTGGGGACTTCGGGGAGCGGGGCATGTCCTTTCAACGAGGCCGGTCGCCGAAAGCGACGGTCCCCGACTGTCCGCCGCGACACGTTCGTGGTTGAAGAACATTGCTCAGCGGCCGATGACTGGTTGGAGGCCGTGCTGGTCGACGCCTCCAAGGGGATGAGCTCATGACGGCTTCGCGCGCACCACTGCTGTCCACGCGTCTTTCGGGTCGCCGCGCGCGGCTGCTCAACTTCCTGACCGGCGCGGCCATCGCGCTCGGGCTCGCCGACGTCGTCGTCCTCACCGGTGTCCGGCTCTCCTCGCCCGTGGTCGGCACCGTCATCCTGCCGCTGGCCACCGCCGTCGTCGCCGGCGGCCTCGCGACGACGCGGCTGCTGTGGTCGAGTGGCGATCGCGTGATGTGGATCCTGCTCACCGGCGGTCTGCTGGCGACAGTGGTCGGCGGGATCATCTTCGCGATCGACGGCAGCCACGTCGACCACGCCGGCATCCAAGACGTGTTCTGGCTGCTGGCCTACCCACCGTGGTACGCGGCGCTGGTCGTCATCTCCCGCCACTACCTCGGCGGCGCGCACCGCTCGTTCTGGCTCGACGGCCTGCTGATCGGCCTCGCCTCGGCGACCTACATCAGCGCGCTGTTCATCGGCAACCTCGCCGGCCTCAGCGACACGACGGCGGTGGTCAACGTCATCTACCCGGCCGCCGACCTCGCCCTGCTGGGCATCCTCTTCGGGACCCTGCTGATGATCGGCCGGCCGTCCCCGCAGGGTCTCCTGCTCGCCGTCGGTCTGCTCTTCATGCTCGCGTCGGACACGCTGCGCGTGCTCGGGCTCGTCGGGGGACAGGGCAGCGCCACGACCTCGATGATGGTCTCCTGGAGCCTCGGGCTGCTGTGCATCGCCGCCGCCGCCTGGACGCGGCCGGCGCCGGGACGGGTCCTCCCGGTCGGTGGTTGGTGGGAGCTGACCTCGCCGGCGTGCATCGCGACGCTGGCCTGCGGAATCCTCGTCGCCGACCACTTCTCGCGGATGGCGACCTCCGCGGTCCTGCTGGCCGCCGCGACCTTCGCCTGCGCGCTGGCGCGTCTGGTCTGGACGCTGCGCGAGGTGCGCTCGCTGGCGCTCCATCGCCGCGAGGCGCTGACCGACGACCTGACCGGCCTGCCCAACCGCCGCGCGCTGTTCCGGGAGCTTGAGGTGCTGACGGCGGCGGGTGAGCGCTCCTCGCGCCGGCTCGCGCTGCTGCAGCTCGACCTGGACGGGTTCAAGGAGCTCAACGACACGCTCGGCCACCACGCCGGCGACGATCTGCTGATCGCGGTCTCGCGCCGGTTGGAGGCGGTCGTGCCGGGCACGCTGGCGCGCCTGGGCGGCGACGAGTTCGCCGCGATCGTCCCCGAGGGCCACGACGCGCGCAAGGTCGCCGACGCGATCGGCATCGCATTGCACGCGCCGTTGGACATCGAGGGCGTCGGCATCGCCGTCAACGCCTCGGTCGGCATCGCACATTTCCCGCAGGACGCCCACGACTCGCGCGAGCTCGCGCGCCGCGCCGATGTCGCGATGTACGACGCCAAGCGCCTGGGCACGGTCGTGGCCGGCTACACGGCCGAGCACGACGAGCACTCGCTGGACCGCCTGTCGCTGGCCGCCGACCTGCGCGGGGCGTTCGACGACGACGAGCAGCTGTGGCTGGCCTTCCAGCCGCAGGTCGACATCGCGACCGGCCGGATCTCGGGCGCCGAGGCGCTGATCCGCTGGAAGCACCCGACGCGCGGCAACGTCCCGCCGGGCGTCCTGCTGCCGATCGCCGAGCGGACCGGGCTGATGCCGCAGCTGACGCTGTGGGTGCTGGAGCACGCGGTCGCGCAGGCCGCGCAATGGCGACGGGTCGGGCTCGACATCCACGTGGCGGTCAACGTCAGCGCGATCGTCCTGGTCGACGCGACGCTGCCCGACCGGATCACCGAGACGCTGGAGCGCCACGCGCTGACCCCGGACAACCTCTGTGTCGAGGTCACCGAGGACGCGGTGATGCGCGACACCTCGCGGGCGATCGCGATCCTGGAGCGGATCAAGGCGTCGGGCGTCGAGATCTCGGTGGATGACTTCGGGACCGGTCAGTCGTCGCTGGAGCAGCTCAAGAACGTGCCGGCGGACGAGCTCAAGCTGGATCGCTCGTTCGTGCTGGGGATGGTCGACGACCCGCAGGACGCGGCGATCGTCGGCTCGGTCGTGGGCCTGGGTCGTGCGCTCGGTCTGCGCGTCGTGGCCGAGGGCGTCGAGACGCCGCAGGTCTGGCAGCGGCTGGCGGAGCTGGGCTGCGATGTCGCCCAGGGCTTCGGGCTGGCGCGGCCGATGCCGGCGGCGCAGTTCGAGCGCTGGGCGCGCGAGCCGAGCGATCGCGCGCGGCTGATGGTGCCGCGGCTGCACACGTCGCGGGCGGCCTGGAAGCCGCGCCCGCGGGCACGCGGCGTGGCGTAGCGCGCTACGACCCGCGTCGCGCCCGGTACCACTCCAGCGTCCGCGCCAGGCCTTCCTCAAGGTCCACCGCCGGGCGCCATCCGCAGACGCGCTCGATCTTCTCGACCGACACGTACTGGCGCGAGATCTCGCCGGGCGTCGTGCGCGTCGGGTCGTAGACGGCCTCCAGCGGACGGCCGACGACGCGTCCCAGCGTGTCGACCACCTCGCGAACGCTCACCGGCCGTCCGCCGCCGGCGTTGAAGGCCTCGCCGCGTGCGCCTGCGTCCTCGACATCCAGCGCGTCGGCGATCGCCAGATACGCCGCGACCGCGTCCTCGACATAGAGGAAGTCCCGCTCCGGCGTCCCGTCCGAGCGGATCCGCGGCGCGCGGCCGTCGAGCGCGGCGGCGATCAGCTCCGGGATCAGTCGTGACGGGTTGAGGTCGCCGCCGCCGTAGATGTTGGCAAAGCGGGTCGTGGCGACCGGCAGCCCGTAACGTATGCCAGTACGAACGGGCGATGAGGTCGGTCGCGGCCTTGGACACGTCGTAGGGGAACATCGGCTGCAAGGCCATGTCCTCGGTGTAGGGCAGCGCCGCGTGCTCGCCGTAGGCCTTGTCGGAGGCCGCGACCACCACGCGCCGCGCGCCGCCGAGGCGGGCCGCCTCCAGGACCGACCACGTCCCCTTGATGTTGGTGGTGTAGGTCGAGACGGGCGACTGGTTGGCCGCGCCGACGATCGTCTGGGCCGCGAGGTGGAAGACGGTGCCGACCTCCTCCTCGACGACGACGCGCGCCATCAGCGCCTCGTCGGCGACGTCGCCGTGGATGACGTGGCACCGCTCCTCCACCCCATCCAGCGCGCTCCCGACCGCACGGTCGCGGCGCAGGACCACGACGCGCTCGCCGCGGTCCAGCAGCGTGCGGACCAGCCACGCGCCGAGCATCCCGTAGGCGCCGGTGACGAAGGTCGACCTGCCGTCGCTTGCAGCCATCAGCTCCACGTCCTCCACGGCGGTGCGCCCGACGCCCAGAGGTCGTTGAGCAGCACCGCGTCCTTGTAGGTGTCCATGCAGTCCCAGAAGCCGTCGTGGCGGAAGGCGCGTAGCTGACCGTCGGCGGCCAGGCCCTCCAAGGGCTCACGCTCCAGCACCTGGTCGGGCCCGAGGCGCTCCAGCACCGCGCGATCGAAGACGAAGAAGCCGCCGTTGATCCAATGCTCGCTGCGCGGCTTCTCGTGAAAGCCGGTGACCCGATCGTCGCCGTCGAGATCCGTCACGCCGAACTGCAGCTCGGGCCGGACGACCGTCATGGTCGCCGCGCCGTCATGGGCGGCGTGGAAGGCGAGCAGCCGACGGAGGTCCACGTCGGCGACGCCGTCGGCGTAGGTCGCGCAGAAGGTCGGGCCGCCGTCGAGGTGGGTCGCCGCAGCGCGCAGCCGCCCACCCGTGGGCGTGTCGGCGCCGGTCTCCACGCACGTGACCGTGATCCCGTCGGGCCAGCCGTCGTGGCCGGCGACGAACTGCTCGATCTGCTCACCGAGATAGCCGGTGCAGAGCACGAACTCGCGGAAGCCCGCGTGCGCGTAGAGCCGGACGACGTGCCAGAGGATCGGCAGCCCGCCGATCTCGACGAGCGGCTTGGGGATCGTGCGCGTGTGCTCCTGCAGCCGGGTGCCACGCCCGCCGCAGAGGATCGCGACCGGAGGGGTCTGGTCCATCGGGCGGGAAGCATGGCGCACGGCGGACGCTCACGTCCGGACGTCACGTTCAAGACTCCTGCGCATTCGCCGATTCCTGGGACGATGGAGCCGACGATCGTCCCGCTACAGCGCAGCGCCTTCTCCTCTCGCGCCGGCCGGCTGGAGCTCGGCGCCGACACCCTCACCATCGACCACCCCAAGCTCCGCAAGCCCGTGGAGATCCCGCTCGGCACGATCGCGAAGGTCATCACCGGGCCGGGCGCAGAGGTCTGTCGCAGGACGACGATCCCCGCCGGAGTCCGGCCCACGGGCGCGACGCTGGTCCTGGTGCTCGCCACCCCGGTCAAGGTCTGGCTGAACGGGACGCTGAGCCGCGAGGTCAGCGAGATCGCGCTGGCCGCCGCCGACCCGGCGCAGGCCGCGATCACGCTGAGCCGGCTGCGCGTCGAGCCGGCCGCGCCGCCAACGGCCGAGCAGTTGCGCGACGCCCGGCCGCTGAGGGTCGGGCTGGGCCTCTTCGTGCCGGGGCTCATCATGTTCGCGCTGATGTTCGGCACCCAGTACGGGCTGCGGCGGGTCTTCCCGCCCGCGGCCGGCGCCGCCGAGAAGGCGACCGAGGCCGAGAAGACCGAGGGCCGCTCGCGCCTGCCGAAGGTCCCGTCGGTCAAGGGCGCCACCGCGTTTCGGGCACGCGCCGCCGACGGCTCGCAGCTCTACGCCTGGCGGTCTGGCCGCAGCCTGCGCATCCGCGTCGACACCTCGCCGGCGACCTGCAGCGGCGCCAATTGGCGCGAGTGGTGGAGCACCGTCGAGCACATCCGGGTCAAGATCGAGACGGATGGCAGCTTCTACGACGTGCGCCGCAGCACCGACCCGGTGCCGGCGGGCGGCGTCGACGTCCTCAGCACCTGGGTCGAGGGGAAGATCCGCCACGGGGTGATGAACGTGCGCCTCACCCGCCAGGACGACTACCGCACCTCTGTCGGCAACGGCATCTGCCGGCGCTTCGAGCGCTTCTCGGCACGCCGCTCCGGCTGAGCTCTCCATAGGATTGGGGCCAATGAGCGTCCCTGCCGAGATCTTCAAGGCCTACGACATCCGTGGCATCCACGGCGAGCAGCTCGGGCCCGACGCCGCCGAGCAGATCGGACGCGCGTTCGCCCGGGTGATCGGCGAGCTGGAGGGCAAGCCGACGACGGAGCTGCGCCTCGGCCTCGGCCGTGACATGCGCCTGAGCGCCCCCGAGATGGCCGCGCGCTACCGCGACGGCATGGTCGCCGAGGGTGCGACCGTGATCGACGCCGGGCAGGTCGGCACCGAGATGTTGTACTTCCTGGTCGGCTCGCGCGACCTCGACGGCGGGCTGATGTGCACCGCCTCGCACAACCCCAAGGCCTACACCGGCGCCAAGCTCGTCAAGCGCGGCTCGATCGCGCTGAGCGGTGACGAGGGCATCCAGGACATCCGGCGGATGATCGAGGACGGGCTCGGGGATGGTGCCGCGACGCGCGGCTCCGTCGAGGAGGTCGAGATCTACGAGGAGTTCCAGGCCGCCGCGCTCAAGACGATCGACCCCGCCAACGTCAAGCCGCTGAAGGTCGTCGTCGACGGCGGCAACGGCATGGCGGGCCCGATGGCCGGGCCGGTCCTGCGCGGACTCGGCCTCGACCTCGTCGAGACCTACTTCACCCCCGACGGCAACTTCCCCGACCACGAGCCCAACCCGTTGTTGGAGGAGAACCGAAAGTTCATCATGGACAAGGTCGTCGCCGAGGGCGCCGACCTCGGCATCGCCTGGGACGGCGACGCCGACCGCTGCTTCTTCATCGACGACACGGGGCGCTTCGTCGACGGCGACTTCCTGACCGCGATCCTCGCCGAGCACCTCTTGGCCAAGCGCGGCTCACACGCCGACATCCTCTACGACGCCCGCGCCTCCCGCGCCGTGCCCGACACCGTGACGGCTGCCGGCGGCACCCCGCACATCAACCGCGTCGGCCACGCGTTCTTCAAGACGCGGATGCGCGACGAGGGCGCGATCTTCGGCGGCGAGGTCTCCGGCCACTACTACTTCCACGACTTCTACAACGCGGACTCCGGCACGCTGCCGGCGCTGCTGGTCCTGGAGAAGCTGTCGGTCGAGGGCAAGAAGATGTCTGAGCTGCTGGAGCCGTTCAAGGCCAAGTACTTCATCTCGGGCGAGATCAACTCCGAGGTCAGCGACGGCCCGGCCAAGATGGCCGAGTTGGAGGAGCACTACGGCTCGCAGCCGGGCGCGACCGTCACTCACGTCGACGGCGTCTCCATCGACTTCGAGGACTGGCACTTCAACGTGCGGCCGTCCAACACCGAGCCGCTGCTGCGCCTGACCCTGGAGTCCTTGGTCAGCGAGGCCGACATGGAGGCCAAGCGCGACGAGGTGCTCGGCCGGATCCGCGCGTGAGCGCCCCGAGCATCCATGTCCTCCCCGTCCCCACCCCGTTCGCGGTCGGGCGCGTCAACTGCTACCTGATCGAGGACGACCCGCTCACCCTGGTCGACACCGGGCCCAACTCCGGCACCTCGCTGACCGAGTTGGAGGCGATGCTGGCCGGTCATGGGCGCCGGATCGAGGATCTGGAGCGCATCGTCCTCACCCATCAGCACATCGACCACATCGGGCTGGCCCAGATCATCGCCGAGCGGTCAGGCGCCGAGGTCGTGGCGCTGGAGGCGCTCGCGCCGTGGCTGGCGAACTACCGCAGCGAGATGGACGCCGACGACGAGTTCGCCGAGGGCCTGATGCGCAGCAACGGCGTCCCGCACGACATCGGGATCGCGCTGCGCGCCGTCACCGCGCAGTTCCGTGCCTGGGGCTCGTCGGTGGAGGTCACGCGGACGGTGAGCGAGGGCGATGTCCTGGAGTTCGCCGCGCGGAGCTGGCGTGTGCACCATCGGCCCGGGCACTCGCCGTCGGACACGATCTTTCACGACGAGGCGACCGGCGAGCTGCTCGGCGGCGACCACCTCATCAAGCACATCTCGTCCAACCCGCTGATCAGCCGTCCGCTCGGCCGCGACGCTTCCGGGCCGCGGCCGCAGGCCCTGATCGCCTACCTGGCCTCGATGCGCGCCACGCAGGAGATGGACCTCGAGATCGTCTACTCGGGCCACGGCGAGCCGGTCACCGACCATCGTGCGCTGATCGACGAGCGCATCGCCGGCCACGAGCGGCGCGTGGTGAAGATCACGCGGATCCTGGCCCAGGACGGCCCGAAGTCGGCGTTCGAGATCGCCCAGAAGATGTGGGGCAACGTCGCGGTGACCCAGGCCTACCTGACGCTGTCGGAGGTGCTCGGCCACATCGACCTGATGCTCGAGCGCGGCGACGTCGCCGAGGTCGAGGAAGACGGCGTCGTCCGATTCCAGATGTCGTGAGACCCGCGCGTCCGGACGAGGCCGAGGCGGTCGCTGCGCTGGTGGAGGCCGCCTTCGCCCGTCATGTCGCGGCGGTCGGACGCCGCCCCGCGCCGATGGATGACGACCATGCCGCGCGCATCGCCCTGGGCCAGCAGTTCGTCGTCGACGACGAGCATGCGCCAGGGACGTTGGCGGCAAGCATCGTCCTCGTCGACGAGGGCGACCACTTGGTGGTCAACAACGTCGCGGTCGCCCCTGACCGCCAGCGCCAGGGCCACGGCCGCGCGCTCCTGGCCTTCGCCGAGGAAGAGGCGCGTCGCCGCGGACTGCACGAGATCCGCCTGCACACCCACGCGCGGATGGCCGACAACTTGATCATGTACCCGCGGCTGGGCTACGTCGAGGCCGGTCGCGAGACCCAAGGCGGCTTCGACCGCGTGCTCTTCGTCAAGTCGCTCTGAGCGATCGCTCAGGCGTCGCCGACGGGGTCGGTGAGTGGAAGTGCGTTGTGGGCGGCGAGGCTGGTGAGCGCGGCGCGCCATTGGTCGGCGAGCTCTGGCACGGCCATCACGCGGGCCAGTGCCGGCGGGTCGTGGCGGTCGCGGTAGGTGACGCGCATGACCTCGGCGACGGTGATGTCGCTGGTGCGCTCGACCAAGTTCATGGTGTCGCCGGCGGCGACGGTCCCGGGCTCGATCATCCGCAGGTAGAAGCCGGAGATGAGGCGGTGGGCCATCTCCTTGGGCAGCGTCCGGACGCCCCAACGCGCGGCCACCTTGAAGCACGGTCCGCGCGGCTGGCTGACCTGGACGACGACGCCGTCGCTGCCCAAGGTGTAGGTGTCGCCGATATAGACGTCCTGCTCGGTGAGGCCGCTGAGCGTCAGGTTCTCGCCGAACGCACCTGCCTCGAAGCGACGGCCGGTCAGGTCGGTCCAGAACGGGAAGTGCTCTGCGGGGTAGCAGCAGATCGCCTTGTCCGGTCCGCCGTGGACCGTGAGGTCGGCCTGCTCGTCGCCGTCGAGGCCGAGCGGGCCGAGCGTGACGCGTCCGTCCACGGGTTCCTTGAGGAACCCGGACGGCACCTGCTTGCCGCGCCACGGCAGCGTGGTGGCGCGACCGACCTGGAGCGAGACGACGCGTGCGGCGGTCGCCGTCATGCGATGACCTCGCCAAGCAGCGTGTCGACGCGACGTGCGGTCGCGTCCCAGGTCAGCGGCGCGGCACGTGGCGGGCCCGCGGCGCGCCAGGGCGCGGGATCGTCCAGTGCGCGCTCCAGGGCGTCGGCAACTGCCTCGGCGTCGGTCGGGTCCACGAGCTGGGCGGCCTTCCCGCAGACCTCCGGCAGCGCACCGCGGTTTGCGGCGACGACCGGGACGCCGGAGGCCAGCGCCTCCAGCACCGTCAGGCCAAAGCCCTCGTACAACGACGGCAGGACGAACGCCGCGGCACCCGCGTAGAGGCCGGGCAGCAGCGCGTCGTCGACATGGCCGAGCGCGTGGACGCCCACGGTCTCCTGCTCGCTGCGGAACTGCGGCCGATCGCCGCCCGCGGCGACCAGGTCCACCCCGCGTGCGGCCAGCCGTCGTGCGGCGAGGTCGAGGACGCCGAGGTTCTTGCGCGCGGTGCGGCTGGCGACGGTCAGGACGTACGGGCGCTCGGTGAGCCCATACGTGGCGCGTGCGAGCGTCGGATCCGCCGACGGCGTGAAGCGCGCATCGACGCCGCCGGGCACGACCGCCACGCGATCGGCGGGCACCCCGAGCAACGCGATGACCTCGTCACGTGAGAACGACGACGGCGTCAGGACGAGCACGGCCCGCCTCGCGACGCGCGGCAGCACGACGCGCTGCCAGCGCACGTAGAGATCGGAGTACCACGCGGGCTCGCGCAGCGGCGCGACGTCATGCACGACCACGACGTTGCGACGGCCCGCCAACGGCGCGAGGTTGGCCGGGCACAGGATCGCCCGCGCACCGCGGCCCGCTCGCGAGGCCGGCAGCACCACCTGCTCCCAGACATGGCCCGCGCGGTGCGCCAGCGCACGCGGCGGCCGCGCCACGGCGTAGCGCTCCGGGTCCAGCGCGGGCAGCCGCACGCTCAACTCGCGCGCCCAGCGCTCGACCCCACCGAGCTCTGACCGCACGGCGGCACGCGCGTCGATCAGCACGGGTGCGGCGCTCAGCGGTCCGCTCCGACCGAGGTCGGCCACCGCACGCGTCCCAAATGGCCCGGCGATCGACCCAGCGTGCGGCCTAGCGCGTCGGCGACGCCGGTCCGCTCGTCGGCTGCGATCGCGATGCGCATCGTCGTCCGAGTATGACGGGCGGTCCGGCGCCGCAACCTCCGACGGGCCGCCTACGTTGACGGTGTACATGCGTCGCGTCCTCCTCCCTCTCGCCCTGGTCTGCAGCGCCCTCGCCGTGCCGGCTGCCGGCGCCGCCACCTGGTCGGCGCCCCAGACCGTCTCGGCACCCCACACCTTCGCCGGCCCGCTCATGACCGCGACCGGCTTCGACGGCACGCTCGTGGCCGGCTGGCCGTGGCAGGACAACGTCGGCAACGACGCGATCGGCGGCGAGGCCGCGGCCAACCGCGCGCCCGGGCGGCCCTTCGCGCCCGAGCATCCCGCACCCGACGGTCTCGTCGGCCTGGCGCCCTTCGCCCGCACGCAGACGGTCGCGCTCGCCCAGCAGGGGATTCCCGGCCGCCCCGGCCCGACCGGCGCCATCCGTTATCGCCTCAACGTCGCCTTCGGGCCGCTCAGCGGCGGCTTCGGCGCCGCCAGGACGCTCGTCACGGCACCCGTCGTCGGCCAGGCCCAGATCGCCGCCAACAGCCGCGGCACCGTGTTCGTCGCCTGGATCGAGGTCACCAAGACGAGCACCGGCGCCACGCGCCGGATCGTCCGGGCGATCGAGCGCCGCAACGGCCGCTTCGGCAGGCCGTTCACGCTCTCGGGCAAGGGCCGCGCCGACACGGTCGCGATCGCGGCCGGCGAGCGCGACGACCTGACCATCGCCTTCGTCCGCCAGGGCGACGTCCTGGCCCGCGTCAAGCGCCCCGGACACAGCTGGGGCAGCCAGCAGCGCGTCGCACGCGCCGACGGCGGGACGCAGTGGCGCCTGCTCACCAAGATCGACCAGCGCGGACAGGTCCGGCTGATCTGGCGCCGCCATCAGCTGCGGCGCGTCGGCATCGCCGGCCGGACCGCGCTGGAGGGCACCGCGATGCTCGTCGGCCGCGGGCGCTTCCTGCCCGCCCAGACGATCCTGCCCGACGGCTCGAGCATGCCCGCGCTCGTCCAGGCCGACAGCGGCTGGGCGCTCGCCACGACCGCGACGACCACCGAGGGCCCGCGCCCCGTCCTCTTCCGCACCCGCGGCACCTCGACCTTCGGCGCGCCCGAGTTCGCCGCCCCTGCCCAAGGCGGCCTGCGCGGCACCGACGTCGCCTTCGCCGCCGGCAGCGGGATCACGCTCGCCTGGGTGCAGCCGCTCCCCGACCAGAACTCCGACGGGATCGTCCGCGCCGCCACGCTGCGTCCCGACGACGCGGCCTTCAGCGCGGTCGAGGACGTCAGCCCCGCCGAGGCCGCCCACGAGGTCCGTCTCGCCACCGACCCGCGCGCCGGGGCACCCGTCGCGATCTGGACCGCCCGCCCCGGCGGCACCGGTCCGGCCACACCCATCGCCCAGATCAAGTCCGTCGTGCGCAGCGCCGTCCGCCTCCCGTAGGTGACGGATGTCATGCCCAAGTGCGGACACCCCGCACTTCCCACCGGCGGCCCGGAGGGGGACCATCCGTCCATGTCGCTTCCCGCACCCGACACCCTTTCGGTGTGAGCACCCAGCCCTGCCCACCGGACGAGGGACTGCTCGTCGTCCCTCGCCGTGGCCAGTGGGCGATGATGATCTCGCTGATCTTCATCGTCGGACCGGCGATCGACGCGGTCGACAAGCTCTCCGGCATCCTGCTCGTTCTGAGCCTCGCCGGCTTCGTGGGCTTCGTCGCCCTCTACTGGCGCACGATGCTCGGCGGCTGGAAGATCGAGGACCGCACGGGCGACGAGGACGCCGGTGCGCTCCCCCGCATCTTGGCGCTCGCGGCGGTTGCCGCCGGGCTCGCGGCGATCGGCAAGGCCGACTGGTCGGGCCTCTGGTGCTTCGTGGCGGCCGCGACCGGCCTGCGCATCGATCGCCGCTACGCGATCCCGGCGCTCTTCGTCCTCGGCGGCGCCGCAGCGGGCACCGAGGCGCTCAGCGACCCTCACGGTGGCGCGATCATCTCGCTCTTCATCGTCACGCTCGGCGTCGGGATGCTCACCGGCGGCTTCCGCCGCCTGCGCATCGTCAACCTCCAGCTGGGCGCCGCCCGCGGCGAGATCGGCCGCCTCGCCGTCGCCGACGAGCGCCTGCGCTTCGCGCGCGACCTCCACGACCTCCTCGGCCACTCGCTGTCGGTCGTCGCGCTCAAGAGCGAGCTGGCCTCGCGGCTGATCGACGACCACCCCGAGCAGGCCGCCGAGCACGTGCGTGACATCGAGGCCGTCTCGCGCCGCGCGCTCTCGGAGGTCCGTGAGGCCGTCGCCGGATACCGGCGCCCGCTGCTGTCGGCCGAGCTGGCCGGCGCGCGCTCGACGCTGGTCGCCGCCGGGATCGAGGTCGACGCCGCGCCCGCGCCCATCGTCGAGCTGCCACCGGACGCCGAGGCCGTTCTGGCCTGGGCCGTCCGTGAGGGCACGACCAACGTCCTGCGCCACAGCGAGGCCGGCCACGTGCGTATCAGCGTCGCGGTCGGTGCGCGCGATGCCGAGCTCGAACTGATCGACGACGGCTGTGGCGGCGACGAGGCCACCGACGGCGATGGCACGGGCCTCGCCGGGCTCGCGGAGCGTGTCGCCCGCGTGCGTGGCCGCATGGACGCCGCGCCCAACGCCGGCGGCGGCTTCCGCCTGGCGGTCACCGTGCCGCTGGAGGCCGTCTCGTGATCCGCGTGCTGATCGCCGAGGACCAGGCCATGGTGCGCGGCGCGCTCGCCTCGCTGCTGACGCTGGAGGGCGACCTCGACGTCGTCGCCCAGGTCGCGCGTGGCGACGAGGTGCTGCCCGCCGCCCGCGACGCCGCGCCCGATGTCGCGCTGCTGGACATCGAGATGCCCGGCGGCGACGGCCTCAGCGCCGCCGCGCAACTGGCCGACGTCCTGCCTGATGTGCGCGTCGTCATCCTCACCACCTTCGGCCGCCCGGGCTACCTGCGCCGGGCGATGGAGAGCGGCGCCCGCGGCTTCGTCCTCAAGGACGCGCCGGCCACCGAGCTGGCGACCGCGATCCGGCGTGTGATGGCCGGCGACCGCGTGCTGGACCCGGCGCTCGCCGCGGCCGCGCTGGCCGAGGGTGAGAGCCCGTTGACGCCGCGCGAGACCGAGGTGCTCGGGGCCGCGCGTGGCGGCGAGCCCGTGATGGACCTCGCAGGGCGCCTGCACCTGTCCGCAGGGACGGTGCGCAACTACCTGTCGAGTGCGATGCAGAAGCTAGGGGCCCACTCACGGGCCGAAGCGGTGCGAGTGGCGGAGGACAAGGGATGGCTGTGACCGAGGGATTGGACTACGTGCCGCTGGACGGCCGTCTAGGCTCCGCGGCGATGGAGGCCTCGTCGGAGAAAGGCGTGACACCGCAGGGCGTGCGCGCCGGCGACCCCGCCGCGCTGCAGGCGCTGGTGGATCGCCGCGGGCCGGCGGTCATCGCGTTCTGCACCCAGGTCTGCGGCCCGCAGGCCGCCGATCGTGCCGCCGCCGAGGCGTTCGCGCGCTTCCGCGCCGCGGTGCGCGACGCGCAGGACCTCAAGAGCCTCGACCCCGAGGCGCTGCTGCGAGGGGCCACCCGCCACGCCGCGGCGTCGATGGCGCGTCAGCCGTCGGGCCCGCCGCCCCACGGCAAGCTGCGCAGCCGCGGGACCGAGACGTGCGTGCACGTGCCGACGATGCTCGCCGCGCGCGCGAACGGCGCGCTGGGCTCCGCCGACCTCGAGCGCATCGCCCGCCACCTCGATCGCTGCGAGCGCTGCAACGCGCTGGCCGAGATCTTCCGCCGCGCCGAGCTGGCCTATCAGGACCCGCCGGTCGACACGCTCGGAACGGACACCTCGTCGGTGCTGCTGGAAGCCCTGCGCGCCGTCCCCGAGCACGGCCATGAGGTCGCCCCCGCCCCGGCCGCCGGCACGCCCGCCGGTCCCGCCTTGGACGGCGCGTTCCCGCATCTGCCCGACCTCGACGACGAGGTGCCGATCGCGGTCGTCGTGCCGACCCCGGTCGAGGAAGAGCCGGAGGAGTCCGGGCCTGAGGCCGAGCAGGACGCGGTCGCCGAGGACGAAGACGAACTCGCCGACGACGAGGACTTCGGTGAGACCACCGAGTGGGATCACGAGCTGCCGGACGCGACCCTCGGGCCGGAGCCCGTCGAGCCCGTCGCCGAGGCGCCGCTGTTGACCGGCGGCCATACGCGCCGCAGCGGCGGCCCACGTCCGCTCGTCGTCCTGCTGCCGCTGCTGCTCGTCCTCGCGCTTGCCGCGGGCGCAGCCGCGCTGGCCGGGTTCTTCGACGGCGACGACGGCGCCGCGACGATCTCCAAGCCGCTCGCCCCGCGCGTGCAAGCGCCGGTGACGACCCCGCTGCCGATCCGCCTCAAGGTGGTCAAGCCCGCAACCGCCACCCCGACGGCGTCCTCGGCTGCACCCGCCACCACGGGTACGGCAACCGCCGAGGCGCCGACCGGCACCGACACGACCACCCCGGACACCGCCACCAGCACGCCCTGACCGGCAGGGGCGCAACGCCCCGTGAAGCTCAGGCCACGTGGGCGCGGACGCGCTCGAGGAACTGCGCGTGGAGGCGGCGCTCGCCGCTCAACTCAGGGTGGAACGCGACGACGGTGATCGCGCCCTCGCGTGCCGCGACGTGATGGCCGTCGACGGAGGCGAGGATCTCGACCCCGTCGCCGTGCTCCTCGATCCACGGCGCGCGGATGAAGACGGCGTGGACCGGCTCGTCGAGGTCGGGGAAGTCGAGGTCGGCCTCGAACGAGCGGATCTGACGCCCGAACGCGTTGCGGCGGGCGACGATGTCCATGAGGCCGAGGTGGTCGCGGTCGAGCATGATCAGCCCGGCGCAGGTGCCGAGGACCGGGACGCCGGAGCGCACGAGCTCGCCCAGCGGCTCGGCCAGCCCCTCGCGCGCGATCCCGAGCGTCATCGTCGTCGACTCGCCGCCGGGCATGACCAACCCGTCGAGGCCATCAAGATCGGCCGGCACGCGGACCTCGCGCACGTCGGCGCCGAGGTCGCGCAGCATCTTCATGTGCGCGTCGAACCCGCCCTGGAGCGCCAGGACGCCGACGAGCGGAGCCAAGCCCTTCGCCCTACCAGCCGCGGATGGTGGCAAATCGCGAGCGCCCGTAGGTGGCGACGCCCACAGCTACCAACCGCGATTCGCGAGGACTTGGGACTCGTCGAGCTTGCGCGCCTCCAGCGAGGCCATCGCCGCACCCAAACCGGTCGAGGCCGCCGCGACGCGCTCGGCGTCGGCGTAGTGCGTCGTGGCCTCGACGACCGCGCGGGCCATCGCCTCCGGATTGGAGGACTTGAAGATCCCCGAGCCGACGAAGACCGACTCGGCGCCCAACTGCATCATCAACGAGGCGTCCGCCGGGGTCGCGATCCCACCCGCGCTGAACAACGGCACCGGCAACTTGCCGTTCTGGGCGACGCCGCGCACGATGTCGTAGGGCGCCTGCAGCTCCTTGGCCGCGACGAACAGCTCGGTCTCGTCCAACGTCCCCAGCCGCCGGATCTCGCCGGTGATCGAGCGCATGTGACGGACGGCCTCGACGACGTCGCCGGTGCCGGCCTCGCCCTTGGAGCGGATCATCGCCGCACCCTCACCGATGCGCCGCAACGCCTCACCCAAGTTGGTGGCACCACAGACGAACGGGATCCGGAACGCCCACTTGTCGATGTGATGGGCCTCATCGGCCGGCGTCAAGACCTCGGACTCGTCGATGTAATCGACCTCCAGGGCCTCCAGCACCTGCGCCTCGGCAAAGTGCCCGATCCGCGCCTTGGCCATGACCGGAATCGTCACGGCCTCCTGGATGCCCTTGATCATCGCGGGGTCGCTCATGCGCGCCACCCCACCGTCGCGACGGATGTCTGACGGCACGCGCTCCAGCGCCATCACCGCCGCAGCGCCGGCATCCTCGGCGACCTTGGCCTGCTCGGCATCGACGACATCCATGATGACGCCGCCCTTGAGCATCTCGGCCAGACCGGCCTTGACTCGGAACGTTGCTTCGTCTCGCATCTGGCGACCCATGATAGAGCCGGGCGGGCGGGTCCTACTTCCCGACCTACTTCAGCCTGAAGGCCTTGATCCGATCGGCGTATTGGTCGGCATCACGGCTGTACACGCCGTACGCCAGGGCCTGGATCGTGGACAGCAGCGCCGTGTGCGAGCGCACGTAGGCGGGTGAGTTGCTCGAGTAGTACAACGTGGTCTGGGCGAGTTTGGCCACCTCGGACAGCGTCGCGTCGACGACCGCGAGCGTCGGCGCCTTGCGGTGACGCGCGAGCTTCATCGCCCGCACGACCAGCGGGTGCGGACGACCGGCCGACAGCCCGATCACGAGCGTGCGCTCGTCGATGCGCCCGAGGCGGCTGAGCGCCTCCTGCGACGGTGAGGCGACGATCTCGGCGCGCAGGTCCAACAACATCAAGAGGTGGCGGAAGTAAGACGCGAAGAAGGCCATCTGGTCGGTCCCGCAGACCAGGACGCGGTCGGCGGAGACGATCGCGTCGATCGCGGCCTCCACATCCGAGCGCGAGACGCGTCGCGCCGTCTCCTCGACGTTCTGATAATCGGCGGCGATCGCGGTCTCGAACTCGTTCTGGTCGAGCGAGAAGAGCGGCTCGGGCGATGTCGTCGCCGCGCCTCCGACCTGGCCGGAGGCGACCTTGCGTCGGTACTCCTCCCGCGCGGAGTGCTGGAGCTCGGGGAAGCCCTCGAAGCCCAGCGCCTGCGAGAAGCGCACGACCGTCGAGCTGGAGGTGTTCGCGCGGCGCGCAAGCTCCTCCGCCGTCTGGAACGCGACCTCGTCCAGGTGATCGACGATGTACTGCGCGACATCCTTCTGGGAGCGCGAGAACTCGTCGAATCGCGCCTGGATGTAGGCGGAAAGTGTCTGGTGGCCACGCGCCTCGTGCGGCGGGGCGGTGATGGTCGCGGACGTCCTCTTCATGGGCGACCGGTCTTTCGACGCTCCAGAGGTGGAGTCCTCCAAAAATGCCCCCGATCGGTCTTCGGGCTCTGGTTGGGTACAGCGCAGACGTGAGCGGACGCGAGGTCATCGAGGCGGCCGCCGAGCGGTCGCGGGTCACGTGGCAGGCCCGCGTCGCACGGCTGCGACGGCTCGCCCCCACGCTGCTCATGGGCGCGATCGCCGCGGGGGCGGCGTGGTACATCGCGACCAAGCTCGTCGGCGAGCAGGGCGCGTTCTTCGCACCGGTTGCGGCGATCATCACCCTGGGTCTGACGGTTGGGTCCCGGCTGAATCGCGCGATCGAGCTGTCGCTCGGCGTGCCGCTGGGGATCGCGCTGGCCGACGTGCTGGTCCTCGAGCTCGGCTCGGGCACCTTCCAGCTGATCGGGATCGTCTTCCTGGCCACGGCGACCGCGGTCTTCCTCGGCGGCGGCCCGCTGCTGGTCACCCAGGCGGCGGTGTCGGCGATCCTCGTCGTGACGCTGCAGCCGCCGACCGACGGCCTGTCGTTCACGCGCGCGGCCGACGCCCTGATCGGCTGCGGGGTGGCGCTGCTGCTGAACTTCGTCATCGCGCCGATCGACCCCATGGCCTTGGTCCGGCGCGAGGCAGCACCGGTCCTGGACGAGCTGGCCGCGGTGCTCGACGACATCGCGGGCGCCTTGACCGACCGCGATCGCGACCGAGCGGTCGCCGCGCTGCGCCGCGCGCGCGACATCGACGCCTCCACCCAGCGGTTCCTGGAGGCGCTGACGATCGGGCGCGAGACCGCCACCGCTGCGCCGGCGCGGCGGGTGCAGCGCGGGCCGATGGCGATCTACAGCGAGGGCGGCGGCCAGATCGACCTCGCGGTGCGCAACGTCCGCGTCTTGGCCCGCGGCGTGCTGCGGGCGATCGACACCGGCGACCGCGTGCCGCCGGCGGTCGCCGACGCGCTGGGTGAGCTACGTCAGGCAGTGCTCGCGCTGGCGCCGTGGCTGGAGGATCCACGCCGCGTCGATGCTGTCATCGGGCCCGCCGTCGAGGCCGCACGCCATGCCAGCGCCGTGCTCGAGCAGACCACCAACCTGTCGGTGAGCGTGATCGTCGGGCAGGTGCGCTCGACGGCGGCCGACCTGATGCGCACCACCGGCATGGAGCCGGAGGAGGCGCGCGCCCGGATTCGCGGTCAGCGCACCTGAGCGCGCAGGACCACGCGGTCCTTGCCCGGCACGGACCGGCTAGCCACGCTGAGGGACGCCCTTCAGGACGACACGGTCCTTGCCCTTGGCCTTCGCCGTCAGGAGGCACTCGTCGGCCGCCTTGAAGAGCGTCGCGACGGTCCCAGCATGATCCGGGGCGACGGCCACACCGGCCGACGCGGTCATCGGCCCGGCGATCGACCAGGTGGCGTCGCGCACGGCGCAGACGAGGCGGTCGGCGCAGTGCGCGGCCTCGCGCTCGTCGGCGTTGGGCAGGATGACGCCGAACTCCTCGCCGCCGGTGCGGCAGACGACGTCGCCGGCGCGGACGTGGGCCGCGAGGACCTCGCCGAAGGCCACGAGCACCTGATCGCCGACCGGGTGGCCATGCACGTCGTTGACGCGCTTGAAGTCGTCGACGTCGAGCAGCACCAGGCCCACGGAGGTCACGTCGCGCTGCGCGCGGGCCAGCTCGGCGGCCAGCCGCTCGTGGAAGTGGCGGCGGTTGAAGAGGCCGGTCAGCTCGTCGGTCCGGGCTTGCGCGGAGAGCAGCTCGCGGCGCCGCGCGTTGTCATAGGCCAAGGCCGCGAGGCTGGCGAAGCGCTTGATGAGCTGCGCCTCTTCGGGTGAGAAGGTCGGGATCGTCCCGGCCAGCTCGGGCGCCGAGTCCTCGCGCCACACGTTGAGCGTGCCGATCACGCGGTCGGCGACGATCAGCGGGCAGAAGACGATCGCCTCCAGGTCCTGTGGCGTGTCGGCGATGATGTAGCGGCCGAACCAGGGATGGCCGGGCTCGAGGTGCACGATCTGGCGCGATCGCACGACCTTGCCGGTGATCGAGTCGTTGAGCCTCGGCGGATCGGCCAGCGTCTCCTCGACGAACTGGCCTTCGGCGAAGACCGGGATCAGGAGCTGGCGCTCGGCGTCGACCTCGTAGATCGCCAGGCTCGTGTAGGGGACGATCCCTCGCAGCGCCCGGGCCATCGACTGCAGCGTGGCGTCCAGCGACTGCTCGGCCAGGACGCCGGCCACCGCGTCGATGATCGACTCGAGACCGCGAACCACGCGGGTGGCAGAGACCGCTTGCATGCTCCCCAGGACGATCGGCCGGGCGCGGCGTCGATGAAATGGTCGAGTCGGTTTGCGAACAGCATCGTTCGTTGACATTTCGTTGTGTCAACAACTATTGTGTGCGCAAGCGTGCCGGACGCCCTCTCCCCTCGACATCTCGCCTCGCGGCTGGCCCAGATCGCGCTGGTCCTGATCGTCGGTGGTCTGCTGCTCGCCACGCTCCCGGGCCTGAGCGACGTTCGCGAGCGCTTCTCCGACGCGCGGCCGGGCTGGGTCGCGGTGGCACTGGCCCTGGAGGTCGGCTCGGTCGTCTCGTTCGTCGTGGTCTTCCGCGGCGTGTTCTGCCAGAAGATGCCGTGGGGCTTCAGCGCGCAGGTCGGGCTCTCGGAGCAGGCCGCCAACGTGCTCCTGCCGGCCGGCGGCGCCGGCGGCCTCGCGCTCGGCGCATGGGCGCTCAACCGCGCGGGCATGTCGGCCGGCCACATCGCCCGGCGCAGCGTGGCGTTCTTCCTGATCACCAGCTCGGTGAACTTCGTGGTCGCGGTGCTGGCCGGGCTGGGACTGGCGACCGGCCTGCTGCCCGGGACCGGCAACCTCGCGTTGGCCGCCGTTCCGGCGGGGCTGGCGCTGATCGTCATCGCGACGGTGCTGGCGCTCCCGCGAATCCTGCCGGAGCAGCCTGGCGACGACGAGGTGGCGGACGCGAGCGCGACGCGCCTGGCGCGGGTGCGCTTCCGTCTGGCCCAGAGCGGTGCGACCGTCGCCGAGGGCGTGCGCGACGCGGGCGCTCTGCTGCGCTCCGGACGCCCGTCGGTCATCGGCGGCGCCGCCGGCTATCTGATCTGCGACATGGCGGCGCTGATCGCCGCCTTCCACGCCTTCGGCCACGCGCCGACGGCCGGGAACTTCCTGATGGCCTACGTCATCGGCCAGCTCGGCGGCCTCGTCCCGCTGCCCGGCGGGGTCGGCGGGACCGACGGCGGGCTGGTCGCGGCGCTGGCGCTCTACGGCACGCCGCTGGCCTCGGCGACCGCGGCGGTGCTGGCCTACCGCGCGTTCCAGCTCGGCATCCCCGCGCTGGCGGGCACGGTCGCCTTCGGGCGCCTGCGTCGGACGCTGCAGCACGACTCCCGCGCCGCCGCCGGCTGTGAGCCGATGGCCGTGCCGGTGCGCGTCAGCTCGCCGGCGACCGGCGCAGCCCGCGAGCTCGTCGCCTGAGCGGGCCGATCGCACGGTTGGCGCGTCGGCGGTGATCCGATCGCCGGTCCGCCGCGCTAAGGGCCCACATGACCTCCCACATCAGCCTTGAGCAGATCGATCACAGCGGGGCGCTGCGCGAGTTGGCCGACGAGGCCGGCGCGCTGGACATGGACGGCACGCGACGCGACGTGCTGCGCCGCACGGGCATCGCGGGCGCCGGGTTCGTCGCCGGCGGCATCCTCTTCAACGGCATGATGTCGCCCGCCCAGGCGGCCGGCATCACGTTCTCCAAGAAGAAGTCGGCGGCCAACGACGCCAAGATCGCCAACTACGCGCTGACGCTCGAGTACCTCGAGGCGGCGTTCTACAAGGCGGCCGTCGACGGCGGTGCGATCACCGACCCCGACGCCCTGGACTTCGCCAAGACGGTCGCCGCCCACGAGGCAGCGCACGTCGCCGCGCTCAAGAAGGCGCTCGGCAAGGCCGCGGTCAAGTCGCCGACCTTCGACTTCGGTGCCGCGGTCACCGACCAGGCGACCTTCCTGAAGACCGCCGCGACGGTCGAGCCCGTCGGCGTGTCGGCCTACGCCGGCGCCGGCCCGTACATCAAGCAGCTGCCGATCCTCAACGCCGCCCTGGCCATCCACTCCGTCGAGGCCAACCACGCCGCCTGGGTCGCGGCGCTGTTGAAGTACAAGTTCGGCGGCACCGACTCCCCCGCCCCCAACTCCTTCAACCCGGCCCGCAGCGAGAAGGCCGTGCTGAAGATCGTGACGGGCACGGGCTTCATCAAGTCCTAGCACTTCCCGCGCGGCTCTCCTGCCGCATCCGCTCCATGACGGCCGCCTTCGGGCGGCCGTCGTGCGTTCTCGTGGACTACCGTTGACAGCGTGGACGGCGCTCTCACGCACCGACTCATCAGGGCCGGCGATCTCAAGCGCCAGCGTGGCTGGACCGACACGCTGCTGGCAACCGTGCTCGGCGCGCCCGACGCGCTGTCGCCCAACCCACACGGCTGGCGCGTGCCGATGCGCTGGTATCGCGAGGACCGGGTCCTGGATGCCGAGGCGACCACCGCGTTCCAGCGCCGTGCCCAGCGCCTGAGCCCGTCCCACGTCTGGCGCCGCACGCTGCCGACCCGCTCCTGGTCGCCTGACGAGATCGCCCACCTCGAGTGGCTCGACGACCCGCACCGCATCGCGCTCTTCCACACGCCCCGCCTGCCCCGGGTGCGCCGACGCCGACGGCCGCCGTCGCCTGTCACCCCACCGGTCGGTGCGCGCTGGGAAGTGCTGCGGCTCTTCTGAGGAGATGGGCCGGGGAGGAGTCGAACCTCCATCGGGCGGATTATGAGTCCGCGGCTCTACCATTTGAGCTACCGGCCCGTCCGGCGCGATCTTAATGGGGACACGGCGGGTAGGCATGGCAATGTGCCCTCGAGCCTCACCTGTCATGGATGACGACATCCACACCCTGCTGACCACGACGCGGACCTGGGCGATCGTCGGGTGCTCGCCGGATCCGGCGCGGGACTCTCACCGGATCGCCGCGATGCTGCAGCACCGCGGGTTCACGATCGTGCCCGTCAACCCGACCGCGTCAGAGATCCTCGGCGAGCCGTGCTACCCGACGGTCTCGGACATCCCGCAAGACCTCCAGGTCGACGTCGTCGACATCTTCCGCCGCTCCGAGGCCGCGGGCGCCCATGTCGACGAGGCGATCGCGATCGGCGCCAAGGGCGTCTGGCTCCAGCTCGGGGTGATCGACCGCGAGGCGGCCAAGCGCGCGCGGCACGCCGGGCTGCGCGTCGTCATGGACCGCTGCCCGGCGATCGAGCTGCCGCGGCTCGCGACGGGCTGAGCCTCAGCTCGCCCCGGCCACCTTCGCCACCGCGCGCTCCAGCTCATCCGCGGAGAACGCGCCCTCGAAGCGCGTCGAGATGATGCCGTTGCGGTCGATCACGAAGGTCCACGGCTCGGTCTGCAGCTTGTAGGTCTGCAGCTGCGCACGGAGGCCCTTGTTGATGTCGTTGTCCTGGTAGACCTCTTGGTGGATGAACGACACCTTGTCGCCCACCTTGGCCTGGACCTCGTCGACGACGTCGACGACCGGCCCGCAGACGCGGCTCTGACACAGCTGCGGCGTCGCGAAGGTGATGACCACCGGCTTCTTGCCGACCACGTCGGCGAAGTCGTCCTTCAACAGCGACGGCGCCGGCGGGGTGCGCGTGTCGATCTTCGCCAGGTTGCCCGCGACGTCGGCGGGCGTCAGCGTGTGGATCACCGGCGCCTTCTGCCCCACGGCGGGAGGCGTGATCTTCCTGCCGCCGACCTGGACGGAGATCGGGCTCGTCGCCACGAGCCGCCCGTCGAGCTGCGCGATCGCGAGCACTGCGAACTTCCCGTTGCGCTTGAACGGCACATCGGCCACGTAGACCCCGCGTGCCGAGTTCGGGTCGGTCGCCGTCTGCTTGCTCTCGAACTGCGGGGAGACCTTCAGCGACTCGCTGCGCGCGGTGTACGGACCGTGCGCGGCCGAGCCGTCGGTGTTGCCGACATACAGCGCAACGTCGGCGCCGGAGAGCTGCTTGCCCGCGGTGTCGAAGAGCGCGAAGCCGACGCGGTTCGAGCCCTTGTCCAGCACCGAGACGCTCGGCGCGAGCACGGGGCCGGTCGGCAGGTTGCCGATGATGTCGGGCAGCGTGCGGCCCTGCGTCGGCGGGAAGTTCTCGCGCTTGGCCACCGGCTCGGGCTGCGCGGGGGTGTTGGCGTTCGAGTCGCCGCCGTCGTCGCCGGCGCCGCAGCCCGCGACGACCATCAGCGGTATCGACAAGGCGAGCAGCAACAGGAGCAGGCGGGAGGAGGACCACGTCACGCGAGGCATAGGCGCCGGGAAGGCTAGTGGGCTGATTGGATACCACGCGTCGGAGTCGTGTTAAGCGGAGATGGAGGAGCGAGCCGTGTCGGAGCAGCGTGCAGCGATCGTGACCGGGGCATCGAGCGGGATCGGGCTGGCGATCGCCGACGTCCTCGGTCAGGAGGGCTATGCGCTGACGATCGCCGCGCGCCGTCCGGAGAAGCTCGAGGCCGCCGCGGCCGGCCTGCGTGAGAAGGGCTACGACGTCGAGACCGTCGCCGGGCCGCTCGGCGACGAGGAGGGCGTCAAGGCCGTCGTCGCCGCCCACCGCGAGCGCTACGGGCGCCTCGACGTCCTGGTCAACAACGCGGGCGTCGGCATCGGCGCGCAGGTCGCCGAGATCGACACCAAGAAGCTCGACATGCAGCTCGGCGTCAACCTGCGCTCGATCATCCTCTTCTACCGCGAGACCGTCGACCTCCTGCGCGCCGCGGCCCAGGATCACGGGACGGCGCTCGTGATCAACACCGCCTCGATCGCGGGCAAGCGCGGCCAGCCGTGGCTGTCGGTCTACTCGGCGACCAAGGGCGCGGTGGTGAACTTCACCGAGGCCATGCACAAGGAGCTCTCGGGCGAGGGCATCAAGTCCACCGCCTTGTGCCCGGGCTTCGTCGACACGCCGATGACCGAGTTCGTCAAGCAGTCGGTTCCGGCCGCCGACATGATCACGCCCGACGACATCGCCGAGGCGGTGCGGCTGCTGCTCAAGCTCTCCCCCGCCTGCATCATCCCCGAGATCCAGTTCATCCGACCGGGGATTGATGGCGCGCGTCAGCGCTCGACGAGCTGCCGGCGCCGCTCGCGCTTCGCTGAGCGCGCGCTCGGCGTCGGCATCGGCGCGGCGGTCGGTCAGCCAGCCGCGGCCGGTCCGGCGCGCCTCGCGCGCCCGGCGGTCGCGGGCGATCGCCTGGTGCTCGGCGATCGCGGCGCCGAGGTCGGTCTCGCTCAGGATCGACGCCTCGAGTTGGTCTTCCAGCACGCGCAGCTCGCGGGCCGAGGCACGGCGCGCGCGCTTGGCGCCGGAGAAGCGATCCCACGCGTGCGCGAACGAGATGAAGCTCGTGCGGCCGCCGTGGCGGTGCGCGGCGAGCATCGGGCAGACCCCGCCGGCGCGGTCGCTGTAGGCGCCGACGATGATCTCGTTGGCGCGAATGCCTTCGAGCATCGCCTCGCGCGTGCGCATCGGCAGGCAGTCGATGGCAAGGCGCAGGTCGTCGATCGGCGTGTGGTTCCGTGCTCGCATAGGGTGTGCGGCCCTCAGGCTACGCCCTGGCGCTCGCGACGCCAAGGCCAAGTCCTCCTGTTGAAAGGAACGTTGCAATGAAGCTGGGTGTCCACATCGGCTACTGGGGTCTCGGGCTGACGAGCGCCGACCAGCTCGCGATCGTCCAGGAGGCCGAGCGGCTCGGCTACGACAGCGTCTGGACCGCGGAGGCCTACGGCTCGGACGCGGCGACGATCCTCGCCTGGCTCGCCGGCCAGACGACGACGATCAAGCTCGGCTCGGGGATCTTCCAGATGCCCGGCCGCAGCGCGGCGATGACCGCGATGACCGCGGCGACGATCGACCAGCTCTCCGACGGCCGCATGCTGCTGGGGATCGGCTCGTCGGGCCCGCAGGTCTCCGAGGGCTGGCACGGCGTGCGCTTCGGCAAGCAGATCCAGCGCACGCGCGAGTACATCGAGGTGCTGCGGATGGCGCTGGCGCGCGAGCGCCTGGAGTACCACGGCGAGACGATCGAGCTACCGCTGCCCGACGGCCCGGGCAAGGCGCTGAAGCTGACGATCGCGCCCGTGCAGGAGCGGATGCCGATCTACCTCGCGGCGATCGGGCCCAAGAACACCGCCTTGGCCGGCGAGGTCGCCGACGGCTGGATGCCGACGCTGCTCTCCCCCGAGCACCTGCCGATGCTGCGCAAGACGCTCGAGGAGGGCGCTGCGCGGGCCGGTCGCACGCTCGACGGCTTCGACATCGCGCCGACGGTCAACGTGAACATCACCGAGGACGACGTCGACGGCGCGCGCGACGCGATGCGCCCGTTCATGGCCCTGTACATCGGCGGCATGGGCTCGCGCGAGAAGAACTTCTACAACACGCTCGTGCAGCGCTACGGGTTCGAGGACGCGGCCAAGAAGGTGCAGGACCTGTACCTGGAGGGTCGCAAGGAGGAGGCCGCCGCGGCGCTGCCGACCGAGCTGATCGACCTGGTGTCCTTGGTCGGTCCGGCCGATCGGGTGCGCGAGCGACTGCGCGCCTACGCCGACGCGGGCGTCGGGACGCTCGGCGTCTCCCCGATGGCGTGGACGCGCGACGAGCGCATCAAGCAGCTGCGGCTGGTCGCCGAGCTGGCGGAGGACGTGATCTGAGGGCGCTGCTGGGCGCGTTCGGGGACGCGGGCCACGCGTTCCCGATCATCGCCCTGGGCCGGGCGCTGCGGGCGCGCGGCCACGACGTGGTGGTTGAGACCTGGACGCGCTGGCAGGAGGACATCGAGCGCGAGGGGCTGCGCTTCGCCCCGGCGCCGGAGTACCACGTCTTCCCGACGCAGGAGCGGCCGCTGAAGCCCTACGAGGCGGTGCGGCGAGCGACCTCGGTGACGCGCGAGCTGGTGCGCGCCGAGCGACCGGATGTCGTCGTCAGCGACATCCTGACGCTCGCGCCGATGCTCGCCGCCGAGCTGGAGGGCGTGCCGTGCGCGACGGTGATCCCGCACGTGGACCCGCGCGGCGCGCCCGGGTTCCCGCTGTACTCCGTGGGGGCGCGGCTGCCGCGGACGGCGGCGGGGCGCCGGCTGTGGGACGCGTTCGACCCGCTGGTCGCGCGGGGGCTGGAGCTGGGGCGCGCAGAGCTCAACGAGACGCGGTCGCGGCTGGGGCTCCCGCCACTCGGTCATGTCCATGGCGGGATCTCGCGTGAGCTGGCGCTGGTCGGGACGTTCCCGCAGCTCGAGTACCCGCGTCCGGATGGGCCGGAGCCCGCGACGCACGTGGTGGGGCCGCTGCAGTGGGAGCCGCCGTTCGGGGACGTCGAGCTTCCCCCGGGCGATCCGTCGTGGCCGGTCGTGCTGGTCGCGCCGTCGACCGCGCAGGACCGCGAGGGACACATGCTCCGGGCCGCGCTCGCCGGGCTCGCCGACCTGCCGGTGCGGGTGCTGGCTTCGACGAACCGCCGCGGCGAGACCGGCGGCTTCGACGTCCCGGCCAACGCCCGCCTCGTCGACTGGGTCTCCTACTCGCGCACGATGCCGCACTGCGACGTCGTCATCTGCCACGCCGGCCACGGCACGCTGATGCGCGCCCTGACCTCCGGCTGCACCGTCGTCGCCTGCCCGGCGGCGGGCGACATGAACGAGAACGCCGCCCGCCTCGACTGGTCGGGCGCCGGCATGCGCCTCCCCCGCCGCCTCATCTCCGCCCGCGGCCTCCGCCTCGCCGTCCAGCGCGCACTCGCCGACGACGGTCTGCGGGCGCGTTCGCGCGAGCTGGCGGCCTGGGCCGCGGCGCGCGATCCTGCGGATCGGGCGGCAGAACTGGTGGAGGGCCTTCACCTGACGTAGTGGCTTGCTTACGATCGGGTCATGGAGCCTGACGAAGAGCACTCCGAGGATCCGGCATTCGATGACACGCGCCTCGATGCCCGCCACGTCAGCGAGCTGTTGGACGACATCCCGGGCAGCTTTGAGCGCACGCGGCTAGGAATCCGCGAAGCCATCGAGCGAGACACCATTTTGCTCGACGAGCTGTAGCTTTCCGTCCACGACACGAACTAGTGTTCGTGTCGTGGATCGGGAGTGGCTGGCACGGAAGCTGGAGGCAGGAGCGTCGTACGAGGCGATCGCGCGAGAGGTCGGGTGCTCGCCGTCGAAGGTGTCCTACTGGGCGAGCAAGCATGGGCTCGCCTCGCCGCATACGACGCGCCATGCGGCGAAGGGACCGCCAGACGAACTGCTCCTGCGGCAACTCGTTTCGGCCCACTACTCGATCCGTGAGATCGCCGAGACCGTCGAGCGCAGCACGGCCACCGTGCGTCACTGGCTGGCGAAGCTTGGGCTGGAGACACAACCGCGCCAGCACAGCCCTGCGGCGCGACGAGCGGCGGAGGCCGGTGAGGCCGAGCCGACGCTCTACTGCTCAATCCACGGCATCACGCGTCACGTGCGACGCGACAAGGGATACCGCTGCGCGCAGTGTCGCAGTGCTCAGGTCAGCGACCGGCGACGGCGCGTCAAGCGACTACTGCTCGACGAGGCAGGTGGCGCCTGTCTGCTCTGTGGCTATGACCGCTGCATCGCGGCGCTGCACTTCCACCACCTCGATCCGTCGGCGAAGAGCTTCGCCCTCGGAGTGACGGGCGTGACGCGATCGCTCGCCGCAGCGCGGACCGAGGCGAGCAAGTGCATGGTGCTGTGCGCGAACTGCCACGCTGAAGTCGAGAGCGGCATCGCCGATGTCCCGGTAAGATCAGCAGCAGAGCCTGGTTCTGCCGGGTAGCGCAGTGGCCGATCGGGGGTAGCTCAATGGCAGAGCTCTCGACTGTTAATCGAGTGGTTGTGGGTTCGAGTCCCACCCCCCGAGCTTCCGAAGCCCGCCCGTAGAGGCGGGTTTCGTCGTTCTCAGCCCGTTGGTGCGGTCTCTTCCATCGCCTGGGCGATGAGGGTGTTGCGGCGTTCCTCGAGGATGTCGCGACGAGCGCGAAGGCCGGCGACGCCGCCGAGGCCGGCGGATCTGGCGGCGTCGATCTCGCGGTCGATGCGCAGGAGCTCGATGTTGGCGAGCTGCCCCTGGAGGGCGGCACGGGAGCGCGAGAGATCGGCGGCGCGGTGAACGAGCTCGGCGATCGCTCCGACGAGCATGGTGTCGTCGTCGGGGATGCCCTCCTGGGGTGCGTGGACGTGCTCGCGGACATGGGCCAGGACGCGGCGCATCGGGTCGTTGCTGAACGCGGAGTCGTCGAGATCGGCGAGGATCGCTGCGGCCTCGTCGGGCATCGCGATGCACTGGGCCAGGAAGTCGCGCTCGGCGCGCGCGAGCGGGCTCGGGCCGGCGGGGCTCCGGAAGGAGGGCGGCTCCTCGATCCGGCGACGCGGCGCGGCGCCGCCCCCACCGCCACCCATGCCCGGCAGCCGCTCGCCCGCCACCGGCAGCCACGAGGAGACCATCGACGGTGGCAGGTCCACGACGTCGGCCACGTGCGCGAGCAGCTCCTCGCGCAGCGCGCTGGGCGGCAGGGTCCCGAAGACCGGCTTGAGCGCCGCGATGGCAGAGTCCTTGCCCTCGGCCTGCGTCAGGTCCGCCCGCTCGAGCTCGCGCTCGACCTGGAACTTCACGAACGGCATCGACCGCCCCACCAGCGCGCGCGTCGCGTCGGCCCCTTGCTGCTGGACGACATCGGCCGGGTCCAGGCCCTTGGGCAGCGGCACGACGCGCAGCGACAGCGATGAGGAGGCCGCGACGCGCTGTGCGCGCAGCATCGCCTCCTGGCCGGCGGCGTCGGCGTCGAGCGCCAGCAGCACGGTCTTGGCGAGCTTGGCCAGCTCGCCGACCTGCTTGTCGGTCAGCGACGTCCCCATCACGCCGATGACGTTCTTCATCCCGGCCTGGTGCAGGGCCAACACGTCCATGTAGCCCTCGGCCGCGATCACCTCGTCTGCCCTGGCCGCCGCGACGCGGGCGTGGTGGGCGCCGTAGACGATGTCGCCCTTGTGGAAGATCTCGCCGTCGGGCGAGTTGAGGTACTTGGGTTGCTGATCGGCGCCCAGCGCGCGCGCCCCGAACCCGAGCACGCGGCCGCGCATGTCCTGCAAGGGGAACATGATCCGGCGCCGGAAGCGGTCATACAGCCGCCCTTCGGACTTGCCGCCGCGCGTGGCCAGCCCGGCGTCGAACATCTCCTTGTGGGTGTAGTTGCCCGCCCGCGCGAGCTGCATCAGCTTGTCCCACGTGCTCGGCGCGTAGCCCACCCGGAACGTCTTGAGCGTCTCCTCGGTCAGACCGCGCTCCAGCAGGTAGGCGCGGGCGGGCGCGGCCTCGGCCGAGTCCCACAGGTAGCGCTCGTAGAAGACCGCCGCGCGCTCCAGCAGCTCCAGCAGCCGCTCGCGCGCCATGCGCCGCTCGGCCGCTTGTGGATCCTCGTCCTCGACGGTCAGCTCGATGCCGACCCGCCGCGCCAGCGACTCCAGCGCGCCGGTGAAGTCCAGGCCCTCGGTCTCCATCACGAACTTGTACGCGTCCCCGCCCACGCCGCAGCCGAAGCAGTGGTAGAGGCCCTTGCTGGTGTCGACGCTGAACGACGGCGACCGCTCCTCGTGAAACGGGCAGCGACCCATGTAGCGCCCCGGGCCGGCGCGGCGCAGCTCGGTACGCGTCGAGACGAGGTCGATCAAGTCGACCGCCTCGCGGACCTTCTCCTTGTCGCTGTCGGCGTAGCGGGGCATCGGCGCTATCCGGAGCTTAGGCTCACAGCGCGAAGGACTCCGGGATCGTCAGCTCTTCGAAGATCCGCACGCAGTAGCGGTCGGTCATCCCGGCCACGTAGTCGATGATCCGGCGGCCGAGGTCGGCGCCCGGGACGCCGCCGCCGTCGGGCAGCCGCGACGGGTCCTGCGCGTAGTGGGTGAAGAGCGTGCGCAGCAGCCGGTCGATCTTCTCGTGCTCGCCGCGCTGGCGCTCACCGAGGTAGACGCGGTCGAACATGAAGCGGCGCAGCTCGTCCATCGCGGCGCCCGCCTGCTCGCCCTGGACGATCGCACCGGCTTGCGCAGAGTGCTCGACGAGGTCGTGCACGAGCGCGTCGATGCGGTGCGAGCCGGTGTCGCCGAGGACGGCGATCGCGTCGCGCGGCAGGTCGGCCTCGCGCAGGACGCCCGCGCGGATCGCATCGTCGATGTCGTGGTTGATGTAGGCGATGCGATCGACGATCCGGACGATCCCGCCCTCCTGCGTCCGCGGCGGCTCGGCGCGCCCGGAGTGGCCGAGAATGCCGTCGCGGACGTCATCTGAGAGGTTGAGCCCCCGGCCGTCCTTCTCCAGGACGTCCACAACGCGCAGCGAGTGCTCGTAGTGGCGAAAGCCCGTGCCGAAGCGCTCCGCCATGCACGCGTCCAGCACGGCCTCGCCGATGTGACCGAACGGCGGGTGGCCGAGGTCGTGCCCCAGCCCGATCGCCTCGGTGAGGTCCTCGTTGAGCGCCAGCGCCCGCGCGACCGTGCGCGAGACCTGCGTGACCTCCAGCGTGTGGGTCAGCCGCGTGCGGTAATGGTCGCCCTCGGGCGAGACGAAGACCTGCGTCTTGTGCTTGAGGCGCCGGAACGCCTTGGAGTGCACGATGCGGTCACGATCGCGCTGCAGCGGCGTGCGCAGCCCGCAGTCGGGCTCGGCGGTTTGGCGGCGCGCCGGGTAGGAGCGGGCGGCCAACGGCGAGAGGTGCTCGTTCTCCCACGCCTGCTGACGCTCGGCAAAGGCCGCAGCGACGCGACCGGGTGCGGTTGCGACATCCACGCCTTCGAGTTTCGCACGCGGCGGCCCGCGCCACCCTCACCGCGTCTTGAGATCCGGATCCACGTTGCGCACGGCGGCCTGCGCGGCCGCCACCCGCGCCACCGGCACGCGGTAGGGCGAGCAGGACACGTAGTCGATGCCCGAGTGATGGAAGAAGTCGATCGAGTCCGGGTCGCCACCGTGCTCGCCGCAGACGCCGAGCTTCAACGACGGCTTGGTCTTGCGCCCCAGCCAGGCGCCCATCCGGACCAGCTGGCCGACGCCCGGGCTGTCGAGCGTCTCGAACGGCGAGCGGTCGAAGACCTTCATCTCGATGTAGCGGGCGAGGATCCGGCCCTCGATGTCATCGCGCGAGAACCCCAGCGCGGTCTGGGTCAGGTCGTTGGTGCCGAAGGAGAAGAAGTCGGCCTCGTGGGCGATCTCGTCGGCGCGCAGGCACGCGCGTGGCAGCTCGATCATCGTCCCGAGCGAGTAGTCGGAGCCGCGCTCCAGCCCGTGTGAGGACCCCACGCGCTCGATCAGCCCGCGCAGCAGCTCCAGCTCACGCTGGTAGTCGACCAAGGGCACCATGATCTCGACGTGCACGTCGACGCCATCGCCGCGTGCCGCAACCAAAGCCCGGAAGATCGCCTCGACCTGCATCTCGTAGATCGCCGGGTAGAGGATCCCGAGGCGGACGCCGCGCGTGCCGAGCATCGGGTTGACCTCCTGCAGCGCGCGTACGCGCTCGAAGGTCCGCTCCAGCGACGCGAGATCGCCGGTTCGCTCGACCCGCGCCCGCTCCAGCTGGGCCTCGACGTCGTGCAGCTTGGGCAGGAACTCGTGCAGCGGCGGGTCCAGCAGGCGGATCGTGACCGGCAGGCCGTCCATCGCCGCGAAGATCCCCTCGAAGTCGGCCTGCTGGAGCGGCAGCAGCTCGTCCAGCCCGGCGCGGCGCTCCTCGTCGGAGCTTGAGAGGATCACCTCGACCATCTTGGCGTGGCGGTCCTCGCCGAAGAACATGTGCTCGGTCCGGCAGAGGCCGATGCCCTGGGCGCCGAACTCGCGCGCCTTGGCCGCGTCCTCGGGTGTGTCGGCGTTGGTGCGCACGTCGAGGCGACGCAGCTCGTCGGCCCAGGCCAAGATGGTGCGGAACTCGTCGCTCATCACCGGGTCGATCAGCACCACGTCGTCGGTGGTCACCGAGCCGGTCGTGCCGTCGATGGCGATCAGGTCGCCCTCGCGCAGCACCACCTCGCCGCCGAGCTTGACCTCGCCCTTGTGCACGTCGATCTCCAGCGAGCCGGCGCCCGTGACCGCCGGGATGCCCATCCCGCGTGCGACCAGCGCGGCGTGCGACGCCTTGCCGCCCTCGGAGGTCAGCACCCCTTGGGCGGCGTGGAAGCCCGCGACGTCCTCGGCCTCGGTGAACTGGCGCACCAGCACCACCTCGCGCCCTTCTGCCGCGGCGGCGACCGCGTCGTCGGCGAAGAAGACGATCGCGCCCTTGGCCGCGCCGGGCGACGCCGCCACGCCGCGGGCGAGCACGTCGTAGGAGGCGTCCGGGTCGAAGGTCGGGTGCAGGAGCGCGTCGAGCTTCTCGGCGTCGATCGTCGCCAGCGCGCCGGCCTTGTCGAGCAGCCCCTCGCCCACCGCATCGACGGCGAAGCGCACCGCCGCCTGGGCCGGGCGCTTGGCGTTGCGCGTCTGCAACATGTACAGCTTGCCCTCTTCCACGGTGAACTCCGTGTCCTGCATGTCGCCGTAGTGCTGCTCCAGCGTCCGCAGGATGTCGAAGAGCTGCTCGTGGACGGCCGGCTGCCACTCCCGCAGCTCCCGGATGTCGCGCGGCGTGCGAACGCCGCTGACCACGTCCTCGCCCTGGGCGTTGGCCAGGAAGTCGCCGGACGGCTCGGGCGCGCCGGTGACCTCGTCGCGCGAGAACGCGACGCCTGACCCCGACGTCTCCCCCTTGTTGCCGAAGACCATCTGCTGGATGTTGACCGCCGTGCCCCAGTCGTCGGGGATGTGGTTGATGCGGCGGTACTCGATCGCCCGCTTGCCGGTCCAGGAGTCGAAGACCGCCCGGATCGCGCCCGCCAACTGCGCCTGCGGATCGGCCGGGAAGTCGTAGAAGCCCTTGAACGTCGCGGTCAGCTCGCGCAGCGCGTCGACGTCCAGCTCGGTGTCCAGCGACACCCCGCGATCCTTCTTGATGGCCTTGATCGCGTCCTCGAAGCGTGCGCCCTCGATCCCCACGACGACGTTGCCGTACATCTGCACGAAACGCCGGTAGGAGTCCCAGGCGAAGCGCTCGTTGCCGGTCTTGCGCGCCAGCCCGGCAACCGAGTCGTCGTTCATCCCGAGGTTCAGGACGGTGTCCATCATCCCCGGCATCGACTCGCGGGCGCCGGAGCGCACCGAGACCAGCAGCGGGTCATCCGCGTCGCCGAGCTTCTTGCCGGCGTGCTGTTCCAGCGCGTGCAGTGCCGTGGCGACCTGCTCATCAAGGTCGTCGGGGAACACCTGCTCGGCGTTCATGTAGGCCACGCACGCCTCGGTCGTGATCGTGAACCCGGCGGGCACGCGCTCGGCGCCCAGCACCCGCGTCATCTCCGCGACGTTGGCCCCCTTGCCGCCCAGCAGGTCGCGCATCTCGCGCGAGCCCTCGGAGAACTCATACACCCACTTGGCGGCGCTCATGGCGCGCAACCTTATCCGTGCGACGCCGCGCGCAAACGGACGTGGGCGTGATGTTCAACCGTCTCGGCTATTGCCCGCTCGGCCTGGCGCAACGCCCGCGGCGTGCCCTGCGGCGCGTCGGCCAGCGAGCGCGCGAGCGCGTCGGTGAGGAAGGTGTGTGACTCGGCCGCCAGCGAGAAGCCGCCGCCCTCGCAGGCGGCGCAGACGACGCCACCGGCGGCGCCCGAGAAGCCGACGAGATGGTCGCGCTCCCCACATGCGGCGCAGGCCGAAAGCTGCGGCGCGAGCCCCGCGGCGACCAGCAGCTTGAGCCGGAACGCCAGCTGATTGGCATGCCCGGCATGGGCCGCGTCGCCCTCCAGCAGCGAGAGCTCGTTGCAGAGCAGATGGAAGACCGGCTCGCTGGGCTCGGCCTCCCCGAACAGCCGGTTGACCGCGTCGCAGGCACGGGCCGCGGCGTCGAGCGTCGGACCACCCTCGCGCAGCCGCGGGTAGCCCTCGACCGTCTCGGCGCTGGTGACCGTCAGCAGGTCCGAGCGCCCCTCGTGGAGCACCAGCCGCAGCCGGAAGAACGGCTCCAGCCGGCCGCCGAAGCGGCTGCGGGTCTTGCGCACGCCCTTGGCGATGGCCGATATCCGGCCCCGTGTCGGGGTATAGAGATGCAGGATGCGGTCGGCCTCGCCGTAGCGCATAGAGCGCAGAACGACGGCCTCGGTCTTCAGCGAGCGACCCAAAAGACCCTCGCTATACTTGGTGAAGTAATGGCCGCAGTCACCGTCTACACCACAGATCCGTGCTCATTCTGCCTCCGCGCCAAGCAGCTGCTCGACGCGCGCGGGATCGAGTACGACGAGGTCAACCTGGCGAAGGATCCCACCGGGCGCACCGAGCTTTTGGAGCGCACCGGCATGATGAGCTTCCCCCAGATCCTCGTCGGCGATGAGCTGCATCGGCGGGTTCCAGGAGACGCTCGCGGCCGACCGGTCAGGCCGCCTGGCAGAGATGCTCAAGGCCGCCGCCTGACCCGCGGCCGAGGCTGGCAGGACTCACAGACGTAGGTCCCCCGCCCGGCCGCGACCAGTTTGATCACCGTCGTGCCGCAGGTGTGGCACGGCTCCCCACGCCGCAGGTGCACCAGGAAGTCGTTCTGGAACGCGCCCGCGACGCCGTCCGGGTGGCGGAAGTCATCGATCGTCGAGCCGCCGGCGTCGATGCCCGCCGCCAGGACGAGCTTGACCGCGTCGACCAACTCCGTGCACTGCTTGGTGCTGAGTTGGCCGGCCGGTCGCAACGGATGGATCCGGGCACGGAAGAGCGCCTCGTCGGCATAGATGTTGCCCACCCCGGCGATGTGGCGCTGGTCGAGCAGGAACGCCTTGACCGGCGCGCGCCGCCCATGCGCCAGCGCCTTGAGCCGCGGGCCGGTCAGCTCGTCGCCAAGCGGCTCGATCCCGAGCTTGCCGTCGAAGAACGCCTCCAGCCCGTCGAGGCCCAGCGCCAGCTCTCCGGTGCCGAATCGCCGCGGGTCGCAGAAGCGCAGCTCATGCCCGTCGTCGAGCGTGAAGATCACACGCTGGTAGGGCGTGTCGGGCGCAGGATCGAGCAGCAGGTTGCCGGTCATCCGCAGGTGAACGAGCAGGAAGACCTCGTCGGCCAGCTCGAAGATGAAGTACTTGCCCCGGCGGCCCAGCCGCTCCACGCGACGCCCCTGCACCGCGTCGACGAGCTCTTGCGGCGCCCGCGGCAGCGACCAGCGCGCGTCGAGGATCTCGACACGCTGAAGGACGCGCCCCTCGACGTGGGGCGCAAGCTGTCGGCGGATCGTCTCGACCTCGGGAAGCTCGGGCATCGCTGCCCTGGAGGGTAGGCGGCGCGGCGGCGCTCAGAGGAACGGCACGCCGGGCAGCGACTCGACCTCGCGGCCGGTCAGCCACTGCAGGACCGTGGCGCCGACATCGGCCATCGGGCCGTCGTGGCGATGGCCGTCAGAGCCCTGGGTGATGGCCAGCAGCGGCACGTGCTCGCGGGTGTGGTCGCTGTGGTCGGTGTCGGGGTCGACACCGTGATCGGCGGTGAGGATCAGGAGGTCGTCGGGGCCCAGCAGGGTCAGCCAGCCGCCGACCGCGGCATCGATCTCACGCAGCGCGGCGTGGAAGCCCTCGACGTCCTTGCGATGGCCGTAGAGCTGGTCGGTCTCGACGAGGTTGGTGAAGATCAGGCCGTGGTCGAGTTCGGCCAGGAGCGCCCCGGTCGCCGCCAGGGCCTGCTCGTTGGTCTTGCCCTTGTGGGCCTGGTCGATGCCGTGGCCGGCGAAGAGGTCCCAGACCTTGCCGACCGAGTGGACGGCCACGCCGTCACCGTGCAGCTCGTCGAGGTAGGTCCGTGACGGTGGGTCGACCGAGAAGTCCTTGCGGCCGGTCGTGCGCTCGAAGTGGCCGGGCGCTCCGGTGAACGGTCGGGCGATGACGCGGCCGACGGCATCGGCGCCGACCATCACGGTGCGGATCTGTGCGCAGAGCGCGTGCAGTGCGGACTCGCCCAGCACGTCGTCATGCGCGGCGATCTGCAGGACCGAGTCGGCCGAGGTGTAGAGGATCAGCTCGCCGGTCTGTAGGTGGTGCTCGCCGAAGTCGTCGATGACCGCGGTCCCGCTGTATGGCTTGTTGCAGCAGAACGTGTGACCGGTCAACTGCTCCAGGCGCGCGACGATCTCGGGCGGAAAGCCCTCCGGATAGGTGGGCAGTGGCGTGGGTGTCACGGCCCCCATCAACTCCCAGTGGCCGGTGGTCGAGTCCTTGCCCGGGCCGAGCGGGTGCAGGCGGCCGTGGACGACGGGCGCCGCGGAGGGCGGCACGCCGAGGATGGGCGTGATGTTCCCCAGCCCGAGATGGCCGAGCGTCGGCAGGTTCAGCCCGCCGACGCGCTGCGCGACGTGCGGAAGCGTGTCGGTGCCGGCGTCGCCGTAGTCGGCGGCATCCGGGAGGGCGCCAACGCCGCAGGCGTCGAGGACGACGACAGCGGCCCGGCGCCGGCTCACTGCGGCTCGGAGACGTGCAGCGACCGCAGCAGCGGCCGGAAGACGTCCGCATCGATCTTGCGGAAGTGGTCGGCGTCCGCGTAGGCGTCGACGACGATCTCGGCCCCATCGGCGTAGATGTGCGTCGAGCGCACGGTGCGCGGCTGGCCGGCGATGTGCTGGCGCGCGCGGATCTGGACGGCGGGCTCGCCGGCGATCGTCGTCGCGGCGGTCTTGATCTGCTCGAAGGTGACGTCGCGCTTGGAAGAGGCCTTGATCAGCGCGTCGCGCGCGGCCTGCAGTTCGAGCTTGCTCTTGGGGAGCTTCTCGCCGCGCGGGTAGCGCCAGACGGCGACCGTCGCCTGGCCGGCCTGCGCGGTGGCGACCAGGTGGCCCGTGCCTCGGTCGACCGACCAGTCGGCGGGCGGCGTGAAGCTGATGCCCTGGGCCGGGAAGCTCCCGGACGTGGCGACGCTCGTGGTCGCCGTCTTGTTGGACGAGTCGCTGCCGCAACCGGCAGCGGCCAGCGCTGCGATTGCCGCGGCCGTCAGGGCAAGGGAAGCTGGGCGACGCATGGATCGACCATCGTGACACGCGGTGGTGTCGGCATGGACGTTCATCCGGCCGTGTCGCCGCCCCCGCCCGCCCGCGGATGCGCGCTGAAGTACACGTCTTTCAGGCGCTCGGCACTCAGATGCGTGTAGATCTGCGTCGTGGCGATGTCGGCGTGGCCGAGCATCTCCTGCACCGCGCGCAGGTCGCAGCCGCCGGCGAGCAGATGCGTCGCGAAGGTGTGGCGGAGCGTGTGCGGGCTCATGCGGTCCTCCAGCCCGACGGCGCGCGCGTGGCGCTGGACGATCTTGTAGAGGCCCTGACGGGTCAGGCCCACGCCGCGGCGGTTGACGAAGAGATGGCGATCGTCGGTGGCGGCGGTGAGCATCTGGCGCCCGCGCTCCAGGTAGAGACGCACGGCGGTGATCGCCTCGCGACCGATCGGGACCAGGCGCTCCTTGGAGCCCTTGCCGCGTGCGCGCAGCACGCCGGCCTTGAGGTCGACGTCGGTGACTTCGAGATCGATCGCCTCGCTGGCGCGCAGGCCGCAGGCGTACATGAGCTCCAGCAGCGCGCGGTCGCGCAGCGCGCCGGGGTCGGTCCCCTTGGGCGCGCGCAGCAGGCGATCGACATCGCCGCGTGAGAGGACCTGCGGCAGCTTCTGGCTCTTGCGCGGCGCCCGCAGATCAGCCGTCGGGTCGTGCTCCAGCGCGTCCTCCCGACGGAGGTGACGGTAGAAGGAGCGCAGGCACGCGGCCTTGCGCTGCAGCGTCGCCGGCCGGGCGGCGGGACGGTCATCAGTGCCGGCGGCGAGCACGTCGAGAAAGCCGGCGAGGTCGGAGTGCTGGGCGGCGAGGACGTCGGTCCCCGTCTCCCGCAGATAGGCGCCGAACTGCAACAGGTCGCTGCGGTAGGCGTCCAGGGTGTTGCGCGACAGGCCGCGCTCGAACTCCAGATAGGCGAGGAAGTCGAGCACATGGTGCTCGAGCGCGCGTGCGTGCGGTGGTGCCGGGGCGACGGCCATGACACGTGGTTCGGGGCCGGACGGCCCGGTCCTCGCCCTGCAAGGCGATTCCCGTGGCGTGAGCGCGAAGGTCACGGCATCCCGTGCAGTGTGGAGCTCGCCGCACCACGGGGTACGGTCAGCCGCGCCGGACGATCTCGCAGTGGGCCGTGCGGTCGCCGCGATCGACGTAGGCGATGTCCTGGCCGGGGCCGCAGTCGATGCGATCACCGCGCCCATCGGCGGCCGCGCGGACGACGTCGTTCCCGCCACCCGCGCGCACGATGTCGTCGTCGCGTCCCGGCCGGATCGTGTCATTGCCGGGGCCGCCCGCGATGACATCGGCGCCGTCGTCGCCTTGGAGCATGTCGGCGCCGTCGCCGCCGGAGATGACGTCAGGTCCGCCGCCGCCATACACGATGTCGTCGCCGGCGCCGGCGAGCAGGAGGTCGGGCGCGGCGGTGCCGGGGTCGCGGTCGCCCCACAGCAGGTCGCGCCCGGCTCCGCCGGAGAGCACGTCGCCGCCGGAGCCGCCAAGGAGCTTGTCGTCGCGCGGCGTGCCGACCCGCGCGTCGCCTACGTCGCCGGTGAGCGCGAGGACGCCGACGCTGGGGTCGACGGCGGCGGGCTCGACGGCGACGACCTTCTCGCAGTCGATCGCGCCCCCGCGGCGCACGAGCGCGCGGTCGAGGTCACCGCCCGGCGAGCGCGCCGGATCGATGACGAGCGTGTCGACGCCCGGCCCGCAGTCGACAGAGGTGTCGGAGCCGCGGTCGTTGATGGCGAGGACGTCGTTGCCGGCGCCGCCGACGAGCTGGTCGCGGCCCGAGCCGCCGGCGAGGTGGTCGTCGCCGTCGCCACCCACGACGACGTCGGCGCCCGAGCCGCCGTCGAGCGCGTCGTCGCCCGGCCCGCCGTCGAGGCGATCGGGCGCCTCGTCGCCTTCGAGCACGTCCGCTCCCCCGCCGCCGGACTCGACGTCGTGGCCGAAGCCGCCGAGCAGCCGGTCGTCCCCTGGCCCGCCGCTCAGCCGATCGTCGCCGGAACTGCCGGCGAGCTGGTCGTTGCCGCCGTCGCCGGCCAGCTCATCGCTACCGGTGTCGCCGAACAGGACGTCGGCGTCGGGGCCGCCGTGCAGGTCGTCGGGCGCCTCGTCGCCGTGGATGGTGTCGACGCCGGAGCCGCCGAGGAGATAGTCGCTGCCGGTGCCGCCGTAGATGCGGTCGTCACCGGCCAGCCCGGCGACGCGGTCCTGGCCGGCCCCGCCGCTGAGGTGGTCGGGACCGGGACCGCCGCGCAGGCGATCGGCGCGCGCGGTGCCACGCAGGCCGGCGACGCTCCGCGCACCCGTCGCAGCGGCCTGGGCCACGGGCGGCGCGGCAGCCGTCGCGGCTCTCACGCTGTGCCCCTGGCGCACGACCGTCGCGCAGCCGCGCGCCTGGTCGAGCGCGTCCACGCTGACGAGGTCGGCGGCGTCGCAGGCGACGGTGTCCGCGTCCCCGTCGTCGAAGGCGCCGATCGCGTCGGCGCCCGGGCCGCCGATGAGCGCGTCGCGGCCGCGGCCGCCGTAAAGGAGGTCGTCGCCGCCGGCGCCGTCGAGGCGGTCATCGCCGCGTCCTCCGACCAGCGCGTTGGCCGTCGCGTTGCCGATCAGCACGTCGTCGGCGGTGCCGCCGAGCAGCATCTCGACATCGGCGCCGACGTCATCGCCCTCCCCTGCGACGCCGTCGTCGGGCGCCCCGTCGAGGCTGGCCTGCACCGGCGTCGTGCGATGGGAGTAGTCGGCGCGGTCGGTGCCTGCGCCACCGATCAGCGAGTCGGCCCCGGCGCCGCCGTCGAGGAGGTCGTCGCCGTCGCCGCCGTCGAGCACCTGGTCGCCCGGTCCGCCGAGCAGCTGGTCGTCGAAGCGGCCGCCGCGGACCTGCTCGATCTCGCGCACGTCGTCGCCCTCGCCGGGCACACCGTCGTCGCCGTCGGGCAGGGCCTGGGCGCCGAAGAGCAGTCCCGCCGCGCTGTCGGTCGTGACCTGGACGCCGGACGTCGCCGCCGAGTAGTCCACCGTGTCGAAGCCCGGCCCGCCCCGGAGCCACTGCGCACCCGGTCCGCCGGCGAGCGTGTCGTCGCCCATCCCGCCGACGAGCACCTCGAGATCAGCGCCGAGGTTGTCGCGCTCGCCGGGCGCGCCGTCGTCGGCCACACCGTTGAGCGACAGTGTCACCGGCGTCGTGCGGTCCTCGTAGCTGACGGTGTCGCGTCCCCCTCCGCCGCTGAGGCTGTCGGCGCCCGGATCGTCGTGCAGCACGTCGTCCTGCGGGCCGCCGGTCAGGACGTCGTCGCCGTCACCGCCGTCGAGCTCGGAGGCGACGGCGGCCGCCGTCAGCCGGTCCTCACCCGCCCCACCGTGCTGACCCGGGGCGCCGGAGAGGGTGTCGTCGCCGGGCCCGCCGAAGAGCGTGGCGAAGATGTCGCCGGTGAGCACGTCGTCGCCCGGTCCGCCGTCGACCGCCCGGAACATGCCGGTGGAGGCGATCCGGTCAGGTCCCGCGCCGCCCACGACCGTCGTGAAGCCCATGTTCCCCGCTCGGGTGAGGATGTTGTCGTGGTCACCCGCCGCGCCGTCGTTGGCCACGTTGTCGAAGCTCATGCCCAACGGGTCGGTGTAGTCGCCGTAGTCGAGCGTGACGCCCTGGGCGCCCGCGAAGATGTCGTGCCCGCCGGGTTCGGCGACGATCCGAGCGCCGGCGCCCCTCAGCACCAGCAGGTCATTTCCCGGGCCGTCGATGACGGTGGCGCCGGGAGCGCCGAAGTCGACCGCATCATCGCCCGGCCCATCGCGGATCGTGACGGGGAGCTTGAACCAGTAGCTCCAGGCCTTGAGGTCGTCGTCGCCGGCCCCAAGGTCGATCTCCATCCGGAGCGGATGCACGCAGCTGACGCGGTCCTCCTCCGTCCAGCAGCCCTCGAGCGCGACGGGCTGGCGCGCGACGTCGTGGGTCTCGCGGATCGACGCCGTGCCGTTCCAGGGGCCGTCGTCGACCAGCAGGTTGTCGGGCAGCCCGTCGGGGTCGGCGATCCGCAGCGTCCCGCCGGCGTCGACGGTGACTGTTAGCGCCTGTGTCGGAGCGGCTCCGAAGGCCAACGCCGCGCACAGGGCCACCAGGAGCGCCGGCAGCGCGCGAATCCTCACCGATGGAATCTTACATCGTTCAAGACGTTTGCTCACCCGGCGCCGCGCCGGCGCCGCTCGAGGAGCAGCAGGCCGATCACGGTCTTCGAGTCGCTGACGGCGTCCAGCGCGCCGGCCAGGTCGTCGAGCGGCCAGCGGACGATCTCGATGCGCTCGTCCTCGCCGGAGTCGTGGTCGCCGATCGCCTCCGAGAGGGCCTCGGCGAGGAAGAGGTGGACGACCTCGTCGGTGAAGCCAACCGAGGAGCGGTAGGCCTTCAGGAACGTCCAGCGCGCGGCCTGCAGGCCGATCTCCTCGGCGAGCTCGCGCTGTGCCGATTGCAGGGGCGTCTCGTCGTCCTTGTCGAGACGGCCAGCAGGCAATTCCAGGCTGTCGGGGTCATCGACCGCCTCGCGGGGCTGGCGCACCAGCCAGAGGTGCTCGTCGTCGATGGCGACGATCGCCGCCGCCCCGGCGGTACGGACGATCTCGCGGTCGGCCGTCTTGCCATCCGCGTAGCGGTAGGTGTCGTCGGTGACGGTGATGATCCGGCCGGCGAACCGGGTCTGGCTCGCGATGCGCTCGAAGGCGCGATCGTCGTGGCTCATCGCGTCGGGGTGGCGTCCAGGAGCGCGAAGGTCACGTCGAGCATCGACTCCAGCGCCGAGATGCTCACGCGCTCGGTCGGCTCGTGGTTGCGCTCGGTGCCGTTGGCGAGGCAGACGGTGTGAAAGCCCGCGGCCTCGAAGGCGTTGCCGTCCGAGGCGCCGCCGGAGACGATCGCGCGCGGTGCGTAGCCGCAGACGTCCAGCGCGCGCTCGGCGACGAGGACCGCGGGCGACGACGGCTTGTGGCGGTAGCCCTCGAAGAGCCGCTCGACGGTGACGTCGAGGTCGGACTCACACAGCGGCTCGTTGGCCGCGTCGTGGCAGTGGTCGACCATCTCGGCGACGACCGCCTCGGCCTTGGCGGGGTCGAGCGAGCGCGTCTCGGCCAGGAGCGTGCAGCGTGGCGCGACGATGTTGGTGGCCCCCGCGCTACCGCCCTCGATCCAGCCGACGTTGGCCGTCGTCTCCTCGTCGAGGCGACCGTGACGCATGGCGGCGATGGCACGCGCGGCGGCGACGATCGCCGAGCGCCCGTCCTCGGGGCGGATGCCTGCGTGGGCGGCGCGGCCGCGGAACTCGGCCTCCAGGCGGAAGTAGGTCGGCGAGGCCATCACGATCTCGCCGATCGGCGTGGCGTGGTCGAAGACGTAGCCGAACGGGCTGCGCAGCTGGGAGACGTCGAACTGCTGGGCGCCGGCCAGCGCGGTCTCCTCGCGCACGGTGAACAGCAGCTCGAAGGCGGGCCCGCCGCCGCGTGCGATGCGCTCGGCGGCCACGAGCATCCCCGCGACCGCCGCCTTGTTGTCGGCGCCGAGGATCGCCTCGTTGGCGTTCTCCCAGCCGTCGTCGACGATGACCGGCTCGATCGGGATGTCGCCGTGCGGAACGGTGTCGAGGTGGGCGCAGAGCAGGACGCGCGGAGCATCCGGGTCCCCCACGCGCGTCAGGACGTTGCCTGCCGCGTCGATCGCACACGTAAGCCCCACGGCCTCCAGCAACGCCACGACCCGCGCCGAGACCGCCGCCTCCTGGCCGGACACGGACGGGATCGCGCAGAGCTCGGCGAACAGCTCGTTGAGCCGCCTCCGCTCCGCCTCGGTCGCCCGCGGCGCGGGCGCCGTCACCGCCGGCTCCTCGACGCCGGTCGTCCCCTCGCCCGCGAGGCCGGGGGCGTCACCGTGACTCGGCCGGCTCGGCCTCCACCTCGGCCGAGCGTGAGGCGCGGACCTCACCCTCGGGATGCGCGTCCTGTGCGCGGTGCAGCGCGGCGCCGACGAAGTCGCGGAACAGCGGCGCGGGCCGCTCGGGGCGTGACTTGAACTCCGGGTGGAACTGCGAGGCCACGAAGAACGGGTGGTCGGGCAGCTCGATCATCTCGACGAGCCGCTCGTCGGGCGAGGTGCCCGAGACGGTCAGGCCGGCGGTCTCCAGCCGCTTGCGCAGGCTGATCGACACCTCGTAGCGGTGGCGGTGGCGCTCGTAGATCACGGCCTCGCCGTAGATCTCGTGCGCGGCGGTGCCGTTGTGGACCTTGACCGGGTCGGCGCCCAGGCGCATCGTGCCGCCGAGGTCGGAGACCTCCTTCTGCTCGGGCAGGAGGTCGATCACCGGCCACTCGGTCTCGATGTCGAACTCGGTGGAGTTGGCACCGGGCATGTCGGCGACGTGGCGCGCGAACTCGCAGACGGCGATCTGCATGCCGAGGCAGACACCGAGGTACGGGATGCGACGCTCGCGGGCGACGCGCGCGGCGCGGATCTTGCCCTCGATGCCGCGGCCGCCGAAGCCGCCGGGAATCAGGATGCCGTCGGCGTCGGCGAGCCGGCGCTGGGCGACCTCGTCGGTCTCCAGCGTCTCGGAGTCGACCCAGTCGACCTCGACCTTGCACTCGTGCAGGTAGCCGGAGTGGTTGAGGGCCTCGGTCACCGACTTGTAGGCGTCCTCGAGCGCGACGTACTTGCCGACGAGTGCGATCTTGACCGACTGCGTCGCGCGGTCGGCGCTCGACATCAGCGCGGCCCATGCCTCGAGGTCGGCGGGTGGCGCGTCCTCGATGCCGAAGTACTCGCAGATGAAGTCGTCAACGTGGTGCTCGGCGTACCAGAGCGGCACCTTGTAGATGTTGTCGACGTCGACCGCGGAGACCACGGCCTCCAGCGGGAGCGATGCGAAGAGCGCGATCTTCTTGCGGATGTCGACGTCGAGCTCGTTCTCGGCGCGGCAGAGCAGCATGTCGGGCTGGATGCCGATGCGCCGCAGCTCGTTGACGGAGTGCTGGGTCGGCTTGGTCTTCAGCTCGCCGGCGTGGCCGATGTAGGGCACCAGCGTGAGGTGCAAGAACATGGTGTTGCGACGACCGACGTCCACGGGGAACTGACGGATCGCCTCGAGGAACGGCAGCGACTCGATGTCGCCGACCGTGCCGCCGATCTCGGTGATGACGAAGTCGACGTCATTGGTCTCACCGAGCAGCTTGATGCGGTGCTTGATCTCGTCGGTGATGTGCGGGACGACCTGGACGGTGCCGCCGAGGTAGTCGCCGCGGCGCTCGCGCCGGATCACCGAGTTGTAGATGCCGCCCGCGGTGACGTTGGACGCGCGCGAGGCGTTGGAGTCCGTGTAGCGCTCGTAGTGGCCCAGGTCGAGGTCGGTCTCCGCCCCGTCCTCGGTCACGAAGACCTCGCCGTGCTGGTAGGGCGACATCGTGCCGGGATCGACATTGATGTAGGGGTCGAACTTCTGGATGCCGACCGTGAAGCCCTTGGAGACCAGCAGGCGCCCGATCGAGGCAGCCGCGATGCCCTTTCCGAGGGACGAGACCACGCCACCTGTCACGAAGATGTAGCGGGTCTTTCGGTGGGCGTCAGGCACAGGCGCTCGTCTCTGGAGTTCGAAGGTTGCTCACGATCCAGGCACCGAGGGTAGCCGGAAAGCCGGACGGCGTAATGTGGAGAGCCCGACCCGAGACTGACGAGCATGGACAAGATCGCAAAGACCGAGGATCAGTGGCGCGAGGAGCTCGCGCCCGACCAGTACGCGGTGCTGCGTCAGCAGGCCACCGAGCCTCCGTTCACCGGCCGCTACGTCGACACCAAGGAGCCCGGCGTCTACCGCTGCGCGGGCTGCCAGGCCGAGCTCTTCCGCTCCGATGACAAGTTCGACTCCGGCTCCGGCTGGCCGAGCTTCACCGACCCGGCCGTCGCCGACGTCGTCGAGCTGCGGACCGACACGTCCCACGGGATGGTCCGGACGGAGGCCGTGTGCGCACGGTGCGGCGGACACCTGGGGCACGTCTTCGACGACGGCCCGCGGGACAAGGGCGGGATGCGGTACTGCATCAACAGCTGCGCCCTGACGCTGGATAGCCAGCCGTCGGCGTAGGTCCCCAGAGGGCGCCGCTCCGTGCGGCGCCCCTGCGTGGCGCCGCCACCGTCGCCGGCGCCGGCGTCAGGCCGCCTTGCGCAGCTCCTTCGCATGCCGCCGCGCCGCGACGTCGTCGGCGGGCGCGCCGAGCATGCGGACGAGCTCGCCGACGACCTGCTTCTCGGCGAGCTCGGTGACGGTCGTGACAGCCGGCTCGCGGCTGACGTCCTTGGCGATCGAGAAGTGGCGGTTGGCCAGTGAGGCGACCTGGGGCAGATGGGTGATGCAGACGACCTGACGGCCCTCGGCCAGCGAGCGCAGCTGCTCGCCGACGGCGCGGGCGGTGTGGCCGCCGATGCCGGCGTCGACCTCGTCGAAGACCAGCACCGCTCCCCCGCCGTCGTTGGCGGCACCCATCAGCGCCAGCATGACGCGCGACAGCTCGCCGCCCGACGCGGTCTCGCGCAGCGCAGCCGCCGGCACCCCGGGGTTGGGCGCGATGAGGAACTCGACGGCGTCGGCGCCGGTGGCGCCCGCGTCGCGCTCCTCCAACGCAATCTCGAAGGTCGCCGCCTCCATGGCGAGCTCCGCGAGCCGGCCACGGACGTCGACGGCCAGCGTCTTGGCTGCCTTCACCCGCGCCTTGCGCAGCTCCAGCGCGAGCGCACCCCGCGCAGCGCCTGCCTCGGCCAACTCCGCCTGGGCCTCCTCCAGCGCCACCTCGGCGTGGTCCAGCTCGGCGACGCGAGCGCGGCACTCATCAGCGTGCGCGAGCACGGAGGCGATCGTGCCGCCGTGCTTGCGCTTCAGGCGATCCCACACCGCGAGGCGCTCCTCCACGACATCCAGCCCGCCGTCCTCGGCGTCGAGGCCCTCGCCGTACACCCGCAACTCGGCTGCCAGGTCGTCGGCCTCGATCGCCAGCGCCCGCCAGCGCTCCCCCAACGCGTCCAGCCCCGGGTCCACCCCATCCATGCCGTCCAGCAGCGCACCGGCCGAGGCGAGCACGCCGGCCACGCCGCCCTCGTCGGCGACGACCGCCTCCGCCGCCCCCAGCGCCGCACCGCGCAGCGCCTCGACGTGCCGCAGCCGATCCCGCCGCGCGGTCAGCTCCAGCTCCTCGGCCTCCGACGGCTCGGCGGCCTCGATCTCCGCCAGCTCGAACTGCAGCAGGTCCAGCTCGCGGTCCCGCGCGCCCGCGCGCTCGCGCAGCTCCTCCAACGACCCTTCCAGGGACCGAACGCGCGCATGAAGCGTCGCGTAGCGCTCCCGCCGCCCCGCCTGGGCCGGACCGCACGCGGCATCCAGCAGCTCCAGCTGCGACGAGGCCAGCGTCAGCTTGCGGTGCTCGTGCTGACCGTAGAACGCGATCAGCCCCTCGGCCGCCTCGCGCAGGTCGGCCACCGACGCCGAGCGGCCGTTCAAATAGGCCCGGGTGCGGCCCTCGCCGGAAACCCGCCGCGCGAGCACCAGCTCATCCGCATCGGGCGCGACCCGATCACCCAGCAGCGTGCGCAACCCGTCCGGAAGGTCGAACACGCCCTCGACATAGGCCTCCGCCGCCCCCGGGCGCACGATCCCCGACCGCGCACGACCGCCGAGCAGCAGGTCCAGCGCATGGGCCAGCACGGTCTTGCCCGCACCCGTCTCGCCCGTCAACACGTTCAAGCCGGGCGCGAGCCGCAGCTCGGCCCGCTCGATCAGCAGGAGGTTCTCGACACGCAGCTCATGGAGCACGGCGCAAGGTCTAACACCCCCGTCGGACGAACACGCGTTCGCATACGATCCTGCACCACCGCCGCCGCAGAACCGCGACGAATCGCGCGTCCTACGACGCCAAGCGCCCGAACCGCTCCCGTACCCGCAGGTAGAACGACGAGCCCGGCAGCTGCGCCAGGTCCGCGGCCTCGCTGACAAACCGCGACGCCAGCGCCTCCCCCGGGCTCAGCTCGCCCGCAGGCCGGCCGTCGATCGACACGTCGACCGGCTCCAGCGACCGGTTGTGGACCTCCAGCACGTCGGTCGGAGAGACCACCAGCGCCCGCGCCGTCAATGAGTGCGGGGCGATGAACGACACCACGTAGCCCTCCACACCCCATGCGAGCACCGGTCCGCCGTTGGCCAGGTTGTAGCCCGTCGAGCCCGCCGGCGTGGAGATCACCAGGCCGTCGCAGCGAACCTTGCCGACCTCCTGGCCGTCGACCACGTAGGCCAGCGTCGCCACGCGCTCGCCGAGCTTGCGGTGGAAGGACACGTCGTTGATCGCCGCCTGCTCCCCACCGGGCGTCTCCAGCGCCAGCGCCGGCAGCGTCATCACGTCGAACTCGCCGCGAAACGCCTTGGCAAAGCCCTCGCCGACGTCGTCGGGGTCGATCGTCGCCAGGAACCCGACCTCGCCGAAGTTCACGGCGAACACCGGGACGCTCGTGCCGGCATAGCGGCGCAACGCGCGCAAGATCGTGCCATCGCCCCCGAGCACCACGCAGAGGTCGACATCATCGCTCAGGGGCGCATCCAGCTCGAGCCCCTCCGCCGCGACCAGCCCATGCTTGCCGACCTCCTCACGATCGAAGCGCAGGACGAACCCGGCAGCGATCGCCGCCCGCCGCAGCGAGTCCAGCGCCGCCGCCGTCTGCCCCGGCCGGCCGTGGGTCAGCACGGTCGCGGTCTTCTGCGCGCTCATGACGCCTCCACCGCCTCGACGGCCGTCGCGGCCGCGATGATCCCGTCGTGGTCCAGCGCACCCGCGCGCCCGGCCTCGGCCAGCCAGACGAAGGACTCCCGGTTGCCCTTGGGCCCCGGCAGCCCCGACGAGGCGAAGCCCAGGACAGACGCGTCCGCGCCATCGCGCACCGAGCGAGCCACGGAGATCAGCGCGTCCCGGCGGTCGCCCGCCTCGCGCACCACGCCCCCGCTGCCGATCTTGTCCCGCCCCACCTCGAACTGCGGCTTGATCATGGCCAACGCGTCGAACCCTTCAGATGCGGTGCACGCCAGCACCGCCGGCAGCACCTTGGACAAGGAGATGAACGACACGTCGGCGACCACGAGGTCGGGCCGGTAGGGCAAGTCCTCCACCGACATGCGGCGCGCGTTGGCGCGCTCGATCACCGTCACGCGCTCATCGGTGCGCAGCGACCAGTGCAGCTCACCGTAGGCGACGTCGTAGGCGACGACGTGCGTCGCCCCCTCCTGCAGGAGGAAGTCGGTGAAGCCGCCGGTCGAGGCCCCCACGTCCAGGGCACGCCGTCCGGCGATCGCGAGGCCGAAGTGCGCCACCGCGTTGGCCAGCTTCACGCCCCCGCGCGAGACGAACCGCGGCCGCTCGTCGACCGCGACGACCACGTCCTCGGGCACGAGCTGGCCGGGCTTGGCCGCGCGATCGCCGCCCGTGCCCACCCGGACCTCACCCGCCATGACGGACGCGGCCGCCCGCGAGCGCGAGTCGAACAGACCGCGCTGATGCAACAGGGTGTCCAGCCGGACCTTGGCCACGAGGCCGACACCGTACCGTCGTCGCGCCCGAACACCCCTCTTCGGAGCGCGTCCGGCCCGACTGTGTCCGTGATCACAGTGCGCGCCCTCGATCCGCGACATAGTGATTGCAGAGCGAACGAGAGGCCATCGGGAACCGGCCTGCAGCACCCAGACTTCCCTCATCGCTCGCCGGCCCCGGCCGGTCCCACATACGACACATAGCAGTATCTCTCCTCCCCGAAACGGCCCGCCTCTCCCGGCGGGTCGTTTCATTTAAGCCACCGCCCGACGGACGCTCTGCCGATTCTGTCGGCCCTGCGCTCCAGAACTCGCGCACGACGGCCGACCACTGAAGCGATGGCCGAGCACCTCGCCTTGGCGGCCACCGCGCCCCCCGCACCGCCGATCGCCTCAGACGTCGAGGTGCTCTTCGCGCGCCAGCCGATCCTGGACGCCGACAGCCGCCTGGCCGGCTACGAGCTGCTCTACCGCGGCGAGACCGGCGCCGAGAGCCCGCATGCCGCGACCTCGCGCGTCGCCGCCAGCGCCCTGAGCGACCTCGGCCTGCGCCAGGCCACCGGCGGCGCGCCCGCGTTCCTCAACGTCACCACCGAGTTCCTGCTGGCGATGGACCCGCTGCCCTTCGGCCCGGAGGGCGTCGTCCTGGAGATCGCCGCCGACCGCGTTCCCGACGAGCCGCTGATCGAGCGCCTCGGCCGGTTGCGCCAGCACGGCTACATGCTCGCGCTGGACGGCTACGCCGGACAGCCCGCCGCCGAGCGGCTGCTGGACTTCGCCACGCTCGCCAAGGTCGACGCCCGCTCGATCGGTCCGGCGCAGCTCGTCGCCCTGGTCGCCAAGCTCCGTGGCCGCGGCCTGCGCCCCGTCGCCAACGGCGTCGACACGCACAACGATCACGACCATTGCGCCGACGCGGGCTTCGAGCTCTTCCAGGGCGACTTCGTCTGTCGCCCGCGCGAGATCGTCGGCCACAACGTCCCGACGGCGTCGATCGGCGCGCTGCGCCTCGCCGCCGGCATCTCGGCCGCCGACACCAACATCGACGAGCTCGAGAAGGCGATCTCGCTCGATCCCGGCCTCAGCCTGCGGCTGCTCCGCTTCGTCAACAGCGCCGCGTTCTCACTGCGCCACCAGATCAAGTCCGTCCGCCAGGCGATCGTGCTGCTCGGCCCGCGCACCGTTCGCCAGTGGGCGATGCTCCTGCTGCTGTCGGGCATCGACGAGCAGCGCGGCCCGCTGCTGATCACCGCCCTGTCGCGGGGACGCACCTGCGAGGCCATCGCCCGCCGCCTCGGCGCCGACGATCTGGACGCCTACTTCTTCACCGGCATGCTGTCGGTCGTCGACGCGCTGCTGGATCAGCCGATGGAGGAGGCGATCCGCGGCCTGCCGCTCTCCGAAGACGTGATCGCCGCGCTCATCGACCGCGCGGGCGGAAAGGGCCGCACGCTGACGATGGCCGAGGCATGCGAGCGCGGTGCGTGGGACGACGCCGCGCTGCCCAACCTCGACGCCGGCGCGCTGGCCGTGCTGCACGTCGAGGCGCTGGCCTGGGCCGACGGCACGGCCGCCGGGCTGACCTGACCGCGGCTCAGGCGCGCTCGCGCGCGCCCGCGGCCAGCCAGGTCAGCAGCTGGCGCGCCGCGTCGACCACGCCGCCCCAGCGCGCGAAGCCGTGGACCATGTCCTCGAAGATGAAGGACTCCACGGGCATGCCGGCCTCTTGCAGGGCCTGCACCAATGCGAGCCCGTCGTCACGCAGCGGGTCCTGACCGGCGACCGCGATCCAGGCCGGCGGCAGGCCGTCCCAGTCGGTGGCGAGCAATGGCGCGGCGTCGGGATCGTCCTCCCCCGCGCCATCCAGGTAGAAGCCCCAGCAGCGCTCCATGTCGGCGCGGGTGAGCATCGGGCCATCGACGAACGACGTGTAGGACTCGCTCGCCAAGGACGGATCCAGCGCCGGGTAGGCCAACAGCAACGCACGCAACGCGGGAAGGCCGTCGCCGCGCGCATGGCGTGCCGCCACGACTGCGAGCTGCCCGCCCGCGCTGTCGCCGCCGAGCACGACCCGCGCCGGGTCGATCGCCAGCTGCTCGGCGCCCGCAGCCGACCGCGCCCAGCCCACGGCCGCGTCGGCATCGTCGATCTGCACCGGCCAGTGATGCTCGGGCGCCAGTCGGTACTCCACCAGCAGCACCTTCAGTCCCGAGGCGTTGGCCAGCGTCCGCGCGACGCGGTCGAAGGTCGGGATGTCGCCGACGTACCACCCGCCGCCGTGCAGCCACACCAACAACCCGTCGGTCTCGGGGAAGTGCTGTGGCGCGTACAGGCGCGCCGGCAGCCGCGCGTCCCCGCTCGGCACGACCAGATCGACCGCCGAGGCGACCGACTCTGCCGCACCCCCGAGGCGCAGCGTCGCATCCAGATACGCCGCCCGCTCGGCGGCCAGGTCGGCGGGCTCCGGCTCGCCCTCGCTCGCCATCGCCTCCAGCAGCGCGCGGACCTGCGGATGGACGGCGTCAAGCATGCGAGACCACGTTACCCATGGCCACGTTCACCGGGTTGTTGGTGACGTCTGGATCGCAGCGGTCACCGCCCGTAACCTCCGGAGGCGGATGCCCAACCGCTGGAAGCTCTATCGCCTCCATGAGCGGCTTGCCGCCGTGCCGTCGTCCGTCTCGTCCCCGGCACCTCCGCCGCCCGCGTGAGCGCCGAGCCGTCAGACGATGCGCTCCTGCGCCCATGCGACGTCGCCGAGTGGCTCGACGTCGAGGAGTCCTGGCTGGCCACGGCCATCGCCCGTGAAGAGCTGCCGGTCATGGGCTTCACCTCGGCCGGCGAGCCGGTCGTCCTCGCCGCCGAGGTCCGCGCCTGGCTGCGCCGGCCAGATCCGAGCTGGGACAGCTCCTAGGGCGTCAGCGTGACCACGGGGCCATTGACGTCGCTCACCACTGGTCCATCACGAAAGAGCTGGCCGAGCCCGCCGAGCCGGCCCGCGATCTGCCGGGTGCCGTCCGCGTCGCGGACCCACAGCGTTGGCAGTTGCCCATCGGGCGCGTCGTACCAGGCCAGCGACCCGGCGTCGTCCACGCGCACCTGCGAGGTACTCGGCACGGGTCGGGATCGCCTCGTAGCCGCCGTTGGCAAGGTCGACGCGGTAGACGCTGTGGTCGTAGGACAGCGCGACGTACGGCCCGGCGACATCGGCGGGCGCGGTGATGCTGCCGCGTGGCGTGGGCACCGTCACCGACCGGCCCGTGGCTCTGAGGCAGGCGGTGAAGGCCGTGCGGCCCAAGAACAGGTCGATCTCCGCCGTGCCGGTGACCGCCGGTAGGTCGCCGCAGGCCGACGGCGCGAGCGCGAGCCCCAACGCGCGCCACGCCCCGCCATGGCGCCAGCGCAGCACGCCCCCGCCCAGCGTCACGTCCGTGAGGTCGGTGCCGGAGTCGACCTGCCGCAGGTCGGTGCCCGGACGCCGCAGCACGAGCTGACGTTGGCGGCCGTGTCCCGCGACCCACGCGACGTTCCCGGTGACGTCGACCGCCCACGACAGGATGCCGGTCTCGAAGGAGCTGAAGGGCCAGCCGCCGTCGAAGTCGCGGCGCCGGCCGCCGTGCACCGCGTCGTCGGCGACGATCGTCGTGCCGCCGAACTCCTTGACGGAGGAGTACATGACGTAGGCCATCCGGGTGCCCGCGAGCCGCACGCCCTCGACGCGGTCACTCGCGCTGGTGTTGGACTCCAGCGCGGCGACGACGCGTCGCTTCCCTGTTGTGCGTGAGCAGCCGATGATGGTCTGCGTGTCGCTCTCACCCGTGTCGGCGGCCGGGATCCGCCACCGCTCGGTCACGACGGCCTGGGCCGAGCGGGCGAGCTCGCGCTCGCCGCGGTGATGGACGCAGCGGTCGGCAGCGCGGCCGCTGGCGGGCGCCGCAAGCAGGACCAGCAGGGCGAGGAGGACGGGGCGAGGCATCGGTGGTCTTCAACGGCCCGGCCCTGCTGATGTTGCGCGAGGGCACCCGGACCGGGATCGTTCGGTCTCCGTCGGCTCACCGGCGGGATCAGGTACTTCCGTCGAGAGCGGGGTAGTGCGTAGGCCATGATCGACGCTGGACGCCGCGACATCGACCGCGCGATCGCCGGGCTGGCCGCCCGGTTGCCCGCCGAGCTGGAGGTCCTCGCACGCGTGGCCTACGACTACGCCTGGTCGTGGGACCCCGACGGGCCGGACGTCTTCGCCACGGTCGACCCCGAGCGCTGGATCGCGTGCGGCGCCAACCCCGTGCGACTGCTCCAGGAGGCGTTGACGGAGCGGCTGGAGGTAGCCGCGGCCGACGGCGCGCTGCGGGAGCGCGCCGCGGCGCTGGATCGGCGCCTGGCCGAGCATCGCGCGGCGCCACCGTCGCGCGACGGCGCCCCGGTCGCCTACTTCTGCGCCGAGTACGCGATCCACGCCTCGCTGCCGGTCTACTCCGGCGGCCTCGGCGCGCTCGCGGGCGATCTCGTCAAAGAGGCGTCCGACCGCGCGCTGCCGTTCGTGGCGATCGGCCTGCTCTACCGCCAGGGCTACTTCCGCCAGCGGATCGACCTCACCGGATGGCAGCGCGAGTACTGGCTGGACACCGACCCCGAGCGGCTGCCCGCGGCGCTGATCCGGGGCGAGGACGGCGAGCCCGTGACCGTCACGGTCCCGACCCACGACGAGGAGATCGTCGCCCAGATCTGGCGCGTCGACGTCGGTCGCGTCCCGCTGCTGCTGCTCGACGCCGAGCGTCCCGAGAACTCCGCCTTTGCCCGCTGGACGACGTCGCAGCTCTACGTCGGCTCGCCGGAGGTGCGACTCAACCAATATGCCTTGCTCGGCATCGGTGGCCGCCGCGCGCTGGCCGCGCTGCGCATCGAGCCCGAGGTGATCCACCTCAACGAGGGTCACGCTGCGTTCGGCGCGCTGGAGGAGCCGGGCGCGTCACTCGAGGAGATCGTCGAGCACAGCCGCGCGCACACGGTCTTCACGACGCACACGCCGGTGCCGGCGGGCAACGACGCCTACCCAGGCTCCGAGGTCGAGGCGCTGCTGGAGCCGCTGGCCGAGGCGCGCGGCCTGGACCAGGACGCCGTCCTGGCGCTCGGCCGCACCCATCCCGACGATGGGCACGAGCCGTTCGGGATCACCCAGCTGGCGATCCGCACTTCCCGGGCGACCAACGCGGTCAGCCGACGCCACGGCGAGGTCGCCCGAGAGATGTGGCAGGAGCTCTGGCCCGGCCGGCCGGCGGCCGACGTGCCGATCACCCACGTGACCAACGGCGTGCACGTGCCGACCTGGCTGGGGCACCCGATGCGCGCGCTGCTCGACGAGCATCTCGGCGTGGGCTGGATCACCCGGGCCGCCGATCCGCAGACGTGGGCGGGCGTGGACGCGATCCCCGACGCGGCGCTGCTGGCCGTGCGCCGTGAGCAACGCGCCGCGCTGGTCGACCTCGTCCGTGCGCGGATCCCGCGCGACCGCCTCGGACGCGGAGAGGAGCGGTCGTTCGTCGAGGCCGGCGAGGTGGCCTTCGACCCCGATGTGCTGACGATCGGCTTTGCCCGCCGCGTCGCCACCTACAAGCGCCTGGGGCTGATGGTCCATGACGCGCAGCGCGCGCTGAGCCTGCTGCGTGGCGACCGGCCGGTGCAGCTGATCATCGCCGGCAAGGCGCACCCCAAGGACGAGCCCGGCAAGCAGCTGATCCAGCAGCTGCTGCACCTGCGCGGGGCCGAGGGCACCCAGGGCCGCGTCGTCTTCCTGGCCGACTACGACCTCGCGAGCGCCGCGCGGCTGGTCGGCGGCTGCGACGTCTGGGCCAACCTCCCGCGCCCGCCGCTGGAGGCGTCCGGGACCAGCGGGATGAAGTCGGTCCTCAATGGCGGCTTGCAGCTGTCGGTGTTGGACGGCTGGTGGGCGGAGGCCTACGACGGCGCCAACGGCTGGGCGCTGCCCGGCGAGGTCGACGCCGACCACCAGGCCCAGGACGCCCGCGACGCCGCCATGTTGTACCGGTTGCTGGAGGACGAGATCGTCCCCGAGTTCTACGCCGACGACGGCGCCTGGGTGCGCCGCATGCGCGCGTCACTCAAGACCCTGGCGCCGACCTTCTCGGCCACGCGCATGCTCGCCGACTACGAGCGCAAGATGTACGCCTCGCCGGAGGCGTCCTAGAACGCTCAGGCCACGCCCGCCTCGGCGAGCCAGCGCCACAGCTCGTCCTGCCCGACGACGGTCACGCCGAGCTTGTCGGCCTTCGCGGTCTTCGACGCGCCGGTGTTGGCGCCGGCCAGCAGGTAGTCGGTGCTCGCCGAGACCGAGGACGCGGTCGTGGCGGCGGCCTGCTCGACCATGCGCGTGACCTCCGGGCGGCTGACCTTCGCGCCCGAGCGTGGATCGGTGAAGGCGCCGGTGATCACCACCGACTTGCCCTTCAGCGGCGAGTCGGCCGCCGCGGCGACGTCGACGGGGCGGTCTTCGTCGTGGACGTCGAGATCGACGCCGTGGGCGCGCAGCGCCGCGATCTCCTCGATCACCTCGGGGCGGTCGAAGAACGCGACGACGCTCTCGGCGACCTTGGCGCCGATGTCGCGGATCGCGACGAGGTCCTCGACCGTCGCGTCGGCGACCGCCTCGATGCTCTCGTACCCCGCCAGGCAGAAGCGCTTGGCCGTGCCGTCGGAGGCCATGGGGATCGCGAAGCCGAACAGCGCCCGGCGCAGGCCGAGCCCCTTGGAGCGCTCGATCGAGTCCACCATGTTCTTGGCCGAGACCTCGCCCATGCGCTCGTAGGTCATCAGCTTCTCGGCGGTCAAGGTGTAGAAGTCGCTGCGGGTCTTGAGCACGCCGTCCTCGGCGAGCTTCTCGATCCAGACGTCGCCCACGCCCTCCATGTCGGCCGCCGGCCGGGACGCCCAGTGCATCAGCCGGCGCGTGATCTGCGCCGGGCACTGCAGGTTCGGGCACCACCGCTCCTCGCCGGTGCCGCGGACCTCCAGCTCGGTGTTGCAGGACGGGCAGTGCGTCGGCGGCTCGATGACCTGCTCGCTGCCGTCGCGATCCTCGGGGATCGAGCGGCCCGCGAAGGGGATGACGTCGCCGCGCCGCACCACGGCGACCGTGTCGCCGATGCGCAGGTCGCGCTCGCGGATCAGGCGCGGGTTGTGCAAGGTGATGTTCTCGACCGTGACGCCGCCGACGAAGACGGGCTTGACCTTCGCGCGCGGCGCGATCCGCCCGACCTTGCCGACCTGCCACTCGACCGCCAGCAGCTTGGTCAGCTTCTCCTCGGGCGGGTACTTGAAGGCGATGGCCCCGCGTGGCTCGGCGCTGTTGAACCCGGCGGCCTCGAACGCCGCGGGCTCGTGCAGCCGCACGACGGCGCCGTCGATGTCGTAGTCGAGCTTGTCGCGGCGCTCGCCGATGGCGTGAATCGCCGCGATCACGGCGTCCGCGTCGTCGCAGATCGTCTGGTGGGCCAGCTCGATGCCGAGCGCCTCGGGGTCGAGCTCGGCGGGTGGGTGGACCGCATTCCGCTCGGCGCCGAAGGCGAAGAAGCGCAGCAGCCGTCCGGCCGCGGCCGCCGCCTCGGGGTCTTTCTGCATCAACGTGCCCGCCGCGCCGTTGCGCGGGTTGGTCAGCGGCTTGTCGGGATGGGTGTCGTTGTAGGCCTGCCACGTGGAGCGCGGCATCAGCGCCTCGCCGCGCACCTCGACACGCCCCTTGAAGCGGATCTTCTTCGGCAGCTCCGGGATGACCCAGCGGGCCTTGTCGGTCACGAGCTCGCCGACGGTGCCGGTTCCGCGCGTGGCGACGTAGTCGAGCTTGCCGTCCTCGTAGACGATCGAGAGCGACAGGCCGTCGAGCTTCTCGGAGACTCGGAACGTCCGGCCCTCGAAGCGGGCGCAGAAGGTGCGGATTGCCTCCTCGGTGCTCGCCTTGGCCAGCGAGAGCATCGGCCGGGCGTGGCGGATCGTCGGCCCCGCGAGGTGCTCGGGCGCGTTGACCTTGCCCAGCGGGCTGTCGGCGGGCTCGAGGTCGGGGTGCTCGGCGACCAGCGCGGCGAGCTCGTCCTTCAGCGCGTCGTAGTCGGCGTCGGGGAACGGCGTCTCGCCGGTGCCGTAGTAGGCGTCGTTGAGCTCCTTGACCCGGGCCGTCAGCTCGGCGATGCGCTCGGCGGCGCTCGTGTCCTTCTTCGTCACCCCGACATGGTGACGAACCTCGCGGCGGACCTCGGCCTGAGCGCGCCCGATTGTCCCGGCCGCCTACCATTCGATGTCGCGCCGGCCATCCGCCGCGCTCTGTCCGCTCCGCGAGCAAGGCCCTCATCTTGATCAGCACCAACCAACTGAAGAACGGCAACCACATCGAGGTCGACGGCACGATCTTCAAGGTCGTCGAGTTCCAGCACGTCAAGCCCGGCAAGGGGCCGGCGTTCGTGCGGACCAAGCTGCGGCGCACGACGGACGGCAACATCATCGACAAGACCTTCCGTGCGGGCGAGAAGTTCCGGGCCGTGCGTACCGAGGCGCGCAAGATGCAGTTCTTGTACTCCGACGAGAGCGACGCCCACTTCATGGACACCGAGTCCTATGAGCAGATGGCGGTCCCGGCGGCCGGGTTGGCCGACACGCTGCGCTGGACCAAGCCGTCCGACGAGGTCGACGTGGTCTTCATGGACGGCCGGCCGTCCTCGATCCAGCTTCCGTCCTCGGTCGAGCTCGAGGTCACCGAGACCGAGCCGGGCGTGCGCGGCGACACGGCCTCGGGCGGCGGCAACAAGCCCGCGACGGTCGAGACCGGCGCGACCATCCAGGTGCCGCTGTTCGTCAACATCGGCGACCGCGTGAAGATCCAGACCGAGACCGGGGAGTACATGTCGCGCGTCTAGCGCGACAGACCGCATGTCCCGCCGGACCGACCAGCGCCGCGCCGCCGCGTTCGCCCTCTACCAACACGACGTCACCAGCCGCGAGCTCGACGACGTCTTCGACCGCGACGCCTCGGAGTTCACGCGCGCGCTGGCCTACGCCTCCTCGGACTACGCGCCCGACCTCGACGGGGTGATCGAGCGCCACGCCAAGGGCTGGACGATCGACCGCATCGCCCCGCTGGAGAAGGCGATCATGCGGATCGCGCTGCTGGAGATGATCCATCCCGACGCCGTGCCGGGAGACACGCCGATCCCGGCCGAGGGTGCGATCGACGAGGCCGTCGAGATCGCCAAGGAGTTCTGCGGCGCCGACGCGCCCGGCTTCGTCAACGGCATCCTCGCCGCGGCCCTGCGCGAGCAGCAGGCGGCCGCCAAGCCCGCCGCCGACGGCACCTGAGCGGACGTCCGGGCGGGGCCGTTCTTGTTGCGGCACAATGGCGGCGTGAGCACCACCGACGACGCCGCATCCCAGCTCGACGCGCTGGTCATCCGCCTGGAGCGCACCGCCGAGCAGCTGCGCTCGGGTGACGTCTCCCCGGACGCGGCCGCCACGCTGGTCGAGGACGCCGCGTCGCTCGCGTCGCAGGCCTCCGCCGAGCTGGACCGCCTGTCGCGCGTCGCGGCGGCCGAGCCCCATCCCGGCCAGGACCACCTCCTCTGAGCGCGACGGCTGCCACCGTGGTCTATCCCGACCACCTCCGCGCCCAGGTCGACGTCTACCTGGACGCGCTGCGCTTTCCCAGCCGCGCACCGCGGACCGCCGGCCTCGAAGAGGCGATGCGCTACAGCCTGCTCGCGGGCGGCAAGCGGATCCGGCCCGTGCTCGCGCTGGCGACCGCCGACGCCGTCGGTCTCGACACCGCGTCGGTCCTGCCGCTCGCCGCGGCGCTGGAGCTCATCCACACCTACTCGCTGATCCACGACGACCTTCCGGCGATGGACGACGACGCGCTGCGCCGCGGCCGGCCGACCTGCCACGTCAAGTTCGGTGAGGACGTCGCGATCCTGGCCGGCGACGCGCTGTACGCGGAGGCCTTCCGCCACCTGCTGACGGCCCAGCCGGGCGAGGCGGACCGTGTCCTGGCCGCCGCGCGGGAGCTCGCGGGCGCCACGGGCGTCGACGGCATGGTCGGCGGTCAGTACCTCGACGTGGCCGGTATCAGCAACACGCCTGACGACCTGCGGCGCCTGCACGAGCTCAAGACCGGCCGCCTGATCGGCGCGTCGGTCATCTGCGTGCTGCTGCTCGCGGGCGCGCCCGAGGAGGCCGAGACGACCGTCGGTTGGCGTCGCTTCGCCGGTGAGCTGGGCGTGTTGTTTCAGATCGTCGACGACATCCTGGACGTAACGGGTACTGACGAGGGATTGGGCAAGCCACAGGGCAGCGACGAGCGCCACGGCAAGCGCACCTACGTCACCGAGTTCGGTCTCGACGGCGCGAGAAAGCTCGCGGCCGGGTGCCATGCCACCGCCAGGGCTACCCTTTCGGGTTGCGCTCCGCAGGGCGCGGCCGAGCTCGAGCAGATCACCGACTTCATCTTCACCCGGACTTCATGACCTCACCTGACCGCCTCCTGGATCGCATCGACCGTCCGCAGGACCTTCATGGCCTGTCGGAGGACGAGCTTCAGCAGGTCGCCCAGGAGGTCCGGGAGCACATCATCGACACGGTCGGCGAGATCGGCGGCCACTTCGGCGCCAACCTCGGGATGTGCGAGGTCACGGTCGCGCTGCACTCGCTGCTGGACTCCCCCAAGGACAAGGTCCTCTGGGACGTCGGCCATCAGGCCTACCCGCACAAGATCCTCACCGGCCGCCGCGACGAGCTGTCGACGATCCGCCAGTACGAGGGCCTCGCGCCGTTCTGCTCGATCGGCGAGTCCGAGCACGACATCATGGGCGCGGGCCACGCCTCGACCTCGATCGGCTACGCCGTCGGGATCAAGGAGGGCATGAGGCTCGCGGGCGACACCGACGCGGGCCGCGTGGTCGCGGTGATCGGCGACGGCGCCATGACCGGCGGTGTCGCGTTCGAGGCGATCCACCAGGCCGGCGGTCTGGGCACGCCGATCGTGGTCGTGCTCAACGACAACGGGATGTCGATCGCGCCGAACGTCGGCGCGCTGTCGCGCTACTTCAACCGCGTTCGTCTGAATCCGAAGCTGTGGCACGCCCGCGAGGGCGTCGAGGAGAAGCTGACGACGCTGCCCGGTGGGATCGGCGCGGCGTTCGACCGCCTCGGGCCGCAGCTCAAGGAGTCGATCAAGTCGTTCTGGGCGCCGGGGCTCTTCTGGGAGGAGCTGGACTGGGCCTACATGGGCGTCATCGACGGCCATGACGTACGGGCGCTGCGCCTGGCGTTGCGTGCGGCGCTGGAGGCCGGTCGCCCGGTGGTCGTCCACACCGCAACGGTCAAGGGCAAGGGCTTCACGCCCGCTGAGGACGGCGGACTGGAGGGCATGGAGAAGTGGCATGCCGCCAAGCCCAAGTCCATCACCAACCGCGCGCCGACGGTGGTGGCGAAGCCGACTCCCGAGAAGGTCGCTGCGGCGAAGGCCGTGCCGCCGCAGTACACGCAGGTCTTCGGCGACGCGCTCGTCGACGAGGTGCGCCGCGACCGCCGCGTCGTCGGGATCACGGCGGCGATGAACTCCGGCACCGGGCTCAACATCCTGCAGAAGGCCGAGCCCGAGCACTACTTCGACGTCGGCATCGCCGAGCAGCAGGCGGTGCTGTTCGCCGCCGGCCTCGCGCTGGAGGGCGCCAAGCCCGTCTGCGCGATCTACTCGACGTTCCTGCAGCGCGCCTTCGATCAGATCGTCCACGACGTCTGCCTGCAGGAGCTCGACGTCACCTTCGCGATGGACCGCGCGGGCCTGGTCGGCGACGACGGCCCGACGCACCACGGCGTCTTCGACATCGCCTACCTGCGCTGCCTGCCCAACATCACGCTCGCCGCGCCGCGCGACGAGGCGCAGCTCAAGCACCTGCTGCGCACCGCGCTCACCCAGGGTGGCCCGTTCGGTCTTCGTTACCCGCGTGGCGAGGGCGTCGGCGTGGCGCTGCCGGCGTCGCGCGACGTGCGGGCGATCCCGGTGGGTCGCGGCGAGGTCCTGCGGGAAGGCACGCGGGTCGCGCTGGTCGGCTACGGCAGCGGCGTCGGCAAGGCGCTGGAGGCCGCTGACCTGCTCGCCGAGGGCGGGCTGGAGGTCACGGTGGCCGACGCGCGCTTCGCCAAGCCGCTGGACCTGGAGCTGATGACGACGCTGGCCACCGAGCACGAGCTGCTGGTCACCATCGAGGAGGGCGTGCTGGCCGGCGGCTTCGGCTCTGCCGTCTGGGAGGGCCTGAACGACGCGGCCGTCACTGTGCCGCGCATGCTTCGTGTCGGGCTGCCCGACCGCTACGTCACGCACGGCAAGCCCGCGCTGCTGCACGCCGAGGTCGGCTTCACCGGCCGCGACATCGCCCGCCGCGTGGAGGCCGCGCTGTTCGCCGGCCGCGGCGAAGTGCTGTCGGAGGCATAGGGAACGTTCGCCCAGAGGGCGGAGCGGGAACCGGATCGACCTCGTCGCGCCCTTCGCGCTGCAGGGCGAGGCCACCGTCGCCTGAGAACCGGCAGGATGCGAGGCGGATGGCCGTCGCCCGCAATCTCGTCAACCTGAAGTCCGTCGACAAGGGCTACGGCAGCCGCTCGGTGCTGCGCGACGTCACGCTCGGCGTCAGCGCGGGCGACCGCATCGGCATCGTCGGACGCAACGGCGACGGCAAGTCGACGCTGCTGGCGCTGATCTCCGGTGCCGAGGAGGCCGACGCCGGCACGGTCGTGCGCTCGGGCGACCTCGACCTCGGGATCCTCGGCCAGGGCGACGAGCTCGACGAGGCCCAGACGATCCGCCACGAGCTGGTCGGTGGCCGTGCCGACCACGAGTGGGCGGCCGACGCACGCTTTCGCTCGGTCCTCGACGGGCTGCTCGGCGGCGTCGACGTCACGCGCTTCCCGCAGGGGCTGGACACGGTGATCGCACCGCTGAGCGGCGGCGAGCGGCGACGGATCGCACTGGCCAAGACGCTGCTGGACAACCCCGAGCTGCTGCTGCTCGACGAGCCGACCAACCATCTTGACGTGGAAGGCGTCGACTGGCTGGCCCACCACCTCGCGGCCCGGCGCGGGACGCTGCTGGTCGTCACCCACGACCGCTGGTTCCTGGACGCCGTCTGCACCGCGACGTGGGAGGTCACGGACGGCACCGTCCATCAGTACGAGGGCGGCTATGCGGCCTACGTGCTGGCGCGCGCCGAGCGCGACCGACAGGCCGCCTCGCGCGAGGACCGTCGTCAGCAGCTCATGCGCAAGGAGCTGGCGTGGCTGCGGCGCGGGCCACCGGCGCGGACCTCGAAGCCGAAGTTCCGGATCGAGGCGGCCAACGCGCTGATCGCCGACGAGCCGCAGGCTCGCGACACCGCCGAGCTGCTGCGCTTCGCCGGGCGGCGGCTGGGCGACAAGGTGCTCGACGCGGAGGACATCATGTTGTCCTATGGCGACCGGCCGGTCCTGCGACGGGTGACCTGGCGGCTGGGTCCCGGTGACCGCGTCGCCCTGGTCGGCGTCAACGGCTCGGGCAAGACGTCGTTGCTGAAGGTCTTGAGCGGCGCGCTGGCGCCGACCGGCGGCGCGGTCGACCGCGGCCAGACCGTGCGGCTCGCCGTGCTCTCGCAGGACACGGCGGAGATCCCCGGCCATCTGCGGGTCCTGGAGTCGCTGGAGGAGGTCCGCGGCCGCGCGACGTTGGCCGACGGCGTCGAGATCACCGCCGGGTTGCTCGCCGAGCGCTTCGGCTTCCGCGGCGATCGTGCGCGGACGCTGGTGCGCGACCTCAGCGGCGGCGAGCGGCGCCGGCTGCAGCTGATGCGGCTGCTCATGGACGAGCCCAACGTCCTGCTGCTCGACGAGCCGACCAACGACCTGGACATCGACACGCTCACCGCGCTGGAGGACCTGCTCGACGGCTGGCCGGGGACGCTGGTCGTCGTCAGCCACGATCGCTACTTCGTCGAGCGGGTCTGCGACGACGTGTACGCCTTGATGGGCGACGGCGCCATCCGCCACCTGCCGGGCGGGATCGACCAGTACCTGGAGCTGCGCCATGCCGCGGAGGCGGCAGATGCCGCGGCGGCCTCCGACGGTGCTGCCGCGGCCACCGCAGCGGCTCCCCCACCCTCCGGGGCCGTCGTGCGCGCGGCGCGCAAGGAGGTCGCCCGGCTGGAGCGTGCGCTGGACAAGCTCACCGCGCGCGAGGCCGAGCTGCACGAGCAGATGGCCGCCGCGGCCACCGACCACGACCGCCTGCGTGAGCTCGACGGCGAGCTGCGCGCGCTGGCCGGCGAGCGTGACGAGCTGGAGGCCACCTGGCTGGAGCGCTCCGAGGAGCTGGAAGGCAGTTAGCGGGCCGAGCGTGCGCTCGAGCTCGTGCGCTGCCCGCCGGCGGCGAATCAGCGACCGAGGGTGCGCTCAAGCTCATGTGCCGCTCGCGGCAGCGTCCCGAGCAGCGCGCGCGTCTCGGAGATCCCGGCGCGCACCTCGGCGTCGCCGACCTCGACCGGCAGCATCGAGTCCTGGAGCTCGGCGAGCTCGGCGTCGGCGCGCTGGATCGCCTCGACCGCATGGTCGATGTGCCCGCGGGCGCCGACGGCGTGGCCCGCGGCGCCGACGGCGAACGAGCGCGGCGGGAAGCGATGGCGCTCGGCGAACTCGCCGTAGGTGCGCTTGGCGCGGCCCGATGCCGCCTGCGCGGGACGGAACAGCAGCTCCTCGAGGCGGTCAGCGGTCTGGTCGTCGAGCAGCTCGTAGGCCTCGCCGAGCATCGCGATAGCCATGCCGATCGCCTCGGTCGCGCTGCCCAGCTCGTCCAGCAGCTGCTGCCGGCCCTCCAGGTTGGTGTACGCCATTGCCCGCCAGCCTACGCGCTAGCGTCCCCGGCATGGCCAAGCGCTCCGGCTCCGGCGACATGGTGTGGTCGAGCACCGACGGCGATCTGCGCCGTGCGCGCGATCCGAAGACGATCACGCGTAAGACCGATGGGCCCGTCAAGGTGCGCCGCGAGACCGCGGGCCGCAAGGGTAAGACCGTCACGACCGTCTTCAACCTGCCGCTCAACGACGTCGAGATCCGCGAGCTCGCGGGCAAGCTCAAGAAGCGCTGCGGCGTCGGCGGCTCGTCCAAGGACGGGATCATCGAGATCCAGGGCGACCACCGCGACACGGTTCTTGAAGTGCTCCGCGCCGAGGGCCTGACCGCGGTCCTGGCCGGCGGCTGAACGAGCCGAGCCGGCAGGTCGAGGAGCGCGCGCTGCGCCGCGGGCGGCTACCGTGCCGGCCATGGCCCCCAACGAGAAGCCCCAGGTCGAGGTCCCCAGCGACCAGCCGCCCTCCTACCAGCTCGAGCTCGACGACCTCGAGATCGGCGACGGCGAAGAGGCCGGCGCCGGCCACATCGTCGAAGTCCACTACGTCGGCGTGTCGTGGCAGACCGGCAAGCAGTTCGACGCCTCGTGGGATCGGGGCGACACCTTCAAGTTCGGCCTCGGCAAGGGCCAGGTCATCGCCGGCTGGGATCAGGGCGTGGCCGGGATGAAGGTCGGCGGCCGGCGCCGGATCACGATCCCGCCGAACCTCGCCTATGGCAAGCGCGGCGCGGGCGGGGTCATCGGCCCCGACGAGACGCTCGTCTTCGTCGTCGACCTCATCGGGCTGCGCTAGCGCGGACCCGTTCACCGTGGCCCACCGCCGATCACTGCAGGTTCTGGCCGTGATCGTGTCGATCGCGGCGCTCGTCGCGATCAGCCTTCTCGTCCATCCCGTGCGTGAGGCGGGGGGCCATGCGCTGTCGGGTGACACGACGGCGCTGCGTCACCAGCTACGCGGCACAGGCGTGGCGGGCGTGCTGCTGTTGTACGCCTTGATGATCGGCCACATCGTGCTGCTGTTCCCGGCCGAGATCATCAACCTGGTCGCCGGCTTCACCTACGGGATCCCGATCGCCATGGTGATCTGCGTCAGCGGCTGGCTCGCCTCAGCCATGGGCACCTATGCCCTGGGCCGCATCGCGGGCCGTCCGCTGGTCGCGAAGCTGGCCGGCGCCGAGCGGCTGGCGTCCGCCGAGGCGCTGATGGAGCGCGGCGGCTGGCCGGTGCTGCTGCTCCTGCGACTGCTGCCCGTCGTCCCGTTCAGTGGCGTGGGCTACGTCGCGGGCGCCACGCACGTCCCGATCGGGCGCTTCGCCTGGACCAGCGCTGTTGGCTCGATCCCGCTGATCGCGATCGCAGTCGTGCTCGGCTCGCGTCTGGAGCACTTCTCGGCCACCGACCCACTGGTCTGGGGCATGCTCGCCGGCTTCGCGGCGCTGTTCCTCCTCTCCCACCCGCTGATCCGCCGCTGGCAGCGCTCACGCGACGTGCGGGAGCCCGCGCCCGAGCCCGAGCGGGTCTAATCCCGCCGCTGCTCGCGCTCGGCCTCGAAGCGGCGACGGTCGCGCTTGGTCGGGCGGCCGCCGCGGTCGGGATCGTGCGCGGGTGCCGATGCCGCCTCCAGGCGCCGCTGCTCGGCGTAGGCGGCACGACCGGCCTTGCTCTCGGCGGTCTCCTCGTAGAGCGTCGCGGCGACGGTCGCCGAGCCACGGCGCTCGGCGGTGGCCTTGATCAGCACCGTGATCTTGACCGGCCCCGTCGACAGCTCCAGCCGGTCGCCCGGCCCGACGTCCTTGCTCGGCTTCACCGCGCGGCCGTTGACGTGGACGCGGCCGCCCTTGACCGCGTCGGAGCCGAGCGCGCGCGTCTTGACGAAGCGCGCGGCCCACAGCCACTTGTCGACCCGGACGGGCTGAGCGCTGTCATGCATCGACGCCCATCCTGGCACCATCTGACGCCGTGCCCGACGACGTCCTGGAGATCGCCACCCCGCACGGCCTGGCGCGTGCGCACCTCCGCCACGCCACACGACCGCGAGCCGCGCTGCTGCTCGGCCATGGCGCGGGCGGCTCGATCGAGGCACCGGACCTGCTGGTCGCGGTCGACGCGGCGCTGACGGCCGAGGTGAGCGTTGCCCGGATCGAGCAGCCCTACCGCGTCGCCGGCCGTCGGTCGGCGCCACCAGCGCCCAAACTCGACGAGGCGTGGCTCGCCGTGCACGCGGCGCTGACCGCCGGCGCCGACGCGCCGCTCGCTGGCCTGCCGCTGCTCAGCGGCGGTCGCTCCTCCGGCGCCCGCGTGGCCTGCCGCACCGCCACGGCGACCGGCGTCATCGGCGTCCTCTGCCTCGCCTTCCCGCTCCATCCGCCCCAGCGCAAGGCCGACGCCGAGCGCAAGACGCGGCTGCCCGAGCTTGAGGCCGTCACGGTCCCGGTCCTGATCATCCAAGGCGACCGCGACCCCTTCGGCATGCCACCACCCGGCCCGACGCGCACCGTCGCGACGGTCGCGGGCAACCACAGCCTCAAGACCGGACTGGCGGACGTCGGCCCGACAGTGTCCTCGTGGCTGGGCGCCGTCCTGCCCTGATGGGCCACCTCGTCTAGGGCACGGCCATCGGGCCCGGCGCGCGCTCGGTGAGACGGCCGATGCCGTCCAGCGCCGAGGCGATGCGACGTCCCTGCACCCAGCGCGCGAGCGCGAGATCGAGTCCACGGCCGGCGACGCCGAGCGATGGCCGGTAGCGCAGACAGAGCGTCAGCCACGTGCCGCCGTCGCCGTCGGAGGCCAGCTCGAAGATGCGGTCGAAGGCCACCGCCAGCCGCACGGCCTCGGCACGATGGACCTGGCGGCGTGGCACGTCGAACTCCACGATCCGCCAGCGTGACGGCCCGACCAGCGGCGACAGCACGCGCCCGTGCTCCTCGTAGGCGACGCCGAGTCCCGCCGGCCGGTCGACACACCGCGCGTGCAGGGTCCACGGTGCCCACTCCGCGTAGCGCTCGATGTCACAGAGGAGCCGCCACACGTCACGTGGGCTCGCGGCGATGCGCCGCCGATCGCCGACCTCGGTCACCTCAGCCCTCCTGATCGCGTGCGACTGCTTTCCAGTGCGATCGGGGCAAGGTATCACCAGCCCAGGGCAGCGTGCCCTTGCTCAGGAAGCGCGGTGTCGCGGCTTGGCACCGAAGCGCTCGCGGCGCACCGTCGTCTTCTTGCCCTTGATCGTCCGCCCGCGCAACGCGGAGACGACCTTGTCGGCCGACGCCTCGGGCACCTCGACCAGGGAGAAGCGATCGGCGATCTCGATCGCGCCGATCTGCCGCCCGTTCAAGCCCGCCTCGTTCGCGATCGCGCCGACGAGGTCCTGCGGGCGGATGCCACGCTCGCGCCCGGCGCCGATGAAGAGGCGCGTCATGCCCACGCCGGGACCGGCGGCCTCCTTGGACCCGCGGCGCGGCGGTCGGCCGGCCTCGCGCGCACCCGCACCAGGTCCGCTCGGACGCTCGGGGCGGGCGGGCCTCATCCCGGCCGGACCGCGGCGCTCCCCGGTGCCACCGGGACGTCCCGGCCTTCCGGGCCCGCGGCCCTGCTCGCGTGACGGCGCGGGCACGGCGTCGGGGATGTGGGTCTCGTCGGCCTCGGTGACCCCGGACTCGTGGGCGAGCTTGACCGCGGCCAGGGCGACCTCCATCGACGTCGAACTCGTCGGCGAGCGACTCGACGACGACCCGGAAGGGCTCCAGCGCCTCGGTGCCGTCGACCAAGGATCTCGTGCGAGCGCGGCTGCGCGTGAGCTCCAGGCGCCGGGCACGCAGGTCGGCGACCGTCGGCACCTTCTCGATCGCGATCGGCTGCTCGGTGACCCGCTCGATCGTCTTGAGCATGCGGTGCTCGCGCGGCTCGGCCAGCGTGATCGCGACGCCCTCGCGGCCCGCCCGGCCGACGCGGCCGATGCGGTGCACGTAGGCCTCGGGCGCGGACGGCACGTCGTAGTTGACGACGTGGGTGAGCTGCGTCGATGTCGAGGCCGCGCGCGGCGACGTCGGTGGCGACCAGCAGCTCGGCCGTCCCGGCCCGCAGCCGGCCCATCGACCCGGTCGCGCTGCTCCTGGGTCATCCCGCCGTGCAGCGCCTCGGCGCGGTAGCCGCGGCCGTTGAGCGTCTCGGTGAGCTGGTCGACCTCGTCGCGCGTGCGGCAGAAGACGATCGCGGCGGTCGGCGACTCGACGTCGAGCACGCGGCCCAGCGCCGCGGGCTTGTGCGCGCGCGGGACGACGTAGGCGCTCTGGCGGACCTTGCGGCGCCTCGCCCGGCGCGTGGCGCTCGCCGCCGATCTGGATGCGCACCGGGTCGTTCAGGTGGCTGCCGGCGATCGCGTCGATGCGCGGCGGCATCGTCGCCGAGAAGAGCACGGTCTGGCGATCGCCGGGCGTGTCGGAAGGATCGCCTCGATGTCCTCGGCGAAGCCCATGTCGAGCATCTCGTCGGCCTCGTCGAGCACGACGGTCTCGAGCGTCGTCGAGGCTTGAGCGTCCCGCGGCCGGATGTGGTCGAGCGCGCGGCCGGGCGTGGCGACGACGACGTCGACGCCGCGCTCCAGCGCGCGGAGCTGCGGCCGATCGGCTGGCCGCCGTAGATCGGCAGCACGCGCGCGCCGAGGTCGCGGCCGTAGCGGTGGATGGCCTCGGACGACCTGCATCGCGAGCTCGCGGGTGGGCACGAGCACCAGCGCGCGTCGGCGCTCCGCCATCGGCGCCACGGCCGAGGCGCTGCAGCAGCGGGAGCGCGAACGCCGCGGTCTTGCCGGTGCCGGTCGCGGCCTGGCCGAGCAGGTCGCGGCCCTCCAGCAGCGGCGGGATCGCCTCGCGCTGGATCGGCGTGGGCTCCTCGTAGCCGAGGGCGGTCAGCGCGGCGAGCAGCTCGTCGGCGAGGGCCAGGTCGGCGAAGCCGACGGCACCGTCGGACAAATCTAATGTCATGGAGGACTACAGGCTAGCGGTGGACCCTCGTGAAGGAGTGTGAAGCCGCCCACGGATCGACGCCGGGTTCGCTATCCCGTAGACCAGTGCCCGACTCGCTCCTGCGCGATCCGCCACGGTCCTCCGTCTCTCCCGCCGCCGCCACCGCGGCGCCGCCTGCCCTGCCCGCACCCGCCGATCCGACGGGGACCCACCTGCGCTTCGCGCTGCTGGCGCTCGCCCTCGGCGGCTTCGCCATCGGGACGACGGAGTTCGTGGCGATGGGCCTGCTGCCCCAGATCGCCGACGGCGTGTCGATCTCGATCCCGACCGCCGGCCACGTCGTCAGCGCCTACGCGATCGGCGTCGTCGTCGGCGCGCCCGTGCTCGCCGGCCTCGGCGCCAAGCTCCCGCGCCGCACGCTGCTCGTCGCGTTGATGGTGGCCTACGCGGTCGGCAACCTCCTCAGCGCGCTCGCGCCGTCCTACGCCATGCTCATGGGCGCCCGCTTCCTCGCCGGGCTGCCGCATGGCGCCTACTTCGGCGTCGCTGCGCTGGTGGCCGCCGACCTCGCGCCCGCGGGGATGAAGGCGCGCGCGGTCTCGCGCGTCCTGCTCGGGCTGAGCGTCGCCAACGTCATCGGCGTCCCGCTCGCGACCTGGCTGGGCCAGACCTTCGGCTGGCGCATCGCCTTCCTCGCCGCCACCCTACTGGCTGCCGCGACCGCCGTGAGCGTCCTGCGGGCCGTCCCGTGGGCACCCGCCGACCGGGCGGCGACCCTCACCCGCGAGCTGACCGCGCTACGGCACCCGCAGGTCTGGCTGGCCGTCGCCACCGGCGCGATCGGCGGCGGCGGGATGTTCGCCGTGTACTCCTACATCAGCCCGATCCTGACCGACCGCGCCGGGCTCGCGCTGGCGGCCGTCCCACTCGTGCTCGCGGTCTGGGGCTGCGGCATGGTCGCCGGCAACCTGCTCGCCGGCCGGCTGATGGACTGGGCCCCGCATCGCGCGATGATCGGCGCGTTCCTGGGCATGGCCATCATGTTCGGCACGTTCGCCTACACCTCGGCCAACCCCGTCACCGCGATCATCACAGTGTTCTTCCTCGGCATGGCCCTGATGCTGCCCACCGGCCTGCAGATGCGGCTGATGGAAGTCGCCGGCGACGCGCAGACGCTCGGCGCCGCGCTCAACCACTCGGCCTTCAACATCGCCAACGCGCTCGGCGCCTGGCTCGGCGGGATCGTGCTCGCCGCCGGCCTCGGCCTGACCGCACCGATGGCCGTCCCCGTCGCACTCGCACTCGCACTCGCAGGCCTGGCGATCTTCCTTATCGCGCTGGCGCTGGAGCGGCGCGAGGCCTAGCGGCTCAGGCCGCGAGCGGCGCGAGTTGGTGTTGGCTCGCGCCGCTGCCCCCGGGGTGGGTCAGTGCTTCGTGGGCTTGGGCTGCTTGGTTTTGGTGTGGGTGAGGTTCAGTGTGGCTGATCGGTCGAGTGCGACTTTGGTGTGGGTGGCGGTCAGCCTGACCGAGAGTCGGCCGCGTGCCTTGAGTCGGGTGCGTGCCTTTGGTGAGAGGGTGACGGTCAGGTTCGCCGTTGTCGTGATGGTCTTGTGTGCTGCTTTGATGGCGTTGGGCAGGCCGGTGACGGTGCCCGAGACGGTCACGGTGCCCGGCGTGTTGGTCTTGATGGTCAGGGTGAGCCTGCCGGTCTGGGCCAGGCGCCGCCGCTGGGTCGCGCTGATCTTGCCCAGGGAGAATGCCGGGGCCGCGGTGGTGTCCTGGTCGCCTGGTCGGCCGGCGGTCGGGGCGGGCAGGCTGGGTGGCGGGCTGGGCCGGGCCTGGCAGTTGTCGCCGAAGCAGGGGGCGGGTTGGGTGAGGTCGAGGCCGCCGTCGACTCGTGCGTCGTAGATGTCGTCGTTGGCGTTGCTGTCCAGCGTGGTCAGGCGGCCGTTGGTGGTGAAGAAGAGGTCGCGGCCTGAGGGTGTGATCCAGGCTCGCCTTCCTCCGCTGCGTCCGTCGGAGATCAGCGAGACCCGGCCGTCGTCGTGCCAGGCATAGACGTCGGTGGTGGCGTCGATGTCTTGGTCAGCCAGGGCCTCGTCGGTCGTGAAGACGATCGTCGAGCCGTCGGCGGTCATCGTCCCCTTCGGCTCGTTGTTGGCGGCGTCCAGGCCCGGGGTGTTGCCGGCGCTGCCCGAGGTCGCGGTCGAGACCCGCACGATCGCCCCGGTCTGGGCGTCATAGCGATACACGTCTGCCGCGCCGTCGGTGTCGGCCCCCGGGCCGGCGGTCACCAGCGCGGCTGTGGTCCCGAGCACCAGGTAGCGGCCGTCGGGGGTCATCCGCGCGCCGGAGACGCTCGCCACCCCACCGCCGATGTTCGGGTCGGTGACGTTGGCCACGAACCTGACCCGGCCGTCGGGATGGGCCGCGTCGCTGCTCCACAGATACAGGTTGGCCTGCCCGTCGGACGCTGGGGCGTCGTTGACGCCGAGGTTGTCGGCCAGCACCCCCTGAGCCACGAAGTACACCCGTGACCCGTCCTGTGAGACCGCGGCCACGCTCTGGACCCGCGCCGAGGAGCCCGCGACCCCCGAGACCTGACGCAACGTCGAGCACGGGTTCGTGTCGCCGACCGGTGTCGGGGCGCCGTCGGGGATGTCACAGGCATACAGGTCGCCCGTCGCGTCGGTGTCGGCGTCGACCAGCTGCTGATCGGTGGTCAAGAAGACCCGCGACCCATCGGTCGCCGACCCCTCATACCGAGCAGGACTCACGCCGTTGCACGGCCCTGCCGGGTCATCGGCGGGCCTGGCGCACTCAGAGCCAGAGACCGCGACCGTCGCCGTGCCCCCGACCCGCGCCCACAGCTGCGGCACACCGACGTTGCAGCCCGAGTTGAAGAAGATCACGCGCCCGTCGCGCGAGATCCCCGCCCGACAGGCCTCCGGCGCGACCTGCTGGCCGTGGTTGTCGACGCTGACCGCACGCGCGGGACCCGTGTTGTCGGTCCCGACGAACTCATACAGCGCCGCCACGTCCGGGCCCCCGAACCCCTGGCCGTGGGCGAAGACGATGTGGCTCAGGTCGGCCGAGGCCAGCTCGAAGAACGGGGTCTGGGAGTTTCCAGAGAGGCCGGGGACGAACGTCGAGCCGACGGGGGTCACCGAGCCGCCGGGACCGGCCAGGTAGTAGTCGGCGTCGACAACGGGGGCGACGTGGCGCGAGGCCTTCCACAGCGACCAGCGCAGGTCGGCCGACAGCGCGTCGGCCCCGTTGGCCCCCGGCACCGTGTAGATGGCGGTCGGTGGGTTGGGGGCCACCGTCGTCCAGCCCGCCGCCGACCGCGTCGCGACGAGCTGGTTGGCCAGCCGGCCGATCCCGCCTCCGCCCTCGCCGAAGTTGCCGGTCGAGGTGAAGGCGACGGCGCCGTCGTCGCTGAAGGTCTGTGCGTCGATGGGAAAGCCCTCGGTGTAGGGGGGGCTGACCAGCTCATAGGCCCGACAGTCTGCAAGCGCGCTGGAGTTGTTCTGGGCTCGCAGCGCCGCGTTGGCACACCCATCGGCCCGCGCCACCGACGCCCCATGACCCACCAGCAACACCACCACCAACGCCATCACTGCCGACAAGAGCCGAAGCCCACCACGACAACCCGAGCGCACAACCGTCATCTCTCTCCTCGCCCCGAACACCGGATCAACCACCCCACCACTCATGACCGCCCCCTCTCACTCGCACTCGCACCGGCAGTCCGTCTCACCGACGAGCCCGCCACCGACCCCACCCTCGCCCTGGTTTTGACGGAGTACGCGGTCTTCGGGCTCTTGGTGCCTTTGGCCAGGAAGGCGGCCTTGACACGGATGTCGCGGCCGGTCTTGCGCATCTGGCGGCCCTTGCTGGTGAGCTTGAGCGTGACGACCGCGCTCGTCGCCGAGGTGGTGATGGTGCGCCGGCTGGTCTGCAGGCCCGGCCCGGAGAGCGTCAGTCTGCCCGGGCCCAGACCACTGACGCGTACTCGCACCGTGGTCTTGGTGAACGTGCGCGAGACGACCGCCAGCGGGCACTGCGCGGTCAGCGTGATGGCGGTGTCCAGCCGCTTGCCGCTCTGCGCCGAGGCGGCCAGGAACGGCTTCTGCGGGGTGTAGCAGAGGTCGTCGTGACCGTCGGTGACGACCAGGATGCCCTTCTTGCCGCCGTTGAGCTTGAGCAGCGCCGAGCTGATCGGGGCATCCGGGATCGTCGCGAACGTCGTGGTCAGGTGCTTGTTGTCGGGCACCGAGTTGGTGCCCCGCAGGTTGACGCTGACCTCGCCACGCAGCTCGATCAACAACGTTGGCAGCGTCCTGATCTGCCGGCCGCTCTTGGGGTCGGTTCGCACGCCCTTGACGAAGTAGACCTTGCCGCTCAACGGCGCCTTGAGCAGCGGGCTGATGGCGGTCATCGTCCCGATCACCGACTTTTGCGGGCACTGGTCCTTCAGGCCGTCGGTGTACTCACACAGCGAGTCGCTCTCGGCGTTGTTGGGGTCCAGCGCGAGGCTGAGCGGCAGCGTCACGGTCAGGCTCTTGAGCCCCGACTCACCTGGGGTCTGGGTCACCAGGGCCTCAACACCGGGGTGGCCGCCGACCCGGGTCTCCTTGGCACCGGTCAGCTTGATCGCCAGCTTCGGCGCAAACCGCAGCCTGCCACAGCCGGTGGCCTGAAACGGTGCCGCGAGACCGGCGGTGAGACCGCCGGCAGAGGATGCGATTGCGGTGATCGTCTTTGGCTCACACGAGGTCGGCAGCTGGATGAACCCCGGCCGGTTGACCGCCACGTGGATCCGACGGACCCGGAACGGGACACCGTCACGAATCGTCGGGATCGGGTCACTGACCACCGTCGCATGCGCGTCATCGGGGTCGATCTGCAGTGCCTGGCGCACCACGACCGTGCCCAGGTCAAACGGGCCCGCGACCGCGTGGACGGCGATCGCCAGCCCGTAGGGCGCGCCCTTGTACGGGCCGGTCAGCCAGACCGGCTGACCCGACAGATAGAACGGTCGGTTGCCCGCACCGGCCGCGACACTGGCCGACCCGACCCGCGAGGCGACCGGACACGTACCGGCATCAGCATCGGCATCTGAGCACAGCGCAACGTTCTTGATTGCCGCCAGAAGCCCGCCGGGCAGGCCCACGCTCAGGCCGCTGATCACGTCGGTGCGATCCTCACGACTGAGATCGAAGGTGAACGGGCTCGTCGAGCCCGCCTGCGTGTCGGCCGCGCCCGCGGTCATCGTCGGAGCGAACGGCAGGCTCGACGGACAGATGCCGCCTCGCCCGTCCCAGCTGACGTCAAAGCTCGAGAAGGCCGTCGCGTCCGGCGTGCCCGGCACCACAACACCATCCGAGCGCGTCCCGCCCCGCGACCACGGAACGAACAACCCCTCGGTCGTCGCCGACCCACACGACTGCGGGTTGGCCAGCGCCGCACGATCCCCGGCCTTGAACGTCAGCTCGACGTGCTTCAAGGGGAACTGCGGGTTGCTCTCAAACCGCGCGACCAACCGGCCCGTCGTCCGGTCGGCGGTCACGACCCCGGGGATCTTGACGTTGATCCCGTACTTGCGCGAATCGACCTGCAACAGCAGCCGGAAGCGACCGTCCTGATTGCCCGCGGGGTCGAGGTCGCCGGGATGGGGCTTGAGGATGTACACGTCGCCGCCGACGGGATCGGCGCCGATCACCGCGTCGCTGCCCGGCTCACGCTGGACCAGCAACGGCGAGGTCGCGACCACCGACCCGATCTTCGACGCCTCCGGACACGAAACGGGATCGGTCGTCTCGTAATGCACCTGATCATCAGGCTGTTGATCTGAGCAGCCGTCCAGGCCATCCGCGCCACCCGCAGCGATCGAGACCCCCGCCGGCAGCGTCACCGCCGTGTCCTTCAGCGGCGGCGCCATCGGCACCGACGGATCAAACCGCGACGACGAGTCGGTCGGGTCGTTGCTCTGCGGGAAGTCGAGCTTCACGGTGTAGCCCGAGGGGGCATCGGCCTGCGTCGTGCCCAACGACGGCGTGGGCCGCATGTCCAAGCTCGGCCGGAACTGCGAGGCCAGCGCCGGGCTGTCGCAGCCCGTCACCGGCGGCGAGACCCACGAGCCCTGCCCCCACGTCGGGTCGCTCAGATCCGGAAGCCCGAAGTCACGCACCCCACGAGCCAGCGTCTGCCCCGGACTCGACCACGCATCCACCGAGATGTGCGTCACCGGCGCCCCGACCAGGCAATCCGACGGGTTCGACAGAAACGGCAACCGCGGCCGACCGCCACTGCCACCACTGACATGATCCACCGGCACCCCATAAAACCTCGCGTCGATGCTCGACGCATCGAACTGCGTCGCCGCAGGACTGGCCAGCGTCACCCCATAGCCACCCTCACGCGAGCGCACCACCGGATAGAGCATCACGATCTTGCTGCTGACCTTGAAGGCGAACTGAGCCGGATAGCCCCGATCCGCGACCAGGCTGAACACGTCTGCCGAGACCAAGCCGCCGTCCGGGTGGGTGATCGTGATCACGCCGACCTTGCTGTCCTCCGGACACGCCGGCAGCGCATCGCCCCCCGGCAGCATCTGGGCAAACGTGCAGCGCGCCGCAGCCGCCGGATTACCGAGAAACCCCGGCGGCAGATCGACGAACGCCCCGTGCAACTGCTCCACCCCGCCATTGAGCACCGGAAACCGAAACGACGTCATCGCCTCAGACGGGTTGCCACCGGCCACTGTGTAGTCATCGCCCACCCCGTCCAGCGACCGAGCCGTGAAGTCCAGCACCGGCAACGGCGGCGCCGGCAGATCAGCCCGCGCCACCGACGCCCCATGACCCAACAACAGCAACAACAACATCACCGACGCGACCGCAAGCTGCACCGACCGCTTCCTGGCCTCGTCTGCTGACCGGAGGCCCGGCACCGCCCCCACGGCAGCAGATGTCGACAGGGGTTGGGGCATGTGGTGCTCCTTGGGGCCGTGACCGTCTGGCGGCGAGTTCTGCACGCCACCACGGTGGCGTGGTGGGGTGGTGCTCAAGCGGGGCATCTAGCGGCCTGCCTTGTCCTGGAAGGTGACCGTCAGCGCCTTGGCGGCGGGCCTGCCTCCGGCCGGGGTGTAGCGCACCCCGACCCCGACCCGCAGCCTGTGCGTCTTGGCCTTGCGCAGTGCCTTGGCGCCTGCGGCGTTGAGCCGGACGGTGATCGTGACCTCCCCGGCGGCCTTCTTGACCGTCGTCTTGGACTTGGTGACCCGCGCACCGGTGACCTCGAGCTTGCCCGGACCGGGCACCCGCACCACCAGCCTCGCCGTCGCACCACTCACGGATCGGCTGGGGACCGAGAACCGGCTGTCGGGCTCGGTCAAGACCGCCACCGCGATCGTGTTCGAGCTCCGGCCACAGCCGGCGGTCAGCGCCAGCGTCCCCCTCGCGTCATCGGGCACCCGGACCTTGAACCCGCCCTGAGCCCACTCCGTCGGCGTGAACGACTCCCCGCCCAACGTGACGGCCCCGCTCAGGCCGAGGTCCTGGCCGGTGATCGTGATCACCTCACCCGGCTTCGGGCGCTTGTCATAGGCATCGATGTGCGGCGCGCTGCAGCCGAAGACCAGCGTCGGGTCGCTCTCGGGCCCGACCGGCGCGGTCTGCGGGGTCGGCGCGGTCGCAAACGTGACCAGGTCGCTGTACTCGTCGACGTCGTTGGCCGTCACGACCAGCTGCACCGCAAACGTCTTGCCCGCCGGCAGCCCCGCCACCCCAGCACTGACCGGCTGGGGGTCGGCCGTCGCGGCCAACGCACGATCCGCGGTCACCGTCTGATAGGAGCCGTCCAACGCCGACAGCTCAAACCGGTAGCTGCCCGTCGCGCCGAACGTGCTCGCCGTCCCGGTCAACGTCGCCGCGCTCGTCGAGACCCCCGTCGGGAACCCCGCCACCGCCCTCGGCGCCGGCGCCGTGGTGAACAGCCCATCCGCGCCGCTGCGAACCACACCATCACTGCTGGTGGCCACGACCTGCACGTGATAGGTCCTCGACGCCGCCAACCCCGTGACCGCCTGCGACACGAGCCCCTCACCATCACCGGCACCGCCATCGGCCTCGGGCGTGCTGGACCCATAGGCCGACGTCAGCCCGTAGTTGAAGTGATAGGTCGTCGCGACCCCATGCGCATCGATCGTCCCGCGCAGCGTCGCGCCCCGCGCCGACACATCAACCGCCCCCGCCGCCGCCGCCGGCGCCGTGACAAACGTCTGATCAACCCCCTGCTGATCACCACCGATCGCATCGAAGGTGATCACCCGGAAGTGATACAGCGTCGACGGCGTCAACCCCGACACCGGCGCCACCAACTGCACAACCGCCCCACCACACGCACCACCAAAAGCACCACAAGAGAACTGACCGCCCGGGATCCGCGTCGCGTCCAACGTCGCCCCATACGCCATCGTCGTCCCGTACTCGATGTGCCAACCCACAAACCCGTTGCGGTTCGGGTTGATCGACCCAAACAGACGAGCGCTCCTGGGCGTGATCGCCGCGGCAAACGGCGGCGAGGGATCCAACGTCGTCGCCGCCGGCGCCGTCATCAACGACTGATCAGCACCCACGATCGAGCCCGCGGCGTTGCGACCGACGATCCGGTAGTGATAGCCCAAGTTCGGGCTCAGGCCCTCGATGACGGCGGTCGCCGCGACCGCAGAGCCCCCGGAACCGACATCGACCTCCGGGGTCTTTGACCCGTAGCGGAAGTCGGGGCCGTACTCGAAGTGATAGCTCGAGGCGCCCTCCGGGACGATCGACCCGAGCAACGTCGCCGACCGCGCACCGACATCGGTCGCCGGGTCGGTCGTCACCGTCGGACCCGCAAACGGCGCAAACCGCGCGACCACCGGATCGGTGGCATCGGCGATGTAGACCATCCCCGTCCCGCTGACCGCGATCCCCCGGACCCCATGCACATTGCTGGAGACGTCGAACGTGTCGAGCACCGCGGCCCCGCCCGCGCTCAGCTGCGTGACCTGGGGCGCGACCTGACCCGACTCCGCCACATACACCTCACCCGAGACCGGATCCGCTGCCACCGCCAACGGCAGCCCCCGATTGCTGGTCGCAGAGTCCTCGACCCGCGCCCCGAACACCCCGGTGTCGCTGTAGCGATCCACATGACCACCGTCGACGACATACACCTGATGGTCCTTGTCAACCGCCAAACCACCAGGACACGACAACACCCCCTCCGGCGAGCCCGCCCCACTCAACGACCCGAGAAACGACCCATCAGCGCCATTGAAGTGCGCGATCACCTGCTGCTGGCTGACCTGGTCGGTCGCCGCCACCCACACCGACCCATCCACCGGATCAACCGCCGGCCCCCCAGCACAACCAAAGAGATTGATCGCCAGCCCCTCACCCGCCCCATCGATCACGCCCAACGGCGTCCCCGACGGGTCCCCCGACGCCGAATAGCGCAACACCCCCACCGGAGCATTCGCATCCCCGCCAAAGGCCAACGCATACACCAACCCCGAAGCACCCACCCCGACACCCCCCGACGGCCGATACCCCGACTGGATCGGAAACGACCCCAACCCGACACCAGCACCGTCAAAGCGCTCCACCCGCGGAGGAACCCCATCACTGTCCAACGTCACGACATCACCCGAAGACCCGGCCACCCCAACCCCCACCGCACCACCCGACAACACAAACCGATCAGCAAACCCATGACCCGTCGTCGCCCCACCAGACCCAACCAACCCCCCACAACCACACACCAACACCCCGACAACCACCACCAACCACACCCCACGCACCCAACCCAGCAGCAGCCACCGAGAAACCGACAACCCACTCCTCCTCCACCATCAACAAACACAACCCAAGACCCAAGCCAATCATTCCTACACGAACCCGTTTCCCGCCGTCAACCCCCAACCCCCACCAACACCACAAAACACCACGTCCCCAAAACACCCCGACCCACCCCACAACAACACCAGGGCCGCCACCAAAGCGACGACCCCGGCACAACAAACCTACTTACCTACAACAACATGAACCACACGAACAACATGAACTACATGAACATCCGCAACGAACCCGCACCCGCATTAGTGTCACGAATAGTGCCCCTCACAAACGCCGGGGCATTCAGGCCCGTCCCCAGGAAGTGCGCCGTCAGACCAGACGGAGCCGCGTCCGACAGAGTCAGCTCGTTGCTGACGGGGTTCCACGAGCCACCCGTCAGAGTCCCAGTCACACGAACCGTGGCATGACCCAGCCCACAAGTCGCCGCGTTGCCCGGAGTGTTCTCAAAAGTCACCGAGACATCAACACCATGGATCTGGACATTCGTAGTCGAGGTCGCAGTCGCAGTCCACGGGAAGACCGGAACCGGAGTCGCAGTGCAGTTCACAGCCGGGCCCGTCCCCATGCACGGCTGCTGGAACCCACCGCTAGTGATCTCGATCGTGTTCGCGCTGACCACATCAACATCAAAGCTCGAACCCGGACAAGACGAACCGGCAGTCGGGGCAGGCCCCGCCGTCACGCTGAACGCGAGATTGGGCGAGTACAGGTGATGAGTCGTACCGACCGGCGACCAGCTCGCCGCCGAGGCCATCGACGGCACCACAAACGCACACACCGCCAACATCACACCGAAGAGCAACAAGCCCCTCTGAGAAAAACGCTTCATCAAAAAACTCCTTGTGAACCCCAACCAAAAGGCCAGGATGAATGGACCGACCCACCAACACACCAAAGGCGCGCTTCGAGGCCGCTCAAAAAGAAGGTCTGCCCAACGCCAGGATCACACGCCAACCACAGACCAAACAACAACCCGCTCTATAACACTCGCGCCCGGCTCCTTCCGCTCAGGACACAGCGCTGGCCGGCAACCACCGATCGATCCCCAACCGGCCCCACGAACCAACGCCTCGATGAACCCAGTAGAAACCAGCCGCCTCAACCTGTCAACAGCCAAAACCGGTGCCTCCCGCCAAGGAATCACGCCTCAGAGCGACGCAGTCACACCAAGTTCTCCCTGGAAATCGCATCTAACCCCAACCGCTCGCCACTCCGTTCCGGCCATCGCTGGGGAACCCTGCCCGACGGCACAACGAACCAACCTTCCACATTTCGGTACTCGTCGAACCTTTTGGGCGAGACGAGGAGGTCCGGGAGCTCACCGCCCAACCGAAGACCGAGACCGGGCTGGTGTCGTTGCGGATACGAGCCGAGCCACGCCTACCACGAAGCGCCTTCGCTTCGAATTGCGTCGCTCATCGGCGAAAGCACGCCCAACACCCGCGGACGCCGCAATATGACAGCGGTCAGCCCACGGTGATGCGCCGGAAGACATCGCCGGCGACATCCTGAAGCTCGGTCACGTCGCGCCCCTGGTCCAGCGCGCTGACGACGAGATCGCGGAAGCCTCCCGTGATGATCGTCGCGACCTCCAGCGGCAGCGGGCGCAGCGTGGCGTCGTGCTGCCGTGCCTCCTCGACGAGCCGCATGATCTGGTGGGCCCAACGCTCGTTCATCGCCTGGACGCGCGCCATCCCATCAGGCCCGATCGCCGCCGTCTCCTGGATGCATGTACGGCTCAGGACGGGCTCGGCGGCGATGATCCCGAGGTAGGCCGCCAGTGCGCGGTCAACCCGCTCGCCGAACGGTCCCTCACCCGTCGCGGCGTCGGCGATCGTCTCGAGCAGCCGCGCGCTGATGACGTCGAAGAGCGCCAGGAAGCAGGCGCCGCGGTCGTCGAAGTGCTGGTAGAAGGTCCGCCGCGACGTGCGGGCATGGCGCACGACCTCGGCGACGGTGACCGAGCGCAGATCCCCGTGCTCGCGGATCGCCTCGGCCATGCCGACCAGCAGCCGGTCGCGGAAGCTCTCGGGCGCGCCGGGCAGCAGCGTGGCGAGTTGCTCGCTCACGCTGCCGCCGCCGGCTGCGAAGCCCGCCGAAGAAGCATCGGCAGCCGACGGCTCATGCCGCTGCCGCAACCTCCGGCGCCGCTTCGCGCACCGGGCGCCGGTGCACGAGCGCCTTGCCGCCACCAGCGGGGCTCCACGCCACGCCCTTGAACTTCCAGGGCTCGTCGGGCGCCGTCGTCGGCGCAAACGAGACGCGCTGCAGGATGGTCCGCAGCACGACGTCGAGCTCCATGTGCGCAAAGGTCGCGCCGATGCAGCGCCGGATGCCGCCGCCGAACGGGATCCAGGAGTAGGTGCCCGGCTTCACATCGAGGAAGCGGTCGGGGTCGAAGCGATCCGGGTGCGGGAACAGCTCGGGGTCGAAGTGCGTCAGCCCGGCGCTGAGACCGATCAGGACGCCGGGCGGCAGCCGGTAGCCGCCGACCTCGAAGGGCTTCATCGTGAAGCGACCCGAGAACGAGATCACCGGGCGCATCCGCTGGACCTCGCGAATCGTCGCCTCGCGCAGCTCCTTGCCACCGGCGTCGACCTCGTCGACGAGGCGCGCGAGGACATCAGGATGGCGTCGCAGCCGCTCGACCGCCCAGCTCAGGGTATGTGCCGTCGTCTCGTGGCCGGCGGCGAGCATCGTGACGAGTTGGTCGCGGATCTCGGCGTTGGACAGCGCGCTGCCGTCCTCGCGCCGCGCGAGCACCATCATCGCCAGGACGTCGAGGCGCTCGGCCAGGTCGGGGTCGCGACGCGCGTCCTCGATCAGCGAGTCGAGGATCGCGTCGACCTTCGCGCGCAGGCGCAGGAAGCGTCCCCACGGGCTCAGCGGGCCGAGGTCGCGGTGCAACTGCGGGAAGCGCGAGAGGCTCTGGCCCTGGTCGGTCCAGTCGGGCAGCAGCTCCTCGAGCTCCTCGGCGCGCGCGCCCGTCGCCCCGAAGACCGCGCGCAGGATCGCCCGCAGCGTGATCCGCTGCATCGACTTCGCGGTCTCGAACTCGACGCCGACCGGCCAACGATCGATCTCGACGATCGCGATCTCCTCGATCAGCGGCTCGTAGGCCTTCATCCGCTGGCCCTTGAACGGCGGCAGCAGCAGCTTGCGCTGCTCCATGTGGTGCTCCTCGTCGATGCCGAGCAGCGAGTTGTCACCCAGGACCTTGCGCAGCGGCGAGCGCGAGCCGGCGTGCAGGGTCTTGGCATCAGCCTGGAAGGTGTGCTTGATCAGCGCCGGGTCGGCCAGGATCACCATGTGGCCGAGCGACGCAAGCTTGATGGAGAACATGTTCCCGTAGCGCCGGCGCTGGCGCTCCAGGAACGGGCGCTGGCGCGTCAGAACGCCGAGGGTCTGCAGCGCCATCGGCATGGTCGGCCCTGGCGGGATGCCCTCGATGATGGTGGTGTCGGTCATGTCAGCGTCCCCTCCGGACGACCTTCTCGAACCGCTCGATCACGTTGTAGTACTTGCTCGGCGCGAGGCGCACCAGCAGGTCCAGGAAGACCGCGTCCGGGCCGACCCGGATCCGCGACTTCTGCTTCTCGATGCCCTCGTGGATGATCTTGGCCGCCCGCTCGGGTGAGGTGCGGGCGATGGTCGCGAACTCGCGCGCGGCGCTGTCGACGTCGGCGTGATCGCCGTGGTAGTCGGAGCGGAACCGGGCGTTGGCCACGATGTTGGTCTTGACGCCGCCCGGATGGACCACCGCCGCGTGGACGCCGGTGCCGCGCAGCTCCTGGCGCAGCGCCTCGGTGTAGCCGCGGACCGCGAACTTCGAGGCGCAGTAGGCGCTCTGGTGCGGGAAGCCGACGAGGCCGAAGACCGAAGAGGTGTTGACGATCGAGCCCGATCGCTGCTCCAGCAGGATCGGCAGAAATGCGGTGACGCCGTGCTGGACGCCGTGGAAGTTGACGTCGAAGACCCACTGGTCGTCCTCGGGCGACGCGTCGGCGACGCCTTGCATCACCGTGACGCCAGCGTTGTTGAAGACGAGACCCAGCGGTGCGGGCATCCACTCCTTGACGTCGGCGGCGAAGGCCATCTGGCCCTGGCGGTCGCGAACGTCCAGCTTGCGGACGAGGACCGGCCCAGAGATCGACGACGCCGTCTCCTCCAGCCCTTCCTCGTTCCAGTCGGCCAGCGCGACCGGACAGCCGTGGGCGGCCAGCCGCCGCGCGGTTGCCTGCCCGATTCCCGACCCTGCGCCCGTGATGACCGCCGTACGACCGTTGATGCTGCTCATGCGTCTCCTGACACCCCGGCTTGGTACACGCGCGTACCAGCCTGACGGGGTGTCAGGATACCGATCGGTATCTGGTTGTCCAGCGGCTGCTGTGTGACCTACCTCCGCCCGGCCGTCACCGTGAAGCTGTCGGTGAGGTCGGCGGTCGAGGAGTCACCGGCGAAGACATCGATCTCACCGGGCTCCACGACGAACCTGCCGGCGTTGTCGGAGAAGCCGACGTCGCTCGCGTCGAGCCGGAACGTCACGGTCTTCTTCTCCCCCACGTCCAGCGTCACGCGTTGGAAGCCGCGCAGGCGGCGGACCGGCTGGGACAGGCTTGCGACCGGGTCGTGGAGGTAGAGCTGGACGACGTCGTCACCCGCACGTGATCCGGTGTTCTGCACGTCGACCGAGACCTGCAGGCTCCCGCGCGAGGACATCGACGTGTCCGACAACTGCAAGTTGTCGATCTTGAACGTCGTGTAGGAGAGGCCGAAGCCGAACGGGAACAGCGGCGCGCACGTCGGCAGGTCGCGGTAGCGCGAGTTGTACTTCTGCGTCGTGTCGCACGGCCGGCCGGTGGGCTCGTGGTTGTAGTAGATCGGGATCTGACCGACCGACTGCGGGAAGCTCACCGGGAGCTTGCCGCCGGGGTTGACCTTGCCGAACAGGACATCGGCCACGGCGTTGCCGGCCTCGATGCCCGGGAACCAGGCTTCGAGGATCGCCTTCGAGCTGTCGACGACCTTGCCCAGCGTGAGCGGGCGGCTGTTGAACAGCACGACGGTCACCGGCTTGCCCGTGTCCTTGATGGCATCCAGCAGCTCCTGCTGCTTGCCGGGGAGGTCCAGGACGCTGCGGACCTCCGCCTCACCGCCCTGGCCGCGCGTCTCGCCGAGCGCGAGCACGACCTGGTCGGCGGCGCCCGCGGCGGCGACCGCGTCGGCGAAGCCGGCGTCGGACCCACACTCGTTGGCCGGGTCGTAGAGGTCGGCGTCGATCATCTTGCAGCCCTCGGTGAACGTCGTGTCCGGGTTCTGGGCCCTGATGCCCGTGTAGAGGCTGACGGCGTCCTCGTCCTTGCCCTGGCCCCACCACGGGCCGAGCATGTCGTGCTGGTCGTCGCCGAGCGGACCGACGACCGCAACCGACTTGGACGGATCGAGCGGCAGCGTGTTGTCATCGTTCTTGAGCAGGACCGTCGACCGACCGGCGGCCTCGCGGGCCGCGTCACGATCGGCGGGCTGCAGGGTCTTGCCGGCGATCGCGGCCTGGTCGACGTAGGGATGGTCGAACAGCCCGGCGCGGAACTTGACGCGCAGGATCCGGCGGACCGCGTCGTCGAGACGGCGCATCGAGATCTGCCCGGTCGACAGCAGCTGCTTGCCGTTGTCGCGGATGTTGGTGGAGACCATCTCGGAGTCCGTGCCGGCGTTGAGCGCCAGCGCTCCCGCCGACGGGCCGTCGGCCGCGACGCCGTGGCCGCAGGGTCCGTCGTCGGGGTTCTTCGGCGGGCAGGCACGCAGCTCGGCGACCGCGGTGTAGTCGCTCTCGATGAAGCCTTCGAAACCCCACTCCTTCTTGAGGATGTCGGTCTCGGTGTGCGGGTTGGCGCAGCCCGGCTGGCCGTTGATGGAGTTGAACGAGCACATCGCCGTGTCGGCGCCGGCGTCGATCGCGGCCTCGAAGGGCGGCAGGAACAGGTCGCGCAAACGACGCTCGCTGACGTCGGTCGTGTTGTAGTCGCGCCCACCTTCGGCGGCGCCATAGGCCGCGAGGTGCTTGACGCTCGTGACGACCTTGTCGGGCGCGGAGTAGTCGGCGCCCTGGGCAGCGCGGACCTTCGTGGCGGCCATGACCGACCCGAGGTACGGGTCCTCGCCCGATGCCTCGACGATGCGACCCCAGCGGGGCTCGTGGGAGACGTCGACCATCGGGCTGTAGATCTGCTTGATGCCGACCGCCGCCGACTCGCGCGCGGAGATCGTGTAGTCGGCCGTGGCGACGTCGGGGTCAAAGCTCGACGCCTCGGCCAGCGGCACCGGGAAGACCGTGCGGTAGCCGTGGATCGTGTCGTAGGCGAACAGGATCGGGATGTGCAGCCGCGACTGCTCGACCGCGACGTGCTGGAAGTGATCGATCTTCGCCGGGTCGGTGAGGCTGAACACGCCGCCGACGCCCTTCTGCGCATCCGCGTCGGTGATCTGGCCATCGGAGAGCAACTGGACCTGCTGCAGCTTCTCGTCGACGGTCATCTGCCGCAGCAGGCGATCGACGTTGCGCTCGATCCCGCCATTGGCATGGGTGCGCGTCGGCGCCAGCGCCTGGTCGTCGCCCGCACCGGTGCCGGCAATCACCGCCCCGGCGCCCATCGTGCTCGCTGCGACGATCGCGATCGCGACCCCCAGCTTCCGTCCCCGTCGTTGCACGGTTCCCCTCCTGCGTTGAAGTCCCTCGACCCCGGGGCGCGCCTTGGCACACGCCGCGTCCAGCGGGCTCTGGGTCCCCATCGCCGCGTGCGTTGAAACACCGATCCGGCGTTGTTGTACGCCCCGGTTTCGGGCCTATCGGGACTCCAGCATCCGCCCGAGGTTGTCGAGGATCCTCCCCCACCCGCCCTCGTGTGAGCGCACGGACTCCTCGTCCCACAGGCCGCTGTGCGTGAACCGGACGGTGGTCGCGCCGTCGGTCTCCTCGAAGTCGATCTCGATCAGCGTCCGCCGGGTGTCGCCGTCCCAGAGCCAGGTGAAGGCCAAGCGGATCGGTGGCTCGATCTCGGTGTACTTGCCACCGCCCCCGTGCGCGACGTCCTTCTCCGGGTCGTACATGACGACGCGCACGGCGCCGCCGACGCGCAGGTCGACCTCGGCCTCGCTGGTCTCCCAACCGCGCTCGGCCTGCCACCAGCGCCGCATGACCTCCTCGCTGGTCCACGCGTCGAAGACCCGCTCGGCGGACGCTTGATACGTCCGCTCGATGCGCAGCGACTTGCCGTCCATCATGCCCGTGGCCCCCGCCGGTGTCGCAGACGCAGCGCCAGCCAGGCGCGCGCGATCACCAGGCCGGTGCCCGTGCCGGCCAGCGCCGGCAGCATCTCCTCGACCGGCACGCCTCCCACGTGCGCGATCACGAGAGTTGGGTCCGCGAGCCGCGCTGCGAGTTGGTGGTCTCCGACAGCGCCGCCTCGTGGACGGTCGGCGCCTCGTACTCGTCGTGGAGGTTCCACCACACGTACGGCTCGGTCTGCGGGTAGCTCTCGGGCGAGTCCTCCCACGTCTCCTGGCGACCGAGCGCGGAGATGTCGAGATAGGACCACGGGGTGCCCAGCGCCTCGTCGCCACGCTTGTCGACGAAGTACGTCCGGTAGACCTGGCCGTCGTCGTCGCGGTAGAAGGCGTTGGTGCCGTGCCACTCGTCCACGCCGAAGTCGGCGTCGAAGTCGTCGGTGATCGTGTACCAGGGGATCTGCCATCCCATCCGGCTCCGGTAGCGCTCGATGTCGCCCTGCGGCGCGCGCGAGACGTGGACGAGCGTGGTGTCGCGGGCGTTCAGATGCGCGAGATGGCCGACCTGGTCGGCCATGAACGAGCATCCGCGGCAGCCGCTCTCGGGCCAGTTGGCGACACCGGGCTCGAAGAAGAAGCGGTAGACGATCAGTTGGCGACGACCGTCGAACAGGTCGAGCAGGCTCACCGGACCATCCGGGCCTTCGAAGATGTAGTCCTTCTCGACGGCCATCCTCGGCATCCGCCGCCGCTCGGCGGCCAGCGCGTCACGGGCGCGGACGAGCTCCTTCTCCTTGACCAGCAGCTCCTCGCGGGCGGCCTGCCATTCCTGGGGCGAGACGATCGGGGGCATGTTCATGCTGACTCCTCCTCCTTCAGGTACTCATCGACGACATCGAACAGGCGTCCCCAGAGGACGCGCTGGCGATCCATCCAGTCGGCGGCCACGCTCAGCACCTGCGGCTCGAGCGAGAGCCGATGGGTCCGGCCCTCGACCACGCGCGTCACCACGCCGGTCTCCTCGAGCACCTTGAGGTGCTTGGAGATCGCGGGCTTCGACACGCCGAAGCCGCCGGTGGCCTCACCGACCGTCGCCGGACCTTCGGCGAGACGCTCGACGATGCCGCGACGGATCGGGTGTGAGAGCGCCCTGAACGGATCGTTCACCATAAGGTGAACTATAACACGACTCAGCCTGTGGCAGCGACGACCGTCGGCGCAAGCCGCGGACCCAAGCGGCTCTCGCCCGCCCACTCATACGGCCCCGGCGACCGGTGGCCGTGGACGACCAGCCAGCGGCCGTCGTCACCCCGGGCCAGCACGAGCGTCTCGCGCTGACGCACCGGAGCCGGCACCCCGGCCAGGTGGAAGCTCAGCATCTGCGTCGCGATCGCCACGTCCGGACCGACCTCGCGAACCTGGAGGTCCCACGCATGGCAGGCCTCAACGGCCGGACCGACGGCGAGCCATTCCTCGATGACCTGGCGCAGATCCTCCCGCGAGCGCACCGGCGCGGCCTCGTTGGTCAGGACGAAGGTGACGTCCGGGGCCATCGCGGCGAGCACGGCGCCGGTGTCATAGCGATCCAGCGCGGCGACGAGGTCGCGGACAGCGCTGCGGACATCCGTGGACGGGCTCATGACCCAAAGCACACGGAAGTGCGCCGGAGGTTTCGACCCGACGCATAAGAAAGACGTCAGAACATCCACTGATCGAACAGCGGTGCGGCCACCCGTACCCGCGACCGGGCGGTTGCGCGCCCCTGGGCAGCCGCCGGGGAACCCCTGATGCGCCAAACGCACTCAGCGAAGACAGTGCGGCCCATGCGCACTCCCCTTCAGCGTCTCCCCCGCGGCCTGGCCCCCGCCTGTGCCGCCGCGGCCCTCATGGCCGCCGCACTGCCCGGCGTCTCGCACGCCGCCACGATCACGACCGACGGCGCCGGCACCTACACCTACGTCGGCGCGCCCGGCGAGGCCAACCACATGAGCATCCAGGCGCCCGAGGGCGGCGGCATCCTCTTCTACGCCAACGAGGGCGTCAACGTCACCTCGGCCCCGGCCAGCTGCACCGACGCCTACGGGTCGGGCGACTGGTCCGAGGTCATCTGCGCCGATCCGAAGGCGATCGTCGTCCAGGCCGGAGACGGCGACGAGAACATCACGCTCTCCTCCGACATCCACGTGCCGGTCACCGTCGACGGCGGCCCCGGCAAGGACTGGATCCGCGGCGGCGACGGCGACGACACGTTCCTCGGCGGCCCCGGCAACGACCACCTCGAGGGCTACAAGGGCAATGACACCCTTGATGGCGGCGACGGCGACGACGAGCTCAGCGGCTCCTCCGGTGCCGACCACCTCGACGGCGGCCCGGGGAATGACACGCTGCACCCCGACGACTACGAAGAGCCGTCCGCCGACGTCGTCAACGGCGGGCCGGGCATCGACACGATCGAGAGCGACTACTCCTCGCGCTTCCGCGACAGCGACCTGCCCCAGGGCCTGAGCTTCACGTTCGCGGGCGGCGCCGACGACGGCCGCCCCGGCGAGGGCGACGACATCCGCAACGTCGAGCGCCTCAAGCTCTCGGAGAGCGCCCGCTTCGTCGGCACCGAGGGACCCGACTACGTCAAGGTCGCCCAGGCCACCAACGCCGGTGAGCTGATCGGCGACGGCGGTGACGACGACCTCAACGGCGCCGACGGCCCCGAGAGGCTCGACGGCGGGCCCGGCGACGACCACCTCGACGGCGGCTTCGGCGACGACACGATCCTCGGTGGCCCCGGCCAGGACAAGATCTCCGGCGACCTGGCCGCCGGCGACTGCGGCCCGCTCTGGTGCAAGTACCCCTACGGCAACGACACCATCTACGCCCAGGACGGGGAGGTCGACTCGATCCTCTGTGGCTTCGGCACCGACACGGTCTACGCCGACGCCGCAGATGTCGTCGACAAGGACTGCGAGAACGTGACCCGCGCCGGCGTCGCTGCGGCCGGCACGCCGACGCCCGGCGGCAAGGCCACCAACAACAACGACAAGGGCAGCGGCGCCACGGCCGCCATGGTCGGGCGCATCCGCCTCGCCGCGGCGCTGAAGTCCGGCTTGATCATCAAGCTGACCGGCGTCAAGGCCGGGGCCCGACTGACGCTCAGCGCCACGCGCTCCGGCAAGGTCGTCGCCCGTGGCTCGGCCAAGGCCACCAAGAAAGGCACCGCCACGGTCAAGCTGAAGTTCACCGGCAAGGCCAAGCGCGCCCTACGCCACGCCAAGAGCGTGACGCTGAAGATCAGCGGCGGCGGAGCGACGACGACGGTCGTGCTCAAGCGTCGGTAGCCGCCGCCATCGAGCGACGACTGTGCCGGGCGCCTTCGAGGTGCCCGGCACGCCAATCAGCTTCACACAACACTAGCCTTTTGGTGAGGCTCTGTGCCTAGGCAGAGCGGTGGCAGTCGCCACGCATCGGTCTATCGTCGCGCGATGCACAGCAATCGTCACCGTCGTGCCGGGACCTGCGTCCGGACGGGCGTGGTCGCGTCACTCGCCGCCCTCTTGCTCGGCGGCAGCGCCGCGGCCGCGCCCAAGACCGGACATCACGGTCACCGGATCTCGGCAGCGTCGGTGATCGCCCTGCCCTCGGCGGGGCAATGCGTGAGCGGCCGCCGGCTCACGCTCCAGCTGCGACAGGTTGCGCACGTGCGCTGGATCAGCGCGCTCGTGAAGGTCGACAGCAAGCGCTTGAAGGCCGTTGCGCGCGTGCGCACCGCCAGGCTGGTGACGCTCACCGGACTGCCCAAGCGGCCGTTCGTGCTCTCGGTCAAGATCACGACGAGCGACCGACGCACGGTGACCGTGACGCGGACCTACCGGCCATGCGTGGTGACGAAACCCGTCGCGCCGTCAAAGCCCGTCTCGGGACAGGGCTCGCCCACGTTGCCACCACCGACGCCGGCACCCGGCCAGACCCCGGGACCCACGCCGCCTGCGCCGGCGCCCACCTCATCGACGCCGGTGCCCGGGAGCTACGCAGGCTCGACCGCACAGGGCTACGGCGTGTCGTTCTACGTCTCGGCCGACAGCGGGCACCTCCTGGACGTGGCGCTGCCGACGGTGCGGCTCGGATGCACCCCGGGCGGCGCGCCCTACGACCACCTCCAGATCGCCGACATCGCGATCGCGCCAGACGGATCCTTCACCGCCACGACCACCCAAGACGGGATCTTCGCCAACGCCGCCGCCAAGTTCACCTCCACCTTCACCGGGAGGCTGGAGGGGGCGACCTTCAGCGGCACGTTCCGCGAAGACCTCACCTACGTCGACGGCGCGACCCATCAATGCACGTCCAACGACGAGACGTGGCAGGCGACGCGAAGCCCCCAGGGAACCCAGACCGCGCCGCCCGTCGCCCCCGGCAGCTACACGGGCTCCACCCTGCAGGGCTACGGCGTGTCGTTCTTCGTGACGCCTGACGGCGGCCACCTGGTCGACGTGGCGCTGCCGACCGTGCGGCTGGGATGCGCGCCGGGCGGGACGCCATACGACCATCTCCAGATCGCCGACATCGCGATCGCAGCAGATGGGTCGTTCACCGCCACAACCACCCAAGACGGCGTCTTCGCCGCTGCAGCGGCCCACTTCACCTACACCTTCAGCGGTCACTACCACGGCACGACCACCGCCGGTGCGCCCGTGCTCGCCGGACAGTTCCGCGAGGACGTCATCTACAACGACGGCACCGCCTACACCTGCACATCCGACGACCAGACCTGGTCGGTCGTCCGTGCCAACCAGGGAACGAAGACCGCACCCCCGATTGCGCCGGGCAGCTACTCCGGCGCCACCCTGCAGGGGTATGGCGTGTCGCTGATCGTCTCGGCCGACAGCAAGCACCTTCAGAACGTCAGCCTTCCGACGGTGCGGCTCGGATGCACCCCGGCCGGAACGCCGTACGACCACCTCCAGATCGCCGACATCGCGATCGCAGCAGATGGGTCGTTCGCCGCCACAACGACCCAGGACGGCGTCTTCGCCGGCGCGGCGGCCCACTTCACCTACACCTTCAGCGGGCACTACCACGGCACCACCACGACGGGTGCGTCCGTGCTCGCCGGGCAGTTCCGCGAGGACATCACCTACAACGACGGCACCGCCCACACCTGCACATCCGACGACCAGACCTGGTCGGCAACCCACACCTAGCGCGCTCGCCGAGGGTGGTCACCGCCCGTTGCCGGCGGCCCGCTCCGAGATGAAGCCCACGAGATCGCCGAAGCGATCCTTGAGAAAGTGGTGCGTCGCGCCTGCCTGGGCGAACTCGCGCTCGGCGCCCGGGACGGCGGTGAAGGCGATGATCTCGATGTCGGCCAGCAGCGCCTTGAGCTCGCGCGTGGTGGTGACGCCGTCCATGCCGGGCATGTTCTGGTCGATGACCGCCAGGTCCGGCGGATCGACCGCGGCCAGCGCCAGCGCCTCGGCACCGCCGGAGGCCTCCTGCATCAGCACGTCGCCGCGATCGCCGAGCATCGCGCGCAGCAGGGCACGGATGTCGGGCGCGTCATCGACGATGAGGACGCGCAACGGTCGCTGGTGTGGCACCGGGTCCACAGACATGGTCATCGGCTCGTCTCGTGCAGTTCCTGAGTCCCCGGTACGCGACGTGACGATGCGCGGCACGCTACACCTGGCGCCCGATCGACGGGCTGCCACGACCGCGCCGCTACCGTGGAACGCCGTTTGCCATCGAAGCGAGGAGCTCGTCCGTGCCCGTCCGCGTAGGTGTTCAGGTCCAACCGCAGCACGCCGACTTCGAGGGCATGCGCCACGCCTGGCGCGAGGCCGACGAGCTCGGCGTCGACACGATCTTCTGCTGGGATCACTTCTACCCGCTGTACGGCGAGCCGGACGGCAAGCACTTCGAGGCCCTGACCACGATGGCCTCGATGGCCGAGGTCACCGAGCGGGCGCAGATCGGCGCACTGGTCATCTGCAACTCCTATCGCAATCCGGAACTGCTGGCTGACGCTCACCGGACGGTCGATCACATCTCCGGAGGTCGTGTGATCCTCGGGATCGGCGCCGGCTGGTTTCAGCGCGACTACGACGAGTACGGCTACGAGTTCGGCGACGCCCCGGCCCGCCTGCGCGCGCTCAAGCGCGACCTGCCCCGGATCCGTGAGCGTCTCGGCAAGCTCAACCCGCCACCGGTCGGCGAGATGCCGATCCTGATCGGTGGCAGCGGCGAGAAGGTCACGCTCAAGCTGGTCGCCCAGCACGCCGACATGTGGCACGGCTTCGGCGGCGCCGAGACCTTCAAGAAGAAGAACGAGATCCTGCTCGGCCACTGCGAGGCCGTCGGACGCAACCCGGGCGAGATCGAGCGCACCTGGGGCATCCAGGCCGATGCCCTGGACACGGCCGACGACCTCGTCGCAGCCGGTGTCCAGCACCTGATCGTCGGCATCGGCGGCGACGGCCGGGGCTATGACCTCGGCGCAGTCCGCGAGCTGATCGACTGGCGCAACCGGGCCGCCGCGACGGCGTAACGGACCCGAGCGCTCAGCGGCGCACGAGCACGTCGGGTCCGAGCGTCCTGGGCGTCGCGGCCACCACGCCTAGCAGCGCACGAGCACGTCGGGCCCGAGCGTCCTGGGCGTCGCGTGACCGCTGAGCGCCAGCGTGAGATCCAACTCGCCCAGCAGTGCGCGCAGCACCGACCGCACGCCGTCCTCGCCCGCCAGCGCCAGGCCCCAGAGGTAGGGACGGCCGATCAGCGTCGCGTCGGCGCCCAGCGCCAAGGCCTTCAGGATGTCGGCACCGCCGCGGATGCCACTGTCGAAGAGGATCGTCAGGTCCTCGCCGACAGCGTCGACCACGCCGGGGAGCGCGTCGAGCGCCGCGATCGCGCCGTCGACCTGACGGCCGCCGTGGTTGGACACCAACACGGCGTCGACGCCGCGCTCACGTGCCTCGCGGGCGTCATCAGGATGGTTGATGCCCTTCAAGATCAGTGGCAGCTCGGTCAGCGCGCGGAGCTTGTCGATCCCCGCCCAGGTCGCGCTCGGGTTGCTGAACTGCCCGACGAAGTGGCCGACCGCGCCCTGCGGATCCTCCTCGGGCGTGCGCTCCAGCGCGGCACGGAAGACCGGGTCGGCGAGGTAGTTGGCGATGCCGATCGACTGCAGGAACGGCAGGTAGGCGCCCTGGAGGTCGCGCGGCCGCCAGGCCAGCAGCGGCGTGTCGAGCGTGACGACGATCGCCCCATAGCCCGCGGCCTCGGCGCGGCCGACGAAGCTCGCGGTCAGCTCGTCGTCCTTGGGCCAGTAGAGCTGAAACCAGCGCGGCGAGCCTGCGCCCGCCGCGTTGCCGGCCGCGGCGATCTCCTCCAGCGTGAACGACGACGCGGTCGACGCCACCATCGGCACGCCCAGCGCACCCGCGGCGCGCGCGACGGCCAGCTCGCCTTCGGGATGGATGATCGACTGCACGCCGACCGGCCCGAGCAGCACGGGCGCCGGCATCGCGGTGCCCAGGACCGTCGTGCGCAGGTCACGCGCCGCGACGTCGCGCAGCATCCGCGGCACGATCCGCCAACGACGGAAGGCCTCGAGGTTCTCGCGCTGCGTGTCCTCGGAGCCCGAGCCGCCGAAGACGTAGCCACGCGCGCCGTCGTCGAGCTTGGCTGCCGCCGCGGCCTCCAGCGCGTCCCAGGCGATCGGCAGGTCCGGCAGCTGACCGGCAAGACCCTGCAGGTAGATCTCGTACTGGTAGTTGCCGAACGGCGTCGGCGCGGCGTCGGTCGTCTGGTCGGTCATCGCCTGCCGGAACCTACCGACGGACCGGGAGACCGCAACTTCGCCCGGGTGATTGAGTCTCGAACCGAGATGCCGCGCCTCCGTCCCCTCGCCGTCGCCGTCCTGCTGTCCGCCGCGGTCGTGCCGAGTTCCGTCACACCTGCCGACGCCGCCACGCGCGCGCCGAGGCTCGCGGGCGTGCGCTGCGTTCCCGCGACCGCGGTGTCGTGCAAGAAGGGCGTCGCCGTGCGCGTCGGCCGCCAAGTGCAGTTGCGCGGCTCACAGCTGAAGCTCGGGCTGCGCGTGACCTTCCGCTGGCCGCGCGGCGCGATCGCCACCAAGCTGCATCGCGGCGCCGCAGGCTGGGTGGCACGCGTGCCACCGGGCGTCCGCCCCGGGACGGTCACGGTGGCGGTGCGCGACCGCGGCGGCCGTCGGTCCAACCTCCTCAAGATCACGGTCCTCGCCGAGCCCAAGAAGATCGTCGCGCCCGCGCTGAGCGGCGACGGCTCGCTGCCGGCGGCCTTCCGCGGCAACGGCATGTGGATCTGGCAGCTCGAGAAGTCCGACGGCGGCAATGCCGACGCGATCGCCGCGCGTGCCGCCGCGGCCTCGGTCTCGACCGTCTTCGTGAAGGCCGGCGACGGCACGACGCCGTGGGACCAGTTCTCGCCGCTGCTGGTCGGCGCGCTGCACCAGCGCGGTCTGAAGGTCTGCGCCTGGCAGTTCGTCTACGGCAACAGCCCGGCGGGCGAGGCGAGCGTCGCCGCGGCGGCGATCGCGGCCGGCGCCGACTGCTTCGTCATCGACGCCGAGGGCCAGTACGAGGGCAAGTACGCCGCCGCGCAGACCTACATGAACGCCCTGCGCGCCGCCGCCGGGCCGACCTTCCCGATCGGTCTGACGTCCTTCCCATATGTCGACTACCACCCGGGCCTGCCGTTCAGCGTCTTCCTGGGACCGGGCGGCGCGCAGGTCAACCTGCCGCAGGCCTATTGGAAGGACATCGGCGGCACGGTCGACGCGATCAGCGCCCACACGCTGGCCCACAACCGCATCTACCAGGCGCCGATCGCGCCGCTCGGGCAGACCTACGACAACCCGTCGGCCGCCGACCTGCGGCGCTTCCGCCAGCTGTGGGCGGCCTACGGCACGCAGGGGCTCTCGTGGTGGAGCTGGCAGGCGACCGACGCCGCGCACTGGAGCGTGCTCAACGAGCCCGCGCCGCCGGCGAGCGTCGAGCCCGACCCCGGCTGGCCCGCCCTGGGCAAGGGCGCCAAGGGCGACGAAGTCATCTGGCTCCAGCAGCACCTGACGCAGAGCTACCCGACCGTCACGGTGAGCGGGACGTTCGACACGGCGACCGGAGACGCGATCAAGGCGATCCAGACGGCCAACGGGATCGCGGTGACGGGGACGACCGACGCCTCCACGTGGGCCGCCGCGCTCGCGCTGCCCTTCACGCCCGTCGACTGGACGACCGCCGCGGCGAAGGCGACGGCCCGCGCGGCGCGCGCGGCGCGCGACCATCGCCCCGAGATCCCGCGCGGCGACTCCCCGCGACCCTGACGTCACCGCCACCCGGCTGTCGGCCGGATTGGGCAAGATGGTGGCCATGTCCGCTGTCTCGCCGACCTATCGCTTCGCCATGGCCGCATGCTCGCCCGCCGTCCGCTGGTGGGGTCGCCTGGAGGTCTCCGGGCTCGACGCCATGCCCACTGACGGACCGGTCCTGCTGGCCGGTAACCACGACAGCTACTGGGACCCGGTCGCGATCGGCATCGCCGGCCTCCCCCGCCGTCAGATCTGCGCGCTGGCGAAGTCCTCGCTGTGGAAGCCCGGGCTCGGCCTGATCCTCGACGGCATGGGTCAGATCCCGATCGAGCGCGGCAAGGGCGACGCTCACGCGATGGACCGCGCGATCGAGATGCTGCGCGCCGGCGCGTGCATCGGCGTCTTCCCCGAGGGCACGCGCTCCAAGGGCCGCGAGCTGCGGGCCCGCAGCGGCTTCGGCCGCCTCGCCGACGCCGTCCCCGAGGCGCACATCGTCTCGTGCACCGTCACCGGCACGGTCGACCTGCCCAAGTTCCCCAGGCAGCGGCCACATGTGCGCGTCCACTTCTTCGCGCCCAGCGGTGGCCAACGCCAACCGGGCGAGACACCGACCGACCTGTCAGCGCGTCTGCTCGCCGAGATCCGCGCCCAGGCGCCCCGCGTTCCCACGGGCCGCAAGGCACGGCCGGCCGCCGAGCAGACCCCCGTCGGCTAGGCCGGGACCTTCTCGCGCTCGGGCGCCAGCGCCTTCTCGGCCTGGCGCTCGGGCGTGATGACGACGACGTCGTGGGCCAGCCCGACCTTCGCCAGGCCGCCGATCACCAGCGCCGACACGTCGATCTCCCACGGCTTGAGCCCGTGGCGCGCCGACCGTGGGAAGGCATGATGATTGTGATGCCAGGACTCGCCGAGCGACGGGATCGCCAGCCACGCCACGTTGGTGGACTTGTCGTCGATGTCGAAGCGGCGCGAGCCGAAGTAGTGGCAGACCGAGTTGACCGACCACGTGATGTGGTGCACGAGGAAGATCCGGACCAGGCCGCCCCAGATGTAGCCGCGCAGCGCGCCCTGCCAGGTGAAGCCGTGCAGGACGAAGCCCAGGATCGTCGGGATCAGCAGCGACGCAAGCACATAGAGCGGGAAGCGCCGGCCGATGGCCTTCATCTTGGGATCCTCGTAGAGGTCCCTGGCGTACTTCTTCCAGTCGGACTGGCCCTGGGTCTCCATCAGCCAGCCGGTGTGGGCATGCCATAGGCCGCGCAGGCCGCTGCCGTGGCCGACGTGCGGGCTGTGCGGGTCGCCCTCGACGTCGGTGTGCGCGTGGTGCTTGCGGTGGTCGGCGACCCAGTCCAGGACCGAGCCCTGCACGCTGAGCTGGCCCAGCCCCGCGAACGTGCGCTCCAGCCACGGGTCGACGCGGAAGGAGCGATGGGTCAGCAGCCGGTGGAAGCCGACGGTGACCCCCATCGCGGTCGCGAGGTACATCATGGCGAGGATCGCGAGGTCGATCGCGTCGACCCACGAGTTCCACAGCAGCACGATGGCCACCAGGACGCCCGCGAACGGCACGACGACTCCGGCGAGATTGGCGTAGCGCTCGACTCTGGTCATGTCTTTGCACGATGGCGTCAATTCACAAGGGCTTCTTGTGTCGAGTGACGCGGGTGACACGGCCAGGATTGTGCCCAACCTACAAAGACGACGGACCGCACTTCTGCATGCGAGCGTCGCACCGCGCGGCCTGGCGCGATAAACACCAGAGCACGTGCCCCGCCGTCGCCGTCGCCGCCGCTCGATGTTCGCCTCGGCACCGCCGCGCCGAAGTGCGGGTGTCCCGTGGCTGGAGGCGGGTCGCCGCCATCACACGGGTGGCGGCCATCGTCGCCGGGCGCCGCGCCGACGCCGCAGCCCGTTCGCCTACCTGATTCCGCTCCTGCTGGTCGTGCTCGTCGGCGGCACCGTTGCGCTGATCGTCCGCCACAACCGCGAGACCGATCGCCAGCGCGCCGACGCCGCCGCCTTCGCCAAGGCCTATGCCGCCCGCGACAGCACCGCGATGTGGCAGGCGCTCGACGCCAAGAGCCAGAAGGCCTACCCCCGGGCCCGCTTTGCCGCGCTGGTCAAGCGCGCCGACAGCGCCGCCACGGTCAAGGCCAAGCGGCTCGGCACGGCGTCCGATCCCAAGGACGGCGCCGTGACCGTCCCGGTCGCCGTCGACACGCGCCTGTTCGGCACGCTGCACGGGACGCTGAAGCTGCCGGTCAAGGACGGCGGCGTCGCGTGGACGCCGAGCCTGCGCCTGCCCGGCCTGCGCAAGGGCGAGGCGCCCAAGCGGCGGACGCTGCAGTCCGCCCGCCGGGCGACGGTCCTCACCCGCAGCGGCACCGCGCTGATCGACGACCCGACGCTCAACATCTTCGACACGGGCCTGCGCACCCGCTACCGCGAGCGGCTCGCCGGGACCGCCGGCGCCGAGCTGCGCTTCGGCACGCGCACGATCGCCAAGGTCGCCCCGCATGCCGGCCGCTCGGTGCACTCGACGCTGCGCCCCGGCCTGCAACGCGTCGCCACGACCGCGCTGGGCAGCAAGCTCGGTGGCGTCGCGGTGGTCAACCCGCGCAACGGCGATGTCCTCGCGCTCGCCGGCATCGCCGTCAGCGCGCCCCAGCCGCCGGGCTCGACGTTCAAGATCATCACCTTGTCTGCCGCGCTCGCCTCCGGCGCCGCGACACCCGGCAGCAGCTATCCCGTCCGGACCTCGGCAACGCTCTCGGGCGTCAAGCTCTCCAACGCGAGCAACGAGTCCTGCGGCGGCAGCCTCGCGCAGTCCTTCGCCGACTCCTGCAACTCGGTCTTCGCGCCGCTGGGCGCCAAGGTCGGCGCCGAGAGGCTCGTCGCCCGCGCCGAGGCGTTCGGCTTCAACGAGACGCCGCGGATCCCGGTCGCCAAGCCGAACACGATCCCCAAGGCGCAGGACCTGCCCGACGCGATCGCCGTCGGCTCGGCGGCGATCGGGCAGAACAAGGACCTCGCGACGCCGCTCGGGATGGCGAGCGTCGGCGCCACGATCGGCGCCAAGGGCATGCGTGCCAAGCCGCGCGCGATCACCGAGGACCCGGTGATCCGCCACCGCGCCGTCAGCGCCAAGGTCGCCGGTCAGGTGCGCGACATGATGATCGGCGTGGTTCGCGGTGGCACCGGGACGGCCGCCGCGCTGCCCGGCGTCACCGTCGCCGGCAAGACCGGCACCGCGGAGCTGCGCTTCACCGGCGGCGGCGCGGCGGACCCCAAGAACACCGACGCGTGGTTTGTCGCCTTCGCCCCGGCCGCCAACCCGCGGATCGCCGTCGGCGTGATGCTGGTCGGCGCCGGCGCGGGCGGCAAGGCCGCCGCGCCGATCGCCAAGCAGGTCCTCGCCGCGGCGCTCGCCTCCTAGGGGGCCGTGCGGCTCAGCCGCCGACCGCCGGGGTGATCGGCGTGCAGATCGTCGAGCTCGCGTGCGCCGGGTCGAGCGCGTTGAGCACCTCGCGATCCACGATGTGGTCGTAGGGCATCGACAGATGGTCGCCGAGGTCCAGGATGCACTTGTTCTGGATCGTGATGTTGGTGACGTTGGCGCCGGTCAGGAACGCCGAGGTGTAGGGCGTGACGACCTCGTCGTAGCGCGACTGGATCACCGTGTACTTGACGCCGGCGACGGTGTCGCCGCCCGCGTTGAGGCTCGTCAGGAACGGCGAGCCGACGACCTGGTCGGTGCAGGCCGGGCAGAGCGCGCCGACGAGCGGCAGGGCACCCGGGAAGTAGCCGGCGAGCGTCGCCAGGCCGCTGAGCGTCGTGCCGTGGTTGGAGGGCGCCAGCCCGATCAGCGCGTTGACCTTGGCCGCCCCGCCGAGGTTCTTGAGGTAGTAGCGCGGCATCATGCCGCCCTGCGACCAGCCGACGAGGTCGACCTTCGACGCGCCCGTGCTCGTCAGCACCGCGTCGACCTCGGTCTTCAGCTCGCCCGCCGACGCCGCGACCGGGCCGTAGGAGCCGATCTGGCCGGCGAAGAGGCCGCCGTAGTTGAAGGTGTAGACGCAGTAGCCGTTGTTCTTCAACAACGGCGAGAGCGCGTTCCAGCTCGTGATCTGGTTGGCGAACGTGCCGTTGACCAGCACGACCGGTCGCGGATGCGCGGCCGACGGATGGCACGACGGGTCGTTGGCGCCGGCCGGCGACCCGCCGGGCTGCACCGCCGACGCCGCGATCGCCGCCGGGAAGTTGTAGATGACCGGCAGTGCCTGGGCGCCGGCCGCCCCGGCGGCGCCGATCGCCATCGCGACGACCATCGCGGCGGCCAAACGCTGAACGCGCATAAGTGCTGTCTCCTCCTCTGCCGCCGCCCCCGCTGGGCAGCGATCGACACGCCGCGACCCTCTCAGAAGCCCCCACCAAACCGCAACCGGAATGGTCGCTCTGGCAGGGACTCCTACCCGGAGGCGGCGACGATATGCGCGACCATCCCGAACGGGTCGGTGACGGCGAAGCCACCGGGCACCTCGTCGGCGTCGATCCCCGCCTCGCGCACGCGGACACGCACGGCCTCGACCTCGTCGGCGGTCTCGAGCACGATCGTCCAGTGGCGCAGACCGACGATCCCGGCGGGCATCGGCGCCGCCCCCTCGCCGCGCCAGGTGTTGAAGCCCAGGTGATGGTGGTAGCCACCGGCCGAGACGAACGCGGCGGTGGGCATCTTGGCCCAGACCTCGAAGCCGAGCACGTCACGGTAGAAGCGCAGACCGGCGGCGATGTCGCCGACATGCAGGTGCAGGTGACCGACGCGCAGGCCCGGACGCACCTGCGCCGTGGGCTCCTCACCGCCGACGGTGGCCAGCAGCGCGTCGAGGTCCAGCCGCTTCGGGCCGTCGCCGGTGAACTCCTCTTCGGGCGTCGGCCATTGGTCGCGCGGGCGGTCGGCGGCGAGCTCGATGCCGTTGCCGTCCGGGTCGGGCAGGTAGATCGCCTCGTGCGTGCCGTGGTCCGAGGCGCCCTGGATCGGCGTCTTGGTCGCGGCCAGTCGCAGCGCGGTACGCGCCAGCTCCTCACGCGTCGGGAAGAGCAAGGCATAGTGGTAGAGGCCCGAGCTCCGGCGTGGCGGCTGCGTGGCCGTGCTGTCCTCGTGCAGGACGAGCACGTCCTGCACCCCGTCGCCGAGCGCGGCGGAGTCGACGGCGTGGCGCTGCACGCGCAGGCCGAGCGCGGACTGGTACCAGCCGACCGAGCGGTCCAGGTCGGTGACGGTGAGGTGCACGGGGCCGAGCCGCAGCGTGGCAGGAAGCTCGCTGATGCCCTGGGCGGCGGGGCCGACGGTGACGGGGGTGAACGGGTTCGCGGGGCTCATGGGGTCCTTGCGGTGTCGCGCCGGGAGCGCAGGACGGGCAATCGACGGTAGCGACCCCGTTGCACGGCGAGCAGCAGCAACCCGCCGACCAGGCCCCAGAACGGCGCGCTGATCCCCACGACCGTGACGCCTGACGCGCAGATGACGAACGTGACGATCGCGGCCTCGCGCTGCTCCTCGTCGTCCGTTGCGGCCCGGAGCGCCGAGCCGAGCGTGCCCAGCAGCGCCAGGCCCGCGACGGCTTCGATCAGCACGGGCGGCGACGCCGCCAGGAGCGCGGTCGCCAGCCCGGCGGCGAGACCGACGACGAGGTAGACGATGCCCGCGCTCACCCCCGCGATCCAGCGTCGCGACCGATCCGGCCCGGCCTCGGGACCGGCCACCAGCGCGGCGGTGATGGCCGCGAGGTTGATGCCGTGGCCGCCCAGCGGCGCGCCGACGACGCTGGCCGCGCCGGTCGTGACCAGGACCGGCCGCATCGGCGCCGCATAGCCATGGGCAGCGAGCACGCTCATGCCCGCGACGTTCTGGGAGACCATCGTCACGATGAACAGCGGCAGGCCGACGCCGAGCAGCGTGCCGAGCTGGAGCGTGGGCGTCACGAAGGTCAGCTGCGGCAGCAGGTGCGCCGGCGGGCCGCCGGCGACGGGGTCGATCGCCACCGCGATCGCCGCCGCGGCCAGCGCGCCCGGCACCGCCCAGCGCCGCGCGACGCGCCACAGCACCAGCCAGACGACGACCGCCGGGATCGCGAGCCTCGGGACATCGACGACCGCGTGGACCGGCTGCAGGCAGATCGGCAGCAGGACGCCCGCCATCAGGCCGCTGGCAATCGGTCCGGGGATCGCGACGATCGCCCGCGTCAGCGGACGCCACAGGCCCGCGACGACGATCAGGACGTTCGCCAGCAGGAACGCGCCGATCGCGGCCGAATAGCCGCCGCTCACCGGACCGGCGGCGACCAGCAGCGCCGCGCCCGGCGTCGACCACGCCATGGCCAGCGGCATCTTGTAGTGGAAGGAGAGCGCGATGCCGACCACGCCCATGGCGATCGACAGCACCAACAACCCCGACGACGCCTGGGCGTTGTCGGCCCCGACCGCGTGCAGACCCGCCAGGACGATCGCGAACGAGCTGGCGAAGCCGACCAGCGCGGCGACGGCACCGGCGACGACGGGCTGTGAGCGGGCGCTGCTCACTCCGCGCCCGTGCTCGGGTAGATCATCCAGCACAACGTCCGCGTGTCGCGCAGCGCGACGTAGTGGTGGGCCACATCAGCGGTGAACCAGACCGCATCGCCCGGACCCAGCTCGACCTCTTGGTCATACGGGCCGACGCGCACGCGGCCCTTGACGCAGAAGATCAGCTCCTCGGTGCCGGGCAGATGGCCGTCGGTCGCCTGGTCGACGCCACGCGGCAGCTCGATGTCGAACAGCTCGGCGCGATGCTCCTGGCCGGCGGCGTGCAGCAGCCACGCGTCCATCCCGGAGTCCGCGGTCAGCGGCTCGCCCGAGCGGGCCCGGATCGCGCGGACCCGCGGACGACTCGACGGCGGGCTCAACAGCGCGCCCAGGGGCACCTTCAGCGCACGCGAGACCCGCCAGAGCGTCTCCACCGACGGGTTGCCGTCTCCGCGCTCGATCCGGGCGAGGATCGTCTTCGACAGCCCGGAGGCACGGGCAAGGTCGCCGAGCGACCAGCGCTGCCCCAGCCGCAGCTCCCGCACCGCACTGCCGATCCGACCGGCGAGGGCTTCGAGATCGTCGTCGAGTGGCGGATCGGAGGTGGCATCCATAGTGGTCGATCGGAAACTCTAGTGCATCCCTGTCGCCTCGCGAATCGTTGTCGCCACCAGCGCCGGGTCGTCGAGCATCGGCACGTGACCGACGCCGGGCAGCGTAAGATGGCGCGCGCCCGGGACCAGCGTGCGTGCCAGCGCCCCGTTGACGGACTCCAAGAGCAACCGGTCCTCCCCGCACCATGCGATGGTGATCGGGCAGGGCAGCGGATCCAGTGGCGGCAACGACTCGCCGGTGTCGAGCAGGTCGTCGACGACGGCGCAGCCGAGGAGGTCTCGCACGGCCCCGAGGACCTCCTGACGCGAGACCCGCGCCCCGTCGGCCGCGGTGCTGCGCAGCGCGAAGCGCCGGACCGCGGGCAGGCACAGCGCGAGCGGCAGCAGATGCTGCGAGCGCTGGGTGTCCGTGCGTGCCCGGGCGAGGATCGCGCGCGTGGCACGGTGCTCACGCGAGCCGGCATCCCACGTGCCCGCCGGTGACAGCGCGCAGACCGTCCGGGCCCGACCGCGGCGCGCCAGCTCCAGCGCGACCCACCCGCCCATCGAGTTGCCGGCCAGGTGCGCCGTCTCGATGCCCAGCCGATCCAGCGTGCGCTCGGCATCGTCGACGACATCGGCGATCCGTACCGGTCGCGTGACGACCGGCGGCCCACCGCAGTGGCCGAGCGCCGTCGGCGTCACGACGGCGAAGTCGTCGACCAGCAGCGGCGTGACGCGATGCCACGCCCGCGCGCTCATCGTCACGCCGTGGAAGAGAACAAGCGGCTCCATGGCCGGGAGACCTTAGTGTTGGCCGCCACATGAGCATCTCGCCCGCCCTGCTCCCCGGCCGCCTCCAGGCGTGGGCCGGCGGCTATCTCGCCCGCGCGCTCGTCGCGCTGCCCGCGCCGGTGGTCCGGCGTCTGGCCGGTACGCCGCCACCCGACGCGAAGGGCTTGCATCCGGAGGGGCTGCTGCTGGGCAAGCTCGCGGCGATCGGCCTCGACCCGATGAGCGATGCGGCGCCGGTCGCCGAGCAGCGACGTCGCCTGGCGCTGACCGCGCGGCCGATGGGGCTGCGCCCGAAGCTGCCGCTGACGGTCAGCGACCTCCGTGCAGGCGAGATCCCCGTCCGCCTCTACACGCCCCACGCCGCGCCCACGCCCGGTCCGTTGTTGGTGTACTTCCACGGCGGTGGCTGGGTCCAGGGCTCGGTGCAGACCCACGACGCGAGCTGCCGTCTACTCGCGCACCTCAGCGGCGTGCGGGTCATGTCGGTGGACTACCGGCTCGCGCCCGAGCATCCCTATCCCGCGGCCGTCGAGGATGCCCTTGCCGCCTACGCCTGGGCGGCCGACCATGCCGACCGACTCGGCGCCGACCCCACGCGCCTGGCGGTCGGCGGCGACAGCGCGGGCGGCAACCTCGCGGCGGTCGTCGCGCTCGCGGCGCGCGACGACGAACGACTGCCCGACGTGGCCTTCCAGCTCCTGCTCTACCCGGTGACCGACGTCACGACCAAGACGGAGTCCTACGCGCGCTTCTCCAGCGGCTACCTGCTGACCGAGTCCGGGATGGACTGGTTCATCTCCAAGTACCTGCCGGACCCGGCCCGGCGCGCCGAGCCGCAGGCCTCGCCACTGCACGCGCCGCAGCTCGCCGGGCTCCCACCCGCCTACGTTGCGACCTGTATCCCCGACGTCCTGCGTGACGAGGGCGAGGCCTACGCGGCGCGGCTGCGCGAGGCCGGCGTCGCCGTGGCGACCCAGCGCCACGATCAGATCCACGGCTTCTTCAACACCACCGCGGCGCGCAGCAGCCGCTCGGCCTTCGGGCAGATCGCCGGCGCGCTGCGCCAAGGCCTGGCGTCAACGTCTGGATGAGAATCGACCGCCGGCCCGTCGTCCGCTGCCGGTACCCTGAGCGCAAGAGATGTCTGCCCGCCAGTCCTCACGCGTGAAGCCCGCCGCGCCCGACCAGGTGCCGTGCATGGAGCTGACCGAGGGCGAGGCGCGCTACCTGCTCGCGCTGCGCGATCTCAACTCGGCCGGCACGCCACCGTCACAGGCGGCGGTCGCCCGCAAGGTCGGGGTCTCGCACCCCACCGCGCTGGAGATGATCCGCAGACTGCGCGCGCTCGACCTCGTCGCGCCCGACGCGCTGACGCTGACGGCCAACGGCACCAGCGCCGCGCTCGTGCTGACCTCACGCCGTCACGCCGCGCGCGTCCTCGCCCACGAGGTCCTCGGCCTGGATGACGAGCAGGCCGATGCCGAGGCCGAGGCGCTGGCCACCAGCCTCTCGCCGGTCCTCGCGCGCCGCCTCGTCGCCTGGCGCACGCGGCGCGACACCGAGTAGCGCCGCAAGGCTCGCCCGCCGCTCGCCGGCGGGCGTAGATGAGATCGGTTCTCGCTTATACTGGCGCGCTCGTGCCCGCCCCGTTCGACCTTCCGTTCGTCCAGCGCGCCGTCGTCGAGATCGCGCTGCTCGCCGTCGGCTCGGGGATCCTGGGGACGTGGATTGTCCTGCGGGGCCTGAGCTTCTACGCGCACGCGGTCGGCACCGCGGCCTTCCCGGGCCTCGTCCTCGCCGACGGCCTGGGCTTCTCGCCACTGCTCGGCGCGCTGGCAACGGCAGGGATCGTGGCGATCGGCGTCGCCGCGATCGCCAACCGCGGCCACGCGGAGTACGACTCGGCCACGGCGCTGGTGCTGGTCGGCGCGCTCGCCGCGGGGGTGATCCTCGCCAGCGACGTCTTCCACTCCCAAGGCAGCGTGGAACGGCTGCTGTTCGGCAGCCTGCTGCTGATCGACGGGACCGACCAGACCGTCGCCGCGGCCGTCGGCGTCGCCGTGCTGCTGACCGGCGCGCTGCTGGGCCGGCGCTGGCTGGCGGCGGGCTTCGATCGCGACAGCGCCCGCGCGCTGGGCGCGCGCTCACCGCTGCCCGACCTGCTCCTGCTCGCGCTCGTCGCCGCCTCCGCGGTCGCCGCGCTCGACGCGGTCGGGGCGCTGCTCTCCACCGCCCTGCTCGTCGTCCCCGCCGCGACGACCCGCCTGCTGGTCGACCGGCTGCGCACGTGGCAGCTCGCAACGGTGGCGCTGGTGATCGTCGAGGGGATCGCCGGGCTGTGGCTGTCGGTGGAGACCAACGCGCCCCCCGGTGCCACGATCGCCGTCGTCGGCGGCGTGACGTTCGCGCTCGTCGCGCTGGGTCGCGCGGGCCGGGCGCGCCTGGTCGCACGTGGGGCGATTGCATGAGCGACCCGCCGACGGGCCGCTCGGACGCCGGACCAAGCGCCGTGCGACGCGACGCCACGAACGACGCGCCGCTGCTCGCCGTGGATGGCCTCTCCGCCGGCTACGGCGGCCCGCCGGTCCTGCGCGAGGTCAGCTTCGGCGCGCACGCCGGTCAGCGCATCGCGGTCCTGGGGCCCAACGGCGGCGGCAAGACGACGCTCTTTCGCACGCTGCTCGGCGAGCTGCGCCCGTCGGCCGGATCGCTGACGCGCCCTGCGCGGATCGGCGTGGTGCCCCAGACCGAGCGCTCGCGCCTGGACTTCCCCGTCAGCGCGCTGGACGTCGCCCTGATGGGCACGCTGTCGACGCTGCCGTGGTGGCGGAGGCCGGGCCGCGCCGACCGCAAGCGCGCCCGCGCCGCACTGGCCGACGTCGGCCTCGCCGACCGTGGCGATCACACCTTCGGCGACCTCAGCGGCGGCCAGCGCCAGCGCGTCCTGGTCGCCCGCGCGCTGGTCCAGGACGCGCCGGTGCTGCTGCTCGACGAGCCCTACGTCGGCCTCGACACGCCAAGCGTCGCGCTGCTCGACGATCTGCTGGCGCGGCTCGCCGCTCAGGGGCGCGCGCTGCTGATCGCCACCCACGACGTCGACCAGGCGCGTGGCTGGGAGCGCGTGCTCTGCCTCAACCGCCGCCAGGTCGCCTTCGGCGCGCCCGCCGACGTCCTGACGCGAGAGACGCTCGAGGCGACCTACGGCGCCGAGATCGTGGAGCTGCCGGGCGAGCGCTGCGTGCTGCCCCCGCACCACCACGACCACGACGCCGCGTGATCGTCGCGACCGTCTGGCACAGCCTGATCGCACCCTGGGAGCAGGGGATCGACCGCCGCGCGCTGTTCGAGGTGATCCTGCTCGGGCTGACCGGCGGGACGCTCGGCTGCTGGATCATCTTCTACAACTTGAGCTACTCCACCGAGTCGCTCGCCCACGCGCTGCTGCCGGGCCTCGTCCTCGCGGCGCTGGCCGGGATCCCGATCATCCTCGGCGGCGCCATCGGCTTGGCCGTCGCCGCGCTGGCGATCGCGGCGGCGGCCCGGACGCCTGCGGTCGGGCGCGACACGGCGGTGGCGGTGGTGGTCACCGGGCTGCTCGGGCTGGGCGCGCTGCTGGCGCTGTCGCCCGACACGCCGGCGGGCCTCGGGGCGCTGCTGTTCGGCGACGTGCTCGGCGTCAGCGACACCGATCTGGCGCTGGCGGCCGGGTTGGCCGTCGCGGTGCTGGTGGCACTCGCGCTGCTGCACGGACGGCTGCTGCTCGTGGGCTTTGACCGTCTCAACGCTGCGGCGCTCGGCGTGCGGCCGGGCGTCGTGGACCTCGCGCTGCTGCTGCTGGTCGCCGCGGCGCTGCTGGTCGCCGTCCAGGGGCTGGGCAACCTGCTCGTCGTCGCCGTGCTCGTCGGGCCGGCGGCGTGTGCCCGCGCGGTGACGCGGCGCATGTCCACCATGATGGCCGTCGCCGCGGGTGTCGCGGTCGCTGCGGGATGTGGCGGGTTGTACTTGTCCTACTACGCCGAGACCGCGGCGGGAGCGTCGATCGCGGCGGTGATCGTGGGCGCCTACGTCGTGGCGCTGGGCGCCGGGGCCGCGGGACGGCGGCTACGGACGGCCTGACCCGAACCGCTACTCAGCGCACTCCGCGCACGCCCCGTGCAGCACGACATCGTGCTCGGCCACCGTGAAGGTCACCCGCCGAGCCAGACGCTGGATCGAGCGCTCGAGGTCCGGATCCTCGAACGGGATCACCGTGCCACACGCGTCGCAGACCATGTGATGGTGATGGCCTTCCTCGCGCGCCGCCTCGAACCGCGCCAGCCCTTGGCCGACCTCGACGCGCGTGATGAGCTTGAGCCCCTCGAGCTCTTCGAGGATCCGGTAGATCGACGCCCGCGCCACCGGCCGGCCGCCGCCGTCTCCCCCGCGCAGCGCCTCCTCGATCTCGGCCGCCGAGAGCGCGCAGCGCTGCGCGTCGAGCAGGCCGATCAGCGCCGCCCGCGCGCCGCCACGCCGGTAGCCGGCGCCCACGAGCGCCTCGGTCGCGCGAACCGCCCAGGCCTCCGTGGGCCCGTGGTCATGGCCGTGCGTGGTGGGACTCATTCCCATCCAGGGTACCGACGGGCGCGCATCACACAGCCTGCGCACATGCGACGGATGCTCACCGTCGCATGTGCGCGTAGCCGTGATGGGTGGGTTACGCCGAGAGCTTCGACGCGACCTGCGACAGCGGCTCGGCCAGCGCGTTGACGAGCTGGCTCAGCTTGCGACGCTGGGCCTTGTCGATCGTGTCGTAGGACGGGTACTCGCCGCCCTGCTTGAGCGTGGCGAGCTCGGCGTTGACCGCGTCGAAGCGGGCGGCGATCGTCGTCGCCAGCTGCGAGTCGGTCTTGCGCAGCGCCGGAGCCAGGAGGCCGAAGGCGGACTCCGAGCCCTCCACGTTGGCCTCGAAGTCGGAGAGGTCGGTGTGGGAGTACCGGTCCTCCTCACCCGTGATCTTCGATGCCGAGACCTCGTCCAGCAGGCCGTTGGCGCCGTTGGCCAGCTCCTCGGGCTGGTAGGTCAGGCCCTTGGTCTTGGTCTGCAGGCGCTTGACGTCGGCCAGCAGCTTGTCGGCGATCGGCTCCAGGCCCTTGGTGCTGTTCTTGGCCCAGAGGCCCTGCTCGATCTTGTGGAAGCCCGTCCAGGGCGTGCCCTTCTCGACGTCGTTGACGCGCGCGTCGATCTCGGGGTCGAGGTTGCCGAAGGACTCGGCGACCGGCTCGATCGTCTCGTACGGCGCGCGGGCGCCGGCGAACTGCTGCTTGGCGCCGGCGACGTCGCCGGCCTTGATCGCGGCGACGAACTTCTCGGTCCGGTCGACCAGGATCGCGGACTTGTTCTCGACGTAGCTGCGGTAGGACTGCGTCGCGGACTTCAGCAGCGGGTCGTCGGCACCGGTCTCGGCCACCGCGGCACCGCCGACGTTCAGGACGCCCGTGGCCGCCGTCTTGCCACCGGGGCAGGCCATCGAGTACTCGCCCGGCTTCAAGTTGATGGTGAAGGTGCCCGACAGCCCGGCGACGAGGTTCTCCTTCTCGCCGAGGATGCGGGAGCCCGACAGGACCTCGAACTCGCTCACGCGGCCGGTGCCGCCGTTGGTCACCTTGAACTCGGTGCGCCCGGCGCCGAGCTTGAGCGAGGCGGGCTCACAGCCGGCGTCGGTCAGCTTGATCGCGACCTGCTTGGCGCCGGAGGACCCGGCGCTCTTGTTGTCGTCTGAGCCACACGCGACCAGCAACAGGGCCGCTGAGGTGAGGACGACGGCCGCGACGGCGGCGTTCTTCATGCTTTGCTCCTTGGAGGGCTTCTTGCGTGCCGGCATCAAGACGTAGATGACGGCGGGAATCGCGTAGACGAGATAGCCGATGACTTCGATGTTCGTCGGCGTGGGCTGGAGGCCGAGCATGCCCGTGAGCAGCGCGGCGGTCCATGTGCCCGGAACGACCAGCCAGGTGAGGTCCAGCGCCTGGCCTTGGCCGAAGGTGATCCAGCCCGCCTCGTGGGCGGTGTGCAGCGTGCTGGCGACCAGCCCGGCGGCGACGAGCGCCAGCACGACGCCGGTGAAGCGGAAGAACCGCTGAAGGTTGAGCTTGACGCCGCCGCGGTAGATCGCGTAGCCGATGACGATCGCGCAGACGATGCCGAGGATCGCGCCGACGCCGGCCGTCCCGGGGTCATCGGCTTCTGGAAGACGGCGAGCAGGAAGACCGCGGTCTCCAGCCCCTCGCGGAAGACCGCGAAGAACGCCATGCCGATCAGGGCCTTGACCGAGCCGTCCTTCAGCGCGCTCGCGGTGCTCTCGCGCAGATGGCCGGACAGGCCGGCGGCATGCCGGCGCATCCAGACCAGCATGAAGGTGACGATGCCGACGGCGATCGCGCCGATGACCGTCTCCAGGCCCTCCTGCTCGCGCTGGGGCAGCTCTTGGTCGACGATCTGCAGCGCGATGCCGATGGCCAGGCAGATCGTGGCGGCGGCCACGACGCCGACCCAGACCCAGCGCAGGGCGTCGGTCCGGCCCTCCTGACGCAGGAACGTGGCAATGATCGAGACGATGAGCGCCGCCTCGATCCCCTCGCGCAAGCCGATGACGAACGTCGGAAGCATGCCCGCATCTTAGGAGACCCTAAGCGCTCATGTCGGGTCACCTAATTCGGGTGCCCTCATTCGGGCGCGGAGACGCGCTTCTCCTCCTCGCGGGACTCGCCCGACAGGCTGTCCTTGAACTCGCGCATGCCCTTGCCGAGCGACTTGCCGGCCTCGGGGAGCTTCTTGGGTCCGAGCACGACCAGCGCAAGGACGAGGATGACGAGCATTTCGGGAAATCCGATGGGCATGGAGCCCTCCTGGCGGTTGGGTTCGGCAGTTCCTGCGTGGCGAGCGCCCGATCGGATCAGCGATAAGTTCCGGCAATGCCCGAACCCACCCTGTCCCCTGTCCTGGACGCCTTCCGCCTGGACGGCAAGGTCGCCGTCGTCACCGGTGCCTCGTCGGGCCTCGGCGTCGCGTTCGCCGAGGCGCTGGCCCAAGCGGGCGCCGATGTCGCCCTCGGCGCGCGACGCGCCGACCGCCTGCAGGACACCAAGGCGCTCGTCGAGGCGACGGGCCGCCGGGCGATCACCGTCGCGACCGACGTTGCCAAGCCCGAGGACTGCACCGCGCTGATCGAGGCCGCGGTGCGCGACCTCGGCCACATCGACATCTTGGTCAACAACGCCGGCGTCGGCACGGCGGTGCCCGCGACGCGCGAGACGCCCGAGCAGTTTCGCTCCGTGATCGACGTCAACCTCAACGGCGCCTACTGGATGGCCCAGGCCGCCGGCCGGGTCATGGGCCCGGGCAGCAGCATCATCAACATCTCCAGCGTGCTGGGGCTCACGACCGCGGGCCTGCCGCAGGCCGCCTACGCGGCCAGCAAGGCCGCGCTCAACGGCCTGACGCGCGACCTGGCCCAGCAGTGGACGGGCCGCAAGGGCATCCGGGTCAATTCCATCGCACCGGGCTTCTTCGCCTCCGAGATGACCGACCAGTACCCGCCGGAGTACCTCGAGATGATGAAGTTCCGGATCCCCGCCGGCCGGACGGGGGACCCGCGGGAGCTGGCCGCCACCGTCGTCTTCCTCGCCGGCCCGGGCGCGGGCTACATCACCGGCCAGGTCCTGCCGGTCGACGGCGGGATGACGATCACCTAGGCGCTGGGCACCCAGCCCGCCGGGAAGGCGCCGGCGGGCACGAGGCCCGGGCGGTCCTCGAACCACTTGCGGGCGACCTGCTCGGCCGGGCGGCCCTCGATCAGTGGTCGCACGTCACCGACGGTCAGCAGCACCGCGAGCGTCGCGCCGATCTGGAAGTCGGCCGCGTTGGGCTGCTCTGCGGCCAGGATGCCCTCGGCGACGTAGGCGTCGATGCGGTCGAGCTTGGCGGGGAGGCCAGCGAGATCCTCGGCCAGCCGGACGGCCGTGATGTTGTGGTACTTCCACGAGGCGCGGACGAAGCGCATCGCGAAGTCGGTGCCCGCCGGGTCCAGCGTGCTGCCACCCGCGACGAAGGTGCCCGCGGCCTCGGGGCGGAAGTGCAGCGCGCCCCACGGCAGCCGGCGACCGAGGTCCTGCAGCTCCTCGTCGCCCCAGCGCTCGGCGGCAGCAACGGCGTCGCCGAGGTCGGCCGGGTAGAGCGACGGCTCAGGCACGAGCTGCTCGAGGCGCTCAAGGATCGCGACCGAGCCGTGGACGGGCTCGTCGTCGAACATCGCACCGGGAACCGTGTGTCGGTCCTCGCCGTAGAGCCGCTTCATCTCCTCGACGTGCGGCCCGGCCTGCAGCTCGACGCGCTCGTACTCCAGCCCCTTCAGCTTGAGGGCGGCCTCGACCGTCGCGCACGGGTGCGACGGCGGCAGAAGGTGAAGGACGATGCGCGGCTGCTCGGACATCCGCGCATCCTATGTCGGCGGACGGTGCTAGAGCAGCGCCGGATCCGGGTCGTGCAGCAGGAAGCCCGCCGCGTCGAGGATGCCGCGGGCGTCCAGCCGTGAGAGCCGCGCGACGAGGTCGCCGTCGGCGCTCTCCCAGGCGGCGACGGTCGCCGTCTCGTCCAGCGGCTTGAGCCCCGCCTCGGCGGGGTCGTCGAGCGCCTGGCGAAACCACGCGAGATCGTCGGAGATGCGGCGCGGCCGGTCGCCCGGCGGGCTCCAGGGGTTCTCCCCCGCGCGACGCTCCGGGACGCCGGGCGGGCGGGTCAGCGCGACACCCAGCGCACCCATCCAGTCGGGCTGCGGCTGCACCAGTTCCAGGATTGCCATGCAGACATGGTGCCCGATGCCACCAAATCCTGAGCGACGTCAGCCGGCCGATGTCTGGCCACGGCCGTCGGCCGAGGGCCGCCCGACCCGCTAGGCGATGGTCTGCAGGTGCTTCGGCAGACCGGTCAGGACCTCGCAGCCGTCGTCGGTGACGATGGCGAGATCCTCGATCCGGACGCCGACCGCACCGGGCACGTAGACGCCCGGCTCGACCGTCACGACCTGGCCGGTGGCCAGCGTCGAGTCCGAGCGCTGCGACAGGCGCGGGCCCTCGTGGACCTCGGCGCCCACCCCGTGCCCGAGGCCGTGGCCGAAGTGCTCACCGTGGCCGGCGGCGGTGATGATCTCGCGGGCGACGGCGTCGACCTCGCGCCCGCCGGCGCCGGCACGGACGGCGGCCAGCGAGATCTCCTGAGCGCGGAGCACCACCTCGTAGATCTCGCGATCGCGCGGGTCCAGCTCCCCGGTCGCGTAGGTGCGCGTGCAGTCCGAGGCGTAGCCGTCGAGCTGGGCGCCCCAGTCGATCGTGACCAGCGTGCCGGCCGGGATCGCGACGTCGCGCGGGACCGCGTGCGGTAGCGCGCTGTGCTCGCCGGCGGCGACGATCGGCGCGAACGACGCGGCCTCGGCGCCGGCCTTGCGCATCGTGACCTCCAGGTCGAGCGCGACGTCGCGCTCCGTGCGACCCACCAGGCCACGGCCCAGGACCTCGGTGAGCGCGGCGTCGGCAAGCTTGGCCGCGGCCCGGATCTTGTCCAGCTCGCCGGCGTCCTTGACCAGGCGCAGCTGCTCGACGGCACCGCCCGCGGCCACCAGCTCGACGCCCTCGGCAAGGCGGCCGGCCAGCGTGCCGTGGTCCTTGACCGACAGCGACGCGTCGTCGAAGCCCAGCCGGAGCGTCGTGCCATTTCCGGCTCCGAGCGCCTTGGCGGCGGCGGGCAGGACCTCGGGCGCGATCTCGCGCCGCCAGCCGGCGTCGAGCTGCTCGGCCGACTGCGTCAGATAGCGGAAGTCGGTGAGGAAGAGCCGCTGATCGCCCGGCCCGACGAGCGCCAGGCCGTTGGAGCCGGTGAAGCCCGTCAGCCAGCGCACGTTGACGAGGTTGGTGACCAGCAGCGCGTCGAGCTCGCGCTCGGCGAGCAGGGTGGCGAGACGGTCCGCGCGATCCATGGTGGTGCTCACAGGTCCAGCTCCTCCTTCAGCCGCACCAGGGCGGTGCGGTAGCCGTCGACGCCCTCGCCCTTGACGGTCGCGACGCAGAGGTCGCGGATGACCGACACGCGACGGAACTCCTCGCGCGCGTCGACGTCGGAGAGGTGGACCTCGACGGCGGGCAGGGCGGCGATCTCCAGCGCGTCACGGATCGCCCACGAGTAGTGCGTCCACGCGCCCGGGTTGATGATGATCCCGTCGGCGAGACCCTCGACCCGATGCAGATGCCCGACGAGCTCGCCCTCGTGGTTGGTCTGAAAGAAGCGCGGCTCCAGGTCGAGGTCGTGCGCAAAGGCGCCGATCTGCTGCTCGAGCTGGTCGAAGGTCAGCGAGCCGTAGTGCGAGACCGGGCGCCGCCCGAGCATGTCCAGGTTGACGCCGTGCAGGATGTCGACGCGGTTGCGCGAGCTCATGACGCGGTCAACTCTCGCACGGCCAACACCACGTCGTCGTCGGCGACGTCCTGGCCGTGGACGACATCGCCGGCACCGCGGACGAGCACGAACGGCGTGCGCGCGGTGGTCGTGCGCTTCTTGTCCAGGCGGGTCGCGGCGACGATCGCCGCGGGATCGACGTCATGGCCTGCCAGGGTCGTCGGCAGCCCGGCATCGCCGAGCAGCGCCTCGACCTGACCACGCAGGTCCGACAGCCCGCTCAGTCGCAGCGCGGCGAGCAGCCCGAGGCCGACGGCCTCGCCGTGGCGCAGCGTGCCGTAGCCGAGCGAGACCTCCAGCGCATGGCCGACGGTGTGGCCGAGGTTGAGCACCTGACGGCGACCACCGTCGCGCTCGTCGGCGGCGACGACCGCGAGCTTGGTGCAAGCGCAGGCCAGGATGACGTCGTCGTCGACCGGACCGCCGGCGGCGATCGTGTCCCACAGCGGACCGCCGGCGATCAGCGCGGTCTTGACGACCTCGGCGTAGCCGGCCGCGTGCTCCTCCAACGGCAGCGTGGCCAAGGTGGTGGTGTCGGCCAGGACCGCGGCGGGCTGGTGGTAGGCACCGACGTAGTTCTTGGCCTCGGGCAGGTCGACGCCGGTCTTGCCGCCGTAGGCGGAGTCGACCTGCGAGACGATCGTCGTCGGCGCCTGGACGATCGGGATGCCGCGCTGGAAGGTCGCCGCGCAGAAGCCCGCGAGGTCACCCACCACGCCGCCGCCCAGCGCGATCAGGTGATCTGCGCGGGTGACCCCTTGGGCGACCAGCGCGTGCCAGACGCGCTCGGCGGTCGCCAGCGTCTTGTGCTCCTCGCCGGGCGGGATCTCGACCAGCCCCGACAGCGCCGCCGTCAGCGCCGCACCCAGATGGTGCTCGGCGACCGCGCTGTCGGTGACGCAGAAGCTGCGGCCCTCCAGGCCCGGCAGCGCGCCCGCCAGCGCCAGCACGCCGCGTCCGACGAAGACGGGGTACTCGCCCGAGGCCGCCGACGCCCAGGCCATGCGCGTGCCCTCCGGCGCGGAGGCCAGCGCGCGCAGCGCACCGTCGGCACGAACGATCACGCCCGGATCGCCCTGGGGCAGGTGCGCGTCGGCCAGCGCCTCGTACAAGGCCTGACGCTCGCCATACAGCGCGGCGAACGCGTCGCGATCACGGGCCAGCGGCCGGTCCCTGCCTGCCGCACGCGACCAGGCGAGGTCGAGCGGCACGTCGAGCAGCACCGTCGTGTGACCGGCCAGCGCCGCGCGCACGCGGGGCGCGAGCACCGAGCCGCCGCCGAGCGAGACGACGACATCGTCGCCTTGCGCGCCGTTGAGGACGCCGAGCACGACCTCCTCCTCGGCCGCGCGGAACGCCGCTTCGCCCTCGTCGGCGAAGACCTCCGGGATCGACCTGCCGAAGCGCGCGATCAGCAGCGCGTCGCTGTCGACGTGGCGCACCCCGCGCGCGGCGGCCAGCTCACGGGCGAGGGTGGTCTTCCCCGCGCCCATGAACCCGATGACGACGGTCAGCCGCGCCACGCGATCCGTTCGACGTACCGGTCCACGGCTTCGCGCACGTCGTCGATGTGGTCGCCGCCGAACTTGCGCCGGTAGGCGTCGGCCATCACGTAGGCCAACATCGCCTCGCCGACGACGCCGGCCGCCGGCACGACGCAGGAGTCCGTGCGCTCGCGCAGCGCCTGGGCCGGCTCGTGGGACTCGATGTCGACCGAGCGCAGCGGCTTGGTCAGCGTCGGGATCGGCTTCATCGCGACCTTCGCCACGAGCGGCAGGCCGGTCGTCATGCCGCCCTCCAGACCGCCCGCGTGGTTGGTCTCGCGGAAGTAGCCGCGCTCCTCGGTCCAGAAGATCTCGTCATGGGACTGCGAGCCCGGAGCACCAGGCAGGTCGAAGCCGTCGCCGAACGCGACGCCCTTGGCCGCCTGGATCGAGCAGAGCGCGCCGCCGATGCGACCGTCCAGCCGCTCCTCCCACGAGACGTGCGAGCCGAGGCCCGGCACCAGCCCGAAGGCCACCACCTCGAAGACGCCGCCGATCGACTCGTTGGCCTTGCGCTGCACGTTGATGTGGCTGACCATTGCGCGGCTGGCCTCGGGGTCCAGACAGCGGACCTTGTCCTCGTCGACGCCCTCGAAGTCCGCCACCGTCACCGGCGTCGCGCGCGGCGCCACGTAGACGTCGCCGATCTGCACGACGTGGCTGCGGATCTGCACGCCGACCGCCGCCAGGAACGCCTTGCAGAGCGCACCGCCGGCCACGCGTGCCGCGGTCTCGCGGGCGCTGGCGCGCTCCAGCACGTTGCGCACGTCGGTGAAGCGGTACTTCTGCACGCCGACCAGGTCGGCGTGGCCCGGACGCGGCAGGTGCACCTCAGGGATCTCGGCCTCGACGGGCCACGGGTTCATCCGCTCTTCCCAGTTCGCGTAATCGCGATTGGGGACCTGGAGGGCGATCGGGCCGCCGAGCGTGCGACCGTGCCGGACGCCAGCCGTGACGTTGGCGTGGTCCTTCTCGATCTTCATCCGGCCGCCACGACCGTGGCCCAGCTGTCGCCGGGCCATGTCGCGGTCGATCGACTCCTGGTCGAGCTCCAATCCCGCGGGCAGGCCCTCGACGATGGTCGTCAGGCCCGGCCCGTGGGACTCCCCTGCGGTGATCAAGTTCAGCGCCATGCGGCGCTGAAGTCTATGAGGCGGCCGCCGGCCGCCGCTGAGCGCCTACGGGGTGGGGACGGTCAGGACCGTCGAGGTCTGCTGCACGGCCGTCCCGTCGGCCGCGCCGGCGACCGTCGAGGGCACATTGGCGACGTCGGGCGTCGTGGCCGGGTCCTTCTGGACCAGGAGGCCCAGGCTCTTGGAGAAGTCCCAGCTCGACAGCGCGTCCGGGTCGTCGGCCACGAGCTCACGCAGCGTCTCGCGTCCGGCCTTGGACTCGCGGGCATGGGCCTTCGCCGCGCTCGCCTTGCTCGCCGCCTTGTACTTCTTGATGGACTTGAGGTCGAGCTGGTACTGGACCACGCCGGCGGTGCCGGACTGCAGGTCGAAGAACTCCGTGTCGCCGGCGTGCAGGACGATCTGCTGGCAGTCGTCATGCGTCGGCTTGCAGCTGCCGTCGCCGTTGGGCTCGGCATCGGCGTTGATCAGGAAGATCGCGGACTTCTGGTCGTCGGCCAGGCCGAGGTACACGAAGAACGGGTTGTCCGACGACGGCAGCGGCGTGAGGCGCGCGACGTTGTCATAGCTCTTCATCGCACCGACCTCGCCGAAGCTGAGCTTCACGCGGTAGGTGTCGACCGAGGTGGTCTCGGGCTTCTGGGGGGTCGGCGCCGGCGTGGTGAAGGGGTTGCTGCCACCCGTCGAGGTCGACGGGCTCGTGGAGCCGCCCTGCGGCGAAGCCGTCGTCTTGGGCGTCGTCGCCTGGACGACCTTCTCCTTGACCGGCTTGGGCTGATGGTGCTGGATGAACGGGTCGCGCACCTTGCCGGAGCGCTGGACCTTGCCGGCCGCCTGCTCTTCGAGGCTGACGACCTGCTCGCGAGCGACGTCGCGGTGGTTGGCCAGGCCGTTGGGCGCCGTCACGGCCGCGACGTCGGGCGCCGGCGTGTTGGAGCCCGACGAGCTGCCGCCGAGGACGATCGGCACCGCCACGAGGGCAGCGACGAGCGCGATGGCCACCGGCCACAGACGCTTCTCGACGAGGTCATGCAGGACGTTCTTGAGGAAGCTCATCGGTCACTCCCGATCAGGCTGGCGGTGGCCGTGGACGCGGTGCCCGTCGCCGGGGTCGCCGGCGTTGCACCGGCGGTCAGCCCCTCGTCGGCGGGCAGGAGGTAGGCGGTGACGGCGACGGTCGCGTCGACGTCGGGGAAGCCCTTGACGCCGGCCTTGAGGCCGACACCGTCGACCGTCAGCAGACGGCCCTTCACGTTGATGCTCTTGCCCTGCACCGCCGTCAGGCCGTCGATGGCCTTCAGGAAGCGCTGCATGTGGAAGAACGAGCCGGTGAAGTCGAAGGAGAACGGCATCGTCGGGAAGCCCGCGGTGCCGACGACCGCGCCGGGCGGAAGCGCCGGCGTGACCGTCGCAGCGGGGGTCGTGCCGCTGGCCGACGTGTTGCCGTTGGCCGAGGCGACGGCCGCGGCGACGCCCGTGGGCGCGGGGGCGCCACCACCGCCGCTGGTCAGCTTGATCGCGCGGAAGTCCACGTGGTTGACCTTCGCGGTGTGTGAGAGCTGGTAGACGAGCGACGGCATGTCGTCGTCGACCGGCACGGCCTTGCCCAGGCGGGCGACCGTCGCGTAGTCGGAGGAGTACCGCTGCCGTGCGGCATCGGCACTGGCCGCGCTGGCCTGTGCGGTGTCCAGGCGCGACTGCGCGGTGGCCACCTGAGCCGCCACGTCGGACGCCTCCTTGCGCTTGGGGCTGATCGCCAGGAACCAGAACCCGCCCAGCAGGGCGACGAGTCCGACGACGATCAGGACGGTGCGATCACGAGCGGTCACTTGCTGGTCACTCCCGTAACGGACGAAGCCGGGGTGGTGGTCGAGGCGGTGGTGCCCGGGGCCGTGGTGCTCCCCGGGACCGACGAGGTCGCGGAGGCCGTCGTGGCCGTGCCGGCGGCCGTCGGGACGGCGGCGCCGTTGGGCTCGAAGAAGACGTCGACGTTGAAGATGGGGAACTTGGCGTGGCCGCCGCGGCAGTCGCCGGAGGTCCCTGTGCCTGCCTGGTTGGCCGCCGTGCCGCTGTCGCTGGACTCCTGACCCTTGGTCGAGTCCTCCAGGCTGACGCGCTGGACGCCGTCGACGAGCCGCAGGCGCGCGATCAGCTTGGCGACCGATGCCTGACTGGTCGTGCAGCCCTGCAACTGGATGGCCGGGACGTTGAGCGAGGAGCGCAGTGCACCCGCGCCACCGCCGACGCTGACGGAGGGCGAGGTCGTCGCCGTCAGCATGGTCAGCCAGGCGTTCTCGGGCAGGACCCGCGACACCTCGCGCAGGGCGTGGGCCCAGTCGAAGCGGCTGGCGGCCAGCTGCGAGACGGTCTCGACGCGCTTGGCGCGGATCGACGCGAACCTGGTGTAGCTGGTCAGCGACGCTGCCTTGGTCTCGGCCGCGGCAGCCTGCTGGGTGACATCGGCCAGCTGGGCCTTCTTGTCGGTCACCGACTTGCCGGAGACGACATAGGACGCGGCGAGCACCACGATGAGGGCGAGTGCCCCCAGCAGGATGTAGGCGCCACCGCCGGACTTGCCCGCGGCACCACCGGCGCCGCGCTGCTGGTCGGTCGGGATGAGGTTGACAGCCCTCATGCGTGCGGGGCCTCCTCGACGGCCAGGCCGGCCGCGATCGTGAGCAGATGGGGATCCAGGCCGCCGGGCGTGCCGTCGACCAAGCCGGAGACGACCGGCAGGCCGAGCTCGGCGGCAAGGGCATCGTCGAAGCCGGGCACGCTGGCCGCGGCGCCGGTGAGCACCGCGCGCTGGACGCGCAGGCTCATGCCCTCCTGGGCGTGGTGGAAGTCGAGCGAGTTGCGGACCTCGCCGCCAATGCGTCGGACGCCGTCGAGCAGGACGGTGCGCGCCTCCTCGGCGATCTCGTCCTGATCGTCTGACTCGATCTCGGCCAGCGGGGTGACCAGGCCGACGTGGCACAGCCAGCCGCGTGCATGCTCGAGCGTGAGCGCCTTGCGCTCGGCGAGCTCGACGGCGATGGCCTCGAGGCCGCCGCCGACGACGCGGGTGAAGAGGCAGGTGGTGCCCTCGGCGACCGCCAGGTTGGTGAGGCCGCCGACCGAGAGGTACAGGACCGGCTCGGTCACCTCGCTGGGATCCGCGCGGTAAAGCGCGCGGATCATCGCGAACGCGGAGAGGTCGATGCCCTCGGGCTTGAGCCCGGCCGACTTGCAGGCTGCCATGACGCGATCGACCATGTCGCGGCGGGCCGCGACGATCAAGACGCGCTGGCGCGGGCCGTTCTCGGTCTCGACGATGTCGAGCGGCTGGAAGTCCAGAACCGCTGAGTCCAGCGGCATCGGGATCTGGTCCTGGGCCTGGAAGCGGACAGCCGCCTCAAGCTCCTTGCGATCCTCCAGCGGAGGAAGCTCCAGGACGCGGACGACGATCTTCTGGTTCGCGATGCCGATGCGAACCTTCTTGTCGAGGCCCTTGTTCTCCCGGTACAGGAGGCGCAGGGCGTCGGCAAGTGCGTCGACGTCGTTCACCTCGCCGTCACGGACGATGCCGGTTTCCAGCGGGACGACCGCCGCGGTCTTGACCGACACGTGACCGTTGACGGTCACCGATGCGGCGTGGACGGCGGACGGCTCGATCTCGAGTCCGACGATGGTGTTTGCGCGCTTGGCCATGTTCAGAGCAGTGGGTCGGCGGGGATCGGCGGTGCCTGAAGCACACGCCCCGACACCCTCGGTTGTTCGTCCAAGAACGGAAGCTCTTGAGCGCCGAGGGTGATCTCGCGTCCGCTCAGAAGCGGTCCGTGTAGCTGTTGACGATCGCGTCGCCCACGAAGAAGGCGACGAGCGCCCCGACGGCCAGGAACGGGCCGAACGGGACTTTGGTGCGACGGCCGTCGGACATGCCCTTCATGGCGATGATCGCGGCGCCGACGACGACGCCGAGGATCAAGGCGATGAAGATCGCCGGCGCGACGGCGCGGCCGAGGTACAGCCCGAGGACGGCGACGAGCTTGACGTCGCCCATCCCCATGCCCTTCTGATGGATCAGGGTGGGCAGCAGGAAGAAGATGAGGGCACCCGCACCGGCAGCGAGCTGCTCGGGCAGGTAGGACGGCTCGAGCACGGCGCCGAGGGCGATGGCGAGCACGGCTGCCGGAGCGGTCAGCTTGTTGGGGATGATCTTGAGGTCGAGGTCGATGACCGCGATGGGCACCAGGAACGTGACGAGCACGAGCCCCAGCGTCATCTGCAGCACATCGCCCCACTTCAGGGCGACGACCAGGACGTAGAGCGCCGCGGTGACGGCCTCGACGACCGGGTAGCGGGCGGAGATCCTCTCCCCGCAGCCCCGGCAGCGGCCCCGCAGGATCAGCCACGAGAAGACCGGGATGTTGTCGTAGGCCTTGAGCTGCGTCGCGCAGCCCGGGCACTTCGAGCGTGGCTTGACCAGCGACTCGCCGCGTGGCAGGCGCCAGGCGACGACGTTCAGGAACGAGCCGATGAGGAGGCCGAAGAGTGCGGCCGGTGCGAGCGCGGGAGCCATCGCTCAAGGTGATCGGCAGTTGCCCCCGCGCTCTTGACGCCCGGTGTTACCAGGTGCCACCGTTGCAGCCGCCGCCCGAGCAGGTGCGCGACAGGCCGGTGGCGGTGCGGGCGACCGAGAACGTGCCGCCGGACTTCGACGTTGCGGTGACCGTGTATGTGGAAGCCGTCACACCGGACACCGCGACGTTGGCGAAGCCGCCGGCGCTGAGGACCGCCGTGGTGGCGCAGCCTGTGTAGTCCATGGCGTCGACATAGCAGGTCTCGACCTGCGTAACGGCGTTCCGCGCGTCGGACTTCGCGGTGGTGTTCTGGGCCTTCTGCTGCTGGCTGAGCAAGCTCGGCAAGGCGATGGCGGCGAGAATGCCGATGATCAGGATGACGACGAGCAGCTCGATGAGCGTAAAGCCCTCTTCGTCGCGCATGATTGCGTGCACGGTCCCCTCCTCTGGGGCTGACCTTTGTGGATGTTCGGAGTGGTCCGACGACGTCCAGGTCAGGTTGCAGCAAGTCCCGGAAGGTGAGCGGTCCACGGCTTGGTTTCGGCCCTCGCCGGCCGGCTCCTGAGGCAAGAGAGCCGGCGATGGACCGATGTCTGGCCCTGAGCGGCTACCAGGTGAGGCCGGTGCAGCCGGTGCAGCTCCGCGCGACCTTGCCCGTGGTCGGGTCCTTGGTGATCGTGAACGTGTTGGTGGACTTGGACGTCGCCGTGACGGCGTAGCCCGAGCTGGTCACCGAAGAGACCGTGACGCCCGGCAGGCCGGCCGACGAGAGCACGGTCGTGGTGGCGCAGCTGGAGTAGCTCTGCGCGTCGGCGTAGCAGGACTCGACCTGCGTGACGGCGTTGCGCGCGTCCGACTTGGCCGAAGAGTCCTGGGCCTTCTTCTGCTGACCGAGGAAGCTCGGCAGGGCGATCGCGGCAAGAATGCCGATGATCAGGATGACGACGAGGAGCTCGATGAGCGTGAAGCCGCGCTCGTCGCGGATGGAAGCCTTCATGTGCATGCCCTCCCTAGGGCCGTAAGTCCGAAAGATGGGAACCGTCTAGCCCCCTTTGTCGGACGCTCGGATCCAATCGTGAGCACCGTCAATGCATTTGACGCCGGAACGACACGGGGCGGGCCCAAAGGCCCGCCCCGAAAGTCGTAGAACTAGGTGGTGCTGCTGCTTACCAGGTGAGGCCGGTGCAGCCGGTGCAGCTACGCGACACGTTGCCCGTGGTCGGGTCCTTGGTGATCGTGAACGTGTTGGTGGACTTGGACGTCGCCGTGACGGCGTAGCCCGAGCTGGTCACCGAAGAGACCGTGACGCCCGGCAGGCCGGCCGACGAGAGCACGGTCGTGGTGGCGCAGCTGGAGTAGCTCTGCGCGTCGGCGTAGCAGGACTCGACCTGCGTGACGGCGTTGCGCGCGTCCGACTTGGCCGAAGAGTCCTGGGCCTTCTTCTGCTGACCGAGGAAGCTCGGCAGGGCGATCGCGGCAAGAATGCCGATGATCAGGATGACGACGAGGAGCTCGATGAGCGTGAAGCCTTCGTCCTCGTTCTTGAAACGCTGAAGCAAGACGATCCCTCCTGTGAGATCTAGGTTTGGCCTTCTTCGTGCGGAGGGCCGACTTCCCAATGGTTTCCGTCCGGGGTTCAGGTCTTTGCAGCAAGCCCCGTCAGTTGCCCGGTGGTCCGTCACCGCACAGTCGGAGTGATCGGCCGGTTGCGCCTTGGCTTGCGCACGACTGTCCGATCTCTGGACTTCTGTTCTACGGTCGACACCCCAGAAGGACCGTCGGTCTGCGCGACGGGCATAGGCTCAAGCTCACGCGCGAGACGCCGATCTGCTGGGGCATGCGGCGTCTTCCCCTCCTCGGCGTACTGCTCGGCCTCGTCGTCCTCCTGCTACCCGCGGCAGCGCGCGCGGGAGAGCTCGATCACCGGTCGGTCGGCGTCCCGCTCACCCCGCCGCCGAGTCTCGATGTGCCCCCGCCCGGCTTCAAGACCACGGGCCGTCAGGCCGTCGCCATCGCCGACGCCCAGCCGGAGCTGCGCAAGCTGCGCGCCGCGCACCGCGACGCGCGCCTCGAAGTCGCCGTCTTCGCCGGCTGGCGCTGGGAGGTCGACCTGCTCCAGGGGTCGCACACGCTGGCGGTCGTCGACATCGGCTACGACGGCCGCCTGCTGCACACGTGGACGGGCGTCGCCGCCAACTCCTATATGGCCCGTGGGCACTTCAACCCGACGTTCGACCGACCGTGGGTGTGGCTCGTGTTCGGCGTCCTGTTCCTGGTGCCGTTCGTGGATCCGCGCCGCTGGCGCCGGATGCTGCACCTCGACCTGCTCGTGCTGTCGTCCTTCGGGATCTCCTACGCGCTGTTCGAGACGGTGCGCTCCAACACGGCGGTGCTGGCCGTCTACCCGCCGCTCGTGTACCTGCTGGTCCGCATGCTGATCGTGGGCCTGCGGCCGCGCCCGCGTCACGGCCGCCTCGTGCCACTGCTTCCGACCGTCGTCTTGGCGGTCGGCGTGGTCGCGCTGTGCGGCGCGCGCGTGGCGCTCAACGTGAGCAGCGATCGCGTCATGGACATCGGGTACTCGTCGGTGGTCGGCGCCGACCGGATCGCTCACAAGCAGGAGCTCTACGTCGACAACGACACCCATGGCGACACCTACGGGCCGGTCAATTACCTGGCCTACATCCCGTTCGAGCTCGCGTTCCCATGGGTGGGCGAGGGCGCAAAGGTGCCGGCGGCGCACGCCGCGACCATGGCCTTCGACCTGCTGACGATCGCCGCGCTGCTGCTGCTCGGCATGCGGCTACGGGCGGGACCGGAGGGCCGGCGCCTCGGCCTGGCGCTCGCGTGGGCGTGGGCGGCATTCCCCTTCACGCTGCTGGGCGTGATGGAGAACACCAACGACGGTCTCGTCGCGCTGCTGATCGTCGGGTCGCTGCTGGTCTTCGGCCGCCCGCTGGCGCGCGGGGCGATGCTCGGCCTGGCCGTCGCGGCGAAGTTCTCGCCTGGCGGACTGCTGTTGCTGTACATGCGCGGCCGTGACGGCGACGGGCGCCACAGCGCGCTCGCGGTCGCCGCGGGATGCCTCGGCGTCACCGCGTTCTCGCTGCTCGTCTACATGCCCACGGGCGGCCTGCATGAGCTGTGGGCGTGCACGATGGGCTACCAGATGAGCCGTCCGCCGGATTGGTCGCTGTGGGCGATCTACACGAACATCGGCTGGACGCAGACCGCGCTCGAGGCGTTGGGCGTCCTGCTCGCGGTCGCCGTCGCGGTGATCCCGGGGCGACGGACGATCGTCGAGGTCTCCGCGCTGGCCGCCGCCGTGCTGATCGCCCTACAGCTGCCGGCCGGCCACTGGTTCTACTTCTATCTGATGTGGTGCACGCCGCTGATCTTCGTGGCCCTGTTCACCGCCTACCTACCGTCCGCGGCGGCCGCGGGCGCCGAGGACCACGAGCGCGACGGCGGTGACGTCGTGGCACTGCCGCCGCGCCTGGCGCTGGCGAGCTAGTCGCCGATCGGCTCCCAGAGCTGACACACGACAACGACCCTCCCGACAACGAGCGAGCGTTGCGGTCACGGCACTAGCCGCTGGTCTGCTCCTCGGCGGCGGCCTTGCGGGCCGCCTGGGCGTCGTGGTCTGCCAAGTAGACGCCGGTGCCCTCGCACCAGGCGCAGTCGACGTTCGACGGCGAGCCGCCGAGGTTGGAGATCAGCGTGCCGGTACCGCGGCACACCGTGCACGGCACGGGCTCGGCGGTCTCGGGGGTCTCTTCGTCAGCGCTCACGAGGCCGCGAGCGTAGCGGCTCGCCGCCCCGGCGACCTGTGCGCCCACGGCCCGCACCACCCGACCGGTCCGGTGCCATCACGCCGTAGTGGTCCTGTCGGGTGGACCGGCGGGGCAGTAGCGTCGCGCCCATGCAGCACATCGCCCCCACCCCCGCGGCCCGTGCCACGGCGCTGCGCGCCGGCGTGCTGGCGGTCGCCGGCGTCCAGCTGGTCACCGGCCTCCTGCTGGCGCTCACGCCGGGCGCGTTCTACGACGCGATCGCCGACTTCGGACCGCGCAACGAGCACGACCTGCGTGACATGGCCGCCTTCTACCTCGCATCGGCGATCGTGCTGGCGATCGCCGCCGGCCGCCCGTCCTGGCGCGCGCCGGCGCTGGCGCTCGTCGGGCTGCAGTTCGCGCTGCACGCGCTCAATCACCTTCTCGACGTCGGCAACGCCGACCCGGGCTGGGTCGGCCCGTTCGACCTGGCCACGCTGGCGCTCGGCGTGCTCCTGCTCGGCGGGCTGTACCGCGCGGCAGCGCGCGAGGACGAGGCGCGGGGTGTCCGATGAGGGTGTTCGTGGCGGGCGCCGCAGGTGTGATCGGGCGGCCGCTGGTCGACCGGCTCGTCGCCGACGGCCACAGCGTCGTCGGCACAACCCGCGACGAGGCCCGGGCCCGAACGCTGCGCGCCCAAGGCGCGGAGGCGGCCGTGCTCGACGCCTTCGACGCCACCGCGCTGCGTGCCGCGGTGCTGGCGGCCGAGCCCGAGGTCGTCATCCACCAGCTGACCGCACTGCCGGCCCAGGCCGATCCCAAGCTCATGCCTGCGGCCCTGGCGCTGACCAACCGCCTGCGCCGCGAGACCGTGCCGACGCTGCTGGCGGCCGGCGCGGAGGCCGGCGCGCGCCGGGCACTGGTGCAGAGCATCGCGTTCGTCACCCGGCCCGACAGCAGCCCGGTCCACGACGAGGACGCGCCGCTCTACCTGGACGCGCCCGAGCAGTTCCGCGACAACATCGAGGCGGTGCGCGACCTGGAGGCGGCGACCGTGGGCGCCGCAGACATCGAAGGGCTCGTGCTGCGCTACGGCTTCTACTACGGCCCGGGCACCTGGTATGCCAAGGACGGCACCATGGGCGAGCTGATCCGCAAGCGGCGCTATCCGATCATCGGCAGCGGCGAGGGCCACATGTCGTTCGTGCACCTCGACGATGCCGTCGAGGCGACGGTGCGCGCGCTGGATCGCGGCACGCCCGGCATCTACAACATCACCGACGACACGCCGGTCACCTCCCGCGAGTGGCTGCCCGAGACGGCACGACTGCTCGGCGCCAAGCCGCCGCGCAAGGTGCCCGCGTGGCTGGCGCGCAGGCTGGCCGGCGACGCGCTCGTCTACTACTCCACCACGCTGCCCGGCAACGCCAACGGCCGCGCGCGCGCCGCCTTCGACTGGACGCCGCGCCCCCGACGCGACGGCTTCGCCGAGGTCTTCGGCTGAGCGCCACGCCGAACCGGACCGGGCGCTTCGCGCCATCGCCGACCGGAACCCTGCACCTCGGCAACCTGCGCACGGCCCTTGTGGCCTGGCTCTATGCCCGCGCCCAAGGCGCGCCGTTCCTGATGCGCGTCGAGGATCTCGACACAGGGCGGGTGCGCCCGCACTTCGAGGCCGAGCAGCTCGCCGACCTCGCGGCCATCGGGCTGGACTGGGATGGCCCGGTCGTGCGCCAGTCCGAGCGGCCGGCGCTCTATGACGCGGCGCTCGAGCAGCTCGACGCCGACGGGACGCTCTACCCGTGCTGGTGCACCCGCGCGGAGATCCGCGAGGCGTCGTCGGCCCCGCACGGCCCGCTCCCCGAAGGCCATTACCCCGGCACCTGCCGGCGGCTGACCGCCGCCGGGCGCGCCGAGCACGAGGCATCCGGGCGGCCGCCCGCGCTGCGCGTCGCCGCCGAGGGCGCAACGGTCACGTTCACCGACCGCCTGCACGGTGCCCAGCAAGGTGTCGTCGACGACTTCGTCGTGCGCCGCAACGACGGGGCGTTCGCCTACAACCTCGCCGTCGTCGTCGACGACGGTGCCCAAGGGATCGGCGAGGTCGTCCGCGGTGACGACCTGCTCGGCTCCACCCCGCGCCAGCTCTGGCTGGCCGGGCGCCTGGGCCTCTCCGCGCCCTCGTTTGCCCACGTGCCGCTCGTGCTCGGCCGCGACGGCGCACGGCTCGCCAAGCGCCACGGGGCCGTCACCCTCGCCGACCGCGGCGAGCAGGGCGAGAGCGCTGACGCCGTGCGCGCGCACCTGGCCGCCTCGCTCGGCCTCGCGGAGGCCGGCGAGCGGCCCTCCCCCGCCGCACTGGTCTCCCGCTTCGACCCCGACCGCTTCGCCCCGCCGCCGTCCGGGCCGCTCCCGGGTCTCTGAGCGCCCGCCCGCGCCGCGTCCGCGGCGTGAATGCGGATAGCGTGCGCGCCCATGTCGTGGTCGACCGCAGACATCGCCGCGCGTGCCCGGGAGACCGGACGCCTGGGCATCGACACGGAGTTCATGGGCGAGGGCCGCTACCAGCCCCTGCTCTGTCTCGCCCAGATCGCGCTGGATGATGGTGAGGGCGGCTCTGAGGTCATCGTCCTCGACCCGCTCACCGAGGAGTACGACCCGGCGCCGCTGGCCGAGGTCCTCGCCGACCCCGAGATCGAGATCGTGCTGCACGCCGCGCGCCAGGACGTCGCGCTGCTGCGCCGCGACTGGGGCGCCCCGGTGCGCAACGTCTTCGACACGCAGGTCGCCGCCGGCTTCGCCGGGATGCGCGCCCAGCTCGGCTACGAGCCGTTGCTGAAGGAGATGCTCGGCGTCAAGCTGCGCAAGTCCGCGTCGTTCACGCGCTGGGACGACCGGCCGCTGACCGAGGAGCAGCTCGGCTACGCCCGCGAGGACGTCCTGCATCTGCTCCAGCTCGCGAGCGCGCTGCAGGGCCGGCTCACCGAGCTCGACCGCCTGGAGTGGGCACGCGAGGAGTGCCGGGCCTTCGAGGCGATCGACGACAAGCGCGACCTCGACGTCGTCTTCGGCAAGCTGCCGCGCGTCAACTCGCTCGACCCGCCTCAGCGTGCGGTCGCGCGCGAGCTGGTGCAGTGGCGCGAGGAGGCCGCCCGCGAGGGCGACCGTCCGGTGTCGAGCATCCTGCACGACGCGGCGCTGATCGAGATCGCCAAGCGCCGCCCGCAGAGCGTCGAGCGGCTGCGCCAGATCCGCGGGCTCAACGACGCGACGCTGCACCGCCGCGGCAAGGCGATCGTCGAGGCCGTCGCCCGCGGGCGCGAGCGCGAGCCGATCCCCGTCGAGGGCGTCCGCCCCAGCCAGCCCGATGCCGAGGACGCGCCGCTGATCGCCCTCGGCGAGGCGCTGGTCCGCACCCGGGCGATGGAGTCCGAGCTGGCCTATGAGCTGATCGCGGCGCGCGCGGATCTGCAGAAGATCGTCACGTCGGTCCGCGAGGGCGGCGGTGAGCCCGACGTGCGCACGCTGCAGGGCTGGCGGCGTGAGGTCGTGGGCATCGAGCTGCTGGAGCTGTTCGCCGGGCGGCGCGCGCTGCGCGTCGGGCCCGACAAGCGGCTCGAGATCAGCGAGTAGCGCGCGCAGGCAGCGCGACTACGCCGCGAGTGGCAGCTCGCGCGGCGCGCCCGGCACCCGCTGGTGGCCTGCGTTGACCCGCACGCGGTTGCGCCCGTCCTGCTTGGAGCGGTAGAGCGCGAGATCGGCCTCGGCGAAGATGTCGTCGTAGGCGAACTCGCCCGGCTCCGAGGCGCTCACGCCGAAGGATATCGTGACCATCAGCCCGGCGATCGGCTCATCGGCGATGGCGCCACGTAGCACCTCGGCGACCTCTGCCGCACCGACGCTGTCGGCGCCCGGCAAGATGATGAGGAACTCCTCGCCGCCGAGGCGGTAGGCGAGGTCGTAGGCACGCAGCGCCTTGCGCATCCGGTAGGCCACGTCCTTGAGCACGACGTCGCCGGCGGCGTGGCCGTGACCGTCGTTGATGGCCTTGAAGTTGTCCAGGTCGCCGACGATCAGGGCGACCGGCTCGCGCAGGATGACGGCCTGCTGGACCAGCTCGCCGATCCGCGTCTGCAGCGCATTGCGATTCAACATCCCCGTCAACGGGTCGATGACCGACGAGCTGCGGTGCTCGAGGTCGGACTTCATCAGCGCCGAGGAGAGCAGCGCGACGGCCCCGATCAGGGCCACCGGCGCGATGATCGACTGCGGGTGGTCGAGGATGTAGGGCGTGTCGACCCCGAAGGTCGTCGCCAGCAGCAGCAGCGTGACGACCCCGACGCCGACGGCGACCGCGCGGCTGTTGAAGCGTGCGGGCAGCGTGACGAGCGGGATGACCAGCCAGGCCACCGCCGGGCTGCGCGGGCCGCCGGTCAGCGCGATGCTGCCGGCGATCGCGAGCTCTGAGAGCAGCCACGCCGCCGCGATCGTGAACTCGGGCTGGGCCGCGGTGGCCAGCGACCGATCGACGATCAAGAAGCCGACGACGGCAACGGCCAGCGGCAGCAGCTCCCACCAGCCGACCCAGTGGCCGCAGAGCACCAGCGCGACGCCCAGGACGATGAACGACGCACGGCGAAACGGCCGCAGCCGCTCCTCCATGTCGACGGCACGGACACGGTCGGCGGGCTCCGGGCAGAGCCAGGACCGCGGGGCGACGCTGATGTCTCCGTGCTGCTGCTCCACATCCCAGTGGTCGACCGTCCTGTCAAGCAACCTGAGGTTCGGCAACTCTTCTTGCACAGGTTTTCGAGCGCTCCGGAGGCCGAACGTGCACCAAATGCGCAGCGACCGCGCTATTCGCAGACGGGCATGCAGTCGGTCAGCCGGCCCTCGCCCTCGGCGGCCACCGCGCTGCGGGCCTGGAAGCGGAAGGAGCGGAAGATCGCGCCGGCGCCGTGTTGATCGAACGGATCGCGCGTGACGAGGACCGACAGGCGGTCGCCGCTGATGCCGACGGTCCCCTTGATGTCGCGGAAGCTCTTGCCGCTCCCGGTCACGTCGAGCAGCACCTCGGGCGCCTGACCGGCCAGGACGCTGGCCTCCAGCTGGATCACCGGCGTGTCGGCCGCCTGCGGGCGCATCGTCAGGACGAACGCGACGTAGGGCCGGATCGGCGCGTCGGCGGTGAACTCCACGCAGAGCTGCTGGTCGTTCTTGGCGACGCGCAGGCGCAGCAGATCGCCCTTGGGCTCCGTGGTCGCCTTGACGCCCTTGCTCGCCCGCTGATCACCGGACGGGTCGTTGGTCACGACCGGTCGGCCGATCTTCGCGCAGTCGGTGAAGGTGCCGAAGTTGAGCGTGTCGTCGGTCTGCCCGCACGCCGCCAGAGCCAGGACAGCCGTGATGGTCGCGGTGGTGCCCGCGAGGATGCCGATCGGCCGTCGCACGCCTGGCAGTCTCGCAAGATGACGCGCCGACCGGCTCGTGGTGGCGCCCACAACGACGACGGGCGCCCTCCCAGGCGCCCGTCGTCGTTGCTGTTCCCTGCCCGAAGGCGGCGCTACTTGATCGAGTCGTAGACCTTGAAGAGCGGCATGTACATGGAGACGACGATGAAGCCGACCATGCCGCCGACGAGGACGATCATCACCGGCTCGAGGATGGAGGCGAGCTGCTTGACGGCGGCGCCGACCTGGTCCTCGTAGAAGTCCGCGATCTTGGACAACATGGTGTCCATGGCGCCGGTCTCCTCACCGACGCCGATCATGTGCGACACCATGCCTGGGAACACCGGGGCGTTCTTGAGCGGCTCGGCGATCGTGCCGCCCTGACGGACGGACTCGATGACGTCGGCCATCGCCTTCTCGACGCACCAGTTGCCCGCGGTCTGGCCGGTGATCTCCAGAGCGGCCATGAGCGGCACGCCGGCGCTGACCAGCGCCGAGAGCGTGCGCGACCAGCGGGCGAGCGCGATCTTCTGCACGATGTCGCCGATCTTCATCGGGATGCGCAGCTTGAAGGTGTCCCACATCTTGCGACCACCGTCGGTGGACTTCCACTTCTTGAACGACCAGCTGATGCCGAACCCGCCGAGGATGAAGGCATACCAGTAGCCCGTCATCGCCTTGGAGAGCCCGACGGTGAACTTGGTGATCGTCGGGAGGTCACCGCCGAACTGCTTGAAGGTGCCGACGAAGACCGGCACGAGGAAGACGACCAGTGCGATCAGCACGCTGAACGCGAAGACCATGACGACGATCGGGTAGGCCATCGCGGCCTTGACCTGGCGGCGCAGCGAGTCGGCCGCCTCCAGCTGGTCGGCGACGCGCATCAGCGCGGAGTCCAGGACGCCGCCGGTCTCACCGGCGCGGGTCATGGCGACGAACAGCGGGTTGAAGACCTTGGGGTGACGCTCCAGCGCGTCGGACAGCGGCAGGCCGGCCTCGACGTCCTTGCGGACCGCCGAGATGGCCTCGACCAACTTGTCGTTCTCGGTCTGCGCCTCGAGCACGTAGAGCGCCCGCAGGATCGTCATGCCGCTGTTGACCATGGTCGCCAGCTGGCGGGTCATGATCGTCAGGTCGGCGGGCTTGATCCGGTTGAAGAACGGGATCGCCAGCTCTTTGGAGGCGTGCTTGTCGGCGATGTCGAGGACGATCAGCCCGCGCTGCTTGAGCTGATCGGAGACGATCTGCTTGCTCTCGGCCTCAACCTCTCCGGTCGCCTTCGCGCCCGTGAGGTCCATCGCCTTGAAGACGTAGGTGGACATGATCTATGCCGCCTGCAATCCGCCGATGCCGCTGGAGAGCCGCTTGAGCTCTTCCGGCGTGGACGATCGCTGCTCGGCCTGGCGCTGGGTGATGCGCCCGGCGCGGACGAGTGCGGCGAGCGCCGTGTCGAGCGTCTGCATGCCGACGCCGCCGCCGGTCTGCATGGCCGAGAGGATCTGATGGGTCTTGCCCTCGCGGATCAGGTTGCGGACCGCGGGGGTCGGCACGAGCGTCTCGCAGGCCACGACGCGGGAGGCGCCGTCGGCCGACGGGATCAGGGTCTGGGTCATGACGCCCTGCAGGGCGACCGACAGCTGCGTGCGGACCTGATCCTGCTGATGGCTCGGGAAGACGTCGATGATGCGGTCGACGGTCTGCGGCGCGCTCTGGGTGTGCAGCGTGGCGAAGACCAGGTGGCCGGTCTCTGCCGCGGTCAGCGCGGTGGAGATCGTCTCCAGGTCCCTCATCTCGCCGACGAGGATCACGTCGGGGTCCTGGCGCAGCGCGCCCTTGAGCGCGAGGCCGAAGCCCTGGGCGTCAGAGCCGAGCTCCCGCTGGTTGACCATGCACTTCTTGTGGGAGTGCAGGAACTCGATCGGGTCCTCGATCGTGAGGATGTGCTCCTCGCGGGTCTCGTTGATCTCGTCGATCATCGCCGCCAGCGAGGTGGACTTGCCCGAGCCCGTCGGGCCGGTGACGAGCACCAGGCCGCGCGGCTTCTTGCAGTAGTCGTGGACGACGGGCGGCAGGCCGAGGTCGTCGATCTTGGTGATGACCGACGGGATCAGGCGGAACGCCGCGGCCATCGCCGAGCGCTGCATGTAGGCGTTGACACGGAAGCGGGCTGTGCCCGGGATCGCGTAGGCGAAGTCGAGCTGCCAATCGGTCTCGAGCCGCTGGCGCTGATCGTTGCTGAGGATCCCGTAGATGATCTCGCGGGTGTCCGTCGGGTCGAGGACGGGATAGTCCTCCAGCGACGTCAGGCGACCACGAACGCGGATCATGGGATGTGATCCCGCCGTGATGTGCAAGTCGGAAGCACGACGCTCAAGGACGTCGAGCAGGAGCTGGGCGAAATCGATCCGCATCGCCTCGATGGTCGACCTCTGGACCCCGGTTCTTGAGCCGGCCGGGTCGCAGTGGACGGGCGTCGGCGCTGCTCAGCCGGTGCCGGTGACGCGAGAGACCTCGGCGATCGAGGTACGCCCCTGACGGACCTTCTCCAGCCCGTCGTCGCGCAAGCGGCGCATGCCGTCGCGCATCGCGACCTCGGCGATGCGGTCGGCGGGTGCGCGCTCGATCGCCAGGCGACGGATCTCGTCGGTGATCGTCATGACCTCGTAGAGGCCGATCCGCCCCTTGTAGCCCGAGCCGCCGCAGCGCGAGCAGCCCTTGGGGTCATAGGCCTCGATGTCGACGGCCGAGCGGAAGCCATGGTCCTGCAACACCGCGGCGGAGAGGATCGTGCGCTCCTTGCAGTGCGCGCAGAGCGTGCGGCAGAGCCGCTGGGCGATGACGCAGTCGACGGCCGAGGCCACCAAGAACGGCTCGATGCCCATCTCGACCAGGCGCGTGATCGACGTCGGCGCGTCGTTGGTGTGCAGCGTGGAGAGCACGAGGTGGCCGGTCAGCGCCGCCTCGATCGCGATCTTCGCCGTCTCGGCGTCGCGGATCTCGCCGACCATGATGATGTCGGGGTCGGCGCGCATCATCGCGCGCAGGCCGTTGGCGAAGGTCAGGCCCGCCTTCTTGTTGACCTGGACCTGCGTGATGCCCTCGAGCTGGTACTCGACCGGGTCCTCGATCGTGATGATGTTCTTCTCGGGCGTGTTGAGCTCGCCGACCGCCGCGTACAAGGACGTGGACTTGCCCGAGCCGGTCGGGCCCGTGACGAGCACTGCGCCGTAGGCCTGGTGGAACGCCTTCTGGAAGCGTGCGGCGTCGCTCTCCCCCATGCCGAGCTTCTCGAAGTCGAACTGGACGTTGGACTTGTCCAGGATGCGGATGACGATGTTCTCGCCGTGCACCGACGGCAGCGTCACGACGCGCAGGTCGATGTGGCGGCCGTCGAGGCTGAGGCCGACACGGCCGTCCTGAGGCAGGCGACGCTCGGCGATGTCGAGGTCGCTCATGATCTTCAGGCGCGACACGACGCCCGAGACCATGCGCCGCGGCACGGTCATCGTCTCGACCAGGACGCCGTCGATGCGGAAGCGGACGCGCATCGAGCCGTCCTCGGGCTCGAAGTGGATGTCCGAGGTGCCCTGCTCGGCCGCCTGGGCGACGATCTGGTTGACGAGCTTGATGACCGGCGCGTCGTCGGCGGACTCGCGCAGGTCGACGATCTCACCGATGCCGTCTTCGTCGCTGCTGAGGTCGATCTCGGCCGTGGCCGCGACGTGCTCCAGGCGTGACTGCTTGGAGATCAGCGTCGCGATGTCCTCGCGCGAGGCGACCGCGACGCGGACCTCGTAGCCGGTCATCAGCGCGATGTCGTCGACGGCCAGGACGTTGGCCGGATCGGCCATCGCGATCAGCAGGCCACGCTCGCCGGCGAAGGCGACCGGGATGGCCTCGTAGCGCTTGGCCGCCTGCGGGGCGATCAGGTTGGCCGCCGACATGTCGATGTGGAACACCGACAGGTCGAGGTGGTCGAGGCCGTGGCGCTCGGCGACCGCGCGGGCGTGGTTCTCCATCGACAGCGCGCCCTGGTCGAGCAGGACGGCCTCCGGCGTCGTGCCGGTGGCGCGCGCCGCCTCGACGGCCTGCTCGACGCGCGGGCGGTCGACGAAGCCGAGCTCGACGATGACGTCGGTCAGGAAGCGGGCGCTGCCGCCGCCGGTGCGGCGGGGCGGCGTGACGCCGTTCCAGTCCGCTGGACGTTCGTTGGACGCAGCGGGCGCCGCAGGCGCCGCGACCGACGGTGGAGCGACGGTGGAGCCGGTGACGACATCAGCGACCGGGGCGCCGGGGATCGGCGGCACGGCGGTCAGGTGAGTCGCTGGTTCCGGGGTCATGGGAGTCGGGGAACGCACCGCGAGCGCTGGCTCGCATGGCGTCAATGGGCGCCTCCAGGCCGGTCCAGGCCTGAAAGCTCAACGCACCCTGGCGGACGAGGACCTCGAGGCCATCGACCACCGCGCATCCTCGACTGCTCGCTGCTGCGATCAGCTCGGTGCCGCCGGCCCGGTAGACCAGGTCCGCCACGGTTGCATATGTGCCCAGCGCATCGGCGGCGATCGGCAGATCCTTGAAGTTCCCGTCCGCCAGCCCGACACTCGTGCAGTTGACCAACAGGTCGGCCGCGATCGGCCGAGTAACGGCCTCGACGCCCAGGTCGGTGGCCAGGGCGGCGGCCCGATCGGGCGAGCGGTTCCAGACCGCGACGCGGGCCGCGCCGGCCTCACGCAGCGCGTAGGCGACCGCGCGCGCCGAGCCGCCGGCGCCGAGGACGAGGGCGGTCTGCCCGACGGGCGGGCGGTCGATCGCGTCGAGCGTGGCCAGGAAGCCGGGCGCGTCGGTGTTGGCCGCGGCGATCGCGCCATCGGCGCCGAAGCTCAGCGTGTTGGCCGCGCCGATCGCGCGGGCGGCGTCGGTGGCCTCGTCGGCCAGCGCGAGCGCCGCCTCCTTGTGCGGGATCGTGACGTTGGCGCCGACGAAGCCCGTGGCGGGCAGGCCGCGCACGGTCTCCTCGAAGACCTCCGGCGGAACCGGCAGGCGCTGGTAGTGCCAACCTTTTAGGCCGAGCAGCGCGAGCGCGGCGTTGTGCATCTGCGGCGAGCGGCTGTGGGCGACCGGCCAGCCCAGGACCCCGAGGCGCTTCATCTGTGTCCTAGCAGTGCGACGGGTCCTTGCCGCCGAGCTGCGCGCGCTTGCGGTTGTAGGCCTGGACGTCCTTGGTGAACTGGGCGTCGGTCGCCGAGAAGGCGTGCGCGCCGTTGCCGCAGGGCTTGACCACGTAGAACAGGTAGTTGACCCTGGCCGGGTTCAGCGCCGCCCGGATCGAGGCGAGGCCGGGGCTGCCGATCGGCGTCGGCGGCAGGCCCTGGCGCGTGCGCGTGTTGAAGGCCGAGTCCTGCTGGAGCTCGGACTGCTTGAGCGGTCGCGACCAGTTGTTGAGGCGGTAGCGCAGCGTCGCGTCGATGCCGAGCGGGATGTGCTGCTTGAGGCGGTTGTAGATGACGGCCGAGATCAGGCGCCGGTCCTTGGCGACCTGCGCCTCGCGCTCGATCATCGAGGCGATGATCAGCACGTCGTAGTCGCTGAGGTTCTTGCGGTGGGCGGCCTTGCGGTCGAGCCGGTCGTACGTCTGGCGGAAGGTCGAGAGCTGCTGCGTGACGAGGTCGCGCGCGGTGGACTTGCGCTTGAGCTCGTAGGTCGCCGGGAAGAGGAAGCCTTCCAGCGTATGGGTGCCGCGCGGCACCCCATAGCTCTTGAAGCCCTTGACCTCGCGCGGGTTGCGGCTCGCGGCCTTGAGGTAGCTGCCGCTCAATGGGGTCTGGCGGACGATCGCCGCCGTCTCGGCGACCGAGAGGCCCTCGGGGATCGTGACCTTGACCGTCGGCGCCGCGGCGGGGTTCTGCGTGAGGGCGTCCAGCGCAGCGGCGTAGCTCATGTCGCGCTGGAGCGTGAAGCGCCCGGCCTTGAGGTCACCGCGCTTGCCGGAGATCCGCGAGCGGATGTTGAAGAAGAACGAAGAGTCGATGACGCCTTGGTCGGCAAGCTCGTCGGCGATCTCGCCGGCGGTGGAGCCACGGGCGATCACGACGACGATCGGCCGCTTGGCGTCGCCTGCGTCGTGGCCGGGCTGTGCGACGCGGTAGGCAAACCACCCGGCCACCGCGACCAGCACCAGGACGAGCAGCAGGACCAGCCGCCGGGCACCACGCCGGGAGCGCGGCAGGCCGCGCTGACGCGGGACGTTGGCGGGACGGTCACGCCGGCGTGTGCGGCGGCCGGCAGGACCGCGGACCGGTCCGGGCGGTGTGGGCCGCGGACCACCGACGTCCGGCAGGTCGCCGACCGACGGCGCCGAGACGCGCTTGACGCCCGCGGGCACCTCGACGTGCGGGTGCAGCTCGGTCTCGTGCTCGTGCTCGAAGGGCTCGGGCGGGACGGTGACCGGCTCAGGCTCCCAAGCAGGCTCGGCGACGGGCTCGACCGGTGCCGCGTAGACCGGCTCCGGCGGCACCTCGTAGCTCGGCTCGGGCGCCACCGCGTCGGTCTCGACGAACGCCTCGGGCTCGGCCTCGTAGGCCACGGGCTCAGGCTCGTACGCGACGGGCTCGGGCTCAGCCTCGAATCCAACCGGCTCGGGCTCGGGCTCGAACGCAACCGGCTCAGGCGCCGGCGGCGGCGTGCGCCCCTCGCGCTCGGCACGGCGGCGCTCGCGCTCCAGCCGGGCCGCCTCGCGCTCGGCGGCGCTGCGAGCGCGCTCGGCCGCCCCTCCGTCGTCCTTCTTGCCTCCGAACAGCGGCGTCACGTCAGCTCCCCTCCGTGCAGCGCCAGCCAGTCCTCGAGCAGCACGGCGGCCGCGCGCGAGTCCTCGCTGGTCCGTGTGTCGCCGGACTTCGCCGCGATCGCGGTGGTGAAGCGCTCGTCGTAGAGCTCGACGGGAATCGGCTTGACGCGCTCGCGCAAGCGGTCGGCCCATTCGCGCGTCTCACGCGTCTGGTCGGTGTCGCGGCCCGAGAGCCCGATCGGCAGGCCGACGACGATCCGCGCGACCTCGCGCTCACGCGCGACGTCGGCGACGCGCACGAGACCCTTGCGGGTCCCTGGTCGCTCGATGTGCTCGATGGGCGTCGCGAGCGTCCCCGTAGGGTCGCTCACGGCCACGCCGCACCGGGCCGAGCCGTAGTCCAGCGCCAGCACGCGCATGAGGCTAGAGAATCATCAGCCGCGGACGGTGTCTCACGAAGCCAGCGTGCTCTCGATGTGGGCGCGCGCGGCCGCGAGGGCGTCGTCGAGCTTCTCGGGATCGCGGCCACCGGCCTGGGCCATCGTGTCGCGCCCGCCGCCGCCACCGCCGACCACCTGCGCGGCGACCTTGACCAACTCGCCGGCCTTGATCCCGCGCGCGACAAGCGCCGGCGCGACCGAGGCGATCAGCGCCACCTTGCCGTCGGTCACCGCGCCGAGGACGATCGCCGCGTCGCCGAGCGCGTTCTTGACGCGGTCGGCCGCGTCGAGCAGCGCCTTGGCGTCGCCGACCGCGACCGTCGAGGTCAGCACCTTGACCCCCGACAGCTCGGTGGCCTGTCCGGCGAGCGCATCGACGTCGACGGCGCCGTTGGAGCCGAAGGAGTGCGCCTTGGCCGCGGCCTTGAGCTGCACGCTGGAGGTCGGCGACCTTCGTCGGCACCTGCTCGGGCGAGGTGCGCAGCTCACCCGCGGCCTCGCGGATCAGCGCGTCGTGGGAGCGCAGCAGCGTCACGGCCTCCGGGCCGGTGACGGCCTCGATCCGGCGCACGTTGGACGCGCTCGACCCCTCGCTGACGATCCGGAAGACGCCGATCTCGGCCGTCGAGCGCACGTGCGTGCCGCCGCAGAGCTCGCGGGAGTACTCGCCGCCGCCGATCTGCACCATCCGCACGACGTCGCCGTACTTCTCGCCGAAGAGCGCCATCGCCCCCAGCTCCTGGGCCTCCTTCAGCGTCGTCGTGATCGGGCGCACGGGGTCGTTGGCGAGGATCCAGCCGTTGACGCGATCCTCGACCTGCTTGACCTCTTCGGGCGAGAGGCGTGTGCCGTGGGTGAAGTCGAAGCGCAGCTTGTCGGGCCCGACGTAGGAGCCGGCCTGGCGGACATGCGTGCCCAGCGCCTCGCGCAGCGCGGCGTGCAGCAGGTGCGTGGCGGTGTGGTTGGCCTGCGTGGCCTGGCGTGCGGCGCGGTCGACGCGCGCGACGACCTTCTCCCCCGCCTTCAGTGATCCCCGCTCAACTTCCAGCACAACGGCTTGGTCCTCGCCGGAGCGCAGCACCTCGTTGACCGTCGCGCGGCAGTCGCCGTCCTCGCACTCGATCGTCCCCGCGTCGGAGACCTGGCCGCCGCCCTGGGCGTAGAACGGCGACGAGGCCAGCTTCACGAACGTGCGCCCACCCTGCTCCAGCACGCCCGCGACCGTCGTGCGCTCCTCCAGGTGCTCGTAGCCGGTGAAGTCCGTCGGCGTTTCGGAGAGCTGCCGGATGACCTCCTGCTTGGCCCCGACGCGCTCCTGCGTGCCGGCGCCCGCCGAGGAGCGCAGGCGCTGCTCCTCCATCCGCGCGTCGAAGTCGGCGATGTCGACCGGCACCTCGCGCTCGCCGGCGATCTCGACCGTGAGGTCGATCGGGAAGCCGAAGGTGTCGTGGAGCTTGAAGGCGTCCTCGCCGCTGACCGCGGCGCGCGAGAGCAGCTCGTCGAGCATCGCCAGCCCGGTCTCGAGCGTGCGGCCGAAGCCCTGCTCCTCGGCGGTGACCCAGCGCAGGATCGCGTCGCGCTCGCGCCCCAGCTCGGGGTAGGCAGCGCCCATCGTCTCCATCACGACGTCGACGTACTTGGGCAGGAACTCGCCCTCGAAGCCGAGGCGATGGCCTTGGGCGATCGCGCGGCGCATCAGCCGGCGCAGGACATAGCCGCGGTCCTCGTTGGAGGGCACGACGCCGTCGGCGATCATGAAGGTCATGCCGCGCGAGTGGTCGGCGAGGATGCGCAGCGCGCGCTCGTCGATCTCGTTGGTCGCCAGCGAGCGGCCCAGCTCCATCAGCGGGACGAACTGATCGGTGTCGAAGATCGAGTCGACGCCCTGCTGGATCAAGGCCATGCGGTTGAGGCCCAGGCCGGTGTCGATGTTCTGCTGGGGCAGCGGGGTGAGGGTGTTGACCGGATCCTGGTTGTACTGCATGAAGACCAGGTTCCAGTACTCCAGGAAGCGCTCGTTCTCGCCGCCGGGCAGGTCGTCCTCGGTCCCCCACTCCAGGCCGCGGTCGTAATAGAGCTCTGAGCACGGTCCACACGGGCCGGTCTCCCCCGCCTGCCAGAAGTTCTCCGAGCGCGGGCACAGCACGATGCGCTCGCGCGGGACGCCGATCTTCTCCCAGACCGCGATCGCCTCTTCGTCGGGACCCAGGCCGAGCTCCTCGTCGCCCTCGAAGACCGTCACCCAGATCCGCTCGGGCGCGAAGCCGAAGCCGTTGAGCGACATCTCCCACGCGAACTCGGCGGCGCCCTCCTTGAAGTAGTCGCCGAGCGAGAAGTTGCCGAGCATCTCGAAGAACGTGAGGTGGCGCGTCGTGGTGCCGACGACGTCGATGTCCGGCGTGCGAAAGCACTTCTGGCAGCTGGTCAGACGATGATGCGGCGGTGCCTCGAGGCCCTGGAAGTAGGGCTTGAGCGGGTGCATGCCCGCGGTGGTCAGCAGGACCGAGGGGTCGTAGGAGGCAGGCACCAGCGACGCGCTCGCCAAGCGCTTGTGGTCGCGCTGCTCGAAGTACGACAGGAAGGACTCGCGGATCTCGTCAGACGTCACCGTCCGATCGTCGCACATCCGATCACGACATCCCCTGCGAGGAGCACGGCCGTCTGGCCCGGTGCGGGTGCGGAGAACGGCTCCCCCAGCACCGCGGTCCCGTCGTCCTCCATGCGACAGGGCAGGATCTTCGCGTGGTAGCGCAGGCGGACGCCGTCGACCTCGGTCGCGTCGCGGTGCAGGCGCACGCCGCGCAGCGCGACGCGGTCGACGTCGAGCGCCGTCCTCGGGCCGACGGTCACGGTGTTGGAGCGCGCGTCGGTCTGCAACACGTAGAGCGGCTCGGTGGCGGCGACCTCGATGCCGCGACGCTGGCCCACCGTGTAGTGGAAGTGGCCACGGTGGCGGCCCAGCTCGCGGCCGGCGCGGTCGACGATCGCCCCCGGGCGCTCGCGCAGACCGCCGTGACGGGCCAGGAAGCGCTCACGCCCGGTGCCGGCCAGGAAGCAGAGATCCTGGGAGTCGGGCTTGCTCGCAACCGGCAGGTCGTGCTCGCGCGCGAGCGCGCGAACCTCGGGCTTGGTCAGCTCGCCGAGCGGGAAGCGCAGCCGCTGCAGCGTGGAGCGACTCAGCGCGGCCAACATGTAGGTCTGGTCCTTGGCGTCGTCGGCCGCGGCGCGCAGCAGGCCGTCCGGCGCGCGGCGGGCATAGTGGCCGGTGGCCAACGTGGCGGCGCCGAGCCGATCGGCGAGGTCGACCATCGCGTCGAGGCGGACCTCGCCGTTGCAGCGCACGCACGGGTTGGGCGTCAGCCCCTCGGCATGCTCGGCCAGCCACGGATCCACGACGCCGGCGCGGAAGCCGGCGCGGAGGTCCAGCGTGAAGTGCGGAAGGCCGAGACGATGGGCGATCGCGCGCGCCGAGCGCACGGCGCTCGCCGAGCAGCACGAGGCCTCGGCGTCGTTCTCCGGATCGCGCCAGAGCTCGAGCGTGACGGCGGCGACCTCGTCGTGGGTGGCGCGCAGCAGGACGGCGGCGACCGTGCTGTCGACCCCGCCCGACATCGCGATCAGCGTGCGGCCGGCCGACGGTGGCGCGGCGGCCTCGTGGGCGACCGCGGCGCCAAGTGCCTGGTGCAGCGCATCGGCGGCGAGGTCGGCGGCGTGGAGCTTGCCGACGCTGAGACCGCCTAGCTCCTCGGCGATCGCCACGGTCCCCACGCGCGCGGCATCGAAGATCGAGGCACCGCGGACCAACTCGACCGCGGCGCTGGCAGCCGCCAACGCCGCGCCGCAGCCCGAGGCCTCGAAGCCGGCGTCGGTCACGCGTTCGCCCGCGACGGTCAGGCGGACCGTCACGAGGTCGCCGCACGCAGCGCCGCCGGCCGCGCCCGCATAGGCGCCCGCGGGCGCGTGGCCGCGGCCCACCGGGTGGCTCAGGTGCTCTGCGAAGCGCTCATCGGGCACGTCGCGGTTGAGTCTAGGGCGGCCAGTGGGCGTCCAGTTCGTCCTGCGCGGCTCAACTTCGGAGGGGTCGCGGTCGACAACGCGGGTGTGGACCAGGTCAGTCGCCCCATGCAGATCGCCCTCGTGGCCGTCGTGCTGCTCGCCGGCATGTGGTTCACGGTGCTCAAGCCGAAGCCCGCCGCCGAGTCGGCCGCGCCGACGCCAGCCGCCGTGACCCCCGCCCCGGCATCCTCGGAGCCCGTGGCGCCTGGCGTCAAGGGCCTCACGAGCGCCATCGAGAAGGCCAAGGGCGCCTCGGCCGTCTCCGACGCGACCAACGCGAAGATCCAGAAGGCCACCGGGGCCGCACCGGCGGCTGCTGCCAAGCCCACCGTTGCCGCCAAGCCTGCCGCCGCCAATGCGACGCCGGCCGCGAGCAAGGGCGTCCGCCACGCAGCGCCCGCCAAGACCAAGGCCAAGACGACCTCAGCCGTCAAGTCCGTGACCAAGGTCGCCCCCGCCGCCACCCTCAAGGCCAAGCCCGCCGCCGCCAAGGCGCCCGCGACGCCCGCCAAGAAGGCCGTCGAGGTCGACCCGTCCGACCGCCTGCTCAAGTTCCTCGACAAGGGCAAGACGCTCGTCATCCTCTTCCACGGCGCCGGCGCTGACGACCGCGCCGCCCGCAAGGCCGTCCATCGCACCGCGAAGGCCGACCCCAAGCACGTCGTCTCGGCCTACATCCCGATCGGGGACGTCGGCAAGTACGAGGCGATCACCAGCGACGTGCAGGTCCTGGCCGCGCCGTCGATCCTCGTGATCGGCACCAACGGCAAGGCCACGCTGCTCACCGGCTACGTCGACGAAGCCGTCGTCCGCCAGACGGTCGGCGACGCGCGCCGCGCCTCCGCGGCCGACGCCAAGGCCAAGACCACCAAGTAGCGCCGACGCGCCGCGCTGGGGCATCCTTCGACGGGTGCCCCTTGACGTCGCCGCCCTGCGGGCGGGCTCCCGTGCCCGCACCGCCGCCCGCCCGGACGGCCCCGAGCTGTACGCGGTGACCGACGCGGTCGTGCCGAGCACGCCGTTCGTGCGCGCCCGCCACTACCGGCCCGTCGCCGAGCCGCGACCGCTGCTCGTGTTCCTCCACGGCGGCATGTGGGTGGTCGGCGACCTGGACAGCCACGACCGCCTGTGCCGGCGGATCGCACACGGTGCCGGGGTCGAGGTCGTCGCCGTCGCCTACCGGCGCGCGCCGGAGCATCCGTGGCCGGCCGCGATCGACGACGCGGTCGCCGCGATCCGCTGGGCGGCAGGCGGCCTCGGCGGCGCGCGAATGCCGGGCCCCGTCGCCGTCGGTGGCGACAGCGCGGGCGGGTGCATCGCCGCGCTGGCGGCGTTGGCGCTGCGCGATGACGCATCGGTCGAGCTGTCCGCGCAGATCCTCATCTGCCCCAACACCGACCTCACCGTCATCGAGGACGCCGAGATCCGCGCGGCGGCACACGCGTGGATGCCGAAGACCACGCGCTTGGCCGACGGCGACGTCTCCCCGCTGCACGCGCCCGACCTGCATGGCCTTCCACCGGCGGTCGTCATCACCGCGGCCGACGACGCGCTCCGCGCCGAGGGCGACGCCTACGCCGGGCGGCTCCGCACGGCGGACGTGTCCACCGTGCACCGCTGCGAGCCCGACCTCCCCCACGGCTTCGTCCAGGGAACGGAGCCGGCGGAGATCGCCGCGACCGACCGGCTGATCGCCGACGTCGCCCGCGTGTTACTCCGGCACCACGACCGGAGCGGTGCTGGCGACGAACAGCTCGCGTAGCTGGCGCTCGTCGACCGGCGCCGGCGCGCCCGTCAGCGGGTCGCCACCCGAGGCGGTCTTCGGGAACGCGATGACGTCGCGGATCGAGTCGCGGCCCGCGAGGATCGCCACGATCCGGTCGATGCCCATCGCGATGCCGCCGTGCGGCGGCGCGCCCTGCTTGAGCGCGTCCAGCAGGAAGCCGAAGCGGCGGTTGGCCTCCTCCTCGCCCATGCCCAGGACCGCGAAGACCTGCTCCTGCACGGCCTGGTCATGGATGCGGATCGAGCCGCCGCCGATCTCGACGCCGTCGAGGACGAGGTCGTAGCCGCGCGAGCCAAGGGCGCCCGGGTCGCTGAAGTCGGTGCCCGTCGGCGCCGTGAACGGATGGTGAATCGCCGTCCACGGCGACTCCGCGTCGCCGGTCGCCTCGAACATCGGGGGCTCGGTGATCCAGAGGACGTCGTGGCGCCCCTCGGGGATCAGGCCGAAGCGCTCGCCCAGCTCCAGACGCAGCGCGCCGGCGGCGGCCGCGGCCGTCGGCTCGGCATCGGCGACGAAGAGCAGCAGGTCGCCGTCGGACGCCTCCAGCTCCGCGTTGACCGCGCTGATCTGCTCAGCCGTGAAGAACTTCGCGAGGTTGCCCTGCCAGCCAGCGTCGCCACCGGCGACGATCGGGGCGACCGCCTTGGCCCCGTAGCGCTGGACGATCTCGTTGAGCCCGTCGAGCTCGGAGCGTGACATCTCCCGCACGCCCGCATTGAACGCGCGGATCACGCCGCCACGCCCCAGCACGCCCTCGAAGACCTTGAACTCCGAGCCGCGCAGCAGCTCGCCGACGTCGTGGATCTCCAGGCCGAAGCGCGTGTCGGGCTTGTCGTTGCCGTACTTCAGCATCGACTCGGCATAGGTCATGTGCGGCCACGGAGCGGGCACCACCGCGAAGCCGTCGACCAAGGCGAAGATCTTGGTCATGACCTCCTCCATCACCTCGATGACGTCGGACTCCTCCACGAACGACATCTCGAGGTCGAGCTGCGTGAACTCGGGCTGGCGGAAGCCGCGCAGGTCCTCGTCACGGAAGCAGCGCGCGATCTGGAAGTAGCGCTCGTAGCCGGCGATCATCAGCAGCTGCTTGAACAGCTGCGGCGACTGCGGCAGCGCGTACCAGCCGCCGGGCTGCAGGCGCGAGGGCACCAGGAAGTCACGGGCGCCCTCAGGCGTGGAGCGCGTGAGGATCGGCGTCTCGATCTCGAGGAAGTCGCGCTCGTCGAGGACGTCGCGCATCGTCTTGACGATCGCGTGGCGTAGCTCCAGCGTGCGCTGCATGACATCGCGGCGCAGGTCGACGGCGCGGTTGGTCAGCCGCAGCGTCTCGTCGACCTCGACGTCCTCGTCGACCGGGAACGGCGGCGTCACCGCCTCGGCGAGCGTGTCCATCGCTGTGACGGAGATCTCGATGTCACCGGTCGGGATGTTGGGGTTCTTGTTCTGCGGCTCACGCTCGACGACGGTGCCCAGCGCGGAGATCACGTGCTCGGAGCGCAGCCGCTCGGCGGCAGCGAAGGCCGCGCCTGAGGTGTCCGGATGGAAGACGAGCTGGACGATCCCGCTGCGGTCGCGGACGTCGATGAAGATCAGCCCACCGTGGTCTCGGCGGCGGTGGACCCAGCCGGCGACGCGGACCTCGCGACCGGCGTCGGTACCACGGAGATCACCGGTCCAGGTGTCGCGGAACCCGTTGGCCTTCGGTGCCTGCCTCATCCGATGTGCCTCCCGCGCAGGACGCGGGCGACGATCGCGTCGGCTGCCAGCTCCTCCTGCTCTCCGCTCTCCAAGTCCTTCAAGATGGTCCCTTCGTCTTCGCTGAAGATGGCGACATGGCGCGCACCGGATCGGTCGGCCTGCTTGAGCTGGCCCTTGCGCGAGCGCCCGGCCAGTTCGAGCTGCACGTTGAGCCCGGCGCGGCGCGCCTCGGCGGCCAAGGTGAACGCGGCGACCGACGTGCCGGCGACATACAGGTCACAGACGGCCTCCGGATGGGGCTTGTGGTCCCCCGCGAGCAGCAGTCGCTCGACGCCCGCCGCCCAGCCGATGCCCGGCGTCGGGTTGAGGCCGAGCACCTCGGCCAGCCCGTCGTAGCGCCCGCCGCCGCCCACGCCCGACTGCGCGCCGAGCGCGTCGGAGGTGAACTCGAAGAGCGTCCGCGTGTAGTAGTCGATGCCGCGCACGAGCGTCGGGTCGATCACGTACTCGACGCCGGCGGCGTCGAGGCGCGCCCGCACCTCGGCGAAGTGCTCGGCATCCTCGGCCGTCAGGTGATCCAGCAGCAGCGGCGCCGACTCCATCACCTTGCGCGTGCCCGGATGGTCGGCGTCGAACGCGCGCAGCGGGTTGAGGTCGATCCGCGCGCGGACGTCCTCTGACAGCTCGCGCTCATGTGCCCGCAGGTGCGCGATCAACTTGTCGCGGTAGTCGGCGCGCGTCTCCGGCGTGCCGAGCGAGCCCAGGCGCAGCGTGACGCTCTCGATGCCCAACTCGTAGATGAGCGTCTGCAGCAGCAGGATCGTCTCGGCGTCGACCGCCGGGTCGTCAGAGCCGATCGCCTCGGCACCGACCTGCCAGAACTGGCGGAAGCGCCCGGCCTGCGGCTTCTCCTGACGGAAGAACGGGCCGAAGTACCACAGCTTCACCGGCTGGGGCAGCTTGTGCATGCCGTGCTCGGCATAGGCGCGCATGACCGGCGCGGTGCCCTCCGGACGCAGCGTCAGCGAGCGGTCGCCGGCGTCGGTGAAGGTGTACATCTCCTTCTGCACGATGTCGGTCGACGCGCCGACGCCACGGGCGAAGAGCTCGGTGTGCTCGAAGATCGGCGTCTCGATCCGGCGGTAGCCGGAGCCGCCGAGGATGTCGCGTGCCGCGCGCTCGACCGCCGCGCGAGCGGCGTCCTGCTCGGGCAGCACGTCGTACGTGCCGCGCGGCGCCTGGGGCTTCTCGGCCATCAGCGCTGCGACAGCTCGGCGAGGAACGGGTTGTGCGCGCGCTCGGCGCCGAGCGTCGTCAGGCCCATGTGACCCGGATGCACGACCGCGTCGTCGTCGAAGCGCTCCAGCAGCGTGGCGATCGAGGCCAGCAGCGTCGCGTGGTCGCCGCCGGGCAGGTCGGTGCGACCGATCGAGGACTGAAAGAGGACGTCGCCCGAGAAGAGCGCGAGCGGCGCGCCCTCGGTCTCGTCGGCGATCGCGTAGGTGACGTGGCCCGGGCTGTGGCCGGGCGTGAAGAGCACGTCGATGTCATAGCCCGCCAGCTGCAGACGCTCGCCGCCGGCGACCGTGTGCTCCGGGTCCCAGGACTCGAACGGCCCGAAGCCCGGCCACGGGACGTAGGCCATGATGTCCTGCAGGAGCGGCACCTCGAGCTCGGGGCAGTAGACCGGCGCGCCCGTCGCCTTGGCCACCGGCGCTACCGCGCCGGTGTGGTCGAAGTGGCAGTGCGTGAGCAGGATGGCGTCGAGCGTGACGCCGAGCGCCTCGATCGCGCCAAGCAGCTTGGGCGCCTCCTCGCCGGGGTCGACCAGCAGCGCGCGGTCGCTGCCGTCGCGCCGCAGCAGGAAGGCGTTCTCCTGGACCGGCCCCACGGTGAACATGCGGACGTCCATGGCCTACTGCTTCCCTGCGGCCTTCTTGGCCTGGCGCCGGTCGTAGATGCGCTTGTCGGTGTAGAAGCCGAGCGCGGTGTAGGCGGGGAACATCAGCAGGCCGATGGCCAGGGCCGACGGGAGGTTGTGCTGCAGCAGCGTGATGACCACGACGAACAGCACCGTCGCGATCGCCGACCGGTTGGCCGCCGAGCGCCACGTCGGTGGCCGGTCGAGACGGTCGAGACGCATCGCCTTGCCGCCCTTGGCGGGCTCGACCTGCCGGCCCGTCCGCCCGCGCACCTCGACCGACCCCGCGGCGTTGCCGCGATGCTTGGATCGGCGCTTGCGCTTCGTCTGGGCCATGGGCCTGGACGATAGCTCCTCACGGGCTCTCGCCGAGGGCCTCCTCGACCGTGCGACGGCCCTTGACCGGCATGGCCTCGGGGAAGCCGTCGAACGCGGCGGCCGGCGCGAGCCCGACCAGCTCGCACGCGGCCACCGGCGCGTGGCGGGCCACCGCGGCGACGACCTGGGCCAGCGGCACGGCGCGGTGGTCCTCGACGTTGGTCGAGACCTGCGCGATCGCGCCCTGGGCGGTGAGTTCGAGCCCGAGCGCGCGGACGCCCGGCAGCCCCTCGGCGCCGCCCTCGCGGACGAGCGCCGCGATCGCCCGCGCGTCGGCCAGGGTCGCGGGCGGCGCCAGCTCCAGATTGAAGGCGACCAGCGGCGGCCGGGCGGCGACGAGGACCGCGCCGGCGGTCGGATGCGGTCGCGGGGGGCCGAAGTCGGGCCGGAGCTCGCCGTCGGCGATCCGGCGGCGCAGCTCGGCGAGGCTGCCGCGACGCAGGAACGCCCGCGTCCGACCGCCGGCAAGCAACCCGTACAAGAAGACCGGCAGCCCGACCTCCTCGCCCAGTCGCTCGGCGACCGCCAGCGCCTCGGCGCACGCCACACCGCGCCGGGCCTCGTCGAGGAAGACGACCGGCGCGACGTCCAGCGCGCCGACGTGCGGGTGGATCCCGCGCTCGGTGCTGAGGTCGATCCGCGCCACCGCCGTGCGCGCGCCCTCGACCAACGCGTCGGCCAGGACGCCCGGTGGCGCGGCGAGCGTGTGGACCGAGCGATGGTGGTCGCGATCGGTGTGCGTGTCGAGCAGCCGCGCCCCGCCGCGCAGGTACGCGGCGCCGATGGCGGCGACCGCGGCGAGGTCACGACCCTCGGAGACGTTGGGAATGGCGAGCAGCACGCGAAGTGGGCGCGAACGCTACCGCCCGCGTTTGATGCGTCTACCCGTGGGTGGCACACGCCCAACGCGCGCTGGGCACTACGACACGAACCGCTTGACGAACGCCAGCGCGGTGTCGCAGACCTCGCGCCAGCCGGAGTCGATGGTCAGCGCGTGGCCACGGCCGGGGATCTCGACGATCTCGGTCACGCCCTCGTTGCGCTTCTGCTTCTTGTAGGAGGCGTTGGCGATCGCCCACGGCACCGTGTGGTCCTTCTCGCCGGAGATCAGCAGCAGCGGCCCGCGCTCGGGGTTCCTGCTGTTGACCTTGACCTCGGTCCACGGGTTGAAGTTCGCCGTCGCCGCCTGGAAGAGCGGGACGCCGGCGGCCGGCACGGCGTACGTGTTGTACAGCTCCTTGGCCTCCTCCTCGCTGACGGCGTTGGCGAAGGCATAGCGGAACTGCTCGTAGGTCAGCGGTACCGCGCGGCTGCGGTTGGCGGGGTTCCCGAGCACCGGGCTGGCGGACTTCAGCGCGGAGACCGGCAGCGGCAGGACGCCGCGAAACGGCGCGGGGTCGATCGCGACCGAGACGGCCGCCAGGCCGCGGCCGGCGATGATCTGGGTCAGCAGCCCGCCGAAGGAGTGCCCGATCACGGCGGGCTTCTTGTGCAACTTGCCTACCAGGTCGCTCAGGTGATCGGCCACCTGGCCGACGGTCTTGCCGGCGAAGACCTCGGGGTGGGCGTTGGCCTCGTCGACCGTCTCGGGGTCGTCGGGCCAGCCGGGCAGCACGGGCGTGTAGCCGGCCTGCGCGAAGACCTCGGCCCAGCGGTCCCAGCTGCTGGGCAGCAGCCAGAGCCCGTGGATGAAGACCGCCGGCGTGAGCCCTGAGGCGTTTGCCTGGTCGATCTGCTGCTCGTCATGGGAGAGGGTCGTGGCGGCCATGGCCGCGACCTTACGCCGAAAGGGCGCGTTCGTCACCCAAGGCCCCGATCGAGGACCGCGTGCGACGGAAGTTGGGACCGAGTGTCGATCGCGACAGGCCGCGCGACCGCGTACGGTGAGGCTCTCTTGGACGATGACCTCCGGCCGCTGGCCCTCGCCGTGGGATGCACCTTTGGCTTCTCGACGCCTCAGCCGGTGCCATCGGTCCTGCAGGTCGCGCCGCTCGGCGGCGCCGTCCAGATCGACGGCGAGCGCTGGGAGACCGGCGTCACGACGCACCACACCTACCGCGACTTCTACGGCAACCGCTGCGAGCGGCTGACGATCCCGGCGGGCGAGTCGCGGGTGACCTATGACGCCGAGGTCGTCGTCGCCGCGCCGCAGGACCGCCACGCTCCCGGCACGCCCGAGACGCCGGTCGTCGCGCTGGCCGACGAGCACCTGCACTTCCTGATGCCGAGCCGCTTCTGCCTGCCCGACGAGCTCGGGCACGAGGCGTGGCAGCGGTTCGGGAGCCTGGAGCCGGGCTGGGAGCGCGTGCAGGCGATCGTCGACTTCGTCCACGGCCACCTGGAATGGGTCGAGGGCGCGTCGAACCCGTGGACGACGGCCGTCGACGCCTACCGCGCCGGCCAGGGCGTCTGTCGCGACTTCGCCCACCTCGCCATCACCTTCTGCCGCGCGCTGAACATCCCGGCCCGCTACGTCTTCGGCTACATCCCGGCGATCGACGTGCCGCTGCCGGCCGAGCCGATGGACTTCGCCGCCTGGTTCGAGGTCCACCTCGACGGCGCCTGGCACACCTTCGACGCCCGCAACAACCGCAAGCGCGTCGGCCGCGTCGTCGTCGGCCGCGGTCGCGACGCGGTCGACGTGGCGCTGGTGACCTCCTTCGGCCCGGTCACGCTGACCGAGTTCGAGGTCCGGGCCGCGCCGCCTTCAAATTAGTTCTTGCTTATATAAGTCGAGACCGATATCGTGCTCGGCATGCACGCGTTCGACATCCTGGGCGACCCGGTCCGGCGGCGCATCGTGGAGGTGCTCGCCGACGGCGAGCAGGCCGCGGGCGACGTCGGCGCGGTGATCCAACGGGAGTTCGGCATCTCCCAGCCGGCGGTCTCCCAGCACCTGAAGGTGCTGCGCGAGAACGGCTTCGCGACGGTCCGCGCCGATGGCGTGCGACGGCTGTACGCGGTCGATGCCGCCCCGCTGCAGGAGGTCGACCGGTGGCTGGAGCCCTACCGGCGCTTCTGGAGCCAGAAGCTCGACGCCCTCGCCACCGAGGTTGCGCGCGGCAAGCGCGCCCGACGTGCAACCCCAAACCATCCCGAGCAGGAAGGCAGCACGACATGACGATCGAGACGAGCACCTACACCGAGCCGGCGCCCGAGCTGCACCATCGGACCATCGACGCCGGCGAGGCCCGCGTCGCGGTGCTGACCCGGACCTACGAGACCAGCGTCGAGGATCTCTGGGACGCCTGCACCGACCCCGAGCGGCTCGCGCGCTGGTACACAACCGTCACCGGTGAGTTCCGCGTCGGCGGCATGTTCGACCAGGTCAACATGGGCGGCGGGGTCATCGCCGTCTGCGACGCGCCGCACCACCTCAAGGTCGTCCTCGGCAAGGGCGGCGTGGACGAGATCGAGGTGCGCATCTCCCCCGGCCCCCGCGACGGCACTGCGACGCTCGAGCTTCCAGCACGCGACGACGCTGGACTCCCACGAGATCGGCGGCCAGATGTATGACGCCGTCTTCTGCATGGGCGGCGGCTACTACCCGCGGCTGCTCGCCCTCGACCTCCTCCTGCGCGGCACGCTGCCCGAGGACTACGACGCCACCGCGTTTCACCTCAACCCGGAGATGCGACCGGCGATCGAGCGCGGCAGCGCGGCGATGGGCAAGCTCGTGGAGGCCGACAAGCAGCCGTAGCTCCTATCGTGGATCGGGCGTGAGCGACGATCGACCGGACATCCAGACCCGCGAGGACTGCGAGCGGCTCGTCCGCGCCTTCTACGGACGGGCGCTGACCGACCCGCTGATCGGCTGGATCTTCACCGACGTCGCCGAGCTCGACCTGGAAGAGCACGTGCCGACCATCACCTCCTTCTGGGAGACGATGCTGCTCGGCGCCCGCAGCTACGGCGGCGGCGCCTTCGCGCCGCACGCCGACCTGCACTTCCGCTCCGGCGGCATCCGCAAGCCGCACTTCGAGCGCTGGCTGATCCTCTGGCGTGCGTCGGTCGACGAGCTCTTCGTCGGTGACCGCGCCGAGGAGGCCAAGGCCCACGCGCTGCGCGTCGGCGCCGCGTTCCACAGCCGCCTGCAGACGCTGCCGACGGCCGAGGACGTCGAGGCCCCCGCGCCGCCCAGCGGCCTGACGATCACCCAGCACGGGGCGCCACGCCCCGACCGCGCGTAGCGCGCTCCGCCCGGTCTCAGAGCCAGCGGCGCAGCACGGCGTCCAGGTCGTCCGGGCGCACCGGCTTGGCGACGAAGTCGTCCATCCCCGCCGCGCGGCAGCGCTCGCGATCCTCGGGCATCGAGGACGCCGTCATCGCGATGATCGGCACGGCGGCGTCCTTGCGGGCACGAATCGCGGCGGTCGCCGCGAAGCCATCCATGCGCGGCATGTGGCAGTCCATGAAGATCAAGTCATAGGCAATGCGCTCGCTCGCCGCGACCGCCTCGGCGCCGTCGTCGACCACGTCGACCACGAAGCCACGGCGGCGCAGCGTCAGCATCGCCACCTGCTGGTTGACCTCGTTGTCCTCGGCGACCAGCACGCGACGCCCCTCCCCGAGCGTCGCGTCGACCTCGGGCCGCAGCGCGACCGCGGGCGCCGGGCCCGCCGGCGTGAGCGCGAGCGCGTCGACCCCGGCCAGGTCGGCAATCGCCTCACGCATCGGGACCAGCGGCGCGGGCGCGACGAAGGCAACGGTGTCTGCCGGGAGCGGCTCGGCGATCGCGACATCGGAGAACAGCAGCGCCGGCAGCGTCGCACCCGCCCGCTCGCGCAGCTGCGCGAGCAGCGCCACGCTGCGGTCGCCACCCTCCGGGTCGCTGAGGATCACCAGCGCCGGGGCCTCACTGCGGGCGGCGGCGAGCACCAGTGCACGCCCGGCATCGGCGAACGTGGTGACCGTCGGCTCGGCACCCCAGCGGCGCATCAGCCCGTCGATCGCCGCGCCCTGGCTGTCGGCGTCGGTGACGACGAGCACCCCGATCCCCAGCAACGGCCGCGGCCGGTCGGCCTCCGCCACCGCCGGCAGTGGCGCGGTGAAGCGGAAGGTGCTCCCAGCACCGGGCTCGGACGTCGCGTCGAGCGTGCCGCCCATCAGCTCGGCCAGCTGCCGGCTGATCGCCAGGCCGAGGCCGGTGCCACCGAAGCGCCGCGTCGTCGAGGCGTCGGCCTGCGTGAACGGCTCGAACAGGCCTGCCAGCGTCTCGTCATCGATCCCGATGCCTTGATCGGCAACCTCGAAGCGCAGCACCTCGTCCTCGTCGCAGGCGATCGTCACCACGATCTCGCCGTCCTCGGAGAACTTGATGGCGTTGGTGATGAGGTTGACCAGGATCTGGCGCAGGCGCACGGCATCGCCGAGCACCACGTCGGGCACGGCGGGATCAAGCGAGACGATGAGCCGCAGGCCACGCGCCTGCGCACGTGGCCACAGCAGATGACGCAGCTCGCCGGTCAGCTCGAGCAGGTCGACGGCCTCGGCCTCCAGCTCCAGCCGGCCGGCCTCGATCTTGGAGAAGTCCAGGACGTCGTCGATGATCGTCAGCAGCGACTCGGCCGAGCGCCGCGCGGTCTCGGCGTGGCGCTGCTGCTCCTCGGTGAGCGCGCTGTGCAGGAGCGCGTCGATCATCCCGATCACGCCGTTCATCGGTGTGCGGATCTCATGACTCATGTTGGCCAGGAACTGGGACTTCATGCGCGAGGCCTCCAGGGCCGCGCGCTCGCTCTCGCGCAGGGCCTGAGCGGCCAGCGCCTCGGCGTCGCGCCGGCGCTCTTCCTCGTGGCGGCGCTCGGTGATGTCCTGGATCGTCCCGACCATCCGGCGGCCGTTGGGCCCGTCGATCCCGCGCCGGTGCCCGAGCAGCCACCGCACCTCACCGTCGGGGCGGATGATGCGGTACTCGTTCTCGGTGCTGCCGAGGTTCATGGCCTCGTCGACGGCGCGGTTGACCTGCTCGACGTCGTCGGGATGGACGGTGCCCATCCAGTCCGAGGGCTTGTGCGCGGTGTCCTCGATCGCGTGCCCGAAGATCGCCGCGAGCTCCGCGGACCAGACGACCTCGTCGGTGTCGAGGTTCCACTCCCAGGAGCCGACGTGCGCCAGTGCCTGCGCGTCGGTCAGGCGCCGGTGCTCGCGCTCGAGATCGAGCTCGGCGGCCTTGTGGGTGGTGATGTCGACGGCCTGCAGGAGCAGGTGCCGTGGACGACCGTCGGCATGGCGCAGGACCGAGGCGGTGAGGCCGATCCACACCGCCGTGGCGTCCGTGCGTGTGAGGCACCGCTCGGTGTGGAAGCCGACGGGCTCGGCCGCCAGCACGGCGTCGTCGTGGCGCTGCGCGGCGGCACGGTCCTCCGGGTGGGCGAAGTCGCTCAGACGACGGCCGGTCAGCTCCGCGGCCGGCCGGCCGAGCAGCGTTTCCAAGGCGCTGTTGGACAGCACGACGGTGAGGTCGAGCTCGGTGACGGCCATACCGATCGCCGAGGCGGTGAAGGCACCGTGGACCAGCGGTGAAGGATCGTTGAGCGGTTCCACGCGGAGAGCTTCGCCACCGACAGCCAGTTTCCTGAGTCAGGTGACAATAGACGCCATGCAGCAGCACGCGCCGCGCAACGCGATGGACGACCTCGACGAGATCGCGCGCTTCCGCGATCGCTGCAGCGCCTTCATGGGCGCGCTGCTGGACGAGCTCGCGACGACGCCCGACCGGCCGCGGACGTTCCCCGAGGTCGAGGATGCGCTGGGCTGGCCGCGACGCCGGTTGGCGTCCGTGCTCGGCGGTGTCTCGCACTTGCGTCACACCGAGTTCGGTGGACGCCGCCCGTATCGCTTTTACGGCGATCGCGAGTCGGCGTCAGGACGCTGGGAGATCTGGGTGGACGCGCACCAGGCGGCGGCGATCGCGTCCGACTGAAGGTGGAGCTAGGGCCGCCGGCCGGCGGCGAGCTCAGCGGCGCTGAACGGATCGACGTAGCGATCCAGGTGCGACAGGTCCTCCTCGGTCTCTTCGACCGCGTCAGGCTCCGCCGGCGTGCGGTTGTCCTTGCGGTGCTGCTTTTCCATCTTGCGCTCGCGCAGCCGCTGCTCGCGGTTGAGCTTCGCCATCGTGGTCTTGCGCTTGCCACTGGAGGCCATGGTCTTCTTCCCTTCGGTCTTGCACGGCCCGGGAGCCGACAAGCGGCTCCCGGGGTGCGACGTGTAAGCGGGTGGTGCTTAGAGCGTGACGACGTTGGCCGCAGCGGGGCCCTTGGGGCCCTGCTCGGCGTCGTAGCTCACCTTCGCGCCCTCGGCCAGCGACTTGAAGCCGCTGCCCTGAATCGCGTTGTGATGCACGAACAGATCCTTGCCGGCGTCGTCGGGCGTGATGAAGCCGAAGCCCTTGTCGTCATTGAACCACTTCACGGTTCCTGTAGCCATGATGTTTCCCCTCCGGGGTATGTGTGCTGCGGAAACGCGGAGGGAGCTCGAAGGCAACGACTGCGAAGACGCGGAACACTGCGATGGCCGAGCGGTTGCCCGACCTGTGCAGGGAAGTCTAGCGCCCCTGGCGGCGGCGACTACTCGGCGTCGCGCAGCGCGGCGACACCGAGTCCGGCAGCGGCCACCGCGGCGCCGGTCACGAGGAAGCTCGTGACCTTCGGCAGATAGCCGCCACGCGCACCGGCGACACCGGCCACCGCGTCGGCGACGTCGCATGCCGCGCCGATCGCCAGCCACTGGCGCCGTGTCTCACCGGTGGTGGTGAGGAGCCCGTAGCCCAGGGCGAAGTCGCGCACGCCGAACAGCCGCGCGAGATAGGGCGACTGCGGGTTGGCACCGGCGTCCAGGCCGAACGTCCGACCGGCAAGGCGCGGCGTCGCCCACGAGGCGGTGCCGATGGCCAGCCGGAGGGCCGCAAGGGTGGTCAGCGTGTTCGAGCGGCTCATGGGCGCGAGCCTATCGGCTGGCGCAATGGCGCTCCAGGAAGTCGAGCTGGTCGGCGACCACGGCCTCGTGCGCGGGGCCGTCGTAGATGTCGAAGTGGTCGACACCGTGGTAGGTGCGCAGCTCGCCGTGCGGCGCGCGGCGAGCCGCGGCGATCGCCGGGCCGGGCTTGGCGACCCGATCGGCCTCGCCGACGCAGACCAGCCACGGGCAGTGGAGCGTTCCCGCGTGACGCCCCGGGTTGAACGGCCGGCCGAGCAGCCAGCGCGCCGAGACACGATCGCGCCAGCGCGAGTCCTCACCGGTCTCCACCACGTGGCGCCAGCCCGCCTCGCTCTCGGGCGCGTTGATGAACGCGGCCTCTCCGGGTTGACCGACCGCGGGCAGGTGACCGCCGCGGATCGCGGTGAGCAGCGCGCGGGCGGCGACGCCCGGCGGTGAGCGGTGTGCCTGTCGCAGCATGTCGAGGAACGGCACCTGGCTGATCGCGGCTGCCACCCGCCGGTCGGCCGCTGCCGCCGCCAGCGCGTTGCCGCCGCCCATCGAGGAGCCGAAGGTCACGATCCGGTCGGCGTCGACGCCCGGCAGCGCGCGAGCACAGGCGATCGCCGCGCGCCAGTCCTCCAGCTGACGGGCGGGCTCGAACAGATCCGGCTCGCCGCCGCTGTCGCCGAAGCCGCGATGGTCGAACACCAGCGCCGTGTAACCCGCCTGCGCGAAGCGCTGCGCGAACGGGCCCAGCCGGTCGCGTCGCGTGCCCGAGAGCCCGTGCGCCATCACCACGACGGGCGTCGGGGCATCAGCGTCGTCCCCGGGCCGATAGAGCCATGCGGCGCAGTCGTCCTCGCCGGACAGGAACGTGATCTCCGATCGGTGCATGCGCCTCCAACGCCGGGGAGACGACGAACGTGAGATCGCGGCTTCGACCGTCCCGCACAGTGATGGCGGCCGTTGACCCCATCCCGTTCGCCACCGTAGGGTTGCGCGCCATGCCTTCCGTCCTGATCACCGGAGCGAGCCGTGGGATCGGGCGCGCCACCGCACTGCGACTTGCCGGCATCGGCTGGGACGTCGTCGCGACCGTGCGGTCAGACCAAGACGCGGAGCGGCTCGTCGCCGAGGCCGCGCCCGGCACGATCAAGACGGTGTCCTTGGACGTCACCGACGCCGAGCAGGTCGCGGCGCTGGCGGCCGAGCTCCCCGACCGGTTGGACGCCGTGGTCAACAACGCGGGGATCGTCGTCGCCGGACCGCTGGAGGCCCTGACCGCCGACGACCTGCGCCGTCAGCTCGAGGTCAACGTCGTCGGCCCGCTGGCCGTGACCAACGCGGTGCTGCCGAGACTGCGGGCCAGTCGCGGCCGCATCGTCCTGGTGTCCTCGCTCAGCGGGCGCATCTCGTCGCCGATGACCGGCGCCTACAACGCGTCGAAGTTCGCGCTGGAGGCGATGGCCGATGCGTGGCGGATGGAGCTGCGTCCCTGGGGCATCGCGGTCTCGCTCATCGAGCCGGCGATGACCGACACCGACATGTGGCGTGCGGCGCCGGAGCTCCAGGACGCGACCGAGGAGGCGATGAGCGAGGAGCACCGTGCGCTCTACCGGCGCCACCTGGACGGGCTACGCCGCACGATCCCGCGCCTGCAGAAGATGGCCAAGCCGGTCGACGGCGTCGCGGAGACGATCGAGCGCGCGCTCACGGCCTCGCGCCCCAAGGCCCGCTACGTCGTCGGGCTCGACGCCAAGGCCCAGGCGGCGGTCATGACCGTGCTGCCCCCGCGCCTTCGGGACACCGCGGTCGCGCTGGCCACGGGCACGCCGCGGCGCGGGTAGCGCAAGACGCCGCGCGGCCCGATTTCGGGCCGCTGCCATCATGGACGTGTGAGCCAACGGCCGACCCTGGTCGCCGAGACCGGCCCGACGCGGCCCGCTGCCGACCTCCCCGAGGACGTCGACCCGCGCAGGCTGGCGCGCCGGGCGCTGGAGGTCATCGTCCTGCTCGGCGTCCTGGTCCTGGTGGCCGTGCTGGCGCCCGGGCTCGGCGAGGTCCGTGACCGCCTCAAGGACGCGTCTCCGGGCTGGCTGGCGCTGGCCGTCGTCTTCGAGGTGCTCTCGGCGTTGTCCTACGTGTTGATGTTCCGGCCCGTCTTCTGCTCGATCATGCCGTGGCGCTCGGCGGCCGAGGTCGGGCTCTCCGAGGTCGGGACCGGCTCGATCATCCCGGCATCCGGCGCCGGCGGGATCGCGCTGGGCGCGTGGGTGCTCTCGCGCGCGGGGATGAAGGCAGAGACCATCGCGCGCCGCTCGGTGGCCTTCTTGTTGCTCAAGAGCTCGGTCAACTTCGCGGCGGTGGCCGTGGTCGGGGTGGTCGTCTTCCTCGGGATCATCGGGCCGCCGCAGTCGATCTGGCTGACGCTGCTGCCCGCGGTGCTGTCGGTCCTGGCCATCGTGGGCGTGGCGCTGATCGGACGGCTGCCCGCAGGACCGCCGCCGAGCGAGCGCGACGGCCGGCTGCGCCGCTTCTGGGCGCACTCGCGCACGGCGCTGGTCGATGGCGTCGCCGAGGCCGGGACGCTGCTGCGCCGGCGCGACCCGCTGCTGATCCTCGGCATCGTCGGCTACTGGGCCTGGGACAATCTCGCGCTCTGGGCGACGTTCCACGCCATCGGCTACGCGCCCGGCGCGAGCGTGATCCTGCTGGCGTACCTGATCGGTCAGCTCGGTGGGCTGCTGCCGATCCCGGGCGGCATCGGTGGCATCGACGGCGGCCTGATCGGGACCTTCATCGTCTTCGGGACGCCCGCCGCGGCGGCGACCGCCGCCGTCCTCGCCTACCGCATCATCTTGTTCTGGATCCCACTGGTCCTCGGCGCAGTCGCCTTCGCGTCGCTGCGCCGCTCGATGGCGAAGCCGGCCGGGTTCATCCCGTGCGCCGAGTAACTCGGGGTCAGTCCGGCGCGACCGGGCTGTAGAACCCGAACTGCACGCCGCCGTAGGCCTTGCTGCGCACGCGCTCGAAGCGCTGGAGCGGCAGGTCCTCGTCTTCCTTGGGATCGTGCTGGGCGACGATCACCCCGCCGCCGGCAAGCCATCCCGGACGCTCGTCGAGCATGGTCATCGTCTTGACCCAGAGCCCCTGCCATTGGGGCGGCGCGACGAAGATGATGTCGAACGGCGTCGGCGGTCGGTGCAGGAACGCGAACGCGTCGCCGTGGATCACCGTCGCGCGGTCCGCGAGGCGCGTCTTGTCGAGGTTGAACCGCAGGTCCTCCACGACCGCCGCCGTCAGCTCGACGAACGTCGCGTGCTCCGCGCCGCGACTCAGCGCCTCGATGCCGGCGCCCCCCACCCCACCGAACAGGTCCAGGAACGTGCACCCGGGCAGCCGCGGGTACAGGATGCTGAAGAGCGCCTCCTTGCCACGGTCGGAGATCGGCCGGGTCCCGTCGGCGCTCGGAGACCGCAGGGGCACGCCCCGCGCGGTCCCGGCAATCACCCGCACTACGTGCTGGTGGCGCGGTCGTACTCCGCGAAGAGGTGATCGAGCGCCTGGGCGGCGAGGCGGTCGGCCTCGAGGTCGGCGCGGATCGTCGCGGCGGCCTCGGGGGTCGCCGCTTCGGCAAGCGCCTCGAGGCGCACGAAGTTCGTGGTGCCGAGGTCGTAGCGGCGGCGGTAGAGCTGCTCGATGTGCCCGGCGGTCAGCGGGACCTCGACCGGCCCGGCATCGGGGTCGGGCTCCCAGCCGATGGCCTCCATGACGGCGAAGGCGTCGCGGTAGATCCCCGCCAGCGCGAACTGCGCGTCCGGCTCGAGGTCGCGCAGACGCGCGAAGGCATGGTGGTTGACCTTCTGGGTCACCAGGGTCTGACGACGCAGCACGTTGGCGAGCCAGGGCTCGACGGTGATCATGGTGACGGGGCTGGGCTCAGGGGTGCTCATGGTCGCGACGGCTCGGAAGACGAATTGTTGATGGTGTTGCTCTGAGCATTTTACGCCGGCGAACGGCGGAAGCCCGGGCCTAGGACGACGGCTGCGCGGCGGCCCACTCCGCCAGGCGCCCCGTCAGCTCCGGGGCGGCCGCACCGCTGACCTCGACGACCTCGTCGACCGGCACGTTGGCGCGCTCGGCGGCGGCGATGATGGCGTCCGGCGAGGGCGCCTCGTACAGGCAGTAGGTCCGCCGCCGATCGGCGCTGAGGAAGGAGAACACCCAGCGGACGTCTTCGTCGGCGTTGATCTCGTCGATCAGCTTGACGTCCTCGCCGGTGAGATCCAGCTCGACTGCGAAGTTCCGTTCGATGACGTAGAGAGGCATCGTGTGACCGATCGTACAGGGGCGGTCAGGCCTCGGCGAGGCCGTGACGGTGGGCGTAGGTGGCCGCCTGTGTGCGGTTGGCGCAACCGGTTTTTCGCAGAATGCTGCGCACGTGGTTGGCGGCGGTGTGCTCGCTGATCATCAGCGCGGCGCCCACCTCACGGTTGCTGAGGCCACGGGCGACGAGGCGGAGGATCTCGACCTCGCGCGACGAGAGCCCGTCGGGAAGCGCGACCGGCGCGGCCGGCGGCTCAGGACCGATCGATCGGATGCGCGCGAGCAGGGCTCGCTGGCCGTTGACCTCGGCGATCGTGGCCGCCTCGCTGAGCAACGGCACCGCACCCGCGGCGTCGCCACGGCCGATCCTCGCGCGGGCGTGCTGGTGAAGCGTGTGGCTGAGCCATGTGCGCATCCCGTTGTGCCGGTTGAGCGCGGCGGCGTGCTCGAAGTGCGTCTCGGCCCGCTCCCACTCGCCGAGCGTCGCCGCGAGCATGCCCAGGTAGCGATCGGCCGCGCCGTAGCAGGCCACGAGGTGACCGATCATCACGTTGGCGCCGGCCAGCGGCGCGAGCTCCGGGTAGACGAGCGCCGCGGTCTCCTCGTCGCCGAGCGCCGCGCAGGCGTCGGTCAGGTAGGTGAGCGAGGCCAGCCACAGCGACTCGCGCAGGCTGTCCAGGCCGTCGGTGCGGACCTGCTCGAGCTCCTGGCGCGCCGCGGTGTCCATGCCGAGCTCCACCAACACAGAGACGAGCCCCGGCCGCCACGGCCCGCTGCTGCCCGGCTGGCCGGCGAGCAGGCGGATCACCGGCGCGAGCTCGGCCAGCCGGCCCTGCTCGCGGCGGATGCCGAACATCTGGATCCCGTGCACGCCCGAGGCCTCGCGGCCGGTCAGCAGCCTGCTCCAGTCGTGCGAGCGCCCGGCGAGCACCTCGGCCTCGTCGAGGCTGCCGTCGCAGAGCGCCATCGCCGCGCCGTAGTGAGCGGCGACGTGCAGGATGAACGGCTGCGCGGTCTGCTCGGCCGTCTCCTGCAGGGCGGCCACTTCGAAGCGCGCACCGTCGATGTCGCCGAGGGCCACGAGCGTCGGCACCCGCCAGGACATCGCCTCCGCGAGGATCTCGGTGTCGCCGAGCTCCTCACCGATCGCGGCCGACTCGGTCAGCATCGCGAGGATCTGCTCCAGCGAGTTCTTCCCGCGCGACCAGTACGCGCGCATCAGCACGGTCGCCAGGCCCGTCCGGTCGCCGGACCGCCGCGCCATGTCGATCGCGCTGGTGCGGACGACCTCCGCGCGCTCGTGGTCGCCCTGGAAGTCCAGTGCGCGCGCCAGACCGCTGAGGAGCCCGACACGGATCTCGGAGCTCGACTCTCCGACCGCGGCCGTCGCCTCCTCGAGCAGCTCGACCGCGCCCTGGTCGGCCATGCCGGGACGCCAGCAGGCGTCCTCGTAGCCGATCGCGGCTCGGCCGAGAAGGTCTGGGTCGCCCAGCTCGCGAGCGATCTGCGCAGCGTCCCTCAGCGCGTTCAACGCGTCGAGCGCGTTGCCGGCGCGATGGTTGGCGAGCGCCAGCTCGATCAGCACCTCCGCGCGATGCTGCGGGCTCTCGACCTGGAGGTCGAGCGCGGTGCGCAGGCGGGCCACCGCCTCGTCGAAGGCCAGCGCGCCGTTGGCGGCGCGGGCGGCCAGGACGTTGTACTCCACCCCGCGCGCGGCGCCGCCCAGCGGCGCCGCGAGGACGAAGTGATGGGCGAGATCGGCAAGCGCGCGCCCCGAGCGCGACTCGGCGCGCTCCAGCGCCTCGCCGACGCGCAAGTGCAGCTCGGCGCGGCGCACGCCGGTCAGTCGGTCATAGAGGGCCCGACGCACCAGCTCGTGGGCGAAGCGATAGGTCAGCGCCCGTGAGGGAAGCTCTTCGATCATCCCGCTGCGCACGGCCTCGTCGAGGCGCTCGAGCAGCTCGGCGTCGGGGACGCCGGCGGCGCGCCGAACCACCTCGAAGCCGAACTCCCCGCCGGCGGTGGCCGCCAGCTCCAGCAGCTCGACGGTTCCGTCGGCCAGGCGGGCGAGCCGCTGGCTGACGACCTCGCGCACGCTCTCGGGCGTGCCGAGGTCCATCGTCGAGCGGGTCAGCCGCACCGTCCCGTCGACGAGCTCGACCATCCCGGTCTCGACGAGATCGCGCCACAGCTCGCAGACCAGGAACGCGTTGCCGCCGGTGAGATCGCCGATCGCCTTCGCGAGCCACGGCGGCCCGGCACCGACCTCACCCCCTGCGGCGTTGCGGATGAACTCGGTGACCTCGTCGCCGGAGAAGCCCGCGACCCGCATCCGGACGACGGTGTCGGAGCGACGCAGGTCGGCCAGCGTCTCGGCCAGCGTCTCCGGGACGTCGGCCTCGGCGTCGCGGAACGTGACGAGCATCAGCAGCCGAGCGTTGCCCGCCGCGCGCGCCAGGTAGCGCAGAAGCAGGAGCGTCGGCGCGTCGGCCCAGTGACCGTCCTCCAGGATGAGCAGCACCGGGCGGCCGTGGCTGATGCCGGTGAGCAGGGTTGCCACGGTCGTGTGCAGCCGATGGCGCTCGGTGTCGGGATCGGCGCTGACCGGGGGCGTGAGCTCGCCGATCCGGGCGGGCAGATCAGGCAGCAGACGCGTCAGCTCCCCGCCGGTGGCGCCGAGCGCGGTGCGCAGCTCGTCCGGCTCGGCCGTGCGGGCCAGCTGGTCGAGCGCCTCCACGAACGGGCCGTAGGGCGTGCGCACGACGGCGTCACAGGCGCCGGTGAGGACGAGCACCCCGTCGCGCTCGGCGTCGACGGCGAGCTCACGGACCAGCCGGCTCTTGCCCGAGCCGGGCTCGCCGCCCAGCAGCACGACGTGCCCGCCCTCGCCTTCGGCCAGCGGCAGCAGCGCGCGGAGCTTGCGGAAGCTCCGCGGAGCGGCCGACGAACGGGAAGGTCGACGTCAGACGAAGCGAGCCGGGGTTTTCGGGCATGGGCGCGATCGCAGATGACCATAGTCAGAACTGATCATCCATGCCGGATTCTGGGCCTCGTGAACCGCTGCAAAATGAGGTCAGCTCAAGTCATGACAGCCGGCCGCGACGAGCGTACGGTCGACTCCACATTCGCTCAAGACCCCTCAAGGAGCATCAAGTGAGCACCGTCATGACCCCTGCTGCGACCGCGCGCCGCGAACTCCCCCGCTTCGCCGGCCACCTGACCGGACCGGGAGACGCCGACTACGACGAGGTCCGCAAGGTCTACAACGCGATGATCGACCGTCGGCCCGCGCTGATCGCTCAGTGCGCGAGCCCGGACGACGTCGCCCAGATCGTCCGCTTCGCGCAGGCCCACAGCCTGCCGCTGGCCGTGCGCGGCGGTGGCCACAACGGCGCCGGGCTCGGCACGGTCGAGGACGGGGTCGTCATCGACCTCTCGTCGATGCGCGACATCCGCGTCGATCCGGCTGCCCGGACGGTGACCGTCGGTGGCGGCTGCACCTGGGGCGAGGTCGACCGCGCCACGGGCGAGCACGGGCTCGCGACGCCGAGCGGGATCATCTCGACGACCGGCGTCGGCGGTCTCACGCTCGGCGGTGGCCTCGGCCACCTGACGCGCAAGTTCGGGCTGGCCATCGACAACCTGCTCGAGGCCGAGGTCGTGCTCGCCAACGGCGTGGCCGTGCGCGCGAGCGCCGACTCGCACCCGGACCTGTTCTGGGCGCTGCGCGGCGGCGGCGGCAACTTCGGGGTCGTGACGTCGTTCACGTTCCGGCTGCACGAGGTCGGCACCGTGGTCGCCGGCCCGACGATCTGGTCGCTGGACGACGCCGCCGAGGTGCTCAAGGCCTACCGCGAGTTCATCGGGAACGCGCCGCGCGAGCTCAACGGCTTCTTCGCGTTCATGAGCGTGCCGCCCGGAGACCCGTTCCCCGAGGAGCTGCACCTGCGCAAGGTCTGCGCGGTCGTGTGGTGCTACGTCGGTGACGAGGCCGACGCCGCGGCCGCGATGGCGCCGCTGCTCGACGCCGTTCCCGCGCCCTTGCTGCACGGCGCCGCGCCGGTGCCGCACGCCGACTTCCAGGCGGCGTTCGACGGCGTCTACCCGGCCGGGCACCAGTGGTACTGGCGCGCGGACTTCGTCAACGAGATCTCCGACGAGGCCGTCGAGGCCCACGTGAAGTGGGCCGAGGCGATGCCGACCTGGCAGTCGACGATGCACCTCTACCCCATCGACGGCGCCGCGCACGACGTGTCCTCTGAGGACACCGCGTGGAGCTACCGCGACGCGCGCTGGGGCTCGGTCTACGCCGGGGTCGATCCGGCGATCGAGAACGCGGGATCGATCAAGGACTGGACCATCGGCTACTTCGACGCGCTCCACCCGCACTCGGCGGGCGGCGCCTACGTGAACATGATGATGGACGAGGGCCAGGAGCGCGTGCGCGCGAGCTACCGCGACAACTACGGGCGGCTGGCGCAGATCAAGGCCGAGTACGACCCGGGGAACGTGTTCCGGGTCAACCAGAACATCGAGCCGGCGGCATAGACCGGCGGTGGCGTTTGCGGAGGGCGGTCACAGGCCGCCCTCCGCGGCGCGCGCGATCGCGCCTACTCGGCCTTCGCGATGATCGCGCGCAGGATCGATTCGACGTGCGTGCGACCGACCTCGTTCAGGGGCAGATCGCCGAGCGATACTGCGACCCGCACCAGTCGCTGCTCCCAGCCTGCCGGGGCCTTGGCCGTCTCGGGACCGACGCCATGGGCGTAGTAGCCAAAGGTCACATGGAACTGGGATCCGTCACCGAGCGCCCCGTCGATCTCGTCGACCAGCTCCGGTCGATCGCGCGGGAGATGTCGACCTCCAATGACATCAACATCGTTTCGGGCGCGTCCGGATGTGTGCCGAGGATCGCCTGGCTCCCGATGACGACGAACTCGTCCTGACCCGTCACGTTCGCAGCAGCGGCAATCACATGCTCGAACTCGGCTCGGCGCACTACCGAACCTCGTTGATGATGCGACGCCGCTCGACTTCGCTGAGCATACCGGCAAACGGCGAGTTCTGGCGGAGATCGTCAGCTTCGGGACTCTCGTCTACCAGCATGCGACGGATCTCAGGCAGTGGCTGAATCAGGATGTCTTCCCAACGGTCGGCGTAGCGCGAGTCGATCCGCCCCTGTTCCCGCCATCGGTAGAGGACGTGTCGAGCCTCGTCGACCATTGGGCGACGCAGCCCCCTCGCGATCACTCGGTGGTAGGCCAGGCTGCGGGCACTCGCACGGCCGTGACCGCTGTCGTGCTGGACAGCCCTGAGGTCATCGACGCGCATGCGATCGGCAGCGGTCCGGTAGCGACTCATTGTCGACGTCAGCGCATAGCGCCGAGGTCCGTCGACGCGATCGGTGTCAACAGACTCTCGAAGATCAAGTAACGCCGGCACCGGGATCTCCACGCGACCCGCCGCTGAGAGGACGACCGGCAGGTCACCTGACTTGATCCACCGCCCGAGCGCCGTGTGGCTGACACCCAGCGCCCGTGCCGCCATACGACGCGAGACCGTCTCGCCAAGCTCACGCTCCAGGCCGACACGGACCGCCGAGATGTCTTCGTTGCCGGGCAGCTCCCGCCCGGCACGGCGCAGCCGCACGATGTCCTCGAACAGCTCCTGCTTACGATCCACGACGCCCACAACGCCAGCAACTATAGCAGGAGTTTCCAAATATCATCATTTTTGGTAACCTACTGATGGCGTGACGCACGAACCCCACGCAACGGTGCGGACCAGAGGAGATCGCTCAGCGACCATCGGCCGGCCGGCCACTGGATCACCGTCGGTGATGAGAAGTAGGGTCGCTGTTGATGACGGCCTCTGCGCACACGACCGCCCTTCGATGAGCCCTGGCAAGGAGCTTCTGCCGTTCGACGTCAAACGGGTGTCCTCGATCACGCCCCGAGCGCGGGGCGCAGCGTCATCCCCTCCAAGGAGCAGGCCGGGCCCGGTCACACCGCTCACAGCGTCACCCACACCAACAACCACGTCGAGCGGGTGCGCCGCAAACTCATCATTTCCGAGCTGGCCAAGCTCATCGACATCCGAGGCGACAGCACGGTCCTCGTCAGTGCCGACTGGCAGCTAGGGAAGCTGGGATGACCGACGCCCCGCACATCAAGGGCTACCGGGCCTACCTGTGGGAGTGCCTGCAAGCGCTTGAGCAGTTGGGCGGTTCGGGCCACAAGCGCGAGATCTCAACGCGAGCGATCGAGATCGGGCCGTTCTCTGAGGACCAGAAGGTCGTCATGCAGCCCGGCGGCCGGATGAGCCAGTTGGAGTTCAAGTTCGACTGGTGTCTGACCGCGCTCAAGGCCGTCGGTTACGTCGACAACAGCGGCGGCGGTGTATGGGCGCTGACCGACAAGGGCCGGGCCCTGACTCAAGAGGACATGGTCCGAGTCCGGGGCGAGATCAACGCCTACTACAAGGCTGCCAAGGAACGTGGCAAGGAGGCCGCCGCGGCGAATGCCGGCGACGACAGCCCCGAGGAGAGCGCCGAGTCAACAGACTGGAAGCCTGATCTCCTCGCACGTATCAAGGGGATGGACCCTGAAGCCTTCGAGCGGCTCTGCCAACGCCTCTTGAGAGAGGCCGGGTTCGAGAAGGTCGAGGTCACCGGCCGCTCAGGCGACGGCGGAATCGACGGCGTTGGCCTGGCTCGCCTGGGCTTGCTGAGCTTCCCCACCTATTTTCAGTGCAAGCGGTACCAGGGCTCGGTCGGTTCCGGCCCGGTACGCGACTTCCGAGGCGCTATGGCCGGTCGTGGCGAGAAGGGCGTCATCATCACCTCCGGCACCTTCACCCCCGCCGCACGCGCAGAGGCGACGCGAGACGGCGTGCCGCCCATCGATCTCATCGACGGCGACGTGCTCTGCGACCTGCTCAAGCAACACCGCGTTGGCGTCAAGGTGACTGAGCGCACCGTCGAAGACATCAGCGTCGATGACGCCTGGTGGCAGCAGCAGACCGAGCTCGTGGGTTAAGCCGATGTCCGACGCTTACATCACGCTCTGGAACCAGCCGCAGGTCGAGTTCGAACGCCGAGTTGCAGCCGGCCGTAGCGGCAAGCTCGACCACACCGCGAACCGGCAATTCCGCGCCCGCAACGTGCAGCCCGGGGATCGGGTCTACGTCCTCGCGACGCGCGACGGACGCATCATGCTCCTCGGCCGGCTGACCGTCGACGAGCTGACCGACCAGGCCGGAGCCGAACGTGCTCTCGGGCCCGGCATCTACGAGGCGCCCGACCATCTCATCGGCCGCGGCTCGACCCTCGAGCTCGATCGCGAGGTCCCGGAGCCCGAGGCCCGTCGGCTGCGACGCGTCCCGGACAAGCCGATCCCTATCGAGCCCGACCGCTACCACGTCAAAGGCAATGCGCTCCGGACGACCGGTCCCATCACCGAGACGTCCGCCGCAATCCTCGACGCGATCATTGATGGGCCGGTCGTTGTCCGCACGCATGACGACGGCGTATACACCGAGGGCGCGCGTCGTCTCACAACCCACGAGCGCGTCGAGCGCTCACCCAAGGTCCGCTCCCGCGCTCTGGCGATCCACGGCACGACATGCTCGATCTGCGGCTTCTCATTCGCCGAGGCCTACGGCCCGATCGGTGAGGGCTTCGCCGAGGTTCACCATCTCGTCCCGCTGAGCGCGACCACGAAGGCGATCCGTGTGGACCCGCGCACGGACGTCGTGGTCGTCTGCGCGAACTGCCACAGGATGCTGCACCGGCGCAACCCGCCACTGATCCCTGAGGTCCTCAAGGCCATGCTCGGCATCTGAGGCGATGCCGCCTCCGCGTGATTCTCCGCCTCGATCTCGACGGCCTGCTCGTCGGTCTCGGCCGCTTCTCATCCATTGCGGAAGCGCACTCGGCAGCGCGTCAGATGCTCATGTCACCGCAGGTCAGCTCGCGTGGGCTGGAAGCACCAGGAGCGTTCCGTCGCTGTGCTTCTCGATCTCGATGACGACCTCCTGGTTCGGCGCCAGGGCGCCCCCCTCCGCGCCGAGGGCCCTGAGCCGATACGACGTCTCGAGCAGGTCGTCCACCTGCTTTCGGGTCATGACCTTGTCGATCAGCCGTTGCGGCGACCGCACCTCCAACTCCGACAGTCGGCGGAGGACGTCCTCGATGCGTGCTTCCAGATCGAGGATGCGTTGCTCGTCGTTCCTGAGGCTACGAACGAAGTTCTCGAACTGGTTGTCCGGGTCGCCCTGGCCGGCCTCGACGCCTTGCAAGATGATCACACGGCGCTTGAGCGCAATGGCGAGTGCCGCGAGTTCGAGGTGGGTGCGGAACACTCCACCGTACTCGGACACACCCGGGAAAGAGGCCTCCAGCTCCGAGACCTCAACGCGGTTCCCAACGAGCGAGCCGAGTGTGGCCTCCCACTTCTTGACCCGGTGGTCAGCGGTCTGGATGGCAGTGCTGATCGCATGGACCGCCGAGTCCAATCCGAGCGATGCGCCGACCTTTCCGCGATCCAGGAGAAGCCCGGTGGCCTTGTCGATCGCTTCGCGGCAACCATCTAGTTCGTTGCGCTCGCGCTCCAAGTTGTCGTCGTGGAGCAGTTCGAGCAGTTCGGTGATGTGCTCGATGGCCTTCTGACGCTGGTTGTCGGCGTGAGCGCTCGCTCCGACCGCGATCGCGAGCAGCACCAAGGGCGCGGCGACTGTCATCATGCCGCCCGCAGCGACCGTTCCCACGGCCGTCCCGGTCGCGGCGCCCGCCGTCGCCGATTGGACGGGAACGAAAGAGGCATTGGCAACGATCCCCTTGGCACCAACCAAAGAGCCATGGACGCCGCCAGCGACGGCCTTGGATTTCATCGGCTTCAAAAGCCCCTTGCCAACCTGCGCGGCGACCTTGGCGGGGACCACCATCCTGTAGAGCACCTCACTGGACTCCGCGAGATGCGCGACGGCTGGGACGCTGTTCGCATTCGCGGCGACCAGGCGCGACAGTTCCTGCGCCAGCGGGCTCACCGCGTCGAGCGGGAGTCCTGCTGAGCGGTCGCGCTTCTTCGCCAGCGGATGGGCTTCCAAGGTCACCAGCGGCGCCGATGAGAACGTGGCGAGCGCGCTACGAAGTTCCGTCAGACGTTCGGGCGTGAGGGTGACCTGGTCAGCCACCGCGGGAACAAGGGTGTTGGTTTGGGAAGTGGACAGTGTCCAAATCGGCACAACAGGGGCGTCGGTGTCGTTCATGCGGCTCCTTGTGACGCTTGTTCAAGTTGGTCGAGCATCCGTCGGGGCATCGTCAGCAGGTCAACGATCCGCATTCCAGATCGTCGCACGTACTCAGCGTTGCATCCCGACCCGCGGACCGTAGCCCAGGCTTCGGGCCGAACGGGCGCCAACGCTGCTCGTCACCGCGTCTATCGGCAACGACGACGAGAGCTATAAGCCCGCTCACCAGGGCGATGCGCCGGATAGGCGCACGCGCAGTTTTGAGAGGCCTGCTGCTCCTTTCATGCGAACCGGCAGGAAGGTGCTCCCGGTTCTCGCGCAAAGCGAAGTCTCCACTCGTCCAGAGCGGCAGTCGCCGGGCGGGCGCCGACCGCTGCCTCACCTGCCTCGACGGAGAAGCCTGGCGGCCCGCGCGCGCCCAGGTGCCGGTGTCGTGCGCTGCGATGAGTTGCGCGGCGGCGGGCAGTCTTACGCCCATGACCTCGATTACCGCGCAGACGCACGCAACACTCGACGGCGTCATCGACGCCCCGCCCGCCGACGCGCTCTTGCCCTACATGAGCGACGCCGGCCGGCAGGGAGCGCTGGATCTCGCGCTGGCGGCCGACGCGCTGCTGCTCGCGCGCGAGACCTGGCAGGGCCTGGCCCGCGCGTGGCGCGACCAGACCGGCCCGATGGCCGAGCGGCTCAACGCGATGCCGAAGTACGTCGTGTCCACGACGCTCGGATCCGCCGACGAGTGGGACCACACGACGATCATCGGCTACGACGACATCGCCGGCCTGCGCGAGCGAGAGCAGCTCCTGACGTACGGCTGCGGGCGCCTCGCACGGGATCTGCTGGCCGACGGCCTGCTCGACGTGCTCGTGCTGTCAATCACGCCCGTCGTGGCGGGCACCGGCCGGCGGCTGTTCGACGACCCCGGCCACCTCGTCCGGCTGCGGCTCACCGACAGCACGACCTTCGAGACCGGCGCCGTGCGGCTGTTCCTTGAGCCGGATCACGCCTGACCGAAGCTGCAACCGAGGACCGCTCTCCATACGGGGCGGCACGGGCGACGCTGTCGGCATATCTGACTCCACGGTGTTGATGCTCGCGGCCGGCGTCGGTCGCCCGCGACGTTGCCCGGCCACCACACGGGACGACCGCCCCGCAACAAGGGTCGCCGCTACCCGGCCGACCCGCCACTCGTCGACGAAATCGTCTCGGTCATGCTGCAGAGGCGGATGAGCGCCTCGCCACGCTGAAGCCCGCTCTGCTCGACGCGACGGTTGCGCTCAACGACTGCCTCGGCAAAAACGCCGCGTAACCAACGGCGCAAGGGCGCGACAAGGCGTTTCAATCGCCGAAGCGTCTTGCCCGGAACGAGAAAGACCCGCGGTTTGCGGGTCTTTCGGCCGATAGCTGGGCGGGGACTCGAACCCCGGACCTCACGATTATGAGGGGCTCCTGAGTATTTCGGCGATGTTGGCGCTGGCGCGAAAGCGCCTGCTAATTGGGGCTTTCCTGATGTAACCGGACGGGGGCGATTTCGGCTCGTCTCGACGGGTTGCGTTTGCGGATGTTTGCATGAAACGGCGCCGCATCCGGAACAACCGGCATCAGGTCCACGGCACTGCTCGGCGCTTTCGCCAACAGGATGCCTGCGAGCCGTGAGGCGCTCACGTGAGCCGACGCACGATTCGAGCCATCGTCTCCGGAGTAAGGATCGCCCGCGTGCGGCGCATCACAATCGTCGGGTCGAGACCAACCTCACTGAGCGTGGGCGCCTGGGCCAACGGCTTCTCCAGCACGCCGACGACCTCCGTCAGCCACGGCCAACGCTCGCCCTCTCCGGCACGCCTAAGGCTCAGACGTCCCTCGCGCTGAACACGCGCGGGATCGAACACAGGCTTCGCCAAAACCTCCACGACCAGCGGGATCTTGTACGTACCGCTGAAGTACAGGGCCACGACATCCCCGACAGCCCAACTCGGCTCGCCCCAAGGCTGACCGTCCGCGCGGTAGACCCGCCTACCATTCTTGCGACGACCAGCGTCGCTGATCCAGCTTCGTTCGGCCGGCGCAACCGTCCAGCCATCGGTTGGATCGTAGTGCAAGCTTTTAAGCCAGGCGGTCATGACGGGTTCGGTTGTTCCGTCTGCTCATCGTCGAGTTGCGCAGCGGGCGGCGTCTCAGCCGGAAGCAAGTCGTAGATGCCGGTCTGCCTATTCCACTCTCCGGGCAACACTGTGTCGCCTTCGTCATCGCCCTCATCCTTCTTCGAGGGAGTCCGATCCGAAGCGCCTGGCGTGTAAACGAGCCGCGCGCGGCGGGCCTCTTGCTTTCCCGCTGGGGTCCAGAAGTCGATCTGCTTGATTCGTTCAGACCGGGTGCCGGTGTAGTTGCTTAGGTCGAGGGTGAAGCCCACAAAGCGTCGACCGCGATAGCTGCCCGTCTGGACAGAAAGGTTCCCAATTTCATGGACCAGGCGGAGATCGGCTAGCGCCTGGATGTCTTTGCCCCACTCCTGCTCTTGCAGCAATGGACCTTCGACCAGGAACACGTTGGTGTTGTTGACGTCAAGACAGAACTTGGCGACATCCGCTAAGCGTTCACGCAGCCGATCGGCATCTTCGGCAGCATCCAGACGAAGGTCCTGCTGCTTCTGCGCAGACACATCAGCGGCCGCCTCGTTTACATCCTCGGCGCCGATGCGGTTGTGCAACCTCGACTGATTTGCCTCTCGTTCGTTCGCGATCCGCAGTGCCTTCTGCGTCAAGTTCAGGTAATCGCGAGCAACACCACCAGACCCGAGCACAAGACGGACGCGGCCACCTTCGCTGAGGAGATCACCGATCTTGATGTTGAGCGGCTCACAAATCCCGGCCAGCACGTTTTCGAGGAAGCTCGTCGCTGCTGTGAACCGGGCGAGCGTGATGTCCAGCGATACCTCCTGCGCATCTTGATCTGGCTGCAAGCCCCTCGGCGGGCTGCCATCGACGAACGGCTGAATTCGATGCTTCACGCCGCAGATCTTCAGATAGATCCCGAGGTTCTTGACGATTTGATGCAGGTAAGCCAGAACATCGGGCTGTGCTTCGTAAGGCACGTGGTAGAAGTCGTCAAGAACGACCAACATCGCGCCTTCATCCAAGTGCTGCTGTGCCTCGCTGAGCGCCGCACGGATGAGGACAACAGCACCGAGAAGCCCTTCCATCTTCGACTCTTCGACGCGGGCCTCCCGCGACTCCTCGTGCTGGGAGTTTTTGTCCGCATCGACGTTCGCCCGAACGCGGAAAAGACGCTTGATCTTTACATCGAGCCCAAGTCCTGCCCCAGCGCTCCGGCTGCTCGACTCAAGCTGCCGAATTACGCGCTCCGCGACCTGAGGCTCCTTGAGAAGCCGACGCATGGTGTTGGCGAGTGCCGCGACGCGTCGGCGTGCTTTGCGCCGAGACCGATCGAGGCGAAGCCGACCGCTATTCGCCTGTAAGCGGTCATCGAGTTTGTCAAGGATCTCGATCAGCAACTCGATCAAGACGTCCGGATACGGTCGGCCGCGCAGCGTCTCAATATCCACGAATATCACGTCGCCGTGAGCGTCGGGACCGAGACTCTCGATCTTGCGAAGCAACGTGCTCTTACCGACCCCGCGACGTCCAAAAACAAACTGATGGTGCCGAGCCGCGACCTCCTCGAGAATGCCGGTCCGCGGCTGAACGAACCGAGCGGCCGTTCGAGGATCCGCCCGCGCTGCCTCCGCAAGCGCAGGCAGAAGCTTGACAACCTCTTGGTCCGAAATCGGCTTCACTGTCAGATCGTATCTGCGTGCGGCGACAGAATGAGATGGGATGCCCGTTACGGTGAGCGCCTGCGAGGGGTGTCGAACTCGCCGAAATCAGGCACCGCTTACGTTGATCTGACCGATGCGGCCGTCACAGTTCGTTTGCGACCGTGGGAATTGCGTCAGGTCAACTGCCCCGCCCGCGCCGCCATGGACTTCGAGCCGCGACGAGACCTCAACGCAGAGCGGATACTTGCCGAGTTGGACTTGCCCGTCGGCATCGGGCGGTGCCGGCAGATCCTCGAGTGAGTCCATCGACTACGAGCACATCGGGTTCTGCGTCGGCTTCAAGTACCAGATGACAGAGAAGGTCGACGGCCGGACGAACCGAAAGGTTCAGCCGTTTCCGGTCCGGCTACGTGGCAAGATGCGCGGAAGGCATGACCGCTGTTCGACACGCCGAAGACGTTCGCCCCGCGAGCGGCGGGCCGCCAAGGCCGCCTCGGTCCCAATCGTCGGAGACGTCCGCTCCCAGCCTCGCAACTCAGGCAAAGCCGCCGGGACACGAACAGCCTCGGCGGTGATCCGCGCTTACACGCGACCTAATCGGGCGGGGGCTCGACTGTGAAGGCGAAGACGACTCTGTCGTCCGAGCCTCCGAAACCGTGTCGGCGGTATTGGCTTTCCGACGCGAGCTTTATCTCCACGGCTGTTTGTTCGCCGACCTGGTCCAGACGGACCGGCCACTTTGCCCGGATTCGATCGCCTTCGAGGCTGAAGATCAACTCGCCACTCACCCGGCCCACCCAGGACAGAGCCCGGCCCTTCGGGTCGTGGCCCTCACAGTCGAACGTGATGACGTCGCCTACCTGTACGAGCACCCGGGGAGTGATGACGATGCTCTCTGAGCCAGAGCCGGGCACGCCCGTTGCGGTGCGCCCATAGCCGTCGGTCACGCTCTCGATGCGCGCGTAGTGGTCGCCGCTCGGATCTTGCTCGGTCATGTACTTGGTCACCCGGTTTCGGATCTCCCCGGCGATGCCAGAGAGCAGATCGGCTTCAAAACCAAGCAGCGGTCGACTGTGCGCAACCGTGTTCCGCAGCTTGTCAAAGCGCTTCAGTAGCGGCAGCGTCTCTGCTTGCTTGCCGAGAGCCAGCGCCAACGGCTGCCAGTGCTTCTCGGCGATCGCGCACAAGTCATAGAACTCGGCGTACGCAAGCTCATCGTCCGGTACCTGCAACACGCCGCGCTTCTCCCGCCGTCGCCGTTCGACACTGCGACGATCGCGCCACTCCTGCACCTTGTCATCGCCTGCAAGGTCTGACAGCCAATCTGGCCCGTGCGCTTCCCCGTATGCCCTGGAGAACAACTGCCGCAGGGCACGCTCACAGGCCGTCAGGGCTTCGGCAGGCGACAGTTCGGCCACGGTGCCATGATCAAGATCTCTGCGGACGCCAAGAACGTCCGCCTAGGCCCGACCCCTGCTAGTGTCCCGATTCGTTAATTTGTGTGCAGTAGCGGGTGATGGATTCGAGGATCTGGTCGGCGGTCTTGGTCCAGACGTAGGGCTTGGGGTTCTCGTTCCAGGTGGCCATCCATGCCTTGATGTCGGTGTTGAGCGCGTGGGTGGAGCGATGCGCGCCACGCCGCAGCTTCTTGGTCGTCAGCTCAGCGAACCAGCGCTCGACGAGGTTCAGCCACGAGCTGCTGGTCGGGGTGAAGTGCAAGACGAACCTGGGGTGGGTCAACAACCACTTCCTGATCGCCGGCGTCTTGTGGGTGGAGCTGTTGTCGAGGATGAGATGGACGTCGAGATCGGCCGGGACCTCACGGTCGAGGGTCTGCAGGAACTTCTTGAACTCGATCGCGCGATGACGGGCGTGCAGCCGGCCGATGACCTTGCCGGTGCTGAGATCCAACGCCGCGTAAAGGCTCGAGGTGCCGTGGCGCTTGTAGTCGTGGGTGGCGCGCTCGGGGATCCCGGGGGCCATCGGCAGGATCGGCTGGGTGCGGTCCAGAGCCTGGATCTGGGACTTCTCATCCACACACAGCACGACCGCGCGCTCGGGCGGGTTGAGATAGAGGCCGACCACGTCTCTGACCTTGGCCACGAACTGCGGGTCCTTTGACAGCTTGAAGGTCTCGGCCCGATGGGGCTGCAGCCCGAACGCCCGCCAGATCCTGTGCACCGCCGACTGCGTCAACCCGACCTCGTTGGCCATCGAGCGCGTCGACCAGTGCGTCGCGTCCCTCGGGGCGCTCTCCAGCGTCTTGGTGATCACGGCGTCGACCTGAGAGTCGGTGACCGTTCGCGGCCGGCCCGGCCGCGGCTCATCGACCAGCCCGTCCAGACGCTCAGCAGCAAACCGCCGACGCCACTTCGAGACCGTGTTGCGATGGACCCCGAGACGATCGGCGACCTGCCCATTGCTCAACCCGTCGCCGGCCAGCAACACGATCCGCGAGCGCTGCGCCAGCGCGTTGGCCGTGGTCTGGCGCCGCGACCACGACTCCAACTGCTCACGCTCAGCATCCGAAAGCTCTAATGACACAACCGAGAACGATGGCATGCCACAACCATGCCCGCCAGCACACGAATTAACGCATCACGACACTAGACGCCGCGCAGCTCGTCGGGTAGCTCCGGCGGTGGTGGGGCAGCCAAGAGGGGCTGCGCCCCTGACCCCGCCGGTCGGGGCATCACCGCGAGGGGCGGGATGGGTCGGGCACCCGTTCCGCAACCCGTTGCGCCGTGGAACGGGTAGAGCTACCGCTCGGCTGCTCAACGGCGGAATGTGGCTGCGGTGTGGTGGACCGAAGAGTTCGGAGGTACGACGGAGGGAGTGGTGTTGCGTCGCGCGCCGGTGGCTGTCTGACCGGGCGAGCGGGTCGGCGGGGCGGGCGGGCGGCGAAGGCTGCCGCCCGCTGAGCCTGGTTGCGTCTATGCCGTGGTCGCGTGGGTGTAGTCGGTGAACAACCGGTCGAGTGTTTCTGTGGCGAGGTGGGTGGTGGTGATCTCGGCGTCGATCGCGGCGGCCTGCTCGTCGGTCTCGGCTCCTTCGAGGTCATAGAGGAGGTCACAGATGAACGCGTCGCGGTCCTCGCGGCGCTTGTGGAGCTGCTCGATGTGGCCGGCGGTCAACGAGACCTCGAACTGCTCGGCGCCGTCGGGCTCTGGCTCCCAACCGACGGCCTTGATGACCGCGATGGCGTCGCAGAAGATGTCTGCCAACGCCTCCTGATCGACCGGAGTGAAGTCCGAGAAGTCCTCGAACGTCTCGTGGTTGAAGACCAAGACCAGCTTGGACTCCTCGCGGAGGACGTCGGCCGTCTGGCGGTCGACGGTGATACGGCAGGCGTAGCTACCCTGGTGGGCACTCATTGGAGGTTTGCTCTCCTTGGGTCATGCCCCCGGGCCGTTAGCGCGGTCGCGGGGGTCTTTCTTGTTAAGGATGTTGCTTGTCATGATACCGGATGAGGCGGCGGATTTGTCAAGCTCGTTGGCTAGCATGCGAGCTAGCAAGCCACATGTAGGTCTGGCTTGCGAGCAAGTCATCGAAGAAGTCCGCCTCCCCCATGCCGGCGTCGACCAGATGCACGTACTGGTGGAGCGTGAACGCCGCCGAGTGGTGGCCGAGCCAGGCCTGGACCTGCTTGACGTTCTTGCCTCCTCCCCCGCGGTCGGCCGGTGCGAACAGCAGCGAGGCGCAGGTGTGGCGGAACGTATGGAGCGTGACCCACGGCAGCCCGGCACGCTTCGCCGCCGGTCCGAGGACGTTGTTGTAGACGTTGCGCCGATCCACGCGGGTGCCGACGCTGCTGGTGAACACCAGCTCGCCGTCGACCGGCTCGCCGCCCGTGGCAGCCACGAGCCGCGCCACCAAGCGCGGCGACAGCGGGATGTCGCGCTTGCCGTAGCGCGTCTTGGGCTCGCGCACCTGGCCGTCGGCGAACTGCCACCGCACCCGCAACACGGGCTCCTCGCCGACGACGAGGTCCCGACCCCACCGCACTTCGATCATCTCCCCGATGCGCAGCCCGGTGTGAGCCATGAACTCGAAGAACAGCCGCCACTCCGGCGGGACCTCCTCCAACAGCGCCCGCAGCTGCACGACCGTCATCGCCTTCTTGCCCTCGACCAGCGGCCGACCCGTGCCCTCCCCCTCCGGCACCGACACGCGGACGCCGCTCGCCGGATTCGATCGGATGACGTCCTCCTCGGTCGCGTCGGCCAGGAGCGCACGGAGCACCGCCACGTGATGGCGGATCGACTCCTTCGCGAGCTTGCGGCCGGGTCGGCGCGGGTCCTCCTGCTCCAGCAGCCAGACGATGAACGCCTTGACGTCGCGCGGCCGAATGTCGCCGAGGCAGATCCGACGCGAGTCGAAGTACGGGATGATCCGCTGCTCCAGCACCTGGCGGTACCAGCGGCGGGTCGACTCGCGGAAGCCGCCCGACGTGCGCCCTTGGTAGGTCAGGATCCAGTGCCGGGCGTAGTCGCCGAACTTGATGTTCTCGACGTCCACGATCAGCCCGCGATCCGCGTCGGCTTCCGCCTGGCGCTTCGCCTTTCGGGCGGCGGCGAGCGTCGGCGCGCTGCCCCACTTCTGCCGACCTTCGACGCGGTAGACGTAGGCATATGCCTTGCCTCGCCGGTAGACGCCGGGCGTATCGGTACGGACCAGCGTGGACTTGCTCTTAGCCATCTCGATCTCCTGGGTTGGAGTCGAGACGAGCCGAAGGGGCCTCACCGTCGCGGCGGCGCGAGCCATGCGTCGATCTCAGACAACCGGAACAACAACCGCGAGCCGTCCTTGCGAAATGGGATGGCACCGTGACCGCGCCGCGAGACGAGGTCGTAGATCCGCTGGCGCCGGCACCCGAGGTGCTCGGCGACGGCTTCGACGCCGACCCAGCGCTCAGCCGCCGGTCGAGCGAGTCGTTCGGCGACACGTTCGACCAGCTCGTCAACGAGCGCGTCAGGCACGGCGATGACCAGACCATCGGGAGCAGGCATGTGCTCCCGACGGCGCGGCACCTCGCGGTGTCCGGCAAGCACGTCGTGTTTGCACCCCTGTTTGCACAGGGGGAATTTCGGGCCTCACGAGACGCTCCTAAAAGCGCCAAAAGCCCTGCAAACGAGCTATATAGCTGGGCGGGGACTCGAACCCCGGACCTCACGATTATGAGTCGTGCGCTCTAACCAGCTGAGCTACCCAGCCGAGGGTGGCCGATTCTAGCGACAGGTGATCGCGAGCACTCGCCTGGCTGTCGGCGTGGATCAGCTCGATGGGCCGGAGCCGCGCTCGTGCCGCGCCGCCTCTTCTCGTGCCCGGTCGCGGTCCTCGGACTGGCCGACCGCGTAGAACGCCGCCGAGATCACGCCGACGAAGCCGATGCCGCCAAGTGTGATGCCGACCGCATCCAGCCAGATCGCCGTCCCGATGCCGGCGATCAAGCAGCCGAGCACGATCGTGGCGGCGGAGGTGATCGCGAGCTGCTTGGGCGTCATCGCCGCGGAGCTTACGCGTGGGAGCCGGAGGCGATCGGCGGGTAGCGTCGTGGAGATGACCGCCGATGCACTCGACCTCGCCCTGCAGCGGCTGCGCGACGATGGCGCCGGCGAGCCGGTCCTGGCCGCATTCGCCCGCCGCTTCGCGCAGCTCCAGGATCCAGAGGCCGGTCTGCTGCCCGGTGACGAGCTGGAGCCGGTCGACGATGTCCCGACGCTTGAGGCACTCGACGGCACGAGCGACCCGAACGCCATCCTCGATCGCCTCGCCGTCATCAAGCTCAACGGCGGGCTCGGCACCTCGATGGGCCTCCATGGCCCCAAGTCGTTGATCGAGGTCAAGCCCGGCGTCGCGTTCCTCGACGTGATCGCCCGCCAGGTGCTCGCGCTGCGCGCCCGTCACAGGACTGCCCGCGTCCCGCTCGTCCTGCTCGACTCTTTCTCTACGCGCGCGCGAACATTGAAGACGCTCCCCGCGGAACTCGCCGTGCCCGGCATCCCGCCCGACTTCCTGCAGTCGCGCGAGCCCAAGCTGCGTGCCGACACCCTCGCCCCTGTCGACTGGCCCGCCGACCCCGAGCTGGAGTGGTGCCCGCCCGGCCATGGCGACCTGTACGTGTCGCTGCACGCCTCCGGCATGCTCGCGACGCTGCTGGACGCGGGCATCGACTGGGCCTTCGTGAGCAACAGCGACAACCTGGGCGCCGAGGTCGATGCGCGGATCCCGGCCTGGGCCGACGCCCACGACATCCCGTTCGTGATGGAGGTCGTACGTGGGACGGCCGCCGACCGCAAGGGCGGTCACATCGCCCGGCGCCGGACCGACGGCCGTGTCGTCCTGCGCGAGACGGCCCAGGCGCCGCCCGATGACGACTCGTTCACCGATGTCGACCGCTGGCGCTTCTACAACACCAACAACCTCTGGGTCGACCTTCGCGCGCTTCGACAGCTCCTCGACGACGATCCGGCCGGCCCCGCGCTCCCGCTGATCGTCAACCGCAAGGCCGTCGACCCGCGCGACCCGTCGAGCCCGCCCGTGCTCCAGCTCGAGACCGCGATGGGCGCGGCGATCGGCGCGATCGACGGCGCCCGCGCCGTGCTTGTCCCCCGAACGCGCTTCGCGCCCGTCAAGACGACCGACGACCTGCTGCTCCTCCGCTCCGACGCCTACATGTTGGATGACGACGGCCACGTCTCCCCCACCTTCGACGGTCCACCGCCGGTCGTCACGCTCGATCCCAAGTACTACAAGTCGCTTGCGGATCTCGAACGGCGCTTCCCGTACAGGCCGCCGTCACTGCGCGCTGCGAGCGGCCTCACTGTGCACGGCGATGTGACCTTCGGCGCGAACGTGCAAATAGTCGGCGACGGAAGCGTTACAGGGCCCGCGATCCTGCCGGACGGCCACATCATCAAGCCATGACCCGCATCACTGCCTTCGGACCCGGCCGCGTGAACCTCATCGGCGAGCACACCGACTACAACGGCGGCCTCAGCCTGCCGTTCGCGATCGACGACGGCATCATGGTGACCGCCACGAGGATCGAGGGCGATCGGCTCGAAGCCATCGCCTATGACATCGACGACGGCGCGCAGGACGCCTTCCCGCTGGCCCACCCGCCGCGCGACGGCGACACCGGCTGGCGCGCCTTCGTGCGTGGCGTGGTCGCCGAGCTGACCTTCGCCGGGCACACTGTCGTCCCCGCCCGGCTGGAGATCGCCGGAACGCTGCCCCAGGGCGCGGGACTCTCGTCGTCGGCCGCGCTGGAGGTCGCCCTCGCCCTCGCGCTGCTCGCGCTCACCGGCGAGACGGAGCCCGATCGCCGGGCGCTCGCCCGCCTGTGCTCACGGGTCGAGAACGACTGGGTCGGCGCCCAGACCGGCCTGCTCGACCAGACCGCCTCGCTGCTGGGCACGAAGGGCAACGCGTTGCGGATCGATTTCGCCACGATGGAGACGCGGGCGGTTCCCCTTGAGCTCGGCGATTGGCGCCTGGCCACGGTGGACTCCGGCGAGCAGCACTCCCTTGCCACCAACGAGTACAACCTGCGCCGGTCCGAGTGTGAAGAGGCCGCGTGGCGCCTCGACGTGCATCCGCTGAGCGCGGCGACGGACGAGCAGGTCGCAACGCTCTCGGATGTCCTGCGCCGCCGCGCCGAGCATGTCCTCGGCGAGAACGCGCGGGTCGATGCAACGGTTGCCGCGTTGCAGGCGGGCGACCTCGCGGCGGTCGGGCCGCTGCTCGACGCCTCTCACGCCAGCCTGCGTGACCGCTTCGACGCCTCGACCGACGCGGTCGAGCGCGCCGTGCGGCGCTGCAAGGACGCGGGCGCCGCCGGGGCACGGATGGTCGGTGGTGGCTTCGGGGGCCACGTCCTCGCGCTCTTCCCGCCCGACGCGACGCTGCCTGACGACGCCTTCGAGGTCACGCCCTCAGCGGGCGCGCGGCTGATCGAGGAGTAGCCGGCCGCGAGGCCGAGCCCTACGAGCCGCCCCGCTCGGCGCGCTTGCGCTCCTCCTCCTGAAGCTGCTTGCCCAGCGGGCGCAGCAGGGCCCAGGCGATGAAGAAGATCCCGAGCGCCAGCATGCCGAGCCCGGCGATCAGGTTGATGTGCAGGCCCGCGGCCTTAGCGATCTCCTTGTCGGAGTCGCCGAGACCGACGATCGTCAGCACGATCCCGTAGAGCACGAACAACCCGCCGATGATCCGCCGCAGGTCGAAGAGGTTGGCCGCCTGGGCCTCGCGGGCGCCGGTCTCTTGCTCGGTCGTGCTGTCCTGGTCACTCATCACGGGCTCCTAGAAGAAGATGATGGTCAGGATGGCGGCCAGGGCTATCGCCCCGAAGCCCAGCAGCTTGGGCGACTCCCACCACTTGTCGTGGGCCGTGGCTGTCGCGGCGTCCTCCTCGTTGGCCATCCCCCACACCAGCCCCTGCAGCTCCTCGACCGGTTTGGGCTTGGTCACGAGCGTCACGGCGACGGTGACGACCGCGTCCACCACAAAGGCCGCGCCCGCGCCCCAGAACGACTCGTCGAGGTCGGAGCCGAACGTGAACCAGCCCGCCCACTTGTACCCCACGTAGGTCACCAGCGCCGCGATCGTCCCGGCCACCAGGCCCCACAGGCCCGCGGCAGACGTCATCCGCTTCCAGAACATCCCGATGATGAACGTGGCGAACAGCGGCGCGTTGAAGATCGAGAACAGCGCCTGCAGGTAGTTCATCAAGTTCTGGTAGCCCGAGGCGATCAGCGCCGTGCCGATTGCCACCAGGACACCGCCGACCGTCACGTACCGCCCCACGCGGATGTAGAACGCGTCGTCGCGCTCGCGCCAGATGTAGGGCTCGATGATGTCGGTCGTCACCACCGTGTTGAACGCGCTGACGTTCGCCGCCACGCCCGCCATGAACGACGCCATCAGCCCCGTCAGCGCGATGCCGAGCATGCCGTTGGGCAGGTACTCGTTCATCAACAGCGGAATCGCGTTGTTGTAGGCCAGGTCAGGATCGCCGCCGCCGAGGTTCGGGATCTTCCACAACGCGATCATGCCCGGGATCACGACGACCGCCGGGATCAGCAGCTTCGGGTAGGCACCGATCAGCGGCGTGCGCTGGCCGGCACTCAGATCGCGCGCCGACAGCGCCCGCTGGACCTCGGCGAAGTTCGTCGTCCAGTAGCCGAAGGACAGGATGAACCCGAGGCCGAAGACGATGCCGATCCAGGTCGCGCCGATCGGGTTGGTCACATGTCCGGGATCGGTGCCCTGCAGCGCGTGCAGCCCGGCCTCGCCGAGCTTGCTCTGGCCGATCTTGTCCTTCAGCCCACCCCAGCCGCCGGCGTCGTGCAGGCCGACGATCGTCAGCGGGATCAGCGCGGCCATGATCACGAAGAACTGCAGAACCTCGTTGTAGATCGCCGAGGAGAGGCCGCCGAGCGTGATGTAGGCCAACACGATGCCGGCCGCGACCACGATCCCGAGCAGGATCGGCCAGCCGAGCAGCAACTGCAGCACCAACGCCAGCGCGAACAGGTTGACGCCCGCGATCAGCACCGTCGCCAGCGCGAAGGTCCACGAGTTGAACAGGTGCGAGCGCTTGTCGAAGCGCATCAACAGGTACTCGGGCACCGACCGCACGCGGGCACCGTAGTAGAACGGCATCATCACGAGGCCGAGGAAGACCATCGCCGGGACGGCGCCGATCCAGTAGTAGTTGACCGTCGCCACGCCGTACTGCGCGCCGTTGGCGCCCATGCCCAGGATCTCGGTCGCGCCGAGGTTGGCCGAGACGAACGCCAGGCCCGTGATCCAGGCCGGGAGCGTCCGACCGCTCAGGAAGTAGTCCAGGCTCGTCTTGACGTAGCGCCGCGCGACGAAGCCCACGCCGAGCACGACGACGAAGTAGACGCCGAGGATCGCGAAATCCAGAGCGTTCGTGTCCAGGCGCACTCCAGATGCCGCAACCATGCCCGGTCAGTTCCCGCGCGACGCGCCCTCCATGCATCGGTAGCTTGCGCAGGGTGACCGACGCGCCCGGCCGCCTGCATGCCCGGATCGCCGAGCTGGCGACCTACAACGACGATCCCGCCGCCGGTGGGATCTCGCGCGAGATCTACACGCGGACCTACGCCGCCGCGCTCGAGCGCGTGATGACGTGGATGCGCGAAGCGGGGCTGGAGCCGCGCCTGGACGCGGTCGGCAACCTCTTCGGGACGTGGACCGGCGCGGAGGCCGGCGCGCCCGCACGTGCTGACCGGATCGCACGTCGACACCACGCTGAACGCCGGTGCCTACGACGGCGTCCTCGGCGTGCTCGGCGCGATCGAGGCGGTGGAGTCGCTGCGCGCCGCCGGCTTCGCGCCGCGCCGCAGCATCGAGGTGATCGCCTGGGCCGGTGAGGAGCCACGCTTCGGGACCGGCTGCGTCGGCTCGCGCTGCGCGGCCGGCGAGTTGACACGCGCCGACCTCGACCGGCTGGTCGATCGCGACGGCGTGTCGATGGCCTCGGCGCTGCGGCTGGCGGGGTTCGACCCCGACCGGCTTGCCGAGGCGACGATCGACCCGGCCGGCGTTCACGCGCTCGTCGAGCTGCACATCGAGCAGGCGATCGTGCTCGAGACCCACGGCGAGCCGATCGGCGTCGTCGAGGCGATCGCCGCGCCGCACGACTTCCGGCTGACCTTCGAGGGCGCGGCGACGCACGCAGGCGCGACGCCGATGGCGCTGCGCCACGACGCGCTGGTCGGTGCGGCCGAGGCGATCGTCGCGATCGAGCGGATCGCGACCGACCTCGACCTCCGGCACGACGGTCGGCACCGTCGGCGACCGTGCGTGCATACCCGGGCGCCATCAACGTCGTGCCGGGGACCGCGGCGCTCGACGTCGACGTCCGCGACAGCGAGCGCAGGCGCGCGAGGCCGTCGTCGGCGAGATCGTCGCGACCGCGCCGGCGATCGCCGCCGCGCGCCGGGCTCGACGATCGACGTCGAGGAGATCGTCACCGATACGCCCGTCGCCTGCGACCCCGCCATGATCGACGCGACGGTCGCCGCGTGCGAGGCGCTCGGGCTCCCGCACCGCCGCATGATCTCCGGCGCCTACCACGACGCCATGATCATGGGCCGCCATGTCCCCGTCGGGATGATCTTCGTCCCGTCGCGCGACGGCGTCAGCCACCATCCCGACGAGTACACCTCGCCGCACGAGCTGGATCAGGGCGTCGCGGTCCTGGCCGGGACGCTGGAGCGCCTCGCCGGCGGCTGAGCCTCAGCCGAGGTAGTCCTCGACGGTTCCCGCGGAGCGCAGCTGCGCGGTGTCGGGATCCTCGCCGGCACGGCGCTTGGCCTCACGCTGGCGCAGAAGGTCCCAGAGCTGGTCGAGCTCGACCTTGATCGCGGCGAGGCGATCGGCGTCGCGCTTGATGAGGTCGTCGTGCCCCGTCTCGGCGGCCGTGGCCTCCTCGGCGCGGAGCTTCTTCTCCTCCGCCTCGAGGCTCTCGATGCGGGTGCGGATCTGGTCGTCGTCCATGGGTCCGAGCCTACCCGGCGTGCGAGCCCATCAGAACCCGTCGCGCCAGGTGTCCTTGTAGAGCAGGTACTCGGCCGGGCCGTCGGCGCTTGCCGTGAAGCCCTGCGGGCAGTAGGGCGCCATGTAGATGAAGTCCTCGGCACAGACCTCGTGCTGCTCGTCGCCGAGCACGTAGGTCCCGCCACCCTCGGTCATCCAGAGGCCGTGCTCCTCGTCGTGGACCTCGATCTTGTCGAGACCGACGCCGGGATCGAAGCGCAACAAGGACATGGCGAAGTCGAAGGACGGATCGTCGACCGGCAGCAGCTCGCGGCGGGTGAATCCGGGCACGGCCGTCTCGGCGAACGGCTCGTCGTCACGGTGGCCGAAGAGCGCGGCAGGCGCGTCTTGGGCCGCATGGCTCTCGTAGCGGCGCTTGACGATCAGCAGGCGCGCCGGACCACCGTCACCGACGTGCAACTCGTAGGCCATGTCCGACGGCAGGTAGGCGAAGCCCCCGGGGGCCAGCGTCCGGCGACGCCCGGCGGCCGCCGTCAGCGTCACCTCGCCGTCCAACACATAGAAGAACCGCTCGTAGCCGCCGCCGACGCGACGGGTCGTCCCACCGCCCGCGTCCAAGGACACCAAGTACTGTCCGATCCGCGACGGCGCCATCCGCGGCGTGACGAGCTTGACGACCGGCTGCTCGCCGAACTCCGGCAGTCGGCTCGGGTAGTGGTTGGCCGGCGTCACCACCGTGTAGCCATGGCCCAGCCTGCCCCGTGAGCGCTCGGTCATCGCGCCTCCTCATCATGGACGACAAGATCTTCGGGACGCACCGGTGCCCGCGTCAGCGCGTGGCCCGTCGCCGCCCGCAGAGCGGCGAGGATCGCGGGGGTCGAGGAGATCGACGGCAGCTCCCCCACTCCACGCAGCCCGTACGGCGTGTCGGGATCGCCGAGCTCGAGCACGATCGACGGCACCGGCGCGGCGTCGACGATCGTCGGGATCCGATAGCTGCCGAAGGAGCGGGTCTCGACCAGCCCCGTCTCGGAGAGCAGCAGCTCCTCGCTCAGCGCGAGGCCAAGCCCTTGGATCGACCCGCCCTCCATCTGCCCTTCCAAGGCCATGGGGTTGACCGCCTTGCCGACGTCCTGCGCACATGTCAGCTCGACCACGCGCGCCAGCCCCAGCTCGACGTCGACGTCGACCACCGCCCGGTGGGCGACGAACGCGAAGCCCGCGTGCGAGTCGCCCTGCCCGGTCTCGCGGTCGAGCTGCTCGGTCGGCGCGTGGCGGTACGTGCGGGTGCACTCGACCGGCTCGCCACCAACGACATCAACCAGCTCCAGGACACGATCGTCGCCGGACCAGATCGCACCGTCGCGCAGCGTCAGCGCCGTCTCGCGATCACCGAGCACCGCCGCCGCGCGCTCCAGCACCACGGCCCGCGCCCCCGTGCACGCAAGCTTGAGGGCACCGCCGATCATCCACGTCAGGCGCGAGGCCGAGGCCGAGCCGGCGGAGTCGATCGCGGTGTCGGCGGTGAGGACCACCACTTCCTCGACCCCCAGCTCAGTGCGCGCGATCTGCTCCTGGACCCCGAGCACGCCCTGCCCGACCTCGGCGGCCGCGGTGTGGACCTCGGCCACCGCACGGCCGGCGCGCGCGATCAGCCGGACGCGCGCGGTGGCGGGGTCGTCGACACCCTCGGAGAAGGCGATGTTCTTGAAGCCCGCCGCGTATCCGACGCCGCGCCGGACGCCCTCGCCGCGTGTCGCGCCGAAGCTGCTGCCCGGCAGGTCCCGAGGATCGGTCGCATGGCCAGGAAGCGGCCGGGCCTCCAGCGCGTCAAGCAGCGCCACCGTCGCGACGGGCCCGCGCACCGCCTGCCCCGTGGGCAGCGTCCCGTCCTGCGGCAGCGCGTTCAGCCTCCGCACGTCCAGCGGATCGCGGCCGACCGCCGCCGCCAGCCGGTCCATCTGGGCCTCGTAGGCGATCGCGACCTGCACGGCGCCGAAGCCGCGCATCGCCCCGGCCGGCGTGTTGTTGGTGTAGGCGACGATCCCGAGCAGATCGGCGTTGTCTACGGCGTAGGGGCCGACGGCCAAGGTGGTGGCATTGGCGACAACGGCCGGCGAGGTCGACGCATAGGCGCCGCCGTCCAGCCAGAGCCGCGCGCGCACGGCAATCAACTTGCCTTGCCGATCCGCATGGTGCTCGTACTCCATCCACGCCGGATGGCGGTGAACGTGCCCGCCCGCAAACGACTCCTCGCGCCGGTAGGCCATCTTCACCGGCGCACCGCAATGCAGCGCGAGCATGCAGGCGTGCAGCTGGATCGAGAGATCCTCGCGCGCACCGAACGCACCACCGACGCCGGCCAGGACCACGTGCACGCGATCGACCGGCAGCCTCAGGCCGGCCGCGATCTGGTCGCGGTCGACATGCAGCCATTGGGTCGCGACGTGGAGCTCGACCCCACCGTCGCCGTCGGGGATCGCCAGCCCGGACTCCGGCCCGAGGAATGCCTGGTCCTGGACGCCGACCTCGTAACGGCCACGGATGACGACGTCACCGGTCGCCTCCAGATCACCACGCAGGATCGGGACGCTGCGCAGGCAGTTGCCACCCGGATGCAGCGCGGGCGCATCGTCGGCCAGCGCACGCTGCACGCTGACCACCGGCTCCAGTGGCTCGTAGTCGACGGCGACCAGGCCGGCGGCGCGGCGTGCGGTCACCGGATCGTCGGCGGCGACGATCGCCACCGCCTCGCCGTGATGGCGCACACGATCGATCGCGAGCACCGGCTGGTCGCGGATGACGTTGCCGACGAGCTTGGCCCCCGGGATGTCTTCCTGGGTCAGGACCGCCCGGACGCCGGGCAGCGCGCACGCCGCCCGCGTGTCGATCGCCCGGATCAGCGCCGAGGCGTGCGGACTGCGGACGGTCGCGCCGTGGAGCATCCCCGCGACGTGAAGGTCCGAGGAGTACAAGAACTCACCGGCAACCTTGGCGGGGCCATCACTGCGAGACAGCCGCGCGCCGATGTGACCCGCGCTCATGACGGCGCCGCCTTGCGCATGCGGGCGCTCTCGCGACGCAGGTCGGCCGCGAGCGTCAGCGGGTCGGCCGTCCGCAGCTCACCATCCTCGACGACGATCTCGCCACCCACGAGCAGCGTGTCGACGGGGCGCGTCGGGCCGAAGACGAGCGCGGCGACGGGATCGTCGATGCCCGCAAAGCCGACCTCATCCAGGTCCCAGAGCGCGATATCGGCCAGCGCACCGACGCTCAAGTGCCCCAACTCGTCCTCGCGCCCCAGGCAGCGCGCACCGTGGCGCGTGGCCATCGCCAGCGCCTGGCGCGCGGTCAGCGCGGTCGGCCCGGCCTTGGCGCGCGCGAGCACCATCGCGGCCCGCAGCTCGTCGACCAGCTCCCCGCACTCGTTGGACGCCGCGCCGTCGACACCGAGACCGACCGGCGCACCGGCGGCCAGCAGCGCCGGGACCGGCGCGATCCCCGCGCCGAGCCGGCCGTTGGAGGTCGGGCAGTGCGCGACGCCGGTGCCGGTCGCACCCATCCGCACCGTCTCGTCGTGGTTGAGATGCACGCAGTGCGCGAGCCACACGTCGTCGCCGAGCCAGCCCAAGTTGTCCAGGTACTGCAGCGGCCGCACGCCGAAGCGCTCCAGGCAGAAGCGCTCCTCGTCGTCGGTCTCAGCCAGGTGGGTGTGGAGCCGCACGCGACGGGCACGCGCCAGCTCCGCCGTCTCGCGCATCAGCTCCTCGGTCACGCTGAAGGGCGACGTCGGCGCAAGCGCAATTCGTACCCGAGCACCCGGCGCCGGATCGTGATGGCGGTCGATCGCCACGGCGCAGGCGTCGAGGATCGCGTCACGGTCCTCGACGACGTCGTCGGGCGGCAGCCCACCGGCGCTGACGCCGAGGTCCATCGCGCCACGACAGGGATGGAAGCGCAGCCCGATCGCCCGCGCGGCGTCGATCTCGACGGCCAGCAGATCGCCCGCCTGGCGCGGGAAGATGTAGTGGTGGTCGGTGGACGTCGTGCAGCCCGAGCGTGCCAGCGACGCGAGCCCGGCGCGCGCGGTCGCGGCGACGACGGCACCGTCGATGTGCTGCCAGACCGGGTAGAGCGCGACCAGCCACTCGAACAGCGTGGCCTGCTGCGCGTAGCCGCGCGTGGCCCACTGGTAGAGGTGGTGGTGACAGTTGACCAGCCCGGGCGTGGCGAGCTTGCCGGCGCCGTCGAGGCGCCGTGTCGCGCGCTCGCGGTCGGCAGCCGGGGCCGGTCCGGATCCCACAACGGTGAGGCGGTCGTCCTCGATGACGAGGTGGCCGTCGGCGATCTCGGTCGCCGCGTCGTCGACGGTCGCAATCGCGCAGCCCTCCACCACGATGACGGTCATGCCGGCCCCTCCCGCGCGGCCAGCCGCACCGCCTCGATGATCTTCTGGTAGCCCGTGCAGCGACAGAGGTTGCCGTTGAGCCCCTCGCGGATGTCGGCCTCGCTCGGGTCCGGGTTGCGCGCGAGCAGGTCGCGCGCGGCGACGATCAGCCCCGGCGTGCAGAAGCCGCACTGCACCGCGCCCGCGCGCAGAAACGCCTCCTGGAGCGGATGCAACGCGCCGTCCTCGGGCGAGGCGAGCGACGCCGCGGTCTCCACGCGCGCCCCGTCGGCCTGCGCCGCGAGGACGAGGCAGGCGCACGCGATCTCGCCGTCGATCGCGACCGTGCAGGAGCCGCACTCGCCCTGCTCACAGGCGTTCTTGGCGCTGGTGATCTGCAGGACGTCGCGCAGGACCCGCAGCAGGCTCTGGCCGCCGTGGGCATCGTCGACCTCATGCGGCGTGCCGTTGACGGTAAGCCTCACGGTGCGATCACCACCTCGGCCACCGCCCGCCGCAGCGCGCGCGCAGCCAGCACACCTGCGATGTGGCGCCGGTAGGCGGCCGAGCCACGCGCGTCGGGGATCGGGTCAACCGCCGCGGCGACGAGCGCGCCGAAGCGCTCAGCGGTCGCCGGGTCGTCGAGCGCATCCCACGACGCGGCGACCAGTGCCTCGGCGACGGTCGGGCGGATCGCGGTCGGCGCGGCACCGACGACGCAGGCCGTCACTTTGCGATGCGCGGGGTGCAGCGCGATCGCCACCGCGCAGACCGCCCGCGCCATCGCGTTCCGCGCGCCCGCCTTGGCGTAGGCGACCGGGCCGTCGGCGACGGGCACCAGCAGCGCGGTGACCAGTTCGTCGGGCTGCAGATCGCAGGCGCCGGGCGCGGTGATGAACGCATCGGCGGCGACGGTGCGCGGGCCGCGCGGGCCGCGGATCTCGACGCGAGCCTCGGCGGCGCCGAGGGCGGCGAGCGCGTCACCGGACGGGTCCCCGATCACGAGCGCGCCGACGAGCGTCGCGCGGTTGCGGACCTGGCGCGAGGCGACGGTGCGAGCCGCAGCCGCGAGGCCGGGCAGCTCACCGGCGTGGTGCTCGAGCACGTCGGTGTAGGTCACGCACGCACCGAGACGGACGGTGTCGCCGTCCCGTCTGGCGTCACGCAGGCCCGCAACGCGGGAGAGGTCGATCAGGGCAACCGGCTCGACCCCGCGGTTGAGGTCGACGAGCACGCCGGTCCCACCGGCCACGACGGTCGCGTCGGGATGCGCGGCACGGGCCGCGAGGGCGTCGTCGAGGGTGCGTGGTTGCAGAACGGTCAGGAAGCGATCCTCACCTGACCAAGGCGTCGATGGACGATGAGGCGGAATGTACTGCACGCACGCAGCCAGGCAGACACGCGGACGACATCCAAGGCGCCTCGGCGCGCGGCCTCCGTCTGCCCCATTGCGGCGTCCGCCGGCAACCGACTACCGTGCTGTCCGGATGACGGACCGAGACGCCTTCGTGGCGCGCTTCGGTGGGATCTTCGAGGCGTCGCCGTGGATCGCGGCAGCCGCTTGGGAGGGCGGGCCGTACGCGAGCGCCGCCGCCTTGCACGCAGCGATGGTGGCCGTCGTCGACGGCGCCCCACGCGCAGCCCGTCACGACCTCATCCGCGCGCATCCCGACCTCGCCAGCAAGGCCGCGATCGCGGGCACGCTGACCCCGGAGTCCACGCGCGAGCAGGCCGCGGCAGGGCTCGACCGGCTCACGCCCGAGCAGCACGCACACCTCCTCGAGCTGACCGCCGCCTACCGCGAGCGCTTCGGCTTTCCCTTCGTCATCTGCGCCCGCGAGCACACCGCGGACTCGATCATCGCCGCCGCCACCGAGCGGCTGACGCACGACCCCGACGCCGAGGAGCACACGGCGCTGGGCGAGATCGCGAAGATCGCGGCGCTGCGCCTGGCCGATCTCAGCACCGACGACGTTCCCGGAGGGACACCCGCGTGACCGACGCCCGCATCTCTTACGGCAAGCTCTCGGTGCCGGTCCAGTTGGTTCGCGGCGAGCGCTTGCTGGCCGCCGACATCAGCATGGAGGTCCTGGGCCAGGGCTTCCTGGCCGCCTACACCGAAGGCGACAACTCGGCGGTCGTGGCGACCGACACCATGAAGAACGTCATCCTGCGCCGCGCCCACGAGTACGACGGCACGACGCTGGATGGCTTGTTGTACGACTTGGGTCGCGGCTTCCTCGCGACCTATCCGGAGATGGAGGGGCTGCGGCTGTGGGCGGTGCAGCAGCCATGGGTTGCCGAGTCCGGCCGACTGCACCGACTCGTCGACGGCAACCACGACGTCGTGGAGATCGAGCTGTCGCAGGCCGGTGAGGAGATCGCGCTGGTCGATCACCGCGCCGGGCATGTCGGGCTACGACTGCTGAAGACCACCGGGTCGGCGTTCACCAAGTTCGCCCGCGACGACGACACCACCCTGCCCGAGCGCAGTGACCGGCCGCTGTTCATCCACCTCGACGTGCACTGGCGTTACCGCACGGCAGCCGACGCGCTCGGCGACGCCCGCGTCGCGCCAGAGGACGTGACGGCGCTGGTGCTGTCCACCTTCGACGAGTTCGTCTCGGAGTCGATCCAGCATCTCGTCCACGAGATGGGCACGCGGATCCTCGCGGCGTTCCCGGCGCTCTCCCAGATCTCGTTCCGGAGCGAGAACCACACCTTCGACCCCGTCCCGGGCGCTGCCGATGCCGAGCCGTTGCGCAAGACCTACACGTCGGCCTTTCCCGCATATGGCCTCATCACGCTCGTGCTCGATCGCTGAGGCACAATCAACCCCATGGCCAAACTCGTCTACGCCGCGATCACGTCCCTCGACGGCTACATCGAGGACGCCGACGGCTCCTTTGACTGGTCGGCGCCCGACCACGAGGTGCACGCCTTCGTCAACGACCTCGAGCGAACGATCGGCACCTACCTCTACGGCCGTCGCATGTACGAGACCATGGTCTACTGGGAGACCGCGCCGACCAGCGGCGCGGCCGACGACGCCGTGGTCCACGACTACGCGCGGGTCTGGCAGGAAGCAGACAAGGTGGTGTACTCGACCACGCTGACAGATTCCTCCAGCGCCCGGACGCAGATCGAGCGCAGCTTCGACCCAGAGGCGATCCGGCAGCGCAAGGCGACCGCGGAGCGCGACATCTCCGTCAGCGGGTCCGCCCTCGCCGCCGAGGCGTTCCGGGCCGGGCTGGTCGACGAGCTTCACCTGTTCCTCTCGCCCGTCGTCGTCGGCGGCGGCAAGCCCGCCCTGCCCGATGGCGTACGCCTCCAACTCGCGCTGCTCGACGAGCGCCGCTTCGCCAACGGCGTGGCGCACCTGCACTACCGCGTCGAGCGGTGAGCCGGCGCGGCCAGGTGGTTCAATGGCCGCCATGACCGGTGCGCTGACCACCCATGTGCTCGACGTCGCGCAAGGGCGGCCGGCGCCCGGCGTCCGGATCGAGCTGTGGCGCGACGAGGTGCGGATCGCGGCGGTCGTCACCAACGACGACGGGCGCACCGACGCGCCGCTGGTGGCCCCGGGCTCGCTGGAAGTCGGCGTCTACGAGCTGCGCTTCGCCGTGGGTGCGTACTTCGCGGGCACCGCCACCACCGCCGATCCACCCTTCCTCGACGTCGTGCCCGTGCGCTTCGGGATTGCCGACGCGCGTGCCGACCACCACGTGCCGCTGCTCGTCACGCCCTGGTCGTACTCGACCTATCGCGGCTCATAGTGGACTTCGGCGACCAGATCGTCGAGCGCTGCCGGGAGCTGGCCGGGGTCAGCGAGGAGCGGGGCGCCTGACGCGGCGCTTCGCGACGCCAACGATGGCGCGCGCCAACGCGATCGTCGGGTCCTGGATGCGCGAGGCCGGGATGACAGTGCGCATGGACGCCGCCGGGAACCTCGTCGGGCGACGACCGGGGACCTCGGCGCTTGCCGGGACCTTGTTGTTGGGGTCGCACCTGGACACCGTCCGGGACGCCGGCGCCTTCGACGGGCCGCTCGGCGTCATCACCGCGATCACGCTCGTGCAACGGCTGCGCGAGGAGGGCATCGCGCTGCCGTTCGCCCTCGACGTGCTCGGCTTCGCCGACGAGGAGGGCTTGCGCTTCGGGACCGCGTACCTCGGCAGCCGCGCGGTCGCCGGGACCTTCGAGCCGTCGCTCCTGGAGGCGCTCGACGACGACGGGGTGAGCGTCCGGACCGCGTTGCGCTCGTTCGGCGGCGACCCCGGATCGCTCCCCGGTGCGAGCGGCAGCGCGTCGCGACGCGGCGACGAGCTGCTCGGCTACGTCGAGGTCCACATGGAGCAGGGACCCGTGCTGGAGGAGCGCGGCGCGCCGGTCGGCGTCGTGACGGGGATCGCGGGCGCCACGCGCGCGGAGGTCCGGTTCACCGGGCTGGCCGGCCACGCGGGGACGGTCCCGATGGCGCTGCGCCGCGATGCGGCGCCGGCGGTCGCGGAGCTGGTGTTGGCCTGTGAGGCGGCGGCGCGGGAGACCGACGGGCTGCTGGCGACGGTCGGGCAGCTGAGCGTGCTGCCGGGGGCGCCGAACGTGGTGCCGGGCGGGGCAATCGCCTTTCTCGACGTGCGCCATGCCGACGATCATGTCCGCCATCGCGCCGTCGAGGAACTCCGGGAACGAGCCGTGGCGATCGCGGCGGCGCGCGAGCTCGACATGGCGTGGGACGTGCGCCTCGACAACGCGGCGATCGCGGTCGACGCGACGCTCACCGAGCGTCTGGCCACCGCTGCGGGTGGGCTCGGGCTGCCCGACGTGCGCCTGGCTTCCGGCGCCGGTCACGACGGGGTCGCGCTGTCGGCGCTCTGCCCGATCGCGATGCTGTTCGTGCGCTGCACCGGCGGGCTGAGCCACAACCCGGCCGAGGCGGTCACGCCGGCCGACGCGAGCGTCGCGCTCGACGTGTTGTACGCCTTCGTGCGCGGGCTGACGAGTGACGCGGCGAGCACGCCGTGACGTTCGACCTCGTTATCCGTGGCGGTCAGGTCGTCGCCGATGGGGCGCCGACCGCGCTCGATGTTGGTGTGGTTGACGGGCGGATCGTCGCACTGGAGCCCGAGCTTGCAGGTGACGGCGCCGAAGTGCTCGACGCCGCCGGGCTGCTCGTGCTCCCGGGTGCCGTGGACGCGCACGTCCACCTCAACGATCCGGGCCGTGCCGACTGGGAGGGCTTTGCCACCGGCACCGCGGCGCTGGCCGCCGGCGGGACGACGACGGCGATCGACATGCCGCTCAACGCGATCCCGCCGACGGTCGACGGCGCGGCGTTCGCCGCAAAGGTCGCCGCTGCGCGCGGGATCACACGGGTCGACATGGCGCTCTGGGGTGGTCTGGTCCCCGGCCCGCTCGATCGCCTGGACGAGCTGGCCGACGCCGGCGTCGTCGGCTTCAAGGCCTTCATGTCGGCCAGCGGTGTCGCGGAGTTCGCCGCGGCCGACGACCTCACGCTGCTGGAGGGCATGGCCCGCGCGGCGAAGCTCGGCCTGCCGGTGGCCGTCCATGCCGAGAGCGACGTGCTGACGAGCCGGCTCGCGGCGCGGGCGCGCGCCGCCGGACGCACGGGTGTCCGCGACTACCTCGCATCGCGGCCCGTCGTCGCCGAGGTCGAGGCGATCGAGCGCGCAATCCTCTTCGCCGCCGAGACCGGCTGTGCCCTGCACATCGTGCACGTCAGCAGCGGCCACGGCGTGGCGCGGATCGCCGAGGCGCGAGCGCGGGGCATCAACGTGACCTGCGAGACCTGCCCGCACTACCTCGTGCTCGATGGCGATGTCGCCGAGCGGCTCGGCGCTGCCGCCAAGTGCGCGCCACCGTTGCGACCGGCGGAAGTCGTCGAGGAGCTGTGGGAGCGCCTGCTCGGCGGCGACATCGACCTCGTTGCCACCGACCACTCGCCCTCCCCCGCGGCGCTGAAGGAGACGGGCACCGACCACTTCGCGGCCTGGGGCGGCATCGCGGGCGCTCAGACGCTCGTGGCGTTGTTGTATGACTCGGGCGTGGTCGCGCGCGGGCTCGACGTCTCCCGCCTCGCGACGCTGACCGCCGGCGCGCCCGCGGCGCGTTTCGGCTTGGCGCCGGCCAAGGGCGCGGTGGCCGTCGGTGCCGACGCGGACCTCCTCCTGCTCGACCCCGCGCAGGAGTGGACGATCACCCGCGAGGACCTCCTCGATCGCCATCGCCTCAGCCCGTTCGCCGGTCGCACGCTCCGTGGCCGCGTCGTCTGCACGCTGCTGCGCGGCACGACCATTGCCCGCGACGGCCGGCTCGTCGGCGAGCCGATCGGCCGCGTGCTGCGGCGCGACGGCACTCCGGCGTGACGATCGCCGGGCAACGATCGACGCCCATCGCGGTTTCGTGACAGAGCCGCGAAGGCCACAGCGTCGGCCGCGCCGTCAGTGGCGAGGACCGCGTTGCGCCCCTGACCGCGGGGTGCGTGGACCAGGATGTCCCCGGCTCAACGCGACCGGTGCACGGGCGTTGCCGTGGGGACGCTCAGCCGAGGGCCGCGAGGCGCGCGAGCGCCTCGGGTGTGTCGACGTCATCGGGACGGCCGAGGCCGTCGCAGGCGATGAGGCCGACGCGTGTCGCGGGATCGTCGAGAAGCGCACGCGCCCCGGCGTCGCCGCGTAGGTTCTCGACGGCCTCGAACATCGAGGACTCCAGCAGCGTCGGGTGACCCGGCACGCAGGCGTAGGTCGCGCGGAGCGCGTCGAACCGCGACGGCTCCCGCACCGCGATCAGCCGCGCGACGGCGCGCGCGTCCAGAAGTGGTTGATCGGCCAAGGCGATGACGACGGCGTCCGCACCGCCATCGGCCGTCGGTCCGGGTCGTGTCGTGTCCGCTATGGGGACACCAGCCGACCCGGACCGATCGCTCGCGGCCTGGACGCCCGTGCGGAGCGACACGCTCAGTCCCTCCGACCACTCCGCGCAGCGAACGACCTGCGCCGCACCAAGTTCCGCGCCGGCCTCCACCTCGTCGGCCCGCGCACCGAGGACCACCACGACCCGATCGACTCCGCCGTCGCGTAGCGCGGTCAACGGCCACGTCAGCAGTGGCCGCCCGCGAAACGGCGCGAGCACCTTGGTCACCCCATCGCCACCGAAGCGCGACCCGGCGCCTGCAGCAAGCAGAACGCCAACGACGCTCACGATCGCTCCCACGACGAACGCAGCCCAGACAGCAGCACGCCGACGAGGCCGCTCATGAATGCACACCGCCCTCGTCCCAGGACAGTGCTGGTCGAGTTGACCGGCACTGTGCCCGACAGCTCGACCAGCAGCGAGCGACCGGCCGGACGTCAGGCCTCACGCGCCGCCACCTCGCAGCGGGCGCAGCACGTGCAGCGCAACGCCATCGTCCTGCCGTTGTGACACCACGCCGAACGTGCCCCGCGCGGCGGCGAGGAAGTCGCGCGTCCCGGCTCGCTGCGGATCGGCGAGCCGCAGCACGCCGTCGTCGGCCAGCAGCTGCGACCAGAGGCGCAAGGCGGTCTCGACGTTCGCCCGTGTGTAGAGCACGTCCGCGGCCAGGACCACGTCGAAGGGCCCGAGATCCACGAGCGCCTCGCCGTGCGCGGCCCAGTCCACGACGGCCACATCGGCGACGACCTCGTTGAGCGCCAGCGCATGAGCGGCGAAGGCGACCGCATCGGCCGCGCCATCGGTGGTCAGGACCGCGGCGCCCGTCCGCGCCGCCACGATGCTCGGCGCCCCCAGCCCGCAGCCGAGCTCCAGGACCCGCGCGCCGACGGCCACCGGCTCGTCGACCAGCGACGCCGCCAGCGCCAGCCCGCTCGGCCACGGCCGTGCCCAATAGGGCACCGGCCGTCCTGCACCGCCCTCCTCGTGGCGCAGCTGCTCCCAGTCGCGCGGGAGCGCCAGCACCAGCTCCTCCGACGAGACGTCGAACCGCTGGACCACCACGTCCAGCAGCGCCGGCGGCAGCTCGCCCTCCGGCACCTCCCGCAGCGCGCTCAGCCGCTCGGCGAGCGACACGCGCAGCGCGGTCAGGGCATCGTCAGCCAAACGCGATCGGCGTGAGGTCGCCCAGCAGCGCCAGCGTCTCGGTGTACATCCCCGCCTTGATCGCGCCGAGCGTCGGCCCGTGCTTGGCGGCCAGCGCGCCCGCGCGCTCGACGGCCTCGGCCAAGACGCGATCCTCGGAGACCGCGGCGTCGACGATCCCCGCCGCCGCCGCGTCGGCACCGCCGTAGCGACGGCCGGTCGTCATCGCCTCATGCGCCGTCGCCTTCGACAGCCGCGCCTGGATCAGCGCCGCCATCGGCGGCGTGAAGGGAATGTGGATGTCGACCTCCGGCAGGCAGAAGTAGCCCCGGTCGGCACGCATGACCCGGAAGTCATGAGCGACCGCGAGCATCGCCCCCGCGGCAAAGCAATGTCCTTGGATCGCCGCGACCGTCGGCACCGGCAGCCCCAGCATCTGGCCGAAGAGCGCGTGCACGCGCGGGACGAACGCCGGCACCTCGCCGGTGTTGGCCCCCATCCACTCGAGGTCGAGCCCGTTGGACCAGATCTTGCCCGTGGCGGTCGTGACCAGCGCGCGCGGCTCCGGAGCGGCTGTGACCTCGTCGAGCAGCGCGGAGACCGCGTCGACCCAGTCGGGGTTGAAGCGGTTCTCGTCGTCGCCGAGGTTCAGCACGTAGACATCGCCGTCGCGATCCAGGGTGGGCATGCGCGGCAGCCTATGCGAACAGAACTATGTGACGTCTGCGCAATGACAGCCGTCTGCGCGATCTTTGCGTCTGCGTTACTATTTCCGCCGATGCACACGACGGACGTCTCCGCAGAGCAGCTGGCCGACGAGATCGCACGGTTCCTGGCTGCCACGATGCGCACGTCCCAGGCCGAGGTCTTCCAGGTCGTCGAGGAGTTCGACCTCTCGATGACCCAGCTCAAGATCCTGCACATCCTCGACGGCAGCGAGCGCGAGCTCACGCCGTCCGAGCTCGCGCACTTCGTCGGCCTCTCCCCCGCGGCCGCCGGCCGCGCGGTCGACGCCATGGTCCGCGCCGGGATGGTCTCCCGACGCGACGACGAGAGCGACCGGCGCGTCAAGCGCCTGACGCTGACCGCCGTCGGATCCGACGCCGTCGCCCGCATCACCGCCGCACGCCTGAAAGGCCTGACGCGCGTCGTCGAGCGCCTTGATCCCCAGCAGCGCGCAGCGCTGAGCACCGCACTGACCCCGCTCCTCCTCCAAAACCCCGCCAGCCCCGATTGCGCGTCCCCACGCGCCGAGGAACCCGCATGACCTCCACCTCCCCGGAACCCGCAGCAACCCCGCGTGCAAAGGTCTTCGACCGCGCGCTCATCAGCATCTCGGCCGTCGTCGTGCTCGGCACGTTCATGTCGATCCTCGACACGACGATCGTCAACGTCGCGATCAACACCCTGTCCAAGGACTTCAACACGTCCTTGGCCACGATCCAGTGGGTCTCGACGGGCTACATGCTCGCGCTCGCCACCGTGATCCCGCTCACCGGCTGGGCCGCGGATCGCTTCGGCACCAAGCGCTTGTACATGATCTCGATCGGCCTCTTCCTCGCCGGCTCGGCCCTGTCGGGCATGGCGTGGTCGGCCGAGTCGCTGATCGGCTTCCGCATCCTGCAGGGCCTCGGCGGCGGCATGATCATGCCCGCGGGCATGACGATCCTGTCCCAGGCCGCCGGCCCGCAGCGCATGGGTCGCGTGATGGGGATCGTCGGCGTGCCGATGCTGATGGGCCCGATCATCGGGCCGATCCTCGGCGGCTGGCTGGTCGACGACGTCTCCTGGCGCTGGATCTTCTACGTCAACCTGCCGATCGGTGCGGTCGCGCTCGCCGCGGCCGCCAGGTTGCTGCCGCGTGACAAGCCGGCGGCCCACCAGCGTCTGGACTGGCTCGGCCTCGTGCTGCTCTCCCCCGGTCTGGCGGCCTTCGTCTACGGCCTGGCCGAGACGTCGTCGTCGGGCGGCCTCGGCGCCACCAAGGCGTGGCTGCCGATGCTCGCCGGCGCGCTCCTGATCGGGACGTTCATCTTCCACGCCGCGCGCCACGCATGGCCGCTGATCGATGTGAAGCTGTTCAAGGTCCGGGCCATGAGCGCGGCATCGGCGACGACGTTCTCGTTCGCCGCCGGGATGTTCGGCGCGATGTTCATGATCCCGCTCTACTACCAGGTGGTCCGCGGCCAGTCGGCGCTGGACGCCGGCCTGCTGCTCGCACCCCAGGGTCTCGGCGCGGCGATCATGATGCCGATCGCTGGCAAGCTGACCGATGAGACGGGGCCCGGCAAGATCGTCCTCGGCGGCCTGACGCTGCTCTTCACCGCCATGGTCGGCTTCACGCAGGTCGGGGCCGACACCTCGTTCTGGTTCTTGGGCAGCTGCCAGTTCCTGATGGGGTTGGGCATGGGCGCGTCGATGATGCCCGCGATGAGCGCGGCCTACCAGACGCTGCGCCACGAGCAGCTGGCCCGCGCGACGACGGCGCTGAACATCATCCAGCGCGTCGGCGGCTCGATCGGCACCGCCCTGCTCTCGGTCGTGCTGACCCATCAGCTGACCAGCGCCATCCCGGCCTCCGACGGCAGCGGGCTCGCCGCCGCGCACTCGGTGCCGGCGGCCGAGCAAGCGCAGATCGCGCCGGCAGTCGCCGACGCCTTCGGCAACACGTTCTGGTGGGCGGCGGGCATCATCGCGCTCGCCACCATCCCGGCGCTGATGCTCCCGCGCAGCAAGCCGCAGGCGCCCGAGACCCCAGGCGATGCTCAAACGCCCGCCGAAGCGCCCGTCCTCGTCGAGGTCTAGGACCCCGACCGCACGTCCAGCACGACCTTCCCGACCGCGCCGCGGCCGTCGATGACCTTCAAGGCATCGGCGGCCCGGTCCAGCGGGAAGCGCTGACCGATGACCGGCGCCACGAACCCGGCGGCGATCAGCTCGTCGAGTGCCGCGCCGATCGCGCGGGTCACGTCGGGCTTGGACATGATGTAGGCGCCCCAGCCCGCGCCGATGACCTCGGTGTTGTTCAACAACAACCGGTTGACCTTCACCTCGGGGATCGAGCCACCGGTGAAGCCGACCACGACGATCCGGCCGCCCTCGCGCAGCGACCGCAGCGAGTCGGTGAAGCGATCGCCGCCGACCGGGTCCAGGACGAGGTCGACGCCACCACCCGACAGCTCCTTGGCCTCGTCCTTCCAGGCGCCGGTCGAGCGCACGACCTCGTCGGCGCCCGCATCGCGCGCGACCGACTCCTTCTCGTCGCTGGAGACGACCGCGATCGTCTTGGCGCCCAGGCCCTTGGCGACCTGCAGCGCCGCCGTGCCGACACCGCCGGCCGCGCCGTGCACGAGCACGGTCTCCCCTTCGGCGAGACGGCCGCGCAGCTTCAGCGCGAAGTAGGCCGTGTGGTAGTTGAGGATCAACGCCGCGCCCTGGGCGAGGTCCAGCGCGTCAGGCAGCTTGAAGGTCATGAACTCGGGCGCGACGACGACCTCCGCGAAGCCCCCGAGCATGCAGAACGCCGCAACGCGATCGCCCGTCTGCACCGCAGCGCCCTCCGGCGCGCTGCGCACGATGCCGCCGACCTCGCTGCCGGGGATGAACGGCAGCGGCGGCTTGACCTGGTACTCACCCCGGGTCTGCAGCACCTCGGGGAACGAGACGCCGGCGACCTCGACGTCGACGAGGACGCCGCTGCCCGGCGTCATGAAGTGCGACGGCTCGGGCTCCGGGACGTCGACGATCTTCAACGCCGTGTCGGGTCCGGTCAGCTCGATGATCTGGAGGGCGCGCATGCGCGCACCCTAACTTGGCCCCGGGCTACCCATCATCCTGCGAGAAGGCCCAGCGCGTCTCTTCGACGTCCAGCCCCGCCGACAGGCACGCCAGCAGCTTCATCCGGATCGCCTGTGGCGACAGGAAGCCGGCCGGAATGATCTTCGTGCCGCGCAGGTCACGCTCGGACCCGGCATAGCCGTAGGTCGCGTTGAGGACGACGCCGCGCTCGGGGCGGCAGTAGGCGACGATCGGGATCTCGCGGGCGGCCTCGGCCCAGATCTCCAGCAGCGCAGGCGTCAGGTGACCGGCGCCGAGCGTGCCCAGGACGATGCCGTCGGGCTCGGTGCCCAGCGCGGCGCGCGCGAGCGTGCCGTCGTCACCCGAGGAGGAGGGCACGATGTGCACGCGCTTCTCCAGCGACGGCGGGTCCAGCGGCGGGTTGCGCGGGATCCGTGACCAGATCGTCGGATGGCCCTCGGTGACGCGGCCCAGCGGGCCGGTCTGGGGCGAGGAGAACGCGACCAGTGACGTCGTGTCGGTCTTGCGCGCGCAGCGCGCGTGGTGGATCTCACCGCCGAAGACGACCAGGACGCCCATCCCGGCGGCGGGCGCGCTCGCCGCGACGCTGACGGCGTCGACGAGGTTGGCGGGGCCGTCGGCGCCGGCGGCGCTGGCCGGGCGGATCGCACCGGTGAAGACGATCGGCGCGTCGGCGTCGTGCAGGACGTCGCAGAGCATCGCGGTCTCCTCCAGGACGTCGGTGCCGTGGGTGACGACGACGCCGATGCCGCGCCGAGCGGCGTCGCGCGCGGCGCGACAGATCCGCAGCTGATCCTCGAGCGTCAGGTGCGCCGAGGGCTTGTTGAGGACCGTGATCGCCTCGAGGTCCGGGAACACCTGCAGGCCCGGGACGCTGGCGACCAGCGCCTCGGCGTCCAGCTCCGGCGTGGCACCGCCTTCGCCCATCATCGCGATGGTGCCCCCGGCGGTCAGGATCCGGACGCGCCGGACGGGCGCGGTGCTGCGGTCGGTCGCGGTCAGCATCAACGGCCCAGGTTATCGCCGGAGCGCGAGACCGCGGTGCAGACGTCTCGAGCGCCTTGCGGATCGCTTGCGATTGCGTTTTGCTTGCGGTACGGTGGTTCTATGGCCACGCTCACGCAGAACCAGGCCCAGGCAACCGAGACCGCCCTTCACGCCCAAGGTGTCGATGACGTGCTCTCCGCCATCGAGCGCCTCGTCCCGGACGCCGACGTACGGCAGTTGGCGAGCGCCGCGCGTCGGGCATTGCAGGGCAGCCGCCCCGCCGTGCGCGACTACGTCCGTCGCTATCGCGAGCTCACCGCCGACGTCCTCGCCGCGACGCACGCGGCACGGCCCGACATCGTGATGAAGGACGCCGACGGCAACCTGCTGGTCGCCGATGTCGAAGGCCGCCCGGCCCGCGCGCCGCTCGCCGCGCTCGACGAGGGCGCAGCCGGCGCCGTCTTCTCGAAGTGGGTCGGCGCCTACGGTCCCGCCGACGGGCTCGCACTGGATCTGGTCGCCCGCGTCCGTGCCACCCTGCCCGACACCGACATCCTCACCCTCCCGACGCACGCGGGCACCGCGCACTGGGATGTCGACGACGCCGCGATGCTGTCGTTCCTCGCCGCCGTCCGCCAGGAGATCGCGGCGCCCACGACCCCGCTCGACGCGGCCGCCCAGACCTTCGACCTGAGCGAGACCGAGCTCGGCGCGATCTTCGGCGTGCGGCGCCAGGCGATCTCGCAGTGGCGCACCGCCGGCATCCCGTCCTCGCGCATGGCGAAGGTCGCGACGGTCGCGTCCCTGGCCGACCTCCTGGCCCGCAAGCTCAAGGTCGAGCGCGTTTCCGGCATCGCGCGCCGCCCCGCCGCCGCCTACGGCGGGCTCACCATGCTCGAGATGATCGCGGCAGACCGCCACGACGAGCTGCTGGCGCTGGTCCGCGCCTCGTTCGATCCCGCGCAGACCGCGTGAGACGACGACACGTCGCGCGCAGCGGCCGGTATCTCCGCGTCGCGGACCCCAACTGGAACGACCCGCTCGACCCCGACCACGCGCGCGAGCGCGGCGGGCGCGGCGGGCGTTGGAACCCGCCACGCTCGTTCGCCGTCCTCTACCTCAACCGCGACCGCCAGACGGCGCGCCGCAACGTCGACCGGCTGCTCGCCGATCAGCCATACGGACCGGAGGACCTCGACCCCGCCGAGGCGTTCGTCTTGGTCGCGGTGGAACTCGCGGAAGCGCGCTACGTCGACGTGATCACCGACGCGGGCTGCACGTCGGCGGGTCTTCCCACGAGCTACCCGAAGGACGCCGCGACGGCGACGATTCCCCACGCCCTCTGTCAACCGATCGGGCAAAGCGCCTACGACGACGGCGAACCGGGCATCGCCTGCCGCAGCGCCGCGCCGGGTGCCGCACGCAGCGACGAGGAGCTCGCGCTGTTCTCCCGCACCCGCAAGCGGTTGCGTCCCGCGGAGCGCTGGGCGTTCGACGACTGGTACTGGGGCGGCGACGGCGACGGCTGATACGGTCGACCGTGGTGAGCCGGGAAGCCTGGTCGGCACCCGCTGACCCATGACCGAAATCGCCGACTTCGCCACCATCGTCCTCCTCGTCGCCGGCGGCTGCTCGCTGGCGATCCTGTCCACGCGGATCACCGACTACGTGCCGGTCCCGGCACCGGCGATCTTCCTGATCGCCGCGGCGGTCACCTCGGACCTGTGGCAAGGCATCTACGACGAGCTGCCGATCAAGACGGTCGAGCGCATCGCCGTCGTCGCGCTGATCGTGATCCTGTTCAACGGCGGGATGGACATCGGCTGGCGGAAGCTGCGGGGTTCCGCAGGGCCGGTCCTGTCGGTCGGGCTGCTCGGAACCTTCGCGACCGCGGGGCTCGTCGCGCTGTTCGCCCACGCCGTGCTGGGCATGGGCTGGACGACGGCGGGGCTGATCGGCGCCGCGCTGGCGCCGACCGATCCGGCGGTGATGTTCTCGGTGCTCGGCGGGCGCGAGATCGAGGGCCGCTCCGGGACGATCCTCGAGGGTGAGGCAGGCGTCAACGACCCGGCCGGCATCGCGTTGATGATCGGGATGATCGAGCTCGCCACGCACGACGACGCGACCGCCTGGGTGATCGTGCGCGAGTTCGGCGTCGAGATGGTCGTCGGCGCGGCGCTGGGCCTGATCGGCGCGGCCTTGCTGATCCCGCTCCTGCGCCGGGTGCGCCTGCCCAGCGAGGCCATGCACACCATCTTCGCGCTGACCGCGGCCGCGACGCTCTACGGCGCCACGTCGGTCGCGCACGGCTCGGGCTTCCTGGCCGTGTTCGTGCTCGGCCTGCGGCTGAGCGACGTCGAGGTGGCCCATCACCGCGAGATCGTGCGCTTCGGCGGCACGCTGGCGACGGTGGCCGAGTTGGTGGTCTTCGTGGCGCTCGGCCTGACCATCCAGATCGGTCTGCTGAGCACCCGTGACTGGCTGGAGGGCGTGGCGATCGCCGTCGTGCTCGGGCTGGTCGTACGCCCGGTCGTCGTCGCCGCGACGCTGGCGCGCACCGACCTGCGCCGCAACGAGAAGGCGTTCATCGCCTGGAGCGGCCTGAAGGGCGCGGTCCCGATCCTGCTCGCCGCCTTCGGCGTGCTGCAGGCCGTCGACGAGGCCGATCGGATCTACGGGATCGTGTTCGTGGTGGTGTTGGTGTCCGTGCTCGGCCAGGGCACGCTGGTGCCGGCAGTGGCGCGGCGGCTCGGAATTCCGATGCACGCCGCGCCATAGCTGCGCTGTGGCCTAGTAGCCGCCAGGGAGGACGAGTTCAGGGGCGTCCTGGCCCTGGCTGCCGTAGGGGTCGGCCTGCTGGTCGCCGTAAGGGTCGACCTGCTGGCCGCCGCCCTGCTGCTGCTCGAGCTGCTGCTGCAACTGCTCCTGGAGCTGCTGCTGATCCAGCTGGCCCTGCTGATCCTGCTGCGGATCGATCTGGCCCTGCTGCTGATCGGGCTGCTGCTGCTGCTCGCCCTGCGCCGACGTGCTCGTCGGGTCCTCGGCGAAGGCCTTGACCAGCTTGGACGGGATCGCGAAGCCGATGCCGACGTTGCCCGCCTCACCAGAGGACGAGCCCGACGAGGCGATCTGCGAGTTGACGCCCACGACCTTGCCGTCGGCATCGAGCAGCGGACCGCCCGAGTTGCCGGGGTTCAGCGCGGCGTCGGTCTGGATCGCACCGGGGATCGTGGCGCCGCTGGGCGCCTGGATGTCGCGGTTGAGCGCCGAGACGATGCCGCTGGTCAGCGTGTGGTCCAACCCATAGGGGTTGCCAATGGCGTACACGTTGTCGCCGACCTGCAAGTTGGAGGAGTCGCCGAAGGAGAGCGCGTGGAGCTTGGTGGAGCCGGTGTCGACCTTGAGCAGGGCGAGGTCCTTGGAGGCGTCGGCGCCGAGGACCTGCGCGGTCTGCTCCTTGCCGCTGGTCCCGATCTTGACGGTCACCGAGGTGGCGCCGTCGACGACGTGCTCGTTGGTGATGATCTTGCCGTCGGAGGAGACGACGAAGCCCGAGCCGGTGGCGGTGCCCTGACCGGTCTGGGCGCTGATGTAGACCACCGCGTCCTTGGCGTCGTCGTAGACGCTCTTGGCGGTGGAGTCGGTGGTTTCGGCAACAGGACGCACGGTCCCGCGGTCGGCGGGCGCGGCGGCGGTGGCCGTCGAGGAGCTGCCGTGGCCGTCGACGACGACCGCGGCGACGCCGGCGCCACCGGCACCCGCGATGAGGGCGCAGGCGCCGAGCGCGGCAAGCTTTGAGGAGGGGGTCATGCCATCACTGTGGGCCGGTGTGCTTGCTTCAGCATCAAGAACTCCCTAAGCGCGCATAAGTGTGTCTATCTCAGGGAGTTCCCAGCCGCGGGACGCCATAGGGTGTCGCCCATGCCTGCCGCCCTCGACGCCCTCCGTGCCCGGCTCGCCGAGCTGGCCGACCTCTCGATGCTCAACCACCTGGCCTTCTGGGACCAGCGCACGATGATGCCGCCGGAGGGCGGCCCCGACCGCGCCGACCAGTTCGCGACGCTCTCGCGCCTGCACCACGAGCGTGCGACCGCCGACGAGGTCGGCGAGTGGCTCGATGCCCTGGACGGCGCAACCGCCGAGCTGGACGACCTCGACCGCGACCTTGTCCGGCTCGCCCGCCGCGACTACGACCGCCAGAAGCGCGTCCCGGGCGACCTCGCCGCCGAGCTCGCGCAGGCGTCGGCCGCCGGACAGGACATCTGGGAGGCGGCGCGCGCCGCCGATGACTACGCCAAGTTCGCCCCGGCGCTGGCGCGCAACGTCGAGCTCGCGCGCGCCTACGCCGACTGCTTCGACGACCACGCCGGGCCCTACGACGCGTTGCTGGCCGACTACGACTTCGGGTTGACCGCCGAGCGCATCCAGGAGGTCTTCGGCGCGTTGGGCACCACGCTGCCGCCGCTGGTCGCCGAGCTGTCGGCACGTCCACAGCAGCCGCCGCTGGAGCCACCGGTCGCCGCTCAGGAGCGCGCCGTCGCCGCCGTCCTGCGCCGCTTCGGCGTCAACGACGGCAGCTGGCGCCTCGACGTCTCCAGCCACCCGTTCTCCACCAACGTCGGCCGACGCGACAGCCGCATCACCACGCGCTACGAGGACGGCCAGCTCGAGTCGCTGCTGGCCGCGATGCACGAGTTCGGCCACGCGCTCTATGACCGCCAGATCGCACCGGAGCTGGCGCGGACGAGCCTCGGCGACGGGACGTCGATGTCGATCCACGAGTCCCAGAGCAAGTTGTGGGAGAACCACGTCGGTCGTCACCCGGCCTTCGCGGGCGTGCTGGCCCAGGAGCTGACCGCGGGCGGCTTCGCGACCGACGCGGCCGCCGTGCACACGACGCTGACCGCGGTGCGCCCGTCGCTGATCCGCGTCTCGGCCGACGAGACGACCTACCCCTTGCACATCGTGCTGCGCTTCGAGCTGGAGCGTGCGCTGATCGAGGGCACGCTCTCGGTCGCCGACCTCCCGACCGCGTGGAACGACGGGATGCAGCGGCTGCTCGGCGTCACGGTGCCCAGCGACGCCGACGGCGTCCTGCAGGACGTCCACTGGTCCTCGGGGGCGTTCGGCTACTTCCCCAGCTATGCGCTGGGCTGCCTGATCGCCGCGCAGCTGTGGGAGACGCTGGAGTCCGAGCTCGGCGCGCAGGACGACGCGCTGGCCGCCGGCGACGTCGAGGCGATCGCCGCGTGGCTGGGCGACACGGTCCACCGCCATGGCCGGCGGCTGGACACCGAGCCGATCGTGGAGTCGGCGACCGGCCGCGGCCTCGATCCCGCGCCGTTCCTGCGCCACCTCGGCTCGCGCTGAGGCACGGCCTCGACCGGCACCGTCAGCAGCGGCACGAAGATCTTGGCGAGCGGGCCGATCGCCAAGGCGTAGGCGATGGTCCCGACCCCGGCGGTGCCGCCGAGCGCCACGCCCGCGCCCAGCACCGTGAGCTCGATCGCCGTGCGAACCGCGCGCAGCGAGTGCCCGCGCGCGGCAAGGCCGGTCATCAGGCCGTCGCGGGGACCGGGCCCGAAGCGCGCGCCGATGTAGAGGCCCGTGGCGACGCCGTTGAGCAGCACGCCGCTGATCAGCAGCGCTGCGCGGGTGGTCGCGTCCTGCGCGGGCGCAAAGGCGTCGAGCATCACCTGCAGGACCAGGCCCAAGACCACCACGTTGCTCAGGGTGCCGAGTCCGGGGCGCTGGCGCAGGGGGATCCAGAAGAGCAGCAGCAAGGCGCCGACCAGGCACACCCAGATGCCGGTGCCGATGCCGGTCAGGTTCGAGAGGCCCTGGTGCAGGACGTCCCAGGGGACGTTGCCGAGGCCGGAGAGCAGGATCAGCGACGCGCTGAAGCCGTAGAGGACGAGGCCGGCGTAGAGCTGGACGAGGCGGCGGGCGAGGCGGGGTTGCGCGGTCCAGGGCATGGTGCCATGCTGGCGCGAGTGGATCTGTATGGGTAGAGCCAATCGATCGATGATGGACCTATGGCGACCTCGGTGACCGCTCCGGCGCTGGCCGCGTTGCTCGGCGACGGCTGGCGCCGACCCGGCGAGACGGCAGGCGCGTTGGCCGACGCGCTGCGCGCGCTGGTGGTCGACGGCCGTCTGGCCGCACGCACGCGGATCCCGAGCGAGCGGGCGTTGTCGACACAGTTGGGCGTCAGCCGTGGCTCGGTGTCGCGCGCCTATGACCGGCTGCGCGAAGACGGCTTCCTGGTCAGCGCGCGCGGTGCGGGGAGCTGGCTGACGCTGCCCGCGGGATCAGCCGCCTCGCCGACGCTGCCGGTGCCCGACGGCGGCGCCGAGCGCACGCTCGACCTGACGATCGCGGCGCTCCCCGCACCCGACCCGCTCCTGACCGACGCGGTCGCGCGGGCAAGCGCCACCCTCCCCCGCCACCTCGCCGGCCACGGCTACGCCTCCGCGGGGCTCGGCGAGCTGCGCTCGGTGATCGCCGAGCATCTGTCGGCACGCGGGCTCGCGACCAGTGCCGACGAGGTGCTCGTCACCGCCGGCGCCCAGCATGCCCTTCATCTCGTGTTGGGGTTGTTGGTCGCCCCGGGCGACCGCGTGCTCGTCGACGCGCCCGCCTATCCACGGACGCTCGCTGCCATCCGCGGCGCGCGAGCCCGAGCAGTGCCGGTCCCGCTGACCGCCACGGGCTGGGACGCCGACGCCTGGGCCGGCGCAGCCCGCGTCGCGGCGCCGCGGCTGGCGGTCACCGTCCCGGACTTCCACAACCCGACCGGCCTGACGATGCGCGCGGCCGACCGCGCGGCGCTGGCGCTGACCTGCGCGCGCGCCGGGACCGTGCTCGTCGCCGACGAGACCTGTGCCGAGCTGCGCCTCGACGGCCCGGCCATGCCACCGCCGTTGGGCGCCGCCGGCGAGCGGGCGGGCACCGGGTCCACGGTCGTCACGATCGGGACCATGAGCAAGGCAGCCTGGGGCGGGCTCCGCATCGGCTGGATCCGGGCGACCGCGCGGATGGTGCGCGAGCTCGCGGCGCTGCGCGCCAACGTCGACATGGCCGGCCCGATCCTCGACCAACTTGTCGCGGTCGAGCTGCTGCGCGACTGGGACGCGGTCCTGGCCTCGCGTCGCGCGCTGCTGCGCCCACGCCGTGACGCGCTCTTCTCCGCGCTCGCCGAGCACGCGCCCGACTGGACCGTCCGTCGCCCCCACGGCGGCATCAGCACCTGGGCTCGTCTTCCCAGCCCCGACGCGACCCGGCTGGCCGCCGCGGCTGCCCGCGAGGGCATCGCGATCACACCCGGGCCGGCCTTCTCGGTCGACGGCACCTTCGAGCACCACATCCGCCTGCCGTTCACGTTGGCGCCCGACGACCTGCGCGGCGCGATCGAGCGGCTCGCGCAGCTAGCGACCGACCTCGGCCGCGCGGACGTCCCCACCGCGCCCGAGCCCGCCCTCGCCACCGCCGTCTAGGTTCCCACCGCCGCTCGGCAGGCGAACGGTGAAGCGCGCACCGCCGCCACCGGCGTTCTCGGCGTGCACCTCACCGTGGTGGGCCGCGACGATGCCCGCGACGATCGCCAGGCCGAGGCCCGCGCCCGCCTTGCCACGCTCGCGGCCGGACTCGGCGCGCCAGAAGCGCTCGAAGAGCTCGTCGTTCTCGTCGCTCGGCAGGCCCGGCCCGTGGTCGCGGACCTCCAGCACGCTGCTCGTACCGTCGTCGCGGACGTCGACCTCGATCGGCGTGCCCGGCGGCGTGTGGACCAGCGCGTTGCGCAGCAGATTGGCGAAGACCTGACGAAGTTGATGTGGATCGCCCGACACGGTCACGTGGCTGCCGGCGGTCAGGTCGATCTCGCGGTCGGGCGCGGTCGCCCGCGCGTCATCGACGGCATCGCCGGCCAGTCGCGAGAGGTCGACGTCCTCGCGGATCAGGTCGCGGACCTCGTCCAGGCGCGCGAGCGTCAGCAGGTCCTCGACCAGCACGCCCATCCGTGCGGCCTCGGACTCGATCCGGTGCATCGCCTTCTCGGTGTCGGCCGGGTCGCGCGCCGCGCCGATCCGGAAGAGCTCGGCGTAGCCGCGGATCGACGCCAGCGGCGTGCGCAGCTCGTGCGAGGCGTCGGCCAGGAAGGTGCGCAGCCGGTCCTCGGAGGCGCGCTGCTTGGCAAACGCCTCCTCCAACCGCTCCAGCATCCGATTCAGGGCCAGGCCGAGACGACCGACCTCGGTGCGCGGCTCGGCCGGGTCGACGCGCCGTGAGAGGTCGCCGGCGGCGATCGAGCCGGCGGTGACGCCGATGCGCTCCAGCGGACGCAGCCCGATCCGAACCAGCCACCACGCAAGGGCGCCGAGCGCGAGCAGGATCCCGGCGATCACCATCGCCTCGATCCGCAGCAGGCGGTGCAGCGTCGCGTCGGCCTCGGTCAGCGGGACCGCCGCGCCGCGCAGGCTGCCGTCGCTCGCGCGGGGTGAGGTCGCCACGCGATAGCGCGTGCCCGTGTTGGATGCCTCGACCGTCTTGACCGCTCCCGGCGTCAGCTTCTCGGGCAGCGCCGGCGCGGTCGTCGAGTAGCAGGTGGAGAGGCACTCCTCGTTGGCGGTCGTGCCGGCCGCGTCCTGCGTGAAGGTCCACGTGCCGCCGGCCGGGCCGGCCGGTGCGTGATCGTCACCGCCAGGTCCTCCGCGCCCGGGCGGGCCGTAGCCGCCCCCGAAGGCAGGCCCACGCCGCGCGTCGTCCCCCGGCGGGACCCGGGCGGCCCCGGCCTTGGCCTGCTGGTCGACGCGGTCATAGAGGAAGTGGCGCTGCTCGGCGTAGGTGACGCCGGCGAGCAGCACGAGGCCGATCGCGGCCAGGACGAGCAGCCCTGCGACGAGACGGGTACGAAGAGACACGATCCCGCCCACCCCGCGCTAGACTCTCGGGGCCCGCAGCGCGTAGCCGACGCCGCGCGCCGTGTGGATCAGCGGCGAGCCGTGCCGGTCGATCTTCTTGCGCAGGTACGAGATGTAGGTCTCGAGCACGCGGGCGTCGCCGCCGAAGTCGTAGTCCCAGACCTGGTCGAGGATCTGCGCGCGCGTCAGCACGCGCCGCGGGTTGAGCATCAGGTAGCGCAGCAGCCGGTACTCGGTGGCGGTCAACTCGATCAGCTCGCCGTTGCGGGTGACCTCGCGCGTGTCCTCGTCGAGCTCGAGGTCCTCGAAGATCAGGCGGCTCGTCTCGGGCTGCGCGAGGCCGGCGCGCCGCAGGATCGTGCGGATGCGCGCGACGAGCTCCTCCAAGCTGAAGGGCTTGGTCACGTAGTCGTCGCCGCCCATCGTGAGACCGCGGACCTTGTCCTCGGTCGCATCGCGAGCGGTCAGGAAGATGATCGGCACCTGCACGCGATCGGCGTTGAGCCGCCGCGCGATCTCGAAGCCCTCCATGTCGGGGAGCATCACGTCGAGGACGAGGAGGTCGGGCTTGAAGGTCGCCACCGCCTCCAGGGCCGTGCGGCCGTCACCGGCGGACTCGACGGTGAAGCCCTGGAAGCGCAGGGCCATCGAGATGACGTCGGCGATGTTGGGCTCGTCGTCGACGACGAGGACGCGGTGGCTCTCTGGCGTGGCGGTGGTCATCACGCTCTTCAGTGTCGACGCACTTCCTCAGAGGTTCCTGGGAAACGCCCAGGAACCTCCTGCGAAGTGTGATGGCGAACTGCGAGCGTAGCGTCAGGGATGCCGCGGGCCCATCGCGTGCCCGTGCTTCTCAAAGCGCGGACCGCCCTTGGGCGGCGTCCGGGTGACGAGGTCGTCGAGGTGCGCGTCGAGCTCCTTGAGGATCTTGTCGCGCTGGTCGCCGGTGAGCCTCTTGTCGGTCACGGCCTGGTCGAGCTCTTTGGTGACCCCATCGGTGATGGCCTTCTTGACGTCGTCGAGGCTCTTGCCCTGGTCCTTGGCGACGTCGGCGATCGACTTGCCGTCACGCAGCTCGGAGACCAGGTCCTCGCGCTTGAGGCCCAGCGCCGAGGCCGCGGCGTCCAGCGCGCCGCCGGGACCCATCTTGAACATGAGGCCGGGACCACCGATCCCGCGACCGAAGCCGGGACCACCGGGACCACCAGGACCCCCGTGCGGGCCGCCGACACCCGGACCGCCGAGGACGCTGCCGTCCTTGGCACGTCGCGCCTTGATCGCGTCGGCCTGCTCTTGGGTGAGCTTGCCGTCCTTGACGGCCTGGTCGAGCTGGCCGTCCTCTGCCGCGCCGAGTGCCGAGCGCAGCGCGTCCGGTGTGACGTTCAGCCGCTTGGCCGCGTCGGTGATGATCGACTGCTCGGCCTTCTGACGGTCGTCGTCACCTCCGGACGCCGCGATGGCTGCTCCACCGCCGGCTCCGGCGGCGAGGACGGCAGCGGAAACCAGGACATAGCGCTTGACCTTCATCGGGGCAGCATGGCCCACGGGCCTTAAGGGAGCCTGAGAGTTCGTTTATCCGAAGGTGAAGGCATAGGCCGAGGTGCCTCGTGAGAACGTGAGCTTCAGCCCATGGCGGCCGGAGGTCGGAAACGACGCGAGCGTGTAGAGGCGCTGCGTGTCGACGGTGATCCGGCGCGGCGCCTTGCCGTCGACGCTGACGTTCACCGCGCCTGCCCGCGAGGCCGACGGCGGGCTCAGCACCAGATAGACAAATCGGGCCTGGACGGTCGCCGCGAGCGTCGCGCCGGCCTGCGCGGTCGCGGGCTCGTCGCCGATCTTCCACGTCCCTCCCAACGCAAAGCCGTTGAGCGGCGGAGCGCCGCCGGGCAGCTTGTAGGTGCTGGCCCCGGCCTTGGGCGCGGTGCCCACGAAGCCCTGCGCGCGAGCGGCGCCGACGTAGGTCTCCGGCGTCGTCTCCAGCCCGACCGGCGTGACGCCCGTCGGATGCGACAGGGCCTTGCTGATCTTCGCGCCGCGCTCGGCCAGCAGCGAGCGGATCGCCCACTCCGACTTGGAGTAGTCGCCCTCGCCGAAGTGCGTCTCGCGCACCCGACCCTCGGCGTCGATCAGGTACTCGGCCGGCCAGTACTGGTTGCCGTAGGCGTTCCAGGTGGCAAGGTCATTGTCTTGGACGACCGGGTACTTGATGTGATTGCTCGCGATCGCGCGCTGGACGTTGCCGGCGTCGTGCTCGAAGCCGAACTCCGGCGCGTGGACGCCGACGATCGTCAGTCCTGCTGAGCGATAGCGCTTGTCCCAGGCCTCCAGGAAGGGCAGCGTCCGCAGGCAGTTGATGCAGGTGTAGGTCCAGAAGTCGATCAGCACGACACGGCCGCGCAGCGCCTTCAGCGACAAGGGCTGGGAGTTGAACCAGCGCTGCGTGCCGGTGAAGTCGGGCGCCGCGCCGAGGTCGGGCAGCGCGGACTTCGCCGCACTCTGCGCCGTCGCGCGCTTGCTGTCGGAGTCGAACTTCGGCGCACCGCGCAGGTCACGCAAGCGGTCCTTTACCGCGCCCGAGGACTCCAGGCCACCGGTCAGCGTGGCCGAGGAGGTGTGGCGCGCCAGCGCGGTCTCGAAGCGCGTGTCGAGGCCGACGATGAACGCGAGCGCGGTCGCCAGCATCACCGCGCCGAGCACCCGCTGCACGCGCAGCGGGCCGGCGCGCCGCAGCGGCTCCAGCACACGCCGGCCGCCCAGCGCGATCGCCCCGAGGACGAGCGCCGAGCCGGCCACGTAGGCCAGCGCGACGGCGACCGTCCGCCCCGTCACCGCCGAGACCGACACGACCGCGGCCAGCACCGGGCCGGCGCATGGTGCGTAGACGAAGCCGAGCGCGCCGCCGACGACCAGGCCCGACCAGAAGCCGTCCCCCGCGCGCCGGGGGCCGAGCCGGCTCAGCGCCGCCAACGGGCGCTCCAGGCGCTGCGCGATGCTCGGGACGATCGCCGCGACGCCGGCGATCACGAGCACGGCGATCCCGAGGTCGCGCAGCGTCGTGCCGCCGAGGCCGAGATGGCGCAGCAGCTCGCCGCCGCCGATGATCGACAACAAGAACGTCAGCGACAGCCCCAGGACGATCGCCAGCGGCCGCCGCCGGCCACCCGCCGCGCCTGCCGACAGCAGCGCCGGCAGGACAGGCAGCGCGCACGGGCTGAGCGCCGTTCCGGCGCCGATCAGCGCGCTCAGGAGAATCAGGATCACCATGTCGTTGCCACGATCAAAGCGCGCACGACCCTGTGTCTGCGCCGGTCCCTCATCCGTTACGCGCCGATTCGCGCTCGTGCTGCCATCGAGTGAGCAGGAGCGGTACCTCTTCTGACACTGATCGGACATCCACGCGGACGTGTGGTGTTAACCCCACGTTGCAAAGCCTCGCCAATGGGCACGCTTGAACTGTGCCCATGAAGCTCCTCATCGTCGACGACCACCCGAGCTTTCGCTCGGCCGCCCGTCTGCTCCTGGAGCACGAGGGCTTCGAGGTCGTGGGCGAGGCCGAGGACGGCGCCAGCGGCCTGGCCGCCACCTCGGCGCTCTCGCCGGACGTGGTGCTGCTGGACATCAACCTGCCCGACCTCGACGGCTTCGACGTCGCGTCGCAGATCTGCCTCGATCACGCGGCGCCGAAGGTCGTGCTGACCTCCAGTCGTGACCCACGCGAGTTCGGCCCGCTCGTCGGCCGCAGCGGCGCCAACGGCTTCATCCCCAAGGGTGAGCTGTCAGCCGCGCGCATCTGCGCACTGCTGTAGATAATTGATGCGAATCGAGCGCGGCGTGCAATCACGGCCACGAATTTCGCATCAATCATCTCGCCCTCTGCGCTTCTGCACCTGCGCCCAGAGCTCGACGCCGACCAGCACGATCGCCGGCGGAACGGTCGCCGGCAGGGTGTCGACGACCAGGAAGAGCTGGTCCCACGCGAACGAGACGACCACCAGCGCGAGCATCGGCACGAGCTGCGGGCGCTTCTGCGCGGCGAGGATCCCGCCGAGCACCGCGGCGGCGAAGAAGTCGCCGTAGCCCATGCCCGCGTAGTGGAAGCTCGCCGACTGCAGCTGCGGGAGGCCGGCGCCGGGCTCTGCGGCGACCAGCACCGCGTTGGGCGCCTGGAGCGCGTTGCCGAAGACGAGGATCGCGTCGGAGATCGCCATCGCGATCAGCCCGAGCTTGAGCAGGATCAGCGGCGCGGCGCCGGCGAGCAGCCGCCCGACCGTGACGCACGAGCCGACGATCAGGAGGATCGTGGCGAGCTGACCGATCCGCGTCTCCTGGTCGGCCCAGGCGAGCGCGAGCAGTGGGACCGCCAGCGGCGCCAGCCACCAGCGTGCCCCGCGCATCGCCCAGCCCAGCGCGAGCGCGCAGCCGGGCGGGATCAGCAGCAGCGCGACCCAGGTCAGGACGTCGGCGCTCTGCGGGATCTCGTTGATCGCCACGATCACCACGACGATGCACAGCGGCAGGACCAGCGCCCACGCACCGCCGCGGAAGCGCTGCAGCGCGCGCGGGACACCGGCGGCGGGCAGCGCGACGCAGGTGGCCTGGGCCACCGTCAGGACCATGTTGTCGGCACCGAACCACATCGGTGCGCAGGACCGTAGCGGCCAACATCGTTAGCGTCCGCGCTCGATGACCGACCCGACCACCTCCGCGCTGCGCACCGTGCGCGCCACGCGCTACGTCACGGCACTGCGCGAGGGCGGCTCGATGCCCGGCCTCGTCGAGGCCGACGACGACGGGTTGTACGTGGTGAAGTTCCGCGGCGCCGGCCAGGGGCTGAAGGCGCTGATCGCCGAGGTGATCGTCGGCGAGGTCGCCCGCGTGCTCAGCCTGCGCGTCCCGGAGATCGTGCTCGTCGAGATCGATCCGCTGCTCGCGGCGGCCGAGCCGGACCCCGAGATCCAGGAGCTCGTGGAGGCCAGCGGCGGCAGCAACGCGGCGCTCGACTTCCTGCCCGGGGCGCTGCCCTTCTCCCCCGCTGCACCGGTCGGTGTGACCGAGGAGCTCGCCGCCGCGATCGTCTGGCTCGACGCGCTGACCGCCAACGTCGACCGCACGCCGCGCAACCCCAACATGTTGATCTGGCACGACGACCTGTGGCTGATCGACCACGGCGCCGCGCTGTATCGCCACCATGCCGCGACGTGGCCTGAAGGCGCAGCCGAGGCGCCGTTCCCGCTGATCGCCGACCACGTGCTGCTGCCCTTCGCGGGCTCGATCGCCGACGCCGACGAGCGGCTGGCGCCGCAACTCGATCGCCCGACGCTGCAGCGCATCGTCGCCGCCGTGCCCGACGACTGGCTCGGCGACGGCGCGGCGCTCGCGCGCGAGGCCTACGTGAGCTACTTCGCCGAGCGCCTCGCCGCTCCGCGCGCGTTCGCCGCCGAGGCCGAGGAGGCGCGCCGTGCCCTCGCCTGACGACGCCTTCCAGTACGCGATCTGGCGGGTCGTCCCGAGCGTCGAGCGCGGCGAGGCGCTGAACGTCGGCGTCGTCGTCTACTGCCGTCGCCGCCAGTTCCTCGCGGCACGGGTGCTGGTCGACGAGGCCCGCCTGCGCGCGCTCTCACCCGACCTCGACCTCGACGCGATCCGCCGCCACCTCGACGGCATGGCCCGTATCGCCGCCGGCGACCCTGACGGCGGCGCGATCGCCGCGATGCCCCAGTCCGAGCGCTTCGGCTGGCTCACCGCGGCATCGTCGACCATCGTCCAGCCATCCCCGATCCACACCGGCCTGTGCGGAGACCCACAGGCGGTGCTGGATCGGTTGTACACCAGGTTGGTGGCGGCTACTCGGCCGGCTTGACCTCGTGGTTGGCGTGGATGATGTTGCGTGCGTCGTACTTGGCCTTGACGGCCTGCAGCGCGCGGAAGGTGTCGTCCTCGAACGCGGTGCTGACGTCGGTGGGCTCCTCGGCGAAGTTGAGGTAGGCGCCGTCGGCCTTCCACGGGGCCAGCACGTCGCGCAGGTGCGCCAGCGTCGCTGAGATCGCTGCCCCGAGCTCCTCGGTCATCGGCACGCCGACGGCGAAGTAGACGTAGGGCGCGTCGATGTGGGAGCGGGCGCCCGCCCCGGCCGCCGCTCGCGACAGCGCGCCACCGAGATGGCGCAGCTCGACGACCGTCAGCGGTGAGCGCGACCGATGGCCGGCGGCCTCGATCATGGCGTCGATCAGCTCCGGCGTCACGTCGCTCAGCAGCGCGTGGTCGCCGATGCCGGGGACCGGATGCTCGGGATCCATGTGCAGATGGCTGAGCGCGACCGGCGGCGCGGCGGCGAACATGTCGATCTCGGGCTCCAGCGCGCGCAGCGGGGCGAGCACCTCGTTGGCGTAGGCGTCGGAGCCGAGCACGGCACCGTCGATCACGACGAACTGGCGACCGCGCACCAGCTCCGGGACGTCCGGAAGCGGCGGGACCTGCACGATGCGTGCCGACGTCGTGGCGGTCTCGGGCGCGTCGAGCGTCCATTCGCGCCAGGCATGCAGGATCTCGGACGCGCGCTCCCACGGCCACAGCATCGCGCCGGCGTAGAGCTCGGGCGTCGGGATCAGCCGCAGCTCCATGTGCGTGATGACCGCCGGGCTGCCCGTGCCGCCCCGCAGTGCCCAGAACAGCTCCGGGTGGCTGTGGGCATCGACGTGGAGCTGCTCGCCGTCGCCGGTGACCACGTCGAAGGAGAGGACCGAGTTGCAGCACAAGCCGAAGGCGCGGGCCAGCCAGCCCATGCCGCCACCGAGCGTGTAGCCGACGAGCCCGACGTCGGGCGAAGAGCCGGCCAGCGCGGCGAGGCCCAGCTCGGAGGCCGGCGCCGTCAGGTCGGCGCAGAGCGCGCCGGCCTCGACGCGGGCGGAGCGCTGCTCGAAGTCGATCTCGACCTCACGCATCAGGCGCGTGTTGAGCAGGATCGACTCGTCGACGCCGGCGCGGGCCTGGGCGTTGTGGCCGGTGCCCTGCGGCGCGACGCGCAGGCCTTCCTGGCGGGCGAAGCGCACGACGGCGGCGATGTCGTCGGCCGTGCGCGGCTCGGCGACGAAGAACGGGCGCTGGTCGGCGGCCAGGTTCCACGCCATGCGGGCGTCGTCGTAGCCGGCGTCGCCAGGGGCGTGCAGGTTGCCGGTGAGCTGCGAGCGGAGGGTGTCCAGCGCGATGGCCGGACGGGCGGAGGCGATCAAGGGGAGTCCTTCGGGGAGACGGGGTGGGGAACTGACGCTGATCCTGGACTCCCCCGTCGACCGTCGCATCAGGGTTCCCCCTGGTCGACGCCCGGGGTGCGGACAACCGCACCCGACTCTAATTGACGTTCACGTAAGATAGAGGTTCAGCAACCCTCGAAAGCCCGGAATGTCTGAAACCCTCTCCTCCCCTGCACCCCAGCGCCGCCGCCTCGGCGTCGACGCCGACCACGAGCACTACAAATGGTGGGCGTTGAGCTGCACCAGCCTCGGAATGCTCTTGGCGACCATCAACTCCGGAACGCTCGTGATCGCGCTCCCTGATCTCGAGAAGGCGCTCGGCGTCGGGCTGCTCACGCTGGTCTGGGTGATCCTCGCGTTCATGATCGCCTCGACGGTGCTCGTGCTCACCTTCGGCCGCCTCAGCGACCTCTTCGGCCGCAAGCGCGCCTTCGTCGCCGGCTTCGTCGTCTTCACCGCCGCCTCGCTCGGCGCGGGCTTTGCCACCGGCGGCACCGACCTGATCCTCTGGCGGATCGTGCAGGGCATCGGCGGCGCGCTGCTGTTCGCCAACGCCAGCGCGCTGGTCACCGACGCCTTCCCGCGTGAGCAGCTCGGCGTCGCGATGGGGACCAACGTGATGGTCGCGGGCGTCGGCCTCGTCCTCGGGCCGGTGCTCGGCGGCGCGCTGGTCGAGGTCTCCTGGCACTGGGTCTTCTGGTTCAACGTGCCGTTCGGGATCCTCGGCTCGCTGTGGGCCGCGTTCGTCCTGCGCGAGCTCGTGCGGCCCGAGGTCGACCATCGCTTCGACTGGCCGGGGACCATCACCTTCGTCGTCGGTCTCACCGGCCTGACCTATGGGATCTCACGCGGCGGGATCGTGAGCTGGAACGACGCGCACACGATCGTCGCCCTCGGGCTCGCCGTCGTCCTGCTCCCCGCCTTCCTCGTCATCGAGCGCCGCGCGCCCTCACCGATGCTCGACCTCACGCTCTTCGCCGACCGTGGCTTTGCCGCCGCCACCGGCGCCGCCTTCCTGGCCGGCCTCTCGCGCTTCGCGCTGACCTTCGTCTTCGTCCTGTACTTCCAAGGCGCGCTGGGCGACGACCCCATCCTCGCCGGCGTCAAGCTCGCCCCGCTCGCGCTGGGGATGCTGATCTCCTCGCCGCTGGCCGGCGCCTATGCCGACCGCCACGGCGCCCGCGCGCTGGCCGCGATCGGGATGGTCGTCAGCGCGATCGGCCTGGCCGGGATGACGACGCTGGGCATCGGCTCCTCCTACTGGCTGGCGGCCACGTGGCTGCTGATCAACGGGCTGGGCTCGGGCATGTTCAACTCCCCCAACACGGCCGCCATGATGGGCTCGGTGCCCGTGCATCGGCGCGGCATCGCGGGTGGGACGCGCATGATGTTGCAGAACACCGGCTCGGTCCTGTCGATCGCGTTCGTGCTGGCGATCGTCACCGCCGCGGTGCCGACCAAGGTCCTGCTGTCGATCTTCTCGGGCGTCAGCTCCGGACTGTCGGATGCGGCCCTGGCCCCGTTCATCCACAACATGCACGTCGCCCTCTGGGTGCTGGCGGCCACCGCGATCCTCGGCGCGGGCGTCTCGCTGCTGCGCCCCACGCGCGAAGCTCAGGCCCAGGCCGACGCGCTGCGAGTCACCGCATGAGCACCGAGACGATCCCGAGCCCGCCCACCCTGCGCATCGGCGAGGTCGCCAAGCTCGTCGGCACGACCACGCGCACGATCCGCTACTACGAGGAGATCGGGCTGCTGACCGGCGGCGAGGAGCGTGAGGCCGGTCGCCATCGCCTCTACGCCGACGCCGACGTCGAGCGCCTGCGCGAGGCGCTGCGACTCAAGTCGCTGCTCGGCGTCAGCCTCGACGAGCTCAAGGAGCTGCTCCAGGTCGAGGAGGCCCGCAGCGTGCTGCGCGAGGAGTGGCGCCACGGCAACCCCGGCCCCGACCGCCGCCGCGAGATCCTTGACCAGGCCCTCGGCCACGTCGACCGCCAGCTCGACCTCCTCGCCCTCCGGCGCGCCGAGATCGCCAAGCTCGAGCACGAGCTCCAGGAGCGTCGGCGCAGCCTGCACGCCAGGCTGGCCGACCACACCTGAGCGCCACCGACCTGGCGCCTCTCTCTGACGTCTCACCGACGTCGTTCAGGAACCCTTGAGGTCCGCGTGCCAGGGTCCAGCCGGTGACCGGCAGACGACGCGACCGCAGGGTGCCTGCCGCCCTGCGTGGCCCGCCCCGCTGGCTCGCGCTGCTGATGATGACGCGGGTGCTCGGCGCGACGCTCGCGATCGCGCTGCTGCTGGCCCACCGCATCACCCACCACGACCTGCTGCTGGCGCTGGTCACGCTGACGTGGACGCCGCTCAGCCTGCTGCTCCTGCGCCGCACCCAGGACGCCCCATGGGCACCGGCAGTCTGGGCATTGGACGCGTTCGCCGCGCTGGGCCTCGTGCTCGGCGGCGGCGACTGGCGCAGTCCGTTCTACGTCTTCGCCCTGACAACGCTGGTCCTGCCGGCAACCTCGCTGCCGTGGCGCCCGGCGGTCGCGTGGGGCGTCGGCTTCTCCGCGGCCTACGGCGTCGTGGCCCTACTGACCAACAAGCTGCCGACCGACACGCTGACCAACACCATCAGGTTGGAGACGCTCGCGACGCACCTGTTCGTCCCGGTCATCGTCACGACGACGCTCGCGTACTCCAGCCTGCTGCTCGAGCGGCTGCGCGCCGCGCGTGGTCAGTCCGAGCGACTGGCGCTGCAGGCCGAGCGCCAACGCATCGCGTGGGAGCTGCACGACTCCGCCAAGCAGCGCGTCCACGCGGCCCACCTGATGCTCACCGCGTTGGACGGCGCCGTCGCCGACGGGCCGAGCCGACAGCTGCTCGACAGCGCGGTGGGCGAGCTGCGTGCGGCGACCTCCGACATGGAGACCAGCGTCGCCGAGCTGCGCACGCCCCTGGACGGTCGGCCGGTCGACGTGCTGCTGCGCGAGCGCGCGGCCGAGCTGTCACAGACCGGCGTGGCGCGCATCGACGTCACCGGCCGCTTGCCCGCATTGCCGCCGCTGGTCGCCGCCCACACCTACCGCATCGCCGCCGAGGCCCTGACCAACGCCGTTCGGCACGCCGACTGCTCGTCGATCTCGGTGACGCTCAACGGCGCCCCGGACGGCGTGACGCTCACCATCGCCGACGACGGCGTCGGCATGCCCGCCGAGCCGCGCCCGGGCGGCCACGGCCTGCGCTCGATGCACGGCCGCGCGGAGACGATCGGCGCACAACTGCACATCGGTCCCGGACCCGGAGGGCGCGGCACGGCCGTCGCCCTCGCTCTCCCCCACCCCGGAGGTTCACCATGATCCGCCTGCTCATCGTCGACGATCACCCCGCCATGCGCGCCGGACTGACCGCCGTGCTGCGTGCCGAGCCCGGCATCATCCCGCTCGGCACCGCCTCCTCGGAGCAGGATCTCGCGCCGGCACTGGCGCGCACCAAGCCCGACGTCGTCCTGTTGGACTATCACTTGCCAGGAGCCGACGGGCTGAAGCTCTGCCGACGGCTCAAGCGCGAGCTCCCGGCACCCGGAGTCCTGTTGTACTCCGCCTACGCCGACAGCGCGATGGTCGTCCCGGCGATCCTCGCCGGCGCCGACGGGCTGCTGAACAAGAGCGCGCCCGCGCCGGAGCTCTTCGACGCGTTGCGCGCCGTCGCGCGAGGCGACCGCGTCCTGCCACCCGTTCCGCGCGAGCTGATGGAGTCTGCCGGGCAGCGCGTCGACCCCGAGGACCTGCCGATCCTCGCCATGGTCATTGACGGCACGTCGGTGGCCGAGGTTGCCGAGGCGCTGCGCGTCCCTGCACGCGAGGTGTCACAACGACTCGACGGGATGATTGAGCGACTGCGGGTGGAGATCGCGGCAGTGTGACAACTCGACCATTGACAGACAACGGGGGCCGGACTGACGCGTTTCGTGACGGCCGAAGACGCCGGGGCACTGCCTCAGCGGTGTCGCGTCAGCGCCTCGGCGAGGATCCGCATCCTCGCCGGGGCGCGGCCGGCCCACGCGCCGCCGCCGCGCCGTGGGTTCGCGGCGCGTAGCGCACGGCGCGCCCGCCGAGGCGGCCGGTCACGACGCCCTTGGCGCTGATGCGCAGCGTGCCGTCGAGGCGACCGGGGCCGTCGATGGTCACGGTTCCGCCGTCCTCGCCGGCAGACGCCCGCAGGAGGCCGCTCACCCGCAGGCCCGGCACCAGCTCGTAGCGATGCAGCCGCAGGCGCTCGACGTCTGACGAGGCCGAGAAGCGGCCGCCGCGCAGACCTCCTCCCTGGAGGTGGGAGTAGCCGGCGTAGAGCGCCTGCAGCGCGGAGACCTGCCCATCGACGATGGTGTCCAGCGCAGCGAAGAGCACACGGCCCCGGTCACCGGTGACGCCCGGCGCGCGGCGGTAGGCGGCGATCGACCTCGCCGGCCGCGCCAGAACGCCCACCGCGTTGTCACGACCCGCGCACGGCGTGCCGATCTGCAGGCCGTCGACGAAGCGCTTGAGCGCCCGCGCCGCGCAGCCGGTGATGTCGGAGTCCAGCACGTCATGACCGGTCCCCGCGACCGTCAGCAGCTGTCCGTGCGGCAGCTGCGCCAACAGCTCCTGTGCGTTCTCCAGCGGCGTGCGCGTGTCGAGCCGGCCGCTCAGCAGCAGTGCCGGGACGTCCGGGAGCGGCGCGGTCGACGGCGCCGCCGGCGTGTCGCCCAGCGGCCAGCGCAGGCAGTCATGGGCCAGCGACGCGTCGACCACCGCCCCGCGACTGAACGGCGTGAACGCGCTCTCCGGCACCGCGTCGATGCCGTGGCGCCACAGCGACCACCGGTCGGGATACGGCGTGAGCAAGGTGTAGGGGAGCTTCACGTCGGCGCACGTCGTGGCGACGTTGAGCGTCGCGCTGCAGCTCCCCGACCGGGACCGGCGGCCCCTGCGCCAGTCGTCGCAGCCGCAGCAGCGGTGCCGCATCACCTGCGCCGGCCGCCGCGATCGCCCCCGGCAGCGCTGCCTGCAGGAACGGGTTGAGATCTCCCGACATGATGATCAGCAGCAGCTCGGACTCGTCGTGGATCGCCGTCTCGTGCGGCGTGCCGCGCTGGTCGGGGATCGTGCCGCGCAGCGGTGCCCGGGCCAGGCTGCGCGTCAGCGTGGCGAGGTCGGCGACGGGATCCTTGGTCGCCGTGCGGCAGCGAGCCGACGCACACTGCTCGGCCAGCACGCGCGGCAGGCGCTCGAGCGTGTCCAAGAAGTAGGGGTCGATGCCGTCGGGGCCGACGACAGAGTCGAGGATCAGCCCCTCGGTGCTCGCCGGGAACTGTCGCGCGTACTGCACCGCGACATAGGTGCCATAGCTCACGCCCATCAGCTGGAGCTTCGGCGCGCCGATCGCCTGGCGCAGCGCCTCGATGTCGGCCACCGAGTCGGTCGTCGAGTAGAACTGGCGCGCCGGGCCCAGCGCGTTGGCGCACGACTCGACGATCCTGGTGTTGACGACGTCCAGTGAGCCGAGCGCTTGCAGCGGTGGACAGCGCAGAGCACCGGAGGCGCCGGTGCCGCGCTGATCGAGCAGCACCAGCCGTCGGTGCGCGAGCGCGGGCGCAAGCGACGCGCGAAAGGAGTCGGCGAACGCGACCGACGGTTGCCCCGGGCCGCCCGACAGCGCCAGGAGGAAGCCACCGGCGCCTTTACGCGGTCGCTCGACGGCCACCGACAGCCGCACGGTCCCCGGCACCCTTCCGGTCCGATCGAGCGGGACCTCCAATGTTCCACACCGGAAAGCGGTGGCTTTGGCGCAGGGCCTCGTCGACAGCGCCGCGGCAGGATGCGCTCCGAGACCCAAGAGGGCCATGGACCCAAGCAGGGCAAGGGGAACGCGGCGCGACATCAAGTGCGCAACCGTATCCGCTGCAACCGATCAGGATCGGCGGTGGCGGTCCGAAGCTCGCGAGATCGATCAAGAACTTGGACGAACGGCCGATTGAGCCCGTCGTGCGAACGGCCGATGCCCTCCCCGATGAGCGACGACTTCGCCGTGCGCTGCACCGGCTGCGAATTCACCTGGAACACCCCGGCCATGGCCGACGGACTTCGGATCCTCGGATCATGCCCCAAGTGCAGGGGCGAGCTCGAGTTCCGTGACACCGCGGAAGTCACGATCGCGGCCCTCCCGGCCGACGACACCGCGGCGCCGCACATGGTCCTGGGCATCCCGCGCATCTAGGCACACCGAAACCCCCGCGTATCCCTCCTTAACGGCCAACCGGCCCCGACCGCCGGCGGCTAGGACTTCGGGCCGCGCACCATTACCCTTCGCCCCATGGAGCATGAGGGGAGCACCGGGACGCAGCTCGCCCCGGCGAGGACCACCAACGCCGCCGACCGTGAGGTCCTGGCCGGAGAGTGGCGCCGCCTCTCCCGCGCCGCGACGTTCGTCGCGATCATGACCAGCCCGGCCTTCATGGCCGTGCTGATCGGCGTCAACGGCTGGCCCTGGCACTGGGCCCTGCTGACGACGATCATCGCCGTCAGCGCCTTCCGCGGCTTCATCGACATCGTCGCGCATCGCTTCATCCCGCGGCCGAGCCTCTACGGCGCCGACCGCGAGGCGCTGATGGACGACGCGATGGCGCGCCGCCGCCTCTGGTTCTGGCGTGGCAAGTACAAGCTGCTGCTGTGGATCGGCATCCTGGGCTTCGGCGTCCTGGGGATCATCGCGCTGATCGCCGGCAAGTCGATCCCGGACCTGGTCTCCGGCGTCATCGACGCGGTGACCGATCCTCAGACGCTGGTGCTGATCGTCTCGCTCGGCATCCAGCTGCCGCTGCTGTTCTTCATCAACTTCGCCATCCTCTTCGGCCCGCTGCTGTTCTTCGGGCTCAAGCAGATGAAGGGCTACGAGCCGGGCGACGCCGACTGGGGCGTGCACCTCGACGACGTGCGCGGCCAGACCGAGCCCAAGGAGGACGTCACCCGCGTCATCGAGCTCTGGCAGAGCGGTGAGGAGTTCCGCAAGGCCGGTGGCAAGCCGGAGCGTGGCCTGCTCTTCATCGGCCAGCCGGGCACGGGCAAGACGATGCTGTCCAAGGCGATCGCGACCTCGTTCAACTCACCGATCGTCACGATGCCGGGCTCGGGCTTCGCGCAGACGTTCATCGGCATGGACGTCGTCGTCGTGATGTTCCTGATCCGCAAGGCGCGCAAGCTCGCCCGCAAGTGGGGCGGCCAGTGCATCATCTTCATCGACGAGATCGATGCCGTCGGGCTGCGGCGCCGGGCACTGGGCAACTCGATGACCGGCATGCAGCCCCTCTTCTCCGAGCTCGACCAGCCCCAGTACTACGGGCCGTGGGGCGCGTTCTCGGCCTCCGGCGACCTCGTCTGCGAGAGCCGCGAATGGCGTGAGCACCTCTTCGCCAGCCGTGCGCCGGAGGCGGTGTCGATGCTGCCTCCCACGTTCGATCGCTTCTACGGGCGCATCAACGACTTCATCGGTGGGATCGGCGGGATGGGCGGCGGTGGGGGCATGGCGCTCAACCAGCTCCTGATCCAGATGGACGGCGTCGATGAGCCCAAGTTCTGGGCGAAGTTCTGGACCAACCGCCTCAACAACCTGCTCGATGCCAGCTACCTGGTCCCGCGCACGCTGCTCGGGCGCTCGTTGCGCAAGAGGCCGCCCAAGCCACGGCCCGAGCAGATCTACTTCATCGGCGCGACCAACGTCCCGATCGACCGCCTCGACCCGGCGCTGATCCGGCCGGGCCGGATGGGCCGCCACGTGTGGTTCCGCACGCCGACCAAGGAGGACCGGGCCGACATCTTCGACCTGTACCTCAACAAGGTCGACCACGTCGCCGACCTCGACACGCCCAAGCGACGCGACGAGCTGGCGCGGATCACCAACGGCTACTCCCCCGCGATGATCGAGCAGGTCTGCTCGATGGCGCTGACCTACGCCCATTCCGACCAGCGGCGGGAGGCCGGCTGGGAGGACCTCGTCCAGGCGATCACGACCATCGAGTCGGGCACCGCGCAGAACATCGACTACATCGCCCTGGAGACCCGCTCGGTGGCCATCCACGAGGCGGGCCACGCGGTCGCCGCTCACGTCTACATGCCCTTCCGCCAGTCGACGCGGCTGTCGATCCGCAAGCGCGGCGGCTCGCTCGGCCACCATCAGGTGATGGATGTCGAGGAGCGCTTCGTGCGCTGGCGCCATCAGGAGGCGGCCGATGTCGTCTGGGGGCTCGGCGCGATGGCGGCCGAGCACGTCTTCTACGGGGAGAACGGCACCGGTGTCGGCGGCGACGTGCAGGGCGTGAGCACACGCGCCGCGGTGATGGTCGGCTTCTCGGGCATGGGCCCGATGCCGGTCGACCTGTCGCACGTGGAGTTCGAGAGCGACGAGGCGCGTGAGACGGCCGAAGAGGAGTACCTGGAGCGCTTCGTGCGCATCGGCATGAAGATCATGAACCGCTCGCGTGGCATGACCCAGAGCGGCGACCCGATCGCGACGATCCTGCGCGACCGCCACAAGGAGCGCTCGGCCGCGGCGATCCTGGGACAGGCATACGTGACCGCCTTCTGCGTGATCCGCCACAACCGCGAGCAGGTCGCCTACATCGCTGACCAGTTGGTCAAGCGCAAGGAGCTGTTCGGCGACGAGGTCGTCGAGCTGCTGGAGTCCGTCGAGCTCGAAGCGCCGACCATCGACATCACCGACGACACGATCTGGCCCAAGCTGTGAGCCCCTCGAACGATCTCATCGACGACGACCCGCGACCCGAGGACGCCGAGCCGGAGGCCACGACCGACGAGGTCGTCGAGCTGGGCCGCGAGCGGGCGCCGGACCTCGTCGGCACGCGCCCCGAGTGGGATCCGGCGACGCTCGTCCCGACCGAGACGCCCCGCGCGGCCGCCGGTCGCCTGTGGGCGCCGGTCGCCAAGGGCGGTGACACCGAGATCGTCGCCGGCGACGACGCGGCGACCGCCGACGAGGAAGCGCCGCCCGCTGAGGCAGCACCGACCTACTCGCGCTACTCCGCACGCTTTCAGTTCCTGTTCGGCGCGCTGATCGCCGTGGGCGCCGCAGCCATCGCGCTGCTGGTCGCCGTGGCCGTCGGCGGCAAGGACGACAACGCGGTCGCGCCGGGCAGCACCGCCCCCGCATGGTCGATGTGGCAGCCGCTCGGCCGCGGTGTCGACGCGGTCGAGGAGATCGCCACGCATGTCGGCAAGCAGTACCGCCTGCCCGGCGGCAAGCAGCTCGTGATCGTCACGGGCGGCCCGATGGAGTTCGCCGACTTCCCGGCGACGATCGCCGTCCAGCAGCCGGTGTCCCAGGGCGGCGGCATCGATCTGATCGAGGGCTCCACCGCCCTGTACCGACTCTGCGGGACCAATGCCCGGACCGGCAGCCGCACGCTCGACTGCACGATCAGCGGCAAGCCGTCGACCGACCGCATGCTGCTGCTGCGCCGCGAGGCGCTCGAGCTGGCGCTCTACTCGTTTCGCTACGTCGGCGTGTCGGAGACCGTCGTCCTGCTGCCGCCAGCGGTGCTCAAGCCGCTGGATGGGAGCGGAGCCGTCACGACGACGAGGTCATCGCCGCAGGCGCTGCTCTTCCGCCGCAGCGACCCCGACGTGCAATCGGCGATCGGCCAGCCGCTGCGCCTGACGCTGACGACGCGCACCCCGACGGTCGCCGGGGTCCGGCGCTCGCCGGACTCGCAGTTCGTCTCGGCGCTGACGGCGACCCGGTTCTACTCCTCGAGGTTCTCGTACGCCAACCAGGACGCGCGAGCGTTCCTGCTGCTCGACCCGCTGCCGGTCCGCTGAGCCTGCCGCACCGCTCCCCGACCACTGCCGAGCGTGCCGCCCTCGCCGCGGCCAAGCTCCGGCTCGACACCCTCGACCTCTACCCACGCCCGGTACGACTGCGGCGCACCGTCCGGATCCTCACGGTGCCGTGGCTCTTCAGGCTGCCCTGGTTCTCGCGCTTTGACGGCTACACGATGTGGGATGTGATCCTGCTGCGCGCACCGCTCGGGCATGCCTCGGCCGACCTCATCTGTCACGAGCTCTGCCATGTCTGGCAGATGCAGCACCACCCGCTGACGATGCCGCTGAGCTACCTCTACCGCGGCTATGCGTCCAACCCCTATGAGATCGAGGCGCGGCACGCTGCCGCGGTGACCGCCTCGGTCTAGCCGCTGCGCCGGCGACGGACGGCAGCGAGTGCGATCACCGCGGCGTTGGCCGCCAGACCGAGCAGACCGAGGGTCGAGATGATCCGACCGCCCACGATCGGCAGGCTCCGCGCCTCGTGCACGGTGATCCGCGCCTTGCCAGGCGTCGCATCGTCGTCGACGCGCAGCGCGAGGTACCACCGGGGCTGCAGCGCCGGACCCGTCGGCGCGACCGCCCATCGACCGACGACACGGGCGCCGTCGATGTCGACCAGCTGCGGGGAGGTCATGAGGTCGATGTAGATGACCTCACCCGGTCGGGCATTGACGGTGGCGACGAGGCGATCTCGGTGGACGTCTTTGCGCGTGTACACCTTGGGGGGCGCGGTGCCGGGCAGCACCTTCTCGCTCGCGTCGGCGAAGTCGCCAGTGCTGAACGGGTAGAGCTTGTCCATGGTGAAGACGATGTCCTTCACCGTCAGCGGGACGTCACGCACCTGCCGGTAGGCACCGAAGACGCTGAACGCCATGATCGGGATCAGCAGCAGGCTCACCCACCGGAACGAGCTGCGATTGACGAGGACCAGCGCAGCGATCATGCCGCCGCAGATCCCGAACAGGACGAAGCTCTCCAACCGATAGCTGTACTGGATCATCTGCCACGGATCGGGCAAGGCCGTGATCGGGCGTGGATGGGTCACGACCACCAGCACCGCGATCGACAAGAGCGAGACCACCGCCAGCGTGCGCGCCCAGACGTGCCGCCATTGCCTGCGGACGACGAGCAAGGCGGCCAGCAGCACCCACGCGATCGCGAGCACCGGCAGCGCGAGCGAGAAGTCCGAGCCAGGGAACGGGCTCTTGCGACTCACCGAGTACAGGTACTTGGCCTCGATCGCAGGGCCCGGGACACGCACCGCGGCCTTCCACTCGTCGATCCGCCCCACGATCAGCGTGTGGGAGTAGTAGGCGAGATCGGGAAGCAGGTACCAGGCGTTGACCGCCATCGCAGGGACCGCCACCCCCAGCACGCGCAGCAGCCCGCGCCGGGTGACGATGCGGCGCGTCTCGGGCACGGCCACGGCCAACGCCAGCGCCACGGGCACCAGGATCGTCACTCCCCACAAGAGCGTGAGGTTGTGACTGCCGCCGACGACGAGGGTGGAGATCGCCAACGCAGCTACCGGCCCCGCACGGAGGCGATCAGCGCGCAACACGCTCAACGCCGACGCCATCAGCAGCGGGATCACCGAGGTCGCCACCGACTCGGTCAGATCCTGGCGCACGTTCATGTTGGTGATCACATACGGGGCCGTGACGTACACGACCGCCGGTGCGTGCACCTGCCAGGAGCGCAGACCGGCGAGCCGCGCGAGCCAGACCCAGCCGCCGTATGCCGCGGCCAGCGCCAGCAGGTAGACGAGGGCCTGCGCGGTCCACGCCGATCCCACGACGAGCGAGATGACACCCGCCAACACGAACAGCGTTCCGCCGTAGAAGGCGAAGACCGGGTAGAAGATCCCGCCGTTGGAATGCAGGAAGTAGGACGGAAACACGCCCTGATGCAACGAGTCGGCCTGGTGCATGATGAGCCAGGTGTCCGTCGGGTAATCACCCTGCAGGCGAGCGCCCGCGGTGATGATCGGCCAGAGCAGCATCGCCAGCAGGCCGCCGACCGCCAGCGCGACCACCCCGGTCCGGGCGATCGGCCCCAGGGCCATGCCTCGCACGAGCACACGCGACGACGAGGACCGGCGGCCGACAGAGCCGACAAGGGGCATGTCGGCGACCGTAACCAGTAAGCGTCAGTGTGCGCGAGGCGTCACGTGGGCCGGCCGGCAGGACCCGACACAGGGTCAGCCGGCTGATGGCGCGAACACTGCAGTACCGGCATCCGCGGGTACTTGGGCCAGTCGGGGTCCTTGAGGCCGAGGCGGCACATCGAGAACGCCGAGCCGCGCCCGCTCTTGATGAGCCTCTGATGCGCGCAGCGGTCGCACAGGCCGAATCGCGAAGCCTCCATTCGACGCTGAGCATCGCACGCGCGAACCCTTCCGGCCCCGCCGGCCGGCGGGTTTGTTTCCTGCGCAACTACAATGAGGCACCTTGGCGATCTTCCGCAGACTCCTCGGGTTCCTGGCGCCCTATCGCCGCGGCGTGGTGCTCTCCGGCGTCCTCGCCGCCGTCGCGATGGGGATGACGGTCGTGATCCCGTGGCTCACGGGCCGTGCGATCGACCAGATCCGCGCAGGCGACAGCTCCGACCTCGACCGGCTCGGGATCTTCATCGTCGCCGCCGGCGTCGGGCGCCTGCTGCTCACCGTCGCGCGACGGCTGGTCGCCGGGCGGGTCTCGCTCGGCGTCGAGTACGACCTGCGCCAGCGGCTCTACTCGCACCTGCTCTCGCTCGAGCTCGGCTTCTTCGACCGTCAGCAGACCGGCCAGCTGATGTCGCGCGCGACCGTCGACCTGCAGGCCGTCCGCTTCTTCCTCGGCTACGGCCTCGTGCTGATCATGCAGTCGGCGCTGACGATCGTGCTCGCCGCCGGCGCGATGTTCCTGGTCGACCCCCTGCTGGCCGCCGTCTCGCTGGTGCCCGTCCCGTTCGTCGTGGTGATCGCCGCGCGCTACGGCCGCCGCGCCCGGCCCGCGCAGCAGGCGGTCCAGCAGCGGATCGCCGAGCTGACCGCCGATGCGGAGGAGTCGATCGGCGGTGTGCGCGTCGTCAAGGCCTTCGCGCGCGAGGACCGCCAGCTGGAGCGCTTCGCCCGCTCGACCGCACGCGTCTTCGACCAGGAGATGATCGCGACGAAGCTGAGCGCGTTCTACCAGCCGCTGATCGGCTTCCTGCCCCAGATCGGCCTGGCCTGCGTGCTGCTGCTCGGTGGGCGTCGCGTCGTCAGCGGCCACATGACGCTCGGCGACTTCACGGCGTTCTACACCTACTTGCTCATGCTGCTGGGGCCGATGCGCTCGCTGGGCATGTCGCTCGGGCTGGCCCAGCGTGCGACCGCGTCGGGCGCGCGCATCTTCGAGCTGCTCGATCGCCGCGCGGCGATCACCGCCCCGGAGGAGCCGGTGGCGCTGCCCGCGGGCAGCGGCCATGTCGAGCTGCGCGACGTCTCCTTTGGCTACGAGGGCGCACCCGATCACGCCCTGCATGGCATCTCGATCGACGTCCCGGAAGGGACGACGGTCGCGCTGGTCGGTGCGACGGGCTCGGGCAAGACCACGTTGGTGGCCTTGCTCCCGCGGCTCTATGACGTCGACGCGGGCGCGGTGCTGATCGACGGGGTCGACGTCCGTGATGTCGACCCGGTCGAGCTGCGCCAGGCGATCGCGGTCGTCGACGACGCGCCGTTCCTGTTCTCCACCACCATCGCCGACAACATCGCCTACGCCCGCGGCGGCGCCGAGCACGTCGCGATGGAGGAGATCGAGCTGGCCGCGCGGCGCGCGCAGGCCCACGACTTCATCGCCGCCCTGCCCGACGGCTACGCGACGCGGGTCGGCGAGCGCGGCCTGACGCTCAGCGGTGGTCAGCGCCAACGCGTCGCGATCGCCCGCGCGCTGCTGGCCGACCCGCGGGTGTTGGTGTTGGACGACGCGACCTCCGCGGTCGACGCCTCGACCGAGCAGGCGATCAAGGAGGCGCTGCGCGAGGCGATGGCAGGGCGCACGACGTTCATCATCGCCCACCGCCTGAGCACCATCGCGCTGGCCGACCGGATCGTCGTCGTCGAGGACGGCCGCATCGCCGCCGAAGGCACCCACGACGAGCTGCTGGAGATCTCACCGCTGTACGCCGAGATCGTCGAGAAGGGCCTGCCGGATCAGGTGTTCTTGAATCGCAACCCGGTCGAGCGGGAGGTGGCGGGGCTGTGAGAAGCGAGCAGGCAGAGGGGCTGAGCCGCCGCGACGACCTGCGCCGCCGCCTGCGCGAGACCGGCGGCCGTGGGCGCAAGCTGCGCGGCATCGTCGAGCTGCTGCGCCCCTACCGGACGCGCACGGCGTTCATGTTCGTGGCCTTGGTCCTCGGGACCGCCGCCTCGCTGGCGCCCGCGCCGCTGGCCAAGCAGGCGATCGACAAGGGCATCATCAAGGGCGACCTCGGTGCGCTGGACGTCATCGTCGTGCTGTTCATCTTCAGCGCGCTGGTGGTCTGGGGCACCTCTTACATCCAGACCTATCTGACCAACTGGGTCGGCCAGCGCGCGCTGCAGGACCTACGCCTGGACATCTTCCGCCACCTGCAGGAGATGCCGGTCGGCTTCTACGAGCGGCGACCGGCCGGTGTGCTGATCTCGCGGATGACCAACGACGTCGAGGCGCTGGAGTCGATGGTCACCGACTCGATCACGACGCTCTTCCAGGCGACGCTGACGCTGATCGGCTCGATCGCGATCCTGCTCTGGTTCGACGTCGAGCTCGCGCTGCTGACGTTCATCATCTTCCCCGTGATGGCCGTCGGGTCGCTGGCCTTCCGGCTGGCCTCGGCCGACGCCTTCCGGCGCACGCGGGAGACGATCGGGCAGCTCACCGCCTACCTGCAGGAGACGCTGTCGGGGATCCGCGTCATGCGCTCGTTCGCGCAGGAGCCGCGGCACAACGATCGGTTCGCGGTGCTCAACGCCGAGAACCGCGCGGCCAACCAGACGACGGTCAACCTGAATGCGGCCTACTTCCCGGCGGTCGAGTTCGTCTCGGCCATCGCAACGGTCGGGATCCTGCTCTACGGTGGCCATCAGGTTCTGCAGGGCGACGTCACGGTCGGCGTGCTGGTCGGCTTCATCGCCGCGCTCAACGGCTTCTTCGACCCGATCTCGCAGCTGTCGCAGGTCTACACGACCTACCAGTCGGGCATGGCGGCGCTCGACAAGATCTTTGGGCTGCTCGACGAGGAGCCCGACTTGGTGGACAAGCCCGGCGCGCCGGACCTGCCGCGGCCGCTGCGGGGCGAGATCGCGTTCGAGGACGTGACGTTCGCCTACTCGACGGCCGAGGGAACCAAGACCGCGTTGGAGGACGTGACGCTCCACGTCCCGCCGGGCCAGACCGTGGCGCTGGTCGGCGCGACCGGTGCGGGCAAGTCGACGTTCGCCAAGCTGGCGGCGCGCTTCTATGACCCGACGTCGGGGGCGATCAAGGTCGACGGCGTCGACCTGCGCGACGTCACGATGCGCTCGCTGCGCTCGCAGATGGGGATCGTCCCGCAGGAGGGCTTCCTGTTCAGCGGAACGCTGCGCGAGAACATCGCCTTCGGCGTGGGCGACGGTGATGACGTCGACGACACGGTCTTGGAGCGCTCATGCCGTGCCGTCGGTGCGTGGGAGTTCATCCAGCGGTTGGAGCACGGGCTCGACGCGCAGATCGGCGAGCGTGGCGTCCAGCTGTCGGCGGGACAGCGGCAGTTGGTGGCCTTCGCTCGCGCCTTGGTCGCTGACCCGCGGATCCTGGTCCTGGATGAGGCGACGTCGAACGTCGACCTTCACACCGAGACGATCATCGAGGAAGGCCTGCGGCGCCTGCTCGCGGGCCGGACCGCGATCGTCATCGCTCACCGATTGTCCACGATCCGCCAAGCCGGGAGGATCGTGGTGCTCGAAGGCGGCCGGATCGTGGAGTCCGGCACGCACGACGAGCTGCTCGCGGCAGAGGGCCATTACTGGCGCCTCTACCGCGACTGGGCCGAGCAGGCCGCGGCGTAGGCCGCGGCGCTGGTCGCTACTTCACCACCACCTTGCCCTCCATGCCGGCGGCCTTGTGGCCGTCCACGGGGCAGTAGAACTCATACGTGCCCTTCTTGAGGGTCACGGTGATCTTCGACGTGCCGCCGGGCTGAACGGTCTTGCCGTCCTTGTCGACGCCATGACCTTCCACGGCGATCGCATGCGGCTTGCCCGACCCACTCGGGTTGGACATCACGAACGTGACCTTCCCGTGCGAGACGGTGATCTTGGTCTTGTTGAACTTCAACTTGCCCGCTGCATTGGCGGAGAGGTGGGCGGTCGTGCCGCTGGACGCGGCATTCGCCGACTGGTCGCGCGACAGCAGCAGGACGCCGGCAAGAGCGGTCAGTGCAGCGAGCGCGAGAACGAGCATGCGACGGGACGAGAGAAGACTGGCCATAACGGTGCTCCCTTCGAGGGCAGATGGACGAGTGGCCACCCGAAGAGACGCCTCGGCCGCCGAATCCTTCCCTAGTCCGTGGGCGGATCGTCGCGCGGGAAACCGCACACATCGACGAGATAGGCCATTGATTTCGGCAGCGGGGTCTCGAGCCGTCCAATCACCTGAGCACGGCTGAATGGAGCAGGCCGGATCCACCGACCGGCCAGCGCGTCCAGCGAAACGCGCACCTGTCGGTTGTCGGCCTGGGCGAAGATGTCAACAAGGAAGTCGTCGGCGTTCATGACACGCAAGCCGAACGTCGTCCTGCAGGACTCCGCGTCGAAGCGGCCGTCCGAGGTCACGAGAGTGTCGGCGCCGCCGACGATGGCCGCGGCGATCACGTGCCGGTCATCGGCATCGCTCGTGCCCCAATTAGAGGGATCGTCGCCCATCACACCGATCTGAGACCGAATCGCATCCTCATCGGCGCTCGTTCCCCCACCTTCCTCGATCAGCGCATCAGTCAGCAAGCCGAGCATGCGCTCGGTCTCGCGCCGTTGGGAAAGACCATGTCGCTCGCGCAGTCGACGATGAATGGCACAAGCGGTTTCTTGGAGGATCGTCTCGCTCCACAACATCCGGTACATCCCGTCGAGCGCCACTTGCACGAGAACGTCGCGCTCGACGTGCGGGAACAGGTCTGTTGCGTCAATGAGTGCGAGGCGTTCAGACGCCAAGGCTCTCGGAGATCGCGCCGTACTCGTCCATCATCTTTTGGGCGTTGGCCCGCCGACGCCGGTAGTCCAGAACATCGTCGGTCTTCACGTAGCGGTGCGCATTCGGTCTGTCGCTGCTCTTGCGATAAGGCAGCCGACCCGCGTCGAGAAGACCGATGAGATGCGGACGCGAGATACCGAGGATGTCGGCCGCTTCGCTGGTGGAGATCTCGTCCTCGACGACGATCACGCGCGCATGCTTGCCCTCGGCCGCCAGCGTGGTGGCCTGGATGACGGCGTCCAGCGCGGTCTTCGGAAGCTTGGTCTTCTGCGTCAGACCGACCTCCCCCACGGTCACCGTATCGGCGTCCTTGAACCGCTTGCCGGCAGCCTGGAGGTTCTGACTGACGGTGCGCAATTGCTTGTCTGCAACGGGCTTGGTGGCCATGAGTGGATCGAGTCTAGCGCCAAACGCAAATAACGCAACGGTGCGTGAGCGCCGGGCAGTTGCGCCCAGCGACCGCATCACAGCGGTCCGTGGTGCCTAGCTGACGTGCCTCGGGACGTTCCGAACGACGGGCTGAGAAGTTGAGGCATCCGGGCTGAGACAGAGGCTGTGGGTCTTCTCAAGGATCCAACGGCCTTTGGAGGTCATCAGCCCGGATGCAGGACAAGCGTAGGTGGCTGCCCAGTTGGCAGCGCGTTGAGCTGGTCGAGAGATGCCTTGTTGAAGGCCTTTCTCGTCGACAGGCCGCCGATTGGCGCAGAGTCTCGGTCTCGACCGTGCAATTCTGGGTCGATCGCTATCGAGGGGCCTCAGAGCAAGATCGAGCGTCGGGGGCCTGGGCGGTTGATCGTCCCTGTACGCCGTTGCGCCAGCCGGCGAGAGTCAGCGAGGAGGTCCACGATCTGGTCTGCCAGGCGCGGGTCAGGACCGGTTGGGGGCCGCGGTTGATCGCCTCTGAGCTCGGGATGGCTCACGCGACGGTCTCGCGGTGCTTGGTCCGGCGCGGCCTCTCACGGCCGCCCTGTGGCCCACGAGAGCCGGTCCGGCGCTTTGAATGGCCATGCCCCGGCGCGCTGATCCAGAACGACACCAAGCGCTTTGCCCGGTTCTCGCGGCCCGGTCACGCCGTCACCGGTGATCGGTCAAAGACCAGTGCCGAGAAGCGCGCCCGCGTCGGCTACGAGATCGCGCACTCAGCGATCGACGATCACAGCCGGCTGGCCTACACCGAGTTGCACCGCGACGAGAAGGCCCAGACCGTGGCGGCCTTCACCGCCCGCGCGATCGCGTTCTTTGCCGGCCATGGCATCACGATCGAGCGCTGGCAGACCGACAACGCCTGGACCTACACCCACAACAACGCCTTCAAGGCACTGCTCGCTGCCAACGGCATCCGCCACCGAACCATCCCGCCGCGGATGCCCAAGCGCAACGGCAAGGTGGAGCGCTACCAACAGACCCTCAAACGCGAATGGGGCCTCGGACAGCGCTACCGCTCAAGCGACGCCCGAGCCGCAGCACTGCCACACTGGCTACACCACTACAACAACGAGCGGAACCACAGCTCCATCGACAACCGACCGCCCATCACCCGCGTTCGGAACGACCCGAGGCACAACACCTAGCGGCTGAAGAGACTGCGCTTGCGCTTCGTCGTGCCGGCGCCGGCGTCGAAGCCTGGCGGGGCCTTGGAGACGCGACTCGCAGGCGGGTCCTGGCGAGATGCATTCGCCAGCGGAGCGGTCGCGCCGCTCGGCCGCCCCGTGCCGATCTGCCGCGACGCGGGGCTTGCCCCACCAACCGCGGTGCGACGCGTGTCGAGCATGTGCGGCATGGCTTCGTCGATCTTGGCCAGCAACTCATCGCGCTCGCGCCGCGCCTTCTCCGGTTCGAGCAGCAGCCGATCCGTCGGTCGCATCTCGGCGTCGGTGGCCGCCGGGATGTGCCGGACCTTCGCCCGGATCGCGCTGTGGCGGACCGCCAGCGCCGCCTGCATCTGCGCATCACCCGCATCGAACGCCCAGCCGTGGAAGCCAACCCACACAACGCCCCCACCCTCCTGCCGCAACGCCGACCGCGGCGACGCGAACCGGAAGTGCTGCGAGAACCCGAACGCCTCCCGCTCGGTGTGAAAGCGCAGGCGAAAGCCGACGAAGACGTCGACGAACTGGCGGCCGACCTCCCCACCCTGCTCCCGCATCGCGGGCAGCAGCGAAGGATCGGCAGAAGGAAGCTCTTGCACGGCTTCCTCCTGATTCGGCTGGTTTGCGTCCAACCTGAGCTTTAGTTCCTTCTCGGGACGCCTTGCGTAGCCCAGCTAGTGCTTGGCAGCCCACCTGGCCACACTGCGGATGCTAAGCGTCGATCCCGTCGAGTAGCTCCAGAACGCCTACATCTAGGCCAGCGGCGATCTTCTGGAGCGTCGACAGCAGAACGTCGTCCGATTCGCCCCGTTCAACCCGCGAGTAGGACGCCGTTTGAAGTCCGGCAGCGTCCGCAACCTGGTCTTGGCTGAGTCCTTTCTCGGCGCGAAGACGGCGGACGTTTGCAGCGATGATCTCGACGGAACGCAAGGCAGCCGGGAGCCTTTACGTCGAGCCGTTGGTCGACCACTATACCGGTATCGTTTATGATGTTCAGGATTTGTTAGGCTGCACCATCATCAAACACGTGGTGCCCGCGACCGCTGTGAACGGCCCGGGCACCTTGGCCCACAAGGAGACGGAGCCTCCCGATGGACAAGCAAGACCCTAGCCCGCCGAGTGCCGGGCCTTTGCAGTTCTCCGACCATCTACTACCCGCACTACGCGATGCGGCCGTGCTCGAAGTCGAAGCGGCTTGTGATGGCGAGTGGGAAGGCGATAGTCAGCTCGAACGCGTCCGCACCGCTGTCCATGCGCTCGACGCACTGGAGGCGGGCGCTTGCACTCGCGAGCAAGTCGCCGCGCTGGCCGGACGCGCGATCGCGATGCAGGGTGAGATCCTGCGCTCAGCGGTCGAGTTGGACGAGCCCGCGTGGCCGACCACCCGCGAGGAAGCCGATGTCTTGGACGCGCGGGCGCGCCTAACGCGTGAGCTGATCGAGCTTCGCGACGCGGCAGGGGGCGGGCCGCCGTCGGAGGAAGAGCGTGTCTGAGACGTCCGCACCTCGGAACGCAGAAAGCGCCCGTTTGCAGGCGCTTTCTAAGGAACTGCCGGACTAGGACTCGAACCTAGAATAACTGGACCAGAACCAGCCGTGTTGCCAATTACACCATCCGGCAATGAGGGCGGAGTATAGAAGGCTAGGCCGCGTCGCGGTCGCTGGGGGCAAAGCGGGCGGTGATGGCGTCTTCGAGGCCGGGGTCGAGCACCAGCAAGACCTCGTCGCCGGCCTCGATGATGGAGTCGGCCTTGGGGACGAAGCCATGGCCGCCGCGTAGCAGCGAGATGATCAGGGCGCCCTCGGGGAGGTTCATGTCCTGCACGGCCATGCCGGCGGCGGGAGAGTTCTGGGTGACCTCAACCTCGATGATCTCCAGCTGCTCGTCCCGCAGGTCCAACAAGTGGACGAGGCCGTAGGACGGGACCTCGTGCTCGATCAGGCGCAGGATCAGGTCGGTCGCGCTGACGGCCGGCTGGATGCCCAGCAGCTCGAACCAAGGGCGGTTTCGCGGGTTGTTGATGCGGGCGATGATGCGCTCGCAGAGGTACTTCTCCTTGGCGATCTGGCAGATCAAGAGGTTGTCCTCGTCATCACCGGTGACGGCGATGCAGAGGTCGGCGCGCTGGATGCCCGCGCGCTCCAGGACCCACAGCTCGGTCGCGTCGCCGTACTGAACGGCGTGCTCCAGCTCCTGCTCGATCGTCAGATACCGCGTGCGACGGCTCTCGATGAGCGTCACCTCGTTGCCCTTGTCGATCAGCTCGCGGGCGAGGTTCCAACCGACCTTGCCGCCTCCGGCGATGATCACGTACATCTTGCGCTCCCTTAGCCGATCTCGCCGAGCGCCGAGGTGAACATCTCGATCGCGTGCTGCGTGGGACAGATCGTGTGCAGGCCCTGCTCGCGGTACCAGGCGGCGCGCGCCGGGTCCATGACGCGCACGATGACCTTCTCGACCTCGTAGTGCTTCTGCGCGATCTGGGAGATCGTCAAGTTGGTGTTGTCGCCGTCGGTGGAGGCGATGAAGACGTCGGCCTCGAGGATCCCGGCCTCGGTCAGCGCGTCGACCTCCATGCCGTGACCGACGGTGAAGCGACCACCGGCCTCCTCCCAGGTCCGGTCCATGCCGACCTCGAGGCGCTCATGCGACAAGGGGTCCTCGTCAAGGACCGAGACGGTGTGACCGGCGGCCAGCGAGGACCGGGCGACTGAGGAGCCGACGCGACCCGCGCCGACGATGAGGATGAACATCGTGGGGAACATTACCCAGCGGACTGGGGTTCAGCGCCCCTCGGGTGGGTGGGTATGACGAAGTGGGCTACGGCGACGGTCGCTCGCGCAGCGGCGGCGCCGCGCTGATCGACTGGTCGTGCGGGGGCGCGGCGTCGCCGGCAGGCGTCGGATGCTGCTCGGGATCGAGTGCCTCCGTGACCGGGATGTCACTGGATGGCGGCGCCGTGAGGATGACCTCGCAGCTTGCCTTGGACACCACGTACTTCGTGGCATCCCCCACGAAGTTGTCCATCGGTCCGCCACGGCCGCCGAGCAGCGCGCCCCCGCGGATCCGCGACGGCTCCTCGGCCGCCAGGACGATCGCCTGCACGCCACGGCGCCGCGCCTCGTCGACGATCGCCGTCCCCGCACGCCGGGCGCGCACGGTCGCCGTCGCGACCTCCACGCCCTCGTACTCCTCCCCCACCGCCTTGGCCCGTCGCAGCGCCGCCCGCGCGCGCTCAAGCTGCGCATCGGGCAGCCGCGCGTCGATCGGGAGCGCCATCGGCACCTCGAAGATCCACAGCGCCTCGATCGTCGAGCCGGCGTGGTCGAGCCCCGGATCGGTCTCCTCGCCGGCGAGCCGCCCGGCGGTCTGGATCATGTCGTCGTCCAGCGGCGTCCCCGTCAGCGGCACGAGGATCGACCCGTACTCCAGCTCGTCACGCTCCAGCTTCAGCGCGGCCTCCGGGACCGTCACGCGCTTGAGGATCGACTTGCCCTGGGTGCGCCGGTAGACGACGTAGGTGACCAGGCCGAAGGCCATCCAGCCGAAGCCGACGTAGCGGGCGCCGGAGTGGGTGATGACGACGCTGACCCACGCGGCGGCCGAGAGGATCGCCCCGACGACCGCCGGCAGCGGCAGCGAGCCGCCGCGGAAGCGCACCGAGAACGGGACGCTGTAGAAGCGCTCGCGGTCCGGCTCGCGGTAGCGCAGCGAGATGATCGAGAGGTGAGCGATCGTCAGCCCGAGCAGGGCGCCGAACGCGTAGATGCCGACGAGGAAGTCGAGGTTCTCGGGCACGATCAGCGCGCCCGCGATCACCGCGGCCATGATGATCAGGACGAACGGCGTCGAGCGCGTCGGGTGCAGGCGCCCCATCGCGCTCGGGATCTGGCGGTTGCGCGACAGCGAGTAGGCCAGGCGCGAGAGGCCGAGCATCGCGGAGTTCGACGCGGCGATCAGCGTCGCCGTCGCCGCGATCGAGATGGTGTACTTGAAGACGCTGGCCAGCCAGTCGGTGTCGAACGCGTCGGCGATGCCGAGCACCGGAGCTTCGAGGTAGCGCCCGCTGAGGGCGGTCGTCCCGTCGGTGACCGGGAACGCCGTCATCGCGACCAGGCCGATGCCGACGTAGACCACCATCACCACGACGGTCGCGCTGCCGATCAGGCGCTTGAGCGACCCGCGGCTCGCGGTGACCTCGCCCGACAGCCCCGCGGCCGACTCCAGCCCGGTGAAGACCACGGTCGCCACGCCGAGGGCGAAGATGACGTCGCTCCACTTCGGCGTCACGCCGAGGTCGATCGGGTTGACGAGCTTGTCGTAGTTGAAGAACGTGGCCAGCCCGATGACGATCAGCAGGAGCTGGAGCCCGATGTCGGCGACGACCAGCGCGCTGATGCGGTTGACGCGCGTCTTGGAGAAGCCGCGGATGTTGCGCGCCGCGACGTAGGCGACGATCCCCAGCGCCAGGATGACCTCGGTGCTGCCGTGGCCGAGGTCGCCCCAGAAGGCCGCCAGGTAGTTCGTCGCCGAGAACGCGGTGACCGCGATCAGGATGACGTAGTCGAGCAGGATCGCCCAGCCGGCGATGAAGCTGACCAGCTCGTTGAAGCCGTAGCGGGCGAAGACGGTCGAGCCCGCCCGCTCGGGATGCAGCGACGCGCCCTCGACGTAGGTCATCGCCGCCAGGGCGAAGAACAGCCCCGCGACGAGGAAGACCAGCGGCGTCAGGCCGAGCGCATGGTCGGCGACGACGCCGAGCGAGAAGTAGATCGAGCTGGCGACCGCCGTGTAGACGATCGCAAACAGCGCGGGCTGGCCGAGCCCCTTGCCGAGCACCGGCCGCTCAGCGCTCCCGCGGCGCGCGGTCGGCGAGCCGCGTGTTGAGGTAGATCCGGCCGATGCCGGCCGCGATGAACAGCACGCCCATCAGCAGCCCGAAGGCCAGCCCGCCACCGCCCGCCGTGATCGTCCGGACGATCATGGCGACGCCGAGGATCACGAGGATCACCGACAGCAGGCCGGTCGTCTGCCGATGCAGGTTGCGTGGCTCGGGCATGTTCTCGGGCACAGGCTAGACCCAGGTCAATCGTCGAGAACGGTGATCGGGCGCTTGGACGGCGGCTTCTTGGCCGCGTCGGACTGGATGATCACGCGACACGGGCGCTCGGCGAGCACGGTCTCCAGCGTCTTGCCGAACAGGGTGGCACCGCTGCGGGGCGGCAACGGCGCGACGATCGCCTGGGCGCGCAGCTCGCGCGCCTCGGAGACGATCATCCGCCCCGCCCCGCCCGAGCGCACCTTCTCGATGTGCCCGGTCACGCGACGGCCGCCCTGCAGCCGGGCCTGCTCGATGATCGACTCCGCGGCCTGCTCGGCCTCGGGCAGCTCGGCGTCGATCGGCGAGGACTGCGGCACCGCGATGTAGACGAGCACGTGGATCCCGCGCCGGCGCCGGGCGGCGAGCTTGGCCGCGGTGGCGATCGCGCCGTGCGAGTAGGACGCCTGGGCGTCGAGCACGACGAGCACCGACTCGTACTCGGCCTCGTGCTCGACGACGGAGCGCTCGACGGCGACCTTGTGGGTCGTCGTCAGGTCCAGACCTTGGCGGCGGCGGTAGACCGGGTAGATGAGCATCCCGAGCGCCAGCCAGCCGACACCGGCCAGCGCGACGTTGACGTGCAGCGCGGTGACGACGATGAAGGCCAGCAGCGTGCCGATGCCACCGAAGACGGCGAAGAGCGGGATCGAGCGGCCGCCGCTGAGCCCGATGTTCCCCGGCCCCGTCCACGGCCGCCGCGCGTCGGGCTTGGCCAGCCGCAGCCGGATGACCGCGAGGTGCGCGATCGTGAACGACAGCATCGCCCCGAAGGCGTACATGTTGCCGAGGAAGTCGGCCTTGCCCGGGATGACGGCCAAGCACGCGATCGCCCCGAAGATCATGATCCCGATGTAGGGCGTGCCGTACTTGGGGTGCAGCCGGCGGAGCTGGTCGGGCATCTGGCGGTGGACGCCCATCGAGTACACCAGCCGCGAGACGCCGATGATCCCCGCGTTGGAGGCAATCACCAGGATCGTCGCCGCCAGGATGCCGACGTAGATCTCCGCCGGCCCCTGCAGGAAGCCCAGGTCGAAGTGCTTGACGACGCCGAGCACCGGGTCGCCGGCGAATCCGCCTTGATCCTCGGGCAGGCCGAGCTGCGTCGTGTAGGTGCCGTCGGCGCCCTTGGTCACGGGCAGCGCGCTCAGCGCAACCATCGGCAGCAGCGAGTAGATCGCGAACACGGCGATCACCACGCGGTTGATCGCCGCCGGGATCGTCTTCTCCTGGTCCTTGGCCTCCTCGGCCATGTTCGAGATCGTCTCGATGCCGGTGTAGGCGATCATGCCGATCGGGATCGCGACGAAGAAGTCCTTCCACGTCGGCGCGATGCCGAAGGACACGTTGTCGATCAGCACGTTGGGGCTGAAGACCAAAAACAGCCCGACCGCGACGAGCAGCAGCTGCGTGAGGAAGTCGACGACGGCGAGGCCGATGTTGACGCCTGCGGACTCCTTGGCGCCGCGGACGTTGACCAGCGACAGCAGGGCGATCAGCCCGATCGAGAAGATGATGTCGCCGGGGCCGTGGCGCAGCTCGTCCCAGAACAGCCCGCCGACGTAGTGCGGCACGAAGAACGCCGAGATGGCGATCGTGATCGTGTAGTTGAGCATCTGCGCCCAGGCGGCGAAGAAGCTCCAGAACTCGTTGAAGGCGTGGCGCGCGAACGACGACGAGCCACCGGCCTCCGGGTACATCGCCGTCGCCTCGGCGTAGGTGGCGGCCGTCAGATAGAAGATGAAGCCGGTGATGATGAACACCACCGGGGTGAGGCCGAGCGCGAAGCTCGCCACGAGGCCCAATGCGTAATAGATCGACGAGCCGACGTTGCCGTAGGCGGTCGAGAAGAGCGCGTTGACCCCCAGGACGCGCTGCAGGCCGTGAAGGCGACGTTCCGCCATGGGCCTTAGATCTGTCCCCTGAGGAGATGGGGCGAAAAGTCGCGGCGTTCGGCCATCGAGCGTTGCGCAGTCTAGGCCGCGGGGCGGTCGAGGGGAGCCACCCCACGCCCGCGCTCCACGCGGACACCTTGCCGACGTGGCTCTTGCGCCGGCCACGCGCGCCCGATGAGACTCGCTGCGCAAGACGCACAAACCCCAGGACACCGATGTCCGCAAGCAGGAGGAACAGGGTCAATGCACAAGCTCATCTGCGCGCTCGCCACGATCGTGGCCGCGTGCGGCCTCGCCGCCCCGGCGATGGCCGACGGCCCCGGGGTCGGGACGCCGTCGGTCGTCAGCGTCGGCGACTCGGCCATCAGCGGGGAAGCCGGCCGCTGGGCCGGCAACACGAACAACAGCCCCAACAACGTCGATGCCCTCGGCTCCACGGCCTACTGGGACACCGCCTCGGGCGAGGCGATCCCCGGCTGCCATCGGTCCAAGGCCAACGAGATCGCCATCGGCGGCGGGGTCAACTCCGCCAACCTCGCGTGCTCCGGCGCGCGCACCTACACCCAGCCCTTCAGCTCTGGCAGCGACTTCAAGCCCGGACTGGACTTCTACGACGACGGCGCGGGCCACATCGGCCAGGCCAAGGCGCTGCAGCAGTACGCCACGACGCACAACGTCAAGATGGTCGCGGTCCTGATCGGCGCCAACAACTACGGCTTCGCCGACATCGTGCAGGCCTGCGTGGTCGACTTCCTCACCAGCCCGACCTGGTGGAAGGACTACTGCTACGACGACTCGAGCGTCAGCTCGCGCTTCACGGCCGCCAACCAGGCGACGATCACGACGCAGGTCGCGGGCGCCTTCCAGAACCTGCGCACGGCGATGCGCAACGCCGGCTACGCCGACAACGCCTGGACGCTCGATGTCCAGACCTACGCCTCGCCGCTGCCGCGCGGCGCGGGCATCCGCTACTCGGAGTCCGGCTACACGCGCCAGTCGACGGGCGGCTGCGGCGTCTGGAACAAGGACGCCGACTGGGCCAACGACACGGCCGTCGTGGCGATGAACAACTCGGCCCGCAACGGCGCCACGCAGTCGGGGCTGACCAACACGAAGATCCTCGACATGTCCTCGCTGCTCAACGGCCGGCGGCTCTGTGAGAACACGGTCGGGCTGCTGGAGGAGAAGGGGCTGGCGAGCTGGACGAGCCCGGGCGCGGTCGACCAGACCGAGTGGGTCAGCCAGATCCGCACGACCTCGACGCTCTTCGGGCCCTACCTGCTCCAAGAGGACCTGCACCCCAGCTACTGGGGTGAGAAGGCCCTGCGCAACTGCGTGCGCCAGGCCTACAACGGCGGCACGCCGCGCGGCGGCACGTGCACGCACGGGACGGGGCTCAACGCCAACGGCGAGCCCAACGCAACGCTGACCTAACTGGTCGCGGCGCGGCCGCACGGCCGGGGAACGGGTGCCCCGGCCGTGCGGTGCAGCGCGAGTCCTACGTGATGATCGGGATGATCAGGATCGCCACGATGTTGGCGACCTTGATCATCGGGTTGATCGCCGGACCGGACGTGTCCTTGAACGGGTCGCCGACGGTGTCGCCGGTGACCGACGCGGCGTGGGCCTCTGAGCCCTTGCCGCCGAACGCGCCGTCCTCGATCAGCTTCTTGGCGTTGTCCCAGGCCCCGCCGCCCGCGGTCATCATGACCGCGAAGAAGAAGCCCACGACGATGACGCCGATCAGCAGGCCACCCAGGGCCTGGATGTCGATCACGCCGACGATGAACGTCATCGCGATCGGCAGCAGCGCCGGCAGGACCATCTCCCGCTGGGCCGCCTTGGTCACCAGGTCCACGCAGCGCGCGTAGTCGGGCTGCTCGGTGCCCTCCATGATCCCCGGCTTCTCGCGGAACTGCCGGCGGACCTCCTCGACGACCTCGCCGCCGGCGCGGCCGACGGCCTCCATCGACATCGCCGCGAACAGGCAGACCATCAGGCCGCCGAGCAGCAGGCCGATCAGGACCGCCGGGTTGCCGACGTCGAAGTTCAGCGTGGAAGCGCTGACCCCGGCGTCGGCGAGCTCGAACCGGAAGCCCGCGAAGAGCACGACCGCCGCCAGCACGGCGGAGCCGATCGCGTAGCCCTTGGTCACGGCCTTCGTGGTGTTGCCGACCGCGTCGAGCTTGTCGGTGATGTTGCGGACCTCTTCGGGCAGCTCGGCCATCTCGGCGATGCCGCCCGCGTTGTCGGTGATCGGCCCGAAGGCGTCCAGCGCGACGATCAGCCCGGTCAGCGACAGCTGGCCCATGACGGCCACGCCGATCCCGTAGATGCCGATCGTGCCGCCGCCCGCGAGCTTCCACGCGCCGAGGATGCCGAGGCAGAGCACGAGCGCCGGCAGCGCCGTGGCCTGGAAGCCCTGGGCGAGCCCGGAGATGATGTTCGTCGCGTGGCCCGTCTGCGAGGCCGCGGCGGTCTTCTTGACCGGGCCGAAGCGCGTCGAGGTGTAGTAGTCGGTGATGACGAACAGCAGCGCGGTGACGCCGATGCCGATCAGCGCGCAGAGGTAGAGCTTGCCGACGCCGGGCGTGTCCAGCCCGCCCTTGTACTGCACGCCGTCCATCAGCCACTTGGTGACGGGGTAGAACAGGATGCCCGCGATCACGCCGGAGGCGATGAGGCCCTTGTAGAGCGCGCCCTCGACGTTGTCGGTGCTCGTCTTGACGAAGAACGTGCCGATGATCGAGGCCACGATCGCGACCGCGCCCAGGACCAGCGGGTAGAGCGCCGCCGCCGTGGCGTCGGCCCCGACGAACGTCAGGACGCCCAGCAGCATGACCGCGACGGCCGTGACCGCGTAGGTCTCGAACAGGTCGGCCGCCATGCCCGCGCAGTCGCCGACGTTGTCACCCACGTTGTCGGCGATCGTCGCCGGGTTGCGCGGATCGTCCTCGGGGATGCCGGCCTCGACCTTGCCGACGAGGTCGGCGCCGACGTCGGCCGCCTTGGTGAAGATGCCGCCGCCCAGACGGGCGAAGACGGAGATCAGGGAGCCGCCGAAGCTGAGGCCGATGAGCGCGTCGACGGCCTCCTTCTGCGTCCGGTCGAAGACCGTGGTCAGCAGGCCGTAGTAGCCGGCGACGCCCAACAGGGCGAGGCCGACGACGAGCATGCCGGTGATGGCGCCACCGCGAAACGCGACATCGAGGCCGGGCGAGACGCCGCCCCGCGCGGCCTCGGCGACGCGCGTGTTCGCGCGGACCGAGACGTTCATGCCGATGTAGCCCGTGGCACCGGACAGGATGCCGCCGATGACGAAGCCGCCGGCGACGTAGCCGTCCTGGATGAAGATCAATGCGATCGCCAGGACGACGCCGGCGATGCCGATCGTCGTGTACTGACGGTTCAGGTACGCCTTGGCACCCTCTTGCACGGCGCCCGAGATGCGCTGCATCTCGGCGTTTCCTGGTGAGAGCGCCAGCAGCTGCCGGGTGGTCAGCAGCCCGTAGGCCACCGCCAGTCCGGCGCATACCAGCGCCACGATCACCCCGTGGTCGGTCAGGAAGTCACTCAACGCAGTTCCTCCAGCATCTGGTTGGAAGCACCGGCCGCGGGACGTGCGAACCGGTGCATGCCGACCCGGGAGGCGCTACGACTACGCCCTAACCCCTGGCAGCGGCGCCATCCTAGCCAGAAGACCAGTCGGAAGTGCGCTGTAGGGCTTCGATTACTGCCCGGGGATCCAGAGCCGACCGCTGGATTGCGCCGGTCCGGCACCGGGTTGGGCGGGATCGGTGCTCTGAGCGGCCGGGTCCTGCGGCGCCGCGGAACCCTCTTCCCGCGCGGGCTGCACGCCGCCGGCCAGCTGCGTGTAGGCCAGTTGGAGCTGGGACAGCGCGTCCCGGATCGCTGCGCCGTCGGGGCCGAGCTCGGCCTCGATCAGGCCCAGCAGCGCGCGGGCGCCCTCGATCGCGAGCCGGAGCTGCTCAGGGTCGCGCTCGGACTCGGTGCCCGGCGCCAGGCCGGCACGACGGCCGCCGAGGTTCACCAGGGTGACGATCGTCTGCACGACGACGTCCTCGACGCGCAGTGACTTGAGCTGCTCCTCGAGCTGCGCCTCGTAGGCGGCGCGAAGCTCCTCTTCGCTCATCTGCGGCTGCTGCTGGTCGCTCATGTCGCTGAAATCTCCTGGGCGTAGGTCTGCCGGGTCTCTTGCACAGAGGTCGCGTAGACCTCCTCCATCGGCGCGCCGGCGGCGATCGCCCGGCGCTGGCGCTGCGCACCGTTGGAGGTAGGCAGCGCGGGGTCGATCGCAAGCTCTGCGCGCATCGGTGCCGTCCAGGAAAGCAGGTCGGCGACCGCGGCCGGCGCGGGCTGTTCGCGCAGCGTGGCGTAGTCGATCAGCTTGCCGTCCATCCCGAAGCGGATCGCGCGCCAGAGGTTCTCCTCGATGACGCGCGGGGCAAGGTCGGCGTCCGGCCTGCCCTCGTCCTCGTCGCGGGCGGCCTGGGCGACGCAGGCGACGATCAGCGCGGCGAGCGCGTCGCTCTCGGCCGCGGTGCCCTGGGCGTCGCAGATCCGGACCTCGACGGTCCCGAACGAGAAGTGCGGGCGCACCGACCACCAGACCTGCGTGTACTCGACGATCGAGTTGGTCTGCACGAGGAAGTCGATGTACTTGGCATAGGTCGCCCAGTCGCCGTAGGCGTCCGGGATGCCGCAGCGCGGAAAGGACTTCGTGAACGACTGGGTACGCGCAGAGTGCAGGCCGGCGTCTCGCGCGTCGAGGTAGGGCGAGTTGGCGCTGACGGCCAGCAGCGTCGGCAGGACCGGGCGCAGCCGGTCGCAGACGCGGATCGCGCGGTCGGCGCCCTGCACGCCGACGTGGACGTGGAGCGAGAACGTGTTGTTGCGCCGTGCCACGTACTGCAGCCCGTCGACCACGCGGCGGTAGTGCTCGGTGTCGATGTTGGGCTGCTCGCGGTAGTCAGCCCACGGGTGCGTGCCGGTCGCGCCGAGCTGCACCCCGCGCGCCGCGGCGAGGTCGAAGAGCCGGCGGCGCACGTCGCGCTGACGGGCCTGGGCGTCGTGGATGTCGGCGCCGCGGCCGGAGCGGATCTCGATCTCGCTGGAGATCAGCTCGCCGGCGATCGACTCGGCGAGGACCGGGTCGCATTCGGTCGCCGCGTCGCGCAGCTCCTCGAACCGCGGGACGAGGTCGAGGCCGTCGTCGAGGATCGCGAACTCCTCTTCGAGGCCGACCGTCCAGTCGGTCGACGCCGCGAAGGCCTCCGCGGCGCGATCGGTGTCCAAGCTCATGGGTGGCGGACCTAGGTGAGGTAGAAGTAGAGCGCGTAGAGGAGGTCGACCGCGGGGCTCGAGGTGTGCACCGTGACCTCCGGAGGGACGCGCAGCAGCGACTCGGAGTAGTTGAAGATGATCTTCACGCCGGCCTTGACCAGCTCCTCGGCCAACGCCTGGGCCGCGGCGCTGGGGACGGCGAGCACGCCGACGACGATGTCCTCGTCCTCGACGACCTGGCGGAGGTTCTTGACGTCGCGGATCTCCAGCGGGCCGACCGACATCCCGACCTTCTCGGGGTCGGCGTCGAAGATCGCGACGACGCGGAAGCCGTGGTCGGCGAAGACGTCGGAGGAGGCGATCGCGCGCCCGAGGTGGCCGGCGCCGAAGAGCGCGATGTTGTGCTGGCCGGCCGTGCGCAGGATCTTGCGGATCTGCGAGACGAGGCCATCGACGTTGTAGCCGACCCCACGCTTGCCGAACTTGCCGAAGCCCGACAGGTCGCGGCGGATCTGCGTGGAGTTGACCTGGGTGAAGGAGGAGAGCTCCTGGGAGGAGATCGTCTCCTTGCCCTCCTTCTTGGCCTTGGTCAGGACCTGGAGGTAGCGCGCCAGCCGGGCGGCGACCCCGAGCGAGAGCCGCTCGGGCACGCCGGGCTCCGGCGCACCGCCGTTGATGTCGGTCCCGCCCGCCTTGCCGCGTCCGTTGGCCAGATCGCTGACGCTCATGCGCCGCCAACTCTACCGAGGCGATGCCGGAGAACCGCCGTGTCGACGAAGAAGTCGAAGAGGTGCTCACCGTCGAGCAGCACGACCGGGATGCGCTCCAGGTAGCGGCGGTGGAGGTCGTCGTCGGCCTCGATGTCGTGCTCGACAAGCGTGAAGGCGAGCTCGTCGCGCAGCGCGGTGAGCTGGACGCGGGCGTCGTCGCAGAGGTGGCAGCCGGGGCGGCCGTAGAGGTCGACGGTGGGCACGGCGCTACAGCGCGCGCTGCCCGGTCGCAGCCACGACCGGCATCGACGCCGCAGAACTCCTCACAACGGCCTCGTGCCGGTTGCGTGGACCTCGAGGTCCAGATAGCCCGGGAATGCGACGGCGTCGGTGTAGCGCGCGGCGCCGGCGATCATCGCCGCGTTGTCGGTGCACAGCGCACGCGGCGGGACCTTGACGGTCGGTGCCAGCGTGCCGAGGCGCTCCCGCAGCGGACCGTTGGCGGCGACGCCGCCGCCGATCGCCAGGCGCTCCAGGCCCGTGTCGCGCAGCGCCCGCTGCACGCGCTGGGCGAGCTGCTCGACGATCGCGCGCTGGTAGGCGGCGGCGAGGTCGGCCCGGCGTGCGTGGGCCTCCTCCTCCCCCAGGTCGCGGACCTTGTAGAGCAGCGCGGTCTTCAGCCCGGCGAAGGAGAAGTCCAGGCCGGTGACGTTCTTGGAGGTCGGGAAGTCGAAGGCCTTGGGGTCGCCCTCGGCGGCCAGGCGCTCCAGATGCGGGCCGCCGGGGAACGGCAGGCCGAGCAGGCGGGCGCCCTTGTCGATGGCCTCGCCGGCCGCGTCGTCGAGCGTCTGGCCCAGGACGGTGAAGCCATGGTGGTGCTCGACGCGCGCGAGGAAGGTGTGGCCGCCGCTGGCGATCAGGCAGAGGAACGGCGGCTCGAGCGGCTCCTCGCCGTCGGTGTGCAGGAAGTTGGCGGCCACGTGTCCCTGGAGGTGGTCGACGGCGGCCAGCGGCAGGCCGCGCGCGGCGGCGAGCCCCTTGGCGGTCGCGATCCCGACCAGCAGCGCGCCGACGAGTCCCGGGCCGGCGGTGACCGCGACGAGGTCGATGTCGTCGAGGGACACGCCGGCCTGGGCCAGCGCGTCGTCGACGACCGGCGTCGCAAGCTCCAGGTGGTGGCGCGAGGCGACCTCGGGCACGACGCCGCCGTAGCGGTCGTGCACGCCCTGGGAGGAGATGACGTTGGAGCGGATCTCCCCGGCGCCGGTGACCACCGCGGCGCAGGTGTCGTCGCAAGAGGTCTCGATCCCCAGGATCAGGTCGGCGCCGGCGGTCATACGGCGCGCCGCAGCGGGTCGACCGCGTTGGGGATGTCGTCCAGCGTGCCGCGCAGGGTCGCGGGCGTCCGCCACATGATCACGGCGTCCTCGCCGTTGTCCTGGTAGTAGCGGCGGCGCAGGCCGGCGCCGCGGAAGCCGTGGCGCTCGTAAAGGGCGATGGCGCCCGCGTTGGAGGCCCGGACCTCCAGCGTGAAGCGCGGCTCGGCCTCGTCGACGCGCGCGAAGAGCGCCGCCAGCAGCTCCGTCGCGATGCCCGCACGCCGACGCTCGGGCGCGACCGCGACGTTCATGATGTGCCACACGGTGTCGTAGCGCGAGCAGATGCAATAGCCGACGATCGCGCCCTCTTGATTCAGCGCCGCGAGGCAGATGCCCGCCGGCTTGGACAGCTCCAGCACGAACATCGCCAGCGACCACGGCGTCGGGAAGGCGCGCCGCTCGATGGAGATCACCTGCGGAAGGTCGGCGTAGGTCAGGCGCCGGATGGTCGGTGGTGCTGAGAGAGTCACGGAGCTGGAGTGGGTCACCGTCGCGGCACGGCGTCCGGTGCCCGCACGTACTCCGGAACGAGGCCGTCACGTGGCACCGGCGGGGCCTCGGCGGCGAGCCGGCACAGAGGTCCGGCGCTCACCTTGTGGAGGTCCGCGTCGTCCGGTGAAACCGCGACGCCCACCGCCTCGAGCTCCGCTCTGAAGCGTACCGCCCCGTCACCGACCGCTTGCCAGGATCCCGGCGCGAGCCCCGGGATCTCAACGAGGCGCTCGGGCGCCCATGCCGACGGCGGCAGGATCTGCGCGCCGGCGGCGTCATATGCGGCGAGATAGGCCTCGCCACGGCGGGCGTCGAGGATGGCGAGCACGGGGCCGTCGTGTGCGGGATCGGCACCGAGCGCGAGGGCGTGCAGCGTCGAGAGCGCGACGGTCTCGACGTCCAGGCCCTGGGCCAGGGCGCGGGCGGTCGCGACGCCGATCCGGATGCCCGTGAACGTCCCGGGCCCGACGCCGGCGCCGATCCGGGTGAGGTCGCCCCACGAGGCGCCCGCCTCGGTCAGCGCGGCGTGCGCGAGCGGGAGCAGCTGCGTGGTGTGGCCGGGCTTCTCGCCAGCGCCCGGGTCGTGGCGGCGCGCGGCCAGCAGCGTCCCGTCGGGCGTGGCGACGCCGACGACGGTCGCCGGGGTCGCGGTGTCGAGGGCGAGAATCATCTGATGGTGATCCTCCGCCGATCGCCGCCGGCGTGCTCGAGCAGGACGCGGGCGGCGATGCGCTCCAGCTCCGGCTCGGCGATCGCAGGCCACTCGACGAAGGCGATCGCGTCGGGCGTGAGGTAGTCGTCCAGCAGCGCGGGATCCTCGTCGGCGAGGCCGCTGAGGCGGTGGAGGTCGAGGTGGGAGATCGGCAGACGCCCGCCTTCGTACCGGCGCCCGATCGTGAAGGTCGGGCTGGTCACGGGCCCGTCGAAGCCCAGCGCGCGGGCGGCGCCGCGCACGAAGGTCGTCTTGCCCGCGCCCATCTCGCCCTCCAGCAGGACGACGTCGCCGGGCGCCAGCGTCCCCGCCAGCACGGCGCCCACGGCCTCGGTCGCGGCCGCGCCGTCGGTGATCTGCGGGCTGTCGCTAGAACCGCTCAGGGGCGTTGCGCATGCGCAGGCCCACGCCGACGAGCAGCAGCACGGCGCCGGCCAGCAGCAGGACGCGCGTGTCGAGGCCGGTGTTCGGCAGCGTCGGGGCCGTGGCGGACGAGGTGGTCGTACCGGTCGCGGAGGTGCCGGCGGTGCCATTGGTGGCACCTGAGCCGCTCGGGGAGCTCGAGCCCGACGTCTGCGGGCTGGGCGACAGCGGCTGCAAGTTGTCGTTGTCGGAGCCGGAGCTGCCGGAGCCCGAGGAGCTGTTGGAGCCCGAGCCCGAGTTGCCGAGCGGGTCCTCGTACTGCTGATCGCCGGCGCCCTGGGCGTAGACGGTCGCCACCGGCCCGCCGACGCCCATCAGGGCGACAACGAGCAGCACGACGATCCGGCGGCAAACGGACGGCACGCGACGACAGTCTAAGGATGTGGCGGACGGCCCAAAGCTTCGCCCCCTCCGCCCTGCCGACGAGGTAGCCTCGCGCTGCTCGTGCCCCACGCCGAGAATTCCCGCAACCCGCGGCACATCCTGCTGTTGACCGACCGTGACTGGACGCACCCCCAGGGCGGCGGCACGGGCACGAACCTGTACGGCCAGGTGTCGCGCTGGGTCGCCTGGGGCCACCGGGTCACCGTCATCGCCGGCTCCTACCCCGGGGCCGAGGCAGTCTCCCGTCCGCACGAGCGGCTGACCATCCACCGCATGGGCGGACGGCTGACCGTCTTCGGTCGCGCCGCGTTCGCGTCCTGGCGCGGCATCGGGCGGGACGCCGACGTCGTCCTGGAGGTCGTCAATGGCATTGCCTTCTTCACGCCGCTGTGGTGGTGGCTGCGCGCCCCGCGCGTGACGCTGGTCCACCATGTCCATCAGGATCACTACGTCGCCGAGATGGGCAAGCGCGGCCGGCTCGCGGCGCTGGTCGCCGAGCGGCTGCCGCTCGCGACGCTCTACCGCCACCACCCGTTCCTGACGATCTCGGACTCGGCCCGGCGCGACATGGTCGCCCTCGGCATCCCGAGCGAGCAGATCCACGTCGCCTATCTCGGCGTCGAGCCCGACGCGTTCGTCGAGACCGTGCGCGACGACGTGCCCACGCTGCTCTACCTCGGCCGGATCAAGCAGTACAAGCGGCTCGAGCTCCTGCTCGACGTCCTGGAAGGCATCCCCGGCGCACGGCTGGAGGTGGCCGGCGACGGTGACCACCGCCCGGTGCTGGAGGCGGAGATCGACCGTCGCGGGCTGCGTGACCGCGTGGTGCTGCACGGCTTCGTCAGCGAGCAGGAGAAGCGCGACCTCTACGCGCGCGCCTGGGTGAACCTGACCGCGTCGTCGGCCGAGGGCTGGTGCTTGACGGTGATGGAGGCCGCCGGGGCGGGAACGCCGAGCGCGGCGCTGGCCGTCGGCGGCCTGCCGGAGTCGATCGTCGACGGGCAGACCGGGCTGCTGGCCGAGACGCCGGAGCAGTTGGCCAGCGAGGTCGCGGCGCTGGTCGCCGACCCGGTGCGCCGCGATGAGCTCGGCGATGCCGCCCGCGCCCGTGCCCGCGGCTTCACCTGGGATGCCACGGCGCAGGCCAACATCGCGGTGCTCGACCAGGTCGCCGAGGCGCAGCGCTCACGACTGCGCGACGCGCTGCGCCGCTCGGAGACCGGGGCCGCGGCCGGCCTGGCCGCGGCGACGCTGCTCAACAACGCGATCCAGCTCGTCTTCGTCGTGCTGTTCACGCGGTTGCTCGGCGCCGACGGCTACGGCGCGCTCGCCGCGATCATCTCCGGCTTTTTGATCCTGATGGTCGGCGGGCAGTCGATCCAGGTCGCCGCCGCGCGCGAGGCAACGCTCGGCCATCTCGGGACCGACGGGCGCCTGCGCGCCACCTTGCAGACGTGGACGCGCCAGCTTGTCATCGCGACCGCCGTGCTCGGGGTGCTCGGCGTGCTCATCCGCCAGCCGCTGGCCGACCTGCTGGGCACCCCGGAGCACCCGTGGGCGGTCGCCGGGCTGCCGGCCACGGGCTCGCTGTGGTTGTTGTTGTCCTTGCAACGCGGCGTCCTTCAGGGGCTGCGGCTCTACGGGCCGGTCGGGATGTCGATCATCGGCGAGGCCGGCGGACGGATCGTCTGCTCGCTGGTGCTGTGGGGTGTCGGGCTGGGCGTCGCCGGCGCCTATCTGGGCAACCCGCTGGCCTTCGTGTTGATGTCACTATGGCTCTCGCGGGTGCTGTCGCGGCGACTGGGCTCACCCACCCCGCCGGCGAAGGCGGTCGCGGCGGACACCACGGACCACGGCGCAGCACGGCCGCTGCTGGGCTTGGTCGGCGACAACTGGATCCCGATCGTCGGCCTGCTGCTGCTGGCGGTCCTGCAGAACGTGGACGTGATCGTCGGGCGCCATCGGTTCAGCGGCGACAGCTCCGGCTCCTACGCGGCGGCGGCGGTCGCGGCCAAGTCGGTGGTCTGGGTCGCGATCGGCGTCGGGCTGCAGTTGCTGCCCGAGGCGACGCGGCGGGCGGCCGCCGGTCTGGATCCGCGTCCGGCGCTGCTGCGGGCGCTCGCCGTCCTCGCCGCGGTCGCGACGCCGGCACTCCTGATCTTCGCGCTGATGCCCCACTTCCTCATGAAGGTCGCCTTCGGCCCCGACCTGACGCTGGCCGCCGACGCGCTGCCGGTCCTCGGCGTCGCCATGACGCTGCTGGCCGTCGCTTATCTCACCGTGCAGTACATGGTGGCCTTGGGCGAGCTGAAGTTCGTCTGGGTGCTCGGCGTCGTCGCGATCGTCGAGCCGTTCCTGCTCAGCGCCAGCGACTTCACGCTGCTGTCGTTCGCGACCGTCGTCCTCGGCCTCCAGCTCGTGGCCGCGTCGGCGGTCCTGGCGCTGGGATTGCGAACTCGGCGGCCGGTGGCTGTGACGACCGCCGTCTGACGCTGCTCAGACCCGGCGCACGCGGATGACGCAGTTCCAGGACACCAGCTCGCGCAGGCCCGGGATCTTCATCACTGGACGCGCCCATGGCCAGTAGCGCGGCTCGACGTTGGTGATCTGCAAGCCGGGATGGCTGCGCACGAGGCGCAGCGTCGCGCCGATGTGGCAGGCCCAGAGGGTCTCGCCGTAGGCGTGCTTCTCGGGCTTGCCATGGCGGCGCTCGTAGAGGCGTGGGCCGAGCTTGGGCCCGAGGTAGTGGTAAGGCGCCATCAGGTGCCCGCCCCACGGCGAGTACCAGTTGGTCCACGAGATGTAGGCCCAGCCGCCGGGCTTGAGCACGCGCTCGATCTCGGCGACGATCGGCGCGGCCGACGGGGTGTGCTCGAGCATGTTGGAGCAGAACACGCCGTCGACGGAGCCGTCGTCGAGCGGCAAGGCGCCGGCGTCGCCGAGGACATAGCCGGGCGGTGGCGTGCCGCCGAGCTCCAGCTCGTCGGTTGAGTTGTCAATCGGGATGACAACAGCGCCGCGATCGCGGAAGGCATAGGTGTAGTAGCCGGGACCGCAGCCGAGGTCGACGATCGTCTGGCCGCGGAGCGGGCCGTGGTGGGCGTCGAGGTCCTCGACGGCGTAGGCAGCAAGCAGGCGGTAGAACGGCTCCGGGTCGGCGCGCTCGTTGCGCCACAGGTGCCAGAGGGTGCGGAAGCGCTCGGGTCCCCGAGGCAGGTCGGCGGCGGTCGCGCTCACCGCCAGCACGCTAGTAGGGTCGGCCGTCGCGTGAGCGCCCCTGCCGATATCGAGGGCTGGTTGACCGACGCGCAGGCCGACCGTCTGCGCGGGGCGGCACAGCGGCTGGACGTTGGTGCGACGGTGGTGGAGATCGGCTCCTTCCGCGGCAAGTCCGCGGTCGTCCTCGCGGCGGCGGTCCCGTCCGGGGGCCGCGTCGTCTGCATCGATCCGCATCTGGGCTCCGACCGCGGTCCACAGGAGTTCGCGGCCGATCACGTGCGCGGCCAGGACGACTACGAGGCGTTTCACGCCAACCTCGCGCGCCATGACGTGACAGCAGTCGTCGAGCACGTGCGCGCGTTTTCCTCGGACGCATTGGATGCGGTGGAGGGGCCCGTCGACCTGCTCTACGTCGACGGCGCGCACCGCTTCCGGCCGGCCGGCGACGACCTCGTCCGCTGGGGCGACCGCGTGCGGCCGGGCGGGACGATGCTGGTCCACGACGCGTTCTCGTCGATCGGCGTCACGCTCGCGCTCCTGCGCCACGTCACGTTCGGCGCGTGGACCTACGTCGGCCGATCGGGCTCGATGGCGGAGTACCGGCACGAGCGCGGCGGGGCGTCGAGCGCGTTGCGCCAGCTGGCTCAACTGCCGTGGTTCACCCGCAACGTGGTCGTCAAGACGCTCATCCTCGCCCGCCTCCGGCGCGGGCCCTGGCCCTACTGATCCTCGGCCGGCGCGCGCTGGGCGCGCAGCGTCCGCACCAGGAGCAGCGCGAGCGCGACCAGCGCCGCCAGCGCCATCCAGTGGGCCGCCAGGCGGTTGGCGCCGAAGTCGGTGCTGTTGCCCCCGCGGCCCTCGTCGCCGTGGATGATCGCGGCGACGACGTAGGCCAGCGGCACGCCCACGCCGAGCAGGAGCGCCGCGACGATCCCCAGCGCGCGGTCGCTGATGCCTCGCCATGCGATCACCGCGAACGCGACCGCTGCCACCGCTCCGGCGCGCAGGCCGAAGGCCAGCCCGATCACCACGACCGCCGCCAGCGCCGGGACGAGCGCGAGGTGCGCCCGCCTGTCGGCAGGCGGCAGGAGCAGTGGTCGCGGGCCGTCGTTGCCCTCCTGCTCGCCGGCGACCGCCCGACGCCGCCGACGGAAGCCGACCAATGCCACCATCAACAACAGCGCGCAACCGACGAGCGAGATCAGGTAGCCGACGGTCGCCGCCCGTTGCAGGTTGTAGGTGAAGTCGACCGTGCGGCAGCCGCGCGTGACCGGCCACGCGTTGGCATAGCCCTGCATCGGCCGCGGCGTGCCGAGGTCACGACCATCGCACGTGGCGCGCCAGTGCTGGTCATAGCTCTCGCCGAAGACCAGCCACGACGGCGCGCCGACAGCGATCCGCACCCCGCGGCGCGCGTCCGCCGACGGCGTCCCGCTGTCCACCACTCGACCGCTGACGGCGGGCGTACCGGTGCTCGCGGCCCCCGAGGCCAGTCTCAGCGCGTCGACGCGCAGTGGACGATCCACGCCGGTGATCGTCGCGCGACGCGCCGGAAGAGCTACTGGAGGCCGAGCGGGATCACGTCGCCGAGATGTCCGGGTCGGTTTGGACGTCTCTTTGACGTCCAAACCGACCCGGACCGCGCCCGCGTCTTCTGTCCGAGGCGACGGCGTCGGTCCGCAGCCGTGAAGGCGCAGCGGCCGGCCCGCCTCCAACGCAGCGCGGTCGACGGTCCCGCCGAGCCCGACCACACGATTGCCGACCCGGACCGCCGCCGCCCCACACGCGAGCGCGACCGTCCCACCCCGTGGCGTGCGAAGCACAGGGACGCCGGCGCCCGTGACCTCGCCAATGCCGACCGCGCGCCGCTGGCGGTCGCGCCCGGAGGTCCCCGTGGGGAAGTGCGCGTCGAGCACGTCCAGGCGGAAGTGGCGCCCGCGCACCGCGCGCGGCAGCGTCACCAGGCCGAGCGGGCCGACGTGGACCGGTGCCCCGGCGTGCCCGTCAACGGTGAGGCGCACGCGCGTGGGCCGGCGCACGCGGACCGCCGGTGGCGTCAGCACCAGGCGGCTCACCGTCCGGGCGGCCGGCACCGTCCAGCCCAGCCACGCCGGGCGGCCGGGGATCCATTGACCGATCCAGGCCCGGTCGCCGCCGTCGAACGCCCCGGAGGCGCGATGGCGGGCGAGCCCGTCGAAGCGTGAGGACGACGTCGCCGACACCGCGCCGCGGGCGAGCCCGTCGAAGCGCGAGGACGATGTCGCCGACACCGCACCGCGAGCGACGGCGCGCCCGCGGATCAGGCCATCGAGGACATCGTCGGCGGTCCGCGGGTCGATCGTCGCCCACGCGTCGAGGCCGTAGCGCCGGGCAACGGGCGGGTCGACCGTCCGGGAGAGCTGGCGCTCGGGATCCTGCGCATCGCGCAGCAGCCCGGCGCCGCGCTCGCCGACGTAGCGCGAGGTCAGTAGCGGCACGTCAGCCGTCGTGCGCTCGAACAGGTAATCGAGCCCGACGCCGTCCAGGTCGCGGCCCCGCAGCGCTGTCTCGGCGAGCACCGGCGGGCGCAACGTCTCGCGCACGGTGACGCCCGGGATGCGCAGCTCGCGGATGCCCCCGGCCGCGCCGCTGCCGTCCTCGGGCCTGGAGACCTTCTTCAAGATCACGGTGAGCGATCGTGCGTGACGAAGCCCGAGCGTCAGGTGGTTCCAGCCACGGTGCACCGGGAAGCGACGGCCGGCGACCGTGACCGCCTCGACGCGGCCACGGCTGTCGGAGTAGGGCATCAGGTCGATCGCCGCCACGTCGCGCGGCGCGTCGAAGGTCACGGTCAGCCGGTGGCGCGGACGCTCCAGCGCGCGGTCGGCGAGCCACGCGGTGGACGGGTCGCCGTCGACCGCGGCGAACGGCCGGCGCTCGGGGAACTGCGTCACCTGCGGCGACGCGGGCGCGGTGACGCTCGCGACCCCCGAGAGCTGCTGAACGGTCTCGAACGCCGGGGCACCGAGCCAGGGATCCAGGAGTGCCCCGTCGGCGCTGATCCCCTCCCCGACCGGGAGCGTCGGACCGACCTGCCCGCGCGAGCGCGAGGCCAGGAACGCGCGGCGTCGGTTGCCGTCGCTGATGACGACCGTCGCGCCGGGGCTCGCGGCGGCGCGGATGCCCGCGGATCCGAGGTCCGGCGCGTAGCTCAGCGCGCGGCCCGGATCCAGCGCGCCGAACGCCGCCAGCGCCGCGATGCCACTCGCGCCCCCATCGACGACCACCGAGCCCGCCTGCGGCAGCACGCGCACGATGCCCCCGGTGCGCAGCTCGCTGCGCGTGATCTCCGGCACGCGCAGGTCGCGGGTGAGGTGACCCGCACCCGACGCGCCGACGACCGACGGTCCGTACCGACGCGTGCCGGCCGTCAGCACGCCCTGGTCGCGGAGATCGCGGATCACGTCACCGACGGGCGCCTCGCCGCTGCGGCTGCGATCCCCGTCGGCCGCGACGACGAGGTCGCCGACCCCGAGCAGGTCCAGCAACGGCGGTAGCTGCCCCGGCTTCAGGCGCTCCTGCGTGATGAGCCCGTCGACCGTCCACTGCAGCTCGGTCGCCCGGCGGTCGGAGAACGGGACGATCCAGCGCGTGGTCACGGGGTGGTCGGTCAGCGCCGGGAGGATCGGATCGATCGTGCCGCCCCATCGCGCGTAGGCGAACAGCTGCCCGGGAAGCTCCATCGCCCTGCTGGAGGTCGGGCGCCGGTCGAGGTCGGCGGCCACCGAGCGCCACGCCGGGGGCAGGTCGAAGGCCAGCTGACGCTCCAGCGCGCGGCCGCTGACCAGCGGCCAGGCGGCGAGCGCGACCGCCCCGGCCACCACGCCGGCCAACGCCATCCGCCGCCACGGCATCTGCGCGCCCACCCGCTGCCAGGCGGCGTCGAACGCCGCGCCGCCGAGCGCCGCCAGGCCGAGCGCCACCAGCGCCCCGGCCTTGTAGGTGGTGCGCAGGAACTCGATCGACTGCACGTGGTAGTACGCGCCGGTCGCCACGCGGCGCAGCGGCGTGCCGGCGGGCCAGCCGACCGACATGATCAGCACGCCGGTCAGCGTCAACACCAAGAAGAACGGCGCATAGCGCCACCGCCGCGTGACGACGAAGCCGCTCAGCGACAACGCCGGCACGGCCAGTCCCGCCAGCACGACCGGCAGGAGGAAGAGCAACGCCGGCGCCGAGCCCTGGAACGGCCGCAGCACGCCGCCGAAACCGACACCCACATAGCTCGTCCAGAAGCCCATCAGCCGCAGCGACTCGGGGATCGAGGTCGTCGACCAGATCGTCCCCGGCTGCTCGCTGAACGGCAGGAAGCTCGGCGCTGCCATCCCCTGGATCAGCACCGGGATGATCCACCACAGCTGCGCGACGACGTTGACGGCGATCAGCCGCGCGACGGTGCCGCGCGCGGCGCGCCAGGCGACGCCGCCCCACAACAACTCGTAGATCACCAACAACGCCGGACCGACCAGCAGCCAGGCCGTCACGGCGACGTTCACCCCGCCGCCGGTCGACGCGAGCACGAGCGCGAACAGCGCCGGCCAGCGCCATCCGCGCGGCTCACGCAGCCCGCGGTGGACCGCGAGCAGCAGCCATGGCAGCGCCGCGTAGGAGAGCAGCGAGATGCTCGTCCGGTTCGCGTAGACCGTGACGTAGGGGTTGACGATGAACAGGACGCCGGCCGCGACGTGCAGCGCGCCGCGGCGAGGCGTCGCGAGTGCATCCAACAGCCGCACGATGCCGACCGCCGCCAGCGCGAGGAGCGTGCCGAGCCACAGCCGGTGCACGATCCAGGTCGGCACATCGATCGCGTCGCCCAGCGCGAACCATGGCGCCATCGGCCAGGCGTAGCCGCTGTACTGGGCGCCGAAGACGTGGCCGAGGTCGGTCGTCGGCGACCACACCGACAGCACATTGGACAAGAACCGCGCGGGCGCGACGTAGAGGTCGACCTTCGTGTCGGCGACCACGTCACCAGGCCGCTGGACCAGCGCCAAGGCATAGGCCAACAGGACGAGTCCGGACGTGATGGAGCGGCGGCGCATACGTCGAGGTGGCCGACCGACCTGCCGCGACGTGCCGGCGTCCGGGGCCCGTCTAGGGTACTCCCGAATGCCGCGTGGCGTAGCCCTCCTCCCCGCCGCGGCGCTGCTCGCCGGGCCCGCGATCGTGGGGTTCTCCAGCGGCGGCGCGACCGACGTGTCGCGCCTGTCGGCCGCCGTGGCCGCCTTCGTCGTCCTCGCCCTCGCGGCGGCCGCCATGCCCGGCCCACCGTGGCCTGGGACGGCGGCGGGACGCTGGGCGCTGGGCGGCCTCACCGGGTTCGCCGTCTGGACGCTCCTGGCGCGCACATGGGCACCGACCCACGCGCGGGCCGACGCTGCCTTCGAGTTCGCTGCGCTCTACCTGGCCACGGTTGCCGCGGCCGGCCTGCTGCTGCGCCGGCGCGCCGTGGCGCGGCTGGCCGAGCCGGCGCTGGCGCTCGGAGCGGTCGCGGTGATCGGCTACGGCGTGGCCGGGCGCCTGGTCCCGGGACTGCTCGAGCTGGCGGTCTCCCCGCGCGCCGGCGGTCGGCTCGACCAGCCGCTGACCTACTGGAACGCGATGGGCGCGCTCGCGGGTCTCGGCCTCGTGCTCGCCACGCGGCTGGCGGGCGACGAGACACGGCCGGGCGCGCTGCGTGCCGTTGCGGCCGGCGCGCTGCCGCTGCTCGGCGCCGGGCTGTACCTGAGCTTCTCGCGTGCGGCCATCGCGGCCACGATCGCCGGCGTCCTCGTGCTCGTCGTGCTGGTCTCCTCCCGGGCCCAGGCGCGGGCGGCGGTCCTCGCAGCCGTGGGCACCGGCCTGGGGATCGCGGCGACCGCGCCCTTCGACGGCGTGCGGGCACTGACCGGCTCGCTCGACCTTCGCGAGCGCCAAGGCACCGCAAGCCTCGTCTTCCTGGTCGCCGCGACGCTGGCGATCGCCGGCGCGCACCTCATCGCGCAGGAACGCTGCGTGCCCCGGCTGGCGCTGCCACGCGGCTGGCGCCGAGCCGCCGCGGCGGCTCTCGCCGTCGTCGCCGTGCTTCCGTTCGCCGCCGCGCTGGCCGACCGCAGCGACGGCGGCTCGCAGACCTTCGGGGCGTCGACCTCGCGGCTCGCCGCCGCCGGGAGCAACCGCTCGGCCTACTGGCGCGTGGCGATCAACTCCTGGGCCGACCACCCGCTGGCCGGTGAGGGTGCGGGCAGCTTCGGCGAGACGTGGCTGCGGGAGCGCGACATCGACGAGCGCGTGCGCAACGCCCACTCGATCGAGTTGGAGACGGCGTCGGAGCTCGGCCTCGTGGGCCTCGCGCTGTTGGCGCTGATCATCGGCGGTGTCGGGCTGGCCGCGCGGCGTCTGTACCGCGAGGACGCGACGCTCGCCGCGGGCCCGGCGGCGGTCCTCGTCGCCTGGTTGTTGCATGCCTCGGTCGACTGGGACTGGCAGGTGCCGGCGCTGACCGGCGTCGCCGCGATCCTGGCCGGGCTGATCATCGCGCGGGCGGGGGCGGGAGACGACCGCGAGCAGGCCGCGGCGAGATCCGTGTCGAGCTATGGCCCATATGGAGCCTTTGGTCGACACGCACCGCCGCCGCAGTCCACCCCGGCCGCCCCCGCCGCCGCGACGCGTGCCTCGGCGGCAGAGCCGCCGCCGGTCGACGCCCACGTCGCGGCCTCGGTCGCGCCGCCGCCCGGGCACCCGCGCTTCCCGATGCTCGACGGCGTCCGCGCGATCGCCGCGCTGTCGGTCGTCGTGCTCCACGTCAGCGACCGGTCGGGGTTCAGCCAGCACCAGATCGTCGGTGCGCTCACCGCGCGGCTGAACGTCGGCGTCGCGCTCTTCTTCGTGCTGTCGGGCTTCCTGCTCTACCGGCCGTTCGTGGCCGCCCGTGTCGACGGCCGGCCCACCTCGACCGTGGCGCACTACCTGCGCCGCCGCGCGCTGCGGATCCTGCCGGGGTACTGGGTCGCGCTCGCGATCACGGCGGGCGTCGGCTGGATCAGCTTCACGCTCGGCTGGTGGCGCTACGCCTTCTTCCTGCAGCCCTACAACATCTACTCGCTGTTCTCGGGGATCAACCCGGCGTGGACGCTGTCGATCGAGGTCTTGTTCTATATCTCGCTGCCGCTGTGGGTCGTCGTCGCGCGGCGCCTGCTGGCCGGCCGCGCGCGTGACGCGCAGCTCCGCGCCGAGCTGTGGGCCGTGGGTGCGCTGGCGGTCTTCGGCATCGCGTTCCGGACAGCCGCGGTGCTGATCCAGAACACGTCACTCTGGGTGATCAGCTACCCGGCGCACCTCGCCTGGTTCGCGGGCGGGATGGGCCTGGCGCTGCTGAGCCTGTGGCTCGAGGACCGGCCCGCGCCGCGACTGCTGCGCCCGTTGATCGCCTCACCCGCCGCGTGTTGGGGTGCCGCGCTGGTCGCCTACCTGATGGCGGCCTACGCGAGCGGGCTCCCGCGCGGCCTGGGCTCGTCGCCGACGCCGCTGGAGAACATCGTGGGGCATGTGCTGTATCTCGTGGTCGCCGTGCTGGTGACGCTGCCCGCGGTCGTGCGCGCCGAGCGATCGGCCGGGTTCGCGCGCGGCGTCTCGTCGGCGATCCGCGGCCTGCTCGGCCATCCGCTGGCCCTGTGGCTCGGCGCGATCTCCTACGGGATGTTCCTCTACCACGACCCGTTCCTGGACTGGCTGATCGGCCGTGGCTTCCTGGACTCCGCACCGGGTCTGCCCTACCTCGACCTCATGATCGTGGTGGTCGGCGGGACGATCGCCATGGGTGCCGCGAGCTACTACCTGGTCGAGCGCCCGTTCCTGCGCCTCAAGGACCCGCGGAGCCGGCCGGTGCCGGCGTCCTCGTCGGAGGCCGCCAGCGCGGGTTGAGCGCCTTGGCGCGACGGGCCGCGCGCGCCGAGCCGGCCGGATCGTCGCGCGCCAGCGCCTGCGCCAGCGCCGCCCACGCCACGAACTCGCGCGGCCCGGCGGCGATCGCCTTGCGCGCCATCGTCGCGGCGACATCCGGGTGCCCGGACGCGGTCACGCCCGCGGCGGCGACCGCGATCTCCTCCGGGTCCCGGCAGGTGCGGACGACGTCCTCGACGGTGTCGGCAGGCGCGGCATGCCGCAGCGCGGCCGAGAAGAGCGCCGCTCTGGAGCTGTCGCACGTGGCGGCCTCGGCACGCCGGTGGGCGAAGACCACGACGGCGACGACACACGCCGCGATGACGGCGCCGCGGACCACGAGCGTCGCCTTCGGGGTGCCGTGACGCGAGGGCTCGGGGGCGGCAGCGGCGATCGGGTGGTTCTACCAGACGCCCCGCCGTTCTCTAGCCTGGGACCCCATGTCCGCCGATACCCCCGAGGAGCTCGCCGGCCTGAGAGCGGCCGGCAAGGTCGTCGCCCAGACACTGCGCGAGCTGCGCAAGCTCGTCCGTCCCGGCATCACGACCGCTGAGCTCGACGCTGCCGCCGCCCGGGTCTTCGCCGCCCACGGCGCCCGCTCCGGGCCGCAGTTGGACTACAACTTCCCGGGCGCGATCTGCATCTCGGTCGGTGACGAGGCCGTCCACGGCATTCCCGGCCCGCGGCGGCTGCGCGAGGGCGAGCTGGTCAAGCTCGACGTCACCGCCGAGCTCGACGGCTTCTACGCCGACGCGTGCCGCACGGTCGCGGTCGGCAAGGCCAAGCCGTCGGCCGTCAAGCTGATCGGCGCGGCCGAGACCGGGCTCAAGCGCGGGATGGCCGTCGCGACCGCCGGAGCGACCGTCAACGACATCGGCGTCGCCGTCCAGGCCGAGATCGAGCAGCGCGGCTTCTCGGTCTGCGCCGCGCTGACCGGCCACGGCATCGGGCGCCGGATCCACGAGGAGCCGACGGTCTTCTCGATCGCCCAGCCGGGCCCGTCTCCGGTCCTGACCGAGGGCCTGGTCATCACGATCGAGCCGATCATCGCGGCGGGAGACGGCGAGATCGTCGAGGACGGCGAGTGGGTCGTCCGGACCGCCGACGGCTCGCTCTCGGCCCACGCGGAGCACACGATCGTCATCACCAACGGCGCGCCGCTGGTTCTCACGGCATGACGCGGAAGACCTCGCCTGGAGGCTCGGAAGCGGACCCGCCCGCCCGGGAACTCGCCAGAGGCTCCTTCCCGCGGTGATCGGCACACCAACGTGAACGCGCTCACCATCGCCGGCGTGCGCAAGCGCTACGGCCGCCACGAGGCGCTGCGCGGCGTCGATCTGGAGATCGGCGAGGGCGAGTTGGTGGGGTTGCTGGGGCCGAATGGGGCCGGCAAGTCGACGCTGACCAAGATCGCATGCGGGCTGGTGCGACCGACCGACGGCGATGTCGCGATCACGCGGCCGTTCGGGTATCTCGCCGAGCTCTTCCGCTTCCCGGGCTGGTGCACGGCCGACGAGGTGCTCGTCCTGCACCAGCGATTGACAGGCTCCGACGGGGGCGCGCGCGAGCGTGGTGAGCTGCTGGAGCTGGTGCGGCTGGAGATGGACGCGGGCACGCGGGTCGAGGCGATGTCGAAGGGCATGCAGCAGCGGCTCGGGCTCGCGCAGGCGATGGTCGGCGGGCCGCGGTTGCTGCTGCTCGACGAGCCGACGAGCGCGCTCGATCCGGGCGGGCGGCGCACGGTCCGTGACTTGTTGGAGGAGTTGCGACGCCGCGGCGTCGCGGTGCTGCTGAACACGCACTTGCTCAGCGAGGTCGAGCAGGTCTGTGACCGCGTGGTGATCATCGACCGCGGGCTCGTCGTCGCGGCCGGCACGCCCGCGGAGCTCGAAGGCGGCAGCAGCGTCGAGGTCGAGCTGGCGGCGGGTGTGCGGCACTTCGACGGTGGGCGTGAGGACGTCCCGCGGATCGTCGCCGAGCTGGTCGCCGCCGGCGAGCAGGTCTACGGGGTGCAGGTCCGGCGCTCCACGCTGGAGGATGTCTACCTCGACACGGTGGCCGACGCCCGGTGAACAACGGCGTCCTCATCGTCGCCCAGCATGCGCTGCAGGAGGCGCTGCGGCGCCGCGTGCTGCTCGTCGTGCTCGTGCTGACCGTCGTCTTCGGCGGCCTCTACGCGTGGGGCTGCCACGCGCTGTTCGACGACCTGAGCGGCTTTGGCAAGTCGGAGACCGGCTTGGATCCCGTCGCGATGGCCGGCTCGACGATGGTCGGGCTGGCGATGTTCGGTGGGCTGTTCCTGGGTGTGGTGCTCGCGACGTTCCTGACCGCCGGCGCGGTCCGCGGCGACGCCGAGCGCGGGCTGCTGCAGCCGCTCGTCGTCCGGCCGCTGGGCCGCGGGCAGTACCTGCTCGGCCGCTTCCTGGCCGCCGCGACGGTCAGCGCGATCTACGTGTTGATCGTGTACTTCGGCGCGATCCTCATCACCGGCGCGATCGGCGACTGGTGGCCTGAGCACCCCTTCGGCTCCGGGTTCCGGCTGGCGGCCGCCGCCGTGCTGGTGGCGGCGCTGTCGCTGCTGGGCTCCATCTTCCTCGGCGCCACCGCCAACGGCATCCTCATGTTGATGGCCTACGGCGCGGGTCTCCTCGCCGGCCTGCTCGGCGCCATCGGCGACGCGATCCCCTCACCCACGTTGCAGCACATCGCCGCGACCGCCTCCTGGGTCCTGCCGTACGAGGCCCTCTACCGCGACGCGCTGCGCCTGCTCGTCGCCGACGTCCCCGGCGTGGCGGGCGCGATCGTCCAGCTCGGCCCCCTCGGCGGCTCCCACGACGCGGGCCCGCTGCTGATCCCGTGGGCGATCATCTACCTGGCCTTGGTCCTGGCCGGCGCAGCCTGGGCATTCGCGCGCCGGGATCTCTAGGCGCGAGGCGGTCACAGCACCGAATGCGCAACATCAGTGCGCGCCGATCGTTGACGAGCCCGATGCTCCGCGCCACGTTGATCACCCTCACCGCCGTTCTGCTCCTCACCGCGCCGGCCTCGGCCCGGGACCGCTGCGCGCCACGCCACGGCGAGCATCGGGTCGGGCACGGAGCCACGCTCGCCGCGCTGGTTGCGGTCAAGCAGCAGGGGTACGGCGAGACGGAGCGGCTCTACGCCTGCGTCCGCCGCACCGGCAGGCGGAGTTTCCTGGACCGCGCCGTGCACGACCTCGATGGCGAGACGATCGGCGCTGTCCGCGTCGCCGGGTGGCACGTCGCCTGGATCGTGATGGGCAGCGAACGCTCCAGCACGTGGAACACCCTCAACGAGTCCGACGTCCGGCGCCACCGCCATGTCGAGCCCTCGATCGACCTGGGCCACCTCGCCGGCTGGGACCTGGGAGCGAGTGGTGAGATCGCCTGGATCGCCGACGGCCACGTCCGCCTGTGGCATCCGCAGACAGCGCCCGCCGGGGATACGCGGATCATCGACACGGGCGTTGCGCTTCACCGCGTGCGCATCACCGGAGCGGCCGTCCACTGGGACCACGGCACCGTGCACCGCCGCGTGCCGCTTGCCGCGCCGCGCGGGCACTGCGCGGCAAGCGGCCTCGGCACGGCGCAGATCGCGCTCGTGCTCGGCAGCAACGCCGCGGCCTGCGGGCGGGCGACCGGCCGCATCACGCCGCTTGGCGTCGGGCTCGGCGACTTCCTGTACGACAACATGGCCTTGGCCGACCTGTCGCGCAACGTCGACATCGCCGGCCCGTACGTCGCCGTCACCACCCAGAGCGCTGTGGTCCGCTACGACATCCGCGATGGCAGCGCCCTCCGCATCCCGGCCGACCTCGCCTACTGGCCGCTGGTCGACGCTCGCGGTGAGCTCTCGTGGACCGTCGTCCACCCGGACATCACCGAGCTCTGGGTCAGCGATGGCGACGGCGTCCACCAGATCGGATCCACACGCGAGCACGCCATGCGCGATGGCGCGACGATCTGGTGGGAGTCAACCAAGTCCTACAAGATGAAGCCGGTCAGCGCCGCGTGAGCAGCAGGTAGTCGCCGTAGCGCCCGACGCGGGTGTAGCGGGTGTTGATGTAGTCGTCGAGGAGCGTCACGCCCGACGACTTGCCCGAGCCGTTGTCCTCGACCTGGCGTGCCGCCGGGGCCACCCAGCGGACGACGAGCTTGGTCTGCGTGCGTCGGAGGTCGGCCCGCATCTCGCGCTGGACCTTGGCCGTCGTCACGACACCGGGCTGCACGACGTCGTAGCGCGTCGGGTTGGTGCGGTTCAGCAACGTGTACAACAAGGTGTCGCCGACGCGGACGCGGTCGTATCGCGGTGGCGCGGAGAGCAGCGGGTCGCCAGGCTTCGAACGGGCCCGGACCGCGGCCGCGAGCTCTTCGAGCGCATGGGCGTCGTCGGGTGCCGTGCGCACGCCGTCGACCGTCGAGAGATCGATGCCGGCCATGTGCGTGGCGTCGGTCAGCTTGCCCAGTTGGCGATCGAGACCGTGCGCGACGATCAGCGCCAGGCCCGCGGCCAGTGCGATCTTGAGCACCATCCGCCCCTCGCGCGCCGCCGCGGCCGCCAGCGCGATCGCCAGGACGGCCGCCAGCGGCACGAGGTGGAACTCGTCGGTGCGCGCCAGCAGGTACGCGAGCCCGACCACCATCAACGGCACCAGCGCGCCGCCGCGACCGCGCGGCAGGGCCACGGCGGCCCACAGGACGGTGAAGACCACCAACAACGCCGGGAACGTGCGCTCCAGCACCTTGTTGGGGTCGGCGGTGTGCGGCGCGAGCGGGAACGGCAGATGTTGGAGGTGTTGCTCGAACGCGAAGCCGAAGGTCTGCGAGAGCAGGTCGCCGGGCGACACCACCAAGAACGGCAAGAGCCCGACGAACGCCACCAACGCCGCCGACAGCACCGGCGTCCAGCTCCGCCGGCCGTGGAGGATCCACGCGCCGAGCGCCGCGGCCACGCCGATCTCCGGCCGAAACAGGAACGCCAACCCGGCCAGGATCCCCGCCCACCCGCGACGCCGCCGCGCGGCCAGCAGGCTGCCGAGCGCCAGCGCCACCGCAGGTGCGTTCGGCCCCGGCGTCAGCGGCCAAGCCATCGCCGCTGTGACGCCCGCCCAGGCGGCCAGCGCCCAGCGGTCGTTGACGGTCTCGCGCCGCACCAGCAGATACGCGAGCACCGCGCAGACTCCCGCCAGCAGCGCGCGCACGACGCGCCAGACGACGAGCGAGTCGCCCAGCGCCGCCTGCAGCAGCGGCGCGCCCGGCAGGTAGTTGCACCAGAAGTCCCGGTAGGGCCACTCGCCACCGGCGATCCTGTGGCCCCATTGCAGCATCAGCCCCTCGTCATGCGGACCGAGGCCGGCGCGGTAGTCGATCGCCGCGAACGCGGTGCTGAGCAGCGCCAGGACGACGAGCCGCAGCGGCGACACGTGGACATAGACGCGGAAGAAGCCGGCTGATGGCTCCCGCTGCGGCGAGGTCGCGGCCGTCACTCCGCCGCCCCGGGATGGCCGCCGGCCGCCGGTCCACGCCACGGTCGCGCCGGCACCGCGCGCTCCATCGCCGCCCGCTGCGTCCCGCCCGGACCCTGCCGCGCGTGCCAGGCACGAGGGAGCCGTGGCACCGCGGCGGCCAGCCCGCGCAGGTGCGTCCCGAGCGCGCGCGGACCACGACGTGCCGCGTCCACCAGCCAGGACGCCTGCCGGTAGGCGACGTACGGCGCCCATCGCAATGGGAACCACCGCACCGTCAGCAGCAGCGTGTTGCGCGCCACGAAGAAGCCGACGGCCGCGCCCGAGCCGGCGCCGGCGTGGCGTGCCACGACCGGCTCGTAGCGGCACGTCCACCCCGCCAGCCGCAGGCGCAGCGCGAGATCGACGTCTTCCAAGTACATGCCGTAGGACTCGTCGAAGCCGCCGACACCGACCACCGCGCCATGCCGGTACAGCGCCGCGCCCGCGCACGCGCCCCAGACCTCGCCGGGCGCGTCGAAGCGCCCGTCGTCGCGGTGCCCGCGGCCGCGCTGCTCGCAGACGCCATCGCGCCGCAGCGTGTCGCCCGCGTCGTCGATCAGCCCCGGGTCATCCATCCCCACCATCTTGCACGCCACGGCGCCCGCGTCGGGTACGGCCTCCAACACCTCGAGGGTCCGCGCCAGCCAATCGGACTCCAGGACGACGTCGGTGTTGATCAGCGCGACCGCCTCGCAATCGGCGGCCACCGCCGCGAACCCCGCGTTCGCCGCCGCCGCGAAGCCACCCGAGACGCCCCGCTCCACCACCTCGACGCCCTCGCCGCGCAGCCACGCCACCGAGCCGTCGCGCGAGCCGTCGTCGACCACGACGATCCGGTCCGCCGGCCGACTCTGCGCGCGCAGCGACGCCAGCAGCTCCGGCAACCAGGCCCGTCCGTCCCGGTTGGGGACGACGACCGCGACCCGCACCCGAGGCCCCTGGACGGGCGGCTCGACGCTCACGCGGCGCGACGACCCGCGAGCGCCAGCCCGCGCGCCGAGCGGGGCCGATCGCCGCGGGGGCTCGGACCGGCCGCCAGCGCCAGGTCGACGTTCGCGCGGATCTCCCGCGCGAAGGCCTCCCGGCCGAAGCGACGCGCGTTGACGACACACGCCGCGGGGTCGATCGAGTCCGGGTCGAACGCGGCGATCGCCGCGGCCAGCGCCTCGGGCGTCGCCTCGTCATAGAAGACGCCGGTCCGCCCCTCCTGCACCGTCTCCGTCACGCCGCCCTCGTCGAGCGCCACGACCGGCCGCCCCGCGGCCTGTGCCTCGACCGCGGCGATGCCGAACTCCTCAGTCGCCGTGACGACCAGCGCGCGCGAGGTCGCCAGCAGCCGCGCGACCTCGGCGTCGGAGACGCGGCCGGTGAAGCGGATCGTCGGACCGGCGAGGCGCCGCAGACGGCGCGCGTCCGGCCCGTCGCCGATGATCACCAACGGCCGGCGCAGCTCGTTGAAGGCGCGCACGGCCAGCTCGATGCGCTTGTGCGGCATGAGCTCGGAGAGCACGGCGTAGTGGTCACCGACGACGCCGGGCGAGAAGCGCTCGACCTCGACCGGCGGATGGACGACCTCGGCGTCGCGGGTGAAGTAGCGCGCGATGCGCCGCCGCGTCGTCTCGGAGTTCGCGATGTAGCGGTCGACGCGCTGGGCGGCGATCCAGTCCCACTGGCGCCAGCGCTGCAGCACGACGCCGAGCGCGGCGCGCATGACCGGTCCGCGCGCGCACAGGGTCGACTCACGGGCGTTCCAGGCATAGCGGAACGGGTTGTGGCAATAGCAGACGTGCACCGCGTTCTCGGAGGGCAGCACCCCGTGCGCCCACGCCGAGGAGCTGCTCAGGACGAGGTCGTAGCCGGAGAGGTCCATCGCCTCCATGGCATAGGGGTACAGCGGCAGCAGACGCCGGAACGAGGTGGCGTTGGGGTGCAGCTTCTGGAGGAACGACGTGTGGATGCGACGGTCGGCGAAGCGCCCCTCGGTGCCGACCGGGTCGTAGACGGCCGTGAAGATGTCGGCGTCGGGATAGAGGTCGCAGAGCGCGAGGAAGACCCGCTCGGCTCCCCGCAAGTCGAGCAGGAAGTCGTGGACGAGTGCGACCCTGGGCTCCGGCTTCTTCATCCACGCGCGAGTCTAGATGTGAAGTGGGCGTCAACGTGCGCCGGCATGCACAACGTTGTCCTCAGGCGTCCACCGCAACGGCAACGATCGCGCTGAGCGCCGCCGAGGCGCCTGCGACGACGGCCGTCGCGACCGGCGCTTCGCCGGGCAGACCACCGCGTCCGGCCACGGTGGAGGCGATGTCGGACAGGTCGCCTGCGATCGAGGCCGCCAGCCACGGCCGGACCGGACGGCCGCCCAGCGCCGCGGCGATCGCGCCGCCGTGCAGGATCGCCTCGCGGACGCCGAGCGCGCGCAGCGGGACCTGCGTCGGCGGCGTCGCGGCGCTCGGCCCCAGCCAGCGGCGCGCGAGACGCTCGGGCGCGGCGGTCAGCGCCACGCCGTAGACAACACGGAGGCCGAGGACGGCGACCGCGGCAGTGCGGGCGCGGGTCACGACCCCACCGCCGCGACCGCGGTCAGCGCCGCGGACGTCTCGGTGACCTCCGGCCGCCAGTGCGGCTTGGCCAGCACGGTCTGGATCAGCCCGATGCGCCGCTCGGCGAAGCCGGCCTCGCAGTAGGCCAGGTACAAGCGCCACAGGCGGCGGAAGCGCTCGTCGTAGCCCAAGTCCTCCAACTCGGTCTCCGCGTCGTCGAAGTTGCACCGCCAGCGCTTGAGCGTCTCGGCGTAGTGCGGCGTCAGGTCCTCGAGGTGGACGGCGTGGAGGTCGGTGTCCCGTGCGACGCAGCGGGCGATCACCTCGCGCGAGGGCAGGCAGCCGTTGGGAAAGATCAACGTCCGGATGAACGACTTCGAGGCGCGCTCGACCCGGTAGGCGCGGTCGTCCATGACGATCGCCTGCAGCAGCATCGCGCCATCGGGCTCGAGCCGGTCGCTGCAGACCCGGAAGAACGTGTCGAAGTCCTTCCACCCCACCGCCTCGATCATCTCGATCGACACGAGCTTGTCGTACCGACCGTCGAGGTCGCGGTAGTCGTCGAGCAGGACCGTGACGCGATCCTCCAGACCCGCCGCGCGCACCCGCGCCACCGCATGGTCGTGCTGCTCGCGCGAGATCGTCGTCGTGGTCACCCGACAGCCGCGCGTCGCGGCGGCGTGGACGGCAAAGCCGCCCCAGCCGGTCCCGATCTCCAGCACATGATCCTCGGGGCCGAGGTTCAACTTGTCGCAGATCCGGTCGAGCTTGGCCAGCGATGCCTCGCGCAACGTCATCTGCGGGTGCTCGAAAACGGCGCTGGAGTACATCATCGTGTCGTCGAGCATCAACCCGAACAACTCGTTGCCGAGGTCGTAGTGCGCCTCGATGTCCCTGCGCGCGCGGCGCGGCGTGGTGCGCCGGAAGGCGGCACGCCCGCGCTGGAACGGCTCGCGGAGCGGGCTGAGCCGTCGGCGGATCTCGTCCAGGCCCGCGACGTTGCGCGCCCCGACGCGGATCACGGCGGTCAGGTCTGGCGAGTCCCACAGGCCGTCGCGGTAGGCCTCGGCCATCCCGCGGCTGCCGCGCAGCAAGGCCCGCCAGGCCGCCGGGTCCCGGATGGAGACGGTCGCCTCGGGGGCGCCGCGGCCGAAGCTCAGGCGCTGACCGTCCTCGACGACGGTCAACCGCCCCACCTCGATGTGGGCCAGGACGGACAGGACGATCTTGCGGGCGAGACGCTGGGTCACGAAGCCTCCAGGTGCGACGAGGGACGTGCGTGGACAGGGACGCGCTTGAGCGCGAGGACGAGGGCGTGGGCGTAGATCAGCGCCAGGACGCGGAGCGTCGCGGCCGGATGGCGGCCGACGGTGCGGCGCGTGAGCGGCTTGCGCCGGAGCTGCAACGTGGCGTCGAAGGCGCGCTCGCCGGCCTGGCGGCTCTCGATGTGGACCGACAACATGGGGTTGGTCGCGTCCGGGTGCGTGGAGGACCAAGTGTAGTGCTGGTCCATCGGCATGAACGGCGAGACGTGCAGCCGCTTGTCGAAGTCGCCGTGGATGACGGGTGCGTCGTCCGCGGACAACACATAGGCATGGCGTTGGCCCCACGGCGTGCTCGTGACCTCGGCGACGACGCTGTGCAGCGCGCCGTCGGCGCGATGGCAGTAGTAGAAGCTCACCGGGTTGAAGCAGCGGCCGAGCGTGCGCAGCTGGGTGAGCAGGCCGATCGGACCGTCAGGGGCAGCCGCTCCGGTGCGCTCGGCGACCAGCGCCCGGATCGCGACGTCCAGCGGCACCAAGGGATTCCCGAAGTAGTCCTCGCGCCGGAAGCGCACGAGCCCGAAGCCCCGCTTGGTCAGTCGGCCGTCGAGCAGCCGCGGCAACTCGTCGAGATCGATGTAGGCCATCGAGATCTTGTGGCGGAACGCGTGCTCACGCACCGCGAAGCGGCGGTGGCGGATGGTGCCCTCGTAGAACGCGCTGCGCATCGTCACGCGGTCGCCGCTCCCAGCTCGCGGGCGACCCGCAGGCCGCTGACGACGCCGTCCTCGTGAAAGCCCCAGCCCCAGTAGGCGCCGCAGAAGTGCGTGCGCCAGCGCCCGCCGCTGATCTCGCCGACGCGCTCCTGGGCGCGCATCCCGGCGACGGTGAAGACCGGGTGTGCGTACTGGATCGTGCGCACGATCTTGGCCGGGTCGATCGCCTCGGTGCGGTTGAGGGTCACGCACCACTGACGGTCGGAGTCCAACGACTGCAGGCGGTTCATGTGGTAGGTGACGGCGGGCTTGCCGGTGGGCGTGGCGAGCAGGTGGTAGTTCCAGCTCGCCCAGGCGCGGCGCCGACGCGGGAGCAGCCGTTCGTCGTGGTGCAGGACGGCCTCGTTGGGCGCAAACGGGAACGCGCCGAGCAGCTCGTGCTCGCGCGCCGTGGCGTCGGTACCGAGGATCGCGAGCGCCTGATCGGCATGGACCGCCAGGACGACATGGTCGAAGCGCTCGGGCGCGCCGCCGCGCGGCGTGATCATCACGTCGTCGTCGGTCCGGACGACGTGCTCGACCGGCGTGTGGAGGCGGATCGCGTCGCCGAACGGTGCCGTCAGCGCCTCGACGTAGCGCTTGGATCCGCCCTGGATCACCCGCCACCTCGGGCGCTCCTTGAGGTCGAGCATCCCGTGGTTGTCGAAGAACTGGACGAGAAAGCGCGCGGGAAACGACCACATCTGCTCCGGGTCGGCCGACCAGACCGCGGCGGCCTGCGGGACGATCAGCTTGTCGACGAACGCGTCGCTGAAGCGCGTGTCGCGCAGCCATTCGGCGAGCGAGGGGTCCTCGTCGGAGGCCAGCAGCGCGCGGGCCTCGCGCTGGAAGCGACGGACGTCGAAGACCATCTTGTGGAAGGCCGGCGACGCGAGGTGGGCGCGCTTGGCGAACAGGCCGTTGGCCGAGGTGCTGGCGTACTCGAAGTCCCCGTCCTCGTCGCCCACGCCGAAGCTCATGTCCGAGGGCTGGGAGGCGACGCCGAGGCGGTCGAGCAGCCGCTCGAAGTTGGGGTAGTTGCGATCGTTGAAGACGATGAACCCCGTGTCGACGTCGAGCGAGGCGTCCGGCTCGTCGACGCGGATGGTGTTCGTGTGGCCGCCGGGATACCCCGCGGCCTCGAAGACCGACAGGTCGTGCCCTGCCTGGTGCAGCAGATGGGCGGCGACGAGGCCCGAGACCCCAGCTCCGATGACAGCGATCCTCACGATGATGCGTTCGGGCCACGCGCCGTGATCGGATCACCGCCGAGGCCCGAACACCTGGCATGGACGGCCTAGTTGCCACCTTGGCGCTCTCCGCGGGTGCCGTGCTCGCGCTCCTGATCGCGACCTGGCTCGTGAGCCTGATGCTCCGCGACGTCTCGATCGTGGACATCGCGTGGGGCCTGGGCTTCGTGGTCGTCGCGTGGGTTGCGTTCGCCAGCGGCGACGGCGACATGGGTCGCCGCACGCTGCTGGCGATCCTCGTGACGATCTGGGGCCTCCGGCTGGCGGGCTACATCGGCGCTCGCAAGCTGCGCCACCCCGGCGAGGACCCGCGCTACGGCGCGTGGCGCGAGAAGTGGGGCGACCGCTTCTGGATCGTCTCGCTGGTCAACGTCTTCCTGCTCCAAGCGGTCCTCGTGTGGATCGTCTCGCTGCCGGTGCAGGCGGCATCGGCACGCGACGCGGGACTCGGGTGGCTGGACTGGGCCGGCGTTGCGCTCTGGGCGGTGGGGCTCTTCTTCGAGGGTGTCGGTGACGCCCAGATGGCGCGCTTCAAGGCCGATCCGTCCAACCGCGGCAAGGTCATGGACCGCGGCCTTTGGCGCCTCACCCGCCACCCCAACTACTTCGGCGACTTCTGCGTCTGGTGGGGCATCGGGCTCATCGCCCTCTCCTCCGGCGCCTGGTGGTCACTGATCGGCCCGGTCGTCGTCACCCTGCTGCTCACCCGGGTCTCCGGCAAGGACCACCTGGAGCGCTCGATGTCCCAGCGTCCGGGCTACGCGGAGTACATCGAGCGCACCTCGGGCTTCTTCCCCCGGCCACCGCGATGAGAACGGGATGGTGCACCGAGGTCCGTTGTGCGAGGCGTGGTTGGATGGCCGGCGCTCCGTGACATCGCCACCGTGCTCGGGTGCACGGTGTGTGGTTGGATGGTCGGCGCTCCGTGACATCGCCACCACGCTCTCGTGGTCTGGGGCGTTGAATGCGCGTGCTGCCGCGTGGTTCGGCGCCCCATTGTGTGGGCATCGAACGGGCGTCGCGCGGACGGCGACGTCACGGATCACCGCCTCCCTTCGCGTTCGCGCTGCCAACGAGTCGCTGCGCGGGGCCATGACCGTCGATGGCATCCAACCCGCGCATATCGTGGGTTGGATGCCATCCAGTTTGCTGAGCAATCCGACCTGTCACGAGACTGCGACGAGCGGTCACCAACCACCTGCGCCGGGCAGCCACAAGCGTCACGTACCGACGCCCCGAACGCCGCAGCCCGGCCGTCGACGTGGACGACGCATCTCGCCGGGACGGATGGCACCTAGACGTTGAGATCCAACGTCAGGGTGCCATCCGTCCTAGAAGCACAGCGCGAATCGCCGGCCCAAAGGCCAGCGGACGACGAGCCGACGCACGAGCAGCCAATCCGGCTCACTCCCCTCGGTGAGCACGAACCACGCCGGCACCCAGACCAACGCCTGAGCGGAACACCAACACCAACCGCGCGACCCAGGCGCTCGCAACACACCAGGCCGGCCCCGAGACCAGCGCCCCACGACATCAGTCTCGGGCGGCCCGCTACCCGCCCACCCCAGACGTAGCAGGCCCAGTCATCACGTTCGCAGCAGAGTTGTCGATGGTGTCGATCTGCAACGAGACTGCAACGGCGGTGACGACTCTGGCTGACTGATCAATTCCGTCCGCCCCGCCGAATAGGCTCCGCCTCGCATCCAAAATCAAAGACCCCCGCGACCGTTGGACCGGCCCGGGGGCATGACCCAAGGAGATATCCACTCCATGAGTGCCCCGCAGGGTAGCTACGGCTGCCACATCACCGTCACCACCTCAGACGCCGACGTGCTCCGTGTCGAGGCCAAGAAGGTCTTGATGTTCAACCACGAGGAGTTCGAGAACTTCCTCGACCACGTCCCCGTCAAGCAGCTGCGGCTCGCCGACATCTTCCGCGACGCCACAGCCGTCATCGACGCCCTCGGCTGGGACCCCGCCATCAACCCACCACGCACCACCTTCAACGTCCCGCTCACCCCCGGCCACATCGAGCAACTCCACAAAGGCCGCGCCGACCTGCTCAACCACAACCTCGACCTCATCAGCGACATCGGCGCCGACCGCGACTTCAACGCCAACATCACGAGCGAGATCCACAACAACCGCCACAGCGTCGAAGCGCTCAACCGCATCTTCGACGCCTACACCAACACGATCACCCCGTAGCCCGCGATGGATCCGGGTCGTCTCGTAGTGAATAGGTCACCATGAGACGCCCCGGAGCCGCGCACTGGTTGATCACCGTCACGGCAGGCGCGTGACATCGCGCCACGGGCAGCCGCGCCCGGTAAGGCCAGGCTCGTCGGAGTCGACGCCCGAGCGCTCACGTCACGCCACGGGCAGCCGCACCCGGCAACGTTCACACCATGCTCGTCGGCGTCGACGCCCGAGCGCTCGCGTCACGCCACGGGTGGCCGAGCGCGGTAGGTTCCGACGATGCTCGTCGGAGTCGACGCCCGGGCGCTCGCGTCGCGGCGCGGCGTGGCCCGATACACGCGCCGGATGTCGGCCGCGCTCGCCGCGCTGGACGGTGTCGACGTGCGCGCGCTCGTCCCGGGCCACCAGCCCGTCGGAGCGCTGCGCAGTGTCGAGCTCAAGCGCACGAGGCTGCCGTCGCGGATGCTGCACATGACCGGCGCGATCGCCGGGCGCCCGCGCGTCAACGAGCTGCTCGGCGACGTGGACGTGACCTGGCTGCCGGCACCGGCGCCGGTCGCCGTGGGCGACCCCTACGTGTTGACCGTCCACGACCTCTCCTGGGAGGACCGGCCGGGCGACTTCACGGCCTACGAGCGCTTCTGGCACCGCGTGGCGCGGCCGGCCGAGCTGGCCCGCCGTGCCCGGGTCGTTGTCTGTGACGCGGAGGCGGTGGCCGAGCAGCTCACCGACCGCTGGGGCGTCGAGGCGCGCGTCGTCGAGCCCGGAGTCGACCATGTCGATGATGTCGCTCCGAGAGCCGGGAACTATGTGCTGTATGTCGGTGCGCTGGAACCACGCAAGGGGCTCGACGTGCTTGCCGACGCCTGGGCACGCGCGCAGCTCGACGGTGTCGAGCTGCTGGTCGCCGGCGAGGGCCGCGAGCAGGTGGCGGGCGCCACGCATCTCGGCCACGTCACCGACGCGGAGTTGCAGGAGCTCTACGCCGGCGCGCAGGCGGTCGTGCTGCCCTCGTTCCTCGAGGGCTTCGGCCTTCCGCCCCGCGAGGCCGCCGGTTACGGCACGCCGTCGATCGTCAGCGACCTGCCGACGTTGCGCCTTCCCGGCACGCTCCGCGTCCCGCCGGGCGACGCGGGTGCGCTGGCCGACGCGCTGCGCCGGCTCCCCGCCGAGCGCCCCCGTCTCGTCGCCGAGCTCCCGCCGCCGCGCACCTGGGATGCCGCCGCCCGCGAGTTGCAAGTGATCCTCGAAGAAGCCGCGGCGCGGCCATGAGCCGCACACCGCCGACTGGCGCCTCCCGCCGATGCACGGCGGCCACGGTGTGAGCGGTGCGACCGTCGGCATCGTCACCGTCCTGCACGACTCCGCGCAGGACCTGCAGCGGCTGCTGCGCTCGCTGGAGCCGGTGTCGCCACGGCCGCAGCTCGTGGTCGTCGACGCGGGCTCGCAGGACGACGGGCCCGAGATCGCCCGCGCCTTCGGCACCGAGGTGATCGAGGCAGGCGACGTCGGCTTCGGCGCGGCCAACAACCTCGGGGTGGCGCGGGTGACGGGCTCGGTCACGCTGCTGCTCAATCCCGACGTGGTCGTGCTCGACCCACCGGTGATCGAGCGGCTCGCCCGCCACGCCCGGCGCGAGGACGCCCTGCACGCTCCACGGCTGCTCAACCCCGACGGCTCGGTCCAGCGCAGCGCGCATCCGCTACCTGGCCGCGCGGCCGCGCTGGTGCCCGCCCTGCTGCCCTCACGCGCGCTGCCGCGCCCGTTGCGCCACCGCGCCGAGCCGTGGCGCGCCGACGGCGACGAGCAGCCCGTCGGCTGGGCGATCGGCGCGGCGATCGCGGCGCGGACCGCCACCCTGCACCGGCTCGGCCCCTTCGACGCCGAGCAGTTCCTGTTCTTCGAGGACCTCGATCTCTGCCTGCGCGCCCGCGCCACCGGCGTGCCGACGATCCTGCACCCCGATCTCGCGCTCGAGCACCGCGGCGGCCACAGCACCGAGCCCGCCTACGACGGCGAGCCGCACGAGCTGCTTGCCGCGCGCCGCCGCGCGGTCGTGCGCGCCAACCTCGGCCGCCGCGCGCTCGCGCTCGACGACGCCGCCCAGGCGCTCACCTTCGCCACCCGCGCCGCCGCGCGGACGGCCCTGCGCCGCGACGCCGCGCGTGAACGCGCCCAGCTCCGCGCGCTGATCTCCGCACGCCACGACTAGCCGCGCCCACACGGGCATGAGCGCATAGCCGCGGGCACTGATCCGCGCGCCACCGCCGGCCCCAGCACGCGGGCCTCAGCCTCGTGCGTGGCGCACCGCCCGCCCTGGGTAGCTCGGAGGGCATGACCCAGTTCTGGTTCGCCGCCCGGCAATCGTTGGAAGGACCGTTGACATGACGCAGTTCTGGTTCGCCGCGTCGACCGAAGAGTTCCCGCCCTCCCAGATGCTCGAGCAGGCCAAGACCGCCGACCAGGCGGGCTTCGACGCCATCGGCTCGTCCGACCACTTCGTCTCCTGGTTCCCGGGCGGCCAGGGCGCGAGTGCCTGGGCCTATCTGCCCGCCGCCGGTCAGGTCATCCCCGACAAGCCGCTCTTCACGAGCGTCACGCCGATCCTCCATCACTACCACCCGGCGGTCGTCGCGCAGTTCTTCATGAACTTGGAGGAGCTGTATCCCGGCTGTGCGGTCCTCGGCGTCGGCTCGGCCGAGGCCATCAGCGAGGTCCCGCTGGGGCTCGACTGGCCAGAGCCGAAGGAGATGCTCGAGCGCTTCGCCCGCGGGCTGAAGGCGATCACGCGCCTCTGGGACGGCGAGACCGTGACGATGGACGGCGGCTGGTTCAAGCTCGACGAGGCGCGCCTGATGACGATGGCAGCGACCCGGCCGCGCATGATCGTCTCCGCCTTCGGCCCCGACGCGGCGGCGATCGCCGGCACGTACGGCGACGGCCTCTGGACCCTCGGCGACCCCGAGAGCGCGCCCGCGGCGATCGAGGCCTACAAGAAGTCCTGCGCCGAGCACGACAAGCCCGTCGGCGAGATCGTCCTGCAGGCCGGCTTCTGCCTCGGCGACGACGAGGCGGCGATCATCAAGGCCACCAAGAGGTGGAAGACCACGCATTTCCCCGAGCACTACCTCGAAGATCATCATGATCTCGACAAGATGGCCGCCGACGCCGAGGCGCGGATGAGCGACGAGGAGTTCGCCCACGAGGGCTTTCTGGTCAGCGCCGATCCGCAGGAGCACATCGACCGCATCCGACAGATGATCGAGATCGACGATGCCGTCACCACGATCTGCCTCCAGTCGATCGGCGACCTCGACCCGCTGACCTCGATCCGGCGCTACGGCGACGAGGTCCTGACCGCGCTGCGCGGCGAGACCGGCGGCGGCGCCAAGCGCTTCGAGCGCGAGAGCGACACGCTCTAGGCACGCCAGACCTGAGGCGCGCGGCGTCGCGACGGGCGGCACGCCATCCTCTCGGAGGATGCTGGACATTCGCGGCGCCTCCCCGGCCTGCTCGACGACCCGCTACTGCTCGAAGTCGGTGGCGCAGCGCCCAACGCGGCGCTGACCTGGCGCGGCCGCTTCCGTGACGACGACGGCTTCGTCTGGCGCGCCGCCGCACCGACGCCCGAGGGCCTGCTGACCGCGTGGGTCCCGGCCAAGCCGACGGCCGGCCCGGTCGCGGCGCTGCGCTCGCTGCGCACGGTCGACGTCGACGTCCGCGTCGAGGGAACCGACGGCGCGGCCTCCAACCGCACGATCACGCGCCGTCTGATGGACGACGGGGTCCGTGCGCGGCGCTGGAAGGACGCGGTCGCCGGGACGCTGTACCTCCCGGCACAGAGCGCGACGGCGACGCTGACCATCGACGCGCGTGAGCCGAAGACTGCTGCGGCGCAGCCCGCGGAGCCGGACACTGCCGGCGCGGTCGCCGCGCCGCCGGCCATCGCCGAGCCCGCCACGGCGGCCGGCCTCGACGCCGCGCCGTTGGCCGCCGCGCTGCTCGCCTCGCGCGGCGTCCTGGTGCTGGTGCTCACCGGCGGCAAGGACGACCCGCTCACCGCCGCGCGGGAGCGCCTCGCGCAGGTCCCGGGCGCACCGGAGCGGATCGAGACGCTGAGCGCCGCCGAGGTCGGCGTCCCGCCGGGTGTCGGCTTCCGCGGTGAGGACCAGCGTGCCGCCGAGGCGCGCGGCGCGACCTGGGATGCGCTCCTGCACCGCCTCGGCGCCCGGCCGCGCGTGACCCGGTAGAAAGGTCTCAGCGACCCGTGCCCGAGTCCTTCACCGACATCCCACTGCTGACCTCCCGCTTCGACGCGGCGCTGCACTACGCCACCCGCCATCACGCGCTGCAGCTGCGCAAGGGCACGCCGGTCCCGTACGCCGCGCACCTGCTCGCGGTCGCGTCGCTGGTCCTGGAGATGCACGGCGACGAGGACGAGGCGATCGGCGCGCTGCTGCACGACGTCGTCGAGGACGGCGGCGGTCGCGCGGCGCTGGCCGAGATCGAGACGGCGTTCGGCCCGGCTGTCGCCGAGATCGTCCTGGCCAACAGCGACACGCTGGACCCCAAGGACGACACGCCCAGCGGCGGCGCCGGCTGGTACCGACGCAAGAAGGGCTACGTCGACGCCTTCCCGACCAAGTCGCCCGCCGCCCTGCGCGTCTCGCTCGCCGACAAGATCCACAACTCGCGCTCGGTCCTGCTGGACTACCGCACGCTCGGCGACGACCTCTGGGCGCGCTTCGGCCAGGGCCAGGGCCTCGCCACCCGCGTCTACTACCGCGAGCTCGCCGCGGCCTTCGAGCGCGAGCGCGACCGCCTCGGCACGCCCGCCCAGCCCTACGTCGACGAGCTGCGCCGCACCGTCGACGCGATCACCGCGCTGGCCGAGACCCACCAGGGCCCGGACTCGCGCACGCTCTTCGCCGGCTAATCCGCGTCGGCCAGCGCGAGCAGCTTCTCGACCGTCCGCCAGTTGCGGCCGGTCAGCGTCACGCCGAGGCGCTTCTCGTTGATCGCCTTGAGCAGCTTGGAGTTCTGCACGCCGTTCGGAAGCCACAGATAGGCCTCGCTGCCGCGGATCGCGAAGACCTCGGGCTTGAGCGCATCGCGATCGACATCAGCAACCCGCTCGGCGTCGATCGGCCCGTCCCCGCTGAAGAGCACGAGGTGGCGCGCGGGGTTGTCGGCGACCTTCGCCAGCGGGTTGGCCGCGGCCACGTCGGCGATCTCGTCGCGCGTCCGGACGATCACCGGGACGTCGAAGCCGAACGCCGCTGCGATCGCCTTCTCGATCTTGGCCGCGCTCGTCTTGCGCCCGCCGAAGACGACGTTGCCGGAGTTGACGTAGGTCTTGACGTCGGTCAGGCCGAGGTCATCCGTGAAGACCTCACGCAGCCGCGCCATCGCGACCTTCTTGTTGCCGCCGACGTTGATGCCACGCAGCAGCGCGATCTGCCGCGCCATCTCAGAACAGCCCGAGCTGCGCGGGATGCGGCTCGGCCGGCTCGGGCTCGGACGCGGCCTGCTCAGACACTCCCGGAGCACCACTGTCGGCGACCGGCGCCGCAGCCTCACCCGACGCCGCCGGGACGGGCGCGTCCAGCTCCACCTCGACCAGCGGCTCGTCCTCGACGCCCGGCTCGACCAGCGCCGGTGGCTGTTCCGGCGCCCCCAGCGCCAGCAGCTCCGGCAGCGCCCGGAAGTCCTGGCGCAGCACGTCCACGTTGCTCGGCGTGTAGAGCGCCGCCGCCGGGTGGAAGACCGGGAACAGCCGCACCGAGCGCGGCCCGACCATCCGGACCTCCGCCCGTCCGTGCAGCCGCATGATCCCCGTCGTGTCGTGGCGCAGCAGCTTCGTCGCGAAGTTGCCCAGCGTGCAGATCACGGTCGGCTCGATCAGCTCGATCTGCCGGAACAGGTACTCCTGGCAGTGCTCGATCTCGGCCGGGTGCGGATCGCGGTTGCCGGGAGGCCGGCACTTCAAAACATTGGCGATGAAGACCTGGTCCCGCGCCAGCCCGATCTCGCCCAGCAGCGTGTCGAGCAGCTTGCCCGCCTGGCCCACAAACGGCAGCCCGCGCTCGTCCTCGTTGCGGCCCGGTGCCTCGCCGACGAACATGAGGTCGGCGTTCGCGTTGCCCGCACCGAAGACCACAGTGTGGCGCGTTTGCGCAAGCTGGGGGCAGCGCACGCAGCCGCGAGCCTCGTGAAAGAGCTCCTTGAGGGACTCACGTCGCTCGTCCGGGGACGCCACGTTCTGAAGCCTAGACGGACGAACGGACCCCGCCGCTATGCCATTCCGCTAATTGGGGGGTACCATTGTGGTCACCGAGTTTCGCGACCGGCATCCCCTTGGCGGGGAGCTGGATCCGACATCTGACATGACCCTTGTCCTTCCCGCTTGTGCGGTCGTCGGCCACGGCCGTCTTGGAACGGCGATTGCCGCTGCGCTGCGCGCTGCCGGCGCGCCGGTCGACGGCCCGCTCGGCCGCGGCGCGACCGCAAGCACCGCGGACGTGGTCTTCCTCGCCGTCCCGGACGCCGAGATCGCCGACGCCGCCGCGCGCGATCGCCCCCGGCCGCCTCGTCGGCCACTGCTCGGGCGCCACGACGCTCGCCCCGCTGCACGGCCACCCCGAGGCCTTCTCGCTGCATCCGCTGATGACCGTCACCGCCGCGGGCGCGGACTTCGCGGGCGCCACCGCCGCGGTCGCCGGCAGCACCGACGCCGCGCTGACCACCGCGCGCACCTTCGCCACGGCGCTCGGCATGGTCCCCATCGAGATCGCCGACGCCGACCGTCCCGCCTACCACGCCGCCGCGTCGATGGCCTCCAACTTCCTCGTCACGCTCGAATGGGCCGCCGAGCGCGTCGGCGGCCTGGACCGCGCCGCGCTCGCCCCGCTCGTGCGCGCGACGGTCGACAACTGGGTCGCCGACGGCGCCCACGCCGCCCTCACCGGCCCGATCGCCCGCGGCGACGAGGCCACCGTCAGCAAGCCAGCGCGCTGCCGTCGCCGAGCGCGCGCCGGACCTGACGAGCCTCTTCGACGCGCTGGCCGACGCCACGCGCGAGCTGGCCGGAACGAGGGCCGCCGCATGACGCGCCACAACCGAACCGACGAGTGCCTCGTCATGCGGTCAGCCGCATGAGGACCGTCCGCACCGTCGCCGAGCTGCGCGCCGCGCTGGCCGAGCCGCGCCGCAACGGGCGCACCGTCGCGCTGGTCCCGACGATGGGCTACCTCCACGACGGCCACCTGAGCCTTATCCAGGCCGCGCGCCGGCAGGCCGACCTCGTCGTCGTCTCGCTCTTCGTCAACCCCACCCAGTTCAACGACGCCGCCGATCTGGACGCCTACCCGCGCGACGAGCAGCGCGACGCCGGCCTGGCCCAGGACGCCGGCGCCGACCTCCTCTTCGCCCCGCCGCTCGAAGAGGTCTACCCGCCCGGCTTCACCACGCAGGTCCGCGTCGACGGCCCGCTGACCGACACTCTCGAGGGCGCCCACCGCGGTGCCGATCACTTCCACGGCGTGACCACCGTCGTGACCAAGCTCCTCAACATGGTCGGACCCGACCTGGCGCTCTTCGGCCAGAAGGACGCCCAGCAGGCGCTCGTCATCCGCCGCCTGGCCGCCGACCTCGACCTCCCGACGCGCGTCGAGGTCGCCCCCACGTCCGCGAGCCCGACGGGCTCGCGCTGTCCAGCCGCAACGTGCGCCTCGCCGCCGACGACCGCCGCCGCGCGCTCGCGCTGAGCCGCGCCCTGCGCGCCGCCGAGGGCACGCTCGCCGCCGGCACGCGCGATGCCGAGGCGATCGCCGCCGCCGCCCGCGCGGCCATGACCCCCTTCGACGTCGAGCCCGAGTACCTCGCGCTCGTCGACCCCGAAGACCTGCGCCCCGTGGCCTCGGTCGACCAGGAGACGCTCCTGGCGGTCGCGGCGCACGTGGGGCCGGTACGACTCATCGACAACACCATCCTCAACCCCCATGCCAATGGGAACGGGAGGCACTGACCGCGATGCAGCGCGTCATGCTCAAGTCCAAGATCCACCGGGCGACGGTCACCGACTGCGACCTGCACTACGTCGGGTCGATCACGATCGACCCCGACCTGCTCGAGGCCGCCGACATCATGCGAGCACGAGCAGGTCCACGTCGTGGACGTCGACAACGGCGCCCGCTTCGAGACCTACACCATCGCCGGCGAGCGCGGCTCCGGCGCGATGAAGGTCAACGGCGCCGCCGCCCGCCTCGTGCACCGCGGCGACACCATCATCGTCATCTCCTACGCGCAGTACGACGAGGCCGACCTGGAGCGCTACGAGCCCCGGGTCGTCCACGTCGAGAAGGACACCAACCACATCATCGACGTGGATGCGGCGGTGGCGACCCTCCTCAGCTAGAGGGCGTCAACCGATCCGGTTCACAGGAGGTTGGAAGACAGCATGTCCACCATGCGCAACATCACCGTCCCGGCCGACGCCTCGCGCCTGCCGATGACGCTCCCGCGGCTGGCCGAGAAGAAGCGCCTCGGCGAGCCGCTGGTCATGGTCACCGCCTACGACTACCCGAGCGCGCTCGCGGCCGACAAGGCCAGCGTCGACCTCGTCCTCGTCGGCGACAGCGGCGCCATGACGGTGCTCGGCTACCCCTCGACCGTCGCCGTCGAGCTCGACGAGCTGCTCGTCCTGGCCAAGGCCGTGCGCCGCGGCCTGACGAACCCGTTCATGGTCGGCGACCTGCCGTTCGGCTCCTACGAGGTCTCCGACGAGCAGGCCGTCGCGACGGCATTCCGGTTCATCAAGGAGGCCGGCTGCGACGCGGTCAAGCTCGAGGGCGGCGGCGAGGTCTCGGTCGCCCGCGCTCGCGCGATCGTCCAGGCCGGCATCCCGGTGATGGGCCACGTCGGCCTCACGCCGCAGACGTCGACCGCGCTGGGCGGCTACCGCGCCCAGGGGCGGACGGCCGAGGCGGCGATCGAGGTCGCGCGTCGAGGCACGCGCCCTGCAGGAGGCCGGCTGCTTCTCGATCGTCTTCGAGGCGATCCCGAGCGCCGTGGCCGAGGCGGTCATGCCGCAGATGGATGCGCTGATCATCGGCATCGGCGCCGGCCCGGCGACCGACGGCCAGGTCCTGGTCTTCCACGACCTGCTCGGGCATCCGCGAGGGCCGCGGCGCCCGCTTCGTGCAGCGCTACGCCGACATCCTCGACGAGATGGTGGCGGGCGTGCGGCCTACGCCGACGACGTCCGCACCCACCGCTACCCGCGCCCGGACCACGGCTACTCGATCCCGGACGAGGAGCTGGCCGCCTTCAAGGCGGCGCTGCAGAGCTGATCACCGCTTGGGACAGACGGAGGCGCGCGCGTTAACGTCGCCGGAGTTGACGCTCTCCGCATTTTGCGGAGGGCGTCGACCCTCATGCGTTAACTTCGCGTTCACACGCTACATTGCCGCGCGTGGCCCGTCTGTCCCAGGTTTTCGCCCCGCGCGACCGCGAGTTCTTCGATCTCTTCGAGGAGGCGGGAAGCAACATCGCGCGCGCCGCCGACCTCCTCGACCAGATGCTCAGCAGCTGGCCGGATCGCAAGGAGCTCGCTCGCGACATCCTCGTCTGCGAGCAGGAGGGCGACCGGATCACGCACGACATCATCCATCGCCTCAACCAGACGTTCGTCACGCCGATCGACCGCGAGGACATCCTCCAGCTCGCCTCGGCGCTCGACGACATCATCGACTACACCGAGGAGGTCGCCGACTACATGGGCCTCTATCGGATCGAGGCGCCGATGGAGCAGGCCGTGCGCATGTCGCACATCCTGGTGCAGGCAACCCGGCAGGTGGCCGAGGCGCTGCCGCGCATGCGCGGCTTCAAGGACCTCAACCACTACACGGTGGAGATCAACCGGCTGGAGAACGACGGCGACCGCGTCGTCCGCGAGGCCATCGCCGCCCTGTTCGACCACGGCATCGACCCCATGGTCGTGATCCGCTGGAAGGACATCTATCGAGCGCCTTGAGCAGGCGATCGACGCCTGCGAGCACGTGGCCAACGTGCTCGAAGGCATCGTCATCAAGAACTCGTAGCCCGAACTCATGGGCAGCGACATCGTCCTGTACATCGTGGTCGCCACGGCGCTGGCGTTCGACTTCACCAACGGCTTCCACGACACCGCCAACGCGATCGCGACGAGCATCTCGACGCGTGCGATGTCGCCGCGTGCCGCGGTCGCCATGTCCGCGGTCCTCAACTTCGTCGGCGCGTTCGTCTCGCTGGAGGTCGCGGCGACGGTCGCCAAGGGCATCGTGTCGGCCGACGCGATCACCTCCACGATCGTCTTCGGCGGCCTGATCGGCGCGATCGCCTGGAACCTCGCCACGTGGTGGTTCGGCCTGCCCTCCTCGTCGTCGCATGCGCTGATCGGCGGCATGGTCGGCTCGGCGTTCGTCGCCGCCGGCCCCGACGCGATCCAGGGCGACGGCATCCTCGAGAAGGTCGTCATCCCGGCACTCATCGCCCCCACGCTCGCGTTCGCGGTCGCCGGGATCTCGATCCTCGTGGCCTACCGCGTCGTCGGCCGCCAGCGCCCGGGCGTCGTCAACCGCGGCTACCGCCTGGGGCAGATCGTCACCGGCAGCCTCTTCTCGCTCGCCCACGGCACCAACGACGCGCAGAAGACGATGGGCATCATCACGCTCGCGCTGATCGCCCACGGCAACCTGTCGCCCGACAACTTCCACGTCCCCACCTGGGTCGTGATCAGCTCGGCGACGGCGATCTCGCTCGGGACCTACTTCGGCGGCTGGCGCATCATCCGGACGATGGGCAGCCGCATCATCAAGATGGATCCGGCCCAGGGCTTCTCCGCCCAGGGCGCGGGGTCGGCGGTCGTGCTGACGGCATCGCACCTCGGCTTCCCGCTCTCGACGACGCACGTGATCTCGGGCGGCATCATGGGCGCGGGCGCCGCCAAGCGGCTGTCGGCCGTGCGCTGGGGCGTGGCGGGCAACATCGTGGTCGCGTGGGTCCTGACGCTGCCGTGCGCGGCCGTCATCGGCGGCGTCGCCTACGGCATGACCTCGCTGCTCGGCGACGACGCGCTCGGCGTCATCGTCGTGTTGTTGATGGTCATCGGCCTGATCGCCGCCGCGTTCGGCTCGCGCGTGCGTCGCGGCCCCGCCATCACCGCGTCGGCGGAGGCCTGAGATGCTCGCGACGATCGAGTGGGACAAGATCGGTGAGCTGCTGTGGGTCGCGCCGGTGGCCGCGCTGGCCGTGTCGATCACCTTCTCGCTGATGGTCATGAGCTCGGCCCGGGCGACCGACGCCCAGCGCGCGGGCGCCGGTACGGCCGCGATGCTTTACAGCATCGTCGCGCTCGTGTCCGGCCTCGCCTTCGCCGCCGTCGTCGTGTACGGCGTCGGCGTAATCGTCAACAAGTAGGGAGAGACTCGCCCAGAGGGCTCGCTCTCCGGCGCGAACTCGCCTAGCGGCTCGTTCGCACGGCCACGGAAGCGCACCTGCCGCGGGGCTAGCCGGCGACCGGTGCGTCGGGCGGTAGGCCGCCGGACGGGTGCTCGGCGTACTCGATCGTGCGCAGGACGCGCGCCGGCGAGCCGGCGGCGATCGAGAAGGGCGGCAGATCGGTCGTCACGACGCTGTTGGCGCCGATCACGCAGCGCTCGCCGATCGTCACGCCGCTGGTGATCACGGCGTTGGCGCCACACCAGACGTTGTCGCCGATCCGGGTCGGCCCCTTGGTCGTGAAGCCCTGCCACGGCACCGGCGTGACCGGGTCGTCGAAGCGGTGGTTGCCGTCGGTGACGAAGCAGCCGTTGGCGAACATGCAGTGCTCGCCGATCTCGACCAGCTCCACCGCCGCGACCATCACCCCCATGTTGAGGAACGTGCCGCCGCCGATGCTGATGCGTGCCGGCGCAGGGCCGGTGATCCAGACGTTGGGCTCGAAGAGGACGTGCGGGCCGAGCTGAAGGCGATCCTCCTGGAGCATCTCCAGGACATTGCCTTGGATCGGCCAGCGGGCGAAAGACTCGCGACGGGCGAGCTCGCGGTGGATGCGGAGGCGGTTGTGGGGCAGCGTGTTGCGCTCGTACCAGCGCCACTTCTGCAGCCACAGGCGACCGTGGCCGCCGAGGCTCACTGCTCCTCCCGCGTCCCGCCCTCGCGCAGGATCCGGGACAGGTGCTCGGCGATCTCGGCGGCGCTGCCCTCGGTCCCGCCGGCGCGCAGGCGCGCCTGGACGCTGTGCAGCGACGTCCGGTCGTTGAGGTCCTTCTGGGCGGCCTGGAGCTGCGTGGTGATCTGGCTGCCGAGCTCGCGCAGGCGATGCTGGGCGTCGCGGACGGCCTCGCTGAGCGCGCGGCTCTCGACGGAGGCGAGGTCGGCCTGGGCGCGCGCCTCGCGCAGAAGCGCATCGGCCTGCTCACGGGCCTCGCGGGTGATGATGCGGGCTTCCGCCCGGCCGTCGGCCAGCTCCTTCTCGCCGGCCTGCTTGATCCGGACGGCCTCCTCCTGGGCGGCCTGGATGATCCGGCGCGCCTCGTGCTCGGCGCCGGTGCGGCGGCCGTCGGCGTCCTGGTCGAGCTCGCGCACGCGCGCGGCGACGGCCTGCTGGATCCGCGCCTCCTCGCCGGCGGCAGCCTCGGCCCGTGCACGCTCGGCCTCAGCTTGGGCAGCGGCGATCGCCTCGTCGGCCTCGGCGCGGGCCGCCGCGACGGCGCGCGCCTTGTCCTCCTCGGCGGTGGCGGCGATCCGGGCAGCCTCCTCGCGGGCATCGAGGCGCAGCTGCTCGGCGTCGTTGCGGCCCTGGTCGAGCGCCTGCTGGGCCTGCTCGCGAGCCTCGCCGAGGAGCCGGTCGGCCTCGGCCTGCGCGGCGGCGAGGTCGGGGACGGGCGCGAGCGGCGTGGCCTCGGGCGCATCCGGCGCCGGCTCCGGCGCGGTGGGCTCCGGCACGACGGCCACGGGAGGCGCGGGCTGCGCAACGGGAACCGGTGCCGGCGGCGGCGCGAAGCCGCCCAGCTCGGAGGTGAACGGCCGGTGGCGGACGGTCAGCTCGTGACCGCGACCACCACCCGGCAGGACGATCTCGCGCTCGCTGACCAGCTCGATGTGGCCGAAGCGCAACGTCAGATCCGTGAGCAGCGTGGCGCGTTCCGGGCCGGTGACGGTGACGACGGACGGTTCCAGAGCCATTGAGGTCTGCACCGTACACGTCGCTGTGGCGGCAAAGTCCGCCCGCGATCCGGACGTGTGTGTGATCTTCCTGGGTCAACGGTGTCATGGACCTGAACGCACACCCGAACAGGAGGGGACCATGACCAAGAACCGGATCATCGGCGCCATCGCGGCGCTCTCCCTACTCGCCGTCCCGGCTGTCGCCGCGGCGCATGGCGGCGGCGATGACCACGGCCATCACCACGGCCGCCATCATCACCACAAGCATCACGGCAAGAAGGCGAAGACCCGTGACGTCACGGGCTCGGCGACCGGCACGGTCACGTCGTTCACCAACGGCGAGCTGACGATCACGCTGCCCAACGGCAAGGCCTTCACGGCCGACGTCAAGCGCCGCACCATCATCCTCTGCAAGACCCTCCCGGTCGTCCCGGCGACGACCGCGCGCCACGGCAACGACGACGCCAACGGTCGCGGCGGCCGCGACGACGGCCCGAACCACGACGCCGGCGACGATCACGGCAACGACCCCGCGACGTCCACGACGCCGGCCTCCACCACCGCCCCGGCCTCGACCACGACCCCGTCGACGACGGTGCCGCCTATGACCGACGACCACGGCAACGACGACCACAACAACGGTCACGGCGCCCGCTGCGGCACCGACGCGCTGGTCGCCGGCACGAGCGTCGCCGACGCCAAGCTGTCGCTGAAAGGCGGGAACGCGACCTGGAAGAAGGTCGTGCTCCTCAAGTAGCACCACGGTCCGGTACGGGCTCTGACCCCGACCGGAAGGTTGCACCCGTTGCGGGGTCAAACCCCGCAACGGAAGTGCAACGGTGCATCAGCCGCGCCGTCCGCACAGTCAGGCGGCACTAGCATCGACGCATCGCCGAAGGACTTGGTCAGTGAGACGATGAGCCCATCTTCGTTGCGCCATCCCGCCCGCCTGGCGGGTGCGTCACTGCTGCGCCTGCAGAGCGACGAGCGCCTCGCCGATCTCGCCGCCAACGGCCACGAGGCCGCCTTCGACGCCATCGTCGACCGATACCGGACGCCGCTGACGCGCTATTGCGCCGGCATCGTCGGCCCGAGCCGGGCCGAGGACGCCGCGCAGCAGGCGCTGATCAACGCCCACGACGCCTTGCAGAGGACCGACGAGGTGCGACACCTTCGCTCCTGGCTCTACCGGATCGCCCACAACGCCGCGCTCAACGTCCTGCGCGCGGTTCGCGACGACGTGTCGCTCGATGCCGCCTCCGGCGCTGCCGCGGTCGCCGAGGATGGTCCCGCCGCGGCGTTCGAGCGCAACGAGCGCTTCCGAGCGACCGTCGACGCGCTGCGGGAGCTGCCCGAGCGCCAGCGCGCCGCGTTGGTGCTGCGCGAGTTGGAGGGCCGCTCGCACGAGGAGATCGCCGAGACGCTCGGCGTCACGAAGGGCTCCGCCCGTCAGCACCTCATGCGCGCCCGCATCGCGGTGCGCACCGCCGTGACCGCGATCACGCCCTACCCGTTAATCGTCCGCCTGGCCGAGATGCTGGCGAGCCCTGGCAGCGCCGGCTGGACCGATGCCGCCGTCGGAGCGGGCGCAGGCGCGACGCTGGCCAAGCTGACCGCAGGCGTCGCGGCGACCGGGGCGTTGGTGGGCGGCGCGGTCGGGACCGAGCGGGTCGTGCACCATCGCCACAGCGGACAGGACGCGGCGCAGCGATCGTCCGGCGGACCGGCCGCGAAGCCACGTCTGGTCAAGGCTCGCGCGGTGAGCCTCCCGGCCACGGGGACCGCCGGAAGCACCGGTTCGACCGCGAGCGGCTCCGGCCGTGGCGCCGGAGGCCCCGGCCACGGAGCGAGCGGCTCGTCCGGCCACGGGCGTGACAAGGACGGCAAGCACGACCGCGACGACCACGGCGCCGATGGATCGAGCGGCACGGGCTCCGACAACTCCGGCCGTGGCTCAGACGGCAGCGGCCGTGGCCGCGGGCCAGGCGGCCACGGCGACCGGTCAGGGGCCACCAACGGCCACGACCGCGGATCGGGCGGGAAGGACGACAGCAGCGGTAGCGGCCGTCGTGGGGGCAGCGGCGACGACCGTCGATCCAAGGACGACGACAGCAGGCACCGCTCGCGCGGAGGCGATGCCGGTGGCAGCGGATCGAGCGGCTCAGGCTCAGGCGGCAGCGGCTCGCGCGGATCGAACGGCTCCGATGGCAGCGGCTCGGGCTCAGGCGACAGCAGCGGAAGCTCGACCTCCGGTCGTGACAGCAAGGGCTTGGACGACAACTCGGGCTCGGGCAGCGGCGGCCGCGGCTCGGGTGATGGCTCCTCCGCCACCACCGTCCCGACGCCCACCGAGCCCGCGCCACCGATCGTCGCGCCGACGCCGACCACGACGACGACTGATGCCGGATCAGGCTCCGGGAGCAGCGGTGGCTCCGGCAGCAGCGACAGCTCCGGCTCGTCCGGCCGTTCCGGCTCCAACTGAGCTGAACGGACGAGACTGAACCCGCGCATGTCGCGGGCTCCACGCGCTGCGTGCGCTGACAGCCCACGCGTCGGGCTCGTTCGATGTCCTCTCCCGGACACCATGCACACCACCTTGCAAGGGGACCTAATCCCGCGCGTGGTGTTCGGTTGCCGCCATCGCGAGGCAAGGTGATGGACATGCTCTTTCGCCTGCCGGTCCTCGCTGCCGTCGTCTCGCTCCTGTCGCTGCCCGCCGTCGCCACCGCGGGCGTGTCGCATCTGGTCGTGCCCGGCGAGACGCTGTCGGGGATCGCGGCGGCCAACGGGCTCTCCCCCGCGCAGCTCGCCGGCGCCAACGGGCTCCCGGCCGATGCGTTCGTCATCGCCGGGCGCTCGCTGACGGTCCCGCCGCGGGGCGCGGCATCGGCCGCGCCGACCTCCGCCACCGTCACCCCGGCGCCGTTCGGCGGCTACCGCGTCCGCCTCGGCGACTCGCTCAGCGCCATCGCCGCCGAGCACGGCGTCAGCCCCGCCCAGCTCGCTGCGGCCAACGGCCTGAGTGCCGGGGGAACTCTGATCGCCGGGACCTCGCTGCGGCTGCCAGGCGCGGCCACCTCCACGCAGAGCGCGGCGGGCGCCGCGAGCACGACGACGACCGGCACCACCGCCGCGTCTTCGACCGGCGGAGCCGGTAGCGGTCACGCCGTCGTCCCGGGCGACACGCTGACCGCCATCGCCGTCGCCAACGGCATCACCCCCGCGGCGCTGGCCGCCGCCAACGGGCTGACACCCAATGCCTGGGTGATCGCAGGCACGCACCTGCGGATCCCCGCCGCGGGCCCGGCCACCGGCATCGCCGCGACCACCGCCACCGCGACCGCCGCGGCCGACGTCCCCGCGACCGGCGCGGCCACCGGCTCGCCCGGCCGCCTCAACGCCGCTCAGATCGGATCGATCGCCGCCGCCAACGGCGCCCCTGCCTCACTGGCCTCCGCGATCGCCTGGCAGGAGAGTGGCTTCAACAACGCGATGGTGAGCGTCGCCAACGCCCGCGGGATCATGCAGGTGATGCCGAGCACCTGGAGCTATGTCCAGAACGAGCTCGGCGCCGGCCGCCTCGACCCCGCCTCACCGGCCGACAACGTCCGCGCCGGCTCCGTCCTGCTTGCCCGCCTGCTGCGCGACACCGGTGGCGACCCGGCGACGGCCGTCGCCGCCTACTACCAGGGCCTCGGGTCGGTCCGCCGCATCGGCATGCTTCCCGAGACCCGCCGCTACGTCGCCAACGTCCTCGCGCTGCGCTCCCGCTTCGGCGGCTGAGCGGCGCTAGGCCGTCGCCGGCACCTTCTTGGCCCGCGGCTTGCGCGCGGCGGCCGCCGCCCGCGGCTTCTTGGGCGCCTTGGACGCCTTCGGCGTCACGAGGTCGGCGAGGAACTCGCCGGTGTGGGACCCCGGAGTGCCGGCGACCTCCTCCGGCGTCCCGATCGCGACGACAATGCCACCTTCCTCGCCGCCCTCGGGCCCCATGTCGATGAGCCGGTCAGCGGTCTTGATGACATCGAGGTTGTGCTCGATCACGACGATCGAGTTGCCGGCGTCGACCAGACGGTGCAAGACCTCCAGCAACCGCTGGACGTCGGCAAAGTGCAGGCCCGTCGTCGGCTCATCGAGGATGTACAGCGTGCGTCCCGTCGCGATCTTCGAGAGCTCGGTCGCCAGCTTGACCCGCTGCGCCTCGCCGCCCGACAGCGTCGTCGCGGGCTGACCCAGGCGGATGTAGCCGAGGCCGACGTCGCGCAGCGTCTCCAGCCGCCGGTGGATCTTCGGGATGTGCTGGAAGAACTCGACGGCCTCTGCCACCGGCATGTCGAGCACGTCGGCGATCGTCTTGCCCTTGAAGCGGACCTCGAGCGTCTCGCGGTTGTAGCGCTTGCCGTGGCACTGCTCACACGGCACGTAGACGTCGGGCAGGAAGTGCATCTCGATCTTGATCTGCCCGTCGCCGCGGCAGACCTCGCAGCGTCCGCCCTTGACGTTGAACGAGAACCGGCCCGGCTTGTAGCCGCGCACCTTGGCCTCCGGCGTCTTGGAGAACAGGTCCCGGATGACGTCGAACAGCCCCGTGTAGGTCGCCGGGTTCGAGCGCGGCGTACGGCCGATCGGCGACTGGTCGATCTGGATGATCTTGTCGACCGCGTCCAGCCCCAGGACCGCCGTGTGCGCGCCCGGGCGCGTCCGGGCCCGATGCAGCTTGTTGGCCACCGCCTTGAACAGGACCTCGTTGACGAGCGTCGACTTGCCCGAGCCCGACACGCCCGTCACCACCGTCATGACGCCGAGCGGCACCTTGACGTCGACCTTCTTGAGGTTGTGCTGCGACGCCCCCCGGATCTCGATGTACCCACTCGGAACCCGCCGCTTGGCCGGCACCTCGATCGTCCGCGTCCCCGCCAGGAACTGCCCCGTCAGCGACGACTTGACCTTCATGACCTGCTTGGCCGTGCCTTGAGCGACGATCCTGCCGCCGTGCTCACCGGCGCCCGGCCCGATGTCGATCAGATGGTCGGCCGCGTGCATCGTCTGCTCGTCGTGCTCGACGACCAGCACGGTGTTGCCGAGATCGCGCAGCCGCTCCAGCGTCCCGATCAACTTGGTGTTGTCGCGCTGGTGCAGTCCGATCGACGGCTCGTCCAACACGTACAACACACCCACCAGCGCCGAGCCGATCTGCGTCGCCAGGCGGATCCGCTGCGCCTCGCCACCGCTCAGCGTCGCCGCCGCGCGCTCCATCGACAGGTAGCCGATGCCGACGTTCTCCAGGAACATCAGGCGCTCCTGGATCTCGCGGAAGATCAGCCGCGCGATGTGACGCTCGGTCTCGGTCAGCTCGACCTCGTCGAGCCAGACCAGGGCACGCCGTACCGACAGCGCGCAGAACTCGTGGATCGCAATCCCGCCGACCAGCACCCCGCGCGACTCGGGCCGCAGGCGTGCGCCCTTGCACACCGGGCACGGCACGAGCGACATGTACTCCTCGATCTTCTCGCGGACCCCCTCGGAGTCCGTCTCGCGATAGCGCCGCTCAAGGTTGGAGATGATCCCCTCGAAGCGCGTGGAGTACGACCGCCGCCGCCCGTAGCGGTTGCGGTAGGAGACCTCGACACGGTCGCCGTTGGTCCCGGTGAGAAAGAGATCCTGGTGCTCGGCCGAGAGCTGGCCCCACGGCGTCCCCATGTCGACGCCGTACTTCTCGGCGATCGCCTCGGTGATCTGCTCGTAGTAGTTGGAGGCGCTGTTGGCCCACGGCGCGATCGCGCCCTCCCCCAGCGACAGCGACGGATCCGGCACGACCATGATCGGGTCGATCTCCATCTGCGACCCCAGGCCGGTGCAGCGCTCGCACGCGCCATGGGGCGAGTTGAAGGAGAAGATCCGCGGCTCCAGCTCCGGGATGACCGGGCCGTGGTCGATGCAGGCGAACTTCTCGCTGTAGAGCGTCACCTTGCCGGGGCCGGCACCTTCGCGCGGCACGATCTCGATCTCGATCATCCCGTCGGCCAGCGCGACCGCCGTCTCGATCGAGTCCGACAGCCGCTTGCGGATGCCCTCGCGCATGACCAGCCGGTCCACGACGACCGAGATGTCGTGCTTGAACTTCTTGTCGAGGACGATCTCCTCGTCCAGCCCGCGCAGCTCGCCGTCGACCTTGGCCCGCTGGAAGCCCTCGGCGAGCAGGTTCTTCAGCGCCTTGCCGTACTCGCCCTTGCGGCCGCGCACGACCGGCGCGAGCACCATGAAGCGCTCGCCCTCCGGCAGCTCCAGCACCTGGTCGATGATCTGCTCGGCCGACTGCCCCTGGACCGGCTTGCCGCAGATGTGGCAGTGCGGATGCCCGATGCGCGCCCAGAGCAGGCGGAGGTAGTCGTAGATCTCGGTGACCGTGCCGACGGTCGACCGCGGGTTGCGCGACGTCGTCTTCTGGTCGATCGAGATCGCCGGCGACAAGCCCTCGATCGAGTCGACGTCGGGCTTGTCCATCTGGCCCAGGAACTGGCGCGCATAGGCCGAGAGCGACTCGACGTAGCGGCGCTGGCCCTCGGCATAGATCGTGTCGAAGGCGAGCGACGACTTGCCCGAGCCCGACAGGCCCGTGATGACCGTCAGGGCATCGCGCGGCAGGGTGACATCGACGCCCTTGAGGTTGTGCTCACGGGCGCCGGAGACGACGATGGCGTTCTTCGGCGGCACTGTCGGACGAGTGTAGCCAGGCGAACAGACGTTCTCTTCGTGCCCGGACGCCGCCGCGAAAAAGCGCTGCTCAGCGGCGTTCGGCGGCCAGGGCGACCGCCCGGAACGCGCCCAGCGCGGGCTTGGCGCGGAACGTCCCGTCAGGCCGGTGCTGCAGCAGGCCGGAGTAGTCGAACGAGTTCGGCGAGCCGTTGTCGACCGTCGCCCACGTGTACCAGAAGACCCGTGCGAGCCTCAGCGACCGCCGCTGTGCGAGCAGCAGCTTGTAGACGTCGCGCAACCGCTGGGCTTGGCCGCGCTCCGTGGTCTCCCAGTTCTGCGTCAGCGGCCGCTTCTTGCCCTTGGCCGAGGACCACGTCAGCTCGGTGAGCCAGAGCGGGACCTTGGCGTAGCCGCGGCGGTCGAGCACCTCGCGGTTGAGCCGCACGATCTTGACGGCGTTGGACGGTCGCCCCGAGAACGGATGCGCGCCGGCGGCATCGAAGCGCAGCTTCGGCCCACCGGCCGACAGCAGCTTGGCGAGATCGCGCCACGAGTAGTTGGCCATCGACGCCATCAGGACGGTCGCGCCCGGATCGGCGCCGTGGACCGCCGGGTAGGCCGCGCGCAGGAGCGCCGCGTACGGCTTGTCGAAGGGCTGCGCGGTGAAGTAGTCCTTCAGGTTGGGCTCGTTCCAGATCTCCCACGCGCGCACGGCGTGGCGTGGGACATCCGGGTGCGCGGCCCAGAGCGAGCCGCGCGGCCCGTAGCGCGCGACCAGGGCGCGCAGGTAGGTCGCGAAGTCGGCCGGCCGCGTCGGCGGCGTGAACGGGTTGCCGCCTCCCCCGTTGGCCCACCCCGGCGCGCGCAGCGCCAGGCCGAGGACGTCGATGCCCTGCCGCGCGGCGGCCAGCACCTTGCGATCGGTCGCCGCCCACGCGAACTGCCTCGGCGCCGGCTCGATCAGGTCCCACGCCATCTCCACCCGCCAGGACTGCACGCCCGAGGCCTTCATCCGGACGGCCTGCGCGTCCAGGTCGACCGCCGGATCGTCGAGCGGCCCGTTGACCATGACCCCGAAGAAGCCCTTCGGCACGGCGGCGTGCGCGGCCGGGGCAACCGCGGGCGCGAAGAGCAGCGCGCCCGCCACCAGCAGGCACAGGCAGAGACGGAGCATCAGCCCCCGAACTCCGGCGGGCCCGCAGAGTTGCGGGCCCGACTCAGGGCTCGACGGTCGCGGCCACGACGGCGCCCATCGAGGGTGCCGCCCCCGATCAGGGCTCGACCGACGCGGCCACGACGGTGGCCGTCGAGGGCGCCGCCCCCAATCAGGGCTCGACCGTCGCGTAAACCTCGTCGAGCAGCCCGCCACGGTCGGCGAGGTCGAAGTTCTCGGAGAGGTAGCGATCGGTCTCCTCGCGGGAGGTCCCGTTGAGCGCCATGTTGAGCGCGACCAGACGTGCGCCCTCGGTATCGGACTCGGCCGGTGCAGCGTCCGCCTCGACCACCACGGTCTCCTCGACGAAGAGCTCCTCGGCGACCTCCGGCTCATCGGCCCCTTCGTCCTCGGGCTCGGCGGCGGCCGGTGGCGGCACGGACGCGGCAACGGGCGGCGCCGCCGGCTCGGCCGCGGTCGGGGCGGGGATCTCGCCTCGGCCCGCGGCGTCGTACAGGTCGCCCATGCCGCCTTCCAGCAGCGACATGTCAGCGGTCAGGCGGTTGGCACCGGTGCGCAGGCTCTCGACCAGGCCGGCCAGCTCGGACTCCATCGCATCGACGCGCTGCAGCATCTGCGTCGTGACCGAGCGGACGTTGCCGACCTGCTCCTGGCTCTGGGCGACGGCCTCGTCGCGCGTCTGGCGGGCGTCGGACTCAGCTTCGTCACGGATCCTCAGCGCCTCGTCCTGGGCGCCGCGCTCGATCGCCGCCGCGCTGGACTCCGCGGCCTCGACGATGGAGCGCACCTGCTCGGAGGCCGCCTGCGCAAGCGACGCGGGGCTCGACGACGACGCGCCGGACACAGATCCGCCACCGGACCGGCGCCGCAGCTCCTCGACCTCCTCGGCGATGCGCGCAAGATGCGCGTCGACCGCCTCGGGCTCGTAGCCTCGCCGGCCGATGGGGAAGTCGCGCTTCTCAATGCTTTGACGATCCAGGGCCATGGCGCGAACCCTAGCGATCAGGTCGGAAGGCTGAGCCCCTCGGCCCCGCGCCGCACCAGCCCGTCACGCACCAGCCCCTCGATCGCTCGCTCCAGCCGCTCCAACTCGATCCCCTCCGGAAGCTCGGTGCCCGCCGCCAGCGCCTCGACGATCCGGCCCCGGACCCAGCGATTGGAGTCTTCGAAGCGCTCGCGCACGACGCCGTCGCCCGCACGTCCGCGGGGCGCCACGACCACCGCGCCCGCCGACGCGCAGGACGCCGCGACCGGACAGACGTCGCAGGCCGCCTCGCGCGCGCGGCAAACCATGGCACCCAGCTCCATCAGCGCCTGACCCAGCTCCGGCGGCGTCCGGACCGGAGCGAACCCCGTGCGCTCCAACACGCGGCGGACGTTCGTGTCGACCGGCAGCTCGTCGCGCCCGAAGGCGAACGCGCCGACCGCTGCGGCGGTGTAGGGGCCGATCCCGGGCAGCGTTCGCAGATCGTCGGGCCAGCCGCCCTCGGCCACCGCGGCGCACGCCTCGCGCAGCCGTAGCGCGCGGCGGTTGTAGCCCAGCCCGACCCATTCCGCCAGGACCTCGGCGACCGGCGCTGCCGCCAGCGCCTCCGGCGTCGGCCACCGCTCCAGCCATGCGAGATAGCGCGGGACGACCCGCGCGACCTGCGTCTGCTGCAGCATCACCTCGCTCACCAAGATCGCGTAGGGATCCCGCGTCCGCCGCCACGGCAGATCCCGTGCCTCGCGGCCGTACCACTCCAGCAACGCGTCGGCGAGCGCCACCGCCCAAGCCTACGCCGGCGCCTCCATGTCGGTCAGTTGCCGCAGGTCGCGCCGCAGCTCCCGGATCTCGTCGCGCAACCGCGCCGCGTACTCGAAGCGCAGGTCCTCGGCCGCCTCGAGCATCTCCTTCTCCAGCTCGATGATCGTCCGTTCGAGCTCGGTCGAGGTCATCGCCTCGGTCTTGACCTTCTTGCGGTCGGAGCGGCGCCGGCCCTTGGGCGTCTTGCTCTCGCCCTGCAGGAACTCCGACATGTCGCTGATGCCCTTGACGATCGAGGCCGCCGTGATGCCGTGGTCCTCGTTGTACTTGAGCTGGATCGCGCGGCGGCGGTCGGTCTCCGACAGCGCGGCCTTCATCGCCGCCGTCTCCTTGTCGGCGTACATGATGACCTTGCCATCCACGTTGCGCGCCGCGCGGCCGATCGTCTGGATCAGCGACGTCTCGCCACGGAGGAAGCCCTCCTTGTCGGCGTCGAGGATCGCCACGAGCGAGACCTCGGGGAGGTCGAGCCCCTCACGCAGGAGGTTGACGCCGACCAGGACGTCGTACTCCCCCAGCCGCAGGTCGCGGATGATCTGGATGCGCTCCAGCGTGTCGACCTCGGAGTGCAGGTAGCGGACCTTGAACCCCATCTCGAGCAGGTAGTCGGTGAGGTCCTCGCTCATCTTCTTGGTGAGCGTCGTGACCAGGATGCGCTCGTTCTTGTCGACCCGCTCGCGCACCTCGTTCATGAGGTCGTCGATCTGGTTGCGCGTCGCGCGCACGTCGACCTCGGGGTCGACGATGCCCGTCGGCCGCACGATCTGCTCGACCGTCGCGCCGGAGTGCGCGCGCTCGTAGTTGCCCGGCGTCGCGCTCACGAACAGCATCTGCGGCGTGATCGACAGGAACTCGTCGAAGGTCTGCGGCCGGTTGTCCAGCGCGCTGGGCAGCCGGAAGCCGTAGTCGATCAGCGTCTGCTTGCGCGAGCGATCGCCCTCGTACATGCCACCGATCTGCGGCACGGTCTGGTGGGACTCGTCGATCATCAAGACGAAGTCCTCGGGGTAGTAGTCCAGCAGGCAGTACGGCCGGTCGCCCGGCATCCGCCCGTCGAGGATCCGCGAGTAGTTCTCGATGCCGTTGCAGAAGCCCATCTCCCGCAGCATCTCCATGTCGTACTGGGTGCGCTGGCGCAGGCGGTGGGACTCCAGCAGCTTGCCCTCGGCCTCCAGCTCGGTGCAGCGCGCGTTGAGCTCGCGCCCGATCTCCTCGACCGCCTTCTCGACCGTGCCCTCGCGCACGTTGTAGTGCGACGCCGGCCAGATGCCGACGTGCTCCATGTCGCCGTGGACCAGCTCGCCGGTCAGCGGGTCGAACTCCTGCAGCGCCTCGACCTCGTCGCCGAAGAACGTCGCGCGATAGGCCGTGCGCTCGCTGTACGCCGGGAAGACCTCCAGCGCCTCGCCCCGAACCCGGAACGTGCCCCGCCCCAGCGCCTGGTCGTTGCGGTTGTACTGGATCGTCACCAGCTTGCGCAGCAGCTGGTCGCGGTCGACCTCCTCGCCCTTCTTGAGCAAGACCAAGTTGTCGTTGTAGGTCTCCGGCGAGCCGAGGCCGAAGATCGCCGACACCGAGGCGACGATGATCACGTCGCGACGACCGAAGAGCGCGGCCGTCGCCGCGTGGCGCAGGCGGTCGATCTCCTCGTTGATCGCCGAGTCCTTCTCGATGTACAAGTCCTTGCTCGGGACGTAGGCCTCGGGCTGGTAGTAGTCGTAGTAGGAGACGAAGTACTCGACCGCGTTGTCGGGGAAGTAGCTGCGGAACTCGTTGCAGAGCTGGGCCGCGAGCGTCTTGTTGTGGGCCATGACCAGCGTCGGGCGCTGCACGCGCTCGATCACCGAGGCCATCGTCATCGTCTTGCCGGTGCCCGTCGCGCCCAGCAGCGTCGTCATCGGCACACCCGCGCCGAGCGCCTCGACGATGCCGTCGATGGCCTTCGGCTGGTCGGCCATCGGGCTGTAGGCGGCATCGAGGCGAAAGGGCGGCATGCCCTTGAGGTTAGCCGCCCATCCGGACCAGGCCACAGGGTCCGGTTTGACGCTGCGCAAGCCCGGAAACACCTGCTGCCATGGCAACCGCGGCGAGGCCTCCGGGGCAGGCAGGAGCGTTCGGCGGCATCTTCAGCCGCAAGCGCGGCAAGCACCTGAAGGCCGACAGCGACGAGCAGTCCGGCCTGCGTCGCGCGGTCGGCGCGCTGGACCTGATGGCGCTGGGCATCGGCGGCACGATCGGCACGGGCATCTTCGTGATCATCGGCGAGGCGATCGGCGACTCAGGCCCGGCGATCGTCCTGAGCTTCGCGCTGGCCGGCATCACCTGCATCTTCAGCGCGCTCTCCTACTCGGAGCTGGCGGCCGCGATCCCCGTCTCCGGATCGGCCTACACCTACAGCTACGCCACCCTCGGCGAGCTCGTCGCCTGGATCATCGGCTGGGACCTGATCATCGAGTACGGCTTCTCGGTCTCGACGATCGCGGTCGGTTGGGGCGGGTATCTGAAAGACCTGCTGGACTCGCTCTTCAGCATCTCGCTGCCAACGGCCATCACCGCACCGCCCGGGGACGGCGGCACCGTCAACCTGTTCGCCGCGGGCCTGGTCATCGCGGTCATGTTCCTGCTGATGGCGGGCGTGCGCGAGAGCGCGCGGGCCAACACGGCGCTCGTGCTCACCAAGCTGCTGATCTTGGTGTTCTTCGTTGTCGTCGGGATCACGCATTTCACCGGCAGTCACTTCGACGACTTCGCGCCGCACGGCACCAGCGGCACCGTCGACGCCGCCGCGCTGATCTTCTTCGCCTACATCGGCTTCGACGCCGTGTCCACCACCGGCGAGGAGGCGAAGAACCCGCAGCGCGACCTTCCGATCGGCATCATCGGCTCGCTCGTGATCGTGACGGTGGTCTACATCCTGGTCGCCGTCGCGGCGATCGGGCTCGTGCCCGCCGACAAGCTCGCGGGCGCCGACGCACCGCTGACCGAGGCGATCCGCAGCGGCGCGGGGCTCGGCAGCTGGGCCGGCGACATCATGTCGATCGGCGCGCTGATCGCGATCACCAGCGTCGTGCTGACGATCTTCTACGGCCAGACGCGGATCTTCTTCTCGATGTGCCGCGACGGCCTCGTGCCGGGCGGCGGCTGGCTGAGCAAGCTCTCCAAGAGCAAGGTGCCGGTGCGCATCATCGTCGGCTTCGGCGTCCTGATCGCGATCATGGCGGCGCTGATCCCGCTGGCCGAGCTGGCCGAGCTCGTCAACATCGGCACGCTCTTCGCCTTCTTGCTGGTCAACATCGGCGTGATCGTGCTGCGCCGGATCGAGCCGGACATGGAGCGCCCGTTCCGCGTCCCGCTCGTGCCGCTGTTCCCGCTGATCGGCGCCGGGCTGTGCATCTACCTGATGACCAAGCTGCAGGGGACGACGTGGTGGCGCTTCGGAATCTGGCTGGCGATCGGCCTGCTGATCTACGCGTTCTACGGTCGCCTGCACTCACGCGTGCAGCGCGACGACGACGAGCTCGGCAACGGTGGCGAGCCGACGCACGTGGCGCCGGCTCGCTGAGCCGCGAGGTCAGGCCGCGACGCGCACGGCCACGCCCGCGGGTGCCGGCGCCGGCGCCGGGGCCCGCAAGGTCGCGTTGGCGGCGACCAGGGCGGCCAGCGTCACGGCCGCGCCGAGCAGCTCGACCGGGCCGGGCGTCGCGCCGCGGACGGCCTGGATCGTGAACGTCGTCACCGGCACCAGGTTCATGAACAACGCGGCGTTGGCCGCACCGAGCCGCTGGACGCCGGCGTTCCAGCCCAGCACGGCGACGACCGCGCCGAAGACGATCACGTAGGCGATGCCCCAGCCTGCGTCGCCGACCTGCCCGACGCTCGGCGGCGAGAGCAGGCCACTGAGGTCGCCCGCGACGGTGATCGCCAGGATCGAGAGCGTGCCGGCCGCGGCGCTCAGCGCCGTGAAGCGCAGCGGCGACCAGTCGCCGAACTCGCTCGCGGCGCTCAGCGTGTACCGCACCCAGCAGACCGCGCCGGCCAGCACCAGCAGGTCGCCGACGCCGCCCTTGACCGCGGCGGCCGGGTCGTCACCGATCACGACCAGCGCGACCCCGGCGAACGCCGCCCCGATGAACCCCAGCAGCCGTGGCGAAGGCCGCTCGCCCGTCAGCCGCCAGCGCGTCAGGACCGTGAGCACCGGCAGCGTCGCCGCGATCAGCGACGCATGCTGCGGCGTCGTGTGGCGCAGCCCCGCGTAAGAGAGCAGGTTGAAGCCCGCGAAGCCCAAGGTGCCGAACAGCAGCGCGCGGCGGAAGCGGCCCTCGTAGCGCAGCGCCGCGCGGCCTTCGAAGGCGGCGAGCAAGGCGATGAAGATCAGCGACGCGATGCCGTAGCGGATCGCGGTGATGTGGGCCGCGTCGACGTGGTCCATCGCGGCGTCGGCGATCGGGAACATGCCGCCCCAGCAGAGGACGGCGAGCAAGGAGGGAAGGAACGGAGGCACGGGGAGAGGTCCTTGTTCGACGGTGATCGAACCACCGTCACAGCTGGTTCGACATGTGTCGAACAACCCGATAGCCTGTGGCGCGTGGAGCTGTTTCAGCCCGAAACCGAGGATCTCGACCTCACCACGATCCTGCAGGCGCTCGGCGATCCCGTGCGCCTGAAGATCGTCCGCGTGCTCGCCGCCGAAGGCGAGCAGATCTGCGGCGTGATGGAGCTCGGGGTCAGCAAGTCCACCCGCTCACATCACTTCAAGACCCTCCGCGAGGCGGGCGTGACGCGCACGCGCGTCGAGGGCACCCACCGCCACGTCTCGCTGCGCCGCGACGACCTCGATGCCCGCTTCCCGGGACTCCTCGAGGCCGTGCTGCAGCGCCAGGCAGCGCCGGCCTGAGGCCGGCGCCGTCCTCACGCGCTACTTCGTCGCCGGCTGCTGCTCGGTCTCACGGACGACGCGCCAGCTCGTCTTCACCGGGTCCAGGAAGTTCGGCGGCTCGCGGACCTTCAGGCGATCGTCGTAGACGTAGTTCTTCTTGTAGCCGGTTGCGGTGCCACCGCCGGAGCCCGTGGCCACCGTCCCGCGGAACAGCTGCGCGATCGCGCCGGTGACGTTCAGGAAGCCGAGATCCGAGGGGCCGCACATGTAGTTGTCGACCATGAACGAGTGGTTCAGGGCGAGGATCGCGGCCTCGATCGTCGATGGCGCGACGTAGCCGGACGGCTCGTCGTTGGTCGAGCCGCAGCTCGTGGACGTCTCGCCGACGATCGGGTGATAGACCCGGACGAAGTTCGTGGCGATCAGCCCGAGCATCGCGTTGCTGGCCGCGCCCTGCGTCACGTCGCCCATCACGATGATGTCGTTCTCGGCGCCGATCGTCACGCTTGAGCCGTAGTCGCCCGAGATCGCCACGTCGCCGCAGCCCGGGGTGTTCGTGTAGAGCTGGTACTTGGCGTAGGTGCCCGTGCAGCCCTTGGTCGTGTCGCCGGCGACGTAGATGACGCCGTTCGGGGGCCCGTTGGGACCGCTCAGGTTCTTGGTCGTGTACGTCCCGGTGCAGGTGATGCGGTTGGGCGAATCGATCTTCCACTGCCGGTTGGCGTACACGTCGACGAGGTCGTCGTGGAACTTCAGGCACGTCTGACCTTTGAACGTGAAGTCGGGGCCGGCGAGATCGGCGAGGCCGGTGTTCTGCGGCGGCGGGGTCAGGCTCGAGACGCCCATGGCCTTCGGGCCCTTGAAGGTCGGCGTCCCGGAGCAGCCCGAGGCCTGGACGTAGCCCGGCGTGACCCCGGACACCTCGAAGGCATCGCTGCGACCGTCGCGACCGAAGGTCGGCGAGCCGCAGGCCTGGACGCTCGAGTCGTTGGTGTGCAACGGGCCGTTGACCGAGTCGTTGCTCGAGAAGCTGATCTCGGTGCAGCCGGTGCGGATCGTGCGCGTTTTCAGGCAGCCGGCGATCGTGCCACCGCCGACGATCGGGTCCTGTGCCTCGGAGCTGGTGAAGTAGATGAAGTCGATGAAGCTGCGGCGCTTGAACGTGCCGATCAGGCTTCGCGTCTTGCCGTTGGCCTGACCGGTCGCGCGGATGCGCAGGGTGTTGTCCTGCAGCGCGGTGGTGTCCGGGCTCGCCGTCGAGCACTGTGTCGACGAGCCATCGCGGCGCAGGATCTCGAGCGCATAACGCGAGCTGTCGGTCTGGGTGCGCCACACGCGCGGGTCGACGCCGCTGCCGTTCCACTCCAGGTTGACCGGGGCCTTCACGCCGGCAGAGACGTCAGGAACCGTCGCACAGTTGGTCCAGTACGTGGGGTCGCGCTCGAGCTGGTACGCGTACCACTCGATGCCGGCCTGCGCGGCCTCGTAGGCGCGCTTGTGGTCTTGGCTCGCGCGGGCCATGGGAATGTCACCGTTCGCGGCGCTCCAAGCGCCGACGGCGAACGTGCCGAGCACCATCATGGTGACCGTCACGCTGAACATGGTGAAGCCGCTCTGGTCGGCCATCCGGCGACGAAGCCAGTACATCAGCAGTTCACTCCCTTGGTGGGGTCGGAGCCGTCGGCACTGCCGACCGTGGCGCCGCCGCTCTCGGTCGTCGAGCGCAGATCCAGGGTCTTGGTCCGGTCGGTCTGGGCGGCGAACGTGGCCGCGACGCGCACCGCCACGAGGCGGTTGGCCGTCGTCAGCGCGCCGGACGTCAGCGTGATCGGCGTCGTCGTGTCGATCGTGCCATCGGTGTCGAAGGCGTAGTACTGGAAGATCGTGCCGCCGGAAAGCGTCGGGACGATGCCCGTGCTGATCGGCTTCGACGACGAGGCCGCTGCGGCGAACACGATATTGCCCTTGGCGTCGCGGGTCGGCGCCCAGCGGTCCTCGAAGAGTGTCTTGGTCGCCGTGTCATAGCGAATGCGGTACTTGCTCGGGTCGGCCGAGACCGTGCCGAGGTTGGCCAGGAACGTCATCTGCTGGGCCTGGCCGTCGATGATCGGCGCGCTGCTGCTGCCGTCGTTGTTGTACAGGCAGGTCTGGGAGTTCAGAAGCGTCACAACCCGGTCCATCGCCAGGCGCCCGCGCTGGGCGGATTCGACGCGATCGGTGACCCGCGTCGTCGCGCCCATGCCGGTGATGAACACGGTCATCACCGCGGTGAGGACGATCGAGCCGAGGGCCATCGCCATCAACAGCTCGATGAGCGAGAACCCTCCCTCCTCGTGGTGCAGACGGGCGGTCATGCGCATCGTGCTGGGACCGGTGAGGGCGCCGGGGCCACCGTGCTCAGCTTCAGCGTGCGAGCCACACTGCGCCGATAGCTATCGGTGGTGACGGACGGATCGTCCTCGGTGTTGTTGGCCGGCCCGTCGACTGCGGCGAGCGTCGTGTTGGTGGTCTGCCCGACGAAGTAGTTGCTGGTACTGCCGTTCTTCTTCTCCGCGCAGAACTTCCAGATGCCATAGGGCAGCGGGATCGTCACTTGGCCCGAGGCGTTGGTGGTGAAATCGCCGCTGGAGGTCTTCTCGGCGCAGCCCGCCATGTGTGGGTCGGCCGTGAAAGGGTAAGCTTGGACGGTCGCACCGCTAACCAGCGTATCGACCCCACTGACGAGTTTGGTGACCGTGACGACGACCGATCGCATCGTCAGCGTCAGCGGGACCGATGCCCCCGGGGTCGTCAGCACCGAGGCGCTGTTGAAGCCGGCGATCGGCGTGTAGCTGTTGGGGTCGTTGCCGGCGCAGGACCCGGCGTAGACGCCATAGGCCGAGGTGAACGGGAAGAGCGCACCGGAGGTGATCGAGCCGACCTGCGCCGGCGGCGTTCCCGCCGCCTTGAAGATCCGGACGCCGTTGGACTGCGTCATGCCGGTCTGGGTCATCGAGAAGCTCGACCACTTGGCGGCGGCCCCCGAGATGTCGTCCTTGAACGTTACCGGCACGTTCGCCGCCTTGTCATAGGCGCCGTTGTCCTGCGCGGTCGTGCCCGCGCCGATCGTCTCGTCCTTGGTGATGTCTTGGACGCCGTCAGGGTCGACGAAGCCGGGGGCGTTCCAGTTGACCGTCGCGTCGCCCGCGTCGAGGTTGTTGAGGACGACGCACCCGTCGGAGTCGGTGGTGCCCGACACTGCGCCGGAGGTGACGCCGATCCCAGGCACGCCGGCGCCGTTGGCGCCCTTGAGCTTGACGGCCAGCGCGCCCTTGTTGGCGCCGAGGGCGGCGACGCCCGGCGCGACGATGCTCTGGAACACGACCGGCTTGGTCTTCGTCGAGGCCGTCCCGGGCCAGGTCACCGTCGAGGTGATCGTCAGGTAGTCACCGCGGCCGGCGGTCGACAGCGCGGTCGAGCAGGTCACGACGCCCGCGGCGTCGCGGGTCCAGACGCCGGTCGAGGTGACCGTGTAGTTGATGCCTCCGACGGGCTTGATGGCGGGTGGCGGGTTGTAGCCACCGGTGATGCTGTCCAGCGGCAGCTGGCGCATCGCCTCCTGGTCGGCCTGAGCCAGCGTCGCGGCGACATCGCGCGACCGGTTCATCGACGACGCCGCCTGCGACGTGTCGAGGATCTGCAGCGTGCCGATCGCGAGGATGATCAGCAGGACCGCGCTGACCATGACCTCGATCAGGCCGAAGCCGTCCTCCTCGGCGACGAGGCGGCGTAGGGCTGCACCGCTGAGGCTTCGACGTGTGCCGGGCATCACTCCCTGAGAGTCGGCAGCAGGGCCCCGCGGGTGTAGCGCCGTCGTATGGACGTCCACTGGTCCGGGCGCGGACCCAACTTCCGTCGAGAGGGCCGGGTGAGCAACCTCCCCCACACCCGCCCAGTTCAAACGCGCCACGAACAAAGCTGACGAGGCGAGTTCGGCAGTTCGCACTGTCTCTTGACAAACCTTCTACGGCCGTGAGATGGTCGATTTTGAGATGGGTCATGAGGGCTCCGGATCGCTCGAGTCCCTGCGTGAGCGAAACCGAAGACGAGTGCTCAGCGCACTCCGCGTCGCAGGGATCACCAGTCGCGCCGAGCTTGCCCGGCGCACCGGCCTGTCGCGCACGACCGTCTCCTCGCTGATCGCCGATCTCGTCCGCGACGGCCTCGTGGCCGAGCGCGTCGACCACACCGCCGCCCCAGGTGCCCAGGGCGGGCGGCCACCGGTCCTCGTCTCCCTCGACCGCCGCGCGGGCGCCGCCGTCGGCGTCGACTTCGGCAAGACCCACGTCACGGTGGCTGTGGCGGACCTCGGCCATACCGTCCTCGCCGAGATGCGCCAGGAGCTGCCGGGCGACCATCGCGCAGAGCAGGGCATCGAAGCGGCGGGCGAGCTCGTCGACGCCGCGCTCTCCCAAGCCGGCGTCGACCGCAGCTGCGTGCTCGGCGTCGGGATGGGCCTTCCGGGCCCGATCCACGCCGACACCGGCACCGTCGGCTCGACCTCGATCCTCCCCGGCTGGGTCGGTGTCGCCGCCGCGCATGCGATGAGCGACCGCCTCGGCATGCCGGTCCGCGTCGACAACGACGCCAACCTCGGCGCGCTCGCCGAGCACGTCTGGGGCGCCGGCGAGGGCGTCAAGGACATGATCTACCTCAAGCTCGCGACCGGCATCGGCGCCGGCCTGGTCCTCGGCGGCCGGCTCTACGTCGGCGTCGGCGGCACCGCGGGCGAGATCGGCCACACGATCATCGACGAGCACGGCCCGGTCTGTCGCTGCGCCAACCGCGGCTGCCTGGAGACCCTGGCCAGCGGGGCCGCCACCGTCGAGCTGCTGCGCCCCACGCTCGGCGCCGACCTCACGCTCGGCCGCGTCGTGGCGCTCACGCTCGAAGGCCATCCCGCCGCGACGCGCGTCGTCGCCGACGCCGGCCGCCACATCGGCCGCGCCGTCGCCAACCTCGTCAACCTGCTCAACCCGAGCCGCATCGTCGTCGGCGGCGAGCTGGCGGCCTGCGGCGACGTCCTGCTCGACCCCCTGCGCCAGGAGTGCCGGCGCCACGCGATCTCCAGCGCCGGCGACGACGTCGAGATCCACCACGGCCCGCTCGGCGACCGCGCCCAGGTGCTCGGCGCGCTCGCCCTCGTCCTCCAGGACGCAGAGACCTTCTCCACGCCGGTCGGCCACCTCGCGGAGGTCCAGGCGTGAACCGCGCTTACCCAGTCCCTGTCCCCTGCACCTCGAGGAGGAGCGTGCTTTCCATGCGTAGTACGAAGTGGGTGTCGGTCATCGCGGCCGCAGCCCTCACATTCGGTGTCGCCGCCTGTGGCAGCGACAACAACGACAAGAGCTCGGACACCGGTTCGAGCACGACCGCGAACAGCGGCGCCAAGAGCGGCAAGATCGCGCTGCTGCTGCCGGAGTCCAAGACGGCCCGCTACGAGTCACAGGACCGTCCGAACTTCGAGCGCAAGTTGAAGGAGATCTGCCCGGACTGCCAGGAGATCTACTCCAACGCCGACCAGGACGCGTCCAAGCAGCAGCAGCAGGCTGAGGCTGCGCTGACGCAGGGCGCCAAGGTCCTCGTGCTCGACCCGGTGGACGCCGCTTCGGCCGCGGCCATCGTGACGCGCGCGGCTCAGTCCAAGGTCCCGGTCATCTCATACGACCGGCTGATCACCAACTCGAAGGTCGCCTACTACATCTCCTACGACAACGCCAAGGTCGGCAAGTTGCAGGCGACGAGCTTGATCGACAAGCTCAAGAAGGACGGCAAGACCTCCGGCTCGCTGGTGATGATCAACGGCGCCCCGACCGACAACAACGCCAAGCTGTTCAAGGAGGGCGCGCACAGCGTCATCGACGGCAGCGGCTTCAAGGTCGCCAAGGAGTACGACACGCCCGACTGGTCGCCCGACAAGGCGCAGTCGGAGATGGAGCAGGCGATCACGGCGCTGGGCAAGACCGGCTTCGTGGGCGTCTACGCGGCCAACGACGGCAACGCCGGCGGCGCCATCGCCGCGATGAAGTCCAACGGCGTCGACCCGAAGAAGATCCCGACGACCGGCCAGGACGCCGAGCTCGCCGGCGTCCAGCGCATCGTCGCCGGCACGCAGTACATGACGGTCTACAAGGCGATCAAGCCGCAGGCCGAGATCGCCGCGGAGCTGGCCGTCGACCTGGTCCAGGGCAAGCGGCCGAACAGCCGCACGATCAACGTGCAGACGCCCAACGGCAGCGCGGGCAACGTGCCCTCGGTGATCTTCGACCCAGTCGCGGTCACCGTCGACAACATCAACGACACGATCATCAAGGACAAGTTCTGGACGGCGGCTCAGATCTGCGCCGGGCAGTACGCTGCCGCCTGCAAGTCCGCGGGCATCCAGTAACCACTCAGCCATGAGGAGGCAGCTCGAGATGACGGAGACCACGCCCCTGCTGCAGTTGCGGGGGATCACCAAGCGGTTCGGCGCGGTACGTGCGCTGAACGGCGTGGACTTCCGGGTCATGCCCGGCGAGGTCGTCGGCCTCGTCGGAGACAACGGCGCCGGCAAGTCCACGCTCGTCAAAGTCATCTCGGGCATCCACCCCGCTGATGAAGGTGAGTACCTGTGGGACGGCAACCCACAGCGCGTCACCACACCGCAGGACGCCACGGGCCTGGGGATCGCAACGGTCTACCAGGACCTGGCGTTGTGCGACAACCTCGACGTCGTCGAGAACCTGTTCCTCGGACGGGAGGCCATCGCCGGTGGCCTTCTGGACGAGGTCACCATGGAGAACAAGGCCAACGAGCTGCTCGCCGAGCTGCTCGGTGACCACGATCCAGTCGGTCCGTGGCGAGGTCGGGGCGATGTCCGGCGGTCAGCGCCAGTCGGTCGCGATCGCCCGCTCGCTGCTCGGCGAGCCCAAGATGGTGATCTTGGACGAGCCGACCGCGGCGCTCGGCGTCGCGCAGACCGCGCAGGTGCTGGCGCTGGTCAAGCGGCTCAAGGGGCGTGGCCTCGGCGTCATCGTCATCTCCCACAACCTCCGCGACGTCTTCGACGTCTGCGACCGCATCTTCGTGATGCGCCTGGGCGCCGACGGCGGCGAGTTCGACGTCGCGACCGCCAGCGAGCAGGACGTGGTCGCGGCGATCACGGGCCTCACCTCAGGCAACGGCCACAAGACGGAAGGAACGGTGTCCAAGTGAGCACGACCGCTGCCCCCACGCCCCCGCCGGTCGAGCCCGAGACGGCGGCCGCGGCGCAGAAGGAGTCGCTGCCGACCTCCGGCCGGGACTTCCTGAACCGCATCCGCACCGGCGACCTGGGGTCGCTGCGCGTGCTCGTCCTACTGGCGATCGTCTGGGCGATCTTCCAGTCCCAGGAGAGCCGGTTCCTCAGCTCCACCAACATCGTCAACCTGTCGCTGCAGATCACGGCGGTCGCCCTGATCTCGGTCGGCGTCGTCCTGGTCCTGCTGCTCGGCGAGATCGACCTGTCGGTCGGCGCCGTCTCCGGCGTCTGCTCGGCGATCGTCGCGGTGCTCAGCGTCCAGCACGGCTGGGCACCTGTCCCGGCGATCATCGCCGGCGTCGCCGTCGGCGCCGCGATCGGTCTGTTCCAGGGCTTCATCTCCACGAAGTTCGGGATACCGACGTTCGTGGTCACACTTGCCGGACTGCTGGGCTGGCAGGGCCTGCAGCTCAAGGTGCTCGGCGAGACCGGCACCGTGAACCTCGAGCCCGGCCTGCTGACCGACCTGGCCGGCAAGTTCCTGTCGGACTCGACCGGCTGGATCATCGCGATCGTCTGCGTCGTCCTCTACGGCATCGCGAACATGCGCGGCCGACAGAAGCGCGTGAGCGCCGGGCTCAACGCGCCGTCGATGCTGCTCGTCGGCATCCGCATCGGTGCCGTGGCGCTGGCCGGACTGCTGTTCGTCTACGTCGTCAACCAGGACCGCGGCGTGCCCGTGGCAGTGCTGATCCTGGTGGGCTTCGTCGCCGCCTTCGACTTCTGGACGCGGCGCACGAAGTTCGGGCGCCACATCTACGCGGTCGGCGGCAACATGGAGGCGGCGCGCCGCTCGGGCATCAACGTCTTCCGCGTGCGCGTGGTCGTCTTCTCGCTCGCCTCGTCGATGGCGGCGGTCGGCGGCATCATGGCCGCCTCCCGGCTGCTCGCGGTCAACCAGTCCTCGGGCGGCTCGGACCTGCTGCTGAACTCGATCGCGGGTCCGGTCATCGCGGGCACGTCGCTCTTCGGCGGCCGCGGCAACGTCTGGAGCGCGCTGCTGGGCGCCTTGGTGATCGGGTCGATCTCCAACGGCATGGACCTGTTGGCCTACACCTCGGCGACGAAGTTCATGGTCACGGGTGCGGTGCTCCTCGGCGCCGTCGTGCTCGACTCCGCCGCCCGCATGGGCCGCGCGGCCTCCGGTCGCGTCTGAGTGAGGCACCCCGCGCCCGCCGCGATCCTCAGTGACCTCGATGGTGTGCTCGTCGACTCGGGCGACAGCATCGAGGTCACGTGGGGCGCGTGGGCGCGGTCGCACGGCATCGAGCCCGCCGTGCTGCAGGGCCGGATCCACGGACGGCCCGCGGCCGACGTCATCCGGGAGATCGCCCCGGGGCTCGATGCCGTCGCCGAGGCCGCGGTGGTCTCCCAGATGGACATCGACGGGCCGCCTGCCACGCTGCTGCCGGGAGCGCGAGCGCTGCTCGGTGGCACGGTCGGCGTGCCGGTCGCCGTCGTCACCTCCTGCCCGGACGCGCTCGCGCGCGTGCGCCTGAGCGCGGTCGACCTGCCGCTGCCGGCCGTGCTCGTGACCGCCGATCGTGTGCGGGTCGGCAAGCCCGACCCCGAGGGCTACCTCCTCGCTGCTCGTGAGCTCGGCGTCGACCCGACCAAGTGCGTGGTCTTCGAGGACGCGCCCGCTGGGATCGTCGCGAGCCGCGCCGCGGGCGCGCGCACCATCGCGATCGCGACGACGCATGCGCGTGAGGAGCTGGGCGAGGCCGACGCCATCGCCGACTCGATCGCCGACGCGCTCGCGCTGCTGGGCCTAGAGCCCGAGCTCTGACCGGTACTGCGTGCGATACTGGCGGCGCGCGTCGAGCACCTTGGTGACGTAGCTGCGCGTCTCGCCGAACGGGATCGCGCCGATGTCCAAGGCCTTGTCCTTGCTGCGCGCCTGTGCGATCCACTTGTCGACGTTGCCCTCGCCCGCGTTGTAGGCGGCGAGCACCAGCGGCACGTCGGAGCCGTAGCGCTGCATCAGGTACCGCAGGTAGAACGCGCCGTAGGCGATGTTGACCTGGGCCGTGCCGAGGTCGGAGAGGCGGAAGGCCGTGCCGCCGGACTTGTTGGCGATGTACTGCGCCGTGGCGGGCGTTAGCTGCATCAGCCCCTCCGCCCCGGCCGACGACGTGCGGCCGTCGATGAAGTGCGACTCGGCGTAGATGACGCCGGCGATCAGCGCCGGGTCCAGGCCCTTGTCGCGCGCCTGCTGGCGGATGATGTCCTCATGGCGCAGCGGCAGCGCGATCTCGCGGACCGCGTGGTGAAACAGGGGCTGGAGCGCCAGCACGGCGGCGAGCGCGACGCCGACCGCGGCGACGACGGCGAGCAGCCGACGACGGCGCAGCTGGGCGCGGCGCCGTCGGTCGGCGACCCTGGGCGCCGGTGAGCTGCGGCGCGTGGCGGTGGCGGTCCGGGTGCTCATCGTCGGTCGCTCAGCACCTGCGGGCGAGCGGGCTCTGTGGTGCGGGGACTACTCACGGCGGTTGCTCAGCTTCTCAAGCACCGAGGACAGCGTGGCCTCGAGGTCAGCTTCCGTACCGTCGTTGCGGACCACGAAGGTCGCACGTTGCGCCTTCTCGTCCTGGGAGAGCTGGCGGGCGGCGCGTTCGTCCACGGCCTCGTGTCCGCGAGCCGCCGCGCGCTCCCGGCGCACATCCTCGTCGGCGATCACCGCGATCGTCGCGTCGTAGATGCCATGCATGCCGGCCTCGAAGAGCAGTGGGGTCTCCACCACCGCGGCCTTCGGTGCCGGGTCGGCCGCCTCCTGCTCCACCTTGAACGCCCAGACACGCTCGCCGACCAGCGGCCACAACAGCCCCTCGAGCCATTCGCGCTCGGCGGGTGCGCCGAAGACGTGGCGGGCGATCGCGCCGCGATCGACCACGCCGCCGGGCGCGACCTCGTCACCCCAGCGCGCGACGACGGCGTCACGGACCTTCGCCGAGCCGTAGAGCTCGTGGACCACCGCGTCGGTGGAGATCGTCGCCGCGCCGAGACGCTCCAGCGCCGCGCACGCGGTCGACTTGCCCGACCCCATCCCACCGGTCAGCGCGATGAAGGGCACCCCACTGCGACCGGCCCCCGCGGTCGAGGGACCGTCGACCGCGTCGGGCCGGTCGTCGTGGCAACGACCAGCGGCCGCACCGGAATCGGTGCGGCCGCTGGATGAAACGTCCTGCTCAGAGGATGCGGCCACGAGCCGCGGCCCTCACGCTTCCGGCTCGGAAGCGCCCGTATCGGCGTCCGGCTCGTCGCCGGATGCGGCGGCCTCTGGCTCGGCGTCGCCCTCAGGCGCAGCCTCGGCCTCAGCGGCCGGCTCGTCGCTCGCCTCGGCGGCGGGCTCGTCGGCAGCCTCGGGCGCGTCGCCCTCGGCGTCGACCGATGCCTCGGCAACGGGCTCCTCGTCGGCGACCGCGACCGCGGCCTCCTCGGCAGGCTCGTCGCCGGCCTCGGCGACCGGCTCGTCGGCGGCCTCGACCTCGGCGTCACCGGCGGCCTCGATCGGCAGCGCGGACTCCTCGGCAGCGGCGTCGGCGTCATCCACCGCAACCGCGGCGTCCGGATCGCCCTCACCGGCGAAGACGTCCTCGGACAGGCCGAGGTCGGCCACGTCGTCGAGATCGCCGGCACTGGCAGGCGGCTGGCCCTCGCCGGGCAGCGGGAGGCCGGCCTCGCGGGCGCGGGTCTCGCTCGGCAGGACCTGACCCTCGACCCGCTTGATCGAGAGCGACAGACGGCGACGCTCGGAGTCGATCTCCAGGATCTTCACGCGCACGACGTCGCCCGGCTGGACGACCTCACGCGGGTTCTCCACGTGATGGGCGGCCAGCTCGGAGATGTGCACGAGGCCCTCGACACCGTCGAGGATCTCGACGAACGCGCCGAACGTGACGACCTTCGTGACGGTGCCCTCGAGCTCGTCACCGACGTTGTAGGTGTCGACGACCCGCTGCCACGGATCCTCCTGGGTCTGCTTGAGACCGAGGGAGATGCGCTGGCGGTCACGGTCGATGTCGAGGACCTTGACCTGCACGGTGTCACCGATGTTGAGAATTTCCGAGGGGTGGTTGACGTGCGACCACGACAACTCGGAGATGTGGATGAGTCCGTCGATGCCGTTCAGATCCACGAACGCGCCAAAGTCGACGATGTTCGAGATGACGCCCTCGACGACAAGGCCCGGCTGCAGGCGATCCAAGATCTCCTGACGCTGCTCCTTGCGCTCCTCTTCCAGCACGGCCCGTCGCGACAGGACCACATTATTTCGCGACCGATTAAGCTCTATAACTTTGCACTCGATCGGCTGGCCCATGTACTCGTCCAGGTTCGGAACCCGGCGAATGTCCACGAGCGAGGCGGGCAGGAAGCCGCGGACACCGAGGTCCACGATCAGTCCGCCCTTGACGACCTCGATGACCGTGCCGGTGACGGGCTGACCCGACTCCGCGGCGGCCTCGATGTTGCGCCAAGCCTTCTCGAAGCGCGCGCGCTTCTTGGAGACGATCAGGCGGCCGTCCTGATCCTCCTTGGTGAGGACGAGGGCGTCGACTTCTTCGCCGAGCTCCACCTCGTCATGCGGATCCACGTTCTTGCGGATCGACAGCTCGTTCGAGGGGATGACGCCCTCGGACTTGTAGCCGATATCGACGAGAACCTCGTCGTTATCGATGCGAACCACGCGGCCACTGACAACGTCACCCTCCTCGAAGGGTGAGAACGTGGCGTCGTAATTCGGGACGATGTGACCGTCGATTTCGAGCAGCAATCCATTGCTGCCCTCGACGATCTTCGCCTCGGGGGTAGGTGTGATGGTCTGGGTCATGTGCGACCAGAGAGGGTAGCGCGAAACCGCACATGGGAACCCTGCGCTCACGCGCCCGCCGGGCACGGATACGATCGGGCGTCGGATGCCCGTTCGCGCGACGAAGAGAGGGGCCGAGCGTACCCCGCTCGGCGGCGACCACGACGTGGTGATCTGTGGGGCGTCCTTCGCGGGCCTCGCGGTTGCCCGAGAGCTGAAGGGCAGCGGCGCGCGCGTGCTCGTCGTCGACCGCTACGAGATCGGCGAGCGCCAGACGTCGGCGTGCGCCGCCCCGACCGAGTGGCTGGTCAACCTCGGCCTCGACGCGTCGATCCGCCAGAGCTTCCACGACCTCGTCATGCACCGGCCGGACAAGACCTACCGCTGGACGCTGCCGTGGTCGTTCTCGACCTTCGACTACGCCCGGCTCTGCGAGCTGCTGGCCGCCCAGGGCGACTTCACCTTCGAGACCGCCAAGGTCGACGGGATCACGCGCGGGCCGGTCCACACCGTGCACACCGACCGCGGCGACCTGCGCGCCCCGCTGGTCATCGACGCGCTCGGCTGGCGCCGCGTCCTCTCGGAGCGCCGCGACGCGATCCAGCCGCCCAACGCGCGACTCTCGCGCGGCCTGGAGGTCCATCCGCCGGCGACCGGCGACGACCTCGAGCTGTGGCTGGACCCGAAGTACATCGGCCCTGGCTACTCGTGGGCCTTCCCGGCCGGCGACGAGCTGCGGACCGGCGTCGGCTCCTTCGACCCGCACCTGAAGGTCAAGGAGCCGACCGTGCGGCTCGCCCATGACCTCGGCATTGGGCTCGAGGGCGGCTACCAGGGCAACTGGATCCCGCACCGGCTGCGACCGGCGACCGGCGACGGCGTCTTCTTCGTCGGCGACAGCGCCGGGCACTGCCTCCCGACGACCGCCGAGGGCATTCGCACCGCGCTCTACTTCGGGCTCGCCGCCGGCCGCGAGCTGCGCAAGGTCGTCGACGGCCGCCAGACCCGCGAGCAGGCGCTGGGCCGCTACGGCTCCTTCAGCGAGGACCACCGCTGGGCCTTCGACTGGCTGTGGCGCGTCCAGTCGCTCTTCAGCGTCGCCAATCGCTACCCCGCGATGGACACGACGCTGGACCTGCTCACCCGGCCGTCCTTCATCCGCTGGGCCTTCCGCCACTACCTCAACATCGCGCCGCCGTCCTTCGCGCTGGACGGCGCGAGCCCGTGGTCGAGCCCTCGGTGGCAGCAGCCGGCAGAGCCGCTGGTCGTCGGCGCGGGCGCGCTGGCCGCGGCGTAGCGCCGCTACTTGGCAGCAAGCCAGGTGAGCCCGGATCCCGCGTCGACGGCCAGCGGCGGCGTGCGGTCGCCCCACGGCGCGATCATCTCGCGCTCGACGAGCTCCTTGACGCGGTCGGCCTCCTCCGGCGGGCCCTCGAAGAGCAGCTCGTCGTGGATCGTGAGGATCATCCGCGTGGACATTCCCGAGGCGAGCAGCGCGCGGTGCACGCCGATCATCGCCAGCTTCATGATGTCGGCCGCCGTGCCCTGGATGACGGTGTTGACCGCCAGCCGCTCGCCGAGCGTGCGCACCTGGTAGTTGCGGGCCCGCAGCTCCGGGATCTGACGGCGGCGGCCGAAGAGCGTGGTCACGTAGCCCTGCTCCTTGGCCTGCTCGATCGTCAGCGCCATGAACGCGGCGACGCGCGAGAAGCGCTCCAGGTAGGTGTCGATGAACAGCTTGGCCTCCTCGCGCGCGATGTTGAGGCGGTCGGCCAGGCCGTAGTCGCTCAACCCGTACACGATCCCGTAGTTGATCATCTTGGCCTTGGAGCGGTCCATCGGCGTGAGCTCTGCGGCCGGCTTGTCGAAGACCGTCGAGGCGGTCGCGGTGTGCACGTCCTCGCCGCGGACGAAGATCTCCTTGAGCACGGGCTCGTCGGCGATGAAGGCCATGACGCGCAGCTCGACCTGCGAGTAGTCGGCGCTGACGAGCACGTTGCCGGGCGCGGCCTCGAAGCAGCCGCGGATCTCGCGACCGAGCTCGGTCCGCACCGGCACGTTCTGCAGGTTGGGGTTGGTCGACGCCAGCCGGCCGGTCGTCGCGGCGGCCTGCACGAAGGTGGTGTGGATGCGCGACTCGGCGTCGGTCAGCTGCGGCAGGACGTCGAGATAGGTCTTCATGAGCTGGTTGAGCTCACGCCAGCGCTCGAGCGAGGGGATGATCTCGTGCTCGCCGCGAATCGCCTGCAACACGCGCGCATCGGTCGAGAACCCGGTCTTGCCGCGGCGCTTGCGCGACAGGCCGAGCTTGTCGAACAGGATCGCGCCGAGCTGCTGGGGCGAGCCGATCGTGAACTCCTCGCCGGCCAGCCGGAAGATCTCGCGCTCGAGGTCGGCGATCTCGTCCAGCACGCGCGTGCGGATCAGCGCCAGGCGCTCCTTGTTGAGCCGGACGCCCACGACCTCCATGTCGCGCAGCACCGCGACGAGCGGCAGCTCGACCTCGTCCATCAGGCCGGTGAGGCCACGGTCGTCGAGCTGCTCGCGCTGCCAGGCGGCGAGCGACTGGCCGAGCGCGGCGGCGGCCGCGAGCGGCTCGGATGCCTCGGTCTTCAGCCCGCGCTCCTCGCAGATCTCGGCGAACGGGAACCCGCGGCGAGCGGGCTCGAGCAGGTAGGCGGCGAGCAGCAGGTCGTGCGTGAGGTTCGCCGGGACCGCGCCCCAGGCCTTGGCGTCATAGCCGACGACGGGGCGCTCGCCCAGCGCGGCGATCAGCTCGGCGGGCTCGGCGACGGAGCCGACGACGGCCTCCTCCCCCACCACCGCCCCGAACTTCCAGAGCGGATCCTGCGCCAGCAGCTGGCCCTCGTCGACGACCGGCGCCTCCAGCGCGATCGTGATCTCCGAGCCCGCCGGACCCAGCGCCCGGACCTCGGCGACGCCGCCTTCGCGAGCACGCACGCGGACCGTCGCGGCCTCGGCGGGCATCGCCGCAGGCACGCCCGCCTGGTCGTCGGCGGCCAGCGCGTCTTCCAGACGGGCCAGCGGCGCCCGCAGCTCGAACTGGCGGAAGACGTCGCGCAGCTTGGAGCGGTCGGGCTCGCGCGCCGCCTCCTGGGCGGGGTCGACATCGACGGGGACGTCGCGCATGATCGTCGCCAGCTGCTTGGAGATGCGCGCGTCGTCGGCGTGGTTGACGAGGTTCTCCTTGCGCTTGGCGCCGGAGATCTGGTCGACGGAGGCGAGCACCGTCTCGAGGTCGCCGAACTGCTTGAGCAGCGCCGCGGCGGTCTTGTCGCCGATGCCTGGGACACCCGGGATGTTGTCCGACGTGTCGCCCTTGAGGCCGTAGAAGTCCGGGATCGCCTCGGGCGGCAGGTCGTAGCGGTCGATGACCGCCTGATAGTCATACAACTTGGTGTCGGTGATGCCGCGGCCCGTCGCCATTACCCGCACGCGGGACTCGGGGTCGATCAGCTGGAAGATGTCGCGGTCGCCCGTGACCACGACGACCGGGACGTCCTGCGCGCGTGCCTTCTCCGCGATCGAGGCGATGACGTCGTCGGCCTCATAGCCGTCGACGGTCACGTTGCGGTAGCCGAACGCCTCCACCAGCGGCGCCAGGTGCGGCCACTGCTCCTTGAGCAGGTCTGGCCGCGACTGGCGCGTGGCCTTGTAGTCGGCCGAGATCTCCTTGCGCCCGGAGTGACCCGCGTCCCACACGACGATCGTCGGCTTGACACCGTGCTCGGTGAGCAGCTTGATCAGCATCGAGGCAAAGCCGAAGATCGCGTTGGTCGGCACCCCCGTCGACGTCGCGATCGACTCCGGCAGGGCGAAGAACGCCCGGTAGGCGAGCGAGCTGCCGTCGATCAGGTAGAGCTCGTCATGGCTGCTGGCTGACCCGTTCTCCGACACGCAGAGGACCCTAGCGAGGGCGGGCGAGCGCCGGGATTCCACCACGGGGCGTGCCATACAAGTACGCAGGTGGCCTGACGGCTTCGCAGGCCGACGACCCCCTAGAGTCTCGCGCAGATGTCCCCTTCTCCCTCCGCCCAGTACAGCCTCACGATCCGTGTCGAGATCGCCGACCGCCCCGGCATGCTCGGGCTGGTGGCGAGCGCGATCGGCGAGGTCGGCGCGAGCATCGGGTCGATCGACCTGGTCGAGGTCAAGGAGAGCGTGCTGCTGCGCGACATCACCGTCGACGCGACGGGCGCCGAGCACTGGGACGAGATCGTCGGCGCGCTCGCCGCGCTGGACGGCGTGACGGTGGTCGACACGACCGACCGGACGTTCCTGCTGCACATCGGCGGCAAGATCGAGCAGCACAACAAGTCGCCCCTGAAGACGCGCGCGGACTTGTCGATGGCCTACACCCCCGGCGTCGCCCGGGTCTGCATGGCGATCCACGACGATCCCGACAAGGCCTTCCAGTACACGATCAAGCGCAACACGGTGGCCGTCGTCAGCGACGGCACCGCGGTCCTGGGCCTCGGCGACATCGGCCCGCGCGCGGCGATGCCGGTGATGGAGGGCAAGGCCATGCTCTTCAAGGAGTTCGCCAACGTCGACGCGTTCCCGATCTGCCTGGACACCAAGGACCCCGACGAGATCGTCGCCGCGGTCAAGCAGATCGCGCCGACCTTCGGCGGGATCAACCTGGAGGACATCTCCGCCCCGCGCTGCTTCGAGATCGAGGACCGGCTGAAGGCCGAGCTCGACATCCCCGTCTTCCACGACGACCAGCACGGCACCGCGATCGTCACGCTCGCCGCGCTGATCAACGCCTGCAAGCTGACCGGCAAGAACCTGGCCGACCTGCGTGTGCTGGTGATCGGGCTGGGCGCCGCCGGCGTCGCGGTCACCAAGATCCTGATGGAGGCGGGCGTCCGCCACGTCGTCGGCGCCGACTCCCGCGGCGTGCTGTCGACCGACCGCGGCGACTACCAGGACGGCTCGATGCCGCCGATCAAGCGCTGGTACGCGGAGGCGACCAACCCGGATCGCCTCGGCGGCACGCCCGCGTCGGTCATCGACGGCATGGACCTGATGATCGGCCTCTCCGGCGCCAAGGTCTTCCCGGCCGACGCGCTGGCGCGCATGAACAAGGACGCGATGGTCTTCGCGATGGCCAACCCGACGCCCGAGGTCTCCCCCGAGGAGGCCGCGCCGTACTGCCGGATCGTCGCCACCGGCCGCAGCGACTACCCCAACCAGATCAACAACGTGCTCGCGTTCCCGGGGATCTTCCGCGGCGCGCTGGACGTGCGTGCGCCGCAGATCACCGAGGCGATGAAGATGGCCGCCGCGACTGCCATCGCCAACATCGTCCCCGAGTCCGAGCTGCGCGAGGACTACATCATCCCCTCGGTCTTCAACCGTGACGTCGCGCCCGCCGTCGCCGACGCCGTCGCGGCCGAGGCCCGCCGCGCCGGCGACGACCGCGCCGGGGACACGATCGGCTTCGCCGCGCTCGACATCGAGCAGCTCCGCAACTGATCTTTGCCCCATCAGGGGTACGTAGTCCAATGCGATGAACGTCACCCTCACCGGCGCCACCGGCCTGATCGGCTCCAAGCTCGTCCGCGCGCTGCGCGACCACGGCGACACCGTCACGGTGCTGTCGCGCTCACCCGACAAGGCCCAGGCAAAGTTCGGCGTCGAGGCGGTCGCCTGGGACCCGCTCGCCGGGCCGGCGCCGGTTGCGGCCCTGCGCGGCCGCGACGCCGTCATCCACCTCGCCGGCGAGCCGGTCGCCCAGCGCTGGAGCGACGAGGTCAAGCGCCGGATCCTCGAGAGCCGCGAGGTCGGCACGCGCAACCTCGTCGCGGGGCTGGCCGCGGCCGGTGCCGAAGGGCCGAAGGCGCTGGTGTGCTCCTCCGCCGTCGGCTACTACGGCAAGCACGGCGACGAACGGCTCCCCGAGTCGACCCCGCCAGGCGACGACTTCCTCGCCCGCGTCTGCGTGGCGTGGGAGCGCGAGGCCGACGCGGCGGCCGACGGCCCCGCCCACCCACGGGTGGTCAAGATCCGCACCGGCGTCGTCCTGGATGCCGACGGCGGCGCGCTGAAGACGATGCTGCCGCCGTTCAAGCTCGGCCTCGGCGGCCCGGTCGCCGGCGGCAACCAGTATCTGCCGTGGATCCACGTCGACGACCTCGTCAGCCTCTACCTGCACGCGGCCACCGACGCGTCCTGGAGCGGCGCCTACAACGGCGCCGCGCCCGAGCCCGTGACCAACAAGGCCTTCAGCAAGGCCCTCGGGCGGGGGCTGCACCGACCCGCCATCGCGCCGGTCCCGGCCTTCGCGATCCGGCTGCTCTACGGCGACATGGCCGAGATCGTCACCGAGGGCCAGCGGGCGGTGCCCGAGCACGCCCTGGCCGACGGGTTCACCTACAAGTACGCGGACCTCGACGAGGCGCTGGCCGACGCGCTGAGGTAGTCCGGCAGGAGGGCTCAGCCCTCCTGTGCGCGCTCCTGCTCCTCGTGCTCCTGGCGCGCCTTGCGCTGGGAGACGATCGACGTCGACTTGGCGGGGACCACGAGCCAGATCACGACGCCGATGGCGCTGAGCAGCAGGCCGGTGCCGAGGCCCCACTTCTCGCCATAGCCCTTGCGGTCCGACAGCCAGCTGGCCACCCACGCCGAGGCCAGCCAGATGTACAACAAGTAGAAGGCCTTGACGCCGAGGGCGGCGACGATGAGCGAGGCGGTCATGTCAGGTCCCCAGGTAGGCGGCCATCACGCGCTCGTCGGTGCGCAGCGCGGAGGACTGGTCGGAGAGCGCGACGGTCCCGGTCTCCAGGACGTAGCCGCGGGTGGAGACGTCGAGCGCGTAGTTGGCGTTCTGCTCGACGAGCAGGATCGTGACGCCCTGCTGGTTGATCTCGCGGATGATCTCGTAGATCTTGTCCACGATCACCGGGGCGAGGCCGAGCGACGGCTCGTCGAGGAGCAGGAGCTTGGGCTGGGCCATCAGCGCGCGGCCCATCGCGAGCATCTGCTGCTCGCCGCCCGACATCGTGCCCGCCTTCTGCTTCTGGCGCTCCTGCAGGCGCGGGAACATGTCGTAGACGCGGTCGATGTCGGCGCGGATCGCCGCCCCGTCCTTGCGCGTGAACGCCCCCATCTCGAGGTTCTCCAGCACGGTCATGCGCGGGAAGATCCGCCGACCCTCGGGCGAGTGGGCGATCCCGATCCCGGCAACCGCGTGCCCGGCCATGCCGGTGATGTCCTTGCCCAGGTAGTAGATCGCGCCCTCGCGCGGCGGGACGATGCCCGAGATCGAGCGCAGCGTCGTGGTCTTGCCCGCGCCGTTGGAGCCGATCAGCGTGACGATCTCACCCTCGTGGACCTCGAGCGAGATCCCCTTGAGTGCCTGGATCGCGCCGTAGAACGTGTGGATGTTCTCGACCCGCAGGACCGGCGTGGCGCCGTTGCCGTCGCTCATGCCTGGCTCCCGAGGTACGCCTCGATGACCCGTGGGTCCTGGCGCACGGTCTGCGGCGGCCCCTCGGCGATCTTCTCGCCGTGGTCCAGGACCGTGATGTGGTCGGAGACGTTCATGACGACCTTCATGTCGTGCTCGATCAGCAGGATCGACATGTCCTGCTCGGTGCGCAGCCGATCCATCAGCCGGCGCAGCTCTTCTGACTCGGCGGCGTTCATGCCGGCCGTGGGCTCGTCGAGCAGCAGCAGCTTCGGGTCAGACGCCAGCGCCCGGGCGATCTCCAGGCGCCGCTGGTCGCCGTAGGGCAGGTTCATCGCCAGCTCGTCCTTGCGCTTGAGGCCGACGAAGTCGAGCAGCTCGATCGCCCGCGCCGTGGCGGCCTTCTCCTCGCGCCGCACGAACGGCGTGCGCAGGACCATCCCGGTCACGCGCGACTTCAGCCGCGGATGCATCCCGACCTGGACGTTCTCGATCGCCGTCATGGTGCGAAAGAGCTTGATGTTCTGGAAGGTGCGCGCCACGCCGGCCGCCGTGACGAGGTCGGCCCGCTTGGCGGTGATGTCCTTGCCCTCGAAGATCACGCGCCCCGTCGTGGGCCGATAGAGCCCGGTGAGGCAGTTGAAGAACGTGGTCTTGCCCGCCCCGTTGGGCCCGATCAGCGAGACGATCGACTTGCGCGGGACGACGAAGTCGACGTCGTTGACGGCGACGAGGCCGCCGAAGACCTTCGAAACGCCGCTCGCGTCGAGCACCGGCGGCCCGCTGTGATCGACCTCCGTGCCGTCCAGGTTCTTGGTGACCTGCTCCTGCTCGCTCACTGACGCACCTCGTACATCTGCGACATGTCGCCGACCACCTCGGCGTCGTCGCCCTCGATCTCGCCCTCGTGCAGCTCCAGCTTTCTTCGGCCGGACGGGATGAGACCTTCTGGGCGGAGCACCATCATGATCAACAGGAAGAAGCCGAAGACGCCGTAGGACACGGAGGTCGGGTCGAAGCCGATCGGCAGCTGGTTGAGCTCGGGCAACCCGTAGCGGTTGAGCATCGAGAGGGCGACGGCCCCGACGATGACGCCCCAGATGTTGCCCATGCCGCCGATGATGATCATCGCCAGCACGAAGACCGAGAAGCCGAACTCGAACTGATCGACGTTGACGGTGTTGTTGTAGGAGCCCAGGAAGGCGCCGGCAAAGCCGCCGAACGCCGCGCCGATGGCGTAGGCCCAGAGCTTGGTGCGCACGAGGTTGACGCCCATCGACGCCGCCGCGACCTCATCCTCGCGCACCGCGATCCAGGCACGACCGAGCCGGGAGTCGCGCAGGCGGCGGTTGACGAAGATCGTGAACACGACCATCGCGAGCGCCACCCAATACGCGGGTTTCAAGTTGAAGTCCGTATAGACCAGGTCTTTGGACCACGGCAGGTTGATCGTGTCGATCGGGGTGATGCCCTGGCGCCCGTTGGAGAAGTCGGTCGTGCCGATGCCGAACAGGCCGCTGGTGCTGTTCTCGAAGATGCGCGGCACGATCTCGCCGAAGGCGAGCGTCACGATCGCGAGGTAGTCGCCGCGCAGGCGCAGCGTCGGGGCGCCGAGGAAGATGCCCCACACCGCGGTGATCCCCATCGCGATGAACGCCACGATGAAGAAGTTGATGTGGATGCCGGGGATCTCGGCGTGCGTGCCGTTGAGCTTGAGCTGGAAGGTCGCCCGGTCGCTCGACAGGATGTGGATGCCCTTGCCGCCGTTGACGTCGGGGAACTGCTGGGAGCCGAACCAGCCGATCACGAACGCGCCGATGGCGTAGAAGGCGACGTAGCCGAGGTCGAGCAGGCCCGCGAAGCCGACCACGATGTTCAGCCCCAGCGCCATGATCACGTAGGCGAGCGTCTGGATCGAGGCGTCCAGCAGCGACCCCGTCCCCGCGACGTAGGGGAACAGGATCGCGAGCACCAGCCCGATGGCCATCCACACCGGCGGCGGCAGCAACCGCGTCATCTGGTGGAACTGCCTGCGGGTGGGCTCGAGCATGGCGCTCACCCCTCCCGCGTCTCTTCGCCGAAGAGCCCTTGTGGTCGGAAGACCATGACCAGGATCAACACGCCGAAGACGACCGCGGGTGTCCACTGCGGACCCAGCGGCAGCCCGAGGTAGTCCCCGGAGTCCGAGATCGCCTGAATCACGCCGATGATCAGCCCGCCGATCACCGCGCCCTTGAGGTTGCCGATGCCGCCCATGACCGCGGCGGTGAACGCGATCAGCCCGGCGGTGAAGCCCTGGTTGAAGCGGATCGTGCCGTTGTAGAGCGCGTAGATGAGGCCGGCGGCGCCAGCCATCAGCCCGCCAAGAAGGAAGGTCGAGCTGGATCGTGCGGTCGACGTCGATGCCCATCAGGCGCGCCGCGTCGGGATCCTGCGCGGTGGCGCGCATGGCCTTGCCGTAGCGCGTCGAGCCCACGAACCAGAGCAGCGCCATGAGCAGCGGGACCGTCACGATGACGGCGAAGACATCGGAGTGCTCGATGCCCACGTTGAAGACGGTGAAGTAGTTCTTCTGGGAGCCGATGAGGTCGGGCGCGCTGTCGGGCGTCGGGCGCCACAGCAGGCCGACGTTCTGCAGGATGAAGCTCATCCCGATCGCCGTGATCAACGGCGCCAGCTTGGGCGCGTTGCGCAATGGTCGATAGGCGACGCGTTCGATCAGCACGTTCAGCGTGCCGCTGGCCAGCATCGCCAGCGCCAGCACCACCACGATCGACACGACCATCAGCGGCATCGCGGTCTGCTCGTCGACGCCGAAGGTCGCCCAGAGCGACACCGAGACGAACGAGCCGATCATGAAGACCTCGCCGTGGGCGAAGTTGATGAGCTCGACGATGCCGTAGACCAGCGTGTACCCGAGCGCGATCAGCGCCCAGATGGTGCCGTTGGAAAGACCGGTCTTGACGTCGTCCAGCGTGTCGTGTGGTGAGTGCACGAACTGCGCGACGAGCGCCAGGACGAGCAGCACGGGCAAGGCATAGGCGTTGAGGACATCAGAGACCTTCCGGGCGGGCGGGCCCTCCGACGCCGTCTCGGTGATGGATGCGGCTTCCATGTGGTCCTTTTGCCGAGTACCCCGTGACGCCGGCCGGGACACAAGGTCCCGGCCGGTGGGTCACGAGTTGGGTCAGCTGGTCTGTGCCTTGATGACCTTGTCGAACACCAGCTTGCCGTCGACCACGCGATCTCCGCCGTAGTCCGACAGCGTCGTGTCGCCGTTCTCGTCGATCGAGTAGGTGCCCAGCACGGACTCCCGGTTCTTGATCTTGAAGAAGGCGTCGATGACCGCCTGGCGATCGTTGCCCTTCGCACCGGCGTTCTTGATCGCCTCGAGCATCACGCCCATGGCCTCATAGCCATAGATCGCGTAGGCCTCGGGATCGGCGCCGTACTTCGCCTTGTAGCTCTTGAAGAACTCCTGGCCGGAGGCCGGGTAGAGCTTCGGATCCAGCGTCGGGTTGGTGACGTAGGTGACCTTCTCGACCGACGAGCCGAGCTTCGTCGTGAACGCCGTCTCCGCCACGCCGTCGGGGCCGAACAGCTTCGCCGTCGGCATCGCCGCGTGGAGGTCCTTGAACAGCTGGACCGCGTTGTTGTCGGTGATGCCACCGAAGAACACGCAATCGGCGCCCGTCGCCTTGATCGTCGTGGCGACCGAGCGGTAGTTGGCGGCCTTGGGGTCGATGCCGGTGTTGCCGGCGATCGGCAGGCCCTGCGTCTTGGCGGCGGCGACCACGTTCTTGACGAGACCGGAGCCGTAGACCTCCTTGTCGTTCAACAAGTAGGTCTTCTTGCAGCCGTTGTCCTTCTGATAGCTGACCTGGGCCGCGCCCTGGATGTGGTCGGCAGGCACGACGCGCCCGTAGGTGCGCTTGCCGGACGGGTAGTACTTGTCCGGCTCGCCCTTGTCGGCGCCCAGCGAACGGGTCAGACCCGTCGCCGTGTTCGACGGCGACACCTGCAGGACACCGGCCTCGTTCAGGATCGGGATCGAGATCGCCGACGCGCCCGAGTTGAACTCACCGAGGTAGCCGATGGTGGACTTGTCCTGAGCGGCCTTGCGGGCATCGCCCGACGTGGCGCCCGGGTCCCACTTGCCGGCGGCGGCGGTGGAGTCGTCGAGGCTGACGTACTTGATGGTGAAGTCGCCGACCTTGCCGCCCTGGCTCTCCAGCGCCAGCTTCTCGCCGTTGACGACCGAGAGCGACTGCGCTCGCGAGTCGCCCTGCAGCGGGAGGCTGGAGTAGATCGTCAGGCTCTTGGATCCGGAGCTCGTGTCCGAGCTTCCGGTGCTGCTGCTGCCGCTGTTGTCATCGCTGCCGCATGCGGCAACTCCGATCGACAGCGCAGCCAGAAGGCAGCCTGAGGCTGCCACATGACGTACGCGCAACGTGTCCCCTCCTCAAGGGATCGAATACGGAGAGAGCGCGAGTCTAAACAGGGTCAGGGACGCAGCGCAATGGTCACCCCTCCACACCACAAGATGGGAATGTGGGTTGACCACCGTATGGGGGCCCGCCCAAGGCGGGCGCGCGTCATCGCTGACGCTTGGAGGGGTTGTACTTCTGCAGCATCTGGACCGTCACGGCGACGATGATCAACAGTGCTGCGAGGAGGAAGCTGTCGAGGGCCTTGGCGCCCAGTGCCCAGAGGACGATCCAGAGGCAGAGCGAGGCGACGACGGAGTACACGAGTCCCATGGCCGGGCGGATCCTACTGCCCTAGCGGCGCAGGCGGCGCGTCGCCGGATCCCACCGCACGGCGGGCGCACCGGCATGGTGGACGCCGCCGACCCAGCGGTCCAGTGGCGCCAGCAGCGCCGTCGCGTCGACCTCACCGGCGAACACGCGCTCGCCGTCGATGGTCAGCGCGAAGACACCGTGATCGGTCCGCTGCACGAGCGGAGCCAAGCGCATGGCGCGCCACCACAGCGTCGCGTCGCCGAGGAAGGAGCGCTCCTCGGGCGCGGTCGCCGCGATGAAGAGCGCCGCGGGTGGCAGCGGCCCGTCGGCGAGGGCCGCGAGGATCTGCCGCTCGGTCCGTGCCAGCCCGTCGGTCGTGGCCGGGTGCTCCTCGAGCAGGCGACCCAACGCGGGTGCGACATCGGGCAGCCCCGGCGTCCCGGCCAGCCACGCCTCCTGGACCCGCAGGGGGTCGGGCGAGGTGAACGCCGCCCACAGCTGCCGCGCGAGCTCGTGGTCGCCCTCGCCGAGTGGCCGCGCGGCGGCGAGCCGGTCGCGCAGGAAGCTGCGCGGGCCGCGGGCGAGACGGACCAGCTCGACCGGCCCGGCCGGGCGGCTGCGCCGGCTCTCGGCCGAGGCGGCGAGGCGGTCGAGGATCTGCAGCAGCTGCAGCTGGTCGTAGAGGTCGTCCTCGAACCAGAGGACGATCCGCGTGGAGAAGTCGACGGCGTCGAGGCGCTCGTCGCGCGCCGTCAGCCGCGCCCGGGCCTGTGCCAGGTCGGTGAGCCCCGCGTCGGCGAGGAACCGCGCGCGCACCTCGCGCAGCGCCGCGGGCTCCAGCGCCGGCACCGGGCCCTCGTGCAGCACGTCGTCCCACGTCAGCACCTCGCCGAGCGAGCGCAGGTCGGCGGCGACGGCCGACCCGTTGGTGATGTGCAGGACGGCCATCGGCCGGCGCGGCGCGGCGGGCTACGCCAGCGCGGCGGAGAACCCCTTGACGAGCTCCCGCACCGCGGCGGCCGGATCGTCGGCCTCGGCGGCGGCGCGCACGAGGCGACTGCCGATGATCACGCCGTCGGCGCCGGCCTGGGCCGCCTGCGCCGCCTGCTCGGGCGTGCCGATGCCGAAGCCCAGCGCGACCGGCACATCGGTATGGGCCTTGGTGCGGGCGATGACCGAGCCGTAGGTCTCCGAGAGGGCGGCGCGCTCGCCGGTCGTGCCGGTGACCGAGACGGTGTAGACGAAGCCGCGGGCACGGGCGCCGATCCGCGCCAGGCGCTCGTCGGGCGTCGTCGGCGCCACCAGCGGAACCAGGGCGATGCCGGCGGCATCGCAGGCCGCGAGCACCTCGTCGCCCTCCTCCAGCGGCATGTCAGGGACGATCAGGCCGCTGGCCCCGGCGTCGGCGAGCGTGCGGACGAACGCCTCCGGGCCCTTGGCGAAGATGAGGTTGGCGTACATCATCATCACGACCGGGACGCGCTGGGAGAGCGCGTGGCAGACCGTGAGGACTCCCGCGACGGTCGTCCCGGCACGCAGCGCCTCGGTCCCCGCCGCGTGGATCACGGGGCCGTCGGCCAGCGGGTCGGAGAACGGGACGCCGAGCTCGATCAGATCAGCGCCGCCGTCGACGTAGGCCTCGCCGATCCGCAGTGACTCCCCGAGCGTCGGGAAGCCGCCCATCAGATAGGGCATGAGGGCCGCACGGCCCTTGGCGTTGGCGAAGGCGTCGGCGATGCGCTGGGGGCCGTCCATGGGGAGCGTGCAAGCCTACGACCAGACCGCGTCCTATGCTCCCTGCCGATGCCGGGGAAGCCGTCCCTACCCACCCGCCGTGCGCTGGTGTGGTTCGGATCCACCGCGATCCTGATCCTCGTCGTCTACCTGCTCGTCCCGCACCTGGCGGGGATCGAGGACACGTGGAACCGCATTCGCGACGGGTCGCCGGCCTGGCTGGCCGCGGCCGTCGCGCTGGAGGCCGTCTCCTATGCGGGCTATGCCTGGAACGTGGCCGCGGTCAGCGCGGCCGACCGCGTCGTGCTCGGCTTCCGTCGCTCGGTGCAGATCACGCTCGCGGCGACCGCGGCCACCCGCCTGCTGGCCGCCGGCGGCGCGGGCGGAATCGCGGTGACGACGTGGGCGCTGTCACGCGCCGGCCACGGTCCGCGCGGCGCGGCCAAGCAGGTGTCGTCCCATCTGGTCGCGACCTACGCCGTCTTCGTCGCCGCGATCGTGCTCTTCGGCACCGGGCTCGCGATCGCGGGCGCCGAGCCGCTGCTCAGCGCCGTGCCTGCCGTCTTGGGTGCGCTGCTGTTCGCCGCCTACGGCATCGCGATCCAGGCGCCAGATGCGCTGCAGCGCCGGTTGGGTCAGGGTGGCGGCCGCTGGCGCCAGGCACTGCTCGCCGCGCCCCAGGCGCTGGCCGACGGCACGCACTTCACCATCGACTTGATCCGCCGCCGCGAGCTCGGCCTGCTCGGCACGGTGGTTTGGTGGGTCTTCGACGTCGCGACGCTGTGGGCGTGCTTCTGGGCCTTCGGCGGACACCCGAACGTCGCGGAGCTGACGATGGCCTACCTGCTCGGGATGCTCGGCAACCTGCTGCCGCTGCCGGGCGGTGTCGGCGGCGTCGAGGGCGGCATGGTCGGTGCCTGCGCCGCGTTCGGCATCGACGCCGAGATCGCGCTCGTGGCGGTGCTGGCCTATCGCGCCATCTCGGTGTGGCTGCCGGCGCTGCCCGGGGTGCTGGCGCTGGCGACGCTGCGGCGCGCGGCGGACGGGGCCGAGGTCGTCGAGGACTCCGAGGAGCCGGAGTCCCGACCGTCGGCGGGCGAGCCCTCCACCTCGCGCTGACGATCGGCCTCAGTCGACCCCGTAGGCCTCGATGATCTGCGCCGCGCTGATCGCCACGGGCGTCAGTCGACGCCGTAGCCCTCGATGATCTGCGCCAGGTCCTTGTCGCCCCGACCGCTGAGACACACGACGTCGAGCTGGGAGTCGGTCGGCGCGTGCAGCGCGTGGTACAGCGCGTGCGAGGTCTCTAGCGCCGGGATGATCCCCTCCAGCCGCGTGACCTCCTTGAAGGCCTGCACCGCCTGGTCGTCGGTCACCGCGACATACGCAGCCCGCCCCGTGTCCCGCAGCCACGCGTGCTCGGGCCCCACGCCCGGGTAGTCCAGGCCGGCCGAGATCGAGTGGGCCTCCAGGATCTGGCCCTCGTCGTCCTGCATGATCGCGCTGAACGAGCCGTGCAAGACGCCCGGCCGCGCACCCGAGGTCAGCGGTGCGCCGTGGCGGCCGTCCAACCCCTCACCGCCGGCCTCGACACCGACCAGCGCGACCGACTCGTCGGGGATGAACGCCGCGAAGATCCCCATGGCGTTGGAGCCGCCGCCGACGCAGGCGAGCACGCGATCGGGCAGCCGCCCCTCGCGCTCCAGCAGCTGGGCGCGCGCCTCGTCACCGATGATCCGCTGCAGCTCGCGCACGATCGCCGGGTACGGCGCCGGGCCCGCGACGGTGCCGAGCACGTAGTGCGTGGTGTCGACGTTGGCGACCCAGTCGCGGATCGCCTCGCTCGTGGCCTCCTTCAGCGTCCGCGAGCCCGCGGCGACCGGCACGACGGTCGCACCGAGCAGCTGCATGCGCTCGACGTTGGGCTTCTGGCGCACCACGTCGACCTCGCCCATGTAGACCACGCACTCGAGATCGAGCAGCGCGCAGGCGGTGGCCGTTGCCGTGCCGTGCGAGCCCGCGCCGGTCTCGGCGACCACGCGCGGCTTGCCCATGCGCTTGGCCAGCAGCGCTTGGCCGAGCGCGTTGTTGATCTTGTGCGCGCCGGTGTGGTTGAGGTCCTCGCGCTTGAGGTAGATCGCGCGGCCCGCGAACTCGGAAAGCCGCGGCGCGAGGTACAGCGGCGACGGGCGGCCGACGTAGTCGCGCTGCAGGTGCTCGAGCTCGGCGCGGAAGGCCGGATCGGCCCAGGCGTCGAGCCAGACCTTCTGCAGATCGCCGAGCGCCGGCATCAGCGTCTCGGGCACGTACTGGCCGCCGTAGGGGCCGAAGCGGATCTCCAGGCCGCTGGTCATGCAGACGTCGGCCGGACAGGGCTGCGGCGGCCTGACGGGGTCGGCGTCGGCCTCGGCGCCTCGGAGGCGAGCGCCCTGGGCGCGGGCTCCGGCTCGCCGGTCGTCGCGCGCACGGCGGCAGCGAAGGCCCGCAACTTGGCCGGGTCCTTGACGCCCGGCGACAGCTCGACGCCGCTGGCGACGTCGACCGCGAACGGATCCGCCGCGGCGATCGCCTCGGCCACGTTCTCCGGGTTGAGCCCGCCCGACAGGATCAGCGGCACGTCGGTGCTGCGGCGGCTGAGCATCCGCCAGTCGAACGTCTCCCCCGTCCCGCCGCGCTCGCCTTCGCGGTAGGTGTCAAGCAAGTGGTAGTCGATGGCGTGAAAGGCCTGGACCGCCAGCACGTCAGAGGCCAGCCGGATCGACTGTGCCTTGATGACCTTGGCGCCCGTGCGGCGGCGCACCTCGGTCGCGAAGGCCGGGCCCTCGTCGCCGTGCAGCTGCACCATCGAGAGCTGCAGCATGTCGACCAGGGCCGCGATCTCGTCCAGCGACTGGTTGACGAAGACGCCGGCGACCTCGACCTTGCGGCGCACCGCGTTGCTGATCCGGATCCCCTCGCCGGGATCGCACGCGCGCTTGGACTCCGGCCACAGGATCAGCCCGATCGCCCAGGCGCCGTTGGCCACCGCCAGCTCGGCGTCGGGGACGCTGGTGATGCCGCAGAACTTGATGCGAGGTGCGCGGTTGGCCACGCCCTGCATCTTAGGGTGAGTCTCTCGGCCCTAGGGGGTCTGCAGCACCGGCGGGCGCTTGGCCAGCGTGACGGTCAGCGTCTTGGTGTCCTTCTTGCGGACGATCTCGACCTTGACCTTGTCACCGGGCTTGTGGCTCGTGACGAGCTGCGAGAGCTGGTCGGAGCTGGTGATCGCCTTGCCGTCGAGCTTGGTGATGATGTCGCCGCCGAGGACCACGGAGTCGTTGTTGGCGCTGCCCGTCAGCGTCGCCTGCAGGTCGCCGGCCTTCAGCCCCGCGAGGTCAGCCGGGCTGTTGGCCTCCACGGACTGCACGAGCGCGCCGTGGTCGACGGGCAGGTTGAGCGCGTCGAGCTGGCCGTCGACGGTGAGCGACGTGATGCCCAGGTAGGCGCGCTGGACCGTCTCGCCCTTCTTGAGGTTCGCGAGGATCGACTTGGCGGTGTCGATCGGGACCGCGAAGCCGATGCCGACGTTGCCCTGGGCGCCACCGCCACCGGTCTCGATCTGCGAGTTGATCCCGATGACGCGACCGGCGGAGTCGATCAGCGGGCCACCCGAGTTCCCGGGGTTGATCGCGGCGTCGGTCTGGATGACGTCCTTGATCGCGAAGCCGTTGGGCGCCTGGATCTGGCGCTGCAGCGCCGAGACCACGCCGGTGGTCAGCGTGCGGTCGAGGCCGAAGGGGTTGCCGATGGCGATCGTCGGGTCGCCGACGTGGACGTCCTTGGAGGAGCCGAGCGGCAGCGCCTTGAGGGCCAGCCCCTCGGGGTCGACCTTGAGCAGCGCGAGGTCGGTCGACGGGTCCTTGCCGACGACCGTGGCCTTGACGGTCTTCTTGTCGGCGAACTGGACCGTGATCGAGTCGGGCGTCGCGCCGTCGATGACGTGGTTGTTGGTGAGGATGTCGCCGCCGGCGTCGATGACGAAGCCCGAGCCGGTCGCCTCGCTGCGCTGCGCACCGCCGAACGGGTCGAACGGGTTCTGCGTCTGCTGGGTGATCTCCGAGCGGACGTAGACCACGCCGGGTGCGTAGCGCTGGTAGATGTCGGCCGCGGTGAGCCCCTCGGCAGCGTTGGAGCGCTTGTCGTTGGCGCCTTGGGAGGCGACGGCCGGCTGGCGGATGACCGTGGTGGTGTGGGTGTCGCCACCACCGTCGTCGACCACGAACGCGGTCACCCCCGCGGCGATCCCGCCGCCGAGCAGCGCGGCGGCGAGCAACGGCAGGACGATGGTCTTCGAGTTCGGGGAGGGGGGCTGGCTCATGGCTGGGGCTGATGATCCTGGGGATCGCTGAAGCGACCCTGAAGTCGATCTAAATGTTGCTAAAGCAGCACGTGGTGCTGGACGGACGGCGCTTCGCTACAGCGCGTCCTCGGCGCTGGCGCCATGGCCGGCGAGGTCACGGAGCGCGAGCTCGGGCTCCGGCGCGCGCATCAGCGTCTCGCCGATCAGGACCGCGTCGATGCCCACGCGCTCGAGCTCCTCGATCTGCGCGCGGGTGTGGAAGCCGGACTCCGAGACCACCGTCTTGCCGGCCGGCACGTCGCTGAGCAGCTCATAGGTGCGCTCGACGTCGACGGTGAAATCCGTGAGGTTGCGGTTGTTGATGCCGATGACGTCGGCGTCGACGACCTCCAGAGCGGCCTCCAGCTCTTCCTCGTCATGAACCTCGACGACCACGTCGAGATCCAGGGCAAGCGCCTCGGCGTGGAGATCGGCCAGCTCTCGCGGCTCCAGCGCCGCGACGATCAGCAGGATCGCGTCGGCGCCTGCCACCGCGGCCTCATAGACCTGGTAGGCGTCGACCATGAAGTCCTTGCGCAGGATCGGCAGACCCGTCGCCGCGCGCGCCTCTTCCAGGTCGGCGAGCGTGCCGCCGAAGTGCGGACCTTCGGTCAGGACCGAGAGCGCCGCGGCGCCGCCGCGCTCGTAGGCCTGCGCGATCTCGGTGACGGTGGCGCCGGCGCGGATCTCCCCCGCCGAGGGCGAGCGCCGCTTGTGCTCGGCGATGATCGACACGCCGGGGCGCACGAGCGCCTCGGAGAACGGACGGCCCTCGCGATGCGGCGCCAACCGCGATTCGAGCAGCGCGAGCGGCACCTCCTTGCGGCGGCGGCGGACTTCGTCGCGCGTGATGTCGACGATGCGCTCCAGGACGTTGCTCATGAGACCGGTGCCAGTTCTGTGCTGATGCGGACGTACTCCTGCAGCGCGGCGGCAGCGGCGCCGGAGGCGATCGTCTCCCGCGCGAGCTCGACGCCCGAGCGCAGGTCGTCGGTGCGTCCCGCAGCGTAGATCGCCGCGCCCGAGTTGAGCAGGACGAGGTCCGTGTCGGGCCCCTGCGCGCCCTCGAGCACCGCGCGCGTGGTCGCCGCATTGGCCTGCGGGTCGCCGCCGGAGATCGCGCTCTCCGGCGCCTCGGCCAGCCCCAGGTCGGCCGGGGCGACGTCGTACCGGCGCAACTCGTCGCCGTTGACCTCCACGACGTGCGTGGGGGCGGACGTGCTCATCTCGTCCAGGCCATCCGCGGAGGAGACTACCAACGCGCGATCACAGCCCAGACGGGCGAGCGCGCCGGCGAGCACGTCGAGGTAGGCGGGGTCGGAGACGCCGACGAGCTGGCGCCGGGCGCCAGCCGGGTTGGTCAGCGGGCCGAGGAAGTTGAAGATCGTGCGCACCGCGAGCTCCTTGCGCACCGGGATGACCCAGCGCGTCGCCGCGTGATGGGCGGGCGCGAACATGAACCCGAAGCCGACCTCGTCGATGCAGCGCCCGACATCGGTCGGTGCGAGGTCGATCCGGGCGCCCAGCGCCTCCAGCACGTCGGCCGAGCCGCTCAGGCCCGTCGCGGAGCGGTTGCCGTGCTTGGCCACCGCGCAGCCGGCGCCGGCGGCGACCAGCGCCGCGGTCGTCGACACGTTGAAGGTCCGCCGTCCACCGCCGGTGCCGGCGGTGTCGAGCAGGTCGGTGCGCTGCGTGGCGACCGGCGTGGCGAGCCCGCGCATCGCCTCGGCGAGGCCGGCGATCTCCTCGACGGTCTCCCCCTTGGTGCGCAGCGCGATCAGGAACGCGGCGATCTGCCCCTCGCTGCCGTTGCCGGCCATGATCTCGCCCAGCACGGAGCCTGCCTGCTCCTGGCTGAGGTCGCGACGGGTGGCGAGCGCGTCGATGGCGGCCGTGAGGACGTCGTTGGGCATCGGAAAGTGCGACAGACTAGCCGCCAGGCGGCCGGTCGTCGCTCAGGCGTCCGACAGGAAGTTGGCCAGCATGTCCTTGCCCCGGTCGGTGAGGACCGACTCGGGGTGGAACTGGACGCCCTCGACGGGCAGCTCGCGATGGCGGATCCCCATCAGGACACCGCCCCCACGGGAGGTGACCGTGAACGCGTCGGGCAGCTCCTCCTCGGCGACGACCAGCGAGTGGTACCGGCCAACGGTCAATGCTCCGTTGAGCCCGCGGTAGACGCCCTGGCCATCGTGCTCGATGACCGTCGTCTTGCCGTGGATCGGCTCATGGCGGATGACCGTGCCGCCGAACGCCTGGGCCAGCGACTGATGGCCGAGGCAGACGCCGAGCGTCGGGACCCCCGCCTCCGGGAAGCGGCGCATCGCGGCGATCGAGACGCCCGCATCATCGGGCGTGCACGGCCCCGGCGAGACGACGACGCGGTCGGGCGAGCGCTCCAGCAGCTCGTCGATCGAGGCCACGTCGTTGCGCACGACGTCGATCGTCGCGCCCAGCTCACCCAGGTACTGAACCAGGTTGTAGGTGAACGAGTCGTAGTTGTCGACCATCAGGACGTTCATGCCCAGTCCCTCTGCTGCGCGGCCAGGGCGATCGCGCCCTTGACCGCCTTGGCCTTGTTGACCGACTCCTCGAACTCGTAGGCCGGCTTGGCGTCGGCGACGGTTCCGCCGCCCGCTTGGATGTGCGCGTGGCCGTCCTTGATCACGACCGTGCGGATGTGGATGCAGGTGTCGAGGTCGCCGGAGTAGCTGAGGTAGCCGATCGCCCCGCCGTAGCCGCCGCGCTTGATCGGCTCGAGCTCGTCGATGATCTCCATCGCCCGCACCTTGGGCGCGCCGCTGAGCGTGCCGGCGGGCAGGATCGCGCGCAGCGCGGCCATCGGGCCGACGTCCTCGCGCAGCGTGCCGCTCACCGACGACACGATGTGCATGACGTGCGAGTAGTGCTCGACCTGCATGTACTTGTCGACCTTCACGCTGCCGTACTCGCAGACGCGGCCGAGGTCGTTGCGCCCGAGGTCGACGAGCATCACGTGCTCGGAGCGCTCCTTCTCGTCGGCCAGCAGCTCGTCGGGGTCGGCGTCGTGCGGCCGTGTCCCGGCGATCGGGCGAGTCGACGCGAGCCGGCCGGTGACCGTCAGCAGCGGCTCGGGCGAGGCGCCGGCGACCTGGAAGTCGAGGAAGTCCAGGAAGTACATGTAGGGCGACGGGTTGACCACCCGCAGCCCACGGTAGACCGAGAACGGGTCGATGCCCTCCAGCGGGGCGCTCCAGCGCTGGGACGGCACGACCTGGAAGGCGTCGCCGGCGTGGACGTACTCGACGATCCGCTCGACCATGCCCTCGAACTGCTCGCGCGGCATGTTGGAGTGGAACTCCGGCACCGGCCGGTCGGGACGGCCCGCCTCGGGCTTCGGGACGGGGCCATCGAGCAGGCGGCGCGTGTCGGCGATCGTGGCGACGGCGTCGGCGTAGGACTCGTCGAGGTCGTCGGCGGCGACGTTGACCAGGATCGTGACCGTGTGCTTGAGGTGGTCGAAGACGACGAGCACGTCGGAGAGCATCAGCGCCATGTCGGGCAGGCCGAGCACGTCCGGGTTGGGCTCGCCGAGCGTGGTCTCGACGGTGCGCACGAGGTCGTAGCCGAAGAAGCCGACCGCGCCGCCGGTGAACGGCGGGGCGTCGTCGAAGGTCGCCTGGCGCAGCGCCGCGGCCTGCTCGGCCAAGGCGTACGGGTCGCCGTCGTCGCCCAGCGACCAGCGCACCATGCCGCGCGGGCGCACCCCGATGAACGAGTAGCGCCCCATGCTCTGGCCCTGCTCAGCGGACTCCAGCAGGAAGGCGGGATGCACGGGCTCGGTTCCGCGCAGCTTCAGGAACGCGGCGACCGGCGTCTCGCAGTCGTCGATGAACGTGTGACGCAGCGGGATCAGGTCGTGGTCGCGCGCAAGCTCGCGGATCTCGTCGAGCGACGGCTCCAGGCTCAGGCTGCTCTCAGCGATGGCGCTCACGCAGCACCTCCTGCACGTCGGCCAGCGACCGGCCGCGCGAGCGCAGCAGGACGAGCAGGTGGTAGAGGACGTCGGCCGCCTCGTTGTCGACGCGGTCGTCGGTCTCCTCGCGCGCGGCGCGGGCGACCTCCTCGGCCTCCTCCTCGACCTTCTCCCCGATGTGGGCCGGGTTGTCGAGCAGCTCGACGGTGTAGCTGCCCTCAGGCCGCTGGGTCTGGCGCGCGACGAGCGTCCGCTCCAGCTCGGGCAGCGTCTCGTAGGGCGCCGGCTGCAGGTCACCGGTGAAGAAGCAGGTGCGCTCGCCCGTGTGGCAGGCCGGGCCGGCGGGCTCGACGAGCGCGAGCAGCGCGTCGCCGTCGCAGTCGACCCGCAGCGCCTTGACGGCCTGCGTGTTGCCCGACGTCGCGCCCTTGTGCCAGAGCTCGTCGCGCGAGCGCGACCAGAGGTGGAGCTCGCCGGTCTCGCGGGTCTTGGCGACCGCCTCGGCGTTGGCGTAGGCCAGCGTCAGGACCTCGCCCGAGCGCCAGTCCTGGATGACGACGGGAACGTGGCCCTGGGCGTCGTAGTTGATCTCCACAAGCGGAGTCTACGAAGCGTCGGGCTACGAAGCGTGGGCCTGATCGGCGCGCGCAAGCAGCGGCTCGATCTCACCGGCGTTCACCGGGCGTCCGAGCAGGAAGCCCTGGGCCAACGGGCAGCCCCGCTCCACCAAGAACGTGCGCTGGGCCTCGTTCTCGACGCCCTCGGCCACCGCGTCCATGCCCAGCGCCCGCGCCAGTTCGAGGATCGCGGTGACGATCGCCGTCGCCTCCGGATCGTCCGGCACGCCTTCCAGGAACGTCTTGTCGATCTTGAGCACCTGTACCGGCATCGTGCGCAGCCGCGACAGCGACGAGTAGCCGGCGCCGAAGTCGTCGATGGCGACCTCGATCCCCGCCGCCGCGAGCTCGGTGAGGACCGGGTCGGTGCGCAGCGGGTCGATCATGGCGGCCGACTCGGTGATCTCGACCGTGAAGCGGCTTGCGACGTCGTCGGGCGTGAGCAGGCCGAGCAGGCGCTGGCCGAAGTCGGGGCGCCGGAGCTGGCGCGGCGAGACGTTGACGGTGACCCGCGGCGGCCGGTAGCCCGCGCGCTCCCAGTCCAGGACCTGATCGCGGACCGAGCGGACGACCCAGTCGCCGACGCGGTCGACGAAGCCTGTCTCCTCGGCGAAGGCAATGAACTCGTCGGGCATCACGAGCCCGCGGAACGGATCCTGCCAGCGCACCAGCGCCTCGAGCTTGCGCAGCGCGCCGTCGCGCGGGTCGACGATCGGCTGCCAGTGCAGCAGCAGCTCGTCGCGGTCCAGCGCCTTGCGCAGGCGGCTGGTCATCGACAGCCGCTCCAGCGACTCGTGCGGGTCGCCGCTGTAGACCGTGACGCCGTTGCGCCCGGCGGACTTGGCGGCGTACATCGCGGCGTCGGCGTGGCGCAGCAGCGCGTCGGCGTCGGCGGCGTCGCGCGGGTAGAGCGAGATGCCGATCGATGCGCCGATGTGGAACTCCGCGCCCGAGATCGAGAACGGCTCGGCCAGCGCCCGCAGCAGGTCCTCGGCGACGCGCCGCGCGTGGGCCTCGGCATCGGCGCGCGGCATGTCGGCCAACAGCAACAGGAACTCGTCACCGCCCTGGCGCGCGAGCAGGTCCATGCCGCGGCGGCGCTCGCTGAGGCGCATCGTCACATGGCAGAGCAGCTCGTCGCCGGCGGGATGGCCGAGCGAGTCGTTGACGAGCTTGAAGCCGTCGAGGTCGAGGTAGAGCAGGCCGACGGCCTCGCTCTGGCGGCGCGCGCGGGCCAGCGCGAGGTCGAGGTGCTCCTGCAGCAGCGCGCGGTTGGGCAGACCGGTGAGCGGGTCGTGATAGGCGAGGTAGGCGATCTGCTCCTCGGCCGCGCGGCGCTCGGTGAGATCGACGCCGCTGCTCATGACGGCCGTCACGACACCGGAGGCGTCGCGGACGACCGTGTCGCGCCAGGCGATCGTGCGCTCTTCGCCGTCCTTGGTCACCACGACGGACTCGTTGACCGCGTCCTCCTGGTCGCTGCCGACCTCGGCCGAGAAGATGGCGCGGGCGCTCGCGCGCAGGCGTTCGGGAACCACGGCGTCGTGCCAGTCGCGACCGATCAGCTCGCCCTCGTCGTAGCCCAGCAGCTCGGTGCCGGCACGGTTGAGCAGGGTGATCTTCGCGGAGGCGTCGAGGATCACGATGATCGCGCCGGCGATGTCGAGGTAGCGCTGCGCGCGATGGCGCTCGTCCTGGAGCTCTGACTCGGTCTCACGCGTGGGCGTCACGTCCACGAGGACGCCCTGGCTGAAGCGCGGCGCGCCGTCGGCATCGCGGATGACGGCCTCCTTGTCGCGCACCCACCGCTCGCTCCCGTCGCGGTGGATCATGCGGAACTCCATGTCGGCCCACGTGCCTGCCTCGAAGGCCGTGCGCTCCTGCTCGCGCACACGATCGATGTCGTCGGGGTGGATGCAGCGGTACCAGAGGTCCTGGTCGGCCAGGAACGCCTCGGACGGCCAGCCCAGCAGCTCCTCGATCTGCGGGCTGACGTAGGTGAGCGTCGAGTGCGCGTCCCACTCGGCGACGTAGGCGACGGCGGGCACGTGCTCGACCAGCCCGCGGTAGCGCGCCTCGGCGAGCGCGAGCTTGTCCTCCAGCACCCGCACCAGCGGCGTGTGCTCGGCGTCAGGTGGCGTGGGAGGCGTGCTCGACGGGTCGTCCATGGGGTGCGCGCGAGCCGGTGGGACGGTCGGCCAACGACGGATGCGCCTGTTGGAGATACCAGCCGAACGCCCGATCGACGAGCGGCTGGACGCCCATTGCGCGCAGCAAGAGTGACAGCAAACGCGGCGGCAAGGCGGGGATCAGCCGCTGCAGCCGCGCGGCCCGGGCGAAGGCCGGCCGGTGGCGCTCGTGGAAGTCGGTGTAGGCGCTCAGCGCCTGCTCGCGGCTCTGGCTGCCGTCCAGGACGGCGCCCAGCTCGCGCCCGCAGGCGATGCCGAAGTAGAAGGCGGTGCGAATCCCCTCGCCCGAGAGCGGGAAGCAGTGCCCGGCGCTGTCGCCCGCGCAGAAGGCTCCGTCGACCGTGGCTTCCCGCAGCGCGTGTGGAAACCAATTCCCTTGGTAGCGGACGGTCTCGACATCGAGCTTGCGCGCCATGGCGCGCGTGGGCTCCTTGACGTGGTCGTGCGGGTCGTAGGAGAGCGTGCCGACACGCCGCTCGCCGTTGGCCGGGACCGACCAGCCGTAGCCGCGACGGATCAGGTCGCGATCCATCCAGAGGTCGAGGTCGGTGCCGCCGGCGTCGTGCGGGTGGACCTCCAGCCCGCGGCTGAGCGTGGCCTCGGGCGGCTGGACGTGCGGGTCGCCGAGGACGCGGCGCCAGCCGGCCGCGTCGACCAGCAGCGGCGCGGTGACGTCGCCGCGGTCGGTGTGGACCGTGTCCCCCGTGCGGCCGTGCACGACCGCGGTCGCGAAGCGCGCGTCGCCACACTGGGCCCAGAGCAGCTCGCAGAGCTTCTTGTAGTCGAACGACGTCCAGCTCCACGGCAGGCGATAGCGCGCGCGACCGTGGGGCGTGGAGAAAGACATGCCGGGTAGCTCCTGACGCGCTGCGCCCTCCACCCCCATCGCGGCCATCCACGGCGTCGGGACCGCGCAGGCCGATGTCGCGCGCTCGCCGATCTCGTAGCGGTCGAGGACCAGGACGTCGGCGTCGGTGCCCGCCAGCTCGCGGGCAACCGCGAGCCCGGCGAAGCTCGCCCCGCAGATGATCACGTCGGCGCGCTCGTCCGGCGCGAACGGCGGGCGGTCGGTGCCGCGGGCGGTGGCCCGGGTCGTCACGCCGTCACGATCCCGCGGCGCTCGATGCGCCGGAGATGCACGCGGCGGTAGATCGTGGTGGCCAGCGCGATGCCCGGCCGGGCACGCGGCGTGCAGGCGCCCAGCACCGCGCGCGCCGACTCGCGGAACAGCTCGCCCGCCCGACGAACCTCGTCGGCGGGCACCTCCGTCGGGCGCCCTTGCGCCAGCGCGTCCTCGTCGAGGCCGGGCAGGTAGACGCGGTCCATGGCGTAGTCCTCGCGCACGTCCCGCAGGAAGTTCGTCAGCTGGAACGCGACGCCGAGGCGCGCGACGTCCTCGCGGCGCTCGGCGGGCACGCCGATCAGCGGCGCCATCACGCGGCCGACCGCCGCAGCGCTCCCGTTCATGTAGATGTCGAGCTCGGCGCGGCTGCTGATCCGCACGTGCCCGTCGCAGTCGACGCGCATCGAGTCCATGTAGACGCCGAGCTCCTCCAGCGGCAGGTCGTGCCGGCGACCGGCGTCGACCAGCGCGGCGATGAGCGGATGGTCGCTGCCACCCGCGGCGACGCCATCGGCCAGCGTGGCCTGCCAGGCGTCCAGCGCCGCCCGCCGTGCCTCGGGGGTCTCGGGACGGTCCGGCCCGTCGACCAGCTCATCCGCGCCACGCAGGAAGCCGTACAGGGCATGCACCGCCGGGCGCACGTCGCGACCCAGCACCTGGGTCGCCAGGTGGAAGGTCGGATCATGGCGCCGCTGCAGCGCCGCACATCGGATGTAGGCCTCTTGAGTGTCCGTGTCTGGCATGTTCCCTGCTGCAGGTCGCAACGTACAACCCTGAAACAGCAGATGACCGCGATCGAAGATGCAGAGCTCGTGGTCGTCACGGGCAAGGGAGGCACCGGCCGGACCACGGTCGCGACCGCCCTCGGGCTGGCCGCGGCGGCGCGTGGACGGCGCACGATCGTCTGCGAGGTCGGAGGGCAGTCGCACGTGGCCGCACTGCTGGGCAGCGGTGTGCGCAGGCCGCGTCCGGGCGTCGAGACGCCGGTCGGCGACGGGCTCTGGACCACCACGATCGACCCTGACGGCGCGCTGGAGGAGTGGCTGACCCACCAGCTCCCGCGCCGCCTCGTCCTGCCGCTCGCGCGCTCAGGGGTCTTCTCCGGCTTCGTCGCCGCGGCGCCGGGCGCGCGTGAGCTGGTGACGATCACCAAGGCCTGGGAGCTCGGCCAGGCGCAGCGCTGGAGCCGCGGTGCGCACGGCTACGACACGGTGATCCTCGACGCGCCGGCCTCCGGCCATGGCCTCGGGCTGCTGCGCACGCCGCGGACCTTCGCCGACATCGCCCGCGTCGGGCCGATCGCCGGCCAGGCGCGCACGGTCGCCGAGGCGCTGGCCGACCCGGCGCGCAGCCGCTTGGTCGCCGTCGCCCTGCCCAGCGAGCTGGCCGTCAGCGAGACGCTGGAGCTGGAGGGGCGCGTGGCCGCCACCCTGGGCCGTGATCTCGACGCGATCGTCGTCAACGGCCTCTGGCCGCGACGCCTGTCGGGCCCCGACGTCGCGGCCGTCGCGGCGGCCGACGGCGCGGCCGACCACGCCGTGCGCCGGGCCGTCACCGCCGCCGCGGGCCGCGTCCGGACCCAGCAGGGCCAACTGGCCCGACTGCGGCGCGAGGCGGTCGCCGCGGTCTCGACGCTCCCGTTCGTCTTCGGCGAGCGGCTGGGCGCCGACGAGATCCGGACGTTCTCCTCGCGGCTGGCGGGGTCACACTAGGACAGACGTCCGTTCGGGGTCAAACGGCCCTCCAGCCGAGCGCACCCGGGCCGACACTAGGGAAGCAACACAACAGGCGAATACGACCCACGGACGGGTCGGCCCTGAGCTCGAGCGTCGCTTCTGGAGGGAGCGCGGCGCCGGCATCATCGGGACCGCCAAGGATCGAGAGTCGACCTTTCGCCACATATACGCCTCCCACCGGAGGGGACATCCACGGTGCGGACCCGAGCGACGACGGTTGCTCGGGTCCGTTCCCGTTTTCGAGAGCGCCGTCGCGCCTCGTCACACTGTCTGGGTGTAGGTTCGGGTGGGTGTCGGCTGTCCCCCGTTCCCCTGCAATCCGCCTGCGCGGCGTCGTCAAGCGCTATGGCGAAGTCACAGCGGTCAACGGTCTTGATCTAACGGTCCCCGACGGGACCTGCGTCGGTCTGCTCGGGCCCAACGGCGCGGGCAAGTCGACCACCATGAGGATGCTCACGGCGCAGGCGATCGCCGACGAGGGCGAGATCGAGGTGCTCGGCTTCCCGCTGCCCGCCGAGTCGAAGGCCGCGCGGGCCGAGATGGGCGTCGTCCCGCAGCTCGACAACCTCGACGTGACGCTGACCGTCGAGCAGAACCTGCTCGTCTTCACCCACCTCTACCGCATCGGCCGCGGCGAGCGACAGGCGGCGATCGAGCGCGCGCTGGAGATCGCGAACCTGCGCGAGCGCCGCAAGGCGCGCGTCGACGAGCTGTCGGGTGGCATGCGCCGGCGGCTGCTCATCGCTCGCGCTCTCGTACACCAGCCGCGGCTCGTCCTGCTCGACGAGCCGACCGTCGGGCTGGACCCGCAGGTGCGCCAGGAGCTGTGGGCGCTGATCGACCGACTGCGCAGCGAGGGCGCCTCGATCCTGATGTCCACGCACTACATCGAAGAGGCCGAGCGCCTCGCCGACACGGTCGTCGTCGTCAGCCAGGGCCGGGCGGTGGCGGTCGGGCGCCCGAACGACCTCGTCGTCGAGCACGCCGGCCATGAGGCGCTGGAGGTCTACGGGGCGCCGGCGCGTCTGCGCGAGGTCGAGGCCGATGCCGCGCAGCGCGGCTGGCCGACGCGGCGCACCGGCACGTCGGTGACGATCCTGCGCGCCGAGACGCTCAACGGCGACGTGCCCGAGGGCGAGCGTCGCAACGCCAACCTGGAGGACGTGTTCGTGCTGCTGACCGGCGAGGAGATCGCCTGATGGCCGCGGTGCCGACCGGCAACCGCCCTGGCCGCCTGGACCGTGCCGCGCTGACCGGCGTGCTCGTGCGCGAGGTCGTCAACTTCGGCTCCTACTGGCGCGCGTCGACGTTCTCGTCGACCGTCGAGCCGACGATCTACCTGATCGCCTTCGGCTTCGGCTTCGGCTCGCTGGTGTCCAAGGTCAACGGCCTGGACTACGTGCAGTTCGTCGGGACGGGGACCGTCGCGACCGCCGTGCTGTTCTCCTCGGTCTTCCCGGCGATGTTCGGGACGTTCGTCAAGTACACCTACCAGCGAACATACGACGCCATCCTCGCGGCGCCCGTGGACACCGAGGAGCTGGTGACCGCCGAGGCGCTGTGGATCGCCGCACGTGCCGGCGTCTTCGGCTGCGCGCCGCTGCTGGTCGCCATCGTCTTCGGGCTGGACCCGTCGTGGGGCATGCTGCTCGTGCCGTTCATCGCGTTCATCGCGGGCTTCGGCTGGGCGTCGTTCGGGATCGTGATCTCGGCGGTCATGAAGTCCATCGACAACTTCAGCTACGTGACGTCGACGGTCATCACGCCGCTCTTCCTCGTCGCCGGGACGTTCTTCCCGATCTCCGGCCTGCCCGAGTGGGCCCGCATCCTGGCCAACGTCAACCCGCTCTATCACTGCGTGCAGCTCGTGCGCCACGCGGTCTTCGGGCTCGAGGCCCTCGACCTCTGGCACCTCGGCTTCCTGATCGTCTTCGGCCTCGTCGCCTGGCGGTTGGCGATCAACCGCATGGAGAAGAAGCTGATCAACTAGTTGTCGAACCCGAGCCGGTCGAGCAGGCCCTCGTCGCCACGCCAGCCGCGACGGACGCGGACGATGAGGTCGAGGTGGACCTTGGTGCCGAGCTCGCGCTCCAGCGACTTGCGTGCGGCCGTTCCGATCGCGCGGATCATGTTGCCCTGCGCGCCGACGAGGATGCCCTTCTGCGAGTCGGTCTCCACCCAGGCGCGGGCGTGCACGACCGTCAGGTCCTCGCGGTCGTCTTCGACCTCTTCGACGACGACCTCGACCGCGTGGGGCACCTCCTGGAAGGTGCGCCGCAGGATCTGCTCACGCACCAGCTCGGCGAGGTGGACGTAAGGCGAGAGGTCGCTGGTGTCCTCGCGATCGAACAGGAACGGCGAGTCGGGCGCCAGGCTGAGGAGGTGCTCGGTCAGCGCCTCCACCCCGGTGCCCTTGCGCGCCGAGATCGGGAAGATCTCGTCGGCGATGCCGAGCGCCCCGGCGGCCTCCAGCGCGAGGATGATGTGCGGGCGATCGAGGCGGTCGACCTTGTTGACGGCGATGACGACCGGGCAGGTCGCGTTCTTCAGCGCGTTGGCGATCCAGCGGTCGCCGGGCCCGACGCCCTGCTCGGCGTTGAGCACCATCAACGCGACGTCGGTCTCTGAGAGCTCGCGCTCGACGCGGCGCTGCATGCGCTCGGTGAGGCTGTCCAGCGGCTTCTGCACGCCGGGCAGGTCGGTGAGGACGAGCTGAACGTCCTCGCGGGTGACGACGCCGCGGATCGCGCGGCGCGTCGTCTGGGGCTTGTCGGAGACGATCGCGACCTTCTGGCCGACGATCGCGTTGACGAGCGTGGACTTGCCGACGTTGGGTCGACCGGCGAGGGCGATGAGTCCGGCGCGCGTGTTCACGCTCACCATGAGAGCAGTTCCGCTTGCACGGCGAGCATCTCGCCGTCGTCGACCTCGTGGTCCATGCCGACGAGATGCAGCGCCCCATGGACGATCGCCTCGCGGATGTTGATGGTGTGCTCGGGGCAGATCACGATGTCGCCCAGCTCACGCGGGCCGGGGACGTCGATCGCGGCCTCGTCGATCGGGAACGACAGCACGTCGGTGGGGCCTTCTTTGCCGCGGTGGTCGGCGTTGAGCTCGGCGATCCGCGCGGCGTCGATGAACGAGACCGCGATGTGGCCGTCGCCCACGTCCGCCGTGGCGATCGCCAGGGTGACCAGCCGGACGATCTCGCGCTCCTCGGGCAAGTCCTCGCGACCGGCGGCCAGCTCGGCGTCGAAGACCTCGACCTCCAAGGACATCAACGGCGGGTGACCGCAGAGCGCAGCTCGGGCGTCGTCGTCGCCTGGTCGTGCGCGTCGTAAGCCTCCACGATCCGCTGCACGAGGCGATGGCGCACGACGTCGCCACCGTCGAAGCGGACGAAGTCGACGCCGTCGACCTCGTCCAGGATGTCGCCGACGACGATCAGGCCGGACTTCTCGTTGCGCGGCAGGTCGACCTGGGTGATGTCGCCCGTGATGACCATCCTGGACCCGAAGCCCAGACGCGTGAGGAACATCTTCATCTGCTCGGGCGTCGTGTTCTGCGCCTCGTCGAGGATGACGAAGGAGTCGTTGAGCGTGCGACCGCGCATGAAGGCCAGCGGCGCGACCTCGATCACGCCCTTCTCCAAGAAGCCCGCGACCTTCTCGGGGTCGAGCATGTCGTTGAGCGCGTCGAAGAGCGGCCGCAGGTACGGGTCGATCTTGGCCATCAGGTCGCCGGGCAGGAAGCCGAGGCGCTCGCCGGCCTCGACGGCCGGGCGGGTCAAGATGATGCGGTTGACCTCCTTGCGGGCCAGCGCGGCGGCGGCCATCGCGACGGCCAGGAAGGTCTTGCCGGTGCCGGCCGGGCCGATGCCGAACGTCACGGTGTTGCTGCGGATCGAGTCGACGTAGCGCTTCTGGTTGACCGACTTCGGCGCGACCTTCGCCGAGCGGTGGCGCCAGACGACGTCCTCCAGCACCTTGGCCGGGGACTCGTGGCGGTCCAATGCGCTGGTGACGGCGTCCAGCGTGCCGTGGGTGATCTCGTGGCCGCCCTGGATCAGCTCGGAGAGCTCGCGCACGACGACGGCCGCGTCGTCGACGGCGGTGGGCTCGCCCTCGAGGGTGACGAGGTTGCCGCGCAGGAACAGCGCGCAGTCGACGTGCTCCTCGAGCTGGCGCAGGACGGCGTCGTGCGTGCCGCTGAGCGCGGCCGCGACGTCGTTGCTCAACTCGATCTGCCGGCGCGCACTCATGCCAGGAGTCCCGTCTCGAAGGTGCGCCCAAACGCCGGGCGGCTGAGTGCCACGCTCATGTCAGGGCCTCGCGCGCCAGGGCCGACACGCGCTTGCCGTCGGCCCGGCCGCCCGTGCGCTCCATGGCGAGCTTCATGACGGCGCCGAGGTCCTTGGGTGTCGTCGCGCCGGACTCGGCGATCGCGTCGGTCACGATCTGGCGCAGCTCGTCGTCACCCAGCTCCGCCGGGAGATAGGCCTCGATGACGGCGGCCTCGGCCTCCTCGCCCTCGGCCAGCTCGACGCGACCCGCGTCACGGAAGGCGGCGGCGGACTCCAGGCGGCGCTTGCGCTCCCGGCGCAGAATCGCCAGCTCGTCGTCGTTGCCGTCCTTGGCGGCCTTCTGCAGCTCGGACAGCACCAGTCGCAGCGCGCCGACGCGCTCCTTCTCCTTCGCCTTCATCGCGATGGTGAGATCCTGCTTGACGCTGTCGACGATGCTCATCTGCCTCGATTGTAGGCCCCGACCGCGGACGTCCACCCTCAAGCCGGGCTTGACGGACGCCGATGGCAACGACGCGATGTCCCTCCGCATTCCGCTCTTGCTCGCCCTCGCCGCGCTCGCCGCCGCGGTGTCGCTCCTGCCTGCAACCACCGCCCGCGCCGCCTCGCTCGGCGGCTGGAACCTCGGCGAGCAGCGTGCCGTCCGCGAGGCCGGCGTCCTGCACAACCTCGACGACCAGGCCTTCCACGGCGAGCGGCCCCTGAGCGGCCACCAACTGCCCGAGGCGCTGGCCGTGTTGGCCGCCCGGCTCGGGGTCGCGCAGGTCGCCGCGCCATCCAGTGGCGTGTCGGTCACGACGTTCGACCGCTTGCTCGTCGACCAGCTCGGCGCGACCGACGTCGCAGCCGCGGTCCAGCATCAGGCGTGGCGTGCGGGCCTGCAGCCGCCCGCGATCTTCGGGACCGAGGTCGTCGCCCGCTACCTCGGCCTGCGCGACAACCATCCGTTCCCGCACGAGGAGCTCGAGCTCTACCCCACCGACGCCATCACCCGCGCGGAGGCGGCGCACTCCTTCGCGGTCGCGCTGAAGTGGCAGGGCGGCGGCGCGCAGGCGGCGCGCGAGCTGTTCTCGCAGTTCGTCCTGCCCAGGTACACGGCCGCGCAGAAGCGGGTCCTACGACTTGCCGTGTCGCGGATCGGCATGCCGTACATCTGGGGCGGCGAGACCGACGGCGCCGGCATGGGCTTCGGCGGCCAGGAGCACGGTGGCTACGACTGCTCGGGCTTCGTCTGGCGCGTCTTCAAGCTGTCGGGCTTCTCGTGGGGCCGGCAGCTCCGCGGACGCACCGCGGCGTCGCAGGCCGGCGAGATCGCGCGCAATACGCGGATCCGGCTGGACGACGTGCACCCGGCCGACCTGGTGTTCTTCGGCCAGGGCCGGTTCTGGCAGAGGGCGACCGAGCGGCGCATCGTCCACGAGGGCATCGCGCTCAGCCCCGATTGGATGATCCACTCCTCCGATCAGGGCGTCTACGTGTCGCCGCTGCGCCTGGACCCGTGGCGCGCCAAGCGCTTCAGCTGGGCGCGACGGGTGCTGTAGCGCCGTCGGGGGCGGACGCGCCGTTGCCCTCGGCGGCGGCGAGCGTGCCACCGCCGGTCGGGTCGACGCCGAGGCCGGGCGCGCGGCCCAGCCCGCCGAGCTCGGAGGCGTCGCGCCCGAAGAGCAATTGGATGTTCCAGTCGACCAGCAGGCGCAGCTTGCGCTTGGTGCCGGGCAGCATCGCGAGGTGATAGCTGCGTGCCAGCCACCAGGCCGGGATGCCGCGCCAGCGGATGCCCAGCGTCGTCGCCACGGCCTGGCCCTGGCCCATGTCGACGAAGACGCCCTTGGTCTTGAAGGTGAAGGGCTTGATGCGGCCGTTGCCGATCGACGCCGCGACGTTGCGCCCGGCGAGCTTGCCCTGACGGATGGCGTGCTGGGCGGTCGGCGGCGTGGCGGCCTGGCCCTTCTTGGCCGGATCCGGGACCGCAGCGGCGTCACCGAGGGCCCAGACGTGCTCGTGGCCCTCGACGCGCAGCGTGCGGTCGACCTTGATCCGCCCCTGCTCGTCGAGCGGCAGGCCGAGGCGCGCGATGACCGGATGCGGCTTGACGCCGGCGGTCCACACGAGCGTGCGCGTGGGGATCACGTCGCCGCCGGAGAGGACCGCGGTGTCGGCCGTCACGGACTCGAGCGTCGTGCTGGTGGCGATCTCGATGCCGCGACCGCGGAGCTCGCGCGTGGCGAAGTCGGCGAGCTGGGCTGGGATCTCGGGCATGACGCGGTCACGCGCCTCGACGAGGATCCAGCGCAACCCCTGGGTGCGACAGCGCGGGTAGAGGTCGATGACGTCGGCGGCGAAGTCCTGGAGCTCGGCGAGGCCCTCCAGCCCCGCGTAGCCGGCGCCGACGAAGACGTAGGTCAGCCACTGCTTGCGCTCCTGCGCGTCGTCGAGCGTCTCGGCGACCTCGAGCGTGCGCAGGACGTGGTTGCGCAGCTCGATCGCCTCCGGCAGCGACTTGAAGCCGATGCCGTGCTCGGCCAGGCCGGGGATCGGGAGCGTGCGGCTGACGCTGCCCATCGCGACGACGAGGTGGTCGTAGTTGAGGGTCTCGATCGTGCCCTTCGGGGTCCGGACCTGAAGCGCCTGGTCGCTCGGGGTCCCACCGACGACCGTGCCGAGCCGTAGGTGCGTGTGCTTGAGCTCCTCACGCAGCGGCACCACGACATGGCGCGGCTCCAACGTGCCCCCGGCCGCACCGGGCAGCAGCGGCGTGTAGAGCATGAAGTTGACGTCGTTGACGAGCGTGATCCTGGCCGCCTGCGGCGGAAGGACCTTCTCGAGCGTCCGCGCGGCGTAGAAGCCCCCGAACCCACCACCAGCGATGACGACATGCCAGGCCATGGCGTCGAGGCTAGTCCCATGGCGGCCACGAGGCCAACCGCACGATGTCGCGTCAGCTGCGACGCAGGAGCAGCGCGGCCCACTCGCCGCTGGTGCGACGGTCGGCCTCGTGGAGGCCGTGGCGCGTGAAGGCCGCGGCGATCTCGTCGGCCTCGTGGGACAGGAGGCCGGAGGCGATGAGGGTCTGGGGCGCCGCGTCGCATTGGAAGCCTGCGCGGGCGACGCAGAGGAGCAGCGGGCGCAGGAGGTTGGCGAGGACGAGCGGCGCGGTCGGCGCGGGGCCGCCGCGGATGAGGTCGAAGCGCTCGACCGCAACCACGACGCCGTTGGCGGTGGCGTTCTCGCCGGTCGCGCGGACGGACTCCAGCTCGTGGTCGACGCCCGCGACCGGGCCCCAGCCGAGCTTGGCGGCGGCGATCGCCAGGACGCCGGAGCCACAGCCGAGGTCCATGACGCCGGCGGCGGGCGGCGCGGGGACGGCCTCGTCGGCGAGCAGCTCCAGACAGAGCCGGGTCGTGTGGTGCGCACCGGTCCCGAACGCCTGCCCGGGGTCGATGACCAAGTCCATCAGGTCGCCGCGTGCCGGCTCCCAGGGCGGGCGGACGTAGAGCCTGCCGGCGATCTCGATCGGCCGGTGGAACTGACGCCAGCGGTCGGCCCAGTCATCGGCGACCTCGGTCGTGACGACCTCGACCAGCGCACCGCCGGCGGCCGCCTGGACATCCGGCAGCTCCGGCAGCTCGCCCGGGGCGCCGTAGACCGCGTACTCGATGAGCCCGTCGGGCAGGTCGGTCTCCTCCACCCCACCCGGCGCGAGCTCCAGGAGCTCGGCGAGGACGACGTCGGCATCCTCGCGCTTGACGCGCACCGCGAGGCGAATCAACGGTGAAAGAGCCTGCGCAGCTTGCCGACCATCGACTCGCCGTCGTCACGCAGCTGCTCGGGCGTGATCGAGGCCGACAGCTCCTCCAGCAGCTCACGCTGCTGGGCGTTGAGCCGGCGTGGGATCACGACGTTGGCCACGACGCGCAGGTCGCCGAAGCGGCCCTGACGGCGCAGCATCGGCATCCCCTTGTCCTTGACCGTCAGCACCGCACCGGGCTGGGTGCCGCCCGGCACCTCGACCGCGACATCACCATCAGGATGCTCGATCGTCACCGTCGTGCCCAGCGCGGCCAGCGGCGCCGCGACGTCAGTGACCGTCACCAGGTCGTCGCCGTCGCGCATCCAGCCGTCGCCCAGGGCAACCTGGACAACAACGTAGAGGTCGCCCGGAGGCCCGCCGTGGTCGCCGGCATGACCACGCCCGCCCAGCCGGATCCGCTGACCGTCGGCGATGCCCGCCGGCACGTCGACCTCCAGCCGCCGATGACCGACGACCAGGCCGCGGCCGTCACAGGTCTCGCACGGCTGCTTGGGGATCTTGCCGTCGCCACCGCACTTGTCGCAGGCGACCTGGCGCACGACCTGCCCGAACGGCGACCGCGTCACCGCCTGCAGGACGCCGTGGCCGGCGCACTTGTCACACGTCTCGATCGGCGTGCCGGGCTCGGCGCCGTTGCCCTTGCAGTGCTCGCAGCGGTCGATCGCCTCGTAGCCGACCGGCACCTTGGCGCCGCGATAGGCCTGGTCGAGGTCGATCTCGACCGCCACCGCGATGTCCTCGCCCTGGCGCGGGCCGGTTCGCGTCCCGCCGCCGAAGCCCCCGCCGAACTGCCCGCCGAAAAACGCGTCGAAGAGGTCGGAGATCGAGCCGAAGCCGTCGAAGTTCGGCGCCTGGCCGCCGGACCGCAGGCCCTCGTGGCCGTAGCGGTCATAGGTCGCGCGACGCTCGGCGTCGTTGAGGATCTCGTACGCCTCGGCCGCCGCCTTGAACTTCTCCTCGGCGTCGGGGTCGTGGCTGTTGACGTCCGGATGCAGCTCGCGCGCGAGCTTGCGGAACGCCTTCTTGATGGTGGTCTCGTCGGCGTCTCGGGCGACGCCGAGCACCTCATAGGGGTCGCTGGGCACGGTGGAGCTCATGATCCGTAGACGTCCTCGATGAAGCGCGAGAGCTCATGGGCTGCTTCGCGTACTGAGCGGATGGCGCGCGGGTAGTCCATGCGGACCGGGCCGATGACCGACACGGTTCCGAGCTTGCGGGTCGGCAGGCCGTAGCCGGCACCGACGACCGCGAGCGACTGCAGCGCGGGGGCTTGGTTCTCCGAGCCGATGCGCACCAGCACGTCGGGCTCCTGCAGCGCGGCGCGCAGGAGGCCCAGCAGCGTCGCGCGTCGCTCGAGCATGTGCATCAACTCGTTGATCTGGTGGAGATCCTGGACACGATGCTCGCCGATCAGGCGCGCGGTGCCGTCGACGTAGAGCGTGTCCTCGGAGGTCTCGACCAGCTCGGTGAAGATCGGGGTGAGCTGCTCCAGGAAGGTGCGCTCGTTGTGCGTCAGGCTCGTGTCGGCCAGGCGCAGGTGCAGCATCCGCGCGCCGAGGCCGACGCCGGTGAGCCGCTCGTCCAGGAACTGGCCGGCCCAGGAGGCGAGGCCGGAGTCGACGGGGCGGTCGAAGGTGAAGACGCGCTTGGTCACGCCGCCGGTCGAGGTGATGACCACCACCATCAGCACCTGCGGCTGCAACAACAGGACCTCGACGTGGCGGATGACGGCCGTGTCGATCGGCGGCGCCGAGACGATCGCCAGCAGGTTGGTGACCTGCGAGAGCGTCTCGGAGGTCACGCGCATCGCCTCGTCGACCTCGCGGCGGATCAGCTGCAGGCCCAGCGGGCGCTCGCCGGCCGGGACCAAGGTGCCGCCGCTGAGCTGGTCGACGTACCAGCGGTGGCCGGCGTCGGTCGGGACGCGGCCCGCGGAGGTGTGCGGGTGCGCGAGCAGCCCGTGCTCCTCGAGCATCGACAGCTCGTTGCGGATCGTCGACGGACCGGCCTCGATCTCGGGGTCGGTCGCGAGCGTCTTGGAGCCCACGGGCAGGCCGGTCTCGGTGTAGGACTCGACGACCTTGCGCAGGAGCAGCTCTTGGCGGGGCGAGAGCAATTCGCCCCGGAGTGTAGGCGTCAGTCGACGCGGACTTCGGCGTCGCCGCGGCGCACGATCATCGTGCCCTCCTGGGTCGCCTCGGTGTCGACGTGCGCGACGCCGTCCTGCACCGAGCGCACCTTCGAGGTCACGACGATCTCCTGCTCCAGCACGCCCATCCCACGGAAGCCGACGCTGAGACGCTGCAAGGTGTGCGGGCCACCGGCGGCCTCGGTCTGGGCGCGGGCGACTTGGGCCATCGTCCAGAGCCCGTGCAGGATCCGACCGGGCAGGCCGACCTGCTTGGCGAACTCCTCGTCGATGTGGATGGGGTTGAAGTCCCCGGAGGCACCGGCATAGCGGACGGTCAGGTAGCGGTCGGGGGTGACCTTCAGCTCGGGAAGCTCCTGGCCGGGCTCGAAGGTGGTCATGCCGCTCCTCGCACCACGTTGGTCCAGGTTCCGACGCTCACGGTGTGGCCGTCCTGGTTGGTGGAGACCGACTCGAAGACGAAGAAGCCGTTGCCACCGCGCTCGTCGATCGACTTCACGGTGACGGCCGTGGAGATCTCGTCACCCGCGACGACCAACGGCCCCCACTTGAACTCCTGGCCGCCGTGGACCAGGCGCGCGAAGTTGATGTCGAGCTCCGGGTCGAAGTAGGCCGGGCCCATCGCCGGGCTGCAGTAGACCACGGCGAACATCGGCGGGGCGACGACGTCGGCATAGCCGGCGGCCCGCGCGGCCTCGTGGTCGAGGTGCAGCGGGTTGGTCTCCCCCGTCACCCGTGCGTACTCCTTGATCTTCTCCCGGCCCACCGCATAGAGCGTGGGCGGATAGGACTTGCCGACGGCCGTGGGCGTGGGGGTCATTCGCGACGTGATCCTACCCGCGTGCGCGAGCGGTCCGAGAGCTCCGCGTGGGCGTCAACCGGCGCGGCGTGCCGGACCGCTGCGTTGCCACCACGCAGGCGAGGACCACCAGCGCGGCGAGGATCGTGGCGGGACCGACGGACTCGCCGAGGATCAGCGCCGCCCAGAGCAGGCCCAGCACCGGCTGGGCGAGCTGGACCTGGCCGATCTTGGCGACGCCGCCGCGGGCGAGTCCGGCGTACCAGGCGAAGAACCCCAAGAACATCGAGATGACCGACACGTAGGTGAACCCGAGCCAGGCGGTGGCGCCCGCGTGCGCGCCGTCGTGAGCCAGCGCGACGGCCGCGACGGTGGTCGTCACCGGCAGGCTCAGCACGAGCGCCCAGCAGATCGTGCGCGCGCCGCCGAGCTCGCGGCTGAGGCGGCCGCCCACGGCGTAGCCGAGCGCGCAGAGGATCATCGCGGCCAGCAGCTCGAGGTCGGGCGCGCTCGAGCTCACCGCCGCCGCGGGTGAGCGCGAAGGCCAGGACGGCGGCCAGACCGGCGGCAGCGGCCAGCCAGAAGGCACGGGTCGGGCGCTCGCCGGCGAGCAGGACGGCCGCCACCGCGGTCGCGGAGGGAAGGATCCCAACGACGACCGAGCCGTGCGAGGCGGGCAGGTGGCGCAGCGCGAGCGAGGTGAAGAGCGGAAAGCCGACGACGACGCCGAGTGCGACGAGGGCCAGTGAGCGCCACTGCGTGGGCGTGGGTCGGGGCGCGCGGGTGGCAATGAGGACGAGCGCGCTGAGCACACCGGCGACGACCGCGCGACCGAAGGCGACGAGCCACGGGTCGAGGTCGGCGACCGCGAGGCGCGTCGCGGGCAGGGAGAACGAGAAGGCGAGGACGCCGAGGGCACCGAGCAACAGGCCGGGCGGGAGCGCCGATCCGCGGCGCGCGATCGATCGCCGGGCGCGGGCCGCCGGACCCGCGGTGGTCACGACGCGCTGCACGCGATCTTGCGTTATCGTTCGCGCTGCGGTAACGTTACTCTCGTTACTCATGATTGACGGTAACACACAGAGCCGTGTTATCGAGGATGTGCGGACGGCTGCCCGTGCCCTCCCCCCGGGCAGCCGCCTGCCGTCCGTCCGCGAGCTGATGGCGCGCCACCGCGCGTCGCCCGTCACCGTCCAGCGCGCATTGGCACAGTTGGCCGGCGAAGGGCTCGTCGTTCCCCGGCCGGGCCGCGGGACGTTCGTCGCCGAGCGCGGAGCGCCGAGCGATGCCGCCGGCCCTCGTCCGCCCGACCTTGACTGGCAGGAGATCGCACTGGCCGACCGGCCGCCGCTGCCTGCCGCGTCGCTGGATCAGCTGCTTGCCGTCGGGCCGCCGGGCGCGATCGCGCTGACCGGCGGCTATCTGGCGCCCGACCTGCAGCCACTGGCCGCCCTGGGCTCAGCCCTGGGCCGCGCGGCGCGGCGGCCGGAGACCTGGGGCCGCCTTGCGGTCGAAGGGCTGGAGCCGTTGCGCGCATGGTTCGCGCGCGAGGCCGGTGGCCATGTGCGCGCTCATGACGTCGTCGTCTGCAGCGGCGGCCAGGCCGCGCTGTCGACGACCTTCCGCGCGCTGTCTGCGCCCGGCGAGCCGGTGCTCGTCGAGTCCCCCACCTACCTCGGCGCGATCGCCGCGCTGCGCGCCGCCGGCCTGCGCCCCGTGCCGGTCCCGACCGACGAGCACGGGGTCCGCCCCGAGCTGCTGGCCGGCGCCTTCGCGCTGACCGGCGCACGCGTCTTCTACTGCCAGCCGCTGCACGCGAACCCGACCGGCGCCACGTTGTCGGCGGATCGCCGGGAGGCTGTGCTGGAGGTCGTCGCCTCGGCGGGCGCGTTCCTGATCGAGGACGACTGGGCGCGCGATCTGCGCATCGACGGCGAGGCGCCGCCACCGCTGGCGGCAAGCGATCCGGACGGCCACGTCGTCTACGTGCGATCGCTGACCAAATCCGCAGCGCCCGGGCTGCGCGTCGCCGCGGTCAGCGCGCGCGGCGCGGCAGGCGCGCGACTCAAGGACGCGCGGATCATCGACGACTTCTTCGTCTCCGGGCCACTGCAGCACGCAACGCTGGAGCTGGTCAGCGCTCCTGCGTGGCGGCGCCATCTGCGGACCTTGCGCCTCGAGCTGGGCGTACGCCGCGATGCGCTGGTCACCGCGCTCGGTGAGCACCTGCCGTCGTGGGAACTGGCGAGCGTGCCCGCCGGCGGGCTGCACCTCTGGGTCCGGTTGCCGGACGGGACCGACGACGTCGCCCTGACCGCGCGAGCCGCAGCAGCCGGCGTGCTGGTCTCACCCGGCCGGCCATGGTTCGCCGCCGAGCCGCCGGCACCGCACCTGCGACTGACCTTCGCGGGAGCGCCGGCTGCCGAGCTGGCCGAAGGCGTGCGACGGCTGGCGAGCGTGGCGTGAAGACCGCGCCGCAGGCGCCGAATCGCCCGCGCTGAACGCCCGCCACGCCCGTCCTGCCACCATCAACGCCCCCGTGCCGCCCACCACCATCGTCGCCGTCACCCCCACGCTCTCGGATGCCGTGCAGTCTGCGGGCGCCACGCTGCACCGCCACGCCGCCGAGGGCCACCCGGTCGTCGTGGTCAGCGTCTTCACGCGCGACGGCGGTGAGCAGGACGCGACGGCGGCCCGAGCCCTCGGTCTCTCCGGCGTGGTGCACCTCGCGCTCGATCCGGCGTCCGATCGCGGCTACCCCGACGACCGCGCTCACGATGGCCTCCGGCCCGACGACGACGCGCCCAAGGTCGCCGCGTCCATCCTGGCGCTCGCACTCGGGCGGCTCCATCCCGATCTGATCCTCGCGCCGCTGGGGCTGACCGGCCACGTCGACCATCTTGTCGTCGAACAGGCGCTGGACGAGCTGAAGCTGCCGCGGCTGCGCTGGCTCGACCTCCCCTATGCGCTGCGCCGCACGGCCGGGGCCCCGCTCGGCGCCGGGGAGGTCGTCGCCGTTCCGGCCTCCGAGGCCCATCTCGCGGCCAAGCTCGACGCGGCGTCGGCCTATGGTGCCGAGACCGACCGGCTCGCCGCGCACGCGGTCAGCGAGGGCGAGCGGCTCGGCGCCGGCGGGCCCGTCGAGATCCTCGTGCAGCGACCGGCAGCCTAGGTCCCAAGTCGCTGGACGCGGCCTCCGAGCCCGCTCGGCCAGAGGTCGGCGACGGCGGACTTGTGGCATGCCCGCGGCCTCGCGACGCACGCCACTAGATGATGATGTTGACGGTGCCCCCGTCCGCCGACCACGCGGCGCCCGCCACGTTGCCCGCGCACGCCGAGCACAGGAAGACCACCACGTCGGCGACCTCCTGCGGCGTGCCGAAACGCCCGAGCGGGACCTTGGCCGCAGCCGCCTCCAGCGCCTCGTCGCGCGTGATCCCGCGCGCCGCCGCGACCTGATCGGCCAGGCCGCCCTCACCCGTCCACAGCGGCGTGCTGATCGGCCCGGGCGCGACGGCGTTGACCAGGACACCGCGCGACGCATACGCGTCGGCGAACGCCCGCGACACCGAGAGCTGTCCCGCCTTGGCCACCGAGTAGGCGGCGTTGGAGGCCGACGGCCGCTTGCCCGACGACGACGCGACGTTGACGATCCGGCCCCAGCCACGCTCGGCCATCAGCGGCGCCGCGAGGCGCATCAGCCGCATCGGCGCCATGACGTGCAGCTCGTGCTGGTCGCGCCAGTCCTCGTCGGTCAGCTCGTCGAGCGCGACGTTGGCCGACGTTCCCGCGTTGCTGACCAACACGTCCAGCCGCCCCAGCTGCTCGCTCGCGGTCGCGACGATCCGCGCCGCGCAGTCGGGGTCGGTCACGTCGGCCGCCAGCCACTCGGCGCCGAGATCGTCGGCCGCCTCGCGCAGCCGCGCCTCGTCGCGCGAGACCATCAGCACCCGCGCGCCCTCGGCGACCAGCCGGGTGCTGACCGCCAGGCCGATGCCCCGGCTCGCGCCCGTCACGACACAGACGCGCTCGTCCAATCCCAGATCCATGGAGCCGAAACTAGCCCACGGCGACCGGCGCCGCGATCGCCCACGGCTCGGCCTGCACTGCAAATGCCCCGCAGACGAACGACACGAGGTGATAGAAGCCGGCAAGGCAGACGAGCTCGACGAGCTCGTCGTCGGCGTAGTCCGCGCGTAGCGCTGTCCACGTCGGCTCGCTCAGGGTCGCGGTGTCATGCAGCTCGTCGCACATCACCACCAACAAGGCCTGGCGTGGCGTAAACGCCGGATCGTCCGCGGTGCCGTTCCAGGTCGCACGCAGCCACTCCTCGCCGGTGCCGACGGCGGGTGCGAACAGCGCGGCGTGCACGCCCCACTCGTACGCCGCCCCGCAACGCGCGGTCGTGCGGTGGATCACGGTCTCGCGGTCGGCCGGGTCGATCCGGCCGAAGGAGAGCAGCGCCGAGCCGACCTGGCGAAAGCGCTCCAGCAGCGCATCGTGGTGCGCAAGCGTCCGGAAGAGCGCCAGCGGCTCGACGTCGTCGTGGCCGCCCATCAGGCGTCGCAAGGCGTTCGCCACCTCGTCGGTGAACGGGGGCTCCAGTGGTGCGAGGCGGGCAGACATGCGATGCTCTCCGTGGTTCGATTTCCGAAGCGTACGTCTTGCCGCCACGGTAGCGGTTCGATTTCCGAAGCACAAGGCCATGCCCTCCAAGCACCCCATCAACGACCTCCTCGCGCTTCTCGGCCGCCGCTGGATGCTGCGCGTGCTGTGGGAGCTGCGCGACGAGCCACTGCCCTTCCGCCGCCTGCGCGAGGCCTGCGACGAGGTGTCCACCAGCGTCCTGAGCCAGCGCCTGCGCGAGCTACGCGACGAGCGCCTGGTGGCCATCGACGATGCCGGTGCCTACGCACTGACCGCCGACGGCCGTGCCCTGGGCGATCAGCTGATCGCGCTCGACACGTGGGCGCGACGTCGCGCCGCCCGCTAACGCGCCGCTACTTGCTGGGGCGCTCGTCGCCCAATTCCAGCACCGCCAGGAACGCCTCCTGGGGTACCTCGATGCGCCCGACCTGCTTCATGCGCTTCTTGCCTTCCTTCTGGCGCTCCAGCAGCTTGCGCTTGCGGCTGATGTCGCCGCCGTAGCACTTGGCCGTCACGTCTTTGCGGTAGGCCTTGACCGTCTCACGCGCGACGATCGCCGAGCCGATCGCGGCCTGGATCGGCACGTCGAACTGCTGGCGCGGGATCTTCTTGCGTAGCTTCTCGGTGAGGTTGCGGCCGATCTCATAGGCCTTGTCCTTGTGCACCACCATGGACAGCGCGTCGACCGGATCGCCGGCGAGCAGCACGTCGAGCTTCGCCAGGTTCGACGGCCGCAAGCCGAGCAGCTCGTAGTCCAGCGACGCGTAGCCGCGCGTGCGCGACTTCAGCTGGTCGAAGAAGTCCAGCACGATCTCGCTCAAGGGCAGGTCGTAGTGCAGCTGCACGCGGTCGGCCGAGAGGTAGTGCATGCCCGCGTGCTCGCCGCGGCGCTCCTGGCAGAGCTCCATCGTGACGCCCACGTACTCCTTGGGAAGCAGGATGGAGGCCTTGATGTAGGGCTCGCGGATCTCCTGGATCCGCGCGGGATCCGGCATGTCGGAGGGGTTGTGGACCTCGACGATCTCGCCGTTGGTCAGCGTGACCTCGAAGCTCACCGACGGCATCGTCGCCATCAGCTCCAAGTCGTACTCGCGCTCCAGCCGCTCGCGCACGATGTCCATGTGCAACAACCCCAAGAACCCACAGCGGAAGCCGAAGCCGAGCGCGTCGGAGGTCTCGGGCTCCCACGCCAGCGCGGCGTCGTTGAGCGACAGCTTCTCCAAGGCATCGCGGAAGTCGGCGTAGTCGTCGTTCTCGATCGGGAAGAGCCCGCAGAAGACCATCGGCTTGACCTCGCGGTAGCCGGGCAGCGCCTCGGTCGCGCCGTTGCGCTTGGTCGTCAGCGTGTCGCCGACCCGCAGCTTGGTGACGTCCTTGATGCCGGTGATGAGGTAGCCGACCTCGCCGGCGGCGAGCTCGTCGATCGACGTCATCGCCGGGGTGAAGAAGCCGATCTCGTCGATGTCGGCCTCCGTGTTGGTGGCCATCGCCCGGATCGCCTCGCCCTTGCGAAAGACGCCGTCGATGACGCGGATGTAGGCCACGACGCCGCGGTACTGGTCGAACTGCGAGTCGAAGATCAGCGCGCGCGCCGGGGCGCTGCGGTCACCGGTCGGCGCGGGCACGCGCTCGACGAGCTGCTCGAGCACCTCGGTCACGCCGGCGCCGGTCTTGCCGGAGATGATGAGGATCGAGTCGGGGTCCTCGCCGATCAGCTCGGAGACCTCGCCCGCGACGCGCTCGGGCTCGGCGCCGGGCAGGTCGATCTTGTTCAGGCACGGGATCAGCTCGAGCCCGGCCTCGACGGCGAGATAGGTGTTGGCGACCGTCTGGGCCTCGACGCCCTGGGAGGCGTCGACGACCAGCAGCGCGCCCTCGCACGCGTTCAGCGACCGCGACACCTCGTAGGTGAAGTCGACGTGCCCGGGCGTGTCGATGAGGTGCAGCTGGTAGGTCTTGCCGTCCTTGGCCTCGTAGTAGACCCGGACGGCCTGAGACTTGATGGTGATCCCACGCTCGCGCTCGAGGTCCATCGAGTCCAGCAGCTGCTCGCGCATATCGCGCGAGGCCACGGTCTGGGTCATCTCCAGGATGCGATCGGCCAGGGTCGACTTCCCGTGGTCGATGTGGGCGATGATCGAGAAGTTGCGGATGAGGCTCTGGTCAGACAAGCGGCCGCCCAGGATAGAGATCGGCGGCCGGCGTCTTCGCGCCGCTCAGGGGCTGATGGGCATGACGGTCAGCGTCCCGTTGGTGAAGAAGCCGTCGCCGCCGTCCTGGACCGAGCCGCTCAACGGCTGCGTGCCGCCGCCGGCCGGCAGATCGAAGCTCCGAGGGGCCATGCCGACCGGACTCACCCCGGCCTGCCCGGGGATCGACGCGCCGCCCTCGCAGTTGACCGTCCATGTCACGAGGGTCTCGGCGGTGAAGATCAGCTCGACGTGGATCCGGTCGTCGGGCAGCGCGGTGATCGTCGCCGTCCAGCTGCCACCCGACACTGGGTTGTTGTAGAAGCACTCCCCGCCCTTGAAGGTCGAGGTCAGATCGGCCCAGCTCACGGGCCCGGAAGCGGTCCAGCGCTGCGGGGCACTGCCGTCGACCGCCGCGGGCATCAGCGTGCCCGTGAGGTGGCCGGTGGCGTCGTTGGTGGCGAAGTTGCCGGTCTCGTGATCGTCGAGCACGACCTTGTACGGGCCCTGCTCGTCATCGAGGTCGCCGGAGACCGTCTTCTTGCCCGCCTTGCTAAGCGCGACGACCTTCCACGAGGACTTGGTCGGCTTGGCCGACGGCGCGGTCAAGGTGAAGTCCTTGGATGCGCCCGCCGGCATCTGCGCCGAGCCTGGCTCCAGCGACTTGGTGCCCGTCGCGGTGAGGCTGGTCGCGACCGGTACGCCATCGGCCGCCCGCGCGTTCCTGGCCGTCACGCTCGTGGTCTCGTTGGCCCGCAACTTGGCCTTGGCGGCCGCGGCGTCGAGCTTCAGGCACTGCTCCTCGTCGTACCAGTGCTTCTGGACGCGGTCGGCGGCGACCTTGCGGACGTACTCGACGGCCGCCAGCGTCGCGAGCATCGTCGCGTAGTTGGTGACGATCATCTTCTTGAGGTTGTCGATCGAGTGGACGTCGAGCAGGTTGCCCTTGCCGGTGGCGAGGTTGACGCCGCCGCGCGGGCCGAAGACGCCGCCCTGGTCGGGATCGATGTGGCCCCAGTCGCGCGTCACCGCGGCGCCGACGTCACCGGCGCCGAAGATGCCTTCCTGCCCGAAGCCGGAGCCGACGCGACGGCCACGCCAGGTCTCGGTGCTGCGCCCGGTGCCGCCGACCGACAGCTCGATCTTGACGTCCACGTTGTCGATGGTCTTCCAGCGTGCGTCGTCGCCGACCTGCAGCGCGTAGGACGCGTCGAGCTTGGCCGCGAGCGTCATCGAGGTGCCGCCGACGGTCAGCGTCAGGCGGGCGCCGGCCTTCAGCGTGCCCTTGACCTTGCCGGTGCTGTCGGGGCAGGCCAGCGGCAGGTCGGCGAACTCGAGCTCGAGCTTGAAGCTGCCCTTGTCGATCTCCGGCGGCAGCTTGACGTCGACCTTCCCGGCCAGCGCGTCGAGCGCGGAGCGGTCGAAGGAGCCTTCGACGCTCGCATTGCCCTTGTAGCCGGAGGTCGTGCCGTCCTCGACGGCCCAGAACTCCCCGGTGAACCTGACCTCCGCCCCGTCGACCGGCGTGTAGGTCTCGCTCTTGGTCTCCGCGGCACGGGCCCGCGCGCTCGCCCGCGCCACGACCGCCCGCTTGCGCCACGAGTCGGTCGCGATCGACAGCAGCTTCGCGGCCCGCTTTGCGCCGATCTTGCGCTCGATCGCCTTGAGCGCGGCGGGCTGTACGGCGATGACGGAGTCCAGCTGGTCGGCCACGACGCCGAGCTGCGCGGTGGGCGTCGGCGCGAGCGGGCGCGGGATCGCCTTGGCGGTCGGCCGCTTCGGAACGGCGCACTTCAGCCGGCCCTTACGGTCGCGCTGCACCTTCTTGCCCTTGACGGTCGGCAGCAGGCCGGCCGGGCAGCTCTTCTTGGTGGCCTTCTTCGTGGCGGCCGACGCGCCGGTCGGTGCGACGAGCGCGAGGGCGAGGGCCAGGACGAGTGGGAGGCGCATGAGGCGGCGAGTATCGACGCTGGGCCGGTCGCCGGCGGGCCCGCGGACGCCTGTTTCACCGTTTTGCGGTCTCGATGTGGTGTCGACGTGGTCTCAGGCCGTGGCGCGGCCGAGACGCCCGGCGACGAGGCGGCGGAGCTGCTCGGCCTCGGGCAGGCGCATCGCGAGCACCACGTAGGCGTAGACGGCGGTGCCGGCGGTCAGACCGCCACCGACCGAGATCACCTGCCCGATCAGGCTCCGGCCGAAGAGCCAGTCCAGCCCGGCCCAGGCGACCCACGCGACGATGCCGAACCAGACGGCCGCGATCAGCATTCCCCCCACGGCCTCCATCGTGTCGCGCAGCTCGAGCTGGTTGTCGAGCTCGCGCTTGAGGTAGACGTACTGCGCACCGGCCAGCGCGAGATCAGCGATCGCGGTGCCCGCCACGACGCCGCCGATCCCGAAGCCGGCGACCACGAGCAGGATCGAGACGCCGACGTTGACCACCAGGTTGGCCACCGACAAGTAGGTCACCATCCAGGGCTTCTGCAGGCTGAAGAACGAGCGCGTGAGCAGCAGGTTGACGCCGCTGAACGGCAGGCTGAAGGAGAACCAGAAGAGCGCGGTGGCGACGAGCTCCGTGTCGGCGGCCGTGAACTCCCCGCGCTGGTAGACGAGACGGATCATCGGGACGGCGAGGACGGCCGTCGCCGCCGCGGCCGGCAAGAGCATCAAGAAGATCAGGCGCAGCCCGTTGCCGATCGTCGCCCGCAGGCCGGTGAGGTCGCGGCGTGCGGCGAGGCGGCTGAGCTGCGGGAACAGGACGGTCGCGATGGCCACGCTGAACATCCCCTGCGGGAGCATGTACAGACGGAACGCGGCCTCGATCGCGCGCGGGCCCTCCTCGGTGACGAAGCCCGCCAGATAGTAGTTGGCCAAGGCGTTGAAGTTGATGAGGCCCAGGCCGAGCGTCACCGGGAGCATCAGCACGAAGACGCGCTTGACGCGCGGGTCACGCCAGTCGAAGGACCACTCGAAGTGGAAGCCGACGGTCTTGAGCACCGGCAGCGCCATGGCGAACTGCACCACCGTGCCGACCAGGATGCCGATCGCGTAGGCGTACAACTGCTCGTCGCCATGGAACAGCGGCCGGGCGCCGACCATGAACACCATGATCACGATGTTCCAGACCAGCGCCGAGAGCGCCGGGATCGTGAAGTGGTCGTAGGCCTGCAGGATCCCGACGACGAGGCCGTTGAGCCCGAGGATCAGCACGATCGGGAACAGCACGCGGCTGAAGCCGACCGCCAGCTGGTCGGCGGCATCGGAGAACTTGCCCGGCGCGATCGCCGGCACGACCCAGCCAGCGGTGAGGATGAACAGGATCGTGATCGCGCTCAGCACGATCAAGATCACCATCAACAACGTCGAGGCCAGACGGAACGCCTCGCGCTTCTTGCCTTCCTCCTGGAGCTCGGTGAAGATCGGGACGAACGCCGCGCTGAGCGCCGAGTCGGCAAAGAGCGAGCGGACCACGTTCGGGAGCGCAAAGGCGAAGGTGAACGCGCTGAAGGCCGGGGTCAGGCCGAAGAAGGCGGACGCGAGCACCTCGCGCATGAGGCCGGCGACCCGGCTGAGGCCGGTGAGGATCGAGAAGATCGCCGTGTTGCGCGCGAAGGAGCGTCGCGGTGGGCGCGGAGACGCCTCGGAGCGGTCGCCCGCGGGTGGTGCCTCGCTCGTCACTGGGCGCGGATGCTACGGGCCGGACCGGGCACGTCGGCCCGCGCCGCGCCGCGAGCCTTGGCCCGCTAGAATCGTCCGTCGCTCATGGCGAACATTCACTCGCAGAAGAAGCGCATCCTCCGGGCCGAGCGTGAGCGCCTGGAGAATCGCCGCTACACGTCCACCATCAAGACCTACTTCCGTCGCCTCGAGGCCACGGTTGCCGAGGGGGACGATGCGAAGGCCGACGCCGAGCATCGCGACCTCGTGCAGACGATCGATAAGGCCGTCAAGCGCGGCGCCTTGCATCGGAACACGGGCAGCCGCAAGAAGGCCCGCGCCGCGCGAGTGCGCGCCGGCGCGCCCGCTGCCTGAGCTTCGACGCGCGGCGCTCACGCCGCCTGGAAGTGCCTTGACGGCCTCCATTTCGGGGGCCGTTTCTGCGTTCCGGATCAGCGCGCGGCGGCCATGCGACCCAACGCACGGATCGAGGTGGTGTCGTCGTCGAGGTCGCTCATCCCGCGGGTCTGGAGCTCGAGCTCGGCGAGCGTCTCGATCGCGCGGCGCAGGGCCTCGGGGTCGGTGGCGCGGGCCTCCTTGATACGGCGGTCCAGTGCCCAGGGGCTGCCCTTGGTGGAGGACTTCACCTGCGCCGGGGACTCCCCCGCCGCCAGCCGATCGGCGATCACGAGCACCTCACGCAGGCGACGGGCCATCAGCGGGATCAGCCGTCCGACCGCCTCGCCCTGCTCGCGCAGCTCCAGGAACGCGCGGAAGACAGCGCCGCGATCACGTGCGACGAGGGAGTCCACGAGGCCCCAGACCTGGATCTCGGCGGAGTCGGCAGCCGCGTCGGTGACGTCCTCGGCCGTCAGGCGGGCCCCGGCGCCGTGCTCGAGTGCGAGCTTCTCCAACTCGCGCAGGAGGCGCTGCTGACGCTCGCCGACCTGGGTGACGAGTACCTGCGCCGCGGCGGGCTCGAGGTCGATCCCGAGCCGCTTGGCCTCGGCCAACACCCACTTCGGCAGCTCGCGCAGCTTGACCGTCGCCTGCTCGATGACGTCCCCGCCCGCCTTGGTCACCGCCTTGGCCAGCGCCGGCGGGACCTTTGCGCGACCGTCCTCGCGGGCGAAGAACGCGACCGTCGTGTCCGGGGCGAGGTTGGCCAGCGCCGGGATGACGTGGGTGTCGACGTCGGCCGGCTTCCAGCGCTCGGCACCGTCGACGACGACAAACCGTCGGCCCATCGCGAAGGTCATGGCGTTGAGCGCGAGCCCGACCGCCTCGGGCGTCGAGGCGTCGCCCTCGATGACCTCCAGGCCACCGGCGCCGCTCTCCCCCTCGGCCCGCGCCCGCAGGCCCGCGCGCCGCTCGGCGATGCGCCCGTGGTCGTCGCCGTGGATCAGGTACGCGGGCTTCCAGGTCGCCATCGCGGCCAGTGTAGGCATGGGCCCGGTCGCGCCGCGATCCGCTCGCGCCGGCTGGGCGACGGCCTCGATCATCCGCTGGTCACCGTCGCTTGCCCGGCGCGAAGGTCGACGCGAACGGCGCCGTCGCGGTCGGTGCGCTTGATGACCGGCACGGTCGTCGCGAGGGCCTGAAGGGTCGCGGGTGTCGGGTGGCCGTAGGTGTTGTGGGCGCCGACCTCGATGAGCGCGACGCGTGGGCGCAGGCGCTGCAGCAGGGCTGGGAGACCGGGGTCGGCGCTGCCGTGATGGCTGACCTTGAGGACGTCGACCGGCGGGAGGTCGAGCGGGGCGAGCACCGGCGACTCGGCGTCGGCGGTCAGCAGCGCGGTCGCCCCGAAGGCCTCGGCGACGGCGACGACCGCGCGGTCGTTGGGGTCGGTGCCGAGCGTGGCGGGGCCGGGCGGCGGCCAGAGGACGTGCAGCGTGAGCGGGCCGGCGCGCACGACCTGGCCGGCACGCGCCGGGGTGATGCGGGTGCGTCCACGCCGTGCCGGCGCGTCGATGGCGGTGGAGGTCGGCGAGCGGTCGCCGCCGCGGCCGTCGAGGAGCATGGCGACCGGCAGTGCCGCGAGGACCGCGGGTGCGCCGCCGTCGTGGTCGGCCTGTGGATGGGTGACGACCAGCGCGTCGAGCCGGCGAGCCCCTGCGGCGTCGAGCTTGCGCGCGATGCCGTCGCCGGCAGGCCCGGCGTCGACCAAGATCGCGTGGCCACCGGCCTGCAGCAGCGTCGCGTCGCCCTGACCGATGTCCAACGCGGTCACCCGCAGGGTGCCGGCGGGTGGCGGCGCGAGCGTGCGCGGTGGGATGAGCGCGGGACCGAACGCGGCGGCGAAGGCGACGAGGATGGCCGCGGCGAGCAGGGCGCGACGGCGGCCGCTGCGCAGCCCGCCCGCGGTTGAGTGTCCTGGACGCGCGGCGAGCCACTCGCGCGGGCTGCGTCGACGATGCGGGGCACCTACGAAGTCCTCCGCCATCGGCGCCGTCAGGAGGACGGCGGCCAGTGCGCAGAGCACGATCAGTGCCGAGAGCGGCAGCGCCACCTGTGCGCCGGGCAACCCGGCCGCGAAGCGGGCAAGGCCGACGAGGTACCCGAGCAGCGGACCGGTGACGACCACCAACGGGACGGCGAGTGCTGGCGTGAGCTGGCCCAGTGCCGCCGCAGCGAGTCCGAGCCACATGATCGGCGCGACGGCAAGCGTCGCGAGGACGTTGGCCGGCAACGCGACGAGCGACACGCGATCGAAGTGGATGGCAATCAGCGGCGCGGTCGCGACCGTCGCTGCGAGCGTCACCGCGACGGCCTCGGCGGCCGGTGCCGCCAACCCACCACGCTGCAGCCGCTCGCGCGCGGGCGCCGCGATGGTCGCGATCCCGACGACCGCCACGAAGCTCAGCTGCCAGCCGGCGTCCGCCGCGGCGCGAGGGTCCAGGACGAGCGTCGCCGCCGCCGCGAGCAGCAGCGCGTACCAGCGCGATGCGGGTCGGCCGGCCAGCGCGGCTGCGATCGTCGCGGCCCCCATCACCCCGGCACGCTGGATCGACGGCCCGCCACCGGCCAGCGGAACGTAGAGCACGATCAGCGCCAGGACGAGCATCCAGCGCACGCGGATCCCGACCCCGGCCACGACGCACAGCCCGAACGCGAGCGCGGCGAGCAGCGCGATGTTCTGACCGGATGCCGCCGTGAGGTGCGTCAGGCTCGCGGCCTTGAAGGCGTCGCGCAGATCCTCGGGCAGCGCGGCGTCGTCGCCGAGAACCATCCCGCGCAGCAACGCCGCCTCTGTCGCCGGAAGATGTCCATCAAGAACGTGTTCGGCGCGGCGGCGCACGCCGTCCACGACACCGAGGACGCCCCCACGCCGGCGACCGGTCCGGCTCAGCTCGGTGGCGCGAAGCGTCGCGTGAGCGTGCACCGCCTGACCGGCAAGGTCAGGCGGCCGGAGACGCCCGCGCACGACGACGATGTCGCCGACCCGCGCGGCATCGACGTCGACCTCACCACCCGACGCCGTCGTACCCGACGCAGGCTCGCCCGACGACTTCTCAGCCGAAGGCTCTCCGGCCCTCGTCGCTCCCGAGCCCCGGTCGCCCGACACCATCCCAGCCGAAGGCTCTCCAGCCGCCGTCCCTCCCGAGCCCCGGTCGCCCGACACCATCCAGCTCGGCACCCGCAGCAGCACGGGCTCCCCACGCCAGCGGACCAGCGCGCGGCGGCCACCATAAGCGTCAGTCCGCAGCGGCGCCAGCACGGTCGCCTCACCCGTCACCGACTGCCCGAAGCTCACCGCCAGATGGGTCCGCTCCAGCCCCACCGTGCGCGCCTGCGCCACCCATGCTGCGCCGAGCAGCGCGACGGCCAGCGCCAGCGCCGCGACGGGACGCCGCACGACCGGCAGCGTCAGTGCCCCGAACGCGACGGCCAGCGCGATGACGGCAATGACCGACGCGGGCGCCCGCGGCCCCAGCAACAGGCCGACCACAAGCACCGCCAGCAGCAGATGTCGCGGATGACGCGTCCCCTGATCAGCTACGACGCTCCGCCAGAACGCCACGCGCGGACGCATGCGATCTGCCGCCGCCGTTACCAGCGCCGCCCGCGACGGGCCATGGCCACTCACACCATCACCCGCGCCGCCGCCGACGACGGGCCGCGCCCCTCACACCGTCACCTGCGCCTTCAACGCCTCCAACTTCTTCGGCCCGATCCCCGAGACCTGAGCAAGGTCGTCAACGGAGGAGAAGCCGCCGTGCTGCGCGCGGTACTCGAGGATCTTCTGCACCGTGGCAGGGCCGACGCCGTCGAGGGTGTCGAGCTGCTCGGCCGTGGCGGAGTTGAGGTTGATGGGCGCCGACGACGCGGTGCCACCGCCTGAGACCGCCGCGCCCACACCGCCGCCACCCGTAGCTGCTCCGGCAGCCGCACGACGCGGGACCACCACCTGCTGACCGTCGGCGATCTTCGCCGCCAAGTTGATGGCCTGCAGATCCGTGTTCCCACGCGCTCCGCCCGCGCGGCGGATCGCATCCTCCACGCGCTGGCCGAGCCGCAGCCGGTAGACGCCCGGTCGGCGCACCGCGCCCACGACGTGCACGACCGCGCTGCCGTCGCGCGCGGGCGCGACCGACACGGACGGAGCATCCGAAGCTCCCGTGGTTGTCGCACCGCCGCGCGCCACCGGCGCGGTCGAGGCCGCTCCGTCGGACCGCAGCACCCGCCACCCGAGCAACACCACCAACACGACGCACGCCGCGTAGGCGGCGAGCTCGGAGCGGCTGAGGTCGGGCATCCGGCCAACCTAGGCCGGACCCTCACACGCGGGACGCGCGTGCTGTGACGATTTCGTGGAGCAGCTGCGCGGCCTCAGCCGCGCACCACCACGTTGACCAGCTTGCCCGGCACGACGATCTCCTTGATGACGTCCTTGCCGTCCACGTGCGCCACCACATTGGGCAGCGCGCGCGCCAGCTCCAGCAGCGCCTCCTTCGACGCGCCCGTCGGCGCCTCGACGCGGTCGCGCACCTTGCCGTTGACCTGCACGACCAGCTCGAAGGTGTCGGCCTCCAGGTACGCGGAGTCCGCCGCCGGCCACGGCTCCTCCCACACGCGCCGGCCGGTCAGCAACATGTAGGCATCGGCCGTCACGTGCGGCGCGAACGGGAACAGCAGCGACGACGCGGTCGCCAGCGCGAAGCGCACCGACCCGGGGTCCGCGTCACCGCGCTTCTCCGCCGTCACCTCGTTGAACAGCTCGCGCACCGCGGCGATGGCCGTGTTGAACGAGAAGCGCTGGTCCATGTCGTTGGTGACCTTGTCGATCGCCCAGTGCGCCTTGCGGACGATCCGCGAGGCATCGGCGTTCAACTCATCCGGCAGCGGGTCGTCGGGCAGCTCCTCAGCGGCCAGCGCCGACGTCCGCCACAACCGCCCCAAGAAGCGGTACATGCCCTCGACGCCGCTCTCGGACCAGTCCGCGTCCTGATCCGGCGGGCCGATGAACAAGATGTAGGCCCTGGCCGTGTCGGACCCGAAGCGGTCGACGATCGACGCCGGCGACACGACGTTGCCCCGGGACTTGGACATCTTCGCCCCGTCCTTGGTGATCATCCCCTGGGTGAACAGCCGAGCGAACGGCTCGTCGGCCTTCAAGTGCCCCATGTCGCGCAGGGCCTTGATGAAGAACCGCGCGTAGAGCAGGTGCAGGATCGCGTGCTCGACGCCACCGATGTACTGGTCCACCGGCATCCAGTGGTCCAGGACCGCCGGATCCCACGCGGCCGCGTCGTTGTGCGAGTCCGTGTAGCGCAGGAAGTACCACGAGGAGTCGACGAACGTGTCCATCGTGTCGGTCTCGCGCCGGGCAGCGCCCCCACAGGACGGACATGGGACGTTGACCCAGTCCTCGGCCGCCGCCAGCGGCGACTTGCCCTTGGGCTTGTAGTCGGTGATGTCGGGCAGGACGACCGGCAGGTCGGCGTCGGGCACCGGGACCATCCCGCACTTGTCACAGTGGATGATCGGGATCGGACATCCCCAGTAGCGCTGGCGCGACAGCAGCCAGTCACGCAGCCGGTAGTTGACCGACTTGTTGCCCTTGCCTTCGCGATCAAGCCAGTCGACGATCCGCTCGACCGCCTCGGCCTTGTACAAGCCGTCGAAGTCCGGATGCGAGTTGACCAGCGGGCCGTCGCCGGTGAACGGCAGCTCGTCGCCGCCCTCGGGATCGGCGACCACGCGCTTGATCGGCAGGTCATAGGCCTTCGCGAAGGCGAAGTCCCGCTCGTCGTGGGCGGGCACCGCCATGATCGCGCCCGTGCCGTACTCCATCAACACGTAGTCGGCGACGTACATCGGCAGCAGCTCGCCGTTGACGGGATTGACGACATGTCGCCCCAGGAAGACGCCCGTCTTGGGCTTCTCGGCGTCACCGCGGTCCTCGATCGACTCACCCGCCGCGTGGTTGACGTACGCGCGCACTTCCTCCTCGCGACCTGTCCCCGCGATCAGCCGCTCGATGTCGGAATGCTCGGGCGCCATCACGAAGAACGTCGCACCGAAGAGCGTGTCCGGCCGCGTCGTGAAGACGGGGTAGTCGATGTTCAACTCCTCGCAGCGGAACGTGACCTCAGCGCCCTCGGAGCGTCCGATCCAGTTGCGCTGCATGGTCTTGACGTGCTCAGGCCAGGCGATGTTGTCAAGGTCATCAACAAGCTGGTCGGCGTAGTCGGTGATCCGGAAGAACCACTGTTCGAGCTGGCGCACCTCGACCTCGTGGCCGCAGCGCTCGCAGCGCCCGTCGACGACCTGCTCGTTGGCCAGGACGGTCGCGTCGTTGGGACACCACTTGACGGCGGCGTCCTTGCGGTAGGCCAGCCCGCGCTCGAAGAGCTGCAGGAAGATCCACTGCGTCCAGCGGTAGTACGACGGCTCGTGGGTCGCCAGCTCGCGCGACCAGTCGATCGAGATCCCCCACTCCCGGAACTGCTTCTGGAAGGACTTGATCGCCTGCTCGGTCGAGACGCGCGGGTGCTGCCCGGTGCGGATCGCGTGGTTCTCGGCCGGCAGGCCGAAGGCGTCGTAGCCCATCGGGTGCAGGACGCGGCGGCCGGTGCGGCGGTGGAAGTGCGCGACCGCGTCACCCACCGAGTAGACCTTGAGGTGGCCGATGTGCGGCTCCCCGCTGGGGTACGGGAGCATCTCCAAGACATAGGACTTCTCGCCCGCGTCGAGGGCCTCTTCATTGGAGACCTCCCACGTGCGCTCGTCTGCCCAGACCCGCTGCCAGCGGGGCTCGATCTCCAGCGGGTCGTAACGATGCTCGGCCACGGGCCGCAGGCTACAGCGACGGTCCCGGGCGCCGATCTGCGGGCAAGCTCGTACGATCCCGGCCGTGGGCGAGACCGTCACCGTCGACGCGCTGCTGCGCGACCCGACCACCGTGGAAGTGACCGAGGGCCTGGAGCGCAATCCCGGGTCGGCGCGGCTCGCCGAGCGCGGCTGGCAGCCGTTGTGGTTCGAGGTCCGGATCGCGATCGGCGACGAGCACGACCACGAGTTCGTGCACTCGCTGGTCTGGCGCGAGCCGGGCCGCGACGCGCGCGAGGTCGCCGAGGAGGAGCTGGGCCACACGCTGGACGAGGCGCTGCGCAACCTGCGCGACCTCGAGGGCCACGACGTCTGGCCCGAGGATGTCGGCGAGCCGCGGCTGCGGGTCGAGGTCACCGAGGCCTGACGCCTGACGGGCATCTTGCGTGCGCGCGCGAGTGACGGACCTACCATGACGCCCATGGAGGATCAGCCCGCAGAGTCCGAGCGGACCGAGCTCGACGAGCTGCTCGCGTCGCTGGGCACCGCGCGGCCGCTGAGCGAGATCTCCGTCGCGTCGTCGAAGGTCGCCGCGATCGTCGAGGCCGCCGAGCGCGCTGCCGAGGACCTGCGGCTGAAGACCGAGGAGAAGGTCCGCGAGCGGATCGCCGAGGCCGATCGCGCGGCTGATCTGCGGGTCGAGGCGGCGGAGACCGAGGCACGTGAGCTGGTCGATGCGGCGCGCCGGGAGGCGGTGGCGATCGAGGCCGAGGCGCGCGAGGGCGTGCGGCTGATCCATGAGCGTGCGGCGCAGACGCGGTCCGAGGCCGAGGCGCGCAAGGCAGCGGCAGTTGCGGAGGCGGGCGAAGAGGCGCTGCGTGTGCGGGCCGCCGCGGACGCCTATGCCGAGGAGACACGCGATGACGCCAAGCGCGCTGCGCGGGAGATCATCGCCGAGGCGCATGGCGCGGCGCGCGACGTGCTGCACGATGGGACGACGCTGTCGGGGCATCTCCAAGAGCTGAGCGACTCGCTGCACCGCAACGCCGAGCGGCTGCTCAACGACGTCAAGCTCGCGCACGCGCGGCTGACGGCGGATCTCGATCAGGCCGCGCCGGCGGGCGGGATCGACTCGGCGCCACGAGCCTCACGCGGAGACGGTTCGTCGTCGGTCTCCCCCGGCTTTGCGTCCAAGCCATCGCCGGTCATCAGCCACAAGCGTGGCGACGACGACTTCGAGATCCCGGAGTTCCTGCCCGGTCGCCGCTAGGACTCCGCTGCTGTTAAGATGGCTGGCGACCTGGGGCCATAGCTCAGCTGGGAGAGCGCCTGCATGGCATGCAGGAGGTCGGGGGTTCGAGCCCCCCTGGCTCCATCGGTACGGAAGACCCGCTTCGGCGGGTCTTTCTGCGTTCTGGAGCGTGTTCCGTCGCTCGTCTGAAAGGCCGTTGTGGGAACACGATGGAAACGGGCAGCCTTCAACCAGGTCGAAGAGCGCTCAAACAGAACGAACGTCAGCGGCCCTCGGGCCACGCCACCGTGGCCGCCACGCGCGAGGCTTGCCCCGACTACTTGCGCAACTCGGTGGCGATCCGACGAATTTCGTCGGTGACCTCGCCGCCAGCGACTGCGCAGCGGAGCAGGATCGCCTCTCGGACGAACTGACTCGGCGATTGGCCCACCGACGCCGAGGACCGCTCCAGCATCTTGCGGACGTACGATGCGCTTCGGATCGACAGCCGCGGCAACTACATCCCAAACCGGAAGCGGCGTCGAGACCTCCCTCCGCTGCCCGACTGCCACGCCCTGCGTCACACGGCCGCGATGGACTGCGAAGACGTTGAAGAAGCCCGCGACCTGCTCCGCCACAAGGACAGCGTCGTTACCGCGCGCATCTATCGCAGACACTTCTCGGACAAGCGACGCGAGGCGCTCCGGACCAAGATGGAAGCTCGCGACGCGAGGCCGGGGCCGCGAACCGTCGGTGACGTTCGAGGCTCGGCTGGCGATCAGCACAGCAGAGAGCGGGCGTGTCGACGCCCCGACGGCACTCCCGAGCGGTCAGTGCAGTGACGCCCCGGCGCTTATAACGCGATGAGTAGGATTAGCTAGCTTGGTGAGCTCTGGCTAGGATCGCCCGAATGCCAGGAGACTCGGCGACCGTATCGTTCCGCTGTGAGTGGTGCGCCAAGCGAGTTGATGGTCGTAAGCTCACCGGCTCGCGTGCGTGCCCCGCGTGTGGCCGGCAAGACGCGCTGACGCCCATCGCGTTCGTCCTTGATGTGCCGGTCTCAGCCGCGCCACCTACATGGGTGAGCGAGACCCGCAATCAGCTCGTTACGAACGAAGCGGCCGTCCCGACGGACTTCCTCGTCTATCGATACCGGGGCGGGTACTTCTTCCGTCCAGAGAGCGAGCCAGAGGTCCGCGTCTCCCCGCTAGTCAACGGGCGTACCTACGTGGGGAATTGGCGCGGTGCCCGGATCGGCTCGGCAGCCGGCCAAGCGGAAGTTCTGGTCGAACGATCCGACGACGGCCTTTTTGTCCGGAACGAGACGCGGCGAGAGTCGTATCTCAACGGCACAACGGAGTCGACCCGGATCGGCAAGGACCCAATCCCCCTGACTGACGGTGACTGCGTCTTCGTTGGCCGCGGCGTGCCGGTGTGGGTAGTTCGCGGCGCATCGCTCAATACGATTGACGTCAAGATTCAAGCAGTTAACAACGACCTAGTCGAGTTCCTCGCGCACAACCCACGCCTGATGTACAGGCTGGAACCAAGGCAGTTGGAGGAACTAGTGGCAGAACTCTACGCCCGCCAAGGCTTTACTGTCGAACTCACTCCGCCCTCAGCTGACGGTGGAGTGGACCTCTATGTTGTTCAACATACCGCACTTGGGCGACGGCTCACCATCGTCGACTGCAAGAGGTACCGCGAGGACCGACCTGTAGGCGTCGGGATCGTGCGACACCTCTACGGCACGGTAGTCGACAAGGACGCCAGCGCGGGCGTCATCGCGACGACGTCCTTCTTCACAAGAGGAGCGGTCGAATTCCAAGCCAAATATCCGTTCCGCCTGGGCCTGCAGGACTTCTTCGACCTCGAGCGTCTACTCCGAGGCCGGACGACACGGCGGCGCGACGCATAACGACACCAGAGCGCAGAGCCTGAGCGACGGGGTCAACCCAGATTCACAACCAGCGCGATCGAGACGCCGAAAGCGGAGGCGCGCTGCTATTGCGCAACGAGACCCTCCACCGTCTCGCCCAAAGCGAGGCCACGGATACTGCGGATATCGCATCTCAAAGCGCGACGCGCTCGACGCCGAACTCGATGCACGCGTACCCGGCCAAAACCCGACCTCGACGGAGCACGCGCTGCGCACTGAGACTTCGGCCGCTTCGTAAGCCGAGACTGCACCATCTCTACGCTCCGCGCGCAGACCGGATGGAAACGCGCGTGGAAACGACACCCGGCAGCAAGGCGCAGCAGACGCCTACGGCCGAGGGACCGGAACCCCTGGAATCAGTGGCATAGGTCGGCCACGGAAGTACCCGGCAACGCACGCTCATACATGGCATGCAGGAGGTCGGGGGTTCGAGCCCCCCTGGCTCCATCAGTACGAAAGACCCGCTCCGGCGGGTCTTTCTGCGTCGGAGTTAGGCTTGTATGCATGTGTGCCGGGTGCGCGATGACGGCGATGGCGGGAGCCAGTGGCGCGCGGGCGTGGCTTCAGAGCCAGGGTTGGACGTGGTTGACGCCGCGGCGTCTGCGTCGCGCGACGATCGGGCTGTTCGTGGTCGCGACGCTGGTCTCGACGGTCGGTCTCAGCGGATCGACCAAGCCTGAACAGGCCAAGGCCCCGGTGCCGGTGGTCGCGCAACGCTAGTGCGCGTGGCCCTGGACGGACGTCAGGGGTTACCCCTGCGTTTATCCGTCCAGAACCCCGACGTTCGGTCGTCGTCGGGCGGATGTGGGATTCTGCGCCCCATATGCCGACTCGTCGTCGCCGCAACCTGCTCACCGCCATCACGATCGGGGCCGCGACGTTGCTGTCGGCCCAAGCCGCGCACGCCGGCCCCGCGACCACCTCGCTCGTCAGCGTGAGCTCGACCGGCGTGGTGGGAAACCATCGCTCGGGCGAAGGCGTGGTCAGCGCCGACGGACGGTTCGTGGCGTTCTGGTCTGAGGCGACGAACCTCGTCCCGAACGACACCAACGGCTTCTCCGACGTCTTCCTGCGGGATCGGAAGACCGGTGAGACGAAGCGCATCAGCGTCAGCAACGCGGGGGCGCAGGGCAACCTCTACAGCTACTCCCCCGCGATCTCGGCCGATGGCCACTACGTGTACTTCCTCTTCGACGGGAACACGCTCGTACCCGGCGCGAGCGGACCCCGGGTCTACCGCTACGACCGCGTCGCGCAGTCGCTGTCGGTGGTGCCGCTCCCGTCCGACGGGTCGCTCGACGCCGAGGACGACACGCCGTCGGTCAGCGCTGACGGCTCACGGGTCGTGTTCTCGCTCTTCACGCCTTCGCCGTCGTCCAAGCGGATCTATTGGTGGGATGCCAACACCAACCAGGTCCGCTTGGTCTCCACAAAGGCTGACGGCGGTCTCCCGAGCGGCAACACGACAAGCGAGTACTTCAACATCTCAGGCGACGGCCACCACGTCGTGTTCTCGACGAACGCGACCGATCTCGTGTCGGGAACCGACACCAACGGCACGATGAAGGACGTCGTCATCAAGAACCTCGACAGCGGGGCGATCGAGCGCGTCAGCACGACGTCGGCCGGCCAGCAGGGCAACGCCGACTCGAACTACCCATCGGTCAGCGCCAACGGCTGCCTGGTGGCGTTCTACTCGAACGTGATCAGCCTCGTCGCGGGCCAGACGACGGCCCCCAACGACTTCGTCAAGGACCGCTGCGGCGGTGGCAGCACGGAGGTCGTCTCCGATGTGACGCCGACCGGCTACTTCCCCGACATCTCCGCCAACGGCTGTCGCGTGGGGTTCCTGGCCAGTGGATCGACCTCGTTGCGCCTGCGCGACCGGTGCGCGGGCGGGGTGTCGCGAGTCGACATCTCCAGCGACGGCGTCGCCGGCAACAGCACGGTCCACGGCGTCGACATCAGCCCTGGGACCGGTCGCTACATCGCCTTCGACTCGCTGTCGACGAACTTCGACCCCGCTGACACGACGACCGGGACCGACGGCGAGGACGTCTACGTCCGCGACCTCGCGACGAACACCGCCCCGACGGCCGCGCTGAAGGCATCGGTCTCCGGTCCGCAGGTCACCGTCGACGGCACGGGCTCCGCCGACCCCGACGGATGGATCCTCAACGGCTCGATCAACTACGGCGACGGCACGCCCCTGCAGTCGGGCCTCAACGGCGTGCACACCTACACGCAGGGCGGGACCTATGGCGTGACCATCACGGTCACCGATGCCGACGGCGCGTCGGCGACGGCGTTCAAGGCCGTCGTGGTGGCCGACCCGCCCGGGGTCGGGGTGACGCCGATCACGCCGCCGACCGACACGCCTCGCGGCGGCGGTGGCGGCACCGGGAACGCCCAGCTGATCCTCGATCGCGTCTCGGTGTCCAAGAGCAAGTTCGGTGTGGTCGCCACCGGCAAGAAGCCCGACAGCAGGCATGGGGCGAGTCTCTCGTTGCGGTTGAGCGCGCCGGCGGCCGTCACGGTCACCTTCGAGCGCGCCCGATCCGGGCGCAAGGTCAAGGGCAAGTGCAAGGTCGGCGCCAAGAAGGGCACGCGCTGCACGCGCTACTCCAAGGACGGCACGATCACGAAGTCCCTGCCGGCCGGGACGGCTGACATCGCGCTGACCGGCGTGCTCGGATCCAAGAAGCTCGCGGTCGGCACGCACCGCGTCACCGTCCAGGCGGTCGGCGCCGACGGAAAGCCGACAGCCGCCAAGGTCCTGACGATCACGATCGTGAAGGTGAAGAAGTGATGCGCCGTCTGCTCCTCCTGGGCGCGGTGCTCGCGCTCTGCGCGCCGGCCACGGCATCGGCGGCCGACACCAACCTCACGTTCTCCGGGATCGCGGACTTCACGACGATCAACGACCAGTTCTCGGGCAGCGACGGGGTGCGGTTCGGCAGCGCCTCGACGTTCGGGTTCCCGACGCTGCCGACGTTCCAGACCTGCGGCAGCCCGTTCGTCCAGGCCGGCAAGCTGAACGGCGCCGCGCTCGCGATCGACTGCCGAACGGGCTCCAACGAGTTCCCCGACCGCCGGTTCAACACGGCGATCGAGTTCGCGGTCGAGCGTCGCCAGGCGAGCTTCAACATCACGCAGCACACGTCCAACACGCAGAACGTGACCGTGAAGTACTACGCGATCGGCAACGCCGTCCTGCACACCGAGACCTTCTCGCTGGCGCCGAACGCCGTGCGCAGCGTCGGAACCTCCTACAGCCACGCGGCCGACGGCGGGATCATCGGCATCCAGGTCTACGGCGACCCCATGGACTACAGCGACTCCGGTGGCGTCTGGATCGACGACCTCCAGGCAACGGTCGATCCCACGCCGCCGCCGAAGAAGTACACGGTGGCGATGCAGACGCCGACCGTCGACGTCGTCGAAGGCAGCAGCGTCGACGCCAAGGTCAGCGTGCGGCGCTACAACGGGTCCGACGGGCCGGTCAGCCTGGCGGTCGGCACGCTGCCGTCGTCGATCGCCTCCGCCTCGTTCAGCCCGTCGTCGGTGACCGGGACGGATCCGGCGACGCTGCACGTCACCGCCAAGAGCCCGTTCACCGGTTCGCAGCAGCTCACCGTGAGCGCGTCCGGCGGTGGCGGTGCCGGCACCGGGATCAACACGACCGGCCTGATCCAGACGATCAACGGGCAGACCGCGCTCTACTTCGCGACGGGCGGCCGGTCGCCGCTGCGGCTCGTGCCGGGCTGTGGCCAGCAGAAGTTCACCGACAGCGTCAACGTGCGTGGCGACTTCAGCGGCTACACGTCCTTCAACTTCGGCGGCACGCTCTCCACGAGCGGCCTCGACAGGCTGAACTCCCAGACCGACGGCTCGTCGATCTACCCGAGCGGCAACGGCACCTATCCCTTCTCCTACATCCTCGACCCGGGCACGGCGGACGGCAGCGGCACCTTCAACATCGAGATGGACCCGTACGGCGCCTCGAAGGTCACGCTGTCGCAGAACTGGATCAGCGACCGCCTGACGATCGACAGCGCGCCCGATCTCAACCCGGCGCTGCCGTTGCGCGACGGCGGCTCGACGATCCGCGTGATCGGCAACTTCCCGGCCAACTGCCCCGTCACGTTCAAGGACGCCCTCGATCAGACCTGGGGCATCCGCTCCTACGAGACCGAGGAGATCAACGGCAAGCAGTACGACGAGTACATCCTCAACCTGCCGGCGTCGGCCGTCACCGGGCCGATCCGGGCGCTCAACAACAAGGGCGTCGAGATGGCGCGCACGCCGACCATCAACGTGCGCGAGTACCGCCAGCAGTACGGCTTCGAGATCTCCAACAGCTCGGACGGCGGCAGCAAGGGCACCTACAGCTGGGACGACTTCGAGCACACCTTCGGCACGGACGACACCGAGGCGTGCTTCGTCTTCTGCGTGCACGACCCGGTGGCAAGCGACTACTACGACACCTTCAAGACCGACGTCGAAGCCGGCACGGGCCTCTGCTTCGGCTACGCGACGATGTCCGCGCGCTTCCGGGGATACTCGACCGGTGAGAAGTTCGCCAACTACGCGTCGGGCGCCAACCGCGCGTGGGATCTCCTCGTCTATCCGGACTCGGCGATCAAGAAGGCAGTCGTCCGCTGGTTCGTCGCGCAGAACGACAAGAGCTTCCTGGCGGCTGACGCGAGGGGCCGCAACCAGTCGCCGGCCGACGAGCGCAAGCTCCTCAAGGACCTGATCGCCCAGCAGGGCGCGGCGCTGGTCTCGATCCGCCAGGGCGACAAGGGTCACGAGGTGCTCGCCTACGGCGAGCGCGACACCGGCGACGGCGGCATGATCCTCGAGATCTACGACTCGAACATCCCCTACCAGCAGTTCGAGCAGACCGACGCCAAGACGCGCTCCGACGCGCTGACGCGCAGCGAGATCACCGTCGCGGCCGACGGCAGCTGGTCGGGCGCGAGCGTCGGCTGGATGGGTCCGAACTCGACGCTCGTCGTCAACCCGAACATCCCGCCCGACGACGCGAAGCTGCCGAGCGACTTCTCCCTGTCGAGCCTGTTCTCGTCCTCCGGTGGCCCGTCACCGGCGGCAGTCAGCGGGATCGACGTCGGCGGCAAGGCGCAGCTCGACAGCGACGGCGTGCCGGTCGACGGCTCGAACGTCGACCTGCGGCCCTCGTTGAGTGGCAACGGCGCCGCCCCGAAGTACGACCTGGCCAAGGGCCACGAGTACGAGCTCACGATCCGCGGGACCGGCAAGGGCTCGTATGACTCGAGCACCCTGGCCGGCAACGACGCATCGGTGCGCGGCGTCGACACCAAGCCCGGGCAGGTCGACCACGTGACCGTGCGTCCCGGCCAGGCGGCGCTCGGGTTCGAGACGGGCGCGTCGAGCGCGGGCGTCACCTATGACCTCAAGGCCAAGGCCGGCAAGGCGACGCGCACGGCGACCATCGCCACGACGGCGCGCGAGGGCGGCGGCGACGAGGCCGAGCTCGGCGGTGGCGTGCTGCGGATCGCCCACGACGGCGCGGCGACCAAGGCCACGATCACGCTCGGCTCGGTCGGCGCGGGCCTGCCCGGCACGGTGCAGACCGCGCCGATGGTGCTCGGCAAGAACCAGCGCCTCGAAGCTCAAGCCGAAGTCCTGGAGCCAGCTTGCCGGTGGCGTGCGCTACACGGTCAAGACGAAGGCCGGCAAGGTCGTGCGGTCGGGCACCGTGAAGCTGCGCACGAGCAGCAAGGTCGCGGTCGGCTCGGTCAAGGCCAAGCGCAAGGGCAGCAAGCTCACGGTCACCGGTCGTGTGACCAAGCGCGGCAGCTCGCCGCTGCTCGTCGCGAGCGTCACGGTCGTCAAGGGCGGCAAGACGATCCGCCGCAAGACCGCCACGCTGCGCGGCGCCAAGGTCAAGAAGGGCCGCTTCTCGCTGCCGGTCACGGTCGGCCGCGTCCCGCGTGGCGCGCGCGTCAAGGTCGACGTGCTGCTGCTCGACGAGGCCGCCGGCCTGGCGACGGCGAGGCGGACCGTGACGGTCCGCTGAGTCGATCGCGGCGGCACCGACGACCGCGACCAAGTACCGGAACCCGCCGCGTCCCCTACGACGCGGCGGGGATGCTGAGCGTCACGATCTGCCGCGAGGCCAGGACGGTGCCGTCGGGCAGTCGCGTGACAAGCTTGAGTGCTGCATGGATCTTCGTGATGTGATGCCGGCGCGCAGAGCGCAGGAAGGATGCGCTGAGCTTCGTCTTGACGGTGCGCTTGGCGCCGGCGGCCACCGACAGCCCGGAGAGCCTGAACGCGTAATGGCGTGCCTTGCGAGTCCTATCGGGACGGCCGAGCAGCGCACCGGCCGTGGTGCTGACGCTGCCTCGGACCGCGCAGGTCACGCTCGAAGGGCAGACGATCGGCAGCACGACCGACCGTGAAGCACCGACGGCGAGGCTCGTCGGCGTGGCCGGGTCGAGCATGGCGGCCTTCCGCACGGGGGTGGCCGGAGATGTTGTCGGCGTCGTGGCCTCCGGTGTGGTCGGCTTCGCGGGCACCGACGTGGACGGCGCCTCGACGTGGACGTTGTGGGTGACCTTCGGCGCGCCGCCGGGGGCGCAGATCAGGCTTTGACCGTTGGACACGGCGCCGCCGGGACAGCCCGCCGGGTTCACGGTCAGCGTGGCGGTGAAGTCACCGGCCCTGCTGTAGGTGTGGTGGCTCGTGGCCGTAGAGGCCGTCTCGGTCGTGCCGTCGCCATAGTCCCAGCGATAGTGGGTGATCGGCTCATCGGTCGTCGCCGTCGAGGCAGAGGCGTCGAAGCTGGTCGCCTCACCCGGCTTGCCGGCAATGGCGGCGAACGCGGCGGTGGGCGCGTGGGCAGGCGGGATCGCGATGCCCCAGGCGGTGTCGACCAGCGGGGCAAGCGGCGGGCCGATGCTGCCGTCAGAGAGCCGGACCGGCACGAGGTGGTTGTCTGAGGCGACATAGGCGGTCAGGCCATCAGCCGAGATCGCCGCCACCGTCGAGCCGCCGGTCAGCGCGATGGCGGGCCCAGCGATGTTGGTCGCCGTGTCGATCGGCGTCAGTGAGCCCTCACTGCCGATGACATAGATCGTTCTGCCATCCGGAGTATTGGCGAAGGTGACCGGTGTCGTTCCCGGAAGGGCGATCGGCGTTCCAGCCGTCTGGGCGGCGACGTCGATCGGCGTCACGGCCGCGTCGCTCGCCAGCGCGGCGTAGATCGTCTTGCCGTCGGTGGAGATCCCGAGGGAGTAGGGATGCCCGGTGACGGCGATCGGGGTACCTGCCGTGCGCGTCGCCAGATCGATCGGGGTCACCGTGTCGTTCTGCCCGGTTGCCACGTACGCGGTGCTCCCGTCGGGCGTGACGATGATGGTCAGGTCGTCGCTGACACCGTGGATCGCCGGCTCGGCGGTGTGCGTCGCCAAGTCGATCGGCGTCACGATGTTGCCAATGATGTCGGTGACGTACGCGGTCGCCCCGTCTGGCGCGATCGCGATGCCGTAGGGGTAGCCACCGACGGTGATGGGCGTGCCGAGTGCGCCGGTCGCGACGTCGATCGGGGTGACCGTGCCCGAGTTGGAGTTGGTGACGTAGGCCGTGGCGCCGTCAGGCGCGATGGCGATCTGGGCCGAGCCGTCCGGGTTGGCGATCGAGGAGGAGCCCCGGCCACGAGGTCAACCGCGGTGGCATGGTAGCCGGCGCTGAACGAGGTCAGGTAGGCGGTCGCGGCCACGGCGCTCTGCGCACCAACGGTGACGACCGCCCCGGCGGTGACGCACGCCACGCAGGCCAGGCGGGCAGCGGCGCGGAACGAGAGCTTGGGGAGAAGACGGGCGAGCACGGGCAGACCTCTGAACGGGAATGGTCGGTCGCGGGAGCGGCCGCCACGTCGAGCGTCGGTCTTCCGGGGGCGGATCTTGAGCCGCGGGCCGTTTCGTGCCGTGGCGTCCGCTCATCCACGACCCGCGGTTATCGCGATACTGACCGACTGGCCAGGCGCCGGCGCAATCGCGCAGCAATCCTGCGGAAAGGCCCCAGGGCGCCACCGCGGCGCTGACCGTCGGGCTCGACAAGTCGTCGCTGGGCGTTGCGGAGCTGCTCGTCGCGCAGCCGGACGATCTCGCGCGTGCGCTCCATCTCGGCGAGGGCCTCAGCGTGAACGCCTGTGAGCACCTCGTACTCGGCCTCCGCGCGATCGCGACTCTCGCGCAACAGCGCGTTCTCCCGCACCAACGCCTGCTCCCGGCTCCAGCCCATCCACTGCAGCAGCACCAGCCGGCTCATCTCGCGCAGTGCCACGTCGGTGCGAGGCGCAGACGGCGCCAGGTCCCGCAGCAGCCCGACGATCGCGACCGCATGGTGGCGCGCGTCGTGATGGGCGCTGAGCAGCCCCCGGTTCACCGCGCCCATCGCGGGGTCATAGCGCTCGAGGTCGGCACGGAGATCGGCGACGCCGAGCGCGACCGGGGTCGTCACGCCCGCGAACCCGTCTTCGGCCAGCCCCGGATAGGACTCGCCGGTGACCCAGCCGCCGGCGCCGCGCTGGTCGAAGACATAAGCGGCGCGACCACAGGCCATCGCCTCGAGGATGGCGCGGCCCTGGCCGATGACGACGTGGGCGCCCGCGATGGCCGAGGCGGCGTCGGCGGTCGGGGCGCCGACGTGGGCGCCCAGCTGCTGTGCCTCGAGCCCGACCGCGGCGCACGCCTCCACCACCAGATCCCGCCGGCTCCCGTCCAGGTAGTTGCCCAGCAGCAGCGCGCGCCGCGCGCGGGCCGGCAACGCCCCGGCAGGCCTGAAGCGATCCAGGTCGACCGGCTGATGGAGGCGAACGACGGGCGGGCTTGCCGCCGTCGCCGTGACCCACCGGGCAACGCGCCCGTTCATCGCGACGACCACTTGGACGAGGTCGGGCAGCTGGGGCGGCGTCTGAAGGTCGTGGACCTCGCTGTGGGCGACGTAGAGCTGCGGCACATCCGGAAAGGCCGCGGCGAGCTCATAGGAGGTCGCCGCGTCTTGGGTGACAACGGCGTCGGGCCGCTCGCCTCCGGGCTGAGCGCCCGTGCGCACAGCAATGCCACGGCGCGCCGCCTCGTCGGCCACCCCACCGAGCACCTGCGCAGAGATCGCGGTGTCATGCCCGAGGCGCTGGAGCTGCTCGGCGAGCGTCAGCAGGTAGGTCTCGCTGCCGGCCCACGCGTCCAGCTGATATGTCCCGAGAAGGATGCGCATGAGCAACGGGCCGTCAGGTCAGCGGCCGCGGAAGGCGCACCCTATCCGTCACGGAACGCGACATACGCCGGGCGCCTGCGACCTGTCGGGTCGATGAGCCCGCGACGGTCCTCGCGCCCGTCGGGCTGGGCCGGCGCGTCGTACAGCGTGTAGTAGCCCAGCGTGTCGATGCGCTTGTTCGCGCGGACGACCCGCAGGACGTCGGTGAGCTGCCGCGCGGCCCCGGCCTCGCTGAAGTGGAAGGTGAACTGGTCGTTGGCGTTCGTCGGCGCCGTGAACTCCGAGAGGAACAGGCGTGGTCCGGGCTTGCTGCGATCGCGTCGCAGGTAGCGGTCGATCGTGCTCCCGAGCGTGTCGAGATCGTTGAAATCGGCATAGCCGGGGCCGAGCGAGCCGGCATCCATGTCGATCTTGCGGCCGGTGAAGGGGTTGTGCCCATAGAGATCCATGCGAGGCGGCCGACCATTCGGGAGCCTCATTGCCGGGATCCAGAACAGCGGTCGGATGTCGCCGGCCGTGAACGTGTTGCCGCCGATCACGAGATTGCTGGAGGACTCGGCCTTCAGCACGCCGTAGGACGCATCGAGCAGGCGGGCGTACCGGCGCGGACCCTCCAGCTCGGCCTTCGTGCGCGGTGGGCGATACCCGGTGAAGCGCGTCGTCGCCCACCAGTGGCTCAGGTTCGGCTCACCCCAGATCTGCCACAGGTGGACTTGCGGCCAGCGTCGTGCCGCTGCGCGCAAGAAGTTGGTGTAGTCGACGTCACGCGTCGGCGGCACGTTGGGCGCGTGCCCGCCATTGGCCCAGCCGGGCGCGTACATGATGCGCACCATGGTGCGCATCCCGAACTGCGGGGCCACGCGGATCGCGGCGTCGATCGATGCCGGCCAGCGATACGCCGGGTCGTTGGGCTCGAGCGCGTTGGTCGGCCGGTCGCGCGCCACTTGCTCCCAGCTCACGCTCAGCAGGAGCGTCCGGACGCCGAGGTCGCGGTAGATCGGGAAGGTGAGCTCGGGGTTGGGCTCGTAGGTCGCCCACAGCCCCTTCTTCGCCGAGTCGCGTGCGGCCGCCCCGGTGGCCGTGATCGCCAGGCACAGCCCGGCGACGAGCACGACCAGGAACGATCTAATACGCACCGGTGCCGCGGACCACCGCGGCGACGCTCAAGGCCAGCAGACGTGCGTCGCGCCCGAGGGAGAGGTTCTCGACGTACTCACGCTCGACGGCCAGCCGCTCCTCGAAGTCCAGGCGGCCGCGGCCGTAGACCTGCATCGGACCTGTCAGCCCCGGCCGGACGCCGAGGCGGACCGCCCGTGCCTCGGCGTCGTAGCGCGCGACGAGATCGAGCTGCTCGGGCCGCGGGCCGACGAGGCTCATGTCACCGCGCAGCACGTTCCAGAGCTGCGGCAGCTCGTCCAGGCTCGTCTTGCGCAGCATCCGTCCAACGCGGGTCACGCGCGGGTCCTCATGCACCTTGAAGACCGGTGTAGCCAGCGACGCGATGTCCACGACCTCGCCGACGCGCTCGTCGGCGCCGCGGACCATCGTGCGGAACTTCAGCAGCGTGAAGGGCTTGCCCTCACGTCCTCCGCGTGCCTGACGGAAGATCGCCGGCCCACGGGAGTCGAGCCGAATCGCCAGTGCGATCACGGCCAGCAGCGGGCTCACGAGCAGCAGACCGACAGCGGCGACAAGGATGTCGATGGCCCGTTTGGCAATCGCCGTGGACCGTGAGACGTGCCAGGTGTTGTACTGGAGGACCGGGAGCTCGGCGATGTGGTCGAGGCGGACGGCGGTGCCGAACATGCCACGCGCGGGCGGGACCATCCCAAGCTTGGTGCCGCGAGCGCGACAGGCGGGCACGAGCTCGCGGATGAGCCACTCGTCGATCGCCGTTGCGGCGATGACGATCCGTTGCACCTGACCGCCGGCCGTCTCCTCGATGCTGGCCAGCAGGCCCTCGGCGTCGGACGCCGCCGTCGTGTCGACGACAGCGACGACCTCGAGATGCATGTCGGGGAACAGCTCGAGCTTGCGCCGGACCCCGCGCTCGAGCGGCCCGGTGCCGACGATGACCGTGCGCTCCGGAGGGGTGGATCGGCGCCAGGCCGCGCGCGCGGCAGCACGCAGGCCGATGCTTGCACCCAGCAGCGCGATGACGAGCGTCGAGAGCGTCAACACCGACGGCTCGCCACCGCCGACGATCCGTGTCGTGATGACGGCGACGGCGACGATGAGCAGCGTCCAGCTCAGGAGAGCGGGAACCTCCTCGGCCGTGGTGTGACGCATCGACTGGTGATCGCGGTCATAGAGCCCGAGCGTCTTGGCGAACCCGGCCGCGCAGAGCGTCACGATCGCCGTGGCCGTGGCCCGTTCGAGCGCGCTGCCGGCGGCGGTGCCGGTGGCCATCGTCGCGCAGAGGACCGCCACCACGTCGGCGCCGAGCAGCAGTCGGCGCCGAAGGACGTCGGCCGTGGGCCAGGAGGTGAGTGCGGGTCGGCGCGGAGCTTTCGACGAGCGTTGCACCTCCCGCCCTTGAGCCTGCTGGACCTCGCGCTCGAAGACCGGCATCAGCGGCTCCGGGGCATGCGGCGCGACAGGACTGCGACGCCGGTCAGCGCCGCTCCCAAGACGAGAACGAGACCGCCGGTGCCGAGCGCGACCGTGGTGGCCGAGATGCTGGAGGCGGCAGGCCGGATGGGCCCGGCTGTCGGCGGCTCGGCCGACGCAGCGCGCGTGGTCTTCACGGGCGTCTTCGACCGCTTGTGTGCCGCGCCCGCAGCAGCAGAGGACCTCTTGGCGGGTGCGATGCCCTCGCCGAACAACGCCGACGGGTCGTTGGCATCCGACGCTGATCCGCCCGTCGCCCCGTCAGAAGATCCGCGGGTCGCACCGGCGCCGGCCGACGCGCTGCCGGTCTTGCGCGCCTCATCGAGCGGGATGGCGTACTCGGTGCCCGCCGGGCTGTCTGGCTGGTAGCTCGGCGCCTGGGCTGCCGCAGCCGGACCGGACACGCCGCCGAGCCCCGCAACGGCCGCGACGATGAGCCACCCGCCCCAGTGGCGAGCACCTGCGAGCAGCACCTTCAGAACGTCTCCCGCATTGATCGGGGAACGATATTGGCAGTCTGGCCATGCAAACTTCGCCAACCGTATCGGTTGTGCGGACAGCAGCCACCTACTTCCGAACCGGGGAGGCCGCTAGGGTCCGGACTCGGTCACCGGTCCTCCCCGGTCGCCCCTCTCGAATCGTGCGTCTGGTCGCCCTGGATCCTGCTCGATCACAGCGTGTCAGCGACGCGTCGCTGGTCCTTGCGCCGTTCGGCGTGGCGCTCGGGGTCAGCGCCGGCTGGGAGAGCTTCTACGACGTGACGCTCTGGGGTCCGCTGGCGATCGTCGCCGCAGTGGTCCTGATCGCCGCCGTCGTGCTCCGTCCCGAGCCGCTGCCGCGCGCGGGCCGCATCCTCGTAGTGGGGTTGGGGGCGTTCGCGGCGTGGTCGCTGGCCTCCGGGTGGTGGGCCGAGTCGAGCGCCGCGGCCGCTGTGGAGGGGCAGCGCTGGGCCCTCTACGCGATGGTCGTCGGCCTCGCGCTGGTGCTGGCACGCAGTGAGCGCGAGCGGACGGTCGTGCTGATCGGGATGACCGTGGGCGGACTCCTGGCGGTGGCCGTGCTCGTCGTCCACCTGCTCGGACACAACGGCGTCGACGAGTTCTTCGCCCGGCGTCTGTCCTACCCCGTGGGGTACATCAACGGCCAGGCCGCGGCGTTCGGCCTCCTGGTGTGGCCGTGCGTCGCCTGGGCCGAGCGCGGGCGCATCATCGCGCTCCGCGGAGCCGGGGCTGCGGGAGCCTGTCTGCTGCTGGGCCTCCTGCTGCTGACCCAGAGCCGCGGGGCCGTGCTGGCGTTGGTCGGGACCCTCGTGCTCGTTCTTGCGCTCGTGCCTGGTCGCCTGCGCCGGGCGTGGCTGCTCGTCGTGATCGGCGCCGGGGTGGCGGCCGTGGCTGCGCCGCTGGTCGACCTCTATGGCGCGGCACCGATCACCACGCCGCCGTCCGCGAGTGAGATCCGCGACGCGCTCATCCCACTGCTGTCGGCTGCCGCGGTGGTGGGGCTCGTCTGGGGTGGGCTGACCTCCGCCCCGCTGCGACCCGCATGGGAACGACCCTCGGTCCGCCGCGCCGGTGCGACGGTCCTCTGCGCGGGAGCGCTCATCGGGCTGATCGGCGCCGTCGCCGTCGCCGGCAATCCCATCGACCGCATCGATCATGCAGCGGATCAGTTCACCTCGTTGGACACCAACTACGCACCAGGCGACTCGCGGCTGCTCAGTGGCAGCGGCAACCGCTATGACTACTGGCGGGTGGCGATCGACGTGTTCCAGCGCCACCCGCTCGACGGCGTCGGCGCAGGCAACTACCCCCGCTCCTGGTTTCAGCTGCGACAGACCCAGGAGAACGTGCGCCAGCCGCACTCGCTGTGGTTTCAGACCGCAGCGGAGACCGGGGTGGTCGGCCTCCTGCTCATCCTCACAGCGCTCGGAGCGGCAGCCGTTGGTGTTGGTCGCGCAGCGTGGCGCGCGCAGAGCGAGCGCCGGCGCCTGCTGGCCGTCGCCGGGCTCGGCGCCTTCGCCTGGTGGCTGCTGCAGACCAGCGTCGACTGGCTCCACCTCCTCCCCGGCTTGACCTGCGTGGCGCTGGTCAGCGCGGTGGTCGTCCTGCCGCGCCGCGAGCCGGCGGCCCGTGACGCCACCACAGCCTCCTCGCGCCCGCTGGCCATCACCGCCGCGGTCGTCGTCGCGGTCTGCCTTGCCGCCGCCGGCGTGGGACGCACCACCCTGGCGACGTTCCTCCTCGAGGATGCGCGCAACGCGCTGCCCCAGGATCCGCAGAAGGCCATCGATCGCAGCCAGGCCGCCCTGGGGCTGCGGCCCGGAGACGTCGATGCGCTGGTGGTCAAGGCAGCAGCCTCTGCCCGCGCCGGCGATTACCGCGGCGCCCGTGGCACCCTGATCGAGGCGACGGAGCTGGAGCCCCACAACTTCCTGCCCTACGTCCTGCTCGGGGACCTCGCCACCCGCCGCGGAGACACCGACGCCGCCCGATCCGCCTATGCCCGGGCCGCGGCGCTGAACCCGCTGGACCCCAGCATTCGCCGCGCGCTGCTCGCCGCCCGGCAGGGCTGACCGATGGTGCAGCCGTCCGAACGGCCGTTGCTAGAGTCGCCCGCGATGCCTGAGGAGGGAGCCGGGTCCGAGCCCGATGTGAGCGTCTCGGTGCTGATCCCGGTCCTCAACGAGGAGCGCCATCTGCGCGTTGCGGCGGAGGCGATGCAGCGCCAGGAGTTCGACGGACAGCTGGAGTTCCTCTTCGTCGACGGCCGATCGACCGACGCCAGCCGCGCGATCCTGGAGGGGCTCGCCGCTGCCGACCCGCGCATCCGCGTCCTCGACAACCCCGCACGTCGGACGGCGGCCGGGCTGAACGTCGGGCTGCGCGCGGCGCGCGGGCGGTACATCGCGCGGATGGACGCCCACAGCGTCTACCCCGCGCGTTACCTGCAGCGCGGCGTCGACCGGCTCGAGCGCGGCGACGGCGACGGCGTTGTCTGGGTCACGGGCCCGCAATTGCCCGTCGGCGACGGGCCATGGTCTGAGCGCGTGGTGTTGGCGCTCTCGAGCTGGATCGGCCGCGGTGGCGAGGCCGACAAGTGGCCGGGCGCCGTCGACGGCGACGCCCACGACGAGTTCCCGCTGACCACCAGCGTCTTCACGGGCGTCTGGCGCCGGGCCGACGTCGACCGCCTCGGCGGCTGGGACGAGGGCTGGCCCGTCAACCAGGACGCCGAGATGGCCGCACGGATCCTGGCCACCGGCGGCGGCATCGTCTGCCGGCCGGACATGGGCGCCCAGTACGTGCCGCGCAACTCGCCGCGGGCGCTGGCGCGTCAGTACGGGCGCTACGGCTTCTACCGGGCCAAGACCTTCCTGCGCCATCCGAGCAGCCTGCCGCGCAGCCGTTGGCTGTCGGTTGGCGTGGTCCTCGCGCTGGCCGGAAGCCTCGTGCCCGTGCGGCTGATCTCGTGGCCGAGCCGGACCGCGACCGCCATCTACCTCGCGGCCGTCGGGGCGATCACCGCGCGTGCCGCGCCGCGCGCCGGTCGCCACACCCCCTTCCTGCCCGTGGTCTACGTGACGATGCACGTCTCGTGGGGCGTGGGCTTCCTCCTCAGCCTGGCCAAGCACCTCCCGCGGCGCGCGGCGCTGCAGACGTGGCCGCGCCCACTGGAGCGCGACGAGGCTTGAGCGTCCGCACCGACGCGCGCTGGGTCGGCAAGGCGCTGGTGCAGCAGGTTGTCGGCGCGCTGCCGCGCGGGCATCGCGTCAACGCGGTGCTGCAGCAACGGGTGACGGGACGGCTGCCGCGACAGGGTGCGGTCTTCGTCGCGCACGTCGCCGAGCACGCCCGCCATCAGCGCGCGTTGATCGACCTGCGCCCTGGGTGCGCGACCTCTGGCCTGCGGGCATTCGAGTTCGGGGCGGGGTACGACCTCCTCGGGCCCATGGTCCGTTGGAGCGCGGGCGTCGACGCGCAGACCCTCGTCGACCTGCGGCCCGTCCTACGGCTCGAGCTCGTCAACGACACGCTGCGCAAGTTCCACGACTGGCACGCCGAGCTCGAGGCGGCGGCCGAGCTGCCGCTGCGCCGCCCGTCCGCCGAGCCCGTGACCGACCTCGCCGAGCTCGAGGAGCGGTTTGGCATCCGCTACGAGGCGCCATGCGACGCGGCCGCGACAGGCCTGTCCGACGCGAGCTTCGAGCTCGTGACCAGCACCTGGACGCTCGAGCACATCCCACCGGGCGAGATCGTCCGGATCCTGCGGGAGATGCGGCGGCTGCTGACGCCTGACGGGGTCGTGAGCTGTCTGGTCGACCTCAAGGACCACTTCTCCTACTTCGAGCCGTCCCTGTCGCCCTACAACTTCCTGCGCTTCTCCGATCGCGCCTTCTCGATGGTCAATCCAAGCCTCCAATGGCAGAGCCGTCTGCGCGCGCCGGAGTACCGTGCCTTGGCCGAGGCGGCCGGGTTCGAGGTGCTGCTGGAGGTCGATGAGCCGGGAGCGCCGGAGGATCTCGCGGTGCTGCGCGAGCTGCGGGTCGCCCGGCGCTTTCAGTCGTTCAGCCTCGAGGAGCTGGCCGTGCGGACCGTGCATCTGGTGCTTGCGCCGCGCTCCTGAACACCGTCGCCAGCGCGGTGGCGAGGGTGTCCAGGTCGTGCCGAGCCTCCACCCGCTCGCGCGCGGCGCGCTGCATCGTCGCGGCGCCGCCCAGCCGATCGAGCACGGCGACGAGCGCACGGCAGAGATCCTCGGCTGACGCTGGGTCGGCCAGGAACCCCGTGACGTCCTCCTCGACGAGATCCTGGACGCCGGCGACGCGGGTCCCCACCATCGTGACCCCGCACGCCGCCGCCTCGATCAGCGTGTTGGGCAGTCCCTCGGTGTCCCCGTCGGCCTGCACCAGGCTTGGCTGGACGAGCAGGTGCGCCACGGCGAGGCGGGCGCGGATGTGGACCTGGTCGCGCGTGCCCGAGAAGGTGCAACGGCCTTCGAGGCCCAACGCGATCGCCTGGGCGCGGCACGACTCCAGCAGCGGCCCGGCGCCGACGAACTCGACCTGCAGCCGCTCGAGTGCCGGACCGCCGAGCGCGAGCGCGCTGAGCAACATGCGCTGGCCCTTGTACTCGCGGAAGCTCGACACGCAGAGGACATCGATCGGTCCGGCGTCAGGCAGCTCGCGCGGCGCGAAGGCATAGCGGTTGAGATCGAGGCCGTAGGACAGGCGCTCGAGCCGGTCGGGGGACGCGCCGAAGTGCTGGAGGAACCGCCAGTGGTAGTCCGAGACGGCGACCACCGCCGCGGCGTCCCCCAGCCGCGTCCGTAGCCCGCGCTGCGACACGAAGATGTCGTGGGCGTGCGGGGTCACGCTGTAAGCGATGCCGGTCAGCCTGCTGATGACCCAGGCCGCGAGCGCGGGGTAGGTCGCAAAGTGCGCATGGACGTGGTCCACCTTGCGGCGGCGGACGGTCGCCGCATGATCGAACGCGAGCACGGTGGTGACCAGCGCCTTGGCCAGGACGCGTGGCTCGGCAACGTGGTCGACCACCACGCGGGAGACGATCCGTCCCACGGTCCGTGGTGCTCGGACGAACTCACGCGCACAGGCAAAGGCGCCGCGCAGCAGCGAGGCGCGGCGGGCACCGCCAACCCAGCGACGCGCCTCCTCGTGGACGATCTGCTCGCCCGGGGGAAAGAGCGACAGCAGCTCCACCTCCATGTCCTGCACCTGCGCAACCCGATCGAGCTCACGGACGATGAACGTCTCGGTGGTGAGCGGGAACCTCGATACGAGGTACGCGACCCGCGTCATCCGCGGCAGCCTAGCGACCGGTCGATGCTGGTAGCTTGGCGGCGCCTTGCCCCTGGCTGCCGTCACGCTTGTCGATTACGTCACCGGCGGCGGCGCTGAACGCGCAGCGGTGGAGATCGCCATACGACTCGGCCCGGACGTGCGGTCGACCGTTGTCAGCTCCCGGCTCGACGCGTCGGCCCGCACGCATCCGAAGTACGCGGCGACGATCGCGGAGCTCGAAGCCGCCGGGGTCCGCTGGATCGGGCTGGGCCGGACGTCGACCGCCCGGTTCTGGGAATGGCACACGCTCGTGTCCCTGCTGCGGCGGGAGCGCGTGGACGTCCTGCACGCGCACTCGTGGGGCTCGAACTTCTGGGCGCCCGCGCTCGGCGCGCTCGGTGGCGTGCGGGCCGTCGTCGCCCACGAGCAGACGCCGTTCGCGCGGATCGGCGGCGTCCGTCGCTGGGGCACGCAGGCGGTAGTCAACCGCTGGGTCACCGGACCGTGGGCAGACGCCGTCGTCGTGCCGTCCGCCTGGTCACGCGCGGTGCTCATCGAGCACGAGCGCGTCCCCGCGGACAAGATCCACGTCATCCCGAACGCCGCGCACGCCATCGCGTTCACCGACGAGGAGCTCGCCGCCACCCGCGCCGAGCTCGAGGGTGCGTCGGACCGAGCGGAGCTGGTCGTCGTGGCCGCGATGCTCCGTCCCGAGAAGGCCCAGGACGTGCTCATCCGCGCGGTCGCAGAGCTTGCGCCCACGCGGCCGCGCCTCCAGCTGCTGCTCCTCGGCGGCGGCACACCGCAGCGCCCACGCGGCACCCAGGACGAGCTCGAGGCGCTGGCCTCCAGGCTCGGGATCGCTGGTCGCGTCCGGTTCCTGGGCCGTCGCGAGGACGTTGCGCGCGTCGTCACGGCCGCCGACGTGGCGGTCCTCTGCAGCCGTGGGGAGAACCTGCCGCTCGCGGTCCTCGAGTACATGGAGGCCGGAACGCCGATCGTCGCCACCGACGTCGGCGGCGTCCGGGAGCTGGTGACGGACGGCGTGCATGCGCTGGTCGTCGCGCCCGACGACCCCGGCGCGCTGGCGCGGGCGGTCGACGACGCGCTCACCGACCGCGACGCGGCGCGCGAGCGCGCAGCCCGTGCACAGGTCCGGCGGCGCGAGCACTTCAGCTGGGACGCCGTCGGCGGCCAGGTGCGGGCGCTCTACGACGAGCTGCTGGGCGACCAGTCCGCGCGCGGCCCCGCCCCGCTGTAGCGGGCGAGCAGCTCGCGATCGGTCGCGCGGACCTCCACCCGCCGGCCGATGAAGTACGTGCTCGACGCGCCGTCCTCCCCGCCCGGCGTCCTGGCCAGCCGGCCGTCGGTGCGCGCCAGCAACGCGGTCAGCACGGCCGCGAACGCGCCGAAGACCGCCCGCAACGGCCGGCTGGAGCCGGCGACCGCGCGCAGGTAGTAGCCCGTCGCCCAGCCGAGCGCCATGCCCGGGCCGCAGGCGACACCCGCGTCGAGCTCCTCGAAGTCGCGCCACAGCACCCGATGGCCGAGCAGCGAGTAGCGCGTGAAGTCATAGGCGCCTTCGTGGACGCCCTGCAGGAACGGGATCTCCGACAGCACCACGCCGCCGGGACGCAGCACGCGCCGGATCTCGGCGGCGACCTGCGGCGGGTCGATGACGTGCTCGAGCACGGCCTGACAGACGACCGCGTCGAAGCTCGCGTCGGCGAACGGCAGATCGTGGCCATCGCAGACCAGCCCGGTGCGCGGCCCCAGCGCGACATCGGTCTCGACGACGTCCAGGCCGGGATGGTCGAGCAACGGGGACATGCCGCGGCCCACCACGCGGCCGCCGACGACCAGCAGCCGCGGGCGCTCACCGCGGGCGAGTAGGGGCCGGAGCTGGTCGAGGACGGTCTGCGCGCTGCGGCCCGCGGCGACGTTGCGCGAGCGCAGCTGCGCGAAGGCCCGCCGCAGCGCGGCGCCGGCGCCGCCGTCCTCCGCCGCCTGGCGCACGGCGATCTTCGTGACGTCGAACAGCGCGTTGTCTGAGCGCAGCAGGACCGGGACACCACCAACCACCGGATACGATCGCTGCCCGTCGCGCGTCTGCAGCCGATCGCCGCGGGGCTCGAGGGGCTGGTGGGTCTCCGGACACCGCAACAGCTCCACCAGCGCCGTGTCTCGCATGCCCCCATCATCCCAGGCCATCAGCGAACCCGAGGTCGGCCCAGAGCTCGGCCCCGGCACGGGCTCGACGGCTCGCCGATCGCTGCACGCGCTGATCGGGCTGGTCGGCAGCGCCGGGCTCACCTTCGTCGCGCTGCTCGTCCTCGTACGGACGCTCGAGCCCTCGCAGTACGGCCTCTTCGCACTCGGCTTCGCGATCAACCAGGTGGCGTTCGTGGTGGCCGACGCGGGCCTGGCCAGCTCGACGGCGCGCGCGCTCGCGGCCGCCAGGACCGACGAGGAGCGTGCCCGCGCCGCGAGCTGGGGCTGGCGATCAAGGGCGGCGTCTCGATCGCCGTGGCGCTCATCCTCGCGCTCGCCGCTCCCGTGATCGCCTCGGCATACGACCATCCGGACCTCGAAGCCGTGCTGCGTGCGACCGCGGTCGCGCTGGCGGCGCAGAGCATCTTCATGCTCTACCGCCATGGCCTGAACGCCGTCGGGGCCACGCGCGCGATGCTGGGCCTCGTCCTCGGCGAGAGCGCGATCGAGGCGGTGGCCGTGGTCGGCTTCGCCGTCGTCGGCGCAAGCGCGGCGGCCGCCATGTCGGGCCGCGCGGTCGGCTTTGTCGTCGGCGCGGGGCTGGGTTTCGTCCTGCTCCGCCGGCGGCTCGGGCCGCTGCCCACGCCGTCGGCCGCCACCGCCCGCAGCCTGGCGGCCTACGGCCTCACGCTGGCCATCGCCGACGGCGCGTTCCTGCTCTTCACGCAGATCGACGTGCTGCTCATCGGCGCGCTGCGCAGCGCCCGCGACGTGGCGCTGTTCGAGGCGCCGGCGCGCCTGCTCGTCGTGGCGGGCTACCTCGGCTACGCGGTGGCGCTGTCGGTCGCCCCACGCCTGGCGCGCGCCGCGCCGGGGCGGGCACGTGAGACGCTCGTCGGCGCCGTGCGGATCGTGAGCACCGCGCAGGGCGCGATCCTGCTCGCATGGCTGGCGCTGATCGCGCCCAACGCGGTGCGCATCTTCGGCGCTCGGTACGAGTCCTCGGGCGACGTCCTGCTCGTGCTCAGCCCGTATCTCCTCCTCGCGGGCGCCGCCCCGCTGCTGTCGCTGGCGGCCACCTACGCCGGAGCGGGACGGTTGGTCGTCGTCGCCAGCTGCGCGGCGCTGGCCGTCAACGCGGCGATCGACGTCGCGCTGCTGCGCGCGCACGGGATCCTCGTTGCCGCCGTGGCGACCGACGTGGCCTTCGCGCTGTTCGTCGCCCTGCTCCTGCGCGGCTGCGCCGAGACCTTCGGCTTCGGCTTCGGCCGTGCTGCAGCCGGCGGTGCCCGGCTCCTCGTCGCGCTGGTGCCGGCGCTTGTGGTGCTCGGCGGGCTACTGGCCCTCGGCCCGGTGGCCGCCGCGGTGGGGCTCCTCCCCGCGCTGGGCCTGTACCTCGGCGGCCTGCAGCTCGACCGGCCTGCTGCCGCCGCAGCTCGGTACCGCGTGGCGTCGGACGGCGGCCGACTACGATCCCGGCGGCCGATGGCGCTGACCTACCACGATGTCCGCCCGCTGCTGCGCGCGCGGTACGCGACCCCGCCCTCCCGGCCGCTGCAGGAGGTCGTGACAATCGGCCGCCAGGTGCTGGCCCTGCATCGGCGCGAGGTCCGCGCGCTGGTCGCCGAGTTCGGTCCCGGCATCCTGGGCTCGTGGGCCGACACGCCGTACGGCGCGTATGCGGACGCGTTCCTGCGCGAGGCCGTCGGCGTCGTGCACCTGGATGTCCTCGACGCCTCGGACTACGAAGGCGCGACGGTCCTGCACGACCTCAACCGACCGCTTCCGGCCGCGCTGACGCAGCGCTTCGACGCGGTCATCGACGGCGGCACGCTCGAGCACATCTTCGACGTCCCGGCCGCGCTGCGCGCCTACATGGGCATGCTGCGCGTGGGCGGCAGACTGTTCCTGTCGACGCCGGCCAACAACCTCTGCGGCCACGGCCTTTACCAGCTGAGCCCGGAGCTCATGCACCGTGTCTTCGTCGAGCAGCGAGGGTTCCGCGCCGACCGCGTCGCGCTGGTGGAGGCGGTCTATCCCGGGATCGAGCTGCGCCCGGCCCGGCGCGCGGTCGCCGTCGTCGACCCCGACGCGGTGGCCGAGCGAGTCACGCTGACCGGCCGGCGCCCCATGATGCTGCTGGTGCAGGCCGAGAAGCTCGAGCACCGCGACGACCCGTTCGCCGACCCGCCGCAGCAGAGCGACTACACGGCGCGCTGGCGTGAAGGTCGCGCCCACGAGCTTCGGATAGGTCGGCGACGCATACCGATGAGCGTCCGCGCCATGGTCCGTGGCCTGCGCCAGCGCCGGAGCGGGTCGCTGTCCAACAAGCGCTTCTACCCGCCGCTTCCATGACGGTCGCTGAACGCTTTCAACCCTTGAGGGATCGTGTGTCGGGCGCTCGACCCGGGCGCCCGATGCTGTGGGCTGCGGCCGCCGTCTCGCTGCTCTGGGCCGTCGTCGACAGCCCGAGCGCGGGCCGCCTGTGGATCGGTGCCTTCGCAACCGTGTTCGCGATTCTTGCCGTGGGCCGGCTGGTGTGGTCGCGCCGGCAGGTCCACGGCCGCTGGGTGCTCGAGCCGCCGGTCTTGGTGGCGATCGCGGTCGTGACCTGGCACTTCGCCTTCTGGCCGATGTACTACCTCGGCCTCGCCTCCGCCGGCCGCAAGGCGCTCTACCTCGGCTTCGTGCCGACCGCGACGTCCGGCGCCTTCTTCGCCTCGCTCGTCGGCGTCCTGGCGATCGTCGGCGGCGTGCAGGCTGGGCTGGGCCGCGCGCCGACCGCGCCCGCGCGCGACGGGCGCCCCTTGCTCGACCATCGCCCCGGACGCCTGATCTGGGCGATCGCGATCGCCGGCTGCCTGCTCGTCCTGGCCTACGCGGCGAGCAGCGGGCTGCACGAGGTTGGCGACTACGGCCAGGTCTACCTGCAGGACTCGGGCCTGCGGCGGCTCTACAACCTCGGGATCGTCCTGCTCCTCGGCGCGCTGGCCCCGATCCTGCTCGCGGAGCCCTCCGGTCGCCGGCGGCTCGTCTTCCTCGGGGTCATCGTGCTTCCTGCGTTGGTCGTCACCGCGGCGCTCGGCTCGCGCTGGGTCGCGTTCACCGCGGTGGCCGTCGCGCTGGCGGCCACGACCGTGCGCGGTGGGCGCATCCGCGTCGCCTGGATGCTCGTCGGCGCGCTGCTGCTGATCGCCGGCGGCACGATCGTCAAGAACGTCCGCTCAGGGTTGGTCAACAGTCCGGGCGACGTCCCGGGCGTGCTGTTCGACCGCAAGGTCAACCCCGTCATCGACCTGCCCCAAGAGCTCGGGCAGACGTTCCTGACCGTCGGAGGCACGATCGGCGCGCTGGGACGGCCGCCGGGACACCCCGCCGGCCAGCAGTTGCAGTACGGCAAGACGCTCGTGATGCCGCTGGTGGCGATCATCCCGTCGGGCGAGCATCTGCTCGGCGTGACGGCTCCGCGGCCGGGCCGCGAGTGGGCGCAGATCTACTTCCCCCATCGGTACGCAGCCGAGGGCTACACGATGGGGTTCTCGACGATCGCGGAGCTGCTCCTCAACTTCGGCATCCCCGGGGTCGGGCTCGGCATGGGCCTGCTCGGCTTCTTGCTCGGCCGTGGCTGGCGGCGTGCCGTGGACCGACGCAGCGCCGCGCGCGTCTACGCGGTCTGGGCCGTCTGCGCCTTTGCGCTCTTCGGCGTTCGCAACGATCTTTACACGTCGCTGCGCTGGGCGATCTGGGCGGCGCTCGCGGTCTTCGTGGCCGGATGGGTGCAGGATCGTGGGCTGTCGGCACTGCGCCCGCGGGAGCTGTGGCGCGCGCTGCCGCAGGCGGTGGGCGTGCCGGTGCGCGCGCGGGCCAACGCCGCCGGCATGGCCTCCCGCCGCATCGCGCGCACGGTGGCCGCGGGTGGCGATGCTCGGGGACATCGCGAGAACTCCTTCGACGCCATGCGCCTGCTGGCCGCGCTCAGCGTCTTCTGGTTTCACCAGATCGCGGTCCTCGGTCACGGCAGCGTGCTCATCCCGGGAACGCGCGAGACGCTCACGCTCGGCGACCTCGGCCTGATCACGTTCTTCGCCCTCAGCGGTTTTCTGGTGACGTCCAGTCTGCAGCGCTCATCGAATCCGCGCCGTTACCTGCGCTCCCGGTTCCTGCGGATCTACCCCGGGCTGCTCGTCTGCCTGGGCGTGACGTTCGTGATCGGGATGATGGTCACGCGGGTCGGGGTCGGGGACTACCTCGGCGATTGGACGAGCTACCAGTACGTGTTGGGCAACGCGACGATCTTCGCGTCCCACACCCAGCTGGACCTGCCGGGGGTGTTCACCACCTCGATCTGGCCCGTGGTCGACACGCCGCTCTACACCCTGCGCTACGAGCTCATCTTCTACGTGGCGCTGCTGGCGCTGTGGACCGTCTCGTTCGGACGGCGACCGCGTGTGCTGATCACGATCGCGGTGGCACTCGGCGTGATCGCCGTCGGCGTCCAGCACGCGTTCGCGGTGTCGCCCGATCGCTTCATCGCCTGGGACTGGGGCACCGCCACCAAGTTCGGCGTCCCGTTCGCGCTCGGCGCCGCCATCGCCGTCGTCGGTCTCCTGGATCGGTGGCGGGTGGTGCTCATCGGCGTCGCGCTCGCGGCGGCTGCGACGCTCACGTGGGGATCGTTGACCTTCCAGGGCAATCGGACGCTCGCGGCCGTGGTCATCGCGATCGGCGTCTTGGCCCTGGGCCACAGCCGGCTGCTGCGCCGCCTGCTGCCGACGCCGTTCGGCGACCTCTCCTACGGCATCTACCTCTACGGGTTCGTCATCCAGCAGGTGGTGCTGACCCAGGCCGTCGGGCTCGGTGACGTGGGCATCGCCGTCGCCGCCTTCCTCCTGACGATGTGCGCCGCGGCAGCGTCATGGCGCTATGTGGAGCGCCCGGCGTTGGCGCACAAGACGGCCGTGGCGCCACCGCCGACGGTGCCCCGGCGCCCGCGCATCATCGCCCTCGTCGCCTTCCGCGACGAGATGGCCCACCTCCCTGACTTCTTCGCCAACGTCACCCCACACGTCGACGGCATCGTCGCGCTCGACGATCAGTCGGTCGACGGGTCGGCGGAGTTCGTCGCCGGACAGCCGTCGGTCCTCGAGCTCCTCACCGTGACGCCCGGAGCGCAGGAGGAGCTCGAGGATGGCCGCAACCACCGCGCCCTGACCGAGGCCGCATGGAAGCACGGAGCCGACTGGCTGCTCGGCCTCGACGCCGACGAGCGCCTCGAGCAGGGCTTCCGTCGGCGCGCCGAGGCCGAGATCCGCAGCGCCGACGAGGCAGGCGCCGACGCCATGTGGGTGCACTTCCGCGAGCTCTGGGACAGCCCGGACCAGTACCGCGCCGACGGGATCTGGAAGACGAAGCGCAAGGCATGTCTGTTCCGCTCCTCAGCTGACCACCGCTTCGACGATCGCCGCGTTCATGCCATCTGGGCCTCGATGCCACCGCCGCCCGACGACTGGCCCCAGGCCGACCTCAACATCTATCACTTGCGCATGCTCCACCCGGAGGACCGCATCGGGCGCCGAGAGCGCTACCGCCGCATCGACCCCGACGACGTGTGGCAGCCGATCGGCTACGACTACCTGCTCGACGAGACGGGCCTTGAGGTGGAGGCGATTGCGGAAGGTCGGGAGTTCACCCCATGGCCGAGTGGTGGCGATCCGCGCTCGACCGTCCCCGCCGGCGAGCCGGACGTATTGACCGAGTGAGCCCCCACGCCGACACGACGGCCCAGCAGAACTCCAGCAGGAGGAACCCGTACTGCCGCTCGTGCACGGCCAAGACGGTGAGGATCGTCGAACCCGCGAGGTTCAAGACCAGGTAGGGGAGCGACTGCGCCGAGAGCGCGCCACGCTGCGCGCTCATGAAGGCGATGAGAACCAAGAGCGATCCGAAGATCTGAACGAGCTGGGCCATGACGACCTTCCCCATGCGCGCCGTCGTCAGACCGGGTACGGCGCGAGCTCTCGTCCGGGTGACCGCAGTCGGCGGCCACTCCCATCAGGATAGCCAACGCCGCGCTCAGCGCAGGACGCGGTAGTGCAGGTGGGTGACGCCGCCCTCCCCCTCGAGGATCCGGGTGCGCTCGAGCTCGACGTGCTCGGGGTCGAGGTTGTCGAAGAGCCGGCGCCCTTGGCCCAGGAGCACCGGGATCACGTGGATCTCCAACTCGTCGAGGACGCCTGCGGCGAGCGCGAGCTGCGCGGTTCCGGCGCCGTGGACCAGCACGTTCTTGTCACCCGCGGCCCGCTTGGCCTCTGCCATCGCCGTGCGGACGTCGTTCACGTAGGTGACCAGCGGCCACTGCCCCACCTCGCTGCCGGGCTCACGGCGGCTCAGGATGAAGATCGGCACGCCGTCGTGGTGGTCGCCGCCCCAGCCGCCGGCCGGCTCGAAGGTCCCCCGGCCCGCGACGACCGCGCCCGTTGCCATGAACTCCTCGACGACCTGGCCGTTGACGCCGGCCGAGCGGCCCGCGATCAGCTTGCGATCACCGTCAGCACCCGTGAAGACCCACTCGTGGAGGCGATCACCGCCATCGCCCAGCCCATTGTCCGGCCTCTCGTTGGGCCCGGCGATGAACCCGTCGAGCGACATGGACATGTACAGAACTGTTGCGGACACGGCGTCGCCTCTCCTCGTCTTGTGCTCTCCTGAGACCGCAGGGTGCCGCGAAACTCATCGCTCTGCCACACCGCCGCGCGTGGCTCGTCCCTCCGCCCCGCCGCCCAATACCCTGGGGCGCCGATGGTCCCGCCCTCCCCACCGAACGCCACGGTCGGGATCGAGCCGATGGGGTCGCACTTCGTCGTGACGACGGTGCCGGGTGATGGCCTGGCCGGCGCGCTGGCGACGGTGCCGCACGTGTTGCGCGATCCCATCCGCGAGCCGCACCATTGGAGTGCGCCGGCCGTGCCGGTCGTCGCGCGCGCCGTGCGCTCGCTGGTCGCGATGCATCCGTGGATCGAGGTCCGGCCGGAGGCAGAGCACCTGCTGGCCGCCGTCGAGCAGCTGCCCGAGGCCGCGACCGCCGTCGCGCACTTCTGCGAGCACAAGCCCGGCGTTCCCGGCGTCGTGATCGCGATGGAGCCCGATCGCGAGCTGCGCGCCGCCCTCACCCAACTGCCCGAGCGCCGGCACGACCCGGTGCTGGACCGCTTCTGGATCCCCGCGCGCGACGCCCCGCTGGAGGCGCTCGGCGACGAGCTCGACCGCATCGGAACGCTCACCGCCACGCCCGAGGTCCGCAAGCGCCTCGGTCGCTACGAGCAGCCGTCGCTCTCGCAGGCCGCGATCGTCGACGTCGCCCACCGCTGTGACGTCGCCGTCGTGGAGAACACCGCAGGCGAGGTCGGCCTGCGTCTCTGCCGCCGCTGCCACCCGGACCTCGAGCCCGACCTCACCCCGCTCGGTCTCGTCACGCGCACGTTCGACTCGTGGTGGGTCGCGATCCACGGCGACGGCGGGCTGCGCGCGCTGCTCGAGGCGCGGCCGGAGCTCCAGGGCGAGCACGACATCCTCCCCGCGCTCGACGCCGCCGCCGTCCGGGCCGGCGCCGCCGACGCCCTCGAGGCGCTCTCATCCGCCGAGGAGGGCCGGGTCGAGGTCGACGGCCTGACCGCGCCGCTGCGCCCGTTCCAGGGCGCGGCCGTCGACTACGCGCTGCGCGCCCGCCGGACGTTCCTGTCCGACGAGCCCGGCCTGGGCAAGACGATCCAGGCGCTGGCGACGCTCGAGGCCGCCGGCGCCTACCCGGCGCTCATCGTCGCGCCCGCGTCGCTGCGCCTCAACTGGCTGCGCGAGGCCGAGCGCTGGCTGCCCCACCGCTCGCGCTCGGGACTCAGCGGCGGGGGCACCACCGGCGCGCACGACATCTCCGTGGCCAGCTACGAGATCACCCATACCTTGGTCGACGGCGCCGTCGCCACCCCGCCGCAGGCGCTCGTCCTCGACGAGTCGCACTTCTGCAAGAACCCGACAGCGCGTCGCACGCAGGCCGTCACGGCGATCGCCGACGCCCTGCCCGACGACGCGATCGTCCTCCTGCTCTCCGGGACGCCCGTCCTCAACCGCCCCGAGGAGCTCGCGCCGCAGCTGAAGATCCTCGGCCGCCTCGACGCGATCGGCGGCGCGCGGCGCTTTGCCCGCGTCTACGCGCGTGGCCAGGAGCTCCCCACGCTCAACCGCCGCCTGCGTCGGACCTGCTTCGTCCGCCGCCGCAAGGCCGACGTCCTGCGTCATCTCCCGGCCAAGCAGCGCGTGATCGTCCCCGTCACGATCGCCAACGGCGGCGAGTACCGCGCCGCGCAGTCCGACGTCGCCCAGTGGGTCCGGGCCCAGGCCGAGGCCGATGAGGCGTTCACGCGCGAGATCGCGGGCCTCGACGACGACGCCCGCGCCGCCGCGATCCGCGAGCGCGGCCGCGACGCCGAGCAGCGCGCCCGCCGCGCCCAGGCGCTGGTTCGGATCACGCAGCTGGCGCTGATCGCCGCACGCGGCAAGCTCGACGGCGCCAAGGAGTGGATCGCCAACTTCCTGGAGACCGGCGAGAAGCTGGTGGTCTTCACCCGCCACCGCGAGATCGGCGACGCGTTGCTGGGGGCCTTTCCCGGCGCCGCCTGCGCCACAGGTCGCCTCGATGCCGACGGCCGCGCCGCGGAGGTCGAGCGCTTCCAGTCAGACGACACCTGCCGGCTCATCGTCTGCTCGCTGGATGCCGCAGGCGTCGGGCTGACGATGACCGCGGCGTCCAACGTCGCCTTCGTGGAGCTGGGCTGGACCCCGGCCGCCCATGACCAGGCCGAAGATCGCGTGCACCGCATCGGCCAGGAGGAGGCCGTCACCGCCTGGTACCTGCTCGCGGCCGACACGATCGACGAGCGGATCGCGGCCGTGATCGACCGCAAGCGCGAGCTCGTACGAGCCGCGACCGACGGCGCGCCCGCCGGCCAGGAGGCGGTCCTCGACGAGCTGCTGGACTGGCTCTCCGATGGGCCCTGAGGATCGCCAGGCGCGTTGCGTCTGACGAGCGCTCGGCGCTAGGTGTCCTGCTCGCGGACCTGCTGAACAGGTTCTTGGGATGAGGTGAGTGTGTCCGGCCCCTGGCGGAGGCTGAGAGGTGCGAGCCACCTCAACGCCCACCTGGAGGGCCGGACACATGCCAGACCGTAGATGCCGCTTCGGACCGGCGGCCAAGATCGAGATGATCCGCCGCTGCGAGCAAGGCGAGTCGTTTCGTCAGATCGCCCGTTCGATGGCCTGCTCACCGACGACGGTCAAGACGGCTTGGGATCGCTGGCAGCACGCCGACCCAGAGGACCGCGAGGACTTCTCCTGCCTGCTGCCTCGACGACCGGTTCCGAGATCATGTCCTTGGTCGTTGAGCGTCGAGGTCGAGCAGCAGATCCTGGCCGCCAGGGCCAAGACCGGCTGGGGCGAGATGCGCCTGTCGGTGCTGTGTGGTGGGCGCCATCGTTCGAGCATCGGCAAGGTCCTGCGCCGTCACGGCGTCTCGCGTCTGCCCAAGCAGCCGCGCCAAGGCTCACGGCGCTATGAGTGGGCCGAGGCCGGTGCGTTGCTGCATTTCGACGCGTTACGCCTGCCGAAGTTCGAGCGCCCGGGACATTGGGCGACGGGCAAGCGCAGCGAGATCGACCGCACGCGCCAGGCCGGCACGACCTACGTGCTCGGTGTCGTTGACGATCACACAAGGCTGGCCTACTGCGAGCTGCACAGCAGCGAGAGCGCCGAGACGGTCACCGCCACGTTGCGTCGCGCGGTCGCTTGGTTTTCCGAGCAGGGCTGCGGCCCGGTTGAGGCGGTGATGAGCGACAACCACAAGGCCTACACCAGCCACGCCTTCACCGCCCTGCTCGACGAGCTCGACGCAAAACAGATCCTCACCCCGCCCTACACGCCACGCTGGAACGGCAAGATCGAAAGGTTCTTTCTGACGGCCAAGCGCGAGTGGAGCCACGGCCGCGTCTGGCAGAGCTCTCGCCAGCGCGACCGCGCCCTGTCATCGTTTCTTCGCTACTACAACCGCCAACGCCCTCACAGCGCCGCCGGCGGCCGACCACCCATCACCCGCGTCCACTAACTCCGCAAGCAGGACAGCTAGGGCGCGTGCTCGGCGGCGAGCACCGTGGTGACGAGCTCCTGCGCGGTCAGCCGATCAACCGCCGGCAGGCATCGCCGCCACCGCTCCAGGTCGGCGCCTGCCTGTTGCGCCGCGGCGCGCAACGCGGGCTCGGCGATCGCGGTGCCGACGGCCATCGACCTCTTGAGATCCCTGAGCGGCTGGTCGAGGTAGGTGCGCGTCAGCTGGTCGAGCTTGATGCCGACCGCCGGATCGCGGAGCGCGACCTCCGGGGCCTGCCACGCACCGAGCTGGTCGATGGTGATCAGCCGACCGACCCTCGCGCTCGAAGCGCCGAGGGCGCTCAGCACGGGCACGTAGCCCACGGCGCCGCGCCGGCCCGAGCGCTGTCGCGCTCGCTGGTTGACCATGAACCACGCCTTGCCCGGCTCGATCAGGTGCGCCTTGGCCTCCAGGCGCAACGGCCCGTCGCTCGTCCACACGACGAGGTCGACCTCGTCGACCGCTCCCTCGAAGTCGATCGGATGGTGCTCGACCACGTCGGAGGTGAGGTGGTTGATCCGTCGCAGGGCGACCAGCTCGCCGATCACGCCCCAGATGTCGGCAAGCCAGTTCTTGTCCTCGCCCCGGTCCCTGTCGGCGGCGCGAATCGGGTCGTTGACGGCTCGGCGCAAGCCGGCCAGGAGCGCCGCCACCTTCCACGTCGGGGCGCTGAGCGTCATCGTCGCCGGCTCTCGAAGGAGAGCGAGGAGCTGCTCGGAGGTCACCGGTTGCGTCTTCGACCCCTCGGCGCGGTTGCCTTCGACGGGGCGCGACCTACTGACAGAGTCGTGAGCCTCACCGACCCGCATCCGCCTCCCGACGACGAGCTCCGGGCACGGGTGAACGCGCGACAGATACGGCAGTCCGTGCACACGGGAGGCCTGATGCTGATGGGTGTCGGCCTTCTGATGGCGGTCGCGGTCGCCGCGATGCTCGTGGTGGCGTGGTAGACGCTGGAAAGCCTCGGGCTAGTCCGCGTCGCGCCACGGTCCCGTGGAGCGCTGACGGAACCCGTGCGCCCGCGCCGTGCGAGCGGCCTCGCGGGCCTCCTCGGCCGTCTCGCGCTGCAGCTCCTCGGCCTCATAGTCGCCCGCGGCACCGTAGAGGTCGGCTCGCTCGTCGGCGACCCTGGCGGACTCCTCGAGGGCATCGGCCGCCCGCTCGAGCTCGGAGGCGCGCCGCAGCCGACCGGCGGGTGGCGGGGCGGGAGCCGCGACGGCGAGCACGCCGATCACCTCCCGATCGTCGTTGCGCACCGGCACTGCGTCGACCGTGTAGCTGTGGCCGTAGCTGCTGAAGCCGAACTGGCCGCGCTCGCCCGCGAGCGCCGCCTCGTAGTGATCGACGCTGAGGCGCAGCACGTGCTTCGGGCATTCGAAGAGGTCGGGCACGTTGCGCCCGACAAAGAGCGCCTCCTCGATCCACGGCAGTCGCAGGATCGACTCGCCCTCGGCGCCCCGGATCAGCAGCTCCCGATCCATGAGGAACGTGGTCGGATCATAGGATCGCCGCGGGCGTGGCCGATAGGCGACGCGTCCACCCAGGAAGCCGAGCGCCAGCATCTGGTTCAGCGCCTCCGCCTGCGTCAGCCCCTCGACCAGATCCAGGAGATCCTGCGACACGCCGTCGAAGCGCTCGAGACCGTCGAGGTCGAGACCCATCGCCCGTAGCGCCGCGTCGGCACCTCCGTGCTCTTGCGCCAGCGCTAGCGCTGTCACGAGGGCAGATGGTGGGGTCGCATGCGAGTCCAAGGCGTCCAGTCCAAGGCGGTGTTTCTGTGGCGCTTTCGGTGCGCAGTGTAGACCGACTCGAACCGCTTGCAAGCGGGGAGCGTCGTGGATCGGTCGCGCGCGTGGGCCATCGTCCGTCTCACCGAGTATTGGTGTCACATGTCTTACGCGACCGACCAAGAGGCCTTCTGGGCGGGCGACTTCGGCGACGAGTACGTCGCCCGAAGCTCCGACGACCGCATGCTCGCGCCGATCCTCGGCTTCTTCGCCACCGCGTTGCGCAACGCCCGGCCGTCGGCGAGCTGCATCGAGCTCGGCGCCAACGTCGGGATGAACCTCAGGGCGCTCAAGCTCCTGTACCCCGACCAGGAGCAGCACGCCGTCGAGATCAACCCCGAGGCCGTGCGAGCGCTCCGCACGCTCCTCCCCGCCGAGCACGTCCACGCCACCTCGATCCTCGACTTCGCGCCCCAGCGCACCTGGGACCTCGCGCTGATCAAGGGCGTGCTCATCCACATCGACCCGGCGAGCCTGCCGCGCGTCTATGACGCCCTGCACCGCGCCACGGGCCGTTACCTCCTGATCGGCGAGTACTACAACCCGACACCCGTCACCATCCCTTACCGCGGCCACGCCGACCGCCTGTTCAAGCGCGACTTCTGCGGGGAGATCCTCGATCGCCACGCCGACCTCGAGCTCGTCGACTACGGCTTCACCTACCGGCGAGACCCCAAGTTCCCGCAGGACGACATCACGTGGTTCCTGATGGAGAAGCGCCGGGGGTAGCGACCGCCGTGGGTTGCGCCCGGTCACAGGCGGCCCATCTACCTCAGCAGCATGTCCCTCAACGATCGGTCCGGGCCGCGGCGTGCGCAGCCCGGACCCCCGGAGCTGCTGCTGCGCGCGACGTTGTTCGTGGTGATCGTCGTCATCGCGGTCATCGTCGCGATCCGCACCGACGCATGGTGGACGACGGCGCTCGCGGTCGCCGGCGTGGCGGCCGGGGCCTGCGGCGTGGTGCTGGTGGCCTTCACGCTGCTGGCCGACGAGGACGACGCGGAGCCCGAGGAGGGGCCGAGCCGAACCGGCAGCATCGCGCTCGGGATCGTCGCCGTCGTCCTGCTCGTGCTGGCGCTCGTCGTGCCCGAGCACGAGTCCGAGAAGACCGATGCCAATACGGCAGCAACCGCGCGATCCGCCGACAAGACGCTGCGGCAGTTCCTCCTGACGGCGCTCGTCGAGGACGATGCGTACCCGTCCTGTCAGTACCTGACGACCGGCCAGCAGGCGGCCCTCGCGCGCCAGGCCGGCGCGACGTCCTGTCGGCTGGCGCTGACGAGCGGCTCGCCGTCGCTGGACGGCGTGCAGAACGAGGGCGACGTGGACCGGCTGAAGATCCGGGTCTCGGTGGTCGGCGGCCGTGCGACCGCGGTCGTCTCAGGACGCGCCCGCCCGCCCGTGACCTTCACCTTGGCGCGGGCCACGCCGGCGGAGGTCGAGGCCTTCGAGGCACCCGCGACCCCGTGGCGCATCGCCTCCGGCGCCGAGGCGCTGGTGGCCTGAGCCGCACCGATGCGCGATGCCCGGGCCCGGATGGGCGCAGCTCGCCCGCGCCGCACGCAATCCGGACCACCGCGACCGCGCAGCGCGTGCCTCGGCGTCGCTGGCGCTCCCGTTGCTGGTCGGCGTGCTGGCCGGCGACCCGCGCGCCGGCATGGTCGCGGCCACCGGCGGCTTTGCCGGCCTCCTGGCCGGTGTCGTGCCCTTTCAGCGGCGGGCGCGCGTGCTCGCGAGCCTCACGGTCGCCTTCCCGTTGGCGGTCGTCGTCGGCACCCTGGCGGTGCCGTCGGCAGTCGCCGCGTCGGTCGCCCCGGGTGTCCTGGCCGCGGTCGCGGCGCTCGTGTTTCGCGCGTTCGCGGTGCCCACGCCCCGCGAGTACCCGCTGGTGCTGGCCTGCCTCATGGCCACCGGGCTGCCGGCCGATCCGAGCGCGGCGCCGGCGCGGGCGCTGGAGGCGTTCGGGGGAGCGGCCGCGGCGTTCGCGATCGGGATGGTCGGCTACCGACGCGCGGCTGCGACGTCCGACGTGCAGCCCGAAGCCGGCGCGGCAGGCATCCGCGCGCGGCTCGCCGCCGCCATGGACTCCGACGCGCGCGTCATCCCGACCGCGGCCCGCATGGGGATCGCGGTCGCGGCCGGCGCCGGGCTGGGCCACGCGATCGGCCTGAGCCGTCCGTACTGGGCCGGTCTCACCGCCGCCGCCGTGCTGCAGGGCGCGACGGGTCCGCTGCAGCGTCGTCGCGCCGTCGACCGCGCGGTCGGCACCGTCGTCGGCGTGGTGCTCGCCCAGCCGGTGGTCGAGCTCCACCCGCCGCTCGGCCTCGATGTCGTCGCCGTCGCCCTCTGCATGTTCGTCGCCCAGACCATCGTCCGGGCGAACTACGCGGTGGCCGTCGTCTTCCTGACGCAGCTGCCGATCTTCATGATGGACTTGGCCGGCGCCGATCCGGGCCCCGCCATCACGGGCGCCCGCCTCGTCGACACGCTCATCGGCTGCGCGCTCGGCGCGGCGATCACCCAAGTCCCCCTGCGACGTGCAGCGCCAGCAGCTCAGGGCCGCCGTCGAGCGCCGTAGCGCCATGTTCGTTGCCCGCGCCCCGCTGCGGCCCATTTCCAAGAGTGCGATGAGCACGCTTCACCGTGACGCCGATGCTCGCTTGCGGGCCCCGCCGTGGTACGAGCGTGAGCCGGTGCGGTTCCTCGCCGAGACCGTGCGCGGCGTCGGCCAGGTGGATCTCCAGGCCAAGCTCGTCACGGGCGCGGTGATCACGATCGCCCTCTTCTCCGCGGGCTGGAAGCCAGGCGTCTTCGGTCTCCTCGGCGCGGCGGTCTCGACCGCCACCGCCATCGCCCTCGGTGTCGATCGCTCGCGGGTCGTCAACGGTCTGGAGGGCTATTGCGGGGCGCTGATCGGCATCGCCGCCGTCACCTTCCTCGGCCTGCACCTCTCCTCGTGGCTCGTGGCCATCTCCGGCGCCATGGCCTGCACGATCATCACCGCCGCCATGGGCACCATGCTCGGGAGCTGGAAGCTCTCGCCGCTGACGGGGCCGTTCTGCGTCGTCGGCTCCGCCATCGCGATCGGCGGTCCCGGCTTCGAGCGGATCTGGCATGGCGGCGCGAGCGCCGCGCTGCCCAGCGCGACCGCCGGCAGCACCGCGCTGTCGTTCGGCAACTTCGTCGAGTCGCTGTTCACCAACGTCTCGGAGATCTTCCTGCTGGACAAGTGGTGGGCGGGCCTCATCATGCTCGTCGGGCTCGGGCTGGCCAGCCGCAAGGTCATGGTCGCCGCCTTCGCCGGCAGCCTCATCGGAACGCTCACCGCCTGGGCGGTCGGCGCGCCCGCCGACCTCGTCACCGAGGGCATCTACGGCTACAACGCCGTGCTCGTGATGATCGCCCTCGGCGCCACCTTCCTCGCGCCCACCGCGATCAACATGGCCTACGCCGTCGTCGCGGCGATCTTCTCGACGCTGATGACCGCCACGCTGGCCGAGTTCTTCGCCCCCTTCGGCGGCCACACGCTGACCTGGCCGTTCAACCTCACGACGTGGGCCTTCCTGGCCGCGGTCCCCGTCTTGCACGCCATCACGACCCCCAAGGAGGAGCACGCCCATGAACCTCGCGCCTCGTGAGCAGGACAAGTTGTACATCTACATCGTCGCCGACCTCGCGCGGCGGCGGCGCGATCGTGGCGTTCCCCTGAACTTCAGCGAGGCGGTCGCGCTGATCTCGGAGGCGATCCTCGAGGGCGCGCGCGACGGCAAGACGGTCGCCGAGTGCATGGAGCTCGGCAAGCAGGTCGTCGACGCCGGCGACGTCATGGACGGCGTGCGGGAGATGGCGGGCCTGATCCAGGTCGAGGCGACGTTCCTGGACGGGACCAAGCTCGTCTCCTGCCACGACCCGGTCGGCGGCTGATCGAGCGATGGCCACCGAGCGCTCCAACCGGGCCGAGGCGATCGTGCTCGTCGGCGGGCACGAGAGCCGTGACGGCCGCGCGCTGGCGGCACTGGCCGTGTGGCCCGAGCTGCTGGGCCAGCCGCCGCTGCGGGTCACCGCCGCCGGACGGCCGCTGGCCGCCGCGATCGGGCAGACGGCCGGAACGCGGGGCTTCCGCGGCGGGCCGATCGTGGTCGTGCCGATGACCTTCGGCCGCGATCCGCGACTGGTGGCCGACACCGCGCGGACCGTGCGTTGGGTCGCCCGCAACCGGACGACCGGCGCCATCGTGCTCGCCGAGCCGTTCGGGACCTCCGACCACCTGGTGAGCTGGCTGCGGGCCGCCTCCCGCAGGCACGACGACGACACGGCGATCCTGATCGTCGCGGCTGCGGCGGACCCGTTCGACGACGCCGAGCTGCACCGGATCGCCGCGCTCGTGCGCGTCTTCGGCACGCACCGGCTCGTCGAGGTCGCGCTGCTGACTCCCGGTGATCACGCGCTGCAGGAGGGCCTCGAGCGCTGCCGCAAGCTCGGTGCCGACCGCGTCGCGGTCGTGCCCGCCGGCTTCGGGATCCCCACCGGCGCCACGGCACCGCTGCTGGCGCCGGTCGCCGTCGCCGGCGTGATCTCCGCCCGCGTCGCGCAGGCCTGTCGCCGGCTGGCCGAGGGTGGCGAGGACGGCGTCGGCGCGGCGCTGGCGGCCGACCACCACCACGGCTTCGCCCATGCCCACGACCACGACCACGACCACGACGGCCACGGCCACACGCACGACGACGCCCCCACCATCTCCAACCCCGCCTGAGAAGAGGACCCGCACATGCCGCTCCCTGATCGATTCCAGTTCGCGACCGGTGGCATCGAGATCAACGCCAACCGCAAGAAGCAGAAGATGACGGTCAGCAACACGGGTGATCGCGCGATCCAGGTCGGCTCGCACTACCACTTCTTCGAGGCCAACCGCGCGTTGCGCTTCGATCGCGTGGCGGCGCTCGGGATGCACCTCGACCTGCCCGCGGGCACGGCGGTGCGCTTCGAGCCCGGCGACACCCACGAGGTGCAGCTCTGCGACTACGGCGGGCTGGGCTACCTCGCGGGCTTCAGCGGGCTGGTGCAGGGCGGCATCCGCAGCGCCGACAACCGCGCCCGCGCGATCCGGCGCATGCACAAGCTCGGCTTCCAGGACGACGGCGATGACGACGAGTCGAAGGGCGACGCATCATGAAGATCACGCGCAAGGAGTACGCCGACCTGTTCGGCCCCACCACCGGGGATCGTGTCCGGCTCGCCGACACGAACCTCGTCATCGAGATCGAGCAGGACTTCCACGAGGGCCGCTACGGCGACGAGGCCGTCTACGGCGGTGGCAAGTCCGCCCGCGACGGCATGGCCGGCGACCCCTCCGGCGTCTCGGCCGAGGGGATGCTCGACACGGTCATCACCAACGCGATCGTGCTCGACCCGTTCCTGGGCGTCGTCAAGGGCGACATCGGCATCAAGAACGGGCTGATCGCCGGGGTCGGCAAGGCCGGCAACCCGGGCATCCAGGACGACATCCACCCGGACCTGATCATCGGCGGCGGCACCGAGGTGATCGCCGGCGAGCACACGATCGTCACCGCCGGCGCGATCGACACCCACGTCCACTTCATCGCGCCCCAGCAGGCCGAGCACGCGCTGACCAACGGCATCACCACGCTCTTCGGCGGCGGCACCGGACCGACGGACGGCACCAACGGCACGACCTGCACGCCCGGCCCGTGGAACATCGCGCGACTGCTGGAGGCGTGCGAAGGGATGCCGGTGAACATGGGGATCATGGCCAAGGGCAATGCGAGCATGCCCATCTCGCTGCGCGAGCAGCTGGAGGCCGGGGCCGCCGGGCTCAAGGTCCACGAGGACTGGGGCTCGACGCCCGCGGTGATCGACTGCGCGCTGTCGGTGGCCGACGAGTACGACGTCCAGGTCGCGATCCACACCGACAGCCTCAACGAGTCGGGGTACTTCGAGGACACGCGCTCGGCGATCGACGGGCGCACGATCCACACCTTCCACAGCGAGGGCGCCGGCGGCGGTCACGCGCCCGACATCCTGCGGGTCACGGGCGAGCCCAACGTCCTGCCGTCCTCGACCAACCCCACGCTGCCCTACGGCATCAACTCGGTCGACGAGCTGCTGGACATGGTGATGGTCTGCCACCACCTCAGCCACGACATCCCCGAGGACGTGTCGTTCGCCGACAGCCGCGTGCGGGCGGAGACGATCGCGGCAGAGACGGTGCTCCACGACCTCGGGATCATCAGCATGATCTCGTCGGACTCCCAGGCGATGGGCCGCGTCGGCGAGTCGGTCACCCGCGCCTTCCAGATCGCGCACCACTGCAAGGCGCTGCGTGGCGCCCTGCCCGAGGACTCCGGGGCCAACGACAACGAGCGGGTCCTGCGCTTCCTGGCCAAGGTGACGATCAACCCGGCGATCACCAACGGCGTGGGTCACGCGATCGGCTCGATCGCGCCGGGCAAGATCGCCGACCTCGTGCAGTGGCCGATCGCGTCGTTTGCCGCCAAGCCGCGCCTGGTGGTCAAGGGCGGCCTCATCAACTGGGCGGCGATGGGCGACCCCAACGCCTCGCTGCCGACGCCGCAGCCGATCTACTACCGGCACATGTTCGGCGCCTACGGGCGCGCGCGCCAGAGCACGGGCGTGACGTTCATGTCGCAGGCCGCGATCGCCGCCGGCGTCCCGGAGCGGCTCGACCTCCATCGGCAGATCGTCCCGGTCCGCAACTGCCGCTCGATCGGCAAGCAGCACATGGTGCGCAACTTCCGCATCCCCGACATCCAGGTCGACCCGGAGACGTTCAAGGTCAGCGTCGACGGCGAGATCACCACCATCGACCCGGCCAAGGAGCTTCCCCTCACCCGGCTGTTCTTCATGGTCTGATGCAGGCCGCCGACCTCGTCGCCTGGCAGCTGGCCGACTCCGCCTTCCCGAGCGGGAGCTACACGCTCTCGCACGGGTTGGAGGGCTACGCACAGAACCGGGCGATCACCGCGGCCGAGGTGCCGGCGCTCCTCAACGATCTGCTCCTGCACGCGATCGGCCCGGCGGACGCGACGGCGCTGGCGCTTGCCCACCACGGCGCGGGCGCCGGTGACTGGGAGCTCGTGCGTAGTGCCGACGAGCGGTTGCACGCGAGCAAGCTCACGCGCGAGCCGCGGCAGGCGTCGCTGCGGATCGGGCGCCAGTTGCTCGACCTCTGCGAGGAGGTCTTCCCGTCGCCGCCGCTCACACGATTGACCGCGCTGGTGGCCGACGGCCGGACGCCAGGCACGCAGGCCGTGGTCGTCGGGGTGGTCCACGCGGGCGCCGGCGTCGACCGCCGCCGGGCGGTGGCCGCCGACCTGTTCGCGTTCTGTGCCTCGTTCGCCGGCGCGGCCCTGCGGCTGCGGCTGGCCGACCATCGCAGCGCCCAGACGCTCATCCGCGGCGCGGCGCCGGCGATCGAGCAGGCCACCGACGCCGCGCTGCGCCGCCGCCTGGACGACCTCGGCGGCTGTGCCCCGCTGGCCGACGTGATGTCGGCCCGACACGAGCCGGCCGAGGCCAAGCTCTTCGCAAGCTGAGACGACGACCCATGACGAGAGGAACCGCATGAGCATCGAGGACCACCTGCAGCGCGTCGGCGTCGGCGGCCCGGTCGGCTCCGGCAAGACGGCGCTGATCGAGGCGCTCGTCCCGGCGCTGATACGCCGCGGCCACCAGCCGGCGGTCATCACCAACGACATCTACACCCAGGAGGACGCCGAGCACGTGCGCCGCGCGCTGGACGGCGTGCTGGCCCCGGCGCGCGTCGTCGGCGTCGAGACCGGCGCCTGTCCGCACACGGCCGTCCGCGACGACCCGACGATGAACCTCGCCGCGGGCGCGGAGATGCTCGACGCGTTCCCCGACGTCGACACGCTGCTCTACGAGAGCGGCGGCGACAACCTGACGCTGACGTTCAGCCCGGCGCTGGTCGACCTGTTCCTGTTCGTCCTGGACACCGCCGAGGGCGACAAGATGCCGCGCAAGCGCGGGCCGGGCATCACCGAGTCCGACCTGCTGGTCATCAACAAGGTCGACATTGCCCAGTACGTGCGCTGCGACCTGGAGCGGATGCACGCCGACGCGCTGACGGTGCGCGACGGCCGTCCGGTCGCGCTCACCAACGCGCTGGACGGCGAGGGGATCGAGCAGATCGTCGACTACCTGGCCATGCGCCGGGAGGCGCTCACGCTCTCGTGAGGTGATCGCCGATGCCCAGCGCCCGCCTGCACCCGGGCCACTACGAGGCCCGGCCACTCCCGGACGAGATCGCCGCTTATGCGTCGACGCCCGAGATGCTGCCGGCAGGCTGTGCCGGGAAGGTCGCGCTGCTGGAGCTCGACTTCGCGCCGTCGGGCGGGCGCACCGAGCTGTGCAGGCGTCATCAGCAATCGCCGTTGCAGATCATGCGCCCGCTGTACTTCGATCCCGAGCGGCCGGACCTCGCGATCGTGTTCCTCATGTCGGGGGCGCCGGCATGGTGCAGGGCGATCGCTATCGGATCGACGTGACGTGCGCCCCGGGCAGCGCCCTGCACCTGACCACCCAGGGCGCCACCAAGGTCATGCGGATGGATCACGACTACGCGACCAGCGCGGTCAACCTGTCGGCGGGCCCAGGGTGCCTGCTCGAGTACCTGCCGGACCCGATCATCCCGAGCGCGGGATCGCGTTCCTACCACCGCGCGCGTGTAACAGTGGCCGCCGGAGCGACGGCGATCGTCGGCGAGACGCTGCGCGCCGGCCGCCTCGCCCACGGCGAGCGCCACGCCTACGACATCCTCGCCACCGACCTCGAGATCCGCCGCCCGGATGGCGCGGTACTCGTCCTCGACCGCGTCCGCCTCGAGCCCGGCGCCGGGGCGACCGGCCTCGCCGGTCCCGGAGTGCTGGGCGGTGAGGATCAGTTGGCGACGCTGCACGTCGTCAGCGACGCGGCGCCGGCCGCCGCGATCGTCGCGACCCTGCGCGAGGCGCTGCAGAACGCCGACGTGCGCTGGGGCGCCAGCGCCCTGCCCGGCGACTGCGGGGCCTGGGCGCGGCTGCTGGGCAGCCACTCCCCCACGCTGGACCGGGCGATGCGCGCCGCCTGGGACGCGGTCCGCCAACTGCTGATCGGCGTGCCCGCGCCACGACTGCGCAAGTCCACCACCTTCCTCCCAGACCGCAATGTGACCTGACCGCCAGAGGAGCCCGACCAATGCGAGGCATCGACAACGGCAACACCGCCTGGCTGATGGCCAGCACCGCGATGGTGCTGCTCATGACCCCCGGCCTGGCGTTCTTCTATGGCGGCATGGTCCGGGCGCGGCATGTCCTGACGATGCTGCGGATGATCTTCGCCTGCATGGGCATCGTGACCGTCATCTGGTTCGTGTTCGGCTACTCGCTGGCCTTCAGTGGTGACATCGGCGGCCTCGGGCTGATCGGCAACCTCGACCAGCTCGGCATGCGCCACATCGGGCCCGACGAGCTGACGGGCTCGATCCCGACGCTCATCTACTCCTGCTTCATGTTGTCCTTCGCGGTGATCACCGTCGCGCTGATCTGCGGCTCGATCGCCGGGCGGGCGAGCTTCAACGGGTGGATGGTCTTCACCGCGATCTGGACGGTGCTCGTCTACCTGCCGATCTCCCACTGGGTCTTCTCGCCCCACGGCTGGATCACCGACAACCTGGGGGCTCTTGACTTCGCCGGCGGGACGGTCGTCGAGCTCAACTCGGGCATGGCCGGCCTGGCCTGCGCGATCGCCCTGCGTGGGCGCAAGGACTTCCAGCGCATCGCCGAGAAGCCCTACAGCATCCCGCTCGTGGCGATCGGCCTCGGGCTGCTGTGGTTCGGCTGGTTCGGCTTCAACGCCGGGTCCGCGCTCCAGGACGAGGGCGCGGCGCCGGCGGCGTTCTTCAACACCCAGCTCGGCGCCGCCGGGGCGATGGCCGGCTGGGTGATCATGGACCACCTGCGCTTCGGCAAGGTCAGCATGACCGGTGTGCTGACCTCCGCGGTCGCGGGCATGGTCGCGATCACGCCCGCCTGCGGCGAGGTCAGCTCGCTCGGCGCGATCCTGATCGGCTTCGCCGCCGGCCTGGTGTGCTCCTTCGCGATCGGCCTGAAGTACCGGTTCGGGATCGACGACACCCTCGACGTCGTCGGCGTCCACGGCTGGGGCGGGATCGTCGGCATGTTGTCGATCGGTCTCTTCGCCACCGGCACGTTCTCGGGCAAGGAAGGGCTGTTCTACGGCGGCGACGCGTCGCTGCTGGGCAAGCAGGCCGTCGCGCTGCTGGCGACCGGCGCCTACTCGTTCGTGGTGACCTACATCATCGCTCGCGGGATCGACATGACGATGGGCTTCCGGACCACGGAGGAGTACAGCGAGGTGCCGGGCGGCGATGCTGCCGCCGATGCCCTGGAGCAGGTGACCGGTGCGCTTGCGACGCCGGAGGTCCAGGAGCCGCGGGCGTGACCCGCATGGTGTTCGTGTTCGTGGGCGGTGCCGTCGGCGCCGCCGCCCGCTCCGGGCTGGAGAAGCTGTTCCCGATCTCGGGCGCGGAGTTCCCGTGGCCGACGCTCTGCATCAACGTCTTCGGGACCTTCGTCCTGGCCTGGACCGCGACCCGGCTGGCGGCCCACCCCAACCCGCGTGAGCGAGCCTTCCTGATCTCCGGCTTCTGCGGTGGGCTGACGACGTTCGCGACGATGCAGCTCGAGCTCTTCAAGCTCGCCGACGCCGGCCACGGATGGGTCGCCCTCGCCTACGCCGCCGCGAGCGTCGCGGCAGGTCTGCTGATCGCGCACATGGCCGTTGTGACAGCGCGCAAGACGGTGAGTCCGACGTGAGCACCGTGCTGCTGTGGGCGGGCGTGCTGGCCCTCGGCGGCTGCGGCGCGGTGCTGCGCACCTCCGTGGGCGCGGAGATCGACCGCCACAAGCGGATCGCGTTCCCGCTCGGGACGTTCATCATCAACATCCTCGGCGCCTTCGCCGCCGGCCTGCTCTACGGAGCGACGATCTCCGACGACGCGCACTTCCTGTTCGGCACCGCGCTGGTCGGTGCGTTCACCACGTTCTCGACCTGGATGGGCGACAGCGAGCGGCTCTTGCGCGAGGGCCACCTCGAAACCGCCCTGGCCAACGTCTTCGTCAGCCTCGCGCTCGGGTTTGGCGCGGTGCTGCTCGGTAAGACCCTGCTCTGAGTGCAAATCACCCGCACCGGACGAGGCGCGCTCACTCGACGGGTGCCGAAGCTCGGTCCTGCTCATGGCCCTGTCCCTCGATCGTGTCCCTCCGTGCGTGCGGTACCGGTCCGAGCGCGAGCTCGTCCTCGCGGCCAAGCGCGGCGACGCCGACGCTCGCGGAGCGCTCCTGCTGACCTTCCGGCCGCTGATCGGGACCGTCGCGCGCTTCTATCGCCGCTCGTCGATGATCGATCGCGCCGAGCTGATGCAGCAGGGCTGTGTCGGCCTGCTCGACGCGCTGGAGCGCTTCGACCCCGGGCGTGGCACGCCGTTCTGGAGCTATGCCGGCTGGTGGGTTCGGGCGGCGATGCAGCAGCTCGTCGCCGAGCTCACCCAGCCGGTCGTGCTCTCCGACCGCGCCCGGCGCCAGCTCGCCCGGATCCGGCGGGCGCGGCACATCCACGCCGCCGAGCACGCCGCCTGGCCAACTGCCACCGAGCTCGCCGGCGAGACCGGCCTGCCGACCGAGCAGGTCGAGCAGCTGCTGGCCGTCGAGCAGGTCCCGCGCGGGATCGACGACGCCGCGCTGCTGGGCGACCCGACCGCAGGCGATGCGCTGGAGCACGTCCTCGCCTCCGCCGAGCGCGACCGCGCCCTGACGCTGCTGGCATCCCTCGACCACCGATCCCGAGGGATCCTCCACGCGCGCTACGGGCTCGACGGCCCTCCCCAGACCCTGCGCGAGATCGCCGAAGAGATGGGCGTCAGCCCGGAGCGCGTGCGCCAGATCGAGCAGCAAGCGCTCAGCGAGCTGCGCGACGCGTTCATCAGGGCATGAGCGGTCGACAGGTGGCGACCGTCAGTCGCCGATCACCGTGACGGTGATACCCAAGCCGGGAGCGCCGGCCAGCGCTCGGTCGCACGTGATGAGCGGGCAGCGCAACTCGCGTGCCAGAGCGACGTAGAAGGCATCGTAGGAGCTCACGTTGTGACGCAGCCCCCATGCGTTCGAAACAAGCGGAGCCATCGGGAAGCGCTCGATGTCGGCATCTACGAGCAGGCTGAGTGCCTGTTGCGCCCGCTCCTCGGACATCTCGCCACGCCGGACGTAGCGCGTGACGGCGTGGAGCACCTCTGCGTCGAGCAGTGCCGGCGCCACGCTGTCGACACCCTCCATCGCAGCGCGAACCGCCTCGGTACGAGGGTGCTCCACCAGCAGGTCGACGATGACGGACGCGTCAACGACCGCTGCGGCCACTGCCACCCTTGCCCTTGGGGGAGGAGCTGTCTCCGACGCGTGCCATCAACTGCTCGTCGCGTTCTTCGCGAGCTTCGCGGATCACCTCCGCGGCGGACTGCGACACGGCCACCGGCTCCAGCTCCGCGACGCGGGCGAGCCAGTCGGTCTTCGACGGAAGCCGCTGATCACGCTCGATCAGCTTCAACACATAGTCGCGGATCGTCAGCCCTTCCTGCTCGGCACGACGCCGCAGCTCACCGTGCACCGCAGGCGGGACGTTCTTGACCTGGATGATGCTCACAGCATGATCGTAGCATGCCGCGAGCACCCTTATCCGCGATGCTCGCGGTACCTCAGTCGAGATCGAACACGGCGCTGACGGCCTCGCTGAGCATCTGCTCTTGGTGGTCGAACAGCACCCCGACCTGCTTGCCCAAGGCGTCTGCGGGGATCGTGGTGACGTTGTCGCAGCTGACGACCGAGGGTTCCGCAAGGCCGTTCGCGGCGTCGACCGCCACCTCGGTCGACAGACCGCGGATCGTCGTGGTGATCGGAGCAACCGTGACCGTCGTCAGATACGGGCGAACGAGTTCCCGCGTGAGGACGAGCACCGGCCGTGACTTGTCGAGCCGAGCGACATGGATCGGTCGCATCAAGCCAGATCGGATCGCAACCGCGCGGCGTGCTCGGCCAGACCGCGCAGCGCCGGGTCAGGACCCGTGCGCGCGAGGATCTCCGCATCGCGCGCGGCGATCGCACGCCGCCGCTCGCGCGTGAGTGCCCGAGACACCACAGCCGCCCGACTGCGCTCGGCGCCGGACTCCACCACCTCGTCCACGAACGCCACCAACTCGTCTGACAACCGGACGGCGATCTGCTTCGTCATCCCATAACGGTACCAATTCGATACCACCCCGGGTAACCCCGTGGCCGGGTGCGTCGGCGGGTCGTCTACCCGTCGCATATGAGGGGCAGACGCCCCGGATCCCTTGGCGAGAGATCCGGGTCACCTTGAGCACCAATGACGTGCTCGAACCGACCCGGACCCAGCACCGGAGGTCCGGGTCGGTTTCAACGTCCATGCGACGTTCAAACCGACCCGGACCACAACCTGCCGAGCGTCGAGGCCGTCCGGTATCCCACATGGGGACACCAGACGACCCGAACCTCCGCCAGCCGTTCCAAATGCACAACGCGAATCGCCGGCCCCAGCGCCCGCGGACGACGAACCAACGCACGAGCAGCCAACCCCGCTCATTCCCCTCGGTGAGCACAGACCACGCCGGCACCCAGACCAACGTCTGCACGGAACGCCCAAGCAGATGCGCCACCCGAACGCTCGCAACAGACCAGGCCGGCCCCGAGACCAGCGCCCCACGACGGCAGTCTCGGGCGGTCCGCTACCCGTCCCGGACGGACGCTCCCGAGTTGTTGGGGTGGTCGATCCGTAACGAGAGTGCAACGACTCTGCGTCATCGACCAATTCCGCCGCCCCACCCGCTAAGGTCCACGCCTCACAACCAAATCAAGTGCCCCCGCGACCGCACCAACGGCCCGGGGGCGTGACCCAAGGAGATCTAACCCTCCATGAGTGCCCCGCAGGGTAGCTACGGCTGCCACATCACCGTCACCACCTCCGACGCCGACGTGCTGCGCGAAGAGGCCAAGAAGGTCTTGATGTACAACCACGAGGAGTTCGAGAACTTCCTCGACCACGTCCCGGTCAAGCAACTCGCGCTCGCAGACATCTTCCGCGACGCCACCGCCGTCATCGACGCCCTCGGCTGGGACCCCCGCATCAACCCACCCCGCGAGACCTTCAACGTCCCGCTGACCCACGGCCACATCGAGCAGCTCCACAAGCAGCGCACCGACCTCCTCGACCACAACCTCGACCTCATCAGCGACATCGGCGCCGACAACGACACCAACGCCATCATCACCAGCGAGATCCACGCCAACCGCCGCAGCGTCGAGGCGCTCAACCGCGTCTTCGACGCCTACACCAACACGATGACCAACTAGCCGATCGGGCTTCCGGGCGGGCGGCGGGTTCGATCCGCCGCCCGCTCGGCACTACCGCCGCGGACCAAGCATCCGACCCCACCGGGGCTTCCCGTGCGCGACCTCCCTGCCGCCGCTCAGACGAGCCCGGCATACCAGCCGCCGAAGAGGATCCCGGCCACGGCGAGCGCCGGCATGCCGACGGTGGCCTGCGCGCGGGCGATGCGTGGTGTGGCGAGTAGGCGGCCGTAGAGGGCGGTGCAGCCGGCCATCGAGACGGCGCTCATCGGGGCGAAGAGCGCGAGGGCGAGCAGCGCGGTGCCGGCGGACGGCAGCGTGGTGAGCAGCAAGAGGACGATCGCCCCGGTTCCGCCGAGGCCGTGCAGCGCGCCGATGGCGGCGCTCTGGTGGGGCGAGCGGGAGCTGCCCGGCGCGTGGGCGCCGATCGCCGGACGGCGCCACCAGCGCACGAGGACGCGGAGCGCGAGCGCGATGATCAGCACGCCGACGAGGCGCTCGGCGGTGCTCTCCAGCCATGCGGGAAGCTCGGCGTCGAGCAGGATCAGCGGCACGCCGGCGGCGACCAGCACGGTGGCGTGGCCCACGCCCCAGGCAGCTCCGAGGCGCGCGGCCTGACGCGGGCCGGCCTCATCGCCGGCGACGAGCGCCGTCACCGCCGCGAGATGGTCCGGGTCGGTCGCGTGGCGCAGGCCCAGGAGCGCCGCGAGCAGCAGGATGGTCGGCCAGCCCGCGTCGGCGAGGCCGCCGGAGAGCCAATGGTCAATGGTCTCCAGCGGTTGATAGAGCCAGTCGAAGCTCATCGGGCGTTCCTTCCTGGTGGTGGTCGTCGGAGAAGAGCTCGGCGCGACGGCGCGCCTGGAGGGGGTCGAGCGTGCGTGCCGCGGCCGCGAGCGACGGTGCGGGCAGCGGGCGGATCGTGCCAGGACCGGCCAACTGCAGTGCACCCTCCTCCTGCGCGGCACGGGCGCCGTAGAGGGCGAGCGTGTCGAGCACGCGCGCGCCGGCGCCCAGGACGACCGGCGAGAGCAGGAGCTCCAGGTCGCCGGTGTCCAGCCGCTCGGCGTGGAGCTCGGCCCCGCCGCGGCGCACGTCGAGGTCGGCGACCATCCGCCCCGGGGCCTCCCCCGCGCGGCCGAGCACGAGCGTGTCACGCCACAGCAGCACGGCGTCGTCGGCCAGCTCCACGCGGGTGCTCCGCCGCAGGTCGCAGCCGGCGGCCAGCGTGAGCGGCCGAGCTGCCCAGGACATCCGTGCCCCTTCGTCGAGCGCGATGCGCACGTCGAGCTGCGCGCCCGCCCCGCCGCGCACGTCGTGGGCGACCATCCCGGCGACCTCGACGAGTTCCAGACGACAGCCGGGGCCGCAGTCGACGGTCATCGTGACGCGATCGCCACCCAGCAGCGACGCCGCCGTCTGGACCAGCGCCACGCGCGCGACGCCCTCGTGCGACGGCAGTGCCCGCGCGCGCAGCAGGCCGAAGGCGCTGAGGCCACTGAGCCGCGTCGCCCCGCCGGCGTTCTCGCAGCGGATCTCGACGGACGTGGTCGTCCCCGCCGGAACCGTCCTCGCCACGCGCGACCGGTCCTCACCGGCCTCGGGCTCAATGCGCGTGGTCGTGCCCGTGGGCATGTCCCCCGCCGTGGACGTGAGGCGCCATCGGCCCCGGGTCGCTCGGCACCAGCGTGCCCGCGCGGTGGCGCGCCAGCTCGCCCGCCACCCACGCCGCCGCCGCCCGCACGTGCTCGGGATCGCGCAGCGAGACGGCGAGCAGCGGGCGGTCGCCACGGCGCTCGCGCGCGTCGCGCACCATCAGCTCCACGTCGGCGCCGACCAGCGGCGCGAGGTCGACCTTGTTGATGATCAACAGATCCGCGCGCTCGACGCCCGGCCCACCCTTGCGCGGCACGTCGTCACCGCCGGCGCAGTCCAGCACGAAGATCTGCGTGTCGGCCAGCGCGGGCGAGAAGGTCGCGGTCAGGTTGTCGCCACCGGACTCGACAAAGACCACGTCCAGCGGCCCCTGCTCGGCCTCCAGCGTCTCGACCGCCAGCAGGTTCTCCGAGACGTCGTCGCGGATCGCGGTGTGCGGACAGCAGCCGGTCTGGACCGCCACGATCCGCTCGGGCGCGAGCACCCCCTGAGCCCGCAGGAAGCGCGCGTCCTCGTCGGTGTAGATGTCGTTGGTGACGACGCCGATCGCCAGCTCGGTCGCCAGCGCACCGCAGAGCGCGGCGGCCAGCGACGACTTGCCGGTGCCGACCGGGCCGGCGATGCCGACCCGCAGTGCTCGCTCAGCTGACAAAGAGCCTCCTCGGGTTGTCGTGGTGGGTCTGGGCGCGGAGGTCCAGCAGCGGCGTGGCGGATGCGGGCAGCGCCCCGTCGCGCGCCGCCCGCCCCGCCAGCTCGGTGACCAGCGGAGCCATCCCCGCCAGCCAGGCCGCCGCGTCGAGCGCGTCGACCGCGCCGAGCTTCGGGGTCGCGGCGGCGACCGCTGCCGCGTCGTCGTAGAGCGACAGCTCCGCGACGGCCGCGGGCGCCAGCCCCGCCGCACGTCCCGCAAGTCCTAGAACTACTGGCCGCGGCGTCACCGAGGAGCCCGCGGCGTATGCCTCCAACTCGCTCGGCCACAGGCGCAGCGCCAGCCGCAGCAGCGCGCGGCCCAGCCGCCGGGACGCGTCGCGCGCCGCCGGCGCCGGCGTCCGTGCCGTCCACGCGGCCTCCAGCACCATAGGGTCGCCCCCGCCCGCCACCCGCGCGGCGACCGCAGCGTCCAGCAGCCCGACCGTCCGCAGCCGCGCCGCCATGAATGCCGGCACCTCGGCCGGCGCCAGCACCGCGGCCTCCAGCCCGCCGGAGTGCGCGAAGCCGCCGGTGGGCGTCCGCCCGTCCGCGAGCAAGAGCGACAACATCATCTAGAACAGGGAGTACCGCTGGGCCAGCGGCAGCTCGGTCGCGGGCTGTGAGGCGATGGCCTCGCCGTCGATCGTGACCACGAAGGTCTCCGGGTCGACGACGATCGCCGGCAAGGCATCGTTGTTGACCATGTTCGCCTTGGTCACCGCGCGCGTGTCGCCGACCGGCTCCAGCCGCCGTGCCAGCTCCAGCCGCTCCGCGAGCCCGTCCTCGAGCGCCACCGGGGCGACCCAGCTCACCGAGAACCGCGGCGCCGCCGACGGCGCCGCGGCGAACATCGGGCGGCCGAAGACCGGCTGCGGCGTCGGGATCGACGCGTTGGCGTCACCGATCGGCGCCCACGCCACCGCCCCGCCCTTGAGCACGAGCCGCGGCCGGACCCCGAAGAACGCCGGGTCCCACAGCACCAGATCGGCGAGCTTGCCGGGCTCCACCGACCCGACGGTGGCGTCGATCCCGTGCGCCACCGCCGGGCAGATGGAGTACTTGGCGACGTAGCGCCGAGCACGCTCGTTGTCGGCGCCTCCGTCGCCGGGCAGCGGACCGCGACGCAGCTTCATCGCGTGCGCGGTCTGCCACGTGCGGATGATCGTCTCCCCGATCCGCCCCATCGCCTGGGAGTCCGAGCCGATCATCGAGATCGCGCCGAGGTCGTGCAGGACGTCCTCGGCGGCCATCGTCGACGCGCGGATGCGCGACTCGGCGAACGCCAGGTCCTCGGGCACGCGCGGGTTGAGGTGATGGCAGACGATCAACATGTCCTGGTGCTCGGCCAGCGTGTTGATGGTGTGCGGCCGCGTCGGGTTGGTCGAGGACGGCAGCACGTTGGGGTGCGCGGCGATGGCGATGATGTCGGGCGCATGGCCGCCGCCGGCGCCCTCGGTGTGGTAGGCGTGGATGGAGCGCCCGGCGATGGCGCCGAGCGTCGACTCCAGGTAGCCGGCCTCGTTGAGCGTGTCGGTGTGGATGGCGGTCTGGATCCCCCATCGCTCACCGGCGCTCAGGCACGCGTCGATCGCCGCGGGCGTCGAGCCCCAGTCCTCGTGCAGCTTGAAGCCGGCCGCGCCCGCCAGCACCTGCTCGTCCAGCGACGCGGCCGAGACCGTGTTGCCGCGGCCCAGCAACAGGATGTTGACCGGCGCCGTGTCCAGCGCGCGGTGCATCAGCTCCAGCCCTGCGGGCGTGGTGCAGGTCGTGGCCCGCGTCCCCTCGGTCGGCCCGGCGCCGCCGCCGACCAGCGTCGTGACGCCGGAGGCCAGCGCCTCGTCGACGAGCGTCGGGGTGATGAAGTGCACGTGGCAGTCGATCGCGCCCGCGGTCAGGATCCGACCCTCGCCGGCGATGACATCGGTGCCCGGGCCGATGGCCAAGTCCGGGTGGACGCCGTCCATGACATCCGGGTTGCCCGCCTTGCCGAGCGCGACGATCCGGCCGTCGCGAACGCCGACGTCGCACTTGACCACGCCCCAGTGGTCCAAGACCACGACGTTGGTGATGACGAGGTCCGGCGCGCCGTCGGCGCGGGTCGCCATCCCTTGCAGCATCGACTCACGGATCGTCTTGCCGCCGCCGAAGACCGCCTCGTCCCCGCCGACACAACGGTCCTCCTCGACCTCGATCCAGAGATCGGTGTCGGCCAGGCGCACGCGGTCGCCCACCGTCGGCCCGAGCAGCTCGGCGTAGCGCCGCCGATCGACCCAGGTCACCGACGTACCTGGAGTCCGGGCACACGCCGCGTACCGCCCAGCGCGACGAGCGTCACGTCACACGAGCCGCCCGGCTCGAAGCGCACCGAGGTCCCGGCCAGGACGTCGAGCCGAAAGCCGGCCGCCGCCTCGCGGTCGAAGGCCAGCGCCGCGTTGACGTCGGAGAAGTGGAAGTGCGAGCCGACCTGGATCGGCCGGTCGCCCGTGTTGAGCACCTCGAGCGTGCGCCGCTCGCGCCCGACGCCCAGCTCGACCTCGCCCCCGGCCGTGACGATCTCGCCCGGAACCATCATGGGATCGGGTGGTGCAACGTCACGAGCTTGCGGCCGTCCGGGAACGTCGCCTCGACCTGGACCTCGTCGACCAGCTCGGGCACGCCCTCCATCACCTCGGCGCGGCCGAGCACCGCGCGCCCGTCGCCCATCAGCTGCTCGACCGTCGCGTCGCCGTCGCGGGCGCGCTCCAACACCCAGCAGGCCAGCAGCGCGACCGACTCCGGGTGGTTGAGCTTCACGCCGCGGGCCCGCCGCTCGCGGGCGACCATGCCGGCGACGCTGAGCAGCAGCTTCTCCTGGTCAGACGGGGTGAGACGCATCGGCGGCCACTATGGGCACGGGATCGGCGCCCGCGCAAGCGCTTTCACCCCGGGTGACGGCCGGTCACCTCACCGCTCACCCCGGGACCACGACCGACCGCCGCAACGGTCACCCCAGGACTCCGACCGACGGTCGGTTCAGCCCCGTCGGCCGGCGCGACAGGCTGGTCGCGTTCGCACTTCGCATATCCCTTGGGAGGGACTCCTGATGCACACGGATCACCCGCGGCGCCGCCGAGCGTGGCTGCCCGCACTGACGGCCTGCATGGTCGCCGCCGGCCTGGCGGTGGGCTGCGGCTCGTCGTCTGACGACTCGACCGATTCGGCCACGGCCGCGAGCTCCGGCTCCTCGGGCGGCACGATCAAGGTCGGCGTCCTGCACTCGCTCAGCGGCACGATGGCGATCAGCGAGGTGTCGGTGAAGGACTCCGAGCTGCTGGCCATCAAGGAGATCAACGCCGCCGGCGGCGTGCTCGGCAAGAAGGTCGACCCGGTCATCGAGGACGGCGCGTCGGACTGGCCGACCTTCGCCGAGAAGGCCCAGAAGCTGATCTCCCAGGACAAGGTGGCGGCGACCTTCGGCGGCTGGACCTCCGCGAGCCGCAAGGCGATGCTGCCGGTCTTCGAGGGCAACAAGGCGCTGCTGTTCTACCCGGTCCAGTACGAGGGCCTGGAGGCCTCGCCCTACATCTTCTACACCGGCGCGACGACCAACCAGCAGATCATCCCCGCGCTGGAGTACCTGCGAAGGAGAAGGGCACCAAGAAGCTCTTCCTGGTCGGCAGCGACTACGTCTTCCCGCGCACGGCCAACAAGGAGATCAAGGCCTAGGCCAAGGCCAACGGGATGGAGATCATCGGCGAGGAGTACGCCCCGCTCGGCTCACACGGAGTTCTCCACGATCGTCAACAAGGTGAAGTCCTCGGCGCAAGCCGACGCGGTGTTCAACACGCTCAACGGCGACAGCAACGTGGCGTTCTTCAAGCAGCTCAAGGGCGCGGGCCTGCCGGCCGACAAGATCCCGATCGTCTCGGTCTCGCATCGCCGAGGAGGAGGTCCGCGGCATCGGCGCCGACGAAGGTCAAGGGCCAGCTCGTGGCGTGGAACTACTACCAGACCACCGCCGGGCGCGGCCAACGAGAAGTTCGTCGAGGCCTACAAGGCGGAGTACGGCGACGACCGCGTGACCGACGACCCGATCGAGGCCGGCTACGTGCGGTCAACCTCTGGGCCGCGGCGGTCGAGAAGGCCGGCTCGACCGACGTCGAGAAGGTCAAGGCGGCCGCCAAGGGGCTGACGCTCGACGCGCCTGAGGGCAAGGTGACCGTCAACGGCGAGAACCAGCACATCTCCAAGACGGCCCGCATCGGCGTGATCCAGCCCGACGGGCTGATCAAGACGGTCTGGGAGTCCGACGGGCCGATCGAGCCCGACCCGTACCTGAAGAGCTACCCCTGGGCGAAGGGCCTCTAGGGATCAGACAGACCGCCACCGCGGGGCGCCTCCGGGCGCCCCGCGGCCCGGCTCGTCTCCACGACCCCACCTCTCCGCCATGGCAGCCTTCCTCTCACAGATCTTCGTCGGCCTGAGCATCGGCTCGATCCTGCTGCTCGTCGCGCTCGGCCTGACGTTCACGTTCGGCCAGATGGGCGTCATCAACATGGCGCACGGCGAGCTGATCATGGCGGGCGCCTACACGGCCTACGTGGTCCAGCAGGCGATGAGCCCGCAGCTCGGTCACCGCCGCCTTCCTGCTCTCGCTGCCCGTCGCGTTCGTCGTCGCCGGGCTGATGGGCCTGGTGCTCGAAGCGGCGGCTGATCCGCCGGCTGTACGGCCGTCCGCTCGACACCCTGCTGGTCACCTGGGGCGTCTCGCTGATGCTCCAGCAGCTCGCCCGGGACCTGTTCGGCGCGCCAGAACGTGGCCGTTCGAGCGCCGACCTGGCTCAGCGGCGGGCTGTCGCCCTGGCGGCATCGACATGCCCTACAACCGCCTGTTCATCATCGGCCTGGCGCTCGCCGCCACGGCGCTGGCGATCTGGGTGGTACCTGAGCCGCACGAAGCAAGGGCGCCGGATGCGGGCGGTGATGCAGAACCGCCAGCTCGCCGCGGCCAGCGGCATCGGCACGGCGCGGCGTCGACCGGCGCACGTTCTTCCTCGGCTCGGGGCTGGCGGGCATCGCGGGTGTCGCGATCACCCTGCTCGGCTCGGTCGGGCCGACGCTGGGCACCAACTACATCGTCGACGCGTTCCTGGTGGTCGTGGTCGGCGGCCTGGGCAAGCTGCGCGGCGCGGTGATCGCCGCGGTCGTGCCTCGGCCTCATCAACTCGCTGGCGGAGTACTGGACGCAGGCGAGCCTGGCCAAGGTGATCGTCTTCGTCTGCATCGTCGCCTTCCTGCAGTTCCGACCGCAGGGCATCGTCGTCCAGCAGAGCCGGGGGCTGGCATGAGCGCCCCGGCCATCGCCCAGCGGCTGGGCGGCACGCTGCGCTGGACGCGCCAGGACCTCACGTTCCGCGTCGGCTTCGCGGTCTGCGCGATCCTGCTGCTGGTCATCGCGCCGGCGTTCATGTCGGACTTCCGGCTCGGCCTGCTGGCCAAGTACCTGTGCTTCGCGATCCTCGCCGTCGGCATCGCGATCGCCTGGGGCAACGGCGGCATGCTGGTCCTCGGCCAGGGCCTCTTCTTCGGCCTCGGCGGCTACGCGATGGCCATGTACCTCAAGTTGCAGGAGGCGGGCTCGGGCGGGCTGCCGGACTTCATGACCTGGAGCGGCGTCGAGAAGCTGCCGCTGGTCTGGAAGCCGTTCGAGCATGGCTGGGTCGCGGTGCTCGCGACCGTGCTGGTGCCGATGGCGGTCGCCGCGCTGCTGGGTCTGCTGGTCTTCCGCAGCCGCGTCCGCGGGCGCCTACTTCGCGATCCTCACCCAGGCGCTCGCGGCGGCGTTCGTGATCCTGCTCGTCGGCCAGCAGGGGCTGACCGGCGGCACCAACGGGCTGACCAACATCCAGACCTTCTTCGGGCTGAACCTGGCCAACAACGGTGACCGACGAACGCTCTACATCGTCGTCGCGCTCGTGCTCGGCGCCGTCTACCTGATCGCGCGCCAGCTCCTGGCCAGCCGCTACGGCCGGCTGCTGATCGCGGTGCGCGACGCCGAGGACCGCGTGCGGTTCCTCGGGTACAACCCGACAACCGTCAAGGTGTTGGCCTTCGCCACCGCCGCGGGGATGGCGGGCATCGCGGGGGCGCTCTTCGTCCCGGTCGTCGGGATCATCTCCCCCGCGCTGCTCGGCGTCGTGCCGTCGATCGAGATGGTGATCTGGGTCGCGGTCGGCGGGCGTGCCTCACTGGCGGGCGCGGTCGGCGGCGCGCTGCTGGTCAACTGGGGCAAGACCGAGTTCAGCGAGCAGTTCCCGTCGCAGTGGACCTATGCGCTGGGCGCCCTGTTCGTCATCGTCGTCGCGTTCGCGCCCCTGGGGCTCGCCGGGTTGATTACACGGGCGCGTGAATCTCGTCTCGAAGAAGGAGCAGACGGCATGAGCGCCGCCGAGCCGCTGTTGAAGATCCGCGGGCTGGGCGTCTCCTTCGACGGCTTCCACGCGCTGACCGACGTCGACCTCGACGCCACCGAGGGCGAGGTCCACTTCCTGATCGGCCCCAACGGCGCGGGCAAGACCACGTTGGTGGACATCGTCACCGGGCTCACCAAGCCGACAACCGGGTCGGTGCACTTCGCCGGCCAGGAGCTGATCGGCCGCAAGGAGCACGAGATCGTCCACCTCGGGATCGGGCGCACGTTCCAGACCGCCAGCGTCTTCGAGGCGCTGAGCGTCGCCGACAACCTCGATCTGGCGGCGAGCTTCCGGATCGGGCTGCGGCGGATGCTGCGCCGTCGGCGCGGGACCGACCCACGTGTCGCGGACGCGCTGGAGACGACCGGGCTGGCCGCCGTCGCCGACCGTCCCGCCGGCACGCTGTCACACGGTCAGAAGCAGTGGCTGGAGATCGGGATGCTGCTCGTCCAGGAGCCGCGGATGCTGCTGCTTCGACGAGCCCGTCGCGGGCATGAGCCCCGACGAGCGGACCCGGACCGGCGAGCTGATCCGGCTGACCGCCGAGCGCTGCACCGTGCTCGTCGTCGAGCACGACATGGACTTCCTGCGGCGCTTTGCCACCAAGGTCACCGTGCTGCACGAGGGCAAGGTGCTGCGCCACGGCGCGACGGTCGCCGAGGTCCAGGCCGACGAGCAGGTCCAGGAGGTGTACATCGGCCGCGCCAAGGACGGCCGGGGACAGGTGGGAGCAGCAACATGAACTTGACCGTCACCGACCTGCACGCCAGCCACGGCCGCACGCCCGCGCTCTTCGGCGTCGGGCTGGAGCTGACCGAGGGCGGCAGCTGCTGCGTGCTGGGCCGCAACGGCGTCGGCAAGACCACGCTGATGAACGCGATCATGGGCGTGCTGCCCGCGCGCGGCGGGACGGTGACGCTTCGACGGCCGCGACATCACCAAGCTGCCCCCGTGGGAGCGCGTGCGGATGGGGCTGGGCTACATCCCCCAGGAGCGCGCCGGCTTCGCGCAGCTGACCGTCGCCGAGAACCTGCGCGTGGTCCTGGAGACGCGCCGCGCCGCGCCGCACTCCGAGATCGACGAGGTCCTCGACCTGTTCCCGCGCCTGCAGCCGCTGCTCAAGCGCGCGGCCGGCTTCCTCAGCGGCGGCCAGCGCCAGCAGCTCGCGATCGCCCGCGCGCTGCTGACCAAGCCGCGGATCCTGCTGCTCGACGAGCCGACCGAGGGCATCCAGCCATCGATCGTCGCCGAGATCGAGGAGGCGATCGTCGCCTTCCACGAGCGCGACGGCCTCGGGATCCTGCTCGCCGAGCAGTACGTCGAGATGGCCTTGCGGATGGCCGAGAAGTACATCGTGTTGGAGGCCGGCCAGGTCGTCTCGGCGGGCGCGACGGGCGAGTTGAGCAGCGAGGACGCCGGGAAGCTGCTGGCGATCTAGGTTCGTCACGAGAGCGGCCGGCACCTGGACGCTGAAGCTCAACGTCCAGGTGCCGGCCGCACCTCAGCCACCGACCGGCATGACCGCGACGAGCGCGTCGCGCAGGTCGCGCAGCCGGTCGGCCAGCTCCTCCTGGCCGTCGCCGGCGCCCGCGGCCTGCTCGAGGCGCTCGGCCGCGTCGGCCGCCTGCCCCGCACCAACCGCGCGACTGGCGCCCGCGACCTGGTGGGCGAGGCGGCGCAGCGCCTCCCGGTCGCCGTCCTCCAGCGCCTCCACCAGGCGCGTGACCTCCTCCTGGATCGACGCGGTGTACGACGCGAGAACCCGAGCGCCGAGCTCGGCGTCCCCGGCGACCAGCTCGTCGAGCGCCGAGCCGTCGACGGCCGGCGGCAACGCGGCAGCCGCCGCGGCGGCTCCTCCCTCCGGCTCCGGCCACGCGAGGTGCGGCAACCAGCGCCGCAGCGTGGCCGACAGGATCGCCATCGTCGTCGGCTTGGTCACGAGATCGTCCATCCCCGCGGCCCGACAGCGATCGAGCTCGCCCTGCAGCGCGCTGGCGGTCAGCGCGAGCAGCGGCGTGCTGATGTGCCCCGCGGCGCGCTCGGCGTCGCGCAGCCGCCGCGCCAACTCATAGCCATCAACATGCGGCAGCTGGATGTCGGTGAAGACCAGGCCGTAACGGCCGGCGGCGAAGCGCTCCAGGGCCTCGACGGCGTCGGCAGCGGTGTCCACGCGAAAGCCGATCGCCGCCAGCTGCGCGGCGAGCACCTGGCGGTTGACCGGATGGTCCTCGACCAGCAGCACGAGGCTGCCCTCGCGCTCGGCCTCCTCGCGCGACGGCAGCGCGCGGCGCCCGGGCGCGACGACCACGCGCCCGCCGCCGTCACCGCCGCCCGCGACCTCCGCCGCCGCGCCGGAGCCGACCGCCAACGTGAGCTCCACGGTCACCGTCGTGCCCGCTCCCGGCGTGCTCTGCAGCGTCACCTTGCCGCCCATCGCCTCGACCAGCTGGCGGCAGATCGCCAGGCCCAGCCCGGTGCCCTCGCTGCTGCGCGCGTTGTGGGTGCTGGCCTGGGTGAACGGGACGAAGAGGCGCGCCTGGTCCTCTGGGGCGATGCCGATCCCGGTGTCGCGCACCTTCAGCGCGACCCGCTGCTGCGGGTCCTCCCCGGCCCCGGGGTCCGCGGCAGCGTCCGCCGCACCGTCGAGCACCTCCACCGCCACCGCCACGGCGCCCTCGCGGGTGAACTTCATGGCGTTGCCCAACAGGTTGCCGAGCACCTGGCGCAGCCGGCCGGCGTCGACCACGTGCGCCGCCCCCAGCGCCGGGTCCAGCGTGGTCGTCAGCTCCAGCCCGCGCAGCCGCGCGGCGTGGCGATGCTGGCCGACGACCTCGGAGACCAACGGTCCCACGGCGACGGTCACCGGCGCGAGGTCGAGGAAGCCCGCCTCGATCTTGGAGAAGTCCAGCACGTCACCGATCACCGCCAGCAGCGCCCGCGCGGAGCCCATCGCGACGTCGACCAGCTCGCGCTGGCGCTCGTCCAACGCGTCGAGCGCGAGGATCTCCAGCGTCCCGGTGACGGCGACCAGCGGCGTGCGCAGCTCGTGGCTCATCATCGCCAGGAAGGCCGACTTCGCGCGGTCGGCGGCCTCGGCGTCCTCGCGCGCCCGACGCAGGTCGGCCTCCAGCGCCTTGCGCTCGGTGACGTCGGCGACGAACCCGTACAACTCGGCCGACCCATCAGGGTTCTTGACCGTCAGCGCCTGGCCCTGCATCCACGCGACCTCGCCCTCGGGCGTGTGGATGCGGTACTCGTGCGCCCACGGGCGGCCGCTGCGCGCGGCACGCAACATGGTGTCCAACCAGCCGCCGCGATCCTCGGGCAGCACCACGCGCGCCATCCCCGGGAAGTCGCCGTCCTGGTTGCGGGCCAACCGGTGGATCGAGCCGTGGCGGCTGGTGAAGCGGACGTTGAAGCCGCCGTCGGCGTCGATGTGGAACTGAAAGACCGCGCCCGGGACGCGGTCGGCGATCGTCTGCAGCCGGTTCTCGGCCTCGCGCGCCTCGCGCTCGGCGATCCGCCGGCCGGCGAGGTCGTTCTCGATCGCGTCGGCCATCTCGTTGAAGTCACCGGCCAGCTGGGTCAGCTCCGCGACGCCATGAGGCTCGGCGCGCTGGGACCAGTCGCCGAGCGTGATCCGCCGCGTCACGTCGGCCAGGCGCGACAGCGGCCGCACGATCGAGCGTGCGGCGACCAGCAGCGCGGCGGCCAGGACCGCGGCCAGCAGGACGAGGATCGCCGTCTGGACGGCCAGCAGCCGGTCGGTGCTGCCCTGGAGGTCCTGGGCACGGCGCGCGGTGCGGGCGTCGACGAGCGCGGTGAAGCGATCGATCGCCTCCATGATCTTGCGCTTCTGGGCGTGGTAGTTGTCGTCGACCAGGCGGGCGTAGCGCGGGGCGATCTCGCGCAGGTAGTCGCGGTCGACGCCGGCGGCGATCCGAGGCGCGACCTTGTTCATCATCTCCAGCTCGAGCTGCGCAAGGTCGTTGGAGGCCCGCAGCGAGGCGGCCAGCGCGGCGAACTCGTCGGCCGAGAAGTGCGCGCGGCGCATCAGCTCGGTCAGCGCGGCGGGCGGGCCGCGGCGCACCTTGCCCTCGCCGTCGGCCAGGACGCGGTCCCAAAACGAGCTGTCGTAGTCCAGCGGGCGCGGCGCCTCGCCGCTGCGGATGGCGAGGATCTCGTCGTAGTAACGCCGGTAGCGCGGGTCGCCGGTCGTCACGTAGAGGCGCACCATCCGCGTCAGGTCGTTGGAGCTCTGACGCATGCCGTCCGAGAGCCGGAACGACGTCACGCGCTGGCGCTCGGCCTCCGAGCGCTTGGTGGCGGTCCGGACCTGCAGCAGCGTGACGATCGACAGCAGCACCGCGAGCACCACGACGACGCCCAGCAGCCCCTTGAGCAGGCCGCGGATCGACGGGGTGCGTCTGCCGCTCACGGCGCTGCGGCCCCGGGCCGGTGGAGGCTCACGACCTCCAGCAGCCGGCGGGCGGTCAGCGGCTTGCGGACCACGCCCAGGACGGTGAGGCCGTGGCCGATCGCCGTCGCCTCGGCCGCGTCGAGAATCGCCTCGTCGAGGCCGCTGGCGATGATCAGCGCGGTGTCGAGCCGGCGGTCGGCGAGATGGCGGAAGAACGTCATGCCATCCATGCCCGGCATGTCGAGGTCGCAGACGATGATGTCGGGGCTCCCGCCGTCGTCGAGCAGCTCCAGCGCGCTCTCACCGTCAGCCGCCTCCAGCAGCGCGCCCGCACCGAGGTTGCCGAGGATCTGCAGCATCGTGCGCCGCTGGAACTCGTGATCCTCCACGACCAGGACAGAGCAGTGGGCCAGCGTCATGTGCGGTCCTCCGAGATGCTGAGGGCATTCCTGCGCTCGGCGTCGATCAGCAGTCCGAGCGCGCGTCCACGATGCACGGCGTCAGCGCGTGAGGCGACGCCCAGCTTCGTGTACAGCGCCCGGGTGTGGGTCTTGATGGTGTTGCGGGAGATGAACAGCTCGTCGGCGACCTGGCGCAAGCTTCCGGCGCGTGCCAGCGCGGCGAGCACCTCGACCTCGCGCGTGCTCAGCAGCGGCGCGGCGCCGAGCCCGGCCGTGCCGCGATAGGGCGTCTCGGGGTCGGCCAGGACCGCATCGAGCGCCGCGGGCAGCAGCCCGGGATCGTGGGCGCCGTCGAGTTGGCGGTGGGCGGTGGCGATCGCGTCCTCCGCTTGGATCGTGTCGCCGAGCGCGGCGTAGGCGCGCGCCAGCTCCAGCCCGACCGCGGTCACGACCAGCGACGAGTCCTGCCAGCCGCGCGCGAGGTCCAGGCCGGCGCGGCACCGGGCGACGGCCTGCTCGGGGTCACCGGTGAGCGTCAGCAGCTGGGCGCGCGCGCAGACCACCGGCAGTGCATGGGGCGAGGCACGCAGCGGCCCGTCGTCGCGCGCGGCGACGGCGGCGGCGGTCAGCAGCTCGGCCTCCGCGACATCGCCGCGTCGCAGCGTGACGAGCGCCAGCACCGCCCGTGGCAGATAGGCGACCAGCGGCAGACCGGCCGAGGGCAGATGGACCGGCTCACCCACCGCCTGGCGCGCGAGCTGCTCGGCCTCAGGATCGCGCCCGAGCAGATACAGGTGCCAGGCGGTCAGCGCCTCGACCGCGGCCCGGACCGGCGCGCCCCGCGGCAGCGCGGCCAGCGCACGGTCGGCCGCCCGGACCGCGCCGGAGAGATCGCCGAAGCAGAGCATCGCCTCCAGCGACAGCGCCGCGAGCGCGTAGGAGGCGGTGCCGTCGGGCATCGGCCCCTCCCACCCCGCGCGCTCACCGGTCGCCAGCCACCCGTCGCGACGGTCGCGGTCACCGGAGAGCGCGGCGAGCAGCGCGCTGACGTAACAGAGGCGCGCGTCGTCGCCGACGACCGCGGCCGGGAACTGGGCCAGCCACCCGCGCGCGCGACCGCCGAGCGCGCCCGACTGGACGAAGCGGATGCTGTGGCAGGCCAGGAGCTCGGCGGCGAGGTCCCAGTCGCGGGCGGCGAGGTAGTGGCCCATCGCCTCGTAGAGCTCCCCCTCCCCACCCTCGCTCTCCAGCCACTCTCCCGCGCGCACGTGAAGGTGACGCGCCCGCTGGGCGTCGCGCGCGAGCAAGCGGTTGCGCAGCACGTCGCGCAGCAGGTGGTGGCAACGAAACCACTGGCGTGAGCGGTCCAGCGGGGTCAGCAGCAGCGACGAGCGCGTCAGGCCGGCGAACGCGGCGCGCGTCTGCGCGTCGTCGCCGAGCAGGCGCAGGCAGAGATCGAGGTTGAAGCGGTCCAGGACCGCGGTCTCCAGGATGAAGCGCCGCTCGTGCTCGGGCGAGGAAGCCAGGACCTCGTCGACCAGGTCGCCGATCAGGTCCTCGTCCGACGAGCGAAGCTGCTCGACGACATCGTCGGGCGCATCACCGAGCCGCAGCCGCAGCGCCGCGAGGTAGAGCGCCGCCGGCCAGCCCTCGGTGCGCCGCTCCAGCGCGGCGGCCTGCTCGGGATCGAGCGCCAGACCGAGCGCGTCGCGTAGGAACCGCTGCGCCTCGTCGGCGCCGAAGCGCAGGTCGTCGGCCCGCACGTCGAGGACCTCGCCCTGGCTGCGCATCCGCGTCAGCGACTCGAGCTCCAGGTCCCGACGCGTGGCGAGCAGGATCGTGTGCGGATGCGGCAGACGGGCCAGCAGCCAGTCGACCGCATCGCGCGTAGGGGTATCGGCGACCGCCATGTGCAGGTCGTCGAGGACCAGCGTGAGCGGCTGCGGCGTCTGTGCCAGCGCGTCGAGCAGCGCGATGAGGATCTGGGAGCGCACGTCGACATCGGGCGCCTCGGCGGCATCCCGCGCCTCGTCCAGCGCCTCGCCGACGATCGGCCGCAGCGCGGTCAGCACCGCCAGCCACAGCCGCGAGCCCTGGTCGTCACCGTCCAGCGAGACCCAGGCGACCCGTTCGGGCGCGGGCGCCCGCGCCACCCACTGGGCCAGCAACGTGCTCTTCCCGAACCCCGCGGGCGCACTGACGACGACCGCCCGCGCGCCGGTCCGGTCGATGGCGTCCAGCAGCGGCGAGCGCTCGAGGTGCTCGGTACGGACGGCGGGCCGGTGGAACTTCGTCTGCGGGAACACCTGGTGCGTCGGAAATCTGACGATCGGCTGTGGCGGCCACCAGGTCCACACGGTCCAAAGATCGCGACCGTTCAGTCGCCACGCGGCAGGGTTAACCCCGGGTGAGGGGGTGTCCGGGTGGGTGGTGCGGGGTGTGGTTGGCCGGGCCGGCGCTCGCCCGGCTTCGTCTCACATCCAGAAATCAAGCGCCCCCGCGCGCGGCCCGGCCATCCAACGCCCTCAATACTTGATGCGGAACACCCGATCTCCGACCGTGTCGGTCACCCAGGCCATGCCGTCGGCGACCGCGAGCTCGCTGGTGAGAAGGTTGCGCTTCCCGGTCTGGTAGTTGTTGTCGCTGAAGGGGATCGCAGTGACCTCGAAGGTGTCAGGATCGATGCGGGTCAGCTTGCCCTCGACGGGGTTCCACAGGAGGACCGCATCGGCGACCGCGACGATGTCATCGCCGGTGATGCCGTCCGGGATCTCGATGGGCCGAGTTGTCGTGCGGGATCCCGGGTCGAATCGGACCACAGTGTTGGTCTTGTCGTCGGCGATCCAGACCGCACCGGCACCGTATGCCACGCCGCTGGGGTGGATGAGGTCGTCCAGCTCATAGAGGTCGTCGGCATCCTTCTCACGTGGGTCGACCTTCACCACCCATGCCGGGCCGTTGCGCTCGTCAGTCGTCCCAACGGCCCACAGCACCGGCTGGCCGGGGGCGCCGGCGGCAAAGTGCCCCTCGAAGCCCTTGGGCACCCCCGTGGAATCCCGCTGATCGCCACTGACGAGATCGCGCTTGACGATGTCCCCCGACGTCATCCCGACCCAAAGCGCGCCGAAGGCGATCACCAGGTCGACACTGCTCGCGTCCCTCTGAGCGATGATGCCGCCGGCCCGCCTGGCCGGGTCCGCCGTCGCATCGACGTGCGCGAGCTGGGTCCCGTCCTGGTCGCTGACCCAGACAGCTCCCTCGTCGTTTGCCGCGACCGTCGCGGGCTCGAAACCGATGTTGACGTCAACGTCGAGCGCGGACGTGCTCCCGGCTCGACTCACGACGCCCACGTCGTGGCGGGCGATCCACATGCCGCCCTTTCCCGCGGCGATGCCACTCGGACCGCCGCTCAGCTCGATCGAGTTGGGCGAGTCCGAGCCACGATGCAGGATGACGAACAACATGACCGAGAGCGCCGCGATCAGCGCGCCCCCGACAAGGAGCATCCGCAGCGACGGACGACGATGACGCGGCGGTGACCCTGGGGGCGGTGCCGACGCCGGAGGCTCCGACGGCGTCGGGCGGGGTGGTTCGACCGGCGGCGGCGCAGCGACCGTCGGAGGCGCTGCCACGGCCACCGGCGGAGGCGCCGCCGCCGCGCCCTCCAACGCCGCACGCGCGCGTGCCGCGACGCGCGGGATGTCCTGGGCCACGACGCGCTCGAGGCACGCGCGCGCCGTCAGCGCGCGCCCCGGATCCGGACCCGTCAGCACCTCGGCCAGCTCGGCGACCGCGCTCTCTCGCACGCGCGGCCGTGCGCTCTCGAGCAAGGCCATCACCTCGTCTGACAGCGGTTCCGGCTCGATCACCGCGCCACGGGCGCTCTGCGCGACGAGCAGCTCGCCCTCGGCCCCGTAGGTCCAGAGCATCGGCGTCTGACGAGCGTCGCGCGCGCGGACGGCCTCGTAGGCGTAGTCGTACAACTCGGAGACCGTCACCATGCCGTCCCCGTCACGGTCGGCGTCGCCGCTGCGCAGTCCCCGCACCAGCACATCGGTGAAGACGGAGGAAACGCCATCGCCGAGCACCCGATCGCCCTCGAACGAGTACTCGGTCGCACGTGACGCGGTCAGGACGACGCGCCCGCGACCCTCGAAGCGCTCTCGCAGCGCGAGCGCGCCCTCCCCCTTGGCACCCTTCGCGAACGCGCCGCTGTGACAGCAGTCGAGGATCACGATCTGCTGCCGGCAGCGGCAGTCGTCGAGCTGCTCGTTGAGCCACGCCGCCGGGACCGCGGTCGCGGCCAGCAGCTCGCGATCGGTGTCGGTGGTCGCGTAGTACAAGCGCCCCCGGTCGTCGAGCACGCCGTGACAGGAGATGTAGACGAGAGCGAGATCCCCCGGGCCGCCCTGGGCGCAGAACCGGGCCACCTGCCGCCGCACCCCATCGGCTTCGACATCAAGCACCGTCTCGACGTCGAAGCCGCCGACGGCCGCGTCCTCCAGGATCGCGGCGAGCTCGGCCGCGTCTCGGCCTGGCGCGCGCAACCCGGCAAGCGTGGTATCGGTATAGGTCCCGGTCGCGACGATCAGCGCCCGGCGGCGGCCCTCGCCGTCACCCGGCGTCGGCATGGCGGGCAACCCAAAGCTCGATGAGCCGCTGCTGCTCGTCGGAGGACGCGCCGGTCAGCTCAAGCGTGTCGCCGTCGAGCGTGAGCGTGACGCTTCGCGCCTGCTGACGGCCGAGCCATCCCACGGTGGCGTCAACCACCGTGCGTAAGACGCCCGCCTTCATCGCGAACCGGACGACCAGCTCACCGACAGCGAGCAGCTCCAGGCCTTTCGCACCCTCGGGCGCTTTGCCGCCGGTCGCCGGCTCGACCGCGTCGACGTCCAACTCCAACAGCTCGTCGCGCAACCGCTGGGTCAACTCCGCCAGCTCCTCAGCGTCGTGCTCGGGGCCTGCGTCGAGCTCCGCTGCAATCTGCCGTTGCGCGCCGGTCACGGACCAGCTATATCACGAGCGACCCACACCGGTCAATGACACTTAGCGGCTGCGGCCCGGTCAGCGTGATGCACAGATAAGCGTGCCTACGCAGCCAGCTCCCGCGCGCGACACGCAAGCTGGAGCAGCAGGCGATCGTCGGGACTGTCCGGATCGACGTCCAGCAGCGAGAAGATCTGGTTGATGCGGTAGGACACCGCGTTGCGGTGCAAGTTGAGGACCTCGGCCGTCTTGGTCAGCGAGCCCTGCTGGTCGAGGTAGACGTGCAGGGTCCTGATCAGGCGCTCGGCGCGCGTGCCGCCGAGCGCCACGAGTGGCGCCAGGACGGTGGACACCGCGTCGCGGGCCGTGTCGGAGGTGTACCACTCGATCAGCCCGCGCCGCAGGCCGGCGCTGTCGAACGCGACGGCCGTCCACGGGCGTCGCGAGGTCCGGGCGACGGTGACCGCGGCCTTGGCCTCGGCCGCCGAGGAGAGCAGGCCGGTCGGGCCCTGATGCGCGCTCCCGACGCCGCAGTGCACGAGCGTCGTCGGCAGCTCGTCGCGCAGCGGGCCCATCGTCCGCTCGACGGCGCGCGCGACGTCCCCCGCGCCGGCCGGCCCAGGATCGCTCGCATAGGTGCGGATCAGCAGCGACCCCGCACCGGCACGGGCCGCGTACCAGTCTCTGCCGCCCGTCCGCAGCGACCGGACGGCCGTGCCGGCGAGCCGTGACCGCGCCTGGTCGGTGACGATCGGGTCGGTCTCGCCGGCGAGCTCCTCGAAGTGCAGCCGCGCCGCGACGTGCCAGCCGTCGACGGGCACGCCGAGTGCGCGAGCGCGGTGGGCGATCGCCTCGCGGGCCGCGGGCGGTGCGACGAGCAGCTCGCCGAGGACGGCGCCGCGTGACTGCAGCGGCAGGCTCTCGGCGAGCCGTGCGTGGTCAAGCGCCCGCCACGTGCCGGCGGCGGCGATGCTCAGCGTGAGGTCGAGCGCCAGCGCGAGGTCACCTGCCCGGGGTGCGGCGGTGAGCCACGCCTCGGCTCGGTCATGGCCGCCGACCGCGGCCACCACGCCGTTCGACGGCCGGTGGGAGACCAAGGTGATGGGGATGCCCAGCGCGGCCCCGGCACGCTCGGCGATCGCCTCCGGGCGCCCGTCGAGAGGATGGGTCTCGACGGCCCGCAGCGCGGCGTGCGCGCGCAGCAGCGCGGCCTCGGCGCCCCCGCTCAGCTCGCGGCCGATCGCGATCGCCAGTGCGGCGAGGTCGAGACCGGGACTCACCGCGAGCAAGGAGACCCCGAAGCGATCGGTCAGCGCGACGGCCGTCGGCGTGACGGCGGCGACGGCCGGCCCCGACAGGACCACTGCGGCGACGCCGAGGCTGCCGGCGATCCGCAGCGCGACATCGAGGCGGTAGCCGTTGGCCTGCGCGGACGCCGCGCGCGTCAACAGCACGATCGACTGACCAGGAACGCGCTCCAGCTCGTCGAGGTCCTCGACGAGGGCCACGCCCGTGACCGGCGTGCCGATCGGAGGCCGGGCAAGGAAGCTGAGCGACGAGCCGAGCGTCGGAGACCCGACCAGCTGCCCGAGCGAGGTCACCCGCCGATGCTAGTCCTGGCAACGCGGCGGGACGACCGCACGTCAACCGCCTGACAGCACTCCATCGGATCTGTGCAAATCCCACAGGAATCCCCCGGAAACCGTCGCGATCCACGAAGCCGGGGGACGCGGCGCAGGGGACGGCGGATGGTATGACCACGACCGCCGCACCCCACGCCCTGAGCACCGGCATCGGCGGCGAGCGTGCGCTGCTGCGCGCCGCCCGGGCTCACGACGCGCCCTGCCGAACCAAGCTCGTCGAGGCATACATGCCGCTCATCGGCTCTGTCGCCCACCGCTACCGCGGCGCCCGCGCCGTCGACCGCTCGGAGCTCATGCAGGAAGGGGTCGTCGGCCTGCTGCGCGCGCTGGACCGCTATGACCCGACCCGCGAGACGCCCTTCTGGGCCTACGCGTCGTTCTGGGTCCGGCAGGCGATGCAGCAGCTCGTGTCCGAGCTGACGTGGCCCGTCGTCCTGTCGGACCGCGCGCTGCGCCAGCTCGCACGCATCCGTGCCACCGAGCGCCGACTCGCGCAAGACGAGGGCCGATCGCCCTCGGCCGCCGAGGTCGGAGACGCGGCCGGGGTCGGCCCCGAGCACCTCGGCCTCCTGCTCGCCGCCGAGCGCACGCCGCGCGCGCTGGACGAGCACGTGGCCGGCGACCACGGCTCGGGCAGCCCGCTCAGCGAGCTGCTCGACGATCCCGCGGGCGAGGACTCGCTCGACCGCGTCGCGTCGCGCGACGCGGCGCAGCGGCTGGACGAGGTGCTCGTGTCGCTGACCGGCCGCGAGCGCATGGTGGTGACCCACCACTACGGGCTCGACGGGGAGCCGCGCACGCTGCGGTCGATCGCGGGCGACCTCGGCGTCAGCGCCGAGCGGGCGCGGCAGATCGAGCAGGGCGCGCTGGAGAAGCTGCGCGCGACATGCGACTGGGCCGGGTGACCGCGACCATCAGCTCCCGTCGCCCGCGGAGGCCTCGGGCTCCTCCTCGCTGATCTCGATCTGCCGCGGGCGCGTCTGCTCGGGCTTGGGGACGCGGACCTCCAGCACACCGTGGTGCAGGCGGGCCTTGGGCTCGACGTCGCCGCTGAGCCCGGGCAGCGTCACCTGGTACTCGAAGTCGCCGACACGTCGGGTGCGGCGGCGCAGGACGCCCTGGTGCTCGCGCTCGGCGATCGCGCCGCGGATCGTCAGCTCGTTGTCCTCGGCCTCGACGTGCACGTCCTCGGCGCGGGCGCCGGGCAGCTCGGCCTCGAGGATCCAGTCCTTGTCGGTCTCCTCGATGTCGACATCGGGCATCCACGGGCGCACGACATCGGCCGGGACGCCCATCATCTGCTCCAGCAGCTGCGCGGTCTGCTCCTGAATGTCCTCCAGCTCGCGAAACGGCTGGTAGCGCTGGACAGGCCGCGTGCGCTGGTGGGTCCGCTCGCCGTTGTGGCGTCGTACGAGCACAGCCATGGTGGTTCTCCTTCGAACGTCGTTGCCGGTGTCCCGGCTCCTAGGCCGCTGCGCGCCCTTGCCAAGCCCGCCGGTCGTCCTACCTGACAAGGCGAGAGCATCTGATCGCAAGACGAGGGGAGCGACGATGGCCAAGGCCGTCGGCATCGACCTGGGCACGACGAACTCCGTGGTCGCGGCGACGATGGAGGGCGGGCAGGCGGAGGTCATCCCGAACGCCGAGGGCGCGCGGACGACCCCGTCGGTGGTCGCGTTCACCGACGACGGCCAGCGGCTGGTCGGGCAGGTCGCCAAGCGCCAGGCGATCCTCAACCCCGAGGCCACCATCTACTCGGCCAAGCGCTTCATCGGGCGCAAGTGGGACGAGGTCGACGAGGAGGCGAAGATCGTCTCCTACAAGGTGGTCAAGGGCCCCAACGACGCCGTCCGCTTCGAGGTGCGCGGCAAGCAGTACGCGCCGGAGGAGATCTCGGCGCTGGTCCTGCGCAAGCTGGCCGACGACGCCGCGAAGTTCCTCGGCGAGCGGGTGACCGAGGCGGTCATCACCGTTCCCGCGTACTTCAACGACGCCCAGCGCCAGGCGACCAAGGACGCCGGCAAGATCGCCGGCCTCGAGGTGCTGCGCATCATCAACGAGCCGACGGCGGCCGCGCTGGCCTACGGCCTGGACAAGAAGGGCTCAGGAGACCGTGCTGGTCTTCGACCTCGGCGGCGGCACCTTCGACGTGTCGATCCTCGACGTCGGCGACGGCGTCGTCGAGGTGCGCTCCACCAGCGGCGACGGCCACCTCGGCGGCGACGACTTCGACAAGCGGATCGTCGACTGGCTGGCCGACGAGTTCAAGAAGGACCAGGGCATCGACCTGCGCACCGACCCGCAGGCGCTGCAGCGCCTCTACGAGGCGCGCCGAGCGCGCGAAGGTCGAGCTGTCGGCCGCGACCCAGGCCCAGATCAACCTCCCGTTCGTCACCGCCGACGCCGCGGGACCCAAGCACCTCAACATCACGCTCACCCGCGCGCAGTTCGAGCAGCTCGCCAAGGACCTGGTCGAGCGCACGCGCGGCTCCGGTCGAGCAGGCGCTGGCCGACGCCAAGCTGACCGCCGACGACATCGACGAGGTGATCCTCGTCGGCGGCTCGACGCGGATCCCGGCCGTCCAGGACCTCGTGCGCCGGCTGACCGGCGGCAAGGACCCGAACATGACGGTCAACCCCGACGAGGTCGTGGCGCATCGGCGCGGCGATCCAGGCGGGCGTGCTCAAGGGCGAGGTCGAGGACGTCGTGCTGCTCGACGTCACCCCGCTGTCGCTCGGCCTGGAGACGCTCGGCGGCGTGATGACCAAGGTCATCGAGCGCAACACGACGATCCCGGCGCGGCGCACCGAGACGTTCTCGACCGCCGAGGACAACCAGACCGCGGTCGACGTGGTGGTCTTGCAGGGCGAGCGCGAGCTGGCCGCCGACAACCGCCAGCTGGCCCGCTTCCGGCTGGAGGGCATCCGCGCCGGCGCCGCGCGGCATGCCCCAGATCGAGGTCACCTTCGACATCGACGCCAACGGCATCCTCAACGTCTCGGCAAAGGACAAGGACACGGGCGCCGAGCAGAAGGTCACCATCGCCGAGAGCGCGAACCTCGACCAGTGCGAGGTCGAGCGGATGGTCGCGCGAGGCCGCAGCAGCACTCCGACGAGGACCGCCGCCATCGCGAGGAGATCGACGCCCGCAACGAGCTCGACTCGCTCGCCTACCGCGTCGAGCAGCTCGTCGCCGACCTGGGGGACGGACTGCCCGTCCACGAGAAGGCGCGCGCCGAGCAGCTCGTCGCCGACGCACGGCAGGCCATCTCCGGAGCAGGCGGGCCTGGACCGGGTCCGCCCGCTGATCGCCGACCTCGAGCAGCAGGTCCACGCGCTGCCGGCATCGGCACAGCATCCGGCGGGCGCCAACGGCGGCGGCAACGGCCAGCGCGGTGACAGCGCCCGAGCGGGCGACGACGAGGAGGTCGTCGACGCGGAGTTCACCCGTGAGTGAGCAGCGTGAGCGCGATCGAGAAGACGCGTCGGCGACCGCCGACCTGAAGGCCGAGGTCGCGCGCCTGGACGATCGCTTCAAGCGCGCGCGTGCCGACCTGGACAACTACCGCAAGCGCACCGCCAAGGACGTCGAGCAGCGCGTCACGGAGGGCACCGACGCGCTGCTGGCCGGCTGGCTGGAGGTGGCCGACAGCGTCGAGCGGGCACTGACGATGCACGACGCCGGCCCGCTCGACGACGGGCTGCGCGCGGTGTGCGAGCAGATCGACGCGACGCTGGCCCGCCAGGGGGTGGCGCGGATCGGCGCGGTCGGCGAGCCGTTTGACCCCGATCGCCATGAGGCGGTCGCCGTGCGACCGGCGACCGATCGGCCCGACGGCACCATCGTCGAGGTGATCCGCTCGGGCTACGCGCGAGAGGACCGCGTCCTGCGGCCCGCCCTGGTGGCGGTGGCGCAACGGCCACACGGCGACGACGCGGCAGAGGACGAGCCCACCGCAACCTGATGGCCGTCGGCTACCACGACTACTACGGGGCGCTCGGCGTCGGGCGCGGCGCGAGCCCCGACGAGATCCGCAGCGCTTACCGCCGGCTGGCGCGCGAGCACCATCCCGACGTCAACAAGGACCCGGCTGCGGCCGAGCGCTTCAGCGAGATCGCCGAGGCCTACGAGGTCCTGCGCGACCCCGACAAGCGCGAGCGCTATGACCGCCTCGGGGCCGACTGGCGCGCAGGGCAGGACGTCAGCGGCGCCCAGGGCTTCGGCGGCGCCAACGGCTCCGGCGCGCGCGTCGACTTCGGCACCGGCGGCGACGCCGACTTCAGCGACTTCTTCACCAGCCTGTTCGGCGGCGGCCGCGCCTCTTCCCGTGGCGGCCGCCGCCGGCAGACCGTCGGCGGCGACGGCTTCGCGCTGCGCGGCGCCGACCACGAGGCGACGGTCGAGCTCACGCTCGAGGAAGCCGCGCACGGCGGCAAGCGCCGGCTCACGTTCGACGACGGCCGCGACTATGCGGTGAGCATCCCGCGCGGCGTGCGCGACGGCCAGCGCATCCGGCTCGCCGGCGAGGGTGCCCCCGGCGTCGCCGGCGGCCCGAGCGGTGACCTCTTCCTGCGCGTGCGCCTGCGCCCGCACCCGCGCTTCCGCGTCAGTGGCCGCGACCTGGAGGTCGACCTGCCGATCGCCCCCTGGGAGGCGGCGCTGGGTGCCGAGGTCGCGGTCCCGACACTGGAGGGCATCGCGACCGTGAAGGTGCCCGCGGGCTCCTCCAGCGGCCGCCGCCTGCGGCTCGCCGGCCAGGGCATGCCCGGCCCCAAGGGCGTGCCGGGCGACCTGCACGCCCTCGTGAAGATCGTCGTCCCCGAGAAGCTCAAGCGCGACGAGCGCAAGGCCTATCAGCGCCTTGCCGACGTGTCGGACTTCGACCCGCGGAGCGCGGTCGCATGACCGTCCTGCATTCACGCTCGCTGCCCCCACGCCGCAGACGCTAAGCAATTCTCATTGATTTCAGCGGTCGTGCGGGTACGCAAACCTGCGTACTCCTGCGGTGGCGATCTCTCAGGCCGCCGTAGTGCCGGGATACGATCGCGCGATGCTCGCACCGTCGCTCGCGCTTCGGCGCGCTCTCCGTCTTGGCACCGTCCTGCTGGCCGTGGCGGGCGCCGCCGCCGTGCCGACCGCCGCGGGCGCCGCGGGCACGTGGAACGCCGAGTCCTATCTCGCCTCGCCACTGCGCGAGGCGACCGGGCCGAGCATCGCGGTCACGACGAACGGGGCCGCCGTGGCGGGCTGGCAGGCCAACCAAGGCGAGTTCGGCAGCGTCGACGTCTTCCTCACCTCCCGCGCTTCCGGCACCGCGCCGTTCGCCACGGGCGGGACCCAGCAGCACGTCGACTCGGCCAAGGCCCACGGCGAGGGCGACATGGGCGTCGTCACGGCGGTCAACCCGTCGGGCAAGGCCGTCGTCGCGTGGGTCCAGGCGACCTACACGGGGAACTTCCGCGTCCAGGCCGTCGTGCGGGCCGCCGGCGCGTCGACGTTCGGCGCGGTGCAGACCCTGACGGCCGAGGGCGCGGACGCGGCGGTGCCGGCCGTGGCGATGAACGCCGCCGGCGCCGCGGTGCTGGTCTGGCGTCGTCACGAGGCGGCGACGGAGTCCTGGGAGGTCCAGGGCGCGATGCTCACCGACGCGGGCGCGACCTTCAGCCCGCTCAACGCCGGCGGCGACATCTCCAGCGGGACCGACGACGGCTCGGTCTTCTTCGCGTCGCCGGCACGTGTGGCGATCGCGCCGTCCGGCGCGGCGGTCGTCGCCTGGGACTCGGAAGGCACCTCCCACATCGACGTCGCCCGTTGGGCGCGCCGCGGCCCGGGCGATGGCGCCTTCGCCACACCGCACGGTCTCGGCGCGGTCACGCTGGCCCCCGACGTCGCGGCAGGTGACGGCGGCGGCTTCGCGCTGACCTGGGCCACCGGCAGCGGCGGCACCGGGGCCACCGTCTCACTCGCGCGCGCGAGCACCGGCGACTTCGGCGCCGCGACCCCGGTCGCCACGACACCGGGATCCTTCATCGACACGCGTGTCGGCGTGGACGCGACCGGAAACGCGATCATCGCGCTGCTCGGCACGACCGCGGGCACGTTCGGCGCCAAGCAGCGTGTCGCGGTCACGACCTGTACGACTGCCCCGACGTGCCCGACGCCGACGTGGCTGTCGGCCGACGGCCAGGACGCCAACGACATCGATCTCGCCGTCAACGCCGCCGGTGACGCGGTCCTCGCCTGGTCACGCTCCAACGGCACGCGTGAGCTGATCGAGGCGTCGCTGCTCGCCCACGGCGGCAGCTGGGATCCGCCCGTGTTCGTCTCCGGCAGCGGCCAGGCCGCGCATGCGCCGACGGTCGGCATCGATGGTGGCGGCAACGTCACCGCGGCCTGGACGGCGGCAAACGTGGCGCTGTTCGCCGTTCGCCAGGCGGTCGGCGCAGTCGCCGGGGCGACGGCGCTGCCGGTCGATCCGGGGACAGGCGGAGGGGGCGGCGGAGGCGGAGGCGGAGGCGGAGGCGGCCAGGGTGGCACCGGTCAGCCCGGCGCCGGCTCGCCGCCCGCAGCCGCGCCCCTCCCCACTCCTGCGCCCACCCCCACACCGGCCGCCGACCGCTCGCTTGCCGCATCGGCCAAGCAGAGCGCAACGCTCACCGCCGCTGCCACCGGCACCTTCAGCGGCCCGAAGATCACCTGCTCGGAGCCCACCGGCAGCTCCTGCAAGGCCATCATCTCGTTCACGACCACGGCCGCGAAGTCCAAGCGGCTCACCGTCGCCCACCTCACGCTGACCATCGCGGGCGGCAAGACGACGACACCCAAGCTCAAGCTCACCAAGGCGGCCAAGAAGCTGCTCGGCGCCAAGCGCAAGCTGACCCTCAAGGGCACCGTCGTCATCACCGACGCCGCCGGGAACGCACGCACGTTCACCATCACCACGACACTCAAGGCAGCCGTGAAGAAACAGCGCCGTTAGGACGCTGTCGCGGCGGCGACCGCCGCCTGGCCGTAGGAGATGCGCCGTCATCGCACGGCAACCGCTGGGAATGCACCACACGCGGTCGCGGCCGTGGTAGTTCGTGGAGCCTGGTGCGCTGTGACGCTCCATGCCGGGTGGCTCTGGTGCCTTATGGCGCCGGCCCGGTAGACACGCATCAATGTTGACGAAGCCCGAGCCGGTCGCGGCCACCCCGCGCCGATCACGGCCGGCCGACGCGCTTCCGTTGATCGTCCTCGGCGTCGGTCTGCTGATCGTCCTGATCGTCGTCGTCACGTCCGAGCAGCAATCGACCTTCGCGGGACTCCGGGAGTACCTGCGCAACGACTATCTGCCTCAGAAGGTCGGCACGCTGCCGTCGTTCTCCACCTTCCCGCCGATCGATCCGTTCAGCCCGGATCTCGCCCATCGGTCCTGGCTGCTGACGATGATCTTCGACGTCACGTATCTCACGGCGACGATGGCCATCGGCAGCCGGGTCGTCCCCGCCCTCTGCGGTGAGGACGAGTGGCCGCTGCCCGTGCGGTGGCTGGCGGGCTTTCTGCCCGGGTACCTCATGACGCTCGCGCCGCTGCAGCTGCTGTTCACCGCGGTCCCGTTGGCGACGGCCTCCTGGATCGGACTGGCCGCCATCCCGGCCTGGGCGATCGCCCTGCACCGACACAGCCTGATCGCCGGAGCGCGCAATCTGCAGCTACGACCCCCGCGCCGCGACGGCCTCACGGTCGCGGTGAGCATCACCATGCTGATGGTCGTCGTGGCGGCGGTTCACCGGCTCCAGCAGGGCGTCTTCCACCTCACCCAGGACTCGATCGTCTACTACCTGAAAGCGGGCCAGTTCCAGCTTCAGACGGGGTCAGTTGTCAAATATCTCATTCATTGGAAGACGCAGACCGACGAGTGGCTGTTCAACGCCCCGCTGATGTTCTCCGACGGGCGCGACGGCGATCTCTGGTTTCCGATCTATCTCACCCAGAGCGTCGGCCTCGCGGGCTTTCTGTGTCTGGTCTACGGCATCGTGCACCGCCTCGCCCGGCGTCGCAAGGCGCTCGCCGGATCGCTGGCCGCCGCAGCCGTATTCGGATCGACGCTGGCGATCTACCCCTGGGTCTACGTCGAGATCATCGGCGGCGGCCAGCCGCTGATCGCGCTGGGACACCCCGGGCGGCTCGTCGGGATCATCGCGCCGTGCGCGGCGCTGCTGATCATGTGGAGCCCCCGCAAGGCACCGCTCTGGGCATTGGCACTCGCGACGCTGGGGCTCGGGTTCGTCACCCTCAACGCCTTGCTGTACGTCGGCCTGGCCGTGACGGCAGGCGTGACCTGGCGCATCCTGCACGGACGCCCCGGCCTCCTCCGGACCCCGGCCGCACGCCTCGGCGTGCACGCCACCGTCGTGCTGGCACTCGCGCTGCCCATCGTCGCCTTCTCCTACACACAGACCACACCATCGGCGCCGATCGTCCCGACGCTGATCCTCGTCGCGGCGTGTGTGGCGGCGCTGTGCGGAGCGGCCGTGATCGCCTGGGCCACGACGAAGACAGAGCCGCAGACGGGCGTCGCCCGATGGCTGGCGTGCTACGCGGCCTGGGTCCTGACGGCGATCGTCGGCGTCCTGCTCTCCGACAACGTCGGAAGCAGCGGGATCGGCGCGCAGATCCATCACTTCCTGCGACCGCTGCTTCCGGGGTTCGCTGGTCCGATCGGCATCCGCAGCCAGCTGACCGACGGAGTATTCACCGGGCTCTCCTTCCCGGTCTTCTCGCAAGGCGCGTGTGACACGAACACCTCGTGCGGCAGCATCCCCAACTTCCTGATCGCCTACGGCGTCCTGTTCTCACTGATCCTCGCAGCATGGACCGGCTACGGACGACTCAACCCCAACGCCGAGAAGACCAACCAGCACCGAGTCACCATGCTCATCAGCCTCGCCGCACTGCCCCCCGCCATGATCCTCATCTTCTTCACCGGAGCAGAGACCCTCCAAGCCGGCGCCCTGACCCGCATGCTCGAATGGCCCTACTACACCCTCCTGGTCCTCACCGTCCTCGCCCTCTGCGAGCTCCGACAACGATGGATCGCCACCACCGGCATCGCCTTCCTGACCATCTGGACCATCACCCCACTCCTCAGCTTCGAATGGCCCATCCAGATGACACACAACGCCGACTACTACCTCCAGAAGTTCGGCATCCTCTGACCCTCGCCGGAAACCTTGATCTGACAACACCTGGGCCACCAGCGCCTGCCCAGCGGCTCTTGTACCTGACAGTGTTCGTCAAATAGACCCGCACGGTGACCACACAGTCACAGCAGCGCGGCTCGGGCGCCCGCCGGCGGCTCGCCGCGAAGGACCTGCCATTGGTCGTGCTGGGGCTCGGCCTGACGATCGTCGCCGTCGTCGTCGTGGCCGGACTCACCCTGTCCCCCGGACAGCTGCGAGGGCTCAGCTCCTTCCTCGAGCCTGAGCCGGTCGGGACCTTGGGACCGTTCGGCTTCCCTCCGGTCAACCCGTTCGGGACACAGCTTCCGCAGCGCCCGTGGCTGCTGACGCTGGCGTTCATCGCTGTCTACCTCAGCTCGACGGCGGCCATCGGCAGCAGGGTCGTCACCGCGATCCAGGGCGACGACCACTGGCCTGCGCCCGTGCGGATGCTCGCGGGGTTCCTTCCCGGCTACGTCATGACGCTGGCGCCGCTGCAGCTCCTGTTTGCGCGGGTCCCGTACCGGGAGGCGAGCTGGGTCGCGGTCGCCACCCTTGCGTTGGTCGCGATCCTGTCGCACCGGCGTGCGTTGCTTGCGGCTCGCCACGATGTCCGGGCCGGGCGATCCGCACGCAGGCGCGGCGCCGGGGCGATGGCCGTCGTGTTGGCGTTGGTCATCGTGGCCGTGGTCCACCGTTTGCAGCAGGGCTTGCTCTATCTCACCCAGGACTCGATCACCTATCTGCTGTCAGCAGGGATCGCGCAGACCACGGGGGATACCTGGCACTATCTCATCCACTGGGACATCCAGACAGATGAGTGGCTGTACAACGCGCCGCTGATGTTCGTCGACGGCGGGGGCTACGGCGACCTCTGGTTTCCGATCTACATCACGCAAAGCGTGAGCGTCGCGGCCTCTCTCTGCCTGCTGTACGGCGTCGTGCACCGCATCGCCCGCCGCCGCAAGGCGCTCGCCGCCGGCGTCGCGGTGGCTGCGACCTTCGGGTCGACGCTCGCCATCTACCCGTGGCTCTACGTCCTCATCGTCGACGGCGGACAGCCCTTGCTCGCGCTGGCACATCCGGGAAGGTACGTGAGCATTCTCGCGCCCTGGGTCGCGGTGCTCCTCCTGGGACGCACGCGGCAGGTCGGTGCGCCAATGATCGCGCTTCTCACGCTCGGGCTGTGCTTCGTCACGCTCAACGCCCTGCTGTACGTCGGTCTGGCTGTGGCGGCGGCCCTGCTCTGGCGTGGGGTGCGAGGCCGTCGCGCGGGGTTCCAGGAACGCCGGGTGCGCATGGCGGTGCACGCGACCCTGCTGCTGGCGATGTGCCTTCCGGTCGTCGCGTTCTCCCTCACACGTGGCCGACTGACATCGCCTGCGCTCCCGGCGTTGCTGCTGGTCCTGACCGTCCTGGTCGCGCTCGCGGGAGCGTGTCTGATCTGCTGGGGCACGCCGCAGGAGGACGTCCCGCGTGTCGGTCGTGGGCAGGTCGGATGGTTCGTCGCATGGCTGGGGACCGCGGCCTTCGGCCTCCTGTTCTCCGACAATGTGGCCTCCAGTCGCATCGGCAGCCGGTTTCACGAGCTCCTCGCTTCGGTGCTGCCGGGCTTCGGCGGGAGGACCGCAGAGCGCGTCGAGTTCTCCGCCGGAATGCTGGCCGGGTTCTCGTTCCCGTCGTTCTCTCAGGAGACGTGCGACGCGCACGTCGCATGCGGCGGCATCCCGCACTTCTTGGTTGCCTACGGCGTGTTGTTCGTCCTGGTCTTGGCGGCGTGGTCGGGATACGGGAGGCTCAGGCCCGACGCGAACAGGACCAACCAGCGACGTGTGACGATCCTCCTGGGACTGGCCGGTCTGGCGGTGGGCCAGATCATGGTGTTCTTCACGGGGCTTGCCACGCTCTTGGCGGCCGTCTGGAGCAGACTGCTCGAGCTGCCCTATTACACCCTGCTCGTGCTCGGGGTGCTCGGCTTCTGCGAGTCCAGAAACCGGCGGGTGATGATCGTCGGCGTGGGCTTCCTGACGATCTGGACCATCGCGCCGCTGATCGGCACAGGATGGCCGCAGCAGATGGCGCGCAACGCCGGCTGGTACCTCGACCAGCTGGGAGTGCTCTAGCGGCACCCTGCCGGACAGCATGTGCAAGTTTCTTGCTTTCCGGAGCGCTGCGGGCGAGCATGGGCCATGGCGCTCGATGCGCGGACCAGCCCGCGGCCCTGGCATGCGTTGCCGACCGATCTCGGTGCGCTGGTCTGCGCGGCGATCCCGGCGATCGCCGACGAGCTGGTCGAGGTGCTCGGCCCGGCGATCCCCGTCTACCGGACTCTGGACGGGCCGTTCGGCCGCGACGTCGTCGCGGCGGTCGCCGATGCGCTGCATGACTTCGCAACGGTCATCGAGCATCGACCGCCGACCGTCGGCGCCAATCGTGCGCTGTACGTCACGGTGGGCGAGCGCTGGTTTCGCTCCGGCCACAGCCTCGACGACCTGCAGTCGGGCTACCACCTCGGCGCGCGCGTGGTCTGGCGCCGGATCGCCGCGGTCGCCACCGACGCCTGTGCCGAGGCCGAGACGGTGGCGGTCCTGGCCGACTCGCTGTTCGCGTATCTCGACGAGATCGCGGCGGTCACCGTCGAGGGCTTCGTCGCCGCGCAGGCCGCGGCGGCGGGCGAGCACGAGCGCCGGCGTGCGCAGCTCGTGGCGACGCTGGTCGCCGACCCGACGCCCGAGCGCGCCGTCCTCGAACGCACTGCGACCGACGCCTCGTGGCCGCTGCCGCGGACGATGGCGGTCGTGGCGCTCGGGGCCGGCCACGACGGTCTCCGTGACCGGCGGCTGCCGAGCGACCTGCTGATCGGGAGCGTCGACGGCACCGCGTGCCTGATCCTGCCCGACCCCGACGGCCCGGGTCGTCGCCAGCAGCTCGAGCTCGCGCTGCGCGGGCATGCCGCGGCGCTGGGGCCGACCGTGGCCGTCGAGCACGCGGCGCGCAGCTGGGCGCGGGCCCGCGCGCTGTGGCGGCTGCTCGACACCGGAGACCCCGGCCTCCGGGCCGCCGACGACCACCTGTTGGAGCTGCTCCTCGCCGAGGACCCGTCGCTGGTCGACGACCTGGCGCGCCTGCGTCTCGGACCGCTCACCGCGCTGACGCCACGCTCGCGCGAGCGGCTGGAGTCCACCCTGCTCGCCTACCTGCGCCACCGCGGCAACGGCCCCCGCATGGCCTTCGATCTGCACGTCCATCCCCAGACGGTGCGCTACCGCCTCGCCCGCCTGCGCGAGCTGCTGGGCGTGGCGCTCGACGACCCGGAAGCGCGTTTCGAGCTCGAGGTCGTGCTGCGCGCCCGGCGCGCAGCACGACCGTGAGTCCTCCTAGCCGATCACCGACCGGACCAGCGGCTCGTAGCCCGACTTGTGCCCCGTGCGATTGGGGTGATAGCTGTCGCTCACCGGGTTGGAGAGGCCGTTGAGCCACTCCGTCGACGAGCACACCGCGTGACCCGTGAACGCCGGGATCGCGTCCTTGAACGTGAAGCCGTGCGCCGCCGCCCGCGCCGCCGTCACGTTCTTCAACATGTCGGCGGTCTGGTTGAGCTTGGTCATCTCATCCGTGCTGAAGAACGTCCCCGCGTTGCAGTCCACGCCCATGAACAGGCGGGGGTAGCCGAGGACCACGACGGTCGCGCTCGGCGCCCGCGTGTGGATCTGGTTGTAGACGTTGTCCAGCTGCGCGGGCAGCGTGTTGTTGATGTAGTTCTGCGCCGTCGTGATGTTGCTGTTGCAGCTCACCAGCGGCAACGCGCACTGCGTGATGACGCTCGAGAACCCGGCGTCGTTGCCGCCGATCGTGATCGTCACGATGTTGGTGGACGCGCTGAGCGACTGCACCTGGTTGGCGAGCACATCGGTCGTCTTGGCCCCCGAGCACGCCACGAACGTGAGCGTCGTGTTCGGCCGATCGGCCTTGATCAGCGCCGGGTAGGCGAACGGGCCGCGCTGGCAGCCCGAGTTCAGGGAGTAGTCCCTGGTTCCCGTTCCCGACGAGTAGCTGTCGCCCAGGGCGACGTAGTTGTCGGCGGATGCCGCCGCGGTGACCCCGCCGCTGCACGCACCCACGACCATGACGACTCCGATGAGCCGCCGCATGTTGGACCGCACCTTTTCTCCTCCTGTCGACTGCCGTTCCGCGGCCGACCCTACGTCGCCGCATCGCGCACGGTCTTGGCCCGTGCAAGGGCAATCAGGAGTGAGAAGTTGTCACCGGGAGCACAAGTGCCGGCCGGCAGGTGACGGCCAGGCCGCTAGTGCTGCGGCACCTCTTCGAGCTCGAGATCCAGCCGCGGGACGTCGCCCCAGAGCTGCTCCAGCCGGTAGAACTCGCGAACCTCGGGCACGAAGACGTGGACGACGATGTCGAAGTAGTCCATGAGGATCCAGCGCGACTCGCTGATGCCCTCGACGCGGCGCGGGAACCGGCCGTGGTCCTTCTTCAGTCCCTCGTGGATCGCGTCGTGGATCGCCTTGGCCTGGCGGTCGCTGTTGCCCGAGCAGACGACGAAGAAGTCGGTGTAGCTCGACACCCCGCGCAAGTCCAGCACGGTGAGGTCGACGGCCTTCTTGTCGGCGGCGTAGGAGGCCGCGAGCTGCGCGAGGCGCTCGGGGCTCAGCTCTTCTGGTGACTGGGGATCGGACATCTGAACGGTGTGATTGGGCAAGAGGACGCTTCCTCCGTGGTCATGCTGATGGTGTTGGGGTCCCGACCGGGCTCCGGTAGAGCCCGTGCTGTGCGATGTACGAGGCGACCGCATCGGGCACCAGGTACCGGATCGGATGCCCGGCGGCCACCCGCCGCCGAACCAGTGAGGACGAGAGGTCGATGCGCGGCAGGTCGAAGAACTCGACCTGCTCGACGGCGCCGGGGATCGTCGCCAGCCGCTCCAGGATATCGGCCCGCCGCGCACCTTTGCGCTCGGCCACCGCGAGGCGTGCCAGGGCCGCCACCTCCGCGGGCTCGCGCCACGTCGGGAGGCTGGAGGCCATGTCGCCTCCGACGATGAACGTCAGGTCGACTCCCGGGTACGTGGCATGCAGTGCGCGAAGCGTATCGGCCGTGTAGGACGCCCCACCACGCCGGACCTCGAGGTCGGACACCGCGAGACGGTCGTCGCCGTCGGCGGCCAGCCGGCAGAGCTCCAGCCGCACCTCCGGCCCCGGGTCGTCGGCCGCCTCCTTATGCGGCGGCGTGGCGACCGGCATCAGCACGACCCGATCCAGCTCGAGCTGGTCATAGGCCTCCTGCGCGGCGAGCAGGTGCGCGAGGTGCGGCGGGTTGAACGTCCCGCCGAGGATCCCGAGGCGGTCGCCCGCAGCGACCGCGATCGGCTCACCCGCGGACGTGCCCGTCTCCCCGCACGACGTACTTGAACGAGCACAGCTCGCGCAGGCCGATCGGGCCGCGCGCGTGGAGCTTCTGGGTGGAGTTGCCGATCTCGGCGCCGAACCCGAACTCGCCGCCATCGGTGAAGCGCGTCGAGGCATTGACGTAGACGCACGCGGCGTCGACGCCGCGCTCGAACGCGCGTGCCGCCGGGTAGCTGCCCGTGACGATCGCCTCGGAGTGGCCTGAGCCATGGCGGTTGACGTGGTCGACGGCCTCCTCGACGGAGTCCACGATGCCCACGGCGAGGACCAAGGCGAGGAACTCGGTGTCCCAGTCGGCGTCGGTGGCTGCGGAGACCGCGCCGTCCAGCGCGCGCACGCGCTCGTCGCCGCGCAGCTCGACGCCCGCGTCGCGCAGGGCGGCGAGCGCACCGGGCAGGAACGCGCCGGCGACGTCTGCGTGGACCAGCAGCGTCTCGGCCGCGTTGCAGACGCCGGGACGCTGCGTCTTGGCGTTGATGATGATCTCGCGGGCCATGTCGAGGTCGGCGGCCGCGTCGACGTAGACATGACAGTTGCCCGACGCGGCGAAGATCATCGGGACGGTCGCGACCTCGGTGAGCGCCTTCTTGAGCCCCTCGCCTCCGCGCGGGATGATCAGGTCGACGAGCTCGTCCTGGGTCGCCAGCTCGGCCAGCTCCTCACGCCCGCCGCCGGCGACGAGGCCGATCGCGCCCTCGGGCGCGTGCTCGGCGGCGATCGCGGCGAGGATCGCGTTGGAGTGCGCGGCGCTCGACGAGCCGCGCAGCACGATCGCGTTACCCGACTTCAAGCAGAGCGCGGCGGCGTCGATCGTGACGTTCGGCCGCGCCTCGTAGACCACCGCGACGACGCCGAGCGGCGTCCGCGTCTTGGCCACGTCCAGGCCGTTGGGCAGCCGGAAGCCGTCGATGACCTCGCCGACCGGATCCGGCAGCGCGGCGATGTCGCGCACTTGCGCGGCGATCGCGGCGATCCGCTCGGGATCCAGCAGCAGCCGATCCAGCAGCGCGTCGGAGAGCCCCGCCTCGCGCCCGGCCTCCAGATCCCGCGCGTTGGCCTCCAGGATCTCGACCGTCCGCGCCTCCAACGCATCGGCGATGGCCAGCAGCGCCGCGTCCTTCTCGGCCGTCGGCAGCATCGCCAGACGGCGCGACGCGGCGCGGGCGGCACTGCAGATGTCGGTCACGGAGGCGACGGAGACGGCCATGCAGGAAGGGTAACGGCCGCGATGTCACGCACCTGTGTCGGCTCGTGAAGATCCTCACCCGATGCCGTGCCGAGACCGTGCCAATCGGCTGCGACCGAGCCTCAGGCCAGTACGAAGTAGTCCCGATGCACCGCTTCCTCCGCCGCCCGTGGCAGTACCTCGCGCACCTGTGCCGACTGCAGGCCCTGGACACGGCGCAGCTCGCCGGACGAGAGCGTGACGATGCCCTTGCCCAGCAGCACGTCGTCGTCGGCGGTGTGGACGGTCACCGCATCACCCGCCGCGAAGTCCCCACGAACCCCGACGACGCCGACCGGCAGCAGCGACGTCCCGCCCTCGCGCAGCGCGCGGGCGGCGCCGGCATCGACGACGACCGTGCCCGCGGCGGGCTTGGCGTAGCGCAGCCAGAGCTTGAAGGAGGAGATGCCCAGCGCCCGGGCGGGGAAGTGCGTGCCCTCGTCGGTCGCGCCGGCGAGGACGGCGCCGAGCGCCTCGTGGCGCAGGCCGTTGACGATCGCGGCGGGGATGCCGGCGGCCGTCGCCATCTCGGCGGCCACGACCTTGGAGCGCATGCCGCCGGAGCCGAGCGCCGAGGTCGAGTCGCCGATCGATGCCTGGGCGTCCAGCGACGCGAAGTCGGTGATCTCGCGAACGATCGACGCGCTCGGGTCGCTGCGCGGGTCCGCGGTGTAGACCCCGTCGACGCCGGTCAGCAGCAGCAGCTTGTCGGCCTCGACGAGGATCGCGACCTGCGCAGCGAGGAAGTCGTTGTCGCCGAAGGTGATCTCGTCGGTCGCCGTCGTGTCGTTCTCGTTGATGATCGGGACGACGCCCCAGTCCAGCAGCCGCCGCAGCGCCTGGCGCGCGTTGAGGTAATGGGTGCGGTGGCTGAGGTCGAAGAACGTCAGCAGCACCTGTGCCGCGGTGACGCCGCGCTCGGCGAGCAGCTCGTCGTAGAAGCGAAACAGCCGCCCCTGCCCCACCGCGCTGGCGGCCTGCAGGTCCTCGATCGCGCTCGGCCGACCGACGATGCCCATCGTGTCCAGCCCACGCACGATCGCGCCGCTGCTGACGATGACCACATCGTCACCAGCGCGTCGCCGCGTGGCGACCTCGTCGCAGATCGCCGCGAGCACCTCGGTGCGGAGCGTGCCGTCGTCGCCGGCGGTGATGCCGGAGCCGAGCTTGATGACGTGGCGTGCCATGCGGCGGCGAAGCCTACGCGGCTACGACGGATCCAGCTCGAAGACGATGCCGCCGATCTCGACTCGACATCGGCGCCACCGTCAAGACGGATCCAGTTCAAACACGATGCCGCCGATCTCGACGTCGTCGCCCGGCTCGAAGCCCTCCGCCTCCAGCGCGCGGATGACGCCCATGCGATGCAGGCGGCGCTCGACGTGCGCGAGCGCGTCCATGTTCTCCATGTCGTGGCGGGCGATGAGGCGGTCGACGCCCTCGCCGGCCACACGCCACAGGCCGTCCTCGACCTGCTCGACCTCGAAGTCCTTGCTGCGCCGGCCGGCGGCCGGGCGGAAGACCCGATGCTCCTCCAAGGCCTCGCTCGCGTCGAGGCCGGGCGGCAGCGGCGCGTCGACGAGGATGGGAACACGACGGAACAGCTCCGCCTTGAGCTCCTCGAGGCCGAGGCCGGTCGCCGACGAGGTGATCAGCACCGGCGTCACCTCGACCGGCTCCTCCCACTCCTCCAGCTCGGGCAGCTCGGCGGCGAAGCGCTCGCGCCAGACCTGCGCGGTGACCTCGGCCTCCTCGGGCGAGACGAGGTCGGCCTTGGAGAGCGCGAGGATCCGCGGCAGCGTCGCAAGCCGCTCGTCGTACTCGGCGAGCTCGCGCTCGATCGTCGCGTAGTTCTCCTCCGGGTCGCTGCCGTCCAGCGGCGCGAGATCAAGGACATGCACAAGGAGCCGCGTGCGCTCGACGTGCGCGAGGAACTCGTGGCCGAGGCCGGCGCCGTCGGAGGCACCCTCGATGAGGCCCGGGATATCTGCCAGCACGAGCTGGCGATCGTCGCCGTCGAGCGTACCGAGGATCGGCTCCAACGTCGTGAAGGGGTAGTTGGCGACCTTCGGCGCGGCGCGCGTCATCCGCCCCAACATGGAGGACTTGCCCGCGTTGGGCAGGCCGACGAGGCCGACGTCGGCCAGCAGCTTGAGCTGCAGGTCCAGCCAGCTCTCGCTGCCGTCCAGCCCGCGCTCGGCGAAGGTCGGCGACTGATGGGTCGCGCCCGCGAACTTCTTGTTGCCGCGACCGCCGGAGCCGCCCTTGGCGACGGTGACGCGGGTGCCAGGGACGACGAGGTCGTGGAGGATCGTGCCCTCCTCGTCGATCACCTGCGTGCCCGGCGGGACGCGGACGATCAGGTCCTCGCCGTCGGCGCCATGGCGCTGGTTGCCCTCCCCGTGGCGCCCGCGTCCGGCCTTGTAGTGGGCCCGGCGCTTGAAGGACTGCAGGTCGCGAAACGAGTCGTCGCAGAGCAGGACGACGGCGCCGCCGTGCCCGCCGTCTCCGCCGTCGGGCCCGCCCTTTGGCACGTGCGCCTCCCGGCGGAAGCTCATGCAACCGTTTCCGCCGCCGCCCGCCTGGACGAAGATGCGTGCCTTGTCGTACAGCATGTGCCTGAGAAGGTAGCCGGACAGGTCCGGCGACCCCGTCGTGCCTGGCGTCAGTTCGCGGCGAGCTGGCCCGCGGCGGCCAGCGCCTGGCGGGCCGCAGCCGCCACGGCATCCCGGTCGTCGGGCGAGATCTGCATCCACCGCACGCCCCGCACCGCGCCCTCCAGTGCGAGCAGCGAGCACAGGCAGTCCTGCGACCCGGCGGCGTTCATCCGCAGCCACGCCTCCTGGGCGCCGACATCGCGCAGCGCCTCCACATCGGGCACGCCGACTGCGCGCAGGTCGTGCGCCAGCGCGGGACCGATGTTGACCACGTCCTCCAAGCGGCCGGACATGAGGCAAATGATACGTGCCAACGCCCGCAGGCGTCCACCAGGGACGCCCGACCGTCAGCGGTGGGTGCGATGCCGTTTGGCCGTGACCTTGCGCGTGCGGCTCTGCTTGGTGCCGTCGGTGCCGGTCGCGACATAGGTCACGGTGATCGCCACCTTCGCGTGGCCGCGCAGCAAGGCGCGGCCCTTGGCGTTGAGCTTGACCCGCAGCGGGCGGCTCTTGCCGGCCGGGATCGCGACCGTGGCGGTGCCGACCACGGTGGCCTTCTTGCGCGCACTGGCCGAGGCGCCGCCGGCGGTGAGCGTGAGCGTCACAGCACGCGTCGGCGGGTTGGCGGCCTTGCCGAGCGTGAGCGTGAAGGAGCCGTCGGCCGTGGCCGAGGAGACCAAGCCGCTGAGCCCGGTCAGCGGGTTCGGCTTCGGCGCGATCGGCGCGGGCTTGGGTGCCGGCGGCGTGGCGGGAACCACCGGTGCGGGACCCGGCGTCCCACCGCCGGGTGCCGGCGTCCCGCCGGGCGCAGGCGGCGGCGCGACGAGGTTGCGCAGCACCTCGAACGTGCCGTGCAGCTCGTCGAGCACGACCGCGTCGGCCGTGCCGTTGCGGTCGACGTCGGCCTCCGCCGCATCGACCACCGTGGTGTAGGCCGGGTTCCCGGCGCCCGCGAGCGGCACGTCCTGCGGCGCGCCGAGCCCGCCCGTGCCGTCGCCGGCGTGCACCGCGGCGTGGCCATAGCCGCCCGCGGCCAGGACGTCGAGGTGCCCGTCGCCGTCGAAGTCACCGGTGACGAGGTGGAAGAGCCCGACGATCGAGGGGAAGCTCGCCGGGGCCGTGTTGGCCAGGCTCTGGCCCGCCGAGGGCGTGATCGTGTTGACGACGCCCGCGCTGCTGGATCCCGTGCCGGTGATGACGTCGGGCCTGCCGTCGCCGTTGAGGTCGCCGGCCGTCAGCGCCAGCGCGCCACCGACGGTCTGGCCGAAGTCGATCTCGCTGTCGGCCCAGACGCGCGTCGGGATGTCGACGATCCCGAAGACGACCACGCCGCGGCTGCCGCCGAGCGTCAGCAGCTCCTGCTGGTTGTCACCGCGGAAGTCGACGGCGACCATCGGCCCGCCGATCGCGGGCCAGGTGCTGCCCGGCGCCAGGCACTGGAGATCGGCGCTGTAGTCGTAGAGCGCGCAGAAGACGCCGCGGTAGCTGCCGTCCTGGGAGCGGAAGAGCGCGAGCGGCGGCCGGTCGTAGTCGGTGAACGCGCCGAGCGCGAAGTGGTCGGCACTGGCCAGCGACGGGCTGTTGAGGAACGCCGTCCCGGCATGCGGCGGGCCGAAGTTGCCCGCGCCGTCACCGGCCATCCGCGCCATCGTGCCGCTGTCGACGCAGAACAGCACCGCGTCGAGCTTGCCGTCGCGGACGTAGTCGGTCCCGTTGCTGGTGACATCGGCCAGCTCGACCTGGTCGGCCTGACAGGCGGTGAACGACTGGCCGCTGGTCGTGAAGTGGCCGGTGCCGTCGTTGAGCCGGCGCACGAGCAGGCCGGTGTCGTAGCGGATGGCGACGATGTCCGGCCCGTCCTTGCCATCGAGGTCGCCGACCGCCAGCGAGTTCGCCGTCCCACCGACCGGGTAATCGGTGCGCTCGAACGCGACGGCGCCGTGGGCCGCCGGCGCGACGCCCGCCAGGACCATCGTTGCCGCCATCGCCGTCAGCCCGATCCGCGTCCGCATGGCCGCAGCCTACGGGTCCGGCGGTCAGGCGCCGGCGCTGTCTGCGCTCGTCCGCGCCTCGGCGGCCGCTCGTGCCCCGCTGCGCGCAAGCGTCGTCGCGCTGATCACCGCGCCGACCGCCGCGAAGCCCGCGCCGATCAGGAAGGCGCGCTGGAAGCCCTGGGTCAGCGCCACCTCGCGCGAGACCGTGCCGGCGACGTCGGCGGTGCGCTGCGTCGCGATCGTCGCCAGCAGCGCCAGGCCGATCGAGCCGCCGACCTGGCGGAAGGTGTTGACCAGCCCGGAGGCCAGCCCGGCCTCGGGACCGCGGATGCCGGTGGTCGCCGCAATCGTCACCGAGACGAACGCGCAGCCGAGGCCGGCGGCGGTGACGATCGACGGGCCGAGCACGTGGACCGCGTAGCTCCCGTCGGCCGAGACGCGGCTGAGCCCGAGCATCCCCAACGCGAGCAGCACCATCCCCACCGACAGCACCACACCCGCGCCGACGCGACCCGTCACCCGGCTCGCGATCTGCGAGGTGATGATCAGCGCGACCGTCATCGGCAGGAACGCGACGCCGGCCTCGATCGGGTCGAAGCCCTTGACCTCCTGCATGTACAACGACATGAAGTACCACATGGCAAACGCCGAGGCACCGATGCAGAAGACCACGATGTTGGCCGCCGTCACCGGGCGGTTGCGAAAGATCCGCAGCGGCACGAGCGGCGCGGTGGCCAGGCGGCCTTCGATCAGCGTGAAGGTCGCCAGCAGCGCCAGGCCGAGCGCGATCGTCACCAGCGTGCGCGTCGAGCCCCAGCCGTGCGTGTCGGTCTCGACGATGCCGTAGGTCAGCACCACCAACCCGGCCGTCACCGTCAGCGCACCTGACAGGTCAAACGAGCGCGCGGCGCCCACATCACGCCGGCCGCGCGTCACCACGCGCAGCCCGGCGAGCGCCGCGATGATCCCGATCGGCACGTTGATCAGCAGGATCCAGCGCCACGACAGGGTCTGGGTCAGGATCCCGCCCAGCAGGGCGCCCGTCGCGCCGCCGACCCCGCCCATCGCGCCCCAGAGCCCGAGCGCCCGGTTGCGCTCCCCGCCCTCGGTGAAGGTCGTCGTGAGGATCGACAGCGTCGCCGGCGCCACCACCGCGCCTCCGAGCCCCTGGACGGCGCGCGCGGCCACGAGCTGCCCGTCGGTCTGCGCGATCCCGCCGAAGAGCGACGCCAGCGCGAAGAGCAGCAGCCCGCCGGCGAAGACCTCGCGCCGACCGATCAGGTCCGCGGCCCGCCCGCCCAGCAGCAGGAAGCCGGCGAAGGTCAAGGTGTAGGCGTTGACCACCCACTGCAAGCCTGTCGCCGAGAAGCCGAGGTCATCGCGGATCGACGGCAGCGCGACGTTGACGATCGCGACGTCGAGGATGACCATGAACTGCGCCAGACAGCACAGGGTCAGGATCAGCGTCTTGTGACGGGCGGCATCGGCGGGACTCACCCGCATACTGTTGCACACGCAACCACCATCGAGACACCCGGGTGCCCGCGGAACGACAACGGCCGGCGCAAACGCGCCGGCCGTGGCCAGACAAGTCGTTGAGCGACGAAGCAGCCTAGGCCGCGGCGTCCTCGTGCGGCAGCACCGACACGACGCGCCCGCGGCGGCCGGTCTTGAAGTCCAGGGTGCCCGGCGCCTTGACGAACAGCGTGTCGTCCTTGCCCATGCCGACGCCTGCGCCCGCCTTGAAGCGCGAGCCGCGCTGGCGCACGATGATCTCGCCGCCGGTGACAACCTCGCCGGCGAACTTCTTCACGCCCAGGAACTGGGCGTTGGAGTCGCGGCCGTTCTTCGAGGAGCCGAGGCCCTTCTTATGTGCCATAAGTCGCTCAGCTCCCCTTCGAGATCTTCGTCACGCGGATGCGCGTGAGCTCCTGGCGGTGGCCCATCTTGCGACGGTAGCCCCGCTTGGGCTTGAACTTGTTGACGCGCAGCTTGGGGCCACGCAGGTGCTCGACCACCTCGGCAGCCACCGAGACCTTGCCCAGCTTGTCGCCGAACAGGGTGTCGTCCCCCGCAAACAAGAGGGGCTCGAGGTCGAGCTTGGCGCCGGTGTCGCCAGGCAGCCGCTCGACGAGGAGGGTCTGGCCCTCTTCGACGCGGTACTGCTTGCCGCCGGTCTTCACGATTGCGTACATGGTCTCTCGTTACTCCGAAGTCGCCTCGGCCTTGACAGCCGAACGGCGCCGTCCACCTCTGCGGCCGCGGCGCCTGGGCTTGGATTCTAGCGACTCACCGTCCGGCCCGCCTTCTTCCTCGCCGTTGTCGATCAAGGTCGCCACCGCGGCAGTTCGCCCGGCCTCCTCGATGCGCACGAGCTTCTTGCTCCCGACGAAGCGCCCGCCGTTGACCACGGAGATGATGTAGCCGTCGACCTTGGCCACCGCGTCGTCGACCTCGTACATGTGCGGCTCGACGATGTTGACCAGCACCTCGTCGCCCTCCTTGAAGGGGATCGCGCGCTCCTCGATGTCCTGCGAGGCCCCCTCCTGGGTGATCGCGAAGTGATCGAGCGGCAGGCCCTCAGAGCCCTCGAAGTGGAAGATCTTGCCCGTCTCGGCCTCCAGCGCGTGCAGCACGCGCGCGCCCTCGCCGGTGAACTTCGCGCTCACGCGCGGGTTGATCTGGACCAGGAACGCCTCGGTGCCGCGCTTGGCCCGCGACGCGATCTCGCGCAGCTGGCGCTCGAACTCGATCGCGATCGTCTCCTCGGACTTGATGACGCCGTCGCCATGGCACGTCGGGCACGGGCGGGACATGATCTCCCGGACGCCCTCGGTGACGTTCTGGCGCGTCATCTCGACGAGGCCGAGCTTGGAGATCTCGGCGGTGAACGTCTTGGTGCGGTCGTCGTCGAGCGCCTTGCGCAGCGTCTTCAGGACCGCGTCGCGGTTCTTGGCGCGCGCCATGTCGATGAAGTCGATGACGATGATGCCGCCGATGTCGCGCAGCCGCAGCTGCTGGACGACCTCGTCGGCCGCCTCCAGGTTGGTGCGCGTGATCGTGTCCTCGAGGCGCGCCTGCTTGCCGCGCCCGACGAACGAGCCGGAGTTGACGTCGATGACCGTCAGCGCCTCGGCGTAGTCGATCAGCAGGTAGCCGCCGCTGGGCAGGTCCACCCGCTTGGACATCAGGCCGTCGATGACCTTCTCGACGTCCCATGCCTCGAACAGGGGCTTGGACTCCTGCCAGAGCTCGACGCGATCGACCAGCTCGGGCGCCGTCCGGCTGAAGAACGAGACGAGCCGGTGGAACTGCTGCTCGTCGTCGACGATCGCCTTCTCGAAGTCCGCGCTGAAGATGTCGCGCACGACGCGCACCGACAGGTCGGCCTCCTGGAAGACCATCGCCGGGGCCGTCGTGTCGGCGACGCGCTTGTCGAGGACCTCGTGGAGCTTGAACAGGTACTCCAGCTCACGCTCGAAGTCCTGGCGCGTGGCGCCGTGGGCCGCGGTGCGCACGATCGCGCCCCCGCCCTTGAGGTCGAGGCCCTTGGCCTCGCGGCGCAGACGGTCGCGCTCCTTGTCGTCGAGGCGCTTGGAGACGCCGACGCCCTCGCCGGTCGGGGTGTACACCATGTAGCGGCCGGCGATCGTCAGATCCATCGACAGGCGCGCGCCCTTGGTCTTCAAGGGATCCTTGACGACCTGGACCACGACCTCCTGGCCGGGCTTGAGCAGCTCGCCGATCGACTTGCCCTTCGACCCCGCGCGTCCGCGACGGGCGACCTCGACCCCGGGGATGACGATCTCGTCGACATGCAAGAAGCCGTTCTTGTCGAGGCCGATGTCGACGAACGCGGCCTCCAGCCCGGGCAGGACGTTGTCGACCTTGCCCTTGTAGATGTTGCCGACGATGGAGCGGTTGCCGCGGCGCTCGAGGTAGAGCTCGGCGACGCGCCAGCCGTCCTTGGCCGGCTTGGCGGCGGCGGTCTTGGTGGCGGAGGCGGAGGCGTTGCCGCTCGCGGCGGCCGCACCTCCACGGCCACGACCACGACGAGGCGCGGCGGCCGGAGCTCCTGTGGCTTCCATCAGCGCCACGCGGGTCTCCCCGCGGTCCACGCTGACGAGCACTTGCTTTCTCACGATGAGTAAGTCCTTACCGATTCAGTGGCCCATGATGCGACCCTTCGTCGCAGCCGACGAACGTCCTTGGACGTAGATCGCCTGGAGAAGGCCGATGGCCAAGAGGGTGGACACCACCGAAGAGCCGCCATAACTCATGAGTGGCAGCGGGATTCCGGTGATGGGCATGATCCCGAGGGTCATGCCGACGTTCACGAAGACCTGGAACAGCAGCATCGCGACGATGCCACCGGCGACCAGCGCGCCGAACAGGTCCTTCGCCATGGTCAGGATCCGCAGGCCGCGCCATATCAACAGCGCGTAGAGGGACAAGACCAAGGCGGCGCCGACGAAGCCCCAGCGTTCACCGACAACGGCGTTGATGAAGTCGGTGTGATGCTCGGGCAGGAAGTTGAACTTCGTCTGCGTCGCGTGATCGCCGCGCCCGGTCTTCTGACCGGAGCCGATGGCGATGAGGGATTGGTTCTGCTGGTAGCCCGCCCGGTTCGTATCGGAGGACGGGTGCAGGAAGGACGTCAGTCGGTCCTTCTGGTACCCGTGCAGCAGCGGCACTCCAGCGGCGGGAGCGGCGACCAGCACGAAGCTGATCGCCACCGCGCCGAGCGCGAACAGCGCCAGGAAGTGTCGTGCCGGGGTACCGGCGAAGTAGAGGATGGCCAGCGAGATGGCGCCGTAGACCAGGCTGGAGCCGAGGTCGGGCTGGACCATCACGAAGGCGGCCGGGACCAGCCCGAGGAGCATGATCCGGGCGGTGGTGTCGCGCTCCTGCAGGCGCCGTGCGCGGTCGGCGGCGAAGCCGGCGAGCACGACGACGATCAGGATCTTGCCCAGCTCGGAGGCCTGGTACTGAAACGGGCCGAGCGGGATCGAGCGCTGCGAGCCCTTGGCGGTCGAGCCGATCAGGCGCACGGCGAAGATCGAGGCCATGAGGAAGCCGTAGATCCACCAGCGCGCGACCCGCAGCCGCGAGTAGTCGAACTTGATGAGCGCGAGCGAGACGACGCCGCCGACGGCGAAGAAGATCGCCTGGCGCTTGAAGTAGTAGGTCGGGTCGCCGGCGATGTCGTCGGCGGTCGAGGAGCGAATCGCGACCAGCGAGCAGGCGGCCAGGCCGGCGACGGCCAGCAGCAGGACGAGGTCGAACGGCAGCGCCATGCCCTGCGGGCGGACGCGGTCGCGCGGGGGCGCGTCGTCGACGTCGCGCAGCGGTGTCGAGGCGGCGCTCATCGATCCTGCGAGCTCCCGCGGATCAGCTTCGCGGTGACGCCGAACCACCGCGACATGATCAGGCGCGCCGCGGGCGCGGCGGACTCGGCGCCGAAGCCGCCCTTCTCCACCGTGACGACCACCACGATCGGCTTGCGCTCAGGCGTCTGGTCATAGGAGTAGGCGACGTACCACGACTGGTCGGCCTGGCCCTGGCGCTCGGCCGTGCCGGTCTTGCCGAAGATCGGGAACTGATCGCGCGGCCAGCCCTGGTCCCAGACCTGCTTGGACGTGCCGCCGTCCTGGTTGGCGGCCTCCGAGAGCCCCTCCATGATCGTGGAGCGCCACTGGTCGTTGATGGCGACCTTGCGCTTGGACGGCTTGTCGATCTTCTCGACGATGCCCCGCGAGTCCTCGACCTGCTCGGCGAGGTGCGGGGTGGGCACGCGGCCGTGGTTGATGATCGCGGAGTAGGCGGTCGCCATCTGCAGCGGCGTGGCCTGCAGGCCACCCTGACCGACGGCGAAGTTGGTCATGTCGCCCGGGTTCCAGCTCGCGCTGAGGTCGGCGATGTAGCAGTTGGCCTTGTGCTCGCGCTTGCGGCACTTGCGCTCGTAGTCCTGCAGCTCGCGGATCTTCGCCGGGCTGGGCAGCGAGCCGGCCGCCTCGCCGGGGAGGTCGATGCCGCTGCGACGCCCGACGCCGAGGTCGTGGGCCCACTTCTGCAGCTTGAGGCCGCCCTGCAGGAAGAGCTTCTTGCCCAAGTTGTAGTAGTAGGTGTCGGACGAGACGCGCAGCGCGTCGACCATGTTGACCGGCCCGTAGGCCTTGCCGCCGGCGTTGCAGGACTTGTCGATGTCCTTGCGCGCACCGGTCTGGAAGCAGCCGGTGTCGTTGAACTTCTCGCCGGGCGTGATCACGCCCGCGCTGAGCGCGGCCAGCGAGGTGATCGGCTTGAAGATCGAGCCGGTCGGATAGGCGCTCTGGTCGGCGCGGTTGAACAGCGGCGAGCCGGCGGCCTTGCCGAACTTGGCCTCGTAGGCGGCGTTGGTGGCGAACGGGCCGTTGAGGTCGCGCGGGTTGAAGCTCGGGCTCGACCCCATCGCGTAGACCGCGCCGTTCTCGGGGTTGAGCGCGACGAACGCGCCCGGCAGGCCGTGGCCGGCGGAGCGCAGCGCGGCCTCCCCCGCCTGCTGGAGGTCGAGACGCAGCGTGAGTTGGAGCTCGCGGCCCTGCTTGGGCTGGCGGACCGTGCTCGCACGGCGACGCTCGCCGGCCGCGTTGACCTCGATGTGCAGCGAGCCGTCGGTCCCGCGCAGTTGCTTGTCGTACTCGTACTCCAGCCCGCTCTTGCCGATGTCGGTGCCGGCCGCGACGCCCTTGAAGTGGCTCTGGGTGAGCTGGTCGCGGTCGATCTGGCCGATCGAGCCCAGGACCTGGGCGGCGGTCGACCGATAGGGGTACTGGCGGACGTAGAGCTGGGCGACGGTGACGCCGGGGAACTGGTCGGAGCGCTCCTCGATGTAGTTGCGCTGCGAGGCCGGGACGTCGGTCCGGATCCGCACGTCGGCGTAGGGCACCTGCAGGATGCCGGTGACGACGCGCTGGTTGATCGTCTTGACCGACAGGTCGAGGACCTTGCCGAGCCGCTTGTAGCGGGCCAGCAGCGCCCCGGTCGGCTCCGGCAGCGGCGGCCGCGGGCCCTTGTGGCCCTTGGGAAGCTTGGAGCGCGCGGTGAAGCGCTGGCCGTAGGTGGCGATCGCGTCCCGCATGTCGGCCGGGATCGAGGCCGGGTTCAGCGAGACGACGGTGGCCTTGCGGTTGTCGACGACGATGACCTTCTTGGCGTCGACGATCCGCCCCCGCGGCGCGGGGATGCGCTCGGTGCGCACGCGGTTCTCGCGCGCCTGGGCCAGGTACTTGTCGCCGTCGAGGACCTCGAGGTACCAGAGGCGGAAGAAGATGATCCCGAACAGCACGAAGGCGACGACGCCCGCGCCGGCGACGCGGATCGCCAGCTGCGGGGTGATCGGCGGGCGCCGGTCGTTGGCGGGGTCGAGCGGCATCAGGCGCGACTCAACGGGGACAGGCCCCCGGTCGTGTATGCCCGGCGCCTGCGTCGGCGCGGGTCGTCGGGCAGCACCGGCGAGAGCCAGCGGCGCACGAGCGCGAAGACCGGCAGCGCGATGATCGCGTTGAAGACGATCGTGGCGAGGATGACGCGCAGCAGCAGGAAGCTGACCGGCGCGTCGATGCCGAGCATGAAGTTCATCAGGCCGTAGCCGAACGTCGTGATCGTCGTCGCGGCCGCGCCGACCAGCATCGGGATGACCGTGGCCTGCGGGTCGCGCAGCTCACGCAGCCGGCCGGCGCCATAGCCCGCCAGCACGAACACGAAGCTCGTCAGCCCCATCGTCTGCACCAGCGCGGCGTCGAAGAAGAGCCCGACGGCGAAGCCGAAGATCGCGCCGGTGATCGAGCCGCACATCAGGCCGACGGCCGCGACCACCAGCGGCGTCAGGTCGGCGCTGGCGCCGAAGATGACCACCTGGGAGACGGCGGCGACCTGGAGCACCACGACGGCGACGCCGAGCAGGACGGTGCGCAGGATCAGCTGGGGCGTGACGACGGCCATCAGCGGTTGTGGTCCACCTTCTTGGTGAGCACCTGGACCCACTGCACGCGGCGCAGGTCGACGAACGGCCGCAGGTGCGGCGTCTGGGTGGGCGCGCCCTGGTCGTCGATGCGCGTGATCCGGCCGATCGGCAGGTCGGGCGGGTAGATCGAGTCCAGGTCGTCGGTCTTGGAGACCGTGCCGGAGGTGGCCACGACCTGGCCGATGTCGGGCGTGTCGTTCTTGGCGACGTAGCGCAGGATCAGGTCGCGTGGGTTGCCCGGGCTCGGCTCGACCACGCCTTGGGCGGTGTTGCCCACGGTGCGCGCCGACACCGAGACCGACGAGTCGGTGATCAGGCGGATGATCGCGGCGTTGCCGGTCGAGCTCTCGACCTTGCCGATCAGCCCGCTGTCGTCGTTGCCGTCGCCGTCGGAGGCGATGACCGGCATGTCGGCCTCGATCCCCGACGAGCTGCCCTTGTCGATCGTGATCTTGGCGTACCAGAGCGTCGGCGACTGGCCCATGACACGTGCGGTCACCGGCCCGTAGGGCTTCAGCGACGTCGGCGACTCGTCGAGGCCGAGCAGGCCGCGGAACTGCGCGTTCTCGCGCTCCTGGGCCTGCAGGTGGATCGCCGTCGAGCGCCACTGGTCACGGTCGCGACGGGCGTCCTTGAGGTCGCCCTTGGCCGAGACGGTGTCGCCGACCCACCCGAAGAGGTCGCGCACGGGCTTGAGCGCGCGGCTGGCACCGTCCTGGATCGGCGAGACGACCTCGAGGATGCCGCGCTGCACGTTGTGCAGCGCGCCCCCGGCGGGCTCGCGGAAATAGGCGGTGAGGAGGATCAGGGAGCTGGCGACGAGCAGCCCGAGAACCGCACGTCGTCGGCGAACCGTCTTGTCGTACATGTCGTACGCGACTCCAAAGCTTGGTCTCCGGGCGCGGCGCTACCGCGGCCTGCGCCGGTTCCTTGAATTCTTGTTGCTGCGGTGGATGACCTCGAACTCCTCGAGCGATCGGCCCGAGCCCACCGCCACACAGGTCAACGGCGACTCGGCCAGATGGGACGGCATCTGCGTCTCCTCCCGCAGGCGCTCGTCGAGCCCCTGTAGGAGCGAGCCGCCGCCCGCGAGCATGATGCCGCGATCCATGATGTCGGATGCGAGCTCCGGAGGGGTCCGGTCCAGCGTCTCCTTGACCGCGTCGATGATCTGCGACAGCGGCTCTTCGAGCGCCTGGCGGATCTCCTCGCTGGTCAGCACGACGGTCTTCGGCAGCCCGGAGACCATGTCGCGGCCCCGGATCTCGGCCTGGACCTCTTCCTCCATCGGGTAGGCCGAGCCGATCTCCAGCTTGACCTCCTCGGCCGTCTGCTGGCCGATCAGGAGCTTGTACTCACGCTTGGCGTAATTGATGATCGCCTCGTCGAGCTCGTCGCCACCCACGCGGATGGACTGCGAGACGACGATGCCGCCGAGTGAGATCACGGCCACCTCGGACGTGCCGCCGCCGATGTCGACGATCATCGAGCCCGTGGGCTCGCCGACCGGCAGCCCGGCCCCGATCGCGGCGGCCATCGGCTCCTCGATCAGGTAGGCCTGGCGGGCGCCGGCCGAGAGGCAGGCCTCTTCCACCGCGCGCTTCTCGACACCGGTCACACCGCTCGGAACACAGACGACGACGCGTGGATGCGCCCAGCGGTTCTGATGCACCTTCTGGATGAAGTGGCGGAGCATCTCCTCCGTCACGTCGAAGTCGGCGATGACGCCGTCCTTCAGCGGCCGGATCGCCTGGATCGTGCCGGGCGTGCGGCCGAGCATGCGCTTGGCCTCGATGCCCACGGCGTGGACCTCGCCAGTTCGTGAGTCGATGGCGACGACGGAGGGCTCGCTGAGCACGATGCCACGACCACGCACATACACGAGCGTGTTCGCGGTGCCCAGGTCGACCGCCATGTCGCGGCCACCGAAGCCGGTGAGGTAGCTGAAGAAGCCCATGCCGGAGAGAGCGGACCGCCCGTTGAGCTGCGTGCGCCCCGCGGATGCGGGGCGGACGGGCGAGCCACGCGGCGCAGTGTAGCGGAGGCGAGCCCGGAGCCCCGATGTGCGAATGGTGCGTTGCAGACGCCGAAAAACGCTGCAAAACGCACGTGCGCGGTTACGGAAAGCTGCCGTTCGCCGACTGCGAAGCCGTGCTTTATCGGCTCCGACGACCCGATCTCAGGCTCAGGCTGAGCGTGAGCTTTGTCGAGGGTGCTGGAGCCTGGAGCGCCGCCCCGTCGCGGCGGCGGCGCCCCTGAGCCTCCAGTCCGACCTCAGCCTGTGGCGCCGAGCGCGGACATCGCGTCCTTCATCAGCGTGGCCCGCGTGTCGGCCCCGGTCACGCCCTCAAGGCCGAAGCCCCAGTAGATCGTGTCCTTGGTCGCCACGCCCGGACCGTCGACGTAGCCGACCGACGTCGAGGAGATCCAGTCGTTGGCGTTGCCGCCACTGCCCTCGGGCGCGCCGGGGACGTCCCAGCCGCCGAGCCCGTCCTCGAAGGAGGTCTCGGTCAGCGTCGCGCCGTCGACCGTGATCTTCGCGTCGTCGACGAACACGCCGAGGCCCTGGAAGCCCTCGTCGCTGATGTAGCTGATCGACAGCTCGACCTGCTTGCCCGCGTAGGCGCTCAGATCGAACTTGAACGGCACGAAGCCGCCGGAGTTCCCGTTGGCCGCGTTGAACGTGCCCGTCGTGCCGCCGTTGTCGCACGTCGCGTCGCCGGCGCCGGGACTGCTCTCGGGATGCAGCGTCACGTAGTGCTTCATGAACGGATGCTCGTCGGTGATCGGGATCTGCGGGCAACTGGCGTCCGTCGACAGGTCGTCGGACGTGTGCCCGTTGACGTCGGGCAGCGTCGTCCAGTCGTCCTGACCCACGGTGTGGGCCTCGACCACGAGGTAGTCCCAGCCGGGCTCGGTGTCGTAGGACGCCGTGAACGACAGGTCCCCCGCCGTGGCGTTGGTCAGGTCGACCGTCCGCGACAGCCGCTTGTAGCTGTCGTCGGCCGCCTGGGAGAACGCGTAATGCGTGCCCGTCGGCGGGTCGAACGACGGCGGCCGGTCGAACTTGACCGCCTGGCGGCTGTCGAACTGCGGGTAGGTCGCCGCCGGCAGGATGCTCGACGTCGTCAGGAACGAGTAGATGTTGTCCTGGTTCTTCTTGCCGAGTCCTCGCCGTTGAGCGTGAACTCCGCGCTGCCGAACGGCGCACCGGCCTCTTGGAACGGCAGCGCCGCCGCCGCGTCGGTGTCGGCCGCCGCCGTCACCGGCAGATAGGCCCCGAGCCAGTACTGCTGGAAGTCGTTGGACACCACCACGCAGTTGAAGTCTCTGGCCCGGCGGGTCGTCACGTCGCCGCTGGCGGTCGGCCTGGTTGCTCTTGCAGAACGGGTTCGGCGGTGCGCCGAGCGGGTTGTAACAGGAACTGGTCCCAGCCGCCTTGCAGCGCGAACTTGCCGGCGACGAGCGCCTTGCCGCCGTCGTTGAGGTAGTCGCGGACGCCGAGGATCTCGTCGTCGGCGAGCTTGGACGTGCCCGTGCCGCCCGGCTGGTTGGGCTCACGGACGTACAGGTCCTCCCCGGTCTCCCAGATCACGGCCTTGTAGTGCGACAGCACGCCGAGCGGCCGAGGCCGCGGTGCGACCGTTGGCGTCGACGTCATAGACGTCGTACGGGATGCCGGCGGTCGTGCAGCGCCTGGGCGTAGTCGTCCTGATACAGCGGGCCCGCGTACGGCGTGCCGTCGAGGTCGTCGCTGTTGCCGGTGTAGTCCTCGGCGGCCATCAGCAGCACCTTGTTGCCCGTGTTGACCTTCAACGTGTAGGTGAACGGGTCCGAGGTCTTGTTGCCCGTGCCGAACCACACCTTGACGGTGTCGCCCGGCGTGAGCGCGGCTGACCTGTCCGCGGAGCTTGTGGTAGTAGATGCCGGGCTTGCCGTAGCGCTCGCCGCCGGCGTACTCGCCGAGGCCACCGCGCTGGACGCGCCCGCCGTTGATCTGCCAGAACACCTTGACGTCGCCGAGCGAGCGCTTGGCGTTGACCTCGACGGTCTGCGGATCGCCGTGGGAGATCGAGAACGTCGTCGGCACGAAGTCCGGCGCGGTGTTGCCGAGGTGCGACTGCGGCTGGTCCGGGCTTGGCCGCGGACTTGGCGAGGTCGAGCGCGAACGTCCAGGTTCTTCTGGAACTCCGCCTGGACGGCCGTCTCGTCGTCCTGGAAGACGAAGCCGCCGGGCGGCAGCGAGTCGGGGCCGTCGACCGTGCCGCCGACACCGTCGCCGGAGCCGCCGTCGAGCTCGACCGTGTAGGCCTGCGTGCCCTAGTTGTCGTAGGCGTCGCCGGTGACGTCGCCGTTGGTCGTGTAGAGCTCCGCCGAGACGTCCGGGTCGAAGCCCGGGACCGCCGGGTGGTCGTCGTCGCCGGCCAGCGCCTTCATCAGCGGCGCGTCGGTCGCCTCGGTCTCGACCTGCCAGCCCTCCGGGTACAGGATCAGCTGCGCGAAGGAGTGGTAGTCGATGCAGGAACTTCGGCTTGAGGCGCTGGTGGAGCTTGCGCGAGGCCTGGACCTCGGGCTCGGAGCCGGCCGACGCCCCGTGGTAGGTCTCGTTGGCCGGGTCGTCAGAGGCGCCCTCAAGGTCGTAGTTCCACTTCTCGGGCCAGTTGCGGTTGGTGTCGACGCCGTCATGAGCGGGGTCGATCACGCCGTCGCCGTTGACGTCGCGCAGGTTCTTGCGCCACAGGCGCGTGCCCTTGGCGGTGAAGGTGTAGTCGTAGCCGTCGGGGTTCATCATGGGGATGAACCAGACCTCGTTGGTGCGCAGCAGCTTCTTGATGTCGCGGTCGCGTCGGTGGTCGATGAACCACGAGAAGAGCCGGCGGTTGACCTCGGCCGAGATCCACTCGCGTGCGTGCTGGGTGGACTCGAAGAGCGTGACCGGCTTGGCGCCGTCACGGGTGGAGTTGGCGCCTTCCGTGATCTTGTAGGCCTTGATCGGTTGCCCGAGGACGGACTGCCCGATCGTCTCCTCCTTGACGATCTCCGGATAGCGCGAGGCGAGGTCGTGGTACCACTTCTTGAGCGGCACGTTGGGTGTCGCGCAGCGGTCCGGGCACGGCGCCGGCTTCAGGCTCCAGGGCCGGAAGACGTCGTAGCCGTGGGTCGGGTCGGTCAGCGGCGACGGCGGTGCGACCATCGCGCGGGCCTCTGACAGGGCCTCCACCGTGGCGCCCTTGTCGCGCAGGGACTGCGCCTGGGCAGGCGTGGCGACGATGCCGAGCTTGCCCGTCTTGCCGATGGCCTTGACCTCGTTGAGGTCATAGCCGGCGCGCGCGAGCTGATCGGTCGTGACCCGACCGCTCACGGCGTACTGGTTGAGCGGCTCGACCGTGCGGTCGGCCGCCTGCGCGGCGCCGACCCCGAGGACCGTCGACGCCGCGACGCCCGCGAGCAGGGCGCGGGCCGTTCTGGTGATCTGCATGGAACCTCCCTGGGGGCCGACACGACCCCGCGTTCGCATGATGGACGCGCGCGCTCACCCCTGAACCACGCACGAGTTGTTGGCGTCGACTCTATGGTCATCTGAACGGACCACGCAAGGTCTGGAGAGCAACGTTGTCCGTTGTGGCATGTAAACGTGACAAGACGTCTGACCAAGGTGTGGAAGATCGACCCCTAGGTGCGAGATCAGTCGATCGCCACGCCCGTTGTAAGGGCATGCGCTCCCGACTGCTGCTCTCGCTGCTGGCCGTTCTGGCTCTCGCCGCCGCCCATGTACCCATGGCCGGCGCGGCTGACACCAACGCGCCCAGGGGCGCACGCCTGGACTGGCTGCCGACCGACACCTGGGTCATGTCCGGATGGATGCCGTTCGACGAGGCGCGCATGAACACCGTGTTGAAGACCGACCACGACGAGCTGGTCTCCTGGCTGGACGATCACCGCACGCTGATGGCGCTCGCGCGCAAGCATGGCGTCGCCGGCAGCACCGCGGGGCTGGCCCACACGCTCGTCGCGCCGCGCCTGGCGCACGTGCGGCCCGCGATGCGGCCGGTGCTGGAGCGCCGCGCGCGCACGATGCTGACCCAGGCGCACCTCAGCCGCCACGTGATCTTCCACGTCTTCCACACCCCGGCGATCCCGCGCGACGCCCGCGCGATCTTCGGCCTCTCCCCCGCACGCTTCCGGACGCTGCGCGACAGCGCGATGACGCCGCTGGCGATCGGCGCGCGTGGCGGGCGCAGCGCCGCCCATGTCCGCGGCGCGCTGTGGGCGCTGCTCGTCGCCCGTGCCGACCGCGGCGTGCGCACCGGCGCGATGAGCAGCACCGAGGCGCGGCACCTGCTTGCCGAGCAGAAGTCCCAGTTGCCGATCTACGTCGGCCGCGCGTTCCGGACGCCGGAGCAGCAGGTGGCGTTCCTCTGCCGCGTCCACTAACCGGTGCGCGCGGCGAAGTCGCGCTGGAGGTGCGGCTCGAGCGCCAGCAGCGCCGCGACCGGGAGGCCGACGACGTTGAGGTAGTCGCCCTCGATGCGGCTGACGAGCACCGCGCCACGACCCTGGATCGCGTAGCCGCCCGCGCGGCCCTCCCACTCGCGCGTGGACAGGTACCAGTCGATCGTCGGCTCGTCGAGCTCACGGAAGGTCACCAGGGTGGTCTCGGTGGCCTCGCGAAGCTCGCCGTCTGCGACGAGCGCCAGGCCGCTGACGACCTCGTGCGTGCGACCGGAGAGATGGCGCAGCGTCGCGCGTGCCGCCGCCTCGTCGGGCGGCTTGCCCCAGATCACGGAACCGGCGGAGCCGAAAGCGTGATCTGCGATCACGGAGCCGGCGGAGCCGGAAGGGTGATCTGCAATCTGATCGCCGGTCGCGACCAGCGTGTCGCAGCCGACCACCAGCTCGTCGGCCGTGTCGCCCGCCACCGCCAGCGCCTTGCGACGCGCGTTCTCGGCTGCGACGGCGACCGGCGCACCTGCGTCCTGCTCGGCGACGTCGGAGACCCGGACCTCGAAGTCGAGGCCCAGGTCGCCGAGGATCGCGCGCCGCTGCGGCGAGCCGCTGGCGAGCACCAAGCGGGTCATGCGCGATGCTCGCCCAGAGGGCGAGATCGCGGGCGGAGCTCGCCTGGCGGCTCCCTCCCACGGCCTCTGCCCCGCTCAGCGCCATGGTGCTACAGCTCGGGGAACCAGATCCCGATCTCGCGCTCGGCGGACTCGTCGGAGTCCGAGCCGTGCACGAGGTTCTGGCCGACCTCGATCGCGAAGTCGCCGCGGATCGAGCCGGTGTTGGCCTCCAGCGGGTTGGTGGCGCCGATCAGCTGGCGTGACGCCTTGACGACGTCGTCACCCTCCAGCACGGCGGCGACCAGCGGCGCGCTCGTGATGAAGTCGACGAGCTCGCCGAAGAACGGGCGCTCGGCGTGCTCGGCGTAATGGGTCTCAGCGGTCTCGCGCGGGGTCTGCACGAGCTTGAGGGCGGCAATCGTGAGGCCCTTGCGCTCGAAGCGCGCGAGGATCTCGCCGGTGAGGCCACGCGCGAACGCGTCGGGCTTGACGAGGATGAGGGTCCGGGACATGGGTTACTCCTAGGGAGGGGTTGTTCGAGGTGATGAAGGCCGCGGGAACGAGCGCCCTGCGCGAGCTTGCCGCAAGGCAACGCGAGCCGCCAGGCGAGCGTTGCCCTACGAGCCGGGCTCGCTGACCGCTGCCTGCTCGAGGTCAGCGGCAGGACGCCGGCGGCGACGCCGCGGCGGTGGCGTGACGCCCGGGATCTCGGCCTCGCAGTACGGGCAGATCTTCCAGGACGGGTCGAGCGGCTTGGCACAGGTGCCGCACGGGTCCTTGAGCTTGCGCAGGCAATGCGGGCAGCGCAGGAAGTCGTCCTTGACCTCGTGGTCGCAGTGCGGGCAGATCAGAAACCCGGCGCCGTGCAGCCGCGCCTCGGCAGCCTGCATCTCCAGCTCACGCTCGCGGACGTCGTCCAGGAATTCCGGCGGACGGACGATCATGTAGACGATCGTCCCCACGAACGGGAACAGCGCGGCGATCGTCGCGCAGCCGATCAGCATCGGGTCCTCGATGCGCCGTCGCGCGTCGGCGAACGTGTAGTAGATCAACGCCACGTAGATGACGACGAGGAAGAGGACGAGCAGCTTGACGGCCGTGTTGAGGCCGGAGCTGTCGATCCCGAAGACCGCTTCGATCGGCATGTGCCGTCAAATCCTAGAGAAAGAGTCGAGCAAAGGCGGGGTTTCGGCTCGCTCCGCGCCAAACGGTGGCGTGAGCACCGCCGCGAAGCACATGCTCAAGCGGTCGCGACCAGCTGCTCGTCGACGGCCTGCGGTCGGCCGAGCAGCGCCTCGACCTCTTCCATCGCCTTCTCGACGCGACCGAGCTCGGCGTTGCAGCTCGGTCCGCCGGGCGCGGAGTGCCGCCGCCTCCTCGCCCAGGCCCTGCGTGGCGGCCGAGGCACGCAGCTCGCGCTGAAGGTCCTCGCGGCGCGCACGGAGGCGGCCCGCAGCGCCGCGGTCCAGCTCGTACACGCCGGCCTGGGTGCTCTTGCTCACCGCCGGCGAGCGGCTGAGCTGCGTCAGGAACGTGGCCAGCGGGTCCTTGCCGGCGACCGCGAAGCCCGCCTGCTGCAGCAGGACGTACCACTCGCGGTAGTGCAACGCCTCGGGGCGGTCGGGATGGGCGAGCAGGACCCGCACCGCCTCGCGCCGGATCTCGGGACCCCGCAGCACCGCGCGCTCCTCCTCGCCGGCGGCCGGCGGCGCCACCGCGTCTTCCGTCTCGGGCCGAGGGCCGGCCGTGGGGCCGACGAGGCGGTCCAGCAGCGTCTGACGCTCGTCGACCTCCTCCAAGGAGCCGTCGATGCGCTGCAGCTCGGCGCGCAGGCTCTCGCGAGCGTTCAGCAGCTCGCGGCGATGACGGTCGAGCTGCTCGCGCTCGGCCTTCGCGGCCTTGAGCAACCTGGGTGATGGGGTGGGCGTCGGAGGAACCATCGAAGCGACGAGGTGGGTTCTACAGCTCGCGAGCAGAGTGGCCTGTGGACAAGTCGCTCATACATCAGCACCTGTAGCGAATTCGGACCGCGTAGCTGTGGATAACCGTGTGCGCAACCACCGGAAGTCGCCGCAAAGTGCAGCGCAAATGGCGCAAATCCACGATGTGGAAGAAATACGTGGCGGGATGCGGACCCCATCGCTCGCGGAGATTCCGTCCGGAGCATGAGCCAGAGTGACTGCTACATCGATCTGCGTAGCTGTTCAAAGGACCTCTCCTATGCCCCATCGCATCGCCCACCCGGACGGGCCAGGCCCCCGACCCAAGCGTCGCCGGGCACCCCGCCCGCTGCCGCTGCTGGGCACCGTGCCCGACGAGCGCACCGCCGAGGCCATGGACGACGAGCACACCGCCGAGCAGCTCATCGCCGACCTCCTCGCGCTTGAGGAGGCGGGGCTGATCGAGCGCGTCGAGCTGGAGGGCGCTCTCCGCTACGCCCCGACCGACGCAGATGCTTAAAGGAACAGCCGGCCGAAGCCGTAGCCGACCCCGAAGAAGATCAAGATCACCAGCGCGACGCTGATCGCGACGATCGCGATCATGACGCCGACGCGTGGGCCGTCTTCCTCGTCCATCACGCGGAAGTCCTCGCCTGGCGGCTCGGCTTCCGGGCGGCAGCTCGCCCGGGGGCTCGCTCCCGCGGTATTTGCAGATTCGACACGCTCAAAGTGTGCTCCGGGCGGCGCCGGCGGGGCGCAGCAGGTCGGCGATGAGGTAGATCGAGCCGGTTGCCAGCGCGACGCCGTCGCGGCCGGCCAGGGTGCGGGCGCGTTCCAGCGCGGCGCGTGCCTCGCCGACGATCTCGACCGCGCCGGTGTAGCCGAGCTGGTGACAGAGCGAGGCGAGCGTCGCCGGCGGGAGCGCGCGCGGCGTCTGCGCACGCGTCGTGACGACCGCGTCGCAGAGCGGCAGCAACGTGCGCAGCATCCCCGTCGCGTCCTTGTCGTCGAGCACCGCCAGGCAGGCGACCAGGCGGCGACCGGCGACGAAGCCAGTGAGCGCCTCGGCGAGCGCCGTCAGGCCACCGGGGTTGTGGGCGCCGTCCAGGACGGTGTCCGGATCGTGGGCCACGACCTCGAAGCGCCCCGGCACCAGCGTGGACGCCGCGGCGGCGCGCACGGCGGCATCGTCGAGCGGGCGGCCGAGCGTCCCCAGATAGGCGCGCGCCGCCTCGATCGCCAGCGTGAAGTTGCGCCGCTGGAACGGCCCGCGGGCCAGGATCTCCAACCCCGCGCCGGGATCGGTCGGCGCGACGCGCAGCGTCGCGTGACGCTCGCGCGCGGTCGTCTCGGCCAGTGCCAGCGCATCGGGATGCAGGTCGGTGCCGACGATCAGCGTGGCGCCGTCCTCGACGACATCGAGCTTCTCGGTGGCGATGTCGGCGACCGTCGGGCCGAGCCAGCGCGTGTGCTCCAGGCCGACGTTGGTGAGCACGGCAACCGACGACGGCAGCACGTTGGTGGCGTCGAAGCGCCCGCCGAGCCCCGCCTCGACCACCGCGACGTCGACGCCGGCCCGCGCGAAGCAGTCCAGCGCTGCGGCGGTCAGCAGCTCGAACTGCGTGACGTGGTCGTCGCTGGGCGCCGTGCGGTCGACCTTCTCGGCGGCAGCCGCCGCGCGCTGGATCGCAGCGGCGAACTCGGCGCCCGAGACGTCGGCGTCGTCGATCCGCACGCGCTCGGCGAACGAGACGAGGTGCGGCGAGAGGTAGGAGCCGACCCGCAGGCCGTGGCGACGCAGGATCGCGGCGGTCATCCGGACGGTCGAGGACTTGCCGTTGGTCCCCACGACGTGGACGGAGGCGAACTGCTCCTGCGGCGAGCCCAGCGCCGTGAGCAGGCGGCGCATCCGGTCCAGCCCGAAGCGCATGCCGAACAGCTCCAGCGAGAGCAGCAGCCGCTCGGCGTCCTCCAAGCGCATCGGCGCCATACCTACAACGCTGCCAGCTCCGCCTTGAGCCGGTCGAGCTTCTCGCGCTCGGCAGCCACGACGGCGTCGGGGGCCTTGGCGACGAAGCCCTGGTTGCTCAACTTGCCCTCAGCGCGTGCGATCTCGCCCTGCAGCGCCTTGCGCGAGGCCTCCACCTTGGCGGCGGCCTCCTCCGGGTCGACGCCTTCCAGCAGCTCGACCTGCACGCCGGCGACCGGGATCGTCGCCACCGGATCACGCGGATCCGCGGCCGTGGGCGTCAGCCGGGCCAGCCGCGCGACGAGGGCCACCAGCTCGTCGTCGTCCAGGCCCGCGATGCGCGCGGCCAGGAACGCGCCGGGCTTCACGCCGCCGGCGTCGCGCCAGGAGCGGACGGCCTGGACGGTCGCGATGACGCGCCCGAGCTGGTCCTCGGCGTCGGCGTCGCGCAGGGCCGGATCGCCGGGCGAGCGCGGCTGCGTGGCGACGAGGCCCTCGGCGCCGGGGAGGTTGTCCCACAGCTCCTCGGTGACGAACGGGATGATCGGGTGAGCCAGCAGCAGCGTCTCGCGCAGGATGTGCAGCAGGTGACCGCTGAGGGCCGCGTCGAACTCACGGCCCTTGATGAGCTCGAGGTACCAGTCGCAGAGCTCGCCGTAGACGAAGTCGTACAGGCCCAGCGCGGCCTTGGAGAAGTCATAGGCCTCGATCTGGCGCGGCGAAGTCGCCCTTGGCAACCTCCAGCCGTGAGAGGATCCAGCGGTCCTCCGCCGTCTCCGACGACGGCGCCGGCTCGGCGTCGGGCCGGATGTTCGTGACGACGAAGCGCGTCGCGTTGAAGAGCTTGTTGGCCAGCGCCTGCCCCTGGGCGACCTTCTCCTCGCTGAAGCGCACGTCCTGGGTCGAGGACATGGCCAGCAGGCCGAACCGCACGGCGTCGGCGCCGTAGCCGGGGAAGGTGCCGCCCTGCGTGAAGACCGGCGGCCGCGGACCGCCCTCGATGAGGTCGAGAGGATCGATGCCGGTGCCGAGCGACTTGCTCATCCGCCGGCCGTCGGGCGCCTGGATCACGGAGTGGACGTAGACGTCGCGAAACGGGACGTCGCCGGTGAACTCCAACCCCATCATCACCATGCGGGCGACCCACAGGAACAAGATGTCGCGCGCCGTCGACAGCACGTCGGTCGGGTAGAAGGCCGCCAGGTCGGGCGTCTGCTCGGGCCAGCCGAGCGTGGCGAACGGCCACAGCGCCGAGCTGAACCAGGTGTCCAGGACGTCGGGGTCGCGCTCCCAGCCATCGCCCTCGGGCGCGGCCTCCCCCACGTAGGTCTCGCCATCGCGGTACCAGACCGGGATCTGATGGCCCCACCACAGCTGACGCGAGATGCACCACGGGCGGATGTTCTCCAGCCAGTCGATGTAGCGACGCGACTGTGACTCGGGGTGGATCCGGACCCTGCCGTCCTTGACGACCTGGATCGCCGGGGCGGCCAGCTCGTCCATCTTCATGAACCACTGCAGCGAGATCAGCGGCTCGATGCGCTGCCCGCTGCGATGGCTGAACGGGACGGTGTGGGTGTAGGGGTCCTTGGCCCGAATCGCACGGACCTCTTCAAGTGCTGCAACAACAGCGGATTGGGCCTCGGCGACCGACAGCCCGGCGAACTGCGGCACGAGGTCGGTCATGCGCCCGTCCTCGCCGATCGCGCTCAGCTCGGGGAGCCCGTGCTTGCGCCCGATCTCGAAGTCGTTGGGGTCGTGGCCGGGCGTGATCTTCAAGCAGCCGGTGCCGAAGTCGGTCTTGACGTACTCGTCGGCGATGATCGGCAGCTCCCGACCGACCAGCGGCAGCGTCACCGTCTTGCCGACGAGGTCCTTGTAGCGCTCGTCGTCGGGATGGACCGCGACCGCGACGTCGGCCAGCATCGTCTCGGGCCGCACCGTCGCGACGACGACCTCGCCGCTGCCGTCGCTGAGCGGGTAGGCGATGTGGAAGAGCGTGTCGTGGGCCTCGCGCTCCTCGACCTCCAGGTCGCTGATCGCCGAGCCGGAGCCCGGATCCCAGTTGACCATGTAGTTGTCGCGGTAGATCCAGCCCTTGTTGTACAGGTCGACAAAGACCTTCAACACGGCCTTGGCATAGCCCTCGTCGAGGGTGAAGCGCTCCTGCTCGTAGTCCAGCGAGGCGCCGAGGCGCTTGAACTGCTCAATGATCGTGCCGCCGAACTCGGCGCGCCACTCCCACGTCTTGTCGATGAACGCCGCGCGGCCGAGCGCCTCACGCGTCGTGCCCTCGCTGACCAGGCGCTTCTCGACCTGCGTCTGGGTCGCGATGCCGGCGTGGTCGGTGCCGAGGATCCACTTGGCACGATGGCCGTGCTGACGGTTGAAGCGGATCAGCGTGTCCTGGATCGAGCCGTTGAGCGCATGGCCCATGTGCAGCGCGCCGGTGACGTTGGGCGGTGGGATCGCGATCGAGAAGTTCTCGGCCGGCGAGCCCTCCGGCTCGGGATGGAACAGCCCCGACTCCAGCCAGCGCGCGACGATGCGCGGCTCGACCTCGGAGGGCTCGAAGCGCTTGCGGTCCTTCAGGCTCATGAAGCGTCGCAGTCTAGGGGCGGTCGGCCAGGCAGGGGACGCCGATGCCCTACGCGATCTTGCACGCTTGTCTGTCATCACATACAGTTTCGTCGATGAGCGCATCGAACGGACCGCGCGAGTGGGACGCGGGCACCTACCACGCCGTGGCGACCCCGCACCAGGGCTGGGGCGCCGAGATCCTCGACCGCTTGGCGCTGCGCGGCGACGAGACCGTGCTCGACCTCGGCTGCGGCACCGGGCGCGTGAGCGCCCAGCTGCTGGAGCGGCTCGGGCCGGAGGGTCACGTCATCGGGGTCGACGGCTCGGCCGCGATGGTCGCCGAGGCACAGCGTCGAGCTGGGCGGCGAGCGGGCGCGTTTCGTCCAGCAGGACCTGCTCGAGCTGACCGTCGACGAGCCCGCCGACGCCGCCGTCTCCAGCGCCACCTTCCACTGGATCGCCGACCACGACCGGCTCTTCGCGCGCATCCGCGCGGCCCTGAAGGACGGGGCGCCGTTCGTCGCGCAGTGCGGCGGACGCGGGAACGTCGCCTCGATCGTCGCGGCCGTCCGCGAGGTCGCGGCGCGCGAGCCGTTCGCCGAGACCTTCGCGGGCTGGGCCGGGCCGTGGAACTTCGCCTCCCCCGAGGAGACGGTCCCGCGCCTGGAGCGCGCGGGCTTCGCGGTCGAGCGCGTCTGGCTCAACGCGTCGCCGCAACGCCCACCGCAGACGCGCGAGTTCCTACGCACCGTCTCGCTCGGCTCGCACCTGCTGCGGTTGGCGCCCGAGCTGCACGAGGCCTTCCTCGACGCGGTCCTGGAGCGTCTGGGTCCCGACCCCGTCCACGACTACGTGCGGCTGAACCTCGTGGCGACCGCGCGCTGAGCGCGACGCTCAGTCGCGGCGGTGGCGGTCCAGCAGGATCGCCACGACGATCGACGTCGCCGTCGGCACCAGCGCGACGCCGAAGATCATGACCGCGGTCGCGACCAGGCGTCCGGCCGTGGTCTGTGGCGTGATGTCGCCGTAGCCGACGGTCGCGACGGTCTGGACCGCCCACCACCAGGACTTGCCGTAGCCGGTGAAGGTCTCCGGCTCGACGAGGCGCTCGGCCAGCGCCGCGGCCAGCGTGAACATCGTCGTGACCGCCACAATCGCCGCCATCGCGCGCGGCAGCGTGATGCGCTCGGCGAAGCGCCCACGCCGGCGGGTCCGCCTCTCGATGCCCGTCATGGCCGGCAGCCTCCGTCTCCGCCGGGTGAGTCACCCTCGCCCGCGCGAGGTGATCCCGTCACCCCGAGCGGGTGATGATCGCTCACCCAACTCGGGAGCAGAGTCAGCCCATGCCTGCCGCTGCGCCGCCCAAGCTCTCCGACGACGCGCTCGTCGAGATGCTCTCGCTGATGCGGGGCGCCGACAGCGTGGAGCTCAAGCTGACGATCCCCGAGTCCGCTCAGCGCTCGGCCATCGAGGCGCTGGGGATGGACCCACTGGGCGCGCAGGTGCGGATGGTGTACTTCTTCGACACCCCGGAGCTGGCGCTGGAACGCGAAGGCGTGGTGGTGCGTGCCCGGCGGGTCGCCCAGAAGGGCGACGACTCGGTGATCAAGCTGCGCCCGATCGTGCCCGCCGACCTCGCGCGCGACGTGCGGGAGTCGGAGTGGTGCATGGTCGAGGTCGATGCGATGCCCGGCGGGTACGTCTGCTCGGCGTCGCTGAAGGGCGTGCCCAAGACGCCGGTGCAAGATGTCGCCGGCGGCTCGACGCCGCTGCGCAAGCTCTTCTCCAAGCAGCAGCGGGCGTTCTTCGCCGAGAACGCGCCGGAGGGCATCGGCTTCGAGGACCTGGTGCTCCTCGGTCCGATCTTCGTGGCCAAGCTCAAGGCCGCCCCGCCGGGCTTCGCGCGCAAGATGGTCGTCGAGCTCTGGCTCTATCCCGACGGCACGCGGATCCTCGAGCTGTCGACGAAGTGCGCGCCGTCGGAGGCCTTCCAGGTCGCCGCCGAGAGCCGCGCCTTCCTCGCCGAGCGCGGCATCAAGCCGACCGGCGCCCAGACGACCAAGACCCGCAAGGCGCTCGAGTTCTTCTCCAAGCAGCTGCACGCGACCTGACGTCGCCGGGCTCGGTCAGCGGCGGCTGGGCCGGACGCCGCCGTGGAAGGGCATCAACTTGCGGCCGGCGGTGATCAGGTCGAGACGGCGGACGAGCCGCGCCAGCTCGGCGCGCTCGTTCTTGGTGAGGTGGTTCGGGAGGCCGTGGGACTTCTTGACGATCCGCGTCAGCTCGCGGCGGTCGCGATCGTCGAGACGGCCCCAGTGGGTCCGCATCACCAGCGCGGCCTCGATCAACAGCATCCACGGGACGGCCTTGCGGCCAGGCATGCGAGGCATCTGCCTTCGAGGCTACCCGGCTACTGCGCGATCCATCTGTCCAGCAGCACGCGGGCGATCGCCGTCGGCGGCGGCACCATCAGCCCCTCCGCGTCCGGCCCGTCGATCCAGTCGTCGCTGCCGCTGATCGCGCCGGCGACCTCGGCCCGCGAGTACCAGCGCACGTCCTCCAGCTCGCCGTCGCCGGGCACCGGCTCGCCGCTGACGTAGGTCGCGTGGAAGCCGAGCATCAGCGAGACCGGGAACGGCCACGGCTGCGACTCCAGGTAGCGGACGTCGTCCACGACGATGCCCGACTCCTCCAGCACCTCGCGCGCCACGGCATCCTCCAGCCGCTCGCCGGGCTCGACGAAGCCGGCGAGCGCGCTGTAGCGCCCCACCGGCCACGCGCTCTGGCGCCCCAGCAGGCAGCGGTCGCCGTCGGTGACGAGCATGATCACGACCGGGTCGGTCCGGGGGTGGTGCTGATGGCCGTTGGCGCAGACGCGGACATGGCCGCCGTCACGTGCCTCGGTCGCCGTGCCGCAGCTCCCGCAGAAGCGCGTCGCGCGCGCCCAGTTGGCGAGTCCTGTCGCGTAGGCGACCGTGCCCAGCTGGGCGCCCGGAAGCGAGACGGCGAGTTCGCGCAGGCCGGTCAGCGGGACGCCGTCGCGCTCGACGGCGAAGACCGGACCGCCATCGGGATCGAGACCGAGGAAGATCACCTCCCCGTCATCGGCGAGCAGCTCCAGCGGCTCGGGATGCGCGCCGGCCCGACCGACGACGATCGCCCGTGCCGCCGGGTCGCGACGCGCGGCGTCGAGCCACGCGGCGTCGGTGCGGCGCAGGCCAGTGCGATCCAGCGCGCCGCCGGCGAAGGCGATGGGATCCGGTGAGGCGGGCGTGGCGCCGGTGCTACGCCGACTCGGCGGCGGCGTCTTCAGCGCCGTCGTCGTCCTCGACGGCCTCGGTGACGAGCGTGGGCGTGAGGCCCTTCTCGATCGTCTCCTTGGTCACCACGCACTTCTTGACGTCACGGCGCGAGGGAAGCTCGAACTGCACGTCGAGCAGCGTCTCCTCGATGATCGACCGCAGGCCGCGAGCACCGGTCTCGCGCTCCAGCGCAAGCTGGGCAATCGACCCGAGGGCGTCCTCGGAGAAGACCAGCTCGATGCCGTCGAACTGGAAGAAGCGCTGGAACTGCTTGACGAGCGCGTTGCGCGGCTCGGTCAGGATCGTGATGAGGTCCTCGCGCGAGAGCTGGTGCACCGCGCTCATGACCGGCAGGCGCCCGATGAACTCCGGGATCAGCCCGTAGTTGACGAGGTCCTCGGGGAGGCACTTCTGGAAGACCTCGCCCTTGTCGTGGTCGGCCTTGACGTGGATCTCGGCGCTGAAGCCGATGCCCTTGTGGCCGATGCGACGCTCGATGACCGTGTCGAGGTTGGCGAACGCCCCGCCGCAGATGAACAGGACGTTCGTCGTGTCGATCGACAGGAACTCCTGGTGCGGATGCTTGCGCCCGCCCTGGGGCGGCACCGAGGCGGTGGTGCCCTCCAAGATCTTCAGCAGCGCCTGCTGGACGCCCTCGCCGGACACGTCGCGCGTGATCGACGGGTTGTCGGCCTTGCGGGCGATCTTGTCGACCTCGTCGATGTAGATGATCCCGGTCTCGGCCTTCTTGACGTCGTAGTCAGCGGCCTGGATCAGCTTCAACAGGATGTTCTCGACGTCCTCGCCGACGTAGCCGGCCTCGGTCAGCGCCGTGGCGTCGGCGATCGCGAACGGGACGTTGAGGATCCGCGCGAGCGTCTGCGCGAGCAGCGTCTTGCCGCAGCCGGTCGGACCGAGCAGCAGGATGTTGGACTTCTGCAGCTCGATGTCGGTCTCGGTCGACTGCATCATCTGCACGCGCTTGTAGTGGTTGTAGACCGCCACCGACAGCGTGCGCTTGGCCTCTTCCTGGCCGACGACGTACTCGTCCAGGACGTTGTAGATCTCCCGCGGCTTGGGGAGGTTCTCCAGGTCGAAGGACGGCGGAGCGGTGAGCTCCTCGTCGATGATCTCGTTGCAGAGGTCGATGCACTCGTCGCAGATGTAGACGCCGGGCCCGGCGATCAGCTTCTTGACCTGCCGCTGCGACTTCCCGCAGAAGCTGCAGAGGAGCTGCTCGTTGGAGTCCGTAGGACGCGCCATCTACATCCGCCTCGTCTTCTCTTCTCGCCTGACCTGCCGAGCCTAGTGCTCGGAGATCACCCTGTCGATGATGCCGTACGCGACGGCCTCTTCCGACGACATGAAGTAGTCGCGCTCCGTGTCGGTCCGGACCTTCTCGTAGTCCTGCTTGGTGTGCTGGGCGATGATGTGATCCAGCCGCTGGCGGATGTCGATGATCTCCTTGGCATGGATCTCGATGTCCGTCGCCTGGCCGGAGAAGCCGGAGGAGACCTGGTGGATCAGGATCTTGGCGTTGGGCAGCGCCATGCGCTTGCCCTCCGCGCCACCGGCGAGCAGCAGCGCGCCCATCGACATCGCGATGCCGACGCAGATCGTCGACACGTCGGGCTTGATGAACTGCATCGTGTCGTAGATCGCCAGGCCCGCGTACACGCTCCCGCCGGGGGAGTTGATGTAGATCGAGATGTCCTTGTCGGGGTCCTCGGACTCCAGGTGCAGGAGCTGGGCCACGATCAGGTTGGCGATCTGGTCGTCCACGGGCGTGCCGAGGAACACGATGCGCTCGTTGAGCAGGCGGGAGTAGATGTCGAACGCACGCTCACCACGCGACGTCTGCTCGACGACCATCGGAACCAGTGGACTCATGTGACCTCGTGCTCGTTCTCTCTCGGCGGGCGGAATTCCTGCCCCGATGGACCAACGTCGATCAGGGTGCGGAAGGTCCGTGGAGGCTAGCACCCGACCAGGAGCGCTCCCTGGGCTTTCAGGTCGGTTGTCGACGCCTGTCCTGAAGGGCGCCGGACGCTCGTCCTAGGAGGCCGCGGGGGCGCCGCCGGCGCGCTCGGCGAGCAGCTCGACGGCCTGGCGCTGGGCCAGATCATCCTTGAGCTCGTCGAGACGGCCCTGCTGCTCGAGGCGCTTGCGCAGCTTCTCGGGCTTGGTGCCCTGCTGCAGGGCGGTGTCCTGGAGCGCGTCGAGGATGTCGCCGTCGGAGGGCTCGATCGACTCGGCCTCGATCACGGCGGCCAGGACGGCCTCGCGGCGCAGCGCCTGCTCGGCGTCCGGGCGGGCCTCGGCGAGAAGCTCGTCCTCGGTCTTCTGCGCGATCCGCAGGTAGGCGTCCTTGGTGATGCCGCGGTGCGAGAGCGAGTGCAGCATCTGGTCCCAGAGCTCACGCGCACGGGCCTCAACGAGCGAGTCGGGGATCTCGACGGTTGCGCCCTCGACGACGGCGTCCAGCGCCGCCTCGCGGAACTCGGCCTCGATCTTGCGCTCGTCGGCCTCGCGCATGCGCGACGCGATGTCCTCGCGCAGCTCATCGACCGAGTCGAAGCCGCCGGCCTCGGTGGCGAAGTCGTCGTCGAGCTCGGGCAGCTGCTTGGCCTTGACCTCGTTGACGGTCACCTCGAACTGGGCGGGCTGCCCGGCGAGGTGGGGCGCGGAGCCGTAGTCCTCGGGGAAGGTGAGCTCGACGACCTTCTCGTCGCCGGCCTTCAGCCCGACGAGCTGCTCCTCGAAGCCGGGGATGAACTGGCCGGAGCCGAGCTCGAGCAGATGATCACGGCCCTCGCCGCCGGCGAAGTAGTCGCGCTCGCCGTCCTCGCCGTCGATCGAGCCCTTGAAGTCGATGACGACAAAGTCGCCGTTCTCCGAGGTCTTCTCGACCGTCTCGAGGCGGCCGAGCTGCTGGCGCAGCGTCTCGATCTGCTCGTCGACGGCGGCGTCGTCGACCTCGGCCTCGCGCTTGGTGACGTCGAGCTTGGCGATGTCGCCGATCGTGGCGGTCGGACGCACGCCGATCTCGATCGTGAAGGTCAGCGGCTGGCCCTCGGCGGGCAGGTCGCCCAGCTCGACGTCGGGCTCGCCGACGGTCTTGAGGCCGGCCTCGTCGATGGCCTCGACGTACCAGCGGGGCAACGTGGCGCGCACGGCGTCGTCGAGGACGGCCTCGCGCCCGACGCGCTGGATGACGACCGGCGCGGGGACCTTGCCCTTGCGGAAGCCGGGCATGCGCAGGTCGCGACCGAGCTTGCCCGCGGCCTCGTTGACGCGGCGCTGGACCTCCTGCGGCGTGACCTCCGCGGCGACTCGAACCCGGGACTCGGGGAGCTCTTCGACGGTGGTCTTGACGTTCGTTGCAGCGGCCATTAGGCCAGTGAAGATAGCGTCAGGGCCCGTATGGCCGCCCGCCGCCTCTCCCCTTCGACACGCGCGCTCGCGTGGATCTACACGGGGCCGATCGGCCACCTTTACGGCGGGCTGGCCGACTGGCTGGTGCTGCTGTGGCGCCTGGCCCTCGCACGCGCCCGCAGGCACGTGCGAGGGATGTAGGCGTCAGCTCAGCAGCTCACCGTGACGTGGAACGGCTTGTTGGCCAGCGCGCCCGCGTCGTCGCGGGTGCTCACGTTGACCGTCTTCTTGTCGCCGGCCAGCTCAGCCGCCGCGGCGCCCGCGGAGGTGACCGTGGCCTCCGTGACCTGAATCGCGCAGGCCGAGATGTCGTTGGCGAACGCCACCGTGTAGGTCCCGGTGCCGGTCGTCGCGGAGGTGCTCGCCCCGCGCTTGCCGCCGAGCGTGCCGTCGGCCGCCACGGCGGCGAACGAGGTCAGGCCCTGGGCGGTGGTGACCGCGTCGTCGTGCGCGGCCTTGGCGATGTCGTCAGCGCCCTTGCCGTCGACCTGATCGGCGTTCAGCCCGGTCGCGACGCCCTTGGCGTTGGTCGTGAACGGCGCGGCGTTGACGTTGCCCGAGGTGATCGAGCCGACCTCGGTCCCGCCGTTGGCCGAGAACTCGAAGGCCCGGCCGTTGGCCAGGTTGCTGGCGCGGATGCACGGGGAGTTGCCCGTGGTCGAGCCGCCGAGCGCTGAGCGGCAGCCGTAGATCGCACCGCCGCCCTTGTTGGACTTGTTGGACTGGCGGGTGCCATAGGTGCCGTTGTTGGCGATGATCTGCGTCTCGCTCGTCAACGCCGCCGAGTTGTTGGGACCCGGGTTGCGCTTGCCCAGGATCAGGTTCTTGCCCTCGCCGGACGCGACGGCGAACGAGCTGGCCAGCAGGCCGATGATCACCGCGGATGCAAGGACCAGCGGGCCCTTGGAGTGCAGCTTGCGGAACATGGGGTGGAAAGCCTCCCTGTCGGTTTCCTTTCCCTTGACAACTAGGCCGGTACGCCAAGGTTGCGGTGCGCCATCGGCAATGGCGCGCAGATGCAACGCCTCGTGCGACTCAGCGGTCAGTTCTTCAGTGCGAAGAGCGGCCAGGGGCCGGGGACGCCACGCAGCAGATGCGCCCCGCGCGCCTCGAAGTCCAGCCCGGAGCCGACGACCGTGCCGAAGACGGTGCCCGAGGTCAGGATCTCTTCGGGCCCGGCCATGTCACAGACGCGCGCGGCGATGTGCACCGCCATCCCGCCGACGTCGTCGCCGATCAGCTCGCACTCCCCCGTGTGCAGCCCGGCGCGGAGCTCGATCCCCAGGCCGCGGACCATGGCGACGATCGTCCGGGCACAGCGCAGCGCGTCGGACGGCGGACCCTCGAACGCGGCGATGTAGCCGTCGCCGACGGTCTTGACCTCGCGGCCGCCGTAGCGCTCCACCTCCCGGCGGATCGCGCTGTCGTGGGCCGACAGCAGGTCGCGCCAGCGTCCGTCGCCCATCCGCGCGGCGTGGCCGGTGGCATCGACGATGTCGGTGAAGAGGATCGTCAGCAGCCGCCGCTGCAGGCCGCTGGTCGACGTGCGGCTGCCGGTCAGGAACTCCTCCACCTCGCCCAGCAGCGCCTCGGTGTCGCCGATCATCGGCAGGCTGTCGTCCCCGGGCAGCTCGACCAGCCGTGCCCCGGGGATCCGCTCGGCGGCCAGCCGGGAGTGGCCGACGTCGATCAGCCGATCGCCGGTGCGGTGCAGGACCAGCGTCGGCACGCGCAGCTCCGGAAGGTGGTGGCGCACGTCGATGTCACGGAGGTTGGCGGCGAGGCGCAGCATGCCCGCGGGCGTCGTGGACTGGCGCTCCAACTTGCCGAGCCAGTCGCGGATCCGCGCGTCGTCGATGACGCTCGGCGCCATGTCCTCCAGGTTGGCGCCGGTGCCCCAGCGTTCGAGCAGGCCGGCGAGGCGCTCCTGGCGCGCCGTCTCGGCCTCGGCGAACGGGGTCTCCTCGTCGTGCACGGTCGTCAGGATCGAGGCGTAGAGGACGAGCGCGAGCGTGCGGTCCGGGCGCGCTGCGGCGTACTCGATGGCCAGCGGGCCACCGGCCGCGTAGGACTGCACGACGACGCGGTCACAGCCGGCGGCGTCGAGCACGGCGTCGATGTCGGCGACCTCGTCGGCCAGCGACAGCGTCCCGTTCAGCGGGTCGGAGAGGCCGAGGCCGCGACGGTCCACCAGGATCACGCGCGCGATCGAGCCCATCCGCTCCCACCAGCGCCGTAGGCCGGGCTCCTCGAGCAGCACCTCGATGTGCGACAGGAAGCCGCCGAGGAAGAGCAGGTCGACCGGCCCGTCGCCCAGCACGCGGAAGGCGATGTGCGACTCGCCGCTCTGCGCCCAGCGGACGCGCCCCTCCTCCATGGGGCCAGCGTACTGGCGGCGACGCTAGGCCTGGGCCGGGGCGAGCAGGCGCTCGGTCACCGGGTCGACCAGGTGCGCGGGATCGCCCCGCAGCAGCCAGCCCTCCTCGGTGCGCTCCAGCAGGCGATTCTGTGCCAGGTCGCCGAGCGCGGAGGTGACCGACGGGCGGCGTGCGCCGACCAGCCGGGCGAGCGCGCTGTGGGTCAGACCCATCGGGACCAGGACGCCGTCGGGCGTGACGCGACCCCAGCGCTCGGCCAGGGTCCACAGCGCGAGCGTCAGCCGGTCCTCGAGACGGACGAGCTGGTTGACCACCAGCCGCACCGACAGGCCGCGCTGGCGCCGCGAGGCGCGCGCGAAGAGCGCGTCGATGATCATCGGGTAGTGCACCGCCGTGTAGAGGAAGCGCTCGTCGAGCACGGCGAGGCGCAACGGCTCCAGGACCGTCCAGCGCGCGACGAACGGCAGGTCGGAGTTGGCGCTGTCGGTGTCCCACGGGCGCAGGATGTCGCCGAAGCCGAGGACCTCGGTCGAGGCGCGACGGCCGAGGTCGAGGTCGCGCAGCAGCAGACCGTCGAGGAGCAGCAGGCCGAGCGGGGTGCCGCCGGGCTCCAGCACGCCTGCGGCATCCCAGCGCCCGGTCGGCACACGCCGCATCTCGGCGACGAGCTGATGACGCGCGCGATCGAGCTCGTCAGGCGCCAGCCGCTCACCCAGTTCGGGATCGGCGTCGAGAACGCGGACGAGGTCATGGGATGCCACGGCCTGCCAAATACTGCCCGATCGCGACGTCGGCGAACCCCGATTGGGCGTTAAGACGCGCCGATTGATGGGTATCAACGCTCTTTTCGGCGTGTGCCGACGCGCCGACTACCCGCGGCGCATGAGCCGCCCGACCGCTGCCATCAGCTCGTCGGTGCGGTCCGGCTGCAGCTCCTCGGGGCCGCCGGTGACGCAATGGCGCGCGTGCCCGTCGAGCAGGCCGAGCGCAACCTTGTCCAGCGCCGCCTGCACAGCGCTGATCTGGGTCAGGACGTCGATGCAGTAGCGGTCGTCGTCGACCATGCCCTCGATGCCGCGAACCTGCCCCTCGATGCGGCGCAGGCGCTTGAGCAGCTGGTCCTTGGAGGCGGTGTAGCCACGGGTGGCGGGGGCGTCGGACATGGGCCTCAGGATACCGCCCCCGGGTACGCTGAACCTGCCGCAGCTAGGCTGCCCGCGTGGACCAGCCCATCTTCGACGGCCATCACGACGCGCTGACCCGCACGAGCGCCGATCGGCTCGTCCCCGGTCGGCCCGATGGCCACCTCGACCTCCCCCGCGCGCGAGCCGGCGGGCTGGTCGCCTCGATCTGGGCGATCTTCGTCGACGGCCCCGGCGCGGAGCTGGACTTCGCCAACGGCCCTGACGGCGGCTATGACCTGCCGCTCGCCCAGGAGATCGGCCACGCCGAGGCCGCCGGCGGGGCGACCGCCGCAGCTGGGCGGCTGTTGGCCCTGGAGCGCCACGGCCACCTGCGCGTCGCGCGGACGATCGAGGACATCGACGCCGCCGCCGACGGCGGCCTGCCGGCGGCGATCATGCACCTCGAGGGCGCCGAGGCGATCGACCCGGAGCTGGAGGCCCTTGACCATTGGCATGCCGCGGGCCTGCGATCGCTCGGGCCGGTCTGGAGCCGGCCCAACGCGTTCGGCCACGGCGTGCCGTTTCGCTTTCCGTCGACGCCCGACACCGGTGAGGGGCTGACCGCGGCCGGGCGCGCGCTCGTCACGCGCTGCAACGCGCTGGGCATCGCGGTCGACGTCAGCCACCTCAACGCGCGCGGCTTCTGGGACGTCGCGGAGACCACCGACGCCCCGATCATCGCCTCGCACTGCGGCGCCCATGCGCTGGCGCCCGCGTCGCGCAACCTCACCGACGACCAGCTCGACGCGATCGGCGCCTCGGGCGGCATCGTCGGCATCCCCTACATCGTGGACTTCCTGCGCGCCGACGGGGCGCCCGATCGCTCCACGCCGCTGAGCACCGTCGTCGCCCACGTCCGCCACGTCGCCGAGCGCATCGGCGTGGCGCACGTCGGCTTCGGCTCGGACTTCGACGGCGGCGACATCCCGGAAGAGCTCGGCGACGTCGCCGGGCTGCCGCGGCTGCTCGACGCCCTGGGCGAGGGCGGCTTCACCGGCGAGGAGATCGCGGCGATCGCCTGGGGCAACTGGCGACGCGTCCTTGCGACGACCTGGGGCCAGGGGTAGTCGGGCACGGCGCTGTTCGTCGGCCGCGACCTGGATCGACTAGCCCAGCGCGACTGCGTCGACCGGCGGGGCGAGCCGGCGGTCGAGCTCGGCGACGACGGCGGGGATCTCCTGCGGCGACACCGGCCGCGCGTAGAGGAAGCCCTGGCCGATGTCGCAGCCCAGCGCCTCGACGACCTGGCTCTGGGCCACGGTCTCGACGCCCTCGGCGACGACGGAGAAGCCGAGCGTCCGCGCCATGTCGCAGACCGCGCGCACGATCGCGGCGGCCTGACGGCTGGAGGCGAGGCTGGTGATGAAGCCGCGGTCGAGCTTGAGCGCGTCGAGCGGCAGGTCGCACAGGCAGGCCAGCGACGACTGCCCGACGCCGAAGTCGTCGAGGGCGACGCGCACGCCCGCCTCGGCCAGCGCGTCGAGCGTGGCGTTGGCGACCTGGGGATCGTCCATGACGGCGGACTCGGTGACCTCGACGACGAACTGCCGCGGCGGGACGCCACGCGCGCGCAGCGCCTCGAAGATCTCCTCGGCCAGGCCCGGCCGGCTGAGCTGCACGCGCGAGACGTTGACCGACATCGCCATGTCGCCCATCGAGAGGCCGGCATCGCGCCAGCGGCGCAGCTGGTCGACCGCCTCGTGCAGGACCCAGCGGCCCAGCGGCTCGATCAGGCCATGCTGCTCGGCCAGCGAGATGAAGCGGTCGGGCGGGATCTCCCCAAGCTGCGGATGGGTCCAGCGGGCGAGCGCCTCGAAGGCATGGGCGCGGCCCTCGGCGAAGCGCACCATCGGCTGGTAGACGAGCTGCAGGTCGCCGTCCTCGATCGCGCGCCGCAGGTCGCGGGTCAGCGCGACGCGCTCGACGGTCTCGGCGCGCATGTGGTCGTCGAAGATCTCATAGCGCCCGTGCCCTCTGGCCCGCGCGCGGTACATCGCGACGCCGCCGTCGCGGACGAGGTCCTCCCCGTCGTTGGCCGTGCCCGGCCCGGTCAGCGCGATGCCGATGCTCGCGCTCGGGCGCAGCTGCACCCCGGCGATCTCGACCGGCTGGGCGACGACGGCGAGCAGCCGCTCGGCGATCGCGGCGCTCTCGGTCACCTCGTCGAGCCCCTCGCAGAGGATCGCGAACTCGTCGCTGCCGAGGCGTGCCAGCGTGTCGCTGGGTCGCAGCGCCTGGCTCAGGCGCGGGGCGAGCGTGCGCAGGAACTCGTCGCCGGCCGCCTGGCCGAGGCTGTCGTTGATCCCCTTGAAGTCGTCGACGTCGAGGTAGAGGACCGCGACCCAGGTCTGCGCGCGCCGGCGGCGGGCGACCGCGAGGCTCAGGCGGTCCAGCAGCAGCGCGCGGTTGGGCAGCTGGGTCAGCGGGTCGTGCAGCGACTGGTGGCGCAGGGTCCGCTCGGCGGCCTCGGCGCGCTCCTCGGCGGCTCTGAGGCGGACGACCGCATCGTGCAGCGTGTCGGAGTCGTGCTCCGTTGTGCGGACGTCATCCACCAGTGAAGGTGATCGGCCGTTGCTAGTCGAGCTTGATCATCGCGTGCTTGACGCGCGTGTAGTCCTCCAGGGCGTAGACCGAGAGGTCCTTGCCGTAGCCCGACTCCTTGAAGCCGCCGTGCGGCATCTCCGACAGGAACGGCAGGTGGTCGTTGATCCAGACGCAGCCGAAGTCGAGTTGGCGGATGGCCTCCATCGCGGTCCCCGTGTCGCGCGTCCAGACCGAGGCGGCCAGGCCGTAGGGGACGTCGTTGGCCAGCGCGAAGGCCTCGCCGGCGTCCGCGAGCCGCTGCACCGTGACGACCGGCCCGAAGACCTCGCGCTGGACGATCTCTGACTCCTGGCCGACGCCCGCGACGATCGTGGGCTGCACGAAGAAGCCGCGGTCGCTGCCGGCGCTGCCGCCGGTGAGCACGTCGGCGCCCGCGTCGGTCGCGCGGTCCAGGAATCCCAGGACGCGCTCCTGCTGGCGGGCCGAGATGACCGGGCCCATCTCGATGGCGTCGCCCGCGGCGGGGTCGCCGACGGTCAGCGAGGCCGCCACCGGGACGAGCTCCTCCAGCAGCGCCTCGTAGATCCCGGGCGCGGCGAGCACGCGTGAGGCCGCCGTGCAGTCCTGGCCGGAGTTGAGGAAGCTCGCGACGCGGAGGCCTTGGGCAACGGCCTTGAGGTCGGCGTCCTCGAAGACGATCACCGGTGCCTTGCCGCCCAGCTCCAGGTGCACGCGCTTGAGCGTGTCGGCCGCCGCGCGGGCGATGCCCTTGCCGGTCGGCACGCTGCCGGTGAGCGAGACGAGCGCGATCTCGGGATGGCGGACGATCGCCTCCCCCACGCCCGGCCCATCGCCGGTCACGACGTTGAGCACGCCGGGCGGCAGGATCTCGGCGACCAGCTCGGCGAAGCGCAGCGTGGAGATCGGCGTCAGCTCTGAGGGCTTCAACACCACCGTGTTGCCGCCCGCCAGCGCCGGCGCGATCTTCCAGATGGCCATCATCAACGGGTAGTTCCACGGGGCGATCTGCCCGACGATGCCCAGCGGCTCGCGCCGGACCATCGACGTGTGACCCGCGCCGTACTCGCCGGCGGCGGGCCCGTTCATGGTCCTGGCCGCACCGGCGAAGAAGCGCAGCTCGTCGGCGCAGATCGGGAGCTCCTCGGCGGCCAGCGAGTGGGGCTTGCCGACGTTGAGCGACTCCAGCGCGGCGAGCTCTTCGCCGTGACGGTCGATGGTGTCGGCGAGCGCGAGCAGCAACTCCTGACGCCTGCCCGGCGTCGTGTCGCGCCACGGGACCCGTGCCGCGCGTGCGGCACCGACGGCACGCTTCACATCGGCCGACGTGCCCTCCGGCACGCGTGCGATGACCTCGCCGGTGGCCGGGTTGAGGATCTCGCGCGTCGCGCCGTCGACGGCGTCGACCAGCTCGCCGCCGACGAGGTTGCGCTGCTCCAGGACCGCGGTCGCGCTCACGCCGTCGCCTGGGTGGTCGACGCGAGGCCCATGTGGACGCCGGCGTCGCTCAGCACGTCGTGCAGGCGGGCGACGATCTCGTCGATGAGCGGCTTGTCGGCGATCAGCGGCGGCGCGATCTGCAGGACGGCGTCGCCGCGGTCGTCGGCGCGCGCGATGATCCCGGCCTCACGCAGGCGGCCGGGCAGATAGCCGCGCAGCAGCTTGTCGCGCTCGGCCTGGTCGAAGGTTGAGTTGTCATCGTCCTTGACCAGCTCCATCGCCCAGAAGAAGCCGTCGCCGCGGACGTCGCCGACGATCGGCAGGTCGGTGAGCGTCGTGAGTGTCTCGGCGAGATAGGGCGTCAGCGCGCGCACGTTCTCCAGGACGCCGTCGCGCTCGAAGATCTCCATGTTCTTGAGCGCGATCGCGGCGGCGACCGGGTGGCCGCCGAAGGTGATGCCGTGGCGGAAGACCGCGCCGCGCTCGACGATCGGCGCGACGACCGACTCGGCGGCGACCACGGCGCCCATCGCCGCGTAGGCCGACGTCAGCCCCTTGGCCAAGGACACCAAGTCGGGCGTGATGCCCTCCCGTCCGGTGGCGATCCACTCGCCCAGGCGCCCGCAGCCGCAGATGACCTCGTCGGCCATCAGCAGCGCGCCGTACTTGTCGGCCAGCGCCCGCAGGCCCTGCCAGTAGCCCGGTGGGGCGACGAGCGCGCCGCCCGCGTTCTGCACGGGCTCGGCGATGATCAGCGCGACCTCGTCGGGGCCGGCGGCGAGGATCGCGTCCTCGACCTCGGCCAGCAACATGGTGCGGAACGCGTCGGGGTCGGTGACCGGGCCGCCGTCGGGGCCGCGGAACATGTTGGTGGTGGAGACGTGGGTGACGTCGATGGCCGGACGGCCGAACGGCTCCTTGAAGCGCTCCACACCGGTGAACGACAGCGCGCCGAGCGTCACGCCGTGGTAGGCGATGTCGCGGGCGATCGCCTTGGTGCGCTGCGGCTGGCCGATCGCCAGGAAGTGCTCGCGCACGAGCTTCCACGCCGCCTCGACCGACTCCGAGCCGCCGCTGGTGAAGAAGACGCGCTCCATGCCGGCCGGCGCGACGTCGGCGAGCCTGGCCGCCAGCTCGATCGACGCCGGGTGCGCGGTGCCCCAGTTGGTGTTGAACGCCAGCGTCGTCAGCTGCGCCGCCGCTGCTGTGGCCATCTCCTCGCCGTAGGAGTAGCCGAGCTGCGCGCAGAAGAGGCTCGACAGCGCGTCGATGTGGCGCTTGCCCTTGGTGTCGAACACATACGGGCCCTCGCCACGCTCCAGCACCAGGAGGTCGTCGACCGACTGCTTGGAGAAATGCAGCAGCAGGTGATCGCTCGCGGCCTGCTGAAGCTCGTCGTGCGTCATGGAGCCCATCGTGACGTCTCTGCGGTCGCCCGCAACCCGCGAGACGTCAGAACCTGTCGGGAATCGATGGACAGGTCGTCCAGTGACCTGCCCTGCCGCGCCGCTAGAGGTTGTCGCCGCCGAAGGCCTCGGCGACGGACTCGTCGACGAAGATCCGGTGGATGGTGTCGGCCAGCAGGTCCGCGCAGCTGACGACGCGCAGGTAGTCCGGCACGCCGGGCGGGATGCCCACGGTGTCGGTCACCAGCAGCTCCTCGAGCCCGAGCGCGCCGACGCGCTCCAGCGTGCCGGGGCTGAGGACGGGGTGCATCGCGACCGCGCTGATCGACGTCGCCTGCGCGTCGCGCAGCGCCCCGACCGCGGCCGTCAGCGTGCTGCCGGTGTCGATGATGTCGTCGACGATGACGGTCTTGCGTCCCGCGACCTCGCCGATCACGCGATGGCTCTCGTGCGTGGCCTCGGGGTCCAGGATCGCCAGCTCGGCGCCGAGGTGGGTCGCGAACTTCTTGGCGAGCTTCACGCGGCCGGCGTCCGGCGCGACGACGACGGCGTCGGCCGGCAGCCGCTCGCCGAGGTCCTCGGTCAGCGTGTGCAGCGCGGTCATGTGGTCGACCGGCACGCGGAAGAAGCCCTGGGCCTGGCCGGTGTGCAGGTCGACGGTCAGCACGCGGCTGACGCCGACGGACTCCAGCATCCGGGCAACCGCGCGGGCGCTGATCGGCTCGCGCAGGCGCGACTTCATGTCCTGGCGGCTGTAGCCGAACCACGGGATCACGGCGATGACGCGGTGTGCCGAGGCCCCGACCGCCGCGTCGATCATCAGCACCAGCTCCATCAGCGCGTCGTTGAGCGACAGCGCGCCGTCACGCGTGCCGGCCAACGACTGGATGACGAAGACGTCGGCGCCACGCACCGACTCCTCGTAGCGGCAGTACATCTCGCCGCTCGCGTAGGTCTGGAGGTCGACGGGGCCCGCCTCGACGCCGAGACGTTGCGCGATCGCATCGGCCAGCTCGTTGGAGGCACGCCCCGCGAAGAGCATCAGCCGCTTGTCGTAGTCGAGAGGCAGGTGGGTCGGCACGGACCGACGATTCTCCCGGGAACACGGCGCGGGTGCCGTCTGGCTCGTTGCCGGACAGCCGCGCACCGGAACTGCCCATCTTTATGCACCTTTCGCTCAGAAAGGTAGTGCAGTCGTCCAGGGACCGGTTTGGATGCGCCAAGACGCGGAACCACTCAGCGAACATGGCCCGCCTCCCCCTCCGACACAGCCGGTTCGAGCACGGGCGTGACGACCTCACCGCCCTGGGCGGCGAGGCCCTGCGCGCCACCGAGGCCGAGCGCCGGCTCGCGGCCACGCTGAGCGCCAGCGTCCAGGCGCTCGCCTCGCTGCTCGATCTGCGCGACGGCTACACCGGCCAGCACAGCAGCACGGTCGTGGCGCTCTGCGAGCAGGTCGCCCGTCGCGTCGGCGTCACCGGCGATGAGCTCGAGCACCTGCGCATCGCCGCGCACCTGCACGACCTCGGCAAGATCGGCGTGCCCGACGAGATCCTGCACAAGCCCGGCCCGCTGAACGACACCGAGTGGGCGATCATGCGCGAGCACCCGGTCTGGGGCGCCCGCGCCCTGGAGACCATCCCGGGGTTCCGCGCCGCCGCCCTCGCCGTTCGCCACCACCACGAGCGCTGGGACGGCGGCGGCTACCCCGACGGCCTGGCGGGCGAGGACATCCCGATCGGCGCTCGCATCATCGCGGTCTGCGACGCCTACGAGGCGATGACCTCCACCCGCCCCTACCGCCCCGCGCTCGCCGAGCCGCTGGCCCGCGAGCGCATCGTCGCCGGGACCGGCAGCCAGTTCGACCCGGCGGCGGCGTGGGGGCTGCTGGAGGCGCTGGCCACCTGAGCGGTGGCCTAGGCGCGACGAGCGACGCCGGGTACCGTTCGCGCCATGTCCGAGCTGGAGCTGACCCGGTCGCGAGAAGATCGCAAGTTGTACGTCTTGGATGGCGTCGGGACGCTGCGGCTCCATGGCTGGACGTCGCGCACGGCCACCGCCGAGGCCGAGGGCCGTAACTGGGGGATCGAGCGCCGCGGGCTCTTCACGTCGACCTTCGAGGCGACCGACGCGAGTGGCACGACCGTCGGCGCGTTCCACGGCCGGACCCTGAGCCGTGGCGGGACGCTGCGGTGGGGCCCGCGCGAGCTGGCGCTGCGACCGGCAAGCGTCTGGCGCTCCCGCTACGCGCTGGCCGACGGCGAGCGCGAGCTGGCGATCTTCGACGGCAAGGGCTGGGGCAAGCGCCCGGTCGCCGTCATCGTCGACGACCTCAGCGCCATCGACCCCGGCCTGGTGCTCTTCACCGCCTTCGTCGTGCGCGGCCTCGCCGAGGACGCATCCTCTGCCGCCGGCAGCGCGTCGGCGGCGACGAGCACCGCCGCTATGAGCTGACGGCGGGCGACTCCGCGCCCCAGGTGAGGACCGTCCCGCCCCAGGCGAGGCCGGCGCCGAAGGCGGCGAGGAGGACGTGGGAGCCGGGTCGGAGACGGCCGTCGGCATCGGCGTGGGCGAGGGCGGTCGGCAGGCTGGCGGCGGTCGTGTTGCCGATCTGGGCGATGCAGTCGACGACGCGCTCGGCGGGTAGGTCGAGGCGCTCGCCGACCGCGGCGGTGATGCGCGCGTTGGCCTGGTGCAGGACGGCGAGGTCGAGGTCGGCGACGGTCGTTCCCGCGAGCGAGGTCGTGCGCAGCGCGACGTCGACGAGCGCGTCGACCGCGCGCCGGAAGGTGCGCTGGCCTTCCATCCGCACCGGCCCGGCAGGCCAGGGCGTGACGATCGCGTCACCCGCGGCCCCATCGGCCTCCAGCACGAACGGACCGACCTGCGAGTCGCCCTGCACCGCCCGGACGACCACGGCGCCCGCGCCGTCACCGAAGATCCCGGCGGTCACGCGGTCCTCGTAGTCCAGGACGCGCGACATCGCGTCGGCGCCGATGACGACGACCGTCCGTGCCCGGCCCGACTCGACCTGGCCGACGGCCAGCGAGAGCGCCGCGAGGAAGCCGGTGCAGGCGGCGTTGAGGTCCATCGTCCCGGCGCGTGTGGCGCCGATGGCCGCCGCGACCGTCGCGGCGCCGTGCGGCGTCAGCGCATCCGGGGTCATCGTCGCCAGCAGCAGGAGATCCACGGCTTGCGGGTCGACCTCGGCGTCGGCCAGCGCGCGCCGCGCAGCATCCGCAGCCAGGTCGCAGAGGGACTCGCCCGTGCCGATGCGCCTCCGCGACCGCACGCCGGTGCGGCGGATCAGCCAGTCGGGCTCGATGCCGAGCGGTCCGGCGATGTCGGCGGTCGGGACGTCTCGGGCCGGAAACGACGCGGCGACGGCGACCAGCGCGGCGCCGACCCGCGTCGGACGCAAGGCGCGCGCGTGATCCTCGGCCTGCGGTGCAAGCGTGGAGCCGTGCAAGGCCATCATCATGCGCCCGCGCGAGCCGATCGCCGGCCCGACGACCGCCCCAAGCACCCTGTCGGGCTACCGATTGTCAGAAAACGACAACGTTTCCTCACTCCCGTCGCTCGATCAACCGCGACATGATGATCTGCGAGCGCGTACGAACCACCGAGGCCTCGCGCTGGAGCTCCATGATCACGCGCTCGAGGTCCTGGGGGTCGGTCGCGCGCACGCGGACGATGCAGTCGGCGTCGCCGGTGACCGACCACGCCTCGACGACCTCCGGCAGCGGGCGCAGCGACTCGCGCACCTCGTCGAGGCCGATGCCGGGCGCGTAGAAGAGCTCGATCAGCGCCTCGGTCGTGGCGCCGAGGGCGGCGGGATCGACCAATGCCGTGAAGCCGCGCAGGACCCCACGCTCGCGGAGCCGGTCCACGCGCCGCTTGACTGCCGGGGCCGACAGCGCGACGCGCTTGCCGACGTCGTCGTAGGTCGAACGGCCGTCCTCGACCAGACACGCAAGAATCCGACGATCTACGCCGTCTGTGCGCAAGAGATCGCTCATAAGGCGCACGATAACGGGGTTGAGTGTGGTTCTCCAGGAGCGTAGCCTCGATGGATGGCCCCTCTGCGACCAGTCCTGCGCGTGCTCTTCGACGAGGCCCATGCCCAGGCGTGGACGATCCGCCCGGAGCTCGCGGCACGGATGCAGCCCTCGCATCCCGCCGACGTCTCCTACACGCGCGCGGCTGACACCCTCCGTGCCCGTCGCATCGCGGTCGACGCGCACGCCGACGGAGCGCTCGGCACGGCGACGCTGGACGGCGCCGACGTCGTCGTCCTCGCCCACCCCAGCGAGCCCAAGTGGGAGGCGACGACCGGCAGCGGATCATCGGTGCTGACCGACGACGAGCTCGATGCGCTCGAGGCCTTCGTCTCGGCCGGCGGCGGCCTCGTCGTCCTGGGCGAGAGCGAGCAGGACAAGTACGGCAACAACCTCAACATGCTGCTCGCCCGCTTCGGGATCGCGATCGAGCACGACACGGTCCAGGACTACGAGCGCAACCTCAACGCGACGCCGTCCTGGGTGCGCGCGCAGATGGGGCGCGGCGAGCGCGGCGCCGCCGGCGACCTGCTGGCCGGCGTCACCAATGCCTGCTTCTACCGCGCCGGCACGCTGACGGTCGCCACCGGCGCCGACGCGCAGGTGCTCGCGCGCACCGCGCCGAGCGCCTCGACGCCGGGCGCGCCGCTGGCCGTCGCCGTCCGCCACGGCGCGGGCCGCGTCGTCGCGCTCGCCGACTCCGACCTGTTCGGCGACGACTGCCTCGGCGACTTCGACCACGAGGCGCTGTGGGCCAACATCGTCGCATGGGCCGGCGCCACCGCGTACGCCCGTCCGGCGACCGGCGGCGACTCCGAGGCGGCTGCCGACCCCGCCTGGGTCGCGCTGCGCGACGCCGCCGACGCCCTGCGCGTCCTGCAGGAGCCCGACGGCTCGCTCGACGTCACCGTCCACGACGAGGCGACCGTCCGTGCGCACGTGGAGACGATGGCCGGCGCCATCGAGACCCTGACCCCACGCTTCGGCCACCAGGGCGACTACCTCACCGCAGCCGTCGCCGACCTCCACGCCTGGGCCGACGGCGGCTTCCCCAAGCCGGACTTCGGCACCTCGCTGGAGCTCTTTCGCCCCGAGCGCCATCGCGCCGACGGGATCGAGCACCTCGTGCTCTTCCCCATGTACACCCAGAACGGCTCGCGCGACACGCGCTTCGAGGCCTTGCTGGTCGCCGTGCCGTGGCCGGAGTGGCTCGCCGAGCTGGAGCGCGACCGCTATGACAACGCGAAGTTCGTCGCGGTCACGCTGACCGACCACACCGCGGGCTATGACTCCGAGTGCGCGGTCCTCTTCCCCGAGACCGTGAGCGTCGCCACCAAGCCCGAGGAGAACCACTTCGGCGCGATCTTCTGTGACCGCGAGTCCGAGCGCTTCCGCCGGGTCGTGAGCGCCGCCGCCGACACGGTCGGCGTCAACCTCCCGCCCGACGCCGCCGCGCTCATCGCCTCCGAGCGACTGTCGATCGAGACCTACGCCATGTGGGACCTCATCCACGACCGCGCCCACAGCCGCGGCGATCTGCCGTTCGACCCCTTCATGATCCGCCAGCGGATGCCGTACTGGATGTACTCGCTGGAAGAGCTGCGCTGCGACCTGACCGCCTTCGGCGCGGCCGTCAAGCTCGAGGCCGAGGGCATGGCCTTCGCGCGCAACGTGCAGTACGCGATCCTGTTCGACCGGATCTTCCGCTTCCCGGTCACCGGCAGTCGCGTGCGCAACTACGATGGCCTCGGCGGGCAGCTGCTCTTCGCCTACCTGCACCGCCATGGCTTCGTGCACTGGACCGACAACCGCCTCACCGTGGAATGGGACCGCCTCGCCGAGGGTGTCGCCGGCCTGCGTGCCGAGGTCGAGACGCTCTACCGCGAGGGCATCGACCGCTCCAAGCTCGCGCAGTGGGGCGCGGCGCACGACCTCGTCGCGCGCTACGTTGCGGCGACGTCGGGCTCGGCCTGGGCCGCGGGCGTGCGCGCCTACCCCGACGTCGAGGACCCGCGCGGCTACCTCGACGACGTCAACCCCGACGAGTTCCCCCTCTCCATGTTCTACACCTCGCTCAAGCAGAAGCTGGCGCCCGTCATCACCCGGCCGAGCGCCGCGTCGCCCGTCGCGGTGACCGCATGACCGCGGGCATCCTCGCCGGCCGCCGCATCGCGGTCGCCGGCGCCGGAGGCGGGCTCGGCCCGACCGTCGTCCGCGCGCTCGCCGACGCCGGCGCGTGGGTCGCCGCGGCCGATCGCACCGACGCTCACCTCGACGTCGTCCGCGACGTCACCGGCGACGCCCGCGCGGCGGATCTCGTCACCGCCGAGGGCGCGCAGGCCTGGGCCGACGCGCTCGGCGAGGTCGACGGGCTGCTGCACCTCGTCGGTGGCTGGCGCGGCGGTCAGACGATCGAGGACACCAACTTGGAGGACCTCGACTTCTTGGAGGCCTTGCTCTTCCACAGCGTCGTGCACACCACGCGCGCCTTCGCGCCGCTGCTGAAGGCCGCCGGCCCGCACGGGCGCTTCGCGCTGGTCTCCTCCTCGGTCGCGGGCAAGCCGGTCGCCGGCAACGGCGCCTACGCGGCGACCAAGGCCGCCGCCGAGGCCTGGACGCTGACCTTCGCCGCCGAGCTGGCCGAGACGGAGGGCACGGCAAACATCGCCGTCGTCCAGGCGATCGTCACGCCGCAGATGCGCGCGGAGAACCCCGACAACGCCTACAAGTCGTTCACGGACGTGGACGAGATCGCCGACGCGCTCGTCTACCTGTGCTCCGACGCGGCGCGCAAGATGAACGGTCAGCGGTTGAGCCTGCACAAGTCCTGATGCGCGCATTTGCCTCCGACAACTACGCCGGTGCCCACCCGGAGGTCCTGGCGGCCGTCGCGGAGGCCAACGCCGACCACGCGGTGTCCTATGGGGCCGATCCGTGGACGGCGCGGGCGACCGAGCTGATCCGGGCGCAGTTCGGTGAGCACGCCCGACCGTGGCTCGTCTTCAACGGCACCGCCGCCAACGTCCTGTCGCTCGGCGCGCTGACGCGGTCGTGGGAGTGCGTCGTCACGCCCGAGACGTCGCACCTGCACGTCGACGAGGCGGCCGCGCCCGAGCGCATGGCCGACGTCAAGCTGCTGACGCTGTCGACGCTCGACGGCAAGTTGTCGCCGGCGCAGATCGAGCCGCTGCTCGCGCGCCAGGGTGACGAGCACGCGCCACAGGTTCGCGTGATCTCGATCGCCAACACCACCGAGCTGGGCACCGTCTACGCCATCGACGAGCTCCGAGCCCTGGCCGACGTCGCCCATGCCAACGGGCTGCTGCTGCACGTCGACGGCTCGCGCCTGGCCAACGCGGCGGTCGCGCTCGGGGCGTCCCTGGCAGACATCACGACCGCCATCGGCGCCGACGCCGTCTCCTTCGGGCTGACCAAGAACGGCGCGCTCGGCGTCGAGGCCGTCGTCTTCCTGCGCGACCCCGCGCCCGAGGGCTTTGTCTGGATGCGCAAGCAGCACGCGCAGCTCTCCTCCAAGATGCGCTTCCTCTCGGCGCAGGTGGTCGCGATGCTGGAGGGCGACCTCTGGAGCCGCTCGGCGGCCCACGCCAACGCGATGGCCGCCCTGCTCGCCCAGCGCGTCGCCGGGATCCCGGGCGTCCAGCTCACCCGCCCGCCGCAGGCCAACGCGCTCTTCGCACGTCTCCCCCGCGCCGTCGCCGACGCCGTGCGCCCCGACTTCCCGTTCTACACCTGGGACGAGGCCACCGGCGAGGTCCGCTGGATGTGCTCGTGGGACACGACCGAGGACGACGTGCAGCAGTTCGCGGCCGCGCTGGAACATGCGGCGGCCGCGGTTCCGGCGCCGCGTAGGTAGGGTCCGCCTCATGCGCTGGTCCGGCCGGGATCTCGTCTCCGTGGTCCTGTCGCTGCTCGCGGCGCTCGCGACCGTGGCCGCGATCCTCGCCGTGTACGTCAAGGCCGAGATCGGCAACCGTGACGCCTTCGCCGACCGCGCCGTCGCCGCGCTGGAGGAGCCGGCTGTCCGGCAGGTCGTGGCGCGGCAGGTCGTCGTCGGCGTGCTGGAGCGCGGCTCGCCAGATCTGCTCTCCGCACGTCCGTTGCTGGAGAGCGTGGTGCAGACGGTCGTCGGCACCGGGCCGTTCCGCTCGCTGGTACGGACCGCCGCGCTCCAAGGCCATCATGTGCTTTTCGACCGCGGCGACGCGTTCGTCCTCAACCTCGCCGACACCGGCACCGTCGTGCTCTCCGGGGTGCGCAGCCTTGCGCCGAACGTCGCCGCCAGGCTGCCCGAGCACGCCGACGCAACGCTCATCGACCTCCGCGAGCGGCCCTTCGCCGACGACACGCTCAACGCCGCCGACCGTCTGCGGCACTGGTCGATCCTCCTGCCGGCGCTCGCCCTGGTCCTGCTGATCAGCGCGCTCGTCACCGCCCGCGACCGTGGCCGCGCCCTGGCCCGCTACGGCCTGACCGTCGGCGTCGCGGCGACCGTTGCCGCCATCGCGCTCTCGACCGCACGCACCATCGTCATCGGGTCGGTCGACGGCACCAACGAGATCCCCACCGACGACGTCCGCGCCGCGGTCGGTGGCGTCTGGGATGCGTTTCTCGGTGATCTCGCCGGCCTGCTGCTGATCGGCGCGGTCGTCGGCTTCCTGCTCGCCGCGGGCATCCTCTCGGCGCTGGACCCTGGCGCGGTGCGGCGCCGGCTCGAGCAGCTCGCCCGACGGCCGGAGGCGCCGTGGGCGCTGGGGCTCCGCGGCGCGGCGATCGGCGTTCTCGGCATCGCCGTCCTCGTCTTCCCGAGCCTCGCACTGCGAGCGATCGCCTACATGTTGGGCGCCGGACTTGTCCTGGTGGGGAGCACGGAGCTGCTCACGGCGCTCGGACGCTCCCCATCGACCAGACCAACGGCCCCGCGCCCGGTGCGCCGCCCCATCGTTGTCGCCGCCGCGACCGCGCTGATCACGGTGCTCGCCGCCTCGGGCGCCGCCGCGCTGGTCTTGCACGACGAGGCGCCGTCACGCGCCGCCGCCGCGCCCGCGGCCGGCTGCAACGGCCTGCCCCAGCTGTGCGACCGCCGCCTCAACGAGGTGCTCTTCCCCGGAACGCACAACGCGATGGCGGCCGCCGACGTCGCCGGCTGGTCGCTGCCCAACCAGCGCCGATCGGTGGGACGGCAGCTCAAGGACGGCATCCGGCTCTTCCTGTTGGACCCGCACTACGGCCGGACGCTGCGCGGCGGCCGCGTCCAGACCGACTTCGACGACGAGAACCGCGACGCCAACAAGGTCGCCCGCGAGCTGAGCCCGGCGGCGCTCGCCGCGCTGGATCGCCTCGGCGTGTCGCTCAGCAGATCGCACAACGCCCGTGGCCCACGGGAGGTCTGGCTCTGCCACACGGTCTGCGAGCTGGGCGCCACGCGCATGAGCGACACGCTGAACACGATGGGTGCCTACCTGCGCGCCAACCCATCGACCGTGCTCATCCTGATCCTCGAGTCCTATGTGACCGACGCCGATCTGCAGCGCGCGTTCGCCGAGACCAACACCGAGCAGTACGCCACGACGCTGAGCCACGGTCAGCCGCTGCCGACGCTCGGCGAGCTGATCGCCGAGGGCCATCGCCTCGTGGTCTTCACCGAGAAGACGCCGAGCGGCACGGTGCCCTGGCTCAACGACGCGTTCAGCTGGATCCAGGACACGCCGCTGGGCGCGCAGCAGCCCAACCAGCTGCAGTGCAAGCGCTACCGCGGCAGCGCGAGCAGCCCCTTCCTGATGCTCAACCACTGGATCGACCGCTTCCCGCCGCCGCCGTCGGCCAACGGCGCGATCCTCACGCGTGCGTTCCTGCGCAAGCGCATCGCCGCGTGCGAGAAGGAGCGCGGGATGCCGGTGTCGCTGATCGCCACCGACTTCTACGAGCAGGGCGCGCTCATGGATGTGGCCGACGAGATCAACCGCGCGCGCTGAGCGGGTTGGTGCTCGAGGCTGCGGCTCAGGCCGACAGCGTCAGCGCGGCGTGGTCGATGAAGAACCAGCACAACGCCAGCGCGCCCGTGTAGAGCGTGCTGACGGCGGCGGCCGCGAGCACACGCTCGCCGAGCGGCCGGTCGCGGGTGGCGCGGACGGCCAAGACGGTGGCCGCGCCCAGAACCGCCTCGGCCGGCAGGACGTAGAGCGCCACGCCGGCCACCTTCGTCACGTCACCCACGGGCTTCCAGAGCCCGGCGGTCGGCGCAGCCAGCTCGGTGCCGAGGAAGAGCACGAACGCCGCGAGCGCGCCACGAGCGATGCCGTCGCGAGCGATCAAGACCACCAAGAGCAGCGGCAGCGCCCACATCCCGCACATCGCCAGTGGGATGACGTCACCGACGCGCATGCCACCGGTGTCGGGGAAGCGCAGCGTCCCGAGGGCATCGGCGAGGAACCAGTCGGGGACGAGCTGGAAGATCGAGATCGGGATCAGGACGCCGAGCGCTGCTGTCCATGCAGGGCGGTCCAACGCGCGAGCCAAGGCGACGAGCCCGGCGCAGCCGCCGAAGGAGACGGCGAGCACGGCCCAGCCCTTGGCGGGCGAGGGCAGCAGGAGGGCGATGAGGGTCGCGGTGGCGTAGACCAGCGCGGCGACGGCCACGGTGGTGGTCGCGCCGGTGACTCGTCGGGTGGGTGCTGATGGTGCGGCGATGCGCCATCAGTACCACAGGCGTCGCGCAGCACGTCCTCGCCGAGCGAGGCCATGATCATGCCCTCAGGTCGTCTTGATCAGCCCGCCGTCGATCACGTACTCCGAGCCCGTCACGTTGGCGGTGCGCTCGGAGGCGAGCATGACGACGAGCGTCGCGACCTCCTCGGGCGTCGTGAAGCGCCCGGTCGGGAAGCCGCCCATGCCGGCGACGATCTGCTCGCGGGCGGAGGCGATGTCGGTGCCGGCGGCCTTGGCCACCGTGTCGGCGACGCCGCCCTCCCCCAGCCACAGGTCGGTCGCGACCGGGCCGGGCGAGACCGAGTTGATGCGGATGCCCTTGGGCCCGAACTCCTGGGCGATCGACTTGGAGAAGTTGACGAGGGCCGCCTTCGCCGCGCCGTAGTCGATGACGCCGGCGTCGGGCTCGTAGAACGCGTTGACCGAGGCGGTGTTGACGATCGTGCCCGCGCCCTGATCGAGCATCGGGCCGAGCGCAGCTCGCGTGGCACGCACCGCCGTCAGGAAGTTCATCTGCAGCGACCACTCGAACTCCTCGTCGCTGGTGCCGAGGAAGCCCTCCAGCCGCAGGCGCACCGCGCCGACGTTGTTGACCAGCACGTCGACGCGGCCGTGGGCGTCAACCGCCTGCTGGATCAACCGGCCGGGCGCGTCGGGCGCGATCAGGTCGATCGCGACCGGCGTCACCCGCTCCAGGCCTTCCAGCGTGTCGACGGTGCGCGAGGCCGCCACGACATACGCGCCCTCGTCGACCAGCATCTTGGTGATCGCCAGCCCGATGCCCTTGCCGGCACCGGTGACGACCGCGACCTTGTCCTGCAGCTGGAGGTCCATGCCTCCGACTATGTCAGCCCTGCGGGTTGACCCCGTAGGTACTTGGCCGAGTAGCTGCGATCGGCGCACGTGACGCCGTCGGTCAGGTACTTGATCGTGCCCTTCAGCTTGCCGTTGACGTACTTGCCGGTGATCTTGACCGAGATGACCGAGTTGCTGAGGCTGCGCAGCGTCGTCTTGCCGCTGTAGGAGAACGCGCCGGTCGAGGAGAGCTTGATGCCCTTGGTGATGTTGCTGCCGCCCTGCTGCTCACCGTCGACGAGACAGGGGAAGTTGAAGGACTTGATCGACGTCGCGGCTGCGTTGGTCTGGATGTAGGTCTGGCTCTTGACCTCGATGTAGTACCCGCGCTTGACGCCGGCGAGGGCGACGGCGGGGACCAGCAGCGCGAAGGCGGTCAGGACGGCGAGGACGAGGGCACGACGGGTCATGGGATTCACTTGCTCCGGAGGGTGAGGGTCTTCTTGGTGATGGTCTTGGTCTTGCCGTTGGCGAGCTTCTGCGTGGCGCTGAAGACGACCTTGAGCTTGTGCTTGCCCTTGAGGATCCGCTTGCCCAGCTTGTTGAGCTTGACGGTGACCTTGGCCTGCTGACCGCCGTGCAGCGTCACGGTCTTGGTGCCCAGGACGCGCGGCTGGTGCTTCTTGCGCTTCTTGTTGACCGACGACGGGAAGCCGGTGACGTACTCGTGCTCGTTGATCAGATACACGAGCGAGCAGCGCGCCTCAGGTGGTCCGACGCAGATCTGGTTGGTGTTGATCGCGCCGTTGTCGGTGGAGGGCGGCGTGAGCTTGGACGTGCCGACCGTCGCGGGCTTGAGCACGATCGGCGGCGTCGCGGGCGGGTTGACAGGCGCGGCGGGTGCGGGCGGCGTCACGCCACCACCACCGCCGCCACCACCCGTCCCCGGATCGGCCGGCGGCGGCACCGCGCCCACAACGCCGGCCAGCCGGCCCAGCTTGTTGTCGGAGGTGCCGAACCAGATGTTGCCCGCGTTGTCGGCGCCGATGCTCAGCGCGAACGCGTCGGTCGGGAGCTTGGTGACCGTCGCCGTCGGCGTGGCGCTCGGCACGATCCGGATGATGGCGTTGCCGGGGCCGCCGGAGGACGACGGCCGGACGGTCATCCACAGGGTGCCGTCGGGCGCCGTGGTGATGTGCCACGGCTGGCCGCCCGCGAGCGTCGGGTCGATCGAGGTCACCGTGTACTGCGCCATCTGGTGGGTGCCGGGATCGAAGCGCCCGAACTTCTTGTTGAGGTAGTTGGTGAACCAGATGCCGCCGTCGGGCGCGATCGTGATGTCGGTCAGGCCCTGGCCGCTGTAGGAGCCTGAGCACGGCGAGACGGCCTCGCACGGGGACACCCCGTACTCGTCGTAGTGGGTGCCGTTGCCGCTGTAGGAGGCGATGCGGTAGCCCGGGTTGCCCGGGTCCTCCTCGCTGAACCAGACCCGGCCCGTGCCGTCGACCGCCACGCCTGCAGGCTTGGAGTCGAAGCGGATGCTGCTCTGCGTGGTGTTGCCGTCCTGCAGCGCGACGTTCGGACCCTCGAAGACCGAGCCGTCGAAGTAGCCGACGCGGGCGCCGTAGTAGTTCGGCGAGCCGCCGGCGCTGTGCTCGGTGAACCACGCGCCGCCCGCCGGCGACGGCGCGACGTCCCACAGATCCACATTGCCCGGCAGCGTCGCCGCGGTGAAGCCGCTGCTCGACCCCGGCGTCAGCGCGGAGGGCAGCGCCGAGCCGACGCCTCCGTCATCGCGGACGTAGTACAGCTTGCCGTCGACGGGGTTGAAGGTGACCCCCCGGGCCTGGTTGGCACAGCAGTTGACGTTCGCCGGGTCGGGCAGCGGGAAGAAGGCGATGCCGTCGCTGGTCCCCGGCGATGCCTGCGCGGGGATCAGCCGCCCGAGGGAGGGTGTCGGCTGCTGGCCGTGGTTCGGGCTCTTGGCCGTGAACCAGACGTTGCCCGCCCCGTCGGCGGTCACGCCCCAGTCGTCGACGCCGTAGCCCGCCGGGAAGGTGAAGTAGTCCGGTGTCGCGGCCGCCGCGCCCGGCGTGCAGACGAGCATCGACAAGGCCAGGACCAACCACGAGCGGCGTCGCATGGCCTGTACCTACCAGTTCCTGGAGCCACGAACGGGCCTCGCTCGGTCCCGGGTACGCGGTTGTACGTACGTCGCCGCCGACGGCGGCGCGTGGGAGGATCCTCGTGATGCCCGACCCGTTCACGATGGAGGACCGCGTCGCCCTTGCGGAGGCCGCTCGCGACGTCGCCGCCGCCGGGCTCGTCGTCGGCTCCTCGGGCAATCTCGGCATCCGCTCCGGCGAGCACCTGCTGATCACACCCCGCGGCAGCCGCTTGGGCGCCATCGACCCGGCCGACTGCGTCTGCGTCGCGCTGGCCGACGGCAGCGTCTCGCCCGATCACGCCACCGACGCGCTGCCCTCCTCGGAGCTGCCGCTGCACCTCGCCGTCTACGCGGCGGCGCCGGAGGCCAAGGCGATCGTCCACACCCACTCGCACTTCGCGACGGTCCTCTCGACGCTCGTCGACGAGATCCCGCCGATCCACTACGTCACGACCGAGTTCGGCGGCCCGGTGCGCGTCGCGCCGTATGCGACCTACGGCTCGGTCGAGCTGGCCGAGGGCGTCGCCGCCGCGCTGGCCGGCCGCTCCGCCGCGCTGATGGCCAACCACGGCGCGGTCACGATCGCCGAGACGCTCGACCGCGCCGTCGAGCAGGCCCGCCAGCTCGAGTGGCTCGCCTCGGTGTCCTGGCACGCGCAGGTCTTCGGCACCCCGACGCTGCTCGGCGACGCGCAGCTCGGCGCGGTCACCACGCAGGACCGCGCACTGGGCCGACGCTGAGCTCAGCCCTTCTCGGCCACCGACACCAGGTGGTCGTTGAGGCGGCGCATGGCCAACTCGTAGGGGAACGCGAGCTTGCGCTGGAAGAAGTAGCCGACGCGGATGTCGCGCGAGGTGAAGACCATGTACTGGTTCTTCTCGATCCCGGTCAGGATCTTGGTCGCGACGTGCTCGGGGCTGACCGCGTGGCGCTCGAAGCGGGCGATCGTCTTGGCGATGGACGGGCTCGTGCGATCGACGCCGACGATCTCGACCGTGCCGACCAGCGGGGTCTTGACCGCGCCCGGGCAGACGAGGCTGACGCCGATGCCGTGCCGGCGCAGGTCGAAGCGCAGCACCTCGGAGATGCCGCGCAGGCCGAACTTGCTGGCGCTGTAGGCGGCGTGCCACGGCAGCCCGAACAGCCCGGCCGCCGAGGAGACGTTGACGATGTGGCCGCCGCGGCCGGCCTCGACCATCGGCCCGACGAAGCACTCCAGCACATGGATCGGGCCCATCAGGTTGATGTCGATCATGCGCTGCCAGTGGCGGTGCTCGAGGCGCTCGATCGCGCCCCAGGCCGAGACCCCTGCCACGTTCATGACCACGTCCATCGAGCCGTGGGCCGCATGGACCTCCTCGGCCAGCGCGACGACGGCCGCGTGGTCGGCGATGTCGGCCACGCCGGCGTGCAGGACCGCGCCGCCCGCGGCGATGATCTCCCGCTGCGCGCTCGCCAGGCCCGCAGCGTCGATGTCGGTCAGCACCAGCTCGGCGCCACGCGCCGCGGCCGCCAGCGCCGTCGCGCGCCCGATCCCGCTCGCCGCGCCGGTGACGAGGCAGCGCTTGCCCCGGATGCTCTTGCTGGCCATGGGGCTCCTAGGCGCCGCGCCGCGCGGCGATCGTCTGGACGAGTCGGGCCGCCGGCGAGCGGCGTGCCTGCGGGTCAGGTGCAGGATCGAGCTGGATGCCGAGCGAGTTGATGGTCATCGCGAGCATGATGTAGTGGCCGGTGAGCAGGCAGAGCTCGATCAGCTCGGTGTCGCTCCACTCGCGCGACAGCCGCGCCCACAGCTCGTCGCCGATGCGCCCGTCGCGATGGAGCTCGTCGACGGCGTCGAGCAGCAGCTTGCGGCGCGGTGTCCATCCCGGCGTCTCGGCGCCGACACGCACGCGCGCGATCTCCTCGACGGTCAGCCCGGCCCGCGCGCCGAGGCGCTCGTGGTGGTGCCACTCGTAGGCGCAGTCGGTGAGGTGCGCGACGCGCAGGATCACCAGCTCGCTCTCGTCGCGCGGCAGCGTGCCGCCCGGCATCAGCCCGCCGGCGAAGCGCAGCCACGGGCGGAAGAGCCGGCGGTGGCGCGCGAGCGTGGTGAACAGGTTGGGCGGCGGGCCGCCGGTGGCGGCGCCGAGCAGCCACGTGATCGCGGTGTTGACCCGCCCGATCTCGCTCGGGGTGCCGGGCGTGACCCGCGGTGTTCCGGTGCTCATCGTGCGCAACCGTATCCGGACGGCCGGGCTCCCCGCGAAGGGCCTCACTCGTTAAGTTCCCCATCCATGGAGCACCAGCCGGCGACCGGCCTGCCCGAACGCGAGCTGCAGGGGCTGCTGGAGATCCTCGGCGAGGTCCACCATGCCGAGGATGTGGCGTCGTTTCGCACGGCGCTGCTCGACGTCGTCCCGCGCGTCATCCCCAACGCCTACACCTCCTACAACGAGATCGCGGCCGACGGCACGCCGCTGGTCACGATCGTCAAGCCCCTGCCAGAGCCGCAGTGGCTGCAGAACTGGGCGCGCCTCGGCCACCAGAACCCGCTCGTGCAGCACCACCTGGAGACGCGCGACCCGCGCGCGCACCGGCTCTCGGACGTCATCGACCACGCGGACTTCCGCAAGCGCGAGCTCTACCACGAGGTCTTCGTCCCGCTCGGCGTCGAGCACCAGCTCGCGATCACGCTGCCGGCGCCGCCGCGGCTGCTGATCGGCCTCGCGCTGGCCGACGAGCGCGACTTCACCGACGGCGAGCGCCGCATCCTGGACCTCGCCCGCCCCCACCTCATCCAGGCCCACGCCAACGCGACGTTGCGCGAGCGTCTCCACGACGTCCTGGCCGCGGTCGAGGCCGGGCTCGACGACGCCGGCGAGGCGCTCGTCGTCATCGACGCCCTCGGCCGGATCGAGTTCGCCACTGCCACGGGGCGCGCGTCGGTCGAGCTGCTGTCGGATCGCGCGCATCCCAACGGCTCCCACCTGCCCCCGGCGCTGCGTGACGCCACCGACGCCCGATGGCCGGCACATGCGGTCCTGCAGACCGCCTCCGGCAGCCCGCTCGTCGTGCGACGGATGGCACAGACGCGCGGCAGCGCGACCGTCCTGGTCTTCGAGCGCGGCACCCGCGGCACGTCACGCGAGCTGCTCGAGGCGCTGGGCCTCTCCCCGCGCGAGGCGGAGGTCCTGCAGGCGATGATGCAAGGCCATGCGACGGCGGCGATCGCCACCACCATGGCCGTGAGTCCACGCACCGTCTCCAAGCACGCCGAGCGCATCTACGCCAAGCTCGGCGTCCACGACCGCATCGCCGCCGTCAGCGCGGCGTGGGCGGCGCTGGACGCGGGCCGGGCGGACCTCACCCCGTAGCCCTACGCCGACCGCAGCGCCTCGGTCGGCGAGAGCCGCGCGGCCCGGGCCGCCGGGTAGAGACCTGCCGCCGCGCCGATCACCAGCGCGCCCGCGATGCCACCGGCCAGCGCCTCGGGTGGCACGACCGCCGTCCAGCCGCGGCTCTTCGCGTAGCCGCCGGTGACCAGCGCCCCGATCGCGATGCCGGCCAGCCCGCCCGCGAGCGCGAGCAACAGCGACTCGACGACGAACTGCGCGCGGACGTGACCGCGGGTCGCGCCGAGCGCGCGGCGCAGGCCGATCTCCGACCGGCGCTCCAGCACCGAGATGACCATGGTGTTGGCGATGCCGATCCCGCCGACCAGCAGCGCGACCGCGCCGAGGCCGAGGAACAGCCCGGTCAGCGCCGAGTCGGCGGCGGCGCGCGCCGCCAGCGCGTCGGACGGACGGCTGACCTGGACCTCCTCCGGGTTGGCGGGGTTGATGGCCGAGGGCAGCAGCGCCCGCACCCGGTTGACCGCGGCCGGGTCGGCGCGCAGGTAGACGGTGCTCGCGCTGCGCTCGGCACCCAGCTCGCGTGCCGCCGCCGCGTAGCCGACCAGCGCCGCGCGGTCGATCTCGGGCGCGAGCTCCAGCGGCGCCAGGATGCCAACGACCGTCCAGCGGCGCCCGCCGATGTCCACCAACATGCCCGGATGGTCGATCCCCAGCCGCTCGGCGGCCAGCGCGCCGAGGACGACCGCCGACGCGTGCGCGCTCGCCGCGTTGAGGAAGCGCCCGCGGGCCATCGTGCCGCCGAGCGTCGTGAGCAGCGCGGGATCGGCGGCGTCGACGGTGATGCCGCCGGTCTCGTCGGGATCGATCCGGTCGCTGCGTCGGACCGTGGCGTCCAGCCCGCGGACGGTCGCGACCTGCTGCACGCCGCCCAGCCGACCGATCACCTTGCGCGTCCGGCGCGGCAGCACCGCCTCGTCGCCACCCAGCGTCTGGCCGGGCGCCGCGGTCAGCAGGTTGGTGCCCAGCCGGTCGAGGTCGTCCAGCAGCCCCGCGCGTGAGGAGGCCGAGAGACCCAGCACCGCGACCATGCTCGCGATGCCGATCGCGATCCCCAGGCCGGAGAGCGCGGCGCGCAGCCGCCGCGTGCGCAGGCCGACGGCGCCGACGCGCAGCAGATCCGCGGGCAGCAGCCGTGACGCAGCGGTCATCGGTCCTCCTTGATGCGGCCGTCGCGGAGGTGCACGTGGCGCGGCAGCGCCGCGGCCACGTCGCGATCGTGGGTGATGACGACGATCGTCGTTCCCTCGCGATGCAGCTCGCCGAGCAGGTTCATGATCTCGCTCCCTGACCGCGAGTCGAGGTTGCCCGTCGGCTCGTCGGCGAAGACGATCGCCGGGCGCGCGACGACCGCCCGGGCGATCGCCACGCGCTGGCGCTCCCCGCCCGAGAGCTCGTCGGGCCGATGCGTCAGGCGGTGCGCCAGCCCGACGCGCTCCAGCGCCGTGCGCGCCGCAGCGGTCCGCTGGGCCAGCAGCGTCGCGCTGTAGAGCAGGCCCTGGGCGACGTTCTCCAGCGCGCTCATCCCGTCCAGCAGGAAGAACTGCTGGAAGACGAAGCCGATCCGATGCGCGCGCAGGCCGGCCAGCTCGCGGTCATCAAGGCCATCAACATCGGCGCCCGCGATCGACACGCGTCCGCTGGACGGACGCTCCAGCGTCCCCATCACATGCAACATGGTGGACTTGCCCGAGCCCGACGGCCCGACGACGCCGACCAGCTCGCCGTCGGCGATCGTCAGGCAGACGCCGTCCAGCGCGCGGACCCCGCCCGGGTACTCTTTGGTCACCTCGTCCAGGACGAGGCTCATCGCGGCACCACGACGCGCGCGCCGGCCGCGAGCCCGCGGCCGGCGACCTCGACCCAGCCGTCGGCCGAGACGCCGAGCGTCACGGCGATCAGGCGGCGCGTGCCGGCCAACTCGACCGCGTAGGCCGACGGACCGGTGGCGACGAGCGCGGAGATCGGCACGGCGAGCGCCGCGTCGGTGCTGCCGGTCGCCAGCGACAGCGTCACCGGCGCGCCGTCGAGGCCGCCGCGGCGGCGGTCGCGCAACGCGACCGACAGCCCGACCGTCGCCTCATCACCGTCCTGGCCGGCGGTGGCGACCGACGCGACCTTCGCGATCCGCCCGCGCGCGACGTGCCCGTCGGGCAGCGTCACCGTCACCGCGTCGCCGCGCCGCACCGCGTCGGCATTGGCGGCGGGCACTTCGGCGGTGACCTCCGGGACCATCGAGCTGAGCGCGGTCACCGGCGCGCCGACCCGTGCCTGGTCGCCGACGTCGACGCTGTGCGCGCCGACGCGCACCGGGCCGTCGCTGACAACGAGGTCGGCGCGTCGCAGCGTGCCGGTCTCGTCGAGGCCGCGGTCCTCCTGGAAGTCCTCGACGGCCGCGGTCGTCGCCGACGTCCAGTCGACGTCGACGGTCCCGGGGTCATAGCCGAGCGCGGCAAGGTTGCGCTCCAACTGACGGACGTCGCGGCCGTCGGTGACGCCGGGCCCGAGGTCGCGGTAGAACGGGCGGATGCCGAAGAAGACCCAGCCCGTGGCCTGGGCGTCGACCGACAGCAGCGAGCGACCGCGGCCGACGACGGAGCCCTCGGCACGCAGGCGCGTCACGGTCCCGCCGACCGGCGCAGCGAGCTTGCGGGAGTCCGCGTAGCCGAGCGTGGCGTCGATGTCGACGCGGTCGACGAGGTCACGCCGCTGGACGGTCGCGGTGCCGAGCGGGATGCGGTCGTTGGCGGCGGACGGCGCGCTGCTGTCGTCGGGCAGCAGCAGCCAGACGCCGGCCCCGATGGCCGCGATCACCACGACGACGGCGATGGCGCGGCCCACGCGACCGCGCCGCCGGCGGCGACCGCCGGCAGCCACCGACGGCATCTCGGTCGCGGCGCTCACGGCGTCGGACCCGCGCCGAACGCGACCCCGCCGCCGTCCGGACCGCCCTTCGCGTCCTCCGGCGGCCTCCCCAGCAACGTGTGGCACGCCTTGTCGGCCGCCTTGAAGGCCGCCGAGTCGGGCCGGATGCCCTTGCCGATCGACAGCTCGATGCCGTGGCTGCTGACCTTCGGGTCGGGCATGTTGATGTTCTTGCCGCGCATGCAGCGGGCATAGGCGACGAAGGCGTCGCGCTGCTTGGCCATCGCCGCCGGATCGGGTGCGTCGCCGCCGCCGAGCTCGCGGTACTTGGCGCACGCCTTGTCGGCGGCCTTCATCTTGGGGTCGTCGGGTCCGGGGACGCGCTTGCCCGGGCCACCCATCTTCTGCAGGATGCCGCCGCCGCTCGCGCGTGTCGGGTCGGGCATGTCGATGCCGTGGTCGCGCATGCACTTGGCGAACTTCAGCGCGCCGTCCAAGGCCTTGTCCTGGCGGTCGCCGGGCGACTTGTTGTCCTTGTCTGAGCCACAGGCGCCGAGCGCCAGCACGGCGCCGGCGATCGCGACGAGGGTGAGCAGCTGTCTGATCATGTCCACCATCAAGCCCGGCGAACATGAGAGCCCGCTGAACGCGAGCTATGGAGCGGTTAGGAGGCCGGGAGCGTCAGCCGTAACAGCGTCCCGCCGCCGGGCGCCGCTTCGGCGACGACGGTCCCGTCGTGCGCGTCGGCGACGTGCTTGACGATCGCCAGCCCGAGGCCGGAGCCGGGCAGCCCGCGCGCCGAGGGCGCGCGGTAGAAGCGGTCGAAGACCTGCGGCAGATCGACCTGCGCGATGCCGGGGCCGTGGTCGCGGACGGTCACCTCGCCGTCGGCGACCGTCACCTCGATCGTCGAGTCCGGCGGGCTCCACTTCACCGCGTTGTCCAACAGGTTGCCCACGGCGCGCGCGAGCCGCGCGCGGCTGCCGAGCACGATCGACGGCTCGGCGGCGAGCGTGAACGCCATCGCGGGCGCATGGCGCCGCGCCCGCTCCACGGCCGCGCCGACCAGCTCGTCGAGGCGCAGCTCCTCGGGCGGGTCGATCTCGCGCTCGCCCGGGCGGGCGAGGTCGACGAGATCTCCGACGAGCACCGTGAGGTCCTCCAGCTGGCCACGGGCCGAGCGCAGCATCGCGGCGCGCTCTTCCGGCCCCAGCTGCGGCGCGTGCTCGAGCAGCTCGATGTTGGCCCGGATCGCCGTCAGCGGCGTGCGCAGCTCGTGCGAGGCGTCGGCGACCAGCTGGCGCTGGGCGTCGCGCGAGCTCTCCAAGGCCGACAACATGGCGTTGAACGCGGCGGCCAGACGGCCCGGCTCGTCATCGGCGCCCACCGGGATCCGGTGGTGCAGCTCACCGGTGGCGGTCACCTGCTCGGCCGTCGCGGTCAGCCGCGCAAGCGGCCGGGTCGCCGCGCGCGAGACGGCCAGACCGAGCCCCGCGGCCAGCCCGACGCCGCCGAGCATGACCGTGATCAGCACCCAGCGCAGCCGGCCGAGCGTCGCATCGGCCTCGGTCAGCGAGCGCGCGATCTGCAGCGCCTCGCCGTTGTCGCCACGACGGGTGAGGACACGGAGGTGCACGCCGTCGACGTTCTCGTCCCGGATGAAGGGCCCGCGCCGACCCGCCGCGACCTCCCTGACCGCGTCGGTCACCGGCAGGATCTCGCGCGCGTCACCGCGGATCGTCGTGCCGCCCTCCAGCGTCGCCTGCGCGACGCCGATGGCGTCGCCGAACGCGGCGTTGGGAACCCGGACGCGGACGTCCAGCGGCTGGGTCTGCTTGTCGTCACCCGGTGGCGGCACGGCGATGCCGGGCGCGCGGTCCTTGCTGAGCAGGACGACCTCGGGCTGGGTCATGCGCAGCGCCCGGTCGACGTTGGCCCGCAGGTCGTGGCGCACGATGATGTAGGTGATGGTCACCGCCAGTGCGATCGCGACGGCAACCGCCGCGGCGGCGAGCAGGACGATGCGACGCCGGAAGGTCATGCGCGCGGCGCCCGCAACACGTAGCCGAAGCCGCGCACGGTGTGCAGCAGGCGCGGCTCTCCCGCCGCCTCGGTCTTGCGCCGCAGGTAGCCGACGTAGACCTCCAGCGAGTTGGACGCCGGGCCGAAGTCATAGCCCCAGACGCCGTCGAAGATCTGCTCGCGCGTCAGCACCTGACGTGGATGCAGCAGGAAGAGCTCCAACAGCAAGAACTCCGTGCGGGTCAGCTCGATGCGCCGGCCACCGCGGTGAACCTCGTGACCGACGGGATCGAGCTCGAGGTCGTCGAAGCGCAGCGTCTGGCGATCCTGCTCCCAGCCGGCGCGGCGCAGCAGCGCACGCAGACGGGCGAGCAGCTCCTCCAGCGCGAACGGCTTGGGCAGGTAGTCGTCGGCGCCCGCCTCCAGCCCCGCGACGCGATCGCCGACGCCATCTCGCGCGGTGAGCATCAGCACGGGCGTGCGATCACCCGTGTCGCGCAGCCGGCGACAGACCTCCAGGCCGTCGAGACCGGGCATCAGGACGTCGAGCAGGACGGCATCGGCCGGCCTGCTGGCCTGGACCCGGACGGCCGCCCGCCCGTCGCCGGCGAGGGCGACCTCAAAGCCCTCGACCTCCAGGATCCGCGCGAGCACCTCGCGCACGGCGGGCTCGTCATCGACGACCAGGACGCGCATCGGCAGGGATCGTCGCCGACGAACCTGAAGGTCAGGTGAGGACGCGCAGCGGCGCGCAACGGTCGAGGAGAGCCGGCTGGCAGTGACTCGTCCAAGAAACCGCATCTCACGGCTTTAGGGTCACGCCCATGTGCCCATCGCAACGCCCAACCGCGGCCGTGACCGGCGCCACGGGCTACGTCGGCGGTGCCATCGCGCGGCGGTTGCGCGCCCATGGCTGGCACGTCATCGGCCTCGCGCGCTCGTCGACCGCCAACGCTGACGAGCACCGACCGTGGAGCCTGCAGTCGCGTGAGCCTCCCCCACTGGCCGACGTCGACGTGCTCGTCCACGCCGCCTATGACTTCACGCCGACCGCATGGGAGGACATCAAGGCCATCAACATCGACGGCACACGCCGGCTGCTCGACGCGGCCGTCGACGCCGGGGTCGAGCGGATCATCTACATCTCGAGCCCGGCCGCGTTCCAGGGCACCCAGTCGCAATATGGCACCGCGAAGCTGCTCACCGAGGCCGAGGCCGCCTCACGCGACGCGGCGATCGTCCGCCCCGGTCTGGTCTACGGGCCGCGCTCCGGCGCGATGTTCGAGCGCCTCGCGCGCTTCTCCTCCAGGCTTCCGATCGTCCCGTTGATCGTCGACGACAGCCACCCGATCCTCATGGCTCACGAGGAGGACGTCGGCGACCTCGTGGCGGCGATCGCCGACGGCCGCGAAGCGCCCCCGCCGGGGCGACCGCTGCTTGCGGCGTGCGCCGACCCATGGACGCTGCGGAGCCTGATCTCGGCGATGGCCAAGGCCCGCGGACAGCGCTCGCCGCTGTTCGTGCCGATCCCGTGGCGCCCGGTCGTCAGCGTCCTGCGGACGTTCGAGCGGGTGGGCCTGACCCCACCCTTCCGCAGCGACAGCGCGCTGAGCCTTGCCAACAGCGACCTGCACCCGTTCTCCGACGCGAGCGGCCCCACGGCCGTGACCTTCCGGTCCTTCTCAGCGGAGATCGCCGTGGCCGGCACGTGAGCGGCGGCGTTGCGGTCTTGGGATCGGGGCCGGCCGGCGTCGCGTGCGCCCACGCGCTCCTCGCGGCCGGGGCCCGCGTCACCCTCTTCGACGGAGGCGCGCACGCCGCCGCCGAGGTGGTCGATCGGTACGCCGAGCTCGGCGAGCAGGAGCCTGACACCTGGGATCCGGGTCTGGTGGACGACCTGCGCCACGAGTTCGCGCCGAGCCTCGACGACATCCCGCTCAAGCCGGTGCTCGGGTCGTTGCACGCCTACGCCCAGGACCACCCCGCACGACCGGACCCCGCCAGCGGCGTCCTCGCGATGCCCTCGACGGCACGCGGCGGCCTGAGCACGGTCTGGGGCGCGGCGGTGGCGCCCTACAGCGACCGCGACCTCGGAGAGTGGCCCATCGGCGAGCGCGAGCTGGCCGATCACTATCGCGCCGTGCTCAAGTTCATGCCCTTGGCGGGCGAGCACGACGAGCTCGAACGCATCATGCCGCTCTACACCGACACGCCGGGTGTGTTCCCCGCGACCACACAGGCGCGCTCGCTGGTCGACGATCTGCACGCGGGTGCCGCACGACTGCGCCGGCGGGGGATCGTCGCCGGACGGTCACGGCTCGCGCTGCAGACGACCGACGACGGACCCGGCGGCCGCTGTCGGAACACCGGGCTGTGCCTTCACGGCTGCCCGTACGGCTCGATCTATCGGACCGATCTTGAGGTCCGGCGCATGACGACCGACCCACTGTTCGACTACCGGCCGGGCGAGATGGTCGAACGCATCGAGGAGCGCGACGGGCAGGTGACCTTGCACCTGCGCGAACCGGCCGGAGCGGTCCGTCGCGCCGGCTTCGACCGAGCGTTCGTCGCCACCGGGCCACTGATCTCGACCCGGCTGGCGCTGATGGGTCTCGATGCCTACGACCGCGACATCGAGATGCAGGACTCGCCCTACTTCTCGGCGCCGATGCTGCGCCTCCCGTCGGCGCCGGTCTCGACGACCGGCGGCGGCGTCACGCTCGCCCAGGCCTTCGTGGAGATCGACAACCCCGAGGTGTCGCCCAACATGGTGCACATCCAGGTCTACGGCTACAGCGACCTCGTCCTGCGCGAGGTCGCACGCAGGCTGCGCGTCCCACCCGCCATCCTCGAGCGCCGTGGGCAGCCGCTGCTCGGCCGCCTCCTGCTCGCCCAGGCCTGCATGCACTCCAACAGCTCGGACCCGGTGCGGGTCCGGCTGCAACGCGACCAGACCCTGGCCTTCGCGCTGCCGGCCGACGACACGCGACCGCAGGCCCAGGCGCGCGCGGCCGCCAAGCTGCTCGTGCGGGCCGTCAAGGATCTGCGGACGTTGCTGCTGCTGCCGTTGCTCAAGGTCTGGGAGCCGGGCCGCAGCAACCATCTGGGCAGCTCGTTTCCGATGGCCCGGCGACCCCGCGGGCTGCAGAGCGACATGCTCGGCCGGCCCGGCGGCCTGGAGCGGGTCCATCTCGTCGATGCCTCGGTCCTGCCGACGATCCCCGGGCCGACCGTCACCTTCAGCGTGATGGCCAACGCGCACCGCATCGGCCACGAGGCGCTGATGTAGGAGTCACTCCACCTCGCCCAGCGTGCGCCCGCTCACCACCGAGCGCGGCTGGGCGGCGACGACGTCCGATCCCGGCTCGGCCTCGTCGTCGCGGCGCTTGATCAACAGCCACTGCGGCTTGGCCGCGTGGGGTGGGTGGGGCCGTCTCGTGCGCTGCAGCGCGAACCCGCCGCGGAGCTTCTCGCCGTGCAGGACGAAGACGGCATGGCCGCGGTCCAGCGCCTCCGGCCACGGCACGCGGCCGCCCTGCTCGTAGCTGCCGCGGTCCCAGATGATCACGGCGCCGTCGCCGAGCGATCCCTCGACGTCGTTGTGCGACAGGTCGTGATCCTCGACCTGCACCGCCAGACGCTTGACCGCCGGATCCATCGACGGGCCCTTCGGGACCGCCCACGAGCGCATCGCGCCGTCGACCTCGAGCCGCAGGTCGTAGTGGTGGGCGGTCGCCTGGTGCTCCTGGACGACGAAGACGCCGGCGCTGACGCCACGCATCGCGAACTGCTCGTGGCCCTCGACCTTGACGGGCTCGAGCGCGACGCCGTCGACCCTCGCGGGCGCCGGCCCCTCGTGCAGCCATGCCGCGAACGCGTCCAGCGCGTCGGGGGCGCCCTCGGCGTGCACATGCACCGTGCCGTCGTCGTGATTGCGCACCCAGCCGAGCACGCCGAGCGCCCGGGCACGCCGGACCGCGGCGTCACGGAACGCGACCCCCTGGACCTTGCCCTGGACGACCGCGCGGAAGGCCACCGCGCGGCTCACGAAGTCGCCACCGGGTCGTAGATCCCCAGCAGCGACGCGACGCTCATCGCCAGCAGCTCCCGCGCCCGCTCGCGCGTGATCAAGCCGGCGAGCCAGCGGGCGCTGATCCCGTCGACCGCCGCCGTGAGCAGCGCCGCGAGATCGTCGGGCGCGGCCAGCGCCGCGATCGACCCGTCCTCCTGGCCACGCCAGACCGCGTCGGCGATGAGCTTGCTCCAGCGCTCGCTGGCCTCCGCCAGCTGCTCGCGCAGGCTCGGGTCGAAGAACGCCGCCGACAGCACCTCGCTCCAGAGCAGCGACAGCTCGCGCGCCTGCACCGGATCCTCGAGCTCGGCGAGCAGCATCGTCACCACGAGCTCGGCGCCGTTGCGCCGGCCGACATCCAGATCTTCAATGGTCTGGGCGGTGCGCTCGTTGGCGTGCTTGAGCGTGGCCCGGATCAGCCCACTGCGGTTGTCGAAGTGGTAGTAGAGCAGCGACACGGCCACGCCCGCCCGCTCGGCGACCTCTTCGACCCGCAAGCCGCGCACGCCGTTGCGCGCGATCGTGCTGATGGCCGCATCCAGGATGATGCGCTTGCGGTCCGCCATGACGGCGGAATCCTCGCACATGCTCGACACGCTCAGTGATGAAATGACGCGCGCACCTCGTCCGGCGGCGGACCATCGGCGCGGTGGCGCAGGTGCGCCGTGGCGTGTTGGAGGTCGGCGAGGAAGAGCGAGGCCAGATCGCGCGAGAAGCCGTTGCGAACGCACACGCGCAGCACCGCCAGCTCCTCCATCCCCTGCGGCATCCGATAGGCAGGCACGATCCAGCCGCGCATGCGCAGCTTCTCGGAGACGTCGTAGACGCTGAAGCCCTCGTCATCGGAGGCCAGCGCGAAGGCGAAGACGGGAAGCTCGCCACCGTCGCTGATCAGCCGGTAGTCCCCCACCTCGGCGATCTCGCCCGAGAGCCAGAGCGCGGTGTCGCGCGAGGCCTGCTGCACGCGGCGGTAGCCCTCGCGGCCGAGTCGGATCAGGTTGTAGTACTGCGCGACGACCTGGGCGCCGCCGCGCGAGAAGTTCAGCGCGAAGGTCGGCATCTCGCCGCCGAGGTAGTCGACGTCGAAGATCAGCTCCTCCGGCAGCGCGGCCTTGTCGCGCCACACGGCCCAGCCGACGCCCGGGTAGACCAACCCGTACTTGTGGCCCGAGGCGTTGATCGACTGCACGCGCTTCAGGCGGAAGTCCCAGACCAGCTCGGGATCCAGGAAGGGCGCGACGAAGCCGCCGGACGCGGCGTCGACGTGCAGCGGCACGTCGAGGCCGGTCTCGACCTCCAGCCTGTCCAGCGCGGCGGCGATCTCGGCCACGGGCTCGTAGCTGCCGTCGAACGTCGAGCCGAGGATCGCGACGACGCCGATCGTGTTCTCGTCGCAGTGCGCGATCGCGCCCGCGGCGGTGAGGTGCGTGGCGGCCTCGCTAACCGACACCAGCCGTGGCTCGACATCCCAGTAGCGGCAGAACTTCTCCCAGCAGACCTGGACGTTGGCGCCCATGACCAAGTTGGGGCGGTCGGCCGGCTTGCCCGCCGCGTGGCGGCGCTCGCGCCAGCGCCACTTCAGCGCCAGCCCGCCGAGCATGCACGCCTCGCTGGAGCCGGTGGTCGAGCAGCCGGTGGCGTCGCCTTCGGCCTCCTCGGCACCCCACAGCGCCGCGAGCATCGCGACGCAGCGCCGCTCGAGCTCCGCGGTCTGCGGATACTCGTCCTTGTCGATCATGTTCTTGTCCAGGCACTCGTCGATCAGGACGCGCGCCTGGGGCTCCATCCAGGTGGTGACGAACGTCGCGAGGTTCAGCCGCGCGCGGCCGTCGAGCATCAGCTCGTCATGCACCACCTGATAGGCGGCGTGCGGCGACAGCTCGCCGTCGGGCAGCCGCAGCTTGGGGACCGTCGCGAGCTTCTCCCGCCTGCGCGAACTGCGGCCGGATCTCCAGGCCGGCGCCCTCGTCGCGGGAGGTGGGCGAAGCGTGGTGTAGGGCCATGGCATCACGCTCGCAGGTCGGCGCCCTGAAAGCGCCGAAGCCGCACCCGTACGTAAGACCGCGTACGCCGCCCCGAAGCGCGACATTTGCACGGAAACCGGAACGTATGATCGCCCGCGTGTTTGCCCAGCGATGGATGAGTGGATGGACGGCGCTCGGCGCCCTGGCGACCGTCACGGCCGGCGGTGTCTGCGCCGTGGCGATCGGCGGCGCACCGGCGTCCCGTGATGCGGTCGCGGGTTCGCGGACGGCGGCGCCCGCCCGCCTGGCGATGAGCTTCGAGGCCAACCGCGGGCAGGCCCCGCGCGCGGTCGACTTCCTCGCCCACGGCGACGGCTTCGCCGTCGGGCTCGGGCGCGGCGAGGTGCGGGTCGCGCTCTCCTCACCGCAGGGGCGTCTCTCGCACGTGCGGCTCGCGACGCCGGGCGGCCGACTCGGCACGCCCGTGGCCGCCGGCCCGCGCGCGGGCCGCGTGAGCTACCTCGTCGGCGACCGCTCGCGCTGGCTGCGCGACGTGTCGACCTTCACCGGCGTGCGCTACCGCGGCGTCTGGCCGGGGATCGACCTGGCGTTCCGCGGCACCGACGGCTCGCTGGAGTACGACCTCGACGTCGCGCCGCACGCCGACCCGCACGCGATCGACCTGACGCTTCCGGGCGCCACCAGCATCCGCGGTGACGGCCAGGGCGGCGCGATCGTGCGCGCCCGCGGCGGCGCGACGCTGCGGATGGCGCCGCCGGTCTCCTTCCAGCACGGCCCGGGCGGTCGCACGCCGGTCACGAGCCGACTGCTCGTCGATGGCGACCACGTCCGCGTGGCGCTCGGCGCCTATGACCGCTCGCAGGCGCTGGTCATCGATCCCTCCGTCGCGTTCTCGACCTTCGGCGGCGGGCACTCCACCGTCGCGACCGGCGTCGGCGCCGACGCCGCCAACAACGTGTACATCGCCGGCAACGCGGCGCAGGGCGACGACCTGGCGACGACGGCAGGCAGCGTCCAGACGACCTATGGCGGCGGCTACGACGACGTCTTCGTGCAGAAGCTCAACCCGAGCGGCACCGCCGTCCAGTACGCGACCTACCTCGGCAGCGTGCACGAGGACTACGCCTATGGGTTGGCCGTCGACGGCGCGGGCAACGCCTACGTCACGGGTACGACCAACGCGCCGAGCGGCGCCGGAGCCTTCCCGACCACGGGCAGCGCCTTCCAGACGGGCTACGGCGGCGGCTACTACGACGGCTTCGTCGCCAAGCTGAACCCGTCCGGGACGGGCCTGACCTACTCGACGCTGATCGGTGGCGCCGGGCAGGACGGCAGCTACGGCATCGCCATCGGCGCCGACGGCTCGGCCTACGTCACGGGCAACTTCCCCAACTTCCACGGCTGCGACGGTCTCGCCACCGGCAAGATCTCGCCGGCGGGCGGCACCCTCAGCTGGTTTGCCTGCACGCCCGGCGCGGTCGGCCACGGCGTCGCGGTCGACCCGAGCGGCAACGTCTACGTCGGTGGCCTCGCCCAGGCCGCGATGACCACCACCAGCGGCGTCGCGCAGCCCGCCTTCCAGGGTGCCATGTACGCCAACAACTCGTTCGTCGAGAAGTTCACCTCGGGCGGCACGCTGGTCTACCGCACCTTCCTCGGCGGCGGCGCGACCGCGAGCAACAGCGGCGAGGCGATCGCGGTCGACGCGGCGGGCAACGCCTACCTCACGGGGGTCAGCACGGCCGCGCCGTTCCCGACCACGGCCGGCGCGGTGCAGACCACGTCACCTGGCGGCAACGACGCCTATGTGATCAAGCTCAACCCGACCGGGAGCGCCGTCGTCTACTCCACGCTGCTCGGCGGCTCGAGCACCGACCACGGCTACGGGATCACCGTCGACGGCGCGGGCCACGCCTACGTCACCGGCAGCGCGGCGCAGGACTTTCCGACCACGGGCGACGCCGCCCAGAACTACTACGCGGGCGGCTCCGGCGACGCGTTCCTGTCAGAAGCTCGCGGCCGACGGCACGTCGTTGGTCTACTCGACCTACCTGGGCGGCAACGGCCAGGACAGCGGCCACGCCGCCGCCATGGCGCCCAACGGCAACGTGCTCGTCGCCGGTGGTGCGGGCGGCCCGTTCCCGGTCACCGTCGGCGCGGCGAACATGACGGCCAACTCCGGCGCCTTCGTGACCGAGATCGGCGCGCCGGTGCCCGGCGGAGGTGGCGGGACCGTCACGACGGGCACCGGCACCGGTGGTGGCGGCGGCACCCCGTCGACCGATCCTCCCGGCACGCCCGGCCCCACCACGACGGCCCCCGGCCTGGTGCTCACGCTCACGACCTCCAAGGGCGAGCAGATCACGGTCACCACCGCCGAGGGCCAGGAGGCCTACGCGGAGCTGGATCGCCATCTGCTCGGCGGCCTCACGGGTGACGACATGGCGCGCCTGCTGGCCAACGGCGGCTTCAGCGTGCAGATCCCCCTGACCTACCCCGCCTACCCGGGCGCCTACAGCGGCTCGGGCAGCGCCAGCCCGTCGGGCATCCCCGGCTACAACGGCCAGGGCGTCGGCGGCGGCTCACCCGTCGGCTATGACTCGGCGGCCAAGAAGAAGGTCAAGCCGGTCGTGCTCTTCTCGTTCAAGAAGAACTTCGCCAAGCTCGGGACCTACAAGTTCAAGGTGAAGCTGACCAAGGCGGGTATGAAGCTCATGCGCGCCGCGGTCAAGGCCAAGAAGAAGCTCAAGGTGTCCGTGTCGGTCTCGGTGGCGGCGAAGGGTCACACGACCGTCCGTCACACCTCGTCGGTCACGCTCAAGCCGGGCAAGCAGCGCGGGAAGTAGCGCTCACCCCGCCGTCGGGAAGCCCAGGTCCACGCCGCGATGTGACGGGTCGGCCCAGCGGCGGGTGACGACCTTGCCACGCGTGCAGAAGCGGACGCCCTCAGGGCCGTGGATGTGGACGTCGCCGAAGAGTGATGCCTTCCAGCCGCCGAAGGAGTGGTAGGCCATCGGCACGGGAATCGGGACGTTGATGCCGACCATGCCTGCGGTGACATCCTGCTCGAAGGCCCGCGCGGCGCCACCGTCGTTGGTGAAGATCGCTGCGCCGTTGCCGAACGGGTTGGCGTTGACCAGCGCGAGCGCCTCCGGGTAGCTCGCAGCGCGGACGACGACGAGCACCGGCCCGAAGATCTCCTCGTCGTAGATCCGCATGCCGGGGCGCACGTCGTCGAAGAGCGTCGGGCCGAGGAAGTGGCCGCCCTCGCGGCCCTCGACGGTGAGCGCGCGGCCGTCGACCAGCAGCTTTGCGCCCTCCGCGACGCCCGCGTCGACGTACTCGACGACACGCGCCCGGTGGCGCTCGCTGACCAGTGGCCCCATGTCGGCCTCCGCGTCGGTGCCATCGCCGACCTTCAGCGCAGCGATCCGCTCGCGGATCCGGTCGATCAGCGGATCGGCGCAGTCGCCAACCGCGACGGCGACCGACACCGCCATGCAGCGCTGGCCGGCCGAGCCGTAGCCGGCCGAGACGAGGCCGTCGGCGGCCAGCTCCATGTCGGCGTCGGGCAGGACGACCGCGTGGTTCTTGGCCCCGCCGAGCGCCTGGACGCGCTTGCCGTGCGCGCTGCCCGTCTCGTGGACGTAGCGGGCGATCGGCGTAGAGCCGACGAAGGAGACCGCGTCGACCTGCGGGTGGGTCAGCAGCGCGTCGACCGCCTCCTTGTCGCCGTTGACCACCGTGAAGACGCCGGCAGGCAGCCCGGCCTGCGCCCACAGCTCGGCGACGCGCAGGGAGACCGACGGATCCTGCTCGGAGGGCTTGAGCACGAACGCGTTGCCACACGCGATCGCGATCGGGTGCATCCACATCGGGACCATGATCGGGAAGTTGAAGGGGGTGATGCCCGCCATCGACCCCGACCGGCTGCCGCATCGAGTACGAGTCGACCCCGCGCGAGACGCCGGGCGTCAGCTCGCCCTTGAGGATCTCCCCCACGCCGCAGGCGAACTCGACGACCTCGAGGCCGCGCTGGACCTCGCCCAGCGCGTCGGCGAGCACCTTGCCGTGCTCGCGCGTGACGATCGCCGCCAGCTCCTCGCGGTGGGCATCGACCAGCTCGCGGAAGGCGAAGAGCACCTTGCTGCGTTGGCTGATCGAGCTCTGCCCCCAGGAGGCGGCCGCGTCGGCGGCCGACCGCACGGCGCGATCGACGGTCTCGGCGGTCGCGAACGGCACGCGCGCGGTGACCTGTCCGGTGGCGGACTCCGTCACCTCCCCGAAGCGCTCGGTCGCCGTCGCGTCCGGTGCGCCACCGATCCAGTGGTGCAGCGTGGCGGTGTCGACGTGGGTGCTCATGACACCGATGGTCGCAGACCTGCCAAGTGGCTCTGGCGAGCGCTGAGAGACTCGAAGTCGCACGATGTCCGCCACCGTCACCGACTCGCCCGCCACCATCGGGGAACCAGCGCGGACGCGACGACTGTCGCTCCTGTCATCGACCTGGTTCACGGTCGGGGGCGGCCTCACGCTGGCCGCGGTCGTCATCTTCGTCTGCACCTATCCGATGATCGCCGGCCGCGCCTCGCAGCTCGGCAACGGCGGCTTCGTCGGCTTCGACTGGTTCGCGCACCTCTGGTACATCTGGCATCAGGAGGAGTCGCTCAGAGCGCACATCCTGCCGTCGTACTTCGCCCACAACGCGTCGGGCGTCTTCGACCCGCACTACGCGTTCTACGGCGGGACGCTCTACGCGCTGACGGGCGCCGTGTCGGTTCTCATCGGCCACGACGCGGCCTTTGTCGCCGCCTGGATCTGGGCATTCATGATGGCCTACGGCGGGCTGTACTGGCTGGCACGCCAGGCCGGGGTCGGCCCCTGGGCCTCCCATGTCCCGAGCATCGTCTTCGTCTCGTCGCCGTGGTACCTGTCCTCGATCTACGTCTGGGGCAGCTGGGGCCAGAACACGGCGTTCTCGGCGTTACTGCTGCTGCTCGCGGCGGCGTTCTCGATCATCCGCGCAGACCGGCTCAAGCCGTTCCCGGCGCTGGCGCTGGCGATCGGCGTCGTGTTCTACACCGGCAGCCACAGCCTGACGCTGGCATGGGCGACCACGGCGATGACCGTCGTGGGCCTGGTGTTCTTCGCGCTCGTCCCGGGCTTCCGCCGGCTGTTCAACCGCGCCGGAGTGCTGCGGATCGCGGCCGTCGCGATCCCGGCAGGGCTGATCAACGCCTGGTTCATGTTCCCGGCCATCGCCTACCAGGGCCACACGTGGATCGGCAACAACTACCAGATGGCCACGAGCTTCCTGCTCACGTCCATGTACTACGTCGAGCCCCAGCACATCCTGACGCTGACGCGCACGCGCGCCGACCCGCTCTCCCCGCACCTCGCGCTGCAGCTCCCCCTGCTGGCCACCGCCTGGTTCGTCGTCGGGCTGGTGCTTCTGCGGCCGCATTGGCGGTCGCAGTGGCTGCGCACGGCGGTGCTCTTCGTCATCGCCGGGGTGGCGATGTGGCAGCTGATGACCCACAGCTCGTGGATCCTCGGGCTGCCCCACCCCTATGACCAGATCCAGGCCCCTTACCGACTTGAGGCCTACATCAACATCGCGGTCGCCGGCGGGCTCATCGCCACGCTGGCGCTGGCCGCCCGCTCCAGGTCACGCATACGCCGCCGCTGGACCTGGGTCATGCTCCCGATCCTGGTCCTCCTCATGGTCCAGGCACGAGCGCAGCTCCTTGAGTCGTACCAGACGAACGTGGTCGGCCCGCAGTGGAACAAGCCGGCCGCGTACATCACCGGTGACACGAAGCTGGGGATGGCCGACTACGTCAACGTCAACGTGCCGGACTTCCAGCCGAACCGACCGTTCCAGTACGCCCTGTTCAGCCCGAAGCAAGCCGAGCAGACCGACCGTGCCAGCGTCATCATCGACGCGCAGCCGGGCGAGTTCATCGCGAGCAACCTGAAGGCGTCCAACCCGTTGATCAAGGTCGAGGGTGCCAAGATCGTCGCGCGTGACCAGGCAGGCAACGCGTTCTTGGAGGTCGCCGACAACGCCAAGCCGGGCGCCGCGAAGATCACCGTGACGACCACGCACCCGTTCCCGGTCGTGGCGGGACGGCTGGCCACGCTTCTCGGCCTGCTCGGCCTCGCCACCGTGGCCTTCGTGCTGTTCCGGCGACGACGACGGACACCGCCGAGCCTGTCCTGAAGACCATGTCTGCGACGGCCGCCGAAGCGCCCGGGTCTGTCAGCGAGCCGGCGCAGGCCGAGGCGTGGTGGTCGTCGCGATGGCCGGCCGTTGTGGCGGGCGTGGCCCTCGCCGGGCTGGTCATCGGGATCTGCCTCTGGACCATGTTCCACGAGAAGGGGTTCGTCTTCCAAGACTGGCTCTTGCACGACTGGTACATCTGGCATCAAGAGCAGTCGCTGAGGGCCCACGGCCTGCCATCGCTCTTCGCTCAGGACGCCGAAGGAGTGTTCGACCCGCACTACGCGTTCTACGGCGGCACCCTGTACACGATCGGCGGGGTGATCGCGCTTGTCAGTGGACACCACGCGGCCTACCTCGCCACCTGGGCCCTCGGCTTCGCGATGGCGTATGGCGGGTGGTTCTGGATCGCGCGTCAGGCCGGGCTCGGACCTTGGACGTCCCACCTTCCCGCCGTGTTGTTCGTCACGTCGACGTGGTACCTCAGCGCGGCCTATGTCACCGGGAGCTGGGCGCAGGCGGTCGCCTTCGGCGCGCTCCTGTTGAGCCTCGCCGCGACCTGCTCGATCCTGCGCGCCGATCGACTGAGACCGCTTCCAGCGCTGGCGCTTGCCGTCGGGTTGGTCCTCTACACGGGCAGCCACAACCTGACGTTGATGTGGGCGACGACCGTGTTGGTCCTCGTGGGGCTCGTGGCGTTTCTGATCATCCCGTCACTGCGCCCGCTGATCACCCGCCGAGGACTGCTGCGCCTCGCGGTCGTCGCGGTTCCGGCCGTGCTGGTCAATGCCTGGTTCTTGCTTCCCGCGATCGCCTACCAATCCCACACGGTGCTCGCGAGCAACGTGGCGGCTGCTCACCAAATGCTGCTCGACTCCGTCGACGGCACGACTCCGCACCATCTGTTCGAGCTGGGTCGCGAGCGCGTCGACCCGTTGTACCCGCGCTATGCGGTGCAGCTACCGGTCCTCGCCACCGCCTCGATCATCGCCGGGCTGCTCATCATGCGACCGAGGCGCAGCTCGCCGTGGCTCCGGGCGGCGCTGCTCCTGCTCGGCGTGGCGGTCGCGACCTGGGTGCTGATGACCCGGAAGCTCGCTCGTGAATGGACTTCCCCATCCTTATGACATGTTGCAGAACCCGCTCCGGCTCGAGGCCTACATCAACCTCGCGATCGGCGGTGCGCTGATCGCCACGCTGGTGCTGGCGCGTCGCGCAGGCCCACGGCGCCGGCTGTGGGCCTGGGTGATCGCCGGCGTCGTCGTCGTCTCGGTCGTTCAGGCACGGCAGCAGGTGCGGTCGCCGCTGACGCCGTGGCAGCCAGGTCAGCTCTGGACGGCCATGCCCTACCACACGAGCACGGCCAACAAGTTCCGCAGCGACCAGCCCCAGCACCCGACGGCGGACTACACCGACGCCCGCGTGCCGCTCTACCTCGAGGACAACCCCATCAAGGGCGTCCGCTTTCCGCCGGCCATGGCCGAGCACGAGGATCGCACCGAGGCCACGGTCAAGGCGCAACCCGGAGACTTGATCTTGAGCAACCTCAAGGCGTCCCCCGAGCTCCTCCAGGTCAGCGGCGCCCGCATCGTCTCACGCTCGGACTTCGGCGACGCCTACCTGGAGATCGACGCCGACGCCAAACCCGGCGCCGCGCACATCGTCGTGACCACCGCACACCCCTGGCCGGTCGTGGTCGGGCGCCTGCTCACGCTGCTCGGCCTGCTCGGCCTGGCCGCTGTCGGCCTCGCGCTGGTGGCGCGAGGCCGACGGCCGAGGGGCCTCAGCGCTGGTTGAGGTCGATGCCCGCGGGCAGCGTGAACGTCGGGAAGCGCTTCGGGTTCTTGCGCGTCTTGGGAACGTGCGTGGCGAGCCGGTAGACCGCGGCGGTCGCGCCCTTCGGCGCGGCGACGGTCACCTCGAAGCTGCCGTCAGACGCCGGCCGAAACGACTTCACCAGCACCGTCTTGTGACAGGAGACCCGGCGCACGAGCCGGATCGTGTCGGCCGGGTGCGACAGCGGCAGCTCGACGCGACCCGCGACCGTCACCTTCCCGCCGGCCGAGGTCAACCGGGTGAGCGCCATCCGCCGGTGCAGCTTGAGCGGCAGCGAGAGCGCCTTGCCCAGCTCGGCGCGGTAGCGCGCCGCGTTGGAGGTGCGGATCGCCCGCGAGGGCAGTGGCGCCGTCGTGGTGAAGAACCCGTCCTTGCCGACCTTGGCGCTCGCCACGACCTTGCCGGTCGCCCGCAGCCGGATCTTGACGTTGCGCCCGACCAGCGCCCGGTCCGCGGCGCCCTTGATCTTCACCTTGTCCCCGCTCGGCAGGACGTCGAGCAGGATCAGCTTGCGGTCGGTGCACGCGAGCAGCTGTGCCGAGGCGCTCAGCGCCGCCGCCGTCGCATGCGGCGGGACCGCTGGGGCGGCGGCGGGCTCGCCCTGTCCGCCCGTGGGACCATCGTTCGAGGGCGGCGGGCAGGTGCCCGCGCGACCGACCTTCGCCTCGCCCGCCACCGTGTCGAGGATCGGCTGGCCGGCCAGCGTCAGCGTGGCGTGCAGCGCGCGCTGGGTCAGCACGTCGCCGTCGACGATCTGCTCGGGCGCGTGCACGGTGAGCTGAGCGACCGTCGCGGGGATCTCGATCGGCGGCAGCGCGGCGAGCGCCGGACCGATCAGTCCCTGCAGCGCGGAGAGCAGCGGCGCCGTCAGGCCGTCGAGCGGTGTCAGGATCGAGACCTGCGACAGGTCCAGCGTCGAGAGGTCGATCGACGCCGTGTCGAGCAGCGTGAGCTGCTGCTGAGCGAAGCCGTCGACCACGTTGAGGTTCTGACCGAGCGACCGCAGCCCGTTGATGGTGCTGCTGCCCGTCAGCGACGGCACGCCGGCGGTGCAGCCGGCGGCCGCGGTGGAGCGCAGCAGGTCGGCCCCGAGCACGTCGCCCGTGGCGAGCCGCCCGCCGGGGAGCGCGGCATTGACGGCGTCGCGGATGTCGACCTGGATCGCGTTCGGGAACGACGGGACGACCAGTTGCAGCAGCGTGACCAGCGGGGCCGGGATCGGCACCGAGATCGGCGGCAGCGCGCCGATGAGCTGCTCGGTCGGCAAGTTGATCGCCTGCAGCAGGCTCGAGTCCAGCCCGAGGTGCAGTCCGGTGACCGTGCCCGTCGCCCCGGCCTGGAGCGTGGCCGGGTCAAACGTCGTCTCCGCGCTCAGCACCGATCCGGTCAGCAGCGAGGGAAGCGCGAGCGGCGGCACGGCCGTGCCGGTGGCACACGGCGCCCCGCGACCCGTCGTGCTCGGCTCGATCGCCTGGCCCACGACCGTCACACGCAGTGCGCCGGCCTCGCAGGTGAACGACGGCTCCGCCGCCCCGCTCGTCGCCGGCGCGAGCCCGAGCGCCATCGTCGCCAGCGCCCCTGCCGCGCCGACCTTCCCGATCCTTGTCCGTAGATCCCGCATGGGTTCCCCTCCCTGATGGATGGTGATGATGTTGATGTCGTTGAACGCCGGCCGGGTGTGCTGCGTCAGCGCGCCGGGACGTGGTGTCGCCGAGCGACGGTGAAGCGGTCGGCGCGCTGGTCGGGCGGCGCGGGCACGTTGAGCTCCGCACGCTCGATCGCCAGCTCTTGCAGCACGTGGGTGATCCATGGCCGTGAGGCCATGCCCGGGCCGCCGGCGACGACCAGCGCGCCGGTCCGACCGTCCTCGAAGGGCACGGAGACGCCGACGAGCGCCGTGCCCTCCAGCGGCCCGCCCGCCGTGCCGGGCACGATGACCGGCACGTCGGCGTTGATCGCCATCCCCGCGACACGGAGCGCCAGCGCCTCGCCGGAGGGTGGAAGCGCGACCCCACCACGGCCGGTCAGCCGCAGGCCCACACGCGAAGGCGACGAGGAGAAGACCCAGGCACGCCGACCGCGCAGGGCCTTGCGGGCGTCCAGCGCCGTGCGGTCGTCGACCAGGCCCTCCTCCGCCGCGAGACGCCTCGAACGTTCGTCCACGGGTCGGTCGGCGGCCATCGCATCGGCGCGCCCCGCTGCCGCACACAGCGCGAGCGTCGCCAGGATCAGGCAGATGACCACGGCGATGCCCGTCGCATAGGCGAGTACCTGCATAGCTCTTTGTCCCCCTGCACTGCCGCGTCGCTCCCACGACGCGGGATGTTCCGGTGACTCCCGTTCACCGGCTGCTTCCCTCCGTTGCTCCGTATCGCAGAGCATCGGTGATTTCGCCGTTGTACCACTCCGAACGGCGATATTGCGCAAGTTCATCCGATCGGTTCAACCAATCGCGTTCTCGACCGCTTAGCCCTAGCATGAGCCGGGCATGAGGGGGAATGCGAGCGTGCTACGGGCGCGAGGATGACGATCGAAGCGGGACTCCATGCGCTGCTGGATCACGGCTCGCCGGGCGCGGCGCTGCAGGACGCCGACGGGCGCTACATCTTCGTGACCCGCGACTTCGAGGAAGCCCACGGCCTGGCGACCGGGACGATGCTCGGGGCGACCGACGCCGAGCTGCTCCCGCCCGACGCGCTGAGCGCACGAGCGACCGCCGACCGCGAGGCGCTGGCCGGCGGTCGGGCACGCTTCGAGTACGCCATCGACGGCGCCGGCATCGTGTGCGGCGACGTCGTCGACCTCGCGCCCGAGACCGGCGGCACAGCGGGCTTCGGCGTGGTCCTGCGCGCGGTCGATCACGCTGACCTGCACCCCGCCGGCGAGATCCGCAAGCGGTTGCACGAGGCCGAGCGGCGCGGACGCATCGGCAGCTGGGAGTGGGACCTGCGGACCGGCCTCGTCCTCTTCAGCGAGGAGCTGTCGCGGATCTATGGCCGCGACCACGACGATCTGCCCCTGACGATCGAGGAGTGCCTCGACCACCAGCATCCCGGCGACCGGGAGATGGTGGCCCGCCAGATGCGCAGCGCGGTGCGTCGTGGCGAGCCCTTTGCCTTCGAGCACCGGATCGTCACCGGCGACAGCCGGCTGCGCTGGATGCATTGCCAAGGCCTGCTGGAGACCGACGCCCAGGGGCGGCCGGTCTGGGTGCGCGGCACCGACCAGGACGTGACCGAGCGGCGCGTCGTCCGCGATCAGCTGACGCGTCTGCACCGCCGCAGCCAGCACATCCTCGAGTCGGTCTCCGAGGGCATCGTGGGGCTCGACCGGCTGACCCACACCACGTTCATCAACAACGCGGCGCTCCGGATGCTCGGCCTCACCCGCGGGCAGTTGCTCGACGTGCCGTTCGACGAGCTGGTCATCGGCGCCGACGATCGACCGGACGCCACGCATCCGATCCTGGCGACGCTCGCCGACGGCCATGAGCGCCACATCGAGCGCGGTCAGGTCCGACAGGCCGACGGGGCGCTGTTGTCGGTGGACTTCACCTGCACGGCCCTGAAGCAGGGCCGGCGCATCGAGGGCGTCGTCGTGGCCCTGCGCGACCGCAGCCTGCGCGAGCGCTACGAGCTGGAGATCACCGACGCGATGGCGGCGCTCGCCGCCTCTGACGCGCACCGCCGCAGGCTGTTGATCGACATGGTTGCCGCCCAGGAGCACGAGCGCCGCCGCATCGCCGGCGAGATCCACGACGACGCCGTGCAGGCGATGAGCGCCGTCGCGCTCCGTGCCGAGCAGCTCGCGGGCTCGCTCGACAGCGTCGCCGCGGACCAGCTCCACCGGCTCCTGGATGTGGTCCGCGACGCGACCGGCCGGCTGCGCCAGCTCCTGATCCAGCTGCAGCCGCCGGAGCTGGACACGGCGATCGGTCCCGCGATCGAGGCCTATGTGATCTCGTCCTCGCTGCCGTTTCGCCACGTGCTGGACGACCAGCTCGGCCGGGAGCCGAGCCGCGAGACGCGGGTGGTGCTCTACCGCATCGCCCAGGAGGCGCTGCGCAACGCGGCCAAGCACGCGCATGCGACCACGGTGCGGACCGAGCTGGTCGACACCGGCGCCGTCGTGCGGCTGACGGTCGCCGACGACGGCCGCGGCGTCGAGGAGGAGACGCTGCGCGGCTCACAGCCCGGACACCTCGGCATCGACACCATGCGCTACCGCGCCGAGCTGGCGGGCGGTCGCTGCACGATCAACAGCGTGCCCGGTGCGGGTACCACGGTCGCCGTGGAGCTCCCACGGCAGAAGCACGGTGAGCGATGATCCGCGTCGTCGTCGTCGATGACCATCCGCTGTACCGCCAAGCGCTGGCCGACGCGGTCGGCGCGGCGCCCGAGCTCGACCTGGTCGGCGCGGCCGGCGACGGGCCGTCCGGGCTCGAGCTGATCCGCAGGCTCGAGCCCGAGATCGCGATCCTCGACGTCCGCATGACGGGTTGCGAGGGCCCCGAGATCGCGCGCGCGATCGACCAGAGCGGCCTGCAGACGCGCATCCTGTTCATCTCGGCCTATGACGACGGCGCCACCGTGCATCGTGCGCTCAGCGCGGGCGGCAACGGCTTTCTCTCCAAGGACGCCGGCAGCACGGAGATCCGGCGCGCGATCGTCGGGATCATGCGCGGCGAGGTGGTGCTGGCGCCGACCGCGGGGCGCCAGCTCGCTGCCGAGCTGCGCCGCCAGCGGCTGCCCGAGAGCCCGCCGCTCACGGTCCGCGAGCAGCAGATGCTCGAACGCATCGCCGAGGGCCAGTCCGTCGCCGAGATGGCCGAGGAGCTGCACCTCAGCCAGGCGACCGTGAAGAGCCATGTGCGCAGCCTGTACGCCAAGCTCGAGGTCTCCGAGCGGGCGGCCGCGGTCGCGGCGGCGATGCGTCGCGGGCTGTTGACCTGAGCGCCGGCCGTCAGCCGGTGGCGTCCTGCGACGCGTAGGACGAGAGCGGGTCGGCATCGTCGCCATCCGCTGCGTCGACACGCCCCAACTCGGCAGCGACGGTGACGCCATCGCCGCCGTGCTCGCCGTCGGGCGTGTTGCGCACGACGCCCAGGCCGATGCGGGTGGGCTTGCCGCTGAGGAGGATGGCCCGATGCGGCGGGCTGTTCAGCCAGGCCGAGACGAGATGACGCGGCGTGCTCGCACCGCCGCTGCCGAGCGCGAGGATCTCCCCGGCCCACCAGCCTCCGGTCGCGGGTGGCCAGCCCACGCGCCGCAGCCGGTCGGTCTGGTCGCGGCCCGCCGGCGTCACGTGCCCGAAGTAGCCGCGCCCGACCATGTCGGCGGCGTGGTCGCGGGCGGCCTCGCTCAGCTTGTCGTCACGACGCAGCGCGGCCCGGCCACGCTCCTCGCGCACGGCGTCGATCAGGCACCCGAGCGTGGCACGGCTCTGCGCGACGGTCGTCGCGGCGATGGGTACCTCGGCCCCGTCACAGGCGGCGGCCGCGCGGGCAAGGCCGGCGTGGGCCGCGGGTGCTGCCATCGACGCGGCGAGCATGACGCCCACCGCGATCCCCCCGATGCGTGCCGTCGCACCACACCGCTCTTGCTGCGCGTCCATGGTCCCCCCTGCTCCGTCCGGAAGTCGTTCGGTCCTTGACCGGTCTCTTCCCGATGGCAGGTTCGCCAGACACGACGGGCCACTCTGCACCGCCGCCGCGACGCAACCTGTGCAGGGTCACGGCGGGCGGTCTGGGACCTGACAATCCGGCAGAACGTCAGTTTCCGGACAGCATGCGTCAGACCCGATGCTCATGGTACTTGAGCGTTTCGATCCTTCCACGCCAATCGGCAACGGAACCGCCGACAGACGACGCAACTTCTGCAATACTCGCCCTGTGAATCTTGGCCTAGGCCAAGATGAATGGTCCGGCCCCGGAGCGTTGGCTTACGTGAGCGATGCGCTTCGGGGCCGTTCTGTTTTTTAAGCGGTCGGCTTGGTGAAGGACCATCATCACAACGTCGTCACCGCACCATTCTGCTCCTGCGATTCGGTCAACCGCTCCGACACAAGGAGCTTGGTTACCCGCCGACCTCTGTCGCCGCGGTGAACGCGGTGGTCCGGATCACCGGCTCCCCGGCCGCGTCCGAGGCGTCGAGGTCGACGGTCGCCACGATCGCGAAGTCATGATGGCCTTCGGGGTCGTCGATGATCTGGCGCGCCGTCCAGACGCGCGCGTCGCTGCCCGCCGGGTCCCGGTCGATCATGAGCAGCTGCGGCGAGCGCGCCTGGGGCCCGCTGCCCATCGACTCGTGCTCGTCCCAATAGGCGCCCAGCGCAGCCTCCCAGTCGGTGTCCTTCATCACGACCTTGCCGGGCGGGTCGGTGAGCGCCGCAGCGGCGGCCTCCATCTGGGCCAGCAGGTCATAGCGGTCGCGCGCGGCGTGCTGGACCTTCTGGAACATCGCGTTGCGGACCATCACGGTGAACGTGCGCTCGTTGGCGGTGATCGGCCGCGGTGGCGGCGGCCCTTCGCCGGCCGCGACCGCGGCTGCAGCACGCGCAACGGACTCCGGATCGGTCAGCGCCTCCCACTCGTCCAGCAGGCTCGAGTCGGTCTGGCGCACCGTCTCGCCGAGCCAGTCGATGATGTCGTCGAGCTCGTCGGTCTTGACCTGCTCGGGCACCGTCTGGCGCAGCGCCCGGTAGGCGTCACTCAGATAGCGCAGCACAAGGCCCTCGGAGCGCGCCAGGCCGTAGTGCGCGACGAACTCGGTGAAGGTCCGCCCCCACTCATACATGTCGCGCACGACCGACTTGGGTGAGAGGTCGGACTCACGCACCCACGGGTGGGTCTCGCGGAAGACGCGCAGCGCGTCCTGCAGCGGCTCGGCCAGCGGCATCGGGTAGGTGACCTGCTCGAGCAGCTCCATGCGCTCCTCGTACTCGATCCCGTCGGCCTTCATCTCGGCGACGGCCTCGCCGCGCTCCTTGTTGGCCTGGGCCTTCAGCACCGGGAAGGGATCGTCCAGGATCGCCTCGACGACCGAGAGCACGTCGAGCGCATGGTGCTCGGACTCCGGATCGATCAGCTCGAACGCGACCAGCGCGAAGGACGCCAGCGGCTGGTTGAGCGCGAAGTTCTCCTGCAGCTCGACGGCCAGCCGCAGCGTGCGACCCTCCGCGTCGGGCACGGGCAGCCACTCCAGGACACCCGCGTCGACGAGCTCTGACCCGAGCGCCTGGGCCTGCTCGGAGAGGCGCGCGCGACCGCGCTCGTCCTCGTGGTTGTCCTCCATCAACGCGCGCATCGTCGCGACCGGGTCCGCCGGCTGGTTGACGACGTTGAGGATCATCGAGTGATCGACGCGCATGCGCGACACGAGCGCCTCGGGGGTCGCGTCCTTGAGACGCTCGAACGTCTCCTCGGTCCAGCTCACCGCGCCGTCGACCGGCTTCTTGGCCTGCACCTTGCGGCGCTTCTTGGGGTCGTCGCCCGCCTTGGCCAGCGCGCGCGTGCGGTCGATCACGTGCTCGGGCGCCTGCACCACCACGTAGCCCGACGTGTCGAACCCCGCCCGTCCGGCGCGCCCGGCGATCTGATGGAACTCGCGCGCCTTCAGCAGCCGGTGGCGGGAGCCGTCGTACTTGGCCAAGCCGGTGAAGACCACCGTCCGGATCGGGACGTTGATGCCGACGCCGAGCGTGTCGGTGCCGCAGATCACCTTCAACAAGCCCGTCTGGGCGAGCTGCTCGACCAGCCGGCGGTAGCGCGGCAGCATCCCGGCGTGGTGGACGCCGATGCCGCCCCGGACCAGCTTGGAGAGCGTGCGGCCGAAGCCGGCCGTGAAGCGGAAGGCGCCGATCGCCTCGGCGATCGCGTCGCGCTCCTCGCGCGTGCACAGCTTCGCCGACAGAAGGGACTGCGCGCGCTCCATCGCCGATGCCTGGGTGAAGTGCACCACGTAGATCGGCGCCTGGTCGACCTTGACCAGCTCCTCCAGCAACTCGTGCAGCGGCTCCACCGACCAGGAGTAGGTCAGCGGGACCGGCCGCTGCGCGTCGTCGATCAGCACCGTCTCGCGACCTGTGCGCCGCGTCAGGTCGGTCGCGATCTCACGGACGTCGCCGAGCGTCGCCGACATCAACAGGAACTGCGCCTGGGGCAGGCAGAGCAGCGGCACCTGCCAGGCCCAGCCGCGCTGGCCGTCGGCGTAGTAGTGGAACTCGTCCATCACGACCTGGCCGACATCGGCGCCCGCGCCCTCCCGCAGCGCGATGTTGGCCAGCACCTCCGCCGTGCAGCACACGATCGGCGCACCGGCGTTGACCGACGCGTCGCCGGTCAGCATGCCGACGTTCTCGGCACCGAAGATCGCGCAGAGCGCAAAGAACTTCTCCGACACCAAGGCCTTGATCGGGGCCGTGTAGAACGTCGAGCGCCCTTCGGCCATCGCCGCGAAGTGCGCCGCGACCGCCACCATCGACTTCCCCGAGCCCGTCGGCGTCGCCAACACCACGTTGTTGGCATCGAACAGCTCGATCGCCGCCTCTTCCTGATGGGGATAGAGGCTCAGACCCTGCTGCGCCGTCCAGCCGGTGAAGGCGTCATAGAGGGCGTCGGCGCTGGGCTCGGTGGGCAGGGCGTCGACGAGGGTCATGTGGCGCCCGCCACGCTAGCGGAGGTGCGCCATCGCCCAATGAGTAGCACCACTCGTGCTACATTTGGCACATGGAACGCATCGGGGTCCGCGAGCTGCGCCAACACGCCACCCGCTATCTCTCGAAGGTCAAGGCCGGAGAGACCGTCGAGGTGACCGAGCGTGGCCGGCTCGTCGCGCTGCTCGTCCCACCCAGTCCCGGCACGAGCGCTCGGGAGCGCCTGATCGCCTCCGGGCAATTGGTCCCTGCCGCTCGCCCGTTCCGGCTGCCCCAGCGGACGCCCGCAGCGCCCGGGAGCCCTGACAGCGGCACGGTCCTGGATGATCTTCGGGGCGACCGCGCGTGATCTATCTCGATTCGTCAGCGCTGCTCAAGCTGCTGCATGAGGAGCCCGAGAGTGCCGCCCTCGCCGACTGGCTCACGGGACAGACGGGCAGTCCGCTCCTGAGCAGCGAGCTGGCCAACGTCGAAGTGATTCGTGCGTGCCGGCGGATCAATCCCGAGGCACTGCCCGAAGCGCGAGCGCTGCTCGCAGGACTGGACCTCATCCCCCTGGCCGGGACCGTGATCGCCAAGGCCGCCGATGTCGGTGAGACAACGCTTCGCAGCTTGGATGCCATCCATCTGGCGAGCGCCCTGTCGGTCCGCGACGATCTCGCAACGTTCGTCGCCTACGACCACCGTTTGGGCGAAGCCGCCTCGGCAGCCGGGCTCCATCTGCTCGCGCCAGGTACCTGACCGCCTGGCTTACGTGCGTGCTTCGCGCAGCGCGGCGAGGTTCTCGTGGGCGGCGGTGTGCTCGGGGTGCAGGCGGATGAGGGCGTCGAGCAGCGTGATCGCCTCGTCGTGGTCGCCGCAGCGATGGGCGAGGACGGCGAGGTCGTTGAGCGTTTCCGGATCGAGTTGCCCGCGGACGGTCTCGCGCAAGAGCGATCGGGCGGTCGCCGCATCGCCGCCGGCTGCGAGGTCGAGCGCCTCGGCGTGCCCTGCCACCCGCTCCTGCGCGCCGAAGGCCAACGTCGGACGCGCTCGTGGATACAGCGCCGAGACCTGCCGCGCGGCGGCCATCTCGTGGCGCGAGAAGTCGATGTTGGTGGCCACGGCGTTCTCGCGATCCCAGCGCGAGCCGGCGCGGGTGATGACCGAGAAGCAGTCGTTGAGCAGCGCCTCGTTGCCCCAGGCCACCGTCTCCTGACTGACGCAGCGCAGCCCCGCCGCCCCCGCGAGCCGCTCGACGAGCGCCGCCGAGACCGTGGTCGCCCGCCAGTGGATGTTGTGCGGGTCGTAGGAGCCCTGCTCGTAGGCACCCATGTTGGAGTGATGGATGAACGCGACGCCGTCGTCGGCGAGCACGCGGGCGAACTCCTCCAGATAGCCGGCGATGACCTCCTGCTCGGCGTGCACGAGGGAGTCGAAGCTGAAGACCAGGTCGACCGAGCGATCCGCGGCGACCGCCAGCGAGGTGCCGTCGTTGACGTGGAAGCTGACATGCCGGTCGCCGGCGAAGCGCTTGCGGCAATGGGCGATCGCGGTCTCGGCGATGTCGACCGCGACCAACTCGTCACACAGGTCACGCAGGAAGTGCGTCCAGCGCCCGTACCCGGGCGCGATCTCCAGGATCCTCCCGGCCGGGACGTAGCCCTGGATCCGCGAGAACAGCGTCACCCACCACTGATACGCCACCCCACCCCATGCGTCCGACCACTCATCACCTTGCTGGGACCAGTCATAGGACTCGTTCCACATCGAGAGGTTGTCGGCGAGCGCAGGCATATCCGCGTCATCGGTCGCGCGCGCACGTGTCTTAAGCCGCAAGGCGCGCCGAGTACGATCGACCGCCCATGGCGGCCGACCGCATCACCATCGTCCTTGCCGACGACCACGCCGTGGTCCGCAGCGGGCTGCGGTTCGTGCTCGACGCCGAGGACGACCTGCACGTCGTCGCCGAGGCGGGGACGACCGACGACGCGATCCGGCTGACCAAGGCACACCGGCCGGCCGTGCTGGTCCTCGACCTCAACATGCCAGGATCGATGTCGTCGAGCCTCGAGGCGCTTCCCGTCCTCGCTGCCGAGGCGGCGCAGACGCGCGTCGTGATCCTCACCATGCAGGAGAACCCGCAGTTCGCGCGCCAGGCACTCGCGGCCGGTGCCAACGCCTACGTGTTGAAAGAGGCGGCTGACGCCGAGCTCGTCGACGCCATCCGACGCGCCGCCGCCGGCGAGGTCTACCTCAACCCCCGGCTCGGGGCCCTCATCGCCACGGCGCCGGTCGAGCCGGCCGGACCGCCCGACGACCTCACGGTGCGCGAGGTCGAGATCTTGCGCCTCATCGCGCTCGGCCACACCAACACCGAGATCGGCGGCCAGCTCTACCTCTCGGTGCGGACGATCGAGTCCCACCGGGCCCACATCCAGCAGAAGCTCCGCCGGACCAGCCGCGCCGAGCTCGTCCGCTACGCGCTCGATCACGGCCTGCTCGACGAGCCCGCCTGACGGAGAAGCGGCGGACGGCGGCCGACCGGGAGCGTGACGGTGATCGTGGTCCCCGCACCGGGAGCCGAGCGGAGGTCGATGCTGCCGTGCAGGAGCGCGATGCGCTCACGCATGCCGACGAGCCCGAATCCCGTGCTGGCGGCATCGGCGTGGAAGCCCGAGCCGTCGTCGCCGATGACGACCTCCACCAGCTCGCCCACCGCATGGACGCGGATGTCCACACGCGTGGCCTGCGCGTGCTTGGCGGCGTTGGTCAGCGCCTCCTGCACGACGCGATAGACCGTCTCCTCCAGCTCGGTGGCGTGGCGCGCGTCGGCGCGACCGGCCTCGAAGGCCACCTCGACGTCGAGCTCGACGACCAGCCCGCTGGTCGCGCGCACGCGGTCGACCAGCGCGACCAGCGCGGCGTGGGTGCCGATCTCGTCCAATGCCGCGGGCCGCAGGTCGGTGATCAGCGCGCGCAGGTTGGCGATGCTCTGCGTCACGAGGTCGGTGGCCTGGTCGAGCGCCTGGTCGACACGGTCGCGGCCCTCGCTGCGACGGGCGGCCGAGAGCAGGACGCGCAGGCCGCCGAGCTCCTGCAGCGTCTCGTCGTGCAGCTCGCGCGCCCAGCGCGTCCGCTCGGCCTCCGAGGCGCGGATGCTGCGCTCCATCGAGCGCGAGCGCGCGGTCTGGGCGGTGGCCACCGCCGTGGCCGCGCTCGCGGCGAACGCCAGGATGAGGCGCTCGTCATCGGCCGAGAACTCGGGACCGTCCTGCACGCGATCGAACGCGCCGAGCACGCCGACGGCCTGCCCGCGGTGCAGCAGCGGGACCATCAGGCCCGCCTCGGCGTGGACGTTGCCGGTCAGCGGCTGGCCCGCGCGGCGGCTCAGGTCGGTGAGACGCTCCGGACGTCGGGAGCGCAGCACGGCACCCATGACCGATGCCTCGATCTTCGCGTGCCGTCCGATCAGCTCCTCCGGCACGTCGCCCGCCGCGGCCGACACCCATAGCTCGTCGCCCTCGACCAGCGCCAGCACGAGCGTCCGCGCCGAGACGAGCGCGCGGCCGCGCTTGACGAGCAGCTCCAGGATGCGGTCGAGCTCGATCTCCCCACCGATCGCGCTGGTGATCTCCGTCGTGGTCTCCAGCGCGCGCACGGTGCGCTCCAGCTCGTCGCGGCGCGCGGTCGCCGCCTGGTAGAGCCGCGCGTTGGCCACCGCGATCGCCGCCCAGTCGGCGAGGACGACCATGGCCTCCTCGTCGCCGGTCGAGAACGCGGCGCCGTCGGTCTTCTCCGTCAGGTACAGGTTGCCCCATGCCTCGCCGCGGATGACGATCGGCAGCCCGAGGAAGCTGCGCATCGGCGGGTGGTTCAGCGGGAAGCCGTAGGAGCGCGGGTGGGCGCCGACGTCGTCGAGGCGCAGCGGATGGGGATCGTCGATGAGCAGGCCGAGGACGCCGTGGCCCCTCGGCAGCTCGCCGATCAACGCACGCTGCTCGGCCGGGATGCCGCTCGTGATGAAGCGCTCCAGGCCCGAGCGCTCGCGATCCATGATGCCGACGGCCGCGTAGCGGGCGCCGGTCACGTCGCGCGCCACGTCGAGCACCCGACCGAGGACCGCGTCGAGGTCCAGCTCGGAGAGCAGCCCGCGACCGACGTCGATCAGGCGGTTGAGGGTCGCGTCGTCCATCGTGCGGCCCACGCTAGCCCGATCGGCGGGCCGGCGCTCAGCGCAGGTCGCGGCGCTCGATGCCCCACACCGCGACAGCCGTCAGCACGACGGCGGACGCGCCGAGCACGGCGAGGTCACCGACGTTGACGCCGTTGGCGATCGGGTCGTGCCCGGAGCAGTAGTAGAAGGGCGAGACGTACTTCAGCCAGCCGATGCCGTCGACCAGCGGCGCGAAGCCGTTGATCAGGAAGGTGAGCACGCCGAAGGCGGCGGCCCCGCCCGAGGCGAGCGCCACGCGCCCGGTGCTCGCGGCAAGCGCCAACGCCAGCGCGCCGAAGGCCAGGCCGAAGAAGGCGAGGTGCAGCGCCAGCGCTGCCTGGTTGCCGATCGCGATGCCGCCGCCCGCCGCCGCCACGCCGGAGGCCAGCCCGACGAAGGTGCCGAGCGCGACTGCCACGACGCCGACCGCGACGGCCGCCGCCTTGGCCAGGACCATGCGCGAGCGCGCGATCGGATAGGCGAGCGTCAGCCCGAGGATCCCACGCTCCTCCTCCCCCGCCGTGGCCCCGACGGCGCCGGTGATCGCGATCGCCGCGATGACCAGCGGGCCGTAGACGGCGCCGATCTCGCTGCGCATCCAGCCGGTGATCGTGCCGTAGTCGGCGCCGCCCAGCAGGTCGGAGACGCCCTCCGGGAGGTCGAGCTTGCCGATCGACCCGCCGACGGCCGGAAAGAGCGCGCCGACCATGAGGATCACCAAGGCCATGCCGAGCATCGTGAGCGCCGTCGTCAGCCAGCGCAGCCGCAGGGCCAACGTGAAGACGGGCATGCTCACTGCTGCTCACCATCGCGGTAGTAGTGCAAGAAGATCTCCTCCAGGTCGTCGTCGCGGCTGCGGATCGATCGGACCTCATGCGTGGCGATCGCCTTGACCAGCGCGTCCGCCGAGCCCTCGAACGCCACGTCCAGCCGCCCCTCGTGCAGCGCGGCCTCGCGGACGTCGGGCAGCGCGCGGATCGCCTCGACGCTCGGCGCGCCGTCGGCGAACTCGATCTCCAGCCGCCTGATCGCGACCGACCGCAGGCGCTCCAGCGAGTCGACCACGACCAGCCGCCCGCCGCGCAGGATCGCGACGCGGTGGGCGACCCGCTCGACCTCCGAGAGCGTGTGCGAGGAGAGAAAGACGGTGCGGCCCTCGGCGGCAACCTCCCCGAGCAGGGCATGGAAGCTCTGCTGCACCAGCGGGTCGAGCCCGGCGATCGGCTCGTCGAGGATCAGCAGCTCGGGCTCGTGCATGAACGCCTGGATGAGGCCGAGCTTCTGGCGATTGCCGGTCGAGAGCTCGCGCACCGGCCGGTCGAGCTGCGCGTCGAAGCGCTCGGCCAGACCGTCGCGCACGCGCTGGTCGACGCCCCCGCGCAGCTCGGCCAGGTGGTCCAGGACCGCCGCGCCGGTCAGCTTCGGGTACAGCGCGAAGTCGCCGGGCAGGAAGCCGACCCGTCGGCGGATCTCCAGGCTCGCGGCGTGGGCGTCGAGACCGAGCAGGGTCGCTGTCCCGGACGTCGGGCGGATCAGATCCAGCAGCAGCCGCATCGTGGTCGACTTGCCCGCGCCGTTGGGGCCCAGGAAGCCGAAGACCTCGCCGCGACGCACCTCGAGGTCGAGGTCGAAGAGGCCGTGTCCCTTCCCATAGTCCTTGGTCAGGCCGCTCGCACGGATCGCCGTGTCGTCGTCTACGGACTGGTGCATCGCGATGCAGTATCCACGTCCATGCGTGCGAGGTAGGGCCCGAGCCAGCGCGAGGCGATCTTGCTCGGCGGCCACCACAGCGGCTCGGAGGAGAACGTCGAGGTCTGCTCGACGTCAGCCATTTCGGCGCGCAGGTAGCGCGGCCCCAGCCGCGTCTGCAGGATGGCGCGCAGGACGGGCTGCAGGGTGTCGGGCAGGACGTCGGCCCCGACGCGCGCGGCAATGTCGCGCACCGCGACCACTGCCTGCTGGGCCGCGAGGCCGCCCTGTTTGATCGCGAACGTCGCGCAGTCGCCGGCGACGTAGACGTCGGGCACGCCGTCGACGCGCCCGTGGCCGTCGCACGGGATGAAGCCATGGACGTCGGTGGGCAGGCCGGGCAGTCGCGGCCCGACGAGCTGCGGCAGGCTGACGATGCGGTCGGCCTCCAGCCAGGTTCCGCCGACCCGCAGCGCGGTCGGCGTGACGACGTCGGGATGGACGCCGCAGCGCACCACGACGTGCTCGGCCTCCAGCAGCTCGGCGACCTGCGCGCTGACCTGTGACCCGAAGGCCTCCAGCGGCGTCGCCTCGTGGGTCACCAGCGTGACGCAGCTGCCACCCGGGTGGGCACGCTGTGCCCAGGCCGAGGTCAGCAGCGCCAGCTCGTAGGCGGGCATCGACCACGACACACCATCGGGCACGATGACCGCGACGCGCGGCGCCATCCCGTCGACGAGGTCGGCGAGCACCTCGTCGAAGTCCTCGGCCGAGAGCTCGCGCTCGAACGTCACGCCGTTGTCGAATGCCGGATACGGCCGCGCACCCAGGGTCACCAGCAGGACGTCGTACCTGATGTCCATGCCCGAGCCGGTCCGGATCGTGTGCGTGCCGGGATGCACCGCGGTGACCGTGTCACGCACCAGCTCGGCGCCCAGCCCGGCGCACAGCTGCGCAAGGTCGTAGCGATGTGGGTGGCCGAGCCCGAACGACTCGCCGACCAGCAGCGGGCGGTAGATGAAGGTGTCGCTCGCAGAGACCAAGACGACGTCGACGCGCCCGGGGACGAGACCCTGCAGCGCCACGAGCGCCTCCAGCGCCGCGACGCCGCCGCCGGCGATGACGACGCGCAGCGGGTCCTGCGTGAGAGGAGGTGGATCGGACCGATCGCTCATGCCCTGACGCTGACACCCGGCGACTGCATCGGTCATCCGTGCGCCACCGCCGCGCCGGTCCGTAGTCCACCGCAGCGGTCGGCGGGTCTGGGCGGATGGCGGGCGCGAGGCGCGGACGTAGCTTCTTGCCATGCCCGCGTCCGCTCCCCAGACCCATGTCCTCATCGCCGGCGGTGGCGTCGCCGCCGTCGAGCTCGCTCTCGCCCTGGACGACCTGGCCGGCGACCGCGTCCGCCTGACCATCCTCGCGCCCGACCCGGACTTCGAGCTGCGCGCGCTGCGCACCGCCGAGCCGTTCGCCCACGACCACGTGCGGCGCCATGCGCTCGGCGAGCTTGCCGAGGAGGTCGGCGCCGAGCTCGTCGCGGAGCCTCTCGTCCGCGTCGACCCCGAGGAGCACCGGGTGCTGGCCGGCAACCGGACGATCGCCTACGACGCGCTCGTCGTCGCCGTCGGCGCCCGGCGCGAGACCGCCTTTCAGAAGGCGCTCACCTTCACCGGCGACACCTCGAGCATCGACTACAACGGCCTGCTCGCCGACATCGACGAGGGCTACGCGCAGACCGTCAGCTTCGTCGTCCCGCCCGGGACGACGTGGCCGCTGCCGCTCTACGAGCTCGCGCTGATGACCGCCCGCGAGGCGCACGGCGTCGGCATCGACAACCTCCGCCTGCAGATCGTCTCGCCCGAGAGCTCGCCCCTGGCGATCTTCGGGCCCAAGGGCTCGCAGGCGCTGCGCGACCAGTTGGAGGGCGCCGGCATCGTCTTCCGCGGCGATGCCTACGTCCGCGAGACCGCCGATCACCGCTTCGAGGTGCTGGGCGACGACGAGCCGCTGAACAGCCAGCGCGTCGTTGCGCTGCCGACCATCGTCGGGCCGGCGATCGACGGTCTTCCCTCCGACGAGCACGGCTTCATCCGCACCGACGAGCAAGGCCATGTGGTCGGTCTCACCGACGTCTACGCGGCGGGCGACGGCACGACGTTCCCCGTCAAGCAGGGTGGCATCGCCTGCCAGCAGGCCGACGCGATCGCCGAGCTGCTGGCCGCCGCCGCGGGCGCGCCCGTGCAGCCCGAGCCATTTCACCCGGTGCTCCGCGGCCGCGTCCTGACCGGCGAGGGCTCCCGGTACCTCGAGCATGCCCTGCACGGCGGTGACGGTGAGGGCCCGGACTCCGAGCTGCAGCGCTGGTCAGCCGCCCACAAGGTCGAGGGCCGCTACCTCACGCCGTGGCTGGAGGGCCGATAGGCGCGTCAGGCATCGACGCGCGGGAGTGCCAGGACCTGGGCGTCGCGTGCGACCTGCCGCACCTCGCGTGGGACCTCGCCGAGCTGGACGCGGCGGACGAAGTCCTGGGGTCGTCCGAGCGGTGAGAAGAAGTTGTCGTAGTGGGTCGGCACGACGATGCGGGGATCGAGCTTGGGTAGGATCCGCTCCCAGTAGCGCGGCGTGACGCTGCGCCCGGCCACGCCCGCCAGGAAGATGTCGACCGGGCCGTCGCGCAGCTCGCCGTCGTTGAGGTCGGCGCTGCCCTGGTGGTAGAGCGAGATGCTGGCGACGTCGATGCGGATCCCGTAGACCGCGCCGCACTTGTAGCTGCCGGGCACCAGGCCGTCGAGGTGCTCGCAGGTCAGCTCGCCGTCCATCGGCACCTTGCGTCCGAGCAGCAGCTTGGAATGGCGGCTCGGGACAAAGCGGACGACGAAGGGCCCGAGCTCGTAGGGCTGATGAGCCGCCACCTCGACGGCCTGCTCCCCCACGCCGTGCAGCCGCATGAGGTGCGCCAGCGACGCCGACCCATATGCCTTGGTCGCGTGACGGCGCGCGAGCGCCGGAGCGTCGACGGCGTGGTCGAAGTGCGTGTGGCCGACCAGGATGCCCGCGACCGCACCCGGGGCGGCGGCGTAGCGCTCGAGCATCGTCGCGTCGGGCAGCGCCCGGCGGCGCAGCAGCAGCGCGCGCAACGGCACCCGCGAGACGTAGGGGTCGATGAAGATCGACACGCCCTCGTAGGTCAGCCGGTAGCCCGAGACGCCCAGCCAGTGGATCTCGAGCCCCGGCGGGAGGTCGAGCGGGATGCGCTCCAACTCGCGCGCGGCCTGCGCGTCGTCGTGCTCTGCCATGCCGGCAGCATCGCAGCCCGCCGCGCGCGGCGGGCTGCTTTGCGCGGGGTCAGATCCGGCAGTAGGAGACCGGCGCCGCGACGCCGGGCACGGCGATGTCCACGCGGAACCGGTCGGCGGTCACGCGGAGGTCCGGGCCGTCGTAGGACACGCCCTCGTCCGCGCCAGGTGCGAGGACAACCGCGTCGCCGGCCGGCCGTCCGCCGTCGCCATCGGTCTCGGCCGGGACGTCGAAGGAGTCAAACGGCCGCGCCCGCCCGTCGCGTGCGCCACGCAGGAACGCGGCGAAGCCGGCGTCCGGCGTGTGGATGTTCAGCCACGTCACGTCCTCGGCGTCATCGTTCATGAAGCTGTGCGCAACGCCCGCCGGCGCCGACACCAAGGTCCCGGCCGATGCTCGCACGACCTGCTCGCCGTCCGGGCCGAGCGCGAAGCGCAGGATGCCGCTGAGCACGTAGAACGCGTCGGTGTGCTCACGGTGCAGGTGCAGCTCCGGCCCGCGCTCGCCGGCGGAGTACCGCGACCAGGTCACGGTCACGGCCTCCTGGGTGTGCAAGATGATGATGTTGCGCGCGTCGCGGTCGCTGATCGTCTCGCCCTCCGAGCGCCAGACCATCTCCGCCAGCGCGTCTTCCCACGCCGGCGCGTCGAACCACGCCGCGTCGGCCGACGCGATCCCGGCAGCGCGCAGCTCCGCCAGGACCTCCGCGTCTTCGGCCGACCGCGCGACGATCTCGCCGAACGTCGTGAAATCGATCCCCAGCAACGCCAGGCAGCGGCGGTCGACCGGACACGGATGCACGCCGTCACCGAGCGTGCCGGCACGTGCCGCGCGTGACTTGTCGATCATGCGCGGCAGCCAGGCATAGCCGTCGAGGGTCGCGTCCATGGGGCGCAGCTGGGGCATCGATTCCTACGCTAGCTCGCGGTGCGGGTGCCCTACGCGGACGGCTCCTCCACCACGACGACGGTGTTGCCGTCCGGATCCCGCAGCATGAACATGAGCGGGGCGCCGGGCGTGCGCATCGGCTCGGGGTCGAGGTCGAGGCCGCCGATGGCGGTCAGGCGCGCGTGCTCGCCCAGGACGTCCTTGGTCTCGACGCCGATCCCGCCCCCGCCGGGCTGGGCGCCCATCGGCGGGTTGAGCGCGAGGCGGGCGCGCGAGCCGGGCGGAGCCACCTCCAGCCAGCGCATCTCACCGTTCTCGCCGAAGCGCACGTCGCTGCGCACCTCGAAGCCGAGCTTCTCGGTGTAGAACGCGAGTGCCGCGTCCTGATCGGCGACGACGAACATGGCGACGCCGAGGTTCGAGACGGTTGTTGGGGCCTGCGTTGATTCGGTCATGGTGATGAGACGAGGTGGGCCGGCGAAACTCATCGCCGCGGTGGCGACAAATATGAGCCCGGGTTCATCGGCCGCTGCCAACGGGCAGTGGCTCCTCCCGCTCCCTCACGTACATCGTGAGGTTTCCAGATTTCCGCAACGTCACACATTTGCCATGAATCAGGTGGTCGAACAGTCGCCATCACCGTGACCCAGAAGCGTCTTCCCGCAGTGAATGCGGCTGTTGACACCATGTCACTATTGGGTCTCCACGACCCGGGCGGAACTCGACGCTTCGATGTCAATCGCACATGGCAATGAGGCTCGACTGCGACCCAGGGCTCGCACCGTTTCTGCGTCGCCGATCGTCCGCGCCGCTGCCGGGGCGCTCGGCGTCTCCGGACTGCTGGTGCTGCTCACGTGGACGATGCTGACCGACGCCTCGCATCTGATCGACGACTTCTCCATGAACGCGTGGCTGATGGAGCATCAGGCCGCGTCTCTGCGCCACGACATCGCTCCGTCGCTCACGCTGACCACGGGTGACGCAGCGTTCCATCCGACCTTCGCGTTTTACGGTGGAACGCTCTTCGCGGTCGGAGGCGCGATCACGCTGGTCGCGGGATCCGGGGTCGCCGCGGAGACCATCGTGTACCTGCTCGCCCTCGCGGCCGCCTACGGAGGCTGGCTGTGGCTGGCGCGGATGGCGGGCGTCCGCTCCTGGCAGGCTCATGCGCCGGCGATCCTGTACGTGACGGCGCCGTACGTGGTGACCAACATGAACGTGCGTCAGGACCTGGTCGAGGTCGTGGCCACGTCGGCGATCCCTCCGTTGGTGGCGTCGGGCCTGAGCGTGCTCCGCGCAGATCGCCTCCGCGCGGGGCCGGTGGCGGTGCTCGCGGCGTCCACCATCGCCTTCAGTGGGAGTCACAACCTCACGCTGCTCTGGGCGACGACGATCCTGATCATCGCCGGATCGGCCTTGGCGGCCGGCGTCCCGCAGGCGCGCAGGCTCGTCACCAAGCGGGGCGTGCTCCGGGTGCTCACCGTGGTCGGGCCGGCGACGGCGGTGAACGCCTGGTGGCTGTTTCCGGATCTCGCATATCACCCCGACACGGTCATCGCACACCGCATCGACGAGTGGAGAGCCCTGCTCAGAGGCCCTCATCCGGAGATGGGAGTCACCCATCTGTTCACCCTCAGCCACCCCACCGTCCGCCCCGGCCTGGTCCTGACCTTGCCGGTGCTGGCGATGGGATGGGTGGTGGTGGCGGCGTTGGCCACCCGCACCCAATGGCGAGCACCGTGGGCACGGACGCTTGCCGTCCTGACGCTGCTGACGTTCGGGGTCCTGCTGGTGATGACCCACCCGTCCTGGATCCTGACCCTTCCTGATCCGTGGCAGATGATCCAGTTCAGCTTCAGGCTGATGACCTACGTGCTGTTCGGCATCTGTGGTGCCGTCATCGCCGCCCTGGTCCTCGTCGACCAAAGCACGCACCGATGGCCGAGCTGGCTCTTGCTGCCGGTGCTGGTGGCCGCCGTCGTCAGCGCGACCGTCCAACGTCATGACGCCCCGCGCGGTCCGTTCAGCACGAAGGTCCAGATCGACCGCTTCGTCGCCTTCAACACCGGTGACTTCGCCGATGGAGGGCTGACGCAGATCTCCCCGGGCTATCGAGCGCAGATCATGAGCATCGCGAGGACCAGCGTGCGGCGGAGTCACCTGGCTACAGACATTTCCGTCGCGCCCGGAGATGTCCTGTTCACGAGCCTGCTGACACCCGCGAGGATGCTTGACGTCCAGGGTGCACGGATCATCGGGAGATGGGCGGGGCCCCCGTCCGAGCCCAGTTGGCAGGCACGCTGGGGTCTCGTCTTACAGGTCGATCGCGACGCGACGCCGGGCAAGGCGCACATCGTGATTCGCGAGGCGCGGAGCCTGCCAATCGTCGGCGGTCAGATCATCTCGCTCCTCGGTCTGATCGGCCTGGCTGCTCTTGCCGTGGTCATCGCGAACGCCGCACGCGGCCGTCGATGGGGGCGACGCACGCTCTAGACACCGGGAGCACTGGTCACATTGGCATGTTGCTCTTGACGTCGTGCTGAGCGTTAACGAAAATCGCCTATGGCTGGTAAACGACATGGTGCCGACGGCCGCGTCGCAGTGACAGACGACCACGTCTCTCTGGTCGAGGACTACCTTGCAGAGCTGGCCCAGCTGACAGAAACCGTCAACGCTCGGGACGTCGGTCACTTGGTCGGCGCGATCGTCGCAGCGGTGAAGGATCACCGGACGGTCTACGTGGGCGGCAACGGGGGCAGCGCCTCCGCCGCGTCACACATGGTGAGCGACTGGAGTCGGGCTGCCGCGAGCGCCGGCGTGCGACCCGTCCGGATCGTGGGCCTCGCCGACAACCTGGCGACGGTCACGGGCTTTGCGAACGACATGGGTTACGCCGACGCGCTCGCTCGTGTGCTGCAACTCGGCGCCGAGCCGGGGGACCTCCTCGTGCTGCTGAGCGTGAGCGGCGCATCCCCGAACCTGCTGAGCGTTGCCCGGTCGGCGGCTTCGGCAGGGCTGGAGGTCGTCGCACTGGTGGGGCGGCCCGGGCCCTTGGTCGACATCGCCCATCACTGGGCAGCCATCGGCGTGGGCGACTACGGGCTCGTCGAGGATCTCCAGGTCGCCGTCAACCACATGGTGGTCCGCGCCCTGAGCTCAGGAGCGCTTCCCGGCGACTGTGCCCGAAGGCCGGTCGGGAGCGTTGCCGCGTGAAGCCGGCCGCTGCGGACGCCGTGGTCGTCGCGTCCGCGCCCATGCGGATCTCCCTCGCCGGTGGCGGCACGGACCTCCCCAGCTACGCCGGCCGCTTCGGGGGCACGGTCGTCGGCCTTGCGATCGATCGGCACGTGCACGTCCTGTGCTGTCCGGCCGAACGCGCCGAGCAGCTTGATGCCGTGCTGGACGGCGTTGCGCACATCGGTCACGACGAGCTGCTGGACGACGCCCTCACGCACGCCGCGGTGCGGCGGGTCGGCAGCCCCGACGTTCGGCTGGCGTGCATATCCGACGCGGCGCCACGAAGCGGCCTGGGCGGCTCCGGAGCATTCTTGGTGTCGTTGCTCGCTGCGCTCCGAGGCGGAGTGCGCGCCGGGCCGGTGGCCCTCGCAGAGCAGGCGAGCGCCGTGGAGATGGTGGATCTCTCACGCATGGTCGGCAAGCAGGATCATTACCTTGCCTCGCTCGGTGGCATGCGGGTGCTTCGGATCGACCGTCACGGACGCGTGGCACCCGAGGCATTCGCCATCAGCGAGCGATTGCGCCGCTATGTCGAAGAGCGTCTCCTGCTCTTCCACACAGGGTTGCAGCGAGACGCCGGCGTGATCTTGGCCCTGCAGGATGAGCGGACCAGGAGGTCTGACCGGGACACGCTGGGCCGACTCCACGCCATCCAGCAGCTCGCGCACACCCTCCTGAACGCGCTCCAGGACGATCGCGTCGAGGAGATCGGCCGCGTCCTGAGCGAGCACTGGCGACACAAGTCCGAGCTCAGCGATGCAGTGGCGGTGCCTCACGCGGTCGCGCTGCTCGAGCGTGCTCGGGCAGTTGGTGCCGATGGTGGAAAGCTGCTCGGTGCCGGAGGGGGCGGATACCTGCTCCTGAGTTGCCGTCCCGGCCGGCAGATGTCGGTGCGCCAGGCGATGCTGGCGATGGGAGCCGTCGAACTGCCCTTCGGGCCATCCGACACAGGAGTCGTCAGCCGTCGCGTCCCCGTCGAGCAGGCAGACCCGGATCCGGCAGCGCTCATCGCATCCGGTTCCGTCGACGAGTCAGCCGCATGACGGTCGAGCACAGGACTCCCCGTCAGGTCGTCGTGCTGGCGGGTGGGTTGGGCACACGCCTTCGCAGCGTCGGCGAGACGCTCCCGAAGTCCCTCCAGCCGATCAGGGACAGTCCCTTCCTCGACGTGATGCTCGCGCCGCTGGTCCGCAGTGGGCATCGTCGCTTCCACTTCTGCCTCGGCCACCTCGCCGACGCCGTCGAGGACCATCTCGAGCAGCAGCCACCGATGCTCGAGATCACGACCACGGTCGAGCAGGTTCCCCGAGGCACGGCCGGAGCGCTCATCGGCGCGATCGACCACCTGGACGAGACGTTCCTCCTCGTCATGGGCGACACCTACCTCGACGTGGACTACTCGCGGGTGCTCACGGCGCTGCCCGACGCTGCGGCGGCGATGCTCCTGGTCACCTCGGCGCCGAGCGACGTGCCGGCGAACGTGATGCTCGACGGCCAGAGGGTGACCACCTACCACAAGGCCGGCGTGCCTCGTGGCTGGACCGACACGGGCGCCGCCGTCATCCGCCGCAGCACGCTCGAGGAGCTGGGTCGCCCCGCGATGCCGATGGATCTGGGCGTCTTGCTCGAGCGACTCATCGTGCAGCGCCGGCTGTTTGCCGAGGTCACCGACAAGCATTTTGTCGACATCGGAACGCCGGACCGCTATCGCGACTTCCAACGGCAACGGTCATGGCCTGAGGCACGCATCGGTCCCCACCGCACGGCATAGTGCCGCTGTGTGCTGATCGTTCACCGCGCCGAACGCGCAGACCGGCTCGTCGACGAGCTGGCCCGGCACATCGGTGACGAAGATCCATTCGCCCCCGACGTGGTGGCGGTCGCGACGCGCGGAATCGAGCGATGGGTGACACAGCAGCTCGCTCAGCGCTCCGGCATCTGCGCCAACGTCCGGTTCCCGTCCCCGCGCGCGATCGTCACCGACGCCGTGGCGCGCGCGTCGGGCATCGACCCGCTCGAAGACCCGTGGCATCCGACACACGCGGCCTGGACGCTGGCCGAGGTCATCGACGCACACGCCGGCGAGACGTGGCTCGCCACGCTGCAGCGGCACCTCGACGGCGCCCCCGAGCCCGGCGGTCGCCGTCTCGGCATCGCCCGGCGACTGGCCGCCCTGTTCGACCGCTACGCCCGCCACCGCCCGCGGATGATCACCTCCTGGGCCGCGGGCGACCTGGTCGACGAGGACGGCCGCCCGCTGCCCGACGATCTCGTCTGGGAGGCACGCCTCTGGGGGCATCTGCGGCAGCGGCTGGCGGACGTCCCGCATCCCGCCGAGCGAATCGAGGCCGCCTGCGCGCGCCTGCGTCGCGAGCCGCAGCTCGTCGATCTCCCGAGCCGGCTGAGCCTGTTCGGTCTCACCCGGCTGCCTGCCGCCGACCTCGAGGTTCTGCACGCGCTCGCGGCCGGACGTGAGGTCCATTTGCTGCTGCTGCACCCCTCCCCCGCGCTGTGGCAGCGCCTCGCCGAGCAGGCGCCCGCCGTGCGCCGTCGCCGCGACGACCCGACGCTCACGGTGCCACGGCACCCGTTGCTCGCGTCATGGGGACGGGACGTCCGGGAGCTGCAGCTCTTGCTCGGGACCACCACCCCCGCCGAGCACCACCCGGTGGACCTGCCCGCCACTACCCTCCTCGGCCGGTTGCAGCATCAGGTCCGAGACGACACGCCGCCGGAGATCGCGGAGCCGATCGGCCCGGACGACCGCAGCGTGCAGATCCACGCCTGCCACGGCCGCGCCCGTCAGGTCGAGGTGCTGCGCGACTGCGTCCTGGGGCTCCTCGCCGACGACGAGACGCTCGAGCCCCGCGACGTGCTGATCATGTGCCCCAACATCGAGGACTTCGCGCCGCTGATCTCGGCCACCTTCGGCGCCGGGCGCGTCGAGGAGGACCCCGAAGACGACGACGGTACGCATCCGCCCGGCCTCCGCATCCGCCTTGCCGACCGAGCCGTCCGGCAGACCAATCCGGTTCTCAGCGCGGTGAGCACGCTGCTCGACCTCGTCGCCGGACGGATGGCCGCCTCGGCGGTGCTGGACCTGGCAGACCGCGAGCCCGTCCGCCGGCGGTTCGCGCTCGACGACGATGACCTCGGCCGGCTCGAGCGGTGGGTCGCCGGCACCGGCATCCGCTGGGGGCTCGAGGCCGAGCACCGCGCACCGTTCAACCTGGACGTGGTGCCCGACGGGACCTGGCGCGCACGGGCTGGATCGCGTGCTGCTCGGCGCGGCACTCGCCGAGGACGGCGGGCGACTGTGGCACGACGTGCTGCCGCTCGACGACGTCGACTCCGGCGCCATCGACCTCGCCGGGCGCTTTGCGGAGCTGGTGGACCGCCTCGACCACGCTCGCACGACGCTCGGCACCGCCCAGCCGATGGTCACCTGGGCTGCCGCGATCACCGAGGCCGCCGACGCGATCACCGACGTCGGCCCGCGCGACGCCTGGCAGCGCCGGGAGCTGCACCGCATCCTCGACGACCTCGTGCGTGATGCCGGCGCTGTCGCGGTCGACGTGACGCCGACCGAGGTGCGCGAGCTGCTCGCCGACCGGCTCGGCGGACGGGCGACGCGCGCCAACTTCCGCACCGGCGCGCTGACCGTGTGCACGCTGATGCCGATGCGATCGGTACCGCACCGCGTCGTCTGCCTGCTCGGTCTGGACGACGGAGCGTTCCCGCGGGCGGCCGCACACGACGGCGATGATCTGCTCCTGCGCGAGCCATGCATCGGCGAGCGCGACCCCCGCAGCGAGGATCGCCAGCTCCTGCTCGATGCGCTCATGGCCACCACGCAAGCGCTGGTGATCACCTACACGGGCAACGACGAGCGCACCAACGCGCCTCGACCACCCGCCGTACCGGTCACCGAGCTGCTCGACGCGGTCGAGGCCACCGCCGGCCCGGACGCGCGCGAGGCGGTGGTCACCCGTCACCCGCTGCAGCCGTTCGACCCCCAGAACTTCTCCACCGACAACCCGTGGAGCTTTGACCGCCGGATGCGCGACGGCGCGGCCGCGCTGCGCGTTGCGACACGAGTTTCTCCACAGCTACTCGCGGCGCCCTTGCCCCCGCACGACGAGAAGGTGATCGCGCTCGACGACCTCGTCCGCTTCGCCGAGCACCCCGTCAAGGCCTTTCTGCGCCAGCGACTGGGCGTGCGGGTGAGCGACCTCCCCGACGAGATCTCCGACGAGCTGACGATCGAGGCCGACGGCCTCGCGAAGTACGCGCTCGGCGATCGTCTGCTGCGCGGACGGCTGGCGGGGATCAGCGAGGACGAGCTGCTGGCCGCGGAGCGCGCCCGGGGCCAACTCCCGCCCGCGGGCGCGCTGCAGAGCGCCGTCCTCGAGGACGTGCAGCCCCGCGTCTCGGCCATCGCCCGGCTGGCCGAGGGCGCGCTGGACGACCCGTCGCGGTCGACGACGCGCGACGTCCGGGTGGTGCTCGCCGACGGTCGGCCGCTCGCCGGCACGGTGACCGGTGTGGCCGGCGACACGCTGCAGCTCGTCTCCTACGCGACGCTCAAGGCCAAGCACCGCCTCGCTGCGTGGGTGCGGCTGCTGGCGCTCGTCGCCGCCGGCGAGCCCGTGCGCCGGGCGGTCACCGTCGGCCGGCGCGGGATGACCGGCGTCGCCGTGACGATCGAGGTGCCGGAAGCGGGCGATCGGCAGGCGTGGGCGCTGGAGCAGCTTGCGGTGCTCGCCGACCTGCGTGACCGCGGTCTGCACGAGCCGCTGCCGCTGGCGTGCGAGGCCGCTGCCGCCTACGCGGCGGCCGCGCGGCACGGTGACCCCGAGACCGCGATCACGCAGGCCACCGCGGCGTGGACCTCCGGCTACAACTACCCCAAAGAGGACCAGGACCCCGAGCACGTGCTGGCCTTCGGCGGCACCCTCCCCTTCGAGCAGCTGTGGACCTGGGCACTGCCGGCGCCCGACGAGGCGGCATGGGCGCCGGGCGTCCCCTCGCGCTTCGCCGCCCTCGCGACCCGGCTGTGGGAGGGGCCGTTGCAATGGGAGCGAACGTGAGCACCGAAGCGACCGCGTTCGACCCCGCCGCGCCGCTCCCCGACGGCGTCACCGTCTTGGAGGCCAGCGCCGGGACGGGCAAGACCTACACCATCGCCGCACTCGCGACACGCGCCGTCGCACTCGACGGCCTCCCGCTTGACCGGCTGCTCGCGGTGACGTTCACGCGGGCGGCCACCGGCGAGCTGCGCGAGCGGATCCGCGAGCGACTGGCGCGCTCCGAGCGGCTGCTGCGCGAGGGCCGTGCCGTCGAGGGCGACGAGGTCGACGCGCTCCTCGCAGCCGGCACCGACGACGAGGTACGCGAGCGCGGCGCGCGGCTGCGCACGGCCTTGGCGGACTTCGACGCCGCGACGATCGTGACGCTGCACGGCTTCTGTCAGACCGTCCTCAGCGCGCTCGGCGTGGCCGGCGACCTGGACGCCGACCCGACCGTCGTCGAGGAGGTCAACGACCTGCGCGAGCAGGTGGTACTCGACCTCTACCTGCGGCGCTTCCGCGTCCATCCACCGATGTTCGGTCTCGCGCAGGCGCGCACGATCGTCAAGGCGGCGGTCGACCTGCCGGACGTCACGGTGCTTCCGCCCGACACCCGGAAGATGCGCGACATCGCCGAGAGCCGGGCACGACTGGCCTCGATCGCCCGGACGGAGCTCGACGCGCGCAAGCGCCGCGCACGACTGCTGACTTTTGACGACTTGTTGGTGCGGTTGCGCGACGCGCTGGCCGGCGATGGCGGCGAGGCGCTGTGCGAGCGGCTGCGCGCACGCTGGGAGCTCGTCCTCGTCGACGAGTTCCAGGACACCGACCGCCTGCAGTGGGAGGTGCTCGAGCGCGCGTTCGCCGGGGCCGGCAGACGCCTGGTGCTCATCGGCGACCCCAAGCAGGCGATCTACGCGTTTCGCGGCGCGGACGTCCACGCGTACCTCGGGGCGGCCGATCATGCCGGTGCGGTGCACACTTTGGACATCAACTGGCGCTCCGATCAGGCGCTCATCGATGCGTATGACGCACTGCTCGGCGGTGCACAGCTCGGACACGAGCGCATCGTCTACCGCACGGTGCGCGCGCACCACATCGCCCCGCGACTGCACGGCGCCCCGGACCCGGCCGCGCTGCGCCTGCGCGTGCTCGACCGCCACGCCCCGAACATCGCCCGCACCGCCAAGACCGGCGTCGTGCAGGTCAACAGTGCGCGCGACGCGGTCGCGGCGGACTGCGCCCGAGACCTCAGCGCGCTGCTGGCGTCGGGCGCCGAGGTCGAGCACGACGGCGTGCGACGGTCGCTGGCGCCCGGCGACGTCGCCGTCCTGTGCCGCAAGTCCGACAACGCCCAGCGGGTCTACCGCGAGCTCGAGCGCCTCGGCGTCCCCGTCGTGCTCGCCGGCGCCGGGAACGTGTTCGACACCGCCGCCGCGACGCACTGGCTCCGATTGCTCGAAGCGCTGGAGCGGCCGGCGTACGAGGGCGCCGCCCGCGTCGCCGCGCTCACGCCGTTGCTCGGGTGGGACGCCGAGCGCCTCGCCGCCGCCACGCCGGCCGATCTCGAGGGCATCCATGGCCGGCTGCACCGCTGGGCGCGGCTGCTGCGCACGCAGGGCGTGGCAGCACTGGCCGAGGCGATCACCGTCGGCGAGCAGCTTCCGGCTCGGGTCCTGGGGTCCGCGGGTGGAGAGCGCGCGCTGACGGACCTGCGGCACGTCGCCGAGTTGCTGCATCGCGCCGGCACCACCGACGGCCTCGGGGCGACCGCGCTGGCGACGTGGCTGCGTCGCCGGATCGCGGATGCGCGCGTCAGCGACGCCGATCAGGACCACGCGCGCCGGCTCGAGTCCGACCACCTCGCCGTCCAGGTGCTCACGGTCCACCGCTCCAAGGGCCTCGAGTTCCCCATCGTGTATCTCCCCGACCTCTGGGACGTGTTCCGGCCCCAGCAGGACCAGCCGGCGGCGTTCCACGACGCGTCCGGCGGGCGCGGCCTCGACGTCGGGCTCCTCGACGTCGGGCTCCTCGGGCGCGAGTACCAGCGCCACGTGATGGCCAAGATGACCGAGGAGCGCGGCGAGGAGCTGCGGCTGCTCTACGTCGCGCTCACCCGCGCCCGACACCAGACGGTCATGTGGTGGGCCGGCACGCAGATGGCCAGTTGCGCGCCGCTCACCCGCCTGCTGCTCGATCGCGACGCGCGCGGCGCCATCGGGCTCGGCCTCGACGCGACGCCCTCCGACGAGGCGATGGCCGGCGCGCTGGAGCAGGTCGCGGCCGGCGTGCCGGGCCGGATGAGCGTCGCGACGGCGCCGTCCGGCACGGCCATCCCGTTCTCGCCGCCGGCGGCGCCCGAGACGGCGCTGGAGGTGCGGCGGTTCGCGCGCCCGCTGGACCGCGCGTGGCGCCGGACCTCCTACTCCGCGCTGGCGGCGGGCGCCAAGGAGCACCGCGTGCCGGTCGGCACCGAGGCGGAGGAGAGCCTGCTCGACGACGAACCGGTCGCCGAGGACGACGAGCTCGCGACGACGACCGAGGCCGCCTCGGCGCTGACGCGGATGCCCGCCGGGCGCGAGATCGGCACGGTCATCCACCGCGTGCTGGAGCAGGCGGACTTCACGGCCGACGACCTGCCCGCCGAGCTGTTGGGGCACTTGGAAGCCGCGACCGCGCGTGCCGGCGTCGACCTGGGCGGAATCGACGCCGTGGCGGCCGGGCTCGCCGCCGCGCTCGCCGTGCCGCTCGGACCGATCCTGGACGGCCGCGCGCTCACCACGATCGCACCCGCCGACCGTCTGGACGAGCTGGTGTTCGAGCTGCCGCTGGCGGGAGGAGACCAGCCCTCGGGTCAGGTGACGCTCGGGCGCATCGCGCGGGTCCTGCAGGAGCGTCTCGCAGACGACGACCCAGTCCGCCCCTACGCGGACCTGCTCGCCACCCCGGGGCTCGACGCCCCGTTCCGCGGCTACCTCACCGGGAGCATCGACCTCGTCTGCCGCTGGCGTGCAGACGGCGGTCGGTGGCGCTTCGCGCTGGCCGACTACAAGACCAACCGCCTGCCCGACTACGGCCAGGTGACGATGCTGGCCGAGATGCAGGACAAGCACTACCTGCTGCAGGCCCTCATCTACCTCGTCGCGCTGCACCGCCATCTGCGCGCGCGGCTGACCGACTACGACGCCGACCGCGACCTGGCCGGCGCCGCCTACCTGTTCGTGCGAGGCATCGGCGCGGGCATCGACCCGGGCGACGGCGTGGTCGCCTGGCGACCGTCCGGCGAGCTGCTCGACGCTCTCAGCGAGGTGTTCGACGGATGAGCGTGATCCCGGAGATCGACGCCTTCGACCGGCGTCGGCCGCTCCGTGCGCCGGCCGCGCTCGCGCCGTTTGCCCAGGCCGGCATCGTCGCCGGTGCCGACGCGCACGTCGCCGCCCTGCTCGCGCGGCTCGCCGGCGACCTCGACGATGCCGCGCTGCTCGCCGCCGCGCTGGCGGTCCGGGCGCCGCGCACCGGCCACACGTGTGTCGACCTCGCGACGGTCGCCGACCGGGCGGTGGGCGATGGCGACGTCGCGATCGACCCCACGTCCTTGCCCTGGCCCGATCCGGCTGCGTGGCCGGCTGTGGTGCATGACAGCCCGCTGACCGGCGACGGCGCGCCGCTCGTGCTCGAAGGCTCGCAGCTGTACCTCGACCGCTACTGGCGCGACGAGCGCCAGGTCGCCGCAGACCTTCTCGCGTTGCTGGGCGCCACGCCGCCCGTCGTCGACGACGCCGTGCTCGCCGACCGGCTCGCTCGGCTGTTCGAGACGCCCGGCCGCCAGCGCGACGCGGCGGAGGTCGCGGTCCGCCACCGGCTCGCGATCCTCGCCGGCGGTCCGGGCACCGGCAAGACCACCACCATCGCCCGCGTGGTCGCGTTGCACGCCGAGCTGGCCCTCGCCGCCGGCGCACCGCTGCACATCGGCCTGGCGGCGCCAACCGGCAAGGCGGCGGCCCGCCTGACCGAGGCCGTCGCGGACGAGCTCGCGACGATGGGCGACAAGCTCGCCGCACCGGTGCGCCCGGCGATCGCCGGGCTCCAGGCGTCCACCCTGCATCGTCTGCTCGGCTGGCGCCCGGGCTCGGCCAGCCGCTTCCGCCATGACCGCTCCAACCGCCTGCCACACGACCTCGTCGTCGTCGACGAGACCAGCATGGTGTCCTTGACGCTCATGGCTCGGTTGCTCGAGGCGCTGCGCCCCGACGCGCGCCTCGTCCTCGTCGGTGACCCCGGTCAGCTCGCCTCGGTGGAGGCGGGCACGGTCCTCGGCGACCTCGTGCAGGCCGCCACCGCGACCGAGGCGCCGCTGCACCCGGTGACGGTCACGCTGACCGACGAGCATCGGTACGGAGGCGGCATCGCCGCCGTAGCGGCCGCCATCCACGACGGGGACGCCGACGCCGTCGTGCAGGCGCTGCGGTCCAACCCCGATGACATCCACTGGATCGAGGCCGACCCGGCCGCGCCCGAAACCGACCTCTCACCGGTGCGCACCGCGGCGATCGCGACGACCGAAGCGACCCGTGCCGCGGCGCATGCGGGTGATGCCCGCGCGGCGCTCGACGCGCTCGGCGGCTTCCGCCTGCTGCTGGCCCATCGCCGCGGGGCACACGGCGTGAGCCATTGGAACCGCCAGGTCGAGCGCTGGACCACGCCGGCACGCGACCGCGACGACGAGTGGTACGTCGGCCGGCCGGTCCTCGTGACCGCCAACGACGCCTCGCTCGGGATCTTCAACGGCGACCTCGGGGTTGTCGTCCAGCATGCCGATCACCGCGCCGTCACGTTCGACCGCCATCCGGCGCCGCTCGAGATCACCCCCTCGCGCCTCGGCGATGTCGAGACCGTCCACGCGATGACGATCCACAAGAGCCAGGGCTCGCAGTTCGGGACGGTCGCGATCCTGCTGCCCGAGCAACGATCCCGGATCCTCACCCGTGAGCTGCTCTACACCGGCATCACGCGGGCGCGCCGCGCGATCATCCTCGTCGGCGACGAGATGACGGTCCGCGCGGCCGTTGAGCGACCGATCGACCGCGCCTCAGGACTCGCCGACCGCCTGCGGTGACACCGCCTGCGGCGTAGGCTCGTGGTCATGACCGAGAGCGCATGGCCCACGCTGCGCGTCGACGACTGGACCGCGACGCGCGAGACGCTGCATCGCTGGACGCAGGTCATCGGCAAGATCCGCCTGGCACAGGCGCCGATGATCAACCACTGGTGGCAGGTCACGCTGTACGTGACGCCGCGCGGGCTGACGACGTCGTCGATGCCCGCCGGCCATCGCACCTTCGAGATCGAGTTCGACTTCTGCGTTCAGCGGCTCCGCATCACCGTCGAGGGCGGCGAGCAGCGCGAGATCGCGCTGGAACCCAAGTCGGTCGCGACGTTCTACGCGGAGGTCATGGATGCGCTGGCGTCACTGGGGCTCGACATCCCGATCTGGCCTGTACCCGTCGAGATCGAGGACGCCATCCCGTTCGCCGAGGACACCGAGCACGCAAGCTACGACCCCGCCGCGGCGCAGCTCTTCTGGCGCCAGCTCGTCCAGGCCGACCGGGTCATGACCGCGTTCCGGTCGCGCTTCAGCGGCAAGGTCAGCCCGGTGCACTTCTTCTGGGGCGCCATGGACCTGGCTGTGACGCGCTTCTCCGGCCGGACCGCACCGCGCCATCCCGGGGGCGCACCCAACTGCGGCGACTGGGTGATGGTCGAGGGCTACTCGCACGAGCTGGCCAGCTGCGGCTTCTGGCCGGGCGGCGGCGAGGAAGGCGCGTTCTACGCCTATGCCTACCCCGAGCCCGACGGCTACGGTGCCGCGCCGGTGACGCCTGAGGCGGCCTTCTACTCCACGGAGCACCGCCAGTTCCTACTTCCCTACGAGGCGGTCCGCACGGCCACCGACCCCGACGCGACCTTGTTGGGGTTCTTGCAGACCACCTACGAGGCGGCAGCCGACCTGGGCAGGTGGGACCACGCTGCGCTGGAGTACGTCCCGGTCGAGGGTGCCCGCCCCTACCGCTAGGACGAGATACGACCATCGTCGCCGTGGCGCATGGTCAGCCGCAAGGCGCGACGCGGACCATTCGGGAAGATAGCCCGTTGTGCCGCTGGGCAGGGTTCTTTAGTGCTCGCTGGTACAGGTCGGACTCACGCGAAGGATTGCTGCGCTTTGCAGGCGCCTTTACGCTCGCACGCCGCGCTGAAGCACATCCGAGAGGGAGAAACGTCGGTTCTGGCGGTTGACAGGGTCGGGGTTGCTGGGCTCTACTGCGACCATCGAGGGGCGTTGATCTGTGAGCCGTTTAAGATCGCTCGGAGTTGCCGATCAGCGCTTGTGTCCTGAGCGAAAGGAGCCGGGCGCGGGCATCTTCAGCAGCCTTGCGTTGATCTGCCGTTGGCGTGGGATCCTGGCGCTGGGCAGACCCGTTCTCAGCGACCCCGCGGCGCATGGCTGCTGCCAGCGTGCCAGCGGGTCAGCCAATTCATCCCGGCGTGATCGTCGGGATTCACAAGGAGTTCTTGATGAAGAAGCTTTCTCAGAGGAGCTTGTTGCTCTTCGGTGTGACGTTGGCGGTATCGGCGTTTGTCGTGCCGTCGATGGCCTGGGCGGCAACCTGGTCGCCGGTCAATTCGACTCATGAGCTGTTCTCCAGCAATCTCACGTTCGCCACCCACGGTGGGCCCCTTGGGGCGGCTGGGTGGTCGTGTGCCGGTTGGGAGTCCATGGCTCATGTGGCCAGCGCCCAATCGCTGGTGATCACTAACGGGCGGTTCAGCAACTGCACGGGAACGGGAGGGGCCAGCAGCTGCCTGGTGACCCCGACGTTCACTGGACAGTGGCAGGCGACTCCGGTCTCGACTACCAACATCCAGATCCACAACGTCGTTCTCGACATCTCGTTCTCGGGTGCGTCGGGCGTCTGCGCAGCCAATGGAGCCAGGCTCCTGTTGACTGGGACTCTGTCGGGCGGCGCCACGTGGAACCCCGCCAACAACACCGTGAATCTTGCAAATGCGACCGGACTGACGGCCCACTACCTGGGAGTCGGCGTCTCGTCCACGACGACTCTGAACGGCCAGCTGCGTGACACTACTAGTACGTTGAGGTTGTTCGACTAATCCCTTGGCTCTGTCGGAATTTGTAGGCTGTGCTGGGGTCGTGGTGGTGCCCGGCCCCAGCACAGCCAGGCTTGTGCTGTCGGCATCACCCCGACCCACGTGCAGGGCCGGGGTACCTTGTGTCGTGTCAGAGAGGCGGAGCGGGGTGAGCCGGTAGAACCTGGGTTGGGAACAGGCTTCGCGAGCTGCGCGCTTTGGGTGGGTCGGCATGTTCAACGCCGCGACGTACTTCGGCGGCTAACACCGCCGGGGTGCTGGTCGGCGTGCCCTACCTGCTTTCGGTCCTGGTCGCCTTCGCACTCTCGGCATCGCTGGGCTATTGGCGGCACGGTGCTGGTCGACGGGCTCGGGCTCGGGCTCCGCGAGGATCCTGGCCCAGGCCGTGCTCTTGCCGGTGACACTGGGCAGTGACCTATGTGACCGGACGACGCTGGAGGTGTGGTCTAGCCCCTGTAGCTCAGCCGGATGGAGCAGCGCACTTCTAATCCGCAGGTCGTTGGTTGGAATCCAACCCGGGGCGTCACAGCGTTGACTCCTTCTGAGCACCGCACCGGCAGGTGGGGCCGAGAAGCCGTGGTGGTGTTGGGGTGGGGGCGGGACGCGGGCCAGATGTTGTTGGCCCGCGCCCCGCCCCGGGTGGGTCAGCCCTTCTTGGGCTTGGGGGAGTAGGCGATCTTCGGGCTCTTGGCGCCCTTGGCCACGAAGGCGGCCCTGACCCGGATGTCGCGGCCGGCCTTTCGCAGCTTTCGGCCCCTGGCGGTGAGCTTGAGCGTCACGACGGCGCTGGTCGCCGAGCCGATCGTCCTGCGACTGGTCTGCAGGCCCGGCCCGGAGACGGTCAGCCTGCCCGGGCCGATGCCGCTGACACGTACTCGAACGCTCGTCTTGGAGAACGTGCGCGAGACGACCGCCAACGGGCATTGCGCGGTCAGCGTCGTCGCGGTGTCCAGGCGCTTGCCGCTCTGCGCGACGGCCGCCTGGAACGGCTTCTGCGGCGTGTAGCAGAGGTCGTCATGACCATCGGTCACCACCAAGATGCCCTTCTTGCCACCGTTGAGCTTGAGCAGCGCCGAGCTGATCGGAGCATCCGGGATCGCCGCGAACGTCGTGGTCAGGTGCTTGTTGTCGGGCACCGAGTTGGTGCCCCGCAGGTTGATGCTGACCTCACCACGCAACTCGATCAGCAACGTCGGCAACGTCCGGATCTGTCGGCCGCTCTTGGGATCGGTCCGCACGCCCTTGACGAAATAGACCTTCCCACTCAACGGCGCCTTCAGCAACGGGCTGACCGCCGTCATCGTCCCGATCACCGACTTGGCCGGACACTGATCCTTCAAGCCATCGGCGTACTCACACAGCGAGTCGCTCTCGGCATTGTTGGGATCCAGTGCAAGGCTCAGTGGCAGCGTCACCGTCAGGCTCTTGAGCCCCGACTCACCCGGCGTCTGGGTCACCAGAGCCTCAACACCAGGATGACCACCGACCCTGGCCTCCTTGGCACCGGTCAGCTTGATCGCCAGCTTCGGCGCAAACCGCAACTTGCCACAGCCACCGGCGCGGAACGGCGCCGACAGGTTCGCCGTCTGGCCGCTGGGCGAGGACACCGTTGCGGTGATGGTCTTTGGCTCACACGAGGTCGGCAACTGGACGAACCCCGGCCGGTTGACCGCCACATGGATCCGCCGCACCCGGAACGGAACACCGTCACGGATCGTCGGGATCGGATCGCTGACCACCGTCGCGTGCGCATCATCGGGATCGATCTGCAGTGCTTGGCGCACCACGACCGTTCCGAGATCAAACGGACCCGCGACCGCATGCACCGCGATCGCCAACCCATACGGCGCGCCCTTGTACGGACCGGTCAACCACACCGGCTGACCCGACAGATAGAACGGGCGATTGCCAGACCCAGCCGCGACGGTCGCCGACCCGACCCACGAAGCGACCGGACAGTTGCCGGCGTCAGCATCGGCATCCGAGCACAGCGCCACGTTCTTGACCGCCGCCAACAACCCACCCGGCAGGCCCACGCTCAGGCCGCTGATCACGTCCGTGCGATCCTCACGACTGAGATCGAACGTAAACGGGCTCGACGAGCCCGCCTGCGTACCGGCTGCACCCGCCGTCATCGTCGGAGCGAACGGCAGGCTCGACGGACACGCCCCGCCTCGCCCGTCCCAACTCACATCAAAGCTCGAGGAAGCCGTCGCGTCCGGGGTGCCCGGCACCACAACACCATCAGGCACACGCGTCCCACCCCGCGACCATGGCACAAACAACCCACCCGTCGTCGCCGACCCACACGACTGCGGATTGGCCAGCGCCGCACGATCACCGGCCATGAACGTCAGCTCGACATGCTTGAGCGGGAACTGCGGGTTGTTCTCAAACCGCGCCACCAACCGGCCCGTGCTGCGATCCGCCGTCACCACACCGGGAATCTTGACGTTGATCCCGTACTTGCGCGAATCGACCTGCAACAACAACCGAAAAACACCATCCTGATTACCGGCCGGATCCAGATCACCCGGATGCGGCTTGAGGATGAACACATCCCCACCCACCGGATCAGCACCGATCACCGCATCACTGCCCGGCTCGTGCTGAACCAGCAACGGCGAGGTCGCCACCACCGACCCGACCTTCGACCCATCCGGACACGACACCGGATCGGTCGTCTCGTAATGCACCTGATCCCCCGACCCCTCATCAGAGCAGCCGTCCAACCCATCCGCACCACCCGTAGCAATCGCCACCCCCGCCGGCAACGTCACCGACGTGTCCTTCAACGGCGGCGCCATCGGCACCGACGGATCAAACCGCGACGACGAATCCGTCGGATCATTGCTCTGCGGAAAATCCAACTTCACCGTATACCCCGACGGCTCATCGGCCTGCGTCGTACCCAACACCGGCGTCGGCCGCATGTCCAAGCTCGGCCGGAACTGCGCCACCAACCCAGGGCTGTCACACCCTGTCACCGGCGGAGACACCCACGAGTTCGTCTTCCACGCCGGATCGCTCGTGTCCGGAAACCCGAAATCGCGCACTCCGCGATCCAGCGATCGTCCCGGGTTCGTCCACGCATCCGCCAGGATGCTCGTCCTCGGCGACCCGACCAGACAATCAGACGGATTCGACAAGAACGGCAACCGCACCCGACCACCACTGCCACCCACCACGCGATCCGCCGGCACCCCGTACAACCGCGCCTCGACTTCCCGGAGAGGGAGCTTCTCCACGCCGGGACTGACCAGCGTCACCCCGTAGCCAACCCCCGGACGCGGACGCACCACCGGAAACAGCGTCACGACCGTGTTGACGACCTTGAAGGCGAACTCGGCCGGATAACCCCGAGCCGGGATCATGTTGTACAGGTCGTAGGGGACCGAGTTCACCGCGATGGTGCCGACGCTGCTCTCTGCGGGGCAGTCCGGCAGACTCCCGTCGCCGTTCTTCATCTGGGCAAACGGGCACCGCGCAGCCGCGGCCGGGTTGCCGAGAAACCCCGACGGCAGATCGATGAACAACGACCGCACGTCATCGACCTGCCCGTCAACGGTGGGAAAGTGAAACGACGACATCGCCTCAAACGGGTTGCCACCCGCGACCGTGTAGTCGTTGGCCGCCGCATCCAGCGACCGAGCCGTGAAGTCCAGCACCTGCAACGGCGGCGGCGCCGCCAGCGCCGGCCGTGGCGCGAGCACCGACCCCATAATCGACATCACCAACACCACCAACACCACCGACGTCCGAACCCCACCACGACAACCCAAGCTCACAACCGACATCCCTCTGCTCGCTTCAGACATCCGATCAACCACCCGGCCACTCATGACCGCGACCCCCTCTCGGCCGCACCGGCTCGCTCGGTGTCCGTCACCGACCCCGCCCTGGCCTTCTTGGCTTTGGTCTTGGTGTGTGTCAGGCGCAGCGTCATCGATCGGCTCAGCGCGACCTTGGAATGACGGACCACCAACCCCACTGACAAACGACCACGCGCCGCCAACCGCGCACGTGCCTTCTTCGACAGAACCACCGTCAGCTTCACCGTCCCCGCCACCCCGACGCTCTTACGCACCGACCTGACCGCGCCGGGCAGGCCGGTCACGCTGCACGATATCGTCACGACCCCCGGCGTATTGAACTTGACCACGAGCGCCAACCTGCCCGTCTGGGCCAGCCCTCGTCGCTGGGCCGCGCTCACCTTCCCCACCGAGAACCCCGGAGCTACAGCATCGCCACCATCCCCCGACCCCTCTCCGGACGGGCCGGCCAGGCCTGGCACCGGGTTCGGCCGGGCCCGGCAGCTGTCACCGAAGCACGGCACCGGCCGGGTCAGATCAAACCCGCCACCGACTCGAGCATCGTAGATGTCCTCATTGACATCACCATCCAATGCCGTCAAGCGCCCACTGGTGAAGAAGAAGATGTCACGCCCTGACGGCGTCACCCTGGCCGACCGCCCCCCGGCGCGACCGTCGGAGATCAACGACACCTGGCCGTCATGCCACGCATAGACATCGGAGACACCGTCTACGTCCTGAGCTGACAGCGCCTCGTCGGTGGCGAACACGACCATCGAGCCATCGGCGGTCATGGCCCCGCCCCCGCTGTCGGTGGCGTCCATGCCCGGGGTGTCGCCACCGCTGCCCGAGGCCCCGGTCGAGACCCGCACCAGCGCCCCGGTCACCGCGTCATACCGATACAGGTCCGCCGCACCATCGGTGTCGACCCCTGGCCCCGCCGTGATCAACCCGGCAGAGGACCCGAACACCAGATAGCGACCGTCCGCGGTCATCTGGGCGTTCGCGATGCCTCCACCGGCCAGATTTGTCACGAACCTGATCTGCCCGGCCGGATGCGCCGCATCGGTGCTCCACACGTACAGGTTGTCGCCGCCATCGATCGCGGGGGCATCGCTGGTGCCGAGGTTGTCGGCCAGCACGCCGTTGGCCACGAAGTAGGCCCGTGAGCCGTCCTTGGAGACCGCCGGAACGCTTTGCACCCGTGCCGAGCTCGTGACGCCCGAGATCTCGCGCAACGCCGAGCAGGGGTTGGCGTCTGCGACCGGTGCGGGCGCACCGTCGGGGATGTCACAGGCATACAGATCGGTGGTCGTGTCGGTGTCACCGTTGACCAGCTGCTGATCGGTGGTGAAGAACGCCCGCGACCCGTCAACCGCAGACCCCACATACTGGGCAGGGCTCGCACCGTTACACGCCCCACCCGGATCGCCACCGGTGCGGGTGCACTCAGAGCCGGAGACCGCGACCGTCGCCGAGCCCCCAACCCGCGCCCACACCTTGCCGTTACACCCCGACCCGAAGAAGATGACCCGCCCGTCGACCGACATACCCAGCGGACACGCTTCGGCCAGGGGCTCGGACGGCACCTGCTGGCCGTGATTGTCGACACTGACCGGGCGCCCCGGACCCGTGTGCCCCGTCCCGACGAACTCATACAACGCCGCCAGGTCAGGGCGTCCCGATCCCGTGGCGCCGTGGGCGAATAGGATGTGGCTGAGGTCGGCCGAGACCGCCTGGGTGTACGGGGCCTCGTCGAGACCGGGGACGGGTCCCGGACCGACGCGGGTGATCGAGCCGTCCAGACCGGTCAGGTAGTAGGTACCTGGGTGTCATCGACCGGAGCGACACGCCGCTGGCTCTTCCACAGCGCCCGATGCAGATCGGCCGACAGCGCGTCGGCACCGTAATTCTGTGCCGAGTCATAGAGGCTCGTCGGTGGGTTGGGGGCGACCGTCGTCCAGCCTGCCACAGACCGCGTCGCGACATACTGGTTGTTGATCCATCCCGTCTCACCGCCGGTGATAACGCCGGTCGAGGTAAAGGCCGCCGCGTCCCCGTCATCGCTATAGGTCTGCGGGATGATGGTGAAGCCCTCCTTGTAGGGGGGGCTGACCATCTCATAGGCTCGGCAACCGGGCAGCGCCTCGGAGTTGTTCTGGATCCTCAGCACCGCGTTGACACATCCGTCGGCCCGCGCTGAGGACGCGTCACCGAGCGTGACCAGCCAAACCGCCAACACCGCCAACACCGCCATCGTGCGCGCCACGGCACGCACCCCGACTTCCTCCAGCAATCGAGGACCCGCCATCGCCCCCACGCCCGACACCGACGGGTACTGCGACATGTGGTGCTCCTTGAGGCCGTGGCCATCCATCTGGACGCCACGACTGTGGCGCCACACGTTCGAGATTGGGGTTCGGCGGGTCATCTAACGGCCCGCCTTCCGCTGGAAGGTCACCGTCAACGACTTCGACGCGGGCATGCCACCGGCCGGTGTGAACCGCACACCGACCCCGACCCGCAACCTGTGCGTCTTGGCCTTGCGCAGTGCCTTGGCCCCTGCGGCGTTGAGCTTGACGGTGATCGTGACCTCACCACCGGCCTTCTTGACCGTCGTCTTGGAAGCCGTGACCCGTGCACCGGAGATCTCGATCTTGCCCGGGCCCGGCACCCGCACGACCAACCTGGCCGCCGTGGCGGCCGTCGATCGGCTGGGAACCGAGAACCGGTTGTCGGGCTCCTCGAAGACCGCGACGGCGATCGTGTTGGACACCCGACCACAACTGGCCGTCAGCGCCAACGTCCCCTTGGCCTCGTCGGGTACCTGGACCTTGAACCCGGTTTGGGACCATTCGGTCGGGGTGAAGGACTCATCACCGACGGTGACGGTGCCGCTCAGCCCGAGATCCTGGCCGGTGATCGTGATCACCTCACCCGGCTTCGGCCGCTTGTTGTAGGGGTCGATGTGCGGTGCACCGCAGCCGACGACCGTCGTTGGATCGATGTCGGGCCCGATCGGCGCGACCAGTGGGACCGGTGCGGTCCCGAAGGTGATCAGATCGCTGTACTCGCTGGCGTCGTTGGCGCTGACGACCAGCTGGACCCCGAACGTCTTGCCCGCCGGCAGCCCCGACACCACGACGCTCACCGGCTGCGCGTCGGCCGTCCCGGCCAACGCCCGCTCATCGGTCACCACCTGATAGGAGCCGTCCAAGGCCGACAGCTCGAAGTGATAGCTACCGGCCGCGCCGAACGTCGTTACCGTCCCGTTCAACGTCGCCGTGCTGGTCGAGACCCCGGTCGTGTACGGCGCGGTCGCCGTCGGCGCCGGCGGCGTGGTGAACAGGCCGTCGCCACCGCTGCGGACCACCCCATCATCGCTCTTGGCCACGACCTGGACGTGATAGGTCGTCGAGGGCTGCAGGCCGGTGATCTTCTGGGTCACCAGCCCTTCACCGTTACCGTGGCCACCATCGACCTCGGGTGTGCTGGAGCCGTAGGCGGTCGTGGGCCCGTAGTTGAAGTGATAGGTCGTGGCGACCCCATGCGGGTCGATGGTCCCGCGCAGCGTCGCGCGCAGGGCCGTCACATCAATGGCACCCGCCGCCGCCGCCGGAGCCGTGATGAACGTCTGATCAATGCCTTGCAGCCCGCCAGACACCACACGGAAGTGATACAGCGTCCCGGGCTCCAACCCCTCCACCGACGCAACGATCGACAGATCAGCCCCACCACATGCAGCACCGAAACCGCAAGACGTCCTCCCCTCCGAGGTCTGCGCCGACGCCGTCGTCCCGTACTCCGTCGTCGTCCCGTACTCGATGCTCCACCCCACAAACCCGTTTCTGTTGGGGTTGACCGACCCGAACAAACGAGCACTGCGCGGCGTGATCGCCGCCGCAAACGGCGGCGATGGATCCAACGTCGGCGGCGCCGTCGCCGTCGTCAACAGCTGATCAGGACCAACGATCGAACCCAACCCGTTCCGACCGACAATCCGATAGTGATAGCCCAAGTTCGGGCTCAGGCCCTCGATGTGGGCGGTGGCCGCGACCGCCGAGCTTCCCGGAACCGACGGAGACCTCGGGGGTGCGCGTTCCGTAGCTGAAGTCGGCGCTGTACTCGAAGTGATAGCTCGAAGCACCCTCGGGAATGATCGAACCGTTCAGCGTCGCCGACCGCGCCTCAACATCGCTCGGCGGATCGGTCGTGACCGTCGGACCCGCAAACGGCACGAACCGCTCGACCACCGGATCGGTCGCATCGGCGATATAGACCGTCCCCGTCCCGTTGACGGCGATCGCTCGAACGCCATGCACATTGCTCGAGACATCGAACGTGTCGAGCACCGAGTCGCCGCCCGCGGTGAACTGGGTGACCTGCGGCGCGGCCTGGCCCGCCTCGGCCACATACACCTCACCCGAGACCGGATCGGCGGCCACCGCCAACGGCAACCCCCGGTTGCTGCTCGCCGAGTCCTCGACCCGAGCCCCGAACACCCCCTGATCGCTGTAGCGATCGACATGACCATTGTCGACCACGTACACCCGATGGGCGTTGTCAACCGCCAAGCTACTCGGACAGGTCAACACACCATCCGGCGAGTCCGCCCCGTTGAACGACCTGATGAACGACCCATCGGCCCCGTTGAACTGCGCGATCACCTGCTGCTGGGTGTTCACGTCGGTCGCCGCAACCCACACCGACCCATCCACCGGATCGACCGCCGGCCCCGCAGCACAACCAAAGACATTGATTCCCAACCCCTCAACAGCACCATCGATCACCCCCAACGGAATCCCCGTCGGGCTCCCCGATGCCGGGTACCGCAACACCCCCGCGGGGGCACCCGCATCCCCGCCGAACGCCAACGCATACAACGAACCATCGGCACCAACGCCAACCCCTGCCGACGGCCGATACCCGTCCGCAATCGGAAACGACCCCGCAGCCCCACCAGCACCATCGAACTGCTCCACCCGCGGAGGAGCCCCATCACCGTCAAGCGTCACGACATTCCCCGAAGACGCCGCCACCCCAATCCCTGCCGCACCAGCCGACAACGAAAACCGATCAGCAAACCGATGCCCCGTCGTCGCCCACACCGAACCCACACCCCACCAACAACTCCCACACACCAGCACCCCGACGACCACCACCAAACGCACCACACGCCCCGACCCAGCAGCAGCCACCGAGAAACCCAGCACCCAACCCCTCCTCATCAACACACAAGACCCGAAAACCCTAAAACCCCAAAACATTCCTACACGACCGCGTTTCCCGCCGTCAACCCCTAACCCCGCACCACACTAAAAAACATCGCGTTCCTAACGCCTGCCCACTTATGCGACCGGGGCCGCCACTAAAAGCGACGGCCCCGGCGCCACAAACCTACGAACTACTACAATGAACCAAACAGATCAGTCGAACATCCGCAACGTGCCAGAAGTGGCACGCAACGAGCCGTTCACAGTCGTCGTGGACGAGACGCCCGTGCCCAGGAAGTGGGCCGTCAGACCGGTCGCGTTCGCAAAATTCGCGGTGTTGTTACTGGCGTTCCACGTGGCGCCACCTGCCACAGTCCCAGTCAGCAGGACCTGAGCGCCATTGGCCGCGCAGACGCCCGACACACCCGAGAACGAGACGTCGACAACGACGTTGTGGATCTGGATGTTCGTAGTTGAGATCGCAGTCGCCTGCCACTGCCCAGTGAACGTCGGGGTCGCGACGCAAGTGCGGGCGCCGCCCGTTCCCGTGCAGTTGCTGAACCGCCCGCTAGTGATCACCAGCGTCTGGATGCTGGCCACATGAGCCATGAACTCCGAACCGGCACACGACGACCCGGCCACCCCAAGCGGCCCACCGTGGGAGGCGAACGAGAGATTGCTCGAGAACAGGTCATGAGTCGAATTGACCGGCGACCAGCTTGCCGCCGAAGCCATCGACGGCATGGCAAACGCCGACACCGCCAGCATCACGCCGAAGAGCAACAGGCTCTTCCGAGAGAACTTCTTCATCAAAAACTCCTTGTGAATCCTGACGATCACGCCAGGATGAATTGGCTGACCCCACCGGCACATCAGCAACAGCCATGCGCCTTGGGGCCGCTGAGAAAGGGTCCGGCCGGCGCCAGGATCCCGCGCCAACAGCAGACCAACACAACCCTGCTTCAGATGCTCGCGCCCCGCTCCTTTCGCTCAGGACACAAGCGCTGGTCGGCAACTCCGATCGATCCCCAACCGGGTCTCGCAGACCAACGCCTCGACGAGACTCAGTAGAGCCGGCCACCCCGACCCTGTCAACAGCCAAAACCGCCGTTATTGCTCACGAGACATGCTTTGGAGTAGCACATCAACGCAAAGACGACCTGGAAAACACGACAATCCTTCACTAATCGTTGAGCCCTTAGCGACGACTACTAAAGAGCCCTGCCTGACGGCACAACGGGCCATCACCCCGGATTTCGGTGGCGACCCGGCGGATCTGAGAAGCACGGCCAGGGAGGTCGGCTCGGTGCGACGCCCGATGCTATTCGCGGCTCTTCGATAGTCCGGGCCACAGAACTATTCCGACGTCGCCGACAACTTCGACGTCTCTCCGAACCCGGGTCGAAGACATCGTCCGCGTCGCCACCCAAACGGGGAGGACCTCGACGGGAGCGCCGCCTCAGACCTGCCGGCCGGCTCTGGTGAGCGCTGAGAGACTCGAAGTCGCACGATGTCCGCCACCCTCAGCGAGTCGCTCACCATCGGTGAACCCGTGGGGCTCTGCTGAGCGATGGCAATGCCTGCCACGGAAGTGCCGACGGCAGTCGACAAAGCCCCGCAGGTGCAAAGGTCGTCGCGGCTGTCGACCGTCATCCTGGGCGTCGCCCTCGCGGCCGTGATCATCGGGATCTGCGCTTGGCCCTTGACCAACGCAAAGGTCTTCTACTTCACCGACTGGTTCGTGCACCTCTGGTACGCCTGGCACCAGGAGGGGTCGTTGCGGGCACACGGCCTGCCGTCGCTGTTCGCACACGACGCGGCCGGAGTCTTCGATCCGCATTTCGCGTTCTACGGCGGCACGCTGTACACGATCACCGGGGCGGTAGCGCTTGTGGTCGGACATGACGCCGCCTACCTCGCTACGTGGCTGCTGGCGTTCGCGATGGCCTACGGAGGTTGGTTCTGGCTGGCGCGTCAGGCCGGGCTCGGGCCATGGGCATCGCACGTTCCCGGCGTCGTCTTCATCACCTCGCCGTGGTGCATCGCATCGGCCTACTTCCTCGGCGCCTGGGGGCAGGTGATCGCCTCGGGGGCATTGGTGCTCGGCCTCGCGGCGACCTGCTCGATCCTGCGCGCCGACCAGTTGAGACCACTTCCGGCACTGGCCCTGGCCATCAGCGCCGTGCTCTACACAGGAAGCCACAGCCTGACGTTGGTGTGGGCGACGACCATGCTGGTCATCGCCGCGGGTGCGGCGCTCGTCGTCATCGCCCCGCTGCGCGCGCTGATCACCCGCCGCGGGCTCCTGCGCATCGCGGTCGTGGTGGTGCCGGCGATCATGGTCAACGCCTGGTTCCTGCTGCCGGCGGCCGTCTACCAATCCCACACCAACATCGCCAGCGACGTGGCGAGCGCGCACGGGCTGCTGGACTACAGCATGAAGTGGGTCTCCGCCGAGCATGTGCTCGGCCTCGGCCGCACGCCCGTCGAGCCGGACTACACGCGCTTCGCGGCGCAGCTGCCGCTGCTTGCCGCCGGCTGGGTCGTCGCCGGGCTCATCCTCCTGCGGCCGAGCCGCAACGCCCCCTGGCTGCGAGCGTCGCTGCTGCTCCTCGTGATGGCGGTCGCGACATGGGCGCTGATGACCAGCGGCTCGGTGCTGCTCGGCCTCCCGCACCCCTACGACATGCTGCAGGACCCGGTCCGCCTCGAGGATTACATCGTCTTCGCCCTCTGCGGCGCGCTGATCGCCACCCTGGTCCTGGCGCAGCGTGCTGGACCGCGCCACCGGCTGTGGGCCTGGGCCATCGTGCCCGTGCTTGCCATCTCGGTGGTGCAGGCCAACGGGCAGATCCGGCAGCCCATCAAGCAGCCACCGGCGGACGGGCCACAACTCGCGACCGCCTCGCCGTACCTCAGGAGCGAGTTCCTCGTGGGGACGCAAGACTATGTCGACGCCCGCGTGCCGTTGCAGACCCCGGACCCCGCCTTCACGATCGTGGCGTTCTCCCCGACGCCGGCCGAGCGGGAGGATCGCGCCCAGGCCACGGTCAAGGCCCAGCCCGGGGAGGTCGTCATATCCAACCTCAAGGCGTTTCCCCCGCTCATCCACATCTCGGGCGCACGACTCGTCGCGCGCGATCGCTACGGGGACGCCTTCCTGGAGATCGCCGCCGGTGCCAAGCCCGGCGCCGCACGCATCGTCGTGACGACCGCGCACCCGTGGCCGGTCATGGTCGGACGGCTCGTCACGCTCCTCGGTCTCCTCGGACTCACCGGTCTCGGCGCCGTGCTCCTCGTGCGCGCTCGGCGCAGCCCCCGCAGGCCCGAGGCTGCGCCTGTCACCTCGCACCACTCGTCGAGCACCACCTGATGCCGTGCCGGGTGGCTCTGGCGCCGAACGACGTCGTCCGGTAGGCACCACCGATGCTCACGAAGCCCGAGCCGGTCGCGGCTGCCCGGCGGCGAACACGGCCGGCCGACGCGCTTCCGCTGATCGTCCTCGGCGTCGGTCTGCTGATCGTCCTGATCGTCGTCGTCACGTCCGAGCAGCAAGCGACCTTCGCGGGACTTCGGGCGTACCTGAGCAATGTCTATCTGCCTCAGGCGGTCGGCACGTTGCCGCAATTCATCGCCTTTCCGCCGATCGATCCGTTCAGCGCGGATCTCGCCCATCGGTCCTGGCTGCTGACCATGATCTTCGAGGTCATCTACATCGCCTCGACGATGGCGATCGGCACCCGACTCGTCGCGGCGATCCGCGGTGAGGACGAGTGGCCGGTGCCCGTGCGGTGGCTGGCCGGCTTTCTGCCCGGGTACCTCATGACGCTCGCGCCGCTGCAGCTGCTGTTCACCGCGGTGCCGCTGGTGACGGCCTCCTGGATCGGGCTGGCCGCCATCCCGGCCTGGGCCATCGCCCTGCACCGACACAGCCTGATCGCCGGAGCGCGCAATCTGCAGCTGCGACCCCCGCGCCGCGACGGCCTCACGGTCGCGGTGAGCATCGCCGTGCTGATGGTCGTCGTGGCGGCGGTTCACCGGCTCCAGCAGGGCGTCTTCCACCTCACCCAGGACTCGATCGTCTACTACCTGAAAGCGGGCCAGTTCCAGTTTCAAACGGGGTCAGTTGTCAAATATCTCATTCATTGGAAGACGCAGACCGACGAGTGGCTGTTCAACGCCCCGCTGATGTTCTCCGACGGAGGCGACGGCGATCTCTGGTTCCCGTTCTACCTCACCCAGAGCGTCGCCCTTGCGGGCTTCTTGTGTCTGGTCTACGGCATCGTCCATCGCGTCGCGCGGCGACGAAAGGCGCTCGCCGGATCGCTGGCCGCCGCAGCCGTGTTCGGATCGACGCTGGCGATCTATCCCTGGGTCTACGTCACGATCGTCGGCGGCGGCCAGCCGGTGATCGCGCTGGCGCATCCGGGGCGGCTCGTCGGGATCATCGCGCCGTGCGCGGCACTGCTGATCATGTGGAGCCCCCGCAAGGCACCGCTGTGGACGTTGGCCTTGGTGACGATGGGGCTCGGGTTCGTCACCCTCAACGCCTTGCTCTACGTCGGCCTGGCCGTGACGGCAGGCGTGACCTGGCGCATCCTGCACGGACGCCCCGGCCTCCTCCGGACCCCGGCCGCACGCCTCGGCGTGCACGCCACCCTCGTGCTGGCGCTCGCGCTGCCCATCGTCGCCTTCTCCTACACACAGACCACACCATCGGCACCGATCGTCCCGACACTGATCCTCGTCGCGGCGTCCGTGGCTGCCCTCTGCGGAGCGGCCGCGATCACCTGGGCCACGACAAAGGCCCAGCAACAGACAAACGCTGCCCGATGGCTGGCGTGCTACGCAGCCTGGGTCGTGACCGCGATCGTCGGCGCCCTGTTCTCCGACAACCTGGGAGGCGCCAAGTCCGGTGAGCGCGCCCACAGCTTTCTCGCGCCGCTGCTTCCGGGGTTTCGCACGCTGGCCGTGGCCCGCGACACGCTCACCGACGGAGTGTTCGCGGGGCTTCAGCTTCCCGTGTTCTCGCAGGACGCGTGCAACACGAACACCTCGTGCGGCAGCATCCCCAACTTCTTGATCGCCTACGGCGTCCTGTTCTCACTGATCCTCGCAGCATGGACCGGCTACGGACGACTCACGCCCAACGCCGAGAAGACCAACCAGCACCGGGTCACGATGCTCATCGGCCTCGCCGCACTGCCCCCGGCCATGATCCTCGTCTTCTTCACCGGAGCAGAGACCCTCCAAGCCGGCGCCCTGACCCGCATGCTCGAATGGCCCTACTACACCCTGCTCGTCCTCACCGTCCTCGCCCTCTGCGAGCTCCGACAACGATGGATCGCCACCATCGGCATCGCCTTCCTGACCATCTGGACCATCACCCCACTCCTCAGCTTCGAATGGCCCATCCAGATGACACACAACGCCGAGTTCTACCTGCAGAAGTTCGGCATCCTCTGACCTGACGCTCGCACCTCGGCACCGCGCACGCGGCTACCGCCGGGGCGATTGGTTGACTGGGCTGATGCACTCTCGTCCGAGCCTTGATGACACGGAGCGCCGGATCGCATCCTTCCGCGACGAGCGCGGCTGGGCCAAGCACCACACCTTGAAAGACCTCTCCGCCGCCATGGCGATCGAGGCGGCGGAGCTCCAGGGCTCTTCCTCTGGCAACCGGTCCAGGACGAGCCCGCCCTGCTCAAGCATCGCCGAGAAGCGATCGAGGACGAGCTGGCCGACGTGCTGATCCTGGCGCTGAACTTCGCCGCCACCGCCGGAATCGACGTGTTGCAGGCCATCAACGCCAAGATTGACAAGAACCACGTCAAGTACCCCAAGAGCAGTTCCGAGCTGCGGCGGTGGTCATGACCGCCCGGCTGGTCATGGCCCCCGCGTCAGACGCCCACGCCTGGCCCAACTTCGAGCACTCCGTCCGCCGTGGCGTCGAGCTGACCGACTTCGCCGGCCTGTCGACCGCGCAGCAGCAACTCGTCGGCAAGCACGCTCGGCGCGGACGGGTGCGGATGTGGGGCAGTCGCAGCAACAAGGACGGCATATGGGACCAGGTACGCCGCGGCGACGTCCTCCTGTTCTACGCCAAGGGACGGTTCGTCGCCTCGGGCGTCGTGACGGGGAAGGAGCGCGACGCGCAGATCGCCGACGCGGTCTGGCGCCCGGTCCCCGACACGTGGCACAACGTCCTCTTCCTCGACCGAGTGCAGAAGCTCTCGCTGCCGCCGATGTCGGTCGGCGCCGCGCTCGGCTACGCGCCGCGATGGGTCCCTCAGGAGTTCTACTTCCCGGTGGACGAGCGGCAGGCGCGCATCCGGGACACGTACGGCACCGTCGCCAACTTTCTCGCCTCGATGAACGGCGAGTCGTCGCTCGGGTTACGCGACGGCTACGTCAACGCGCTCGGGACCGTGCAAACGCCCGCCGACGTCGATCGCATCCTTGCGGGCCTCAAGGCCAGGGACACCGACGAGATCCCCGAGACGACGACGGCGGCGACCAAGCGCATCCGTCGCGACGCGCAGGTCGTCATGCAGCTCAAGCGCCTGTACGACGGGCACTGCCAGGTTTGCGACGACACCTTCGCCTCCACCAATGGCACCAACTACTGCGAGGCCGCGCACCTCGTGCCGATCGAGCGGCGCCTGCCAGGCATCGACAGCTACCAGAACATCGTCATCCTCTGCGCAACATGCCATCGCAAGCTCGACCACGGCGGCATGCGAGTCTTCTGGGACGCCGCGAAGGAGAAGGCACTCGTCGAATGGAGTGGGCGGCGCCGCCCACTCAGGCACAACCGACACATCCATACCGGCTGGAGTCCCGCGTCGGCCTGAGGACGCGACGCCCGCCGTCGACGACCCGCTGCCCGTGGGTTGGCTCAAACGCTGCGGCCATCTGCCGATGAACATGACTGTGACTATTGGTTCTCGAACACAGAAATGGGTTCGAGAGCGCCTCTCCCTTTCGGTCAGCAGGTCACTGCATCGCTTCCGTCCAAGCTGCCCGCTACAACGTCCATCCCCCTTGGGTTGCTGATCGCGAGGAGAGTCAGATAGCCGCTCCAGTCTCATCCGCGCCACTCGACGAGTGGCGACCGTTCATCACCGGAGACCCGTACGGTGACCTGCTCCGTATCCGTGATGCGAACCCGAAGCTCGCCGCACTCGTCACGCCATCGTTCTCTGGCCAGCCGGAACTGATCGCCACGCTGGACGAGGACTACTCGATGGCGACGATCGAGGGCGGCTTCGTAAGCGTTGAGGTGATGGTCTTCTGGACTTGCACGGACGGGAGCCCATTCGGCTCAGCGCACTTCGTGCTGGGCGGCGAGGAGCCGACGTGCATCTTGGAGACCCTCGAGATCGACGAGGACCACCAGCAGCGCGGATTCGCGACCAAGTTCACACGCGCCCTGGTGGAACTGTGTCGCGACCTCCGTCTCAAATCGGTCCTCGTCTTTGCCAACAAGGTCGGTCGCTACACCTGGGCGCGCCTGGGCTTTCAGTTCGCTGACCAGGAGCAGCGCACCATGGTCATCGACGCAGCCAAGGACTTTGCCACGAAGCTCAGCGCCGAGCTCGGAGTCGAGGTTCCCATCGACCTCGACACAGAAGTGGAGCATCCCGACCACATCGCGCGGCTTGGAGGCGAGATCGCCCACGAGGACTTCGCGCGTCTGCGCAACGACGACGAGCCCCTCTCGCCCGAAAGGCCCATGACGCTCGGCATGGCGTTGCTTCTCGGCCCGGCCAATAACCCCTGGTACGGGGAGCTGAGCCTAATCTCTACCGCGAGCAAGGACGTCGAGAGCACCCACTAGGGCTTTTCCGCCGCGGGCCTATCTAGCATACGCGCATGCTTGCTTCGTCGAAGCCCGTTCTCGCGCGCTGATGGCGCTACCGGAGAAGACCACGTGGCAACGGCTGCCCAAGCGACAGCCGAACACCTTCACCGCAAACGACTACAAGGCGCGGCCCGAGTCGACTCCTTCAGCCGTGCCCGTCGGCGCAACGTCATGCTCCAAGCAGACGCGTAGCGCAGCCTAGTTGTAGTTCCCAGAGACGTTGTTGCCGGCGGCTAGTCTTCGCCTCATGAGCGATTTCCTGGTCCGTCGAGACGACCTGCGGACCTGCCGTGTGGTGGACTCCGTCGTGCCTGGGCTCGAGGAGGGTCAGGCGCTGCTGCGGGTCGAGCGGTTCGGTCTGACCGCCAACAACATCACCTACGCGGTGTTCGGCGACGGCATGCGCTATTGGGACTTCTTCCCTGCCGAGGACGGCTGGGGCCGCGTGCCGATGTGGGGCTTCGCGGAAGTCGAGGCGAGCCGGGCCGTGGGGGTCGAGGAGGGCACGCGCGTCTACGGCTACCTGCCGCCCTCGACGCACCTGGTCGTGACGCCGGCCGGCGCCGACGAGCACGGCTTTGTCGACGCCGCGCCGCATCGCCGGCCGCTGCCGTCGGCCTACCAGCGCTACCTGAGCACCGCCACAGATCCGTTCTACACCCACGACACCGAGGCGCTGCAGATGCTGCTGCGCCCGTTGTTCTACACGTCGTTTCTGATCGATGACGTGCTGGACGACGACGGCCGCACCGAGACCGGCCCGATCCTCATCTCCAGCGCGTCGAGCAAGACGTCGCTGGCCGCGGCGTTCCTGCTGGCCCAGCGGCCTGGCGTCGAGATCATCGGGCTGACGTCGAGCCGCAGCCGCGCGTTCGTCGAGGGCCTCGGGCTCTACAGCCACGTCGTGGCCTACGACGAGGTCGACGGGCTCGACGCCGGCCCCGCGACGTTCGTCGACGTCGCCGGCGACGCCGAGGTCCGGCTCGCCGTCCACTCCCACCTCGGCGATCGGCTCGCCGCGAGCCTCGTCGTCGGCGCGACCCACTGGGAGGACCTGGCACCCGGCGCGACGGGGCTTCCGGGCCCGACGCCGCAGTTCTTCTTCGCGCCCGACCGCATCACCAAGCGCGGCACCGACTGGGGCCCGGCCGGCCTCAACGACCGCGTCGCCGCGGCCTGGCACCCGTTTCGCGAGTGGGTCGCCGGCTGGCTGGAGCCGATCGAGGGCGAGGGCCTCGACGCCGTGCAGTCCGCCTACCTCACCGTCCTCGCCGGCCACGTCGACCCCGCCACCGCACACATCCTCACCATCTGAGAACGGCCCGCGCATCTTGTGTTCCCGCCGAGCGGTCATACCGTCCAGGGGACGACGGAGCCCGTGAACACACGGTGCTGGGCCTCCGAACCGCCACGGTGACCTTCCAACGGTTCCAGGCGACCGCAACAGCCACAGAACCGCGAGATCGCGCCCCCTGCGCAGACGCACCCACCGCCGAGCCACCCCGTGGATCAACGCTGATTGGCCCCGATCCATGGCAGTTCAGACACTCGTGCCTGAGTTCGAGAAGGCCTACAACCCGTCTCCTCCCCGCCCCACAACGACAAAAGCCCCGCAAAGCGAGGCCTTTCTCTGAGGGTGAGCGACGGGACTCGAACCCGCGACCGCCTGGACCACAACCAGGAGCTCTACCAACTGAGCTACGCCCACCACGGACCGAACGCAGTGTAGACGGTTGCCCGCACGGGAACTGCGCAGGGGTAGGTCCAAACGTCACCGAGGAGGAGCGCACACCACCATGGCCCCTGAGCCGACCACCCGTGAAGCCAAGCTGATTCAGTACCTGAACGAGGCGTACGGCAAGGAGAAGGAGCTCGAGACGGCGCTGAAGGCGCACATCTCGATGACGTCGCGCGACGCCTACAAGAAGCGTCTGCGCGAGCATCTCAAGGAGACCTCCGCGCAGGCCAAGGGGCTCGAGCGGCGGATCAAGCAGCTCGGCGGCAAGGCCGAGGCCGTCAATCTCCCGGGGCCGGATGTCGCCTCCGAGGCCGCGGCGAAGGTGACCGCCGCCGCCAAGAAGGGCGTCGCCCTCGCGCAGGGCCCGCTGCACGCGATCCGCGGCACGGGCGAAGCCGAGAAGCTGCTCAAGAACGCCAAGACGGAGCTGTTCAACGAGTTCGAGGAGATCGCGAACTACCTCGCGATCGAGGAGCTCGCCAACGGCCTGTATGACCGCGACACCGCGAAGCTCGCCAAGGAGTTCCGTCGCCAGGAGGAGCGGATGGCCGGCTTCCTGCAGAAGCTGATCCCGCAGCTGGCCAAGCAGGTCGTGCGCGACGAGGTCCCGGCGCGTGAGCGCAAGCCCGCGACGGCCGCGGCAGCAGCGACGGCCAAGCCGACGACGACCCGCACGCGCAGTGCCTCGCCCGCCAAGCCGAAGGCTGCCGCGTCGCGCTCGACCACGGCCAAGCCGAAGAAGGCCGCCGCCAAGAAGCCCGCAACCCGCACCACCGCGCGCGCGGCCTCAACGACGGCCCGCAAGCCTGCGGCCCGCAAGCGCGCGACGACGGCGGCGTCCTCCACCTCGCGCGCGAAGCGCTCCTAGAGACACCGCGCGGCGGCGAGTGACCTCGCCGCCGCGCCCGCGCCCGCACGACCCTCAGCCCCCGAGCAACTCCACCAACTCGCCCGGATCCGCCACCACCGCGACCGCGCCCGCGTCACGCAGCTCCTGCTCGCTCCCGATCCCCCAGAGGACCCCGACACACGGCAGCTCGTGCGCCCGCGCACCCAGCACGTCGAACTTGCGATCGCCGACCATCACCGCCCGGCGCGCGAACGGCAGACCCTCCAGCGCCCGCGCGATCGTCAGCGACTTCGCCTCGTCGCGCGCCTGCAGCGACGGGCCGTAGATCGCCTGGAAGCGGTCGCGCAGCCCGAGCTGCTCGAGCAGCGGCTCGGCCAGCGCCCGGGACTTCGACGTCGCGACGACCAGCGGCATCCTCGCCGCCAGCACCTCAAGCGCCTCGGGAATCCCGTCGAAGACGGCGCTCTCGGCCGCCATCGTCTCCCGATAGCGCGCGCGGTAGGACACCACCAACGCGTCGACCTGCTCCTCCTCCTTGGCGAACAGCGCCATCGTGCGATGCAGCGGCGGACCGAGATGGGGCAGAAGCTCGGCTGCCTCACGCTGCGGCAGCCCGTGCTCGCCGAGCGCCGCGTTGATCGACGCCACGAACGCCACGCGCGAGTCGACGAGCACGCCGTCGAGGTCGAAGAGCACGGCATCCGCGCCGGTCAAGTCCATCAACTTCCTGCCTTTCGCACGCTGTAGCGACGCAATGCCGCGCCCGCGCCTTCGGGAACCGTGAAGAACGCGCGGCCGTCCCGACTCAACGCCAGCGACTCCCCCTGCCCCTCGCGTCCGAGCTGTGCGCTCCCGACGCACGGCTTGCGCGCCAGCGTCGCCGCCAGCGACGCGCCCGGCTTGCGCGTCCACGCATACAGCGCCGTGTAGGTGCGAATCGCGATCGTGCGTCCGTCGGCGCTGACGTCGCCCGCCGTCGCCAGGCCCGCGAGGCCGAGGCGCAGGTCGCCGGTGTGGCGGAGCACCGCCTCTCCCGGAGCATCCCGTGCCGGTGCCTTGCCCGCATAGACACCGGACCGGCCGTCAAGGCGCTTGGTGACGATCACGATCTCCCCGGTGCCTGGGTCGGCGAGCAGCGTCTCGGCATCGTGCGCGCCGTCGGGATAGGTCAGCCGCAGGCGCGTGGCGGCGGCCGTCGTCGACGGCCCGTCAGCGAGTCGTGGCTCGGGCACGCGGTAGATGTCAATGGCCTTGCGAACGGACTTGTTGTCGCCGGTGTCGCCGAGCAGGAGATCGCCGTCGGGCCCGACCGCGATCTCCTCCCAGTCGGTTGCCTCGGCGCCCGGGACGTCGAGCGAGGCGATGAGCGAGCCGTCGCTGCGCAGCGCGAAGATCCGCGCGCGGTCGCCGGAGTCGTTGTGGGCCCACAGGACCCCGGGCTGCGTCGGGCTGATCACCAGGCCGGAGATCTCGGTCGCCTCTGGCGCCGCGAGCCGTCCCGTCACCACGCTGCGCAGCCGGCCACAGATCGCCGGCGCCACCGGCAGCTCGGAGACCGAGCTGGTCGTCGTCCTCGCGACCGTCCCGGTCGTCGTCGCAGGCGCGTCACCACCCCCGCAGGCCGCGAGCCCCACGACGACAGCAAGCACGAGCGCGGTGAGTTGCGGGAGGCAAAAGGACGGCATCAACAGCCCGCCACCCTACTCGGCGCCTCAGCGTCAACTTCAGCGCACGACGAGTGCCACCGACGCGACGCCGCCGCTCACCACGCGCAACCGCGCCCCGACCCGACCACGGACCTCAACCTGGACCGGATGATCACGGCGCACCTCCCGCACACGCCCCGCGACCCGCCACCGCCGGCCACGCCGGACCTCGACGCGCAGGACACCATCAGCCAACGGCACCGCCCAGACCGCCGCACGCCCCCGCCCCATCGCCGCGACGTCCACCGGCAGCGCGAAGCCGCGCGCGTAAGCCTTGGCCCGACCCGTCAGCGGCCCGCGCACACCACGGACCCACAGCCCCGCATGATGGCCGCGTGCCGGATCCTCGAGGAACTGCCACGTCACCACCCCCGCGCCCGCGGCCCAGAGGCGATGCAGGCCGCGACCGACGACGGCGGCACGGCGCGTCCGCGGGATCGCACCGGTCGACCAGTTCAGCTCGGTGATCCACAGACGCGGTGCCCGCCGCGCGACAAGATGATGGTGTTGCGCCGAGCGCAGGATCTTCACGATCTTGCCCACATCGGCAACCGACGCGTCCAGCGACGACGAGGCGGGACGATCGGGCTCGCCGACCGACAGCGGATGAAACGCGAGCACGTCGAAGTCCGGCTGCTCGGGACACGCGACCGGCCCACCGCCCGGCGGTGGCCCGAGGCACAGCAGCGCGCGCAGAAAGCGCACCGGGGTCATCCGTCCGGCGCCGTCGCCGCCCTCACCATCCGGCGCCAGGCCGGCCGCCACGATCGTCGCACCCGGCTGCACCGCCCGCACCGCTGTCGCGAAGGCGTTCAACATCCTGCGGTAGTGCGCCGGCGCCCACGGCACCCAGCGACCACCACGGACGACCCATTGCGGCGACAGGTACCGCGGCAGGTTCGGCTCGTTCCATGCCTGGAATGCGGAGACCCGCGGCAGCACCATCCCCGGCCGCGCCGGATCCGGCCACGTGCCCGAGTAGCGGCGCGCGACCGCGGTCGCAAACGCCGCAAGCTCGCTCGGCCGCGGGGCCCACGAGCCGGCGGCCGCAAAGCGCCAGCGGCGCGGCGCCTCGGCGTACGGCGGCGCATGCGCGATGGTCAGCAGCGGCGTCAGTCCGGCGGCCACGGCACTGCGAACCGCCGCGTCCTGTGGCGCCCAGTCGTAGGCGGGGTCGTCCGGATCGCTCGCGTTGACCGGTGGCGCGCCCGGCAGGGCCCCACGCCAGCTCATCTGCAACCGCACAACCGATGCGCCGAGGCCCCGCGTCGCGCTCATCGCCCGCGCGCGCACGGCACCGTCGAGGCTGAGCATCAGGCGGCTGTCAGAGATCCCGCGCGTGAAGACCGGGGAGGCCGGCGCGGCGTCGAAGAGCGCGCGCACCGACAGCACGGCGCGCGACGGCGTCGGCCGTCCCCGATCGCGCCCCGTCACGACGACCGGCCCCAGCGGCTGCGGCGGCGCCTCGTCGGCGATCGGCGGCCGTGGGCTGACCAGCGGCGGCTGATCGATCGAGCCCGGGTCGTAGGCAACCTGGCCCGCAGCGAGCGCCGATCCCGGCACAGCGCCTACGCAAACGACCACCACCCACCACCGTTGTCGTCTGCGAGCTACTTGACGCCCTTCACACGCTTGACCGTCAAGCGCGTCGGCGCGAGCACGCGCGTGTTGCCGGCCTTGTCGCGGACGACCGTCACCAACGCGAGCCTGGTCTGTCGCGCGGCCCGCAGCCGACTCCGACCCTTCTTGGACAACGTGACGGTCACCTTGATCACGCCCGACTTCGCGACCGTCGCGCGCCCCTGGCCCACGACGGTCGCCTCCTTCTTCTTGGCGGCGGCGGCGGCCAGAACCGCTGACGCCTTCGGCAGCTTCGCGCCATCGTCGAGATACAGCGTCTGCGTCACCGTCCCCGCCTCGCTGACCACCAGCGAGTCGATGAACTTGCCACCAAGTAGCGCCCGGAAGGCGGCGGTCGGCCGCTTCAGCGACGCGGGCAGGGTGAGGCGCGCCGATGGCAAGATGATGTCCTTGATCGGGGCCACGAAAGGCGCCGGCGAGGCCGGCGTCGGCACGCCGACCGGCCCCGGCGTCCCAGGGCCGGGAATGGGCCCTGGCCCCGGGGCCGGACACGTCCCCACACGGCGTTGGACGTCGTTGAACACCGTCACCCCCGACACGAAGCTCCGGCCCTCTGACACCAACGCGACCCAACTCGGCGACAACGTGATGCCGAAGCTTCCGCTGAACGTGGTGCCACGACCGGAGAAGGTCTGCTGCCGCACGCGGTTGACGTTCGTCCGCGCCGACGCGCCGTCATCCAGCGCCGCGCTGACCCAGACCGTCGAGCCTGCGTCGCGCGTTCCCGAGAACGCCGTCGGCGTCCCACAGACCGCATCGCTCAGTGTCGGCCGCCCGGTGATCGGGACCGTCCGCGAGATCCCCGTATCGACGTCGGTCACCGTGACCTGGTCGTCAGCGGCCACCGGCACATCCGGGATCGCCGCGATCCCCTGCCCCGTCGCCGTGGCGATCACCGCTCCTGCGCGCGCGAGGTCCACCCTGAACGTGTGCTCCTGCTGAGCAGGATCGTCCGGGTCATAGCCGTAGCCGGCGATCACCGCACCCGTCCCGGAGAGGTCGGTCCACGTCGAGACATACAGCCACGCCGAGGCGGGCGCCGCCGCCACCGCGGTAACAAGAACGGCGGCAAAGAAGATCGTGATGCGCAGTCGCACGGTGGTTGAACCCTACGGACCGCCGCACGTCCGCAGGCTGACCGGCAAGCGCCGTTGCACGCCGTCGGCGGCCCCCTCTAGCCTCGCGCGCCCATGCTTCGCGAAGCCAAGAACGCCGCCTGGGCGCCCGCGGGCCGCTGGTGGCGCCGGCGCATCGTCTTCACCGCCGGCCGCCTGGTCGCCGCGCGGGGGCTGCGTATCGCCGAGCACGCAGCGCTGGAGATCGAGCAGCATGACGCCGCGGTCGCGGTCCTCCGCGCGCCCAACGATCGCACCTACTGGTGGTGCATGGGCCGCTTCTTCTGGGAAGACGACGGCCTCACCGCCGACGACGTGTACGCCTTGGTCTACGAGCGCAACCACCGCGCGCAGCGGCGCCTGGACCGCGCCCATCAGACCGTCGCGCTCGGCCAGACACCACCCGCGCCCCGCCGCGAATCCATCTCCCGCGACGTCCGCCGCGCGGTCTGGGAGCGCGACGGCGGCGCCTGCGTTCAGTGCGGCGACGCCTTCGAGCTGCAGTTCGACCACATCATCCCCGTCGTCCTCGGCGGCGCCACCACGCCCGAGAACCTCCAGGTCCTCTGCGGCCCGTGCAACCGCACCAAGGGCGCCGAGGTCGACTAAGGCCAGCGCCGCAGCGCCGCGCGCGCCGCGGCGTCCCCCGGGACGCCGTGCACCGCGCCGCCCGGGAACGCCGCGGCGCTCCCGAGGAACAGACCTTTCAACGGCGTGCGATACGGCGACAGCGTCGGCACCGGCCGGAAGACCACCTGCCGCAGCACGTAGCTCCCGCCGCCCACGTCGCCGGCCACGAGGTTCGCGTTGCGCGCCTGAAGGTCGCTGGGCGAGAGCACGTGCCGTGCCAACACCCGGTCCCGGAACCCCGGCGCGTAGCGCTCGACCTGCGCCTCGACGCGCTCGACGTGGCGCGCCGTCGCCACCTCGTCCCACACCGCGAGATCCTGCGGCCCGTGCGTGTAGGCCCACGCGGTGTGCTTGCCCTTCGGCGCACGCGTCGGGTCGGCCACCGTCTGCTGACCCAGCAACAGGAACGGCCGCTCCGGCAGCCCGCGCCCCGATGCGGCGATGGTGTCCAGCAACTCCCCCTCGCCCCCGCCGACATGCACCGTCCCGGCGCCCCGCACCCCGGGATCGCTCCACGGGATCGGCCCGTCCAGCGCCCAGTCGAGCTTCAACGTCGCCGGGCCGTAGACATAGCGCTTGATCAGCTCGCGGTACCACCGCGACAGCGCATCGCCGCCCAGCCGTGCCAGCGCATCCGGCATGACATCCGCGATGACAAGGTCCGTGGCGACCGACTCGCCCCCCGCGATCGTCACCCCCGTCACCCGACCGCCGGCCGACGTCACCGACTCCACCCGCGCTCCCGTCCGGACCTCGCCCCCGAGCGACTCCAGGTAGCCCACCAACGCGCCCGCCAGGAAGCCGGCGCCTCCGCGTGGGCTCGGCCAACCGACGGCGTGGCCCATCAGGTTCAGATACGCCGCGGCGATCGCGCTGCCCGCACGTTCCGGCGGCGTGTCGCCGTGCATCGCCGCGCCGTGCAGCCACGCCCGCGCATCGCCGCCCGCGAACAGCCGCCGCGCCAGCCCCACCGACGACTCCGCCAGCAGCCGCGCGAACCCCAGCGTGCCCAACGGCCCCATGGAGGTCAGCAGCTTCAGCGACCCGCCGACCGGCGGGAAGCCGGCGAGCATCGTCGCGCGCAACGCCTCCCAGGAGTCCAAGAACGGCGTGGCGAACGCCGCCCACGCGTCACCGTCACCCGCACACCCCGCCTCCAGCGACGTGACGGTGCGCGCCATGTCCCGGTAGAGCACCGGCGCCGGCCGCCCGTCCGGCAACGGCGTCGCGTAACAGCTCTCAGGATGCACCCACTCGAGCCCATGCTCGGCCAGCGGCATGCGCGCGAAGACCGGCGACGCCGCTCCTGCCGGGTACACCGACGAGAAGACGTCATGGTGAAAGCCCGGCAGGGTCAGCTCCTCGGTGCGCACCGCCCCACCGGCACGGTCGGATGCCTCGAGCACCACGACCGACCGCCCCGCCTCGGCGAGCGCAATCGCCGCGGCCAGCCCGTTCGGGCCGCTGCCGATGACGACGGCGTCCAGGCTCACGACGCGATCTGCCGCGCCAGCTGATGGAGCATGCTCAACCGCTCGACCTCGCCCTGCCCCCAGAACGCGTGCTGCGCGTCGCGCCCCGCGACGCGGTAGGCGCGGTCCAGATGCCACGGCATCGGGTCCCACGTCCCCGCCGCCTTGACCCACGCCACGCCGTTGAGCTCATACAGCAACAGCCGGTTGTGGCCGTTGCCCATGAAGTGCCCCTGATGGGTGGTGAGGTCGAAGCCGACCAGCGGCGTCCCGCCCTCGGGGACCGCGCGCGGCTCGTCCTTGCCGTAGCGCGCCAAGCCGTCCTCCAGCGCCGCGAAATAGGCAGCCAGCGCCTCCGGGTCATCCGGCGTCACGAGCTTGGTGATCGTCACATACCCGCGCGTGAAGATCGGTCGCCCGGAGTCGGTCCCCGCCGCCACCTCGATCTCGAACGTCTGCCCGTCCAGCCCACCGGCCCGCAGCGGCGTGAAGCGCCCGATCTCCGACGCGTAGTCCGGCCAGGTCTCCACGCGTGTCAGCGCGTCGATGACCGCCGCGGCCGACGGCATCCGCACGGGCGGATACGTGTGCCAGGTCTGCTCCTCGGGCGGCGCGCTCTCGGGCGTCAGCTCCCCCAGCTTCGCGAGGACACGGCGGCGCTCCGGGTTGTAGGCCTCGCGATCGGCAACCGTCTCGAAGCCGATCCCCCAGCCACGCCGTGCGTCGTCGGCGTAGGCCTCCGGGAACCAGTCGCCCAGCAGCAGCGCCGCACCCTCCTCCAACTGCCCGCGCGAGAGCGTGCCGCGCGCCGAGCGGTCGGTGTGGAAGCGCTCCGCGCCGAAGGCCTTGTGGAACGCGGCGAGGTCGCCGAGGTGCAGCCGCCGCTGCGTGTCCTTGTTGTACCAGTAGGTCGTCAGGACGCCGAAGGCGAAGCGCAGGTCGTCGACGTCGCGGTCGTCCACCGCGCGGCGGTAGTAGGCGGCGTTGAGGAAGTCGGTGACCCACGGCGCCGCGTCGCGGCCGGCGATCGAGGAGCCCGTCATGCGCGCGAAGCGCAGCGGGCCCCAGCGCGGGACCTCTCGCTGGCCCTCCTCGACCTCCGCGCTGTCGACGTCGTCGAGGTGCTCGGGAAGCTGCTCCTCGGAGACGGGACTGTCGCTGCTCGAATGCTGGCTCATGCGGGCTCCTCGGCTAGGTCGGCTGGCTCGCCTCCACGATCCTCGCCGTGGCAGCGTTCCACATCCGTCTTCCCCACCCAAGGGCTCCGTAGAAACCCGCACCCAGAGCAGCGACCGCGCGGCCGCGCCCTCAGCCGACTTCGGCGTACGCGGCCTCGCGCTCCGGGACGTCGTCGGCGTCGTCGTCAGACGCCGGGGCGCCATGCGGCGCCATCGCCACCGGCTTGATCACCGTGAGCGCCACGACCAGCGCGGCGAGCGCCAGCCCGAGCGCGACGACGAACGCCAGCTGGTAGCCGCCGGTCAGCGCCTCGGCCGTCGACTTGCCCTGTGCGGTGAGCGTGTCGGAGCGGGTCGAGGACAGCGTCGCGAGCACCGCCAGCCCCAGCGCGCCGCCGACCTGGGCGGTCGTGTTGACCAGGCCCGAGGCCAGCCCCGCGTCCTGGGGCTCGACGCCCGACATCGCCAGCGTCATCAGCGCCGGGAACGCGGTGCCACCGCCGATGCCGAACATCATGATCGCCGGCAGCACGTCGACGAGGTAGGAGCCGTCGGCCGAGATCTGCGTGAACCACGCCAGCCCGCCGCAGATCAGCACGAGGCCGGGCACGAGCACGTTGCGCGCGCCGAAGCGCATGATCAACTTGTCCGTGTAGCCCAGCGACAGCGCGCCCATCGCGAGCGTCGCCGGCAGGAAGGCGAAGCCGATCTGCAGCGGGTCGTACTTCAGCACGCGCTGCAGGTAGAGCGTGCCCATGAAGAACATGCCGAACATCCCGGCGACCGACAGGATCTGCACGAGGTTGGAGCCGGTGATGTTGCGCGAGCGGAAGATCCGCAGCGGCACGAGCGGCGCGGCCGCCGTCGCCTCGCGGACCACGAAGGCCACCAGCAGCGCGATCGCGACCGCGCCGAAGGCCAGCGTCGTGCCCGAGCCCCAGCCGTCCTCGGCGGCCGGCTTGACCATCGTGTAGACGAGCAGCATCAGCGCGCTGGTGATCAGCACGGCGCCCGCGATGTCGGTCCCGCCCGCGAAGCCCGCGCCCTTGTCATGCGGCAGCAGCCGCACGGCCAGCGCCGCGGTGACGATCCCGATCGGGACGTTGATGAAGAAGATCCAATGCCAGTTGATGGTGTCGGTCAGCACGCCACCGGCCAGCAGGCCGATCGAGCCGCCCGCCGATGCCACGAAGGCGAAGACGCCGATCGCCTTGGCCTGCTCGGCGGGCTTGGGGAACATCGTCACGATCATCCCGAGGATCACCGCGGAGGTCATCGCGCCGCCGACGCCCTGGACGAAGCGCGCGATCACGAGCATCGCCTCGCTGTTGGCCAAGCCGCACACGATCGAGGAGAGCGTGAAGACGGCGAGCCCGGCGAGAAAGACGCCACGGCGAGAGATCAGGTCGCCGAGCCGGCCGGCCAGCAGCAGCAAGCCGCCGAAGGCGATCAGGTAGGCGTTGACGACCCAGGCCAGCGACGAGCTCGTGAAGCCCAGATCGGTCTGGATCGACGGCAGCGCGACGTTCACGACGGTCGTGTCGAGCACGATCATCAGCATCCCGACACAGAGGACGACCAGCGCGATCCAGCGTGCGCGGTCGTCGTCGGGCGTGGTCTTGTCGTCAGCGGCCATCTTCGGGCTCCTGGGGCTCGTGGTGCGAAGGGGAGTTCGGGGTCTTGTTACAGCGAGGACGGGGGCGGCGCCCGGAACTCATCGCTGCATGTCCCCCGAACGTATCGCGCCGGTCGGCCGGTCGCCTCTACGCGCCCGCGATGCGGTCCAGCAGCGCCAGGACCCGGCGGATCTCGTCGCGCTCGGTCGCGTCGAGCTCGCGGTCGAGGGTCTGACTCAGCCAGTCCTCGCGCGCCGCGCGCGAGGCGAGGATGCTCTCGCGCCCTGCGGGCGTCAGCTCGACGATCGCGCGGCGTCCGTCGGCCGGGTCGGGACGGCGCGTGACCAGCCCGGAGCTTCTCCAGCTCCTTGACCGTCTGGGCCATCGACTGGGGGCGCATGCGATGGGCGGCCGCGAGCTCGCTCACGCTCGCCGGGCCCTCGCGCTCCAGGCGGCCGAGGACGGCGAGCTGCGGGATCGGCGGGCCGGGCTCGGCACGCAACCGCCGCACGAGACGGCCGAGGGTCTCGCGCAGGTCATGTGCGAGGAGCGTGGTCGTGGTCGTGGGCGCCTTGACGGCCATGGCGCGCAGTGTAACCGCCGAGTCCGCAGGTCACCTGTACAGGTAGCCTGTATATTGTCGCGGAGTGTCCGTCGCCGTGCATCCCGACCGCTACAAATGGGTCGCCCTCTCCAACGCCACGCTCGCCGTCCTCCTCGCGACGCTCGACGGCTCGATCACGATCATCGCGATGCCCGACATCTTCCGGGGCATCCACCTCGACCCGCTCGTCCCGGCCAACTCGTTCTACCTGCTGTGGATGATCTTGGGGTACTTGGTCGTGACGAGCGTGCTGATCGTCAGCCTCGGCCGCCTGGGCGACATGGTCGGTCGGGTCAAGATCTACAACCTGGGCTTCGTCATCTACACCGTCGCCTCGCTGCTGCTGGCGATCGACTGGATGCAGGGCCGCAGCGGCGCCACGTACCTCATCGTCATGCGGCTGGTCCAGGGCGTCGGCGGGGCCTGCCTGCTGGCCAACGCGGCGGCGATCATCACCGACGCCTTCCCGACCCACCAGCGCGGGATGGCGTTGGGCATCAACAACATCGTCGGCGTCAGCGGCACCTTCATCGGCCTCGTGCTCGGCGGCATCCTCGCCCCCATCGACTGGCGGCTGGTCTTCCTGATCTCGGTGCCGGTCGGGATCTTCGGGACGGTCTGGGCCTATACGGGCCTGCGCGAGCTGAGCACGCCCCGCGCCGCGCGGGTTGACTGGGCCGGCAACCTGACGTTCGCGCTCGGCCTCGTGCTGCTGATGACCGCGGTGACCTACGGGATCCGGCCCGCGGGTGGACACCCGATCGGCTGGGGCAGCACCAAGGTACTGGCGTTGCTCGCCGCCTCGGCCGCCTCGCTGACCGCGTTCGTCGCCATCGAGCGACGCGTCACCGACCCGATGTTTCGGCTGCCGCTCTTTCGCATCCGTGCCTTCACCTTCGGCACGCTCTCGACCTTCCTGTCGGCGGTCTCGCGCGGCGGCCTGATGTTCATGTTGATCATCTGGCTGCAGGGCATCTGGCTGCCCCAGCACGGCTATGACTTCACCGAGACGCCGCTGTGGGCCGGCATCTACATGCTGCCGCTGACGATCGGGCTGCTGCTCGCCGGGCCGGCGTCGGGCTACTTCTCCGACCGCTACGGCGCGCGGCCGTTCGCCACCGCCGGGATGGTGCTGACCGCGATCGGCTTCGGCCTGTTGATGTTGTTGCCGACCGACTTCTCCTACCCGGTCTTCGGCGCGATCCTGTTCCTGATCGGCGCATCGATGGGCCTCTTCGCCTCACCCAACCGCGCTGCGGTGATGAACAGCCTGCCGCGGCGCGACCGCGGCGCCGGCGGGGCGATGAACCAGACCTTCCAGAACTCGGCGCAGGTGCTGTCGATCGGGATCTTCTTCACCTTGATGATCATCGGGCTGGCGTCGACGCTCCCGCACACCATGAGTGCCGGCCTACAGGCCCACGGCGTCGACCCGACGACCGCGCACCGTGTCGCCGAGCTCCGCCGGTGTCGATCCTGTTCGCCGCGTTCCTGGGGTACAACCCGGTTCAGCACCTGCTCGGCCCTCATGCGCTCGCCGCGCTGCCCGCGCACGACCAGGCGACGCTGACCGGCAGCTCGTTCTTCCCCCACTTGATCTCGGGGCCGTTTCAGAGCGGGCTGCATGCAGCCTTCGGCTTCGCGATCGTCGCCTGCCTGATCGCGGCCGGCGCATCGCTCCTGCGCGGTGGGCGGATGGTGGATGAGGGTGATGACGAGCCTGCCCCCGCCACCGCCGCGACGCCTGCGGCTCCCCTTCCCAACCTCCACCGACAGGAGCAGCATGCAGGTTGAGTGGTACGGCCAGTCCGCCTTCCGTCTGACCGACGGCAAGGACACCATCTTCATCGACCCCTTCGACGTCGCGTTCTTCGCCGGCCGCCGGCGCTGGGACTATCCGGCGATCGTCGGCGTCGATGCCCATCTGCTCCTCGTCACCCACGAGCACGGCGACCACAACGCCGTCGACGTCATCGGCGGCGACCCGGTGATCCTGCGCTCGACCGCCGGCACCCACCAGTCTCCGATCGGCGAGGTCATCGGCATCGCCTCCGAGCACGATGAGGCCGCGGGCACGCAGCGCGGCCCCAACACGATCTTCGCCTTCACCTTCGGCGGCCGCCGCGTCGCCCACTTCGGCGACTTCGGCCAGACCGCGCTCCGGCCCGAGCAGCTCGCGGCCCTCGGCACCGTCGACCTGCTCTTCCTCCCGGTCGGCGGCGGCCCCACCATCGGCGCCGAGCAGGCCACCGACATCGCCGCCCAGCTGGGCGCGCAGGTCATCGTGCCGATGCACTACAAGACCGAGCGCATCGACTTCCTCGAGCCGCTTGACGCCTTCACCGCGCGTGCGACGCGCGTCAACCTTCTCGACGCGTCGGCCTTCGACATCGAGGCCGTCGCGGGCGACGGCCCGGCCGTCGTGGCGCCCGCGGCGCCATAGCGCCCAGCGTTCACACCATCAGTCGCGTGGCCGCAGCGCGACGACCGGGATCACACGCTCCCCCGCGCGCTCCTGGTACGTCTCATAGCCCGTGTAGTTGTCACACGCCATCGCCCACAGCCGGTCGCGCTCGCCGCCCTGGGCAATCTCCGCGCGCATCGGCACTCGTCGACCGCCGATCGTCACGTCGACCTCGGGGTGCGCCTTGACGTTGTGATACCAGGCAGGATGCTTGACCGCACCGGCCTTCGAGGCGATGACGACGACGAGATCGCCCTGCTTGGTCGCCAACAGCGGCGACGTGCGCTCCACCCCGCTCTTGGCGCCACGCGTGTGCAGCAGGATGATCGGCTGGCCGAGCCCCGTCGACAGCTTCCCCCGCGTCACCGGGATCAGCGCCCGGTCGATCGCCGGAAACACCGAGATGAAGAGACGACCGCCCAACGGGGTCTGTGCGAAGGCCTGCAGGCCCTTGTCGAACCACGATTTCCGAGCTTGCGGCCGATAGTCGCGCATCGAAGCAGCTTAGAACGCGCCCAGCAGCGGCGGTGCGACCTGCTTCTTGCGACTCATCACGCCGGGCAGGTCGATGATCCCGTCCTTGGCGTCCTTGCCGAAGGCGCGCTCGGCCGCGGCGATGTCGCCGGCAAGGAGCAACTGGGTGTGCTTCTCCAGGATGTCGGTGATCATCAGCGCCGACAGCACGTGGCTGTTGCGGTCGTGCTGGGCCTGCAGTGCCTGACGCAGCTCGCCGAGCCGGTCGACGAGGATCGTGCCCGCCGTCTCGATCTGCGCGATGGTCATCGGGCCCTCGGCGGTCTCGTACTCCTTGGAGTCCCGCCCCAGCAGCGACTCGACCGAGGCGTCGGCGGCGTCGGAGCCGCTCTCGAACATCTCGCGGCCGAAGGTCAGCGGGTCGACGCCGACGAACTCGGCCAGAAAGCGCACGGCTTCGCGGTCGCGATCGGTCGTCGTCGGCGAGTTGAGGATCACCGTGTCCGACAGGATCGCGCCCAACAGCACGGTCGCGGTCGGCATGGCCGGCTCCACCTGCGCCTGACGGAAGCGCTCGATCACGAGCGTCGAGGTCGAGCCGACGGGGTCGAAGGTCGCGCGCACGGGCACGCGCGTCTCGATCGAGCCGATGTGATGGTGGTCGAGGATCTCGACGATGTGGGCCTTCTCGACGCCGGGGACGCTCTGCCCCTGCTCGGCGTGGTCGACGAGCAGCACCTCGCGCGGGACCGGGTTGACGAGGTCCGAGCGCGTCACGAGGCCGATCGGGTGCCCGCGCAGGTCGACCGCGACGGCCGCCCGGTAGTGCACGTTCTTGATCTCCTCGGTGACGTCCTCCAGCAGGTCGTTGCCGCGAACGGTCAGCGGCTCGGCGTCCATCAGCGCGCTGCACGGCGCGGCCAGCGTCGTCATACGGCCGCAGACGTAGCTGTCCAGCGGCGAGACCACGATGGCGGTCCCGTGCTCGCGCGCGTACTTGAGGATCTCGTCGCTCGGCGTGACACCGTTGGAGAGCAGCATCAGCGCGACGCCGCGCTCGATCATCCGGCGCTGGGCGTCCTCGCGGTTGCCGATGATCACGGCGTCGCCGGCGCCGATGCCGCTCTCCAGGAAGTCGGTGGCCATCGCGAAGACCCACACGCGCCCGGAGACGACGATGTCCTCGCCGGCGACATGCGTGCCGCTGACGGCTGCGGCGATCGCGCTCACGCGCGTGGGCGCGTCGGCCAGCGTCGAGGCCTCGCGCGACTCGCGGATGTAGCGCCGGGCCAGCGCCCGCTCGGTCATGACGCCCACGAGCTTGCCGTCGTGGTCGACGATCGGGACGACGTCGAGCCGGTCGGCGGCCATGGTCAGGCCGACGTCGCGGACCGCGTCGTCGATGCCGGCGGCATAGAAGTCCTGCTGCATCACGTCGCGGACGCGCAGCATCACGTGCGGGAGGAACTCCGGCTCGGCGGCGCCGGAGCGCTCCAGGACCCAGCGGGTCTGGGAGTTCAGGTCGCCGAGGCGGACCGGGATGTAGGTGTTGTCGGGGTCCAGATGGCCTCGCAGCTCCGCGTACCCGATCGCGGAGGCGATCGAGTCGGTGTCGGGGTTGCGATGGCCTGTGACATGGATGTGCGGCACTGGCCCCCATTCTTTCGTGGAAGGGGTCCGCCACGCGGTCCGGTCCCGGGCTCAGCCGGACGGGGGCGCGAAGCCCTGGGGCACTTGGGGCGCGGATCCGCCGGATTCGGGTGCGGCGCCGGTGGTGCCCGCCGCGCCGCCGCCCGCCGCCGCGCCCGGGAAGGCGCCGCCGAAGCCCGCCGGGGTCACGCCTTTGGCGGTGGCGGTGATGCTCGACGCCGTCACGGTGCCGCTGGACGCCGTACTGCCCTGGATGACGACGGTGTCGCCGGGATGGACACCGGCGACGCTGCCGGCGGCGTTGCGGGTGACCTTGGAGTTGTCGTTGGTCTTGACCTTGACGGTGGTGCCGTCGGCGGAGGTGACGTAGAGGGTCGAGCCCTTGATGTTGGCGACGGTGCCGGCGGTGGCACCGCCCGAACCACTGCCGGCGCGAGCGGTGCCCGTCCCGGTGCCGCCCGCTGCGCCGGGGGCCTGGCCCCCGCCCGCGGCCAACCGCGCCGCGAACGCCGCCGGGAGCCCGTTGCGCGCCGCGCCGTTGTTGGTGCCATTGCCTTGGTGCTTCTGGACCTGAACACCGCCGATGAAGCCGCCGGCCACCAGCACGACCGCCAGCAGCCCGCCGCTGACGGGGGTCAGCAGCTTGCGCCGCGGCCGCACGGGCAGCGTGTCAGCGGGCTGCGGCTCGTCGTCGTAGAACTCCATGTCGGGGTCCTCGTAGACCGTGGTCGGCTGCTCGTGGTCGCTCATGGGGTTCCTATTCGAATCGGAGGGCGTCGATCGGGCGCATGCGCGCCGCCCGACCCGCCGGGTAGGTGCCGAAGAAGAGGCCGGCCAGAACGGCCGCGCCGAAGGACAAGGGGATCGAGTACAGGGCGATCACCGGTTGGACGCCGGCGATCTCGAAGCGGCTGCCGATCAGCCCGACCGCCACGCCGACCAGCCCGCCGAGCGTCGAGACCAGCACGGCCTCGGCGAGGAACTGGGTGAGGATGTCGGAACGGCGCGCGCCGATGGCCTTGCGGATGCCGATCTCGCGCGTGCGCTCGGTCACGCTGACCAACATGATGTTCATGACGCCGATGCCGCCGACCAGCAGCGAGATCGCCGCCACGGCACCCAGCAGCGTCGTGAAGACGCTCGTCGTCTCGTTGGAGGTCTCCAGGATCGAGCCCTGGTTGATGACCTGGAAGCTCGACGACGTCGCGCTGTCGGCCGCCGAGATGTCGTGGCGCTCGTCGAGGATCGCGGTGACCTCGGCCTGCGCGGCGTCCAGCGCCTTCTCGGAGGCCGCCTGGACGACGATCTGGTTGACCGAGCCATAGCCGCTGAGCACGTCCTGCACCGCGGTCAGCGGCGCGAGAACGACATCATCTTGGTCGGTGACGCCGTTGGAGCCCTTGGCCTTGGTGACGCCGACGACGGTGAAGCTCGACCCGCCCATCTTGATCGTCTGACCGACCGGGTTCGCGCCGCTGAAGAGGTTCTGGACCACGGTCGGCCCGATCACCACGACGCGCGCGTGCTTCTTGACGTCGGCGTTGGTGAACATGTCACCGTCGGCGATGTCGTAGTTGCGGGCCTGGGCGTAGCTGGGGACCGTGCCGGTGACCGAGCTCGTGTAGCTGACCGAGCCGGCGACCAGCGCGGTGCTGCCGGCGGTCACCACCGGCGACGCGCTCTTGACGTCGGGCGCGTTGAACTCGTCCTGGAGCGCGGTCGCGTCGGCCTGCGTGAGGCTGATCGTCGACGTGCCTCCGCCGAAGAAGCCCGGACCACCGCGGGCGCCGCCTGCCTGGACGAGCAGGACGTTGGAGCCCAGCGCCTGGATGCCTGCCTGGACCTGCCGCTTGGAGCCGTTGCCGACCGCGACGAGCACGATCACCGAGGCGACGCCGATCGTCATGCCGAGGATCGTCAGCCCCGAGCGCAGCTTGTTGGCCATGATGCCGCCGAGCGCGATGCGGAGGGTCTCGCGCAGGGTCATGCGGCCTCTACGGCGTGGGTGCGATCGTCGGAGACGACCCGGCCGTCGGCCAGGCGGATGATCCGACGAGCGCGTCGGGCGACGTCGTCCTCGTGCGTGATCAGGACCACGGTGCGCCCCTCGGCGTTGAGGCGCTCGAAGATGCGCAAGACGTCGGCGGTCGAGCGCGAGTCCAGGTTGCCGGTCGGCTCGTCGGCGAGGATCAGCGAGGGGTTGGTGACGATGGCACGCGCCACCGCGACGCGCTGCTGCTGGCCGCCCGACAGCTCGGAGGGCAGGTGGTCGACGCGCGAGCCCATGCCGACGGCGTCCAGCGCCGCGAGCGCGCGGGCGCGGCGCTCGGTACGCGGGAGCCCGGCGTAGCTCAGCGGCAGCTCGACGTTGGCCAGCGCGCTCGTGCGCGGGACCAAGTTGAAGGCCTGGAAGACGAAGCCGATCTTGCGGTTGCGCAGATCTGATTGCTCGTCCTCGTCCATGTCGCGGACGTCGACGCCGTCGAGGAGATAGCGGCCGCTGGTCGGCAGGTCGAGGCAGCCGATCATGTTCATCAACGTGGACTTGCCCGAGCCCGAGGAGCCCATGATCGCGACGAGCTCGCCCGCCTCGATCTGGAGGCTGACGCCGTCGAGCGCATGGACGGCGAGGTCGTCGGTGAGCTGGTAGGTGCGACGAACGTCCTCGACGGCGATGACGGGGTGACGGCTCACCGACCGCCTCCGGCCGCGAAGCCACCGGGCGGACCGGTGCCAGGCGTGAAGCCGCCGCCACCCAAGCCGGTGCCGAAGCCGGTGCGACCCGTACGACCTGTCAGGCCGCCGGCGCCGCTCGCGCCGCCTCCGGAGGCGTTGGCCCCGGCCGTCGCGCTGCTGGACGTCACGATCACCTGCTGACCGGCCGACAGTCCGCTGACGATCTGGGTGGTGCTGTCACCCGCCACGCCGGTCGTGACGCGCTGCGTGGTGCGCCTGCCGTCCTTGACCACCGTGACGGTCGAGCCCTGCAGCGCCTGTGTCGGCACGACCACGCCGGAGGCCTGGCCGGTGACGATCTCGGCGGTCGCGCTCATGCCCGCGCGCAGGCCCTTGGTCGTCTGGGTCAGCGCGATCGTGACCGGATAGCTGACGGCGCTCGACGTGCCGGTCGACGAGGAGGACGAGGACAGCACGCCGATGTCGATGACCTTGCCGGCGACCTGCTCGCCGGACGCGGCGTTGATCGTGACCGTCGCCTGCTGGCCGACCTTGACCGAGTTGATGTCGGACTCGCTGAGGCTCACCTCCAGATGCATGCGACTCAGCTGGGTGAGCGTGATGAAGCCGGAGGAAGAGCTGCTGCCGGCTGCGGCAGACGAGCCCGTGCCCGCCCCGCCGGACCCCGAGGCGCCGCTGCTCCCCGAGCCCGACCCACTCGATGCGCTGCTCGAACCGGCGCTGACCTGATCGCCGACCGCGCCGTTGACCGCCGCGACCGTGGCGGCCGTCGGCGCCCGCAGCGCGGTCTCGGTCAGCGCGTCCTGGGCGTTGTCCACCGCGAGCTGCGCGCTCTTGACGGCAGCAACCGCTGACGCTTCGCTCATCGTGGAGCCGGAGCCGCTGCCACCGGCGGTCCCCGACGAGCCAGACCGCGAGTCGGTGCTCGGACTCGGCGGCGTCGTGGTGGTCGGCGTCTTCGTGGTGGGCGTCTTCGTGGCCGGTGCCTTCGTCGTCGCCGGCTCTGAGGTCGTGGCCGGCACCGCCGTCGAGGCGGGTGCGCCTGTTGTCGCCTGGGCAGTGTGGGCGACGACCGACGTGGTGGTCGCTGATGCGGTCGAGGCGGTGCTCGTCGTCGTGGTCCCTGACTCGATCGCGTCGAGCGTGTCCTGGGCCGAAGAGAGCGTTGCTTGCGCCTCGGCGAGATCCACCTCGGCCGCCGTCGGATCGATGCGCGCCAACAACTGGCCGCTGGTCACGTGCTGACCGGCCTTGACGTACACCCTGGTCACCTTGCCGGTGGCGCCGAAGCTCAAGTCCATCGTGTTGGCAGGTGACAGGTTGCCGCTGCCCGAGACCGTCGACTGCACGACGCCCTTGGTGACCGTCACCGTCCGCTCGCGCGTCGTCGTGGCCGACGACTCGGGGTCCACGACGATCACCGCGGCGATCACCCCGCCGGCGGCCAGCGCGCCGAGCGCGAGGTTGAGTGGGGTCAGCGAGCGACGAGACGTCCGGGGCATACGAGGTCCAGCATGTGGTCTGTCGGTGAGCAGGCACTAAGCGCAACGTGAGGAAAGACGAAGAACCCTGCGCGGACGCGCACTTACGGACTTCTTCGTCCGTGCTTGGCCGGCGTTTCGGTTCATGCGGCTCACTGCCAGCCCATGCCTCGCCTGACCACCCCGCTGTCCGTCCTCGCCGTCGCCGGCGCCTCGATCGCCCTCGTCGCCTGCGGCAGCTCGTCCGGGGGCAACAGCACCAACAGCGCCGGCGCTGCCGCCGCTCAAGGCCAGAGCGCGGCCTTCAAGAAGTTCCAGGACTGCCTGAAGGACAACGGCGTGACGCTGCCCGACCGCGGCCAACGGCCGGGTGGCGGCCAGGGCTACGGGCCACCCGCGGGTGCCAACGGCACGCCGCCGGCCGGCACAGACGGCACGCCGCCCACGGGCACCGACGGCACCCCACCCGCCGGCGGCGCACCCGGTGGCGGCTTCGCCGACAACCCCAAGTTCCAAGCCGCCATGAAAGCTTGCGCCAAGCTCCGGCCGCAGGGCCTACGCAACGGCCGCGGCGGCCCGGGCGGCACCGGCCCCCGGCAGAGCATCAAGGCCTTCACGCCCTACCTCACCTGCCTCAAGGATCAGGGTCTCGACATCAAGGTCTCCGACGGCTTCAACGCCCTGCGCAACCTCAAGCGCGACGACACCAAGGTCCAGGCCGCGCTCAAGACCTGCCAGTCCAAGATCCCGCAGCGGCCGACGGCGCCCGCGGGGACGTCAACGACGACCACGACCTGAGGCGGGCGACCATCAAGGTCGTCCGGTGTCCCGCGGAGGGACACCAGGCGACCCGGGATCCCCTCGGTCTCAGCGCCCCGTCCGCAGCCGGTGCAAGAAGGTGTACAAGTCCCGCGCCGTCTTGCCCGGCAGGCCCGGCACCGCTTCCAACTGCTCCCGCGTCGCCTCCAGCACCGCGTCCGGCGATCCGAAGTGGTTCAACAACGCCCGCTTGCGTCCCTCACCGATCCCGGGCAGATCGTCCAGCACCGACACCGTCATCGCCTTGTCCCGACGCTGGCGGTGGTGGGTGATCGCGAAGCGATGTGCCTCGTCGCGGACCCGCTGCAGGAGCTGCAACGCCGGCGTGTCGTGCGGCAGGACGATCGGCTCCGGCCGACCCGGCACGAAGACCTCCTCGATCCGCTTGGCCAGCGACACGACCGCGACGCCACGATCCAGGAACCCCCGCAGCGCCTCGACGCCGGCGCTCAACTGCCCCTTGCCGCCGTCGATCACGATCAGATTGGGAAGGGTGGCAAACGACTCGTTGCGATCCGGATCATGCGGTGACAGATCCTGCTGGCGCTCCCAGTTGGCCAGCCGCCGCGTGAGCACCTCGCTCATCGACGCGAAGTCGTCAGGAACGCCCTCCTCCCCACCGCGGATCGTGAAGCGCCGGTAGTCGGCCTTCTTCGGCGCCCCGCCCTCGAAGACGACCATCGAGGCCACGGTGTGCGTCCCCATCAGGTTGGAGATGTCGAAGCACTCGATCCGCAGCGGCAGCGCGTCGAGCCGCAACGCCTCCTGGAGGTCGTCCAGCGCCTCCACCCGCTGCTGGCGCGAGCGCTCGGCCTTCAGCCGCTCCTGGTCGAGCGCCAGGCGCGCGTTGCGCTCGGCGAGGTCGAGCAGCCGCGCCTTGTCGCCGCGCTCGGCGGCGCGCACCTCGACGTTCGCGCCACGGCGCTCGGTCAGCAGCTCGGCCAGCGGCTCGAGCTCCTCGACCTCGGCCTGCACGATGATCTGCGGCGGGATCACCGTCGCCTCGCCGTAATACTGCAACAAGAACTCCTGGGCGACCTCGCCGACGCCGCCCTCCTGGATGTTGTCGAGGTAGAACGACTGGCGGTCGCTCAGAACCCCGTCGCGGAGCTGGAAGACCTGGGCGTTGGCGTCGGTCCCGTCCGCGGCGACCGCCACCACGTCAGCGCTGCCATGCTGGTCGCTGGCAACCCGCTGCTTCTGCAGCAGCGAGCGCACCGCCGCCAACCGGTTGCGCTCCAGCGCCGCCTGCTCGAACTCCTGCTTGGCCGACGCCTCCTTCATCCGGGCCTCGAGGTCGCGCTCGATGTCGCGGTAGCGGCCGGAGAGGAAGGCGCGCACGCCGTCGATCGACTCCATGTACTGCGCACGGTTGACGCCGTAGTCGACGCACGGCGCACCGCAGCGCTTGATGTAGAAGTCCAGGCAGGGCGATCCGGAGCGACGCCCCGGCTCCGCGCCCGTGCACGAGCGGTACTGAAAGACCTTGGCCAGCGTCTCCAGCGTCGAGCGCGTGCGCTTGGCGCTCGAGTACGGCCCGAAGTACAGCCGCGTCTTGCGATGGCGCTCGCGCGTGAAGTAGACGCGCGGGAACGGCTCGTCCATCGAGATCGCGATGTAGGGGTAGGACTTGTCGTCGCGCAGCCGGATGTTGAAGCGCGGCTGGTACTGCTTGATGAAGTTCTGCTCGACCAGCAGCGCCTCGGTCTCCGAGCCGACCACGATGAAGTCCACGCTGTCGATGACCTCGGTCATCTGGACGGCCCCGCGCGTCACCGGGTTGGCGAAGTGGCCCGCGACCCGCTTCTTGATGGACTTGGCCTTGCCGACGTAAATGACCTTGCCGTTGGCATCGTGGAACAGGTAGACGCCCGGGCTGTCGGGCAGCTTGCGCCGCTGGTCGGCCAGGCGGGTCTTGCGTCCTTCGGACTGGGAGGCGGAGGCCATGCGCCTCCGAGGATAGGCGCGGCCACGGCCCGACCGGGTCTTACCCGCCGAGCAGCCGCGCGGCCTCGCGGAAGAAGGCAACGAGCTCATCGACGTCGTCGGCGCCGAGCGGCCGTTCGGCGCCGGTGAAGGCGGTCGCGTTCCAGAAGCTGTCGGGCCCGACGGTCTCGGGTGACGTCCACGGTGCGACGTAGGCGTAGGGCTCGTCGTGGTCGCCGTCGCCCGGCGAGACGCCATAGGTCGCGCGGGTGCCGGCAGCCTCGGAGCCGGCTTCGATGGCGATGTCGAAGTGCTCGGGCCAGAGGATCGGCTCCGATGGATCCTCGGCGCCGGCGGCGGCGAAGGTGGTCAGCGCTTCTTCACCGATCGCCCAGCTCTCGGCGAGCACCGCGGCGGCCCCGGCGTGAACCTCCAACGGGTCGTCGGGAAGCGACGCACCGCCGACCAGCCCGACGAACAACGCGGCAGCGCGCAGGGAGGTGATGCCCGTCCGCTGCTCATCGCCGCCGGCACCCAGCCGCACCACCTCGGTCCCGCTCACCCCGACCCACGAGCCGTCCGGCAGCGCGGGCGTCCCGAAGCCGCCGGGCCGGACACGCAAGGCGATCTCGTTGCCGGTCGCCTGCACCCGCAGCGGGCTGATCACCCGCTCGGCGAGCGCGTGCAGGGAGCGACGGGTCGTGACCAGCGCAGCGTCGGGCATGGCCATCATCTTCTCCCGCGACGCAAGAGCCGTGCCAGCCAGCCCCCGCCGCGCGCCCGGCGTTGCGCTGCCAGCCAGTCGGCCCGCGACGGCAGCCGTCCCGCCTCCCGCGCCCGCGCCACGCACGCGAGATGCGCGTGGCGCCGCCCCTCGCCCTTGCCCAGCGGCCGGATCAGCACGTGCTCGCTGAACGCCGGCAGCTTGCGTGGGCAGAACGGGCAGGAGTACGTGGCGGGCTTCGTGGACTGCGCCCGCCGCACGTCGTACCAGTCAACCTGCACGAGGCCGCGACTCACGCGGCCAGGCTAGCTCTCCTAGGCCGCGACGTCACCGGCGCGCAGCTCGGCGCCGGCGATCATCGCCCGCGAGCGGCCCGTGCGCTTGGCGTCCAGGAGCGCGACGTCGGCCGCCTCCAGGAGGTCGGCCAGCTCATGGCCGTGGGTCGGCGCCGCGGCGCAGCCGAGCGACAGATCGATCTGCGGCCCGCTGCCCGCCTCGAAGACCTCGCCCACCTGGGCCATGATCCGCTGGGCGGCCTGCACGGCCTCCTCCAAATTCCCCGGGACCAGCACGGCGAACTCGTCGCCGCCCAGCCGTCCGGCGTGCCCGTGCACGGAGAGGATCCGGCCGATCTCGGCCAGGACAAGGTCGCCCGCGGCCATGCCGTGGCGCTCGTTGACGGCCTTGAAGTGGTCGATGTCGCAGATCAGGATCGCGCCGCCGCCGTTCTCGATCAACGACATGCGCGTGGTCTGCAGCCAGTGGCGGCGGTTGGCCAGCCCGGTGAGGTCGTCGGTCTGCGACAGGCGCTCCAGCTCGGCGACGCGTGCAGCCAGGCGACCGGCCTCGCCGCGCTGGTCGGTCTGCGTGATCTGGTCGGCCAGGACGTCGAGGACGTCGGTGGTCAGGCTCAGCCGGTCGAGCGCCACTTCGAGCAGCGCATGGTCGGCCTCGATGCCGTTGAGCATCCCGGCGACGTTGTTGGCGAGCTGCACGCAGGCGACATCGGCGTTCGGGGCGCCGACGCCGGTCGGGCCGCCGTGGTGCCAGGCGATGATCGACGCGATCTCGGCCGGCAGGCCCCAGCGCTCGGCCAGCAGCGCGCCGCACTGGGCGTGGTCGATGCCGAAGCGCTCGCGCTCGGCCAGGACGCGCTCGGCGCCGGCGGGGAACTCACGCGCCAGGGCGTCGCACGCCTCCTCGCCGAAGACCTCGGGGAGCACGAGCTTGCCGACGTCGTGCAGCAGACCCGCGAGGTGGACGGTGTCACCCGGCACGCGTGCCTCCTCGGCCGCGCCCGCGGCGCCGATGGCCACCGAGATCGCGTGCAGGTGCATCTGGCCGCACGAGGCGCGGCCGTTGCCCTTGGAGCGCTCCAGGAAGCGGAACGTGGCGGCCTCCAGCGCGAGCCGGCGCAGCGCGCGGCGGCCGACGAGCATGACCGCTTGTCGGATCGTCTTGGCCCGGATCGGATGCGCGCGCGCCGCCGAGTTCGAGAAGCGCAGGAGGTTCGCGGCGAAGGTCGCGTCCTGCTCCAGGGCGTCGACCAGGTCGGCCGCCGTGGACTCGTCGTCATCGCAGAGCGCGATGACACGGAGCACCGTGGCGTCCAGGACCGGGAACTCGGCCAGTTCGTCAATGGCGCCTGCGACGGATTGGGCAGCGACGGGGTCGATGCCTTCCTTCCAGGGCGCGCAGTCCGTTGCGTGCTTTGCCTCCATGGCTCTCTCTGGCATCGACCGGGGCAGTGCCGCGTTGAGGTGGGGATGTGGTCGCTGGACAAGTGTCGGAGTAGCTTCTGCAGGATGTCCGTCGCTTTCCGAACCTGTCCGCTTTGTGAAGCGACCTGCGGGCTCGCGCTCGAGGTCGACGCGGCGGCGCACACCGTCACCAAGGTCCGCGGCGACGCCGACGACGCCTTCAGCCACGGCTTCCTCTGCCCCAAGGGCGTGTCGATCAAGGAGCTGCACGACGACCCCGACCGCCTGCGCACGCCGATGGTCAAGCAGCCCGACGGCTCGTTCGCGCCCGCGTCGTGGGACGACGCCTTCGCCGTGATCGCCGAGAAGCTGCCCGCGGTGATCGAGCGCGGCGGGCGCGACGCGGTCGCCGCCTACATCGGCAACCCCTCCGCCCACTCTCTCGCGTTCCTGCTCTACGGCAAGGTGCTGTTGAAGGCCATCGGCACCAAGAACATCTTCAGCGCGAGCACCGTCGACCAGTTCCCCAAGCAGGTCGCCTCCGCCCTGATGTTCGGGACCGGGACGACGGTCGCCATCCCGGACCTCGACCGCACCGACCATCTGCTCTGCCTCGGGGCGAACCCGCTGGCGTCCAACGGCTCGCTGATGACGGCGCCGGACGCGCGCGGGCGGCTGCGGGCCATTCGCCGGCGCGGCGGGCGGATCGTCGTCGTCGACCCGCGGCGCAGCCGCACGGCCCAAGAGGCCGACGAGCACCTCGCGATCCGCCCGGGCGCCGACGCGCTGTTGATGATGGCCTTGCTGCACGTCGTCTTCGCCGAAGGGCTCGACTCCCTGGGCGCGGCGGAGGGTCGAGTCGAGGGGCTCGACGAGGTGCGGGCGCTCGCCGCCGACTTCCCGCCCGAGGCCGTCGCGGAGGCCACGGGCCTCGACGCCGAGACGGTCCGCCGGACCGCGCGTGACTTCGCGACCGCCCCGAGCGCCGTCGCCTACGGTCGGATCGGGACCACGACGCAGGCCTTCGGCACGACGACAAGCTGGCTGATCGACATCCTCACCATCGTCACCGGCAACCTCGACCGCCCGGGCGGCGCGATGTTCCCGCTGCCGTCGGCCGGGTTGCAGAACACCAAAGGCGAGCCCGGCCGTGGCCGCGGCGCGATCTTCGGCCGCTGGCGCTCGCGCGTGCGCGGCCTCGGCGAGGTCTTCGGCGAGCTGCCGGTCGCCTGCCTGGCCGAGGAGATCCAGACGCCGGGCGAGGGCCAGGTCCGCGCGCTGATCACCGTCGCCGGCAACCCCTTGCTGTCGACGCCAAACTCCGACCGCCTCGCCGCCGCGATGGATGAGCTCGACTTCATGGTGTCGGTCGACATCTACCTCAACGAGACGACGCGCCACGCCGACGTGATCCTGCCGTCGCCGTCACCGCTGGAGAAGGCGCACTTCGACTTCATCTTCCAGGGCTTCTCGGTGCGCAACTACGCCAACTGGTCGCCGCCGGTCCTGGAACGCCCTGCCGGGATGCCGGACGAGTGGGAGACCGTGCTGCGCCTTGTCGGGATCGTCACCGGTCAGGGACCCGCCGCGGACATCGGCGCCATCGACGAGTTCGTCGTGCGCACCGCGATCGGCAAGGAGATCGCCGACCCGTTCTCGCCGTGGCACGGCCGCGAGGTCGAGGAGGCGCTGGCCGATCTCGCGCCGCGGACCGGCAGCGAGCGGCTCGTCGACCTGATGCTGCGCACCGGCCCCTACGGCCTGACGCTCGCCGACCTGGAGGCCAAGCCGCACGGGATCGACCTCGGTGCGCTGGCGCCGCGGCTGCACGAGGTGCTGCGCACGCCGAGCGGGATGATCGAGCTGGCGCCGCCGATGCTGGTCGACGACGTCGCCCGCCTGCACGAGGCGCTCGCCACGCCGCCGGCCGGGCTGGTCCTGATCGGCCGCCGCGACCTGCGCTCCAACAACTCCTGGATGCACAACCTCCCGCTGCTCGTGCGCGGGCCGGAGCGCTGCACGCTGCACGTCCATCCCGACGACGCGCAGCGGCTGGCACTGGCCGACGGCGGCCGGGCGACGATCCGCTCGCGCGTCGGTGAGCTCGACGTGCCGGTGGAGGTCACCGACGACATCCGGCCCGGCGTCGTCTCATTACCGCACGGCTGGGGGCATGACGCGGCCGGTGCCGAGATGGCCGTCGCGGGCGCCCACGCGGGCGTCAACTCCAACGTCCTGACCGACGAGGACATGATCGAGCCGCTCACGGGCACGGCAGTGCTCAACGGCATCCCGGTGACGGTCGAGCCGGCGCGCGCGGTCGCCGCGGCCGCCGAGCCTGCCACCGCGGTGGGGTAGCCGCACCGCGGCGGGTGCGGTCAACCACCCGAACCCCAGGACTGGGGGTTCCCCGCATTTCCTCCGGAGGTGCACGCCGTCAAGGTGAGCGTCGCCATGCACGACCCCGCTCCCCAAGGACCCCTCCCGTGACCAAGACGCAACGCTGGACGCTCGCCGTGGTCTGTGCCGCCACCGCGATGCTCATGCTCGACATCGCCGTCGTCAACACCGCGCTCTCCAAGATCGCCGGTGACCTCAAGACCGACCTGCACGGCCTGCAGTGGATCGTCGACGCCTACACCCTCGCCCTCGCCTCGACGGTGCTCACCGCCGGCGCGCTGGCCGACCGCTTCGGCCGCCGCCGCCTGTTCACCTATGGCTTGGCTCTCTTCTCCGTCTCGTCGCTGCTGTGCGCCGTGGCCGGTGACATCGCCTTCCTCAACGCCGCCCGTGCTGTTCAGGGCATCGGCGGCGCGATCATGTTCGCCGTCTCGCTCGCGCTGCTGGCCAACGCGTTCCCGACCGCCAAGGAGCGCGGTGGGGCGCTGGCCGCCTACGGCGCCACGATCGGCGCGGCGTTCGCCGTCGGCCCGCTCGTCGGCGGCGCGCTGACCAGCGGCCTCGGCTGGCGCTGGATCTTCCTCATCAACATCCCGCTCGGCCTCGCCTGCCTGGGGATCACCCGTGCCTACGTCGTGGAGTCCAAGGACGCGATGGCACGACGGGTGGACTTCGGCGGCCTGCTGACGCTGACCGGCGGCCTGTTCCTGTTGATCCTCGCGCTGCTGCGCGGCAACGAGCTCGGCTGGGGCAGCGCCCAGATCGTCGCCGAGCTCGGCGGCGCCGGGGTCCTGCTCGCCGCGTTCGTCGCCATCGAGGCGAAGGTCGCCGAGCCGATGCTGCCGCTGGGCCTGTTTCGCTCCGGGTCGTTCACCGGCGCGCAAGTCGGGGCGTTCGCGATCTCGGCCACGTGGTTCGCGATCTTCTTCTACGTCACGCTCTACATGCAGCAGGTGCTGGGCCTGTCGGCGATCGAGGCCGGCCTGGTGTACCTCCCGTCGACCGTCGTCATGTTCTTCGTCGCGGGGGCGTCGGCCGCCGTGGCCGAGCGCGTCTCGGGTCGGGCGATGGTGTCGGTCGGGCTCGTGCTCGTCGGCGCCGGCATGGCGCTGCTGACGCTGGCGCAGGTCGACTCGTCCTGGACGATCGCCCTCCCGGGCTCGCTGCTGGCGATGGTCGGCACGGGCCTGTTCAACCCGTCGATCAGCAACTTCGCGCTGGGCTCGGTCCCCGAGCACCAGAGCGGGTTGGCGGCGGGCGCCAACGACACGTTCCGTCAGGCCGGCATCGCCGTCGGCGTCGCGGCGCTCGGCGCGCTGATCCCGTCCGGCGCGATCTTCGCCGGCGGCGACCAGGGCGCGTTCGTCGGCGGTCTGCACGACGCGCTGTGGGTCTGCGCCGCGGTCTGCATGGTCGGCGCCGCGGCCTGCTGGGCGCTGCTGCGTGACCCGGCACCGGCGGAGGCGGAGGCCGTCGTCGAGCTGGTCGCCGAAGCGGCCTGATCGTCCTCCCATCGCCCGTCCCGCCCAGCCCTGACACTGGGCGGGACCGTGGCGTGTGGGGTCTAGCTGCCGACCCGACCTTCGAGGTGCGGGATACCCCGCTTGGCGTCGTGCAACCCGAAGGCGCGTCCGTCTGCCGCTTTGTCAGTGGAGAACGCGACGCGGGCCGGGAGCAGGACCGGGAGCTTGAAGCGCACCTCGGCGGTGAAGCGCTCCGGCAGCTCGGGCTGCAGCGCCGCGAGCACGCGGGCCTTCAGCCACATGCCGTGCGCGATCGCACGTGGCATGCCGAAGAGCTTGGCCGAGACGTTGTGCAGGTGGATGGGATTGCGGTCGCCGGAGACCGCGCCGTAGCGGCGGCCGATGTCGCCGGGGATCTGCCAGATAGCTTCCGGCTCCGGAGGGGCAACACGCTCAGACTTGTTGTCGTCCTTGGTCGCGCTGCCGCTGCCGCCGCCGACGCGCAGGTACGTGCTGCGCCCCTCCCAGACGCGCAGACCGTCGACCGTCGCGACCGCGACGACGTCGAACTGGCGCCCCTTCGGGTGGTCACGGAGGTCCTCGGCGTGGACGCGGAGGCTCGGCCTCTCGCTCAGCGACACCGGCCGGAGGTGGTCGATCCGGTTGGCCACGTGGACGAGGCCGATGACGCCGAACGGGAAGGCCCCGTCGGTCATCAGCGACATCGCCAGCGGGAAGCCGAGGAGGTGCAGGTAGCTGGGCGGCAGCGTGTCGCGCAGGTCGAAGCCGCAAACGCGCGCGTAGTCGGCGACGTGGCCGGCATCGAGCGTGACGTCGTCGAGGCCGAGCGTGCAGCTCGGGCAGCGCCTTGGGCGTGCTGCCACCGACGAGCGGGACCTTGCGCAGCAGCGGCCGGGCGAAGCTCCCGAACGCCGCGCGCGGGTAGAGCGTCGCAGCGCCAGGCGCGCTGTCGAGCGTGCGCTCGGTGCCGCTCATGCGCCGATCAGCGACTGGCCGCAGACGCGCACGACGTTGCCGTTGACGCCACCGGACGCAGGACTGGCGAACCACGCGATCGTCTCGGCGACGTCGATCGGCAGGCCGCCCTGGGCCAGCGAGTTCATGCGCCGGCCGCCCTCGCGGACGACGAGCGGCATCGCCGCGGTCATCTGCGTCTCGATGAAGCCGGGCGCGACCGCGTTGATCGTCGCGCCGCGCTGGGCGAGCTCCGGCGCGAGCGTCTCGACGATGCCGATCACGCCGGCCTTCGACGCGCCGTAGTTGGTCTGCCCGCGGTTGCCGGCGATGCCGCCGATCGAGGAGACGGTGACGATCCGACCGCCCTCGCCGATCAGGTCGCCCTCGAGCAGCGCCTCGTTGAGCCGCTCCTGGGCAGACAGGTTGACCTCGAGCACCGCGTCCCAGCGCTCGGGCTTCATCCGCGCGAGCGTGCGGTCGCGGGTGATGCCGGCGTTGTGGACGACGACGTCGACGCCGCCGTGGCGCTCCTGCAGGTGGGCGGCGAGCGTCGCGGGCGCGTCGGCGGCGGTGATGTCGAGCGCAGCGAGGAGCCGCCGATCGCGTTGGCGACCTCTGCGAGGTCCTCGCCCTGGGCGGGGACGTCGATGGCAATGACATGGGCGCCGTCGCGCGCAAGCGTCTGGGCGATCGCCGCGCCGATGCCGCGCGAGGCGCCGGTGACCGCGACGGTCCGGCCGGCCAGCGGCTTCTCCCAGTCCTCGGGGGCGGGCGAGGCGCCCGGCGCCGACGCGGATGACCTGCCCGGAGACGTAGGCCGACTTGGACGAGAGCAGGAAGCGCAGCGTCGACTCCAGGCCGCCCTCGGCCCCGGGCGCGACGTAGACGAGCTGGCCGGTCGCGCCGTGGCGCAGCTCCTTGGCGGCGGAGCGCACGAAGCCCTCCAGCGCGCGCTGGGCGACGGCGTGGCGGCGGTCGAAGGACTCCTCGGGCGGCGTGCCGAGGACGAGCAGGCGCCCGCCGGCGGCCAGGCGGGTGATCGCGGGCGAGAAGAAGTCGCGCAGCGCGCGGCAGGTCCTCGGAGGCGGTGATGCCGGAGGCGTCGAAGACGAGCGCGGCGACCGGTGCGGTGGCGCCGTCGTCGGCCGACGTCAGCGTCTCGGCGCCCGCCGGCTTGAGAACCTTTTCGACGGTGGTGAGCAGGCGATGCTCGGGCGCGCCGCCGACCAGGGCGGGGCCGTCGAGCAGCGGTTGGCCCGGCGCATAGCGGCGCAGGGGCGTGGACTCCGGAAGTCCGAGGCGGCCGACGAGGAAGCGTCCGGGCGGCGTGGACGAGAGGTGCTGGTAGCGATCAGACACGGTTCGATGTTACATTCTTTGATGTCACCATGGCCAAGACCAAGAGCTCTCTCCCCCGCCCCGCCGCGATCCTCGGCGGCAACCGCATCCCGTTCGCCCGCTCCAACGGGCCCTACGCGCAGGCATCCAACCAGGACATGCTCACCAGCGCGCTCGACGGGCTCGTCGCCCGCTTCGGGCTCGCGGGTGAGGCCGTCGACGAGGTCGTCGCCGGCGCCGTGCTCAAGCACGCCCGCGACTTCAACCTCATGCGCGAGTGCGTGCTGGGCAGCACGCTCAGCGACGCGACCCCCGCCTACGACGTCCAGCAGGCGTGCGACACCGGCATCCAGGCCGCGATCCTCGCCGCCAACAAGATCGCGCTCGGGCAGATCGACGTGGCGATCGCCGGCGGCGTCGACACCACCAGCGACGCGCCGCTGGGCGTCAACGAGGACCTGCGTCGGCTGCTGGTCAAGGTCAATGCGGCCAAGAGCACGACCGACAAGGTCAAGCTGCTCGCCCACCTGCGGCCGTCGCACCTGGCGCCCGACATCCCGCGCAACGCCGAGCCGCGCACCGGGCTGTCGATGGGCGACCACGCCGCGATCACCGCGCGCAAGTGGGGCATCACGCGCGAGGCCCAGGACGAGCTGACGGTCGCCAGCCACCAGAACCTGGCCGCCGCCTACGACCGCGGGTTCTTCGATGACCTGGTCACCCCGTACCTCGGCCTGTCGCGCGACCAGAACCTGCGCCCGGACTCGTCGCTGGAGAAGCTGGCCAAGCTCAAGCCCGTCTTCGGCGACGGTGAGGAGGGCGCGACGATGACGGCGGGCAACTCGACGCCGCTGTCTGACGGCGCGTCGCGGTCCTGCTGTCCACCGACGAGTGGGCCGCCGAGCGACGGCTGCCGGTGCTCGCGTACCTCACGCACTCCCAGACCGCGGCGGTCGCCTACGTCCACGGCGACGAGGGGCTGTTGATGGCGCCGGTCTACGCCGTGCCGAAGATGCTCGCCCGCGCCGGCCTGACGCTCGCAGGACTTCGACTTCTACGAGATCCACGAGGCGTTCGCCTCGCAGGTGCTCGCGACGCTCGCGGCCTGGGAGGAGGGGACTTCTGCCGCTCCCACCTCGGGCTCGACGGGCCGCTGGGCTCGATCGACCGCAGCCAAGTTGAACGTCAATGGCTCGTCGCTGGCGGCGGGCCATCCGTTCGCCGCGACCGGCGGCCGGATCCTCGCCACCACCGCCAAGGTGCTCGCCGAGAAGGGCTCGGGGCGCGCGTTGATCTCGGTCTGCGCCGCAGGCGGCCAGGGCGTCGTGGCGATCGTCGAGCGCTGATCAGCGATAAGTGTCGCCGCTCGCGCCCGCAGCCGCGGGCTGCGGGCGGAGCACGGGCCGCTCGCCGGTGCGCTGGCGACGCGGCTCGGGCGCGACCTCCGGGGCCTTGACCGTCGTCCGGCCGCCGCTGGTCCGCCGCTGGGCCCAGCGAATCGCGGGGCGCTCGACGAGCAGCCAGCTCAGCGTCGCGGCCGGCAGCGTGATCGCCAGGACGGCGAGCAGCTCGCGCGTCAGCGAGTCCTGCGGCCAGTGGCCGGTCATCCGCAGGCCGACGATCACGGGGAAGTGGAAGAGGTAGACGCCGTAGGAGATCGTCCCCAGCCACTTCGCCGGGCCGCGCGACAGCAGGACGGCACGCCACGGTCCGGCGACGAGCGTGGCGAGGACGAGCGCGATGCCCGCCACGCCGGGAGCGTCGCCGACGAGGTTGCGCGTGTCCGCGGCTCCGGCGCCGGTGGCGTGCCACCACGAGTTGACGACGATCAGCGCGATGCCGGCCGCGGCGATGGCGGCAGCCGAGGTCGCCCGCAGCGTGCGGCGGTGCAGCAGCACCGCGGCGGTCATGCCGGCGCCGAACTCCGCGAGATGCGTCAGGAGCGAGGTCGACAGGGTCTGCGGCCAGTGATGGGTGTAGGCCAGGACAGTGCTGAGCAGGCCGGCGGCGACGACGGTCAGCGTGAGCGCGACCTGCCGGCCGCGGTGTGGGCCGAGCCGCAGCGCGAGCAGGCCGGCGATCGGCAGCGTCGCGTAGAACGACATCTCGATCCCGAGCGTCCACATCGGTGGGTCGAGGTGCTTGATCGTCTCCTCGAAGTGGTTCTGCACGAAGAGCAGGAAGATCGGGAGCTGATCGGCGTCGATCTGGGTCGGGTGGTCGAGCCGGCGCAGCAGCAGGAACGCCGCGCCGACCGCGAGCCAGTAGCCGGGCAGGATGCGCGCGGCCCGGCGAATGGCGTAGCGGCTCAGCGACGGGCCGTGGCGCGCGCCGTCCAGCGCGGCGGCCACGAACGGGCGGAAGATCAGGAAGCCCGAGAGCACGAAGAAGAGCTGGACGCCGAGGCGCAGCTCGCCGATCGTGAAGTCGAGAAAGCCCTTCGGCGGCCGGTGGCTGTCGCCGTAGCTGAACATCCACACGTGCAGGACCAGGACGCCGGTCGCGGCGAGCCCGCGCAGGCCGTCCAGCGCATCGAGGCGACCGCGCGGGGCGCGGGCTGTCGGCGGCTCGGCCGTGGGCATGTGCAGACGGTCGGTCACGAAGCTGAGAGGCGGCGAAGAACGCTGCGGGCAGACGCCGAGCGTTGTCGGGCTCCTGCGCCGCTGGTGGTACCCCTACCCAACGGCGCCTCGAGTACACCCTAGCCACCGGGATCAGTGGTACTGCCAGGTGACCCCTGCCGTATCGACAACCCCATCTTTCGACGTGGCGGTGACCGTGACGCCCGCCGTGACGTACCCGTCCTGCTTCAGCGCGGCGCGCATCGCCTTCGCGGCAGCGGCCGAGGCCCTGAGGGTGATCGTGCTGCCGCTGATCGTCACGTCGAGCGGGAAGCTCCTGAGTCGGCCCCCGGCGATGACGCCGCTCATGGCGTGCGACGTGGCGAGGGTGCAGGTGCGCCGGCAGGTCGCGCTGACCGTGCCGAGCCGGGTGCCCGGGCGCTTGGCGCGGTCCTTGGTCTTGACGTGCAGGCCGACGGGCGCGGGTGGACGACCGGCGGCGGTGGGCGTCGTCGTCGGCTCGCAACCACGCACGGGTGCCACCCCCGCGAAGCGCACGATGCGGTTGTTGCCGCTGTCGGCGACGAGCAGGCCGCCCGCGCAGTCGAGCTCCAGGCCGCGTGGCACGGCGAGCTGACCGGGGCCGGTGCCGGGCGTTCCGAGGGTCTGGGCGATCGTGCCGTCGGCAGCCAGACGCAGGAGGCGGCCGTTGTTGGCGTCGGCGACCCAGACGCCACCGTCGCTCGTCGCCGCCAGGCCGGCGGGAATCGACGGCTCGCCGCCCGCCGGGCGCGGGATCGGCCAGGTCGCCAGCAGCTTGCCGGTCGCGTCGTAGTGGGCGACGGTCCCGTCGGCAGGCCGCGTCTGGTTGGGCGACGTGCCCTCGGAGATCGCGAGCGTCCCATCGCTCAGCTCGGCGATCGCGGTTGTGCTGCGGCCGGCCTTGCCGCGGGTGCCGAGCCAGGTCGGCTTGGCTTGCGAGGTGTCCGGGATGCGAGCGAACTCGCCGGTGCCGGCCACGACCCACGCGGTGCCCGTCGGCCCCACGTCGAGGCCGGACGCCGCGGGACCGCGATTGACGAACGTCAGCCGATTGGCGACCGTCTGGTCGGCGAACGCGCGCACGGAGCCGTCGTCGGCCGCGAGCACCGAGCGGTCGGTGGCGAAGCCGATCCCCTGCGGCTGCGCGACGACCGCCGTCGAGCTCTGGAAGGACTTGCTCTGCGCCCACGCGCCCGTGGCGCGGCCGGCGAGGTCGAACCAGGAGATCCGCCCGTTGCCGTCGGCCACCGCGACCTCGCCGAACACGTTGGCGGCAACGTCGGCAGGCGCGGTGATGTGCGGCCGTGCGCGACCGTTGATCCCGATGCTGCGCACGAAGCCACCGGTCTTCGTGAACTCTTGGACCCGGTCGTTGCCGGCGTCGGCGACCAGCACATGGCCATTGGGTTGGATCGCGAGGGCGCGCGGGAAGACGAACTTGCCCTTGCCGTGACCCTGCATGCCCCAGGCACGCACGCGGCGCAGGTGACGGTCGAGCTGGACGACGCGGTGCAGGTTGTTGTCGGCGACGTAGACGCCACCGGCGGCGTCGAAGGCCACGTCGTAGGGGAAGCGCAGGCGAACGCCGGTCTTGGCCGAGGTCGCCTTGACGAAGCGCCCGGAGGTCGTCAGCTCGACGACGCGGTGGTTGCCGTCGTCGGCCACCAGGATCCGTGAGCCCTTGACCGCGAGACCCTGAGGCATCTTCATCTTGCCCTTGCCGAGGATCTTGGGGCTCTTGCCGGTGAGCGTGAAGCGCTGCACGCGGTTGTTGGAGGCGTCGGCGACGTAGACGAAGCTCCCTGCGACCGCGATCCCACCGCTGGCCGACGACGCCGCGTAGCTGCCCGAGCTCGTGTGGAGCTTGCCGAGCCCCTGTCCACGACCGCCGAAGCAGCGGACCGACGTGCCGGCCGCGTCGAAGACCTGGACCAGCTGCTGGTCGGTGTCCAACACGTAGCTGTTGCCCTTGGCGTCGACCGCGATGCCGCCGATCGCCCCGAGCCGCCCGCACCCCTGCCCTCTCAATCCGAAGGACGACACGTACTTGCCGTCGTGGAACCGCTGCACGCGACCGCTGAAGTGGTCGCCGACGAGCAGGTCGCCACCGGGCGCGATCGCCAGTGCCTCGGGCAACCGCAACGCGCCGGGCTCGTCGCCGAAGGTGGTCTGCAGCGGGGACATCGCACACGCCCCTGCTGCTCCGACTGTCATCGTCAGTGCGAGGGTCGCCAGGGCGGACAGCATGCAGCGGTGGCAGTTCACGCCTGGGACCGTATCCGTGACACGGATGTGCCACCTACACGGTGTGCATGAGACCGCACTTCATGTGGTGGCTGGCCTCCGACGGTAGCTCAGCGATTGCGGGCCCCGTCGGGCGTGGTTTAGCGGGGCACCTCCTCAGGTCCGACCGCTTCGCAGAAAATCGCCGAATCGCCGAGGTCGGCGACGTTCCGGGCGACGTGGCGATGGCTGAATGACACGGCGCTCGCCTTCGCATTCACTCACGGTGTTGATGGCCCTCCGGCTTACGCGGAAGATGTATCCAACGCCCTGCCGCACATCTGGCCACAGTGTGAAGTTAGCCCCAGCCTGGACGACCCCAGCAGCGGCGTCGTCCACGTCAAACAGCAACGTGATCACTTCGGTCGCGCCTGGCAGGAGGCGGCGGGAGCCCAGCTCCGCGACCGCGTCCAGCAGGACCGGACCCTTGGCGGTCTCGAAGCGCACACAGCGCACGACGTCCCCCGTCTCGATGGACTGCTCATGCCCGCCGACCTCAGGACGGAACAGCTGCACCGAAGCGACTGCTATAAGGCGATCGTTCATAGCTCACACCAACTGACTTGTGGGTATCGCGGCGTCGTCGCTGGAAATCAGCGTGCCGATGCACTAGGTTCCCGCCCCGTCGGGCCCGTGCGCATTCAGGGGTTGTACAGCGACCGACGAAGCCCCAATCAGGCCCGCGCGCACCCGCTGATCAGAAGCAGCTCAGACAAACGTCAGCGTTGACCAGCCCTCGCCCCCACGGATCTCCACACACGGAGGTTTCTATCTGCGTCCTCGGACGCCTTGAGATCTTTCGCGACGGTGAGCGGCAGTTCACGAAGCCCAGGTCGCAAACCCAGCGAACAATCCACGCACTCGCGCTCGTACAAGCGGGGATTTCCGACGAGCACCTCATCCAACTTGTCAACGGCGACCCGCGCATGCCCAACCAGCGGCACAACCTCACCCAGCGCCTCAGTGAGATCGGCAGACGACTCGGCACGAGCTGGGTGATCCGAGAAGAGGGCGTGGTCCGGCTGGCCGACCATGTAAAGGTCGACGTTCGCCGCTTCATCGAACTGGTGGAGGACGGCGAGGACGACCAGGCAGAGCTTCTCCTAAAAGCGGGCCGCTTCGTGGAGAAGCTCAAGCCGACTACCCCGCGGGCGCTCCAGGAGAAGCTGAAGCCGATGATGATCGCCTACGAGCAGGCGATGGGCGAGCTGCGCCAGCGTCAGCTGCGGCCCCACCTCCTCAGCTCGGCCGCGCGCAAGATGGTTCGCGAGCAGGCGCGCGTCGTGGTCCAACTCCCGGTCATCCCGCAGCTGGCGTCGGTCAAGCGGGTGGCAGACGTTTGGAAGCCCCTAAGCGAAGCGCCATTGCCGTGGAGGGACGAAGGAGTGCATCGTGACCACGACAAGTTGCTGCTGACCAGCGCGATCACCCGCCATCTGTTCGACGGACGGGAGGAGTCGGGGACCCGACGGTTCTTCGTCTGTGGCAACGCAGGCTCAGGCAAGTCGTTGCTTGCCAGGGTCTACTTCCTCCAGCTCGTCAAGATGTTCACCCAGGACTGCCACACCGCCGGTCCGAAGTTCGTGCCGCTCCGTGTCGATGTACGGCACGAGATGCGCCGAGGAGATGAGTTCGGCACGAATGCATGGCTGAGCGAGCTGCTGAGCCGACTGGAGATCAACCCGCCGCTTCGGCCGATCTTCGTCTTCGAGCACATTGACGCGCTACTTGCAGCCCACGCGGACGATCCCGACGCGCTCGATGAGGTGATGCGCTGGCCGATCTTCACCGAGGTCGACGCGGTGTTCGCCTGCCAGCGCCCGTTCTTTGCGCGCCATCTCGAAGGTCGCGGGCTCGACGCGCGAACCGCCACGCTGAAGCCGTGGCCGCCAGACCTCCAGCTGCGCTACACCGCGGAGGTCCTCGGCGAGCCCCTGCGGGATCAGCTCGAGGACTGGCTCGCTGAGGATCCGGTACGCACGGAGATCACCCAGGTCCCCTTGCACCTCGTCCTCGTGACGATGTCGCTGGCCAACGGTGCATCGCTCGGCGACATCCGGCAGGAGCGCGACCTCTTCACCGAGGTGGCCAAGCTCCGTCTACGGCGTGACGTCGTAGACGACAACGAGTTCGAGAAGCGCCTTAGCATGCTCGGAGCGCTCGCCCACAGCTTCTATGACGAAACGCGCGCCGCTGCCCTGCGACCGATCGAGTTCTCCTCGGCACGGCTCCGAACCTGGCTGCGCGACCGTGCTGTCGCTGGCAAGGCGCTGGCGGGGCGAGTCGATGTGCTCGAGAACCACACGCTGCTCCAGCGCGACGCGGCCAACGACCACGTCGCGTTCGAGTCGGCGAGCTGGGGCTGGTACTTCGTGGCATTCCACATCGCCGAGGTGCTCGAGCGCAAGCCCGAGGACACGCTGCAGGTCTTCTCGAAGTTCCTGACGACGGACGTCACCAACTTCCTGGTCGGCATGCTGCGAGATGCCGTCGACCATGACCCGGAGCGTGCCCGCCGAGCGATGCAAGCCGCCCTCACCGCGCCGGCTGATGGAACATTGGACAACTACCGGCGACGTATTGCGCGAGAGCAGCTGGCGTACTTCCTCGGGTCGATGAACGAGCCCGCGGTCGTCGACCTCCTGGAGCCGATGCTCGAGAGCGAAGAGGACAACTGGGTGCGCCGCGGCATCGCGTTCGGCCTCGCCGATGGCAACCACCCCGGCTTCGCCGACCGCTACGTGGCAGGTTTGCGAACCGAACTTGAGACCGGCGGCCCGAAGCCGCAGAGCGACACCAACATCGGGTTCTACCTCACCTTTCGCGGCGACCAGCCGCTCGTGGTCGATCAGATCGACGTGATCTCCAGCGACCCCTCTTGCACCCAGACGATGACGGAGCTCGTCCGTGGCCTGTGCGAAGTGCGACACGCGGGCAGTTGGCGCATCAAGCTGTGGACGCTGCTCGACCTGGGCCGTCATCGAGAGATCAGTGCATCCTCGTACGTCTCGGCGCTCGAGCCTCACCACGAAGCGCTACGAAGCATCGCAGCCAAGCTCGCGGTCCACCCCGAAGCACAGGCGTGGCAGGAGCGCATCGAGCTCGACACGCTGATCGCCAACCTACCCGTGCTTGGGGAGCGCTGCTCAACTTGACCGACCTGCAACTATTTCGATACCGAAGTTAAGGCGTCGTCACGTGACCACCTCGGACTGGACTCGAAGCCTCGCTCATCTCGACGCCTCGCTCTCTGCGGCTGAGACGCCGACGGAGCTCGCTCGGTCGCTTGACTGGCTCCTTCGACCGGGCGGTCTAGAAGCGATCGCGGCGCCGATGATCGGTGGGCCCCCGGTAAGCCCGCGCAACGTCGCGGACTCCTACGACCACCCCAACGGCTTTGAAAAACTGGTGCTGCATCAGGCGCCACTTGGCCACAAGGTGGTGCTCCACGCGTGGTGGCCAAGCGCAGACAGGACGAGGCTCGCGGCCTCGAACCTCCACGACCACCGTTGGCACTTTGCGAGCGCCGTGCTGGCGGGCGGCTACCGCTTCTCCGAGTTCCGCGAGACACCACTGTCATCCGCAAACGGCCGCATCGTCTTCAAGCACAGCTACGAGAGCCCTGCAGGCGGTGGTCACTACAGGCTCCACCCGCGCGGCCGGTGTCGCCTCATACCAATCAGACAGCGTCGCCTCCGGGAAGGAAGCACGTACCTGCTGCCCTGCGACGTGATACATGACATAGACGCGGATGAGCGCGAACCGACGATCACGCTGTTCGTGCAAGGCCCACCGGTGCAGGCCAGCACCCGCGTGTTCTCTCGGACGCCCCTGGACCAGCTTGGAGAGGTCTCCGTGCGGCCTCTCGAGGCCGAGGAATACCGGTGCCGACTGCGGCGCGCTATGGCGCAGCTCGCACCGAGGACCGCCGCACGTCCTGGTGCGATCGGCTTGATGGCCGCCGACGCATAGCGGCCATCAAGCAACGAGCCGGACCTTGAGGCCGGTGGCGAGCGCGGCCGGGTCGCCGGTGCCGCCGAGGAGGCCGAGGATGGTGGCGACGTAGGTGATGGTCTCGGGGATCTGGGGGATGCAGCCGCAGGCGGCCACGGGCTGTGGGCCGGCGTTGTACGCGGCGAGAGCGAGTGGGACGGAGCCGAACTGGGCGAGGAGGTCGTGCATGAGGTGGGCCTGGGCGAGGATCGCTGCCTCGCCGTCGAAGGGGTCGGTCAGGTTGTAGGCCTTGGCAGTTCCGGGCATGAACTGGGCGATGCCCTGGGCCCCGACGCTTGATCGGGCGAACGGATTGAAGTGCGACTCCTGCCAGAGCTGTGCGGCGAGCAGCGCGGCGCCGACGTTCCAGTGCTGCGCGGCGCGGGAGATCGCGGGCGCCCAGCGCTCCGGGACAAAGGACGGCAGACCGCTACGACCATCGCCGGGACCGAAGCCGAGGCTGCGCGTGCCGGCAGAGCGCGTGAACCCGTAGTGCCAGGCTTCCCAGGAGTAGCGCTGGACGAAGCCGAAGCGCTTCGCATTGGCCGCGAGCCATCCGTACGCCGAGGCCGGACCGAGGTCGAGCTCGGTGCCCAGCCGGTGGAGCGACTGACCTGGTGGCGCGACCCACTTCGGGTCGGGGTGCGCCGCAAAGAGCGCGGCCTGCTCGGCGTTGGTGCGAAAGGCGCTGGTGATGATCAGCGCAACGCCGGCCCCGCGGGCCACGGCGCTCATGCGGTCGAAGGCGAGCGCGACGTCAGGACGCATGCGCTTGCCCTGCCGCTGCGCGAGCGGGCCGCGGTACTCGCCCGACAGATCGCCGCCGGACGAGGGCAGCACGAAGGACACGACCTCGGCGACCGCACGCACGGCAGCAGCCACCTTGCGCCCCGCGACGGGCACCGGGTCGGTGATGGTCACGGCGATGCGTGTCGGCGCCAGCGCCAAGGCATCAGGGAACGCGACGGCGATGCGGTGCGCGCCGTTGCGCTGCGCGGTGGCGATCGCCGCGCGGCGCGCCAACGCGAGGTACGCCGGGCGCTCGAGATGTCGCGGGTTGGCGACCCCGAGGTCCAGCTCCGCAGGCTCGAAGAGCCGTGGCTGTGCGACGCGCATCGTCTCCGCGCCCGCCAGCGCGGCCAGATCGGCGGCGCCGCGACGCTCCTGCTGGGCGCCGAGTCCGGAGGCGATCATGCCGAGCAGAGCCGCGGCGGCGACGACCGCGAGCATCACGCCGAGCATGAGCATCAGCGCCTGACCGCGCTCGTCGGCGACGCACGAGCAGACGTGCGAGGCCCCGATCGATCGCGCCGACCGGTCAGTCATCGCCACCTCGCAGGGCCGCCGTCGCGGCCTTCCGCCACGTCGGAGCGAGCGGGAGGCCGGTCGCGAGCAGGCGGCCGGTGAGCGAGCCGGTCGACGGAAGGCGGAGGACGGTGGCGCCACGGCCCAGCCGCGCGGCATCGTCGATCGCCAGACGCTCCAGACCCACCGGTGCATCTGGCGCCGGCACGACGATCAGGCGGTCGAGGTTGGCCAGCAGCGGGTCGAACACCGATGACCGCGCGGCCGCGACCGTGAGGATGAGCGGGATGTCGCCCGCAGCCGCCAGCGCGCGCTCTGTGGCAGCGCACGCCTCGATGTCGGAGGCCGGAAGGGCCACGGTCACGACGCGGCCGCACGCACCGACGTCGAGGCCGCGCACAGCGAGCCGGCGGGCGAGCGTGCGTGCCGCGCCGCCCGCCAAGCCGGAACGTGGCGGGTCGACGACCTCGTGTCCCGTCCACCGACAGACCACCACACAAGGGGCACGATGCGCGGCCGCGACCGCCAGGCCCAAGGCCGCGCCGGCCACGGACGCGTCGCCGGGAGAGACGAGGAGGCCGAGCGTGCCCGGCACGGCGCGCTCGGTGACCCGGCGGGCAGGCTGCGAATGGACTGTCGTGTCGCCGGTCAGGAAGAGATCACGGAGACGCTCGAGCACGATGGTGCTCACGACGCAGAGCTCGCTCGGGCGACAGGGCCGGCATCGGCCGCCGCGGTCGTCGACAGCAGGCCCGACAGGCCCGGCACCAAGCTCGGCGGCGTGAGACGGACGCGCGCGTGGCGGCCGGACACGTCCACCGCGATGCGCGGATGGGCCCAGCCGGGCGCCGCGGAGCGCGCGGCGGCTGATGGGTCGCCACCTTGGATCACGGCCATCGCCGCCGCATTCGCGGCAGCTGACGCCGAGACGCGCGCGGCGCCTGCGGCCAGCAGCTCGGCGGCAGCGAGGACAACGATGAGCAGGAGCGGGATCGTGCCGAGCAACTCCACCGACGACTGACCGTCGCAACGCCGCCGGAAGAGGCGCGACGTCCGAGCGACCGCGGCCGTACCGCGGTGCCACGCCGCGACCGACCGGCCGACGAGTGGGCACGCCATGCGCTCCGGCCCCGAGCACTCGCGATCCAGGATGCCGCGGGCGGTGCCCCTCACGACTGCGGCTCCATCCGCGCACGCACGGTGACCGAGCCGAAGCGCAAGCCGGCGAAGACCGGCGGCATCGCCGCACGAACCCGTACGCCGTCGCCCCCACTGCGCACCAACCGCGCTCCCGGCAGCACACGCCGCGCAGCGGCCGCCCCATCATCGCCCAGCGCAACCGCCCGCGCCCCCTCGCGCGCCGCGACGCTCGCCAGCCACCACGTCTGCCCCGCCACGACCGCCTGCCACGCGAGCAGCATCACCAGCGCGAGCACCGGCAGGACCGCCACCAGCTCGACGGTCGCCTGCCCGTCCTCCCCGCTCTTCCACATGGCGGCCAGACTGCCGCCGCACGGGTTACGGCTCTACGCGGAGCTGTGCCGAATCAGCGGAGGCTCAGTACCCGTAGGCACGGTGATGCTTGAACACCGCGTAGCCCGCACCCAGGGCGCCCGCGATGAGCCCCACGAAGACCAGCGAGCCGAGGCCGGTCTGGGTCAGCTCCTGACGACCGGCCAAGGCGACGACGATCGCCGCGATCGCCCCGTAGGCCAGCGCCCGGTGCTTGTCGCCCAGCGAGAAGATCGTCACGCGGTTCTCGCGATAGAAGCGCACCCCGAGAAGGACGAACGTCACCGTCAGCGCGATCCCGAGCAGCGCCCAGATCAAACCGGCTGTCTGTCCCCCACCCGGGAGGAACGCGACGGCTGCGGCAATCGCCACCACGATCAGGACGTTGCGAGCGGTCTTGTTCACAGCAACGCCAAGGGTACCGGGCATGGCGAACGCACCCGACCCGTGCAGCAACGGCGCGCGAAGCTCAGTGCGCGAGCTGCGCGGCTGCGCGGTCGAGGTCGACCTCGCCGTCGTCGAGACGCAGCGTCGCCGGCGCCGGCGCGTCTGCAGGCTCGGCCACCGCGGCCTCGGCCACGCGCGCGGCGGGCTCGCTGCCATCGACCGGCTCGGCCGCGAAGCGGTACCCGACGCCGAAGTGCGTGTGGATGTAGCGCCAGTCCGGTGACGCCTTCTCTAACTTCTGGCGCAGCTTGCGCACGAAGACGTCCACCGAGCGGTCGCCGCGCGCCATCGCGTAGCCCCACACCCGCTGGTAGATCTCCTCGCGCTCCAGGACACGGCCTTCCGAGCCCGCGAGCAGCTCGATCAGCTCGAACTCGCGGCGGGTCAGGTCGACCGACCGGCGATCGACGAAGGCCTGGAAGCGGTCGGAGCGGATCTCGAGGTCACCGGCCGCCACCGGGACGCGCTCGGCGCGGGCGTCGGTGCGCCGGCGGCGACGCACCACCGCCTCGACGCGGGCGATGAGCTCCTCCGGATGGCACGGCTTGGTCAGCCAGTCGTCGGCGCCCATCCGCAACCCGCGCACGCGCTGGGCCACGGTCGACTGGCCAGTGCAGACGATGACGCCGAGCCCGGGCAGCTCCGCGCAGACACGCTCCAGGTAGTCCCACCCTGCCGGGCCGAGGATCGCGAGATCGATCACGAGGGCGCTCAGCCGCATCGCGACGATCGTGTCGACCGGCACCGCGGACGCCATCGTCCGGTGCTCCCACCCAAGGCGCTCCAGACGCTTGTCCAGCACCTGGAGAAAGCCCGAGTCCGTGTCGATGACGGCGAGCTTCAGGGCCTGCGCCGACGTACCGCGTTCCGTGGTCATCTCGAAACGGCAGTCTACGCAGACAACTCGACGAACGCGGTCGAAAACCGGTCCACGGTCACGACATTTTCACAACCGGAAATCCGCACAGAGCGGGTCAAACGCGCGGCGCGGGGTGCGAAGAGTCAGAAAACTCGCGAAACAGCCCCGTGACGACGAAGGCGGTCTGCTCGCCCACGTCGACCGCGTTGTCGCCGATGCGCTCGATCGCCCGCGCGACCATGACCATGTGCATGGCCCACTCGCGGGTGTCGGGATCGGTCCCCACGTCGATCGCCAGCTGGAAGATCTCGCGGTTGAGGAGGTTGATGCACTGGTCCTGACGCACCAGGTCCTCGGCCAGCGCGACGTCCCGGGTCGCGAAGGCCGTCTTGGCCTGGGTGACCTCCGTCCGTGCCGCGCGCCCCATGCGCAGGATCCGCTCCAGGACCTCCTCGCGCACCGGCGGCTCGTGGCCGGTCAGCGGGATCGTCTTGGCGATGTTCACGCACTGGTCGCCCATGCGCTCGATGTTCTTCATCACGTGCAGCATCGCCGCGACGATCCGGAGATCGCCGGCCACCGGCGCCTGCAGCGCGAAGAGCGACAGCAGCCCCTGATGGACCTCCAGGTAGCGCCCGTCGATGAGGTCGTCATTGCCGATCACCATCGCCGCGAGCTCGACGTCCTGGTGTTCCAGCGCCTCCAAGACGCGGTCGAGCTGGGCCACGACGAGGTCCAGCCCGCCGAGGCCCTGCTCCTCGACGCGTCGCAGCTCCCCGGAGAAGTGCGCCCGCGTGCGTTCGGCCATCAGCCGAACTTCCCGGTGACGTACTCCTCCGTGCGGCTGTCGGACGGGTTGGTGAAGACGTCGGACGTCGGCGCGTGCTCGACCAGCTCACCGGCCAGGAAGAACGCCGTCGTGTCGGCCACGCGCGCCGCCTGCTGCATGTTGTGCGTGACGATGACGATCGTGAAGCGCTGCTTGAGGTCGGAGATCAGCTCCTCGATCTTCAGCGTGGCGATCGGGTCCAGGGCCGAGCAGGGCTCGTCCATCAGGATCACCTGCGGCTGCACCGCGATCGTGCGCGCGATGCAGAGCCGCTGCTGCTGGCCGCCGCTCAAGCCGATGCCGGGCTCGGTCAGCCGGTCCTTGACCTCCTCCCACAACGAGGCACCGCGCAGGGACTGCTCGACGCGCTCCTTGAGGTCGACGCCCTTGACGCCGTTGAGCTTGAGCCCCGCCGCCACGTTGTCGAAGATCGACATGGTGGGGAACGGGTTGGGCTTCTGGAAGACCATGCCGATCGCGCGGCGCACCGCGACGACGTCGACCGACGAGCCGTAGATGTCGTCGCTGTCGAGCAGGACAGTCCCGGTTGCCCGCGCGCCCGGGATCTCCTCGTGCATGCGGTTGAGGCACCGCAACACGGTGGACTTGCCCGAGCCCGACGGCCCGATCATCGCCGTGACCTTGTTGGGGGCGTAGTCGATGGACACGTCCTTGATCGCGTGACCGCCGCCGTAGAAGGCGTCCAGCGCCGTCACCGAGATGCCCGGGGCGGCCTGCAGCACCTCCCGCTCGGACGCGGCGCTCGCACCCGAGACGGCGGAGCGGGTCGGGAGCGGAGCACGCGATGCGGGGGTGCCGGCATCGCCGGTGTTCGGGGTGGTGCGCGGGTCGTCCGTCATGGTCTTGGTGTCCGAGTCGGTCACGAGAGTCGGCTCCTGCGCGACGCGAGCCGCGCGATGAGTGTGGTGAGGAGGATGAGGGTCACGAGCGCCAGGGCCGAGCCCCATGCGCGCTGGACGAGAGCGTCGTTCGGCGAGCCGACGTCCGTGTAGATCTGCACGGGCAGCGAGTTCATGCGCTCCCCGAGGTTGAAGGTGGTGCCGTTGACGATCGTCGCGGTGAACAGCAGCGGCGCGGTCTCGCCCGCAGCGCGGGCGACGGCCAGCAGCGAACCGGTGATGAGGCCCGGCAGCGCCGTCGGCAACACGACGCGCATCGTCACGCGCCAGCGCGGCGTGCCGAGCGCCAGCGCCGCCTCGCGCAGGCCGTCGGGCACGAGCAGCAGCACGACCTCGGCCGAGCGCGTGACGACCGGGAGCATCAGCAGCCCGAGGGCGACCGAGCCCTTCCAGCCGGCGAACGAGCTTCCGCCCCAGCCACCCAGCACGAGCGTCACGTAGATGAAGAGGCCGAAGACGATCGACGGCACGCCGGTCATCACGTCGACGAAGTAGCGGACCGTCGCGGCGAAGCGCCCGGTGCGGCCGTACTCCACCAGGTAGAGCGCGACGCCCCAGCCGAACGGGATCGCGATCGCCGCGGCCAACGCCACCATCTCGATCGTGCCCAGCAGCGCGCTCTTGACGCCACCCTGGTCGCCGAGGAAGTTGCCGGTCGGGTCCTTGGTGAAGAAGTCGACCGACCACGCGCCGAGCCCCTTGCTCAGCAGGTAGTAGATGACCGCGACCAGCGGGATCAGCGCGATGATCGTGCCGAGCGCGAGCACGCCGCGCATCACCTGGTCGGTGACACGACGGCGCGGGGTCAGCTGGCCGAGCGCGGTCATGCGACACCTCCGGGCACGGCCTTGACCTTGGTGCCCTTGTTCTCGGCCCGGCGGACGAGGCCGCGTGCCAAGGCGTTGATGAGCAAGGTGAGGACGAACAGGACCAGGCCCGCGGCGATGAGCGCGCCGGCGTGGACCTTGTCGTTGGCCGCCTCGCCGAACTCGTTGGCGATCACCGCGGCCAGCGTGTAGCCCTGGTCGAAGATCTGCTTGCCGATCGTCGGCGAGTTGCCGATGACCAGCGTCACCGCGATCGTCTCGCCGATCGCGCGGCCGAGGCCGAGCATCGCGGCGCCGGTGATGCCCGAGCGCGAGTACGGCAGCACGGCCATCCGGATCATCTCCCAGCGCGTCGCCCCGAGCGCGAGCGACGCCTCCTTGAGGTCCGGCGGGACCGTCGAGATGACCTCGCGGGAGATCGCCGAGACGATCGGCAGGATCATGATCGCCAGGATCAGCCCGGCGATGAAGTAGTTGGGGCCCGCCACGTTGCCGCCGACGAACGGCAGGAAGGCGAACGTGTCGGAGAACCACTGCTCGGCCGGCCGGAGCTTGGGGATCAGCACGAAGATGCCCCACAGGCCGTAGACGACCGACGGGACCGCGGCGAGCAGCTCGACGAGGATCACCAGCGGACCGCGCACGCGGCGCGGGGCGAGCTCGGTGATGAAGAGGGCGGTGGCGACCGCGACCGGCACGCCGATGACGAGCGCGATGGCGGCGGTGATGAGCGTCCCGACGACCAGCGGCCAGGCGCCGTAGATCGCCTTGGACGGGTTCCAGTCGTTGGTGAACAGGAACGAGAAGACGCCCTGGTGGCTGAGCGCCGGCTGCGCCTTGTTGATGAGGAAGACGAAGAAGAAGGCGATCAGCGCGAGGATCAGCGCGGCGAGGCCCATCAGGATCGCGCGGAAGAGCGGGTCCGCGCGACGCGCCGACGGCGACCGCTCCAAGACGGAGCGGCCGCCGCGACGGACGTCAGGTGACGTGGTGGCCATCAGCTCCCGATCTCGGCAATCACTTCGACAACCACCGTGTCACCCTTGTGCGTCATCAGCTCGTGATTGCGGCGCCATTGCACTGCATGGCGTCAACAGCGGCCTGGTCCTTGGCCTTGAGGCTGTCGGGGATCGGGGCGTAGGACAGCTTCTTGATGGTGTCCTGGCCGTCGTTGAGCAGGTAGGCGAAGAACGTCTTCAGGCCCGTGGCCTTGTTCTTGTCCAAGCCGGCCTTGCACGGGTCGGCGTAGGTGATGGCGAACGTCTGGGAGACGATCGGGTAGGCGGCGGCGTTGGCCGCGTCGATCGTCGAGACGCCCAGGTCCTCCGGGACCTCAAGGCCCTCGGCGGCGGCCGACGTCGACTCCAGCGTCGGAGCGATGTACTTGCCGCTCTTGTTCTTGACGTCGGCGAACGTGAAGCCGTTCTGCAGGGCGTAGGCCTGCTCGACGTAGCCGATCGAGCCATCGGTCTGCTTGACCGCGGCGGCAACGCCATCGTTGCCCTTGGCGCCGGTGCCGACCGGCCACTTGATGTCCTTGTCAACGCCCGGGCCGCTCTTCCAAGCGGCCGAGTAGTTGGCCAGGAACTGCGTGAAGCCCTTGGTCGTGCCCGAGGAGTCCGAGCGGTGGACGACCGTGATCTTCGTCGACGGGATCGTGATGTCCGGGTTCTGGGCCTTGATCGCGGCGTCGTCCCAGGAGGTGATCTTGCCGAGGTAGATCTTGGCCAGCGTCTCGCCGTCGAGCTTGAGGCCCGACTTGACGCCGCTCAGGTTGTAGGAGGCCGTGATCGCGCCGAGCGCGAACGGGATCTGGAGGGGCGTGCCCTTCTTGATCGTCGCCTTGTCCTCGTCGGCCAGCGCGGGATCCGAGCCGGCGAAGTCGACCGTGCCCGCCGCGAACTGCGAGACGCCTGCACCCGAGCCGACGCCCTGGTAGTTGATCGTCAGGCCCTTGTCCTTGAGATCCGCGCCGATCTGCTGGTAGATCGGGGCCGCGAAGGTCGAGCCCGCGCCGTTGAGCGTGGCCGACACCGACGGCGCGTTGGCGGCCGTCGCCGAGCCGGAGTTGTTGTTGTCGTCGCTGCTGCCGCAGGCGGCGACACCGGTGGCCATGACACAGGCCGCGAGGGCGGCGAGGGGGATTCGGGGATTCACGTGCACTCCTTGATCTTGTTGTCGCGGCGCAGGCTGACGCGACAACGACCACATCCTGTTATTGCGATGTGGTCGAGTTGTGAAAGACGTGTGAAGCCTCGGGGGAGAATCGGTATCCGAAGCCCACATGGGTATGGATGAACGCCCATGCCGGCAGCGCGGTCTCGAGCTTCACGCGCAGCTTGTGCACGTAGACGTCGATCGATCGATCGCCGTCTCGCAGCTCGCTCCCCCACACCAGCGTGTACAGCTCACCCCTGGAGACGATCCTTCCGGCGCGTTGCACCAGGGCGACGAGAAGCCCGAACTCCCGGACCGACAGCGTCAGGGCGCGCCCGGCGGCGAGCACCAGCCCGTCGCCGGGGCGGATCTCCAACTCGCCCGCGTACAGCACGTCGTTTGTCTGCGCAGCCTCCATCAACCGGCAGGCTCCCGCGCGACGCGACGCATGCCGTGACCGTCCGGTGAACCCCTTGTAAACGACCTGTGAAAGTCCGCGAGGCCTGACCCGAACAGGGTTATGGTCAGGTGGGGATGGCGCTGTTTCGATCGACTGACACCGGGGTCCTCGACCTGCTCGAGGAGTCCGGCCGCAACGTGCAGCGCGCGACCCTGCTGCTCCGTGACCTGATCACCGAGTATCCCGAGCGCGCCGATCTGGCCCGTGACCTGCTGCTCAGCGAGCAGGAGGGCGACCGCATCACCCACGACATCATCCACCGCCTCAACGGCGGCGGCAACGGCCGGCCACCGATGGATCCGGCCGACGGTCACGTCCTGGCGACGACGCTGGACGACATCGTCGACTACGCCGAGCAGGCGGCCGACGAGCTGGCGCTGTATGCCGTCGAGGCGCCGATGGAGCAGGCGACGCTGATCGCCGACGTGCTCGTCGGGGCCGGCGAGCAGGTCGCCCAGGCGCTGCGCTGCCTGCGCTCGGGCGCCGAGCTCGCGCCGCACCTCGTGGAGATCCACCGGCTGGAGAACGAGGGCGACCGGCTGAGCCGCGACGCCGTCGCCTCGCTGTTCGCCAACGGCATCGACCCGATGGTCGTCATCCGCTGGAAGGACATCTTCGAGACGCTGGAGCAGAGCGTCGACGCGTGCGAGAAGGTCGCCCATGTCCTGGAGGGCATCTCGCTGAAGCGCGGCAAGAAGCGCCGGTAGGAGAGACTGCGCGCCATGGGGCGTGAGATCGAGCGGAAGCTGCTGGTGGAGGAGCTGCCGAGCGATCTCGAGGCGTGGAGCGCGAAGCGCCTGGAGCAGGGGTACCTCGCGATCACCGACGAGGCCGAGATCCGGATCCGGCGCACGGACGATGCCGCGTGGCTGACCGTGAAGTCCTCGCCCGGACTGTCACGGGTGGAGGAAGAGCTGGCGCTGGACGCCGGCGCCTTCGAGCGGCTCTGGCCGCTGACCGAGGGCCGGCGCCTGGCCAAGGTCCGTCATACGCGCGAGGACGCGCCCGGCGTGGTCTTCGAGCTGGACGTCTACGAAGGCCCACTCGCGGGCCTCGCCACGCTGGAGGTCGAGTTCGCCTCCGAGGACGCGGCGCGTGCCTGGGCGCCGCCGGCCTGGGTGGGACGCGAGGTCACGGGCGACAAGGCCTACGCCAACCAGACACTCGCGGTCCGCGGCACGCCGTGATCTCGGTAAGGTCGCGCTCGTCCAGACCGCCACGGAAGGTCCATCAATGTCGTTGCGTCGACCACTCATCGCAGCCCTGCTCGTCGCGCTGCTTGCGCCCGCCACCGCCCTTGCCGACCGCCTGACCGTCCGCGGCACGCAGGTCTTCAAGTCGGTGGGGCCTGACCTGCCGACCCAGTTCGGCAACGAGATCGCCACCTTCAACGGCTTCGTGTACTTCGTGGCCAACGACGACGTGCACGGCAACGAGCTGTGGCGGACGGACGGCACGAACGAGGGCACCGCGCTGGTCAGCGACATCTACCCTGGCCTTCCCAACACGAACTCCAACCCGCATCGGCTGACGGTGGTCGGGGACCGGCTCTTCTTCAACGCGTACAACGCGACCACGCAGAGCCCGGAGACCGTCTACTACATCAACGCGTCGGCGCCGACGACCGTGCAGGTGGCAAGCGCGAAGCGTGCGGACAACAGCGCGCTCATCCCGGCCGTCGGCTCGATCTTCGGCGCACCGAACGGCCGGCTGGTCATCGGCCGCCTCTTGGGCGAGTCGCAGAACTGCTGCTACGCGGTCTACGCCCTCGCTCCGGGGGGCACCGTGCTCGAGAAGATCTCGGTCGGAGCCGAGGACATCAACATCACCAACAGCTTCTCGCCTGCGGCCACGGCGGGTGGCTGGACCTACTACTCGCGCTCGAACACCAACGTCAGCCCGGGCCAGGGCAGCGAGCTGTGGCGCACCAACGGCTCGGTGACCGAGTCGGTCGCCAACATCTACCCGGACAACGGCGGCAGCGGGCCGTCCGCGTTCTTCGCGACGAGCGACAAGGTCTACTTCACCGCCGACGACGGCACGCACGGCCGCGAGCTGTGGGTCACCAACCCGAGCAACAAGGCCGACACCCACATCGTGCACGAGCACGTCCCCGGCACCGCGGGCACGAGCATCAACGACCCGGGCCAGGTCGCCAACGGCAACATCCTCTACTACGTCCCGGCCAACGACCCGGTCACCGGTCCCGAGCTCTGGCGCACCGACGGCACGGATGCCGGTACGCACGTGGTGAAGGACCTCACGCCCGGGGTCGGCGGCTACTCGACGGTCACGCCCTTCCCGCTGCGTGGCGGCGTGGGCTTCCTGCGCGGCGGGGACATCTGGGGGTCCTCCGACGGGACGGCCGCCGCGACCTCGCTGCTCAACACGGTCGACGGCGACGGGTACGGGCCGAACACCCCCGTGGTGCTCGGTGACCGCGGGTACTTCGTCGGCGGCTTCACGCCGTTCGGACAGGCGCTCTGGCGCACGGACGGCAGCCCCGCCGGCACCGTCGCGCTGAGCGCCGGCGGCTTCGACGGGACGGGCGCGACCAGCGGCAACGTGTCCGCCCAGTCGCTCGCGGTGCTCGGCAGCAAGCTCATCTTCTTCGGCCGCGACCCGAGCACGAACAACACCGGCGCCGTGAAGCTCTACGTCATCGACACCACCCAGGGTGACGAGGTCCGCCAAGCCACCGCGCCACCGTCGATCTCGGGCTCCGCGGTCGTCGGCAAGGTGCTGACCGGGGACAAGGGCGCCTGGACGCTCGAGAACCGGTTCACCTACCAGTGGCTGCGCAACGGGTCGCCGGTGCCCAACGCCTACGGCACGACCTACAACGTCAGCACGGCGGACGTCGGCGCCCAGATCACGTTCCGGGTCACGGCGGTCGGCATCGGCCCGCCGAACACCGTCAGCGCCGACAGCGCCCCGGTCACCGGGAGCGCCGCCCCGGGGTCGGCCCCGGGCACCGGCGGTGGGACCCCGACGAAGCCGGGCAAGACCACGACGCCGCCCAAGCTCTTGACGCTGAGGATCAAGACGAAGGGCAAGCTGACCGGGACCGCACGTGTCGGCAAGACGCTCAAGGTCAAGGTGCCGAGGTTCGACCGGACCGGCGTCAAGGTCAGCATCCGCTGGTCGGCCGGCGGCAAGACCATCAAGAAGCAGACCGGATCGTCGCTCAAGCTCACCAAGGCCCAGAAGGGCAAGCGGGTCAGCGTCACGGTCACGGCGACCAAGGCTGGCTACAAGCCCCTGAACGTAACATTCGGGCCGACCGCGAAGATCAAGGCCGTCAGGCGCTGAGCGCGAGCCTCACCGCCCTGCAAGGCCTACGCCAACCAGACCCTCGCGGTCTACGGCGCGCCGCGCTGATGTGAGCGCGGCGCGCCGTGTCCGCCGGCTAGGAGGAGAGGTCGTGCGGGACGGTCGTCTGGTCGCTGAGGGCGCGGGCGGCCGGCGGCGTGCCGTTGGCGGCGGTCGCCGCCTCGGGCGCGGGCGGTGGGACGACAGCGGCGCCGACGAGCGTCGACTGGGCCTGGAGCATCAGCGGCTGGCCGCAGCGCCAGCAGTAAGCGGCGCCGCGGGAGTGCGGTGCGCCGCAGGCCCGGCACTGGCCGCCGACGCCGTCCTGCGCGTCGGCGACGAGGCGCTCGACCTCGCCGAGCTCGGCGTCGGCGTCCTGTAGCTCGGCCGCCTTGCGTACGAGGACGTCGAGCCGGAAGTGGTCGCGGATCGCCATCTCATAGGTCAACCCACCGAGATCCCAGTGCAGGGTCGCGACCTTCTCGGCGAGCTCGTCGCGCCGGCGCAGCAGCTCGGCGTGGATGTCGGGTGTCGTGCTCATGTCGTCCTATCCGATGCTCTCGACGTCGCTGCCGCCGCCGACGGGCTTGCTCTTGTCGACCGGCGGCGCCTTGCCGCCCGTGCCCAGCGTCTTGGGCAGCTTCTCGGACTTCTTGGCGTAGTCGCCGCCGGCGCTGCTGTCGAGCTTCTTGACCGCGTTGTTGGTGGCCTTGGTGCTGGACGCCGTCTTCTTGGAGGACTTGGCCTTGGTGGTGTCCTTGGGCGTCGTCGTGGTGCTGTCGGGCGTCGTCTCCGTGGGGGCGGGAGCCGCGGTGCTCGCGACCGGGGCCGCGGCCGCGGGCGCCGCGCCACCGACGCTGATGACCTGCGGCGTCGCGTTGGCCGACGAGTCGCTCTGGCCGAGGCCGCCGATCAGCACGCCGACGCCGAGCGCCAGCAGCAGGCAGGCGACGCCTGCGACGGCTGCGGCGTTCGTGCTCATGCGACCGAGCCAGTTGCCCTGAGGCGATGAGGCCGTGCCCGTCGCGGCCGGCACGCCCGCGCCCTGCGGGACCTGCTGGGCCAAGATGTCCAAGAACGGCAGGCGCGCCTCGGCACGACGCGCACCGCACTGCAGGCAGTAGCGCTGATCGGCGGCCAGCGGCGAGCCGCAGGTGCGGCACGGAGCATTGGGCTCGCCCAGCAGCGGGCGATTCATGTCGGTCACGTCGTCCCTCCTGAGAGGACGGTCGGAGGCGCCGTGCAGGCGAGCTGCGCCTGCTGCGGGTCGCCGATGAAGAACACGGTGAAGGTGGTGGGCTTCTTGGACTCGGTGGCCGGGGCGAGGCGATCGACGACCGCGCGGCCTGCGGCCAGGACCTTGTCGCCGTCGCGCGCGACGCACGAGACGACAAGGCGCTTCTGCGCGATCGTTGACCTGTTGGCGACGGTGCCCTTGACGTAGTTGCCGTCCTCGTCGCGCCCGGCCCTGATGTTGGACAGCACGATCTTGGGCAGCGCACCGGCGGCCGGCTTGCCCTTCGCGGCGCCGACCTGCGCCGCGACCTTGCTCGCCTTGCCGGCGACCAAGATCTGGTTGTTGACCCAGTCGGCCTCTTGACCGGCGCCGAGCACCGGTAGCGACGTCAGCGACGCGTCGAGACCCGGCGTGTCGTTGGCGTACAGCTTCTTGCCCTTGGCGTCGGAGACCGTGATCGCGAGCGGGAGCGACACCTGGGTCGCCCCGGTGTTCTTGATCCGCACGACCGCCGCGACGCCGTTGGCGTCCTGAACGATCGCCGAGTCCTCCACCTTGATCGCGGCATTGATCCTGCCGATGGTCAGGCCCTTCTGATCGGCGATGCTGTTGACCGCCGTCTTGGCCTTCTTGGCGCTCTTCTCCGGCGTCGTCTCGACGCCGAGGCAGCCACCGAGGACGAGCGGAGCTCCCGCGAGGAAGAGCAGGCCGAGCTTCGGTCTCACCCGAACGCCCCGCGCACGTAGTCGCGCGTGCGCTGCGCCTGCGGCGCGTCGAAGATCTGCTCGGCCGGGCCGTACTCGACGAGGTCGCCCAGGTACATGAACGCGACCTTGTCCCCCACGCGGCGGGCCTGCTGCATGTTGTGGGTGACGATCACGATCGCGAGGTCGGTGCGCAGCTCGCCGATCAGCTGCTCGATGACGGCCGTCGAGCGCGGGTCCAGCGCCGAGCACGGCTCGTCCATCAGCAGGACCTCGGGTCGCGTGGCAATCGCGCGGGCGATGCAGAGCCGCTGCTGCTGACCGCCGGAGAGGCGCAGCGCCGGCGCGTCCAGCTTGTCCTTGACCTCGTCCCACAGCCCGGCGCGGTGCAGGGCGTCCTCGACCAGCGGCTCGACGACCGACCGGCCGGGCCGCTTGCGCGACTGCTCGCGCAGCGCGTAGGCCACGTTGTCGAAGATCGACATCGGGAACGGGTTGGGCTGCTGGAAGACCATCGACACACGGCGGCGCAGCGCGGTGACCTCGAGGTCGTCGACGTCGGTGCCGTCGAGCAGGATCGTGCCGCCGCGCGCCGCGCCGGGCGTCAGCTCGGTGAGGCGGTTCAAGGTGCGCAGCAACGTCGTCTTGCCACAGCCCGACGGGCCGATCAGCGCGAGCACCTCGCCGAGGCGGATCGACAGCGAGACCTGCTTGACGGCCTCGTTGTCGCCGTAGAACACCGACAGGTCGTGCAGGGCCATGCGCTCGGCGCCGGCCTCCCCACGCTCGTGACGGCCGGCCGCGCTGGTGGCGGTGTGGCCACCGGCGGCCACCGGGGCCGCGGGCGCGACCGTCGGCGGCGCGTCCAACATGATCTTGCGGATCGGCGGCGGCGGGCCCGCCGCGCCGTCGCGACGGGTGCTGGTCGGGGTCGACACGTCCGTGGTCTCCTGATCGGTGATCATCGTCCTGCTCCCAAGCGGGTGCCCTCGAGCCCCGTCTTCGCGCCGCGCTTCGCGATGAGGTCGACGGCGAAGTTCAGCGCCACGACCAGCAGCAGCAGGACGAACGCGGCGGCATAGGCCTTCTCCGGCGCGTTGCCCTCGCCGGCGGGCGAGTTGTTGTACACGTAGCTGGTCAGCGTCGAGCCCGTGCCCTTGAGCACGTCGGCGCCGGGGATCGCGCCCTCCTTCTCCAGGCGCAGGGTCGCGCCGAGCAGGATGACGACGATCGCGGTGTCGCCGGCGATGCGCCCCATGCCCAGCGCCGCCCCGGTCGAGATGTTCGGTCGCACGGCGGGCAGCAGGACGCGGCGGATCGTCGCGATCTTCGTCTTGCCCAGGCCGTAGGAGGCCTCGCGCACGTGGCGCGGGATCGACTGCAGGCCCTCGCGCGTCGCGCCGAAGACCATCGGCAGCGCGATCAGCGACATCATCGCGCCCGCCGTCAGGAACGAGCGGCCGAAGACCGCCCCACCCTCGGCGGTGAACGACATCCAGCCGAAGAGCCCGTGCTGGAAGAGCGCCAGGCCGAAGATCGCCAGCACGATGTCGGGCGTGCCGGCGACGACCTCGATGCCGGACTCGACCATCCGCGCCAGGCCGCTCGGGCGGCCGTACTCGACGACCCAGATCGCGGCGGCGACCGCGATCGGCGTGGCGATCGCGATGCCGATGACCGTCAGCAGGATCGTGCCGAGGATCGGGTCCAGGAAGCCGCCGGAGGCCGACTGGTCGACCTCCCCGCTTGGTTGCGACCACAGCAGGCTCGGCTTGAGGTACTGGATGCCGCGCACCGCCATGTAGCCGACGATGAGCGCGGCGATCAGGCAAAGCCCCAGCCCGGCGGCCCAGCACATGACGTAGGCGATGCGGTCGCCCCAGCGCCAGTCGGCCATCGACTCCGTCTTGCGCCGCTTGCGCGGCGGGACGCCGGCACCGGGCTTGCCCGTGCCGACGCCGAAGCCACCATGTGGCAGGTCGTCGAGCGTCCGGGGGGTGGTGACGGCCATCAGATGCGGACCCCGTACTTCTTCATGGGCTGCTTGGCCAGGTAGCCGGCCAGCGAGAGGAACAAGCTCGAGAAGAGCAACAGCAGCGCGAAGGCATACACCGTGGAGCGAACCGCGGGCGCCTGCAGCGACTCCGAGTCCTCCACGATCGTCGACGCCAGCGGGCGCAGCGGCTCGAGCAGGAAGAGGCGCGGACCGTCGAACGGGTTCGGGGCGAAGCCGACCGAGCCCGAGACCATCGACAACATGATGGCCTCGCCCAGGGCGCGAGCACAGGCGAGCACCGCGGCGGCGATGATCGCCGGCCGCGCCGCGCGGACGCTGACCGTCCACATCGCACGCCAGCGGTTGACGCCGAGGGCGACGGCACCTTCCTTCCACCCGCGCGGGACGGCGTAGAGCGCGTCGACGCAGATGGCGATCATGATCGGGACGATCATCACGGTGAGGATCACGACCGCGACCAGCAGGCTCGCGCCGCTGAGCTGGACGACGAACTCGACCGACTTCTTGTCGTGCGCCGAGATGATGTGGTTGCCCACGAAGGGCACCAGCACGAGGATCCCGAGCAAGCCGTAGATCACCGACGGCACCGCGGCCAGCAGCCGGACGACCGGGACGATGACCGCCCGCAGCCGGTCGGGCGCGAACTCGACGATGAAGATGGAGGCCAGCAGCGCGAAGATCAGGCCGAAGAAGACGGCCATGCCGGTCGAGAGGATCGTGCCCCAGACCAGCGGCCACGCGCGCAGGTGGTAGTCGGCCGCGGGCGGCTTGGCGCCGGCGTTGACCATCGTGCCGATCTGCTCGTCGACGTTGCCGCCGGGGAACAGCCAGCGAAGGCCATTATGTTGGAACGTGGGCCACGCCTCGTTGGCGACGAAGATGACCATGAGGACGATGACCAGCAGCACGGCACACGCCAGCGCGCCGAGCGTCAGCTCGGCGCGCTGGTCAGACCACGGCTGTCGCAGCCGTTGGAGCATTACTTCAGCGACACCCAGTGCTTGCCGACGATCGCCTGGGCCTTGGCGTTGTTCTGCACCCAGGAGATGAAGGCCGAGACGACGCCGGTGGCGCGCCCACGGGTGACCATCCAGAAGTTGCGGACGCCGCCGTACTCACCGGACTTGGCGTTGCGCAGGTTGCAGGCGACGCCGTTGTAGCCGGCGGCGTTCGTGCCTGCGACGAAGTCCAGCGACACGTAGCCGATGGCGTTCGGGTCCGACTGGATGGCCTGCTGGACGAGGCCGTTGGAGGCCTTGGCCGCGATCGACGAGGTCACCGTCTTGGTGCCCATGAAGATCTTCTGGAACGCGTCCTGCGTCCCGGAGGCGGCCGTACGACCGACGAGGTCGATCGTGCCCGTCGCGGTGGCGCCGGGGACCTGGCTCCAGTCGCGGATGTCACCGGAGAAGATCGCCTGGATCGTGTCCTGTGACAGGTTCGCCAGCGGGTTCTTCGGGTTGGTGGCGAGACAGATCGCGTCCCGCGCGATCTTGTTGAAGAAGATGCCGCCCGGATCGCTGGCCTTGGGGTCGCGCGACGAGTTGCCGATGGTCACACGACCGGCGGCGACATCGGCCACACCCACGTCCGAGCCACCCTGGGCGAGCTTGAACTTCACCTTGCCAGGATGGGACTTCACGTAGGCCTTGGCCAGCAGCGTCGCGAGCGGGGCGACCGAGGTCGAGCCGCTCATCGTGATCACGGGTGTGGCCTGAGCCGCGGCGGGGACGACGGCGGCAAGGACGCCAACCGATGCCGCGCAGACGCCGAGTCGGCGGATGCGGGTCGTCATGTTCGGGAACTCCTTTTCGAAGTGGGGCGAGGCGGACGGCAGACTGACCGGCCCTACGACGAGCGATGTGAAGCGCTGGTGCCTTTCTCGTGAATGACCTGTGAACGCAGGATCTGCCGGGTTGGCAGGGGTCACAAGGCGTTCACACAGGGCCGCAACTCGCGCACGAGACTGGCGCCCTCGATGCCGTGCCGCACCTGTGGATCTCCCCTGGCCGCCGACCAGCGCTACTGCCTGGAGTGCGGCGAGCGCCACGGCGCGCCGCGGCTCGACTGGAAGACCATGGTCGTCGGCTCCGCGGTCGGCATGCCGGACGACGGCGGTGCGGTCGTCGAACATGATGATGGGGTCGGTCCGGGGTTGCCGACGCCACGGATCGCCGCTGCCCTGGTGCTCGGCGTGCTGGCCTTCGGCGTGATCGTCGGCAACGCGGCCGGCCCGGGCGCGACGACCGCCGACGCGGGCGGGCACGCAAATCTGACGATCCTCGCCGCGGCCCCGGTCCTCCCCGCGGCCGTCCCGGCACCCGCTCCGCCGGCGCCCACGCCACAGCCGCCGACCGACGAGGGCGACAGCGTCGATCTCGGCGACACGTCATCGAGTGACGGTGACGACACCGGACTCGACGACACCTCGACCGACACGGTCGATGACACGTCATCAACGGACGCCGGCACGACCGACGCCACGCCGGCCGACGACGGCGCAACCGACGACTCCTCCTCCACCACGGACGGCACGACCGACAACTCCGCCGCGACCCCCGCGCCCAAGCTCCCACCCGTCAAGCACGTCTGGGTCGTCGCGCTCACCGGCCACTCCTACGGCGAGACCTTCGGGGCGGCGCCAACTCCCCCGCCCCGTATCTCTCGACCGAGCTGCGCGCCAAGGGCGCGCTGCTGTCCTGGTACCACGCGGCCGGCCACGACCCGTCGGCCGGCGGCGTCGCGCTGCTGGGCGGCCAGAAGGACGCGCTCGGCCCGTTCGACGACAAGACGGTCACCCTCGCCGACCAGCTCACGGGCGCCGGACGCACGTGGAAGGCCTACGTCGAAGGCGCGACCGCGGGCCTGAACGCCGGCGACAACCCGTGCCTGCGCCCGCCCGAGCAGCAGCCGCGCAACCCGTTCCTGCGCTTCGCCTCGATCACCGGCGCCGCCGAGTGCGGCAGCTCGATCGCCGACCTCGACCGCATCGCCCCCGATGCCGCCGACAGCGACTCCGCGCCCGCCTTCTCCTACATCCTGCCCGGCCCGGCACACGACGGCTCGACCTCACTGGCCGACGCCGACGCGTGGCTGCAGACGACGATCCCCGCGATCCTCGACTCCAAGGCCTACAACGACGGCGGGCTGGTGGTCGTCACCTTCGACGCCGGTGCTCCGGCCGATGTCGAGGCCGGCGGCGGCCGCGTCGGCGCGCTGCTGCTCTCCCCGTACGTGACGCCAGGCGGCACGATCGGCGCGCCGTATGACCCGTTCTCGCTGCTGGCGTCCATCGAGGGGCTCTTCGGTCTGGACCCGATCGGCTACGCCAAAGACACCAAGTTGAAGCCCTTCGGCCCGAAGGTCTACGGCGCCTGGTCGCCGGAGACCGACACCGGATCCTGACCGTCGTTCACCAACCGTTCACGCCCGGGCAACCTCGCGGTCACACCGCGGACACCGGTGGACCGGAGGATGCGGCCCACTCCCTCGGTCGCTCTGAATTCCCGGGCTGACCGCTCAACCTGTACACGGAGGTCTTGAAGTTGAACGTCGCCGTCTCGCGCCTGCGGTCGCGACTGGGCATCACGCTGGTGGCGCTCGTCGCCGCCATCGCCGCCGCGGTCCTGCTGAACCACTCGGCACCGACCTCGGTCGCCGACCAGAACCCCAACAACACGCTCTGCAAGGGCCACATCAACAAGGGCAAGGCGGACCCGGACGATCCTGACTCGGGCGTCGTGTCCTACACGTTCGCGTGCTCGCAGCCGATCACCGGCTACTCCGTGATGCCCGACAAGGCGGCGACCGGTTTCGAGACCGAGGTCTTCGGCACCGATCCGGCCACGAAGGAAGTGCTGGCGACCGACGCGTTCTCCTGCGCCGGCGAGCAGCCGGGCTGGGGCGTCAACTGCACCGGCGCCAACGTCGGTAGCTGGCACCCGATCACGTCGTCGTTCACGATCGACGGCGACGTCTGCGCCGAGCCCCGCGTCGACCCGCTGCTGGTGGTGACCTACGCCGGCGTCACCGCGGGCAAGGCCCAGCAGTACATCGCGGGCCCGTTCGACCTCGGCCGCCCGCGTGGCTGCCCGAAGTCGTCGCGCAACGGGAAGACCCGGATCCCGGCCGACACCACCGAGTCGACCACGGGCGACGTCGCGCCGATCAGCTGATCGCCTGACGACGCATCGCCGGCGAACTGCGGGCCCCGGAGCTTCTCCGGGGCCCGTGCCCGTTCCGGGACAGGACCGTTCGCCTGCACTGCCAATCAGGCAGTTCTGCCATGGGGCTCTGGCACACCGGTCTGCGGAGGCGTGAGCTGACGGCTCCATTCAGTAACAAGGAGGCACTCGACATGTCGATCCGGTTCCTGGCCGTCTCACTTGCGGCGGCGATCTTGGCCCTGACAACCGCTGGTGCCATGGGCGCGTCAGCCGCCACAACTGTGCGCACCGATCCTGGCGGCGCGCTGCTGACTGGCGCGACTACTGTGCGGAACACTACGAGCGACACTGCAGTGATCACCACCTCGGCAGGTGCGCTGACCTGCGCTCAGGCGTCCTTCGACGCGCACCTGACCGCCAACGTCAGCTCGTCGATCATCGGCGGCGGCCTGACTGCCTTGACTCTCACCGCCTGCACCGACACGCTGCCGACTGTCAACATCGAGGAGTGCACGCTCCACGCCCCGACGCTCCCACAGGTGCGTCTGACGAGCACTGCCGGCGGCGGCGACTTCACCGTGATCGACCCGACGGTCCGCTGCAAGCTCGTCTCGCAGAACGTCGCCTGCTACTACACTTTTGGTGACCTGGCGGGCTTCCTCAGCAACGCTCCGAGCATGCTCGCGTTCACGAACGTCCCGGTCACGACCGTCACGCCCACTGGGGATGCGCTCAGCCCCACCATGTGCGGAAACGGCGGCCTCTTCAACGTCACCTTCACTCACATCGTCGATGACGCCAACCGGACTGTCACTGTGACGACGTCCTGACATCGGCGAGCTCAGCCGGGCAGCTCGGCCAACTCGTCGTAGGTCACCGCGTGGCGCCCACGGGCGCCACGCAGGACCTTCTCGACCGCGCCGACGCAGTGGACGTGATCGAGATCGGCCGGATGCAGGTCCAGCCGCAGCAGGCTGCCTGACAGCCGCGCGCCGAGCCGCAAGAGCTGCGGCGAGGTCCAGCGCTTGACCGCCGACGAGGTTCCGAGGGAGAGCGCCGGCGCAGTGGTGTGGCCGCCGCCCGCCGAGCGATGCAGGCGACCGATGCCCGCCCACCAGTCGAAGCTCGTGGCGAGCGTCTCGCGCAGCGCATTGGTGTAGGCGTAGCCGGGCGCGACGAAGCCGCGCGGCTGGACGCCCGCAAGCTTCAACAGCCGTCGGCCCGCAAGCACCGCGCGACGGGTCTCGTCACCGTCGAGGCCGACGAACTCCGCGGCCGCCCCGCCGTGCACGCGGGAGAGCAGTTGGCGTGGCGGCGCCGCCCGGCGGGCCTGGCGGTGCTGGAAGCCGTGCTGGGCAATCGCATCGCCGCCCCGCGCGCAGTCGTTGAGCCACTCGGCGAGATCCGGCCGACGATCATGGAACGGATGCAGGTCCGGTGCCGGGATGACCAACAGCGTGACGCGGTCGACGCCGAGGTCGTCGAGCCAATCGCGGATCAGCGCGCAGCGCTCGAAGGTCGCGGGCTCGACGTCGTGCAGGGAGACGGCGATGGTCCCGCCAGCGCCGCGGCGCACCATCGCTCAGCCCACCAGATCCCGCAGGGAGGCGGTCTCGGCGCGCAGGACGCGCTGCCAGCCGTGGCGCCACGCGATCATCGTCGCCTCCTGAACGTCGGGCGCGGCCGCTCGTGCCTCGGCGATCGCGCGATCCAGGTCGTCGGGGTCGCCCGGGACGAAGCCGTGGCCCAGCGCGCCGATCGCGTGCAGCGCGGGCGCCGTCGAGCACGCGGCGACCGGCGTGCCGCAGGCCGCGGCCTCCAGCGCCACGAGCCCGAAGGTCTCGTGCTCGCCGGGCATCAGCACGCAGCGGGCGCTCGCGTAGCGGTGCGCGAGCCGGACGCGGTCACGCGCGTGGGGCCGGAAGCTCACGCGCGACGACAGCCCCAGCTTGCGGGCGCGGGTGCGCAGCGTCTCCTCCAGCGGCCCGCTGCCGACGATCCGCAGCGGCCACGGATCCTCGCTGCGCGCCGCCGCCTCCAGCAGCTCCAGGACGCCCTTCTCGCGCGAGAGCCTGCCGACATACAGCACATGGTCGCCGCGGCGCACGTCGGGCCGCGGGCGAAACGTCTCGTGCACGCCGAGGCGCAGCGGCATCGTGGCCAGCCGGCCGAAGTCGGCCATCGTGTCGACGTTGGACATCACGGCATCGACGTGGCGGCCCGAACGGCGCAGCCAGCGACGCAGCAGCGGCGCGTAGACGCGCGACGGGCCGGGCAGCGCCGCGGCCTCCAGGTTGCTGGTGCCGTGATGCACGGCGACGGTGCGCGCGCCGATCTCGCGCGCGCAGGCGATGACGTCGACCGGCCACCAGAACGGGTCGTGCAGCAGGACGACGTCCGGGCGCAGCGCGCGCAGCGTCTCCTTCAGCGCGCCGGCACCCAGCGGGATGCGGTAGCCGTTGGCGGCCACGACGCGCAGCGACGGCAGCTCGTGACGGCCGTGCTCGTGGCGCTCACGCGCCCCCGGGACAAGGATGTGGTGCTCGATCTCGCCGGTCCGGACCGCGTGCTCGGCCTTGGCGTCCAGGTAGGTCCGGATGCCACCCGAGCGCTCGCCGTAGAAGAGCGCGATATCGGCGACGCGCAGCGGCGTCTCCGGCACCGCGCGCAGGCGCGTGCGCTTCGCCGCGCCCCCTTCGAGCAGTGCCAGCTCAGGCGACACGGCGGGCCTCCTGCGCGACCCCGTCGCCGAGCGCGCGGCGATAGCCGTCGGCCAGCCGCTCCAGCGCGCGCTCCCATGTCCGCTCGGTGACCGCGATGCGCGCCGCGCCCGCCAGCCGCGCCCGCGCGTCCGGATCGCCGGCCAGCGCCACGACGGCGTCGGCCAGCGCCGTCGCGTCGGCGGGACACAGCAGCCCGGTGACGCCGTCGGCGACGATCGAGCACGGCCCGCCCTCGGCGACCGCGACGACCGGCAGCCCGGACGCCTGCGCCTCGAGGAGCACCTGACCGAACGTGTCCGTGCGGCTGGCGAAGAGGAAGAGATCGGCGCTCGCGTAGGCGTCGGCGAGCGCGTCGCCTTCCAACCACCCCAAGAACGTCGCGTGCTCGCCCAGCCGCGCGCGCAGCAGCTCCTCCTCGGGGCCGCCGCCGGCCAGGACGAGGTGCAGGCGCGGGTCGCGCTCGTGGGCCGCCAGGAACGCGTCGGCCAGCAGGTCGGCCCCTTTCTCGCGGGTCAATCGTCCGGCGTAGAGCACGTTGATGCCGTCGCCGAACGCTCCCGGAATACGACGGTCGGGCGAGAAGCGCGCGAGGTCCACCCCACGGTCCCAGCGACCGACGCGCTCGGCGGGGATCCCAAGGCCATTGAGAACCCCGTCGCTCGCAGTGCTCGGCGAGAGCACCACCGAGCACTGCGAGTAGAACATGGCCATGGCGCCCTGAGCGACGGCCTCCAGGCCCGGGTCGGCCGAGCGCAGGCCCGCGTAGGCGGCCAGCTCGGTGTGGTAGCTGCCCATGACCGGCAGGTCCATGACGCGCGCGGTCAGCAGCGCGGCGACGCCGGCCGGCCCGGGCGTGCAGAGGTGGACAAGGTCGTAACGACCCTCGGCCAGCGCCTCGACGATCGTCGGCAGCGACGGGACGCCGATCTTCAGCCCGGCGTAGAACGGGATCTCGACCTCGGCGACCGCGCCGAGGCGACGGTCGGCGATCAGGTCGGTCGAGACGACCTCGACCTCGAAGCCCGGCACGCCACGGTGGCGCAGCTCCTGCAGCGTGTGCGTCACGCCGTGCATCCCGCCGACGCCATCGGCGACCAGCGCCACGCGGCGCGGCTCGTCTTCGCGGCCGGCGAGCTTGGACTTCTCCTTGCCCAGGAAGGCCGCGGCGGGCGCGTAGGGGATCGCCGCGACGCAGGCGTCGAAGAGCTGCGTGGCGCCCGCGGCGAGCCCGGCCGCGCCGTGCGCGCCGACACCCGCGACGATGTCGTCGACCGCGCGGGCGAGCTTGCGCTCGTGCGCGCGGCGTGCCCGCCGGAAGAGGTCGCGGTGGCGGAACTCGTCGTCCTGCATCGCCGCCAGCAGGTCGACTGAGTCCAAGTGCCCCAACTCGACCGCGTCGAGCCAGGCGCGCAGCAGCGCGCGGGCGTCCTGCGGTGCGAGGTCGGCGCCGATCGCGCCACGGCGCGCCTCCCCCTCGCTCATGACCCGCTCGACCATCCGCAGGACGGTCGCCGGGTCCAGCCGGTCCTCGTCGCCATCGCGATCCAGCGAGCGGACCGCCAGCGCCATCGCGGCGTGCGCCCACTTGGCCGCGCTGCCCTGGTCGCCGCCCGCGTGGGCACGGCCCGCGCGGATGTGCGACAAGAACTCCTCAGGCGTTTCGGCGCGCGGCGTCTCGGTCCACGTGCGGCCGATGTCGACCCCCGCGTGGTCATCCGAGCCACCGACGCCGGTGCCACCGTGCGTCTCGACGTAGACGAACGCCGGCAAGTTCAGCTCCTTGGCCCGCGCGCCGTTGCGCACCTCCCACGCGCCGAAGAGCTGCGCGAGCCGGCGACGGTGGCGCGGCGTCAGCGGCGCCTCGACGGCGTAGAAGGGATGCGCGAGCGCGCAGGTGATCTCGTGCTCGTGCAGGTACTCGGCGACCGACTCCACGCAGTTGCTGATGGCCTGCAGGTCAGCGAACTGCGTCGGCGTGATGCCGAGGCACAGCACATGGACGGCCTGGGGCTCCTCGCGAAACCAGCAGGTCAGCTCCACCGAGATGAAGACGCGCGGGTCGTCGGCGATCTCCAGAACACCGTCGATCGTGTCGTGATCGGTGATCGTGACGAAGTCCATGCCACGCGCCAGCGCGAGCTCCAGCACCTCCTGGGGCGGCGTCGCGCACTCCGGCAACCCCAATGCGCACTGGACGCCGAGCTTTGAACGCTGCGATGCGGTCGAGTGGCAGTGCAGGTCGGCTCGCATGACCACAACATTCGCCTGCTCACAGCGGCTTTCTGTGAACGCTCGACCAAGATCATGTGACTGCCGCGTGAACGGTGGTCAGCGACCGGACAGCAAGACCTATGCCATTGCGGCAAGAAGCGCTCACGGCCGCTTGACGCGGCCGCGTCGCTATGCGAGCGCGCGGGTGGCCACCTCGGCCACGGCGCGCACGCGGGCCACGAAGCCGGGCAGCGCGTCGAGCGTGATCGCCTGCGGCCCGTCGCAGCGGGCGTTGCGCGGGTCCGGGTGGCACTCCACGATCAGGCCGTCGGCGCCGCAGGCGGCGGCAGCCAACGCGAGCGGCTCGACCAGCGCGCGGCGGCCGGCGGCGTGCGACGGGTCGACGATCACCGGCAGGTGGGTGTGCTCCTTGAGCACCGTGACCGCGGCGAGGTCGAGGCAGGAGCGCGCGGGCGTCGCCTTGGCGTGGATGCCGCGCTCGCAGAGGATCACGCTCTGGTTGCCCTCAGTCAGGATGTACTCGGCGGCGAGCAGGAAGTCGTCGATCGAGGCGCCCATGCCGCGCTTGAGCAGCACCGGCAGGCCGGCGCGGCCGATCTCGGTCAGCAGTGGGAAGTGCTGCATGTTGCGGGCGCCGATCTGGATGCAATCGGCGTACTGCACGACGGTCTCGACGTCGCGCAGGTCGGTGAGCTCGGTGACGATCGGCAGGCCGGTCTCGGCACGCGCGTCGGCGAGGATCTTCAGACCGTCGAGGCCGAGCCCCTGGAAGGCATAGGGGCTGGTCCGCGGCTTGAACGCGCCGCCGCGCAGCAGATCGGCGCCGGCATCGGCGCAGGCGCGCGCGGCGGTCAGCGTCTGCTCGGCGGACTCGACCGCGCAGGGTCCGAGGATCAGCCGGAAGAGAGGGTCGGGGCCGCCGAAGGCGACGCCCGCGACCTCGACCGCATGGGCCTGGTCGCCGTGACGGTGCTTGTGGGCGAGCTTGTAGGGCGAGGAGACCGGGACGACGCGGTCGACGCCGGGGTCGGCGTCGAGCTCGAGGCTGGTGATGTGGTCGCGATCGGCGTCGATGACGCCGATGACCGTCTGCTCGGCACCGATGACGCGCTGGGCGCCGGCGCCGGTCGCGAGGATCCGCTCGGTGACGGCGTCGATCTCGGCGGAGGTGGCGTCGGGATGGAAGATGACGAGCATGTGTGGCCCAACGGTGCCACATCCGTGGCATCCGCGGCTACCCAACCCGCCGCTCTGGCAGGACGCTTGCCTACCATCAGGCCCATGACGACGAGGGCGCAGTTCAACGCCGAGGAGTGGGCCGTGGTCACGACCGCGCCCGTGCTCGCCGGAACGCTCGTGATCGCCGCCGACCGCGGCGGCTCCGTGCGCGAGTCCCTGGCGATGTCGCAGTCCTACGCAGCCGCGCGCTCCAAGGAGCCCGGCGAGCTGCTCGCGGCGATCCTCGCGACGCCGCCGTCGATGGGTCCTGCCAACGCGCCGAAGACGCCCGAGGAGCTCCAGCAGGTCGTGCCTGCGCAGCTGCGCCGGGCGCTGCGGGCGCTGGAGCGCGTGGCCACCGACGACGAGGTGGTGGCCTACAAGCGCTTCGTGTACGGGCTGGCCGAGGCCGTGGCCCGCGCCCACAAGGAGGGTGGCTTCCTCGGGATCGGCGGCAAGGAGATCAGCGCGCCCGAGCAGGCGGCGCTCGATCAGATCGCCGCGATCTTCGACGAGCCGGTGCCGGCCCAGGACTCAGGCGGCAGCTCGACGCGACCGGCGCCGCCGCGCGTCGCAGCAGCGCGGCAGCGCCGGTGGCCAGCGCCGCCGGCGCCACGCCGTGGGAGCGCTCCACCTCGAGCATGAGGGGTGCGTGGTGGTCGGCCAACAGCGGGCCGAGGCGATCCCAGGGCAGGCAGCCCGCACCGGGCGGCAGGTGCAGGTCGAGCTTGAGCGGGTCGACCCCGGGTGCCCCGAGGTCGTGGCGACGAGCGCCAAGATTGTCGTGCACGTGGAAGAGCACCACGTCGTCCAGCACCGCCCGGACCGCGCGCTCGGCGCCGTCGCCGCGCAAGCTCGCGCTGAGATGCGCGTGGCCGACGTCGAGCAGCATCCCCATCGCCGGCGAGTCGAGCCGGCGGACGAGGTCACGCACCGCGAGCGGGTCGTGGCAGATCAGCGGCGGGGCAGGCGTCGGGTAGACCGGAGCGAGATTCTCGACGGCGATCGTCAGCCCGAGGTCCTCGGCGCGACCGGCGAAGCGCCGCAGCGACTGCTCCTCGGCGGCGGCGCGCAGGCGGGTGGGGGCCGAGTCCCCGACCGGGTGCGCCAAGCCGTGGTAGACGACCAGCTGGGCACCTGCCTCCGCCGCGTAGTCCATCAACCCGTCGAAGGCCCGGTCGTGCTCGATGGTCCCGACACAGAGATCGTCGGGACCGTGGAGAAGGAGCCGCAAGCCGTGTGGCGCGAGTGCCGCGCGCAGCGCACGTGCGTGGCTGCGGCAGCGCTCCCGATCGGCGAGCATGGGGCGCGGCGGGGTGTGGACCTGCACCCACGAGAACCCCGACGACTCATAGGAGTCGAGGAGCGGGGCCGTGGGCCACTGGTCGCGATGGACGTTGAGGCCGAGGCGGGTGCCGAGCTCGATCGTCACGAGCAAGATATTGCCCTTGACTTGACCTCCGCTTGTGACCGCTCAGTGATCCGGCAGTGAACAGGCGGTGAACCCGCCGGCGCGCCGGACGCCCCGCTACGCGGTCGGCGCCTCGGTCTTCTCCAGGTGCTCCTCGAGCGCCGCGTAGGCGTCCTCGACCGCGCGCTTGGCCGCCGTGTGGCGTGCCGTGCTCTTGGCCGACTCGTACTGCGACGCCCACGCCTCGGGCGCCGCCAGCTCCTCCTCCAGCGCGACGAGCGCGGCCTCGGCGGCCTCGACCGCCTGCTCCAACTTGGCAGCCTGGCGAGTGGCGTTCTTGGAGGGCTTGGGTGCCGCCTCGGCCACCGCGGCACCACCGTTGCCGCCCGCCTGTGCCTTCGCCTTGGCCTTCGCCGCGATCGGGACGGGCGCCGGCTTGGCCTTCGCCTTGGCCGGCAGCGGCCCCATCGGGTCCTCGCCCAGCGCCCGACGCTCGTCGCGGATGCGCGCGTACTCGACCCAGCCGCCGAGGTAGGTCCGCAGCCGCTGGTGCTCCAATGCGACGGTCCGCGAGCCGACGGCCTCCAGCAGCGCGCGATCGTGGGTCACCAGCAGCAGCGCGCCCTCGAAGCCCTTCAGCGCGTCCTCCAGCGCCTCGCGCGACTCCAAGTCGAGGTGGTTGGTCGGCTCGTCGAGGATCAGGACGTTGGCGCCCTGGCTCAGCAGGATCGCCAGCGCCAGCCGCTTGCGCTCGCCGCCGCTCAGGCCGTCCAGCGGCTTCTCGGCCTCGTCGCCGCTGAACAGGAAGCGGCCGAGCAGCGCGCGGGTCTGGCCCGGGTTCAGGCCCGTGCGCTTGCCCGCCGCCTCGGCGACGGTCCGCGCGGTGCCCAGCCCCTCCAGCTCGGAGTCGTGCTGGCTCAAGTACCCCACCTTGAGGTTGTGCCCGGAGCGGAGCTTGCCGCTGTCCAGCGGCCGCTTCCCGGCCAGCGCCTCGATCAGCGTCGTCTTGCCGGTGCCGTTGGGGCCGACGAGCGAGACGTGCTCGCCGCGCTCCAGCCACAGCTCCGCGTCCTCCAGCAGCAGCTTGCGCTTGGGCTCGTCGCCGACCTCGAGCCTGCCGTCCTCCAGCTCGAAGATCACGCGGCCGGTGCGCTCGGGCTTGGCGAACTGGAAGCCCAGCTCACGCGTGTCGCGTGGGTCGCGGGTGATCTTCTCGATCTTGTCCAGCGCCTTGACCCGCGACTGGGCCTGCTTGGCCTTGGACGCCTTTGCGCGGAAGCGCTCGATGAAGCCCTCCATGCGCGCGATCTCGGCCTGCTGCTTCTCGATGGCCTTGCCCAGCGCCATCTCGCGCGCGGCCTGCTCTCTGCGCCAGTTGTGCCAGGTGCCCTTGAAGAAGCGCGAGCGGCCGGCCTCCAGCTCCAGCACCGCGGTGCCGACCGCCTCCAGGAACCAGCGGTCGTGGGCGACGAGCACGATCGCGCAGTCCAGCGTGACGAGCGTCTGCTCCAGCCACTCCAGCGACTCGATGTCGAGGTGGTTGGTCGGCTCGTCGAGCAACAGCAGGTCGGCCTCGACCGCCAGCGCGCGGGCCAGCGAGGCGCGCGTGAGCTGGCCGCCGGAGAAGGTGTCCAGCTTGCGATCGAGCGCGTCGTCGGTGAAGCCGAGGCCGTGCAGGTAGTTGTTGCCGCGCTCGCGCCAGCCGTAGCCGCCCGCGGCCTCGAAGCGCGCATAGACGTCGGCGTAGCGGTTCATCACCGTCTCGTCGCCCTCGGCCATGGCGTGTTCCAGGCGGCCGAGCTCCTCTTCGAGCTGGAGCTGCTCCTTGCAGGCCGAGAGCACGTAGTCGCGCAGCGTGATGTCGCGATCGCGCGGCGGGCGCTGGTCGTGCAGCGCGACGCGGACGCCCTTCTGGAAGACGAGCTCGCCGCCGTCGATCCCGGTCTCCCCCGACAGCATCCGCAGCAGGGTCGTCTTGCCGGCGCCGTTGCGCCCGGCGATCGTCAGCCGGTCGCGGCGCTCCAGCTTGAACGAGACACCCGACATGAGCGGGACCCCGGCCATGTCCTTGGAGAGGTCGGATGCGATAGCGACGGCCACGCCCCCATGGTAGGTAGGCGCGGCTCAGCGACGCACGCCGCCGTACGGCAGCCCGCCGCCGGTGCGCTGGAACTCGACGATCTCGCCGTTCTCGCGCGCCACGCGGGCTGCTGTGTGCTCGTAGTCGCGAAAGAGCCGCTTGAGGTGGCGCAGGCCCGCTGCCGGATGGGCGGCGAGCTCGCCGGCCAGCGCGATCGCCGCCGCTTCGGCCTCGGCGGCCGGAGCGCGGCGGGCCAACAGCCCGAGCGCGTTGGCCTCGTCGTCACCGACCACGCGTCCGGTGAAGATCAGCTCGCGGGCCTTCGAGAGCCCGACCAGCGGCACGAGCCGCGCGGGGCCGACCGGCACGCCGAGCCGCGCGCCCGGGAAGACGAGCTTGAGGTTGTCGCCGCCGACGCGCAGGTCGCAGCCGCAGGCCAGCTCGGCGCCCGCGCCGACGACGTTGCCGACGCAGACCGCGATCGTCGGCGCCGGGAACGCCTCGATCGCGCTGTAGAGCGCGGCGAACAGCTCCATCCGCGCGACGCCGCCAGCCGCGTCCAGCTCCTCGGCGACATCGGCGCCGGCACACAGCGCGCGCTCGTTGGTGGTCGAGATGACGAGCACCCGCAGCGACGTGTCGGCCGCCAGCTCGGCCAGCGCCTCCCCCAGCTCGACCAGCAGCGCGGTGTCCATCGCGTTGCGAACCTCCGGGCGGTCCAGCCGCAGGACCTCGATGCCGTCGTCAAGCCGCTCGCGCGTAAGTGCACCCATGGCGCCGCATTCAATACGATGCCCTGGCGATGCGCCGCCTGACGACCACCCTGCTGCTGAACATCTCGCTGCTGGCCCTCTTCGCGCCGTCGGCGCTGGCCCAGGCATCGGGCGAGGGCTCCTACGGGGCCGCAGACGACAAGGTGATCACGAACACCGCGTTCATCATCATCGCCTTCTTCCCGCTCTTCGTGCTCCTCGTCTCCCTGCTGCAGTGGCGGCTGGAGAAGCGCAAGGACGCCCGCAAGGCCGCAGTGAAGTCCGCCGGCGGCGACGCCCGCTGGCGCGGCGGCTGGTAGTCCCGCTCCGCGCTTAGCTGACCGCGTGCAGCGCCAGGCGCTGCGTGTCGCCCGCGGTCGCCGCCGCGGCGGCTGTCGCGATGGCCTGTGCGCGGGAGCGCACGCCGAGCTTGCGGTGGATGCGCTCGGAGTGCTTGGCCACCGTGCGCTCGCTGATGCCCAGCGCCTCGGCGACGTCGGCCGAGCTGCTGCCGCGGGCCAGCTCCTGCAGGACATCGGCCTCGCGATCGCTGAGGCCGAGGTCGAGCAGCCCGCGGTGTGAGAGCACCTGACGGGCCTCGTCGAAGAACAGGACGTCACCGGTGCCGCGTCCGCGACCGCGGACCACCCGCGCGACGAGGCCTTGGCCCAGCGCCAGCGCGTGGCCGGCCTCCGGATGGGCCACCCACTCGGCGACCGCCGGCGGCAGGTGCGGATCGTCGTGGCGGCGAATCGCGATGCCCTCGGCCCGCGCCAGCGCCGCGCGGCCCGCGTCGGTGGAGAAGGCGATGAGCCCGTCGGCGTCGAGCACGACGACGGCCGAGCGGGTGTCGTCCAGGCCCGCGCGCAGGCTCTCGATCAGCGTCACGCTGCGCTGGCGCAGCTCGGCGTTGCGGTAGGCCTGCACCAAGTGCGGGCGGGCGAGGTCCAGGACGTCTCGGTCGCGCTGGGTGAACTCCGGCCCGCCGCGCGAGATCGCGATCGCGATCACCAGGTGCTTGGGCGCCGGCAGCGCGAAGGCGACCTGATCCCGCAGCCCCATCGGCACGAAGACCTCGCGGTAGAGCTCCAGCGCTTCGAGGTCGCGGCGCGAGATCACGTCCGCGAAGCTGTAGGCGCGGCCGTCACGCGTGCGCACGAAGCGCTGGTAGAGCGGGTTCTGCGCGGCGTAGCGCGCCCAGCTCGTCAGCTGCTCCTCGGGCGCGAGCGGGTCGCAGATCGTCGCCACCGGCACTCCGCCGTCGACCAGCTCGTTGTAGGCGACGAAGTCCGCGGGCAGCAGGCGGCGCAGCGCGGGCATGACGCCCGCACGGAACGCCGTCAGGTCCTCGGCGTCGTTGGCCTCGCCGACGAGGTCGAGGACTGCGCGCACGTCGCGTTCGGAAAGGCGACCCATGGTCAGCTTTGAAGGCTATTGCGAGCGTCGGCTGCGAGACCCTCGACCATCGGGGGGCCTTTAGGGTCTGCCCCATGCCCGATCCCGTCCGCTACGAGCAAGTTGGCGCCGCAGCAGTGGTCACCATCGACCGCCCCGAGCGCCGCAACGCCGTCGACGGCCCGACCGCCGAGGCGCTGCACGCGGCCTATCAGCGGTTCGAGGCCGACGACCGCGCCCGCGTCATGGTCCTCACCGGTACCGGCGGTGTGGCCTTCTGCGCGGGCGCCGACCTCAAGGCCGTCGAGACCTACGCCCCGCGGCTCTCGCTGGCCGAGGGGCCGATGGGCTTCACGCGCCTGACCCCGAGCAAGCCCACGATCGCCGCCATCGACGGCTACTGCCTGGCCGGCGGGCTGGAGCTCGCGCTGTGGTGCGACCTGCGGATCGCGACGCAGGGGTCGTCGTTCGGCTGCCCCGAGCGCCGCTGGGGCGTCCCGCTGATCGACGGCGGGACGCAGCGGCTGCCGCGGATCGTCGGCCTCGGTCGCGCGCTGGACCTGATCCTCTCGGGCCGGATCATCGATGCCGACGAGGCGTCGGCGATCGGGCTGCTGACCGAGGTCGTGCCGGCAGGCGGCGCGCTGGAGCGTGCGCTGGCGTGGGCCGAGGGCCTCGCGTCGTTCCCGCAGGAGACGATGCTCGCCGACCGGCGCGCGGCGATCGAGGGCGTCGGGCTGCCGCTGGCCGAGGGTCTGCTGCTGGAGGCCGAGGCGGGACCAACGGTCTTCGCCGACGCAGTCGCCGGAGCGGCAAGGTTTGCCGGCGGCGAGGGCCGGGGCGGAGCCGGCGCAGGCGTATAGGATCGCTGGTCTGTCCCGCGGAGGAGTGAGGAGAGGTCTGCATGGCGTATTTCGTGACCGGAGCGACGGGCTTCATCGGTCGGCATCTCGTCGAGGAGCTGCTGCGCAATCGCACCGGCGACGTGTACGTGTTGGTCCGTGCGACCTCGCGCGACCGCTTGGACTCGCTGATCGCGTCGTGGCCCGACGCCGATCGCGTCCACCCCGTGGTCGGCGACCTGGCTGAGCCCAACCTCGGCGTCGACGACGCCTGGATCGCCGAGCACCACGGCAAGATCGACCACTTCTTCCACCTCGCCGCGATCTACGACATGACCGCCGACGAGGAGCGCAACGAGCGCCTCAACGTCGAGGGCACGCGCCACGCGGTCGACCTCGCCAACGCGCTGCAGGCCGGGATCCTGCACCACACCTCCTCGGTCGCCGCCGCCGGCGCGCACCGCGGCCTCTTCCGCGAGGACATGTTCGACGAGGGCCAGAAGCTCCCGTCGGCCTATCACCGCACGAAGTTCGAGTCCGAGAAGATCGCCCGCGAGGACTCGCAGGTCCCGTTCCGGGTCTACCGCCCCGCCGTCGTCGTCGGCCATTCGCAGACCGGCGTGATGGACAAGGTCGACGGGCCCTACTACTTCTTCAAGGCGATCCAGAAGATCCGCGGCTGGCTGCCCGAATGGGCGCCGCTGATCGGCCCGGAGCTCGGCTGGACCAACGTCGTCCCGGTCGACTACGTGGCGCGCGCGATGGACCACATCGCCCATGCCGACGGCCTCGACGGCCAGGCGTTCCACCTCGCCCACCCCAAGGGCCAGCGCTCGGGCGACATCCTCAACACCTTCGCCCGCGCCGGCCACGCGCCGCACATGGCGATGCGCATCGACAAGAAGCTGATCGACATGCTGCCCAAGGGCACGCTGTCGATGGTGATGAAGCTGCCCGCGCTCAAGGGCGTGCGCGACTCCATCCTGCAGGACTTCGGCATCCCGCCCGAGGTCATCGAGCACGTCGGCTTCAACTGCCAGTTCGACACGCGCGACACCGAGCGCGCCCTGGCCGACTCCGACATCGCGGTCCCCGAGCTCGACACCTACGCGACCAAGCTGTGGGACTACTGGGAGCGGGTCCTGGACCCGGACCTCTACAAGGACCGCTCCTTCGAGCACGCCGTCAACGGCAAGACGGTGGTCATCACCGGCGCCTCGTCGGGCATCGGCCTGAGCGCGGCGCACAAGATCGCGCGCGCGGGCGGCATCCCGATCCTGGTGGCCCGCTCGATGGACAAGCTCGAGGCGGCGCGCGCGGAGATCGAGGCCGCGGGCGGCACGGCCTACGCCTACAGCGCCGACCTCAGCGCGCTGGACTCGATCGACGATCTGGTGGCGGCCATCCTGGCCGACCACGCGTCGGTCGACATGCTGGTCAACAACGCGGGCCGCTCGATCCGTCGGTCGATCGCGCTGAGCCACGATCGCTTCCACGACTTCGAGCGCACCGTCCAGCTCAACTACCTCGGCACGATCAAGCTGACGATGGGCCTGCTCCCGCACATGCGCGAGCGCCGGTCCGGCCACGTCGTCAACGTCTCGTCGATCGGCGTGCAGACCAGCCCGCCGCGCTTCAGCGCCTACGTGGCGAGCAAGGCCGCCCTGGACGCGTGGACGCGCGTGGCGTCATCGGAGGTCATCGGCGACAACATCACCTTCACGACCATCCACATGCCCTTGGTCCGGACGCCGATGATCGCGCCGACCAAGATCTATGACTCGTTCCCGACGATCTCGCCCGACGAGGCCGGCGACATCATCTGCGAGGCGATCCGCTCGAAGCCCAAGCAGATCAACACGCGCCTGGGCACCTTCGGCGAGGTGCTCTACGCGGTCGCGCCGAAGGCCGTCGACCAGATCCTGCACATGGCCTACAAGGTCTTCCCGGACTCCGCCGCCGCCAAGGGCGAGAGCAACTCGGACGAGAAGGCGTCGGTCGAGCAGATCGCGATGGCCAACATCATGCGCGGCGTTCACTGGTAGGGCACTGGCCCTGAGGGCCATTGCCTTGCGGGATCGCCCAGAGGGCGATCACCGCGCCGCATCGGCGGCGAGCGCGCGCCAGTTGGCGATCAGCGCCTCGTACTGGGCGATGCCGAGGTCGAGCGCACGCAGCTGACCGGGTGGGATCACGGCGAGGACCTCGGCGCGCAGGGCCCGGGACTCGGCGAGCTTCGCCTCCAGCATCTTGACCTGATGCTCGGCGACGAAGACGGGATCGGCGCCGAAGAAGAGCTTGAGGACACCGGGGATGCGCATCTCGGTCAGCTCGTCGGGCTCCTTGCCGCGCCACTCCTCCAGCGCGGCGCGGCCGCGGTCGGTGATGGCGTAGAAGCGCCGACGGCGGCCGGTCTCCTCGCGGCGCTCGGTGACGTAGCCGGCGGCGGCCAGACGCTCGGGCTCGCGATAGACCTGGGCGTGCGGTGTCGACCAGAAGTTGTCGACGCTCAGGGCCATCGCCCGTTTGAGGTCATAGGGCGTCGCTTCTGCGGGTGCGGTCGCGTCGAGCAGCCCGAGCACGATGTAGGAGGTCGGTGTCAGCTTCAGGTCTTGCAATAGTCTCTTTCGGACGGTACGGTTAGCACCATGGCCATCGTATCCGGGACCAAGGCGTACCATACGCTCGGCTTCGCCGACCAGACCGAGGAGGTGCGCGTCGATGCGCTGCCCGTCTCGGGTGAGGTTCCGGCCTGGCTGCGCGGTGGCCTCGTGCGCGTCACGCCCGCGCAGATGGACTTCGAGCGGCGCTCGGTCTCGCACTGGTTCGACGGCATGGCGATGCTCAACCGCTTCGGCTTCGCCGGCGACGGCTCGGTCTCCTACGCCAGCCGCTTTCTGGACACCGACGCGCGCAAGGCCGCCTTGGCCTCCGGCGGCGCGGCCATCTCGGGCTTTGCCACCGACCCGTGTCGCTCGCTCTTCCAGCGCGTGCAGTCGCTCTTCTCCCCCGAGCTGACCGACAACGCCAACGTCAACCTCACGCGCCTGGGCGACGAGTACCTCGCGATGACCGAGACGCCGATCCCGGTGCGCTTCGACGCCGAGACGCTGGCGACCATCGGCCACGACGAGGGCCAGAAGCAGTTCGGGCAGATCACCACCGCCCACCCCCACCACGACGCTCAGCGCGGCGAGCTCGTCAACTTCGCCGCCCAGCTCGGCGCCAAGAGCGAGTACCGCATTTACGCCCGCAGCTCGACGACCGAAGGCCGCACGCTGGCGACGATGCCCGTCCGCGAGCCGTCCTACATGCACTCCTTCGCGATCACGCCGCGCTACGCGCTACTGCTGGAGAACCCGCTGGTGGTCAACCCGCTGCGGCTCGCGTTCAGCGGCAAGGCGTTCATCCACAACTACCGCTGGAAGCCCGAGCTGGGCGTCCGCATCCATGCCTTCGACCGCGAGACCGGCACGCTGCACCGCACGTGGACGACCGACCCGTTCTTCGTGTTCCACACCATCAACGCGTTCGAGGACGGCGACGACATCGTCATCGACCTCTGCGCCCACGAGGACGCGTCGATCATCGAGCTGCTGGAGCTCGACAAGCTGCGCGCCGGCTCAGGCCACGCCGTGCTCGGCGCCCGACCGCTGCGGCTGACGCTGGCGGCAGGCAGCGGCGTGGCGAGCACGCGCGAGCTGGCCGACGTCGACCTCGAGCTGCCGCGGATCGCCTACCGCTCGCACAACGGCCTGCCCTATAGCTTCGTCTACGGCGCGAGCGCGGGCGACGCGCCGTTCCTCAAGCGGTTGGTGAAGATCGACGTCGACGACGGCTCGCACACCGTCTGGGACGAGCCGAACACCTGGGCCGGCGAGCCGGTCTTCGTACCGCGGGTCGGTGCCAGCGCCGAGGACGACGGCATTGTGCTCTCGGTCGTCCTGGACGCCGGCACGGGCTCCTCGTTCCTGCTGATGCTGGACGCGGGGACGTTCGAGGAGATCGCTCGCGCCCAGGCGCCACAGCGCGTGCCCTTCGGGTTCCACGGGCAGTTCTTCAGCGCGTAGCGCTCCGCACCACCGCTTCAGACGTCGGCCAGCTCCGACACCTGCTCGGCCTGTGCCAGGAAGTCCTCCGCCTTGGCCGTCATCCGGACCAACCCATAGGCATCCAGCACGGCCCGTGACAGCTCGGTCGCGCCCGCGGCGCGCAGGCGGCGCATCAGCTCGGCGACCTCGCGCAGCGGCACCTCGTCCAGCGCGCGCGGCCCCAGCTCGCGCACCCGGACCTCGGCGGTGCCCGCCGGCCGCAGGACCTCCGAGCCCTCCTCCATCTCGATCGCGCCCGCCGCCTTGAGCCGGAAGGTCGCGCCCGAGAGCGGCGCGCGGGCGATCGAGGTCAGCGCCTTGCCGCCGCTGGCCTTCACGTAAAGGCGGTAGGCGCGCTCGGCCAGGATCGGGCCCTCGGCGTCCACGATCTCCAGCAGGACCGGGCCGATCGCCTCGCGGCCGGCCGTGCGCGGGTCGGGCACCGCGTGTGCCGGCCAGGCCGTGTAGGGCTCCAAGTCGACCGTGGCCGCGCCCTTGCGCGCAGCGCCGCCGGCGACCGGGAAGAGCCCGGAGACGTGGCGCAGGATCCGCTCGCCGCGCGTCAGGATCGTCCCGTAAGCGCGGTGCTCCTCGTCGCCCTGCTCGATGACCGCCTGGTAGCTGACGAGGTCCTCAGTATCAGCGACCTGCAGCAGCTCCTTGAAGCGCGGGCGCGCGGCGAGGTAGGCGCCGTAGTGCTCACGCAGCGCGTCCTTGCCGCGCACGACGCGATCGAAGCGCAGCAGGACCGCGTCCTCGTGGTACTGGCCCAGCAACCCCTCCAGGTCGCCGGCCTCGGTCAGGCGCACGTGACGGTCGAACAGCTCGCGGGGCGTGGGCATCGGTTTCCTAGATGCGGAAGACGGGGACGAGCCGCTGCTCGTGCTCGGCGTCGATCCGGGCGACCACTTCAACATGCTCGGCCAGCGGCGTGCCGCGCAGCTTGGTGCCCAGGCCCTCGTCGACCTGGTAGATCCCGGCGCTGTTGGACATCTCGATCTCGATCCGCACCGCCTTCTCCTGGCCGGGCAGGATCTTCACCGACTCGATCGCCTTGGACGACACCGAGTGGATGTTGGGCAGCAGCTTGTCGGCGCGCGAGCGGCCCTTGGCCATGTCGAGCGCGTCGGCGACACGCAGGATCGCGCCCTCGATCGTGAACGGCGCGCCCTTGGAGCGATGGCTGATGATCGCGTGGGATGCCTCGGCGACGATGATCGAGCGGGTCGGCTCGTCGTAGATCGGCTCCAGCAGCTTGGGCAGCTTGTCGGCGGTCAAGAAGAGCGAGAACTGCTCGTGGTCGGCGCGGTGGATCGACATGCCGACGCAGTGAAAGAGCGCGGCGGCGGCGATCACGACCTCGGCGTCGCGCTCGGTCAGGCCGTGGTCGGCGACCACCGACGAGACGACGCCGCGACGGAACAGCAGGCGCGCGAGGCGCAGCCCGATGTTGGTGACGATCTGGATGTGAACCCACGAGTGGTCTGACATCTCCAGGCGCTCGGCGTTGATCGCCGCGGCATGCCACCAGGCCTTGAGCTGGACGTCGGCGTTGACGGCGTCGATCAGGCGGTCGAGCTTGCGGTTGCCGCGCGCAGGCACGCGGATGGTCGCGGCGGCGACCCGCTCCTCCAGGGTCTGGGGCGTCTCCTCGTCACGCTGAGGCGTCTCCTCGCCGCTCACCTGCCCGACCCTAGCGCGGCACGCACCTTGGCCACGACCGCGGCCGCCCCGTCACCGCGGTCGACGCGGATGCGCGGCAGCGCGTAGCGGTCCGCCGTGGCGCGCGCCACGCCCTGCTCCACGGTCGTCGCGGCGCGGTAGCCGGCAGCCCGGACCGCCGCCTCGGCGACCGCGTCGTAGCGCCCGGCCGGGTAGCAGAAGGCGTTGACCGGGACGCCGAAGCGCTGCTGGATCGCGGTGCGCGAGCCGGCGATCTCGCGGCGCAGCGCGGCCGCGCCGAGCGTCGTGAGGTCCGGATGGGTCAGCGAGTGCGCGTCGATCTCCCAGCCGTCGGCGATCATCGTCTTGACGCGACCCGTCGTCAGCCCGCCGGGCGTATCGAGGTTGTGCAGGGCGAGGTTCAGGACGCCGGGCCAGCCCTGCTCGCGCAGGATCGCGCCCGCCTCCTTGCCCTGGCTGAGGTAGCCGTCGTCGAAGCTCAGGACGACCGGATGGGGCGGCAGCGTGTCCTTGCCGGCCCAGCCGTCGAGGACGGCGTCGAGCGTGACGCCGTGAAAGCCCGCCTTCGCGAGCGCCGCGACCTGGGCCCGCAGGGCCGTCGGCGAGACCCAGAGGCCGGCGTAGGTCGCGCCGGGCGGCGCCGGGGCGATGACGTGGTACATCAGCACCGGCACGGGGGCACGGGAATGGCCGAGGTGCTGCAGCTCGGGCTCGGAGACGCCGTTGCCGCCTGTGGGCGCCGGGCCGTTGAACGCCTGCTGTGCCGAGGTGGTCGTGTCGGTCGCCGGCCGTGATGGCGAGGACGACCCGCAGCCGCAGAGCACGACGACCATGACCATCATCAACGACAGGGGCGCGCGACACGGCACGCCCAGAACCTAGCGCCGGCAGCCGATCAGGACGTGCTCGCCGGGTCGCGCTCCGCGGCCCGTGCGGTGTGGCCGAGCATCAGCTCGCGCTGCAGGTCGCGCGGCTCAGGATTGCTCGGGTCGCGCGGACGGCGGATCCACTCGCCGTCGGGCTGCAGCTCCCACGCGTGCGTGTCGTCGGCAAACGCCCGCTCCAGCGTGTCCAGCAGGTCGTCACGCAGGATCGGATCCTGCACCGGCGTGACGAGCTCGACGCGCGTGTCGAGGTTGCGCGGCATCAGGTCGGCCGAGCCGATGAAGACGAGATGCTCGTCGCCGCGCTGGAAGGTGTAGACCCGCGAGTGCTCGAGGAAGCGACCCACGATCGACACCACGCGGATGTTCTCGCTGACGCCCTCGACGCCCGGCACGAGGCAGCAGATCCCGCGGATGTTGAGCTCGACCGGGACGCCCGCCTGCGAGGCGCGGTACAGCGCCTTGATGCAGGTCCGGTCGACCAAGGAGTTCAACTTCATCTGGATGCGCGCCGGCTGCCCGGCGTTGTGGGCCTCGATCGTCTGCTCGATCTCGTGCACGATGCCGTCGCGCAGGTGGTCGGGCGCGATCAGCGCCTTGCGGTAGCGTCGCGGCCGCGCGTAGCCCGTCAGGAAGTTGAACATGTCGGCGACGTCGGAGCCGAGGCGCTCGTCGGTCGTGAACAGGCCGAAGTCGGTGTACAGCCGCGCCGTCTTGGGGTGGTAGTTGCCGGTGCCGATGTGCAGGTAGTGGCGCACGCCGTCGCCCTCGCGGCGGACGACGAGGATGCACTTGGCGTGGGTCTTGAGCGCGGGATGGCCGTAGACGACGTGGACGCCCGTCTCCTCCAGCTTGCGCGCCCACTCGATGTTGGCCCGCTCGTCGAAGCGCGCCTTGAGCTCCACCAGGCAGACCGCCTGCTTGCCGCGCTCGGTCGCGCGGATCAGCGCGGGTATCAGCGGCGTGTCGTCGGAGGTCCGGTAGATCGTGAGCTTGATCGCCAGCACGTCGGGGTCGTTGGCGGCCTGCTCGACGAAGCGCCCGACGGAGGTCGAGAACGAGTCGTAGGGGTGGTGGACGAGGATGTCGCCCACGCGCATCGCGGCGAACATGTCGACCTTGGCGTGGTGCTCCTCGGGCCGCAGGCGCGGCTGGGTCACCGACTGCCACGGCGGATCGCGCAGGTCGTCGAAGCCCTTGAGCCCCACGATCTGCCAGAGGTCGGTGAGGTCGAGCAGGTCGTGGACCTCGTAGACCTGACGGTCCTCGACCTCCAGCGCGTCGGTCAGCGCCTCGCGCAGGCCGGTGGCCATGCCCGCGCCGATCTCGACGCGCACGACCTCGCCGAAGCGCCGGCGGCGCAGCTCGTCCTCGACGGCGGTCAGCAGGTCGTCGGCCTCGTCGGAGATCTCGAAGTCCGCGTCGCGCGTCACGCGGAAGACGCCGTGCTCGATGACCTCCATCCCGGGGAAGAGCGCCTCGAGGTTGGCGGCGATCAGCTCCTCCATCGGCACGAACGTCGTCGGCTCGTCCTCCAGCGCGACGAAGCGCGGCAGCATCTCCTTCGGGACCTTGACGCGCGCGAAGGTGACCAGGCCGGAGACCGGGTCGCGCACGAGCACCGCGAGGCTCAGCGAGAGGTTGGAGATGTAGGGGAACGGCCGGCCGAGGCCGACGGCCAGCGGCGTGAGGACCGGGAAGATCTGGCGGCGGAAGCGATGATCCAACGCCCGCCGCGCGTCGCTGGAGACGTCGTCGATCCCGACCAGCCGGATGTCGTGCTCGGCCAGCGACGGGCGCAGGTCGTGCGAGAGCGTCCGGCACTGGCGCTCCGAGAGCGCCAGGACCTTCTCGCGGATCGCGTCGATCGTCTCCGACGGCGTGCGGCCGTCGAGCTTGGGCGCCGTGATGCCCGCGTCGACCTGGTCGTGCAGGCCGGCGACGCGGATCATGAAGAACTCGTCGAGGTTGGATCCGAAGATCGCGGCGAACTTGCAGCGCTCCAGCAGCGGCTGGTCGGCGTCCTCGGCGAGCTGCAGGACGCGATCGTCGAAGTCGACCCACGACAGCTCTCGATTGATGTACAGCTCGGGCGCATCGAGATCCGATGGCTGCGGCGCCGGCCGTGCCACGGCATCCACGGCGCGGATGGACTCTTGCGTGAGCTGAGGGTCTGGGTTCATGCGGGCGGCTGCGACGGTAGGCGGCCGACGATGCCCGGCCGTTACCGTCGTGTGAACACGATGTGATCGTCTGGAGCCTTAGGTGTACCCCACCTGGGCCAGCAGGTCGAGGATCACGCCCTCACGGAGGCCACCACAGCCGACGTGCAACGGGCATTGCGCGGCGCGAGCGACCTCCGCCAGCAGGAGCAGGCCCGCCGGCAGCAGGCGGACGCGCTCGACGTGGAGCCCGAGATCGAACGCTGCGCGCTCGGCGGGGCTCGCGACGGTGCGCGCGAGGGCGTCGTCGAACGCCGCGGCCGTGAGCCGTGGACCGCACAGGCGCCGCAGCGAGGTCGCGCTGCCCCCAACGGCCCACGCGACGTCAGCCGCCGGACACCCGGCGGCGGCGATCGCGGCTGCGGCCTCGACGCGCGCGGCGTCCAGCTCAGCGGCGGTCGGAGGATCGCCGTGGAGATGCGTCTCGGCCAGCGCGCTGGAGCCGATCGGCAGCGACGCCCACCACGTGGGGGTGCCGCCGGGCACGCCCCAGGCCAGCTCGGTCGAGCCGCCGCCGACATCGGCCACCAGGACGCTGCCGACGCCGTCGACCGCCAGCGACGCGGTCGCGCCCGAGAAGGCCAGCCGGGCCTCCTCCTCCCCGCTGAGGATCTCGACCGGAACGCCGGCGGCGGCGCCGAGGCGGGCGATGAGGGCGTCGTGGTCGGGTGCGTCGCGCAGCGCGGCGGTGGCGACGACGCGCAGCGCCACGATGCCCCCGGCGCGCGCTGCCGCGGCCTGCTCGGCGACGGCGTCGGCGATCGCCTGCGCCTTCTCCGGCGGGATGCCGCTGCTGCGCTCGGCGGTGGTCAGCCGCACGAACGTCCGGTGGGCGGCGACCTCCACGAGCGCTCCTGGGCGCTGCGGATCGGGCTCGGCGACGAGCAGCCGGGTGGTGTTGGAGCCGATGTCGATGCAGGCTGCGCGCGGCAAGGAGAGAGAGCTTGTCATGCCGTCGCTGCTTGAATGCAGGAGTGGCCGCTCTCGCTCCCGCGATCCTCGTGCGTGATCTGCGCAAGTCCTACGGGCAGTTCGAGGCGGTGCGGGGCATCGACTTCGAGGTCGAGCCCGGCGAGGTCTTCGGCCTCCTGGGCCCCAACGGCGCCGGCAAGACGACGACCGTCGAGATCCTCGAGGGCTACCGGCAGCGCAGCGCGGGCATCGTCTCGGTCCTCGGCCAGGATCCCGAGCGGCGGCCACGCGAGCTGCGCAAGCGGATCGGGATCGTCCTGCAGTCGACGGGCATGTACCGCCACATCACCGTCCGGGAGGCGCTCGCGCATTGGGCGCGCTTCTACCCGCATCCGCGCGACGTCGACGAGGTCCTGACGCTTGCCGGACTGCACGAGAAGGCCGACGCGCTGGCGCGCACGCTCTCCGGCGGCCAGATGCGGCGCCTGGACTTCGGGCTGGCGCTGGTCGGCGACCCGGAGCTGATCTTCCTCGACGAGCCGACGACGGGCTTTGACCCCGCCGCACGCCGCGCGGCGTGGGACGTCGTGCGCTCGCTGCAGGAGCTCGGCAAGACCGTCCTGCTGACGACGCACTACCTCGACGAGGCCCAGGCGCTCTGCGATCGCGTGGCGATCATCAAGGAGGGCCGGATCGTCGCCTCCGGACCCCCGGCCGAGCTCGGCGCCTCCTCGTCGACCTACACCGTCGCGTGGCGCTCGGCGGAGACCGGCGCGATGGAGTCCCGCGAGACCGAGGATCCGACGGCGCTGCTGCACCAGCTGACGAGCGCGGCGCTGGCACGTGGCGGCCGGCTCCAGGATCTCTCGGTCACTCGCCCGTCGCTGGAGGACGTCTACCTCGAGCTGACCGCCGAGCCGCCGAGCGAGAGCGCCGGAGACAGTGCGACGGAGGCCACCGCAAATGTCTGACGCGCTCGTGCTCGCGTATCACCAGTACCGCCTCGAGCGCCGGATGTTCTGGCGCAACCCGAGCGCCGCGTTCTTCAACTTCCTGCTGCCGCTGCTCTTCCTCGCGCTCTTCGGCGCGATCTTCAGCGGCAATCAGGATGACCTGAACGTCCTGATCCCGGGCATCGCCGGGATGTCGATCATGGCGACGACGTTCTCGTCGCTGACCATGAACCTGACGTTCCTGCGCGAGCAAGGCGTGCTCAAGCGCATGCGTGGAACGCCGCTGCCCGAGGGCTCCTACCTGCTCGGCGTCTTCGGCAACGCGGTGGCCAACGCGATCATCCAACTGGCCTTGGTGATCGTCGCGGGCAAGCTGCTGTTCGGCACGGGCTGGCCCAAGGACTGGATCGAGTTGGTGGTCTACGTCGGCGCCGGCGTCGTCTGCCTCGCCGCGCTGGGCGTCGCGTGGTCGCACGTGATCCCCAACTACGACGCGGCCGCGGCCTACTCCAACATCATCTTCCTGCCGGTGATCTTCATCAGCGGCGTGTTCTACGACGTCAACAACGCGCCGCAGTTCCTGCTGCATCTCGCGCAGGTGCTGCCGCTGGTGCACATCATCGACGGGCTGTCGGGGGCGCTGGTCAGCGGCCGGTCCTTGGGCGACAACCTCTCGGGGCTGTGCGTCATCTGCATCTGGACGCTCGTCGGGCTGTTCTTCGCGGTCCGCGGCTTCTCGTGGGAGTCACGGCGGGACGACTGAGCGGGCCGGAGCGCCGGGCTACGGCGCGAACTGCTCCAGCCCCAGCGCGATCGCCAGCGTCACCGTCGCGGCTACCAGCAGCCCCACGAGCTGTGGCAGCCCGCCGAGCCCGTAGTGCGCGACGATGCTCACCGGCAGCGTGCCGAGCACGATCGCCAGCACCGGAAACACGACGATCCAGCCGACGATGATCCCGGCGCTCATGCCGGTCTGGTCGCCGTAGGTCACCGACAGCAGGCTGGGCGGCAGCTGGCCCCCGCGGCGGCTGCTCAGCGCGGCGCAGAGGGTGACCGCCGGCGTCGCGGCCACCGCGAGCAGCGCGGCCGCGGCCCCATGGGGCGGAAGCCCGCCGGCGATCGCGCAGCTCACCGCCGCCACCACCGCGCCGACCATCACGACCACCGCCGGCACGATCGCGTGCTGGGCCAGGACATGCCCCATCCGGGCACGCAGCAGGACCCGCGCGCGCCCCGGCTGGTCGGTCTCGGCCCGCAGCGGCTCCAGGAGCCGCGAGGCACCGACGTAGACCGCCAACGCGCCACCAGCGACCGCGGCCGGATGCTCGGCGTTGATCAGGCAGACGGCGGTCCCGCCCGCGGCGAGCACGAGCGCCTCGCCGAGACGCTGCGGCGTGGCCAGCACCGCGACCGCGTCGCGCCAGACGACCGCGAGCCGCGGCGAGCGCGGAGGCTTCAGCCGCGCGCCACGTCCGGCGGTCGGGCCTGCGTTGACGCCGCTGAGGCTGCGCCGCACGTAGCGCGCGTTCATGGAGTACAAGGCCGCGACGGCGCCGCCGCGCGCCTCGGCCCGCAGCATGTGGCGCTCGGTCGAGCAGCGGCCGCGGCGGGCGACGGCGAGCGCGACGACGAGCGCCGCGGCCACCGCCATCAAGGCGAGCGCGACCGGCCACGCGTCCGCGCCCGGTGCCAGCGGCTGGACCGCCCAGCCCCACGGCCCGCACCACAGCGCGACGCGGCGCCCGGTGCTCCCCGACCCACTGGCGACGGCCACCAGCGCGACGGCCGCGACGAAGACCGGCCAGCTCGCGCGCCGCGTCGCACGATCCCAGCGCGCCGATCCCGCGACCAGCGACGCGCCGGCAACGCCGAGCAGCCCGAGCAGCGCGATCGCGACGATGAACGCACCGGCCCGCTCGGCGTCCACCCCACGGTGGTGGCCGGCGACCCCGACCACGACGATCGCCGCGACCACCGCGGCGGCGCCGGTTCCCGCGATCAGCCCGCGGATCAAGCGGCCGATCACCAGCTCGCCGCGCCGCAGCGGCGCGCCGAGCAACTGGGCGACATCCGGGATCGAGAAGACCACCGGACCCTGGACGGCACCCCAGCGCACCAGCGCCAGCAGACCCACCAGCGCGAGCGATGGCCCCCACGTCGCGACCGTGCGCGGCGTCGCGACCTCGGCCAGCGCCTCGCTCGCCGTGCCGTAGACGAACGGCCCGCCGATGGCCAGCGTGATGAAGACGTAGTAGGCCGGCTCCAACCGCTTCAACAAGCTCGGCGGCGCCTGCACCATGCGCCAGAACGCCCGGATCTCGCGGACGGGCGTCCGCGCCGGGATCGGCCCGACGGCCGTCGCGCTAGGCATGCTCGGGCAGCCAGCCCCGCTGCGTCGCCCGCGCCCGAACCTCGCGCCACGGGCCCCGGTCGAGCACTTCGCCCTCCCCGAGCACGATCGCGCGGTCGGCGACGTCGTCGGCGAACGCCATCTGGTGGGTGGTCAGCAGGATCGCGGTCCCGGCGGCCTTCGCCTCCAGCAGCAGCTCGGCCAGCAGCCGCTGCGACGGCGGGTCGAGGCCGACGACCGGCTCGTCGAGCATCAGCAGCCGCGCCGGGCGGATCAGCGCACACGCCAGCCCGGTCTTCTGCTTGAGCCCACGCGACAGCTCGGTCGGCAGGAAGTCGGCGCGGTGGTCGAGGCCGAGGCGGACCAGCAGCGCGTCGATCCGCCCGTCGAGCCCCTCGTCGGCGACGCCGTGGGCCAGCGCGACGAGGGCCAGGTGCTGACGGACGGTGAGATCGTCGTAGAGCAGCGGCGCGTCGGGCACGAGCGCCAGCGCGGCGCGCGCGGACTCGGCCTCGGGCTCGGTGTGCGGGTCGTGGCCGCAGATGCGCACGGTCCCATCGCTGGGCTCCAGCAGCCCCGCGATCGTCCGGACCGCCGTCGACTTCCCGCTGCCGTTGGCGCCGATCAGCGCGACGCACTGGCCGCGCTTGAGATCGAGGTCGAGGCTCGCGAGCCCGACGAGCCGGCCGTAGCGGCGCGTCAGGCCGCGGACCTGCAGCGGAAGGTCGTCGGACACGCGCGCAGTCTGACGATCAACCGCGTGCGGGGCGGGCGGGACAGCGTCAGCCTTCAGACGCCCCGCCGACGATCCACGGCGCGGGCGGCAGACCGATCACCGTGACCGGGGTCTTGTGCAACGGCCCGTCCGCCCACCCGCCCGACAGTAGGCCGTACACGTGGACGTCGAGCCGGCGGTCGCCGTGGCGATGCCAGCCACGCAGCGTGCCCTCACGGGTGAAGCCGACACGCTCCAGCGCCGCGGCGCTGCGCGCGTTCTCGGGGTTGGAGTAGGCGCCGACGCGCTCCAGCCCGCAGATCGCGAGCGCGAGGTGCGTGATCAGCGCCTTGGACTCCGCGTTGGCGCCCGTGCCCCAATGCGCGCGCCCGAGCCATGTGCCGACCATCGCGCGGCGATCGCGGACGCTCAGCTCCGCGAGGCCGGTGACCCCGATCGGCCCGTGCTCGCGATCGTGGATGACGAAGTCCAGCTGCGTCCCGGCGTCGCGCTTGGCCGCCTGGGCGGCGATCCACGCCAGCGGCTCCTCCACGCTCGTGTATGGCCCCCACGAGAACCACCGCGTGACCTCGGGATCGCTCGCCAGCGCCAGGAGCGCCGGGGCGTCGTCGGGGTCGGGCAGGCGGAGGGTCGAGCTGCGGTCCACGAAGCTCCATCGGCACGGCATCATGGCGAGATGCTCGCGATCTTGTACGACGTGCACGGCAACCGGCCGGCGCTGGAGGCCGTCCTGGACGACGCGCATGACGCGGGTGCCGACCGCTTCCTGCTCGGCGGCGACTACGCGGCGTTCGGCGCGTGGCCCGTGGAATGCGTCGAGCTGCTGCGCGCGCTGGGCGACCGTGCGACGTGGATCCGCGGCAACTGGGAGCGCTGGCAGGCCGACCCCGACGCGCTCCCCGACAGCCCGGTCACCCAGGGCGCCGCCCGCTGGGTCTGCGACCAGTTGGGCGACGAGCTGGTCGCCGAGCTGGCCGCGCTGCCGGCGCAGGCAATCGTCGGTGACACGCTCTTCGTGCACGGCTCACCGCTCTCCGACATCGAGACGTTCGGGCCCGAGCCCGACCCTGAGGGCGACGACCAGGCACTGGCCGGCGTCGGCCGGCGGCGCGTCGTCTTCGGCCACAGCCACCTGCAGTTCTCGCGCCGGACGCCGAGCGGCGTCGAGCTGGTCAACCCGGGCAGCGTCGGCGAGCCGTGGGACGGCGACGTGCGCGCGGCCTACGCGCTGCTCGACGACGACGACGCCGTCACGCTGCGCCGCGTGGCCTACGACGTCGAGGCCGCGGCGACGGCCGTCGAGCGCCTCGGCGATCCGCGGGCCACCATCACCGCCGAGCGTCTGCGGACCGCCCGCTTCTAGGCCGAAGCCTGCTGCTGGCGCGGCGTGCCGGACGCCGCGGGCGTTCCGGGCGCCGTCGGCGCGTCGGGCAGCAGCGTGTGGAACGTGCTGCCCTGGCCTGGAGTCGACTCGACGTAGATGCGCCCGCCGTGGCGCTCGGCGATGCGGCGGCAGATCGCCAGCCCGATCCCGGTCCCCGCATAGGTATCGCGGCCGTGCAGCCGCGTGAACATCGCGAAGATGCGCTCCTGGTCGGCCTCGTCGATCCCGATGCCGTCGTCGGCCACGCTCACGACGCAGGCGCCCATCGTGCGCCGCGCCGCGATGTGGACCGTCGGCGGCCGACCGGGCTCGTGGAACTTGACCGCGTTGCCGATCAGGTTCTGCAGCAGCTGCCCGAGCTGCGTCGGCTCGGCCTCCAGCGTCGGGAGCTCGCCGACCTCGACCGTCGCCTCCGTCTCGGCGATCGCCGGGCCGAGCACCCGCAGGACATCGCCGACCAAGACCTGGAGATCGACCTGCTCGCGGCGCGGCTCCTCGTTGGCGACCCGCGAGTAGGCCAGCAGATCGTCGATCAGGTGACGCATGCGCACCGCGCCGTCGCCGGCCTGGCGCAGGTACTCGCGCCCCTTCTCGTCGAGGTCGCCGCCACTGCGTCGCTCCAGCAGTCCGAGGAAGCTCGCGACCATGCGCAGCGGCTCGGAGAGATCATGGGAGGCGGTGTAGGCGAAGTCCTGCAGCTCGGCGTTGGTGTCCTGCAGGCGCGTGGCGCGCTGGGCCAGCTCGTGCTCCATCGCCAGCCGCTCGCTGACGTCGCGACCCACGATGTAGAAGGCCTCCTGGCCCGGGCCGCCACTCCACGCCATCCAGCGGATCGATCCGTCGGCGCAGACCATCCGGCAGACGTACTCGGCGATCGTCTCGCCGCGCGCCAGGCGCCCGATCTGCGCCTCGGTCTCGGCGCGATCCTCGGGATGGACGATCTCCAGATACGGCTTCGTCTCCATCGTCGCGCGCGGCCAGCCGAGCTGCTGCTCCCACGCGTCGTTGAAGTGCTTGAGCAGGCCGTCGAAGCCCGCTGCGGCCAGGAGATCTGGCGACATCGCGAACAAGCGCGTCAGGTGCCTCAGCTCGGCGGGATCGACGGGCGACGCTCCGATTGCCGTGTGCAGACGGTCCATGTCCAGCTCCTCCGGCGCGCATCCTCTCACAGCGCGCCAAGCGACGAGCAAGGATCGTGATCCGGCACATGGCATGCTGAAGGCCATGGACGATGCCGAGGAACCCATCGACCTCGTCGCCTCCGTCGGGCCACTCGACGCGGTCGTCGAGACGCTGCGCGACGTGCTCCATCGCTCCGGCGCGTTGCGCGTCGCGGTCGTGGTCGACATGCCCGACGGACCGGCTGCGCTGGTCGACGTCGGTCGGCTCGCGCCGGTCGAGGTCCGGATCGCGGAGCGCACGATGCACCTCCCCCACGCCATCGAGCTGGAGGCCGAGTCACTGGCCGGTGAGATCCACCTGCGCCAGCTCCCGCCGTTCGAGGTCGAGCCCGAGACCGGCCAGGTGACCGGGACGCTCGGCGGCCTCGACATGCTGGCCGACGCGATGCGCGCGCTCGCCGACCTGCTCGGCGGCCGCAGCGTCGCGATCGCCGTCTACCAGACGATCACGCCCAACGTGGACCTCACGGTCACCGCGCGTCACGGCGAGTCAGTGCTCGTGACGCTCGGCGACCATGAGTGGGAGCTCCGCCGGACCGTTGAAGCTCAGCGCAGCTGCGCGGAGCTCAGCCCCAGCAGCTGGCGGGCGATGATCAGCAGCTGGATCTGCTGGGTGCCCTCGAAGATGTCGAGGATCTTCGCGTCGCGGGCCCACTTCTCCAGCAGCAGCTCCTCGCCGTAGCCGAGCGTGCTCGCCAGGGCGACGCAGCGCAGCGCCACGTCGACGCAGGTCCTGCCGGCCTTGGCCTTGGCCATCGATGCCTGCAGCGAGTTCGGCTTGCCGTTGTCGGCCATCCACGCGGCCTGCAGCGTCAGCAGGTAGGCGGCCTCGTAGTCGGCGTCCATCGCCAGGTAGTCGGCGGCCGCCGCGGTCTGCCGGGCGGCCGGGACGTCCCAGTCGACCTCGACGCCGGCGTCGGCCAGCAGGTCGCGCGTCGTCTCCAGGCAGGCGCGCGTCAGGCCGACGGCCATCGCGGCGACCAGCGGCCGCGTGTTGTCGAAGGTCTGCATCGCGCCCGCGAAGCCGTTGGTGACCTCGATGCCGGGCGGACCCAGGAGGTTCTCCTTGGGCACGCGGCAGTCCTGGAGCGTGAACGCCGCGGTGTCCGACGCGCGGATGCCGAGCTTGTGCTCGAGACGGTCGAGCTTGAGCCCCGGGTTGGAGCGCTCGACCACGAACGACTTGATCGCCGCCGCGCCCGAGTGAGCGGTCAAGCGTCGCCCAGACGACCACCAGATCGGCGCGCTCGCCGGCCGTCACGTAGATCTTCTCGCCGTTGAGGACGTAGTCCTCGCCGTCGAGGACCGCGGTGGTGCGGATCGCGGCGCTGTCGCTGCCCGCTTCCGGCTCGGTGATCGCCATCGCCGCCCACTGGCCGGCGAAGCGCTCGAGCTGCTCGTCGTCGGCGACCGAGGCGATCGCCGAGTTGCCCAGGCCCTGGCGCGGGACCGAGAGCAGCAGGCCGACGTCGCCACGGCAGAGCTCCATGATCGACAGCGCCGTCGAGAGGTTCGACCCGTTGCGATTGCCCTGAGGACCGTCCTCGTTGGCCGAGCGGCGCACGCCGGCGGCGCCGGCACCGCCCATGTCGCTGCCGTCGTTCATCCCGTCGATGAGCGCGGCGAGCATGTCCAGCTCGACGGGCCGCGCGTGCTCCTCGCGGTCGTACTTGCGCGAGATCGGCCGGAAGACCTCGTCGGCGACCTGGCGTGCCTGGGCCACGAGCGGGCCGAACTTGCGGGGGACTTCGAGGTTGATCATCAGACGACCAGGACGCCTTCCATGAGGCCGGTGGCCCGCAGGTCGCGGTACCAGCGTTCGACGGGATGCTCGGCGATGTAGCCCGCGCCACCGAGCAGCTGCACGCCCTCGGAGCCGATCTGCATGCCCTTCTGGGTGGCCAGCGAGCGTGCGAGCGCGGCCTCGCGCGAGAAGTCGGCCTCGGCGTCGGCACGCGCCGCCGCACGCAGCGCGACGAGCCGCAGCCCCTCCAGCTCGACCGCGATGTCGGCGACCGAGAAGGCCACCGCCTGGCGGTGGCTGACCGGCTCGCCGAACGCGATGCGCTCGTTGACATAGGGGATGACGTAGTCCAGGACCGCCCGGCCCACCCCGGCGGCGATCGCCGCCCAGGCCAGCCGCGAGCGTGCGACGCACTCGGCGAAGACCTTGGGATCCGCCGCGCCGAGCAGCGCGCCGCGGCTCACCGCGACGTCCTCCAGCCGCACACGACCCAGCGCGGCCCCGCGCAGGCCCATGGCCGGATCGGCCTTGACGTGCACGCCGCCCTTCGACGGCTCGACGAGGAACAGCCCGGGGCCGGCGCCCTCGATGTGCGCGGCGACGATCAGCAGCTCGGCATCCTCGGCGCGCGGCACGAACGTCTTGGTGCCCGACAGCACGTAGCCGCTGCCGGGGACCGGACGCGCGACGGTCTGCAACTGCCGGGGATCGAAGAGCGCGCGCGGCTCGGCGATCGCCAGCGCGGCGGCCGGGACGTCCTCGCCGACGAGCGCGGGCAGGTAGGTCGCCTGCTGGTCGGCGTCGCCCCAGAGCGCGAGCGCGGTCGCAACCGCGGCGGGCGCGAGCGCGCCGACGGCCAGCCCGGCGTCGCCGTGGGCCAGCGTCTCGGCGGCCAGCACCGCCGTCACCGCGGAGCGCTCGCTGATCGCCCCACCCAGCTCCTCGGGAACGCCGAGCATCGTGAGGCCGAGCTCGTTGGCCTCGGCGAAGATCTCCTTGGCGCCCTCGCCGCGCTCGGCCGCCGCGGCGGCGGGCCGCAGCCGCGCCGAGGCGAAGTCACGCCACGCCTCGACGAGCATCTGCTGCTCGTCATCGAGCGTGAGGTCGAAGAGGCCGGTGCCGCCGGCCGACGAGGGCCGCGGACGGGCCGGGCGGCCCAGCCGCGTGCCGGCGGCGAAGGTGCGACCGGCACGGCCGGCGACCTTGAAGCCGTCGCGCGTGGCGCGGTAGAGGACGCGCTCGGCGGGCTTGCGGACGCCGAGGCGGTCGACGACGTCCGAGCCCGCGATGCGGGTCAGCGCGCGCAGGCCGAGGGCCATTGAGCGATCGGCGGCGGTCATCGGCGGACACCGCCCTTCTCGGCCGCGCCGGCCATCAGGCCGGGCTCGACGGTCGCGATCATCAGATTCGCGGCGTCCCGTGCCGACATCGCGTCGGTGCGCAGCCACCAGCGCGCCAGCGCCTCGGCGGCGGCCATCACCATGACCGAGGTGCCCTCGATCACCGCGCGTGAGCCGGTCCGGCGGTGCGGTGGCATCACCGCGACGGTGGCCAGCGCCACCATCTCCAGCAGCCGCTCGCGATAGGCCGCGACGACCGCGGCGATCTCGCCCGACTGCGGCACGGTCTCGTCGAACAGCACGCGCCAGGCGTCGCGGTCGCGGTCGACGAAGTCGAAGAAGGCGATGACGCCCAGGCGAACCGCCTCTGCCGGCGTGCTCGCACGCTCGACGGCGGTGGCGACCGCGGCGATCAACGCGTCGCCGGCCGGCGCCATGCAGGCCTCGTACAGCCGCTCCTTGTTCCCGAAGTAGGCGTACAACAAGGGCTTCTTGACGCCGACCTCCAGCGCGATGTCCTCCATCGTCACGGCAGCGAAGCCACGACGGGCGAACTGCTCGTGCGCAACACGGAGGACTTGCTGCTCCCGGTCGGCGCGGGAAAGGCGGCGGCGTGGGGAAGCATCGCCCGCGCCGGCGGTCAAACGGTCATCGGCTCTCGTCATCGAGCCGGGGACCGTAGCGGTTTATTTATACGTCGGTCAACTGGCCGTTGACGTTCGGACGACAGTCGCGAGACGGACGTGTCTCCAGACGGCTATGGCGCCAAGCGCACCGGCAGCGTCTTGAGCTGGTTGATGAACGGCGACTCGGCGTAGAGCGGCTCGCCGTCGATCTCCATCTGCGGGAAGCGCGCGAGCGTCTCCTCGATCAGGATCCGCAGCTCCAGCCGTGCCAGGGCGGTCCCGAGGCAGAAGTGCCGGCCGCCCGCGCCGAAGGCCTGATGCTCGGGGTTGCGCGTGACGTCGAAGCGATCCGGGTCCTCATAGCGCGTCTCGTCACGATTGGAGGAGACGTACCACATGACCACCTTGTCGCCCTCGCGGATCTGCGCGCCGTTGAGCTCGGTGTCGCGCGTCGCCGTGCGCCGGAAGTGCGCGAAGGCGGGGAACATGCGCAGCGCCTCCTCGACCGCGCTGGGGACGAGCGACGGGTCGTCGAGCAGCTGCCGACGCTGCGTCGGGTCCTCCAGGATCGCGCGCATGCCGCTGCAGTAGGTCGCTTTCGTGGAGTCGTTGCCGGCGGCCACGAGCAGGAAGAACCCCATGACGATCTCGTGCTCTTCGAGCTTCTCGCCATCGATGTCGGCGTGGACGAGCACGCTCATCAGGTCCTCGGTCGGGCGCTCGCGGCGCTCGGCGATCAGCGCCGCGCAGCGCGCGAAGATCTCCGGCACGTCGCGCTCCATCACGGTCTGGACGCCCTCGGGGTTGAGGTCCGGGTCGCCCGCGCCCAACGTCGTGTTCATCAGCCGCGCCCAGATCTCGTCGTCCTCGGGCGCGGTGCCCATGAAGCTGCCGATGACCCGCGCGACGACGGGCTGGGCGACGTCGGTGACCAGGTCGCAGGTCTCGCGGCCCTCGAGCCGGTCGAGCACCGTCTTGGTGATCTCGCGGATCGCGGGCTCGTGCTCGCTGATGCGCTTGGGCGTGAATCCGCGCTGGAAGAGCGCCTTGAGGCGGTCGTGCTTGGGCGGGTCCATCCCGATGAACATCGCCTGGCTCAGCTCCAGCGGGAGGATCGCGTCGGTCAGCGCCGTGAAGCCGGTCGCCGACGAGTAGGTCTCCCAGTCGCGGCTGACCGCGTGGACGTCGTCAGCGGTGGTGACCGACCAGAAGCCGGCCTCCTCGGGGTACTCGGTGATCTTCGACGTCCAGTGCACGGGGCACTGGCCGCGCAGCTGGGAGAACAGCTCGTGCGGCGGGCCGTCCTGCCACTGCTCGCGCTCGGTGACGAGCGTCGCTTCGAGGGGAGAAACCGGATCGGCGGACATGGGTTGACACTCTGTCAAATCCGGAGTTCGAACACCAGCTCCAAACCGTCGATCTCGTCCACCTGCTCACCGGTCTGCGTGAAGCCGTAGGAGCCGGCAAGCGCCAGCGATGCCGCGTTGTCCGGGCTGATCGAGGCGCGGACGGTCTTGGCGCCCTCCGCACGGGCGTAGGCGAGCAGCTCGCCGAGCGCGGCGCGCCCGTGGCCGCGGCGCCGGTGCTCGGGGGTGATCCGGTAACCGACCTCGACCACGCCCCGCGGGTCGGGCGGCCCGTGGAAGCCCGCGTGGCCGACGACCGTCCCCGCCGCCTCACCCTCGGCGACGACCACGGCCCGCACCAGCCACGGCGCGCACGCGGGCTCGCCGATCAGCTGCCCGAGACGCAGTGTCCACAGCCAGGTCTCGGCAAGGAACTCCGCGGGCAGCTCGACGCCGGCGGCATCGCGGGCGCCGTCGAGATCAGCGGCGATCAGCCGCTGCAGGACCGTCGCGTCGAGGAGCCGCAGGCACACGGCGGGTGGGGCCATGACCGCCATCCTCCCCTACCTCTAGGCTGCCGATGTGGCCGCCGCTCCTGCCGAGACGTTCCTGCTCGTCGACGGGGAGAACATCGACGCGACGCTTGGTGGCAGCCTGCTCGGCCGGCGACCGGCACCGGAGGAGCGCCCGCGCTGGGATCGCGTGCGCGAGTTCGGACGTGCCGCGTGGGATCAGCCGCTGCGCGGCCTCTTCTTCCTCAACGGCTCCGGGCAGGTCCCGATGTCGTTCGTCCAGGCGCTCGACGCCATGCACTTCCGCCCCGTGCTGCTCAGCGGCCCGGCCGACGTCAAGGTCGTCGACGTCGCGATCCAGCAGACGCTCACGGCGCTCTCGCAGCGCGGCAGCGGCGACGTGCTGCTGGCCAGCCACGACGGCGACTTCGCCCCGCAGATGGCCGAGCTGCTGCGCGACGAGCACCGCCGCGTCGGCATCATGGGCTTCCGCGAGCTGATCAGCTCCTCGCTGCAGGAGCTGACCGACGACGGGCTGGAGCTCTTCGACCTCGAGGACGACGTCAAGGCGTTCACGGTCGCGCTACCGCGCATCCGCGTGATCCCGATCGAGCGCTTCGACCCCTGGGCGCTGCTGTCCTGAGCGGGCGGGGCCGGGTCAGGCCCGAACCTCGCCCAGCCCCATGTCGCGCCCGATGATCTCCTTCATGATCTCGTTGGAGCCCGCCCAGATCTTGGTGACGCGCGCGTCCATCCAGGCGTGGGCGACCTCGTACTCCTCCATGTAGCCGTAGCCACCGTGGAGCTGGACGCAGGCGTCGATGACGAGGTTCTGCACCTCGGCGCTCCACCACTTGGCCTTGGCGGCGTCGACGGCTGACAGCTCGTGCTTGGCGTGCGCGACGACGCACTGGTCGACGAACGCCTGCGTGACGTCGAGGCGCGTCTGGAGGTCGGCGGCGAGGAAGCGCGAGTTCTGGAAGGTGCCGATCGGCCGGCCGAAGGCCTTGCGCGACTTGATGTACTCGAGCGTGACCGCAAAGACGTGCTGCGCATGGGCGGTGTTGGAGATCGACGAGCCCAGCCGCTCCTGGGCGAGGTGCTCCATCATGTGGTGGAAGCCGCGGTCGACCTCGCCGATCAGCTGGTCGTCGGTGACGCGGACGTTCTCGAAGAACAGCTCGGCCGTGTCGGCCTCGTGCTGGCCGACCTTGTGCAGCTTGCGGCCGCGCTGGAAGCCCTCCATCCCCTCCTCGACGGCGAAGAGCGAGATGCCGCGGCCCTTCGGATCGGTCGCGGTGCGCGCGGCGACGATCACGAGGCCGGCGTGCGCGCCGTTGGTGATGAAGGTCTTGGAGCCGTTGATGACCCACTCGTCACCTTCGCGCTTCGCGGTCGTCTTCAGGCCCTGGAGGTCCGAGCCCGCCTCGGGCTCGGTCATCCCGATCGCGGTGATCATCTCGCCGGAACAGAACTTCGGCAGCCAGCGCTGCTTCTGCTCCTCGGTCGTCAGGCGCGTGAGGTACGGCGCGCAGACGTCGGAGTGGATCGTGAACGACGAGGAGTAGGCCATGCCGGCGCGCGACAGCTCCTCGTTGAAGATCGTGTTGTAGCGGAAGTCGACGTCGCTGCCGCCGTACTGCTCCGGGATCGCGACGCCCAGGAAGCCGGCATCGCCCGCCGTCTTCCAGACCTCCGCCGGAATCCGTCGCGCCTCCCGGATCTCCTCGGCGCGCGGCAGGATCTCACGATCCACGAACGCGGCGGCGGACTCGCGAAACAGCTTGTGATCGTCGTCGAACAGCGTGCGGGGCAGCGACATGCGGCCGGACTATACGCGCGCGTTCGCTCGACCGTCAGCGGCTGTTTTCTAGAGCTTGGGGCCCGACGAGCCGCGCTTGGGAGCGCACGTGCGATAGGTCCGCGTCCCGGTGACGAGCCGCTGGTCGGACGTCGTCGCGGTGATCGAGACGACGAAGCGCCCCTTCGGCAGGCCGGTGAGATTGACCGGGGCGGTGATCCGCGAGCGCTTCACGGTCTTGACGCGCTTGCCGTTGACCTTGACGACGGCGCTGACGAACGTCACACCGCGCAGCTTGCGGATCCGGATCGTGAAGTGCCGCCGACTGACACACGCCTTCGCGGGCGGCAGCGTGAAGGCCGACGCAGCCGAGATCCGCGGCGGCTTGGCCATCGTCGGCGGCGCGGCGGCCGGCACCACGGGCGCCAGCGCCTGCACCACCGCAACGGGGGTCGGTGTGCTCGGACCACTGGGGACGGTCACCGACGGCGTCGTGGTCGTCGGGACCGACGGAGGAGGTGGCGGGTCGGTGGGTCCCGGCGGCACGCCCGCGCCCCAGCAGCTGACGGTCCGGTCGGTCGCGACGGCACAGGAGAAGAACGTCCCGACGCTCAGGGTCGTGAAGTGACCGGCAGGCGGCGCGCCGGTCGTCGCGGCGTCCTGCCCCCAGCAGGCAAGGGTCTGGTCCGCCGCGATCCCGCAGGCGTGGTCCTGCGCGCTCGTGCCCACGGCAAGGAAGCTGCCCGAGGGCGGCACCGTCTGCCCGTAGGCGTTGAAGCCGGAGTCCAGTCCCCAGCAGACCAGCGTCGCGTCGGTCTTCTCCCCGCAGCTGAAGCTGAAGTTCGCGCTGACGTGGCTGTAGCTCCCGGCCGGTGGCGTTCCTTCGCCCCACGTGTTGTGTCCCCAGCAGACGATCGTCGCATCGGTCCTGACGGCGCAGTCGTTGCCGTTGACCGCGCTGACCTCCGTGAACGTGCCGGTCGGCTGCACGCCGTTGAGCTGGCCCCAGCAGGCGAGCGTCTGGTCGGTGCGGATCGCGCAGCTGTGGTCGAAGCCGGCGCTGAGCGAGGTGAAGCTGCCGCTCGGCGCAGCCGTGAGCCCGGAGCCGGCATAGCCCCAGCAGACAAGGCTCTGATCGGTGCGGATCGCGCAGGCATGTCCGTCGCCGACGCTGACCGCCGTGAAACTGCCGGCCGGCGGCGTCGACTGCCCGTACTGGTTGGCGCCCCAGCAGAAGATGGTGGCGTCGGTCTTCAAGGCGCAGACGTTGGCGCGGCCGGCGCCGACCTGGGTGAAGCTCCCGGCCGACGTCGGCGTCGTGTACACCGTCGCCGACGCGGAGGGCGCGGCCATCGCCAGGCCCACCATCACCACCAACAACCCACATCGACGTCCGCGCCTGCGCTGCTCCTTCATCACCGCGCGCTTGTATCACGGCGCGGTTCGGCCACGGCTAGACCGAGGATCAGGCTCCCGGGGCGAGCGCCTCGATCTCGTCGGCCAGCTCGGCGACGGAGTCGAGGATGCGAGAGGGCCGAAACGGGAAGCGCTCGGCGGACTCGCGGGTGGAGACACCGGTGAGGACCAGGATCGTTTCCAGTCCTGCCTCCAGGCCCGAGACGATGTCGGTGTCCATGCGATCGCCGATCATCGCGGTGGTCTCGGAGTGCGCGTCGAGGGCGTTGAGCGCGGAGCGCATCATCAGCGGGTTGGGCTTGCCGATGTAATAGGGCTCGACCCCGGTGGCCTTGCTGATCAGCGCCGCGACCGATCCGGTCGCGGGCACGAGCCCGTCGGGGCTCGGGCCGCTCGGGTCCGGGTTGGTCGCGATGAAGCGCGCGCCGCCGGCGATCAGGCGGATCGCGCGGGTGATGCGCTCGAACGAGTAGGTGCGGGTCTCGCCCAGGACCACGTAGTCGGGGTCGCGCTCGGTCAGCGTGTAGCCGGACTCGTGCAGCGCGGTCGTCAGGCCGGCCTCGCCGATCACGTAGGCCGAGCCACCGGGGCGCTGGTCCTCCAGGAACCGCGCGGTCGCCAGCGCGCTGGTCCAGATCGCCGTCTCAGGCACCTCGAGCCCGCTCGCGCGCAGCCGCGCGCTCAGGTCACGTGGGGTGTAGATGGAGTTGTTGGTCAGCACGAGGAACGGGATCTCCCGCTCGCCCAGACCGGCCAGGAAGCGGTCGGCGCCCGCGATCGCGTCTTCCTCGTGGACGAGCACGCCGTCCATGTCCATCAACCACGACGCGATCGTGCGCCGCGTCATCAGACATGCTCCAAGAACGCGCGGACCGCCGCCGAGCACGCCTCGGGCTCGTCGTCGAAGACGAAGTGCTTGGCGCCGGCCACGACCACCAGCTCGGCGTCGGGCAGCTCCTTGGCGAAGCGATGCGCGCCGGCGACCGGCGCGAAGGGATCGTCCTCGCCCCACAGGATCAGCGCGGGTGCGCCGACCGCCGCGAGGTCGTGGTCCTCCAACTCGGAGAACTCGCCGGAGCGGTAGAGCTCGAGCTGGCCGCGCCGCCGCTCGGGCGACCCATAGGCCTTGAAGTACTCGTCGATGCTGCGATCGTCGAGGCTCGGGCTCACCGCGCGCAGCATGCCGCCGAAGCCCTCGCGGTCGATCCCGTCGACGATCTCCTCCCCCTGACCGGGCGTGCGCAGCGCCTGCGCCATCCCGTGCCACTTGCCGTCGGAGAAGAACCCCGTGTTGCTGATGACCATCGCCCGGATCAGCTCCGGGTGCTCGCAGGCCCAGCGCAGGCCGATCAGCCCGCCCCAGTCGTGGACGACCAGCACGACCTCGCCGAGCTCCTGCTCGCGATGAAAGGCGTCGACCGCATCGACATGCGCCTGCCACGTGCCCGAGCCGGCGTAGGGCGAGTCGCCGTAGCCGGGCAGGTCGGGCGCCACCGCCTGCCAGCCCGCGTCGGCAACCGTCTCCAGCAGATCGCGCCACATGTAGGAGGACTCGGGATAGCCGTGCAGGCAGAGCACGGTGCCCTTCGGCGCCTCGACCGGCAGGGACTCGCGGTAGACCAGCGGCATCGAAGCGGAGCCTACCCGCGACAGGTAACTTCTCCGCCGTGTCTTCCCGTCTCAAGCGCGCCGCCGGCCACGTCTTCCTCGGCGCAGGACTCCTGCACTTCGTGGTCCCGCGCCACTACGAGGCGATCATGCCCGACTACCTGCCCGCCCACCGCGAACTGGTCTACGCCAGCGGCGTGGCCGAGGCGGCCGGCGGCGCGGGCCTGCTCAGCAGCTCGCCGACGGTGCGCAAGTACTCGGCCTGGTGGCTGGTCGCGACGCTGATCGCCGTCTTCCCGGCCAACGTCCACATGGCCGTCCATCCGGAGCGCTACCCGCAGGTCCCGGGCGGGAAGCTCTCGCTCTACGCGCGCCTGCCGCTGCAGTTGCTCTTCGCGAAGTGGGTCCTCGCGGCCGCGCGCCGCGATCGCTGACCGGTCACCGCGCCAGCAGCACCACCGCGACGGTCACGCCGAGCGTGATCACCGCGCCGCGCAGCACCGGGTCCGGGAGCCGCCGCGCCACGCCCACGCCGACGCGCCCGCCGACCAGCGTCCCCGCGCCGACCACCAGCGTCGACAGCCACGCGACCGGGCCGAAGAGCGCGACGGCCACCGCGCTCACGACCGCGACCGTCAGCGACAGCACCTGCTTGAGCGCGTTGAGCCGTTGCAGCGGCTCCTCCAGCGTCAGCCCCAGCGCGGCGAGCAGGACGATCCCGAGCCCGGCGCCGAAGTAGCCACCGTAGATCGATGCCACGGCGACCGTCACGGTCAGCCGCGCCGGGGCGCTGTGATGCTCGACCCGCGTGATCCACCGCGCCACCAAGGGCTGGATCGCCAGCAGCGCGCACGCCAGCAGGACGAGCCACGGCGCCAGCACCGAGAACGTGTCCTCGGGACCGACGAGCAACAAGGTCGTCCCGGCGATCGCCCCGACGGCGGCCGCGAGCGCCAGGACCCGCAGCCGGGCGCCCTGGCCCGCCAGCTCGGCGCGCGAGGTCGTCGCCGCGCTCAGGTAGCCCGGGAGCGTCGCGATCAAGTTGCTGACGTTGGCGCTCAGCGGCGAGAGCCCGGTGGCCAGCAGCGCCGGGAACGAGATCAGCGACCCGCCGCCCGCGACCGCGTTGATCGCGCCGGTCGTCACTCCGGCGGCGGCGAGCAGGGCGACATCGGCGGCATCCATCGGCGGCGGAGTCTGCCCGAGCACGCCGAGCGGAGCGGTGACGACCCGCCGACGGGCGCACGTGGGCGCGATCCAACATCCGTCCAGGGCCGGACCCGGTGCCTGCACCGGGCAGGCGGGCAACCGACGTCCAGGGCGTGGGCCCCTCCGGACAGCTCGCGCGCAGGCGCGCGCTTGCCGTCGCGCTCGTCGTCTTCACGACCGTGGCGGGCCTCGGCCTGCTCACCCACAAGGAGACCCCGCTCGCCGTCGATCGCGCCACCGCGATCCGCGTCGCCGCCGCGGCTCCCGAGACCCGCGACGCCGCAGCACGCGCCGACAGGGTCATGGTCATCCCGATCGACCACGACTTCGTCAAGGTCACCTGGCTGCGCCACGGCCGCACGACGGCGACGGCCGGCGTCCATCGCGACGGCACCCTGTCGTCGGCGACGAGGTACCAGCGGATCGCCGGCTACGGCGCCCCGCTCGCGCACGACCTGCTCGTGCTCGGCGCCCTCACCGCGCTCTTCCTGCTCGTCACGCTGCGCGGGCCGCTGCGCCGCCGACGGACGCTCGACGCACTCGCCATGGCCGCCGTCGTCGTGCCGACGGTCCTCATCGACCGTGGCCTGCTCGCCGTCGGCGAGGGCATCGCCGCGGTGCTGATCGGCTACCTGATCGTCCGCGGCGTCCAGCTCGCGCTGCGCGGTCCGGGACCCGACGAGGACGAGGACGCGCCCGTCCTGCTCGAGCGCCTCGCCGCACGCGCGACACTGCCGAGGCTCTCCGGCCAGGTCGGGCTCCTGCTGCTCGCCCTCACGGTGCTCGTGACCATCACGTCGACCGGCGTGGTCGACGTCGCCTACGCCAACATGGAGGGCGCCACGGTGCTGCTGACCGGCCGGCTCCCCTACGGCCACATGCCGGCCGATGTCATCCATGGCGACACCTACGGGCTGCCGATCTATGCCCTCTACGCGCCACTGGCGGCGATCTGGCCGGTCCACAGCAGCTGGGACGACGCCGTCGGCTCGCTGGTCCTCGGCGCAGGCGCCGCGATCCTCTGCGCCCTCGGCATGGCCCGCGCGGCCGGTGGCAGCAGCCGGCCGGCCGCAATCGCCGTCCTCGCCCTGCCCGCGTCGCTGATGACGTTCTCCAGCGGGACCAACGACGTGCTGATCGCCGCCGCGCTGATCTGGGCGTTCGCCTGGTGGTCGCGGCCCGTCGCCTCCAGCGCGCTGCTCGCCCTGGCCGGGCTGGCGAAGGTCGCGCCGCTGGTCCTGCTCCCGCTCTGGCTGGCGCGCCTGCGCGGCACGGCGCTGGTGCGCGCGCTCATCGCCTGCGCCGCCATCGGCACGCTCGTCCTGGCCGGCCTCGTCGCGCTCGGCGGCCTGCATGGCCCGGGCGACATGGTGCACGCGATGTCCTTCCAGCTCAGCCGCCGCTCGATGATGTCGATCTGGACCATGCTCGGCATCGAGTCGCTGCAGCCGCTGATGGCTGGCGTCGCGCCCGCGATCGCGCTGGGCGGCGCGACGCTCGTGTGGCTGGATCGCAGCGTCGCCGCCGACCCGCGCCGCATCGCGGGCCTCGTCGCCGCGACGCTCGGCGCGCTCCAGCTCGCGGCCAACCACTGGGCGCCGCTCTACCTCGTCTGGCTCGCACCGCCCGCGATGGTCGCGCTGCTCGGCCCGCTCGGCGCCCGCGCCACGCAGGCCGCCCCTGCGACCGCGACCGCTCCGGGCCGGCTCGCAGCCGCCTGACAGCAGCCGACGTTGCGTCGGCGCCCGCATTGGGCAAGGCTCCGGACATATGGCAACGGACGCGCTACGCGGCGGCATCGACCTCGGTGGGACGAAGATCCAGGCGATCGTCGCCAACGCCGAGCACCAGGTCCTGGGCCAGGCGCGACGCGCCACACCCACTGAAGGTGGCCCACCGGACGTGATCGCCGCCATGGCCGAGGCGCTCCAGGAGGCCGCCGAGGCGGCGGAGGTGGAGCCCGACACGCTGAGCGGGATCGGCGTCGGCGCGCCCGGGGCGATCGACGACGACGCCGGCACGCTGGCTCGCGCGGGCAACCTGCCCGGCTGGCGCGACCCCTACCCGCTGGCCAAGGAGCTCGGCGCGCGCTTCGGCGGCACCACCGTCCGGCTCGGCAACGACGTGCAGGTCGCCACCGACGCGGAGTTCACGCTGGGGGCCGCGCGCGAGTTCTCGTCGCTGCTCGGCGTCTTCTGGGGCACGGGCGTCGGCGGCGGGATCGTCCTGGACGGCAAGCCGTGGCTGGGCCGCGGCGCCGCCGGCGAGATCGGCCACATCCCCGTGCGCCACCACGGGCTGCGGTGCCCCTGCGGGCGGATGGGCTGCATGGAGGCCTACGCCGGGCGCCGCGCGATGGAGGCGCGAGCGCGCAAGGCCCACGACGAGGGCGAGAAGACCATCCTCTTCAAGATCATGGAGGAGAAGGGCCGTGACCGGCTGACGAGCGGCATCTGGGCGCGCGCGATCGAGCGCGGCGACGAGCTGGCCGAGCGGCTGATCGACGATGCGGTCGACGCGCTCGGCAGCGCGGTCGCCGCGGCCTGCAACGTCCTGGATCCCGACGCCATCATCATCGGCGGCGGTCTCGGCGTGCGCTTCGGCGAGCCCTACGCGCAACGGATCACCGACGCGATGATGCCCCACCTCTTCCACGACGCCGACCCGCCGGCCGTGCGGGTGGCCGAGCTCGGCGACCTCGGTGGCGCGCTGGGCGCCGCGCTGCAGGTGAAGCGCTGATGAGCGACTTGGAGGCCCTGAAGCGGGCAGCCGCGGTCGCGGCGGCCGACGAGGTCCGCGACGGGATGGTGCTCGGGCTCGGGACCGGCTCGACGGTCGCGCACCTGCTCCCGGCGATCGCGGTGCGCGGGCTGCGCGGCCTGCGCTGCGTGGCGACATCGGTCGCCACGGCCGAGCAGGCGGCGTCGCTCGGGATCGCCGTCGAGTCGTTCGACGCCGTCGAGCGCCTGGATCTCGCGATCGACGGCGCCGACCAGATCGCGCCCGACGGGTGGATCGTCAAGGGCGGTGGCGGCGCGCACGTGCGCGAGAAGATCGTCGCCGCGGCGGCCGACCGCTTCGTGGTGATCGCCGACACGACCAAGGTGGTGGACAAGCTCTCGGCCCCGATCCCGCTGGAGCTGTTGGAGTACGGGTTGCCCGCGACCCTGGCCCGGCTGACGCCGTGCGACCTGCGCCCCGGCATGCCGCCGTCCCCCGACGGCAACCTGATCGCCGACTACACCGGTCCCGTCGGTGACCCGGCCGCGCTGGCGGCGCTGCTGTCGGCGACGCCCGGCGTCGTCGACCACGGCCTCTTCGCCCCCACCCTGACCGCCGAGATCATCATCGCGTCCAACGCCGGCATCGAGCGGCGCGCGCTGCGCTGAAGGCGCCGGCGCGCTGGTAGCTTGACGCGATGTCAAAGCGCCTGCGTGTCGTCGTCGTCGGAGCCGGCTTCGGCGGCATCGCCGCCGCGATCGAGCTGCGGCGCCAGGGCATCGCCGACGTCACGATCCTGGAGCGCGCCGGCGGGCTCGGCGGCACCTGGCGCCACAACACCTACCCGGGCGCGGCATGCGATGTGCCGAGCCACCTGTACTCCTACTCCTTCGCGCAGCGCACCGACTGGACGCGGCTCTGCTCGCCGCAGCCCGAGATCCTGGCCTATGCCGAGGAGGTCGCGCGGCGCCACGGGGTCGACCACCTCGTGGTCGGCGACACCGAGGTGACGGCCTGCCACTGGGACGCCACGACGGCGACGTGGTCGGTGCAGACCGCGGGAGGCCAGAGCTACGAGGCCGACGCGATCGTCCTGGCCACGGGCCAGCTGCACCGTCCGGCCCGGCCGGAGATCCCCGGCGCCGAGCGCTTCGTGGGGCGGCTGATGCACTCGGCCGAATGGGATCCCGAACTCGATCTGCGCGACCAGCGCGTCGCAGTCATCGGCACCGGGGCCAGCGCCGTGCAGTTCGTCCCGGAGATCGCGCGCGTGGCACGATCGCTGACCGTCTTCCAGCGCACGGGCAACTGGTTCTTGCCGCGTCGCAACCGGCCCTACCCGCGGGCGTGGCGGGCGGCCGTGGCGCACGTGCCGGGCCTGCAGCGCTGGCGCCGCGCCTTCGTCACCCATTACGGCGAGGCGCTGACCGCGATGATCCGCCACCCCAAGACACTGGGCCGGATCGGCGCCGCGCGGTCGGCCCTGTTCATGCGCGCGCAGCTGCGCGATCCCGAGCTGCGACGCAAGGCCTGGCCCGACTACGCCTTCGGCTGCAAGCGCGTGCTGTTCAGCTCGGCCTTCCTCCCGGCGCTGGCGCGCGACAACGTGGAGCTCGTCACCGACGCGATCACGAGCATCGGCCCCAAAGGCCCGGTGACCGCGGACGGTCGCACCATCGAGGTCGACACCATCATCTACGCGACGGGCTTTCGGACCAACGACTTCGTGGCGCCGATGGAGGTCACCGGCACCGACGGACGAACGCTCCGCGAAGCCTGGAGCGGCGGCGCCACCGCGCATCTCGGGATCACCGTTCCGGGCTTTCCGTCCATGTTCCTCATGTACGGGCCCAACACCAATACCTCTGGTGGGTCGATCCTCGTCTACCTCGAAGCACAGGCCGCCTACCTCGCCCAGGCGCTGACGCTCGTGCGGTCGCGCGGCGGCGCGGCGCTCGACGTCCGGCCCGAGGTGGCCGCACGCTCCGACGGTGAGGTGCAGGGACGCTTCGCGGGCACCGCGTGGACGGCGTGTGACTCGTGGTACCGCGACGGCGACGGCCGGATCGTCGCCAACTGGCCGGGCTACATGCGCGAGTACGTGCACGCGACGGCGGTGCTGGACCCGAGCGAGTTCACGCTCGTCGCCGCGCCCGCCGAGCTGCTCGCCGAGCCCGCGTAGCGCCGCAACCGCAACAGCGCGGCGCGTCGACCATCTACAGTCCAGCGCGATGAGCACCGCGCGGGCCGCCGAGCCCACCGCTGCCCACCGCGCCGGCGCGGCCGGTGTGCTGTCGTCGCCGTGGGCGTGGGTGGTTGGGCTCTACCTCGTTGCCGCCGCGCTGTACCTCGTACTGGCGCTGCGGTCGCCGCTGCCTGTCCTGTTCCCCGACGAGTTCCGCTACTCGCACCTCGCGCGGGGGCTGGCGGATGGGACCGGCACGGACTGGCGTGGCGAGCACATCGGCCAGGCCGCGGCGTTGTACGTGTACTTCATCACCCCGGCGTGGGGGCTGTTCAGCTCCTCGGTCGACGCCTACCACGCCTCCAAGGTGCTCGGGACGCTCGCGCTCTGCGCCCAGCTGATCCCGGTCTGGCTGCTCGCGCGCGAGCTCGTCGGGCCGCGGTTGGCACTCGTGCCCGCGGCGCTCTCCGTGGCCGGGACCTGGATGCTGACCAGCGCCGAGACCGTGACCGAGGTCCTCGCGTTCCCGCTGACGACCGCTGCGCTCTGCGTCGCGGTGATGGCGCTTCGTCGGCCCAGCAGCCGCCTCGGGTGGCTCGCCTTCTTCCTGCTCGCGCTGGCGACCTGGGCCCGAATCCAGATGGCCGTGCTCGTCCCCGCGTTGTTGCTGGCCTTCCTGCTCGACGCGCTGCGCGACCCGACGCGGCGCGCCGAGCGGCTGCGCGCGCACCGCGCCTACCTCGTCGTCGCGTCGGTCGCCTTCGCCGGACTCGTGCTCGTCGCGCTGGCCGCCCCCGGCATCGCCGGCGACTACGGCGGCTTCTTCAAGCTGCGCCCGTCGTTGGATCGGATCATCTCCAAGAGCGGCCTGCAGCTGCTGGCGCTCGTTGCCGTCGGCGGCTTCGCACCGGTGCTGCTGGCCGCGGGCGCCGCCTGTTCGCGCCGTGCCTGGCGCGACGACCGCACCGGCCCGCTGCTGGCGGTCTTCTGGCCCGCCGCGCTGGCCACCGTCGCCCAGAGCGCCTTCTTCCTCGCCGGCTACCCGCCGGCGCTCTCGGCGATCGATCGCTACGTCACCTATGCGCTGCCGCTGGCCTTGATCCTGATGACGGTCCTGGTCGCGCGTCCGGCGCTGCTGTCGCGGACGGCGATGATCGTCGCGGGGCTGCTCTCGCTGACGCTGCTCGCACGGCCCGCGATCCAGATGATCGGCGAGGAGCGCGCGAGCTGGGGCATCAGCTACCGATTGGACCATGTCCTAGGACTTGGCGTCGGGATCGGGTTCACGCTCGTCGCGCTCGCGCTGCTCTGGACCCTCGGGTTCCTGCGCGCGCGTGAGACCTCGCCGACGCGCGCGGTCCTGGTCATCGGGGCCGCGACGCTCGCGGTCTTCGCCGTCCAGAGCCAGGCCGCGTGGTGGCAGATGACCAAGACCGGCACGTCGTTCCGATCGATCATGCCCGCCGACCTCGAATGGGTCGACCACCATGCATCCGGGCCCGTCGCGCTGCTGGGGGTCACCCAGAACGCGCCGCAGTTCGACGACATCGACTTCTTCAACCGCAAGATCACGCAGGCCTATGCGCCGGCGGCCGGCCTGCTGGGACGCAAGGTCCAGGGCAACTCCTGCACGATGCGCTTCGCGGTCTCGGGCGAGCTCGTGCTCGGTCTTGGTTGCGGCCCGCGACCGTCGCGCTTCCTGATCAACGACCCGTCGGCGCGTGTCACCTTCCAGGACGAGGTGCGCTCGGCGACCGACCCGCACATCGGCCGGCTGGTCGAGCTGAAGCCGTCGACGATCCCGCGCGCGCGGTCGCTGGTCGTCCTGCCCTGCCCGCGTCGCACACCCGGCTACGCCGCCAACAGCCCGGACATCGTCGGCGTCGACTCACCGATCACCTGCTCTCGCGCGATGACCGGGGCGCTGTGGCTCGACGCGCCCGCGCAGGTCTCGGTGCGCTATCGCGGCGGGCGCCACGATCAGGAGGTCGAGGCCGGCGGACGACGCTGGAAGATCCCGGCGGGCGTCGAGACGACGATCCGCTTCGGCGCGCCGAAGGGCTACTCGCAGTTCGTCGCCCAGGCCGACTGGGCGTCGAGCGTGGGAACGCCGCGGGTGCTGTCGGTCGCGCTGACGAGCGGTGGCAAGAGCACCGTGATCGCGCGGCCGTGAAGGCCTACATCTTCGGCTACGCGTCGCTTGTCGCGGCACCGGCCGTCGCGCGTGCCGTCCTGCGGAACCACCGCCGCGTCTGGGGCGTGGCGATGGACAACGCCGTCGAAGTGCCGGGATACAAGGTGTATGCCTTGTCTGACGGCACGCGACCGGCGCTCGCCGTGGCGTTCCTGGATCTGGTGGAGGCCGACGGCGCCGAGGTCGAGGGCGCCCTGCTTTCGGTCGACGCGGCGGAGCTTGCGGCCCTCGACGCGCGCGAGCGCCAGTACGAGCGCGTCGACGTGACGGCGCTCGTCGATCCGCTGCCGGGCGGCCCGGTCTGGACCTACGTCGGCCGCGCGCACGGGCGTGCGCGCGTGGCCGCGGGCCGCGCCGGCACCGCCCGGATCGCGATCCAGCGCGCCTACCTCGAGCTGGTCGAAGCCGCCTTCGCCGCCCTGGGCGACGACGCGCTCGCACGCTACCGGGCGAGCACCGAGCCGCCACCCTTCCCGGTCCTCGACCTCACGCGGATCGACCTGTAGGTCTTGAGCGAAACCGCATCAGAGCACGCCGAACAACTTTAAGTAGAACTCGGCGTTGCGTGCCATCTGCACCGGCCACTCGAAGCTGAGGAGCGGGACGATCGTCCAGATCGTCAGGAAGCTCGCGCCGATGGCCGCGACCCACCGCTGTCGCAGCTCGCAGAAGGCCAAGACTGCGAGAACCATCAGCGCGTAGTAGGGCGCTTCGAGCATGCGGGTCAGGGCGCCGGCTTGGAGTGTCTCGGCGCCGGTGAAGAAGACGAGGATCATCGCCGGCGGTAGTGCGGCGAGACCGACCAGCATCGCGATTCGATGCTGGTTGGTTCTCTTGGCGTCGGGCCTGAGTCGTCCGTAGCCGACCCATGCTGCGAGGATCAGCGAGAACAGGACGCCGTAGCCCATCAAGAAGTTGGGAATGCCGCCGCACGAGGTGTTCGTGTCGCACGCGGCCTGCGAAAAGACCGGGAATGACAGCCCGGCGAACACTCCGTCGGTCAGCACGTTGCGCTTCGCCACCTGGTCGCCGAATCCCGGAAGCAGCGGCGCCAGGAAGTGGTGGACGCGCAGGCCGAGCCTGGAGCCGTTGACGTTGTCGGAAAGCAGGACGCCGACGGTCGCCGTCGCGACCCAGGCTCCGTACCACGCCAGCCACCGGCCACCGCTCGTCTGCGGCATCTCCTTCACTGTGCCCCAGGCGATCGCGACTGCCCCGGCCAGCGCCACCACGCACGCCGCGACGAGGATCAGCGTCGGGACGATCGGCGCGGGCGGCTCGTAGTTATAGCTCGTGAACGAGAAGGCGACGATGGGCAGCGCCAGCGCCAGTAGCACGCTCGCGTGCACGCTAACGCGCGCCGCCGACCTCCGGAGCACGCCCGGATGCCCGCGCAGCATATGCCAGATCAGACCAGCCGTCACGGCCAAGCCGACGTACAAAACGTCGTTGAGCGTGACGAACCCGAGCCCCAAGGTCGCGAGCACCAGGGCCCATAGCGGCGCCTCGCGTGGGCTTCGCATGATCAACAGCGCCGCCCACGGCGCGATGATCCCGATGTGGCGCCCGGGATGGGCAAGAGCGATCACCGGCTGGCCGCCGCCGACGACCTCGACATAGACCCAGGGGTAGATCGCCAACGTCGATCCGAAGACGACCGCGACGGCCAGCGACCCGGCCAGAGCCTTTCGACGCCGGGCGATGCGGTGCACGATGCCGTAGAGCAAACACAGAAAGCCCGCGACACTCACGCTCTGCGTGAAATAGAACGGGAACCAGAGGTCGCCGTAACCCCCGTCGGAGAACATGAGCGGTGCGTTGAAGAGCCACTCGTCGGTCTGTGTGTTCCAGTGGATCAGGTGGGCCACAGCCAAATCGAACTGGATCTTCATCGCCCCTTCCAGGAAGAAGGAGATCGAGTCCTGGGTGAGGTAAAAGACGCCCTGCTGGAGACGATGAATCGCCGCCACCATGACCATCACCAGAGCGATCGAGACCGCGACTGTCGCGCCGTCGCGACGCGGGGGCCGCAGCCGCACGTCGCGCATACTTGCGATCAGACCGCGCCAGTGCAGTGCGATCGCCCAAACCGGCGCAGCGGCCAGGCCGATCCACGAAGCCGACGCAAGCGGCACCGCGGCGAACAGCAGTTGCAGCGGCGCAAGCATCATGAGGTACCCGGGCAGGAAGCCCGCAAGCAACCGCACCGGCACCGGCCACTCGTCGTCACCGCACAGCGCGGGGACCAGCCGGCTGCCGATGCCCATCGTCGACGTGAGGTACGTGACGTCGAAGACCATCGTGAGCAGCCAGGACCGATGTGCGAGGTCCGAGCTGAACGGATCGATCGGCGGGAAGGTGACGAACGGCGGCTCGGTGCCGACCGCGTGCGGCAGATAGTCGTCGCTCAGGAACGTTCGCAATCCGGCGAAGGTCGCCTGTTGCTCTGAGGTGACGACGACGATGGCGACGACCAGCAAACCAACACCGAGGACGAGCAAAGGAAGCGCGTCGGCGGTCCGCGATCGACGCCGCGCCGCCACCGCCTGCTCCGACCTCGTGATCATTCATACGTGCCTATCGGACTAACGCTGTGAGGAACCAGAGCCGCTCGGCACATGGTGCGGGCACACGACCGACCAACCGCGAGGCGCGCCACCGGTGGGGCAGCGCGACGCAGACGCCGGCCCGCCAACCCACCCACACCCGAGCCGGCCAGGCCGCCGAGCGCCGAGGGCTCAGGCCGTGCGCACGCCTCGCTCGACCATCCGCTTGCGCGCGTCATCCACGAGCGCGGCGACGAGCTTGCTGGTCTCGTCGACCTCCGGATGCCACTGCACGCCGAGGACGAAGCGGGTGCCGGGCAGTTCGACTGCCTCGGGCAGGTCGTCGAGCTCGGAGTGGCCGGTGACGACCAGGCCGTCGCCGACGCGATCGACGCCCTGGTGGTGGTGGCTCAGGGTCCGATGCGCCTCCTCGCCCGCCGCGCGCGCGGCCAATGAGCCGGGCGCCAGCCGCACCTGATGATCGGCGCCGTCGAACGAGCCGGGGTTGCGGCGATGGTCCTCGTGGCCGTGGCTCTCGGGCAGGTGCTGCAGCAACGAGCCGCCGCGGGCGACGTTGAGCACCTGCATCCCACGGCAGATCCCGAGGAACGGGAGGTCACGCTCGATCGCACGCTGGGCGAGCGCGATCTCGAAGGCGTCGCGCTCCGGGTTGGTGTTGATGGTCTCCGGGTGCGCGGCCTCGCCGTAGGCGGCGGGAGCGATGTCGGAGCCGCCCGCGAGGATCAGGCCGTCCAACAGGTCCAGCAGCTCGTCGGGGTGCTCGGTCGCCCGCGCGTCGGGCGGCAGCAGCAGCGCGATGCCGCCGGCGCGTTGCACGGCATCGGCGTACTCGCGCGGGAGCAGATGCGCGGGCGTGTCCCAGACGCCCCACCGCGCGCGCTCCAGCGCCGCGCAGAGCCCGATGACTGGTCTGTCGGCCATACCTTCAACGCTACTGCGCCGACAGGCGCACGACATCGCAACGATCAGCCGGCCGGACAGCCAGGGCACATAGGATCCCCGCCCATGACCGAGCTCGACACGATCAAGATCCACCGCCGGGGCGGCGCGGCCACCATCGAGCTGGCGCGTCCCGAGACGATGAACGCGTGGAACAAGCAGTTCGGGCTCGACCTGCTCGCCGCCGTCGAGGAGGTTCGCGACGACGAGGCCGTGCGGGCCATCTGCATCACGGGCGCCGGTCGCGGCTTCTCCTCCGGCGCCGACCTGCGCGACATCAGCGGCCGTGACGAGCTGACCGAGCAGGGCCGGCCCGACGTCTACAAGGTGCTGACCGAGCGCTACCACCCGATCATCACGGGCCTGCGCACGATGCCCAAGCCGGTCGTCGCCGCCGTCAACGGCCCGGCCGTCGGCATCGGCCTCAGCCTCGCGCTGGCCGCCGACCTCGTCGTCGCGCGCGAGTCGGCCTACTTCCTGCTGGCCTTCGTCAACATCGGCCTCGCTCCCGACGGCGGCTCTTCGCTCTTCGTGCCCGAGCGCGTCGGGTTCACGCGCGCGATCGAGATGGCGATGCTCGGCGAGCGCGTCCCCGCGCCCCAAGCGGCCGCGTGGGGCCTCATCAACACGGTGTTCGCCGACGACGAGTTCGACGCCGAGGTGGCCGCGCTCGTCGACCGCCTCGCGGCGGGCCCGACCGCCGCCTACGCGGGCATCAAGCGCCAGCTCAACGCGTGGCTCTACGCGCGGATGGACGGCCAGCTGGAGCTGGAAGCCCAGGTGCAACGTGAGATGGCGCACTCCGACGACTTCGTCGAGGGCGTGTCAGCGTTTTTGCAGAAGCGCCCGCCGGCGTTCAGCGGTCGCTGACATTCGTGTCAGCGTTCCTACAGAAGCGCCCCGCCGCCTTCGCCGGGCGCTGACGATCCGGCAAGCGGCCCCGAGAACCCGTACGGTGCCGAACTGAGTCCGGCCGCGCCCGTCGAACCCACCGAGCGGCCGTCGTCCGCCGGTTCATGAATAGAATCCCCGCCGCCTTGGACACCTCTCGCCTTCGCAACCTCATGACTTCGCGCCGCTTCCTCCTCACCCTGCTCGCCGTCGTGACCGGCGCCCTGCTGCTGGCGCCCGTCGCCGGGGCGGACCTCTGGTCACCGGAGTCCGGTGGTTCGTCGAACGCCGACGACATCGACACGCTCTACAAGTTCATCTTCGCCGTCGCGATCGTCGTGTTCGTCGGTGTCGAGGGCGTGCTGCTCTACTCGGTCTTCAAGTTCAAGGCCAAGAAGGGTCGCGTCGCCGCCCAGATCCGCGGCAACACGCGCCTGGAGATCGGCTGGACGGTCGGCGCGGCGCTGATCCTCGTCGTCCTCGCGGTCATCACGTTCGTCAAGCTCGACGACATCCGCAACCCGCCGGACTCCTCGCCCAACGGCCTGCAGCTCGCCGACACCAGCCGCCGCCTGCCGCCCAACGGCAAGTCGCTGAACATCTGCGTCAATGGCCAGCAGTACATCTGGCGCTTCACCTACGCCGACAACTGCAAGACCGGCGCCAACCTCGGCGAGCCGTTCTCCTACGAGGAGATGGTCGTCCCCGTCGACACGACGGTGACGCTCGACATCGGCGCCCAGGACGTGGCCCACTCCTGGTGGATCCCGAAGCTCGGCGGCAAGTTCGACGCCATCCCGGGCTACACCAACCACACCTGGTTCAAGGTCCCCGCCAAGTTCGGGGACAAGCCGGGCGGGACCGTCTTCTTCGGCCAGTGCGCCGAGCTGTGCGGGCGCAACCACGCGAACATGACCGCCCGCGTGCGGGCCGTGTCCGTCGACGAGTACCAGCGCTGGCTCAGCGACCGCAAGGCCGACATCAAGTCCGCCGAGCAGCAGGGCGCTGAGCAGCGCAAGCAGTTCGAATCCGGAAACATCACGAACCCGTAGCTCAGGACCTGACTGACGCATGGCCGCCACCATCGAAGCTCCCCGCCCCAACGTCGCGCCTGTTCCGCAGGTCGTCGCGCACAAGGTCGACTCGTCCTCCACGGGCTGGACGTCGTGGGTCACCACGACCGACCACAAGCGCATCGGGATCATGTACCTGGTCCTCACGTTCGGGTTCTTCATCCTCGGCGGCGTCGAGGCGCTGCTGATCCGCCTGCAGCTCGCGGTCCCGAACAACGACCTGCTGACGCCGCAGACCTACAACGAGCTGTTCACGATGCACGGGACGACGATGATCTTCCTGTTCGTCGTGCCGGTCATGGCCGGCTTCGGCAACTACTTCGTGCCGCTGATGATCGGCGCGCGCGACATGGCGTTCCCGAAGCTCAACGCGCTCTCGTTCTGGCTGCTGGCCGCCGGCGGCATCGTCTTCTACGCCTCGATCTTCTTCAGCCCGCCCGAGTGCGGCTGGACCTGTTACTCGCCGCTGAGCGACACCGACTACCTGCCCTCCGGCGGCGTCGACGCCTGGATCTACCTGATCCACCTCACGGGCCTGAGCTCGCTGGTCGGCGCGGTGAACTTCTACGCGACGATCGCCAACCTGCGCGCGCCCGGCATGGGCTGGGGCCGCCTGCCGCTCTTCGTCTGGGCGATCCTGACCTACGCGGTCCTGCTGATCCTCGCCCTGCCGGTCATCGCCGCGGCCGTCACGCTGCTGCTGACCGACCGCCACTTCGGGACGCACTTCTACGACGCGTCCAACGGGGGCTCGCCACTGCTGTGGCAGCACCTGTTCTGGTTCTTCGGCCACCCCGAGGTCTACATCATGGTGCTGCCGGGCTTCGGCATCATCTCCGAGGTCCTGCCGGTCTTCGCCCGCAAGCCGATCTTCGGCTACAAGGCGATCGCCGCGGCGACGCTGGTCATCGCCTTCCTCGGCCTGCTCGTGTGGGCACACCACATGTTCTCGACGCCGAGCCCGTCGCTCGTGCTCATCTTCTTCATGATGAGCTCGTTCCTCATCGCGGTGCCGACGGGCGTCAAGATCTTCAACTGGATCGCGACGCTCTGGCGCGGGACGATCGAGTACACGACGGCGCTGCTCTTCTCCGTCGGCTTCATCGGCACGTTCCTGATCGGCGGCATCACCGGCATCTTCGTCGCCGTCTTCCCCGTCGACTGGCAGCTGACCGACACCTACTTCGTGGTCGCGCACTTCCACTACGTGTTGATGGGCGGCGCGGTCTTCACGATCTTCGCCGGGCTCTACTACTGGTTCCCGAAGATGTCGGGCCGGATGATGAGCGAGCCGCTCGGCAAGGCCAGCTTCTGGCTGATGCTGATCGGCTTCCACGTCACGTTCCTCGTGCAGCACTCCGCGGGCATGGAGGGCATGCCGCGACGGGTCTACGAGTACCTCCGACATCCAGGACCTCGCGATCCTCAACCTGATCTCGACGATCGGCGCGTTCATCCTCGGCGTCGGGATCCTGCTGACGCTGATCAACGTGCTGACCTCGCTCAAGAAGGGCGCGATCGCCGGCCCGGATCCGTGGAAGGCCAACACGCTGGAGTGGTTCACCACCTCTCCCCCGCCGGCCAACAACTTCGACTCGGTGCCCCGCATCCGCTCTGTCGAGCCGATGAAGGACATCCGCCGCCAGGTCGCCATGCAGACCGGTGGCGTGCCCGAGCCCGAGCCCGTCTACTCCCACTAGGACGACAGGCAGTAGGCTCGCCCCGCCATGGAGGCGTCACGCGCAACCCCAGCCGCCGCACTGCCGGCGACCGGCGCCCGTCAGCTCGCCAGCGATCTGCTGGCGCTGACCAAGCCCAAGGTCCAGTCGCTGCTGCTGCTGACCACGGTCACCACGATGCTCGTGGCCGGCACGCCGTCGATCGGCCTGATCATCGCGACGTGCATCGGCGGCTACCTGAGCGCCGGCGGCGCCGGGGCGGTCAACCACTGGTATGACCGCGACATCGACGCGCAGATGGCGCGCACCGCGACGCGGCCGATTCCCGCCGGGCGCATCGCGCCGCGGACCGCGCTGTGGTTCGGCATCGGGCTCGCCGTCCTGGGCTTCGTCTGGCTGACGCTGACGGCCAATGTCCTGGCCGCCTCGCTCTCCTTCAGCGGCTTCCTGGGCTACACGCTCATGTACACGGTGTGGCTCAAGCGCCGCACGTGGCAGAACATCGTCTGGGGCGGCGCCGCGGGCGCCGTGCCGCCGCTGGTCGGCTGGGCCGCGGTGACCGGCGGGCTGACCGGGCTGCCGATCTACCTGTTCGCGATCGTCTTCTTCTGGACCCCGCCGCACTTCTGGGCGCTGTCGCTGTTGATGAAGGACGAGTACGCGAAGGTCGGCGTGCCGATGCTGCCGGTCGTGCGCGGCGAGCACGAGACGCGCCGCCAGATCGTCCTCTACAGCGTCCTGCTCTACGCCGTGACGCAGCTGCCCTTCTGCGGCGGCGGCGGACTGGACGCCATTTACCTGATCGCCTCGCTCGCGCTCGGCATCGCGTTCGTCGGCCTCGCCGTGGCGCTGCAGCGCCAGGCGACCCGCAAGGCCGCCCTGCGGCTGTATCTGTTCTCGCTCCTCTACCTCGCCCTGCTGTTCGTGGCGATGGTGGCGGACGTCAAGCTGTAGCCCCGTCTGGGAGAATCGCACCCGTATGGACCGCAACCTCGCCCGCAAGAACGTGCGCACCGGCCTCATCGCCGGGACCGTGTGCTTCATCATGTTCGGCCTGACCTTCGTCGCCGCGGCGATCTACGTCGCATGAGCCGCGACCCCGAGATCCCGCCCGTCGGCGAGGAGATCCACCTCCCCGGTGGCTCGATCCAGCCGCTCCTGCTGACCATCGGCATCACGATGACGCTGCTCGGCGTCACGTTGGGCCTCCCGCTCGTGATCGCCGGCGGCATCCTCACCGTCTGGGTGATCGTGCGCTGGATCGCCGACACGCGGCGCGACATCGCCGAGCTGCCGCTGCACCACGACGGCGAGCACCACTAGCGCTCGGCGCTGACATCTGAGCTTCGAGGAGGGCGGGCGCCGATCGGCGTCCGCCCTTCGTCGTTGTGGGGCCTCGGAGGGTCCCTAGCCCTGGCGCGCGGCCCCGAGGGCCGCAGCGGCGCTCTCAGGCACGTCGCAGATCGCGCCATCATCGGTCCAGCACCGCACCACGTCGCGGACCGAGAGGATCCCGATGATCTCGCCGCTCTCCATGACGATGAGGTGGCGAAAGTTCCCGCGGACCATCGCGACCGCCGCCTCCTCCAGCGACCACTCCGGGGACGCGTAGACGACGTTGCTGGTCAGGTGCTCGCCGACAACTTCCACGTCAGGGTCCTGCCCCATGCCGATCGCGTCCAAGACGTCGCGCTCGGTCAGGATGCCCGGGCCGGCCGCGTCGGGATCGAGCACGACGGCGGCGCCCACACGGCGCTGCGACATCGATTTCGACGCCTCCCGCAGGGTGTGGCCTGGCCCGATCGTCAAGACCATGCTGCTCATCCCGTCACGCACCTGCATCCCGAACCGCTCCTTCGTCCGTTGAACCCTTGCAACGATTGCCTCAAACTGAAATCTACCAGCGACGGCCCGGCCCGCCAATTCCTATGGTGATCCAGGGATCCCCTCCCGACGTATTCCCGATGACGCCCATGCACCGACCAGCCACCATCCGCCTGCGGACCAGCCTCTTCGAGGACGCGGTCGCCATCGTCGAATCCGAGTACGCCTCGGACCTGTCGCTGGACGACATCGCCCGGCGGGTCGCCTCGTCGCGACGCCAGCTCCAGCGCGCCTACTCGGAGATCGGCTCCACGACCTTCCGTGAGCACCTCACCGCGGTGCGCATGGAACGTGCCGCCGAGCTGCTGCGCATCCGGGGCCTGACGGTCCGCGACGTCGCCCATCGCGTCGGCTACCGCCAGCCCGCGCAGTTCGCCAAGGCGTTCCGGCGCCACCATGGGATCGCCCCCTCGGACTTCCGCGCAAACGGGCGCTTCGCCAGGCTGGACACGGTCTCCGCGGCACCCGACAACGCCGCCGCATAAGCCCGCTGACAGGGCCAGAAGTCCGCTTGGCGCGGAACGTCGTTGCTTCCCGTCGCGCCCTACCCATAGGATCGCCGAGCTATGGGTGAGGAGAGCACTCGAGCGGAGGCTGATTCCCTGCGAGGGCAATCTGGCCGGCGCACCGTCACAGAGATGGTGGTCGTCGGCCTGATCGCATCGATTTTGGGAATCATCCTCGGGCTCGTCATCGACTGGTTCCCCACACAGGGGTCAAAGCAGGCCGGACCGATCGACACGTTCTGGGACGTGTTGATCATCTGCTCGGTCCCGGTGTTCGTCCTCGTGACGACCGTGGTGCTGTTCGCCGCGCGCAACTTCCGGATGCGTCCGGGCGAGGAGAACCTGGACGGGCCACCCATCCATGGCAACACGCGGCTCGAGGTCGTCTGGACCGCGATCCCCGCGATCATGCTGATCGCGCTGTGCACCTACGCCTACCTCGTGCTGCACGACATCGAGAAGGCCCCGGCAGCCGGCGTCGAGCGCCAGGTCACGGCCATGGGCCAGCAGTTCACGTGGACCTTCGACTACAACGAAGGCGGCAAGAAGTTCTCCTCGGCGCAGCTCTACCTGCCCAAGGACGAGTCGGTGAAGTTCGACGTCAGGACCAAGGACGTCCTGCACGACTTCTGGGTCCCGGCGTGGCGGATGAAGATCGACGCCGTTCCCGGCATCACCACCAACTACCGCGTGACGCCGACCAAGCTCGGCACCTACCCGGTCGTCTGCGCCGAGCTCTGCGGCCTGGGCCACGCCTTCATGCGCCAGACCGCGCACGTGCTGCCCAAGGCGCAGTTCGACGCCTGGGTCGCCAAGATGACGGCGCCCGTCAAGCCCGCGGCTCCCGCAGGTGGCGGCGCAGCCCCCGCGATCGACGCCAAGGCGCTCTTCACCCAGGGTGAGACGCAGACCGGCGCCACCGCGTGCGGCGCCTGCCACAAGCTCGCCGACGCCGGCACCGCCGGCGGCGTCGGGCCTGATCTCGACCAGGTCCTCAAGGGCAAGGACGCGGCGTTCATCCACGAGTCGATCGTGAATCCCAACGCCGAGATCGCATCGGGCTTCAACAAGGGCATCATGCCCGAGACCTACAGCAAGCTCCTGAGCAAGCCGCAGGTCGACGCGCTGGTCAAGTACCTCGAGGAGGTGGCGGGCAAGTGACCGTCAAGCTGCGACAGGCCGGTTGGTACCGCGCCGGGTGGTACATGCTCATCGGCGCGTCGTTCGCCGTGGCGATCAGCTGGCTGGTGCGCATGGCCTATGGCCACGACCGCTACGCGCACTTCCTGGAGGCCGAGTCGATCGTCCTCATCGGGATGTTCGTGCTGCCGTTCGCGTTCCTGATCGGCCTTGGCTGCTTCGACTACTGGTTCTACTGGGCGGCCGGCAAGCCGACGCGCCCCGAGGACCATTCGAGCCACGGCGCGACGTCGTGGAAGGACTACTTCCGCCCGAACACCGACCACAAGGTCATCGGGATCCAGTACACGGTCCACTCGTTCTTCTTCCTCTTCGTCGGCGGCCTGATGGCCATGCTGATGCGCGCCGAGCTGGCCCAGCCGGGCCGGCAGTTCGTGGACTCCAACACGTTCAACGGCCTCTTCAGCGTCCACGCGTCGATCCTGATCTTCCTGTTCATCATTCCCGTCTTCGCGGGGCTGGCGAACTTCGTCCTGCCGCTGATGATCGGCGCGCCGGACATGGCCTTCCCGCGGCTGAACGCGCTGTCGTTCTGGCTGCTGCCGTGCGCCGGCGTGCTGATGCTCGCGTCGTTCTTCGCACCGGGCGGCTCGTTCGCCTCGGGCTGGACGGCCTATGCCCCGCTGTCGACGACCGCGCCGCTGGGGCAGATGTTCTTCACCATCGCGGTCCAGTTCGCCGGGGCGTCGTCAATCGCGACAGCGCTCAATTTCCTGGTGACGATCATCACCATGCGCGCGCCGGGCATGTCGTTCTTCCGGATGCCGCTGCTGGCGTGGGCGAACTTCTCGACCTCGCTGCTGGTCGTCATCGCCACGCCGTTCATCGCCGCGTCGCAGTTCTTCGTCCTGCTGGACTACGGCCTGGGCTTCCACTTCTTCGACGCCGACAAGGGCGGCGACGTGCTGATGTACCAGCACGTCTTCTGGTTCTACAGCCACCCGGCCGTCTACATCATGATGCTGCCCGGGTTCGGCATCGTCAGCGAGGTGCTGGCGGTCAAGTCGCGCAAGCCGATCTTCGGCTACCGCATGATGGCCTTCTCGCTGCTGGCGATCGTCGTGCTGGGCTTCACGGTCTGGGCCCACCACATGTTCGTCTCGGGCATGCAGTCGTGGATCCGGATCCCGATGATGGTCACCACGGCGATCATCGCGGTGCCGACCGGCATCAAGATCTTCTCGTGGCTCGCCACGCTGTGGCGTGGCGTCATCCGCCTGGACACGCCGATGCTCTTCGCGCTCGGCTTCCTGACGATGTTCACCTGCGGCGGCATCTCGGGCGTGATGCTCTCGATGATCCCGCTCGACATCCACGTCAGCGACACGTACTTCATCGTCGCCCACATCCACTACGTGCTCTTCGGCGGGTCGCTCTTCACGATCTTCGCCGGCGTCTACTACTGGTTCCCGAAGATGACGGGCCGGATGTACGACGAGCGGCTCGGCAAGCTGCACTTCTGGACGACGTTCATCTTCTTCAACGCGACCTTCGCGCCGATGCACATCATCGGCGTCAACGGGATGCCGCGCCGCGTCGCCGACTACGCCGACGAGTTCGCGACCTGGAACCTGATCATCTCGCTGGCCTCGTTCGCGCTGGGCCTCAGCACGCTGATCTTTGCCTACAACATGGTCGCCTCGTGGCGCGGCGGCGCCCGCGCCACCGCCAACCCGTGGCGTGCGATGACGCTGGAGTGGCAGGTGTCTTCCCCGCCGCCGGTGTTCAACTTCGACCAGATCCCGACGGTCGTCGGCGGACCGTACGAGTACGGCACGCCGGGCGCGGTCCACGGCATCTTCGGTCCGGCCGCACCGGCCGAGGCCAAGGCGACCCCGGCGGGTACGCACACCCAGCCGCCCACCGAGTGATGAAGGGGAGCACCACATGAGCACCATCCTGGTCGTGGCCAACGAGACGCTCGCGGGCGCTCAACTGCTGGAGACCGTCAAGGAGCGCGCGAGCGCCGGCGGCGAAGGCACCCGCGTCATCGTCTGCGTGCCGCGCAACAAGCCCAAGCACGGCAACATCATCTACGACGACTTCGTCTTCGACGCGGCGAAGGTGCGCATCGACCTGGCCCGCCGCTTCCTGCGTGACCAGGACATCAACGCCATTGGTGACATCGGGGATCCCGATCCCTACACCGCCACGATGGACGCCGTCGCCGAGCACCACCCCGACGAGATCATCGTCTCGACCTTCCCGGCGACGGTGTCGGGCTGGCTGCGCCGCGATCTGATCGAGCGCATCGAGCAGGCCAGCGGCCTGCCGGTCACCCACGTCGTCCAGGACATCGACGCCGAGGGCATCCCCTTCCACGTCTCGCTGGTCGTGGCGGCCAAGACCGCGTCCGGCGACACTCTGCTGGACTCGCTGAAGGCCAAGGCCGGCGCGAACCCGCGTGGCTCGCTGTTCATCGTGATCGTCCCGCAGGAGGGCGGCGAGGGCCACCACGCCGCACGCGCACGGGCACGCATGGCGCAGGTCGTGGACCGCCTGATCTCCGAGGGCCTGATCGCCGCGGGCATGATCGGCGACCCGGACCCCTATACGGCCACGATGAACGCGCTGCAGCTCTTCCGCGTCGACGACATCGTCATCTCCACCCTGCCGGCCACCCGCTCGGGCTGGCTGCGCGCCGACCTGATCGAGCGCGTCCGCAAGGTCACCAACAAGCCGGTCGAGCACGTCGAGACCACCGACCGCGCCGCCAGCGCCGCCTAAAGAGAGACCCATGGAAGCCGCCTCGATCGCCCACGGCCACGACCATCACGGCCCGCCCGCGGCCAACCGCAGCTCACGCGTCGAGCCCGCGCTGCTGGGGATGTTGTTGTTCATCATCTCCGAGGTGATGGTCTTCGGGGCCTTCTTCACGGCGTACTTCTTCATCCGGGTCGTCGCCGTGCCGGGCGGCTGGTTCCCCGTCGACGGCAAGGACCTCCCGGTCGCGGTCGCGGGCGTCAACACGGCGATCCTGGTGTCCTCGTCGCTGACGCTGCATTGGGCCCAGACGTCGATCAAGAACGGCAACCGCTTCGGCCTGCAGGCCGGCATGACGGCGACGTTCCTGCTGGGCCTGACGTTCCTCTTCATCCAGATCAACGAGTACGTCCACATCGGCTTCGCGCCACAGGACAGTGCGCAGGCCACGGTCTTCTTCTCGCTGACGGGCCTGCACGGCGCGCACGTGACGATCGGCCTGATCCTGCTCGGAATGGTCACGATCCGGGCCTTCAAGGGCCATTTCTCGCCCGAGCATCACCACGGCGTCGAGATTCCAGGGATCTACTGGCACTTCGTCGACGTGATGTGGATCGTCGTCTACACGACGATCTACGTCCTCTGATGGGCGACAGCCCGCGCCCGCGCGACTGGAACGCGCTGCTGCTGCGGGTGCTGGAGCCGTTCCGGTCCGAGGCCGCCGCGTTCCGGGTGCTGCTGGGGACGATCGCGGTCTTCGGGACGATCATCGTGCTCGTGCTGGTCGCACGGGCGCTCGGTGCCTGAGGGACACGCCGCCCCGCGCCCGTCCTCCTCGACGGGCGGTCGGCGCACGGTGGGACGCCTGCGGCGTCCCACCGCTACTTGACGGTCAGCGTGCCCTGCATGCCGGCCGCACGGTGGCCCGGCACGGAGCAGTAGTACGTGTAGGTCTTGCCCGCGTCGAGCGTCGCCTTGAAGGACGAGGTCCCGTTGGCGACGACCTCGCCCTTGCCCAGGCCGGCGATGACGATGTCGTGCTGGGTGCCGGACTTGTTGGGCATCTCGATCGTGGCCGGACCGGCCGTGCCCGTCGCCTTGGTGGCGGCGTAGGCGAGCTGGCCACCCGGATCGGCCGGGATGCTGATCACGCCGGCCTTCTCGACGGCGGTGCCGCCGCCGGCGGCCTTCACGGCCGTCGCGAGGCGTCCGGTGTCCTTGCCGCCCTTCGCCGTGACCGACGCGACGTAAGCGGCGACGTCGTGGGCCTTCTCGCCGCTGACGAGCTTGGCCGGCATCTTGATGCCGTCGGAGTTCGGCAGGCGGTTCGGGAACAGGATCTGCTTGAGGACGACCCCGCGGATCGCCGTCTCGCCGAAGTTCTCCTTGACCGGCTGCTGGAAGGCCTCGTCGAGGTTCGGACCGGTGGTGCCCTTGGTCCCGGCGCGCGCCAGCGTGTGGCAGGAGCCGCACTTCTGGACGAAGAGCTGCTTCCCCGCGACGACGTCGGCCTGTGGGTCTTTCACCCCGCCACAGGCAGACAGCGCCGGAACAACGGCGACGATGGCAGCGCAGAGCGCCGCTCGCGGCAAGATCCTCTTCCCCATGATCGCCGGGGATCCTAACCGCAACCCAGGAGGGCAACGCAACCAACCGTCAGGGCTCGGGCAGATCGGCCGTCTCGCCGAGGGCCGCGGAGACCACCCCGCGGGCCACCCCGTCCCACGAGAAGCGCTCCCGTGCGACGGTCTCCAGCCCCTCGCGCGTGGCCTCACGCAGCGCCTCCGGCGCCTGCAGCCAGGCGATGACACGGTCGCTGAGGTCGCGCACCGCGCGGGGCCCCACCGCGAAGCCCAGCCAGGCTCGCGCACCGACCGGGACCGCGCCGGCGAGGATCGCCCGGACCTCGCCGAGGCCCGAGTGGTCGGCGACGATCGGGAGCGCCCCGGACGCGGCCGCCTCGACGGCGACCATCCCGAACGCCTCCGGGAACGTCGAGGGCACGATCTGCGCCTCGCTGGCGGCCAGCAGGGGCGCGAGCTCCTCGTGCTCCAGCCGGCCGGTGATCACGACGCGCCCGGGAAGCCTCCGCGCCGCCGTCAGGTAGCGGTCGCGGTCCGGCGCGGCCTCGAGGTCGTCCAGGAACGCCTCCAGGAGCGCCAGCGGCGCGTGCGGGCCGCCTTCGGCCGCGCGGCCCTCGGCGGCCAGCCCACGCACGGTCGCGAGGTCGCCGGCCGCCAGCGCGGCCAGGAGCAGCTCCAGCGCGTCGCGATAGCCGCCGAAGCCCACCACGACCAGCCTGGCGTCCGGCACCGACGCCAGCACGAGCGGCCAGGCGGCCACCAGCAGGTCGACGCCCTTGGAGACGATCAGCTTGCCCACGAACGTCACGAGGCGGTCGCGCTCGCCGTCGAGGTCGCGCAGGGCGCGGGCCGCCTCGGCGGGGTCGCGGGTGAACGCGGAGACCATGGCGCCGTCCTCAGCCGCCGGCGGCGCGGCCAGCGCCTCCCCGGCCAGCCCGGCGGCCAGGGCGTGCAGCTCCGCGGTCGCCTGCGCACGCGGACGCGGCGCGAACGCCTCGACGTCCACCCCGGGCGGCCCGAGGCGCGTGCGCGCCGGAAGCTGCGGGTCGTCCATCGCCGCCCAGAGCGACTCGGCGGTGTGACGCGAGCCGACCAGCACCGTCCGTGCCCGTGCCAGGCCCTCGCGCGCCGCCGGCAGGAAGCGCTCGGGCTGCGGCTTGACGGCGTACTCCAGCGCGCTGCCGTGGATCTTGACGGCGTAGGGCACGTGCTCGGGCAGCCCGCGCGCGAGGATCAGCGGCCCCATCACCAGGTGGTTGGCCAGCGCGATGTCGGGCGCCACGTGCGCGGCGACCTCCGCGACCGCCGCGACGTTGCGCGCCACGTAGTCGGCGATCGCCGCGTCGTCGAGCTCGGCGAACGTCCTGGCCTCCACGCCCTCGTAGCGATCGGCGACGTAGACGGGCAGGACAGGACCCACGTCGGGGCGGTAGGTCGTCACGTGGCGCCCGTCGCGGATCAGACGCACGCGCAGCACGCCGCCGTCGTCCCAGTCTCCGGCGGCGCCCACGGCGTCGACGTCCTCGGGATGGCGCTCCTGGCAGAACAGGTGCACGTCGTGGCCTTGGCGGGCCAGCGCGGTCGCCAGCAGCGCGTTGTAGACGTTGGAGCCGGTGCCGCGCAGGAGGTAGCCGTGGAAGATCAGGATCCGCAAGGAGGCCATCATGCCCGCTCAGGTCTCGTCTGACGCCCGTCCTCGCTAGGCTTCCGACCGTGAGCCTGAAGCAGCGCTACCGCATGCGCACCCCCTCCACGGGGCGCGAGATCTTCCTCGAGGCCGAGCCCGGCAAGATCTACCGCGACCGCGACACCGGCGAGACCCTCGAGGTCGTCGGCAAGGTCATCCCGCTGGCGCCGAGCCCGTCACGGCTGCCCTTCGCCGTCGAGAACCTCCGCTTCTGCAACTGGTGCGACCAGCTGGCGCAGAAGGACCTCAACGACTGCCCCACCTGCGGGCGTCGCATGGGTGCCCTCGGCGTTCCCGTCCCCGCCACCGACTAGCTTCCACCCATGCGCCGTCCCGCCACGGCAGTCGCCCTGATGCTCCTTGCCACCCTCGGCCTGTCGGCCTGTGGTGGCACCAGCGCGACGCACGACGTGGTCCCGAAGAAGCCGCAGGCGCTGGTCGCGCCCGCGAGCACCTCGATCGGCGGCGCTGCGGCATCCTCGGACAGCAACACCTCGACGACGGCCGACGAGGCCTCCAGCAGCACGCCCTCGTCAACGACGCCGGGCAGCTCGTCGTCGTCCTCCTCTTCATCGTCCTCGTCGAGCAGCGGCACCGGCGCAGCCGCCACGCCGGCGGCTCCGAGCACCGGCGCAGCGACCGGCGGCACCAGCCCCAGCCAGACCGGGACGGGAACCAGCCCGGCGACCGGCGGCGCCGGAACCTCGACCGGCACCAGCACCACCAACTCCGGCGGCTTCAGCGACTTCTGCTCGCAGAACCCCGGCGCCTGCCCGGGCTGATCTTCATCACCACGCGGCGCCGCTGGGCCGCCCGCCCCAGGCTGACGAGGCACGCCGTCAGGAGCAGGGCGAAGCTGAGCAGCGTGATCAGCCGCCCGACCCGTAGCTGCCACGGACCGCCGTCGGTCGACAGACAGAGCGCACACTGTCCGCGAACGGTGGCGGTGAAGGCACGGTTGGCGTCCGTCCGGGTGACCTTGAGCAGGATCAGCCCGTTGGCGTCGCGCCCGGCGATTTGCGCGTCGCCGCTGATGCGCACGAGCGGCGACTGGATGATGTCGGTCGCGATCTGATCGCCGACGTTGGCCACCCCCCGGATCGTGGCCGCGTCGGAGGTCAACTGGGAGTCCAGCGCGGACGGGAATCCGGCGACGACCCGCTGGTCGCCCGTCGGCCGGCCCAGCACCCGGAACTGCGCGATCACCACCTCGCGGGGGCCGGAGAAGGGAGACGGCTCCTCCTCGACGCGGATGTCGTCGCGATGCACGACGGTCGCCGTGAGCGCGACGCCGGGCTGGTTGGAGACGACGACGTAGATCGCGGTCACCGCCTGCGCCGCGACGACGAGGACGAGCGCGGCCATCAGCGGTCGGCGCGCCCGTCGTTGCCCGATCCCCATCAGCAGCACGGCGACGGCGACGGCCGTGATCATGGCCACGAACGGGAGCAGGCGCATCGGCATCTGGACGGTCTGCACGAGCCGCGGGAAGTGCAGCCACCACAGCGGATGGGTGACCAGCACGAACACGCCGATGCCGACCGTGACCAGCCCCACCGACGACGCGATCACCCCACGTGGCATGCCCCGACGGGATCCGACGAGCGTGATCGCGAGCGCGACGAGCACCCAGCAGATCGCCAGGGCCGGCGCCTGCGCGTAGATCCACATCGCGCCGTCGAACTCCTTGGGCACGATGGGCCACGGCGACAGCACGTTGGTGATGCGCTCGAAGGGCGCCGTCCCGACGGTCGTGTCCTGGTTGAGCGCCATGTCGGTGATGTAGGTGTTGGGCCCCAGCCAGAGGTTCGGCAGCAGCCACGCCCCCGTGAGGCCGACGCCGAGGACGATGGCGACCGTGCCACGAGCCAGGCGCGCGAGGACCGCCACAAGCGCCATCCCACCCGAGGCGAAGGGCAGCAGCGCCAGCACGATCAACGGGAGCACCGCCGCCGCCATCAGGAGCGTCACGTTATGCGTGCCGGCGAGCACGGCGCCCGATCCGACCAGGGCCGCCAGCCCGAGCTTCGGATACCGCGCCTCCGACCGCAGCACCGCCGTCCACCCGCCCAGCATGACCGCCACGGCGTTGACGCCGACCAGCTCCGCCCACGCGCCGCGTCCGTAGGCGTCGCTCAGGACATAGGGCGTGGTCGCGTAGATGAGCGCCGGCAGGACCGCCAGCCGACGCGACAGCCCGAGGCTCCGCGCCGCCCACCAGATGCCGAGATAACCGCCCACGACGGCCACGACCATGCTTCCCAGGAAGACCGGCCACGCCCCGAAGAGCGCCGCCGGATAGCCCAGCAGCCCGATCGTGAACCCACCGTAGAACACGAAGAACGGGTAGAACGTCCCGTCCTTGGTGTGGAGGAAGAACGTCGGGACCCCGTGCGCGGAGACATGCGCGGCCTCACGCTGGATGAACCAGTAGGCGTTCTCCCACTCGTACCAGGCGTTCTGACTGACGGCGAACGGGATCAGCAGCGCTGCGATGAACAGCGGCGGCAAGAACGTGACGATGCGCCGCTCGGCGGCGGGCGAGAGTGTCATGCACGACGGACTCTCGACACCGCCTCCGGCTCACGCCAGAGCCAACTGGCGTTGGGTGATGCCTACGGCGTCGAGATGACCCGCGCCGAGTACATGATGCGTGCGGTGCGGTAGAGGCAGTAGTAGCGGCCGATCTGGTTGACGGCCTGCGCGGTCTGGGCCTGGCTGTCGTCGCAGGTGCCCTTGGCGCGGCTGGCACGCCAGGAGGTGTCGCCGCCGAGGCCGGCGGCCAGCGCGGGCGCCCAGGTCGGCACGGTGAGCCCCAGGACCCAGCCCTTCTTGACCGGGATCGTCTTCTCCAGCGCGAACTCGACGGTCTGGCCGAAGTAGGGCGTGAGCTTCTGGAGCTCGCCCTGGGCGACCAGGCGCGCGTGGAGCTTGGTCCCCATGCGCAGCACCGAGATCGCCGCCTGGGACTCGCCGCCGAGGCTCTTGTCGAAGAAGTCGATCTGCTTGTCGCTGGGCTTGGAGAGCTTGATCGTCCACGAGACGAGCACGCCGTCCTTCTGGACGGTGTAAAGGCCGCGGTTGGTGCCGACCTTGGCCTGGTAGCCCGTGGTGCGCCCGAGGGCGTAGCAGGGCTTGTCGGGGCAGCTCGGGACGGCGTCGCCGGGATCGACGGCCGGAACGGGGTCCAGCGTGGCGGGCGCGACGGCCGGCAGGGCGAGACCGGCGCCGATCAGCGCCGCCAGCAAGGTGCGGAAACGAGGCATCACGGCAATTCAACACGACGCGGCGGCGAAGTTGCGGACGCGAACGCCCACGACCCGGCGTTGGCGCGACCGTGAGCGTGGGCGCGAACGCCCACGACCCGGCGTTGGCGCCACCGCGACCGGGGGCGCGGGCCTTCTAGCCTGCCCTCCATCGCCGTCTCGGATGCCTCCCCCACCTCCCTGGACCGCCGTCTGGTCCTCCTGCTGGCCGTCGCCTGCGGCGCCGCGGTCGCCAACCTCTACTACGCCCAGCCGCTGCTGGACGTGATCGCGCGCGACCTGGGCGTCAGCTCCGCGGCGGCCGGCCTGCTGGTCACCTCCTCGCAGGTGGGCTACGCCGCAGGGCTCGTCCTGCTGGTCCCGCTCGGTGACCTGCTGGACCGCCGACGCATGGTCGCGCGGATGCTGCTGGTGACCGCCGCCGCACTGGGCGTCGCCGCCGCCGCGCCGTCGTTCGCGGTCCTGGCCGCGGCGATCGCCGTCATCGGCGTCACCTCGACCGTCGCGCAGGTCCTCGTCCCCTTGGCCGGCTCGCTCGCGCCCGAGCATGAGCGCGGCAAGGTCGTCGGCAACGTCATGAGCGGCCTGCTGCTGGGGATCCTGCTGGCGCGCACCGCCTCGGGGCTGCTTGCCGAGCTCGGCGGCTGGCGACTGGTCTACGTGATCGGCGCGGTCCTGATGCTCGTGCTCGCCGCCGTCCTGGCCCGTGCCCTGCCGCCGACCCCGCCCGTGACCGACCTGCCCTACCGCGTGCTGCTGCGCTCGGTCGCGACGCTGGTCCGCGACGAGCCGGTGCTGCGGCGCCGGATGGTCTACGGCGCGCTCGGGATGGCGAGCTTCAGCGTGCTGTGGACGGCGATCGCGTTCCTGCTCTCCGGCGCGCCGTATCACTACGGCGAAGGGACGATCGGCCTCTTCGGGCTCGCGGGCCTGGTCGGCGCGGGCGCGGCGCAGGGCGCCGGACGGCTCGCCGACCGTGGCCACTCGCACGCCGCGACCGGGGCGTTCCTGCTGGCGATCGCCGTCTCCTGGGCGCTGATCGCGCTCGGCAGCTCCTCACTGGCCGCGCTGATCGCCGGCGTCGTGCTGCTCGACCTCGGCATCCAGGGCCAGCACATCCTCAACCAGAGCGCGATCTACATGTTGAACCCGGAGGCGCGCAGCCGGCTGACGACGGCGTACATGGCCTCCAACTTCCTCTGGGGCGCGCTGGGCAGCGCCGGGGCGTCGCTGGCCTGGAGCGCTGGCGGCTGGGGCGCGGTCAGCGCGCTGGGGATCGGCCTGGCGGCGGTCGGCCTGGTCGCCTGGTGCCTGGAGCACGCCGGCGGGCGAGCGCGCGGGACCGCCGCGCCCCAGCCCGAGACGATCTCCTAGGTCGTGGCCTTGCGCAGCTCGAGCTTCAGCGTCTTGGGCGCGTCGGGCGCGAGGTCGATGCAGCTCCCGCGCGGGCATCCGGGACGGGTCGTCTCGGCCGCCGCGTAGAGCGTGGCGGGCTTGCCGATCGCGGTCTGAGAGAAGCGCAGCGTCACCGTGCGTGCGCTCGGCCGCGAGACATCCGCGCCCCCGGTGCGCTCCGGCAGCTTGTTGGCGCGCTGCTTGAGGATCGAGCCGCGCAGCGCGCCGTCGGCGTTGGCGGTCGTGCAGATCAGGTAGTCGGGCGTCGTGTCGGGTGGCACGGTCGTCGTCCACGCCTTCAGGCAGAGCGAGCCCGGCCCACCGGTGTCGCTCAGCAGGTCGCTGCCGGTCCAGGCCGCGGCGACGGTCAGCGAGGCCCGCAGGCGGCCATCGGCGGCGCGGGAGAGCGCGACGCGCGTGAGGTCCAGCGGGCTGCGGACGTCCCCCTTGGGGTCGGTCGCCGCCTGGGTCTCGGGCGCGGTGGCGGCAGGCGCCATCGTCGACCCCACCGACCAGGTCGCCGTCGTGAGCAGACCGAGCACCGTCAGTGTCCGTGTCGCCCGCATGCCTCAGCGCCCCTTGTAGGTGGCCTTGCCGGGCCCGTCGGTGAGGAACGAGCGGACGGCGCTCTTGAGGTCCTCGGTGTCGAACAGCGCGCCGGAGACCTCGCCGACGATCGCGTCGGCCGCGCGGGCGCCGCCCTCCTTCTGGGCCCGGACGATCGCCTTGGTCGCCGCGTGCGCTTTGGTCGGGCCGTTGGCGATCTTGGTGGCGAACGCGCGCGCCTCGTCCTCGAACGTGTCGTTGGCGTAGACGCGGTTGACGACGTTCCAGCGCTCCAGCGTCGCGGCGTCGAACAGCTCGCCGGTGTAGATGAGCTCCTTGGCGCGCGCCGGGCCGGCGCGCTCGGCCAACCGCTGCGGGCCGCCCATCGACGGTGTGAGGCCCACGACGATCTCCACCAGCCCGAACTTCGCGCGCTCGGCGGCCAGCAGGATGTCGCAGGCCAGCGCGATCTCGAAGGCGGCGGTGAGGCAAAGGCCGTGCGCGGCGAAGACCGTCGGCAGCGGCAGCTCCTCGATCTTGTGGATGACCTCCAGCAGCTCGTCCCACAGCGCGCCGCCGCGCTGCGCCGACATGCCGTCGAAGACCTTGCCGACGTCGACGCCGCCGGAGACGACCTTGCCCTCGGCCCGGATCAGCAGGCCACGCGGCGGGTCGGCGGCGACCTTGTCGATCGCTGCGCGCACGCCCTCGAAGACCGCGTCGTCGAAGAGGTTCAACGGCGGGCTGTCGAAGGTCAGGACGGCCAGCGGGCCCTCCTGCTCCAGGCGGACGACGTCGGTCACGAGTAGTGCTCCTTGAGCTGCTGGCCGGTGGCTTGGATGTTGTCCATGTCGCCGGGTCCGGGGGTCCAGGGCAAGCGCAGAGGGTCGCCCTCGTAGCGCGGGATGACATGCAGGTGGAAGTGAAAGACGGTCTGCCACGCGTCGGCGCCGCAGCTGTTGAGCAGGTTGATGCCGTCGGCCTCCAGCACCGTCTTGGCCGTGCGCGCGAGATGCTGTCCGGCGTGTGCCACCGCGGCGAGATCCTCGGGCTCGATCTCCAGCAGGTCGCGGGCATGGGTGCGGGGCACGACGAGGGCGTGGCCGCGCGTGGCCGGGTTGATGTCCATGAAGGAGACCGTCCGCTCGTCGGAGGCGATGATCGTGGCCGGGATCTCGCCGGCGACGATCTTGCAGAACAGGCAGTCGGGGTCGGTGACGGACATGGCGGCACCTTATCCACGCGGCGCGTCGTTCAGGTTCGGGTCAGCTTGCGCGGGGCGGTCCACCGGTACGCTCCATGGTCGATGTCCGGCGCGGTCAGCACCCCCACGCAGGAGGCCCTGCACGCCGACGTGGCGGCGCTGGCGGCGCTCGATCGCCTGCCCTGCTCGCCCGGCGAGGCCCAAGCGGCGGCGTGGATCGCCGAGCGGCTGGCGGCCTGCGGCGCGCGGGTCGTGGTCGACGAGGAGCTCGTGCACGGCACGTACTTCACGCCGCTCGGCGTCTTCAACGCGGCCGCCGCCGCGGGCGGTGTCGCGGTGCTGGCAGGCCGGCGCGGCTTGGGCGGGCTGGTCGCGGGTGTCGCGGCCGCCGGGATCTGGCAGGACCTCACCGGTGGGCGACGCCGCGCGCTGCGGCGCGTGCTCAAACGCCAGAAGACCACCAACGTGGTCGCCGAGTTCGGGCCGGAGGACGCGCGCCACACGCTGGTGGTCCACGCCCACCACGACGCGGCGCGAACGTCGTTCATCTTCGATCAGACGCTCACCAAGTTCATGGTGGAGAAGCTGCCGGGCGTCATGGCACGGACGGACCGCTGGCCGCCGTTGATGGGGCTGGTGATCGGCGGCCCGGTGGCCGTCGCGGTGAGCGCGCTCACCGGTGGCCGTCGCACGGCGGCGTTCGGGACCGCGCTGGCGACCGGCACCGCGGTCGTGATGGCGGACATGATCCGCCAGCCGGTGGTGCCGGGCGCCAACGACAACCTCAGCGGGGTCGCGGTGCTCCTGGAGGTCGCACGGCGCCTGCGGGACGCGCCACCGCCGGAGGGCGTGCGGGTGATCCTGCTGTCGGCGGGCGCCGAGGAGTCCAATCAGGAGGGCATGCTCGCGTTCGCGCGGCGCCACTTCGAACGGCTGAGCCCGGAGTCCACGTCGTTGCTGTGCCTCGACACCGTCGGCTCGCCCGAGCTGCTGCTGATCGAGGGCGAGGGCTTCTTGCGGATGTACGAGTACCCCTCCCAGCAGAAGGAGCGCGTCGCCGCCGCCGCGCGCGACGCTGGCGTCCATCTCCGGCGCGGCATCCGCTTCACCTTCGCGACCGACGGGCTGGTGTCGCTGCGCCAGGGCTACCAGGTTGCCGCGATCGGCTCGGTCACCGAGTACCTGGTGCCGGCCAACTACCACTGGCCGACCGACACGGCCGACAACGTGGACTACGCGTCGGTGGAAGACAGCGTGGAGATCGTCATGGGGACGATCGCGCGCAGCGCCGACTAGGTGAGCGTGCGCGCCAGCGTGATCGCCTCGTCGGCCGTCGTGACCTCGCCGGCGTAGCGGGCCTCGGCGATCGCGGCGAGCAGCCGACCCAGCTCGGGGCCGCGACGGATCTCCAGCGCCCGGGCCAGCTCGTCGCCGCGGATCAACGGCGGCTGCGCGGCCCAGTCGGCGTAGGCGAGCGCCTGGGGCAGGACGACGCGGGCGACCTCGAGGTGCTTGGCGATCGCCTCATCGGCCTTGCGGCCGCGGGTCGCGAGGCGATCGGCGATCGAGAGCAGCGACACGTCGACCTCGACCGGCGCGGTCTTGACGAGGTACTGGTGGATCGTCCGGCGGTCCAGCGGCGCCTGGTGGACGAGGTAGCCGAGGCCGAGGTGGTGGCGGGCCAGCAGCGCGACGTGGGCGCGCAGCTTCTCGCTCGTGCGCAGTCGGGTGAGCGCGGCACGTGCGCGCTCGGCGCCGAGGTCGGCGTGACCGGGAAAGCCGAGGACGGTGCCGTCGTCGTGGAAGGCCTGGGTCTCGGGCTTGGCGGCGTCGTGCAGCAGCGCGCCGAAGCGCAGCGCGGTGGCGCGGGTCAGCTCGTCGGCCAGCGGCTGGGCGAGGAACGCGCGCAGCGGCGCGTCCAGCTCGGCGCCAAGGACCGCGCCCGGCTCGCGCTCCAGCGCCACCGTCTCGGCGAGGACCTCGAGCGTGTGGTCGTGGACGTCGAGGTGGTGGTAGCGGTTCTGCTGCACGCCGCGCAGGGCGCTGAGCTCAGGCAGGACGTGCGGCGTGAGGCCGAGCCTGTCCATGAGCGCGAGGCCGTCGAGGACGCGATCGGCGGCGATGACGCGCTTGAGCTCGGCGAAGACGCGCTCGGCGGCGACGTCGACAATTCGGGGCGTCCGGGAGGTCGCCGCGGCGGCGGTGTCCGGGTCGGGCTCCATCGTGAGCTCGCAGGCGAAGCGCGCGAGGCGCAGGGTCCGCAGCGGATCGTCGTCGAAGCTCGACGGTCCGACCGCCCGCAGGCGGCGCGCCGCGAGGTCATCGGCGCCGCCGTGAGGGTCGACGATCTCGCCGCCGGCCAGCGGCCGCGCCATCGCGTTGATGGTGAAGTCGCGCTTGGCGAGGTCCTCGGCCAATGAGGCGCCCTGCAAGCGCATGACATCGACCTGCCAGCGGTGCTCGGGACCCACGACCCGCCAGGCGCCGAAGGCGTCTGACAGCTCGAACGCCGGGCCGCCCGCGGCGCGCGACAGCGCCTTGGCCAGCGCCCGCACATCGCCGTCGACCACAAGGTCGAGATCGGCGGTCGGCCGGCCCAGCAGCTCATCGCGCACCGCCCCGCCGACGATCCACGCCGGCACGCCGGCCAGCGCACCCCGCGCAGCGTCCAGCGCCTCGCCGCTCACTCCGCGACGCTCTCCCCGTCTCGGTGGTGCAGTCGTGGCACGCGGGCGGTGATGCCGGTGGTGATCTCGTAGTTGATGGTGTCGATCAGGCGGGCGAGGTCCTCGGCGGTGATGCGCTCGGCGCCTTGGGCGCCGATGAGGACGACGTCGTCGCCGAGCTTGGGGCCGAGGCCGGCGGCACCCACGTCGAAGGTCACGTTGTCCATGGACACGGTGCCGACCAGATCGATGCGGCGGCCGTGCAGCAGCGCTGGGGCCTTGTTGGTCAGCGCGCGGCGATAGCCGTCGCCGTAGCCGATCGGCACCGTTGCCAGCAGCGTCTCGCGCTGGGCCACGAAGCGCCGGCCATAGCCCGCGCTCTCCCCCGCTTGGGCGGCCTTGAGCGCCGCGACGTAGGACACCAGCTCCAGCGCGGGCTCGAGATCGCGCGAGGCCGGGTCCTCGCCGAACGGATCCAGCCCGTAGATCGCGATGCCACAACGCACGAGGTCGAAGTGCGAGGCCGGATCGCGCAACACCGCCGCGCTGTTGGCGGCATGGGCGAGCAGGCCGGGATGGGCGGCGCGCAGCGGCTCCACCCATGCCTTGAAGGTGGCCAGCTGCTCGCCGAAGAACGCGTCACCACGTTCGTCGGCGGTGGCGAAGTGCGTCCATGCGCCGGCCAGCTCCAGCTCCTCGGCGGCGTCGATGGCGGCGACGACCGCGTCGGCCTCCTCCGGGTCGCGCGTGCCGAGACGGCCGAGCCCGCTGTCGAGCTTGACGTGCACCCGCGCGGGTCGGCCGGCGGCGACCAGCGCCTGGGCCCGCTCCACGGTCCAGACCGACACGTCGGCGCCGGCGTCCAGCGCGATCGGCAGCTCCTCGTCGCTCAGCGCACCGAGCACCAGGATCCGGACCTCATCACCGACGCCGGCCCGGAGCTCGCGCGCCTCCAGTGCCGTGGCAACCGCGAGCCAGGTCGCGCCACCGCGCAGCGCCGCCTGCGCGCTCGGGACCATCCCGTGGCCGTAGCCGTCGGCCTTGACGACCGCGCAGAGCGCGGCCTTCGGCGCCTCGCGGTGCAGCTGAGCGACGTTGCGCTCGATCGCGCTGAGGTTCACGCGCGCCAGCGCGCGGACCGCCACGCTCAGCGCTCCAAGATGTCGGCGACGGTGGCCATTGCGTGCGAGGACTCTATTCGAGCGTCTGGGCCGCCCGAGCGCACCCGTGGTCGAGTTGACGGACAGCTTGCCGGGCAACTCGCCCAGCGGGTCAGTCGAGCGTGCGCGCCAACTGCTCGACCACGTCGGAGGCGACAACCCCGTCGGGGCCGCCAAGGGCGCTCGCAGCGCGCCTGCCGGCTTCCGCGTGCGCGAAGACGGCGGCGCAGGCGGCCTCGAACGGCTCCATCCCTCGCGCCAGGAAGGCGCCGAGCACCCCGGAGAGGACGTCGCCGGTGCCGGCGGTCGCCAGCGCGGGCGAGCCGCCGCGTGAGATGCCGACGCGGCCGCCGGGCTCGACGACCAGGGTGTCGTCGCCCTTGAGGACGACGATCGCGCCCGAGCGGCGCGCGGCCTCGCGGGCGTGGTCGAGGCGGTGCGCGGCGATTGCGTCGGAGTCGACGTCGAGCAGCCGCCCCAGCTCTCCCGCATGGGGCGTCAGGATCGTGGCGGCGCCGCGCCCCGCCAGCGACTCGAGGTCGCCCGCGAACGCGTTCAGCCCGTCCGCGTCGAGCACCAGCGAAGCGCCGGCGCCCAGCGCCACCCGCTGCGCGAACGAGAACGCGCCGTCGCTGCGCCCCAGGCCCGGCCCGAGCACGATCGCCCCACCCCGCGCACGCGCCCGCTCCAGCACCTCGGCCGCCCCGGCCTCGGTGTGCGACCCGCCGTCGTCGGGCAGCGGCGCGCTCATCACCTCGGTGAGCTTGATCTCGAAGATGTCGTTGAGCGAGTCGGGCACGCAGGCGGTCACGTAGCCCGCACCCGCGCGCATGGCAGCCATCGACGCCAGACACGGCGCACCCGTGAGCCCGCGCGCGCCGCCGGCGACCAGCACGTGCCCGGAGGCGAACTTGGTCGACTCGGCACCGCGCCGCGGATAGGTCGCGAGGATCCCGGGCCCGATCAGGCCGACCCACGGCTCGGCGGGCCCACCCTCGGGGATCCCGATGGCGACCACCACGACCTCGCCCGCATGCGCCTTGCCGGGCGCGATCCACAGGCCCGGCATCGCGGCATGGAAGGTCGCGGTGATCGTGGCGCGGACGGCCTCGCCGGTGACCGCGCCGGTCGCGGCGTCGACGCCGGACGGGACATCGGCGGCGACCACAAACGCGTCGGCGCCGTTGATGGCCGTGATGGCGGCGGCGACGAGGTCGCGTGGGCTGCCGGAGAAGCCGGTGCCGAGGATGGCGTCGACGATGACGGCAGCGCCGTCGAGCGCGCCGGCGGCGAACGGCATCGCCGGCTCACCCGGCAGGCGGTCGCGCATGACGGCGGCGTCGCCGGTGAGCCTCGCCGGGTCGGAGGTGTGCAGAACGCTGACGCTGCGGCCCGCCTGGCGCAGCAGCCGCGCGACCGCGTAGCCGTCGCCGCCGTTGTTGCCGCCGCCGCACACGACGACCACCTCCCCCGGCGGGGCGTGCTTCCAGACGGTCTCGAACAGCCCCTCGCCCGCGCGCTCCATCAGGTCGACGCCGGGGATCCCACGCTCCTCGATCGCCCACGCGTCGGTGGCCCGAAGCTGCTCGACGTCCAGCAGCGGCTCCAGCCCGTCCGGGAGCCCCGCGCTCACGCGCCTGACTCCGCCGCCAACGCCACGCCACGGTTGGTGAGCGCCGAGCTCATGTCCGCACCATCGCCACGGCGCCCGCGGTTCCCCGCGAGTGCGTCAGCGACACATCCACCTCGATGCCGCGTCCCGCCAGCGCGCCGTGCAACACGATTCGCGGCGGCCCGCCGTCGCTGACGACCTCGATGTCACGCCACGACCACGCCTCCAGCGCCAGTGCCTTGGCCACGGCCTCCTTAGCGCAGAACCGCGCCGCCAGATGCTGCCCCGGCCGCGACCGCGCGGCCGCGTACGCGCGCTCGCCCTCGGTGAACAGCCGCTCGGCCAGCGCCGGGCGACGCTCCAGCGCCGCCTCCAGCCGCTCGATCTCCAGCAGGTCCAGCCCCACGCCGCTCATCGTTGCGACCCTAGCGGCCGATCAGCGAGCAGCCCGCCACTGTTACTCCACCGTCACGGTCTTGGCGAGGTTTCGTGGCTGGTCGACGTTCAACCCGCGCAGGCGCGCGATCTTGTAGGCCAGCACCTGCAACGGGATGACCGCCAGTAGCGGCTGCAGCATCCAGTCCATCGCCGGGATCCGGACGACTTCCTCGGCGTGCTCGCCGATCTCGATGTTGCCCTCCGAGGCGATCGCGATGACGTGCGCGCCGCGGGCGCGCACCTCCTGCACGTTGGAGACCACCTTGTCGAGGATCGGCGAGTCGGTCGCGACGCACACGACCGGCGTCTTCTCGTCCAGCAGCGCGATCGGGCCGTGCTTCATCTCGCCGGCCGCATAGGCGTCGGTCGGGATGTAGGAGATCTCCTTGAGCTTCAGCGCGCCTTCAAGCGCGACCGGCAACCCGACGTGGCGACCCAGGTACAGAAAGAACTCGCGCGCGAAGTGGTTGTGGGCGATCTCGTCGAGGTCGAGGCTCTCCAGCAGCGCGTCGATCTCGTGCGGGACGCGCTTGAGCTCGGAGACCAGCCGCGTGCGGTCCTCGACGTCCAGCGTCCCGCGCAGCTCGGCCAGCCGCAGCGCCAGCAGGTACATCACCGCGACCTGGCAGACGAAGGTCTTGGTCGCCGCGACACCGATCTCCAGGCCGGCACGGGTGTACAGGACGCCGTCGGCATCCCGCGTCGCCTGCGAGCCCATCACGTTGGTGACCGCGATCACCGACGCGCCGCGCTCGGACGCCAGCCGCATCGCCGCCAGCGTGTCGGCCGTCTCGCCCGACTGCGTGATGCCGATGACCAGATCGCCGGGCCCGACGACCGGGTTGCGATAGCGGTACTCGGAGGCCACGTCCATCTCGACCGGGATCCGGGCCCACTCCTCGATCGCGTAGCGACCGATCAGACCCGCGTGGTACGAGGTGCCGCAAGCGACGACGATGATGCGCTTGACGTCGCGCAGCAGCTCCTCGTCGAAGCTCGCCTCCTCGGCGAGATCCACGCCGTCGGCGCGCACGGTCCGGTCGGCGATCGTCTCGGCGACGGCGTCGGCCTGCTCGTGGATCTCCTTGAGCATGAAGGTCTCGTAGCCGCCCTTCTCGGCGGTCTCCTCGTCCCAGTCGATCTCGACGATGTCACGATCCAGGACGTCGCCCTCCGGCGTCAGGAACGTCGTGCCCTCGGGCGTGACGACGACCAGCTCGCCGTTCTCGATGTACTGGACCTTGCGCGTGTGCAGCAGGAACGCCGGGATCGCGGAGGCCAGGAACGTCTCGCCCTCGCCGCGGCCGATGATCAGCGGGCACTCCTTGCGCGCGCCGACGAGCGTGTCGGGCTCGTCCAGCGCCATCGCGACGAACGCGAAGTGGCCCTGCAGCTCGGCGTAGGCGGCACGCACGGCGTCGGCAAGCGAGCCGGTCGCGAGATGATGGGAGACGAGGTGCGCGATGACCTCGGCGTCGGTCTCGCTCGTGAACTCGGCGCCCATGTCGGCGAGGCGGACCTTCAGCGCGAGGTAGTTCTCGACGATGCCGTTGACCACGACGTGGACGCGGTTGGTCGTGTCGAAGTGCGGGTGGGCATTGGACTCGTTGACGCGCCCGTGGGTGGCCCAGCGCGTGTGGCCGATGCCAGTCGTGCCGACGCGCGTGGCGACGGCGACGCCGCCCTCGTCCTCGATCGCGTCCTGCGCGTCGATCGCGGCCTTGAGGTTGGCGAGGTTGCCGACCGCACGGACCGAGTCGATCTCGCCGTCGGCCCCGATCACCGAGATGCCCGCGGAGTCATAGCCGCGGTACTCGAGCTTCTGCAGCCCTGCGAGCAGGATCTCCTGCGCTGGGCGCTGGCCGACGTAGCCGACGATGCCGCACATTGGCGGGGCCTCCTGGCTGGTGGGGGTCCGGGAAAAGCTTGGTGTCGAACGGGCCTTGGCACCCGTCGAACGTGCTTCGAGAGTACCAACCGCCTTTCCTGCAACCCTGGCCTTCAGGGCAGAACGCGCGCCAATTAGGCAGATGTACGCACGATTGTCACAAGGCGGTCACAGATGGTGTCACGCAGTCGCCGAGATGGCCTCGACAAGCGCCACCAGGCGCGAGGCGACCGCGTCGGTTTCCTCTTGCGACGGCGCCTCGACCATCACCCGTACGAGCTGCTCGGTGCCCGACGGGCGCACGAGCACGCGCCCGCGACCCTCCAGCTCCTCGCCCTCGCGCACGATTGCCGCGGCCAGCTCGGCGCTGTCCATCGCCGCGTCGCGATCGGCAACCGGAACGTTGACCAGCCGCTGCGGGATCTTCTCCATCGCCGCGCGGTCGGCAAGGTCGCCGCCGTTCAGCGCTTCGAGGGTCAGCAGCGCGCTCGCGATCCCGTCGCCCGACGGGACGAAGCCCATGTCGATGATGTGGCCCGACTGCTCGCCGCCCAGCGACCAGCCGCGGTTGCGCAGCTCCTCCAGGACGTAGCGGTCGCCGACCGAGGTGATCGCGACGTCGACGCCCGCCTCGCGCATGCCCGCGTGAAAGCCGTAGTTGGTCATCACGGTCACCGCGACGCCGCCGGTGAGACGGCCGCGCTCGCGCAGGCTCAGCGCCGCCAGGGCGATCAGCTCGTCGCCGTCGACGATGACGCCGTGGCGGTCGACAGCCAGCACCCGGTCGCCGTCGCCGTCAAAGCCGAAGCCGAGGTCGTGGCCGCCTTCGCGGACGGTGTCGATCAGCAGGTCGAGGTGCGTCGAGCCGCAGCCGGCATTGATGTTGCGCCCGTCGGGCGCGTCGGCCAGGACGGTCACGGTCGCCCCGAGGCGACGGAAGATCTCCGGCGCGGCCTGGTAGGTCGCGCCGTGTGCGCAGTCCAGGACCACGTCGACGCCCGTGAGGTCCAGCGCGCCGAAGCGCGTCTGCAGCTCGCGCAGGTAGTCCTCGAGGGTCCCGTGCAACTGCCGGACACGGCCGATGGCCGGCGGCGCGGTGCGACCATCGCCCGCAGCGTCGGCCTGCTCGTCCAGCAGCGTCTCGATCGCCGCCTCGTCGGCGTCAGACAGCTTGAAGCCGTCCGGGCCGAAGAACTTGATGCCGTTGTCGGCGAACGGGTTGTGCGAGGCCGAGATGACCGCCGCGAGGTCGAAGCCGTAGCGGCCGAGCAGCAACGGCGCCGCCGGCGTCGGCAGCACGCCGCCCAGCAGGACGTCGCCGCCGGCCGAGGTGATGCCCGCGGCCAGCGCGGCCTCGAGCATCTCGCCCGACTCGCGCGTGTCGCGGATGACCAGGACCTGCGGGCGTGGCGCGGGCGACTGGACCGTGACCGCACGGCCCAGCGCGAGGGCGAGCTCTGCGGTGAGCACCTCGCCCGCGACGCCGCGCACGCCGTCGGTTCCGAAGAGCCGGCGGCTCAAAGCAGGCCGCCTAGCGCTTGCTGAACTGCGGCTTCTTACGGGCCTTCTTGAGGCCGGCCTTCTTGCGCTCCTTGGCGCGCGCGTCGCGCGTCAGGAAGCCGCGGCGCTTGAGCTCGGTGCGCAGGTTCGGGTCGGCCTCCAGCAGCGCGCGGGAGATGCCGTGGCGCAGCGCGCCCGCCTGGGCCGAGACGCCGCCGCCGTGCATGCGGGCGATGACGTCCATGCGGTCCTCGTAGCCCACCGTCTCCAGTGGCTGGCGGATCGTCTTCTGCAGCGTGGCGCGCGGGAAGAAGTCGTCCAGCGTGCGGCCGTTGATCGTGTAAGCACCGGTGCCGGGCTTCAGGATCACGCGGGCGATCGCCGTCTTGCGCTTGCCGGTCGCGCGGTAGCGCGCGTCGTCGGCCAGCTGGATCTGGGCCGTGATCGGCTGCTCGTCGACGATGTCCTCTTCGTCGCCGGAGGCCTCGGGCTCCTCGCCGTCGGGATCCTCGTCCTCAGACCAGACGCGGCCGCCGCGATCGTCGCCGTCGACGACGATGTCGACCTCGAGATCGGCGCCGGGGATGGCGGGCTTGACGCGCGGAGCGGCAGGCTCCTCGTCGTCCTCGAGCTCCTCCTCGACCTGCTCGGCGGCCTCGGCCACCGGCGCGGCCTCGGCGGGCGCCTCCTCAGCCGGAGCCTCGTCGGCCTCGGCGACGGGCGCCGGAGCCTCCTCGGCCGCAGGGGTCTCCTCGGCCTCGATGGCCGGGGTTTCCTCAACGGGGGCTTCGGCCTGAGCCTCGGCGCCGACCTCCGGCGTCGTGGCCTCCTGCTCGTCCTGCGGATCCTGCGGCGTCTGGTCGGACATGCCTAAGACTTGATCTCCAAGGGCTGAGGCTGCTGCGCGGCATGCGGATGCTCCGCGCCGGCGTACACCTTCAGCTTCGTCAGCTGCTTGCGGGCGAGGCGGTTGCGGGGCAGCATGCCCTTGACCGCGAGCCGGATGACCTCTTCGGGGCGCCGCTCCAACATCTCCTCCAGCGTGCGGGACTTGAGCCCGCCGGGGTAGCCGGAGTGTCGGTAGTAGAGCTTCTCGGCGCGCTTGTTGCCGGTTACCGAGATCTTCTCCGCGTTGATGACGATGACGAAGTCACCGGTATCGACGTGGGGGGTGTACTCGGGCTTGCGCTTGCCGCGCAGGGCATCGGCGAGCTGCGTGGCGAGCCGACCAAGGGTCTGCCCGTTGGCATCGACGACGAGCCAGTTGCGCTCAGCGGTGGTGGAGTTGGCGACGTAGGTCTTCACGGCGTAAGGAAGCCGCGCGTCAGGGCGCGCGGCGACGGACGATGATAGGGCTTCGGGCCCGGACGCGGATCTCGGGGAGATGGTCCGAACCTCAGCGGGCCGCGTGACGACCCGATCCAGCCGGAGGAGTCTAGCGCCTGCGTGGGTGCGCCGCGTTTCGGCCGATCGGGGTGCGCAACGCCGTTTGCGCGGTCCGCGCGCCGACGGCGAGGACTCGAACGTCCGTCCAGGCGCTGGACCCGGGTATGAGAACAGCCGACGTACGGGGTGTGTCGGTCCCTCCTCCCAACACCTCTTCGCCCGCGATCTCCCATCTGCACGCCGACGTCGCGCCGATCTCCGACGTCCCCGGCATCCTGCCGCCGCTGTCGCGCGGCCGCTCGACGCGCCTGATCGGCCAGGTCGTCGTCGAGCTCGGCTTCGCCAAGGAGGAGGACGTCGAGCGCGCCGTCGCGCACGCTCGCGAGTCGGGCCGGCTGACCGGCCGCATGCTGATCGAGGACGGCGTCCTCACCCCCCAGCAGCTGGCGCGCGTGCTCGCCGAGCGCTTCGGCATCGAGCGCGTCGACCTCGCCATCTTCAAGATCGACACCGACCTCGCCCGCCTCGTCGACCCCGGCTTCGTGCGCCGCTACGACGCGATCCCGGTCGGCCAGGACGACGAGGGCCAGCTCCTGCTCGCCATGGCCGACCCGGCCAACATGCTGGCGATCGACGACGTCACGATGATCACCGGCATGGCGGTGCGCCCGGTCGTCGCCGCCTACGACGACATCCACCGCCTCAGCGTCAAGCTCGGCAACGACCTCCCCGACCTCTCCGACGACGGCACCGAGGAGTCCGGCGAGGTCGACCTCTCGGTCCCCAACAACGACGTCACCGACCTCGGCTCCAACGACCAGGCGCCGATCATCAAGCTGGTCAACTCGGTGCTCAAGCGCGCGATCCGCCGCGGGGCCTCCGACATCCACTTCGATCCCGGCTCGGAGGACATGCACGTCATCTTTCGCGTCGACGGCATGCTCGACCAGGCCGTCACGATCCCGCGCCGCATGTCGGTCGGCGTCGTCTCGCGCATGAAGGTGATGGCCAACCTCGACATCGCCGAGCGCCGCACGCCGCAGGACGGCCGCGTGTCGCTGCTGATCGACGGCCACGAGATCGACCTGCGCGTCGTGACGCTGCCGACGGTCTACGGCGAGGCGATCGTCGCCCGCATCCTGGACTCCTCCTCGGCCCCGGTGGGCCTCGAGCAGATCGGCATGCTGGAGCAGGACCGCGTCAACGTCGAGGCCGCGATGGCGCGCCCCTACGGCGGTGTCCTGGTCACCGGCCCGACCGGCTCGGGCAAGTCCACCACCTTGTACTCGTGCCTGGCGCACGTCAACAACGGCAACCGGACGATCGTCACCGTCGAGGACCCCGTCGAGTACCGGATGGACGGCGTCAAGCAGATGGCCATCAACGCCAAGGCGAAGATGACCTTCGCCGGCGGCCTGAAGGCGATCATGCGCGCCGACCCGGACATCATCATGGTCGGCGAGATCCGCGACGGCGAGACGGCGCACATCGCCGTCGAGGCCGCGCTGACCGGCCACCTCGTGTTGTCGACGCTGCACACCCGTGACGCGCCGAACGCCGTCTCGCGCCTGCTGGACATGGGCGTCGAGCCGTTCCTGCTCTCCAGCGCGATCGACTGCGTCGTCGCCCAGCGCCTCGCGCGCAAGCTCTGCGACTCCTGCAAGAAGTCGATCGTCGTCGAGGCCGAGGTCATGCGCACCAACGGCTTCGAGGTCGACGGCGACGTCGAGACCTGCCAGCCCGGCGGCTGCGATCGCTGCAACGGCACCGGCTACCGCGGGCGCCTCGGCATCTTCGAGATCCTCAGGATGGACGAGGACATCCGCGCGCTGGTCCTGCGCCGCGCCTCGGCCGACGAGATCGCCGCCCTCGCCGTGAGCAAGGGCATGAAGCGCCTGCGCGAGGACGGTCTCGACAAGATCCGCCTCGGGCAGACGTCACCGGAGGAAGTCCTCCGGGTCACCGCTTCGGGCTAGCCGCAGCTACTTCAGCCGCTTGGCGATCCAGGCCGTCGCCTCCTTGGCCGCCGCGGTCACGATGCCCGCGTGGTCGACGCCGGTGTACTTGGTGTAGGTCATGCGCTTGTTGCCGTTCTTGATCAGCTCGCCAGCGAGCTGATCGGTGAAGACCGGAAGGACGGTGCTGTCGGCGCTGCCCTGGTCGATCAGCAGCGGCGTCTTGATCTTCAGGTGCGACGGGTCCTGGACGTCGAGCAGCTTGGCCAGCGGGGCGAGGTCGGTGCCGTCCTTGAAGATGGCCTTGGGCGAGAGACCGCCGAAGGAGGTCGGTGCCGACAGCTCGGGCAGGCACTGCGTCTCGGTCTGGGGGTAGAGCGCGTTGGCCTGGTCACTGAGCACCGCGCCGAGGTCGAACGACGGGTTGGCCGTCACGATGCCGCGCCCGATGTCGGCGATTAGGCCGCTGAGGCCGCCGCCCGGCGTGGTCAGGATGCTGGTCAGCGGGATCTGGTCGTCGAGGTGCGACGCGGGCGCGAAGGCGACGGTGCCGCGAACCTTCAGATCCGGCGTCCACCTCGGCGCCAGCGCGGCGGCGAAGAGCGCGGCGTGACCGCCCTGGGAGTGGCCGGAGATGATGGTGGTCTTGCTCAGGCGTGGGTCCAACTCGCGGGCGGCGCGGGCGATGTCCAGCGTCGCGCGACCCTCCGAGTTGCCGATGAGATACGGGTGCACACCGGGCGTGCCCAGCCCTTCGTAGTCGGTCCGCACGACCGCGTAGCCGGCCTTCAGCCAGCGGCTGATCAAGGGCAGGATGTAGGCGTTGAAGGGATGCACCGGCGTGCCGACGGCGTCGCGCGAGGGCGCGCACTGATCGGCGATGCCCGTCGTGCCGTGGGCGTAGGTGATGACCGGCCAGCCCTTCTTGGGGGCCTTGCCCTTCGGGATCGACACGATCCCCGAGACCGCATCGGCCTTGCCGTCAACGCCCTGGGAGCGGTAGAGCACCACCTTGGTCGACGACGCACCCGGCGCCACCGCGGGCCCCGTCAGCGTCCGCGCCCAGATCAGGTCGCCGTGCTTCTTGCCCGGCAACGGCGACGGCGGCGTGTAGAACTCCGCGCCCGCCGGCCCGGTGCGGACCTTGTTGACGGTCTTGGGAGCGGCGGAGGCGGAGGTCGCGAGCGCGAGGCTCAGCGCAACAGCGGTGGGGACGATGAAGCGGGACATCGGGCGACAGTACACCCACCGTCCGCGTTCATCCGCCGGTCGCTACTCCCATTCAATCGTGCCAGGGGGCTTGCTGGTGATGTCCAGCACCACACGGTTCACTTCGCGCAGCTCGTTGATCATCCGCGAGGCGATCTGCTCGAGGAGGTCGTAGGGCAGACGCGCCCAGTCGGCGGTCATCGCGTCGTCGGAGGTGACGGCGCGGATGACGACGACGTAGCCGTAGGTGCGCTCGTCGCCCTGGACGCCGACGGTGCGGACGTCGGGCAGGACGCAGAAGGACTGCCACAGCTCGCGGTACAGGCCCGCGTTGCGGATCTCGTCCTGGAGGATGGAGTCGGCGTCGCGCAGGACGTCCAACCGCTCCTTGGTCGCCTCGCCGCCGACGACGCGGATCGCGAGGCCCGGGCCCGGGAACGGCTGGCGCCAGACGAGACGCTCGGGCAGGCCGAGCTCGGCGCCCACGGCGCGGACCTCGTCCTTGAAGAGCGCGCGCAGCGGCTCGACGAGCTCGAACTCGAGGTCCTCGGGCAGGCCGCCGACGTTGTGATGGGACTTGATCGTCGCCGCGCCCGTCCCGCCGCCCGACTCGATGACGTCGGAGTACAGCGTGCCCTGGACGAGGAACTTCGCGTCGCCGATCTTGGCGGCCTCCTCCTCGAAGACGCGGATGAACTCGGCGCCGATGATCTTGCGCTTGGCCTCCGGCTCGGACACGCCGGCGAGCTTGTCGAGGAAGCGGTTCTCGGCGTCCACGGCGACCAGCGGGATCTTGTACTGGTCGCGGAAGGCCTTGATGACCTGCTCGCCCTCGTTCTTTCGCATCAGGCCGTGGTCGACGAAGATGCAGGTGAGCTGGTCGCCGATCGCCTGGTGCACCAGTACCGCGGCGACCGAGGAGTCAACGCCGCCCGAAAGCCCGCAGATGACCTTCGCGTCGCCGACCTGGGCGCGGATGCGCGCGATCTGCTCCTCGACGATCGAGGCGGCCGACCAGTTCAGCTCGGCGCCGCAGACGTCGCCCAGGAACTTCTTGAGGACGTCGGTCCCGTAGGGCGTGTGGACAACCTCGGGGTGGAACTGGATCCCGTAGATCCCGCGCTCGACGGACTCGAACGCCGCCACCGGCGACGCCGTCGACGACGCCAGCGCGGTGAAGCCGGGCGGCGCCTCGAAGACCGTGTCGCGGTGCGACATCCAGCAGGACTGCTCCAGCGGCAGGCCGGCCAGCAGCGTCCCGCTCTCGCGGACCGTCAGCTGCGAGCGGCCGAACTCGCCGACCTCGGCGCCCTCGACCTTGCCGCCGAGCTTGAGCGCCAGCAGCTGCATGCCATAGCAAATGCCCAGCACCGGGATGCCGAGCTCCAGCAGCTCCGGGTCGAGCTTCGGCGCGCCGTCGGCGTAGACCGACGCGGGGCCGCCGCTGAGGATCAGGCCCTTGGGCTTGCGCTTGCGGACCTCTTCAGCCCCGACGTGATGGGGCAGCAGCTCGCTGAAGACCCCGCACTCCCGGACGCGTCGCGCGATCAGCTGCGAGTACTGCCCGCCGTAGTCGAGGACGACGACCTCGTCGACCGCTGTCGGGCGGTCGACGGGCGCCGACTCGTCGGCAAGCTCCGTGGCCGCCGTGCTGGCGGTGACGAGGTGGTCGGTCATCTGACGGGCCCCTCGACGACGCTCGCGGCGTCATCACACCGGACAGGTGCTGGCGCACGATGTCCGGCGCTCTTCCTTGCGAGCGCCGACGATGGGCGCGTCAGACAGGTCACGGTCCTACGACCCCGCCAGCGCGGGGGTCTTCTCGCCGGCCGCAGCATTGGGCGCCGCCGGCCCGTTGACCGAGGCCGCCGCGCCGCGCGAGCCCATGCCCACGCCCTGGGAGGACTGCAGCTGCTTGCCCTCGGTCTGCAGCGACGGGGCGATCATCAGCTCTGCCCGGTTGAACTCCGCGATGTCCTGGTAGCCGGTCGTGGCCATCGAGGTGCGCAGGCCGCCCATGAGGTTGAACGTGCCGTCGTTCTCGCGGGCGGGGCCCACGAGGATCTCCTCCAGCGTGCCGTTCTGCACCGTCGCGACGCGCGCGCCGCGCGGCAGCGTCGGGTGGAAGGTCGCCATGCCCCAGTGGAAGCCGCGGCCCGGCGCCTCGTGAGCGCGTGCCAGCGGGGAGCCGACCATGACCGCGTCGGCGCCGCAGGCGATCGCCTTCGAGACGTCGCCGCCAGTTCGCATCCCGCCGTCGGCGATGACGCGGACGTACTCGCCGGTCTCCAGCATGTGCTGCGAGCGGGCGCCTGCGACGTCGGCGATCGCCGTCGCCTGCGGGACGCCGACGCCGAGCACGCCGCGCGTGGTGCACGCCGCGCCGGGGCCGACGCCGACGAGCACGCCGGCCGCACCGGTGCGCATCAGGTGCAAGCCCGTGTGGTAGCTGGCACAGCCGCCGACCACGACGGGGACGGGCAGATCGGCGATGAACTCCTTGAGGTTCAGCGCCTCGGAGGTCTGCGAGACGTGCTCGGCCGAGACGACGGTGCCTTGGATGACCAGGATGTCGAGGCCGGCGTCCAGGACCTTCTCGTAGTACTTGTTGACGCGCTGGGGCGTCAGCGAGGCGGCGGTGACGACGCCCTGCTCCTTGATCTCGCGGATCCGCTGGACCATGAGGTCCTCGTCGATCGGCGCGCTGTAGATCTCCTGCATCTCACGCGTCGCGATCTCCTTGGGCAGCTGCGCGATGCGCTCCAACTGCTCGTCGGCGTCCTCGTAGCGGCTGAAGATGCCCTCGAGGTTCAGGACGGCGAGGCCGCCCAGCTTGCCGATCAGCCCCGCGGTGCGGGGGGAGACGACGCCGTCCATGGCCGAGGCCAGCAGCGGCAGCTCGAAGCGGTAGTCCCCCAGCTTCCAGGAGATGTCGACATCGTCAGGGTCGCGTGTGCGCCGAGAGGGCACGATCGCGATGTCGTCGAATCCATAAGCGCGACGGGCCTTCTTCCCGCGGCCGATCTCGATCTCCATTGGGCGAATCCTAGGTCTGGGGCCGGACGAAAAGACCCCGCGCGTGCGGGGTCCAGGATGGGCGCTGCGGCGTGGTGTGGCGGCAACCAAACACGCGTTTCAGAGAGTAGCAACGGCTTCGTACGGAACCGAACTTCAGCCCCGCGACGACCGGCTTTTCAGCCGACTTCGGCTGACGCCGACACGGCGGCGACATCGACGTCGGAGAGCAGCCGGTCGACCTCGCGCGGCTCGACCAGGCCCGCACCAAGGTGCTGGGTGGACTCCGCGCCGCAGGCGACGCCGTAGGCCAGGCAGTCCGCCGTCGCCTTGCCGGCGTAGCGCGCGGCGACGTAGCCCGCCAGGAACGCGTCGCCCGCGCCGACGCCGGCGACGGCCTCACGCGTCGGGATCGACACGCGGAAGCGCTGACGATGGCCGTCGACCCGCATACATGCGACGCAGCCGTCCTCCAGCGTCATGACGGCCTCGCGGGCGCCCTGCTCGACCATCTCGCCAACGGCGATCAGCCGATCCTCGTCGTCGTTGAACTCGTGGCCGACGAGCTCCTCGGCCTCCAGGACGTTGGGCGAGATCACGTCGGGCTCGGCGCGGACGGCATGGCGCAGCGGCTCGCCGTCGGTGTCGATGACCGTCAGGACGTTGGCCTTGCGCAACTCGCGGATCAGGCCCGCGTAGATGTCGGGCTCCACCCCGCGCGGCAGCGAGCCCGCGATGACCACCATGTCCGCGCCGCGGGCCAGGTAGAGCAGCTTGTCGCGGAAGAGCTCGATCTCCTTGGCCGAGACGGCCGGACCACGCTCGTTGATCTCGGTCTGCTGCCCGTTGGTCGGGTCATAGACCGCGGTGTTCGTGCGCGACTCCTCGCGGATGCGCACGAAGTCGTTGAGGATCGACTCCTCGGTGAGCTGGTCGACGATCCGCGTGCCGGTCGGCCCGCCCGCGAAGCCCGTGGCGATCACCGGCTGGCCGAGAGTCTTCAGCGCGCGGGCGATGTTGACGCCCTTGCCGCCGGCGGCCGTGCGCTGCTCCACGGTTCTATGCCGACGCCCGAGCCGGAAGTTCGGCACGGACAGCGACTTGTCGATCGCGGCGTTCAGGGTGACGGTGATGATCACGCGACGGGTGCCCCTCTGCCGGTGCGCCGCCTCTGCCTGCGCCGCACCGCGCGCCGCCGAAGCAGCACGAGGTAGAGGCTACAGAGGGCGAAGGCTCCGAGCAGGATGAGCGTCACCGGATTGCCCAGCCAGTCGCGCAGACGGTCGAAGAACGTGGCCGCGTCGACCGCGTCGGCGGTCTGCAGCGGCACCCGCGCAACGACCTTGCCGCGCTGGGTCACGGTGACCGTGCCGACGCGCGCGCCCTCGGGCAGCGGGCCGTCGATCTCGGTTGGAGCGCCGGTGACGGTGACGACCAGCTTGTCGCCGCGGCGCGCCGTGCGCTTGACGGTCTCCCCGGCGACGAGGTCGACCTGCTCGTCGCGGTGTGAGAGCGCCGCGTGGCCGACGACCTGATCCTGCTTGACCGCCGTGACCACGTGGTAGCGGCTGAGGCCGTACTTGAGGAGGTTGAGCGCGTCGCTGTCGCGCGCCGACTCGCTGGGGTCGTCGAGGACGACGGCAACGACCGTGACGCCCGCCCGCGATGCCGACCCGACCAGGATGTAGCCCGCGGTGCTCGTGTGGCCGGTCTTGACCCCGTTGACCGCCGGCACGTTGCGCACGAGCACGTTGCGGTTGGCGAATGTGCGCGGGTGGCTGCCGGACTTCAGCGTCACGCGCGGCAGGTTGGTCGTCTCGCGGAAGAAGGCGTTGCGGCGCAGGATCAGCGTCAGCTTGGCCAGGTCGGTCGCCGTCGAGTAGTTGTCGGGCGAGTCGAGGCCGATCGGGTTCGCGTAGCGCGTGTTGGTCAGCTTGAGCCGGCGCGCCTTGGCGTTCATCAGCTTGACGAACGCCGCGCGCGAGCCGGCGACACGCTGGGCGAGCGTCGCGGCGGCGTCGTTGGCGGAGGTGATCAGCAGCGCGCGCAGCAGATCGCGGACCGTCACGCGCTCGCCACCGCGAAAGCCCGCCAGCGACTCGGCGGGCGAGCCGTGGTAGTCGACGGTGGTCATCACGTCGTCGAGCGAGGCATGTTCGAGCGTGACCAGCGCGGTCATGAGCTTGGTCGTCGAGGCGATCGGCCGACGCTGGTCGGCGTTGCGCTGGAAGACGACGTCGCCGGTCGCCGGCTCGACGAGGATCGCGGCCGGCGCCCGGACCTGCGGCGGCTGGGGCGCGGTGGCCGCGTGCGCGGCCGCAGGCAAAGCGGCGATGAGCGCGACAACGGCCAGGACGACGAGGACGGACGGGATCCGCAACACCCGCCGCAGTGCGAGCGGCCGGTGGCTCATCGTGGGAGCTTCAGCTTCTGACCGGGATGCAGGGCGGCGGCGTCGACGTCCGGGTTGGCCTCCTGCAACGAGCCGACGTCGGTGCCCGTCTTGGCGGCGATGACCGACAGCGAGTCGCCGGACTTGACCGTGTAGGTGGTCTTGGCCTTCTTGGTGGACTTGGTCGTGGACGTGGTCGTCCCGTCGGCGTTCGTGCCGGTCTTCGAGGTGGTGCTCGAGGTCGTCTCGGACTTCGAGTCCGGGCCGAGCTCGTGGTCGACGACGACGTAGATGGCGACCGCGCAGGTCACGAGGGCCAGCGGGGCCAGCCAGCGGGCGGGAGAGCGGCGGCGCATCAGGGGCGCAGGATAGGCGGCGGGTCGGTCTGGACGCCCCGGCGCGCCATCAGCCCAGCGCCCATGCAGCGGCCCGCAGGCGCTCGGCCTCGGCACGGGCCGCGTCGGCGGGCGAGGCGTCGGCGGCGCCCTGCTCGTGCGCGCGCACGATCGACCGGGAAGCGGTGACCAGGCCGGCGGCGCGGCCGGGCGCGAAGGCGGGCGCGAGGTCCTCGACCCGGCCGCCCTGGGCGCCGACGCCGGGCAGCAGGAAGATCGCGTGGGGCAGCAGCTCGCGCGCCCGGGCCAGGTGCTCGGGGCGTGTGGCGCCGAGGACGGCGCCGATGTCGCTCAGGCCGGAGAGCGGCGCCAGGTGCTCGGCGCCGAGCTCGGCGACCAGCTCGGCGACGCGCTCCCAGACGGTGCCGCCGCGCGCCAGCGGCTCGTCCTCGAGGTCGGCAGCGCCGGGGTTGGAGGTGCGGACGAGGACGAACAGGCCCGCGTCGTGCGCGCGGCCGACGGCGGCGAAGGAGCGCAACGTGTCGAGGCCCATGTAGGGGTTGACGGTCAGCGCGTCGGCGCCGAGGCCGGGGATGACGCCGTCCCCGGGGGTCGCGCCGAGGAAGCCCTGGGCGTAGGCGGTGGCGGTGACGTCGATGTCACCGCGCTTGCCGTCGGCGAGGACCACGAGACCGGCGGCACGGGCGTGCTCGATGGTCGCCGCCAGCGCGTTCCACCCGGGCGCGCCGAGGCGCTCGAAGCAGGCGACCTGTGGCTTGATGGCGACGACGGCGTCGCCGACGGCATCGATGACCGCGCGGCAGTGGGCGAGGACCCCGGCCGCGGCACGGGCCGCGGGCGCGCCGCCGAGCACGCCGGCGGCGGCGTCCTCTGCCTCGGGCCAGAGCTTGAGCGGATCGGGATCGAGGCCGAGCACGATCTGCGACTCGCGCTCGACCACGGCGGCGGCCAGCCGATCGGCTACATGAACGTCAGGCAGCGCTAGCCCTTGACGGCCTTCTTGAGGCCGGATCCGGCCGTGAAGCGCGGCACCTTGGAGGCGGCGATCTGGATCGCCTCGCCAGTGCGGGGATGCACGCCATCACGGGCGCTGCGCTCGGCCACGTGGAACTTGCCGAAGCCGGAGAAGGTGATCTCGCCACCGCGGGCGAGCGTCTCCTCGATGACGCCGAGGACGGCGTCGACCGCCGCGGCGGCTTCCTTCTTCTCGAGGTCGCCCTTCCGGGCGACGTGATCGACGAACTCGCTCTTCGTCACTGCGGTCCTCCTGTCGACATCCTGGGCGCGGGCGACGCTAGCAGCGCTTCCTGTGAGCGCCTGCGCCGCGGTCGGCCGGGCAGTGTGGTGCGGGAGTCGGACGGATCGGCGCAGCAGGTGTCGGCGCCACCAGCAAGAATGCGCGTTCGATGACCTTGCAGCGCATCGCCTGGCTCGTGACCGTCGCGGCCCTCCTGATCGGAGCGCTCGTCATGTTGCTGTCGCACTACCAGGGCTACGCGGCGCTCTTCGTGGCCGTCGCGGCGTCAGCCGCGATCAACCTGCGCTGACGGCGGGGCCTCGCCGGGCTCGGTGTGGACGATGACCTCGTCGATGGCCGGCGCCTGGTCGCGGATCCGGCGCTCGAGCTCGCTGGCGACGTCGTGGGCCTGGTCGAGCGTCTGCGCGCCGTCCAGGCGCACCGTGAGCAGCACGACGAGCCCGTCGTCGCCGGCCCGGAAGCGCAGCGCCTCAGCTTGGCCGCCGGTGAGCTCGCGGACGATGGTGCGCACGATCCGCTCCTCCTCGGCGACCTCGGCCCATTGCGGCTCGGCGCCCTCGGCGTCGGTGGAGAGCGGCTCGATGTGGGTGTAGATGTCGACGACCTCCGGCACGGAGGTGTGGATCGCGGCCTCGACGGCACACGCGATGTCATGCGCGGTGCCGAGGTCCAGATCGGCGGGCAGCTTGAGGTGCAGCGACAGCTCGGGGTCGCCGTCGACGTCGACCACGCGCACGTTGTGGACCTCGCGCACCCCGCGCACGGTGAGCGCCGCCGCGCTGGCACGCTCACGCAAGTCGCCTTCGCCGGTCCCGGGCTCGACGTGGACGACGACGTCGCTGCCGGGCAACGCATCGCGCACCGCGTCCTCGATCGAGTCGGCGACCGCGTGCCCCTCCCCCAGCGCCGCGTCGGGCGGCACGGCGACCGTCGCCTCGACGAAGTTGCGCCCGGCGGCAGCGCGCACCCGCAGCCTGCGCAGCTCGATCTCCGGCTCGGCATCGGCGATCGCCGCACGCGCCGCGGCCTGCGCCTCCTCGGGGGTGGCATCCATCAGCACGTTGACGTTGCGGCGCATCAGCCGCGCGGCCGCGACGACGACGAGCACCGCGACGACCAGCGCGGCGACCGAGTCGGCCGCCGGCGTTCCGGCGCGTGTGAGCAGCAGGCCGATCAGCACCGCGATCGTGCCGACCATGTCGGAGGCGAAGTGCAGCGCGTTGGAGGCCAGCGCGGGACTGCCATGGCGCTGCGCCGCACGCTGCGAGACGACCATCCGCGACACGTCCACGACCAGCACGACGGCGAGCACGCCGAAGATCCAGCCGTTGGCGTCGACGTGGTGGGTGCCGCCCTCGATCAGCCGCGCCAGCGCCTGGATGCCGATGAACGCGCTGGCGAGGACGAGGAACCCGCCCTCGCCGAGCGCGGCGAGGTGCTCGGCCTTGCCGTGGCCGTAGGGATGGTCGCGATCCGGTGGCCGGATCGCGACGCGAAGCGCGAGGAAGGTCAGCAGCGCGGCGACGAGGTCGGTCCCCGAGTGCACCGCCTCGGCGACCAGGCCCAGAGAGCCGGAGATGAGGCCGGCGACGAGCTTGAGGGTGACCAGGAACGCGGCCGCGAACACCGACCCCAGCGCAGAACGCAGAACGCCGGGCGCCGATGCGTTGGCAGGGTCGGGTGCGGCGGAGCCCGGCCCGGGCGGGCGGGCCGAGCTGCCGACCTCGGCCGCGGTGGACATCGCTCGCGACGCCCTCATGGCCCCAGGTGCTCGGCGAGCAGCGCCGCGGCACGGCCGCGATGGCTGATCGCGCCCTTCTCGGCCGGCGTCAGCTCCGCCATCGTGCGGCCTGCAGGCGGCGGGATCTCGTCGTCGGGCAGGAACGCCGGGTCATAGCCGAAGCCGCCGTCCCCACGCGGCTGAGCGGCCAGCGTGCCGGTGCAGCGACCTTCGAAGAGCAGCTGGGTGCCCGCCGCGGGGTCGACGAGCGCGATCACGCAGACGTAGGCCAGGGCGCTCCCGGCCGGCGCCTCGGCCAGCAGCTTGGCGAGGTTCTCCTCATCGGTCGCGTCCTCACCGGCAAAGCGGGCGGAGTAGACACCGGGACGCCCGCCGAGCGCGGCGGACTCGATCCCCGAGTCGTCGGCGATGACGACCGTGCCCAGCGCCGCGGCCGCGGCCCGCGCCTTGCCGAGCGCGTTCTCGGCAAACGTGGTGCCGGTCTCGGGCGGCAGCTCGACCTCGGGGGGCAGCGCGACGACCTCGTGGGGCGCCAGCAGCGCCGCGAACTCGTGCGCCTTGTGGTCGTTGCGGGTCGCGAGGACGAGCTTCATGATGATCTTGGTCTCAGCCGATGGCGCCGGCACGGCCGGCGGCAATCGCCTCGTCCTGGAGCACGCGCAGCCGCGCGATGCCGGCCTCGGCGAGATGCAGCAGCTCGTCGAGGTGCGTGCGGCTCAGGGGCGTGCCCTCGGCCGTCGCCTGCACCTCGACCAGGCCGCCCTCGCCGGTCATGACGACGTTGGCGTCCACCTCGGCCGAGGAGTCCTCGGGGTAGTCGAGGTCGAGCAGCGCCACGCCGTCGACGATCCCGCAGGAGATCGCCGCGACCGAGCCGGTCAGCGGCGAGCGGGCGATCGTGCCGGCGGCGATGAGCTGCTCGCAGGCGAGCGCGAGCGCGACGTAGGCGCCGGTGATCGACGCGGTCCGCGTCCCGCCGTCGGCCTGCAGCACGTCGCAGTCCAGGTAGATGGAGTTCTCGCCCAGCGCGGCGAAGTCCACGACGCTGCGCAGAGAGCGGCCGATCAGCCGCTGGATCTCGACCGTGCGCCCGTCGGCCCGGCCCTTGGTGATATCGCGCTGCTTGCGCTCGCCCGTCGACGCCGGGAGCATCCCGTACTCGGCGGTGACCCAGCCCAGGCCCTTGCCCATCCGCCAGCGCGGCACGCCGGTCTGGGCCGAGGCCGTGCAGATGACGCGCGTCTCGCCCATCGAGATCAGTGCCGAGCCCGACGCGGTCCGCACGAAGCCGGGTTCGATCGTTACCGGCCGCAGGGCATCGGCGGCGCGGTCATAGGAGCGGATCACGGTCGCGGCCATGCGGACACCTCAGTCGTGGTCTCAAGCCGCGCGAGCTCGACGTGCTCGACCTCGGTGAGCGGCATCTGCAGGAAGCGGGTGCCGTGCGCATGGAACGCCTCGGCGTCACCGGTGCACAGGAAGGAGTACGTGCCCTCGCCCTCGCGCCGCGACGCCAGGCCGCGCGAGCCGAGAGCATGCTCGGCCTGTCGGGCGAGCGCGGCGCCGGAGGTCACGATCGTCACGGAGCGCCCGAGCATCCGCTGCAGCATCGAGCGCACCAGCGGGTAGTGCGTGCAGCCGAGGATCACGGTGTCCACGCCCGCGGCGACCAGCGGCGCGCAGTAGCCGCGCACCACCGCCTCCAGCTCATGGGAGAACAGCTCGCCACCCGGCGGGTCCTGGATCAGCGGCGCGAGGTCGGGGCACGCCACAGCAACCAGGTCGACATGGGGGTCGACGGCCGCGACGGCGCGCTCGTAGGCGCCGGAGTCCACCGTCGCAGGTGTGGCCAACAGGCCGATGCGTCCGCTGCGCGTCACGGCCACGGCCTGTGCCGCCTCGGGCTTGACGACGCCGATGACCTCGACGCCGAGCGTCGTCTCCTGCATCCGCTGCTGCAGCGCCGGCAGCGCCGCCGCCGTCATCGAGTTACAGGCGACGACCAGCAGCTTGGCGCGGCGCGCGACCAGCTCCTCGGCAATGTCCATGCCGAAGCGCTCCAGCTCCTGCACGCTGCGTTGGCCGTACGGGAAGCGGGCGCTGTCGCCCAGGTAGACGTAGTCCTCCTGGGGCAGCGAGACCAGCAGCTCGTGCAACACGGTGAGGCCGCCCACACCGGAGTCGAAGACGGCGATGGGGCGATCGCGCGGGTCGGCGGCGGGCACGGAGCCCATCGTAGGCGTCATGGACGTCGCACCCACCGCCGACGCGCGCGGTCAGCGCTTGGCGCTCGGCGCCTGGCCGACGCCGTCGATCGAGTCCTGGACCTTCTTGACGACCGTCGAGGCGATCGAGCTGTCGTGGCCGGCCTTGACGACGGCGACCATCACGCCCGCCAGCAGCAGGATCAGGCCGATGTACTCGACGGTCCCCTGCCCCTCTTCGCGTGCGCCCGCCAACCGGTGGGCACGCTGCAGGTTGTGATGAACGGTCGCGTGAGCGAAACCAATGGCGCGGTACATGCGTCTCTCCAGATGATGCGGGTGAACGGGAGTGACCGAGATGCTGGGCGCCGGCGCGTGACAGATCTACGCGCGGACGTGACGATTCCGCGCAGCGCCGGCGTCGGAAGTCGCTGGTATCGTCCTGAGCGGCGCCGCAGAGGCGCCTTCTTCCTATGAAGGGTCCCCTCCGCCGCATCCGCTCCAGCCGGCGTCCGCCCGACCCGAGCCCGCAGGAGTCGCAGCCGACGATCGTGGCGCCCCCGCAGGCGCCGCCCGCCGCAGCGCTTCCCGCCGGCCTCGCGCCCGAGGACGTCGCACCTACCCGGCCCAGCTTCCGTGATCGCGGACGGCTGCGACGGCGCCTGCGCTACCTGCGCCGGGTCCGGGAGCTCGGCTTCCGCGACCTCGGCGGCCTCGCCTTCGACCTCCATCGCTTCGCCCGTCGCAACGACGAGCTCGTGCTCGGCAAGCTCGCCGCGCTCGACGCCGTCGACCGCGAGCTGCGCGCGATCGAGCGCGTGCTCGACGAGCGCCGCGACATCATCGAGCTGCGCGAGCCCGGCGTCGCCGCCTGTCCGCGCTGTGGCGCCCTCCACGGCAGCGACGCGCGCTTCTGCCCGCAGTGCGGCACGCAGTTCAGCGGTCCGCTCGCGATGGTCGAGGTCGGTGGAGCACCCGCACCGGCGGTCGCTGCGCACAGCGTCGACCCCGCCCAGGAGGCACTGCCGCTGAGCGTCACCGAGCAGGGCTCGACGCCGGTCTCCGGCGCGCTGGCAGGCAACCCGCCCCCGCCCGCCCCACCGCAGCCCGAGCCAGAGCCCGCACCGGCACCTACCGCCCAGCCCGAGGCGCCGATCGCCGACGTCGTACCGCAGGCAACCGACCAGCCCACCCAAGCGCACACGTTCGTGGACGCCAACGGCAACGGCGGCGAGCAGCAGGCGGGCACGCAAGCCTTCACGAGCGGCGACCCGCTCGCCCCGCGCGAGCACCCGGAGCGCTGATGAGCGACCAGGGTCCCTCGCACGCCGCGGGGCCCCAGCCCGTGCCGTTGCGCTGCCCGCGCTGCGGAGCCAACGTCGCGCCCGAGCAGGACTGGTGCCTGGAGTGTGGCGCGCCCGCGCGGACGCGCCTGGCCCCAACCCCGAACTGGCGGGCGCCGATGGCGCTCGTGGCCGTCGTCGTGCTGCTCGCCGGGCTCGCGCTCGCCTTCGCCTTCACGAGCCTCACCAACGACGACGGCAGCGTCAGCGCCGCGACCACCGCGCCCGCCCAGCCCAGCGAGACCGTCGCGACCCAGACCGTCCCGACCCCGCCCGCCGCGACCGCGACCTCCGCCGCGTCGGCGGCGATCCCGGGCAGCACGGGCTAGAGCAACGGCTCAGCCCAGCAACAGGGCCGCGTGCCGTTCGAGGAAGCCCTCGCTCAGCGCATGCATCGGCGGAGCAGGAGCGCTCACCGGACCGTCGTCACCAAGCACTTCGAGCAGCGCGATCAGTCCCCGCGACAGCGCACCGAGGTCATAGCCGCCCTCCAGGACGACGCCGACCGACACGTCCAGCGCATCGGCCAGCGCCCGGATCGAAGCGCCCATCGTCGCGTAGCCCGCGTCGGTCACCTCGCACCCGGCCAACGGATCGTCGGAGTGGGCGTCGAAACCCGCCGAGACGAGGATCAGCCCCGGCGCGTAGGCGCGTGCGAGCGGCGCCGCGACGTGCTCGACCAGCGACCCGAAGGCCGCGTCACCCGAGCCCGGCGGCACCGGCAGGTTGACGGTGTAGCCGGCACCCGGACCCGTGCCGGTCTCCTCCGCTGCGCCCGTGCCCGGATACAGCGGCCACTGGTGGATCGAGACGAACAGCACCTCGTCGGTCGCGAAGAAGACGTCCTGCGTGCCGTTGCCGTGATGGACGTCGAAGTCAAGGATCAGCACCCGCTCGACGCTGTGCGCGTCGCGTGCGTGACGCGCCGCGACCGCGACGTTGTTGAACAGGCAGAAGCCCATCGAGCAGTCGATCTCGGCGTGGTGGCCCGGCGGACGGTGGGCCGAGATCGCCAGCCGCGGAGCGTCTTCGGCGCCGACCCAGCAGCGCGTCAACCACCGCGACCGCCCCACCGGCGCTGTGCAGCGCGGCCTCCCACGATCCGGACGACACGATCGTGTCGGCGTCGATCACGCCCCCGCCGTCCGCACACAGCTCCTGCACCTCGTCGATCAGCCACGCGGGATGAACCGCTTCCAGCTGCGCGCGCGAGGCCTGCGGCGACAGCCGTCGCTCGAGGCCCAGCCAGCCGTGCGCCGCCAGCGCTTCCTCGATCGCGACGATCCGCGCCGGCTGCTCGGGGTGCGGCCCCGGGTCGTGCTGCAACGACGAGGGATGGTGGAACAGGACGGGCGCGGCCATCTCGCGAGTACGGTACCGGCGTGGGCGCACCCCCCTCCATCGTCGACGCCGAGGTCGCCGTCGTCGGCGCCGGCGCGGCCGGTCTCTACGCCGCGCTGACTGCCGCCCAAGCGGGTGCGCGTGTCGCGCTGGTCTCCGCGACGCCGCTCGCGCAGACCGCCAGCTACTGGGCCCAGGGTGGCCTCGCCGCCGCGCTCGATCCCGCCGACTCGCCCGACCAGCATCGGCGCGACACCGAGATCGCCGGACGCGGCGCGGTCCGCCGCAGCGCCGCCCAGCTGCTCTGCCGCGAGGCGCCGCGCGCCGTCCGTGAGCTGGAGGCGCTCGGCGTGGCCTTCGACGGGGACGGCAAGGGCGGGCTCGCGCTCGGCCTCGAGGGCGGCCACTCGCACCGCCGCGTCGTCCATGCCGGCGGCAGCGCCACCGGCCGGCGCGTCGTGCGCCAGCTCAGCGCGGTCGTGGTCGAGGAGCCGCGCATCGAGGTCCTCGAGCAGGCGCGCGCCGCCGCGCCGTGGACCGTCGACGGCCGCTGCGTCGGCGTCGTCCTGGAGGACGGCCGCGCGATCCGCGCCCGCGCCACCGTGCTGGCCACCGGCGGCGCCGCCGCGCTGTGGTCGCGGACGACCAACCCGCCTGGCTCGCTCGGCATCGGCCTGATGCTCGCCCACGCCGCCGGCGCCGCGCTGGCCGACCTGGAGTTCGTCCAGTTCCACCCCACGGCCGTCACCGGCATCCGGGGACGGGAGGGCTTCCTGGTCACCGAGGCGATCCGCGGCGAGGGCGCCACGCTGCTGGACGCCAACCACGAGCGCTTCGTCGAGGAGCTCAAGCCGCGCGACGAGGTCTCGCTCGCCGTCTCTCGCAAGATGGTCGAGCAGGACACCAAGAACGTCTGGCTCGACATGCGCCACGTCGACCCGATGCTGTTCCCCAACATCGTCGGCGCGCTGCGCGAGTCGGGGCTGGACACCGCGCGCGAGCTGATCCCGGTCTCCCCGGCCTCGCACTTCTGCATGGGCGGCGTCGTCGCCGACCTCGACGGCGCATCCAGCGTCCCGGGCCTCTACGTCGTCGGCGAGACCGCCTGCACCGGCCTGCACGGCGCCAACCGGCTGGCCTCCAACTCGCTGACCGAGTGCTTCGTGCAGGGCAAGCGCGCCGCGCTGACCGGGCTCGACGAGCCACGACTGCACCTCGCCTCCGCCGACCCGCCGCAGGCCGGGCCGATCGCCCCACCGGCCCAGTCCACGCGCGAGGCGCTCTGGCGCCACGCCGGGCTCACTCGCGACGCCGCCGGCCTGGCCGAGCTGCGCCGGCGACCCGCATCCACTGGCGCAGCTCGTCGCCGCCTGCGCCATCCTGCGCCAGGAGAGCCGCGGAGCCCATTTCCGCAGCGATCACCCCGAGACGGATCCCGCTCTCGACGGCCACCATGCCGTCGTCCGCAACGGTGGCTCCCCCGCGTTCGAGCCCTGGACCTGACCGGCAACTCTGCCGGTTGGCTGAACGCCGACACCCGCTTAACGCGAATTCAACAACCAGTGCGTTGGTGCTTCATGAGGCCGGGGCACGATGCAATCGGTTTTGGAGGAGGACAAACCCTCAGTGTCAAGGGGAGGTCAGGATGTACCAGTTCAGCAGGGCCCTGTACCGGGAGCTGGCAAAGGACGTCGACACGTCCGTTTGTGAGGACGCTCACCACCACGTGCTGCTCGCCTGCGAGCAGAACATCGAACGGCTGGTCGGCGACCGCCACTACTTCGCCCGGCCGGCGCGGACGCTCTTCATGGACATCCGCCGCTACTTCCCCATGACCGCGCAGCCGCGCGTCTGGACGGTGGTGCAGCGCTACGTCGCGTGCACCGAGGAGTGGATGGACAACCTGCCCCAGAACGGCATCGACGTCAACGGCCAGCCGCTGCAGTGTCGCGCCACGACCCGTCGCGGCACCGCATGCCAGCGGATGCCGCTGCCGCTCAACGGCTACTGCCCGTCGCACCAGCACCTCGCCGAGACCGAGGAAGTCGACGTGCGCGAGGCCATCGCCGCCTGAGGCGGCACCCAGCTTGGAGGCAGCACGAAGACGCGGGGCGGCTCTCTTGCGGAGCGTCCCGCGTCTGTACGTCGCGGCCCGCACCGATAGCGTGGCGGCCAGATGCTGCTGGGGGTCGATGTCGGAGGGACCTTCACCGACGCCGTCCTGGTCGACGGCGGACGGCTGATCACCGCCAAGGCGCCGACGACGCCGCAGGACCAGTCGCGCGGCGTGCTCGACGCGGTGCGCGCGGCGCTGGAGGCCGCGGGCGGACGCAGCGCCGCCGACGTGGTGGCCTTCTCGCACGGGATGACCGTCGCGACCAACGCGCTGCTGGAGGGGGTCGGCGCGCGGACCGTGCTCTGCGCCACCGAGGGCTTCGTCGACCTCGTCGAGCTCGGCCGCCAGGCCCGTCCGGAGCTCTACCGGCTGTGCGCAGACCGTCCGGCACCGCTCGTGCCGCCCGACCGGCGCGTCGCGGTGCCCGAGCGCATGGGTCCCGACGGCGTGCTCAACGAGCTGACCGCCGCCGATGCCGCCGCCGTGGCCGAGCGCGTCGCGGCGCTGGAGCCCGAGGCGGTCGCCGTCGTCCTGCTGCATGCCTACCGGCACCCGGCCCATGAGCGGTTGCTCGGCGACGCGCTGCGAGCGCGGCTGGGCGACGGGGTCCACGTGTCGCTGTCGCACGAGGTCACCGCGACCTTCCGCGAGTTCGAGCGCGCGGCGACCACCGAGGTCGACGCGGCGCTCTCGCCCCTGCTGGCCTCCTACCTGCGCCGGCTCGTCGCGGGCGCCGCCGACAACGGCCTGCCGGAGCCGGCGATCATGCAGTCCAGCGGCGGGCTGACGAGCGTCGGCACCGCCGCCGCCCACGCGGCGCTGACCGTGCTCGGCGGTCCGGCAGGTGGCGCCGCAGCGGCCGCGCTGCTCTCGGCGCGGCTCGACGAGCCCGACCTTCTGTGCTTCGACATGGGCGGCACGTCGTGCGACGTGTGCGTCGTCGAGGACGGTCGCGTGCGCGCGAGCGCCGGCCGTCAGATCGGCGGGCGCCCGCTGGCGCTGCCGATGGTCGACATCCACACCGTCGGCGCCGGCGGCGGCTCAATCGCCTGGCGCGACGCGGGCGGCGCGCTGCGCGTCGGACCGCGCTCGGCGGGCGCCGATCCGGGACCCGCGTGCTACGGCCGCGGCGGGACCGAGCCGACGGTCACCGACGCCAACCTCGTGCTCGGTCACCTCGACGTGGAGCGCCCGTTGGCGGGCGGCGTGGCGCTCGACGCCCAGGCCGCCGAGCGCGCCGTCGCCGCGCTCGCGCACGAGCTGGGGCTGCCGGACGCGCGTGCGTGCGCCGAGGGGATCGTGCGGGTCGCCAACACCGAGATGGTGCGAGCGCTGCGCGTCGTGACCGTCGAGCGCGGCATCGACCCGCGCCGCTTCGCGCTGCTGGCCTTCGGCGGCGCCGGGCCGCTGCACGCCGCCGCCATCGCCGACGAGCTGGGGATCACCCGGATCGTCGTGCCGCGAGCCGCCGGCGTGCTCAGTGCGCTCGGCCTCGCCGCCGCCGAGCGACGCCGTGACGAGGCGCACTCGGTCCTCCTGCGCGGTGAGGCGCTGACCGACGAGGCCCTGCGCGCGCTCGCCGGCGACGCCGACGAGGTCACCTGGGACGTCCGCTACAGCGGCCAGTCCCACGAGCTGTCGCTGCGTGATGTCGCGCCCGAGGCCACCACGCTGCGCGAGGCCTTCGCCGCCGCCCACGACGAGCGCTACGGCTATCGCGACGACGGTGCCGAGGTCGAGCTGGTGACGGTCCGCACCGCCCGCGTGGAGCCGGGCCCGGAAGTCGCATGGGAGACCGAGCAACCCAAGGACGTTGAGATCACCGGGCCGCGGGTCGTCGCGCTGCCGGAGGCAACGCTCGTCGTGCCCGCGGGCTGGCGCGGGCGGACCGACACGACCGGGACGGTGATCCTGCAGCGTGGCTGACCTCGACCCCATCGCCCTCCAGGTCGCCACCGGCGCGCTGCGCGCCGCCTGCGAGGAGATGGGCGCGGTGCTCGTGCGCAGCGCCCACTCGGCCAACATCAAGGAGCGCCGCGACTGCTCGACGGCGCTCTTCGACGCCCACGGCGAGATGGTCATGCAGGCCGAGCACATCCCCGTCCACCTCGGCGCGATGCCCGCGGCGGTCGAGGCGATCCTGCACGAAGATCACGCCGACGGCCACTCATGGGTGCTCAACGATCCGTATCGCGGCGGGACGCACCTCCCCGACATCACGGTCGTCACGCCGGTCCTCGACGGTGACGGCACGTTGTTGGGGTTCTCGGCCGGTCGCGCGCACCACGCCGACGTCGGCGGCCGCGTGCCCGGGTCGATGCCCTTCGACTCGCGCACGCTGGACGAAGAGGGCGTCGTGATCGCCCCACGCGTCCTGGACGAAGCCGCCATCGACGAGCTGGCCTCACAGATGCGCCAGCCGGCCGAGCGGCGCGCCGACCTGCGCGCGCAAATGGCCGCCAACCGCCTCGGCGCGACCCGGATGCGCGAGCTGGCGGCGCGGCTCGGTGCCGACGGGCTGCGCGATGCCTGCGCCGCGGTCCTCGACTACGCCGAGCGCCGCACGCGCGCCTGCCTGCGAGACCTCCCCGACGGCACGCGCCATGCGGTCGACGTCCTGGAGGGCATCGACGGCGACCTCGAGCTGCGCGTCGCCGCAACCGTCGACGGCGATCGGCTGATCCTCGACTTCCGCGGCAGCGCCGCCCAGGACCCCGGCAACCTCAACTGCCCGTTGGCCGTCACGCGCAGCGCCTGCCTCTTCGCCGTGCGCGTGCTCACCGACGCCGACATCCCGCCCAGCGCAGGGGCGCACCGGCCGGTCGAGGTCATCACCGAGCACGGGACGCTGCTCGACGCCGCCCCGCCCGCCGCCGTCGCCGCCGGCAACGTCGAGACCTCCTCCCGTGTCGCCGACCTCGTGCTGAAGGCCTTCGGCCGCGCCTGCGGCCAGGGCACCATGAACAACCTGACGCTCGGCAACGACGAGTTCTCCTACTACGAGACGCTCGGCGGCGGCCAGGGCGCGTGCCCGGACGCCGACGGGCCAAGCGCCGTCCATGTGGCCATGTCCAACACCTTGAACACGCCGGTCGAGGCGCTGGAGCTGGAGTTCCCGCTGCGCGTCACCCAGTACGCGGTCCGCCGCGGCAGCGGGGGCGCCGGCGCCTTCCACGGTGGCGACGGCGTCATCCGTGAGCTGCAGGCGCTGACCGACATGTCGTTCTCGCTCATCACCGAGCGCCGCCGCCACGCCCCACCCGGCGCCGAAGGTGGCGAGGACGGCGCGCGCGGACGCAACCTGCTCGACGACGAGCCGCTACCGGCAAAGGCCGGCGGCACGCTGCGCGCCGGCCAACGCCTCCGCCTGGACACGCCGGGCGGAGGCGGTCACGGGACGAGCGGCGCCCGCGCCGAGTAGCCGGCGCTTCGTGTCGAGCCATGGGTCACATGGACCCGTTGCTCGACACAGACGCACCGACACTCATCGCAGCGCGACGATGGTCCCGCGTGCGGCGCTCTCGCGCGCCGCCTCGAGCAGCTCCAGCACGCCGACCGCCTCGGTCGCCGTCACCGGCGGCGGCACCGTGCCGCCGCTGCGGATCGCCGCCACGACGCCCTCATAGAACGCCGCCCACCGCCCCGGCTCCATCGTCAGCCGCTCCCCCATGCCGCCCGAGCCGTCGTGCAGCGTCGCCTCGAGCCCCGGCTCGCGCAGGCCGAATCCCGGATCACGGGGCGACGCGCCACCACGCAGCGCCGCCTCCTGCGGATCCAGGCCGAACGACACGAACGCCGCCTCATCGCCCACCGCTCGCAGTCGTGGTGGAGCGTCTGCGGCGTGGGCACCCGCCCAGAGGTGCGAGCGCGCGCCGCCCTCATGCGCCAGCGCGAGGAAGACGTCGTCCTCCACCACCGCGCCCGGACGTCGAACGTCAAGCTCGGCGTACACGGTCCTCACCGGTCCGAGCAGCTGCACCGCCTGGTCGACGAGGTGGCTGCCGAGATCGAGCAGGAACCCGCCGCCGTCGGCCGGATCGCCCTCCTCCCGCCACGCGCCCTCTTTGATCTGCGGTCGCCAGCGGTCGAAGCGGGACTCCAGCCGCAGCACGCGCCCCAACCGCCCCTCGTCCAGCACCCGCGTCAACGTCAGGAAGTCGTCATCCCAGCGCCGGTTGTGAAAGGCCGTCAGGACCACGCCCTCGGCCTCGGCCTGCGCCGCCAGCTCCCGCGCCTGCGCGCTCGTGACCGCCAGCGGCTTGTCGACGACGACGTGCTTGCCCGCATCCAGCGCCGTCTGCGCGAGGTCGACGTGGAAGAGGTTGGGCGAGGCCACGACGACGAGGTCGACGTCGGTCACGACATCCGCCAGCGCATCGACCGCGACCACGCCGGGATGTCGCGCGCTCAGCTGCGCACGGCGCTCCGGGTCGCGCGTGACGACGGCCTGCAGCACCAGCCCGTCGGTCGCCGCGATCAGCGGCGCGTGAAAGCTCGCACCGGCCACGCCGTAGCCGGCCAGGGCGACGTGCAGGACTGCGGGACTGCTCGAATCGGCCATCACCGATCACGCTACCCGCCGGGGTAAGGGGTCACCGCAGCGGAGTAAGGGGTCAACCACCTCAGGTCACACCGTAAGCCCGATGTGGCGGGCTTGTCTCAGGCGCAAGATGCTGTCCATGATCTCCCTCCTCAACCAGCCTCTCGCCGCCGTTCGCGACGAGGACGCCATGCGCGCCGGCCGGCGGAGCCGACCCCTGCCGCGCACCCCTCAGCGTGCGGCCCTCCTCGGTCGCCTCCGTGGCCGGCGCGACACGCGTCTCCACGCGGCCCACGCGTAGGACGTGGACCCGCAGACCATCGACCTCACCTCCCGCGCACGTGTGCGGGAACATGGCCCGGGCATGCCGGCTCGGGTCACCAGCGACGCGTTCATCGGCCGCCGCGATCAGCTCGCGGCGCTTGAGGGCGCGCTGGCCGCCGCCGGCGCCTCGTGCGCCGCGGCGGGAATCGTGTTCGTCGCCGGAGAGTCCGGCGTCGGCAAGAGCCGCCTCACCGACCACTTCGCCGACCGCGCCGAGGCCGGCGGGGCACGGGTGTTGTGGGGCGACTGCATCGACCTGGGCGACAGCGAGCTCCCCTATGCGCCGATCGTCTCGGCGCTGCGCTCGCTCGTCCGGGAGGGCCACCCCGTGTTCGACGCGCTCGGTCCCGCGCGCGCCGAGCTGGCCCGTCTCCTCCCCGAGCTCGGCACTCCCGGCGACCTGCTGGTCGAGCCCTACCTCGGCAGCGCCCAAGGGCGTCTGTTCGAGCTGTTGCTAGGGCTCTTCGAGCGGCTCGCCGAGGAGTCGCCGGTGCTGCTCGTCATCGAGGACCTCCACTGGGCCGATCGCTCCACGCGCGACTTCCTCTCCTTCCTCTCGCGCAACATCTGCCACCAGCGGCTGCTGGTCGTCTCGACCTTCCGCGTCGACGAGCTGCACCGCCGCCATCCGCTGCGCCCATTCCTGGCCGAGATCGAGCGCACCGAGGCGGCCGCGCGAATCGCGATCGAGCGCTTCAGCCGCGAGGAGCTCGCGCAGCAGCTGGCCGCCATCCTCGGCGCCACGCCCGACAGCGAGCTGCTCGACCGCGTCTATGCCCGCAGCGAGGGCAACCCGCTCTTCGCCGAGGAGATCCTGGCGGCCGAGCGTGAGGGCGACGGCGCGCTGCCCGAGTCGCTGCGCGACGCGCTGATCCTGCGCGTCGAGGCGCTCGGCGAGACCGCGCAGGAGGCGCTGCGCTGGGTCTCGGCCGCGCAGCGCATCGAGCAGGACGTGCTGCAGGACGCCAGCGGCCTGGAGGCCCGCGCGCTGCGCGACGCCCTGCGCGACGCGATCGCCCACCACGTCCTGGTCACCCAGCCCGGAGGCCACCTCGCCTTCCGCCACGCGCTGCTGCGCGAGGTCGTCCACGACGACCTGCTGCCCGGCGAGCGCAGCGGCCTGCACCGACGGCTGGCGACCGTGCTGGAGGCGCGCGCCGCCACCGAGCCGTGCGTCAGCCTGGAGCACGCCACCGAGATCGCCCACCACTTCGACGCCGCCGGTGACCAGCCCGCGGCGCTGCGCACCGCCGTCCGCGCCGCCCGGACCGCCGAGCGCGCGCACGCCGAGCGCGAGGCTGCCGCGCTGTACGAGCGTGCGCTGGAGCTGTGGGAGCGCGTCGCCGAGCCGGCAGCGCTCGCCGGCTGTGACCACGTCACGCTGCTCGCGCGCGCCGCCCACGCACACCAGCTCGAGCACCACCGCTGCATCGTCCTGCTCAAGCGCGCGCTGCACGAGCTCGATCAGGACGCCGAGCCTGCCCGTGCCGCGCTGCTGCTCGGACGGCTGGGCAAGGCGCGCTGGTCGCAGGGCAAGGGCGAAATCGCGCTGCAGGCATGGGACGCCGCGCTGGCGCTGCTGCCAGCAGCGCCGCCGAGCGCCGAGCGCGCGCAGCTGCTCGCCGCCAAGGCGGCGGGCCTGATGCTCTGGGGCCGCCACGCCGACGCGCGGGCGATGGCCCAAGAGGCGCTCGACGTCGCCGACGCGGTCGGCGCGCGATCGGTCCGGATCCACGCGCTCAACACGATGGGCATCTGCCTGCGTGGTGGCGAGGACACCGCGCGCGGCCGGGCGCTGCTGCGCGAGGCGCTGGCGCTGGCGCGCGAGGACGGCGATCTTGAGCAGCTCGTGCGCGGCTACTCGAACCTCGCCGAGGCGCTCCACCAGACGGGTGAGACGCCCGCGGCACGGGCGCTGCTCGCCGAGGGTCACCGCGAGCTGCGCGAGCTCGGTCACAGCGACGCCTGCCTGGTCCTGGCCCAAGCCGAGATCGCCTACGACCTGGGCCTGTGGGACGAGGCCGACGCATTCGCCTCGCCCGAGGTCGGCCGCGGCGCCCAGGGCACGATCCGCGTCAACTACGAGGTGATGCGCGCGAACCTGTCGATGGCACGCGGCGACCACGCGGACGCCCGCAGCCGCCTGGAGGTCGCCAGCGACCTCATCGCCCGCTCCTACGAGCCGCAGTGGCACGCGCCGGTCACCGCGCTGCTGGCAGGGCTGGAGCGCCGGGAGCGCAACATCAATGCCGCGCGCGCCGCCATCGCCACCGGCCTGGAGCGGCTCGTCGACAGCGACGCGATGGACGACGGCGCGCGCCTGGCCCGGATCTACGGCGCGGCGGCAGGCGTCGAGGCCGACGCCGCCCAGCAGGCCCGTGACCTCGGCCGCCCGGAAGACGAGGCCGCCGCGATCGCCGCGGCCCGCGACTGGGCGGCACGCACCCGCGAGGCGGCGTCGCGCCCGTTTGCCGCCGCCATGCCCGAGGCCGCGGCGCTGGTGCTGGTGGCCGACGCCGAGGCCGCCGCCGCGACCGGCACGCCCGACCCGGAGCTGTGGGCACAGGCCGCCGACGTCTGGGTCGTGATCGACCGGCCGTTCCGCGTGGCTCGGGTCCGCTGGCGCGAGGCCGAGGCGCGCCTGATCGTCGGTGACCGCGCAGGCGCCGAGACGGCGGGCCGGGACGCGCTGGCGCTGGCGCGACAGCTGAAGGCGCGTTGGCTGGTCGACGAGCTGGTGGCGCTCGCACGGCGGGGCCGCCTGCGGCTGGAGACGGCGCCGGACTCCGACCCGGTGACCGAGGCGGTCGACGCGGTCGAGGACCCCGTCGCCGAGCTGGGCCTCACGCCGCGCGAGCGCGACGTGCTCTGCCTCGTCGCCCGCGGCGCCACCAACCGCGAGATCGGCGAGCGCCTGTTCATGGCCGAGAAGACCGCGTCGGTCCATGTCTCGCGGATCCTCGCCAAGCTCGACGTGCGCAGCCGCACCGAGGCAGCGGCGGTCGCCCATCGCCTGGGCCTCGAGGCTGCGGCGGCCTGAGCGGCGCCAGGCGCGGTCGCTAGGGTCGCGCCCATGACGAGCGTCGGCTTCTTGGGACTGGGCATCATGGGCTCGCGGATGGCCGCGAACCTGCAGCGCGAGGGCTTTGCCGTGACCGCGTGGACGCGAACCGCCGGCAAGGCGCAGGCGTGGGCCGACCAGCACGAGGGCGCGCGCGCCGCCGCCACGCCGGCCGACGCCGCGGCGGGCGCCGACATCGTCATCTCGATGGTCGTCGACGGCGCCCAGGTCGAGGCGGTCCTGCTCGGTGAGAACGGCGCGATCGCCGGCGCGCCGGAGCAGACGCTGTTCATCGACATGTCGACGATCGCGCCCGCCGACGCGCGTCGCATCGGCGCCGCGCTCGCCGAGCACGATCATGCCTTCCTCGACGCGCCCGTGACCGGCTCCTCGCCGAAGGCCGAGAGCGGGACGCTGACGATCATGGCCGGCGGCGACGAGGCGGCGTTCGCCCGCGCCCGGCCCGCCTTCGCGGCGATGGGCGAGACGATCGTCCATGTCGGCGAGCTCGGCCACGGCCAGGTCATCAAGCTCATCAACAACGCGGTGTCGGCCGCCAACGCGGCGACGCTGGCGCAGGCGCTGGTCATGGGCGCAGGCACCGGGGTGGACCTCGGGGCGCTGATCGAGATCCTCGGCGCGGGCTCCGCGGCAGCTCGACGATGGTGACCCTCAAGGCCGAGCCGATGCGCGCAACACGCCTACGACACTCTCTTCAAGACCGATCACATGCTCAAGGACGTGCGCCTCTGCCTGGAGGAGGCCCAGGCTGCCGGCGTGCCCTTTCCCGCTGCAAATGCCGCACGTGACGCGCTCGTCGCGGCGGTCGGCCGTGGCTACGGCGAGGCCGACTTCGCCTCGATCGTGGAGGCCTTCGAGGGTCTCGCTGGTCTGCGCATCGGCGACGCTTGACCGCACGCGGACGTTCATTCTGAGCGCCTACGCGCCAAGATACCCCGGAAAGAAACCTGTAATTTGCAGGACGATTTTGGAATCTTCACATCGCGTGCCACAATCGATGTCCCTCCCGTCGCGTCTCCGGGTATCGGTTGATGCGCGGGATTTCTGTCGTCTAATTTCTCTCTGAAACCCCCTCTATGCCTATTGCGATCAAGGAATGGGCGGTCACTGTCCGCGCGCTTGCCGAAGGTGAGCAGCTGATCACCCTGCGAAAGGGTGGCGTCGGCGAGCCGCGCCGGAACTTCAGCCTCGAGCATGACCGCTTCTTCCTCTACCCGACGTTTGACCACCAGCGCTACGACTTGGTGCGCCCGTCGCACCAGCCGGAGCTCCGCCGCGCCCTCGAAGAGGGCGTCTGGCCGGATGGCGAGCCGCCGCTTCATGCGCTGACTCGCGATGGTGGCATCGGCCAGCCCGACCGTGTGCGCATCCGCGCATGGGCCGAGGTGGCTGCCAGCTGGACGATCACCGACCCCCGAACGGTCGCTGAGCTGTCCCCCTACTACGTATGGACGACCGACTACGCCGAGAAGCGCCTGGCGTGGAAGCGTCGTCATCCACTGCATGTCGTCCTCCTGCGCGCCTACCGCATCCCGCGGCCGGTCACCGTGCGGGTCAAGGACGAGTTCGCCGGCTGTCGCTCGTGGCTTGAGATCACGCGCGACCTGCCGTTCGAGGGCACCCCGGTGCTGTCGGACGACGAGTTCGACCGCGCCCGTGAGCAGATCGCCGAGATCTGCGACGCGCGCGTGCCGGCGCTGGTCTAGCAGTACCTGACGTGACCGCAGAGCGGCGGCGAGCGAGGGAGCTGGTCGCCGCCGCTCAGCGGATCTTGGTCGTCGGCATCGGCGGGGGTGGCGATGTCGTGGGCGCGCTCGCCGCGGCCCAGGCCGCCCGCGCGCTCGGGACCGACGCGATCGTCGGCGGCATCACCTGGGAGCGCCGGCCGGTGGACCCGCTGCCCGGCCCACGTCGGCTGGACGAGATCTCCGGCGCCCAGCGCCTGCATGAGGCGGTCGCGCTCGCGGGCCCAGACACCGTGGGTCCCGGTGGCTTTCGCTTCTGCGAGGCCGACATGGCCGCGTTCCTCGGCGAGCCCGTCGTGCTCGTCGACCCCAACCCCGGGCCGGCGGCGATCGCGGCCGGCCTTGACGCCGCCGCGGCGCAGCTCGGATGCGACCTGGTGGTCTTGCTCGACGTCGGCGGTGACGTCCTGGCCCACGGCCACGAGCCCGGGCTGGCCAGCCCGCTGGCCGACGCGACCGTCCTGGCCGCGGCGCTGCGGATGGCCACGCCGACCATCGGGATCGTCTTCGGCATCGGCTGCGACGGCGAGCTGACGCCGGCCGAGGTGCTCGAGCGCCTCGCCGAGGTCCATGCCGCCGGCGGCGGCCTCGGCGACCTGCCGCTGCCGGCCGCCGCCCTGGACCTGGTCGAGGGCGCGCTGGCGCACGTCACCACCGAGGCCAGCGCGATGGCCGTCCGCTGCGCCCGCGGCGAGACCGGCCTGATCCCGATCCGCGGCGGCCGGCGCTCCGTGCCGCTGACCACCGACGGCGGCCGCCTCGTCTGCTTCGATCCGCTGATCGCCATCGCCGGCGCCGCACGGCTGGCCGCCGCCGTCGCCGACGCGCCGTCGCTGGAGGCCGCGCAGGCGATCCTCGCCGGCCTCGGCGTCCGCACCGAGCTCGACTACGAACGGGAAGCCGCCGCGTAGCCGCGTCAGAGCACGCCGAACCTCTGGAGGTAGAACTCGACGTTGCGCGCCATCTGCACCGGCCACTCAGAGCTGAGGAGCGGGACGATCGTCCAGATCGCAAGGAAGCTCACGCCGGCGATCGCGACCCACCGCTGCCGTAGTTCGCAGAAGGCCATTACTCCGAGGACCAGCAGCGTGTAGTACGGCCATTCGAGCATGCGGGTCAAGATGCCCGCCTGGTACTTCTCCGCGCCCGAGAAGAACACGAGGATCATGGCCGGCGGCAGCGCGGCGAGGCCGACCAGCATCGCGACCCGATGCCGATTGGTCATCTCGGCGTCGGGCCTCAGTCGCCCGTACGCCACCCACGCTGCGAGGATGAGCGAGAAGAGGACGCCGTAGCCCATCAAGAAGTTGGGGATGCTGCCGCACGACGTGTTCGTGTCGCACCCGCCCTGCGAGAAGGTGGCGAAGGAGAGCCCGTTGAAAGCTCCGTCGGTCAGCACGGTGCGGTTCAGGAGGACACCGTTGAACCCGGGAAGCAGCGGCGCCAGGAGATGGTGGACGCGCTCACCGATCCTGCTGCCTCCGAGATTGTCGGAGAACAGCATGCCGACGACCACGGTCACGGCCCAAGCTCCGTACCAGACCAGCGAGCGAACACCGGTCGTCCGCGGCTCGGTCTTCTTCGTGCCCCATGCGATCAGGACCGCCCCGGCCAGCGCCGCCACGCACGCCGCGACCAGGAGCAGCGTCGGGACGATCGGCGCCGCCGGCTCGGCGCCATAGCTCGTGAACGAAAAGGCGACGATGGGCAGCGCCAGCGCCAGCAGCACGGTCGTGTGCACGCCAACGCGCACCACCGGCGCTTGGATCACGCCGGGACGCCCGCCAAGCATGCGCCAGAGCAGGCCACCCGTCACGGCCAGGCCGACGAACAGCACGTCGTTGAGCGTGACGAACCCGAGTCCCAGCGTCATGAGCGCCAATGCCCACAGCGGTGACTTGCGTGGGCTCCACATGATCAGCAATGCCGCGCACGGCGCGATGATCCCGACGAGCCGCCCGGGGTGTCCCAGCGCGATCACCGGCTGGCCGCCGCCGACGATCATGACGTATGCCCAGGGGTAGATCGCCAGCGTCGATCCGAACACGGCTGCGGCGGCCAGCGATCCGGCGAGGACCTTTCGTCGCCGGGCGATGCGGTGCACGATGCCGTAGACCAGACACAGAAAGCTCGCAAGGCCGACGCTCTGGGTGAGATAGAACGGAAACCAGAGATCGCCGTTGCCGCCGTCGGCGAACATCAGCGGGGCGTTGAACAGCCACTCGTCGGTCTGCGTCTTCCAGTGGAGCAGGTATTCGCCATACGTCCCCTGGACCTGTGCGACACCGCCTACCAGGAAGTAGGCGATCGAGTCCTGGGTGAGGTGAAAGACCCCTTGCTGGAGCCGGTGGATCGCCGCCACCACGACCATCGCAACGGCCGTGCCCACGGCGACCGTCGCGCCGTTGCGCGCCGGGAACCGCGGCCGCAGGCCGCGCACACCCGCAATCAAGGCACGCCGGTGGAGCACAATCGCCCAGGTCGGCATGGCGGCCAGCCCGATCCAGGACGCCGTCGGTACCCGCGCTGCGGCGAACAGCAGCTGCAGCGGCGCGAGCGTCATGAGATATCCGGGCAGGAAACCCGCGAGCAGTCGCACAGGTGCCGGCCAGTGGTCATCACCACGAATCGCCGGGACAGCCCGACTGCCGATCGCCACCGTCGAGGTGAGGTACGTGACATCGAAGACCATCGTCAGCAACCAGGACCGATGGGCGAGATCCGGGCTGAACGGGTCGGTCGGCGGCCATTGGACAAACGGCGGCAATGTGCCGACCGTCTGGGGCAGGTACACGTTGCTCAGAGCCGTCCGCATCCCCCCTAGGATCGGCTGCTCCTTCGACGTGACGATGACGATGGCAACGACCAGCAAGCCGACGCCGAGGACGACCAACGGGAGCGCATCGGCCAGCTGCCGTCGGCTCCCGGTCGACTTGCTCGGCTGAGGCGTCGTTACCATTGGTGCGTCCTAGCGACCGAACGTCGTTCGGCGCCACAGCCAGCCGGCACAGGTGCGACGCATCGGGAGCTCGGCGTCAGACCGGCGACACCTCCTGGCTCGCCCGGTTGAGCTGCTGCACGGCCCACCCGTTGCCGTCCGGGTCGGCGAAGAAGACGAACCGTCCCCACGGGAAGTCCTGGACCTCCGAGACCTCCACCCCACGCTCGACCAGCCCCGCACGTGCCGCCTCGGCGTCCTCCACCACGACCTGCAGCCCCTCGACCGATCCGGGCGCCATCTCGCCCAGCCCGCGACCGATGGCGATCGAGCATGCCGAGCCCGGCGGCGTGAGCTGGACGAAGCGGATCTCGTCGCTGACGGTGTGGTCGTGGTCGGCGGTGAATCCCGCCGCGACGTAGAACGCCTTCGCGCGATCGACATCGGTGACCGGAACCTGCACGAGCTCCAGCTTCATCGTGAGCTGACCGTTCATCGCCTACTCCTTGCCTTTTGCTGGGAGAGCCGCAAGACTCCCTTGGACGAGAAGTATCTTAATAGCTAAGAGGATTACATGTCAAGAGAGACCAAGGATCAGACCATCGGCCGCCTGATCGCCGCCTACCGCGCGAGCACGAGCCAGGAGAGCGCGTTCGACGCCCTCGCCGCCGCGCACCTCGGCATCAGCCTCACCGACCTGCGCTGCCTGGACCTGATCCAGAGCCACGGCGGCCTGACCGCGGGCGAGCCGCGACCGCCTCCGGGCTGACGACCGGCGCGGTGACAGCCGTGACCGATCGCCTGGAGCGCGCCGGCCTGGCCCGCCGCGTCCGCGACGCCTCTGACCGCCGCAAGGTCAACCTCGAAGTCACCGATCGCCACTACGAGCGCAGCGAGACGATCTGGGGTCCACTGATGCGCGACTGGCAGGAAGCCCTGGTCCAGCGTTTCAGCGCCGCGGAGCTGGCGACCATCGTCACCTTCCTGGAGACCGTGACCGACCTCGCCGCCCGCCACGGTGAGCGGATCCGCGGGGACACCGCCGCATGAGTAGCACGCGCCGAATCGGGAACAACCGGTTTCCTGAGCATGGTGGGTCGGTCCGCTGAGGGAGAGCGCTGTATGAGAGGTCCAAAGGTCGCCGCAGGGGTTGCGGCCGCCGTTCTGTCGATCGCCGTCGCCACGCCGGCGGCGGTCCACGCCGCCGTGCCCGTCCCGGCCTACGGCACCAACGACGACAGCAAGGGTGGCTTCCACGACGTCCTGCCGCCCGGCACGAACGGGTTCGCCAACCTCGTCCAGCTCGGCTCGTTCCTCACCACCGGCGCGCGGCCGGCACACAACAGCGACCAGCTGTCGATGTACGCCGACCTCGTCCGCGCCACGCCGGGTCTGACCGCCGCCGACCTCTCCAAGTACTACAAGGACTCCACCTTCGGCGTCCGCGCCGGCGACGTCGCCACGACGATCAGCCCGCGCGCCGACGTGACGATCGTCCGCGACAAGGGCTTCGGCGTCCCGCACATCTACGGCGCCACCCGCGCCGGCGCGATGTTCGGCGCCGGCTACGCCGCCGCCCAGGACCGCCTCTTCTTCATCGACGTGCTGCGCCACCTCGGCCGCGGCCAGTTGTCGTCCTTCGCCGGCGGCGCCCCGGGCAACCGTGCCATGGACCAGGAGCAGTGGTCGCTGGCGCCCTACACCGAGGACGACCTCCAGCACCAGATCGACCAGTTCGACGACCTCTACGGCGCCGACGGCGTCCAGCTGCAGAACGACCTCGCCCAGTACGTCGCCGGCATCAACCAGGACATCGACGAGGCCCGGCTCGACCCCACCAAGATGCCCGGCGAATACGCCGCGATCGGCCGGGTGCTCGGGCCAGACCCGTGGAAGGGCACCGACATCATCGCCACCGCCTCGCTGGTCGGCGCGATCTTCGGCAAAGGCGGCGGCCAGGAGCTCGGGATAGCGCAGTTCCTCCAGCGCCTGCAGGATCGCTTCGGCGACGCCGACGGCCGCAAGCTCTGGTCCCAACTCGCCGCCTTCGACGACCCCGACGCGCCGACGACCGTCAAGGACGCCACCTTCCCCTACCAGCAGGCGCCAAAGAACCCCGCCAAGGGCGGCGAGGTGCTGCCCGACGAGGGCTCGCTGACGCCCGAGCCGATCGTCGTCTCCGGCACCGACGCGCCCGCGGACGGCGGAGGCGGCGCGAGCAGCATCGTGCCCGGCCTGCCCGCGCTTCCGGGAACCGGTGGCGGCGCCTCGAGCACCGACCCCGCGAGCACCGTCGTCGGCACGGTGACCGGGATCATCGACGACGTCACCGGCCTGCTGCCCACGCCGAGCGGCCTCGACGGGCTGATCTCGCTGCCCAAGGCCAACTCCAACGCCCTCGTCGTCTCGGCGGCCAAGTCGAAGTCCGGCCACCCGCTCGCGGTCTTCGGCCCGCAGGTCGGCTACTTCTCGCCGCAGATCCTGATGGAGGAGGACATCCACGCGCCGAGCATCGACGCCCGCGGCGCCGCCTTCGCCGGCGTCAACCTCTTCGTCCAGCTCGGCCACGGCCGCGACTACGCGTGGTCGGCGACCTCCGCAGGCCAGGACATCATCGACACCTTCGCGGTGCCGACCTGCACCGACGACCAGCACTACCTCTTCCGCGGGCAGTGCCTGCCCATCGAGGTGCTGGAGCGCACCAACACCTGGACGCCGAACCTCGCCGACCAGACCGCGCCGGGAACGCAAACGCTGCGCGTGCTGCGCACCAAGCTCGGCATCGTCCGCGCACGCGGCACCGTCGGCGGCAAGCCGGTGCTCTTCACCTCGCTGCGCTCGACCTATCAGCACGAGGTCGACTCGGCCCGCGGCTTCTCGGACTTCAACGACCCCAACAAGGTCCACGACGCCACGTCCTTCAAGAAGGCGGCCGCCAAGATCGGCTACACCTTCAACTGGCTCTACGCCGACGACAAGGACATCGCCTACTTCAACTCGGGCAACAACCCGGTCCGCGCCCCCGGCACCACCGGCCAACTCCCGATGAGCCCGGCGAACACCTGGAAGGGCTGGGACCCGGAGACCAACCTGGCCGACTACACGCCGGCCGCCGAGCGCCCGCAGGTCACCAACCAGGACTGGATCACCTCCTGGAACAACAAGCAGGCCAAGGGCTTCGCGGGCGCCGACTCCAACCTGTTCAGCTCGGTCTTCCGCTCCCAGATGCTCGACCGCCAGATCGAGCAGCGACTCAAGGGCAACAAGAAGCTCGACCTGCCCGGGCTGGTCGACGCGATGGAGGAGGCGGGCACGACCGACCTGCGCGGCCAGGAGGTCCTGCCGCTGGCGTTGCAGGTGATCGGCAACCCGTCCGACCCCGCGCTGAAGTCCGCGGTGCAGACCCTCAAGGCCTGGGTCAAGGCCGGGACCCAGCGCCGCGACAAGGACAACAACGGCGCGTATGACAACGCCGACGCCGTCCGGATCATGGACGCGTGGTGGCCGCTGTGGATGAAGGCGCAGTTCCAGCCGACGCTGGGCACGACGATCTTCGCGACGCTGCCCCACGGCCAGGACAACGCCCCCAACAACCACGGAGACCATCTCGGCTCGGCCTACCAGGAGGGCTGGTACGGCTACGCCAAGAAGGACCTCATGACGATCCTCGACCAACCGGTCAAGGAGCGATACGCCCGCACGTTCTGCGGCAAGGGCGTCCTGGCCGACTGTCGCACCGCACTCCGCCAGAGCCTGAAGGCCGCGCTCGCCGTGCCCGCCTCAACGCTCTACACCGGCGACCCGACCTGCGTGAAGGCCAAACGCGACGGCGACCAGACGTGCTACGACGCCGTCAGCTTCCGCGCCCTCGGCGGCATCACCCAACCGCTCATCCCCTGGATCAACCGCCCGACCTATCAGCAGGCGGTCGAGATCGAGGGACACCGGCCCCGCTAGGGCATGAGGAGGTGCGCCCAGGCATCCGGGTTGGCGGCCAGCCAGCCCGGAAGGTCCTGGGCGCGATGGCCTGCGATGCGCGGCACGGTGTCGGAGACGACGTCCATCTCCCCCGTGGCGATGGCGACGTAGGACGTCACCCAGCCGTCGACCTCGAAGTCTGGCGCGTCGAGGTGCGCGCGTGACGCGTAGGCCTCCTGCACGCCCTCGTCGAGGTAGCGGATCGCGCGACCTGTGGCAGCGCTGAGTTGCTCGGCGGCCCAGGTGAGCGTGTGCGCCTCGGGGCCGGTCAAGTCATAGCTCTTGCCGTCATGCTGCTCGCCACCCTCGGCGAGCACCGCGGTCGCGACGTCGGCCACATCGTCGCGCGACACCCACGCGATCTTCCCGTCCCCGCCCGGCCCGCGGATCACGTCGTCCTCGCCGACCAGCAGCGGCACGAAGTCCAGGTACTGGCTGTTGCGCAGGAAGGTGTAGGCCAACCCGCTCTCGCGGATCAGCTGCTCGGTGGCGAAGTGGTCGTGGGCGAAGGTGAACGTCGCGTCGGGGGCGGCACCGAGAAACGACGTGTAGACGATGCGTGACACGCCCGCGTCGACCGCTGCGCGCACCGCGTGGGCATGCTCGACGACCCGCTCGGCGGCCTCGCGTCCCGAGACCAGGAAGAGCGTCTCGCAGCCGCCCAGCGCCTTGGTCAGTGCCGTCTGGTCGCGGTAGCCGCGCGGGCCCATCTCCACGGCCTCGACCCCGGCGATCGCCGGCACGCGCGCGAGGTCGCGAACGACCAGGAGCTGCTTGACCTTGCGCGCCGCCAGCCGCGCAGCCACACGCGAGCCCAGGGCACCCGTGGCGCCGGTCACCGCGATCGTCACAGCATCAGCTCCGTCCCGATCCATGCGATCAACGCCACCAGCACGATCGCGCTCAGCAGACCCAGGAGGATCCGCGAGGGCGAGTCCACACCCGAGTTGCCGGAGCCCAGCAGCTCCGCCTGCATCAGCACCTGGCGCGCGACCTCGGCGCCCGAACGCGGCACCAGCACGTCGCGTGGACCGGCCGCCAGCATGTCGGGGACGTCGAAGCCCGCAGAGCGCTTGAGCATCGACGGCACACCCTCCTCCAGCAGTAGGCCCTGGATCAGCTCCGCCTCGGACTGGTTGCGCCCGGAGGCGACCCGCGTCAGCTCGCCCTCGGCCAGCTGCGGCTTGATCTTGCGCGCCCACTCCTGACGGTCGGTGACCGGCGCGTCGACCCCGAGCGAGCCGGCGTAGACGAGCGGCATGCCGCAGTCGCGGCAGAAGCGATCCTCCAGCGGGTGCGGTGTGGCACAGGACGGGCAGACGAGGGGCTCAGACCCCGGCATCGGCCCTGATCTCGACCGGGACCTCGGTGACCGTCCCGTCCGGGTCGATGCGCCAGTTGCGCACCTCGGGCCCCTCGCCCGCCGTCCCGACGATGAGCCACTCGACCCCCGGCCAGTTGACGGCGAAGTTGATGTCGGTCTGCGACGGGCGCGGCGCCGAGCGCGTGTGCGAGTGGTAGATGATCGCCTCGCGGCCGTCAGCATCGGCGTCGCCGAGCGTCAGCAGGTCGCGCGAGCCGATCTCGAAGCGGAACGGGCTCGGCGTCTGGTTCTCCACCGCCACGACCTCCTGCGCGACGCCGCCGCGCAGGAACACGAAACCGCAGCACTCGTCCGGCGCGTCACGCAGCGCGTGATCGATGACTTGCTGCAACAGGTCCGGGGCGATCTGCATCAACCCGGACGATATCGCTGCGGTTTCGCCCTCTGGGCGAACACCGCGACGAAACCTCGCCCTCCGGGCGAGCGTTTCGCCTACTCGCTCTTGATCGCGGGCTTCTCGTCGTCGTCGGTGACGCCGTTGAGCGAGTCCTTGAACTCGCGCATCCCCTTGCCCATGGCACGGCCCGCTTCGGGCAGCTTCTTGGGGCCGAGGACGATCAGGGCGATCACCAGGATGACGAGCAGTTCAGGAAATCCGACGCCGGGCATACGACAAGGGTATCGGCACGCCGATACCGCTTCCTTAAGCTTTCGCTACCACCAGACGGTCGACTCGAGGTTGGCGACCTCGTCGACCGGCAGCGTGTAGATCCCGGAGGAGAGGTACTTCCAGCCGTCGTCGCAGACGATGAAGACGACGTTGCCCTCGTCCATCTCGTTGGCGATGCGCACCGCAATCGAGGCGATCGCACCGGAGGAGACGCCGGCGAAGATGCCCTCCTCGTCAAGCAGCTTGCGCGTCCAGATGATCGCGTCGCGGTTGGTCACGAAGATCTTGCGATCGAGGACCGAGAGATCGATGATCGGCGGGATGAAGCCGTCGTCCAGGGACCGCAGGCCCTGCACCGGCTCGCCCTGCATGGGCTCCGCGGCGACGATCTTGACCGCGTCGCCGAGCTCTTCCTTGAAGCGCCGGCCGTTGCCCATCAGCGTGCCGCCGGTGCCCAGGCCGGCGACGAACGCCGAGATGTTGCCGTCGAGCTCCTGCAGGATCTCGGGCGCGGTGCCCTCGTAATGGGCGCGCGGGTTGGCCGGGTTCCCGTACTGGTAGGGCATGTAGTACGAGGCGTCTGCCTCGGCCATCTTCAGCGCCATGGCAACCGCGCCGTTGGAGCCCTGGTCACCGGGCGAGTAGACGATCTCGGCGCCGTACATCGTCAGCAGCTGGGTGCGCTCGGGCGTCACGTTGTCGGGCATGACGACCTTCAGCTTGTAGCCCTTGCGCCGGCAGATCATCGCCAGCGCGATGCCGGTGTTGCCCGACGTCGGTTCGAGGATCGTCATGCCGGGGCCGATGGCGCCCTTCTCCTCGGCGTCCTCGATCAGCGCCCGCGCGACGCGGTCCTTGACCGAGCCCGTCGGGTTGTGGGACTCCATCTTGGCCCAGATGCGGACGCCCGGCTTGGGCGAAAGGCGCCGCAGCTCAACCAGCGGGGTGTTGCCGATCGCCTGCACGATGTCGCCGTAGCGACCGCCGCAGGGCCGGTTCTGAAGGGGCGGGACAGCCATGACTTCAGGAAATATAGCGACGCTCCGGCACCGGGCCAGAGCGTCCCTGCCCATGCGGCAGAAAGCTAGGCGCCGCCCGCCATGGCGGGCAGGATGACGAGGCTGTCGCCCGCCCCCACCGGCGTCGTCAGGCCGTCGAGCACGCGGACGTCCTCGTCGTTGAGGTAGACGTTGACGTAGCGGTTGAGCTCGCCGTCGCCGCCGAAGAGCTGGCCGCGCGTGTCGGGATGCGCGGTGGCCAGGCCCTCGAGCACCTCGCCGACCGTCGCGCCGTCGGCGTCGACCTCACGCTCGCCGCCCACGGAGGGGCGCAGCACCGGTGGAATCCTGATCTTTGCCATAACTGGTGCCCGACCCTAACCGGCGGCGGCGCAGAACGCCTCGTAGTCGGGAAAGACGCCGAGCTCGTCGTCGGTGATCTCCGACGGCTCGCGTGAGCAGATCGGGCACTCCGGGTCGCGGCGCACCTTCAGCTCGGTCGTCGTCGCGCCGAGCGCGTCGTAGATCAGCAGGCGGCCGATCAGCGGGTCGCCCTCGCCGATGATGAGCTTGACGACCTCGGTCGACTGCAGCAGACCCATCGTCCCCGGCAGCACGCCGAGGACGCCGTTGGCGCCGCAGGACGGAGCGAGCTCGGCCGGCGGCGGCTGGCGGAAGAGGCAGCGGTAGCACGGGCCCTCGTAGGGCGCGAAGACGCTGAGCTGGCCCTCGAAGCCGAGGATGGCGGCGCTGACGACCGGGATCTTCAGGCGCACCGAGGCGTCGTTGAGCAAGTAGCGCGTCGGGAAGTTGTCGACGCCGTCCACGACGATGTCGTAGTCCTTGATGATGTCCACGATGTTGGAGGCATCCAGGCGGACCGGGTGCTTGCGGACGATGACGTCGGGGTTGAGGTCGTTGATCGCCCGCTCGGCGCTGTCGACCTTCGGCGTGCCGACCGAGGCGGTCGTGTGGATGACCTGGCGCTGCAGGTTGGAGACGTCGACCACGTCGTCGTCGACGAGGCCGATCGTGCCCACACCGGCCGCGGCGAGGTAGAGCGCGGTCGGCGAGCCCAGGCCACCGGCGCCCAGCAGCAGCACCTTGGCGTCCAGCAGCTTCTGCTGGCCCTCGGGGCCGACCTCGGGAAGCAGGAAGTGGCGCGAGTAGCGCTGACGCTGCTCAGGCGTGAACGTGCGCGGGACCTCGACGGCGTAGCCGCGGTCCTTCCAGAGCGTGTAGCCGCCGGTCATCGACTCGACGTGCTCGTAACCGAGCTGCTCCTTGAGCGTCTTGGCGGCGAGCGCCGAGCGGTTGCCCGACGCGCAGTAGAGGATCACGCGCTGCGAGCGGTCGGGGGCGGCACCCTCGATCCGGGACTCCAGATGGCCGCGGGTGACGAACTTGGCGCCGGGGATGTGCCCGGCGTCCCACTCGTCGCTCTCGCGCACGTCGACGATCACGACGCCGTCGGCGCCGAGGATCTCGCTCACCGCGGAGGGATCGATCTCGTCGATCTGGGCCTTGACCTGCTTGATGTACTCGGCGCCGGAGGGGCTCATCGGGCTGTATTCACCTGAACGTCGGTCGGGATTCGCACTTCAGAAAGTGTAGCGCGACCTGACGCGGAGGAGAACGTGGAGGTGACCGTCCATCTGGAGCGCCCCCCGGCGCCAGATAGACGGTCCCTCGCCACTTGCCGCACCGGGACTGCTCAAGGTTCCGGCCGGGACTTGCTGCACCAGGAGTATCGGGTTCGGTCCCAGCGGCCGATATGGGGTCTAGACCCCAACATGCGCAAGCCGACGCTCGCAACCCAGATCCTCGCGGTCAACGCGCTGCTGATCCTCGCCACCGGCGCGGCGGCGATCGCCGCCGCACGCCTGTCGCTCGACGACGTCAGCGGCCTGCGTCAGGCACTCGTGCTGGTCGCGGGCATCCTCTGCGCCGTGCTCGTCAACGGCGTCGTGCTGCGGCGTCGCTTCGCGCCGCTGGACAAGCTCATCGACGTCATGGAGCGCATCGACCTCGCCAGCCCCGGCCAGCGCGCCGACGTGCCCGAGGCCGACTCGGAGGACGTGATCCGGCTCGTCCAGGCGTTCAACCGCATGCTCGGGCGCCTGGAGGACGAGCGGACGCGGACCGCGGCCGCCGTGCTCCAAGGGCAAGAGAGTGAGCGCGCCCGCGTCGCGCGCGACCTGCACGACGAGTGCAACCAGGCGCTGACCGCCGTGCTGCTGCGGCTGGAGGCCCATGTCCACGACGCGCCCGAGGAGCTGCGCGCCGAGCTGCGCGAGACCAAGACCGTCGCGGTCGCCGCCATGGACGAGCTGCTGCACCTCGCGCGCGAGCTGCGTCCCACCGCCCTCGACGACCACGGCCTCGAGGCCGCCCTGCGCAACCAGCTCGAGCGCTTCAGCGCGCAGACGGGCGTGCCGGCGGTGCTGCGCTGCTATGACCCCTTGACCGACCTCGCCGACCACGAGCAGACCGTGGTCTACCGCGTCGTGCAGGAGTCGCTCTCCAACATCACCCGCCACGCCGACGCGTCCAACGTGATCGTCGAGATCGGTCGCGACCACGGCCGACCGGTCGTCCGCGTGGTCGACGACGGCGCCGGCTTCGCGACCACGGAGGACTCCGACGGCATCGGCCTCGTCGGGATGCGCGAGCGGGCCCGGCTTGCGCGCGGGCGGGTCCAGGTCACCTCCACCCCGGGCCGCGGGACCGCGGTCGAGCTGCGGCTGGATCGCGACCTCTGGGTCGCGTCGGAGAGCGAGGCGGCGTGAAGCTCCTCATCGCCGACGACCACGGCGTTGTGCGCGGCGGGCTCAAGCTGCTGCTCGAGCGCCAGGCCGACATGGAGGTCGTCGCCGAGGCCGGCGACGGCGCCGAGGCCGTCGAGCGCGCGCTCGCCGAGCGACCCGATGTCTGCATCCTCGACGTGTCGATGCCCAGGCTGACCGGGCTGCAGGCCGCGCGCGAGATTCGCCGGCAGGCGCCCGACACCGCCGTGCTGATCCTCTCGATGCACGATGACGACCGCTACCTCTTCGAGGCGCTGAAGGCCGGCGCCGGCGGCTACGTGCTCAAGAAGGAGGCCGACCAGTTCCTGGTCGACGCCGTCCGCGCCGTCGTGCGCGGCGAGCCTTTCCTCACCAACGCCGCCCAGAGCGCCCTCGTGCGCGAGTGGATGGCCGACGACAGCACCGGGCCGGCCGAGCCGCTGACGCCGCGCGAGCAGGAGGTCCTCAAGCTGATCGCCGAGGCCCACACCAACCGCGAGATCGGCGAGATCCTGCATCTCTCCGAGAAGACGGTGGAGTCCCATCGGGGCAACCTGCTGCGCAAGCTGGGCATGCGTGATCGCGTCGAGCTCGTGCGCTACGCGATCCGCCGTGGGCTGATCGAGCCGTAGCCCCGCAGACCCCCGGCCCGACGTCCGCTTGTCCGATGGGGCATCCTTGGGGGTGGTGAGCGAGCAGCAGGAGCATCCCGAGGGCGCCGTCGCGGCGCAGGAGCCGGCCCAGCCGGCCGCAGAGTCGCAGGCCCCCGTGGCCGAGCCGACCGATGCCGCGCCGGAGTCGCAGTCCGTCGAAGCGACGACGCCGGAGCCGGAGGCCCCCGCCGCCGCGCAGCAGGCGCCGAGCCCGGACCCGCCGGTCGAGGACGAGGCGCCCGCCGCGCCCGAGGCCCCAGCTGCACCCGAGGCGCCCGCCGCGCCCGAGGCCGAGGCCTCGGCAGCACCCGAGGCCCCCGAGACCGAGGCTCCGGCTGCGCCCGAGGCGCGCGAGCGCACCACCCCCGTCTCCCCCGACACCGTGGGCCCCAAGATCCTCGGCGTCGCCAAGGAGCAGAAGCTGCCGGTCGTCAAGAAGCGGCTGCAGGAGAAGCCCAAGCGCGAGCCGCTGCCGTGGCCCGAGCTGCGCGCCGCCGTCGCCGCCACGCGCGACCAGCTCGAGATCGCCGAGCTCAAGGAGCTCTTCCGTGGCTTCCCCGAGAAGCTGCGTGAGGAAGTCACCGAGAACGTCCGCGGCTTCCAGAAGGGGGCCCGCCGGCCCGTCTCCCAGCATGCCGCCAAGCAGCTTGCCCGCGCCGCGCACACCGCGCGCCGGATGAAGAAGAGCTCGCACCCGTCCGGCGAGGTCGCCCAGGCGCTCGGCCAGGCGATGGCCGCCGAGATGATCGCCTCGCTGGAGCCCGAGAAGGCCGCCCAGGTGATCCTCCCCAAGCGCGATCTGCTCGAGCGCGAGAACCGCCAGGCAGACCGCCGCCGGCGCGACGAGGAGGACAAGCGTCGCGACGAGCAGCGCCGCGCCAAGCGCGAGGACGCCCGCTCCAGCCGCCAGCAGACCTCGTTCGGCGAGTTCTCCGGGGCCAAGATCAAGGGCCTCGACGAGCTTGCCGCGCTCTTTCCCTCCGCCGAGGCGCCGGTCGAGGAGACCGCGCCCGAGGTCGTCGATGAGGTCGCGATCCCCGCTGCAGAGCCGGATTCGCCGGTCACGCCCGCGACCACGACGGTCGAGTCTGAAGCTCAGGTCGAGGGTGAGGGTGTGGCCGAAGCGCCCGCGGACGAGGCCGTCGAGACCGGCTCGGCGCCTCAGCCCGACGACGACGGCACCGCCGCCGCCTGACCGGCGGGCCGATGCCGGTCCGCGCCCGCCTCGCGATGATGCTCGCAGCGACGTTCGTCCTCGTCGCCGCGCTCAGCGTCGTCCTCTTCACGGGCGGCAGCGACCACGCGGGCGGCGCGGGCTTCGACGGCGCGCTGCGCCCGCCCGGCATCCCGCCGGTCGACTTCGCGCTCAAAGACCAGGACGGCAAGGTCGCCACGCTGGACGAGTACCGCGGACAGCCGGTGATGCTGACCTTCATGTACTCGACCTGCCGCGACACCTGCCCGCTGACGGCCCAGCAGATCAAGGGCGCGCTCGATCAGCTCGGCAAGGACGTCCCGACGCTGGCGATCTCCGTCGACCCGGCCAACGACACCAAGCTCAACGCCCGCCGCTTCGTCAACCGCCAGGGCCTGACCAAGCGCATGCGCTTCCTGCTCGGCGACCGCGCCCAGCTCCAGCCGATCTGGGACGCCTACGGCATCCAGCCGCAGGGCAAGGCGTTCGAGCACTCGGCCTACGTCGTGATCCTGGACGCCAAGGGCGTCCAGCGCGTCGGATGGCCCGTCGACAAGCTCACCCCGGAGGGGCTCGCGCACGACCTGCGCCTCCTCGGCGCCTAGGTGACGTGCCTCGGGACGTTCCGAACGACGGGCTGAGAAGTTGAGGCATCCGGGCTGAGACAGAGGCTGTGGGTCTTCTCAGGGATCCAACGGCCTTTGGAGGTCATCAGCCCGGATGCAGGACAAGCGTAGGTGGCTGCCCAGTTGGCAGCGTGTTGAGCTGGTCGAGAGATGTCTTGTTGAAGGCCTTTCTCGTCGACAGGCCGCCGATTGGCGCAGAGTCTCGGTCTCGACGGTGCAATTCTGGGTCGATCGCTATCGAGGGGCCTCAGAGCAAGATCGAGCGTCGGGGGCCTGGGCGGTTGATCGTCCCTGTACGCCGTTGCGCCAGCCGGCGAGAGTCAGCGAGGAGGTCCACGATCTGGTCTGCCAGGCGCGGGTCAGGACCGGTTGGGGGCCGCGGTTGATCGCCTCTGAGCTCGGGATGGCTCACGCGACGGTCTCGCGGTGCTTGGTCCGGCGCGGCCTCTCACGGCCGCCCTGTGGCCCACGAGAGCCGGTCCGGCGCTTTGAATGGCCGTGCCCCGGCGCGCTGATCCAGAACGACACCAAGCGCTTTGCCCGGTTCTCGCGGCCCGGTCACGCCGTCACCGGTGATCGGTCAAAGACCAGTGCCGAGAAGCGCGCCGGCGTCGGTTATGAGATCGCGCACTCAGCGATCGACGATCACAGCCGGCTGGCCTACACCGAGTTGCACCGCGACGAGAAGGCCCAGACCGTGGCGGCCTTCACCGCCCGCGCGATCGCGTTCTTTGCCGGCCATGGCATCACGATCGAGCGCTGGCAGACCGACAACGCCTGGACCTACACCCACAACAACGCCTTCAAGGCACTGCTCGCTGCCAACGGCATCCGCCACCGAACCATCCCGCCGCGGATGCCCAAGCGCAACGGCAAGGTGTGTGTCTTAGGTTCGTTGGGCCGTCCGACAGGGCGGAGAGGCTCGCCGCTTCTGTCGGTCTGACTCAGGCAAAAGGCGTGCCGACCAAGTGATAGGCCATTGCCTTGATGCTGGTCTGGCCTGCGTTCGATTTGTCGACCGGCAGAAAGCGGACGGGCCGGCAAGCTGACTTGATAGGAGACTCGCGCCGATGTGGCTGCACCGACACAGAAGCGTCGCTCGCCGGCCCGGCCTCGACTCTAATCACGAGCCAGGAGGTCACGTTGATCGTCGGAATCGACGTTCACAAGCAGACCCACGCCGCCGCGCTGATCGATGACCGCGGCGGTCTCATCGACGCGCTGACCATCGCCAACAGCCCCAAGGGCTACCGGCAGCTGATCGACTGGCTGGTCGATCAGCACGCCGCTCACGCGACGATCGGCGTCGAGAGCCCGGGCAGCTACGGACGCTGTCTGGTCACCGCGCTGGCCGGCGCGGGCTTCGAAGTCCTTCAGGTTCCGGCCTGGCGCACGCATCGCGAGCGCCATCGCCGCAGACCGGGCAAGACCGACCCCGGCGACGCGCTGTCGATCGCCAAGGTCGTCCTTACCGACCGCGACCAGCTCGGACCCGCAGAAGAGCCAGAGCTCGTTCGCGCCTTGGGAATGCTGGAGTTGCAGCGTCGTCGCTTTGTTCGTGACCGCACCCAGGCCATCCAGCGACTGCGCTCAGACTGGACCCAGCATGATCCCGTCGCTGAGTCCGGGACCGTGCGCTGCGACCGCAAGCGCGAGCTGCGAAAGCTCACCACGATCACCTTGGGCGAGAGCCTGGCGCAGCGAACCGCGGCACGCTGCATCCGCGAGCTGGCCTGCGACATCGACGACCTCAACAACCGCATCGCCGCACTCGATCACGAGATCGCCGAGCTCCTCTCCCAGCACGGCAGCCCGCTGCAAGACCTCCATGGCGTCGGCAGCAACCTCGCCGCGGTCATCGTCGCGCAGGCCGGCGACGTTCGTCGCTTCCGCGATGCCGGCGCCTTCGCAAGGTTCTGCGGCGCCGCACCGATCCCCTGCGGCTCGGGAAAGACCGCCGGCAGACACCGCCTACACCGAGGCGGCAACCGCCAGCTCAACGCCGCGCTCTATCGCATCGCGATCGTCCAACAACGACACCACCCCGCCGCCCAGGCATTCCTGGCCCGCAAGATCGCCGAAGGCAAAACGGCCCGCGAAGCACGCCGCGCCCTCAAACGCCACCTCGCCAACGTCCTCTACCGCCGCCTCATCACCTGGGCCAACACCTGCCCCGAGATGAACCTCTTGACATAGGAGAATCGAGCGCTACCAACAGACCCTCAAACGCGAATGGGGCCTCGGACAGCGCTACCGCTCAAGCGACGCCCGAGCCGCAGCACTGCCACACTGGCTACACCACTACAACAACGAGCGGAACCACAGCTCCATCGACAACCGACCGCCGATCACCCGCGTTCGGAACGACCCGAGGCACAACACCTAGGCCCGACAAGGGCCGGTCGTAAGCGCGCGCACGACCTGCGGCTGCTGGGGGCCTGAGCCCCCGCCTTCAGCTCGGGTGCGGGTCCGGCGTCTGCTCGACGTCGGCGTCGTCGTCCTCGCCCCGGCGCTTGTCCTTGAAGCTCTGGTACCCCAGCGCCCCCACGACGATCACCACCGGCGCGAGGTAGAGCAGACCCGCGAGCCAGTGGCCGGCATGGGCCAGGATCAGGCCGACGGCGATCATTGCTGCGCCGCCGCCGAGAGGAGCCACAGGCCGAGGCTGGTGAAGGCGACCATGACCGCAAGCATCCAGTACTGCGACCGTGTCGCGTCGCGCGCCTTGGTGAAGAGCGCCAACGCGCGGTCGTGGGCGAGCGTCAAGCCGGCGACGTGGCCGAGCACGAGCGCGCCGACCTGGACGTACCAGATGCCCGTCGCGCTGATCCACGTGTAGTTGATGGTGTCGGCCGCGGTGCCGAGCAAGTTCGAGCCGTCGCCGAGCGGGTCGGAGGCCAGCGCCGCGATCGCCTGTCCCTGGTAGGCGACCAGCGAGAAGTAGTGGGCCAGCACGTAGGCGAACGCGATCGGGATCAGCGTGTGGATGAACGCGCCGGACAGGTCACGGGTCGACAGCCGCCGCCCGACCGTGTGCATCCCCAGAACGCCAAGCCGGTAGAGCAGGCCGATCAGGCAGCACATCACGACGATGCCGACGGTCCCCGCCCACTCCAGCGCATGCTCGGCGTTGAGGCCGAGGCTGCCGAAGAAGTCCTGCAGGTGCGGGACGATCGAGTTCCATGTCGTGCCTTGGGAGAAGCCGTCGAAGCTCGTCGTCCCGATCATCGTGCAGAGCAGCGCGACCGTGCCCGCGACCGGCGTCAGCGGCGGCGCGCCGCCCAGCGGCGGACGCGTGAACAGCGCGCGGTCACGCCAGTGCAGCGGCGAGATCCGCGCGAACATCTCGAAGTAGACGCCGAACGCGTCGCCGCGCCGCGACCAGACCTCGACCCCGTAGAGGCTCATGCCGACCAGCTGCACCGCGGCGTAGGCCAACGCCATCGTCGCCAACTGCGACGGGTCGTCCTTGTTGGCGTACACCAACTCGACCCAGGCGAAGATCAAGACGCCGATCACCGCCGGCCAGCGCCCCAGCCACGCCGGGTAGGGCAGCGGCTCGACGCCCTCCACCGCGCCCGTGCGCCGCATGACCCAGCCGGCGGCCTTGCCGATCGCCAGCCACGGGTTGATCGCGCGGAAGACGTCGCCGAAGAGGACGCTCACGAACGGGATGCCGACCCAGAAGAAGACGTAGATGACGGTCGGCAGGATGTTGGCTGTCGCGGCCTGGGTGCCGGCGAAGCCCGCGTAGACGACGAAGACGAAGAGCGCGATGCCCACCAGCCCGAAGAGGATCTCCAGCGCGCGGGCCACGCCGAAGCGTCGCCGCTCGACGATGGCCTGCAGCCGTGGCGTCGCCCACAGCACGGCGAGCCCGACGAACGACGCGACGAGCACGACCGCCGCGGCCCAGGCGAAGAGCCAGCGCGGGATCGGCAGGTCCTGCTTGCCGACGAGGCCGTGCGCCGACGCTGATGCGGGCAACGCCAAGACGGCCGCCAGAGCGCCGGTGGCAAGCGCCACGCCCCGGACACGGCGGGGCGGGCTGGCGCGCACGATCACGAGGGGTCGACCTCGACTTCGGCGATCTGGGTCCCGTGGTCCTCGAGCTCGACGACGAAGCGCCCCTCGATCGTGGCCGGAACCGAGAACGTGGCGCTGCCTCCCGCCTTGACGTCCTTGTGGACGTCGTAGCCGTGGAAGTGGATCTCGTCGGTCGTGTCGGACTTGACCGTGAACTTGATGGTGTCGCCCTTGGTGAAGGTGATGCGCTTGACGCCACCCTGCGGCTTGGCGTCGACGACCCTGATGACCGGGATCACAGGTGCGGCCGGCGTCGTCGTGGCCTGCTGCGTCGTAGCGGTGCCGGTCGCCGTCGTGTCGGCGGGGGCCGGTGTGACGGTCGTCGTGTTCGCGGTGGTCTTGGCCTTGTCGTCGTCGCCGGAGCCGTTGGCGATGATGAACCCCACCACCAGCACGACCACAGCCGCCACGACGATCCCGATGCGGGCGCGAGAGGACATGCGGCACAACCTATGCAACGGCGCAGCGGACCGTCGCAGCTCCTCGCGCAAACGACAGAGGGGCGGGCCGCTTGGCCCGCCCCTCTCGGAGACAGCTTCGCCTCAGACGCTGGTGGGCGTCAGATGATCAGCACTTGCCCGCGGAGGCCTCCGCGGTGCCCTTGCCGCCGGCCTCGGCCGTGAACGTGACCGTCACCTTGCGGGTCCCCTTGCAGCCCGTGGAGGTGAAGACGCCCTTGTCGCCGCTGCCCTTGGCGATCGTCGACGAGACGCTCGTGATGCCGACGTCCAGGTTCGGAGCCGGGTGCAGGAGCGGGTTCGGCGGGACCGAGAAGGTCAGCGACGTCCCCTTGGAGTCGGTCTTCAGCTTCGCGTCGATCGCCTGGTTGATCGTCGTGAGGCAGTTCGGCGGCGCGCTGTGCAGGAACAGCGCGAGGCTGCTCGGACCACCGGCGTAGATGTCGAGGTCCAGGTTGCACTTCGAGGTGGGCGACACGGGCTGACCCGCGGCGCCGATGAGGGCGTTGACCTTGCCGGTGCCGACATGGGTGCCCTTCGCACAGCTCTTGTCCGAGGCGGCGGCGGTGATCGCCGAGGCCTTGCAGTACTTGCCCTTCGCGGCGTTCTTGGTGTTGAACTTCAGACCGGCGAAGTTGATCTTGTACGTCGAGACCGGCTGGGACAGGGTGCCGTCGACGGCGGCCTTGACGGTGTAGTTGAACGTCACACCGACGTGCTTGGGCTTCGACTTGGTGCCGCCACTGGCGATCTTGCCGGTGACGCCGTAGATGTTGCCGCCGGTCTGCGCGACGGCGACGGCGGTGAGACAGAGCGTCGTGGCGATGAGAACGACCACGACAGAGACCTTGCGCAAGGCTTCTCCTTCAACAGTTTCGCGGGACAGGGCGCAGCTTACTTAGAACCCTCAGGGGCACGAAAGTTACGGTGGCTTCAAACATCCGGGCGCGTTCATCGGCGCAGCCGACAGCCTGAGCGGGCTCGCTGCTAGCGTCGCGCGCCGTGCGCGTTCCCACCGACACCATCGCCGCCCCGATGTTTCCCGCGACCCTCAAGTGGCTCAACGTCGCGACGCTGCGGATGGACAAGCAGCGCGGGCGTCCGGTGCTCCTGGAGTTCTGGGACTTCTGCCGACCCGCCTCGTTGCGCACGCTGGCCTATCTGCAGGCCTGGCACGCGCGCTATGCCGAGGCGGGCCTGCGCGTGATCTCCGTGCACGCTCCCGGCTTCGCCCCCGGCCGTGACCCCGAGACGGTCGCCGCGGCGGTGGAGCGCCTGGGTGTCGAGCACCCCGTGCTGCTCGACACCGACCTGCAGCTCTGGCAGATCTACGAGAACCAGGGCTGGCCGTCGCGCTACCTGTTCAACCAGGAGCTACGGCTGTTCGAGGTGCACTTCGGCGAGGGCGGCTACCACGAGACCGAGGCGGCGATCCAGGAGCTGCTCGGCATCGAGGCCGAGCCGGTCGCCTACCTCCATCCCGAGGACGACCCCGACGCGCGCATCGTCGTCCCGACGGCCGACGTCGAAGGCCCCTACTCGGGGCCCTACGAGGCGGGCGCGGTCTGGGCCGTGCTCGAAGGCGAAGGCACGATCACGGTCAACGGCGAGGAGCGCTCGGTGGACTACGTCGGCGCGCATCTGCTCGTGGACCACGGCCACCATGAAGCCGCCGTGCTCGAGCTGGAGCTCGGCGACGGCGTCACCTGCCACGCCGTCTGCTTCACCCCGGGGCTGGCGCCCGACGCCTCCGCCTAAGCGGCGTCCGCGTCCGTATCGGCCCGCACGAGGTCGTCGTCGGCCAGCAGCCGCAGGAGCTGTGGTGCGCCGGTGTCCTCGACGAGGATCGCGCCGCCGGGCCAGTAGGGGCTGTCGGTTCCGGCGGCCTGGGTGAAGACCGGCTCGTGGACCCAGCTGCCGCTGTTGTGCAGCCAGGCGCCGGAGGGCGTGCGCCACTCGGTGACGTCGTCGCCCGGGAGCGGGCCGGCGCGGTGGCTGTGGCCGAAGATGACGTGCTCGGCCTCGATGCCGAGGCGGCCGACGACCTCGCCGAGCGCGTCGAGGGCGTTGCGGCGCAGCGCGTCACCGGAGAGGTCGGAGCGCACGGGGCCGATCCCGAGCAGGTTCAGCCCGCGGATGCCGAGCGGGAAGATCGCGGTCAGGAGCCGCGCGCGCACCGGCTGGTGGCCGTCGCCCTGGAGCAGCTCATAGGCCTTGCCCGCGCGGCCCGCGCCGGCGCCCAGCCCCTCCTTGCCTGCCCGCTGGGCGGCGCTCGTGATCCAGGCGTACAGCGGGGCGAGCACGCGCTCGTAGTCCTCCGCGGTCGCCGGATCGGGCACCCCACCGACCATCCGGCTCATCGCGCCGGCGGCCAGCCGCTCGAAGGTCGGCACGGTCCCGTGCGGGTCCAGGTAATGACCATGCATCGCGTAGACGTCAGGACGCAGCCACAACCCCGGATAGGCGATCTCGACACCGACGTTCTGGTCGGCGCCGCCTCCCAGCCAGCCCGCGACCTGGCGCGCGAGCGCCGACGCCGTCCCGGGCTTGACGCGCGTCTCGTGGCCGAGCGGGCGCTGGGCGCGTCCGTCCAGCCATGGCGCGGCGAGCGCGTGGTCGTGGTTGCCGGGCACGAGCACGACCTCGGCGCCGGCGGGCAGCGCCGCACCGATCGCCTCCAGCGCCGGCCGGGCGCGCGCCAGCGCCTCGCGCGCCGGGCCGTGACGCAGCTCCAGTGTGTCCCCGAGCAGCACGAGCCGCGACGTGCGCGCCAGCTCCGCCAGCAGCGGCTCGCGGGCCGTGGGGTCGCGCAGGACGTCGACGCCGGTGCGGCCACCGAGGTGCAGGTCGGAGACGACGAGGGTGCGCATCGGCCGCGAGGGTACCCACCCCGCCCGCGCGGCCGATGCACCCCGCGTGGCCCTACCCCAGACCGGCCGCCTTGCGGACGGCCTGCGTCTCGTGACGGGTGGCGATCACGCGGTCGATCAGGCCGTAGCCGACCGCCTCCTCGGAGGTGAAGTAGTGGTCACGCTCGATGTCGGCCTTGATCCGCGCCTGGTCCTGAGCGGTGTGATGGGCGTAGATCTCCTCGTAGCGGTGGCGCAGGGCGATCGCCTCGCGGGCATGGATCTCCATGTCGCTGGACTGCCCCTGGTAGGAGCCGTGGGGCTGGTGGATCAGGATCCGGGCGTTGGGCAGCGCCGAGCGCTTGCCGGCCGCGCCGCCGGCCAGGACCAACGACCCGCCCGACATCGCGATGCCGCAGCAGATCGTCGCCACGTCGCAGGTCACGAACTGCATCGCGTCGTACATCGCCAGCGCCGCGTAGGCGTCGCCGCCCGGCGAGTTGACGTACAGGTTGATGTCCTTGTCGGGGTCGTCGGCCTCGAGGTGCAGCAGCTGGGCGACGACGAGGTTGGCGATCTCGGCGTCGATCACGCTGCCGAGGAAGACCACGCGGTCGTTGAGCAGGCGGGAGTAGATGTCGAACGAGCGCTCGCCGCGCGGCGACTGCTCGACGACCATGGGCACGAGGGGCATGAAGCGGGCTCCTATCCGGTCGTATCGCAACCATTCGGTTGCGCATTTGCCGACACGCTAGCATCCGCAACCATGGAGTTGCACGAAGAGCTGGGCGCCGTCCGGCGCGAGACCGTCCTCGACGCTCCGCGCGACGCGGTGTGGGCGCTCGTGGCCGAGCCCGAGGGCCTCGCGACCTGGCTGGCCGACGACGTCGACCTCGACGAGGTCGCGCCCGGTGCCTCCGGCGCCGTGACCGAGAACGGCGAGCTGCGCCACGTCACGATCGAGGAGGTCCAGGAGGGCCGGCGCGTCGCGCTGTCCTGGTGCGTCCCCGGCGGCGAGCCGTCGCTCGTGGAGCTGACGCTCGACGACGACGGCGATCAGCGCACGCGCATGGTGATCGTCGAGGTGCCGCTGGTGACCTTGCAGGTGGCGACGGTCCGGACGCTGCACGCCTCGGCTTCCGCGCGCGGGCCGCAGATGGCCCTCGCAACCGCCTGATGGATCGCGATCCCGGACCCGTCTTCGCCGCCCTGGCCGACCCCACCCGCCGCGAGGTCGTGCGGATGCTCGCCGCACAGCCCGGCCTGACCGCCTCGGCGCTGGCCGGCGAGCTGCCCGTCAGCCGCCAGGCGATCGCCAAGCATCTCGCCCAGCTGCGCGACGCCGGCCTGGCCTCGGCCGAGCACGCCGGCCGCGAGACCCGCTACCGCCTGACGCCAGAGCCGCTGGCCGGAGCGATGGAGTGGATGGTGGCCGCGGGTGCCCAGTGGGACACGCGGCTGGAGAAGCTCAAGCGCCGACTGTAGGAGCGTCGGCCAGCGCCGCGCGGCGGCGCTCCTTGGTGGCGCGCAGATCCAGGTCGGCCTTCTCCAGCAGGTCGCCGGCAGTGGCGCCGTCCTGGGGAAAGACCGCGACGCCGATCGACGCACGCACGGGGGCGGCGTCGGCCGCGGCAATCGTCGACAGCGCCTCCTCGATGCGCTGCGCCAGCAGTGCCGCGCCCGCCTCGTCGGACTCGGGCACCAGCACGGAGAACTCGTCGCCGCCCTGACGGGCCACGACATCGGTCCCGCGGACGTTCTCGACCAGCACGCGGCCGACCTCCTGGAGCAGGCGATCGCCCTCCAGATGGCCGTGGGCGTCGTTGATCTCCTTGAAGGAGTCGACGTCGAGCGTCAGCAGCGCGAACCGCTGCGGGTCGACGGCGGTGGCGGCGTGCAGCCGCTCATGGAGCTTGCGGTAGTTGCCGACGCCGGTCAGCGGGTCGCACTCCGAGCGGCGCTGCCACTCGCCGGCGGCACGCTCGGCCTCGCGGGCACGGATGACGGCGGTCGCGGCGCAGGCGGCAAAGCACGCGGTGGCCAGCGGCCAGTCGGCGAGCACCGCGCCGGCAGCGAAGCCGGCGAGCGCGAGGATGGTCTGGCAGACCACGCCCAGGGTGGGAGTGCGGAGGGACATTCCGCACCAAGTGGTCGGACGGCGGACCGCCCGCTTGAGGCTGAAAGCCCAGCTGTCAGCGAACGTTTCCGCGCAGCGAACGTCTACGCGCCCGCGGGCGCCGGCGTCTGCCCCGCGGCGACCATCGCCTGGCGGATCGCCTTGGGCAGCATGAAGCGCACGTCCTCCTGGACGACCTGGAACTCCTCGATCTGCTCGGTGCCCCGGGCACGGAAGAAGTCCACCAGGCGCTGCACGAGCTCCTCGGGCGCGCTGGCGCCCGACGAGATGCCGACGACGCGCCGGCCCTCGAGCCACGTCTCGTCGATCTCCGAGACGTCGTCGATCAGGTGCGCGTCGGTGCCCAGCTCGCGCGTGACCTGCACCAGCCGGTTGGAGTTCGACGAGTTCTTGGAGCCGATCACCAGCAGCAGGTCGCAGTGCGTGGCCATCTGCTTGACAGCTGCCTGGCGATTGGTCGTGGCGTAACAGATGTCATCCGTGCGCGGCCCGGTGATCGCCGGGAACTTCTCGCGCAGCCGGTTGATGATCGCGCGCGTCTCGTCCACCGACAGCGTCGTCTGCGAGATGTAGGCGATCTTCTCGGGGTCGTCGACCTCGAGCACGTCGACGTCGGCCTCGGTCTCGACCAGGACGATGTGGTCCGGTGCCTCGCCCATCGTGCCCTCGACCTCCTCGTGGCCGGCGTGGCCGATGAGGACGATCGTGTAGCCCTCGGAGGCGAACTTGACCGCCTCGCGATGGACCTTGGTGACCAGCGGGCAGGTCGCGTCGATCGTCTGCAGCCCGCGCCGCTGCGCGTCCTCGTGGACGGCCGGCGAGACGCCGTGGGCGGAGAAGACCGTAGTCGCGCCTTCCGGCACGGTGTCGTTGAGCTCGTCGACGAAGATCGCGCCGCGCTCACGTAGCTGCTCGACCACGTGCTTGTTGTGGACGATCTCCTTGCGGACGTAGACCGGTGCCCCGTAGAGCTCGAGCGCGCGCTCGACGGTCTGCACGGCGCGGTCGACCCCGGCGCAGTAGCCGCGCGGGGCAGCAAGGAGAAGCTTCTCGACGGTCGCGGCCATTGCGCCGATTGTAGAAGGATCTCGGCGCGGCTCCCGATCTCGCCGGACCTAGGACTGCCAGGAGCGGATCAGCTCGACGATCGTCTCCCCCACCGCGTCGACGCTGCGCTCCGAGAGCTTGTCGTAGCTGTCGGTCAGCTTGTGCTGGTAGGGATAGGACCAGTCGATGAGGTCGACGGCCGGGATTCCCGCGCGCAGGAACGGCGTGTGGTCGTCGAAGATGCTCGTCTGCGTCTTGTCCGGGAAGATCGTCTGGACGCCGACGCGCTTGGCCGCGGCACGGACGTCGTCCCACAGCGAGGCCGTCGAGCTTCCCTCGCGCGGGAGCCTGACGCCCTTGTTGCCGATGTAGTCCAGCAAGACCATCGCCCGGACCTCCTCGGCGTGCAGCTGGACGTAGGACTTCGAGCCACGCAGCGCGTCGGCGTAGAAGTCGTCGGTCGGCGCGGGCTCTTCCTCGCCGTCGAAGAGGACGAAGCGGATGCCGGGCGATACCGCGCTGCGCTGGACCTTCTTGAGCGCGCGCGCCAGCTCGACGACGGCGCCGACCGCGGCGGCGGAGTCGTTGGCGCCGACGAAGCCCTTGGGCCGGTTGATGGTGTCGTAGTGGGCGCCGATGACGATCACCGGGCCGGGACCCGGCAGGTCGCCGACGATGTTGCGCAGGCCGGGGTGCGCCAGAACGTTCTCGAAGCGCCCGTTGGGCAGCTCGTCGCGCAGCTTCAGCGCGATACGACGCAGCGCCGGCGAGCCGGCGGGGCGTGGCCCGGCGTCGATCTGCAGCTTGGCCGTCGCCATCGCACGGGTGCCGTCGAAGCGGTTGACGGTGGCATCGGGCACCGTGCCCGCGCGCTGACTCGTCGCCAATGGCTCGTCGTCATGGTTTGGTCCGCTGAAGAACGGGAAGCCATGGACGGTCAGCGCGATCAGCCCACCGAACAGCACGAGCTGGCCGACCAGCGCGACGACCAGCAACTTGACCGACAGCCGACCACCGCCATCCCCGTCCTCGACGTGGGGACGGACAGGCCCGTCAGGCGCTTCGGCGGCGTCGGGCACGTCGGCGGTCACAAGGAAGACGGTACCGGCCCGACCGGGGACAGAGCGCCGGCCGGCAGGAGGAAATGCCCTGCACACCGCTGGCGTTTCCGGAGTAAGCTGACAGTCAACGACGTGAACATCGGGAGAAGTCTGGGATGGCACAGCAGCATCTGGATCGACTGACGGCGGTCGACGCGTCATTCCTGGCGCAAGAAGGACCCGCGTCGCACATGCACATCGGCGGCCTGGTCATCTGCGAGGGCCCGGCGCCGGGCTACGAGGAGATGCTCGACCACATCCGGACGCGGCTGCACCTCGTGCCGCGTTACCGCCAGCGGCTCGCGCAGCCGCCGATGGAGACCGGCCGCCCGCTGTGGGTCGACGACCCGACCTTCAACCTCGAGTACCACGTCCGCCAGACCGCGCTGCCCTCACCCGGCTCCGAGGATCAGCTGATGCGCCTCGTCGCGCGGATCATGTCCCAGCAGTTGGATCGCTCCAAGCCGCTGTGGGAGATGTGGATCATCGAAGGGCTCGACGACGGCGGCTTCGCGCTGATCAGCAAGACCCATCATGCGCTCATCGACGGCATCAGCGGCGTCGACCTGGCGACCGTGATGTTCGACCTGACCCCCGTCCCGCCGGAGGTGCCCCACTCCGACGAGCCGTGGCAGCCCCAGCACGAGCCGACCGGCGCCGAGCTGGTCGCCGGCGGCGCGATCGGGCTGGCACGGGCCGCGGCGGGCGCCGCGGCGACCGCGGTGAGCATCGTCCGCAACCCGCAGGCGACGCTGCGCGCGCTCGGCGAGGCGGCCGAGGGTCTCGGCGAGGTCGCATGGGCGGGGCTCAACCCGGCGCCGGCGACGCCGCTGAACGTCGAGATCGGCCCCCATCGCCGCTACCGCGTCGTCCGCAACCGGCTCGAGGACTTCAAGGAGGTCAAGAACGCGTTCGGCGGCACCGTCAACGACGTGGTCTTGACCGTCGTCAGCGGCGCCCTGCGCGACTGGCTGCACTCACGCGGCGTCCGCACCGAGGGGCTGGAGCTGCGCGCGCTCGTCCCGGTCTCCACGCGGGCGCAGGACGAGAAGGGCGACCTGGGCAACCGCATCACCGTGATGCGCGGGCCGCTGCCGGTCTACATCGCGGACCCGATCGCGCGGCTGCGGGCGGTCAAGGCGTCGATGGACGGCTTGAAGGAGTCCAAGCAGGCGGTTGGCGCTGAAGTGCTGACCGGTGTGCAGAGCTTCGCGCCGCCGACGATCCTCGCCCAGGCCTCACGACTGAACTTCTCGACCAGGCTGTTCAACCTGATCGTCACCAACGTGCCGGGGCCGCAGCTGCCCCTGTACGTGCGAGGGCGTGAGATGCACGACGTCTTCCCCGTCGCATTCCTGCCCAAGGGCCACTCGCTGGCGATCGCGATCATGTCCTACAACGGGCAGATGAACTTCGGGCTGCTCGGCGACTACGACGCGCTGCCCGACCTCGATCGCATCGGTGACGGCATCGAGGCGTCGCTGGCCGAGCTGCTGGCGCTGGCCCGCCGGCGCCAGGCGCCCGCCGCAACCAGCAGCAACGGCGCGACGCGCGTCGGCTCGCCGGTCTAGTCGGTCCCGCCCCCGGGTGGGCGGGGCCGTTACCGCCGCGCGACGCGCACGCTGGCGTCGGCCTTGGCCGGCGGCAGCTCGCGGTTGCCGGCGTTGTCGACGGCGATCGTGAAGAAGCGGTACAGCGCGCCGCGCATGCCCCGCAGCCGCTTGGAGTGCGCGCGCGTCGTCGCGATCTTGCGAGCCTTGTGACCGGGCGTCGAGCGCCAGAGCTCGTAGCGCGCGACACCTGAGGCGACGACGCCCGCGACCGCGTCGTCCTCCCCGCGCCAGCGCAGCAGGATCGAGCGGCCGGTGACCCTCGGGCGCTGCAGCTGCGAGGTCGGCGGGTGGGCGTCGACCGAGCGTGCGGCGGCCAGCGCCGAGCCGGCGTCGAGAATGCCCCAGCCCAGCTCCGGAGTCCACGAGACGTCGCCGGGACGCTTGGCGGTCTGCTTGAGGATCCGGACGACGTCGGCAGGCGGAAGGTCGGGGTTGAGGTGGCGCATCAGCGCCGCGACGCCCGCGACCTGCGGCGCGGCCATCGACGTTCCCGGCAGGTAGGCGTAGCGCGTGTCGTCGCCCATCGCGGTGCGGCAGTGGCACGGCGCGATCTTGCGCGTCGGGTCACCGCGCTCCAGGTTGGTGGTCTGCGACGGGAAGGCCGCGAGCAGCCCACTGGGGCCGCCGGGACCGTAGGTGCCGTAGGCGGCCATCGAGATCTGCGTGCCGCGCCCGGCGAACGACGCGCGGGTGTCGGCGGCGCCGGCGGCGGTGACCGAGAGGCCGAGGTTGCGGTTGATGTCGGAGCCGCTGTCGGTCGGCTGCAGGACGTTGGCGGGGTCGCCCTGCTCGAGGACCGGATCGTCGGCGGCCGCGGCGACCAGCACCGCGCCCTTGGCGTTGGCGTAGTTGAGCGCCGAGACGATCGCGGGCGCGGCGGCGAAGCGGCCGTCGGTGCCGAAGCTCATGTTGATGGCCTCGGCGCCGTTGTCGGCCGCCCAGACGAGCGCCTTGGCGACGCTGCTCTCGGTGAGGTCGCTCTTGGCCACCAGCAGGTTGCAGCCGAGGCCGGCGCCGGCGATCCCGATGCCGTTGTCGGCCTGGCCGCAGGCCAGCGACGCGACGTGGGTGCCGTGGCCGTCCTCGTCGACGGTCGGTGGGCCGTCGCCCAGGTTGTCGTCGAAGTCGGCGGTGGCGACAATCTTGTTGGCCAGCTCGGGGTGCGCGCCGTCGACGCCGGTGTCGATGATCGCGACGCGGGCGCCGTCCCCACGCGTGATGTCCCACGCGGCCGGGAGGTTCTCGCGCGCGGCCCACCACTCGGTGACGGTGCCGGGCTCGCCGCCACGCTCGGGGGTGACAAAGCCCGGGTCGTTGGGGACGTAGCGCAAGCTGAAGCGGCGCTCGGGACGGACGTCGGCCACGCGCGGGTCGGCACGCAGGCGGTGCGCCAGCGCGTCGGGCGACGTGCCGGCGCGCGGCCGGACGGCGGCGAGACGCAGCTGCGGGACCGTGACGTCGGTGTTCGCGCCGGCTCGTGCGAGCACGGCGTGGACGGCTGCGGCGTGCGCTGCCGAGGTCGGCTTCAGCGTGACGAGCAGACGACCGGTGGTGGTGCCGGCACCGGGCCGCGCATCGGCGACGCCGGGCAGCGCAAGAAGCGAAGCCCCGATCGCCGCTGCAGCGAGCGCCGACCGCATAAGAGGTTCCGAAGAGTGCCGGGCTAGTAGCCCAGCGCGAACTTCGCGTCTTCGGACATCCGGTCCGGCGTCCAGGGCGGGCTGAACGTCATGGTGGACTCGACGGACGTCACGCCGTCGAGCTCGGTCACGAACTCCTCGATTTGCTCGGAGACCTGCGGCCCGATCGGACATCCGGGCGAGGTCAGCGAGAACGTGACGTGCACGTCGCCGGCAGAGACCTCGATCCCGTAGATCAGGCCCAGCTCGACGAAGTCCAGACCCAGCTCGGGGTCGATCACGTTGGTGAGAGCGGCTTCGACATCCTCGGGGGAGGGCATGACCCTTGAGTCTAGCCCGACGTTCAGGATAGGTTGGAGCCGCCATCGTCTCCTACAGCGAACACCCCCCGGTGATCTGCTGTGTGGGAGACGAAGACCGGTCCACTCAGAGCCTGCGACGTCGTGCGATGTCCCGGGCTCTGCACGCGGATGACACGGTCCTCGTCGACCTTCACGAGCTGGTCTTCGCCGACCCCTCGTTGATGGTCGACCTCGCCATGGTGGCCCAGCGGCTGCGCCAGGCCGGCGGGCACCTGCGCCTGCGCGGGGCCCAGCCCCAGATCCAGCGGCTCATCGAGCTGGTCGGGTTGCACCGGCTGCCGAACGTGATCCTGGATCCGGCGCCCGCGCCGGCCTAGCCCGCGGTCCGTGGTCGCGCTGCGACCGCGTAGCCTTGGGGCCCGGATGCCCTTCCTGCTCCTCCTGGCCCTCTTCGTGGTCGTCCCGATCCTGGAGATCTACGTGATCATCCAGGTCGGCCAGGCGATCGGCGCGCTGTGGACGATCGCCCTGCTGATCGCCGACTCGATCCTGGGCAGCTTGTTGATGAAGTCGCAGGGCCGCGCGGCGTGGCGGCGCTTCCAGACGGCGCTGGCCGAGGGTCGGATGCCGGGCCGCGAGGTGCTCGACGGCGTGTTGGTGATCTTCGGCGGCGCGTTCCTGCTGACGCCCGGGTTCTGCAGCGACATCGTCGGGGCGTTGCTGCTGCTGCCACCGACGCGTGCGGTGATCCGCCGCATCGTGGCGCGGCGCTTCACCTTCGGGCTGGTCGGCGATGTGCCGAGCCCGCGGGTGCGCCGGCGTCGACCGGATCCTGGCGGACCAGGGACCGCTGACGGCTTCGACGTGGAGGGCACCGCAACCGAGATCGATCCCAGGAGGCTTCCTTGAGCGTCAGCGTCGACCACGAGACACCGCGTGAGCTGGCCGAAGGGCTCAGCGACGCGGTGACCATCGCGTTCAGCGACCTGGAGGCCGACGTCTGCGGCGTCGCCCGGATCGGCCGCGCGATGACCGGCGGCGAGGTCGTCACCAGCGGCATGGCCGTGCTGTTCGCCGGTGGCCGGCCGGTGGCGGTCCGGGCCGAGGGTGGCGTGCCTGCGGGCGAGGGCATCGGCTGGGGTCGCGCGGAGGCCGCGGGCGTGTGGACCGAGGTCGTCGACCCGCTGCGCGCGTGGCGCGTGCACTTTGACGACGAGGACGGCCGGCACGCCTTCTTGTTGGACTTGGAGTCGGTGTCGGTGCCGGCCGAGCTGGACGCCGACGTGCCCGCCGGCAAGCTCGGCGGCATGCAGGGCTACGACCAGCTCGTGAAGGTCACCGGCAAGGTCACGATCGACGGCGTCGAGCGGAGCTTTGCGGGCCGCGGCCAGCGTGGTCACTCCTGGGGCGCGCCGGACTGGGACAAGCTGACGATGGCGCGCACCCTGGGCGTGTGGCTGGAGGGCGACGCGGGCGTGACGCTGACGGCGGTGCGGCCCGCCAAGGCGTCGTCACACGCCGACGAGGCGATCCATGCGGTGCTCCTGGGTCGCGACGGCGAGACCGACGAGCAGCTGTCGCTCGTGGTCGCCGATCCGCGTGTCTCCACCACGTATGACAGCGATGGCCGCCAGCGCCATGCCGGACTCGAGTTGTATGAGACCGACGAGGCGCCCTATGCGCGCCGCGCGGCGGGCGAGGTGTCGTGTGGGACGACGCTGGATCTCGGCCGGCTGCGACTGGACTGCGCGTTCTTCACATGGCGCATGGAAGGCCGGTCGGGCGTCGGCCGCTACGACGTGCTGCGGCGCGTGGACTGAGGCGGCGCCGACTTAGTTGTCGGAGCCGAGCCGGTCCCACAGGTACAGCTCGATGCACTCCTGCGCGAGCTCCAGGGACCGCTCGCGCGACAGGCGCGGCAGGACGGTCTCCAGCGCCTGCTCCTCGGCGACGCCGGCCTCGAAGGCCTCTTCGCCACGGAAGCCCGCGGCGATCTTCAGCGCCTCACGCCGGTTCTCGCCGAGCGTCGGGAAGACGTTCATCAGGAAGTCGCGGTTGGCGATCGGCTGCCCGACCTCCAGCGCCGCGTGCCACGCGGCGAGCATCGACAGGTCGTGCTCGTCGAGATCGGCCACGGCCTTGGCGTAGTGCGTGTCGAGCTCGCGCTCGGGGATCTCGTCCACCCATGCGCGCACGAGCTCGCCGAGCAGCTGCCGTCGCGCCTCACGGCCGACAGACTCTGCAATGACGCGAATCGCGTCGTGAGGTTCGATGAAGCAGAGGGGCATGGGAGCTCCCGGCGCTCGAGGACAGGACGGCGTGACGGTACGACGCCGGTCGGACGGCAAACGCCTGTTGTTCGCGAGGTTTTCGGAAGCACCTGCACGTTGCGGCAATTGGGCGGGCGGCGAATCGCGAGCTGCCCGACGCTGCCGCGTCGAAGCCTGAGGATCCGTGTCGAGCAAAGGCTCCATGTGACCCGTTGCTCGACACGGATGATGCTTGGTCTCGACTGATGGACCGACGAGGTCCATAGGTCGCGTCAGTCGTGCCAGCGGATGGTGGCCTGACGGGTCGCCGGGCGGGTGTCGGTGTCGCCGGCGTAGGTGACGGTGGCCGTTCCCGCGCGCGCTCGCGCGAGCGAGCGCGGGAGCGTGAAGGTCGCGCGAAAGGCGCGGGCGTGGATCGCGGGATGGAGCGTGAGGGTTCGGGTGCGGCGGCCGACGCGCATCCGGAAGCGGACGGTCACGCGTCCGGAGGCGCGCGAGGAGATCGTCCCGCGGAGGATGATGCGGCGGCCGCTGTGGCGCAGCGAGGTGATCTTGAGCGCCGAGACAGCCTTGGGGGCGGGGCGCGGCGTAGGGGTCGGTTGCGGCTGCTGTTCCGGCGGCCCCGGCGTGGGCGTCAGGTCGGGGGCCGATGGCGGGCCGGGATCGAGCATCGGTGGCGCGTAACGCAGGGCGAGGCTCGCCGCGGCATCGGGGGCTTCGTGGCCTACACCATCAACAAGCCACACCCTCAATCTCGCATCGCCGACGGCGGGCAGCGCGAGACCGTCGACCGCGGTGAGCGATGGCGCGGTCTGCACGACGCCGCACACGGCCACCTGACACACCTGGTAGCGCGCGGCGACGATCGGTGAGCCGGTGTCGGGCGGCAGCGACCAATGTGCCTCGAAGCGGTTCTCGGTCGACGACGGCGCCGGCGACACCAGCCCCACGGGCGCCCCCGGCGCGTTGTTGTCCACCAGGAGCGGAGCCGCCCGCTGCACCCGCGTTTCGTTGCCTGCGGCATCGACACCACCCACCGCGATCTGATGCGCTCCATCAGCCAACCCCGCCGTCGGCAGCCCGATCGCACCAGCGGGCTCATCGGTGCACGGGCGCGGCCGGTCGTAGCTGCAACTGCGCTGAAGCGATGCGATCAGCGAGCCATCCGCATAGACCCGCGTCGCGGAGATCCCGGTGATATCCGACGAGGCGAGCGAGAGCGGAAGCGTGCCCTGCGACCACGCGTCCGCGGTCCAACCGGCGCCGGTGGGGGTGCCAACCGCTGGCGGCGTGGGATCGGAGATCGTCAGGAAGGCACTGAAGATCTCGGCATCTACATGCGTGAGTGACGAGCCATTGCCGCACGTGTGCACGTCGCTGTCGGCGCAGTAGAGCCCGACGATGATCGAGCTGGCCGAGATGCCCGTGAGATCGCGGTACGAGCCTCGAAAGGTGGTCGTCGCGTCATCCGGATACCAATCGTCGGCACCGGTCGTACAGGTCGATTGGCCCCCGATAATGCAGGTGTCGATGACGTTGTCGCGGGTGCTGAGCGAGATGTAGGGCCGCCAGCGATCGCCTGGGTCGACCGCTTTGTGCACCGCCCGCCAATAGCGCAGACGCCTGATTTCCGTCCCCGACAGAGGAGTAAACGTCGACTCAACACGATCACCGGCGCTGGTCTCTGGAGCGCCACCGGTGCTGCTCAGCCGGTCGCTAACCCAGACTCCGGCCTGCTGGAAACTCGTCGGGAATCCTGGCGGACGGTTCGATGGCGGGCAGTTCGCCCCGCCCGCGAGCGCTGCTGTATTGGCGTTCATGGTCGTTGCCCAACCGTTCGCCGAGCCCGTCTCGCCGCAGCTCTGGATCACGAACGCCTCGCCACTTTCCGCCGGGCCCACGTCCGCCGGCAGCGGACGATCCTGGGCCAGCGCCGCGGTGCCGAGCAAGCCTGCGATCAGGAGGGCAACGACAATGCTGAGCGTGTGGCGACGACGTCGAACGAGCATGGTGTGGCGTGCGCCAAGCCGCGGAGCACTACTTCCCTGGATACAGACTTAGCACTACTGAAGCCTCTTTGACGTGGTGTGGGTCACGGTACGAGATCGACAGCTGCATCACTGTTCCCGAGACCCGGGTCCGTACCAGGTCATCGATGACCCGTAGCGTCCGAGCCACGACCGGGAATGTTTTGCCCTTCCTGCGGCCGTAGATCGCTACCCGAGCTTCGATCCCGGCGGGCTTGTTCTTGAAGCTGAGCGATAAGCGCCCGTGACGTAGTGACCCGAGACGGACCGACGGCCTAGGAAGCCGCTGACGAACGTATCGAGGGGAGGTTAACTGCGGGACCACTGCCGGTCGCGTGGTGGCCGTCGTCGTTGCGGCCCAGCGAGATGATGCTGAGTCAGACGGCATCGCCGACTCTTTCGGCACCACAGCATCGTTACTTGGACGAAGCCGTGATGCAATTGCCCGCCCGATTGTGAGCTGACCAGTGAGGCTCGCAGCAGTGAAGCCAGCAGCGACATCGAGTGACGGACCAGCCGCGAGAGCGCGAGCGTGCGCCGTCAACGTCTGCTCCGCCTCGTCGGGCACCAAGTCGATGTTGAGCTGACGTAGCTGGGTGAGAACGCCGGCGACGAAGACCGTCGACTCGCTCGATCCTGATGCCCACGCCGCCGCACCGTATGGAAACGCTGCATCGAGTGGACAACCCGGTGCCCAGAGGTCTACCTCAGGGCCCGAGGCCGCGAAGCCGCAGCGCGCACCAGCATCATTGGCGGCACCAACCGCCATGACCGGGGTATCAGCCGCCGGCCAATCGACGGGGCCACGGTGATTGCCCGCTGCGGCGACCACGTTCAGGCCGACGAGCCCCGCACTGCTGACCACATCCTCGATCGTCGCCATCACTCCGGCGTCCAGCCCCGACACGACAGCGCCCCCGAGCGAGAGCGAGATCACCTTGATGTCGTAGGTGTTGCGGTATATGAGGCACTGCTGGATGCCGGCCGCGAGGTCTGTCCCGCCGAACGTCACCCCATCCCGCGATGCTCGCACCGAGACGACGTTGATCGATGGCGCCGCCCCCACCATGCCGAAGCCGTTATAGGGGGCGGCGGCAATCATGGACATGAGGGTGCCGTGGTGGTCGGGGCTGCGGTCGGTGCCGGGTTCGCCGTCGACTGACAGACGGGCGATGACGTTAGAGGTGTCGGGGTTGGGATCGTTGCCGGTGTCCACGATGCAGACGGCGGCGCGTTGGGCCGGCGCGGGGATCCAGGTGGAGTCGGTCGCGTTGGCTGCCGCCGCCTGGCTGGTGAAGACCTCCTCGGCGGTCGCCGACGAGGCGACGACGAGGCTGATCACGGTCGCGCCCAGCACGACGACCCACCAGACGCGGCGGCCCAAAAACGGGCGACGCCCAACCGCCACCGGTTCGGATCGACCCCTGCCGGCCACCGCCATCGCCGCCAACACAGCGCGCTCGGCCAGCGGCAGCGCCTGCCGCTGCTCGACCTGACGGTCCTCGCGAGCCAGCGGCCAACCGCCCGTGGCGGCGGGCATGGGCCGCCGCCAAGCCCGCTTGCGACACGCCGCAAGCGCATCGAGGATCTCCTCGCTAACGCGCAACGGTGACCTTCACCGGCTTGGACGCCGTCGCCAGGTACGGGTAGTCGACCTGGCCTCTGGTGACCTGCACGCGCAACGCGTAGGTGATCTTGCCGCTGGTCCGCGTGAACTTATAGGCGTAGCTGAACGCGCCCTTGCGGTCGGTCTTGATCTGGGCGAACGGACGCCAGCGTCGACCGTCCTTCCACTGGACCGCCAGCGTGACACCGCGCGCCGGCACCTCACCCCCACGCAGCGTGCCGCGCAAGGTGACCGCCTGGCCGTTGTGCAAGTGCCTGCGACTGGCCCTCAACGCCACCTTGCCGTTGACCACCACCTTGAGTGTCGCGGTCGTGCGAGCGACCGGATCGTCCGCGTACATGCGGTAGCCCACGCTGATCGTCCGGTTGGCGCCCTTGACGAGGTGCAACGTCGCGTGCCCCGTCCCATCGGTTGCCACCTCACCGGCGACGGTCGGCTTGTTGCCCACGCGGGTCGCGATGTCGAGCTGAGCGCCCTCGATCGCCTTGCCCGTCGTGGTGCACGTCGAGCTGGACCTGGGCGGTCGACGCCTTGCCGAAGCCGAGCTTCACCTGGCCACCGCGGACATGCTCGAACTTCAGCGTCGCCCGATCCTGCGGACAGGTGGTGCCAGCGGGCTCACCGTCGATGTGCCCGCGGAACGTGTGCTCGACGGTCGTGCTGATCGAGACGCCGGCCAGCACGGGCGCGCCCGTGGCCAGCGGGCGCGCGCCGTCCTTGCCGTCCGTGCCCGGGTCCGGCTTGGGCGTGATCGGCCCCGCGCTGCTCGGCGCCGTGACGATGCCGGTCGGCTGTGAGGAGATGGTGACCGAGTCAGCTGCGTTGGTCGCGGTGACGAACAAGCGCAGGCGGTGCCCGACGTCCTCGGCGGTCGGCGCGTAGCTCAGGTCTGTAGCTCCTGGGATCGCCGCACAGGACGGCAGCGTCCCGTGCCCATCACACTGCACCCACGCGCGCGAGACGTTGAGGTTTGGCCCGGTCCACGTGCCATCGCTCAATGCCACAATCGCTGTGCCGATCAGCGGATTGGCGAACGTCGCGTTGTCGCGAAACGCCGGTAGCTGCACGTTCACCGGCGGATGGTTGGCCACCAACCGTGAACCCGTCCAAAGCGTCGCCTCCTGCTGCGCCGCGTCCACGACCTTGAGCGTGACGGTGTGCCGACCGTCCGCGATCGCGGTGGTGTCGACCGGTTCCTCGGTGTTGACCGAGCCCGGGCATGGCTTGGGCCAGGAGAAGACCCAGGTCCCGTTCTCGGTCCCGCTGATCTGACAGTGCTCGTTGTTGGTGTTGATGACGTGGTCGACCACGGCCGGCCCACCGTCGACGGAGAGCCGCAGGCGCGCAATGCCGCCACCGAGGTCGGTGGCTGAGTAGCTGATCCCCTCTGTGCCCTTCCAGGTCGTGTCGGTGGTCACGCTGCCGGTGGCAGCGCCGACCGTCGGTGGCAGGTCGTCGGCGAGATAGAGCTTGGGATCGAAGATCGACGACCAGCCCACCGAGCCGACACATCCCACATGCCCGCTGGGACCGTCGCAGAGCACCCGTGCGGTGATCGCGTTGGTGTCGACGCCCAACCAGTCGATCGTGCGCTTGTCGGTCACCGTGGCCTGACGATCGCTGTAGGTCCGCCCGACGTTGCCGGCACCGTCGAGGAACTGGATGAGGCCCTGGTTAACCTCGTCATAGATCTTGGTCCAGCCGGCGTAGTCGGCCACGAAGCGGGAGATGGTCGTCTGCGGCGGGGCGCTGTAGGTCCAGCCCACGGTGGCGCCGATCGGGATGCCCGCCTCGGGGTTCATCTGCGAGTGCAAGCCGCCCCATGGGCACTGGTTGGCGTTGGCGTTGCCGACCATCGAGTACGCGCTTGCCTGCCAACCGCCAAAGGCATCGGAGAGATCGGCGCCGGTCGCGCAGCTCTTGTGGATGTAGGTGCCGGCGTGTGACGACGCGGCATGAGCGAAGGTGATCGCCAGTGCGCCGAGCGCGATGGCCGATCGAGCGCGCCTGAGGCGACCGATGGAGGTCAGGGGATGCAACGTGGATTCCTTTCTCGTGTGCAAGTTCGTGAACGGGTGGCTCAGGGCTGCGGCGCGAACTCACCACGCGTGCTGTCAGCACCGGCAGGAACCGGCTTCGGCGCCGTCGCGCGGACGGCCTTCGGGGTCGCGCGAGCCGCCGACGTGGCAGTGAGATCGCTGCCGCGCGGCGCGAACTCGATGCGCCGCATGGCGGATCTCGGGACGGCGGGATGCCGTGTCCGTTCACGCCGCCGTCCCACGCCGGCGACCGGCGCGGCAAGAGCCGCCGCCACCGAGGCCCGCCGTGCCGGAGCGGCGACCGCAGCGCTCCGTGTCAGCGTGGCGCGCACCGTCCGCGTCGACGACGTGTGACGACCGGCACCGTCGTGGGACTCGCGCACCACCGCCAACCCGCCGCCCGCCGTCGCCACCGCACCCGCCGCAAGGAGTCCCGCCAGCTTGGCGCCGCCGACGCCCAAGAGACCCGCCCCACCGGCAGCCGCGGCGCCCGCGTCATTGCCGCCCGCGACACCGGGCAAGACCCGCTCCAGCAACCCCGACAGCTTCGCACCGATGCTGACCAGTCCGACCGGCAGCACCGCCTTCAGCGGACGCTGCGACTGGTGCAGACCACGCAGCGTCGCTTTACAGGCAGGGCAGTTGCGCAGATGCGGCCGCGCCTCGGTGATCTGCGCCGCCGTGGCCTCGCCACTGACCATCGCGGACAGGACCGGCCGCCAGCGCTGGCACTCGATGCCCGCCTCGATGCCTTCGAACCGCTCCAAGAAGCTCTTGCGCCCCTCGGTCAGGCAGCGGTTGACCTTGGTTCCGGAATAGCCGGTGGCCTCCGAGATCTCCTGGTAGGAATGGCCGAAGGCCTTCAGCCCCATGGCGCGACGCTCCTGCGGCTTGAGCCGCCGCAGGGCCTCGACGGCGCGCCTCGCCCGGTCCTTCGACAGTGCTCGCTCCTCCGGCGTGGAGACCTCCGACGCCACGTGCAGGTCGAAGTCGACCGCCTCGTAGGGCACCGAGCCGGAGCGCACACGGCGCAGCTCCTGAGCCTCACGCTTGACGACGACGTGGATCCATTTGTGCGCCGACCGCGGATCGAGCGTCGGTGCCCGCCGCAGGAAGATCTCCATCGCGCGCTGGTAGGCGTCGTGCGCGTCGTCGTCGCACAGGCTGTTGCGATAGGCCGTGCGCAGCAGCGACTCGGCTTGTGTCGAGACGATGCGCAGGACCAGCTCCTGCGTTTGATCGTCGGTGAGCCTTGCCCGAGCGGCGAGCTCGGGCGGGGCGTCGTTGTCCATGTCCCGGTCCTTGGGGGTGCGATTGAGGCGTCGACGTTCTTAGGGCCGCCGCCAGACTTCTCACCCCCTACGATCGGTCAGGGGTCCGAGTGACAACGTCTGCCCATCAGTGAGCGTCACGCAAACGTATCGTGCTCGAGCGGCCCAGGACCAAACGATTTGGATAGTCTTTAGCGATGAAGGTCCGCGCCTAAGCGCAGTTGCCGTGCGTCCGCACGAGCTCGACCGCCAGCGCGTCGCGATCCAGCCGCGGCGGCGAGTCATCGGTCTTGACGTCCGCAGATCCCAAGGACGCCAACACCGCAGACGCACCCCGGTAGGACGACCAGGCCGCATCGCTCGGCGCAAAGCCGAGGCGCGCGTGGAAGCGCGCACGGAACGCCGGCGACATCGGCGCCTCGTCGGTGACGACGATCGCCGTCTCGTGACCGTTGGGGTAGATGTCGCTGCCCGACGAGCAGGCCGCACGCTTCAACGCCTCGTCGCCCAACGCCACCGTCGAGATCCCGGCCTCGTTGAGCAGCGTGATGGCCGGCTCGGCCTGCGCGACACCGACGTTGGTGATGACCGCACCCGCCTGCGTGTCCTGCAACGAGGTCCGCGCGTTGTTGACCGCATCGGCCGTCGCGCGCGCCGCGTCGTCGGAGACCTGCTTGCCCGCGTAGTTGACCCGGAACACCCCCGCGCGCCCACCCCGCTCGGCCAGCGCGAGCTTCGCGCCCGCCGCCACCTGGCGATAGTCGCTCGCCGTCGCGCTGACCCACAGCGACACCGTCGGCGCGCCGGCCGACTTGACCGGGCCCTTGGACTCCTTCCCACAGCCGGCGATCGACAGCACCGCGAGCCCGCAGGCCGCGGCGCGCGTGAGCCCAGCGCGCCCCACTTACAGCCCCAGCGCCCGCGCGATCCGGTCGCGCTCGCCGGTGTCCGGCGTCGCCGTCGCGCCCGCCGTGTAGCGCTCGGCCTCCGCCGGCGCCGCCCAGTTGTACAACGCCAGGTCCAGCGCCTCGACCGGCACGTCGACGCCCTGGGCCAGCTCACGCTGGCGGCGCTGCAGCAGGACCGGGTCGCCGATCCCGAGCAGGCGCTTGGCCGACAGCGCGACCGGGTCGGTCGGCGTCGCGGCGGCCAGATGCATCGTCCACGGGTCGAGCTCCACCAGCCCGAGGCGATGGGCCAGGATGAGGAACTCCATGCGCTGCGGCCGGCCGAAGCCCGGCAGGCCGAGGCGCTCGAAGGCGCGGTCGTAGCGATGCTGCAGCGTCCAGGTCTCCTCGCCGGCCAGCGCCGGGATCTGCCCGCCGAGCCGCTCCGCCCACGCCCGGTAGGCGACCAGCGCGGCCGCGCCACGCTTGGGGTCGAACGCCGTGCGCGGGCCGACCTGCACGCTCTCGAGGTCGGGCAGCTCGCCCGAGGCCCAGGTCGTGCGCGCCGCGGTGATGCCCGCCCACGGGTCATCGGAGTCGAGCGGCGAGAGGAACGCGATCAGGAAGGTCAGCCACGCCGCCTCCTCGCGATCGGCCATCCCGGCGACCTCGCCGTACAGGCCGGGAGGCGCGTCGGACAGCTCGCGCAGGCGCGCGGCGCCAAAGGCCAGCTCGTCGGCCAGCCGGCCCGCGTCGACGCTCGACCGCAGGCCCGGGATCAGGTCGTGCTCATAGCCGTCGTCGGGCGCGCGCTGCACCCGGCGCACGGTCATCCCGGAAGAGACGGACTTGCGCGGCGCCCGGACGGCGCTCGAGCCGGCAGGCCGCGACGGCCGCCGTGCGACCGAGCGCGTCGGGCTGGAGACCTGCTCCTTCTTGGAGCAGATCGGGCAGTTCTCGACGAGCCGGTTGTGGCGGCAGAAGGTGGGCACGCCCTCAGTCTACGATCCCACCCGCCCGCACCCCGAACGCACGACGGGCGCCCATGGGGCGCCCGTCGTGACGACTGCTGGAAACCTGGCCGTCCCTAGGCGTGGCAGGTGGCCGACGTGCGCTTCTTGACGACGTCGTAGCCCTCGCGCGTCTTGTTGTCCGGGCTGATCAGCCCGGCGTCGAAGTCGTTGGAGGAGTCCGCCCCGTTGAACTGGTAGATGTACAAGCGCTTGATCTGCGGGAACTTCTTGGGCATCGAGAACATGCACTTCAGCGCGTTGGCGGCCTTGGTCTCACCGGCCACGACGCCGCGCAGCTTGAGCTGGCCGCCCGTCTCGGTCAGCCAGACCTCGGCCTTCTTGTTGTTGATCTCCTTGATCAACCGCGAGGTGCGCGAGGTCGAGCCGCGGTTCGTGTCGCTGTAGTTGTGGATGCCCCAGTACTTGGGCGTGCCCTTGACGTACTTCTTGAACTTGCGCAGGTAGCTGACCGCGCCGCCCACGTTGAAGCCGTCGAGGATGTCGATCGCGACGACCTTGCGGCCCTTGAAGACCGACATGGCGGCCGAGTAGTACTGGGCCACGAGCTTGGGTCCGGTGGCCGACTTGCAGATCTTCGCCGGCTGGCCTTCCATGCGGCCCGGCGCCTGGCAGACGTTGACCTCGTTCCAGGGCGAGATGTCGAAGTTCGGGCCGTACTTCTTCTTGAAGGCCTTCAGCGCCTTGGTGTAGGTCGCGACGGACGGCGCCTTGTTGTACTTCGACGACGTGCGCGAGTGCTCGAAGGAGATCAGCATCGTCTGATGCGCGAGCTTGGCGTTGTGGATCCAGGAGTCCAGCTTGCGCTTCTCACCCGGCTCGCTGAGGACGTCGTACGGGGCGATGTAGCGGGCGACCTTCAGCTTCAATGGCGCGTAGAGCGGGTTGGTGAAGGTCGAGGCCTGCTGGTCGGAGATGCCCACGGTGACCGCGGATGCGCTGGCCGGCACGAGGGCGGCGGCAGCAAGGGCGGCGATGGGCAGGACGGTGGCAACGAGACGTCGCATCGGAATGCGGGTGCTCCTTTGTCGGCGTCGAAGGACGGGGAGTTGGGTCGGCGCGCGGTGAGCTCCGGCGCGCTGAGAACCAAGACAGCGTAGCCACCATCGAAGTTGCGGTGCGCGTCCGCGCAACAGACGTTGCGCGGAGACCTCAGGCCCGGGCGCTGAGGCCCGCGATGAAGAGCCCGGAGATGAACGCCGTTGCCCGTGCGGGGTCTGGCTGCGCGCTGTCGAGCATCCGCGCGCCGACCTCGAAGGCGGCGCCGACCATCGACGCGGCCATGTACTCGACATCGTGGTCAGGGATCAGACCGGCTTCTACCCCCACCCGCAGGTCCTCGGCGAGCTCCTCGACGCCGGCGACGAGATACGGCTCGTCGAAGAGCGCCCGGATCGTGCCCGCGTTGCGGCTCAGCAGCGCCGAGGTGGCGCGGTCCTCGATCAGGAAGTCGAAGTACGCGCGGAAGCCGTCACGCACGAACGCGTCCAGCGTCGTTCCGGCGCGGCGCGCAGCGCGCACGCGCAGCCGCGCCTCCCCCGCCGTCTCGTCCAGCAGCGAGGTGAGCACCGACTCCTTGTCGGGGAAGTAGTTGTAGAACGTGCCCGTGGCCAGGTCGGTGCCGCGAACGATGTCGCGCACCGAAGCCGCTCCGTAGCCGATGTCGGCGAAGACGACGCGGGCGGCGTCCAGGATCGCGGTGCGGTTGGCCTGCTTGGTGCGCTCGCGCTTGCCTGCGGCGACCGTTGTCGGACCGGGGTCGACGGCGGTCACGCGGTGACCGCCGCGCCCGCGGTGCGCGGCGCGTCCTTGGCGCGGCGAGGCACCGGCAGCGCGTGCCCACGGGCCGCCGCGCGCTCGGCGCCCAGCTTGCGCTCCTTGTCCAGCCGCCAGAGGTAGTCCTCGAAGTCGACCTGGATCGTGTGGCGCTTGCTCGCCAGGTAGCGCTTGTGCATCGCCTGCTGGTCCTCGCGGATGTCGGCGCTCAGCTCGCCCGGCGCGGGCAGCGCGTAGCGGCCGAGCAGGTAGTCGGCCAGCCACTCGCCCTGGGCCTCGGCGAGCGGCATGACCGAGCCCAGCGGCTGCAGCAGCCCGATGAAGGCCATGTCGGCGTAGTCGGGATGGAAGACGCGGCGGAAGAGCTCGATGTGGTTCTCGGGCGCGGAGACGAGGTCCTCGTCGAAGAACGGGAAGGTGATCTTGTAGCCGGTGCAGTAGACCACCACGTCGACCGGCTCACGCGTGCCGTCGACGAACTCGACGTGGTCGCCGTCCAAGGCCTTGATGTTGGGCTTGGGCGCGACGCGGCCGTGCTGGATGCGGTCGAGGATCCGGCCCGAGATCGTCGGGTGTGCCTCGCCGAACTGGTGGTCGGGCTTGGGCAGGCCGTACTTGGTGAGGTCGCCGGTGTGGAGCTTGACGAGCCGCTGAACCGCCTTCTGGCGGATCTTGAACGGGATCCGCGGGTCGTTCTTGAAGTGGTCGGTCGGGCGGCCGAAGAGGTACTTGGGGATGATCCAGGCACCGCGGCGAGCCGCCAAGTACGTGTTGTCGGCGACGTAGGAGGACTCCACCGCGATGTCCATCGCGGAGTTGCCCATCCCGAGCACGACGACGTTCTTGCCCTCGAAGATGGAGGGCTCGATGTACTCGTGGGCGTGGAGCTGCGTGCCGCTGAAGCTGTCCGAGCCCGGGAAGGCCGGCTCGGGCCAGCGCGCGTCCCAGTGGTGGCCGTTGGCGACGAGGACGACGTCGTACTCGCGCACCTCGCCGTCGTCGGTCTTGACCGTGTAGACGCCGTCGGCGCCACGCGACACCGTCTCCACGCGCGTGTTGAAGAGGATGTGGTCGCGGAAGCCGAAGTGGTCGACGTAGGTGTCGAAGTACGCGGCGATCTGCGCGTGGTGCGGGTAGTCGGGGTAGTCGGCCGGCATCGGGAAGTCCGAGTAGGCCATGCGGTCGCGCGAGGTGTTGATGTGCAGGTCGCGGTAGGCGGCCGACGTGCCGTTGCTGTTCTTGAAGACCCAGTTGCCACCGACACGGTCTGACGCCTCGATGCAGTCGAACGGCACGCCGTGCTCGTGCAGGGCCTTGGCGACCGCGATGCCGGAGGAGCCGGCGCCGATGAGGCAGACGGAGGGAAGCGTTGCCGTGGACATGTGCGGCAGGTTCCCAGAAGATGACGGGGGCGTCAAGTTTTGCTAGACCCACCCTGCCCAGCGTGCTCGCCCGTCCCGGCAACACCGTTCCGCCGAACGATCAGCGACCATCGACCATGTGCGTCTGCGACTGACCTTCGTGCTCGACACCGACCCCAAGTTCAAAGCGTGGCTCTTTGAACAGTGCCCGATCGCGTTCACCGTTCACGAGGCAAGCGCCCAGCTCCTATCCACGCACGTCAATTTGCTCGTGCTCGTCGCGGAGTGCCGCATCTCGGATCCCGCGACGATCACGACAGAGCCGAGCCCGATCGGCATATTCACGGAGTCGCCGGACGGCGAACGCGTCCCGTATCCAGCCATCGTCTGCCCCGAGATCGACCTCCTCGAGCTGCGCGCCGAAGAGATCTGTGGCGCGCTCTCGCTGCTGTTGCAAACCGCCATTGGCTGTGGCCCGCTCATCGGGATGGACGAACCAGGGCTCAGCAACGCGCTGGTACGGGAGAATGCAGACGACGAGGCTCTCTTCGTGCGCCTGGAGCGTCCCATGGTCAACCCGCCCTTGCGGCGCTCGGCGACCGAGACCACATTGGGAACATTCGCGTTCAGTGGCGAGCTCGTCAGCCAGCTCGCCGAACGACCGGGCACCCGACTGTACTGGGAGGCCCAGCAGCACATCCATTCTCCAGTCGCCCGCTTTCGCGAGCTCTGGCGCACGCTCGAGCTGTCGTTCGGTGCACAGGGACGCACGCTCCGCAATCTGCTCCTTGCCTTCCCCCCTGTGCTCGAGCTCGGCTTCGACGCCGACGAGTTGACCGACTACGAGGTGTTGCGCGGACGGGCCTCCCACGCGAGCAACCGACTCGGCCATCTCGAGGCCGCCACCGTCCACCGCCTCGCGATGCAGCGCGTCGGGCGCCTGCAGGCGCTGGTCGACCGTGTGTTGCTGGCCAAGGGCGGGGACGCCGGTGACCTGGTCGTCGATGAGCTCGTGCCGTTCCGCGAAGACATGCCGCCCGCAAACTTCAACCGGCTACATGAAGATCCGGTCCGCCGGTAGGCGGACCGCAACGGGCCTCAGTCTTCTTCGGCGGCCATGCCGCCGTCCGCGTGTTTCGGCGGGCCCTCGGGGCCCTCGTCGGCGTCGTGGACGTTGCCGGCGAGCACGGGCTCGCGCTCGGTGGCGGAGAGTCGTGCAGGAAGCGGTCGGCCATGCGGGCGGCCTGACGACCCTCGTTGATCGCCCAGACGATCAGCGACTGGCCGCGGCGGGCGTCGCCGGCGGCGAAGACGCCCTTGACCGACGTCGCGTAGGTGGAGGCCTTGATGTTGCCGCGCTGGTCGAGGTCGACGCCGAGCTGCTCGACGACGCCCTCGTGCTCGGGATGCAGGAAGCCCATCGCCAGCAGGACGAGGTCGGCCTGCATCTCGCCGTCGGTGCCCTCGACGGGCGCGAACGGCGGCGCGTCGGCGGCCTGGGCGTAGTGCAGCGCCCCCACGCGACCGTCCTCGCCGTCGAAGCGCGTGGTGACGATCGAGAAGTCCTGCTCGCCCTTGCCGATCGCCGTCGCCTCTTCCATGGCGTAGGACAACCGGAACTTCTGCGGCCACAGCGGCCACGGCGTGCGGTCGTCGGGACGGTGCGTCGGCGGCTCGGGCAGCAGCTCGAGCTGCGTGACGCTCAACGCGCCCTCGCGGATCGAGTGCCCGACGCAGTCGGCGCCCGTGTCGCCACCGCCGATGACGATGACGTGCTTGCCGGCGGCCGTGATCTCGCGCGGCGCCGGCGGAGCGGTGGACGGCTCCGGCCCCAGCTCTTGCGCGATGGCGCGGTTGCGGACGTAGAGGTAGTCCATCGCCGGGTGGATGCCGTCCAGCTCGCGGCCCGGGACCAGGAGGTCGCGCGGAACGCGCGAGCCGATCGTCAGCACGACCGCGTCGAATTCGGCCCGGAGCTGTTCGGCCGTGACGTCGCGACCGACATCCACACCACAGCGGACGTCAACGCCCTCGGCGCGCAGCTGGTCCAGCCGGCGCTCGACGACCCACTTCTCGATCTTGAAGTCCGGCACCCCGAAGCGCACCAGGCCGCCACCCGCCTCGTCGCGCTCGAAGAGCACGACACGATGGCCTGCGCGGCGCAGCTGCTGGGCGGCGGCCATGCCGGCCGGCCCGGCGCCGACCACGGCGGCGCTCATGCCGGTCTCGATCACCGGCGGCTGCGGGACGACCCAGCCCTCGTCGAACGCGCGGTTGATGATGGCGTTCTCGATCTGCTTGATCGTGACCGCGTCGCCCTCGCGGATCTCCAGCACGCATGCCGCCTCGCACGGGGCGGGACAGAGGCGACCCGTGAACTCCGGGAAGTTGTTGGTGGCGTGCAGCTGCTTGATCGCGTCGGGCCAGCGCTCGCGGTAGACGAGGTCGTTCCAGTCCGGGATCAGGTTGCCCAGCGGGCAGCCGTTGTGGCAGAACGGCACGCCGCAGTCCATGCAGCGCGCGCCCTGGGCGGCCAGCTCCGCGTCGGGGCGCGGAACCAGGAACTCCTGGAAGTCGCCCACGCGCTCCTGCGCGTCTCGGTAGGAGACGTTGGAGCGATCGATCTTGAGGAAGCCTCCGAGCTCACCCATGGCTAGGCAGCCACCTCTTCGTTTGTCGTCTGAGCCGCGGCGGCCTGCTCGGCCAGCACGCGCTTGTAGTCGGCCGGGAAGACCTTGACGAAGCGCCCGCGGGCGCCGTCCCAGTCCGCCAGCAGCCCGGACGCGACGGTCGAGCCCGTGCGGTCGAGGTGCTCCTGCACCAGCCCACGCACCTCGGCGGAATCGTCGTCTGACAGCTCCTCGAGCTGGTCGAGCATCGTCGGGTTCACCCGCGAGCGGAAGCCGCCGTCGGCATCCAAGACGTAAGCGAACCCGCCGCTCATGCCCGCAGCGAAGTTGCGGCCGGTCTGGCCGAGGATGACGACGCGACCGCCGGTCATGTACTCGCAGCCGTGGTCGCCGACGCCTTCGACGACCGCGCTGGCGCCCGAGTTGCGGACCGCGAAGCGCTCGCCCGCCAGACCGCGCAGGAACAGCTTGCCCGACGTCGCGCCGTAGAGCACCGTGTTGCCGACGATGACGTTCTCGGCGGCGTCGAAGGTGACGCCCTCGGGCGGCGTGACGACGACGGTGCCGCCCGACAGGCCCTTGCCCGTGTAGTCGTTGGCGTCGCCGTGCAGCGTGAACGTCACGCCCGGCGCGAGCCAGCCGCCGAACGACTGCCCGGCCGAGCCGGTGAAGGTCACGTCGATCGAGCCGGCGGGCAGGCCGTCGCGGCCGTGGATCTCGGCGATCCGCGAGGAGAGCATGCCGCCGACGCAGCGGTTGACGTTGCGCACCGTCACGTCGATGTCGACGTGCGTGTCGCCACCCTCGACCACCGGACGCGCGCGCTCCAGGAGGACGTGGTCCAGCGCGTCGTCGAGGACCGGCGGCGGCGCCTGGGTGCGGTGGCGCGGCTTGGACGCGTCCACGTCGCGCGGGAACGTGAGCAGGTGCGTGAGGTCGATCCCCCGGGCCTTCCAGTGGTCGATCGCCTCGTCGGCCTCCACGAGGTCGACACGGCCGATCAAGTCCTCCATCTTGGCGATGCCGAGCGAGGCCATGATGCCGCGCAGCTCCTCGGCCACGAAGAAGAAGAAGTTGACGACGTGCTCGGGCGTGCCCTGGAAGCGCTTGCGCAGCTCCGGGTCCTGCGTGGCGATGCCGACCGGGCAGGTGTTGAGGTGGCAGGCGCGCATCATGATGCAGCCCGTCGCGATCAACGGCGCGGTCGAGAAGCCCATCTCGTCGGCGCCGAGCATCGCCGCGATGGCGACGTCGCGGCCCGTCTTGAGCTGGCCGTCGGTCTGGACGACGATGCGCGAGCGCAGATCGTTCTTGAGCAGCGTCTGCTGGGTCTCGGCCAGGCCGATCTCCCACGGCGCGCCCGCGGCGACGATCGACGACAGCGGCGAGGCGCCGGTGCCGCCGTCATGGCCGGCGATGACCACGTGGTCGGCATTGGCCTTCGCGACGCCCGCGGCGACCGTGCCGACGCCGACCTCGCTCACCAGCTTGACCGACACCTGCGCCTTGGGGTTGGCGCAGCGCAGGTCGTAGATGAGCTGCTTGAGGTCCTCGATCGAGTAGATGTCGTGGTGCGGCGGCGGCGAGATCAGGCCGACGCCCGGCGTCGTGTGCCGCACCGACCCGATGTACTTGTCGACCTTGTGGCCGGGCAGCTGGCCGCCCTCACCGGGCTTGGCGCCCTGGGCCATCTTGATCTGCAGCTGGTCGGCGTTGACCAGGTAGTGGATCGTCACGCCGAAGCGCCCCGACGCCACCTGCTTGATCGCCGAGCGGCGCAGGTCGCCGTTCTCGTCGCGCTGGAAGCGGCGCGGGTCCTCGCCGCCCTCGCCCGTGTTGGAGCGCCCGCCGAGGCGGTTCATGGCGATGGCCAGGTTCTCGTGGGCCTCGGTGGAGATCGAGCCCAGCGACATCGCGCCGGTCGCGAAGCGCTTGACGATCTCCTTGGCGGGCTCGACCTCGTCGAGCGGAATCGGGTCGGCCCCGGACTTGAACTTCAACAACCCGCGCAGCGTCGCCTTGCGTGTCGCGCTCTCGTTGACCATCCGCGCGTACTCGTCGTACTTGTCCTGCGCCGAGCCGTTCGTGTCCCGGACCGCGTGCTGCAGCGCCGCGATCGTCTCCGGGTTCCACATGTGGTGCTCGCCGTCGCGGCGCCAGGCGTAGACGCCGCCGACCGGCAGCAGCTCCTCGGCGGTCGGCAGACCGTAGCCACGCTCGTGGCGGTCCAGCGCCTCCTGGGCCAGGACCTCGAGGCCGACGCCGCCGATGCGCGACGCGGTCCCGCAGAAGTGGCGGTCGATCAGCGGCTTCTCCAGGCCGACGGCCTCGAAGATCTGCGCACCGCAGTAGGACTGGATCGTCGAGATCCCCATCTTGGAGATCGTCTTGAGCAGGCCCTTGCCGATCGCCTTGACGACCAGCCGCTCGGCCTCGTCGGACGAGTCGACGCCGGCGATGCGGCCCTCGGCGACCATCGCGTCGATCGTCTCGAACGCGACGTAAGGGTTGATGGCGCTGGCGCCGTAGCCGATCAGCGTCGCGAAGTGATGCACCTCGCGCGGCTCGCCGGACTCCAGGACCAGGCCGGTCTGCAGGCGCGTGCCCTCGCGCACCAGGTGGTGGTGCACGGCGGCGACGGCCAACAGCGACGGGATCGGCGCGCGGCGCTTGCCGATGCCGCGGTCGCTGAGGATCAGGATGTTGACGCCAGTGGCGATGACGTCATGGGCCTCGTCGCAGATCTCGGCGAGGCGGGCATGCAAGCCCTCGGGCCCGTCCTGCACCGGCCACGTGATGTCGATCGTGTGCGACTTGAACCACGGGTGCTCCAGCGTGCGCAGCGTCTCGAGCTCGCCGTTGCGCAGGATCGGCTGGTCCATGACCAGCTGGCGCGCGTGCTCGGGCGCGGCCTCCAGGAGGTTGCCCTCGGCGCCGACGCCGGTGCCCAGCGACATGACGATCGACTCGCGGATCGGGTCGATCGGCGGGTTGGTCACCTGCGCGAAGAGCTGCTTGAAGTAGGAGAACAGCGCCGGGCGCTGGTCGGACAGGACCGCCAGCGCGTTGTCGTTGCCCATCGAGCCGAGCGGCTCTTCGCCGTTCTTGGCCATCGGCGCCATCAGGACACGGAGGTCCTCCTGGCTGTAGCCGAAGGCGAGCTGCAGGTCGCGCAGTGGCTGGGCCAGCGTCAGGCCCTCCTTCGGCGCGAGGTCGTCGAAGCGGACGACGTTCTCCTCGAACCAGCGGCCATAGGGCTCCGCGGTGGCGACCTGCTCCTTGACCTCGGCGTCGTCGACGATGCGGCCGGCCTCCAGGTCGACCAAGAACAGCTTGCCCGGGGCGAGCCGGCCGAGGCGGACGACGTCGCCGGGCGCGACGGGCAGCATGCCCGTCTCGGAGCCGAGCATGACGTAGCCGTCGGTGGTCTCGACCCAGCGGCCGGGGCGCAGCCCGTTGCGGTCCAGCGTCGCGCCGACCACGGTGCCGTCGGTGAAGCAGACCGAGGCCGGCCCGTCCCACGGCTCCATCAGGCACGAGTGGAAGGCGTAGAAGGCCTTGAGGTGATCCGGGAGGTCGTCGCGGTCGGCGTAGGCCTCCGGGATCATCATCATCGCCGCGTGCGGCAGCGAGCGGCCGGCGAGCATCAGCAGCTCGAGGACGTTGTCGAACGTCGCGGAGTCCGAGCCGCCGGGGCGCACGATCGGCATGACCTTCTGGAGGTCGAGGCCGAACAGCTCCGAGGCCAGCTGCGACTCACGCGCGCGCATCCAGTTGGCGTTGCCCATCAGCGTATTGATCTCGCCGTTGTGGGCGATGACGCGGAACGGGTGCGCGAGGTCCCAGCTCGGGAACGTGTTGGTCGAGAAGCGGCTGTGCACCAGCGCGAGGGCCGACCCGAAGCGCTCGTCCTTGAGGTCCGGGTAGAAGTTGCGCAGCTGGTGAGAGATCAACATCCCCTTGTACACGCACGTGCGCGAGGAGAAGCTCGGGGCGTAGAAGTCCGGGCCGGCGGCCAGCTCGACGATCCGCCGGATCACGTAGAGCTTGCGCTCGAAGCGGTCCTGGTCCTCGGTGAACCCGGCGCCGGCGCCGATGAAGAGCTGCTTGACGTGCGGGCGCGACGCGTTGGCCGTGTCGCCGACGTGGTCGAGGTCGACCGGCACGTCGCGCCAGCCCAGCAGCTGCTGGCCCTCGATGCGGACGTTGAGCTCGATCAGCTCCTCGAGCTTGCGCCGCTGCTGCGGGTCGCGCGGCAGGAAGCAGACGGCGACGCCGTACGCGCCGCGAGGCGGCAGCTCGAAGTCGACGACCTCCCGGAAGAACGCATCCGGGATCTGGACGAGAATGCCCGCGCCGTCGCCGGTGCGGATGTCGGCGCCCTCCGCGCCACGGTGCTCCAGATTGTCCAGCGCCGTGAGCGCGCGGTCGATGACGCCGTGGTCGGGCTGGTTGTCCAGCCGCGCGACCATGGCGACGCCACACGCGTCGTGCTCGTAGCGGGGGTCGTACAGGCCGTCGGCCTGAGGGGTGCAAGAAATCGTCATGAGGTGTCCCGTGGCGGCCCGGGGGCACGTGAGAAGGAGCCCGGCAGCGTAGCAAGAGCACTCCGGATTGGACAGCCGTACGCAATCGCATACAGCCGCCGCGGACCCTTCCAGACACCCTGTCAGAGCAGGCAGATCGTCTGCAAGCGAACCGGATTTCGGTATCTCGAATCACCTGTGTTTGCACCGATCGACCAGGGGCATACAGAGCTTCGCGGGATCGATGCTCCCGCCCAGAATCGCGTCAAGCCGAGCGCCGGACCCTGCCCCGGCGCGATGCGATGATCTCCCCCACACCCGTCGGGCCGCCTTCAGGCGGTCCGACGTGTTTAAAGGACGCGTCCGACGCCGGATTCCGGGGTGCCGACCGGATATGCTCATGGCGCTTCGCGCCCGTCCGCACCGAGTCGCGAATAGGACGACGACCGGGTGGGCATATCCAGCCGATGACACACCCGGGGCTGGCACGCCCCGGCACGACCGCCACCAGGAGCCTTCTGACGCCCGACTTCGAGCTGATTCTGCCGGCCCGCGCCGAGAACGTGGCCGTCGTTCGGCATGCCTTCGGCGGGCTCGGCGACGCCCTGGAAGTGCCCGACCATGCGCTGGCCGACGTCAAGCTGGCGGTCACCGAGGCGTGCACCAACGTCGTCGTGCACGCCTATCCGGACGGCGACGGTCCCATGCACGTGCGTGCCGGGCTCGTCGACGGCGCGCTGACGGTCGTCGTCAGCGACGAGGGCCGCGGCATCCTGCCGCGCCCCGACAGCCCCGGGCTGGGGCTCGGCCTGCCGCTCATCGCCACGCTCGCCTCCTCGCTGGAGCTCGGCACCAACGATCAAGACCAGACCGAGGTCCGCATGGTCTTCGAGCTCGACGGCGTCCGAGAAGCGTCGGCATGAGCCCCGAGATGTCCACCGTCAACGAGGCGACGCTGACCGTCAGCCGCCCCGAGCTGCTCGGCCCGGTCCTCGGCCGCGTCGTCGGGATGCTGGCCGCACGCGCGCAATGCCCGATCGACCGCCTCGACGACGCGCTACTGCTGACCGACGCGGTCGCGGCCCACGCGCCCAGCCATACCGCCAACGGTCACGTCACCGTCCATGTCCATGCCGAGCCCGCGGGTCTGTCGCTGCGCGTCGGCCCGCTGCCTGCCGAGGGCGCCGACGCGCTCGTGGCCGCCGCGTCGCTGCCCGGCGTCGGGAACGTGTTCGAGCATGTGGCCTCGAACATCTCCACAGAAGGCTCTGAGCTCCTGCTCCGGCTCGCGTTTCGCGACTGACCAGCCCCCGCAGACAGATTCGTCACACTGAGGGAACAACGATGCCACCCGAATTCGCACTGACCCAGGATGCTGTCGACCCCTCGACGCAGGTCGTCGCCGTCCGCGGCGAGATCGACCTGTTCACGGCCCCCGAGCTGAAGACCGCGCTCGGCGAGGCGATCGAGGGCGGCAAGTCGCGGCTCGTCGTCGATCTCGGCGAGACCACCTTCCTGGACTCCACGGCGCTCGGCGTGCTGATCGGCACCGTCAAGCGCCTGCGCGCCCGCGACGGCCGGCTGACGATCGTCAACGTCGATCAGAACATCGCCAAGACCTTCGAGATCACGGGCCTGGATCAGATCTTCACGATCCGCGGCTCGCGCGACGAGGCCGTCGCGGCGCTCGACGAAGCGGAAGCCTCGCCCTGAGGGCTCGTTTCCGTCGCGGGTATTCGCCCGGAGGGCGATACCCACAGGCCGAAGCCTCCTCCTAAGCGGCCTTGGCCAGCTCGGCGGCGATCTCCTCGCCCCCGGGTGGCTCGATCGCCGGTGAGTCCTCGCCGGTCAGCAGCTCCAGCACCGCGGCCTCGACCGCACCCTGGATCGCCGTGCCATCGCCTGCCTCGGCGAGTCCGGGCAGCGTGCCGGCGATCGTGACGCCGTCGAGGTAGCGGTCGAAGGTGCGCGGGTCGATGTATGACGCGCGCGCGACCGCCGGCGTGTTGCCGAGGTGGTGGGCAACCTCCTTGACGACGCGCGCCATCGCCCGCTTGCGTGCCGTCTTGGTCGGCGGGACCGGGCTGACGGCCAGGCCGACAGCGGCGAGCACGGTCGCGCCCCAGGTGCGGAAGTCCTTGGCGCTGACGTCCTCCCCGGTCGCGTCCTTCAGCCACGCGTTGATATCGGAGGACTTCACGTCGACCCAGCGTCGGCCGCGCTTGTAGGCCAGCAGCTCGTCGCCACCGCCACGGCGGCGCTTGAGCCGACAGAGGTCCTCTCCGAGGTCGGGGTCGACCACCGCCTGGATGCGGCGCTTGCCGTGCTTGGCGGGATAGTCGAAGTACAGGACGCCGTCGCGCACCTGCACGTGGCGCTGCTTCATCGTCGCCAGGCCGTAGGTCTCGTTGGTCACCGCGTAGTCCTCGGTGCCGATCCGGAAGAAGCCGCGGTCCAGCAGGCGCACGGCGAGTGCGAGGACATGGTCGGCGGAGAAGTCTTGGCGGGCCAGGTCGTCCTCGACACGGGCGCGGAGCTTCGGCAGCGTGCGGGCGAAGACGACCATGTCCTCGAACTTGGCCTGGTCGCGACGGGCGCGCCAGCGCGGGTGGTAGAGGTACTGCTTGCGCCCGCGCTGGTCGATGCCGGTGGCCTGGATGTGGCCGCCGGGATAAGGGCAGATCCAGACGTCCTGCCACGCGGGCGGGATCACCAGCTCGTTGACGCGGGTCAGGATCTCGGGCTCCTCGACGCGCTCGCCGTCGGGGTCGAGGATCGAGAAGCCGCGCCCGCGCTTGACCCGGCGCAGACCCGGACCGCTGCAGTCGACCTTCCTCAGACGGGGTTGCGGCACGCCGCGGACGTACCCGGGGGTCGCGCCGGGCAGCCGCGATCGGGCTACTTGGCGGCGCTCTTGGCCTTCTTGGCGCCGCCGGACTTCGCGGTGCTCGCCCGCTTGCGCTTGGGCTTGGCGTCGTCGCTCGCCCCGTCGTCATCGGTGCGCTCGCGCACCGCGTCGAGGCTCGCCTTCAGGGCGCTCATGAGGTCGGGGACCGGCGCGGCCTCCTCCTCGGCGGCCTGAATGACGATCTCCTCGCCGGCGGCCTTCTTCTCGATCATCGCGAGGACGGCCTCGCGGTAGGTGTCCTTGTACTTGGTCGGCTCGAACTCGCCGGCCAGCGACTCGATCAGCTGCTTGGCGATGTCGATCTCGCGCTTGTTGGTCTTGACGTCCTCGGCGGCGGGGATGTCGTCGAGGCGAGCCGGGTCGACGACCTCGTCGGCGAAGAGCATCGTCGCCATCTCAAGCACGTCGTGGTCGGCCAGCGGGCGGATCGCGACAAGGCTCTCCTTCTGGCGGATGACGACCTTGGCGATCGCGACGCGGTTGGTGTCGCGCATCGCCTCCAGCAGCAGCCGGTAGGGCTTCGCGCCGCCGGGGCCGGGCGCGAGGTAGTACGGGTGGTCGTAGAAGATCGGGTCGATCTCCTCCAGGTCGACGAAGTCCTCGATGTCAATGGTCTTCGTCTTGGCGGGCTGGACGGAGTCGAGCTCGGCCGGGTCGATCACCACATAGCGGTCCGACGAGATCTCATAGCCCTTGACCAGATCCTCGTAGGCGACCTCCTCGCCCGTGGAGGCGTCGACGCGCTTCTGCGCGATCCGCGAACCCGTCTTGGCGTTGAGCTGGTTGAAGCGGACCGTCTTGCGGTTGACCGCGCTGTACAGCTTGACGGGCACGGTGACGAGCCCGAAGCTGATGGCGCCGGTCCAAATGGAACGGGGCATGAACCGCCAAGTGTGCCCGACGCGAGGCGCTTTGCACACCTCGCGCAGGACTTCTTGCGTGCCGCCTGGCTGCGGCGACTAAGCAAGCGCCTCGATCATCTTGACGTTGAACGCCTGCAGATCGTCGGGCTTGCGCGACGTGACGAGGCTGCCGTCGACGACGACCTCCTCGTCGACCCACGTTGCGCCGGCATTGCGGAGATCGGTCTGCAGCGACGGCCAGGACGTCAGCGTCCGGCCGCTGACCACCTCGGCCTCGACCAGCGTCCACGGCGCGTGGCAGATCGCCGCGACCGGCTTGCCGGCGTCGAAGAACGCGCGGACGAACGCGACCGCCTCGGGGTGGGTGCGCAGGTTGTCGGGGTTGGCCACACCGCCGGGGAGCATCAGGGCGTCGTAGTCCTCGGCGCTCGCGTCGCCGACGGCGCGGTCGACCGGAAAGCTGTCGCCCTTGTCGAGGTGGTTGAAGGCCTGGGCCTCACCGGACTCCGGAGCGAGGAGCTCGACGGTCGCGCCGGCGCCTTCGAGCGCCTTGCGCGGCTCGGTCAGCTCGACCTGCTCGATGCCCTCGTTGGCGACCAGGATCGCCACCTTCTTGCCCTTCAGCGTGTCCGCCATGCCGCGGTGCCTCCTCGTGATTCGTGGTCAGGGAACTGCGGGTAGGGCTCACCACATGAGCACCACGCGAAACGCGAGTCAGGGCATCCTGGCCGACGACAAGCGCAGCGAGCGCGAGCAGATCCTTGAGATGCTGGAGAAGGCCTACTGGATGGAAATCGAGACGGTGATGTCCTACATCTCGAACTCGGTGAATCCGGACGGCGTTCGCGCCCAGGAGATCATCGAGTCCTTGAACACCGACATCCAGGAGGAGCTCGGCCACGCGCAGCAGTTCGCCGCGCGCATCAAGGAGCTCTACGGGGTCGTCCCCGGATCGATGGCCTTCACCGCCGAGCAGAGCTACCTCCAGCCACCCGAGCACCAGACCGACGTCGTCCACGTCATCAAGGGCGTCATCGAGGCCGAGACCGGCGCGATCGAGCACTACAACGCCATCATCGAGGCAACCGAAGGCGTCGACCCCGTGACCAACGACATGGTCATCGCGATCCTCCGCGACGAGGAAGGGCACCGGCGGTTGTTCGAGGGCTACCTGCGGGAGTACGAGGCGGAGGGGCTGGCGTAGACCTACGTCCAGCCTGCCAGCAGCTCGTCGGGTCCCAGGACCAGGTCGGCTTGCACGCCGTGGTCCACGCCATTGCGGCTGACGATGACCAATGCCGCGCCGGCGGCACCGGGAACCTGAGCACGATGCTCGACGAGTGCGGCTGCTTCGCGCGCAGTGAAGCGCTCCCGCTCGTGCCACTTGATCGAGCCCACGAATCCCACCGTCGTGGGTTCGATCGCGTCGCCACCGACGAGGTCGACCTCCACGCGGTTGTCACGTGTCCAATAGGAGCCGACGACCGTCGTGCCGTTGACCTTCTCGGCCATCGCGGGAGCTAGGAGGAGACGCTCCAGCGAGTCACGCACCACCGGCTCCACCGCGCGGCCGCGGTAGACGTTCCAGTCGCGCAGGATCCGCTCGAGCGTCAAGTCGCCACGATTGCGGGAGATCTCCGCCAGGTATGGACCAATAAACCGCAGCCAGAAGCGGAGATATGGATCGATGACGGTGTAGCGAGCGAACTTGCTGCGGAGAGGGACGGCGTACGGCAGGCGTTTTTCGACCATGCGCTTTTTCTCGATGAGGACGTCAAGCGCCTCATCGAGCGTGTTGCTCTTGACGCCTGAACGCTGTTCGATCGTGACTCGCGCACGCTCGCCGTGGCCAACTGCCTCGATGACACGGCGCGCTTTGAGCGCGGATTGGAACTCCGAGGACATGATCCGCAGGGCGGTGGTGACGAACGGATGATCATCGACGAGCGCGCCGCGCAGGAACTTCTCGATCGATGCCCTGGCGGGCCACGCTGCCGCCAGCAACGGGAACCCGCCGACGATCAGATAGCGGTCGATGGCGTCGCTGGCATTGGCGGCCCCCGTGATGGTCTTGACGGCGGATAGCTCCAGAGGTCGCAAGGCCAGTTCAAGCGTCGGGCGGCCGTGCAGCGGTGACCGCTCCTTGACCAGCTCTTCCATCATCCGAACATCGCTGCCCACGCAAATGAGCAGAACGGGCATACGTTCGAGGCTGCGGTCCCATGCGCTCTGCAGATCCGAAGCGAAACCGTCGTCGAACTCCGTCAGGTATGGCAACTCGTCGATAACGATGACTGCCGGGCGATCACGGGTGGCGCCGGCGGCGGCGACTCGCAAGGCGGCCGACCAGGTGCTGAAGCCCGCTTCGGCAAATGTCTCTGCGGCGTCAAGCGTCGATTGCGCGACCGCTTCTCCGAACTCGGCCAAAGCTGCGGCTTGGGGCCGTTGCACGGCTTGGAAGAAGCAGTAAGGCACCCCGGCGGCATCGCAGAACTCCTGTACCAACCGCGACTTGCCGACGCGACGGCGACCGCGCATCCAGACGAACCGCCCCGCCCCTTTGCGCCGAACCTGCTCGAGTTGCGCGGCGATCAAAGCAGATTCGCTTTCCCTGCCAACGAATACATGCATGAGATAACTATAGCACAGTCTACTAACGTCTCCGGTAGTTATCTTGGCAACGCAGTCAGCGTCCACATCCTTCGCCGCCGATCCTGACGGCGAGGCCGCGTCACGCCTGGGCGCCCCACGGCCGCCGCGGGCTGGGCCCGTGGCGACCGCGGGGCGGCGGGTCAGGACTTCGTGGCTTTGGCGTACTTGCCGAAGAGGCGGTCGAGTGCGCCGATGGCGAGGCGATGGGTGGTGATCTCCTCGAGGATCTCGCGTGGGGGCGGGCCGTCGTGCTCGCCGAAGCGATTGTCGATGGTGAGCGCCAGGTCCTCGCGACAGAGACCGAGGAGGTTGATGAGGTCCTCGGTCAACGGGATCTCGAAGCGCAGCTTGGCTACGTCGACCTTCTCGGGGTCCCAGCCGACGGCGTCGATCAGATCGAACACGCCGCGGTAGCGCAACGACAGGCCGTGCTGGGCGACGGGGCTGAAGTCGAGGAAGACCTCGAACAGCTCGTGCTCGAACAGCGCGACCTTCTTGGCCTCGTCACGCAGGACCTCGGCGGTCTCGCGATCGACGATCAGCGTCGTGCGCACGTGGGTAGGGTGCGGGGTACTCATGGGAGTGCGTTCTCCTGTGGGTCATGCCCCCGGCCGTTGGTAGCGGCGCGGGGGTGCTGTGATTTGGATGTGGCGCCGAGCGTAGATGGCGGGTCGGACGGCATTGGTCAGCCGCACAGAGTTGTTGCAGAACTGCCACATAGCGACCACACCAACAACTCGGGTGCCTCTGTCCTCCCTGTTGCCGGGGGACGGGTAGCGGACCGCCCAAGACTGCCGTCGTGGAGCGCCGGTCTCGGGGCCGACCTGGTCTGTTACGCACGCTCGGGTGGCGCGATTGTTCTTGGCGTTCAGCTCAGACGTTGGTCGTGCTGCCTACGTGGTCCGTGCTCACCGAGGGGAATGAGCCGTATCGGCTGCCCGTGCGTTGGCTCGTCGTCCGCTCGCGCTCGGGGGGGTGGGCCTGTTTGCCGCCGGCATACGTCGCTCAACAGGCCCACCCCGAACCGCGAAGGCGTCGCGAAGCACGTGGGCCCGTTTACCGCCGGCATACCGCGCCAAACAGGCCCACCCCGGAACACGGGCTCGGCCCGAGGATCGATGGCCTTCACCGCAGAGCAGGGCTACCTCCAGCCACCCGAGCATCAGACCGACGTCGTCCACGTCATCACGAGGCCGAGACCGGCACCATCGAGCACTACAACGCGATCATCGAGGCAACCGAGGGCGTCGACGCGGTGACCAACGACATGGTCATCGCGATCCTCCGCGACGAGGAAGGGCACCGGCGGCTGTTCGAGGGGTACCTGCGGGAGTACGAGGCGGAGGGACTGGCGTAAGAGGCCAGAACAGGACCGGAGTGTGCCGATAGTGCGATCCGGCAGATACAACACCCGCGCATAACGGGCCGTGCAGCGCGCGAGGTGGAAGGGTTGCGCGCCGCGTGGCGCTTTACCCGAACACGTACGAGGTCCGTGTCCTCGAGGAAAGGATCACGCTCCACCGCGCCTGCTTCGGCGCTCATCCATTTTCCGTCCTCGGTGGGCTCAGGTCGAATTACGAGAACCGTCGCGACCGGCCCCACCCCGCGGATCTCCACGCCACGATCTTGCACATGGCCGTGTCGATGTTCGAGAAGGCCGACACCATCGAGCGCCTGGCGCGTCGCCACCCAAAACGCATCGGTACACACATCATGAGCCTGACCCTGCAACCCGGGTACGGCGTGTGCATTGCAGACACGAGTGGCCCCGGCCACTGGTCGGTCTGGGGCATCCCGGCTCAGCTGCAGATGTTCGTGACCGAGATCAAGAAGGTCCGTTGACGTGCGATCGGAGCCCTGGCTACGATGAGATTCATGACCTACTCGATCTTCGACACCGGCAACTTGGTCGTGTCCTTCGATCGTGAGGACGCGGCCTACGAGGCCATGGCGCGTCTCGCTCAGGACGCTCCCGAGGCGAACGACCGGCTTCTGCTCGTCGCCTTCGATGACGATGGCAACGCCGTGGCTGAATGCTTGCCCGGCGAGCGCATCGCGCACGCCGTCTGACCACACGCAACGACAACCCCCTCCGCGACAAGCAGAGACGCCGGCGGTTGTTATAGAACGCCGCGCTGCCCTGCGGCCGCCGCGGGCTGAGCGTGGCGACCGCGGGGCTGTGCGTCGCTTAACAGGCCCACCCCAGACCGCGAGCGGCAACGGGGTCAGACCCCGCCACGAAGTGGCGAAGACGTGACAGACCGCGACCACGCCAGCGCAGTTCCAACACAAAGCGCACAGGCACCTCGCCCGCGGCGCGAGCGTCTCTGGAAGGCGGTGATCCGTGATGTCGCCATCCGCGCGAAGTCCGTTCGATGCCCACACAAACGGACGCCGAACCACGCAACAGCACGCTCATCCAACGCCGCAGACCACAGGAGCGTGGTGGCGATCGTCACGGAGCGCCGACCAGCCAACCACGCACCGCACTACGACCCCACCAACAACTCAGCGCACGATCGCCACCGCCGCCTCCGGCGACGCGACGCGGAACGAGAAGGACTCCTCCAGGTACAGGGTCACCGCGTCGGCATCGTGGGACTCATAGCCCACGGAGATGTCCTGACCGGACTCGAACAGGAAGTCGCCGCCGCGCAGTGACAGCACCACACCGCCATCGACGCCCGGGGCCCAGACGATCGGGCCGCCGAGGATCTTGCGGAGGTGGTCGAAGAGCAGGTGGCCGCCGTGCTCGGCGGTCTCGATCACGCGGGTGTACTCCTCGCGACCGAGCGCGAGCCCGTACGGCCCGCTCACCCCGTTGCGCAGCAGCGTCTCCACCGCGCGCGCCACATGCGATGGCCAGCGGTCGATCACGTCACCGCACGGGATCGCGTCGTGCGGGGAGACCCGGGCGATGCCGTCAATCCCGGCCTCCGACCAGCCGTGAAAGACCGCGGCGTTCTCGGCGACGACGACCCGCTGGGCGGCCGCGTCGAGGTTGTCGAAGTCGACGTCGTCGGCACCGCGGTCGCCCGCGGCCAGCTCGGCGCGCGAGACCGTGAAGCGCGCACGCAACTCGACCAGCGGCAGGACGCGGCGCACGCGTCCCTCGACGTGATCCAGTGGCGAGATCTCGCCCTCGGCCACACGGCCGAGGTTCGTCGCCGAGTACGCCCAGCCCTTGGGGCCGTCGAAGTCGACCAAGCGCCGGGCGGCCAGCCCCGGCGTCAGCCGGTCGCGTGCCTCCTCGTCGATCAACTTCCAGCCCGCCTCCGAGATCGGGGCGTGGCTCCGCAGCAGATGGCTGCTCATCGCCCGACCGCCTTCAGCGAGCCGATGCCGAGCGACCCGTCATAGGCGGCGCCCGACGACGAGCCGCCGCCCGCTTCTCCCCCACCCTCATCCCCCGCCGCTGCCTCGGCCGCCTCGCCGTGCTCGACGATGTCGCCTTCCTGGAACAGCACGCCCTGGGCGATCTGCCGCCACTTCGGCTTGCGCCGCAGCAGGAACTCGAGGTCCATCGAGAAGTGCTTGTACTCCTCGCCGACCGCGTCGGACATCACCGCGTGCGCCTCAGGGTCCTGCTCGACGGCCAGCCGCTGCTCGTACCAGCCGATCGCCTCGGCCTCCTCGGTCAGCGACGCGCACAGCCGCGCGAACGTGCGGGTCTCCGCCGGAAGCTCTTCCGGCGGCTCGTGGTATTGGTCAAAGCCCATGGGTCGGACGCTACTCCGCCGGCATCGGCGGGTCGATCGGATCCTCGCGTGGCGTGTCGGGCTCGGGCACGTCGGGGCCGACCGGATGGCCCGGGGTGTCGGGCTGGACCGGCGGCTCGGGATCGGCCGGGACCGGCGACGGCTCGGGTGGGGCGACAGGGGTCGGCGGCTCGACGGGCTGCGGGACTTCCAGGACGGGGGAACTGAGGCTCATGCCGACCGGCCTACCCAAGCGGCGTCTCGTCCAGGCCCACCCGCAGCGCGTCGATTGAGTGAAAGACCGCGGAAGCGCCGGCCTTGAGCAGCTCCTCCTCGGAGAACCCGCCGGTGAGCACGGCCAGCGACTCGATGCCCGCGGCCTTGGCCGCCTGGCAGTCCCAGGTCGAGTCGCCGATCATGATCCCCGGCGCGCCGTCGAGCTTCTCCAGCGCCGCGAGGATCAGGTCCGGCGCCGGCTTGGTCTGCTCCACGTCCGCTGCGGTCGTCCACGAGTCGGCCAGCGAGCGCGCGTCGAGCAGGTCGAGGTAGTGGTCGACCTCGTCGGCCTTGGCCGACGAGGCCAGCACGACCTGACGGCCACGGTCGCGCAAATCCTCCATCAATGCCCGCGCCCCGCGCAGCGGCTCGACCTCCTCGATGAACGTGAGGTAGAGCGCGGTCTCGGCTGCCCGGATGTCGACCCCCTCGCGCTCCTCGACCTCCTCGCTGAGCAGCGCGGCAACCAGCTTGTCACCGCCCATCCCGATGTGGCGGTGGATCCGCCAGATCGGCACGACGTGGCCGTGCTGGCGAAACGCGCGGAACCACGCGATCGCGTGGTGGTAGTTGGTGTCGACCAGCGTCCCGTCGATGTCGAGGATCGCGGCCGGCGGCGGCTTGCGTGCGGTCACCACTCACTCCTGCCCGACGCGCGGCGATGCAATGCGAGGCCGAACCAGAGCCAGCCGAACAGCCCGACCATCACCGTCACGACGATCGCGACGGTCGTGCTGTGGAACAGGAGGTCGGTGAGCAGCAGCAGGACGCCGTTCATGGCGAGCGCCAGCAGCGCCATGCCCACGATCGTCTGGCGCGTGGCCAGTCGGACCAGGTAGGGCTTCTGCCCCTCGCGGAACGTGAGGCGGTGAAACGCCGACGGTCCCATCAAGAACGCCGACGACGCCGCGACGAGCAGCAGCGTCACGAAGTAGACGATGCGCTGGAAGTCGTCGATCGTCTCGAAGCGCTGCTGGAACGGGACGGTCAGCAGGAAGCCGAAGAGCACCTGCACGCCGGGCATGACGACGCGCAGCTCGTTGAGCAGCTCGATCAGCTCGCGGTCGAGCCGCTCGGCCTCGTCCTCCTCGGAGCGCGCGGCGCGCTGTGAGTGCTCGGGCGCCATGTCGACGCCACAGGTGCTCTCCGTTTCGGCGCTGTCCTATGCGGCGGCCGGCAGCGCGATGCGGTCGCGCAGCTCCTGCACCGTGCGCTTGATCAGGCGCGAGACGTGCATCTGCGAGATCCCGATGTGCTCGGCGATCTCCCGCTGGGTGAGGCCCTCGAAGTAGCGCAGCCGGACGATCTCGCGCTCGCGCGGGGCCAGCTCGTGGAGGCCGTCGGCGAGCATCGCGCGTGCCTCGGCGCGCTCGAAGCCGAGGTCGTCGTCGCCGATCGCCTCCAGCGGGCCGGTGCCGTCCTCGAAGGGCTGGTCGAGCGAGAGCGTGCGATAGGCCTGCGCCGCGGCCAGCGCCTCCAGCACCCGATCCTCGTCGGCCCCCGTGGCCCGCGCCAGCTCACCGACGGTCGGCGAGCGCGACAGGTCGCCGACGAGGCGCTCGCGGGCGATGCCGATCTTGCCGCTGAGCTCCTGGACCTCACGCGGGACGCGCATCATCCAGCCGCGGTCGCGGAAGTGGCGCTTGAGCTCGCCGGCGATCGTCGGGACCGCGTAGGTCGCGAAGCGCACGTCGCGGCTGAGGTCGAAGCGGTCGATCGCCTTGATCAGGCCCAGGCAGGCGACCTGCTCGAGGTCGTCCAGCGGCTCGCCCTTGTTGGCGTAGCGCCGGGCGAGGCTGCGCGCCAGCGGCAGCATGCGCGCCGCCACCTCATCGCGCGCCGCGTGGTCGCCTTGGAAGTGCCATCGGTGCAGCAGGGCGCGCACGTCATCGCCGCTCGCCGTCGTGGGGTGCATGTTCCCTCCAGTGGATGTCCCCGGCCTGCCATCCCCGGTTTTGGGGATGGCACCCATCCTCGTCTTTGGAAGACCGCGCGCAAGGTGGACATGCATGGGCAGTCGTCAGATGGGCAACATCCATGGCGATGGGTGGGGTGGACACGCATGGGCAGACGGTCAGCGCGACGCGCTTCTCCGAGCTGACGGGCGTCTCGCGCGAGCGGCTGCGCACCTGGGAGCGGCGCCACGGCTTCCCGGAGCCGCTGCGGGTCGGGTCCGGACCGCGCCGCTACGCGATCGCCGACGCGGCACGGGTCGTGACGATCCGCCACGCGGCCGCGGCAGGTGTCCCGTTGCCGGAGGCGATCGCCGCCACGCGCACCGCCACCCCACCCGACGCACCGCCCGAGGCCGCGTTTCGCGCAACCGTCGAGGGCGCGCCCGTGCCGGTCGCGCTGATCTCCGGCCCCGAGCCGCTGCGCCTGATCTGGACCAACGCCGCGCTGCGGGCGATCGAAGGCGCGCCCGCGCCCGGCGAGATCCTTCCGGCCATCGCCGCGCACCGCACGGGCGAGACCATCCGCGAGCACTTCGCGAGCGCGCTGCCGCGCGTCGAGGTCGAGCACCCGCCCTGGGGCGGCAGCGTCGCCGGCCCCGGGAGCGCCGCGATCACGGCGCGCTCGATCGTCTACCGCCTCGCGGCCGCGCCGGGCGAGACGCCGCTGGTCGCGATCGTCGGCGTCGAGACGCGCGGCGAGCACGAGGCGCGCGCGGCGCTGGCGACCGCCGAGGCCGAGCTCGCGAGCCTGCGCCGGAGCTCTCGAGCGCCACGACCGCTGGCTCGACGCCCTCGGCGAGCTGGCCGCCGAGTTCCAGCACGAGCCCGGACCCGACGTCATCGCCTCGGGCCTCGACATCCTGATCCGCCAGACCGGTGCGGTCGACGTCGGGCTCGCCGCTTACATCACCGGAAGGCTCGCGCTGGACGGGACGCGCCGTGGCGTGCTGGGCGCGACGGCGCTGACCGTGGCGGCGCACCCGCAGATCGGTCGCGCGCTACGCGACGTCGACGGCGCGTGGCTGGAGGAGCCGACGGCGCGCGCGCTCGGCGTGCCCGAGGGACTGCATGCGGTCGGCGTGCCGGTCGCAGTCGCCGGCGAGGTCCTCGGCATGCTCGTGCTCGTCTTCGACGAGGTCGAGCCGATCGACGAGGACAACCGCCGGCTGCTGGCCGCGATCTCGGCCTCGGTCGGCTTCGCGCTGCTGCGCGACCGGCTCGTGCGCGAGCTCGCGGCAACCGTCAGCGCTGTTCCGGAGCCGACGCCCCAGGGGCGCTTCCGGCGGCGAGCCGCAGCCGCGAGACCGCCTGGCGGATGAGCCGCGAGACCTGCATCTGCGAGACGCCGATGATCTCGCCGATCTCGGCCTGGGTCAGGTCCTGCTCGAAGCGCAGCCGCAGCACCTCGCGCTCGCGCGGTGTGATCGAGCGCATCAGGCGGTCGATCGTCGCGCGGTCCTCGGCCAGGTCGTAGCCGTCCTCGTCGCCGCCGAGCGTGTCGGCCAGCGTGTCCCCGGGCTCGCTCTCGGTCCCGCGCGGCGTGTCCAGCGACGTCGCGTGGTAGGCGCCGGCGGCCTGCAGCGCCTCCAGCGCGGCCTCCTCGCTGATGCCGAGGTGCAGGCCGAGCTCCGGCACCGTCGGTTGGCGATGCAGGTCGCGCGTCAGCTCGTTGACGGCGCGCTCGACCTTCAGCGCCATCTCCTGGAGGTCGCGCGGAACGCGCACAGACCATGTGCGATCACGGAAATGGCGCTTGATCTCGCCGAGGATCGTCGGGACCGCGTAGGAGGAGAAGGCGACCGCGCGCGTCGCGTCGAAGCGGTCGATCGCCTTGACGAGGCCGAGCGAGGCGACCTGCATCAGGTCGTCGAGCGGCTCCTCGGGGCGCTGGTAGCGGCGTGCGAGCTGGCGCGCGAGCGGCAGGTAGCGCTCGACCAGCTGCGCGCGCAGCGCAGGATCCCGACCTTCGGCGAGGCGGGTGAAGAGGAGGCGTTCCTCCCGGGCGCGATTGGCGTCATGCTGCATGGGCGTCGTGCGAGGTGATGCACGGCGCCGGGGGCTGGGGCGCGAGGAAGGACTTTCGAGCGCGGGGCGTCGACGCTCGGTCCAGTGCCTAGTATAGGCGGTGTGGACACGCCAGCGGACGGCCTCCGAATCCTTGCCGCCGATGAGGATCAGGAGGCGTTGGAGCGCACCTCGCAGATCCTCGAACGGCTGGGCCATGACGTGACGGCCACGGCCGTCGACCTCGCCCAGGTCACCGAGGCGATCGCGCGTGAGGACCCCGAGCTGTCGGTCGTGTTGGTGCACAACGACGACGAGCACGCGCTCGACCTCGTCGAGGAGATCACCGCCTTCGCCGGCGGCCCGATCATCGCGCTCGTTGCCAACGAAGACGCCGAGTTCGTCCGCCGCGCGGCCGAGCGCGGCATCTACGCATCAGTCCGAGACGGTGACCCCGAGGCGCTGCAGAGCGCGATCGAGATCGCGCTGCGCCGCCACGCCGACACGCGCCGGCTGACCGAGCAGGTCGACCGGCTGGAGTCAGCGCTGGAGCGTCGCGCGCTGATCGAGCGGGCCAAGGGCATCCTCATGGAGCGCCACGGGCTCAGCGACCGGCTCGCCTTCGACCGGCTGCGCAGCCACGCACGCTCCAACAACCGGACCGTTGTTGATGTCGCTGCGTCGGTGACCGACGGCCATGCGCTGTTGAGCTCCGGCGGCGACCACGATGCCGCGTGATCATGCGATTGGGCGAATGATGATGACCCTGGCTGGGAACTCCTTTGCCATGATCGGAATCCTCATCGCCATCCTCGTTGCAGCGCTCGTCTACTGGCTGTGCCTCGCGCTCGGGCTGCCCGCGATCGTCGGCATCGTCGCCGCGATCCTCGTGCTGCTCGGCGGCGTTGGCGCAGGCGGCGGCTACGGCGCCCGCTTCGGTGGCCGCAATCGCGTCTGACGCCGCGGGTGACGTCGCGGCTCCAACGCCGCACGCGTCCTTCGCCGCCGTAGCGAAGCGCGCCTTCTCTCAGTTCCGCCGCCACGAGATGACCGACGTGGCGGCGGCACTGACCTACTACGCGATGTTGTCGCTCTTCCCGGCGATCGTGCTCGCAACCTCGCTGTTCTCGCTGATCGGCGACCGCCAGACCGTCTCCAACGCCGTCGACTACTTCGCCCGCCAGGGCGCCGACGAGGCGACGCAGGAGGCGATTCGCAAGGTGATGGACAACATCGTGTCGGCCTCCGGCGGCGCGGTGTCTTTTGCGTTGGTGATCTCGATCGCGGTCGCGCTCAACGGCGCATCAGGCGCCTTCGGCGCGGCAGGCCGCGCGCTGAACCGCATCTACGGCGTGGAGGAGGATCGGGGCTTCGTCGGCCGCAAGGCAACCGACCTCGGCATCACGCTGATGATCGTGGTGCTGCTGCTGGTCGTGATCGCCGCGCTCTTCCTCGGCGGCGGCTTCGCGGAGGATCTCCTCGGGTCGATCGGCCTGGGCTCGACCGCGTCGGCGATCTGGTCGATCGTGCGCTGGCCGGTCGCGCTGGTGGCCATGTTGGTGGCCTACGCGTTGATCTACTCCTACGCGCCGGACGTCGAGCCACGACGGCTGCGCTGGATCACCCCGGGCGCCACCGGCGGCGTCGTGATCTGGATCGTGGCGTCGATCGGCTTCGGGATCTACATCAGGAACTTCAGCAGCTACGGCGCAGCCTATGGCGCGGCGGGCGCGGTCATCGTGCTACTGCTGTGGCTGTGGCTGTCGTCCTGCGCCTTCCTCTTCGGCGCCGAGGTCAACGCGGAGCTGGAGCGCGCCGAGCGCGCAGCGGCGGGCGGGCCACCGGCGGTCACGGCGCCACCGGGCTAGACAACCGGCGTCGGCTCCTCGCGGAGCGTCAGCTCCTCGGGGTGGTGGCAGAGCGCGCGGCGACCGGGGCAGGTGAGGCAGAGTGCCCGGTGAGGCTTGGTGGTCGGCGTGAAGCGCCCGGCGGCGATGCCTGCGACGAGCCCGTCGAGCTCCTCGCGCAGCCGTGGCAGGTCGTTGCGGTCATAGACGACGGTGGCGGGCTCGGCCGGACGGGCGAGGAAGAGGTGGGCGACCTCGACGTCGGCGGCCCCCGCGCCGAGCGCCGCGAGCGCGTAGATGCGCCGCTGCGCGCCGTAGTCGGCCTCGACGTACGCCTCGAGGTCGGCGTCGGGGGTGACGACGTCGGACTTGTAGTCGACGACGAGCGCGCCGCCACCGTCCTCGAAGGCGAGCACGTCGATGATGCCGTTGAGCAGCGGTGCGCTGTCGTCGCCGAGCCCGACGACGAAGCCGTGCTCGCGGCGGACGTCGGCGGCGCTCGCGAGGCGTGCCGCGAGCGGACCGTCGGCAAACGCGGCGACGAGCCCCTGGAGGTCGGTGACGTCGGCGTCGGTCAGCTCGGCCTCCATCAGCCGGGCGGCCTCGCGGACGGCATCCTCGGTCGGCGCGGCGGGCGCGGCGAAGTCCAGCTCCTCGAGCAGGACGTGGGCCAGCGACCCGCGCGTCAGGGCGTCGAGCCCGTCGGGAACCGGGCCCGCGGGCCGCTCGGCGCGGGCCATCGCGGGCCCACCGCTGTCGTCGCGCGGCAGCCGCAGGACCCGCTCCAGGTACCAGCGGTAGGCGCAGCGGTCGTAGGCCGCGAGCGAGGTGTAGGACAACGTGGCAGGGAGCGGGCGCGGTGCCTCCGCGCTCGCGAAGGTGGGCCTGGCTGACGCGACGTGATCGCGCTCGACAGGCCCACCCACCATCGGTGCCTCCGTGGCGCCGGGAGTGGGCCTGGCTGACGCGATGTGGTCGCGGTCGACAGGCCCACCCGGTGGTGCCTCCGCGTAGACGCGGCGGGGCGGTGGCTCGGGCGTGGCGAAGAGGTCGAGGGCAAGCTGTCCGCCTGATGCCTCCGCGATCGGCTCTGGCACGCCCGGGCCCGCGGCCTCCGCCGCGATCGGCGCGGGGGTGGCAAGGACCTCCGGCGGGGGCTCGCGGTGGACGCGGACGGCGACGCGCTCGCGCGGTGCGGCAGGGTCCGGATCGCCGAGGGTCGGCGTGGCCTCGGGCGCGTCGACGAGCAGCCCTTCGAGGCCCGTGACCAGCCGCGGCGCCAGCCAGCGCAGCGGCGCCACCGCGGGCTGCGGCGCGCCGAGCCACTTGTCGGGATCGAAGGTGCCGCTGAGGATCAAGCGCTCCTCGGCACGCGTCATCGCGACGTGCAGGATGCGACGCTCCTCCTCCAGGTCGGCGGTCTGCTGCTCGGCGCGCAGCGCCTCCCAGTCGAGCGACTTGGCCGACGCGCCGTCGATCGTGCGCAGGCGCAGGCCGACGCGGCCCTCGCGGACGAGCAGGTCGTCGCTGTCGTTGCGGCCCGCGCGACCGAGGTCGGCGATCACGACGACCGGGAACTCCAGGCCCTTGGCCGCGTGCATGGTCATCAACCTGATCGCCGTCGCGTCGCCGAGCTCGACGGGCGCGTCGGTCTCGCGCGCCTCGGCCTCCAGCTCGGCGGTCGCGAGGTCGATCAGGCCGCGCACGTCGCGCCCGCGACGGCTCTCGAAGCCCGCCGCGAGCCGCTGCAGCTTGAGCACGTTGGCCCAGCGCCGCCGCCCGCCGGGCAGGCCGAGCACGTGCAGGTCATAGCCGGTGCGATCGACGATGCGTTGCAGCAGCACGTCCAGCCCGCGGCGCGGAGCGTGCTTGCGCTCATCCGCGAACCACGGGCAGAAGTTCGCCAGCGCGTCGCGGTCCGCGTCGGGCAGGAGGTCACGCAGGGCCACATCGGCGTCGTGCTCCTCGTCGCCCTCTCCCCCGTCCTCGCCCCGCGGCGGGAACGCTGCCGTCAGCGCGTCCCACCGAGTGCCCGACCGTGCCGTGCGGGCGACGATCGCCAGGCCATCGGCGCTCAGCCCGACCAGCGGCGATGCCAACAGCCCCAACAACGCCAGCTCGTCGCGCGGGTTGGCGAGCGCACCGAGGTACGCGCAGAGGTCGAGCACCTGCTGGCGACCCCAATACCCACGGCCGCCTGCGGCGAGCGTCGCCAGCCCCTGTTCCTCGATCGCCCGCTCGAAGACGGCCATGTCGGTCGCCGCGCGCAGCAGGACCACGATGTCGGAGGCCGGCACACCCTCATCGCGTACGAGTTCGGCAATTCGCGCGGCGACCACGCGGGACTCGGCGCGGCGCTTGGCGGCGGCCTGCGGCAGCGACGCCAGGAGCTCCGGCGGCCACGCCTCGACCGCCTCGGCGTCGGTCAGCACGAGCTCGACGAGCGGCGCGTCGGGTTGACCGTCGGCGTTGCGGGCGGGGACGAACGGCACGTGGGCAGCACCGTGCAGCGGACCCATCGCGGCATCGAGGACGCCGAGGATGTCGGGGCGACTGCGGAAGTTGGCGGCCAGCTCGGCGGCCGCGTCGGCCTGGGCCAGCTCGGTGCGCTGGGCCCGGAAGATCCGCACGTCGGCATGCCGGAAGCTGTAGATCGACTGCAGCTCGTCGCCGACGACGAAGCGATCGGTGCCCAACAGCTCCAACAAGCTTATCTGCGTGGCGTTGGTGTCCTGGAACTCGTCGACCATCACGCGCTCGAAGCGCTCGGCGTAGCTCGCGCAGATCGCCGGCGTGTCGCGCAGCAGGTCGCGAGCGAGCAGCTCCAGGTCGTCGAAGTCCAGCGCCGCGCGCGCCCGCTTGCCCTCCGCATAGGCATCGGCGTAGCGCACCAGCAACTCGTCGAGGAGCGCGACGGCGGCAGCGGCCAGCGCGTCGCGCCACGCGCCGGCGAAGGCCTCCAGTGCCTCCAGGTAGGCCGTGCAGCCATCGCCTTGCAGAGCCTTGGTGTTGCCCGCCTTGAACGCGGCATCGTCGAGCGCCGACAGCGCGGGTGGCGCGCTCCCCCCCAACCGCGACAACAACTCGCGGCAGCGCGACAGCGCAGTACGAGCACCGACGACGCTGCGGCGCTCGTCGTCCGGCGCGAGCTCGGCATCAGCACGCTCCAGCGCGGCCGCCAGGGCCACGGCGTCGGGCTCGGCGATCGTCACGACCGGCAGCCGCGGATGCGTCTGCCCGGCGCTGCGGAGCTGGTCGTGGGCCGTCGTGATGCGCAGTTGCAGCGCGTCGACGCCGTAGGCCGCGACGAGGTCGAGCGTCTCGGCGCGGTCATCGGTGAGGAAGTCGGCCAGCGCGCGCTCGAAGGCGGTGCCGCGGATGTCGCGCGTCTCGGCCTCCTCCAGGACGGTGAAGGCAGGATCGAGCCCCGCGCGGACCGCATGGGCGCGCAGGATCCGCGCACAGAGGCCGTGAAAGGTGGAGATCCAGGCGGCGTCGAGGTCGCGTGCGCGATCGCGCCGCCCCAGCTCCACGAAGCGCCCGCGGACGCGCGTGCGCAACTCCCCCGCGGCCTTGTCGGTGAACGTGATCGCCAGGATCCGGCCCGGCTCGATGTCGTCCTCCAGGACCAGGCGCACGAAGCGCTCGCTCAACACGGAGGTCTTGCCCGAGCCGGCGTTGGCCGACAGCAGCAGCGGCCCCTCGCGGCGGGCGATCGCGTCGGCCTGCTCGTCGGTGAACGGCAGCCCGCCGCGGCCGACCATCCTGCCGTTGTCATACAACATGCCGGTCACGCGGTCACGCAGCGACAGATCGTGGGGTGCGCGCAGCCGCCCGTGTAGGCGCAGCGCTCCGGGGCAGGCTCCAGCGCGCCGGCACGGATCTCGGCGACTGCGGTGCGCGCCGCATCGGCACACGCGGTCAACAGCTCCTCAAGGCGCTCCTCGTCCACGCGATCGGTGCCGAACGCCTGCAGGCCCTGGTCGGCGTCCTTCAAGACCGCACCGCGCGGACGCGCCTCCGCCCCACCCAACGGCTGGTAGAGGCCGCCGACCGGCTCAAGTCCGAGGACATGGCGAACGGTCAGCAGGTACAGCGCGATCTGGAGCTTGCCCTCCTCCAGCCACTTGGCCTGCGCGGTCGCCGTCTTGCCCTTGTAGTCGTAGACGATCGCCTCGCGGCCGCTCGCGTCGACGTCGATGCGGTCGATCCGGCCGGCCAGGCGCAGCGCGCCGCCATCGAGCTCCAGCGGCGGGAACGGATCCTCGGCCTGACCGAACTTGACCTCGAAGCGCGACGGCGCGAACGCGCTGCCGGCGTGGGCGGCGAACTCGATGTAGCGGACGAGATCGACCTCCAGGCGGCGCAGCGCGCTGCGCAACCGCTCCGGGTTCGGGGAGATCTTGAAGTCGTCGCGGTGCTCGTCCAGCGCCGAGCGCACGAGCGCACGGGCCTCGGGCAGGCGCTCCGGAGAAAGTCCTCCATCTTGCGCGAGCGACGAGAGCGCGTGCTCCAGGACGCGGTGGGCCAGCTCGCCGCGGATCATCGGCTCGGGGTCGGGCACGAGCGCCTCCGGGCGCAGGTGGCGGTCGACGAACCACTTCACCGGGCACGAGGCCCAGACCTCCAGCTGCGAGGCCGACCACGTGTGGCGCTCGCGCAGCGGGCCCAGCGCGGCGGGAGCGCGGAGGTGACCGATGTGCGCGGGCTGGGCGGGTGGCGCGGCGGCGGCGCTGAAGCGCGCGGCCTCGCGCTCGGTCGGCGCGGCGGCCGCAGGCCAGCCGGCGGCGCCGAGCTCGCGACGGCGCGGGTGCTCGGCCCAGCCCTCGGTCAGCAGGTCGGCGACGTCGTCGACCAGCAGCGAGCGGACCGAGGGCGCGCCGTCATCTCCCGCCGCGTGCCAGCTGAGCGCCAGCAGCTCGGTCGGCCGCGAGACCGCGGCGTAGAAGAACAGCCGCTCGACGTGCAGCGCGTCCTCGTGGAGGGCCAGCCGCAGGCCCGACGCGGCGTTGATCGCACGACGCTCGTCGTCGCCGAGAAACGGCTCGGGCTTGGTCGGCGCGGGGAAGACGCCTTCCTGCAGGCCGAGGCAGAAGAGCGCGCGCACGCGCCGGGCGCGCAGAGACTGCGGCCTGGTGACCGTGACGCGCCCGGCGCCCGACTGCGAGCCGACGTAGACCTCCAGGCCGTCAAGCGTGGCGACCAGCGCGGCGGGCTCGGGCTGCAGCTCGGCCGGGAGCTGGGCCAGCTCGCGCAGCGCACGGCGAACCTGGGCGGCGACCCGCGCGTCGAGCTCGCCCTCTGCGTCGAAGACCGGTGCGGTCCGCCGCCAGGGCGCGGCCAGCAGCGTGGCGGCCTCGGCGTCGACCCGCTCGGCCAGCGCCTTGACCCCGCCGCGCTCGTAGGCCTGCGCCATGTGGTCCAGCGCCTCCAGCGACCAGCGCTCCTGCTCCCAGAGCGCGCGGGCCTCGGCGGCGGTACGCGCGCCCTCGCGGCGGGCCCGGGACTCCAGCCGGTCGGCGAATGCAGGCGTCCGCAGCACGCCGGGGGTGCGCAGCCAGGTCAGCAGCTCGTCGGCGCTCGCGTCCAGCAGCGCGCAGCGGACCATCGCGACGAGTCCGCGGCCGAGCGCGGTGTGGCCGACCTTGATCGTGCGGCGCACGGCGGCCGGGATGTCGTAGGTGCGAAACACGAGGTCGATCAGCGGCGCCACTGAGTCGAGACCGCGGTGGACGACCGCAATCTCCTCGGGCGCCATTCCTTCCTCGCGGATCAGCCGCGCGACCTCCGCGGCGACCAGCTCGACCTCGGCGCGTTCGCCGCCCCCTTCCAGCGCGAGGACCACCCCTTCAGGATCCACGCGGCGAGCGCCTTGCTCGCCGCCGCCTTCGAGGGCGACGATCGCGGTGCCCGGATCGACGCGTGTCGCCTCGGGCTCATAGAGCGCGCGCTCGACGTGGTGCAGCACAGCGCGCGCGGCGGGCGCGTAGTAGTCCGAGACCGCCGGCCGGCCCTCCTCGGTCGCGCCGAGCGCCAGCAGCTCCTGATGCAGCGTGGCGCGGGCGGCGAACGCCGTCCGGCCGACCTCGAAGGTCAGCGACAGCATGACCTCGGCGCCAACGGCATTGGCCAGCGTGTCGACGACGTCGCGCTGCAGCGGTGAGAGGTCGTCGAACCCGTACAGGAAGACGGGCGTCGCGCCCCACCGGTGTGGGTCTTCGCGCAGCGCGTCGAGCGCGGCGGTGACGTGCTGCGGACGATCACGACGACCCGTGCGCTCCTGGGCGCGGCGGTAGGCGAGGACGAGCGCGCCGAGCTCCTCGGCGAAGCCGGCGCGTGACGGCTCGCCCACCGCCCAGTCGCGCAGCGCGCGAACGAAGCGCGGCGGCTCGATGCGGGCCTCCCCCAGCTCTTGGACGAACTTGACGAGCGCGGGCGCGAAGCCGGGCGTCTGCGCGGCGCCGGCCAGGCGCTCCAGCGAGGTGGCGGCGATCGCGGCGGCGGCGACCCGCTCGCGCTGCAGCTCGGTCAGCGTGCGGCCGGCGACCCCGCCACGGAAGGCCAGCTCGCGCAGCAGGCCGTCGAAGCGCTCGACGCGCACGCCGAGCACGGCGCCGTCCTGGGCCAGCTCGCGGCGGTAGATCTCGACGTCGGCCGTCGTCGGCACGACCAGCAGCGGCGAGGCGGCCGCGCGGGCGCGCGCGGCCTCCAGGACGGTGCGTGCCTTGGCCGCGTTCGCGGGACCGGTGACGAGATGCAAGGGCATGACGGGTCCGACAGGGTGGCAGCGGCACCCGACAGGATGGCGAGCGCCTGGCGGTCTCGACGCGACCGCAGCCGGGCCGCGTGGGCGCATCGCCGCTCCTCACTGCGTTTGGCGCGACGACCGGAGAGGTAGGGCGCCTAGGAGACGGCCCCATGTCTGAGGACCGTTCAGGACGCACGCTCTCTCATCCCCGGCGTGCGCGCGAGCCGGCCGCGAGGCCGGCTCGCGACATTCACACCCAGCCGCCGGCAAAGCACGGGCCGGCGTTCAGGAAAGACCGGCGTGGTCGAGTACCCACTGGCCGTTACTGACCATCTGCTCCGGCCACTGACTGCCGATCAGCGGGGTGAGGGTCCAGACGGTGAGCACGCCGGTGCCGACGATCGCCGTCACCCGATCTCGTGAGCCCGTGAAGGTCAGCGCGGCCAGCCCCAACAGGCCGTAATAGGGAACGTCGAGCAGACGACTGAAGACGATCGACTGCTCCGCCGTCTCGGCGCCGATGAAGAACATGACCATGATCGCCGCCGACAGCGCGGCGACCAGCAGCAACCACGCCACGCGGCGGGCGTTGACCGACGCGTCAGCGGTCAACCGGCCAAAGGCGAACCACGTCGCAAGCGCGACGACGAACAAGAAGCCGAACGACGACAGAAAACCTCCGAAGCTCACGCAGTAGTTGAAGTACCCGCATCCAAGCCGGGAGAACGAAGGGAACGTCAGGTTGCCGAGGACATCGTCCCCGAGGTCGGCCCGAGCCATGAGCGGCTGCCCGTAGCCAGGAAGGACGGAGCTCAGCAGGCTGCGAACACCGCCACCGAAGAGGTGATCGGTCGAATTGTTGGACAACAGCAAGCCACCCATCACCGCCGACACCCACACGCCGGCCCAGGCCAGCCGGCCCTTGGGCGCGCCGATCGCGGCCCGCGCTTCCGTCGCGAAGCCGATCGCGACGGCGCCAACCATTGCGATCACCGCGCCCGCCAACAGCCACCAGACGGCCTCGGTCGGCACCCAGGCTTGATGCAACCACCAGAACGCGTAGACGATCGTCGCGAGTGCGACGATCGGGACGACGTGGGCCACGCCGCGGAGACGTCGTGACTCGATCCCGACGCGTCCGCCACCGGCCACCGACCGCCATATGATCCCGACGCTTACGGCGGCCAGCACATAGACCATGCTCTGCAACGAGGTGAAGGCCAGTCCAGCCGTGGCGAGCCCGATGGCGATCGTCGTCGCACGACGCTGTCGACCGATCAGCAGGAGTGCGGCCCACGGGGCGATGATCCCGATCTGACGGCCCGACTGGCCGGTCCAGAGTATGGGATTGTCGCCGCCCACGATGGTGATGTACCGCCACGGATAGATCAGCGGCGTCGAGGCCAACACAAGCCCCATTGCCATACATCCCGCGAGCGTCCTGCGCCGCTGCGCCAGCCGATGGACGATGCCGAACACCAGACAAGCAAACGAGACGAGGCCCAGACACTGCGTCGCATACAACGAGAAGAGCGCGTTGCGATCGACAGAGGACCTCAACAGCATGGGGGCGCTGAAGACCCACTCATCGGTCTGCTGGTTCCACTGTATGAGGTGACTTCCCCCCGCGCCCCGGAGCTGGTCACCCGCACCGACCAGCCACTACAGCAGCGAGTCCTGGACAAGGAAGAAACGGCCTGCCTGCAGCCGGTGGACCGCCGCGACGGCCACCACCCCGATCACGACGACCGTCGAGGTCACGGCCTTCCGCCGCGCGGTGCCGTCATCACGCAGTGAGCTCGCCACCTTGGCGATCGCACGGCGGTGGAGGACGAGGACAACGGCCGGCAGCCCGAGCAGCGCGATCCAGGTGGCCGCCTGGAACGAGACGCCGGCGAACAGCAGCTGCAACGGCGCGAGCAGCATGAGATATCCCGGGAGGAAGCCCGCCAGCACCGACACCGATCGCGGCCAGCGATCGTCGCCACGAAGCCCGTCGACGAGGAAGCTCCCAAGAGCGGTTGCCGCACCGAGATAGGCGATCGCGAACGCCGCCGTGGCCGCGTGCACGGTGCCCCCGATGCTCGGGTAGAACAGCCGCGCACCAGGGTAGGCCCACCAGCCACCTGGATAGCTTCCAACCGGATAGGTCCCCCGGTCGGAGCGGAAGTTGCCCAGGTCGGCGAGCGACACGTCGGCGCTGCTGGAGACAATGCCGAGAACCGCCCCGAGGCCGAGAACGAGGACAGCCGCTGGCAGCCAACCGCTTCGGGCGACACCTGTGCGGAGCGCCGGAGCGATCATGGCCGGCAGATCTACCCCACCGGCATTCTCAACGCCACAGCCAGTCGGCACGGCAAATCGATCAGCAGATTTACCCTTACTGTGTCAGGCATGGCGCTGAGGACGCACTTGCAGGGGAACGGATCCCGTTTGCCGCAGGCGTGCCGCAACGGACGGTGCGACTCAGTCGTCGCTGCCGTGCCCACCGCTGCCGCGGTCGTCGACCTTCTTGGCCTTGACCTCGATGGCCCGGCCCTTGGCCAAGCCGGAGAAGGCTATGGCGACCGCTGTTGAGATCGTGCGGTCATGGCCCCAGTCTTCCCGGCACGCGGTCGCGCTTTCCGCTGGGACTCAAGTCGCGGCTAGCGGTACTTCCAGGACTTGAGCTTCTTGAGCAGATAGGGCTTGAAGGCCTTGGTGATGAAGCCCTTGCGGCGGAGGCGGTCGACCTCGCGCGTGCCAGTCGAGCCCTTGTTGAGGAGGTACTCGTCGGCGACGTAGGCGGCGAGGATGCCGCGGACGTCGTCGCCGCGCTTGGCCTTGCGGAGATCCTTGAGGCGTGCGGCGGCGTCGGCGCGGATGAGCTTCGGGAAGCGGCGGGTGACGTCGACGGTCGCGCCGTGGTCGACCTGCAGCACCGAGGGCGGGAAGCCCGAGCCGGCGAAGGCCGTGAACACGCTCGAGAAGCGCGGGTCGTAGCCGACCAGCTCGGGGCGGCCGTCGCCGTCGGCGTCCTTGAGCACGTAGCCGACGTCGCCGTAGCCGATGTCGAGCGGCGTGTAGCCGGTGCCGTTGAAGGTCAGCAGCCGCGCCGTCAGACAGCAGTGCGCGCCGCCGGAGAAGACGTCGGCCAGGATCTCGGGCTCACCGTCGCCGTCAAGGTCGGCGACCTTGAGGGCCGAGCTTCCCGGCGGGTCGTTCTTGCCGTCGGGCACGATGATGCAGCCCTCCAGGCAGATGTCGGAGACCTTCACGTCGTAGGCGACCCCGCCGCGCACGATCGACAGCCGCGGGTTGGCGATGCCGAACTCGGCCTTGTCCCACGCCAGCGTCGCGCTGACGACACCGGCGCCGTGGGTGATCGACCCGGCGTCGCTCGCCGACGCGGGACCCGCGAACGCCGCGCCGAGCGCCGCGACCGCGCCCAGCAGCGGCGCGAGCCGCCGCAGCGACCTACGCCGCGGCACTCGCCCCGCTCGCAGCAGGCGCCTCGCCGCCGGCGGCTGCCGCAGCCGCTGCCGCCGCCTCCATCTCATCGGCCTGGGCCTCCTTGAAGCCCTCCTTGGCCCACGGCTCGTCGAACTCGACGCGCATCCGGCCCTCCTCGTTCTGCACGAGCGCGAGGCGCGCCCGGAACGAGCGGCCGCTGCGACCCTTGAAGCCGGTGACCGGCTTCTCGGTCTTGCCGCGCGCGATCAGCTCCTTGGCGACGGCCGGCGGCAGGTTCTTGCCCGCCTTGGACTTCCAGATGACAAAGCCGCAGCCCGGGTCCTCGCGGCCCCAGCAGGAGTAGCCCTTGCGGTTCTCCACGATGTCGCGGCCGCAGATCGGGCACGGGCCGAGGTTGGCGCGCGGGATCCGGACGTCCTTGAGCTTGGCGTCCAGATCGCCGACTGTGAAGCCCGCGAACTTGGCGATGTCGGCCATGAACGCCGAGCGCTGCTGCTCGCCGGCCTCGATCGCGGCCAGGCGCTGCTCCCAGTCACCCGTCAGCGACGGCGAGGTCAGCGGGTGGTCGCCGAGCAGGCGGATGACGTTCATCCCCTTCTCGGTCGGGACCAGCGAGCGGCCGTCGCGCTCGACGTAGCCGACGTCGATCAGGCGCTCGATGATCGCCGCGCGCGTCGCCGGCGTGCCGATGCCCGACTCCTTCATGACCTCGCGCAGCTCGTCGTCGTCGACGAGCTTGCCCGCGGTCTCCATCGCGCCCAGCAGCGACGCGTCGGAGTAGCGCCGTGGCGGCTTGGTCTCCTTGGCCAGGACCTCGATGGCGCGCGTGTCGACGGACTCGCCCTTCTCGAGCTTGGGCAGCGACTGGTCGCGGCCCTCGTCCTCCTCGTCACGGGCGCTGCCGTCGTCGGCGAGCTCGCCGTAGACGCCACGCCAGCCCGGGACGACGAGCACCTTGCCGCGCGTGCGGAAGATGTGCTCGGCAACCGTCGTCTCGACGCGCGTGTTCTCGAAGATCGCCTCGGGGTGGAAGGCCGCGAGGAAGCGACGGGCGACCATGTCGTAGATGCGGCGATCGTCGTCGCCCATCTTCTCGAGCTTGTGCGAGGAGTTGGTCGGGATGATCGCGTGGTGGTCGCCGACCTTGGCGTCGTCGACGACGCGGCCGAGCGGCAGCAGGTCCAGGCCCGTGACGTACTGGGCGCCCTTGCTGTACTCGGGGTGCTCACCGACGTGGCCGGCGACCTCCTTGAGCTCGGGCACCATGTCGGACGTCAGGTAGCGCGAGCTCGTACGCGGATAGGTGAGCGCCTTGTGCTCCTCGTAGCAGCGCTGCGCGGCGCCGAGCGTGCGACGCGCGCTGAACCCGTAGCGCGTGTTGGCCTCGCGCTGCAGCGACGTGAGGTCGTAGAGCAGCGGCGCCTTCTCGGTGCGCTTGGTCTTCTCGAGCTTGGTGATCTCGCCGCGCCGGCCGCGGGCGGCGGTGGCGACCGCCTCGGCCTCCTCGGCGGTGGCGATGCGCGGCTGGGCGCCAGCGTGGAAGCGGCCCTCGTAAGCGCGATTGCCCTCGGCGTCGAACTGCGCGTCCACGAGCCAGTAGGGCTCGGGCACGAAGGCGCGGATCTCCTCCTCGCGACGCGTAAGGATGGCCAGCGTCGGCGTCTGCACGCGGCCCAGCGAGACGGCGCCGTCAAACGACGAGCGCAGGCGGATCGTCGCCGCGCGCGTGGCGTTCATCCCGACGATCCAGTCGGCCTCCGACCGTGAGCGGGCGGCGTCCTGGAGCTTGGAGAGCTCCTCGCCGTCGCGGAGGTTGTTGAAGCCCTCGCGCATGGCGTCGTTGGTCATCGAGTTCAGCCACAGCCGCTGGACGGGCTTCTTGGCACCGGCCTTCTCGTACAGATAGGCGAAGATCAGCTCGCCCTCGCGGCCGGCATCGCAGGCGTTGATGACGAGGTCGACGTCATCGCGACGCAGCAGCGTCTTGACCACCGTCATCTGCTTCTGGGAGCGCTCGTCACGCACGACCAGCTTGAACTTGGCGGGCACGATCGGCAGGTCGGCCATGCGCCACTTCTTGAACTTGTCGTCGTACTCGTCGGGCTCGGCGAGCTGCACGAGGTGGCCGACGGCCCAGCTGATGATGTGCTCGGGGCCCTCGAGCCAGCGCTCGGTCTTCTCCCCCGCGCCGGACTTCTTCTCGAAGGGCCCGGGCAGGATCCGTGCGAGGTCACGTCCGACGGACGGCTTCTCGGCGATGACGAGGATCTTTCCCATGTGACGCGGGAGCGTAGCGACCAGGCCCGGAGCCCGCCTGGCGTGTTGGAATGTTGTGACAGTTTCTTCTCAGCGAGCGCACGGGCCGGTCGAGACCGACCGGCCCGCGGGCGCGGCGCCCTCCAGGACGCGCGCGACGATCGCGTTGGGCACGCCGTAGCCCCCGTGGCGCGTGGTGCCGGTGGCCTGTGCGAAGACCGTCGTCAGCACCCGACCCGCCGTGTCGACCAGCGGCCCGCCGGAGTTGCCGGGCCGCACGACACCACGGAAGGTCGTCATCTGGCGCGTGACCGGGCCGTTGCCGTAGGCGTCGGTGGAGACCACCGCGCGCGTCTGACCCAGACGGCCGGCGCGGACGCTGTACGGACCGTTCTGCGGGAAGCCGAGGATCGCCGCCTCCGCGCCCACCGGCGGATCACTGACCAGCGTCAAGGCCGGCGCGCTCAAGCCGGTCACACGCAGCACCGCGACGTCGTTGGTCGCATCGAAGGCGACCGCCGTCGCGTCGAGCCGCGACCCGACCCCGCGCACCTGGACCACCGTGTCCTCCTCGCCGGCGACGACGTGCGCGTTGGTCACCACGAGGCCGTCGCCCGCGACCCAGCCCGAGCCCTCGACGCCCAAGCCGCAGGCCGTGCCCAGGACCCGCACGACGCTGCCCGCCACCGCGGCCACGTCCGGATCGCGCGCGATCGCCGCGCTCGGCGCCGGCACGTCGGCCTCCGGCCCGTCGATGTGCGGGAACGGGTCGAACCGCGCGAGCGCGTTGAGGACCGACCCCGACGGTGGCAGGACGGCGTTGAGGCGCTGCAGGATCTCCGAGCGCTGGATGTCGCGCCGCAGCTCGCGCACGCCGGGCGTCTGCAGCGCCACCGCGCCGACGATCCACGCCAGGCCGAGCGCGATCGCCGCGCTGAGCAGCGCGCCGAGGACGCCGTCGAGCGCCCGCACGCCAGGTATCGGGACGCTGCGGCGCAACAGGAACCCGGCGCTCTCGAACAGCCCGGCGAAGATCGACCCGCCGGTGACGGCGCCGACCAGCGACACCAGCGGCGCGTACGGCGACGACGAGCCGTCCGACAGCAGCGCGGGGCCGATGCGGCTTCCGAGGAACGCACCCCCGGCGAAGCCGACCAGCGCGAACGCGCCCGCCACGAACCCCTGCCGCCACCCGATGGTGGCCATCACGACCGTGAAGGCGACGATCAGCCAATCGATGCGCGTCAAACCGGAGGGAGCGTACCCGGCGAGTTCACCAGTACCTTCCACGACGATGCCACCGCCGCACCGCCCTTCGCGCTCTCAGACGCGTGTGCGCCGTGCCGTGGCGATCGGCGTCGTCGCGGTCGCGGCGCTGGGCATCGGGATCGTGTGCGCGAGCACCGGCGGGCCGAGCGAGCGCGATGCCGTGCAGCGCTTCGCCCACGCCTGGGACCGCCGCGACTGGGCGGCGATGCGCCAGGAGGTCACTTCCGACGCCCAGGACCGCTATCGCCCCGCCGCCTTCGCCCAGCGCTACGCCGACGCAGCCGCCACGGCGACGATCTCCGCGCTGAAGACCGGCCGCCCACGTGAGGTCGGCGACGGCCGTTGGCGTCTGCCGGTCGTCCTGAGGACGCGCGCGTTCGGGACCATCCGCGGCGACGTCCCCCTCGACGTCGTCAAGGACGGCGACGCGGTGCGCATCGCATGGACGCCGCGGCTCGTCTTCCCCGGGCTCGGCGCCGGCGAGCAGCTCCAGCGCACCACGCAGATGCCCGAGCGCGCCGACCTCCTCGCCCGCGACGGCACGCCGCTGGCCCAAGGCCCTGACCGCAGCTCGCCGCTGGGTGCCACCGCGCGGGCGATCGTCGGTGCGCTGGGCCCGATTCCGGCCGATGCGAAGGCGCGCGACGCAGAGCTCGGCTACCCCGAGGGCGCGCAGGTCGGCATCAGCGGCCTGGAGCGGGCCTTCGACGAGCGTCTCGCCGGCACGCCCGGCGGCGAGCTGCGCGCGGGCGTCCGCCTGCTGGCCCAGCGCACGCCGCGCAAGGCGGCGGCGGTGCGCACCACGATCGCGCCCAAGGTCCAGGAGGCGGCGGTCACCGCGCTGGCCGGACGCCTCGGCGGTGTCGTGGCGATCCGGCCCAAGACCGGCGAGATCCTTGCTGCCGCCGGGATCGGCTTCAGCGGCCTGCAGCCCCCGGGCTCGACCTTCAAGATCATCACCGCGACCAGCGCGCTGGAGAACGACGTCGCCAAGCCGACCGACACCTTCCCGGTCCAGACCGCGGCGACGCTCGAGGGCGTCGAGCTGCAGAACGCCAACCACGAGTCGTGCGGCGGCACGCTGGCGGTCTCCTTCGCGCTGTCGTGCAACTCGGTCTTCGGACCGCTGGGCGCGAAGGTCGGCGCGGCCAGGCTCGTGGCGACCGCCGAGCGCTTCGGCTTCAACACGCCGACGGGGATCACCGGCGCGGCGACCGCGTCGATCCCGCCGGCCGACGAGATCGGCGACGACCTCGCGGTCGGCTCCAGCGCGATCGGTCAGGGCCGCGTCCAGGCCACCGCGCTGCAGATGGCGATCGTCGCCGCGACGATCGGCCTGCGCGGCCACCGGCCCGACGTCACGCTGGACCCCGAGCGCTGGAAGGTCGCACCGACGCACGTGGCCACCAGCGCCAAGGTCGCGCGGCAGGTCGAGAGGCTGATGCTCGGCGTCGTGCGCTTCGGCACCGGGACGGTGGCCGCCATCCCCGACGTCAGGGTCGCGGGCAAGACCGGCACGGCCGAGCTGAAGTCGACGCAGACCTGCAAGCCCGAGCCCGACAACCCGGAGTCCTGCGCCGATCAGCAGCAGACCGACACGACCGACACCGACGCCTGGTTCTCGTCCTACGCGCCCGCAGGCAGCGGCCGTCCGCGCATCGCGGTCGGCGTCCTGCTCGTCGGCGCCGGCGCCGGCGGCGACACCGCCGCGCCTGCTGCCCGCCAGGTGCTCCTGGCGGGGCTCAAGAACTAGACGTCAAGGTCGACGGTGGCCTCGTGGCCGCCGTCGGGGGGCGTGATGTTGAGCTCCAGCGGGCGGTTGTCGTAGGCCGTGTTCGGGACCTTGAAGAGGATCAGGCCGCCCTGCGTGAGGTTCTCGCGCGCCAGCGAGCCCGGCACGGGAATCTGGTCGCCGGCGCCGACCTCGGCCGGCTTGTAGGCCACGCGGTTGATGTGCGTGTTGATCGCGATCGGCTTGAAGACCTGGCCGGTCGTATCGCGAATCTCGAACTGCGCCGCGGACGGATGCGGCTCCCGGGTCTTGTTGAAGACCCGGATGAAGACCGCGAACCACTCCTCGCCGGGAGCCAGCGTCTTGTCGCCCGCGGGAAGGCCCGTGAGGTAGTCACGGTCCTCGAAGTCGGCGGCGTTGAGCTGGCGCGAGATCTGGACCTGGTACTTCAGGTCGCCCGTGTTGACGTAGATCCCTTCGGTCTCGCCGGCGGTGGGCTCCTCCCCGCCGGACCCACAGGCGGCGAGTGAGGTCGCGGCGGCGAGCGCGACGGCGGTGATGGCGGCGAGACGACGGAGCTGCATGGCGGGCGCGGACTCTAGCGATTGACGTCGGGATGGAACCGGAAGGCCGACGCGGGCTTGCGCGCGCCGCCGGAGACGGAGGGGCGCACGCCCCGGTCCAGGCCCTCTTCGAGAATCGAGCGCAGGCGGCTCAGCGCCTTCTTGTTCTTGCGCTTCAGCCAGCCACGGGAGCCGATCTCCTGGATGCGATCGGAGAGCAGCTTGGGCTTGGTCTCCAGCGTGAAGGTCACGCGCGTCGAGCCGCCGGAGCGCTCGTCGAGCTCGTAGACGCCGCGGGTCAGGTTGCGGTTGAACTTGCCGGTGCGGCCGCGCTCGACGACGAGCCGCGGGGCGGCGAGCTCGGTGATCGTCGAGTCCGCCCACGTGTAGCGCTTGCCGCGCGCCCGGACCTTGTAGCGGGCGCCGGCGCCGACGCCGTAGCTGTCCTCGCGGGTCAGGTGCCAGTCGACCAGGTAGTGGTCGGTGAACTCGGCGTGGTTGGCGATGTCTGCGAGGTACTCGAAGACCGCCTCGCGAGGACGCGCGATGGTCACTTCGACGCTGATGGGATCCACGCGGCGAGAGTCTATCCGCGGGCCGGCGCTCAGGCCGCGTGCGGGATGATGCGGCGGACCGTGTGGCCGCGCTCGAAGTGGCGCACGAGCTCGACGGCGTCGGGCTCGGCGCGGCGCAGCGGCGTGCAGAGCGCGCAGACCGTCGAGGCGCGGCCGAAGCGATACATGCGCTCGCCGACCAGCGGCGTGCGTCCGCAGTCGGCGCAGATGTGACGGCCTGCGGTCAGCGACCCGACCGACTTGCGCAGCAGGGCGAGCTCGAGATCGGGCTCCGAGAGGGTCTTCAGCGTGCGGGCCATGGGCCTGGGTTCGTCGCGTTCCACGGCGCTCCTCCCCCTGCAGCCGACCGTGTCGCGGTCAAAGGATTGACGCCCGGGGTTTTTTGGTTGCCGCTCTGGCAGTACAGTCGGTCATCGGGTCGCCAGCCGGCAACGAGGGAGTTGGTCGATATGGAGTCCGTAACGTCGGGAACCCTTGCGGGAACAGGGTCCTTCCGCTGTGAGCAGTGCGGCTATGTGGTGACGCTGTCTGCCGTCGACGAGCTGCCGGCCTGCCCGGGCTGCAGCGGCGCGAGCTTCGTCCGCGCCTCGCTGTTCGCCGGCGGCCGCTTTCACCGCCGCCCTGGCGAGGCGCCGAGCGCCGAGCAGCGCGCCGAGCTGGTCGTCGCTGCGCGCGCCGTGATCGACACACCGGGCGAGTACCTCGCCTATGAGGACCAGGGCCGCCTGCGGGTCGCGCCGCTGGAGAAGGAGTGGACTCGGATCGGGCGCAGCCTCGCCGCCGACATCCGCTTCGACGACCCGACGGTGTCGCGTCGCCACGCGCTGATCGTGCGTCAGCCCGACGGCGTGCGGGTCCTCGACGACCGGTCGCTGAACGGGGTCTTCGTCAACGGCGAGCGTGTCGAGTGGCGCGCGTTGACCGACGGCGACGAGATCGTCGTCGGGCGCTACCGCCTGCAGTTCTTGCACGTGGTTGCCGTCGTGGCTTCAGCAGACGTCTCCTAGACTCCAGCGCCGATGGCGCTGAAAATTGCCGTACTGAGCCAGAAGGGCGGCACCGGCAAGACGACGGCCGTCCGGCATCTCGCCGACACGTTCCGGCGTGCCGGCCTGCGGGTCGCGGCCGTCGACCTCGATCCCCAGGGCAACCTGTCGGACTACTTCGACGTCGCCGCCGATGCCGAGCCGACGATCCGCGACGTGCTGGTCGGCAACGTCAAGGCCAAGGCCGCGTTGCACGTCGCGCCCGACGGCGTCAGCGTCATCCCGTCCAACCTGCTGCTCGCCGAGGCCGAGGTCGCGCTGGCGGGCAAGATGGGCCGCGAGCTGACGCTGCGCCGCGCGCTGAAGCCGATCGACGGCGACTTCGACGTCATCTTCCTGGACTGCCCGCCGAACCTCGGCCTGCTGACCGTCAACGCGCTGGTCGCCGCCGACCACGCGCTGCTCAGCGCCGAGGCGCAGTACTTCGCGCTGCAGGGCGTCGAGCAGGCGCTGGAGGTCATCGAGCTGGCACGCGACGGGCTCAACCCGGACCTCCACTGGCTCGGCGTCGTGCTCACGATCGCCGACCTGCGCACCGTGCACTCCCGTGAGGCGCAGGCGGGGCTCAAGGAGCACTACGGCGACAAGCTGCTCAGCACCGCCGTGCGCCAGTCGATCGCCTACGCCGAGTCCGCCGAGCGCGCCGTCTCGATCATCGACCACCGTCCCGATCTCGGCGCCGACTACCTCGCGCTGGCCGACGAGCTGCTCGGCCGTCTGCAGCTCGACAGCGCCCGCAAGCAGCTCAAGCCGCTCGTCGACGCCTCCGGGAACGGCGCCGCGCCTCGATGAGCCATCGCCGTGCCGTGCTGGGAGGCGCCGCAGCGGCGCTCCTGGCGCTGGGCGCCGCGGGCTGCGGCGCCGACGTCGAGCCGTCACAAGACGCCACGACCGCGGCCACCACCACCCCGACGCTCAGCGCGACACCGACGGCTCCGGCACAGCCGAAGCCGTCAGCTTCCTCACACGCGTCCAAGCTCCGGCCGCCGCTGGCCTTCCACGTGCGCCGACGCACGATGCTGCGCACGTCACCCAACGGCCGCATGGTCGCGCGGATCCGGACCAAGACGGAGTTCAAGTCCCCGACGATCCTCGCCGTCGCGGCCCGCAAGCCGGGCTGGGTCCTGGTCCGCACCTCCCTGGAGCGTCACCACGTGGGGTGGCTGCCGACGAGCGCGGGCGCGCTCTTCAGCCAGCCGCGCACGATCGTCATCGACCTCTCGCGTCGGAGCCTCACCGTCTTTCACCGCGGCAAGATGACCGACCGCTACAAGGTGGCAGTCGGGACCAAGGCAACCCCGACGCCGCGCGGGAAGTTCGCGGTGACCGACCGGCTGCGGACCGGCGACTCCCAGTCCGACTACGGCTGCTGCATCCTCGCGCTGAACGCCCATCAGCCCAAGATCGCCCAGGGCTGGGGCGGCGGCGACCGCGTCGCGATCCACGCGACGCCCCACACCTGGACCCTCGGCAACGAGGTCAGCCACGGCTGCGTGCGGGCGAGCAACGCCGCGCTGCGTCAGTCTGATGCGACACGTGCGGATCGGGACGCCGGTCACGATCCACGGGTAGTCCTACAACTCGCGCACGTCCGCCCCGTGCGGCTCGAACGGCGCCCGCAGCACCTGCGCCCACTCCCCCGCCTCGCCGCGTAGCGCCTCCATGACCGAGCCGGTCTGCTCGTAGTGACACCAGACCAGGACGGTCGGTCCGGCGCCGGAGATCGTGGCGCCGAGGGCGCCGAAGGAGGCCGCGCGCTCGACGAGTTCCATGGAGCGCGGGAAGAGGTGGGCGCGGTGGGGCTGATGGAGGCGGTCGGCGAGGCCGCGGCCGACGAGGTCCCAGTCGCCGCGGGCCAGCCCGAGCGTCAGCAGCGAGGCGTGGGCGATGTTGGCGACCGCGTCGGCCATCGGGACGGTCGCCGGGAGCGCGGCACGCGCCTCCTTGGTGCGCACGGCCTGGTGCGGGACGACGAGGATCGCCTCGAGGCCCGCGGGCGCGTCGAAGCGCGTCGGGGCACCGTCGGCGCAGATCACGAAGCCGCCGTACAGCGCCGCCGCGACGTTGTCGGGATGGCCCTCCAGCTCGCAGGCCAGCGCGAGCACGTCGGCGTCGAGCTCGAAGAGATGGTCGGCGGCCAGCAGCCCGCCGACGTAGGCGGCCGCGCTCGTGCCCAGCCCGCCCGACAGCGGGATGTCGGAGCGGATCCGGAACTCGAACCGATCCGGCGGATGGAGACGCTCGAACCCGCGCACCGCGAGGTTGCGGCGGTCGGTGGCGATCGCGAGGTCGGTGACGACGGCGAAGCGCCCGGTCTCGACGACCTCGATCTCGGTGTGCAGCGCCAGCGCCGCGGCGAACGAGTCGAAGCCCGGCCCGAGGTTGGCCGAGGACGCGGGCACGCGGACGAGGCGACGGCGCTCCATTCGGCGCGGACCCTAGACGATGAGTGTCCAGTGTTGGACGGTTCAGTGCTGGTAACCGACCAGCTGGCGCGGGCTCAGGCCGCTCAGGCGGCGCGCCTCGCGCGAGAGGTGCGACTGGTCGGCGTAGCCGGCGCGCGCCGCGGCGCCCGCCAGCTCGGCGCGTGGGAGCGCCAGCTGGCCCATGAAGCGCTGGAAGCGCAGGACCCGCTGCAGCGTCTTGGGCGCGTAGCCGACGTCGTGGACGAAGCGGCGCTGGAGCTCGCGCTCGCTGATGTAGGCCTTGGCCGCCGCGTCGGCGACGGTGACCGCCGCGCCGTCGAGCACGGCAACCGCCTCGCGCACCGCGGGGTCGGGGACGTCGTCGGTCCCGTCGATGCGCCGCGCCAGCTCATGCGCCAGCGCGGCGACGCCGGCGCGCGCGTCCGGCGCGGCGCTCAGCGCGTCATCCAGGCGGGTGGCGAAGCGCGGGTCGATCGCATCGAGGTCGACGTGGCGGTCGAGCATCTCCGACGCCGGCGTGCGCAGCAGGTACGGCGCCGCACCCGGGTGGAAGGTGGCGCCGAAGGCAACCATGCGCCCCAGCGACGGCGGCCTCAGCGCCTGGCGCGTGGGCCCGGCGATGCGCATCCCGAGGCCCGCGATCCAGACGAAGTGCACGCGCCCGTCGGGCAGCAGCCTGCGCCCCTCGGGCGGTGGCGGTCCCTCGATGCGGTGGACCCACAGGGTCTCCACGAAGCGGCGCAGCGCAGCCGCCGGGCGGACTTCGACGTAGGCGTTGCCATCGCGCATCCCGGCTTCGAGGCTACCCATCGTGGTGATGGAGGAACAGGCGCTCGGGGTCGTGGGCGTCACGCAGCGCGACGAGGCGATCCCAGATCCCGGACGGGTAGCCGGTCGCGGGGTCGGCGCCGAGGGTGGCGGAGGACAGGAGCGTGCGAGCTGCCGCGAAGGGCGCCAGGCGCGCGCGGACGGTCGCCAGCGCGGTGGTGACCGCGGCGGTCGCCTCCGCGTCGCCCGCCATGCCGCCGGCGAAGAACCCCCAGCCGGCGTCGATCGCGCCGACGGCGGCCTCGCGCACGGGCGCGCGACGCAGCGCGCCGCCGAGCTGGCGGACCTCCATCACGGTCAGCGCCTGCAGCGCGTCGTCGTCCACCAACGCCGCGACGGCCGCGACCGCGTCCGGCGTCAGCTCGTCCAGCAGGAAGCCGTCGCCGCGCGCGGCGCCCGACGCCTCGGGGTCCCCCGCCACGCGGACGAGGTCGCCGGGCGCGACCGGCCCGATGCCGTCGAGCAGGACGTCATCACCGCCGCGCAGCGGCGCCAGCAGGCGCTCGCCGTCGGCATGCGGCCCGAGGTGGGAGGCGATGACGGCCGCGATGCGCCGACCGCGGATCGGCTCCGGGATCACGTCGAGCGGCGGCAAGGACAGCACGCGGAAGACGAGGCTCAACGCGTCCGGCGCGTCCAGTGCCACGCGGCGCACCTGCTCCAGGACCTCGCCCGCCCGCTCGGCCGGCCAGGCGATCATCCCGGCGCCGGCCTCGTCGATCGGGTGCAGCGCGACGGTCAGCGACGTCACGACGGTGCCGCGGCCGCCGCCGCCACGCAGCGCGAAGAGCAGGTCGTCATTGGCCTGCACCACGTCGCCGGCAGCCGTCACGACCTCGGCGCCGAGCAGCCCTGCCGCGGCGGTCCCGTGCGTCCGGCTCAGCCAACCAAGGCCGCCGCCCAGCGTCAGCCCGGCGACGCCCACGCTCGGCGCCAGCCCGAGCACCGGCGCGAGGCCGTGCTCGGCGGCCGCCGCCGCCAGCGCACCGGCCGTCACGCCCGCGCCGATCGTCGCGGTCCGCGCCGCCGGGTCGACGGCGATCGCGTCCAGGCCCGCGGTCTTCAGGAGGATCGCGCCGCGCAGCGCGTCGAGCGCCAGCGCCTCGGCGCCGTGGCCGGTCGCCTGCGGCGCGACGCGCACGTCGGTGGCCAGCGCGTGGCGCACGATCGCCTGGACGTCGGCGGCCGACGCCGCCTCGGCGACCGCTGCCGGCCGCTGGTCGACCGCCAGGTTCCAGCCCTGGCGGACGTCGTCGTAGCCGTCGTCGCCCGGGGAGACGAGACGGCCGTGGAGCGTGGGGAGCGTGGTCATGCCGACCATCCTCCCGCGCCAAGCGGCGGCCGTCTTGAACGAATCGGACGAGGCGCCTCAGCTGAGCGGCAGCTGCTCGAGCAGCCCGCACAGCTCCAGCACCTCGCGGGCGCCCGACGGGGTGTTGACGATCGTCAGCTCCCAGCCCTCGCGCTCAGCGCGGCGCCAACTGCCGAGCAGCAGCGCGACGCCGGTGGAGTCGAAGAACGTGACGTCCTGCAGGTCGATGAGGACGTGGGCGACCCCGCCGCCCGCGGCCAGCGCCTCCAGATGGTCGGCGACCAGCGGCGCGGTCGCGAGATCGATGGCGCCGGCCGGCGCGAGCGACACGGTGTCGCGGTGGTGGCCGACGGTGACGGAGAACTCGGAAGGGAGATGGCTCATAGCGGACCTCCCTCCCTGAAACGCAGACTCGGCCAGAATCACGCGCAAAGTCTTTGCGTGCTCTGCAAGTCTCAACTCAAAAACCGGTGCGTCAGCCCAGGACGGCGTGCTCCACGGCGTCCAGCTCCGGCTCGCACGGGACCACCGAGCCGGCCTGCATGAGCGCGGTCTGCGGATCCTTGAGGCCGTGGCCGGTGAGGATGCAGACGATCCGCGAGACGCCCTCGGGCGCGCCGTACTTGAGCAGCCCGGCGACGCCCGAGGCGCTGGCCGGCTCGCAGAAGACGCCCTCGCCGGAGGCCAGGAAGCGGTAGGCGTCCAGGATCTCCTCGTCGGTGACCGCGCGCACCATCCCCTGCGAGGCGGTCATCGCCGCCATCGCCTCCTCCCAGCGCGCCGGGTTGCCGATGCGGATCGCGCTGGCGATCGTCTCCGGGTTCTCGATCACGCGCCCTTCCACGAGCGGCGCGGCGCCGGCGGCCTGGAAGCCGAGCATCTTCGGCGCCTCCCCGACCTCCTGAAAGCCCTTCCAGTAGGCGGTGATGTTGCCCGCGTTGCCGACCGGGATGCAGAGCGCGTCGATCGAGCCGATCTCCTCGTGGATCTCGAACGACGCGGTCTTCTGCCCCTCGATCCGGAAGGGGTTGACGCTGTTGACCAGCGCGATCGGCTGGCGCTCGCAGACCTCGCGCACGAGCTTCAACGCCACGTCGAAGTTGCCGCGCAGCGCGATCACCCGCGCGCCGTGCATCAGCGCCTGGGCGAGCTTGCCGGTGGCGATCTTGCCCTCGGGCACGATCACCGCGCCGCGGATGCCCGCGCGCGCCGCATAGGCCGACAGCGACGCGGCGGTGTTGCCGGTCGAGGCGCACAGCACGGCCTCGGAGCCGCTGCGCACAGCGTCGCTCACCGCGCAGGTCATCCCACGATCCTTGAAGGAGCCCGTCGGGTTGGCGCCCTCGATCTTGAGGAAGACCTCGGCGCCGACGCGGTCGCTGAGGCGCGGTGCCGGGACCAGCGGCGTCGAGCCCTCCTGCAGCGAGACGACAGGATCGTCGGCGGCAAAGGGCAGGCGGTCGCGGTAGCGCTCGATCAGACCGGGCACAGGCTTCTCAGAACTCCTCGTCGATGACGCGAATCGCGCGTGGGCGTGAGCGCACGAACTCCAGGCCGGCGATCAGCTCGACCGCCGCGAACAGCTGCGACTCCAGCACCGGGTGCAACACCATCACCAACCGGGCGTTGGACCCCAGGCCCTTCTGCACGAAGGACTTCACGCTGATGCCCTGCAGGCCGAGGATCTGGGCGAGCTGGGCCAGGACGCCGGGCTCGTCGGCGACCTCGACGTGCAGGTAGAAGGCGCTGGTGACGTCGGCGACGAGCGTCAGCCGCGTCGACGGCTCCGGCGTCGAGGCCGGCGGGATCATCGCGCTGATGACGTCACCGAGGACCGCGGAGGCCGTCTGCGGGCCGCCGGCGCCGGGGCCGCTCAGCGTGATCTCGGTGATCGCGGGCGACTCGATCGTCACCGCGTTGAAGGGGCCGTTGATCGACGCCAGCGGGTGCGCGCCGTAGAGGAACGCCGGGTGGACGCGGACGCTGAGGCCACCGTCGACGCGCTCGGCGGTGCCGATCAGCTTGAGGCCGAGGCCGAGCTCGCGGGCGTACTCCAGGTCGTCGGCGGTGAGGTGCTCGATGCCCTCGTAGGGGATCTCGGCGAGGCTCACCGGCGTGTCGAACGCCAGCCGCGCGAGGATCGCCATCTTGGCGGCCGCGTCCTTGCCGGTGACGTCGTCGGTCGGGTCGGCCTCGGCGTAGCCGAGCGCCTGGGCCTCGGCGAGCGCGTCGGCGTACTCGGCGCCGGTCTCGGCCATCCGGCTCAAGATGAAGTTCGTGGTGCCGTTGACGATCCCGTGCAGACGCTCGACATGGGCGCCGGCCAGCGACTCCTGCAGCACGCGAACCACCGGGACGACGCCACCGACCGCCGCCTCGAAGCGCAGCTGCACGCCGTGCTCGCGCGCGACCGTCCACAGCTCCTCGCCGTGCTCGGCCAGCAGCTGCTTGTTGGCGGTGACGACGTGCTTGCCGGCGGCCATCGCCCGCACCACGTACTCACGCGCCGGCTCCAGGCCTCCCATCAACTCCACCACCAAGTCGGAGTTGTCGAGGATGTCGTCGAAGTTGCCCTCGCTGCGGCGCAGGACGCCGCTGATCTCGGGGCGCAGGCCGGTGACGTTGGCGACGTTGTCGGCACGCTGGGCAACAAGGTCGGCGAACGCGCCGCCGACGGTGCCGCGGCCGAGCAGGCCGATGCGGAACGGGTCTGGCATTTACAGATCCCTCCGGGTCAGGTCCTCGTAGCTCTCGCGGCGCACGACCGCGCGCGCCTTGCCGTCGCCGACGAAGACGATCGGCGGCCGGGGCTGACCGTTGTAGTTGTTGGCCATCGCATGGCCGTAGGCGCCGGTGACAGGCACGGCGACGATGTCGCCCGGCTGCGGATTCGGCAGGTCGGCGTCGGCGATGATCACGTCGCTGGACTCGCAGTGCTTGCCGGCGAGATGGACCGGGCGTGGGTGGGCGGGATCGGATTGCCGGCCGACGACCATCGCCTCGTAGCGGGCGTCGTAGAGCATCGGACGCAAGTTGTCCGACATGCCGCCGTCGACGGCGACGTAGTCCACCACGTTGTGCTTGACCGACTCCACCGTGTACAGCGTGACGGTCGACTGGGCCACGAGCGCACGACCCGGCTCATCGGCGATCCGCTTGCCCTCGCCGAGGATCTCGCGCATGAGCGACACCTTGCGCTCGACGTAGTCCTCGATCTCGGGCGCGGACTGCTCGTGGGTGTAGGCGACGCCGAGGCCACCGCCCATGTTGTAGGTCCTGAAATCGCCGAGCTGGGCGACCGCCTCCAGCGCGGCGCGAAACGGCGCGAGGTCGAGGATCTGCGAGCCGATGTGGAAATGCAGGCCGTCGAGGTCGAGCTTGTCGGAGCGCTGCGCCCGCTCGATCGCGATCGCGGCGTCGGTCGGGTTGAACCCGAACTTGGTGTTCGGCCCGCCCGTGGAGATCTTGGGGTGGGTGTCGGGGCTGACGCCGGGCGCGATGCGCAGCAGGATCCGCTGGCGGTCGCCGGCCGGGATCAGGCGCTCCAGCCGCTCCAGCTCGACGAGGTTGTCGACCACGATGTCGCCGATGCCGGCGTCCAGCGCCATCCGCAGCTCGGCCTCGCTCTTGGCGTTGCCGTGCAGGTGGACCTTCTTGGGGTCAAAGCCCGCGTTGAGCGCGAGGTGCAGCTCGCCGCCCGAGGCGACGTCGCAGGCCAGGCCCTCCTCGGCGAACAGGCGCAGAACCGCAGTCGCCGGGAACGACTTGGAGGCGAAGTGGACCTCGAAGTCGTCGGTCCGCTCCGCGAAGGCCGCCAGGAAGCGCCGTGCGCGCGTCCGGAGGTCCTCCTCGACCACGATGTAGGCGGGCGTGCCGAACTCGCGGGCGAGCGCTTTGGCGTCGCAGCCGCCGAGCTGCAGGACGCCGTTGGCGTCGAGGGTCGTGCCCAAGGGCCAGACGTGGGAGACGGAGGTCTGCGTGGTCGCCATCGGCGGGGCGGCATGATGCCACGCCATGCGCACTGTTCGGGCTGACCCACCCGTCGAGACCGGAGAACTTGACGGCCTGGCATGGGCGCGGTTCGGGGTGGATGGGGCCGATTCCCGTGAGGCGACCTCCGGCGTCGTCCTGCTGCACGGCGCGGACTCGCGCAAGGAGAGCCACTTCGACTTCGCCCGCGCGTGCGCCGGCGGCGGCCTGGCCGTGCTCGCCTTCGACGCGCGCGGACACGGCGAGAGCCCCGGCCCGCTGGACGGGCGGGCGATCGACGACGTCGCGCGGATGGCCGACCTGCTGCGCGAGCGGGCCAACATCGACAAGGTCGCCCTGCGCGGCTCCTCGATGGGCGGCTACCTTGCGCTGGTCGCCGCCGCGGAGGCCCGCGCGGCCGCGGTCGTCGCGATCTGCCCGGCGTCGGCAACCGGCCTCGCGGTGGGCGTGCGGGGCGGGCGGTTCGATTTCGCCGTGGATCGCGACGCAGTCGTGGCGTTGCTCAAGGACCACGACGAGACCGAGGCGGCACGCGCCCTCGACGTCCCGCTCCTGCTGCTGCACGCCGAGGGCGACGAGGTCGTGCCCGTCGACCTCTCCCGCGCGCTGCACGCGGCGGCGCCGGCCTCCAAGCTCGTCGTCGTCCCCGGCGGCCACCACCGCTCGGTCCAGCACGACGCCGAGCTGCAGGGCGTGGCGGTCCGGTGGCTGCACCGCGCGATGCGCGGCTGACCTACAGGTAGTTCATCGGGTTGGTCACCGCGCCGTTGATCCGCACCTCGAAGTGCAGATGCGGCCCGGTGGAGTGCCCGGTGGAGCCCGACAGCCCGATGACCTGCCCCTTGGTGACCTGCTCACCGACGTGCACCTTCAAGACCGACTGGTGCCCGTAACAGGTCGACAGCGACGCGGTGTGCTGGATGCACGTGTAGTTGCCGTAGCCGCCGACCCAGCCGGCGATCGCGACGCGGCCGCCGTCGGCAGCGCGGATCGGGGTGCCGGTCGGGACGCCGATGTCCATGCCCGGGTGGCAGGCCTCCCAGGCGCGGCGCTCGCAGAAGGGTGCGGTGATCGGGCCGTTGACCGGCCAGATGAAGCGCCCGCTCCCGCCCTTGATCGGGCCGACCGGCAGACCGGCGCCGCCCTGCAGCTGCGCCTGGACCTTGTCGGACTCCTTCTGGAGCTCGTCGAGGTGGGTCTCCAGCGACTTGCGCTCGGTCCGGACCTTGCTCAGCGCGTTGGCCTTGCCGGCCCGGGTCTGCGTGTAGCCCACCCGCGTGCCGATCAGCTCGTTCTTGACCGAGGCCACCTCGTCACGGCGCTTGAGCACGATCGCGGTCAGCTGCTGCTGGCGCGCCTCCAGCTTGTCCAGGCGCGCGGCGGTGCTCGTCGCGTCGGCCTTGGCGCTGCGGACCAACTTGATGACCGTGTTGTCCTGGTCCTGGATGCGGCCGAGGAATTCGCCGCGCTCCAGCAAGTCGGCAAAGCCGTTGGAGTTGAGAACCACGGTGATGAGGTCAGGCTTGTCGGCCTCGTACAGCTCGGCCAGGCGCCGCGACAGGATCTTGCGCCCCTCGGCGAGACGCACGCGCAGCCGGGCAAGACGGGCGCGCTCGCTGCGCAGCTCCTTCTGGGTCTGCACCAGCTCGGCGCGGCGCGCGTCCAGGTCGTTCTGGATGCGGCTCTCGCGGCTCTGCAGCTTGCTGATCGACCCCTGCAGCCGGCTGATCTTGCTCGACCAGCGCTGGATGTCGGACGTCAGGACGTGCTCGGTGCCCTTACGGCGGCCGATCTTGCCACGGGTCGTCTGGATCTTCTGCTGCAGGGAGGCGGCGCGGCCCTGGGGCGTCGTCGCCTCCGAGCCCAGCGGCAGGACGAGCCACAGCGAGGCGCAGAGGACCAACGGCAGGACGGCACCGGCCAACAGGTGGCGCAGGCGCATGCGGCCCGGATGGTAGGAGGCACGACCCCGTCGCCCTGCAACTCACCGTGCGGGATGAGCGGGGGGCGGGCGGGGCCCGTCTCACAGCCGGCCTTCAGCATTCCCTAATGCGAGCGGACTACCCTTACGCCCATGAACACGTCGTTCGGTCGGGACACGGGCCTGCAGGTGCGGATGCTCACCACGATGCTCCTGCTCGGCCTGGTCTACATCGTCTTCTTCGGCGTGCTCTTCGCCAGCGCGGGCGGTGCGATCGCGCTGATCGGCTGCGGGGCCTTCCTCGCCTTCCAGTTCTTCGGCTCCGACAAGCTCGCGCTGCGCTCGATGGGCGCCCAGGAGGTCTCGCCGCAGGAGGCTCCCGAGCTGCACGCGATGATCGAGCGCCTCTGCGTCCAGGCCGACATCCCCAAGCCGAAGATCGCGGTCGTCGCCTCCCCGGTCCCCAACGCGTTCGCGCTGGGCCGCTCGCAGAAGACCGCGACCGTCTGTGCCACCACGGGGATCATGGACCTGCTCTCCCCCGCCGAGCTCGAGGCCGTGATGGCCCACGAGATCACCCACATCGTCAACCGCGACGTGATGATCATGACGCTGGCGGGCTTCTTCGCCTCGATCGCGTCGATGATCGTCCAGTTCGGCTTCCTCTTCGGCGGCGGTGGCTACGGCGGTGGCGGCTACGACGACGATGACGACGGCCCGAGCTTCATGGCCGTCATCTTGATCTCGGCGATCGTGTGGGTCGTCAGCTTCTTCTTGATGCGGATGCTCTCGCGCTACCGCGAGTTCGCCGCCGACCGCGGCGCCGCGGTCATCACCGGCCGCCCGTCGGCCCTGTCGGCGGCGCTGATGAAGCTCAGCGGCGTCAACGACCGGATCCCGCAGTCCGACCTGCGCGCCCACGCCGAGATGAACGCCTTCTACATCGTGCCGGTCAAGGTCAAGGACTCGCTCTACAACCTGTTCTCCACGCACCCGCCGATGGAGAAGCGCATCGAGGCCCTGTCGCGGCTGGAGTCCCAGCTGCAGAGCGGCGGCCGGATCAGCGACGTCGCCCTGGCCTCCTAGTCCATGGGCCTCTTCGACGCGCTGCTGGGCCGCAGCAAGGTCAAGGGCCCCGCGCCCGACCGCCTCTTCGCGATCACGACCGCCGCGATCTTCCTGGAGACCGGCCCCGGGATCAAGACCCGTGGCTCGGCCGCGATCGTCTTCCAGCCGCTGGCGACCGGCGACTTCGCCCAGATCGTCACCGAGATGGAAGCGGTCGTGCGCGGCACCGGCGAGGAGACCGGGACCACGCTGACGACCAGCGACGACACCTACGGCTACCGCTGGATGGTCCTGCACGACGACGACATCGAGGACCTCGCGGTCGGCGTCAACGCCGTCAGCGACGCGCTCGCGCTCGGCGGCTACGGCAACCGCGTGCTCTGCGCGGTCTTCGCCTTCGAGCAGGCCGACGGCCACCCCGTCTACTTCATCTACAACTACAAGCGCGGCACGTGGTACCCGTTCGTCCCCGCGGGCGGCGAGCAGCAGCGCTCCACCGAGCGCGAGCTGCAGATCAAGGCCCAGCTCGGCGCCGAGCTCCCGGTGGAGCAGGAGCTCGAGCGCTGGTTCCCCTTGTGGGGGATCCCGATTTAAGCTGGATCTGGGACGAGGCCCTCGCCGGTGAAGTCGGCGCCGGCCTCGGTGTAGCTGAGGTCGGCCGGCGGCAGGATGATCTCCGACGGCCGCAGGTCGTCCTCGCCGGTCCGCGTGCCGTTGTCGCGCACGAAGGCCAGCAGCTCGTCGAAGGCCGCGCGCCAGCCGGCCTCGTCGTCGCGGTCGACGGCCGCGACCGCGGCGTCGTCGAGCACGTTGAGCTGATGGTGCAGATCGTCGGTGATCTCGTACTGCCCCTCGCCGGAGATCCGGACGATCATGCCTGGCCCTCTTCGAGCTGCTTGGAGTCGGCGGGCGCGGAGCCCGAGCCGAGCTCGGCCTTCATCTTGGCCAGCTCGTCGTCGACGGCCGCGCCGCTGGACAGCTCCTTGAGCTGACGGTCGATGTCGTCCTCGCCGCCGGTGCCCAGCTGCGTGAGGTCCTCGAACGCGCCGGAGGCCTCCAGCTCGCCGACCGCGTCGGCACGGGCCTTCATCTGCTCGGTCTTGTCGACCGCGCGCTGCATCGCCAGGCCGACGTCGGCCATCTCCTCGCCGACACCGGTCGCGGCCTCGGAGATCCGCACCTGCGCCTCGGCGGCCGAGTACTGCGCCTTGATGACTTCCTTCTTGCTGCGGAAGGCCTCGATCTTGGTCGTGAGCTTCTGCTGGGAGTCGATCAGCTTCTGCTGCTGGGCCTCCAGCTCGGAGACCTGCGAGTCGAGCCCCTGCAGCTCGGTCTGCGCGACGTTCTTGCGCTCCAGCGCGACACGGGCGAGCTCCTCGTTACCCTGCGACAGCGCCTGGCGTGCCTGGGTGTCGAGCTTGACGACAGACTGTTCGAGCTTGGAGGACTGCATCTGCAGTCGTTTCTTCGCCGTGACGACGTCAGCAATGCCCTTCTTGACGTTCTGCAGCGACTCCAGCTGCTTCTGATAGCTGTAGTCCAGCGTCTCGGCCGGATCTTCAGCGCGATCCAGCAGCTTCGAGATCTTCGCCTTTACGACCGTCGAGAAACGGCCACTAACGCCCGGCATCGAGCCTCCGTAGAGATCGCGGAAAGAGTGAAGCTCTAGCCTAGCCCTTGCGGGCTAGAACCCGACCGGATGCCGCGCGGTGAAGCCCTTGGTGCTGCGCAGCACCGGGCGCCAGCGCGGGCCCTTGCCGCCGGACGGGTCGCCCGCGGCGCTGGTGTCGAGGCGCAGACCGGCGATGACGGCGAAGGCGTGGCCCGGGTTCGTGTAGATCGTGAACCAGGTGCCGGGGCCCTTGGCGCCCCACTTCATGAAGGACGAGGAGTCCAGCGGGCGGGGCAGCAGGTCGGCGCCGTGCAGCGCGTAGGAGACGGTGCCGGAGCAGTCGTAGCCGCGCGAGAGGAACTTGGCGTTGTGCCCGCCGCCGTAGACGTAGGGCTTGCCGATGATCTCGTTGGCGGCGGCGATCGCGTCCTTGACCTCCTGCGGCGCCGAGAGCGGCGCGGCGGCGTAGCCGGTCGGCAGGATGGTCGCGGTCTGCTCGGGCGTGAGCTGCGTGGTCGCCGGGTTGGGCTGCCCGTACGTGGCACCGCCGGTGTCGACCGGGACGGCAGTCGTCGGAGCAGGGGTGGTGCTGGATGGGTCTGTACCGCCGGTCACCGTCTGCGCCAGGGCCGCAGGAGCGGCTACCAGCGATGCAGCGATCGTCAGCACAAGGGCAAATGCCCGCAAGTCGAATCCTCTTTCGTCGGCCTGCGGGGTTAGCTGACGGGCTAGCGCGGAAAGAGCCTGCGCTTCTCACGGATAACCGTGTGATTCGCCCCAAACAACCTGGGTCCCCCGCCCACTGGCTCCTCACCAGCGGTTCGGCGTGGTCGGAAACCTACACGACGGGGCGGAAAGATGCACATCCGCGTCCCGCAATGCAGGTTGCACCCCGTGGTTCGGCGGGGAGCGGCCCGATCCTCAGCCCCATCGTTCGCCGCCGGACGGATGGCCCATGCGGCGGTCATGGCTGATCGACGCGTGACGACGGACCGAGGACGTAGCCTGCCGGGCCATGCGTCTCGCGCGAATCGCCGCCGCGGTGCTCCTGGTCGCGCTGGTCGTGGCCGGCTGCGGCCGGAACTCCGACACGTCCGATCAGCCCCGCACCACGCCGACCACCGGTGCCAAGGGCACCGAGACCACGGCGGCCCAGGACCTCGGCTTCCCGACGTTCGCCACCAAGAACACGACGCGCATCGGTGGCGCCGACGCCGTCGCCGACGCCGCGGCCGCCGCGCGGGCGGTCTACACGGGCGTCTCGCGGATCAGCCGCCCGCAGGCCGTCGTGCTCGCCGACGACAGCGACTGGCGCGTCGGCCTCGCCGCCTCGGTCCTGATGAGCGCCCCGATCCGCGCGCCGCTGCTCTACGCGCACGGCGCCGACAAGCTCCCGCCCGCGACCCAGAACGCGCTGGCCGCGCTGGCGCCGAAGGGCTCCAAGGACGCCGGCGGGGCGCAGGTCATCCGCGTCGGCGACGTGCCCGAGCTCGACGGCACCAAGACCACCGACCTCCGTGGCACCGGGGCCTTCGCGATCGCGCGCGCCATCGACGCCTTCCAGGCCGCCGCGCGCGGGACCACGAGCGACCGCGTCGTCGTCGTCGGCGCCGACGCGCCGGAGTACGCGATGCCCGCCGCCGCCTGGGCGGCCAAGGCCGGCGACCCCATCCTCTTCACCCGCCGCGACAGCGTCCCGGAAGACACGCGCGCGGCGATCGCCGCCCACCAGCAGCCCAAGATCTACGTGCTCGGCCCGACGAGCGCCGTCTCCGACAAGGCGCTGGCCCAGCTCAAGAAGCTCGGCAGCGTGACGCGCATCGCCGGCGCGTCGCCCGCGGCGTCCTCGGTCGCCTTCGCGCGCTTCGTCGACGGCGCGTTCGGCTGGGGCGTCGTCGATCCCGGCCACGGCTTCGTCTTCGCCGACACTCGCCGCCCGGCCGACGCGGCCGCCGCTGCCCCGCTGTCGGCCAGCGGCACCTACGGCCCGCTGCTGGTGACCGACGACCCGGACAAGCTGCCGACCGCGCTGCAGGGCTACCTGCTCGACGTGCAGCCCGGCTACACCAGGGATCCGGTGCGCGGGGTCTACAATCACGGCTGGATCATCGGCGACGAGAACGCGTTCTCGGTCACCGTCCAATCGCAGATCGACGCTCTCCTGGAGATCGTCCCCGTCAACGAACGCGGAAGCGCAGCCCCGACACCATGAGCCAGGCCGAGAGCCCCGATCGCCTCAACCGCGACGTCACCGTCGACGACGTCCGTCAGCTCATGGGCGCTTCCACGCCCCACTTCGCGCTACAGCTGCGCAACCGCATCGCGCGCCTGATCGACCCGCTGGCCGCCGACCATCCCGCACGGGTGCTCGGCGAGCAGGAGATCGCGCGCCTCACCGCGCTCGGCTTCGACGGCGAGACGCGCGGCCATCACGCCGAGGCCGGCATGCGCACGCTGCGCTCGGTCAGCGACAGCGCCGCCTAGGACCGCGATGGGGCCGGCGAGCGCAGAGCCCGCCCTGCCCGACGCGGTGACGCGTGCGCTGCCGCTGCTTGCGCCGGAGCTCCAGAGGCGCCGGGCTTCCCGGATCTGCGCAACGGCTACCTGGACCTGCTCGGCGGCCGCGACGACGAGCTGCCCGACGCCGCGGGGCCCGCGCAGCGGCTGATGCGCTCGCGCGCGCTGCCGCTCGTCTACGAGCGCTGGTGGCGCCCCGCGTGGGGCCGGGTCCTGAAGGGCGCGCTGGGCGGCGGGATGCGCGACGAGCACCGGATCGCCCGGCTGCTGCTCGGCCTGACGCCGGGCGACGGCGTCCTGGACGTGGCCTGTGGGCCCGGCAACTTCACGCGCGAGTTCGCCCAGATCGTCGGGCCTGGTGGGTTGGCCGTCGGGATCGACGCCTCGGCCACGATGCTCGCGCGCGCCGTCACCGACACGCCGGGGCGGGTGGGCGAGGTCGTCGCCTATGTCCGCGGCGACGCCGAGGCGCTCCCGTTCCGCGACGCGAGCTTCGACGCGGTCTGCTGCTTCGCGGCGCTCAACCTCTTCACCGACCCCGAGGCCGCGCTGGATCACATGACGCGCGTGCTGACGCCCGGCGGCCGGATCGCGATCCTCACCAGCTGCCGGCTGCAGTCGGCGCCGGGGCGGACGCTCAACGACCTCGTCGGCGCACGCAGCGGCATGCGGGTCTTCGAGCCCGACGAGATCGTCGACGGGCTCAAGGCCCGCGGCTACGCCGAGGTCCGCCAGCGGATCGCCGGGTTCACGCAGTTCGTCGGCGGGCGCCTGGCGGCTTGAGCCGCCTGGGCCGCCGATACCCTCAGAGCTGATGCGCGCGGGAGTCTTCCTCGCCTACTGGCCGTGGTTCACGCCTGCCGAGCAGGTCGAGCTTGCCGTGCTCGCCGACCGCCTCGGGCTGGACTCGGCCTGGGTCGCCGAGGCGTGGGGCCAGGACGCGGTCTCGGTCCTCGGCCTGCTCGCGGGCAAGACCGACCGGATCGGCCTGGGCTCCGGCCTGATGCAGATCCCGGCGCGCCGGGCGACGGCGACCGCGATGGCCGCCGTGTCGCTGGACGTGCTGAGCGCGGGGCGCTTCCGGCTCGGGCTCGGGCTCAGCGGGCCGCAGGTCAGCGAGGGCTGGTACGGCGTGCCGTTCACCAACAACTTGCGGCGCACGCGCGAGTACGTCGATGTCGTGCGTCGGACGCTGGCGCGCGAGCCGATCCTGGCCGACATGGAAGGCGGGATCGACCCTGCCCGCCCACCCCTCGGCCTGGGCAAGCCGCTCAAGCTCCTGGCACGGCCGGTGCAGGAGCGACTGCCGATCTACCTCGGCTCGATCGGCCCGAAAGCCGTCCGCCAGACCGGTGCGATCGCCGACGGCTGGCTGCCGTTCATGCTCGACCCGACCGAGCCCGAGCTGCTGCTCGGCCCGCTGCGCGAGGGCGCCGAGTCCGCGGGACGGTCGCTGGCCGACATCGACATCGCGCCGGTCGTCCCGCTGGCGATCGACGAGGACCTGGACGCGGCACGCGACGCGGTTCGTCCCTGGCTGGCCTTCTACCTCGGGTCGATGGGCGCCAAGAGCAAGAACTTCTACGTCGAGCTAGCCGAGCGCCAGGGCCACGGCGCCGCCGCGCGCGAGGTCCAGGAGAAGGGCCTAGCCGGCGACCGCCTCGGCGCGGTCGCCGCGGTGACCGACGGCCTGGTCGACGCGGGCGCGATCGCGACGACTCCGGCCGGGCTCGACGAGCGGCTGGCGATCTACGAGCGCGCGGGCGTCACCACGCTGGTGGCGGTGCCGTGCGGCGACGACAAGCCCGGCGTGCTGCGCGCGCTGGCCGCGGCGACCTTCACGCGATGAGCGCCATTCCTTCCCGCCCCGAGGGCATCGCCGGCTCGTCGCTGGCAGGCCCGTTCCCGGTCGGCGCCTACGCCGAGAAGCTGCGCGAGGAGCTGCGCAAGCGCGCGCGGGTCCAGCTCTTCGGCGAGGTCTGGAACTTCCGGCTGTCGAAGGCCAAGGTCTACTTCGAGCTGCGCGACGGCGACGGCGCGGTCCCGTGCGCGATGTGGCGCAACGACTTCGAGCGGCTGGGGTTCGGGCCGGGCGTCTTCGTGGACGGCTGCCAGGTCGTCGTCGCCGGCGGCCCGGACTACTACCCCGGCTCGCGGACCTCGTCGCCGTCGTTCTCCTTCGACGTCACCGGCCTGCGCATCGCCGGCGAGGGCGACCTGCTCGCCCAGATGGAGGCCCTGCGCCGCGCGCTCGGCGCCGCCGGGCTCTTCGAGCCCCAGAAGGCCTTGCCGCGCCCGGCGCTGCCGCGCTGCATCGGCGTCGTCACCGGCGAGGGCGGCAAGGCACGCGACGACGTCCTGGCGGGGCTGCGCCGCCGCGGCTGGGCGGGCCGCCTCGTCTGGGCCTTCGCCCCGGTCCAGGACCGCCACGCCGCGCCGACCATCGCCCGCGCGTTGCAGGACCTCGCCGCGATCGAGGAGGTCGAGGTCGTGATCGTCGCCCGTGGCGGCGGCTCGCTGGCCGACCTGTTCGCCTTCTGCGACGAGACGCTCTGCCGGACCGTCGCGCTGCTGCGCGTCCCGGTCATCGCCTCGGTCGGCCACCACACCGACCGCACGCTGATCGACGACGTCGCGGCCGTCAGCTGCTCGACGCCGACGCACGCCGCCGAGTCGGCGGTCCCGACCCATCCGCTGGAGGCGCGTCAAGCGCTGACGCGCCGCGCCGCGGGGCTGGAGGCCCACGGGCGCCGTGCCGTCGTCGGTCGCGCCCGCCACCTCGCCGCGCTGTCGCGCGCACCCGCCCAGGCGATCGAGCGCCATCGCTCCGCGCTGCACCAGCGGCTGCGCGAGCTGCGCGCCGCCTCGCGCCGGCGGGTCGCCGAGGACCAAGAGCGCACCGCACGGCGCGCGCTCGTCCTCGCCAGGAAGGCCAACGCCGCGGCCGGCCCCGAGGACCGCGCGCGGCGCACCGCGCTGGACAGCCTCACCGCCGCGCTGGCCGCCCACGACCCCGAGCGCACGGTCGCGCGCGGCTACGCGATCGTCGACGACGGCGTGGGCGGGATCGTCACGTCCGCCGAGCAGGCACGCACGCTCGGCGCGGTGCGGCTGTTCTTCGGCGACGGCAACGTGAACGCGCAGATCGACAAAGACCCCAAGAACCCCGAGGAGGGCGCGTGAGCACCACGCAGAGCTACGAGGCCGCCACCGGGCGGCTCGAGGAGATCATCAAGCGGCTGGACTCCGGCGAGGCGGGCCTGCGCGAGACGCTCGACCTCTGCCAGGAGGGTCGCGGGCTCGTCGAGTTCTGCGCCGGCGAGCTGGACGCGGTCGGCCGCGGGCTGGAGGAGCTGCGCCTGGACGAGCTCGTCGCGCGGCTGGAGCAGCGGCCGGCCGGCGACGTGCCGGCGACCGCATGAGCGGCCTTTGGGAGAAGGTCGCCGACCTCCCGCTGGAGATCGAGGACTATGCCTTGGAGCGCCTGCAGCGCGACGTCTCCAGCGCGTTCACCCGCGTCTCGACCGTCCTGCGCTTCCGCGGCGACGGCCACGAGGGCCTCGGCGAGGACGTCAGCTACGAGGCAGAGGACCAGGATGCGCTGCAGGCCGTAGGCGCCACGCAGCCGCTGGCGGGCACCTGGACGCTGGAGTCCTTCTGCGACCACCTCGCGACGCTCGACCTCTGGCCCGAGCCGGCCCGTCACGACGCGTCGGTGCTGTACCGCGTGTGGGCCTATGAGTCCGCGGCGCTGGACCTCGCGCTGCGTCAGGCCGGCATCTCGCTGCAGGAGGCGCTCGGCCGTGAGGCGCGCCCGCTGAGCTTCGTCGTGTCGCTGCGTCTCGGCGAGCCCGCGACGACGGCACCGCTGCGCGCCCGCCTGGACCACTACCCGGGCCTGCGCTTCAAGCTGGATCCCACCCCGTCGTGGGACGACGCGCTGGTCGCCGAGCTGGTGGAGACCGGCGCGGTCGACACGGTGGACTTGAAGGGGTTGTACAAGGGGTCGGTCGTCGACAACCCGCCGAACCCGGGGCTGTACCGCCTCGTCGCCGAGGGCTTCCCCGACGCGTGGATCGAGGACCCGGCGATCACCGAGGAGACCTGGCCGGTCCTGGAGCCCCACCAGGACCGCATCACCTGGGACGGCAACATCCACAGCGTCGAGGACATCGTCTCGCTGCCGTTCCCACCGCACATGGTCAACGTCAAGCCCTCGCGTCTCGGCGGCCTGCGTCCCTTGTTCAAGGCCTATGAGTACTGCGAGGACCGCGGCATCGCCATGTACGGCGGCGGCCAGTTCGAGCTCGGCGTCGGCCGCGGTCAGATCCAGTACCTCGCCGCGATCTTCCACCCGGACGGCCCGAACGACGTGGCGCCCGGGGGTTTCAACGACGTCGAGCCGCCCGCCGACCTGCCGACGAGCCCGCTGCCGGTGGCGGCGAGCGCGACGGGCTTTCGCTGGGGGTAGCCCGAGCGGGCAGCGATCGTCCGAGCGGGCGGCGGGTCGTCCGAGCGCAGCCGATACAACTCCCGACCCTATGCACGAGCGCCTCGGGATCGTTGGTAGTGGAGCGATCGCCTGTGGGCTGGCGGCCGCCGCCGCCCGCCACGGCGAGGTGGTCCTCTGGGCGCGGTCAGACGGCTCAGCCGAGCGGGCGCGTGCCACGGTCGACAAGAACTGCGGCCGGCTCAGCGGCGAGGTCAACGCCGAGCACGTCAAGATCGTCCAGGACCTCGGCGCGCTGGGCGAGGCGACCGCGATCGTCGAGGCCGTCGTCGAGGACGTCGCCGCCAAGGCGGCGCTCTGGCGTGAGCTCGCGCAGGTCACCAACGACCAGGCGCTGCTGGGGTCCACCACCTCGTCGCTCTCGGTTGCCGAGCTGGCCGGCGCCAGCGGGGCGCCCGAGCGCTTCGTCGGCCTGCACGTCTTCAACCCGGTGCCGAAGATGAAGCTCGTCGAGCTCGCCTTTCCCGAGGAGGCCAGCGCCCGGACGCGCGAGCGTGCGACCGCGCTCTGCGAGGGCCTCGGCAAGACCGCGGTGATCGTGCCCGACATCCCGGGCTTCGTCGTCAACCGCCTGCTCTTCCCCTACCTCTTCTCCGCGGTCACGCTGCAGGAGGAGACCGGCCTGGCGGCGGAGTCGATCGACACCTGCATGCAACTGGGCGCCGGCCATCCGATGGGCCCGCTCGCGCTGCTGGACTTCGTCGGCCTCGACGTCGCACAGGCGATCGGCGAGGCGATCGGCGCCGCTGTCCCGGACTCGCTGACGACGCTCGTCGGCGAGGGCGCGCTGGGCCGCAAGAGCGGCCGCGGCTTCTACGCCTACGACTGAGCATGAAGCGCGGCTTACGGCCGCCATCAGGAACTCCGCTCGCGCGGGGATCACGCGTACGGCAGGCTGCGCGCCATGCGGATCCACGCCATCCCCCACTCCACCAACGTGCATCGTGTCGCGCTCGCCCTCGGGCTCAAGGGCGTCGCGGTCGACGAGTGGGTCTGGCACACGCCAGAGGACCGGACCGGTGTGCGCGCGGTCTCCGGCCAGGATCTCGTTCCCGTGCTGGAGACCGACGACGGACAGGTCCTCGTCGACTCGATGCCGATCGTCGCGTGGATCGACCAGACGTGGCCGACGCCGGCGCTCTACCCCGCCGACCCGGCCGTGCGCCGCGAGGTCGAGGGCTTCGTCACGTTCTTCAACCAGGTGTGGAAGGTCGCCCCGAACGCGATCGACGCCGAGCGTCAGCGCCACGGGCCCACCGCCGACGAGCAGCGCATCTCGGCCTGGGCCGCGCAGATGCGTGGCTGGCAGCACGGCTTCGACGGCCTCCTGCACGGCCGCGACCACCTCTTCGGCGACACGCCCGGCGCCGCCGACATCTGTGCCTATCCCTTCCTGCGCTTCGCCACCTCTGCCGATCCCGACGACGACGACCTCTTCCACGGCGTCCTGATCGAGCACCTGGAGCCCACACCACGCCTGGCCGCGTGGATCGATCGCATGGCTGCGCTGCCGCTCCCTCCGAACTTTTAAGGCCGCTTCAGGTAGCGGGCAGAGAATCGCTCTCGCGAACGTACTCGCACGTGCACCTCCTCCCAGAAGCACGATCCGGCCCGCTCCTCAGGCGGGCCGGTTCGATTTCTGGCCACGAAACGCACCGGGCGGCCGGCAGGTGCCGACCGCCCGTAAGGCGTTGCGGATGGACCCACCCCGGGTCCATCCGCGTCTCAGATGCCGCTTCGCTGTCCCACGAGCGAGAGGCGGCGAACCCCAGTCCGTCCGTCCACATTCCGGGGCCCGTTCCAGAAGCTCAAACGCGCGCGGCGCACAGAACTTGCGCCTTTGCGCGGGCGCGGTTCAGCCGTCGTGCTGCTCGCTCCCGGAGACCGCGCCCTGCTGGGCGCGACGCTCGCGGATGCGGACGGCCTCGATGCGGTTCTCGCGGACCGACTCGACGCGGATCGAGTAGCCGTCGGCGGTGATCTGGTCCCCGCGCTTGGGCAGCCGCCCCAGCTCGGCGAAGACGAAGCCGCCGACCGAGTTGTAGGCGTCGGTGTCGACCGGCAGCTCGACGCCATGGTCGAGCAGGTCGGTGATGGCGACGTGGCCGCGGACGAACCAGTCGCCGTTGGCCAGCCGCCGGATCTGGCCGCCGGCCGGGTCGGTCTCGTCGTCGATCTCGCCGACGACCTCTTCGATGATGTCCTCGACGGTGACGATCCCGACGACGCGGCCGTACTCGTCGACGACGACCGCCATCGACGAGCGCTGGCGCTGCAGGTCGGCGAGCAGGTCGTCCAGCGGCTTGGTCTCCGGGACGATCACGGCCTCGCGCACCAGCGGCACCAGCGACGCCTGCGGCCCCTCGGCCATCAGCGCCTGCGCCAGGCGGTTGGAGTGCACGATGCCGCGCACGCGGTCGCGGTTGTCGTCCTCGGTGACGACCAGCCGCGTGTGACCGGAGGAGATGCAGCGGCGCAGCGCCGTCTCGACGTCTTCGGACAGGTCGACCGTGACGACCGCCGGGATCGGCGTCATCACCTGGCGCGCCTCCTGCTCGTGCAGGTGAAAGACGCCGCTGAGCATCCCGGCCTCGCCCGCGTCGAGCTTGCCGCCCGCGCGCGCCTGGCCGATCAGGATGCGCAGCTCCTCGGGCGTCGCGCCCTCCTCGGACGCCGCCTCCGGGTCGACCCGCAGCAGCCGCAGGATCGCGTTGGCGACCATGTTCAGCAGCGAGATGAACGGCTTCATCCCGATGTTGAAGGCCTTCAGCGGACGAGCGACCCAGATCGCGATCCGGTCCGGATGGATGATCGAATAGATCTTGGGGACCTGCTCGCCGACGACGACGTGGGCACCCGTGACGATCACGTAGGCGATCGCCACCGAGATGCCGACCTTCACGCCGTGGGAGAAGCTCCCGAAGAGCGGCTCGAAGATCGTCGCGATCGCGGGCTCGCCCAGGAAGCCGATGCCCAGCGAGGCGAGCGTGATGCCGAACTGGCACGCCGACAGGTACACGTTGAGGTCGTCGTGCAGCTCCATCGCGCGGCGTGCGCCGGCGTGGCCGTCTTCGGCCATCTCCTGCAGCGAGGAGCGGCGTGAGCGCACGAGCCCGAACTCGGCGGCCACGAAGAAGCCGTTTACGAGGATCAGGACCGCGACAGCTAAGAGCAGCAGTGCGGTCACGCGTGGGGGCCGGGTCCGTGCCCGGCGCTACTTCGAGAGGGGTCGTCGTTCATGGAGCGACTGCGTGCACCGTATCAGCGCGGCCGGCTGCCCGGCAAACGGTCGATCGTGGCGGCGAGGTCGAAGTCGGCCTGGGTGAGCCCGCCGGCGCTGTGGTTCGTGAGGCTCAGGCGCAGCTTGTTCCACCCGTGCACGAGGATGTCAGGGTGGTGATTTGCCTCCTCGGCGACGCTCGCCACCGCGTTGACCAGCGCAATCGCGGCCGCGAAGTCCTTGCACTCGACGTCGCGGACGATCTCGTCGCCGTCGCGATGCCAGTCCTCCAGCGCGCCGAGGCGCTCGTCGATCTCCTGAGCTGCCAGCAGCTCTGCCATATCCTCGCCTCCGATGCGGATCGTGAGCCTGGTGCCCCACGCTACCGAGTTGCTGTACGCGCTCGGCCTCGGCGACAGCGTCGTCGGGGTCACCCACGAGTGCGACTACCCGCCGGCGACCGCCGAGGTGCCGCGGATCACGCGCGACGTGCTGCCGGCGGGCCTCAGCGCCGCGGAGATCGACGCGGCCGTGCGCGAGCGGACCGAGAACGGCGAGGCGATCTACCTCCTGGACGAGGAGAAGCTCGCCGAGCTGGAGCCCGACCTCATCGTCACCCAGGAGCTGTGCCCGGTCTGCGCGGTCTCCTACGAAGAGGTTCGCGACGTCGCCAAGAAGCTCGACCCCTGCCCCACCGTCATCGCGCTGGACCCGAAGACGTTCGGCGAGACGATGGGCGACATCCGGACGCTGGCCCAGGCGACCGACGCGCGCGACGCCGCGCTGGACCTCGTCGCCCGTCAGCGTGCTCGCGTCGACCGCGTGCGGCTCGCGCTCAAGGGCGCGCGCCGGCGCCGCGTGATCGCGATCGAGTGGTTCGACCCGGTCTTCATCGCCGGGCACTGGACGCCGCAGATGATCGACATGGCCGGCGGAACCGACCTGCTCGGCTTCGCCGGCGAGCACTCCGAGCAGCTGGAGTGGGAGCTGCTCGAGGCCGCCAAGCCCGAGGTCGTGGTCTGCATCCCCTGCGGCTACGACGGTCCGCGTGCACTGGCCGAGGCCGAGCAGTTCGGCGACCGCCTGCGCGCGCTGGGCGCCAAGGAGGTCGTCGCGCTCGACGCAGCCGCCTACTTCAGCCGTCCCGGCCCGCGCCTGGTCGACGGGCTGGAGACGCTGGCCCACGCGCTGCACCCCGACCGGGTCACCGAAGCGCCCGGCCGCGTGCACCGCGTGATGTTGTAGTCCTACCTCTTCTTGACCTTCACGCTGAAGTACGTCCACTTCGAGGACGACGGCTTCAGCGGCTTGGGCGCCAGGTAACGGACGCGGACACGCCAGGCGCCGGAGCGCTTGAGCTTCTGGCGCACCTTGAACGGCTTGCCCGCCGGCTTGGTGACCTTGTGCAGCGTCTTCCAGCGCGCTTTGTGCTTCTTGGTGGCCTTGGTCCGCCACTGCCACTGGATCTGGACCTTGCCCGGCAGCGCCGATCCCGACGGGCTCGCGAGCTGCCCGCTCAGCAGGCAGCTCGCCGCCTTGCTGCACCTCACGGCCTTGAGCGTGAACTTGGCCGGCCCGATCGCGATCAGCTGGCTCGCGCTGACCTTGCGCACCTGCACGTCCTGGCTGCCGACATTGCCCTGCGCGTCGGTCGCGCTGACGGTGATCGTGTGGACGCCGATCGACAGCTGCTTGGCGCCCTGCCAGTCCAGCGAGACGACCTTGTCGTTGGCGAGCCCGTCGCCGAAGTTCTGGATCGTCTTGCCGTCGGCGGCGAAGGTGATCCGGCGCGGGGCCGAGGTGTCGCGGGCCGAGGCCGAGATCAGCAGGCTGCCCGCATAGGACTGGCCGACCTTCGGCGTGACGACCGTGACCTCCGGGCCGTCGAAGTCGCCGCAGGCGCCCGAGAGCGTGTCGCCGCCGGTGGCGATCGCGTGGAAGACGTCCCACGCCGGCTTGTGCGCGCCGCCGGTGCTCAGCAGGCCGTAGTGGCGCAGCTCGTCGAGTGGGTTCTCGGCGGCCGGCGCGTCACGCAGCGTGAACCAGGTCGCGGCCTCGACGCCCGGTTCCTGCGCCAGGCAGTGGTAGCCCTGGGCCAGGAAGGTCGCCTGCTCGGCGGCGGTCACCCCGGAGGGCTTGAGGCCTGCCGACGCGCCGCGCTCGCAGGACGGCCCGCCGCCGGAGGCCGGCTGCGTCGAGCTCCAGCCGTACTCGGTGACACGCACCGGCTTGTTGTCCCCATGGGCGCGCATGGTCGCCAGCACCTCGCGGATGCCGAGAAAGACGTACTGCGAGATGCGGCCGTCGCGGTCGCGCAGCACGGTCGCCGGGCCGTTGACCAGGCAGCCGGTGTCGAGGTGGACCGCGGCGGCGTCGAAGCTCCCCTGGATGCCCTGGGCGTACAGCTGCTCCAGCCACGGGTAGTCGTTGCCGGTCAGCGGGCCGAGCACGACCTGGGCGGTCGGATCGGCGGCGCGCAGCGCGGGCGCGGCGGCCTTGACGAGCGCCGCGTAGGCGGCGGGGTCGGCCTTGGGCGCCCACCACTCGTCGGCGTCCTCCTCGTTCCAGAGCTCGTAGGCGATGTTGTGCCCCGCGATGCCGGGCTGCCCCGCGAAATACCCCAGCGCGTTGGCGTAGTCGGCCGGGTTGCGCGGCGCCGCGTTGAAGTCCGACGAGCCCGAGGCCCACGGCGGCGAGCCGGTGAAGACGAAGTCGGCGCGCACGCCGGCGGCGCTCAAGCGCGCGACGATGTCGGTGTAGGCCCCGACGATGTTCGGGGCGAAGCGGCCCTTGACCGGCTCCAGGCTCGGCCAGATCACGAACATCCGGACCTCGCGCGCGCCGGTGGCCAGTGCCTCGTCGAGCTGGGGGCCGACGGGGATGCCGGCGGCGTTGATGCCGAGCGTCGGCGCGGCGCCGGCGCTCACCGTGGGCATCCCCACGACGGCCATCCCAACCGCGATCGTCAGGAGCAGGGCACGGCGAGGTCGGCGCACGGGGCGCAACCTACCGAAGGTCGGGTCCGATCAGGAGATGGTGATGTTGTGCAGGTTGCCCGAGACGGCGATCGCCCCGACCACCGCGACGATCGACAGCGCAGCGCACGCGGCATAGCCCAGCAACGGCTGACGCAGGCGATCGGCGCCGTGGAAGGCCAGCCCCGCCAGCAGCCCGCCGATCAGCCCGCCGATGTGGCCGCCGAAGGCGATGTTGAACCCGGGGATGAAGCTGATCACCAAGTTGATGAGGATCAGCCCGCCGAGGCCGCCCCCGAAGGCCTCGTAGCCGCGCCGCCACTGCTCGACCGCCAGCACGCCCATCAGGCCGAAGACCGCGCCCGAGGCGCCGACGACGACCGACTCGGTCGTCTGCACCAGCGCGCCGAACGAGCCCCACAGCAGCGCGGTGAAGTACAGCGTGCCGAAGCGCACCGAGCCCAGCAGCCGCTCGAGCTGCTGGCCGAGGATCCACAGCAGGTACATGTTGAACCCGATGTGGAAGATGCCGCTGTGCAGGAAGCCGCTGGTGACCAGGCGCCAGTAGTCGCCCTGGTCGACGAGCGGGCCGTAGAGCGCGAAGTGCTGGTAGATCCATCCGGATCCGGTGCTGCTCAGGCCGATCCCGCCGCCCGAGCTCAAGAAGAAGACGACGCAGGTGACGATAATCGCCACCGTCACGCGCGGCTCGGCGTTCATCGTCGCGGCGGTCCGGACCTTCGTGCGCTGCTTGGCGCACACCGGGCAGCGCATGCCGACCGACGTCGCGGTCATGCAGTCGGGACAGATCGGGCGGCCGCAGTTCGAGCAGGAGACGCCCGTCTCGCGGTTGGAATGGCGGTAGCAGGTGGCCATGTGGGCGCCGCACGCTAGCAGCGGGCCCTCAAGCGGAGATCAGACTCGCATGGCGCCACTGGTCAGTCAGTTACACACGGGCCCAGGGCCCGTGCCGTGTGGACGCCGTCGCGGACCGATTGAAGGCACCATCTCCCGATGGCGGTGGACAACCATGTTGCCCGACTATGACATCGTATTGAGGCCGGGGCCGCAGTCATTGCCGGCTCGGGTCCTTATGTGGGGAAAGCGGTGTCGCTCAAGCAGGTACGGCCTCGTCCTCCCCGCTCGGGCGCGGGAGCGTTGCCACATGTTTAAACGAAGCGACCGGGCGGCAGCGCACCCGGTCGACTCCAACATTTGCAGTCCGCGTTAGGCGGAAACATCTTTGCCGGCGATTGTCGCTGCAGCCGGAAGAATGTCTGCTGCGTGCTTGCAATCTAGCAGCTCGGCTGGTAAACCCGCAACTTGAATTGCGGCCAGCTGTTCGCAGCGCTAAAGCTTGCGAAGAAACGCCCGGATTCTTGTCCACCAGTTGTTCTTCAACTCACGGACTTCGACGCTACTTGCGGTCGCGCGCAACGCTTCCACTTCTCGCGCCAGTTCGTCAACTTGCTCGCGGACGGCGCGAGCGAGAGCTAGAGCCGCATCCCGCTCACGACGGAGCTCATCAGCCGGATCGGCAACCTTGATCTCGCCCGTAGCGCCCAGCGCCGTACGCACGGCCGCGTCCAGTCGCGCCTGATAGGTCTCAGAATCCCCGTCGCCGTCCGCGAGCTTCAGGAGGCGGTTGACCTCCGTATCCCGCTGAAGCCGAATCAGCGTTTGCCGAGCCCGCTCTGGAGAGCCGTCGAGGAGAGTTCCTATGTCGAAACGCGCCTCGTGAAGACGCTCCAGGAACCGAGCATCAACAAATGCTGGATCACGAGACAGCAACCCGTACTGGGATCTGACGAGAAACGAAACGTACTCTTTAAGTCCTTGCTCGTCAGGAGCCACAAGGGGCGTCAGAAGCTCGCACCAGTCACGCGCTAGGTGCGTCGTCGGCAGATCGAAAACGCCTCGCTCGAGTAACAAGGTGTCTGCGGCAGCCAGAGAACGGTCAAGCGTCACCAGCCACACCCGACTACCCATAACATCCGCCGGATGTTGGTCGCGCAGACGTTGCACGTGCAGCATATTTCTCGCGTCGCACCGAACGATCGACCCAGCCGGTTTCATTTTCGCTTGTGCCACGGCCGACTCAACCACAGCAATGCGCTCATCCATGTGCGTTGTTGACCATTCTGGATCTGTCAACAAAATTCCGTGATCAGCCAGTGCCACAGCTGGCGGGTTGTAGGCGCCCATGAAGCCGCCCCACGTCAGCCTGGTATTTCGCGCACGGCGCTGAGCATATGTCCGCACGATGTCGTTGTCCACAAGGCCTTGGAATACCTCAGACGTTGCCAGGCCAGCAAACACTCGCTCCGCCGCGTCGATCTGGTGCTGCAACTCTTGCTGGGTAAAGTGGGAGACCATCAGAGTGCACCCAACGGCCTTCGCCGTCTCGATCACCGTGCGAGCTTCGTCGTGGTTCTTATGGTCTTCGAACAGCCACGCGATGACAACATTGGTGTCAAGCAGAGCAACACGCTGCGCCGCCAAGTCTCGCCGGACCCGACGAATCGACGGATCTTGAGCCATGAGCGCCATCACTACCGTCCGCTGATAGACCGCTGCGAGATAACTCCTCGCTTCGTCTGGCAGCGTCTCCAGACCGTCCCGGATTCCGGCCTGCACCTGACTCCTCCGGAGCTTCTCCGTAGGACGGGCGAGCGGTTGGGCTAGCTTGGATATCGCCTTGCGAGACATGCTCCCGAGCGTGACGTCAAACCCGGGGCCTCCCTCACGAAGCGCATCCACTAGACGCGCCGTATGCTGGGCGAAGAGTCCTTGAAGCTCCTCGTCCAGTGCCTGGCGAAACTCCACAAGCGCCTCGGGCTGTAGTTGCTCGTGCAGCCGGAGTTCCACAGCTACTCGCATGTGCTCATGAAATGCGGCACCGTGCTGCTCTACCTCCTCTCGCGCGGTCTGAAGCTGTTGACGGCGGGCCGGCGCAAGCGCCCAAGCGCCGCTCTCCACCTCGATCACGGAACCGTTCTGTACTCCGATGGCGACGGCCTTCGCGACATCAGGCTCTGTGATTGCGTCGGCGGCGACTAGGCGCTCGCATACGACCGAGTGGAGGCGTCCAGTGTCGAACGGGCCATCCGCCGTCAGTAACGCGAGTTGCACGATGTAGAACAGCAGTGGCGCTCGAAGCTGCCTTGCCTTCGGATCAAGGTCGAAAAGCGAATAGGCGACGAGGTCGTGGACGCTGTCCGTGCCGACGTCACCGGCCACCGTTGGAACCCCCAGCGTCCCGCACCAGCTCGTCGAACTTGTTGTAAAGCTCCGCGAATTGAGCGTCCCACTTGGACCTCAGCTCCTCAGATTTAAGCTCGAACTCGGCCTGACCCACAGCGCTAACGGAACTCTCAACGCGACGACCAACCTCATCTTGCACATACCGGGCGACCGTCTTGTAACCGAGGAACGTCGCCAAGACCCCTCCCAATGCAAAAATTCCGACCAGGGCCCCGCTCACAATCGCGATGGTCTGTGCGTATGCGCTGAACTCGTCGATTTGATGGTCTCGAGCTTTCCCGTCGGCATCCAGCTCGGCCCGAATCTCGGTTACCTGGGCCTTCAGTGCGACAACTGAGGTATCGGGTCGCGGAATCGCGCCTGCACCGTTTGTCTTCGCTGAGGGAGATTGCGCCCCTAGTGCAAGCGTCGCTTCTAGTACAAGCGTGGTACAAGCGAGTATCGATGCAGCTACTACAACCGTGGCAATGGACCGACTCAAGAAGCGACCTCCGTGTCTGCTGAGCATCTAAGAGCGGACAAAGGTCCATATGCCCAATGGCAAAAGCTGATCGTAGCTGAGCCCGTTGACGGACTCCAAGCTACCTCGTGCCAAAGCGACTACCGATGCACACCTATTCGTCATCCGCTTACAAGGACAGGCGCAGCGGTTACGCGAAATGGTGATGTGCCCCCGTGGGGCGTCGCACGGTGGATCCTACGGAAGGCTTCTGTCCCTCCTGCGCGAACTGGACGCAAATGGAACGGCCGTTATCGGCGGTCGTCGGACTGCCACGCCCTTCTGGACCGGTAAAGCAAGCACCAACCGGACAGGTGCCTCTGTGTGTGAGTATCGCGACGTTCGCGAACGTCCGATAGCGCTACGTCAGATTGGCGCCGATGAGCGGAGCGCTCGTGGGCTCCTCGCTGCCGCCCGGCGGCTCGGTGGTCACGAGGACCTGATCGGTGTCCTTCAGCGGCTCCAGGATCTCGACGCGCGCGCGACCGTCGGACGGGACGTTGAAGAGCGTGTGCGTCGGCCGTGGCTTGTCCTTGCCGTGGACCAGCCACACCTGGTAGACGCGGCCAGACGGCGCGGCGGGCATGCCACGCAGGTCCAGCTCGCCGTGGTCGCCGGTGACCCGCAGCGCGACCTGCGCGCCCTTTGGGCCGAAGCCCGGATGCGAGGTCGTGTCCTCGCCGCCCGAAAGCAGGACGCCGGCGACCACGCCCAGCGCCAGCAGCGCGGTGGCCAGCACGGCGGCGGGGAGCGGACGCAGCCACCCGAAGAAGCCGCGGCGCTCGCGGTCGCGGACTGCGGCGGCCGGCGCCCGGTCGGCCTCGGGCCCCGCCGCGCGCAGCAGCTGCGCCTCGGACTCCACGACCCCCATGATCCGGCTCTTGAGCGCCGGCGGCGGCACGAGCTGTGGCGCGGCCATCGGGAGCACGTCGGCGACGACCTGCAGCTCGGCGACCTCGAGGCGGCAGACCGAGCAGGACTCCAGATGCTCGGCGAACGCGCGCGCGTCCGTGTCGTCGAGCGCACCGAGCACCCACGGCCCGGCGTCGTCGCGATGACGGCAGTCGTCGGTCATGCCGGCACCTCCATGAACTGGCCGAGCTGTCCCCGCAGCTTGTCGAGCCCGAGGCGAATGCGTCCCTTCACGGTGCCGATGGGCATCTCCAACATGGTGGCGATCTCCGAATGGGAGAAGCCACCGAAGTACGCCAGCTCGATCGCCTTGCTCTGCTCCTCGGGCAGTGTGTCCAGCGCGGTCCGCACCTCGGCGGCCTCCTCGCTGTGGGCCGCCTGCAGGTCGGTGCGCTCCTTGGCCTCGAAGCGCTCCTCGATGCCCTCATCGCTGGCGCGACGCGTGTCGTGGCGTAAGTTGCGCCGCAGCGAGTCGATCGCGCGGTTGTGCACGATCCCGAGCACCCAGGTGCGCACGCTGCCGCGGGTGCGGTCATAGCGGGCACCCGAGCGCCAGAGCGACAGGAACGCCTCCTGGACGACGTCCTCGGCGGCACCGCGGCGGCCGGTCATCCGGTAGGCGAGGGAGAAGGCGGCGTTGGCATGGCGTTCGTAGATGACCTCGAAGGCCTGCGCGTCACCCTGACGCATGAGCTGCATCAGGTCCTCGTCGGCAAGCGTCATGCGCGTGCGATTGGGGTCTGAGGCGGCCACGGCCTGTACTTACGCATCACCCCACGCACCGGATCACCGTCCGTGCGTCAGGAGTGCGCTCACCGATCGAGGATCTTGCGGGTCTCGTCGGCGACCGCGTGCAGCGTACGCTCGGCGAGGTCGATCGGTCCAGAGGCCTTCGAGGCCCGGCGCCGATGCTGCTGGCGCACGCGCAGCAGCACGAGCGCCGCGCCCGCCGTCGTCCCGATCGCCGCCGCCGCAACCGGGCGCACCCAGTTGCGCGGGTCGCGCATCGTCGACAGCTCCCAGCTCTCCAGCTCGTCCTGGGCCAGCTCGGTCAGCTCGGTCAGCGTCGACTCCAGGCGCAGGCTGAGCTGCTCGGGCGGCTCGACCGGCGTCAATGCCCGCCGCAGCAGGCCCTCGAAGTCCCCGAAGGTCTCGTTCATCGCGCGCTCACCCGCTCTGCCTCGTGGCGACGATCTCTTCCAGCTGCTTGATCGCGCGGTGCAGCAGGACCTTGGTCGCGCCGTCGGTCCGCCCCATGGCACGCGCGATCTCGCGGTTGTCCATGCCCAGCGCGAAGCGCATGATCAGCGCCTCGCGGCGGTCGTCGGGCAGTTCCTTGACACCTTCCAGGATTCGCGCCAGCTCGTCCCGACCCTCCACGAGATCCTCCGTGGTGTGCGTCGTGCGCAGCGTGTCGGTGTCCTCGATCGGCGTCTGCGGCTTGCGCGAGCGGTCCCGGTAGAGGTTGGCGGCGAGGTTGTGCGCGATCCGGATCAGCCACGGCCGCAGCGGGCGCCCGTCGGACTCCGCCACCGCCCGCTCGAAGTGCCGGTAGGCCTGCAGGAACGTCTGCTCCGTCAGGTCCTCCGCGTCGTGGTGGTTGCCCACCCGGTAGTAGGCGTAGGAGTACACATCCTTCAGATGTGCTCGGTACAGCTCCGAGAAGTCCGCATCCAGCTTGGCCTTGTCGGCGTCCCCCACGCACAGCAGCCTATCCGCCGCCTAAGCGGCCCGGACGAACCTCTTGGTGCGCCGCGGCGGAGCGGTGATCGCCGAGGCCCAGTCGCCGGCGTCGACGCGGCCTTCGACGACATCGGCCAGGCCACAGACGGCCGGAGCGTCGACGCCGCCCTCGCGCAGCGCGAGGGCCAGCAGCGGCAGGGCGTCCAGCGACTCGGCCGCCTGACCGAGCGCGCCCTCGATGTCGCCGGCCGCGGTGCCGGCGGCCAGCAGCTCGCCGGCGCGGCGGTTGCGTGAGCCCGACGCCAGGACGGTGGCGATGAGGTCGCCGGTCCCGGCCAGGCCGGCGAACGTCTCGGCATGCGCGCCACGGGTGCGGGCGTAGGCGTCGACCTCGGCGAAGACGCGACCGGCGGCGGCGCCGACGGCATTGGGGCCTGCGGGACCCGCGGTCGCGGCGGCCAGGGCAGCGGCGTTCTTGGCGGCGCCCGCGAGCTCGACGCCGACCGTGTCGGTCGAGGTCTCGGCGTAGAGGTCGGCCTTGCTCAGCAGCTCGGCGAGCTGGCGGCCGAAGCCGCGGTCGGCGCTCGCGACCACCAGGGCAGCGCCATGGTCGAGCGCGTCGGCGGCGTGCGCCGGGCCACCGAGGCCGGCGATCGCCCGCACGTCGGAGCGCTCGGCGACATAGACGCTCGGCAGCGCGCCGAGCGGCGGGACCAGGCCCTTGGAGGCGACCAGCAGCCCGGCCCGGGCGGTGATCGCGGCCCCATGGGCGGCGATGACCTCGGGAAGCGCGCGGGCGGGGACGGCGAGGACGACGAGGTCGTGGCGGCCGAGCTCGAGGTCGCCGGCCGCGACGACGCTGACGGTCTCCGGCAGGATCTCGCCGGGCAGGTAGCGGTCGTTGACCCGGGTGGCGCTGAGCAGCTCGGCCTGGGCGGCGGTGCGCGTGCCGAGGTCGACCTCGACGCCGGCGCGGGCGAGCGCGACCGCGAGGCCGGTGCCCCACGAGCCGGCGCCGATGACGGCGGCGCGGCGGATCGGCGGCAGGCCACCCAGCCACTCCCACTGCAGCATCACGCACGGCCAGATGCGCTCGGTGACAGCTTGCGCCAGCTGGGGCGACGGCTCGTCGACCTTCGGGAAGCGCAGCGGGGCGCCGGCGCGGATCGACACCTTGTGCGGGCGGATGCGCCAGCCGCGGCGGATGGTCTCGGTGCCGATCACGGCGATCGGGATGACCGGCGCGCCGGTCTCCAGCGCCAGGCGGCCGACGCCGCGCTTGGGGGCGCCGAGCGTGCCCGGGCGGGTGCGCGTGCCCTCGGGGAAGATCAGGACGGAGTCGCCACGCTGCAGGATCTCGCGAGCGGTCGCCATCGCGTCCTGGTCGGCGGCGCCGCGGTTGATGGGGAACGCGCCGAGGCTGTTGAGGAACCACGCGGTGAGGCGATGGGCGAAGAGCTCCTTCTTGGCCACGTAGTACAGCGGCCGCCGCGACATGCACGCGATCACGAACGGATCCAGGAACGAGCGGTGGTTGGCGGCGAAGATCACGGGGCCATCGACCGGGATGTGCTCGCGCCCGATCCGCGACATCCGGAAGTAGATGTGGAAGAACGGCTGGAAGAGCGCCCGGACGATCCAGTAGACGAACGGGTTGACGCCCTTGGTGCGTGCGCGGGCGAGGTGGCGGTTGCTCTCCATCGATCTGGCGTACACCTGCGGGGGTACGCGGGTTACAGTGCGTGCATGGCCATCGATCGTGCGCGCACTGCCCGCGGAGCCCTCGCCGGAGCCGTCGCGGCCGGGGTCTGGGCGGCGCAGCAGCCGCTGGACCAGAAGGTCTTCGGTGTGAAGTACGACGACACCGAGCTGCTCGGCAAGGCCGTCACACGCCGCCGTGCGTGGCCGGTGGTCGGGCTGGCCATGCACCTGGCCAATGGCGCCGTGTTCGGGGCCGTCTACGCGAGCGTCGTGCGCCGCGTGCCGCTGCCGTCGTGGTCACGCGGTCCGGCGGCAGGGCTCGGCGAGCACGTGCTGAGCTGGCCGCTGGTGCTCCTGACCGACCGCGTCCACCCCGCCCGCGACGAGCTGCCGACGCTCGGCACATCCGCCCGCGCCTTCGCCCAGGCGACCTGGCGCCACCTGCTCTTCGGCATCGTCCTGGGCGAGCTCGAGCGGCGCTTGAACGACGAGCCCGACGAGGAGCTTCCGAGCTACGAGCACGTCGTGTCCACCAACGGCCACGGCAACATCGAGCACGCCATCACGGGCGCCGCCTAGACTTGCCGTTCTGGCAAGCCGGGGTAGCTCAGGGGCTAGAGCACTGCTCTTGTAAAGCAGGTGTCGCGGGTTCGAATCCCGTCCTCGGCGTTTATGAGTGACGCCGCCCCGGCCTGGGTCGGGGGGCGAGACTCGGTGCGTGTCGAGCTATGGGTCATATGGACCCTTTGCTCGACACGGACCATCGGATCGCGCAGCTCGCCCGTGCCCAGGAGGGGATCGTGCGGCATCGCGATCTCCGCGGCATCGGCCTGACGCAGGGCCAGATCCGGCATCGGCGCGAGACCGGGAGGCTGATCGATGTGCATCCGGAGGTCTACGCGGTCGGCCACGATCGGCTGAGCGTCGGCGCCCGGAGGTTGGCCGGCGTGTGGACGTACGGCAAGCGGGCCGTGTTGAGCCACCGCACCGCCGCGGCCACGTGGGGCCTGCGCGCCTCGGGCGGTGGTCGGGATCGAGGTCACCGTGCCGACGACGGCCGGGCTGGTGGAGCGCGCGGGAACGCGTCTGCATCGGACGGGGCGCCCGGTCGAGTCGACACACATCGATCTCCTTCCGGTGACGACACCCGCGCGGACGATCCTCGATCTCGCAGGCGTCCTCGCGCCGCATCACGTCGAGGCCGCGCTGAAGCAGGCTGATCTCCTCGACCTCTTCGACCTTGGCGCGCTGCGCGCGGTCGTCGCGGCACACCCGCGGCATCCAGGACGCAGGGAACTCACCGCACTGCTCGACGAGACGGCACGCCGAGAGCTGGCGCTGACGCTCAGCGAACTCGAGATCCACTTCCGCGCGCTCTGCGACGCACACCGTCTGCCCTACCCGGCCGTCAACGCGCGGCCACTCGGGTTCCGCGTGGACTTCCTCTGGGTCGATGCGCGGCTCGCCGTCGAGACCGATGGCTGGGACACCCACCGGACGCGGACAGCGTTCGAGGAGGATCGTGCCCGCGACCAGGCGCTGGCCGTCGCCGGCTATCGCACCGTGCGCTTCACGCACCGACAAGTCGTCGACAGCCCGAGCTCCGTCGCCGCGACGCTGTCAGCGCTCCTGAAGCGCTCGCCGGCAGGCCGGACCTGAGCCGGCACCTTCCAGGTCCGTGTCGACCTATGGGTCATATGGACCCTTTGCTCGAGACGGAGCACTCCGAAATCGCCTATAGGCGATCGCGCCAGGTGACCGCGGCGGAGGCGACCTGCGCCAGCGCCTCTTCCAGCTTGAAGCGGTTGTCGGTCCGCCGCGCGACGGCGAGGGCCTTGAGCGCGTCGGCAAGCAGCGCCGGTCCGGCGGGGCCGTCGGAGCGCAGGGCTTCGAGCTCTGCGGAGGTCAGCTTGCGGGATGCGCCGGTCGCCGCGACGGCGACCTCGGCGTAGTCGCGCTCGGCGCGTGCCGCGCGTGCCTCGGCGCGCAGCGCGGCGTCCTCGGCCGCGGCCGCGCGGGCCAGCGCCTCGTCGACGACGCGCTGCTCGGGCGATGCCGTGACCACGCGCTCGACGCGGGTCGCCGTGCCCTGCAGATCCGCCAACCGGCGCTCGGCCTCCGCCGCACGCGCCTCGGCACGCTCGACGGCGCCCTGCGCGTCGACCAGCTCGGCCCCGACCCCGCGCTTCTGGGCGCGGGCCTCGGTGACCGTGGCCTCGGCGCGCTCCAGGCGCGACGCGAGCTTGACCGCGGTGCGACGCGCCTCGGCGGCGTCCATCCGGGCCTCGGCCAGCTCGGACTTCAGCGTCGCCGCGCGCGCCTCGGCGGCCTCGCGCGCCCGCTGCACGCGGGCGAGTGCGGCGGCGTCGGTGACGCGCTCGCGGACGATCTTCGTCTTGACCTTCGGCGTCACGGCCGCGCGAGCACGGGCGCGGTCGAGCTGGGTCTGCAACCGCTGGGCGCGCGTCTCGGCGTCCGCGGCGCGCGCCAGCGCGGCGTCGACCGCCACGCGCGCGTCGTGCTCGAGCCGCGCGGTGGCGCGCGCACTCAGGTCGACCTCAGTCCGGCGGCGCGGCCCGCGCTTGGCGGGCTCGAAGCCGGCGGCGCGGATCGCGAGCTCCAGCGAGCCGTCGAAGCAGCGCCGGGCGGCGTTGGCCGACGGGTAGGCCGAGCCGCAGACCGGGCAGCCGGCGCGGTAGCGGTCGATCCGCCAGACCTGACCGGTGATCTTCGCCTGACCGGGGTTGAGATCGGCCAGACGCGGGACCTCGCCATGGGCCTGCACGAAGTGCTGGATCTCGGTGATGACGGACTCGGGGGTCCACTGCGGGGTCTTGCCCCGGCGTGGGGCCCCCGCGATGTGCACGGGGGCCATATGCGCCTGGCCCCCTAGTGCATGCGCCGGGCGCATGCGCCCGCCGGTCCGAAGTGCCGCGCCCGTCCGGGCATCGGCGGTCCGGGCTCTGGCCCGAACGGAAGAGAAGGGGTGTGGTGCATGTGCTTCATGTGCCCCTGCACCGTATCGACACCGGCGCCTCGATCCAACAGCCGCGCGTCAAGGTCCCGCCGACACACGGTCAGGCGACGGCCTGCGCGGCCTCGGTCTCCGCCCGTGCGACGCACCCGGCGAGGTGGTCGTTGACCAGCCCGCAGGCCTGCATCGCCGCATATGCGGTCGTCGGCCCGACGAACCGGAAGCCCTCACGCTTGAGCGCCTTGGCCAGCGCCGTGGACTCCGGCGTGAGCGCCGGGACGTCGCCCCAGCCGGCCGGCGCCGGTCGGTCGGGATCCGGCCGGTGAGCCCACACCAGCTCGGGCAGCGAGGTGCCCGCGTCGCGCAGCCCGAGGACCGCGCGAGCGTTGTTGATGGTCGCGTCGACCTTCAGCCGATTGCGCACGATCCCGACGTCGGCCATCAGCCGCGCCACGTCGTCCTCGCCGAACGCCGCGACCGCCTCGGGCTCGAAGTTCGCGAACGCGGCACGGAAGTTGTCGCGCTTGCGCAGGATCGTGATCCACGCCAGCCCGGACTGGAACGCCTCCAGCGAGATCCGCTCGTACAGGCCACGCTCGTCGCGGACGGGGCGACCCCACTCGTCGTCGTGGTAGGCGCGATAGAGCGGGTCGTCGGCCCCGAAGCAGCGCAGTCCGTCGGCGTCGACCATCGGCCGCAGCCTACGGCTTCTTCTTCACCGTGATCGTCATCTTCATCTCCTCCTCGTGGAAGGTGCAGATGATCTTGTAGGTGCCGGCCTTGGTCAGCTTGCGCTTGAAGTCGTCACCGGAGGCCAGCGGGTCCGACGCGAACTTCTTGACGCCCTTGGGCGCCGAGTTGAGCTTGACGTCGTGGACGTCGGTGACCTCATCCGTCCAATGCCAGTCGACGGTGTCGCCGACGTGGACGGTGAGCTTGCTCGGGCCGTAGTAGTTGTCGTTGACGGTGACCTTGCGGGTCTTGCCCTTGGAGGTCGCGCCGACCGCCAGCGCGGGCGCCGCGGCGAAAGCCGCGGCGCCCATGAGCGCGATCGTTCCCTTGCCGACCGTCACTTGACGGTGCCCGCCACGTAGTGCTCCAGCGGCGTGATGCCGGCCTGCGCGACATGGTCGTGCTTGACGAGGAAGGCCTCGTGGGTGCCGTCGATCGCCCAGTTGATCAGCTCGCCCTGGGCGGAGCCGTTGAACGTGTTGGCACCCGTGAACGGGCAAGGCTGGAACGTCGACGCATCCGCCGGCACCGTGACGGCAACACCCGTGTTGCCGCTGATGCAGTTGTCGCTGCCGTTGCCGTCGTAGGCGATGTCGCGGCCGTTGAGATCGGTCCCGTTGAGGCCGAGCTGGTTGTTGGTGATCTGGTTGCCGATGAGGTCGGAGACCTCGGGCATCTTCGGCGCCAGGATGATCTGCTGGATCATGCCCGCGCCCGCCAGCCAGTTGCCGTAGATGCGGTTGTTGTCGATCCGGTTGTGACGACCGCCGAAGAGCAGCACGCCGACACCCACGGGGTACGGCGTCGAGTCGGCCGCAGCCGGCTTGACCACAAACGGCGCGCCCGCGTAGTAGTTGAAGTTGTTCCAGAAGATGTCGTTGTCGGTGATGACGTTGTCCTCTTCCGGCGCGTACTTCTCCGAGCTCAGCGTGTTGGGGACGACGCCCGTGCCGTTGTTGTAGAACTTCGACTTGGTGATCGTCACATAGCGCATGTTCGTGCCCGACCAGCCCAAGACGTTGCCGTAGGACCTGATGTTCTTGACGATCGAGCGGACCGGCTTGGCCTGCGGCGGCGTCTGCCCGATGTAGAACCCGGAGTCGCTGTTCCATGCAGCCTCGGAGTCGGTGATCGTGCCGCCGACCGAGTTGAAGGCGTAGATGCCGTACACGCCCACGAGGAAGGCCTTCAGGTTGGTGAAGGTGTAGTTCTTCGTGTTGACGGCGAAGAAGCCGTTGGCGTTGTAGTGCTGGGCGGTGAAGCCGTTGACGGTGACGTTGACCGCCCCGTTGATCTGCACGCCGTTGGCCTTCTTGATGCCCTTGCCCTCGAGCACGACCTTGCCCGGCGCCTTGGGGTCGCCGATCAGCTTGATGTAGCGCTTGGAGGCGCCGGAGATCTTGACGCCCTCCTTGTAGGTGCCGTGCGCGACCTTGACCGTGTCACCGGGCTTGGCCTTGTTGACCGCCGACTGGATCGTCGGGAAGCACGACTTCTTGGCCTTGCAGACCTTCAGGGTCCGGAACGGGCCTTTGGGCTTGGCGGTGCCGCCCTTGGGATAGGCCGGCGGCGGGTAGTCGACGGCGTTGGCGACAGGAGCGGCGGCCAGCGAGGCGACGACCGCGGCGGCGATGGTGATGGACCTGCGATGAGACACGTGGGGTACTCCTCCTACTCGACGAGGTACCAGCCCGTCATGCCCATGTCCTGATGGGCGAAGACGTGACAGTGGTAGAGCCACCGGCCGGGGTTGTCTTCGACGAAGCGCACCGACGTGGTCTCGTTGGGACCGACCGAAGGTGTGTCGACAAAGGCCCCGGCGCTGTCCTTCCAACGGTGGCCGTGGATGTGGAAGTCATGGAAGTTGTTGTCCATCCCGAAGACGTGGAAGGCGACCTCTTGGCCGACCTTCGCCCGCAGGATGGGGGTGTTGCCCGCATAGGCGCGCCCGTTGATGCACTGGAACGAGCGGCTCAGGCCGGTGACGGGCGGCTGCAGCTGATGCAGGAAGAGCGACTCGACGACCGGCGGCACCGTCTCGCCCTTCTCGCGGATGATGATCGAGCCGAACATCCCGCGAAACGTGTTGAGCGTGTGGTTGGGCCCGTGGTCGTGGTACGGCCAGGCGCCGACGCTCTCGGGAACGCACTCCCACGTGTACTTGAACTCCTCGCCGGGGGCGACGAAGCCGCCGGCCCGGGTGTAGCGGCCGAGGTAGGTCCCGTCGTACTCCGGGTTGTACTTCACGCCGTGCGGGTGCATCGTCACCGGCTGGGCGAGCTTGCCGGTGAGCGCGTTGCGGAAGTGGACGACGAGCGTGTCGCCGACCTCGGCGTGCAGCGTCGGGCCCGGGATCGCGGCCGGGCCGAGCGCGGCGGCGAAGCCCTCGGTCATCTCCTGGTAGACGGTCGCGGTGAACGTGCTCTTGCCGGGGACGGCGATGTCGTGCCAGTCGTCGCGCTTGGTCGGCACGATCGTCCAGCGGGTGGTCGTCGCCTGGATCCAGTGCTCGACGACGCGGCCGCCCGGCTGCGGGGACGGCGTGACGTAGGTCTGCTGCTCGGTCGCCTCGTTGGTCTTGGGGCGCGTGATCTTCGCCGCGGCCGCGTCGGCCTTGGCGGCATCGCCGCGCTTGGCGACCGAGATGCGCTCGCCGCCGATCGTGCACAGGAACGCGCCCGCCGCTCCGACCTGGAGAAAGCGGCGGCGACCGAGCGTGGGGTTCAGCGAGTCGAGCGGGTCCGGCGTCATGTGGGGTTCAGGGTGCCGGAGGACGGGACAAGTGAGCGCGATGGGCTCTCCTCCGGCAGCGGCCGCGATCCTACACACGACTTGGACGTTTGTCCAAGACATCTGCACCACTCTCCGGTACGGTGGGCGCCATGGCCGGCCCGCCCCCTGCGACCACCGTGCCGACGCGCGGTCGGCGCGACCCGCGCGGCGAGCTCCGCCGCGCGGAGCTGCTGGAGGCCGCGATCCACCTCATCGGCGCCCACGGCCTCGACGGCGTCACCCACCGCGCCGTCGCCGCCGCCGCGGGCGTCCCTGCCGCCTCGACGAGCTACTACTTCCGCTCCAAGGACGAGCTGATCGACGAGGCGCTGCGCACGCTGGCCACGCGCGAGATCGAGCGCCTGCGCGAGCGCCGCGACGCCCTCGGCGCCGGGGCCGCCGACCTGGAGACGCTGACCACCGCGCTCAGCATCTGGATCGAGGAGCAGCTGACCCCCGCGGGTCACGTCGCGATGCTCGCCCAGTACCAGCTGCAACTCGAGGCCGCCCGCCGTCCCGAGGCGCGCGACATCCTCGCCGCCTGGAAGGACGGCACCGACGACCTCGCCGAGACAGCGATGCGCAGCCTCGGCGCCGCGGACGTGCAGACGTCGGCGATCCTGCTCATCTGCGGGATCGACGGCCTGCGCCTGCGCCTGCTGGCGTCGGGGCATGAGCCCCTGCGGGGCGCGGAGCTGCGCGCGGTCGTCCGCGCCCTGCTCGTCGCGCTGGTCGGCGAGCGCTAGACGGCGACCCAGGCGCCGTCGCGGCGCCCGAGCGTCACGGTGCGCTCGGCGCCGTCGGCGCCGAGCACGCGGAAGACCGCCTGATCGGCGTCGGTGCCGGGCTTGTCCACCACCTGGACGAGCTGAAGCTCACGGACCTCGTCCGGCGCGACGGCGGCACGCGCGGCCGCCTCGATCGTCGCGCGCTCCCAGCCGCGGTCCTGCGCGCGGGCGTCGGCCAGCGCGGCGTCGGCGGCCTCGATCCGGGCGAGCAGGCCGTCGGCCAGCTTGTCGCGCCGGCGGCCGCTGGCATAGAGGCCGCCCGCGAAGAGCAGCACCGCCAGGACGACGATGACGCCGACCACGATGCCGAGGACGAGGGAGAAGCTGGCGAGGATCACGAGGTGATTAGAGCATCACGTTGCGCGAGGTGAGGTGGAATGACGCGCCTCACACAGGCCTGCATTAGAGCATCACGTTCCGGGAGGTGAGGTGCGTGCCCACCTTGCGCTTGACGCGCTGCAGCGCGTTGTCGACCGTCTTGGTGTCGCAGCCGAGCTTCTCGCCGACCTGCTCGTAGCTGTAGCCGTCGAGGTACAGGGAGAGCACGCGGGACTCCAGCTCCGACAAGGCGGTCGACAGGCAGGCGACCAGCGACTGCAGCTCCTCGGAGCTGATGACCTGGTTGACCGGGTCGTGCACGGGCGAGCCCGGGATGACCTCGTCGAGCGTCGGCTCGCCGTCCTGGGCCGAGGCGGGCGTCGCCGAGAAGGAGACGTACTGGTTCAGCGGCGTGTGCTTGTTGCGCGTCGCGGTCTTGACCGCGGTGATGATCTGGCGCGTGATGCAGAGCTCGGCGAAGTTGCGGAAGCTCGACTCGCGGTCGGTCCGGTAGTCGCGGACGGCCTTGTAGAGGCCGACGAGGCCCTCCTGGATCAAGTCGTCGGCGTCGCCGCCGGCCAGGAAGTACGAGGACGCCTTGAGACGGACGAAGCCGTAGTAGCGCCGGACGATCCGGTCATAGGCGATTGCATCGCCCTGCTTTGCAAGGGCGATCAGGTAACCATCATCGACCTGAACCTGCCCTTGAGGGTTGAAGGAGAGACGAGCCACGAGCGATCCTTTCCTGCACGAATGCAGGGGAAATTGCTCAGTGGCGCACTCCTCCCCTGGCGCCATCTGAAATTCTCGACCGGAGGTTCCTCAACCTCTGGTCGACCGTTATGTGGGCGGGACCCTCCCACAGTTATGGAGCTTCGTCAAGCCGATGCAGGGATTCTTGCGACGGCGCCGACTCAGCGGGCCGCGGCGCGCGCGTCGAGGACGCCGTAGAGCAGGACCGCGGCGGCGGCGGAGACGTTGAGCGAGTCGACGCGGCCGCGCATCGGCAGCGAGACGACGTCGTCGCACATGGCGCGCACGCGTGGCCGCAGACCGGTGCCCTCGGCGCCCATGACCAGGACGACGCCGCCGGTGTAGTCGGGCTCGCGGTAGGGACGGCCCTTGGCGGCGGCGCCGTAGACCCAGCAACCCGCGCCCTTGGCCTCGCCGAGGTAGTCGGCGAGGTTGCGGACCTGGGCGATCTTGAGGTGCTCGACCGCCCCGGCCGACGCCTTGGCCGCCGCGGCGGTGACCTCGGCGCTGCGGCGATGCGGGATGACGATCCCGCTCGCGCCCGCGGCCTCGGCCGAGCGGGCGATCGCGCCGAGGTTCTGCGGGTCCTGGATCTCGTCGAGCGCGACGATCAGCGGCGCGGGGCCGGTCAGCAGCGCCGCCGGGTCCGCGTACGGGTACGGGCCGACGTCGGCGACGAGGCCCTGGTGGGCGTCGCTGCCGCAGCGCTGGGTCAGCCAGTCGCCGTCGGCCGGCTCCAGCAGGATGCCGTCGAGCCACGGCTCCTTGGCCGCGCCCGCGGTCGCCCAGATGCGCTTGATCTCGCGCCGGCCGGCGCGCAGCGCCTCGAAGATCGGGTTGCGGCCGTAGAGGTACTCGACGTGCTCGCGCTCGCGATCCGGGCGGCGCGGCTCATGCGCCGGCGGGGCGCTCGCGCCGCTCGTCGCCTCCGCCCCGCGCGGGACCGGCTTGCCACGCCCTGGCGTGCGGGGCTTGGGCCGGTCGCGGTCGCGTGGCGGCTTGGGCTTGCGCGGGGCCTCGCCGTCGTCGCGGCCGCCGCCCTTGCTGCGACCGCCGCGCGGGCCGCGCGCGCCGCCACGGCCTTCGTTGCGCGGGCTCATGCCGGGACCAGCTCGGCGCCGGCGGGACCGTCGCGGACCGTCCAGCCCGCATCCCGCAACGCGTCACGGAGACGGTCGGCCTCCGCCCAGTCCTTGGCGTCGCGCGCGGCGTTGCGCGCGGCCAGCAGCGCCAGCGCCGCCTCGTCCGGTCCATCGCCATCGCTGCCCCCGCGCGCGAGGTCGGCGAGCCCGAAGACGTCGAGCATCTCGACGAGGTCGTCGCGGCCGACGGACTCGCGCTTGTTGGCCTCGCTGACCCACGCGGCCAGCGGCGCCAGCGCGCGCGAGGTGTTGAAGTCGTCGGCCAGCGCGGCGAAGAAGCCGTCGCGGTGCTCGCGCAGCTCCGGCGGCGACGGCCCGTCGACCAGGCGCCTCGCGGCCTCCCAGATCCGGGCCAACCGCCCCGACGCCGCCTCCAGCGTGTCGTCGGCGAAGACGATCGGCTGACGGTAGTGGCCGGTGGCGAAGAAGAGCAGGACCGTCTCGCGCCCCCAGCGCTCGATGACCTCGGGCAGCAGCGAGATGTTGCCGACCGACTTGGCCATCTTCTCGCCGCGCATCTCGAGCATGCCGTTGTGCATCCAGATCTGCGCGAGCTCGGCGCCACGGCCCATGCGGGTCTGCGCGGCCTCGTTCTCGTGGTGGGGGAAGACGAGGTCCGAGCCGCCGCCGTGGATCTCGAAGCCCACGCCCAGCAGCTCCTCGGCCATCGCCGAGCACTCGATGTGCCAGCCCGGGCGGCCGCGACCCCACGGCGTGTCCCACGCGGTGTCCTCGCCCTCCTTCTGGGCCTTCCAGAGCGCGAAGTCCAGCGGATCCTGCTTGCGATCAGCGCCTTCAACCCCCTCGCCCTGGTCGAGGTCGTCGAGGTGGCGATGCGAGAGCGCGCCGTACTCGGCGTCGGAGCGCACGCGGAAGTAGACGTCGCCGTCGACCGCGTAGGCGGCGTCGCGCTCGATCAGCGCGCTGATGAGCGACACGATGCCGTCGATCGTCTCCGAGGCCAGCGGCTCGTGGTCGGGCCGCGGCAGGCCGAGCGCGTCGGTGTCGGCGACGTAGTGCGCGGTCATCTCGCGCGCGAGCTCCTCGGAGCCGATCCCGCGGGCCTGCGCGGCGTCGTAGATCTTGTCGTTGACGTCGGTCACGTTGGCGACGAACGTCACGTCATAGCCCTCGTGCGCCAGAAAGCGCTTCAGCCACGAGAAGACGACGTAGGGCCGCGCGTTGCCGACGTGGATGCGGTTGTAGACCGTCGGGCCACACGCGTAGATGCCCACCTTGTTCCCGGGTTCGCGCGCGACGAGCGGGCGGTTCTCGCCGCTGCGGGTGTCGTGAAGCAGGATCTGTGGCACGGCTCGCAGCCTATCCGCGCAGGTGGCAGGCCCTGGTCGAGGGTCCAGACACGCACGTGGTTGATCCACTTCGGTCCTGGGCACGCCGTAATCTGCCGCCCCCCGCGATGTCCACGCCCTCCCTCCAAGAACGCTCCCTGGCCCTCGTCGAAGAGGGGTTCCACACCCTGCCCGAGCGCTATCTGGGCGCGCCCAAGGGCTTCGACGTCACCTACCACGTGCGCCTCGGCGACCTGGGCCACACCTTCGAGGTCCGCTGCACCGAGCACGGCGCGCGGGTGCGCAAGGGCATCAGCGCCCGTGAGGCCGACGTCGTCATCGGCACCGACTCCCGGACCTGGCTGCGCCTGCGCGCCGGCGAGCTCAGCGCGGTCGAGGCGTTCCGCGACCGCTCCCTGTACGCGCGTGGGGAGCTCGACAACGCCGTGCGCTTCGAGAGCCTCTTCCGGCTCGCCGACGGCCGCGACCCGCTGATGCTGGTCCGTGACGTCCCGCTGCCCAACGGCCTGCGTGTCTCGACCCTGTCGACCGGTGAGGGTCCCGACGTCCTGCTGATCCACGGCCTCGGCGCGGCCAAGTCCTCGTTCTTCGACTGCGCGGCGCTGCTGGCGCAGGACGGCTACCGCGTCCACGCGCTCGACCTTCCCGGCTTCGGCGGCTCCTCAAAGCCACCGAGGGCGCCCTACTCGGCGCCCTGGTTCGCCGAGGCCGTGCGCGGCGTGATGGACGCGCTGGAGATCGAGTCCGCCCACCTCGTCGGCAACTCGATGGGCGGCCGCGTGGCGCTGGAGATCGGCATGCGCTGGCCCGAGCGCGTGCGCTCGATCGCCGCGCTCTGTCCCGCCGTCGCGTTCGTCAAGCGCGACTTCCACCCGCTCGTCCGACTCCTGCGCCCCGAGCTCGGGCTGCTGCCCCACAAGCTGCGCCGCGGGATCGTCGAGCGCCAGCTCTGGTCGATGTTCTGCGACCCCGACGCGCTGGACCCGAGCGTCGCCGACGTCGTCGTCGACGAGTTCCAGCGCCACTACAGCAGCGCCGGCGCCCGCGTCGCCTTCTACGCCTCGGCACGCAACATCTACCTGGACCGCCCCTTCGGCGACGGCGGCTTCTACCCGCGGCTGGCCGAGCTGGCGCCACCGGCGCTCTTCGTCTGGGGCACTCACGACAAGCTGATCCCGGCCGGCTTCCGCCACCACGTGGCCAAGGCGCTGCCGGGCGCCGAGCAGGTCGTCCTCGACGGCTGCGGCCATGTCCCCCAGGTCGAGCGCCCGGAGCAGACGGTGGGCATGCTGCGCCGGCTGTTCACGCAGACCGAGGCGCTGGGCACACGCCGCTTCGCCCGCGCCGCCTGAGCGGAGCCCGGGAGTACGCTGCCACCATGGTCGGAGTCACCCAGCTGCGCGGCCTCGCCGCCCAGGTCCAGCAGCGTGTCCCGCCCGCCGACCTCGACGAGCGCGACCCCGACTACATCCGCGAGACGCTGCCGCGCATGTGGCTGCTGGCCAGCCTCTACTTCCGCGGCGAGGTCCGGGGCCTGGGGAACATCCCCGACGAGGGGCCGGTGCTGCTGGTGGGCAACCACTCGGGCGGCAACCTGACGCCCGACACCACTGTCTTCTCGCTCGCGTTCCACACCTACTTCGGCGTCGAGCGCCCGTTTCACCAGTTGGCCCATAACTTGGTGCTGTCGATGCCGGGCCTGGGCTTCCTGCGCAAGTACGGGACCGTCGCCGCCTCGCCGGAGAACGCGCGCAAGGCGCTGCGCAACGGCTCCGCGGTGCTCGTCTACCCCGGCGGCGACCGCGAGGTCCACCGGCCCTCGTGGAAGAGCGGGCGCGTCGACTTCGACGGTCGCACGGGATACGTCCGGCTCGCGCTGGAGGAGGACGTCCCGCTCGTCCCCGTCGTCGCAATCGGCGGCCAGGAGACCGCGCTCTTCCTCTCGCAGGGCGAGTGGCTGGCCAAGTTCCTGATGTTGGACAAGTTGTTCAGGTTGAAGGTCCTGCCGATCTCGCTCGGGCCGCCGTGGGGCCTGAACGTCGGCGACCTGTTGGGGCACATCCCGCTGCCGTCCAAGATCGTGGTGGAGGTCCTGCCGCCGATCCGGCTGCGCGAGGAGTTCGGCGACGATCCCGACGTCGACGAGATCCACGCGCACGTGACGGCGTTGATGCAGGACACGCTCGACGCGCTCTCCTCCGAGCGGCGCTTCCCGGTGATCGGCTGAGATGCGCGTCGGCGCCGCGATCGAGATCAGCGCGCCGGCCGAGGCGATCTGGGCCTTCGTCGACGACCCGTCGCGCTACCTGCACTTCCTGTCGGGGATCACGCGCTGGGAGGTCATCGGCGAGCAGGCCTCCGGGAAGGGCGCGCGCTACCGGATGCTCATGCACGTCGGCTCGGCCGAGGTCGGCGGCCTGGTCGAGGTGGTCGAGCACGAGCCCGGCCGTGACATGGCATGGGTGTCGATCGTTGGGATCGACCAGCGTGGGCGCTGGCGGCTGCGGGAGAAGCCCCAAGGCGTCGGCGTCCCGCCCGCCACCAAGGTCGAGCTGCGGCTCTCCTACGGCGTCGCGGGCTCCGGCGTCTTCGGCTGGCTGGCCGACCGCGTCGCCGCCCCGACCGTCCGCGGCCACCTGCGCCGCTCGCTCCAGCAGCTCAAGCGCCAGGTCGAGCACGAGCAGCTGCGCAGCGCCGCTGCGGCCCGGCGCGCGGCCCGCGTCGCCTAACCTGCGGACCAGCCGATGCCGCCCGGGTCCGCGCTGGACATATTGGTCGTCGATGACGACGACGCGTTGCGCAACATGCTCACGCGCTCCTTCGAGCGCGAGGGCCATCGCATCACGGCCGTCGCCGACGGGCACGGGGCGCTGGAGGAGGCAGGCCGCGGGCAGTTCGACGTGATCCTGCTCGACGTCGCGCTCGGCCCGGGGCCGACCGGCTATGACGTCGCGCGGGCGCTGCGGGCACGGCGCAACGTGACGCCGGTGATCATGCTCACCGCGCTGGACTCCGAGGCCGACGCGGTCCAGGGCCTGGAGGCCGGCGCCGACGACTACATCACCAAGCCGTTCGGGTTGGCGGAGCTGCGCTCGCGCATCCGCGCGGTCCTGCGGCGCGCCCACGGGCACCTGCTCGACGACGGGCTGCTGGAGATCGGCAACGTCGTGCTCGACCAGCGCCAGCGCGAGGTCTCGGTCGACGACAAGCCGGTGCGCCTGACCTTCGCCGAGTTCGAGCTGCTGCAGTGCCTGATGGCCAAGCCCGGCCGGCTGCAGAACCGCCAGGAGCTCCTGCGCGCGATCTGGGGCGACAGCGCCTACCGCGACCCGCGCGCGATCGACGTCCACATCCGCCACCTGCGCGAGAAGCTCGAAGAGCAGCCGCAGGACCCCAAGCTGATCCTCACGGTGCGCGGCGCCGGCTACCGGTTCCGGGATCGTTGAGGATGTCGTTGCGCACCCGCTTGCTGCTGGCCCTGCTGGCGACGAGCGTGGTGACGCTCTGCGTCGCGGCGCTGGCGCTGCTGTCGCCCCTGCAGGATCGCCTCGACAAGCAGAGCCGCGCCTCGGTCGAGGCCGCTGCCCTGGCCACGCGACCGTCGCTGGCGGCGGCGCTGGCGCGTAGCGGCGGGATCGCCGACGGTGACGTCCAGAAGATCCTCGCCACGCTCGCGCAGCGCACCGATGCCCGCGTCGGCCTGTTCGACGCCACGCCGACCAACCTGTACCCCTTCGGCGGGATCACCGACCCCAACGTCGAGGATCTCTGGAAGGTCGTCGTGTCGGGCCAGACCCAGGCCAGCGCGTCGAAGGACGGCAGTGGCGTCGCGGTCGCGATCCGCCCCTCGGCACCCAAGGTCCCCAACAACGACCTCAGCGCCGACGCGCAGTTCCGGATCCTCGTCGTGCGCAAGTCCGACCCGGGCGGTAGCGCCGTCGACGTGGTGCGCAGCGCGTTCCTGACGGCCGCGGTCATCGGCCTGGGCGTCGCGCTGCTGCTGGGGATCGCGCTGTCGACGGGGCTGTCGCGGCGGCTCGGACGGCTGCGCCGGACCGCGCTGGCACTGGCGCGTGACGGCGTCAACGCACCACCGCCACCGCGCGACGACGGCGCCGACGAAGTTGGTGACCTTGCCCGCGCGCTGGCATCGATGCAGCAGGCGCTGGTCCGTCAGGAGGCGTCGCGACGGGCCTTCGTCGCGACGGCCAGCCACGAGCTGCGCACGCCGCTCACGTCGCTGCAAGGCAACCTGGAGCTGTTGTTGGAGGACTTGGACGCCGGCCATCTTGATGTGGAAGAGGCGAGCGGGGTCCTGCGCGGCGGCCAGCAGCAGCTCCGCCGCTTGGCGAACCTGGCCTCCGAGCTCCTGGACCTGTCCCGCCTCGACGCCGGCGTCGAGCTGCGCCGCGAGCCGGTCGAGGTCGGTGAGCTGTGTCGCGCAGTCGCCGCCGAGTTCGCGCTGCGCGCCCGCGACCGTGCGGTCGACCTCGAGGTCGTCCCCCCGACCGGGCCGGTCTGGGCCTCCGGCGACCCGGGCGCCGTCGCGCGCGTCGCTCGGATCCTGATCGACAACGCGCTGCGCTTCTCCCCCGCCGGCGAGACCATCCGCGTCACCGCCGCCTACCACGGCGACCGCGCGACGCTCGAGGTCGCCGACCACGGCCCGGGCGTCCCGCAGGACGAGCGCGACCTGATCTTCGAGCGCTTCCAGCGCGGGACGCACACCGGCGGCGAGGGCGGCTTCGGGCTGGGGCTGGCGATCGGACGCGAGCTGGCCCGCCGGCTGGATGGCGAGCTGGCGCTGGTGACGCAGACGGCCGGCAGCGGGGCGCGCTTCGCGCTGACGCTCCCGATCGAGATGCCCCGGGGGTCAGAGGGCGAGGACGGGGACTCCCACGAGGACGCCGCGGGCGACGCACCGGCCGAGGCGCCGTCGATGCCGCGCGTGGAGTGAGGGTCGCGCGAACGGCGGCGATCCGTGTCGAGCAAAGGGTCTCTGGCAACCGTTGCTCGACACGGACCTCACTCGGGCTCGTGAGCGCAGGCCGCGCAGCGGCCCTCGACCACGAGCTCGGCCGTCTCCGCGGCAAAGCCCGCATCCCGCGCCGCCCGTAGGGCCGCGACCGCGTCGAGCGGCACGTCCAGGTCCTCCACCCGTCCGCATTCGCGACAGCGGACGTGCGCGTGGTCGTCGCTTCGCGGGTCATACAAGACCGGGCCGCCGACGCTCACGCGCCGTGCCTCCCCAAGCTCCGCCAGGAGATCGAGCGTCGCGTAGACCGTCGGCAGCGACACGCCCGGGAGCTGCGCCGACGCCAGCCGTAGCACCTCCTCGGCCGTGACATGGCGGTCGAGATCGCGCAGCAGACGGCCGATGACCAGGCGCTGCGAGGTCACGCGCTGACCGCGCTCGCGCAGGGCCGCGACGAGGCGCTCCTCGGCGGCCGGATCATCGGCTGGTGTTCGGGTGCCCTTCATAGCTCCTCGCACATGTTAGGGCATCCTTCTTTTAAATCGCTTGTATTATGGACGACGTGAGCGATCACGCCATCCCACTCCCAGCCCCTCGCCACCCCGACGCCGAGCATCGGCGCCTGGTCCTGCAGCGGATCCAGCCCGGCCTCGTCGGACTCATCGACGGCACGATCTCGACGCTCGCGCCGATCTTCGCCGCCGCCTATCTCGCCGGCTCGCGCGCCGCGCTGCTGGTGGGATTGGCCAGCGCGCTGGGCGCCGCGATCTCGATGGGCCTCTCCGAGGGCCTGTCGGACGACGGCTCGGTCACCGGCCGTGGCAGCTCGCTCTCGCGCGGCGTCATCACCGGCGGGGCGACGTTCCTCGGCGGAACGTTCCACGCCCTCCCGTTCCTCATCGGCGACGTCACGACCGCGCTGGCCGTCGCCTACGTCGTCGTCGCCTTCGAGCTGCTGGCGATCGCGCTCGTGCGCCGCCGGTTCATGGACGTCCCGCTGCGGATCTCGCTCGTCCAGGTCACGCTCGGCGGGGTCCTGGTCTCGGTGGTCGGCGTCCTCGTCGGCCACGCCTGATCTCTTAAACGCCGACGGGCCACCTGTTCGGCGGCCCGTCGGACGATGCGGAGGCCGGCGGCCTAGGAGTTGGACACCAGCGGCTCGGTCTCGTACACCGTCGTCGGCAGCTTGGCGTAGGGCTGCTCGGTGTCGGCGTCGGTCTGGGTCTCGTGGTAGACCGACTCGACGTTGACGGCCCAGATGTCGTGGCCCTCGTTGCGCAGGATGTTGTCGACCGCACGCATCGCCGACAGCATCGAGTGATCGGAGTTGTTGTAGCGGTGCAGGCCGTTGCGACCGACCTGGACGAAGTCCTCCAGCGGGTCGAGCCAGCCACGGATCGCCTCGACGCGTTCGGCGTAGGTCTCGTCGTACATCGGGTAGGCGAGCGGGACGCGCACGACGTAGCCACGGCGGACCTGCTCGGGCTTGGCGAGGCCCAGCTGATCGAGCTCACGCACGGCCAGGTCGATGAGCTTGTCGTCGTCCATCATCCAGAGGTCGTCGCCCTTGAAGGCGAAGTACTCCAGGCCGACACAGGCAGTGTCGGGGTCCGGAACCATCCAGGGCGACCAGGAGCGGTAGTTCTGGATGCGGCCGACGCGGACGGCCTCCTCGTGGATGTAGATCCAGTTGTCGGGGAAGAGGTCCTTGCCGTCGAGCACCAGCGCGACGGTCATGAAGTCGCGGTAGCGCAGCCCCTGAGCGGCCTGCTGGACCTCGGCGGGAGCGCCGGGGCTCGTGAGGCCGACCATGTGACGCAGCGGCAGCGATGAGACCGTGCCGCGCGGCTCGATGATGCCCTGCGGCGTGTGGATGCGCACGACGCGGCCGTCCTCGACGTCGATCTGCTGCGCGGGCGACTCCAGCCGCACCTCGCCGCCCATCTCCTCGATGCGGCTGGTCATCATCTCCCACATCTGGCCCGGGCCATAGCGGGGGTACTGGAACTTGTCGATCAAGGACGTGATGTCATCCTTGTTGCCGAGGAACGCGGCCTTGGCGGCGGAGAAGAAGTTGAGGTTCTTGATCCGCTGAGCGGCCCAGTCGGCGCGCAGCTCCTTGGTGGAGACGCCCCAGACCTTCTCGGTGTAGGACTTGAAGAAGTGGGTGAACAGGCGCTTGCCGAAGCGGTTGGAGACCCAGTCCTCGAAGGTCTCTTCCTTGCCCTTGGGCTTGACCGCGGCCCACAGGTAGGAGAAGCCGCAGCGCACGAGCTCGACGGGACCGAGCTTCTTGATGACGTCGGTGCCCTTGAGCGGGTAGTCGAGGTACTTGCCGCGCCAGAAGATCCGCGACATGCGCGGGCGCATCAGGAACTCGTCGCCCATGATCTCCAGCCAGAGGTCGTTGACCTCCTTGTTCTTGGTGAAGAACCGGTGGCCGCCGAGGTCGAAGCGGTAGCCGTCAGGATCGACGACGGTCTTGGCCAGACCACCGACCTGGTCCTCGGCCTCCAACACGATGACCTTCCGGCCGGCCTTGGCCAGCAGGTACCCGGCAGACAGACCCGCGGGTCCACCGCCGATGACGACGTACGGGCGGGAGTCGCCGTGATCGTCGTCGTCGTGGGTGGGCGGTGTCGGCGGTGCGTCGACAAGCGTCATGGAGTGCACCTTGCCCGTTGCGCGCGCGAATCCGGCCTCTTGCTAACGGCTCGTAACACTTCCTAACCGAACGATCCACCCGTTGGGAGGGACGATTCCGGGCGTCCGACGGCGGGTTACGCGCGGCGTGGCTGGCTGGTCGGCGCTCGGTGCTGATCGCCACCGCTGTGGGTCGGGGTGCGGTGTGTGGCTGGATGGTCGGCGCTCCGTGACATCGCCACCACGCTCTCGTGGTCTGGGGCGTTGATTGCGCGTGCTGTTGCGTGGTTCGGGGTTCTGTTTGTGTGGGCATCGAACGGGCGTCGCGCGGATGGCGACGTCACGGATCACCGCCCTCCCTTCGCGCTCGCGCCGCCAACGAGTCGCTGCGCGGGGCCGTGACCGTCGGTCACGAACCACCGACGCCGGTCACTCGCAGGCGTCACGTGCCGGCGCCCGAGAGGTCGCGGTGTCCGATCGCGGGAGATCCGGGTCACCTCGAGCACCATTGACGTGCTCGAGCCGACCCGGACCTCCGCCGGCCGTCCTTCGAGCACAACGCGAATCGCCGGCCCCGGCGCGAGCGGACGACAAGCCAACGCCAAGCACACCCGACCCCGCTCACTCCCCTCGGTGAGCCCGGACCACGCCGGCACCCAGACCAACGTCTGCACGGAACGCCCAAGCAGACGCGCCACCCAGACGCTCGCAACAGACCAGGCCTGCCCCGAGACCAGCGCCCCACGACGGCAGTCTCAGGCGGTCCGCCACTCGTCCATCTCAGACGCGACAAGCCCAGTCATCACGCTTGCCCGGAGTTGTTGGTGTTGTCGATGGGTGACGAGACTGCAACAAGAGTGCAACGACTCTGCGCAGCTGACCAATTCCGCCGCACCACGCGATAGGCTCCGCGTCTCACAACTCAAGAAGAGCCCCCGCGACCGTTGGACCGGCCCGGGGGCATGACCCAAGGAGTTAGTACCTCCATGAGTGCCCCGCAGGGTAGCTACGGCTGCCGTATCACCGTCACCACCTCAGACGCCGACGTCCTTCGCGACGAGGCCAAGAAGGTCTTGATGTACAACCACGAGGAGTTCGAGAACTTCCTCGACCATGTCCCCGTCAAGCAACTGTGGCTCGCCGACATCTTCCGCGACGCGACAGCGGTCATCGACGTCGTCGGCTGGGACCCCCGCCTGAACCCGCCACGCGAGACCTTCACCGTCCCGCTCACCCACGGCCACATCGAACAGCTCCACAAAGGCCGCGCCGACCTGCTCAACCACAACCTCGACCTCATCAGCGAGACCGGCGCCGACCGAGAGGTCAACGACATGATCACGTCCGAGATCCACGCCAACCGCCGCAGCGTCGAAGCCCTCAACCGCATCTTCAAGGCCTACAGCAACCAGGTCGCCTCCTAGCGGTAAACGACACTGAGCCCGCGTCGATCGCGGGTTCAGTGTCGCCGAGGGACCGCGCGCCGCGGCGCGCCGCTATCGCCGCAGGGATACAGCACGCCCCGCGCCGGCCCCCTCCGCCCGAGCTTCAGCACGCCCCGCCGCGGCCCCGTGCGCCCGCACTTCGGCACGCCCTGCCGCAGCACCCTGCGCCCGAACGTCAGCACGCCCCGGGGCAGGCCCTTGCGCACGAACGTCGGCACGCCCGGCGACAGACCCTTGCGCCTGAACGTCAGCACGCCCCGCCGCAGCACCTTGCGCCCGAACCTGGGGACGCGCAGGCTTTGCGGGCAGTCCGAGCGCCCGGGCGGCGACGAGGATCGCGATGATCACGCCGAAGCCGAGGATGAGGCCGAGCAGGAGCGGGCTGCGTGCGTCGGTGCCTGCCATCAGGGCGTGGATGCCGCCGAGGACGAAGGCGAGTGAGGCGAAGCGGTGAGCCGAGCGCCAGCGGCGGGCGCCGATGCGGCGGCGTTGGTAGAAGGAGAGGCCGAAGGCCGCCAGGCAGTAGAAGGCGATGATGCCGAGCCCTGTCCAAAGGGGGCGGTAGCCCATCGCGAAGGGCACGAGGATCCCCGTCACCCCGGGATGCAACCAGGGGTCGGCGAGCAGCAGCAGGCCGTGGGCGGTGATCGCGACCAGGCCGGTGATCGCCAGGCGCTCGTGCCAGGGACGCATGCGGGCGGCCGTCGCGGGCGTGACGAGCTTGAGCGCCGAGACGAGGCCGAGGATTGCGACGATCCCGAGTGCCGTGAAGCCCACGATGCCGGCCGCGCGGCTGGCGAGCCACCAGGTGTAGTTGAAGGGGTTGAGCATGATGGTGGCCTTGGTCTTCCTAGGCCGTGGCGGCCAGGTCGCCGACGGCGCGCCACGCGACGCGGCGCAGGGCGGGCACGATCTCGACCGCGCCGTCTTCGTGGACGAGTACGCCGCCATCGGCGGCCAGCGCGCTGCGCGCGCCCCGTGGCCCTCGCAGCAGCGCAACCTTGGCCAGCACCTCGGCCTCCAGCGCGCTGTGCCCGACGGCCGTCGCGGCCAGCAGGCCGGTCCACGCGGGGCGGCCCGTCGAAGGGTCGAGGAGGTGGTGGGCCGGCACACCGTGGTCGTCGAGCCACAGCCGACGGTGGATCCCGGAGGTCGCGACCCCACCGCTCGCGAGCCGGAAGCGATGAGCGACCGCGCCGGTCAGCGGATGGGTGACGGCCACCTCGTGCGGTCCCCCGCCACCCGCGCCGAGCGCGAGGTCGCCACCGACATCGACGATGAAGCGCAACCCGGTCAGGCGCGTGGCCACCATGTCCGCGGCCAGGCCCTTGCCGAGGCCGCCGCTGTCGAGCACGGTGCCCGGCGGGCGGCGGATCGTGCCGGCGCGACGGTCGACGCCGAGCTCCTGCCAGCGCGCGGCGGGATGCGGCGAGGCGGCCGCTCGGGGCGGAGCGGCCGCCAACGCCGCGGACAGCTGCGCCGTCTCACCGGCCCAGTGTCGGTCGTATCCCACCTGGGCGATCTGAGCGCCCAAGGTCATGTCCACCAGCCCGCCGGAGCGGCGGCCCGCCCACGCGCCGGCGCGGATGAGGGCGCGCACATGCTCGTGGGCGGGCAGCTCTCGGCGTGGGTCACCGGTGAGCGCGTTGAGGTCGGAGGCCGGGTCGAAGCGCGTCCAGCGACGCTCCAGCTCGCCGAGCAGCGCCCGCGCGTCGGCAGCGGCATGCTCCAGGCGGGGCGAGGGCTGCGGGCCGGCCACGCGATCGGCGAGCACCAGGCGGCCGCTGCAGCCCATCACCGGGAAGTCCTGCTCGAGCAGGCTCATGAGGCGCTCGTGCTCGCGCCGGGCGTGGAGGTGACGGCGCCGGAGGAGCTGTCGGTGCCCGAAGAGGACGAGGACGAGCCATCGCCGGAGCCCGACGAGGAGGAGTCGTCGCCGGATGCGTCCGAGGACGAGTCGTCGCTCGACGACGAGTCATACGGGTCGCTCGACGTCGCCGACGACGTGGACGTGCTCGACGTCGGCGTCACCTTCTTCGCCACGCTCGCCAGCGCCGGATCATCACCATCATGAACACGCAGCGCCAGCACGCCGAAGATGGCGACGAAGCTCGCCAGCGCTCCGGCGGCGAAGCGACGCGCGCTCGGGACGCGGCGGCGACGGCGAGGCGGACGCAGCGGTGCGGCGGGCTCGGTGGGCTCTTCAGGCATGACGTCAGGATCCACGCGGGACCTGAAGTCGTCCTGAACCCAGCCTGGGGGTTCCCTGAGTGCTACCGGCGCAGGTAAACCACGGCCCGCACGCCCTTGGGCAGGCCCTTGCGCCCGAACTTCGGCACCGGTGCGATCCGCTGGAAGCGCCGATCGTGGTCCAGCGCGCGCTCCCACTGCGGCGCGCGGTGGCGGATCTCCGCCGTCCATGGCGCACCCCAGCGGCCGGTGCGGATGATCGGCTGGATCAGGACCAGGTGCTGGCCGGGCTTGACCTCGGGCGCCAGCTTGTCCAGCGTGCGCTTCGGGCCGGCGGCCTTCAGCCGGTCCAGCGCGTCGCGCCAGTCGAAGACCTGGGGGTCGCTGACCGGCCCCAGCGCGTCGGCCCAGCGGTAGCCGTCGCCGAGGTAGTAGCGCATCGCGGGCCCGTACTCGGGATGGATCGCGACGACGAGGTCGCGCGGCGCGATCAGCCCGTCCTCCTGCAGCGTGCGCGCGACGCGGTAGGCATCGCTCTTGCCGCGGATCGACCGCTCGTGGGAGTCGAACCACAGCACCAGCACGATCGCCAGCGCGACGAGGCCGACCTTGCCGAAGCGCACGATGCCCGCGCCGGCCAGCAGCAGCGCCGGCCCGACGAAGACCGAGAAGTAGCGTGTCGCCCACGCCGGTGAGGCCTGCGACGCCAGCCACGCCAGGACCATCGCGACGCCCAGCGTCACGGCCAGCGCGACGACGCTGCGCGAGCGCTCGCGCCCTTCCGCGCCACCGCGCAGCGTGGTCAACCCCGCGGCCGCCACGACAGTGAGCAGCAGCGCCGTCTCCACCCCGCCGACGAGGTTCTGCATGCCGCTGATCAGCCCGTCCAACGGTGGCTTGGCCGACCACGGCGCGCCGGTGTGGTCGGCCTGGAAGAGCAGCGTCGGGAGCCACGGCAGGTACAAGACCACCAACAGCCCGAAGCCGATGAGCCCGTCACGGAAGAGCGGTGCGCGCTCCTCCTCCGGGGCCGTGCGCCACAGCACCAGGAACGCCGCGCCCATGCCGACCCCGAGGAACAGCCCCCAGTTGTGCGCGTAGACGGTCAGCGCCGTGAAGACGCTGAACGGCACCAGCCAGCGCCGGTCGCGCACCGCGTAGACCATCGCGAACGCCGCGCTGCTGATCAGCCCCAGGAACGCGACCAACGCGTACATCCTGGTCTCTTGCGCGTAGTAGGTCAGGAACGGCAGCGTCGCGCAGAGCGCCGCGGTCGCCCAGGCGGCGCGCTCGCCGAACAGCCGCCGGCCCGCGACCCATCCGGCCGGGATCGTCAGCGTCGCGAAGAGCACCGACAACGCGTGCGTGCGCGCCTCGCCGTCACCGCCGACCACGCTCATCCAGACGTGCAGCAACATGTAGTACAACGGCGGCGAGCCGTCTTTGCGCAGCACGCCCGGGATGTCGAAGAGCGGGTGGTGGGCGATCCCGACCGACAGCCCCTCGTCGATCCAGAACTTCGCGGTGATCGCGTGGGTGCGCAGCGAGACCGACAGCGCCATGATCACCAGGACGCCGACGACACGCAGCAGCGTGGGATGGCGCCACAGCGCCACGCCGGACGCGCTGGCGTCGGCGCGCTCCTGCGTCACCGCGCTCACGCCGTCGGGCTCCCGCATGCGGTCACGATCCGCCACTTCGGCCCGGTCGCGACCGTGTGCTCGTCGCCGACGGTGCGCAGCGACGGCACGGGTCGGCTGTGGCCGGTCGTCTTGACGCGGAAGACGACCGCCGGGCGGGTCGGCACCAGCGAGACGTCCTGGGTGTGCAGGCGAAGGTTCCAGGCCACGACGGGCACGAGGAACGGCCCGGTGAACGGGTTGCCGCAGGCCTTCAGCCGCTCCGCCCCACCCGCCTCGCGCACGAGGCCGGGCAGCTCGTCGGCCAGCTCGGCCTGGTACTGCAGGCCGCGCATCGTCGGCGCGAAGTTCTTGAAGCTCGGGAACGCGAAGCCGAGCCCGATCAGCGCGGCCACGACGACCACGAGCGCTCGCGCCTGGTGCTTGCGCTCCAACGCGGGAACGGCGCGGCCCGCGAGGTCGATGATGCGCTCCAGCCCCCACCCCGCGCCCGCCCCGCCGAGGACGACCAGCAGCGCGACCGGCGCGATCAGGTAGCGCTGGTTGCCCGAGAAGCCGTCCGAGGTCATGTAGGCGACGAGCCCCAGCCAGCAGATCGACAGGCCGGCGAGGAACGCGATCGCGCGGTCGCGGCGCGCGACCACCATGACGACCGCCGCGACCAGCCCCGCGACCAGCGGGGCGGTGAGCATCTCGCTGGCGTCTTCGAGCACGGCCCGGACCGGGCTGTCGGCGTAGGTCGGCGCGCCCGGGTTGACGTCCTTGGCGCGGTGGGCGGCGCGCAGCAGGTCGCCCGAGCCCCACCACTCCGGCAGCAGCCAGAGCGCGACGACGCCCGCGCCGGCACCGAGGATCAGGCGGGCCGGCAGCTCACGCCGCCACAGCAGCCACAGCCCGTAGAGCCCCAGGAACGGCCACGCCTCGGGGCGCAGCAGCCCCGCGCAGACCGCGAGCAGGAACGCCGCCCGGCGATCGCCGGCCAGGTGACGGTCGATCGTCGCCAGCAGAAACGCGACGATCAGCCCCTCGGAGTTGCCGAGCGCCGCGTTGCGGATCCACCACGGCGCGATCGCCAGGGCGGCCGCGGCGGCGACCCCTCCGACGATCCCGCCGCCGAGCCGTCGCGAGACGCGGAAGGCCAGCACGATCGCCGCGATCGCGCCGGCGCGGGCGACGATGAGCCAGAGGTCCGGCGCCCATGAGCCGAAGAGCGAGAAGATGGTGGTGAAGACGACCGGCAGCGGCTTCCACGACGGCCCGCCCGTGGTGACGAGATCGAGGTGCGCGATCTCGCGACCCCAGATGATCCACGACCACGGGTCATAGGTCGGGGCGCTGGGCAGCAGCAGCGTCAGCGCGGCGAGCCCGAGACAGATGGCCACCAGCAGCAGGCCCCCGTGCGCGCGCGCACCGGCGAGCGCCGTACCGGACGGCGCCTGCGGGACCTCGATGGCGGCGGAGCGCTCCTCGACCAGCACGGCGCTGAGCAGGGTATGCCCGAGGGCGGCGGGTTTCGGCCCTCCCTTAACGAAGCGCAACGCGCCTGGCGAGGCGCCGGCCCGGTGGATAAGGTCGCGCGCCATGCCGCCACGCGACGCCATCAACCTCACGCTGAGCCCGACCGCCCGGGTCGGCGAGAACGTCACCTTCGGCGCCAACGTCGTCGTCCATGACGGCGTGGTGATCGGCGACGGCGTCGTCATCCAGGACGGCGCGATCCTCGGCAAGCGGCCGAAGCTCGCGCCCACCAGCGGCGCGGCGCCCGTCGGCGAGGAGCCGCTGATCGTCGGCGACGGCGCGGCGATCTGCGCCCAGGCGATCGTCTTCGCCTCCGCCCGCGTCGGCGAGGGCTCGATCATCGGTGACCAGTCGTTCGTGCGCGAGCGCAGCACGATCGGCGCGGGCACCGTCATCGGGCGCGGCTCGGCGATCGACAACGACGTGACGATCGGCGACCGGGTGCGGATCCAGACCTCGGTCTACATCACCGGCTTCAGCCTCGTCGAGGACGACGTCTTCGTCGGCCCGTGCGCGATGACGACCAACGACGACACGATGAACCGCCACGGCGACGACTACGCGCTGGCCGGCGCGACGCTGCGGCGCGCGTGCCGGATCGGCGGCGGCGTCGTCCTGACGCCCGGGATCGTGGTCGGCGAGGAGGCGTTCGTGGCCGCGGGCGCCGTGGTCACCGCCGACGTGCCCTCGCGCGGGTTCGTCATGGGCGTGCCCGGCCGCGTCGTGCGCCAGGTCGCCGACGCGGACCTGCTCGAGCGCTGGCGCTAGGCGCGGATCAGGCAGGTTCCTCCCCCGTTTTGGGTGAGGAACCTGACCTGATGGGGGGTGATCCCCCAGGGCGCCCCAGTGGAGGATCACCTTCCGAGATCCCCATCCGAAACTCAGACTCGTGGCATAGCCAAGGGGATGACAAACGGAGGATCCGCAGCGGTGCGCCAGGACGGCTCGCCGGCAGCGGACACGACGCGTCGGGATCGGCCGTCTGTTCCCGCGTCAGCCCCTCAGCACGACACCACGACCGCCGGAGCATCCGGCAGGCGTGCGGACACCGCGACCCGAGAGACACGAATGTCAACGACCGCCTATCCGACGCTCCGCGAACGCCCTTCAGCCGGCGTGCTCAGCGGCCGCTTCCGCCGCGCGGCGAAGATCCTCGACGACGAGGCCGGCACCCGCGCTGTCGCCCGCGCCGTCGCCCGCGCCAAGCAGGGCGACCGCGAGGCGCTGCGCTTCCTGTACGTCCGCTACGCCGACCACATTTATGGCTACGTGGCGAGCATCGTCCGCGACGAGTTCGAGGCCGAGGACGTCACCCAGCACGTCTTCGCCAAGCTGATGATCGTCCTGCCGAAGTACGAGCCCCGCGAGGTGCCGTTCTCGGCCTGGATCCTGCGCGTGGCCCGCAACGTCGCGGTCGACCACATGCGCCAGCGCCGCCCCGTCCCGTGCGAGGAGGTCCGCGAGCTGGACATCCGCAACGAGGACGACGAGACGTCGCGCCACCGGACGCTCGGCCTGCACGACGCGCTCGCGAGCCTCCCGGAGGAGCAGCGCCGCGTCGTGGTCATGCGCCACGTCGTCGGCCTTTCCCCGAGCGAGATCGCCGGCCGCCTCGGCCGCAGCGAGCCCTCGATCCATGGCCTGCACCACCGCGGCCGCGGCGCCCTGCAGTCCGCGCTGAGCGAGATGGAGTGCGCGCCCACCATCGGCCAGAAGCTGGCGGCGTGAGCATGAGCGTCACGAACGCGAGCGCGGCGTCGACCGCGCCGATCCCCGTCACCCGCCTCGACCAGGCCGACCCCGTCCTGCTCGAAGAGCTGCTCGGCGTCGTCGAGCGTGTCGCCCGGGCGGGCGCCTTCACCTTCGGCAGCGAGCTGGAGGGCTTCGAGAGCGAGTTCGCCGACTACTGCGGCGCCAAGCACGCCGTCGGCGTCTCATCGGGCACCGAGGCCCTGTCGCTCGCGCTGCGCGCGCTCGACATCGGCCCCGGGGACGAGGTCATCGTCCCGGCCAACTCGTTCATCGCGACCGCCGAGGCCGTCAGCTGGATCGGCGCGACGCCCAAGCTCGTCGACGTCGACCCGAGCACCCACCTGCTCACCGCCGAGGCCGTCGAGGCGGCCATCGGGCCGCGCACGCGCTGCGTCATCCCCGTCCACCTGATGGGCTCGACCGTCGACCTCGACCCGATCCTGGCCGTCGCCCGCAAGGCGGGGCTCAAGGTCATCGAGGACACCGCCCAGGCCCACGGCGCCCTGCACCGCGGCCGGCGGGTCGGCTCCATCGGCGACATCGGGTGCTTCTCGTTCTACCCGACCAAGAACCTCGGCGCCTGGGGTGACGGCGGAGCGATCGTGACCAACGACGAGGCGCTCGCCGCCCGGGTGGGCCTGCTGCGCTCGCACGGCGAGTCGCCGCGCTACCACCACAAGATCGTCGGGACGACCGCACGGCTGGACGCCCTCCAGGCCGCCCTGCTGCGCGTCAAGCTCCGCCACCTCGACGCGCGCAACGACGACCGCCGCCGGCTCGGCGCCGCCCTGCACGCGGGCCTCGCCGGCACGAGCGTCGAGCTTCCGACGCCCGCGTTCGACGGCGCCGATCACGTCTACCACCAGTTCATCGTGCGCTCGGCGCATCGCGACGCCCTGCGTGAGCACCTGGACGGACTGGGCGTCGGGACCGCGATCCACTATCCGATCCCGATCCACCGCAACGAGGCCTACGGCCCCGCGCCCGAGGGCAGCCTGCCCGTCGCCGAGCGTCTCGCGACGCAGATCTGCACCTTGCCGCTGTTCCCGACGATGTCCGACGACGAGGTCGGCCGGATCGTCGAGGCCGTCGCGTCCTTCGAGTCCGGAGAGTGAACACCATGTCGAGCACCTCACCCGCACCGCTGCGCGTCGCCGTCGTCGGCTACGGCTACTGGGGCCCCAACCTCGTGCGCAACGTCATCGAGCGCCCCGAGCTGGAGCTCCACGGGATCTGTGAGCGCGACGCCGAGCGCGCCGCGGCGTTCTCGGCGAGGACGCCGGGCTTCCCCGTCTTCGACGACCTCGACGACCTCCTGGCCGACCCGGCGCTCGACGCGGTGCTCGTGGCGACCCCGCCGCGCACGCATCACGCCATCGCCTCGGCCGCGCTGCGGGCGGGCAAGCACGTGCTCGTCGAGAAGCCGCTGGCCAAGACGGCGGCCGAGGCGCGCGACCTGATCGAGATCGCGACGGCGGAGGGCCTGGTCCTCATGCCCGGCCACACGTTCCTCTACAGCCCACCGGTCAACAAGATCCGCGAGCTGATCACCTCCGGCCAGCTCGGCGAGGTGTACTTCATGACCTCCTCGCGGATGAACCTCGGCAAGTACCAGTCCGACGGCGTCATCTGCGACCTGGCCCCGCACGACCTGTCGATCCTGATGTACCTGCTCGACCAGCCGGTCACCCAGGTCAGCGCCTCGGCGCGCAGCGTCTTCCAGGACGGCGTGCCGGAGGTGGCGTTCATCACGCTCACCTTCGCCAACGGCACCACGGCCAACGTGCAGATCTCGTGGCTGGCGCCCCGCAAGGTGCGCGAGATGATCATCGTCGGCTCCAACCAGATGGTGCAGTACGACGACACCGCCGCCGACGAGGCGGTCCGCGTCTTCGATCGCGGCCTGGACTTCAAGGAGCCCGCGAACTTCGCCGAGCACAACTTGAGCTACCGCTCGGGCGACATCGTCATCCCGCGGCTCGCGGCGGCCGAGCCGCTGGGCCTGGAGCTCCAGGACTTCGCGCAGGCCATCCGCACCGGCTCCACGCCACGGTCGCATGCCGAGCTCGGCTACGAGATCGTCGCGGCGGTCGAGGCGGCGGAGGAGTCGCTGCGCCACCACGGGCGGCCGGTGGAGATCGAGCGTTTGCCCGAGCCCGCGACGGCCTAGCGCCATCGCAAGAAGTCCGCACCAGGAAGCGTTGGTTCTCTAAATGGATCCCGACGCCAAGCACGAGGAGTCACTGCTGGCGCGGGCCTCGTCGGCGCTGGGCTGGAGCTTCGCCAACACGGTCGTCGGCCGGCTCGGAACGCTGGCCATCGGCATCGCGCTGGCGCGCCTGCTCGGGCCGGAGGAGTTCGGCACCTATGCCGTCGCGCTGATCGCGCTCATGGCGGTGCTGAGCTTCAACGAGCTGGGCGTCAGCCTGGCGATCGTGCGCTGGCCCGGGGATCCGGGCGAGATCGCCCCGACCGTCAACACGATCTCGCTGATCGCCAGCACGCTCATCGCGGCGGTGACCTACGTCGGCGCGCCGGCGTTCTCCTCGGCGATGGGCGAGCCGGATGCGACCGGGGTCGTGCGGCTGCTCGGGCTAACAGTGATCCTCAGCGGTGGTGTTGCCTCACCGGCGGCGCTGATGCAGCGCCTGTTCAAGCAGAACACGCGCATGCTCATCGACCAGATCACGGTCTGGGTGGGCGCGTTGACCTCCATCACGATGGCCATCATGGGCTCCGGAGCGATGAGCCTCGCCGTCGGCCGCCTGGCCGGTGCCGGGATCGGCGCGGTCCTGTTCATCTGGCTCTCGCCGCAGCCCTACCGGCTCGGGCTGAACCGCGCCCAGGTCGGGCCGCTGTTGCGCTTCGGGCTCCCGCTCGCGGGCGCCAGCGTGGTCGTCTTCGCCATCGGCTTCGCCGACCAGATCGCCGTCGGCCGGATGCTCGGCCCCACGGCGCTGGGCTTCTACGTGCTGGCCTTCAACCTCTCGCAGTGGCCGATCATGGTCTTCTCCCAGCCGCTGCGCAACGTCGCGCCGGCCACCTTCTCGCGGATGCAGCACGAGCCCGAGACGATGCGCAGCGCGTTCCGCGGGATCATCGGGCTGCTCGCCGCGGTCAGCTTCCCGGTGTGCCTGCTCCTGTCGGGCGCGGCCGGGCCGATCATCGGCTTCGTCTACGGCTCGGAGTGGGCGCCCGCCGCCGCGGTCCTCGCCTGGCTCGGCGGGCTGGCGGCCTTCAAGATCCTCTACGAGCTCGCCTACGACTACCTCGTCGTCATCGGCGCGTCGCGCGCGATCCTCGGCCTCCAGGTCGTCACGCTCGTGTCGCTCGTCCCCGCGCTCATCCTCGGCATCTCGGTCTCCGGCATCGCGGGCGCGGCCGCGGCGCAGGTCGCGGTCGCCGCCCTCGTGATGCTCCCGCTGTACGTGGTCCTCCTGTCGCGGGTCGGCCTCGATCCACTCCGACTGTTCCGCCGCATCCTCCCCGCCATCGTGATCGCGGCCGGCGTCGGCGTCGCCGGGTTGGCGATCAGCGAGGTGCTGCCGTCCGACCTCGCCGCCTGCCTCCTGGCCGGCATCGTGGCGCTGGGGAGCCTCGTCGGCCTCGTCCACCGCGACCGGGCCGAGCTCGGCCGGCTGCGAAGCGGGACGTGGAGCCCGGTGACGCCGGGCAGCGCCGGCCCATGACCGGCGACGCGGGCGACCCACAGCGGCTGTCGGCCCACCTCGCGGACCACACGACCCTGGTCCGCAACGCCCAGCGCGCGCTGGAGCGCGATCGTCCGGAGGCGGCCGCCGCATGGGCGCAGATCGCCGGCCATCACGCGTGGATGAACCACACGGGGCTCTTCGCCAGCCCCGAGCTCGAAGCCGTCCTGGCCCAGCTCGGCGCGGGCCTTGCGTCGCCGGACCGCGCGCGCCCCGTGGCGTCGCGGCCGCGGGAGGTCCTGCACGCCGTCACGCAGTGCTACGGCACCGGCGGGTCGACGCAGGCGATCGCGTGCTGGGTCGAGCAGGACGGCGACCGGCACCACCGCGTCTGCATCACGCGCCAGCGCGGCGTCGCGCCGCCGGACAAGCTCCTCGCGCCGCTGCGCTCGCCGGACGACCTGATCCGGCTCGACACCCGCCGGGGCGGCCTGATGCAGCGGGCCGCGAGCCTGCGCGCACTCGCCGCCGAGGCCGATGTCGTCGTCCTGCACTCGCATCCCTACGACGTCGTCCCGGTGATCGCCTTCGCCGGCGCGCGGGACCTCCCGCCGGTCGTCTACGTCGATCACTGCGACCACGTCTTCTGGCTGGGAACCGGCGCCGCCCACGTCTTCATGCACATGCGCGACAGCGGTCGCCTGCTGGCGGGCGCGCGGCGCGGCATCGACGCCGACCGGTCCACCGTGGTGCCCCGGCCGCTGCGGCCCGCCGAGCGCGCGGTGGCCCGCGACGAGGCCAAGCGACAGCTCGGGATCGACCCCGCGCAGGTCCTGCTCGTCACGGCGGCGGACGGCACGAAGTACCGGCCGGTGAGCGCGCCCGGCTTCCTCGACCTCGTCGTGCCCGCGCTCGAGCGTCACGACAGCGTGCTGCTGCACGCGGCCGGGCCGAAGGAGGACGCGGCGTGGCGCGCGGCCGCGGAGCGCACCGGCGGGCGGATCCGGGCGCTCGGCCCGCTCCCGGACGTCCGGCTGCTGCAGGAGGCCGCCGACGTCTACCTCGACTCCTATCCGTTCTCGTCGCTGACGTCGCTGCTGGAGGCCGGGAGCCTCGGCGTCCCGGCGATCACCTACCGCGGCCATCCCGACGCGTGCGCGGTCCTCGGCGCCGACACCCGTGGTGTCGACGAGTGGCTCGTGCGGGCCTCGGACCCGGCCGCGTTCGACCGCGAGCTGGAGGGGCTGATCGCCGACGCCGCCGGACGCCGTGAGCGTGGCGCGCGCATGGAGCGCGCGATCCGCGAGACCCACACCGGTGCGGGCTGGAGCGCCGCCGTCGAGGAGCTGTACGCCTTGGCGGCCGAAGCCCGGCCGCCGGCGCCGGCGCTCGCGGTCGCGCCCGAGGCCGGCCCGCTGGACCTGCTCGTCGACCTCGTCATGACGCAGACCGGCTTCGCCCAGGGCGCCCTGGGCGCCACGCGCGACCACCTGGCCCTGCTCCCCGCCCGCGAGCGCGTCGCGGCCGGGACCCACCTGACGCGCTCAGGCCGGCGACCGTCGCCGGGCAACGTCGTGCCGGAGTGGACCCTGGCGCGACTGCGGCGCTATCGCGAGACCGCGCGCGGGCTGACGAGCCGCTCGGCCTAGGCGCTCAGGCGCCGCATGCCCAGCGGCGTCGCCGCGGGCGAGCGCCACGCGGCCGGAAGCGGCGCCGTGCCACGGCCGACCAGCATCCAGTAGCCCAGCGACGCCCGGAAGCCGACGATCGTGTGCTCGCCGGAGATTCCCGGCGCCAGCCGGCGGAGATCGTCGAGGCCGAGGTTCGTGACGAGGACGGGTCCGTCCGCAGCCCCCGCGACAACCGCGCCCGCGACGCCGTCGAGCGGCCGGGAGGTCACCCGGATCGGATGGCCGGCGCGGGTGAGCGCCAGCGGACCCGGACGCTCGTCGGCGAACGACCCGGGAGCATCGAGGCTGACGACCAGGAGCATGCGACCTTCCGGCAGGCCGGCCAGCAGCTCGTCGACGTCGAGCCGGATGTCGGCCAGGACGCCCGCCGCCGCGCCGGCCGCCCGGCGACCCGCGTGCGCGTCGCGCGACTCGCACAGCCAGCGGTAGCGCCAGCGGTGTGCGGCCAGGAAGGTGGTGCGCTCGCGCGCTCGCGCGGGACCGCCGACCAGGCCTTGGGGCGTCATCACCGGCATGCCCGCCGGATGCCGGTCCGCAACCGCGGCGTAGGCCACGTCGAGGCGCTCGAGGTTGACCGTGAGGCTGTTGTGCGTCACGGCGAGGTCGGCGGCGCACACGCGCAGGCCCTGCGACCGGACGCGCAGCCCGTACTCCACGGCGTACGCGTGCCAGGCGAGCTCGGGCGCCTCCGACAGCGGCTCGCGCTCCAGCAGGGCGCGCGGGATCATGAAGAGCAGCTCGTCGACGCAGTCGACGTCCACCGGCTCCGGCGCCGGGTCGCCGAGCAGGAAGATCCGGTCGCGCACGCGGCCGAAGAAGCGGCCGGCGGCCGTCACGCCGACCGCGCCGAGGAGGCCGATCGACGGATCGTCGGCGAGCAGCCCGGCGGCCTCTTCCAGCGCCGTGAGCGAGTGGAGGTGGACGTCCTGGTGGACGAAGACGAGGTAGTCGTTGGTGGCCTGCGCGGCGCCGTGGTTCAGGGCCGCGCCGGCGCTCGTGAACGCCCCGCCGGCGTTGTCGACGGGCAGGTACTCGGTCGCCGGGGCCGCGTCGCGACCGGCGTCGATCGAGCGGTCGAGGCACTCCCGCCGGACGTCGGCGTCGTTGTACACCGTGATGATCGACACGGGCTCACGGCGCCTCGGCGCGACGGCACTCGGTGGCGCGGTGACCGGCAGCGACGACACGTCAGCTCTCCGCGGCGACCAGCGGTGGCGTCCCCGCCAACCGCGCGACCGGCGCGGGCGCGGCGACCGGCCGCCGGTCCTTGCGGTCCAGGAACGGGCGCTCGATGAACTTGTAGGACAACGTCACGATGACCGCGCTGACCGCGATCCCGATGAGCTTGGCGCTCCAGCTGTCCAGGCCCCAGCGCGTGTCGATGACGACGAAGACCGGGAAGTGCCAGAGGTAGAGGCCATAGGAGCGCTTCCCGATGGCGGTCATGGCCCGGGTCCCGAGCGGCTTGGTGAGCAGCGGCGCCCCGCGCAGGCAGGCGTAGATGACCGCGCAGGTCAGCACGGAGATCACCGGCCAGCCGGCGACGGCGTCGAGGGTCGGCGTCGTGCCCGACAGCACGATCAGCCCGAGCAGCAGGACGCCCGCGACGGCGCCGCCCACCGACACGCGGCTCAGCGCCCGGCACCGCTCCATCGCCCCCGACATGCCGGGCGTCCCGACGAAGATCGCCAGCATGCCGCCCGACAGCAGCTCGACGGCGCGGGTGGGGGTCGCGTTGGACGCCACCCGGGCCGGCGCGCCCACGAGCGCGAGGCCAACGACCGCCAGCCACGCGAGGACCACCATCGCGCCGACGGCGAGCAGCATCGTCCGCCCGTTGAAGCCGCTGCGTCGCAGCAGGAGCCCGAACAGCGCCGGCCAGACGAGGTAGAACTGCTCCTCGACCGAGAGCGACCACGTGTGCGACAGGGTCCCCAGCCCCATCCCGGTCGCGGCGATCGCCCAGTTCGCCACGTAGATCGTGCTGACCGCCGCGCCCTTGAACGTGCCGCCGTAGTTGGAGAAGCACTCGAGCAGGACACACGCGATCACGACCGCGAAGTACGCCGGCAGCAGACGCAAGGCCCGGCGGCGGTAGAACTCGCGGTAGTCGATCGACCCGCTCGCACCCGCCATGGGGATCAGGATCGACGTGATCAGGAAGCCGCTGAGCACGAAGAAGATGTCGACGCCGATGTCGCCGTTGGCGAACAGGCCGATCCGCGCGTGGAACAGCACGACGGCCACCGCCGCCACGGCACGCACGCCGTCGAGGGCGGGCACGTGGCCGAGCCGACGACCGGTGATGGCGTGGTCGGTTCGCATGCGTTACACGCTCGAGGCCCGGGGCTTGTCGCCGGCGTCCTGCGGCCCTTCCTCGGGCGGGCTCGTGGCCACGAGGAACGGCGGCGCCGGGGACGGGTCACGCTGCTCGCGCTCCAGCGCCGATGCCGCCCGCCAGCCGCGGGTGAGACCGACGCCGGCCAGGATCCCGCCGCACCCGAGCGCGAAGACGAGGAGCACGACGGCCACGCCGAGGAGGTTCGTCGGACCGCGCGTGACGATGTGGGCCTGCGCCTGGCCGAGCTCTGAGACGTTGAGCCGCTTGGCGTCCGGGATCTTCTGGGCGGCCGCGGTCGAGTTGAGGTAGCCCTGGAGCCCGACGACGGCGGCGTTCGCCAGGTCGGTGGCCTTCTCGGCGTCCGACGCCTGGACCTCGACGCTGATGATCGGCAGCTCGGCGCCGTCGTTGTCGGTCACCACCTTCGTGGTCAGCACCGGGATGCGGTGGTCGCGCGGACGGTTGGCGGGCTGGTCCTGCGCCGAGGTCGAGATCCCGACGAGGTCCTTGGCGTCCAGCCCCGCCTTCCCCGCGATCGCCGACTTGACGACGCCGTCCACCATGACGCTCGCCAGCAGGTTGGCGCGCATGCCCAGCGTGTCGGAGCCCTTGGGGGCGACGTCGACGACCTGGGAGCTCGGCGTGTCGACCAGGATGCTGGCCGTCGCGATGCCGACCTGATACCTCCGGCTCTCGAGCTTGAGGGGGTAGGAGCCCTTGTACAGGAGCGCCATCCCCGCGAGGATGGCGACCAGACCCACGCCGACGACGAGCAGGCGGCGCCGCCAGAGCTCGCGGAGGATCGTGACTGTGTCCATCAGGTAATGCGCCTAGTTTCGTCAGGGCCCGGCAGCGGGCGATCGGCCTTCTCGTCCTTCCCTGTACTAACGGGCGATGTCGGGGCCTTCTTCTGGCCGTCGGACGAGGTCGTGCGATCTCGCTGAGACGCATGCAAGTGCCGCGCGGTCACCGCCGTTGGTGGGGTGGTGCAGAAGCGATCGATCAACCTCACCTTCCACGGGATCGGCGAGCCGCCACGGCCCCTGGAGCCGGGCGAGGCCGACGTCTGGGTCTCCCGCGACCGGTTCCTGGCGCTGCTGGACGCCGCCGTGGGTCGCGACGACGTCGCGATCACGTTCGACGACGGCAACGCGTCGGACGTCGACCACGCGCTTCCGGCGCTGCGCGAGCGCGGTCTGCACGCGACCTTCTTCGTGGTGGCGGGCCGCATGGGCACGCCGAGCTTCGTCGACACCGGCCAGGTCCGCGAGCTGGCCGCGGCCGGCATGGGAATCGGGTGTCACGGCATGCGCCATCGCCCGTGGCGCGGCCTCGACGGCGATGCGCTGCGCGAGGAGCTCGTCGAGGCCAAGGCGGCGCTGGAGGAGGTCGTCGAGCGTCCGGTGACGGCGGCGGCTTGCCCCTTCGGCTCCTACGACCGCCGGGTGTTGCAGGCGACGCGGGGCGCCGGGTACGGCACCGTCTTCACCAGCGACCGCGGCACGACGCGGCCCGGCGACTTCGTCCAGGCCCGCAACAGCGTCGGACCGCACACCGAGCCCGACGTGCTCGGCCGGATCGCCGCCCTCGACGACCGTCTCCACCGGTCGCTGCCGCGCCGGGCGAAGCTGGCGGTGAAGCGATGGCGGTGACGGCGGAGGCCAAGACGCGCGTCGAGCTCGCGCCGATCATGGCCGAGGACGCCGATTCCGTCGGCGCGTTCCTCCACACCCATCTCAACGAGCGCGTGTCGGCCGCCGCATGGGCGCGCGCCGTCGACGTGCCGTGGAGCGTCGAGCGCCCCAACGCGGGGTTCATGCTGGTCGAGGCCGACCGGATCGTCGGCGTCCACCTCGCGTTCTACTCGCAGCGGACGATCGCGGGACGCACCGAGCGCTTCTGCAACCTCGGCGCGTGGTTGGTCCTCCCCGAGCACCGCTTCCACAGCCTGCGCCTGCTCAAGGCGCTCCTGGCCCAGGACGGCTATCACTTCACCGACCTGTCGCCGAGCGGCAACGTGGTCGGCATCAACACGCGGCTCGGGTTCCGCTACCTCGACACCACGACGGCGCTGGTCCCGAACCTCCCGCTGCCGTCGCTGCCCGGCCGGACCACGATCAGCTCCGACCCCACGCTGATCGAGCGCACGCTCGTGGGTCGGGAGCTCCAGATCTACCGTGACCACGCCGCGGCCGCGGCCGCGCGTCACCTGGTGATCATCCGGGGCGCCGAGCACTGCCACGTGATCTTCCGCAAGGACCGTCGCAAGGGCGTCCCGCTCTTCGCCTCAATCCTCTACGTCAGCAACCCCGCCGTGTTCGCGGACGCGGCCGGACCGCTGGGCCGGCACCTGCTGCTGCGCCACGGCGCCGCCGCCACGCTCGTGGAGCGCGCCGTGGTCGCGGACGCCCCACGCCGCTCGTTCGAGGTGACGTCGCCCCGCCGCAAGATGTTCCGCAGCGCGCAACTCGAGCCCAGCCAGATCGACTACCTGTACAGCGAGCTGACCTGCCTCTCCTGGTGAGGCCGTCGCACCGAGACCGAGGACACCGCAAGATGCACACCCAACTCCACCAGATCGTCGCGCGCATGGCCGACCGTCGCGGCGACGCCCCGGCGGTCACGCTGGGCGATCGCACGGTGAGCTACGCCGAGCTGTGGGACGAGGTCGCGGGCTTCGCCTCCGGCCTGCGCGGCATCGGCCTGCAGCGTGGCGAGCGCGTGGCGGTCTACCTCGACAAGCGCGTCGAGACCGTCGTGTCGATCTTCGGGACCTCGGCGGCAGGCGGCGTCTTCGTCCCCGTCAACCCCGTGCTGAAGGCCAAGCAGGTGGCCTACATCCTGGCCGACTGCGACGTCCGGGTGCTGGTCACGACCCCTGAGCGCCTGGAGCTGCTGCGCGAGGAGCTGCCGGAGACGTCGGTCGAGCACGTCATCGTCCTCGGGGCCGTCCCCGCGACCACCGGCGACGTCGCCACGCACCCGTGGGACGGGTTCGGCGGCGACGCCGGGCCGTTCGCCGAGCCCGACGTCATCGACGTCGACATGGGCGCGATCCTCTACACGTCGGGCAGCACCGGCAAGCCCAAGGGCGTGGTCCTCTCGCACCGCAACCTGCTGACGGGCGGGGCGAGCGTGAGCCAGTACCTCGGCAACCATGAGGGCGACGTGATCCTCGCGGCCCTGCCGCTCAGCTTCGACGCCGGCTTCAGCCAGCTGACCACCGCCTTCACCGTGGGCGCGCACGTGGTGCTCGTGAACTACCTGCTCCCGCGCGACGTGGTCCGGCTGTGCGCCAAGCACGGCGTCACCGGGCTCACCTGCGTCCCGCCGCTGTGGCTCCAGCTCGCCGAGCAGGAGTGGCCGACCGAGGCCACGCAGGCCATGCGCTACTTCGCCAACACCGGCGGTCGGATGCCCAAGGCGACGCTCAAGAAGCTCCGGACGATCTTCCCCGGCGCCGCGCCCTTCCTGATGTACGGCCTGACCGAGGCGTTCCGCTCGACCTACCTCGACCCGGCCGAGGTGGATCGCCGCCCCGACTCGATCGGCAAGGCGATCCCGAACGCCGAGATCCTCGTGGTCCACCCCGACGGGACGCGCTGCGCCCCCGGCGAGGAGGGCGAAGCTCGTGCACCGCGGCGCGCTGGTCGCGCTGGGCTACTGGAACGACCCGGAGCGCACGGCCGAGCGGTTCAAGCCCGTGCCCGGTCGCGAGGGCGGCATCACGACGACCGAGCTGGCCGTGTGGTCGGGCGACCTCGTCAAGACCGACGACGAGGGCTTCCTCTACTTCGTGGGACGCAACGACGAGATGATCAAGACCTCCGGCTACCGCGTGAGCCCGACCGAGATCGAAGAGGTCGTCTACGGCACGGGCCTCGTGCGCGACGCCGTGGCGCTCGGGGTCGAGGACCCGCGGCTCGGCCAGCGGATCGTGCTCGTGGTCAGCGCGGCCGACGGCGAATTGGAGCCCGACCGACTGCTGGCCGCGCTGCGACAGCAGCTGCCCGGGTACATGGTGCCCAGCGACGTGATTGTCCGCTCAGAGCTCCCACGCTCGCCCAACAACAAGTTCGACCGCAACCTGCTGCGACAGGAGCTGGCGGCGTGAGCGACGCGACGGTCATCGCACCCGGCGTGACGGCCGACAGCGCGGGCGGCATCCCGCTCGAGCGGCTCGCCGCGCGCGTGGGCAGCACGCCGTTCTTCGCCTACGACCGCGGGGCGCTGACCGAGCGCATCGCGCTGCTGCGCTCGACGCTGCCGTCCGGCATCGACCTCAGCTACGCCGTCAAGGCCAACCCGATGCCGGCCGTCGTCCAGCACCTGGCGGGCCTCGTCGACTCGCTGGACGTCGCGTCCGCGCTGGAGATGTTGGTGGCGTTGGACACCACGATGCCCGCCGACCACATCAGCTTCGCGGGCCCGGGCAAGACGGACGCCGAGTTGACGCAGGCGATCGCGGCGGGGGTCACGATCGAGATGGAGTCCCCGACCGAGGCCCGGCGCATCGCGGCCATCGGCGAGCGGCTCGGCATCCGCCCACGCGTGGCGGTCCGCGTCAACCCGGACTTCGCCATCAAGGGCTCGGGCATGCGCATGAGCGGCGGTCCACAGCAGTTCGGCGTCGATGCCGAGCAGGTGCCCGAGTTGCTCGCCCAGTTGGCCGCGACCGACCTCGAGGTCCTCGGCTTCCACATCTTCGCCGGCTCGCAGAACCTCAACGCCGAGATCCTCTGCGAGGCCCAGCGCAAGACGGTCGAGCTCGCGCTGCAGCTCGCCGACGCCGCGCCGGAGCCGATCACCTACCTGAACCTCGGCGGCGGCTTCGGCATCCCCTACTTCCCCAACGACGAGCCGCTGGACCTGGCCGCGATCGGGCAGAACCTCGGTGAGTTGCTGGCCGACCGGATCACGCCGGCGCTCCCGGACGCCCGCGTCGTGATCGAGCTGGGCCGCTACATCGCCGGCGAGTCAGGCGTCTACGTCACACGCGTGGTCGATCGCAAGGAGTCGCGCGGCAAGACCTTCCTGGTCGTCGACGGCGGGCTTCACCACCAACTCGCCGCGTCGGGCAACTTCGGGCAGGTCATCCGCCGCAACTACCCCGTGGCGGTCGCCAATCGCGGCGCCGACGCCGACCGCGAGACGGTGACCGTCGTGGGCTGCCTGTGCACGCCGCTCGACCTCCTGGCCGACAACGTCTCGCTCCCGCGAGCCGATGTCGGCGACCTGATCGTCATCTTCCAGGCCGGCGCCTACGGCCTGACCGCCAGCCCGACCGCCTTCTTGAGCCACCCGGCGCCCGTCGAGGTGCTCGTATGACCCCGCCTACCGAGAGGAACCCCGTGGAAGTCAGCCCGTCCGTCACCGTCGATGAGGTGAAGGCCGTCCTGGTGGAGACCTTGGTCATCGAGGAGCGCGCCGACACCCTCGACGCATCCACCCCGCTGCTCGGCTCCCTCCCGGAGCTGGACTCGATGGCCGTGATCGAGCTGGTCATGGCGCTCCAGGAGCGCTTTGGGATCGTCGTCGAGGACGAGGACGTGAGCGCCGAGGTCTTCGAGACGCTCGCCAGCCTGACGGCGTTCGTCGACAGCAAGTCGCGCTGATCCCGTGACCACGGCCCTCGCCATCGCCGCCGTCCTGCTCGGTCTGCCCGGGCTGGCCGTCGCTGCGCATCTCACCGCGCTGGCCGTGGCGTCGTGGCTCTATCGCGAGGACCGCTCGCCGCGGGCCGACGTCCGCTTCCTGGTCCTCGTGCCCGCCCACAACGAGGAACGCGTCATCGCCCGCGGCCTGGCGGCGATCGCCGCCGACCGCCGCCCGGGCGACCAGGTGCTCGTCGTGGCCGATCGCTGTACCGATTCAACCGCAGAGATCTCCCGATCATTCGGCGCGCTGGTGCTGGAGCGCGGCGCCGACGACGAGCCCGGCCGTGCCGCCGCCCGCCAGGCCGGGCTGGAGCGCGCGCGCGAGCTGGACTGGGGCGCCGTGCTGATGCTGGACGCCGACTCGGTGATCGAGCCCGGGTTCTTCGCCGCCTGCGAGCAGGGGCTGGCGTCCGGTGCGAGCGCCGTGCAGGCGCGGAGCGAGAGCGGCCACGGCCGCTCGCTGGCCCAGCAGGCCTCGCTGGCCGCGTTCACGCTGCAGGGCATCACGATCCCGCGCGGTCGCGACCGCCTCGGGATCTCCGTGCGGCTGCGCGGCACCGGGATGGCGATCCGCCGCGACCTGGCGCTGGCGCACCGCTTCCGCGCGCCGGCCTCCGAGGACCTCGTCTTCACGCTCGACCTGATCCTCGACGGCGTGCGCTGCCGCCACGTCGACGCCGCCCGCCTGCGCTCGGAGGGCGAGAGCAACTGGGGCTCGTTCGGCGGCCAGAAGGTCCGCTACGAGGCCGGCCGCATGGCCGCCGCCCGCGCCTACGTCCCGCGGCTCGCGGCTCGCGCGCTGCGCCATCGCGACGCCTCGGCCCTCGAGGCCGCGTGGTTCCTGGCCACGCCGCCGTTCGCCATCGGCGCGCTCTCCCTCTTCCTCGGCGCCGCGGTCGGCGCCCTCGCCGGCGCCTGGATCGTCGCGGCGATCTTCGCCGCCGGCCTCCTGTCGCTCGGGCTGACGCTCGCCACCGGCCTCATCCAGGCCCGCGCGGGCGTACGCACCTGGCTGGCCCTGCTCGCCGCGCCGTGGTACGTCGGGTTCAAGGCCGTGGTCCAGCTGCGAGCCGTGCTCGGCCTCCTGCGTCGCCAGCGCGAGTACGGACCCACCGCCAGGTCCTGAGCAACCGGCCCCGCGAGGGGTCGAACATCGCTCAGCCCTTCTAGCCGATCACGGGTCCGTCGACGCCGGACCGGTGGCCGACCGGACGTCACGCGTTAGTTCGCTGGACGCCGGGGTACTCCGAGGTCGGGTGTCCAGGGCGAAGGCAGGGGCCTAAAGCCAGGACACCAACGGGTCGATGCTCGCTGCGTCAGCAACCTGATCATCGGCCTGACCTGCTGGCCTCGCCGCACCGTCCAGCGGCGGCTTGGAGAACGCTTGGCGCAGCAATGCGCCCGCAAATAGGGAGACCTGGATGTTCCGCTCGCTCAAAGCAGTGGCGCGCTCCGCCGCGCTCGTAATTCCGCATGCCACGCGACGGCGTGTGCTTCCCACCGGAGCCGGACTCGCCGGCCTCGGCCTGGCGACGGCGATGCTCGTCGCGCCGGTGTCCCCGGCGTCCGCCGCGACCACCTGCGACCGGTCGGCGACGCCGTCGACCTTCGCCTCGCAGGTGTCGGCCGCCACGGCCGGACAGACGCTCTGCCTCGCCTCGGGCAGCTACGGCACCTGGGCCGGCACGAACAAGGCCATCACCATCAAGGCCGACTCGGGCGCGACGCCCACCATGCAGGTCAACTTCGCCTCAGGTGACAGCAGCTTCACCCTGGACGGGTTGAGCGGCATGGGCGGCATGATCAACTCCGGTGCGAAGAACATCACGATCAGCAACTCGAGCTTCACCAACCAGATCGACATCGAGGGCGCGACCTCGAACATCGTGCTCGACCACGATCACCTCGACTGGAACGCGGTCTCCTCCAACGGCGGCCCGAACTCGAAGATCTTCCTCAACACCTCCGGGACGCTCGCCGCGCCGGCCGTGACGATCCAGAACTCCACGATCATCAACGGTGACCTGGACGGCATCCACGTCGGCGGCGGCTCCGGCGTGCAGATCGTCGGCAACACGTTCAGCAACCTCTGCGACCGCAACGTCAACCACACCGACAACATCCAGTTCGAGGGTGGGACGCAGGTCCGCATCGCGGGCAACTACGTCTACGCCTCCCAGAACTGCGCGACGCAGGGCATCACCAGCTACGACGGCGGCACCAACGGCGTGATCATCGAGGACAACGTCGTCGACGTCCCGCGCGACTGGGGCATCGAGCTCTACGCCGACAAGAACAGCATCGTCCGGCACAACACGGTCGTCTACCACCCCAAGACCTACTCCGAGTTCAACACCGGCACGGGCTTCATCGACATCAACCGCAAGAGCCAGGACGCGGCCGGCACCGGCACGCAGGTCTACGACAACATCTCGACCGGCGTCGGCTTCGCCAACGGCTCCACCGGCACGGCGAAGAACAACGTCAACGGCTCGACCGCCGTCTACGTCGGTCCCACCACGACGTACGCCGGCTTCAAGTTGGCGTCGAACTCCCCCGTCGGCCGCAACGCCGCCTCTGACGGCACCGACGCAGGCGCTCGGATCGGCACGGCCACGACGCCGACCGACCCGACGCCACCGACCGATCCGACGCCGCCGACGGACCCGACCCCGCCGACCGACCCCACGCCGCCGACGGACCCGACCCCGCCGACCAACCCGACGCCGCCGACGGACCCCACCCCGCCGACCACGCCCGACACCCCGGCCAAGGCCGTGTGGACGGCTCCCAGCAACGTCACGGTCGGGACGCCCGTCACCCTCGACGGCACGCGCTCGACCGGCGACGGGACGCTGACGTGCACCTGGAGCTTCGAGAACCAGGACGGCTCGATCATCTGGGAGACCCAGACCGGCTGCAAGCTGCAGAAGACGTTCGCGGCCGCTGACACCAAGTACGTCAACCTGATCGTTCAGGACGCCGACGGCGACACGAATTCCAACAAGCAGTCCTTCGCGGCCGTCACGCCGCCGGTGCTTCCGCCTGCGGACCCGGCCCCGGTGCCGCCCACGACCACGACCCCGCCCCCGGCCACGACGCCCACCCCGGTGCCCGATCCGGCTCCGGCGCCCACGTCGCCGGGCAACACCCTGGTCGCCGCGTTCGGCTTCGACGACACCTCGACCTCGACCGTCCGCGACGACTCGGGCGCCGGCAACGTGGGCACGATCCACGGCGCCAAGCGCACGAGCGCGGGCAGGCACGGGCAGGGGCTGACGTTCGACGGCAACGACTACGTCACCGTGGCGGACTCCAACGCATTGGACCTCAGCACGGGCATGACGCTCGAGGCCTGGGTCCGTCCGTCGGTCGCCGACCGCGCGACGCGCAGCGTGATCAGCAAGGACCGTCCGAGTGGCGGTGCCGGTTACGCGCTGCTGGCCAGCGATGACCGCGGCCGCGCGTCAGGGACCGTCCGGACGTCCGCGCAGTACGGGGTCACCACCACCAGCGCCCTGCCCGTCAATCGCTGGTCGCACCTGGCCGCGACCTATGACGGGAGCACGCTGCGTGTCTACGTCAACGGCGCACTGGTGAGCAGCCGCGCGGCCAGCGGAGCGATGTCCGCCGGTACGGGCGCGCTGAAGCTGGGCACCGGCTTCAAGGGCGTCATGGACGACGTGCGGGTGTGGAAGACCGCGCTGTCGGCAAGTGCCGTCAAGGCCGAGGCCGCCAGCGACACCACGGCCGTCGCGGCCTCGCTGCGGCGGGCCCGCACCCGCTGATCTGACGAGGGACGTTCTGCCAACTCGCCGGGAGCGCGCGTCGCGCGCTCCCGGCGAGCGCGTTCTGGGGCATCCGGGTTGCCGCCCGGTCAGCTGCTGAAGCTGCGACCGCTCAACGTCCGTACGCAGACGGTCGATGCCACGCTGGCACGACCGCTCCCGCTTCGTCGAATGCGCGCGCGTCCCCGTGCCGCGCAGTTCAGGAGGAACGATGGCCCGTTTGCTGAGGGCTTGTGCCCGTGTCCTGAGATCCTCGCCTGCCAGCCGCTTCGCGGTCGCTGTCTGCGTCGTGGGTGGCTTGGTCGCCGTGGCGGCCTATCAGGTGACGACGTTCGACGTGCACCGCGACGCGTCGGCGGCGGCACCGTGCAACCTGACGGCGACGCCCTCCAACTTCAGCGGCGCGGTCTCGTCGGCAACGGCAGGTCAGACGATCTGCCTGGGGACAGGCGACTACGGGACCTGGCAGGGCACCAACAAGGCCATCACGATCCAGGCGGCGACCGGCGCGACGCCGACGATGGAGGTCAACTTCAGCTCAGGGGACAGCGGCTTCACGCTCGACGGCATGTCGGGCATGGGCGGTGCCGTCGCGGCGGGGGCGCACGACTTCACGATCCGGAACTCGACGTTCACGAGCACGATCGACATCGCGGCGACGAACGCCAACATCCTGCTGGATCACAACAGCCACGACTGGAACGCCGTCTACGACGGCGGCAGCAACGCCAAGATCTTCGTGTGGAACACGACCGGTGCGTTCACCGGCGTGACAGTGCAGAACTCGACGATTCGCAACGGCAACCTCGACGGCGTGCACCTCAACGCGGGGATGAACATCCTCAACTCGGTGTTCGCCAACCTCTGCGACACCGGCACCAACCACACCGACAACGTCCAGTTCGAGGGCGGGAACGGCGGCCGGATCGCCGGCAACTACGTCTACGAGGGCGCGGGCTGCAACACGCAGGGGATCACCAGCTACGACAGCGACACCGTCGGGGTGACGATCGAGGACAACGTCATCGACATCCGCCGCCCCTGGGGCATCGAGCTGTACTCCGACAAGAACAGCATCGTGCGCCACAACACGATGCGCTGGTACGCGGCCGCCAGCTGCAGCTTCAACATCCCCTGCGGCCAGATCGACATCAACCGCAAGAGCGAGGACCCGGCCGGCACGGGCACCCAGGTCTACGACAACCTCGCCACCAGCGTCGGGTTCTCCAACGGCTCGACCGGCACCGAGCACAACAACGTCAGCGGCCAGCGCGCCGTCTTCGTCGGCCCGCTCGGCGCGTACGGCGGGTTCAAGCTGGCCTCGAGCTCACCGGTCGGCCTCAAGGCGGCGTCCGACGGCCTCGACGCCGGCGCCCGCATCGACGGGGTCCCGGCGACCCCCGGCCCCGGCGGGGGCAGCCCGGGCACGCCCACCACCCCGTCGGGCACCCCCACCCCACCGGGAACCTCCACCACCCCGTCGGGCGCCAAGCCCGGCGCGTCGAGTGCCAAGCCCGGCGCCCCGACCGCCACGGCCCTGGGCCTGGCGCTGGCCGGTCCGGCGGCCGCGCGGCTGCCCGCGCACATCGTCGCCTCGTACGGCTTCGACGAGGCGAAGGGCGCGGTGGTCCACGACAGCTCGGGATCCGGCAACGACGGCACGATCGACGGAGCGACGCGCACGCGCCAGGGCAAGCATGGGCGCGCACTCACCTTCGACGGTCACAACGACGACGTGACCGTGCCCTACTCCAACTCCTTGACGCTCACCACCGCCATGACGCTGGCGGCGTGGGTCCGCCCGGCAAGCGGGCGTCTCGGGCGCCGTGGGGCGATCCTCAAGCAGAGCCGGCCCGGCGCGGCCTACGGCCTCTATGTCTCGAAGGGCCTTGCGTCAGCGCGCCTCCGGACCGCAACGCGCAACATCAGCGTGACCGGCGGCCGTCTGCGCGCCGGCCAGTGGTCGCACCTGGCGGCGACCTATGACGGCGCCGTGCTGCGCCTCTACGTCAACGGCGTCCTGCGCGCGCGCCGCACGGTCGACAGCACCATCGCCCCCGGCGAGGGTCCGGTGAGCATCGGGAGCGGCAGCGCGAAGGCCAACTGGTTCAAGGGCCGCATCGACGACGTCGTCATGTGGCGCGTCCCGCTCTCGGCCAAGGCCATCCGGTCCGAGGCGCGCCGCAACGCCGCCAAGCAGGCGAGCTGAGTCACCAGCGGACGACGGCGGGCGACTCCGCGCTCGCCAGGAAGCGACGCGGCTTCCCGGTCCCGTCGGCCGGCATGGTCCACACCGCGCCGTCGACGGCGTACAGCACGTGGCCGTCGTCGAGCCACTCCACCTGATCGTCGACGGAGCGCTTCTCCGCCAACGGCGTCTCGCGCATCGTCGCCAGATCGAGGACGGTGAGCCGCCAGGGATCGGACTTGGGCCCGGTCCGCTTCTTGTAGGCGATCCGCGTGCCGTCCGGCGACAGCGACGGGCATTCCACGTTGGTGTGGATCACGTGGGCCGTCTTGGCCGAGATCGAGCCCTCGATGAGGTACGTCTTGCCGCCCGTGGCCAGCGTCGCGTAGAACCGGTCGCTGTCGCGCGCGAAGGTGACGCCCCAGAAGTTGACGTCGACCGCCGTCACCTGGCGCTCCCCGTTGGTGACGGTGAAGTCCTCCAGGTCGGCGATCTTGCTCCCGGTCGCGAGGTTGATCAGCGTCGTCTGCGTGGAGAAGCTGCCGGGCGTGGCGTACGCGTGCCCGGCGACGAACATCGTGACCGCGCCGTAGCGGCCGTCCGGGGACACCCGCGCGCGGCTCGGGATGCCGGTGAGGCCGACGGTCCGGCCGACCTTGAGGTCGGGACCGAAGATGTCGGCCTGGAAGGTCGACGTCAGGCCGTGCCCGCGGGCCACGCACAGCCCCCGGCCGCCCGCGAAGTACACACGCGCGCAAGCCAGCCCGCTACGGGTGACGGCCCTCTCCGGGCCGGCGACCGCCGTCAGGTCCATGTCCGAGACGTCCTTGGCCTTCGCGGTGCCCAGCGCGCGGTACAGCACCATCTGGCGGTTGTCCACGCGGGCGGTCGTCAGCGCCTTGTCGGCGCCCGCCGACGCCTTCGTGGCGGGGTCGCCGCTCTTCTGCGCGCCGGAGACGACGGCGATGACGGCGACCACCACGCAGCCGACGGCGAGAACGACGAAGAGGGCGAGCCGGGTGCGCTTAGACACGCACGGCCCGCGACGTCCTGACCAAGATGGTGGCCGCCAGCGCGACCGCGACGACCAGCGCGACGAAGAAGCACACCAGCGCGGCCTGGCTGCCCCAGATCGTCCAGAGCGCGCCGAAGGCCACCGAGGCGACGAACTTCGAGATGTTCGTCGCCGTGCCCAGCAGCGCGAGGCCGCTGCCGCGGACCTCGTCCGGAACCACCGTGCTCCCCAGCGCCATCAACACACCATCCGTCGCCGCATAGTAGGCGCCCAGCAGCCCGAGCACCACCACCAGCAGCGGCCATCCGCCGAGCGGCCCGAGCAGCGCGGCGTAGACGACGAGCAGCGTCGCGTACCCCACCACGAGCACACGCCCACGGCCGACGCGGTCGGCCAGGCGCCCCACGGGCGTGGCGAGCAGCACGTAGACCATCGAGCTGCCGACGTACAGCAAGGGGAACACCGACAGCGCGAGATGCAGCTCGTCGCGGAGGGCGAGGAAGATGAAGGCGTCGCTGACCGTGGCGAGGCTGAGCATCGCGCCGGCGATCAGCATGCCGCGGTAGCGCGAGACGCGCAGCAGGTGGAACGCCGCCTTCGGCGACGGCGCCTTCGCCGGCTCGGCGACGCTCGGGGCCTCCTGCGCCGGCTGAGCCGGCTGCACGAAGAGCGTGAGGATGCCGAACCCGATGAGGGCCATCATCAAGCTGACGATGAACACCGTGTGGAACCCGAGCGGGATCATGGCCAGCAGCGCGAAGGCCAGCAGTGGGCCGAACATGGCGCCGAGCGTGTCGAGCGCCCGGTGGACGCCGAACGCGGCGCCGAGCTGGCTGGGCTCGGTCGACAGCGAGATCATCGCGTCGCGCGGCGCGGTGCGGATGCCCTTGCCCGCGCGGTCGAGCAGGACGATCGCGCCGATCGCCGACACCGCCGTGCCCGCGAGCACGAGCAGCAGCTTGCACAGCGCCGACAGGCCGTAGCCCGTCGCCGCCACCTCCTTGTGGCGCCGCCAGCGATCGCCGGCGAACCCGCTGGCCAGGCTGACCAGCGCGGCCGCGCCGTTGTAAAGCCCGTCGACGACCCCGAAGGCCAGCGGCGAGAAGCCACCGACGAAGACGAGGTACAGCGGCAGCACCGTCGACACCATCTCGGAGGAGATGTCGGTGAACAGGCTCGTGAGCCCGAGCAGGATCACGGTCCGGCTGACGCGGGGGGCCGCGGTGCGCTCGCCCGCGCGCGTCTTGACGCGCCCGCGAAGCAGGACGATCGGGCTGGTGACGGGGTACACGGCTAGTTGGTGATGTGGTGGTCGAACGCCTGGACGGCTCGGGCTGCGAACTGCTTGGCGACCTTGCAGCGGGCGCCGATCGTCAGCACGCGGTCACCGGGCAGCTCCGCGAGCAGCATCGGCTGGCCGTAGACGCCACAGTAGGCCGGGCGCTCGGAAACGGACACCATGCGCCGCCCGTGCATCCGGCGCGTGAGCTGCGACAGCTTCACGGACTGGACGGCGACGGTCACGAAGCTCGAGCCCGACTTGGTGCGGTAGATGCAGGTCGGTCCCTGCGGGGCCTCCAGCGGGGCCTGGATCTCGCCGCCCAGAATGGCGCGCGCCTGGCTGGGGCTGACGAGGTTGCAGGGCGTGAACGTGCTCTTCGGCTTCTTGGACTGACGCTGCAGGAGCTTCGAGTAGCCGGGTGCCTCCTGGGCGGCTGCCGTCGCCTTGGCCGCCTTGGCGGCCGTCTGCGTCGTCTCGTTCTTGCGGCCGGACTGCGTCTCGGGCTCGATCTTGCCGACCAGCGGACGCTGCTGGGTGCCAGGCGCCGCCGCTTCCTGCTTGTCGCCGCCGCACGCGCCCATGGACACGCCCATGGACACGAGCGCCGACACGCAGAGCAGGCGGACGCCGTGGTGGCTCATCGTGATCATGACTACGGGGCTGGGGCGAACAGGACGTCGACCCAGAAGTTGGTGGCATTGAAGTTGCTCGTCGGGAAGACCGGCGAGCTGCTGTAGGAGTACACGCCGTTGGCCGTCACGCCGTCCGAGAGGGCGTGCAGCGGCGGGTTGTCGAACGCGCTGGTGGCGAACGCCGCCCCGGTCACCGAGTAGTGGCCGTTGGGGGCGAAGTAGCTCGCGACGTAGGTCGCGCCGGCGGTGACGGGAACCGGCGACGCGAACGTCACCGACTGCCAGCCGGACGCCGACTCGTCCGAGAACGTCGCCTGGCCCAGGAGGAAGCCGTCCGCGTTGTAGAGGCTGCCGACGTGCGGACCGGTGTTCGCGGCCGCCCGGTAGAAGCGCACGCCCGTGACGAACCCGTCCGCGTCGGCCTTGAACTTGACGCCGAGCGCGATCGGGCTGCCGTCCTGACCGTCAACCGTCGCCGGCGTGGCGAAGTCGAAGATCGTCGCCCGCGGCGTGACGGAGCCGGAGGTGCCCGCCGGGCCCGTGCCCACGCCGTTGGTCGCGGTGACCTTGAACGTGTAGTCGGTCCCGTTGGTCAGGCCCGACACGGAGGCGCTGGTCGCCGACCCGCTCGCGGGCACCGACGCCTGCGCGGCGCCACCGATGTACGGCGTCACGGTGTAGCCCGTGATCGCGCTGCCCGACTCAGGCGGAGCGGTCCAGCTCACCAGGGCCGAGGAGCTCCCCGGCTGGGCCGACACGCTCGTCGGCGCCGACGGCGTCGTGCCCGACGTCGGGGTCACGGCGCTGGACTTCGTGGACTCCGGTCCGAACCCGCCGCCGTTCTTGCCCGTCACGGTGAACGTGTAGGCCGTCCCGTCGGTGAGCCCGCTCACGGTCGCCGAGGTGGCCGGCGCCGTCACCGTCGTCGACGCCTGCGCGACCGAGCCGACGTAGGGCGTGATCTTGTAGGAGTCGGGAGCGCCACCGCCGGACGGCGCGTCCCAGGACACGACCGCCGAGCGCGGGCCGGCCGTGGCGGTGACGTTGGACGGCGTGCCGGGCACCGGCGCCGCCGCGAACAGCACGTCGACCCCGTAGTTCGCGGCGTTGAACGAGCTCGCCGGGAAGTTGCTGACCGAGCCGTAGGCGTAGACGCCGTTCTGGCTCGCGCTGTCGGCGATGGCGTGCAGCACGCCGTTGTCGATGCCGGAGGCCAGACCGCCGCCCGTGTACGAGTAGTGCCCGTTCGGCGCGAAGTACGACGCGATGTAGGTCGTGCCGGCGGTGACCGCGACCGGGGTCGCGAACGTCACCGTCTGCCAGCCGGAGGACGACTCGCCGGTGAACGTCGCCTGAGCCAGGCGTGCCCCGCCGATCGACCAGAGGCTGCCGACATGCGTCCCGGTGTTGGCTGCCGCCTTGTAGAAGCGGATGCCCGTCACGGAGCCGTCGACATCGGCCTTGAACTTGATGCCGAGCTCGATCGGGCTCGTGTCACCCGCGTCGGCGCTGGCCGGCGTGGTGAAGTCCAGGATCGTCGCCCGCGGCTGCGCCGCGGCCGAGGCGGCCGACTCCGGGCTGGTCCCGATGCCGTTGGTCCGCGTGACCGTGAACGTGTAGGAGGTGCCGTTCGTCAGGCCCGTGATCGTCGCGGTCGTCGCCGACGCGCCGGCCTGCACCGGCGTCTGCGCGACGCCACCGACGTACGGCGTGATCGTGTGACCAGTGATGGCACTGCCGCTGTCGTTGGACGGATCCGTCCAGCTCACGCGCACCGAGCTCGTCGCCGCCTCGGCCGACACGCCGGTGGGCGCGGTGGGCGCGGTGGCGCCAGTCGGCGTGACCGCGGCCGACTTCGCCGACTCCGCGCCGGAGCCGCTGTCGTTCTCGGCATGGACGGAGAAGGTGTACGCCGTGCCGGCCGTCAGCGAGTCCACCGTGCCGGTCGTGCTCCCGGTCGGGAACGTCGTCGGCGTCTGCGCCGTCGTGCCGATGAACGGCGTGACGACGTAGCGGGCGACGGGCCCACCGCTGGACGGCGCCGACCACGAGACGGTCGCCGAGCGCCGCGCCGCGGTGGCGGTGACGCCGGTGACCTGCCCCGGTGCGGGCATCACGTACATCACGTCGACCCAGTAGTTGGCCGCGTGGTAGGTGCTCGACGGGAAGGAGCTGCTGGTGCCGTAGGCGTAGACGCCGTTGGAGCTGACGTTGTCGGAGATGCTGTGCAGCGGCGGGTTGTCGACCGCCGACGTCAGGCCGCCGCTCGTGGCCGAGTAGTGGCCCGTGGGCGTGAAGTACGACGCGATGTACGTCGTCCCCGCGGTCACCGCGACCGGCGAGGCGAACGTGACCGACTGCCAGCCGGAGGCCGTCTCGTTGGTGAACGTCGCCTGTGCCAGGCGGGTCCCGCTCGTGGTCCAGAGGCTGCCGATGTGCGGACCGGTGCTGGTGGCGGCCTTGTAGAAGCGCACGCCGGTCACCGTGCCGTTGGCATCGGGCTTGAACTTGACGCCGATCTCGACCGGGTCCGGGTCACCGGCGTCGATCGTGCCGGGGGTCGCGAACTCGAAGATCGTCGCCGCCGGCGTGATCGCCGAGGAGGTCCCGGCGGGGCCGGTCCCGACGCCGTTGCGGGCCGCGACCTTGATCGTGTAAGCCGTGCCGTTGCTCAGGCCGGTGAGCGTCGTGCTCGTGGTCGAGGCGTCGACCTGCACGGGCGTCTGCGCCGTCGCGCCGATGTAGGGCGTCACGGTGTAGCCGACGATCGCGCTGTCGCCGTCGACGTCGGGCACCGACCAGCTGACGCGCGCCGAGCGCGTCGCCGGCTGGGCGGTCACGTTCGTCGGCGCCGATGGCGCGACGGCGTTCAGCGGTCGCACGGTGTTGGACTTCGCCGACTCGGGGCCGGACCCGTTGGGGTTGATCGCCTGCACCGTGAAGGTGTAGGTCGTCCCGTTGGTGAGGCCGGTGATCGTCGCCGTCGTCAGCGGCGGCGTGCCTGTGATGGTCGTCGCCGTCTGGGCCGTGTTGCCGATGTACGGCGTGATCTTGTAGGACGACGGCGCGCCACCGGTGGTCGGTGCCGACCATGAGACGCCGGCCGACGTGCGGCCGCGCTCGGTGGCCGTCACGTTGCTCACGGCGCCCGGCGCCGCGATCGGCGTGAACTGGACGTCGACCCAGTAGTTGCCGGAGTTCGAGGAGCTGGTCGGGAACGAGCTCGCCGGCCCGTAGGCGTAGACGCCGTTGGCGCTCGTGGCGGTGGTGCGCAGCGCGTGCAGCGGACCGCTGTCGGCCAGGGAGCCGCCGTTGGGGCCCGGCGCGGGGGCGCGCCAGAAGTAGTCGCGGCTGGCCGAGTAGTGGCCGTTGGGCGCGTAGTAGGACGCGATGTAGGTCGTGTTCGGCAGGACCGTCACGGGCGAGGAGAACGTCACCGTCTGCCACCCGGAGGCGGACTCGCTGCTGAAGGTGGCCTGCGCGAGGCGCTGGCCACTGGCCGACCAGAGGCTGCCGGTGTGCGCGCCGGTGTTGGTGGCCGCCTTGTAGAAGCGGACGCCCGTCACCGAGCCGTAGGTGTCGGACGTGAACTTCATGCCGACCTCGACGGGCGTGTTGTCACCCGCGTCGGGGAGGTCCGGCGTGGAGGCCGCGAAGATCGAGCACGGGCACGTGACGGTCACGGTGGCGTTCGCCGTGGTCGTCTGGATGTTGCCGGTGTCATCGGTCGCGCGGACCTTGACGGAGGCCGATGGCACGCCGTGGGCGGTCCACACGTAGGACCAGCTCGTCGTGCCGGTGGCCGGGTGCCACGTGGTCCCGCCGTCGGTCGACACCTCGACGCCGGCGACCACGCCGCCGACGTCAGAGGCCGAGCCGGTCAGCGTGACCTTGGTCCCGTCGGCGACGGTGCTCGGCGGGCTGGTGATCGTCGAGGTGGGCTTCGTCGTGTCGGTCGACTTCGCCGCCGCGGTGAGCGTCGACAGGCGCGTGACCGGCTGTGCGCCCATGTCGGCGAACAGGTTGATCGTCGCCTGCTGCATGTTGCGGTCGGGCGTGCGCTCGTTCCAGTCGCTGAGGCCCCAGGCCCACTGCACGGTGCCTGCGCCGAAGACCAAGGCGCCGCTGGCGGCGCGGTACTCGGTCATGTTGTGGGTGACCGTGCTGTTGCTCTGGACGGTGGTGCCGTAGTCGGTGAAGGCGTCGACACCGGCCACCGTGGTCGAGGAGACGCGGAAGGCGCCGGCAGGACGGAAGCCGTTGTCGGCGTCGACGTCCCACTCGTAGCCCAGCGTGTCGGGAGCGAGCGAGAGGCTCGTGTTGGGCGCAAGCGTGGCCACGGCCGTGTTGCGCCACAGTCGGAGCTGGCGATAGGCGTAGGGAACGGTGATCGTCGAGGTGCCGGCGTTGACCACGAACGACTGGCCGGTGACCGCGTTCTCGGGCAGGTTGCCGGCGGTGAAGCGGCGGTCGCGCCACGTCCCCGTCCACTCGACCGGATCGGTCGGCGCGTTGAAGTGCGTGTCCTTGTAGGCCACGAGCGTGCGGTCCGGCGTGCTGGTGCCGGCCTGGCTGGGCTCGTAGCGCGTCTTCCAGAACATCTCGTTGCCGCTGAAGAACGCCAGGCTGACGCCGGCGTCGCGGGCCGCCTCGACGCTGGCGCGGGCGTTGGCCGACCAGTACTCGTCGTGGCCGCTGGAGATGAAGACCTTGTGGTTCTTGATCAGCGTGCCGCGGCTGTTGGTGTCGACGCCGCTGAAGTAGCTGACGTCGTAGCCGTTCTGCTCGATGAAGCGGATCATCGAGTATTCCGACCCGTTGAAGAGCGACGAGCCCGGGCTGTCGGTCTCGGTCGTCAGCGGCCGGTTGTAGGACACCTTGAAGGCGCCCTGGTAGGCCTGCGGGTTGCCGGGCGGGCAGAGGCTGCAGGTGTAGAGGCTGTTGCCGATGGTGCTCGGGTACTGGTTGTAGGCCTGCCAGGTCTCGTCGGAGGTCTGGTAGAGCAGGTCCGAGTGGCTGGCGTCGTCGCGGACGGTGAACACGACCTGGCTGATGCCCTGGTCGCTGCCCTCGACGTGGTTGTTCATCGTCAGGTTGGCGATGTAGACGCCCGAGACCGCGGTGCTCGGCACGGTCCACGACGCCGACACGTTCCAGTTGCCGCAGTCGACGAGCCCGGTGTCGGAGAAGGTCTGGCAGGCCGGCTGGGCGGTGGTGTTGGTCGGCGTGATGTTGGACTGCTTGAGCCGCGCGCCCAGGCCGCCGTAGTAGCCGAGCCGATAGATGTTGATGTGGTAGCTCGGCGTCGTCGACTTCACCTTGAAGGAGATCGCGCTGCCCTTGTTGACGCTCTGCGACGTGGCGAAGCCCTGGATGTTGTCGTCGCCGGAGCCGTCGACCTCCCATTCGAGCGGATCGTTGCCCGTCTGGAGGTTCTCGCATGCGACCGGGCTGGTCACCGGCGCCGTGCAGGCGTCGGCCAGCGAGGCCTGGGGAGCCATGGCGAACGCGAGCAGCGCGACGAGCAGGGCGGCAAAACCTGCCGCCAACATCGGAAACTTCGTCGCCATACGCCCGGTGGAGCGGCTCGCGAGCTGAGCAGTCATCAAAGGTTCGCCTTGTCTGAGGTGATTCGGATCCGCTGCATCAACGTGCCGGGCCGGCAGGAATGCTCACGAACGACAGGTGGAGATTCGGATGGGTTCTTCATGCCAGCGCGACCTCGGCTCCATCGCCGATCGCGACGCGGATCGCCCGCGGGACATGGAAGCCGCGCACGATCCGGGCGCGGCGGCCGATGACGCTGGACTCCAGGCGCGTCCCGACGAAGCGCAGCTCGGCGTCGGACCGCACGATCGAGTGCTCGATCTCGGCGTCCTCGATGATCACGCCGGCGCCGATCGACGTGTACGGGCCGATGTAGGCGTCCGACACCTGGGCGCCGGCGCCGATGATCGCCGGGCCGCGCACGAGGCTGCGGCTGACGGTCGCCGTCGGGTGGATCTCGACGGCGCCCTGGATGGTGGAGTCGCGCAGCGACCCCGGGACGATCGACGCCTGGAGGCCGCTGAGCATGCGGCGGTTGCCCTCCAGCAGCCCATCGACGTCGCCCTCGCAGGGCATGCATCCGTCGACCTCCTGCACGCGCACGCGACCGCCCTGCTCGCGCACGCCACGCATCGGGTTCACGCCGGGCTGGGGCTGGTCACCCAGCAGCGAGATCGCTCGCGGGCTCAGGACGTACCACGGCATGGGCGACCGTGCCGGCACCGGCGCAGGCATCGGGCGCGCCAGGCGCAGCGCGAGCGCGTCGAGCTGCTCACGGCCGAACGCCGCGATGTGGTCGTGGAGCTGCTCGCCCAGCAGCGCGTCGCCCTGCTGGACGACGGCAGGCCCGCCCTCCAGGAAGCTTCCCGCCGCCGCAAGCGCGTCGCCGATCGCGGCGCGCGGCGCCGCGTCGAGGTATCGCACCGCGAGGCCCCACTCCGCCCCGTCGTCGACGGCGCGCCGGATCGGCTCCGCCGCCTCGCGGTCGGCGACGATGCCGACCTGATCCACGCCCGCGGCGCGCAGCGCCTCCAGGTTGTGGACCAGGATCGGGCGGTTGGCGACCGGGAACAGATCCCGCGGCTCGTCGCCTGACGTCGGCCAGGCGCCGTCGCGGCGCCCCGGTCCGGCCAGAATCAGTGCCTTTGCGATCTCCATCTGATGCACTAACGGGCGGCGAGGCCCATCGCGTCCGCGAGGACGATGGCTATACGACGGAAAAACGACTGAGGGACGCTCAGGCCGCCGGCGCGGGGCCGGAAGCCCGGAAGCGCCGGGCCGGGACGCCGGCCCAGACCTCGCCGGCGGGGACCGGTCGGGTCACGACCGCGCCCATGCCGACGACCGCGCCCTCGCCGACCGTGACGCCCTCGCGAATGAGCGCGCCGGAGCCGACATACGCGCCCCGCTCGACGATGACGCCGCCCGCCAGCCGCGCGCCGGCGCCGAAGGTGACCCCATCGCCGATGACGTCGTCGTGCGTCATGACGACCGCGGGCATGACGGCCACATGCGCGCCGAGCGTGATGTCGGCGGTGAGCACGGTGGTCGCATGCAGGACACAGCCAGGGCCGAGCGTCGCCGACGTCGGGACGACCGCCGCCGGGTGCACCAGCGTCGCGTAGCGCTCCGGCGCCAGGCCCAGCCGGGCCACCAGGCGCAGCCGGCGCCCCGGATCGTCCGGCGAGGCGACGCAGGCGGTGACCAGCGCGTCGGGATGCTCGTGCACCGCCTCCGCAGCGCCGAGCACCACGGCCCCGCCCACCGTCGTGCCGTGCCGCGCGGGATCGTCGTCGAGCACCCCGACGACGTCCCACGTCGGCGCGAACCGGTTGATCGCCCGCACCAGCTCGAGCGTCTCGCGCGCCAGCCCGCCGGCCCCCAGCACCAGCAGGGGCGTCGGGCTCACGCCGCGACGGCCGCGACGTGCCGGGCGACGTGCTCGATCACGTGGTCCTGCTGCTCGTCGGACATGCCGGGGAACAGCGGAAGCATCAGCGACTCGCGGCCGGCCGCCTCGGTGTGCGGCAGCGAGACGTCCGCGCCCGCGTAGGAGGCCTCCAGGTGGATGGCCATCACCCCACGCCGCGTCGGGATGCCGTCCTGCAGCAGCGACCGCATCAGCTCGTCGCGGCCGATCGGCGCGTCGGGCGTGAGCCGCACGGCGTAGGACTGCCACGTCCGCTCGGCGTACTCGGGCTCGTAGGGCGGATCCAGGAACGGGATCTGCTCCAGGGCCTCGGTGTAGCGGGCCGCCAACCGCGCGCGGTCGACGAGGATCTCGTCCAGCAGCTCCATCTGGCAGAGGCCGAGCGTCGCCTGCATGTCGGTCATCCGGCAGTTCCAGCCACGCTCGGGATAGGACTCGATGACGACGTCGCGCGCACCGTGGCGCGCCAGGTCCGAGACGTCCATGGCGTGCTGGCGCAGCTGCCGCAGGCGGTTGGCGATGGCCGGGTCGTGCACGGCGATCATGCCGCCCTCGCCCGTCGTGATCACCTTGCGGGGATGCAGCGAGAAGCACGCCAGCGGCCCCAACGACCCGATCGGCCGGGACTTGTAGCGCGCGCCGATGGCGCACGCCGCATCCTCCACCAGCGCGAGCCCATGGGCGTCGGCCAGCGCCAGGAACGGATCCATGTCGGCCGGCAGGCCGAGCTGATGGACCGGCATGATCGCCTTGGTCCGCGGCGTGATCGCCCGCTCGGCCGAGGCGGGATCGAGGTTGTAGGTGCGCGGGTCGACGTCGGCGAAGACCGGCGTGGCGCCGTTCTGCCAGACCGCGTTGGCGGTGGCGATGAACGACATCGACGGCACGATCACCTCGTCGCCCGGACCGACCCCCGACACGTACAGCGCGAGCTGCAGCGCCGTCGTGCAGTTGGTGGTCGCGACGGCCTCCGGCGCGCCGACGCGCGCGGCGAACGCCGCCTCGAACTCCTGGACCCGGGGACCCTGCGACACCCAGCCGGTCGCGATCGTCGCGGCGACGGCGTCGCCCTCGTCGCCACGCAGGTACGGCTTGGTGAACGGGATCTGCATCAGGACGACCTCACCATGGTGCGCGCCGGCACGACCGGCGCGCCGGCCCGGTCGCCCCGCCACCAGTCGACGAGCTGCGCCAGCCCGTCCTCGAGCCCCAGCTCGGCCTCGAAGCCGAGGTCCTCGCGCGCGGCCGACGTGTCGGCCACGCGGCGGGTGACGCCGTTGACGGCCCGCGCGGGACCGAACTCGACGCCGAGGTCGGAGTCCATCACGCGCAGCAGCATCTCGGCGAGCCCCAGCAGGCTCGTCTCGACGCCGCAGGCGATGTTGTAGGTCTTGTCGGTCACGTCGGCCTGCGCCGCCAGGATGTTCGCGCGGGCGATGTCGGTGATCGAGACGAAGTCCATCGTCTGCCGGCCGTCGCCGAGGATGAGCGGCGGCAGGCCCTCGGTGATGCGCTCCATCCAGCGGACCAGCACCTCCGTGTACAGGCCGTGCACATCCATGCGCGGGCCGTAGACGTTGAAGTACCGCAGCGCCACGTAGTCGAGGTCGTTCATGGCCTTCATGCTGCGCAACAGGCCCTCGTTGAACACCTTGGCCGCGCCGTAGAACGTGTCGTTGGCGTAGGGGTGCTGGGCCTCCGGCGTGGGGAACTGGTCCGCCAGGCCGTAGACCGACGCCGACGACGAGGCGATGACCTTGCGCACGCCGGCGTTGGCCGCGGCCTCGAAGACGTTGTAGGTGCCGTCCACCAGGACCTCGAGGGCCAGCCGCGGCTCCTCGGCGCACTGGGTGATGCGGATGGCCGCGAGGTGGAAGACGAGGTCGATGCCCTGCGTCAGCTCGGCGACGAGCGCCTGGTCGCGGATGTCGCCCTCGACGAGCCGGACCGGCCCGTTGGCCAGCGCCCAGGAGAGGTTCTCGCGGCGGCCGCGGACGAAGTTGTCGAGGACGATGACCTCCTCGGCGCCCGCGAGCACCAGCTCGTCGGTCACGTTGGAGCCGATCGCCCCACCGCCGCCGGTGACCAGCACCCGGCCCAGGCCGCTCATCGTCGTCCCTCCGTGGTCCGCGAGCAGTCCCAGCGGTTCATCGAGCTCTCCGTTCCTTGCAGTTGCCCATGGTCATCATTCAACGGTCCGCGGACCCGGGATCTTGCATCGGCCGCTCAGACGGCCGGCGCGCGGTCGGCGCTGATCGTGCGCGCCATGCCGCGGAGCAGCGGGCCGACGGTCAGGGCCACGATCCACAGCGCGAACACGATCACGGCCAGCGCCAGGAGCTTCTTGTGCCCGGGGCCTCCGGGAATCGCGCGCACGTGGGTCGCGCCAACGGGGTGGATGCTCAGCCCCTGCAGCTCGGGCGTGTTGCGCGACGATGCGCCGGCCTGGAGCGCGTGCACGGCAGCCCCGGCAAGGCGCGCGGCGGCCGCGGGAGCCGGTCCGGCGGCCTCGACCCAGACGATCGGCAGCGAGTCGTCGGTGTGGACGGTCAAGACGTAGGGCTCGGTGGTCGCGGCGGCCGCCTCGGCCGCGGCCCGGGGCAGCGACGCCGGGATCGTGGGCGCGACGAGCTCGGTGTCGACGACCGCGAGCTCCCCGACCGGGATCCCGACCTCCCGGGCCATCTGCGCGCGCTCGCCCGGGATCCCGAGCCGCATGCCGAGCACCGTCGCGCGCCACGGCAGGGTCGCCGCGTTGGCCGGGGCGTCGGTCACGAGCTGCGAGGCCGTGGTGTCGATCACGACGCCGGTCTTGGCGAGGCCGCTGGCCGGCGTGGCGCCATGGCCCATCGCAACCGCGACGGCGACCGAGACGACCGCGCCGACGCCGACGAGGATCCGCCGCTGCCAGAGCAGCCGCAGGAGCATCATCAGCTCCACGGTCGTCGCCTCACACGGGGACCTGCTGCTGCTCGGCGAGGCGCGCCGTCTGCCAGCCACGCCGCACGCGGGAGAAGAAGATCGCGGTGGCGCACGCCAGCGAGAACGACAGCACGAAGGCCAGGAAGGCGACCTGCCAGTCGATGCCCTTGTTGATGACGTTCGCGCGGGCGTGCCCGAGCTGAAGGAGCCGGATCTGGTCCTTGGGCGGGATGTGCTGGGTGGCCGCCAGGGCCACCAGATACTCGCTCAGGGCGCTGACCGAGGCGTCGGCCAGCAGCGCGGCGCTGTGCGCGGTCGGCGCCTGGGAGTAGATGTCGAGCACCGGCACCGTGGGGTTGGCCTGGATGCTGATGCGGTACTGGTCGGTCGACTTGAAGATGTCGCTCGTGTGCTTCGTGTTCGCCGAGCCGACCTGGGCGCGCGGCTGCTTGGGCGTCAGCGGCGCCGACACCTGCAGGGTCTCGACCGGCACGCCGGCCCGCTCGGCGATCGCCTCCCGGACGCGGCCGTTGGCCATCACGTTGCCCAGCAGGACGGCCCGCTGGGTCAGCGCTTCCAGGCTGTAGGTGTTCTGGCGCAAGTCGAGGATCGACGAGTGCGGCGTGTCGACCACGACGTGCGTGGCGCCCGTCGCCATCTCCAGGGCGCGCGGGGTGAGGCGCAGCGGCGAGAGGCTGATGGCGGCCACGCTCCACACCGCCACCAGGCCGGCCAGCAGCGCGCTGACGACCACGAAGGGTCGCAGGCCCCACAACGTCCAGAGTCGCTTTCCGAGTCCCACGACTGATCAACGCGCCGGCGCGACCGGCACTTGCGCGCCGACGGCCGATCCGGGCTCGGGGGCGCCGAAGAGCTCCGCGCTCTCGGCAGGGACAGGAGGCGCCGCGCGGGACAGCGGGCGCCGGCCGGGCGACGCGCGGGAGGGCAGCATCACCGTGACGAACCCCACCATGTACAGGAAGATGTACATAGGGTGCGGGAACGACAGCGTGTCGTAGAGCGTGGCGATCACGAGGAACGCGACCGCGATCGACGCGCCGATCAGCGCGATCGGCGCGGAGCTGGGATCACGCGAGGCAATGGCGCGTCTGGAGCAGAGCACCACCGACACACCCACGAGCAGGAACGCGATGAGGCCCAGCACGCCCGTCTCGATCGTCCGGGTGAGGATCTCGGAGTCGAGGATCCGGTAGCTGTCGTGGTTGTAGCTGCCCCAGCCCCGGCCGAGAATGAGGTGGCTCCAGACGTCGGGCCGCACCGCGTCGTAGTCGGAGGCGCGGTCGCTGACCGTCGGGACCGCCGTCGCATCAGAGCGCGTGAACTGGCTCACCGTCGAGCCCAGCGCGCCGGGCGAGACGAAGCTGACGACCGCCAGCAGCACCATGCCCAGTGGCGCCAGGCGCAGCAGCTCGCGGCGCCGGAAGTACGCGAGCGTCAGCACCACCGAGACCGGTGCGACCAGCGCGCTCTTGCGATAGGTGGCGAACGTCGCCGCGACGAGCGCGCAGATGACGAGGCCGTAGATGACGCGGTCGCGCCAGCGCGAGGACTGCAGCATCCGGACGAGCGCGATCGGCATCGCCATCGTCAGCATCGCGACGGCCTCCAGCGGCACCTCCGCCGGCCCGCGGACCACCGGCCGTCCGAGATGGTCGACCGCCCCGCCGGGAAGGGCCCCGCTGATGCTGAAGATCCCTGAGGGCAGCAGCTTGTCCGACCAGTCCCAGAAGAGGTTCTGCTTCATCCGGTACTCCCAGATCATCCCCACCGCGCAGATGATCGAGAGCCCCAAGGTGTAGGTCATGAACGGCCGCACCTCGGCCCGTCGCACCGCGCTCGCCGCGATCACGAAGAGCGAGACGTAGGAGACGATCAGCGGCAGCTTCTTCAGCGAGAGCTGGAGCTCCAGCGAGTGGTTCAGGTAGCGGGCGTCGGTGACCACGCTGAGGAACGCGCAGGCCAACAGGCCGCCCAGCGCGACGTGGATCCAGGTCATCCGCAGACGCGGCGCCAGCCGGCCTCCGGAGGCGAGCGCCAGCAGCCAGACCAGCGCCACGAACGGCAGCACCAGTCGGTCGAGCCGCAGCTCGACCGGCAACGAGGCGTCCAACTGGATGTTGTTGAACGGCGTCAGCCACAGCAAGGCGATGAAGCCGGCCAGCGTCCACGGCAGCAGCCGCGTCGTGTGCGGCCACGCGTCCCACCGCTCCTCCGGGTCGGGAGCTTGCGGCGCGGGCAGGTCGACCTCCGCGTCCTCGGGCGGCTCGTGCCGCGGGCGGTGGCGCCATGCGATCAGGCGCGCCAGCGCGACCAAGAGGGCGAACGACAGGCCGAAGATCGTGACGAACGTCAGCACCGCGATCGTCACCGTGGCGCCGCCGTTGACCACGGCGCCGCGGGCGCTGCCCTCGAGCCGCATGGCCAGCTCCGGCGTTCCCTCGGCGCGGGCCAGGCCCCGCAGGTAGTCGCTCAGCGCGGCCGGCGCGGCGTCGGCCAGGCACGTCGCCCCGGCCACCGTCGGCGCCTGCGCGTAGACGTCGATGAACGGCACGGTCGGGCGCCCCTGCACCTCGAGCCGGTAGGGCGCCTTGGAGTCCTGGATGTCGCTGGCGCGACGCTCGCTGTCGGGCTCGGTCAGCGCGCTGGGAACGCCGGCGGTCGTCCGTCCCAGCCCCGACAGCTGGTCTGGCTTGATCCCGCAGCGCCCGGCGACGAGGTCCAGCACCGGCGGCGTGACCATGACCCGGCCGAGGAGCTCGGCGCGCTTGACCATCGTCGCGAGGTCCTCGGGAGGCGTCGCGCGTCGGTGCACCAGCAGCGGCGTCGGGGCCGGCAGGTCGACGGAGACGTGCGAGGTCGCCGCGGCGATCTGGAGGTTGTGGAGCTTGAGCTTGGGCGGGAAGCCGCCGACGACGCCACTGTTGAGGATCGCGCACAGGAGCGCCACGCAGGCGCTCACCCCGGCCGTGGCCAGGATGCGCCGCCTCGCTGCGCGTCTGTCGGTCGCCATCCGACAGACCAACGGGGACGGACGCCCAGGACTTCCTCACGCTCGCACGAGACGACTCGCCCGGACGTCGCGCAAGCCGGAGACGAGTCGCTGCGTTCTTGTCACATGTCCATCGCGACCCTCCACCACGAGAGCGCCCCTCCGCCTCAGGCGATCGCGGCGACGGTGATGGGAGGCGACGAGCCCGCTCGCCATCGGGCGTCGCGGCTTCTCGCCGAGGCCGGCTTCAGCGTCACCCCCGCGCACGACGCGACCTCCGCGAGCCCCGCGTTCGCCCTGCTGCTGCTGACGCACGGCACCGACGCCGAGCGCGTCGCCGAGCTGCGCGCCGTCGGCCGCGACCATCCCGACGCGCACATCCTCGCCGTCATGCCGGCCGGGGCGCCCAACGCCTCGCTGCGGCGGGTGCTGCTGGCCGGCGCCACCGGCATCGTCGTGGACGACGACCTCGAGACCACGCTGGTGGCGACCGCCCGCGCAACGCTCGCCGGCCAGCTCACCGTCCCGATCTCCCTCAGCCGGCAGATCGCGCCGCGGCCGCTGTCGCATCGCGAGAAGGAGATCCTCGCGCTCGTCACGCTCGGCCTGACCAACCGCGAGATCGCCCAGGCGCTGTTCCTGGCCGAGAGCACCGTGAAGACCCACCTCTCCTCCGCCTTCCGCAAGCTCGACGCGCGCTCGCGGTCAGAGGCCGTGACCCGGATCCTCGATCCGGAGAGCGGCTACAGCGCGACCATCCGGGAGATCGCCGATGCCGCGTTCCGCCCCGCACGCTGAGCCGGCCCACAGCCCCGTGGGCGCGCCCGACCTGAGCATCGTGGTCGTGACCCACCACGGTCGCGACCTCGCGCTGGAGACGCTGGAGTCCGCGATGGCCAAGCTCGACGGCGCCGCGGCGGAGTGGGTCGTCGTCGACAGCGGCTCGACCGACGACACGCCCGACGCGATCGAGGCGCGCTGGCCCGAGATCGAGGTCATGCGCCTGCCCAACGTCGGCTTCGCGGCCGCCAACAACGCGGGCTTCGCCGTCGCGCGGGGACGCTACGTCCTGGCCCTCAACCCGGACACCGTCGTGCGCTGGGGGCGCTTCCAGACGCTGATCGACGCCATGGACGCCCGGCCCGAGGTCGGCGCCGCCAGCGTGATCCAGGAGGAGGCCGACGGCAGCCTGCAGAGCATCCGGCGCGATCCCTCCGTCCTGCGGGCGCTGTCAGAGGCGCTGCTCCTGCGCCGGCTGCCCGGCTGCCGGGGCCTGCAGGAGCGTGAGCTGGACCAGGCCGCCTACGCCGAGGAGCAGGACGCCGACTGGCTCGTCGGCGCGGTCCTCCTCCTGCGTCGCGAGGCGCTCCAGGACGTCGGCGGCTTCGACGAGCGGTTCTTCATGTACTCCGAGGAGGCCGACCTCTGCCGGCGGATCCGCGAGGCGGGATGGGCCGTGCGCCACCTCCCGGTCATGAAGATCCTGCACTACGGCGGGGCGCCGAACCCGCGGCTGGCCGCACAGGCGTCGTTCTCGCGCCTCGAGTACGCGACCAAGCACTTCGGGCCGCCCCGCGCGGCGCTCTACCGCGCCGTGCTGGCCGCCCACCACCTCGTCCGCCTCGTCGGCCTGACGGCGCGCCGGGCCTCGGAGGAGCGCCGCGCCGGCGAGCGGCGTGCGCTGCAGGTCGTGCTGGGCCTCGCCGCGCCGCCGTTCGCGCGGCGCTCGCAAGCGTGACGGCGAGCTGCGGAAGCGCAGCAGGCCGTTGACCGTTTGTTTCCCCATGAGCACCACCAGGGCAGAAGGCGCCTCGTGATCAAGCTGGCCCTCGTCGGCCTCGGGAAGATGGGCCTGTCGCACCAAGCGATCATCAACGCCCAGCCCGACGTCGATCTCGTCGCCATGTGCGACTCCTCCGGCTACGTCCTCGGCGTCCTCGAGAAGTACACGGGCGTCAAGGCCTACAACGACTACGAGAAGATGCTCGACGAGGTCGAGCTGGACGGCGTCGTCATCGCCACGCCGTCGCGCATGCACGCCCAGATGGTGCGCGCCGCGCTCGAGCGCGGCCTCCACGTCTTCTGCGAGAAGCCCTTCACGCTGAGCCCGGGCGATGCCCAGGAGCTCACGGCGCTGGCCGCCGAGCGCGGCCTGGCGACGCAGGTCGGCTACCACAACCGCTTCGTGGGCGCCTTCCGCGAGGTCAAGCGCCTGCTCGACGCCGGCGCGATCGGGCGGGTCACGCACGTCCTCGGCGAGGCCTACGGCCCGGTCGTCCTGAAGGCCAAGGGCGGCACCTGGCGCAGCAAGGCCGAGGAGGGCGGCGGCAGCCTGTATGACTACGCCGCGCACCCGATCGACCTGCTGACCTGGTACCTCGGCGCGCCGTCGGCCGTCGGCGGCACCGTGCTCAACAGCATCTTCTCGCACGAGATCGACGACGAGGTCTACTCCACCCTCTACTACCCCGAGGGACTCACGGCGCGGGTCGCCTGCAACTGGTCCGACGAGTCCTACCGCAAGATGACGACGCGGATCACGGTCTGGGGCACCGAGGGCCGGATCACCGCCGACCGCCAGGAGTGCCAGGTCTTCCTGCGCGACACGGCGACGCCGCCTGCCGGCTACGAGCACGGCTGGAACGTGCGCTACACCACCGAGCTGACCGAGCCGGTCGGCTATTACCTGCGCGGCGAGGAGTACAGCGCGCAGATCGAGCACTTCGTCGCACGGGTCCACGCGCGCGAGGCCGAGGGCGAGAACGCCTTCGCCTCGGCGGCCGTCACCGACAGCGTCATCGCGCTGATGAAGGCCGACGCGGCCAAGGGCCCGGCGACGACCGCCGAGCACACCACGGCCGCCGACCTCGCCTCCGCGTCGCCGCGGCGACGCCGGCGGCGCTGGGGCGCGAAGCGCAAGGCCAGCTCGCCCGCCGCTTCCGCGCAGGTCTCGATGTCCACCGACGGATCGCGAGGCGCATGATGGACCGGCTCCTGTTCGGCGACAACCAGTTCTTCGGCGTCAACCACATGTCGGAGGAGAAGGCGCGCGCCCAGTCGATGCGCTTCCAGCACATCGACGCGGTCATCGACGTCCTCGACTCCGCCTACGACAGCGGCGTGCGCACGTTCATGTGCACCACCCACGAGCGCATCGCGCTGGTCTGCGACCACGTCCGGGCCAACCCGGAGCGCTACCCGGACTTCACGTTCTTCCCGGGCATGCCTTATGCCCACAAGTACGCCAACGCGGTCACCGAGGACGGCATGCTCGGCGCCGTGCGCCGCTTCCTGCCCGACGAGGGGCTGCTCAACGCCGCCTTCCGCGGCGGGTCGTCGCTGGCCAAGAAGGACATCGAGGGCCTCACCACCCTGCTCATCGACGCCGAGATGAAGATGTTCGACGGGCTGAAGACGCCGGTCATCTTCCTGCAGAACGTCGTCGTCGACCTGCTGCTCGGCCTCGGCTTCAAGGACGCCTTCCGGATCTTCGCCCAGCACGTGAGCGAGCGCTACGACGCCGAGCCCGGGTTCATCACCATGAACCTCCCGGCGCTGCTCCCGGTGCTCGAGGAGGTCGGCGTCGAGAACCCGATCGTCTGCTCGAACATCAACAAGATCGGCTTCCGCATGTCCGGAGGGCTCGAGGCCTACGAGCAGGCATTGCGCGAGCGCGAGTTCCGCGCGATCGCGATGTCGGTCTTCGCCTCGGGCGCGATCGAGCCGCGCGAGGCCATCGAGTGGGTCTGCGCGCAGCCGAACATCGAGTCGATCGTCTTCGGCGCGTCGAGCGCGCGCAACATCCAGAGCACCGCCGCGCTGGTCGACGAGTACCTGGAACGTCCCGGCTTGACCACGCTTCTCGTCGCGTCGACGGGCGGGCACCTCAAGCAGCTGCACCAGCTGCACACCCGCCTGACGACGGTCGCGGGTCCGTATCACTGGGCCACGTTCGACACGCCGCAGAGCCGCTCGCTGCTCGACGGCGAGGACGTGACCTTCGTGCCGTTCGTCGGCGGGCGCGACCCGCGCAACATCCTGCGCAACCTCCCCGGGGCGGCGCGCATCCTGCGCGCCAACCACGTGGACACCGTCGTCAGCACGGGCTCGGCCGTCGCGCTGCCCTTCTTCGCGGTCGCCCGGATGCGGGGCCTGACGTGCCACTACATCGAGAGCTCGGCGCGCAGCACCGGCCCCTCCGTGACCGGCACCCTCATCAGCCGGCTGCCCGGCGTGAACCGCTACGCGCAGTACCCGGCCTGGTCCGGCGACCGCTGGGTCTACCGGGGCAGCGTCTTCGACGTCTACACCCCCGGCGAGCCGGTCGCGGCGCCGCCCACGATCCGCCGCGCGGTCGTGACGCTCGGGACCTTCAAGGACATCGGCTTCCGCCGGCTCGTGGTCAAGATGCAGGAGATCCTGCCGCCCGAGGCCGAGGTGCTGTGGCAGACCGGCGACACCGACGTGAGCGACCTCGGCATCGAGGGCCGGCACGCGATCCCCGAGCGCGAGCTCATCGACGCGATGGCCGAGGCCGACGTCGTCGTCGCCCACGCCGGCGTCGGCACCGCGCTCGCGGCGCTGCAGGTCGGCCGATGCCCGATCCTCGTGCCCCGGCGGCTGGCGCACGGCGAGCACGTCGACGACCACCAGATCCAGATCGCCGACGAGCTGGACCGGCGCGGCCTGGCGCTGTCCATCGACGCCGACGCGCTCACGCTCGACGACCTCGTGCGCGCGGCCGGGATGCGCAACGAGCGACTCCCGCAGGACCCGCCGTTCTCCACGGCGGTCTGAGGCCCGCGCTCGCCGCTAGGCGATGAGCCGCAGGCCGCCGGCGGACTCGCCGCGGACCGCAGCTTGCGCGGCGGCGCCGCGAAGGCGGCGATCACCGCGAGCGGCGAGGGCGCACAGGCCGATGGCCACCAGCGCCACGCCAGTCCAGGCCACGGCGATGACGGTGATCAGCAGGATCACCGTCAAGACATCGCACCGGTGCACGTAGAGAGCATTGCGATCCGAATACCCTACCCGATGCGCCAACCTTCGCCGCAAGGGCAAGGTTCATCCGAATCTCATCCTCCGTGACCGGAGGGCTGCACGGCGATTCCGCGGGTCTAGATGTTGCCGCCGCGCACCACGTGGCGCCCGGTGCGGACCAGCAGCTTGAAGTCCAGCCAGAGCGACCAGTTGGCGACGTACAGGTAGTCGAGGCCGACCATCTCGCCCATCGGCACGCGCATGTCCAGCACCTGCCACGGTCCGGTCATGCCCGGCGTCAGATGCAGCCGCTGACGGTCCAGGCCGAGCACCTGCGCGTCCTCGTCGACGACGAGGGGTCGCGGGCCGACGAGCGACATCTCGCCGCGCAGGACGTTGATCAGCTGCGGCAGCTCGTCGAGCGAGGTGCGCCGCAGCAGCGCGCCGACGCGCGTCACGCGCGGGTCGTCGGGGATCTTGAACAGGCCGTCACCCGCGACGTTCAGCGCGCGCAGGTTGTCGCGCTGCGCATGCGCGTCGACGACCATGGAGCGGAACTTGAAGATCGAGAAGTGGTGACCGTCGCGCCCCACGCGCACCTGGCGGTAGAAGATCGGCCCGTGGGTGTCGAGGCGGATCGCCAGCGCGATCACGGCCATGACCGGCGCGATGGCCACCATGCCGATCGTCGTGGCGACGACGTCGAAGGCGCGCTTGACGACGTGCGACGAGCGGGGCAGCCCGAACTGCTTGACGCCCAGCAGCGTCATGCCGCCGAGATCGTCGAACTCCGCCGAGGAGCCGACGACCTCGAGCATCCGCGGCTGCACGCTGACCCGCACGCCCAGCGAGCGGCCGACGCGGATCATCTCGGCGATCACGCCGTCATCACCGGCGCCCGGCGCGATCACCAGGCGGTCGACGCGCAGATCGCTGACGAGATGGCTGATGGCCTGGTAGGCGTGCTCGCCAGTGAGACGATCGTGGCCCTCCAGCGGCAAGGACGCCACGACGGCGGCGCGCAGCCGGGCCGAGACGAGCTTCTCGCGGATCTGCTCCGCGCGGTCCAGGCTGCCGATCACCAGGCAGCGCTCCACAGGCAGCAGCCGGCCCGTCAGCACACGGGCCGCGATCCGCGCGACGAAGATCGCGACGACCAGCGTGAGCCAGAGACCTGCCAGCCGCCCGCCGTCGAGCGCGTCACCGAAGACCAACGGCGAGGCGATCGTGGCCAGCAGCGCCATCAGCCCCGAGAGCTGGATCAGCAGCGGGGCCTCGTCCAGCGTCGAGTGCCGCAGGCGCATGTCCTCACGGTCGTACAGGCCGGCGATCTTGAACAGCGCGACGGTCAACGGCGGCCACACCGCGAGCAGCAGCAGGGGCGGCGTCCGGCCGAGCACGGCGAGCGCGGCGACCAGCGCGACGAACGAGCCGATGGCATCCGCGGAGGCGAGCACGCGCCGCTGCGTCGACGCACGCGCCAGGCGCGTCCGCGCCTCGCTGAGCGGCGCCGCCGCGAACGGCGGCGCGGGCAGCGCCACCGGGCCGGGCAGCGCCACGGTCGGGACGCTTGACTCCCGACGGTCCGCCTGTGTCACGCTTTGCAGGGTCATCCTTCAGGCCGAGCCGTTATGCCGCCACGACGGCGTCGGCAGCGCGCAACGTGCGGACATCGCGGGACTCGTCCAGCAGCCCGTTGACGTGCGCGTAGTGGCTGGCCTCCGTGCGGTTGGCGACGTCGAGCTTGCGATAGACGTTCGAGAGGTGGAACTTCACCGTCTGCTCGGTGACCCAGAGCGTCGAGGCGACGCGACTGTTGGAGGCGCCGCTCGCCACCAGCCGCAGGATCTCGAGCTCACGGGCGGTGAGCAGGTCAAAGGGATCCGCCTGGAGCGTGTCGACGACCTCGGCCGCCCGCCCGAAGCTGTGAAAGACCGAGCCCAGCGCGATGTGGTGCACGAGGCTGCCCAGCATCGGCTTGCCGACCCTGACCGAGACCGCGGCGTCGAGCCCGTCCCGGCACGCCTCGGCGAGCCACGCGTCGTCAACGTCTGCGGTGACCATGACGATCTTGGTGTGCGGCACCGCGTCACGCAGCCGCTTGACGCACGCCAGGAGCTCGTCCGAGGGCTCGCGCCCGTCGACGACGATGAGCTGCGGCGACGCGCTGGCGACGTGCGCGGGCACGAAGCGCCGCGAGTCCGCGTAGCCGACGATCGCGAACGGCGGGACCGTTCGCAGGCACGCCTGCAGCGTCTCGGCGGCCATGGCGCCGGGGGCGACGATGACGACCCGCATCAGCGAACGCCGGCCGTGTTGTCACTGTGATCGAAGATTCCGTTTCGATCCCGATGGACAGCAATCCCCGTGAACATGCTCACCCCAGCCTCGTCGGCTTGTTCATCGCCTGTGCGTCCTGCACCTTTGGCGGTGATTTCTCGAAGCTCAATCTTCAGGCTCAGCGAGCCATGGCGGGAGGGGATTTCGTGACGCGACCGCGTGGAGGTTCTGGTTGCACGCTGGGGCAGAGTCCTGCCCCGAATGGGTGAGTCACCTCCCCCATGCCTCCACGACGTCGCCAGGCGACGCCGCTACCGCGCCTACAGCTCGTCGGGCGCGTCGCCCTCGGTGGCGGCGAACGTCGCCCGGATCCCGTTGGCGATCGAGATCGCCTCGGCCTGCGAGTGGGCGCCGAGCTTGCGCAGCAGGCGCTTGACGTGGGTCCGGACGGTGTCGCGCGCGAGCACCAGCTCGTCGGCGATCTGGTCGACGGAGAGGCCCGCGCAGAGCAGGTCGAGGACCTCCCACTCGCGTGGGGTGAGCTTGCTGCGGACCGGCCGGACGCCCTGGCCGCCGACCGGCAGCGCTCGCAGGCTCTCGATCAGCCGCCAGGTCAGCTCGGGGCCGGCGACGGGCTCCCCCGCCGCCATCCGCGCCACCGCGCCGACGATCTCGGCGACCGGACCGCCCTTGACCTGATGGCCCGCGGCGCCGGCGCGCAACCCGACCATCCCGAGCTCCACGTCGTCGGAGGCCGTCAGCAGCAGGATCCGGACGCTCGGCGCACGCGCGACGATCTCCCGGGTGGCCGACAGCCCGTCGATGTTGGCCATGACGATGTCCATGATCATCACGTCGGGCCGGAAGTGCGCGGCCAGGTCGATCGCGTCGCGCCCGTTGTCGGCCTCGGCGATGACGGTCAGGCCGGCGTCCTGCAGGGCGGCGCGCAGCTCGCTGCGCAGCCGCTCGTCGTCGTCGACCACCACGACCCGCGCGGGCTGGGTTGCATCCTGTCCGCCACGCGCCACGATGGGTCCAGTATGGCGGGTGGGTGGAGGCGCTGTCAGGGCTGTCATGCGTCGCCCGCACCGCGGGCGACGTCGACGATCGCCGCGCGCACGAGCGCGAGATCGGTCGTCTTGGGGATGTGCAGCGCCACCAGCCGCGACTCGACGGGCGCGATCAGGTCGGGCTCGAAGCCCGAGAAGGTGACGATCGGAACGCCGGGCGCCACCGCTGCCATCGCGGTCAGCAGCTCCCCGGGCGGCGGGCCCGGCATCTGGAGGTCGAGCACCACGACGTCGGGGACCAGCTCGGCGACCATCGTCAGCGCCTCGCGGCCATCGGCGGCCTCGCCGACGACGACAACTTCCTCCGTTGACTCCTCCGGCCGGCGCTGCAGCGCCCAGCGCAGCAAGGCGCGCATCTCGGCGGCGTCATCGGCCAGCACGATGCGCAGCGAGGCGCTCATGGAGCAGCGGCCGGCAGCCCGACGGTGACGATGCTCGCGCCGTCGGCACGGACCTGCATGGCGATGCGGCCGCCGCGGCGCTCGACGATCCGGCGGCAGACCGCCAGGCTCACGCCGGCGCCGATGAGCACGCCCCGCCCGCGTGGACGGGAGAAGGGCTCGAACGGGCGCGAGGGGCGGTCGGGGTCGATCTCCGCGGGCGCCCCGTTGTCGAAGAACTCGACGACGACCTCGCCGTCGGCCTCGCGACCGGTGACCCCGACGCGCGTGGCGCCGGCGGCCAGCGCGCTGCGCAGCAGGTGGACGAAGAGGCGCTGGGCCTCGCGCGGCTCGAGCGCCGCGCGCGGCAGCGGCTCCCGCTGGACGTGCACGGGCACGCGACTCAGGAAGCTCTCGAGCTCGGCGGCAGCGCCGTCGAAGGCCGAGTCGAGTTGGGCCGAGGGGGCAGGCCCCTCGGGATCGGGGGCCACGCGCGCGACGTCGAGCAGGTCGTCGATGTAGCGCTGGGCCCGATCGCCCCCGGCGTTCAGCGCGCGCAGCGCTTCCTGCCCGCCGCTGCCCAACGTGCCGCTCTGCAGCTCCAGCACGGCGGCGGCCCCGCGCATGAGCGCGATGGCCTCGCCGAGCTGATGTGCCGCCAGGGCGGCGAACGCCTCGAGGCCGTCCTGCTGCGCAGGCACAGGCTCCTCGGGCGTCATTCCTGCGCCGGAAGCCCGTCCTCGAGCATGCCGGCACGCAGGCGCGACGCCGCCGCGACCGCGTCACGACGGGAGCGCACCTCGAGCTTGCGCAGGACGTTCTTGACGTGCGAGCGAACGGTCTCGACCGACACCACGAGGCGGTCGGCGATCTCGTCGGTCGACAGGTCCTGGCACAGGAGGTCGAGGACCTCCCACTCGCGCGACGTGAGCTGGCTGCGGATCGGCCGCAAGCCGGCGCTGTCGGTCCGCACCATGCGCAGGTCCTCGATCAGCCGCATCGTCAGACGACGGGTGATGACGGCCTCGCCGTTCTTGGCGCAGTGCAGCGCCCGCGGCAGGGCATCGATCCCCACGTTCTTGCACAGGAACCCGGAGGCCCCCGCGCGCAGCGTCATCAGGCCGACCTCGTCGTCGTCGCTGGAGGTGAGGATCACCACGCGCACGTCCGGCGCGGTGCGCCGGATCTCGCTCATGGCGGCCAGCCCGTCCATCCCGGGCATGATCAGATCCATCACGACGACGTCCGGCGTGTAATACGCCGTCAGCTCGACCGCTTCTCTTCCGCTGCCGGCTTCCGCGATCACCGTGATCCCGGCAAGCTGCAACACGTCGCGCAGCATGCGTCGGGCGAGCGGATCATCGTCCGCCACGATGACGCGCAGCGGCGCGTCCCCTTCTACCTTGAATTCCATCCCCATGAGCCCTTCCCGGTCTCGTCCACAACCGGTGCCTCTCGCTATAGAGCGACATAGAAAAGAGCAAAGCCGGTTGCACCGTGGGGTATTTTTTGACCCCCATGCAGGAATTCGGACAATCGGGGCGGATCTTGAACGTCGCGACCGCGCAGGCGGTTCCCTGGGGATTGAAGGGAACCGCCACGCGGCCACGCGCCGCTGAGCACGGACCGTCCGGTGCGTTCCCAGCTCCACGCGGCGTTGCACGATCTAGGGCTCTCCTGCCGGCGGACCGTGCGTAGCGAAACCTACGGCGACGGCCGACGACCCGCGGGTGACTTGCATGCGTCCGGGCGAGGGAGGTCATCGGCGGCAAGTGGGGCAGGAAGTTCCCCCATCCCTGGCACAGATCTGCCGATTCAATGGGTTGAGCAAGTTTCCGGAGGACACGACGTCGTACGGAACGGGGATGAACACCTGTGAGGACCGAAGCTGACGTGGAGTCGGACAGCCACGACGCGCAGGACGACGAGCGCCGACGCCGCACGTCGTCGCGCTGGTGGCGCAGCCGCGCGCAAAGCGTGGCCGACGACGTGATCGTGGACACGACCTCCTCCGACGACGAGCGCCGTCAGCAGCTGGCCGACCTCGGCCATGAGCTGAAGTCGCCGCTGTCGATCATGCTGGCCCTCTGCACCCGCCTCGAAGAGGCCGGGCGGCTCGCGCCCGAGGACGCCGACGACGTCGCGCGCATCCGCGCCAACGCCTACACGATGCTGCGCCGTGTGCAGGACCTGATGCTGGTCTCCCGCCTGGAGAACGTCGAGCTCCAGCTCGAGGCCGCCGTCATCGACGTCGCCGCGATCGTCCGCACGTGCGCCGAGGGCTTTCGCAGCATCGCCGCTCAGCGCGACCTCAATCTGCGCATCGGCGTGCCGGCCCGCCTGCCGGCCGTCGCCGACGAGGAGAAGATCGTCTCCGTCGTCAGCAACCTGCTCGCCAACGCGATCCGCCACGCACCGAGTGGCGGGGTCGTGCGCTGCTCGCTGAGCACCGCCCCCGGGCGGCTGATCCTGCAGGTGGCCGACGACGGCCCGGGCGTCGCGGCCGATGAGCGCTCCGTGATCTTCGAGCGCTATCGCCGTGACCCGGGCTCGGGCGGCACCGGCCTGGGGCTCGCGATCGTCAACGAGATCGCCCAGTTGCACGGCGGCTCGATCGCGGTCGGGGATGCCCCGGAGGGCGGCGCGCTCTTCACCGTCGAGCTCCCGCTGCGCACCCGGGACGCTGCCTCATCGATGCGCGGCCCACAACGCTCGCTCGTGCTCGCCGATCGCCAGATGGCGATCATCGAGGAGCTGCGTGCCGAGCTGGGCACGGCGTCAAGCTAGATCTCGAGGCGCGCGTCCTCGAGGTCGATGTCGCGCTCGATGCGGCGCATGATGTCGTCGGTGATGTCGCCGCGGTTGCGCTGCCGGATGATCTCCGCCCGCTCGGCCTCCAGGACCTTGCGCCGCAGCCGCTGGTAGGCCTGCGAGCCCTCCTCGATGTCGCCGTCGTCGTCCTCGTCCAGCCGCGACGCGAAGCGGCGGATGCGGAACTCGTAGGACTGGCGCATGCGCTGCGCCGACGCGTCGCGCACCCAGTCCAGATGCTCGAGCTCGCCGATGCGGGCGATCGCCGCCTCCGACGCGGCGATCCGGGCACGCGCCTCCTGCTCGGCGACGGTCTCCTCGTCGTCGTAGACACCGGCGAGGTCGATCAGCTTGCCCAGGGTCAACCCCTGCCCGACCACGGTGACGAGGATCACCGCATAGGCCAGGAAGATGATCAGGTCGCGACCGGGGAACGGATCGCCGGCGTCGGTGTGCAGCGGGATCGCCAGCGCCACGGCCAGCGAGACCGCGCCGCGCATGCCCGACCACCCCAGCAGCGCGGTCAGCCGGAAGTCCGGCGGCGGCTCACCGGTCCGGCGTGGCAGCTTCTTGACGAGCAGCCGCGACAGGATGTTGAAGGGAAACAAGAACGCCATCCGCGTCAGGATCACCGTGCCGGCCACGGCTGCGGCATAGCCGGCGAGCTGCCCCGTCGAGTACTCGCCGAGGCCGTCGATCACCGTCCGCAGTTGCAGGCCGATGAGCACGAACAGCACGGCGTTGAGGCCGAAGGTCAGGATCTCCCAGAAGCCCACGATCTGGATCCGCGTCGACGGCGTCACCAGCTCGGGCGAGCGCCAGCCGAGATAGAGGCCGGCGCTGACGGCGGCCAGCACGGCCGAGATGCCCAGCGCCTCGGCGGGCAGATAGGCCATGTAAGGCGTGAGCAGCGAGACGGCCGTCTCGGTCGGGGCGTCGTCGAGACGCTTGCGCAGCTCGGCGATCACCCAGCCGATCGCGAGCCCGAGCGCGACGCCGGCGCCGGCGCTGAGGACGAACTCGCCCAGCGCGGACGTGGCCGAGAACGTTCCCGACAGCACGGCGGCGATCGCGAACTTGTAGGCGATGAGGCCGGTGGAGTCGTTGATCAGCGACTCCCCCTCGACGATCGTCACCAGCCGCCGAGGGGCGTGCGAGCGGACGGCGATCTCGGCGGCGGCGACGGGATCGGTCGGCGAGACGACCGCGCCGAGCACGAACGCCGCCGCCCACGGCAGCCCGACGACCGCGTGGGCGACGACCGCGACGGTGATCGTGGTCGCGGTGACCAGCCCGACCGCGAGCAGCCCGATCGGCTTGTAGTTGGCCCGCAGATCCTGGATCGACGTGAAGAACGCGGCGCCGTAGAGCAGCGGCGGCAGGAACGCGACGAGGATGATGTCGGGGTCCAGGACGAACTCGTCGACGCCCGGGACGAAGGCGAGCGCGGTCCCGCCGACCGTCAGCAGGATCGGGTACGGGATCTGCGTCCGGTCGGCGAGCAGGAGGAAGGCGCCGGCCCCGACGAGGACCGCGAGGACCACCAAGTCGCCGTGCATGAGTGCGGAAGAGTAGGACCCCGGGCGGCCGGGCCTAGTTCGAGCTGAGGGTGGCGACCGCCAGGGCGGCGACACCCTCGCCTCGACCGACGAAGCCGAGGCCCTCGCCGGTCGATGCCTTCACGTTGACCTGCGCGCCGTCGAGGCCGAGCGCCGCGGCCAGCGTGGCGCGGATCGCGCCGCGGTGCGGCGAGAGCTTCGGACGCTCCATGATCACCGTCGTGTCGACGTGGTCGATCCGGAACCCGGCGCCGGCGATCCGCTCGACGACGTCGCGCAGCAGCACGAGCGAGTCGGCGTCCTTGTAGGCCGCGTCGGTGTCGGGGAAGTGCGCGCCGATGTCATCCAGGCCGGCGGCGCCGAGCAGCGCGTCGATGATCGCGTGGGTCAGCACGTCGGCATCGGAGTGGCCGAGCAGGCCGTGGCTGTGCTCGAGCTCCACCCCACCGAGGATCAGCTTGCGATCCTCGACGAGCTTGTGCGAGTCCCAGCCGATGCCGGTGCGCACGCCGCTCATGTCGCCCCGATCGGCTGCAGCGTCACGTTGCGGTGCTCGAAGACGGCGATCTCGGTCACGCCGACGTCGCTGAGCAGCTCCAGCGCCTGGTCGTACTCGAAGCCGAGCTGCTCGGGCGTGTGCGCGTCGCTGGACAAGGCGATCGGGTTGCCCGCGTCGACGACCATCTCCAGGAAGGCGCGGTCGGGGTAGATCTCACCGATCGGCTTGCGCAGCCCCGCGGTCGACAGCTCGATCGCGATGCCCGACTCGGCGATCTGCTCCATCGCCAGGTCGTAGTAGAAGCGCAGGTCCTTCTCGGGCCAGGGGCGCTCCTTGCCCCAGTGCTTGACGAGATCCGGGTGGGCCATGATGTCGAACATCCCGCTGGCCGCCAGCTCGCCCAGCCACGTGAAGTAGGTCTTCCAGACGTGGTCGGCGCTGCGCGCGGAGTTCCACACGTCGAAGCGATCGTAGTCCAGCGCCCCGTCGGCGAGGAAGTGGATCGAGCCGACGACGTAGTCCCAGTCCTGGCGCTCCAGCAGCGCGCGCATCTGCTCCTCGCGACCGGGGATGAAGTCGGCCTCGATACCGAGCTTGAGGTCAGTGGATCCGCGGACGAACTCGCAGTAGCGGTCGATGTCGTCGCGGGCGTTCTCCACCCACAGCGGGTGCTGCCAGACGTCGAGCGCCGCGGTGAAGCGGTAGACGTGCTCGGCGACGCCGAGCTCGGCGATACCGCGGTCGGTGGCGACCTCGCGATAGCGCTCGGCGTTGGCCTCGGTGAAGTACTCGGCGGCGGTGGTGTTCTCGGCGTCTGGGCGGAGGTGAACGTGGTAGTCGGTCAGCAAGGTGATGGGGAAGGGTCTTGTTCAGCGACGGCTGCGCAGCAGCAGGTCGGCCAGGCGCAGGTCGTCGGGGGTCGTGACTTTGAGGTTCTCGCGCGGGGACTCTACGAGGCGGACGGTCCCGCCCATCGTCTCGACCAGCGAGGCGTCGTCGGTCGCGGCGGCGAGGATCTCGTGGGGCTGGGCCAGCGCCCGCTCCAGGACGTCGCGGCGAAAGACCTGCGGCGTCTGGATCGCCCACAGCCCGCTGCGATCCAGCGTGCGAGCGACGGTGGGTGTGCCGTCGTCCTGCTTGATGGTGTCGGTCACGCGGGAGGCGGCGATGGCCGCGTCGGCCTCGGCGTCGAGGCCGGCCAGCACCGCCCGGATGATCTCCGGGGTCACCAGCGGCCGGGCCGCGTCGTGAACGAGGACGGGGTCGCCGGCGAGCGTGTGGTGGAGCGCCGCGCGCACGGAGTGCGAGCGCTCGTCGCCGCCGAAGACGCCACTGGTGCCGGCCGGCGCCTCGACGCCCGGGGGCGTCGCGACGACGATGTGGGAGATCTCGGGCACCGCCTTGAGGGCGTCGATCGACCACTCCAGCATCGGACGACCCCCACACATGACGAACGCCTTGGGACCGGAGGACCCAAGGCGTTCGCCACGTCCGGCGGCCACGACGAGCGCGACCGCAGACATCAGATGCGCTACTTCGCGGCGGCGGCCAGGCGCTCGGCCGACGACTTGAGCAAGTCGTCGAGGTAGGCCTCCGCCTCGTCCTCGCTCTTCTCCAGTGCGTACATCAGCTCGGAGGCGAGGATCTTCTTGGCACGGGTGAACATCTGCTTCTCGCCGGTCGAGAGGCCCTTGTCATGCTCGCGGATCGCCAGGTTGCGCACGACCTCGGCCAGCTCGTAGATGTCGCCGGTCTTGATCTTGTCGCGGTTGTGCTTGAACCGGCGGTTCCAGTTCTTGGGCATCTCCGACAGCTCGTCCTGCAGCACCGCGAGGACCTTCAGCACGCTCTCCTCGTCGATGACGCGACGGAGGCCCGCGATGCCCGCGTTCTCGCAGGGAACCATGACCGTCATGTCGTTGTGCAGGATCTTGATGGTGAGGTACTCGCGCTCCTCACCGAACATCTTCTTGACTTCCTTCTTGAGGACCTGCCCGGCCCCGTGATGCGGATATACGACATCGTCGCCGATCTCGAAATCGATGTTGACGATCTCGGGGATGTCGAGGTCTTCCAGGATCTGCTCTTCGGTGCTGCCGGGAATGATGGTCCTCCTTGGTTGGGTCGCTCACCGGGGATGGCGACCGCGTTTCCAGCCGGGTCTCGTCCGAGACCACGATCAGGTCTGCAGGTACCGATCTACGAGGTTGATCTCCTGCAACCGGCGAAGGCCCTCACGGATGTCCTTCGCACGAATCTCTCCGACGCCCTCGACGGTCTCGAGCTCCGCGTCTGTGGCGGCGAGCAGCTCGTCGAGGCCCCCGAACTCCTTCACGATCTGGGCGACGACGAGCTTCGGGAGCCGGGGCACGCGCCCCAGGATCCGGAAGCCGCGCGGCGAGACCGGGTAGTCGAGGGTGTTCAGCTTGCGGTCATAGCCCATCAGCTCGGCGAGGCGGCCGAAGTCGAGCAGGTCCTGATGGGGCATGCGCCCGAGCTGGTCGAGCGCTGCGGCGAACGTCTCGTCGGAGTCCGCCGCCAAGTAGTCGTGGATGAGGGCGGCCTTGTCGGCGGCGACGCCGACCATGACCTCCTCGAGCTGCATCTCGATCAGCCGGCCCTCGGTGCCGAGCTCGACGATGTAGCGCTCGATCTCGACGGCCATGCGCGTCACGAGCTCGGAGCGCTGGAGGACCGTCAGGACGTCGTGCAGCGTCGCGCCACCCTCGAACTCCAGCGCCGTGAGGCGCGTGGAGACCTGGTCGAGGCGGGTGCGGTACTTGTCCAGCGTCGCCAGCGCCTGGTTGGCCTTGGCCAGGACGACGGGGATGTCCTCGAGGATGTACTTCGCGCCGTCGACGTAGAGCGACACGACCTCGCGCCGCTGGGAGATCGCGATGACGACCGCGTCGGTCTGCTTGGAGACGCGCTCGGCGGTGCGGTGGCGCGTGCCGGTCTCCAGCGTCAGGACGGTCGGATCCGGCGTCAGCTGGACGTTGGCCATCGCGATCTTGGTCGCGTTGGCGTTGAGGACGATGCCCCCGTCCATCTTGGCGACTTGGTAGAGCAGCGCCGGCGTGTAGTCGACGTCCAGCTGGAAGCCTCCGGAGAACAGGAAGCTGAGCTCGTCGTGGTCACCGATCACGAGCAGGCCGCCCGTGTGCGCGTGGAGGATGTTGTCGAGCCCCTCGCGCAGCGCGGTGCCCGGCGCAACCATCTCCAGTGCCTTGACCAGGCGAGGCTCCTGACGGCTCTCCAGCTCGTTCAGATCGTCGCCGGATCGCTGCGCCATCAAGGCAATTCTACCAGGGCTTCTTTAGATCGGCCTTACCGGGTGGACGGTGTTCCTGAAGCCTGGACGGTCGGTCAGGCCGCGACGGGCTCCGCGGCGGCAAAGGCCGCCCGAAGGGCGTGGCGCAGGGTCCGCGAGCTGCCCGGATGGACGGGGTCGCGAAGACCGAACTTCTCGGCCTCCTCGACGCGGCGCTCGGGATGGCCGACCGTGCGCAGCTCGCCGGTCAGACCGAGCTCGCCGAAGCAGGCCAGCGGGCGGCCTTCGGTGCCCAGCGCGATGCCGCGCTGCGCCGAGGCAACCGCCAGCGCCACCGCGAGGTCGGCGCCCGGCTCGTCGACGCGGACGCCACCGACGACGTTGACGAAGACGTCCGCGGTGCCCGTCCCGATGTTGGCGTGGCGGCCGAGGACCGCGAGCACGAGGGCGAGGCGGTTGCGGTCGATGCCGGTGACGACGCGCCGCGGCGGCACGATCTCGCTCGGGGAGACGAGCGCCTGGACCTCGACCAGCAGCGGCCGACTGCCCTCCATCGCCGCGAGCACGACCGAGCCCGGCTTGCCGGTGGCCTCCCCCACGAACCGCGCCGACGGATCCAGCACCTCGACCAAGCCGCCCTGCTTCATCTCGAAGACGCCGGTCTCCGAGGTCGACCCGAAGCGGTTCTTCAGCGCGCGCAACGTGCGGTAGGTGCGCTCGCGCTCACCTTCGAACTGCAGCACGCAGTCGACGAGGTGCTCCAGCACCCGCGGACCCGCGATCGACCCCTCCTTGGTCACGTGGCCGACGAGGACGACCGTCGTGCCGACGGACTTCGCGGTCCGCATCAGCCGGGCGGCGACCTCGCGGACCTGACCGACCGAGCCGGGCGCACCGGTGAGGTCGGGTGCGTGGAGGGTCTGCACCGAGTCGATGACGCAGACCTCGGGACGATGGGCATCGATGGTCGCCAGCACGGCGTCGAGGTCGGTCTCGGCCAGCACCGGGACGTCGAGCGCGTGGCAGGCGCCGTGCTCCAGCCGCTCGGCCCGTAGCCGGATCTGCGCCGCGGACTCCTCGCCCGAGACATAGAGCGTGTTGCGACCGGCACCCGCCAGGTTGCCCATGGCCATGCCGGTGAGCGTGGACTTGCCGATGCCCGGCGAGCCGCCGAGCAGCACGAGCGAGCCCGGCACCAAGCCGCCACCGAGCACGCGGTCGAGCTCCCCGATCCCGGTCGACAGCCGCGAGTGCGTCACGGCCTGGACATCGCGCAGCGCGACGGGCGTGGGCGCACCTGCGGCACGCCGCGCCGCGCCGTTGGCACCTCCGGCGGCGCGCGCCGGCGCCCGCTCCTCGACCAGCGTGTTCCACTCCCCGCAGCCCGGGCACTGGCCGTGCCAGCGCGCCTCGGCATGGCCGCAGGCGGAGCAGACGTGGATGGTGGACGGGCGGGCCATGGGGGTCACGGAGACTAGGGTCGGGACCCGACGGCTTCGCCCCCCAGGATCGCCGCCTGGGTCAGCACGGCGACCGCGGTCGCGAGCGCGAAGGCGGCGACGACCGAGGCGTGGGGCACGGTGAGCGCGACCGTCCAGCAGAAGAGCGCGAAGGCGAAGAAGCCGGTCAGCATCCCGCGCAGGAGCCGCAGCGTCGCGTCCGGTCCCAGCTGCGCGTGGGTGAAGGCCGCCAGGACGGTGGTGATGATCGGCGCCGGCGCCAGCAGGCCGCTGAGGCGCGGCCCGAGGCCCGCGGAGGCCGCGGTGATCGCGAGCACCATCGCGGCGGCGCAGACGGCGCGCACAGGCAGGTCCCAGGACGGCGGTGCGATGGCGGCGGGCGACGGCCCGGTCGCCGGGGACGGCAGCACCGCGCGGCCCAGGACGAAGCCGGCGAAGGCCACCGCGAGCGCGACCGTCGCCGTGAGGTGAAACGCCGACGCAAGCGCGGTCATGGCCAGGAACGCGAGCCAGGCGAGACCGAGCGCGCCCGGCCAGCGCAGGCGCCGCGCGACGGAGCCGTAGACCACGACGAACGTCGCCAGCGACACGAGCCCCAGCAGCGAGGTCGTCGCCGAGCGCGCCGCGAAGTCCCGGTCGTGGACGATCGCCAGCACCAGCAGGATCGGCCCGGCGACGACCGGCAGGCCGCCGACCAGGCCGCCGATCCGCGGGCCGAAGCGCCGCGCGGTCAGCGACGCGCCGACGACGAACGCCGGCGCGAGGATCAGCTTGAGGGCGAGGACGGCCACGGGCCGGGCAGCATGCCCGACCCGGCGGCGTCAGCGCGGGCGGGCGGGACGGGCTCCCTCAGTCGTCGAACTCGCCGTCCACCAGACAGAAGACCGCACCCTGGGGATCGAGCGCCACGGCGAAGCGGCCGGAGGGCACCGCCATCGGCGCGACGAGCATCCGCCCACCCTCGGCCGCGATGCGCTCCAGCGCGGCGTCCACGTCGGCCACCCCGAAGTAGACGGTCCAGTACGGCCGGGCGATCTCCTGCTGGGCGCGCATGATCCCGCCGATGTTGCGCCCCTCGTGGGCGATCGAGCGGTAGATCCCGTCGCTGCCCGGCACTTCGGCGGTCGACCAGCCGAAGAGCGACTCGTAGAACGGCGCGGCGCCCTCCGGGTCGGTCGTCTGGAGGTCGTTCCAGGCCCAGGCGCCGACCGCGTTGACCACCGCGGCGCCCTCGAACTCGCCTGGCTCCCACAGCAGGACGACGCCGCCCTGCGGGTCGGCCACCACGCCCATCCGCCCCGCTCCGGGGATCTCGAACGGCTCGCTCATCACCGTCGCGCCGAGCTCGGCGGCGCGGGCGACGGTCGCATCGGCGTCGTCGGTGCGCACGTACATCGACCACGACGGCGGCATGCCCTGCTCGCGCTGCTCGTCGGTCTGCGGCTGCAGCCCCGCGACGGTCGCACCCTCGTGCTCCAAGAACGTGTAGCTGATCGCCGGCGCCTCGCGGACCGTCCAGCCGAACACCGCGCCGTAAAAGCGCTTGGCACCGTCAGGGTCGGTCGTGGCGAGGTCGACCCAGCAGGGCGTCCCGGGTGTGTAGGTCGTGCGTCGTCCCATGGGGCGCGACGCTACCTCGCATTGTGGAGCGCGTCGAGCGCGCTGCGCATATCCGCGAGCAGATCGGCGGTGTCCTCGATCCCGGCGCTGAGGCGGATGAAGCCCTCGGCGACGTCGTCGGTGCCCCAGCGCCCGCGACGCTCGGCGGTCGCGTGCACGCCGCCGAAGCTCGTCGCCTCGGCGACGAGCTTCAAGGACCCCAACAACCGCTCGGCCGTGTCCGCGTCGGCGAGCGTGAAGACGAGCACCGCGCCGATGCCCGGCCAGCGCACGTCGCTCACCGCCGGATGTGCGTCCAGGAGCTCGGCCAGTGCCCGGGCGGTCGCCTCCTGACGCTCCAGCCGCAGGGCCATCGTCGGCAGCGAGCGATGCGCGAGCCAGACCTCGAACGGTCCGGGGATCGCACCTGTCAGCCCACGCCAGGCGCGGATCGCCTGCGCCCGTGCCGGATCGCGGGTGGCGACGTAGCCGAGGACGAGGTCGGAGTGACCGGTCAGGTACTTCGAGGCGCTGGCCATCGCGAAGTCGGCGCCGAGCTCCAGCGCGCGCTCGCGCAGCGGCGTCGCGACCGTGCCGTCGACGGCGAGCAGCGCGCCCGCCTCATGTGCCGCGGTCGCGAGCGCCGCGACGTCCAGGCGCACCATGCCCGGGTTGCTCGGCGTCTCGATCCAGACGAGGGTCGCGCCGGGCAGCGCCGCGCGCACCGCGGCGTCGTCTGACGGCACGAGCCGGACCTCGACGCCGCGCTTGACCAGCTGGTCGGTGGCGATCGTGCGCACGCCGGGGTAGGCGTCTGACGGCGCGACAAGCACGTCGCCGGGCTGGAGCAGCGGCAGCAGGATCGCGGCGACCGCGGCCATCCCGGAGGAGAGCACAACGGCCTCCCCGCCCTCCAGCTCGCCCAGCGCCGCCTCGTAGCGGGCCCAGGTCGGGTTGCCGGTCCGGCCGTAGCCGTCGGGGCCGCCATCGCCGGACCAGTGGTTCGCGGACTGGAAGGTCGGGCCGGGCAGGAACGGCTCGCCTTGGGCGCCATCGGGCAGGCCGGCGTGCGTGACGCGCGTGGAGTCGCCGCGGCCGCTCACGCGCGCGCCGCCCGCGGGCAGCTCGCAAAGCCCGTGCTCTTGTGCGTGGCATCGCAGAACGGCTTCTCGCGCGACTGCCCGCAGCGACAGAGCGCGATCGCGCGGCCGGCCTCGACCTCGAAGACCCCGCCGTCGGCGTCGATCAGCCGTACCGGGCCGGTGACCTTGTAGGGCCCGTCGTCGCGGACCTTGATCTCGACGACGGGCTGCGGCTCCATGGCTGCAGACTATGCCCCGGGCGGTGCGGGTTTCGCCCTCTGGGCGAATACCCGCGACCTGACCTCGCCCTCTGGGCGAGCGTCAGGCGTGTTCTGTGCGCTGCTCCACGAGCCCGCGCAGGTGGTCGACCACGGCGGGCGTCGACTTGCGCAGCTTGCGGATGTCCCAGCTGGTCAGCGTCACGAGCAGCATGGGCGAGGTCGCGACGACCGTCGCGTTGCGCTGCGAGCGCTCCAGGACGCCCATCTCGCCGATGACGTCGCCGGGACCGAGGTCGGCGATGTGCTCGTCGCCGCGCTGCACCGACGCGGTGCCCTCTTCGATCGCCAGCACGTCATAGGAGTAGTCGCCTTCGCGGACGAGCTCCTTGCCTGCCGGCACCGAGACCTCGGCCGCGAGGGCCGCGATGTTCGAGAGGGATTCGTCGTCCAGGTCGGCGAAGACCGGAATGCGCTTCAGCCGTGCGGTGTCCATGAGCGCATCCTTCCCGAAACCGGCACGCCGCGTCGCAAGAACCGTCACACAACGACGAAGGGCGGCCTTCGCAGGCCGCCCTTCGCACCACCTCAGGTCTTGCGGGACACGCTTACTCGACGTCCGGCGTGTCGGAGTGCGATGCGTCGGGCTCGCCCGGCAGCACCTTCTCCTCGACCGGCTCGTCGGCTGCGTCGTCGCCACCGGCAGCGCCCACGCCAACCGGCTTGGGCAGCTTCTTGGGCGCGACCACCGACAGCGTGACCTCGGGACCCTCGTCGCCCTCGGGGGCCTTGTCGACCATCACCGTGCCGCCGGGCATCAGCTCGGCGCGCAGGACGAAGTCGGCCAGCGGGTCCTCGATGTAGCGCTGGATCGCGCGGCGCAGCGGCCGGGCGCCCATCGCCGGGTCCCACCCCTTCTCGACCAGCAGGTCCTTGGCCTCCTCGGACAGCTCCAGCTGGAGCTCCCGCTCGGCCAGCGACTCGCGGATGCGACGCAGGAGCAGCTCGACGATCGTCTTGATCTCGTCGCGCTGCAGCTTGTGGAACACGATGACGTCGTCGATGCGGTTGAGGAACTCAGGCCGGAAGACCTTCTTGAGCTCGCCCATGACCCGCAGCTTCATGTCGTCGTAGGTCATGCCCGTCTCGTCGTCGGAGACGGCGAAGCCGAGCGGCGTGTTGCGCGCGATCTCCGACGCCCCGATGTTGGAGGTCATGATCACGATCGCGTGGCGGAAGTCCACCGTGCGCCCCTGGGAGTCGGTCAGACGGCCGTCCTCCAGGATCTGCAGGAGGATGTTGAAGACGTCCGGGTGCGCCTTCTCGATCTCGTCGAGCAGGAGCACGCAGTACGGCTTGCGCCGCACGGCCTCGGTCAGCTGACCGCCCTCGTCGTAGCCGATGTAGCCGGGAGGCGACCCGACGAGGCGCGACACCGCGTGCTTCTCCATGTACTCGGACATGTCGATGCGGATCATCGAGTCCTCGTCACCGAACAGGAACTCGGCGAGGGTGCGGGCCAGCTCCGTCTTGCCGACGCCCGACGGGCCGAGGAACACGAACGAGCCCGTGGGGCGCTTCGGGTCCTTCAGTCCGGCGCGCGAGCGGCGGATCGCCTTCGAGATGACCTCGACGGCGGCGTGCTGGCCGATGACGCGCTTGTGGAGCTCGTCCTCCATGCGCATCAGCTTCTGGGTCTCGGCCTCGGTGAGCTTGAACACCGGGATGCCCGTCCACATCGAGACGATGTCGGCGATCTCCTCCTCGCCGATGGCCGGCCGCTCGGCACCCTCTGCCTCGCCGGCCTCCCACTGCTCTTCGAGCTCGCGCTTCTTGTTGGTCAGGCGCCGCTCCTTGTCACGGAGGTTGGCGGCCTTCTCGAACTCCTGGGCCTCGATCGAGGCCTCCTTGGCGCGACGCGTCTCCTCGATCTCCTCTTCGAGCTCCCGGTAGACAGGGGGCGAGGTCATCGACTTGATGCGCATGCGCGACGCGGCCTCGTCGATGAGGTCGATGGCCTTGTCGGGCAGCTGGCGGTCGGAGATGTAGCGGTCGGCCAACTCGGCGGCTGCTTCCAGCGCCTCGTCGGTGATCTCGATCTTGTGGTGCTGCTCGTAGCGGTCGCGCAGGCCCTTGAGGATCTGCACCGTCTCCTCGGGAGACGGCTGGTCGACGCGGATCTGCTGGAAGCGCCGCTCCAGCGCGGAGTCGCGCTCGAGGTACTTGCGGTACTCGTCCAGCGTCGTGGCGCCGATGGTCTGCAGCTCGCCACGCGCCAGCGCGGGCTTGAGGATCGACGCGGCGTCGATCGCGCCCTCGGCGGCGCCGGCCCCGACGAGATTGTGGATCTCGTCGATGAACAGGATGATGTCGCCGCGCTGGGTGATCTCCTTCATCACCTTCTTGAGGCGCTCCTCGAACTCGCCGCGGTACTTCGAGCCGGCGACCAGGGCCGCGAGATCCAGCGTGTAGATCTGCTTGCCCTTGAGCAGCTCGGGGACGTCGGCGTTGGTGATCCGCTGGGCCAGGCCCTCGACCACGGCGGTCTTGCCGACGCCGGGCTCGCCGATCAGCACCGGGTTGTTCTTGGTGCGACGGGAGAGGATCTGCATGATCCGCTCGATCTCGGTCTCCCGACCGACGACCGGATCCAGCTTGCCGTCGGAGGCGAGCTTGGTCAGGTTGCGCCCGAACTGGTCGAGCAGCTTGGAGGACTTCTTGCCCTCCCCCGTGCCCGCGCCACCCGCGGCGCCTGCGCCGGCGCCGGCCTGGCCACCCTGGCGGCGGCCGCCCGGGCCCGACAGCATGCGGATGACCTCGTTGCGGATCTTCTCGGAGTCGGCGTCGAAGTCGAGGAGGATGCGGGCGGCGACGCCCTCGTTCTCCCGGACCAGGCCGAGCAGGATGTGCTCGGTGCCGATGTAGTTGTGACCGAGGCTCAACGCCTCGCGCAGGGCGAGCTCCAGCACCTTCTTGGCGCGCGGCGTGAACGGGATCTGGCCGGACGTGACCTCCTCGCCCGAGCCCACGATGCGCACCACCTGCGCGCGCACGCGCTCGACGGTGATGTCAAGGGACTCAAGGACGCGGGCGGCCAGCCCTTCCTCCTCACGGAGAAGGCCGAGCAGGATGTGCTCGGTGCCGATGTAGTTGTGCTTGAGCGTCCTCGCCTCTTCCTGGGCGAGCACGACCACCTGGCGGGCTCGCTCTGTGAATCGCTCGAACATCTTGGGGAACGTCCTTCCTACTGCGCGGGGGGAGATTCGCTAGCGGTCGGTCGAAGAGGTGGTCCGGATGGAAAAAATCGTCGACAGGAGCAAAACGGTGCTGGAGGTCACCGAGTTACCCGATCTACCCACCTATTCGGCTACAAAGGCCGAGAGGATGAGTCAATCGGGTCCGTTCGGCGGGCATGGATCAGTTTACCGCAGGGCCTGTCGGAGCCTTGCGGGCTGCGAACGTCCTGCGAGGTGAGGGTTTCGCCGGCGATCAGTCGCGCATTGCGGGGAAGAGCACGATCTCGCGGATCGACTTGTGACCGGTCAGGAGGAGGACCAGTCGATCGATCCCGATCCCGATGCCGCCCGTCGGGGGCATGCCGTGCTCGAGCGCCTGGACGAAGACCTCGTCATAGGGCGTGGTCTCCTCGTCGCCGGCCTCGGCGAGCCGCACCTGGGCCTCGAAGCGGGCGCGCTGCTCGTCGGGGTCGTTGAGCTCGGTGAAGGCGTTGCCGACCTCCATCCCGTTGGCGAAGACCTCGAAGCGCTCGACCAGCCCCGGCTTGCTGCGGTGGTCCTTGGCGAAGGGGCTGAGCGCCTTGGGGTAGTCGATGACGAAGGTCGGCGTGATCAGCGTCGGCTCGACCTGCTTGGAGAAGAGGTCGTCGACGAGGCCGGGCCACTCCAGGTCGTCGGTCGGCATGTCGATCTTCGCCGCCTTGATGGCGGCGGCGAGCTCGGCGCCGGTCGGGTGCGCCATGACGTCGATCCCGGTGGTTTCCTGGATGACGTCGATCAGACCGACGCGGCGGTAAGGGCCAGTGAAGTTGATGTCGCCGACGTAATCGGCGGCAGCCGCCACGGCCGGGAAGAGCTCTTCGACGGCGCGCATCATGTCCTCGTAGTCCGCATAGGCCTCGTACCACTCGACCATCGTGAACTCGGGGTTGTGCTTGTAGGAGATGCCCTCGTTGCGGAAGTCCTTGCCCAGCTCGTAGACCCGTTCGAGGCCGCCGACGATCAGGCGCTTGAGATACAGCTCGGTCGCGATCCGCAGGTAGAAGTCGCGGTCCAGCGCGTTGAAGTAGGTAGTGAACGGACGTGCCGCCGCCCCACCGTAGAGCGGCTGCAGAACGGGCGTCTCGACCTCGACGAAGCCGCGCTCGTCGAGGAAGCGGCGCACGGCCGAGATGATCCTCGCGCGGGTGACGAAGAGCGCGCGGGCCTCCTCGGAGGCCATCAGGTCGAGCTCGCGCTGCCGGAAGCGGGTCTCGACGTCGCGCAGGCCGTAGTGAGCGTCCGGCGGTGGGCGCAGCGCCTTGGCCAGCACGGTGTAGTCGTCGACGCGCAGGCTCAGCTCGCCGCGCCGGGTGACGAACGCTGTGCCGTCGACGCCGATGATGTCGCCGAGGTCGAGCTGGTCGAGCAGCCGCGACATGCGCTCCTCGCCGAGCACGTCGAGACGCGCCTGGAGCTGGATGCGCCCGGAGCGGTCGACGAGATCCAGGAACGCCATCTTGCCCTGGCCGCGGCGCTGGGTGAGGCGGCCGGCGACGCGATAGGTCGACTCGGTCTCGGCGCCGGCCTCGAGCCCTTCGTGGGCGGCGCGAACGTCGGCGGTCGGCACGACGCCGGGGAAGTCCGGCGGAAACGGGTTGACGCCTGCGGCGCGCAGCGCGTCGAGCTTGGCGCGCCGGACCGCGAGCAGCGCGTTGTGATCTTCGGGCTCGGGCGTCTCGCCCGGCTTTGCGTCGGGCTCAGCCATCTTGGCGGGAGAGCCTAGACGCCGACGTCGATCTTGGTGATCTTCAGCTTCCGCGCCGGCCCCTTGGGGACCGAGACGGAGACCGTCTCGTTGCGCTTGTGACCGAGCAGGGCGCGGCCGACGGGCGACTCGTTGGAGAGCTTGGCCTCCGCCGGGTTGGCCTCGGCCGAGCCGACGATCGTGAACTTCTGCGACTTGCCGGTCTTCTCGTCCTTGACGTGGACGATCGAGCCGACGCCGACGATGTCGCTGGAGAGCTCCGAGGGGTCGACGACCGTCGCGGCGCGGATGCGCTCTTCGAGCTGGGCGATCTTGGCCTCGAGCATCGCCTGTGCGTTCTTGGCGTCGTCGTACTCGGCGTTCTCGGCGATGTCGCCGAAGTCCCGTGCCTCCTTGATGCGCTCGGCGACCTCGCGGCGGCCCTCGGCCTGCAGGTGCGACAGCTCGTCCTTGAGCTTCGTGAGGCCTTCTGGGGTGAGGATGACGTCTCGGGGCATAGTGAGGGAGGTAGACCGGTCCAAGCCCGGAACCGCCTGCGGCGACCCTCCGAGCCCAGCGAGCGCGGCAGTATAGCGGCGCAAGAAACGCCTGCTGGACCGCCGCACGGCAGCCTGCGGTGTGTCCAGAACGCCGACCGGACCCGGCGACGGGTCAGATGTCCGAGACGCCGGCGTTCAGGTGACCAGCAGCGTGGACTCGTGCGCGGCGAGCACGGCACGGGCATCGGCCACGCTGTGCGTCTGCTGGAGCGCGATGTGGAAGCTCTTGCCGCCGTCGAGACGGTCGACGTACCACGGGTGGAACTTGCGCAGATAGCGGCCGGCGCGCTCGGGGCCGAGATGCTCCTCGGCACGATCGATGACCCAGTGCCATTCGGCAAGGATCTCCGCCACGGTGGGGTCCTCGTCGCGGCGGCCGAGCAGCTGCTCGAAGAGCCACGGGTTGCCGAGCGAGCCGCGGGCGAGCATGACGGCGGCCGCCCCCGTGCGCTCGTAAGCGTCCTGCACCTCGGCGACCGTGTGCAGGCCACCGGTGAGGATCACGGGCGCGGGCAGGCTCGCGACCAGCTCGGCCGCGAGGTCGTAGTCGGGCACGCCGGCGTGGTGGACCTTGGCCGAGCGCGGATGGAAGGTGATCGCCGCGACGCCCGCCTCGGCGACCAGGCGATGGGCGAGATCGACGCCGCTGGTGTCCCCGGGCACCGAGCCGGAGCGGAGCTTGACCGTCACCGGCTTGCCGCTGCCCTCGGCGGCCGCCCGCGCGACGGCGACGGCCGTGTCGGGATCCTTGAGCATGGCGGCGCCCGCACCGGTCTTGCAGACCTTGGGCACCGGGCAGCCCATGTTGAGGTCGATGACGTCGACCTGCGGGACGTGCTCGGCCACGTAGGCCGCCGCGGAGCGCATGACGTCGGGGTCCTGCCCGAAGAGCTGCAGCGCCGTCGGACCTTCGTCGGGATGGACGCGCAGCAGCTCGGTGAGCGTCTTCTCGTTGCCGTAGTGGATGGCGAAGCTCGACACCATCTCGCTGTAGGCCATCCCTGCCCCATGACGTGCCGCCTGCAGGCGCACGAACCAGTTGCCGATGCCGGCCAGCGGCGCGAGCAGCACGCGGTTGGGCACGCGGATGCCGGCGAGCTCCCAGGGGTCGGTGAGGGCAGGGCGAGGCGTCGTCACGAAGGTCTCAGGATAGACGCGCCCACCGGGACCTCCACGACGGCCCGGGCGCGGCGGCAGGCACGGACGCGACCGGGCGCCACCCCGCGGTCGATCCGCAGCGTCGCGCCATCGGCCGCCAGCCAGTGCAGGTCCAGCGCGAAGCGCATCCCGAAGGTGTGCACGCAGCGACAGCGCTCGAGCCGCAGCGCGAACGGCGGCGGCTCTCGATGACGCAACAGCCCGCGCAGGCGGGCGAGCGGTGTGCGGGCGACGACGATCGGCAGCTCCATGCCGCTCTTAGGCCCGCAGCGCCCGAAGCTCGCCCCCGGGTGGGCAGGTCAGCTCACGTTGCGCTCGTGCAACAGCTTGAGCCCCTTGAGCGTCAGCAGGTCGTCGACCCCGTCGATCGCATGCGTGTGCGGCACGACCACACCCGCCAGCCCACCGGTGGCGATCGTCGACGCCTCCTCGCCGAGCTCCTCCTGGATGCGCGAGATCAGCCCGTCGACCGCCGCGGCGAAGCCGAAGACGACGCCCGAGCGGATCGCGTCGACCGTGCCCTTGCCGATCGCGCGCCGGGGCGCGACGAGGTCGATGCGCGGGAGCTTGGCGCCGCGACTGGTCAGCGCGTCCAGCGAGATCTCCACCCCGGGCATCAGCACGCCACCGATGTACTCGCCCTGCACCGAGACGACGTCGAAGTTGACCGCGGTGCCGAAGTCGACCGAGATGCACGGGCCACCGAGACGCTCGTAGGCGGCGACGGCGTTGACCAGGCGGTCGGCGCCCAGCTCGCGCGGGTTGTCGATCTTGATCGGCATGCCGGTCCGGATCCCGGGCCCGACGGCGAGCATGCGATGGCCGAGGTAGTGGCCGGCCATCGCCAGCCACTCGGGCTCCAGCTGCGGGACCGTGGAGGAGACGATCGACGCGCTGAGATCCGCCAGGCCGACCCCGCGCAGCTCCAGCAGGTTGCGCAGCGCGGCGCCGAGCTCGTCGGCGGTCGACGTGCGCACGGTCGCAAAGCGCCAGTGCTCGATCAGCTCGTCCCCGCGGAACGTCCCGAAGTGGGTCTGCGTGTTGCCGACGTCGACGACCAGGAGCATCGGCGCGCATCATGCCAACACCGGCGACCGGTTAGGGTCCGTGCATGCCCGCCCGCATCTACGTCCTCCATGGCTCGCATCCGTGCGACACCGTCGAGAAGGCCTTCGAGATCAAGGGGCTTCCGCTCAAGCGCGTCGAGCTCCCCGATCTCGATGCAGCCGGTGATCATGAAGCCGCTCTTCGGCGATCGCACCGTGCCGGGCGTGCGCTTCGAGGACGGCGAGAAGGTTCAGGGCTCACGCGCGATCCTGCGCGCGCTGGAACGGCGCGTCGCCTCCCCGCCGCTCTACGAGGGCCCGGCAGGCGCCGCCGCCATCGAGGAGGCCGAGCGCTGGGGCAACGACGTCTTCCAGTCCGTTCCGCGCCGCATGCTGTGGGCGGCCTTCACGGTCTACCCACGCGCCATGCACGGCTTCCAAGAGGGCGCCCGCAGCCCGAAGCTGCCGATGCCGGTCGTCGTCGCCCTCTCCAAGGTCGTCCTGCCGATCGAGCGCCGCCTCAACAATGTCGACGACGCGGCCGTGCGCGCCGACCTCGCGGCGCTTCCCGGGTACCTCGACCAGGTCGACCAGTACATCGCCGACGGCGTCCTCAACGGCGAGCAGCCCAACGCGGCCGACCTGCAGATCGCGCCGACGGTCCGGTTGCTCTACGCCCTCGAGGACGTCCGGCCGCTGATCGACGGCCGTCCCGCCAAGGACTTCGCCTTCCGCTGGTTCCCGCAGCTGACGGCATCCGTGCCGACGGGCGCGCTCCCGGTCCAGGCCGCGGCTCAGGCCGCGACCTTGCCGGCCGCCTGACCGGCGAACGCGCCGACCAGCTCGGCCACGCGATCGGGCTGGTCCCAGCTGACGAAGGCGTAGGCGTCGGTCAGCTCCTCGACGCGCGCGTTCGGGAAGACCGCGGCGAGGCGATGCGCGTTCTCGATCTTGAAGAACTTGTCCTCGCGCGACCAGACGAGCAGGACCGGCTTGTCGAAGGACGTCAACTTGGGCGTGTTGTCCAACAAGACGTCCGGGCTCAGCCCACTCAGCGCCTTGCGCAGGTCGGCCATGATCCCCGGGTCCTGCAGCGCGCGCAGCGTCCAGCCGTCCATGACGTCGTCGGGGACCGGGCGCTTGGTCAACCAGCCGTAGGCCAGCGGCAGGCGGCGGGCCGACTTGGCGCGCATCGGCTGGAGCATCGCCCGCAGCGCGCCGGGAACCTTGGCGGCGGCGACCAGCGGCTTGAACGCCTTGGGCGGGAAGTCCTCGAACGCGTCGCAGTCGGTCAGCACGAGACGACCGATGCGCTCGGGCTCGGCGACGACCAGCAGCTGGCAGAGCGCGCCGCCGGTGTCGTTGCCGATCAGCGTGACGTCTTCGAGGTCGAGCGCCTCGATGATCTGGGCGACCAGCGCGGCGAGCCCGCTCGGCGAGAGGTCGGCGTGCGCCTTCAGCGGCAGCTCGTGGGAGCCGAGCGGCAGGTCGGGAACGACGCAGCGGAAGCGATCGCGCAGGCGCTCGACGACCGGCTCCCACAGGCGGCCGTCGACGAGCGCGCCGTGGACGAAGAAGAGCGTCGGGCCGGTGCCTTCGTCGCGGTAGCGGATGGTCCCCTGTTGCAGTGTCAGCTCGGGCATCGCGTCAGGCCTTCCAGGTAGATTGCATACAGCCTGTACGCAACTTACATACAGACTGTATGGAAAGCAAATCCACCAACAAGCAGGAGCAGCGCTCGCGCGCGACGCGCGACGGGCTGCTGACCGCCGCCCGCGCCCTCTTCGCCGAGCGCGGCTACGCCGCTGTCGGCACGGAGGAGATCGTCCGTGCGGCGGGCATGACCCGCGGCGCGCTGTACCACCAGTTCCGTGACAAGGAGCAGCTCTTCGAGGCGGTCTTCGAGCAGGTCGAGGCCGAGACGACACAGCGCATCGCCGAAGGCGCGCTGGCCGCGGCGACCGACCCGCTCGCCGCGCTGCGCGCCGGCTCCCACGCCTTCCTGGCCGTCTGCGCCGAACCGGAGATCGAGCGCATCATCTTGCTCGACGCCCCCGCCGTCCTGGGCTGGGAGCGCTGGCGCGAGATCGGCTTCCGCCACGGCCTCGGCCTGATCGTCGGGGTCCTGCAGGCCGGCATGGACGTGGGCTTGATCGCCCAGCAGCCGATCACGCCGCTCGCGCACCTGCTGCTCGGTGCGATGGACGAAGGCGCCCTCTACATCGCCCGCTCCCAGGACCCCGACACGGCGCGTGCCGAGGTCGAGCAGATCATCGACCGGCTCATCGCCGGCCTCGCGGCCTGAGGCCCGCGACACCGCGCCGGGAGACGAGATCGTTGACGCGCCATGCGCCTGGGCGTGGTCGCGCTCGGTTTCGCAGCAACCATCTAGCCTTGTGATCGTGGGCTCCAGCCACGATCACGCACACGACAGCGCCGGCCACGGGCACAGCCACGAGATCGCCCAGGACGCCGACCGCGGCAAGCTCGCGATCGCCCTCGGGCTGATCCTGGCCTTCATGGCCGTCGAGGTCGCCGTCGGCATCGCCGCCTCGTCGCTGGCACTGCTCTCCGACGCGGCCCACATGCTCACCGACGCCGCCGCGATCGCGCTGGCGCTCGTCGCGATCAACCTGGCCCGCCGCCCCGCGCGCGGCGCCTTCACCTTCGGCCTCAAGCGCGCCGAGATCCTCTCGGCCCAGTTCAACGGCGCAACGTTGCTGGTCCTCGGGCTGCTCGTGGTCGTCGAGGGTGTGCGCCGCGTGATCAACCCGCCCGAGGTCGAGGGCGCCGCCGTCCTGATCGTCGCGCTGGTCGGCGTCGTGGTGAACCTCGCCGCGACGTGGACGCTGGCCAGCGCCAACCGCAGCTCGCTCAACATCGAGGGCGCCTACCAGCACCTGCTGACCGACCTCGCCGCGTTCATCGCCACGGCGATCGCCGGCGCCGTCATCCTGCTCACCGGCTTCCGTGAGGCCGACGGCATCGCCGCGCTGTTCGTGGCCGCGATCATGTTGTACGCCTCGTTCGGGCTGCTGCGCGAGTCGGGCCGGATCTTCCTGGAGGCCGCGCCGCGCGGCATGGACGTGCAGGAGATCGGCCTGGCGCTGGCGAGCGCGCCGGGCGTCGTCGAGGTCCACGACCTCCACGTCTGGGAGGTCTCCTCGGGCTTCCCATCGCTGGCCGCGCACGTCGTCGTCGGCCGCGACTGCGACTGCCACCAGGCGCGCCTGACGCTGCAGGAGATCCTGCGCGACCGCTTCGCGATCGAGCACACGACGCTGCAGATGGACCACGAGGGCGGCGACCTCGTCCAGCTCGAGGTCCGTTGCGACGAGGGGCTGCCGGTCGTCAGGGCAGGCGCAGCGGCGGACCCGCCCGCCGCACGCCCTCGGTAACCGGCAGCGCGGCCAGCGCGTCGGAGAGACGCGCGCCGTCGGGCAGCGTCAGCGTGAAGTCCAGCTCCAGCAGCGGGATCAGCACGAAGCGGCGCTCGGGCAGGCTCGGGTGCGGGACGGTGAGGCGCTCGGAGCGGTGCTCGCGCCCGTCGTGGAGCAGCACGTCGACGTCGATCGGCCGCGGGCCGTGGCGGACGTAGCCGGGCCCTGACACCGTGCGGCCGAGCGCACGCTCGACGTCCTTGACGACGTCCAGCAGCGCGTCGGGCTCCAGGGTGGTCTCCACCGCCAGGCAGGCGTTGAGGAACGCCGGCTGGTCGAGGACGTCGCCGACGGGATCGGTCTCGTAGGTCGACGACGAGGCGGTGGCGCGCACCCCACGCTCGGCCAGGCCGTCGACGGCGGCCTGCAGCAGCGCACGCCGATTCCCGAGGTTGGAGCCGAGGCCCAGGTGCGCCGTGCTCATGCTCCCGGCAGGAGCAGCGCCAGCTGACGGCTCTGGACCAGCAGCGTGCCGTCCGGCGCCCAGATCGCGCCGTCCTCCTCGAAGAAGCCGCCGTGCGAGGTCGAGGACGAGAAGCGCGCGAGCACGGGCGCGTCGTCGGCCATGCCCGGATGCGGCAGCCGCGCGCGGAAGTGGATCGTGAGGTCGATCGTCGGAGCGGGCACCGGCTGCTCCAGCACCGAGAAGGGCGCGGGCAGCCACGCGTCGGCGTAGAACGCGAGCGCCGCGGCGTCGGCGACCCGCGGCTCGGCCAGCCGCAGCCAGCCGCCGGCCAGCGGCTCGCCGCCAGGCCCGGAGCCGGCGCCCGGACCGAAGCGCGGCGCCGTCCCCACCCGCAGCGCGATCTCCGGGATGCCGGGTGCGGGCGCGAAGGTGTTCAGGCTGTCCGGCGGAGGCCCGACGTCCGGCGCGGCCGTCGCGTACTCGACGGCCGTCGGGAAGTCGGCGCCGAACGCGGCGAGCACGACGACCATGGTGCGCTCGTCCTGGACGAGGCGGGCGCTGAGCGACGTCAGCGTGCGCCCGGCGCGCTCGACGGTCACGTGGATCTGCGCCGGCTTGCCCGCGACGGGCGGCCGCAGGTAGTGCAGCGTCAGCGAGCGCGGCGCGCGCTCGGGGTCGTCGACCGCCGCCTCCAGCGCCCGCAGGATCAGCGCGGCGATGTACCCGCCGTTGGGGCCGCGCGGGACCGCCCACCGATCGGAGATCGTGGCATGCCAGACGCCGTCGCCCGCGGGCGTGACGGCGGTGTCCTGCTCGAAGAGGGTCGTCGACGGCGTGATCGTCATGCGACGCCGCTCAGTCGTCGTCGCCGCCGCGCTGGCGCCAGACCTCGACGCTCACCTCGTCGACGGGCAGCGGGATCGGCGGCTCGGGCTTGGCCGCCTTGACCCAGACCTCGTCGGCCGAGGTACTCGTCCAGCAGGCGGTCGGCGACCGCGCTGCAGAGGCGCTCCAGCGTCTTGTAAGAGCGCTGCTGGGCGACGAGCGAGACCGTGTTGCAGACCTCGCCGTAGTCGACGGTGTCCTCGACCATGTCGGTGACCGTCGCATCGCAGTCGCCGACCTCCAGGCGGATGTCGAGGACCAGCCGCTGACCGACCTCACGCTCGGCGGCGGAGACGCCGTGGTGCGTGTAGAGCGACAGGCCGCGGACCTCGATGGTCACCTCGGTCTGGTCGGCCCCGTCCTCGAAGTCGGCGTCATCCTCGACGTCGTCGGGCTCGAGCTCGTCGTCCGGTTCCTCGTCAGGCGCCATCGTGCTGGAACGTAGCACTCGCGACCTTCAGCGCCTGCGACGCCTGCGCGACGTCGTGGACCCGGAAGACGCGCGCCCCGCGCTCCAGCGCGATGACGTTGGCGGCGATCGTCCCGGGGACGCGGTCGTGCGGGTCCGGGACGTCGGCGAGCTTGTGGATGAAGGACTTGCGCGAGACCCCGATCACGACGCGAAAGCCCAGCGTGACGATCTCGTCGGTGCGGGCCAGCAGCTCGAGGTTGTGCGCCAGGGTCTTGCCGAACCCGATGCCGGGATCGACGTCGATGCGGTCCTCGCGGATCCCCTCGCGCACGGCGAACTCGGCGCGGTCGGTGAGAAACGCCTTGACGTCGTCGACGACATCGGCGTAGCGCGGGTTGTCCTGCATCGTCCGCGGGTCGCCGAGCATGTGCATCAGACAGCAGCGGGCGTTGCGGTCGGCGACCAGGCCGGCCATGTCGGGCGCCTCGCGAAAGGCGGTGACGTCGTTGACGTAGCGGGCGCCGGCGTCCAGCGCGGCCTCGGCGACGGTGAGCTTGGTCGTGTCGATCGAGACGAGCGCGCCGCTGCGCGCCAGGACGCGGACGACCGGCTCGGTGCGCCGCAGCTCCTCGTCCTCGGGCACCGGCAGCGCGTGCGGACGCGTGGACTCGCCGCCGACGTCGAGGATCGTCGCGCCATCGGCGACGAGCTGCAGGCCGTGGGCGACGGCCTCGTCGCGATCGAACCACTCGCCGCCGTCGGAGAACGAGTCCGGCGTGACGTTGACGACGCCCATGATCTCGAACGGCTCCGGTGCCATGGCGCAGAAGATATTCCGTGCCGTCCGGCATCGGCCGACCTGTCCACTGGCGGGCGGATCACCTCATACGATCGGGTGGGTGCGCCGAAGGGCATTCGCATGGACAGTCCTGCTCATCGTTATGTCCAAGCGTCAACCGATCTGGGATATTTTAGTGCTCTTGATCGCGCACGACGTCGATGGGGTCTGGGGCGAGCCGCGCTGATGCGCAACGGCGTCGACGAGCACGACCTCGCCCGGGCCCTGCAGCGAGCGCTGCGCCACCTCCCCGTCGTCATGCTCCATGACCGTCTGCTGCCGGACGGCACGCTGGTCGAGCATCTCGCGATCGGCCCGGGCGGCGTCACGGTCGTCGCACGCTGGAGCGCAGGCGAGCCGCCCGCGGTCCGCGCGCGGGTGACGGCGGTGCAGGAGCTGATGGGCGAGCTGGCTGCCGCGGAGGGCGCGCTCTGCCTCGACGGCGAGGAGTCCGCCGCGCGGCGACACCCGCTGGAGGTCGACGGGATCATGGTCGCCGGACCGAAGGCGGTCGCCGCACTCGCCGCACGCGACGGTGACCTGCGCGACTACGAGCTCACCGCGCTCGTCGACTTCCTCGACGCCGCGTTGCCGCCCGCGCTTTAGACGGCGCCGCGTGCCGTAAGTGACGCGGCTACGCCGAGTTGCCGCCCGCGCTTTAGGCGGCGCCGCGTGCCGTAAGTGACGCGGCTGCGCCGAGTTGCCGCCCGCGCTTTAGGCGGCGCCGCGCGCCGCGATGACGTCGACGACCCAGGCCGCGCCCGCGCGCGTGGGCGCGTGCAGCTCGACGCGACCGACGCCGTCGCCGTCGGCGGCGCGCGCCACGTCGGCGGGCTCGGTCGCGGCGGTACGGGCCTGCAGCAGCCGTCGCGCCACCGTGCCGCGGACGGCCTTGGCCATGTGCGAGATCGGCTTGCCGTCGGCAGTCGAGGCCTTGACCTCGACGAGCGTCGCCTGCTTGGGCCGCCAGGCCGCCGCGTAGCCGCCGGAGCGCAGGTCGACGACCAACTGTCCTGGCTCGTCGGGCAGCGCCTTGGCGAGCGCCGGGCGCCACCAGGCAGCCAGGCCGCTGCGCGTCAGCGCAGGCAGCCGCGCGCCGATCGAGAGGCGGTAGGCCGGGATGCGGTCCTCCAGCGCCACGACGCCCCACAGCGCCGAGGCGACCAGCACCTGCTCGCGTGCCCGCGCCAGCGCGGCGCCAGACAGCGTCGCGAGGTCGAGATGCTGGAACAGCACGCCGGTGTAGACCTCGGCGGCCGGTGCGGCAGGCGCGGTCAGCAGCGCGGCGTCGCGATCGACCTCCGCGCTCAGCCCGACCGTCAGCCCGAGATGCCCCAATGCCCGCTTGCGGCTGCCGCCCGCGAGCTTGACGAGCGCCGCGAGCGCCTTGGCCCGCCGCGCGCCCAGCTCGTCGGCGAACGCCAGCGACGCCAGGTCGATCGGCGCACCGGTCTCCGGCGCACGCTTGCCCTCGGAGGGCGGCAAGAGGACAAGCACGCTGAAAAACGTACCGGTGAGGGCCGGACCTCGGCTGAGACGCCGCGAGCGGCGTCCGTCAGGCGAGGTTCGGACGCTCGGGCGCGTCCAAACCGCGAGCCTCCACCCCACCGCCGGCCAGCCCGGGGCGCGGAAGGGGACGCGGGGCCTCACGGCCGGCGCGGTCTGCCGGGGCGTTGCCGGGCGGGAGCTGCTCGTCGACGACCTCGTCGGGACCGAAGGTCTCCTCCTCGGTCTTGCCGTCCAGCAGCGCGATGAACTCTTCCTTCTCGATCGTCTCGCGCTTGAGCAGGATCTCGGAGATCGTGGTCAGCGACTCGCGGTGCTCGCCGAGGATGTCCTTGGCGCGCTGGTGCGCGGACTCGACGATGCGGCGGATCTCGTCGTCGATCTCGCGGGCGATCTCGTCGGAGTAGTCAGGCTCGGAGGAGAACTCGCGGCCGAGGAACGGCTGGCCGTGGTCGTGGCCGAAGACGCGCGGGCCCAGGCGCTCGGACATGCCGAAGCGCATGACCATCTGCTTGGCCGTCGCGGTGACCTTCTCGAGGTCGTTGGACGCGCCGGTCGTGATCTCCTGGAAGACGATCTCCTCGGCGGCGCGGCCGCCGAGCGTCATCGCCATCGTGTCCTGCAGCTCGGCGCGCGTCGTGAGGAACTTGTCCTCTTGGGGCATCGAGATCGTGTAGCCCAGCGCCTGGCCGCGGCTGATGATCGAGATCTTGTGGACCGGATCGGAGTGCTCGAGGAAGTGCCCGACGATCGCGTGGCCCATCTCGTGGTAGGCGGTGATCAGGCGTTCCTTGTCGCCCATCACGCGGGTCTTCTTCTCGGGGCCCGCGATCACGCGCATGATCCCCTCTTCGAGCTCGGTCTGCGTGATCTCGCGCTTGCCGTTGCGGGCGGCCAGCAGCGCGGCCTCGTTGACGAGGTTCGAGAGGTCGGCGCCGGTGAAGCCCGGGGTCTGACCCGCGAGATCGTCGACGTTGATCTCCTTGGCCAGCGGCTTGCCGCGGGTGTGGACCTCGAGGATCTTCGCGCGGCCCTTGCGGTCCGGGCGGTCCACGACGATCTGGCGGTCGAAGCGGCCAGGGCGCAGCAGCGCCGGATCCAGGATGTCCGGGCGGTTCGTGGCGGCGATCAAGATGATGTTGTCCTTCATCTCGAAGCCGTCCATCTCGACGAGCAGCTGGTTGAGCGTCTGCTCGCGCTCGTCGTGCCCGCCGCCGAGGCCGGCGCCGCGGTGGCGGCCCACGGCGTCGATCTCGTCCATGAAGATGATGCAGGGGGAGTTCTGCTTGGCCTGCTCGAAGAGGTCGCGGACGCGGCTGGCGCCGACGCCGACGAACATCTCCACGAAGTCCGAGCCGGAGATCGAGAAGAACGGCACGCCGGCCTCGCCGGCGACGGCGCGCGCCAGCAGCGTCTTGCCGGTGCCCGGAGGGCCGAAGAGCAGGACGCCCTTGGGGATGCGCGCACCAAGGGCCTGGAACTTCTTCGGGTTCTCCAGGAACTCCTTGATCTCGTGGAGCTCCTCCACCGCCTCATCGACGCCCGCGACGTCGCGGAAGGTGATCTTGGGCGAGTCGACCGACATGCGCTTGGCACGCGACTTGCCGAACGACATGACCTTGGAGCCGCCGCCCTGGACCTGGTTCATCAGGAAGATCCAGAACGCGATGAAGATGACGAACGGCAGCACGTAGGTCAGCAGCCCCAGCAGGGCGCTCGACTTCCGCGGCTCGATGTCGAAGTTCTTGATGTTCCCCTGGGCCTTGGCCTTCTCCAGCTGCCTGCTGAGGTCAGCCGCGCCCTGGTCGGTGAAGCCCGTCTCGTACTTCTTGCCGTCGGTCTGCGTGACCGCGATCGAGTTGTCCTTGGTCTTCAGGTCGACCGTCTTGATGACGCCCGGCTGCTGAATCTGCTGGATGAACTCGCCGTAGCTCGGCGGCGCCTTCTGATCGCCCGTGGAGATCAGCTTCTGGGCAAAGAAGGCCAGCACCACCACGATGAGGATGGGAAATGCGGCGCTTTTGAAGAACCGGCTCATGAGAGGTGCGCGGGGGCCTTTCGCATCGTGCGCAAGGCGCTGAGGGTATCAGGGCGGTGCTTGTGCACCGGACGGTTGCGTGCTTACTCGGTGCTCAACGCGGCGACGTACGGAAGGTTGCGATAGCGCTCGGCCACGTCGAGGCCGTAGCCGATGGCGAACTTGTCGGGAATCTCGAAGCCGACATAGCGCGTCGGAAGCTCGACCTTGCGACGGTCGGGCTTGGTCAGCAGGGCGCAGACCTCCAGCGATGCGGGCTCGCGCGCGCCGAGGTTGCGCATCAGGTATTGCAGCGTCAGACCCGAGTCGACGATGTCCTCGACGATCAGGACGTCACGACCGGCGATCGGCCGATCGAGGTCCTTGAGGATCCGCACCACGCCCGAGGAGTCGGTCTCCGACCCGTAGGAGGAGACGGCCATGAAGTCGACCTCGCACGGGATGTCGATGTGGCGCATGAGGTCGGCCAGGAAGAAGACCGCCCCCTTGAGGACGCAGACCAGCAGCAGGTCACGATCCGCGTAGTCGGCGGAGATCTGCGCACCGAGGTCGCGGACCTTCTGCTTGAGGTCGTCGGGCTGGACGAGGATCTCGCCGATCTGGGGGTCCCGCATAGGACTGGGCAAGCTAACGCTTCGGCGGGCGGGCAGGCGTGCGCCCTATGCGGACGGTGCCGTCGGCCACGATCGCGCGGGCGCCGTCGCCGAGGTCCAGGGCGCCGTCGTCGCCCAGCGCGAGCACGTCGGCCAGGCGGGTTGCCGCGCGTCCGCACAGGCCACCGACCGCGTCCTCGGCCAGGCGCCGCAGCACGAGCCGACCCAGCGCGCCGGGCAGCGCGGCGAGCTCTGAACGCGGCAGGTGGTCGCGGCCGTCCAAGACGCCGGCGACGAGTTCCTCGAGCACCGCGCCCTCGTCGCGCAGCAGCTGCGCGGTGCGCAGGACGTTGACCTCGGCGCGCGCGTCGACGGCACGCAGCGCCGGCAGCAGATCTTCTCTGACGCGGGCGCGCGCGTAGACGCGATCCAGGTTGGAGGCGTCCTCCCGCCACGCCAGCCCGCGTGCCTCGCACCAGGCGGCGGTGTCGGCACGAGTCGCCTCGGCAGCCAGCAGCGGACGGATCAGCCGCTCGGTGTCGGCCTCCATCCCGAGCAGCGCGCGCCGCCCCGGCGAGACCGCCAGCCGGTAGAGGATGGTCTCGACCTGATCGGAGATCGTGTGACCGGCGACCAGGCGCGCTCCGGGGCCGAGCGCGGCGACAGCCTCGGCCCCGGCCGCGTAGCGCAGCTTGCGCGCCCAGCCCTGCGTGTTCCCGCTCGGCGGCCCCGCGCGCCGCACCTCCAGCGCGACGCCGAGCCGGTCGCAGAGCGCCACGCAATGCTCGCGGTCGCCGTCGGACGCAGCACCCCGCAGGCCATAGTCGACGTGCAGCGCCCGGACCGCGGCGGCGCCCGCCAGCTCGACGCAGATGTCCAGCAGGCAGGTCGAGTCGCGGCCACCTGAGAGCAGGACGACGAGCGGCGTGCCGTCCGCACCGAGAAGGCCGGTGGCGCGGACACGCTCCAGCAGGTCGTCCATCGCTCAGGCCTTCGGCACGGCGCTGCGGGCCAGGAACAGCTCGGTCGTGTCGGTGAAGCCCTTCAGGCGGACCTCGCCGATGCGCTCGAACGCCAGGCCGGCGTGGGCCTGATCGACCACGGGCCGCGTCGCCAGCACCTCGCCCCCGGCCGCGCGCGCCGCGACCCGCGAGGCCTGGTTGACCTCGCGGCCGTAGTAGTCGCCGTCGCGATAGAGCGTCTCGCCGTAGTGGATCCCGATGCGGGGCAGCGGACGCTGCCCGAAGTCCTCCTGGAAGGCCACCGCCCAGTCCAGCAACGCGGCCGGGTCGGAGCCGACGACCATCACCTCGTCACCGATCGTCTTGATGATCCGCGCCTCGTCGGGCAGCGAGAGCTCGACCTGCTCGACGAAGCGCTCGACGGTGCTCACCGCCTCTTCGTCGCCGAGCTCCTCGGTCAGCCGCGTGTAGCCCGCGAGGTCGGCGAATGCGATCGCCACACGGAGGCGGCCGAGATCCAGCCGCCCGTCGCCGAGGTCGGTCTCCATGTGGCCGATGACGTCCTGCTCGATGAAGTGCTGCAAGAAGCGGCTGTGCGCGTGGTCCATGATCGGCGAGGCCAGCGGCAGGATCTCGCGCGCGAGGCCCTCCATCTCCTCCGCCATCTCCCAGCCCGGGACGCCGTCGCGCATCAGCGGCTCATGGACGTAGAGGTGAAAGAGCCGGACCTCGGCGTCGGCGATCTGCGACATCGCCTGCCCGTAGACCCGCACGAGCTGCAGGAATGCGACGAGCGGCAGGCCGGCGGCGAGCACGGCGGCGGCGTAGCGCAGCAGCTGCACGTCGTCGTCGGAGAGCTGCTCCAGCGCCTGGGCGCCGAAGCCCATCGAGAGGAAGATGCGCTCGATCAGCGCGGCTTCCAGGCCCGTCTCGCGTGCGGCATCGGCCAGCGTCCAGGTCGCGGGCGTGTCGGGCAGCAGACCCTCGATGTAGCTGGAGGCCAGACGGCCGCTCTCGGTCGCCTCGCGGATCTCGGCCAGCGAGTGACCGCGCTCGCGCAGCCGCGCGACCACACGCGCATGGGCCAGCGACGCCGCGGTCGTCGCGCCGTCGTCGTCGACGGGCACGAGGCCGGAGGCCACCCAGCGCCGCAGCGTCGGCGCGGTGATGCCGACGCGCCGCGCGATCTCGGCGAGGCTCGGGTACTCGCCGCTCATCGTTCGGGGCTCCTCATAAAGGCGGCGAGACCCCGGTGTCGGGTCCCGCCGCTCGCGGGCACGGCCCGCGACGAGGCCGCCGGCGCTCGTCCGCGAGGGGCGGCACCTTGCGGGTGAAGTCGAGCCACCCACTCTCCGGCCTTCTGTGCTTCATGGGTACTCCCGCGGCCGGCAGAAGTCAACGTCATCGGAACGCCCCCTGACGTTCGATCAGGTTGTCGTACACCATGGTTTGAATGCGGGCGCGAACGTCCTCGGCGACTTCCAGCACCGTCGCACGGTTCTCGGCGGCCTCGACGCCGAGCGGCGTGAGGTCGATCGGCGCGCCGAAGGCGATCCGCCAGCGCGACGGCAGCGGGATCGCCCCAAAGGGCCCGAGCAGCGGGAACGTCGGCGTGATCGGCATGTACGGCGCGCCGAGCAACCTGGCCACGCCCGGGATCTCGCCCAGCTTGGGGTAGATCTCCTCGCTGCCGACGATGGCGCACGGGATGATCGGCGCGCCGGTCCGCAGGGCGAGCTCGACGAACCCACCGCGTCCGAAGCGCTGCAGGCGATAGCGCTCCGACCATGGCTTGCCGACGCCCTTGGCACCCTCGGGGAAGACCATCACCACGTGGTCTTGCTGCAGCAGGCGCAGCGCGTTGTAGGGCGACGCGGGGACGCCGCCGTTGCGGCGGATCGCCACCGACGCCCACGGCAGGCCGAAGGCCCAGTCCAGGACGAGGAAGCGCGGGTCTCGTGTGATGCCCGCGCGCCGCAGCGCGGTCGCCATCATCGTCGCGTCCCACGGCAGGACGCCGGCGTGGTTGGCGACCAGCAGCGCGCGACCGTCGCGCGGGACGTGCTCGGTCCCCGTCGCGGTGACGCGCCACCAGCGGTCATAGAGGAAGCTCAGCAGCGGCTCGGCGGCCGCGGCGAAGGAGGGGTCATAGCCCCACTCGTCCTCCTCGTAGTCGCCACGCAGCCGGCGCCCGGCGGCGTCGAGCGCCCGGCCGAGGTCGCGGACGAGGCCGAACGGGCCGATCATGCGGCCGCCCTGTGCTCGTCGCGCACGGCTTCCGGAGATGCGCACGAACGGCTCATGCGGCAGCCCCCACAGGCTCCCTGCGGATCTTCGCGGCTACCGCGTCGATCGCCTCAGCGGTCGTGTGCGTCGGGACGAACCGCAGGTCGCGACGCATCCGCGTGGTGTCGACCCCGCGGCCGTGGCGCAGGTAGCGGACCACATCGTCGTTGAGCGGCGGCAGCGAGCCGATGCGCGCCAGCGCGGCGACGGTCGCCCCGTAGAGCGGCGCGGCGATCGGCAGCGAGCGCTTGCCCAGCCGCCGCAGCGTCCGCGCGAGCGACACCGTCCCGTCGCCGGCCACGTTGACCGCGCCGCGCACCGGGACCGCGACCGCCGCGGCCACCGCACCGACCGCATCGTCGTCGAGCAGGAACTGCAGCCGCGGGTCATAGCCGAGGAACGTCGGGACGACCGCCGAGCGGAAGAGCCGCATGATCGGCGTGTCGACCGTCGCGCCGATGACCGGCTGCAGGCGCAGGACCGTGCAGGCGACCGCGGGGTGACGGCGGGCGAACGCCTCGACAAGGCGCTCGAGCTCACCGATGTCGCGCTGAAAGCGCGTGTCGAGCGTCGCGCTGCGCGCGAGGTCCTCAGTGAAGAAGGCGGGCGCGTCGGGCCGCGAGCCATAGATCGAGGCCGACCCGCGGACGACCAGCGCACGGAGGCCCGGCAGCTCGCCGCAGGCGGCCAGGAGCTGGAGCGTCCCGATCACGTTGAGGTCGTGCAGCGCGCGCACCGAGCGGCCGGGCTCGGGGAACTGGACGATGTCGTGGTGGACGACGACCTGCGGCGCGGCGACCTTCAGGATCGAGGTCAGCTCACCGCCGCGCAGATCGGCCTCGACGAACGTGATCCGGTCGGCCAGCGTGCCGGGCGGCCGGCGGCTGTCGACGCCGATGACGTGCTCGACAGCGGGGTCGGCGGCCAGCGCAGCGGCGACCCGAGCACCCAGCGGGCCGGACACGCCCGTCAGCAGGACGCGGCGCGCGGTCACCGGGCTCAGGCGCGCTTGGGCTTCGACTTGGGCTTGGGCTTCGCGGTGGCGCGCTCGAGCTCCGCGACCCGGCGCTCCAGCGCGTCGACCTGCGCGCGCAGCGCGTCGAGCTCCTCCGGCGACGTCGGCCGCAGCTCCTCCAGGGCGTCGCGGACGCGCGAGGCGGCACCGACCAGCTCGTCGGCGAGCTCTTGCGCACGCTTCTGCATCGGCGCGGCCCCCTGCGCGGTTGCCCCGAAGGCGCCCTCGACCGCCGCGCGCAGCTGCTCGGCGCGGGACTTCGCGCCGCCGGTGCTCTCCGGCCCGTCCTGATCGGCGTTCTTGGCCATCGCTCCAGCGATTCTACGGAGCCCGGCGATCCGTATCGTGGCGCGCCCGTGCCGGAGCCTGCCGCCTCACCGATTCACCTGCGCCCCACCGCAGCGCTCGCCGAGCGCGTGCTGCTGCCGGGCGACCCCGGCCGGGCGCTCGCGCTCGCCCAGTCTGTGCTCGGCGACGACCGCCTGATGTTCAACCATCACCGCGGGCTCTGGGGCTACACGGGCACGGCCGCCGACGGCGAGCCGCTGACGATCCAGAGCACGGGCATGGGCGGGCCGAGCGCGGCGATCGTGCTGGAGGAGCTCGTGGCGCTCGGTGTGCGCCGGGTGGTCCGGGTCGGGACGGCGCGCGCCGTCGACGCGACGCTGAACCCTGGCGATCTGCTGGCCGCCACCGGCGTCGTGGCCGACGACGGGACGAGCCGCGCGCTCGGCGCCGCCCCGCATCAGACGCTCGACGGCCCGCTGACCGACCGCCTGGTCGACGCTGCTGACCGCGACGGCACCATCGCCTCCCACGACCTGCTCTACGCGCCCGACGCGGCGGCCCTGATCGAAGCGTGGAGCGCTGCGGGGGCGCTGGCCGCCGACCTGGAGACGGGCGCGCTGGCCGCGGTCGCCGCGCGCCACGGGATCGCCTTCGCCGCGATCGTCACGATCGCCCTCGACGTCGGCGGGACGCGCTGCGACGACGAGGCGCTCACCGCCGCAGGCGATGCCGCGGGCCGTGCGGCGACGCACGCGCTCGCGTGACAGCCGTCACCGCGGCCCCGTGGGGCTACCCGCACCACGCGACACCGGCAGCCCGAATGGTTTGCACCTGAAACCTTCGCCAAGATCACCGTACGAACTGCAGCCACCGCGACCGGGATCTCCTCCTCCTGTCACCCCGGAAGCGGCCGCCTCCCCACCGTCCCGACCTGGCTGCAGCCGCGACCCCTCGTCCTCCGAACCGCTCCGGCCCGGCTTCCCCACCGGGCCGGAGCCTGTTAAGCGGAGGCCTTCTTCGCGGCGGCGGCGCGACGCGGCGGCGTCGCGGGCAGCTTCTTGCGCAGCGCCTCGACCTCGTTGCCGAGCTTCTCCAGCGCCTGCTCGATCCCGCCGAGGCGCTCTTCGATGCCCGAGCCCGGCAGTGCCGCGAGCCGCTCGTCAAGACGATCGACACCGTCCTCGATGCCCTCGAGGCGCTGACTCAGCGAGCGCACGCGCCGTGTGAGCCGCTCGAGATCGGCGGCTGACGGCAGGTTGAGCGCCCCCATCGCGGCCTCCTGGGCCTGAGCCGCCTTCTCGCGGGCGTCAAAGGCGCCGGCGAGGGCGCGATGCACCAGCGGGCTCTCCATCAGCTGCTGGGCGAACTGCCCGAGGGCGTCCTCGCCCTGCTTCTGCAGGCGCTCGCGGAGCCCGTCGTTGGGGTCGTTCTCTGCCTGTTCACTCATCGGTCGTCTCTCTTGTATTGGATGCAGCGGGTGACGCGGCGCAACGGTACTCGGCAACCTCGTCCTGCCCAAACTCTGAGCCTCGATCAGAGGTTGAGGTCGGACATTCCTCGGCCCGACGCCGTAACTTGCCGCTGATTCCCGGCGTCCGGTCTTCAAGTCCGCACGTCGTCCGGCCGATCTCATGGCCAAGCGGCCGCTTCTGGCGCTGTGCCCTCCTGGGTACAAGCCCGAGGTGGTTGCGATTTGCACAACCAGAAACATGCAAGTACCGTCCTGCATTCCCGATCGGCTCCCCTTGGTAGGGTCACGCTGCACCAGCGGCGCGGTCGGGTCTGACCGGGTCGCGGTAGGAGATTTTAACTTTTCATGAGACGGCGCAAGCTGCTGATCGGACTCATGTCCGCCGGAGCATTCACGGCGGGCTTCAGTGCTGCCGTCTTCCCGGCCTCGGCACAGCTACGGACCATCACGGTCACGCTGCTCGGCGGCGAGACCGTCACCGTGCAGGTCGACACGCCCCCGGACGCCGCCACGACCGGCACCGACGCGCTCCCGGCCGCGTCGACCTCGACGTCTGACGCGAGCGCCACGACCGACGCCACGGCACCGCCGGCGACGACCGACACCGGCACCAGCTCCTCCCCCACGCCTGCGCCGCCCGCGGCAACGCCCGACCCGACCTCCGCCGCGCCCGCGCCCGCCGCGACCGACCCCGCGACCGACCCCGCGGCCGCGCCGGTCCCGAGCGACGCCACCCCCGCCGGCACGGCGACCGACAGCGTCCCCACCCTCGGCGAGAGCGCGCCCTCCGTCTCGGCCGGTGGCCAGCAGGGCCAGGAGACGGTCGGCAAGGAGCTCCGCAAGGCGACCGGCGAGGACGCCGACACGTCCAAGTCCGACGGCAAGCCCGACGCGACGGCGATCCGACAGGCCGACGGCGTCCCGACCTCGGCCAACCCGACCTTCGCGCAGGGGCTGCCGGGCGCAGCCGCCATCGGCGTCCCGAACTTCTTCATCGACAAGTTCCGGATCCCGCCGTTCCTGCTCCCGATCTACCAGGCCGCCGGCATCGAGTACGGCATCCGCTGGGAAGTCCTGGCGGGCATCAACGAGATCGAGACCGACTACGGCCGCAACCTCAACGTCTCGACCGCCGGCGCGCTGGGCTGGATGCAGTTCATGCCGTCGACGTGGAAGCAGTACGGCGTCGACGCCAACCACGACGGCAAGAAGGACCCCTTCAACCCCGTCGACGCGATCTTCGCGGCCGCTCGCTACCTCAAGGCCGCCGGCGCCGACAGCGACATCCGTCAGGCGATCTTCGCCTACAACCACGCCGACTGGTACGTCGACTCGGTCCTGATGCGCGCCCGCCTGATCGGCGGCACCCCGGCCGACCTCGTCGGCTCGCTCACCGGCCTGACGCAGGGCCACTTCCCCGTCAGCGCCAAGGCGACCTACGCCGACGACCTCTCCGAGCGCCAGATCAACGCCAAGATCGCCCGGGGCCACAACGCGGCCATGCCGGTCGAGGCCAACACGAGCCGCCGCGGGATCAACATCTACGCCAAGGCCGGCTCGGCGGCAATCGCGACGCAGGACGGCCGCGTCGTCAAGATCGGCAAGACCAAGCGCCTGGGTCAGTTCATCCAGATCCAGGACGTCTACGGCAACACCTACACGTACGCGCAGCTCAAGAAGGTCGCCGTCGCGTACGCGGTGCCGAAGGCCGAGAAGGTCTCCAAGGCGCAGGTCGCCAAGGAGCTCGGGCTCCCCAAGAAGGACCCGAAGCCCACCCAGGCCGCCAGCGCGGGCTCGCAGCCCAAGGCCGCCACGGCCAAGAAGAGCGTCTCGCAGGTCGCCTCCGCGCAGACCGCCGCTCCAAAGGCCACCGTCGTCGGCTCCACGCAGGTCAACGTGAGCAAGGAGCGCGCGTTCGCCAACCCGTCGCGCCCCGCGTCGTACAAGCAGGGCGGCGAGGAGCAGCTGCTCAACCGCGAGTTCCAGGCCGGCGGCACCAGCTACCAGGCGCAGTTCACCAAGGTCCTGGGCCTGGACGCCAAGAACGTCACGATCAAGAAGCTCAAGGTGGGCTCGAAGGTCGTGGCCGGGACGATCCTGGGCCGCGTCGGCAAGACCCAGAAGCACGTCGCCTCGCACCTCCTCTTCGAGATCCGCCCCGCCGGCAAGGGCGCGCCGCGGATCGACCCCAAGCCGATCCTCGACGGCTGGAAGCTGCTGGAGTCCACGGCGATCTACCGCGCCGCCGGCAAGAACCCGTTCTTCGGCCCCGACGCCAAGAACCCGTCGATCGGCCAGATCCTGCTGATGAGCAAGGAGTCGCTCCAGCGCCGCGTGCTGACCGACTCGCGCATCCAGATCTATGACTGCGGCCGCACCGACATCCGCGCGGGCAACATCGACCGCCGCATCCTGGCCACGCTGGAGTTCCTGTCGGCCTCGGGCCTGAAGCCCACCGTGTCCGCGCTGGAGTGCGGCCACAGCCTGATGACCGCGTCGGGCAACATCTCCGAGCACTCTTCCGGCTCGGCCGTCGACATCGCGGCGATCAACGGGATCCCGATCCTCGGCCACCAGGGCGAGGGCTCGATCACCGACATGACGATCCGCCGGCTGCTGACGCTGCAGGGCACGATGAAGCCCCACCAGATCATCAGCCTCATGACCTTCGACGGTGCCGACAACACCCTGTCGCTGCCCGACCACAACGATCACATCCACGTCGGCTTCCGCCCGCTGTACGGCTCGGACTCCAAGCTCGGCCGCCAGCTCAACTCGGCGCTGAAGCCCAAGCAGTGGATCAAGCTGATCGACCGCCTCGGCCAGATCGACAACCCGAAGGTCCTGACGTCGCCCTCGAAGTACGCGATCGACGACCCGAAGACCTCTGCGACGCCGGCCGAACGCGCCAGCGACGCGCACGCCAGCGAGTAGCGCCCTGGACGCCCCCACCCCCGGGTCCCGCTTCCGCTTCGTCCAGCTGGAGCTGCCCTGGGTCCTCGGTCCCGCCGACGGACGCTACGTCCTGCGCGGGCACGCGGGCGAGCCCGAGCACGTGCTCGTCCTGGAGACCGTCGGCGCGCAACCACGCCGACGCCTGCTGCGCCGCCGACCCAGCGCCAAGCGCGCGCCGGAGGAGCCCGCGCTCGCGACCGTGCCGGTGACGGTCGCCACGCTTGTCGCCGCCACACCGCTCGGCGACCATGACGTGGCCGCAGCCTGGCTGGAGGATGCCGACCTGGCCGCCGAGGTGCACGCGGCGGTCGCGGTGCTCAACACCGTCCTGCACGCCGAGCGGCTGGTGCGCACCGACCCGTTCGTGCGCGAGATCGCCGCCGAGCAGGCGCTGGCGATCCGCGTCGGCATCGGCAACGGCGAGGAGGTCGCCCACGGTCACTGGGCCGACGCCCGCTCGCTGCCACCGGCCACCACGGCGCCCAAGAAGCGCGAGCGTGCGCTGCGCCCGCAGGAGCGCTTCGCGGCGCTGCTGGCAGGTCGTGACGTGGCGCTGGCCGCCGAGGAGCTGACGCTGCGCGCGCGGCTGGATCTCGATCGCGGACGCACGCGTGAGGCCGCACTGCAGCTGCGCATCGCGCTGGAGGCCGCGCTGGCCGAGCTGCAGGCCTGGTCCCACCACGAGGAGCTGGCGACGCGCCTGGCCGAGCTGCGTGACGAGCGGCCGATCGTGGGCGCGGCCGCCAACCGCGCGCTGGAGGGCGGCCTGGACGCCGAGCAGATCGCCGACGTCGGCCGGGTGCTGGGCCGCGTGGAGGCCGCGCTGCTCGCACGCGTGGCCGGCGGCCTGGAATAGGGCCAGGACTCGCCCGGAGCGTTCGCCTCGCTGCGGGTGTTCGCCCGGAGGGCAAGACCCGCGGTGTGGGCATACTGCGCGCGTGGGCTCTGACGCGACGATCCGGATGCACGCCCCCGTCGTGCGCGACGACGGCGTGGCCGACCGCGTCGCGGTCGAGGAGCCGTTGGAGATCCGCGTGCGGGGCCGAGCGCTGGCGGTCACGATGCGCACGCCCGGCCACGACGAGGAGCTCGCTGCGGGCTTCCTGCACGGCGAGGGGCTGCTCGCGGGTCCGATCGCGAGGATCGGCCCGACGGCCGATCTGGCGGCCAACGTCATCGACGTCGACGCCCCGCTGCGACCCGAGGCGCGTGAGCGCCGCTTCTACACGACCTCCTCGTGCGGCGTCTGTGGCAAGGGCGCGCTGGAGGAGGTCGCCGTGCACGCCGAGCGGCTCGGCCCAGGGCCGACGATCGACCGCGCGCTGCTCGCGGCGCTGCCCGACCGCCTGCGCCAGCCGGGCTTCGAGGTCACCGGCGGCCTGCACGCCACCGGCCTCTTCGACCCCGCCGGCACCCTGCTGTCGGTGCGCGAGGACGTCGGGCGCCACAACGCGATGGACAAGGTCATCGGCCGTGCGCTGCTCGACGGCGACCTCCCGCTCGCCGACCGGATCCTCTGCGTCTCGGGCCGGCTGTCGTTCGAGCTGGTGCAGAAGGCGGCGGTCGCCGGCTGCCCGATCCTCGTCGGCGTCGGCGCGCCCTCCTCGCTGGCCGTCGAGCTGGCCGCCGACCGCTCCATGACGCTCGCCGGCTTCGCGCGCGGCGGCCGCGTCAACGTCTACGCGGGCGCCGAGCGCGTGCGCGGCGGTTAGGTACTCCTCCGGACGCGCCTCCCGCGGCAGCAGGAACGAGAGCGCAAAGCCCGCCAGGAACAGCCCGGCCGCGATCAGCGCGGTCGTCCGCATCGCCTCCGACGAGGCGTGGCCGTGATCGGTCAGCGAGAAGAAGATCGTCGCGAGCACCGCCACGCCGACCGCGTTGCCCAGTTGCTGCACCGCGTTCAGCGTGCCGGAGGCCGAGCCGACCTCCTCGTCGTCGACGCCCGCCAGGATGACGTTGAACAGCGGCCCGAAGACGAAGCCCATGCCGACGCCGAAGACCGCGAGGCCGGGCACGAGCGACCAGGCCGAGGTCGCCAGGCCGCCGTGGGCGACCGTGAAGCCGACCACCGCCAGGCCCGCCACGACGGTCAGCGTCCCGGCCTGCAGCACGCTGCGCCCGAACTTCGCGACCAGCGGGAACGATCCGCCGGCGCCCACGGCGACGCCGAGCGACATCGGCACGAAGGCCAGACCCGCATGGCTCGGGGTGTAGTGCAGGCCGAGCTGGAGGAAGAGCGACAACACCATCAACACCCCGGCGAAGCCGGCGAAGAGCGCGATGCCGACGACCAGGCCCGAGGTGAAGGCGCGGTTGCGCAGGAGGCTCGCAGCGATCAGCGGCGCACCGTGGCCGCGGCGCTCGACGGCCGCGAAGGCGCCGAGCAGGACGAAGCCGCCCGCCAGCATCACGAAGGTCCACAGCGGCCAGCCCAGCTCGCGGCCCTGCACCAGCGGGTAGATCAGGCAGAACGACGCCGCGGCGATCAGGCCGACGCCGAGCGGATCGAGCTTGAGGCGCTCGGTCGCACGAGACTCGGGGAAGAAGCGCAGCGCGCCGATCAGCCCGACGACGCCGAGCGGCAAGTTGATGAGGAAGATCATCCGCCAGCCCGTGCCGAGGAGGTCGGCGGAGACCAGCCAGCCGGCCAGGATCGGGCCGCCGACCGCCGCCAGGCCCATGACCGGGCCGAAGGTGCCGAACGCGCCGCCCATCTCCGAGGGCGGGAAGACGGTCTTGATGATGCCCAGGCCCTGCGGGATCAGCAGCGCGCCGAAGCCGCCCTGCAGGACGCGCGTGGCGATCAGCAGGTCCGGCGAGGGCGCGAGCGCGCAGGCGGCCGAGGCGAGCGTGAAGCCCACGATGCCGATGACAAAGACGCGCCGCCGGCCGAAGAGATCGCCGAGTCGACCGCCGATGATCATGAAGACGCCGAAGGCCAGGGTGTAGCCCGCGGCCCACCACTGCATCGTGGCGGTGGAGCCACCGAGCTCGGAGCGGACGGTGGGCGCGGCGATCGTGATGACCGTGCTGTCGAGCAGGTCCATGATCTCGGCGACCAGGACGATGGCGAGGCAGAGCCAGCGCCAGCGAAACGGCGCTTCTTCCGCGGAGGCCGCCGGGGGCGCGGCCGGGGTGAGCGTGGAGGAGGACATGGGATCCGTTCAGATCGGGGAGGAGTCGAACGAACAGCGTTCGTCGCGAACACCGTACGTAACGAACGTCGTTCGTGTCAAGCTATATTTCGCTCCATGCCTTCTGACGCGGCCAAGCCGCGCAGCCGTCGCGATCGCCCCGCCAAGCCCGCGCTCAGCCGTGAGTCGATCGTCGACGCCGGGCTGGAGATCCTGCGCACGGAGGGCATCGACGCGCTCAGCATGCGCCGAGTCGCCCAGGCGCTGGACACCGGGCCGGCGTCGCTCTACGTCTACGTCGCCAACCGCGAGGAGCTGCACGCGCTGCTCTTCGACGCCGCGATCGGCACGATCGCGGTCGAGGAGACCGACCAGAAGCGCTGGCGTGAGCAGCTCCAGGACCTCGTCGTGCGGATGGCCACCATGATGGTCGAGGACTTCCCGGGCATCGCGATCATGGGCATGGCCGCGATCCCGACCGGCGACAACGCGCTGCGGGTGACCGAGTCGGTGATGTCGCTGCTGCGCGCCGGCGGTGCAAGCGACCAGGCGGTGGCCTACGCCGGGGACCTGGTCTCGATGTACGCGACGGCGATCGCCTACGAGCAGAGCCTCTACGCCGCGCTCTACGCCGACCCCGGTCACGAGCAGCGCGAGCTCAAACGGGTCATGGAGCGCTTCACGAGCCTGCCGGCCGACCGCTACCCGACGATGGCCTCGGTCGCGGCGCTGATGGTGCGCGGCAGCGGCCACGAGCGCTTCCTGCTCGGGCTCGACATCATCATCAACGGCTTGCTCTCCACCCCGACCGACGGCCGCCTCAGCGAGCAGGGCTGGGGCGATCGATGAGCGCGGGCGCCGCTACAGCGCGGCGATGAGCGCTTGCAGCTCGGCGACGACGTCGCCGTCGAGCCTGACCGCCGCGCGCGCGTCCCACGGCGTCGGGCCCTGGGTGACGACCGCCACGGCGCCGCCGGTCTTGCGCGTCACGCTCGGCAGCTGGGCGATCGGGTGGACCTCCAGCGAGGAGCCGATGCAGAGCAGGACATCGGCGCCGGCGGCCAGGGCGTAGGCCCGCTCCAGCGCGCCCTCCGGCAGCCACTCTCCGAAGAGCACCACGTCGGGCTTCAGCGGCTCGCCGCAGTCACAGCCCGGGACCGAGATCGGTGACGCCTCCAGCCGCGCCCGGACCTCTCCGATCGGGTACCGCGAGCCGCAGGTCAGACACGACGAGGTGTCGATCGAGCCGTGGACCTCGATCAGCTCCTGCGACCCCGCGCGCCGGTGCAGGCGGTCGATGTTCTGGGTGATGACGGCGTCGAGCTTGCCGCGGCGCTCCAGCTCCACCAACGCGTGATGCGCGCCGTTGGGCTCCTTGTCCTCCAGCGTCTGGAAGCGGTTGCCGTAGAAGTGCCAGAAGCGCTCGGGGTCGGCGCGCCAGGCGTCGATGTGCGCGACCTCCATCGGGTTGACGTTCTCCCACAGCCCGCTGCCGGGCGAGCGGAAGTCGGGGATCCCGGACGGCACCGAGATCCCCGCGCCCGTGAGCGCGACGACCGACTCCGCGTCCCGGATCAGGGACGCGAGCCGCTCGACGCGCTCTTGGTCGACGGTGGGGGTGACGCTCACCGCCATCAGGCTAGGGGCTCTACTTGCCCTGCCAGTTGGGCTTGCGCTTGGCCAAGAAGGCGCTGATGCCTTCCTTGCCATCGGCGCTGGCGAAGACGCGCGCGAAGGCGGCCTTCTCGTCCTCGATGCCCTGGTCCAGGTCGCCTGCCGCCGAGACCGACTTGACCTCGGCCAGCGCCAGCGGCGCCGCCTCGGCCAGCTTGCGGGCCCAGGCCAGCGCGGTGTCCAGCAGCTCGTGATCGGGCACGGCGCGGTTGACCAGGCCGAACTCGTAGGCCTCCTCGGCACCGACCGGGTCGCCGATGAGGTTCATCTCCAGCGCCTTGTTCTCGCCGACCAGGCGCGGGAGGCGCTGCGTGCCGCCGAAGCCGGGGATGATCCCCAGCTTGATCTCGGGCTGACCGAAGATCGCCGACTGCGCGGCGATCCGCACGTCGCAGGCCATCGCCAGCTCGCAGCCGCCGCCGAAGGCGAGGCCGTTGACGGCGGCGATCGTCGCGACGCCCTTGGTCTCCAGCTCACGGAAGAGCGCATGGGCGCTGTGGATCAGCTCGGCGCCGCTGCTCTCGTCGAGCTTGGTGAACGCCTTGATGTCGGCGCCGGCGCTGAACAGCAGCGGGTTGGAGGAGGCGATGACCAGCGAGCGGACGCCGTCGGCCTGGACCTTCTCCCAGACCTTGCCGAGGTCCTGGATGACCTGCGGCGCGATCGAGTTCATCATGCCGTTGGCCAGCCAGGCGATGGCGATCTCGCCACGCGACTCCAGCTTGACGACGGCGGCCTCGCCGGCAGGCTGCTCGGCGTCGGGCTGCGGGTACGCGTAGAAGCCCTGACCGCTCTTCTGCCCGAGGCGGCCCTGGGCGACCAGGCGCTTGATGATCGTCGGCGGCGCGAAGCGCTCGCCCCACTTCTCCTCGGCGCTCTCCAGCCGCTCCAGGATCGTGTCCAGACCCTCCATGTCGGCCTTCATGAACGGCGGGAAGAGGCCGCGGCGCGGATCGAGGCCGGCGCCGCCCATCATCCCGAAGTCGATGTCGCGGTGGGTGGCGATGCCCTCCTCCAGGACCAGCGCCGCCTCGACGAAGGTCTTCAGCGTGAGCTTCTCGACCAGCTCCTCGATGTTGGGCTCGGCGTCGCCCTCAAGGTTGGCGTTGCCCTCGGTGTCGTAGAAGCCATCGCCGCCGGTCTTGGCGCCGAGCTTGCCGTCGGCGACGAGCTTCTGCATGCCCTCGGGCGCGTAGAAGCGATCGCCGTAGGAGTCCCGCAGGTGCTCGGCGACGTGCAGCACGGTGTCGAGGCCGAGCAGGTTGATGAGGAAGTACGGCCCCATCGGGACGACGTTGGCCGCGCCGACGCCCTCGTCGATCTTCTTGATCGACAGGCCCTGCTCCTCCTGGTCGCGCCAGATCTCGGCGATGCCGGAGTTGAGGATGCGGTTGACGACGAAGCCCGGGACCTCGGCGCAGACGATCGGCTGCTTCTTGATGGCCTGCGCGAAGGTGACGGCGGCCTGCGTGGTCTCCGAGGAGGTGTCGTCGCCCTCGATGACCTCGATCAGCGGCATGATCGACGCCGGGTAGAAGTAGTGGAACCCGACGACCTTGTCGGGGCGCAGCGTCGCGTCGCCGATCTCGGTGATCGACAGCGACGAGGTGTTGGACGCGAGGATCGCGTGGCCGGGCGTGACGGCGTCGAGCTCGGCGAAGACCGCCTGCTTGATCTCCATGCGCTCGGGGACGGCCTCGATGACGAAGTCGACGTCGCCGAAGCCCGCGTAGTCGGTGGCGCCCTCGATGAGGCCGACGATGCGGTCGACCTCGGCGGCGGCCTGCTCCTCGGTGAGCTTGCCCTTCTTGACCAGGCGGCCGACCTGGCCCGCGGTGACGTTGCGGGCCTCGGTGAGGCCGGCATCGACGAACTCCTGCTTGACGTCCTTGAGGACGACGGGGAAGCCTGCGGCGGCGATCGTCTGCGCGATCTGTCCACCCATCGTTCCGGCGCCGACGACGGCGGCCTTGAACACGAACATTGGTGTCGGAAACCCTTCTGATTGGCGGCGTTTCAGCGTGCTGCGACGCGGAAGACTAGCCAGATCGGGCTAGCGGAGCGGTTTCGAGCTGTGAGTGCGGTCACGCAAGGCGGTGAACTGTCACAAGCGCGTCACAATGTCGGCGACCCGTTCTCCCCGAAAGGCTTCCCATGACCCGCAGCATCATCGCCGCGGTCGGCCGCGCCCTCAGCGCCCGCCCGTCCAACGTCCCCACCGACCACCCGCACTTCCACCAAGGCGCCCAAGGCAACGCCGCCGCCTGCTTCGCCGCGGCCTGCCAGCGCCCGCGGCTGCACGTCTAGATCTAGATCGCGTCGCCGACCTCGAGCTCGCGCTTGAAGCGCGCAAGCGTGCGCTTGAGCGAGTCGCGCATCGGTCGGCGCGTGAAGAAGTCGATGAGCTGGCGCCGCGGCGGGTCCATCTTGAGGCGATAGTCGAGCGCCAGGACGATCCGGCAGCCACCGCTGGTCGGGTGGAACTCGACGCGCTGGGTGCCGGTGATCTTCTCGTCCTCGACGCTGACGGACTGGCCGACGCGCGCCTCGTGGACCGTGACGCGCTCGTCGACGCGGCCGCGACCGTCGACCCTGGTGTCCCACAGCACGCGCCCGGCGCGCGGCCAGTCGCCCTCGACCTTGGCGACGTGCGCCAGGCCGTCGACGAAGGTCGGCCAGCGGTTGGTGTCGTACCAGAGCTCCTCGGCCGCGCTGGCCAGCGCGGCGACGGTGACCTCGGCCTTGACGCGTCCCATGGGCGGTGTTCTACAGGCCCAGCGAGGACTTGATGTCCGCCAGGGCGTCGGCGACGGCGTCCAAGCGCGGTCCGACGGCTTGTGCCAGGCGGTCGCGCTCGGCCTCGCCGGCGTCCGTCAGCCGGTAGAAGCGCCGCGAGCGACGCTCGGGATGCTCCCACTCCCCCGCAATCAGGCCCTCGGCCTCCAGCCGGCGCAGCAGCGGGTACATGGTGTTGGGGTTGACCGCGATCAGCCCGCGCGAGAGCGTCTGCACCCGCTCCATCAGCGCGTTGCCGTAGGACGGGCCGTCGGCGAGGAAGTGCAGCACCAGCAACGGCAGCACGCCCGCGCGGCGCAGCTCGCCGGCCAGCGGGTCGGCCGAGCCGGCGCCCGTCGTCGTCGGACCACCCGCAGCGTCGCGCGCCGCGCCCAACGGCGCCGCTTCGGCAACAGCCTCCTGGGTGCGGCGACGGGACATGGGCTTCAGCTTGCCACGCACGCGGCGCTGCCATGCGCGACAGCGCTCGGCGTCGACAACGACGACGGGCCGCCCGAGGCGGCCCGTCGGTCCTGCAACGTGCTGAGTGGCGCTAGGCCGTGGCGGCCGAGGGCTCCTCGATACGGCGCGGCAGCAGCGTCTCGCGAGCGATGACGAGGCGCTGGATCTGCGACGTGCCTTCGTAGAGCTGCATGATCTTGGCGTCACGCATGAGCTTCTCGACGGGGTACTCCTTGATGAAGCCGTAGCCGCCGTAGACCTGCACGGCGTCCGTGGCGACCTCCATCGCGGAGTCCGCGGCGAAGCGCTTGGCGTGCGAGGACTCGATCGTGTTGCGCATGCCGTTGTCCAGCAGGACGGCCGACTGCCAGGTCGCCAGGCGCGAGAGGTGCACCTTGGTCGCCATGTCGGCGATCATGAACTGGATCGCCTGGTGCATCGCGATCGGCACGCCGAACTGCACGCGCTCCTTGGAGTACTCGGTGGCGAACTCCATCGCGGCGCGGGCGATGCCCGTGGCCATCGCGGCGACGCCCGGACGCGTGCGGTCCAGGGTCATCATCGCGACCTTGAAGCCCTTGTTCTCCTCGCCGAGGATGTGATCGGCGGGGATCTCGGTGTCGTTGAACGTCACGGTCGCCGTGTTCGACGCCCGCTGGCCCATCTTGTCTTCCTTCTTGTCGATGACCACCGTCTCGTCACGGGGCACGACGAAGGCCGAGATGCCGCGGTGCCCGGCGTCCGGGTCCGTCTTGGCGTAGACCGTGTACCAGTCGGCGTAGGTGCCGTTGGTGATGAAGCACTTCTGGCCGTTGATGACGTACTTGTCGCCCTTCTTGGTGGCGCGCGTGCGCATCGACGACACGTCGGAGCCGGCGCCCGGCTCGGTCAGGCAGAAGGAGGCGTACTTGAGCTCCTCGCAGAGCATGCCCAGGTACTTCTTCTTGATCTCCTCGGAGCCGGCCAGGATGACCGGCGCCGCGGCCAGGCCGTTGGCGCCCAGCGACGTCGTGATGCCCGAGCAGCCCCAGGAGAGCTCCTCCTCGATCAGACAGCCGTCGAGGTAGGAGAGGCCGGGTCCACCGTACTCCTCGGGCACGTGCGTGTTCATCAGCCCGACCTCGTGGGCCTTGGCGAACACCTCGGCAGGCCAGCTGCCGTCCTTGTCGTGCTCCCACGCGACGCTGCGGATCTCCTTCTCCGCAAAGTCATGGGCGAGCTCGCGAAGGTTCTTCTGCTCGTCGCTGAGCGTGAAGTCGACCACTTGAACGTCTCCTTGAAACCAAGAGGTGCGCAGGGAGAGATCGGGCGTGGCCCGGCCCCCTGCATCATCGGGCGATTGACTGGTCAGTCAATGACTACCCGCGAAGCGTAGCGGAGGACCCCACTTCGTCAAGCGAACCTGGACTGTCGTCACAATGGGGCGCGTGCAAGATCGGTTCGTGATCGTGCTGGTGGTGGTCCTCGTCGGGGCGGTGATCGGCGCGATCTGGGCCGCCTTCGGCACCGCCGAGGTCTACCGGCAGATCGGCCGCGGCGGCCTGTCGCTCAACGACGGGACCGACCGGCCGGCCTCCGAGTCGACGGGGGCCGTCGCGGCCGGCGAGCGCGAGGCCGAGATCCGCCAGATGCTCGAGGCGCGCAACGCGCGCCGCGCCGCGCGGGGCCAGGCGCGCGCCGACATCGACGCCGAGCTGGCCGCGCTGCTGGCCGACGCGGATGCCCCGGCCGCCGATCCGACGCTCGTCAGCGAGGTCCGCGAGCTCGTCATCGCCCGCAACGCGCGGCGCGCGCGGGCGGGCAAAGAGCCACTCGACGTCGAGACCGAAGTGGCGCGGCAGCTGCGCGAGCTGAGCTGAGCGCACGGGCCTGGTTGCCGACGATCCGCCGCTTCCTATAGAACCCGTTCCATGGCCATGCGGCGCTTCGAGCTCGACGATCTCGTCAACCGACCCGGGACGTACTTCAATCCCCAGACCGAGGTTCTCGTCGTCGTCGACGACTCGCCCGACCTCGACAACGAGATCTTCGACCTCGAAGAGGCCGAAGGCGCCGACTGGGTCTTGATCTCCGACGAGGCCCCCGTCGACGAGCACGTCCGCGACGACCTCATCGAGCGCTTCCAGACCCGCCACTCGGCGACGGCGACCGGCGACGGCCTGGCCGAGCCCGAGGACGATCCCGACGACTTCGACGGCTTCGAGGTCCAGGACCCCGACGAGGACGAGCTCTAGGACTTCTTCGGCGACGTCGAGTCGCTCGACGCCGGCGTGGTGGTGGCGGGGGTGGTGGTGCCGCCGGACGTCGTGTCCGTCGCGGTCGCGTCGGTCGTCTTGCTCGCGTCGGTGGTCGTCGTGTCGGCCTTCTTGCCGACCTCGACGACCTTGTGGTCGGCACCCTTGCCGCCGTAGACGTGGAACTGGCGGCCGTCGCGCCAGACCAGGTCGAAGGTCTCGCCGCTGCGGGCGTTGCCCGACAGGTTGACGCACATGTCGTCGCGGCTGCCGCCCTTGATGCGGGCGAACTGGTGCCCGGTGACCTTGGTCAGCTTCTCGCCGGACTTCAGGTCGGCCTTCGCCTCGGCGAAGAGCGTCGCGAAGCTCTTCTTGGCATCGGTCGTGGCAGTCTTCGACGTACCCGTCGACGACGTGTCGGTCGCCGGCGTGGCGGCCGCGGCGGTGGCGCGGATCGCGTCCATTAACCGTGTCGTCGGACGGCCGGCCCACGCCCTTGAGCGAGCGCTACGTGCCGGCGAACAGGAACGTCAGGCCGAGCACCACGTAGACCGCAAGGAGCTGCAGCCCCTCGAACCACGTCGACTCGCCCTCGTTGGTGACGTGGTTGGCGATCATGACCGCCAGGAGGACGGCGCCGACCTCGAAGCCGTTGAAGACCAGCGCCATCGGGTGCGGGCCGATGAAGAACGAGCAGAGGACCAGCAATGGCGCGGCGAAGAGCGCGATCTGCGCGCTGGAGCCGATCGCGATGTTGACCGCGAGGTCCATCTTGTCCTTGCGCGCGACGAGCACCGCGACCCAGTGCTCGGCCGCGTTGCCGACGATCGCGACGACGATCACGCCGATGAAGAACTCGCTTAGGCCCACGCCCTCGGCAGCCTCGGAGATCGAGCCGACGAGGATCTCCGACATCACGCCGACCGCCACACCGGCGATCGCGAGCATGATGATGGACTTCCTGATCGTCCACGGCTCCCCGCCCTCGTCGTTGGTGCCGGGCTCCGAGCCGTCGCCGTGGTCGGGGTTGAAGAGGTCGCGGTGGGTCTTCAGCGAGAAGAGCAGGCCCGCGCCGTAGGTCGCCATCAGCACGAGCGCGACGGCCAGCGAGAGGTGCTCGACGTCGGACGGGTAGTCGCGGATCTCGTCGCCGGGCAGCGGCAGGCCGTTGCCGGCGATCAGCTCGAAGATCGCGGGCATCACGAGCGCGACGGCCGCGAGCAGCAGCATCGCCGACTGCGCCGAGGCAGCCGTGCGATCGAACAGCTGGCGGTCGCGGCCGAGGCCGCCGACGAACATCGACGCCCCGAGGACCAGCAGGATGTTGCCGAGGATCGAGCCGATCAGCGACGCCTTGACGACCTCGTGCAGGCCGGCGTTCAGCGCGAAGAGCGCGATGATGATCTCCGGCGCGTTGCCGAAGGTCACGTTGAGCAGGCCGCCGATGCCGGGCCCCGAGCGGTGGGCCAGCTCCTCGGTCGCGCGGCCCATCAGCGCGGCGGTGGGGATCACGCCGCCGGCCGAGATGAAGAAGATCGCGATCGGCGACGCCCCGATGACGTCCAGGACGATCGCCAGCGGGATGAGCGGGACCAGGAGGTACGGCCAACCCTGGCCGCTCAGCAGGAAGGAGCGCAGATGCACCGCCGGCAGCCTACTTGTCGAGGTACTGCGCGCAGTCCTGGACCTTGGCCAGGTCCTCACCCGCGTTGGTGATGCACTGCGTGTAGTCGGACTGCGCGCCGCTGGTCGCGGGCGGCGTGGCGGGGGTCGTGGTCGCCCCGGGCGTCGTCGTCGTGCCAGGCGTCGTGCTCGACGCGGCACCCAGCAGGCCGAGGTCCGACAGCGCGCTGCGCAGCTCGCTGATCGGCCGCACGTCGGCGGGCTTGACGATCTTCTGGTCCTGGTTGAGCTGGGCGATCGTCACCTGGAAGATCACGTGGCCGGTCCGCAGGTTGCCGGCCTTGGCGCGCAGCGCCTCGGGGACGTCGACCTGGACGTTGACCGCGACCTTGCGCAGCGTGTGGTCCTTGGCGCCGGTCCAGACGTCGACCTTGGCCGACTTGATGGACTTGGTGATGGTGTCGCGCTGCTGCGCGGTCAGCGACGTCGGGACGGTGGTCCCGGTCGCGGCGCTGCCGGCCGACGTCACGCCCTTGGCCTTGCCCAGCAGCGTGCTGATGTCCTCCAGCAGCTTGGCGACGTTCACCCCGGAGGCGAGGTGCACCGTCTGCGTGCCGGCGATGTCCTCGGTGCCGACGTTCTTGGGGTCTTGCAGCCAGCGCAGCGGCGAGATGCCCAGCGCCGAGAGCGAGGCCTGGTTGTCACCCGCGCCCTTGGAGGAGGCCGAGGCCTTGGCCTTCTCGTAGCCCGTCTTGAAGGTCTTGTAGAGGTTGGCGCCGAGGTCGAAGGCCTGGCCCTCGATCGTCAGGTAGCCCCCGCCGCCGGCGAACACGGCGCCGACGGTGATCGGCTTCTCGCCGCCCTGGAGGTCGAGGCCGAGCGCGAAGTCCGGCAGCGTCTTGCCGCCGTTGGACTGAAAGGGGCCGTTGAGGTGCAGGCTCAGCGGCTCGGTGATCCGAGCCAGGCCCTTGAGGTCGACGTCGAGGTTGGCGTCCAGGCGCCCGCTGCGGATCGGGTGATCGGCGCCGAAGGTGTCCTTGAGCAGCGTGGTCGCGTCGGCATCGGCGCCGCTGCTCTTGTCGTCGCTGCCGCCGCAGGCAGCGACGCCCATGGTCAGGACGGCGAGGAGCGCGAGGACGGCGAGGCGGCGGGAGAGCAGGCGAGACATGGCGTTCGGGCACCGCGGCAAGGGTGGTTGCGGGGCCGGAGAGCGGCGAGCGTACCATCGACATCGTGCGTCGGACGCCGGTTGCTGTGCTCCTCGCGGCGCTGTTGTGCGCCGTCTTCGCCGCCCCGTCGGCGGCGAAGGGGCCGACCGTGCGCGCCGAGCTGCAGCGGCTGCAGACGGCGGGGGCGATCGACGGTCCGACCGCCGACGGCTATCGCACGACCTACAGCTCGGCCAAGACGACGCTCAAGAGGCTCACCGGCTTCCGGCGTGTCCAGCTCAAGGCCGTCCTGGCCAACGTCGACGCCACGGCCGCTGGTCGTCTCTTCATCCCGTCGCGCCTGCCCGCCGTCTTCCTGACGCTGCAGCGCAACCGCGCGTGGTGGGCTGCGTCTCCCCTCCCCTTCGCCGGGCAGCGCGTGACCTTCGCCCCCAGCCAGATCGTCTGGCAGTTCTACCCCGGCCAGGGCTGGCAGATCCAGTGGCTCGGCACCTTCGGCAAGGCCAACGCCTTGTGGATGGTCAAGACGCGCGACGACGACCTGCGCCGGCTGTTGGACGAGGCGCTCGGCCTGGCGACCCAGCGCGCCGGGGGCATCGCCTTCGAGTACCTGTTCCACTTCGACGGCGGCCGTCCGCCGTGGGTCAGCGGCTTGGCGCAGGGCACGGGACTGTCGGCGCTCTCACGCGGCGCGGTGCGTCTGAAGGACACCAAGTACTTCGACGCCGCCCGCTCCGCCCTGGGGATCTTCAAGGTGGCGCCGCCCGCCGGCGTCCTCGACAAGACGACCGCCGGCGCCCATTACCTGCAGTACTCCTACGCGCGCAAGCTCCACATCGCCAACGGCTTCACGCAGGCGCTCAACGGCCTTCATGACTTCGCGACGCTGGCCAACGACGGTGAGGGACGTGCGCTCTTCAGCGCCGGCGAGGCCGAGCTGCGCGTCGAGCTGCCGGCCTTCGACACCGGCGCGTGGTCGCTGTACTCCCAGCCGGGGGCCGAGTCCGACCTCGGGTACCACAAGGTCCTGCGCGACTTCCTGGTCGGGCTCTGCGACCGGCTGACCGAGGACGAGACACGGCAGGCCGCGCCGGCGCCCTCCTCCACCGCCCCGCCATCGACCGGCGGCACTCCCGCAGGGAGCGTCGGTGCCGCACCCGTCCCGGATCCCACGCTCTACTGCACCACCGCGCAGCGCTTCACCACCGACCTCACGACCAAGCCCGTGCTGACCATCACCCCGCCGTCGGCGCTGCGCGCCAAGGCCGCGGGCACGGTGCGCTTCACGCTCTCGAAGGTCTCGGCCGTGACGATCACCGCCGTTCGCCGCGGAGCCGTGGTTCTGCAACGCACCGCGCGCCTGGGCCGGGGTCGCCATGAGGTCGGCGTCCGGCCCACGAAGGCCGGTCCGCTGCTGGTGCGCGTGCGCGCGGTCGACCTCGCCGGCAACGCCGGGGCCGCGGAGGCGACGGTCCATGTCAAGCCGGCCGCGAAGAAGGGCAAGGGCGATTAGGCTTCCGCCCCTTGGAAGCCCCGCGCACGATCCTCTACACGGGCAAGGGCGGCGTCGGCAAGACGTCGGTCGCCGCGGCCACCGCGCGCCGCTGCGCGGCAGCGGGCCTGCGCACGGTGGTGCTCAGCACCGATCCGGCACACAGCCTGTCGGACGTCTTGGGGCAGCCGCTCGGTGCCGAGCCGGTCGCGATCGGCGACCTGCTCTGGGGCCAGGAGGTCAGCGCCCAGGACGAGATGGAGCGCAACTGGGCCGGCGTGCAGGACTGGCTCGGCGACCTGCTGATCACCCGTGGCGTCGACCGCATCAGCGCCGAGGAGCTGACCGTCCCGCCCGGGATGGACGAGCTGTTCAGCCTGCTGACCATCAAGCGCCACCACGAGTCCGGCGCCTACGACGCGGTGATCGTCGACTGCGCGCCGACCGGCGAGACGCTGCGGCTGCTGTCCTTCCCCGACGTCGCGCGCTGGTGGCTGGACAAGGTCTTTCCCCAGCAGGGCCGGATCCTCGACGCCGCCCGCCCCTTCGCGCGCGCCGTGCTCGACGTCTCGCTGCCGGGCGCCGAGGTCTTCGACGACGTCCAGCGCCTCGTTGGCAACCTGATTGCCATGAACGAGATCCTGCGCGACAACGAGCACGTCTCGGTGCGGCTGGTGATGACCCCTGACCGGATGGTCGTCGACGAGGCGCGGCGCACGTTCACCTACCTCAACCTGTACGGGTACCTCACCGACGCGGTCGTCGTCAATCGGGTCTTCGGCGCCGAGGTCGGCGACTACTTCGGCGCATGGCGCGAGCGCCAGCAGGAGCAGCTGACGTCGGTCCGCGACGCGTTTGCCCCCGTGCCCGTGCTGCAGGCGCCGTACTTCGAGGAGGAGGTCGTCGGCGAGGCGATGCTCGACCGTCTCGGCGAGGCGCTCTTCGCCGGTGACCCGGCCCTGCCCGCCCACGCGCTGCACCACCGCTCGGTCTCCGAGCGCCTGCAGCTGCGCGCCGACGGCGCGACGCTGCGCCTCGACCTGCCCTTCGCCGACAAGGGCGACATCTCGCTCAAGCGTCTCGGCTCGGAGCTGATCGTGCGCGTCGACGGGCACAAGCGGACGATGCTGCTGCCGCCCGCGCTGGACGATCTCGAGCCCACGGGCGCCACCTTGAAGGACGGTGCGCTGATCATCACCTTCGAGCCCGTCGCCGCCGCGGCCGCCGTCGATGGCTGAGCCCGAGCCCATCCGCCTCGACGAGCTGCGCGCGCGGCTGCGCGAGACCCAGGCCGCCGCCGAGCGGCTCGCCGGTCAGATCCCCGCGCAGGGCTGGGCGTCGGGGCGTGAGCGCAGCGAGACGGCCGAGGAGATCCAGGCGCTCGTCTCGATCCTCTCGGCGCTGCGCGCCGTGGTGCCCGACGACCTCTGGGAGCAGGTGCGCGAGATCGTCCGCCAACTGCTGCTGTTGCTGCGCGCGCTGCTCGACCTGGTCGTCGAGCGCCTCGGCGCCGACGAGCGCACCGACCGGGCGAGCAGGACCGGTCCGGGCGGCGCCGGCCCGCAGGACATCCCGATCACCTGATCCGATCCTGTCGCACGCCTACAATCGGCCTCTGATGGCGCAGGAGGCATCGGCATGATCGGGCGCGTGCGACGCGCCTTTGGCGTCCTGGCGCCGGAGCAGCGCCTGGCCGGCGCCTGCGCGATCGGGCTGTTCCTGACGATGTTCCTGCCGTGGTACACCCGCGACACGACCGCGGTCGTCGGCGGCAAGCTGCAGACCGTCGGCTCCACGCTGATGGCCTTCAAGGCCTTCTCGTTCGTCGAGGCGGCGATCCTGCTGGTCGCCGTCGGCGTGCTCGTGCTGCTCTTCGCGCGCGGGGAGCGCAAGGCCTTTCACCTGCCGGGTGGCGACGGCCTGGTCATCTTCGCCGCCGGCGCCTGGGTCGCGCTGCTGTGCTTCTACCGGCTGATCGACAACAAGACCGGCTCGACGACCGAGTTCCAGAAGGTCGACTACGGCGTCTCGTGGGGCATCTTCGTGACGCTGCTCTGCGGGCTGGCGCTGGCCTACGCCGGCCAGCGGCTGCGGTTGGCGCGGGTCGCCGAGCCGCCGCTGCCCGGTGAAGGGCCGGACGCGCCGACCGTCGCCGATCGCCGAGCGCGGCGCCAGGCCGAGCGCGAGCGCCCGCCGCGGCAGGAGCCGCCGTCGCGCATCGACGAGGCCCCGACCTCGGTCGCGCCCGCTGCGCCGCCGACCGTCCGGCGCCCGGTGCGCCAAGATCGCCCGGAGATCGACGGCGGGACGCAGTTGAGCTTCGACGAGCAGGAGTAGGGAACGGCAACGACGGGAACGTCGTTGTCATGCTTCTGCGCCGACGCCGTACCTCAGAGGACATTGACGGCGACCGCGAGGTCATCGTCGAGCACGGTCCCTCGCTGGCCAAGGGCCCCGCGCTCATCGCCGGGTCGCTCCTGGTGGCCTTTGGACTCGCGGCCCTCCTGAAGAACAACGACTTCCCGTCGTTCTCCTCGAGCTTCCCCGACGGCGAAGTCCAGGGCACCAACTTCCTCGGCTTCGAGGTCAACGGCTGGACCGCGTTCTTCTCGATCACCGCGGGCGCGCTGCTGCTCTTCGGTGCCGCTCAGCACCACCTGGCCAAGATGATGTCGTTGCTCGTCGGCCTCGCGCTGGCGGCCTGCGCCGTGATCGCCGTCATCGACGGCCAGGACGTCCTCGGCCTCGCGGCCGCCAACTTCTGGACCAAGCTGGGCTTCGCCGTCGCCGGTGGCGTCCTGCTCGTCAACGCGCTGATGCCGCGGACCACGCGGCGCCGGGAGGTCGCGACGGCCGCGGCCCCCGTGACCGACGCGCCACGCTTCAACCGCGAAGACGAGGCACCGACGACCGTCGGCGAGCGCCCGGTCGCGACCGACGCGCCGACCACGGTGCACCGCCGGCCCAGAAGTCCAGCGGACCGCTGTCCTGGTAGGAGTGATACGCCCCCAGGAACAGCAGCGCGGTGGCGATGAACAGCACCGCCAGCCCGAGCCCGACGATGCGGTAATCGCGGAAGATGTGGCCCATCACGGCCAGCACGAAGCCGAACGCCATCAGCGCGTAGATCGGCGCGGCGGAGAGGGCTCCGAGCATGAGCACGGGGTGGGACCCTAGGGCCTCGTAGACTTTCGCGTCCATGTCGGTCGAGCCCAACTCCGTCACAGACGTCCACGATGGCCTGCGGGCGACGGGCTACCTGCCCGGCGAGTCCACCGCGCTGGTCAGCTATCTCGCCGCCAAGCTCGGCAAGCCGATCCTCGTCGAGGGTCCCGCGGGCGTCGGCAAGACCGAGCTCGCCAAGGCGCTGAGCAAGTACCTGGACCGCGAGCTGGTGCGGCTGCAGTGCTACGAGGGGCTCGACGAGGCCAAGGCCTTGTACGAGTGGAACTACCGCAAGCAGCTGCTGCGCATCCAGGCGGAGCGCCAGGGCACGGGCTGGGATGACGTGCAGGACGACATCTTCGGTGAGGAGTTCCTGCTGGAGCGCCCGCTGATGACGGCGATCGCGTCCGAGAAGCCCGTGGTGCTGCTGATCGACGAGATCGACAAGACCGACCAGGAGTTCGAGGCGATGCTGCTGGAGGTCCTCTCGGACTTCCAGATCTCGATCCCCGAGCTGGGCACCGTGAAGTCCAGGTCGCACCCCGTCGTGCTGTTGACCTCCAACAACACGCGGGAGCTGACCGAGGCGCTCAAGCGCCGCTGCCTCTACCTGTGGCTCGACTACCCCGAGCTCGAGCACGAGCTGGAGATCGTCCGGCTGCACACGCCCGACCTGCCCGAGGCGGTCGGCCGCAAGCTCGTCGAGGTGGTCGCGATGGTCCGCGACCTCGACCTCAAGAAGCCACCGTCGATCGCGGAGTCGATCGACTGGGCGCGTGCCCTGCTGCTGCTCGGCGCCCAGGACATCGACACGAAGACGTTCAACGACACCATCTCGGTGATCGTCAAGCACCGCACGGACCTCGACATCGTCGCCGAGCGCGTCGGCGTGAAGCTCGGTGCCCCCGCTCCCTCATAGAAACGCCCGCCGCGCGGGCGTCCACGGCTCGGCCCAGCTCGAGCGCCCCGGCATGGCCGGGCGGCTGCTGGAGTTCGGCGAGGAGCTGCGCGGCGAGGGCGTCGCGATCGGCACCAGCGAGCTGCTCGACGCCTTCGCCGCGCTGCAGCACGTGCCGTGGACCGAGCAGGTCGACTTCCGCGAGGCGCTGGCCGCGACGCTGGCCAAGTCCCAGGACGACCGCCGCGTCTTCGAGCTCGTCTTCGACCGCTTCTTCTTCCGCGCGGCCGAGCTGGCCGCGATCGAGGAGGGCGTGCGCGAGGAGGGCGGGATCTCGCCCGACGACGCCGGCGCGATGGACATGGAGGAGTTGCGCCGCCAAGTCGCGGCCGCGGTGCGCGACGGCAACCAGGCGCTCATGCGGGACCTCGCGCGGCTGGCGATCGCGGCCTTCGGCCGCCAGGGCGAGGGCTCGGGGGTCATCGGCGTCGACGTCCAGCGCATCCGCCGCTCGCTCGCGCTGCGCGCCGATCCGCAGCCCGATCTGCCGCCGCAGGATCCGCGCCGCGACGGTCTGCCGCGCGACGAGATCCGGCGCTTCGAGGCGTTGCTGCGCCAGGAGCTGGAGCGCGGGCAGATCGAGCGCACCGAGCAGCTCTCCCCCGCGCGGCCGCTGAACGAGCTCGACCGCGCGCTGCCATCGGGGCCGCTGCAGGACCTGGCCGCGGTGCACCGCGTCGTGGCGCAGCTCAAGCGGCGCCTGAAGACCCAGGGCAACGAGCAACGTGGCCAGAAGCGCCACGCGGCCGTCGACATGCGCAAGACGATGCGCGCGTCGCTGGAGTTCGGCGGCGTGCCGGCGGTCATCAAAGAGAAGCCGGTCCGGCCGCGGCGGCCGGAGATCTACGTGCTCTGTGACGTCTCGACGTCGGTCACGAGCGCCTCGGTCTTCTTCTTGTCGGTCTTGCACGCGCTGCACGACTCGTTTCGCAAGATGCGCTCGTTCGTCTTCATCGAGCGGATCTCCGAGGTCACCGAGATCTTCGCCAAGGAGCGCGACTTCAAGGCCGTCTCGGAGGCGATCGGCCGTGACTCCGGGGTGGCCGACATCAGCGGCTACACCGACTACGGGCGCGTGTGGACCGAGTTCCGCGAGCTCGTCGAAGACGACCTGCACCCACGCGCGACCGTCATCGTGCTCGGCGACGCCCGCACCAACGGCCGCGACCCGCGCGCCGACATCTTCGCCAAGATCGCCTCCAAGGCCGGCCGCACCTTCTGGCTGAACCCCGAGCCGCGGTTGTACTGGAACTACGGCGACTCCGTCATCTCGGCCTACGAGCAGCATTGCGACGCCTACGAGTGCTGGACCACCCAGCAGCTCGAGGACTTCGTCAAGGCGCTGACGCAGCCGATCCGGCGCTGACCGCAGGCAGCTCCAACTCGGTGACGGTGCCATCCTCGGCACCGTCACCGTTCGCGACGTCCATCCGCCAGACGCACGCCCGGCTCGGAGCGTCGGCGCCTACGGCGTCGTGGCTCCGAAGGCGGCGGCAGCCTGGTCGACGTCCCGTCGGAAGCGCTCTTTTTGCGTCTCGGCACGACGCACGGACGCGGCGGTGGCTCCCGGCGGCAGTACCGCGCAGATCGCCTGGACGCTGCCGGTCAGGGGGATACTCGACCCGTTGGCGAAGAAGCCGCCAACGAACGTGCCGTACTTCTTGACGAAGCCGCCAACCGCGTTGAATGGACCGTTGAACCCGGTACCGACCACCGTTGAGCCTGCCGGGCATTGTGCCGTCGGAGGTCCACCGTACTCGCCCGGTTGGTAGGTGCGCTCCGCACCATCCACGGTTGTCACCCCGAGCAGCCCTGAGCTCCCCGAGGCACCGGCCGGGCCCGCCGGGCCCTGGGGACCCGCCGCTCCGGGCAAGCCGATTGGGCCGCGAGCCCCGTCCGCTCCGTCGGCGCCACGATGGCCCTTCAGAGCTTTGCGAACGCTGGGCTTGATCTGACTCGACTTCGTGATGAGGTAGCTACTGGCCACCGCCGTGCCGCCGAGGGCGACAAACAGCGCCAGCACCGAGATCATCAGGCTCGGTGAGATGCGAACGCGCATTTTGGACCTCCTGTTCCGTGATGCCGGCGACCTGAACCGGCGATCGTTCCTTAACGATGAGCAACTCTATCCGGCGTTGCCCCATCGAAGTCCGGGAGCTGGACCATCGGTGCATCTCGCACCCTCCCGCGCCGCAGATTTCGCTCTGCTACGGTCGCAGTCATACGTGACACAGGGGGGCTCGCGGAAGCGGGCTGAGATAGCGCCTTCGGATCCCGGCGCTGACCCTTCGAACCTGGTCGGGGTAATGCCCGCGGAGGGAGCGGATGGCGACGAGGGCCGGGGCGGTGGTCGCAGCGCCTCGCGATGTCGAAGGTGATGTTCATCTGGAGGGTGTGACCCGCCGGTTCGGTGAGGTCGTTGCCCTGCAGGACGTCACGCTGCGCGTCGCGCCGCAGGAGGTCGTCGCCGTGGTCGGGCCGAGCGGCTGCGGGAAGTCGACGCTGCTGGAGCTGGTCTGCGAGCTACAGCGCGCCGATGTCGGCACGTTGGCGGCGGGGCGAGCGGTGCTGATGCCCCAGCGCGATCTGCTCCTGCCGTGGCTGGACGCGCGCGACAACGCCGCACTACCGCTGCGGCTGGCGGGCGCCGGCAAGGACGAGGCGCGAGCGCAGGCCCATACGCTGCTCGCCGAGCTCGGCCTCGACGGCTTCGAGCGTGCCCGGACCTGGGAGCTGTCGGGCGGCATGCGCCAGCGCGTCGCGGTCGCGCGCACGCTGCTCTCCGGCGCACCGATCCTGTGCCTCGACGAGCCGTTCGGCGCGCTCGACGCGATCACGCGCGCCGATGCCCAGGTGTGGCTGGCGGGCATCCTGCAGCGGACGCCGCGGACCGTCCTGCTCGTCACCCACGACGTTGAGGAGGCGGCGGTCCTCGCCGACCGCGTCGTCGTGCTCTCGCCGCGACCGGGCCGCGTCGTCGCCGACCTCGAGGTCGGCCTTCCGCGCGGCCCTGCCGGCCGCACGCCCACCGACGCGCAGGTCGTCGCCGTGCGCGCACGGGCGCTCGAGGCGCTCCGAGGAGCGATGGCCCGATGACCGCCGTGTTGGTCATCATCTTGCTGCTGGGCGGCTGGGAGGCCTACGCGCGTCTGGGCTCGATCGACGACTTCATCTTGCCCGCGCCCGACCAGGTCGCGTCCTCCTTGCTCCATGACCGTGGGCTGTTGTGGGACAACCTGCTCGTGACCGCCCAAGAGGTGGTGCTCGGCCTCGCGCTGGCGCTCGCCGCCGGCGCGCTGCTCGCGCTCGCCCTGCACAGCTTCGCCCCGCTGCGCCGCGCCATCTACCCGCTGCTGGTCGGCACGCAGGCGATCCCGATCGTCACGATCGCGCCGCTGCTGGCCGCGTGGTTCGGCTACGGCATCCTGCCCAAGCTCGTGATCGTCGCGCTCGTCTGCTTCTTCCCGATCGTCGTCACGACGCTGGACGGGCTGGCCGCCGTCGACCCCGAGCAGCACAAACTGCTGCGCACGCTCGGCGCGAGCCGCGTCCAGACGTTCCGCTGGGTCGAGGCGCCTGCCGCGCTGCCGGCGGCGCTCAGCGGCGCCAAGATCGCCGTCGCCGTGGGCGGGATCGCCGCCGTCTTCGCCGAGTACGCCGGCTCCGAGAAGGGGCTCGGGCACCTGCTGCTGCAGTCGATCCCGCAGTTGGAGACCGCGCGCGCCTGGGCCGCGGTCGTCGTCCTCGCCGCCCTGGCCATCTGCTGCTTCTCCCTCCTCGCCCTCGCCGAGCGCCGTCTGGCGCCGTGGGCCCACCGAAAGGATCCCGACGCATGAACCGCCGCCGCGCCTCGCTGGTCGCCACCGTTCTCGCCACGCTGACCACCGCCCTCGCGCTGTCGGCCTGCGGTGCCAAGAAGGACGTCACGACGACCAGCGGCAAGCTCCAGCGCGTCGACCTCGTGCTCGACTACCTGCCCAACGCCGACCACGCGCCGATCTACGCCGCGCAGGCGACCGGCGCGTTCAAGGCAGCGGGCCTGGACGTGCGGATCCAGACCCCCTCGGACCCCGCCGCGCCGCTGAAGCTCGTCGCCGCCGGCCGTGCCGACATCGCGATCTCCTACGAGCCCGAGCTGCTGCTCGCCCGCGACAAGGGCGCGCACGTGGCCTCGATCGGCGCGCTCGTGCAGAAGCCGCTGACGTCGATCATGTCGCTGAACGGCAAGGTCGAGACGCCCAAGGACCTCAAGGGCAAGAAGGTCGGGACGGCGGGCATCCCGTATCAGTCGGCCTACCTGAAGACGATTGCAAAGGAAGCCTCTGTGGACCCGTCGTCGATCCACGAGATCAACGTGGGGTTCAACCTCGTCGGCAGCATGTTGTCCAAGAAGGTCGACGCGACGCTCGGCGCGTTCTGGAACATCGAGGGCGTCCAGCTCCAGCGTGAGCACAAGAACCCGACGATCATCCGCATGGAGCAGGCCGGCGTGCCGACCTACCAGGAGCTGGTCTTCGTCGCCGACACCGACCGGCTGCAGGAGAAGGGCGTCGGCGATGTGATGCGCCGCTTCCTGCAGGCCGTCGCGCGCGGCGCCAAGGCGGTCAAGGCCGATCCGAACGTCGGCGCCGACGCGCTCGTCGCGGCTGACGCCAACCTCAACCGCGCGTTCGCGCTCGCCACGGTCAAGGCGACGCTGCCGGTCTTCTTCCCCGAGAACGCCGAATACCCGTTCGGCTTCCAGAACGCCGACGAGTGGAAGGCCTACGGCCAGTGGATGGTCGACAACGACTTGTTGAAGGCCATCCCGACGCCGACGTCGCTGACCAACGAGTTCCTGCCGGGCCGCGGGATCTAGGCCGCCGCAGCGAACCGCAGCGCCGCGCCGCCGCCGGTCGCCATGCCGCCCAAGGCATGGAGGCCGGCGAGACCGGTCCAGCCCTCGTAGCGCGCGAAGTAGGCCAGGACCTCCTCCTCGGTGGCCCGCGCGCTCGGTCGGCCCCCTGCCTGCGCGCGGCCGACGAGCTTCATGTAGGCCAAGTCCCCCGCGGGCAGGACGTCGTGGCGACCCTGGCCGTGCAGCGCGAGGACCGCGATCGTCCAGGAGCCGATGCCGGGGATCTTGCGCAGTCGCGCCCAGGCGCGCTCGTGGTCGGGGGCGTGAAGGTCCGCACGACCGGAGGCGACCTCGCGCGCGGCCTTCACCAACGCCAGCGCGCGAGCGGCCGAGAGGTCGAAGGACTGCAACAACGCCGGAGACGTCGCGGCCAGCGTCGCGGCGCCGGGCAGATCGCGCAGGGTGCGCGTGCCATCCCAACTGGGAGCGCGGCGGCCGAGCCGCACCACGATCTCGCGCTCGATCGCCGCGGCGCGCTCGTACTCGATGAGCTGCTCGCAGATCGCCCAGGCCAGCGCCTCGAACGGCTCCGGCCGGCGCGCGCCGCGCAGGTGCGGCCGCAGGCGCACCGACGGTCCGATCAGCGGGTCGTCGCGAAAGCGCTCGTAGAACGGCGCCAGCGACTCGTCGACGCCGAACGCGCGCCGCAGCCGCGCGATCGCCTCCTCGCACACATCCGCCCGCGCGCCCCGCGCGCCGATGACGACCCGATCGGCCGACGGCTGCGCGGCCCGCAGCACCACCGGCTCGTCGTCGATGTGGAGCAACCGCTCCAGCACCCCATCCCGCCGCCGCGCGACGCCATCCATCCCACCGGCGCCCGGCAGGCGAAACGGCCACACCGGCCGGATCTCACGACGCACTTCGATCATCGGGCGCCGGAGGCTACGCCCCACGGCAGACGCGCGCCTACTCCGACGCGCGCAGCACGGCGCGGGCCTTGAGGACCTTCGTGTCGAAGCTCGCCAGCGAGACGTCCGTCGAGCCGCCGCGCTCGGCGTGGGCGACAGTGGCAAGCGCGAAGGCGTCCGGCAGCTTGAGGCCCGTGCGAGCGCGCACGGTCGCGGCCCACTCCGCCAACTCGCCGTCGACGTGGACGGTTTCGATCGTGAAGTGCGTGAGCATCTGCTTGACGCGCTCCTCGCGCCCGGCGCGCAACGGACCGATCAAGATCTCTGCGTAATTGACCGCGCACAAGAGTCGACGGGTACCGGGCGCGAGAGCGGAACGCACCTGCTCGACGGCCTGCTCGTGATGGGCGTCATCGACGTTGAGGAAGCCGATCAGGACGTCGCTGTCGAAGACGACTACGCCCACCCGTCACGGACCTCCTTCAGGTACCCGTCGGGATAGACCGTCTTGTCGAAGCTTCCGGCGTACTCGTCGATCAACTCATCGCTCTTGATCAACTCCACGCGGCCAGGTCCGACGCTCATGATCCGGACGTCGTCGCCCGGCACCAGACCGGCCGCCCGCATGACGTCCGCGGGAATCGTCACCTGGTTCTTGCGAGAGACCGCGCTCATGGCCCTTTACCGTATCAGCGAACGGTAAAGGGTTCGAGCTCAGTTGCGGTTGAGCAGGTGGATGTCGACCAGGAACGACCGAGATGCGCGGACCTCGCCGAGGGCCTTGCGGTCCTTGCGGCGGGAGCGGACCTGCTTCTTGGCCTGGCGACGGCGCACGACGGCGACCGTCGCGGCGCCGGCGGCGAAGCCCGTGACGGCGACGGCTGCGGCCTGGACGGCCACGGGGCTCGCGACGATCAGGCCGCGACCACCGCGCATGCCGACCGGCGCGGGCGCGGGGACCTCACGCGGCGCCCCTTCCGGCACGGGCAGCGCGTCCACGACCTCCGCGTCGTCGGCGTCGTCGCCGAGATCCTGCTCGAGGGGATCCGTCACAGCGCCCTAGGATGCCGCATCGGCACGGCGGGCGCGATGCCAGTGTTCAAGTGGCACCCGAAGCGGTGTCGCGCTGTCCGGAGGACTGCTGGCGCGCAGCCGCCTGCGGGGTCGTGCCGAGTGACCGGTTGCCGGTCGCGTGGGTGGCAGTTCCGAAGACCCGGTCCCAGTACGGCGCGCTGATCCCGAAGCCGCGCTCGTCGTCCTGGAAGTGGTGGCGCATGTGCAGCTCGCGCAGCTTGTGCCCGAGCGCCGTGCGCGGCGTGTGGTGGTGCACGTGGTAGTGGAGCATGTCGTAGGCCAAGTAGCCCACGAGGAAGCCCCCGCCGAAGACGAGCGCCGCGTCATAGCCGAGCACCAGCCAGAACGCGCCGAGCACCAGCGCGCCGAGCGGGACGCTCACCGACGGCGGCATGACCAGCCGCAGCGGGTCGTTGGGATGGTCGTGATGGACGCCGTGGATCATCCAGTGCAGCCGCATGCCCAGCGGGCTGGAGTACGGCTCGAAGTGAAAGACCACGCGGTGCAGCCAGTACTCGAACAGCGTCCAGAAGACGTAGCCGGCGACGAGCAGGAGCACGGCCTGCAGCGTGCTCATCCGACCGAAGCCGGTGACGAGCAGCAGCACGATGACCGGGCCGAAGATCACCGGCGGCACCGACGGATGGACCCGCGTGAAGCGATCCAGCAGCCGACTCTCGAACATCGGCGGTGAGGCCTTGAGCTCGTCGGACCGTGCCATTAGGTCAACCTTACCGCGCCCCGCAACATGATTGCGCGCGCAACCTGAAGATCAGACGGTCACAGCTCGCGCCCATAGACGCGGTACTTCTTGACGATCCTGCCGTTCATGGCCTCCATTCCGCGGTTCATGGCACGGTTGGTCTCCAGGATCCACCCCATCTCGCCACCCTTGATCCGAGGGTGACGGGCCGAGGTGTCGAAGTGCTCCACGTACAGCGCGGCGGCCGCGCCCGTGTGCTGGAACTTCGGCTTGACCCCCAGGAACCCGACGCGCACGCGCGTCATCGTCTTGGCACGGCGCAAGAAGCGCCACCAGCCCAGCGGCAGCAGCCGCCCATTCATCCGGCGCAGCACCTGGTTGAGGTCGGGGATCGTGATGGCGATCGCGACCGGCTCCTCGCCGACCTCGGCGATCATGAACCAGTCGGAGTCGAACGCGAGTTGGAGCTCCAGGCCGTACTGATCCAGGTCGTCCTTCTCGTACGGCACGAACCCGAAGTTGCGCCGCCACGCCCGGTTGTAGATCTCGGCGAAGACGTCGAGGTCCTTGCGCAGCCGCCGGCGCGACATGCGGCGGATCGTGACGCCGTGCTTGTCGCGGGCGTCGGCGGCCAGCTCCGGCAGGATCGGGAGCATCTGCTCGCGGTCAGAGATCTCCAAGGCCCACATGAACAGGTCGACGACCTTCTCGAGCCCGGCGCCCTCCAGCAGCGGCTGGTAGTAGGGAGGGTGCCAGGGCTGGCGGATCATCGGCTCGAGCTCGTGGCCCTCGATGACGATGCCTGACTCGTCGTTCATGGTGAAGTCGGCGGGCCCGTCCATCCGCTCCATCCTCCGCTCGCCCAGCCACGTGCTCGCGACCTCCAGCAGAGCGCGCGCCGCCTCCGGGTCGTCCTCGCACTCGAAGAAGCCGAACCAGCCGCGGCGCTCCTCGTGGTGGCGGTTGTAGGCGTGGTCGACGTGCGCGCTCACGCGGCCGACGACACGCCCCTCGCGCTCGGCGACGAACAGCTCGAAGTCGATGCGCTTGGCGTAGGTCCCGAAGCGGCGACTCAGGAACAGGCGCCGCTCCAGCTTGAGCGGCGGGACCCATGGCGTGCCGGCGTGCAGGCGGAAGGGCAGGTCGATGAACGCGCCCACGTCGTGGAAGGAGCGAGCGCGGCGCACGGTGACGGACATCGACGCACGACCCTAGCGAGGGGTCGCCCAGTACGCTCCTCCCGTGCCGGCACAAGCGCAAGTCGACGTCTTCGAGAAGGCTCGCAACCACGAGCGTCTCGAGATCCTGAAGGCGGCCCGCGCGGTCGACATGGTGCCCTACTTCCGGGTGATGGAGAGCCCCGCGCGGCCGGTGGTCGAGATGGAGGGCCAGGCCCGGATCATGCTCGGCGGCAACAACTACCTCGGGCTGACCGAGGACGAGCGCGTCATCGCCGGCGCGCGCGACGCGTTGACGCAATACGGAACCGGCATGACCGGCTCGCGGCTGCTCAACGGCACGACGCAGATGCACCTCGACCTCGAAGCCGAGATCGCCGACTTCATGGGCACCGAGGACGCCATCGTCTTCACCACCGGCAACCAGGCCAACGTCGGGACGCTCGGCACGATCCTGGCGCCGGGTGACACCGTGATCGTCGACTCCGGTGACCACGCCTCGATCCTCGACGGCTGCATCCTGTCGCGGGCCAAGCTGCGCCCCTTCCGCCACAACCGGCTCGACAAGCTCGAGAAGATGCTGCAGCGCGCGGCCGAGGACGGCGGCGGCGTCCTGGTCGTCGTCGACGGCGTCTTCTCGATGGAGGGCGACATCGCCCCGCTCCCGGCCATCTGCGACCTCTGCGAGGCCTACGGCGCCCGCCTGATGGTCGACGAGGCACACGGCGCCGGCGTGCTCGGCGCCCGCGGCGCCGGGGCGAGCGAGCTGCTCGGCGTCGAGGACCGCGTCGACCTGCGGATGGGCACCTTCTCGAAGTCGCTGGCCTCCTGCGGCGGCTTCGTCGCCGGCAGCGCCGACGTCATCGAGTTCCTGCGCATCCAGTCGCGGACGTTCCTCTTCACCGCCTCGGCCGTGCCCGCCGCGACGGGCGCGGCGCTGGCCGCGCTGCGCGTGCTGCGTACCGAGGAGGGCCGCACGCTGCTGGGCCAGGTCCAGGACAACGCGCGCTACTTCCGTGACGGCCTGGAAGAGCGCGGCTTCGCCGTCGTCGGGGCCCAAGAGCTGCCCGCAGGCCACCCCTACGGCGCCGACATCGTCACCCCGATCATCCCCGTGCTGATCGGCGACGACTGGCAGGCGGGCCTGATGTGGAAGGGCCTCTACGAGGCCGGCGTCTTCGTCAACACGGCGCTGCACCCGGCCGTCCCGCCGGGCGGCGCCCTGCTGCGCACGAGCGTCATGGCCACCCACGACCGGCCGACGCTGGACCGGGCGCTGGAGGCGTTCACGACGGTCAAGGCCGGTTTCGAGGCCGAGCACGGCCCGCTGCCCGGCCCGGGCGAGCACGGCCGTCGCCGCCCTGACTGAGCGGCGATCAATCGCTCACCGTTGCAGCCCAATTAAGCAACGCTCCGTAGCACGCGAGAGGCGTCCGGTGACGGCTGCTCAACGGCTCGGCAAGGGCGCGGACATCGAGCCGATCCGACCAGAAGAAAAAAGGCGCTCTGAGCGTATGTTGCGCTCGTTCACACCTTGAACGAACCTGCCGCCCTGGCATACGTTCGAGACGCGTCCGAGGCGGACGCACCGTGGGCAGGATGTCCCGGACCGAGGAGTGGAACCGTTTGAGGAGACGCCCACTCGTCGTCCCGAGGCACGTGGTCAACCACGGCGATGGCTGCCTCGACGCATTTCCACGCACCAACACACGATTGCCGTCTCGCGCTGAGGGTGAGGCGGTAGGGAGGACAGATGAACGCAGCAGCGACGATCGCCCCTGCGCCACAGCACCTGCGCGCATTGGCTCGAGCGAACGAGGTCCGCCTCGCGCGCGCAGAGCTCAAGCGTCAGGTGGCGGAGGGCGAGCTCATTGCCGCGCACGTCATCCTCGAATGCCCGTGGGAGGCCGCCTCGATGACGGTCTCCGACCTCCTGACCAGCCAGCGGCGTTGGGGTAGCACCCGGTGCCGCAAGCTCCTGCAGTCAATCCCGATGTCCGAGAACAAGACCGTGGGATCGATGACCGAGCGCCAGCGTACGGCGCTCGCCGGCCTGTTGGAGGGTCTTCCGGCCTAGAAGGACGATGCGCAGCGCGCGGTGGGTGTCTGTGCGGGGCACCCACCGCGTCGCGGCCCCCACGGGCCGCCACGCATCAGCGACTCAGACCGTCGCGACCTCGAGCAGGTTGCCGTCCGGGTCACGAAAGTAGATCGAGCGGAAGCGCCCGCGCTCGAAGACCTCCGAGCACGGCACCCCGCGCTCCCGCAGGTAGTCGCGCCAGGCGACCTGCTCCTCGGCCGAGCCGACGCCGAACGCGAAGTGATGGACCCCGCCGCGGCCCTCGCGGGCCTCGTCCATCTGCGGGTACTCCATGAACGACACGAGCGTGCCAGGCGTCCCGAGGGCATCGCCGAACCAGAAGTGGCGCGAGCCCGGGTCGTCGGCGTTGTCGGCCTCCTCGGTGAGGGCGAGGCCGAGCACGTCGCGGTAGAAGGCGGTGGTGCGGTCGAGGTCGGCGACGATCGCCGTCACATGGTGCAGCCCGCGTAGCTGCATGCGGCGTTCGGGCGCGGCGGGTGGCTCGGGCGGGGACGCGTCGTCGGTCACGCGCGGAACCCTACGCCGCCGCTACGACGCATGAACGCGCGGCGGAAGCCGAGCAGGCCCGCGACGAACGCGACGATGCCCACAACAAGGACGATCTCCTGTGGGATCGGCACCAGCCAGAAGGGCAGCGCGGCCAGGATCGCGCAGATCCCGGCCAGCAGCGAGCTGTGCGAGCGGTAGCCGGCGAAGTGCTCACGCACCGACAGCTCACCGGCCGCGAGCGTCACGAGCAGGAAGCCGCCGCCGAGCAGGACGCCGCGCCGCTCGCCATCGGCGAAGAGAAAGCCGATGCCGAGCAGGATGATCGACAGCAGGATGCAGAGCTCGGTCAGCGGGAAGGGCGCCCACGGCGGCTGCGGCGCGTCCTCGCGGCGCGCCTTGTAGGTCGCGGTGCGCGGCGCGGCCGGGGCCGGTGCGGACGTCACCGGACGGTCGCGCGGCTCAGGCGGCGCGACCGGTGTGCCGGCACGCTTGCGGCTACGACGACCCATCGAAGCTGGATCCTAGTGTTCGAGCGCCGGCCTCACGCCGGGGCGGGTAACGGGCAGCCCGACGAGAGCTTGATGTGCCACCAGCCCATCAGCATCCCGATGATGCCGAGGCGCGGGCGCACCTGGTAGGCGCCGCAGCCAGGCTCGCCGAGGTCGGCGAGGGGCAGCCGGACGCGCTTGTGGCGCGCGGGCTCGCGCAGCATCTCCTCCAGCAGGGCGCGGGAGTCGGCCTCCAGCTCCGCCCGCTCGGCGACGACGACACGCGCGCGGCGGATGCGCTCGGAGAGGTCGTCGCGGACGCGCTCCAGCTCGCCGAGGCCGAGCAGGCGCGGGCCGGTGCCCGGCGCGAGCGGCGCAGTGAGACGGAATGCGGCGCCCTCGTCCTCGAACGCTGCCGTGTCGGCATCGTGCACATGCGGGAACGCGGCCAGGATGGTCTCCCCCAGCTCACGCTCCAGGCGCGCGATCTGCGCCCGCAAGGTCCGGCGTGCCCCGCGCTCGTCCAGACCGTCCGCATGGCGGACGTGAAGTGGCGCGTCAGGGCTGAGCTGATCGATCAGGACCACGGCGGTTCCTCTCTCCGTACCTCGGCGAGGATAGCTCCGGAACGCGCTCAGGTCGAATCTCTACGCGCCGTCCTCTGCCAGGCCGCCGGCGGCCAGCCACAGCGCCTCGTCGACGTGGGCGCTCGGAACGCCCGGAACCTGGACGGCGACAAGGCGCACGCGCGAGCAGCCGCGCTGGGCCGCATGGTGGTCGGAGACGCGGCCGAAGAGGATGGCGACGGGGCCGCGATCGTCGGCGAGCACGAGGCGGCCACGCGGCACGTCGTGGGCGTAGGCACCCGCGGGCATCTGCTCCCCCGCGTCGGCCGCGCGCAGGATGACGTCACCGGTCAGCGTCGCGTCGTCGAGGGCGACGACCGGGACGCCGGTCTCCATCACCGCGAGGATGAGCGCGTCGGAGACGCGATCGCCGGTGTACAGCTCGCCGTGCACGAGGCGCTCGACCGCCACCTGCTCGACCGGCGTGCGATCGACGTCGGGGTCGAGGCCGACCTGGCGGAAGAAGACGCGGTAGGCGCGTGGCACCGGGCGGGTGCGCAGCGCGATCGCGTTGGCGCCGCGGAAGCGGTTGCTGACGTCCTCCAGCCGCCGGCGCAGCGCGCGCGGCGTGCGGCCGGCGACCCCGTCGACCGTCGTGACGCGCAGCCGCAGGCCCGGCAGCTCGGCGACGAGCTCGGGGGCGACGACGCCGTCGATCGGATCGTCGCCCGGATCACCGGTCACGAAATGCCCTTCCCACGTGCAGCGGGGTGATTCGCGGGGTCCGGCCCCTCGCTCATCCCAGCCTCCGCGCCTTGGCCACCAGCGCCGCCGGCTGCAGGGCGCCGAAGGTCGTCTCCATCACCCGGCCGCCACGGTGCGCGAAGGTCATCTGCGGGCAGACCTGCACGTGGTAGGCGTTCGACAACGCGCCATCGCGGTCATAGCCGACCGGGAAGCTCCAGCCGTGGCGGCGCACGAGCTTGCGCAGGTCGCCGCGGTCGCCACGGATCGCGATCGCCGCCAGTTGCACGCCCGGGAGCTGCGTGCGCACCCGCTGCATCGCATCGAGCTGGGCAATGCACTCGCGGCTGCGGATCGCGAAGAAGGCCAACACGACGGGGCCTGCCTCGCGCAGCGCACAGCCGTTGAGCACGTCGGGCCCGCGGACGGTGCAGGCCGCGCGCTTGCCTGCCTGCCCTTCGCCGGCGTGCCGGGCGATGTTGGCGTCGGCGTCGATCGGCCCCAGCACGGTCGGCACCGCGAACGGCGGCATGATCTCCCCGGCCGGGACCCCGCGAGCGCCGCGGTCGGTGCCCTGACGGATCGTCGTGAGCAGCAGCAACGCCACCAGCACGACCGCGGCCGCGCCGACGACCCAGAGGTAGGGCGTGCCGCCTGTGGGACGCGATGGCGACGGCGGGGCGGTCGTGGGCGTGCGGTCGGCCGGGCGCGCGCCGACGGCGGCCGAGCGCCGCGGCGGCGCCTCACCGTGCTCGTCGTCGAAGTCGAGCGGGCCGCTCATCGGGCAACCCCCGAGTCGATGACCACGTCAACGGAAAACGAGCCCTCTGGGGCGAGGCTTTCCGCGCTCACGCGACCGGCTTCTCGGTCTGCCGGCGCCGCAGACCGGGCCGCGGCACGCGCGGCAGCCGCACCCGTGGCCGGGGAAGCCGCACGTCAACCCGACGCCAACGCTCGCCGAGCACGAGCGCCGACGGCAGCACGAGCAGCACGCCGAGCAGCGACACGGTGAGGTCGATGACCGTCACCGCGCCGAAGTCGCGCAGCATCCGGATGTCGCTCAACGTCAGGACCGCGAAGCCGGCGATCGCCGTCACGCCCGAGGCCAGCACCGCCGCACCGGTCGAGCGGTAGGTCCGCTCCAGCGCCGCCGCCGGGTCCAGGCCACTGCGGCGCTCGGTCCGGTAGCGCTCGGCCAGCAACACGCTGAACTCGGTCGAGATCGCGATGACCAGCGCGCCGAGCGTGACCGACATGGGGTTCAACGGCACGCGCGTCGCGAAGAGCACGAGCGCCGACCAGCCGGTCGCCAGCGCGATCGGCACCAGCGGCGTCAGCGCCCGACGCCACGACCGGAAGGCCACCAACAACACCGCGCCGACCGCGAGCAGCCCGAGCACGAGCGTCAGCAGGCGTCGCCACGACGAGGAGACCGCGGCGTTCGCGTCGGCCGCAAGAACAGGGAGACCCGCGAGCTGCGCCGAGACGCCCTTGGGCGCATGCAGCTCGGAGCGCATGATCTCCAGGACCTCCTTCTGGCGGTCCAGCGGCATCAGCCGGATGCCGAACGCCATCGTCGCCGTCTTGCGGTCCCGCGTGATGACGCTCTGGGAGAAGTACGCGGGGACGACGTCGAGCAGCTCGTCGACCTGGGCCTGGGAGGTGATCTTGCCCTTGCCGTCGTCGCCGCCGAAGAGGTCGGGCAGCGAGAACGCCGGGCACAGCTCGGCCTTGCCGCAGCCGCGCTTGTCGCTGTAGCCGAAGCGCTTGAGCAGCCGCTGCTGGTAGCCCGCCATCCAGTTCAGCGTGGCCGGCGACGTGAGCTGGTCGCTGCGCACGAGGACGTCGATCTGGCCGCCGACGCTCGTGGACTTCTGCAGCGCCTGGAGGTCGGAGAGCGCCGGCAGGCTCTGGGGCACGAGCTTGGTGACGTCGGACTCGACCTTGGTCTGCGTGTCGGCAACCCAGCCGACCACGGCGATCGCCAGGCCAATGGCCAGCACGCGACCCGGTCGGCGCACGGCCGCGGCGAGCGCCGCCGAGCGGACCGCACGGCCACGCCCACCGACCGCGCGCGCGACCGGGTTGTCGGCCAGCAGCTCGCCCGCGCCCCGCCCCGCCGCGGCGACCATCTCGCCGGCGGCGGCCACGGCGCCGGGCACCCGCCGGCGCCGGACATCCGTCGTCCCGACCAGCGCGGCGGTGCCGAGCGTGATCGCGGTCGCCAGCGCGATGAAGATGCCGCCGACCAGCAGCAGGCCGAACCCGCGGACCATCGGCACCGGCGAGATGCCGAGCGCGAGGAAGCCTGCCGCGGTGGCCGTTGCCGCGACCGCGACCGCAGGCGCTCCCGTCCGCGCCACGTGGGCGACGGCGGAGACGACCTCGGCACGTGTCGCCCGTGGCCCCGCGCGCTCCTCGATGCGTGCCTGCAGCTGGATGGCGTAGTCGACCGCCAGGCCGATCAAGACGGGCACCACCCCCACCGACGCCATCGTCAGCGACGCGCCGATCGCCGACAGCGCGCCGAAGGTGATCGCCACGGCGGCCAGCGCGACCACGAGCGGCAGCAGCCGCCGACGCGCCCGGAAGACCACCGCGAGGACGAGCGCCATGACGAGGATCGACGCGATCAGCAGCGTCACGATCGCGTCGGTGATCTTGGTGGTCAGGTCCGACAGCACGACCGGCGCGCCCGTCACGACGTACTGACCACCGCTGAGCAGCTGGAGCGGCTGCAGGTGGGTGGCGGCGCGGATCTGGGCGATCGCGTCCTTGCGAGCGCCATCCGACAGCCCCGGCTTCAGCCGCACCTGGATCAGCGAGCTGCTGGCGTTGGGGAACAGGTAGGCGAAGCGGGCCTTGGGCGTGCCCGCCGCCTTACCGCCGGCGAAGACGAGCTGGGAGACGAAGCCCGGGTCGTTGACCTGTGGCGCCTTCAACAACCCGTACTTGAGCGCGAGCTTGATCGCCTCGCTGGCGGACTGGGTCGCCGCGATCTGCTGGGCCTGCGCGGCCAGCGCCTTGGACTTCGCCTTCGAGTAGCCCTTGCCCCGTGCCAGCTGGTAGGCCGCGTTGTACTGCTTCTGGGCGTCGGCCTTGATGCTCGCCAGCTGCGCGTTGTACTGGTCACCGATCTGGCGCACCGACTCGTTGATGAACGTGCCGGGGCCGAAGACGACCTTGACCGGCTTGCTCTTGCCCAGGCGCCCGCACGGGCCGGCCCACCCGCCGACCGGCGTCGCGCCCTTGGGCACGTTGCCGCCGAGGCACCCCTCCAGCGCGATCAGACGCTCCAGGTCGGAGGTCAGCACGAGCTTGGAGACCGCGCCGCGCACCAGCACGTAGACCGCGTCCTCACCGAAGAGCTGGTGCTCGCGCTCGGTCGCCTGGTAGGACGCGCTGGAAGATCCGACCAGCGTCTTGGAGGCCGTCGTCGGCGAGAGACGCAGCGCGAGCGCGGCGCCCGCGAGCGCGAGCACCGTCACCAGCAGTCCGACCGCCAGCGGGCGGCGGGCGGCCGTTCCCATGGCGGCGCCCAGGATGCGAGGCAGCCGACCCATCAGGGCGCTGAGGCTACCGCGCCTACGGCGCGGGCGCGCCGGCTTGAACGCCCTTGACGTTCGCCTTCAGTTGCGGGAACTGCGTCAGCGTGCCGCCGAGGTTGAAGCGCGGCTGCTGCTTGCAGGGCGGCGCCGCGATGTTGCCGCCGTTGAGCGCGAACTTCAGGATGCCGTCGCGCAGCGTCTCCGACAGCACGCCCTCGACCGGCGGGCCCAGCGTCGGCGTCAGCGTCTGGCCCGTGCACTGGCGCGTCTCGAAGGACGCCAGGCCGCTCTTGAGGTTCAGGCCGTCGCCCGGGAACGGGTACGCGTTGGTGCGGTTGGTCGTCAGCCGCTTCGGATACTGCGCCAGCAGCTCGGGGTTCAGCGGGTTGGAGGTGCGCAGGTAGTGCGCGGGCTCGCCGCCGCCGAAGGAGGCCGCCGTCGCCTGCGTCGCCGCCGCCGTGTTGGCGAAGAACGCGGTGAGCTCGCTCTTGTACAGCCCGGCGCCGTCGAGGATCGGGTTGAGCTGCCTGAGCGGGCCGTCGAAGTTGGCCAGCAGCGGATGGAGCTGGTCGAGGAACTCGGTCGTCGCCGGCAGGCCCTTCTTGGACGCGTCGACGAGCGGGTCGAGCGAGCGGAACAGCGCCTTGAGGTCGGGCGCGATCGCCGAGAGCTCCTGCAGCGTCGGGCTCAGCTGCTTGGCCGCGGGCCGCAGGTCGGTGACGACCGGGTTCGCGTTGGCCGAGAACCTCGACAGCCGCTTGAGCGTCGTCTGGGACTCCTTCTCGAAGGTCGGCAGCGCCTTGAACGTCGCCTGCAGCTCCTGGTCGCGCGTGGCGGTCGTCGCGAAGACCCTGTTGGAGTTGGTGATGAGCCCCGCGAGCTGGCCGTCACGCTCCGAGAGCGCGTCGAAGACCTCACCGGTGTTGCGGACGAGCTCGCGCACGCCGGCCTTCTGCGAGTTCAGGATCTCCAGGACCTTGGTGGTGTCCTGCGCGAACGGCGCGAGGTTGCCGAGCGCCTCGTTGAGGTCCTGACCGCGGCCGTTGAGCGCCTGGGCCTGGGTCTGGATCCAGTTCTGGAGCGCCTCGCGCGTCTTGGGGTCGAACGCCCGCAGGATCTCGTCGAGCTCGACCGTGTCGGCGACCTGCCCGGTCGCCAGACGCCCGTTGTCGGGCACCTTGCGGGCGTTCGGGCTGCCCGGGGTCAGCTCGACGTAGGTCTCGCCGAGCAGCGTCTTCTGGCGCAGGATCGCGCGGGCATCGACCGGGAGCGGCGCGTACTCGGGCTTGAGCTCGATCGTCGCGTCGGAGCGGCCGGTCTGCTTGTTGGCGACGATCGCCTTGACCTTGCCGACCGGCACGCCGGAGATGCGGACGTCGGCCTCGTGGGCCAGCTGGGTCGCCTCGCCGAAGGAGACCTCGACGCGATAGCCCTTGGGCTTGAGCGGCGTCGCCCCGCCGAAGGCGAGCCAGAGGAACAGCAGCAGGCCGAAGCAGGACAGCGCGAAGCCGACCATGATGAGGATCTTGCCGAGGGTGGGGACCTGCTTGTTCACCTCAGCCTCCCGCGTTCGTGTTGGGGGCCTGGGCGCTGGAGGCGCAGACGTCGGCCTTGCTCGGCGCGTTGGTCAGGCCGATGATCGTGCCCAGCTGCGGGTTGACCGCCTTGAGCGTGTCCAGCAGGCCGAGGCCGTCGCAGCTGAAGAACAGCGCGCCGCGCCGGATCGGGCCGTGGGCGTCCTGGGTGCTGAAGACCGTCGGGCCGATGTGGTTCAGCCACGAGATCCAGAAGAGGTAGCCCTCGTCGTCGCCCGGCGGGTTGTAGGCCGCGGTGTTGAGCAGGTAGTTGGCGGTCTTGAGCACCGACGTGAAGCTCGGCGTCAGCTCGGCGAGGTCGCGCGCCGCGGGGCGCAGGATCTTGACCGTCGGCAGGGCGTCGCGCGCGAACGGGCGCAGCTGCTTCTGGATGACCGGCGTCGTGGCCTTGAAGAAGGGACGGCTCTGCTTCAGCGACGGGCCGAGCGCGCGGGCGCCGGGACGCAGCGCGCCGAGCGTCGGGCCGAGCGCCTTGCCGAGCTTGTCGGCCTTCTGGACGGCGACGTCGGTCGTCTTCAGCGTGTCGGGCAGCAGGCTCAGCGTCTGGCGCAGCTTGGCGTCCTGGTTGGCGAAGGACGTGAAGACCGCGTTGGAGGCGTCGACGAGGCTGGAGAGCTGCTGGTCCTTGTCGCCGACGGCGGCCGTCAGCTCCTGGAAGTTGTGGATCGACCGCGCGATGTTGTCGCGGCGGACCGCCAGCGCCGTGGTGATCTTCTCGATGTCGCGGTTGGTCGGCTCGAAGCGGCGGAAGGTCGCCGACAGGTGCTTGCCGTTGCCGCCGAGCGCCTCGCCACCACCGGCGACCAGGAGCTGCAGGTAGCTGCGCGTGTCGCCGTCGAGCGCCGCCAGGAACTCGTCGGTGTTGACGTTGGGCAGCGTCTGCGTGATCGGGATGACCTGCTTGGCGTGGTCGATCTCCCCCGCCCGCCGCGTGCCCGGCGTCAGCTCGACGATCATGTCGTTGAGCCCGGTCTTGGGGCGCAGCAGCGCGGTCGCGTCCTTGTAGACGTGCGCGTACTTGCGGCGGATCTTCATCGTGATGACCGCGCGACCGTTTTTGAGCTCGACCTTGGAGAGCTCGCCCACCGGCACGCCGGCGATGTTGACCGACTGCCCCTGGCCCGGCGTGACCGACTGCGCGGTGGCGAACTCGGCCTTGTAGGAGACGAAGTCGGTCCCCACGGCCGGGACCCACTTGGGCAGGTAGAAGCGCTGGTGGCCGAGGATGAAGCTACCGACGCCCAGCGCGATCACGAAGATCCCGATCAGCGCCAGGAAGTCCCAGCGGTGCTTGCGGATCGCCGTCCTCATGGCTTGCCACCCGAGGCGCGGAACGGGTTGAGGCGATCGATGAGCTCCGCGGTGAGGCTGTCCTTGCCCGACGCGCCGGCCGACAGGGCCGGGAGCGGCGTGGTCATCGACGGGACGGTCCCGACCGGCGTCGACACCGCGGGCGTCGTGGCAGCAGGGGCCGCCGGCGCCGCGCCGCCACCGTCGGCGCCGCCGGTCTTGGCGCCGTTGAGGTCGGGCAGCTTCTGGTCCTTGCAGCGCGCCGTGTGGTTGTAGGGCGAGCGCTTGCCCGGGTAGGCGGGCCGCGTGCCCAGCGGCGGGTCGTTGACCCGGCCGTAGAGCTTGCTGCCGGTGTTGCCGCCGTACTTGCCGGTGGAGATCGTCTGGTCGCCGCCGCCGACCGCGAAGCGCACGTAGTGGCCGTTGCCGTCGAAGTTCTGGGCCTCACCGGCGAGGCCGACCATGGCGTACCAGAACTCCTTGTAGTTCTCCTCGTTCGAGGTGAACTGCCCGTCCTCGATCTTGACGTCGCCGGTCGGCAGGATCGTGTGGGTCACGCACTGGGCCACGAGGTCGGCCTGCGGCAGCGCGGTCAGCGAGCCGTCGACGAGCTTGGCGAGGTCGACCGTCGTCGGCTTGAGCTCCTTGGTCAGGCCGCCGAGCTCTGCGGGCGAGACGAGCTTGCGCGCCTGGGCGATCCACGGCAGCGCCGCGTCGATCGTCGCCGGCGTCTCCTTGACGCCGGGAAGGATCTCCTTGGCGAAGGCGCGCGTGTTGGGGAAGGAGGCGTTGAGGTGCGTCAGCGCGCTGTCGGTGTGCTCCAACGTCGGGCCGAGCAGCGCGATCGTCTGCCGGAGGTCGGACCGCTGGGCGGCCAGCGCGCCCAAGGTGGTGTTGAAGTTGGTGACGAGGTCCTTGAGCGACTCCTCGTTGGCCGACAGCGCCTTGGTCACCTTGCCCGTGTTGGCCACCAGCCCGGACAGGTCGTGCTGCTGGAGGCCGAGCAAGGCGTGGTTGACGATCGCCACGTTCTTCAGCGCGCCGGGCGCGTAGTCGATCGAGCGGTTGAGCGACCGGGCGGCGGACTTGCCCTTGACGTCGGGGTCCTGGCCCAGGTCGTCGGCGGCGGTCGGCTCGTAGGTCAGCGCGGTGCCATAGCCCTCCAGCAGCCGCTTGAGGTCGTCGCGCGTGTCGCTCTGCAGCGCGGTCAGGATCTGGTCGAACTGCACCGGCGCGGCGGTCTGGGTGGCCGGCAGCGTGTCGCCGTCGTCGATCGTCGGCGCCGACGGCGTGCCGGGCGAGAGGTCGACGAACTCGTTGCCCTCCAGGAAGATGCGCGGCCGGACCTTCAGCGTGGCGTCCTTGTGGATCGGCAGGCCGGCCTTGTCGATCTCCATCGTGACCAGCGACATGTTGCCGTCACCGCCCTTGTAGGCCTTGACCTTCTTGACCTTGCCGATGTTCACGCCGGCGATGCGCACCGGCGAGTTGGGCCGGATGTTGTTGGCGTTGACGAACACGGCGTTGACGCGAAAGCCGTGGGTGAACGGGACGTGCTTGGAGAAGCCGGCGTAGACCACGATCGCGCAGAGGGCGAGCACGAGCAGGCCGACCGCCAGCGGGCTCATGCCGTGGCGGTCCTTGCGCGGCACGCGCTTGCGCTTGTCGGCGTCGGGGCTCATGGCTTCGGCGTGTCGCTGGAGGTGGTCGTCTTCTGCGTGGTCTTGCCTTGGTTGCCCGGGACGTTGCCGATGACCTGCTTGCCGGCCGCGTAGCCCTCGTTGCCGGCCTCGCACTCCTGCGTCTGCCCCGGCGCCGCGGTGTTCGGGTACGGGTCGCTGTGCAGGAAGTTGTCTCTGGTCGGCCCGTTGGCCGGGCCCGAGGACGGGCTGCCCTCGTTGTTGGGGCCCTGGGGCGCGGCGACGATCATGAAGCGCTGGCCCGTGCCGTTGTTGTCGCCCTCGCTCAGCAGCGAGGCGGCGTTGCGGAAGAGCAGGGTCCAGTAGTTGCAGACCGTCTGGGTCGGCGCGAGCGTCGCCAGCAGCGGGTTGGCGATCCGCGCGGTGTCACCGAGGTCCTGGATGCCGAGCGCGACCAGCGGGTCCTCGGCGAAGCGCTGCAGCGCGGTGAAGGTCGGCACCAGCCGCTTGTTGAGCGCGACCGAGTGACGCAGCGCCGGCTCGCCGACGGTGAAGGCGTCCGAGAGGTCCGAGGCGGCGCCCGACAGCGCCTTGACGCCCGGTCGCAGATCGTGGAACAGGCCCTCGCTGTTGGCCAGGAACGGGCGCTGCTTGGGCAGCTCCTCGATCGCGGTCTGCAGCGCCGGCGGCCCGCCGCTGATGCTGTCCTGCAGGTACGGGCGCGCGATCGCGGCGAACGCGCTGAACGTGGTGTCCAGGTTGCGGAAGAGCGCGGCCTGATCCTCGGCGACCGGGGCGACGATCGCCGACGTGCGGCCCAGCGCCTCGGACAGGCGGCCGAGCTTGGTGCGGTCATCGGCGAGATTGGCCATCGCGGGGCCGAGCTCGAGCAGCAGCGGGTTGAGCGACCGGATCGCCTGGTTGAGATCCTGGCCGCGGCCGGCGAGCGCGTTGCCGAAGCCCTCCAGCTGCTTCTGGGCGCCGATCCGCGTCTTCTCGTCGAACGTGCTGAGGAACTCGTCGAACTCGACGGGCGCGGGCGTCGCCGCCTTGAGCGGGATCGTCGCGCCCTCCTGGTAGCCCTTGGTCGACGTGCCCTTGGTGAGCTCGACGTACTTCAGGCCCAGCGCCGAGCGCGCCCGGACGAGGATCGTCGAGTCGATCGGCAGCGGCTTGACGGCCGTCTCGAGCTTCAGGTGCAGCTGGGCGATGACCTTGCCCGAGGCCAGCCGCTTGGGGGTGATCTTGTCGACGACGCCGACCCGCGTGCCGCCGATGCGGATCTCGTTGCCCGGGACGAGGTTCGCCGCGCTCGGGACGTCGGCGGTCAGCGCGTAGGTCGGGACGAACGGCAGGCCGTTGTTGGCGTTGTAGGCCAAGAAGACGGCGACGAGCACGACCAGCGTGGTCGCCGCGCCGATCAGCACGGGGTTGGCAGCGATCGAGGGCGATGCGCGTCGCATCAGCCGCCCAGCAGGTAGTCGAGGAGGGTCTGGGTCGCGCCACTTGACGGCGGCGTGGCGCTCGTCGCGTCGCCCGGCGACGTGGTCGTCGTCGTGGGCGTGGTCGCGCTGCCGGCCGGCGCCGCGCTGCTGGGCTGCTGCTGCTCGTCGCCGCCGCTCGCGGGCGTCGGCGACGGCGCGTCGGTCGCGGCCGGCGCTGCGGTGGACGCCGGGGCGCTCGGGCCGCTCGGCCGGCCCGGGAAGAGGCTGGTGGGCAGGTCGACCTTGGCGGCCGACGAGTCGCTCTTGGGACGCTTGGCACCCTTGGCCTTGGCCGCACGCGCGGCGGCGGCGGTCGCGGCGGGCTGGTCGAAGTTCGACGAGCAGCCCGGCGTGGGCGCGATCGAGTAGGTCGTGCAGGACGTCAGGACGAAGACGGCGCGCAGGTAGTGGCCGAGCGAGTCATAGCCGTTGGTCGATGCGGCCGAGAAGTACAAGAAGTCCATCAGCCGCTCGATGCCGCCGGTCGACTTCAGACTGCTCAGCAGCGCGTCCAGGTTCTGGACCGTCGGCTTGGCCTGGCCCGCGAAGTCGCGCAGGTCGGTGACGACCGGCTTGGCCTTGATCAGCGCCTGGTCGCCAACATCGGCGGCGTCGCCCAGCGACGTGAGCGCCGGCGTGCCCGCCGCGCTGAACGGACCGAGCTGCTTGATGACCTGGTTGAGCTGCGGCGCGGCGGCGTGCAGGTCGGTCAGCACCGGCGTCATCTGGTCGGCCAGGCCACCGAGGCGCTGCATCGTCGGCTTGAGCTGTGTGAGGAAGGCCGGGAGCTTCTGCAGGCTCGCCTCGATGTCGCTGCGACGCTCGGCGCTGGCGACCGCCGTCTTGTCGGCCTTGACGACGAAGTCGGCGACCCGGGCCTTGTCGCGGGCCAGCGGGCGCAGGACCTCGTCGCCGTTCTTGGCCAGCTGGGCGAGCGTCTGGTTCTGGTCGGCGAGGATCTTCAGGACCTTGTCGGTCTGCTGAAGGGCCGGGTTGGCCTGCCGGACCGCCTGGCGCAGCTGCGCGCCGTTGGCCGCCAAGCCGGTGCCGAGCTCGTTGATGATGATCGACAGCCGCTGGCGGTAGGGCAACCGCATGATGTTGCCCACCAGGTCGAGGTCGACCGGCTTGATCGTCTGGGAGTCGGGCAGCAGGTACTCGCCCTTGCCCGCCCCCTTCTTGATCTGGTCGAGCGCGGGCGCCTGGGCGTCGCCCTCGGCGCGTGGCTGCGTCGGGGTGCACTCGACGAAGCGCTCGCCGATCAGCGACTGCGGGCGGATCGTGCAGGTCGCGTCCTTGCGGAAGTCCTTGAACCCGGGCTCGGTGATGTCCAGGACGACCGCGGCCCTGTTGTCGGGCGTGACGTCGAGCGCCGAGATCTTGCCGACCTTGACGCCGGAGATCTTGACGTCCTCGCCCGGGATGACCGTGAAGGCGTTGCTGAAGATCGCGCGGACCTTGTAGTCGCCCTTGTGGTCGTCGCCGGCGCCCGTGCCGAAGACGACGAGCACGAGGGCGGCGGCCGCGACGGCGGCGGTCACGGCGATGAGGCGCACGCGCATCATGGGCCGGGCGGGACGATGCTCGAATCGCAGTCCGAGCCTTCGGGGGCGTAGGGGTTGGAGCCGTCGGCGGCGGCCTGGGTCGCCGCGCCGGGGCAGCGGCGGACCTTGCCGGTCTGCAGGCCGACCTGGCGCTCGGCCGGCGCCAGCGCCGTCAGCGTGCCGCCGGCCGGGTTGTCGGTGAACTGGAAGGCGTTGACGATCGGCGAGATACGGGCGAAGTGGCCGTTGGCGTCGTAGTTGGCCGTGGACTGGCCGAAGTCGCGAAACCAGCCGATCAGGTCCGGCGCGTAGGGCCGGATGAACTGGAGCACCGGCGTGCTCTGCTGCAGGCCCTTGATGGTGTGCTGGAAGGCCGGCGTCGCGACCTCGGTCAGCTGCGGCTGCTTGCGCAGCAGGTCGATCAGGTCGTTGCCCGCGCCCGGGCGGCTGATCAGCGTGTGCAGGTCCTTGATCGTCGGCCGGGCGTCGCGCAGGAGCGGGCGCAGCTGCTGGAAGAACGGGGCCAGGCGCGGCGCGACCGGCTTGGAGGCGTCGACGAGCTGGTCGAGGTCGTCGAGCGTGGAGCGCAGGTTGACGAACGTGGTGTTGGCCTGGCGCAGCGTCCGCGGCAGCGCGGTCAGCGCCTGGTCCAGCGACGCGCTCTCGGACGCGATGGCGCCGGCCGTCGTGTTGGCGTTGCCGACCAGGTTGGAGAGGTCGTCGCGCCGCGACGCCAGCGCGGTCGTCGCGCGCGCCGTGTAGATGATGAAGTCCTGCAGCGACTGCTGGTCACGGTCGAGCTCGTTGACCAGTTGCGAGGTCGTGCTGAGCGCCGGGTTGAAGTACTTCAGCGCCTCGTTGGCCTTGGCGCCCTTGCCGTCGTACTGCTCCGACGAGCCCTTGATGACCTGCTGCAGCGACTTGCGCGCCTTCGGGTCGAGCGTGTCGAAGAGCTGGTCGAGGTCGACCGAGGTGGTGGTCCTGTCGAGGCCGAGCGTCGCGCCGTCGTCGAGCTTGGGCGCCGAGTTCGGCCCGGGCGAGAGCGAGATGTAGCGGTTGGCGACGCCCGACAGCGAGCCGGAGCGAATCGTGGCCGTCGTGCCGACGTGCAGCGGCGCGTAGGGCTCGTCGACCTGAACGCGAACCTCGGCCAGGTTGTTGTTGGAGAGCTTGATGTCGGCGACGCGGCCGATGCGACGACCGCCCACCTGCACGTCGTTGTCCTTGACGAGCTGACCCGCGCTCTGGAAGACGAGCGTGTACTCGTGCTTGCTGGAGCCGGTCAGCACCAGGACCGCCACGACGGCAGCGACGACCAGCGCGCCGAGGGCGAGCCCGCGCGTGAGCGTCATGCAGCGGCCGCGCTACGCGCAGCGGAGAAGAAAGGACAGGACGAAGAGTGAAACAGGACCGTGTGGGGTTCGGTGCTTGCCGGAGACCGGCCGATGATCTTCTTTGGGTGTTGTGAGGGTGTTGGGGCCCCCGCCGGATGGTGCCCGGCAGCGCCCTGCGTTACTCCATGCCCAGTGGCCCCTGTGACTCGCCGCTGAGGAACTGCCGGACGAACGCGTTCTCGGAGTTGAACAGCTCCTCCGCCGGCCCGGACTCGACGATCCGCCCCTTCCACAGCACGCTGATGAACTCGGCCACGCGGCGCGCGCTCATGATGTCGTGCGTGATGACCGTGTAGGCCCCGCCGTTCTCCTCGTGGATCTCCTGGATCAGCTCGCACAGCAGCGCCGTGCGGACCGGGTCCAAGCCGGAGTCCGGCTCGTCGAAGAGGACGATGTTGGGGTCCAGCACCAAGGCCCGTGCGAACCCCGCGCGCTTGCGCATTCCCCCGGAGAGCTCGTTGGGCATCTTGTCGTGGGCATCGCCGAGACCGACCTCTTCGAGGCGCTTACGCACGATCTCGAGGATCTCGTCCTCGGACTTGTCGGTGTGCTGGCGCAGCGGGAAGGCGACGTTGTCGAGCAGGTTCATCGAGCCGAACAGCGCACCGTCCTGGAACAGGACGCCGAACTTCTTGCGCATCGCGAAGAGCTCGTCGTCGGTCATGTTCGGGACCGACTCGCCGTGGACGAGGACGTCGCCCTCGTCCGGGTAGAGCAGGCCGACCATGTGCTTGATGCAGACCGACTTGCCGGTGCCCGACGGGCCGAGGATCATCGAGATCTTGCCCTCGGGCAGGCCCATGTTCAGGCCCTTGAGGATCTTGTTGCGACCGAAGGCCTTGTGGACGTCGACGAACTCGACGGCATCCGGCACGCCCGTCGGCCGGTTGAGGCCGGTGTGCCACTGGTACTCGTCGTCGTCGCCATCGGCCGGCGGGGCCTCGCGCACCACGGAGGCGCGCGTCGGCTGCTCGGCGGCGACCGGACCGACGGCGTCGGGCGTCGTCGGCGCGGGTGCGCTGTCCAGATCGTCGCCCTCGTAGCCGTCGGCGTAGGGATCGCGGGGGGTCTCGCTCATGTCTTGTTCAGCCTCCGATTGGGGCCCGGGGATTGGCGCCCCAGAACACCTGTGTTCCCAACATCCCGATGAGATGCACCAAAACGATGTTCATCACCATCGATTTTGCGGTGGCTGTCCCCACCCCGACGGGTCCGCCACCTGCGTGATAGCCGTAATAGCAGCCCACGAGGACGATGGCCGTGGCCATCGCCATGCCCTTGATCACGCTGTAGAGCAGGTCGGGAGGGTTCTGGAACATCCAGAAGATGAGGGAGAAGCCGCCTGAGCTCACCTCCCCGATCTGCTGCACCACGGCGAGGTAGCTGGCGAAGAAGCCGGCGCCGACCGCCGCCATGTACATGAAGGGCAGCACCAGCCAGGAGGCCAGCAGGCGGGTGGCGCAGAGGAAGAGCACGGAGTCGATGCCCATGACCTCGAGGGCGTCGATCTCGTCGGAGATCCGCATCGAGCCGAGCTCGGCCACGATGCCGGTGCCGACCTTGGCGGACATCATGTAGCCGAAGCCGTAGGGCACGATCTCGCGCAGGTCGCACCAGGCCGCGAAGACGCCGGAGTAGGCGGGTGCGCCCTGGGCGCGCGTGAAGTAGGCGCCCTCGATGCCGCACTGCAAGCCGACGATGAAGACCAGGCCCCAGATGACGATCGTCGAGCCGAGGATGAGCACGCCGCACTGGCGCAGCGTCTCCCCGAAGAAGTGCAGGACCCGCAGGCTGTAGACCTGCCCGAGGATCCTGCCGCTGAACTTCGCGATCTCGCCGAAGCTGGAGATCCACTCCCGCGGGAGTGCGAGCCAACCGCCCATCTAGCGAATCACCGTGATTTCCGGATGCGTTGCGAGCAAGGTCTGTGTGAAGACGTAGTTGAAGGCGAACACGCCCAGGAACGTGATCACCACCGCCTGGTTGACGGCTCTGCCGACCCCTTCGGCACCACCGCTGGCCGTCATCCCCTTGTAGCAGCAGACGATGGCGGTGATCGCCCCGAACATCGTGCATTTCAACAGCGAGCCCCAGAGGTCCGTCGTCGAGGCGTTCGTGAAGAACGTCGCCCAGAACGGGCCGAGCGGCGCGCCGTTGACCAGCGTCGCGATGAGGCCGCCGGTGATGCCGAAGATGATGGCGAAGATGTCGAAGAGGCCCGTGACGAGCATCAGGGCCAGGAAGCGCGGGACGACGAGGTTCTTGACCGGGTCGACACCGAGGACCTGGAGCGCGTCGAGCTCCTCACGGATCTTGCGCGCGCCAAGGTCGGCGGTGATGGCGGTGCCGGCCACGCCGGCGACGATGATCGCGCAGACGAACGGCGCGAACTCGCGGATGATCGCCAGCACGAAGAAGCCGCCGAGACGGTCCAGCGCGCCGAAGAGGATGAGGAAGTTCGCGGCCTGCAGCCCCGGCGCGCCGTAGGACACGGCGACCGTCGAGATCAGCAGCGGCAGCCAGCAGAGGCGCAGCGCAAAGAGGAACTGCCCGACGAACTCACTGCCGTACGGGTACGGCGGACGGAGGGCAGACACCATCGTCTTCCCCGTCAAGATCATCATGTCGCCTACTTCTTCGAGCAGGCTCTTCGCCGGGGCGAAAGCCCGATCGGCAACCGTGCTGACCACGCGTTCTCGGACCTCTCCTCTTGCAACCCTCGGGTGCGCCTGCGCACGCAGGCCACCCGCACGGCGGCCAGTCTATGGGACCGCCGCCACCCCTGCCAACCAGGAACCCGACGTGCTCTTGAGTTTTCCACCTGCGCTACGTGACACCTCCCTCTGGTACGTTCCCGCCGCAGTGGAGGGGTCCAGAAGAGCCTTGTGGGCGACGAGCGTCGCCGCGATCATCGCGGGCGGCTTGGTCGCTGGCTGCGGCGGCGGCGAGCGCCAGGACGCGAACGAGCCCTCGGGCACGTTCAAGGTCAAGGTCCTCAAGGCCTCGTTCCCCGAGCACCAGCGGCTGGCCAACAAGGCCGTCATGCGGGTGGTCGTGCGCAACGACTCCGGCAAGACGATCCCCAACGTCGCCGTCACCGTCACCTCCGACGACGACGCCAAGGGCGGCGCCGGCTTCACCACCCGCTCCACGTCCGCCGACCTCGCCGACCCCACGCGCCAGCTGTGGATCGTCGACAAGGGCCCGCGCGGCGGCGACACCGCCTACGTCAGCACCTGGGCCCTCGGCCCACTGGCCGCCGGGCGCACCCAGAGCTTCGAGTGGCATGTGACGCCCGTCGTCGCCGGCACGCACGTGCTGCGCTGGCACGTCGCGGCCGGGCTCAACGGCAAGGCCGTCGCCCGCACCGCCAACGGCCAGGACCCGGCCGGCACCTTCCGCGTGCGCGTCGCGAGCAAGCCCGCCCCCGTCACGGTCGACCCCAAGACCGGCGACATCGTGACCGCGGACGGCAGCTCCTAGCTACTTCGGCAGACGCGGCGCGATGATGCGGTAGGCCTTGAGGCCGAGGCCGAGGCGCTCGCGATCCTCGGAGAGCATCGGATCGAGCGTCGTCAGCTCCTTCACGCGCTCCAGGCGATAGGCCACGGTGTGGCGGTGCGCGTAGATCGCCGAGGCGGTCGCGTTCATGTTGCAGTTCTGCTCGAGGTAGGCCTCAAGGGTGCCGACGAGATCGGTCCGGTACTGGTCGTCGTAGCGGACGATCGGCGCGACGGTGTCCTCGTAGAAGGAGCGCACCTCCTCGGGGTGCGAGGCCAGGACGCGGAAGAGCAGCCGGTAGGTGCCGGTGCCGATGTCCTGGACGCCGTCCCAGCCGCCGCCCTCGCCCTGCTTGAGGACGTCGAGGACCAGCTCGGCCTCCTGGATCGCGCGCGGCAGCTCCGCGGGATCGGAGTAGAAGCTCGAGACGCCGACGGTTCCGTGACGACGCAGGCGCGTCGCCAACGCGCGGCCGCGCGCCGTCGTGGTGTCCGGCGCGTCGTCGCCGCCGGTGCCCGGCAAGATCGCGTAGACGCGCCCGTCGAGGTGCTCGGCCAGCGCGCCCGGCTCGTCGCCGGTGATCGTGGCGATCACGTGGCGCGGGCGGTCGGTCGTCAGCTCGGCGCAGAGCACCACGGCGCCACGCGCCAGGTCGCAGCCCAGACGTGCGGCGCGTCGCACGACCTCGCGCGGCTCGAGGTCGGGCCGCGAGCGAAGGTCTTCCAAGAAGGAGCCCCGCAGGTTCTGCTCGACCTCCTCCTTGGCCTCCTCGACGGCGACCTCGGTCAGGCACGCGACCGCGGCGAGGTGCAAGAAGTCCGCGGCCTCCGCATGCGGGCCGGGCTTGGCAGGATCCGGGTCGCGCAGCAGCACGACCGCCCCGACGACGTCGTCGCCCGACTGGATCGGCACCTCGGCAGTCAGTGCCTCGGGGACCTGCGACGGCCGGTCACGGACGCGGTCGGCGACGTAGCGCCGCACCTCCTCCAGGACCTGCTCGCGCACGCCGCCCTCACCGCCGGCGGCTGCCGCCGCGTCCAGCCGCGGGACCACGATCGCCACCGGGGCGCCCGCGGCCTCCGCGGCCAGTGCCGCGACTTGTTGGAGGCCATCGCCGCCCAGCACGGCGTCGACCATCTTGAGATGAACCGACCGCAGCCGCTCCACCAAGGAACCGGCCGGGGAGGCGGCAGACTGGGATGCAGGGTCCACGTTGCCTGCCGCCTCGCCCATGGGTTTCTCGATCTCCTAAGCGGCCGGCGCGGCGTCGGGGTGGGCCTGGAGGATCTCCTCGCCCGCCTCCCCCGTCCGCACGCGGTACGCCTCTTCGATCGGCATGACGAACACCTTGCCGTCACCGACGGCACCGGTGCGGGCGTGCTTGAGGATCGTGTCCACGATCGTCTGCACGTCACTCGAGGCCACGACGCACTCCAGCTTGACCTTCGGCCGGAGGTAGTTCGTGAGCTCGGCGCCGCGATAGCGCTCGGTGATGCCCTTCTGACGGCCCGAGCCCTTCACCTCGCTGATGGACAGCGAGGGGAACCCGAGGTCGAGGAGCTCCGTGCGGATCGGCTCGAACGCCTCGTGGCGGATGTATGCCACCACCATCTTCATGTTGCGGGAACCTCCGTCGGGGTTGCGATGGGCCCGGCGCCTGCTGCGGCGGCGGTCCCTTGAGGGGCCGCACCGTAGCCGACGAGCTCCGGAGCCGGGATGAACTGCTCGGGGTACCCGTACATCCCGTGCTCGGAGATGTCCAGACCGGCCAGCTCCTCCTCCTCGGACACGCGCATCCCGTACGTCGCCTTGATGATTCCGAAGACGATGTAGGACGAGATGAACACGCCGGAGAAGACGACGGCCACGCCGAGGGCCTGGACGCCGAGCTGGTGGAACGAGCCCGTGTAGACCAGGCCGCCGTCACCGACCGCGTTGTAGGCCGCCAGGTCCGGATGCGTGAAGATGCCGCACGCCAGCGTGCCCCAGATGCCCGCGAGCCCGTGGGCCGAGAGCGCGCCGACCGGATCGTCGATCTTCTTGTCGATGGCGTACACGCCGAAGACGACGATGACGCCGGCGACAGCGCCGATGACGAGCGCGGCCCACGGCACCACGTAGCCCGAGGGCGCCGTGATCGCGACGAGCGCGGCGATCGCGCCGTTGCCCGCCATGCCGATGTCGATGGTCTTGGTCTTCCAGTAGGCCGTCAGGACCGCGGTGAGCACGCCGCCGGCGGCAGCGATGTTCGTGGTCAGGACCACCTCGGGGAAGCGACCGTCCAGCGCGCCGAGCGTCGAGCCCGGGTTGAAGCCGAACCAGCCGAGCCACAGGATGAAGATGCCCAAGCCGAACAGGGGCATGTTGTGGCCGGGGATCGCCCGCGGCTTGCCGTCAGGGCCGTACTTGCCCTTCCGCGGACCGAGGTGCAGCAAGGCCGCCAGGGCGCCGGTCGCACCGATGAGGTGGACCGCCGTCGAGCCGGCGAAGTCCTGCATGCCGAGGTTGTTCTGCAGCCAGCCGCCGCCGAAGACCCAGCCCGAGAAGATCGGGTAGATCAGCGCGGAGAACACGATCGCGTACAGGACGTACACGCCGAACTTGACGCGCTCCAGCGTCGTGCCCCACACGATGGCGAGCGAGACCGCGCAGAAGACGAACTGGAAGAAGAACTTCGACTCGATGGTCGCGTCGGAGAGCCCCATGATCGGGAACGCCTTCTGCGGGTCACCGTAGTCGCGCAACAGGAACCCGTGGGTCCCGATGACATGCCCGGCGTCGCCGCCGAAGGCAAAGGCGAAGCCCACCGCCCAGTACAAGATGGCGGCGATCGAAAGATTCACCAGGATCTTCGCGATGATCGTGCCGGCGTTCTTCCCGCGGGAGAAGCCGATCTCCAGGAAGGCGAAGCCCGCCTGCATGAAGAACACCAGGCAACCAGCAACGATCACCCAGATCGAGTTGATGCCGACGCTGTCCGGCAAGGCGCCGGAGCTGTAGATGTCTGCGGATGCCGTTGCCGGCACCAATAGGGCGGCGAGCGTGCCAAACATCAGCGCGCGGGCCGTCAGGGAACGTCTCATGTGACCTCCTAGTCGAGCGTGCCCCGGCAGTCTCTTGCTCAAGAGGCCTAGGGTCCTTAGCCCGATGTCGAAAGATCGTCCACCGTCCTTCGCCACCTGGTCGAGATGGTCTGGGCGGGCGGGCCTACTTCAGGGCGAAGCCGCTTCACCGGAGTTTGGACATCGGTACAAGGCGTCTTACACGCGCGAGAAATAGGCTCGGCAGATGCCTTCGGGCCCCGAATACGCACAGGAGGAAGTTCCCGCCCCATGAGTTCCCGTCAGCAGAACGTCACGGCCGCCCAGTGGTCGGTCAACGGCGGCGCCCTCGGCACCACCGACCTGACCGCTCCCGGCGCCGGCGCCAACGCCTTCGGCGCCAACGTCTTCACGATCGACGAGCAGCGCGCCCGCCTGCCCAAGCACGTCTACAAGCAGCTGCAGGCGACGCTCGAGTCGGGCACGCCGCTGGACCCCACGCTCGCCGACGCCGTCGCCCAGGCGATGCGCGAGTGGGCGATGGAGAAGGGCGCGTCGCACTACACGCACTGGTTCCAGCCGCTGACCGGGCTGACCGCCGAGAAGCACGACTCCTTCTACAACCCGACCGGCGACGGGCACGCGATCGCGGAGTTCTCGGGCAAGGAGCTCGTCCAGGGCGAGCCCGACGCGTCGTCGTTTCCGACGGGCGGCATCCGCGCGACCTTCGAGGCCCGTGGCTACACGGCGTGGGACCCGACGTCGCCGGCGTTCATCCTCGACAACCCCAACGGCACGTTCCTGTGCATCCCGACCGCCTTCGTGTCGTGGACGGGCGAGGCGCTGGACCACAAGATCCCGCTGCTGCGCTCGATGGACGCGCTCTCCAAGAGCGCCTTGAAGGCGCTGAAGCTGTTCGGCGAGACCGACGCGCAGCGGATCTTCACGACGGTCGGGCCCGAGCAGGAGTACTTCCTGATCGATGAGCAATACTACTTCGAGCGCCCCGACCTCTACACGACGGGCCGCACGCTCTTCGGCGCCAAGCCGCCCAAGGGCCATGAGCTCGACGAGCACTACTTCGGCTCGATCCCGGAGCGCGTGCTCGCGTTCATGATGGAGTCCGAGGAGGAGCTGCGCAAGCTCGGCGTGCCGGTCAAGACGCGCCACAACGAGGTCGCCCCAGCCCAGTACGAGCTGGCGCCGATCTTCGAGAACTCCAACGTCGGCTCTGACCACCAGCAGCTGACGATGCAGGTGATGCAGAACGTCGCGCGCCGCTACGGCTTCGTCTGTCTCTTGCACGAGAAGCCCTTCGCGGGCGTCAACGGCTCGGGCAAGCACAACAACTGGTCGATGGGCACCGACACCGGCCACAACCTGCTCAACCCGGGCGACACGCCGGATGAGAACGCGCAGTTCCTGTTCTTCTGCGCCGCGGTGATCAAGGCCGTCAACAAGCACCAGGCGCTGCTGCGCGCGTCGGTCGCCAACGTCGGTCAGGACCACCGCCTCGGCGCCAACGAGGCGCCCCCGGCGATCATCTCGATCTTCCTGGGCGCCGAGCTCGAGCAGGCGTTCACGATGATCGCGACCGGCAAGGGCCGCCGCGTCAAGAAGGGCCTCATGGGCCTGGGCGCCGAGGTGCTGCCGCACCTGCCCCGCGACGGTGGCGACCGTAACCGGACCTCGCCGTTCGCCTTCACCGGCAACAAGTTCGAGTTCCGGGCCTTGGGCTCCAGCATGTCGCTGGGCTTCGTCAACACGGTGCTCAACACGATCGTCGCCGAGGCCATCGACGAGCTGACCAAGCAGCTGGAGAAGGAGCTCAAGGCCGCCAAGGGCGACCTCGGCGTCGCCGTCCCGGCGGTCGTGCGCGGCGTCTGGGAGTCCGACAGCGCGATCATCTTCAACGGCGACGGCTACTCCGAGGAGTGGCATGCCGAGGCCAAGGAGCGCGGCCTCTACAACCTGCCGACGACGCCCGACGCGCTGCCGTGGATCGTCAACAAGCAGACCGTGAAGGCCTTCGAGAGCTACAACGTCCTCTCCTCGCGGGAGCTCGAGTCGCGCTACGACGTCTTCGTCGAGCAGTACGCGACCAAGCTCAACATCGAGGCAGAGACCGCGGCCTCGATGGCGCGGACGCTGATCCTGCCCGCTGCCGTGCGCCATCTGACCGAGCTCAAGGCCAGCGGCGTCGCCGGCCTGGCCGAGGAGGTCGAGCCGCTCGTCGAGGAGCTGCACGCGGCCATCCTCGACCTCGAGAAGGCCAACGACCATGAGGGCCCTGACGGCGGCATCAAGCACGCCAAGTACATGCGCGACATCGTCATCCCCGCGATGACGGCGGTCCGCACCGTGGCCGACAAGCTGGAGCGCATCGTCGCCGACGACCTCTGGCCGTTGCCGAAGTACTCGGAGATGCTGTTCATCAAGTAAGGATGGGCCTCGGCTCATCGTAGGTGCAGGACCGGAGGCCCCGTGGCGCGTATGCGCCACGGGGCCTCTGTCGTTCCCAGGCAATGCCAAGCACACGGCCAGGCGTCGCGGTCGGCCGGCGCGCATTGCGTGCGGTTCATCTCGGAGAACCTCCACAAATTGCCCCGCGAGGTCTCAGATCGTACCCGGCATTGATTTTAACTCCTGAGCGCTTTTAAACGGCTCAACGCGAACTACATCTCACAACGCCTTCGGCCGTAAGGTCGGAAGGGAGTCAAACATGGAAGTTCCTGTCTTGACCTCGCGCACCCCGAGGACGGGGGTTCGACGCGGGATGATGGTCTGCGCGGTCATCGCCGTCGCGCTGCTCGGCGCGACAGCGACAGCGCTGGCGGGCACCGACCACTGGTTCAGCGGCACGCTGGTCCAGGGCTACGGATACGCCAGCACGGAGGCCCACTCGATCAACTACATCGAGGCCACGGGCAACCACAACGGGTTCTGCATCGCGAAGGACACGGGGACCACCGGCTACGCCTCGGCGACCAAGACCACGGCGGGGTCGCGGACCTGCGCCTCCAGCGGCGCCTTCGCCGCGCGCGTCGAGAACGCCGCTTGCTGCTACCACGGCTGGGTCGACAACTCGACCGGCAGCGACATCATCTTCGACACCTCAACCCACTACTCGTACTAGGGAGGTCAGCACAATGAGCATCTCGAAGCGCATGCGCATGGCCGCGGCCCTGGCGATCGCCGCGATCGGCGGGGTGGGCGGGTCGCAGCTCCTCACCCTGGCCCAGGCCGACGACCCGCCGGCCGCGCCACCCACCAGCACTGAGCCCGTGGCGGCCACCCACGCCCAGAAGACTGCCTTCGCCGTCCTGGACCGGGCGCCGAGCACTGCCGACACTGCCAACAACCTGGTCACTGCGCTCGCCGAGGCGGCGCAGCGCGGCTTCGCCCCCGCGGATGCCCGTGTCGTCGGCTCGACCGGCGCCGGGCCGATCTGGCTGGTCCCGGCCAACGGGGCACTCTGTCTCGCGCTCCAGGCCACCGGCGACGGCTCGCTGGGCGCCTCCTGCGAGCCCAGCGAGGCCGTGATCACTCGCGGCATCGCCGTCGGCGACGGGACCACTGTGTACGGGCTCGCGCCAGACGGCGTCACTTCGGTCGACGTCACCGACGACGGCAACGCCACGACGACCGTCGACCTCGTTCCCGGCGACAGCGTCTACCGGCTCGACACTGGCCACGTGACGGTCACTGTCGACGGCCCCGGTGGCATGCGGTCGTTCGACGTGGCCGGCTGATCGATCTGGCAGGTGGCGCGCACGGGATCGCTCACCCGGCGCGCCACCGATCGGTCACACTCCAGCAAGGACAATGGGGCCACGGGCCAACGCCACCGACGCCGAACTGCTGAGCCAGACCAAGGACGACGCCGAGGCGTTCGCCGTCTTCTACGAGCGCTGGGAGGGGCCGATCCTCGCCTACCTCCTGCGCCGAACGCGCGACGCCGAGGTCGCCGTGGACCTCAGCGGCGAGGTCTTCGCCTCCGCGCTGGGCGCCGCTGACCGTTTCGTCGGCGACGCGCGTGGCTCGGCGGGAGCGTGGATCTTCACGATCGCCCGCAACACCCTGCTGACCAGCATCCGGCGTGGGCAGGTCGAGGAGCAGGCCCGCCGGCGGCTGGCCTACTGGGAGCCCGTGAGCCTCGGCGACATCGACCTCGACGCCATCGTCGCGCTGGAGTCCGACGGCCCGGCGCTGATGGCCGCGCTGGCGCAACTGCCCGCCCGGCAGCGCGATGCCATCCGCGCGCGCATCCTCGAAGAGCGCCCCTACGACGAGATCGCCGACCAGCTGCAGTGCTCGGAAGCTCGTCGTGCGCAAGACCGTCAGCCGCGGACTCCGAGCCCTGCGCAGCACCGTGGAGCAGCAGCCATGACCTACGTGCCTCGGCAGAAGGAGAACCTGATCATCGCCGCCGCGGCGACGACGCCGCACGCCGACGAGGCTCACGAAGAGCCGACCACGCGAGCGCCGCAACGCTGGGCTCCGCGCTGGCGACGCATGCGCCGGCGCACGCTGGTCCTCGCGCTGGTCGCCGCCGCCGTCCCGGTCACCGTCACGGCGGCCGTCGTGCAGCTCGACGGGCGGCCCGCCACCGCGAGAGGCAGTGATGCCGACGCTCGGCGTCGGACGCAGCGGGCGTGTCGTCCCGCGTGGCGCGCTGCCGCTGGTCCCGCGCGCGCTCGACGACGCCTACACGCGTCTGGGCAGGCCGCCGACCGCGGCGGATCGCGACAACGCGGTCGTCCGCAGGAGCGCCGCCTTTGCGCGGCAGTTCGGCCTCTCGGCCCGACACGCGCGGGTGATGGGCACCGTCATCGGCCGGCGCGTCTGGCTGATCCCGGGCAATGGCTTCGTCTGCATCGGCATCCAGGCGATCGGCGACGACGTCATGGACCTCGGCTGCGTGACGCAGGCCATCGGGCTCACGCACGGCATCAGCGTCTTCAACACCGAGAACATCTACGGCCTGCTGCCCGACGGCATCAGCCAGATCGACGTGACCGACGACACCGGCTTCCATCACGTCGAGTCGGTCAACGACAACGTCTACGTGCTCCCGCCGGTCAGCGCGACGATCCGCTACCGCACCGGTGCCGGCAAGCGCGTGGTCTTCCGGGTGATCGCCTGATCCCCGCATCCGGCCGGCCGTGCCCTCCATACCCTGACACAACTGTGTCAAGGTTGCGCTACCCTTCGGGTCATGCGCGATTTCCTGGCCGCCGCCCGTGACCACGTCGTCGTCTTCGACGGCTCGATGGGCGCGACGCTGGAGGAGTTCGACCTCTCTGCGGCCGACTACGGCGGGCTGGAGGGCAAGTGCCACGAGGCCCTCGTCCTGCACCGGCCAGACGTCATCCAGGAGCTGCACGAGTCGATGGTGCGCGCGGGCGCCGAGGTCGTCGAGACCGACACCTTCCAGGCCTCCCGCCTCAAGCTCGAGGAGTGGGGCCTGGGCGAGCACACCTTCGAGATCAACCAGAAGGCCGCCGAGATCGCCCGCAAGGCCGTCGGCGAGGACCGCTTCGTCGCCGGGTCGATCGGCCCGACCGGTCACCTGCCCGCCTCCGACGACCCGACGCTCGGCGCCATCACCTTCGCCGAGCTCGTCGAGATCTTCACCCAGCAGGCCCAGGGCCTGGTCCGGGGCGGCGCCGACCTCATCATCATCGAGACCGCCCAGGACATCCTGGAGGTCAAGGCCGCCATCTTCGGCGCGCGCGAGGCGTTCAAGCTGGAGAACCGGGTCCTCCCCATCCAGACCTCGGTCTCGCTGCTGCCCAACGGCGGCAAGATGCTGCTGGGCACCGACATCTCCGCCGTGCTCGCCACGCTGGAGGCGCTGAAGGTCGACGTCATCGGGCTGAACTGCTCCACCGGCCCCAACGACATGCGCGACGCGATCCGCTTCCTCGGCGAGTTCTCCGCGACGCCCATCCACTGCATCCCGAACGCCGGCCTGCCCCAGCAGGGCCGCAACGGCGAGACGATCTTCCCCGAGGGCCCCGACGAGCTGGCGGCCGTCCTGGGCGAGTTCGTCGAGCAGCACGGCGTGTCGATCGTCGGCGGCTGCTGCGGCACGACCGTCGACCACATCTCCGCGATCGCCGAGCGCGTCAAGGGCCACAAGCCCGGCGACCGGCCCGCGCCGCGCCCGCCGCACGTCTCCTCGATGATCGCGGCGACGCCGCTGGCCCAGGAGCCGGCCCCGACGCTCGTCGGCGAGCGCGTCAACTCCCAGGGCTCGCGCAAGGCCAAGGAGATGCTGCTGGCCGACGACTACGACGGCCTCGTGCAGATCGCCGAGGACCAGGTCGAGGGCGGCGCCCACGTGCTCGACCTCTGCGTCGCGCTGACCGAGCGCGTCGACGAGGACGAGCAGATGCGGATGGTCGCCAAGCGCGTCTCGCTGAGCCAGCCCGCGCCGCTGCAGATCGACTCGACCGAGCCCGACGTCATCAAGCTCGCGCTGGAGCAGACGCCCGGCCGCGCGATCGTCAACTCCATCAACTTGGAGGCCGGCCGCGAGAAGGCCGACACGGTCATCCCGCTCACGATCCAGCACGGCGCAGCGCTGATCGCGCTGACGATCGACGAGGTCGGCATGGCCAAGACGGCCGAGCGCAAGGTCGAGATCGCCAAGCGCATCAAGGAGATCGCCTGCGACGAGCATGGCCTCGATCCCGAGCTGCTGATCTTCGACGTCCTGACGTTCACGCTGACGACGGGCGACGACGAGTGGAAGCCGTCGGCGATCGAGACGATCAACGGCATCCGCGAGGTCAAGGCCGCGCTGCCCGGCGTCAAGACGTCGCTGGGCGTCTCCAACGTCTCCTTCGGCGTCGGCCAGCCCGCGCGCGCGGTGTTGAACTCCGTCTTCCTTCACCACTGCGTCGAGGCCGGGCTGGACCTCGCGATGGTCAACCCCAATCACATCACGCCGTACGGGGAGATCTCCGAGCAGGAGCGCGAGCTCGCCAACGACCTGGTGTACAACCGCCGCGAGGACGCGCTGCAGCGCTTCATCGAGCACTTCGAGTCCGCCGGCGGCGAGGCCGAGGTCGAGGTCGCCAACCCCACCGCGGGCATGGAGCCCGAGGAGGCGCTGCACTGGCACATCCTGCGCCGCAAGAAGGACGGCGTCGAGGCCCAGATCGACGCCGCCGTGGAGAAGCTCGGTGCGGTGCCCGTCCTCAACGACGTGCTGCTGCCCGCGATGAAGGAGGTCGGCGACAAGTTCGGCGCCGGCGAGCTGATCCTGCCCTTCGTGCTGCAGAGCGCCGAGGTGATGAAGCGCGCGGTCGCCCAGCTGGAGAACTACCTCGACCGCATCGAGGGCTACACCAAGGGCACCGTCGTGCTCGCGACCGTCTTCGGCGACGTGCACGACATCGGCAAGTCCTTGGTCAACACGATCCTCACCAACAACGGCTACACGGTCATCGACCTCGGCAAGCAGGTCCCCGTGTCGACGATCATCGAGGCGGCCAAGGAGCACGAGGCGACCGCGATCGGCCTGTCGGCCCTGCTCGTCTCGACCTCCAAGCAGATGCCGCTGGCGGTCAAGGAGCTGGAGCGTGAGGGCCTGGAGTACCCCGTGTTGATCGGCGGCGCCGCGATCAACCGTGCCTTCGGCTACCGCGCGCTGCATGTCAATGGCCTTGACGACAGCGCGCTCTACGGCCCGGGCGTCTTCTACTGCAAGGACGCCTTCGAGGGCCTCCATGTGATGGACAAGATCGTCGAGGACGAGCCGCGCGCCGAGCTGCTGGCCAAGCTCAAGGTCGACGCCGACGCCTTCCGCGAGAAGGGCGAGGAGATCGAGGTGCTGATCACGACCGGCACCGAGCGCTCCGCCGCGGCCACCGACGTCCCGGTCCCCGAGCCCCCGTTCTGGGGCGTGCGCGAGATCCCGGTCGACCTCGGCGAGGTCTACCCGCACCTCGACACCCACGTGCTCTTCAAGCTGCACTGGGGCGGCAAGGGCGTCAAGGGCGAGGCGTGGAAGCAGCTGCTGGAGGGCACCGACGAGGACGAGGGCTTCCGCCCGCGCCTGGAGCGCATGTGGCGCGAGCAGACCTATCTGCACCCGCGCGCGTTGTTGGGGTACTTCCCCTGCTACAGCGAAGGCAATGACATCGTGGTGCTCGACCCGAGCGATCGCGAGACGATCCTCCAGCGCTTCGTCAACCCGCGCCAGCCGGGCAACGACCACGTCTGCCTCTCAGATTTCTTCCGCCCCAAGGAGAGCGGCGAGCTCGACGTGGTCGCGTTGCAGACCGTGACGGTCGGCGACGAGGTCACCGAGCTGATGGCCCAGCTCGAGCGCGACGGCGAGTTCGCCGAGCAGCTCTACGTCCACGGCCTCGGCGTCCAGACCGCCGAGGGCCTGGCCGAGTGGCTGCACGCCAAGGTCCGTGAGGACCTCGGCATCCCGGCCGTGCAGGGCCGCCGCTACTCCTGGGGCTACCCGGCCGTTCCCGACCAGTCCGAGCACGAGAAGGTCGACGCGCTGCTGGACCTCTCCCAGATCGGGATGACGCTCAGCGACGGCTACGCGCCGGTCCCCGAGCAGTCCACGCTCGCGCTCGTGGCCCACCACCCGCAGGCGTTCTACTTCGGGATGAAGCAGGGCAAGCTCAAGCCGCTGGACGCCGTCTCCCCCGACGACCTCATCAAGGGCTCCAAGCGCGACCCCTCGCTGTTCGCCGAGGCCGACGCCGAGGAGCTGGACTCCGATCCGCTCGACGGCGGCGTCGCCGAAGAGGACAAGCGGGTCGCCGCGCAGGCGTAGCGGGCCGCCTCGTCCGGGCCGCTACACCTACGCGGTCAGGACGCCTCGACGAGGTCCAGCTCGAAGACCGCGCGAAACGGCTCGGTCGCCAGACGCAGGCCGTCGCCGGAGCGCAACGCGTCGGTCGGCGCGGTCATCGGCTCGATCGCCACCACCGGACGTCCGGGAGCGGTGAAGAGCTGCAGGTGGGTGTAGCCCTCGACGAAGCGCATGGTCAGCTCATGGCCACCGCCGGCGAGCGTGAGCTCCGGCGAGGGCCCGAGGTCGCAGAAGTGGTCGTCGAGGTCGGCGTCGCCGATCGCGCTGTGGCGCGCGGGGACCGCCGCGCGCTCGCCGGTCGGGATGCCGCGATCGTCGGTGAGGATCCGCGTCATGGCCGGCGCGCGCAGGACCAGCCGCTCGCGCGGCACGCCCGGCAGGGTCAGATAGGGATGGAAGCCGAAGCTCACCGGCACCGGCTGGTCGCTGGTCGGCGTCAGCGTCGTGGCCACCGAGAGATGGCGCGCGGTCTGCTCGATCTCCAGCGTGAGTCGGTGCGGGAACGGAAACGCGCCCAGCAACTCGGGGTCGGCACCGAAGTCGAGCTCGGCGACCAGCGTCTGCGCGCCCACCTCACGGACCTCCCAGCCCTTGTAGGCGGCCAGCAGACCGTGGATCGGCAGGCCGTGGCCGTCGGTGCGCAGCCGCTTCATGCCCGCATCCAGCGTGACGTCGCGCCCTGCGGCGGCGTAGGTGAAGCCGCTGAGCCGGTTGGCCCACGGGTGCAGCAGGGGTATGCCGAAGGAGGAGCCACGCGTCGCGTAGGCGTCCAGCCCGCCGAGCTGCCCGAGCAGCTCCCGACCCGCACCGAAGAGGGACACTCCGACCATGCCCACCGACGGCACCCACCGTGAAGTCCACGCACCGGCCCGCAAGGTCACGACGTCGCTTGCCATCGCGTCATCCTCTCTTACCCAGCCTTTATGCGCGCAACAGGCCAGCATCAGGAACCTGTCTAACTCTGTCGACATGCGCATGAGCCGGTCCGAGGAGTCACCGTCATGACCCCGAAGCACATTTGGAGCGGCGGCTGGGAGGCCGAGTCCGAGGAGGACGCCCGCCGGCGCGCCGAGGCCGAGGCCGAGCGCCTCGCGCATCCCGAGCGCGCCACGGCTCCGACGACCGTTCACGCGACGACGACCGGGGCGGGCGGGGCCGATGTCCAGCAGGAGCCCACCGGTCGCGGCCGCGTCGCCGCGCTGGCGACCGTCGCGATCCTGGCGGTCGGCGGCGGCGCCTTCGCCGCCGGCGCGCTGCTGCGCAACGACGACTCGTCCTCGAAGGGCATCGCGCGCCCCGCCGCGCTGCCGGCCGTCTCCTCCAAGCCGATCACGCCGGCGAGGGGCCAGACCCGTGCTGGCACGATCTACGCGCAGGACAGCCCCGCCGTCGTCTCGATCAGGACCAGTGGGGGCAGCGGCACCGGCTTCCTCGTCGACGGACAAGGGACGCTGGTCACCAACGACCATGTCGTCGACACCAGCAAGAGCGTGGAGGTCAAGTTCGGCACCGAAGGCCGCACGCTCCGCGGCGACGTCAAGGGCGTCGACGCGTCCAGCGACCTCGCCGTCGTGCACATCGACCCGTCGGCGGTGCCGGCGGGCGTCAAGCCGCTGCAGTTCGCCGACTCGTCCGGCGTCAGCGTCGGCGACGTCGCGATCGCGATCGGCAACCCCTTCGGCCTCGACCGCACGGTCACCGAGGGCATCGTGTCCAGCCTCGGCCGCACGCTGACCGCACCCAATGGCTTCCAGATCGACGGGGTCATCCAGACCGACGCCGCGATCAACCCCGGCAACTCCGGTGGCCCGCTGCTCGACGACGGCGGCAAGGTGATCGGCGTCAACTCGCAGATCGCGACCAACGGACTCTCGGCCGGCAACGTCGGCATCGGCTTCGCCGTCCCGTCCAACACGGTGCGCCAGGTGCTGCCCGGCCTGAAGCTCGGCAAGACCGTCAGCCACGCGTGGCTCGGCGTCAAGATCGGCACCCCGAGCGGCTCGAACCCGTCGACGCCGTCCGGCGCGGAGATCGGGTCGATCACCACCGGCAGCCCCGCCGATGACGCGGGCCTGCAGAGCGGCGACATCGTCACCGACATCGACGGACAGCCGATCGACGACGCGTCGGCCCTGTCGACCTACGTCAACACCAAGGCGCCCGGCGACAAGATCACGATGACCGTCAAGCGCAACGGCCGGAGCGAGAAGATCGACGTCCTGCTCGGCAACCAGCCCCTCAAGGTGCCGTGAGTTTCGGCGCCCCGCTCATCCTCCTCGCGCTGATCTTCGTCCCGGCACTGGCTGCCGGCTACGTCGGCCTGCAGCGCGACCGTGGTCGTGCAGCTGCGGCCTTCGCCTCCCCTGCGCTGGCGGCCTCCGTGGCACCGCGGCGCCCGCGCTGGCGTCGTCACGCCCCGCTGGTGGCGTTCTTGGCGGCGGTCGCGATCCTCGTCGTCGCGGCGGCCAAGCCCCAGCGCACGGTCGCGGTGCCGGTCGAGCATGCCCAGATCATGTTGCTGACCGATGTGTCGGGCTCGATGCTCGCGACCGACGTCAAGCCCAACCGGCTCGTCGCCGCACGGCGGGCGGCCAAGCGCTTCATCGACCGCGTGCCCAAGCAGGTCAATGTCGGCGTCGAGGCCTTCAACCAGACCCCGCAGGTGCTGGCCAACCCCACGACCGACCGCGACGCGCTGGAGCTCGCGCTCGGCCGCCTGAGCTCCAGCGGCGGCACGGCGACCGGTGAGGCGATCCAAACCGCTACGCGCGTGCTGCGCCAGGCGCCGTCGCTGAGCGGCAAGAAGCCGCCGTCGGCGATCGTCCTGCTCTCCGACGGGGCCTCGACCAAGGGCGTCGACCCGATCGCCGCCGCCCAGGCCGCGGCCAAGGTCAAGATCCCCGTCTACACCGTCACGCTCGGCACTGCCACCGGCACGATCACCGTGCCGCGCTCGGAGTCCGACCCGTCGGCCGGGACGATCACCAAGCCCGTCCCGCCCGACGAGGCGTCGCTGCAGGCGATCGCGCGGGCCTCCGGCGGGAAGTCCTTTGCGGCCGAGTCGGCCGACGACCTCTCGGCCGTCTACGAGCGGCTTGGCTCCCAGCTCGGCACCAAGAAGGAGCCGCGCCAGATCACCGCCGGCTTCGCCGGTGCGGGCCTCGCGCTCCTGGCCCTGGGCGCGGCGCTGTCGCTGCGCTGGTTCGGCCGCCTGATCTAGACCCCATCCCCCTTCAAGAACTTGTACTAGGAGAACAGCCATGGACGAGACCACCGAGATCCCCCACGACATCCACGACGACCCGCGCCGCGCGCTCGGCGAGGCGCTGCACGAGATCAAGCGCGTCATCGTCGGCCAGGACGCAATGCTCGAGCGGCTGCTGGTCAGCCTGCTCGCCGGCGGCCACGTGCTGCTGGAGGGCGTGCCCGGCCTGGCCAAGACGCTGACCGTGCGGACGCTGGCCGACGTCGTCGGCGGCACGTTCAAGCGCGTGCAGTTCACGCCCGACCTCGTCCCGGCCGATCTGGTCGGCACCCGCATCTGGCGCCCCGACACCGGACGCTTCGACACCGAGCTGGGGCCGGTCTTCGGCAACGTCCTGCTCGCCGACGAGATCAACCGCGCGCCGGCCAAGGTGCAGTCGGCGCTGCTGGAGGTCATGCAGGAGCACCAGGTGACGATCGGCGGCCAGACCTTCCCGGTCCCGCGCCCGTTCCTCGTGCTCGCGACGCAGAACCCGATCGAGTCCGAGGGCACCTACCCGCTCCCCGAGGCGCAGGTCGACCGGTTCTTGATGAAGTTGCTGGTGGACTACCCGACGGCGGGTGAGGAGGCCGCGGTCGTGGGCCGCTCGCTCGGTGCCGCGGCGGTCGTGCGCCAGCGCCTGGAGCTCGGCGACCTGGAGCGCTACGCGGCCTCGACCGCGACGATCATGGTCGATCGCGACATCATCGCCTACGCCGTCGCGCTGGCCGACGCCACCCGTCACCCGCGGGCCCACGGGCTCGACGATCTCGCCGGCATGGTCGAGTTCGGCGCCTCGCCGCGCGGGCCGATCGGCCTCGTGCACGCCGCCCGCGCGCTGGCGATGCTGCGCGGTCGCGGCTACGTCAACGCCACCGACGTCCGTGACCTCGCCCCCGACGTCCTGCGCCACCGACTCGTGCTCTCCTACGACGCGCTGAGCGAGGGCGTCACCGCCGACGCGATCCTCGACCGCGTGCTCGACACCGTGCCCGAGCCCGACGACCGCTACCTGCACCGGACCACGCGGAGCGCCGCTGCGTAATGGCCGACGGCGGTCGACAGATCCCGCTGCGCCCGCCCGCCGCCCGGCAGGGTCCGGGTCCGATGCCGCCCGCCCTGCTGGACGCGCTGGCGATCGCCGTGACCCAGCGCGTCGCCGGGGCGCTGCCGGGTGACCGCCGCGCCGCCGGCGTCGGCGCCGGCACGGAGCTCGCGCAGATCCGGCCGTACACGTTCGGCGACGACGTCCGCCGCATCGACGCCGCGGCGTCGGCGCGGACCGGCGAGCCGCACGTGCGCCTCGAGGTGCCCGAGCGCACGCTGACGACGTGGCTGGCGATCGACGTCTCCTCCTCCATGGCCTTCGGGACGGCCGACCGGCTGAAGGCCGACGTCGCCGAGGGCGTCGCGCTCGCGCTCGGCCGCCTGGCGCTGCGGCACGCGGGCCGCGTAGGGATCCTCACCTTCGGTGCGGGCGAGCCGCGTCTGCTGCCGCCGCGCGGCTCCAAGGCGGGCCTGGTCGCGCTGCGACGAGCACTGGGCGACGGCGTCGCGATCGACGGCGTCCATGACCCGCACGCGCTGGCCGACGCGCTAGGTCGTGTCGGGCGCATCGCGCGCCAGCCGGGCCTCGTCGTCGTCATCTCCGACTTCCGCGAGCAGCACGACTGGGCGCGCGCGCTCGGCTCGCTGCGCTCCCGCCACGCCGTGCTCGCCGTCGAGGTCCACGACCCGCGCGAGGCCGAGATCCCGCCCGTGGGCCGGATCGCCGTCGTCGACCCCGAGACGGGGCAGCGGCTGGAGGTCGACACCTCGCGACCGCGGGTGCGTGAGCGCTTCGCCGCGCTGGAGGCCGAGCGCCGCGGGATGCTGGCCTCCGAGCTGCGCCGCCTGCGCGTCGACCACGCGCCGCTGAGCACCGGCGAGGACTGGCTGCTGCACCTGGGGCGGCGGCTGCGATGACCGCGACACCGCTCGCCTTGAGCTTCGCCGCCCCGCTGGGGCTGCTGGCGCTGCTGGCCATCCCGGTCGCGGCGCTGCTGCTGTGGGCGGCGCGCCGGCGCCGCACGACCTACGCGGTCCGCTTCCCCGCCGCCGCGACGCTGGCGCGTGCCGCCGGCACCGACGCCCCCTGGCGCCGCCATGTGCCGACCGCGCTGGCGCTGGCCGCGATCGCCGCGCTGGCGCTGGCGCTCGCCAAGCCGCAGCGCACGGTTGCCGTCCCCGTCGAGGGCGCGTCGGTCATCCTCGTCACCGACCACTCCGGGTCGATGGCGGCGACCGATCTCGAGCCGGACCGGCTCTCGGCCGCTGAGGCCGCCGCCGAGACGTTCTTGGACAAGTTGCCCAAGCCGACGCGCGTCGGCGTCGTCGCCTACTCCGACGGTCCGGACGGCACGCTCGTGCCCACGACCGACCGCGACCGCGTCCGCGCGACGATCGAGGCCCAGAGCGCCGCCGGCGCGACGGCCACCGGCGACGCGCTGCAGGTCGCGCTCACCACGCTCGCCCCCAACGGGCGCAAGGCCGCACGGCCCGCGTCGGCGATCGTCCTGCTCTCCGACGGCAAGACCACCACCGGCCGCGACCCGATCGAGGTCGCCCGCATCGCCAAGCGCCTGCGCATCCCGATCTACACCGTGGCACTCGGCACCGAGGACGCGACGATCCCGAACCCGGTGAGCCCGCAGAGCCCGCCGATCGCCGTCCCGCCCGACCCCGAGACGCTCAAGCAGATCGCCGACCTCTCCGGCGGCCGGGCCTTCACGAGCGACGACGCCAACCAGCTGCGCTCGATCTACTCCACGCTGGGCTCACGCCTGGCGACCAAGCACGAGCAGCGCGAGATCACCCCGGCCTTCGCCGGCGCCGGCCTCGTCCTGCTGCTCGCCGCGGGCCTGCTGTCGCTGCCGCGCGTCGGCCGGCTGCCGTAGTCACGAGCTGCTGTCGTGGCGGGTTGTCGGCCCGCCACAACAGCAGCGCGGCCCGCTACGTGGTGATCGCCTTGCTGTACTTGTCGAGGATCTGGTTGATCGCTTCGACACCGCGGCGGTTGGCACGGACCTCGCTCATCACGATGGCGTCGACGTCCTCGTCGGCGCCGACGTCGGTCAGAAGGTCGCGGTTCGTGTCGAGCAGGTCACGACGACATTCGTGCAACTGCCGGACGTGGCCAGGAGTCAGCGGCACCTCGACGCTCTCGTACTCGACCGCCTCGGCATCCCAGCCCAGCGCGTCGATGACGGCCGTGGCATCCCGGTAGACGTCGGCCAACGCGCGCTGCTTGGCCGGCACGTATTCGAGGTAGGTACTCGAACGGCTCGTGGTTGAACATCAAGACCTTCTTGGCCTCGACGCGCCACACGTCCGCCACCGGGCGGTCGACCGTGATCAGGCAGGCAGGGTTACCCTGATGGGCACTCATGGAGATGTTCGCTCCTTGGGTCATGCCCCCGGGCCGTTGACGCGGTCGCGGGGGTCTAATGTTAATTATGTCGCTGCGGGAGCCTAGCGGAGGGGGCGGCGGAAGTGTGGTGCTTCTCGCTGCACGGACTCATCCACCCCGCCTCTCCGACCCGCGGGACACCAGGATGGCGACCTTCGCACGAGGCGCAAGGCGCGTGCCCGGCTTCGTGCCGTAGGCAATGACCATGCCTACGCGTCGGGCGCTCCTGACCGTCCGCACGTGGCCGACCGCGCAGCCCGCCGCCCGGAGCCGTGCCTTGGCGGTCGCAAGGCGCGTGCGCGGCCTCAGGGCGGGCACGCGGCATGGCGCACCCGCAGAGAACACCGCGTCAACCAGGCCTGGCGGCGCCACAGCCGTATCGGCAGCTGCACCGAGCCGAATCAACGTGCCTCTGGGCTGCGAGCGACTTGGCACAAGCATCTCTGTGCCCAAGGCACAACGCGCGGCCTCCAGCGCCGCGACCACACGGACGCGTGACGTCCCCGCCGGGATCACCGGAACGACGCAGCCTGCCGACTGGAGGGCGACCATGGAGAAGAATGCCGCTTGCGGCCCCGCGTACGGTGGGGAGCCGTTGTCCGAATCGCCGAGCCAGGCGCAGACCGCCGTGTCGCCGGCGTACAGCTCCGTGGTCGTCGCGACCAACGAGAACGCGCCCGCTGCAACACGGCTGTGCACCAAGGTGCGGCCACCATCATCGAGGTAGGACGCCGCGCACGAGAGGTTCGCACCCCCGTGCAGCGTCGCGTACACCATGGCCGGCACCTCTGACGTGCCGGTGATCGTCACCGTGATCGCCTGTCCAGGCGCCACCTGTGCCGGGGTGACGGCCACTGCGAGCGTTCCGATCGGCGCGCGGAAGGTCACGATCTGGCTGATCGGCGTCACGCTCTGCGACGGCGAGCCGGCGAGCCAGATGCAAAACAGCTGCGCCCCTACCGTTGGCCATGAGCCGGTCCGCTTCAACGTGAAGTCACCGTTCACCGCAGCGTCAAACGAGTCGCCGGTGTAGGGGTACCTGAAGGGCACGTCGCCCGGATCGCCGGCCGACGACGACGCGCACGGGGCGCCACCGGCCGCGCGGGACTTGACGTAGAGGTGCTCAGACGCCGACGTGGTCCCGCTGATGGTCACCGTGCGACTCGCCCCCGCAACGGGGTCCGGCGTGCCATTGGCGTCCGCGAACGTGATCGTCGCGGTGTCGGCCGAGGCGGTTGTGACCAGCGCGCAGAAGCCAAGCGCCAGGATAAGCGCGATGAGTGGAAGGCGTGGACCAAGCACAGTGGTAGCTCCCTAGCCTCGCGGGACGATCACGGCCGCGCTCTTGACCTTCTCGAAGCCGGTGCTCGCTGCAGGCGTGACACGGACTTCGTACTTGCCGGCCCGGAGTGCCCGCGCAGGGAACTGGAACGTGCCCTTGCTCGCCCGCGCGACCCCGACGCGACCACCCCCGCGCCGGAACAGCGACACCTTGCTCACGATCGCCGGCTGGTAGCGACCGACGACGGTGAACCAGTGGCGCTTGGCACGCTTGATCTTCGCGATTACGACCGGGATGACCTTGAGCCTCGTGACGTTGGCGGCGGTTGGCCCGACCGCACCGTCGGCCGTGACGCCATAGGCGGCTGGGTGCTCTGCGCGGAGATTGAACTCATAGACACCGGTCGCGCCGGTCGCCGTCGTCATTCCAGCAAGCGGACTGATCGAGCCGGTAAATGGAAACGCCTGCTCGGCAAGGGCCAGGGCCAGCCCGGGCTTGCGGATCGTGCCCGAGATCGTCACGAGGCTGCCGTAAGGCGCGATCTCCGGGGTAAGCGTCGGCTTGGACACTGCGACCAACGACTCGGTGAAGAACTTGCCGCTGGAGGTGGCCTCACCGAGAAAGCCCGTGGCCCTCGCATTCCAGGTGTATCCAACCCCCGACTCCAGGCCCGATAGCGGAATGGCGACGTCGCCGTTGGCCGTCGACAAGTACGGACCAAACGAGGTCTCGACGCCACCGGCGCTCTGCGCGCTTCCAGCGGCAGGATCGAGCACGAGCCGGGAATCGCTCTTGACGGTGCCCAGCACCGCGACCGGTTGCCCATACGTCACGACGTTCAAGTGCAACGTCGCCGACTTGTAGGTGACATCACTCATCGACGAACCAAGGATCTGCGGCGGCGCCATCGTCGTGAACGTCTCCACGCCGCCGCGCACGATCCAGTCGTCGTTCTCGGCAACGGCCACGACGTAGTACTTGGTGTTCGTCGACAGCCCCGTCACCGCCGCATCCAACGGAAGCTCACCCGACCCCGCTGCGAATGAGACATCGGGCGTACGCGACGTGAGCTGGTCGGGCGCCGTTCCGTAGACGAAGTACGCGGTGGCCGCCGTGTTGTTGGTGACGACCTTGGCGTGGAACGTGGCTGTCGTCGTCCCGGCGTTCGTGACGATCAGCGTGGTAACGGCTGGCGCGGGCAGATCGTCGGCCTGCGCCACGACCGGCGCGCCGAAGACGACAGCCAACGCCACGGCGAAGCCCACGGCGAGCACGACACGATCACCAACAGCCCGACGCACTAAGTACCCCCACAGATCGATGTGCGAAATCGCTCATTGGCGACCGACGTCGACCACCCTACAAACACGGCAACAGATATGGACTACGACAAACGTCCAGACGGGTCAACACTTTTGGGTCCACAGCGAAGACTCGGGCGCTGCGGGGAGTCATGCTGCGAAGCTTGACCCCAAGAATCCCTGACAGATTCTGTCCTGAAGGCAAGCAGCCTGCGGCTACGGGTTCTGCAACCGCGTCTGGGTGATGCGGAACTTGCCCTTGGCGGTGAAGAGGATGTCGATGTTGGTGGCCGCGCCGGAGAGGACGGTGGTGCAGCGCACGCGGGTACCCTTGTCGGGCTTGACGCCGTCGGGGCAGTGGACGGTGATCGTCGTCCCGGTCTGGCGTTGGACGAAGTCGGCGATCTTCGTCTCGAGGTCCTGGCGGTCGACCTTGCCGCCACAGGACCCCAGCGCGACGGCCGACAGCACGACTAGTGCCGTCGGCGCCGCGCGTGCTGTCACGCGTCGACCTCGACGGCGGCGTCGCCGCGGCGAGACGGAAGGGGCGGCAGCTCGACCGGCGAGGCGTGCATGGCACGCATCCGGACGTCGCGCCAGCTGACGCCCTCCTTGAGCAGCGCGGGCGCGCCCATGACGAAGGCGGTGGCGATCTCGACGGCCTGCAGGATGATGCCGTAGCCGAGCGCGTCCTCGACGCTGATCCCGTAGCCCTTGTGCAGCACGAAGACGCACGCGGCCTGGAAGACGCCGAGGTTCGAAGGCGTCGCCGGCAGGACGGCCGAGACGTTGACCGCGAAGAGGATGGCCGCGGCGGCGCCGATGCCCGCGCGGTCGTCGAGGCCGAAGGCCACCAGCAACACGTAGCACGACAGCCACTGGATGACCCAGGCGAAGAGCTGTGCCGCGACGGCGACCGAGCCCAGCCGGGGATGGCGGAAGACCTCGAGGCCGGCCCGGACCTGCGCCGTGGCCCGTCGGGCCTGGCGGGCCCAGGTACGGACGCGCGTCGAGCGCGAGCGGCCACCGCTGCGCAGCAACGCGGGCGCGCCGAGGACGGCGGCGAGGATGACCAGCGGCAGCGTCGCGAACGCGACCAGCCCGCTCTGGTGGTCGTGGAAGACCGGCACCGACGCGAACATCACGCAGCCGAGGATCACCAGCGCGAGGATGTTCAGCAGCGTCTGGGAGACGATCGTTCCGAGGACGACCGGCAGACCGTCACGCGGCTTGCCGATACGGCGCGCGACGATCATCGCGCGCGCCGGCTCACCCAGGCGGGCCGGCAGCGTCGCCGACATCAGCACGCCGATCATCGTTCCTTGGAGCGCATCGCCCAGCCGCGGGCGCGGCGCGGTCGGCATCGCGGCACGCAGGATCGCCGTCCACGCGACAGCACGCACGCCCATCGAGGCGCACATCAGCCCGAGCGCGACGAGCACCCACGGCGGCGTGGCGTGCAGCAGCGAGTGGCCGATGCGATCGATGCCGATGCGCTGCAGCGCGAAGAACGAGCCCGCGAGGATCGCGACGGCGACGATCGCCATCAACGCACGGCGGGCGAAGGCGAGCACCGGACGCCGAGCGCGCTCACGCGGCGGCGCCGGCGGCTCGATGCTCGGCAGGCGCCGCGCCGGGCGGCGCGGCTGCAGGTCGGCCGACAGCGCGCCGACACGGACGGCCAGGCGCTGACCGACACCCTCGGGCGCGCCGATCGCGATCGCGTCCTCGTAGGCCTCCAGGACCTGGGCGGCGACGTGCGGCCAGGCGTACTGGCGCGCGGTCTCCAGCGCCGCCGACGCCAGCGCGTCACGGCGCGCGGGGTCGAGCGCGAGGGCCCGCAGCGCCTCGCCCAGCGCGGCGGCATCGCCGCGCGGCACGAGGAGGCCGTCGGTGCCGTCGTTGACGACGTCGCGGTAGCCGGCGATGTCGGAGGCGACGACCGGCGTGCCGGCCGCGAACGCCTCGGTCAGGACCATGCCGAAGCTCTCCCCGCCCAGCGACGGGGCGGCCAGGACGTCGGCCTCACGCAGGATCTGAACCTTGGTCGCGTCATCGACCTTGCCCAGGACGGTGACGCCCTCGCGGCCGTCGAGCAGCAGCGGCTCGACCTCCTCGGGCGTGGCCCCGACGATCTTCAACTCGGCGGGCACGTGCTCGCGCAGCGCCTCGAAGGCGCGCAGCAGCACCGGCAGGCCCTTGCGCTCGACGGCCTGGCCGACGAACGCGATCTGCAGCGGACGCTCGGCGCTCACCGGCTGAGCCGGCGTCGGCTCCAGCGTGTCGGACACCGCGACGCCGTTGGGAATGACCCGGTAGCGACCGCCGTAGAAGCGCTCGCCCGTCCACGCGGCGGCCTCGGAGACCGCGATCCGGACCTTGAGGCGGTTGAGCCGGCGACGGGCGCCGATCGCGACTGCGATCCCGTTGCTCAGCGCGTTGGCCGAGTAGCAGTGGAAGGTGCCGACCATCGGCACGCCGCAGCTCATCAGCGTGTCCCAGCCGACGCACGGGACGACCGGCTCGTGCAGGTGGACCACGTCGTAGCCGCCGGTGCGCAGCTCCTCGCGCAGGGCGTGGACGTTCGGCCCATAGGGCATCGTCAGGTTGGAGACCGCGCCGTTGGCCGGGAAGCCCATCGTCCGGCCCAGGGAGACCAGCCAGGTCGGCAGCTCGCGCTCCTGCGGGACCGCGCCACGATGCCGCCGCACCGAGCGGCGGTCGGGCGGATCAACGGGGGCCAGGACTCGCACATCGTGGCCAAGCGCGGAGAGCTCCTCCCGCAACGCCTCGATGTGCCGTGTGACGCCCCCGGGATAGGTCCACGAATAAGGGGAGACGAGCGCGATGCGCATCGGGACAATCGTATCGGTCGATACCCCGGAACGGCCCTGGGGGTAACCCCACTTCACAATAGACTTGAGCTGCTCATGGCCGACCGTCACTTCGTGAAGTACACGTTCCTGCAGCTCGATCCTGCCTGGCGCAGACTGCCGGAGTCCGAGCGCGCACAGCACAAGCAGGAGTTCCTGGCCGCCTGCGAGGACTTCGGGACCGACCACCTGCTGCAGGGCTTCTCGCTCGTGGGTACGCGCGCGGACGCCGAGCTGATGCTGGTCATGGAGGCCGAGAACCTCGATCGCATCCACGAGTTCCACGTCGTGCTGTCGCAGTCGGGCCTGATGAAGTGGGCGACGCAGCCCTACTCGTTCCTGGGCCTGCGCAAGGCCTCGGAGTACAGCGACGAAGAGCGCCAGATCCCGCGCCGCTTCAAGGGCAAGTACCTGTTCGTCTACCCGTTCGTCAAGACGCGCGAGTGGTACGGCCTGGAGGCCGGCGAGCGCTGGCGGATCATGCAGGAGCACATCGCGGTCGGCCGCGAGTACCCCACGGTCGACAACCACACGACCTACTCGTTCGGGCTCGACGACCAGGAGTTCGTGGTCGCCTTCGACACCAACGACGCGGGCGCGTTCCTGGATCTCGTGCAGCGGCTGCGGACGACCGAGGCGTCGGCCTGGACCAAGCGCGACACGCCGTCGTTCACCTGCATCAACACCTCGGTCGAGCGCGCGTTGATCGCGCTGGACGGCCAGGCGCTGCACGTCCCGGCGCTCTAGCCGGTCGCGGCGCAGGCCTGCGGGAGCGCGGGCGGCGGGTCGCCGGGCTCGCGAGCGCCCCAGGCGGCCCAGAGGTCATAGGTCGGGTAGACGCGGGTGAGGCCCGCGTCGGCGAGGCCGACGGGATAGGCCGTGTCCTCGCGGAAGGTGTACTGGAACGCGGCGTCGACGCGCGGATCGTCGGCCCAGCGGCGCAGCGCGGCGTCCTGGGCACGGCACTGCGCGCGCAGCGACGCGTCGTCGGTCGGTCGCTGGGCACCCGCGTTGTCGCCGCCGACGCCGGTCTCGGTCACCCAGATGTGCGCGCCCTTCGTGCACGGCCGCGCGTCGAGCGCCTGCTCCAGCGCGACGATCGGGTCGGGCCTGTCGGGATCCGGTGTGACCTGCGCGTAGTCGTGCTGGGCCCAGGTGCGGCTCGCGCACACGACCGCGTCGGGGAGCGCGGCGACCATCTCCTGGACGGTGGAGCGCCGTGGCGAGGCGACGGTCGTCCCGGCCATCTCGCCGAGCACGAGCCGCTGATCGCCGGGCGCGGCGTCCAACGCCGCCTTGGCGGCGAGCACCAACTGGGAGTAGACGGCCGGTGCCAGCGAAGGTGAGTCCGGGCTGCAGGTCGCGCGCTGCGGGCTGATGAACGCCGGGTGGTTGGGCTCGTTCCACGGGCTCCACCAGCGGACCTCCGCGCCCTGCTCGTCCGCCAGCGCGGCGACCTGGGTGATCAGCGCCTTGTAGGCCTCCAGCCCGGCGGCGGTGATCGGCCGCGAGCGCGGCCCTGCGTCCTTGCGCTCGCAGCCCGACGCCGGGTTGGCGGCCCAGTCGGGCACGTCGGCGATTACGATCTGCACCTGCGGGACGCCGAGACCGGCGCGCTGCAGCGCCGCGATCGCGGCCAGCTCGTCGGCGATCCCGTTGAAGGCGCCGCACGGCGGGCGACCGCGCAGGCAGCCGTCGGCGGGATGGTGCAGGTCGGCCGGCTGCGCGGGATCGGGCTGCAGCTGGTTCCAGTAGATCGGCACCCGCAGGAAGCGCGGGTGCAAGGCGAGCAGGCGGTCGCGCCAGACGTCGAAGCCGGGTGCCACCACATGGTCGGCGGCAGGCCAGAGCAGCTGCGAGTTGGACTCGGTCAGGCCGGTGGCCAGGACGATCGGCTTGGCCTTGGGCTTCGCCGGGGGCGCCTTCAGCGCCGCGGCCGGCGTGGTCGTCGCCAGCTCAGGGGCGTGTCGCTCCTCGCCGCAGGCGGCGAGGAGCAGCGCGGCGCAGACGGCCGCCGCGCGGAGGGCGATGCTCAGACCGCCGAGACCTGCTCTTCGTCTTCGACGCGGAACGATGAGCCGCAGCCGCAGGCCGCCACGACGTTCGGGTTGTTGACCTGGAACCCGGCGCCCTGCAGCGAGTCGACGTAGTCGATGTGGGAGCCGTCGACGTACGGGAGACTCTGCGCGTCGACGAGGATGCGAAGGCCGTGGTCTTCGAAGACGACGTCACCATCCTTCTGGTCATCGAACGCGAGCTGGTACTGAAAGCCCGAGCAGCCGCCGCCGCGCACGCCGACGCGCAGGCCGGCGGAGGTGACGTCGGCGCCCTGGGAATCCAGGAACTCGCGGACCTTCTCGGCGCCCTTCTCGGTGAAGAGGACGCCCTTGGCGTTGAATGTGACGGTCGTTCCGGTCATCGCTATACAAAGGATAGCGATACCCTCAAGCACCAATGCCGACGACCGACGAGATCAAGCGCCGCATCGAGGCGGCGATCCCGGAGAGCACCGCCGAGGTGGAGGACTGGACCGGCACCGGAGACCATCTCCGCGCCACCGTCGTCTCCCCCGCCTTCGCCGGTCTCAGCCGCATCGCGCAGCATCGGCTCGTCTACGACGTCTTCGGCGCAGAGATCGGTGGCCCGATCCACGCGCTGTCCCTCACCACCCGAGTCCCGGAGCACCAGGCATGAGCGACACCAACCCCATCCGTGACGCGATCGCCGAGGCGATCCGCGACAACAAGACGATCCTCTTCATGAAGGGCACGCCCGAAGCGCCGGCGTGCGGCTTCAGCGCCCGCACGGTCGCGGCGCTGCAGGCGCTGGACGCGCCGTTCGCCGCGGTCGACATCCTCCCGGATCCACGGATCCGCCAGGAGCTGTCGGCGCTCAGCGACTGGCCGACGATCCCGCAGCTGTTCTTCGACGGCGAGCTGGTCGGCGGCTGCGACATCGTGATGGAGATGTTCGAGTCCGGCGAGCTGGCGCAGACGCTCGGCGTCGAGCCGGCCGACGCCGTCGCTGTGCCGCAGGACGATGGCGGCGCCGCGCCGCTGTCGATCGAGAACCGCCTGAACTAAGGCCGGACCACGACCCGCAGCCGTGCGCTGCCGCTGATGCGCAGCTGCGGGTCGCGCAGGACCTCGATCTCGCTGGTGGCCGAGTCGCCGCTGCTGTCGCCGGGGTCGCGGAAGCTCGCGGTCACACCATCCTCCCGGGCGAGCCCGGCGAAAGCCTGCGCCAGCTCGTCGACGTCGCGGGGGCCAGGGTCGTTGTCGGACGAGTTGTCCGAGTCGCCCAAGCTGATGGTGAACGTCGAGCTGAGGTCCTGGGAGTCCCCCTGGCCGGCGACCGCGTCGGCCGCCGTGCCCGTGAGGCTCAGGATGTGCGTGCCCTTCTTGAGATAGCGCGGAATGTGGACCTTGATGGTCTTCGTGAGGCGCGCGCCCCTGACCCGCTGGGCGAGGATGCGGACCTTGACGTCGCTGCCGCGGCGCACCCGCGTCGGCGCGGAGGCGGCGAGCAGATACGCCTGGCGCAGATCGCGCCGGAGCTTGAGGCTGACGGCGGCGGCGGTGACGTGCAGCGTGCCGAAGTTGTAGGTGTCGAGGAGGCCGGAGGCGGCGGCGAAGTCGGCGACCAGCGGCGCGGCCGGCGAGCTCGGCGATCCGCCGACGTAGGTGTTGCAGAACCGCAGCGGCGCCTTGCGCTCGCGGATCGTGATCCGCACGCACATCTCGCCGCTCTGGCGGGCGGGCGAGCCGCGCAGGATGTCGTAGGCCGCCTGGGCGACGGCGACGGGACCGACCTGCGTCAGCGAGGAGCTGCCGGTCGGCTGGCCGGCGAGCGTCTCGTCGGCGATCTCGACGTTCTGGTGCACGACCCGTCCGGAGTCCAGGTCGGTCGCCGAGACGCGCAGCGGGAAGCGCTCCGGCAGCGCGCCGAGGCGGCCGACGACGGCCGACGGCGCGTCGTTGGTCAACGTCCCGAGGTCGTGGCCGGGCGCGGCGAGCTTGTAGCTGGTGTTCTCCTCGGAGTCGACCGGGTTGTTGACCACCGTGTAGACGTAGGCGTCCTGGAGCAGCAGCGAGCGGCGGCCCGCCGCGTCGAGCGGATGGCCGAAGGCCCAGACGGTGTCGCCGTCGACGTAGGTGACGGTGCCGACGGCGCCGGCCTCGATGTCGCCGCCCGACAGGCCGACGGCGACCGAGCTGCCGGGCTGCAGCGTCTGCACCGGGAAGGCCGCGGCGCGCGGAGCGGCGGGCGCCGCGTAGAGCGCGCGGCCGAGCCTCTTGCCGGCGGTTTTGAGCGCGGCGGCGACGGGGCCGGAGACGCCGGAGAAGCTCAGCGGCGTCGCCAGCGCGCGCACCTTGCGCTTGAGCGCGGCCGACATCGGCTTGGCGCTCGCGGGCGGGTCGACCTGCTCGCCGAGCATCGTCTCGATCGGCGTCACCAGCACGAGCTTGTTGCCGTAGTCGCCGGTGCCCTGGGCGATCGCGCCAATCGTCTTGGCGATGCCGTCCGCAGGGTCGACGCACTTGACCGGCGAGCCCGAGAAGCCCTCGGCGATGCCCGTCGTGTCGACGGCGGGACCGCTGACGGTGACGAGGATCTGGGCGTCCGGACCGGCGAGCACGTCGATGACGTCGACGTCGAAGCTCGAGATCTCAGTGCCCCGGATCACGCTGTAGCCGGTGCAGTGCATCCCGCTCTGGACCTGGGCGAGCGGCATGATCGGATCCCCCGCGTGAGCGGCGGCCGGGATCAGCAGGGACAGGAGCGCGGCGAGGCCCACCGCGAGGCGCGTTCTGAGCACGGGTCGCCCGAACAGTAGAGAACCCTTCGCGTCACGTGCGCAATAGGGTCTGTGGCGTGGCTCGCATCCAGGCGCTGAGGTGGGACGGGCGGCGACTGTCGGTCTTGGATCAGACGCTGTTGCCGGGCACCGAGACATGGATGGCGCTGACGGGTGCGGCCGACACCGCGGCGGCGATCGCGCGGCTGGCGGTGCGGGGCGCGCCGAACATCGGCATCGCGGCGGCCTATGGGCTGGCGATGGAGCTGTCGACCCGGCCGTCGCTGGGCGCGTTGGAGGAGGGGTCGGAGATTCTGCTGGCCTCACGGCCGACGGCGGTGAACCTGGCCTGGGCGGTCGAGCGCGTGCGCACGGCGGCGTTGGGTGCGGGACCTTCGACGATCGCGAGCGCGGCGCGGGGCGAGGCGCAGAAGATCCACGCGGACGAGGATGCCGCGAGCGGCGTGCTGGCCGGACTCGGAGCTGATCTCCTGTCGTCGGCCCGGACCGTGTTGACGCACTGCAACACGGGCGCGCTGGCGACCGGCGGTCGCGGCTCGGCGCTCGCCGTCTGCATCGAGCTGGCCGAGCGCCATGAGGGTGTGCGCGTGATCGCGTGCGAGACGCGGCCGCTGCTGCAGGGTGCGCGGTTGACGGCGTGGGAGCTGGGGCGTCTGGGCATCCCGTTCTCGCTGATCGTGGACGGCGCGGCGGCGGGGCTCGTGGCGCGGGGTATTGTGGATGCCGTGGTGGTCGGATGCGATCGGGTCGCCGCCAACGGGGACGTGGCCAACAAGGTCGGGACCTACGCCCACGCGCTGGCGGCGAAGGCTGCCGGCGTGCCGTTCGTGGTGGCGGGACCGACGTCGACGATCGATCTTGGGACGCCTTGTGGTGACGCGATCGAGATCGAGGAGCGCGGCGCCGAGGAGGTGCTCGCGTTCGGGGGCGTTCGGGTCGCGCCTGAAGGGACGGATGTGATCAACCCGGCGTTTGACGTGACGCCGGCGTCGTTGGTCTCCGCATTGGTGACGGAGCGTGGCGTTGCGTCGCCGGTCGACGCTGCGTCTGTGGCGTCCTTGCTCGCCTGAGGGTGCTTCGTTGGCTGGGGCGCTGAGCGCGACACGTTGCTGGTGACGCGAGCGTGTGCTGGCCGGCGTTTGTGGCGGCGCGCTTGTTGGTGGCGTTCCGCTCAGATGTGGGTCGTGCCGCCTGCTGTGGTCCGTTCCTCACCGAGGGAGTGAGCAGTGTCGGCGACGCCACCGTCCGTGACCGTCCGACGTGCTCGCGGGAGATCGGGGTCGTCCTGTGTCCCTATGCAGGACACCAGGCGACCCGGATCCTTCGGCGCCTGGTCCGGGGCGTTTCGGGCTCCAATATGGAGCCGAGCGCGACCCGGATCGCCTGAAACTCGGCCGCGCCAAGGTCCGGGGCGTCTCATGGTGAATTGTTGGCCACTCAGGCGAGACCCATGAGGGTGTCCGGCGAACTGTGTGTGAGTCGTGGTGACGGTTGTGGTTGGTTAGTCGGGGAGTCGGTCTGTGAAGTGGATCTTCAGGCCGCGTAGGGCGGTTGTCCAGTTGTATGCCTTCTGCCATTTGCTCTCGGCGCGTTGGATGGCGAGGTAGATGAGCTTGGTCGCGGCTTGCTCGTCGGGGAAGTGGCCGCGTGTCTTGATGCTCTTGCGGATCTGGCGGTTGAGGTTCTCGATGCTGTTGGTCGTGTAGACCGCGCGGCGCAGGTCGACCGGGAGCGCGAGGAACGGGACGATGTACTCCCAGCGGGCGCGCCAGGAGTCGGCGATCATCGGGTACTTGTGGCGCCACTGCTCGTCGAAGCGCTCGAGCTCGGCCAGCGCGTCCTCGACGTTGATCGCGCGGTAGACGGGCTTGAGATCGGCCGCGACCTTCTTGCGGTCCTGGTAGGCGACAAAGCGCATGCTGTTGCGGATCTGATGGACGATGCAGGTCTGCACCCAGGCCTCAGGGAAGACCGCCTCGATCGCCTCGGGAAACCCGGTCAGGCCGTCGACGCAGGCGATCAGGACGTCTGAGACGCCGCGCTGGTTGAGGTCGTTGAGGACCGCGAGCCAGAACTTCGCGCCCTCGGTCTCCTGCCACCAGATCCCCAGGACCTCGCGGTCGCCCTCGACGCTGACGCCGATCGCCAGATAGCAGGCCCGGCTTCTGACCGAGCGGTCCTCACGGACCTTGACCATCAGCGCGTCGAAGTAGGCGATCGGGTAGACGGCCTCCAGTGGCCGGGTGCGCCACGCGGCGACGTCCTCGAGCACCGCGCCGGTGACGCGGCTGATCGTGTCGCGACCGATCGCGGTGGTGCCGTAGAGCTCGGCCAGGTGAGCCTCAATGTCTCTGACGCTCATGCCGCCGGCGTACAGGCCCAGGATCTTGTCGTCCAGGCCGGCCAGCCGGGTCTGGCGCTTGGCCACCAGCCGGGGCTCAAAGCTGCCTGGCGATCGCGTGGCGTCTTGATCTCCACCGGCCCGAGATCGGTCTGGACCGTCTTGGCCGTCGACCCGTTACGCGTGTTGGAACCGGCCGGCGTCCCACCCGGCGGGTGCCCGAGATGCTCGGTCAGCTCAGCGCCCAGCGCGGTCTCGATCACCCGGCCCGTCAAACGATTCAAAAGGCCGCCCGGGCCGGTGATCTCCTCAGGCGACAGGCCCTTCAACGCGTCCTCCAACACATCGGCCGGCAACAGCTCTGCCAGCCGATCGACAACGACCTCAAACGGACTCTCTGCCCGCCTGGCGCTCTTGGACTCTCTCTCGCGGTCAGAGATGGAGTTGATGGTCATGGCATTCCTTCCCGGCCACAAAGGCCGAATCAGTCACCACGACCACACACAGAACATCGGACAGACCCCGCCATATAACGACTCTTCCCCCTCGGTGATGAACAGTCCACAGCAGGCACCCCGACCAACGCCTGAGCGGGACGCCAAGAACGAACGCACCCCGACCAACGCCGGCCGGCCCACGCTCGCGTCACAACAGACGTGTCGCGCTCAACCGCCCCAGCGAACGAAGCGACAAAACTCAATCCCCCAGCAACCGCGCCGCCCCCAGCACCCGCCCCACCCCAAAGCCCGCGACCCGCAACGCCAGCGGCTGCCGTGCACCAACACCACCAACAGCGTCGGGCTCACGCTCGCGGTACCACTCGATCGTGTCGATCAGCGGCTGCTCGTGGTGGCCCGTCGTCCACCCCAGCTCGCGCTTGGCCTTCGTCGAGCGGTAGGCCCACTGCAGCGACAGCGCCCGGATCTCCTCGACGGTGATCGGCGGCCGACCCGGCAGGGCCTCGAAGCCCCGCGCGAGCGCCAGCGCCGCGTGCAGCGGCAGCTTGACCGCCGGTGGCTCGACACCCGACAAACGCCCCAGATCCGCGAACAAGCGGTCGTTGGTGAAGTTCCGTCCACCCAAGATGTAGCGCTCGCCGACGCCGCCGCGCTCCTCGGCGAGCAGATGGCCGCGGGCGACGTCCTCGGCGCCGACGATGCACAGCGCGCCGTCGACATACAGCGGGATCTCGCGGCGCAGGAAGCGGCGGACCAGCTCGGTCGAGGAGCGGTCGACGTCGCCGCGGCCGAGCACGTGCGCGGGGTTGACGATGACCAGCGGCAGCCCGTGGGCGCAGACGCGCAGCGCCTCGCGCTCGGCCTCGGCCTTCGCGTTGGCATAGGCCAACCCGATCCGGGCGGCGTTGAACCCCTGGGTCTCGTCGGCGGTCGAGCGACCGTCCGCCGGGCCGATCGCCGCGATCGTGCTGGTGTGCACGGTCCGCTGGACGCCGGCGCGCAGCGCCTCCTCCAGCGCGATCCGCGTCCCGACCACGTTGGCCTGGTAGAGGTCGCGCCAGCCGGTGCGCAACGTCGTCGCATCGGACACGTGGAAGAAGCGGTCCACGCCCCGCAGCGCCCGGCGCAGCTCGCCCCGGTCGGTCCCGTCGGCGACGACCACCTCGACCTCGGCCTGGATGTCGGCGATCGCGTCCAGCGCCGCGTGCTCGGGCACCGTCACGCGGACGTTGTCGCCGCGCGCCAGCAGCGCCCGTGCGACGTGCGAGCCGACGAGCCCGGTGGCGCCGGTGACGAGCGTGATGGCCATGTCGGCGCCCATCCTCCCACGCCGCGAGACCCCGTAGGCTCAGGACATGTCCCAGGTCGCCGTGGTCACCGACACCACGCACTACGCCCCGCGTGCGCTGCTGCAGGCCCACGACATCCACGAGGTGTCGCTGTACGTCAACGTCGGCAATCGCCACGAGCGCGAGTCCGACATGCCGGACTTCAACGCGTTCTACAACCAGCTCCGCCAGCTCGACCACCTCCCGACGACCTCGCAGCCGTCGATCGGCGACTTCCTGGAGGTCTACGAGCCGCTGGCCGCCGCCGGGCGCGACATCGTCTCGGTCCACATCGCCGGCGGGATCTCGGGCACCGTCGAGAGCGCGCGCCAGGCCGCGGCCGAGATCACCACCACCTACCCGGGACGGCGCGTCGAGGTCATCGACTCGCGCACCGCCTGCGGCGGGATCGGCCTCTGCGCCCTGGCCGGCGCGGCCGCTGCGAGCACCGGGGCGGACGTCGAGGCCGTCGCCGCCCGGGTCAACGACGCGACCGACGCCATGAAGATCTGGTTTGCGGTCGACACGCTCGAGTTCCTCAAGCGCGGCGGCCGCATCGGCACCGCGCAGGCGTGGCTCGGCGGCGCGCTGAAGATCAAGCCGATCCTCACGATCAACCGCGAGATCACGCCCGTCGAGCGCGTCCGCACCTCCGGCCGCGCCTTCGAGCGCATGGTCGACTACCTCAAGGCCCGCCACGAGGACGGCGCCGACGGCTGGGTCGTCCAGCACATCCAGGCCCACGAGCAGGCGGCGAAGCTGGTCGAGCGCGGCCGCGAGATCTATGGCACCGAGCCGGTCTTCGTCTCCGAGATCGGCCCAGTCATCGGCACCCACGTCGGCCCCGGCCTGCTCGGCGCGGGCGGCCTGCCGCGCGCGCTGCTGGCCGAGCTCGGCGTCTAGAGCGCCTCAGGTCGCCGGGAGGATCACGCCCGGGCCACCGCCGCCTTCGTCGTCGGAGCCCGACGGCCCGCCGCCACCGAGTCCAGGCGGCGCCGGCGGTTGCGGACCCTCCGGGTCGATGATCGCGGCCTGACGGATCTCGGCACGCCAGTCCCACCACTCGCGCAGCAGGATCTGGATCGAGGCCGCCAGCGGGATCGCGACGATCGCGCCGAGGACGCCGAGCAGCGTGCTGCCGAAGAGGACGGCGATGAGCACGATGATCGGCTGCACCTGCACCGTGCGGCGCTGGACCTGCGGCTGGATGATGTTGTTCTCCAGCTGCTGGTAGACGATCGCCCAGACCGCCCAGATGATGGTGTCGGTCGGGAAGTCGTTGAACAACGTGACCAGCCCGATGACGATGGCCGCCGCCGTCGCGCCGACCAGCGGGATCAGCGACGCCAGGCCGGCGAGGACCGCCAGCGGCGCCGCGAACGGGACACCGAGGAGCTCCAGCACGATGAACGCCTGGATGCCCGCGATCAGCGCGATCGTCAACGCCCCCTGGACGTAGCCGCCGACCGCGTTTCCCGTGCTGTCGAGGATGCGGCGCATCCGCTCTCGCTCGGCCTCCGGCCGCAGCCGCAGCGCCGCGTCGGTCCAGCCGCGGCCCCCGGCCACGATGAAGATGCTCAAGATGAGGATGTTGACCAGCGCGAAGACCGAGTTGACCAAGCCGAGGCCGATGTCGCTGAGCACCTTGGCCGCGTCGCCGATCTTGGCCGGGAGCTGGTTGGCCTGCTTGCGGAGCTGGCCGGTCAGGTCGTACTTGTCGTCGAGCTTGCGCAGCCGCTCGTTCTTGTTGACGTAGTCCTGAACGTCGGTGGCGTAGCCGGGCAGGTCCTCGACGAGGTTGGTGCCCTGGGTGACCAGCGGCGGGACGACCAACGCGGTCAGCCCGATCGGCACGAGGATCAGCCCGAGATAGACGAGCGTGATCGCAAAGCCGCGCCGCATGTGGCGGTCCAGCCGGTTGACCGGCCCGGAGACCGCGATCGCGACGAACGTCGCCGTGAGCACCCAGCCGATCGGCTTGCGCAGCAGGTAGACGAGGTACAGCGCGATCGCCGCCGTGACGACGATCGCGACCACGCGGACGATGGTCCGAACGGGAAGCTCGTTGGTGCGGGACTGCATCCGCCCCGAACCGTAGGCGCGGTGCCGGACGGTCCGAGACGGAGGAGACGGGTGCTACCAGCGACGCTTCTTGCGGCGCAGCAGGCCGCCGATGGCGGCGATCCCGCCACCGATCACAAAGCCCGCGACGGCGGCGCTGATCAGCACCTCCTGCTGGTGGTCGCGGATCTGCTTGCGCCAGTCGGTGACCTCGGCGACCTCGCCGCGCAGCCGCTCCATCGAGACGGCCAGCTCGGCGCGGTTGGCCTCGATCGACTGCCGGATCTGCTCAGGGGAGCGCTGGGGCATCAGACGGTCCCTCCGGGGTGCTCGGCCGTCATGGTCTCCTTGATGAGCTTGGCCTCTTCGATGGCCATCGTCGGCGCCGGCGACGAGCCGGCCTTCAGCGCGCGATACGCGACGTAGCCCGCGAGCGCGGCGAGCAGGAGCAGGACGGCGGCGACGGTGAAGTAGCCCCAGAACGGCTGTCCGTCGGGGAACGGGATCGCCCAGTAGGCAAACTGGGCCAGCCCGAACAGGATCATGATCGAGGCGCCGAGCACGAAGATCCCGGCGGCGGCCGCGACGGCCGCGCCCTTGCCGAGCTTGGTGACCTTGTCGGTCACCTCGGCCTTGGCCAGCTCGATCTCCTCGCGGACGAGCAGCGAGGCCTTCTCGGTGACGTCCTGGATCGCGGTGACGAGGTTGGTCGGCTGCTGCTGGTCGCTCATCGGTGCCTCCGCTTGGCGAGCCCCTTGAGGAAGACGGCGGCCACGAGGCCACCGGCGAACGCCGCGCCCACGAGCTTCTCGGGGTGCGGATCGACCGGCTGGGCGTCGAGCAGGGCGCTGCCGGCCGGCTGACCGAAGGTCGCCTCGGCGGCGCCGACGGTCGGCGTCGGCTCGACCGGCGTGGCCTGCTCGGGCGCGGCCGCGGTCGGGGCGAACGGGTCGGCTGCTTCTTCGCTCACTCGGGCGGGTCCTCGTCGAAGATCCGGCGGTAGGCGATGGCCGCGACGCGCGAGGCGGCGATCGAGGCGATCGCTCCGAAGGCCGCGAGCAGCCCCGACCAGGCAAGGCGCTTGGTGATGTCGTTGTGCATCGGGTCGGACTCTACCCGCCCTGCCTGCCGATCAGCGGTCGAGCCCGCTGCAGATCGTCTCGACGATCAGGCGCTTGGCCTCGTCGAACCCGCCCGCCGATTGCGGCAGCGAGTCGAAGATCCAGCCGGTCAGCACCTGCTCGATGGCGCCGTAGAACGCCATTGCGGCGAACTGCGGCGAGATGTCGGAGCGGAACTCACCCGCGACCTGCGCCTTCTCGACGACGGCGCCGATCAGGTTGTAGGCCTCGGTGATCTTCGCCAGGTGCGTCTGCCCGAACGAGTTCGCCGCCCGCGTGACCTCGACGATGATGACCTTCATCAAGTCCGGGTCGTGGCGGTAGGAGTCGACGATGAAGCCCGCGATCGCCTCGAGCTTCCTGCGGGCCGTGATGTCCTGGGTGTCGACCTCGCGGATCGCGTCGAGCATCACGTTCCAGCGCTCCAGGAAGAGGGTGTCGAGCACCTCGTCCTTGGAGCGGAAGTAGTGGTACACCAACCCGTAGGCGACGCCCGCCTCGTCGGCGATGTCGCTGACGCGGCAGGTGTGGAAGCCCTGACGGGCGAAGACGCGGACGGCCGCGTCGAGGATCAGCCGGCGCTTCTCGGCCGCGGCTGCTGCTGAGCGTGCGGTGGCCATCAGCCGTAGATCTCCGGACGGCGGTTGGCCAGCGACGGCAGGTCGGCGCGGATGCGGTCCTGGCGGTCGAGGTCGAGCTCGGCGACGATGTGGCACTCGACGTCGGCGGCCTGGGCGAGGACGATCCCCCAGGGGTCGACGATCATCGAGCGGCCGCCGGTCTTCAGGCCCGGCGCGTGGCGCCCGACCTGGTTGGCGGCGACGACGAAGGCCTGGTTCTCGATGGCGCGGGCACGCAACAGGATCTCCCAGTGGTCACGGGTCGTGGGCTCGGTGAATGCCGCGGGGACGGCCAGCACGCGCGCTCCGTCGACCGCGAGGCGACGGTAGAGCTCGGGGAAGCGCAGGTCGTAGCAGATGGTCAGCCCGAGTTGTAGGCCATCGGCGAGGGTGCTGAGGACGATCTCGTCACCCGGTGCCTCGCCGTCGGACTCGCGGTAGTCGCGGCCGCCGACGAGCACGTCGAACATGTGCAGCTTGCGGTAGGTCGCGCGGTCGGTGCCGTCGGGGCCGATGTGGACCGAGGTGTTGTACCCGCGGCCGAGGATGTCCGGAGACGGATCACGCGGCGATTCGGCGATCGAGCCGGCGACGAGGTCGATCTCCAGCTCGCGCGCGATCGCCCGCGCCCAGCTCAGCGCCGGACCGTCGAGCGGCTCGGCACCTGCGCGCTGGTCCTCCGGCGAGCCGTAGACCGACCACTTCTCGGGCAGGACCACCAGCGACGCGCCATCGCGAGCGGCGGCCCGCACGAGACGGTCCGCGGTCTCGAGATTTGTAGCCTTGTCGGCGGTCGCGGTGAGTTGGACAGCGGCGGCGCGCACGGGGGTTCTCGCTTCGGCGATTGACTGGTCAGTCAACCGATCTCTGGGAGCATACCCCGGACGTGCCGACCCTGGATGATCTCCCGCTGCGCAACAGCCCATCTGGGCTCGCCGTCCCACCCGCGCGCATGGCCCTGCTGCGCGACCGCCGCCCGCTGAAGCGCTGGCGCTACCTCGGCCTCTACGGCGAGGAGCTGATGCTCTGCGCCGCCAACGTGCGCGTCGGGGTGCTGCCGCAGGCGTTCTGGGCGACGTGGGATCGAACGGAGCTGCGTGAGAAGACGGTCTTCCGGCCGGGCGGGGTCGTGCTGGACGACGAGCGCGCTCGCTTCGGTCCGGTCGATCTCGTGCTGGAGCCCGACGGCGAGGCGATGGAGGTCACCTCGCGCCACGGCGACTCCTACATCTGGACGCGCAAGCAGCCGGTGCGTGCGACCGGGACGGTCGACGGCCGGCCGGTGACGCTGCGCGGGCTGATCGACGACTCCGCCGGCTACCACGCGCGGCGCACCGACTGGCGCTGGTGCGCGGGCGTCGGCGAGACGCCCGAGGGCGCGGCGTTGGCCTTCAACATCGTGGTCGGCGTGCACGACGCGGCGGTCGGCAGCGAGCGCACGCTCTGGGTCGACGGCGCGGCGCGCGAGCTGCCACCCGCGACGTTCGACGAGGACTTGCGCACCGTCGCGTTCGACGACACCTCGGTCTTGACGTTCAGCGAGGAGGCGCGCCGTGCGCGCACCGACGACTTCAAGCTCTTTGCCAGCGACTACGTCCAGCCGTTCGGGACGTTCTCCGGGACGCTGCCCGGCGGGACCGTGGTCGCCCGCGGCTGGGGCGTGATGGAGGCGCACAGCGTCCGCTGGTGAACGGCGGCCGGCGACTAGGCTCGTGTGATGCCGTCGCCGTACACCTCTGAGCTCGCCGAGGAGCTCGCCCCCGGGCTGCTGGAGCGCTTCGAGCGCTACGTCCGCATCGAGTCGACCGCCGCGCGGGTGCGCACGCAGAGCCCGAGCACGCCCGGTCAGCTGGAGCTGGGGCGGCTGCTGGTCGACGAGCTGCGTGCCGCGGGCCTCGACGACGCCGCGCTGGACGACAACGGCTACGTCACCGCGACGCTGCCGGCGACCGTTGACGACGCCCCCGTGATCGGGCTGATCGCCCACGTCGACACCAGCCCGGACGCGCCGGGCGCCGGCGTCGAGCCGCTCGTGCACCGTGACTACGACGGATCGATCATCGCGCTGCCGCACGGCGGGACCGTCCTGGATCCCGCGACGGTGAGCGGCTTGGCCGCGAAGGTCGGCCACGACATCGTCACGTCGTCCGGTGACACGCTGCTGGGCGCCGACGACAAGGCCGGCGTCGCCGAGATCGTCACCGCGGTTACGTATCTCGCCGCCCATCCCGAGCTGCCCCGCCCCACGCTGCGGGTCTGCTTCACGCCCGACGAGGAGATCGGCGAGGGCGCGACGCTCTTCGACGTCGAGCGCTTCGGCGCGTTCTGCGCTTACACCATGGACGGCAGCGAGATCGGCGAGCTGCAGGACGAGACGTTCACGGCCGCCGAGGTCAAGCTGACCATCCACGGCGTCGACATCCACCCCGGCTTCGCCAAGGGGATCTTGGTGAATGCGGCGCGACTGGCGGCGCAGGTCGTCGCCGCACTGCCGTCCGACCGCCTGACGCCGGAGACGACCGACGGCCGCGAGGGCTACATCCACCCCTACGCGATCGACGGCGACGCCCAGCGCTCGACGGTCACCGCGCTCGTCCGCGACTTCGACGATGACGTGCTCGCCGATCACATCGCGTTGATCCGGCGGACCGCCGAGGAGATCGTGGGCCGGGAGCCCCGCGCGCGGCTGGAGATCGACGTCCACCATCAGTACCCCAACATGCGCTCGCATCTCGAGCCGTTCCCGGAGGTGGTGAGCGCCGCTGAGCGCGCCATCACGGCCGAGGGTCTGGAGCCACGGCGCACGGTGATCCGCGGCGGTACCGACGGCTCGCGCCTGAGCGCCATGGGCCTGCCGACGCCCAACGTCTTCACCGGCGGCCACGAGTTCCACTCCGTGCGCGAGTGGGCGTCGCTGCACGACATGGCAGCAGCCGCGGCGGTGATCGTCCGACTCGCCGAGATCTGGACGCAAGACGACCTGCGCACGGCCGCGACGGCACCGCACACGACGGCGCCCGCGTCTTCCTAGGCGACAGCGGCGGGCCCGGCGAGGCCGGCCCAGAGGTGCAGCACGGCGAAGCTCCGCCAGGGTGACCAGGACGGTGCGTCGGCGGGGTCGACGCCCAGTTCCCTCAACGCCTTTTGGACCGCGACGTCGCCGTCGAGGAAGACGTCGGGGTCGCCGAGACGCATCGCGACGTAGCCCGCGGTCCAGGGGCCGATGCCCCAGAGCTCTTGCAGCGCCGCCGCGTCGGCAGGCGCCGCGAGCGGCGGGTCGGCGGCGGCAAGACCGCGCAGCGTGCGGATGCGCGAGCGCGGCATCGCGAAGAGCTCGTCGGGCGCGGCGGCGACCTGGGCCGGGGTCGGGAAGAGGTGGGTCAGCGCGCCGTCGGGCACGGCAAGGGGCGTCGCCACCGCGGCTGTGATCCTCGACGCCAGCGTCCGCGCCGCCGCGACCGTGATCTGCTGGCCGAGGACCGCCCGTGCAGCGATCTCCCAGCCGTCGACGACGCCCGGCACGCGCAGGCCGGGACGCGCGCGAACCAGCGGACCGAGGTGCGGGTCGGCCTCGAAGTGCTCGGCCACCGCGCGCGGGTCCTGGTCAAGACCGAAGAGCGCCCGAGTGCGACGGATCGCCTCGCCCTCGTCAGCGTCGTCGGTGAGGGTGAGGCGCACGGTGACCCCGCGCGCATCCGGCGTCAGCTCCACGATCGCGGGGCCGCCGGGCAGCGCCAGCGTCCGGCGATAAGTGCCATCGCGCACCTCCTCCACGCCCGTGATCGCGCGAGCGGCGAGGAAGTCCAAGACAGCGGCGCCGTCAAAGGGCTGGGCTGTGGGCAGGTGCATCGTGTTGACGCGCAACGCGCGGTGCGGCCGGAACGTGAGACGACCAGAGGCGCCGCCATGACGCGGCATCCCGGCGATGCTCCGTCAGGACGCGATTCGTCAGACCCTGCCGAGCGTCTTGCTCATGTGGTCGATCGCTTCAAGCTCGTCCTGACGCCAGGCAGCGCGTGGGTACTCGGGGCCGGTCGGGAACGAGTACGTGGAGGTGAGCGGGTTGTAGCTGTCTTCGGCCTTGCCCTGCGTCGCCATCACGACGAGCTGAGCGACGCGGAGACCCGGGTACAGGCGGATCGGCGTGTCGCCCTCGTTGGCGAGCTCGAGGGTGAGGCTGCCGGCGAAGCCCGGCTGGACCATGATCGCCGTCGCCACGACCAAGCCCAACCGCCCCCAGGACGATCGGCCGACGACGAAGGCCGCGAGGTTCGACGGCAGCCGGATGAACTCCAGCGTCGCCCCGAGCACGAACTGCTGAGGCTGCAGCCACATCGCGTTCCCGAACCGGACGTGCATCGTCGACTGCGCCGGACCTGTCTGATCCGCTACCGGGTCGATGCCGCTCGTCTCGGGCCTGCGCAGGGAGATGAACTTGCTGCCCAGCCTCAGATCGATCGACGCCGGGCCGATCTGGTCCTCGCTGAGCAGCGGCGTGATGCAAAGACGCTCGTCGATCGGGCGGCCTCTTTCCATCCATTCCCGCAGCGCGCCGTCTTGCAGAATCATCAGGACCTCTTTGTCCACTCTTCGAGAACACGGCTCATCTCCAGCGCCCGGGTCAAGAACGCCTGCAACGGCTTCTGCTCATCGGACAGCGCCGCGCTGAGCGTGCTGGGCTCGTCACCGATGTCGCCGATCATGTGGAGCCACCCGGCGAGCACGATCGCGCGGCGATCTATCGCGCCGCCCGGCCGCCCGGTCGTCTGCTCGTCCAACTGGCACGGCAGCACCCGCGCCTCGATCATCTCGATGAGGTGATCGTGGACCGGCAGGTAGTCCTCGGGACGAAACGGATCCAGATGCTGCCAGACGAGCGTTCTGGCCCGCGCCGCGCACTTCCGGACGACGTCGATGGAGAACTCCCGGCTCGGGGAGAGCGTCGGAGGATCATGTGCGGACGTGTCGATGAGCCAGTCGAGGGTCCTGTTCATCGACGGCTCGAAGCTGGGGCTCCGCAGCGCGGTCACCCAGCCGAGCGCATCGAGCTGGTCGAGAATCAGGCCGACGCGCACGTTGGCCGGCGGATGCTGCAGGCCCGGGCCGTTGGTCCCGGAGAGGACGACGGTGGCGAAGCTCAGGACGTACGCCGGCCCGAGCAGGGCGCAAGCGATCGTGTCGCAGAGCATCTCCTCGAGCCAGTACCCGATCATCTCGTTGACGACGTGCACCTCAGCGTTGACATCGATGTCGGACGCCTCGGGCATGTCCGCCGCGACCGCTTCACGCATGCCCTGCAAGAGGCCCTGGTCGGTCAACAGCGGCGCCAGCACCTTGGGCACGAACGGCTCCTGGCTCAGCGCCCGATGTCCGAGCTCATGGGCGAACAGCGGATGCAGGAGCACGCTGTGCGCCTCCAGCTCCGGGTAGTTCAGCACCAGTGGGTATGGCTCCTTGCCCGGGGGGAGCTGCAGCTGGACGCCGCTCTCCACCAGCTTCAGGACCCACTGATGGAACGGCCGCGGATCGGTCGAGTACACGACCTGCGGCACCAGGACGAGGTCCGCCTCCTCCTTGATGATCACCTCGGCCAGCTCTTGGATGAAGTAGCGAGCGCCGAGCTCGAGCTGGACACGCGGCGGGTCGTCCAGCCAGGACAGCGCCCGGGTGAGGTTGCCCGACACGAAGATGTTCAACAACCGGACGGCTTGGGCACCGCTCTCGATGTCGAGGTCATCGCTGGCTGCCTCCGCGCGCAGCCGGACCGCCTCCTCCACCTCCACGAGCAGTGATCGGACGTACCGCGCCATGGCAGCGCCCGGTCCCGCTCGGGGAAAATCCTCCGCTAACCTGGGATCATTACTGAGGGTTTTGATGACACGATTAGCGCTCGCGACCACGAAAGCGAAGTCGCGCTCCTGGTTGACGCCGATCTCCACGCGGAAGTTCGACCTAGAAGGCGGGGAACTCAGCCCGGTTGTCGCCCGCCATGGCGGACGCTTCGGAAAGGCTGATCTGGCCGATGCGAAGGAAGAGCCTGCGGATCTGACGCAGCCCCTCGGCCCGCCCCTCCCACTCCTCGCCGGCCAGCGCACGCTCGAGAGTCGCGTCCAACTCCGCCAGGTACTGCTCGCCCGACGTGTTCGGAGGCTGCATCTGGCGTGTCGCCTTCAACAGCAGCTGGGTCGTCGCGGCAGGGCTGAAGCCCTCCAAGCCGCCCTCGCCAGGCCCCGGAGAGCCGCTGACGAGCGTGTCGATGACGCGACGCGTCTCATCGAGCACGCGACGCTGATGCGGCTCGAGCGGCTCGTTGCGCTGCAGCCGACCAGCCGCGATGACGACGTCATCAGCCGTCATCCCAAGCGCGACGGCACTGTCAAGAAGGCGAAACGAAGACATCACAGATGTCCATTCGATCGACGAGCGGATGACGAACCTGAAGGACGCATCGGCGGATGTTCAACGGGTGACCGGACGGAATCGTGAGGTCACTTCGCCGACTCCTCCGTCGTGGGCGCCGCCTCGGCCTCCGCAGACGGAGCGGCCGGGGGTTCATCGTTCTCGGACGGAGCCGCCACGAAGCCGCCGAATGACAGCGTCTTCGGAGCCGGCGTCGTCAGCGTCAGCTCGGCCTCCCGCAGTTCGCGCTCTGAGACCTTGGGACCTGGGTTCGATCGTGGGTCGGCCATCAAGAAGACACCGTACCCTCAACCCACTCGACCGACTCGACCTCGCTGCCGACGACGAACATGCCGAGACCTTCCATCGTCGGCCTGAGAACACCGCCTGATCCTGGTCTCAGCACCTGCTCAATGTACAGGTCCCGAGGCTGCGGCGAAAGCGCAACCCGTGACGCGCTGCCCACTGTTCCGACGATGGTGTCGCCGCTCTTCGTCTTGACCTGGATGTAGACAAAACCGGCGTGCTGCGCCGCGTGGCGCCTGACCGCCCTCCAGCTCCGATCCCACGTCGTGGGGCCATCGGTGAGCAGCCGCACACCCACGGCTTCGAGGATCCGCCGCCGCATGCCTGGATCGTCGCTTCGCGCCAGGGCACCTCGCACGTAGTCGGCCGCTTGGTCGATCACCTGCCCCGCCACGAAGCCGAGGAGGCCCGATCCCACGAGGACGCCGACCGCCAGCCTGAACGTCGCCGACTGATGCGTCGTCAGCGCCGTGCCGGCCGTCGCGTGGCCATAGACCACGTTCCCGCCCAACGGCCAGGCGATCAGTGCGAGCACGAGGCTGATCGTGATGACCTGGGCGATCGCGACCAACCCCTCGGCAGGAGCCGGAACCGCACGACCGAAGCGATAGCCGCTCAACGCGATGAAGCCAGGCACCACCCCGATGACGAAGACGAGAACCGCCTGACCGGAATTGGGCATGACGCGACGGTATCCGGACCTTCCCCGGACGTCGAGCGATGCGCACGCCTCTCGCAGGCGGCGACACCGGGCAGCGAGGCAAGGTCCGTCAGCGCGCTGATGCCTGCCGGGCCAGCTCGGCCAGCAGCAGCTTGGAGTGCATCGCGCCGAGCAGCTCGCGCAGCGGGTCGGCGCCGGAGGCGATGATGTCGGCGGCGCGGTCGGGCTCGACCTCACCGGCCAACCGCCCCAACATGGTCGCGATCTCCTCCTCGACGAGCGGCTGCAGGGCCTCGCGGTAGCGCAGCGTGTCGTAGACGGTGAAGCCGAGGGTCTCGTCGTAGCCGCCGGCGCGGAAGCGCACCATCGCCTCGATGATCGCGACGTCGTCGGCGTCGTAGCCACGACCGTTGGGCGTGAGGACGCCGATCTCCACCAGGCGCTCCAGCACGTTGGCGGGCAGGTCGTAGCGGCGCCGGATCTCGGCCGCGCTCACGCGCGCCGTCTCGCGCCGCTCGAGCGCGCGCTCGATGATCTTGTCCTCCAGCTCGACCAGCGCCAGCGCGCGGTCGGGGTCCTCGTCGAGCATGCCCTTGATCACCTTCAACGGCATGAAGCGATCTTCTTGCAGGCGCTTGATGAGCGTGATGCGCTCGACGTAGCCCGGCGGGTAGTAGGCCATGTTGCGCGAGGTCCGCACCACGCCCTCCCCCTCGCCGTCGAGCAGCCCCTCGCGCAGGTAGTGCTTGATCGTGCCGGCCGACACGCCGCTGCGCTGGGCCAGCTCGCTCATCTTGAGGAGGCCGTCGTCGTTCATGACGCCAGGAAGGGACTCGCGGTTGCGGCCGATCCGGCGGCGCCCGCGACGGCGCCGTCGGCCAGCAGTCGGGCGACCTCCTCCTCAGAGAAGCCGGACTCGCGCAGCACCTGCTCGGTGTGCTCGCCGAGCGCGGGGCCGCCACTGCGGACCTGGCCGGGGGTGCGTGACAGCTTGACCGGCATCCCCAACCCCTTCACCTTGCCCGCGCCTGGCTGCTCGAACTCGATCACCATCTCGCGCGCACGAACCAGCTCGGACGCCAGCGCCTCCTCCACCTCGAGCACGGGCTCCAGGCAGCAGTCGTGGGCATCGGCGAACGCTGCCCACTCGTCGCGCGTGCGGGTCAGGAAGATCGCCTCGACCTCGGCGTGCGCGGCGCTGCCGGGCTGTTCGAACTGCTGCTCGATCAGGTCCGGGCGCTCGACGCCGTTGGCCCAGGCCGCGAAGAACTTCGGCTCCAGCGCCCCGAGCGTCACCCAGCCGTCGGCGCACCGATACGGCCGGTAGCAGAGCAGCGAGCCGCTGAGCATCTCTGCGCCACGCCGTGGCTGCTCGCCGGCCGCGAAGACCCGCGCGGCGACCATCGCCAGCCACGAGAGCGCGCCGTCGAACATCGAGACGTCGACGAGCTGGCCCTCGCCGCTGCGGTCGCGCTCGCGCAGCGCGGCCAGGATCCCGAACGCGGCCATCAGCGCGCCGCCGCCGAGGTCGGCGATCTGCGCGCCGGCCTGCGTCGGCGGGCCGTCGGCGTCGCCGCTGATCGCCAGCACGCCGTTGAGGCCCAGGTAGTTCATGTCGTGGCCGGAGCGATGGACGTTGGGGCCGGTCAACCCATAGCCGGTGATGGCGCAGTAGACCAGCCGCGGGTTCTCCTGCTTGAGGCGCTCGTAGCCGACCCCGAGCCGGTCGAGCACGCCGGGGCGGAAGGACTCCAACAACACGTCGGCGTCGCGGACCAAACGCAGCAGGACCTCGCGGCCCGCCTCGCTCTTGAGATCGATCCGGATCGAGCGCTTGCCGCGGTTGAGCGACAGGAACAGCGCGCTCTTGGCCGTCTCCTCGGCGCCCTCGAAGGCCGGCGGCGACCAGCGGATGTAGTCACCCATGCCGGTGTCCTCGACCTTGACGACGTCGGCGCCGAAGTCGGCCAGCAGCAGCGAGCAGAAGCCGCCCGGAAGGAGACGGCTCAAGTCCAGGACCTTGAGTCCGTCGAACGGCAAATTCACAACTTCCTCCTAGGCGGTTGGAGGCGGGTTTTCATCTCTCTCAGCGCCTTTTCCAAATTGGCGCTCGTCATCGGGCCCGCCGTGGCGCGGGCAGCGTTCAGCGCATCCTTGATGCGTCGGCGGATCACGAGTTCGGGAAGCCCCTCAAGGTTTACCCGGAGTCGCTCCGCTGTGTCGATGAGTTCCGCTGGCATGTCCTCAGGCACTAAGGCCTCGATCAAGAGCGGCAAGCGCGCGTCTTGGTCCTTGCGAAGGCGGGCGCGTGGCGGCCCAACTGCCAGGTAGGAATTCAAGAAATCCGGGCTGATGGTCGGGGCATGCAGCCCTCGACGGTGCTCGCCCGGAATCTTGGCCTTGTCTAGAACCTCGAAGGCAGCCTTATCGAGAGTGAACCACCAGGTCGCATAACCAAAGGCCGTGTCCCCTCGACTCTTTCGCTGATTCATCACGCCAAGAAAACTCTCGACATCATGGGCAACCAGTAGATCGATTCGACCTTCGTCGATCTGCTTGAAACGATCCTGATGGCGACGCCTATGCACGCCGTACCAGAACTCCTTCACCGGTCCCGATACTTCTACTGGCGCCCGGTCTGCGAACTCCGACAAGTCTCGAAGGGTGATGGCGTGCTGCGTCGAGAGGTACTCCGCAATGTCGCGCTCAGGATCTACCGGACCCCTGAACAGCTCCAGCCACATGGCAAACTCGGTGCGTGACCGACCTGTCAGTGCGAACGCCGAGAACAGGAAAGGGACTGTTGCTTTCCAAGGCTCATCTGTCTCCGAATGCCGAGCGAACCGCAAAGACAGATAGGTGTGGGCCTCAAGTTCTTGAAGCACACCCGCGGTGATGTGAAGTGTGAGACCCGAATCCCGCGCCGCCGCCAGGAGCTTTGAGTATGTTCGATAGTCCTCTTCCTCGAGCAATTGCTCTGCCATGAGACGTAAGACAATGTTGGTATCGACCCAGATCTGACCATCATCGAACATCTTTGAAACGACGCCCTGCAGATCGGGCGTCTCCCTGAGAAACGCGAAGAGTGTGTAAGCATCCGCCAAGCGGCGGAAGTAACGCTCGGTCGTCTCAGACGGCTGCGTCAACACATCGTGCGCGGCCACCAGGATCACCGGATTGTGACTAGGATCTAGCCGTGAAAATTCGGGTTTCGTCTTGAAGAGTTCAATGAGAGTCGACTCGAGAGACGAAAGATCGAGCGATGGTGCACTTTTGTTGACCAAATTGCCGACGAAGGCTTCACCGCGACCGTAGAGGAAGCGTTCGATGAGTGTTCGCGTAGCGGCGGTGTAATCGAGCGACGGAACCGGCCGCGCAACGCCAGCGTTGTCACTAGCGCTAAAGATCGCGTGTCGGATTTCTTCGCGAATGGTCAGTTGATCGAACGCCTGCAACTCAAGCTGATTTCGGACACGTTCGCGCTCTTCGGCGGACAAACAGAACGAGTCGTCGTCTGAATAGTGTCGCAAGGCGCGGCCGACGAGTCGGGCAAGCGCTCGATCCACATACTGCGACACCTGTTCTCGCGGATGAGCGGAAAGCAAGCTATGCGCCTTTTCATGAAGCTGTTGCCTTGGCAACCGCGACTCGGGACTTGTGTGCCTCAGCAACGCTCGGCTGATCGCCTCGTAGACCTGCTTGGTGAGGCCCTTTTGCAGAACATCATCCTCTCGCTGTAGCGACAGGTACACACACGCCGCTTTAGCCTCGTCTCCGGACAACGCCTGCGCTTGGCGCTTGACCAGTTGGTCAGACTCGAATAGAGGCTGGACGAAGTCTGAAATGAGTTCGTCGGCAGCAGCCTGGTGAGCCGGCGAGAAATTGACTCGATCCAGGAAATAGCTCGCATCCATTACATCGACGGCTATCTGATATTGCTTGCGCACCTCGGCCTTCACTGCGTCAGCATCCGCTCCGATCGTTTGGCTCGTGACATAAGAGAAGACAAATGTGTCAGGGAAGGCTTCCTTCAGGCGCTTCGCCGTCTTCATGATCTTCGATGCCCAGTCCTGCTGGACCGAATACTGAAACTTGACAGCGCTGTCACCTTCGGGTTCAAACAACTCCCCATCCCGCCCGCGATCGCCCGACGGACTGGCAACTGTTCGTAGTTTGGGGTAGTCAGGCGCCAGGAAGGCCGAGGCGAAGCGTTCAAACCGCTGCCAATCACCACCCTCAACGAGGCTCAGTGCAAGTGCCAGTCTTTTGGGATTTGTGGACATTGATGAACTATTACCCCTCTGCCGTCTGACGCGCCTTCAACCCCAACAACGCCCGCGCCTCCTCGACGGTCGCTGGCCGCCGACCCGCGTCGATGGTCATCTGCCGCGCCTTGGCGATCAGATCGCCGTTGGAGCGCGCCATCTCGCCGTCGGGCAGGTAGAGGTTGTCCTCCAGGCCGACGCGGATCGAGCCGCCGAGCGAGAGCGCCGCGGCGAGCATCGTCCACTGCACGCGCGAGATGCCGATGACGCCCCAGTGGGCATCGACCTCCGGCAGGTTGTCGGCCATCGCGGCGAGGTTGCGCGCGGTCGGGCGAATGCCGCCGGTGACGCCCATGACGAAGTCGGCGTGCAGCGGCGCGTGCAACACCCCCATGTCGAGCAGCGGCCACAGCGAGCCGACGTGGCCGAGGTCGAAGCACTCGTGCTCGGGCTTGATGCCGAGCTCGTTCATGGCCTTCAACAACTCGATGATCTCGTCGAACGGGTTCGGGAAGACCGTGGAGAAGACGAAGTCCTTGCGCCGCGACGAGTACTTCGCGTAGTTCATGGACCCCATGTTGAGCGCGGCGACCTCGGGCGGGCAGGCCTTCAGGTAGGCGATGCGCTTCTCGACGCTGACGCCGATCGTGCCGGTGGAGAAGTTCAGGATGGCGGCGTCGCCGACCTCGGCACGGATCGCGTCGTGGATCGCGGTGAAGTCCTCGATCTCGTAGCTCGGCGTCCCGTCGGGCTTGCGCGCGTGAATATGAATATGGACGCCACCCTCGTCGACGATCCGCCGTGCCTCGGCGGCATACTCTTGCGGCGTGTACGGGATCGCCGGGCACTGATCGCGGTTGGCCAGCGCGCCGGAGATGGCGCAGGTGATGACGACGGGGTGCTCGAGGCTCAAGGCTCGCTCGCTCCAAGGTGGAAAGTGGGACGTCCCACTTCTCACTCTGCCGCAATGCGTCCATCAAGGCAAATCGGCGGGGATGGCTCCGGGGCTGCCGCTATCCTGCGGTCGGTTGCCCATGCCTAGACTGCTGCCCCGGCGCAAAGCCGCGACCCTGGCGATGACCTGTGCGGCGGCGGTGCTGTGCAGCGCGGGAAGCGCCTCGGCCCGTCCGACCTTCGGGATCCAGGGCGTCTCGCCCACCGACAGCCCGGCGGCGCTGCAGAGCCGCCTCGACGTCGCCCAGCGCGTCGGCGCCAAGCAACTGCGGATCGGCGTCCAGTGGTCGCGCCTGCAGCCGGTCGGCCCCGACGCCTACGACCAGGACTACCTCGCCACCGTCGACGGCCTCATGGCGGGCGCCGCGGAGCGCAAGATCAAGGTGGTGCTCTTCGTCACCGCGACGCCGTGCTGGGCCTCGACCGCGCCGGCGAGCGCCAAGGCCCAGTGCTCGGACGGCAACACGCCATACGCCGTCTACCGCTACCCGCCGTCGGATCCCGACACCTTCGGGCGCCTGTCGGCGTTCCTCGTCGCCCGCTACCGCGCGAGCCTCGCGGGCTACGAGGTCTGGAACGAGCCCGACCAGATCAACGAGAACTACTGGGCCGGGCCCGACAAGGTCAAGCGCTACGTGGCGCTCGTCAAGGCGACCTACCGCCCGGTCAAGCAGGCGGCGCCGGGGGTACCCGTCCTGGCAGGCTCGTTCGTGGGTGGCAACGGCAAGTGGCTGCAGGCGATGTACAACGCGGGGATCAAGGGGTCCTACGACGGGCTCGCCGTCCACTTCTATGACTTGCCCCTGCAATCGCTGGCCGTCACGCGCAAGGTGCAGAAGGCCAACGGCGATCGCACGCCCGAGTGGCTGACCGAGTTCGGCTGGAACAGCTGTTACAGCAAGGGCGGCCCGGCCTACCGCGTCCAGCACCGCTGCATCACTCCCGAGATGCAGGGCACCGCTCTGCGCGACCTGGCCCGGGCGATCCACGCGACGACGTGGCTGAAGTCGGCGATCCTCTACCAGGACCAGGACGAGAACGCCGACTACCGCTTCGGCCTGTTCGCGCCCGGCGGCAAGCCCAAGCCGTCCTATGCCGTCCTGAACAAGCTGCTGCACAGCAAGATCACCGGCCGTCTGACGCGGCCGTCGATCCGGCTGCGGGTGAGCAAGGGGCGTCTCGTCGCCTCGGGCCGCGCGTCGATCACCGACATCTTCCAGCTCACGGCGCGCCAGAACGGGGCGCTGCGTTATCGCGCCACGCTGCGCAGCGACCGCAACGGCGCGTGGAAGGTGACGTTCCCGGCGGGCTTCCCCAAGTCCGGGCTGAAGGTGCGGATCGCCTCGCTGTGGTCTCCCGCGGCCGCGGCCTCCGCGTCGCGGTGATCGTCGACCTCCACTGCCACATCCTCCCCAAGGTCGACGACGGGCCGCCGACCCTCGACGCCAGCATCGTGCAGGCGGCCGCCCATGTGCAGGCCGGTGTCGACGTCGTCGTCGCGACGCCGCACGTCCGTGCCGACCTGCCCCGCAACGACAGCGCGCGGATCGGCTCGGCCGCCCGGACGCTGTCGGACTTCCTCCAGGCACGCAACGCCCTGCTGCGCATCGAGGCGGGGGCCGAGGTCGACCTCGGCCACGCCTGCCGGCTGGAGGACGAGGAGCTTCGCGCGCTGACGCTCGGCGGTGGGCCATGGCTGCTCGTCGAGTCGCCGCTCAGCGCCTCCAGAGATGACGCCGGGGTCCTGCTGGGCATGCTGCGCGCCCGCGGGCACCAGCTCGTGCTCGCCCACCCCGAGCGCTCGCCGCAGTTCCACCGCCAGCCCGAGCTGCTGCGCGAGCTCGTGGCAGGGGGCGCCGTCACGCAGATCACCGCCTCGGCGCTGACCGGCGCCTTCGGGTCGACCGTGCGCCGCTTCAGCCGCTGGATGGTCGAAGAGCAGCTCGCCCACGTCGTGGCCTCCGACGCCCATGACACCGACCGCCGACCGCCAGGGCTGCTCGAGCCGGTCAAGAAGGCCGGGTTCGGCGAGCTGGCGCCATGGCTCGTCGAAGAGGGTCCGGCCGCGATCCTCGCCGGCCAGGCCGTTCCGGTCCCGCCGCGCCCGGTGCGCGGTGGCTCGCTGCTGCGGCGCTGGCGCTCCTAGCCCGGTCAGGCCACCGCGCATCGGCGGCGCAGCAGCGCGGCGCCCGTAGAAGCTACGTCGCCACGCGCGTCGTACGGCGCAGCACCGCGACGATCTCGGCCCGGCCACCCACCGCATCGGTCAGCCACGCCCCGTCCTCGGCAGCGAGCAGCGGCAGCCGGGTCGCCGCGAGCCACAGCGTCAGCGTCAGCAGCACCGCACCGCAGACCAGGCCTGCGACCCCGCCGAGCACCAGCATCGGGACAAAGGCCGCGACGCCGCTGCCGACGGCGGTCAGCAGCGAGTTGCGCACCAACCAGGACGGCACGCCCGCCGGCGCGAGGATGCGCGCGGCAAGCCAGAGCGCCGGAACGCCGGCGACGAGCTGCGCCACGACGTTGACGATGCCCGCGCCGATCGCGTCCAGCAGCGGGATCAGCACGAACGCCAGCCCGATGTTGACCGCGGCCGCGATCGTGCCCCAGATCACCAGGAAGCGGATGCGGCCCAGGATCCACAGCACCGCGTCGGCCATGCCCGCGATCGGCAGCAGGATCGATGGCGCGAGTAGGATCAGGAGGACCGGCTCGGCATCGTGGAACTCGTCGCCGTAGACGATGCCCAGCAGGTCGGTGCCCAAGACGGCCGCCGCGACCACCAGCGTCGGGCAGAGCGCGATGAGCAGGCGCGTCGCGCGCCAGAAGCCGTTGCGGATGCGCTCGTGCTCGCCCGCCCCGTGCAGGCTCGCCACCGCCGGCATCGCGACGCTCGTGATCATCGCCGGCACGCGCGCGGCGGCAGCGGCCGCCGCGAAGGCCACCGAGTAGTAGCCGACCTGCACGGGCCCGGAGTAGTGACTGAGGAACACGACCTCCGAGCGGCTCAGCACCACGAACTCGATGACGGCGAAGAACGTCGACGCCTGCATGAACCGCCGCAGCTCCTGTCGCCGCTCCGGCTCGATCGGCGCCGCCTCGGGCAGCTCGGCACGCAGCCGGGCGGCCAGCCGTTGCGTCCACACCAGGTTGACGCAGACGACGGCGAGCTCCACCGCGAAGTAGCCCGTGATCCCGCCACCGAGCGCGAGCACCGCCACGACCGCGACGACGGACCCGACCGTGGTCAGCAAGCCCGGCAGCGCGCTGTCGCGCCAGCGCTGGGCGGCCACCAGGAACGCGCTCGGCGCCGCCTGGATCGCGGCCACCCACGTGCAGAAGCCTGCCAGGACCCAGCCGCTCGAAGGCTCGGCACCGAACCCGGCGGCCACGACGAAGCCCGCCGCGGCCACGCCGCCGCTGAGGAGCTGCACGCGCCAGGTCCAACGGAGGAGCGTGAGGACCTTGCCGCCCTCGCCCGCTCCCAGCAGCTCGGCGCCGAAGCGCGCCAGCGCCGCGGGCACGCGCGCGGCGAAGACCGAGACGCACGCGACCGAGATGAAGGCGATGAAGCTCTGGCGGCCGAAGTCGGCGGCGCCGAGCAGGCGGGCCGCCGCGATCGAGATCAGCAGCGTCTGCAGCTGCGGGACGATCGCCAGCAGCAGGCCCCATCCGCTGCCGCGCATGACGGTGCGGCTGTCGGTCTGCCCCAGCTCCGGCGCGCCGGTCGCGCCCGTGCCGCTCACGTCCACCGCGCGGCGCGACAGGTGCCGCCCGCGACGGACCGCGCCGCGACGGACGCTCGAATAGCCTCTCCTCGCGCCGGGCGCGCCTCCGCAAAGCCAATCGGCACGTCGATGACAATAACGACCACCCCCCGCGCCGAGGCCGTCGCCATCTGCCCCATCGTGTGCGAGCCGCCGACCAGCGGCGGCGCCAAGCGCACGCTGCGGCTGCTCGAGGCGCTCGAGCGCACCGGGCTCACCCCCCACGTCGTCACCGCCGACACGAGCCGACCGGCGGGGGTCGCGGCGCTGCGCGCGCGGGGCTGGGCCGTCGACGTGCTCCCGGCGCCGGAGCCGACGCTGCCGGAGCGCCTGGGCCAGCACGTCCGCCGGCGCCCGAGCCCGTTCCTGCACGACGTCGACGCGCGGGTGCGTGAGCTCGACGCCCTCCAGACCACGCAGCTGTTCCTCGTCGAGCAGACGTTGTCGACCTACTACGCGGGCCCGCACCTCGGCACCCCATGGGTCTTCAGCACGCACAACGTCGACGGCCAGGCGTTGGGGACCGTCGCCCGGACGCTGCGGCCCGGCACCCCGGCCTGGCTGAAGGCCCACAACCTGGCGCATGAGGCGGCGGTGACCGAGCGTCGGGCGGCGCGCCGGGCCGACGGCGTCCTGTGCGTGTCGGAGCCCGACGCCCGGCACTTCGCCGCGCTCGGCGCCGACCCGGTGGTGGTCGCGCCCAACGGCGTCGACGACGAGCTGTTCGCGGTGGCGCCGGCCCCGCCCGACGGCGCAGGCGTCCTGTTCTTCGGGCGCATGGACTACGCGCCCAACGCGATCGGCCTGCTGCGCTTCGCGCGCGAGGCCTGGCCGCGCGTCGCCGCGGCGCGTCCCGACGCCGAGCTGGCGGTCGTCGGCGCGGGCCTGGCGCCCGCGGCCGCCGATGAGCTGCGAGCGCTGCCCGGGGTGCGTGTCGCCGGCGAGGTGGAGGATCTGCGCGCCGAGATCGCCGCCGCGCGGCTGACCGTCGTCCCGATCTGGCAGGGCGGCGGGACGCGCCTGAAGGTGCTTGAGAGCCTGGCCGCCGCGCGACCGGTCCTCGGCACCGAGCTGGGCGTCAGTGGTGTCGGATTCCGAGATGGCGTGCACGGCCGCCTGGCCGAGGATCCCGCCGGACTGGCCGATGCCGCGATCGCCATGCTCGCCAAGCCGGACGCGACCGCGCGGCTCGGCGCGCAGGGACGAGCGCTGGCCGAGGCCTTCCGGTGGGCCACGGCCACAGCACCCGCTGCAGCGCTCTTTGCACGCCTGGCTTCAGGTCGCGGCTAGTCCGCCGACGAACAAGGGACAGCACCCCCGTCCAACAGGCGTCCAAGTTCCGGCCCATCGCTGCTGAAGCGCGCCGGAACCCGCCGAACGGGTTCATGAGAGGCACACCCCGGTGCCTCCTGAAATCGAGAAGGGCAAACCCGTCGTGAGGCGGGGACGCAAAGCCACGGGGCCCAGGACCGCAGGTCGGTCCGTTCGCGGCCAGCCGGGCTCCCGAAAGGCAGGCACCCGTTCACAATGCGCGCACGCATGCTGTTCGCCACGACACTGGCGCTCTCCTGGTGCTCATTGTTCAACCCCTCTGCGGGTATCGCTGACGTCGCCGGCCACACGCGCCTGGCGCTGGCGACCCCGTCCTCGTTCGCCAACGTGGCGACGACGGCCAAGCGCAGCTCCTACGTCGTGCTGCAGGCCTGGGACGGCGCGCGCGCCGCGCAGCTCAAGGCGGCCAACCCCGCCCTGACCGTGCTGATGTACCAGAACGCCTCGGCGATGACCAAGGGCTCAGGCCCCAACGGCGTCTACTCCTCCGGCGTCGGCTACGAGCAGGCCGACACCGCGCACCCCGACTGGTTCCTCAAGGACACCGCCGGCAAGCGCATCGTCGAGGGCAGCTACGACTGGGTCTACATGGCCGACCTCGGCAACGCCGCCTACCAGGACGCGTGGGCCACGACGGTCATCAACCGTCTCCAGAGCGGCCCGTGGGACGGCGTCTTCATGGACGACGTCAACACGACCGCGATGTACCACACCGATCCGTCCAAGATCGCCCTGTACCCGAACGACAGCGCCTATCAGGCGGCGACGCGCTCGATGCTCGCCGCCGTCGGCCCGCGCCTGCGCGCCGCGGGGAAGCTCGCGATCCCGAACATCGGCTCGTGGAGCGGAGCCCCGGACGTCGCCAAGGACTGGCTGCAGTTCGTCGACGGCGGCATGGACGAGATGTTCGCCAAGTGGTCGACCAGCCCGGGTGTGGGCTACCGCCCCGCGATCGACTGGAAGACCCAGGTCGACGAGATCCGCACGACCGAGAGCATGGGCAAGCGCTTCCTGGCCGTCACGCAGGCCGGCAGCGGCGACGCGCAGGCAGAGCGCTACGGCTGGGCGACGGTCCTGATGGCCGCCAAGAGCACCAACACCTCCTACCTGGCCGCCACGAACTACAACAACGACCCGGACTGGCTGCCGGAGTACGACGCGCACATCGGCGACCCGACCGGGGCGGCGACCGCGCTGGGCAACGGCGCCTACGCCCGGACGTTCACCAACGGGCTCGTCGTGGTCAACCCGGGCACGGGCAACGCCAAGGTCGCCTTCGGCGGCGCCTACAGCGGCTCCGGCCTGACCAACGCGACCAGCGCGACGCTGGCCCCGAACACGGCGCTCGTCCTGACCAAAGGAGATCAGGCGTCGGCCGGGCCGATCGTCGAGCCGGGCAGCCCGAGCGCGGTCGGCGGAGCGCCGGCGAGCGATCCGCAGCCGCCGAGCGGCGGCAGCGCGCAGCCGACCGACCCGAGCACGGCCCCGAGCACCACGCCCAGCCCCGCCCCGCCGGTGATCAAGCCGGTCAGCACCGTCAAGAAGTCGCCGAAGAAGGCCATCAAGAAGGTCGTGGCCAAGAGCAAGCCGGCCCGCGCTCGCGCCGCCCGGCTGGCCAAGCAGCGCAAGGCCAAGGCGCGCGCAAAGGCCGCCCGCTTCAAGGCCCGGCACCACAAGGCCGCCGTCTAGGAGCATTGGCTCCATCGGGCCGCGGGTTTCGCCCTCTGGGCGAACACCCGCAAGGGAACCCGGCCCCCTGGCCGGCGTTCCCTAGCGGGCCAGGTCCGGGAACGCCGCCGCGACCGCCGCGGGCGGGCGGCGGCGGCAGGCCAGGGCGCTGGTGACCGCCGCGGGTGCCACGGCACGTACCGCGCGGCGGGTGAGGTCCTGCAGCCGGGCTCGCGCGCTCGGGGTCCGGGTGACCTCGGGTGCCCGGCCGGTGGCGTCGATCCACGCGTCGAGGCGCTCTTGCCCGCGCTCCATCCGCACGCGATCGCGGTGCGCCTGGCCCTCCGACAGGCGGTAGATCGCCAGCGGCTCACGCAGCAGGTCCATCCGGCGGCCCGAGGCCAGCAGCCGCAGCCAGAGGTCCCAGTCCTCGCTCGCGTTGGTCTCCTCGGCAAAGCCGCCGAGCGCCGTGAGCGCCGCATGCCGCACCGTACAGCCGACGTAGACGAAGTTGTTGGCGGCAAGCTGACGGAACTGCCCGTCGGGATCCGGGGCCAGCACCGCCGGCGGCGCCGTCTCGTCGAGGACCGTCCGGCGTCGGATCCGGCCGCGGCGGTCGTCGAAGACGTAGGCGTCGCAGCCGAGCAGGTCGACCTCGGGCCGCGCCTGCAGACGCGCGAGCATCCGCTCGGCGTAGTCGGGGAGCATCAGGTCGTCGGCGTCGAGGAACGCGACGACAGGCGCGGCGACGACGTCCAGGGCGCGGTTGCGCGCGGCCGAGGGTCCGGCGTTGGCCTGTTGCAGCAGGCGGACGCGCGCGTCGGCGGCGGCAATGCGCTGCACCTCGGCGACCGTCCCGTCGCGCGAGCCGTCGTCGACGACGAGCACCTCGAGGTCGGTGACGGTCTGCGCCAGCGCCGAGCCGATCGCCGCGGCGACCGTGCGCTGCGCGTCGAAGGCCGGCATGACGACGCTCAGCCGCGGTGCCGGCGCGCTCATCGGCGCCGCCCGTTCACCAGCTGCTCGTAGCAGCGCTCGTAGGCGTCGACCATCGTGTCCAGCGCGAACTGGCTCGCGATGACCTCGCGGCCCACGGCGCCCATCGCCGCCCGCCGGTCCGGGTCGCCCAGCAGCGCGATCAGCTCGGCACCGAGCGCCGTCCCGTCGTCGAGCGGGACGACGGCGCCGGCGCCGGTCGACAGCAGCTCGTGCATCCCCGGGACGTCGGTCGCCACCACCGGCGTGCCCGCGGCGAGCCCTTCGAGCGCGGCGATCGACAGGCCCTCCCAGTCCGAAGAGAAGACGAGCACGTCGGCGCGCACGATCAGGTCGCGTGCGTCCGGGCGGGCGCCGGTCATGGTCACGCGCTCGGCGAGCCCCAGGGCGTCGCGCTGCGCCTCGATCTCGCCGCGCAGCTCGCCGTCGCCGACGATCAGCATCCGCGCGTCAGGAACGGCGTCGGCGACCAGGCGCGCCGCCTGGAGGAAGCGCCCGTGGGCCTTGGCCGGCACCAGCCGCCCCACGATCGCCACGACCGGCGCGTCGCCCTCGAGGCCCAACTCGGCGTCCAGCGCCGCCCGTCGATCCGCAGACAGCGCGGTGGCGGGCTCGACGGCGTTGTGGATGACGCTCATCCGGTCGGCCGGGACGCCCGCGGCCGCAAGGCGCTCGCGGGTGTCTGCCGAGACGCACGCCACGTGCGTCGCCCGGCGCAGGATCTGCGCAGCGCGCGGGAACTCCGCAGGCCGCAGGCCATGGAAGGTCGACAGGACGGGTGGACGGGCGCTGCCGGCGGCCAGGGCCGCCGGCAGCGCCAGCGCCGTGGACTTCACGTTCTGGGCGTGGACGACGTCGGGACGCAGGCGGCGCACGGCGCGAGCGAGCTGGTGGGTCGTCGCGGCGGCCCCGGCAAGCGCCCGGCCGTGGTCGTCGACGGTGACGCGAATGTGCGGGACGTCCACCAGGTCCCCATCCCGGAGCCCCGGGGGCGCGGCGAGCGCCACCTCGTGCCCGCGCTCGGCGAGCCCGGCGACCAGCATCGCCACCACCCGCTCGGCGCCGCCGATGTCCATGCTGGGACTGGCCAGCAGGATCCTCATGCGGTCGCCTCGCCGCGACGCGCCAGCGCCCGCTCGTAGACCGCTGAGATCGCCTCCGCGTTGGCGGCCGCCGTGAAGCACCGCTCGACCCGCTCACGTGCGGCGAGCACCTGCGCGGACCGCAGCTCGTCGTCGGTCATCAGCCGCTCCACGGCGCGGGCGATCGCCTCGGGGTCACCGGGCGCGACCAGTTGCGCCACGTGCTCGTCGGCGATCTCGGGGATGCCGCCGACGATCGTCGTCACCACCGCCACGCCTGCCCCCATCGCCTCCAGCAGCGCCATCGGCGCGTTCTCGGCATAGGAGGCGATCACCAGCACGCGCAGTTGCTCCAGCGCCCGCGCCGACGCCACGAAGCCCGGCATCGTCACCGCGCCGTTCAGGCCGAGCTCGGTCTGCAGCGCGCCGAGCGGCTGTGCCTCGGGACCGTCGCCGAAGACGACGAACCGCCAGCCCGGGTGGTCGGGCGCCAGGCGCGCAGCGGCGCGCAGGAAGACGTCGACGCCCTTGAGCGGCACCAGCAGCGCCAGCATCCCGATCGCGTCCCCGCGATCCGGCGCGAACGCGCCCAGCACGACGCCGTTGGGCACGACGGCGATCTTGGCCTCGGGATAGCGCAGGCGCGACACGAGCTCGCCGGCGATCGTCTGCGACGGCACGATGACCGCGTCCGCGCGAGCGCTGAGGCCGGCATCAACGCCTTCGTACATCACCCGCGCCCGGAGCCCCGGTCGCTCTTGGCCGATCGGCGGCGGGTGGTAGGGGTCGGGAAGGCCGTGGACGGTGATGACGCGCGCGCCGCCGCCGCGGCGCGGGCGCGGCGCCGCTCGGACCCACAGGTTGGCCCGCCGGTCATGGCCGTGGACGACGTCGTAGCCGCGCGCCAGGCGCGTCGCGGCGAGCGCGGCCCGCACGTCGGCGCCGCCGCGGTTGGGCACGACCGCCACCGCGGCGCCCGCCGCGGCGAAGCGCTCGGCGACCGCGTCGAAACCGCAGATCGCCCGCACGTCGGCACCGCGCGCGACGAGCTCACCGGCCAGCAGCAGCGCCTGCTCGACCGGGCCACCGCGGTCGAGCGTCGAGACGAGCGCGATCCTCACAGGGCGGCGGTCCCGGGCCGCAGCGCCGACACCACCGGAGCGGCCGGCTGCGAGCGCGCGCTGCTGGGCAGCGGATCCGGACCGTCGCGGCGCACGACCAGCGCCAGCGCCCCGATCAGCCAGAACGGCGTCGTCAACTGCTCGCTGAGAAACGACGCCGAGACGATCGCCACGATCAACGCCGCCTGCAGCGCCGTGGCCAGCCGCTGCTCGTCGGCATCCTCACGTTGACGGGCCCGCCTTCGCACCTGGCCGAGCACCATCCACGCCCCGCCGAGGTAGGCCAAGAACAACAACAAGGCCGGAACGCCGTCCTCGGAGAGGATCTCGAGGTAGCTGTTGTGCGTGACCGGCAGGTCGAGCACGATCGGGTTGTTGCGCAGCAGCGGCGTGACCTCGACCGGGAACCGCGCCGGACCGACGCCGGTCACCGGGTCGCGGAGCGTCAGCTGCAGCGCGCCGCGCCAGAACGACTCACGCGACTGCTGGTTGGCATCGGCGATGCTCGACTTCGCGTGCAGCGTGCTGTCGAGCAGCGGTTTCCAGATCGTCAGCGCCAGCAGCGCGACGAGCACGACCGCGACCGCGCCCCCGATCAGCGCGCGGATCGGCACGCGACGGGTGACGACGCCCCAGACCAGCAGCGCCGCGAGCCCGACGATGGCGCCGCGCGAGAACGTCCCGAGCATCGCCGCGGCGATGACGGGGAACGCGATGGCCCACGGCCAGTGACGGGCGCCCGGCACCGTCATCAGGTACGCGGCCAAGGGCAGCGTGCACGCCAGCAGATAGGCGAAGTCGTTGGGATCTCCGACCGGTCCGCCCACGCGTCCGGTGCTCTGGCCGGTGACGTAGAGCCACACGCCGTAGACCGCGGCGACCGTGACCGAGGCGACGAAGACGCGCAGCGCCCGCTGCACCTGCGCGCGGCCATCGACGAGCTGGACGACCAGGAAGAAGAACACGAAGAACAGGAGGTAGCGGATCAGCTTCGTGACGCTCTCGGCGACGTCGGTCGACGTCACCACCGACACGCCGACCCAGAGGACGAACGCGGTCGCGACCCCCAGCAGCCCCGGCAGGTGGACCATGGTGCGCGGGCGCATGACCAGCCGCAGGACGTAGGCGAAGAGCACGAGCGCGCCGATGCCCTTGACCGCCGACAGCGTCTCGGTCGGGAAGTTCAGCTTGTCCTCCCACGGCAGCGCCGCGACCATCGCCAGCAGCGTGAGGTCGGCGCGGATCACCAGGACGGCGAGCACGGCGACGCCCACCACGAGCCCGAGCGCCAGCAGCGGCGCATGCGCCACGGCCAGCCCGATGACCGCGCCGGCGCCGAGCGCGGCGACGTGGACCGGCCCCACCCGTCCGAGCGGCGAGTGCGCGTGCACCATGGTGATCAGGCGGTCGGCAGCTTGCTGCGCGGCGGCTGCGCGTAGGGCTCGTAGCCGTAGGCGACGTGCTCGCCGTCATCGCTGGAGGCGAGGTTCAGGACCGCGCCGAGGATGTTGGCCTGCGTGAAGCGCAGCTTCTCGACCGCCGAGGCGATCGCCGGCGCGCGGCTGCGCTCGGCGCCGACGACGAAGATGATGGCGTCGGCCGAGGGCGCGATCACCCGCGCGTCGCTGACCGGCAGCACCGGCGGCGAGTCGATCAGCACGAGGTCGAAGTCGTTCTCGAGCTTGTCGAGCACCCGGTCCAGGCGGACGTGGAGCAGCTCGGAGGCGCTCGTGGAGACCGGGCCGCTGGGCAGCAGGTAGACGTTGTCGTAGTCGGTGCTCTGCGGCACGACCGGCGAGTCGGTGACCGTCATCGCCGTCGACAGGCCGACGTCGTTGGGGCGCCGGAAGATCTGGTGCTGGCGCGGCCGCCGCAGGTCGGCGTCCACGATCACCGTGCGCACGCCGATCTGGCCGAGCGCGACCGCGAGGTTGGCGACGACCGTCGACTTGCCCTCGCCGGGCTCGGCGCTCGTGACCTGCAGGACCTCCCAGCGCTCGGTGCGCAGCAGCTCCACGTTCGTGCGCAGCGCCCGGTAGGACTCCTGCAGGATGTCGAGCTCGGGGTGGTCCCACACGAGCTGACGCGCCGAGCCGGCCAGCGCGCGCTCCTTGGGCAGCCGGCCGATCATCGGCAGCGACGTCACCTCGGTCAGCTCGTCGCCGCTGTCGATCGTGCGCCGCAGGCGCTCGAGGACCAGCGCGAGCAGGATGCCGGCGATCACGCCGAGCAGCGCGGCGACGGTCAGGATCAGCGGCGGCCGGGGCTGCAGCGGCGTGTCGGAGGCGACCGCCGGGTTGACGATGCTCGGCACGAGCAGGCCGTTGCCCTGGAGCGAGTTGACGAACGCCTGGGCCGCAGAGCGCGCGGTGACCGCCGCGCCCTCGGGGTCGGTGTCGCGCCCGAGGATCTCCAGGATGCCGGCGCCCGAGCCGGTCGCCGTGCTCACCTCGCCCGGCAGCGGGCGGCCGAGCAGCTTCTGCGCGGCGTCCAGGTTCTCGTGCGACTTGGCCACCGCGGCGTAGGTCGACAGCAGCGCCGCGAGGTTGTCGGACGGGATGAAGTTCTGACCGCCCTTGGGATCGGGCGTGAACGCGATCGTCGTCGAGGACTCGTAGCGCGTCGGGGCGGTGAACGCGAAAGCGGCGGCTGCGACCATGCAGCCGAGGAACACCGCCGCAACGGTGAGGCGGCGCTTCCAGATGAGGGCCAGGAACTCGTCGAACTGCACGGGGACTCGCAGTCTAGGTCGGGATTCGGAAGGGGCGGGCCACGACAAGGCCGCGGTAGACGGCCAGCCAGTCGGCCGTCATGCGGTTCGCGCCGTAATGCTCACGGCGGGCACGTTGGGATTCCAGGAGCCGGTCTCGCAGCGCACCGTCAGTGACGATCGCGGCCAGCAGGCGCGCGGCGTCCTCCTCGGTGGCGCAGACCTGCTCGTCGCCGAGCAGCTCCCGGTTGGCGGGAAGGTCGGAGGCGACCACGACGACGTCGCGCGCCATCGCCTCGAGCACGGCCAGCGGCTGGGCGTCCCACGCCGACCAGTGCAGCAGCGCGGTGGCGCGGGCGAGCTCGTCGCGTGCCTCGTCGCCGCTCAGCCAGCCGGTGACGGGAACGCCGGCGGCGATCAGCGCGGCGAGGCCCGGCTCGTCCTCGCCCGTCCCGCCGCCACCGATCCACTCGACGGCGACGCCCGTGCGACGGGCGACCTGCGCGAGGATGCGCGAGGCGGCCTCGGGCTGGCGGGCGGGGCCGATGCGCCCCAGTGCGACGACGGTCGGCTCGTCGCGCTGCGCCACGGCCGGAAGGTGGCCGGGATCGAGCTCGGGAAGGCCGTTGGGGACGACGCTGACGCGCGGCGCGTGGACCTCGCCTGCGGCCTGCTGCGCCTCGCTGCGCGACACCGCGCCGACGAGGTCGACACGGCGCGCGATCGCCCACTCGATCAAGCGGTAGGCGTTGCGCGCCAGCCGGCCGTCGCTGGTCCGCGAGAACGAGTAGCCGTGCGGGGTGTACACGCGCGGGATGCGGCGCGGGACGGCGAGCCCGCCGACGAAGCCGGCGAAGGTCGAGTGCAGGTGCACGACATCGGGCTTGACGCGCGCGACGAGACGGCGCAGCGCGACCGCCGCCCGCACCTGGGCCATCGGCGTGCGCCGCCGCCATGGCAGCGCGACCAGGTGCACGTCGCCGGCGATCACCGACCGCGCGTCGACCGGCGTCTCCGGCCGCTCGCCGTGGGCGATGAAGACCTCGTTGCCGTCCCGGGCGAGCCGCTCGGTCAACGCGGAGACGACGCCCAGGACGCCGCTGGCCAGCGACTCCGTGACGTGCAGGGTGCGCAGTGGCTGTGGGCGGTCATGCCCGTCGGCGTCCTCGTGGCGGCGCAGCTCGCGCTCGATCGCGGCATCGACGATCGCGTGCGTCTGGCGCTGCAGCGGCAGCGGCTCGAGCGTGTGGGCACGGGGCAGGTCGCCGAGCGTCGTGACCTCGACGCGAGGGTCGGCCTCCAGCAGCGCGAGGTCGCCGCTCTCCGCGAGTTGGTCACGAAACGGCTCGTCGGGCGTGAAGAGCATGGTCAGGCGCTGGTCGGCGGCGGCGATGTGGCCCAGGGCGGCGTGCAGCGGCCCCCCTGCCGCGCGGGTGCGGCCCGGCAGCTCGCGGATCGCGGTCATGGCCGCGCCGGAGACGATCGAGGCGAGCTGGCGAATGCGGGCCATCCCGACCCCGCCGGTCAGCAGCTTGCGCCACAGCGCGGGGCTGCGGACGTTCAGCAGGGCGTCGCGCTCGCGCGAGATCGCCGCCAGTGACCCGCCGAACAGCTCGGCCGGGTTGACGAGGATCCCGGCGCTGACGCGGGAGTCCTCCTGCAGTGCCCGGAACGTCCAGTACGCGCCCGAGCACAGGCCGGCGACGACCAGCCGCGCGGGCCGGCGCGCCTCGCCGACGGCGTTGAGCGTCTCCTGCAGCTGCGTGCCGAGGTCGGGGTGGTAGTGGGCATGCAGGTCGTAGAAGCCGACGCGCTCGGTGTCCTCGGGCGCACCGCCGAGATCGTCGACACGCGCGAGGTCGATGCGCAGGACCCCGACGCCGCGGGCGGCCCAGCGGCGCGCGAGCTCCAGCCACATGCGGTTGGGCCCGACGCGACGCAGCGCGCCGGCGTTGAGGAGGACGACGAAGGTGTCGGAGGCGGCGCGACCGGGCGCCGGCTCGCTGAGGATCCCGAGCAGGTGCAGATCGCCGACCTGCACCGGGAACGGGCGCTCCTCGATCACCGCACCGTCGACGACCAGCTCGGCACGCGTGTCCGACGGCGGCTCCTCGGCGCTCGTGTCGTCCTCGACGGCCGGAACCGCGGCGAGCCAGTCACCGACCAGCTCGATCGTCGCCAAGGGCGTCAGGGCGTCGGAGGGCTCGAGCAGCATGTCGCCGTAGCCGTCGCCGGGACCGGTCGTGACGGGCACGCCGGCCGCGTCGAGCGCTGCGGTCAGTCGCTGGTCGGGATCGACGCCGTCGCGCCCGAGCAGGAGCACACGCCGCTGGAGCGCGTCGGGCAACGGCCGCTCGGTCAGGTCGACGGCCGAGAGGTCGGCGATCGTCTCGGCGCTCAGCAGGTGGCCGGCGCTCATCAGCGCGCCGTCGGGCACGCCGTCCTGCGCGCCGCCCGACTCCTCCATGCGCGAGAGCATCTTCAGCTCACGGACAATTGCCCGGCCGCGCGAGGGGACGGTCCACAGGACGAGGTCGCCGATGGGCGCTCCGGCAGCCGCGGCCAGCCAGCCGACGAACCCGCCCAGGCCGATGCCGACGACGGCCGGACGGTGTCCGGTGCTCGCCGCCAGCCAACGGGCGGCGTCGGCGACGCCCGCCGTCCACGCCGCGAGACGCTCGGGGTCGCGCGGCCCGCCAGGGCTGTCGCCGGCGCCTGGCAGGTCGAGGCGCAGCGTCGGATGGCCGGCGGCCGCCAGGCGCTGGGCCCAGTCGCGGCGCGGCCGGTAAGAGCAGGCGTCGGCGTTGCCGAACGGCGCCAGGAGCAGCACCGGCGCACCGGCCTGCACGCCGGTGGCGCCGTCGTGAAACAGCCCGAACGTGGTGGCCGCACCCACCCCGAGGTAGACCGGCCGCACCGGCGGCACGGCTACGAGCGGGTGCCTGGGCACCCGGGTGGAGTGAGCAACGGACATCGTGCCTTTCTATCGGCAGCTTCGCGGCGCCCTTGTACCCCGCAAGCTCCCCGGCACTCGTGCCGCAAACGTCAGCGGCGTTGAGGCCGCGCCTCGCGTGTGAACACCAGCGTAGCCTCGATGCTCAACGTCGCGAGGCGAGGAAGAAGTAGATCAGCTGCGACACCGAGGCCACGAGGGCGGCCACGTAGGTCAGCGCCGCGGCGCTGAGCACCGACTTGGCTCCATCCAGCTCGTCGGCCTGCAGCAGCCGGCCGTCCTGCAGCGCCACCAGCGCGCGGCGGGAGGCGTCGAACTCGACCGGCAGCGTGACGAGCTGGAAGAGCACGATCGCCGTGAAAAGCGCGAGGCCGACGTTGGTCAGGCCCGTCGCCCCGATCAGCAGGCCGATGAAGATGATGGGGATCGCGAACGACGAGCCGATCGACGCGACCGGCACGAACGACTGGCGCACGCGCATCGGCAGGTACTTGCGCGCGTCCTGGACGGCATGGCCGGCCTCGTGGGCGGCGACGCCCAGCGCGGCGACCGAGGACGCCCGGCCCACGTCGGGGCTCAGGTTCAGCGTCCGGTTGCGCGGGTCGTAGTGGTCGGTCAGCCGACCCTCGACCTCACGGATCTCGACGCCGGTCAGGCCCGATGAGCGGATCACCTCGGCCGCGGCCTGCGCGCCGGTCATCCCGGAGCGCACGGGCACCTTGCTGTACTTCTCGAACGTGGTCTTGACCTTGCGCTGCGCCCACAGCCCGAGACCGAGCGGAACGATCATGGTCAACAGCCACACCAGCGTCAGCGATGACATGACCGTCAGGATAGTGACGCAGTCTCAGGGCTCCCTAAGCGTGTGTGGCGCGGTTTGCGCCCCGCATCGTCGTGGCTGAGAGTGCCGGGTGAGCGCCGGCGGGCGGCCGCCCGTCAAGCTCGGACGGTGCTCTCAGGCGCGGCGAGGCGGCGCGCAACCGCGTCACACCGGGACGACGCCGTTGCGCTTCCAGGGTCGGTCGACGCGCTTGCCCTCGGCCATCTCCAGGCCGCGGCAGATGACGGGGCGCGTCTCGCGCGGGTCGATGACGTCGTCGATCATCGCGTTGCGGGCCGGGATGTAGGGGTCGATGATCTTCTTGTAGGCGTCGATCAGCTCCTGCTTCTTGGCCACCGGGTCCTCGGCGGCCTCGACCTGCTTGCGGAAGACGATCTCGACCGCGCCCTCGGCGCCCATCACGCTGATCTCGGCGCTGGGCCACGCGACGATCAGGTCGGGCTCATAGGCGCGGCCGTTCATCACGTAGTAGCCGGCGCCATAGCCCTTGCGGACCACGACGGTGATCTTCGGCACGGTCGCGTTGGCGACGGCGTAGAGCATCTTGGCGCCGTGGCGGATGATGCCGCCGGCCTCGACCTTGGACCCCACCATGAAGCCGGGCACGTCCATCAGGAAGACGAGCGGGATGCCGAAGGCGTTGCAGAGGTTGACGAAGCGGGCGGCCTTGTCGGCGGAGTCGTTGTCGAGGATGCCGCCGAGCTGCTTGGGCTGGTTGGCGACGATGCCCGCCGGGCGGCCGCCGAAGCGCGCGAAGCCCGTGATGATGGTCTTGGCGAACTGGGGCTTCATGTCGAAGAACTCGCCGTGGTCGGTGATCCGCTCGATCAGGTCATACATGTTGTACGGCTTGCGGTTGGACTCCGGCAGGACGTCGAGCAGCTCCTCGTCCATGCGGTCGATCGGGTCGTCACACTCCGCGATCGGGGGCGCCTGCTCGTTGTGGGAGGGCAGGAACGACAGGTAGGCCTTGATCTTGGTGATGCACTCCTGGTCGTCGGCGACCTCGAGGTCGCCCACGCCCGACTTGCGGCAGTGCACGCGCGAGCCGCCGAGCTCCTCCTGGGTGACGTCCTCCCCCACCGCGGCGCGCACCAGGTGCGGTCCGGCCAGCGCCATCGAGCCGCGGCCCTTGACCATCGGGACGAAGTCGGCCAGCCCCGGGATGTAGGCGGTGCCCGCCGCGCACGGCCCCATCAGCGCGGCGACCTGCGGGATGACGCCGCTGGCGACCACCTCCTCGCGGAACAGATGCCCCGAGCCGGCGAAGAGCGACCCGACCGCCTCCTGGATGCGCGCGCCGGCGCTGTCGAGCAGCCAGACCATCGGCATCCGCTTCGACAGCGCGAGCTCCCGCAGCCGCGCGACCTTGATCTCGCCGGTCATGCCCATCGAGCCGGCCATGACGGTGAAGTCGTAGGCGGCGATCGCGACCAGCCGGCCGTCGACCTTGCCGTAGCCGGTGATGACGCCGTCGGCCGGCGCGTTCTTGTCCTCCAGCCCGCGCACGGAGAAGTGGATGCCGCCATGCAGCCCCAGCTCCGAGAACGTCCCCCCGTCCACCAGCAGCGCGATCCGCTCGCGCGCGGTCAGCTTGTCGGCGGCATGCTGGCGTGCGATCCGCTCCTCCCCACCACCCAGCCGGGCAGCGGCACGCCGCTCCAGCAGATCGTCGACGAGCGGGCGCAGCAGCGAGGTCGGGGCATTCGTGTCCGTCATGAGAAGTGGGAAGTCCTACTTCCCACTTCGGGATCCGTCAAGGCGTGACGGCCGCAAACGCGCCTACGGCAGCAGCGGCTCCACGACGCTCGCGATCAGCTCGGCCGGCGCCGGGTCGTGGAAGCCGGTGATCTCGCAGCCGATGAGGTCGCAGGAGTCGGCGACCTCGGTCAGCAGCGTCCGCAGGCCGCCGTCGCTGAGGCCGCCGACGACCGGGAAGGGCGAGGTGATGATCGAGGGGTCGAGCACGTCGAGGTCGAGGTGGACGAAGACCTCCTGGCCGGCAAGTGCCTCGGCGAGCAGCCCGGGCCGGTTGATGCGCGCGACGCCCCTGGTCTCCAGCAGCACCACCTCGGGGCCGTCGAGATCGCGCAAGCCGCACATGACGACTGCGCCCGGGTCGAGCGCCGGCAACCCGAAGCCGCCGTCCCACAGCCCGCAGGCCGCCGCGAGGCACATGCCGCCGAGGTAGCCGGAGGTCGTCGTCTCCGGCGTGTTGAAGTCGGCGTGGGCGTCGAGCCACAGCACCGTCGCGCCCGGTCGGTGACGGGCGACCGTCGGCAGCGTCGTGATGCTCACCGAGCAGTCGGGCGCGACGAGCACCGGGTAGCGGCCGTCGGTGAGCGCGTCGTCGACCTGACCGCCCGCCTCCAGCAGACAGCCACGGGAGTCACGCAGGTCCTCCTCCCAGCCGACGACCTTCATCGGGCTCGGGCGGCCGATCAGCCGCGCGCTCACCCCGCAGCGCTCGGCCAGCTCGCGGGCGAGCGCCTCGGTCCCGACCGCCGCGTCCTCGACGCGCTCCGAGGCGCGGCACAGCATCCCGACGACGGCGGGCTCCGGACTCACCGGCCCTTCCACTCGGGCTCACGCTTCTCGAAGAACGCTTTCACACCCTCCTGGATGTCCTCGGTCGAGAACGCCAGCGTCAAGTTGTGATGCAACAGCTCCAGGGCATCGACGAAGGCCAGGTCCTGCTGGCGGTACATCGCGTCCTTGCCGAGCCGCATCAAGACGGGAGACTTGCTCGCGAGCTTGACCGCCCACTCCTGCACGGCCGCCTCGAACGCGTCGGCCGCGACGACCTTGTTGACGATCCCGATCCGCTCGGCCTCAACCGCGTCGATGCGCTCACCGAGCAGCAGCAGCTCGTTGGTCTTCTTGCGCCCGACGTTGCGGTAGATCAACGCCATGATCATGAACGGGAACACGCCGACGTTGATCTCGGGCGTCCCGAAGGTCACGCCCTCACGGGCGACGATCAGGTCACAGGCGAGCGCGAGGCCGAGCCCGCCGGCCAGCACATGGCCGTTGGCCGCGCAGATCGACGGCTTGCCCAGCTCGCCGATCAGCTGGAAGAGCGCGGGGAAGCGGTTGGTGCCGAAGTGCTTGTGGACCAGCGGGACACCCTCGGCGAAGCCCGCGAGATTGCCACCGCTGCTGAACACTTTCTCGTGCGTCGAGGTCAGCACCACGCACCGGACCGCTTCGTCGTCGCGAGCCGCGGTGAAGGCTGCCAGCAGGTCGTCGAGCACCTGATCCGACAGCGCGTTGCGCGTCTCGGGATGGTTGAGGGCGATCGTCGCGACCCCCGTGTCGGCAACGTCGTAGCGGACGGTCTCGTAGGCCATGGGACCCGGAAGCAAAGCACGAGGGCGGCCGGCACGGCATCCGGAGGCAGATGCTGCCACCCAGGCAACTTGAGCGTCTACGCGCCACATAGGCCGCCACTGCGCCTACCGAACAGTATGAGGCTCGGCCAATACGGAAGAGTGCGCTCTCACGCCGTGATCCATTACGGCACCATTGGAGACAGCACCCATGCCCGAAGAGACCACCGACGCTCGATTGCGGTCCGACGCACGCCGAAATCGGCGCACCGTGCTCGACGCGGCCGTGGCGCTGCTGGCGCAGCGGCCCCAGGCGACGATGCAAGAGGTCGCCGACGCGTCCGGGCTCGGCCGGACGACGGTCTACCGGCATTTCCCGCGGCGCCAGGATCTGATCGACGCGCTCTTCGCCGAGGTGCTGCGCGAGGCGGCCGACACGATCACCGAGGCGCTGCGCACCGCGGGCTCGGCCCGCGAGCTGCTCTGCGATCTCGGCCCGCGGTTCATCGCCATCGGCGATCGCTACCGCTTCATCGACGCGCATCCCGACCTGCGCGAACGGGCACTGAGCCCTGCCGAGGAGATCGCCAACCCACTCGCGGCCTACCTCACCAAGGCCCAGGAGCGCGGCGACATCCGTGACGACCTGCCCATCTCGTGGATCCTCACCACGCTCCGCGGCCTCGGCGTCGTGGCGATGGTCGAGGTCAACGCCGGGCGCATGACCGTCGAGGAGGCAGGCCGCCGCGTCGGCGAGACCTGCGCCGCGGCGTTCACCCCGGCATCGGCGCCGAGCACCGTGCGCTGAAAGTAGGACGTGCCACTGTTTACTTTTGACGGCATGGCCGTTACGGTCCACGCATGGCCACCGCAGAGAACGACGTCCTGAAGCCCGACTTCGGGGCAAGCCGCAAGCACTTCATCTTCACCGACGAGCACGACCAGCTGCGGGAGTCGATCCGCGCCTTCGCGCAGAAGGAGCTGGCGCCGCACGCCGAGGAGTGGGAGGAGACGACCTTCCCGGACTCCGTCTTCACCCGCATGGGCGAGCTCGGCTTCCTCGGCCTCGACAAGCCCGAGCAGTACGGCGGCCAGGGCGGCGACTACTACACCTCGCTCGTGCTCGCCGAGGAGATCACCCACGCCCGCTCCGGCGGCCTGGCCATGGGCGTCGCCGTCCACACCGACATGGCGATGCCGCCGATCCTCGCCTTCGGCACCGAGGAGCAGAAGCAGGAGTGGGTCGTGCCCGCGATCAAGGGCGAGAAGATCCTCTGCCTCGGCATCACCGAGCCCGACGCCGGCTCTGATGTCGCCGGCATCAAGACCCGCGCGGTCCACGACCCCGCGACCGACGAGTACATCATCAACGGGTCCAAGACCTACATCACCAACGGCCATCGCGCCGACGTGATCGTCCTGGTCACCAAGACCGACCCGGACGCCGGCCACGGCGGCATCACGCTCTTCCTCGTGCCGATGGACGCCCCCGGCGTCATCCGCGAGCAGCGGCTCAGCAAGCTCGGCATGCACTCCTCCGACACCGCGCTGCTGGCCTTCCAGGACGTGCGCGTGCCCGCCTCGGCGATCCTCGGCCAGAAGGGCAAGGGCTTCTACCACATCAGCTGGGAGCTCCAGGGCGAGCGGCTGATCGGCGCCGCCGGCTGCGTCGCGGGCGCACAGCACTGCTTCGACATGACGCTGCAGTTCGCCAAGGAGCGCCATGCCTTCGGCCGCTCGATCGGCAAGTTCCAGGTCATCCGCCACAAGTTCGCCGAGATGGCCACCAAGATCGAGACGGCGCGGCAGTTGACCTACATGACGGCCTGGCGCTTCAACAACGGCGAGTACCCCGTGCGCGAGATCTCGATGGCCAAGCTGCATGCCGCGCGGATCGCGGTCGAGGTCGCCGACGAGTGCATCCAGATCCACGGCGGCGCGGGGTACATGAAGGAGTACGGGGTCGAGCGCGTGTGGCGTGACATGCGCCTCAACCGGATCGGCGCGGGGACCGACGAGATCATGCTCGAGGTCATCGGCCGCTCGTACGGCCTGTAGGCCGAGGTGGCCGCGCCAGAGCCGCCGTTCAGCACCGAGCACGAGGCGCTGCGGGAGTCGGTCCGCCGCTTCGTGCTCGCCGAGCTGCGCCCGCACGCGACCGAGTGGGAGGATGCGCGCTGGTTCCCGGACTCGGTGTTCTCGTCGTTCGCCGAGCACGGCTTCCTCGGGCTGAAGTACGAGGAGCGCTACGGCGGCCAGGGCGGCGACTACCTCCACGAGGCGGTGCTCGCCGAGGAGCTGGCGCACTGCGGCTCAGGCGGCGTCGCCGCCGGCGTCGGGGCGCACATCAACATCGCCACGCCCCCGATCGCCAAGTTCGGCACCGAGGAGCAGAAGGAGCGCTACCTCGCCCCCGCCATCGCCGGTGAGAAGATCGGCGCGCTGGCGATCACCGAGCCCGACGCGGGCTCCGACGTCGCCGGCATCAAGAGCCATGCCAAGCGCGTCGACGGCGGCTGGGTCATCAACGGCTCGAAGATGTTCATCACCAACGGCGTGCGCGCGCACTTCTGGGTGACGGCGGTCAAGACGACGGGCGAGGGCGGCCACCACGGGCTGAGCTTCTTCATCATCGACCGCCAGGACGGCGTGAGCGCGTCGAAGATCGACAAGATGGGCTGGCACGCGTCCGACACCGCGCTGATCTCGCTCGATGACGTCTTCGTGCCCGAGGAGAACCTCCTCGGCCGCGAGAACGAGGGCTTCTACCTGATCATGGCCAACTTCCAGTGGGAGCGGCTGGTCATGGCGCTCGGCGCGGTCGGCGCGATGCAGGTCGCCTATGACAAGACGGTGGCCTTCGCCAAGGAGCGCCGCGCGTTCGGCAAGGCGCTGACCGGCCATCAGGTCCTGCGCCACAAGCTCGCCGAGATCGCGACGACCGTCCACGTCTCGCGCGTGGTGACCTACGACGCGCTGCGCCGCTTCGTCAGCACCGAGGGCGACGCGGTCAAGGAGGTCACGATGGCCAAGCTCGCCACCCAGCGCGCATGCTTCGACGTCATGGACACCTGCCTGCAGCTCCACGGCGGCGCGGGCTACATGGAGGAGTACGAGATCGAGCGCATGGCCCGCGACGCGCGCCTGGGCCCGATCGGCGGCGGCACGGACGAGATCATGCGAGAGATTCTCGCCAAGGTCCTGGCGCTGTAGAAACCTGGCGGGCGCTGTCGCCGCCCGCTCTCTGTCCCGTTTCCGAGCTGGTACGGGACGAAACCTCACAGTATCGCTGAGTGCTTGTGCAATAGCACAAGCGCACGCCTTGGACACATGGCGTCCGGACGAGGACGCGACCGGACCCCCGGGGTACGGTCGCGCCCGGGTTTCAACCAATCGAGGAGTGTCCGCCCAATGAAGCGTTTTCGTCGCATTTCCGCACCGATCCTCGGTGCGCTCCTGCTCGCCCTCTCCCTCACGGGCAGCGCGTTCGCCGCCGACAAGTACGTCGCCCTCGGCGACAGCTACTCGGCCGGCAATGGTGCCAACAGCACCAACCTGGATGCCACCTGTAACCGCAACACCTTCGCCTACCCGTACCTGCTCTCTCAGCAGAAGGGCTACGCCCTGACGTTCGTCGCGTGTGCCGGCGCCGTCACGGGTGACATCATCAACAACCAGGTCAACTCGGTGACGTCCGACACGAAGCTCGTGACGCTCACGATCGGCGGCAACGACATCGGGTTCACGAACCTGATCATCGCCTGCACGACGCTGGGCTGCTCGTCGCAGATCGCCACGTCGCAGAACCAGATCAACACGCAGCTGCCGGCCAAGCTCGACGCGACCTACAACGCGATCCGCGCCAAGTCGGCCACGGCGCGCGTCGTCGTGCTCGGCTACGGCCGGCCGTTCGCCAACCCGCCGCACACGTGCCTGGCGGCCACGGGCGTGTCGTCCTCTGAAGAGACGCAGCTGACGACGCTCGTCGACAGCCTCAACAACACGATCAAGACGCGGGCCCTGGCCCACGGCTTCGACTACGCCGACGTCAACCCGTACTGGGCCGGGCACGACGTCTGCGCGAGCAACCCGTTCACGAACGGCCTGACGATCTTCCACACGGCCGACAGCTACCACCCGACGCGCAACGGCTACGCCAACGGGGACGTGCCGGCCATCCGCGCGATCGTCGGCTGATCGCCCAGAGGGCGATCAGCTTGCGGGATGGCCCAGGGGGCCATCCCGCGGGCTAAGCCACAGGTCCGGAGGACGGCGTGATCGGAGGGCCAGGTGCCGCAAGGCGCCTGGCCCTCAACGCCAGCTCCAGCTCCAGCCGGCCGTCGGCACTGCCCATGCGGTCGCCGAGCAGCTCGCGCAGCTGGGCGACGCGATAGCGCACGGTCTGGGCGTGCACGTGCAGCTGCTGGGCGGTCGGCCGGACCTCGCCCTGGTGCTCCAGCCACGCGCCGAGCGTCTCGACCAGGCGCTCCCGGGTCGCGTCGGGCACGGCCGCCAGCCGACCGAGGACGTCGTCGACCAACCCGCGCGCCACGCCGGGATCGCCTGCCAGCAGAAGGTCGACGCGCCGGTCGGCGGCCCACACCGGCCCCCGGGCCCCGTGCGCCAGCGCCAGCGCCCGATCGGCCAGCCGCGCCGACGTCGCGGCCGCGGTCGCCGCGACGACCGGCCCGACGCCGGCACGCACACCGGCCAAGCCCTGCTGCATGGTCGCGTGACGGCCGGGTCCGTCGGGGTCACCGACGATCGCCCAGCCCGTGCCGTCCACGCGCGCGACCAGGGCATCAGGCGGCAGCCGCGACGCCACCCGCGCCACACGCTCGTCGCGGAAGGCCACCACGGCCACCCGCGCCGGCAGCCGCCAGCCGGCATCGGCTGCCGCGCCGGCGAGCTCCGGCTCGGACGCCGGCGGAGAGCGCACCGCGAGCTCCACGAGCCGCCGTCGCGCGTCGACGCGCTCCACCGCGGCCAGCGACTGCTCGTAGGCATATCCCTCGACCGTCACCGAGCAGACCTGGTCGATGTAGGTGAAGATCGCGTCGGCCAACGCATAGAGCGCGCGTGGCTCGATCCCCGCGTCGTGGCCGGTGTCGGCCATCTCGCGCCAGGCCGCCTGCGCGCCGACCCGGTAGGCGGCCAGGACCGAGCCGACCGAGCGGCCCGCGCGCAGCTCGCTGCGGCCGAAGTCGAAGAAGACGTCGTGACCCGGCAAGCGCTCCTCGCTTCCGGACTCCAATCGCTCCAAGAACCCACGCAACCCCTGCTCGACGCCGTCGCGGACGTCCAGGCTCCCGCCCCACCATTCCCGAAACGGCGGCACGGCCTCCACGACGCTCGTCAGCACCTCGTCGGTCAAGCGGCCGATCGCAGGCCGCAGCACCCCCACGACCGCCGTTCTGACCTCTTGGGACTCCACGACCCAGCTCCTCTGCCGACGTGGGCCGACCGTAGCCGCAATAGGATCGCGCGATGGGAATTCTCGATGACAAGGTGGCAATCGTCACCGGCTCGGCCCGCGGCATCGGCCGGGCGACCGCGGAGCTGCTGAGCTCCCAGGGCGCCAAGGTCGTGATCAACGACCTCGACGGCGACGCCGCACAGCAGGCCGCATCGGAGATCGGTGGCGAGACCGCCGTCTTCGCCGGAGACCTGACCAAGGGCGACGCGCCCGACAAGCTCGTCCAGACGGCGATCGACAGCTGGGGCAAGCTCGACATCATCGTCAACAACGCCGGCTACACGCTCGACGCGCCGGTCCACAAGATGAGCGACGACTGGTGGCAGCGGATGCTCGACATCCACGTCACGGTCCCGTTCAAGGTGGTGCGCGCCGCCGCGCCACACCTGCGCGAGCCGGCCAAGGCCGAGAAGGCCGAGGGCGTCGAGGTCTTCCGCAAGATCGTCAACGTCTCGTCGGTCTCGGGCACGATGGGCAACGCGGGCCAGGCCAACTACAGCGCAGGCAAGAGCGCGGTGGTCGGCCTGACCAAGACGCTGGCCAAGGAGTGGGGCCAGTTCAAGATCAACGTCAACGCCGTCGCGTTCGGCTGGATCGAGACGCGGCTGACGGCCGCCAAGGTCGACGACAACCAGATGGAGATCGACGGCGAGAAGGTCCAGCTCGGCATCCCCGAGCAGATGCGCGGCATGGCCTCCATGTTGATCCCGCTCGGCCGACCCGGAACGCCGGAGGAAGCCGCGGGCGGCGTCTTCTTCCTCTGCTCACCGTGGAGCGACTTCGTCCACGGCCAGGTGCTCAACGTCACCGGCGGGCAGTTCACCGGCATGATGGCGTGACCGCCGCGGCCCAGATCAACCATGTGCGGGAGGAGGATCTCGATGATCTCCTCCCGCTGATGCGGGCCTACTGCGACTTCTACGGTGTGACGCCGGCCGACGCGGCACTGCTGGCGATGAGCCGAGCGCTGATCGCCGATCCGCAGCGCGAAGGGATGCAGTTGATCGCCCGGGACGCAGACGGAACGGCTGTCGCCTTCGCCACAGTCTTCTGGACCTGGCAGACGCTGAGCGCGTCTCGCGCCGCGGTCATGAACGACCTCTTCGTCGTCGAGCACGCACGCGGCGCGGGGACCGCCGAGGCGCTGATCGCCGCCTGCGGCGACGCGGCCCGCGCGCACGGCGCGCCCAAGCTCGTCTGGCAGACGGCCAAGGACAACCTCCGGGCCCAGGCGGTCTATGACCGCGTCGGCGGGCAGCGGTCCGAGTGGCTGGACTACGACCTCCCGCTGAGCCCATGAAGGTCATCCGCCCCGGCGTCGCACCGCACGAGGAGCCGCGCGGCGTCGTCGGCGGTCACGAGGTCTCACGGGCCACCACCGGCACCGACTCCAACATCTTCATGGGGATCTTCCGGCTGCCGGCCGGCGCACGATCGCGACCGCACTTCCACGCCGACTGCGAGAGCGCCTGCTACATGCTCAGCGGTCAGATGCTGATCCGCTGGGGCGAGCGGCTGGAGCACATGGTCGCGCTGGAGCGCGGCGACATGTTGTACGTGCCGCCGCACGAGACGCACGTCCTGGAGAACCCGTCGGCGACCGACGACGCCGAGTACGTCGTCGCGCGCAACTCGCCGACCGAGGACGCCGTCGAGGTCCCCTGGGCGCCACGATGAGGCTGCGCGTCCTGGATGGCGAGTACGCGGTCTGCCGGCTGGCCGGTGATGCGCAGGCTCCGGCCGTCCCGCCGCGCGGGACCGGCTTCTGGTCGCTGACCGAGGTCGGCGAGGAGCGCTCGCTGGTCTGCCTCGAGGATCTGGCGCCGCCCGCCGACGAGACCACGACGGTCGTCGGCGGCTGGCGCATCCTGGAGGTCATCGGCCCGCTCGACCTCGCGCTGACCGGCGTCATGGCCGCCCTCGCCGGCCCGCTCGCGCGCGCCAATGTCCCCATCTTCCCGATCGCCACCCATGACACCGACTGGATCCTCATCCCCGGCGCCCAGCTCGACGCCGCCCTCGGCGCCCTGCGCCGCGCCGGGCACGAGACGGTCTGAGCGCTACGCCGTCGTCGCCCAGCCTGCGCGGGGGTCGGGCAGCGGCGTGAGTCGTGCTTCGAGCTGCTCGCGGCGCGACTCGAACTGCGGCGGCAGGATGATCTTGCGGCCGAGCTCCTCGACCGGCGAGTCGATGGTGAAGCCGGGTGCGTCGTCGGCGATCTCGAAGAGGACGCCGGAGGGCTCGCGGAAGTAGATGGACTTGAAGTACGTGCGGTCGATGATGCCGCTCGTCGGCAGGCCCGCCTCCTCGAAGCGCTCCTGCCAGCGCGGGTGCTCGGCGACGTTGGTGCCCCACGCGACGTGATGGACGCTGCCACCGGACTGGCGGCCGCGCTCGGTGGGCGCGGGGTCGTAGGCGATCCAGCCACCGCGGGCATCGCCGCGCAGCGTCCAGGTGCTCTCGCCGGTCTTCTCGGCGCCGAGGAGCTGCTCGAGCAGCGCACCGCTGCCCGCGGGGTCGGCCGCGTAGGCGCGAACGCCGTCGAAGCCCTGCAGCGCGTGGGCCTGCGGGATCTCCGGATGCTCGGCGGCCAGCGGCGCGTCGCCGGTGGCGTTGACGACCAGCTCGTGGTCGAGGCCCTCGGGGTCGGAGAAGCGGACCGACGCGACGTCGCCGTCGCCGCGCGTGACCGCGACCTCCAGGAGGCAGAGGCGCTCGGCCCAGAACTCCAGGGCCTCGGGGGAGCCGACGCGCCAGACGATCCGGTGCACCATGCCCGCGCCCGGACGGCCAGGGATCGCGTGCGGGTACTCGAAGAACGTCATCTCCGAGCCGGGATGGCCCTGCTCGTCGGCGTAGAACAGGTGGTAGACCGACGGGTCGTCCTGGTTGACCGTCTTGGCCACCAGCCGCAGGCCGAGCACCCGCGTGTAGAAGTCGAGGTTGCGCTGGGCGTCGCCCGTGATCGCGCTGATGTGATGGATGCCTTGGAGCTGCATGGAGACCTCCGCGAGGCGTGGGGCTGAGAAATAGTTGCGTGCGCAATTATAGCGCGGCGCCGGGGTAGAACGAGCACCCCGTGAAGTAGTCCCCCGCCGGCGATGCCAAGAACGCCACCAGCTCGGCGCGCTCGTCCTCGGACGCGCCCTCGCGCGGGCGCACGGCGGTGACCCGGACGCCGAAGCGCGCCCACTCGACCGACAGCGTGCGGGCGGCGTTCTCCAGCGCCGCGCCGACCGCGTTGGCGTGCTCGCCGGCATCCGCGGCCGGGGCGAGGAGGACGACCTTGCCGCCGTTGCCGGCAGCCCCGGCCCCGCTCTCGCCATCGGTGGCCCACGACGCGTTGACGACCGCGCGCACGACGTTCCAGCCGTCGTCAACGGCGCTCCGCAGCCCGGCCATCCCACCACCGGCGGCGGTGAACGCCGAGGCGGCATCAACCACCAGCACATCGATGTGACCGAGCGCGCCGACGGCGACCGCGACGGCATCCTCGTCGGCGAGGTCACCGTCCACCGTCACCACACGCGCGCCGAGCGCGGCGGCACGCTCGCGCTCCCCCGCGCCGTCGCCGACGACGCAGAGCGTCAGCTCTTCCAGGACACCAGGGCGCAGCACGTCAAGCACGGAGCGGACCCTACATCTAGGGTCTGCGCGATGAAGCCCCCGTCACCGCGCCCGCTCGACCTCCCGCTCGCCGGCGGCCGACCGCCCGGAGCATCGGCAGAGGGCGTCCGCGTCCACCCGCTGCAAACGGCGCGGATGAAGGCGATGCCGGACTTCTGGCAACGCCCCGGCGGCCCCAAGCCGCTGGCGATGGCCAAGGGCTTTGGCCTCCACATCCCCCGCTCGCGCTGGGTCTGGCTGCCGATCCCGGCGTTCCTCGTCGAGCATCCGACGGCGGGCCCGTTCCTCGTCGACTCCGGGCTGCACGAGCAGGTCGCCACCGACATCGGCGCCGCCCTGGGCCGCATGGCCAAACTCGCCTTCACCATCGACATGCAGCCGGAGTGGGCGGTGCCCCACCAGCTGCGCGAGCGCGGGATCGACCCGGACGCGATCGAGCTGATCGTCATGACGCACCTGCACTACGACCACGCCAGCGGCCTGCGTGCGTTTCCGAACGCGACGGTCGTCGTCGACCAGTACGAGTGGGAGGACGCCCGCAAGGGCAGCCCGCTGAAGGGCTACCTGCCCCACCTCTTCACCACCCCCGGCCAGCAGTGGCGCACGCTGCCCGGCGTGGCCGAGGAGATCGACCTCTTCGGCGACGGCCTCGTGCGCCTCGTGTCCACGCCCGGCCACACGGCCGGCCACCGCTCGATCATCCTGCGCCTCAGCAACGACCGCGAGCTCCTGCTCACCGGCGACGCCGCCTACGCGCGCAAGACCATCGACGACAACCTGCTCCCGCTGCTGACCTGGAACGACGACACCTACAAGAAGTCGCTCAACTGGGTCCGCGACTGGGTCGCCACGCACCCCGACGCACCCGTCATCCCCGGCCACGACGCCGAGACCTGGGCCGAACTCGAAGCCGTGTACGCCTAGTCGAATCGCCACTGCAGATGAGACAGCGCGGTGGAGGAAGTCCGGGAGCGACGGGAGTCACCCGGATAGCGCCGCTAGTCGATGTGCACTGCCTTGAGTGCAGCACCTACCGACCGGCCGACCTGATACGCGACGGGCGGCGACACCGAGTTGCCGATCTGGCCGAGTGACATGTAGACGGCGCCGTGGAACGACCACCAAGACGGAAAGCCTTGAAGGAGCGCGCAGTCGGCGACCGAGAGCCTCGTGTGATCGTTCTGCGTGGGGAACTGTGCCGCTCGTCGTCGCGTTGCCGCAACGCCATTGGGCCAGATCTCGAGCTCTGCCCACACACGCTGCGCGGAGACGCTGCTGAGGATCGACGTGGTGTGGCGCGGCCCCGTCAAGGTGCTGCGGATCGTCGGCGAGAGACCGTCAATGCCGATGCCGGCCAAGCCGAGTGCTTCACGTACTCCCATCGTCCGACGCAGATCGCCCGCTGAAGAGGCCGGCTCCGGACCTCGCACAAGGTGATCGGCACGATGGGTTGGCAGAGGCGACACGAACCGATCCAGCGCCTTCTTCCACCGGAAGCCAACGAAGAACACGCGGTGTCGAAGTTGAGGAACGCCGAAGTCGTGGGCGCTCAGACGAAAGCGCGTGATGTGGTACTCGCGAGCTAACGGCCCGAAGAACGCCTCGTCGAGATATGGCGCGAACTTCGGACCAGCGAGCGCCGGCACGTTCTCGCAGACAAATGCAAGGGGCTTGGCCTGCTTCACCGCACGCACGAACTCGGGGATCATGTTGCGCTCATCGGCATCACCGCGTTGCCGACCGGCAACGGAAAATGGCTGACAAGGTGGCCCGCCGTGAAGCACGGCCAACTCACCGCGGAAAGATCGCCAGTCGACCGCGCGGACGTCGCCATCCGCCCCGGAGTTGACCGACCAGGACGGCCTGTTCACCCGCAACGTCTCCCCGGCGGATTCCAGCGTGTCGTAGGACGCGACGTGTGCGAAACCGGCACGCTCGAAGCCGAGGTCAAGCCCGCCGCCGCCAGAAAACAGCGACAACGCAGGCAGATCGTGCCGTACCTCCACGGGCATCAGCCCTGCCGGATCCAGCCTCGGGACTCGGAGCCTGCCCGCTGGATCGTAACCAGCCTTCAGCGCAAGCAACTTGGCTTCACGGGAGAGCTGAGACGTCCGTCGGAAGCGCTCACGCTCATCGTCAGAGAGCTCTCGGGCCTGGTACCACGGAGCGGCGGTTCCACCCTGGTGGTCGAACAGCGTGTCGGTCGCGCGAGCCATGTCCGGCCACCCTACGCATACTCGCGGACGACGAGCAGGGCCCCTCAGACCTCTGTCAAGGCCTCCACAACCAGCTCACGCAGCCTCGCTGCGTGGTTCCGTGTGATCTGCTCCCAGCCCGTGAAGTGGGACGGTGGAATATGCGGGTTGTTGCGGGTCGAGCCTCGCTTCACGAGGTATGCGCAGCGCTGCCGCAACATCGCCAGCATCGCCTCCTTCGAGTAGAGGCCCTTACCCAGATCCTCGGCCTCGGCGTACTGTGCGGCGCGGTACTGGTTCTTCATGAGCTTCTTGGCTTGGACCCGCGTGAACTGCTCTCCCGGTCCGAGCACGCTTTGCAGCGTTGCTTCGGTGATGAGGTCCGGCAGACAGCGGGCGAGCTCGAAGTCCGCGCGGGAGTATTCGACCTGTTGCTGATACCAGGGCTCCATCCTGGCGGGCGACCCGTAGAGGCAGTATTGGAGAACCTGGTCGCCTTTCTCGTCGCGGGCGTAGATTCCGAACAGCCAATGCAGCGGGCGCCACTTCTCGATCGTGTGCAGGCCCAGGTCACGAACGGTCGAGATACTCGGCACACCACCGGTGGCGGACTTGAGCTCGAACGCAACGGCGGTGTCCCGAACAGACTCCGGGATCGATGGACCCTCGAGTGTGAGCACCGCATCGACGTCACCACGCCCCGAGCCTTCCGGCTTCTCGAGGTTGAACAACCGAAGCATCTCAAGCTCGCGCGCGTCGTCTTGAGCAGCCATGGCTAGGTGTAATCGATGGAGAACGGCAAAGCGCGTCGAGAGTACCGATGGCCCCGGTCTGTAACGCAGCGTGCCCAGGCGAGCAGAAGAGATTCCGCAACGAGGCTGCTTTCATACAGCAGCCTCACCGTTCCGTAGCCCCTTTCGCTGAATCCCGCAGCGACACAACCAACTACGCCGCCTCGGCCTCTCGGATCGCCGCGCGGCGCGGAGCCAGCATCGCCTCGGTGAGCACGAGCTCGTCGAGCATCGCCGCGGCCGCCTTGACCATCACCTCGTTGGCCTCCAAAGCGCCCTCCTCGTCGATCAACTGCGTGTGGAACGGGATGTTCACCGCCTCGAAGAGCGGGAGCATCTTCAGCGTCGTGACGACCTGCTTGAGCATCTGCACCGCCCGCGTGCCCGCCGCGACCCCGCCGTAGCTGACGAAGCCGACAGGCTTGTACTGCCACTCGTAGTGCAGAAAGTCGATCGCGTTCTTCAGCGGGGCCGTGAGCCCGTAGTTGTACTCCGGGGTCACGAAGACGAAGGCATCGGCGCTGTCGACGCGCGCGCTCCAGGCCTTGGTGTGCTCGTGGGTGTAGCGGCGCAGGCGCGGGTGGTTGGGCTCGTCCATGAACGGGAGCGCGACCTCGGCGAGGTCGACCAGCTCGACGTCGAAGGCGCCGTGGGCGATGGCGCGCTCGACGAACCAGTCGGCGATCGGCTCACCGGCCCGACCGGGACGGGTGCTGGCCAGGATGACGTGCAGCTTGGGCATGGTTGCGAACTTACCCCGCAGCCCGCCGGCTCAACGGCCAGGAGATTCAGACACACGGCACCGGAACCTCAGGCCCCCTATCAGGGTTAGGGAGGCGATGCGTCGCACCCTCCTCCCCGCCCTGACCCTGCTCCTGCTCGCCGTCGCCGCCCCCGCCGCCCCCGCGCGGGTGATGGTCGTCGCGACCGGCAACGCCACCGCCACGCTGCTCGACGTCCAGTCCGGCGCGCTGGTCGCGCGCGTGCCCGTGGCGGGCGGCACCAGGGCGGTCGCCGTGGCGCCCGACGGCAGCCGCGGCTACGTCGCCGCCGGCGCCGGGGTGGCGGCGATCGACCTCAACGCCCGCGCCCGCGTCGGCGACGTCCAGCTGACCGGGACGCCATCGGCGATCGCGCTCAGCGCGACCGGCAAGCGGCTGGTGGCCGTCCGCAAGGGCGCGTTGGACTCCATCGACCCGCTCGCGCTGAAGGTCACCCGCTCGGTCAACCTCGGCGCCAAGGCGCGCAAGCCCGGCGCCGTGGCGATCTCGGCCGACGGCGCCAAGGCCGTCGTCGCGCTCGACGACCAGCGGATCGCGATCGTCGACCTGCTCGGCGGCGGCGTGCGTCGCATGAGGCTCGCGGGCGTGACCGGCATCGTCTTCGCGCCGACCGGCCGCAACGCGTTCGCCGCGACGGCGACCAAGAAGATCGCGACGCTGACCACCGTCGACACCGCCCACGGCCGCCTGGGCCACCGGATCCGCACGGCTCCCGGTCCCGGCGGCGGCGTGGCGATCAGCGGCGACGGCCACCACGTGATCGTCGGCGCGGGCGCCGGCTCGCGCGTCACCGCCGTCTTCGACCTCAAGCGCGGGCGCGTCACGACGCGCGTCGCCACCGGCACCGGCCCCGGCCATCCCGCGGTCGCGCCCGACGGCGTCCGGCTCTACACCGCCGACGAGCGGGCCGGGACGATCTCGGTCCTCAGCGCGCTCTCCTTCCGGCGCCTGACCGTCCGCAAGCTCCCCGGCGGCGGCCACCCGCGCGGCCTGGCCGTCCAGCCCGGCGTCGGTCTGATCACCGGCACCGAGGGTCCGGACCGGCTGACCGGCACGCGCCTCGGCGACCAGATCAACGCGCTGGGCGGCGACGACGTCGCGCTCGGCGGCCGCGGCGCCGACCTCCTCTACGGCGGCGCGGGCAACGACACGCTGGACAGCGGCGCCGACAACGACAAGCTCTACGGCGAGGACGGCGACGACCACCTCCTCGGCCAGGCGGGCAACGACACGCTCGACGGTGGCCCGGGCAATGACTATGCCAACGGCGGGACCGGCAACGACGAGCTCGACGGCTCCGACGGCGACGACAGCCTCGACGGCGGCGACGGTGACGACGTGCTCCGCGGCGGGCCCGGCAACGACCGCCTGATCGAGCTCGGCCTGGGCAACGACCTGCTGCTCGACGGCGGCGACGGCAACGACTACATCGACGCCAACCGCGGTGACGACATCATCGACGGCGGCGCGGGTGACGACACGATCCTCGGCGGCTCGGGCAGCGAGCGGATCGACGCGGGCGACGGCAACGACACGATCGACGGTGGCACCGGCGGCGACAGCATCTTCGGCCGGACCGGCAACGACGCGATCCGCGGCGACGCCGGCCGCGACACGCTCTACGGCGCCGAGGGCGACGACCAGATCGACGGCGGCTCGGGCGACGACCGGATGATCTCCGGCGGCGACGGTGACGACGAGCTGGTCGCCGGGCCGGGGGCCGACACCGTGAGCGGCGGTCGCGGCAACGACGACATCCGCGTCGCCGACGGCGACCCCGACAACGTCGACTGCGGCCCGGGGCGCGACACGGTCTACGTCGAGCAGGACGCGCCGTCGCGCGACACGCTGAAGTCGTGTGAGATCGTCAAGCTGGTGCCGGCCGAGGGCGCGACCGATGCACCGCCGGCCTCCAACAACATCTTCGGGACCGTCTACGACGACGTCCTGACCGGCACCGAGGGCGCCGACTCGCTCTTCGGCAACGACGGCGCCGACGTCCTCTTCGGTGCCGGAGGCAACGACTACGTCGACGGCGAGAACGACGACGACGAGCTCCACGGCGGCCTCGGCGACGACGCGCTGCACGGTCGCGGTGGCAACGACACCATCTTGGGCAACGAGGGCAACGACTCGATCACCGGCGACCGCGGCAACGACACCATCAACGGCGGCCCGGGCAACGACACCATCTTCGGCAACCTCGACGACGACGTCATCGCCGGCGACGAGGGCGATGACCGCATCCAGGTCGTCGGCGGCGGCTTCGACCGCGTCTCCTGCGGAGATGGCAAGGACATCGTCTTCGCCGACGCGACCGACGAGGTCGCGACCGACTGCGAAGACGTCCGGCGCTAGCGGGACCGCACGATCTGCGAGCCGCCCGGGTCGCAGATCGCACGGCCGTGGGTCAGCGACGGACGATCCGAGAACGTGCCGACGTGGTCCGCGTGTGCCCTGCTCGGTCGGTCGCCGTGACGGCGAAGCGCAGCGTGATGCGACGGCCGCGATGCAGGGCGCGCAGCAGCGAGTGACGGGCGCGCGCCGAGACCTTGGCCTTCAGCGAGACGGTCGCGCCGGCCGCCAGCGTCGTCTTGACCGCGGCGGTGCGCTGGAGCTTCACGACGGCGGCAGCGCCCGCGTTCTTGTTGGCCTTGGTGATCAGGAAGGTGCCGCGGGCGGTGACGTCGCAGATCTGGTCGCAGGCGACGCGGACGCGGACCACGCCCGTCCTCCAGGGGCGCTGACGCGTCGCGGCGCCGACCTTCACGCCCAGCCCGGCGGCACCGGCCCCGCCGGGCGTCACCGGTGGTGTGACACCAGGGCCGCCGACCGACGGCGGCGGCACGCAGACCCCGCTCTGGCCCAGGCGATAGACCGGGCCGTCGAGCGACACGGCGTAGATGCGCCCGCACGCGTCCTCGCCGAAGGAGGCCAACGTGGAGACGTGCAGCCCGGTGTCGCTGTCGCCCGTCGCGCCACCGGCCGAGAGCGTCGCCGCGCGGATGTTGCCCAAGAAGGTGTCGGCGTAGAGGTAGCGACCGAGCAGGTCGGGCAGCGCGGGGTCGCGCACGACGTAGCCACCGGCGATCGAGGAGAACGAGTCCGGCGCCGCGTGGGCCTTCTCCAGCACCGGCATCGTGACACCGGGCGGCGCGCCCGCCGGCGCGGTGCTTCCACGCGGGTGCAGGCCCTCGTAGACGTTCCAGCCGTAGTCGGCACTGGCCCCACGGCCGGGCGCGGCGGCGAAGTCCACCTCCTCCCACGTGTCCTGGCCGACGTCACCGATGACCAGATCACCGGTCACGCGGTCGAACGAGAAGCGCCACGGGTTGCGCAGGCCCTTGGCCCAGATCTCGGGCTGTGCGAAGCCAGGGTTGTCCGCCGGGATCGTGCAGTGACCGTCACAGCCGACGCCCGGCCGGGGATCGATGCGCAGCAGCTTGCCCAGCCGCGCATCGTGACCCGCCGCCGCGTCGTTCCAGGTCGGGCTGGTCTGCTGGGCGTTGCCGAGCGAGTCGTTGCCGTCACCGCCGTCGCCGGTCCCGGCCCACAGCATCCCGTCGGGTCCGAACTGGAGGTTGCCGCCGTTGTGATTGTCGAACTTGCGATGCGGGATCTGCAGGACCGCACGCTCGCTGCCCGGGTCGGCGTGGTCGGCGTCGGTGCGCTGGAAGGCGCTGATCGTCAGATCCGATCCGGGCGCGCCGCTGCCGCCCGGTGGCTGCGCGGTGTAGTACACGTAGAAGATGCCGCTCGTCGCGTAGTCCGGCGCGAAGGCCATCGACAGCAGCCCCTGCTCGTTGCCCGAGGACCGCACCCGGCCGGTGATGTCCAGGAAGGTCGAGCTCACGCCGTCGCGGACGACCGCGATCTTGCCCGTCTTCTGGACGACGAAGATCCGCGACAGGTCGTCGGGCGGCGCGGTGACGTAGACCGGCTGGGCGAACGTGCCGACCTGCAGCAGCGAGACCGTCGCCCCTGCCGGCGTCGCCGCGCCGATCGCCAGCACCACGCTCGTCAGCGCTGCGGCGAGTGTCGGTCGCCATCCTCGAGGCTCCATGCCACGGGTCCTGCCCCGACGCGCCGCGCCAACGCCAATGCCAATGCCAATGCCGCTCATCGCACCACGCGCGCGGTCGCGGTCGTCCGGCGCTGCGCGCCGCCGTCGGCCGCCCGGGCGGTGACCACGAAGCGCACGCCCGGCGCCCGCCCGCGCGCGAGCGCGCGCGTCAGCGTCGCGCGGGCCGCCGCCGGGACCCGCAGCACGGCCGTGCCGCGACGCCCGGCCCGCAGCTTCACCGTCCGCGTCGTCGTGCGCCCGACGATCGCGCCGCCGACCGTCAACGACGCGCGCACGCCCGCGGTGCAAGCGGCCGCGCAGGTCAGCGCGGTGCGCACGCTGCCGGTGGCCGCGGCACGCTGACGTGCCGGCGGCGACACGGTCACCCCGACCGCCGCGCAGGCGCCCTCCCCCTGGGAGAGCCGATACAGATCGCCGTAGAGCGTCGTCGCATAGACGCGCCCGCAGCCGTCTTCCCCGAACGAGGTCAGCCCGGGCGCGCGCAGGCCGGTCGAGCGATCGTCGAACGCGGTCCCGCCGCCGAAGCGCACCGCCTGGATCAGGCCGTTGCTGAGGTTGGCGTACAAGTACCGTCCGGCCAGCGCCGGCAGCCCCGGATCGCGGACGACGACGCCGCCGATGATCGCGTTGTAGCCGTCGGGCTGGTCGTGGGAGCGCTCGAGCACGGGCGCGGTGCAGCAGCCGGCCGGCGGACCATCGGTGCCGGCGACCCGCGCGGTGCCCTCGAACACCGGCCAGCCGTAGTTGGCGCCACGGCCGCGGTCGGGCGCCGGCGCGAGGTCGACCTCCTCGAAGGCGAAGTTGCCGACATCGGCGATCGCGAGGTCGCCGGTCAGGCGGTCGAACGAGAAGCGCCACGGGTTGCGCAGGCCCAACGCCCAGACCTCGCGCTGGGCGAAGCCGGGGTTGTCTGCCGGGATCGTGCAGGCCCCGCCACAACCGTCGCCCGGCCTCCGATCGATGCGCAGGATCTTGCCGAGCAGCGCATCCGCGCCACGGGTCGCGTCGTCGGTCGCGGAATCCACGCGCTGGGCGTTGCGGAACGGGTCGTTGTCACCACCGCCGTCCCCGGTGCCGATCCACAGCAGCCCGTCGGGCCCGAAGGCCAGCTGGCCGCCGTTCTCGAACTCGCCGAGGCGGTGCGGGATGCGCAGCAGCACGCGTTCGCTCGCCGGGTCGACGTGGTCGGCATCGGCACGACGCAGCTCGCTGATCACCAGGTCGCTGCCGTTCTCGCGGACCACCGCGCCCGCGGGCGGACGCGCCGTATAGAAGACGTACAACTTGCCGCTGGTGGCGTAGTCGGGGGCGAACGCCAGGCCGAGCAGCCCCTGCTCGCCGCCGTCGGCCTTCACGCGGTCGGTGAGGTCGGCGAAGGTCGTCTGGGCCTTGCCGTGGCGCTCCACGATCCTGCCCGCCTGCTCGACGACGAAGAGGCGGTTCGCATCCCCCGGGGCCGCGACCACGCCGACCGGCGAGGAGAACCGCGCGACCGGCACGAGCGTGACGGGCGACGGTGCCGCGGCGGCGGGCGCGGCAACCGCGCACGCGGCGAGCGCGCACGCCACCGCGATCCGGGCGATCACGCCGCGGCGGTGCGCTTCTTGCCGGCCTGCCGCGCCAGCCGGCGCTCTCGGCGCACCTGCTTGACGGCGCCGCGGCGCCCGTGCGCCTCCAGGCCGTGGTAAAGCACCTTGATGGCGTCGAAGATCTCGTTGGCCGTCGCCTTGGCCTGGTCGCGCGTCGGCTCGGCGAGGCGCTCGTAGCGGAACGGGTCGCCGTACTGGATCGTCACCTTCGGGAACTCGAGGCGCTTCCAGTTGCGCACCTTCGAGGAGCCGTGGATCGCGACCGGCACGACCGTCGCACCCGTCTCCAGCGCCAGGCGGCCGATGCCGGGCTTGGCCTCGTCGGCGAGCTTGCCGGTGCGCGACCGGCCGCCCTCGCAGTACATCGCCATGCAGCCACCGCGGCCGAGGATCGTGTGCGCGGTCCGCATGGCCTCCTCGTCCCGGGCGCCGCGGCGGACCGGGAAGACGCCGCCGTGCGTGTAGACCCACTGCATCGGCGGCTTGAAGAGCTGCGACTTGGCCATGTACTGGACCTTGCGCCGGATCGAGGCCGCCACGAAGAAGTGGTCCATGAACGAGAAGTGGTTCGGCGCCAGGATGACCGGCCCGGTCGGCGGGACCTTGTCGGTGCTGATCACCCGTGCGCGGAAGAACGACCACGAGTACAGCAGCGTGAGCGAGCGGGTCGCCTCGTAGACCCAGTCGGGCTCGCGGGTACGCGCACGTTCATGAAAGCGATCGAAGTAGCTCGAAGGGCGCGGGTCGGTGTAGACCTGCTCCTTCATCTTGACCAGCTCGTCCTGCTCGCTCACGGTGATCAGATGCTACCCGCGAAGCCGACGACGTAGGTGCCAGCCCGGGTGAGTGCCGCCCGGGGTGCGCCGCATTGAAGGCGAGCCATCATGCGGCGACGAAGCGCGTGGGCGAAATGCCGCCCGGGGTGCGCCGCATGAAGGCTGTCCCTCCTTCATGCGGCGCAGAGTCCCCAGGCGTGCTCCGGGACGGTGGGTCAGGCCATACCACGGAGCGGCGATCGGTCGGCACAACGGCGAGTCGTCGCAGGAGGAGACTGATTCCGCTGTTGCGATGTCCCCCGGCCGATCACTTGCCACCATCATGCGGGACCCGGCACCCGCTCTCCATCGCCACACGGTCGGAACATCGTGGGGTGAGCTTCGCCCACCGGTCGAGTGGCCCTGCAAAACGTCCGGTGTCGTGCCTATGTTCCGGCACATGCCCGACATCGAAGCCCACATCACGGGCACCGTGTGGAAGATCGAGTGCAAGATCGGCGACAAGGTCGCCGAAGGCGACACCGTCGTGATCCTCGAGTCCATGAAGATGGAGATGCCCGTCGAGGCCGAGGACGAGGGCACGGTGAAGGAGATCCTCTGCGAGGAGGGCCAGGCCGTGAACGAGGGCGACACGCTCGTCGTCCTCGAATAGCGCGCCAACCCAATAGCCTCCCGCCGTCAATGGCGGGCCAACTGCTGATCGACGCGCCGCTGGACGGGGTCCGGCGGCTGACCATCTCCAATCCGGCGAAGCGCAACGCGCTGGACCACGCGATCCTGGACGGGATCGCCGAGGCCGTGCGAGCCGCGGACGCCGATGGTGTCCGCGCGCTGATCCTCACCGGCGCCGACGGGATGTTCTCGTCGGGCTACGACATCGGAGACATCCCGCCCGACGTCTTTGCCGCCGAGGCCGAGAAGCTCGTCGCCCACCCGTTCACGAGCGCGATCGACGCGCTCGACGCCACCGACATCCCGACGATCGCCGCGCTGCCGGGCCACACGATCGGCGGCGGGCTGGAGCTGGCGCTGGCCTGCGACCTGCGCGTCGCCCGCGACGGCATCCAGCTCGGGATGCCACCGGCCAAGCTCGGCCTCGTCTACTCCCACACCGGCCTGCGCCGCTTCCTGCACGCCATCGGCGAGCCGCGCACCCGCCAGCTCTTCCTGCTGGGCCGCAACATCAGCGCCCGCGAGGCGCAATCGTGGGGGTTGGTCCAGGAGCTCGCCGGCGCCGAGGATCTCGAGGGCTTCGCGCTGGACTGGGCCGCCGAGCTGACCGCCAACGCGCCGCTGTCGGTCCGCGGCAACAAGCGCGTGCTGCGCGCGCTGCTGGCCGCCGAGGCGTCGCTGCACCCGGAGATCGAGGCCGAGCTGATCGCGCTGCGCAAGGCGTGCTTTGACTCCGCCGACCTGGCCGAGGGCGTCCGCGCGTTCGGCGAGAAGCGCCCCGCACGCTGGCAGGGGCAGTGAGCCCACCCAAGCCTCCGGCCAAGACGGTGCAGGCGCTGGAGGCGCGCGTCGACGCGCTGGAGCAGGCGGGTGAGTACGACGAGGCGATCGTCGTCCTCGGCGAGCTGGAGCAGGTCACGGGCCAGGACCAGCGCTGGCACGTCGCCTGGATGCACGTCATGGCCGGCCGCCGTGGCGAGGCCGACGCGCTCTGGACCGCGCTGGAGCAGGAGCATCCGGGCGACCCGACCGTCCCGTTCCTGGCCGGCAACGCCCACGCCGAGGCCGGCGAGCAAGAGGTCGCCGCCGAGCGCTTCGCCCGCGCGCTGGAGCTGGCGCTGCACAGCGGCGCCGACGGCGAGACGCTGCGCCAGATCGTCGGCGCGCGCACCGAGGCGCTGGCCGACTCCGGCCTGGAGCCTGGGCCGATCGACGAGGCGGCGCGCCTCGCGCTCGCCCGCGCCGCGGCCCAGGGCGCCGACACGCCGGTCGCAACCCCGTTCTTTCCGCCCGAAGAGTTCGCGCTGGCGATCGACGCGTGGCCCGGCTTCGCCGAGGACTGGCGCGAGGACGGCCATGCCGCCTACGCGCTGGAGCTCGATCGCCGGATGCGCGCCGTCGCGCCGGGCGCGCCACGCCATCCCGTCGTCGTCCCGCTCACCGTGGCGCGCGTCCGTGCGCTGGCCGTCGAGGCCGAGATCGACGAGGACGCCGCCGAGGCGCGGGCGCGCGCGGCCTACGAGGTCGCCCAGGAGGGCGGCGCCGTCACGTGGCCGCCAGGACGCAACGAGCCATGCTGGTGTGGATCGGGCAAGAAGTACAAGAAGTGCTGCGGCGTGTGACGACCGCTCAGCGGTCAACCGCTGCGTGAATCGGGCGATTCCGCGCCCAGCGCTTGGTGCACTCAGCGGTCAACCGCTGCGTGAATCGCGGCCCGGATGTCCTCCAGGCCGGTGCCCTTCTCCAGGTACGTGTGCGCGCCGATCTCGATCGACGGCGCGGCCATCCGCGCCGCGCTCAGGCTCGACAGCCCGATGATCGAGGTGCCCGGCGCGCGGCGGCGCATCTTGGGGATCGCCTGCAGGCCGCCCATGCGCGGCATCGACATGTCCAACAGGACGACGTCGGGCTGCAGCTCGGCCGTCGCCTCCACGCCGGCGACGCCGTCGGCGGCCTCGCCGACGATCTCGATCGACGGATCCTCGGCCAGCGACGAGCGCATCAGCGCCCGAAAGCCTTCGGCGTCATCGCACAGCAGAACACGGATCGGAGGGGCGGCAGCCACGTACTCCACATCATCGGTTGGTGAGCAAGATTTGACCATCCCCACTTCTGATGATCGAGGCCGGAACGACCCATCCATTCGGCTAGATCTGCGGGGCAGATCCGTGCCCCACGGCAGGGGGCGGGCGGGCGCAATCGTCCGGAGCCGTGCCTACTGTGCCGGACTATGCCGCCGCTCATCTCCCGCGAAGAAGCCGTCCGCCTCGGCGAGATCGAGGACCACGACGAGATCCTCGCGCTCGTCGACCGTGCCTGGGAGGCACGCCAGGAGGAGTTCGGCGACAGCACCGACATGTGCTCGCTCGTCAACGCCAAGTCCGGCGGCTGTGCCGAGGACTGCGGCTTCTGCGCCCAGTCGCGCTTCGCCGAGGCCGAGACGCCGATGCACGCGATGATGGAGCCCGACCAGATCCTCGAGCACGCCAAGGCGGCCGAGGCGGCGGGCGCCCACCGCTTCTGCATGGTCACCCAGGGCCAGGGGCTCTCCAAGCGCGACTTCGAGAAGATCCTCGAGGGCGCCCGGATGGTCGCCGAGCACACCAACCTCAAGCGCTGCGCCTCGGTCGGCCACATGAGCGTCGACCGCGCCAAGGCGCTCAAGGAGGCCGGGATCCAGCGGGTCCACCACAACGTGGAGACCGCGGAGTCCTATTACCCCGAGGTCTCCTCGACGGTCCGCTACGAGGGCCGGCTGCGGACGATCCAGGCGGTCGAGGAGGCCGGCCTGGAGACCTGCGTCGGCGGCATCCTCAACCTCGGCGAGACGCGCGGCCAGCGCGTCGAGATGGCGTTCGAGCTGGCCAAGATCGACCCGACCTCGGTGCCGATCAACCTGCTCAACCCGCGCCCGGGGACGAAGTTCGGCGACCGCGACTACATGGACCCGTGGGAGGTCGTGAAGTGGATCGCGATCTTCCGCCTGATCCTCCCCAACGCGCTGTTCCGCCTCTGTGGCGGGCGCGTCGAGAACCTCGGTGAGCTGCAGCCGCTGGCGGTCAAGGCCGGCCTCAACGGCGTCATGATGGGCAACTTCCTGACGACGCTGAACGCCGACCCGTCCGAGGACCGCAAGATGTTCACCGACTTGGGGTTGAACATCAACCGCCAGGCCGACAACGGCGCCAACCCGCGCCCCGACAACCGCTCCGGCTGGCTGGCGGGCGAGACCTCCGACGTCGTCGAGGACTACCTCGACACGCTCGCCGAGGCCGAGGGCGCCGGCATCAAGGTCACGACCTGGGACCCGGCCTCGCAGCTGCGCTACGCCAAGAAGGACAAGGTCCCGCCGCGTCCGGATGGCGCGCCGAACCGCTGGCCCGGCGCCGAGGAGCCAGAAGAGGTGGCGCAGCTGTCCGGCATGCCGTTCGGCCACTGAGTCGGCGTCCACCCCACCCCGCACACCGACCGTGAGCGACATCGAAGCCCGGCTGGAGGAGCTCCGCGAGACGGGGCTCTACCGGCGCATGCGCCACGTCAGCGGGCCGCAGGGCTCGCGCGTGGTGCTCGACGGCCGGCCGGTGCTGCTGTTGTGCTCCAACAACTACCTCGGGCTTGCCGACCACCCGCGGGTCCGCGAGGCCGCGGCGGATGCCGCGATGCGCTGGGGCGCGGGCGCCGGCGCGTCGCGCCTGGTCTCCGGGACGATGACCGTCCACCGGCGCCTGGAAGAGGCGCTGGCCGCGTTCAAGGGGACCGAGTCGTCGGTGCTCTTCGGCTCGGGCTACCTGGCCAACCTGGGTGTGATCGGCGCCCTGGCGCGGCTCGCCGCCGACGGTGCCGGTTCCGGCGCACCGCCGCCCGTCGTCTTCTCCGACGAGCTCAACCATGCCTCGATCATCGACGGCTGCCGCCTGGCGCGGGCCGAGACGTTCGTCTACGACCACTGCGACGTCGAGCACCTCGCCTGGGGTCTGCGCAAGCACGGCATCGGCCCCACCCGCCGTGGGGTCATCGCCACCGACTCGGTCTTCTCGATGGACGGTGACATCGCGCCCCTGGCCGAGATCGCCGAGCTCGCCCAGCGCCACGGCGTGCGGACCGTCGTCGACGAGGCCCACGGCACCGGCTGCCTGGGCCCCGGCGGCCGCGGCGCGGTCGCCGAGGCGGGCCTGGACGGCGAGATCGACGTCGTCGTCGGCACGCTCGGCAAGGCGCTCGGCGCCTACGGCGCCTTTGCCGCCTGCAGCGCCGCCATGCGTGACCTGCTGACCAACACGGCGCGCTCGCTGATCTTCTCGACCGCGCTGCCGCCGCCCGCCGTCGCCGCCGCGCTGGCCGCGCTGGAGGTGCTCCAGGAGCATCCCGAGATGGTCGACCGGCTGCAGGCCAACGCGGACGCGATGCGCGACGAGCTGGCGCGCGAGGGCTTCGAGGTCGCGGGCTCCTCGACCCAGATCATCCCGCTGGTCGTGGGCGACGCCGAGCTGGCGATGGAGGTCTGCGAGCAGGCGATCGAGGCCGGCGTCTTCGCCCAGGCGATCCGCCCGCCGACGGTGCCCGCCGGCACCTCGCGGCTGCGCCTGGCGCTGATGGCCACCCACACGCGCGAGGAGCTGCGCGCCGCGGCGCGCACGCTCGGGCGCGCCGCGCTGCAGGCGGGCTTCCGGCCGGGCGCCGGCGTGCCCGTCGCTGCGGCGGCGCCCGCGGGCCATCCCGACGAGCGCCTGGCCGTGGCCGGCGAGGACGCCGCGGCGGCCTGATGCGCACGGCGCGCGCGAACGATCGGTCCTGGTCGCGTTGACCGGCATGGTGCACGACAACGCGACCCGGACCCCTTCCGCAGCGAGGTTCTGAGCGCCATGCGCGGCCTCTTCGTCACCGGGACCGACACGGAGGTCGGCAAGAGCGTCGTGGCCGCGGCGCTGACCGCGGCGCTCGCCGCGCGCGGAGTGGCTGTCGGCGCCTTCAAACCGGTCGTCACCGGGTTGGACGACGAGCCCGAGCCTGGCAAGCCCCACGATCATGAGCTGCTTGCGCGCTGCGCCGGGATGACACCGGCCGAGGTCGCGCCCTACCGCTTCGGCCCGGCCGTCTCGCCCCATCTCGCCGCCGAGCTGGCGGGCGTGTCGATCGACCCCTCCGTGTTGGCCGAGACGGCGCGCGCCAACGGCGAGGGCCGGACCCTCGTCGCCGAGGGCGTCGGCGGGTTGTTGGTGCCCTTGACCGTCGCCGGCACGCTCGTGCTCGACCTCGTCGTCGAGCTGGGCCTCCCGCTCGTCGTCGTCGCCCGACCCGGCCTCGGGACGATCAACCACACGTTGTTGACCCTGCGCGTCGCGCGCGCCGCGGGCATCGAGGTACGCGGCGTCGTGATGACCCCGTGGCCGCGGCAGCCGACACCAATGGAATCCTCGAACCTCGCGACCGTCGAGGCCTTCGGCGACGTGCCCGTCACCGGCCTGCCCCACATCGCCGACTTCTCCCCATCGAGCCTCGCCGCGGCCGGCGAGCTGCTGCCCATCGACGCCTGGCTCGGCGACCCATGAGCGACGGGATCACCCTCGACCACGTGGTCATCGCCGTCTCGGACTGGGCGCGCTCCAACGCCTTCTACCGCGACGTCTGCGGCGCCGAGCTGGTGGAGCTGCACCGAGCCGCCGCCGAGGCGCTGGCGCTACCGCTTCGGCGACATCCAGTTCAACGTCCACGGCCCGGGCATGGACCCCACCCCCGTCGCCCGCATCCCCACCGTGCCGGGCATGGCCGACCTCTGCCTCGTCTGGCCGGGCACCGCCGCCGAGGCGATCGCCCACCTCGAAGAGCACGGCATCACCGTCGAGCAGGGCCCCGTCCCCCGCAACGGCGCCGGCGGCCCAGGCTTCTCGGTCTACTTCCGCGACCCGGACGGCTCGCTGCTGGAGTTCATCTCCTACGCCGAGCGCCCCGCGCCGGCCTAGGACTCTTCGTCGGCCTCGTTCATGCGCTGGTAGATGCGGGCTCGACTCAGGCCGACCAGCTCTGCCAGCTCATCGACCGTGAACAGTCGAGACTCGCGCACGGCCACCAGCGTGGCCGGGAAGTCAGAGTCCTTGATGTCGGTCCGCCGCAACGCATCGGCCAAGTGGTCGCGCGCAAGCACGGCCTGGCTCAGCAGTGCGTCCACCACGCGATCCACCACATAAGCGTGGCCGAAACGAGCCCGTTAGACGGTATGTCTACTGACCAATATAGATCGCATTGAACCTAAACGGACAGAAATGCCTTGAACTAGATAAATCGTCTAGATAATCTCTTCGGACGCAGGGCGTCCCTGCGTCGGTTCAAGGAAGTCCGACACAGAGAACCGGGCTTGTCGACCGACGCACATAACTTGCCGCGCGCCGTCTCCTGCGCGGCATGCCGAAGCCCGGCCGTATCCCCGCCGGGCTTCGGCCATTCTGCTCGCAGAGCAAGCTGTTCGTCACCATCGGTCGCCTGGACCAGACCGCTCGGTTGCCCCCCGGACGGTCGCTCACCGCGCGCCCTCGGCCGCGACCTGCACGATCGAGGCGTCGATCAGCCACTCGACCGGCGCGACGTCGTCGGTGTAGACGCGACCGCCGCGCAGGCCCGGAGCGATCCGCGCGGCGGCCTGCTCGGCCACGGCACCCAGACCCGCCGGCAGCGCGCCGCCGGTCCGCGCGGCCGCCACATTGCGACCGCTCAGCTCGACATCCGCCGCCACCACCTGCGTGTTGACGTCCTCGCTGGGGTCACGGGCGACATGCCCGAAGACCGAGCGCATCGTCGCCGTCAGCACCTGCTCGAGGCGCTGGGACTGCTCCGGATGGCCGACGTTGACGATCACCATCCCGCCGGGATTGAGGCGCTGCTGCGCCAGCCGGAAGAACTCCTTGGTGGCCAGGTAAAACGGGATGTAGGGCTGGCGGTAGGCATCGACGTAGATGACGTCGAAGCGCCGCTGCGTCGCCCGCAGCCACGGTCGCGCGTCGGCGGCGTGGGTGTGGAGGTCGGGGGCACGCAGGTCGAACAGCCTGCGACCGACCTCGGTGATCGTGGGGTCGATCTCGACCGCGTCGATCCGCGTCGCCGGGAAGAAGTGGCCGTAGGCGCGGGCGACCGTGCCCGCGGCGCTGCCGAGGATCGCGATCGAGCGTGGCGGCGTTGCGCGGCCCGCGAACGGCAGCACCAGCGGCTCGTCCCAGTAGTTGTTGGTCAACCACCGCCCCGGCGTGTAGACCGAGTGCACCGCCTGGCCCTCGTTGAGCTCCAGCCGACGCTCGCCGTCGTGGTGCTCGACGACGCGGGCGTACTGGTAGGCGGTCTCCCCCTCCCAGATCACCCGGCCGTCGGTCGTGGCCTTCACGGCGCCCGTCGGCAGCGCGATCAGGACCGCGACGAGCGCGGGCGCGAGCACTGCGAGACGCCGCCGCAGGCCGAGCAGCGCGACAACCCCCAGCGCCAGCGCGAAGACCAGGAACGTGCGGCGCGTGCCCACGAACGGGATCAGCACCAGCGCGCTCAGGAAGACGCCGGCCAGCGACCCCATCGTCGAGATGGCGTACAACCTGCCCGACACGCGCCCCGCCTCGTCCAGCGCGCCGACGCTGAGGCGCACGGCGTAGGGCGCGACGCAGCCCAGGACGACCACCGGCGCGGCGATCAGCACGAGGACCGCGAGCAGCGAGCCGACGAAGGCGCCCGCCTCGACGCTGTCGAGCGCGTCGACCGAGACCTTCAGGAACGGCCCGGCCACGAACGGCACGGCCGCCAGCAGCGCCGCGGCGACGAGGACGAGGCGACAGAGCCCGGCGAAGGTCGGGTCGCGGTCAGCCAGGCGACCGCCAACCCAGTAGCCGCCGCTCAGCGCGACCAGGACGGTCGCGATCGTGTTGGCCCACACGATCGTCGACGCACCAAACCACGGTGCGAGCAAGCGCGCGGCGGCGATCTCCGCTCCGAGCGAGGCGGCGCCCACGACAGCGGCGACGAGGGCAACGGCACGACGATGCTCCACGGCGCCAAGGGTACGTGGTGGCGTCCGTGGCGGCCCATACCGTTCGGGCCATGACGACCGCAGAGCTCCGCGCCGCCGACCGCGAGGTCCTCTGGCATCCGTTCACCCAGCAGCAGGGCTGGAGCGCCGAGGACGCACCCATCATCGAGCGCGGTGAGGGCTGTTTTCTCTACGACACCGACGGCAACGCCTACCTCGACGGCGTCTCGTCGCTGTGGTGCACGGTCCACGGCCATCGCCACCCGGCGCTCGACGCGGCGGTGCGCGCGCAGCTCGACCGTGTCGCGCACACCACGATGCTCGGGCTCTCGCATCCGCCGGCGATCGAGCTGGCCCAGAAGCTGCTCGCGGTCGCGCCGCGCGGGGATCGCGAGCTGACGCGCGTCTTCTACTCCGACAACGGCTCGACGGCCAACGAGATCGCCCTGAAGATGGCGTTTCAGTTCCACAAGATCCGCGGCGACGAGCAGCGCACCAAGTTCGTGTACTTGGACATGAGCTATCACGGCGACACGATCGGCTCGGTCTCGGTCGGCGGCATCGACCTCTTCCACACGCTCTTCCGGCCGCTGCTGTTCGACGGGATCCGCACCGCACCGGGAGACGTCGCCGGCCTGGAGCGCATCCTCGCGCAGCGCGGCCACGAGGTCGCCGCGCTGATCATGGAGCCGCTGGCCCAGGGCGCCGCCGGCATCGTCCTGCACCCCGACGGCTACCTGCGCGCCGTGCGGGAGCTGTGCGACAAGTACAACATCATCATGATCTGCGACGAGGTCGCGACCGGCTTCGGGCGCACCGGCACGATGTTCGCCTGTGAGCAGGAGGGCGTGGTGCCGGACCTGATGAACGTCGCCAAGGGGCTGACGGGCGGCTACCTGCCGCTGGCCGCGACGCTGGCGACCGAGCGGATCTACGAGGGCTTCCTCGGCAAGTTCGAGGAGTTCCGCACGTTCTTCCACGGCCACACCTACACGGGCAACCCGCTGGCCTGCGCGGCGGCGATCGCCACGCTGCAGGTCTTCGAGGACGAGCAGACGCTCGACGCGCTGGCGCCCAAGATCGAGCTGCTCGGCGAGCTGCTCGACGAGCACGTCGCGCCGCTGGCCTCGGTCGCCGAGATCCGCCGCCGCGGGACGATGGTCGGCATCGAGCTGACCGACTTCCCGCTGGAGACGCGCATGGGCCATCAGGTGACGCTGGCGGCGCGGGCGCGCGGCGCGATCGTCCGACCGCTGGGCGACACCATCGTGTTGATGCCACCGCTGTCCATCAGCGAGGACGAGCTGCGTCGACTGGTCGCGATCACCGCCGAGGCGATCGCGGTCGCGACGAGCGTCGAAGCGCCCGCCGCGTTGTTGACGTCCTAGTCCTCGTAGGCGACGAAGTCGCGCTTGCGCGCACCGCAGACCGGACAGAACCACGTGTCCGGGATGTCCTCGAAGGCGGTCCCGGGCGGGATGCCGCCGTCGGGATCGCCGTCTGCGGGGTCGTAGATGAACCCGCAGGATTCGCAGATCCACTTCTGCACGGTGGTGCTCTCGCTCATGTTGGCTGCAACGGTACTGGCCAGGCGGCCAGTAGGCTCCGCGGTCGTGGACGTCGATCGCCCTGGCCCGGGAGAAGAGCTCAACGACGGCGAGGTCACGGTGCCGCGCCAGGCGGCCACGGTGATCGTGCTGCGCGGCGGGGCGCAGACGCTCGAGATCCTGCTGGTGCAGCGCAACCCGGCGCAGCGGTTCATGGGCGGCGCGTGGGTCTTCCCGGGCGGTGCCGTCGACGCGCACGAGGGCGAGGGCGACAGCGCCCATCGCGCCGCGGCCGTCCGCGAGCTGGCCGAGGAGGCCGCGATCGAGGGCGTCGACCCGGCGCGGCTCGTGCGCTTCTCGCAGTGGATCACGCCGCCCGAGGTCAAGATCCGGTTCGACACCCACTTCTTCCTCGCCCCGCTGCCCGACGGCGCCGAGCCGCGCATCGACGGCGACGAGTGTGTCGACCTCGGCTGGTTCACGCCGCAGGGCGCGCTCGCCGCGCACGCCGCCGGCGAGCTGCTGCTCGTCTTCCCCACCATCAAGCACTTCGAGCAGCTCTCGGCCTTCGCGACGGCCGACGAGCTGCTGGCCTTCGCCACGGGGCGTGAGGTCATCGCGGTCACGCCGCGCGTCGTCATGAGCGGCGAGCAGGCGCGCATCCTGCTGCCCGGCGAGCCGGGCTACGACACGGCGCCCACCGGCTCCTGACCGCAGACGTGGCACAGCGCACGCGGCAGGCGTAGTGTCGCTCGCATGACCGCCACGCTGCCATCTGACCTGCGCGACGTCTTCGCGCGCTGCACTGTCGCCGAGCTGGTCACGATCGACGGACACGGCCGGCCGGTGGCCCATTCCGTGGTGCCGGCCTACCGTCCCGGCGGACCGTGCATCGACGTCGCCGGGGACGCACCGGAGGTCGAGGACCCGCACGTCGCGCTGCTGTTCGCCGACGACGGCCCGATGGTGCTCGTGCAAGGGACGGCGCAGGTGGAGGACGTGCTGCACGTCCGGCCCGAGCGCGTCTACGCGTGGGCGCCGGACGACCCGGATGCCGAGCCGCGCCTGTTCGACACGCACCTCGAGGAGGTGCGTTCCGGCCACAACGAAGAGCCCGAGGTCGGCCACGCCGGCCCCGAGGGCGGTGCGGCCCTGTGGGACGAGCGCCTCGACGGCCTGAACTCCGCGCTGCTGGCCTGCGTCGGCCCTGACGGCTTCCCGTTCGCCGCCCGGATGGGCGTCACGCCCGACCCGCGCAGCGGCGTCCTGCGACTGCCGCGGCTGCCGGTCGGCATGCCCGTCGAGCCCGGCCCGGCATGCCTGCGCCCGGCGCTGCACGGCCCGCGGATCCACGGCGACCTCGTGACCGGGCCCGACGGCTGGAGCATCGTCCCGCACGCCGTGCTGGACGCCTGAGGTGGGCCTCACCGTCGCGGTAACGGGGCCGACCGGGGAGATCGGCAAGCCGTTCGTCGCTGCGTTGGACCGGTCGCGTGAGGTCGAGAAGATCGTCGGGATGGCACGGCGGCCGTTCGACCCGGCTGCCCATGGCTGGCGCAAGGTGCAGTACCGCCAAGGCGATGTCCTCGATCGCGCGTCGGTCGAAGAGCTGTGCACCGGCGCGGACGTCGTCGTGCACCTCGCGTTCATCATCGTCGCCGGCTCGCACGAGAGCGAGCACATCAACTTGGAGGGGTCGCGCAACGTCTTCGAGTCCGCCGCCGCGGCGGGCGTGCAGCGGTTGGTGTACGCCTCGTCGGTGGCGGCCTACGGCTTCCCGGCGCTGGATCGCCCGATCGTCGAGGACGACCCGGCGGCCGGTAACGCGAGCATGCCGTACTCCCATCACAAGGCACAGGTCGAGGCGCTGCTCAGCGAGGTGCTCGAGGACGCCGAGATCGACGCCTACATCTTCCGGCCGTGCATCGTCGCGGGGCCGATGGCGCCGATCCTCGTCAACCAGATCCCGTACGTGCGCTGGGGCGAGAAGCTGCCGGGCGCGGTCCGCGCCCTCTTCGACGTCGTGCCGATCCTCAAGCCGGTGCTGCCCGACCCGGGCGTGCCGTTCCAGCTCGTCCACCACGACGACGTCGCGACCGCGCTGCGCGCCGGCGTCCTGGGGCGGGGCGAGCCCGGGGCCTACAACTTGGCCGGCGACGGGACGATCACGATGTCGGACCTCGCTCGCGAGTTGGGGTACTACTCGGTGCCGGTGCCCGACCTGGCGGTCGACGCGACCGCCGAGGTCGTCTCACGCCTGCCGCTGATGCCCGACGAGGTGTCCTGGATCGAGGCGGTGCGCCGCCCGACGCTGATGGACACCGCCCGCGCACGGCGACTGCTGCGCTGGCGCCCGAAGCACGACGCCGCGCAAACGCTACGCGCCACCGTCGCGGCAGCGCGGCCCGACCTCAGCGCCTAAGACTCGGCGGGCGCTTCAGCCTCGGCCGGCGGATCGACCGGGGCAGCGGCCTCGGCGTCGGCGGCAGGGGCCTCGGGCTCAGCAGCTACCTCGGGCTCTGCCGCAGGCGCCTCAGGCTCGGGCTCCGCAGCGGTCTCGGCCTCTGCGGCCGGTGCCGCCGGCTCAGACTCAGGCTCGGCCTCGGTCTCGACGTCGCCCGCGGCGACCTCGACCTCCACAGCTTCGGCCTGCACCTCGGCCGCGGCAACCTGTGCCTCGTTCTCGGCGGCGGGCGCCTCGGCCTCTGCGGCCGGCGCCTCAGCCGCAGGCGCAGGCGCCTCGGGCTCCGGCTCCAGATCGGCCTCGACCTCATGGGCATCCACCGTCGCCGGCACGACGCGCAGCACCTTGCCGACCGGCCCCTTGGTGCGCACGTCGCCGCGGGCGAGCGCGAGCGCCGGGCTCAGCTCGCCAGTCAGCAGCGCGCGACCGGTGTCGGCGTCCATCGCCAGCACGACGTCGGCGCGCAGCTTGGTCTCACCGAGATCGATGCGCGCCGGCTTGTGGGCGCGCACGTCGAGCGTGACGGTCGCGTCCGGCTGGCGGAAGGCGAACTGCACCACCGCATCGGCCTGGCGCAGCTGCTCACGGCGAGCGCTGTTGTACACCAGGTTGTTCAGGATGCCGCCGAGCTGGTCGTAGACCTCGGCGTCGGACTCGAAGTGCGCCATGGACCGCGGAGGGTACCTGTCCTCCGCGGCCCAAGGCGCTGCGAGCGGTGCTACTCCCTGCCCAACAGCAGGGCAATGCCCTGGCCGCCGCCGATGCAGAGCGTCACGAGGCCGTACTGATGCTCGCCGCGGTCCATCTCCGACAGGCACTTGGCGGTGATCGCCGCACCGGTCGCCGCGATCGGATGGCCCAGCGCGATCGCGCCACCGTTGGGGTTCACGCGGGCGGGGTCGAGATCGAGGTCCTTCATGACCGCCAGCGCCTGGGCGGCGAAGGCCTCGTTGAGCTCGATGACGCCGATGTCATCAAGCGAGACGCCCGTGCGGTCAAGCACCTTGCGGACCGCCGGGACCGGGCCGATGCCCATGATCTCGGGATCGACGCCACACGACGCGTAGCCGAGCACGCGCGCGCGCACGGGCGCGCCGAGCTCGGCGGCCTTCGCGTCGCTCATCAGCACCAGCGCGGCGCCCGCGTCGTTCATGCCCGACGCGTTGCCCGCCGTGACCGTGCCGCCGTCCTTCTTGAAGATCGTCGGCAGCTTGGCCATGCCGGCCGCGTCGACGCCGTGACGGATGTGCTCGTCCTTGAGGAAGTCCACGACCTCGCGCTTGACCTTCACCGCGACCGGGACGACCTCGTCGTCGAAGCGGCCCTCGCTCTGCGCCTTCGACGCGCGCAGGTGCGACTCGACCGCGAACGCGTCCTGCTCCTCGCGCGAGATCCCCATGCGCTCGGCCAGGTTCTCGGCGGTGACGCCCATCTTGATGTCGTGGAAGGGATCGGTGAGCGCGCCCTGGACAGGATCGACCACCGGCGCCGGGCCCATCTTGGAGCCCCAGCGGCCTTGGGTCAGCCACATCGGCGCGCGGCTCATCGACTCGGCGCCGCCGGCGAGCGTGACGTCGGCCTCGCCGGTCTGGATCGCCTGACAGGCGCTGACGAGCGCCTGGACGCCCGTGCCGCAGAGGCGGTTGACGGTGAAGGCCGGCGTCTCCTTCGGGATCCCGGCCTTCATGCCGACGACGCGCGCCATGTAGGCGTCGGCCGTCTCGGTGTGGATGACGTTGCCGAACACGACGTGTTCGACCTGCTCTGGCGTGATGCCCGCGCGCTCGATCGCGGCCTTCGCGGCCGTCGCGCCCAGATCGGTCGGCGCGACGCCCGCAAGCGACTTGCCATAGGAGCCGATCGCGGTGCGCGCGGCGGAGGTGATGACGACGTTGGTCAAGCTGGCGTTCCTTCTCATGGGGCGGGCGGGCCGAGTTCTCGGGCGGGAAGACTAGGCGGTGATACGTTCGAACGCATGAGCACCACCGTCACGCAGTCATTGCGCAACTTCATCGACGGGGAGTTCGTCGAGGCGGCAGAAGGCGCCACGAGCCCTGTCCTGAACCCCGCGACCGGTCAGGAGAGCTGGCAGGCCGCGTCCTCTGACGCGGTCGACGTCGACCGCGCCGTCGCCGCCGCCCGCCGCGCCTTTCCGGGCTGGGCCGCGACCACGCCGGGCGAGCGCGCGCTCGCGCTGCTCAAGCTCGCCGACGCCATCGAGGCCCACGGCGAGGAGATCGCCGAGCTGGAGTCGCTGAACGCCGGCAAGCCGATCGAGGCCGTCAAGGAAGACGAGCTGCCGGTCTGGGTCGACAACCTGCGCTTCTTCGCGGGCGCCGCGCGCACGATGGAGGGCAAGCCCGCCGGCGAGTACCTCGAGGGCTACACGTCGATCATCCGCCGCGAGCCCGTCGGCGTCGTCGGCCAGATCGCGCCGTGGAACTACCCGCTGATGATGGTCGTGTGGAAGATCGGCCCGGCGCTGGCGACCGGCAACACCGTCGTCCTCAAGCCCGCGCCGTCGACGCCGGTCTCGATCGTCCGCGTCGCCGAGCTGGCCGCCGAGATCCTGCCCAAGGGTGTCCTCAACGTCGTGCTCGGCGGCGACGACGTCGGCAAGGCGATCGTGTCCCACGACGGCGTCGACATGGTCTCCATCACCGGCTCGGTCGCCGCGGGCAAGGCCGTGGCGAAGTCCGCGGCGGACTCGCTCAAGCGCGTGCATCTGGAGCTGGGCGGCAAGGCGCCGGTCGTCGTCTTCGACGACGTCGACGTCGCCTCGGTCGTGGAGGAGATCGCCGGCTTCGCCTACTACAACGCCGGCCAGGACTGCACGGCCGCGACGCGGGTCCTGGTCGCGCCCAAGCGCTACGACGACATCGTCGCCGGCCTGGCCGACGAGGCCAAGGGCTACGTCCTGGGCGACACGCAGTCGCCCGACACGACGCTCGGCCCGCTCAACAGCGAGGGCCAGCGCGACCGCGTCGAGGGCTTCCTGGAGCGCAAGCCGTCGCACGCCGAGATCGTCACCGGCGGCAACGAGCCCGACCTGCCCGGCTTCTACCTGGAGCCGACCGTCGTCGCGAACATGCGCCAGGACGACGAGATGATCCAGAACGAGATCTTCGGCCCCGTCCTCACCGTGCAGCGCTTCAGCGACGAGGAGGAGGCGATCGCCTGGGCCAACGGCACGCCCTACGGCCTGGCCTCTTCGGTCTGGACCAACGACATCGGCCGCGCGATGCGCGTCTCCAACGCCCTGCGCTTCGGCTGCGTCTGGATCAACAACCACGTCCTGCTGGCGTCCGAGATGCCGCACGGGGGCTTCAAGCAGTCGGGCTACGGCAAGGACCTCTCGATGTATGCCCTGGAGGACTACACCGAGGTCAAGCACGTGATGGTCAAGCTCGGGGCCTCGTGAAGATTTCCTGAGAAACGCGAAACCTTCCTCTTCAGGCTCCGTTAGAGTCGGTGGAGGACTACTGTGGAAGCTTCAGCGCTATCCCATCCCGTCGGTCTCAGTCGCGTCTCGCTCGCCGGCCCCCTGCTGCGCCTGCGGACCGACGACCAGCTCTTGGCGCTCTTCCGAGCCGGCCACGACGAGGCGTTCGGGATCATCCACGACCGCTACCGCCAACGGCTCTTCGCCTATGCGCGGCAGATGCTCAGCGGCTCGGCCTCCGACGCCGAGGACGTCCTGCAGGACGTCTTCCTGCGCGCCTACAACGCGCTGCGGGCCGATCGGCGGCCGATCGCGTTGCGCGCGTGGCTCTACCGCGTCGCGCACAACCGCTGCATCGACCAGATCCGGCGGCCCGCGCCCGCGCCCGAGGACATCTACGAGCTCAACCGCGGCGTCCCGTCGGACCCGATGGCCGAGGCGGAGCGGCGCGACGACCTGCGCCGGCTGATCGCCGACGTCCGCGCGTTGCCCGACCAGCAGCGCTCAGCACTGCTGATGCGCGAGATGGAGGGGCTCTCCTACAACGACCTGGCAGAGGCGCTGGGCGTCACCGTCCCGGCGGTGAAGTCCTTGCTCGTGCGGGCGCGTGTGGGTCTCGTGGAGGCCATCGAGGCCCGCGACACCGCGTGCGTGGAGATCCGGACCGACCTCGCCACCGCCTTCGACCGCGGCGTGCGCGCCAGCGGCCGGTCGCGCAAGCACCTGCGCGAGTGCGGCGGCTGCCGCGACTACCGCACCGCGCTGCGTGGCGTCGAGAAGCAGCTCAACGGCCTGGCGCCGGCCTCCGGCCCGCTGACGGCGATCGCGAAGATCCTCGGGATCGGCGGCGCCTCTTCGGGCGCCGCGGCGGGTGGCGGCGCGGCGTTCCTCGGCGGTGGCGCGGGCGCCGCGGCCGGCGGGACCACCGCCGCCACGATCGGCACCGGCGCGGTGGCCGCGACGGCGGGCAAGGTCGCCGCCGTGGTGGCAGCCGCTGCCGTCGTCGGTGGCGGGGCGGCGACGGTCGAGCGCAACGCCGAGCATCACCGCACGCCCGCCGCCCACGTCAGCCGCGTCGCGGCCGAGCACGTGGCCGTCCCGATCTCCACGCAGCACCGCATCGACCCAGGGCGCCACGTCGCCCTGCCCGTCAAGGTCAAGCCCGCTCACAGCGCCGCGGTCGCACCGCATGTCGCCCACGTACGCGCGGCCGGCGACGACCCCGTCTCCTCCACCGGAACCGACGTTCCCAAGCTGGAGGCGACCAGCGGCGGGCTGCAGGCGCCCGACGAGGACGCCACGGCGACGGGCGGCAACGGCACGACGGGCGCCACGACCGGCACGGGGAACGGGACGACGTCCACGGGCACCGCGACGGCGGGCGGCCCGACGACGACTGGCACCGGCTCCACCACGGCCACCGGCAGCGAGCCGACGACCGCGACCGGCACCGGCACGACGACCGCAGCAGGCGCCGGCGGCACGAGCGCCCCGGCAAGCCCGCCCGCATCGGTCGCGAGCCCCGTCGCGCAGGGCGCGTCAGCACCACCCGCGGGCTGAGCGCCACAGCGCATCCGCCCCGCTAAGGTCGCCCCCATCGAGCGCTACCTCGCGACACTCGACCACGAGGAGCTCTACGTGCGGCGTGGCCCGCGCACGGGGCTGTTCTGCATCGTGGCCGTCCACTCGACGGTCCGCGGCCCCTCGCTGGGCGGCTGCCGGATGTGGACCTACGACGACAACCGCGCGGCGATCCGCGATGCCCTGCGGCTGTCGGAGGGCATGACCTACAAGTCGGCGGTCGCCGGTCTGCCGCTGGGCGGCGGCAAGGGCGTCATCGTCCTGCAGTCCGGCAAGCCGCTGGACGCCAAGCGCCGGCGTGCCGCGCTCATCGACTTCGGCGAGACCGTCGAGCGGCTCGGCGGCAGCTACGTCACCGCCGAGGACGTCGGCACCTCGACGCGCGACATGACCGTCATCGCCAAGGCCACGAGCCACGTGAGCGGCCTCTCACGGCGCGCGGGCGGCTCCGGCGACCCGAGCCCCTTCACGGCCCTCGGCGTCCTCCATGCGGTCGAGGCGACGGTCGAGCGCACCTTCGACTCGACGTCGCTGCGCGGACGCACGATCGCCGTCGTCGGCCTCGGCCACGTCGGCCTCCGCGTGGCCAAGCTGCTGGCCAAGGCCGGCGCGCGGCTCCTCGTCGCCGACATCGACCCGGCCAAGCGCGACGAGGCCGCGCGCCTGGGCGCGACCTGGACGACGCCGGCCAAGGCGATGAGCGCCGCCGTCGACGTGCTGGTGCCGTGCGCGCTGGGCGGCGTCCTGGACCACGAGACCGTCCCGCAGCTACAGACGCCGGCCATCGCGGGCGCCGCGAACAACCAGCTCGCCGCCTCCGATGTCGCCGACCTGCTGCGCGAGCGCGGCGTCCTGTGGGCGCCGGACTTCGTCGCCAACGCGGGCGGCATCGTCAACATCGCCGTCGAGCTCGACCCCAAGGGCTATGACCCCGGCCGCGCGACCGCCCGCGTGGCCGGCATCGGCGACACGCTGCGCCGCATCTACGACGACGCGCAGACGGCCGGCACGACGCCGCTCACCGCGGCGATGGCGCTGGCCGAGAAGAACCTGCGCCAGGGTTAGACGAGGCCGTCCGGCGAGGCCTGGCTGACCGGTGGCACCGGGGCGCCTGTCGTGGCGGCGATCGCCGCGCGCTCGGCCGCGGCCTGCTCGGGCGTCTCGTCGGGCCAGTGACCGTGCTCGTCGAAGAAGAGCCGCGCACGGTCTTCCTCGTGGCGATCCTCGTCGCCGTGGCGCATCACCCAGATGATCCAGGCGATCCCGATGACGCAGACGACGCAGATGAAGATGGCATAGGCGTTGGCGAGCATCGACGGTCAAGGGTAGACCGCAGGCGGCGCGACCGTCTCAGTGCGCGTGGCGGCCGATCTGCGCGAACCACGCCGGCCGGCCCTCGACGCCCTCGGGCAGCCGGCCCTCCTCGGCGAGCTTGTCGAGGTGGGCGACGAGCGTCACGGTCGCCGGCAGGCGCAGGGCATCCGGCACGTCGTCCCACGCGGCGTCCAGCAGCGCGTCGAGCGTGCGCGCGCCGCCGTCCAGCGCCGCGACCAGCCGGCGCTCGCGGTCCAGGCGATGCTCGAGGTAGCCGGCCAGCTTGGCGTCGGCGTCGAGCACGACCGGCCCGTGGCCGGGCGCGAGCACCGCGAAGCCGTACTCGCGCAGTCGCTTCAGCCCCGCCAGGTAGCCGGCCAGCGCCCCCGGGTCCGGGGCGATGAAGACGCTGCCCTCGCCGAGGACCGCGTCGCCGGTGAAGCAGACGACGCGACCGAGCGCGAAGCAGAGGAGATCCGGCGCGTGGCCGGGAACGGCGATCGCGCGCAGCGGCCCGACCGCGTCGCCGTCGGCGGTCGCCACCGAGCCCGCCAGGCGCGCGGCGTGCACGACGACCTCACCGCCCGCGCCCGCGACCAGCCCCGGGACCGCGCCGACATGGTCGGCGTGGTCGTGGGTCACCGCGATCCCGCCGATGCCGCCGCGCGGCGCGGCCGCCGCCAGCACCGCCGCCACGTGCTCGGTGAGATCGGGCCCCGGATCGACCACCCAGCACGGATCGCGCCCGACCAGCCAGGTGTTGGTTCCCGACAGCGTCAGCGGCGACGGGTTGGCAGCCCGCACCAGCTCCACGTCATGCTCGGCGAGCGGGTCGGTCATGAGCGCCAGCCTACGCAGGCCGCGCGGCTCAGACCGTGACGCGATCGGGCACGATCGGCCGCCGCGCCCACACGACGACGACCACCGCGACGCCGACCGCCGACACCGCGTAGGCCAGCCGCGGCGACACCGCCGCCGTCAGCACGCCTCCGACGATGTAGCCCACACCGGGCACCGCCGCCGCCGCCGACTCCAGCAGCCCCGCGGCGCGGGCCTGGTAGCGATCCTCGACGGCCTCCTGCAACGCCGTCATGACCGCGACCCACTGCACGCCGTTGCCCGTCCCACCGAGCACCGACCCCAGGCACGCGACCAGCAGCGTCGGCGCGCCCGCCATCACCGCATAGCCGGCGCCGATCGCCGCGGTCGAGACCAGCACGAGCGTGCCCATCGACCGACCGCGCGCCCGGGCGAAGAGCGCCGAGCCGAGCACGATCCCGCCGCCCCATGACGCGATCAGGAGGCCGAAGCCGAGGCTCGTGGAGTTCAGCGTCTCCTTCGCGTAGACGACCTCGATCGGGATGATCAGCGTGAAGAACAGGATCGCGACCGACTGACCGACGATCAGCCGCCCGACCGTCGGATGGCCACGCACGTACTCCAGGCCGTCGCGCACGCGCGCACGCCAGCGCTCGCGCGGGCCCGGCTCGGGCTCGGGCAGGCTGCGCGCGCTGGCCAGCAGCAGGAGGGCCACGGCCATGAACGACGCCGCGTCGAGCCACAGCGCCGTCGCCACGCCCCACTCGTGCACGATCAGGCCCGCCAGCACCGGCCCGGCCGCGCTCATGACCGCGAAGGCGACGTTGATCAGCGCGTTGCCCTCACGCAGGACGCCGGCCGGGGTCAGGACCGCCGCGATCGCGCCGCGCGAGAGCCCGCGCGCGGTGAGCGCCATCAGCCCGTCGGCGAAGGCGAAGATCAAGATCGCCGGCAGCCAGAAGGCGTGGGAGATCGCCGCGAGGGCGGCGAAGGCGCCCGCCTCCAGCACGTAGAGCGCCGGCAGCACGCGGCTGACGCGCTGGTGGTCGAGGCCGGCGGTCAGCGCCGGGGCGACGAACGCCGGCACGAACTTGCCGGCCACGAACAGCGCGGTCACCGCCAGGGCCGATCCGGTCCGGTCGAGAACCAGAATCGCCAGGGCGATGACCCCCAGGTTGTCGCCCAGCTCGTTGATCGCGTACGACGTCGCGAGCGCCGGGAATCCGCGCACGCGAAGCGATCTCCTTACTGGCGACACGTGCCCAATGTAAAGGCCCGCCCGGCCGCGACGCGGTGCGGCCTGAGCTAAGGATTTGGCCAAACGGGCCGATAAGCGGGGCGTAATGGGCCGTAGGACCCTCGTCGTGACGCACGGACTGCTCCTCGCGGCATCGCTTGCCGGTGCCGTGGTGACGTCCCGCGCCTCGGACTGGGATCCGGCGGGCCTCGTCGTCCTCCTCGCGGCGCTCGCGATCGCCTCCGACGCGATGGCGATCGAGACCGCCAGCATGCGCCTCACGGGGTCGTTCATCGCGCTCGTCCTGGCGATGGTCGTCCTCGGTCCGGCGCCCGCCGTCGCGATCGGCCTGCTGACCGTCGCCACCGACGCGCACCGCCTGCGCGACAAGCCGGCGGCGCTGCTCTCCAACGCCAGCACGTTCTCGGTCTTCCCCCTGGCCGGCGGCCTCGCCGCCCGCGCCCTGCACGTCGACGGCGGCGACGGCGTCAACCAGGCGCTCGGCGTCGCAGCGGTCTTCGCCGGCGTCAACCTCCTGAACTTCCTGCTGATCGCCGTCCCGCACGTCTGGACCGACGGCGTGCCGCTCGGGCGCTCGGTGCGGACGATCCTCGTCCCGCTGATGCCCTCCGAGGCGCTCGCGGGCGCGCTGACGGTCATCAGCGCCGCGACCTACCAGACCGTCGGCCTTCCGGCCCTGGTCGCGGTCCTCATCGCCCTCTTCCTCTTCCAGATCCTGACGCGGGAGCTGCTGCTCTCCCAGGACCGCGCCGAGCAGCTCGAAGCGCGCTCGACGCAGCTCGCCTCGCTGCAGGTCGGCGTCCTCGCCGCGCTGGTCCAGACGCTGTCGCTGCGCGATCGCATGACGGCCCGCCACAGCGCCGCCGTCGCGCGCTACGCCCGCGCCATCGCCGAGGACGTCGGCTGCACGCCCGCAGAGCAGGAGCTGGTTCACACCGCCGGCCTGCTGCACGACATCGGCAAGTTCGCCTTCCCGGACCGGATCCTGCTCGCCAACCGCAAGCTCGACGACGACGACTGGAAGATCGTCCGCACCCATCCGTACCAGGGCGCGCGCCTCGTGCGCCGCATCAACGGCTACGGACCGGTGGCGGAGATCATCCTCGCCCACCACGAGCGCATCGACGGCCGCGGCTACCCCCGCGGGCTGACCGGCGACAAGATCCCCCTGCTGTCGAAAATGATCTCGATCGCCGACACCTACGACGTGATGACCGCCCGCGACTCCTACCGCGACCCGGTGTCCCAGGCCGAGGCGATCGCCGAGCTGCGCCGGGTCTCCGGCGCCCAGCTCGACGGCGACCTGGTCGAGACGTTCATCCGCATCGTCGAGCGCAGCGGGCTGCAGTTCCAGCACACCACGGACGCCGATTTCGAGCGCGAGCTCGACTTCGATGCCCGTGTCCGGGGCTACGCGCTCCCCCAGGCCGCTTAGGACTCAGCGGCCCGATCGCGGGCGCGAGGTGCGCTCATCGGCGCCGAAAAGCCGCGCCCAGGCAGGCTGAAAGCCCTGCATATGTGGCCTGGAGGCCAGGGGCACATAAACCCAACCGGCTAGGACATCCGTCCATAGACATGTCCGATCCCCAAGTTTGGGGATGGTGCGCTGGACGCATGGAGTAGAAACTGCTCCTTGTCAACGACGAAACGGCGCCGCTGCTGGCAGGCGGGGCGCCGTGTCGTTCTGACAATCCGTCCGTCCGCAAGTCGCTGCGGTGGTGCGCAGCGCGAACGTCTTTGGGGGTGCACCGTGGGTTACAAGAACTAAGTTCCTACACGGCGAGTTGTTGGTTGTTCGAGGCGTCCCCTAGGGGGCGCCTCTCGCCTTTTAAGCGGCAACTCCCGAACAATCTTGAGGCCTGGGTTGAGCAGGCTGGACGTTTGTGCGAGAGGACGCGATCTCCGGCGGCCGCGTCAGCGTGCGGCGAACCGGTAGACCGTGCCGTCGCCTTGGGCGACGACGTAGACGCGACCGGCCGCGTCCTCGCCGAAAGAGGCCAGCCCGCTGATCGTCTTGAGGCCGGGAATCGCCTGGTCTCCGCTCGCATTGCCGCCGGAGAGGCGGGCGCTGCGCAGTTGGCCCTTGCAGTAGTCGCCGTAGACGTAGCGGCCGTAGAGGGCGGACACCGCGCGGTCGCGCACGACGTAGCCGCCCGTGATCGAGCACCAGCCGTCGTCGTGGCTCTTGGTGAGGACCGGGAGCCTCGCGCCGGGCGCGGGCTCGTCGAAGTTGCGCCGGCGGCCCTCGAAGGGGCGCCACCCGAAGTTCGCGCCGCGGGCCGTGCCCTTGCGGGCGAAGTCGATCTCCTCGACGGCGTCCTGGCCGACGTCGCCGATGACGAGGTCGCCGTTGGCGCGATCGAACGAGAAGCGCCAGGGGTTGCGCAGGCCGTAGGCGTAGATCTCGGGCAGGGCGCCGGCGCGGTGGACGAACGGGTTGCTCGACGGGGCCGTGAAGGGCTTGGAGCCATCGGCGCGCGGATCGATGCGCAGGATCTTGCCCAGCGGCGAGCCCAGGTTCTGGGCGTTGCCGCGCGCGCCGTGCTGGTCGTTGCCACCACCGCCGTCGCCGGTGCCGATGTAGAGCAGCCCGTCCGGGCCGAAGGCGAGCTGGCCGCCGTTGTGGTTGGGCTCGGGATCGTCGTGGACGAAGACGGTGCGAGCACTGGCCGGGTCGGCGAGGTCCTCGCTCTTGCGGTGGAGCTCGACGAGATGCTCCTTGGCGTCCTTGCCGGTGTAGTAGACGTAGAACAGCCCGGAGCGCGCGTAGTCGGGGGCGAAGGCAAGGCCGAGCAGTCCCTGCTCACCACCGGAGGTGACGCGGCTGCGGATGTCGAGGAACGGCGTCGGGAGCTTGCGTCCGGCGCGGACGACGTCGATCTGCCCAGCCTGCCCGACGACGAAGATCCGCCGGCGGTCGGCCGGCGGCGCGGTGACGTAGAGCGGCTGGTCGAAGCTGCCGACCTTGACGAGCTTGACGCCGCGGCCGGCGGCCTTGGTCGCCGTGGTCGTGGTGGTGGTCGTATCGGCACCGCCGGTCGCCGGGGTGGTGGCGCCGGCTCCGTCACCGTCGCTGCCACAGGCGACGAGGGTCGCGGCCGCGACGGAGGCGGCCAGCAGCAGGGCGCGGGGCGACATCGGTCGAGGATGCCAAACGGCGAGCGCCGACCTCGCCGGACGTTCAGCCGCGGCTGGCGTCGGCGCTGCCGGCGATGTCGATGCGCGGTCCGAGGAACTTCGGCTGGGCACCCGTGAGGACGTCGCCCAACGCCTTGGTCCGCGCGAGCACCTCGCGGACGCGTGAGATGGTGCCCTTGCTGCCGTAGCTGGTGCCGGCCCCGGCCTCGAGGCCGTACGCGGTCAGGCCGGCGCGACGGGCCAGCCACAGCGCCCGCGGCATGTGGAACGGCTGGGTCACGACGACGACGCTGTGGACGTTGAAGACCTTGCGTGCCCGGACGACGCTGTCGAGCGTGGCGAAGCCGGCGTGATCGGTGAAGACGTCGTCATCGGGCACGCCGAGCCGCACGAGCTCGCGCCGCATCGCGTTGACCTCGTCGTAGTCGGGCCGGCCGTGGTCGCCCGAGGCCAGGACCTTGTCCACGCGGCCCTCGCGATACAGCGCCGCCGCGGCGCGGATGCGGTCCTCGAGCATCCCGGACGGCCGGCCGTCGGGCTGGACCAGCGCGCCGAGCACCAGGGCGGCCTGGGCATGGGGCACTGCCTGCGGATCGGTCTTCGCGCCGCGTCCGCCGAGCAGCACGACGGCGTTGGCCACGCCGACGACAAGCGCGAGCAGGCCCACCATCGCTGCGCCGCCGAGCAACGTCCGGACCACCCTGCGCCGGTCAAGCATGCCCACCAGCCTAGCCCGTGGCTGCATCCGGCCCATTGCGGGCCAAGCGGGGCTCCAGACCGGAGATCACGAGCTCGACGGCGTGCTCGAGCACCGCATCGTCGGGCACGCGGCGGCTGACGATCGACGCATGGAAGATCCAGCCGACGATGAGCTCGGCGACGACGCGCCAATCGGCGTCGGCGCGCAGCTCGTTGCGCGCCTTCGCACGCTCATACACCGGCCGGCCCTGATCGAAGCGGAAGTCGGCGAAGTCCCGCAGCCGCTCGGCGACGACGACATCGTGGCTGGCCTCGCCGAGCAGGGCCGCGCCGACCGACGACGGCGAGCTCGGCGCGACCTCCTCGCGCACGAGCAGCGCGACCGCGAGCAGGTCACCGCGGAACGTCCCGGTGTCCGGCAGCGCGACCGGCGCGTCGCGTGCCGCCTGGTCCATCGCGTCGAGCACGAGCAGTGCCTTGTTGGCATAGCGCCGGTAGATGGTGGTCTTGGCCACCCCGGCCTCCGCGGCGACCCCTTCTACCGTGAGCCCGTGGTAGCCCGCCTCGTCGAGCAGCCGGCGCGTCGCCGCGAAGATGGCCTGATCGGCAACGGCACTTCTGGGCCGCCCGCGCGTCGGCGTGGCATCCGTGGCCATGCGGCGACTCTACCGTCGCCGACGTGGCGCGCCTATGCCGTTTCAGGCCGTTTGGCTCGCCGCGCGCGACAATGGTGGGGATGCAGCCGACGTCCACCCCCGTCGCGATCCGCGGCGCAGCCTCCTCGGAGGTCCGCGCGGTGCGCGTCGCGCTGGATGGCGACGTGGCCGCCGAGCATGCGGGGCTGCTGATGCGTGACGACGTCCGGCCGTTCGCGCTGATCGGCCGCTGGGCGGGCGCAGCGGCGCTGGCCGGCGGTGTGCCGTTGCGAGTCGCCGACCCCGAGCATGAGGATCCGTTCGCGCTGCTCGACGAGCAGCCACCGCTGCGCGACGAGCCCCCGACGGGCTTCGTCGGCGGTGGATGGTTCGGGGCGCTGGGCTACGGCCTCGGCCGCCGGCTGGAGACGCTGGGGCCACCGCCGCCCGCACCCGCCGGTGAGCGGCTGCCGGCGGCGATGCTCGCGTTCTATGACCACCTGCTGCGATGCGACGTCGATGGGCAGTGGTGGTTCGAGGCGCTGTGGACCGACGCCCGCGCCGACGCGCTGGAGCGGCGCCTGGCGGAGCTGTCGGCGCGCGTGGCCTCCGGGGTCGACGGGCCGCGGCGCGTGGCCTCCGGACCGTGGCGGGCGAGCCCGTCGCCGGCGGCGCACGCCCGCGCGGTGGCGGCCTGCCGTGAGCGGATCGCAGCCGGCGACCTCTTCCAGGCCAACCTGTCGCTGCGATTGCACGCAAGCGTCGAGGGAGATGCCGTCGACCTGTTCACCCGCGGCGTGACCGCGCTGGCACCGGATCGCGGGGCATGGCTCTCGGGACCGTGGGGCGCGGTGGCCAGCCTGTCGCCGGAGCTGTTCGTCGCACGGACGGGCGACACGGTGCACACGGCTCCGATCAAGGGCACCCGTCCGCGACCGGCAGACGCGATCGCCGCCGAGGCGCAGCGCGCCGAGCTCGCCGGCGCGGCGAAGGACCGCGCCGAGAACGTCATGATCGTCGACCTGATGCGCAACGACCTCGGGCGCGTCAGCGAGCCGGGGTCGATCGCGGTGACCGCGCTCGCGGAGGTCCGCCCCCACGCCGGCGTGTGGCATCTGGTCAGCGAGGTCAGCGGGTGCCGTCGCCAAGATGTAGGTGATGGTGCGTTGGTCGCCGCGCTCTTTCCGCCCGGATCGGTCACTGGCGCGCCGAAGCTCGCGGCGATGGACGTCATCAGCGCGTTGGAGAGCACCGCGCGCCAGGCGTTCTGTGGCGCGATCGGCTTCGCGAGCCCGACCGCGGGCCTCGAGCTGAGCGTGGCGATCAGGACCTTCGAGTGCATCGACGGCCATGCCTGGCTGGACGTCGGCGGCGGCGTGGTCGCCGACTCCGACCCTGCCGCCGAGGCCGCCGAGGCGCTGGCGAAGGCCCGGCCGCTGCTGGCGGCGATCGGCGGCGAGCTGGAGGACGCGGCCCCGGCGGACGACGCCGCCGGCGACCTGGCGCGCCACCCGCTCGTCCCGCCCCGTCTCGGTGCCCATCCCGTCGCGCGTCCCGACCCCGTCGCCGGCGTCCTGGAGACGATCCTGGTGCGCGATGGCGTGGCGATCGCGCTGGAGGCGCACCTCGCGCGGCTCGCAGACGCCGCGGCAACGCTTTACGACGTCGCCCTCCCCGATGCGCTCGCCGCGCTCGTCCGCCACACGGCGCTCGAGCAGGGCGGGCCGTGTCGCCTACGGGTGCTGCTCGATCCCACGGGCGAGATCGGCCTGCAGGTCGCGCCGCTGCCTGCCCCGGGCGACGGGACGCAGCGGCTGCTCGCGGTCGCCGTGCCGGGCGGCCTCGGCGACCGCAAGTGGCGCGATCGGCAGCTGATCGACGCGCTCGACGAACGTGCCGCCGAGGTTGGCGCCGTGCCGCTCCTCGTCGACCTCAACGGCGGCGTGCTGGAGACGACGCGGGCCAACGTCCTGGCCTGGATCGACGGAACCCTCGTGACGCCACCGCTGGACGGACGCATCCTGCCGGGCGTGACGCGAGCCCGAGCATTGGCGTGGGCGCGCGAGCTGGGAATCCCGGTCGCCGAGCGCCCGCTCGCGCTTGCCGAGCTCGAAACCGCCGATGCCGTCCTGACCACTGGAGCGCTGCGCGGGCTGCAGCCCGTGACCGCCCTCGCCGATCGACCAGTCCCGGCCCCTGACGGCCGTATGCGGACATTGATGGCGCAGTTCCCACCGTTGCGGTAGTGACCAAAGGCTCCTGTTCCCTGACCATCGCGCTGCGGCCACGGTTCCGGTACCCCCTTGTCGGGCCGTGGCCGCAGCTGAACTTCGGTGCCCTGGCGCGAAAACGGATGAGCGCGTCAGGGCATCCGAGCGCCCTTGCCGTCCGCCGCCCGGCCGACGTCGCCGCTAGAACGCCGTCGCCAGGGCGAACGGGAAGACCGGACCGGCGCCCTTCTGACGGAGCTGACCGGCCACCATCGCCAGCGTCCAGCCGCTGAAGCGGACGTCGTCGACCAGGAGCACCGGCTCGGCGTGGATCGCCCCGGCGACCGCAAAGGCCCCGCGCACGTTGGCGACCTGCTGTGGCGCGTTGGCCATCTCTCGCTGTGGTGGCCCGTCACCCACGCGCTGCAGGACCGGTGAGAACGGCAGTCCGAGCGCCGCTGCCAACCGCTGCGCGAACTCGGGCACCAGTGGACCGGAGCGCAGCGACGGAACCGCCGTGACCCAGCGCACCGGCGCCCCCCAGGTGCGAATGGACTCGGCGGCGGCCGCCACCAGCTCGTCGTCGAAGCGCCCGCCGGCCCGCCCACGCTGCACGAGCGGATCCCAGCCACCGTCGCCCAGCCGCGCCAGCGCGCGCCCTTCCTCGGCCCGCACGCCGTCGGCAAGCTTCTTCATCCGGCCCTCGGGATCGGGTGCCATCTTCTTGACCTCGAGGATCACCGGCCGCGACCGCAGATGCAGCGCGCCATCGCGCACGAGGACGGGGTCCAGCGGTCCGTCGAACCTCGGGCCGGCGCAGACCGAGCAGCGGCCGCAATCCTGAGGATCCGGATCGTCGAGCTCTTCCTGCAGCGCCCGCATGAGGCAGCGTCCGTCTGCGCCGAAGACGGCCATCGCCGCCTGCTCTCGCCGGCGCAGCTCGGTGATGCGCCCGTAGCGCTCGGCGTCGTAGCCCCAGGTCGTCCCCGACTGCGCAATCCAGCGCGTGCCGGCTCGTGTGACCGCGCCCTCGACGTCCAACACCTTCAACAATCCCTCGATGCGCGTCTTGCCGAGGTTGACCTGCGCCATCAGCTCCTGGGTCGTGGCCCCATCACCGCCGACGGACTCGAGATGCTCGAGCACGCGGTCGACGACCTCCCGGCGCGGGAACGCCTGCTCGATGAAGAAGTCCTGGATGCGCTTGTCCTCGGCGCCACGCAGCAGCACGACCTCGGCGCGATCGATGCCGCGGCCCGCGCGGCCGACCTGCTGGTAGTAGGAGATGACCGAGCCAGGCGCCTGGTAGTGCACCACGAAGCCGAGGTCGGGCTTGTCATAGCCCATGCCAAGGGCGCTGGTCGCCACCACCGCCTTGAGCTCGTTGCGCAGCAGCCGATCCTCGACGTCGATGCGACGACCGGTCTCGACCTCGCCGCTGTAGGCCTCGGCCGCGATGCCGCGGCCCGACAGCCACGTCGCGACGAGCTCGGCGTCGCGCTTGGTCAAGGTGTAGACGATGCCCGAGCCGGGCAGCTCGGGCAGATGCTCGGCCAGCCATGCCAGGCGATCGGCCTGCGACGGGAGATCGACGACCTCGAAGCGCAGGCTCGACCGGCCCAGCGCGCCACGGTAGGTCCGCAGCTCATCCGCATCGCGCCCCGCGCTGAGCTGCTCGGAGACGTCGGCCACCACACGGTCGTTGGCCGTCGCGGTCGTGCACAGCACGCCGACGCCCTCGGGCAGCCGGTCGAGCATCTCGCCGATGCGGCGGTAGTCCGGCCGGAAGTCGTGGCCCCAGTCCGAGATGCAGTGCGCCTCGTCGACCACCAGCAGGCCGACACGGGCGGCGAAGACCGGCAGCATCTGCTCGCGGAACTGCGGGTTGTTGAGCCGCTCGGGGCTGATCAGCAGCAGATCGACGGCGTCGGCCTCCAGCAGGGCCGAGACCTCGCTCCAGGCGTCGCGGTTGGTCGAGTTGATGGTGTGCGCCCGTAGGCCGAGCTTGCGCGCCGCGTCGATCTGATTGCGCATCAGCGCCAGCAGCGGGGAGACGATCAGCGTCGGTCCCGCACCGGCCTCCCGCAGCAGCGCGGTCGCGACGAAGTAGACGGCCGACTTGCCCCAACCCGTCCGCTGCACGCAGAGGACGCGCGCACGATCCTCGACGAGGTCGCGCACGGCGTCGAGCTGATGCTCGCGGAACTGCGCCTGCGGGCCGGCGAGTGCCTGAAGGTGCTGTTCGGCGCGGGTGTCGATGGCGGTGCTCATGTGGCTGTCGACGGTAGGGGACCGTGCGACCGATCGGCCCGATCCTCGCTCTCACGAACGAGTTCCTCCACACGTTTGGCACAGACCGACACCTTCGCGTGACGTCCGAACCGTCACGCTCGGAGCGTCACCCTTCTCATGACCACGACCACCGTCCAGTCAGCGCCGCCCACCCGCGCCACCGCCCTCGTCCTCGCGGCCGCGCTGACGACCGTGGCGCTCTGGGCATCGGCGTTCGTCGGGATTCGCGCCGCCGGCCACGATCTCTCCGCCGGCGCGCTCTCGCTGGCCCGGCTGCTGGTTGGCAGCCTCGCGCTCGGCACCTTGGTCGCCGCACGCCGCGCGCCACTGCCCCCGCGCGCCGACGTGCCGCGCCTCGCGCTGTGCGGCGTCCTCTGGTTCGGGATCTACAACGTGGCGCTCAACGAGGCCGAGCGCCACGTCGACGCCGGGACGGCCGCGATGCTCGTCAACGTCGGCCCGGTCCTGATCGCCGTGCTCGCCGGTGTGCTCCTGCAGGAGGGCTTCCCGCGCGCGCTGCTCACCGGCTGCGCGGTCGCCTTCGCCGGCACGGTCCTCATCGGCATCGCCACCTCCGACGACGGGCTCACGCCGAACACGGGCACGCTGCTCTGCCTGGTCGCCGCGGTCGCCTATGCCGGCGGCGTGGTCGCCCAGAAGCCGCTGCTGAGCCGGACGTCCCCCCTGACGATCACGTGGCTCGCATGTCTGATCGGCGCGGCATGCTGCTTGCCCTTCGGACCCCAGCTCGTCGGCGAGCTGGGCGACGCCGGCGGCAAGAGCCTCGCCTGGACGGTCTACCTCGGCCTCTTCCCCACCGCGGTCGCGTTCACGACCTGGGCCTACGCCCTGTCGCACACGAGCGCCGGGCGGATGGGAGCCACCACCTACCTCGTCCCGCCGTTGGCGACCCTGATGGGCTGGGCGTACTTCGGTGAGACCCCTCCGGCCCTTGCCATCGCCGGCGGCGCGCTCTGCCTCACCGGCGCCGCATTGGCCCGCCGCGGGCGCTGAGCCTCGTGTCGTGTTGCGCGGTTCCGGGCAGCATGCCAGTGACCACTGCGCGCAAATTTTTCAATCGCGACACTACGCTCAACAGCACATGACCGAGATCCTGCGCCTCGCCGCCTTCACCCACATCCCCGAAGGCGGCAACCCTGCAGGCGTGGTGCTCGACGCAACGGCGCTCGACGACGCGACGATGCAGGCGATCGCAGCCGACGTCGGATACTCGGAGACCGCGTTTCTCACCCGTGCCGGCGCCGACCACACGTACGACGTGCGCTACTTCAGCCCCGCGGCCGAGGTCCCGTTCTGCGGTCACGCGACGATCGCGACCGCCGTCGCACTCGCGCAGCGCGACGGCGCCGGCGCCATCGTCCTCAACACCAAGGCCGGACCGGTGGCCGTGCGCACGCAGGCCGACGACGCAGCCATCACCGCGACGCTCAGCAGCGTCGCGCCACACCTTGCGCCGCCACCGACCGACGACGAGCTCGCGCCCGCACTGGCCGCCTTGCGCTGGTCGGCCGCCGACCTCGATCCAGACCTGCCGCCCCGCATCGCCTACGCGGGCGCACGTCACCTGATCCTCGCCGCACGCACGCGCGAGCGCCTTGCCCACCTGGACTACGACTTCGACGCGCTCAAGCGCTACATGTCCGAGCACGACCTCGTCACGGTCGACCTCGTCTTCCGCGAAGACCCGACGACCTTCCACGCGCGCAACCCGTTCCCGGTCGGAGGCGTCGTCGAGGACCCGGCGACGGGTGCCGCGGCGGCCGCGTTCGGCGCCTACCTCCGCGCGCTGGAGCTGGTGACGCTACCCGCGCGGGTGACCATCCACCAGGGCGACGACATGGGCCGACCCAGCCTGCTGCTCATCGACCTCGATACAGGCGACGGCGCCATCCACGTCACCGGCCAGGCTGTGCGGATCCCGGAGGACATGGCATGAGCGTCGCGGAGATCGCGCCGGATCTCTGGCGCTGGACCGCCCGCCATCCCGAATGGCATCCCACCGACACGTTCGGCGCCGAGGTCGCCAGCTACGCGCTCGTCGCCGGCGACGAGCTGCTCCTGCTCGACCCGCTCCTGCCCAACGGCGAGGAAGACGGGAACGCCGGCGCCGTGCTCGAGCGCCTCGACGCCCTCGCCGGGACCGCCAAGACCACGCACATCCTCATCACGATCGGCTACCACGTGCGCTCGGCCGAGCCGCTGCGCGACCGCTACGCAGCCCACATCCACGGCCCGAAGACCGTGCGCGGCCGACTCGCCGACACGAAGGCCTTCACGATCCTGGAGCCCGGCGTCCCTGGCCCCGCGGGCACCATCGCCCATGCGATCGGCAGCCCACGTCGAACCGAGCTGCCGCTCTGGCTGCCGTCGCACAAGGCGCTCGCCTTCGGCGACGCGCTCGTCACCAACCCCGACGGCAAGCTGCGCATGTGGGCCCAGAAGCCACGCGACGCCCAGCAGATCGCGTTCTACCGCAGCCGCTTCTCCCCGACGCTCGACCCGCTGCGCGGCCTCCCCGCCGAGCGCATCCTCACCACCCACGGCCCGCCGATCCTCCAGGACGGCGCCGCCGCGCTCGCCGCCGCGCTCAACACCGACCCGTGGTTTCACCGCGGCGGCTGATCTCCGAAGCCGCGGCGGTCCGGCCGCGACGCGCGGAACTGGTCCTGTGCGAGGCCAGACCACCGCAGTACCTTGCCGTCCATGACCCCGCGCGTCGCTCCCGCCACCGGAATGCAGGCCCGGATCGCCACCTTCTTCGCCCGGCGCCAGTACGGCGCAGAGATTGTTGAGTCAACCGGTGTCTACGCCAAGAACCCACGGCTGATGTACTGGTTCGTCGGCTTCAACCGGGCGGTCGAAAAGCCCAAGCGGGTGCCCGAGCGCCTGCGCGAGCTCGCCGTCCTGAAGGCCGCGACGGTCGTCGGGTGCGAGTTCTGCATCGACATCGGCTCGGAGTACGCGCGCCGCAGCGGCCTGACCGACCCGCAACTGCTGGCGCTCCACGACGCCGAGGCCTCCGGGCTCTTCGACGCCGACGAGCTGTTGGTCATCAACTACGCCCGGGCGATGTCGGTCACGCCGACCGAGGTCGACGACGAGCTGGTCGCGGCGCTGCGCGAGCGCTACGGCGACCGCGGCGTCCTCGAGCTCACGCACCTCGTCGCATGGGAGAACGGCCGAGCGCGCACGAACGCCGCGCTCGGCGTCGGCGCCGGCGGGTTCTCCGAGGGCAAGGCCTGTGCGATCGACGCAAGCGGCGCCGGCAGGACCGCCGTCGCTTAACGAAGAAGGGCCGCATCGAGGATGCGGCCCTTCATGCTTCTTGTATCGGGATGCCGAGATTCGAACTCGGGGCCTCTCCGACCCGAACGGAGCGCGCTACCAGGCTGCGCCACATCCCGAGGTACGTCCTCAGTCTATCCAGACGTGCCTGCGACGGCCTTGTAGTAGCGAACCGCCAGACCGGTGACCAACGTCTGGAAGGCCGCATCAAGGGTCGTGGCCTCGCGCTGTGCCCAGCGGCTGAGCCCCTCGTCCTCGATCGCCTGGGCCTCGGCGATCACGTCATCGCACAACTCAGGATGGCGGTCGGCGAAGAACGCGCCGATCGAGTAGAGGCCGGTGTCCGTGAGCGAGCCGAGCAGGTCGGCGTCGGTGGGCTGGCCCTTCGCCGGCCCGTCCGTCACTTGCGTCCGAGCAGGCCGCCGACAGCGCCGGTAACTCCCTGGGTCACGTTGTCAACGGTACTGCCCACCGCGGTTCCTGTCTGCTTGACCACGTCGCCGGCCTGGCCGCCGACGGTGTTGCCGACGACGTCGGTCGTGCCGGAGACGACCTGACCGACGGTCTCGGGCGACGGGTTGCCCGACGGCTGCGTCAGCGCACCGAGGTTGGGGTCGACGAGCGGCGCCGTGGAACCGCCACCGCCGGTCGCACCCGCGACCGTGTCGCCCGCGGTCTCCGTCGCGCCGCTGACCGCGCCGGTGGCCTGCTGGACCACACCGCTCCCCGCACCGCCGGCCGGCTTGCTCGCGGTCGAGGTCGTGCCGCCCCCACCCGTCGAGGCCGAAGACGCGCTCTCGCCCTTGCCCCCACCGCCGGAGGAGGAGGTCGAGGGCGTTGCAGGACCACTCCCTGCGCCATTGGTCGTCTCACCGCTGCCGCTGAAGCCACGCGCGTCCGCGCTGCCGGAGGAGCCTCCCGTCTTCCCCCGGCGCTTTCCACTGGACCCGTGACCTGAGCTCGTGGCGCCGGTCGACGTCGCGATCGTCCGCCGCACGCCACCCGTCGCCGGGCCGCCGGCCGCCGGCGCTGTCGCCGCACGCGCCGGTGCCGCATGCGCGGCCGGGGCGTCGGTGGGCTTTCCGCCCTTCACCGCATGATCGGCCGCGCCCGCGCCAAGGCCGGCGATCGCCACCGCCGTCACCACGGCGGTCGCCTTCATCCACCCGGCCATCGACGGCTCGCTGTACTGCGCGGCGGCCATCGACATCTGCGCCAGCGCCGGGCCGTGATGGACCGCGTGCGCAGCGGCGACATCGCCGCTGCCGCCGTCGCCGCCGAACCACCGCTTGCGCAGGACCGCGGGCAGCGGCAGGAACGCGGCGAGCTTCGCCCGCACCGAGCGCCGGCCAAGCGCGGCAGCATCCATGCCCGCCATCACCGCGTGCTTGCGGCACGGCTGGCAATGCGAGATGTGGCTGCCGACGCGCCGCTGATCGCGCGTGCCGAGCGCGGCCGTCGTGGCGCCCGCACGCTCGATGATCTCCTGGATGCGCAGGCACCGCGCACCGGTGCGCAGATCCTCGTACTCCTCGGTCAGCCGGCGACGGGCACGGAAGAGCGTCGACTCCACCGACGGCCGGCTCATGTCGAGCCGCTCGCCGATCTCGCGATAGGAGAGCCCCTCCAGCTCCCGCATCACCAGGATCTGATGGTGGGCGTCCGACAGGCCGCCGAACGCGCCACAAAGGTCATCAAGTTGCTGCTTGCCTTCGACCGCCGCGTCCGGCGACGGGCCGATCGACGCGAGCTTGCCGTGGTCGGCGGGCGCGAGCCCCTCTTCGGCGTCGATGCTGACTTCCTCGGTGCGCCGCGTGCGCCGGAACGCGTCGATGCACGCGTTCTTGGCGATCTCGTAGATCCACGGCTTGAAGGCGATCGGCCGGTCGGTCTGGCGCATGCGCCGCAGCGCCGAGACAAAGACCTCCTGCGTGAGGTCCTCCGCGCGGCCGTGGTCGTGGACCATCCCGAAGATGTAGGCGCTGATGCGCCGGTGATAGCGGTGATACAGCCGCTCGAAGGCGTGGTCGTCCCCAGCCCGGACGGCCTGCACCAGATCGTGGTCGGTGACGTCGGGCCGACTCCGCGCGGTGGCGGAGATGCCCGGTGCGGCGAGCGTTGCCAAGATCCCGTTCCCTGTCTCTCCCCTTGTGTGCGGCTCCCACAGCCGCCACGAGGGAATGTAGCGTTTCCCTTACCGGTATGCCACAAATCACACAAATCATCGCCTACCTCGATCAGCTGCTCGCGGTCGACGCGTTCCGTGACTATGGCCCCAACGGCCTCCAAGTACCCGGCCACCAGGAAGTTCAGACCATCGCGACGGGCGTCTCGGCGAATGGTCTACTGCTGGATGCCGCGGCGGCCGCCGGCGCCGAGCTCGTCCTGGTCCATCACGGCCTCTTCTGGCGCGGCGATCCGCAGCAGATCACGCCGATTTTGCACCGCCGTCTGCAGCCGCTCTTCGCCCACGACATCGCGCTCGCCGCCTACCACCTGCCGCTGGACGCCCACCCCGAGCACGGCAACAACGCGCTGCTGGCCCAGGCGCTCGGCGGCACCGACCCGCAGCGCTTCGCCGAGATCGGCATCCGCGTGCGCTTCGACGGCGACGGCCTCTCGATCGACGAGTTGACCGCGCGAATGCGCACAGCGCTCGGCGATCGTGCGCCGCTGGTGGTCGGCGCCGGCCCGGAGCGCATCCGGACGCTCGGGATCGTCACCGGCGCCGCGAGCGACAGCATGCTCGACGCCATCGCGCTCGGCCTCGACGCGTTCGTCACCGGCGAGCCCGCCGAACGCGCGTTCAGCATCGCCACCGACGCCGGGATCCACTTCCTCGCCGGCGGCCACCATGCGACCGAGACCTTCGGCGTGCGCCGCCTGGGCGAGCTGCTGGCAGACGAGTTCGGCGTCCGCCACACCTTCATCGACATCCCCAACCCGATCTAGGTGCCCGCGCGCACCAGCTCGGCCAGCTCGCGCACCGCTTGCTGCACCGACGGCTCGGGCAGGTTGGCGTAGCCGAGCAGGATGCGGGCGACATCGCCGTGCTGGAAGCCGTAGAGGCCGATGCTGCGCTCCCATGCCGCGGCCAGCAGCGGCCCGAGCGCGACCTGCGCCGGCAACCGGCCGCAGACGTGCAGCCCCGCCGGGATGCCCTCGACCTCCAACTCTCCCAGCTCGTCGGCGAGCGTGGCGATCATCAGGTCACGGCGCCGGCGAAAGCTCCCGCGCATCCGGCGCAGGTGGCGATCCAGATCGCCATGCTCGATGAAGCGCGCGAGCGCGAGCTGGTCGAGCTGCGGGCTGCCGGAGTCCGCGAGCATCTTCGCGTCGCCGACCGCCTCCAGGAGATCGGGTGCGACGACCATCCACCCCATCCGCAGCGCTGGCGCCAGCGTCTTGGACGCCGAGCCGAGATAGGTCACGCGCGCGGGCGCGAGCGCCTGCAGCGCACCGACCGGGTCGCGGTCGAAGCGGTACTCGCCGTCGTAGTCGTCCTCGAGGATCCACGCCTCGCTCGCCGCCGCCCAGTCGACGAGCGCCGCGCGGCGCTCCGGCGCCAGCGCCATCCCGAGCGGGTACTGATGCGAGGGGGTGATGAGGACCGCGCCGACGTCGGCGTGGTCGAGCCCGTCGACCACCAGGCCACCGGCGTCGACCGGCACCGGGACGACCCGCAGCCCTTCGCGCGCGAAGACCATGCGGTGCAGCGGGAAGCCCGGATCTTCGACGGCCACGCGCGTGACGCCCGCGCGGCGCAGCGCACGAGCCAGCAGCGTGATCGCCTGCGTGATGCCGGTGCAGACGACGATGCTGCCCGGCTCGGCCGCCACGCCCCGGGCCCGGCCGAGATAGGCCGCGAGCATCGAGCGCAGCGCCGGGGCGCCGGACCGGTCGCCGTAGCCGAGTCCGGCGTCGGGCATGTCGCGCAGGGTCTCGCGCAGCGCGGCCAGCCACGCCCGCCGCGGGAACGCCGAGAGGTCGGCGGCCTCGGTGCGGAAGTCGAAGCGCACCGGCGCGGCGATCCGCTCCTGGGGCGGCTCGACGGGATCGTGGCGAGCAACGCCGGCGACCCGTGTCGCCGCGCCTGCCCGCGCCACCAGGAAGCCCTCCGCGACGAGTTGGGCGTAAGCCTCGACGACCACCCCGCGCGAGACCCCGAGCTCGGCGGCGAGCGACCGCGTCGAGGGCAGCGGCGTGTCGGCGTGCAACGCACCGCGACGGATGCCGTCGCGCAGCTGATCCTCCAACTGAACGCGCAGCGAGCGATCGTCTTCGCGATCGACGCTGACCAGCAGATCGAGACCGAGGCGCTCGGTGGACGTCATCGCCAGGACTCTTGCATGTGCACCGCCGTCGCCTCACAGACCGGAATCTGTGCGTTCGCCGCACAGAGTTGAGCCCGTCCGTGCCGCGCGCTACGTTCCCTTCGTCACCAACTCCCTTACATAGGAGGCATGCCGATGGCCATTCACCTGACGCCGACCGAGCTGGCCCGCGAGACCGGCCTCGACCGGCGTGACGTCATCGCCAAGTGCATGGAGATGGGCGTTCCGATCTTCCAGGGCCGGATCGACAAGACGCTGTTCCTCGCCTCGCTCGAGGACCTTGCGGGGATCGACGGCACGAGGGCCGAGGCCACCGCTTAGCGCGGGGCCGACATGCCACTCGCGCGCAAGGCGCGCGGACCTTAGACTCCACTGCTGACACGGTGTCAACGCAGCAGGAGGAGCATCATCATGGAGGCTGGCACCACGCCCGCTCAGGGGACCGGTTCGGCGACGATCGCTGACCTTTGCGCCCGAGCAGCCGAGCAGTTCGCCGACCAGGTCGCGATCAAGCACAAGGTCGACGGCGAGTGGCGTGACGTCACCTTCGCGCAGGTCGGCGAGATCGTCACTGAGATCGGCCTGGGCCTCATCGCGCTGGGCCTGGAGCCCGGCGAGCGCGTCGCCATCCTCTGCAACACCCGCCCGGAGTGGGCCTACGCCGACTTCGCGATCTCCTCCGCCGGCGGGGTCGTCGTCCCGATCTACCCCACCAACTCGCCCGGCGAGTGCGAGTGGGTGGCCGGCAACTCGGAGTCGGTCTTCGTGGTCTGCGAGGACGCCGAGCAGGTCGCCAAGATCGTCGCCGTGCGCGAGCAGTTGCCCGCGCTGCGCCAGATCATCGTCGTCAACCCGTCCGGCGACGTGGCGGACGCCATCTCGCTCGACGACCTCCGCGCGCGCGGCAATCGCGACGACGCCCACCTGCTCGCCGAGCGCACCGCCGCCGTCGGCCCGGACGATCCGTTCACCTTCATCTACACCTCGGGCACCACAGGGCCGCCCAAGGGCTGCGTCCTGACCCATGGCAACTACCGCGCGGTGCTCGACATGGTCGCCAGCCGCGGGCTGTTCGGCGATGGCGACGACCTCGTCTACCTCTTCCTCCCCCTCGCCCACGCCTTCGCGCTGCTGGTCGAGCTCGCCGCCGTCGACCGCGGCACCGCAATCGCCTACTACGGCGGTGATGTCAAGGCGATCATCGGCGAGCTGATGGAGGTCAAGCCGACCTACCTGCCGTCGGTCCCGCGCATCTTCGAGAAGCTGTACACCCTGGCCCAGCAGCAGCTGAGCGCCGAGGAGCTGGAGACGGTCAGGACGATCGGCGGCCAGATCCAGGACCTCGAGGTTCGCGGTGCCGCGGTGCCCGACGCGCTGCGCGAGCAGTTCGCCGCGGTCGCGCCGAAGGCCGAGTTCGTCAGAGGGCTCTTCGGCGGACGCATGCGCGAGGCGGTCACCGGCGCGGCGCCGATCGCCCAGGAGATCCTGGAGTTCTTCTGGGGCTGCGGCATTCCGGTCATGGAGGGCTACGGGATGACCGAGACCTCGACCGTCGCCACGTCCTCACGCCCCGACGATCACAAGTTCGGCACGGTCGGCAAGCCGCTGCCCGGCGTCGAGGTCAAGATCGCGCAGGACGGCGAGCTGCTGATCCGCGGCGCCAACATCTTCCGTGGCTACTACCGCAACGACGACGCGTCGTTCGGCGCCGTCGAGGACGGCTGGCTGCACACCGGCGACCTCGGCTCGGTCGACGCCGAGGGCTTCGTCTCGATCACCGGCCGCAAGAAGGACATCATCATCACGGCGGGCGGCAAGAACCTGACGCCGGCCAACCTGGAGAACGACCTCAAGCAGACCCGCTGGGTCTCCCAGGCCGTGATGCACGGAGACCGCCGGCCTTACCCGGTGATGCTGGTCACGCTCGACGAAGAGGAGATCGTGCCCTGGGCCGAAGCCCAGGGCATCGAGGACCGGTCGATCCCGGCGCTCGCCAATGACGAGCAGGTGCGCGCGCTGATCCAGACCGAGCTGGACGCGGCCAACGCCAAGTACGCGCCGGTCGAGCAGGTCAAGAAGTTCGTGGTCCTCGACCACGACCTGTCGCAGGAGACGGGCGAGCTGACGCCGACACTGAAGGTCAAGCGCAACGTGGTCAACGAGAAGTACTCGGGCCTGTTCGACGAGCTCTACGGCTGACCCCGAACCCTGAACCGGACCCTGAAACGGAACATCCGGCGACCGGTGCTGAACGAGGTCGTACTCTGTAGGGGTGCGCACGGATCCGACCGACAACGGCGGGCTGTTCCTCGGCCGCCGTCCAGGAACGGCACCGACGAAGTACCGCGCCCTGCCCGAGCGGGGAACCACGGCCCGCCGACGCATCGATCGCGCGCTCGCGCATCTGCTGCTGGCGAGCCAGGTCTTCATCACGCTGCTGTTCTGGGGGCCAATCCCGGCCGGCGCGCTGTGGATCGCCGGACGCGTCCAGTACCTGGACCGACAACGTCGGCTTCGCGATCCTCGTCGCCTTTGCCGTGATGATCGCGGTGCTCCTCGGTGGCCTGATGCTCCTCAAGCGCGTCGACCGCGCGTGGATCCTCGTGCGCCGCGCCGCGGGCATCGACCAGCGCACCGGCGTCATGGGCCGCGTCTTCGCGATCACCGCGATCATCTGCGCAGCGATCTTCCTGTTCTGGTTCTTGATCATCAACGGCCCCGGCTCGTCGAGCTTCTCGGGTCAGGGCGGGTAGATGGCAGGCGAGCGCAAGGGGCTTCTCGGCTACTACAGGCAGTTCGAGGGGCTCTCCGAGGACGAGATCAACGCCGATCTCCGTGAGCAGGCCGCCGAGCGCCGCGCAAAGGCGCTGTCGCGCGTGGAGCCGCTGGACCTCTCGCGGACGACCTGGCCCGACTACCCGCACCCGGCGATCGTCAACGCCATCACCTTCGCCGCGCGGCGCGGGCTGCACCGCTACCTCGATCGCTCCAGCGCCGAGCTGCGCTCCGAGCTGGCCCATCGCCATGACGTGGCCGAGGGCCGACTGGTCGTCGGCGACGGCGTCGCGCAGCTGATCTCCGAGGCGGCCGCCGCGCTGCTGGAGCCCGATGACGAGCTGATCACGCCGTGGCCGTCCTACGCGTTGTATCCGGTCGTCGCGCGCCACGCGCGCGGGGTTGGGGTGCCGGTCACGGGCTTCTCGGTCGACGGGATTCTCGAGGCGGTCAACGATCGCACGCGGCTGGTCGCGCTCTGCAACCCGAACGACCCGACGGGTGAGCTGCTCGGCGTCGACGAGCTGGCCCGCCTGCTGGAGGCGCTCCCCGAGCGCACCGTCGTCCTCCTCGACGAGGCGCTGCGCGACTTCGCCGACGCAGAGCCGCTGGACGCGACGCTGGCCCTGCTCGAGCGCTTCCCGCGCCTGCTGATCTTCCGGACCTTCTCGAAGGCGTGGGGCCTGGCCGGGCTGCGCTGCGGCTACGCGCTGGGCGGCCCGGGCGCCGAGCCGCTGCTCGAGCAGCTCGCGCCCGAGCTCGGCGTCAACGAGCTGGCCCAGGCCGGCGCACTGGAGGCGGTCCGCACCGTCGGCGGCGTCATCGAGCGCCGCCGCGCGACCATCGCCGCGCACCGCGACCGACTGACCGCCGAGCTGCGCGAGCGCGGGCTGGACGTCGGCGCCTCACAGGCCAACGTCCTCTGGCTGCCGGCGCCCGGACCACACGGCGCGTCGGACCTCGCGGCACGGCTGAACCGCTCCGGCATCGTCGTGCAGACCGGCAACGGCGTCGGCGCCCCTGACCGCGTGCGACTGACCGTGCCGCACCGGCCCGAGGACGTCGACCGCCTGCTGCGCTCGCTGGACGCCATATCCGGGTAGTCCCCGGACATGCTCATCGCCGGCGTCATCGCCCTCTGCATCGTCTTGGCCGTGCTCGCGTTCCTCGCGCCGCGGCTGTCGCGCCACCCACAGCGCGGCGCGAGCAAGGCGTTCGGGATGGGCGCGCGCGGCGGGTCAAAGGCCCCGGGCAAGCTCGGGAAGTGGTTCGCCAAGCCGTTTCGGACGTCGCAGAAGGCCGTCAACCGCAGCGCCGAGGGCGGGCGCCGGGGACGGGGCAAGCTCCCGCTGTAGGGAATGCCGGCGCTCAGCGCCGGCGCGCACCGATCTTCACGGTGCGCGACGTCCCGCTCACGTGCGCCCCACCATCGTGCGGCAGTCCGACCGTCCGGATCAGCATCGCGCGCTTGCGCGCTCGGAGCGTCACCGCGTAGCGCCCGTCGCTGCCGACATGCGCCCGGCGCAGCGGCAGCCACGTGCCCCCCGCGCTCTGACGCTGCAGCGCGGCAACGCCGTGAGACGTCGCCGGGATCACGCGACCGCGCACGGTGACGCGCCCGTCGGCCCGGCGCGTCAGCGACGTGATCCCGGCCCGTGCCGCGCTGCGGATCACGACGACCTTGCTGATGATCGCCGGCAGACCGTCGGCGATCACCAGCGCACGTGTCGTACGGGTCACCGCCGGCAAGGTGAAGCTGTAGGACCCGGAGCTCGAGCTCTTCAGCGCGTTGCCGGTGTCGGCGAAGGGGGCGTCGAACGGAAAGACGGTCGTCTGCAGCCGCACGCGAACCCCGGACACCTTGGAGCCGGCGAGCTTGCCGGTGAGCGTCACCGCGCCGCCGTAGGTGACCGGGTCCTTGCTCGCGGTCAGCGTCGTGCCCGTCGGCGTGGACGCCACGACGAACGAGCGGTCCGCGCCCCGCGTCGTTCCGAGCGCGTTGGTCGCGACGATCCGGTAGTGATAGCGCTTGCCCGCGGTCAGGCCACCGATGCGCGCGCTGACCGAGCTGGTGCCCGTGCCGGCACCGGCCGAGGCGGTCGGGGTCGAGCTGCCGTAGGAGCCGGTCAGCCCGTACTCGAACTTGGAAGACGTGCTTGAGCCGTGCGGCCCGACGGAGGCCGTCAGCGTCGCGGCCGAGGTCGTCACGTCGCGCACCCCGCCGGTGGTGGCCGCGGGTCGGGTGGGCGCGACCGGGACCGCAGCGGTCTTCAGCGTCGTGTCAGCGCCCTGAACGGTCCCGCCGTCGCTCGTGGCCACGACGTGGAAGTGGTAGGTCGTGTTGGCCGTGAGGCCCTGGACCGGGATCTCCACCGTGACGGGGTCGGTGCCGGACCCGACGTCCTTGGCGGAGGACTGCAAGCCGTAGGAGGTGCTCGTCCCGAGATCGAAGCGCACGCTGGTGGCGGCGCCGCGCGGCGTGACCTTCGCGGTCAGCGTCGCCTGCGTCTGCCCGATGTCCTTGGCCGCGCCGGTGTCTGCCAGCGGCGGGTCGGCCGCCATCGCCGTGGCGGCGAAGACGAGCAGCGCGGCTGCGGTCAGGAATGCGACGATCCTTGGCATCTCGCCCTCAGAAAACCTCAGGGATGACGAAGTTGCGCTACGACTGCGAGCCGGACTGCCGCAGCAGCGTCCCGGTGGTCGAGACGACCTACGTCCCGGAGTCCGACTGTCTGAGCAGGGTTCCGGTCGTCTGCTCGAGAATCTTGCGCCACGCCCGAGTCTTCTCCTGCTCGTCGGCGAAGTGCTTGACGACCTTGCGCACGCGCGTCGCGGAGATCTCGATCCCGTGGCGCTCGCAGATGGTCTGGAACTTCTCGTAGTCCTCGGCGAGCTTGAGCGTCACCGACTGGAAGCCGTGACGGGCGATGTCGACGCGCTTGGTGAAGTTCATGATCGACGTCTGGAACATCAGCTCGTCGTTGGGGTCGGGCTCGATCAGCACGATGTCGACGCCCGGGTAGCGGTCCTCCCACTGCTTGGCCATCTCGTGCAGCCGCTGGTAGGCCATCAACTTGAACGCCTGGTAGCCGATCTGCGGCAGGCCCATGTCGCTGACGTGCCGCGGGCGGGAGCCGAACAGCCCGCTCACCCGCTCGGTGAAGTCGTTGACGTACGGGACGAGCGGGTTGACCACCACGATGAACTTCGCCCCGGCCTCGACCGCGATGTCGACGTTGGTCGTCGAGACGATGCCGCCGTCGATCAGCTCGCGATCGCGCACCCTGACCGGCTTGTAGACCATCGGCAGCGCCGTGGAGGCACGAACCGCAGTCGAGATCGGGACGTCGTCCCAGTCGTTGGCGCCGAAGACGATGCGCTCGCAGGTGTCCAGGTCGGTCGCCGCGAGATAGAGCTCGGGCTCCAGCAGCCGGAAGTCGTCGCTGCGGTCGGGGTCCGACAGCACGGTGCGCATGTAGGACTCCAGCCCCGAGCCGGAGTAGACGCCCGACGGCAGCCCCTCGGCGAGCCCGAGCGCGAAGTCCATGACCGACACCTGGCCGATCTGCGGCGCGAGCTCGCGCAGGACCGACACGGCCTTCCACGGCAACGCCATGCCCTTGCGCGCGTACTCCACCAGGTTGGGGCGCAGCAGCTGACCGAGGTCGATGTCGCGAAACGGCGTCGGCACCTGCTGGTTGACGACCCGCATCATCTCTTCGGGCGTCACGCCGTTGGCAGCCAAGGCGGCGACGAACGAGCCGGCGCTCGTGCCGACGTAGACGTCGAACTGGTTGACCGTGCGGTTGACCGAGAGCAGGTCGAGCGCCCGCAGCGCACCGATCTCGTAGACCCCACCGGTGAAGCCACCGCCGCCGAGCACGAGCGCGGTCTTGGACCGGCGCGGACGCCGGCGCCGGGGCGCGCCCTTGGGCGCTGCGGCAGACTCGAGCTTGACGACCTTGCCCATCGAGGAATTGTACCGGCGGCCCTAACGGCACGAGCCACCCGACCGGCCAGGGCACCGCCGTCACCACGTGTGCACCGCTCTGGCGGCGCGCCTCGCTACCGTCCCATGCCGTGCGCCGCCGTCTCTCCCTGCTCGCGCTCGTCGCGCTGCTCGCGCTCACCGCTCTCGTCCCCGCCGCCCACGCCATCGACCGCGCGGGCCTGCGATCGACGCTGACGACGCTCCACAACCGCCTCGGCCCGGCCGCCGGCGGCTACGTCGTCGACCTCGCCACCGGCGAGGTCCTCTATCGCCATCGCGAGAACCTCGCCCTCGCCCCCGCCTCCAACGAGAAGCTCTTCACGACCGCCGCCGCGCTGCTGCGCTTCGGCGCCGCGGCGACCCTGCCGACGACGCTGCAGGCCGCCCCCGGCACCGAGATCGACGCCAACGGCGTCCTGCGCGGCGACGTCTACCTCGTCGGCGGCGGCGACCCGACGCTCGGCGACACCGGCCTCCAGTCGCTGGCCGACCAACTCGTCGCCCGCGGCGTGGTGCGCATCGACGGCGGCGTGATCGGCGACGAGTCGCTCTTCGACACGCTGCGCGGCGGCCCGGACTCCGCCTACCGTCCGGACGGCGACCTCGGCGGCTGGCTCACCGCGCTCTCCTGGCGCCACGGTCGCGCCGGCGCCGCGGGTCCTGCCAAGGGCGCGGCAACCAGGCTCGCCGCGCTGCTCAAGGCCCGCAAGGTCAAGTACGAGCGCAAGCCGCGGGCCGGAAAGCTCAGCGCGGTAAGCGGAGGTGGCGTCGCCGCGACCGACGCCGAGCCGCTGGCCACGCTCCCCTCGCCGACGATCGCCAACCTGATCGCCCAGACCAACATCCCGTCGGAGAACTTCTACGCCGAGATGCTGATCAAGGCGCTCGGCGCCCACTTCGGCGCCGGTGGCACCACCGCGGCCGGCCTCGCCGTCGCCCGCGCGCAGTTGGCCACCTTCGGCATCCATCCCAAGATGGCCGACGGCTCGGGCCTCTCGCGGATCGACCACACGACCGCGCGCGAGGTCGTCCGACTGCTGGAGCGCATGGCCGGCCAGGACAACGCCGCGACCTGGACGGCGTCGCTGCCGGTCGCCGGTCGGTCCGGAACGCTGCGCAATCGCATGCGCGGGACGGCCGCCGCCGGCCGCTGTGCCGCCAAGACCGGCACGCTGATCGGCGTCAGCGCACTGTCGGGCTACTGCACGAGCACCGGCGGCGCCCGCATCGCGTTCTCGTTCATCGAGAACCGCGTCTGCAACTACTGCGCCAAGAAGGTCGAAGACCGGATGGTCTCCGCGATCGCCCGGCTGGAGTGACGCCGGGCCGGACCTGCGAGGCGTTCGCCTCCATCGCGTGGCTCGACGGCTGAGCGTTACTCGACCTCTTGGGCTGCGGGCGCGAGCAGGCGCTGCAGGTCGGCGGTCGAGAGCGGGCCGATGCCGTCGTGGTGGGTCAGGTCCAGGTGCACGGGCGTCACCGCGATGTGCCCGGAGGCGACGGCCACCAGATCGGTCCCCGGCTCGTCCTGATAGCCGGGCTCCGTGCCGTAGATGAAGTAGGTGCGCCGCGCCCGGTCGACCCCGTCGCCTTCCTGCTCGCGCAGCCGGTCGCGGTAGATCCGCTTGCCCAGCCGCGCGACCTCGACGCCATGCGGCTCGCCCGCCGGCACGTTGACGTTCAGCAACGTGCTCGGCGGCAGCGGGACGTCCTCGAGCTCCTCGACCACGCGCGCGGTGAAGCGCGCGGCGACGTCGAAGTCGAAGTCGGCTCCGAGGCGGAAGTCCATCTCGCGGCTCTCGGACTGCTGGGAGACGGCGATCGCCGGGAGCCCGAGCAGCAGCCCCTCCATCGCGGCGGCGACCGTCCCGGAGTAGGTGACGTCGTCGCCCAGGTTGGAGCCGTGGTTGATGCCGGACACGACGAGCTCGGGCACCCAGCCCTCGATGAGCCCGAGGCTCGCCAGGCGCACGCAGTCCACTGGCGTGCCGTCGGTCGCGTAGCCGAACGTGCCGTCGCCGAACGCGATGCGCTCGACGGCCAGCGCGCGACGGGTCGTGATGCCGCGTCCGATCGCTGAGCGGTTGCCATCGGGCGCGACCACCTCCAGCTCCACCCCCGGCGTCGCCAGCAGCTCGCGCCGCAGCCGCTGCAGCCCTTCGGCGTCGATCCCGTCGTCGTTGGTCAGCAGCACGCGCACACCCTCAGCTTACGTCCCACGCAGGTCGCGGATCGTGTTTGGCAACGATGAGCACCTGGGCACACCGTTGGACGGGTTGAGAGTCCTTCCACCGTCCGTCCTACTCGGGAGACCTACATGCTGCTCATCTTGGCCATCGTCCTGCTGATCATCGCGATCGCCGGTGGCGTCATCGTCCATCCGATCCTGTTCGCGCTGGCGATCGTCGCCCTCGTCCTCTTCTTCAGCGGACGCCGCGGCGCCGCGGTCTAGGGGAACGCGACCGAGGCGAAGTAGAGCCCGTGGGGCGGGGCCGTCGGCCCCGCCTCGACGCGCGGCCGGCCGTCGAGCAGCGCGACGAATGACTCGAGGGAGCGCCGTCCGGCGGCGACCTGCAGCATCGTCCCGACCAGCACGCGGTTCATGTGGCGCATGAACGCATCGGCGGTGATCCAGAACTCCAGCGTCTCGCCGCGGCGATGCCACTCGGCGCTCAGCACCACGCGATCGAAGCGCACGTGCTCGGTCTCGGTCGGCGTGAACGCCGTGAAGTCGTGCCGTCCGACCAGCGCCGCGGCGCACGCGGCGAGCGCGTCGCGATCGATCGGGTGCGGCCAGTGCAATGCCCGACCGACCTCGAACGGTGACGCCACCGGCCGGGTGTGGAGTCGGAAGCAGTAGGTCCGCGAGATCGCGTCCCAGCGCGCGTCGAAGCCGTCGGGCGCCGGCTCGGATGCCAGCACCGCGACGTCTGCGGGCAGCACCGCGTTGAGCCCCTCCAGCGGCGCCGGCTCACCCGCGTGCGAGACGATCTGCCCCCACGCATGCACGCCACGGTCGGTGCGTCCCGCACAGGTCAGCTCGACGCCACGCCCACCGCGCAGCGTCGCGATCGCCTCCTCGATCGTCCCTTGAACCGTCCGCAGACCGGGCTGACGCGCCCAGCCCGCGAAGCCGGTGCCGTCGTACTCGACGGTGAGCCGCGCGCTCAGGGGACCGCTAGTTCCGGCCGAACAGGTCGCTCATGTGCGCCAGGGTACCTCTTGGCAGGCGGCCCGCAACCGGACATGATCCGAGACGTGCGCAAGCTTCAGAGCCAGGGCGTCCACCACATCACGATCACCGGTGCCGACCGCCAGACGTCGATCGACTTCTGGGAGGGCGTGCTCGGGATGCCGTTCGTCTTCGAGCAGCCCAACCTCGACAACGCCGCCGAGAGCCACCTGTACTTCGACCCGGGCGACGGCCGCCTCATCACGATCTTCACCAACGAGGAGCGCACCGCCGACCCGGCCCGCACGCCCACCGATCCGGGCTGCGTGCACCACCTCGCCTTCGCGGTCTCCAACGCGACCTTCCGGCAGGCGGTCGAGCGCCTCGACGAGCGCTCCATCCATCACAGCGGCGTCAAGGATCGCGGCTTCATGGACTCGATCTACTTCACCGACCCGCTCGGCCTGCTGATCGAGCTCGCCTCCTACCGCTTCGAGCCACCCCACGGCTTCACCCACGCCGAGGTCCTGCTCGAAGCCCACAAGCTCCGCGTCGCGCGCGACGACTACAACATCGCCCCCATCCACCTCGCCGACGCGATCGAGGCGATGACGACCCGCTCCCGCGAGTCGCTGTCGCGGCCCTGAACGACGACGGGCGCCCCTTGGGCGCCCGTCGAACGAAGAACTGCCCGGAGCTCAGACGAGCTCGATGAACACCATCTCGGTCGAGTCCGACCGACGCGGGCCGAGCTTGAGGATGCGGGTGTAGCCGCCCGGCCGGTCCACGTAGCGCGGAGCGACCTCCTCGAACAGCTTGTGCACGGTGAACTTGTCCTGGCCCAGGATCGACAGGGCCTGGCGGCGGGCGTGCAGGTCACCCTTGCGGGCGAGCGTGATCAGCTGCTCGACCTCGGGCTTGACGGCCTTGGCCTTGGCCTCAGACGTCTTGATCCGCTCGTGCTGGATGATCTCCTTGCAGAGGTTAGCCAGCAGGGCCTTGCGGTGCGCGCTGTCGCGGCTGAGCTTGTGACGGGTCTTCTGATGGCGCATGGTCTCTCAGTCCTTCTCAGTCGTCGCGCAGAGCCAGGCCCCGCGCGTGCAGCGTCTCGATGACCTCGTCGATCGACTTCTTGCCGAAGTTCGGGATCGCGGCAAGCTCGCCCTCGGACTTCGAGATGAGGTCGCCCACCGTCTGGATGCCGGCGCGCTTGAGGCAGTTGTAGGAACGGACGCCGAGCTCGAGCTCCTCGATGAGGATGTCGTGCATCGGGCCCTGGCTCGTGGCGCCGGCACCGTTGGTGCCGGGCACCTGGCCCGCGTCCAGCGCACCGCCGGGACCCGCGCGGAGCTCCTCGATGCGATCGGCGTCGGTGAAGATCGCCAGCTGTGAGATCAGGATCTCGGCGGCCTCACGCAGCGCGGCCTGCGGATCGATCGAGGAGTCGGTCTCGATGTCGAGCGTGAGCTTGTCGTAGTCGGTGCGCTGACCGACACGGGCCTGCTCCACCGCGTAGGCGACGCGGCGGACCGGCGAAAAGATCGAGTCGATCGGGATGACGCCGATCGGCTGGTCGGGGGACTTGTTCTCCTCGGCGGGGCGGTAGCCACGACCGCGGCCGATCGTCATGTACATCTCGAGCTTGGTCTTCTTCTCGAGCGTCGCGATGTGCACGTCGGGGTTGAGGATCTCGACACCCGCGGGCAGGTCGATGTCCTTGGCCGTGATCTCGCCCGGGCCGGTGACGACCAGCGGAGCCTCGATCTCGGTCGCGTCGGAGTGCATGCGGCAGACGATGCCCTTGAGGTTCAGGACGATGTCGGTGACGTCTTCGGTGACGCCCTTGATCGTCGAGAACTCATGGGCGACGCCCTCGATCCGGACGCTGGTGACGGCCGCACCGGCCAGCGAGGAGAGCAGCACTCGGCGCAGCGAGTTGCCGAACGTGTAACCGAAGCCGCGATCGAGGGGCTCGATCACGAACGAGCCGCGATGCTCCTCGACGGATTCGCTGGTGATGCGAGGGATCTGGAAGTCGAGCACTGGGAGGTCCTGGTTCTTCGTCGTGGTGCCCGGCGCAGCAGAGCGGGGAGTCGCCGGGCCTCTCGCGCAGCCCTCCCGCCGTCAACGGATGGGAGGGCGCGCGGTCAATCAGTCCTACTTGGAGTACAGCTCGACGATGAGCTGCTCTTGCACGGGCGTCGTGATCTCACGACGCTCGGGCTTGCGCAGCACCTTCGCCGTCAGGCCGTCGTGATCGGCCTGCAGCCACGCCGGGACCTGAGCGGTGAGCTCCGTCGCGTCGCGGATGATGGCCTCAGCGCCGGTGCCGACCTTGACGGCCAGCACGTCGCCTTCACGCACCTGGTAGCTCGGGATGTCGACGCGGCGGCCGTTGATCGTCCAGTGACCGTGGCGGATCATCTGGCGGGCCTGGCGGCGGGAAGCGGCGAAGCCCAGCCGCACGACGACGTTGTCCAGACGCGACTCGAGCAGCATCAGCAGGTTCTCACCCGTGATGCCGCCCTGGCGCGAGGCCTTGTCGTAGTAGCGACGGAACTGACCTTCGAGCACGCCGTAGTAGCGCTTGGTCTTCTGCTTCTCGCGCAGCTGCACGCGGTACTCCGACTGCTTCTGACGACCACGACCGTGGTCGCCCGGCGGGTACGCGCGGCGCTCGACGCCACACTTGTCGGTGAGGCAGCGCTCACCCTTCAGGAAGAGCTTCTGCCCTTCGCGGCGGCACTGCTTGCACTGGGGGCCTGTGTCACGAGCCATACGAGATTCCTAGACGCGGCGCCGCTTGCGAGGGCGGCAGCCGTTGTGGGCCTGCGGGGTCACGTCCTTGACGCCCGTCACCTCGAGACCGGCGGCCTGGAGGGAGCGGATCGCGGTCTCCCGACCGGAGCCGGGACCCTTCACGAAGACCTCGACCTTCTGAAGGCCCTGCTCGATGCCCTTGCGGGCAGCGGCATCGGCCGTGACCTGCGCGGCGAACGGGGTCGACTTGCGGGAGCCCTTGAAGCCGGCGCCACCGGCGGACTCCCACGCGATCACGTTGCCCTCGCGGTCGGTGAGGGAGACGATCGTGTTGTTGAACGAGGTCTTGATGTGGGCCTGGCCGACGGGGATGTTCTTCTTCGGCTTACGGCGGCCACGGGCCGGGCGCTTGGGTGCGGGCACTACTTCTTCCCAACCTTCTTCTTACCAGCGACCGACATGCGCTTGGGACCCTTGCGCGTACGGGCGTTGTTCTTGGTGTTCTGCCCCCGGACCGGGAGGCCGCGACGATGGCGCAGGCCCCGGTAGCACCCGATCTCCATCAGGCGCTTGATGTTCTGCGAGCGCTCACGGCGCAGGTCGCCCTCGACGATGAGGTTGTCCACGGCGTCGCGGAGCTTGCTGACCTCTTGCTCGGTCAGGTCGCGGACGTACGTGTCGGGATTGATCCCGGCAGCGCTCAGCAACTTGTTCGACGTGGGGCGGCCAATGCCGTAAATGTAGGTCAGGCCGACCTCGACGCGCTTGTTCAGGGGGACGTTGATCCCGGCGATTCGTGCCATCAGAAACCTAGCCCTGGCGCTGCTTGTGCCGGGGGTTCTGACAGATCACAAGTACCGCGCCATGGCGGCGAATGATCTTGCACTTCTCGCACATCGGCTTCACCGACGGTCGTACCTTCATGGTCCCTTTCCAAGAGTTTGGCCCGTTGATGCGCTCTGGCTGCCGCGGGAGCAGCCGCTGCGACATCACGGATGGCGCGCACGCAGGGGCATTGCGCACGCGCGGACAATTGAAGATAGCAAAGGGGCGAACTTCCGTGCCGGAAGGTCGCCCGCCGGAGCTATAAAGCGCCTTCGCCCTCGTGCCAGGGCGTCAAGATCCGCGGCCCGTCCTCGGTCACCGCGATCGTGAACTCGAAGTGCGCGGCCAGCGAGCCGTCCTGGGAGTAGATCGCCCAGCCGTCGTCGCCCATGCGCACCATGTGGCGCCCGGCGGTCGTCATCGGCTCGACGGCCAGCACCATCCCGGCCTCCAGCAGCGGCCCCTTGCCGGGGTCGCCGTAGTTCGGGATCTGCGGCTCCTCGTGCATGTCGCGCCCGATGCCGTGCCCCACCAGCGAGCGAACGACCGACAGGCCCTCGGCCTCGACCGTCTTCTGGACGGCATGCGAGACGTCCCCGAGGCGGTTGCCGGGCCGGCACTGCTCGACGGCATCGAAGAGCGAGCGCCGGGTGACCTCCAGCAGCTTGTCGGCGACCGGCGTGATCTCCCCCACCGCGAAGGTCACGGCGCCGTCGGCGACCCACCCCTTGTAGGTGACGCCGATGTCGATCGAGATCACGTCGCCGTCGGCGAGCCGGTAGGGGCCGGGGATCCCGTGGACGACCATGGCGTTGGGCGAGGCACAGATCGAGCCGGTGAAGCCGCGATAGCCCTTGAACGACGGGATCGCGCCCTGCGAGCGGATGTGCTCCTCGGCGACCTGGTCGAGCTCGGCGGTGCTGACGCCTTCGCGGATCTGACCGGCGACGAGCTTCATCGTCGCTGCGTGGATGGCGCCGGCGGCGGCCATCTTCTCGATCTCGGTGGGGGACTTCTTGATGATCACGGCACTGGCTCTTTCGGCCGGACCGGAAGCTAGAGCTCGTCTTCGAGACGCAGCGTCGCCACCGTCGCGCGCACGTGGTCGTGCACCTCGGTGGGCGTGCGCGTGCCATCGAAGCGCCGCAGCAGGTCGCGGCTCTCGTAGTAGTCGACCAGCGGCTCGGTCTGGTCGTGGTAGACCGCGAGGCGCTTGCGGATCGTCTCGGGCTTGTCGTCATCGCGCTGGATCAGCGCGGAGCCGTCGATGTCGCAGCGATCGGGATGCTTGGGCGGGTCGAAGTCGACGTGGTAGACACGGCCCGACTTGCTGACGCGACGACCGGAGAGGCGACGCACGACCTCGTCGTCAGGAACGTCGATCAGCAGGACCGCGCTGATCTTGCGCCCGGCCTTCTGCAGCGCCTCGCCGAGCGCGTCGGCCTGCGGCACGGTGCGCGGGAAGCCGTCGAGCAGGAAGCCGTTGGCGGCCTCGTCGGAGGCGATCGCCTCGAGGATCACGCCGATGATCACGTCGTCGGGCACCAGCCCGCCGGCGTCCATGAACTCCTTGGCCTGCTTGCCCAGCTCCGTGCCGTTGGAGACCGCGTCGCGCAGGATGTTGCCCGTCGCGTAGTAGGGCAGCCCGAAGTCCTCGGTCAGGCGCTCGGCCTGGGTGCCCTTGCCGGCACCGGGGGGACCCACCAGGATGAGGTTCAGTTCAGACACGACGGTGATCGCAGGCTCCTTGCGGACCGGGGCTGCGGAGCCACCGGTCCCGGGAAGGTCGGGCATCCTACTTGAGGAAGCCTTCGTAGTTGCGCATCATCAGCTGGGCCTCGAGCTGTTTCATCGTGTCGAGGGCCACGCCGATGACGATCAGCAGCGAGGTTCCGCCGAACTGGAACGAGTTCGTCGCGCCCGTCACCGCGATCACGATCGTCGGCAGCGCGGCGACCGCTGCGAGATACAGCGCGCCAGGGAACGTCAGGCGCGCGAGGATGCGATCGAGGAACTCGGCCGTCGGACGGCCCGGTCTCACCCCTGGGATGAACCCGCCGTACTTCTTCAGGTTCTCGGCCTGATCCACGGGGTTGAACGTCACCGCGGTGTAGAAGTACGTGAACAAGATGATGAAGATCGCCTCGCCGATCACGTAGGGCGCCTTCCCGGGGTTGAGGAAGTTCGCGACGCTGTGCGTGGCGGGCGTGTTGATCAACTGACCGACCGTGGGCGGGAAGGCCATGATCGAGGCGGCGAAGATGACCGGGATGACGCCGGCCATGTTGACCCGCAACGGCAGGTAGGTCTGGCCACCGCCGCTCATGCGCCGCCCGATCACGCGCTTCGCGTACTGGACCGGGATCCGGCGCTGGCCCTCCTGGATGAAGACGATCGAGCAGACGACCGCGAGCGCCAGGAACGGCATGATCACGACGAAGACCTGGTCGGGGTTGTTCCACCAGGACGAGATGCCGCTGGGCAGGCGCGAGACGATCGAGGCGAAGATCATCAGCGAGATGCCGTTGCCGATGCCGCGCTGGGTGATCAGCTCGCCCATCCACATCAGCAGCACCGTGCCCGCCGTCAGCGAGACGACGATCAGGAAGACGTGGGGCGTGTCGAACTTCGAGATGATCGACGTGCCCGTCGACGGTCCCAGCGACTTGAAGAGGAAGACGTAGCCGATCGACTGCGCGAAGGCCAGGCCGACCGTCAGGTAGCGCGTGTACTGCGTGATGCGCGCTTGGCCGACCTCGCCCTCCTTCTGGAGCTTCTCCAGCGAGGGGACGACCACCGTGAGCAGCTGCAGGATGATGCTCGCCGTGATGTAGGGCATGATCCCGAGCGCGAAGAGCGCGATGCGGCTCAGCCCGCCGCCCGAGAACGTGTTCAGCAGGTTGAGGATGCCTCCCCCGCCGAACGACTCCTGCGCGTCCTTGACCGCCTGGACGTCGACGCCGGGAACCGGGATGTGGGAGCCGACGCGGTAGAGGGCGAGCAGCAACGCCGTGAAGGCGAGCTTCTTGCGGATCTCCGGGACGGTGAACGCACTCAGGATGGTCGAGAGCATGAAGGCTAGGAGGGTAACCGACGACCGAGGGCCCCGGTCGCCCGGGGCCCTCGAAGCCGACGTGTGGGTATTGCCAGAGCGGCTAGGACTCGATGATGACGGCGGTGCCGCCGGCGGCCTCGATGGCCGCCTTGGCCGACGCGCTGAACTTGTGCGCGTGGACGGTGAGCGGCTTGGAGATCTCGCCCTTGGCGAGGATCTTCACCGGAACGTCTGCCTTCTTGGCCAGGCCGGCGGCCTTGAGCGCGTCGAGCGTGACCTCGGCGCCCTTGTCGAAGCGCGCCTCGAGATCCTGCACGTTGACGCCCTGCGTCGCGGTGCGGAACATCTCGAACGGCATCGACTTCTTCATGTGCGGGCCACGCAGCTTGCGCATCCGCATGTGAATCGGCATCTGGCCGCCCTCGAACCGCGCGCGGTCCTTGGCGCCGGACCGTGAGCCCGCGCCCTTCTGGCCGCGGCCAGAGGTCTTGCCCAGGCCGGAGCCCTCGCCGCGGCCGACGCGCTTGCGCGGCCGGCGGCTGCCGGGGGCGGGCTTCAGGTTGTGGAGCCCGATCGGCTCCTTCTCGATCTCGTCAGCCATGGGGCTAGCCCTCCTCGACCTTGATCAGGTGACGGACGCGGTGGAGCATGCCTCGGGCCTGCTCGGTGTCCTTGACCTCGACCGTCTGGCCGATCTTGCGCAGCCCCAGCGAGCGCAGCGTGTCGAGCTGCTTCTGGTTGGAGCCGTTCTTGCTCTTGATCTGGGTGACCTTGGGCATCAGGCGCCGGCCTCCGGCTCCTCGGAGCCACCTTCGGCCACGGCGACCGGCTCGGGCTCGGCCTCGACGGCCGGGGTCTCGTCGTCGCCCGTCGGGGCACCCTCGAGCGTCTCGACGGCGACGGCGGGCTGCTCGTTGCTCAGACCCAGGACCTCGGCGATCGACAGGCCACGGATCTCCGCGACTTCCTCGGGCGTGCGCAGGTCCTGCAGGCCGGCCAGCGTCGCCTTGACGAGGTTGATCGGGTTCTGCGTGCCCAGCGACTTGCTCAGGATGTCGTGGATGCCCGCGAGCTCCAGCACCGCGCGAACGCCGCCACCGGCGATGACGCCCGTACCGGGCGAGGCCGGCTTGAGCAGCACGCGGCCGGAGCCGAAGACGCCGACCACCGGATGGGTGATCGTCGAGCCGTGCTTGGGCACGCGGTAGAGGTTCTTCTTGGCGGCCTCGACACCCTTCTGGATGGCGATCGGGACCTCGTTGGCCTTGCCATAGCCGATGCCGACGACCGACTGCTCGTCGCCGACGACCACCAGGGCCGTGAACGAGAAGCGTCGGCCGCCCTTGACGACCTTGGCGACGCGGTTGATCTCGACGACCCGCTCCTGCAGGTCGAGGCCGACCGGCGAGACGACGCGGTCAGCGAAGCTGTCGTGCTTCATACGGCAAGTCCTCCCTCGCGGACGCCGTCGGCGAATGCCTTGACGCGTCCGTGGTACTGGTAGCCGCCGCGGTCGAACACGGCGCGCTCGATGCCGGCGGCCTTCGCGCGCTGCGCGAGAAGCTCACCGGCCTTGCTGCTCTGCTCCGAGCGCGGAAGCTCCCGCAGCTCGGCCTCGGTCCACTGGACCGCGGCCAGCGTCTTGCCGGCCACGTCGTCGACGAGCTGGGCAGAGATGCCGCGGTTGGAACGGAACACGGAGATGCGCGGACGCTCGGCCGTGCCGCTGACCTTGGCGCGGACGCGACGGCGGCGCCGCAGACGGCGCTTTTCAGGGGTGGTGGTGCTCATGCTCGCTTACCGACCTTGCGGGCGACGTACTCGCCCTCGTAGCGGATGCCCTTGCCCTTGTAGGGCTCCGGCGGACGCTGCTTGCGGATGTTGGCGGCGATCTCGCCGACCAGCTGCTTGTCGATCCCGCGCACGATGACGCGCGTGGGCTGCGGAACCTCGAAGTCGATCCCGTCCGGCGCCTTGATCGACACCGGGTGGGAGTAGCCGAGGGCCAGCTCCAGGTCACGTCCCTTGAGGACGGCCCGGTAACCGACGCCCTGGATCTCCAGGGTCTTGGCGTAGCCCTCGGTGACGCCGATGACCATGTTGGCCACGAGCGAGCGATACAGGCCGTGCATGGCACGGTGCTCGCCGCGGTCGGTCGGTCGGGTCACGGTCAGGATGTCGTCGTTCTGCTCCACCGTGATGTCGCGGTGGATGCGCTCGACGAGCTCGCCCTTGGGCCCGTTGACACGGACCGACTCGGGCTCGATGGCGACGGTGACCCCTGCGGGCACCGGGATGGGCTTGCGACCGATACGGCTCATGACGTGATCACCAGACCTTTGCCACGACTTCGCCGCCGATGCCTCGGCGGCGGGCCTCGTGGCCGGTCATGACGCCCTGGGACGTCGAGACGATGGCGGTGCCCATGCCGCCGAGCACCTTGGGGATGCCGGTGGCGGGCACGTAGTAGCGCTGACCCGGACGGGACGCGCGCTGCAGCCCGGACACCACGGACTTGCGGTCCTCGGTGTACTTGAGCTGGATGCGGATGAGCTCGGCGGGACGCTCGGCCGACGGGGCCTCGGTCTCCCACGCCTCGATGTAGCCCTGCTCGGCGAGGATGCGGGTCATCTCACGCTTGAGCCGGGAGGCGGGGATCTCGACGACGTCGTGCTGGGCCCGGATCGCGTTGCGGATCCGGGTCAGGTAGTCGGCGACAGGATCGGTCATCGACATGGCGCTACCAACTCGACTTCGTCATGCCGGGGACAAAGCCGTTGTGCGCGAGGTCGCGCAGGCAGATGCGGCACACGCCGAACTTGCGGTAGACCGCACGCGACCGGCCGCACTTGCGGCACCGGGTGTACTCCCGGGTCTTGTACTTGGATCCACGCTGCTGGCGGACTCGCTGGGACGTCTTGGCCACGGTCTAGCTCTCCTGGGTGCCGTCGTCGGCGGTCACGTACGGGTTTCCCTCACGGCTGAAGGGCATGCCGAACGCCTCGAGCAACGCATAGGTCTCGGCGTTCGACGTGCCCGTCGTGGTGATGGCGATGTCGAGGCCGCGCACGTTGTCGATGGCGTCGTAGTCGATCTCGGGGAAGATGATCTGCTCCTTGAGGCCCATCGAGTACGAGCCCCGGCCGTCGAAGGCCGTGGGCTTGAGCCCGCGGAAGTCGCGCACCCGGGGGAGCGCGACCGACACGAGGCGGTCGAGGAACTCATAGGCACGGTCGCCGCGCAGCGTCACGCTGACGCCGACGGCCATGCCCTCACGCAGCTTGAACTGCGCGATGGACTTGCGCGCGCGCCGGATCGACGGCTTCTGGCCGGCGATCGTCGCGAGCTGCTCGGCGGCCGCGTCGAGGACCTTGGAGTCCTGCTTCGCGTCACCGACACCCATGTTGAGGGTGATCTTGATGAGCTTGGGCGCCTGCATGTAGCTCGAGTAGCCGAACCGCTCAATCAGGGCGGGTCGGATCTTCTCGAGGTACTGCGTCTTGAGGCGTGCGGTCTGGGTTGCGGCTTCCATGATTCTCTGCCGGACTAGTCGAGCTTGGTCCCGGACGCTCGCGTCACGCGGTTGCGGTTGCCACCCTCACGGGTGACGCCGACGCGCGTGGGCTTCTTCGTCTTGGGATCGATGAGCTGGACGTTTGAGATGTGGATGGGGCCCTCGCGCTCGATGACGCCGGCCTCGATCTGAGGGGCGTTCGGCTGGGGGCGCTGATGGCGCTTGACGATGTTGATGCCCTCAACAACGACCCGCGACTTCTTGGGGTCGACCCGCAAGACCTTGCCGGTCTTGCCGCGGTCCTTGCCGCTGATGACGACAACCTCGTCGTCGCGGCGGATCTTCAGCGCGGACATGGCTAGAGCACCTCCGGGGCGAGCGAGATGATCTTCATGTAGTTGCTGTCGCGCAGCTCACGGGCCACCGGCCCGAAGATGCGCGTGCCGCGCGGGTTGCCCGTGGCGTCGATGATCACGGCGGCGTTCTCGTCGAACGAGATGTAGGTCCCGTCGTCGCGCCCGAACTCCTTCTTGGTGCGCACGACGACGGCCTTGACGACCTCGCCCTTCTTGACCGTGCCCTGCGGGTTGGCGGCCTTGACCGTCGCGGTGATCACGTCGCCGACGTGCGCGTACTTGCGGCGCGAGCCGCCCTGCACGCGGATGACGAGGATCTCGCGGGCGCCCGTGTTGTCGGCGACCTTGAGGCGTGACTCGTTCTGGATCACTTGGCACGCTCCAGGATCTCGACGAGGCGCCAGCGCTTGGTGGCGCTGAGCGGACGCGACTCGATGATGCGGACCGTGTCGCCGGCGTTGGCGTCGTTGGTCTCGTCATGGGCGTGCAGCGTCGAGGAGCTGCGCACGATCTTCTGGTAGCGGCGATGGCGGCGCGCGGTGTCGATGCGGACCGTGATCGTCTTGTCGGCCTTGTCGGACACGACGATGCCGAGGCGCTCCTTCGGGGCGCCCGGACCGTGCTCGACCGGCGACTGCGTCTTGGCCGGACCGGCCTCGCCACGAGCCGCGCGATCCTTCTCGCGCTTCTTGGTGCGGTAGCGCGAGCGAGCAGCGGCCTTGGCCTTGCGGGTCTCGGCACGCTCCTCGGGCGTCGCACCACGACGCGCGCCACGACGGGCACGCGAAGCGGCCTTGCGCTCCTTGGGGGTCAGTGCGACGACCGGCTCGGCGGCGGGCTTGCTCGCCGCCTCGGGGGCAGCAGCCTCGGCCTGCTCGGCAGGGGCGGTCTCCTCGACCGTCTCGGCGGCGGGGGTGACCTGCTCTTCGGTCGTCTCTGGGGTCTCGTCGTCAGCCATGGCTACTTGCTCGTGTCGATCCCGCGCTGGCGGGCGATGGTCAGGGCGCGAGCGAGGTCGCGCTTACCGGTCTGGAGGCCCGCGGTGTTCTCCAGCTCGCCGGTGGCGTGCTGGAACCGCAGGCCGAAGAGGTCGCGACGGACCGTCTTGATGTGCTCGACGAGCTCGTCGTCGCGCAGGTCGCGGATCTCCTTGGTGTTCATCAGGCGTCGTCCTCCGCCGTCACGATCTTGGTGCGGACAGGGAGCTTCATACCGGCGAGACGCATGGCCTCACGGGCAAGGGGCTCCGGCACGCCGGCGAGCTCGAACATCACACGACCGGGCTTCACCACGGCGACCCACCCCTCGGGCGAGCCCTTGCCGGAGCCCATGCGGGTCTCGGCGGGCTTCTTGGTGACGGGCTTGTCGGGGTAGACGTTGATCCACACCTTGCCGCCGCGCTTGATCTTGCGCGTCATGGCAATACGTGCGGCCTCGATCTGGCGGTTGGTGAGCCAACCGGCGTCGAGGGTCTTCAGGCCGAACTCGCCGAACTGGACCTTGGTCTGGCCGCGCGAGAGGCCGGGCTTGCGCCCGCGGTGCTGCTTGCGGTGCTTGACGCGCTTCGGGGAGAGCATCTACCGACCGCCCCCGCCATAGCCGCCGCCACCGCGGGGACCGCCCCCGCCGCCACCGCCGCCGTACCCTCCGCCGCCACGGCCACCGCCGCCGCCGGAGCCGCCCGGGCCACCCGGCCCGCGCCCTCCGCCGCCGCGACCGCCGCGGCCGCCGCCGGCACCGCCGGGACCACCCGGACCGCCACGGCCTCGGCCACCGCCGCCGCCGCGACCGTCACGGTCGTTGCGTCCGCCACCGCGGCCACCGCGGTCGTTGCCGCGGTCCATGCCGGCAGCCTGCGGGGCCTCGATCTCGGTGAGGTCGGAGCCGCCGTAGCCCTCGGGCATGATCTCGCCCTTGTTGATCCACACCTTGCAGCCGATGCGGCCGAAGGTGGTGCGGGCCTCGTAGAAGCCGTAGTCGATGTCGGCGCGCAGCGTGTGCAGCGGGACGCGACCGTCGGAGTACATCTCGGTGCGCGCCATCTCGGAGCCGCCGAGACGGCCGCCGACCTGGATCTTGCAGCCCTTGGCGCCGGAGCGCATCGCGCTGGTCAGCGCGCGCTTCATCGCGCGGCGGAAGGCCACGCGGTTCTGGAGCTGCTCGGCGATCGACTGCGCGACGAGCTTGGCGTCGAGCTCGGGCCGCTTGATCTCAAGGATGTTCACCTTGATCTGCTTCTTGGTGATCTTGTGCAGATCACGGCGCAGGGCGTCGACCTCGGAGCCGGACTTGCCGATCACGATGCCGGGACGCGCGGTGTGGATGTTGACCTCCACCTCGTTGGCGTCCTTGCGGATCGTGATGTCGCTCAGGCCGGCGTGCGCGAGCTTGTTGGTGATGTGGCCGCGAATGGCGACGTCCTCGGCCAGATAGTCACTGAAGTCACGCTCGGTGAACCAGTTCGACTTCCAGTCGTGGATGTAGCCCACGCGCATGGACTCGGGGTGAACCTTCTGTCCCATGCTCTTACTGCTCCTTCGGCGTGAGCGCGATCGACAGGTGCGACGTGCGCTTGCGGATGGCCGAGGCGCGCCCCATGGCGCGCGGTCGGAAGCGCTTGAGGGTCGGGCCCTCATCAGCGGTGACGGACAAGATCTTGAGGTCCTCGCCGAGCAGCTCGTGGTTGTGCTCGGCATTGGCGACGGCCGAGTTCAGGAGCTTCTCCCAGTCCTCGGCGACGGCGCGGGGCGTGTGCGCCAGGATGGCGCGTGCCTCGATGACGGACTTGCCGCGGATGTGGTCGCAGACCAGCCGCGCCTTGCGGGCGGAGGTGCGGACGTACTTGGCGTGGGCCTTGACGACCGGGCGACCGTTCGGCGAAGCGGCGGGCTTGCGGGCCGGCGCCAGCTTCTCCTCGACGGGCTTCTCGGCCTTGGGCTCAGCCGGCTTCTTCGCGCGGGAGGCGCGCTTCGGCTTGGCCTCGGCCTCGGCCTCATCGCCGTCGACCTTCTCGGCAGCAGCGGGCTTCTTCTTGGCAGCCGGCTTCTTGGCGGGCTTCTCCTCGGCGGGGGCCTCAGCGGCCTCCTCCGGGGCGTCGGACTCGGTGGCCTTGACCTCAGCTTCGGCGGCCGGGGTCTCCTCGGCGGCCGTCTCCTCCACCGTCTCCTCGGGCTTCTCGTCGTCCGGGCTCATCGCTTCTTCCCGGTGTCGACATGCCCGCGGTAGGTGCGCGTCGGAGCGAACTCGCCGAGCTTGTGACCGACCATCGACTCGCTCACGAACACGGGCACGTGCTTGCGCCCGTCGTGAACGGCGATGGTGTGGCCGACCATCTCGGGGAAGATCGTCGACGTCCGCGACCAGGTGCGGAGCATCTGCTTGGTGTTGGACTCGTTCATCTTCTCGATACGCGCCATCAGGCGCTCCTCGACGAACGGGCCCTTCTTGCTTGAACGGCTCATCGGCTTCTTAACCCTCTACCGCTTGTTCTTGCCGCGACGGCGGCCACGGACGATGTAGCGGTCGGACGACTTGTTCTTCTTGCGGGTGCGATACCCGAGCGTCGGCACGCCCCAGGGCGTGACCGGATGGCGACCGGGCGTGGTGGAGCCCTCGCCGCCGCCGTGCGGGTGGTCGACCGGGTTCATGGCCGTGCCGCGCGTCTGCGGGCGAACGCCCATGTGACGCTTGCGGCCGGCCTTGCCGATCTTGACGTTCTGGTGCTCGGCGTTGCCGATCGTCCCGACCGTGGCGCGGCACTCCGAGCGCACGAGGCGCATCTCGCCCGAGGGCAGGCGCAGCGTTGCGTAGTCACCCTCCTTGGCCATCAGCTGGACGCTGACGCCGGCGGAGCGACCGAGCTGGCCACCGCGACCGGGCTGCAGCTCCACGTTGTGGACCACCGTGCCCGTCGGCATCGCCGACAGCGGCAGGCAGTTGCCCACGGCGATCTCGGCCTCAGGGCCGCTCATCACCATGGCGCCGACCTGCAGGCGCGAGGGAGCCAAGATGTAGGACTTGACGCCGTCTACGTAGTGGAGCAGCGCGATGTACGCCGTGCGGTTCGGGTCGTACTCGATCGCGGCGACCTTGGCGGGGATCCCGTCACGGCGGCGCTTGAAGTCGACCTTGCGGTACAGGCGCTTGGCTCCACCACCACGATGGCGAGCGGTCTTGCGGCCGTTGGAGTTGCGGCCGCCGGACTTCTTGAGACCCTCGGTCAGCGTGCGCTCCGGCTCGGTCTTCGTGATCTCGGCGAAGTCCGGATACGAGACGAAGCGGAGGCCCGGGGACGTGGGCTTGGGCTTGCGGATGGGCACGGCTTACGACTCCTCGAGGCCCTCGAGGCCCTGGAAGATCGGGATGGACTGACCCGGCGCCACCTGGACGATCGCCTTCTTCCAAGAGCGCGTCCGACCCGGGGTCTGGCCGCGGCGCTTGGGCTTGGACTTCACCGACATGGTGTGAACACCGATGACGTTGACGTCGAAGAGCGACTCGACCGCCTGGCGGATCTGCGTCTTGTGGGCGTTCGGGTGGACCCGGAACGTGTACTTCTCCGCCGAGGCGAGCACGTAGGACTTCTCGCTCACGACCGGGCGGATGATGACCTGGCTGGCGTCCATCAGGCGCTCGCCTCCTCGGTGGTCGTCGTCTTCTCGCCCTTGGCGCGCGCGGTCAGCGCGTCGAGCGCGGCCGGGCTGACCAGGACGTTGGCGGCACCGACGAGGTCGGCGACGCCGACGTTCGTCGTCGGGATCACGGCGCGGACGTTGGCGAGGTTGCGGAAGCTCAGCGCCGCGCGCTCCTCGGTGTCGCCCAGGATGATCAGCAGCGAGCCCTTGATGCCCCAGTCGGTCACCAGCTTGGCCGCGGCCTTGGTGGAGACGTCGTCGAAGGCCTTGGTGTCGAAGACCGCCAGCGAGCCGCGCTCGGCGTGGATCGACAGCGCGCAGCGGAACGCGGCGCGCTTCTCCTTGCGGTTGACCTTGAAGGTGTAGTGGCGCGGCTTGGGTCCGAAGACCGTGCCGCCGCCCGACCAGATCGGCGAGCGCGACGAGCCGGCGCGGGCGCGGCCCGTGCCCTTCTGACGCCACGGCTTGGCGCCACCGCCGCGGACCTCGCCGCGGGTCTTGGTGGACGCCGTGCCCTGGCGCTTGGCGTTGAGCTCCGCACGCACGGACTCGTGCACGAGCGGGCCGTTGAAGCGCGCGCCGAAGGCGGTCTCGTCCAGCTCGACGGTCTTGCCGTCGGCGAGGTTCTTGGCGCTAGGCATCGGTGCGGACCTCCACGAAGCCGTTCTTGGGACCGGGGACCGAGCCGCGGACGAGCAGGAGGTTGTCCCCCGCGTCGATCCGGACGATCTCCAGGCCCTTCTGGGTGACGCGCTTGTTGCCCATCTGGCCGGGTCCGCGGATGCCCTTCATCACGCGAGCGGGCCAGGCGGACGCACCGATGGATCCCGGTGCGCGCACGTTGTGCGAGCCGTGGGACTTCGGACCGCGCTTGAAGTTGTGGCGCTTGATCGTGCCCTGGAAGCCCTTGCCCTTGCTGGTGCCGGCGATCTTGACCGTCTGGCCGACCTCGAAGGCCTCCACGGTGACGGTCTCGCCGACCTGCAGCTCGCCGGCCTCGTCGCGGAACTCCACGACGTGGCGCATCGGCGGGGCACTGGCCTTCTTGAGATGGCCGAGCTCGGCCTTGGAGAGGTGCTTCTCCTTGGACGCGCCGAAGGCGAGCTGGACGGCCTCGTAGCCGTCACGCTCGAAGGTGCGGATCCCGGTGACGGGACACGGACCGGCCTCGAGGACCGTGACGCGCTCCACACGACCGTCGTCCATGAAGAGCTGGGTCATACCCAGCTTCTTGGCGAGGATGGCGGGCATTACGCGAGCAGCTTGATCTCGATGTTGACGCCGGCCGGGAGGTGGTCCAGGCGCTGGAGCGAGTCGACCGTCTTGGGGGTCGGCCCGTGGATGTCGATCAGGCGCTTGTGCGTCCGGATCTCGAAGTGCTCCTGCGAGTCCTTGTCCTTGAACGGCGACTTGATGACCGCGTAGATGTTGCGGTCGGTCGGCAGCGGCACGGGACCTGAGACCGTCGCGCCCGTGCGCGTCGCGGTCTCGACGATCTCCTTGGCCGCCGTCTCGAGGGCCTGATGATCGTAGGCCTTGAGGCGAATGCGGATCTTGTTTTGTGTGGCGGCTGCCATCTGCCTGTCTTTGTTTCCGTCTGCTGTCTGGAAGAAGCTTTGTGGTTGGGAAGCCTCGTGGCTGTGGGGGTGGACCGCTCGCCGATGTGTCGACGGGTCTCCACCCCACTCCCTGCTGCGTATTCGTATTGGTGCTGCGGTACTGCCCTGCGTGTGAGGGCGGGGCCCGAGGGCCCCGCCGGTCACGCAAGTCTTGCTACTGGATGATCTCGGTGACGACGCCCGAGCCCACGGTGCGGCCACCCTCACGGATGGCGAAACGCAGGCCCTGGTCCATCGCGATCGGCTGGATCAGCTCGATCTCCATGGCGACGTTGTCGCCCGGCATGACCATCTCGACGCCCTCGGGCAGGTTAGCGACCCCGGTCACGTCCGTCGTGCGGAAGTAGAACTGGGGGCGGTAGCCGGTGAAGAACGGCGTGTGACGGCCGCCCTCCTCCTTCTTGAGGACGTAGACCTCGGCCTTGTACTTCGTGTGCGGCGTGATCGAGCCCGGCTTGCAGAGAACCTGCCCGCGCTCGATCTCCTCGCGCTTGGTGCCACGGAGGAGGCAGCCCACGTTGTCGCCGGCCCGACCCTCGTCGAGGATCTTGCGGAACATCTCGACGCCCGTGACGACCGTGGTGGTCGTGTCCTTGACGCCGACGATCTCGACCGTGTCACCCGTGTTGACGATGCCCTGCTCGATGCGGCCCGTGGCAACGGTGCCACGGCCCGTGATCGAGAAGACGTCCTCGACCGGCATCAGGAAGGGCTTGTCCAGGTCGCGAACGGGCTCCGGGATGTAGGAGTCCAGCGCGTCGGCCAGGTCGTAGATCTTCTGCTTGTAAGCCTCGTCGCCCTCGAGCGCCTTCAGGGCCGACCCCGTGATGAACGGGATGTCGTCGCCCGGGAAGTCGTACTCGGAGAGCAGGTCGCGCACCTCGACCTCGACGAGCTCCAGGAGCTCCTCGTCGTCGACCATGTCGGCCTTGTTGAGGAAGACGACGATGTACGGCACGCCGACCTGGCGGGCGAGCAGGATGTGCTCACGCGTCTGGGGCATGGGGCCGTCGGCCGCCGAGACCACGAGGATCGCGCCGTCCATCTGCGCCGCACCCGTGATCATGTTCTTCACGTAGTCGGCGTGACCGGGACAGTCGACGTGGGCGTAGTGGCGAGCCTCCGTCTGGTACTCGACGTGAGACGTGGCGATCGTGATGCCACGCTCCTTCTCCTCAGGAGCGTTGTCGATCTCCGCGAAGCTCTTGGCCTCACCGCCCATCTTCTCGGCGAGCACCGTCGTGATGGCCGCGGTCAGCGTCGTCTTGCCATGGTCGATGTGACCGATGGTCCCGACGTTGACGTGCGGCTTGTCGCGCTCGAACTTCTCCTTCGCCACTTCAATTGCTCCTTCGGAAGTCTTGGTGTTCGTGAGGGGGTCTTACCTGGACGAACCAGGGAAAGCTATCGCGATCCGTCGTGTGACGTCCGCGCGACCTGCTTAGGCTGCCGCGGCGCTTCCGTTGCGGCCTTCGATGATCTTCTCCGCGATGTTCGGCGGAACCTCGTCGTAGCTGTCGAACTGCATCGTGTAGGTGGCCCGGCCCTGGGTGTTGGAACGCAGGTCCGTTGCGTAGCCGAACATCTCCGACAGCGGGACGCGGCCGGTGACCGCGAGCGCGTTGCCGCGCCGATCCTGGCCCTCGACGCGACCGCGCCGCTTGCTCAGGTCGCCGATGACGTCGCCCAGGAACTCTTCCGGGGTGACGACCTCGACCGCGAAGATCGGCTCCAGCAGGACGGGCTTGGCCCGGCGTGCCGCCTCCTTGAAGGCGAGCGAGCCGGCGACCTTGAACGCGATCTCCGAGGAGTCCGTGTCGTGGTACTTGCCGTCGACGAGGGTGACGCGGATGTCGACCATCGGGTAGCCGGCCTTGACGCCGGTCTCCATGGCCTCCTCGACGCCCTTCTCGATCGCGGGGATGTACTCCGTCGGGACGGAGCCGCCCTTGATCTTGGAGACGAAGTCGAAGCCCTCGCCGGGCGCGGGCTCCATGTCGATGTAGACGACGCCGTACTGGCCCGAGCCACCGGTCTGGCGGACGAACTTGCCCTCGATCTTCTTGGCCTCGCCGCGAATCGTCTCGCGGTAGGAGACCTGGGGCTTGCCGACGTTGGCCTCGACGTTGAACTCGCGGCGCATGCGATCGACCAGCACCTCGAGGTGCAGCTCGCCCATGCCGGAGATCTCGATCTGACCGGTCTCCTCGTTGGTCTGGACCTGGAACGTCGGGTCCTCCTCGGCCAAGCGGCCCAGGGCGACCGACATCTTCTCCTGGTCGGACTTCGTCTTCGGCTCGACGGCCACCTTGATGACCGGCTCGGGGAAGACGATGTTCTCCAACTTGATCGGAGCGTCCGGGGCGCACAGCGTGTCGCCCGTGACGATCTGCTTGATGCCGACCGCCGCGGCGATGTCGCCCGCGTAGACCTCCTCGAGCTCCTCGCGGTCGTTGGCGTGCATCATCAGGATGCGGCCGACGCGCTCGGTCTTGCCCGAGGAGACGTTGAGGATGCGCGAGCCCGCCGACAGGCGGCCGGAGTACACGCGGAAGTAGGTGAGCTTGCCGACGAACGGGTCGGCGGCGATCTTGAAGGCCAGCGCGGCGAACGGCTCGTCGTCGGAGGCGTTGCGCACCTCCTCGGTGATGTCGCCGTTGCGCGCCTCGACGATGCCCTCGACCGGCGGCACGTCCAGCGGGGACGGCAGGTAGTCGACGACGGCGTCGAGCAGGGGCTGCACGCCCTTGTTCTTGAAGGCCGAGCCGCAGAAGACAGGCGTGATGCCCAGCTCGAGAACGGCCTTGCGGATCGCGGCCTTGAGCTGGCCGATCTCGACGTCGCCGTTCTCGAGGTAGGCCTCGGCCAGGTCGTCGTCGAAGGTGCCGACGGCGTCGATGAGCGTCTCGCGCGCCTCCTCGGCGCGGAGCTGATGCTCCTCGGGGATCTCGATGACGTCGAAGTCCTTGCCGAGGTCATCGTTGTAGATGATGGCCTTCATCGCGATCAGGTCGATGATCCCGACGAGGTCGGCCTCGGCGCCGATCGGCAGCTGCACCGGCACGGCGTTGGCGCCCAGGCGATCGATCATCGTCTCGACCGAGCGGTCGAAGTCCGCGCCGATGCGGTCCATCTTGTTGATGAACGCGATGCGGGGGACGTGGTACTTGTCGGCCTGGCGCCAGACGGTCTCGGACTGCGGCTCGACGCCGGCGACCGAGTCGAACACGGCGATGGCGCCGTCGAGGACGCGCAGCGAGCGCTCGACCTCGACCGTGAAGTCCACGTGGCCGGGCGTGTCGATGATGTTGATGCGGTGCTCGTCCCAGGTGCAGGTCGTCGCGGCGGACGTGATCGTGATGCCGCGCTCCTGCTCCTGCTCCATCCAGTCCATCGTGGCCGCGCCCTCGTGGACCTCACCGATCTTGTAGGTACGACCGGTGTAGTAAAGGATGCGCTCCGTCGTCGTCGTCTTACCGGCGTCGATGTGCGCCATGATCCCGATGTTGCGGGTCTTCTGAAGGGAGAACTTGCGTGGCATATCTGAAGGCGGGGGGAGCGGTGGCTGCGGGCAAAGAAAACGGGCCCCTCGGGCCCGCGCGCACGTCAGGGGTTTGTCCCAGGCGTCGCGCTATGTGCTCGAGGTCTCCATGCTGGCGCAGAGAGCGTCCCGGGGTAAAGGCGCGCACGTGAGTGCCGCTCAACACGGGACAGAGCGCGATGATAGCAAAGGGTTCGGTCCCGGCCGGTCGCCCTCTCCGGCTGTTGTAGCCCTTCGTGCCGCACTGGCAGCGGCCGGCTTGGCCGGTGCCCTGCTGCTGATCGTCGCGACCTTCACGGCGATCATCGAGATCACCGTCGAGACGACGACCCGTGGCGTCGACCTCGACGCCACGCAGAGCGGCTGGGACCGTCACGGGCCGGCCTTGATCGTGCTTGCGCTGCTCGCGCTCTGGCTGCTGGCGGCGGCGCTGCGCGGCGTCCGCGTCGCGATGACCGGCCTCGCGCTGACGGGCCTCGTCGCGCTCGCCATCGCCGTGCACTGGGACCGCCCGCACGTGCACGAGACCGGCTCGGTCGGCGAGGTCTACACCGAGGCGACGGCGCAACCGGGGACGGGCTACTACCTCGAGACCCTCGGCGGCGTGCTGCTGGTGCTCTCGGGCAGCGCGCTGCTCGTCTTCGGCCCTGCACCGGTCAAGCCGCGGGCGCAGAACGCCGACGGCCGCCCGATGGGCGGCCGTCGAACCGAAGCGGAGTGAGCCGGGGCTCTTACCAGCGGTAGTGCGCGAAGGCCTTGTTGGCCTGCGCCATGCGGTAGATGTCGTCCTTGCGCTTGTAGGCGCCGCCCTGGGAGTTGATGGCGTCCATCAGCTCGTTGGCGAGGCGCTGGGCCATCGTCTTCTCCCGACGCTGACGGGCGAACTCGACGAGCCAGCGCACCGCAAGGGTGCGGGAGCGGCGCGGCGGGACCTCGACGGGAACCTGGTAGGTCGCGCCACCGACGCGGCGGGAGCGGACCTCGAGGGCCGGGGTCAGCGCCTTGAGCGCGGCCTCGAGCTGCTCGATCGGGTCCTTGCCCGTCTTCTCGCCGATGATGGCGAGCGCGTCGTACACGATCCGCTCGGCGGTGCTCTTCTTGCCGTCGAGCATGACCGTGTTGACCACCTGGGTGACCAGGCGGGAGCGGTGGACGGGATCCGGCTCGATCGGCCGGATGGTTGCTGCGGAGCGGCGGGGCATTCGGCCTCTACTTCTTCTTGACGCCGTACATGGAACGGCTCTTCTTGCGATCCGTCACACCGGAGGCGTCCAGCGTGCCGCGGATGACCTTGTAGCGCACGCCCGGGAGATCCTTGACGCGGCCACCACGCACGAGCACGACGGAGTGCTCCTGCAGGTTGTGGCCCTCGCCGGGGATGTAAGAGGTGACTTCCACCGAGCCGGTGATCCGCACACGGGCGACCTTGCGAAGCGCGGAGTTCGGCTTCTTGGGCGTCGTCGTGTAGACACGGGTGCAGACGCCGCGGCGCTGCGGGGCGGCCTGCTTCTTCTTGTTGCCCTTGCCGGACTTGAGACCGGGGGTGGACATCTTGCGCGGCTTGGGCTTGCGACCCTTGCGGACGAGTTGGCTCGTGGTGGGCATGCGGCGCGGGATGGTAGCAAGCGTTCGGGTGTTGTCCGGTTGCGACCCTGACGATGGGGCTTGGTCGCTCGCGCACTGCTTCCCGCGCGCGAGGGACAACCGGGTTCGATTCTGGGCGGGCGGGTCCGACTCGGCTCAGGCGGCGGCGGGCACCTTGGCCAGCGCGGTGAGCGGATCGACGGCGGTCAGCCCCTGATCGGTGGCGACCGGCGCGTAGGTGACCTCGCCCGCGGCGACGTTGAGCCCGGCCAGGAAGCCCGGGTCGGACTCCAGCGCCGCGTGGACCCCCTGCTCGGCGAGCTTGAGCACATAGGGCATGGTCGCGTTGGTCAGCGCGAAGGTCGAGGTGATCGGGACCGCACCGGGCATATTGGCCACGCAGTAGTGCGTCACGCCGTCGACCTCGTAGGTCGGGTTGGTGTGGGTTGTCGGCCGCGAGGTCTCGAAGCAGCCGCCCTGGTCGATCGACACGTCGACGAGCACCGCGTGGGACTTCATCAGGCTGAGCTGGGCGCGGGTGATGACGTGCGGGGCCTTGGCGCCGTGGACGAGGACGGCGCCGATGACGAGGTCGACCTCCGGGAGCATCTTCTCGATCGAGAGCGTGGTCGAGAAGACCGTCGAGCAGCGGTTGTTGAGCAGGAAGTCCAGCTCCCGCAACCGGTCGATCGAGCGGTCATAGACATAGGTCTCGGCGCCCATCCCGATCGCGATCTCGGCCGCCGTCAGGCCGACCACGCCACCGCCGATGACCATCACCTTGCCCGCCGCGACGCCGGGCACGCCACCGAGCAGCAGCCCGCGACCGCCGAGCGGCTTCTCCAGCATGAACGCGCCGGCCTGCGTGGCGATCTTGCCGGCGACCTCGCTCATCGGCGCCAGCAGCGGCAGCCGCCCGTTGTGATCGGTCACGGTCTCGTAGGCGATGCAGGTCGCCCCCGAGGCGCGCAGTGTCTGGGTCAGCTCAGGATCGGGTGCGAGATGCAGGTAGGTGAAGAGCGTGTGGCGCGGCTCGAGCATCGCGACCTCGACCGGCTGGGGCTCCTTGACCTTGACGATCATGTCGCTGCCGGCGAAGACCGCCGCCGCGTCGGGGACGATCGCCGCGCCCTGCTCGACGTACTCGGCGTCCGGGATCGCCGACCCCTCCCCCGCGCCGTGCTGGAGCAGCACCTCATGACCGCGATCGACCAGCTCCCGCACCCCCGCGGGCGTGATCGCCACGCGGTACTCGTCGGTCTTGATCTCCGTCGGGACGCCGACCTTCATGGCTTCTCGTGCCTCTCTGGGGTTGGGGAACTAGCCGACGAGCTCCCGGCCGCGCAGCGCCAGCCAGAACTCGATGCGATCGCGCGCGCTGGCGAGGTCGCGCCCCGTCAGCTCCTCGATCTTGCGAATGCGGTACCGCAGCGTGTGGCGGTGGCAGTACAGCCGCCGGGCGGCCGCCTCCCACTGTCCGTTGCACTCGATGAAGGCCTCCAGCGAGCGCATCAGCTCGCCGCCGTAGTGGCCCTCGCCCGACTCGATCGGGCCGAGCAGGGACTCGCAGAACAGTCGCAACGCATCGGAGTCCTGCAAGGACAACAACAACTGGAAGGAGCCGAGGTCGCGGTAGGTCGCGACCGTCGGCTTGGGACCGGCGGAGCCGTTGCCGTTGCCGGTGGTCTCGGCAGCCCCGACCGGCCGGCCGAGCGTGCGGGCCTCCAGCGCGCAGCGTGCCTCGTGGTAGGCGCGGCGTGCATCCCCGGCAGGCACCGCTCGCCCCGCGCCGGCGGCCGGCACCGTCCCCATCTTGGTGACGACGCGATCCAGCACGCGCTGGGAGAGCTCGAAGAGCTCCTCGTCCAGGAAGCCGGGCAGCAGCGCACAGACATGGGTGTTGGCCGTGGCGACCAGGCCGCTGACGGCCTCGTCGCGCAGCGCGCCTGCCAGCGCCGCCTCGCAGGCCTCCAGCCCGCCGCCCTTGCCGCCGGTCCGCGCCGGCGGCGACAGCACCAGCGCCGTCACGCGTCCGCCGAGGCCGAAGGGCTCCAGTCGCCGGGTGAGGTCCGAGCCGGCGACCGCGCCGTTGACGAGCTCCGAGAGCACGTCGCCGGCCAGCCGGCGCTCGGTCGAGGAGGCGACGTGGCGGCGCAGCAGCTCCAGCGCGACGACGGTGACGGCCTGGTGCAGGACGACGCGGTCGAACTCCGACAGGCCGCCGGAGTCCTTGACCGCGACCAGCCACGCCTGCGGCAGGCCGGTCGTCTCGGCGCCCGCGATCGGCAGCGCCAGCGCACGCGGCGCCAGGTCGGGGTGCGAGGGGACGAAGCCGCGCGCCTCGGTGCGGCGGGCGCGCTCACGCAGCTCGGTGCCGATGGAGGCCAGGGCATCCTCGGGCAGCTCGCGTCGGAAGACGTGCAGCGCCTGCGGCTCGCCACGGCCGTCGAAGACCACGACCGCCCCGCCGAGCAGCGTCGCCAGCGCCGCGGCGATCGCATCGAGCCCGCGCTCGGAGAGCACGATCCGCTGCAGGCGCTCCTGGACGGCGATCGAGCGCTGCAGCAGCGCGTACTGCTCGTTGACCAGCCGTGCGAACGCCTTCTCGGTGACGGCGATGAACGGGGTGTCGTAGGGGATCTCGATGACGGGGAAGTCGCGCTCGGCAGCCGCCTCGACGAGCGCTTCCGGCACCTGCTCGTGGCCGAAGCCCACGCCGAAGCCGAGGCCCGCGAGACCGTGGTCGGCCAGCCGCGCGATGTACGCGCGCTGCTCCTCGGGCGTCGACAGCGACAGCCCGGTTGTCAGCAGCAGTTCGCCGCCCGACAGCCACGGCGTCGGGTCCGCGAGCTCGGAGATGTGCACCCAGCGCACGGGCGCGTCGAGGTTCGGCTCGCCGGTGAGGACGCCGACCTCCAGGTCTCGCAGAAGCTCGCGGACGGTGAGCATCAGACGACGTGCATCCTCCGCGACGCCTCTTCGAGGACGGGACGCAGGACGCCCTCGATCTCCTCGAACTGCTCGGGCCCGGCGATCAGCGGCGGCGAGAGCATGATGACCGGGTCGCCGCGGTCGTCGGCGCGGCAGATGAGGCCGCGCTCGAAGAGCGCGCCCGAGAGGTAGCCCCGCAGCAGCGACTCGGACTCCTCGTCGCTGAACGACCGCTTGGTCCCTTGGTCCTTGACCAGCTCGATGGCCTGGAAGTAGCCGGCGCCGCGCACGTCGCCGACGATCGGGATGTCGCGCAGCGACTCCAGCATCGACCGCAGCACAGGCTCGTTGGCCCGGACGTTGTCGAGGATGCTCTCGTCTTCGAAGACCGCGATGTTGGCCAGCGAGACCGCCGCCGCTACCGGGTGGCCGCCGAACGTGAGGCCGTGCGTGAACGACGCGGTGCCGTGGGCGAACGGCTCGAAGACGGCGTCGGAGGCGATCACCGCGCCCATCGGCGCGTAGGCCGAGGTGATGCCCTTGGCCGTCGTGATGATGTCGGGCTGATAGTCGTAGCGCTGGGCCCCGAACCACTCACCGAGCCGGCCCCACGAGCAGATGACCTCGTCGGAGATGAAGAGGACGTCGTAATGGTCGGCGATCTCACGCACGCGCTCGAAGTACCCGTCGGGCGGCACGAAGCACCCTCCGGCGTTCTGGACCGGCTCGAGGATGATCGCCGAGACCGTGCTCGGATCCTCGAACTCGATGCGGCGCGCGATCGCCTCCGCCAGGTCGGCCGGGTCGTGGCCCTCGGGCAGCCGGTAGGTGTTGGTGTTGGGCACGTGGCAGCCGCCGGCGGGCAGCGGCTCGAAGGGCGCCCGCAGGTCCGGGATGCCGGTCGCGGTCAGGCAGCCCATCGTCGTGCCGTGGTAAGCGGTCTCACGGGCGATGACCTTGTACTTGGTCCCGTTGCCGCGGAGCTTGTGGTATTGGCGGGCCAGCTTCAGCGCGGACTCGACGGCTTCGCTGCCGCCGCTGGTGAAGAAGACGCGGTTCAGGTCGCCGGGTGCGAGCTCGGAGATCTTGGCGGCGAGCTCGATGGCGCGCGGATGCGCGTAGCTCCAGTTGGTGAAGAAGCCGAGTTCTTTCGCCTGATCGGCACCGGCCTGCGCCACATCGGCGCGCCCGTGACCGATGTTCGTGCAGAAGAGCGAGCTGAGGCCGTCGAGATACCGCTTGCCGTGCTGGTCGTAGACGTAGCAGCCGTCGCCGCGGACGATGATCGGGACCTCCGCCCCGTCCTCATAGGCGCCCATGCGGCTGAAGTGCATCCACAGGTGGCGCTTGGCGAGCTCCTGAAGCTCGGCGTTGCTCGTCTCGGCGGTCGTCGCCATCGAAGAGCCCTCCCTTTCGTCTTGTCCGATCCGGCAGGCGTGCCCGTCGTCTTGGACAACGGTACCCAGGCGGGAAGCCTCCCGCGAACGGCTGGGCCGTGTTGGCGCAAGTTCGCAGCGCAGGTCTGCCGCCATGGCCAACGGCGAGCGTGCGTCAGATGCCGGTCATCGCGATCACCTACTCCGTCACAAATCGGCCGTTTGCGCGTACTTAAGGGCAGTGCCCCACGTCCTCTGCCCCAGCTGCGGACTCGCGAGCTACGCGGTCACGCCGCACAGCGCCCCGTCGCTGTGCCCGCACTGCGACGCCGAGCTGTTTCCGGTCCAGCGCCCGGCCTCGGCCGACGACGAGGCCGAGGTCGAGGTACGAGCGGCCTAGGGCCGCCCGACGACGAGCCGCAGCCCGACGTCGTGAGCATCGAGCGCACGGAGCTGCCCGTGGCGCGCGTCCCACGCGCCGGAGGCCAGGTCGGCGGCCACGGCCGCCACGCAGCGCTCGACGACCGCCGGCTCCATCCGCGCGAAGCCCGAGGTCGCGGCACGCGCCTCGGCGTCCAGCACGCGCTCGGGGTGCGCCCAGAACGAGCCGAGCATCCAGTCCGGCGTGTCGCGCGGGATCGGGACCGGCTCGACGACGACCTCGCCGCCGAGCCACTCGGCGAGCCGCTCGGGGTGCGGGAAGATGGCGTGGTCGAGCGCCGCGACCTGGGGCAGATAGTCGGCCATCAGCCACATCGTGGCGCTGACCCGCGGGTCGTAGGTGAGGATCACGACCGGCCCGCGTGCGACGCGGCGCAGCTCGCGGACCCCGCGCTCCTGGTCGGCGTCCCAGTGGTGCAGGGTGACGATCGCCATCGCGGCGTCGACGTCGGCGTCGCGCAACGGCAGGTCCCCTGCGCCGGCACGGATCGCAGGGACGCGATGCGACGGGCGCTGGGCGGCCATCACATCGCTGGGCTCGATCGCGATCACGTGACGGTCGGACGGCTCGTAGGAGCCGGCGCCTGCGCCGACGTTGACGACGGTGCGCGCATCGCCCAGCGCCGCGTCGATGAGCGCCCGGAAGCGCGGGTCCTCACGACGCGTGCGGGCATAGCCCACGCCGATGTCGTCGTAGCGCGGCCCGTCGCTGAGTGACGTCATGCCCGGCAGGCTGTCACCGCGCAGCGGGCATGTCCACGCTGCTCAAGGTGTCTTCACCGGGGCCGAGTCGAGATCCTGGAGGTCGTAGCCGAGCCGGTGGAACGCGCGTCGCGCGGCGACGAGATGGGCGCGGGTGGTCGCTGAGACGATGCGCCCGGAGAAGAGCAGCGCCGTGGCGCCTTTGGTGTCGTCGCGGGCCAGCGCGGCGCGCGCCCGGTCCAGGTCGTCGGCAAAGCTGCGGATGCCCGCGACGTACCGGAGCTGCGCACGGGCTGCGGTCGGGGGCGGCTGCAGCCCCTCGAGACGGTCGGCCCATGCCCGCAGCAGCCGCTGAAGCGCGACGACATGGGTGTCCAGGTCCTTGGCCGGCGCGTCGGGCGGCAGATCCTCGCCCACGCCGTACTTCGGCGCCAGCCCTGCGGCGCTGACCTCGAACGCGTGGACGTACTCGTCCTTGGTCAGCGGCCCGGTGGGCAGCTCCTGGAGCTTGGTCTGCGGACGGCCGCAGCCGACGACCGCGAGCAGGGCGACCACAAGGCCGAGAACGAGAACGGGGCGGCGCATAGCCGCCCCGCACACTAGTGGCCTGAGTCGCAAATTCGGGCGCAGACTGCGGGCGCTGGCTGCCCGCGAATTTGGGACTCAGGCCACGAAAGCTGTTCGCCGCTCAGGCCGCGGCGGGTGCCGCGGCGCCGGCGGCGCGGGGCGCGGGCGTCATCGCCGAGGCGACGATCACCAGCAGGAAGGCGAGGCCCTGGAGCACGATGCCGAGCGTGGAGCCCGGGAGCGGGTCGCCGAAGACGAGGATGCCGGCGGCCACCGTGGTGATGTTCGCCGCGGTGCCCGTGATCGCGATGACCGAGACGGCGTCGCCGTCCTGGAGGCCGCGGGCGGAGGAGAAGAAGGCGGCGACCGAGGCGCCGATCGTGACGTAGAGCCAGGGGCTGGCGGCGATGGCCGCGATGCCCTCGTGGCCGGCGATGCCGGTCAGCGCCTTGATGGCGACGTCGGAGACGCCGAACAGGACGCCTGCCGCGGCGCCGAGCATGACGCCGTGGTGCTCGGCGGGAGCACCAACGCGCGGACCCATGATCAGCAGACCGCCGATGCCGAACAGGCCGGCCTCGAAGGCGATCATCGCCGGAGTCGAGAAGTTCGAGTGCGCGCCGTCGTGGTTGGTCGGAAAGGTCGCGGCCAGCAGCACGAGGCCGAGGCAGGTGAGCGCGAGGCCCCACCACTGGCGATTGCCGACCTCGACGCCGAAGAGCCGTTGGGCCATCACGCCGATCATCACGACGCCGCCCGCGAGCACGACCTGGACGACCGAGATGGGCGCCATCGCCAGCGCCGCAACGTGGAAGATCCACGCGCTCGTCGCGATCGCCATGCCGATGGCGAACCACTTCGACGAGTAGAGGTTCTTGGTGCTGCGGAAGGGACGACGGATGTCGACCTTCGCGCACTCAGAAACACCACGGTGCTTGAAGAAGAACCCGAGGTTCGAGACGAAGGCGCAGATCAGCGCGAGGAGGATGCCGAGTTGGATCGTCATGCAGTGGTGGTGGTGGGGCGAACGGCGTGGGTCTGGTGGAGGCGGGCGGGTAGGACCCAGCTCACCGATCTCTCGCCCCAGACATCGGCAAACGCTCCGAACCGCTTGACCCAAACGGTCCTCGCAGAGCGTAGCGGTCTCACTTCACGGCTGCGTAAGGATGCGATCAAGATGGCAAGGTCCCCGCAAATGCGCGCAAAACCGGTGGTCTTTCGTGACATCGGGGGCGAAATCTGGCGGTCGAGCTTCGACAGAAACACTCGTCCAGCCGGCGCGTTCGCACTCGCCGACCGGGGTATGGCACTGCCTTTTTCCACCCCAGCCGCCGAGCACCTCCCGCCGCCAACGAGAAGAGGCGCCCCGGAGGGCGCCTCTCGCTCAAACGTCAGTGGCGCTCGTCGCGCGCCGGGCTACTACTCGTTGCCGTCGGACGGCACGTCGAGCTCGGCGAGCTCGTCGGCGAACCCGGTGTCGCCACCGGCGCCGATGTCCTCGAGCTGCGCGAGGTCCTGGTCGAAGCCCGCGCCGAACCCGCCGAGGCCGTCACCGTCGCCGAGACCCAGCTCGGCGGCGATCTCGTCCTGGTCGAGCAGGCCGACCTCGTCCATCGCACGCGGCAGCGGCTCGGACGGCTCGATCTCGATGCGGCGGTAGCGCTTGAGCCCCGTCGCGGCCGGGATCAGCTTGCCGATGATCACGTTCTCCTTGAGGCCGTTGAGGGTGTCCTTCTTGCCCTCGAGCGCCGCGTCGGTGAGCACCTTGGTCGTCTCCTGGAAGGAGGCGGCCGAGAGGAAGGAGTCCGTGTTGAGGGACGCCTTCGTGATCCCGAGGATGATCTCCTCGTACTGTGCCGTCTCGCCCTTGGCCTTGGCCACCTCGGCGTTGACCCGCGCGAAGTCGTAGCGATCGACGAACTGCCCCGGGAGGTAGTTCGTGTCGCCCTTCTGGTCGACGCGGACCTTCTTGAGCATCTGGCGGACGATCAGCTCGATGTGCTTGTCGTTGATGTCCACGCCCTGGGACTTGTAGACCTCCTGGACCTCCTTGACCAGGTACTGCTCGGTCTCGGTCCGGCCGCGGAGCTTGAGCAGGTCGTGCGGGTACAGCGAGCCCTCGTTGAGCTGCGTGCCGGCCGCGACGCGCTGCCCGTTCTCGACCAGCAGGCGCGTGCGCCGCGGGAACGTGTAGCGGTGCTCCTCGCCGGTGTCGTCGGTGACGACGACCGTGCGGGCCTTGTCGGTCTCCTCGAGCGTCGTGACGCCGTCCTGCTCGGCGATCTGCGCGAGGCCCTTCGGCTTGCGGGCCTCGAACAGCTCCACGACACGCGGGAGGCCGTGCGTGATGTCCGCGCCGGCGACGCCGCCGGTGTGGAACGTGCGCATGGTCAGCTGCGTGCCGGGCTCGCCGATCGACTGGGCGGCGACGATGCCGACCGCGTCGCCGATCTGCGCGAGCTTGCCCGTGGCCATGGCTCGGGCGTAGCAGGCCTGGCACACGCCGCTGGTCGCCTCGCACTTGAGCACGGAGCGGACCGGCACCATCGGCCGTGCGCCCTTCTCGTGCTCGGCGCGGAAGTGCTCGACGATCAGCGCGAACTCGGCGCGGTCGATCTCGTGGCCCTTCTCGACGATGGCCTTGCTGCCCTTGCCGCCGATGTCGCTCGGGGCGATCCGGCCGACCAGGTTGGTGTTCGGGTCGCCTGCGGCGTCGAACACCGGCAGCTCGATGCCCTCGGTGGTGCCACAGTCGAGCTCACGGATGATGACGTCCTGCGACACGTCCACCAGGCGCCGGGTGAGGTACCCGGAGTCGGCGGTGCGCAGGGCGGTGTCCGCGAGGCCCTTGCGGGCGCCGTGGGTCGAGATGAAGTACTCGAGGACCGTCAGGCCTTCCATGAAGTTGGCCTTGATCGGGCGCTCGATGATCTCGCCCTTCGGGTTGGCCATCAGGCCGCGCATGCCGGCCAGCTGGCGGATCTGGGAGATCGAGCCACGGGCTCCGGAGTTGGCCATCATGAAGATGGGGTTCAACTCATCGAAGTTCTCCTGCATGGAGTCGGCGACCTCGTCGGTGCACTGCGTCCACTTCTCGACGACCAGCTCGTGGCGCTCCTCCTGCGTGATGAGCCCCATGTCGTACTGGTCGTGGATCTCGGCGACCTCGCCCTCGTACTTCTTGAGGATCTCGCCCTTCTGGGGCGGGATGATCACGTCGTTCTTGGACACCGTGATGCCGGCGAGCGTCGCGAAGTGGAACCCGAGGTCCTTGAAGGCGTCGAGCACCAGCGCCACGCCCGACGCGCCGTAGCTCTGCACGAGCGCATCGATCAGCTTGACGGTGTCCTTCTTGCGCATCGCCTGGTTGACGAAGGTGTAGGAGTCGACCGTGAAGTCGTCACCCAGGGCCTCCGCCAGCGCGCGCTCGATCTTGTCGTTGTAGATGATCCGGCCGACCGTCGTGAGGATGTGGCCACCCTCGCGACCCTGCTGGCGGTACTCCGCCAGGTCGTGCAGGCCGACGATCTTGTTGTCGTAGGAGAGCTCGGCCTCCTGCGCGGTGCGGAACACCTTCGGGCGGGCCTCGTTCTTGGGCCAGTCGCCCGCAGCCAGCTTGGCCTGCTTGTCCGACAGCTCGGCCGCGTCCGGGCCGTGCGTCAGGTAGAAGGTGCCCAGGACCATGTCCTGCGCGGGCGTCGCCAGCGGCGCGCCGTGTGCCGGGGACAGGATGTTGTTGGACGACAGCATCAGGATCCGGGCCTCGGCCTGCGCCTCGGCGCTGAGCGGGAGGTGGACCGCCATCTGGTCGCCGTCGAAGTCCGCGTTGAAGGCGGAGCAGACGAGCGGGTGGACCTGGATGGCCTTGCCCTCGACCAGCACGGGCTCGAAGGCCTGGATGCCGAGGCGGTGCAGCGTCGGCGCGCGGTTCAGGAGCACGGGGTGCTCGTGGATGACCTGCTCCAGGACGTCCCAGACCTCGGGGATCATGGAGTCGACCATCTTCTTGGCCGCCTTGATGTTCTGCGCGGCCTTGCGCTCGACGAGCTGAGCCATGATGAAGGGCTTGAACAGCTCCAAGGCCATCAACTTGGGCAGACCGCACTGGTGCAGGCGCAGGGACGGGCCCGACACGATCACCGAACGGCCGGAGTAGTCCACGCGCTTGCCGAGCAGGTTCTGACGGAACCGGCCCTGCTTGCCCTTGAGCATGTCCGAGAGCGACTTCAGCGGACGGTTGCCCGGGCCCGTGACGGGCCGGCCACGGCGGCCGTTGTCGAACAGCGCGTCGACGGCCTCCTGCAGCATGCGCTTCTCGTTGTTGACGATGATCTCGGGGGCGCCGAGGTCGAGCAGGCGCTTCAACCGGTTGTTGCGGTTGATGACGCGGCGGTAGAGGTCGTTGAGGTCGGAGGTCGCGAAGCGGCCACCGTCCAGCTGCACCATCGGGCGCAGCTCCGGCGGGATGACCGGCACGGCCTCGAGCACCATGTGCTCGGGCTTGTTGTCGGAGTGCAGGAAGGCCGAGAGGACCTTCAGGCGCTTGACCGCGCGGGCCTGCTTCTGGCCCTTGCCGTTCTTGACCTGGTCCTCGAGGTCCTCGCGCTCGTGCTCGAGCACGATGCCGGGCTGGTCCTGCGGGGCGAGGTCGTCACCCGCGAGGCGGTCGGCGTCCGTGTCGCGCGGGGGCGCGAGACGGTCGTACTCGTCCTTCTCCGACAGCAGCGTGCGGATGTGCTCCGCGCCCATGCCGCCGCCGAAGTACTCGCCGAAGCCGAACGGCGACCCGAAGCGGTGCTTGAGCTCGCGGAAGAACGTCTCGTCGGCGATGATCGTCTTGGGGCGGAAGTCGTCCTTCTCCGCCGCCTTGTCGACGTAGGTGTTCAGCGGCCAGTCCTCGCCCTCCTGGGGCGCCTCGTCGGCCGGCTCGTCCTTGTTGGAGAAGAGCTTCCAGACGTCCTTGAGGCGCTCGCGGGCGTCCTCGTAGTAGGCCTGCGTGTCGTCGATGTCGGACGCGAAGGTCTTCTGGATCTCCTTGACGAGCTTCTCGCGCTCGTCGTCGGAGAGCTTCTTGACGTTGATGTCCAGCGACTCGGCCCAGAGGGTGTCCTCGTCGCCGAAGTCCGTCATCTCGCCCGTGCTCAGGAAGGAGATGCGGGCCTCGCGCGAGGTGCGCAGCTCCTCGACGCGCTCGTTCTCCTCCGCGCGGAGGCGCGTGAGCTCCTCCTGCATGTCGGCCTCGAGCTTGGGCAGGTCGCGCCAGCGCGCCTCCTGGTCGACCCACGTCACGATCGACGCGGCGAAGTACAGGATCTTCTCGAGCTCCTTGGGAGCCATGTCGAGCAGGTAGCCGATGCGGCTCGGGACGCCCTTGAAGAACCAGATGTGGCTGACCGGGGCGGCCAGGTCGATGTGGCCCATGCGCTCACGGCGCACCTTGGAGCGCGTGACCTCGACGCCGCAGCGCTCGCAGACGATGCCCTTGTAGCGGACGCGCTTGTACTTGCCGCAGTAGCACTCCCAGTCCTTGGTGGGACCGAAGATGCGCTCGCAGAAGAGGCCGTCCTTCTCCGGCTTGAGCGTGCGGTAGTTGATGGTCTCCGGCTTGGTGACCTCGCCCGAGGACCACCCGCGGATCTGCTTGGAGGACGCCAGTCCGATCTCGATGGCGTCGAAGTTGTTGATGTCGATCATGCGATCTCTTTCAGTCTTCTCGGGGTGGTCCTACGCCTCGTCCTCGACGACCGCCGGGGAGACGTCCTCGGGCAGCTCGCCCAGGTCGATCTCTCCGTCGATGCCAAGGTCGGGAGCCTCGTCGACCGTCTCCTCGGCGACGGGTTCCGCGCCGTCGGAGGTGTCGGTGTCGTCGGTGCCCTCGACGGCCTCGTCGGCAGCCGCCTCGGCGGCCGGCACCTCACCGGCGCGCACGCCGGAGAGGTCGATGCCGAGCTCCTCGGCGGCGCGCAGCAGGTCGTCGTCCTCGTCGGCCATCTCGGCCCGCTGGCCCTCTTCGGAGACGACGTTGACGTCCAGCGCCAGCGACTGCATCTCCTTGAGCAGCACCTTGAAGGACTCGGGGATGCTCGGCTCGGCGATGTTCTCGCCCTTGACGATGGCCTCGTAGGCCTTGACGCGCCCGACGGTGTCGTCGGACTTGATCGTCAGCATCTCCTGCAGCGTGTACGCGGCGCCGTAGGCCTCCAGGGCCCAGACCTCCATCTCGCCGAAGCGCTGGCCGCCGAACTGCGCCTTGCCGCCCAGCGGCTGCTGGGTGACCAGCGAGTACGGGCCGGTGGAGCGCGCGTGGATCTTGTCGTCCACGAGGTGCAGCAGCTTCAGGATGTACATGTAGCCGACGGTCACCGTCTCCTCGAACGGCTCGCCGGTGCGGCCGTTGAAGAGGCGGAACTTGCCGGTGGCCTGACGGCCCGGGACGCGGCTGGTGTCCACGTCCATGTTGATCTTGCCGCCGGACTTCTTGTGGTCCTCCTGCCAGCGCACGAGGGCGTTGTCGACGTCCTCCAGCGAGGCGCCGTCGAAGACGGGCGTCGCCGTGTAGACGCGCTGACCGTGCTTGAAGCCCTTCTCGTCGTCGTCGTACCAGCCCTGTGCGGCGGCCCACCCGAGGTGGGTCTCCAGGATCTGGCCGACGTTCATGCGCGACGGGACGCCCAGCGGGTTGAGGATGACGTCCACGGGGGTGCCGTCCTCGAGGAAGGGCATGTCCTGCTCGTCGACGATCTTCGAGATGACGCCCTTGTTGCCGTGGCGGCCGGCGAGCTTGTCGCCCTCGGAGATCTTGCGCTTCTTGGCGACGAAGACGCGGACGAGGTCGTTGACCCCGGGCGGCAGGTCGTCGCCGTTCTCGCGGCTGAAGGTCATGACGTCGATGACGACGCCACCCTCGCCGTGCGGAACCTTGAGCGAGGTGTCACGAACCTCGCGCGCCTTCTCCTTGAAGATCGCGCGGATCAGCTTCTCCTCGGCGGTCAGCTCCGTCTCGCCCTTCGGCGTGACCTTGCCGACCAGCAGGTCGCCCGACCCGACCTCGGCGCCGATGCGCACGATGCCGCGGTCGTCGAGGTTACGCAGCGACTCCTCCGAGCGGTTCGGGATGTCGCGCGTGATCTCCTCGTCGCCCAGCTTCGTCGTGCGGGCGTCGATCTCGTACTCCTCGATGTGGATCGAGGTGAGCTCGTCGTCCTTGACCAGGCGCTTCGAGAGGATGATCGCGTCCTCGAAGTTGTAGCCCTCCCAGGACATGAAGGCGACCATCAGGTTCTTGCCCAACGCCATGTCGCCGTTGTCCGAGGCCGAGCCGTCAGCCAGCAGCTCGCCCTCGGCCACCGTCTGGCCGGTGACGATCAGCGGCTTCTGGTGGATGAGCGTGCCCTGGTTGGACCGCATGAACTTCTGCAGCGGGTACTCGTCGCGGCCCTCGGCGTGCTCGACGACGATCTGCTCGGCGTCGACGTAGGCGATCGTCCCGGCGTTCTTGGCCAGGATCAGGTCGCCCGTGTCCAGGGCGGCACGACGCTCCATGCCGGTGCCCACCAGCGGGGCGTCGGTCTTGAGCAGCGGCACGGCCTGGCGCTGCATGTTCGAGCCCATCAGGGCGCGGTTGGCGTCGTCGTGCTCGAGGAACGGGATCATCGCCGTGGCGACCGACCAGATCTGCTCGGGCGAGACGTCCATCAGGTCGACGTCCTTGGGACCGACCGTGACGTACTGGCCGGCCAACGTGCGGCAGAGGACCTCAGGGCCCTTCAGCTTGCCCGTCTTGGGATCGATCGGCTGGTTGGCCTGCGCGATGAGCTGCTGCTCTTCCTGCGTGGCGTCCAGGTGCACGAGCTTGTCGGTGACGGTGCCGTCCTCGATCACCCGGTAGGGCGTCGTGACGAAGCCGTGCTCGGAGACCTGCGCGTAGCTGGAGAGCGAGCCGATGAGACCGATGTTCGGACCCTCCGGCGTCTCGATCGGGCACATGCGGCCGTAGTGCGTCGGGTGGACGTCGCGGACCTCGATGGGCGCGCGCTCGCGCGTCAGGCCGCCGGCGCCGAGGGCGCTCAGGCGCCGTCGGTGGGTGAGCCCGCTCAGCGAGTTCGTCTGGTCCATGAACTGCGACAGCTGCGACGACCCGAAGAACTCCTTCAGGGCGGCGACGACCGGGCGGATGTTGACGATCGTCTGCGGCGTGATCGTGTCCTCGTCCTCCGTCGTGAGGCGCTCGCGGACGACGCGCTCCATGCGGTAGAGGCCGATGCGGAAGGCCTCCTGGATGAGCTCGCCGACGGTGCGCAGGCGACGGTTGCCGAAGTGCTCGTACTCGTCGAGGCGATCGGCGATCGGCTCACGCGGGAGGGCGACGGCCTCGGCGGCGTAGTCCTTGATCTCGACCTCGCCGTCCTCGGGGATGCCGAGGAGCTTGGGCAGGCTGATGAGCTCGCGGACCAGCGCGTGGATGTCGTCGTGGGTCAGCGTGCGGGTCTCGAGGTCGATGTCGAGACCGAGGCGCGCGTTGAGCTTGTAGCGACCGACCCGCGTGAGGTCGTAGCGCTTGGGGTCGAAGAAAAGCTGGTTGAGCAGCGCGTACGCGGCGTCCACCGACGGCGGCTCGCCCGGACGCTGCTTCTTGAAGAGCTCGATCAGCGCGCCCTTCTTGGTCTTCGTCGCCTCGGGATCGGACTCGATCGTGTTGCGGATGTAGAGGGAGCTGTCGAAGAGCTCGGCGAGCTCCTTGTCGAGGCGCTCGATGTCCTCGTGGCTCTCCTCGACGTCGGAGTCGGTCTCCGGGTTGTAGGCCATGGCCCGCAGCAAGACGGTGACCGGCAGCTTGCGCTTGCGGTCGATGCGGACGAAGACCTTGCCCTTCTTGTCGATCTCCATCTCCAGCCAGGAGCCGCGCGCGGGCATCAGGTTGGCGGTGAAGACCTGCTTCTCGCGGTCCTTGGCCTCCATGATGTAGGCGCCCGGCGAGCGGACCAGCTGCGTCACGACGACGCGCTCGGTGCCGTTGATGATGAACGTGCCGCGCTCGGTCATCCACGGGAAGTCGCCCATGAAGACCGACTGCTCGCGGATCTCGCCCGTCTCGTGGTTGATGAAGGCGACGGTGACCGTGAGCGGACGCGAGTAGGTGAGGTCCTTCTCGCGGCACTCGGCGATCGTGTTCGGCGGGTCGTCGAAGACGAACTCGCCGAAGTTCACGGCCAGGTGGCCGGTGTAGTCCTCGATCGGCGAGATGTCGTCGATCGTCTCGCGGAGGCCGCCGGCCTCCGTGTCCACGAGCCACTCGAACGAGCGGCGCTGGATGTCGATCAGGTTGGGAAGGTCGAGGACCTTCTCCAGACGCGCAAAGCTGCGGCGCGTCCGGGGGGCGTCGAGGGCAGGCACTACGGCGACTCCTCAGGGGTGGAGGCGGTGAGCAAACGGGAGGGGGCGCTCGCGCGGTGGCGCAGAGACGCGACCTGCCAATCTAGCACAGGCCGACGCAGACCCCCACAGAGGGGCTGTCAGCGCTCACGGACCCCGCCCTGGCCCCCGCGTATGTGGCGCGGAAGACAACTGTTGGGCGGCTACGACTATTGGCCGACGGCGGCAGTGTAGCGACGGCCGGCTGGTTGCGCCAGGCCGGCGGTTAGCGGTGCTTCTTGACGGCGCAGGTCTTGTAGGTGCGCTTCAGCGTGAGCTTGGTGGCGTCGGCGAGCGTCACCACGACCTTGACCTTGAAGGTGCCCTTGGGCAGGCCGGTCAGCCTGACCGGGAGCTTGAGCTTGGCGCCCTTGTAGGTCTTGGCCTTGCCCTTGCCGATCGTCACGGCGACGGCGGTCACCTTGCTGCCCGTCTTGCGCTTGCGCAGGGTGAGCGTGAGCTGTCGGCGGCTCAGGCACTTGGTCGCGCTCGCGACCAAGAGCACCTCGGCGAAGGTGGGCTTCTTGGGCTTGGCCGCGGGCGGCGGCGGGAGCACGGTGGCCGCGACCGAGAAGCTGACCGGCGCCGTCGTGACCGTGCCACGCGCGTTTGCCGCCGTGGCGGTGACCGAGTACGTGCCGCCGGGAAGGTCGGCGAGGAAGAACCCCCGCGGCTGCTCGCCGATGCCGGCGCCGATCGGCGTCGCGGTCTTGAGGATGGGAGCGCCGCCGGCCGCCGGGGTCACGGTCAGCGTGACGCCGGTCTCGTTGCCGCGCGGGTCGACCTCGGCGGTGACGCCCGCCGCGTCGGCGACGAGCCGCGGGATCGGGACGTCGTCGACCACGCGCCCGACCTGGGCGGTGACGTTGTCGGTGACCCAGGTGTCGCGGTTGACCGTGGCCAACTGCCAGGGGTGAAAGCCGGGCGGGAGCGGGATCGAGCGCGTGCCGCCGTCCGCGGCGACGCGCAGCAGGCCGGCGCCGCCGTTGGAGTTGACGTACATGCCACCGTCGGGGTGAGCGACCAGGCCGAACGGCATGTCGACGCCGCCGGCCATGATCGTCGGGGCCGTCCCGCCGGCCGCCGACGGGCTGATCCGGGCGACCTCGCCGAGGGCGAAGTAGGTGACCCAGAGGTTGCCGTCGGGGGCGACCGCGACGCCGTCGGGCGCCGCGCCGCTCGCCGTCGGGAAGGTGGCCTCGATCGCCCCGGGCGCCCCGCCGACGATCTGGCGCCGCACGACCGCTTCGTCGCCGAACATCGGGACGAACAGCTTGCCGCTGACGATCGCGAGGTCGAAGCCCACGTTCGTGCCCACCCCGGCGGTGGCGGGCACCTCGCCGTTCGGGCCGATCGAGCCGATGCCGTGCGTGCCGCAGGAGCCATCGTCAGGCGCCGTGAAGAACATCCGCCCATCGGAGGGCGCCATCCCGACCGGACCGCAGCCGAAGATCGTCGCGGTCGAGATCGTCACCGTGGTGCCATCGGGGGCGATCCGCACGAAGCGGTCGGCGGCGCCGAGGGCGACCCAGACCTGACCGTCAGGCCCAAGCTCCGCCGAGGTCGCGCCGCCGGCACCCAGCGGCACGCGGCGCACGACGCGACCGTCGGGCGTGAGCACGGTCACCTGCTGGGCGACGGGCTCCACGACATAGACGTTGCCGTCGGCGCCCACGGCGATCCCGTTGGGCGCCGAGCTGAGGCCGACGACCTGGGTCACGGCCGCGTGCGCGGAGGCGGGGATCAGTGCCAGCGCGCACGCGCAGGCCAGCAGGACGAGACGACGGCGGACGGGCATCGGCCGGGCAGCCTGCTGAGGGCCGCCGACCATGTCAAGGATGTTGGCCGATCGGACGTCCGCTCAGACAGCCGACGGTGCCGAGGGCACCGCCTCCTCCTCCCGCGCCAGCCGCCGGTCACGCACCAGCGATGCGACGACGCCGGTGCCCAGGACGAGTGCGATCGCGGGCAGGCTGTACTCCGGGCCGAGCTTGCCGAACGCCTCGCCAGCGGCCATCTTGATTCCAATCATCACCAGCAGCGCCGCCAGCGCGGTCTTGAGGTAGTAGAGCCGCTCGACGAGGTCGGCGACCAGGAAGAAGAGCGGCGCCAGGCCCAGCAGCGCGAAGGCGTTGGCGGCGAAGACGATGAACGGGTCGTCGGTGATCGCCAGGATCGACGGCACCGAGTCGATCGCGAAGACGATGTCGGCGATGACCAGCGCCGCGACGGCGGCGGTCGCCACCGAGAGGTTGGGCAGCCGTGCCTTGAGCTTCTCGACGAACGCCGTCTCCCCCGTGCTGTCGTGGCGGTGCTTGTACATCCGCCAGCCCGTCCAGATCAGCAGCAGTGCGAAGAGGTAGGAGATCCAGCTCGCGTGGTGCAGCGCGGTCGCGCCGATCGCGATGAAGGCGCCGCGCAGGACGAGCGCGGCGACGATGCCCCAGGTCAGCAGACGATGGCGCTGGGCCTCGGGGATGCCGAAGCTCGTGAGGATCAGCAGGAAGACGAAGACGTTGTCCAAGGACAAGGACTTCTCGACGAGGTAGCCGGCGAAGTAGAGGCCGGCGTCGCGGCCGCCGAGCAGCGCGAGCATCACGGCGCCGAAGCCGAGCGCGATCGCCAGCCAGCCGATCGAGTGCAGCGTGGCGGTGCGGACGGACATGCCCGCGCCGCGGCTCTCGCGCCGGGCCAGCCAGAGATCGAAGGCCAGCAGGACGGCCAGGGCGCCGAAGAGGGCGATCCACTTCATCATGAGACGGTTCCTTTCGCGGGTCGATGACTCGCGAAGGTTTGACCGCCTCTGAGGCGAGGCCGCGCGCTCCGGGTGGGCTCATGAGAGCCGACCGTGTTGACGGAGACGCGCCGTCGGGCTACTTCCCTTCGACACGACAAGGATAACAACGACGAAGGGCGCCCCGTGAGGGACGCCCTTTGCCGTGCGGGTTCGGCCCTCTGGGCCGACACCCGCGGGTGAACCTCGCCCTCTGGGCGAGCGTTCGCCAGCTACTTGAGCTCGACGGACCCGCCGGCCTCCTCGAGCTCCTGCTTGAGCTTGTCGGCCTCGTCACGCTCGAGGCCCTCCTTGATGGGCTTGGGAGCCTCGTCGACGAGGGCCTTGGCCTCCTTCAGGCCCAGGCCGGTCGCGGCACGCACGACCTTGATGACCTGGATCTTCTTGTCGCCGGCGGCGGTGAGGACGACGTCGACCGTCGTGGACTCCTCCTCGGCGGGGCCGGCGTCGCCGCCGCCGGCCGGAGCGGCCGCCGCGACGGCCGTGGCCGACACGCCGAACTCCTCTTCGAGCGCCTTGATGCGCTCAGAGAGCTCGAGCACGGAAATGCCCTTGAGCTCCTCGATCCACTCTGCGGTGCTGCTAGCCATGTCAGTTACTCCTGGGTCTCGGTGGGCTCGTCAGAGTCCGCGGCCGCGGGCTCCTCCGAAGACGCAGCAGGCTCGACGGCCTCCGCATCCTGATCAGTGGTGGTGTCCTCGGCCGCGGCGGGAGCCTCGGCCTCGGGGGCGGCGACGGCGGCAGGCGCGTCGCCGGACGGAATCTCTCCGCTCTCCTTCTTCTCCAGCACGCCGCCGAGGGCGATCGCCAGACCGGACACGAGGCCGTTGAGGCTCCGTGCAAGGCCGGTGATCGGCGAGGCGACGATCCCGACGAGCTGGCCGTAAAGGACCTGGCGCGACGGGAGCTTGGAGATGGCGGTGATCTGTGCCGCGTCAAACGCGGCGCCGTCCATGAGCCCGCCCTTGAAGGGCAGCAGCTCGCCGCCGGTCGACTTCTGGAAGTCGGCGATCACCTTGGCGGCCGCCGCGGCGTCGCCACGGACGAACGTCAGCGCCGTCGGACCCTCGAGGAGGCTCTTGAGCGCCTCCGCGTCGGCCTGATCGGCAGCGCGTTCGGTGAGCGTGTTCTTGACGACGCGGAACGTCGCGTCGGTCTCACGGAGCTTGCCACGGAGCTCAGCGACCTGCGCGACGGTGATGCCGCGATAGTCGACGGCGAAGACCGCCTCTGACTCCTTGATCTGCTCGGCGATCTCTGCGACCGCCGTTGCTTTCTGGTCCCTGTTCACGGGCCTCCTCTGCCGGGCTTAGCTGTGGATCCGCGATCCACGTGCCGGCGGTCTCAGGACGGCCTCGGATGTCGAACGTGATTACGCAGCCGAAGCTGCGGTCTCAGCGTTCTCCAGTCCGAGGATGTCGCGGGTACGGGACGGGTCGACCTTGATGCCCGGGCCCATCGTCGATGCGATGGTGACCGTGCGCAGGTACCGACCCTTGGCGGCCGAGGGCTTCGCGCGGATGAGCTCCTCGATGACGGCCGCGTAGTTCTCCAGCAGCGCCTTCTCCTCGAAGGACGTCTTGCCGATGTTCAAGTGGACGATCGCGGTCCGGTCGGTGCGGTACTCGACCTTGCCGGACTTGCTCTCCTCGACGGCCTTGGCGACGTCCATGGTGACCGTGCCGACCTTCGGGTTGGGCATCTTGCCCTGCGGGCCGAGGATGCGGCCCAGGCGACCGACGACGGGCATCATGTCCGGCGTCGCGATGGCGACGTCGAAGTCGGTGAAGCCCTCTTCGATCTTCTTGGCGAGGTCGTCGGCGCCGACGATGTCCGCGCCGGCCTCCTCGGCCTCCTTGGCCTTGTCGCCCTTGGCGAAGACGGCGATCTTGACGTCCTTGCCCAGGCCGTTGGGCAGCGCGATGGTGCCGCGCAGCTGCTCGTCGGCGTGGCGGACGTTCAGGCCCGTGCGGATGTGCACCTCGACGGACTCGTCGAACTTCGCGCGCTTGAGGTCGCGGACGAGCTTGATCGCCTCGGCGGGCAGGTACTCGTGCTCGCGGTCGACCTTGCCCTTGACCTCGTTGTAGTTCTTGCCGTGCTTGGCCATGATCTAGACGACCTCGACGCCCATGCTGCGGGCGGTGCCCGCGATGATCTTGCTCGCCTGATCGAGATCGTTCGCGTTCAGGTCCGCCAGCTTCTTCTCGGCGATCGCCCGGACCTGGTCCTTGGTGATCGTGCCGACCTTGTTGCGATGCGGCTCGCCGGAGCCCTTCTCGAGGCCGATGGCCTGCTTGATGAGCACCGCGGCGGGCGGCGTCTTGGTCACGAACGTGAACGAGCGGTCCTCGAAGACCGTGATCACGACCGGGATGATCGTGCCGGAGTCCTGCTGGGTCTGGGCGTTGAACGCCTTGCAGAACTCCATGATGTTGATGCCGTGCTGACCGAGCGCGGGGCCGACCGGCGGTGCCGGGCTGGCCTGTCCGCCGACGGCTTGCAGCTTGATCTGGGTGAGGACCTTCTTGGCCATGCGGTTTGCCTTCTAGATCTTCTTGACCTGGTCGAAGCCCACCTCGACGGGCGTCTCTCGACCGAAAATGGATACCAGCACCTTCAGCTTCTGCGCGTCCTGGTTGATCTCCGAGATCTCACCCGAGAAGTCCGAGAGCGGTCCGGAGATCACCTTGACCGACTCGCCGATGGAGAACTGCGCCTTCGTGGCGACCTTCTGCGCGACCTTGCGGTGCAGCAGGCGATCGACCTCGGGCTGGGTGAGCGGAACGGGCTCGTTGGAGGCACCGACGAAGCCGGTGACGCCGGGCGTGCCCTTGACGAGCTGCCACGAGTCCTCGTTGAGGTCCATGTTGACCAGCACGTACCCGGGCATGGTCCGCTTCTCCTGCGAGACCTTCTGCCCGTCCTTCATCTCCGACACGGTCTCGGTCGGGACCACCACTGAGCGAATGGCGCGACGCTGCCCGAGGGAGCTCGCGCGATGCTCAAGGTTGGACTTGACCTTGTTCTCGTGTCCGGAATAGGTGTTGACGACGTACCAGCGATACATGAAGTGTGATCCGTGCGGGTCGGCCGCGAATTAGATGATGAAGTTGACGAGCTTCTGGGCGGCCCAGTCGGCCACGCCAAGGTAGGCGCCCGCGACGATCACGAAGCCGATGACGACGCTCGTGGCCTGAAAGACCTGACGACGGTCCGGCCACTGCACGCGCTGGAGCTCGGCCCAGGACGCGCGCAGGAACTGCAGGAAGCGCGGGCCGCCCTTGGGCGGATGCGCGGTCTCCCGACCACCGGTGCGGGCGAGTGCACGATCGTCGGCATCGATGTCGCCGTCGTCGTCGAGGTCGCCGACCGGCTCGCTCGCCCGACGGGTCAGCTCGTCGTCGGGATCGTCGCTCGCATCGCCGTTGGCGCCGCTGACCAGGCTGGCCTCGAACTCCTCGACCTCGCCCGAGGCATGATCGAGCGAGCCCGGGATGTTCTCCCGGTGCAGCTCGGTCGGCTCGGTTGGGTCGTGCGGGTCGTCCCCGCTCTTGGTTCGGTCAGCCATGGTCGTGCGATGCCTCAGGGACCTAGCGGGTCTCCCGATGGCTGGTCTGGCAGCGGCACCACTTGCAGAACTTCCGCAGCGTAATGCGGTCCGGCGTGTTGCGCTTGCTCTTATTCGTCTGGTAGTTGCGGCGCTTGCAATCCTCGCAGGCGAGGGTCACGGCAATGCGCACGTCTCCGCGGGCCATAACGGGCTCCCGTCGAGGGTGAACTGAGGAAAGTTGGTTCGACTGCTCTTGACCCGGGGCAAAGAAACGACTCGCCCCGGAGCGAGTCGATCTCGCAGGATAGCGCTCTTGCGCTCCCGGAGGAGCGCGATGGTTCGGGTCTGGAGCTAAGCCCGTGCCGAGGCGGCAGGGTCCAGGCGGTGCACGGCTCGTGCCACGAACGTCAGGCCCGCGCGGAAGCCGTCGGATCGAGCCGCGTCATCTGCACCGAGGCCTCGAGATCGGCCCGGGCGGTGCCGCGGTAGACGCCCTTGATCGGCGGCACGTCGCCGTAGCGGCGGCCGTGGCCGATCTTGACGTGGGTCTCCCCTGCCAGCCGGCGGTTGGTCGGATCGGCGCCGACCCAGATCGGCTCGCCACGGCCGCCGGTGCCGGGCAGGAGCGCCTCCAGCCAGGCGTGCGTCTGGACCTCGACCGAGGCGCTGCCGCCCTCCTCGGGCGCGCTGAACAGGTAGCCCGAGACGTAGCGCGCGGCGATGCCGTTGCGGCGCAGCAGGACGAGCGCGAGGTGCACGAAGTCCTGACAGACCCCGGCGCCGGCTTCGAGCAGGTCCTCGATCGTCGAGCCGACGTAGGTCACGCCCGGGCGATAGGCGAAGCGGTCGGGGATCAGCTCGTTGAGCCAGCGCACCGTGGCCAGCGGCGTGCGGGCGCGAGCGATGTCGAGCAGCTCGGCCAGCACCGCGTCATCCGGCTCGTCGTCGGCAGCAAGGAGGAACTCGCCGGCCGCCTCGGCGTAGGTCTCGCCGTCGAGGTGCTCCCACGGGGCCTCCGGCGCCTCGGACGGCTCGGAGGTCACGACGCGAGCGCGCACGTCGATCGTCATGTGATCGTGCGGCCGCGCGACGCCGAACTCCATGACCTCGGTCCCGAAGTAGTCGACGTGACGATGGATCCGCGCCTCGGGGTCCAAGCGGACGTGAAACTCGTCGCAGCGCTGCGAGGACGTCGTCGCCGGGCGCACGCGCAACGCGTTGAGGTTGTCGGTGACCGGCGTCTCGTACCGGTAGGACGTCAGGTAGTGGATGTCGTAGTTCACGCGAGCACGGTTCCCGTTGCCGCGCCGGCGCCGGCGAAGTAGCGCTCGGCGATGTCGGCGTCGATGAGCGCCAGCTCGCTCTGGACGAGGGAGCTGGCCTCGGCCAGGTTGCCATCCTCGGCGGCGGCGCGGCCACGGAACTCCAGATCGGCGGCCAGCCGGCTGAGCCGCAGCACCGGCTCGGAGCTCCGTGGGGCCTCGTCGGCGTCGACCAGGGCGCCGTGGACCGCGTCGACCGAGGCGGCGACGGAGTCCGGGTAGGCGCGCTCATAGAGCAGGAAGCGCGCGACCGGGCCGGCGTTCGGCGGCGCGGGCACCGCGCGGCGGAAGGCCTGGAAGCCGCCGACGGCCTGCAGCAGCGCCAGCGCCTGGCCGTCGCGCACGCCGTCGATGCCCTCGGCGTGGTGCTCGCCCGCGGCCGGCATCGCGACGCGCAGCATGCGCAGGACCATGTCGGCGGACTCGATCCGCCCGCCGGCGACCAGGAACGCGCGCGCCTCGTCGCGCAGCATCGTCCGGCTCGTCAGGCCCCAGAAGAGCGCGCTGCGCTCCTTGACGTACTGAAAGACGCTGTAGGGCCCCATCTGCATACGACCCTCGAGGTCGCCGGCACTCAGCGCCAGGTGCGTGGTGTTGACGGCCTCCCACATCTCGGCGGAGATGACGTCGCGGACCGTGCGCGCGCCCTCCCGTGCACGCGAGACGCACGAGATGACCGAGGCCGGCTCCTCACGTGTGAGCGTCATCCGGTTGAGGACCTCGTCGCGGCGGACCGGGCGGGTATCGGCGCCCGCGCCCATGATCGCGAGGATCGAGCCCCAGCCGAGCCGGACGCCGGACGGGTCGTCGGGACGGCCCTGCAGGCTGGCCTGGAAGACGCCGTCGAGCATGCGGGCGGTGTGCTCGGCGCGCGCGACGTTGCGGCCGAGCCAGAAGAGCTCCTGGGCGATGCGGGAGAGCATCTAGCGGCCCATCCGGCGGCGATCGCGGCGGCCGACGCCGGCCTGACGTTGTTGTTGTTGCTGTTGCTGGCCGGTCCACTCGCTGCCGTAGCGCAGGCCCGGCATGGTCGTGGGGACGATGTCGTGCAGCGCGGTGTCGCCTTCGCGGACGCCCGTCGGCCCGGTGTCCTCCTCCAGCACCCAGGTGTCCTTGGAGCCACCGCCGCGCGAGGAGTTGACGATCATCGAGCCCTCGGTCAGCGCGACGCGCGTCAGCCCGCCGGGGACGATCCTGATCGTCTCGCCGAAGACCGCGAAGGGCCGCAGGTCGACGTGGCGCGGCGCGAGCGAGCCGTCGGGCATCGCGGTCGGCACGGTGCTGAGGTTGACGACCTCCTGGGCGATCCAGCGCTCGGGCTGGGCGCGGATCACGTCGGCGAGGCCGTCGAGCGCGTCCTGCGGCGTGCTCGGGCCGATGAAGACGCCCTTGCCGCCGGACTCGCTGGTCGGCTTGAACACCAACTCGTGGCGGCGGGCCAGCGCGCGCTCGCGCTGGGCCTCGTCGGCCATCAGGTAGGTGCGGACGTTGTCGAGGATCGGCTCCTCGCCGAGGTAGAACCGGATCATCTCCGGGACGTAGTGGTAGATGGCCTTGTCGTCGGCGACCCCGGTGCCCAGCGCGTTGGCGATCGCGACGGTGCCCGCGCGGTAGGCACGCACGAGGCCCGGGACGCCGAGCAGTGAGTCGGGACGGAACTCCAGCGGGTCGACGAAGTCGTCGTCGAGGCGGCGGTAGACGGCGTGCACCCGCCGCAGCCCGGCGGTCGTGCGCATGTAGAGGACGTCGTCGCGGACGACGAGGTCGGATGCCTCGACCAGCTCCACGCCCATCTGACGCGCGAGGAACGCGTGCTCGAAGTAGGCCGAGTTCATCGGGCCCGGCGTCCAGACGACGACGGTCGCCTCGTCCTCGGCGCTCGGCGCGACGGACCGCAGGCCGGCGAGCAGGAGCTGCGGGTAGTGGTCGACCGGCCGCACGCGGTGGTGCTGGAAGAACTGCGGCACCAGGCGCGTCATCGCCACGCGGTTCTCCAACACGTAGGAGATGCCGCTCGGCGTGCGGACGTTGTCCTCCAGCACCTTCCAGGAGCCGTCGGCGTCACGAACGAGGTCGCAGCCGGCGACATGGCAGTAGACCCCGCCGGGCGGACGCACGCCGTGGGCGGCGCGGGCGAAGTGCGAGCGGCTGACGATCAGCCGCCAGGGCACGATCCCGGCCCGGACGATCTCGCGCTCGTGGTAGACATCGTCGATGAAGCGGTTCAGCGCGCGGATGCGCTGCATCAGCCCGCGCTCGATGTGGTCCCACTCGCGCGCGGGCAGGATCCGCGGGACGAGGTCGAGCGGGAACGGGCGGTCTTTGACCGGGCCGTCCTCGCCGGTGGCGTCGAAGGTGATGCCCTGCTGGACGAAGATCGCGTCGCGGCGATGGCCGGCTGCCGTCAGCAGCTCGGGCCCCAGCCGAGCGATCTCGGCCGCCAGCGAGATCGCGTGGGGACGCGGCGTGCCGTCGGGGCCGAAGACCTCGTCGAAGCACCCGGTGGGCGGCCGATAGGCGGCGGTGTCGGTGACCAAGTCGGACAGGGTGGAGATGCTCTACCCAATCGCGGCCGGGGGATATGGATCTGCGTCGAAATCGGACGGGTCGCTGCTGTACGCGCGGTCGAGTCGGCGTGTGGGTAGCGGACGCAACCTGTGCGGCGCAGGGGCATCTTTTGATCGTCGTGTGGGTAGCGTGAAGCAATCCAGTGGCGCTAGCATGGTGGCAATGCTCGGTCGGACCTATGAGTCGCAGCGCTGCTCCGTCGCCCGGACGCTGGAGTTGGTGGGTGAGCGCTGGACGCTGTTGATCATCCGCGACGCGTTCCTGGGCGTCCGGCGGTTCGGCGACTTCGCCGACCGCCTCGGCGTCGCGCGCAACGTCCTGCAGGACCGGCTGGAGCGCCTCGTCACGGCCGGGATCCTCGAGCGGGTGCCCTACCAGGAGCGCCCGCTGCGCCACGAGTACCGCCTGACCGAGATGGGCCGGGACCTGTGGCCGTCGATCGTCGCGCTGCTGCAGTTCGGCGACAAGCACCTCGCCGGTGAGGACGGCCTCCCGATGCTGCTGCTGCACCGCGACTGCGGCGGCGAGATGGACGAGCGGCGCGTCTGCCGCACCTGCGGCAAGCCGATCGAGCTGCGCGACGTCGAGCCCGTTCCCGGGCCCGGTGGCGCGAAGATGCCCGCCGCGGCGTGAGCGCAGCCCCCGCGCTCGTCCTGGAGCACGAGGCGGATGCGCCGATAGGGCTGCTGGGCGAGTGGGCGGCGCGGCGTCGGATCGCGCTGGAGGTCGTCGGGACCGCGGGACCGCTTCCAGATCCCGCCGGGAGGCCGTTCGTCGTGTCGCTGGGATCGGATGCCTCGACCTCCGACGACGCGGTGCCGTGGCTGGCGGCCGAGCGCGCCGTCTTGGATCGCGCGGTGGCGGGCGGCGTCCCGGTGCTGGGCATCTGCTTCGGTGGCCAGCACCTCGCGCGCACCCTGGGTGCGACGGTGGGCCCGGCAGCGCGCGCCGAGGTCGGCTGGCTGGAGGTCGAGACGCTCGCGCCCGCCGTCGTGCCGCCAGGTCGCTGGCTGCAGTGGCACCGCGACGCGTTCACGCTCCCGCCCGGCGCCGAGCTGCTGGCGCGGTCGGAGATCTGCGTGCAGGCCTTCCGACACGGCCCGCACCTCGGCGTGCAGTTCCACCCCGAGGTCACCCCCGCGATCGCCTCGGGCTGGGCGCGGGACTATCCGGAGTCGATGGCCCGGGCCGGCACCGATGTGGAGACGGTGCGTGCGGGCGGCGAGGCGCACGCGGCCGATGCCCGCGTGCGCGCCTTCGCGCTCTTCGACGCGTTCCTGGCCTCCGCCCGCTCGGCATCCCGCATGCCCGCCGACGCGCTCGGGTAGCTCCCGGGCAGGATGACCGACACTTCCGCGGGACCCGTGGCACCGCCCAACGGCCGTGCCGACTTACGTGAGCGACCGGCCGGGGAGCTGGTCAAGGACCTGTCGATCCAGGTGTCGACGCTGGTTCGCCAGGAACTGGAGTTGGCCAAGGTCGAGCTGACCGAGAAGGGCAAGCAGGCCGGGATCGGCGCCGGGATGTTCGGTGGCGCCGGGCTCTTCGCGCTCTACGGTGTGGGAGCGCTGGTCGCCACCGCGATCCTCGCGCTGGCGACCGTCGTCGACGGCTGGCTCGCAGCGCTGATCGTCGCCGTCGTGCTCTTCGCGGCGGCCGGCGTGCTCGCCCTGCTGGGCAAGACGCGGACCGAGCGCGCCGTCCCGCCGATGCCCGAGCAGACGGTCGAGACCCTCAAGGAGGACGTGCGCTACACCAAGGAGCACGTCGCCGAGGCGCGTCACCACCAGGAGATCGCGCGATGAGCGACACCCGCTCCCCCGAGGAGATCCGCGCCGACATCGAGCACACGCGCGAGGAGCTGGCCGACACGGCGGCCGAGCTGGCACAGCGCGCCGACGTCAAGGCGCGCGCGCACGAGAAGGTCGAGGAGACCAAGGCCAAGATGTCGCACAAGGTCGACGAGGCCAAGGCGCAGCCGCGGCGCCTCGGGCTCGCGACCACCGTCGTCGCCGGTGTCGTGATCGGGCTCATCGTCCTGCGGCGACGACGCTAGCTGGGCCAACTGGCCCAGTTGCTGAGGGACCTACAACGGACAGTGTCTCCCACGGGGGTGACGGCGGTCGATTAGGTTCGCCGCAAACCACCATCCTGAGGAGGATCTCCCATGCGTTCTGTCCCTCGCATGCGTGCTGTCGTCGCCCTGCTGGCGGCGGCGCTGTCGCTCACCATCGGCGTCGCGTCGGCGGCGTCGGCAGCCCAATGGGTCGGGCTCGGTGACTCCTATGCCGCCGGGCCGCTGATCCCCAACCAGTCGCTCACCCCGCTGGGCTGTCTGCGCTCCGATCACAACTTCGCCCATCTCGCGGCGGCCCAGCTCGGACGCTCGCTGACCGACGTGTCCTGCAGCGGCGCCACGACCGATGACATGACCGCGGCCCAGAACGTCACGCCGGACCCAACCCGCCGCAGTTCAACGCGCTCAACGCCGCGGTGCAGACGGTGTCGCTGCAGATCGGCGGCAACGACATCGGCTTCACGTCGATCATCGAGAACTGCGCCTCGGCCAACCCGTTCGGCCATCCCTGCCAGGACCAGTACAACTCGGGCGGGGTCGACCAGCTCGCGGCGCGCATCAACGCGACGGCGCCGAAGGTCGCAGCGGTCATCCAGGGCATCCACGCGCGGTCGCCCAGCGCGCGTGTGCTGGTCGTCGCCTACATGCCGATCCTGCCCGAGACGGGCAGCGGCTGCTGGCCGCAGGTCCCACTGGCCTGGGCCGATGTCCCGTACCTGCGCGCGACCGAGAAGCGGTTGAACACCATGTTGGCCCAGCAGGCCGCGGCCAACGGCGCGGTCTACGTCGACGCCTACACGGCGGCGATCGGCAAGGACGCCTGCAAGTCGTCGGGGACGCGCTGGGTCGAGCCGCTGATCCCGGGCAACACGGCGGCGCCGTTCCACCCCAACGGCCGCGGCATGGCGGGCATCACGCCGGTGGTGGTCGCGGCGGCGAGCTGACGTCAGCCGTCGTCGACCATCCCCTGCAGCGGGCCGAGCAGCCGGCGCGCACGCTTGGAGACGCCCGGGAGGGCGATCAGGCGGTGCGTCGGCGGCTCGCCCGCTTCGCGGCGGCGCAACTGCTCCATCGCGATCGGGCGCCAGCGCTCGTCCACCACCTGGGCGGGCGCGACGCCGGCGATCGTCTCCTGGTCGACCTCGAGGTGCTCGGCCCACAGCCGCTCGCGCGTGGCGCGGGCCAGCACCGCGTCGTCGGTGACGATGTTCATCTCGGTGTCGTTGAGCAAGGAGTGGGCGTTGAGGTTCGCCGAGCCGATCGTCAGCCAGCGGTCGTCGACGATGCCGACCTTGGCGTGGACATAGAGCGGGTCAGCACGGTCGCCCGTGCGGGAGCGGATCGTCGTCGCCAGGAAGTGCGAGTTGCCGGTGTCGTCGGCGTCGGCGAGCACCGCGAGCTGACCGCGCGTGTCGTCCTGCCCGTTGTTGGCGCGGGCGGGCAGCAGGACGACGAGCCGGAAGTCCGGTGTCGGCGGATCCTTGAGCTTGGCGACCAGCTCGTCGACGATCTCGGGCGACCAGAGGAACTGGTTCTCGAGGTAGATGTAGTCCTGTGCCGAGCGGATCGCGCGGATGTAGGACTCGAGGATCCGGAAGTCACCGGTCGGGACCGAGTCGTACATGTCCTCGGCGACGGTGCGCACGATCTGGACGGTGCTCGCGCTCGCGCTCGCGCCGGTGACAGGCGCCTGGATGATCGGTGGTGCCAGCCGCTCGCCGCTGACCTCGCGCCAGCGCATGATGAAGTGGCTGGCGACGTCGGCGACGGCCGGGCCCTCCAAGCGCGTGCCGACGTCGTGCCAGCCGAGCTTGCGGCGCGCGGCGTGTTCGGAGCTGTCGAAGCGATCGCCCGCCTGGTCGGTCATGTCGATGCCGTTGACGAACGCGACCTCGTCGTCGATGACCATCGTCTTCTCGTGGTGGCAGTGGACCGGGTGCTCGCGGGGGTCGCGGAAGGCCTGGATCTTCGTCCCGCGCGTCAGCTTCTCCACCTCGGCCTCGACCTCCTTGCGCGTGGGGTGAAAGAGCGGGACCGGCGAGCCGGCCCACACCATCACGCGGACGTCGACACGCTCGGCCAGCTCGGCCAGCAACGGGCCGATCGCGACCGGGCGCTCGCCGCGGACGAGCTCGAAGTGCGACGCGAGGTGCCAGCCGGTGATGTGGACGTGCGAGCGGGCGGTGCGCAGGGCCTCGGCCATCGCGGGCAGCGCCGTCGCGCCGTCGACCAGGACCTCGACCTTGCACCCCGGTCGTGGCGGTGGGTCACCGGTGGCGAAGAGCGTCGGCGCGGGCGGCGGATCCAGCACGCCGCCGTGGCCCAGCCGTCGCAGACGGCGGCGATGGTGGCGCTTGACGGTCGCCTCGATGGCGGCGCCGAGCAGCGCGTCGACACGAGCGACGGGAGCGGGAGGCATCCTGGAGGTGTGCCCAGGGCGATGCCCGTTATCACCGCGCAACGCTCAGCATCGGTCATCAACTGCGCTGCCGCGGAGGCTCGATGCCGTTGACGGACATGGCCCCACCGGCGTACCGTACCGCGGCGATGACAGGGATGAGCATCGCCAGAAAAACGTCAATTGACTCACTGTTCCGAGGTGCAACGGGGAGGTCCCGACTGCTCGGAGTCCTCGTCGTGGCGCTCATGATGGCGCTGAGCGCCCCGGCGGTCTCACTGAGCGCCGACGTTCCTGCCCCCACTCTCACCGGCACCGCCGGTGACAACGGCTGGTTCACCAGCGATGTCGTGGTGCGATGGGCTCCGTCCTACGACGCGACTACGGACGGATGCGATGGCAAGCACCTGTTGGGCGACACGCCCGGAACTGCGATCACCTGCAAGGCCTTCGACCTCTCCGGAGACTCTGCCAGCTACACGGTCACCGTGCACATCGACCAGACGCCGCCGACCGCGGTCGGCGCCATCGCCGCACGGCCGCCGGACCTCGGCCCGTTCTACACCGCCCCGCTGCCGATCAGCTGGTCGGCGACCGACGCGACGTCCGGCATCGCCACCTGCACGACGCTTACCTACTCCGGCCCCGACGGGCCCGCCGTCGCACCGACCGGCACGTGTCGCGACCGGGCGGGCAACGTCAGCGCCCCGGTGCCGTTCACCTTCAGCTACGGCATGCCTCCCGCACCCGCCCCGGTCGGTGGTGCGGCAACGGCTGCACCCCTGACGACGGCGAGCACGACAGGACCGACGGCCACCTCGACGACCGCGAAGGTCAAGGCCAAGCGCCCGACCTTGAGCTGGCACGCTCGACCCAAGGTCACGTATTACAACCTGCAGCTCTTCCGCGACGGCCACAAGATCCTCAGCGCCTGGCCGACCGTCCCCCACTACGCGCTCAAGGCCTCGTGGCGCTATCGCGGGCACACCTACAAGCTGGCCGCCGGGCGCTACCGCTGGTACGTCTGGCCCGGCTACGGCCCACGCGCGGCACACCGCTACGGGCGGATGCTGACCAAGGGCGCCGTGACCGTCCCGGAGCCCTGAGCGCCGCTACCCGGCGCCACCGATGCGCGATGGCGGCCAGTAGGTCGCAAACGCATCGCCGATGACCCAGCTGATCGGCACCGGGCCCCAGTAGCGACTGTCGTCGGAGTTCCCGCGGTTGTCACCCATCATGAAGACGTAGCCCTTGGGAATCGTGATCTCCTGTGGGAAGTCACACGTGCCCGAGGCCGGGTCGCACGGCTTGATGAACGGCTCGTCGACCTGACGGCCGTTGCGGATCGCATGCCCGCCCTTGACCGCGATGCGGTCACCGCCGACCGCGACGACGCGCTTGATGAACGTCTGTGAGGACTTCTCGGCGGTCGGCTGTCCGCAGGGCGTCTGCGTGCCGCCGCCCTGGCCACCGCGGCCACAGACCGGCTGGCTCGCGTCGGCGCCACGCGGCGGGTTGAACACCACGATGTCGCCGACCTTGGGGTCGTGGCCGAGGACGCCGTGCGAGAAGCGATTGACCAGCACGCGGTCGCCGACGTGCAGCGTCGGCTCCATCGACCCGCTCGGGATCCGGTAGGCCTTGACCGCGAAGGCCTGGACCGCGATCGCCAGCCCGATCGCCACGATGAGCAGGAACACGGTCTCGAAGGCCGTCGATCGTCGGGCGCGCTGAAGGGCGGGCATCCGTTCATCCTAGGCCGGGCGAGCCGGCAAGTCGCCACATACGCACTGCCAAATGGGCGTGAAGGCGATCGTCGCCGCGATCCAGCGCCAGCCCTGACAGCTCCTCGACGCGCGCCAGACGCCGATAGAGCGTCGCCCGGTGGACGTGCAGCGCACGCGCCGCCGCGGCGATGTCGCCGGCGGCGTCGAGCGTGGCCTCGAGCGCCTGCACCAGCTCAGCCCCGGCGCGAGCGCCCAGCAGCGCCGGCAGCGGCGCCGGAATGCCGGGGCGGCCCGAGGCGTCCCACAGCCGCGCGACCGCCGGCCACGAGCCCAGCTCGTCGTGGGTGGCCGCGGGCCCCAGCCCGGCGATGTGCTGGACGGCGATCAGCGCGGCGTCCGCCTCGTCGAGCGCCTCGCGCGCGGCGGCCAGATCGACGAACGACGACGAGGCCGCGGCCTGCGCGGCGCCGGCGTCGACCAGCGCACGGGCCAAGGCCGCCGCGTCGTGGCCGCCGCCGAGGTGGGCGATCACCGTCGCGACCTCGCCTCGTACCCGCCAGACGAGGTCGTCGGCATGCCAGCGCCGCCGCGCGCGCTCGGCGATCTCGGCCGCCTCGGCGCTCTCGGTCAGCGCAACCGCGAAGGCCGCGCCACGCGTCCACCCCTGTCGTGCGGCCAGCTCGCCGGCCGCACGGGCGCGGATCGCGGCATCCGGGTCGTCGAGCAGCTCGGCGAGCAGCGCCGCGATCCGGGCATGGGCCTCCCCACCGCCGGCGCGCTGCGCCCACAACGTCGTGGCGGCCTTGCGCGCCGTGGCGACGAGCGTCGCGCGCTCGCCGGCGTCGAGCGCGACGCGCCCCGGGATGACCCAGAGAAAGCCGAGCAGCACCCCGTCGTGGCGCACGGGCGCGCAGGTCCGGGGGCCCATCCCGATCGCCGGGTTGGCCGGGGTGTCGACGATGTCGCCTGCGCCCTCCAGGCCGAGCGTGTCGAGCCACGCGACGACCTCGGGCGGTGCCGCGCGAGCCAGGATCGAGGCCTGGCGGACGCGATCCTCCAGCTCGGTGTGGGCGCTGAAGGCCAGCAGGCGCCAACGGCGATCCTCCAGCGCGACCGGGCGGCCGACCGTGTCGGCGAGGTCGTCCACGAGATCCTGCAGCTCGACGGCCATCGCGGCCGACGATACGCCCTGCGACAGCTGTCGCGGCAGCGGGTGCGCAATCGAGACGGGCGGGCGCTGCTGGAACCCGCGCGCGCGGGGAACATCGCAACCATGCTGATGGACGCCGAAGCGACGCACGACCTGGAGCCGGCGATCACCGCGATCGGTCTTGAGCTCGTCGCGGCGATGCCCACCGCGCGCCATACCCCGCGTGCCGCCATCGAGCGCCGGATCATGGCCGCGATGGTCGACGACGCCGAGCTGCGGGCCGCGGTCTTTCGCTTCGTCGACGTGCGCCCGGCCTGCACGGACCCCGACGAGCTGGCGCGCCATCTGAGCGAGCTGTTGCGGGAGGCCGACGACTCCGCGTTGGCGCAGCGCGGGGCCGCGCTGGCCGACGGCATGCTCACCAAGCGCCCCGTCGCCCACGCGGCGGCCGTCGGCGTCAAGCAGATGGCACAGCGGTTCATCATCGGCGCCGACGCGACCGACGCGCTGCCGGCGGTCCAGCGGATGTGGCGCGACGGCGTCGCGACCACGATCGACCTGCTCGGCGAGGCGACGGTCACCGAGGAGGAGGCCGACGCTTACGCCGACCGCTGCGAGGCAACGCTGCGCGCGCTGCACGCCGCCTCACAGGACTGGCCGCAGCGCCCGCTGCTGGAGCGTGATGCCGCGGGCCCGCTGCCGCGCGTCAACCTGTCGGTGAAGGTCTCGGCGCTCACCCCGCTGCTGCGCGCCAACGCGCCCGAGCGCGGCATCGCCGGCGCCGAGCCGCGACTGCGCCGGCTGCTGCGCGTCGCGCGCGACACCGCCGCGCACCTCCATGTCGACATGGAGTCCTTCGACACGCGCGAGGCGGTGACCGAGCTGACGCTCAAGCTCCTGAGCGAGCCGGAGTTCGCCGACGGCCCGTCGGCGGGCATCGTCCTGCAGGCCTACCTGACCGAGTCGCCCGAGCACCTCGACCACCTCCTGGACTGGGCCCGCACCCACCCGCGCGCGCACCCGCTCACCATCAGGTTGGTCAAGGGCGCCTACTGGGACCACGAGACCGTGGAGGCGGGCCGGCACGGCTGGAGGTCCCCGGTCTTCACCGAGCGCCGTGCGTGCGACCGCAACTTCGAGGAGCTGACGCAGCGGCTGATCGACGCGCAGCCGACCGTTCGAGCCGCCATCGCCTCGCACAACCTGCGGTCGATCGCCCACGCGGCCGCCTACGCCGACGCGCGCGGCGCCGACATCGAGCTGCAGGTCCTGCGAGGGCTCGGCGACGAGACGCAGGCCGCCTTGCTGAGCGCCGGGCGCCGCGTGCGCACCTACTGCCCGATCGGCGACCTCGTGGCCGGCATGGCCTACCTCGTCCGCCGCCTGCTGGAGAACACCAGCAACGACTCCTTCCTGCGCGCCCAGGCCGAGGGCGCCGACCTCACCACCCTCCTGGAGCAGCCGTGAGCGCCACCGGCACTCCCCGGCTGACCTCACGGACAGCAAAGGAACACCGATGAGCGCCGCGGTCACCGAGTTCGTCAACGAGCCGCTGCTGGAGCTGCGCCGCGCTGAGGTGCGCGCCGAGGCCACCGCGGCGCTCGCGGCGCTCGACGCACAGCTGCCGCTGGAGGTCCCGATGCTGATCGGGACCGAGCTGGTGCGAGGCGAGGTGTTCGCCTCGGTCGACCCGGGCGCCCCGACGCGCATCGTGGCGCACGCGCACGCCGCGACCGGCGCGCACGTCGACGCTGCCCTCGCGCGTGCGGTCGAAGGACAGCGGACATGGTCATCCCGCAGCGCCGCCGAGCGCGCAGTAGTCCTGCGTCGCACCGCCGACCTGCTGCGCGACCGCCGTCTGGAGCTTGCCGCACTGGCGGTGCGCGAGTGCGGCAAGCCGTGGCCGGAGGCCGATGGCGACGTCTGCGAGGCCATCGACTTCTTGGAGTACTACGCCGCCGGCGCCGAGGCGCTCGATCGCGGCCGCGCCCTGATCCAGCTCCCCGGCGAACGCAACACCATGCGCTACGTCCCGCGCGGCGTCACCGCCGTGATCGCGCCGTGGAACTTCCCGCTGGCGATCGCCGCCGGCATGACCAGCGCCGCGCTGGCGACCGGCAACGCCGTGATCCTCAAGCCCGCCGAGCAGGCGCCGGCCTGCGCGAAGGCCGTCGTCGACGCGCTGCACGCCGCGGGTGTCCCCCACGACGCGCTCGGCCTCCTGCCCGGCGGCGACGAGCCCGGGCGCGCGCTGGTCGCCGACCCACGCGTCCACACGATCGTCTTCACCGGCTCCTGCGCGGCGGGGCGCTCGATCCTGGAGCGCGCGGCCAAGGTGGAGGACAACCAGTTCCACATCAAGAAGGTCATCGCCGAGATGGGCGGCAAGAACGTGGTGATCGTCGATGCCGACGCCGACCTCGACGAGGTCGTCCCCGCGCTGCTGTCCAGCGCCTTCGGCTTCGCCGGCCAGAAGTGCTCGGCCGCCTCGCGCGTGCTCGTGCACGCCCGGATCGCCGACGCGCTGGCCGATCGCCTGGCGGGCGCGATCCGCACGCTGCAGGTCGGGCCGGCCGACGACTTCGCGACCGACGTCGGGCCGGTCATCGACGCCGCCGCCCAGATGCGCGTGCGCCGCTACGCGGGGCAGGGCGGCGCGGCCGCGACACGCGTCGCGGTGGCCGACGGTCTGCCGGAGGAGGGCTTCTACGTCGCGCCGACGCTGCTGGTCGGGCTGGGAGACCAGCATCCGGTGGTCGAAGACGAGATCTTCGGGCCGGTGCTGGCGCTGCAGTCGGTCGCGTCGATCGAGGAGGCGTGCGAGAAGGTCGACGCGTCGCGCTTCGCGCTCACCGGCGGGCTCTTCTCGCGCTCACCGCGCACGGTGGAGCTGGTGGCCGAGCGCACGCCGGTCGGCAACTTGTACGTCAACCGGGAGATCACGGGGGCGATGGTCGGTCGCCAGCCCTTCGGCGGAGGGCGGCTGTCGGGCACCGGCCCGAAGGCCGGCGGGCCCGACTACCTGTTGCAGTTCGTCGAGGCGAGGACGGTTACCGAGAACACCGTCCGCCACGGCCTGGTGGTCTGAGGCGCGGTCAGCGTCTCGTGACGAGCCCGAACACCAGGTAGTCGGCGCCGGGCGCGAACGGCCAGCGCCAGAGCGCGGTGCGCGTGACGTGGGCGCCGGCGCGCTCGGTGGCCCGCCAGGGGTCGCAGCCGTAGGGCAGCGAGCCGCGGCGGGCGAGCTTGAGGGCGGCAGCGGGGTCGGGCGCGTCCAGCAACTCGTCGAGCGTGAACGGCTGGCGATGGCCGTCCCACCAGCCGAGCAGGTCGTGGAGGATCACGACCGTGCCGCCGGGCGCGGCGGCGTGCAGCCGGGCGACCACGCCGTCGGTGAGCCGCTGGCCGTGGCGCAGGAGCACCTTGTCGATCTCGGCGCCGGTCAACGTGCCGGCGGCCTTGAGCGCGGGATACAGCAGCTGGGTCAGGACGAGGTCGCAGACGACGACGTCGTAGGGACCGTCGCCGATCGGCGTGGACGGCACCGCGACGGCCTCCGGCGTGTCTGCCAGGACCGCATCGGCGGCCCCGCCCGTGAGGTCCTCGACCAGCGCGCGGGCGGTGATGGCCCGGCGGCGCGCGCCTGCCAGCGCGCGCGTGTCGACATCGATCAGATCGAGCCGACCGGCCCGGTGTGCCAGCCGTCGCAACGGGAGGTCGTCGCCGTTGCCCGCCCCCGCGACCGCCACGCGCGCACCGCGCGCGACCTCCCCGTCCAGCAACGCCCATGCCGCCGCGCGCACCGGCTTCCAGCGCCGTCGCCGGGCACCGTTGCCGCGGGCGTTGTTGGCCGCGTTGGCGGCCAGGACCGTGCCGGCGCTCACGCCGAGCCGTGCTCGTGGCCGCCGTGTCCCTCGTGGAACTCGTGCACGACCGCATGGCCTTTGCCACGCGCGATCAGCCAGCGGTTGACCGGGAAGGCCGCCCAGAAGGCCAGGAACAACGCGCCGGCGAGGCTGCCCCAGAAGAGTGGGTCGCCGAGCCCCGCGCCCATCGCCCCCGGGATCAGGATCATCGCCAGCGAGTCCAGCACCTCCATCGTGGCGATGCTGAACGTGTCGGCCGCCAGCGCCAGCGGGACCGCCGCGCCGAACGCCAGCCCGGCCCGCAGCAGCGGCAGCATGGTGAGCAGATAGCCGAAGAAGAACGCCAGCGCGATCGAGATCGCGATCGATGCCACGTCGCCCCACCCGAGCGCGGTCGCGATGACGAGGCCGAGCACCTCGCCGATCGCGCACCCGGTCAGGCAGTGCAGCGTCGCCGAGATGGCGGTGCGGTTCAGCGACTGGTCGGCGTGCTGCACGACCTCGGGCTACCCGAGGAGCGTCGCGGGATCCTCGAGCAGTACCCGCACGCGCGCCAAGAAGGACGCGGCATCGGTGCCCGACACGATGCGCTGGTCGGCGCTGAGCGTGAGCGTCAGGACCTGCCGCGCGACCGCCACCCCGTCGCGCAACGCGACCCGCTCGGTCGCGGCGCCGACCGCGAGCGTCGCGGCCTGCCCTGGCTGGATGATCGCCGTGAAGGCGTGCACGCCATGCGTACCGAGGTTGGAGATCGTGAACGTCGCACCCGACAGCGCGGACGCGGTGATCGTGCCGTCGCGGACCTCGCCGACGAGCGCCGCGAGCTGCTCGGAGACCGTGGCCGCCGACTTGGCGTCGGCGTCGAAGATCGTCGGGATCACGAGCGCCTCCCCACCGCCGACCACGACGCCCACGTTGGCGCGCTCGTAGTGCTGGTACTTGCCATCGGCATACGCGCCGTTGACCGGGCCGTGATCGCGCAGCGCGATCCCGGCGGCATGGACGACGGCGGCCGTGACGGTCACGTCCCCGCGGGTGGCCAGCAGGTCGGTGGCGTCGGCCTCGACCGTCGCCTGGAAGTCGGGGATCGTCGCCTTGGACTCGGCCATCCGGCGGGCGACCGTGCGCTGGGCGCGGGTCGGCTCGACGGTCTGCACGGCGCCCTTGGCGCCGGTGGCGACGGGCGTGGAGGTCTCGGCGCTCATTCGCTCTCCTCGAAGTAGTCCGGGTGGGCCTCCCGGATGTGGGGCAGGCTGGACAGGACCATGCGCAGGTGATGGCGCAACGTGGCCTCGGCGTGGTCGGGGTCGCGATCGGCGACGGCGGCGACGACCTGACGGTGCTCGGCCACCATCTCGCCGAGATACCCGGGCTCCGGCAGGCTCAGGCGGCGGACGCGATCGAGATGGCCGTTGGCACGGCGGCTCAGGTGCCAGGCGATCTCGCGGCCCGACAGCTCGCAGAGGCGACGGTGCAGCGCGTCGTCGAGACGGTCGAAGGCATCGGCGTCGCCGGCCTCCTGCGCGCGGTCCTGGGCGGCGAGGTTGGCCTGCAGCTCGGCGAGATCCTCGGGGCGCGCGATCTCGGTCGCCAGCCGGATCGCGGCGCACTCCAGCGCCTCCCGCACGAACGCGGCGTCCTCGACGCCGTCGTTGGAGATCAGCGTGACGAACGTCCCGAGTTGCGGGACGATCGCGACCAGGCGCTCGTCGCGCAGCCGCACCAGTGCCTCGCGCACGGGCGTGCGGCTGACGCCCAGCCGCTCGGCGAGTTCGTTCTCCGACAGGCGCCGCCCCGGCTCCAGCTCGGCGCTGATGATCGCCTCGCGCAAGGCGAGGTAGACCTGATCGCGCGCCGAGACGCCGGACGCGCGTTCACCGAGGGCGATCCGCATGGACGAGAGGTATATCGACTACAACGCGGGAGCCAGTGCCCGGGGCGCGGCGCGGCAGCGCCGGGACGAACGCTCTTGTCAGGCCGACGCCGTGCCCGGCCGCGGCGGGCGCCGGGCGCGAGCCACGCGGCGCGGGGCCGTTGTGGCACGGGCGGCTGCCGGCGCGGGTGCGCCGGCCTCACGCTCCGCGTCGAGCGCGGCCTGCACCTGCGCGAGGCGACGCAAGAGCGTGTCGCGCTGGGCGCGCAGCTCGTCCGCGCCGAGCAGTCGGGGACCGCCGCTGCGCGTGAGCACCGGGTCGCGCGCGAGCACCACGTCCAGCTGCGGCTCGAGCTCGCACAGGATGCGGTCCAGGACCGCGAGATCCTGGCGCAACATGCGGCGCTCGACGGCGGCCCGGTCGGCCGCGCGGTGCGCGGTCGGCTCGGCGACGTACAGCGCGGCGGCCAGCTCGCGCGGCGCGACGCCGGCATCCTGCGCGCGCTGGGCGACGTCGTCGAGCAGCGCGGCGTGGCGCAACTGCGTCCCGGCGCCGGCGGCGACGAACGTCCCGGAACCGTGGCGGGTCTCCAGCAGGCCGTCGGCCTCCAGCTTGCCGACCGCCGCGCGAACGGTGTTGTGGTTGACGCCGAGCTGGTCGGCGACCTCGCGCAGCCCGGGGAGCCGATCGCCGGCGCGCAGCCGCCCGGCGGCGACCGCAGCATGCATCGCCCAGTCCAGCTGGACACCCAGCGGAACGTCCGCCGTGTGGTCGAGCGCGATCCCGGCCGCAGTGGCCCAGCTCTCCGGCATGCGGCCCTCAGGGTAGCGTTCAGGGTGCCCTTCAGGGGAGGCCTTCCCGTAGCTGGTTGCCCAGAGTGCCAGCACACTGGTACTGTCGCGCGCCATGGGGCTGCTCGGCGAGATCGGCGACATGATGATCCTGACCGGGAAGACGATGCTCTCGGCCGTCCGACCGCCGTTCACATGGGGCGGCGAGTTCACGATCCAGTTCCTCTTCGCGCTGAAGCTCTGCTGGCTTCCGCTGCTGATCACCTCGGTGTGCATCAACTACGCGGTGCCGGGCGTGCAGGGCTCCGGCTTCCTCGAGATCCTCGGATCCGTCGACCGACTCGGCAGCTTCTACAGCCTCGCGTCGATCCGTGAGTTCGCCCCGCTCATTTGCTCGATCATCGTCGCCGGCGTGGCCGGCACCGCGATCACCGCCGACCTCGGCGCCCGCAAGATCCGCGAGGAGCTCGACGCACTCCAGGTCCTCGGCGTCGATCCGGTCAAGAACCTCGTCGTCCCGCGCTTCCTCGCGCTGATGATCGTGACCGCACTGTTCGACATCTTCGCGATCTTCACCGGCATCACCGGGGGCATGATCGCGACCCTCACGCACCACGCTCCGCTCGGTCCGTTCTTCGCCACCTTCGCCTCCAGCGGCACGACCACCGACGTGTGGGGCTCGCTGGTGAAGTGCACGCTCTTCGGCGCGATCGTCGCGATCGTCTGCTGCTACAAGGGCATGACCGCCAGCGGCGGTGCCGAAGGCGTCGGTCGGGCCGTCAACCAGGCGGTCGTCATCGCCCTACTCGCCGTCGCCGCCTTCAACTACGTCTTCACCCAGACGCTGCTGGCCACGCACCCGGAGATGATCATCCTGAAGTGAGCGTCACCAGGAGCGTGTGAGCCCGCCGTCGACCCGCAGCGACTGACCCGTCACATACGACGCCGCGTCGGAGACCAGGAACGCGGCCGCCGCGGCGATCTCGGCCACGTCGCCGAGCCGACCGGCCGGGACCTGGGTGCGCGCGGCCTCCTGGGCGGCCTCGATCCCGCCGGCGTTGCCGGCGATCCGATCGGTCGCGATCCAGCCGGGGAGCACGGCGTTGAAGGTCACGCCCTCCCCCGCGGTCTCGCGCGAGAGCTCCTTGAAGGCGGCCAGCAGGCCGGGACGGTTGGCGTTGGAGAGCTGCAGCCCCGGGATCGGCTCGACCGCCGCGCTGGAGGAGACGGCGAGCACGCGGCCCCAGCCGCGCTCGCGCATCCCGGGCAGCACCCGGCGCAGGATCGCCATCGGCGAGACGACGAGGCTGCGGTGCGCGGCCTCCCACTGCTCATCGGTGAAGCCCAGCGGGTCGGCGCCGAGGGGCGGGCCGCCGGTGTTGGCGACGTAGATGTCGATCGGGCCGAGATCGCGCGCGACGGCGGCGACGAGGCCTTCGACCGCGCCGAGGTCGTCGCTGTCGAAGGTGTAGGCCTTGCCGTGGACCGCGCCGGCGGCGGCCCCGCCGGCGTCCGGGTCACGCGAGGTGATGGCGACGCGCGCGCCCTCGGCGGCCAACGCCGCCGCGATCCCGCGCCCGATGCCGCGCGAGCCGCCGGTGACCAGCGCCACCTTGTCGTCGAGTCCGAGCTCCATGGTCGGAGTCTCTCAGCCGACGTACGGCGGGCGCTGCTCGTCCCAGCGCTCGACCGCCTCCAGCTGCGCGGCGAGCGCGACCAGCCGCGACTCGCTGCCGCCCGGACCGAGCAGCTGCGCGCCGAGCGGCAGGCCCTCGGCGGTGAGGCCCGAGGGGACGTTGACGCCCGGCCAGCCGAGGACGTTCCACGGCCACGCGTATGGGCAGGCGCCGACGATGACCTTGTCGGTCGCCCAACCGCCGAGGCCGTCGATCGCGCCGACCGGCAGCGGCGGCTGCGCGGTCGTCGGTGCGAGAACCACGTCGGCGCGGCGGAAGACGCGGCCGACCTGGGCATGCAGCGGGCGCTCGAGCGCGCGCGCGAGACCCAGGACCGGGCCGCCGACCCAGCGCCCGAGCGCGACGTTGTGCCGGGTGCGCTGGTCGAGCAGCTCGACGTCGGGCACGCGGCGTGACCAATCACGTAGGCCGACCATCGAGCGCGGGATGAAGGTCGCGCCGATCAGCCCGTAGAAGGGGTCGTCGTCGACGATCTCGTGGCCAAGCCCTTCGAGAACCGTGGCGAGGCGCCGGGTGGCGGCGCGGACGCGCTCGTCCAGCTTGGCCGGCGCGCCGCTGAACGGGATCCGGAAGGAGAGCGCGATCCGCAGCCGGCCGGGCTCGGCGCGGCGGGCGGTCTCGGCGAACGGCTCGTCCGGCGGACGCGGCGTGTGGCGGTCGCCGGGATGGGCGCCCGCGACCGCGTCGAGCAGCAGCGCGGCGTCGTCGACGGTGCGTGCGAGCGGGCCGATGCAGGTCAGGCCCTGGAACGCCTCGGCGTCCGGCCAGGTCGAGATGCGCCCGCGTTGGGGCTTGATGCCGACCAGGTGCGTCCACGCGGCGGGGATGCGGACCGAGCCGGCGCCGTCAGAGCCCATCGCGGCGGCCACCAGGCCGGCGGCGACCGCGGCGGCCGAGCCACCCGACGAGCCGCCGGGCGTGTGGTTCAGCGACCACGGGTTGCGCGTCTGGCCGAAGGCCTCGCCCTCGGTGATCGGCCACTGGCCGAACTCGGGCGACGTCGTCTTGCCGACGATCACGGCGCCGGCCGCGCGCAGGCGGCGGGCGACCTCGCCGTCGGTCTCCTTGCCGGCGAACTCGCCGCAACAGCCGAAGGCCGTCGTCTCCCCCGCGAGATCCATGTCGTCCTTGATTGCGATCGGCACGCCCAGCAATGGAGCACTCTCGCCATCGGCGCGACGGCGGTCGGCCTCGGCGGCCTCGGCCCGTGCCGCGTCGGCGCGAACCGTGCGAAAGGCGTTGAGGTCGGGCTGGGCCGCGTCGATGCGGCGCAGCGCGGCGTCGACGAGCTCGACGGAGGAGACCTCGCCGGAGGCGATCAGCGCGGCTTGGCGACGCAGGCCGGCGAAGGCGAGACCGTCGGCCTCGGAAGCTGCGGGCATGGAGGACATCTCGCGAACAAGCGTACGGGGCGAGGTCCGATCAAGGCGCAGTCGAGCCGTGCCGTTCGGCTTCGTGGCGCTCCTCCTCCACCAATGTGCGTGCCTGCTCCCGCGCTTGGAGATAGGCACGGAAGACCTCGGTGCGCGCAGCGCGCAGTTGATGGCCGACCAGCGCCTGGACGGCTTCTGCCTGGTCGCCTCGGTGCTGCGCGTCGTGTGGCGGATCGGTCACTACCCAGGCAGATACCGCCGTTGCCTGCAGCGAAACCCGGCGCGGTCCGCGCGCGGGCGGCAGGTCAGTCGTTGGCGGTGACCGCGTCGAGCACCGACGCGAAGCGCTCGCGCGCCGCCGCCCGGCGCGTCGGCACGTGCTCGGTCGGCAGCTCGTCGGCCGGCGGCGCGTAGCCACGCAGGATCTGGCGGGCGACCGACTGACGGTGGACCTCGTCGGGGCCGTCGTAGATCCGTGCGGCGCGCGCGTAGCGGTACATCGCCTCGAGCGGCAGGTCGGTCGAGTAGCCGAGCGAGCCGTGGGCCTGTAGCGCGCGGTCGATCACGTCGTGCAGGACGCCCGCCCCGTAGAACTTGATCAGGCTGATCGGCGTGCGCGCCGCCGAGACGCCCTGGGTATCCATCACCCACGCGGCGTGCAAGGTCATCAACCTGGCCGCCTGCATCTGCGCCGCGGAGTCCGCGATCCAGTTCTGCACCGTCTGGTGCTCGCCGAGCGTCTTGCCGCCGCTGACCCGGTAGGTCGCGCGCTCGCAGAGCATGTCGAAGGCCCGCTGGGCGACGCCGAGCCAGCGCATGCAGTGGTGGATGCGCCCCGGGTAGAGGCGCTGCTGGGCGATCAGGAAGCCCTCACCCTCGGCGCCGAGCCGCTGCGTGGCCGGAATCCGCACGTCGTCGTAGACGATCTCGGCGTGGCCGCCGAGCTTGCCGAACGCCTCCCACGGGTGCTCCATCGTCGGCACGTCGCGCAGGATGCTCACGCCCGGCGTGTCAGCGTCGATGAGGAACATCGTCGCGCGCTGATGAGGCCGCGCCTCAGGGTCGGTGACGGCCATGACGATCAGGAAGTCCGCGATCGACGCGTTGGAGGAGAACCACTTGCGCCCACTGATCACGTAGTCGTCGCCGTCGCGGACCGCGCGCGTCTTCAAGGTGGTGGGGTCGCTGCCGGCGGTGTCGGGCTCGGTCATCGAGAACGCCGACTTCAGGTCGCCGGCCAGCAGCGGCTCCAGGTAGCGCTCCTTCTGCTCGGCGCTCCCGGCGAGCGCGAGCACCTCGCTGTTGCCGGAGTCCGGGGCCTGGCAGCCGAACGCGTTGGGGGCGAACGGCGTCGTGCCGAGCACCTCGTGCAACAACCCCAACTTGACCTGTCCGTAGCCCTGACCGCCGAGCTCGGGATCGAGGTGCGCGGCCCAGAGGCCCTGCGCGCGGACCTGCTCCTGCAGGGGTGCGTAGATGCGATCCAGCGCCTCCTGCGACAGGTCGCCGACGACTGTCTCCAGGGGCCAGATCTCCTCCCGGACAAACGTGCGCGCCCAGTCCAGCTTGGCGGCGTAGTCAGGGTCGGTGCTGAAGTCCCAGGCCATGGGCCGAGCCTACTCCGACGGGGCGTGCCGCCGGCGCGGCTCCCGGCCAGACGGCTGTGACGGGCGCTCCCGCTGCGGCGCCTTCGGAACGGCACGGCGAACCGGCACGCCGGCGCTCAGCTTGAGCGTCTCGCCGAAGTGCGTCACCTCCAGCGCCGATCCGCGCTGCAGCGTGTAGGTCGCGCCGCCGTCATCGACCTCGACGTGCACGCGCCCCAGGGCGACGCAGATCCGGAAGGCCAGGCGGCCCAGACCCGGCGGCAGGCGCGGCGCGAAGGAGAGCGCTCCGTCGTGGTCACGGAAGCCGCCGAAGCCGGCGACGAGCGCCAGCCAGCTCCCGGCCAGCGAGGCGATGTGCAGCCCGTCGCGCGTGTTGTGCTCCAGGTCGTGGAGGTCCATGAACGCGGCCTCGCCGAGGTAGTCATAGGCCAGGTCCAGGTGCCCGGTCTCGGCGGCCATGATCGCCTGCACGGACGCCGACAGCGACGAGTCGCGGACGGTCAGCGGCTCGTAGTAGGCGAAGGCGCGCGCCTTCTCGGCGTCGGTGAAGCGATCGCCGCAGCTGTAGAGCGCCATGACCAGGTCGGCCTGCTTGACGACCTGCTTGCGGTAAAGGTCGAAGTACGGATAGTGCAACAACAACGGGTAGTGCTCGGCGGGCGTGTCGTCGAAGTCCCAGCGCGCGTGGTGGGTGAAGCCCTCGGCCTGCATGTGGACGTCGAGGATCCCGTCGTAGGGCACGTGCATGGCGTCGGCCGCCGTGCGCCAGACGCCGACCTCGTCGGCGACGACGCCGAGCGCCTCGGCCTCCTGGGGATGGCGGTCGACGGCCTCGGCCGCGCCGAGCAGGTTCCGGCGCGCCATCAGGTTGGTGTAGGTGTTGTCGTCGCTGATCGCGCTGTACTCGTCGGGGCCCGTCACGCCGGGCAGCCGGAAGCGCCCCTTGCGGTCGTGGTGGCCGAGCGCGGCCCAGAGACGCGCGGTCTCGACCAGGAGCGGCAGGCCGACGTCGCGGGCGAAGACGGGGTCGTCGGTCGCCTGCTGATAGCGCAGGACGGCGCCGGCGATGTCGGCGCCGATGTGCATCGCCGCCGTGCCGGCGGGCCAGTAGCCCGAGCACTCGCGACCGGCGATCGTGCGCCACGGGAACGCGGCGCCCTCGAGCCCGAGCTGGGTGGCGCGCTCGCGCGCGAGGTCGAGCGTCGCCAGCCGCCAGCGCAGCGCGTCGCCGGCGGCGTCAGGCAAGGTGTAGGTCAACACCGGCAGCACGAAGGACTCGGTGTCCCAGAACGCGTGGCCGTCATAGCCCGAGCCGGTGAGGCCCTTGGCGGGGATCGCCCGACGCTCGGCCCGGGCGCCGGCCTGCAGGACATGAAAGAGCGCGAAGCGCGCCGCCTGCTGGAGCTCGGGGTCGCCATCGACCTCGACGTCGGCGTCCTCCCAGAACGCGTCGAGGTACTCGCGCTGCTCGGCGCAGAGCCCCTCCCAGCCGGTGTGGCGCGCCTCGGCGAGGCTGCCGCGGGCCTGGGCGCGCAGCGACGGCAACGAGCGCGAGCTCGACCAGGAGTAGGCAAGGAACTTGAGCACGCGCAGCTTGCCGCCGCCCGGGACGTCGGCCGCGACGATCACGCGGCCCTCGTCGCCCCCGGCCTCGGCGCGCGCCTCGGTGCCCTCGGGGCCGTCGACGATGTGGTCCATCGTCGCGCAGGTGCGGATGCCGCTGCGATCCAGGCGGTGCACGAGCGAGACCCGCAGGTCGTCGTGGTAGGCCTCCTCGCTCTTGAGCGGCGCGCGCAGCGCGGCCGCCGCTCGCGGGTCGCTCGTCTTGGGCGCGACCTGGCCATCCTCGTTGGCCACCAACTCGCTCTGGATGACCAGCCGTGCGCCGTCACCGAGCGCCTCGACCTCGTAGAGGATCGCCGCCGCGCCGCGCTGGGTCAGCGACACCAGCCGCGTCGAGGTGATCCGCACCTCGGCGCCGGTCGGCGAGCACCAATGGACATGACGACGCAGCACGCCGGCACGGAAGTCCAGCACCCGCTCGTGGTGCAGCAGCTCGCCGTAGCGGACGTCGAAGAGCTCGTCGTCGACGTGCAGGCGCAGCAGCTTGCCGTCGGTGACATTGACCACCGTCTCGCCCGCCTCGGGGTTGCCGTAGGCGGTCTCGGCATAGGGGAGCGGACGCACCTCGTGGAAGCCGTTGAGGTAGGTGCCGGGCAGCCCGGTCGGCTCGCCCTCGTCGAGGTTGCCGCGCATCCCGATGTGGCCGTTGGAGAGCGCGAAGACCGACTCCGACTGCGCAAGGCGCTCGAGATCCAGGCCCTCCTCGCGCAGCGCCCACGGATCCTCGGAGTAGTTGGGGTGGTCGGTCACGGCAGCAGCTCGGCCAGATCCTGCACGACGACGGTGGCGCCGTGGTGGGCCAGCGCCTCGGCCTGGCCTACCCGATCGACGCCGACAACCACCCCGAAGGCGCCTGCCCGCCCCGCCTCGACGCCGGCCAGCGCGTCCTCGTAGACCGCGGCGTGCGCGGGCGCCACACCGAGCGCCTCGGCGGCCGCGAGGAAGGTGTCGGGCGCAGGCTTGCCCTTCAGCCCGCCCTCGGCGACCGCGTGGCCGTCGACGACGTGATCGAAGAGGTCGAGAATCCCCACCGCCTTGAGCACCTCCTTGGCGTTGGCGCTGGAGGAGACCACGGCAAGCTTGAGGCCGGCGTCCTTGGCGGCATGGACGTAGCGGACCGAGCCCTCGTAGGGCTCGACGCCGTCGCGCTCGATGATCTTCAGGACGAGCTCGTTCTTGCGGTCTCCGAGCTCCTTGACCGTCGCCTCGTCCGCATCGATCCCGCGCGACTTCAGGAAGCTGCGCACGCCGTCCGGGCGCGGCAGGCCGTCGACGTACTCGTCGTAGTCGCGGTGCGCGTCGAACGGGACGAAGCCCTCCCCGTCTCGCTGTCTGAGGTACTCGTCGAACATCGTCTTCCACGCGGCGGCATGGACCTTCGCCGTCTGGGTCAGCACCCCGTCGAGGTCGAAGAGGCAGGACTGGATGTCGTCCGGAAGTCCGAGCACGGTCCCATGCTAGGCGTGAACGACCGCGCCCTCGCCCTCGTCCTCGGGCAGCCGCACGGCATCCAGCGGCTGGCCGACGAGCTGGCCGCCCGCGCAGTCCTCCCCGCGGACCTTGCGGCGGGGATTGACGATGCCGACGAGGCCGAGGATCCCGCCCAGCGCCACGAGCGCCGCCGAGAGGCCCATGCCGAGGCGAAACGCGTCGACCGAGGCGTCACGGACGGCGCCGCTGACCGGCGCGCGCTCGGCCACCGGCAGCGCCGACACGTCGACCGACGCGAGCGTGCGGCGCTTGGCCTCGGCGACGGCCTTGGTCGACGCGGCGCTCAGCGTGCGACCGTTCAAGGAGGCGTCGATCGACGACGAGAACGAGGCCGACACGACGGCGCCCAGCGCAGCGACCGCGAGCAGGCTCGCCACGCGCGCGATCGCGTTGTTGACGCCCGAGGCGATGCCCGCGTTGCGCTCGTCGGCGTCGGCGAGCACCGTCGCCGTCAGCGGCGCGACCGTTGCCGAGAGCCCGAGCGAGAACAACAGCAACGCCGGCAGCACGTCGGTCCAGTAGCTGAGCGGCGCGCCCAGGCGCATCATCAGCACCAGGCCGGACGCGGCGACCAGCGGGCCGAGTCCCATGAACAGCCGCGGCCCGTAGCGGTCGGCCATCCGCCCCGACCGCTTGGACAACAAGAACATGACGATCGTCGCCGGCAGCGTCGCCAGCCCCGCCTGCAGCGCGTCGTAGCCCGCCACCTGCTGCAGGAACAGCACCAAGAAGAAGAACGTGATCCCCAGGCCGCCGTACATCGTGAACGTCTGCGCGTTGCCAACCGCGAAGTTGCGGCGCTTGAACAGGCCGAGCGGCAGCATCGGATGCTCGGTGCGCGACTCCCACCACAAGAACGTCGCCAGCAGCGCGAGCCCGACAAGCGCGGGGCCGATGACACCCGGCGAGCCCCAGCCCAGCGTGGGTTGGCGGATCAGCGCGAAGACCGGCCCGGCGAGGCCCAGCGCGCAGAGCGCGGCGCCCAGGAAGTCGATCGGCGCGTGCCGCCGGCCGCGCTCGCGCTGCGGCACCGCGATCGCGACCAACACCAACGTGAAGAGCACGAACGGGATGTTGATGGCGAAGATCCAGCGCCAGGACGTGGCGTCGATCAGGTACCCGCCACAGAGCGGACCGACCACCGTCGCGATCCCCGACCACGCCGTCCAGGACCCGATCGCCATGCCCCGCTCTTCGGGCGGGAAGGCCGAGACGATCACCGCCAGCGCGCTCGGCGTCAGCAGCGCGCCGAAGACCCCTTGCAGGGCGCGCCCGGCGATCAGCACCTCGACCGACGGCGCCAGCGCGCAGACCAGCGAGACCACGCCGAAGCCCGCCACGCCGATCGAGAAGACGCGCCGCTCGCCGAGCAGGTCGCCGAGCGATCCGCCGATCAGGATCAGCGAGCCGAGCGCGAGCAGGTAGGCGTTGGAGATCCATTGCTGACCGGCCAGGCCGCCGCCGAGGTCCTGGGAGATCGACGGCAGCGCGACGTTGACGACCGTCGAGTCGAGGCCCACCACGAAGGACCCCATGATCGCGGCGAGCAGGCTGAGCCGCTTGGGGTCGCGCAGGGAGGACACCGCCCCAGTCCTACCGGGCGGCGAGCGTCGTGTCCAACCCGCGCTACCGGCCCGTGACGGCGCGGTCCTTGCCTTGGGCCTTGGCGGCCAGGAGCCGGTCGTCGGCCGCGCGAAAGAGCGCGGCGACGGTGTCGCCCTCGTGCGGCGCGACGGCGAGGCCGACCGACGCCGTCAGCGCACCCGACGGGCCGAGCCGGCCGTCGCGCACAGCCTCGACGATGCGCTGCGCCGCGAGCACGGCCTCCGGCTCGTCGGCACCCGGCAGGATCACGCCGAACTCCTCGCCACCGGTCCGGCAGACGACGTCGGCGCCACGGACCGCGTCGCGCAGCAGGTCGCCGAACGCGATCAGCACGCTGTCACCGACGGGGTGGCCGTGGCCGTCGTTGACCGCCTTGAAGTCGTCGACGTCGAGCAGCAGCAGCGCGACCGGCTCGCCATGGCGGCGGACGCGCGCGAGCTCGGCGCCCAGCCGCTCGTGGAAGTGGCGGCGGTTGAAGAGGCCGGTCAGCTCGTCGGTGCGTGCCTGCTCACTGAGGCGCTCGCGCTGGTTGGCGTTGTCATAGGCCAATGCCGCGAGGGTCGCGAAGCGCTGGATCAGCTCGACCTCCTCGGGCGCGAACTGGGCGACCACGCCCTCGCGCCAGACGTTGAGCGTCCCGAGCACGCGCGATCCGGCGATCAGCGGCGTGCAGACCAGCGCCTCGGGCTCGTCCTCCGGCGTGCCGGGCACCTTGTACACCGACTCGCGCGGGGCGTTGGCCTCGAAGTGCGCGAGCGTGCGGGTGGTGACGACGCGGCCGGCGATGCTGCCCTGCAGCGGCGGCCGGCCGGCGAGCGTCTCGTCGACGTAGCGGCCGACGGCGAAGACCGGCAGCAGCACCTCGGCGTCCGCCTGGGTCGAGTAAACCGCCAGGCTCGTGAACGGGACGATCGTCTCCAGCGCCCGCGCCATCTCGTCGAAGGTCGCCTCCAGCGACCCTTCGGCGAGGATCGAGGACGCAGCGTCGATGATCGACTCGAGTCCCCGGGTCAGCCGGCCGGGATCGCTCTGCTGCATCGCATCCACTCTGCCGGGTGATCGACCCGAACGCCGTTTGGTTGAGCCGCCGTCCTCACAGGGCGCGGGTCGATGCCGCGGTCTGCAGCGACCACGACAGCGCCTCGGCGTAGCACGCGCCGAGCGCGTCCTGGGCGCCCGGATCACCCACGGGGACGACGCCCCACTCGTAGGCGAGCACCGCGGTCAGCGCCGCGCCGTCGGGCCCGGCGCGATGCAGCAGAGCGTCGATGACGTCCTCGTGCAAGGGGATGCCGTCAAGCGCGTCGGCCATCGACACGCCCAGCATCGCGTCGGCGACCGAGAGCAGGCCGACCGAGAACGCGATGTCGGCATCACCCTCTCGGAGCTGCGCGAGGCGTGAGAGCGTCCGCGCGCGGCTCAGCGCGGTCGGCACCAGCTCGTCGCAGTGCGTGCTGATGCCGCTGAGCACGAGCATCATCGCCCACTGCCGGACGGTGCGCGGCCCGAGCATCGTCACCGCGTCGTGGACCGACGTGATGCGCCGGCGCAACGAGTAGGCGGCCGAGTTGAGCAGGCGCAGGAGGCGCAGGGTCAGGCCGGGGTCGCGGGTGACAATCGCCTCGATCTCCTCGAACGTCGCGTCGGGACGCGTGAGGACGGCGATGTCGTGCAGCGAGCAGGAGGCAGAAGACGGGATCTCGCGCCCGGTGACGATCTCCGGCTCGCAGAAGAAGTACCCCTGAAACAGCTCGTAGCCGAGGGCGAGGCAGTCCTCGAACATCGCCCGGTCCTCGACCTTCTCGGCCAGCAGCGTGACGCCGAAGGGGCGCAGCAGGCGTGCCTGCTCGGCGGCGTGGTCGATGCCACCGGCCAGGACGTCGATCTTGACGATCGAGGCAAGGCCGAGCAGCTCGTCGGCCTCGGGGCCATAGACGAAGTCGTCCAGCGTGATCGGGAAGCCGGCGGCCACGAACTGCCGCAGGCGGGCGAGCAGCTCGTCGTCGAGCAGTTGGTCCTCGAGCAGCTCCAGGACGACCTCGCCGGGCGGGAGCGACAGCGGATCGACGTCGAGCAGGAACCGCCGCGAGACGTTGATCCACGCGGGCATGGCGCCGACGAGGCTGCTGAGACCGATGTCGCCGAAGGCGGCGAGCAGGACCTGCGCGGTGGCCTGCTCTCCGTCGATCGCCGACCCACGGTGCAGCAGCTCGTAGCCCTTGAGCCGTTGACACCGGTCGAGAATCGGCTGGCGGGCGACCGCGACGGAGCTGGCGAGCGCGGCGTCCATGCGGCCCTTTGGTCGGCTCTTCCTGAGCGTTTCCTGAGCGCGCTGCACCACCCGATCGGGCGTTCTGGCCGAATGGTTGAGCGACCCGCACGCCAACATGGCGCGGTGGTGCAGGCCTCAGCGGTCGTGCGCGGCGCGCAGCTCGCCCGCCGACGCGAGCGTGGAAGCGTCCAGCGTGCCTGCCGTCAGCCGCTCGTGGGCCGCCAGCGTGGCGACGAGCGTGCGCTCGACGTCGGTCGCCGTGAGCGATCGCACGATGTCCGCCGCCCCGCCGGCGGTCGCCGGGCGCCAGTCGATCCCCAGCGCCGCGTAGACGTCGACCAGCGCCGCGCGCAACGGCGTGCTGCCCTGCACGATCACCATCGCGGTCACCAGCGACGCGCCCTTGATCGAGCGCTGCGCGGTCCCCGCAAGCTTGATCCCCGCGGCGTTGACCGACCACTCGCCGGCGCAGTACTCGCCCCGCAGCTCACCGACGTGCGCGGCGATGCCGAGCGCCGCCAGCGCTTCGACGAGCAGCGCGGTCACCATCGCGAAGCGCTCGGGGATGCCCTCGGCGATCGTCGTCACCGGGACGATCAGCTCGACCAGCACCGAGCCGGCGTCGTAGCCGGACGCGTGGCCGCCGCCGAGGCGCAGCAGCGGCGTGAAGCCGTGCTCGACCGCCGCCGCGCGCGCCGCCGCGTAGCCGTCGCTCAGCGCGTCGAGGCGACCGAAGGCCATGGTCGCCCCGGGCCGGAAGATCCGTGCCGTCGGCGGCCGGTCGCCCGCGCCGACCTGGCGCAGCAGCGCGTGCGTGATCGCCGCGTCGAGCAGGGGATCCTCGGGGTGACGCTCGCGCAGCAGCTCCATCGCCGATGACCTACACGAACACGTCGGTCAGCGCGAAGGCATCGACATCGACCAGCCCGTGGTCGGTCAGCTTCAGCGACGGGATCACCGGCAGCGCGAGAAAGCTCAGGGCCATGAACGGCGCGCCGAGGTGACAGCCGAGTTCGGCAGCGACTGTCTCGGCGCGCGCGAGGTCGTCCGCGACCTCGCGCGGCGGCCGGTCGGCCAGCAGCCCGGCCAGCGGGAGCGCGACGCTCGCCCGCACCTCCCCGCCGGCCGCGACGACGAGCCCGCCACCGAGCTCGGCGGCCGCGCGCGCGGCGATCAGCGCGTCGCCGTCGTCGGCCGCGGCGACCACGATGTTGTGGGAGTCGTGCGCGACGCTCGAGGCCAGCGCGCCCGCGCGCAGGCCGAAGCCCTTGACGAAGCCCTGGCCGACGTTGCCGGTGTGACGGTGGCGCTCGACGACGCTGAGGCGCAGCAGATCGGCATCGGGCTCGGGACCGGCGACGCCGGTGGGGGCCGATTCCAGCCCAACGACCTCGGAGGTCGTGATCAGCTGGTCCTCGATCAGCCCGATCGCGCGGACGCGATCGCCCGCGCGACGCAGATGGAGGCTGTCACGCCAGGCGACATCCATCGTCGGCGGCAGCCCGCTCGGCGCGGCCTCGCCGCCGCCGATGCGCTCACCGTCGCGCGCCACGACGTGCCCGCCCGCGATCACCAGCGAGGGCCGCACGTCGGCGAGGTCCTCGAAGAGCACCAGGTCGGCGCGTCGCCCGGGCGCGATCGCGCCGCGGTCGCGCAGCCCGTAGTGCTCGGCGGGGTTGAGCGTCGCCAGCGTCAGCGCGAGCAGCGGATCCAGGCCTGCGCCGATCGCCATCCGCAACAGGGCGTCGATCGAGCCGTCGTCGAGCAGCTCGCCCGGGGTGCGGTCGTCGGTGCAGAACGCGAAGCGGCGGGCGTTCTCGGGCGTCACCGCGGGCAGCACGTCGAGCAGGTTGTGCGCGTTGGTCGCCTCGCGCAAGAACACCATCATGCCGCCCGCGACCTTCTCGCGTGCCTCACCGGCGGTCAGGCACTCGTGGTCAGAGACGATGCCCGCGGCGAGGTAGGCCTGCAGGTCGGCCCCGAGCACCCCCGGCGCGTGGCCGTCAACCGGCATCCCAGAGAAGGACATCAACTTCGCCAGCTCGACCGCGTCCCCGGCGAGCACGCCCGGGTAGTTCATCATCTCGGCCAGTCCCAGCACGCGCGGATGCGCCGTCAAGGCCATCAGGTCGCTTGCCTCCAGCCGTGCTCCGGCGGTCTCCAGCGGCGAGGCCGGCACGCAGGCCGGGGCCATCATCAGGACCGACAGGTCGAGGCCGTCGCTCGCGGCGAGCATCCAGCGCACACCATCGACGCCGAGCACGTTGGCGATCTCGTGCGGATCGCTGACGACCGTCGTGGTGCCGTGGGGCAGAACCGCGTCGGCGAAGCGCCCCGGCGCGACCATCGAGCTCTCGATGTGCACGTGCGCGTCGATGAGCCCGGGAGCGACGTAGCGCCCGGCGGCCTCGATCGTCTCGCGGCCGTCGGCCAGGCCGGGTGCGACAGCGACGATCCGGTCGCCGACGATCGCCACGTCGGCCGGCCGGATCTGCTGGGTCAGGACGTCGATGACCCGCGCCCCGCGGACCAGGAGGTCCGCCGGCTCCAGCCCACGGGCGACCCGGACTGCGCGGGCGAGGACGTCGGTCATGGCGACAGTGTCGCCGAACCGCGCCCCGCACCCTTCGCCACTGAGCGCCTGCGCCACAGCAGGCGGGTGTCGCGCAGGGCCTCAGCGCTCTTGCAGCACCGACAGCACGTTGCCCGCCGGGTCGGCGAACCACGCGATGTACGGCCCTCCCTCGCGCATGACACCGCGCTCGTCCTGCGGCATCCCGTCGTAGCGCAGGATCTCGACCCCGCGCTCGGTGAGCGCGTCGACCGCGGCGTCGATGTCGTCGACCCGGAAGTTGAGGATCGTGTAGCTCGCCGGCGCGTGGTCGGGCTTGGGGTAGACGATCGTGGGCCGGGCGCCGCCGTCGAGGTGCAGCGTCAGGATGCCGTGCTCGACCGACGTCTCGATGCCGAGGGTCTCGCCGTAGAACCGCTGAGCCGCCTCGACGTCGGGCACGGCGAAGCCACTGAAGGCCTTCGTGTTCTTGAACATGACCTTGAGACGCGACGATGCGCCGGAACTCATCGGTCGGCCTGGCGATGCTCCAGGACGTTGATCACCTTGCCGTGCGGGTCACGCACGAAGAACCGCCGCACGCCCCACGGCTCGTCGGTCAGCGGGTGCACGATCTCGTGGCCGGCTGCGCATGCCGCGGCGTACGCGCCGTCGACATCATCAACTTCGACCGAGACGTCGGGCGTGACCGGGGCCGACGCGTCGTCGGCCATTACGCTCAACTGCAGGGCGGGATTGTCCGGCGCGGCGTAGGTGACGATCCAGCCCTGGTCCATCACGAGCCTCAGGCCGAGGACGTCCTCGTAGAACGCTCGTCCCGCCCCCGGCTCCGGTGCGTGGAGGTCGGGCACGATGCGCTTGACGGCCATGGGCCTCAGTATGTCGCCGCGCGCAGACGCTCGTCCACGGCGCGGCGGCGCTCGTCGGCGCGCACCGCGCGCTCGTCGAGCACGCGCATCCCGGGCACGTAGAGCGCGGCAAGCGTCACGATCGCCCCGAGCACGCCGGCGCCGATCAGCGTCTCGCGGGCCCCGATCGCCGCGCTGACGGGGCCGGTCAGCGCGAAGGAGAGCGGCAGCAGCCCGACCGAGATCAGCCAGTCCAGCGAGGAGACGCGGCCCAGGAGCGCGCTGGGCACGTGGCGCTGCTTGGTCGTCGCCCAGACGATCGTGCCGGCGGTCTCCAGCCCGTTGAAGACCGCGCTGGCGATCATGAGCTGCCAGATCGCCGAGGCCGCGCCGTACCCGGCGACCGCGAGGGTCGCCAGCGTCCAGACGATCAACATGAAGGTGATGCCCCGGCGCGGCAGGCCGAAGCGGCCGAGCAGCACCGCGCACAGCATCGACGCCAGCCCACCGGCGGCGAAGACGAGGCCGAGGTCGAACGCCGAGCCCTTCATCCCCTCCTTGACCACCCACGGCAGGAGCACCTCGACCGGGCCCATGAACAACAAGTAGGCGAGCGCGGCGCTCGTGAAGGTGGCCCACAGCCAGGCGTGACCGCGGACGAACCTCCACCCATCACGGAGGTCGGCGATCATCGAGCCGCCCGTGGCCACCGCGCGCCCGCTGCGCGCCGGGGTCATCAGCAGCACCGTCCCCGCAGCCATCAGGAACGTCGCGCAGTCCAGCACGAAGACGCCACCCGCCCCGGCGACGCCGACGAGCACGCCGCCCAGCGCAGGCCCGGCCAGCCGCAGCGCCAGCGGTCGCATCAACTGGTCCAACGCATTGGCCTGCGTCAGCCGCTCGCCGTCGAGGATCTCGGGCACGAGCGCGTCGAAGGCCGGCGCGTGAAACGCGGCGCCCGTCCCGTACAGCGCGGCAAGGACGACAACATGCCAGAGCTCGAGCTGGCCGCCGATCGTCAGCCCGGCCAGCAGCGCGAGCGCGACCGCCCGCAGCAGGTCGGCGCCGACCAGCAGCCGGCGCCGCTCGAAGCGGTCGCTCGCCACGCCGCCGATCAGCAGGAACGTGATCGTCGGCACGGTCATCGCGATGCCGACCAGCGACATCCCGGTCGGCCCGCCCGACATGGTGTAGACCTGCCAGGCCAAGGCCACCAGGAACGCCCCGTCGCCCAGCAGCGACGCGGTCGCGCCCGTCCACAGCAGCCGGAAGTCGCGGTGGCGCAGCGGTGTCAGGATGCCGGAGCGGCGGCTTGACGGGTGGGCGGGGCCGGCTCCGAAGCCGTCCAGGCTCTCGTAGCTATGGTGCATCGTCGCCGACGGGCAGGCCGGTGAGGAGCTCCCCGGCACGACCCTCGGCGAGGAACGCCCGCGCAGCCTCGGCGTTCATCGGGTGCGCGAAGTAGAAGCCCTGACCCAGCTCGCAGCCGAGGTCGCGCAGCGTCTTCCACTGCTCGGGCATCTCGATGCCTTCGGCGACGACCTCCAGCGACAGTGTCGAGCCCAGCGCGACGACCGCGTTGGCCAGGTCGGCGGCCTGCGGCGACGCGCCCTCCTGCAGGAACGAGCGGTCCATCTTCAGGACGTCGACCGGGAACTTCGACAGGTAGCTCAGCGACGAGTAGCCGGTGCCGAAGTCGTCGAGCGCCAGCTTGATGCCCAGCGCCTTGAGCTCGGCCAGCCGCTGGACGGCGAGGTCGGTGTCGGCCATCAGAACGCTCTCGGTGATCTCCAGCGTCAACTGGGAGGGCGGCAGGCCCGACTCCTCCAGCGCCTCGCGCACGTCGGTCACGATGTCGGAGTGCTGGAGCTGCTTGAGCGACAGGTTGATCGCCAGCGAGACGGGCCGGTCGGTCGGCAGGCTCTCCATGAGCCGGCGGCCTTCGCGGCAGCCCTCGCGCAGGACCCAGCGACCGATCGGCACGATCAGGCCGGACTCCTCGGCCAGCGGGATGAACTGGTCGGGGCCGACCATGCCGCGCTCGGGGTGGTTCCAGCGCAGCAGCGCCTCGACGCCGCTGATCGTCCCGTCCTCCAGGCGGATGACCGGCTGGTAGAAGAGCTCGAGCTGGTCGGTGGCCAGCGCGCGCTGCAGGTCGGTCCGCAGCTCCAGGCGCTGCAGCACGCCCTCGTGCATCTCGGGCTCGAAGAGGCGGTAGCCGCCCTTGCCGTCGCGCTTGGCGATGTACATCGCCGCATCGGCGTCGCGGATCAGCTCGTCGGCGTCGGCCGCGCCATCCTCCGGCGCGATCGCGATGCCGAGGCTGCAGCGCAGCGCGAGCTCCTTGTGGGCGGCGGCCAGCGGCGCGCTGACGGCCTCCATGATGCGCTCGGCGGTGTCGGCCGCCTCCTGCACGCCCTCGATGTCCTCCAGCAGCACCGCGAACTCGTCGCCGCCGAAGCGTGCCGCGGTGTCGCTGGCGCGGATCGACAGCGCCAGGCGCTGGGCCATCTGGCAGAGCACGTCGTCGCCCGCGGCGTGGCCGAGCGAGTCGTTGATGATCTTGAAGTCGTCGAGGTCGATGAAGATGATCCCGATGCCGCGCGCCTCGCGGCGGCTGCGCGCGATCGCGTGGCGGACGCGCTCGACGAACAGCGCGCGGTTGGGCAGGCCCGTGACCGGGTCGTGGAACGCCTGGTGGGCGAGCTGGCGCTCGAAGGCCTTGCGCTCGCTGACGTCGCGGGAGTTCAGGACGATGCCGCCGACGTGCTCGTCGCGGGTCAGGTTGGTGAACAAGACCTCGAACTGGCGCGTGGTCCCGTCCTTGTGGGCGAGCGTGCACTCGAGCGTCTGCGAGGCGACCGGCGCGTCGACGCCGTCGGCGATCAGGCGCAGCAGGCGGCTGCCCTCGCCCTGCTCCATCAGCGAGTCGATGCGGCGGCCGACGACGTCCTCGGGCGTCCAGCCGAGCACGCGCTCGATCGCGGGGCTCTGGTAGGCGATGGTCGCGTCGGGCCCGAGCACCGTGATGAGGTCCGAGGAGTGCTTGACCAGCGAGGCGAAGCGCGCCTCGCCCTTGCGCCGTGCGAGGTCCTCGGTCAGCGCCGCGCGCTCGAAGGCGAGCACGACCTGCGTGCCCAGGGCGCCGAGCACCTCGCGCACCGCGCGCTCGGCGACCGTCGGGCCGGAGAGCAGCAGGACCGACGCCTCGCCCTCGCGGGGGTCGAGGTCGAGGACCATCCGCGTGTGACCCGTCGCGGCGACGCGGTCCATCGCCGTGAACATCGCGGCATCGCGCAGCTCGACCTCGACGTCGCCGCCGGCCAGCTCGCGAGCCGCGGTGATCGCGACCGCGTCGAGCTCCTCGCGCGTGCCCGCCGCGACCAGCGCGGCGCCCGCGCGGCTGAGCGCACGCTCGCGCTCGATCGAGCGCTCCTGGTTGCGCATCAGGCCGGCCATGCGGGCCACGACCAGCCCGAAGAGGATGATCGCCGCGCCGGTGACGACCGCCATGTCGGTGTCGCTGCGCTGGATGTCGTGGGTCAGCTCGACCGTCGGCGCGATCAGCGACGCGACGGCCAGCAGCGCGAGGCGGACGGGCGTCAGCGCCGAGCGCGCCGGGCGCCCGTGGTCGAGGATCCGCATCGACGGGTGCAGCGCCGCGGCGCCCCACAGCACGTAGAAGCCGATCCAGCCGGCGTCAAGCCAGAGCTGGCCGTTGTAGGTGCCGTGCAGGGTCATCAACCCATAGGCGAAGTCCGTGACCAGCAGCAGGACGATGGCCGAGGACAGCAGGTGAAACGACGTGCCGCGCTTGCCGCCGTCGAGCGCCAGGCGCAGGGCGGCGGCCAGCAGCAGGACGTCGCCGAGCGGGTAGGCGACCGAGACGAGCTTGGCCGCGGTGCCCAGCGAGTGGTCGTGCAGGTACGGCGCGATCAGCGCGATCCACGACGGGACGGCAAGGCCGATGGTGAGGATCGCGGCGTCGATCGCACCGCGATCGGTCGAGCGTGCCGCGCGACGACGCACGACGAGCAGCAGGCCGACCATCAGCGCCGGGTAGACGGCGACATAGGCGCCATCGCCCAGCGACGGGAAGGGCGTCTCGTGATGGGTCAGCTTGGGGTAGCTGTAGGTGTACAGGTCGCCCAGCCAGAAGAGCAGGAAGCCGCCGGCGAACCAGTACCACGGGGCCTTGGCCTCCGGCTGGTGCAGGCGGATGGCGCAGGGGATCGCAATGACCGGCGACAGCCCCAGGCCGAACATGACGAAGGTGTTGCCCTTCAGCGGCGGCACCGCCAGGTACAGCACGGTCGCCAGGACACCTGCGCCCAGGTAGACCATCCAGGCGCGACGGCGTACCAGCTCGATCATCAGGCGGCGCTCCTCATCGGGCCGGCGGGCAGCTCGCCGGCGGGCCGCAGGACCCCGCGTGCGGCGAGCTCCTCCAGCGCGACGAGCAGCATGTCGACCTCGGCATCGGTGTTGGCGGCGGTCAGCTGCACGCGGAAGCCGACCTCGTCCTTGGGGACCAGCGGGTAGGCCGCGAGCGTCACGTAGACGCCGCGCTCGAAGAGGAAGCGACCGACCGAGTCGATCTGACCGTGGTCGCGCAGCGGGATCTCGATGATCGGCAGCCCCGAGCGGTTGGGCGTGAAGATGTCCAGGCGCTCCAGCCCGTCGAGCGTGCGGCGCGTGAGCCGCTCGAGCTCGTCGCGCAGCGCGTCGCCGCGCTTGTCGTTGACCTCGAGGCCGGCGAGCACGGTGGCCAGCGAGGCGACCGGCGACGGACCCGAGTACAGATACGGCGGGGCCGCGACCTTCAGCAGGTCCTTGACCGCGGTCGGGCAGGCGATGAAGGCCAGCAGCGAGCTGTAGGACTTGGAGAAGCCGCCGACGAGGATCAGGTTGTCGTAGGACTCGTCGAAGTGACGGACGATGCTGTTGCCGCGCGACCCGTAGGGGTTGGTGATGCCCTCGCCGCGCTCACCGATGACGCCGAAGCCGTGGGCGTCGTCGACGTAGAGCAGCGCGCCATGCTTGCGGCAGACCGCGGCGAACGCCGGCAGGTCCGGCGGGTTGCCGGTCATCGAGTTCACGCCGTCCATGCAGACCAGCCGCGTCGGATCGCGCTCGGCGCCGAGCAGCTCGTCGAGGTGGTCGGGATCCTCGAAGCGGAAGCGCCGGACGGCGGCGCCGCGGGCGCGGGCGGCCTGACAGCCGTCGTAGATCGTCTTGTGGGCGCGCGCGTCGAGGAAGATCGTGCCCGAGGCGGCAAGCAGCGGGATCACCGACAGGTGGATGTGGGTGATCGTCGGCAGGACCAGCGAGTCCTCGGAGCCGATCAGCGCGGTGAGACGCTCCTCGATCTGCTCGTAGAGGACCGGGCTGCCGAGCAGTCGCGACCAGCTCGGGTGCGTGCCCCACGCGTCGAGGTAGGCCGGGATCGCCTCGATGATCTCTCGGTCGAGGTCGAAGCCGAGGTAGTTGCACGACGCGAAGTCGGCCAGCCACTGGTCCCCCACACGGATCATTCGACCGTCGATCTCGTCGATGACCGCATCGACCATCGGATGGGACGCCTTCAGCTCGGCGAGGTCGCGGCAGCTCTCGAGCCAGTGGTCCAGCCAGGGCCGACGAGAGACCGGGCCGGGAGCGGGCGAGACGGCAGGGGATGTCGGCGTAGGACGCATGGTCCCCCGCTCTGATCGGAACGCGAGCGGCCACTTTGAGGTTTCTCAGGAACGCTGGACGACTTTCTGCAGGATCGGTGCGCCAATCCTCGGACCGAAGACCCCCGTTCGGGGGGCGGCACCGAAACCCGGCGCGTTTGGACTCCAGTGCGGGCCGCGAGCGCCGATCAGGGTGATTGAGCCGTTCGGTCAGGGTCCGGACGCAGACATTTAGAGAGACCACCGTTTTCTTGCCACGTTCAGCCCGCAGGCTCTTGCCGCCCTTCGCCCTCTGCATGGTGGTCGTCCTCGTGCTCCTTCCGGGCGAGGCGCGCGTGCAGTGGGGCGAGGTCGCGCTTGCCCTGATCCTGCTCGCCGGCGCCGGGCTCGGACTCGCCGCCTCCGCCGGTGGCCACGAGCGCCGTGGCACGACGCTGGCGAGCATGTGCTCGCTGTTGGCGGCGATCGCGCTGCTGCGCAACGGCGTCGGCGCGAACTCCGGCTTCGGGCCGCTGATCTTCCTGCCGGTGATGTGGGCGGCGCTGGAGCGCCGGCGCACCGAGCTGCTGGTCGTGCTCCTCGGCGTCGCGGCCGTCTACTTCCTGCCGATGATCATCACGGGGCCACCGCAGTACCCCTCCAGCGGGTGGCGCGGCGGCACGCTGATGCTCGTCGTCTCGGCCGCGGTGGGCTTTGCCGTGATCGCGCTGGTCGAGCACGTGCGTGCCGAAGGCGAGCGCTCGGCGGCGATCCTCGCCGCGATGTCGGAGGGCTTCGCGCTGACCCGCGACGGCGAGATCGTCCAGGTCAACCCGGCGCTGTGCGCGATCACCGGCTTCGCCGAAGCGGACCTGTTGGGCGCCCGCGCGCCGTTTCCGTTCTGGCCCGCCGAGTCCTATGAGGTCAACGCCGCGCTGCTGCGCGACGTGGTCGGCGCCGGCGGTGGGTCATTCGACATCGAGCTGGCCCGGGCCGACGGCACGCGCTTCCCGGCGATGATCTCCGCGATCGCGACCGACCTCGGCGACGGCAGCCGCTGCTTCCTGAACACCGTCCGTGACATCACCGAGCTGCGCGCCCACGAGGATCGCCAGCGTCAGCACGCCGAGCAGCTCGCCACGATCACCGACGTCATCCGCGAGATCGGTCACTGCGACCCACTCGAGGCGCGCCCCACGATCTGCCGGACCGCGCTCGCACTCGCCGAGGGCGCGCACGCGGTGAGCCTGTGGGAGATCGGCCTCGACGGCAGCCTGGCCACGACGGCCACGCGCCCTGAGGCGACGGCACCCTACCGCATCGGCATCGACCAGGTCGCCCACGGCGCACGCGTGGTGATGGCGACGGGCCAACCGCTCTTCGTGGCCGACGCGCGCACCAGCCCGCACTGCGACCGGCGCATCATCGAGCTGCTCGGCGCCGCATCGGTGCTCTTCCACCCGATCTCCGACGCCCAGGGCGTGCGTGGCGCGCTGGCGATCTCCTGGCCGCACGCACGGGCGGAGATCGGCGACGGCGAGATCCTGTTGATCGGCGTGCTCGCCGGCGAGGCGGCGCTCGCCATGCAGCGCGCCGACCTGCTCGGACGCCTCGACGAGCTGACCCGGACCGACGAGCTGACCGGCTTGCCGAACCGCCGCGCCTGGGACGAGCTGCTCGTCCATGAGCTGGCGGTCGCCGAGCGCCACGACAAGCCGGTGTCGGTCGCGATGCTCGACCTCGACTTCTTCAAGCGCTACAACGACGAGCACGGTCACCTCGCCGGCGATCGGCTGCTCCGTGCAGCCGCGGCGGCGTGGCAGGCGACGCTGCGGGCGACCGACGTGCTCGCGCGCTGGGGCGGCGAGGAGTTCGCGCTGCTGCTGCCCGGCTGCGACGGCCCAGGGGCGGCGGTCCTGATCAACCGGCTGCGCGGCATGCTGCCGGACGGCGTGACGTTCTCGGCAGGCGTCGCGACCTCTGACGGCACGGCCGCGCCGCGCACGCTCATCGACGCTGCCGACCAGGCGCTCTACCAGGCCAAGGCCGACGGCCGCGACCGCGTCGTCGTCGGCTAGCGCGTCGCCGCTCCTCACCGCGTCCCGCCCTGGAGGCGACGCAAGCGCGCGGCCACATCCGCCCATCCACGGGCCAGCGGACGCCACCGTCCCTCGCCCTCCGCGGAGCCGATCAGGCCGGCCGCCGCGAGCTCCGCAAGATGCTCGATGAGCTCTTGGGCCGGCACGCGAAGGACCGTCGCCAGCTCTTCCGGAGTTCGCTGGCGCTCTTCGAGCGCCACGAGGGACCCGAGACGGAGTGGATGCGCGATCGCGTGCAGGACCTCCACGGAGATTCGCTCATCCATCGAGTTCAACGATTGCTTGGCGACGTCGTACATCCCACGTCGCATTGAGATGAGCTGTGCACCTCGGTCGAAGCTCGCCGAGCGCCGGCGCCTCGCTCGGATTTGTCCGATTCGGTTGAATTTTGGCCAGAATGGGTCAAAACTAACCGGGACGGTCTTTGCTGTCAAGTCCTGTCCGATTCTGTCCCCGTACGGTGCTCGGTACGTGGTTCCTCAGGACGAAATCCGGCGGCGCATCGCTGCGGCAAGGGCGCTCAACCCAGAAGTCAGCACGTGGGAGAAGCTGGCCAAGGCCACCAACATCAGCAAATCCACGCTGACGAGCCTTGGCACGACGCGCCGCAAGCCCAAGGACGAAGACCGGGACAAGGACGAGAAGTACCTGCACGTCATCGCCGAGGTCTGCGGCGTGCCCTACGCCTGGTTCACCGTGCCCGACCTCGGCGCCGCCGTCCGCCGCGAGGACGAGGACCCGGCGCTGGTCGAGCGCGTCGAGGCGCTAGAGCACACCGTCGCGGCGCTGCTGCGCCGCGATGGTCCTAGGCCTCTTCCTCCGGGTCCGCAAGGTGGAGGTGATCCTCCCCCAGGGCCTGAAGGCGAGCTCGGCCGTCGACTGCTAGAGCGTGGGACCACGTCTGAAGATCCTGCGCAACCCGGCTCGGCGCCGGAGGAGGATTCTGCGCCAGAAAGCGCCGGATGAGCACGCCGATCGTGTGCTCGGCGCGCGCCTCCCAGCGGGCCAGCGACTCCCCCTCGGCCGGCCCGCCGCCTGCGGCGATCAGATCCTGCACGGCTCAGGAGCCGGTACGTGCCGTGGCCGCGGCCACGATGTCGCGAACCTCCGGGCGGAGCTTTGCGATCACCCGCAGCAGCTGCTTGCGCGCCCGGGCATCCAGGACAGTCTGGCGCGGGTAGCCACCGTCGGGGCCCGGCACGGTCAGCGCGCCACAGAGCCCGAGCAGCTGACCAACAGGATCGGCCAACTGCAGCTCATCCTCGTTCTCGGAGACGAGCGCGTAAAAATGCTCCACGGCGCCGCGCACGCGGCCTTCGTCGGCCAGCTGGACGATGCCGGCCGAGACGAGCGTGCGCACGTGATAGGCCGTGGAACCCAGCGACCCACCGGTGATCCGTGCCAACTGGGTGGGGCTGATCGGTCGCCCGTAGCTGCGCATCACATCGACGATCTGGTTGCGCGCCGGATGCGGCCGCAGGGTCTTGCGCCGCTGCTCCATCTGCTTCTTGGTAGTCGACATGCGGCGGAACCGTAGCTTCGACGTCACCACTGTGCAACAGGTGCTTCACAGTTTATTTTGCACATCGTTGCACGACGGGGCGCGCTGCGACGCAGAAGTCGGTCAGCGACGACGGCCGCGCCCGACCAGGCGATCGACCACTGCGACCACCCAGGTTCCCAGCGCTACCAACGTTGCCAGACCCATCAGCGTGTCTTTTCGACGAGCGCGCGGATCAGCGGATCGAGCACGGCGTGAACCTCGTCCAGCGACGCGTCGGCGAGCGCCGTCAGCGTGCCGCTGGAGCGCGTGAGCGTCGCGCCGAGCGCCACCGCCACGAGCAACTCGGCGCGCAACTGCGGCTGTGAGACACCTTCTTGGCCGAGCCGCTCGGCGAGCGGGCCGGTGACGCGGCGTGCCATCAGCGCGCCGACCTGGTCGCGCAGCTCCGGGCTCAGCGACGGGCTGACCATCGCCTGGCAGATCGGGTTGTTGGAGTTGTCCTCGTCGGACTTGTCCAAGAACTTGGCGAAGACGGCATGGGGGTCAGTCGGCAGCGGCGGGCGCTCGGTCTCCTCCAGCGCCGCGAGGTACAGGCCTTCCTTGCCGCCGAAGTAGCGCGCGATCAGCGCGGCATCGACGCCGGCACGCTCGCCGATGTCCCGGACGGTCGCGCCCTGGTAGCCGCGCTCGTCGAACAGCGCGGCGGCGGCCTCCAGTAGCGCACGCCGACTGGCTTGGGCGTCATTGCGGCGCCGCGAGCCGGCCGGCGGGGCGGCGCCATCCGGCGTCGCAACCGCGCTGCTACGGTTGTCAGCATCTGATGACATCGTCTGCTGACTTTACCACCTCGCCCGCTCCCCACCGCCAGCACTACGGCCTGACCTTCGCCGTCCTCGCGCTGGCGGGCGTCACGTACGCGGTCCTCCAGTCGCTCGTCGCGCCGGCGATCCCCGAGATCCAGCGCGAGTTCCACACCAGCACGACCTCGGCCGCGTGGGTCCTGACGGCCTACCTGCTCAGCGCCTCGGTCTTCACGCCCGTGCTCGGCCGCCTCGGCGACATGTTCGGCAAGGAGCGCATGCTCGTCGCCGTGCTCGTCGTGCTCGCCTTCGGCACGCTGCTCGCCGCGATCTCGACCAACATCACCATGTTGATCGCCGGCCGCGTCATCCAGGGCGCGGGCGGCGCGATCTTCCCGCTCGCCTTCGGGATCATCCGCGACGAGTTCCCGCGCGAGCGCGTCCCCCACGGCATCGCGCTGATCTCGGCGATCCTCGGCATCGGCGGCGGCCTCGGCATCATCCTGGCCGGCCCGATCATCGACACGCTCTCGATCCATTGGCTCTTCTGGATCCCGCTGATCCTCGTGGTGATCGCGACGATCATGACCATCTTGTTCGTGCCCGAGTCACCGATCAAGACGCCCGGCAGGATCAACTGGAGCGGCGCCGCGCTGCTCTCGGCCTGGCTGGTCGCCTTGCTGGTCGGCATCAGCGAGGGCTCGTCCTGGGGCTGGACCGACCCGCGCACGCTCGGGCTGTTCGTGGCCGCCGCGATCCTGCTCGGCGCGTGGATCACCAACGAGCAGCGTGCCGCCGAGCCGCTGGTCGACATGGAGATGATGCGGATCCGCGGCGTGTGGACCGTCAACGCCGCCGCGTTCCTGGTCGGCGCCGGGATGTACAGCTCGTTCGTGCTGCTGCCGGCGTTCACCGAGACCGAGACGTCGGCCGGCTATGGCTTCGGGGCGAGCGTCACGCAGGCCGGGCTCTTCCTCCTGCCCTCGACGGTGATGATGCTCGTCATCAGCCCACTCGCCGGGCGCCTGTCGGCGCGCGTCGGCTCTCGCGTCCCGCTGATCGGCGGCTCGATCGCGACCTGCCTGGCCTTCGTCCTGCTCGCCATCGCCCACGACGAGAAGTGGGAGATCTACGTCGCCTCCGGCATCCTCGGGATCGGCATCGGCCTGGCCTTCGCCTCGCTGGCGAACCTCATCGTCGAGGCGGTGCGGCCCGAGCAGACCGGCGTCGCGACCGGCATGAACACCGTGATGCGCTCGCTCGGCGGCTCGGTCGGCAGCCAGATCGGCGCCAGCGTGATCGCCGGGACCGTCGTCGGGACCGCCCTGCCGACCGAGCACGGGTTCGAGATGGCCTTCATCCTCGCCGGCGCGGCGTGCTTCCTCGGCGCACTCGCCAGCCTCGCGGTTCCGCGACCGGCGAGCACGCTCGCCGTCAGCAATGAGCAGGCCGCAGTGGTTGGCGAACCAGCGTGATCCGCTGGACGCGGCCTGCTCGCCGCTCCTGGCGCTAGCTGCTGCTGGTGGCTCGTGAGCGCTCGACGAGGTCGGCGAGGCGCACGAGCTTGACGCGCGGGCGGCCGTGCGGCTCGCCGATGCGCTTCTCGTGCGCGTCGATCGCCTCCCAGCCGGCCCAGGTGACCGACTCGGGCGCCCGCTCGGCGTAGAAGGCGGCGATCTCCTCAGGATCGTTGCGGGTGGGCGTGTTCAGCCCGCCGGCATCGCGATCCTCGACGATGCGGGCGACCGTGTCGGCCGCATCCTTCTTGTTGGTGCCGATGACGCCGGAGGGGCCGCGCTTGATCCAGCCGACGACGTATTCGCCGCGATGCGCATCGCCGCTCTCGGCGCACACGCGGCCGCCGGTGTTGCGGATCAGGCCGCGACGATCGTCGAACGGGACGTCGTCGACGGGCTTGCCGCGGTAGCCGATCGAGCGCAGCACGAGGCCGGCCTCGATCGTCTCCTCACGACCCGTCGGGACGGCGCGGAGGCTCCCGTCCTCACCTTTCTGAATCTCGTTGACGACGACGCGGACACCGGTGACCGGGCCGTCATCGCCTTCACCGAGGATCTCGACCGGCGAGCGCAGGAAGCGCAGGATCACGCGGTGGCTGGCGTCCTTGGGACCCTTCTCGGCGTAGTCGCGGAGGATCTCGACGTTCTTGCGCGAGGTGATGTCGGCCTCGTCCTCCAGCCAGCGGGCGGAGTGCTCGTCGAGGTCGAGATCGGTGGCGTCGACCTCGACGCCTGCGCGCTGCAGATCGGCCAGCTCCCGGAGCTCGGGGTTGGTGAACGCGGCTTGCGCCGGGCCGCGACGGCCGAGCAGGACGACCTCCTCGATGGCCGATTGCGACAGCACCTCGATCGCGTGATCGGCGGTGTCGGTCGGCGTCAGCTCGTCGGGATGCAGGACAAGCATGCGGGCGACGTCGATCGCGACGTTGCCGTTGCCGATCACGACCGCGCGCTTGACGCTGAGGTCGTACTCGTGGTCGGCCGCGTCGGGGTGGCCGTTGTACCAGGCCACGAAGTGGGTCGCGGCGCGCGAACCGGGGCGGTCCTCACCCGGCACGTTGAGGCGGTTGTCGTCGGAGGTGCCCAGCGCGTAGAGGACCACGTGGTAGCGCTCCAACAGCTCGGCGCGGGTGACGTCGCGACCCAGGACCACGCCACCGAAGAACCGGAAGCCGTCCTTCTTGGCCGTCTTTTCGTAGACGCGCGTGACGGCCTTGATCTTGGGGTGGTCGGGCGCGACGCCGGCGCGGACGAGGCCGAATGGGGTCGGCAGCGCGTCGAGGACGTCGACCTCGAAGCCCGCGGTGAGCAGCTGGTCGGCGGCGTAGAACCCTGAGGGGCCGGCGCCGACGATCACCGCCCGGGGCGCATCGGTCGGGGTGACGGAGTCAGGGGAAAGATCGGTCATCGGGAAGTCCACGGGAAGAGGGGCGCGGATCCCCGACTCTAGCGATCGGATATGAGCGGAAGCGGTGTGAGGGCTGGGCCTGCGGGCAGGCCCAGCCCCCTACACGTTGCCTAGGACTTGATCGAGCGCTGGTAGGAGCGCACGGCCAGCGGCGCGCAGATCACGACGATCCCGACCGCCCACAGCAGCGTGTAGGCCACGGGATGCTGCAACGGCCACGGGCCGCTGGACGGGAGCGCACCGCCGGGGTTGTCGAACAGGTGGCGCAGCGCGTTGGCCAGCGACGACGTCGGGTTCCACTCGGCGACCGTCTTGAGCACGCCCGGCAGCGTGCTCGTCGGCACGAACGTCGAGGCGATGAACGTCACCGGGAAGATCACCACGAACGCCACGCCCTGCACGCCCTCGGGCGTCGGCACGATGCTGCCGAGCAGCACGCCGACCCAGATCATGGCGAACGAGAACACCAGCATCAGCCCGTAGGCGCCCAGGACGTCGAGGATCCCGGAGTGGATCCGCCAGCCGACGACAAAGCCGGTGACGGTCATGAACGCGATCGGCAGGAACGCGCGGATGAGGTTGGCCACGGCATGCCCGGCGAGGACGCTGGAGCGCGGGATCGGCAGCGAGTGGAAGCGATCGATCGCCCCGTTGTTGCGGTCGTTGGAGAGCGCGAGCGCGACGCCGAAGCAGCCGAAGACGATCGTCTGGGCGAAGATCCCGCCCATCAGGAACTCCTTGTAGCTGCCGCCACCCGGCACGGCGATCGCGCCGCCGAAGACGAACGCGAACAGCAGCACGAACATGACCGGCTGGATCGTCGCGTCCGACAGCGCCTCGGGCTGACGGCGCATGTGCAGCAGGCCGCGCCGCGCGATCACCCACGTGTCGGACAGGAAGGTGGCGCGGGCGCTCGCGGGCCGTGGCGCGCGGATCGGGCCGGCATCGGCGGTCTGGGTGCTCATCGCTGCTCCTCGGAGATCGTCGAGACGGGGATGGCCGACTCCTCGTCGGCCTCAGGGGGTGCGCCGGTCAGCGTGAGGAAGACGTCGTCGAGCGTCGGCTGGGCGAGCCCGAGGTCCTCCACGCCGATCTCGGCCTCGTTGAGCGCCTCGGCCAGGGCGGCGATCGCGGCGACGCCACCTTCCGCCGGCGCGACGACCGAGCGGGCGCCGAGGTCGACCGTCGGCTGATGGCCGGCGATGCGGCCCACGATCGTGGTGACCGCGTCGAGGTCGCCACGATCGGCCACCACGACACGCAGCTGGTCGCCGCCGACCTGACGCTTGAGGCTGCGGGCGTCACCGCGCGCGATGACGCGCCCGTGGTCGACGACGACGATGTCGTCGGCCAGACGATCGGCCTCCTCGAGGTACTGCGTGGTCAGCAGGATCGTGGCGCCGCCGGCGACCAGGTCGTCGAGCACGTCCCAGAGGTCGTTGCGCGCCCGCGGGTCCAGGCCCGTGGTCGGCTCGTCGAGGAACAGCACCTCGGGCTCGGCGACCAGCGTCGCCGCGAGGTCCAGCCGCCGGCGCATGCCGCCCGAGTACTCCTTGGCGAGCTTGTCGGCGGCGTCGGAGAGCGTGAACTGCTCCAGCAGGACGGTCGCGCGCTCCTTGGCGCGCTTGCGCCCGAGGTGGTGCAGCTCGCCGATCATCGTCAGGTTCTCGTGGCCGGTCAGCAGACCGTCGACCGTCGCGTCCTGCGCGGCGAGGCCGAGGCTGCGACGTACCGCGACGGGATCGCCGCAGGACGTCATGGCCGGACACAGTCGCCGTGCCGGCGTCGGGGTGCGTCAGCGTCGTCAGGACGCGCACTGCGGTGGTCTTGCCCGCTCCGTTGGGGCCCAGCAGCGCGCAGACCGCGCCGCGTGCGACGTCGAGGTCGACGCCGTCCAGCGCGCGCTTCTCTCCGTAGCGCTTGACGAGCCCGTGGGCTTCGATGGCATTCGTATTCACGCTTCTAGGGTGACACGCCCGACGGAATTTTGCAACGGGTGTAAAGTTTCGCTCATGGCATCTTCTTCTTCCGTGCAGGAAGCCGGCATCCCGCCGGCCGGTCTGCGCGCGTGGAAGAAGGCGCGCACGCGCACGACCATCTCCAACGTCGCCACCGGCCTCTTCATGCGCGACGGCTTCGAGGCGGTCACGGTCGCGCAGATCGCCGCGGCGGCCGAGGTCTCGGTCAAGACGGTGTTCAACTACTTCCCCGCCAAGGAGGAGCTGTTCTTCGATCGGGTCGAGGACGTGATCGGGGCCTTGGTCGACGCGGTGATCGAGCGGCCGGCCGGGACGACGATGGTCGGCGCGTTGCACCGCGTCATGGCCGACCGCCTGGTGCCGTTTGACGACGACGGCTGGCGCCGCCTGCGCGATGCCGAGGACTACGAGCGCTTCCGCCGTTTCCTGGCCACCGAGGAGGCGTCGCCCGCGCTGCGCACGCGGCGGCTGGTCATCGGCGAGCTGTGGACGGCGCGCCTGGCCCAGCTGTTCGCCCATCAGCTCGGCCTCCCCAACGGCGACCCGCGCGCAGCGACGCTCGCCGCGATGGTCGTCGCGGCGATGGCGCTGCGGGCACGGACGCTGTCGGCCGCGATGGCCGAGCGGCTCAGCGCACGGACCGTCGAGCGCCGCGTGCGCGCGGTCGTTGACGAGGCCTTCGAGCGCCTGGCCGTCGCCTTCGCCGACGTCGACCTGCCACGCTCGCCGGACTGACGGTCGCTTGCAGCGCGGGGTGACGCAGCGCCCGCGCGCGTCTAGCATCGCGGGATGCCGCCCTTCTCCCGTGGGTTCCACGGTCGGCCGCGCCGCCCGGACGTCGATCCGTCGCGCGTCCCGCCCGGGCAGTACGTCGTCGAGGACTTCCCGGTCTTGTCGGCGGGACCGACGCCCCACCCCGATCTCGCCGCGTGGTCGTTCTCGATCCAAGGTGCCGTGGACACGAGTGCCTCGTGGACCTGGGAGGAGCTCAACGCGCTGCCCCAGGAGACGTTCACGGTCGACATCCACTGCGTGACGAAGTGGACCAAGCTCGACACGACCTGGACCGGCGTGTCGGTCGACACGCTGCTGGAGGACGTGGAGACCGAGGCGGAGTACGTGAGCGTCTGGGCCGACGGCGGCTACACCACCAACTTGCCACTTGAGGATGTGACCGACCGCAAGGCCTGGGTCGTCCACAGCTTCGGCGGCGAGCCGCTGGAGCCCGCACACGGGGGCCCGGCGCGCCTGCTGGTCCCACATCTGTACTTCTGGAAGAGCGCCAAGTGGGTGCGCGGCCTGACCCTGACCGTCGAGGACGAGCCCGGCTTCTGGGAGGCCGCGGGCTACAACAACTACGGCGACCCATGGCGCGAGCAGCGCTACTGGGGCGATTGACGGTGGCGCAAGGCGCGGCGGTGGTGCCGGCGGTGCGTGCGCCGCTGGTCTGGCGGACGGCGACGGTCGTCGAGCTCGTGGACGAGACCGCGCACGCCCGCACGCTGGTGCTCGACGTGCCTTCGTGGCCTGGACATGTGGCCGGCCAGCACGTGGATGTGCGGCTGACCGCCGAGGACGGCTATGTCGCCGAGCGCTCCTACTCGATCGCGTCGGCGCCGGAGGAGGCGCGCGTCGCGCTGACGGTCGAGCGGATCGACGACGGCGAGGTCTCGCCGTATCTGGCGGGCGAGCTTGTTATAGGAGATCAGTTCGAGGTCCGCGGGCCGGTGGGCGGGCACTTCACGTGGCGGGCTGCAGATGGCGGGCCGCTGTTGCTGGTGGCCGGTGGGTCGGGGCTCGTGCCGCTGATGGCGATGGTGCGCCATCGGGCGGCTGTCGGCAGTCATGCGGACACGCGGCTGCTGGTCTCGGCGCGGGAGCTCGAGGCGGTCCTGTATCGCGAGGAGCTGAGGCGACTGGGCAGCACAGGCGACGGGCTGAGCATCACCTACACCTTGACGCGCGCGGTGCCGGACCGATGGAACGGGTTCGCGCGGCGAGTGGACGCGGCGATGCTGGAGGCCGTGGGGCCGGCGGCGGCGACGGGCGCGCGGGCGTTCGTGTGCGGGCCGACGCCGTTCGTGGAGGCAGTGGCGGATGCGCTGGTGGGGCTGGGGCACGCGGCGGATGACGTGCACACGGAGCGGTTCGGACCGACGGGAGCGTGATGGGCGTGAGCGAGGATGCGTTGGTGCTGGACGGGAACGCGGTCGCGGGGCTGCTGGCGGAGATCTTCGGCGGCGCCGAGATGACGGGCGCGGTCCGTGGCTGCGGGTCGTGTGGGCAGCGGCATGCGCTTGGCAAGCACCGGCTGTATCGGGGCGCGGGGCTCGTGCTGCGGTGCCCGGGCTGCGGCGACGTGGCGCTGGTGGTGGTCGAGCGGGACGCGCGGCGTGAGGTGCAGATGAGCGGACGGTGGACGCTCAGCGTGCCCGTGTAGCTCGTTGGGTGTTTGGTCTCGAACAACTACCCCAACATCGGCGACGGCGGAATTCGCGTCTCCCCCGTGATCTGCGGGATCCGCATGGCCAGGTCGTCGGCGAAGCACCAGCACCAGTCCTCGCCCGGCTCGAGCGACCGGATCAGCGGGTGGCTGTCGGCAGCCGCATGTGCCGACGCGTGCTTCCCCGGCGAGTCGTCGCAGCAGCCGACGTGGCCGCAGGCGAGGCAGATGCGCAGGTGCAGCCAGACGCCGCCGATGGCCAGGCAGTCCTCGCAACCCGCCACCTCCTCCGGCAGCTCGGTGATCTCGATGGTGTCCAGGTGCGTGCAGCTGGTCGCGCTCATGGGGTGGAGTCCTCCGTCGTTGCGGTCGCGGCCGGAGCCGCCGGCTCCGATCCATCGGGGATCGGCAGCCAGACGTGAAAGACCGTGCCGTCGGGGCCGGTGTCGAAGCCGAGGCTGCCGTCATGGCGGTCTTCGACGATGCGGCGCACGGTGTCGAGGCCGAGGCCGGTACCGGCGCCGACCTCCTTGGTGGTGAAGAACGGCTCCAGGACGCGGCGGCGCGCCTCCTCCGGGATGCCGGGGCCGTCGTCGGCGACGTCGACCCGGATGCACGGGCCGTCGCGCTTGGTGGTGATCGTGATCGTGCCGGTCTCCCCCAGCGCGTCGACGGCGTTGTCGATGAGGTTGGTCCAGACCTGGTTGAGCTCCGAGCCACGCACCGCCAGACGCGGCAGATGCAGGTCATAGTCCTTGAGAATATCGATCTTGGTGTGCTTGAGCTTGTGCCCGAGCACCTTGATGGTGGCGTCGATGCCCTCGTGCAGGTCGACCTGGACCAGGTCGCCGCGATCCATGTAGGTATAGGTCTTGATCGCCCCGACGAGATCGCTCATCCGGCTCGCCGACTCCTGCAGCTCGGTCGCCAGCCCGCGTGCCGACAGCGTCGCGACGACCCAGGCCAGGGCCGCGGAGACGGCAGGCCCCGCGCGGTCGGCGACCTCGGTCAGCCACGCGTCGTCGACGCCCGCCGCCGCGAGCACCTCGGCCAACCGCCAGGGCTCGTCGATGCCGAGCTCCTCCAACCGGTCCAGCATGTCGTCCTCGGCGTCGGCGGCATCGACGCTGCTGCGCGCCGCGGCGGAGTCCGAGCGCCGCAGCGCCTCCTGCTGCAGCTCGACCAGCCGCTCGGCATCGGCGCGCTCGATGCCGCCCTCCACGAACGCCCCGATCGCGCTGGTGACGACGTCCAAGGCATCGACCAGCTGCGACGAGGCGCGCTTGACGGCGGCAACCGGGTTGTTGAGCTCGTGGGCGAGACCGGCGGCCATGGTCCCCAGCGAAGCCAGGCGCTCGCGGTCGTTGTCGATCTGCGCCAGGCGCGCGGTGACCGGCCCGATGGCCTGCATGACCTTGCGGTGCACCGTGCGGTGCGAGAGCGTGAGGTCCACGAACGTCGCGAGCGGGACGAGCCCCACGACGCAGTCGGTGTCGGTCTGCAGCCGCACGCCGATCGACGTCTCGGTGATCGCGGCGATCGCCTGCATCCAGGTCGGCGCGTCCATGTGGCCGATCGGCTCGAACCGCGTCTCGTCCACCACCTTGTACATCCTGAGCCGACCCTCGAGCAGCAGCATCAGCCCGCGCGGCGAGGCGTCCTGCTCGGCGATGACCTTGCCGGCCGGGACGTTGAAGGCCTCCGCGGCGGCGCGCCACAGCTCGAGCTGCTCGTCGTCCAGGCCGTCGAAGAGGTCGATACGGCGGAGGTCCTCGAGGGTGACCGGGATCGTCGGGGTCATGCGGCCGCGAGGTACTCGTGGATCAAGGACACGGCCATCGAGCCCTCGCCGACGGCGCTGGCCACGCGCTTGATCGAGCGGGCACGGACGTCACCGGCGACGAAGACGCCGGGAACGCTCGTCTCCAAGATGTAGGGGTCGCGTTTGAGCGGCCAGCCGGCGGCGCGTGTGTCGGCGCCGGCGAGGATGAACCCGTGCTCGTCGCGCGCGACGACCTCGTCGAGCCAAGCCGTCCGTGGCGCCGCGCCGACGAAGACGAAGCAGGCGTCGACGGGCTCGACGGTCTCCGAGCCGTCCTTGTGGCGCATGGTCATCGACTTGAGGTGATCGTTCTCGCCGGCCGCGGAGATCGCCTGCGTGTTGGTCCGGACCTCGATGTTCGGCAGCTGGGCGATCTGCTCGATCAGGTAGCTGGACATCGACTTGGTCAGCGAGTCTCCACGGACGAGCATCGTGACTTGGGCCGCGAAGCCGGCGAAGTGCACGGCGGCCTGGCCGGCGGAGTTCGCGGCGCCGATGATCACCACCCGCTGCTGGGCGCAGGAGCGGGCCTCGCTGAGCGCGGCGCCGTAGTAGATCCCGGCGCCGGTCAGCTCGTCGAAGCCGGGCGTGTCGAGCTTGCGGTAGGAGACGCCGGAGGCGATCAGCACCGTGTTGGCGCTCAGCGTCCCACCGCCGGAGAGCCGGATCAGCCGGCCGGTGCCCTCGACCTCCAGGGCGACCGCGTCCTGGACCGTCAGCAGCTCGGCGCCGAGCCGGCGGGCCTGATCGGTCGCGCGGCGCGCGAGGTCGGAGCCGCTGAGGCCGTTCGGAAAGCCGAGGTAGTTCTCGATCCGCGAGGAGGTGCCGGCCTGGCCGCCGGGCGCCTCGCGCTCGACCATCACGGTGGACAACCCCTCCGACGCCCCGTACACCGCCGCAGCGAGCCCGGCGGGGCCACCGCCGACGATGACCAGGTCGTAGTGGTCGGTCATCGGCTGGTTGGCGACGCCGAGGCGCTCGGCCAGCTCGAAGACCGTCGGGCGCTCCAGGACGCTGCCGTCTTCCAGCAACGCGACCGGCAGGCCGTCGTCGCTGACGCCCGCGACGCGCAGCAGCTCGCGCGCCTCGCCGTCGCGCTCGATGTCCAGCCAGCGGCCCGGGACGCGGTTGCGGGCGAGGAAGTCGCGCAGGTCGTGCGCGGGCTTGGAGAAGCGGTGGCCGATGACACGGACGCCGCCGGACTCCAGCGCCGCGCCGGACTCCCAGGTCGTCAGGAGATCCTGGACGACGGGGTAGAGCTCCTCTTCCGGCGGGTCCCACGGCTTGAGGAGGTAGTAGTCGAGCGCCACCTCGTTGATCGCCTGGATCGCGGCGCCGGTGTCGGCATAGGCGGTGAGCAGGACGCGCTTGGCGTCGGGCGCGAGCTTGCGCGCCTCGACGAGGTACTCGGTCCCCGAGAGGCCGGGCATGCGCTGATCGGCGATCAGCAGCGCGACCTGGTCGCCGCGGGTGATCAGCTCGCGGACGACCTCCAGCGCCTCCTCCCCGGAGGCAGCGCGCAGGACGCGATAGCGCTCGCCGAACTGGCGGCGCAGGTCGCGGGCGACGGCGGCAAGGACCGCGGGTTCGTCGTCGACGGCGACGATGGCCGGTCGACGGGTGCGTTCAGGAGCGTCGGCAGACATCTGCCTCGGAGCTTCTCATGTCCGTCGAGCCCCGGCCGGCACGAACGGCGGGGGCAGGCGCGAGCCGATTACCCGGCGGCGGGGGCAGGCGCGAGCCGATTACCCGGCGGCGGGCGCCGTCGCCTCGCGGCGGGCGACCTCCGCACGGACGACCGGCGCGACCTCGGTGCCGAACAGCTCCATCGAGCGCAACACGTCGGCGTGGGCGACCGACCCGACGCTCATCTGTCCGACGTAGCGCTGGTGGCCGAACAGCTCGTGGCCGAGCAGGATCTTCTCGGCGACCTGCTCGGGCGAGCCGGCGGCCAGCGCACCGTCCGGCGAACGCAGTGCCTGGTACTCGCGCTGCCCGGAGGGCGGCCAGCCGCGCTCGCGACCGATGCGGTTCATGACCTCCAGGTAGCCGGGAGCGTGCGCGCGGTCAGATGCCTCGGAGCTCTGCCCGACGAAGGCATGGGTGTTGATCGCGATGCGGGCGCCGGCGGGGTCGTGGCCGACGGCGGCCCATGCCTCGCGGTAGAGCTCGACCAACGGCACGAAGCGCTGCAGCTGCCCGCCGATGATCGCGATCGTCAGCGGCAGGCCGAGCGTCGCGGCACGCACGACCGACTGTGGCGAGCCGCCGACGGCGACCCAGACCGGCAGCGGATCCTGAACGGGACGCGGCCACACGCCGGCGTTCTCCAGCGGGGCGCGGAACTTCCCGGACCATGTGACGTGCGAGCTCTCGCGCAACGCCAGCAGCAGCTCCAGGTTCTCGAGGTAGAGGTCGTCGTAGTCGTCGAGGCTCTTGCCGAACAGCGGGAAGGACTCGATGAACGAGCCGCGGCCCGCCATGATCTCGGCGCGCCCGCCGGAGATCAGGTCGACCTCGGCGAACTGCTGGAAGACGCGGACCGGGTCCTCGGAGCTGAGGACGGTCACCGCGCTCGAGAGGCGGATGTTGTCCGTGATCGCCGCGGCCGCGCCGAGCGCGACCGTGGGCGAGGAGACGAGGTAGTCCGGACGGTGGTGCTCACCGATCGCGAAGACGTCAAGCCCCAGCTCGTCGGCGAGCTTGGCCTCCTCGAGGAGGTCGCGCATGCGCTGCTGAGGGCTCACACCGACGGCGAGGTCGGCGAAGGTGGCGAGGCCGAGTTCCATGATGCCGTCCATCGTAGCAGAAATAGTTGCGCACGCAATCATCTGCTCAGCCGCGCGGCTTCCCGCAGAAGAGGACGAGCGTCTGCAGCGCGGTGGTGACCAGCCGCCCCGCCGCGTGCTCGAGCTGCTCGACCTCCGTGTCGACGTGCTCGGTGTGCAGCGAGACGAACGACGCCGGTGGCTGGTGAAGGCACGCCGAGCAGGCCTCGGTCACCTGCGCCGCACCGGTCAGCAGGTCCATCAGCCACTCCGGCCACTCGGCCTCGCCAGGCCGCGCCCAGAGTGCCTCGCGACCCGCACGCGCGATGGCCTGCGTCAGGCGCCAATCGCGTTCGAAGCGCCGCTCCGCCTCGCATGCCGAGCCCGCCGTGCCGAGGGTCAGCGCGGTGGCGGCCAGCATCGCGATGGCCGCGTCGCCGCCCGGGCCCGGGCCGTCCTCGGCCACCGTCGCGCACAGGCGACCGACGGCGCTCCCGACCCGCACCGCATCGTCGGTCGCCGAGCAGGTCGGGCCAGGCCCGGTACCGGGCGGGGCGACCATCACGTACCGCGCCGCCGCGCGCAAGGCCGCCGGGTCCAGCGGTGCGCCGTCCTCTTCGAGGCAGACGCCGCCCACCTCGTCGAGCCCGTGTCCCTCGCCCGCCAACCTGCGCCGCTCCAGCACCGTCGCCGCACGGCCCCGTACGACGAGACGCTCCAGCTCGTCGCCGAGCAGCTCGAACCGCTCGACCCCGACGGTCACGTCCCGATGGCGCACGCACAGGCCTTCCAGCGTCCCCGGCTGGGCCGTCTCCCAGATCAGCCGCGGCGGGCCGCCCGGCGCCCCGGCCACGGCGACCGCCCCGGCAGCGCAGAGGTCATCGGCCAGGCGCGCGATGGCCGCGGACGGGCCGTTGAGAACGAGGCGTTGCCGGTGCATGCCGCAACCATCAGGCACGACACGCGTCAGACCAGCCAACGGCACCGAATCGGCACACGACCGGCGCAGCTCCGACACATCCCGCAACACGCCGGCCGGTCATGCGACCTGTGCATCGACGCACGCGCCTGCCCGAAGGGCAGGCGCGAGCAGGCCTCAGCCTCGCCGCGACTCCAGCGGAGTGAGGACCGCGAACATCCGGTCCGGCCCGGCGATGCCCGCCAGCCGGCGCGTCCGGCGGCCCGACAGCCGCGAGGTCGCGATCAACACGGTGCCGTAGCGATCCTGTCCGAGGATCCGGCCCAGCCATGCCTCGGCCCTGCCGTGACGGCAGACCACGCCACACTCGGCGTCCCCACTCAGCGCTCCGACCTTCTCACGCAGCTGCAGCTCGGCCCGCATGCGGGAGTCCTCGGCCCACGGGCGTGGCACCATCATCCAGCCACTCGCGGCCACCGCCCACCAGAACGGCATCCGCGCCGAGCCGGCGATCGTCACACGCGCACCGAGCGCCGCCGCACGCGCATGGGCGACCGGCAAGGCCTCGGCCAGCGCCTTGTCGTCCAAGGCCACCACCAGCACGCCGCCACCACCGCTCCGCGAGCGACCGGCTTCGTGCCGTCGCTCGGGCGCTCTGAGGTTGATCACCGCGTCTCCTCCTCCTCGCTGACCAGAGACCGACCATACACCCGGATCCCTTGTCGCGCTTGAGCTTTTCGTTGAGCCAGAGCGCCGCGTCAGCGCACGAGGCCGCGACGGATCGCCTCGGCGACCGCGCTGGCCCGGTCCGACACACCGAGCTTGGCGTACAACGTGGAGAGGTGGACCTTGATCGTCGCCGGGCTCAGATGCAGCTGCTTGCCCATCCCCGCGACGGTCAGGCCCTTGACGGCCAGCTCGAGGACCGCCCGCTCGCGCTCGGTCAACTCCAGCGTGTGGCGCTCGGCGCGTGCCTGGATCTCTTCGACGATCTGGTGCTCGATCGCGGGGCCGATGCTGCGCACTCCCGAGGCGACGCGCAGCACGGCCTCCTGGATCTGGCGCATCGAGGCGTCCTTGGTCACATAGCCGTAGCCGCCGGTGGCCAACGCGTCGTAGACGGTGGCGCCGTCACGGTGGGCGGAGAGGAACAGGACGCGCGTCGGCACCTCCAACGCGACGAGCTGCGCGGCGACGGCCGGTCCGTCGTAGACGGGCATCTCGACATCGAGGACCGCCACGTCCGGTCGGACACGCCGGATGACGTCGATGGCCTCCCCGCCGTCGGTAGCCGTGCCGGCGAGCGACAGCTCCGGGGCGGCGTCGACCGCACGACTGAGCGCGTCGAGGTAGACAGGGTGATCGTCGGCCAGCACGACGCTGAAGATCGTCGCCGGCTCTTCAAAGGGTTCTGTACTCACCGAACGCTGAGTATGTCCTATAGAGCAGCATCGCTGGAGATCCATACCGCCGAACACCGCCCGATGCGCCACGCAGCCGACGATGCCTCCGCCCAATATCCTTACCCGCCAATGTTCTTGCACAGGGACTGCAAATGAACGCCGATGCGATCGTCGTCGGCGCCGGACTCGCGGGGCTCGTCGCCACCGCCGAGCTCGTCGACGCGGGCAAACGCGTGGTGCTCGTCGACCAAGAGCCCGAGGCGTCGCTCGGCGGCCAGGCGTTCTGGTCGTTCGGCGGCATCTTCCTGGTGGACTCGCCCGAGCAGCGGCGGATGGGCGTGCGCGACTCCTATGACTTGGCCTGGCAGGACTGGCAGGGCACCGCGGGCTTCGACCGCCCCGAGGATCTCTGGCCCTCACGCTGGGCCGAGGCCTACGTGCAGTTCGCCGCCGGCGAGAAGCGCTCCTGGATGCGCGAGCGCGGCATCCGCTTCCTCCCCAATCCGGGCTGGGCCGAGCGCGGTGGCTACGGCGCGATCGGCCACGGCAACTCGGTCCCGCGCTTCCACGTCACGTGGGGCACCGGCCCGGGCGTCATCGACCCGTTCGTCGCGCGGGTGCGCGAGGGCGTGGCCCAGGGCCTCGTCGAGCTCCGCTTCCGCCACCGCGTCGACGCGCTGTCGGTGACCGCCGGCGCGGTCGACGGCGTCAGCGGCGCGGTGCTCGCGCCCTCCGACGTCAAGCGGGGCGAAGCCTCCTCGCGCGACGTCGTCGGCGACTTCGCGCTGAGCGCACCGGCCGTCATCGTCACCTCCGGCGGCATCGGCGGCAACCACGCGCTCGTGCGCCAGAACTGGCCCGCGCGCCTCGGCCAGGCACCGGCGCGGATGATCTCCGGCGTCCCCGCGCACGTCGACGGCCGCATGCTCGCCATCGCCCAAGAGGCCGGCGCCCGCTCGATCAACCCCGACCGCATGTGGCACTACGTCGAGGGCATCAACAACTGGGATCCGATCTGGCCGCTGCACGGCATCCGGATCCTGCCCGGCCCCTCGTCGCTGTGGCTGGACGCGCTCGGCCGCCGCCTGCCGGTCCCGCTCTTCCCCGGCTTCGACACGCTCGGCACGCTCGAGCACATCATGACGACCGGCCACGACCACACGTGGTTCGTGCTGACCCAGAAGATCATCGAGAAGGAGTTCGCGCTGTCGGGCTCCGAGCAGAACCCCGACATCACGAGCAAGTCGCTGAAGGCGGTGCTGCAGTCGCGCGTCGGCTCCGGCGCCCCCGGCCCGGTCGAGGCGTTCATGCGCCACGGCAGCGACTTCCTGGTGGAGCCGACGCTGGAGCGCCTCGTCGCAGGTATGCGCACGCTGGAGCCCGATGCCGAGCTGACCTTCGCGCAGGTCGAGCGCGAGGTGCTCGCGCGCGACCGCGAGATGGACAACAAGTACAGCAAGGACCTGCAGGTCGTCGCGATGCGCGGCGCGCGCAAGTACCTCCCGGATCGCATCGCCCGCGTCGCCGCGCCGCATCGCCTGCTCGACCCAAAGGCCGGCCCGCTGATCGCCGTGCGGCTCTCGGTGCTGACCCGCAAGTCGCTCGGCGGGCTGGAGACCGACCTCTCCTCGCGCGTGCTCGGCGACGACGGCAAGCCCGTCGCAGGGCTGTTCGCCGCGGGCGAGGTCGCGGGCTTCGGCGGCGGGGGCATGCACGGCTACCGCTCACTGGAGGGGACGTTCCTCGGCGGCTGCCTGTTCAGTGGGCGCGCGGCAGGACGGGCGGTCGCGCAGGGCTGACGCGCGCATCCGGCGCGCCGGACCGTCAGGATCTCGCTCATGCCGAACGTCGCGACCACCGTCAGCGTCCGCATCGACCGCGCCCGCGGGCCGCTGTTCGACTGGTTCATCCCGATCGAGCTGCCGCGGATCCTGACGGGCTGGGGCCCGGTCCCCGCGGTGGTCAGCACGAGCGACCAGTCGGGTCCGTGGGACACGCCGGGCTCGCGGCGCACCGTGCACCTGGCCGACGGCTCGCATGCGCATGAGCGCGTCACCGCCTGCGCGCGGCCGGCCGTCTTCGGCTACACCGTCAACGGGTTCTCGGGCCCGGTCCGCCATGTTGCCGTCGAGGGCCGCGGCCAATGGTGGTTCGAGGCCGCCGGCGACGGCGCCACCGACGTGCGCTGGACCTACACCTTCCAGGCGCGCTCGCGTGCGGCGGCGCTGCTGCTGACGCCCGTCGTGAAGATCGCCTGGCGCGGCTTCATGCGCCGCGGGCTGGACCGGCTGGCCGCCCTGGCGCGCGACGAGGTCGGCTGACGACGCCGGCGATCACGCCGGCCAGCACGAGCGCGATGGCCGCCACGGCGCCGCCGAGCACCCAGCTGCCCAGCGGCTCGGTCAGGACGTCGTAGACCGCCCGTCGCAGCGCACCGGAGATCGCACCACGCGCCAGCGCATCGGCGGCGACCAGCAGCAGCGTCGACACGCCGAGACACAGCCCGGCCCGGACCAGCCCGCCGGCGAGCCGCGGCGCGGTCAGCACCACGCCGAGCAGCGCGAGGACCGCGAGCGGGATCGCGACCCCGCGGACGATCCGCACCATGTTGGTGGCATCGTGCGCCCGCCGCACCTCGGCGCGGTCGAGCAGGACGGTCGGCGCGGGGTCGGGAATCGCGGCGGCCGCCCGTGTCGGGCCGACGACGGCGGCGACCCGCGTGCGGAGGCTCGCGGCGACAGGTGCGAGGTCGAGCGTCAGCGGCGTCCGGACGTCGCCGGTCAGCCGGACGGCGAGCCGCGCGTGGGCCGAGCGCTGGATCGCCAGCCAGCTCTCCCGGTAGGCCTTCGTGCGGACGAAGGCCTCGGCGATCGGCCGCAGTCGCGCCGGCGCACCGGTCCTGCGGACGAGCTCGTCGATGACGGCGCCTTGCACGGTCGCGTCGGTGGCCAGCGGGCGTGCGGTCTCCGTGAAGCGTTCCGTGTCGGTCGCCTGACCGTAGATCCACCAGGCCGACAGCGCGGCCGCGGGTGCGAGACACGCCAGCACGAGGCACACGACAGCCAGGGCCCGACGCACTACTTCGACAACCGTCCGCGTGCGGGCCCCGACGTCAGGCTCCCTCGTGGCCCGCCCGATCCAGTTGTCATGGGTCGTTTGTAGCGGACGACCATCGTCCCGCGTACCGTCGGAGGTCCCCCCACGTCATGTTCCCGTCCCGGATCCGTCCCCGCCGCCGAGCCCTTGCCGCGACGCTTGCGCTCCTGATGATCGGCGGCTCCGCCACGGTCGCCACGGCGAACACCAGCCACGAGGGCTGGCCGCGGATCGACGGCGTCCTGCTCATGAACAAGCGCGACCAGAGCCGGCCGCTGGACGCACGCCCCGGCCACGACCTCTTCGGCGGCACCGACCGCTCCTACTCGTGCGACGGTCTGCACAAGAACCGCTCCTGCGCCCACAGCTCCGGCGTCGTCGCACGCCGCGGCCACAACGAGCTGCTCGGCGGCCACGGCAACGACACCATCTACGCCGGCCCGCAGGGCGACGTCATCTGGGGCGACTACAAGCCCGCCGGCCAACCGACCTCGCAGGTCGACCGCCTCTTCGGCGGCAACAGCCGGGACTTCATCTACGCCGGCCACGGCACCAACCTCATCCGTGCCGGCGGTGGCGACGACTACATCAAGGCCCACTTCGGCCGCGGGATCATCGACTGCGGCGGCGGCCGAGACATCCTCTACGTCAGCCGCCGCGCCCAGAAGAGCTACAAGATCCGCAGCTGCGAGACGATCTCGCACAAGACGCTGGGCTACTGAGCCGGCCCCCGCCTGCCCGGCTGTCAGGATGGGGCGATGCCGCGACGTCGCCCCTCCGACCAGCGCGCGTGGCTGGAGAGCGACCCGTCGCCCGCCACGGTCCGCGAGCGCTTTCCACGCGAGTGGGAGCAGGTCCAGCGTGAGCTCGCCGCGGTGGTGGAGCGCGACGACGTCGAGGCGATCAAGGCCTATGCCTCGAACGTGGCGCGGCCACCGCGCGTCGCCGGCGAGCAGGAGCTGGTCTCCGCGATGGCCCGTCAGCGGCTGGCCGCGGCCGCGCTGAAGCAGATGGGCGTCGCCGCCGCGACCGGCGTCAGCGCCGGCACGCTGCGCTTCGGTCTCGTCTCCGGCTTCCTCGCCCAGCGGCTGCTGTTCGACGGTGGCGGGTTGGAGCGCAAGCCGGTCTCGCTGCGACGGTTCCGGCTGGTCTGGCCGCTGATCCGCCAGAAGCGCTACCTGATGCCGCTGGTCGAGCCGCGCGGGATCTACTGCTTCTACTCCAGTGCCCTGATCTCACGCCTGGTCGCGCTGATCGATGATCGCCCGTGCGTGGAGATCGCCGCCGGTGACGGCACGCTGGCGCGCTTCCTGCGCGAGGCCGGCGCCGAGGTCGTCGCCACCGACGACCACAGCTGGCAGCAGACGCGCCGCGCGGTCGCCGACGTCGTCGACCAGGACGCGCGCACCGCGCTGCGCGAGCGCGCGCCCGAGGTCGTCTTCTGCTCCTGGCCACCGGCCGGCAACGACTTCGAGCGCTGGGTCTTCAAGACCCCGAGCGTCAAGACCTACATCGTGATCGCCGGCGCGAGCGAGTTCGCCGCCGGCAACTGGGACGACTACCGCACGCAGACGGCGTTCGACATGGCCACCGATCCGGAGCTCGGGCGGCTGGTCCTGCCGCCGGAGATCGGATCGGCCGTGCACGTCTTCATCCGGCGGTGATCCGTTCGGCGCCACGCGGCGCAAGGACTCCCATGAACAGCCACCGCCTCCTTCTCGCCGCCGGCGCGCTCGTCGCCGTGGCCTCCGTCGCCTCGCTGAGCCCGGCGCTGGCGGCCGCACCGCCGCGCGCCCACGCGACGAGCACGACCACCGTCACGCTCAAGGACATCTCCTTCAAGAAGTCCACCGTCAAGATCGCCAAGGGCGGGTCGGTCAAGTGGGTCTGGAAGGACGGCGACACACCGCACAACGTCACCTTCGCGACCAAGCACAGCAAGACGCAGAAGGCCGGGTCCTACACCTTGCGCTTTGCCCGGGCGGGCACCTACAAGTACCACTGCACGATCCACCCGGGCATGAACGGCAAGGTCGTCGTGGCTAGCTGACCGTCAGGTCGGCGTGCATGCCGCCCATGTAGTGGCCCTTGACGTTGCAGATCAGGGCGTAGTGGCCCTTCTTGAGGTTCAAGGTGAGGCTCTTGGTCTTGTGACCGGCAAGCTCGACCTCCCCGACGGAGCCCTTCTCGGAGGCGCGGCCGCCGCTGACCGGCAGCGCCGATGCCTTCTTGGAGGTCTTGATCACGACGAGCTCATGCTCCATCGACGCCTTGTTGGCGACGATGAGCTTCACCTTGCCGTGGCTGACCGACTTCGCCGACGGGGTGACCTTGAAGTCGGTGAGCTTGACCGAGACCGAGGTGCTCGCGTCGGCGGCGACGCCGGGAAGCAGGATGGCGGTCGCCAGCGCGACGGCCCCGGAGACGGCTGCGCCGCGGCGCAGCAGGGAAGCGTGGTGCATCGGGATTCGGGTCCTTTCGAGTGCGGGTGAGGCAGGTCGCCTCACCCCCCAGACCCCATGCTCTGCGATTTCTTCCGGACGATGCCGGAGCAATCCCTGCCAATCGGCCGGATCGCTCGACCGAGTGCCCTAGGTCGGGCTCGGCCCCGCGGCGACCGCCGACTCCTCCGCCGGGATCGGTGCCGCACCCGTGAACAGATAGCCGTGCAGCACCGCCCCGACCACCGCGCCGATGATCGGCGCGACGATGAAGAGCCAGAGCTGACCGAGCGCCCAGCCGCCCACGAACAACGCCGGCCCGAGGCTGCGTGCCGGGTTGACGCTGGTGTTGTCGACCGGGATGCCGACGAGGTGGATCAACGTCAGCACGAGGCCGATCGGGATGCCCGCGAACGCGACGTTGGCGATCCTGTCGGTGGCCGACAGCACGGTGAAGACCAGCAGCGCGGTGAGCACGATCTCGACGATCAGCGCTCCGCCCAGCGGATAGGCGTCGGGCGAGTGGCTGCCGTAGCCGTTGGCGCCGAAGCCGTTGTCGGACAGGTCATAGCCGCCGGCACGTGACTTGACCACCACGAACAGCACGAAGGCCGCGACGATGGCGCCGATCACCTGACCGATCCAGTACCTGGATCGCCTCGGCGACGGTGAGCCGCCTGCCGACCAGGAGCCCGACCGTCACGGCCGGGTTGATGTGACAGCCCGAGATCGGCCCGATGGCATAGGCCATGGCCAGCAGCGAGAGCCCGAACGCGAAGGCGACGCCCAACGGTCCGATCACCTTGCCCGCGATGACCGCCGAGCCGACACCCCCGAACACCAAGACGAACGTCCCCAGTGCCTCTGCCGCGATGATGCGCCGGTCTCTCATGACTCCCTCTCCCAAGGTCGGTCGACCCCGCCACCCTATTGCGCGCCCTGCCGGAACGGCAAGCGCGCCGACACGCCACCTGTTCTAGAGCCAACCGCGTGCGGTCGCGTGCAGGACCGCCTGTGAGCGGTCCGAGACGCCGAGCTTTCGATAGACGTTGTGGCAATGCGTGCGCACGGTGCTCGCCGAGAGCCCCATGTCGGCCGCGATCTCCTTGTAGATCTTGCCCTCGGCCAGACCACGCAGCACCGCTGTCTGGGCGCGCGACAGCGGCGACGGCTCGATGGCCCGAGGCGTCGCGTCCCCCGTGCGCGACATGTCGAACATCAGCGCTCGCAACTGCTGCGGAGACAGCCCGGCAGCGCCCGCGGCGTGGAGCATGACCTGCGGATCGACCGGCCGGGCGTGGGCGTAATGGGCGAGCATGTCGGCGAGCCGCAGCACCGCCGCCGGACCCTCGGCATCGACCGCATGGTGGCCCTCGACCATCACGGCGATCTTCTCGGGCATCGCCCAGCGACGCAGCATCAGCGCGCCGACGAGCGCGTGGTCGATGCCCAGCGCCCGTCGCTCGGCGCGCACGCGGCCGTCCGGCGTGTCGGCGTCGCCGTGCACCGCGCGCGGGTAGCCGGGCGAGGACTGCTCGAGGACGAGCTTGCCGACGTCGTGCAGCAGCGCGCCGACCAGCAGCGTGTCGTGGTCGGGATGGCGCACCATCCGCGCGACGAGATCGGTCGCGCGCTGGGTGGCCATCGCGTGCAGGCGCAGGTGCTCCAACGGCTTCTCCCAGCCCGCGATGTGCTGGAAGTAGTCGATCGAGCCCGTCGCGCCGGCGATCTCTGAGAGCTGCTCGCGGCTGAGCTGACGGATCGCGTCGGGGATCGTCGTGATCGCGCGGCCGGTGGTGCTCAGGGCGTTTGCCGCACGAATCGTCGCAACGGTCAGGGCAAGATCGGACTCGACGATGCCGAGCAGCTGCGCGTCACCGCCGGCCGGGTCGGCGAGCGCCTGCTCGAGGCGCTCGCGCGACTCACGCAGCGCGGGCAAGCGCGAGACGCGCGCCATGGCGCCCGACAGCGCCGAGGCACGGCGCCGGCGCTCCTCGCCGGCGCTCGCGACCGGGGCAGGCTCGAGCACCGGCACGTCGTCGCCCTCGCGATGGAAGCGCCCCGCACGTTCCCGGTTGGTGGCCGTGACGGCCAGCAGCGCGTCGACGACCGCGGGATCGAACTGCGTGCCGGCGCCGTCGCGCAGCTCCTGGCGCGCATGCTCCTCGTCGAGCGCGCGCCGATAGGCGCGGTTGGAGGTCATCGCATGCCACGCGTCGGCGACGGCGATGATGCGGCTCGCGATCGGGATCTCCTCGCCGGAGAGCTCGTCCGGATAGCCGCGGCCGTCCCAGCGCTCGTGATGGCCGCGAACAGCGGCGGCGACCCCCGCCCCACCGGGCACGCTGGCGAGCGCCTCGGCGCCCCACCCGGGATGCATGCGCATGACCTCCCACTCGGCCGGCGTCAGGCGGCCTGGCTTGTGGAGGATGACGTCGGGCACGCCGATCTTGCCGAGGTCGTGCAAACGCGCGGCGATCTCGAGCTCGCGGACGGTGACCTGTGGCAGCCGCAGGTGGCGGGCGATCGCGTCGCAGAGCGCGACGACCTCCTCGGCATGGCTGCCCGTGTAGCCGTCACGGAGGTCCAGGAGCTTGGCGAGCGCCCCGACGCCTGCCTCGAACACCCGCTCGACCGCGGCCGCCCGCTCGGCGTGGCGCCAGCTCAGTCCCGCGAGCGCGGCAAGGCCGTTGACCGCGTCGTCGAGCCCAGTGCCGCCGGCTGCCGCAGCGCCGCCGATGATCGCCAGCGTCCCGACCTGCTCGCCCTCGCTGTCGCAGACGGCGACCTGCGCGACCACACCGAGGCGATCGAGCCGCTCCGGCGCGTGGACGGTGCCGCGATGGCTCGCCCCGGCGCCCGCGCCCGCGACGACCCGCAGCGCGCCGGCGCCGGGACGCTCCGCGGTGAGGATCACCGCACCCTCGACGCCCGGCAGCCGGCAGGCCTGGTCGACGACCAGGTCCACCGCCTGTTCCCGCCCCATGCGCTGCTGGGCCTGATCACCCGCGATCAACGGCCATGACACGGTGCTGCCCCCTTGCTGTCGGATCGCTCGATGATCGATCGATTCCTGGCGCAATGGGATTCCCCACGCGCAGAGCGCTAAACGGCAGCAACGCCATTCCCTGCCGCGATCACCCTGGACAACGGCTCCCGGAACGACAAAACCCCGCCAGGGGCGGGGTTCTAAAAGCCCTCCATCGGGATCGAACCGATTACCTCTTCCTTACCATGGAAGCGCTCTACCGATTGAGCTAGGAGGGCGGGGCGATGCCGATTCTAGCCAATTGGCTCTGAAAACCGAAGCCAACTGGCTTAAGCGAGGAAACGGGCGGGCGCACAGAGCAGGGAACACACCCGCCCGTCCTCGGTCGGGGGAACTGGCCGCGCCGGCTACTCGACGAGGCCGCGGCGCATGCCTTCGGCGACCGCGGCAGCGCGGTCAGAGACGCCGAGCTTCTCGTAGACGTTCTTGAGGTGGGTCTTGACGGTCTCGGGACTGAGGTGCAACTCCCGGCCGATCGATGGCGCGCTCTGCCCACCGGCGGTCATGCGCAGCACCTCGAGCTCGCGTGGGCTGAGCAGCGGCCGCTCCCACACGGGCTCGGCGACGTCGACCTGCAGGCGGTCGCCGCGCGCGGCAGCCGCCACGGCATCGCAGATCGCGTCGCGGTTGACCTCCTTGGAGAGGTAGGCCATCGCGCCGGCGGCGAGCCCTTCGCGCGCCTCGGGCGGCAGCACCGTCGCCGAGAGCAGCACGACCGCCGTCGGCAGGTCGTCGCGCTGGACCGCGCGCAGGACGGTGTGGCCGTCGAGCCCGGGCATCTTGACGTCGAGCAGCGCGACGTCAGGCTTCAGGACCCGGATCTCCTCGAGCGCGGTCCGGCCGTCCTGCGCCTCACCGACCACCTCGAAGTCCGGCCGCCGCTTGAGCGCGAGCACGACTCCATCCCGGAAGACCGGATGGTCGTCCGCCACATACACCCTGACCCTCATGCCGTCGTTCATGGCCTCCCTGCCGCCCCCTTGATGGCGACAGCGGCGATTCTAATGCGACCCGTCAACCCGTGACTAGGCGGGTGTCGTGGAGTGCTCGGTGGCCGTGATCGTCGTCACCGGCAGGCCGAGGCCGCCGATCTTCGACGGCAGGTCGAGACGCAGCCAGCGCGACACCCGCACCGGCAGGGTCGAGACGATGATCTCGTCGAAGCCGCGCAGGTTGACGGCGTCTTGCACGGCGTTGAGCGGCTCAGGATCGCCGACCATGCCCTCGACGGGACCACCGGCTGCCTCCTCGAGCAGCGGCAGCGCCCGCACGAGCACGCCCTGGGCGGCGTCCTCGCTCTGGTCCTCGGCATCGACGATCCGGTGCAGACCGTGCGCGACGTTCGGGACCAGGAGCGTGAACGCGCAGGGTCCGCGAGCGGCGCGCTCGCGGACGGCATGCAGCAGCGCCGGGGTGGCCGCCGTGCGATGGGCGACCACGAGGACACGGGTTGGTGTGGAGGACTCCATGGGACAGGAACTCCTTTGGATTCGCGTGTGAGCCCATGGTCTCACCGCGACCGCCCGCGCGCCAGTGGCGGCGCGCGGGACGGACCACGCCGAGGCGGCTAGGCCTTGGCGACCTTCTTGAGGTCGACCACGAAGATCAGCGGCGCATTGGCCGGGATCGTCGGGGGCGAGCCGGCAGCGCCGTAGGCGAGGTCGGGCGGGATGACGAGGATGCGGCGACCGCCGACCTTCATGCCCGGGATGCCCTGATCCCAGCCCTGGATGACCTGGCTCTGGCCGAGGTTGAACTCGAACGGCTTGGCGCCCGCCTTCCAGGAGGTGTCGAACTCCTTGCCGTCGGCGAAGAGCTGGCCGACGTACTGGACGGTGATCTTGTCACCCTCCTTGGCCTCGGCACCCGTGCCGACGACGACGTCGGAGCCCTGCAGCTCCGTCGGCGCCGCGCCGGTCGCCTTCGGCGCCGTGGGCTTCTTCTTGAGGTCGGTGCTCACCCCGGTGACGTTCTTCTGCTCGGGCAGCGGCTCGCCCGGCTGACGGACCTTGACGGTCGACTTGGTCGACGCGAGATCGGCCGGCATGGTCGTGCTGGGGTCGCCGTCGATCTTGGAGCCGGCGGTCCGGAAGCCTTCGTCGCTGCCGCCGCAGCCGGCGGTGACGCCGGCGGCAAGGGACAGAACGCTCAGGGACAGTGCGATTGAACGGGTTCTGGTCATGAGAAGGGCGGCATGCTAACCGCATTTTCTTAAGGGAAGGTGCAGAAACGATGCACAAGCCCAGTACCTTTTGGCAGGTGCCGTCCGAGCCGCGGGAGATCGAGCAGCCCCCGCCGAGCCCAGAAGGCGCGAACTTCGACCAGGATGGCGACGCCACGCGCCGCACCTGGCTGGCCGGTGAGCGCACGGTTCTGGCCTGGCTGCGGACCGGTCTGACCGCCACCGCCGTGGCACTCGCCGTCGGCAAGGTGGTGCCGGATCTGCGTGACGGCGGGACGACCTGGCCGTTCGTCGTCCTCGGTGCGGGCTACGGCCTGCTCGGCGTGCTGATCGTCGCCTATGGCCTGCACCGAGGCCGCGAGGTCGATCGCGCGATCCGCGCCGGCCGCTGGCTGACGCTCGACGATCGCGCGATGTGGCTGATCGGCGGGTTGGCGATCACGCTCGGCGTCCTTGCCGTCGGTGCGATCGTCGCCGACACCTAGGCCGCCGACGGCGTCGGCGGCCAAGGGGCGGCGACCCGCGTGAACGTGCGCGGGCCGTCCCACTGGGCATAGGCGTCGCGCGCGTTGGCCGCGTCGTGCCGGACCGACGCACCGTGGCCCGCCGCCACCGGATCGGCGGGGTAGTTGATGATCTTGCCCTTCGTGCGCGCTCCGACCATCAGGATCGCGCAGGGCTCGTCGCTCGCGCCGATGATGATGTGCCGCGTGCCCGGTGGGCAGTGCAGGTAGTCCCACTGGCGCAGCCGCCGCTCCTGGCCCTCGACGATCGCCAGGCACTCACCGGAGAGGACCAGGAACCCCTCCTGGTCGCTCTCCCAGTGGTAGAAGCCCGGCGTCTCGCCCGGCGGCAGGACGTGGACGCCGATGCCGAACTGCCCGAACCGCGCGTCGTCGGCCTCCAGCACCGACCACGTCCCCCCGCCCTGGGTCGTCTCCCACTCGGCCTCGGCGACGTTGAGGACGAACCAGCCCTCGCCCTCGACGCGCCGGCCCGTCTCGGTCTGCACCACCTGTGCCGCGCGCATCGGGCTAGCGATAGGTCAGACGGCGCGTGATCCGGATCTTGCTGACGATCGAGGTCGCAGGCGCGGTGGCCGAGCCCGCGTAGTGGACCCGCAGCCGGTAGGTCCCCGTGCGGCGCTGGGTGAAGCGCTTGCTGAACGTCGACTTCGACGAGATCTTGGTCTTGCCGATCGACTTGTACTTGCCGCCCTTGGTGCCACGCGCCAGCGCGAGCGAGACCGTGCCGCGGATCGTCTTGTCGCGCACGGTGCCGCGCAGCAGGTAGCTCGGGCCACGCGAGTCGGGGAAGGTCAGCAGGTCGAGGTCGAACGGCACGATCGCGGCGATCGTGACCGGTGGGCTCCACGGCGAGGCGTACTGCCCGTTCTTCGCGCGAGCGACGACGGTCCAGGTGCCGGGCGTCCGGAACGACAGGTCGATCATGCCGGTGCTCTGGTTGACGTATCCGGCGGTCGACGGACCGCTGATCGAGCCGTCGGCGGCGAGCACCGCGCCCTGGGCGTACTGGACCTCGTAGGTGCTCGCGCCGGGGTTCAGGCCGACCGGCAGCGACAGCGTGTTGGTGGTGAAGCTGTTGGCGGCGCGGATCAGGAACGGCCCGGGCGGCGGCGTCAGCGCCACGCTGGAGGCGATCGAGTAGACGTAGCTCTCGGTCGAGGTCGGCGTCTTGCAGGAGGTGTCGGCCTTGGCGTAGTTGGTGATCGTCACCGTGTAGTTGCCGTTGCCGCGGAAGTCGGTGATGCGCGTCCAGCTATCGTTGAGAAAGCACGTCAGCGCCGAGGAGACCGCGACGCCGTCGGGGCCGGTGACCGTCGCGCTGAAGCGGCCCTCGGTGGTCGGGAAGCCGATGCCGACCGTGGGCGACATGTTGCGGATCGTGGCGGGAGCGCCTTGGGCGAGCGGCACCGGAGCGCCTGCATCGCCGGTGACGGTGACCGTTGCCGCATGGGCGGCGCTTGCGCCCGCGAGGGCGAAGAGGATGGACGTGGTCGCGGCGGCGAGGCCGCGGCGCGTGCGCGTGTGATGCAACGAAAGCTCCCTGTCTGGACCGGCGTGCGAACACACCCTGTTCCCGCCAGGACACAAAACGAACCGAGACGTTGCGGCAGTCGCCGCTATCCAGGCGCCGGAAGACTCACGAAGAGCACGCCGGCGCCGGTGGCGTCCACCGCGCTGAGCGCACGATCATCGGCGTCGACGACCGCGCGAAACGCGGTCAGCTCATGCGGGTGGGAGATCGCGTTGTCGATCGCCAGCAGGCCCGGACGGCGCAGGATGCGGACGAGGTCGTCCCAGTAGGCCGGGTACTCGGCCCGCTCGGCGTCCAGGAAGACGACGTCGATGCTGTCGGACGGCGTCTGGGCCAGCACCAGCGCGGCGTCGGAGACGTGCAGGTCGACGACCTCCGAGAGCCCGGCACGCGCGAGGTTGCGCGCCGCCTGGGCGGCACGCTCGGGATCCATCTCGACGCTCGAGAGCCGCCCGCCGTTGGCGGCAACCGCCTCACCGAGCCAGATCGTCGAGTAGCCGTTGGAGGTCCCCAGCTCCAGCACCGACCGGACGCCGTAGGTCCGCAGCAGCAGGTTCAGCAGCGCGCCCGTCTCGGGCTCCAGGTTGCGCAGCCGCTGCAGACGATCCTCATGCTCGGCGTCGTGCGCGCGACCTTCCCGATGAAGGTCGTCCAGGAGCTGGAGCAGGTCGCGATCCATCGAAAGTGGCGGGAGAAGGATTCGAACCTTCGAAGGCGTAGCCACCTGATTTACAGTCAGGCCCCTTTGACCGCTCGGGTATCCCGCCAAGCGGCGCCGAAGTTTAGCGACCTGCGCCGCAACCTTTCACCCCGAGTTGCGGTCTATGGGGCGATGGCCGCCATCGATGCCCCTCCGCCCGCCCTTCCGCCGAGCATGCTGGCCGCGATGGCCGACGACACGCTGGTCGGTCTCGTCGCCGCCGGCAGCGACGACGCGTTCGCCGCGCTGGACGCGCGCTACCGGCGGCGCCTGGTGCGTTTTGCCCAGGGATTCGTGCCCGGCGGGACCGCCGATGCCGAGGATGTCGTCCAGGACGCGATGGTCCGCGCCGTGCGCGCCCTGCGCAACGGCAGCCGGCCCGAGTCGGTCAGCGGGTGGCTGCATCGGATCACCCGCAACTGCGCGCTGGACCTGACGGCGTCGCGGCGCCGGCATCCGGTCGTCGAGCTCGCCGATCATGCCCATCCCCCGGCCGAGGATGCCCAGACGGCCGTCGAGCGCTCGCTCGGGGTCCGCGGCCTCGTCGCCGACGTCTCCCAACTGCCGACGACGCAGCGCTCGGCGCTCGTCCTGCGCGAGCTCGAGGGCCGCAGCTACGCCGACATCGCCGACCAGCTCGACACCACCGTCCCGGCCGTCAAGTCGCTGCTCGTGCGCGCTCGCCAGGGGCTCAAGCGCGCCCGTGAGGGCCGGCGCGCCGCCGCCTGGCTGCCGCTGCCGCTGCTGGGCCGCCTCGTCGAGCGTGCCTCCTCGATCTGGGAGCCGCTGGCCGCCAGTGCCACGCCCAAGGTCGCCTGCGCAGCGGTTGTCGTCGCCGGCTCGCTGCCGATGGTCTCGGGCAAGGCGCAGGTCGACCAGCCTCACCCTCAGCACCACGGCCCGGCCGTCACCGCGATCGCGGCCGCGTCGCCGCCCGAGGCCAAGGCCGCCGGCGCGCCGATCGCCACCACCACCGAGGCCACGAACTCCGATCCTCGCAGCGGCACCACCCACGCGCCCACAGAGCACGACTCGACCGCCGCCATCGCCACCGAGCTGAAGGCCGACTGCGCCGACGGCGCGATCGACGGCAGCTACCCGTCGACGGCCGTCGTCGGCGCCCTGCGCGCCTCCGACGACGGTCAGGAGTACGGCGGCTGCAAGCAGGCGCTGACCCAGGCCTCGCTGCGGGTCGACCGGCCGTAGTCCTTAAAGTGAGAGGCCGCGCTCCCCAGCGCGGCCTCTCGGGAAAGTGAGGGGTGCGCTCCCCAGCGCACCCCTCTGACCCCTCTCCTCCTCCGGGAAATTCTCTCCCGGACTACGAGGCGTCCCTGAGGCGCTGGGCCTCGGGGAGCGACTCGAGCTTTTTCAAGGTGTGGTTCTCGATCTGACGGATCCGCTCCCGCGTGACGTTGAACGCGCGACCGACCTCCTCAAGGGTACGCGGTCGGCCGCCGGTCAGGCCGAAACGCATCTCGATCACCTCGCGCTCGCGCTGCGGCAGGGCCGCCAGGGCGCGATGCACGTTCTCCTTGCGCAGGTTCTCGGCGGCCAGCTCGAACGGCGACTCGGCCGTCTGATCCTCGACGAAGTCGCCCAGCTCGGACTCCTCCTCGTCGCCGATCGGCTTCTCCAGCGAGATCGGCTGCTGGCTCATCCGCAGGATGTCGCGCACCTCGCGCGGCGTGCAGTCGAGCTCGGCGGCGATCTCCTCCGGCGAGGGCTCACGGCCGAGTGCCTGGACGAGCTGCCGCTCGACGTGCACGACCTTGTTGAGCTTCTCGACCATGTGGACCGGGATGCGGATCGTGCGGCCCTTGTCGGCGATCGCACGCGTCACGGCCTGCCGGATCCACCACGTGGCGTACGTGGAGAACTTGTAGCCGCGGCGGTAGTCGAACTTCTCGACGGCCCGGATGAGGCCCAGCGAGCCCTCCTGGATCAGATCCAGGAACGTCAGGCCGCGGCCGAGGTAGCCCTTGGCGATCGAGACGACGAGGCGCAGGTTGGCCTCGACCATCGCCTGCTTGGCGGCCATGTCGCCGCGCTCGATGCGCTTGGCCAGCGACACCTCCTGCTCGGCCGTCAGCAGCGCGACGCGGCCGATCGAGCGGAGGTAGAGCCGCAGCGAGTCGAGGCTCGGCTCGACCGTGAGGTCGATCTCGGGCTTCTTGCGCGTCTCGGCCGGCGTCGGCGACTGGCGCTCGGCGGCGGCCGCTTCGGCGCGCCCGCTCTCCGAGGTGACCGGCTTGCCTTCCGCCGTGACGATGGCGATGCCTTGCTCGTCGAGATGCGCATGGAGCTCAGACAGCTGCTCCTTGGTGATCTCGACCTCTTCGAGCGTCGTGGTGATCTGCTCGATGGTGAGGAACCCGCGCTCATGCCCTTCGTGGATGAGCGATTGGAGCCCGTCGAGCTCCGTGATGGGTGCCTCGTCAGCGAGTAGAACGTCGGTCTTGGTGCTCAACCCGATCCTTGTGGACGTCGTTCCCGGGCCAGGCATCCCAGTGCCAGACCCCTCTCTCTTCCCTTGTGCTGCTCTGGAACGCACCCCGAGGTGCAAGTGCGACGTGACCGCCGCATGAGGCTGAGCCGTGATCCTCTCGTGCTCTGACGGAGGGACTCGTAGCCGACGTCGGGATTGTTAGCACACGTTAGGACGAGCAGGGAATCCCAAAAAGTGGGCTCGATAGGCTGGTTCGGGTCATGGAGCAGACATCGACCCTCGTGAACTCCCCGGACGTCCAGGCCCAGAAGCCGACCGTCCACCTCTCGCTCTCGCGCGTCGGGGTGACCAACGTCGAGAAGGTGATCCGCATCTCGCGCGACGGCCGGGAGGAGCTCTACTGGGCCAACCTGGAGTGCTTCGTCGACCTCGGGCCGGCCCAGAAGGGCGCCCACATGTCGCGCTTCGAGGAGACCGTCAACGAGGTCATCGGCGAAGTCATCCTGGGATCTTCTGCTTTCCGGGCTGAAGAGCTGGCGCAGCGGATCGCCGAGCTCGTGCGCGAGCGTCAGGACGCCCGCCGGGCCGAGGTGACGATCGCCGCGCGCTACCCCGAGCACAAGCCCGCACCGGTCTCCGGCATCCAGACCCAAGAGCTCTACACGCTGTTCGGAACGGCGGTCGCGACCGCCTCCGGGACCCGTCGTCTGATCGGGGTCGCGGCCCAGGGCATGACCGCATGCCCCTGTGCACAGCAACTTGTTGCCGGAGCGGCAAGGGAGCGTCTGACCGCGGACGGCTTCGACGACGACCAGATCGAGCGCATCTTCGACCACGTCCCGGTCGCGACCCACAACCAGCGCGGTCTCGGCACGCTGCACATCGGCTGCCCCGAGGACTGCGACAGCGACATCGACGCCGCCACCCTGCTGCGGATCGTCGAGGACTCGATGTCCTCGGAGATCTACGAGATGATGAAGCGCTCCGACGAGGGCGCCGTCGTCGAGAAGGCCCATCGCCGCCCGCGCTTCGTCGAGGACTGCGTCCGCGAGATGGTCAAGGGCGTCGTCGAGCACCTGCCCGACCTCGCGCCCGGCACGTTCGTCTCCGCCCGCCAGGAGAACCTGGAGACCATCCACCAGCACAACGTCGTCGCCGAGCGCTTCGGCCTGCTCTCCGAGCTTCAGCACGAGCTGGGCGCCGGGAGCTACTCGGAGCGCCACACGTCGATGCGCGAGTGGCTGGACGCCGCCTAGCGGCTCGTGCGCGCGGCGTCGGTCTCCTCGACGTCGAGGTGCTTGGCCGCGCGGCGCTCCTCGGCCTCGCGGAGCATCCGACGCAGGCCGAAGAAGTAGTCGATGCCGGAGACGACCGTGACGGCCACCGCGGCGTAGACGAGCAGGTCGACCCACAGCGGGGTGGGGTCGAAGGCGATCAGGAAGAAGATCGCCGCGACCTGCACCATCGTCTTGATCTTGCCCAGGCCCGCCGCCGGGATGATCACGCCTTGGGCCGTCGCGGCCATGCGCGTCACGGTCACGGCCAGCTCACGCGTGACGATCACCATGGCGATCCAGGCCTGCAGGCGGTCCAGCGACACCAGCGCGAAGAGCGCCGCGATCACCAGCAGCTTGTCGGCGATCGGGTCCATCAGCTTGCCGAACGACGTGATGGCGTTGCGCGAGCGGGCCAGGTAGCCGTCCAGCGCATCGGTGGCCGATGCCGCGGCGAAGACGAGCGCCGCGAGCAGGTCATTGCCCGTCTCCCCCAGCAGCGCGACGACCAGCACCGGCACCAGCAGGATGCGGATGACCGTCAGCACATTGGGCAGGTTGAGTGGGAGCACGGCGGGCGGGGGCAGTATCCCCTAAGCCTCCGCCGACGGCGGAGCCGCGCGCGAGACGCCGACGCTGGCGCAGACGACGAGCGCGATCGCGACGAGATCGCGCGCCCCGAGCGCCTGGCCGAGGACGATGAAGCCCGCCAGCGCCGCGAGCGCCGGCTCCAGGCTCATCAGCACGCCGAAGACGTTGGCGGGCATGCGTCGCAGCGCCTCGGTCTCCAGGCTGTAGGGGATCACGCTGGAGGCCAGCGCGACGAGCGCCCCGAGCACCAGCCACTGCGGGTGCAACAGCGTCGTCCCCGCCTGCGCGATGCCCGGCACCAGCGGCACCAGCGCCGCGACGACCATCGCGATCGCGAGGCCCTGATTGCCGTGATACGCCTGCGTCGCGCGCTGCGCGATCAGGATGTAGGCCGCCCAGCAGGCCGCCGCGCCGAGGACCAGCACCAGCCCGACGGTGTCGATGCCGGCGCCGAACGGGTCCGACAGCAGCACGATCCCCAGCGCCGCGATCGCGGCCCACACGAGATCCAGCCGCCGACGGGAGGTGGCGACCGCGACCGCCAGCGGCCCGGCGAACTCGATCGTCACGGCGACGCCGAGCGGGATCCGGTCCAGCGCCTCGTAGAAGAGGAGGTTCATGCCGCCGAGCGTCAGGCCGAAGAGCGCGACGAGCCGCAGCTCGGCGGCGGGGCGCCCGCGCACGTGCGGCCGTGCCAGCACGACCAGGATGATCGCCGCGAAGGCGAGGCGCAGCAGCGAGACGCCGGCCGCGCCGAGGTCGTCGAACATCGTCGCGGCAAGGGCCGCGCCGAACTGGATCGAGGTGACCCCGCACAGCACAAGGCCGATCGGGGCGCCCGATGGAGGCCGGGAAGGCCTCGCGCGGTCGCCGTCTCCACACCGGCCACGGTACCCGGCTGATCACCCGGCCGACGCTCGTCGTCGAGTGGTGCCTGAACTCACCACTCGACGACGACCGCCGGCCGGGCGTCAAGGTCAACTCAGCGTGCCACCGCCACGGGAAAGGGACGGAAACCCGGATGGCGACCGGAATCGACCACGAGCATGTCCACGCGGCAGGAAGCCCGCCAGCGCAGCTCACGGGCCAGCGAGGTCCATCCCGCGGGCACCACGATCAGCTCGGCGTCATGCTCGCTGGCGACCGCACACAGTGCCGCGACCAGCCCGCACCGGCGGACATGGCCGTTCACCGTCAGACCGGCGGCGCTGAGCGCCCCCTGGACGTCCGCCAAGACGGCGTCCACCTCTGCCCGACGGCCCAGCGTCCGTGCCAGCTCCTGTGCGCGAGCGCCCGGCGGCTCCCATGCCGCCACGACGTGAACGGTGCCGCGACGCGCCTCGGCCACGGCACCGGCGTACCAAGCTGCTGCCTCAGCGGCGGGGGAGCCGTCGGCAGGTACGACGATGTTCGTGGTCAAGATGGCGGTCTCCAGCATCAGTCAATCTGCTCCGTGCACCACCAGGGCGTTCATCGGGACGGAACGGCGTTCACCGGAGCGCGATGACCACCACCGCGTTGCGCTGTTGAGCGGCGAACAGTTGTGTCCGGCGCCGGAGTGCATTACGGTCGCGGCCCTCATGGGGATGAGCGAACGGCGGCGTGTGGCAATCCTTGGCGGCGGAGCGGGCAGTCTGGCCGCGGCCTTCGAGCTGACGGCGACCCCGGAGCTGCGCGAGCGCTACGACGTCACCATCTACCAGCTGGGCTGGCGATTGGGCGGCAAGGGCGCCAGCGGGCGACGGGAGATCGCCGGGGCCCAGCGCATCGAGGAGCACGGGCTGCATGTCTGGTTCGGCTTCTACGAGAACGCCTTCGACGTCATCCGCCGCGTCTACGAGGAGCTCGACCGGCCCGCCGACGCCCCGCTACGCACCTGGCTCGACGCCTTCCACCCGACCAACAAGGTCGTCCTCTGCGACGACACCGAGGACGACCGCTGGATCCCGCGGCACTTCACGTTCCCAGACAACGACGGCGTCCCGGGGATCGCCAGCGAGCCGCCCGGCCTGCATCGGCTGATGCGCGACGCGATCCGCACGCTGCGTCTCGTCGAGCCGCCCGAAGGCGCCTCGTTTCACCTCAAGGCGCTGGACAAGTTCCTCGACGGCTTCCTGCTCGGCCTCGAGAAGCTGCTCGGCGGCGATGACGGCGACTCCGAGCTGGAGGATCTCTTCGAGGCGTTCCTGCGCTTCGCGGGTCCGCTGCTGCGCATCGACGGCGACCCGACCGATCGCGGCGAGCCGCTGATCTGCCGGTTCCTGCGGCTGCTCACCGACGTCGTCTGGAAGCTCACCGACGGCGGCCGCTACGCGATGACCTTCGACGTCACCACGACGGTGTTCCGCGGCATCCTCACCGACAACCTCGACGATCTCGACAAGGGCGGCTTCGCCCAGGTCAACGGCGAGGAGCTGCATGGCCTGGATGGCGCGCCACGGCGCCCGCCCCGAGACGCTGGCGGAGTCCCCGATCCTGCGCGCCTTCTACCAGCTCTGCTTCGCCTATCGCGACGGCGACCGCGATCAGCCCTGCCTGGCCGCCGGCAAGGCGCTGCAGGCGATGCTGCGCATGTGCCTGGGCTACCGCGGCGCGATCATGTGGAAGATGCAAGCGGGCATGGGCGACGCCATCTTCGCGCCGATGTATGAGGCACTGAGCGCCCGCGGCGTGCACTTTAAGTTCTTCCACGAGGTCACCGACATCGGCGTCGCGGCCGACGGCCAACTCGTCGATCGCATCACCGTGCGCCGCCAGGCGCAGACGGTCGACGATGCCGAGTACCGTCCGCTGGCGCCCGACGCCGGCGGGCTGATGAGCTGGCCGGCGGAGCCGTTCTACGACCAGCTCGTCGGCGGCGCGGCGGCGCTGGGTGACGTCGTCTTCGAGGCGTGCCAGAGCGGCCCGGACGCGACCGAGCACGTGCTGAAGGTCGGCGAGGACTTCGACGACGTCGTGCTCGGCATGTCGATCGGCTCGCTGACGCCGGTCGCCCAGAGCCTCGCCGCCGCCGACCCGCGCTTCGCCACGATGCTCGAGCACGCCGAGACCGTCGCCACCCAAGCGCTGCAGGTGTGGATGACCACCACGCCCAAGGAGCTCGGCCCGACCGAGGACCCCAACCCGCCCGGCATGGTCTCCGGCGCCTACGTCAAGCCCCTGGACACGCTGTGCGACATGACGCACCTGCTGGGACGCGAGGGCTGGCCGGAGCGCGACGGCGTGCGGTCGCTCGGCTACTTCTGCGGGACCATGGAGGAGCCGGAGAGCGACACGCAGGCAGACGCAAACGCGCGCGCCTTCGCCGCCGGCGTGCAGCATCTGCGCGACAAGGCGCTCGTGCTGTGGCCGGGCGCCGAGCGAGGCGGTCGAGGATCGGGCTCCGGCGCGTTTGACTGGGAGCTGCTCTTCGACCCGACCGGCGCCTCGGGCGAGGACCGTGTCCACTCCCAGTACTGGCGGGCCAACATCTTCGGCAGCGAGCGCTACGTGCTCACGCCGCCCGGCTCGATCGAGTTCCGCCTGCGCCCCAACGAGGCTGGGCCGACCAACCTCGCGCTCGCGGGCGACTGGACGCGCAACGGCATCTGCGGGGGCAGCGTGGAGGCGGCCGTAACCTCCGGCCGGCTCGCCGCGCAGCATCTCAGCGGGAGCCCTGCGGTGGTCCCCGGAACCGAAGGCTGGCTGGAGAGCGACTGAATGACCGATCTACCCCCCTATGTCGAGTTCGGCGGCCTGGGCTCGGCGCCCGGCCCGCTGCAGTGCGACGACACCACGTTGTACGTCTTCGGGCTGAAGGCCGACCACGCCAAGCTCGACGCCCTCTGCACGAAGGTCTTCAAGGACCCGACCGGCGGCGCCGTCGACTACCGCCCGCTGGGCGACAACGTCATCGTCACGTTCGGCGTCGTCGGCGCGATCCGCCCGACGCTCGAGCCATGGCACTCGATGGGCGCGGTCCGTGAGCCCCAGGTCGGCTTCTGGATCCCGGTCGCCCGTGTCAAGGAGAAGGACGACAAGCTGGTCGCCCAGGACTTCGGGATGTTCTGCGCGGCCATGATGTTGGACAACCCGATCTCGCTGCTGTCGGGCCGCGAGGACTACGGCTACCCCAAGACGATGGGCTGGTCGACGCTGCCCACCGACGAGGATCCGTCCGCGCCGCTGACGCTCGACGTGTTCGGCATGAACTTCGACGTCGGCGAGTCACCGGAGCGACGGTCGCTGATGGCGCTGACGCCGGTCGGCGACGAGCTCTCGGAGGTCGATCTGGCGATCGGCGACATCCTGACCGTGAGCCAGAGCTTCAAGGAGCTCCTGTTCGAGCAGCCGCACGTCGACCTCGGGCTGCACTTCGCCGTCGAGTTCGGCAAGGCGCTGCACGACCACAAGGTCAACCAGGTGTTCTTGAAGCAGATCCGCGCCACCGAGGACGGTCGCCGCGCCGACATCCAGCAGGTCGTCGTCGCGCCCGCGATCACCAAGAACATCAAGGTGACCCAGCTGCGCCACGACTACGACCTGACCTTGCACCAGCTCGACAGCCACCCGCTGCACGCCGAGCTGGGGATCGTGCCCGACCAGCGCGTGACGCTCTCGCTGCGCATGCACTTCGACTTCCTCATCGAGGCGGGCGAGGTGCGCTGGAGCGCAGCGGGGACGACCGCCGGCTAGCGCTCGACGGTGACGCGCCAGGAGTCCGGCCCGTCGGGTCCCGGCTGGTAGGCGCAGAAGACGCCGGTGCGCACCGAGCGCTCGAGGTGGTGGCCGAGCCGCCCGTCGTGCTCGGCGATCGCCTTGACCGCGCCGCGAATCGCGCGGGTGACGTTGACCCGGGCGCGCTCGGCGGCGCTGCTCGCGCGGCGGTCACGGCCGCCGAGACCGACGGCGCGGGCCAGCTCGGCGCCGATGAAGTCCAGCTCCTCGCGAAGACGCGACGCGCGTTCGACGTCATGGAAGCGCTCGGCCTCCTCGAGGTCCTCACGCAGCTCGACGACGCGCTCGCGGTAGGCGGCCTTGGCCTCGGGATCCAACAGGGCGCCCGCGTCGCCGCCGTCGGAGACGGCGAGCTCACCGTTGGACGTGTCGGCGCCGCGCCCACGCGCCTGAGCATCGACCGGGCCGTTGACGAGATCGATCGCGTGGACCTCCACGTCGGGGCGCTCCAGCAGCGTCGCGAGGTACTGCAGGCCCTTGCGATCCTTCAGCCGCACGGTCTCGGTGCCCGTCACGGTCCAGATCTCGCCCTCCAGCCGCAGGGTCGCCGTCGGTCCGCTCGATCCCTGCTCCGCAGGCATGCCCTCCGGCGCTGCCGCGGACTCTGCGCCGTTGCGCGGCGGCGGGGTCCGCGCGGCGCGCGCGCTCGGGTTGGGCATCACCGGCAGCGGCAGCGCGCTGAGCGCCTTCTCGTAGCCGAGCAGGCTGGAGGCCCGGCGAGCGAGCGTCGCGGAGCCCAACCGCTGGGCGGAGGCTGCCGCGCGCTCCAGGAGCGCGCGGCCGTGCTCGCGATCCTGCACCCCGTCACGGGCCAGCAGCAGGCGCGCGGTCGCCAGGTCGGTCCGTGCCACCCAGACCGGCGCGCGCAGCGCGACGTTGAGCTCGGCGGCCTGGCGCAGGTGCTCCTCGGCCTCGGCGTAGCGACCGATGACGCCGGCGACGGCGCCGAGATGGTGGTCCACCGAGCCCCATGCGCTGATGCCGGAGTAGACGACCTGTCCGGCCCACGGCGCGAGCAAGTCATACAACGCCGCGGCAGCCGCGCCGTCCTGCAGATGTGCGGCGACCTCGGCGTAGATCGCCAGGCCGGGCAGCCAGGTGACGTCGGGCGGCAGCTCGGAGAAGGCGCTCGAGGTCTCGTGCGCGAGGATGCGCCGCGCCTCGTCGTCGAGATCGCCCTCGCAGCAGGCGAGCGCCAGCACCGCCCGGAAGGCCGGGATCCCGGGGTTGTCGGCGACGACCTGCGCGATCAGCGGCTGCAGCTCGGCGAGGCGGCCCTGCTCGTAGCGGATGTTCGTCAGCTGGCTGGTGAAGAACGAGAGCGCGTCGGGCTGCGCGCTGAGCGTGGCGATCTGCAGCGCCTCGTGGGCGTGCTGCTCGGCCTCGGCCAGACGGCCGGTGATGATCTCCAGGTTCGCGCGGTCGTAGGTGGCCAGCCAGCGCATGGTCGGCTGGCCGAGGCGCTCGGCCAACGCCGCCTCGTGCTCGACATCGCGATGGGCGTCGTTGAGGCGGCCGGCCTCGACGAACGCGGCCGCCTGCCAGTGCACGGCATGGAACTCGGCGACGGGATCGCCGGTCCGGCGCGCGGCAGCGACGTTCTCCTCGCTGTTGGCCAGGCGCTCGTCGAGCGTCTCGGGCATCCAGAGGGTGACAAATCGGAGGCTCAGGACGCGGCTCAGCGCCGCGGGATCGTCGAGACGGCGGGCGAGCGCGAGCGCCTCGTCGCTCAGCTCGACACGCCGCGCGCGATCAGTCGGCGAGAACGCCAGCTCGGCGGCCAGCGTCGCGAGCAGAACCGCGCGCTGCGCGCTGTCGTCCGGGCCGACGGCGGCCAGCGCGTCCTCCAGCGCATGCAGGCGCGCGTCGTCGACAACGCCCGACGCGCTGACGAAGCCGCGGTTGTTGGCGAGCACCGCGCGGACCAGACGAGGACCGTCCTGCATGCGCCGTGCCAACGACGCGGCGTCGAGCAAGGTGGTGCGGAACTCGGGGTCGCCCGCCTGGCGCTGGGCGTCGCCGAGGCCGACGAGGAGGTCGAAGCGGGTCGTGTCGTCAGCGCCGCCGAGCTGCTCGAACAGCTCGAGGCCCTGGCGGTACCAGCGCACGCCGTCGTCGGGCGCCAGCTGGGCGACCGCATGCTCACCGGCCAGCTGCGTGTAGCGCAGCGCGCGCTCGAGGTCGGCGGGCTCGGAGTTCAGCCAATGGCGCGCCAGCTCGCTGACCCGCGAGGTCGCCACCGCGCCGCTGCCGTCGCCGCAGAGCTCCTCCAGCGCCGTGGCGGCGCGACGGTGCAGCTGCCCGCGACGCGCAGGGCCGAGCGCCTCGTAGAGGGTCGTGACGATCAGGCCGTGCGCGAAGGCGTAGCGGTCGCCCGGATGGCGCGGGGCGATGACCAGCGCGGCCTCGGCCGCCGCGTCGACGGCCGCGATCACGGCATCGGTGTCTGTGTCGAGCATGCGACCGACCAGCTCGAGGTCGAACTCCTGGCCGATGACCGACGCCGCCGCCAGCGGATCGCGCACGCTGTCGCCGAGCCGCTGCAGCCGGCGCTCCAGCACGTCGCGGACGCTGCCGGGCATCTCGGCGCCGAAGAGGCCGTCGCCCTGATGGCGCAGCATCTCGGTCACGAAGAACGCGTTGCCGGAGGTGCGGCGCTGCAGCACCCGCGCGGCGTCCATCGTCGCGCCGTCGAGCTTCTGGCCGGTTGCCTCACGGGCAAGCTCGGCGACCGCCTCGGCCTCCAGCCCGGCGAGGTCGACGCGCGTGACGTCGGGCTCGCGATGGAGGTCTGCCAGCAGCTTGACGAGCGGATGCTCGTCGTCGAACTCGGTCGTGCGGAAGGTCGCGATGATCGTCAGCCGCAGCCGCAGGTCGGAGGCGACGAGATGGCGCAGGAGCAGCAGCGTCGGCGTGTCGGCCCACTGGATGTCGTCCAGGAACAGGACCACCGGGCGCTGGGCCTGCTCGGCGTTGAGCAGCCCGACGGCCGCGCTGAAGAGCAGGTAGCGCTCCGTGTCACCGTCGGCCTGGCCGGGGGCGGGCGCGTCGGGCAGCCGGCGGCTCAGCGCGCCGACGAGACGGCCGAGCTCGCCGCCGTGCTCGTCGACGTGGCGTTCCAGGACCGCGTCGGCGGCGTGCTCGACCAGGTGCGACAGCGCCTCGACGAACGGCTGATAGGGCATCCGCAGGTCCTCGTCACAGCGACCCTGCAGGACGGTCGCGCCGCGGGCGTGGGCGGCGACGGCCAGCTCGCGGGCCAAGCGTGACTTGCCGATGCCCGGCTCACCGCCGAGCAGGATCACCTGACGGCCGGCGTGTGCCAGCAGCGGCTCCAGGCGCGTGAGCTCCGGCGCGCGCCCGACGAACGCCTCCGGGCGGGCGACCTCCAGCCGTGCCGGCAGCGGCACGACCGGCTCGGGCAGGGGATCCCAGCGGATCTCGGCCGCGGCATCGGGCCCGCCGAGGCGGCGCGGCGCCTCGATCTGCAGCTCGTCGCTGTCGCGCAGCTGCTCCCAGACGCCCTCGTCGACCAGGATCTGGCCGGCGCCCGCCAGCGAGCAGAGGCGGTCGTCGCGGCCGGGCTCGCCCGCGGCGGCGATGCGCAGCACGCCGGGGACCGCGGCCGTGCGATTGTCGGCCTCGATCCGCTGCTGCAGCTCGACGGCGCAGAGCGCCGCGGCGCGGGCGTCGGTGAACGTGACCCGCAGCGCGTCGCCGTCCTGGCGCACGTCCGTGGCGCCTTCGGCCATCGACACCACGGCCTGCAGCAGCGCGAGCTGGCGCCCGCGTGCCTCCGCACCGCCCGCGAGGGCGGCAGAGAGCTGGATCGGATTGTGCTGCTGCACTTTGCGGTCTGGGTCTCCCATGCCCCGGCTCCGTGACGGGCCGTCCGACGCCCGCATCATGACGGAGCCGGGAACATGGGAGAGCGTGCGGCGCGGAATGTCCGGAGGAGGCGTCCATCCCGGGTCCGTCCCTGAACCGCTCGCAGCGCGTCATCCCCGTCGCGCTGACGATGCCGCTTCTGTCGTCCTACGACCTCTGGGCGTGACGCACGGCAGAACGCCGTTCAGGGGCGGCGAACGGTGCTGTGACGGCGAGATGAACGGAGTGACCGCTACTGTGCGGGCCATGCCCCTCGTCCCGATGGTGATCGAGCGAACCGCCCGCGGCGAGCGCGAGTACGACATCTACTCGCGCCTGCTCAACGAGCGGATCATCTTCCTCGGCTCGGCCGTTGACGATCAGGTCGCCAACCTGATCGTGGCGCAGCTCCTGCATCTGGAGTCCGCCGACCCCGACAAGGACATCTCGATCTACATCAACTCGCCCGGCGGCTCGATCTACGCCGGCCTGGCGATCTACGACACGATGCAGTTCATCAAGCCCGACGTGTCGACGATGTGCGTCGGGATCGCGATGTCGATGGGCTCACTGCTGCTGATGGGCGGGGCCAAGGGCAAGCGCTACTCGCTGCCCAACAGCCGGATCCTGATCCACCAGCCGTCCTCGGGCTTCGAGGGCCAGTCCTCCGACATCGAGATTCACGCCCGCGAGATCATCAAGACGCGCGCGCGGATCGACGAGATCTACGCCCATCACACCGGGCAGGCAGTCGAGAAGGTCCACACCGACATGGAGCGCGACCGCTTCTTCAAGCCCGATGAGGCCGTCGAGTACGGCCTCATCGACCGCGTCATCCACAAGCACTAAGCGATCGCGTGCTCGATGGCCCCGAGGCCGTCGATCTCGATCCGAATCGTGTCACCGCTGGTGAGGAACTGGGGCGGGGACTGACCGGTCCCGACGCCCGAGGGCGTCCCGGTCAGGATGAGGTCGCCGGGCTCCAGCGTGATCGTCGCTGAGAGGAATGCGACGATCTCGGGCACGCCGAAGATCAGATCGGCCGTCGAGGAGTCCTGGCGCAGGTCGCCGTTGACCCAGGTCCGCAGCCCCAGCGCGTGCGGGTCGTCGACCTCGTCGGCCGTCGTGATCCACGGTCCGTACGGACAGGAGTTGTCAAAGCCCTTGGCCCGCGTCCACTGCGGCTCGCGCTTCTGCAGGTCGCGCGCGCTGATGTCGTCGGCCACCGCGTAGCCGGCGACCGCGCCGCCGGCGCCCATCACGACGGCCAGCTCGCCCTCGTAGTCGAGGCGGCGGATGACCGTCGGGATCGCCAGGGTGTCGTTCGGCGCCGCCGCGCTGGAGGGCAGCTTCATGAAGACGATCGGCGCCTGCGGCAGCTCCTTGCCGGTCTCCTTGGCGTGGGCCGCGTAGTTGAGGCCGACGCCGAAGATCGCCCGCGGCCGCGGCACGGGTGCCAGCAGCCGGACGTCGGCGAGTTGGTACGCAGGGCCGGCGGCAGGCGTGCGGTCGCCGGAAGCGAGGCGGTCGAGGACGGTCGCGCCGTCGGCGAACGCCACGACCGCGTCACCGCGGACCTCGCCCGCTTGGGGCGCGTCGGCGCCCGGAGAAAGGAACGTCGCGAGCTTCATGGCGCGGCGGACCCTAGCGCCACGCGGCGGACTCAGACGTTCAGCGCAGCAGGGAGCTAGGGCGTGCGCGCGGCGCGACGCTGACGGCGGCGCTGGGCCGCGGCGGCACGACGACGATCGGCCGGGCTGGCCGCGACCTCGGTCTCCTCGCGGTGCTTGGCCCACTTGGCGCGCTCCTCGTCGGACATCTTGCGGACCGTCAGATCACCGGTCGCGACCTGGTCCTTGATGCGCTCAAGCTTTGCCTCGCGCGCTGCCGCATCTCGCTCTCGCTGCGTCTTTGCCATACCTGCATTGTACCCGGCCGCCAAGCGTGCTATTGCAGGTCGCCCGCCGGCGCGTCCGGACCTCAAGATCGGCCATCGCCGGCCGACGCAACAGGGAAGATGATCGGGCTGCGCAGGGGCCAGGAGGAACGCGTCCGCGTGCTCGTCCCGCGTGTCGCGACGCTTGAGGCGACCGTCGTCCGCGCCGTCACCGGCGCCGCCGAACTGGCGCTGACCGCGACACCCGACGTGCCACTGCGCTTTCTGCATCGACGCAAGGCGGCGATCGTCCCGCTGACCGGCGACAGCCGCATCGACGGGACGCTGCTCGCCGTGCCGGGTCCGCACGGCCGCGTCCGAGACGACCTCCTGCACTTCCTGAAGGCCGTCGTCCCGCTGGCGCCGCCGCGCGCGCCGCAGCGACGCGACGAGGTCCGGATCGACCTCGTGCGGCCGGTGGCCCTCATCCCCGACGGGTTCAAGGTCGGCTGGCTCAACGGCTACACCCGCAACGTCAGCGCCGGCGGGGTCCTGATCGCCGGCGCCGACGCGCTGGAGGCGGGAGATCGTCTGCGGCTGCGCTTCGAGCTCGACGACGAAGACGACCTGATCGACCTGCTCGGGCGTGTCGTCCGCGCCGACGACGCGTGGGGCCTGCGCGGCCTGCGCCTGGAGCGGCTCACCGATCGCGAGCGCGAGCGGATCGTCAGGTTCGTCTTCGCCCGTCAGCGCCGGGCGCTCACGCTGCTGCGGTCACGCACGGCCTAGCTGTCCTGCTCGCGGACCTGCTGAACAGGTTCTTGGGATGAGGTGAGTGTGTCCGGCCCCTGGCGGAGGCTGAGAGGTGCGAGCCACCTCAACGCCCACCTGGAGGGCCGGACACATGCCAGACCGTAGATGCCGCTTCGGACCGGCGGCCAAGATCGAGATGATCCGCCGCTGCGAGCAAGGCGAGTCGTTTCGTCAGATCGCCCGTGTGATGGCCTGCTCACCGACGACGGTCAAGACGGCTTGGGATCGCTGGCAGCACGCCGACCCAGAGGACCGTGAGGACTTCTCCTGCCTGCTGCCTCGACGACCGGTTCCGAGATCATGTCCTTGGTCGTTGAGCGTCGAGGTCGAGCAGCAGATCCTGGCCGCCAGGGCCAAGACCGGCTGGGGCGAGATGCGCCTGTCGGTGCTGTGTGGTGGGCGCCATCGTTCGAGCATCGGCAAGGTCCTGCGCCGTCACGGCGTCTCGCGTCTGCCCAAGCAGCCGCGGCAGGGCTCACGGCGCTATGAGTGGGCCGAGGCCGGTGCGTTGCTGCATTTCGACGCGTTACGCCTGCCGAAGTTCGAGCGCCCGGGACATTGGGCGACGGGCAAGCGCAGCGAGATCGACCGCACGCGCCAGGCCGGCACGACCTACGTGCTCGGTGTCGTTGACGATCACACAAGGCTGGCCTACTGCGAGCTGCACAGCAGCGAGAGCGCCGAGACGGTCACCGCCACGTTGCGTCGCGCGGTCGCTTGGTTTTCCGAGCAGGGCTGCGGCCCGGTTGAGGCGGTGATGAGCGACAACCACAAGGCCTACACCAGCCACGCCTTCACCGCCCTGCTCGACGAGCTCGACGCAAAACAGATCCTCACCCCGCCCTACACGCCACGCTGGAACGGCAAGATCGAAAGGTTCTTCTTGACGGCCAAGCGCGAGTGGAGCCACGGCCGCGTCTGGCAGAGCTCTCGCCAGCGCGACCGCGCCCTGTCATCGTTTCTTCGCTACTACAACCGCCAACGCCCTCACAGCGCCGCCGGCGGCCGACCACCCATCACCCGCGTCCACTAACTCCGCAAGCAGGACACCTAGCGCTCGCCGCGGGTCACCTCGTCACGCTCGCGCAGGCCGCCGGCGTCGCGGTCGGCATCGCCGTCGCCGTCACGCACGAAGCGCTGGTGCTCGGCGGCGAGGTCCTCGTCGGCAAGGCCCTCCTCGTGCAGGGCGGCGCGTGACTCGTGCAGCTCGGCCTCGGCACGCTGGGCCCGGGCCTCGCGCTCGGCGCGGTCGGCTTCGGCAAGACGCTCTTGGGCGACTTCGCGGTGCGCGCCGGCGACTTCCTGGCGACGACGGACGACCTGGCGCTCGCGCGACCGCGCGCGGGAACGCGGCACGGCGACGGCGACCAAGGCGATGAGGACGACCGCGATCACGACGATCGCGATGATGGCTCCGGTGCTCATGTGGGACCTCCGGTCAGACGTTGGTCCTCGTGGAGTACCCGTACCCTGCGGATTCGATGAACGGACTGCTCGGCACCATCCTGGCCGCCGCGGGCGGCGGCAGCAGCGGCTTCGGCGGGGGTGGCGGCGGAGGCGGAGGGTTCAGCGGAGGCGGCGGCGCCGGGACCGCCGGCGGTGGCGCGTCGATCTTCACGATCCTGCTGATCGTCGTGATCGTCGCGATCGCCCTGGTCATCAGCGCGTGGCAGGCCTACCGCTACCGCAAGCGCCGCGCCGCCCGGGTGCGCGCGACCGAGCTGGCGGCCGCCGAGGCGGCCACCGACGACGCCGACTTCGATCCCGAGACGGTGCGAGCCGCGGCGGCCGCGTTGTTCATCGACATCCAGCGCCACTGGTCGGCCAACGACATCGCGGCGCTCGAGCCCCTCGTCGGGCCGGACCTGATGGTCGAGTGGCGCCGGCGGCTGGAGGACTTCCGCCGCAAGGGCTGGCAGAACCGCTGCGAGCCCAAGGCGCAGCCGAGCATCGAGTACGTCGGCCTGGTCAACCGTGAGGGCGAGGACGAGGACCGCGTCGTCGTCCGGGTCCACGCGACGCTCGACGACTACGTCGTCGACGAGCACGGCAACACCATCATGAAGGACGGCGCGAGCAGCCCGCAGACGACGCTGACCGAGTGGTGGACGCTGCATCCTCCCGGCGAGCGCTGGCGGCTGCTGTCGATCGAGGCCGAGGTCGAGGGCAGGCACAACCTCGAGTCCGAGCTGATCGCCGTGCCGTGGGGCGACGACCGCGTCGCCGACACGGCCCTGGTCGAGACGGCCGTGGCCGACGCGCTGCCCGCCGGCGTCGCGGTCGCGGAGATCGCGCCCGCCGAGCTCGACCCCGATGCCCGCGCCGCTGCGCTGGACCTCGCGCTGGCCGACGGCCGCTTCGCGCCCGACGTGCTGGAGGTCGCGGCCCGCCGCGCGGTCCAGGCCTGGGTCGAGGCGATCGACGGCGACGACGGCGCGCTCGAGGCGCTGGCCGACCGCGGCGCGATCGACACCTTGCTCTACGGCGGTGACGCGTCGGGCCGCACACGCGTCGTCGTGCGCGGCGCACACGTCGCGGCGCTGACGATCGCGGCGCTGGATCCGCACGCCACCCCGGCGACGATGACCGCCGTCGTGACGCTGAAGGGCCGCCGCTACGTCGAGGACCGTGACACCGCAGCGGTCCTGGGCGGCAGCAAGGGCGCAGAGAGCGAGACCGTGCAGCGCTGGACCTTCGCGCTGGCCGCCGCCGGCAGCGAACTGCCGTGGCGCCTTGCCGCTGTCGCTTAGCCTGACGCCGTGCGGATCCGTCATGTCCTGATCGCCGTCGCCGCGGGCCTCGCGCTCGCCGATGCGTCGATCGTCACGCTTGCGCTGCCGCAGCTGCTGGCAGAGCTCGACACAACAGTCGAGGGCGTCGCAGCAATTCTCGGTGTCTACACGGTCGTGCTTGCTGCGACGCTGTTGCCGGCCGAGCGGCTGCAACGCACCTACGGCGCGCCGCGCACGGGCGCCGCAGGCATGGCGATCTTCGCGATCGCCTCGGTCGTGGCCGGTGTCAGCGGCTCGCTCGGGCTGCTGCTCGCCGCCCGTGCCGTGCAGGCGGTCGGCGGCGCGGCGGCGCTGGTCGCCGCGTTCGCGCTGTTGGAGCCCGGCGGCGCTGCGGGTGCCCGCGGACGGCGGCTGTGGCTCGCCGCGGCGGTGCTGGCGGCCGCGATCGGGCCGGCGCTGGGCGGCGCGCTGACCGAGGCGCTGTCCTGGCGCTGGATCTTCTTCGCCCAGGCGCCGGTGGCCGCCGTCGCCGCGGTGATGGCGCTGCGCGAGCCCAGGCGCGACACGCGCCCGCGGGCGGTGCCCGCCGAGGGCCCGCGCCTCACCGTCGGCCCGGCGCTCGCGCTCGCGCTCGTCTCCGCCGCGCTCACCGCCGTCCTCTTCCTGCTCGTCCTGCTGCTCGTCGCCGGCTGGGACGTCTCCCCCTTGCACGCCGCGGTGACGGTGACCGTCATCCCGGCGGGCGCGCTCCTGGGCTCGCGCATCGGCGGCAACGCCCGCGCCCGCGCTGCAGCCGGCTGCGCGCTCGTGGGCGCCGGCGTCCTCGCGCTCGCGTTCCTGCCCGATGCGCACCTGCTGTGGACCGTCGTCCCGCAGGCCGCGGCCGGCCTCGGGATGGGTCTGGCGCTCCCCGCCCTGGGCGGCGAGCTGCTGCCCGAGCGCGATCCGCAGGACGCCGCACGGCTGCTGGTCCTGCGCCATGCCGGGATCGCGTTGGCGCTGGTGGTCCTGGCACCGATCGTCAGCAGCAACCTGGCCAACGCGACCGAGCGGGCCAAGGAGCGCGGCGTCGCCGTCGTGCTCGACGCGCGGCTGGCGCCGACCGAGAAGCTGCGCCTCGCGCCCGTCCTGCTGGCAGGCGTCGACGACGAGGAGCCGCGCCACGGACTGCGCGCCGCGCTCCAGGCCGGTCGCGGGACCATCGCCGGCGACGAGCAGGCCGCCTACGACGAGATCGCGCGTCGCGCCGACGACACGCTGGTCCTTGCGGTCGGCGAGGCCTTCCGCACCGCGTTCCTGGTCACCGGTCTGCTCGGGCTCTTGGCCGCGGCCGCGGTGCTGCCACGACGCTGGACGCCGGCGCTCGCCGCTGCCGCGGCGACCACGCTCGCGCTGCCGCTCGCGTTCGTGGGCCTGCACGCCGCCAAGGCGCCGGAGGCCGTCCAGCTCAGCGATCCGTGCAAGCCGCGCTCCCTGCCCCAGACGGGCGGGCTGGAGGGCTTCCTGCAGGATCGTGCGCTGGAGGTGCTCGACACGACGGCCTGCAAGGTCGGCGCCTCGCGCGAGGAGCTGGTCCTCGCGCTGGCCGACGACCAGGAGCGCCAGCGCTTCGAGCACCGCCACGGGGTTGACCCGCGCAGCCTCTCCACGCTCTTGGAGGGCCTGCTCGGCTGAGGCCTACAACAACTCGGGAAGCGCGTCCTGCGTGGTCGTGGGCGATCCGCGCCCAGCGCTAGAGCAACTCTGGCAGCGCATCCTGCGGATCGCCGTGCAGCAGCCAGCCGGTGTCGGTCCGCTCCACCAGCCCGCGGCGCGAGAGCACGCCGAGCGCCGTGGTGACCGACGGGCGGCGGGCGCCCACGAGCTTGCCGATCGTCTCGTGCGTCAGCGACAGCGGGACGCGCACGCCCTGGGGCGAGACACGGCCCCAGCGGTCGGCCAGCAGCCACAGCAGGACGAGCACGCGGGCATCGACGCGGGGAACCTGGGCGATTGCCCGCTGCACCGAGAGCGAGCGAGCGCGACGGCCCGTGCGACCGATGAGCGTGTCGAGCATGGTCGGCCAGCGACCGGCGACCGCGGCGAAGCGCCGGTCCAGCACCGCGACACGCGCGGGCTCGAGGACCGACCAGGTGACGCTGCCCGGCAGCGGCTCCAGGGAGGTCTCGTCATCCCATGGCCGGATGATGTCGCCCTGACCGAGCAGCTCGGTCGTCGAGCGCTTGGCGAGCTCGACGTCGCGGGTGATGAGACCGTCGAGGATGAGCAGACCGACGGCCGGAGCCGCGCTCTCGCCGTTGGGCGAGGGAAAGTCGAACGGCCCTGTCGGAAGGGCATGGACCGGCGCCACCGCGTGGCGACGAGCGAGATCGCGTGCATCCCCGCTCAGCCCGGCCCCCAACTCCGGGTCAGCGTCGAGGATCGAGATTAGTGGACGTGAGGTCATTGTCTGACTGGACACCAGACTTCCGGTCTTCCCCGTCTGACTCAGGACAAACACGCGGGCGCGAAACGTCCATGCCGCCCGGGCTGGGGATCGACCGGAAAACCGTCTGCTGGTACCCGATTTCGAGCGCTCATTATGTAGTGTCCGTACACAGACACCATCAACAACGCCGCCCTGGCACCATGCACGGACCGATGGACTTCCTCGACGGACAGCTGCTCGTCGCCTCCCCCGCGATGTCGGACCCGAACTTCGCACGCACGGTCGTCGCGATCGCCAACCATGACGAGGACGGCGCGCTGGGCATCGTGCTCAACCGGCCGAGCGACACCGAGGTCGTCGAGGCCGTGCCGGAGCTCGAAGGCGTGGTCGACACCGACGAGGTCGTCTTCGTCGGCGGCCCGGTCCAACCTGCCTCGATCGTCGTGCTGGCCGAGTTCGAAGATCCCGCCGAGGCGGCGTTCCTGGTCGTCGAGGGCATCGGCCTGGTCTCTGACCGCACGGGCCTCGAGCGGCTCGCCGACGCGACCGCGCGCCGGCGCGTCTACGCCGGCTACACGGGCTGGGGCCCGGGACAGCTCGAAGCCGAGCTGGAGCGCGAGGACTGGATCGTCGAGCCTGCCCAGCCCCAAGACGTCTTCGACGAGGAGCCCGCCGACCTCTGGGGCCGCGTGCTCGCCCGCAAGGGCGGCCAGTTCCGGCTGCTGGCGCGGATGCCCGTCGACCCGACGGTGAATTAGCTAGCTCGCGACCAGCGCGAGCACGGCCACGACGACGATCCCGACCCCGATCAGGGCGTAGACGATCGTCTGCGCCGGCCAGTTGCGCATCCAGTGCGACGGGTCGGCGCGATCACGCGTCACGTGCCCTTCCGGCGGGGTTCCGGTCCAGTCGTCATCGTCGTCGTAGGGCGGGGCCATGGTGCAGTTGTACCCAGTAGCTTGCGGCCCGTGGCGAAGAAGAAGCCCGCACGCCCGGCGCGCCCCGCCAAGAGCGCCGAGCCGACGACCGCGCAGCTGCGCAAGGAGTACTACGCGCGCCGTGCGGCCGAGCAGGCGCTCGAGGAGCTCGGCCTCCGCCTCGAGGAGCGTGAGCCGCCCAAGGGCGACGCGCACTGGTGGGCCTCGACGCGCGATGCGCTGGACCGACTGGAGATCCTGCACGCCGTCTGGCGCTTCACCGGCCTGGCCGGCTACGCGCCCGAGCCCGAGGACTTCGATCCGGACCGCGGCTGGCCGACGGCCGACGAGGTCGAGGCCGTCTTTGGCTCCTGGGACAAGATGCTCGACGCGTCGGGCATCGACCACGCGATCTTCGGCGTGGTCGTCGAGAAGGCGCTCAGCGCCCACGAGAAGCTCGCGGCGCGTGAGAAGGAGCTCGAGCTGCGCGCCGGCAAGCTCGAGGAGGAGGGCAAGAAGATCCCGGAGCTCAAGCGCCGCGAGGAGGTCGCGCGGGCCAAGCGCGACGAGGCCGACGCCGCTCGGGCGACGGCCGAGGCCGAGCGCGACGCGGTGGGCCGCGAGCGCGACACGGCCGCGGCGCGGGTCGCCGAGCTGGAGGCCGAGGTCACCAAACTGCGGACCGCGGCGGCCGCCGTCGCCGACGCGCCGCCCGCCGAGCATGAGCTGCTGGAGGAGATGGAGCGGACGCTCGCCGCTGCCGCCGCGACCCAGCAGGCGCGCGACGAGCTGCACGACCACATGGAGCGACTGCGGGCCGAGCGCGAGCAGGATCGCCGCACGATCGCCGAGCTGACGCAGCTGCTGGCCCGCGTCGACACCGGTGCCGAGGACGCGAGCGCCGCGCAGGACACCGAGCCCGAGGCGCCACCGGCCACCGTGCTGGAGGCCGTGGAGCGCGCCGCCGCGGAGTCCCGGCACCTCCGCTTCGCCCCCAAGGCCTTCGAGACGGCGGCCGAGTCGCCGTTCCGCCGCCCCGGGCTCGTGCTGCGCACCCTGCGCGGGCTGGACGCGCTGGCCGCGCGCTACGAGGCCGGCGATATGGGCAAGTCGCTGAGCCAGCTCGCCGCCGAGCACGGCATCACGCAGTGGAAGGGTGACATCGCCGAGACCACGCGCAAGCGCTACGAGGACGACTACTCCTTCTACCTCGACGGCCCCGGCAGCCCCAAGCTCTGGGTCGGCCCGCACATCGGGCTGGGCTCGGGGTCCGGCGCGCAGTTCATCGCGCGCATCTACCTGCACGTCGCCGACGGCAGTGACCCCGAGGTGCCGCGCGGGATCGTCGTCGCCGTCGTCGGGCGCCACCTGCCCGACACCACCACCTAGGACCGGACCCGCCCGCCCGGGGGGTATCCCCCGAATCGGCAACCGCGGGCGTCAACGCCGGTACCGTGCACGCGCACCATGACCACGCGCGAAGTGATCGAAGACGAGCTGCGCCCGCTGCTGCGTGGGCTCTCGCACGCCTATGCGTTCTGGGTGGCCTTGGCGGCCGCACTCGTCCTGACGGCGCTCGTGCCGGCCGGCACGCCGCGGGTCGCGTCGGTCGTCTACGGCCTCGGGCTCTGCGGCCTCTTCGCCGCGTCGGGGACCTACCACCGCTGGCGCTGGAACCCGCGCTGGCGGCCGCTGCTGCGGCGCATCGACCACTCGACGATCTTCATCTTCATCGCGGCGTCCTACACGCCGGTCGCGCTGCTGGTCATGCACGGGACGTTGCGCTGGGTGATCCTGGCCGCGGTCTGGACCGGTGCGCTCGGGGGCGTCGTGCTGAGCGTCGCCTGGATCACGGCGCCCCGGGTGCTGAGCGCGGCCTGCTACCTCGCGCTGGGCTGGACCGCCATGTTCGCGCTGCCGCAGATGCTCGACGCGCTCGACATCGCGCCGCTGGTGCTGCTCGCGGTCGGCGGGCTGCTCTACACCCTCGGCGCCATCGTCTACGCGACCAAGCGCCCGAACCCGTGGCCGAGCACCTTCGGCTTCCACGAGGTCTTCCACGCGCTGGTGATCCTCGCGGCCGCGGTGCAGTTCATCGCGCTGGCGGGCTGGGTCTTCCCAGCCGGCTGACGGCCATTCGGCCAACTGAACGCCACCGTTCCTACTTCGTGGTAGCTTTGCCGTATGGCCAGCACCGCTGAGACGCCCCAAGACACCGCCGAGACGCCCGCCGAGCCGACCTTCTCGCTCGCCCTCACCCAGGAGCAGAAGGACCTGCGCGAGTGGGTCCATGGCTTCGCCGAGGGCGTCGTGCGCCCCGCCGCTCATGAGTGGGACGAGCGCGAGGAGACCCCGTGGCCGATCATCGAGGAGGCCGCGAAGATCGGCCTCTACGGCTTCGAGTCGCTGCAGCAGTTCGCCGCCGACCCGTCGGGGCTGACGATGCCGATCGTCCAGGAAGAGCTCTTCTGGGGCGACGCCGGCATCGGCATGGCGATCATGGGCACCGGGCTGGCCGCCGCCGCGATCGCCGGCCAGGGCACCTGGGAGCAGGTCATGGAGTGGATCCCGCGCTGCTACGGCACGGCCGACGACATCAAGGTCGCCGCCTTCTGCGCCTCGGAGCCCAACGCCGGCTCCGACGTCTCCAACATCCGCACGACCGCCAAGTACGACGCTGCGTCGGACACCTGGACGCTCAACGGCCAGAAGGCCTGGGCGACCAACGGCGGCATCTCCGACGTCCACGTCGTCATCGCCCAGACCGACCGCGAGCTCGGCTCGCGCGGCCACGCCGCGTTCATCGTGCCGATCGCGACCGACGGCATCGAGCAGGGCGCCAAGGTCAAGAAGCACGGCCTGCGCGCGTCGCACACCGCCGACGTCCACCTCGACGACTGCAAGATCCCGGGCGCCTACCTGCTCGGCGGCAAGGAGAAGCTCGACGAGCGCCTCGCCCGCGTCCGCGAGGGCAAGAAGGGCAAGACGCAGGCCGCGATGCAGACCTTCGAGGCCACGCGCCCGATCGTCGGCTCCCAGGCGCTGGGCATCGCCCGCGCCGCCTACGAGTACGCCTTGGACTACGCCAAGGAGCGCGAGCAGTTCGGCAAGAAGATCATCGAGAACCAGTCGATCGGCTTCGCCCTGGCCAACATGAAGATGGAGCTCGACGCCGCCCGCCTGCTCGTCTGGCGCGCCTCGTGGATGGCCCGCAACGGCATCCCGTTCGAGAACGCCGAGGGCTCGATGAGCAAGCTCAAGGCCGGCGAGGTCGCCGTCTGGGCGACCGAGCGCGCGATCCAGATCATGGGCGGCAACGGCTACACCCGGGAGTTCCCGGTCGAGCGCTGGCACCGCGACTCGAAGATCTACACCATCTTCGAGGGCACGAGCGAGATGCAGCAGCTGGTGATCGCGCGGGCGATCTCCGGCATGCGGATCTCCTAGCCGACGACGTATGGGACGCGCACGGGCGGCGCATCTGGGACCGGAGCTGCGCAGGCCGCTCGTCCTGGACGCCGCCCTGCCGCTCTTCGCCCGTGACGGCTTCGAGGCCGTCTCGATGCAGGCGATCGCCGACGCGGCGGGCGTGTCCAAGCCGGTGCTGTACTCCTGCTATGACTCCAAGGAGGAGTTGTTCGAGGAGCTGCTGCGCCGCGAGGAGCGCAAGTTCTGGCACATGGTCGAGGACTCGGTCCCGGCCCCTGGAGCCCCAGGCAGCAAGGAGGACCTGCTGCGCTTGGGCATGACGGCGCTGCTGCGCGCCGTCGTCGAGGCGCCGGATGCGTTCCGCATCATCTACCTCCAGCGCAACGGCGAGAACCGCATCGAGCGCGGCCGCGAGCACTGGGAGCAGCGCATGGGCGAGGTCCTCTCGGACTGGACGCAGCTTCCCGAACGCGAGACCGCGCTGATGGGGCGCATGTTGGTGGCCTTGGCCGAACTCGGCTTCCGCGTCCAGCTCGACGAGCCGGACCAGTGGGAGCCGGATGCGCTGGCTGCCCGCCTGGCCGGCGTCGTGATCCGCGGGATCCCGACGAGCGACTAGCTCCGGAGGGCTGCGGCGATGCGCGCGGCGACCGCGTCGCGCGCGGCGTCGTCGGCGTACTTGGTCCGCGGCCAGAAGAAACCGCGCAGACCGTCTTTGGGATTGCGCGGGACGACGTGGCAGTGCAGGTGCGCGACGGATTGGCTGACGATGTTGTTCATGGCCACGAAGGTGCCCTTCGCATCCATCGCCTGCGGGATCGCGACGGCGAGCCGCTGGGTCAACGTGAAGAACGGGGCGATCGCATCCGCGGGCAGGTCGGCAAGCGTCTCGACGTGCGCGCGCGGCACCAGCAGCGTGTGGCCCTCGAACAGCGGCCGCGCATCGAGGAACGCGACATGGTCGTCGTCCTCGTAGACGATCGACGCGGGCAGCTCGCCGGCGATGATCTTGCAGAAGACGCAGTCGGGCACGCCGTGCAGGCTATGTGGCGAGCGGGCCGTACCATCGGGCGCGTGTCCGGTCTGCCTGTCCTCGTGCGTCTGAAGGAGGTGAGATGACCTTCGACGCGATCCTGACCGAGCAGAGCGGCCCGCTGACACGGCGGTTGGCACGCATGGTCGGCGACCGTGAGACCGCGGAGGATCTGCGGCAGGAGACCTTTGCCCGTGCGTGGCGCAGTGCGCCACGGGGTGCGCCGACACCGGTGCTGCGCGCCTGGCTGCACCGCACCGCGACCAACCTCGCGCTCGACGAGCTACGGCGGCGCAAGCGTCGCGACCACGTCCCGCTGCATGCCGCGATGGCCGATCCCAGCGCGAGCGACGGCCACCGCGACCCGCTGCTGCGCGACGCCCTGGCGACGCTCACCGCCCATCAGCGCCTCGTGCTCCTGCTGCGCTTCGAGGCCGGCCTGTCGCTGCGCGAGGTCGGCGAGCTGCTGGACCTCTCCGAGGATGCCGCGCGCAAGCGCGTCGCCCGGGCGCGGGCCGCGTTCCTCGACGCCTATAAGAACGGCGCGACCGACGACGAGCGCCCGACCGTCCTGCTGCTGCTCGGCCGCGAGGACCCGGGGCCCTACGAGCGCTGGCTGGCTGCCGCGGGCGCCCGCGTGCGAACCCTCACCGGCGAGCAGGCCGGGCTCGACCTCGCCGGCGCCGACGCGCTCGTGCTGGGCGGCAGCGAGACCGACATCCACCCCGGTCTCTACGGCGAGGCGGTCGGCGCGCAGGTCCGCGAGACCGATCTCACCCGCCACCTCCGCGACCTCGCGGCGCTGCGCCAGGCGCTGGCCACCGACCTCCCGGTCATCGGCGTCTGCGGCGGCACGCAGTTGATGAACATCCTCCACGGCGGCACGCTGCATCAAGACCTCCCCTCCTGCGGCTACGACGCGCTGAACCACCGCGACGCCCACGACGTCGCCACCGCCGGCGACACCCTGGCGCGCCGGCTGCTCGGCGACGCGCCCTGCGTCGTCTCCGAGCACCACCAGGCGGTCAAGACGCTCGGGCGCGACGTGCGCGTCACGTCCACCGCCCCCGACGGGCTCGTCGAGGCGCTGGAGATCCCCGGCCATCGCTTCGCGCTCGGCGTCCAATGGCATCCCGAGCGCTGCACCGACGGCCTGGACGGCGCCGGCCACCGGATGGCCGAGGCGCTCGTGGCGGCAGCGACCGCGGCGTGAGCGCGCGTCAGTCCGGGGTGACCCAGTGGCGAGCGCGGTCCAGTGCCCGCCGCCAGTCGGCCAGCAGCGACTGGCGCTGATCGTCGCTCATCTGGGGCTCGTAGCGGACCGACTCGGTCCAGAGGCCCTTGACGTCCTCCTCGGTCCACGTCCCGGTCGCCACACCGGCCAGGTAGGCCGCGCCGAGGACGGTCGTGTCGGCGATCTCGGGGACGACGACGGGCACGCCGAGCAGGTCGGCCTGGAACTGCATCAGCCACGTGTTGGCGGTCGCGCCGCCGTCGGCCCGCAGCTCGGTCAGGCGCCCGCCGAGCGCCGCGTTCTGTGCCCGCACCGCGTCGACCGACTGGTAGGCGATCGCCTCCAGCGCGGCGCGCGCGATGTGCTCGCGTGACGAGCCGCGTGTCAGCCCGACGATCGTCCCGCGCGCGTAGGGATCCCAGTGCGGCGAGCCCAGTCCCGTCAACGCCGGGACGAAGTACACGCCCTCGTTGGAGTCCAGCGAGGCCGCCATCGCCTCGGTGTCAGATGCGTTGTCGATGATCTTCAGCCCGTCGCGCAGCCACTGGATGCCGGCGCCCGTCACGAACATCGAGGACTCCAGCGCGTAGTCGATGCGGTCGCCGATCCCCCACGCGATCGTCGTGATCAGCCCCTCCTCCAGCACGGGCGGGCCGTCGCCGGCGTTCTGCAACAAGAAGTTGCCCGTCCCGTACGTGTTCTTCCCCAGGCCCGGGTCGATGCACGCCTGGCCGTACAGCGCGCCCTGCTGGTCGCCGACCATCGCGGCGACGGGCACCGAGCCGCCGAACTCCGTCGTCTCGCCGAGCACCTCGGCGTTGCGCACCGGCTCGGGCAGCGAGCCGATCGGGATGCCGAGCGTGTCGCACAGCTCCGGGTCCCACGCCAGCTCGTGGATGTTGAACAACAACGTCCGCGACGCGTTGGAGTAGTCGGTCGCGTGGCGGCCCGTGAGCTTGAAGAGCAGCCAGGAGTCGATCGTGCCGAACGCGGCGTCACGCGGGACGCCGCCCTCCTGGAGCATCCACTCGTACTTGGTCGCGCTGAAGTACGCGTCGAGCACCAGGCCCGTCCGCTCGCGGAACATCGCCTCGACGCCCTCGGCCTTCAGGCGATCGCAGCGGCCGGCCGTGCGCCGGTCCTGCCAGACGATCGCGCGGTGCAGCGGCTCACCGGTCTTGCGATCCCACGCAACCGCGGTCTCGCGCTGGTTGGTGATGCCGATCGCGGTGAGCTGCGCGCCGTCGATGCCGGCGTCGTCCAGCGCCGCGTGGCAGACCTTCTTCACGGTCTCCCAGATCTCGGCCGCGTCGTGCTCGACCCAGCCGGGCCGCGGGAAGAACTGCTCGAACTCCGAGTACGCGCTCGTGACCACCTTGCCCCGCTCATCGAAGAGGAAGGCGCGCGAGCCGGTCGTTCCCTGATCGATCCCCAAGATCATGGGGACGAGTCTTCCACGCGGTGCTCAGGCGGCGTCGGCGAGCGGCGGGTCGGCCGCGGCCGGCTGGACGCCGGTGATCTCCTGCAGCGCGGCGACGCAGCGACCGTCGAACTCGGAGTCGACCGCCAGCAGCGCCATCGCGCGCTCCGGCGTCCACGCACCGCGGTAGACGCGCGGAGAGACGAGCGCGTCCCAGACGTCGGCGACGGCGAGGATGCGGGTTTCGAGATCAAGCTCGTCGCCGCGCAGGCCGTCGGGGTAGCCGCTGCCGTCCAGGCGCTCGTGGTGGCCACGGACGCCGCGCCGGATCCGCTCGGGGTGGCCGAGCTCGCGCAGCAGGTCGTCGCCCATCACCGGGTGGCATCGGATGACCTCCATCTCGGCGTCCGTCAGCGCGCCCGGCTTGCCGAGGATCGCGTCGGGGATCGAGAGCTTGCCGATGTCGTGCAGCAGGCCCGCGAGCGCGAGGTCGCGCAGGCGACCGGCCGAGAGGCCGAGCTGCTCGCCAATCGCCACCGCCCATTCGGCGACGCGGCGGGTGTGCTCCTCGGTCGAGCGGTCCTTGGCCTCCAGGCGTGCCATCAGCACGCGCACCCGGGCGCCCAGGAACGCCTCCTCCTCGGCGACGAGCTCTGCTGCCGGGAGGTCGCCGACCAGAGGGTGTGAGGGGCGGCCACGGTGGACGTCCATCGCCAACCGGGATGCCGACCAGCGCGACGCCGAGCAGTTCGAGCGCGTGGCCCATCCACCAGACCCAGGTGTAGGGGTCGAGGATCAGGACGGGGATGAGCGCCATCCCCAGCCAGACGATCCCGACGACCACGAGGAGGTCGGCACTCCGGCGGGTGAGCGTGAAGGTGCGCACGGCGCGGGACGCGACGATGCCGAAGAAGAGCGTGCCGACCGCCAGCAGGACGATCGCCTCGGGCGAGTCGTAGCCCGGGACCGACGGGACGTCCTGCGGGACGACGAAGCCGACGAGGCCGAGCAGCGCGATGGTGACGAGCAGCGCCGTGAGGCCGACCGCGACCGTGCGCAGATGGCGGGGTCCGCGCAGGGCGGGCAGCGCGGCGATCGTCAGGATCGCGCCGCCGACCGGCAGCGCGAGGCCGCCCGCGACGGCGACGACGCCGTTGGGGCCGATGATCACGCCCGGGGTCGCCAGGCCGTGGATCAACAGGATGAGCGTCATGGCGGCGAACGCGCCGCCGGCGATGACCGCACGCGTCTCACGGCGCCGGAACCCGGCGAGCATCAGCGCGATGCTGGCCGCGGCGGCGATCGTCGAGCCGACGGCCATGATGAAGAGATGCTGGACCGCCGTGACCGGGGCCTTGTCCTCGCTGACGAGGAAGTGCATGACGGCGGCCGGGACCGCGGCGCTCGCGGCGATGAGCGTCAGGTTGGAGCCAAAGCGGCTGCGCAGCAGGCGGTCCACCCCCGGGTGCGTCGGCCACGTTCAGGGCAGCTTGAGCGATGGCGTCAGCGTTCCACCACGAACGCAAGACGCCCGACGCGCAGCGCTGCCCGCGGTCAGCGGGCTGCGGTGAAGCGCAGCGTCGCCGAGGCACAGCGCTGCCCGGTCGCGATCGAGCCGCGCACCCGGACCGTGCCGGTGATGCGATGGGTACGGCGGCGCACCACGCCGGTGATCGTGACCCGCTGCGCGGGCTCGCCGGCGACGAAGCGGAAGCGGCCGTCGTGGCCGATCACCGCACGGCCGCGCTCGCGGACGATGAACGGGCCGACGTCGCCGAAGTCCGCGCACGGGTAGCGCGTGATGCCCACGCGCACGCCGGTGACGGCCCGCCCGCGCACGTCGACGACGATGCGCCGGTGTTCGGTGGTCTGCCCCACGTAGGGCACGGCGTCGGCGAGCACCCTGCGCAGGGTAGACCGGCGCGCTGGACCGGCGGTCGGAAGGCCTTCGACAGCAGGAGGAAATCCCGTGACGCGACGGGGGTCGGCGTCTACCGTCGTGGTCAATGGACCGTGACGAGCCCAACGTCCTGCGGATCATCGACGGTGACGAGGAGTCGCTCGCCCGTCGCGTCGACCTGGCGCTGTCCGGCCTCCCCGACGGCTCGCGCGTCGACCACTTCACCTACTGGTACACCGGCCGGCCGCCCCTGCACGAGGCGACGGTGTCGCCGCCCGTGGAGGGCGGCGCCCAGCAGTAGAAAAGCGCCGCCCTCCGGTGCGGAAGAGGTGGACGACGCCTCAGCCAGCTCGCCGCCCACCGGACGCTCCAACGCAGGTCCGCGTCAGAACATGCGGTGTTTCAGCTCGCCAGCGCGTGCTGCTCGACGATGCGCCGCTGGACGTCGCTCAGCGCCACCGCTTCCCCGCGCTCCAGCGCCGCGGCCGCCTGGGCGACCGTGAGCCCCGTGCCGGTGAGCACGGAGCCGATCAGTGGCGGGACGTCGGCGCCGCAGACGCCGGAGACGCAGCCCGCGTCGTGGACGTGCTCAGCCTTCGACGGGCTGTCCATTGGCGGTGAGCGTCACGGGGATGTTGCCCCGGGTCGCGTTGGAGTAGGGGCAAACCTGGTGGGCGGCCTTGACCAGCTCGACCGCCTGCTCGGCGTCGACCGACGGCAGCGTCACGTCGAGCTGGACCGAGAGGTCGAAGCCGCGCGCCTCGTTGGGGTGCAGCGAGACCTTGGACTCGATCACCGCATCGCCGGTCTCGGCCTTCGCACGCCGCGCGACCGCGCCGATCGCGCCTTCGAAGCAGGCCGCGTAGCCGACCGCGAAGAGCTGCTCGGGGTTGGTCCCGCCGCCCTGACCGCCCATCTCGGTCGGGAGTCGGAGGTCGACCTCAAGCGCACCGTCACTCGTCTTGCCGTGCCCCTTGTCGCGCCCGCCGGTGACGTGGGCTTCTGCCGTGTAAAGCGTCTTGGCCATGCCCTCGACCATAGCGGCGGCCACCCGCTCGGGCGATCAGGCGGGTGCGGGCTCGACGCTGCCCACGACGTCGCGCTCGGCGTCGAAGCGCAGCAGCGCCGGGAACGCGAGCAGGATCAGCCCGACGCCCGCGACGCAGGCCAGGCCGCCGGAGATGACCGAGGTCCGCACGCTGGTCAACGCCGCGACCGAGCCGGACTCGACATCACCCAGCCGCGGCCCGCTGGTGACCACCAGCGTGAAGACCGACGACATGCGCCCGCGGAGGTGGTCGGGCGTCACCGACTGGTTGATCGACGAACGGCAGACGGCGCTGACACTGTCTGCCGCGCCCGCGAGCGCGAGCAGCCCGGCGGCGATCCACAGCGAGCCGGCCACACCGGCCAGCGCGATCGCCAGACCCCAGGCGATCACCGCCCAGATGACGATGCGGCCCAGGCGGCGCGCATGGGCCAGCCAGCCGGTCGTCAGCGCCGCCACCGTCGCACCGGCCGCGACCGAGGCGTACAACAAGCCCGTTCCGCCCGCGCCTGTGTGGTAGACGCTGACCGACAGCACGGCGAACAGCGCGCGCGGCATCCCGAAGGTCATCGCCAGCAGGTCGATCGCGAACGAGCCCATCAGCGCGTTGTTGGCACGCACGAAGCGCAGGCCCTCGGCGATCGAGCGCAGCACGCGCTCGGGCTCGGCCACCGCGCCGCGCGGCGGCTGGGGCGACATCGCCCAGACGGCGGCGAGGATCGCCATGCAGCTCACGGCGTCGATCGTGTAGGCGGCGCCGAGCCCGAGCACGCCGATCAGGACGCCGCCGACGGCCGGCCCGACCACCTGCGTGAGCGTGTTCATCCCGTAGTTGAGCGCGAGCGCCGAGCGCAGCTGCGTCAGCGGCACGAGGTTGGGCACGATCGACGCCGCCGTCACGTTCTGCACCGCTCCGAACCCGGCCATCGCACCGCCGAGCACGTAGAGCCCGACGATCGGCGGTGAGCCGGCGTAGGTCAGCGCGGCCAACCCGCTCGCGCCGAGCACCAGCGCGACCTGGATCAGCATCAGCAGCCGGCGCCGGTCGCGGCGGTCGGCCAGCGCCCCGCCGAGCAGCGCCATCGACATCAGCGGCACGAGCTCGACCGCGCCGAGCAGGCCGGTCAGGAAGGCCGATCCCGTCTCGAGGTAGAGCTGGTAGGGCAGCGCGACCAACGCGGCCTGCGTGCCCAGCCCGGTGATCAGCTCGCCGCCGAGCAGCAGCCGCAGGTCGCGTGACTCGCGCAGCGGCGAGACGTCGACAGCGACGCGGGAGAGCAGGCGGACCGGCACGGCGGCTCGCCACGATACGACGCTGCGTAGTCTCCAGCCCGTGAAGCCCGAGATCCACGTCCTCGGCCTGTCGATCAAGACCTTCGGCCTCTTCTTCGCCCTGAACTTCGCGGCATGGGGCCTGCTGGCCGCCCGCCGGCTCAAGGAGCTGGGACGCCCCGTCGACTGGGCCTACGAGATCGTCACGGTTGCCCTGGTCGGCGGCCTGGTGGGCGCGCGCGCCTACTACCTGGTGCAGAACCACGACAGCCTGAGCGCCGGCGACATCTTCGGCGGCTCGGGGCTGATCTGGTACGGCGGCCTGCTCGGCGGCGCGATCGCCGTCGTCTACTGGGCCCACCGCAAGGGCTTCCTCTCCCTCGACCTCCTCGACATCGCCGGGCCGGGCCTCGCGCTCGGCTACGCGATCGGCCGGATCGGCTGCCAGGTCTCGGGCGACGGCGACTACGGCAAGGCCTGGGACGGGCCGTGGGCGATGGGTTACCCACACGGCACCGTGCCGACGGCGCCGGGCGAGACGGTCCATCCCACGCCGATCTACGAGACGCTCACGATGGGCATGCTCGCCTTCGTGCTCTGGCAGCTGCGCGACAAGGTGCGCCCGGGGATGCTCTTCGCGCTCTACCTCGTCGGCGCGGGCGTGGAGCGCTTCCTGGTCGAGTTCCTGCGCCGCAACTCCGATGTCGCGATCGGGCTCACCGCCGCGCAGCTGGAGAGCCTGACGCTCTTCGTGATCGGCACGATCTGGATTGCGGTCGTTCTGCGCCGCCACGGCTCGATCCTGTTGCCTGAGGGCGAGCGGCGCCGCCGCGTTCCGGCAGACCCGAAGATCGGGACCACGCCGGTCAACCAGATGTGAGCGCCGTGGGCGCCGACGACGAGATCCTCGACGTCTTCGACGAGCACGGCCGACATGCCGGGACCAAGCGTCGCGCCGACGTGCATCGTGACGGCGACTGGCACCTGGCGTTTCACCTCTGGGTCGTGGCGCCCGCCGGCGTGCTCCTGCAGCGCCGCGCACACGACAAGTCGGCTTGGCCCGGGTTCCTCGACGCCTCGGCCGCGGGGCACCTGCTCGCGGGCGAGGCGATCCGCGACGGCCTGCGCGAGGCCGACGAAGAGCTCGGCACGACCTACGTGTTCGACGAACTGGCGCACTTAGGGGTGCACCGGGTAGCCGATACGGAGCACTCCGGGACCGTGAACCGTGAGCTGCAGCACGTCTTCGCGGTCCGCGACGACCGCCCGCTCACGGCGTGGCGAGATTTCGATCGCGTCGAGCTCGACGGTCTTGTGCTCATTGGCCACGATGGCTTCGCGGCACTGGCCGCAGCGGTCAACGGCGAGCGTTCCGACGCCGGCGTCGTGCGTGCCCGATCGTGGGACGGATCGTCGGAAGCAGCGATAGATGTCGCCGCCGCCGAGGTCGTCCCCGCGCCATATCTGCACAGCATCGCGCCGGCGCTGCGGCACATCGGCGACGGCTGACCGCGAGCGCGTCGACACGGCTTGCGGCCGGCAACGCTCGCCCGGCAGACTTAGCACTAAGATTCCGTTATCGTTTGAGCCGCTGGTCTGGGTATCCTGGAAGGAGGATTGACGACGGTTGAGTGTTCTTGCACAATTCGACGCCGCAAACCTGTACAAAATCTGTCCCTACCCGACGGCGGGGCAGGCTAAGGTTCGCATCTCCCGCCAATACCTGAACGACTTGGACGGAACGTGAAGCCCATCACCGCAATTGACGACCCTCGCTACGTGAAGGCCATGAGCCATCCGGTGCGGGTCCGCATCATGGCCATGTTGCAGGAGCGCAAGGCCAGCCCGAACGAGCTCTCCCAGTGGCTCGGCACGACCCTGGGAGCGACCGCCTACCACGTCCGCACGCTCCACAAGCTCGGCCTGATCGAGCTTGTTGACGAGACGCGCGTACGTGGAGCCGTCGAGCATCACTACAAGGCCAAGGCACGCCCGAAGGTGACGCAGGAGAACTGGTCTAAGGCTTCGCCCGTCGCGAAGCAGGCCGCCGTCGGCTCCCAGCTGAAGATGCTGGAGGATTACACTAATGCGTCGGCTGCGGCCGGCGGCTTCGACCGCCCGGACGCCGTCATCGAGCGCAAGACCGCGCGCGTTGATGCCAAGGGCTGGACCGCTCTGACCGCCGAGGCGGCGAAGTTCCTGGAGCGTGTCGACAAGATCGGGGCGGAGGCCGCCAAGCGCATCGCGAAGGCGGGCGACGAGGGTGCGGTCGACGCCGGCGTGGTCCTCCTGGGCTTCGAGTCGGTGCCGCTCAGCAACCAGATCCCCGAGTCGAAGAAGAAGCGCACGCCCATGAAGCGGACGCGGCGCGCCTCCGCCTAGAGCGGCAACGCGCCAGAATTAGAAAGTTCTTCACGACGCCCCCGGAGGCGCGCTCGGCTCACGGAGCCGGCGTCACCGGGGGCGTTGCTGCATCGGTTTGAGTTGCTCACCGACGGTGTCCTGAGCAACGGTCGAACCAATCGAGCTCCGGCAAACGTGAAGCGGCGGGAACCTCGTCAGGCGACTCAGCCGCGTGGGACGAGACGGACCTTCGGCGGCATCTCGAACGGCTTCGGCGGCGGTGCGTCAGACGGGCGCAAACGCGTCCGGCCACTCTTGCGGATGAGCGGCCAGCCGGCCAGTTCGACCTCGTAGAGCGCCTGGGCGGGCATTTGCAGCCCTTCGGCGCGCATCTCGGCGACGCTGAGCCCCTTCTCCCCCGCCTCCTCAAGCAGGCGCAGGGCGAGGCGGCCGTCGGGCGTGGTCAAAGGGCGGGCTGATGACATTCGTGCAGGCAGGCTAACGGCCTGCCCGGCGCCCCGCGCTTCGATGCGCCGAAAAGACTGTGCAACCTCTCGTCCGGCCTTGAGGTGGCACTCAGGTTCGCGCGGTGAACTTCCGCCATGCCCTCCGTGACCTCCCTCCCCGAGACCTTCGACGGCACCCGCACCGACGTCCTGGACGCCCTCCCCCGTGTCAGCTTCCGTGAGCGCCGACACGCCGTCTCCTCTGCGCATCCTGCACCGGGCCGCTACCTCGAGCTCGACGACGGCGACGAGCGCGTCCTATTGCCGTTGGGTCCCGGCACGACCCACGTCGGACGCGGCTTTGCCGTCGACGTGCGGCTCGAGGACCAGAGCGTCTCGCGCCGCCACGCGATCGTCCATCAGCGGCCGACGGGGTCGCGGATCCTGGATGACCGCAGCGCGAACGGGACGTTCGTCAATGGGCGGCGGGTGACTGAGGCCGAGTTGCAGGATGGCGATGTGGTCGTGCTCGGCCGGGTCGTGCTGACGTACCGGGACGTGGTGGCGTAGCGCGACCGCCCGGGCACGCGCCGCGCAACGACCTCGTTTGACAAACGAACATTCTCGATATATCGTGATGTTCGTTCGATAGATCAAACGAAGGGAGCACCACATGACTGGTGCCACGTATGCAGCGCCACACGGGCGCTGCCACCACAAGCAGCATCGCGGCGAAGGCCGCGCGTTCTTCCCCGAGTTCCTCGCCATGATGGGCGGCGGACGCGGCCCGGGCGGCGGCGGTCCCGGTTTCGGCTTCGGCCGGGGGGCGGGCGGGCCGGGTTTCGGTCCGCCTGGCGGCCCGCACCATCGCGGCGGCCGTGGCGGCCGGCGCGCGCGGCGCGGTGACATCCGCTCCGCGATCCTCCTGCTGCTCTCCGAGGAGCCCCGCAACGGCTACGGCCTGATGCAGGAGCTCGAGGAGCGCAGCGGCGGCGTCTGGCGCCCGAGCCCCGGCTCGGTCTACCCCGCGCTGTCGCAGTTGGAGGACGAGGGCCTCGTCCGTGCCACCGAGCACGACGGGCGCAAGTCGTTCACGTTGACCGACGAGGGCACCGCCCACGTCGAGGCCAACCGTGAGCGGATGGGCACGCCGTGGGAGACCGTCGGCGAGGGCGCGTCGGGCGAGCTCCATCAGCTCCGCCATGCCGCCCAGGCGCTGGCGATCGCCGCCATGCAGGTCGCCCAGACCGGCACGAAGGACCAGCTCGGGGAGGCCAAGGCCATCCTCGAGGAGGCCCGCCGCGGCCTCTACCGCCTGCTGGCCGGCGAGCCTCCGGCCGACGGCGACGAGCAGTAGCGCAGGACGTCGACCCCTCTCCCCTCCGAAGTCCCCGCTGCCCGTCGACTGACTCAGTCGGCGGGCAGCAGCTTTCCGGGGTTCAAGACCCCGGCCGGATCGAGGCGGGCCTTCACCGCACGCAGCACGTCGACGCCCAGCTCGCCGACCTCGGCGGCCAGCCATGGCGCGTGGTCGGCACCGACGGCGTGGTGGTGGGTCAGGGTCGCGCCCGCGCCCGTCAGCGTCTCCATGACCGCAGCCTTGGCCGCCGACCACTGACCGACCGGATCGTCGCCGTCGCGGCGCGCCAGCACCGTGAAGTACAGCGACGCTCCCGCGGCGTAGAGGTGCGAGACGTGGCAGGCGACGATCGGGCTCGCGCCGTCCAGCGCGGTCCGCAGCGTCTCGCCCACCCGCGCGTGCAGCACCTCCAGCTCGCGCCAGGTCGTCGCGGTCTCCAGCGTCTCGATCAGCATGCCGGCGCCGAGCAGCTCATCGCGCAGGCGCGGTGCGCGGAAGCGCCCGTGGCGCCAGGACTCGGCGGCCTCCTCGCCCAGCGGCGTGGCGCCCGCGGCGCGCAGGATCTCGGTCGCGGCCTCGGCGCGGTAGGCCACGTCGGCCGCCGCGCCCTCCCAGCCGACCAGCAGCAGGCAGCCGCCCGCCTCATCGGTCCCGCCGCCGCCCGTCGCGACGCCCATCGCCGTCTCGGTCTCATCCGAGAGCCGCGCGAGGTCGGGCTTGGGCCCGCGCTGGGCCAGCGTGCGCAGGACGCCGACGCCGGTTGTGAGATCCGCGACGCGCCAGCCCTCGTGGCGGCGCACCTCGGGGATCGGCCGGACGCGCACGGTGACCGAGGTGATGACGCCGAACGCGCCCTCCGAGCCGAGGACGAGCTGGCGCAGGTCCGGCCCCGCGGCGGTGCCGGGCGCACGGCCGAGGTCGAGGTCACCGGCGGGCGTCGCGGCGCGCACGCGCTCGACGAGCGCGTCGAAGCGCCCCCAGCCGGTCGACAACTGCCCGGACGAGCGGGTCGCCGCGTAGCCGCCGATCGTCGCGCGCTCGAAGCTCTGCGGGACATGGCCGAGCGTGAAGCCGTGCTCAGCGAGCAGCTCCTCGGCGCGTGGCCCGGTCACACCGGCCTGCAGCGTCGCCGTCTGCGAGACGTCGTCGACCTCGACCAGCGCGTCGAGGCGCCGTAGGTCGAGCGCGACGACCGTGTCGAAGCTGCCGCGCATCGGGCTCACGCCGCCGACGACGCTCGTCCCGCCACCGAACGGCACGACCGCGACGCCATGTTTGGAGCACGCGCGCAGGATCGCGCCGACCTCGTCGTGGTCGGCGGGCAGGACGATCGCGTCCGGCGCGGCCGGCGGTGCGGCGCTACGACGGACGAGGTCGAGGTAGGACATGCCGTTGGCGTGCGCGGCGCGTGCCACGTCGTCGAAGAGCACGTGGTCAGTGCCGACCACGGCCTGCAGCGCCTCCGCGATGGCCGGCGTCAGCCGCGAAGGCGCGACCTCCAGCACGACGGCCGCGGGCGAGGCGGCGGCGCCGTCCTCCTCGATCGCGAACGCCTGGCGCAGCAGCGCACGCAGGTCGTCGCCGACGATCGGCTCGGGGTCGGGTGCGGCCCAGCGGGCGGCGGGGTCGAAGAGATCGGTCGGCTGGCTCATCGTGAGAGACGATGTTACATTGTCTGCCTAGATGTCACAGAGCTTCCTCAACGCCGACCGCCGGACCGCCGATCTGGAAGCGCTGCGCGACGGCGCACCGGTCGACCTCCTCGTCATCGGCGGCGGCGTGACCGGCGCCGGGGTCGCGCTGGACGCCGCCTCGCGCGGGCTGCGCGTCGCGCTCGTCGAGCGCCGCGACCTGGCCTGGGGCACGAGCCGCTGGAGCTCCAAGCTCGTCCACGGCGGCCTGCGCTACCTGGCCCAGGGCGCGGTCGGCATCGCGATGGAGAGCGCCCGTGAGCGCCACGTCCTGCTCACGAAGACCGCGCCGCATCTCGTCCGTCCGATCGTCCAGACCGTGCCGCTGACCCCGCAGATCGACGCGAAGGCCGAGCGCCTCACCCGTGTCGGCTTCGCGCTGGGCGACGGCCTGCGCCGCCTCGCCGGCACCTCGGCGAACGACCTCCCCCGTGCGCGGCGCGCGGACGTCGACGAGCTGCTGCGCCTCACCCCCGGCGTCGCCCGCGACGGCTTGCGTGGCGGCATCCTCGCCTGGGACGCCCAGCTCGAAGACGACGCGCGGCTGACCGTCGGCCTCGCCCGCACCGCCGCGCTGCACGGCGCGCGGATCGTCACCCGCTGCGGCGCGACCGAGCCGGCGGGTGACGGCGCGCGGCTGCGCGACGAGCTGACCGGCGAGTCCTTCGACGTGCGCGCCCGCGCCGTGGTCAACGCCACCGGCGTCTGGGCCGGCGAGCTGGTCGACGACCTGCGCCTGCGCCCCAGCCTCGGCACACACCTCGTCATCCCGCTCGAGCGCCTCGGCGGGCTGGCCGGGACGCTCAACGTCCCGGTGCCCGGCGAGCGCAACCGCTGGGTCTTCGCGATCGCGCAGCGCAGCGGCCTGGCCTACGTCGGCATCACCGACGAGCCCGCGCCCGGCCCGATCCCCGACGTCCCGCAGGCGCCGCAGGCCGACATCGACTTCCTGCTCACCACGCTGTCGGACGCGCTTGCCGTCCCGCTGACCGACGACGACGTCGTCGGCACCTACGCCGGCCTGCGGCCGCTCGTCGACCGCGACGACGTCGCCGGCAAGACGGCCGATCTCTCGCGCCGCCACGCGGTCATCCGCAGCGGCGGTGGGCTGGTGAGCATCGTCGGCGGCAAGCTGACGACCTACCGCCGGATGGCCCAAGACGCCGTCGACGCGGCGATCGAGGCCGGCGGCCTGGCCGACACCGCCGGTCCGTGCCGCACGCGCGACCTCCCGCTGGTGGGCGCCGCCGCGCGCGACGCGCTCGCGGCGGTCGCGGCCCCGTCGCGCCTGGTCGACCGCCACGGCACCGAGGCGCCGGCCGTCGTCGCGCTCGCGGCAGGCGACCCGCAGCTGCTGGCGCCCGTTGCGCCCGGGCTCGACGTGCTCGGCGTGGAGGTCCTCCACGCCGTCCGTGCCGAGGGCGCGCTGGACGCCGACGACATCCTCGACCGTCGTACCCGGATCGGCCTGGTGCCGGCCGATCGTGCACGAGCCCAGCCGGTCGTTCAGGCGCTCGTCGCCGAAGCTCGTCAAGCTTCGGCGGTGTGACCGACGCCACGACCGAGGCCATCCTCGATGCCACCCGCGCGTCCGTCCTGGACTTCGGGATCCGGCGCACCACGCTGACCGACGTCGCCCGGCGCGCGGGGGTGAGCCGCATGACGGTCTACCGCCGCTACCCGGACGTCGAGGCGATCCTGCGCGACCTGATGACGCGGGAGTTCGGCGCGGCGATGGCCGAGGTCGCGGCCGACGTCAGCGGCGGCGACGGCCGCGCCCGCCTGCGCGACCACGTGCTCAAGTCGGTCGACGCGGTCCGGTCCAACGCGTTGATGAACAAGATCATCGAGGCCGAGCCCGAGCTGCTGCTGCCCTACGTCCTCGGCCGCATGGGCGAGACCCAGCGCGCGGCGATCGGGCTGGTCATGCGCGATCTCGCCGTCGGCCAGGCCGACGGCTCGATCCGCCAGGGCAACCCGCGCACCATCGCCCAGGCGCTGCTGCTCGTCGCGCAGTCCTTCACCCTCTCCGGCGCGATCGCCGAGGACGTCGACGAGGCCGAGCTGCGGGTCGAGCTGACCCGGATCATCGACGCGCTGCTGGACGCGTAGCGCGCCTCAGCGCCGCGAGGGCGGACGCAGCCCGCGGGCCATCGCGCCGTCGAGCTGCTCGTCGGTGAGCGCGGCGGCGGGCAGCGGGGTCTGCGCGCCGCCGGTCCGCAGGCCGTCGAGCACGATGGCGAGGTAGCGGCGCCAGGTCTCCGGCGAGACGTCGTCGGTGTACTCCATGACCGCGGTCAGCATCAGCTGGATGAGCGGGACGTCGGTGATGTCGATGTCGGGGCGCAGCTCCCCGGCCTCGTGGGCCCGCCCGACGATCCGGCCGACGATCGGCTTGAGCTTGCCGCGGGCCCGGGCGACGCGGTCGTGGCCGTGCGCCGTGCTGAACACCAGCTCCTTGAGCGCGCGGTCCTCGCCGTGGAGGGCGATCGCGCGGTCGAAGAAGAAGACCAGCGCGCCCCACGGGTCCTCCATCGCGCACGCCTGCTCGGCGATCGCGCCGACCGCGTCGATGCGGTCCTCGAAGAGCGCGTCGATCAGCGCCTCCTTGTCGGGGAAGCGCCGGTAGACGGTGCCGACCCCGACACCCGCGCGCTCGGCGACGGCGTCGAGCGTGACGTGCAGCCCGGCCTCGGCGAACAGCTCGCCGGCGGCCGCGAGGATGCGCTGACGATTCAGCTCCGCGTCCTTGCGCAATGGGCGTGTCTCAAGGCTCACGAGGGCGAGTCTACCGAAACCGGAGAACCCACCTCCGCTTCTGTGCTAGCCTCACCAGAGCAAACGGAGACATTTCCTCCACTTGCTCTCGAACCCTCTCCCCACCTTCCCCACATGAGCCCTGCTTCCACCGATCCCCATCACGCACGACGCTGGCTGATCCTCGCCATCCTCGGCCTCGCCCAGCTGATGGTCGTGCTCGACGCGACCATCGTGAACATCGCGCTCCCCAGCGCCCAGCAAGACCTCGGCTTCTCCGACGACAGCCGTCAGTGGATCGTCACCGCCTATGCGCTGGCCTTCGGCTCCCTCCTCCTGCTCGGCGGTCGCATCGGCGACCTCTTCGGCCGCAAGTGGGTCTTCATCGCGGGCCTGGTCGGCTTCGCCGTGGCCTCCGCGCTCGGCGGTGCCGCGCAGAGCTTCGGGATGCTCGTCGGCGCCCGCGCGCTCCAAGGCCTCTTCGGCGCGCTGCTCGCACCGGCCGCCCTCTCGCTGCTGACCACGACCTTCACCGAGCCGTCGGAGCGCAACAAGGCGTTCGGCGTCTTCGGCGCGATCGCCGGCTCCGGCGCCGCCGTCGGCCTGCTGCTCGGCGGCATCCTCACCGAGTACCTCTCCTGGCGCTGGTGCCTGTACGTGAACCTCGGCTTCGCCGGCATCGCGGCCTTCGGCGCGTTCACGCTGCTGACCAACTCGGCCCACCCGGACAAGCCACGCCTGGACATCCCCGGAACGATCACCGCGTCGGCCGGTCTCTTCGGCCTGGTGTACGGCTTCTCCCACGCGGCGGAGACGAGCTGGAGCAACACCACCACCATCGTCTTCCTGGCCGCCGGCGTCGCCCTGCTCGCCGTCTTCGTCGCGATCCAGCGGCGCGTCGCCAACCCGCTGCTGCCGCTGCGGGTCGTCCTGGACCGCGACCGCGGCGGCTCCTATCTCGCGATGGGCCTGTCGGGCATCGCGATCTTCGGCGTCTTCCTGTTCCTGACCTACTACCTGCAGCAGAACCTCGCGTTCTCCCCGATCCAGTCGGGGCTCGCGTTCCTGCCGATGACCGTCGCGATCATGCTGACCGCGACGACGTCGCAGACCAAGCTGCTGCCGCGCGTCGGCGCCCGCCCGCTGGTCGGTGGCGGGCTGCTGCTCGGCATGGTGGGCATGCTCTACCTGACCGGGATCGGGACGGACTCCAGCTACTGGACCCACGTCTTCCCCGCCCTGCTGATCATGGGCGCGGGCTTCGGCCTGATCTTCGCCCCGGCGATCGCGACCGCGACGCTCGGCGTGGAGCCCAGCGACGCGGGCGTCGCCTCGGCGATGGTCAACACCATGCAGCAGATCGGCGGCTCGATCGGCACGGCGCTGCTGAGCACGCTGGCCGCCAGCGCGACGATGAGCGCGCTGCAGGGCAAGCAGCCCACACCCGACCTCCTCGCCCAGGCCGCCGTCCACGGCTACACGACCGCGTTCTACTGGTCGGCCGCGATCTTCGCGGTGGCCGCCGTCGTCTGCACCGCGCTGCTGCGCGGCGGAGTCCACGAGCCCTCACACGTCGGGGAGCCGGTGCTGGCGCACTGATGCCGGGCAGCGCCGGGCGGACGCGACGTCCGCCCGGCCGTTGCGGGTGACTAGTCCGGACGACCCGGCGTGATCACCAAGTCGACGTCGTCGAAGATCGCGTGGATCTCCAGCCGGCCGCCGAGACCTTCGACGTAGCGCGCGAGCGTCCCGAGTTGCACGTTGTCCTCGCGTTCGATGCGCGAGACGTTGGCCTGGGTCATGCCCAGCGCCTCCGCAAGGTCGCCCTGGAGCGAGCCGCGAGCCTTGCGAAGCCCGTGAAGGCCATGGACGAACTCGCGCCGGCGCCGTTCCGCGGCGACGCCTTCTTCGAAGTGCGGGTCCTCTCGCGCCGCCTGGGCGCGAACGTCCTTCCAACTCTTGCGCCCAGCCATCAGATCAGTCCTTCCCGCTCGATCTCGATCAGGTACGCGTCATACAGATCATCGGCTAACGGGACGTTGCGCTCATACCAACCGGTCCAGTCGCCCGCCTTGTCACCACCGAGCAACACGATCGCCGTCCGGCGCGGGTCAAACGCAAACAGCGCGCGCAGGTGCCCGCCGACCGACCGCAACTCCTTCATGTTGGTATGGCGCGAGCCCTTGACGCGATCGACGATGGGACGCCCCAGCGATGGACCCCGTTCCACCAGAGCGTCAACGGCCTCGGCGACACGCCGCCGATCACGACGGTCGAGCCCCAAGAACCACGTCTCTGCCTGCTCGGTCATCTCCACCTCCCAGAACATCGCGAGACCGTACAATGCATACATTGAACAATACACGCAGTGTGCGCGACGATCCAGACGCGGGTTTGCGTCAGCTTCCGAGTAGGTTGGCCGGCGTGGGACCGCTCCTGCCGGACACCGGACCTCGTGGTCCCCGCTATGCCCGTCGTGCGCGCGGCATCGTGATCGAGACGACGGCGTTCGTCGTCGTGACGCTCACGCTGCCGTTGCTGCTCGCGGCGGCGGTCACGGTCGATGTCGTGCTGGGTGTGGTCAAGCGCAAGCCGTGGATGGGCGTGCGGCTGGTGGCCATGTTGTGGTGGTTCTTGTTCGGCGAGCTGCGTGGCATCGCGGGACTGACGCTCATCGGCCTCGCATCGCTGGGCCGCGACACGCGCACGCGCCGCTTCCGGGTCTACCGCCTGCGCCAGTTGTGGGCCGGCGGTCACCTGGACGGTGTGCGGCGGCTCTTCAACCTGACGTTCGACGTGCGCGGGCTGGACGTCGTCGCGCCCGGGCCGGTGCTGATCTTCATGCGCCACGCGAGCATCATCGACAACACGATGCCCGACAGCGTCGTGGGTCGCACGCACGGGCTCGGGCTGCGCTTCGTACTCAAGCGCGAGCTGGAGATGATCCCGACGATCGACATCGGCGGCCGCTGGGTGCCGACCAACTTCGTGCGCCGCGGCTCGGGCGACACGGTGGGCGAGCTGCAGGATCTGGCGAAGCTGGGGATCGACCTCGACCCGCACGAGGGCATCCTGATCTACCCCGAGGGCACCCGCTCGACGCCGGCCAAGCTGGCCGCCGCGAAGGTCAAGATCGCCGAGCGCCAGCCGCACATCGCGCCGCTGGCGAGCAAGTTGCAGCACCTGCTGCCACCGCGCCTGGGCGGCCCGCTCGCGCTGCTGGAGAGCACGTGCGGGACCGATGTGGTCTTCTGCGGCCACGTCGGCCTCGACGGCTTCGAGCGGATCTCCGACATCTGGCGCGGCGGCCTGGTCGGCGGCACGGTGCACGTCCAGTTCTGGCGCTACCCCGCCGCCGAGGTGCCGACCGACCGCGACGCCCAGATCACATGGCTGTACGAGCGCTGGCAGGTGGTCGACGACTGGGTCGGCGAGCACCGCGCGGCGCTGTCTTAGTGCTGTAACAACGCGCGCGCAGCGCGGGCGGTGGCATCGGCCAGCGCGCGACAGAGGAAGATCGCGACCGGGATCAGGACCAGGCCGGCGATGGCACGAACGGCTGACGGCCCGGCCGCATGGCTGTTGAGGTAGTTCAGCGTGGCGTTGTCGGGGTTGTCGTTGTCGGGCAGCGCCCAGTACCAGAGCGGTGAGGTCAGCAGGCCGAGCACGGTGCTCCAGGCCGTGACCGCGACCGTGAAGCCGAAGGTGCCCAGCGGCAGCAGGATCAGCCCCCAGACCATGTCGCGCCAGGCGCCGACGTCGGTGAAGGCCATCTTCGTGCGCTCCCAGATCCCACCACGCCACGGGCACGCGGTGCGGGTGACGGGCACATCGAGGACCCACCCGGCACGCCACCGCTCGGCATCTCCCATCAGGCGGGAGGCGTAGAGCGTGGCGAGCATGACGGGGATGCCGACCAGCGTGATCGCCAGGCCGGCGGCCAGCGAAAGACCCGTGACGAGCACCGAGAACGTGACGATGCCGGCGGGGAGCCCGGCACAGAGGTAGAGCGCGTCGCGGGCGATCGTCGCCGGACGGGGGATCCAGGTGGCGGGGGCGGAGGAGGAGAGGGTGGGGAGCGGGGAGGTGGCCATGTCCATCATCTTCGCCGCGACACCTCGCGCCCACCAGGCGGCGACCCCGCCGCAGCGACCTCCGGAAAACCCGAAGGTCCATTGTCGTAGGTTGGTGATGTGGTCACGATCACGGATAACTTGCGCCGAGAGCGCTACGAGATCCTCCTGGACGGGAAGCTCGCCGGCTTCACGCAGTACCGTCGCCGGCAAGCGCAGATCGCCTTCGTCCACACCGAGATCGGACCCTCGTTCGAAGGTCAGGGACTCGGCGGCGAGTTGATCCACTTCGCGCTCGACGACGCCCGCGACAAGGGCCTCGCCGTGCTCCCGTGCTGCCCGTTCGTCAACGCCTACATCAAGCGCCATCCCGAGTACGTCGACCTCGTGCCCGAGCACTCCCGGGCGAAGTTCGGGCTGTAGCTAACGCCCGACGGCCGAGCCGTCGCCACCGCCGAAGCGCTCGCGCAGCTCGCGCTTGAGCAGCTTGCCCGACGGGTTCTTGGGCAGCTCGTCGACGAAGTGCACCGACTTGGGGAGCTTGAAGGGCGCGAGGTGCTCACGAGCGTGGGCGAGGATCGCCTCCTCGGTGGCGGGCTCGCGCGTGACGACCACGGCCGCGATCGCCTCGATCCACTTCGGGTGCGGGAGGCCGATCACCGCGACCTCGGCGACGGCCGGGTGCGTGTACAGCGCCTCTTCGACCTCGCGACTGGCGACCAGGACGCCGCCGGTGTTGATGACGTCCTTGACGCGGTCGACGACGAAGATGAAGCCCTCCTCGTCAACGCGGACGAGATCGCCGGAGTGAAACCAGCCGCCGGCGAACGCCTCGGCGGTCTCCTCGGGCTTGTCCCAGTAGCCGGTGCACAGCTGCGGCGAGCGGTACAGGACCTCACCCTGGCCGGCGCCGACGATCTCGGTGCCCTGCTCGTCGATCACCTTGATCTCGACGAACAGCACCGGCCTTCCCGCCGAGTCGGGGCGCGCGTCATGCTCCTCGGGGCGCAGGACGGTCGCCAGCGGGGCGATCTCCGACTGACCGAAGGCGTTGTAGAAGCCGACGCCGTCCAGCGCGGCGCGCAGGCGCTGCAGCACCGGCACGGGCATGATCGACGCGCCGTAGTAGGCCTTGCGCAACGAGCCCAGGTCGCGCGTGGCGAAGTCCGGGTGCTCGGAGATCGCGATCCAGACCGTCGGCGGCGCGAAGAGGCTGGTGATCGCGTCGCGCTCGACCCGCATCAAGATGTCTGACGGGTCCGGCTTCTCGACCACGTGGTTGGTCGCCCCGAGCATCAGGTAGGGCATCAGGAACGCGTGCATCTGCGCCGAGTGGTAGAGCGGCAGCGGGTGCAGCGGCACGTCGGCCGCGTCCATGTCGAGCGCCACGACGCAGGAGACGTACTCGTGGACGAGCGCGCGGTGGGTCATCATCGCGCCCTTCGGCGCCGCGGTCGTTCCCGAGGTGTACAACAACTGCGCGAGGTCGTCGTCGGCGACGTGGACCTCGCCGCTGAGGTCCGGGACCTCGCCGGTGAGCGCCCAGTCCAGGACGTCGATCAGCAGGTCGACGCCGTCGCGCAACGTGCCGATGCGGCCCACATCGCCGAGGTCGTCGGCGATCGCGTCGACCGCCGGCTGCAGCGCCGGGTCGGCGAACAGCGCGGTCGACCCCGACTGGGTGATGATGTAGGCCAACTCGCCGCCGACCAGGTTGTAGTTGACGGGGACGTGGACGAACCCCGCCCGCGCGCAGCCGAGGTAGAGCAGCAGGTAGGCATCGGAGTTCGTGCCCAGCGCGGCGACGCGCTCGCCCTTGGTCAGGCCCAGCTCCAGCAGCCGGCCGGCGACGCGGCTGACGGCATCGTCGAGCTCCTCGTAGCTCCAGCGGCGCTCGCCGAAGTGCAGCGCGATCCGTGTCGGCCAGCGCCGCGCGCTGCGTCGGACCACCTCGGCGACGGTGCTGGTCATCTCCATGGAGGTGAACCTACCCCGCGGTGGAGGCGCGGACGATCAGCTCGGACGCCAGCACGCGGTTCTTGGGACGGCCCCCTTGGAGACGTGCGTGCAGGAGCTCGAAGGCGGCGGCGCCGAGGGCCTCGGGGTCGAAGCGCACGGTCGTCAGCGGTGGGTTGGTCAGCCGCGCGAGGTCGAGGTCGTCGAAGCCGACGACGGCCACCTCGCCGGGCACGTCGATCCCCAGCTCGTTGGCCGCCGCGATCATGCCCGCGGCCAGGAGGTCGTCGTCACAGAGGAAGGCGCTCGGGCGGTCGGGACGGCTCAGCAGCTCCTTGGCGACCGCGATCGAGCTGGTCGCGTCGAAGGCGGCGAAGCCCGTGACCTGCGCCTCAGGGTCCTGGCCGTGCGCGCGCAGGTGCGCGGCCCAGCCGGCGTGGCGGCGGTCAAAGGTCTGGCCGCCGGCCGAGGAGCGGAAGTGCCCGATGCGGGAATGGCCGAGCGCATGGAGGTGGGCCATCGCGGCGGCGGTCCCGCCCTCGGAGTCCAGCCGGACGAACGGCATCCGCGACTGCTCGTACTCGACGATGACGATCGGCCGCCCGCCGGGCTCGCGCAACGAGCGGGGCACCTTCGCGGCGAAGAACAGGAAGCCGTCGATGCTGCCCTCGGAGAGGCCCTGCACCGCGCTGTCGCCACCACCGCCGCTGTAGTCGTCCTGGATCAGCACGACGACGTGGCCCGCGGCGCGCGCGGCCTGCTGCGCGCCGCGCAGCGTGCGACCGAAGAACGGGTGCGTCACGTCGCGCACGACGAGGCCGACCGCCGACGCCGTCCCCGACCGCAGGGCGCGCGCCGCGGCGTTGGGGCGATAGCCGAGCTCGCGTGCCGCGGTGCGCACGGCGTCGGCCGTCGTGGTCGAGACGCGCCCCGGCGCCTTGCCCGAGAGCACGAGCGAGACCGTGCTCTGCGAGACGCCGGCGCGCCTGGCGACGTCCACGCTGGTGACCTTGCGTGACCGCGCCGAGGGCGCGCCCGTGACGGGGCGGGGTCTGCGGGGGCTCGAGGCGATGGACGGATCTCACCACGCGGCGCCGTCGGGTGCGGTGGCGGTACGCGTGAGGAGCGATTCGCGCGACGACGTCATACGTAGTACGCTGGTACGTATGACCTCTCCCCACCTCCACCGTTCATCGAGCATGCTGGCGCGCAGTGCGCTGCTGGCACTCGTCCTCGCCGGCTGCGCCGGAGCCGCCGCCTCTTCGCAGGAGCCGGTCGACGCCTCGGCTCCGCAGCGCACGGCAGTCCTCGCCGGCTCCGACGCGCCGTCAGCGGCTGTCACGTCGGCGTCGCGGCGTGCCGGCGCCATCACCGTCCGCCACGCCGACGGCACCCTCGACGCCCAGGCCCAGGCAACCCGCCTCGCGGCCGAGGGCTACGACACCGTCATCGGCGTCGGCGCGCAGGCCCGAGCGGCCGTCGCCCAGGCCGCCGCGGGCGAGGTCGGCGACGGCACCACCTGGCAGGCCGCGGCACGCTGAGAAGCCATCCCCAGAAATTCTCCACACGGAGAAGAAATCGGCCCATATCCTTCTCCATGTGGAGAACTCAAGAACCCGCATATTGGACAGTGCGCTTGAGCTCCTCGGCCACGGCGGCACAGGCAACCTGACCGTGCGCGCAGTCGAGGATGCCGCGGCCCTCCCGCACGGCTCGGTGCGCCACCACTTCGGGAATCGCCACGGCCTCGTCCGAGCCCTCTTCGACCACCTCGGCGAGCGCGACCTGCCGATCGCCATCAGCGATCGAGACAGCCCCACCACCGCCGTCGCCGCAGCCCTGCGCCACTGGCTCGGACCAGGCCGCACCGTCACCCTGGCGCGCTACGAGCTGTATCTCATGGCCGCGCGAGATCCCGCGCTACGCGCGCCGTTGGTGCGGGCACGCGAGCGGTTCGTCGCGCTCGCGGCACGCCGGGTCGGCCCCGAGACGGCGCCGGCGGTCGTCGCCGCGCTCGACGGTCTCGTCCTCGACGCGCTCGTCCGCGGCGAGCACGACCCGGCCGCGCTCGGGGCAGCGGTGGCGCGCATCACCTCGCCGTCCTCGTCGTCGTGATCTTCACGACGCCGGCGTGTCCATCTCTAGGAATCGGTCACCTCTGACCGGGCAATGCCTGGGCCGTGCCGCCGACCTCAGCCATGGGCGGCGCGGCCAGGCGTTGGTACGCGCCAACTGAAACTGTTTTCAGCGTAGCCGTTGCACACAGCAGTGAGTACAGCTACAGTGCCGCGCCACTCCTGACGTCTGCCAGTCCGTGGCCGGTTGCCTCCCGGCCATGGCACAGGGATGCCCATGCCGCTGCCACCTTCTGACGCCGCCTCACCCGAGTCGCGGCTGTCGCCCAGAATTCACCCGAGCGCCCCGGAGGGCGCCGAAGCGCCCAACGACCATGACCTCATGGAGGACGCGATCGTCGCCGCCCGCGACGCCGCGGTCGCCGCCCTGCGCCAGACGCTGAACGCCAGGCCCGGCGATGCACCCGAGGTGCGGGTGATGATCACGGCGACCCGCGGCAACCCCTCCACCGAGTACTCCCACAGCGAGGTGCGCTTCGCCGCACCCGATGGCGTCGCGATCAGCCACCACGACAAGGTCGCGATGGCACTGGCAAGCATGAAGGCCGTTTCACCCGAGCTCTACGGGACGATGGTCGCGGGGATCGAGCGTGGTCGCCGTTTCTCGTTCGGAACGCTCCGGGCGTGCTTCAGAGCCGTCGCCCGCTAGTCCGGATCCTCGCCGGTGGCGACGATCGCCTCCAGCGTCGCAGCCAGCGCAGGCCAGCCGCGGTAGCACGTCCCGTACACGCGACGCAGCAGGTTCGGCGTCGATCCCGCACGCTCTTGACGTACCGGCTCGATCAGACCCGCCGCCGCCATTGCACGCATCGCGTGGTTGACGCGATCGAAGGCCTCGCCGAGATCCTCGGCCATCTCCGACGGACTGCGTGGCCGCTCCTCCAACGCGAGCAGGATCGGCAGCCGCACCGGGTGGCGCAGCTCCGCAAGGATGTGCACTGCCTGATCGGAGATGCCACTCACGCGTTCGCTCAGCATTTCCCGAAGACAGGAGCCTGAACCCCATGGCGATCTCCAAGCGTCAGCAACAGCAACGCCGCAGCACTCTGCGCCCGCATCCGGCGCGCGATCAGATCGTGGACGCGATGCGCAGCTACGGCCGGCCGATCAGCCCGACACGCCTTGCCGAGGTGACCGGCAACACCTTGGGATCGGTCGCCTACCACGTGCGGACGTTGCTCGGGGCCGGCGTCGTCACCCTCGCCGAGGAAGGCCGCGTGCGTGGCGCGGTCGAGCACTTCTACGCGCTCGTGCCCGACAACGAGGCCGATCTCAACGATCCCGTCATCGGACTGCAGAAGCTGTGCGGCGTCCTGACGCTGCCGGTGACCACCGGCGGCTACCCGCAGCCCGTCGCTCTCGATGCGCAGGCGCGCGGCGAGCTGGAGAAGCTGCTCAAAGGACTGCGACCGAAGGTGCAGCGCATCGTCCGCGAGACGGCCGAGCGCTCGACGGCGGTCTGAGACGGTCACGTTCCCTCCGTCGCCGAGGGCCTCGGGGCCGCCGGCGAGCCCATCGCACTTCGTCGTCATCCAAGGCCTGGTTTCATCCGGCGTTCGGAAGTACTAGAGGAGCGAACGGCGCGGCTGTGACGGAGCAAGCCGGATTCTGTGACATCCAGCGTCTGCGCCGTTGCGCCACATACAGGCCTGGAGCGGTTTCTAAAGCTCTGACCAGTGTGCGAGGATGCGCCGCGATGGGTCGTCGGCTGCTGAGATTCGGGCATGGAAGCGGGTCATCCGGTTTCGTGGGCGCCCGTGAGGATCCGTCGACCTTCGCCGACGTCTACGTCGAGTACCACGAGCAGGTGCTGCGCTTCTTCGCCCGCCGGACGTTCGATCCCGAGACGGCGTTCGATCTCATGGCCGAGACGTTTGCCGAGCTCTTCGCCCACATCGACGCGTTCCGCGGCGAGACTGAGGACCAGGGACGTGCCTGGATGTGGACGGTCGCACGCCATCAGCTCTACCGCTGGCGTGAGCGCGGGATCGTCGAGCGGCGCAGCCTCGAGCGCCTCGGAGCACCGATCGCGACGATGGGCCAAGTCGAGTACGAGCGGATCGAGGACCTCGCCGATCTGCAGCGTGTGCGTCCGCAGCTCAAGCACGCGCTCGACCAGCTCGGCAGCGAACAGCGTGAAGCGCTGCGACTCCGCGTGTTGGAGCACCGCGAGTACGACGACATCGCACAGCAATGCGGCGCGAGTGCGCAGGTGATCCGTGCCCGCGTGTCGCGCGGGCTGCGTCAGCTCGCGAAGTTGCTCGCCGAGTCCGAGCCGGCCGAGCCCGAGGAGCTGCTGACGTGACCGCGATCCCGCCAGAGCGCCGCCGCCGGCACCGCAAACTCCGGGCACGACGCCCGAACCTGACCCCGCCCCCTTCTACGATCGACGCATGTCCGTCGATGCCCACGACCGCGCCTTGGAGGAGTGGGTGCTCGCCAAGGTCGCGGGGCTGGACGTCGAGGGGCTCAAGCTCGGGCTCGGCGTGCGGGAGCTGCCGCTGCCGGGCGTCGCCGAGGCGGCAGAGCTGGACGAGCGCATCGTCGGCGTCGTGGTTGACCGGCTCCATCAGCGTGGCCTCGTCCGGGCGATCGACGCCGATCCCGCGCGCGTCCTGATCACCCCCGCCGGCCGACGCACCGCGGGCGCCGCGACGCTGCCGCCCGCGCCGCCGACGCCCGACGCGAGCCGCTTCGTCTTCCTGCGCCCAGCAGCGCCCGTCGGGCCGCAGCGCGGGAACGGGTCCGATCCCGACGAGGAGGTCTGCGACTTCCATCCCCAGCGACGCCGCAAGGGCACGATGGATCCGGGTGAGCACTGCGACGGGTCGGGCTGGATCGTCGACGGAGGGGCAGGAGGCGCTCCCCGTGAGAGCCGGCCGTGCCGCTGCCGGCCGCTGCGCATCCAGCGCAACCGTGACCGCCTCCTCGGCGGACGCGTGACGACCGAGACGCTGAACTTCGGCCTCGCCTCCTCGCTGCACCCCGAGCTCCATCCGGCGCTGACGCCCGTGGTCCACCGCTGGACGCACGACATCGACGGACACCTCCGCGACGGGCGCGGGCTGTGGATGACGGTCGGGCCGTGGGACCGCCAGGAGCGTGGCGCGGCGGGCGCGGTGCTCGACGGTGCCGACCGGCCGCCGCGGACCCCGGAGGAGTTCGCGCAGGCCACCGCGCGCGCGGGCCGGCTCCTGGACGCCGACGCGATCGCCGAGGCGAGGCGCACCGAGCGCGGCTCGCGCGCCGGGGGCGAGCTGAGCCTGATGGAGGTCCAGAAGGTCGCCCAGACGGCAGCGGGCTCGTCGGCCGCCGCGATCGCCCGCGCGGCCCACAACGCCGGCCACGGCGTCGCGCTGTACTCGCTCTCCTCGCTCTACCGGTCGTTGGTGTTCCTCTCCAAGTACGGCGGCTATCGCCGGCGCCTGCAGGCGCTGGCGGAGTGCGACCTGCTCGTGCTCGTCGGCCTGGACCAGCAGGTGCTCGCGCGCGCCGCGCCATGGCAGCGCGAGTGGCTGTCCGAGCAGCTGGAGCTGATCGCCTACGGGCGCTACGAGAACTGCCGGGCGACCGTGCTGGTGAGCACCGGCTGGCCGCTGGAGGAGCTGGAGGCGGCGCTGTCGCCCGAGACGCTGCACCGCCTAACCTGCGCAGCCGGCGAGCCGTTGCTGGCGAGCCGGATTCCCGAGAAGAAGATCGCCCACCATGCTTGATCCCGACTTCGAGTGCCCCAACGGCTGTGACGCCAACGGCTTCCTCTTCGACGAGGAGCGCCGGCAGGCCTACGCCTGCAGCTGCCGCGAGGAGCGGCTGCGCCGCCGCCTGCACGGCGACATGGAGGCCAGCGTCGGGCGCTACGCGCCGCCCCGCTTCCAGGGGCTGGACTGGAACGCGCTGCCGCTGTCGGGCATCGCCGAGCGCCACGGCGCCGCCGCGACGGTCGTGCGCCGCTACTCCGCGGCGATCGAGCAGAACGTCCGCTCCGGCCGTGGCCTGTGGCTGCTGGGCAACAAGGGCACGGGCAAGACGACGCTCGGCTACTTCGTCGCCCAGCAGGCCCGTGCGACCGGCATGTCGGTGCTGACGCGCAACACCACCGACCTGCTCAACGAGTTGCGCGACAGCTACAAGCCCGACGCCCAGCCCACGACGCGCCAGATCATCGACGCGATCACCCAGGTCGACCTCCTGCACCTGGAGGACGTCGCAGTCCCGCGCCCCAACGACTGGGTGCTGGAGCAGCTCTACACGATCGTCAACCGCCGCTACGAGCACAACAAGGCCATCGTCTTCACCAGCGACACGCCCTACGGCGCGCCGCTGGACCCGGGCGGGCTGGCCGACCACATCGGCGAGCGGACCTACTCGCGGTTGATGCAGATGGTCGGTGACCCGATCCTGATGACGGGCGCCGACTACCGGCTGACCGTCGGGGCCTGACCCATCAACTTGCCGCGATGACGATCTCGGCCAGCCGCGGGCCGGCGTCCTCCTGGGAGAAGTGCGCGGCGCCTTCGAGCGTCACGTGCGGCTGACCGGCGGCGCCGGGGATCAGCGACTGCAGGACGGCGTCGGCGCCCCGCGTGACCGGATCGCGGTCGCCGAACGCGCAGACGAACGGCTTCTCCCAGCGGCGCAGCACCTCCCACGCCGCGCGGTTGGCGGGCACCGCCGGGTCGTCGGGACCGTCGGGCACGAGCATCGGGAACTGCCGCGCGCCCGACTTGTAGGAGTCGTCGGGGAAGGGCGCGTCGTAGGCGGCGATCTCGGCGGCGTCCAGCGCACGCGCCGTGCCGCCGTCGACGATCCGCCCCACCGCGAGGTCCGGCGTCTGCTGCGAGTAGGTCCGCCACGCCTCGAAGCCGGCGCCCAGCGGCCGGTCGCCGGCCGGCAAGAAGGTGTTGGAGGCGACGATCGCGCCGAAGCGCTCCTCCTGCTCGGCGGCGATGCGTAGGCCGAGGAGGCCGCCCCAGTCCTGGCAGAAGAGGACGACGTCGGTGAGGTCGAGGTGGGTGACGACCAGATCGGTCAGCCAGCCCACGTGGCGCGCGTAGGTGTAGTCCTCGCGCGCGACGGGCTTGTCGGAGCGGCCGAAGCCGATGAGGTCCGGCGCGATGACGCGCCTGCCGGCCGCGACGAGCGGTCCGATCATCGACCGGTACAGGTAGGACCAAGAGGGCTCGCCGTGCAGCAGGAGGACCGGTCGGCCGTCGCGCGGTCCCTCGTCGACGTAGGCCATGCGCGCGGTGAGGCCGTCGGTCGTGACATCGACGTAGTGCGGCTCGTAGCTCCAGCCGGGGAGGTCGGCGAAGCGCTCGTCGGGCGTGCGCAGCAATTCCATCATCTTGCTCCTGTGACGATCGGTCCGGTCGCCCGGCTGGCGGCAGGATAACCGCGCTCAACCACGGGCCGCCGGTGGTCGATCTCCAGGACGTGGAGCCCACACGCTCACGCCTGCCGTCCCCGCGCGCGCTGGCCATCGGCGCACTCGTGCTCGCCGTTCCCGGCGTCCCGTGGGTGCACGCGCGCGGCGAGCGGCTGAAGGTCGAGCACCGCGCCGCCGCGATCGCGAGCGCCATGACCAACCGCACCATCAAGGTCCACTGCCCCGGACCGATTCGGCGACGGATGATGTATGAGATCCACGAGGGCTCGGTGTGGTTCGACGCCGACGGCGTGCCGGTGAACGAGACCAAGCTCAGCGCCTCGACCTGCGACGGCCTGCGCACGGTCATCGACCACGGCCCCACGCTCGACTTCTCCTGCCTGGCGACCGCCTGCCCAAAGGACGAGCGCCGCGCCGCGCAGGCGCTGGCCGTCCTCACCCACGAGATCATGCACTTGCGCGGGACACGGGACGAGGGCCAGACCGAGTGCCGTGCCCGCGGACGTGTCGCATGGGTTGCCGGACAGCTCGGCGTGAGCCCGCAGGGCGGCGCGCAGGTCGCCACCTGGCAGGCGACGACCTGGCAGGCGATGCTGCCCGACGCCTACCGCAACGCCACCTGCTGAGCGCGCCTCAGCCGTCGGCGAGCCGCGCCAGCGTCCGGCGCAGACGAGTGCGCTCGGCCGCGCTGACGCCGGTGAGCACGTCGTCCTCCATATTGCGGATCGCGCGGCGGGCGGCGGCATGGCGCTTGGTTCCCGCGTCGGTGAGCGAGATGATCCGCGCGCGCCGGTCGGCGGGGTCGGGCGTGCGCGTGATCAGGCCGTCGGCCTCCAACTCGTCGAGCAGGCCGATGAGCCGCGTCTTGTCGTAGCCGATTGCCTGGGCGAGGGCGAGCTGGGTCTCGGCGGGCGCGTGCGCCAGGTGCGAGAGGGCGATGTAGCCCCACATCGAGAGGCCCAGGTCGGCCAGCAGCGGCCGCTCGGCATCGATCAGCCGGCGTGTGATGCGCGCGAAGAGCGCGCCGAGATCCTCTTCGTCCTCCGCCATGGACGCGGAACTCTACGCGTTGACAGATCGTCTGTCTTCATAGATCATCTGCATATGCCTACGAATGCTGTCACCGGCCCCGTCGAGACCCGCTCGATCTCCATCGCGGCGCCGCCGGAGGCCGTCCTGGCCGTCGTCGGCGACCCCTACCGCCTGCCCGACTGGGCGCCGGGCTTCGCAAGCGCCGTCGAGCCCGACGGCGACGACTGGCTGATCGGCAGCGGCGACGCGCAGTTCGCGATCACCGTCCGCGTGTCGGCCGAGCACGGGACCGTCGATCTCCTGCGTCCCGACAACGCGACGTTCGGCGCCCGGATGCGCGTCCTGCACAACCACACGGGCAGCGAACTGGTCTTCACCCTCGTCTTCCCGGCGGGCGTCGACCACGAGGTGATCCGCGCCCAGATGGAGACGGTCGAGGCCGAGCTGGAGACGGTCCGGACGCTGGTCGAGGCACCATGAGGACCCGGATGGTGTCTGGCCCACTGCCGCGCCACGACGGGCCGATGATCGTGAGCCTCACGGAGTTCACCCCGCGCCATGCCCGCGACTGGCCGTTGATCGCGCGCGACGGTCTCGCACTGACGCGCGGCTGGTGGGCGATGGCGGGCGCGATCGGGGTCGTGCTCTACGGCGACTCGCGCCACCGATGCGGCGGCTCGCTGTCGCTCTGGACCACCGAGGAAGACCTGCGGCGCTTCGTCGCGCTGCCACGGCACGTGGCGATCATGCGCCGCTACCGCGACCGCGGGACGGTGCGCGCGGCCACCTGGACCGCGGAGGGGCTCGACCTCGACGTGACGCTCGCCCAGCGCGAGGCCTGGCTGAGGACCTGACGCGCCGCCATCCCACGCGTGCGGCACGATGCAGTGGTGCTGTTCGCCGATCTGGCCGCCACCTCGCTCGCCGTCGGCGACACCCGCTCGCGCAAGCGCAAGGCCGAGCTGCTGGGTGAGGCGCTGCGGGCGCTGGAGCCCGGCGAGGTCGAGCCCGCGGTCGCCTACCTGAGCGGCGAGCTACGACAGCGGCGCACGGGTGTCGGGTGGGCGTCGCTCCAGGATCTCCCCGCGCCGGCGGCCGAGCCGTCGCTCCAAGTTGGTGATGTCGATCTCGCGCTGGAGCACATCGCGGAGCTGTCGGGGGCCGGATCGCAGGCGGCACGCCGCGACGCGATCGCCGGGCTGTTCGCCCGCGCGACCGAGGACGAGCAGCGCTTCCTGCGCGGGCTGATCTCCGGCGAGGTGCGTCAGGGCGCGCTGGCGGGCGTCATGGCCGACGCGGTCGCGGTGGCGACCGGCATCCCGCGCGCGACGGTCGACCGCGCGACGATGCTGCGCGGTGACGCGCGGGTCGTGGCCGAGGCGGCGCTGCGCGAGGGCGAGGAGGGGTTGCATCGCTTCCGGCTGGAGGTCGGCCGGCCGGTGAAGCCGATGCTCGCCTCACCCTCGGCGTCGTTGGACGAGGCCATGGAGAAGGTCGGAGAGGGCGTGGTCGACTGGAAGCTCGACGGGGCGCGCATCCAGGTCCATCGCGACGGCGACGACGTGGCGATCTCCAGCCGCTCGCTCGACGACCTCACGGCGCGGCTGCCCGAGGTGGTCGCCGCGGTGCGCGCGCTGCCGGCCCGGCGGGTGGTGCTCGATGGCGAGGCGATCTCGCTGCGTGACGACGGCCGGCCGGAGCCGTTTCAGGTGACCTCGTCGCGGATCGCCTCGGGCGCGGCCGGGGTCGTGCCCGTGCTCTTCGACATCTTGCACCTGGACGGCGAGGACCTGCTCGACGCGCCGCTGGCACGGCGCGTCGAGGCGCTGGAGGCCGCGGTGCCGCAAGAGCTGCGGGTCCCGCGTCTGATCACCGGCGACGTCGCCGCAGCGCAGGCGCACTTCGACGCCGCGCTGGCCGCCGGCCACGAGGGCGTCGTGGTCAAGGCGCTCGACGCGCCGTATGCCGCCGGCCGACGCGGGGCGAGCTGGCTGAAGGTCAAGCCGCGCCACACGCTCGACCTGGTGGTGCTGGCCGCCGAGTGGGGCCACGGACGCCGGCAGGGTTGGCTGAGCAACCTGCACCTCGGCGCGCGGGCGGTCGACGGCGACGGCTTCGTCATGCTCGGCAAGACGTTCAAGGGGCTGACCGACGCGCTGCTGACGTGGCAGACCGAGAAGTTGCAGGCCTTGGCCGTCGAGCAGCGCGGACACGTCGTGTTCGTGCGGCCGGAGCTGGTGGTGGAGATCGCGTTCGACGGGGTGCAGACGTCGCCGCGCTATCCGGGCGGCGTCGCGCTGCGCTTCGCGCGCGTCCTGCGCTACCGCGAGGACAAGTCCGCGGCCGAGGCCGACGACCTCGACGCGGTGCTCGCGCTGCGCCACTGATCCCGGCGGCGCCCGCCGCGTCTGGGACTAGGCTCTTCAGCCATGATCATCAGCACCATGAACGACCTCCCGGGCTATGAGATCGAGGAGGTCTACGGCGAGGTCTTCGGCCTCACCGTCCGGTCGCGCAACGTCGGCTCCCAGATCGGCGCGTCGCTGAAGTCGCTGGTCGGCGGCGAGCTCAAGGGCATGACCAAGATGCTGGCCGAGGGGCGCGCCCATGCGTCGCAGCGACTGGTCGAGGAGGCCGAGGCGCGTGGCGCCAACGCCGTGCTGGCGTTCCGCTTCGACACGAGCGAGCTCGGGACGACGTGGACCGAGATCTGCGCCTACGGCACGGCCGTGCGGGCGCGCAAGCGCTGACCGTGTTCGACCACGTCACGATCCGCGTCGCCGATCGAGCGGCCTCCGAGGCCTTCTACGCGACGGTCCTCACGCAGCTCGGGATCGACATCACCTACAACACGGGCGCCTTCACCGAGTGGCACGACTTCTCGCTCGCCGAAGCCGACGACGCCCACCCGCCGACGCAGCGACTGCACGTCGCGTTCGTCGCGCCGACCCACGAGCAGGTCGACGCGTTCTGGCAGGCGGGCATCGACGCGGGCCATCCCGACGACGGCCCGCCCGGCCCGCGTCCGCAGTACCTGGAGGACTACTACGGCGCGTTCCTGCGCGACCCCGACGGCAACAGCGTCGAGGCCGTCCACCACGGCCGGCTGCGCCGCGAGGGGATCATCGACCACCTGTGGGTCCGCGTCGCCGATCTGCCGGCCGCGACCGCGTTCTACACGACGGTCGCCACCGCGGCCGGGCTGCACGTCCGCCACGCGGGCGAGGACCGCACGACCGTCATCGGCGCCGAGGGCGGCTCCTTCTCGCTCGTGCCCGGCGAGGCGACGGCGAACCTGCACATGGCCTTCGGCGGCGACGAGGCGGCCGTCGGGCGCTTCTACGCCGAGGCGGTCGCCGCCGGCTATCGCCCCAACGGCGAGCCGGGCGAGCGCCCGCAGTACCACCCTGGCTACTACGCCGCCTACGTGCTGGATCCCGACGGCAACAACATCGAGGTCGTCGACCACCACCGCGGCTGAGACGGCAGCCGGCGGATCTGCCAATCTGTCGGCCGCTTGCCGGATCCGCTCCCGTTCGACCCCATCGCCGAAGCCGAGCGCCAGTGGCGGCGCCACTGGGGCAACGCCGCCACGCCGTCGATGGCCGCCGTCACGTCGATCATGCGCGCGCACCAGCTCGTCATGGCCCGGCTCAACGACGAGCTCAAGCCCTGGGAGCTGACCTTCGCGCGCTACGAGGCGCTGATGCTGCTGTTCTTCAGCCGGACCGGCTCGCTGCCGCTGGGCAAGATGGGCGCGCGCCTGCAGGTCCACCCCACGAGCGTGACCAACCTGATCGACGGGCTCGAGAAGCTCGGCTACGTCACGCGCGCAGCGCATCCGAGCGACCGCCGCACGACGCTGGCGATGATCACCGACCGCGGCCGCGAGGTCGCCCAGGACGCGACCACGGCGCTCAACGCGATGCGCTTCGGCACCGGTGAGATGTCGCGTGCCGACCTCGCCACCGTCACCGACGTCCTGCGCCGGATGCGCGAGGGCGCGGGCGACTTCGACTAGCTCGCGCTGCGGGCGCCGACCGGCGCGTAGTCATAGAAGCCGCGGCCGGTCTTGCGACCGTGATGGCCGGAGACGACCATCCGCTTCAACAACGGCGGCGGCGCGTACTCCGGGCGCTTGAACTCCTCGTAGAGGGAGTCGCAGACGGCGTACAGGACGTCGAGGCCGATGAAGTCACAGAGTGTCAGCGGACCCATCGGGTGGCCGGCGCCGAGCTTCATCCCCTGGTCGATGTCCTCGCGTGAGGCGAAGCCGTCCTCGTACATCCGCACGGCGGCCATCAGGTACGGGACCAAGAGCATGTTCACGATGAACCCGGAGCGGTCCTTGGTCCGGATCGACGTCTTGCCGATCGCCGCCACGAAGGCCTCGGCACGGGCGACGACGCCGGGGTCGGAGTCCAGCGCGACGACCACCTCGACGAGCTTCATCACCGGGACGGGCGAGAAGAAGTGCAAGCCGATCACGCGTTCGGGATGCTGGGTCCAGGACGCGAGCTGGGCGATCGGGATCGACGAGGTGTTGGACGCGATGATGGCCGTCTCGGGCAGCAGGCCGTCCAGCATCTGGAAGATCGCGCCCTTGATCTCGGGGTCCTCGACGACGGCCTCGATGACGAGGTCGGCATCGACGAGCGCCGCCGGATCGTCGACCCATGCGACGTGCCCGACGAGGTCGGCCGCCGCCGCGGCGTCCAGCTTGCCGCCGCGGACCGCGCGATCCAGCGACGTCTGCAGTCGCTCGCGCGAGCGGTCCAGCGCGGCCGCGTCGGGCTCGAAGAGGACGACGTCAAGGCCGGTGCGGGCGACCGACTCCGCGATCCCGGTGCCCATGAACCCGGCGCCGACGATCCCGACGGCGCGAAGTGGAGGTAGCTCGCTCATCGGGCCAACCTAGCAACCTACACGGAGACCCGATAGTCGTACCTCCTACTATCTTGGCCAAATGTCCCTGGGACTTGTGAATGTTCCTAGAATGAACCGGTGACGATCGAAGGCATCGTGCAGGCGGCGATCCTCGAGCGGCGAGCGTTGTCGTTCACCTACGAGGGGGATGGTCTGCCGGCGCGCATCGGCCATCCACACGCGCTCTTTCTCAGCACCTCGGGCGAGACCCTCGTCGACGTCTTCCAGGTCGCAGGCTTCACCTCCACCGGCACGCTTCCGTGCTGGCGCAGCTTCAACGTGGAGAAGATCATCTCCGCGCGGCGACTCGACAGCACCTACGAGCTCGCTCCCGGCTGGGACCCCGACGGCCCGAAGTACGCCGGCGGGATCATGGCGATGGTCTGAGCGAGACCGTGAGCGTGAGGGCGCCGCCAGGCCCGATGCCCGGCGACGCCCTCTCCCTCAGCGCGACCGATCTCAGCCCGTGGTGACGGTCCGCGCCTTCTTGACCCCCGTCGGCAGGAAGGAGACCTTGAGCTTGCCGGGCTTGCCCGTGGTCCGCTTGGCGGTGATCGTCGCCACGGTCGCCTTGCTGATCGTCTTGGTCGTCTTCTTGATGCCCTTGCCGGTGATCGTCACCTTGCCGGCGCCGAGCCCGCCGACCTTGACGGCCACGCTGGTCTTGCCGATCGTCTTGGACAGCACCTTCAGCGGACACGACGGCGTCTGGAGCGAGACCGGCGCATCGGCGGCCTCGCCGTTCTGACCGTCGACCTGCTGCTCGGCCACCTGCGTGGACTTGCAGATGTCGGCGTGCGAGACCGTGAGGATGCCGCCCTTGCCGCCGATGATGTCGATGGTGAACGACGAGACCGGCGCGTCGGGGATGTTGTCGAACGTCGTGACCAGGTGGTCGGCCTTGACCTCCGAGGTGGCGTGGAGATCGATCTTGATCCCGTTCTCGCCGGTCAGCGGCACGTACAGCTTCGGCAGCGTCCGGATGATCCGGCCCGACTTCGGGTCCTTGCGCTCACCGCGAACGAAGTACACCGGCCCGTCCAGCGGCTGGTCGAGGATCGGCGAGATCGCATGTGCGTGACCGACGATCGACAGTGCGGGGCACTTGTCCGCCGCGGCGTCAGCCGGCTCACACAGGCCGTTGGCGTTGTCGGGATCCAGTGCCAGCGACAGCGGAAGCGAGACGCTGACCTTCTTGTTGTTCGCCTGGCCGTCGAGCTGCGTCAGCTTCGCCGTCAGCGCGGGGTGCTTGCCGTCGGTGGTCTGTCCCTTGCCCGACAACGTCATCGCCAGCTTCGGCGCGAAGTCGAGGTCGCGACAACCGCCGGCCTGGAACCGGACCGAGGGCGTGGCCGTGCTGCCGACGCTCTTGGCGAAGCCCGCGCCTTGGGCGTTGATCGGGCCGACCAGCGGAATGCCGGCCGCGTCAGCGGCTGCCGAGTCGACCGCCGCCGTGATGCTCGTCGGATTGCAGTTCGTCGGGTTGCGCATGAAGCCCGCACGGTCGATCAGCACGTTGACCTGACGCACCTGCAGCGGGATCCCCGAGAGGATGAGCGGCAGAGGATCGGCGTTGACCGTGACTGCTGCCGTCGTCCGATCGATGAAGACACCCGCCCGGACGACAACCGAGCCGAGGTCGAACGGGCCGGCCTGCGCCGGCACCACGATCGACAGGCCGAACGGGGCGCCGTTGTACGGGCCGGTCAGCGACACGCTCGTCGGCACCCTCCCCGCCTGCGGCAGCCACACCGGAGACCCCGATCCTGCCGCGACCTCCACACGCCCGACCCGCGAAGCGGCCGGACACGTTCCCGCAGCGGCATCGGCCTCGCCGCACTGCGGCACCGAGCCCACGTTGGCCAGCAGCCCTGCGGGCAGCTGGACCGACGTGATCGATCGCAGCGCCTGCTGACCATCAGCGCGCGCCACGGTGAGCGAGAACGGAGAGCTCTTGCCGGCCGCCGGACTCGTCACGCCGGCCGAGAGGCTCGGCGTGAAGCGCGCCGCCGCATCGCAGTTCTGATCGACCGTCATGCGCGACGTGCTGCGGGCCACCTGGCCGGCCCACGAGGTCAGCTCGGTCTGCGTCTCGTAGGTCCCGCACGCGTTCGGCAGCGCCAGCTGCGCTCGGGAGCCTGCGTTCAGCGTCATCCGCAGCCGCGTGAACGGGAGCTGCGGGTTGTTGTCGAACGTCGCGGTCAGCTGACCGGTTGCCGCGTCGGCCTCGATCCGGCCGGGGAGCTTGATCGTCACCCCCGAGCCCTTGGCGACCAGGTACAGCGCCAGCAGGCTGTCGAAGCGGTTGGCGTGCGGCTGGGCGAGGTAGACAGCGCCCGTCATCGGCTCATTCAGCACCGGCGTGTCGATCTGGACGGTGCCGATCTTCGACGCCGTCGGGCAGGTCGGGTCGTCGGAGCCGTCCAGGTCGATCTGCGCCGCCGAGCAGCCCTGCAGGCCGTCGGCCGCCGCCGGGTTGACCGACATGCCGGCGGGCAGCTTCACGACGGCCTTCCGCAGGTCGGCCGACCCGAGGTCCTTGGGGCTCTCGGACTGCGGCACCGTCAGGTCGACGGTCGCCCCCGTCGGCGCGCCGGCGGACCTGCTGCTGGGCTGCAGCGACAGGCCGGCGTCGAACTTCAGCTTGTCGCAGCCGACCATCGTGGTCGGGTCAGACGCGACCGTGACCTTCTCGTCCGGGTGCTCCCACGAGGTGACACTCAGCGTCGTCACACCGGGCTTGCCGCACTCGGTCGGGTTGCGCATGAACGCCTTGGGCGCGAAGCCGGCGGGCGCAGGCGGACTCGAGCAGTACGTGACACCGCCGAAGATCGAGCACTGGGTGCTGCCGCGATGCTCGTCGTGTGACGGATCGGCGGGGTCGCCCCACAAGGTCAACGCCGAGTCCACGAGCCGGAGCGTCGTCGGGACGTTGTGGATGGTCGCCCGCAGGCCCTGGTCGTCCGGCCGCACGCTGATCGAGACGAAGACCGAGGCCAGGATGACGTTGAAGCCGAACTCCGCCGGACGCGTGCCGCGGGCCTCCATGTTGTAGACGGGGAAGATCGCCTCGAAGGTGAACCCTGACTGGACGAAGTGCAGGTGGACCTCGCCCAGCTGGCTGTCGACCGGACAGGCCGGCGTGGGCTGGGTGACGAGCTGGCCCGCGTTGCACTTGGGAAAGGACTCCGGGTTGCCGACGACGCCCTGGGGCAGGTCGACGACGATGTCCTTGACGGCGCCGACCGGGTACCCGTCGGTGCCGGTGTTGAACGTGAAGCTCGTGGTCGCGTCGGCGTGCGCGCCGGCCTGGGTGGATGCGGTCGTCGCCGTGAAGCTGCCGGGAACGATCCCGAACCCGTCTGCGGCGAGTGCCGGCGATGCCGCCAGCGCCAGCGCGGCCATCGCCACCGCCCACACCCCGAGCAGGCCGCGGCCGAGCCGCCGGCCCAGGCTCGAGTTTGTCGTCGTGGCACTCATTGTGCTTGTGCTCCTCGTCGTTGAACGTCGCATCGGCGACTCCGCTCCTGTCTTCTCAGCCGCGTCGACCGACATCACCGGCCGCCCTTCTTGGCCTTGGCCTTCTGCTGCTTGAAGGTGACCTGCACCGTCTTGGCCGCCGTCTCGCCGTCCGCCGGCCGGTACGACACGCGCACGCTCACCTTCAGGGTCTTGCGCTGCTTGAGCGACGCCTTGGCCTTGGCGCTCAAGGCGACCTTCACCGTGTAGCTCCCGGCCTTCGCCGCAGAGACCGACGCGGAGCGGATCGAGGACCCGGCCACCGAGACCCGCCCGGCGTCCGGCACCCGCACCTTCAGCGTCGCCGACGAACCCGTGACCGCCTTGAGCTTCGACACGCTCATCGACGTCTTCACCGGGCCCCGGACGAGCGGCACGCTGCCTTCACCTTCGAAGGCGACCGAGCCGATCAGCGGCAGCGACGGCGGCGACGAGCCGCCTCCTTGGCAGGTCTGGTCCTCCTCGCACCGTGGCGGCACGAGGGGCTGCGGGATACCGCCCCCGACGCGTGCGTCGTAGATGCTGCGCAGGTTGCTGGACTTCGCCTGCCAGGTCAGCGCGTTCGCGGTGATGAAGAACACGTCGTCCCCGCTCGGCGTGGCGACCGAGAACCGCGCGCTGGCGCCGGTTCCCGACGAGATCAGGTGCGCCGCGCCGTCCGCCCACTCGTAGACGTCGGCCTGGCCGTTCTGGTCCTGCGGGACGAGCGCGTTGGGCGTCTCGAAGAACACGCGGCGGTTGTCGGCCGTGATGTTCGTCGGCGGGACGAGCAGCTGCAGCACGCCGTTGTCGACCGTGGGAGGCGTGTAGCCGTCCGGGCCCTGCGACAGGTATGAGATACCGGCCGGCGCGGTGCCGCCGGGATCGCACGAGATGCACACGAGCGGATTCGCTGTGGCGTCGGCGTCGAACAGGTACACCGAGTAGACGCCGTGGTTATCGACGTCGGTGAGACGCGCGGACGAGACGAACTCGAGCAGCCGGCCGTCCTTGCTCGCCATCGTCGTGATGGCGCCGTTCTGGTAGACGTTCTTGATGGAGAACTGCTGAGCTTCGGCGATGGCGCCGTACGGCGGATCAAGCGTCGCGATGAAGCGCACGGGAGCGCCGGCGCTCTTGGCGTCGTAGAGGTAGAGGTTCTGCTGACCTGCCGTGGCGCCGGTGGCGAGCACGCCCTTCGCGACGAAGTACACGCGAGAGAGATCGTCGGACGTGCCGCCGATGCCCCCGACCTCCGCGCTGGCCGGTGCGATCGGCGTCGGCTGCCCGTTCGTCACGTCATAGGTCGAGAGCCCCAGGCTCCCGGACCCGTCGGCGGGGGTGTAGAGCACCGTCTTGCCGTCCGCCGTGGCGTCCCAGTAGATGGCCTTCGGATCGATCAGCTTCGTCGTCGTTCCGTTCTCCCGGACGTACAGCCCGCTTGGCTTGGGCGTCTGAGCGCCCCCCACGGGTTCCGGAACCGGGCTCTCGAAGAAGATGCGCGACCCGTCGTCGGAGACCGCGTTGAAGACCGAGCCCGTGCCGTAGCCGTGCTCGAAGGAGCCCAGCACCGCCCCGTCGGGGTTCGGCACCGTCTCGCCGGGAAGGATCCCGACCGGCCGCGCGGCCCCGTCGGTGTACTCGTAGAGCAGCGGCGGGTCAGCCTGACCGTAGGGCGGGCGGACCGAGAAGAGGACGTGGTCGGCGTCCGGCGACTTGCCGACGTAGAGCGCGCTGTCCGCGGTGGGCCGCACGGCCTCGGACACGTTCACCGCGGTGCGCGGGCCGGTGCCGACGAAGACGTCGCGACTCCCGTCGTAGTTGTCGTACTTGCCCGACCAGATGAAGCGGTCGCCGTCACGCGAGACGCCGACCGCGGCGAACGTGGGCTCCAGGCCGGTCGCACTGCCGGGCGGCGTCATCGCCTCCGTCGTCCAGGCGTCGGCGCCCCGGCGAGAGAGATAGCTGCCCGAGCCGCCGTTCACGCCACCGGCAAACGAGGCCAGCGACTGAAACGCCGTCGCGTTGCCGTCCGGCGATGCCCAGGCGAGCGAGAAGACATCATCGCCCTGATCCGGCGGCGTGACGACCTCCCAGCCACGGTTGTCGGGAAGCGTCGCACCGGCCACGGCCGGCGCCGCGAGCGCGACGAAGCTGAGCGGCAGGACCAGCAGCGCCCTCCGGGCCCCGGCCGGTGTGGCGGTGAGCGCACCAAGAACGCGAGCGCGTCCACGGGCGAGGGCAGAGGACATCATGCGGTTCTCCTGATAAGCAGCATTGAACGATCGAACAACGGAAGAAGTGGTTAGCGACCCGCCGGAGCATGTGCTTGCCCAGCCACGGCCGCGCCTGCCCCGATATCGAGGTAGGCCATCTCGGGCTTCCTTGCGGTTTGGCGCACCAGTAAGCACGACTGCGTCAGCAGCCGCGTCCAACATTCTTAGACCCACAGCATCTCCTCAGACAAAACGCCCCGGGTCGGTCCGCCTCCTCCAGCAGATCGCGCCCAAGGGCCCCACGCTCTTGGCGACCACCCCGTACCCTTGGTTCCGGGATACGCGGTGTCTCTCAAGCTGAACGCAATGTAACGCGCCCGTTTTGACAAAGTCAAGTATGGGGCGGGCGCCCAACTTTCGAAATCAGCTGTGAGCAGGCAAAAAGGCGCAGAAAGAAGCGCGCCGAGAGCGGCCTTGACGACCGTCTGGCGTCCGCCAGAGACACACCAAGGAACACATTTACGTTCCCGGTTTGCGCCGGCGCGGCTGCGGGCGGCCCACGCTGAACGAGGAAGGGCGCCCAACTCGGACGCCCTCCCGCTTGCCGCCTATGACTGCCGGCGACCTACTCCTCCTTGGCGCCGTGGATCGTGATCGTCTTGGTGGCCTTGGTCGTCTTGGCGGCTCCCTGCGCCGTGAAGGCGACCGTGACCTTGACGCGGTGACCAACACTCGCGGCGCCAGATCCTGGAAGGCAGCCAGCCGGCTCTGGCAGCGTCAAACAACAGCATGTTTACTGATGGAGACGGTACAGCCGCCGAGAAGAAACGGGATGCGCGTTGCACCCATGCCACCGAACGTCCGACCCGCGCAAACATACCGATGGGTGAAGGTTCCTAACCGAAGGGGTACGCATGTCGAAGGCATTGAGGGTTGGGCTGCTCATCATCGCCTCGGTGCTGTGCGGCGTGTCAGCCTCGTCGGCCGGCGCAGGCGAGTGGCACACGAACGGTCCGCTCACTGCGACCAGCACTAACGCAGGGTCGTCGCGCCTGAACGTCGTCGGTGTGAGTTCGACACTCATCGACTGCCAAACGACCAGCGTCCACATGTCCTTGGAAGGGCCTACTAGCACATCGATTCCGTGGTTGGAGGCGGCAACTGTGACGCCCGTGCTTGGCTCGTGCACGGTGTCCGGGGCTGCCGGCTACGCCGTTCACTGTGGGCCGGCCAGGCTACGCGTCAACAGTTACGCGGGCGGCACCACGATCGTGACCGCCGGCGGCGGCATCACGTCAGGATCGCTGACGAACATCGACTGCCGGATATCGATTGGTGCCAACACTTGCTCGACTGTCACCGGATCGGTTCCGATGCACTACATCAACCCGAACCCGATCATCACCGGTGTGGGCCGGCTGACTGAGACTCCGACGGGCCAGCAGCTGGAAGTTCAGAAGATCGGTGCAGGTTGCGCCGCGGTGCCGAACGGCACTGGCACTTCCGGCGCCCCGGGCGCGGGCTCGAGCGTGACCCATCTGTCGTTCACCTTCGACGGTTCTACCGCTCCGTACATCTACGCGACTCCGTAGCGGCAAAGCCGGGTCGGTATCTCAGCGTCAACTTGCGGCACGCAGCACACCGGTCCCCGTTCTGCGCCACTCGTACGATGGCCTGCGCATTGCCGAAGGCAGGCTCTCGCTCAAGGACATCACCGAGGCGATGGTCACAGCCTCAAGGTGCTGCCTGACACCCACGTCCACGTGATCAGCGAGTGCCGCGGCCAGGGCCCATCGACCCCGATGCCCTCATCCTCAGCGCCCGCGCGAGCGCGTCGAGCAGCTCAAAGCAGATCCGCGATGCCCAATAGTTGCACCAGCAACGGACGCCAAGGGGACGTCACGCGCCAAGGCGGCGTCCTGCGGCATCTCGCCGCGAGGCTCGTCGCGCTTGTCCCACAAAGGCGCAAGCGGCAAGCCACCGACGGGACTCGAACCCGTGACCCCTTCATTACGAGTGAAGTGCTCTACCAGCTGAGCTACGGTGGCGTTACCGGGCCAGATGGTAGCCGCTGAGGCGGAGGCCGTGGGTGCTGGACGTCTGGGCCAGTTGGCTTTGGACCGTCGGTCCCAACAGAAGCGACCTCGTGGTGCCGACCTCCCGGTGGCATGCCGAGCAGAGGCAGTTCTTCCCGTCTGATGGCCGCGGTGGCCGATGTCGCGACCACGACGAGCGTCGAGGATTGCGCTGCCGTCGTGCAACGGCAGGCCACGCGGCTCTTCCCGGGGCTGCAGCCGCAGCTCAAGCTCGGGACCGGGCCGGACGGGCCACCGGACGCGGTCTTCGCGCTGATCGCCCGAGGCAAGACGATCGGCTACCTGCAGACCTCCAGCCCGGTCCCGCAGCGCCGCAGGCGACAGCGCCGCGCGATCGCCACCTTCGCCGAGCATGCCGCGCTGGTCCTCGACAACCTCTTCACGATCGCCGAGCACGACGCCCGGGCGCGCCGCGATCCGCTCACCGGCCTGCTCAACCACCGCGAGTTCCACGACGCGCTCGACGCCCACCTGCACCGAGCCGAGCGAGCCACCCCGCCGCTCGCGCTCTCGGTCGTCATCTTCGACCTCGACCGCTTCAAGTCGGTCAACGACCTCGGCGGTCACGCCGCCGGCGACCGCACCCTGCGCGCGACCGCCGGCGCCGTCGCGGCCGCCTGCCGCACGACCGACTCCGCCTTTCGCATCGGCGGCGACGAGTTCGCGCTCGTCCTCCCCCGCGCAGACGCCGACGCGGCAGCGCGGATCGCCCGCCGCGCCGCCGACGCGATCGAGCGCGTCGCCCACCACCACGGCGTCTCGTTCGGCATCGCGACCTTCCCGGACGACGGCACCACCCGCGACGCCCTGCTCTTCGCGGCCGACTCCGCGATGTACACCAACAAGGGCCGGGCGCCCAAGACGACGCGTGAGGATCCCGGCCCGCACGCACGCCTGGCCGTCGCCGCCCGGCTCGCCACCAAGCTCGCGCCGCTCGACGAGCCCGACGCGGTCGCCCACGCCGCCGTCGACGAGCTGCACCGCGCCTTCGGCTTCTTCCTCGCCGTCATCCAGCGCCTCGACCCCGACGACACGCTGCGCGTCGTCGCAGCAGCCGGCCCGCTCGCCGCCCACGACGACTTCCTGGCCTACGAGCAACCCATACAAGAAGGGGTCAACGGGCGCGTCGCGCGCACCGGACAGCCCGCGATCATCGCCGACACCACGACCGACCCGGACTACCTGCGCCGCGACCCGCGCTCGGATCCCGGCTCCGAGCTGTCGCTGCCGATCGTCGTCGACGGTCGCATCTGGGGCGTGCTGAACCTCGAGCAGATCTCTACCCACGCCTTCGGCGACGACGACCTCCTGCTCGCCGACGCGGTCGTCGCCCAGGTCGGCGCCGCGCTGCACCGCTGCGCGCTGACCCAGGAGCTGGAGACCTCGTTCGCCACGACGCTCGGCGTCCTGGCCGACGTCCTGGAGACCAAGGACGCCTACACCGCCGACCACGCCGACGTGGTCGCCGACCTCGCCCTGCAGATCGGCCGCGACCTCGGCCTCTCCGACGCCGAGCTGCGCCCGCTCCGCTACTGCGCGCTGCTGCATGACATCGGCAAGATCGGCGTCCGCTCCGACTTGCTCACCAAGCCCGAGCGCCTGACGCCCGACGAGTTCGAGGAGATCAAGGAGCACTCGGCGATCGGTGCCGCGCTGCTGGCGCGAATCCCGCTGCTGACGGGCGTCGCCCCGCTGGTGCGCGCGGTCCACGAGCGCTACGACGGCGCCGGCTACCCCGACGGCCTGCGCGGCGACGCGATCCCGCTGCCGGCACGGATCGTCGCCGTCTGCGATGCGCTGCACGCCATGACGTCCGACCGCCCGTACCGCGAGGCGCGACCGCTCGACGTGGCGCTCGTCGAGCTGCGGCGCTGCGCCGGGACGCAGTTCGACCCCGAGGTCGTCGCGGCTGTCGCCGACGGGCTCGCGGGCGACAGCGCACCCGCCCGGCCATCGCGACGCACGCGCCACAGCGCGCTCGCGGCGTCGAGGGACGACTGAACCGCGGAGAGCGCGGCTGAGTCGTCCCACGACGGCTCTCCCGCTCGCCTCCTGAAGCGTCGCTGCGGGTACGGTCCGCAGCGATGGCCCGTCCGACCTTCGACCTGCAGTCGCACTCGACGTGCTCGGACGGCTCGCTGGCGCCGGCCGAGGTCGTCGCCCGCGCGGCCGCCGCGGGCGTCGAGCTGCTCGCGCTCAGCGACCACGACACGGTCGACGGCGTCGCCGAGGCATTGGCGGCCGCGGACGCGACGGGTGGCGCGATCCGCGTCGTCGCCGCCACCGAGCTGTCGACCATCGACGGCGACCACGAGGATCTCCACGTCCTCGGCTACGGGATCGACCACACCGACGCCGACTTCCTCGCCGAGCTGCAGCGCTTTCGTGCCGACCGCGCCGCTCGCGCCCAGCGGATGGCCGACGCGCTGGAGGGGTGCGGCTTCGCCCTGGACCGCGCGCCGCTCGAGGCCCGCCGTGCCGCCGGGCTGCCGATCGGCCGGCCGCATCTGGCCCAGGCCGCGTTCAACCACCCCAACAACGCCGAGCGCATCGCCGACGAGGGCCTCGCCGACTTCGGCAAGCTGCTGGAGGCCTACCTGATCTCCGGCGCCCCGGCCTACCGCCGCCGCACCACACCGACGGTCGCCGAGGCAATCGACGCGATCCACGTGGCTGGCGGCGTCGCGATCTGGGCACACCCGTTCTGGGACGTCGAGCACCCCGACGAGGTCGTGGCGATCATCGACCGCTTCGTCGGCCACGGCCTGGACGGCGTCGAGGCGTTCTACATCACCCACACGCGCGAGCAGACGCTGCTCGTCGCGCGTGCGTGCGACGAGCGCGGCCTGCTGAGCACCGGCTCGGCCGACTTCCACGGCCCCGACCATCCGCGCTTCAACGCCTTCCGCGCCTTCGAGCTGCACGGGTGCACGCCACGCCTCGGCCCCATCGCCGCGGCCTGAACGCAACCTGAACACCGCACCCAGACCTGGTCGGTCGGACGTCGGAGCGACCTATCCGGCGGCTACTGTCCGCCGCGCACATGGACGCACTTCAGGCCATCGTCCTCGGAATCGTGCAGGGGCTCACCGAGTTCCTGCCGATCTCCTCCACCGCGCACCTGCGCCTCGTCCCGGCCTTCGCGGGCTGGGACGACCCGGGCACCGCGTTCACCGCGGTCGTCCAGCTCGGGACGATGGCGGCCGTCCTGTTGTACTTCCGCCACGACCTGTGGAACATCGCGCGGGCATGGCTGCGCTCGCTGCGCGACCCCGAGGCCCGCGGCACGCTGGACGCCCGCCTGGGCTGGTACCTGATCGTCGGCACGATCCCGATCTCGATCCTCGGCCTGCTGTTCAAGGACAAGATCGAGACCGACGCGCGCCAGCTCGTGCTGATCGGCATCGCCTTGATCGTGCTCGGCCTGGTGCTGGAGCTGGCCGAGAAGGTCGGCCGCAAGGACCGCGGCGTGGAGTCGCTGACGATGCGCGACGGGATCATCATCGGCTTCGCGCAGGCCGCCGCGCTCGTGCCGGGCGTCAGCCGCAGCGGCTCGACGATCTCGGCCGGCCTTTTCCTCGGCTTGGAGCGCGCCGCGGCGGCGCGCTACTCGTTCCTGCTCTCGGTTCCCGCGGTCGTGCTGTCGGGCCTCTTCGAGCTGAAGGACGTCGGCAGCGGCGGTGGCGCCGGCGCGGTCCCGACGATCATCGCCACGATCTTCGCCTTCATCGTCGGCTACGCGTCGATCGCGTGGTTCCTGAAGTACTTGGCCCGCCATCCGGTGACCGTGTTCGTCGTGTACCGAGTCGTGCTCGGCGTGGTCGTGCTCGCGCTGGTGGCAGGCGGAGCGCTGAACGGCTGAGCCGCCGTGCCTCCGGTCGCGTCGCCTCAGTGCAGCAGGCGCTCGATCTTGGAGGACAACGCCTCCAGCGCGAGTTCCTCAGACGGGTTGAGGATCTGCATCGTGCGCGCCTCCTCGACCAGTCCGACGGCGTCGCGCAACCGGTTGGCCGACGCGTCCGACGCCTCGGCGTCAGCGCTCACCTCGGCCACGCGATCAACATGGTGGACAAGCTCGGGCACGCCGTCCTTGACGCAGGCGACGTCGCGCAGCCAGAGGCCGACGAGCTGCATCCCGTGATCGAGCGTCGCCGCATGCGCGCGGCGATGCGCGCGCTTGCCGGCCGTCTCCCCCTCCCGCTTGGCGCGCTTGGCCTCGCGGTCGGGTAACAGGTCAGCATCCTCGGCGATCCGCTCGGCGACCGCCGTGGCAGCGACGTCACCCCGTGCACGCGCGAGGTCCAGCAACGCGACATGCGGGCGCGACGCCAGCGTCGAGTGCAGCGCGGCGCGCGCGAACTTCTCACCGGCGTCGCGCAACGCCGGCCCCTCGGCGAGCGCCAACGCAAGGGCCCGCTCGGCATCCCCCAGCGCCAGCCGTGCACAAGCATCGGCGGTCAGCGGCGGGACGCCGTGCTTGGTCTGCAGACGGGTGCTCAACTCCGCGGGCGTCGCGGCCTCGAAGCGCACAAGCTGACAGCGCGAAAGGATCGTCGCGAGCATGTTGCCCAGCTTGTCGGTGAGCAAGACGAGGTGCGCGAAGGGCGGCGGCTCCTCCAGCGTCTTGAGCATCTTGTTGGCCGCCTGGTCGTTCATCGTGTCGGCGCCCTCGATCACGAAGACCCGGCGCCGGGACTCGAACGGCGTGCGCGAGGCGGCGCCGATCACCGGCTCCTCGATGTCACCGACGAGCATCTCGGCCGCACCGCTCGGACGGACCCAGGTGAGGTCGGGATGCACGCCCTCGACAACGCGTCGCCGCGCGTTCTCCGGATCGGCCGCGCCCTCGGCCAACAGCTCGGCGGCGAAGGCGCGGGCAGCCTCGCGCTTGCCGGCCCCGGCCGGACCGTGGAAGAGGTAGGCGTGCGACGGCGACCCGTCCGGCGGCACCGCCGCGTGCAGGACCGCACGGGCGTGGGGATGGCGATCGACGACCTCGAGCATGCGCGGGCCAGGGTACTGTCACGCGGCGATGGCGACGCGTGGACGACTGATCGCGGTCGAGGGCATCGACGGCGCGGGCAAGACGACGCTCGCCGAGGGCATCGCGGCGGCACTCCCGGACGTCACCGTCCTGCGCGAGCCGGGCGGCGCGGTGCTGTCGGAGCGGATCCGCGAGCTGGTCAAGGACCCGGCGCTGGAGGTCGATCCACGCGCCGAGGCGCTGCTGTACGCGGCGGCGCGGGCGCAGCTGGTGAGCGAGAAGCTCCTGCCGCTCCTGGCCGCGGGACGGGACGTGATCCTGGATCGCTTCGTGGACTCCTCGCTGGCCTACCAGGGCGCCGGCCGCGGCCTCGGCGTCGAGGAGATCGCCGAGCTCAACCGCTTCGCCACGGCGGGGCTGGTCGCGGACCTGACGCTCTACCTGCGGGTCGACCCGGAGGTGGGCGCGGCACGCCGCAGCGATGAGGATCGGCTGGAGCAGGCGGGCGAACCGTTCTTCTCCGCGGTCGTCGCGGCCTACGACGCCTTGGCCGCGCAGGAGCGCGATCGCTACGTCGTCCTCGACGGCGCCGACCCGCCCGACGTTGTCCTCGCAGCCGCCCTAACAGTGCTCAAGCGCCTGCAATAGCCGGGCCGGCGACTACGATCGGCGGGCGACGCCGGGTTCGTTGCGCCCTTCCCCCATGACTCCGCGCTTCGAGGTTCAGTCCTTCGAGCAGGTCCCCGCAGGTCCCGGCACGGTGCTGCTGCGGATCGCTGGTCGCTGGGTCGGCCCGTCGCGCGAGCGCCTGCCGATGCCGCTGCTGCTGCTCGACGACGGACGCCGGACGCACCGCCTCTCGCCACTGCCCGGCCCGGAGGACGCGGCGCCGCTGGTCGGGCCCGACGGCCCGCCGTGGCGCGCGGCGTTCAGCGCGCCGGCCGAGGTCGTGGCGAGCGCGCGCGTGGCATTTGCGCTGCAGGCGGGGCGTGGCCAGATCACGGATCTGCCGCGGCCGACGGCGCGCGGCGGACGGCCGGTGCCGGTGGCGCCGCCACCAGAGGCTGTGGTCGAGGAGCCGCCCGCCGCTGAACCCGAGCGCGGCCGCGGCGGCCTGCGACGGCTGGTGCGTCCCACGGAGGAGCCACCGTCGACGCTGGACGTCGGCGAGCTGGCGCGCGCGTCCGACGTCACCGCGCTGCATGCGCGGCTGACCGAGGAGCGCGCCGCCCGCGAGAACGCCGAGCGTCGGGCGGCCGAGGCGCACTCGATCGCCCAGCAGGCGGCCAATGAGGCCTCCCGGATCGCCGAGCTCGCCTCCCACGCCGAGGCCGCCCGCGCCGGCGCCGTCGACGCCCTCACCGAAGAGCGCGTGCGCGCCAGCGAGCGCGCCACCGCCGAGGAGGAGCGTGCCCGCGAGCACCGCGAGCGCGCGACGCGGGCCGCCGAGCAGGCGCGCCAAGCGGTCGAGGTCGCTCACGAGGCGCGTCGTGCGCTGGAGGAGCGCGAGGGCGAGATCGCCGCCGCCCAGGAGGTCGCCGAGCGCGCGAGCCGAGCGGCCCGTGCGGCCGAGGCGCGGCTGGCCGCGGTCGACGAGGCGCGGCAGGTCGCCGAGGCGCGCGCCGCCGAGCTGACGGAGCTGCGCGAGCGCGCCGAGACGATCGAGGACGAGCGCTCTCAGGCGCTGTTGAGCGCCGGGACCGCGCAGCGCCGCGCCGAGCAGGCCGAGCAGCGCATCCAGGCGCTGGAGCAGAGGCTGGCCGAGACCGAGGCGCTCGCCCAGCGCGCCGAGGCCGCCGCACGTCGCGCCGACGACCTCACGACGCGGGTGCGCGAGGAGCGCGCGGCGCGGCGGGCAGCCGAGGCCGAGGCCCAGCAGGCGGCGCGCGAGAGCGCCGACGAGTCCGCCCAGCGGGCGGCGCTGCTCTCCTCCGAGCTGCGCGAGGCGCGCCGGCGCATCGACGCCGAGGACACGGCACGACGCGAGGCCGAGGCGCGCGCGGAGGCGGCGAGCGCCGAGCTGGAGGAGGTGCGCGTGGCGGCGACCGCCGCCGCCGAGCGCGCGGCGCTGGCCGAGCAGGCGACCGCGGGCCTGGCCCGCGTCGAGGCCGAGCTGACCGAGGCGCGGGCGCGCGCCGAGGAGGCCGGATCGCTGCGCCGGCGCCTGGTGGCGGCGACCGGAGATCGCGACGCGGCGGCGGTGGAGGCCGCGACGCTGCGGACCCAACTGGAAGAGGCCGAGGCGGCGCGGACGCAGGAGGCGCTGGCGTTGCAGGCCGCGCTGAGCGCCGCCCAGGCCGACGCCGAGGGCGCACAGCAGGCGCTGCAGGCCGACACCGACGACCTCCGCAACTGGCTCGCCGACGCCGAGCAGCGCGCCGGCCGCGCGGCGGCCGAGGCGGCGGCGGTCCGGGAGCGGCTGGCGGCGGCCGAGGCCGAGGCGGCGACCGAGGCGAAGACGTTGCACGCGCGGCTGGAGGAGGCCCAACGCGCTGCCGACGACGAGCTCGCCGCGCTGCACGAGCGGCTCGCGGTCGTCGAGGCGTCGGGCGAGTCCGAGGCGGCGGGCCTGCGCGAGCGCCTGGCGGCGGTCGAGCGCGCGGCCGAAGAGCGGGTTACCAAGGTCGAGGGGCGGCTGGCGACGACCGAGACCGAAGCGGCGCGCGAGGCTGAGCGCCTGCGCCGCGCCGCGGTCGAGGCGGCCGAGGTCGCTGCCTCGGAGGCCGAGGGCCTCCGCACGCGGCTGGAGGAGGCACAGGCGTCGGCAGCGGCCGAGGCCGACGCGCTGCGCGCGCAGCTCCGGGAGACCGACGCGGCGGCCGCCACCGAGGCCGATGCGCTGCGCCGGCGGTTGGAGGACTCCGAGGCGAAGGCGACCGCGGTCCTCGACGAGCTGCAGGACGAGCTGGTCGCCGCGCGGGCCGCGGAGGCGGCCGCGCGCGAGGAGGCCACGGCGCAGGAGGCGTCGTTCGAGGAGCGTGTGGCCGCCGCTCGCGCGACGGCTGCAGCAGAGGCGTCTGCGGCGCGCGAGGAGGCCGAGCAGCAGATCACCGCGGCACGGGAGGCCGCAGCGCAGCAAGCCCGGATCGCACGCGACGAGGCCGAGCAGCGCGTGGCCGCGGCGCAGGCGGCCGTCGAGCGCGAGACGTCCGCAGCGCGCGAGGAGGCCGCGGCGCAGGTCGCGGCCGCACGGGCCGAGGCCGAGGAGCGTGTGGCCGCCGCACGGGCCGAGGGCGAGGAGCACCTGGCCGCCGCGCAGGCCGCCACCGAGGCCGACGCGTCCGCCGCGCGGCGCGAGGCCCAGGAGCGGATCGCGGCCGCGCGCGAGGAGGCCGAGCAGCGGATCGCCGCGGCACAGGCCGACGCCACCGCGGCACGCGACGAGGCCGAGCAGCAGATCACGGCACTCCGTGCGGAGGTCGCCGAGGCCGCCACGAGCACCCGGCGACGCCTCGCCGCGGCGCAGGCCGAGGCCGCGACGGCGCGCGAGGAAGCCGAGCAGCAGGTCACTGCGGCACAGGCCGAGGCTGCCGCGGCACGCGAGGAGATCGCGCAGCAGGTCGCCGCAGTGGAGGCGGCCGCCGACGAGAAGATTCGCACCGCGCGGGACGAGGCCCGGCAACGCATCGCAACAGCGCAAGCAGAGGCCGCCACCGCACGAGACGACGTCGCCGCGCAGATCGCCGCCGCGCAGGCCGCCGCGGATGAGCAACTCGCGTCAGCACACGAGGAGGCCCGGCAACGCATCGCAACAGCGGAGGCCGAGGCCGCCGCGGCGCGTGATGAGGTCGCTCAACAGATCACCGCAGCGCAAACAGCGGCCGCTGAGCAGACCGCCTCGGCACGCGCCGAGGCAGAGGAGCGCGTCGCCGCCGCGGAGGCAAAGGCCACGACGGCGCGCGATGACGTCGCTCGGCAGATCGCCGCCACACAGGCCGCCGCCGAGGAGCAGTCCGCAGCGGCGCGTGCTGAGGCCGCACAACGCGTCGCCGCTGCCGAGGCCGAAGCGGAAGCCGCCCGCAATGAGGTCGCTCAGCAGATCACCGCCGCCCAGGCGGATGCGGACGAGCAAGTCGCGGCAGCACTTGCAGAGGCCGAGCAACGCGTCGCCGTCGCGCAGGCAGACGCCGCGACGGCACGCGAGGAGATCGCACGGCAGGTCGCCGCAGCTCGGGCGGAAGCCGACCAGCTGGTCTCCGCCGCACAGATCGAAGCCGCCACGGCCCGCGACGAGGTCGCACAGCAGGTGGCCGCGGCACGCGCCGCCGTCGCCGACGAGGTCGCGACCGCCCGCGACGAGGCCGAGCGGCGCGTCGCGGCAACACGGGCGGCGGCCGAGCAGCATGTGGCAGCGGTCGAGGCGGATGCCCGTGTGCGGGTGGCCGAGACGGAGGAGCGCGCCACCGCCGCCGAGCAAGCGCGAGCGCAAGCAGAGGCCGCGACCGAGCAGGCCGTCGCACGCGCACGGTCCGAGATCGATGAGCGAATCTCCGCGATCGAGGCCGAGGGCGAGGCGCGCGTCGCCACCGTCCAGGCCGAGGCGCGCGCGGCGCAGGCCCACGCCGACGAGCAGGTCACCGCGGCGCGGGCGGCGGTCGAGCGGGCGCGCGCGGAGGCGATCGAGGACGCGCGCGAGGCGCTGGAGGCAGCGCGAGCGCAGACCGCAGCTCGAGATCGCCGACGCCGAGGCCGCGGTCGCACGCGCGCAGGCCGATGCACGAGCGGCACGCGAGCAGGCGACCGCGGAGACCGAGGCCGCCGTCGCGCGTGCCCAGGCTGATGCGCGAGCAGCGCGCGACGAGGCGACCTCGGAGGCCGAGGCCGCGGGCGCGGCCATCGCTGCCGCGCGCACCGCGGCCCAGGCCGACGCCGAGGAGCGCGTCGCCGCCGCACGGGCCGAGGGTGAGGCGCGGATCATCGCGCTGCAGGACGAGCTCGACCGCATCGCGGCCGCCGAGGCCGACGCCGATGCGCGGGTGGCCGCGATCGTCGCCGAGCAAGAGCACGAGCGCAGCCTGCTCGCCGAGCGCATCGAAGCGGCGCGCGCCGACGCCCAGGAGCGACTGGCGGCGACCCAGGGCGCCCTGGTCCGCGAGCGCGAGACGGCCGCTGAGCAACTACGAGCGGTCGAGGTCGCGGCGCAGGAGCGGCTGGCGGAGGTCGAAGCCGAGGCGACGGCGCAGGTCGCAGCGGCGCGTGAGCAGGCCTCGGCGGTCGAGGCCCAAGCCGCAACCCGTCTCGCCGCCGTGCACGAGCAGATGGAGGCGACCGAGGCGGGATCCTCTACGCGCTTCGCGGCGCTGGAGACCGACGCAGCGGCTCGTGTCGCCGCGGCGCAGGATGCGGCGCAAGCGCGGATCGCTGCCGTCGAGGAGCAAGCCGCCGCGCGCATCACCGCACTCCAGGCCGAGTCCGCCGAGCAGCTCGCCGCGGCCGAGGAGCAGGCGGTCGCGCGCGTCGCCGACGCGGAAGCGCAAATCCGCGCGCAGCTCACCGCCGTCCAGGACGATCTCACCCGCGAACGGGAAGCCGCCGCCGAGCAGCTCGAGGCCGTCCGCGCCGAGGCGCAGGCCACCGCCGACCGCGCGCATCAGCGGGCACAGGAGCGTGTCGCTGCGGCCGAGGACGAGATCGCGCGCATCCGCGCCGAGGCGGGCAGCACGGTCGACGAGCAGGTCGCGACGGCGCACGCCCAGGCCGCCGCGCAGCTCGACGCCGCTCGGGCCCAGGCCGAGCACGATCTCGAAACCGCCCGTGCAAGCCTTCAGGCCGACGCCGAGGCACAGATCGCCGCCGTCGTTGCCGACGCCCGCGCGCAGGCCGATGCCTCCATCGAGGCCGCGCAGCACGAGGCCGATCAGCGGCTCGCGGCCGCACAGACCGCCGCCGAGGAGCGCGCCCGGTCCACCGAGGGCCGTCTGGTCGCCGCCCAGGCCGATCACGCCGAGCGGGTCGCGGCATTCGAGGCCGAGCGTGCGGCAGCTCCTGGCCCGCATTTCCGACAGCGAGCCGCGCACGGCCGAGCTCCAGCAGGCGCTCGCCGACGCTCATGACCGCATCCGTACCGAGAGCGAGCGCGCGGCCGGCGCCGAGCAGCGCACGGCGTCCGGGCGCCAGGCGGACGCCGAACGCGCCACCGCCGCAGAGGCCCAGGTCGTCGCCTTGCAGACCGAGCTCCGCGACGCCCGCAACCGCCTCGCCGAGGCCGACGACGCCGGCACGACCACCATCGTGCGCCTTGCCGAGCTGGAGCGAGCCGCCGATGCTGCGACCGCTCGCGAAGCGGATCTCACCGATCGCCTCGCCGAGATCCAGGGCGCGCTGGCCGAGGGTCGCGAGCGTGAGGCCGAGCTGCGTTCGCGCCTGGAGCGCAGCGGCGCCGAGCAGGACGACATCACCCGCCTCACCGCCCAGCATGACGCGCTGCACGCGGCGCTCGCCGAGGCCCAGGAGCGCGAGGAGCAGCTACGCGCCGAGGTCGACACCGCGCACGCGACCGCCGGCGAGCGCGAGGCCGCACTGCAGGCCGAGCTCGAGGCGCTGCGCGACGACGCACAGCGCGCCCGGGCCACGTCCCCCGCGGCCGGGCTCGTCATCGACGACGAGCTGCTGGCCGCACTCGGCGAGGACGGCGAGGACCGCACGCTGCTCGCGCCGGAGGTCCGCCGCGAGCGCCTCGTCGTCATGGCCTTGCTCTTCATCGCGGTCGTGGCGGGCGTGGCGCTCGTGACCGGCGGGCTCACCGACGTCCTGCGATGAGTGACGGCGGGTGTGGGCGGGGCCGGGTCTTCGTTAGCCTGTGGCGCCGGATGCGCCGCCGCCTCCTCACCGCCGGGATCTGCTGCGCCGCGCTGGCCACGCCTGCGTCCGCCTTCGCGCAGACCCCGAGCCAGTCGCAGCCCAGCACCACGACGCGCGGCAGCGCGACGGCCGGCCTGCCCAGCACGGCGACCTCGAGCGCTCCTGCCACATCCTCGGTCCCGGCTGGAGCCGTTCCGCCGACGGCGAGCACGACCGCTCCGCCGAGCACCGGAACGCCGGCCACGACCGCGGCACCGGCGAGCACCGCTGTCCCCGCCGGGACCTCCGGCACCAAGGCCCGTCCGTCGTCGGACGACGACACGACGACGATCATCCTGCTCGCCGCCGTCGGCCTTCTCCTGCTCCTCGCGGCCGCGCTCTGGGGCGCCGCCCGGTGGTGGGCCTGGGAGCCCATGTCGTGGGTCCGGTGGCGTCACGCGACGGCTGAGGCGGGCTGGCGGACGTCTGCCGCGTGGGCAGAGTTCCGAGACTGGGTCCGCCTCGGTCGCTAGGCCCACCGCGGGCCTACACTGGACGAGAAGAAGTTTCCGCCGAAAGAGCGGCCCGAACGTCGCCGGCGGCACTTTTCCGACCGACCCATACGCCACCCTGCTCGACCCACCTTCAAGGTTTCGAGCGTGCCGCGGGCCGGCGGCGAGGAAGGAAGCAGAGGCGCATGGACACAGCACCACAGACCGCATTCGCATCGGAGATCCAGCCGGGTCGCGCACTGTCGATCGAGCGGTACTTCACCACCGCGGGGGTTGCCCCGTTCGACACCGTCGACTGGGAGCTGCGCACCGCAGACGTCGGCTCGTTCCGTCAGGACAACGTCGAGTTCCCCAAGACGTGGTCGCAGAACGCCACGAACATCGTCACGCAGAAGTACTTCCGTGGCCAGATCGACTCCCCCGCGCGCGAGCGCTCCGTCAAGCAGATGATCGGCCGCGTCGCCGGCACCATCTCCGACTGGGGCCGCCAGCGCGGCTACTTCGCGACCGCGGAGGACGGCGACGTCTTCCAGGACGAGCTCACCTACATCTTGCTCCACCAGCTCGCGGCGTTCAACTCGCCCGTCTGGTTCAACGTCGGCTTCGAAGAGTCGCCGCAGTGCTCGGCCTGCTTCATCCTCTCGGTCGAGGACACGATGGACTCGATCCTCGACTGGAACACGCGCGAGGGCCGGATCTTCCGCGGCGGCTCCGGGTCGGGCATCAACCTGTCCAACATCCGTGGGTCGATGGAGCCGCTGAGCAAGGGCGGCACCGCTTCCGGCCCCGTCTCCTTCATGCGCGGCGCCGACTCCTGGGCCGGCACGATCAAGTCCGGCGGCAAGACGCGCCGCGCGGCCAAGATGGTCGTGCTCGACGTCGACCACCCGGACATCGTCGAGTTCATCGAGTGCAAGGCCAAGGAGGAGGACAAGGCCGAGGCGCTGCGCAACGCGGGCTTCGACATGTCCATCGACGGCGACGGCTTCAAGTCGATCCAGTACCAGAACGCCAACAACTCGGTCCGCGTGACCGACGAGTTCATGGAGGCCGTCGAGGCCGACGCCGAGTGGCGCACGCTGGCGCGCGCGGATCGCAAGCCGATCGGCGAGCCGATGCAGGCGCGCGACCTGATGCGCAAGATCGGCGACGCCGCCTGGCGCTGCGCCGACCCGGGCGTCCAGTACGACACCATCATCAACGAGTGGCACACGTGCCCGAACTCGGGGCGCATCAACGCCTCGAACCCGTGCTCGGAGTACATGCACGTCGACGACTCGGCCTGCAACCTGGCATCGCTCAACCTGATGAAGTTCCGCCGCCCGGACGGCACCTTCGAGGTCGAGAAGTTCGAGAAGGCCGTCGACGTCGTCTTCCTCGCGCAGGAGATCGTCGTCGGGCCGTCGAGCTACCCGACCGAGGAGATCGGCGTCAACGCCCGCGCGTTCCGCCAGCTCGGCCTGGGCTACGCCAACCTCGGCGCGTACCTGATGGCCAACGGCATGCCGTATGACTCCGACGCCGGCCGCGCGACGGCCGCCGCGATCACGGCGCTGATGACCGGCCGCGCGTACCTGCAGTCGGCCAAGGTCGCCGCGGCGATCGGCCCCTACGAGCGCTACGCCGAGAACCGCGACGCGCACAACAATGTGATGCGCATGCATCGCGATGCGACGGCGCACATCCCGGTCGGCACCGGCCGCGACGACACGCTGCTGGCCGCGGCCCGCGAGGTCTGGGACGAGGCCGTCGAGGTCGGCGAGACCCACGGCTACCGCAACGCGCAGGCGACGGTGCTCGCGCCCACGGGCACGATCTCGTTCCTGATGGACTGCGACACGACGGGCGTCGAGCCCGACTTCTCGCTGGTCAAGCACAAGGAGCTCGTCGGTGGCGGCTCGATGATCATCGTCAACAAGACGGTGGGCCTCGCGCTGCAGACGCTCGGCTACGAGCAGGCCGAGATCGACCAGATCGTCGCGCACATCGACCAGTACGGCACGATCGTCGAGGCGCCCGGCATCAAGGACGAGCACCTCGAGGTCTTCGACGTCGCCGTCGGCTCGCGCGCCATCAGCCACATGGGCCACATCAAGATGATGGGCGCGGTCCAGCCCTTCATCTCGGGCGCCATCTCCAAGACGGTCAACCTGCCCAGCACCGCGACGGTGGAGGACATCGTCGACGCCTACACGCAGGCATGGCGGCTGGGCGTCAAGGCGCTGGCGATCTACCGCGACGGCTCCAAGACCGCGCAGGCGCTGCGCACCGACGCCCAGGAGGATCAGGCGCTGGTGCCGTCGCTGGACTCCGAGGAGTTCGCGCAGGCCGTCAAGGACGAGGTCGCCAAGCAGCTCGAGTCGATCGGGCCGCGTCGCAACAAGATGCCGCGTGAGCGCCAGTCGATCACGCACAAGTTCAACATCGGCGGCCACGAGGGCTACATCACGGCCGGCATGTACGAGGACGGCCAGGTCGGCGAGATCTTCATCACCGACGTCGGCAAGGAGGGCTCGACCCTCCGCGGCATGATGAACTCGTTCGCGACCGCGATCTCGATCGCGCTGCAGTACGGCGTGCCGCTCGAGACGCTTGTCTCGAAGTTCGCCTACATGCGCTTCGAGCCGGAAGGGATCACCCAGAACCCGGAGATCCCGTTCGCGAAGTCGATGCCCGACTACATCATGCGCTGGCTCGCCTCGCGCTTCCTGGACGCCGAGATCCAGGAGGAGCTCGGGATCCTGACCGCCGAGGTCCGGGCCAAGAAGGCGGCCGAGGAGGCCGTGACCTTCTCGTCCGACACCGCCGGCCCGGCCACGCCGCAGGCGACGCCGTCCAACGGCGCCTCCAAGCCGCCGACGTCCGCGCTGACCGACACGCCGCCGGTCCGCCCGGCACGCCTGTCCGGCCTCGACCTCGGCCCGGCCTGCAACCAGTGCGGCGGCATGATGCAGCGCACCGGCTCCTGCTACACCTGCTCGTCCTGCGGCAACAACACCGGCTGCGGCTGAGCCACCGCTGAGGTCCAGCCGCTCCGACGCCGGCCCGCGTCGAAGCTCTTCGAAGGGGCGCCCAGCGGGCGCCCCTTCGTCGTTCTGTCTGGGCGGTCCTGTCAGCGGCCAATAGTCACCCTGCCGGCCCTGGGTGCGGTATACCCGCACGCCAATGCCCTCCGACGTCGAGCTCTACCAGCGCACCTACTCGACCCTGCTGCGGTCGCGAGGTGAGACGAAGTTGAGGATCTTGGAGTCGTCGCACATCGCGATCGAGTCCTCGTTGCATCCGTTCGCCGGTGCGGAGGAGCTCGACCTCGGTGCGTTCTTGTACGCGACGCAGCGGCTTCCCGCGAGCATCTACCAGGGCCGGGTCGTGGTCATGGGTCAGGAGGAGGAGCAGTTCGCCGCCGTCGGCCTGCCGCTCACCGACTGGCCGACCACCGAGGCACCCGCCCGCCGCAGGCAGTGGCACGAGGGGCCCGACGGCCAGTGGGGTGTCCTGCTCTCCTCGACCTCCGACGTCGACGACCTGGTCCCGACGCTCGTCGCCTACCAGATCGAGTGGAACAAGCTGCGGCGCAAGCTGCGCGCGATCGGCTGGCCGCGGCCGCAGGGACTTCCGGGCGCCGACGAGTGCGCGCGCGTGCTCGGCGGCTCGGTCGACGACTGGGAGCGACTGCAGGAAGCGTGGGGCACCGCGTTCGCGCGCCGCCTCGGCGAGGTCGCCGAGACCAACCTCTCGCTGCGCGTCCGCATGCTCGGCGGCTCGCAGGCCTCCTACGCGCGCCTGACCCGCCGCTGGTGGGCGCCGGTCGCCAACACCATGCGCGACCACGGCATCGGTCGCGACGCCCCGATCTACTTCGTCTCCTCCAACACCCACTCCTTGGTCAACTTGCTCTCCGGCGACGCCCGCGCCCGTGAGACCGACCTCGTCGACTGGGTCCAGCGCGCCGGCCCGCGCGACCTCCAGGACGAGCTTGCCGCCTTCCGCGAAGAGCGCACCGCCGGCTCGTGGAACAACTTCCTGTACTTCCTCGCCCGCGAGCAGGCGATCTCCGAGCCCGGCCCGCAGACGCGCCGCTATGCCGAGGCCGCGCGCGGCATCCTGCACCTCAACGCCGAGTCGGGCCTGCGCGTCGCCGCCCAGGTCATGCCGCTCAGCAAGCTCGACCCCGCCGCGATCGACGACCGCCTCGGCAACGTCGACGCCGACGCCCTGCAGGCCAGCCGCGCGGTCCTGATCAACATCGACTACCCGCTCGGGCTCGCGGCCTACAACATCCTGCGCGAGATCACCGAGGACCGCGACACGCTGCGCGGCGTCTACGTCCTCGGCAAGGCCGCCACGCTCAACGCCGACGTCGGCGACGTGATGATCTCCAGCACGATCCACGACGAGCACTCGGGCACCACCTACTGGCTCGACAACGCCTTCGACTTCGACGCGATCGCGCCCTACCTGCGCTTCGGCTCCGGCCTCGACAACCAGCGTGCGGTCACGGTCCGGTCGACCTTCCTGCAGAACCGCAACTACCTCGACCGCTATTACCGCGAGGCCTACACCGTCGTCGAGATGGAGGCCGGGCCCTACTGCGACGCGGTCTACGAGATCGCCGAGCCCGACCGCTACCCCGTCGGCGAGCAGGTCAACTTCTCCAAGCTCCCGATCGACTTCGGGATCGTCCACTACGCCTCAGACACCCCGTTCACGCAGGCGCGCACGCTCGGCGCGCGCGGCATGAGCTACTACGGCATGGACTCGACCTACGCGACGTCGATCGCGATCCTGCGCCGGATCTTCACGCTCGAAGGGGCGCTCTCCTGACCGGACACGCGGCCGATCTCCAGAGCCACGCGTCAACGGCCGATAACCTGGGAACAACGTTGCGCGTCCTTCCAGGTCGCTAGCGTCACGTCATGGTCAACGCCGAGCTCCGCACGCTCCACGCCGCAGACGGAACCCCCGTCTGCAACGTGTCGTTCGATCTCTCGGCCGAGCAGCTCCACGCCACGGCCCGCGCCGCGGAGGCGATTCGCCTCGAGCGCCACCGCCATCAGGCCCTCAGCACCGACGACGTGCTCGCCCTGCGCGAGCTGACCGGCCTCTCCGACGAGCTGCACATGCTCGCCGACCAGGGCGCCCACGCGACCGTCATCCTGCAGCTCGCGCGCTTCGTCGCGCTGCACGACGCGCTGTCGGAGTGGCTCGCCGCCGCCGACGAGCGCGGCTGGATGCGCGAGGACGACCAGGCGATCCACCCGCTCGTCGCCGCGCTGATCGACCCGATGGCCTCGCTGCGCGCCGACGCGCTGCACGCCGTCCTGGGCGAGACCGCCCGCGCGGCCGACGCCGGCGCCTAGAACCCACGCCGCAACCTGCTTGACCGCGCCCGGCGCACGGGCGTACCGTCGGACGTCGGGAGGCGCCTCCACGCACAAATCAGGAGGGCCTGATGGGCCGCATGTACATCGACTGCCGGGAGATGCCCAGCGAGAGCGGTTGCGATCTCGCGATGTCCGGCAGCGAGGAGCACATCCTCAACGCCGCGATCACCCACGCCGTCACCGCGCATGGCCACGAGGACACCCCGGAGCTGCGCGAGCAGATCCGCAGCGGGCTGAAGCCAGAGGTTCCGGCCGCGTTGGCCTAGCCCGTATTGCGTAGGCCGAACGCGATCCCGGTCACCGTCCCCAAGAGGGCCTGGCGATCGGCGGTCGCGTCGGCCCGCGTGCGCTCCAGCAGCTCGACCTGCAGGTGTGAGAGCGGATCGACCCACGGATCGCGGTGGACCAGACGATCCTGGAGACGCACGGCCCCCGCGAGCAACCGGTCGCCGCCGGTGATCGCCAACACGGAGGACTTGACCTTCTCGTGCTCGGCGATGATCTGGGGCCAGAAGCGCGTGCGCAGGTCAGGGTCGACGAGCCGCAGGTAGCGCTCGGCGACGCCGAGGTCGGTCTTGAACAGGGCCATCTCCAGCGTCGAGATGAGCGTCGCGAAGAACGGCCAGCGCGCGTGCATCGCGCGGTAGCGCTCAAGATCGCCCTCGGCCAGCGCGGTACCCGCGCCGTACCAGGACGGCAGCAGGATCCGATTCTGCGTCCACGCGAAGACCCACGGGATCGCGCGCAGCGACTCGATCGTGCCGTCGCCCCCGCGCGACGGCGGGCGCGAGCCGATGTTGAGGTCGGCGAGCGCCTCGACCGGCGTGATCTGAAAGAAGAAGCGCGCGAAGTCCGGGTCCTCGTAGACCAGCGCGCGGTAGGTCTCGCGCGAGCGGCGCGCGAGTCGGTCGAGGTCGGCGCGCCAGTCCTCCGACGCCGCCGGCCGCGCGATGTTGGAGGCCAACAGCACCGCGCTCAGCGTCTGCTCCAGCGACCGCTCAGCCAGCTCCGGGTGGCCGTAGCGCGAGCTGATCGTCTCGCCCTGCTCGGTGATCCGGATGCGACCGTGCAGCGAGCCGGTCGGCTGGGCGACGATCGCGCGGTAGGTCGGGCCGCCGCCGCGTGAGGTCGAGCCGCCGCGGCCGTGGAAGAGCTCCAGCTCGATGCCTGCGTCGGCGGCCTGGCGCGAGAGGGAGAGCTGCGCACCGCGCAGCGCCCATTGGCTGGCGACGAAGGACCCGTCCTTGCCCGAGTCCGAGTACCCCAACATGATGACCTGACGATCACCCTGGGTCGCCAACAGCTCGCGGTACGGCGCCGAGGCGTACAGCGCGGCCATCGTCTGCGACGCGCGGTCGAGGTCGTCGAGGGTCTCGAAGAGCGGGACGAAGCGCAGGTCCAGCGCCGTGCCCGCGCGCTGTGCCAGCCAGCGCGCGCCCAGGACGTGCGAGGGCTGCTCGGTCATCGACACGATCAGGCAGCGCACGACCTCGGGCCCGTAGGCCTCCGACGCCAGCGCGGCCGCGTCGAGCGCGGCGACCAGCTCGCCCGCGGTTCCGGGCGGACGGCGGCGCAGGCCGGCGTTCCCGGTCGCGATCGCCTCGCCGAGCAGCGCCTGACGCTCTTCCTCAGGCGCATTGGCATAGCCGGGCAGCAGCGCGCCGACCGCCGCGTCGATGACCGTCGCGTTCTGGCGCAGGTCCAGCCCGGCGAGGTGGAAGCCGAAGCAGTCGACCTGGCGCAGCAGCCGCCGCAGCGAGCCATGTGCGACGTGGCGCGAGCCGAGACTGTCGGCGATCAGCTCGAGGTCGGCGCGCAGCTGGGCAGGACTCTCGTAGCCGGCCTGTCCCCCACGGACGTCGAGCATGTTGATCAACCTGCGCTCGATGAACCCCAACTTGGTCCGGAGCGGCTCCCACGCGTGATGGGGGCGACGGAGCACGCGCGCGTCCGGCAGCTCCTCGGCATCACGCGCCAAGGACGCGGCCAGCGCAGCGCTCACCGTCACCCGCCGCTCGGAGTGCGAGAAGCGCCGGGCCAGCTGCGCGACGCGATCGCGCAGCATCCGGATCGCGGCACGCCGGTGCAGCTCGATCGTCCGGGTGACGGTGGCGGCGCCGACCTCCGGATGACCGTCCATGTCGCCGCCCGGCCACGACGCGAACTCCAGGACCGGCGTGGCGGGCAACGGCCCCAGGTCGCGCTCCAACTCGTCGAGCACCGCGGGCACCGCGTCGTAGAGCACCGACTCGAAGACGTAGAGCGTGCGGCGCACCTCGTCCTCGACATGGGGCCGCGCGCGGCGGACCTCGTCGGTCTGCCACCAGATCGTCAGCACCTCGCGCAGCTCGTCGAGCAGCACGCGACGACGTGAGCGGCCGGTCCGCGGGTCCTCGACGCGGTCCAGCAGCTCGGTGATCGCCCATTGGTGGTCGAGCACGGAGCGCCGCGAGGCCTCGGTCGGGTGCGCGGTCAAGACCAGCTCGACGTGGAGGTCGGCGAGCGCGGCGACCGGATCGACCGCGTGCTCGCCCAGCAGGCCCGCGGTCTCGGCCAGCGACTCGCGCTGCACCGTGCCTTGGGCGTCGTAGGAGCGGCGGCGGCGCAGCCGCTCGCGCTCCTCGGCGATGTTGGCGACTTGGAGCTGCAGCGAGCAGGCGCGGATGATCGGCTCGAGCTCGTCCTCGGACAGCGCGTGCAGGCGGGCGAGGAGCACCTCGGCCGCGCCTTCCTCGCTCTTGCGCACACGGGCGGCCGTCGCATGCAGCCACGCCACGGTCTCGGCGAAGTCGGCGCCGCACTGCTCGGTCAGCACGTCGCCGACGAGCGCTTCGAGCAGCTCGAGCTTCTGAAGTGTCCATGTGGCGCTCACGCTAGTAGCGCGCGGCGGCCATGGACATGGACCGGCGGGCAGAATGCACCAGCATGGACCTGCGACAGCTCGAGTACTTCGCCGCGGTCGCCCGCCACCGGCACTTCCGGCGCGCGGCGGAGTCGCTGTACGTCACGCAGTCGGCGGTGTCCCAAGCCGTGCGGCGGCTGGAGACCGAGCTGGGGCTGGAGCTGCTGCGCCGGACCTCGCACGGCGTCGAGATCACGCCCGCCGGCGAGGAGCTGCTCGGCCGCGCGGAGGCGATCCTGAGCGACGTCGCGGGCGCACGGGCGGCGATGGACGAGCACGCGGGAACGCTGCGCGGTGGCGTGCGCGCCGCCGCCACGACGGGCGACGCCCTGCGGCTGGCACCCGCGCTCGCGCGCTTCGGGCGCGAGCATCCGAGCGTCCGGATCGCACTGCGCCAGGGCGGCCCGAGCGAGGTGGTGGACTTGGTCGCCAAGGGCTCGGTCGACCTCGCGGTCGCGGCCCTCCCAGAGGCCACGGCGCTGCCCGAGGACGTCGAGGCGCTCGCGCTCGGCGCCGAGCCGCTCGTGCTGCTGGTGGCGCCCGACGACGCCCTGGCCGGCACGACGGGCGTCAAGCTCTGGGACGTCCGCGACCGCCCGTTCGTGCTCGCCGAGCCGGGCACCGCGCTGCGCGGCGCCGCGCTGGCCGCGTGCGCGGCCGAGGGCTTCGGCCCGGTCCCGCTCTTCGAGGTCGGCGAGCCGACGGCGGTGCGCTTCCTGGTCGGCGCGGGGCTCGGCGTCTCGCTGGTCCCAGCGTCCTGGCTGTCGCTGGAAGGCCCGGAGGTCGGCATGGCGACGGTCGCCGGCGCGACCGCCGTCCACACGGTCGCGCTGCTCACGCGGCGGGCGACGCCGACGCCGATCGCCCGCCTGCTGGCCGAGCACCTGCGGGCGACGCTGGGTTAGAGCACCCAGCCGCGGGGTGTCGCCGGCGCCACGGCGCGGACGCGCCCTACAGCACTTCCGCCAGCTCTTGCTCCAGCCGCCGGCGCGGTCGCGAGCCGATGAGCTGCAGGATCGGCTCGCCGTTGCGGAAGAGCAGGAAGGTCGGCATCGACAGGACGCCGTACTTGGCGGCGATCACCTGGTTGGCCTCGACGTCGAGACCGACGACGCGCAGATCGTCACGCTCGGCGGCAAGCGCGTCGAGGATCGGGTGCATCGCGCGGCACGGCCCGCACCAAGCGGCCCAGAAGTCGACGAGGACGGGCACGTCTGACTCGAGCACGTCGGCGGCGAACGAGTCGTCGGTGGCCTGGGGGAAAGAGACGGTGGTCATGCCTTGCAGTGTGCGTCGCAGAGGCGCTTCAGTCGACGCCGATCGGCGATCACGGCGAGTAGCAGCGCTGCACGCGGCAGAATGAGGGGTGGATGGCCGACCTTCAGACAGGCAGCGAGTTCGCCGGCTGCCGCATCGAGGAGGTCCTCGGCCGCGGCGGGATGGGTGTGATCTACCGCGCGACCGAGCTCCGGCTCGGGCGACCCGTCGCGCTGAAGCTGATCGCCACCGAGCAGGCCTCGGACCCTGATGTGCGCGAGCGCTTCGAGCGCGAGGCGCGGATGACGGCGTCGATCGAGCACCCCAACGTGGTCCCGGTCTACGGGGCCGGCGAGGAAGAGGGCCACCTCTACCTCGTCATGCGCTTCGTGCCGGGGACCGACCTGCATCACCTGCTCGGGCAGGAAGGACGGCTGGCGCCGGCGCGCGCCGCGTCGATCGTCGCCCAGGTCGCCGACGCGCTGGACGCCGCGCACGCCGCGGGCCTCGTGCACCGCGACGTCAAGCCGGCCAACATCCTCATCAACAACGACCATGCCTACCTCAGCGACTTCGGCATCACGCGTGTGCAGGCATCCGACACGCGCATCACCGACAGCGGCAACTGGATCGGGACCGTCGACTTCATGGCGCCCGAGCACCTGCGCGGCGAGCCGACCGACGCGCGCGCCGACGTGTACGCCTTGGGCTGCGTGTTGTTCACGGCGCTGACCGGGACGCCGCCGTTCCGGCGCGCCACGGTGCCGGTGACGATCACCGCGCACCTGCACGACCTACCGCCGCGACCGTCGGAGACCGCCGGGGTGCCCGCGGCCTTCGACGCCGTGATCGCGCGGGCGCTGGCCAAGGCGCCGGAGGATCGCTATCCGTCGGCGGGCGACCTCGGCCGCGCGGCGCGAGCAGCGGCGACCGGCGAGCGGGTATCGACGGCCCGCGGCTCGGTGGCGACCGGCGCCGCGACGCCGGAGGAGGCCGAGCCGACGCGCATCGCCCCGGTGCCGGGAGCGACGGCGGTGATGGCGCCCGCGACGGCCGCGACCGAGCATGCGAGCGCGGCCAACGGCGCGAGCGCACACACGCCGCCATCGCCGCCGCCGCGCGACCAGCGCCGCCCCGCCGCGGTGAAGGTCCAGCGCGGCCGCGGGCGCAAGCTCGCGCTGGCGGCGACCCTCGCCGTGCTGGCGATCCCGACCGTGCTCGTCGTCCGCTGGGCCGCCGGCGACAGCACGCCAACGGGCCCGTTGACCGCCGGCGAGGTGCGCAACGCAGCGCAGTCCTTCGCCGAGGCCTACAGCAACGAGGACGACGCGGCCCTGCGACACACGCTGACGCCCGCGGTCCGGCGCTGGGGCGCGAGCGGCGCAGCGCAGCGTGGCCGCGTGGCGGTCGTCGGCGAGTACCACCGCCAGTTCGCGACGAGCAAGGTGCAGCACTACGCGCTTGACGACCTGCAGGTCTCCGGCGGCCGGGTCGGTCGCGCCGAGGGCCGCTACACCGTGACCCGCGACGGCGCGCCGCCGATCACCGGCCGGATCGTCTTCGGCGTCATCCGCCGCGACGGCAAGCCCGCGATCGACCTGATCGCGACCGAGCCGCGAGCCTGAGCTAGCAGCGACGCGCGAGCTGCACGACGACCGTCGACCCCGGGTCGACGTGGGCGCCGGCGCTCGGATCGGTCACGCAGACCTCGGGAGAGCCGCCGAGCAGCTCGTCGAAGAAGCCGCCGTTGGTGGTCTGGAGGTCGCCCTTGAGGTTGGCGTCCTGGAGCGCGCTCTTCGCGTCGTCGGCGCCGAGGCCGACGAGATCGGGGACCACCACGTCGACCACGCGGCGAACGCGGACGGCGGTCAGCGCGGGGCGGGCGCGACCGGCGCTGGCGAGGACGTCGACGACGTTGACGCCGGGCTCGACGCTGATCCGCGCGCTCCAGGCACCGCCGGCCACGCGGGCGCGCTCGCCACGGACGGTCACCAACGCGCTCGACGGCGTCACCGTCCCGCGCACCTCGACGCTCGCCGCCCGCACCGTCCCGAGGTCCTGGGGCGCGGTGACCTGCAGGCGCACGCTCCCGACCGGCTTGGCCGGCTTGTCGCCACCGCAGGCGCTGAGCAGAAGGGCGCACGCTGCGCCGGTGAGGAGGGAGAGCCGCATGCGTCGAGATCGCCGGCGGGCACGCCGGACCCCGTCAGTATGCGACAGGGACGAGATTCGGACGCTCGTCGCCCAAGCCCCCATATACGGAGTCCAGACGACGAGCGCCTGGCCGAGCCGTGCGTGCGGCGTCCTTAACTCCCGAAGCCCCCTGCTGAGACAGAGGGCCTCGGATGAGGAAGGTCAAACGTGAGCGGGAAGGAGGGTGACACGCGCTCCCTCCGGTAGTCGGCACCGGTCCAGCGGGACTTGAGAACCCGGCCGGGCGGCTCAGGCCGCCGCGCCGTCGGGCGCCGGCACGAGCCGGACCGTCCGGCGGCCACCGGCGAGCGCGCGCTGCCAGGGGCCCACGCCATCGAGGTCCTGGCCCGCGTCGAGCAGCAGCGCCGCCAGCGTGAGGGCCTCGTCGCGCCGCTGCGGCGGCGAGGCATATGCACGGTCGTGGCGACCCGTCAGCCCCGGGCTGAAGCGGTCGTCGACCTGCACCGTGAAGGTGGGACCGAGCGTCAGGGAGAGCTGATCGGAAGCAGACACCGGGCGCAAGCGTCGCAGGTGCGCGACGCTTGCGCCAAGCACTACCGGCCGCAGGCCGGCCAGGGCGCAGTGCCCTGCGCAGCCAGCAGGGCGGCCGCGCGCTGATCCTGCTCGGCCTCCGGCGCGGCGGCCGGGTCGCCGCTGCCGCCCATCGCCCGCCACGTCGCGCGCGTGAACTGGTACTTGCCGCGGTAGCGACCGTCGGCGGAGATCACGCTCGGATCGCCGCCGGACTCGCACCGGGCGATCTTGGCCAGCGTCCCCGAGCCGGAGCCGGTGGAGGCCGTGACGGCCTTCGGGGTGCTCGCCACCGGCCCCGATGCCAACCCCAACGCGCCCGCGGTCTGCGGGCCGACGATGCCGTCGACGGTCAAGCCGTTCTGACGCTGGAAGGAGCGCACGGCGCGCGCTGTCGCGGCCGAGAAGCTGCCGGTCTGCTTGATGCCGAGGGCCGCCTGCAGGGCGGAGACGGCGTTGCCCGACGACCCGGCGCTCAGCGTGCTCGGGGCCGGCGCCTGCGCGCTGGTCTGTGCCAGCGCCAGCGGGCCGCCGAGCGCCAGCACGGCGCCGAAGACCGCCACCGAGCTGCTGCCGCCGCGCCGGCGTCGCCGCCGGCGCATCGTCGCAAGACGCTGCGCCACCGCGGTGCGGCGCGCGCGAGAGCGCTCCAGGGACGCCTGGCAGGCGCGTTCGAACTCGTAGATCACGAAGGGTGCTTCCTTTGCTCTTCACGCCTACGGGGTTAGCTGACGGGCTCGCGCTGAAAGAGCTGCGCTACGCCACTGAGGTGGCGATTCGCCCCGGGACCCGCTCACGCGGATCCAGTTGGGTCCCCCGCTCCCGGCGACACGGCGCCACCGGGACTCGGCTGGTGTACAGCCGTGAAGGGAAGCACATCGGCACGACGCGTGCTGGGCGACATAATCGTTCGGGACCGAGCGGCGGCCCGGACGCGCCGTCGCGCTTCGTACACTGCGCCCCAGCGCATGCCACCTGAGCCAGAAGCACCCCGCCGCAGGGATGACCGCCAGCCGACGCCGTGGCGGGTCGAGGGCGGACCGAAGGAGAAGACCAAGGGTCCGATGGGCATGCCGCGGCCTCCCGGAGGCCGGCGCTTCCTCTACTTCGTCGTCGCGCTGCTGGCCTTGAACTTCCTGTTCGCCTCGCTCATCCCGAGCTCGCCGAACCGGATCGAGGTGCCCTACACGCAGTTCCTCAACGAGGTCGACAAGGACAACGTCAAGAGCGTCTTCGCCAAGGGCGACAGCCTGCAGGGCACGTTCAAGACCAAGGTCGACCCCCAGGAGTCCGACCACAAGGCCGAGACGAAGTTCACGACCTTCCGGCCGGCCTTCGCGCCTTCCAACGACGCGCTGCTCAGCCAGCTGCGTCAGAAGGGCGTCGTCGTCACCGCCAAGGCGTTGGACAACGGCCGCTCGCTGCTGGCCGACATCCTGCTCTTCTTCGGCCCGACGCTGCTGCTCGTCGGCCTCTTCGTCTTCCTCGCCCGCCGCGCGGGCGGCGGCGCCGCAGGCCTGTCGGGCCTCGGTCGCTCGAAGGCCAAGCGCTATGACGCGGCCGAGGCGACGCGCACGACCTTCGCCGACGTCGCCGGCATCGACGAGGCCGAAGACGAGCTCGAGGAGGTCGTCGACTTCCTCAAGAACCCCGACAAGTACCGCTCGCTCGGGGCGATGATCCCCAAGGGCGTCCTGCTCTCCGGCCAGCCCGGCACGGGCAAGACGCTGCTGGCCCGTGCGGTCGCCGGCGAGGCCGACGTGCCGTTCTTCTCGATCTCGGCCTCCGAGTTCATCGAGATGGTCGTCGGCGTCGGCGCCTCCCGCGTCCGCGACCTCTTCACCCAGGCCAAGGCCGCGGCGCCGTCGATCATCTTCATCGACGAGCTCGACGCGATCGGCCGCCAGCGCGGCGGTGGCGCGTCGCTCGGCGGCCACGACGAGCGCGAGCAGACGCTCAACCAGATCCTCACCGAGATGGACGGCTTCACGGGCTCTGAAGGCGTCATCGTGCTGGCCTCGACCAACCGACCTGATGTCCTCGACGCGGCGCTGCTACGCCCCGGTCGCTTCGACCGCCGCGTCACCGTCAACCCGCCCGACGTCGAGGGCCGCGAGAAGATCCTCGAGGTCCACACGCGCTCGGTCCCGCTGGCCGACGACGTCGACCTCAAGGGCCTCGCCGCGACGACGCCCGGGATGGTCGGCGCCGATCTGCGCAACCTCGTCAACGAGGCCGCGCTCGGCGCCGCCAAGGCGGGCCACAAGGCGGTCGAGTCCGCCGACTTCTACAACGCCTTCGAGAAGATCGTCCTCGGCACCGAGCGGCGCATCACGCTCAGCCACGAGGAGCGCGAGCGCACCGCCTACCACGAGGGCGGCCACGCGCTGCTGGGGATGCTGGAGCCGGGCGCCGACCCGGTCCGCAAGGTCTCGATCGTCCCGCGCGGCCGCGCGCTGGGCGTCACCTTCCAGTCGCCCGAGAGCGACCGCTACGGCTACGACACCGCCTACCTGCTGGGCCGGATCGTCGGCGCGCTGGGCGGCCGCGCGGCCGAGGAGATCGTGTACGGGTCGGTCACCACCGGCGCCGAGTCCGACCTCCAGCAGGTGACCCAGATCGCGCGCTCGATGGTCGGCCGCTGGGGCATGTCGGAGGCGATCGGCCTGGTCACCGTGATCTCCGACGAGCCGCAGTACCCGGGGACCGATCCGGCCAGCGAGGAGACGCGCGAGCTGATCGACCGCGAGGTCCGCCGGATCGTCGACGAGTGCTATGTCCGCGCCGTCGACCAGCTGCGCGAGAACCGCGACCGCCTCGACGGGCTGGCCACCAAGCTGCTGGAGCGCGAGACGCTCGACCAGGACGCGGCCTACGAGGCCGCCGGCTACGAGCGCGGCAGCGCGCCGGGCGACCGGCCGCCGCACGGGATGCTCAAGGAGCCGTTGGTGCCCAACGCACCGGCCCTCGACGCGGCGCCGAGCGACACCACCACCTAGCTCCCGCGCAACTTCCACACACCCCGGGCCGTTCTCCCAACACGGCCCCGGGGTGGTTTGAAGTCCTCCCAGATGAGATGCCCCGGGGCCGTCTCTTCCCATGTCCCGACACGCCCGCTCAGGGGCGGCGCTGGCCGCTGCCCTCATCCTCTGCGTCGCCTGCGCCGCCCCTGCCGCGCGGGCTTCCACCCGTGTGCCGATGTACTTCGACGCCGGCACGGCCGCCGTGCGCGACAGCACGCGCGACGCCACCCTGGCGCGGCTCGACGCCCTCGGCGTGCGCGCGCTGCGCCTGACGCTCGTGTGGGCCGCCGTCGCGCCCGCCGCGGGCAGCACGGTGCGCCCCGCCTTCGACGCCACCGATCCCAATGCCTATGACTGGGGCGGCTACGGCCGGCTCGTCGATGCCGCGCACGCACGCGGCTGGCGCGTGCTGATCACCTTCAGCGCGCCCGTGCCGAAGTGGGCGACCGCAGACCACACCGACCAGGTCACACGCCCCAGTGCTCCGGAGTTCGGTGCGTTTGCGACCGCCGCGGGCCGCCGCTTCGGCGACGCGGTCGATGCCTGGGGCATGTGGAACGAGCCCAACCACCCGCGCTTCCTCAGGCCGCAGTACGTCAAGGGCAAGCCGGCGGCGCCGGAGCTCTACCGCGGGCTGCACCTGGCCGCGGTGCGCGGCCTGGAGGCCGCGGGACAGACCAAGGACACCATGTTGGGCGGCGAGACCGCCCCGGGCGGCGACCGCAAGCGGTCCGTCCCGCCGCTGCAGTTCCTGCGCGGCGTCTATTGCGCCGGCTGCGCGAGGCTCCGCATCGACGGCTGGGCCCACCACCCCTACGCCAACCGCCGCGGCCCGTTCTACGTGCCGCCCGATCGCGACAACGTGACGATCGGCGTGATGGCGCGCCTGGAGGTCGCGCTGACCCGCGCGGCCCATCGGGCGCTGCCCGTGTGGGTGACCGAGTTCGGCGTCCAGAGCGCGCCCGACACCACGCTCGGCGTCCCGCTCGCCCAGCAGGCCGAGTACCGCTCGATCTCCGAGCGGATCCTGCGCACCGACCGGCGGATCGCGGCGACCGCCCAGTATCTGCTCACCGATGACGACGCGCTCAGCGGCTTTCAGTCCGGGCTGATCACGGCGGCCGGACACGCCAAGCCGAGCTTCGACGAGTTCCGCCTGCCCTTGACCGTCCGGCGCAGCGGTGCGACCGCGCTGCTGTGGGGACTGGTCCGCCCGGCCGACGGCGCGACGCACGTCGAGGTGCTCGTCCGGGATCGCGGCAGCGCGCACTCCGCGGCGGTCGCGACGCGACCGACCGACGCCGGCGGCACGTGGACCGCGCGACTGCCGTGGCGCACGGGTCGGACGTGGCGCGTGCGCTGGACGGCGCCCACCGGCGCCACGTACATCGGACCGCCGGTCCGGATGTACGGATAACCACAGCGCAGGACACCGGCCCGCCCCCACGAAGGGGGAGATCCGATGCGGTTGGATGAGCGTAACCCCACGTGCAGAACCCCGTTTGTGGGGTAGACCTCTCAACCGCACTGACATGCCCACCCAGATCCCGACCATGTACGCCACCGAAGTCCGCCACCATCTGCTGCTCCTGGGTGAGGAGCGGGTGCTCGCGCACGAGGCCGGGCTGGACCACGACCGGGCCTACATGGCCGACCTCGAGGACGAGATCGCCACTTACCGGTCGGCCTACATGGGCGCCGTCGTCACCGAGATCGCGATGCTCCGCGCGCGCCTCGACGGCCCCCTCCAGGGTTAGGGCGACACTCGCCAAGAGGGCGAGGTCGCCTTGCGCGAACTCGCCAGAGGCTCGTTCGCACGTGCCAAACCTCCTCATAGGGTAAGGAACCTCCTGTGAGAGCCCTGCCAGAATCCGGTCACGTGCGTGCGTCAGCCCTCATCGCGGTCGCGGCGCTGTCGCTCGCCACCGGAAGCTCCCCCGCCTCGGCGGCGGACGCTCCTGCCTGTGCCGGCGCCGACCAGACGGCCGCGACGCTCACGATCGCCCAGACGCGCAGCGCGATCACCTGCCTGCTCAACGCCGCCCGCGACGACCGGGCGCCGCTGCGCGCCGACGCCCGCCTGGCCCACGCGGCGCAGCGCTTCGCCCGGGCGCTCGATCCGGCCAAGCCGCTGACGCACGCCGGCCACGGCGAGACGTCGCCGCTGGACCGGATCGCCGCCACCGGATATCCGCGCGGCGGCTCGTTCTCAGCAGCCGAGACGCTCGGACGCTCCCGCGGGTCGCTGACGACGCCGGCCCGGCGGGTCAAAAATTGGCTGGCGAGCGCGAGCACGCGCCGGCTGCTGACCAGCGCGCGCTACCGCGACATCGGGATCGGCGTGGTGACCGACGGCGCCACGACGACCTTCGTGGTCGAGGTGGCGGCGCGCCACGCCGCCGCACGCGTCACGCGGTCGCGCTGACCGTCGGGCCCGAGGCGCGCAGCGCCAGCGCGAGCTCGAAGCGCGCATCCGGATCGTCGAGGCGCTCGCCGAACAGCTCGCGCAGCTGCGCCATCCGGTAGCGAACCGTCTGGGGATGCACGTGCAGGCGCTCGGCGACGCGCGAGACCTGGCCGGGCTCGTCGAGCCATGCGCGCAGCGTCTCGACGAGCTTGTCGCGCGCGCCTGCACGGAGGTCGTCCAGCGGCGCAAGCGCGCGGGCGGTGAGGTCGGCGGCCAGCGCGCCGTCGCCGTGCAGCAGCAGATCCGGGAGGTGCTCGTCGCTGAGCAGCGGGCTCGCCGACGGCAGGAGCTCGCGCTCCAGCAGGCCGAAGGCCGCCTGCGCGCGGGCCAGCGAGCCGGCGGCGCGCTCCAGCGCCACGGTCGGGCCGAGCGCCGCGGGCGTGCCACCCAGCGCGGCGGTGAGCTCGGCGTGGCGGCCGGGTGCACCGGGGTCCGGGACGAAGGCGAGCGTCAGCTCGTGGTCGGCGGCGGCGATCGTCTCCCCGCCCAGACGTGAGGCGAGGCGGTCGGCGTCGGGCGTGCGGACGACGAGGCCCGCGACGGTCGCAGGCCGCGGCCAGACGGCGAGCTGCGCGAGGTCGCGAACCTCCTCCCCACCGGCGTCGTCGCGCGCCAGCAGGCGGACGAGCGCACGCCGGCGACGCTGGCGCTCGGCCAGCGTGGCCGACTGCTCGGCCGCGTAGCCCTCGACCGACTCGGCCGAGATCCGGTCGATGTAGGAGAAGATCGCGGTGGCCAGGCGGTAGAGCGTCTCGGGGTCGAAGCCCGCGGCCTGACCGACGGCGACGCAGCGCTCCCATGCGATGCGCGCGCCGAGGCGGTAGGCGCTGAGCAGCGCGTCCAGCGAGCGGCCGGCGCGCATCTCGCCGCGGCCCAGCGCGACGTAGATCGCACGGAAGGCGGGGTCTTCGTCGGCGGTCGGGTCGACGAGCGTCTCGACGAAGCGCCCCAGCGCCTGCTCGACGCCGGCGCGCAGGCCGCGCCCGAACGGGCCCTCCAACGGGCGCGCGTACTCGGGCACCTCGCGGCCGATCGCACCGATCATCTCCTCGGCAAGGGCCGGGAGGACCGGACGCAGCGCGTCGCCGAGCGCTGAGGGAAGGGGCTCGTCCATTTATCACGAGGCTACAGATCGGAGGTGCTCGATTGTCCCGGCACGGCAGACATCCACGGACAGTTGAGCTTTAGCCTTCAGAAGCATGTCGCGGGCCCAGCGCTACACCAACCTGGCGGCGGTCGTGCTCCCGCTGCTGGCCTTCGTCCTCGCCGTCGTGCTGCTGTGGAACAAGGTCGTCGGCTGGCACGACCTCGTCCTGCTCGGCACGTTGTACGTCGTGACCGGCCTCGGCATCACGGTCGGCTTCCATCGGATGCTCACGCACCGGGCCTTTCAGACCTCCAAGACGGTCGAGCGGATCTTCGCCGTGCTGGGGTCTTTGGCGGTGCAGGGCTCGGTGATCCAGTGGGTCTCCGACCACCGCAAGCACCACGCCCACACCGACGAGGAGGGCGACCCGCACTCGCCCCACGCCGGCTTCGCGGGCGGTGGCGTGCGGGGAACGCTGCGCGGGCTGTTCCACGCCCACGTCGGCTGGATCCTCACCGAGCAGGGCGGCGACAACCGCGCCAAGTACGCGCGCGACCTCGTCGAGGACCCGGGGATGAGGCGCATCAGCGACAACTTCCATCTCCTGGTGCTGGCCTCGCTGGCGCTGCCGACCGCGCTGGGCTTCGCGCTCAGCGGCGGCACGGTCAAGGGCGCGCTGACCGGCCTGCTCTGGGGCGGCTTCGTGCGCATCTTCCTGCTGCACCACGTGACCTGGTCGATCAACTCGATCTGCCACTTCTTCGGCACTCGCCGCTTCGACGTCGACGATCACTCCACCAACGTCTTCTGGCTCGCCCTGCCCTCCTTCGGCGAGGCCTGGCACCACAACCACCACACCTTCCCGCGCTCGGCCGAGCACGGGCTCAAGCGCTGGGAGAAGGCCATGGACCCGTCGGCAGCGGTCATCTGGCTGATGGAGAAGTGCGGGCTCGTGTGGAACGTGGTGCGAATCACGCCCGAGCGGCAGCGCGAGAAGACGCTCTCTGTGCCATAACGGCAACGCCGTAGGACATCTGAGTCAGGCGCGCTAAGATCATCGAAGACGTTGCAGAAGCAACGACTCGCGGACCAAAGGATCTCAGCACCGCATGACCTCTCTCCTGCTCATCCCGCTCGACGACACCGTCGTCTTCCCGACCATGGATGTGACGTTGCCGGTGGACACCGGTGACGACGATCGCGTCCTGCTCGTCCCGCGCCACGAGGGCGAGTACGCCTCCGTCGGCACGATCGCCAAGGTCGCGCAGCGTGTCCGCCTTCCCGGCGGCGGGCATGGCGCGACGCTCGAGGGCATCTCCCGCGGCGTCGCCGGCGCCGCGCACACCGATCACGCCGGACGCCTCCGCGTCGAGGTCGAGGAGCGCGTCGACGACGTGCCCGTCGACGGTCGCACGCGCGACCTGGAGCGTGAGTACCGCGCCACCGTCGAGGAGATCCTCGAGCTGCGTGGCGACGACGGCCGCATCGCGTCCTGGGTCCGCGCCATCACCGAGCCCGGCGCGCTGGCCGACACCTCCGGCTACGCCCCGGACCTGACCTTCGAGCAGAAGGTCGAGCTGCTGGAGAAGGTCGACGTGACCGAGCGGCTCGAGCTGGCCTTGACGCGTCAGCGCGAGCGCCTGGCCGAGCTGCAGGTGCGCCAGAAGATCCGCGAGGACGTCGAGTCCGGCGCGGCCAAGCAGCAGCGCGAGTACGTCCTGCGCAAGCAGATGGAGTCGATCCGCCGCGAGCTCGGCGAGGACGATGCGACCGTCGGCGAGGACTACCGCACCAAGATCGCCGAGGCCGGCATGCCGGAGGCCGTGCGCGAGCAGGCCGAGCGCGAGCTCGCCCGCCTGGAGCGCTCCGGCGAGCAGTCGGGCGAGGCCCAGACGATCCGGACCTACCTGGACGTCCTGATCGACGTCCCGTGGGACAAGCGCTCCGAGGACCAGCTCGACCCGACCCACACGCGCGAGGTGCTCGACGCCGACCACGCCGGCCTGTCCGACGTCAAGGACCGCATCGTCGAGTACGTCGCGGTCAAGAAGCTGCGCGAGGAGCGGGGCATCAGCGCCGACAAGCGCAGCGGCGCGATCCTGACGCTGATCGGCCCGCCCGGCACCGGCAAGACCTCGATCGGCGAGTCGATCGCCCGTGCCATGGGCCGTGAGTTCGTGCGCATGTCGCTCGGCGGCGTCCGTGACGAGGCCGAGATCCGCGGCCACCGCCGCACGTACATCGGTGCGCTCCCGGGCCGCCTGGTGCGCGCGCTGCGTGACGCGGGGACGATGAACCCGGTGATCCTGCTCGACGAGGTCGACAAGGTCGGCGCCGACTGGCGCGGCGACCCGTCGGCGGCGTTGTTGGAGGTCTTGGACCCGGCGCAGAACTCCACGTTCCGCGACCACTACCTCGACGTCGAGCTCGACCTGTCCGAGGTCGTGTTCATCGCCACGGCCAACCAGGCCGAGACGATCCCCGGCCCGCTGCTGGACCGCATGGAGGTCATCCGCTTCGACGGCTACACCGTCGACGAGAAGGTCGCCATCGGCCGCGACTACCTGTTCCCGCGTCAGCGGGAGCGCAACGGGCTGCGCGAGGACGAGGTGACCGTCGAGGACGGCATCCTGCGCACGGTCATCTCCGAGTACACGCGGGAGGCCGGCGTCCGCCAGCTCGAGCGCGAGCTCGGCAAGGTGCTGCGCAAGACCGCGACGCGAATCGCGACCGACGAGTCGATCACGCCGGTCGACGTCGACCTCGACGCGGTCCGTGACGCCCTCGGGCGCCAGAAGGTGTTCCACGAGGCCGCCCAGCGCACCGCCGTTCCCGGCGTGGCGACGGGGCTGAGCGTCACCGGCACCGGCGGCGACGTCCTGTTCATCGAGGCCAACGCCACCAAGTCGTCCAAGCCCGGCCTGCAGCTGACCGGACAGCTCGGCGATGTGATGAAGGAGTCCGCGCGCATCGCGCTGACATTCGTGCGCGCCCACGCCGAGGAGCTCGGGATCGACCCCGACATCTTCGAGCAGCGGGAGTTCCACGTGCACGTGCCGGCGGGCGCGATCCCGAAGGACGGGCCGAGCGCCGGCATCACGATGACGACGGCACTGGCGTCGCTGCTGACGGGCCGCCCGGTCAAGCACACGGTCGGCATGACCGGCGAGGTCACGCTGCAGGGCCGCGTGCTGCCGATCGGCGGGCTCAAGCAGAAGGTGCTGGCCGCACACGCGGCGGGGCTGACCGACGTGATCATCCCCGAGCGCAACCGCGGTGACCTCGACGATGTCCCCGCCGACGTCCGCGAGGCGATGACGTTCCATCCGGTGATGACCGTCGCCGAGGTGCTGGAGCAGGCGCTCGAGCCCGCCCCCAAGGCTGCCGAGTCGCTGGCAAGTTAATCCAGATAGCGGTGCAAAAGCGCGTGCGCGCCGGGCCGTCGATGGCGAACCCGGCGCCACGCGCTTAGCATCGTCGGCAGTGCCACCAAGCGACCCACCGATCCGGGACGTCCCCGACCCTGGCTCGCGGGCCTTGCCGATCGCCGTCGTCGGCCTTCTCGCCGTCGTGATCGCCGACCTGGTCGCCGGCGGTACCGCGCTGACGATCATCGCGGTCACGCTGCTGGCCGGCGTCGCCTTCGCGCTGATCCGCGCCCAGCGGACGCTGGCCCACACCGCCCAGGCGCTCGTCGCCGAGCGCGACGAGGAGCGGACCGCGCGCCGCCGGGCCGACCTCGTGGCCGCCGTGAGCGAGCTGCTGGAGTCGATGATCGAGCCGCGGGTGATGATCGAGCGCCTCACCGACCTGTTCGTGCCCCAGCTCGGTGACGTCGCCGTCCTCGACCTCCTGCAGCGCGACGGGACGCTGCGTGGCGCGGTCACCGCCGCCGTCGATCCGGCCGTCGCCGATGACCTGCGCCGGCTGCGCGAAGAGCATCCGCTCCAGCTCGCGAGCAACCATCCGGTCGCCACGGCGCTGCGGACGCGCGAGCCGGTGCTGTTGCAGAACCTGCCCGAGAAGGTCCGCGACTACGCCGACAACCCCGAGCACCTCGCACACGTCCTCGGGTCGGACTACCAGTCGGTGCTGGTGCTCCCGCTGATCGGCCGCGGAGCGACCTTCGGGACGCTGTCGTTCATCCGCGGCAGCGGTCGCGAGCGGTTCACCGACGACGAGGTCCAGGTCGGCCGCGACCTCGCCGCTCGCGCCGCTCAGGCCCTCGACAACGCGCGGCTGATCGACGACCTGCGCCGCGCCGAGGGCCGGATGGAGGCGATCATCGAGAACCTCGGCGAGGCGATCGCGGCCATCGCTCCCGACGGGAGCCTGCGCTTCGCCAACGGCGCCGCCGCCGAGTTCGCCGGCGTCCAGGACGTTCCCGCCCTGATCGCGCTCGGGAGCAGCGCGCTGCTGGACCGCTGGACGGTGCTCGACGAGCACGACGAGCCGATCGCGATGCAGGACCTCCTGGTCGTGCGCGCGCTGGCCGGCGAGACGCCGCCGCCACGGCTGCACCACGCGATCGATCGCGAGACCCGCCAGGACCGCTGGCTGCTCACCCGCGCGGTGCCCGTCCACGACGAGACCGGCGCGATCGACTTCGTCGTCTGGGTCGGCGAGGACGTCACCGCGGTCAAGCGCCAGGAGGTGCGCGAGCGGCTGCTGTCCAACGCGAGCAAGCTCCTGTCCTCGTCGCTCGACGTCGACGCGACGATCGACAAGGCCGCCTGGGCCGTCGTGCCGGAGCTGGCCGACTGGGCGCGCATCGACCTGCGCGACGAGCGTGGCGCGCTGGTGCAGATGGCGGTCGCCCATCGCGATCTGGAGCGCGTCGAGCTGCTGCATGAGTGGCGCCGTGACTTCCCGCCGGTGGAGGAGGACGATCGCGGCCCGGCCGAGGTCCTGCGCACCGGGAAGTCGATCGTGTGGGCCGACGTCGTCGCCGAGGACGTGGTCCGCTATGCCCAGTCACCGCGTCATGCCGAGCTGATGCGGATCATCGACACGCGCTCGATGCTCATCGTGCCGATGGTCGTGGGCGACCGCGTGATCGGGACGATGCAGCTCGCGACGACGTCGGAGAGCGGGCGGATGCTCGGCGCCACCGACCTCGAGCTGGCCGAGGAGCTTGCGCGGCGCGCGGCGATCGCGGTCGACCACGCACGCGTGCACGCGATCCGCACGCACATCGCCACGACGCTGCAACGCTCGCTGCTGCCACCGAGCCTGCCCGTCATCCCCGGCCTGACGATCGCCGCACGCTTCCGGGCGGCCGGGACGGCGACCGAGGTCGGCGGCGACTTCTACGACCTCTTCGAGGCGCGCGAGCGCTGGATGGTCATGATGGGCGACGTCACCGGCAAGGGGCCGGGGGCGGCGGCGATCACGTCGCTGGCGCGCTACACGATGCGCACCGCCGCCCAGTACGAGGACGACCCGACCGCGATGCTGCGCCGGCTGAACGCGACGCTCGGGTCCGACCCGGAGCGGCGCCAGATCTGCACCGCGGTCTGCGTCGAGGTGCGGCCGCCGGCCAACGGCGCACCGGGCGTCGGCCTGCAGGTCGTCTGCGCCGGGCATCCCTCGCCGCTGCTGGTCGCCGCCGACGGCGACGTGCGACCGGTCGGGCGGCCGGGCACGCTCCTGGGCGCGTTCGCCGAGGGCCGGTGGACGGTCGCCGACGTGGCGCTGGGCGTCGGCGACGCGCTGGTCCTCTACACCGACGGCGTCACCGACACGCGCGGGCCCGACGGCCGCTTCGGCACCGAGCGGCTGGAGGCGCTGCTGCGCACGATCGGCCCGGCGGACGCCGAGACGATCGCCGGCGGGATCGACGCGGCGCTGCAGGAGTTCGGCGAGCAGCGCGACGACGTCGCGGTCCTGGTGCTCTGCGGGACCGCGGACGCTGCGCCGCAGACCGCCGTGGTGGGCGCTCCGACGACGCGTGCGGCCTGATCTCCGGGCGCGTTTCGAAAGATTCGTCCGGAACGTGCGGCATGCTCGCGCGCACGTTCGTTGACCCGCGGGGCCGACGAGCGTGGCATGCCGCCTTGGAGGAGGGTCATGGAACGGTCGCTACCGATCTACGCCAGTACTGCCAGCCGTCGTGGACACGGCCGCGGATGGTCGCGCCGCCGACGCCGCTGGGCGCGCCTGGTGGTTCCCGGCGTCATGGGCATCACCACAGCACTCGTCGCGCTGCTCGTCGTCGGTGCCGAGCGGCTCGGCTAGCGTTCCAGGCGTGATTGTCGAGATCCGAGGAGTGCCGGAGGATGTCTATCGGCGTCTGGAGTCCTTGGCGGCGATGGCAGACCAGACGCTCGATGAGTTCTTGTTGGCACGGCTGACCGAAATCACGCAGGCACCAACGATGCCCCAGTCAGTAGAGCGGATCCGCAGCCGCGAACGCTACGACGGTCCGTCAAGCGCCGCCGTCATCCGCGCCGCGCGCGACGCTCGTTGATGGTCGACGACCGCGGTCTCGCAACGGCGCGCGTGCCGTGCTCGGCGACGAGCGCATGCGCCACGTGTCCTAGACGCTCAGACCGTCGCCGACTGTTGTAGCCGACCGGACGAACGCCCGGCAAGACCTCAGACCGTCGCGGGCTCGCGCGGGAGTGCGGGTGGCTCGGCCTCGGCGGCGACGCGCTCGCTGCGCCCGGCTGCCAGGTAGGACCAGATCAGCGCGTTCCAGGTCAGGCAGACCGACGCGACGTGGAGCCAGACGGTCCAGGCCGGGTAGTCGAGCACGTGGTACTGCAGGGTGCCGATGATGCCGGTGACCGCAACCGCGAGGCAGACCGCGGTCAGCGGGGCGAACAGGTCGCGCGCGCCGCGGAAGCGGGCGTAGATCCACAGCGCGACGGCGGCGACGCCGAAGACAGCGGCGACGCGCGCGTGGACCATGATCACCGTCTTGAAGGTGTCGTCGCCGAAGAGCCCCAGGCGCGAGACGGTGTCGTCGGTGCCCTCGCCGCCGGCGTAGGGGCCCGAGGCGGTCACCGCGGTCCCGACCACGACGACCACGCCGCCCGCGACGGTGAGCGCCCGGGTAAGGCCGACGAGCAGCGCGTCGTGGACCGGCGTCTGCGGCTTGCCGGTGCGCTCGCGCACTACGCGCCAGACGAGCATCATCGCCACGACCAGCGTGCCCATCGAGAGCAGGAAGTGGCTCATGACGGTCACGGGGTTGAGGCCGGTCAACACCGTGATCCCGCCGAGCACCGCCTGGACCAGGACACCGCCGACCAGCAGCGCGCCCAGGACCGTGAAGTCGCGGCGATAGGGCCGGCGCAGCAGCGCAAAGGCGAGGCAGAGCAGCGCCGCGATCGAGACCGGCGTCGTGATCATCCGGTTGCTGAACTCGATGTAGGCATGGCCGTTGGACGGCGTCACCGACGTGCCGTTGCAGCGCGGCCACTCCGGACAGCCCAGGCCGGAGCCGGTCAGCCGCACCGCAGCGCCGGAGATGACGATCAGGGTGAACAGCACCAGCGCCGACCACGCGGCGTAGGCGTGCACGCGGGGCGAGACGGGCCACCGCGCGCGCAGGCGATCCAGACGGGACATGCGCCAGACAGGATGACAAGTCGGGCGGCTCGGCGCGGACGCCGGTCAGCTGCGAGCGGGAAGCGCGGCGCGCAGCCACTGCGCGAAGGCCGCGCCGCCGACGTCCGGGACGGCGAGCCGTGGCAAGGCGTAGGGGTCGGACGTCGCGTCCACGAGACCGGGCGCGTTGACGGTGGCGTGACTGTAGCCGGCGGCGCGGGCGGCGGCCTTGGTGGCCTGGTCGACGTCGACGCCGGGCACGCCGAAGGGGTAAGAGAAGACCGTCGGGCGCCGGGACTCCCCGAGCCAGGACGCGAGATCGTCGGCGCTGCCGGTCAGCTCGCCGGCGCGGACCGCCGCCGGCGCATGGGCGAGGCTGAGATGCGTACGGCCGTGGGCCTGCACGGTGAACGAACCGGCGGTCGCGAGCGTGACGAGCTCGTCGGGGGTCAGCGGACGATCGCGGTCCGGCGGATGGGTCGCGCCGTCGTGACCGGCCCAGACCTGGAGCTGGGAGAGCGCGCCGGCGATCGTCGCGCGGTCGCGGGTGCGCAGCGCCGCGTGGACGTGGGCGCGGACGGCGGCGCGCTCGTCCTGGGTGCGCGGTGCCCAGGCGCGGGTGCCCTCGGGAAGGTCGAGCGTGAGGATCTCGTGCGCGCCGGTGTCGGCGAGCGCCGCCTCGACGCCGTCCCACCAGTAGCCGATGCCGGTGGCGATGTGGCTGGTGGAGGCGAAGAGCGTGGCGGGGATGCCGGTCGCGGCCAGCGCCGGCAGGGCGTGGACCAAGTTGTCGTGGTAGCCGTCGTCGAAGGTGATGGCGACGGCGTGCGGCCCGGCCTCGCCGGCGATGACGGCCTCCAGCGGCGCGGGCGTCCAACCGGTGGCGAGGACTTCGAGCTGCTCGGCGAAGTGCGCCGGCGTGACCGCGAGACCGAGCGGATCGGGGCCGATGTCGGCGACGCGGTGGTACAGCAGGATCGCGCCGTGAGGCTCCCCGGCGGCGCCCGCGCCGGCGACGCCCCCACCGGCCGTCGAGGGACGAATGAACCGCGGTCTGCGTCGTTCGGCCTTGCCGCCTCGGTCCTGATGAGCGCGCCGATCAGACGTCCCTCGACGGCCGGGTGGAGGCGCGGCGAGCGTGCCTGCTTTGCGGCGCGGCGCCGGCGGCGGGATGTCGGCGCGCAGGGTGGTCGAGGAGCGATCGGGCTGCAGGCCCGCGTGGGCGAGCGCCGGACCGAGGACGGCGCCGGCGCCGGCGGCCGCCCAGGCCGCACGGTCGATCGCAGCGCGGCGGCGGCCGCGCAAGACGTTGGCGGTGGCCGCCGCGGCGGCACGGGCGGCCAGCGCCGCACCGGCCTCACGGTCGGTGGCGCCGAGTGTCGCCGCGCGGGCGCCCGTCTGCGCACGGCGGCGCAGCAGCTCGGTGGGACGCAGGGCCGACAGGTCGCGCGCGGCGGACATCCCGGGAGCGGCGACGATCGCCCACCCCGCGTCCTGGAGCTCCCGCTGTGCGCGGCGGTCCTCGCCGACGCTGTCACGCGCGGCGGCATGGCCACGCGCGGGGAAGAACCCGCCGACGCCGCGCAGCGCCGCGACGCGAAACGCGACGTTGCCGCCGGGAAACGGCCCGGATCGTCGCGGATCGCCGTCGTGCAGGCCGAGCACCTCGGCGTGGCCTTCGGCATCCAGCCACACCGGAGCACCGGCCGCACGCAGCGGACCCCCCGCCGCGCCGGCACGCGCATCGCCGAACACGTCGCGCACCGCCGCACCCCAGCCCGGATCAACCCGTACATCATGATCGACCAATGCCATGATGTCGCTCTCAGCGGCCAGGTCGAGCGCACGATTGCGCGCCGCCGCCCACGCACCCGGCCGCTCCAACGCGACCGTCAGCGCATCGTCAACGCCTGCGCCCCGCAGCGCCGCCAGCGCCACCGCGCCATCGGCCCCTGGGGCAACAACAATAACAACACAGACTCTCACGCCGCCACCAGCGCCACCGCGCCAACGGTGCCCGGGGCAACCACAACGCAGACCCTCACGCCGCCACCACCCGCGCGCGTCGTGGATCTCGCGGTACGAGATCGACTCGTCCCCTCGATGGGCTCTGTGGGCTCACGGCAGCGCTCGGAGTGCCGAGGCGAGCGCGGCGGCGGTCGCCGACCAGCCGGAGGTGATGCGGGCGAAGCCGGCGCGGGCGCGCTGGGCGCGGAGCGGGAGGTCGGTGAGGAGAGCCTCGACGGCGTCGGCCGCGGCGAGGGGTCCGGCGGCAAACGACGCGGTCTCACCGAGGGCGGCGCGGGTCGGCGCGTCGTCGGGCGCGACGATCGTCTGGCCGCAGGCGAGCATGGCGATCGCTGCCGGCCTCCAGCTGCGGACCGATGGTGCGATCGCGACGGTCGCCGAGGCGAAGGCGTGGGCGAGCGCGCCGCTGCCCGCGGCGACGCCGAGGAATGGGAACGGCAGCTCGAGGTCCTCGCGCACCCCGCTGACCGCGAACGTCAGGTCGTCGCGACGGCGGTGCAGCTCGGCCGCGACGAGCAGCCCGAACGGCTCGTCCCCGTGGACGAGCACCATGTCCTCGCGACGGTGAACCGGCAGCGGCGCGTAAACGGCATCGACGCCGGCGGGCAGCGTGCCGCCGAGCCACGGCGGGCCGAGTGGCTCGATGCCGTCGGTCCAGCCGAGCGTGGCGAGCGGAGCCGGCGCACTCGTGGCCAGCACCGCACGAGCGCGGAGGCCGGGCGCGCGCAGGACGGCGGGCGCAGCGGGCCAACCGGCGGCGAGGACGATGTCGGCGCGGGCGAGGTCGTGGTCGACGCGCGCGAGGTCGTGGTCGACGCGCGCGAGGTCCGGGGCGGCGGGTGCGAGGGCGGAGGCATCGCTGCTCGGCGTTGCGATCTCTTCGGCGGCGTCGCCGGGAACGATGTTGGTGGCGATGCCCTCGGACCGCAGGGCCTGCAACAACTCTGTGGGGATTCCGGCGTCGCGCGCCTCCGTCTGCCCCGGCCCGAGAACGAGGGCCACGTCGAGCGGCTCAGCGGACTCGACCGCCCGCTCGACCAACGGTGCCTGCCCGACCCGCAGTAGCTCCCCCAGCGCCCACGGCACCGCCGGCGCGACGCCACGCTCCTCCCCGTCGCCCCCGCCTCGCCGGCGTCGCAGCGCCGGCACGGCTAGACCGCCCCGCGGTCGCGGTGGGCGTGGGCGATCGCGGCGCGCAGGCCCGCGTCGACCTGGGCGGCCGCACGGTCCCACGTGCGCTCGGCCCGCAGGACGACGCCCTGGACGGCACGGTCGGCCCGCAACGCCGGGTCGGTCAGCAGCCGCTCCAGCGCATCGGCGATGGCGATCGGGTCCAGCGGCGCGAAGTCCACCGGGCCACCGCGGCCGAAGGCCGCGACCACGCTCGGCGCGTCGAGCTCCACGCAGGCCAGCCCGCAGGCGAGCATCTCCTGGGCGACCAGCGAGTAGTTGGTCATCGACAGCACCAGCCCGACCGTCGCCTCGGCGTAGATCGCCGGCAGCGCCGGCTCGGGCACCACCCCCAGGTTCTTGTGAGGGAAGTCGACACCGGCCGGACCGCCGTGGCCGAAGAGCCATGCCTCGACCTCCGGACGCCGGTCATGCAGCTCGGCCAGCGCGGCCAGCGCGACGGGAACGCCACGCCGCGGCGTCGTGGACCGCGCGTACGCGACGACCACGTTCGAGCGCCGCTCCACCTCCGGCGACGGCTGGTAGCGGTCGCCGTCGATGCCGAGGTCGAACGCCGTGGCGGGCAACCCGTACACCTCGCCCATCGTGTCGGCCAGCCACTGGCCCGCGGTGATCGGATAAAGGCCGTGGCGATAGCTGTCGTCGGCCCACGTCCGCTGCACGCTGGTCCCGAAGAACTCCGGCTCGTGGTCTTGCACCAGATACGCGCGTCCCGCCGCCGGCAGCGTCCGCACGCGCGCGACCGTCTGCCAGCCCGTGGCCACCACCACGTCGGCGCCGGTGAACGCCTCGAGCCCATAGGCGACGCTCGCCTCGAACGGCCCGAACCACGCCCGCAGATCGCGCGCCGCCCCGTCTGCCCCACCACGGCAGCGCCCACCGGGGTCATCGATCCACAACGAGCACCGATGCCCGCGGCGCTCCAGCGCGCGCACGAGGTTGGCGATCGTCATGTGCCCGCCGCTGCCCTGCTGGAAGAACGGGACGACGAACGCCACGTGCAGCGCGGCGCCTTCGGCAGGCGGCTCCAGCGTGGCGCCGGCGGGAGCGCGCAGCAGCGCGCCCAGCACGCGCGCCTCGACGTACTCGTCGTTGATCGTCGGCCCACTGGCCATCCGCTTCAACTTGGTCTTGATCCCGAGCCCCATCTAGCGACGTCCCGCCACGGCACGGCGCACCATCTTCAGCGGCCCCTTGGAGAGCAGCGACTCGATCCGACGCATCCGCACCTCCAGCCGCTCGTGGTCGCGCTCGGCGGCCTGATGGCGCTGCATCGTGGTCCGGATGTCGGCCGCCATCGACGCCGCCGAGCCCGTCGGGTCCGGCGACGGCGCCGCGACGATCCGGCGCAGGGCGAGCGCCAGCATCGTGGTCGACTGGTCGGTCGACGGCCACGAGCGCGCGGTGCGCGCCGCGCCGACGCGCAGGCGGTGCAGCAGCTGCCGGTCGCGCGCGAGCAGGTCGAGCAGGCGCGAGGTGCCGCGCTCGTCGTCCCAGCTGGTCAGCAGCGCGTTGCGGCCGTCGGAGATGTACTCGTCGTGCCCGGTCACCGGCGTGGTGATGCAGGTCGCGCCACAGTGAAAGCCCTCCAGCGGCGGCCCGGCCATCCCCTCCACGCGCGAGAGCTTCAGCACCACATCGGTCTTCGCGTACAACTTCGCCATGCCCGCCGCGTCCAACGGGCCGACGACCTCGTCGGCGCCCGCCGGCACCGGCCCCGCGACGACCGCGCCGTCGGCGCAGACGAGCGTCACGTGCGCGGGCTCGCGCATCGCGCCCGCGGCGGCCAGCGCCTCGTCGACGCCTTTGAACGGCACGCCTGGCCTGCCTTCCACGAGCACCTGCAGCGGACCGTCGACGCGTGGCGCCGGCGCCGCCTGCCCCTCCGGCAGACCGAAGACCGACTTGTCGATGCCGTTGCGAACGTAGTGCACCATGAATCCCTGGCGCGGCCCGCGCAGCTCCTCGAGCTGGTGAGCGATCCAGCGCGCCTCGGTGAGCATCGCGACCGGCAGCGCATGCGTCATCGCAGCGGCCGCGCGCTCGGCGGTGTCGGGCCCGTAAAAGCGGTCCTCCATCGACTGCACGAAGTAGGCATAGCGGTCGGCGACCAGGTCGTGGAGGTGCAGCGTCGTCTCCCACCACGTCGCGACGGCCACGTCGAAGCGCTCCTCGCGCGCGCCGTCGAGCTCCAGCACCGGCAGGCCGTCGAGGCCCTCATAGCCGTGCTCACTGGTCGCGCGGTCGGCGCGCGTCAGGACCAGGACCGCGTCGACGCCATGGCGCTCGCGCAGCCGCCGCGCGTGGCCGACGACGACGCCGACGCCGCCGAAGAGGTCCAGGGCGGGCACGAGGAACGCGACGCGCATGGTGGTCGCCTCCGCCTCAGCCCGACGCGGCCGGCGCCTCGAGCTGCGCGAGACGCGCCTCGAGGTAGGCCAGGTCGCTCTCGCGCCGGCGGGCGTCGGCGCGCTCGGCGTCGAGGTCGGCCGCACGGGCAAGCGCGACGGGAGCGAGGCGATCGGCGCCCACGCCGAACGCCAGCAGGTGATGCGCAGGCGCACGGTCGGCCCCGATTGCGACGCTGCCCAACGGCACGCTCGCGGCCTCGGCACCGGCGGGCACGATCGCCGCCGCGCGCACCGGGACCTGCCGCGCGGCGACCGCGCCGGCGGGCAGCAGGCGCCGCAGCTCCTCGGCCGCACCGGCCGACCAGGCGCTGCGGCGATACGGGTCATCCAGCGCACCGGCGGCATCGTCGGGAACGCTCAGGACGACCGTCGCGGTCTCCCCCAGCCCGAGCAGCAGCTCGACCGCGGCGGCGAAGTCGGCGAGCTGGTGCAGCACGTCGAGGCACGTCACGACGACCGGGCCGTCGGCGCCGGCCTCGGCCACCGCCGCACGGACCGCGTCAGCACCAGAGCTCGAAGACAGGTCGGCCTCCACGGCAGCCACAACCTCCACGCCGACCTCGCGGCGCGCCTCGGCCAGCGCATCGGGCTCGTGGTCGACCAGCAGCGCACGGGCGCTCACGGAGGCGTCGCGCAGCGCGGCACCGGCGGCGACGCCGGTCCCACATCCGAGATCGACCCAGAGTGCCGCGTCCCGCAGCAGCGGAGCGACATAGGCGTAGCGGAGCTCGGCGTCGACCCGGTCGGCCGGAGCGGTCCCGCGAGTTACACGGGCTTCCCAAGTCGGCATCGCGGGCAGCGTAACGTATGCCTGCCGATGGCCCGCCCCGCCACCTCGCCCTATCCCGCGCCGCCCGAGGGCGCGCCGCTGCGCCTGGCCTTCGTCGGCCAGCAGACCTACTTCCGCGCCTGCGCGCTGGACGAGGACTCGGCCCGGATCCGGACGACGTTCATCGACTACCGCGACGGTCGCGACCCCGAGCTGCTACGCGCACGCCTGGCCGCCTTCGCGCCGCACGCCGTCGTCCTCTTTCGGCCCGAGACGGTCCCGGCGGGGCTGCTGGCCGACCTGGCGGTGCCGATCCTGGGCTTCCTGACGGAGCCGATCTCCCGAGAGGTCGGTGGTGGGGCGCTACATTGGGACCTTGAAGAGCGCCGCCGCGCGATGGCCCGTCTGGACCGCGCCAACGTCGACCGCCTGGTCTCCTTCGACCCCCTGATCGTCGGAACCGTCGACGACGTGATGGACGTCTGGCGCTGTCTGCCGATCCCGGTCGCCGACCGCCTCTACCGGCCCGTCCAGCGCGTCAACGGTACCCCGCGCATGCTGTTCGTCGGCCGCTCGACCGTGCACCGCGAGCGCTATCTGATCGACGTCAAGCACCGCTTCGACTGCCTGCACGTTGCGTTCGGCATCCAGGTCGAGGAGCTCGAGGAGCTGCTGGACGCCCACCAGATCACCTTCAACATCCACAACGAGCCCTATCCGAGCTTCGAGAACCGCGTGCTCCTGCATCTCGCCGCCGGCCATCTGGTGATCTCCGAGCCGCTGAGCCCGACGCACGGCCTGGAGCCGGGGTTCGACTTCGTCGAGGTCAGCCATCCCGAGGACCTGCTCGCGGTGGCGACCGAGGCGCGCGCCTTCCCGGACGCCTTTCACCGCATCCGCGTGCGCGGCCGCCAGAAGGCCGAGCTGGTGCGCGCGTCGCGCGTCTGGCCGGCGCTGATGCGCGACCTGCTCGCCGACCTGCACGCCTTCGGGACCCACCGCGAGGTCGCGCCGCAGCTCAGCGGCGCCGCGCACGGGTAGCCGGACGACCGGCGTGCGCCACGAGCTGCCTTACGCCCTGCCGCAGCCGGGCATCCCGGTGCGCGTCGCGTTCGTCGGGCAGCGCACGTACTTCGAGGCGTGCTCGCTGAACGCGCCTGCCGGCGGCCTGCAGCCGACCTTCATCGACTTCCGTGGCGGGGCCGAGACCGCGCCGATGCTCGAAGCGCTGCGCCGCTTCGACCCCCACGCGGTGGTCGTGTTCCGGCCCGAGATCCTGCCGCCGCAGACGATGGACGCGATCGCCGCGCCGGTCCTCGGCTTCCTCACCGAGCCGCTGCCGCGCGCCGGCACCGACGGCAACGACCCGCCCCATCCCAACCTGGCCTACAACTTGGCCGAGCTCGCCAAGATCGACCGCGGCAACGTCGACCGGGTCATCACCTTCGACCCGCACGGCTGGGACGCCGCGGCCGCGCTGGTGCCGTTGTGGCGCGCGATGCCACTGCCCGTCGACGATCGCCTCTACCGCACGCCGCGACCGTCACGACGACCGCCGCGGATCATCTTCATCGGGTACTCGACGATGCACCGCGAGCAGTCGCTGGTCGGCCTCAAGCACGAGTTCGACCTCCCGCACTACGCCCACGCGCTGATGGGCGAGGAGCTGCGCGACGTGCTCTGGAGCGCCGACGCCGCGCTCAACGTCCATGGCGAGGAGTGGGTGCGATCGTTCGAGAACCGCGTGCTGCTCCACATGGCCTCCGGCGCCCTGGTCATCACCGAGGTGCTCGAGCCGCTCTTCGGGCTGGAGCCGGGCCTCGACGTGCTGCAGGTCAGCGACCGCCACGAGCTGAGCCTGCGCGTCCATCAGCTGATGCAGATGCCAGACATGCACGACCGCATCCGCATCCGCGGCCACCACAAGAGCCGCCAGTTCGCGGCATCGAAGCTCTGGCCGCGCGTGATCGGCGACCTGTTCGCCGACCTGACCGCCTTCGGCACCGAGCGGCGACTGCGCCCGCCCGCCCGGGCGGGCGGGCCGGGATCTCAGCCAGCCGGCTTGACCGCCCGCGCCCAGATCACCATCTCGTAGTCGGGGTCGTGGGGATCGAGGTGCGCCGGGTCGACCTCGTCGACCGGGATCCCGTACAAGAACGCCGCGCAGGCGGCGACCGTGCCCTCGGCGCCCACCGCCACGTTCTCGGGCCCCAGCCGCTCACCCAGCAGCCGTGCGATCGCCCGCCAGGTGAAGCGCCAGTGGTCGGCGAAGCGCTCGCCGTCGGGCTCGGCCTGGTGGGAGATCCCCGGGACGGTCAGCAGCAGCACCCCGCCCGGGGCGAGCGCGGCGCACGCCGTGTCCAGCGCACCGGCGAAGTCATAGGTGATGGAGATCGTCTGCGTGAGGACGATGCAGTCGAAGGCGTCGTGCGGCACGCCGTCACCGGTCTGCAGATCGGCGCGGATGGTCGCGGCCGCGTTGTCGGGATCGAGATCCAGGACATCGGCCTGCGCCACCGCGTCGCCGCCGAAGCGACGCGTGTAGGTGCTGTCGAGCACCTCGAGGACCCGGCCCCGCACGTCATCGGCGTGGCGCTCCAGGAAGCGCTCGATGTAGAACCGGTCGACCGGCCGCCCCACGCGCAGCCCGTAGCGGCGGTGCACCGGCGCCCCCGGTAGCACCGGTCGCGCGCGCTCACGACGGACCGAGCCGGGGGCCAGCCGGACCAGCAGACCGTCGGCGGCCCGCCAGAGCGCGGCATAGACGCGGCCAAGCGCGAAGCGGACACGGCGCGGCGATGAGGACATCGTGGGCAACCTTACGTCGCCCCGCCCGGGGTCGCCGCTAGGCTCCCGACCGTGCCCTTCGACGTGATCGAGACTCGCCTGGACGGCCCGCTGCTGCTCCAGCCCAAGGCGTTCGGCGACAACCGCGGCTTCTTCGTGGAGACCTACCGCCGCAGCGACCTGATGGCCTTGGGCATCCAGGAGGAGATGGTCCAGGACAACCACTCGCGCTCGACGCGCGGGGTCGTCCGCGGCCTGCACTTCACCGTCGGACGTGGCGCGGGCAAGCTCGTGCGCTGCGCGCGCGGCCAGATCCACGACGTGCTCGTCGACCTGCGCCGCGGCTCGCCCACCTACGGTCAGTGGGAGGGCTACGACCTCGACGACCAGACGTTGCGGATCCTCTACGCACCCCCCGGCTTCGCGCACGGCTTCTGCGTGGTGTCGGAGATCGCCGACGTGGTCTACAAGCTCGACGCCTATTACGACCCGGCGACCGAGCGCGAGATCTCCTACAACGATCCCGCGCTCGGGGTCGTCTGGCCGGTGCCCGCCGCCGAGTTGCAGGTCTCGCAACGCGACCTTGACGCTCCGGTGTTGGCCGACATCGCCGCCGGGCTGCCGTTCGACCACCCCGGCTGAGCACTCAGGCTCAGCCGCAGCGCGGCACCCTGACGGCCGGCAGGGACACGCGGCCGGAGGCCCAAAGATCTCGGATACGTTGCGCTCGATGAGCTATGCCGCGCTGTATCTGGACGAGGTCGCCGAGATCGCGGCGAGCATCTCGCGTGAGGACATGGAGCGCATGGCGACCGGGATCGCCGCGGTTCGCGAGCGTGGAGGACGCCTCTTCATCATCGGCGTCGGCGGTGGCGCCGGTCACGCCTCGCACGCGGTCAACGACTTCCGCAAGATCGCCCACATCGAGAGCTACACGCCGTCGGACAACGTGTCCGAGCTGACCGCCCGCGTCAACGACGAGGGCTGGGACACGAGCTACAGCGCGTGGCTGCGGACGTCGCGGCTCAGCGCGAAGGACGCGATGCTCGTGTTCTCGGTCGGCGGCGGCTCGCGTGAGCACAACATCTCCATGAACCTCGTGCAGGCGATGGAGCTGGCCACCGAGGTCGGCGCCCCGATCTACGCGTTCATCGGCAAGGCCGACGGCCACGCCGCCCAGGCGGCCGAGGTCGCGATCGTCGTCGAGTGCGAGGCCGCGCGTCGCACGCCCCATGTCGAGAGCTTCCAGGCGATCCTCTGGCACCTCGTCGTCTCCCACCCGGCCGTCGAGGCCCAGCCGGGCAAGTGGGAAGAGGTCGAGGGCGTGGGCTCGCCGTCGCCGTCCTGAGGCCACCATGACCGCGACCACGACGGTTCGCCCGACACGCCTGCTCGCCCTGCCGACGTGGATCCTCAAGCACAAGGCGCTCGTCGCCTTCTGCGCGCTCGTCGGCGCCTACTACCTGTGGACCGTCTGGTCCTCGGGGTCGCCGTTCAGCGCGGCAGGCCGATCGGGCACGTTCCAGAACTACTACAACCTGCTCTCCGACGGGTTCCTCCATGGCCACCTGCACCTGCTCGTGGAGCCTGACCCCAGGCTGCTCGCGCTCCCCGACCCGTACGACCCGGCGTACAACGGGGCCTTCGCGATCCACGACGTGTCGCTCTACCACGACCACTACTACCTCTACTGGGGACCGACGCCGGCGCTGCTGCTGTACATGCCGTTCCGGCTGCTGCAGCTCGGCGACCTGACGGACACGCTCGCGGTCTTCATCTTCGCCTTCGTCGGCTTCTGCTTCTCGCTCGCCAGCCTGCGCGCGCTCGCGCAGCGCTTCATGCCCGACGCACCGCGCTGGATGCTCGGAGCCGCGGCCGTCGCGCTGGCCTTCGGGAACGCCCTGCCTTTCACGCTGCGGCGCGTGGCGATCTACGAGGTGTCGATCACCGCCGGGTTCTGCCTGTCGTTCATCGCGCTCTACCTCGTCATCACCGGCCTGCGCGACGGCGTGCGACTGGGCCGGCTGGGCGCCGCGAGCCTGCTGGTCGGGCTCGCCGTCGGTGCCCGCCCGACGATGATCGTCTGGGCGCTCGGCCTGGTCGTCGTCGCGGTGGTCCTCTATCGCCACACGCCGGATCGGCGGGCGCGTCTGCAGGTCGTCGGCGTCCTCCTCGGGCCGGTCGTGCTCGTCGGCTTCCTGCTCATGCTCTACAACGTCCTGCGCTTCGGCAGCCCCACGCAGTTCGGCCAGCAGTACCAGCTCGCCAGCATCGACCCTCGCACCCACCAGGGCAACAAGCTCGCCTTCGTGCCGCCAGGCGCCTGGTACTACTTGCTCTCGCGCCCGCACCTGACGCCGGGGTTCCCGTTCATCTACCTGTCACCCCCGCCCGCGTCGTATCCGTTCGAGGCGCCGGTGCGGTACGAGGACGGCCTCGAGATGGTCGGCGGCCTGCTGCCATGCGCGCCGTTCGTCGTGTTCGCCATGGCGATCCCGGCGTTCCTGCGCGGGACGGCTCGCCGTGTGGCCCTGGGCGTGCTCGCGGTCGGTCTCATCATCATCCTGATGGCCACCTTCGTCCTCGGCGGCGCGACGATGCGCTACGAGGTTGACTTCGCCTCCGCGGTGCTGATCGCGGCGGCACTCGGCTGGCTCGGATGGGCCGTGCGACTCAGCGGTCTGCAGCGGCGATTGGTCGCCGGCGGCGGCGTGATCCTGATCGCCTGGGGCGTCGCCTGCGGGGCGGCGTTCGGCGTCATGGGCTACTACCAAGGTCTGCGCGCATACTCGCCCAAGACCTTCACGCGCCTGCAGAACCTCACCAGCCCCATCCCGACCCTGATCTCGGCCGTCGACGGCAAGCCCAAGGCCGTCGACATCTCTGCGCCCACCGGCCTGGAGAGCAACACCGACCCCTACCAGGGCGTCGGCTCCGTGACCTTCCCCCTGGCCAACGTGCCCGTCGTGCTCACGGTCGCCAGCGGCTCGGCACGCCAATACGGCCTCCAGCTCACCGCTGCCCCGTCCCAGGCGCCACCGCGCGGGACCGTCGTGATCCTCCGCAATCGTGACACGGGCGACGCACAGCGCATCCCGGCCGCGGCCGGGCCGACGATCTTCCCGATATCGCTGCGTCGCGGCCTGAACCGACTCGAGTTCAGCGTCACGCGCCCGTTCGGCGCGATCACCCGTCTGGCCGACGTCCACATCGTCCCGCTGCCCGCCCCGGCGCCGTGATGCCGGATATCCGGATCGCGGCTCGGACGCCGCGTGTCCCGTGAGCGACCAGCCCGTGCGCGCGGTCTTCCTCGACCGTGACGGTGTCCTCAACGACCCGGCGCCGGACCCCGTCGACGGACGCTTCGAGTCGCCGCTGCACGCGAGCGACGTCGTCCTGGCCGAGGGCGCGATCGAGGGCTGCCGGATGCTGCACGACGCCGGCTTCCTGCTGCTGGTGGCCTCCAACCAGCCCGCGGCGGCCAAGGCCAAGGCCACGCGACAGCAGCTGCGTGAGGTCCACGACCGCGTCGTGAGCCTGCTGGCCGCCGGCGGCGTGACCATCGACGACTGGCGCTACTGCCTGCACCATCCTCATGCGACCGTGCCCGAGCTGCGCGGCGATCCGTGCGGCTGCCGCAAGCCCGCGCCGGGCATGCTGCTGGAGCTCGCCCAAGCCCACGCGGTCGACCTTGCATCGAGCTGGATGGTCGGTGACAGCGACGCGGACATCGGTGCCGGGATCGCCGCCGGATGCCGTACCGCTTTGGTGGCGCACCCGGCCTCCGCGCACCGCCGAACCGGCCATCCGACACCTGCCGCATTGGCACCCAACCTTTCTCCCGCAGCCGCCCTCATCTGTTCATGATGCGGAGGTCCCCCCGACTGAGAGGTCAGCGAGGTTCAACGTAATGCTCGATCGCATCTCGACGAAGATCTTCGCGGACGGCGCCGACCTCGACGGCATCCTCCGCCTGGCCGCCGACCCGCTCATCACGGGCTTCACGACGAACCCCACGCTGATGTGGAAGGCGGGTCTGACCGACTACGCCGACTTCGCTCAGCGGCTGCTGGAGCGAGATCACGCGACAAGCCGATCTCCTTCGAGGTCTTCGCCGACGACGAGGACGAGATCCGCCGGCAGGCGCGACTAAGCTCGCCGCCTGGGGCCCGAACGTCTACGTCAAGATCCCGGTGACGACGACCGGCGGCGAGTCGATGGCCCCGCTGGTGCGCGAGCTGTCCGAGGACGGCGTCCAGGTCAACGTGACCGCGCTCTTCACCGCCGCCCAGGTCGAGCTGATCACCGCCGCGGTCGCCGACGGCGCGCCGTCCTGCATCTCGGTCTTCGCCGGCCGGATCGCCGACGCCGGCGATCGACCCGGTGCCGATCATGCAGCGCGTCGGTCGACATCATGACCGCCGCGCCGCGCTCCGAGCTGATCTGGGCCAGCCCGCGCGAGGTCCTCAACCTCGTCCAGGCCGATCAGGTCGGCTGCCACATCATCACGATGACCCACGACCTGCTGCCCAAGCTCAAGAACGCTCGGCAAGGACCTCGACCAGTTCTCGCTCGAGACGGTCCAGATGTTCCACCGCGACGCAGCGGCCGCGGGCTTCTCCCTCTAGCAGCCGGCGCAATGCAGCGCGCCCTCATCACCGGCGGTGCCGGGTTCATCGGCAGCACCCTGGCGGACCGTCTCCTCGCCGACGGCGTCGAGGTCGCGATCCTCGACGACTTCCGCACCGGCCGCCGCGAGTTCGTCGCCGGAGCGCTCGAGCGCGGCGCCGACCTGTTCGAGGGCGACGTCCTCGACGACGCGGTCGCTGCGCGCGGCCGTCGAGGGCTGCGACACGGTCTTCCACCTGCAGGCCAACGCCGACGTGCGCCACGGCCTCGAGCACCCGCGACGCGACCTCGAGCAGAACACGATCGCGACCTCGAACGTGCTCGAGGCGATGCGCGCCGCCGGCGCGACACCGGATCGCGTTCTCCTCGACCGGCTCGGTCTACGGCGAGCCCGAGGTCGTTCCCGACGCCCGAGGACGCGCCGTTCCCGGTCCAGACCTCGCTGTACGGCGCCTCCAAGCTCGCGGGCGAGGGGATGATCGGCGCCTACGCCCACGGCTTCGGCTTCACCGGCCTGGTCTTCCGCTTCGTCTCGATCCTCGGCGAGCGCTACACGCACGGCCACGTCATCGACTTCTACCGCGCGCTGCAGGCCGACCCGACGCCGCCTGCGCGTCCTCGGCGACGGCCGCCAGGCGCAAGAGCTACCTCTACGTGCAGGACTGCGTCGACGCGATCCTCACCGCCATCGCCGCACCACGGCGACGAGCCCGGCGCCCGACGTCTACAACCTCGGCACCGACGAGACGGTCGTCGTCGACGACTCGGTCGCGACGATCACCGCGCCACATGGGCGTGACGCCGCGAGGTCGAGCACGCCGGCGGCGACGCGCGGCTGGGCCGGCGACACCCCGCTGATCCACCTCGACACCGCGAAGATCCGCTCGCTGGGCTGGGCGCCCGACGCTGACCATCCGGGAGGCCATCGCGCGCACCCTGGAGTGGTTCGAGGCCGAGCCCGGGATCGTCCTCGACCAGGAGACAGCACCGTCGTGAGCGTCATCTTCAGCCGCGCCCCGCTGCGCATCTCGCTCGGCGGCGGCGGCACCGACCTGCCCTCCTACTACGGCGAGCACGGCGGCTTCCTGGTCAGCGGCGCGATCGACAAGTACATCTACATGCTCACGCACACGGTCTTCCAGCAGCGCTACCGCATGAAGTACTCCGAGATCGAGGAGGTCGACACGCCGCGCGAGATCAAGCACCCGATCCTGCGCGAGACGCTGCTGCGCCACTGGCAGCGGCGACCCGCTGGAGATCGCCTCGGTCGCCGACGTCCCCGCCGGGCACCGGCATGGGCTCCTCCGGCGCGTTCACCGTCTGCCTGCTCAAGGCGCTGGCGCTGGCCAAGCGCCGCTCGATCACCGCCGGGCGACCTGGCCGAGGCGGCCTGCGAGATCGAGATCGACGTCCTCAAGGAGCCGGTCGGCAAGCAGGACCAGTACGTCTCCGCCCACGGCGGGATCTGCGCCTACACCTTCAACGCCGACGGCACGGTCGACGTCGAGCCGCTCGACCTCGACCGAGACGACGCTGCACAAGCTGCGCAACAACCTGCTGCTCTTCTACACCGGCGAGGCGCGCGTCGGCGCTCGACGATCCTCGCCGACCAGGTCAAGCGCACCGAGCGCGAGCGACGACGCGATGGTCGACAACCTCCACCGCACCAAGGAGATGGGGCTGCGAGAGCCGCGCGCTGCTCGAGTCCGGCGACCTCGAGCGGCTACGCCGAGCTGATGCACGAGCACTGGGAGAACAAGCGCGACGCGCTCGCCGGGCATGACCGACGAGCGCATCGACAACGCTCTACACGCTCGCGCGCCGCTCCGGCGCCCTCGGCGGCAAGCTGGTCGGCGCGGGCGGCGGCGGCTTCCTGCTCGTCTACGCCCCGCAGCCCGAGGACACCCGCCAGGCGATGGCCGCCGCGGGCGCGCCCGAGCTGCCCTTCGACTTCGAGTTCCAGGGCGCGATCGGGACCGAGTACGCGTGATGGCGGCTGCGGGTCGGCATCGTCGGCTGCGGCCTGATCGGCCGCAAGCGCGCCGACGCGCTGGACGGCGACGAGTTGGTCGGCTGCTACGACCTGGCCGCCGACGCCGCGTCGGCGCTGGCGGCCGAGCATCGGCGCCGCAGCCTGCGCGACGCTCGACGAGCTGCTGGGCGCTACGCCCCGACGTCGTCGTCGTCGCCGTCTCCCACGACCGTCTCGCGCAGCTCAGCGTCGCGGCGCTGCAGGCCGGCGCACACGTGCTGGTCGAGAAGCCCGCGGGCCTCGTCGGCCGCCCAGATCGACACGATCGACGGTGCGGCACGAGCCGCCGGCCGGCGCGTCAAGGTCGGCTTCAACCACCGCTTCCACCCCGGCATCGCACCGCGCGATCACCGAGGCGCGCTCCGGCATCCACGGCGACATCCTGCATGTCCGCGGCGCGCTACGGCCACGGCGGCCGCATCGGCTACGACCGCGAGTGGCGCGCCGACCGTGCAGCGCTCCGGCGGCGGCGAGCTCGTCGACCAGGGCATGCACCTGCTCGACCTCACGCACTGGCTGCTCGGCCCGCTGCCGCTGCACAGCGCGCTGCTGCGCACCCAGTTCTGGGACACCGCCGGTCGAGGACAACGCGGCGCTGATCCTCGGCGAGCGCGACTCGCGCACCGCGCCGTGGGCGCTGCTGCACGTGACCTGGACCGAGTGGAAGAACCTCTTCTCGCTGGAGATCTACTGCCGCACGGCCAAGCTGCACGTCGAGGGGCTCGTGCGCTCCTACGGACCGCAGAAGCTGCGGATCTTCAAGATGAAGCCCGAACTCGGGCCGCCCGACGTCGAGGAGCTCGACTACCCCGCGCAGGACAGCTCCTGGGCTGGCGGAGTGGCGCCACTTCCGCGAGGCGATCGCCGACGGCACGCCGGTGCTCGGCGGTCTGGAGGACGCGCGCTTCGCGTGGGAGACGATCGACGCCGCCTACGCGGCCGACGGCTACGGGCCGGTGCGCGAGGGCGTCGGCTGAATCGTCGCGGGCGGCGCCATGGTCGGCCGGGAGTGGTGCGCACGACAGCAGAGCGCTCAGGATTATCTGCGAATGAGCTGCAACTTCGTTGGCTAGCGTCGGAGCAGGCGCTTGACTGCCGACTTCAGCCGACCACGCAGGTTGCGTACCCGGGTCAGTCGTGCCCGCATGGCCAGGGCCATCTTGAAGGCCGTCTGATCTGCGAGCTGCTCCTTGAGGCTCTCCTCGATCTCCAGCCGCCACGCACGCTCCTGCGCTTCGGCGACGACCGACGAGAAGTCGGCCACCAGCCGCGCGCCGGCGGAGGCGATCGGCGGTGGGGGCTCGGCGGCGACGCGCGCCAGCGCCAGCGCCATGCCCTGGGAGGACTGGCGCCAGTCCGGCCAGGCGCGGGCAGTCTCCAGCGCGCCGGTGCGCAGCCGGTGCAGCAGGCGCCGGTCACGGGCGAGCAGGTCCAACGTGCGGGCGGTGCCGTGGATGTCGTCCCAGCCGACGACGAGCCCGTTGACGTCGTGGCGGACGTACTCGTCGTGGCCGGTGACCGCGGTGGTCACGACGGTCGCGCCCATGTGGAAGGCCTCCAGCGGCGGCCCGTACATGCCCTCGGCCCGTGAGAGCTTGAGCAGCACGTGCGACTCGGCGAAGAGCGCGGCCATCTCGGGATGGCTCAGCCCGGCGAGGATGCGATCGACGCCGGCCGGCGGCTCGCCGCGGTGCGGCGAGACCCAGGTGACGTGCGCGGGCTCGCGCATCGCGGCGACGGCCGCCAGCGCGTCGTCGACGCCCTTGTGGACGTAGCCGCGCGCGCCCTCCAGGACGACGCGCAGCGGCGCGCTGTCGAGCGCCGGGGCCACCGTCGCCGGTGACGTGAAGACGTCCTTCGGGATGCCGTTGCGGACGTAGAGCACGTGGTTGCCCGGCTGGTAGTCCTCCAACAGCTCGGCGATCCAGCGTGCCTCGGTGATGAACCGCACCGGCAGGCCGGTCGTCATCGCCGCGGCGAGCTGCTCGGGCGCGCCCGTCGGGTAGGTCGAGTCCTCCAGCAGCTGGATGAAGTAGGCGTGGCGGGTGGCGCGCAGCGTGAAGAGCGCCGATGTCGTCGCCCACCACGTCGCCAGCGCGACGTCCCACTCGATCGTCTGGGCCTCGTCGAGCGAGAGCACCGGGATCTCGCTCAGCGCGCGATAGCCCCAGTCGGGGTGGGTCTGGGGTCGGGCCAGGACCAGCCGCACATCCATGCCGTGATGGCGGCGCAGCTGGGCGGCGTGCTCGACGATGACGCCGACCCCGCCCGAGAGCTGGAGGTCCTGGAGCAGGAACGCGACGCGCACGAGTTGCTTATCGTACGCGTCGCGTGCGCCGTGACGGTCCTCCATACGCGCTCCCTGCCACCGGAGCGCCCACGCGCGTCGCGTTCGTCGGCCACCCCTCGTACTTCGCGCCGCACGTCCTGAGCCGGCCTGCGGGTGGGATCGTCCCCGAGCTGATCCCGTTCCGGGGCGCCGATGACGATGCCGACGGGCTGCGCGCCGCGCTCGCCGAGGCCGACCCGCACGCGATCGTCGTCTTCCGGCCCGAGGCGCTGCCGGCCGGCGTCATGGACGGCATCGACGCGCCGGTGCTCGGCGTCATCACCGAGCCGCTGCCACGCGCCGACCGCAACCCGCACCCCAACTACGACTACAACCTGGCCGAGCTGCGGGGGATCGACCGCGGCAACGTCGATCGCGTCATCGTCGCCGACGCCAACAGCTGGGAGGCCGCGGCGCCGCTGGTGCCGCTGTGGCGGGCGATGCCGCTGCCCGTCGACGACCGGCTCTTTCGCACGCCACGCCCGGCCGGCGGCCTGGTGCCGCGCACGATCTTCGTCGGTCACTCGACGCTGCACCGCGAGGAGTCGCTGATCGGCCTCAAGCACGACTTCGACCTGCCGCACTACGCGCACGGCCTGATCGGGCCGGAGCTCGACGAGGTGCTCGCCGGCGCCGACGTGGCGCTCAACATCCACGGCGAGCGCTGGGTGCGGGCGTTCGAGAGCTTCGTGCTGGTCCACCTGGCGGCCGGGCACCTGGTCATCACCGAGGTCCTGGAGCCGCTCTACGGGCTGGAGCCCGGCCTGGACATCGTGCAGGTCGGCGATCGCCACGAGCTGGGGCTGCGCGTCCATCAGCTGCAGCAGGCGCCGGGCATCTATGACCGTGTGCGGATCCGCGGCCACCACAAGAGCCGCCAGTTCGCCGCCTCGCGGGTCTGGCCGCGGGTGATCGCCGACCTGCTCGCCGATCTGGCGGCGTTCGGCACCGAGCGCCACCCTGCCGGTTGGCAACGGCGAGGTGCGGTTGGGCGGCGCGCCGGGCCGTAGTCTGGCCCCATGGTCGTCGGAGACAGCGGCGCTGCGAAGCGCACCTTCATCGCGGGCGGGGCCGGGTTCATCGGCAGCTACGTCGCGCGACGGCTGCTCGAAGGATCTGAGCAAGAAGTGGTCGTCTTCGACAACCTCTCCTCGGGAACGCGGGAGTACCTCCAGGACGTCCTCGACCACGAGCGCCTGACCTTCGTCGTCGGCGATCTCCAGGACCTCGACGCGACCTCCGCCGCGATCGAGGGCTGCGACCGGATGTTCCTCTTCGCCGCCAACCCGGACATCGCCAAGGCGGTCACCGAGCCGGCGATCGACTTCTGGCAGGGCACCTACCTGACCAACAACGCCATCGAGGCCGCCCGGGTCGCCGGCGTGCGCAAGATCGTCTACTCCTCGGGCTCCGGCGTCTACGGCGACCGGGGCGAAGAGGCGGTCCGCGAGGACGCGGGCGCGATGCACCCGGTCTCGACCTACGGGGCGAGCAAGCTGGCCTGCGAGGCCATGATGTCGGCCTACTCGCACATGTTCGGGCTCGACGTCGTCGTCTTCCGCTTCGCCAACGTCGTCGGCCCGCGCCAGACCCATGGCGTCACCTATGACTTCGTCCGGCGGCTGCTCGAGGACCCGACGCGCCTGACGATCCTCGGCGACGGGCAGCAGAGCAAGTCCTACATCCACGTCGGCGACGTCACGGACGCGATGCTCACTCTCGCCAACGCCGACGGGTTGGCGTTCGACGTCTTCAACGCCGGGACGCTGGACTACGTCACCGTGCGGGAGATCGCCGACCTCTGCTGCGAGCGCCTCGGCCTGGAGGACGTCGCCTACGAGTACACCGGCGGCAGCCGCGGCTGGAAGGGCGACGTGCCGGTCGTGCGCTTCAGCTCCGACAAGCTGCGCGCGCTGGGCTGGACCAACCGCTACAGCTCGCGCGAGGCGCTGATCGACTCGATCGACCACAACATCGCCGAGGCCGGCGCCGAAGTTCGCGCCTAGAAGGCTCCCGAAGAAGTCGTGTTGGCGGGACGGCCGAGATCGGGTTGAGGTTGTGTCAGCGACGGTTTCGAGGTCCCAGTCAGTTCCAAAGGCCGCTGTATGGCACCGCCCATAGGCGATCGCCGAGCGGCGTCGTTTGAGCCACCGAGGCGACGACGACTCCGGCCCGAAATGAGCTGCCGCGAGCGTCGCGCAGCTTGGCGAGCCAGCGCCAATCCTTGGCCGTGAGGGTCGCGGCCGCCTTGACCTCCACGCAGGCGATGTCGCCGGCGCGGTTCTCCAGTACGAGATCGATGTCCTCATCGCGGCGTTGGTAGTGGTAGGCGCGCGTCTCGACGTCCGCCCAGGATGCCTGCTTGAGCACCTCGTTGACGACGAAGGTCTCACAGCTCTTGCCCTTGACCTGATCGTCGACGAGCAGTCGATGCGCGTCAGCGCCAAGGAGATGGCAGAGCAGTCCGACGTCACTGACGTACATCTTCGGGGTCGTCGACTCGCGCGCCCCGAGGCCTGGCCGCCAGCCGGGCAGCTGGTGTACGAGGTGCATTTGGCGCAGAAGCCCGACGTAGCTCTTGACGGTCTTCCGGTCCATGCCGAGCTTCCTGCCGATCGGTTCGGACTTGAAGAGGTTGGCGGTCTGCGATGCGAGGAGCCGCAGGAGATGCTCAGCGTCATCAGCGCGACGCACGTCAGCCAACTCCGTGAGGTCCTGCTCCAGCGAACCGGCGAGGTAGCCGTCAAACCATCGCGAGCGTGAACGTCCGGGCCGACGCTCACACGCCTCAGGGAAACCACCCGCGACGAGACGATCCGCATAGGCCGGCAGGCCAACGGGAGCGCCGATGACCTGGGGCGGCTCCCCAGCGAACAGAGCATCGACGAAGTTGCTGCGGCCGGGGTTGATCTCAGTCTGAGCCAGCGGCCACAGCGTGAAGCGGTCGATCCGGCCAGGCAGAGCGTCGAGGATCTTCTTGCTTGCCAGGACATTCGCCGATCCCGTGATGACAAAGCGTCCCGGGACGGTGTTGTCATCGACCGCCTTCTTCAGCTCCAGCAGCAGATCAGGCGCATGGTGGATCTCATCGATGAATGATGGGCCGTCTAGCCCGGCGATGAAGCCTGCCGGGTCGCTGTTGGCGGCAGCACGCGTGGCCGTCTCGTCAAGGTTGAGCTCGCGCATCGGCCTGCTGCCGCCAGGGCGGGTGATCTTGCGAATGAGGGTCGTCTTGCCGACTTGACGTGCGCCGGCAACGAAGACGATGCGCGCGTCATCGATCCCTTCCTCGATGAGCGATTCCATGCGTCGATCGATCATGTGCGCCAGAGCGTGATCTCACAACGTCGGCAAAACGGGACTTCGATGTTGGCAAATCGGGAATGATAGTCCGGCAAAACGGGATTAGCATAGCGGCTTATCTGTCGCGCAGGAACGCGTCGGTCTCGGCCAGCGCCTCCGGCGTCCCGATCTCGTAGAAGCGCTCGGTGGCCTCGTAGGCCGCCAGTCGGCCGGTGCGCGCGAGCTCGTGATAGGCGCCGGCGAGGTCGGGCTCGTCGGGGCCGGCTGCGTCGAGGGCCTCGGCCGTCAGGATCCCCAGGCCGTAGTCGATCCACTGCATGTCCGGCGTCGACGTGCGCTTGTCGTAGGTCACGATGCGGTTGCCGTCGAGGACGACGTTGCTCGCGTCCCAGCGACCCTCGTTGCGCAGCACGGTCATCAGCGCCGGCATGCCCGACGCCTCGAACGCCGCCTGCACCGCCGTGTAGTCGATCCGCAGGTAGGTGTCGCCGTAGAGCACCAAGAACGCGTCGCCGAGCTGGTCGAGCGCGCCGCGGATCGCGCCGGCGGTCCCGCGCAGGTCCGGGCCGTCATAGGCATAGCGCAACTCCAGGCCCTCGTCGGCGCCGTCGCCCAGCGCGGCCTCGATGCGCTCGCCCAGGTAGCCGACGCAGAGCACGACGCGCCGGGCGCCGTGCGACTTGAGCAGCCGTAGCTGATGGCGCAGGAACGGCGCGCCCGCCACCTCCAGCAGGGGCTTGGGCGTGTCGGCCACGACCTGGCCCAGGCGCGTGCCCAGGCCGCCGGCCAGGATGCAGACCGGCAGCAGCGGCGTCATGCGCCGGATTCCTGACCACCGTGGAACACGACGAGGCGCAGCACCACGAACGTGATCGCCGCGGCGATCAGCGCGGTCGCCACGTAGACGACCTGCTCGTCGAGCCCCAGCACGTCCGGCAGCACCGCCGTGGCCAGCGCCGTCAGCGCGTACTGGGCGGCGCCGATCTGCACGTAGCGCACGAACTGCGCCTGCGGCGAGAGCGCGAACGCGTCGCTGTGGGCGAAGACGAACCAGCGCTGCATGCTGTAGTTGAACAGGACCGAGACCACGTAGGAGACCGGGATCGCGACCTGGATCGGCACGCCGAAGGGCCCGGACAGCAGCAGGCCGAGCCCGAGGTAGACGACCGCGACCGTGCCGCCGGAGAGCACGAAGCGCAGCGCCTGATGATGACCGGCCGACGACGTGCGCAGATGGCGGGCGCGATGGACCCAACCGACCGGCGGCCCACCCTCCGGGAGGCCCTCAGGACGCACGACGTGCATGCCAGTTGTCATTGGCTGACGGCTCCATTTGCACACGAAAGCGTACCGGTAGGCACCAAGCATCCCTAACCTAGCCGCGACGTGCCCGCGATCACCGAACTGCTCCGCGATCCGCCGCCCGACCTGCCGCCCGAGGAGGGCTTCACGGCCTACGCCGAGGGGCTGGACGTCAACTGGTCCGATGATCTCGAGGCACTGCACCGCGAAGCGAGCCGCGACCACTTCCTCGACGTCTGGACGCGCCGCGCCCTGCTCGACGCGGCGCTGCCCGCACTGCGGCCCGGAGGCGTCATCGTCGATGCCGGCTGCTCGTCGGGCTACCTGCTGGAGGATCTGCGCCGTGAGCGCCCGGACGCCCGGCTGGTCGGCGTCGACCTCGTCGCCGCCGGCCTGCGGCGGGCCCACGACCTCGTGCCCGAGGCCCAGCTGCTGCTGGCCGACGTCTGCGACCTCCCGCTGGCCGACGGCGCGGTCGACGCCGTCGTCTCGGCCAACCTGCTCGAGCACGTCCCCGACGACGTCGGTGCCCTGCACGAGTTCGCGCGTGTCCTGCGCCCCGGCGGCCGCACCGCGATCATCGTCCCTGCCGGCCCGTCGACCTATGACTACTACGACCGCTTCCTCGGCCACGAGCGCCGCTACGCGCGTGGGGAGCTGGCGGCCAAGGGGCGCGACGCGGGGCTGTGCGTGCTCGCCGACCACCACATCGGCTCGTTCCTCTATCCCGCCTTCTGGGCCGTCAAGCAGCGCAACCGCCGCCGTTACCCCAACCCGTCGGAGCCCGAGATGCAGCAGCTCGTCGAGCGCGACATCGCGCGGACGACCGACTCGCGCCTCGGCGCCGTGACCACCACGTTGGAGCGCAAGCTGATCGACCGCGGCATCGGGCTGCCGTTCGGCATCCGCTCGTTCGTCGTGCTGGAGCGCCCGGCATGAGCCTGCTGTCGATCGTCGTCCCGATCTTCAACGAGGAGGACAACGTCGGGCCGTTCTATGACCGGATGTCGACCGTCCTCGATCGCACGGGCTGCGACTGGGAGATCATCTTCGCCGAGGACCCGAGCACCGACGCGACCAAGGAGCGCGTGCTCGCCCTGCGCGACGCGGACCCACGGGTCAAGTTGTTGCGCTTCTCACGGCGCTTCGGCCAGCCGGCGGCGACGCTCGCCGGCCTGGCGGCCGCCACCGGCGACGCGGTCGTGGTCATCGACGTCGACCTCCAGGACCCGCCGGAGCTGGTCGAGTCGATGGTCAAGTGCTGGCGTGAGGGCTATGACGTGGTCTACGCCCAGCGCCGCACGCGCGAGGGCGAGACGCTGGCCAAGCGCATCGTCTCGGCGGTCGGCTACCGCATCATCAACCGGATCGCCGACGTCAACATCCCGGCCAACACGGGTGACTTCCGCCTGATGAGCCGCCGCGTCGTCGACGAGGTCGTGGCGCTCAACGAGGCCCACGGCTTCCTGCGCGGCCTCGTCGCGCTCGTCGGCTTCAACCAGACTGCGCTGCTCTACGATCGCGACCCTCGAGTTGCGGGGGCCAGCAAGTACAACAAGTTCCTCGGGTCGCTGACCATCGGGATGAACGGCATCATCTCGTTCAGCCGCTACCCGCTGCAGCTCATCTCCTTCGGCGGCATGCTGCTCTCGTTCGCCGCGTTCCTGCTGGCGGCCGGCTACCTCTTGGCCAAGCTCGTCGGCGTCGGCTTCCCGACCGGCAACCCGACGATCGTGATCATCGTGTCGCTCTTCAGCGGCATCCAGCTGCTCTCGCTGGGGATCATGGGCGAGTACGTCGGGCGCATCTACGACGAGGTCAAGCAGCGGCCGAAGTTCATCCTGGACTCGGCCCACGGCATCGAGGCCCACGCGCCCCACGAGGCCGCCGTCGAGGTGGCCCAGCACTACGGGATCGACGCCGATGCCGCCATCGCGCCGGACGATGGTCAGCGCGTCGCGACGACCGCGTACTCGCCGAGCCGCGTGCGGTCGACGTCCCAGTCGCCCTCGCCGTAGGGCGCGAACGCGTAGCCCTGGCCGAAGCCCGCCTGACGGCAGAGCTGCAGCAGCACCTCGGGGAAGATCGGGTGCTGGTGGGTCAGATCGACCCAGAACGCCTTCAGCGCCCAGGCCGAGTGCGGGTTGACGGTCTCCAGGATCAGCCGTCCGCCAGGACGCAGCGCCTCATGGGCGGCCGCGAGCATGCGGCGCAGGTCGGCCTCGGGCAGATGCTCGACGACCTGCAGGGAGATGACGGCGCCGAGCGTGCCCGCACCGAGCCCCTCGAGGTAGGCGACCGCGTCGGCCTCGACGACATCTTCGTGGCCCTTGGAGCGGCAATAGGCCACCAGCTCGGGCTCAAGATCGACGCCGCGCGCCGCGATCTTCGCCTCCGACAACACGTCCAGGAGCTCGCCACGCCCGCAGCCGGCATCGAGCACCAGCCCATGGTCGGCCAGCAGCGGGACGTAGCGCTGCTGGCGTTCGCGGATCATCGCCTCCGAGCCGCGGAAGACGTCCTCGAAGTCGTGATAGCCGGCGACGCTGGCGACGGCCGGGCCGCTGGAGTAGCCCATCACCCGGCCGGCGTCGTCGTGCTCGAAGCGGGTGAACGGCGCGCCTTCCATATACGGCTCGGCCGCCGCTGCGCGCGCGACGTCGATCGCCGGAAGCACCTCATCGACGACATACCGCACATGCTTGGACACGCCGGCCAACTCGCGGCGCAGAATCGCCTGGTTGGCCGACAGCGCCTGCAGCTCATCGGCACGACGCCCCTCGGCGAGGCGGGTGGCGTGCTGATAGGCCTCGATCCGCCTGACGGCGTCGGTCGTCGCGGAGGCCTGGCTCTCGATCGACCACCAGAGCGCCTCATCGATCTCGCGCTGGTGCATCGTGGGCCGGCGCAGCAGCTTGCGCGTCAGCCGCTGTAGGAGCCGCCCCGGAGCCGAGAGCGCCGGCTCCGGAGCCGCCCCGATGAGCCCGAGCGTCTCGCTCCGGGCGACCTGGGCATCGGAGAACGCCGGCGGATCGAGCGCGCTGGTGTCCTCCGACGACGCAGTGCGGGCGAGGCGCTCGGCCATCGCACGCCCCGCGGCGGCCGGCGAGTGATGGGCGAGGATGTACGCGCGCCCACGCTCGGCGCGGGTGCGGGCCTCGACCGGATCGTCGACGACCAGGCGCAGGAGCTGTGCGGCGTGGTCGAGATCGGGCTCGGCCCAATGGCCGTCGGCCGGGTAGGGCTCGGCGCCCTCGCCGATCGGCACGAGCTCGTGGTCGACGACGAAGCCCGTCTCGTCTGACAGGTAGTCGCCCGAGCCGGAGTAGGCGGTGCCGACGACCGGCTTGCCCAGCAGCATCGCCTCGGCCAGCGTGAAGCCAAAGCCCTCGGAGCGGTGCAACGAGACGTAGCAGTCGCAGCTGGCGATCAGCACGTCACGCTCGTTGGCGTCGAGGAACTCGTCGCGCAGCACGATGTCGGCGCGCTCGCCGATCGCCTGCTCCAGGGCCGCGACCGCCTCGGGATGCCGGTCACCGTTGATGGACTTCAGGACGAGCGACACACCCGTGCGCGGCTCGGGGAAGGCACGACGAAACGCCTCGGCCACGCCGGCCGGGTTCTTGCGGGCGACGACGCTGTTGAAGTCGAACGAGAAGAGGAAGACGAAGCCGTCCGGCAGGCCGACGGCGGCCCGGTCGAACGCCACGCCGGGACGCATCGTCACCGGGGTCGGGATGTAGGCGACCGGCACCGGCGAGACCTTCGCCAGCGTCTCGGCGACGAAGCGGCTGCCGGCCCAGACCTCATCGACGAGGTCGAACGAGCCGTGCCAACGCTCGGGTAGCGCGTCGGACTCCCACCACCACCAGCCGATCGTGCGGCGGTCCTCGAAGAACCCGGGGCCGAGTTGGCCGGCGATCGTCGGCAGCATGTCGGCGTTGACGCAGACCAAGTTGGTGGTGAACGGACCGCGGGCGTGTGACTGGTGCTCGAAGTCGTGCTCCTCGCGGCCCACGCCGGCCGTGACGCCGATCGGGATCACCGGGATGCCGGCCGCGTCCAGGGCGCCGATCGCCTGGCGCGCGACCTCGCCGACGCCGAGCTCCGCGTTGAGGTAGCCGACGACGTTGAGCCCGTCGATCGCCGCGCCGGCGGCCGAGACGCCATGGGTGCCAGGGCGCGCGAGGCCGTAGGGCCACTTCGAGACCTCCTCGAAGCCCTGCTCCAGCAGCGCGGCCCCGTAGTGGTCGGCCACGGCCTTGACGTCGGGCCGCTCCTCGAAGTCGATGCGATCCTGGTGCTTGGAGAGCGTGTCGGGCCGGTCCGGGCTGTAACCGCTGAAGTGCAGGAAGCGCACCGGGCCACCGTCGATCGTCGGCCGAGCCGCATCGCCGTTGATCTCCAGCGTGCGGGCATGGAGGTTCCAGTAGGCGATGTTGTAGGCCGGGTCCCGCAGCAGGTGGGTCTGCGGCCAGATGCCGGGGACGAGGTCGATCCACTTCTGATCGACGAAGCGCCCCGACGGCGGGTCGACGACGCAATCGGTCTCCAGGCGCTCTGACCACCAGTCCAGCAGCTCTTGGGCCACGCCCGAGCGTCCGAGGCCGATGAACCCCAGGTTGTAGGCGCCGGCGATGAGGATCGACTCCTCCGACGGGTACCGACCGTCGCGCGGGATCGGCGTGAGGTTGTGCGGCGTCAGGACGATGCCGTGCTCGAGCGCGAGCTCGCGGATCTCGTCCAGCGGCGAGACGACCCGGATGTCGGGGTCGAGGTACACGGCGTGGTCCTGCTCGGTCAGGAGCTTTCGCAGCAACCACGGCTTGACCGCGGTCGACAGCTCGATGACGCTGTAGGACGACACCATCTGCTCGAACGGCTCGCAGTCGATGTCCTGGGGACTCAGCAGGCGATAGGGCTCCTGCGCCGGGTCGACGTAGCCGTCGACGCCGTCGAGAACGAGCACGGTCAGCTCGGCGTCCGGGTGCTGCTCGCGCAGGGACAGGGCCAGGACCCTCGCGTGGGCGAGGTAGTTCTTGGCGACGATCGTGCAGACGTTCACCGGGCGATCGTAGCCGTCGGGCCGTCGGCGCCGACCCCTCGCGCCCACCCGGACCTTAGGATCCGGACATGCCGTTTCCTGCGTTCTCGCGCTCTCGAGCGACGCCAGAGGGCGTGACAGCTCAGGACGTCGTGCTGGTCTACGAGACGCTGCTGGACCGGCAGCCGGCGCCGGAGGAGGTCGCCCATCAGCAGGCCAACGCACGGTCGGTGCGCGAGCTGCTCGTCGCGGTGGCCGCCAGCGAGGAGCGGCAGCTGCTCGCCGCGAGCCGCCGGCCGCAGGCCACGCCGCCCGCACCCGCGCCCGCCGACGTGGTCAACACCTACACCGAGGGGCTCGAGCCGTTCGGCTTCGCGCCCGGCACATGGTCGGCCGACGAGGTCGCGGTCACCGGACGCCACGGCTGGGTGTTCCTGGGCGGCGGGACGAACGCGATCCTCGACCAGTACCGCGGCGCGTTCGCCCTGCCCGCGGACTTCGACGTCCGCTGGGAGGAGGCGCTGCAGATCAGGCGCGACGGCGCCGCGGAGCTCGGCGCCGCGTTCACCGCCGTGGTGGTGCCCGACAAGCTCGCCGTGCTGCCCGCCGAGTTCCCCGAGCCGCTGCCACACCTGGCCCGAGCGCCCGCCGCCGTGCTGGCGGCGCGTCCGGAGCTGGAGCTGCTCTACCCCGTGGCGGAGCTCGCGGCGGTCCCCGGCGGGGCCTTCCGGCGGACCGACACGCACCTGACCTATGCGGGCAACGCGGCGCTGGCCCGAGCCGTCGGCGCGGCGCTGGGCGTCACGATCGAGCACGAGCCGGCACCGACGCGCATCATCCGCCAGGTCTCCAGCGGCGATCTCGGGTCGCGCTACTCGCCGCCGATCGTCGAGGTCGTCGCCGCGCCGAACGACTACGGCGACGCCGAGGTGATCGAGAGCAACCGCGACGAGATCGCTGCGGCAGGCGCCTATGTGGGAACACGAGACGTGCTGCGCAACGACGACGCCGCCGATCCCCGCACCGCCGTCATCTTCGGCGACTCCTACGCCTCGGTGAGAGCGCGCTACCAGGGTCTCGCATGGTTCTTCGCCCAGGCCTTCCGCGAGGTCCACTTCCTCTGGGTGCCGTTCGGCTGGGACCCGGCCTACGCTGCCGCGGTCGGCGCCGAGGTCGTGGTCTGCCAGGGCGCCGAGCGGTTCGCGATCCGGCCTCCTGAGCCGCAGGTCGACGTCCACGCGCTGGAGGCCGAGGTGCTGAGCCGCCGCGACGCCGCGTAGGCAGCGCTACCCGCGGCCCGGAAGGCGCCGCGCGAGCCTCATCGCGCGCAGCAGGCGCTGCCGGCCGCCGCCCGAGCGCAGCAGCGCCACGAGGTCGCGTGCGAGCGGGATGTCGACGAGTGGGTCCTCAGGCTTGACGAGCGGCCAGGTCTCGTCAGGGATGCCATCGCGCACCGACCAGTAGTCACGCTCGGCGCGCGCCAGGTCAGCCGCCAGGCGGGCCGCCGGCGGAGCCGGCAGCCGCACCGCGTCGTGGTAGGCGGCGACGAGCAGGCCACCGGTCCGCCCCCAGGTCAGTGCCGCCGCCGCCGCGCGCAGCCCGTCCACCAACTCGGTGCGAGGCACGCCGTCGGTCAGCACGGGAGCGACGCGCGCCGCGCTGGCCTGCGCGTCCCACGGCGTGAGCAGTGCCAACGGCGCGGGCACCGTCTCGCGCAGCGCGGACGCCGGAGCGACGAGCGCGGGCGTGCCCGCCTGCGCCGCCTCGAACGGGACGAGGCCGAAGCCCTCGTAGGTGCTCGGGTAGACGACGGCGGCGGCGTTGGCCAGCAGCCACCCCTTCTCCGCCTGGCTCACCGCCCCCAGCTCGACGACCGCGCCCGCGTGCTCGGGCGCGCGCAGGAGCCAGGCGGCGTCGTCGGCCGAGCCCGAGCCGTTGAGGACGTCGCCGCCTGCCAGCACCAGCTCGCCGTCCCAGCCGTGCTCGTCGCGCAGCGCGCCGAGCAGCTCCAGCGCGAAGCGCACGTTCTTGTGACGGAAGCGCGCGCCGAGGACGAGCAGGAACGGTCGGTCACGGTTCCTGAGCGCCGACGGTGGGGTTCCGCCGTCATCACCGGTGAGCAGGTCCGGCACCGCGCCGATCGGCACCACGCGCGAGCGCTCGAGCGGGACGAGGTCCTCGGCCGCGGCATCGTGCGCGGCAGCCTGCGAGAAGAACAGCACCATCGCGGCGAGTCCGAGCGCGTCGACCGTCGTGGCGCGGTAGTCCTGCCAGGCGTCCACCGAGGCGAACACATCGGGCGTGCGGTAGCCGATCAGGTCCTGGTGGGTGAGCACCGTCCGCTCGCCGAGGCGGTCCAGCAGCGCCATGTCGGCGACCGACTCGACCTGCCAGGGACGGTGCGCGACGTGCGTGCGGGCAACACCGTCATCCTCGGCGTCCTGGACGGTGAGCCGCTCCAGCCCGGGCATCCGCTCCAGCGCCCGCGCCGCGTCGGCGCCGACCCGAGCGGGCAGCAGCGCCCGGACGCGGACGTCGTCGCGCTCGGCCAGAGCGCCGAGCAGCTCGACCACGTGCACGACCGAGCCGCTCATCGCGCCCGCGACGTTGCGGGCGTCGACCGTGACGGTCAGCGGCTCGAGCGCCACCGACGCCGCCAGCAGCGTGCGCGCCAGTGCCGAGTGCCGATCCTGGGCGACCGCGGCGACCGCCGGTGCCAGCGCCGGATGGCGCGTGGCGACCTCGCCCTCCCATCCCGCCACGGTGGCGTCCGGGATCGCGCCGCGGTGGGCGACGAACAGCTCGTCGGCGACCACGTGCGCCAGGCCCGCGGCGGTGGCCCGCACGCAGAAGTCCGTCAGCGCGTCGCGCAGCTCCAGCGTCTCGTCCAGCGGGCCGACCAGCTGCAGCGCCGCACGCCGCAGCAGCGTCGCATGCGGGAGCGCGGTCGGGACCCGCGGATGGAGCCCGAGGGCGCCCGCACGCAACCGCGAAGCCGCCTGCGCCGCCGTCAGCCCGCCGGACGGCAACGGCCACGGCAGGTTGCGCCGCGGAACGCTGAGGAAGCCCGCGTCGTTGCTCAGCGGGGTGATGGTGGCCGCATCGGGCTCGACCGCAGCGACCGCCGCCAGCTCGGCGCAAAAGTCCGGGCCGACCTCGGTCGCGCCGTCGAGAAGGATCAGATCGCCGTCGTGCGCCCGGGCCGCGGCGTTGACGAGCGCGGCGCCATCGCCCTCCAGCCGGCGGGCTCCGAGGAAGTCGCCCAGCTCGTCGAGCACCCTGCGTCCGGTGGGTGCGCCGCCCGCCACGACCACGAGATCCTCCGGCAGCCCTGCCGCGGCCAGCGCCTTGAGACAGCGCGCCGCGTCCTCGGCGTCGTGCAGGAGCAGCAGCAGGGCCGGGTGCGAAGCGGAGGGCACGCGCGGAATCTACCCGCCGCCGTGCGCGGTCGGACCCCGTGCGTGCCCGAGGCCCTACTGCCGCCAGCCGTCGCGGTCGAGCATCGCCGGGCGCAGCCGGCCCCGGACGACGCCGACGGCATAGACGCCGAGCGTGATCCAGCACGCGGCGACATGCCACGCCCACGCTGCAGCGTCCGGTGCCCGGCGGTGCCCGCGGATCGCGTCGCGCACGACCGGGAGCACGAGCGCCGTCGACAGCGCGAAGTCCACCATCCCTCGCGTCCGGCGCTTGGCCGTCCACGGGTAGGAGCGCTCGCCCTCGCCCTGGAAGTAGAAGAAGTCGTCGACGCGCCGGCGCGTCTTGGTCCGGAAGCGCTCCGCGCTGTCGCAGAAGAGATGCACGACGCCCACGTCCGGGCGAGCGACCATGTTGCGGCCGGTCTGCACGAGGTCGTGGACGTAGTCGAGGTCGAACAGATAGTCGCCGACCGGCAGCGCCTCGTAGGCGGCGCGCCGGATCATGAACCCGTTGGCGCCGAGGACCGGGACCGCGCGCGGATCCACCTCGACCCGCTGCCAGCCATCGCGCTCCTGCGCCCGGTAGGGAAAGCTCGTCCAGTCGCCCGTCAGCACCGAGTCGCGGGCGTAGTTGCCGGTGTAGATCGTCAGGGGATCCGCCGCGCCCAGGAGCGCGTGCCAGCGGTTGATGAAGTGGTCGCTGCGGCGGTAGGCGAAGCGCGCGGGCTCGGCGCAGAAGACCTCGGGGTCGGCGACGAACGGCGCCGCCATCCGCGTCAGCCAGTCCCGGCCGATCAGGACGTTGTCGGAGTCCAGGAGCAACACGAGGTCGCCGCGGGCGGCCTTGACGCCGACGGCCTTGCCGGCCTCGCCCGACTTCAGCGGGTTGGCCAGCACGCGTCCGCCGAACGCCGCGACGATCTCCAGCGTCCGGTCGGTCGAGCCGGCATCGGGGATGAGCAGCTCGACGGTGCCGGCGTACTCCTGCTCGCGCAGCGACGCGAGGCACTCTTCGAGATGACGCTCGGCGTTGAGCGTCGGCATCACGACGCTGATGCTTGGGGCGCTCTCAGGCACCGATGGCCTCCAGGAACGCGTCGGTCGTGTGCTCGTAGGACAGGTCGCGGGTGCGCTCCCATGCCTCGCGGCGCACGCGCTCGTACAGCTCCGGATCACCGTGCAGCCCGACGATCCGGGTGGCGATCGCCTCGGCATCGCCACGCGGAGCCAGAAGGCGGACGTCGCCGATCGAGTCACGGACGCCCGGCACGTCGTAGCCCACCGACGGCGTGCCCAGCGCGGCCGCCTCGGTGACCGTCAGGCCCCAGCCCTCGCGGTGCGAGCAGAAGACGTGGACATGCGCGGCGGCCATCAGCTCGTGCTTGCGGCCCTCCTCGACCCGACCGTGGAAGGTCACGTTCGCCAGTCCGAGGCGTGCGATCCGCTCCTCGAGCTGCTCGCGGTAGGCCGGCGCCCCGTTGCCGACGACGTCCAACACCGCCTCGGGCACACGTCGCTGCAACGCGGCGAACGCGTCGATCGCCTCCTCGACGTGCTTGGCCGGCTCCAGGCGACCGACCACGATCACGCGCAGCGGGCCGACCTTCGGCGCGAGCTCGGCCGACGGCGTGAAGGTGTTGGCCATGGGGATGATGTCGATCGCCGCCGGGCGCAACCCGAGGCCGGCGAGCTCGTCCCGCGTGGACGCCGAGATGGTGATGGCCTTGGTGCGCCGGTAGACCCGCAGGTACAGCGGCTCGGCGACGTAGCCGATCGGCGCGATGAGCTTGAACAGGCCCGGCGTCTGGCGCCACCAGAACTCGCGCGCGGTCTGGAAGATGTACATCCTGCGCTTCGCCGCCGGCACGTAGAGCGGCGTGAAGAACGGGATGGTGTTGATCTGGTCGACGATCAGGTCGAAGTCGTCGCGACGGGTGCGCAGCCAGCGCCAGGCGCGCAGGTGCACCGACCACTGGACACCTTCGCGGATGACGCGCACGCCATCGATCTCCGCCGTCGGCTCCGCGCCCGGCCACATGGCCGAGAACCAGGTCACCTCGTGCCCGCGCTCCACCGCGCGCTTGAGGATCTCCTGGGTCAGGCCTTCGGCGCCACCCCCCTGCGGATGCCCGGGGGAGCGCCAACTCAGCATGAGGATCTTCATGCGGGTGGAGGCGACAGCAGAGCGACCGTGTCAGGCCGGAGGTTCGGCGAGGCGCACCTCTCCGCGAGACGCTCATCGGTTACGACCTGCTCGACGCCCGGCACGGCCCAGACGCTAGCGGTTCGCGTCGCCATCGGGCCGCGTCGCAACCTTCGCTCCGACCGCCCGTTACCGTAGTTGTTCTGAGCACCGACCTGCACACCCCCGAGGCGACCCCGTCCGGAGCGGTCCCCGCCGACAAAGCCGAAGGGCGCACGATCATGGGGGTGGCCGCGAGCGCCACCCTGATCATGATGGCCCTGACGCTCCTCGCCAGCGGCGTCAACTACGCGTCCAACCTCATCTTCAGCCGGGTCCTGACCCCGGCCGGCTACGGCGACTTCACGGCGTTGATCGCGCTCACCGTGATCGTCGCGGTGCCCAGCGGCGCCGCCCAGACCATCGTCGCCGATCGACTCGCGGCCTACGGCGCGGCGGGGGATCGCACCACGATCGCCTACCTGATCCGCCACGCGGCCGCCCACGTCCTGGTCTACGCCACCGTCCTGGGCACCCTCTATCTCGCGGCGATCCCCCTGATCAACCGCGTGATGGACCTGCAGTCGTCGAGCACCGCCGTCGCCTTGGCGCCGATGCTCGTGCTCTCCTTCTTCACCCCCGTGGCCTTCGGCATCTTGCAGGGCCTCGAGCGCTATACGGCCCTCGGCCTGGTGATGGTGTGGATCGCGGTGTCACGCATCCTGTTCGGCGTTCCGTGGGCCTTGAGCAACTTCGGCCACGGGCCGGGCGGCGCGTTTCTCGGCATGGCGGTCGGCAACCTCACCGCGCTGGTGGTCGTGTGGTGGATCGTCCGCCATCAGCGCGCGCCTGCCGGAACCGGGGCGGCGCGGGCGGGCGCCAAGCGCAAGATGGACGCCAAGACCGTCGCCGCCGGCGGTGCCTTCGTGGGCTTCGCCTTCCTCTCCAACTTCGATGTGATCCTGGCCAAGCTCGTCCTCGACAGTCACGCGTCGGGCGAGTACGCCGCGCTCGCGACGGTGGAGAAGATCCTCGTCTTCCTCCCCGGCGCTGTCGCCCTGCTGATGGTGCCCAGCGCGGCGAAGGCCCGCGCCGGAACCGGCGATGCCGCGCGGGTGCTGCGGGTCTCGGCGCTGGCGGTCCTTGCCGCGACGATCGTCGTCGCGCTCCCGGCGGTGCTCGCTCCGCACTTCGTGATCGAGACCATGTTCGGTCCCGACTACGCCGACGCCAGCGGCGGGGTGCCGCCCATCGCACTCGCCGGCCTCGGCCTCGCGCTGATGTACCTGCTCGTCGTCTACACCGTCGCGATCAAGGATCGTCGCTGGGTGTTGCTCCTGGTCGGAGGCATGGTGCTCCAGGTCACGGCCATCCTCCTCTACCACGACTCTCCGGCCCAGGTCGCGACGGCCCAGGCGGTTACGGTGTGGCTCGTGCTCCTGGTCAACGAGATCCTGTTCCACCCGCTCGTGCGTGCCCGGCGATGGGCGCTGGCGGCCCGCGCGAACTGAGGTGGCGCCCAATCCCGATCTGTCCCTGGTCGTCCCGGCCTATAGGGCAGCGTCGTTCATCGAAGCCAACCTCGGCGTCATCACCGCCACGCTGGAGCAGCTCGACTCGTCGTTCGAGGTCATCGTCGTGGTCGACGGCAGGATCGACGACACCGCTGAGCGGGTGCGCGCGGTCGCTGATCCGCGCGTCTCCATCGTCGAGTACGCCGAGAACCAGGGCAAGGGCTTCGCGTTGTGCGCCGGCATCGCCCACGCTCGTGGCCGTCTGATCGGCTGGCTGGACGCCGACCTCGACATCGATGCCGACGTCATCGTGGACGCCGCGCGCGTGCTGGACGACCAGGACCTGGACGCCGTCGTCGGCTCCAAGCGCCACCCGCGCTCACAGGTGGCCTACCCGATGTCGCGTCGCGTCCTGTCCTGGGGCTTCCAGCTCATCGTCCGCTTCTCGTTGCGCGTCGACGTGCGGGACACGCAGAGCGGCGCCAAGCTGTTCCGTCGCGAGGTGCTCGAGACGGTCATGCCACTGCTGCTGATCAAGCGCTACGCCTTCGACCTCGAGGTGCTCGCCGTCGCGGCGCTGTTCGGCTTCGACCGCGTCGCGGAGGTGCCGATCACCCTCAACTACGGGTTCACGGGCACGGGGATCGACTCCCAGGCCGTGCAGCGGATGTTCGTCGACACCATGGCCATCGCCTACCGCGTCCGGATCCGTCATTGGTACGTGCGTCAGTACGCCGCGCTGCAGCGCACGCGGGTCGACCGCGGATCGGGACCCGTCGTCGACCTGCCGACCGTGCCCGCCTCGAACCTCGCCACGTTCCGCGCCCAGCTCCCTGGCGATCCGGCGGTCGAAGGACTCGCCGAGGGCGAGCCCGTCTAGCACTCGAACAAGGGGCCGGCTGCGCGCACTGCGGCGGTCAGCGCACGAAGCGCATGCGCGACACGAACAGCGACACGCTTCGCTTGTCCGGGTTGTCCGGGGCGAACCGCTCGATCGAGAGCGGCCCCGGATCGGAGGTGAGCGTCAGCATCTTCCGTCCCCCGCTGACGCTCAGCGGGATGCGCACGTCGATCGGCTTGCGCGACCCGACCGCGCCACGCCAGACCACGGCGCCCGACGGATCCCGCAGCACGGCCTGGCGCGTGATCCCCTGCGAGATGAGTCGCACATGCAGCTCACCGCGACACGGTGACGGGCACTGCGGCGTGTCGACCGAGATCACGCCCTTGGGCTCGACGATCCAAGCACCCGGGTCTTCCGACGGCCCCTCTTCGAGCTGTGCCGAGCCGGCCTGGACATAGACATAGCCGGGGTCGGGCTTGGCCGTGACCCGATACACCGTTGCGGTGCCAGGCCCGCCCGCGATGTCATAGGCGTCGGTGCCGATCTTCTGCACCCCCCACGTCGGATGGCCCGGATCGGGCGTGCCCGCCACGGCCGGGGAGGGGATCAAGATGTAGCGGACGCCCAACGAGGCGAGACCGCGAACGGTCTTCCGGCTGTTGACGAAGTACAGCGACAGCGCACGCCGGTCCGCGTGGCCGTCCTCCGCGTAGCCGTTGACCTGCGGGTGACCCGCAGCGTCCTGCCAGTACAGATCGCGGCTGTCGCCATAGCCCGCAGGCAGCAGCGGGTACTGCGCGAGGATCCCTCCAGGGCGGTCTTTGAGGAGCCGGTAGACCCGCGGCGAGTCGCCCGAGACCAGCGCCGTGACGCCCGGCTTGAAGTAGAAGTCGACGGCCACCCCAACTAGCGCCACGAACGTCACCAGCGCCCCGACGAGCACGTGGCGCCCCGCGTGAGAGCGGCCACGCCGACAGCGCCCAGGAGCGTGACGCCGATGATCACGACGATGCCGAAGCGGGAGTAGACCCGCCACGTCGACGACACATGCTGGATGGCGTCTGACGGGGCGGGGAGCAGGACGCCCGCGACGCCGATCTTCGGCGGAGCCGACCAGTAGAAGCCCGCCGCCGCGATCACCAGCGAGGCGACCGCCGCCCATCGCAGCCGAGGCGGGCTCCAGCGCGCGAACGCCGCCGCCAGCGCGACGATGGCCAGCTGCATCAGCACGAGCCCGAGATAGAGCGTGGACTCCGAGAAGTTCGACCCGTGCTCGTTGGCCTGCAGATAGGGCGCCGTCGCCGCGCCGAAGAGCTTGCTCCCCATGAACGGCACGAAGTAGTCGTGCACCCGCGCGGCGTAGGTGTACAGCTCGCTTGTCGGATGCGTGCGGAGCTGGCTGCCACCACCGAGTGTCAACGCCGCCAAGGCACCGATGTACACCAGCGTCGCCACGCCCACCCCGACCTGGATCTTGACCTGCCGCACGAAGCCGCCCGTGCGCCAGGCGTAGATGACCGCCAGGATCATGCACGTCAGCAGCAGCGCCCCGCCGATGAGGATGTAATAGGAGGTGAACCCCACGGCAAGGATGGCCGCCAGCGCCGCGAGAATCGCGTTGCGGCGCGTCGGGCGCTCGGCGACCTCGAGGGTTCGCCAGACGATCAGCACCAGCGGCCACGCGTGCGCGAACTGCGAGTGACCCGCCGCGTTGACGACGACGAACGGGACGAACGCGAAGCCGAAGCCGGCGACGATGCCCGCAAGGCGACTGTCGGTCAGGCGGGTCGCGAGGATCTGCATGAAGAGGCCGTTGAGCACGAACCCCAGCCACGTGATCAGCGTGTAGGCCCCGAGCGGGCCGATGACCAGTGCCAGCAGCCATACCGGGAGCAGGTAGGGCCAGTTGCCGAGATCGACGCCCCAGTTGACGGGCAGCCCCTCAGGAGCGGCGAAGTCGTGGGTCCGGCCCGGCAGGAACGGGATCTGACCGTCCTGGATCCACTCGCGCAGCTGCGCGATGCTGCCGGTCTGGTCGCCGAAGGTCCCGAGCAGGGAGTGTCCGGGATCGCGCATGAGCGGCCACGTGATGTGCGTGGCCCAGAGTGCGTAGAGCAACACTCCGAACGGCAGCGCGAAGCGCTCGAGGCGCAGCCCGAGGATCCGCTCCTGCATCGTCATTGGCTGCGGCCGCGCCGGCCCCTGTTCGGTGACGCTGTCTGTTGCCATCAGGGAACAGCACACCCTAGGCAACCCACTGCCGGCGTGCGGCGTCGGCGCGCTACAGCTTCTGCAGGATGCCGAGTCCGACGCCGTCCTGGTAGACGAGCTCGCCGGGCTTCTCGGGGTCGCCGACCTGGCGGTTGAGGTTGAGGAAGCCGACCTCGCCCTTGTGCTTGGGCAGCCAGTCGTCGAGCGCCTGCTGCACCCCGCCCTTGCCGGCGGCATCCCACTCGCGCGCGTAGGTGCTCGTGTCGTGCAGGAGCATCAGCGAGTGACGGTCCATGTTCGGGACCCAGAGATCCAGCTCGCGCAGCGTGTGCCCGTACTGGTGCGAGGAGTCCAGGACGATCAGCTGCGGCATCCCGCCGATCGTCGCCTTGACATCGCCGATGTTGGTCGGGTCGGCCGAGTCACCGAGCTTGAGAAAGACCGTGTCCTGCAGGCCCGCCTTGTCCAGCCACTCCTGCGTGAACGCCGTGGCGACCGGATCGATGTCGATCGACACCAACTTGCCGCCCTGCCCCATGGCGCGCAGCCAGAACCCGACCAGCAGCGCCGAGTACCCGTAGTAGTGCCCGAGCTGCACGACTCGGCTGATCCCATTGCCCGAGATCAACCCCTGGATGAAGCTCATCGCCGGGACGTTGATCTCCCCGATCGAGTCCGCCGCCAGCGTCGCGGCGTACCAGTCCTCCATCAGCTGCCACTCGTCGTCGGTCAGCACCGAGTAGATCGTCGGCACGTAGTCGACGCCGTGCAGGTGGTGCCACCAGAAGCGGCCATGCGGATCCTGAGCGAACGCGCGCGAGCGCGCCGAGGAGGCCGTGGTCTCGGACTGTCCGGAAGTCATCTCCGAGGATCGTAGTGGCGTCGGCGCGACTGTTGCGGGGCCGACGCTCTAGAGGTCTTCGGCAACCTTCGGCGCGAGCGCGCGGAAGAGCAGGAAGCCGCCGACCAGTGAGGCGACCACCAGACCGATCGGGATCGCCAGCAGCCAGTCGCTCGACATCGCCTGGGTCGGCGACGTCCACGAGCCGTCGACCAGCGTGTGGCGCGCCGCGGCGAGGATCGCCGCGAACGGGTTGCAGAAGAAGATGTCGACCAGCAGCTGCCCGTGCTTCTGTCCTGCGATGGCGTCGACCGTGAAGAAGACGCCGGAGGCGTAGAACATGATCTGCAGCACGACGGTCCAGATCGGCTCGATGTCGCGGAAGCGCACGAACCCGACCGACAGGATCATCGACATGCCGAAGGCAAACAGGATGAGCGCCGCCAGCACCAGCACGAAGAGCAGCCAGGACGCCGACGGCGTCGCGCCCGAGGCCAGCAGGAAGATGACGACCGGCACGAGGTTCAGCAACAGGTTGAACGTCGCGGCCAGCACGCTGGCCAAGGGGACGGCCAAGCGCGGGAAGTCGATCTTGCGCACGAGCGGCTCGCGCGTCATGAGGCTGCGCACGGCCGCCGTGGTCGCCTCGTTGAGAAACGAGAAGAGCACGATGCCCAGCAGCAGCGCCACCGGGTAGTAGCGCACGCCCTCGTCGAGGTTCAGCGCGAAGCTGAACACCAAGAACAGGACGCCGAAGAGCAGCAGCGGGTTCATCAGCTGCCAGAGGTAGCCGAGGAACGAGCCGAAGAACTTCAACTTGAAGTCGGTGGTCGCCAGCGTCCACGCCAGGCGGAAGAGACGCTGCGGATCGTCGCCCAGCGCCGTGGGGCCCTTGACCTCGCGCATGCCTTCGGCCGAGGGCAACGGGCGCTCGACCTCCGGGTCGGCCGCGACCACGCTGCTCACGAGCCCGCCTGCACCTTCGACGCCTGGCGCTGCAGCTCGACGTGGAACGGCGGGTCGATGACGGCGCCCGACGGGTCGGTCGAGGAGATGATGATCGAGCGGAAGCGCTCACGGTTGTCGAGCCACGCGTCGCCCGATCCGGCCCTGGCGACCGAGGCGCTGACGCCGTAGCGGTCGGGCGCGAGCAGGTTCTCGAAGCCGAAGTAGACGATCGCCTCCTCGCCGGCGACGAACGACTCGCCGTGCAGCTGCTTGTGCGTGTCGGTGGCGACGATGCGCTCGTCGGCGTTGTTGCGCAGCGCGAAGCCGAACAGCGGCTCCTCGACGTCCTCGTGGAAGCGCACGTGCATGCAGAACGTGCAGCGCTCCCCCGCATCCAGCGACTCGACCTGCTCGCCGTCGGCGTTCATGAACCAGCCGCTGATGATCTCGGCGCCGCCGTCGCCGGCACGCAGCTCGTCGGCGTTGCGGCCTCGCAGGCCGGACGCGGCCTCGGCCGCCGCCGCGATGGCGTCGGCATCCCCAGAGGCGGCCGCCTCCTCGGCGGCGCGCGCGTCGCGGGAGAAGTTCAGCTGCAGGTAGTGCATCGACACCGGCCGCGGCTCGCCGATCTCGACCACATGGCCACGCTCGATGAGCATCGCGCGGTCGCAGAAGCGCTCGACCGCGCCCATGTCGTGGGTGACGAGCACGACCGTCCGGTTCTCCCGGCGCAGGCGCGCGAACTCGTCGAAGCACTTCTGCTGGAAGGCCGCGTCGCCGACGGCCAGCACCTCGTCGATGAGCAGGATGTCGGCGTCGACCTGGATCATCACGCTGAACGCCAGCCGGACCAGCATGCCCGACGAGTAGTTCTTCAACTTGAGGTCGACGAACTCGTGCAGCTCGGCGAAGTCGAGGACCGCGTCGACACGCCGACGCGCGTCGCGTGACGGCAACCCCAACATGGTCGCGTTGATGAGGATGTTGTCGCGGGCCGGCAGGTCGACGTTGAACCCGACGCCCAGCTCGATGAACGTCGACACGCGGCCGTCGACATACATGCGGCCCTGGTCGACGCCGTAGATCCCCGCCATGCACTTCAACAGCGTGGACTTGCCGGAGCCGTTGCGCCCGACGATCCCGAAGAACTCGCCCTTGCCGACGTCGAACGAGACGCCGCGCAGCGCCTGGAACTGGTTGTGGCTCGGCCGGCGCAGCGGATGCAGGACACGCTCCTTGAGCGTGTGGACCTGCTCCTCGGGGATCCGGAACTCCTTGGACACGCCGTCGACGAGGACGGCGGGCGTGGCCCGACCGGTCATCCGTGGCCTTGGACGCGCTGGAGCTCCGACGTGTCGCCGTTGCCCACCGGCGGGCTCAGCGCCTCGACGTGGCCGGGCTCCAGCTCCTGCGCAGGATCGTCGGGCTCCTCGACGCCCATCAGGCCCACCTCTTGGACCAGCGACGTCAGACGACGCTCCAACGAGCTGATGCGCACCGAGAAGTGCAGCAGCAACACCAAGCAGAACAGCAGCCCGAAGAAGAACAGCGTGCTCGCCGGCGAGATCGCGCCGATCGCGTTCGTCACGTTCTGCAGCAGCGAGAACCAGATCGAGATCAGCAGCACGAGCGCCGCGGTGAAGACCCAGAGGACCGAGTACTCCTCCTTGAGCTTGCGGCGGCGCACCAGCTCGATGACCATCAGCAGCACCGCCGCGGCGCCGCCGATCGTGAGGATCCGGATGCGAATGTCCATCAGCGGCGCTCCTGCGGAGTGGCGGGACGCAGCATCGTCACGAAGATCGAGAGAAACATCTTGTACACGTAGTACAGGCTGCGGTGGCCGGAGTGCATGGACTTGCCGTCGGGCATCTTCATCTGGACCCCGACCTCGGCGACGCGGAAGCCGGAGCGGTGCAGCAGGATCAGGATGTCGGCGTCGGGATAGTCGGCCGGGTAGACGTCGCTGCAGAAGAAGCGCGCCACGTCAATGCGCATCACCTGATAGCCCGAGGTCGGGTCCGAGACGTGCTGCTTCATGATCCGCGACGCCATGCGGCTGAAGATGCCCATGCCGATCTTGCGCGCCAGCGAGGGCTGGTAGTGGCCGTCGCCGTCGAGGAAGCGCGAGCCGATGACGATGTCGGCCTCGCCGGACTCGATGTGGCTCAGCAGCTCCGGGAAGAAGCCGGCGAGGTGCTGCCCGTCGGCGTCCATCTGGGCGACCGTGCCGTAGCCGTGGCGGACGGCGTACTTGTAACCGGTCTGCAAGGCGACGCCGTAGCCCGAGTTGACCGGCAGGCGCAGGACGCGCGCGCCGGCCCGGCGGGCGTTGGCGGCGGTCTCGTCGGCCGAGCCGTCGTCGACCACGAGCACGTCGAAGCCCGGCAGCGACGTGCGCACGTCAGCGATGACGGAGGCGACGTTCGCCGCCTCGTTGTAGGCGGGGATGACGAGGAGGCAGTTCGACACGAGCTTGCGCCACGCGGGTTCGATGCGCGCCATGTCATCACCAACGTCGGCGGGCACCACAGGTTGCGTGAACCTTCGGCAGTGTACCCCGGGCGGCTGTGCGAACCTCCGCCGCCGTATGCGGATCTGCCTGGTTTATGACTGCCTCTTCCCCTGGACCGTCGGCGGCGCGGAGCGCTGGATGCGCAACGTCGGCGAGGCGCTGGTGGCCGAAGGGCACGAGGTCACCTACCTGACGCGGCTCCAGTGGGAGCCCGGTGACGAGCCCGACATCCCCGGCATCCGGGTCATCGCGGTCGCCAAGGCCGAGCCGCTGTACGGCCCCGACGGCAACCGGATGATCGGCCAGGCGCTGCGCTTCGGCCGCGGCGTGGCGCGCCATCTGGCGACCAACCGCGGCGCCTACGACGTCGTCCACGTCTCCGCGTCACCGTTCTTCGGCCTGGCGGCGGTCGGCCTCCTGCGCCGGCTCGGCGGCTATCGCGTCGCGACCGACTGGTTCGAGGTCTGGACCGACGACTACTGGATCGCGTACCTCGGCAACGCCAAGGGACGGGTCGCCGCGCTCGTCCAGCGTGCCTGCGCGCGCATCCGACAGCGGGCCTTCTGCTCCAGCCGGCTGCACGCGCGGCGACTGGTCGAGCTCGGCTTCCGCGGAGAGCCGACGGTCTTGCGCGGACAGTGGACGGGCCCGCTGGAGCGCCCGACGCCCCGCGCCCCCGAGCCGCTGGTCGTCTTCGCCGGGCGGATGATCCCCGAGAAGCACGCGCCCGCGATCGTGCCCGCGATCGTCGCCGCCCGCGAGCGCGTCCCGGAGCTCAAGGCGGTGATCTTCGGGGAGGGCCCCGAGCTCGGGCTCGTGCGCGCGGAGATCGCGCGGCTCGGGGTCGAGGACGTCGTCGAGACGCCGGGCTTCGTCGACGAGGAGGTCGTCGAGGACGCGATGGCGCGCGCGACCTGCCTGCTGCTGCCCTCCACGCGCGAGGGCTACGGGATGGTCGTCATCGAGGCCGCGGCCAAGGGCGTGCCGAGCGTGCTGGTCGCCGCCCCGGACAACGCCTCCACCGAGCACATCACCGAGGGCGTCAACGGCTTCGTCGCGCCGGACCTGTCGCCCGAGGCACTGGCCGATGCGCTCGTGGCCGCCTATGAGCAGCGCGCGGCGCTGCGCGAGACGACCGCCGACTGGTTTGCGGCCAACGCGCAGGAGCTCAGCGTCGGCGCCTCGCTGCGCCGAGTCCTCGACGCCTACGGCAGGGCGTGACCGCGGTCGCCGGCCGCGTCCCGGCCGCTCCCTCCCATACGCTGTCGCGCTCGATGTCCCGCGCCCGCACAACCCTGCGGCGAGTTCCGGCGCCGTTGGCGCTGCTGCTCGCCGTCGCCGCCGTGCTGTCGCTCAGCTGGAACCTCGCGACCCCGCCGCTGCAGGGCCCCGACGAGGCCGACCACGTCGGCTACGTCGAGCATCTGGCAGAGACCGGGAAGATCCCGTCGGCCTCCGCCGGCAACGGCGCCTACGCGACCGACGAGGTGGGCGCGCTGGAGGCCGGCTACCTGCGGATGTACCAGAACCGCCTCGCCCGGCCGCCGTGGTCCACCGACGCCGAGCGCCGGTTCCGCAGCTTCGAGGACTCGCTGCCCGGCAGCGCGCGTGACAACGGCAACGGCCCCAACTCGGTCGGCAAGAACCCGCCGCTGTACTACATCTACGAGGCGGTCGGCTGGAAGCTCGCGTTCGGTGCAGGCTTCTTCGGCAAGCTCTTCGTCGCCCGCCTGCTCGGCGGCCTGATGCTCCTGGCGATGGTCGCGTTCACGTGGCTGGCCGCCGGCGAGGCGTTCGCGCGCCGACGTCTCCCCCAGACCGTCGCCGCCGGTGTCGTCGCGCTGTTCCCGATGGCCGGGTTCCTGAGCGGGATCGTCAACACCGACATCATGCTCGCCGCGATCTGGACGGCGTTCTTGTGGCTGGCGCTGCGAACAGCGCGCCTGGGACTGACGTGGCAGCGCGCCGCGGTGCTCTCGGCGGTGACCGTGCTGTCGGTGCTCACCCACGGCCGCGGCCTCGCGCTCATCCCGGCGCTCCTGCTCGCTCTGCTCGTCGCGTGGCTCACGCACGAGCGGACGCTGCGCGCGATGCTGCGGCCGGCCGCCGGCTCCGGCGTCGTCCTGCTCGTCGGCCTCGCGATCTACAAGCTGCTCATCTCGACCAGCGGTGGCGGCGCGCTGTTCGGCGGCGAGGCGAACATCGGCAGCCGCTCGGCGTTCAGCATCCGCCAGCTGCTCTCCGGGATCTGGCAGTTCTACCTGCCCAGGCTCGACTCGATGGTGCCGCGCCTGGGGCCGCAGGGGTTCGGCTACCGCCAGCTCTTCGTGCAGCAGTACTTCGGCGGCGTCTTCTCGTCCTTCGAGGTCTACTTCCCCTACGTCGTCTACGACGCCGTCCAGGTGTCGGTGTTCGTCTTGCTGATCGCCCTGTACACGATCGGCGTGGTGCGGATTCGCACGGTCTGGCCGCACTGGCCCAAGATCGCGATCCTCGCCGGGACGGCGATCTGCCTCGTCTTCTTCCTCCATGTCGCGTCCTACCGGGCGCTGGCCAACGGCAGCGCCAGCCCGCTGATCGTGGGGCGCTACCTGCTGCCGATGACCGGGATCGTCGGCATCGCGATCGCCGCCGTCGTCGCGGGCCTGCCGCGGCGTGCCGGGAACGTCGTCGCCGTGATGGTCCTGGTCGGGATGATCGCCCTCTCGCTCGGCGCGCTGGGCCTCAACGTGGAGCGGTTCTATGCGTAAGGGCCTGCTCGCCGGCGTCCTCGCGCTCTTCGCGCTGTGGTTCTTGTGGAAGGCCGTGCCGTTCCTGGATCGTGAGCGCCCCGCGACGTACGCAACGCCGACCGTCCAGCCGACCGACCCGACCACGCTCGCGCCGATCGCCATCAAGCACGGCCAGAGCGTGTGCACCGACCATGTTCCGTGGGGCCCCGACGCACGCTACGTGCAGTTCACGATCACCGGTTCCAAGTGGCCCGCCTCGCCTCTGCGCGTCGTGGCCAGGGGCCCGGGCTACCGGGCGCTCCCCCCGACGCTGCCCGAGGGCACGCCCGGCGACGTGCTGCAGACCGTGGCGATCACGCCCGCGCCCACGGAGATCCCGAACGGCTCGCTCTGCGTGGTCAACGAGGGCCGCCATCAGGTCAAGTTGTACGGGATCAATCAGGGCCGTGGCTCGAGCCCGTCGACCACGACGGTGGACGACAAGCCGATCCCCCAGGAGCTGAGCGTCACGGTGCTGACCCACCCGTCGCAGTCGATGACCGCACGGCTCGGGACGATCGCGTCGCACATCGCGGCCTTCCGCCCGTTGACGGGCTGGGAGGTCTTCCTGCTGGGGCTGCTGGCCGTGTTCGGCGTGCCGGTCGCCGTGGGCGTGGCACTGGCGCGTGCGGCGGCCGAGGACGAGGTCGTCGCCGGTCCGCCGCCCGGCGACGAGCCCGGGCCGGGCCCCGAGCCTCAGCCCAGCGCGCGGGTGTAGCTCGCGGCCGTCGCGGCGGCGGCGCGCTCCCACGTGAATGTGGCCGCCTGCGCATGGCCGCGAGCGATCAGGCGCGCGCGCAGCGCCGGATCGGTGAGCAGCGCGCCGATGGCGCCTGCGATGGCATCGACGCTCGTGGGGTCGAACAGCAGCGCGGCGTCTCCGGCGACCTCGGGCAGCGACGACACGCCCGAGCACGCGACGGGCAGGCCGCGGGCCATCGCCTCGAGCACCGGCAGGCCGAAGCCCTCGGCCAGCGACGGGAACGCGAGACAGGTCGCCGCGGCGTACAGCCCTTCGAGCTGCGCGTCGTCGATCCAGCCGCAGAGGTGGACGCGATCGGCGGCGCCGGCGCGGCGGGCGGCGTCCAGCAGGTCGGCGTCGAAGGCCGTCGGGTAGCCCGGCAGGACCAGCTCGGCGCCGGGGACGCGACCGATCGCCTCGATCAGACGGACGAGGTTCTTGTGCGGTCGGCGGGCGGACACGCTGAGCACGAGCGGGCCGCCGCCGAGCCCGAGCGTGGCACGCAGCTGCGCCTCGGGTGTCGGCGCCACGTTGGGTGCCAAGCCCGGCCCGAGCGCGATCACGTCGACCTTGCCGGCGTCGACGCCCAGCAGCTCGTCCAGGTCGTCGGCGGTCGCCTGGGAGTCGGCGATGATCCGGGTTGCCCGCCGTGCCACGAGCGGCGCGAGCTGCCCGAGGCCCTTGGCGAGCAGGCCGCTGGTCGTCTCGGGATGGCGCAGGTAGATGAGGTCGTGCATCGTCACGACGCGACGCGGGCCGGTCAGCGGGCCGATGTTGCCCAGCGAGTGCAGGAGATCGACGCGGGCCCGCAGCGCCGCGCCGGCCACCACCGACTGCTGCGCCGCGGTGCGCACGATCCGCGTCCCGGACGACACCGGCAGCGCGACGAGGCCGATCTCGGGATGCCACGGGCGCGCACGCCACTCGCCGGTCAGCTCGCGTCCGGCCAGCACCGTGAAGCGCGCTCCGGGCAGCGCGGCCGGCAGCAGCGGCACGAGCGCACGGGCATAGGTCTCCATCCCGCCCGTCGCACCGGGGTCGAGGAAGAGGAGGTCGAGGCCGATGTGCGGCGAGGTCACGCCGTGGAGGAGGTGGCGGCCGTCGACGGCGCAAGCGTCAGCGCACCCGGACGCGTCGTCTCGGCGATGACGTCGTGCTGGAAGCCCTGCGCGACGGTGCGCAGGTTGCGGTCGATGTCGCTCACCGCCCGGATCGTGCCAGACGGCCGGCCGCGATGGCGGCCGGCAGCCGCGGCGCGACGGTGGCGGGCGGGCAGTAGCCTCGCCCGCCAATGACGCTCACGGTCGGCATCGACGCGCGCGCGGCGGCCGAGGTCCCGGCGGGGCGCGGACGCTATGTGCGCGAGCTGCTCACGGCGCTCGCGCGCCTGGACGAGGCACGCGACGTGCGCTTCGTGCTGTACGCCCGCGAGCGCTGGGGTGACCTCGATCCGGCGCGCTTCGCGTGGCGCCTGGTCGGGCTGCCGGATCCCGTCTGGCACGTGGCGGCAGCGGCACGTGCGTCGCGCGAGGTCGACGTGCTGCTGTCCACCAACAGCTACCTCACTGCCTGGTTCTGCCTGAGGCCGACGGCCGTCGTCGTCCACGACCTCGTGCCGTTCGTCGACCGCGAGAACGCGAAGACCAGCTCGGCGCGCATCGAGCAGGCGACGATCCGGCCGGCGCTGCGCCGCGCGGCGGCGCTGCCGTGCGTCTCGCAGGCGACGCGCAACGACCTCGTGCGGCTCTTCCCGCGCGCGACGAGCAAGGCCACCCCGATCCCGCTGGCGGCCGATCCCGCCTTCAGCGCGCCCGTCGCCGCGCCCGGCCATCCGGCGCTGGAGGGCAAGCCCTACGTGTTGGCCGTCAGCACGCTGGAGCCGCGCAAGAACCTTGAGCGATTGATCGCGGCATGGTCGTCGCTGGACGCAGACGCCCGCGCCGGTCACGTGCTCGCGCTGGTCGGGCCGATCGGCTGGGACGCGGCACCGATCCTGGCCGCCGCCCGCGACCAGGGCGCCCAGCTGCTCGGCCGCGTGGGCGACGACGAGCTGCGCGCCCTCTACGCCGGCGCCTCGGCCTTCGCCTACCCCTCGCTCTACGAGGGCTTCGGCCTGCCGGTCCTCGAAGCCATGGCGGCGGGCGCGCCGGTGCTGACCTCCGACGTGTCGAGCATGCCCGAGGTCGCCGGCGACGCGGCGCTGCTCGTCGACCCCACCGACGCCGGCGCCATCGGCGCGGCGCTGACCCGCCTGCTCTCCGACCCGGCGCTCGCCGACGACCTCCGCGCCCGTGGCCGCACCCGCGCGGCGGAGTTCTCCTGGGAGCGGACGGCCCGCGAGACGCTCGCCCTGCTGCGCTCGATCTCGCGCTAGCGCTCGCGACGCATGCGGCCCTGCACACCGACGACCACGCGGCCGCCGTAGCGGCGGAGCGGACCGCGCCAGCCGCGGGCACGATCGACCTCGTACTCCGGCTCCCCGAAGACCGAGTCGCGCGCCCGGACGTGGGAGACGTCGACGGTCAGGTCGCGGTCGGCGGGATCCATCGACGCGGCGATCAGCCCGTCTCCGCTGCAGGACTCCGCGATCGAGTGCTCGGCGATGATGTGCGCGCCCTGGTCCTGGAGGAACGCCAGGCAGCGTTGATGGGTCAGCGCATCCCCGCTAAAGACCTGGTGGTGGGTGGACAGCACGAGAAAGCGGATGCGGCGGTCGCGCAACGCGTCGCGGGCGGCGGCCAAGACGTGCAGCTCGGCACCTTGGGTGTCGCACAGCACGAGGTCCAGCCGCTCCAGGTCGTTCTCGGCGATCAGCCCGTCCAGCGTGACCGTCGGCACCTGGCGCGCGCGGCCGTCGCTCTCGCACGTGATCCACATGTGCTCGCCCTTGGCCGCGCCGACGGCCGCCTGGTGGAACACGCCCTCCAGGTCGTTGAGCGCGAAGTTGCGCTTGCCGACCTCCAGGTTGGAGGGGTCGGGCTCGATCATGATCGTCGTCGCCCCGGGCAGCGCGCGCTGGAACCACATCGAGTAGTAGGCCCAGTACGCGCCGAGCTCGACCATGGCGGGCGGCCGATCGCCCGGGGTCTGCGCGAGGCGCTCCAGCAGACGATGGAAGACCAGCTCCTCCTGGGGCTCATGATGCCCGCGGAGGCTCTTGATGATGTCGGTCATGAACGGCCCGCCGTAGCACGCCTCATCGATCAGCAAGCCGTTGTGCATGACCTGCACCGGACGCTCGCCGACGCGCTCCACCTCACCCGCGTTGGGAACCTTGGGGATGACATCGGTGTCGCGGACGGCGGTCGTCAGCGCGACGCGGCGGGCGACGTCGGTGGGATCGGGCGGGACGAGGGGCACGGCCCGAACCCTAGTGGGGGTCGGACAGCACGCGGTCGTAGGCGGCCGCGAGGCGGTCCGCGAACGCGGCCACGGAGTAGTGCTGCAACAGCTCCGGCGGGTAGGCGACGCGCGTCGCGGGCGGACGCGAGAGCGCGCCGACCGCCAGGGCCCGCGCCATGCCGATGTAGTCGCCGGCCGGCACGAGCGTGCCCTGACCCTGGAGGACCTCCGGGATCGCGCCGTTGGTGGTCGCGACGATGTCGAGGCCGGCGGCCATCGCCTCGACGAAGACGAAGCCGAACTGCTCCTCCCAGAACGCCCGCGGGACGTCGAAGGGATGGCGGCCGCCGAGCGCGGAGGACTGGCTGCCGAGCAGGAGCGCCGACGCACCGGCGAACACGCCCGGCATGTCGTCGTAGGGCACCGAGCCGATCGTGACGGCGTCGCCGACGCCCAGCTCCTGGGCATGGGCGCGCAGGCGCGCCTCCTCCGGGCCGGCGCCGACGATCTTCAGGTGCGGCCGGGCGATCGTGCCGTCGGGGAGCGTGACGATCCCGCGGTGCAGCAGCGCCAGCGCGCGGATCGCGTCGTGCTGGCCCTTCTCCCAGACCAGACGCCCGGGAGCGACGAGGACGTGCTCGGTCGCAGGGCCCGCGCCGCCACCCGCCGCCGCGAACCGGTCCACGTCGATCCCCGGCGCGCAGACCGCGATCTTCTCCTCCGGCACCCCTTCCAGCAGCAGCCCGATGCGGGCGCGGTCGGTGGCCGGGAGGAAGAGATCGGTCGCCGCCAGCACGTCGTCGCGAAACGTCGCGAGCCCACCGCGGCGGTAGGTCCGCAGCATCGGCAGCGTCTCCCAGACCGTCTGCACCAACTTGAAGCCGTGGCGCGCCTTGGCCCGGGCCGCGTCGGCCGCAAACCAGTAGGCGAGCTCCTCGGCGTGGACGACGTCGGCACCCGCGTAGGCCGCGTCGGCGCCGGCGCCGTAGGCGTCGCCGGCCAGCAGCGCGGCGACGTCGCCGAGGCGTCCCTTCGGCAGGCGGTCGCGGCGCGTGCGCACGTCGACGGCCTCCAGCGCCACCGACCCGACGTCCCAGCCGTTGGCCGCCGAACGCAGGTACGCGACGTCGAAGCGGTCGGGCAGCGCCTCCCACTGGCGCAGGTCCCACGGGGTGGCCTGGTGGCCGCGGACGACGAGGACACGGGACATCGGCGGCAGTATCACTCGTCGTGCAGCGTCGGGCCGAGCCGGCTGAGCGGGCCGGGCAGGTGCTCCCGGATCTCGGTCGGCAGCGCCCCCAGGGCCAGCAGCGCGATGCCGTAGATCCCGAGCCCGACGATGGTCGCGACCGCGTCCGGGATCGGCAGGAACCAGGCCAGCAGGCCGAGCCCGGTCGCCACGAGCATCCGCCAGACGCGCAGGAACCGGGGCCGCATCAGGCGATCGCCGCCGACGATCCCCCACGCGTAGGTGCAGGCCAGCGACGCCTCGCCCAGCAGCGTGCCGAAGGCCGCGCCCTCGGCGCCGTGGCTGCGCGCCAGCAGCAGGACGGTGCTCGCGCTGATCACCAGCGCGATCGCGTTGGCGCGGATCATCTGCTTGTGGCGGTGCATCGCCAGCAGCGTGAAGCCCCACGTGGCGATCACGAACGTCAGCGCCAGCGCGATGCCCTGGATCCGCAGGACGGGGATCGCGCCGTCGTACTGATGACCGGCCACCACCGCGATGATCGGCGCCGCGCCCAGCACGCAGGTGATCAGCGCCGCGCCGCCGAGCGCCGCCGTCCCCTCGAAGAGCCGCTGCGTGGCGTAGCGCAGCCGCTCGCGGTCGTCGCGGGCCGCCCGCGACAGCAGGGGGAACGCCGTGGTGACCAGGATGCCCGGCACCGACGCCACGATGATGTACACGCGAAACGAGGCACTGAAGAGGCCGGTCTGCTCCTGCGTGGAGACCAGCGACGTGAGCACCAGCGCCGTGTAGACGTACAGGCTGCCCACGGCGGTCGCCAGCGCGAACGTGATCGTCGGGCGGATCAGCGCGACCCATTGGCTGCGATCGAAGGTCGGCCACAGCGGCACCCGGCCACGCACCAGGACGAGGGTGGCGAAGACCAGCGCGAGATGGACGGGGATCGTCGCCGCGAGGAAGCCGACGACGCCGGAGCCCGCCGCGACCAAGATGACGAACAGCACGGCGAGGCTGACCTGACGCCCGACGTCCAGCCCGGTCACCGCGCCCATCCGGATGTCGGCGGCCAGCGGGATGCTCAGCGTGCTGTAGACCACGACGAAGATCAGGCCGACGCCCATCAGCCCGGCGCCGATCACCATCTGGGAGTCGTAGCCGAGCACGACGGCGGCAAGCATCGCCAGCAGCGTGCCGGCGCTCGTCAGCGCCAGGCGCATCCCGAGCAGCACGCGCATGAAGCGGTCGCGATCGGCACCGGTGCGCTGGGAGTACTCGCGCAGCCCGAGCGTCGACATCCCGAGGTCGGTCACGGCCTGCACGATCGTCACGAGCGCGACGACCGTCTGGTAGCGGCCGTAGTCGGCCGGGCCGAGATGGCGGGTGACCAGGGCGGCGCCGACCAGCGACGCGCTCAGCCCGGCGACGAAGCCACCGACGCGCAGCGCGCCGCCGCGCACGACGCGGCGGCCCGCCTCGGGCGTGTCGAGGACGTCGCCGAGCGGCGGGTCGGGCACGTCGGGCTGGGTGATGGCGCCACCGGACACTGGTGCGGAGACTAGGCCCGCCCGAGCGCCCGCGCGTAGACCGCAAGCGTCTCGTCGGCGCAGCGCTCCCACGTGTAGGACGCGGCGCGGACACGGCCGGCGGCGGAGAGGCGCGCGTGCAGCGCGTCGTCGGTGAGCAGCGCGAGGGTGGCCTGCGCGATCGACGCCTCCGAGGTCGGGTCCAGCACGAGGCCCGCATCGCCGGCGACCTCGCCGGGCGCCGAGTCGCGCGTGCACGCCACCGGCAGCCCGCGCGCCATCGCCTCCAGCACCGGCAGGCCGAAGCCCTCGACCAGCGACGGCAGCAGGAACGCACGCGCGCTGACGTAGAGCCCTTCGAGGTCGGCCGTCTCCAGGAAGCCGGGGATCGTCACCGCGTCGGCCAACCCGTGCTCGGCGGCCAGGACGCGCAGCGCCTCCTCGGCCTCCTCGTTGGGCGGCCCGGGCAGGACGAGCTGCGCGTCGGGGACCCTCGCGCGCACGGTCACCATCGCCCGGATCAGGCGCTCGAGGTTGCGATGCGGCTTCTTCTGACCGACGTTGAGGACGATCGGCCCCGGGCCGAGGCCGAGCCTCTCGCGCAGCGTGGCGTCGGGGGTCGGGGCGACGGTCGCCGGGCTGCCGAAGCCGAGCGGCACGACGTCGAGCTTGGCCGCCGGGACGTCGAGGTTGCGCTTGAGCTCCTCGCCGGCGGCGTGCGAGATCGCCACGACGCGGTCGGCGCGACGGGCCACGCGCGGGACGAGCGTGCGCCACAGGCGGTGGGTGAACGCGTCCTCGGGATGGGTGATCCAGACCGTGTCGGGGATCGTCACGACGCGTGCCGCACGCGAGACCAGCGGACCGGTCATCGCCACGGAGTGCACGATGTCGGCGCGCCGTCGGTCGGCCACGAGCCCGACGGCCGTCAGCTCGCTCACCGCGCGCAGGCCCGCGCGACCCAACTGCTCGGCACGCACCAGCTCGGCGCCCGCGGCCCAGTCCTCCTGGGAGAGCTTGTCGTGTCCGGCCGGGTTGAGCAGGACGGTGAGGCGCGGCGCGTCGGTGTGCGTGAGCAGCCCACGGCAGAGCTCGCGCAGGTAGGTCTCGACACCGCCCATCGGTGGCGCGAGGAACAGGCCGTTGACGAGGACGCGCATGGCGCTACTTGATGACCTCGAACTCCGCGCGGATGTTCATGGTGGGGAAGCGGAACGCGAAGTACGACTCGTAGGCGAGCTGGTGACGGTTGGCCAGCGCGGCGATGCCCGTGAGGCGGAACGGGAGCCAGAGGTCGAGCGTGACGTGGACCTCGCGGAAGCGCACGTCGGTGTAGTGCGCGAAGCGCGGCTCACCAAGCGAGCGGATGGCGACCGTCGAGAAGTAGTGGCGGTGCGTCGGGTCGCCGTAGGCGAGCACCGAGGAGAAGTGCGGGGTGCGTAGCTGGATCCGCGCACCGGGGCGCGCGATGCGGTGCAGCTCCTCGAACACGCGAATCGGCTGCGCGACGTGCTCGATGACGTCCTGCATCAGGATCTGGTCGAACGACGCGTCCTCGATGGGGTACGGGAAGACGTCGAGGTCGTGCACGACGTCGGCGTCCGTGTCGGCAGAGATGTCCAGCCCGACCGCTCCGGGGAACTTCGCGCTGCCGCAGCCGATGTCCAGCACAGCACCCGGTCCGGTGGGGCGCAGATCGAACTGATGCGGGTCGGTCGTGCGGGCCAGTGCGTCGCGAAGGGCAGGCATCGGGGCGCACGCTAGCGGGCTCCCTCGTTACCCTGCCGCCCGATGCCCAAGTCTGCGCTCATCACCGGAATCACCGGCCAGGACGGCTCCTACCTCGCCGAGCTGCTGCTCGAGAAGGGTTACGAGGTGCACGGCATGGTCCGCCGCGCCTCGACGGAGAAGTTCGATCGCATCGAGCACCTCCGCGATCGGATCACCCTGCACCAGGGCGACCTCCTGGACCACCGCTCGCTGACCGACACGATGCGCGCCTCGGCGCCGGACGAGATCTACAACCTGGCCGCGATGAGCTTCGTCGCGGTGTCGTGGATCCAGCCGACCCTGACCGCCGAGTTCACCGGCGTCGGCGTCACGCGCGTGCTCGAGGCGATGCGCGAGGTCTGCCCCGAGGCCCGCTTCTACCAGGCCTCGTCGAGCGAGATGTTCGGCAAGGTCCTCGAGGTCCCGCAGACCGAGAGCACGCCGTTCTACCCGCGGTCGCCCTACGGCGTGGCCAAGGCGTACGGCCACTTCATCACGGTCAACTACCGCGAGTCCTATGACTTGCACGCGACCAGCGGGATCCTCTTCAACCACGAGTCGCCGCGCCGTGGCCTGGAGTTCGTCACGCGCAAGATCACCTGGCACGCAGCGGCCATCAAGCACGGCCTGCGCGAGAACATGTCCTTGGGCAACCTCGACGCCGAGCGCGACTGGGGCTACGCCAAGGACTTCGTCGAGGCCATGTGGCTGATGCTCCAGCAGGACAAGGCCGATGACTACGTGATCGCGACCGGCCAGATCCACACGGTCCGCGACTGCGTGCGGATCGCCCTCGACGAGGCCGGCCTCGGCGACGACATCGAGCGCTACGTCCACATCGACCCGCAGTTCCTGCGCCCCGCCGAGGTCGACCAGCTGATCGGGTCGCCGGCCAAGGCCAAGAAGGACCTGGGCTGGGAGCCGAAGACGAGCTTCGAGGAGCTCATCCGCCTGATGACGCGGGCCGACCTCGAGCTCTTGAGCAGCTAGGCCATGGCCGACGAGCCGCTCCCGCTGCAGACGCGTGCGGCGATCGCCCTCGTCCGCACGACCACGACCGTGCTCAAGGCCACTGGCCAGCGCGAGCGTGCGTTGAGCTGGAAGGTGCAGCGCGGTCGTCGCAAGCGCCTGGCCGCGGGGCCGGACAGCCCGCTCGTCTGGCCGGCGCTCCACGGGATGGACCGCAGGCTCAACGACATCGTGAACCGCGACGGCGGCTTCTTCGTCGAGGCCGGCGGCAACGACGGCTACACGCAGTCCAACACCTATTGGTTGGAGCGCTTCCGCGGATGGCGCGGCATTCTGGTCGAGCCGATGCAGGAGCTCTACGAGATCTGCCGCGACGAACGTCCGAACGCGACCGTCATCCGCGCGGCGCTGGTGCCCGCCGACCACGTCGGCGACACCGTGCGCATGCAGTTCGCGGACCTCATGTCCACCGTCTCGGGTGAGCACGAGGACGAGTGGCGCACGCACATGGGCAATGTCCTCGGCTGGCGTGACCCCTACGAGGCCGACGTCCCGGCCCGCACCCTCTCCAGCATCCTGGACGAGCAGCAGGCGCCCGAGATCGACGTCCTGTCACTCGACGTCGAGGGCTACGAGCCGAGCGTCCTGCGCGGCCTCGACCTCGACCGCCACGCCCCACGCTGGATCCTCGTCGAGGTCCACGACCAAGAGACCGGCCGCCCGCCGATCGAAGAGATCCTCAGCGACCGCTACGTCCTGCACACGGCGCTATCGCCGGTGGACCTGCTGTACCGCCGCGCCGACCTGGCGCACTAGCTCATCCACCGCGCACGTCGAGCGCCTCGGCGACGTCCGCCGCCACCATCTCGGAGATCAACTGCTCGAAGCTGATCTCCGGCTGCCACCCCAGCGTCGTGCGTGCGTGCGACGGGTCGCCGACCGGCGGCCACGGCTCCGGCGGACGAACGAACGCCGGATCCACGCGGATGCGGCCTTCGGGCGACGTCCCGGCCGCCGCGAAGGCGGCGTTGACGAGATCACCGACGCTCCGGCCGACCCCCGACGCGAAGACGTAGTCCGACGGCGCATCGGCCTGCAGCGACAGCCACGCCCCCCGCACGATGTCGGCCGCGTGCGACCAGTCGCGCACCGCGCCCAGATCGCCGAGCACCAGCTCGTCCTGCAAGCCGAGAGAGATCGCGGCGGCGGCGCGGGTCACCTTGCGCGGCAGGAAGTGCTGCGGGCGCCGGGGCGACTCGTGGTTGTAGGTGATCCCGCTCACCACGTACATCCCGAAGTGCTCGCGCAACGCGCCCACCAACCCGTGGGCCGCGAGCTTCGCCACCCCGTACGGCGACCGCGGCCGCATCGGCGAGCGCTCGTGCTGCGGCGACTCGCCGGCATCGCCGAAGACCTCCGACGACGTCGCCACGAAGATGCGCATCTCCGGGTCGAGCCGCCGCGCAGCGCCGAGCAGCGTCGCGGTGGCACCGCCGATCGCGTCGAGGATCGACGCCGGGTCCTCCCACGAGGTCGGCACGAACGTCGGCGCGGCCAGGTGGTAGAGCTCGTGCGGGCGGACGGCGCCGAGCGCGTCGGCCAGCGTCTGCGGCTCCAGCAGGTCGCCGCCGACCAGCGCCACGCGATCCCGAATCGCCGCGAGGCTCGGGATCTCGCGATCTTCCGGATCCCGGACCACGCCCGTGACGTCGTAGCCCTTGGCCACCAGCAACTCGGCCAGATACGAGCCGTCCTGCCCGGAGATGCCGGTGATCAGCGCCCTGCGTGCGCTCACGAGGTGTGCCAGACTTGTGTGGACCGCCGCACCGCGGGGCAGCCTACGTCAAGCTGACCGGCGCCCGAGTTACGGTCCGTCTCGTCCGAAGGACTGGACAGACGTCCTACGCAGAAGCGAAACCTTGCCGGCGTAGGAGCGTTGTAAGACCTGCATGCCCTTCTCCCCAGCCCCCATCGACGACGCCCGCGCGGCCCAGACCGGAGATCCCGCCGTTCCGCCGCCCACTGTCGATGTCCTCGGGGTCCCGCTCGCACTCACCGATTACGAGCGGACCATGGACTGGATGGACGCGACCATCCAACAGCAGGGCAAGGGCTACATCTGCGTCGCCGCGACCCACACGGTGGTCGCCACGCAGGACGACCCGGAGCTGCGTGCCGCGGTCTGCAACGCCTCGCTCGTCGTCCCCGACGGCCAGCCCGTCGTCTGGGCGATGAACGCGCTGGGCCACAACCTCACCAATCGCGTCTACGGCCCCGACCTGATGGCCAAGTACTGCGAGCGCAGCGCCCTCACCGGTGCGCGGATGTTCCTGTACGGCGGTCGCAACCAGGGCGCCCTGGTCCAGCTCGCGCTCAACCTGCGCCGGCGCTTCGACGGCCTGCAGATCGTCGGCGGCTACTCGCCCCCCTTCCGGACGCTCAGCGCGGAGGAGATCGACGCCGTCGTGGCCGAGATCAACCACGCCAAGCCCGACGTGGTGTGGGTCGGCATCGGCGTGCCCAAGCAGGAGAAGTGGATGGCCGCGCTGCGCGACCGCATCGACGCGCCCGTGCTCGTCGGCGTCGGCGCCGCGTTCGACTTCCACGCGGGCCTCGTCCCGCAGGCCCCGGCCTGGATGCAGTCCGCCGGCCTGGAGTGGCTCTTCCGCCTCTCCAAGGAGCCGCGCCGCCTGTGGAAGCGCTACCTCACGTACAACCCGCGCTTCGTGCTCGGGTTCGCGCGCCAGTATGTGCGTCACCGCCGCGCGCGTGGCGACTTCGCCTCCTGACCTCCCGCTAGCCTGGCGGCCATGACCGACGTGGCTGTCATCGGGCTGGGCCGGGTCGGCCTCCCGCTCGCGCTCGCCTTCGCCGACACCGGCCTGACCGTCCTCGGCGTCGACAACGACCCGACGCGGATCGCGGCGCTGCGCGCCGGCCGGATGCCGTTCGACGAGCCCGGCGCCCAGGAGGTCCTGGACCGCGTCCGTGACCGCCTCACGCTGGCCGAGCGCGCGGCCGACGCCCACGTCGCCACGCACATCGTCCTGACGCTCGGCACGCCCGCGATGTCGCACATCGAGATCGACCTGCGCCAGATCCGCTCGGTCCTCGACGACCTGCTGCCACACCTGCGCGAGGGCCACGCGATCCACCTGCGCTCCACGATCGCGCCCAACACCACCGACTTCGTCGCCGGCTACCTCACCAAGCACCGAGGCTTCGCGATCGGCGAGGAGGTCTTCGTCGCCCACGTCCCGGAGCGGATCGCGTCGGCGAAGTTCTTCGAGGAGATCTCGACGCTGCCGTGCATCGTCGGCGGCGTCGGCGAGCGCTCCGGCGAGGTCGCCGCCGAGCTCTTCGAGCGGTTGGGCGCACCGATCGTGCAGACCACCCCGGTCCAGGCCGAGCTGGCGAAGATCTGGACCAACATCCTCAGGTACGCGACCTTCTCGCTGCCCAACCTGATGATGATGGACTGCGAGCAGTACGACGCCAACGTCTTCGAGGTCATCGACCTCATCAACCGCGACTACCCGCGCGGTGGGATGAAGCTCCCGGGCTTCACCGCGGGGACGTGCCTACGCAAGGACTTCGCCTTCTCGGAGGAGCGCTCCAACGCGCCGGGGATGCTGCTGGCCGTGTCGCGCGTCAACGAGAGCGTGCCGCTGTTCCTGGTGCAGGGGCTCAAGCGCCGACTCGGGTCGCTGGCGGGCCGCAAGATCGCGGTGCTGGGGCTGGCGTTCAAGTCCGACACCGACGACGAGCGGGACTCGTTGTCACACAAGCTGATCCGGATGCTCGAGCGTGAGCTGGCCGATGTGGCGATTCACGATCCGCACGTGCCGACGCCGACGTCCCCGTTCGACGAGGCGGTGCTGGACGCAGATGCGGTGGTCGTCGCCACGAACCACGCGGAGTTCTGCACCGGTGACGCCCTGCGCCAGATCGCGTCGGGCGCCAAGCGCGAGGCGCTCATCGTCGATCCGTGGAACTGCTGGGGCGCCGCCCAGGTCTTTGCCCATGCGGATGAGGTCGTCGCGCTCGCCGACGTCGGGGCGCGGTAGCTCGGACGGTCTGCGGCGCGATCGCCCGCTCGGTCCGTCACCACGAGCGGATCGTCCCGCATCCCGCTACGAGCCGGAGCGCATGCGCTCACGCTCGAGGCGCTGACCGACGCTGTAGGTCCACGCATCCTCGAACTCCTTCCAGAACACGGGGATGGTGAAGAGCACCGCCGGAAGCGTGAGGATCACGACCAGCAACAGCGGCGCACCGAAAGCCCACGCGGGAACACCAGGCACCAGCGCGAAGGCGCGCCAAGCGATTGCCGCAGTCGCATCAGCAGGGACGCCGAGCCTGGACGAGCTCTCGGATCGCTGGTTTTCGGCGTCCCGCCGCACGCGCCACCCTCACCGCCCTGGTCGGCGGTTCGTCCAGCTCTCGGCGGACGTGGGTGAGCGACCGGCGCGGTCGTGGCTCAGCTCGCGCGGCATCCGTCCACGCCGCGCGCTCGGCGCCCGTCACCGGACAGATCAGTTGCATGGACGCCAGTCATACGAGAGGACAGAGCTCCCTCGGGAAAGAAGGTTTGCATATCTCGAGATACTTTGCGAATATCGATCCTGACTGGCACGACCCTACACCCGAGAGCACGACACATGGCGATCACGATCCCGCTCGGTGGCATCCGCCGCCACGAAAACATCTTCACCACCGTCATCCCGATCTCGCTGCTGGTGGACATCACGGTGCCCGGCATGGCCTTCGAGCCGAAGGAGGTCGCCAACGAGAGCTACGACCACCTCGACGACCGGGTGCGCGAGCTCATCGGCGCACGCGGCGACATCCAGCGCGAGTTCTTCCACCGCGCCATGCGCAACGAGCGCGTGATCGACCCTGAGACCGGCGAGAAGCGGACGGAGCGCACCCCCACCGGTTGGAGCCCTACACGCAAGTACAAGAACGCGACGGGCGACCTGCAGAAGTACATCGAAGGCCCATTCCTCGACACGCCACCGCTCGAGGCGACGCTGCCGTCGTTCACGATCTACTTCCCGGAGAAGCTCAAGGGCGATTTGATGAAGAGCTTCGACGCCCACATGGGCGGTGAGTTCCACCTGTTCTCGCTCGACATGTCCATGAAGGCCATGGAGGCCGACGGCGAGTCCCGCCTTCTGGCCATCCGCCGTGCGCTGTCTCCCAACTCGAGGCTGACGGGAACCCGGCAGGAGAAGCTGCGCGCCACCCTGGTCTCGGTGGACGTCATCCACGGCGTGCCCGCTCGGGCCATGGGCCAGATGTTCGCCGACCTCAATGGCAAAGGCGTCACGCTCACGCGGAACGAGACAGAAGGCCTCAACACCCGGGACCGGTGGATCAAGGCGACCAAGGACATCTTCGGCGAGCTCAAGGTGCCGCTCGAGACCAAGGGCCGTCAGGTCACGGCGGTGAGCCAGGCGGCGCACAAGCACCTGATCATCGGACAGGCCGTCTCCATGGTCCGTGGGCTCGGCCTCGGCTTCAGCAAGGCGGTGTCGGCGACGTCGTACGAGGAGGTCATCAAGAGCGAGGCGTCCTACAAGCGCCTCAAGGCGGCCGGGGTGTCCTGGTTCGGAACGGTCCTCGACCACTTCGGCGCGGAGACCCTGCCCGATGGCACTCGAGACGCCCGAGTGTTCACCGATCCGGACCTCGTTGTCCGCGCGGTGTCGGTGAAGGTCGCGCTCGGGGTGATGGGAAACCCGTGGTTCGAGATCAACCTGCCCAAGCAGGCCGAGCACATGAAGGCCCTGGGCGAGATCGACTGGCGGGTGAGCCCGGCGTGGCAGAGCATTGCCGGCAAGGTCTCTCCCCAGGTCGAGCGGCGCCAGGTCAAAGGCAAGCCCGTGATCAAGGAGATTCCCGGCGAGTGGAGGCTGGCGGCGGCAGGCGCCAAGGAGCTGGGAGGCGCGGCCGTCCGCGCCCTCACCAACCCGGACACCGTCGCCGGACGCCAGGTTCGGAACAAGCCTCGTGCCGCGTCCGGTCCCGGAGACCGCGACGCCGCGCCCAGGGCGGCGTGATGGCGCTCCGAACGACGCCGAGCCGCCGCCCCACCGCAAGCCGCCCGCGACCACCCGCGCGATAGCGTCCGAGACCGCATGAATCGCGTCCTCGTCACCGGCGGAGCCGGCACCATCGGGGCGGCCGTCGTCCGCCGCCTGCTTCGCGACCCTCGCTACGAGGTCCGTGTCAGCGACCAGCGTGAGGCGCCGCAGTGGATGCGTGAGGGCTGCGAGGTCCACCAGGGGGATCTGCGGGTCCTCGACGAGGCGCGCACCGCCACGCAGGGGTGCAGCCGGGTCATCCACCTTGCCGCGATCGTCGGCGGCATCGGCAACTTCCACAAGCTGCCCCACACGCTGACCGAGGTCAACAACGCGCTCTACAACGGCGTCGTGCGCGCCGCGCTGGACCATGACGTCGAGCGGTTCGTGTACGTGTCGAGCTCGATGGTCTTCGAGCGCGCGACCGAGTACCCGACGACCGAGGCGCATATCCACGACACGCCGATCCCGGCGAGCGCCTACGGCTTCTCCAAGCTCACGGGCGAGGTGTACGTGAAGGCCGCCCACGAGGAGCACGGGTTCCCCTACACCATCTGCCGCCCGTTCAACGCCTACGGCCCGGGCGAGATGCCCGAGGACGAGCCGGGCATCGCGCACATGGTTCCCGACGTCATCAAGAAGTGCCTGGCGCTGCCCGAGGGCGAGCCGTTGCCGATCTTCGGCGACGGCACCCAGACGCGCACGCTGACCCACATCGACGACATCGCCGACGGCATCGTCACGGCGATGGCCTCGGAGGCGGGACTGCACGAGGACTTCAACATCTCCGCCGCCGACGAGCTGACGGTCGCCGAGATCGCGCGCATCATCTGGGAGGAGACGGGGCGTGATCCCGAGGCGTTCGCTCTCGAGCACCTGCCGACCTACCCGGTCGACGTCGTGCGCCGCTGGCCGAGCGTCGAGAAGGCCGAGAGGCTGCTGGGCTGGAAGGCCCAGATCGGCGTGCGCGAGGGCATCCGTCAGACGGCGGACTGGCTGCGCACCGTCGTGCCCGCCGCCTGAGACCGGCGTTTGCCTGGCCGCACGCCGGGTAGCGCAAGAGCATGGCCATCATCTCGATCCGTCATCGCCAGACCAAGAAGCAGCGCGCCGCGAGCACCGCGTCCAAGGCCGGCTCGGCCGCCTGGACGTTCCTCAAGGCGCGCATCGCCTGGGTCGCGGGCAAGAAGGTCGCCAAGGTCGCCGTGCCCGCCGCCGCCGTCGGCACCGCCGCGATCGTCGCCAAGAAGCGCAGCGGCGCCGACCACGACGAGCCCGCGGCGCCGTCGACCGGCGCTGTCAACGCCATGCCGCCGACGGCCGCCGGCGTGGCCTAGGAGCTACGGCGTCGCTTCGAGCGTCGCGCGCATCCCGACCCGGCCGAGACGGCTGAGGATCTACACCGTCGCTTCGAGCGTCGCCCGCATCCCGTCTCGGAGCGTCGTCTGGGCCTCGAAGCCCAGCTCCTCACGGGCACGCGTGACGTCGAGGCAGGAGCGCTGGACCTCGCCGAGGCGCTCCTCGGCGAACGCCGGGTCGAAGCCCGCAGCCGCCTCCGGCTCAAGCTCCTTCATGACCTCGACGATGTCGAGCACCGACGTCTCACGGCCGGTGCCGACGTTGATCTCACCGGTCACCGAGGACTGGCCCGCGGCCAGCTGCGCGCGGACGACGTCACCGACGTAGATGTAGTCCCGCGTCTGCGTGCCGTCGCCGAAGATCGTCGGGCGCGTGCCGTCGCGGAGCTTGCCGCAGAAGATCGCGATCACGCCCGCCTCGCCCATCGGATCCTGGCGGGGGCCGAAGACGTTGCCGAGCCGCAGCGTCAGGTTGCTCTGCCCGTAGAGGCGGCCGTACCAGCCGAGGTAGCGCTCGGCGCAGAACTTACTCTGGCCGTAGGCGGCCATCGGCAGCGGCACCGTCGACTCGTCGGACGGGATCGTGTCGGCGTCGCCATAGATCGCGCCGCCCGTCGAGGTGTTGACGACGCGGCCGACGCCGGCCAGGCGCGCAGCCTCGAGCACGTTGATCGTGCCGACGACGTTGACCGACGCGTCGAAGGCCGGGTCCTCGATCGACTTGCGCACGTCGATCTGGGCGGCGAGGTGGTAGATCACCTCGGGCGCGATGTCGCCGACCAGCGCGTTGAGCGCGGGCGCGTCGGTGATGTCGACCTCGTGCAGCCGCGCCCCGCGATCAAAAGCACCGGCCTCCAGGTTGCTCTTGCGCCCGGTGACGAGCGTGTCGACCACGTCGACCTCGGCGCCCTGATCCAGGAGCGCGTCGACGAGGTTTGATCCGATGAAGCCGGCGCCGCCGGTGACGAGTGCACGCATGAGAGCGCGGAAGGCTACAAGTCCACCCTCCGGGCTCGTGCTCTTCCCAGGCGTCGCTCAGCGCGGCGCGACGGTGTCATACAGCGCGGCGAGGCGCGGCGCGACGATCTCCGGGGCCGCACGGCGGCGCGCCGCGGCCAGCGCGCGAGTACCGGCGCCCGGGTCCTCGGCGACCGTGCGGGCGGCAGCGGCCAGCGCGGCGACGTCACCTGGGGCGACGAGCATGACGTCGCCGTCCAGCTCGGCCAACGCGCCGCTGCGGGTCGCGACGACCGGCAGGCCCGCGGCCAGCGCCTCGACCGCCGCCAGGCCGAACGTCTCGTGCGCGCGCGAGGGAACGAGCGCGACGGAGGCCTCGGCACGCAGGTGGGCAAGCGTGGCGACATCGACGCGACCCGTGAAGACGACGTCGGCGCCCGTGGCCGCGGCGTGCGCGCGCAGCTCAACGGCCAACGGCCCATCACCGCAGACCGTCAGCGGCAGGCCGGCGCGCGCGCAGGCATCGATGGCGAGGTCGACGCCCTTCTCGCGCGCGAGGCGGGAGACGACGAGCGCGCGCGGAGGCGTCGCGCGGGCTGTCGGCGCCTCGTCGACGAAGCCCCGCACCACGTGACCGAGCACCTGCGCGCCCGCGGCCGCCGCCGGCGCACCCAGCACCGCCAGCCGCTCCCGCGCCGCGATGCTGGGAACGACCAGCGCGTCGGCCGCCGCGACCAACCGCCGCTGATGCAGCGCGATCGCCGCGGCATAGGTCGCCGCCTCCACGCGCGAGCCACGGCAGTTCAACCGCACGCCCGGCAGCGTGTCGCGCCCGTGGCAGCGCGTGCAGTCCTCGCCCGCGGGGTTCACGCACGTCCCGACCGCGCAGACCAGGCGGTAGTTGTGCAGATGCAGGACCGTGCGTGCGCCCGCCGCCCGCGCCGCGGCCAGCGCGCGCGGACCGAGGCTCGGCGTGAGGTTGTGCGCGTGGACGATCCGGGCGCCCGTGCGCCGCACGGCCGTCGCGACCTCCTCGGGCGACAGCCCACCGCGCAGCAGTCCCGCGGCCGCCCGCGCCCCGCTCAGCGTCGCGCTGTCGCGCTCCAGCACCTCGGCCTCCTCGCCCAGGTGCTCGCGCACGAGCCACGCAAGGTCCTCGACCACCCGCTCCTCGCCGCCGGGCGTGCGGTACCGGTTGTGCAGGAAGAGGATCACGAGCGCGCGACGCTACCTCTCCGCGCCGTCGGTCGCCCTCGCCGCGCAGTGCGAGAGCGTCTGACCTTCTCTCGTCGCCGTACGTTCCTCCACTAACGTCCGTCGAGCCAGTGCCCGCGCCCGCCGCCGTCATCCTCCCCACCGCCGGGCGCCCCGCCTACCTCGACGTCGCGCTCGCCTCGATCGTGCCCCAGGCCCGCGCGCTCGGCGCCGACGTGCTGGTCGTCGACGACGGCCCCAGCGCGGAGACGCGCGCGGTCGCCGAGCGCCACGGCGTCCGCTATGTCGCCCACGACCGCTCGCGCGGGCTCAACGCCGCCAGGAACACGGGCGCGCGCGAGACGACGGCCCCGCTGCTGGCCTATGTCGACGACGACGTCGAGGTCCACGCCGGCTGGCTCGCGTCGCTGATCGTCGCCGACGCCTCCCAGCCCGCCGACGTCGGCGTCTTCACCGGACCGATCCTCGCCCGCTTCGACGACCACCCGCTGCACCTCTGCGGCCGTGAGGACCCGCCGATCACCCATCTCGATCTCGGCCCGCAGGATCGCGACTGCGACCACGCCTGGGGCGCGAACATGGCGGTGCGGCGTGCCGCGCTGCAGCGCGTCGGCCCGTTTGACGAGAGCCGCGAGCTCTACGGCGACGAGCAGGAGTGGCAGGCGCGGCTGAAGGCCGGCGGCAGCCGCCTGCGCTACGTCGCCGGCGCCGCGCTCGACCACCGCCGCGCCGGGGCCGACGCCCGCATCACCGCGCTGGCCCGTGCCGCCTACCGCCGTGGCCGCGCCAGCCGCCGCTTCGACGTGTTCAAGGGCACGGCGCCGACCCCGCGCGAGGAGCTGCGCGTGCTCGCCGGCTGTGCCCTGCACGGGCCGCGCTTCCGCTGCGCCAACGGCCCGATCCTGACCGCCCATACCCTCGGCCGTCTGCGCTCGCTGCTCGACGAGCGCCTCGCGCTCCCGCCCACGCCGCCGGCGACCGCCGGCGTCGACGACTTCCTCTCGGGCCGCAGCGGCTATGTCGCCGGCAAGCGCGGCTACTTGCTGCGCGCGCACGACGTCCTCCACGACCTCGCCGCGCTGCCCGCCCGCGCACGCCGCCTGCGCACCGCGGCGGCGACCGCGCCGCGCCGCCGCGTGCTCGTCGTCGGCATCGAGCGCCGCGACGTCCCCAACCTGATGGCCGAGGCCCGCGCCGAACTGCAGCGCTCCCGCCACGACGTCACGATCGACGTCGCGCCTGCCGCCGCCGGCCTGGGCAAGTTCGAGAACCTCGACGCGCTGCTGGCCCGCCACGACCTCGCCGGCTTCGACTGGGTCATCGTCACCGACGACGACGTCAGCCTCCCGCGCGGCTTCCTGGACACCTTCCTCGCGTGTGCCGAGGCCGGAGGACTGCGCCTCGCCCAGCCCGCCCACCGCCGGCACTCCCACGCCGCGTGGGACGTGACGCGCCGGCGCACGGGCAGCGACTGGCGGGAGACGAACTTCGTCGAGATCGGCCCGCTGACCGCGTTCGACGCCACCGCCGCCGCGACGCTCCTGCCGTTCCCCACGGGGCTGAAGATGGGCTGGGGCCTGGACGCGCACTGGAGCGCCGTCGCCCGCGAGCGCGGCTGGCCGATCGGCGTCGTCGACGCCACCCCCATCGGCCACACGATCCGCCCCGCTGCCTCCGACTACCCGCGCGAGACCGCCGCCGCCGAGGCCCGCCGCTTCCTCGACGGCCGCCCCTACGTCACGCGCGACGACGTCCGCACGCTCGCGACGCACAGGGTCGGCAATGCATAGGGGTTGGTCCTTCGACGGCCGTGCGAGCGAGCGCCTGCGCGAGCTCGCGCCCGCGGAACGAGCCCTCCGGGCGAGGCTCCGCCCTTGAAGGTTCTTGTTGTCGCCGAGTTCTACCCGCGCGTCGCCGACCCGGCGCTCGGCATCTGGGCCCACCGCCAGGCGCTCGCGGCCCGCGACCACGGCGCCGAGGTGCGCGTCGTCGTCCTGCATCGCCCGATCGCGCCCGCTGCCCGTTTTCGCGACCCCGCCGCGTGGCGCACGGCGCTCAGCCAGCCAGGACACCAGCACCTCGACGGCCTCGACGTCCGCTACCTGAGGTTCGTCTCGCCACCGCGCGGGCGCAGCTACGCGCATTGGGGCGCGTTCGCCGCGCCCGGGCTGGCGCTGGAGCTGCGCCGCATCCGCCGTGAGTTCCCCTATGACGTGCTCCACGCGCACTACGCGGTGCCCGCCGCCGACGCGCTGCTGCACACGCGCGACCGGACGCCGATGGTCATCTCCGAGCACGGCGGCGACGTCTTTCACACCGCCCGCACACCCGCCGGCCGCATGCGCGTGGAGCGGGCCTTCCGTGCCGCGCGCATCGTGATGGCCAACTCGATGGGGATCGAGCGTGCCTGCCGGGAGCTCGGAGCGCAGACGACGCGCGTCGTCCATCTCGGCACCGACCTCATCCCGATGGAGCGCCGGCCTCCCGCCGCGCCCACGCTCGTCACCGTCGGTCAGCTGATCGCACGCAAGCGCCAGGCCGACGTCCTGCGCGCGATGTGGATCCTGCGCGAGCGCCGCCCCGACCTGCGCTACCGGATGATCGGCGACGGGCCGGAGCGCGACGCGCTCGCGCTGACCGCTCGCCAGCTCGGGCTCGAGGAGCGCGTCGAGTTCACTGGGTCGCTCCCCCATCCCGAGGCGCTCAAGCGCGGCCGCGACGCATCGATCTTCGTGATGCCCTCGACCGATGAGGCCTTCGGCGTGGCCTACGTCGAGGCGATGGCCGCCGGCCTGCCGGCGATCGGCTCGCGCGGCGAGCCGGGCCCGGAGGACATCGCCAGCCTCGGCCACGGGATGCGCCTCGTCCCACCCGCCGACCCCGAGGCGCTGGCCCGCGAGATCGACCACCTGCTCGACGCCGACTGGGGCACGCGGATCGGCGCGGCCGCCCAGGCGACCGTCGCCGCGCACTTCACCTGGGACGCGTGCGGCGCCGCGACGGTCGCCGCCTATGAGGAGGCCATCACCGGATGAGCGCCGACGCGCGGCCGGTCCTGCTCGTCACCAACCTCGTCGCCCCGGATCGCGCGGGCGCCTTCCAGGCCCTTCACCGCCGCGAGAACCTCGAGCTCGCGCTCTTCGGCGGCCGCTCGCACCACGCCACCGCGGCCGTCGGGGACCCCGGCGTCCCGCACCGCGCCATCACCCAGCGCGAGACCTATGCCTTGGCCGCCTCAGGCCGCTATCGCGCGGTGATCGCCGGGACCGCGGGCCGCACCGCCCTGCCCGCCGCGTGGGCCGGCGCCCGCCGCGCACGGGTCCCCTTCCTGCTGTGGACCGCGCTCTGGGCCCACCCGCGCACCGCCGCCTTCACCGTCGCCGGCACGCCGCTGCTGCGCACGCTCTACCGCCGCGCCGACGCGACGATCACCTACGGCCCGCACGTCAGCGCGTTCGTCACCCAGCGCGGCGCCCGCAACGTGCATGTCGCGCCGCAGGCGGTCGACGTCGCGTTCTGGTCGCAGGCCGTCGACCCGGCGACGGCGCGGGCCACCCGCCCCGACGGCGCCGACTTCGTCGCGCTCAACGTCGGCCGGCCCGCGCGCTACAAGGGCATCCCCGAGCTGGAGGGCGCGTGGCGCCTGTCCGGACTCGGACCACCGGAGGAGGCGCTCACGCTCGTGGGGGAAACGGAGAGCGAACACGGCTCACCGCCGCCCGGCCTCCACCGCACCGGCCGCCTGGATCCGACCCTGCTGCGCAACTTCTACGCGGGCGCAGACGTCTTGGTGATGTCGGCCATCGCAACCCGCGACTTCCTCGAGCCCTGGGGACTGGTGGCCAACGAAGCCATGCACCAACGACTGCCCGTCATCGCCACCACCGCCGTCGGCGCCGCCGCCGGGGGCCTCGTGCGCCACGAGCGCAACGGCCTGGTGATCCCCGCCGGGGACACCGCCGCGCTCGCCGCCGCGCTGCGCACGCTGCGCGAGGATCCCGCGCTGCGGGCACGCCTCGGCGCCGCCGCCGCGCAGGACGCCGCCGCCTTCACGTTCGACGCGTGGGCGGCCGGGGTCTCCTCGGCATTGGTGAGCGTCGGCGCGGGCCAGGAAGGGGACAGGTAACGTGTCCGCTCAGCAGGGACTCCAGCTTCATCACGATCGTCACGACGGAGGCCCGCGTATGACCTTGCGCCTCCGCCTCCGGATCGCCACCGCCCTCGCCCTCCTGCTCGCGCTCGCCGCGCCGGGCCTTGCTCACGCGAGCACGAAGGCCCTGTTCACGGACTGCGCGGACGGCAGCCTGGACGGTCACTACTCCCAGAAGGACTACGCGCAGGCGCTCGCCAACCTGCCGGCCGACCTCGACGAGTACAGCGACTGCCGCAGCCAGATCCAGCGCGCGCAGCTGGGCGGCCACAAGTCCTCCAACAGCGGCGGCGGGGGCACCACCTCCGGCGGCGGCGGGGGCATCACCACGGGCCCCGGTGGCCCGACGGGCGGCGGCACCGGCGACACGGCCGCCCCGGCGCCGAGCGCCGTCAACCCGCTGGACAGTGCCACCCCTGCGGAGCGCGCGAGCTTCAAGAAGGCGATCACCGCCGGTGACGCGCCGGTCGAGGTCGACGGTCGCCCGATCGACCCCGACGCCCTCGGCGGGGCCAAGTCCAACGGCGTCGCCGACCTGCCGGCGCCGCTGCTCGCGATCCTCGCCCTGCTGACGATCGGCGGCCTGAGCGCCGCCGGCTTCGGAACCAGACGCCTTGTCAACAGTCGCCGCCCCGCCTGATCACCATCCGCTGAGCGCGGACCGGCCCCGCACGCCGCGGCGACCGGGGGCCGAGCTCCTCTTCGGCGTGGCGCTCGCCGCCGCGTTGACCGCCGTCGGCCTCCGGGCAGGCGGCGGCCTTGCGCTGGACCCGACCACCAAGGTCGAGGTCACCCTCGACGTGGTCGGCGGCGTGCTCGCCGCGCTCGCCGTGCTGGCCGCCGGCGCGCGCCGCTGGTGGGGCGGGATCACGATCGGGCTCTTCGCGGTCCTCGCCGGTCTCACCGCCCTGTCGATCACCTGGTCGATCCAGCCGTCGGACTCCTGGCTGGAGGCCAACCGGACCTTCTCCTACTTGTTGGTCTTCGCCGGCGCGGTGACTCTGTCGCGGACCGTCGGCGCGTGGTGGAGCGCGGTGCTCGGCGCGATCTGCGCCGCGACGGTCGCGATCTGCGTCTGGGCGATCTTGACCAAGGTCTTCCCGGGGGCGCTGGCCTCCGACGAGGTCTACGCGCGGCTGCGGGAGCCGTTCGGCTACTGGAACGCCGTCGGTCTGACTGCGGCGCTCGGCGTGCCGCCGGCGCTGTGGCTGGGTGCCCGCCGCTCGGGCCACGCGGCCGTCAACGCGCTGGCCTACCCCATCATGGGGATCCTGCTGCTGACCGTGCTGCTGGCCTACTCGCGCGGCTCGCTGCTGGCGGTCGCCGTCGGCTGCGCGTTCTGGTTTCTGGTCGTGCCGCTGCGACTGCGCGGCGTCGCGGTCCTCGCGGTGGGCGCGCTCGGCGCCGTCGCGGTCGCGATCTGGGTCTTCGCGCAGGACACGCTGACCAAGGACAACGTGCCGATCGGCGAGCGCGCGACCTCGGGCCACGAGCTCGGCATCGCGGTCCTCGTCATGGCGCTCGTGCTGCTGGCCGCCGGCCTGGCGGTGGGCTTTGCCGCCGCGCGGCGCGCGCCGTCGGAGCCGGCCCGCAGGCGTGCGGGTGCCACGATCATCGTCGGCCTCGCGCTGGTCCCGGTGATCCTCGTCATCGCGCTGGCGATGTCGTCCAAGGGCCTTGGCGGCACCATCTCCAGCGGATGGAAGTCGCTCACCGATCCGAACGACAAGACGCAGGTGCTCAACGACCCGAGCCGGCTGACGTCGGTCGGCAGCGTCCGGGCCCGCTATTGGGACGAGTCGATCAAGATCTTCAAGGCCCACCCGTGGCAAGGTGTCGGGGCAGGCGCCTACAAGACCGCGCGGCTGCGCTACCGGACCGACAACCTCGCGGTGCAGCACTCCCATGGCTACGCCGTCCAGACCGCGGCCGACCTCGGCATCTTCGGCCTGCTCGTGAGCTTGGCGCTGCTGCTCGCCTGGATCGGCGCGACGGGCCGCACGCTCGGCTGGCGGCTGCCCGGCTTCACACACCGCCGCGCGCCGGAGGCCGGCGCGCGCGCCCTGGATCCGCGGGTGAGCTTCGGCCCCGAGCACGTCGCGATGGCGACGCTGGCAACCGTCGTGCTCGTCTTCGGCGTGCACTCGTTCGTCGACTGGACGTGGTTCGTCCCCGGCACGGCTGTCATGGCGCTGGTCGCCGCGGGCTGGGTCGCCGGCCGCGGCCCGCTGAGCGAGCCTGCGTCGGATGCGCGGATGCTCGGCGCGCGGCTCGCTCAGGGCGTCCGGCAGCCGTTCCGGGTGGCGCTGGCCTGCGGCGCGCTGGCGCTCGGGCTGCTCGCCGGCTGGGCGGCGCTGCAGCCGCTGCGCTCGGTCGACTCCGACAACCAGGCGCTCGCGCTCACGCCCGGCCCGGCGTCCTACGCGAAGGCCATCGCGCTGACCGCGAAGGCCGAGGACCAGAACCCGCTGTCGATCGACCCGCTGCTGACGCGCGCGCTGGTCGAGAGCACCGCCCAGCATCCGGATCGTGCGCGCGAAGCGCTGGTCGAGGCGATCCGCCGCCAGCCGTCCAACCCGCAGACCTGGGAGTACCTGTCGCGCTTCGCCGTCGACCAGGAGAACAACCCCAAGCTGGCGCTGCGCCTGCTCGGTCCTGCGCTCTACCTCGATCCGCAGTCGCCGACCGGCGCGCAGGACTACCTCGCGGCGCTGCGCCTGCTGAGGACCCAAGCCGAGGCGAAGGCGCAGCGCCAGGCCGAGGCGAAGGCCAAGCGCGAGGCCAAGAAGCACCGCAAGAAGGGCTGACAGGCCGGCCGATGAGGCTCCTCGCCGTCTGCCAGGTCGACCGCCCGGGAGGTCCTGAGATCGGGCTTCTCCGGCTGCTCCGCCGCCTGGAGACCCGCGGGTGGGAGATCACGCTGACCTCGCCCGGCAGCGCGGAGGCACCGGAGCTGGCCGACGCCGGCTGGCCGTGGGAGCCGCTGGCCGTCGGCGGGCTGGAGCATGGCGCGGGCGCCCGCGCGGTCGCCTCCTGGCCGCGGGCGCGAAAGCTCTCCAAGGACGCCGAGATCACCTACCTCAACGGCACAGTCGCGGGCCGGCTGCTGCCGGCGCTGCGCGGGCACACGACCGTCCTGCACGTCCACGACATCGTCGATCGCGTGCCCCGGCACTGGCACGGCGCCGACCTGGTCCTGGCCGACTCCAAGGCCGTCGGCGGGCGACTCGATCCGCTCGACGTGCACGTCATCGGCTGCCCCGTCGAGCTGGATCCGACGCCCACGCCCGCCCCGTGGCCGGCACGCAACGGTGGGACTGGCCCCGTCGTCGGGTTCGTCGGCCGGTTGGTGCCGCGCAAGGGCGCCCTCGATCTCGTCAAGGCGGCGCCCGCGATCCAGGCGGCACGTCCCGACGTGCGCGTCGTGATCGTCGGCGACGATCCCTACGAGGACGAGGAGTCCGAGTACGCCGCCGCCGTGCGCGCCTCGGCCAACATCGACCACATCGGCCGCGTCGCCGAGGCCGCGGGGATCCTCGGCCACCTCGACGTGCTGGTGCTGCCGTCACGCCAGGAGCCGTTCGGGACCGTCGTCGCCGAGGCGATGGCGGCCGGCACCCCCGTGGTGGCGACCCGCGTCGACGGCCTGCCGGAGCTCGTCGTCGACGGCGTCACCGGCGCGCTGGTCGAGCCGGGCGACACCGCCGCGTTGGCCGTCGCCGTGCTGCGCGTGCTGGAGCAGCGTGAGGCGATGAGCATCGCGGCACGCGAGCACGCGGCGCGCTTCGGCGCCGATCTGTACGCGGATCGCGTCGAAGACCTGTTGATGGAGCTGCTCCCGGGCAATCGCTCCGAGGAGCGCCGGCGCGGGCTGCACGACGGCGCCGCGACGTAGCTCGCTACGACGCGCGCTCCAGCGCCTCCTCCAGCGCCCGCGCCGCGACGTCACCCGCCACGAGCAGCGGCTCCTTCGACTGCCACGACCGTGCCAGCACGAACGCGCCCTCCAGCCCACAGATCATCGCGATCGCCAACTCCCGCGCGCGCTCATCGTCCAACCCCGCTGCCGCAAACCGTGGTGCCAACCCGTCGATCCAGGACGTGAAGACGTCCGCCGTCGCCACCCGCAACGGCTCACTGGTGGAGGCGACCTCCAGCGCCACCGTGGCAATCGGGCAGGCGTCCTCCCAGCCGGTCTCCTCCAAGTTCTCGGCCGCCCCCGCAAAGAACATCCGCACACCGGTCACGACATCAGGTGCCGGGTCGAAGATCGCCGGCCCGAGCCGGCCGTACATCGCGCCCGACCAGCGGATCACCGCCTCGCCGAGCTCCTCCTTGCCACCCGGGAAGTGATGGTAGAGCGAGCCGAACGGCGCCTTCGCTGCCTCGACGATCTCCTTGACCCCCGTGCCGGTGTAGCCCTTGACGCGCAGGAGGTCTGCGCCGGCCTCGACGATGCGCTGACGGGTGGGGGTCGACATCTCCGCCGAGGATAGCTAGCGTGCCGCTAGAGCGATCTACCTAATTTGATCCCTGACTCCGGAGACTCCCCATGCCCGACACCCGCCGTGCCCGCATCCCCACCCTCGCCACCGCGCTCGCGGGAGCAGCCGCCGCCACGGCCGCCCGCGCGGCCTACGCCGGCGCCGTCCGCGCGATCCTGCGCCGCAACGCCGCCGCGCTCTTCGCCGGCGACCCGAAGCCGCTGCTGCGCATGTACGCGCCCGACGCCACGATGGTCTTCCCCGGCGTCCACTCCTGGGGGCGCACCTACCGCGGGCGCGACGAGATCGAGGCCTTCCTGCGCCGCTTCCACGCCGCGGGCCTGCGCGGCGAGCTGGGCGCGATCTTCGTCGAGGGCCCGCTGTGGGCGACGCGGATCGCGATCGAGTTCGACGACCACGCCTGCGACGAGCACGGCACCAAGGTGTATGAGAACCGCGCGCTGATCGTCCTGCGCACGCGCTGGGGGCGCGTCGTCCACGAGGAGCTCTTCGAGGACACCCAGAAGGTCGCGGCCTTCGACGAGCATCTCGGGATCACCGGCACCGCCGTCCCGACAAGCGCGACCGCCGCCGTCGCATGACCGCCGCGATCACGTTCTACCTCGTCATCAAGGCGCTGCACGTCATGGCCGCCTTCGCCGCTTACGGCCTGCCGTTCGCCTACCCGTTCGTCATCCCCTACCTGCGCCGCAACCACCCGCGCACGCTGCCCGGCGTGCACGACGTCCAGCACCGCCTGTCGATCGCGCTGACCGGGCCGGGCACCGTCGCGCTGTTCGCCTTCGGCGTCTACATGGCCTCCAAGGACGACCTCTGGGGCGAGTCGTGGGTGATGGTCGGCGTGACAATCCTGGCGATCATCGCGATCGCCGGCGGCGGCATCGTGAAGTGGACCAAGGAGCTTCTCCGAGCTGGCCCGCGCCGACATCGACGCCGGCGGCGACGCGGTGGTCTTCAGCGCCGAGTACGACCGCGTCTACCAGCGCTACCTGATCACCGAGGCGACCCTCGGCGCGCTCGTCCTGGTCGCGATCTTCTTCATGGTGGTCAAGCCCTAGCGGTGGTAGGCAGGCCATAGGGGCTAGCATGTTTGGGCGCCCTAATCAGGGTGCCCAAACGCCATGGCCCTCACCCGACGCGCACTTCTCGCTTCCAGCGGTGCCGCAGCCGCCGTCGCCGCGGCCGCCGGTGTCGGCTACGCCGCCGGCCAGGAGGGCGCCGACGCGACGCCCCACGGCGACAGCCACATCGTCGACTTCCACGGCGAGCACCAGGCCGGCATCGCCACGCCCGCCCAGGATCGCCTGCACTTCGCCGCCTTCGACATCACCGACGGCACCAAGGCCACCGAGCTGCGCGACCTGCTCAAGGAGTGGACCGCCGCCTCGGTCACGATGGCCGGCGGCCAGCCGATCGGCAGCGGCGCAGCGGCCTCGCAGCTCGCCCCGCCCGACGACACCGGCGAGGCACTGGACCTCACGCCCGCCAACCTGACCGTCACCTTCGGCCTCGGCCCCGCCCTGTTCGACGACCGCTTCGGCCTCGCCGGACAGAAGCCCGCAGCGCTCACCGCGCTGCCCGACCTTCCCGGCGACGCGCTGGACCGCGACCGCAGCGACGGCGACCTCTGCGTCCAGGCCTGCGCCAACGACCCGCAGGTCGCCTTCCACGCCATCCGCAACCTCGCGCGCATCGGCCGCGGGCTGGTCACCGTCCGCTGGTCGCAGCTCGGCTTCGGCCGCACCTCCACCACGAGCCGCGCGCAGGCCACCCCGCGCAACCTCATGGGCTTCAAGGACGGCACGGCCAACATCAAGCTCGAGGACGCCAAGGCGCTGGCCGACCACGTCTGGGTCGGCAACCGCGCCGACGAGCCCGCGTGGCTGCGCGGCGGCTCCTACCTCGTCGCACGCCGCATCCGGATGCTGATCGAGGTCTGGGACCGCGCGGCGCTCGGCGACCAGGAGCAGACGATCGGGCGCACGAAGGTCCTCGGCGCGCCGCTCGGCGGCACCGACGAGTTCCAGACGCTGAAGCCCACGACGCTGCCGGCCGACAGCCACGTGCGCCTCGCGCATCCCGAGACCAACCACGGCATCGCCATCCTGCGCCGCGGCTACTCGTTCACCGACGGCCTGGAGTCCCTCGGCGAGCTCGACGCCGGCCTCTTCTTCCTGGCCTACATGCGTGACCCCCAAGCGTTCGTCGCGCTCCAGAACCGCCTCGGCTCCCACGACGCGCTCAACGAGTACATCAAGCACGTCGGCTCCGGCCTCTGGGCCATCCCGCCCGGCATCAAGCCCGGCGGCTACGTCGGCGAAGCGCTGCTGCGCGGCGTCTAGAACGCGCCGCGGCGCGTGAACACTGCCGGCACGGTCTTCACCAGGATCGTCAGGTCGAGGAAGACCGACCAGCGCTCCAGGTAGAGGAAGTCGAGCCGCACGAGGTCGTCGAAGTCGAGGTCCGAGCGACCGGAGACCTGCCAGAGGCCCGTGATCCCCGGCAGCACGAGGTAGCGCTTCTTGTGCCAGTCCTCGAGGCGATCGAAGTCGCGCTGGGGCAGCGGCCGCGGGCCCACGAGGGACATCTGCCCGCGCAGGACGTTGATGAGCTGGGGCAGCTCGTCGAGCGAGAAGCGGCGCAGCAGGCGGCCGACCTTCGTCACGCGCGGGTCGTGGCGCATCTTGAAGAGCGCGCCATCGGCCTCGTTGTGCTCCTCCAGCTCGGCCTGCCGGCGATCGGCGTCGTGGTACATCGTCCGGAACTTCAGGCACGGGAACGGCACGCCGCCGATGCCCGGACGCCAGGACTGGTAGAAGACCGGCCCGCGCGAGGTGAAGCGCACCGCCGCGGCGGTCAGGAGCAGCAGCGGGCTCAGGACGAACAGCAGGATCGAGGAGACCGCCACGTCGAACGTGCGCTTGACCGCGAAGTCGATCCCGTCGAAGACCGGCGGCTTGAGCTCGAAGAGCGGGACCGACTGGCCCGGGACGAACTCCGCGCGGTGGATCAGGATCTCCATCGTCGACGGCGCGATCCGCACGACCACGCCGCGCTGGTGGCAGGTGTCGACCAGCTCGACGGCCTGCTGCTGGGGAAAGGCCGGGTCGGCGATGATGACCTCGTCGGCCTTGTGCTCGGAGACGATGTCGCCGATCTCCTCCAGCGGCCCGAGCGAGCGCAGGCCGTTGTCGGGCCGCGGCGTCAGCGAGATGAAGCCGATGACCTGGACCGGGCTGTGCCCGCCCGACGCCTGCAGCGCATGGGCGACGGCCTCGATCTGCTCACCGGTGCCGACGAGGATCGCACGGCGCTTGTAGCCCGCGGCGCTGAGCAGCGCGCCCGTGCCCTGCTCGTAGGCGAAGCGCGCGGTCGACACGTAGGCGACCGAGAAGAAGAGCGTGCCGTAGAAGATGTAGTAGCTGGAGAACTCCTCACCGTTGACGACGGCGAAGATGAGCGCCACCAGCGTCGTCTGAAACAGCGAGGCGACGATCCGCGTCAGGCCGGGGCGCTGCGAGCGCTCCGCGTAGAGGCCCGAGCGCGCGAAGAGCAGCGAGGCGACCAGGAACGCGAACGGGACGTAGTCCTTGGACTGCTCCCAGGAGACGCGCGGGTCCCAGGCGTCGCGCGCAACCGCCTTTAAACACAGCGCGGTGAAGATCGCCAGGATGATGGCGCCGAGATCCAGCGCCAGCAGCGACAGGACACGCGCAGCCCGCCGAAGGGTCGACCAGCGCAGCAGGAAGCTCAGGACCGGCGGTCGCTTGGAGCGCATGTCCCGGTCGGGCAGCGGCAGATCCAGTGGTGGCAGGTCCACGCTCCCCATGTCTGCGGGGTTCGCGTTCGGCATCTTCCTTTCCTCAACGGGTGAGGGTGGCAGATGTCGCGGGTTTGTCATGCGAAATGCGTTGCGGGCACCAGGCCAGGAGGCCCGGTGGCCCTTGACGCTATCGCGCGGAGCCGACGAGTACGTCGATGCCGGACTCGTCGAGCGTGCGTCGCAGGCCGTCGCTGAGCGCCACGGTGGGCTCCCAGCCGATGATCTGCTTGGCCAGGTCGATGTTCGGCTGGCGGATCTTCGGGTCGTCGGTCGGGAGCGCCTCGAACACGATCTCCGAGCTGGAGCCGGTGATGTCGATGACGGCCTCGGCGAGCTCCAGCAGCGTGAACTCGTTGGGGTTGCCGACGTTGACGGGATCGTGGTACCCGGACTCCGCCAGGGCGATCATGCCCCGGATCAGGTCGTCGACGTAGGTGAACGAGCGGGTCTGGCTGCCGTCGCCGAAGACCGTGATCGGCTTGCTGGTCAGCGCCTGGCGCAGGAACGTCGGGATCGCGCGGCCGTCGTTGGGGCGCATGCGCGGGCCGTAGGTGTTGAAGATGCGGATGATCGCCGTGTCCACGCCCTGCTGGCGGTGGTAGGCCATCGTCAGCGCCTCGGCGTAGCGCTTGGCCTCGTCGTAGACCCCCCGCGGGCCGATCGGGTTGACGTGGCCCCAGTAGCTCTCGGGCTGCGGGTGGACCTGCGGGTCGCCGTAGACCTCGGAGGTCGAGGCGAGCAGGAAGCGGGCACGGTGGGCCTTGGCCAGGCCGAGCGTGTGATGGGTGCCGTAGGAACCCACCTTGAGCGTCGCCAGCGGCAGGCGCAGGTAGTCGATCGGCGACGCCGGCGAGGCGAGGTGGTAGACGAAGTCGATCGGCTCCTCGACGAAGTACGGCTCCACGATGTCCTTGTGCAGGAGCGTGAACTCCGGGATCCGGATGTGCTCGATGTTGGTGAGCGTCCCGGTCTCGAGGTTGTCGACGCAGATGACACGGTTGCCGCGGCGCAGCAGCTCATCGCACAGATGTGAGCCGAGGAAGCCGGCGCCGCCGGTGACCAGACAGGTAGCCATATTGCAGAGCGTAGCTGGGGTGGTCACCCCGCGAAGTCCACGTGGACATGGCGTCCGCGCTCGAGCGTCACGACGCGACCCGCCTCGCGCAGCGCAAAAAGCGCAGCGCGCTCGTCTGCCGTCAGCTCCTCGTCGGACGGTGGCTGGGCGCCGGCGGCGACGTAGCGCTGCTCCAGCGCCAGCGCCTCGGCGTCCAGCGGCGGTGGCGCGATCTCGGCGTCGGCGCCGAGCTCCTCGCCCCGTTCGAGCGCCACGAGACGGACGAGCGCGTCGTTGGTGGGCCCGTGGCGGGCGGCATCGGCATCCAGGACGGTCGCCTCGCCGAGCAGCTCGTCGTCGCGCAGACGTCGGATCTCCACGACATCGCCGTGCGCGACGGTCAGCGGCTCGTCGCAGCGCAGCTGGTGGAAGCGGCCGCCGAGCCAACCGACGCGCGCCTCGGCCTCGGCCTGGCCGTGGACGACGAGGACGTGGGCGCCGTGGTCGAGACGCGCATCGATGGCGACGTCGAGGATCGTGGGTGCAGCAGGCGCCGGCGCAGGGTCGGACGCTCCGAGAGCAGGAACCGCCCCCTCCTTCCAGGCGCCCTCCTCGCGCTTCCAGATCGGCGCCTGCGCCTTGATGCGGTCGATGATCTCGCGGGCGCCCGCGAAGGCCTCCTCGCGATGCGGCGCGCTGGCGGCGACCACGACCGACGCCTCGCCGAGCGGGACGCGCCCGTAGCGGTGGTCGGCTGCTGCGCGACAGAGGCCGTGGCGCGCGACGGCCTCGGCGACGATCGCGTCGATCTGCTCGGCCGCCATCTCGGCGTAGGCCTCGTAGTCCAGGAACGCGACGTCGCGCGTGGTGCCGCTGAAGGTCACGACCGCGCCCGCCCGCGGATCCTGCACGCGCGCGGCGACCGCCTCGAGCGACAGCGGGCCGTCGAGGACCGCGCCGCCGCTGACCGGCGGGACGACCGCCAGCTCATCGCCGGCCCGCAGCACCACGTCGGCGTCGGCGTACTCGCGGTTGACGGCCAGCACGAGCGAGACGCCCGGTGCGAGGTGCTGGACCTCGGCCAGCGCGTCGGCGACCCGCGCCCCGTCGGGCAAGTCGAGCTCCAGCTCATCCCGCCCGGCCCGCTCGCGAAGCCCCGCGAAGAGCCTGATGCTGACCTTCACCGAGCAAACAGTAGGGAGCCGACGCCATCGGTGGACGTCTGCCCGAGAAGTCGCCGGAGCGCCGCGTAAGCTCGCGCGCCATGAAGGCCCGACACCAACTCATCCGCCTCGCCGCCGTCGCAGCCGGCGCCTTGGCCATCGTTCCGGCAACCGCGTCGGCCGGGATCTGGACGCCGACCGTCTCGAACACCGCCGAGAACATCACCGCGGTCGACTACCAGGCGCCCGACCGGCTCTGGTACGCCACCGCCGCCGGCAAGATCTTCAAGAACGGCACGCAGCAGTTCAGCGCACCCGGGGTCTCGTTCAACGACCTGGCGATGAACCCGTCCGGCACGGCCGGCGTGGCCGTCGCCAACGGCGGCAAGCTCTACCGCTTCAACGGCGCCACCTGGACGCTCGTGTCGCTGGCCAACACCAGCTACACCGACCCAACCCCGTGCAACGGCACCGAATCGCCCGCGCTCACGAAGAACCTCACGCCGACCGGCAACCTCACCGCCGCGGCCTGGAGCAGCGACAGCACGGCCTACGTGACCTCGAGTGATCGCGGCATCGTCCTCAAGACGGCCAACGGCGGCGCGAGCTGGACCGACGCCAGCCGCCAGAGCGACGGCGAGTGCTTCGTCGATCCGAGCAGCGCGACCGTCACCGATGTCAAGACCATCCCCGGCAGCGATGTCGTGTGGTTCGTCGACACCAACTTCGGCGCCCGCTCCATCTCCAGCAACGCTCTCGCGTCCTCGACCCTGCGCGAGGCCGACAGCTCCGTCAACTGCCCGGACCACCGGCCGCAGCTGGCACTCGACACCGACAACCCGAACCGCTCGTTCGTCACCGATCGCTGCGACGGCAGCCTGGCGTTCGGCTTCAGCGAGGATGGCGGAGCGACCTACCTCCTGGGCCAGGATTACATCGCCGGCAACGGCGACAGCTTGACCGGACTCAACGACGTGGCGATCGCCGGAGGCTCGGCCCTCGCCGTCGGCAACGGCGGCGCGATCCTGGTGTCCAACAACGGCCGCGCCGCGTACTTCCAGCGCGCCGACGGCGGTGACGCCACCAACGACTGGCTGGCGGTCGACAAGTTCGACGCCAACCATGCGGCGATCGGTGGCCGCGGTGGCCGTCTGCTGCTCAGCGACGCCGCCGCCACGACGCCCGACGTCATCGCACCGGCGGGAACCGTGAGCGGTCCCGTGACCGTGACGGCCGGAACGCCGGCGACCTACACCGCCAACGTCGCCGACAACGCCGGCGGCAGTGGCATCGACCCCGCGAGCTTCGTCTGGACCTCCACGGGCGTGCCGACCGCGACCGGGAACCCGGCCACGCTGACCTTCCCCTCGGCCGGCTACTACTCGATCAAGGTCGACTTCAAGGACCTCGCGGGCAACGCCGGGTCGGCGTCGATCTCGGTCATCGTCAACGCACCGGTGGCGGTCAAGGCGCCGCCGCCGGTCTCGCCGATCAAGACCACCACCGCCTCGGTCCCGGGCGCGAAGATCTCCTTCGGCGTCCCGAACAGCTGCGTCAAGGCGGGCTCGACCTTCAAGGTCACGCTCACCTGGAAGAAGCAGAAGCGCAAGGGCAACAAGTTCGTCAAGGTCCGCCGCGCCGACTTCTACATCGGCTCCAAGCGCGTGAAGATCGACAAGAAGGCGCCGTTCACGCAGACGCTGACGGTCAAGGCCGGCACGAAGGCCGGCTCGACGGTCACCGTCAAGGCCCGCGCCTACGTCAAGGTGACCAAGGGCAAGTCGCCGACGAAGTCGATCAGCTCGAAGATCAAGGTCTGTAGCTAGGCGCAGCGCCGCTGCAGGGGTCGTCGCCGTAACCTTCAGGGCATGGCGACGACTCCTGCAGAGGAGCGCTTGACGGTCGCGCCCATCGTGGGCCCGGACGACCCCAGGCGCTTCACCGACTCCGGCATCGAGGTCAAGAACCTCTACACGGCCGACGACGTCCCGGCCAACCTGGAGCTGGGCGAGCCGGGCGAGTTCCCCTACATCCGCGGCCCGCACCGCGAGATGTACCGCAAGCAGTTCTGGACGATGCGCCAGTACGCGGGCTACGCGAGCGCCAAGGAGTCCAACGAGCGCTACCGCTACCTGCTGTCCAAGGGCGGGACGGGCCTGTCGATGGCGTTCGACCTGCCGACGCAGCTCGGCCTGGACTCCGACAACCCGCGCTGTCTGGGCGAGGTCGGCCGGACCGGCGTCGCGATCGACACGATCGACGACATGCGCACCGCCTTCGACGGCATCCCGCTCGACCAGGTGTCGACGTCGATGACGATCAACGCCCCCGCCGCCGTCCTGATGCTGTTGTACGAACTGGTCGGCGAGGAGCAGGGCGTGCCGTCGGTGCAGCTGCGCGGCACGACGCAGAACGACGTGCTCAAGGAGTACATCGCGCGCGGCAACTACATCTACCCGCCCGTGCCGACGATGCGCCTGACGACCGACCTGTTCGCCTACTGCAAGGAGAACATCCCGAAGTGGAACACGGTCTCGATCTCGGGCTACCACTTCCGCGAGAAGGGCTGCAGCGCCGTCCAGGAGGTCGCGTTCACGCTCTCGTCGGGCATCGCCTACGTGCAGGCGGCTGTCGACGCCGGCCTCGCGGTCGACGACTTCGCCCCGCGCCTGGCCTTCTTCTTCAACGGCCATAACAACGTCTTCCAGGAGGTCGCGAAGTTCCGCGCCGCCCGGCGGATGTGGGCGCACATCATGCGCGACCGCTTCGGGGCCAAGAACCCCAAGTCGCAGATGCTGCGCTTCCACACGCAGACCGGCGGCGTGACGCTGACCGCCCAGCAGCCGGAGAACAACATCGCGCGCGTGGCGCTGCAGGGCTTCGCCGCGGTCTGCGGTGGTACGCAGTCGCTGCACACCAACGGCTACGACGAGGCGCTCGCGCTCCCCACCGAGCGCGCCGCGAAGATCGCCGTGCGCACCCAGCAGGTCATCGCCCACGAGTCCGGCGCGACCGACACGGTCGACCCGTTCGCGGGCTCCTACTTCATCGAGGCGCTGACCGACGAGATCGAGTCGCGCGCCCAAGAGCTGATCGCCAAGGTCGACGAGCTCGGCGGCTCGGTCAACGCGATCCAGTTCATCACCGGCGAGATCGACGAGTCGGCCTGGGGCTACCAGGAGCGCTACCGCCTCGGCCAGGACATCGTGGTCGGCGTCAACAAGTACGAGGAGGACGAGATCGAGGTCCCGGACCTCCTCCGCGTCGATCCCGAGTCCGAGAACCAGCAGGTCACGCGCCTGAAGGAGTTCAAGGCCAACCGCGACCAGGCCAAGGTCGACGAGCGCCTTGAGCAGCTCCGCAACGCCGCGCGCGGCAGCGACAACCTGCTGCCCGCCATCAAGGAGGCCCTGCGCGACCGCGCCTCGATGGGCGAGGTCTGCGGCGCCATGCAGGACGTCTTCGGCAAATACCAGCCGACCTTCTAGGCATGATCGCGTCCATGTCCCTCTACAGCGTCGTGCTCGCCGTCCACATCATGGGCGTCGTCGTCGCCTTCGGCGTGACGTTCGCCTACCCGGCGTTCATCCCATGGGCGCGCAAGAACCACCCGGACGCGATGCCGGTCATCCATGGGCTGAGCTTCCGCGTCGGCCAGCGGGTGATCTCCCCCGCCATGGTGGTCGTGCTGCTGGCCGGGATCTACCTGGCGTCCGACGCCGACGCGTGGTCGGAGATCTGGGTCTCGGTCCCGCTGGTGATCCTGCTCGTCATCGGCGGCATGGCCGGCATGTTCTTCGCGCCCAACGAGCGCAAGCTCGTCGCGCTCGCCGAGCGCGACCTCGCCACCGGCGGCGGGTTCTCGGCGGAGTACGACGCGCTCTATCAGCGCGTCATGGTCGCCGGCCTTGTCGCCTCCGGGCTCGTGCTGGTCGCGATCTTCTTCATGGCCGCCAAGCCTTAGCTCACGAGGTAGTAGCCGACCATCCCGGCCTCCATGTGGGTCATCACATGGCAGTGGTAGAGCCAGCGGCCGGGATCCTGCTCGCGGAAGCGGATGCGCAGGCCCTGTGAGGGGCTGAGGTCGGGGGCGTCGACGTCGGCGCCCGCCGCATCCTTAAGTGTGCGCTGCTCCCAGTTGGGCGTGCTGGCCACGTAGGCCAGCGCGTCGTAGCCACGTTCTTGATCCGACGGTTCTTCCAAGCGTCGTGCTTGGTCGGGACGACCGACCATCGCACGTTGCGCGCGGCGACCCGGTACTCGCGGACCGGCTAGTGCCAATTTGGCCCTGAGGAGACGACATCTGCGGTCTGTCGCGTATCCGGCCCTCTAGGTAAGCGTTGAGGTGGTTGGCACCTTTGCCTCCCTAGGGGCCGGAAACACTCACATCAAACGGCGAACTTACCGATGTACGTGTTGTTGTAATTGTGGTCGTACCGCATCACCGAGTAGAACTGACGCGTCGAGCCAAACGGTCCCCCCTGGGTGTAGTACACATACACATCGAGACTGTGAGAACCAACCGTCTGCCCGGACACGTTGTCGGGATAGCTGACGCAACCGCCGTACGCACCCCACTGAGCCCAACAATCGGCCTGAATGGTCGGGCTGTTGACAGCCAGACCATAAGCGGTTCCCGCATCGGGGTAGTGGGCCTGAGCAACCGACGGGACAGCGAGCGCCACAGCGCCCGCAACAACTGCGATCAACCTTCTCATGTTCATGTTCCTTAACTAGAATGTCTTGGTCTGAATGCGTCGTTAAGATCGCCCCTGGTAGTCCCCTGGTCTTGGTTGATAGATGCGGTGAACTCGTCGGAGATCGTGCACGGAGTAGGCCAAACCAATGACGGACATCGGCTGTTCAGAATCGACTGTTTAGATCGTAACCCGCGACGCTGCCGCGCGCAACCGACGGATCGCCGTTCCGCTCGTCGCACCCGCCGCGGGCGATCGCTTGCAGCGCGCGACGGGTTGCAGGGATGGCCGCCGCCGAGGGCGAACACCCAGCCGATGCCCGAGCCCCGAGCACAGCGCACCCTCGTGAAGTCTCCGCCCGAGATCTGGGCCGAGGTCAGCGACGTCAGCACCCTGGCGCGCCACCTCGGCGAGTTCGGCGAGATCCGCATCACCCGGCTGGAGGCCGAGACCACTGTCGTCTGGGAGGGCGACCGCGCACGCGGCACAGTGGAGCTCGAAGCCTCCGGCTGGGGTACGAAGGTGACGATCACGGCAGAGGCGATCGCGACGGACGACGCCGAAGCCGTGGAGGCAGAGGTCGAAGAAGCAGAGGCAGAGGTCGTAGTCGAGGTCGAGGCCGAGCCTGAGATCGTGGCCGAGGAAGTCGTCGAGAAGGAAGCGGCGCCGGTCGAGGCCGAGGCCATCGAGGAGCCCCCCGCCCCACGACGCCGCTTCTTCGCCCGCCTGCGGCGGCGGCGTCGCGCGGAGCCGATCGCCATCGAGCCACCACCCGCGGTCGAGATCAGCGAGCCGGAGCCCGAGGTCGGGGTCGAGATCGAGATCCCCGAGGCCGTCGAGGTCATCGAAGCCCCCGAGATCGCCGAGCCCGTTCTGGACGGCGAGATCACCGCCACCGCCACGGCTGCCACCGCGGCGCTCGATCCCGAGCAGGTCGAAGCGGTCCTCGTCGGGGTCCTCGACGACCTCGGCTCCGCGCACCACCGCCCCTTCTCGCGCGGCTGACCCGGGGTCGCGCGGCGCAGGCCCGGCCCGGCGAACTAGAGTTCGCCGCCGCCCATGACCCAGCGCCAGCACAACCCCGAGACCTTTGACGAGAAGCTCGCCCAGCTCAACGAGCTGCGTGAGGCGGCCATGCACTCCTCGCCCGAGGCCGAGGAGAAGCAGCATGCCCGCGGCAAGCTGACCGCCCGCGAGCGGATCGAGAAGCTGCTCGACCCGGGCTCGTTCCAGGAGCTGGACACATTCGTGCGCCACCGCACGATCGACTTCGACATGCAGAAGCAGCGCCCCTGGGGCGATGCGGTCGTCACCGGCCACGGCACGATCGAGGGCCGCAAGGTCTGCGTCTTCTCCCAGGACTTCACCGTCTTCGGCGGCTCGCTCGGTGAGGTCATGGCCGAGAAGATGTGCAAGATCATGGATCTGGCGGCCAAGATCGGCTGCCCCGTGATCGGCATCAACGACTCCGGCGGGGCGCGGATCCAGGAGGGCGTCGTCTCGCTCGGCGCCTACGGCGACGTCTTCGTGCGCAACGTCAAGTGCTCGGGCGTGATCCCGCAGATCAGCCTGATCATGGGCCCGTGCGCGGGCGGCGCGGTCTACTCGCCGGCGATCACCGACTTCATCTTCATGGTGAAGGAGTCCTCGCACATGTTCATCACCGGCCCCGACGTCATCAAGACGGTCACGGGCGAGGAGGTGGACTTCGAGTCGCTCGGCGGCGCGATGACCCACAACACGAAGTCCGGCGTCGCCCACCTCGCGGCCGACGACGAGGAGCAGCTGCTGGAGGACACCCGCTACCTGATGGGCTTCCTGCCGCAGAACAACCTGGAGATCCCGCCCCGGCTGGCGCCGACCGACGATCCCAACCGCATGGACGAGGAGCTCGACTCCGCCGTCCCCGACAACCCCAACAAGCCGTATGACATGCGCAACGTCATCCGGCTGGTCGTCGACGACGGCGAGTTCTTCGAGATCCACGAGCACTTCGCCAAGAACATCATCTGCGGCTTCTCGCGCCTGGACGGCTTCGCGGTCGGCGTCGTCGGCAACCAGCCGTCGCACATGGCGGGCGTGCTGGACATCGACGCCTCGGCCAAGGCGGCCCGCTTCGTCCGGACCTGCGACGCCTACAACATCCCGATCATCACCTTCACCGACGTGCCGGGCTTCCTGCCGGGCACCAGCCAGGAGTGGGGCGGCATCATCCGCCACGGCGCCAAGCTGTTGTACGCCTACACCGAGGCGACGGTCCCGAAGATCACGGTCATCACCCGCAAGGCCTACGGCGGCGCCTACGACGTCATGGCCTCCAAGCACCTGCTGGCCGACTTCAACTTCGCCTGGCCACAGGCCGAGGTCGCGGTCATGGGTCCCGAGGGCGCGGTCAACATCATCTACCGCCGCGACCTGAAGTCCTCGCCCACGCCGGACGAGCGCCGCAAGAAGCTGATGGACGACTACAAGGCGCGCTTCGCCAACCCCTACAGCGCGGCCGAGCGCGGCTACATCGACGACGTGATCACGCCACACGAGACGCGCCCCAAGCTCATCAACGCGCTGCACACGCTGCAGACCAAGCGCGAGCCGGGCCCGAAGCGCAAGCACGGCAACATCCCCTTGTAGCCGACCGCACAGAGTTGCGCGAAGCAACTCACAGCGGTACCGTCCGGCCATGCCGGAACAGACGGATGTGGTCATCGCCGGTGGCAGTGTCGCCGGCTGTGCCCTGGCCGCCCTCTTGGGCCGCCAGGGCATCAACGTGACGGTGCTCGAGAAGAGCCCGAAGCCTGAGCACTACAAGGTCGTGTGCTCGCACTTCATCCAGGCGGGCGCCACACCGGTGCTCCAGCGCCTCGGCATCGACGCCACGATGGAGCGCGCAGGCGCGCTGCGCAACGGCCTCGACGTCTGGACCGCGGCCGGCTGGTACGCGATGCCTGACGAGGACCACGGCTACAACCTGCGCCGCGAGAAGCTCGACCCGATGCTGCGCGAGCTGGCCGCCCGGACCCCGAACGTCGAGGTGCGCCAGGGCGTCACCGTCGATGCCGTCCTGCGCGACGCCACCGGCCGCCCCTCCGGCCTGCACGGCCACACGTCCGGCGGCGAGGAGGTCACGATCGACGCCAAGGTCGTCGTCGGCGCCGACGGCCGTGGCTCCTCGATCGCCCGCCTGGCCAACGTCCCCGGCCGCGTCCTGCCTCACGGCCGCTTCGGCTACATGGCCTATTACGAGGGGCTGGAGCTGCAGGCCACGCCCGGCCACTCGCAGATGTGGCTCACCGGCCGCGACATCCTCTACTGCTTCCCGAACGACGACGGTGTGACGGTCGCCGCGCTGTTCCTCCACAAGAAACGGCTGCCGGAGTTCAAGGCCGACAAGGAGGCCGCGTTCCTGGAGGCCTTCGCGGCGCTCGACCGCGCACCCGACCTCCCGAGCGCCACCCGCGTCGGGCCCATGATCGGCAAGCTCGACCTGCCCAACGTGCGCCGCCCCGCCGCCCGGCCGGGCATCGCCTTCGTCGGCGACGCCGCGCAGGCCAGCGACCCCGTCTGGGGCGTGGGTGTGGGCTTCGCGCTGCAGTCCGCCGCATGGCTGGCCGACGAGCTCGCCGGCGCGCTGACCGCGGGCGCCAACCCGGATCCGGCGCTGGAGCGCTACCGGCGCAAGCACCGCCGCGGGCTGGCGCTGCACCACCTGCAGACCTCGGACTTCGCCAGCGGCCGCGAGATGAACGTCATGGAGCGCGCGATGCACCGGGCCGCGACGCACGACCCGCAGACCGCCGCGATGATGGCCGACGTGGCCGCCCGCGCCGAGCCGCTGGACCGAATCATGAAGCCGCGCCGCATGGTCCGCGCGTTGGCGATCGGAGCGACGCGATGAGCGGCGAGACCACCGCCGCGGCCGACGGCGCCACCGCGCTGCGCCACACCGAGGTGGTCGTCAACGGCGTGCGCTCGCCGGTCCTGGAGGCCGGGCCCGCAGGCGCCGAGGAGGCGATCGTCTTCGTCCACGGCAACCCCGGAATGGCCAAGCACTGGACCACGCTGCTGGAACCCACCGGGGCCTTCGCGCGGGCGATCGCGCTCGACATGCCCGGCTACGGCGGGGCCGACAAGCCGCGCGACCTCCCCTACACCGTGGATGGCTACGCCGCCCACCTCACCGGCGCGCTCGACCAGCTCGGGGTGCGCCGGGTCCACCTCGTCCTGCACGACTTCGGCGGCCCGTGGGGCCTGCAGTGGGCAGCCGACCACCCCGAGATGCACGCCTCGACGGTGCTCATCAACACCGGCGTGCTGCTGCGCGAGGGCTGGCACGCGCTGGCCAAGGTCTGGCGCACACCGGTCATCGGCGAGCTGTTCTTCATGAGCTCGACGCGCGGCGGCTTCCGCCAGTTCATGAAGCGCACCAACCCGCCGTCGTTCCCCATGTCCTACGGCGACGAGCTGTTCGACCTCTACGCCGACAAGGCGACGCGGCGCGCCGTCCTCAAGCTCTATCGCAACACGCCGGCCGGACCGCACGCCGAGGCGATCGCGCCGCGCCTGCGCGAGCACGCACGCCCGACGCTGGTCGTCTGGGGCGCCAAGGACCCGTACTTGAAGCTGCGCCTGGCCGAGCGCCAGCGCGAGGTCTTCCGCGACGCGCAGGTGACGATCCTTCCCGGGAGCGGCCACTGGCCGCTGGCCGACGACCCGGCGGGCGTCGTCGCGGCCGTGCTGCCCTTCCTGCGGGAGCAGACCGCGGCAGCGTAGGCTGCCGCGCATGCTCTGCCAGGTCCGCACCTACAAGGTCCGCGAGGGCGCGATGGACGAGTTCGTCGCCCTCTGGCGCGATCACATCGTCCCGGCACGCGCCGTCCACGGCTTCCGTGTGCTCGGCGCCTGGCGCGACCTCGACGACACCACCTTCACCTGGGTCGTCGGCCACGACGCGCCCGACGGCTGGGAGCCGGTCGAGAAGGCCTACTACGACTCGCCCGAGCGGGCTGGGGTGCCGCGTGACCCGGCCGACTTCCTGGCCGGCTCGCAGACCATGGTCATGCGCCCGGTCTGACCGTTCGCGGGCCAATCTTCACACGGGTGACACCCGGTGGATGTAGGTTCGCGCCATGGAGACGACCCGCCGTCAGTTCGTCGCGCGCGCCGGTGGCGCCGCTGCCATGGTCTTGGTCCCGACGTCGCTCGCGACGCCGCTGGCCTCGGCCAAGACCCGCCCGTTCAAGGGCGGCCATTTCCCTGACGGCGTCGTCTCCGGGGACCCGACGCCCAAGGGCATCAGCCTGTGGACGCGCTTCGACCCGTCCGGTGGCGGCGGGACCGGCACGATCGAGCTGGAGGTCGCGAGCGACAAGTCCTTCCGCCACGTCGTCGCGCGCAAGAGCGTCAAGACCGGCGCCGCCTCCAACCACGCGGTCAAGGCGCGCGTGGCCGGGCTCAAGGCCCACGAGGAGTACTACTACCGCTTCTCCTCCAAGAGCGCCGACAGCGCCGTCGGCCGCTTCCGGACCGCGCTGCCGTCCGACTCCAAGGCGCCGGTGAAGTTCGCGTTCTTCTCCTGCCAGGACTACACGCACGGCTACTACAACGCGCTCGACGTCATGGCCGACGGCGACTACGACTTCGTCGTCTGCCTCGGGGACTACATCTACGCCGAGACCTATCACTCGGTCAAGGGCGGCACCGGCGTCCGCGACGACAAGATCGGCAGCGAGAACCCCAACAACCCGAGCATCGTGCGCGAGGCCGTCACCCTGGCCGACTACCGCGCCAAGTACCAGCTCTACCGCACCGACCCGCTGCTGCGCGCCGTGCACTCCAAGTTCCCGATGGTGATGCTCTGGGACGACCACGAGGTCCAGGACAACTACGCGGGCAAGCCCGCCGACGGCGGCCTGCCGCCCGACAAGCGCTTCAGCCTCGCGCGCAAGAAGGCGGGGCGCCAGGCCTTCTTCGAGAACATGCCCGCCTTCCCGGGCGGCGAGAAGCTCTACCGCAAGCTCTCCTTCGGCGCCAACGTCGACCTGATCGTCATGGATCAGCGCAGCTACCGCGACAACCAGCCCTGCGACGACGCGGTCGTCGCGCCGTGCGCCGACTACAACCAGCCGCGCGACTTCCTCGGGCGGCCGCAGATGAACTGGGTCAAGAACGCGCTGGCGTCCTCGAAGGCCAAGTGGAAGGTGATGGCCAACGAGGTGACGATCATGCCGACGCGCGTGCTCGGCGGCGCCAACTTCACCTACGACAACTGGCTCGGCTACCCGCAGGAGCGCGAGGAGCTGCTGACCCACATCCGCGACAAGCAGATCAAGGACGTGGTCTTCGTCACCGGCGACATCCACACGTTCATCGCCGGCGACGTGCGCACCGGCGACGGGGCAACGGGCGACACGGTCGCGACCGAGCTGGTCGGCGGCTCGATCACCTCGCAGTCGCTGGGCGAGACGACGCTCGACGCCGGCGGCGGGGTCGCGATCCAAGGCAATGACGCCAACCCGGCGACGGCGCCCGCGTTGATCGACACGCTGCGCTCCATCAACCCGCAGGTCGACAACGCCGACTTCGACCACCACGGCTTCGGCTCGGTCACCGCCACCTCCTCAGGCTTCAGCTGCGAGCTGGTGCGGCTGGCGACCATCAAGAAGAAGTCCACCAAGAAGCTGCCGAGCGCGCAGTGGACCTACAAGGTGGCCCCCGGCTCGCCGTCGATCAAAGGCCAGCACGGCCCTGCGTAGCGGTTCTGCGCTCCGCCTCGCCGCGCCTGACACCACCCGACGGAGCTTGACGGGCTGACGCCCGCCGGCGCTCGCCGTGCGGCGCCAGCCACGACGATTCGGGGCGCACAACCGCTCCGCCGCGTTAGAGCCTGACGGTCTGCGCCTGCACGCGGCCTTCGCGCCAGGCCTCGACGGCCGCTGCGGCGATCGCGAGGTCCTGGATCGCCAGGCCGGTGGAGTCGAAGAGCGTGATGGCGCTCGCGTCCGCACGACCCGGCGCGTCGCCGGCCAGGACCGCGCCGAGGTCGGTCACGCGGTCACGGACCACCAGGCCCTCCTCGACCGCGCCCGTCAGCTCGCCGCCGTGTGACGCCTGCGCCCACTCGTCGCAGAAGAGCGTGCAGGCGGCGACGGCGCCGATCGTGGCCTCCGCCTTGCCCGGGCCGTCGGCGCCGAGCATGTTGTAGTGCTGCCCGGGGTGCAGGTCGCCGGTGTCGACGACGATCTCGGCGCCCGGCGTGATGCAGCAGACGACGTCGGCGGCCAGCGCCTCCGCGCGCGTCCCGACCGACCACCCCAGCTCGTTGGCCAGCGCGGCCGCCGCCTCCGGCCGGGGATCGAAGCAGACGCCCGGGCCGTAGCCGTCGGTCGCCAGGCAGCGCGCCGTCCACGCGCCGTGCAGACCGCAGCCGACGATCCCCGCCGTCATCGCATCCGCGCGCCCCAGCGCCCGCGCGGCGACCGGCGCGACCGCACCCGTGCGCAACGCGGTGACCGAGCGCGCGTCGAGCATCGCGATCGGCTCGCTGGTCTGCGCGTCGCTGACGAGCAGGATCCCCATCACCGTCGACAGGTCGCGCGCCGGGTTGGACGGAAACGACGAGATCCACTTCAGGATCGCCAGCCCGCCGCCCAGCGCCGGCATCGCGCGGAAGTCCCCGTGCGGCGGCGACTCGAGGTAGACCTTGGCCGGCATCGACCACTCGCCGCGCCGATGGCGCAGGAACGCGTCCCGCGTGCGATCGATCGCCTCGCGCGGCGAGACCGCGGCGAGCACCGCGTCGTAGTCCAGGACGGCGACCTCAGGCATGGCCCAAGAGTAGGCCGCGACCGACGTGGTAGCCCCACCGACGTCACCTTCGGGCGCGGTTAGCGTTGCCGAGAACGACATGCCGATGATCCACGAGCCGCTCCCCTTCGACCTCAAGCTCGCGCGCGAGGCGTTCGCCACCGCCGCGCAGCTGCACGGCGCCGCCACCCGCCGCGCCGCCGACCGCCTGACCGAGGACGACTACGAGCTGCTCGCCGCCCACGACGCGGCCTACGTCGCCGCGCTGGCCGACGGCCGCGTCCAGGACGGGATCGCCGCCGACGACGCCTTCCACCACGTGATCCTCGATGCCGCCGACGACCCGGACCTCGTCGTCTCGGTCGAGCTCCTGATCCCACGGCTGCGGCGCATGGACCTCTGGCTCTTCACCCGCAAGGCCTTCGCCGACGGCCAGAGCAGCCACCCCGCCGTCATCGCCGCCCTGCGCGCAGGCGACGCCGAGCTCGCCGCCACCTTGGTGGAGGCGAGCTTCACCACCGCCGGCGAGGAGCTCGCGACGGCCGTGGAACGCTCCGGCCGCTAGGGTTCCGGCTGTGCCCAACCGCCGCCCTCAGCTGGAGATCGTCGCGCCGTCGGCCTCCCCGGAGGAGGCGGCCGCGGTCGTCGCGGCGCTGGAGCAGTTCCTGCGCGACTTCGCCCCGGTGATCGTGGAGGCCGCGCCGAGGCAGAACCCCTGGCAGCGCGCCGCGCTGCTGGAGGCGACCGGCCGCGAGCCGGACGCGCCGTCGCCCTGGGGCGACCCCATTCCCTGGGGGCGCTGAGCCCGGCCAAGCCGTGCGAGCGAGCCGCCAGGCGAGTTCGCGCCGCGTTCGCGAGCCCCTGGGCGAGCGAACGCCGACGCGCCACATTTGCCTTCGGTTTCCAGAAGGTGTCGAATCGACCGAACCCGTCCGTCGATCCTTCGAAGCGGCCGGAACCGCCGGCTGACGCCAACGCCTTCAGGAGGCCTCCATGCAGTACATGCTGCTCATCTACACGCCCGCCGACCCGACCTCCGAGCAGGCCGACACGGCCGCGTGGATGTCCTACTCCCAGCAGCTCCAGGAGTCGGGCGCCATGGTCGCCGGCGACGGCCTCCAGGGCCTGGAGACCGCCACGACGGTGCGCGTGCGCGACGGTGAGTCCCTGGTCAGCGACGGGCCGTTCGCCGAGACCAAGGAGATGCTCGCCGGCTACTACCTCATCGACGTCCCCGACCTCGACGGCGCGCTGGCCTGGGCCGCCAAGATCCCGAGCGTCGGCTACGGCTCGGTCGAGGTGCGTCCCGTCATGGTCTTCGACCAGGGCTGAGCGAGCCCGATGACCGACGCGGCGATCGCCACGGCCTTCAAGGAGGAGGGCCCGGCGATCCTCGCGACGCTCATCCGCCAGGTCGGCGACTTCAGCCTGGCCGAGGACGCGCTGCAGGACGCCTTCGCCGCCGCGGTCGCCACCTGGCCGCGCGACGGCGTCCCGGCGAGCCCCGGCGCCTGGATCACCACGACCGCCCGACGCAAGGCGATCGACCGCCTGCGCCGTGAGCGCGGGCTGGCCGACCGCATCGAGCGCCTTGCCGCGCTCGCGGCACGTGAGACGGCGACGGCAGTCGACGAGGAGGACGACGAGCTGCCCGACGACGGTGCCATCGCCGACGACCGCCTGCGCCTGCTCTTCACCTGCTGTCACCCCGCGCTGGCGCTCGACGCCCGCGTCGCGCTGACCGTCAAGTCGCTCGGCGGGCTGACCACGGCCGAGGTCGCGCACGCCTTCCTGGTGTCGGAGCCCACGATGTACCAGCGGCTCACGCGGGCCAAGCGCAAGATCGCTGCCGCACGGATCCCGTACCGCGTCCCGCCGGCCGAGCTGCTGCCCGAGCGCCGCGACGGCGTCCTGGCCGTCATCTACCTGGTGTTCAACGAGGGCTACGCGGCGACCGACGGCGACCGCCTCGTCCGCGGCGAGCTCTGCAGTGAGGCGATCCGGCTCGGTCGCCTGCTGGTCAACCTGCTCCCCGGCGACCCCGAGGCCCTCGGCCTGCTCGCGCTGATGCTGCTGCAGGATGCCCGCCGCGACGCGCGCGTCGACGAGCGCGGCGAGTACGTCGCGCTGGACCGCCAGGACCGCGCGCGCTGGGACCAGGGCCGGATCGCCGAGGGCACCCACGCGCTCGACCAGGCAATCGCCGCCCGCAGGCCAGGGCCCTACCAACTGCAGGCCGCCATCGCCGCGCTGCACGCCACCGCCGCCGACGCCGCGGCGACCGACTGGGTCGAGATCGCCGCGCTCTACGCCGAGCTCGACCGCCGCTCGCCCTCGCCCGTCATCCGCGTCAACCGCGCCGCCGCGCTGGCCTTCGCGGGCGCGCCCGAGGCGGGCCTGGAGCTCGTCCGCCCGCTGCTCGAAGATGCCCGCATGGGCAGCTACGCGCCGCTGCACGCCGCCCATGCCGAGCTGCTGCGTCGCACCGGCGCGACCGACGCCGCGGCAGCCGCTTATGACCGCGCGATCGCGGCCACCGGCAACGCCGTGCAGCGCGCGGAGCTCGAGCGCCGCCGCGCCGCCGTCTGATCGCCCGTTTTCCGCACAGAAAGCGTGGAGAAAACGCCGTGCCGCAACGGCTTACGCAAAAGGTGGATTTGCGATCGGGATTTGCTACCTTCCCCCGCATGGAGCCCACCACCGTCGGCCGCAAGGGGAGCCTCAAGAACCCTGAGGTCTACGAGAACATCCCCGGCCAGATCATCCCCGCGATCGTCAAGGAGTTCGACGATTTCGACAACGAGGCCGAGAAGTTCCTCGCCGGCGACACGCCCGAGAACGAGTACATCGGCTTCCGCCTGAAGCAGGGCGTCTACGGCCAGCGCCAGCCCGACGTCCAGATGATCAGGATCAAGCTGCCCTTCGGCGGCGTCACGCCGGACCAGATGGACAACTTCGCCGACGTGATCGAGCGCTACGCGCCGCTCAACAAGGGCCACATCACGACCCGGCAGAACATCCAGATCCACCACGTGCCGCTGCGTGACGCCGCGTCGCTGATCCGGGATCTGAGCGAGACCGGCCTCTCCTCCCGCGAGGGCTGCGGCAACACGGTCCGCAACGTGACCGGCGACCCGTGGGCCGGGATCCTGGAGGGCGAGGTCTTCGACCCGACGCCGTACGTCGGCGCCTACGTCCGCTACTTCGTGCGCCACCCCACGACGCAGCTGATGCCGCGCAAGATCAAGACCGCGTTCGACGGCACGCCCGCCGAGGACCGCTCGATCACCGGCATCCACGACATCGCCTTCATCTCGAAGGTCAACGACGAGGGCGTCAAGGGCTTCCAGGTCGTCGTCGGCGGCGGCACGTCGATCATGCCGCGCATCGCGCCCACGTTGTATGACTTCGTCGAGGCCGACAACGGCGACTACCTCAAGGTCGCCGAGGCCGTCTTCCGGATCTTCGACGCTCAGGACTGGCTGCGCGTCAACCGCGCCCGCGCCCGCATCAAGGTCTTCGTCGACAAGTTCGGCATCGACGAGCTGCGCACCCAGGTCGAGGAGCAGCTCAAGGGCGACTGGGTCGCCGAGCGCGACTTCAACGTGCAGCGACGCCGCTTCGACGTCGACGAGGAGGCCGTCGCCCCGCCCGTGCCGTCGTCGTTCGGCACGCCGACCGACGAGGAGGACCGCGCCGCGTTCGACCGCTTCCGCGAGTCCAACGTCGTCGCCCAGCGCCAGGAGGGCTTCAGCGCCGTCGAGGTCAAGGTCTACCGCGGCGACCTCACGCCCGAGCAGTTCCGCGGCCTCGGCCAGATCATGCGCGACTTCTCCGGCGGCAACGCCCGCATGACGGTCGGCCAGAACCTCGTCTTCCGCTGGGTCCGCGACGAGTCGGTCTACGACCTCTGGAACCGCCTCAAGGAGCTGGAGCTCGGCGAGGCCGGCGCCCAGGAGATCACCGACAACGTCTCGTGCCCCGGCACCGACTCGTGCAAGCTCGGGATCACCTCCTCGATGGGCCTCAACGCGGCGATCAACCGCAAGCTGCTGGAGATGCAGATCACCGATCCGCTCTCCCGCCGCATCCACATCAAGAACTCCGGCTGCCCGAACGGCTGCTCGCAGCACCACATCGCCGACATGGGGTTCTACGGCGCGTCGATCAAGGTCGGCGAGCACACGATCCCGGCCTATGTGGCGCACATCGGCGGCGTCTATGAGGGCGGCAAGGTCGGCTACGGCCAGCGCCTGAAGGTCCGCCTGCCCGCCAAGCGCGTCCCGGACGCCGTCGAGCGCTGGATCCGCATGTACGAGGCCGAGCGCACCGACGACACCGAGACGTTCAAGGCCTACGCCGAGCGCGTCGGGACGATCCGCTTCGAGGAAGCGGTCAAGGGCGACCTCGCCATGCCGGTCGAGTTCGGCCTCGACACCATGAACATGTTCATGGACTGGGATCGCAACCAGCCGTACGTGGTGGCCCGGGGCGAAGGCGAATGCGCAGTCTGAGCGACCAGCTCACCGACACGCTGACGGCGGCTGCCGAGCACGAGTCGCTGGTCTTCCTCTGCTCCTTCCAGAAGGAGGAGTCGGTGATCCTCGACGAGCTGCTGCGCCTGGCGCCGCATGTCCGCGTCGTCACCATCGACACGGGCGTGCTCTTCCCCGAGACGCTGCAGACCTGGAAGCAGTTCGAGGACCACTACGGCGTGCAGGTCGAGGTCCAGGACGCGGCCAACGCCGAGCGTCCTTGGACCGGCCCTGAGCACTGCTGCACGCCGTTGAAGGTCGCGGCGCTCGAACAGTCCCTAGAAGGTGCTGATGCTTGGGTGACCGGCGTGCGCCGGGAACAGGCCGACACGAGGGCAACCGCCGAGCTGATCGAGCCCGACGCCAAGCGCCCCGGCGTCATGAAGTACAACCCGCTCGCGTTCTGGACCGAGAAGGACGTCTGGGGCCGGATCTTCGAGCGCGGGCTGCCGTACCACCCGCTCCACGACCAGGGCTTCGCGTCGATCGGCTGTGCCACGTGCACCCAGCCGGGCGACGGGCGCTCCGGCCGTTGGGCGGGCACCGACAAGACCGAGTGCGGCATCCACGTCGTCTGAGGATCTGATGGATCCGATCGTCATCGTCTTCGGTCTCGGCGTCGGCATCCTGATCGGGATGACGGGGATCGGTGGCGGCTCGTTGATGACGCCGCTGCTGATCCTGTTCGCCGGGATCCACCCGACGGTCGCGATCGGCACCGACCTCGCCTACGGGGCGGTCACCAAGACACTCGGCGGCTGGCAGCACCTGCGCAAGGGCACCGTCGACCTCGGCGTCTCCAAGTGGCTGGCCTTCGGCAGCGTGCCGGGCTCGGTCGCGGGCGTGATCGTCCTCGACGTCTGGCTCAAGCACTCGCCGAGCATCCTGCTCACCGGCGTGGCGATCGCGTTGCTGGTGGTGTCGGTCTCGATGCTCTTCCGCGCGCTGTTCTTGCGCGCGGCGATCGACCGCGAGCGCCACAGCGTCTTCCTCGACGACGCCACGCGCATCCAGGCCGTCGTCATCGGCCTGGTCCTCGGCTTCCTGCTCGGGCTGACCAGCGTCGGCTCGGGCGCCCTGATCGGCCTCGCGCTGATCCTCGTCTTCCGCCTGACGCCCCATCGCGTCGTCGGCACCGACGTCTTCCACGCCGCGATCGTGCTCTGGGCCGCCGGCCTGGCGCAGCTGGTCGCCGGCAACGTCGACTTCGCGCTGATGGGCACCATCCTGATCGGCTCGCTGCCCGGCGTCGTGATCGGCACCGCGCTCAGCGGAAAGATCCCCGCCGTCGTCCTGCGTCCCGCGCTCGGCTGCGTCCTGCTCGGCTCCGCGCTCGGCGTGCTCACCAAAGCCGGAGCCGACCTGCCGACCTGGACCATCGTCGGCGTCCCCGCGATCGTCGGCGCTGCCGCCGCGGTCATCCATCGCGCCCGCCCCATCCGCCCACGCCCCACCGACGCGCCCACCACGGAGGCTGCTCCCGCATGAGCTCGCACACCTTGACCCATCTGCAGGCGCTGGAGGCCGAGGCCATCCACGTGATGCGCGAGGTCGCCGCCGAGCGCGAGAAGCCGGTGCTGCTCTTCAGCGGCGGCAAGGACTCGATCGTCCTCGTGCGGCTGGCCGAGAAGGCCTTCCGGCCCGGGAAGTTCCCATTCCCGCTGATGCACATCGACACGGGGCACAACTTCTCCGAGGTCATCGAGTTCCGCGACAACCTGGTCGAGCGGCTCGGCGAGCGGCTGGTCGTCGCCTCCGTGCAGGAGTCGATCGACAGCGGCCGCGTGGTCGAGGAGACGGGCCCGCGCGCCTCGCGCAACCGCCTGCAGACCACGACGCTGCTGGATGCCTTGGCCGAGCACGGCTTCGACGCGGCCTTCGGCGGCGCGCGCCGCGACGAGGAGCGCGCCCGGGCCAAGGAGCGCATCCTGAGCTTCCGCGACGACTTCGGCGGCTGGGACCCCAAGGCCCAGCGTCCCGAGCTCTGGAACATCTACAACACGCGCGTGCGCCGCGGCGAGAACGTCCGCGCGTTCCCGCTGAGCAACTGGACCGAGCTCGACGTGTGGCAGTACATCCAGGACGAGGAGATCGAGGTGCCCTCGATCTACCTGGCCCACGAGCGCGCGGTCTTCCGCCGCGACGGGATGCTCTACGCCGACTCCGAGTTCATCGCGCGCGACGAGCGCGACTCCGATCCCTTCACCGCGTCGGTGCGCTACCGCACCGTCGGCGACATCTCCTGCACCGGCGCCGTGGCCTCCACTGCCTCGTCGCTGGATCAGGTCGTCGCCGAGATCGCCGCGACCAACGTCACCGAGCGCGGCGAGACGCGCGCCGATGACCGCGTGTCGGAGTCGGCGATGGAAGACCGCAAGGTCGCGGGCTACTTCTAGGACTTCTTCTATGCCTACGCTTCTCCGTCTCGCCACCGCGGGCTCCGTCGACGACGGCAAGTCCACGCTCATCGGTCGCCTGCTGCACGACAGCAAGGCGATCCTCGCCGACCAGTACGCCGATCTGAACGGCCGTGACGGCGAGCTCGACCTGTCGCGGCTGACCGACGGCCTGCGCGCCGAGCGCGAGCAGGGCATCACGATCGACGTCGCCTACCGCTACTTCGCCACGCCGGCGCGCGACTTCATCCTCGCCGACACGCCCGGCCACGTGCAGTACACGCGCAACATGGTCACCGGCGCCTCGACGGCCGACGTGGCGATCGTGCTGGTCGACGCCCGCCACGGCGTGGTCGAGCAGACCCGCCGCCACGCCTTCATCGCCTCGCTGCTGGGCATCCCCCACCTCGTCGTCGCGATCAACAAGATGGACTTGGTCGAGTACGCCGAGGAGCGCTTCGACGAGATCGTCCGCGACTTCAGCGTGTTCCGCAATCACTTGACTTCGCGCGACATCGCCTACATCCCGATCAGCGCGCTGGAGGGCGACAACGTCGTCGACCGCAGCGAGAACATGTCGTGGTACGTCGGCGAGCCGCTGCTGCGCCATCTGGAGGCGATCGACCCCGCTGACGACCGCAACCTGGAGGACCTGCGCTTCCCGGTGCAGCTCGTGATCCGCAGCGAGGGCAACGACTTCCGCGGCTACGCCGGCCAGGTCGCCTCCGGCGTCGTGCGGCCCGGGGATCGCGTGAAGGTGCTGCCGTCCGGGGTCGAGTCGACGGTCGCGTCGATCGACACGCTCACCGGCCCGCTGGAGGAGGCCTTCCCGCCCCAGAGCGTCACGATCCGGCTGGCCGATGATGTCGATGCCTCGCGTGGCGACGTCCTGGTCAGCGCCGACGGCGCACCGGAGCCCGTCAAGGAGTTCGAGGCCGACGTCTGCTGGTTCTCGGATCGCGCGCTGCGCCCTGGGTCCAAGTACTTGTTGAAGCACCTGACCCATACGGCCGAGGCGATCGTCGACGCGATCGTCGACGTCGTCGACGTCCAGACGCTCGAGCGCGGTCCGGCGCCATCCGAGCTCGGCCTCAACGACATCGGCCGCATCCGCCTGCGCACCCGCCGCCCCGTGATCGCCGACCCCTACGCGCGCAACCGCGTCACGGGCGCCTTCATCCTCATCGACGAGTCCAACAACGACACCGTCGCCGGTGGGATGGTCGCCGCCTGACCGCAGCGCCTCGCCGGCTCAGCCGGCGGCCAGCGGCACGCGCGCCTCGTCCGCGCCCAGGCGCAGCGCGACGAGCCCGATGCCGAGCTGGCGCACATCGGTGTTCAGGCGCGCGTCGGCGGGCGCCATCGTCCGGTCGACGACCAGCGCCACCTCGACGGCCTCGCGACCCGCCAGCACAGCGGCCGGCACGCGCGCCCGAAGCTCCTGGCCGGCGCCGCCCACGTTGAGCGTCGCCCGGGCGACCGAGCGACCGTTGACCACCACCCGCACCGCGGCCGATAGGCGGCGCGGTCCCAGCGGCGCGTGCACCAGCAGGTCGAGCCACAGCGGCTCGCCCGCTGGCGGCGCGGACGCCAGCGGCAAGACGACGGTCGCGCGCCCGCTGCGCGACCAGATCCCGTGGGGCTCGGGGAACCACCACCCGGCGCCGAGGAAGCGATGGCCCTCGCCGCCGAGGGCGAAGCGCAGCACGCCACCGAGCGGGTAGTCGCCGGCGTCGCAGTCCCGTGGCAGGGCCTGACCCCGCAACGGACGCGTGGAGGCGGAGGCGCCACGCGCGGCGCTCGCGCCCATCAGCCGCTCCGGACGCAACCGGTCGGGCCGCCCGAGGCCGACCCATGCCGCGTGCGCCGGCACGGCCCGCACGCTGGGCAGCGCCCAGCGCCGGGCGAGGAAGCGCAGCCCGTCGGCCGGGCCCGTGCGCGCGCCGGGAGCGACGACCGTCTGGACCTCGTTCTCATAGGCGTCGATCAGGCCGCCGATCCGGCCTGCGGGACGGGCCCCGCCGTCGGCGCCCGGATCGTCGGCGCGCCGCCGTCGCAAGCGCACCGCCAGCGGCATCGGCACGCGCTCCAACTCGCGACGCGCGGCGGCCGGCGCGTCGAGGCCGCTGACCTCGGCGACGTAGTCCAGCCCGTCGAGCATCGCTCGGCTCAGCCGCGCCTGGCGGCAGCGCAGGACGATCGCGTCCCAGTCGAGCGCCGCCCCGTGGTCGCGCAGCAGCAGCGCGACATCGCCGACCCACCGCACGGCGGCGTTGCGCGCCCAGCTGGCGCCGTGGGCCACGGCGACCACGAGCGTGTCCTCGACGCTCGTGGCGCGGCAGCGCACGCCCGCGATCTCGGCCTCGACGGCCGCCGCGCGAAACGCCGCGCTCAACTCGATGCTGCGCCCCTGATGCAGCAGATGCCAGTGCAGGTCGATCTCGGCCCCTTCGGACCCGCTGAACCCGAAGCCGTGGGTGTCGCGAACGACCGCGGCGCGGTGCCCGGTCAGCGCGTCCTGCAGGATCGAGTGGTAGCCGAGCGCGTTGAGGACCGCGACGGCCCGGTCGGCGTCCTGGGGCGCGACGGCCACGTCGATGTCGAACATCGGTCGCAGACGCGCGTCGACGCCGTGCGCGTAGACCAGCGCCGCCCCCTTGCTGAGCATCGGCTCCAGCCCGGCATCGGCCAGGGCGGCGACGACCGGCGCGACGCGACGCCCGAGCATCTGCGTGCGCAGCCACGAGAAGCGGGCCACGTGGCGCACCTGGCGCCCGAGCGCATCGTCATCCGGGACGCCGCCGGGCCGCAACGCGAGCAGCGGCAACAGTTGCAGCGAGCCGAAGTCGAGCCGGTCGAGATCGACCCGCGCCGCCCAGCGCGCGTAGGCCTCGGCGGCCTGCGCCGGGTCGGGCAGCAGCGCCGCGCGCAGCAGCAGGTCCTGCTCGGGCCGTGGCCGCATCCGCGCGGCGCGGCTCACGCGCGACCCTCCCGCCGCGCGCGCAGGATCGCGTCGCGCGCGCTGGCCAGGTACTCCGCGTGGACCTCGGCGCGCGCGACGATCGACCGGTTCTCGCCGTGGATCCGTCGCTCGTAGACCACCTCGGCGACCGGGACGAGGTCCGGCAGCCGGCTGAAGAGGTCGAAGAGCTCGTTGCGCCCGGGGTTGGCCTGGAACCCGCCGGCGGCCTCGTAGCGCTCCCGTCGCACGAGCAGCCCTCCGGGCGAGCGCCCGACCTGCAGCTCGTCGCCGAGCGCATACCGCTCGGCAGCCTCCGAGCCTTCGTCGGCGAAGCGCCGGGCCATGCCGCAGACCGCGTCGGCGCCCGAGCGCTCCAACGCCGCCAGCAGCGTCGCGTGGTGGGTCGGCAGATAGCGGTCGTCGCCGTCGAGGAAGGCGAGCAGCTCGGTGTCCAGCGCAGCGGCCCCCGCCCCACGCGCGCCGCCCGGACCGATGCCCTCCGTGCGGATCGTGCGCGCCCCGCGCGTGCGGGCGACGTCGCCGCTGCCGTCGACCGAGCCGTCGTCGACGACGATCACCGCTGTCGAGGGGACCGTTTGCGCAGCGATGCTGTCCAATGCCTCGCCGAGATACGCGACTTGGTCGCGCACCGCGATGACGACGCCGATCACGCCGCGCCCTCGCCCCGGCGCTGCAGTGACGCATGCAGCACGGCAAGCAGCCCGTGGCGCGTCGCCTCGCGGTCGCGCGTGAGGCTCCCGTCGCGCAGGCGATAGTGCGTCGTGACCTCCCCGGTCTGGGCAAGGCGCACGCCCGCCTCGCGCAGCCGCAGCAGCCAGTCGACGTCCTCGGCATGGCGCAGCTTCTCGTCCATCCCGCCGTGGCGCTCGAGCATCGAGCGCCGCATCAGCCACGTGCCGAGCTGGATCCCCACGGTTGGCTCGCCGTACGGTCGCGGCGGATCGCCCGCGACCGGCTGCGCGCGAGCCATGACGAGCTCGACCTCCGGGTCCTCGTCGAGCAGTGCCCGGCGCGGGTCCGGCCGACCCGCGACCCAGAGATCGTCGGCGTCCAGGAAGCCGACGAGCGTGCCGCGTGCCTGCGCGATCCCGACGTTACGTGCCGCCGACGGCCCGCGGCACGGCTGGCGCACGACGCGCACCGGCGGGCCGAAGGCCTCGGCGACCGCCGCGCCGCCGTCGGTCGAGCCGTCGTCGATGACCAGCAGCTCCAGCAGCCCGTCGGCGTTGGCCAACACGCTCGCGATCGCGTCGCCGACCCAGGGCTCCGCGTTGTGCAGCGGCATGATCACCGTCAGATCGCCGGACGCGCTCATGCCGCCCGCGCCTCGGTCTCGATCAGCGCGCTGATCGCCTCCGGGATCGCCGCCACATCGGGGCCGACCTCCAGCGTGTAGACGGGCAGCGTGGCGAGCAGCTCGCGCAGCACCGTGAGCGTCGCGGCGCTGTCGCCCGGCAGCTGCAGCAGCGTCGAGACGGCGATGCTGCGCAGCGCCTCACGGCGGTCGTGCGGGACGGCGAGGCCCGTCCGCTGCGCGACCCGCGGCAGGACGACCGCCCGCAGCGCCAGCGACGGGCAGACGACATCGGCGATCGGCAGCCGCAGCTTGCCGCGCCAGTCGACGCGGGCGCCGACCGCGCGCGCGTCGAGATCGCCACCGCCGAGCAGCTCCAGCGACCCCGGCCCGGCCTTGGCGATCGCGAACGCCGGATGGGCCGTCGGCGGCGAGCCCGGCCGGACCAAGGTGTAGTCGTCGGAGACCAGGGCCATCCCCGCCTGCAGGCAGGCCAACGCGGTGGTGGACTTGCCCGCCCCGCCGGAGCCCAGCAGCAGGACGCCGTCGGTGCCGGTCCCGACGGCGGCGGCGTGGATCAGATGCGCGCCGTGGCGTGCCAGCGTCCAGCGCAGGATGCTGCGCAGCGGCGCACCGCCCTCCCAGGGCGCCATGACGGTGGCGTCGCGCAGCCACTGGACCCCGAGGCCGGCGTCGGTGTCGGCGACCGAGAGCGTCGCGTAGTCGTTGCTGTAGCTCGCAAGGCGTGGCGGCTGCGTCCAGCCTGCGATCTCCTCGCGCTGGAGGTAGTCCCGCGGCCCCCAGGGCGGCCGCGGCGCGACACGGCCGGAGCCGGCGCCGTCGAAGGCCCAGAGCTCGACGGCCGGACGCTCGTCGGCCTCGACCAACCCCTCCAACATCCCGGGGGCCAGCCGGTCGATCAGCTCCTCGCCCGCCAGGTGCACGCGCACCGGCACACCCGCCGGGCGCAGCGTCAGCGTGCACGCGGGGCCCGCTGTCGCCGCGGCGCGCGCCACGTCCACCAAGCGGTTGACGAAGTCGCCAGGTGCGGCTGCGGTCATCCGGCCGGCGTGCGCGTCACCGGCCACCCATCGCCGTCGAGGTCGATGTCGTGGATCGGGTCCAGCATCAGCAGGTCCTGCATGTCGCTGAAGCGCTGCAAGACCGGCTCGCTCGCCGGCGGCGGCGCATCGACGACCGTCACCCCGGCGTCGCTCTCGGCCGGCTCGACGAGCTCCTCGGCGCGAAGCTGCTCGACGAACACCTCCACCTGCGGCGGCTCCCACTTCAGCGAGCTCGCGATCGCCGCCGAACTGCGACCGTCCTGCAACAACGCCCAGATCGCCGTCGCAGGCGCGTTGAGGGCGTAGTAGCAGCCCGTTCCCATGTGCACGAGAACGGCCTCGCCGTCGAACGCCTCGTCGATCACGTCGGGCCGTCGTGGCCGAAACGCAAGTGGTACAGGCATGCTCATGCGCGGCGAGTCTAGACGGCAGACCTTCCGATCTCACGATCAAATAGCCTTCCGCGCCGCATGTTCTCCAAGGTTTTGGTCGCAAATCGGGGCGAGATCGCCATCCGCGTCATGCGGACGCTCGAAGAGATGGGCATCGCCTCCGTCGCCGTCTACTCCGAGCTGGATCGGGACGCGCTGCACGTGCAGCGTGCCGACGAGGCGTATCTGCTCGGAGGGCCGACGGCCGCCGAGAGCTACCTCAAGATCGACAAGATCATCGAGGTCTGCAAGGAGTCGGGCGCCGAAGCCGTCCATCCGGGCTATGGCTTCCTGGCCGAGAACGCCGACTTCGCCCGTGCCTGCGACGAGGCGGGAATCGTCTTCATCGGCCCGCCCGCCTCGGCCATCGACGCGATGGGCTCCAAGACCAAGGCGCGCGAGCTGATGCAGGCCGCCGGGGTCCCGATCGTCCCCGGCACGACCGAGGCAGTCGACACGCTCGAGGACGCGCTGCGGATCGCGCGCGACGAGATCGGCTTCCCGGTCGCCGTCAAGGCCGCGTCGGGCGGCGGCGGCAAGGGCTTCCGCGTCGCGCTGACCGAGGACAAGCTGCAGGACGCCTTCGAGGGCGCCTCGCGCGAGGGCGAGAAGTTCTTCTCCGACGGCACCGTCTACCTCGAGCGCTACCTGCCCGACCCGCGCCACGTCGAGGTCCAGATCCTCGCCGACCGCCACGGCAACGTCATCCACCTCGGCGAGCGTGACTGCTCGGTCCAGCGCCGCCACCAGAAGCTCATCGAGGAGTCCCCCGCCCCGGCCGTCGACGCCGCGATGCGCGAGGCCATCGGCAAGATCGGCACCGACGCGGCGCGCGCCGTCGACTACGTCGGCGCCGGCACGATCGAGGGCATGCTCCAGGACGGGGAGTACTTCTTCCTGGAGATGAACACGCGTGTGCAGGTCGAGCACTGCGTGACCGAGATGACGACCGGCATCGACATCGTGCGCGAGGGCATCCTCGCCGCCGCCGGCGAGCCGCTCACCGTCACCCAGGACGACGTCGAGCTGCGCGGCCATGCGATCGAGTGCCGCATCAACGCCGAGGACGCGTCGCGCAAGTTCGCGCCGGCGCCGGGCAAGATCGGCAACTACCGCGAGCCGTCGGGCCCGGGCGTGCGCGTCGACTCGGGCGTCGGCCCGTTCGGCGAGGTCACGCCGATGTATGACCCGATGGTCGCCAAGCTGATCGTCTGGGACACCGATCGCGAGAAGGCGACCAAGCGCATGCTGCGCGCGCTGGGCGAGTACGAGATCGAGGATCTCAAGACGCTCATCCCCTTCCACCAGGCCCTGCTGGCGACCGACCAGTGGGCCAACGCCGAGACCTGTCGTGACCTAGTCGAGGACACCGACTGGCTCAAGACGCTGGCCTTCCCGGCTCCGACGCTCACCGACGACGACGAGGATCCGAAGGTCGAGCAGGACTACGTCGTCGAGGTCAGCGGCCGCAAGTTCGACGTGAAGGTCATCGGTCCGGGTGGGCGGGCCGGGTCTGGCGTGACGGTTGCCGCGGGCAGCGCCAACGGCGCGGGCGCCGCCCCGAAGAAGCGCGGCGAGCGCAAGAAGAGCGCGGGCGGCGGCGCCGACGAGCTCGTCTCCCCGCTGCAGGGCAACATGTGGAAGGTGCTCGTCAAGCAGGGCGACACGGTCGAGGAAGGCCAGCTGCTCTGCATCATCGAGGCGATGAAGATGGAGAACGAGATCACCGCGCACAAGGCGGGCGTGATCGAGACGCTGTCGATCACCGAGGGCGAGCCGATCCAGTCCGGTGCCCAGATCGCCATCATCAAGTCTCCCCCGGCCGCGGAGTAGCACGCGATGTTGGCCGCCGCGACCATCCTGGGCAGCGGCGGCTTCATCCCGACGGGCACACGCGAGACCTCCTCGCTGCTGCTGCTCGCCGAGGGCAGTGACAGCGCGGTGGTGGTCGACGCGGGCACGGGCCTGCGGCGGCTGGTCACCGATCGCGCGCTGCTGGCAGGGCGTACGCGGCTGGAGGTGCTGCTGACGCACTTCCACATCGACCACGTCTGCGGGCTGGCCTATCTGACCGAGCTCGACGACCTGGAGATCACCGTCCGGGGGCCGGGCGCGGCCTTGTACGACATGCCGACCGCCGACGTGCTGGCGCGGCTCTTCGCGCCGCCGATCATGCCGGTGGATCTGGAACAGCTCGGGGTGCGCGTCGGCGAGCTGGGCTGCGGCGACGCGGGCGTCGAGGGGCTGGACGTGCGCACGCGCCGCCAGGACCGTCACACCAACCCGACGCTCGGCATCCGCGTCGGCGACGCACTGATGTGGTGCACCGACACCGAGGCCGACCCCGGCACGGCGGCGTTCGCGCGCGGCGCGCGGGTCCTGGCCCACGACGCCTGGGGCCCGCCGGCGGCGCCCGGCCACGCCGAGCCGGCAGACGCGGCGCGTGTCGCCGTGGAGAGCGGCGCCGAGCACCTCGTGCTGATCCACGTGCCGCCCACCGCCGACGAGGAGGACCTCCGCGCCCGCGCCGCCGCCGTCCATCCGCAGGTGACCGTCGCCACCGACGGCCTGCAGCTCCTGAAGCTCTGAAGCACGGGGCCGAGCGCCGCTAGGCTTGGCGTTCATGGAGCTCGAGCCGCTGCGTGCAGGCATGGAGCAGGCCGTCCCGTTCAACGGGCACCTCGGCCTGGAGATCGTCGAGGTCTCGATCGGCCGCGGCGTCGCGCGGCTGCCCGACGATCAGACGCTGCGCAACCACACGGGCTCCCAGCACGCGAGCGCCCTCTTCGCGGTCGGCGAGGCTGCCTCAGGCGCGGCGCTCGCGGCGGTCTTCGTCGAGCACCTGCCGCGGCTGGAGCTCTCGCCCGAGGGCGCCGAGATCTCCTACAAGAAGATCCCGCGCGGCCCGATCACCGCCACCGGCGTCCTGGGGTCAGACCCCGAGACGCTGCTCGCCGACCTCGATCGCGACGGTCACGTTGCGTTCGCCATCGATGTCTCGCTGACTGACGGCGCCGGCGACGTGGTCGCCGACATGACCGTCCGTTGGCTCGTCCGCCAGGAGTCCTAGTTGCCCGCAAGAGCTTGGAAGGCCGGCCCGCACGAGGCCGAGATCGTCGCGCGTCTGCTCGTCACGTTCCGCGACCACCTCGGCTACTCGTGGCCCTCCGACAACGCGTTCCTCGCCGGGGTCGAGCGCCTGATGGAGGACCGCGACACTGACTTCCTACTCGCCGCGCCCGACGACGACTCACCGCCCTCGGGCGTCGCCCAGCTGCGCTACCGCATGGGCATCTGGCGCGCAGGCCGCGACTGCCTGGTCGAGGACGTCTTCGTCACCGAGGACGCCCGCGGCCGCGGCGTCGCCCGAGCCCTCCTGGACGCCGCCACCGACCGCGCCCTCGAACGCGGCTGCCGCCGCATGGAGCTCGACGTCAACGAGGCCAACGCCGCCGCCCTGGCGCTCTACGAGTCCTTCGGCTTCACCACCGGCGACCCGCGCGACATCTACCTGCGCCGCCACCTCGACGCAGGGCCGGAGGCTTGAACGAACCTTTCCTTGGCCGCGGCGTTAGGTAAGGCAGAGGCCCGAAGTCTTCCTTAGCGACGATGCCGAACGGCGCGGACGAGGCACCGGTCGAGTTGACCGGCACTGTGCCGGTCAAGCCGACCCGCGCTAGTTACGCGACCGGCACTGGCCCAGGAGTGCGGCGATGATGGCCGCCGTGGCGCGCGCGTCGCCGGTGACCTGGTCCCAGGTGAGGCGGATGACGGTGTAGCCGGCGAGTGTGAGCTTCTGGTCGCGGCGGCGGTCGTTCGCGAAGGTCGTCGGCATCGCGTGGAACTCGAAGCTGTCGGCCTCGATGACGAGCGTCGTGCCGGGCCAATAGAAGTCGACGCGCTCGCCGAGCACGATGCCGTTGACGACTGGGCGCGGGAGACCGTAGTCATCGCACAACTGCGCGAAAGCGATCTCCATCCGGCTGCGGAAGTCGTCGGTGCCGCGGACGTGCAATGCCGCGAGCAGGCGGCCCAGCTCAGGCGCGCCAGGTCGATGAGGGTGTCGACCGAGCAGCGCCTGCTGCTCGCGGAGGTCGAACAGCCGCAGGCGCGATGCACGGCGCACGACTTGCTCCAGCCGACGCCCGCGGACCGATGCAGCCAAATCGAGGATCGTGCGTGAGACAGTGGTCACGGGAATCGCATCGCGAACAGTGACTTCGTCCGCGTCGAACCTCATCAGCCTGTGCAGCCTCGTCCGCTCCCGCATTGCGACGCCGCTGCGCTTCGCGAGCGACACGTGGACGGGAAAGAGCGGCCCCTCGACGATGCCCCAGAGCACCCCTGCGCTGAGGTGACTCAAAGCAGCGCCCGACCCGTATGCGTCGACGGCCGCGAGCCTCCAACCGGCGTCGGTGAGCTGCGCGTGACCCAGGCCGTACACGCCCCGATGCAGGCTTACCAGCCGCCCTTGGCGCAACCGGTCATCGATCGTCCCGGCGCATATCCCCGCGTCGAGGAGCACCGCACGCGCCAGAACCCCATGGCGTCGGACGGCGATTGCCGACATCAGCCGGTCGTGGTCGAGTTGACGTGCCATGTGCCGGTTAAGGCGACCAGCGGCTCGAACTCGCCCCCCCGATGTCAGCCGGTCGACGCTGGTGGCGCGGCCATGAGCTCGACGAGGTGGCCGGAGGGTGAGTGGACGTAGGCGCGGGGTGCGCCCCAGTGGGGTGTGCGCGGTTGCGTCGGGTGGCCTGCGGCGGAGAGGGTCGTGAGGGTGGCGTCGAAGGCCGGCGCGATGATCGCGATGTGGCCGGGCGTCGCCCCGGGCTCGTCGGCGTAGAGCAGGTGGATCTGCGTGCCGTCAGGCGCCTGCAGCCACGTCGCACGGTCGCGCAGCGATGCCGGAGGCTCGACGACCGAGAACCCCAACAACGCCCAGAACGCGACCTCGGCCTCCACGTCCTCCCGCCGGATCGGCAGCGCGACGTGGTGGATGCCGGTCACGACGAGGCGCCCACCCGTGCCACGTTGTCCGCGTGGATCTTCTTCTGCACGCGGTCGCGGCGCGCCAGGGGCAGCGCCGGCTCGCCGGAGCCGCCGAGCGACTCCAGGTACTTGACGTCCTCGCGCAGGATCGCCAGCGCGCGGGCGCCGTCGATCGCCGCGCCGTGGCCCGGCACGACCCACTCGGCCTGCTCGACGTAGGGCGCCAGCCGCAGCAAGGTTGCCACGTAGGCGTTGCGCGAGCCGCCCTCGGAGATCATCGGGATCTCGACCGGCGAGACGTAGTCGCCCGCCACCAAGACACCCGCGAACGGCGCCCACACCGCCATGCCGTCGGCCGTGTGGCCGTCGGCCGGGATCAGCTCCAGCTCGGCGTCGCCGCCCAGCTCCAGCTTGCCCGGGACCGGCAGCGCCTGGACCTGCCCCAGCGACAGGGGCTTGACCCGTGCGACGTAGTCGTCCTCGTCGACCTCGCGCAGCCGCCGCTGCGCCACACCGGGCTCGGCGCGTAGCCGCGCGGCCGTGGTCTCGGCCACGCCCAACGCAACCTCCGGGAACGCCAGCCGCGCCAGGAGATGGTCCCAGTCGCCATGGGTCGCCAGCAGCCCCGACAGCCCCCACCCGGCCTGGGCGAGGATCCCCGGCAACGCGTCGAGCTCGTCAGGGAAGATCGGCGAGTCGACGACGAACGTCTCCTCGCCCTGGTGCAGCAGCGTGCACGTCGTCTGCCACTTGGCGCTCCGGGCGACGATGACGCCCGGATGCAGGGCGACGACCTGCACGGCTAGGGGTGCCGCAGGCGGGCCGTCGACCGCGGCTGGGCGAAGGTCGTAATAGGCCGCCGGAGGTGGGTCCCCATGATCGTCTCCTACAAGCCCAAGAGCTTGGCGGCCTCCAGCAGGGTCTTGACCTCGGCGGTCGGCTTCTTGCCGCCCGGCGGGATCTCCTCCTTGCGGCGGTTGACCCAGATCGTCGGGACCTTCAGCTTGGTGGCCGGCTCGATGTCGGTGTAGAGCCCGGCAGCGATGTGGACCCACCCCTTCTTGCCGCCGATCCGTCGCGCGAACTCGTTGAAGTGCGCGGGATCGGGCTTGTAGGAGCGGACCTGCTGAGCGGTGACGACGAGGTCGACGTCGGCCGGGATGTGGCGGCGCGTCAGGCCGAGCAGCTTGTCGTCGATGTTGGAGATCAGCCCCGTCTGGTACTTGCCCAGGAACTTCCGCATCTGGGGCATCGTCTCCTTGAACGCCCCCCAGCGCGCGACCGAGTCGGGCAGGAAGCCTGAGCGCGAAGGCTCCAGCCCCCAGCCGATCTCCTTGGCGATCTTGATCGCCGCCTGACGCAGGACCTCGGCGTAAAGCTCGTAGGAGCCGCCCTGGATCTCCTTGGTCGCCTCGAGGAAGAGATCGACGACCTGGGTGCGGTCAATGGGGAACCCATCGCGCTTGGCCTCCCGCTCGAACGCATCAGCGACCCCCGACTCCCAATCGATCAGGGTGCCGTAGACGTCGAAGGTGATCCACTGAATGTTCTTCGGAAGTGCCATGCGGCTGGGCATTGTGCCATCTCTGGACCTTCCTACGACTCCCGGTCGTTTGGGCACGAAGCATCGGCCCGGACTCCTGCAATACCGTCCCGCTCTCCTATGGACCTGCTCGAATATCAGGGCAAGCAGCTTTTTGCCCGACATGGAATCCCCGTCCCCGACGGACGCCCGGCGCGAACGGTCGACGAAGCCGTCTCCGCCGCGAAGGAGATCGGCTTCCCCTGTGCCGTCAAGGCGCAGGTGAAGATCGGTGGCCGCGGCAAGGCCGGCGGCATCAAGATCGCCAATGACGAGGACGAGGCGCGCGCTGCCGCCGACGCGATCCTCGGCATGGACATCAAGGGCTTCACGGTCCATGAGATCTGGATCGAGACCGCCGCCCCGCAGATCGAGTCCGAGTACTACGCCTCGATCGTCTTCGACCGCGGCGCCAAGGCCCCGCTGATCATGCTCTCCACCCAGGGCGGCATGGACATCGAGGAAGTCGCCGAGTCCAACCCGAGCGCGATCGCCACGCTGCACGTCGATCCGCTGCTGGGCTTCCAGGACTTCCACGGCCGCCGCCTGGCCTTCGAGGCCGGCATCGACGCCGACCTCGTCCGCCCCGTCGGCGCGTTCCTGCACCAGCTCTACGGGACCTTCATCGCTGAGGAGGCACTGCTGGTCGAGGTCAACCCGCTGATCGTCACGCCCGAGCGCAAGGTCGCCGCGCTGGACGCCAAGGTCACGCTGGACGACAACGCGCTGTTCCGTCATCCGGCCAACGCCGACCTGCGCGATCCGTCCGACGAGGACCCGCAGGAGCAGATGGCCCACGAGCGCGGGCTGACCTACGTCAAGCTCGACGGTGACATCGGCATCCTCGGCAACGGCGCCGGGCTGGTCATGTCGACGCTCGACGTCGTCGCCCACTACGGCGGCGCGCCCGCCAACTTCCTGGACGCCGGCGGCGGATCCAAGGCCGAGGCCATCACCAGCGCGGTCGAGGTGATCCTCTCCGACGACAAGGTCAAGGCCGTGTTGTTCAACATCTTCGGCGGCATCACGCGCTGCGACGAGGTCGCCAACGGCCTCATCGAGGCGTTCAAGACCCTGAACCCGAGCGTCCCGTTCGTCGTCCGCCTGGACGGCACCAACGACGTGGAGGGCCGGAAGATCCTCGCCGACGCGAACCTTCCCAACGTGAACACCGCGGCCACGATGGACGAGGCCGCCCAGAAGATCGTGGCACTGGCCAAGGGGGAGGCAGCCTGATGGCCGTCCTGATCGACAACGACACCAAGCTGGTCGTCTCCGGCATCACCGGCCGCGAGGGCACCTTCCACGCGCTCAACAACAAGCGCTACGGGACCAACGTGGTCGCCGGCGTCACGCCGGGCAAGGCCGGCCAGGACGTCGAGGGCATCCCGGTGTTCAACACGTTCCGCGACGCCGTCGCGCAGACCGGCGCCAACGTCGCGATGGTCTTCGTGCCGCCGCGCTTTGCCGCCGACTCGATCCTCGAGGCCGCGGACGCGGGCATCCCGCTGGTGATCTGCATCACCGAGGGCATCCCGGCCCACGACGAGCTGCGCGTCTACACGCACCTGCAGCGCACCGGCACCCGCCTGGTCGGCCCCAACTGCCCGGGCATCCTGTCGCCGGGCAAGGCCAACGTCGGCATCATCCCCGCGTCCTTCTTCAAGGAGGGCAACGTGGGCGTCGTGTCGCGGTCGGGCACGCTGACCTACCAGATCGGCAACACGCTGGCCCAGGCCGGCTTCGGCAACTCGTCGATCGTCGGCATCGGCGGCGACCCGGTCCCGGGCAGCTCGTTCATCGACGTCATCGAGCTCTTCCAGGCCGATGACCAGACCGAGCTGATCGTGCTCAGCGGCGAGATCGGCGGCGACGCCGAGGAGCGCGCAGCCGATTACATCGCCGAGCACGTGACCAAGCCGGTCGTCGCCTACATCGCCGGGTTCACGGCGCCTCCGGGCAAGACCATGGGCCACGCGGGCGCGATCGTCAGCGGCTCCAAGGGCACCGCGGCCGCCAAGGCCGAGGCGCTGGAGGCCAAGGGCGTGCGCGTCGGCCGGACGCCGACGCAGGTGGCGGAGATTGCCGTGGAGATCCTCGGCGGCTAGCACCGCCGGCGCTGAGGGCTCGACGGTCTGGCCGTCGAGCTCCTCGGCGGGTGATCCGTTTCGTCGGTTGGCGTCGCTCTCCGGACACGAGTACGCTCGCGCACAGTGGAGAGCGACGTCACCACCACATTGGGGGAGCTCGAGCGCAAGCTCAAGGAGCTCGAACGCGAGTTGGAGACGGTCGGCCGCGGCGGGGAGCTCGACAGCGACCCGGCCCAGGGCGGCTGGACGCCTGTGCCCGACCCGCCCGCGGCGGTCCCGCCTCCGCCGAGTGGCGCGACGCCGCTGACGGCCTCATGGCACGGCACCGCCGACGCGGATGCGCCGCCGCCTCCGCCGGCCTTCAACGGCGTGGCGCCAGTGCCGGTCACGCCGCCCGTGGCGCCATGGCCGCAGGCCCACACGGCGCCGCCCGCGCACACCGCGCCGCCCGTCCACAGCGCGCCACCCGCGTACACGCCTCCGCCGCCTGCCCCGGCCGCCGGCCTGCACCGTCAGCTCGACGAGCTGCTCGCGTTCCGCGACCGCCTCGTGCGCACGACCGACGACCTCGTCAGCGAGCTCTCGCGCGTCCTCACCGAGCTGGGCGTCGGCGCCGCCCCCGATCCCGCCGACACGCTGCTCAGCGGCGACGTGACCGTCGACGCCGCGCCGTTCGGCGACCTCGCCACGTTGGCCGCCTTCGAGCAGGCGCTGCAGCGCGTCCCCGGCGTCGCCGGGGTCTACGTGCGCGCGCTGGACGCCGGCCGCGCGACGATCGACGTGCGCCTCTCGGGCCCTGTCGCGCTGGCCGCCGCGCTACGCGCGACCGCGCCGCTGCCGTTCGCCGTGACCGACGTGCGCGACGGCCGGCTGACGCTCGCCATCGGCTGAGGGTCAAAGCACCCACTAGCAGTCGTGGCGCGCTGGTAGCTTCCGGCTGGAGCACTCACACCGTGGCCGACGACGATCCCTCCCGCATCCCTTCCGCCGAGGAGCTCGCCGTGTCGCTGACCAACCGCGTCCGGGAGGTGCTCGACGCCGCCGAGCAGGACGCCGCCGCGATCCGCGCCCGGGCCGACGAGGACGCCGAGGAGCGCGCGCTGCAGGTGCGCCTCGCCGCCGAGCAGGACGCCGAGCGCCTGCTGCGCCGCGCCGAGCGTGCGGCCGACGACTACCTCGACGAGGCGCGCCGACGCGTGGACGCCTTCGCCGCCGGCCGGGCTCGCCGGATCAGCGAGGCGGCCGATCGGCTGCTCGCCCACGCCGAGGCGCTGGCCGACCGCGCCGGGCGCGCCGAGCGGCTGGAGCGCGGGATCGAGGAGGTCGTCGACGTGCTCGCGGCCGCTGCCGAGGCCATCGCCGCCGAGGCTGCGCGCGACGCGATCACGCTGCCGGCGGCCGGACAGCACACTGCCGAGGTGACGCGCCTGACGACGCGCCCGCACGCCGTCCCGGATCCGGAGCCCGAGCCGCCCCTGGCACCCGCCCCGCCGGCGGTCGCCGCCGCACCCGACCCGCCCGAGGAGCGTGAGCCTGAGGACGAGGCCCGCGCGCACGTGCGCGAGGTCGCCAGCGCGCTGCCGCGGCGTCCGGGAGCGCCGCCGCGAGCGACGCCGGTCGTCGTCCCACCCCCGCTCGGACCGGCCCCGCCGGACCCACCCGACGACGCGGCCTGACCAAGGCCACCAACTACGCCGCGTACCCGCCGGTCCCGGCCGACGCTGACGCGGCGACCAGCACCATCACCTACGCCACGGAGATGCCGCCGCGTCCGTCGGCCTTGGCCGCGTACAGCGCGGCGTCGACGCGCGCGACCACGTGCTCGGCGCTCTCACCGACCTCCCAGCGCACCAGCCCCGCCGAGCAGCCGATGCCGTCCTCGCCGCCCGGCGTCACCTCCTGCAGGCGCGCCACGATCCGCTCGGCGCAGTCCAGGTCGCAGTCGGGCAGCAGCAGCGCGAACTCGTCGCCGCCCCAGCGCGACAGCAAGTCGGCCCCACGCAGCACGCCGCGCCATGCCGCGGTCGCCTCGCGCAGCAGCACGTCGCCGGCCTGGTGGCCGTGGGCATCGTTGTAGGGCTTGAAGCGATCGAGGTCGATCGCCGCGACGCAGAGCGGCCGCTCGTAGCGCTGCGCGCGTGCCAGCTCGACAGCGACGCGCTCGTCCCAGAGCCGCCGGTTGGCGAGACCGGTGAGCGGATCGGTCCGTGCGAGCTCGCTCAGCTGCTCCAGAAGCCGCTCCTGCTCGAGCACCGAGCGGCGCAGCTCCTGCTCGACCAGCGTGAGCGCATCGCGGGCCTCGCGCGCCGGCGTCACGTCGACGAGCGTCCCGAGCCAGCCGGCCGGCCCACCCCACGGGTCGCGCAACAGGACGCCGCTCGCCTGCGCCCAGCGCACCGGCGCGTCGGACGGCGCGAAGCGCAGCTCCAGCGCGAACTCACCCTGGCCGCCGGCGCCCAGCGCCGTCCGCCACGCCTCGGCGAAGGCGCGCGCGTCGTCGCCGTGCAGCGCCTCGCGCCAGCCCTCACCGAGCAGCGCCTCGTTCGGCAGTCCCGTCAGCTCGGTCACCCAGTCGTTGGCAAAGACGCAGCGCCCGCCCTCGTCGATCTCGACGATCCCGACCGGCGCCAGGTGCGTGAGCGTCCGCCAGCGATCCTCCTTGGCGCGCAGCAGGTCCTCGTTGCGCTCCTGATGGCGGCGGCGCTCGATCGCGAACCGGATCGCGCGCAGGAAGAGCGTCGTCGGGCGCTCCTGCCCCTTGACGAGGTAGTCCTGCGCGCCGGCCCGGATCGCCGCGGTCGCCAGCTCCATGTCGTCATGACCGCTGAGCACGATCACCGGCGCGCCACCGGCGACCTCGAGCACGAGCGTCAGCGCCTCCAGGCCGTTGGCGTCGGGCAGGCCGAAGTCGAGCAGGATGCAGTCGGCGCCGCGCTCACGCAGATCGGCTCGTGCTGCGGCCACCGTGTCGTGATGGCGAACCTCGACGCCCCCGGGGACGGCGTCGGCGAGGATCAGCTCGACGAGGCGGGCGTACGGGACCGAGTCCTCGACGAGGACGACGGAGGCTGCGGGCATGGCCATTGCCTACCCAGCATCACCGTCCTCCCGGACAAACGCCGCCTCGCTAGCATCCGACGGGATGCCTGACGTGATCTCTTTCGCCCGCGGCGCGCCGTCGCTCGACATCGTCGACGTGGAGGGCCTCAAGGCCGCCGCCGTGCGCGCCTTCGAGCGCGATCCGGCGGGCACCACGGCCTACGGCACCGCCGTCGGCTACGGCCCGCTGCGTGAGTGGATCGCCAACCAGCACGGCGTCGACACGTCGCAGGTCATCGTCACCAACGGCTCGATGCAGGCCGACGCGTTCCTCTTCGAGGCATTGGTCAAGCCCGGCGACGCGGTCATCGTCGAGAAGCCGACCTATGACCGCACGCTGCTCAACCTGCGCGGCCGCGGCGCCGACGTGCGCATGGTCGAGTTGGAGCGCGACGGGATCGACACGGACGCGTTGGAGACGTTGCTGCGCGACGAAGGCGTCCGCCCCACGTTGGCGCACGTCATCCCCAACTTCCAGAACCCGGCCGGCTACACGCTCAGCGCGTCCAAGCGCGAGGCGCTGCTGCGCCTGGCCGCCGAGTTCGGCTTCGTGATCTTCGAGGACGACCCCTACGTGGACATTCGCTTCGCCGGCGAGGCGCTGCCGACGATGCTCTCGCAGGACACGACCGGCTCGGTCGTCTACGCCTCGTCGTTCTCCAAGACGGTCTGCCCGGGCATCCGCGTGGGCTACCTGGTCGGCCCGGCCGAGCGGATCTCCGAGATCCAGCGGCTGGCGACCAACACCTACATCTCGCCGAACATGGTGGCCCAGTCACTCGTGTATGAGTTCTGTGCCAGCGGCGACATCGAGAAGTCGATCGCGACCGTGAAGGCCGCGCTGGCGGGGCGCGTGAAGCGGCTGACCGAGGCGCTGGCGCGTGAGCTGCCCGAGGCCCGCTTCCAGGCGCCGGAGGGTGGCTACTTCATGTGGGTCGAGCTGCCGGAGGGGACCGAGATCGATCGCGTCTTCGAGGAGGCCAACGCGCGTGGTGTGGCGATCGTCAAGGGCACGGATTTCCTGCTGGAGGGTGGCGAGAACACGTTGCGTTTGGCGTACTCGGGTGTCACCGAGGATCAGATTGATGAGGGCGTGGCGCGGTTGGCCGAGGCTGTGAAGGCGGCGTCGGGGGCTGCGGCGACGGCCTAGGGCTGGGCGCGCGCCTCGGGTCTGGGGCGCGCAATTGCTGTGTGTTGTCCGCGATGCGGGCTTGCGTGGCGCACCCATGGCGCTCAGCGCGTTTGCTGTGGTAGGTGCGCAGCGTGGTTCGGGGCACCGAGGGGAGTGAGCAGTAGTTGGCGGCTCTGGGCGCGGGCTCGTCGTCCGCCGGCGCCCGCGCGCGGGTGCTCCGGGGCGCGATCGGGGTCCGGGTCGTTCTGTGTCCCCGCGTGGGACACGAGGCGACCCGGATCGACGATGGGGCCCGAACCGAAAGGTCCGGGTCGCTTTGGATCCCACATAGGGACCCCAGGCGACCCGGATCGATCATTCGCTGCCGAAGCACGGGTCCGGGTCGGTTCGAGCACGACAATTGTGCTCCAGGCGACCCGGATGGGTTCTTCGCCCCCGAAACACGGGCCCGGGTCGCTTTCGACGCCTATAGGACGTTCAGAGCGACCCGGATCAATCCGGGTCGCTCTGAAACCCCGTATTGGGGACCCCAGACGACCCGGACCTCACCAAGAGCGTGGCGAATCGCCCGCCAGTCCCGCGAACCGTCACGCGGAAGACAGACAACGCCACGAGCCACGCCGGCTTCCACCCCTCGATGCCATCGGACCACGCCGCGAACCCAGACAACAGCGCGCGCTGAGCGCTATGGGTGCGCCACGCAAGCCACCACCGCGGACAGCACACCGCAGCCTTAGCCCCCACCCGCGCCGCCCCCAGATGGCGCGCCAGCGCGGTCCCAACGATCGCGTGGCCCCGCGCATTGAGGTGCAGGCCATCGCTAGCGAAGATGTCCACGTCGCCCGCCGCCGGATGCTCACGCAGCGACACATGCCAACCGCCGACCGCCATGCTCACCGCCCGCGTCACGTCCGCCAGCTCCACCAGCCGCTCACGCAACACGGTCACGAAGCGTTCCGGCACGAGCCCCGTTGCCGTGTTGTCGAGCAGCCCGAAGGTCACGACATCGGCCCCCGCAGCACGCAGGGGCCCGAGGATCGCCGACAGCTCGTCGCACACCAAGTTGGGGTCGAACTCGCGACGCAGCAGGTCGTTGCCGCCCACAGCGACGATCGCGAGGTCCGGACCCAACGCCAGCGCCTCCTCCAACTGCGCCTCCCGGACCTCGGCCGCCGTGAGGTCGCGCCGCCCGAGGTTGTGGACCACCGCACCTGGACGGGCGAACGCCAGGCCCGCCGCCAGCCGGTCGACCCAGGACAGATCGCGGTAGCCCGGCGACGGCTCGCGCACACCGGCCGCGATGCTGTCGCCCAGCACGACGACCCGCTCCCACCCCACGTCCGGGCCGAGCAGGCGCGCCAGCTCCTCGTCGTTCGCGACATGCGGGTCAGCCCACTCGCGGGCGAGGATGTCAATGTCCTTGATCATCGCGCCAGCCCCCAGGAGACGACCGCCGCGGCGCCGAGCAAGGCAATGCACATCTCGTAGACGCCGAGGTAGGACGCGGCGGCAGCGGGATCGGTCCCGCGCAGGATCGTCGCCATCGCCGCGACGCCGAGCGCGCCGCCGACGGCCCGCGCCGCCTGGTTGAGGCCGACGCCGGCGGCGAACTGGGCGGGCGCCACCGACAGCGCGGCGGCCGACGACATCCCGGTCGCTATCGCCCCCATGCCCACACCGACCAGCGTTCCGGCCGGAAGCCACAGGGCCACGAAGGCGGGCGTGTCGTCGACGGCCAGGACCACCCAGACCCCGGCGGCGGCAAGCGTCCCCAGCCCCGCGAGCACCACCGGGCGGGGACCGTGGCGTGCCACCAACGGCCCGCAGCCCAGCGCGACCAGCGCGGCCGACACGGCGCCGGGCGTCATCGCCAGGCCGGTCTCCAGCGGCGTGTAGCCCCAGACCTGCGTCAGGAAGAGCACACCGACCAGCAGCCAGCTGAACAGCACCGCGCCGTAGATCAACGAGGCGAGGTTGGCCAGCGCGAACGTGCGCGAGCGCCAGAGCCCGACCTCGACGGCGGGCGCCGGATGCGACCGCGATCGGACCAGCACGACCGCCAACCCGGTCAGGCCGCCGGCGATCGCGGCCAAGGTCCGGAGATCACCCCAGCCCCACGCCGCGCCACGGCTGACGCCGAGCGCAAGGCCGCCGACCCCCGCGGCAAGCAGCAGCGTGCCCAGCAGGTCGGGCGTCCGCGCCCGCTCTCCACCGACCGACCCCCGCTCGCCGCCAACCGCCCTCGGCTCGTCGCCGGCCGACCTCCGCTCGCGGCCGGCCGGCAGCAGTTGGGTCGCCGCCAGGAGCGCAAGCCCGGCCGGGATCGTGACGACGAAGACCGCGCGCCAGCCGGCCGCATCAACCAGCGCCCCGCCGATCGTGGGCCCGGCCGCCGCGGCCAGCGCGCCGGCGGCGCTCCATGCGCCGATCGCCGCGGCCCGGCGCTCGGGCGGCGTGTCGGCCAGGATCACTGCCAGCGACGCGGGGATCATCGCCGCGGCGCCGGCACCCTGGAGGCCACGGGCGACCAGGAGGATCCCGAACGACGGCGCGACGGCCGCGGCAAGCGACATGGTGGTGAACACGAACGCGCCACCGGCCAGCAGCGCGCGGCGGCCGAGCAGGTCGGCGAAGCGCCCGCCCGGCGCCAGCAGCGCGGCGAACGTGATGGCGTAGATCGTGATGACCCACGAGAGGTCGCCGATGGCGACCGCGGGGAAGTCGGTGTGCAGGTCGGCGACCGCGAGGTTGACGACGGTGGCGTCGAGCATCGCGAGGAACGCCGCCCCGGAGGCGACCGCCAGGACGGTGCTCGACGAGCGGGCGACGGCGGGGCTGAGGGGACTGGCCATCAGGGTCTCCTGGCACTAGAAGTACGAACGGTCGTGCTTTTTAGCACACGTCGAACGATCGTGCTATTTTTCTTGTGCCGTGAGCGTCGACACCTCCGACACCTCCGACACCGACGGCCGCCGCGCCAAGGGCCGTCGCACCCGTGCCCAGATCCTCGAAGCGGCTGCCGACATCGCCTCCGTCGAGGGGCTCGAAGGGCTGACCATCGGGCGCCTGGCCAGCGAGCTCGGGATGAGCAAGTCCGGGCTCTTCGCCCACTTCGGCTCCAAGGAGGAGCTGCAGCTCGCCACGATCGGCGCCGCGCGCGACATCTTCGCCCGCAACGTCGTCGCGCCTGCCAAGGAGGCCGAGCGCGGCCTGCCACGGCTCGAAGCGCTCATCACGGCCAAGTTGTCCTACATGCGCGCCGAGATCTTCGCCGGCGGCTGCTTCTTCGAGACCGTCCGCTCCGAGTTCGACAGCCGCGAGCCCGGCCCGGTGCGCGACGCCATCGAAGCCGACCTGCAGGACTGGGAGCAGCTGATGGTGCGCGCCATCACCTCAGCCAAGAAGGCCGGCCACCTCCGCGCCGACGTCGACGCCGAGCAGCTCCTGTTCGAGATCGACGCGCTCACCGGCACGGCGAGCCAGCGCCACCAGCTCAACGGCGACGCGAGCCTCTACGACCGCGCCGAGGCGGCCATCCGAGCCCGCCTCCGGGCCGCGACCGTCTAGCGCCCGTAGCGCTGCTCGCCCAAGACCAGCTGAGCGGGCAGGGCGACGCGCGGCGGCGGTGAGGGGTCGGCAGTGACCGACACCGTCTCCGCCACGCTGCGCGTCAGCGTCAAGCGCTCACCGGCAGCGGTCTCGACGACGATGTCGTCGCCGGACTCGACCAGCGTGCCATCCAGCCCCGGGTCCAGCCCGGCGGCCTTGAGGTAGTGCAGCAGGTCCTCGGCCTCGTTCTCGAAGCGCACGATCGTGACCGAGGCGCCGACCTCGACGTCGGCGAGCGGGACCGACGGGATGCGGCTGCCGACGTCGATCGGATGGCCGTGCGGGCAGGTCCGGGCGTCGCCGATCGCGGCGAGCATCCGCTCCTCCAGCACCGGCGACATCGCGTGCTCCAGGCGCTCGGCCTCCTCGTGGACCTCGTCCCACGGGATGCCGAGGACGTCGGTGAGGAAGCGCTCGATCAGCCGGTGGCGACGGACGATCGCCTCGGCGTGCTCGCGGCCGTTCTCGGTGAAGCTGATGACCTTGTCGGTGGCGCGCGTGATGTAGCCGTCGCGCTCCAGGCGGCCGACCATCTCGTGGACGGTCGGGGGCGAGAGCTGCATGGCCCGCGCGATGTTGGCGCCGGTCATCGGCAGCCCGGCCTCGTAGAGCCAGAAGAGGGTCTCGAGGTACTCCTGCTCGGCGACGGTGGCGGTCTCTGCGGTCATCGGAATCCATCGTACCCGGGACGGGCTCAGCCGCCAGGGCGGTGGCGTCGCGGCGGCGTCGTCTTCAGCTCCTGGGCCATCGCCACCATGCCCTCCTCGGCCAGCGCCATGAACTCGCGCGCGGCCGGCGAGAGACGCGCGCCGCGGCGGTTGATGAAGCCGAACGTGTCGTAGATCGGATCGGCGAACGGCACCCAGCCGAGCTTCTTGGGGACGCGGCGCCCGAGCGACAGCAGGATCCCGCGCGCGATCAGGACGTCGCCGAGGCCGCGGGCGGCGAGCTCGATCGCGGTCTCGACGTCCTCCACGTCGATCTGCGGCTCGATCGTGACGCCCTCGCGCTGGGCCAGCTCGAAGAGCTGGCGGCGCGTCGGGTCCTCCAGGCCGTAGCTCGTGTCGGTCAGGATCAGCGGCGCGCCGGCCAGCGCGCGGATCGTCACGGGCTTCTTGACGCGCGCGGGATCGGCGCTGACGTAGAGGATCTCGTCCTGCATGATCGGCCGGACCTCCAGGCCGGTGTCGTCGATCGGCAGCGCGACGAGCCCGGCCTCCAGGTCGCCGTCGCGCACGGCTTGCGCGACCTCGGAGGAGTTCTGACCGACCATCCGGACGCGGACCTTCGGATGGCGCTTGCGGAAGGCGCTGACGATCTGGGTGCCGGGGTACCAGCGCGCGGTCCCGAACGTGCCGAAGGTGGCGATCCCGCCCTGCAACTCGCGCTGCTGGACGACGGCCTCGCGCCCCTCGGCGACGGCGCCGAGCGCGGCCTCGGCGTGTGGGCGTAGGGCGCGCGCGGCGTCGGTCGGGCGGATGCCGCGCCCGACGCGCGTGAAGAGCGCAACGCCCAGCTCGGCCTCCAGCCGGCGGATCTGCTCCGAGAGCGACGGCTGGGCGAGCAGCAGCCGCTCGGCGGCTGCGCTGAACGAGCCTTCGTCCAGGGCGGCGAGGAAGTACTCCAACTGCTGCAGCGTCATGGTTGTGACCTCAAGGGGAAAGCTATGGCTCGTAGAGGCAACCAAGGCTAGAGGAACGGGAACATATGTCCGACACTGAGGACATGCTTTCTCTCCTTGCTGTCTTCGGCGTCTTCGGCGCCAACGCCGCTCTCTCGGCCCGCTTCGGCGCGGACTCGCGCCGCAACGACGGCCGCCCCAACTGGTAACCGCTCCCGTGTCGCTGTCGACGCAGCACCGCGGGACCGCCCTGTGCGTCCTATCGGCCTGCGCCTTCGGCGCCATGGCCATCTTCGCCAAGGAGGCCTACGCGGCCGGCGCGACGGTGGTCACGCTGCTGTCGGTCCGCTTCCTGCTCGCCGCCGTGCTCTTCTGGGTGATCGTGGCCGTCCGCGGCGCGCAGCTCCCCAGCCGCCGCGTGATCCTCGCCGGCCTCGGCCTCGGCGCAGCGGGCTACGCCGTCCAGGCCGGGCTGTTCTTCGGGGCCTTGACGCACCTCGACGCGTCGCTGACCTCGCTGCTGCTGTACCTCTATCCGATGTTGGTGTTCTTGGGTGCCGTCGTGCTGCGCCGCGAGCGGGTGACCGGACGCCGCGTCGGCGCGCTGGCGCTGGCCAGCGCCGGCGCCGCCTTGGTGCTCACGAGCGGCTCGCTCGGCGCGCTCGACGGCGTGGGCGTCGCGATGGCGGTCGGCGCCGCCGTGATCTACGCGGCCTACGTCTTGGTCGCCGACCGCCTCGTCGGCACGGTCGACGCCTTCCTGATGGCGGCGCTGGTGACCACCGGCGCCGCGGCCTCGACGTGGGTCGCCGGGCTCGGGAGCGGCTCGCTCGATCTGCACTTCGCCGCCGCGGGCTGGGGCTGGATCGCGGCGATCGCGCTGGGCTCCACCGTGCTGGGCGTCAGCGCGTTCTTCGTCGGACTGCGCGAGGTCGGCCCGGCGAGCGCCTCGATCGTCTCGACCGCCGAGCCGGTCGTGACGGTCGCGCTGGCGACCACGATCTACGGCGAGGCGCTCGGCGCCGGCCAGCTCGCGGGTGGCGTCCTGGTGCTCGGCGCCGTCGTCATCCTGCAGTTGCGGACGGGTACGGTTGAGGGCGATGTCGCTCCCGCTCACGCCCCCGCTCTCCCCCCAGCTCGCACGCTCGCGCACGACGCTGCCTGAGGGCGACGGCTGGGCCTACGAGCCCAAGCTCGACGGCTTCCGCGCCCTGGTGTTCGTCGACGGCGAGAGCGTCGAGATCGCCTCGCGCAACGGCAAGCCGCTGGATCGCTACTTCCCGGAGGTGGTCGCGTCGCTGCCGGCAGGCCGCTACGTCCTGGACGGCGAGATCGTCGCGTCCTCCTTCGACACGCTCGGCCAGCGGATCCACCCGGCGAAGTCGCGGATCGAGCGGCTGTCGGTGGAGACGCCGGCGCGCATGGTGGCCTTCGACCTGCTGGCGCTCGACGACGAGGTCCTGCTGGAGCGGCCCTACCGCGAGCGCCGCGCGGCACTGGAAGCCGCGGCGCTGGAGGGCGTCGAGCTGACGCCGGTGGTCTGGGCGGCCGACGAGGCGCAGGGCTGGCTGCTCGACGAGGAGGGCGTGATCGCCAAGGAGGCCGACGCCCCGTACCTGCCCGGCGAGCGGACCGGCATGGTCAAGATCAAGCGCGTGCGCACGATCGACGCCGTCGTCGTCGGCTGGCGCCCGGGCAAGCTCGAAGGCACGGTCGGCGCGTTGATCCTCGGGCTCTACGAGCCTGACGGCACGTTGCGCGGGGTCGGCCACACCTCCGGCTTCACGGCCAAGGAGAAGCGCGAGCTGCCCGCCAAGCTGGCGACGTACGAGACCGGCGAGCGCGGCACCGGCGAGCCGTCACGGTGGTCGGCCGGTCGTGACCTCTCGTGGGTCGGGCTGCGGCCCGAGCTCGTCGTCGAGGTCACCTTCGACCACGTCTCCGACAACCGCATCCGTCACGGCGCCAAGGTCCAGCGCTGGCGCGACGACAAGGCGCCGTCGGCCTGCACCGTCGATCAGCTGGACCAGTAGCGGCTCAGGCGGCGGCGCTCAGCGCCGCCGGAACGCCCGTCTCGGCGCTCGCGTGGCGCGGTGCCCATCCGGTGGCCCTGAGCTTGGCGTTGCTGGAGCGGGCGGAGCGGACGACGGCCTCGACCGCCGCGCCGCCCGCGATCAGCCGCGCGACGGGCGCCGGGATCCGGCGGGGCGCGCCGAGGCCGAGCGTCCGGGCGGTCAAGGCCATGAAGTCGTAATAGGCGATCGGCGTGTCGTCGACGCAGTGGTAGGTCTCGCCGACCGGCAGGACCGTCAGGGCGAGCAGGAGCGCGTCGACCACGTCGTCGACATGGACAACATCCCACAAGTTGGTGCCCTTGCCGATCACGCAGAAGCGCCCGGGCTGCCGCAGGCGCGCGACCAGCTCGTCGGCATACCAGCCGCCCGGGCCGTAGACGTGCGAGGGCCGGACGATGACGAATGGCAGTCCGCTCTCGGCCAGCATCCGCTCGCCCTCCTGCTTGGAGCGCCCGTAGGGCGTGACCACCGGCAGCGGCTCGTCCTCGGTCAGCAGCGCTCCGCCGGCGTCGCCGGTCACGACGGTCGAGGTGAAGACGACGCGCGGCGGGCTGTCGAGCGTGCGACACGCGTTGAGCAGCGCGCGCGTGCCCTCGACGTTGACCGTCCAGACCTTCGCGGCGTTGCGCTGGGAGGCGATCTCGGCGGCGAGGTGCAGGACGGCGTCGGGCGCCGCGTCGGCAACCGCCGAGACGAGCGTCACGGGCTCGGCCAGATCCCCCGCCACCGCGCGCGTCCCCGCGGGCTCGCTGCCCGGCCGGCGCACGAGCGCGACGACCTCGTGGCCCTCCTCCAGCAGCCGCGCGCAGGCCGCGCGTCCGAGAAAGCCGCTCGCCCCGGTCACCAGTACGCGCATGGGCGGGAGCGTAGCCCAGGGGGCAACCCTGCCCGTTGGCACCCCTTTCTCCTCGCTGCGGTGCCCTGACCGGTCCATAGTTGCCCGGTGACCACGCACAGCAGCTTCCCCACGCCATGAGAGTCTGCGTCGCCGGACTGTGGCACCTCGGGACCGTGACCGCCGCCGCGCTGGCGTCGGTCGGCCACGACGTCACCGCACACGACACCGACAGCGCCGTCGTGGCGGACCTGTCGCGCGGGATCCCGCCGCTCTTCGAGCCCGGCCTCAAGGAGCTGATCGCCGACGGCCTGGAAAGCGACAGCCTGCACCCGATCGCCGACGCCGCCGAGGCGGTGCGCGGCGCGGAGCTGGTCTGGGTCGCCTACGACACGCCGGTCGACGCCGACGACAACGCCAACGTCGACTACGTCCTGGATCGCGTCCGCGCGCTGCTGCCGCTGCTGGACCACGGCACGGTCGTCCTGATCTCCTCCCAGCTGCCGGTCGGCTCGACGTCGCTGCTGCAGGCCGCTGCGCCGCCCGGCATCTCGCTGGCCTACTCGCCCGAGAACCTCCGGCTGGGCAAGGCCATCAACGTCTTCCTGGAGCCCGATCGCGTGGTCGTCGGCGTCCGCGATCCGTACAGTCAGGAGGTGATCGCCAAGCTGCTTGCGCCGATCACCGATCAGATCGCCTGGATGGGCATCGAGTCCGCCGAGATGACCAAGCACGCCCTCAACGCGTTCCTCGCGACGTCCGTGACGTTCATCAACGAGGTCGCCTCGGTCTGCGAGCGCGTCGGCGCCGACGCCGGTGAGGTCTCCTCGGCGCTCAAGAGCGAGGCGCGCATCGGGCCACGGGCCTACCTCGGGCCGGGCGGCGCCTTCGCGGGCGGCACGCTGGCGCGCGACATCCGCTCGCTCACCAGCATCGGCGACAGCGAAGGACTGCTCACGCCGCTGCTGCACGGCGTGTGGGACAGCAACGTCGCCCACCGCGGCTGGACGCGCCGCACCATCAACGTCCTGCTCGGCAGCGACGCGTCGGCGACGCCGCCGGACGGGCTCGCCGGCAAGACGATCGCCGTATGGGGCCTGACCTACAAGCCCGGGACCGACACGCTGCGCCGCTCGGCCTCCGTCGAGCTCTGCACCGACCTGCTCGGCGCCGGCGCGACGGTCCGCGCCCACGACCCGGCCGTCCACTCGCTCCCGGGCGACGTCTGCGGCGCGACGCTGATGGACGATCCGTTCGCCGCAGCCGAAGGCGCCGACGCGCTCGTGATCGCCACCGAGTGGCCGGCTTACCGGGAGCTCGACGCGACGAGGATCCCGGACGTGCTGCGTGGTGACCTGGTCGTCGACGCCAACGGCTTCTTGGCCAAGTCGCTGGCCCGCGACCCGCGCATCCGCTACGCCTCGGTCGGGCGACGGCCTGCATGAGCGGGACATTGGAGGGTCGCGCCGCGCTGATCACCGGCGGGGCGCGAGGGCTGGGCCTGGAGATCGCGCGCGCCTACCTGCGCGAGGGTGCGCGGATCGTCATCTGCTCGCGCTCGGTGGCGGCGCTGGCCGCGGCGCAGGAGGAGCTCTCCGCCGCCGGCGAGGTCCATGCGCACGCGGCCGATGTCTCGGTGCCCGAAGCCGCCCAGGAGCTCGTCGCCTTCGCGGCCGAGAAGCTGGGCGGGCTCGACATCCTGGTCAACAACGCGGGCGTCTACGGGCCCAAGGGCGCGATCGACGAGATCGTGTGGGCGCAATGGGTCCGTGCCATCGAGATCAACCTGATGGGGTCGGTCCTGCCCGCGCGCTTCGCGCTCGGGCATCTGCGGCAGTCCGAGCGCGGCAAGGTCGTGCAGCTCTCGGGTGGTGGGGCGACGTCACCGCTGCCCATGTTGTCGGCCTACGCGGCCTCCAAGGCGGCGGTCGTGCGCTTTGCCGAGACGCTCGCCCACGAGGTCGCCGGCGACGGCATCGACGTCAACGCGATCGCGCCCGGGGCGTTGAACACCACCATGCTCGACGAGGTCCTCGAAGCCGGCCCGCAGGCCGTCGGTGAGGCGTTCTACGCCAAGGCCGTGGAGCAGCGCGACAACGGCGGGACGCCCCTCACCCACGGCGCCGAGCTCGCCGTCTACCTCGGCTCGCGCCGCAGCGACGGCATCACCGGCCGGCTGCTGAGCGCGGTCTGGGATCCGTGGGAGGAGCTGGAGCAGCACGCCGAGACGCTGGAGGAGAGCGACATCTACACCTTGCGCAGGATCGTCCCCGCCGAGCGCGGCGAGGGCTGGGGCGAGCGCGACTGAGCGTCGCGCGTCTGGTAGAACCGCGCGGGCCGCGATGCCGTAGCCACGTGCGTCGGCGCGCCTGCCGCCATGCCGCCCTACCACCCTCCCGTCCTCGTCGCGCCCGACTCGTTCAAGGGCACGATCCGCGCCGCGCGCGTGGCCGCGTGCATCGGCGCAGGGCTGGAGCGCGCCGGGCTCGTCCCGTCCGACCTCTGCCCGGTCGCCGACGGCGGTGAGGGCACGTTGGAGGTCTTGCTGACCGCGCTGGGCGGCGAGACCGCGGGAGCGCCTGCCACCGACCCGCTCGGGCGGCCGATCGCCGCGGCGGGCTTCGCGCTGGTCGAGGACGGCGGGACGGCGATCGTCGAGGTGGCCGAGGCATCGGGGCTGCACCGCGTGGCTGACGACGAGCGCGATGCCTTCGCCGCGTCGACTCGTGGCACCGGCGAGCTGATCGTCGCCGCCGCGGCCGCGGGCGCGGCGGTCGTCCTGGTGGCCGCGGGCGGCAGCGCGACGAGCGACGGCGGCGAGGGCGCGATCGAGGCGATCGAGGAGGCCGGCGGTCTGCAGGGCACGGCGCTGGTCGTGCTCTGCGACGTGCGCACGCCGTTCGAGCTCGCGCCCGCGCGCTTCGGTCCGCAGAAGGGCGCCGACGCCAAGACCATCAAGAAGCTCGAGCGACGCCTCCAACACCAGGCCGCGACGTTGCCGAAGGACCCGCGCGGGGTCCCGATGACCGGTGCGGCGGGCAGCCTGGCCGGCGGATTGTGGGCGCGCTACGGCGCCAAGCTGGAGCCGGGCGCCGCGTTCATCCTGAAGGCCTTGGACTTCGACGCGCGCATGCGCGCCGCGCGCGCGGTCATCGTCGGCGAGGGCCGGCTCGACACCACCACCTTGGAAGGCAAGATCGCCGGCGAGATCGCCACGCGCGCCCGTCAGGCCGGCGTGCCCTGCCACGCGATCGTCGGCACGAACGCCATCGATCGCTTCAGCGCGCGAATCCTCGATCTCCAGGTGATCCAGGAGGCGGGAACGCCGGAGCAGCTGCAGCGGCCGGCGAGCACCTCGGCCGCATGCTCGACGCCCACGAGGCGTAGTCGGGCGGGTCTCGACGTCGTTGGCGCCCAGTTCGCGGCGTTGGTCGTTACGCGCCAAGTGGTCTGTCGACACCGAGGGAGTGAGAGCGGGCAGGCGCCTCGCGGCGGGGCCTGCCGTCCGCCGGCGTCTGGGGCGGGCGGCTCGTGCCGCCGACTCGTCGTTCCGCCGGCGCCCGGGCGGGAGATTCGGATCGTGCACGGAACGGACGGCACCCTGACGTTGCATCCCAACGTCCAGGTGCCATCCGCTTTGCGGTCGACGTCGATCGCGCGGAACCCGCGTATATCGCGGGTAACACGCGCTTCGTTGCAGCCGGCCCTCGGCCCGGGTAGTGCAGACGCTCGGGCACGGAGGTGGGCCCGTTCACCGACGTATGCCGGCCGCAAACGGGCCCACCCTCCCGGGCGCAAGCGGACGACGAGCCAGCGCACCGAAACGCCCACCCCGCTCACTCCCTCGGTGCCGACGGACCACGCCCCGCACGACCATCCGACGCCGCGCACTGAACGCCATCGACGCTCGCACCACGGGGTCGGACCCCGCAAAGGACGTGCGACAGGCTGCGCGCTAAATCAGCGTCGACGGCATCGCGAACGCGCGGCCGGCGCCGGACGGCTCGGCGATCAGCGCCGTCATCGCGTCCGAGGGCATCGGCCGCGCGAAGTGGAAGCCCTGGCCCATGCCGCAGCCGAGGTCGTGCAGGACGTCGGCCTGGGCGCCCGCCTCGATGCCCTCGGCGATGCACGCGAGCTTCAAGCGACGACGCCGAGGTCGACGATCGCCCGCGCCAGCGCGCGGCCCTCGTCGTCGCCGGTGTCAAGGCCATCAACAAACGGCTTGGCCATCTTGAGGATGTCGATCGGGAACCGGCGCAGGTAGCGCAGCGACGAGTAGCCGGTGCCGAAGTCGTCGATCGCGAGCCGGACGCCGAGCGCCTTCAGCGCGGTCAGCCGCGAGATCGTCGCCTCGGTGTCGTGCATGAGCACGGTCTCGGTGATCTCCAGCACGAGCGCGGCGGCGGGCAGGCCGCTGTCGGCCAGCGCCGCGGCGACGTCGGCGACGATGTCGGGGTCCTGCGAGCTGGCGGCCCGAGAGGTTCACGGACATGATCCGCGGCTCGGCGGTCGGGAACTCGCGCCAGCCAGCGCGCCGGCCTGGCGGCAGGCGGTCGCGCAGCACCCAGCGGCCGAGCTCGACGATCGAGCCCGGTCTCCTCGGCCAGCGGGATGAACTGCGGCGGCGGCGACGAGCCCGCGCGTCGGGATGGCTCCAGCGCACCAGCGCCTCGACGCCGGCGAGCGTCCGGCCGTCGAGCGTCGATGATCGGCTGGTAGTGCGACCTCGATCTCGTCGCGCTCGATCGCGCGCGCGCAGCTCGGCCTCGAGCTCGAGCCGCTCGACGCACGCTCGGCCTGCATGCTGTCCTCGAAGACGCGGTGGCGGCCCTTGCCGTCGCGCCTTGGCGCGGTACATCGCGACGTCGGCGTGGCGCAGCAGCTCGTCGGCGCCTCGTCGGCCGCCGACGGCGATGCCGATGCTGACGACGCTCGACGTAGACCTCGCGGCCGGCGACGACGATCGGCGCGCGCGAGCGCGGCGATGATCCGCTCGGCCACGCAGCACCGCCTCGTCGACCTGGGCCAAGTCCTCGAGCAGGACGGCGAACTCGTCGCCGCCCAGACGCGCGGCGGTGTCGGCGCTGCGCAGCGACGTCGGCGAGCCGCCGTGCGACGGCGACCAGCAGCTCGTCGCCCGCCGCGTGGCCGAGCGAGTCGTTGACGGTCTTGAAGCGATCGAGGTCGAGGAAGAGCACGCCGCAGGAGCGTCGCCGCGGCGACGGCCCTGGACCAGCGCGTGCTGCGAGGCGGTCGGTGAACAGCGCGCGGTTGGGGAGCCCGGTCAGCGCGTCGTGCAGCGCCTGGTGGAGCATCGTGTCGACGCGCCGCGCGTCGGTCAGCGCCAGCGACGCATGCTCGGCAAAGGACGACAACATGTCCTGCTCGGCGCGGGAGAAGACGCGGCCGGGCCGAAACGAGGAGAGCAGCAGGCTGCCGATGACGCGACCGTCCTCGTGGACCGGCGCGGCCATCGCGGCCTGCAGGCCGTGGCGCAGCCAGGACGCCCGCGTGTCGGGCATCGACGGGTAGTCCTCGACGACGATCAGCCGCGCCTCGGCGACCGAGCGGCCGGTCACGCCGACGCCGACGCGGTGGCGGCTGTCGTCCTCGGCCAGGACGGCGTCGTAGCCGCGCTGGGCGGCGAAGGTCAGCCAGCCCGGGTCGTCGGGATCGACGAGCACGAGCGCGGGGGCGTCGTCGCCGAGCAGCTCGCCGGCAGCGCTGACGATCGTCTCCAGCACACCCTCCAGCGGCTCGCGCCGGGAGATCGCCCGCTGGATCCGGGCCATCGCCTCCAGGACGCGCTGGCGCTTGCGCAGCGTCTCCAGCAGACGGACGTTCTCGGCGGCGGCGAGGTCGGCGCGGGCGCGCAGGCCGCGCTCGGCGTCGATGGTCTCCAGCAGGCGCATCGCGAGCGCCAGGCCGCGGACCATCCCGCGCAGCAGCGTCGTCTCCTCGGGCGTGAAGGGCGCACCTGCGCGAGCGATGATCAGATGGGCGTCGGAGCCCTCCAACCGCAGGGCGACCGCCATGCACGGGCCGGTGCCCGGCACGTCGACGACGCCCTCACGCGCTGCGGCGACCGCGGCGAGCTGACGCTCGGGCACGTCGAAGCGCAGCCAGCCGACCGAGGCCAGCACCGTGTCGCCACGGATCAGCGCGGCGCACTCGGCCTCGACGCTCTCGGCCGCACGCTCGACGCCCTCGCGGGCGGCGTGGATCTCGTCCTGGCACTCCGACACCGCGCCGAGGAACTCGGCGAGCTGCTGGGGCGCCCAGCTGGCGGCGGCGTCGTTCATGCGATGGCCAGGACGACGAGCGTCTGCTGATGGAAGCCGGCCGAGCCGTGCGTGCGCGCGATCTCGCCGTAGGTGTAGAGCCCGGCGACGGCGGCGCCGTCGGCGTGCTCGACGATGCGGCCGACCTCGTCGGTCACGCCCTCGCCGAGGAAGAGCAGGCGGGCGTTGCAGTCCAGGACCAGGAGCGCGGCGGCGGGCTCGCCACCGAGGCCGTCGAGCGCCTCGCGGCAGGCGGCGTCGGTGGCCGCCTGGACGCCGTCGACATCGCTCTCCATCAGCCAGACCAATCGCGCCGGCGGGCACCGACGAGCTCAGCGAGCCGTCCGGCGCGTCGTCGTCGCCGACCCAGCGGACGTGGGCCTCCCCCACGCGGCGGCGCATGCCGAGCGGATGGGCGAGCGTGACCTCGACGGGCTGCTTGCCGCCGAGCCGCTCGCGGTAGACCTCGGCGGCCGGGCGGCCGTCGAGCTCCAGCACACGGCCGGGCGCGGCGCGGGTGACGAGCATGGGCTCGCCGACGGGGCGCCAGCCGTGGCGGACGCCGACGCCGAACGGCGCGTCGGAGCCGATCGCGACGCCGATGACGGCATCGTGGAGGACCTCGCCGCCGAAGATCAGCGACGGGGGCTCGCCGTGGCGGGGCTGGCCGCCCATGCCGCCGACGAGCGGCACGCCCGCGCCGGCGACGGAGTAGGCGCCGCGGACGATCTGGGGCTGGCGCGCCGACGTGCCGTCGGTGAGCAGCAGCAGGACGCGGTGCTCGCGCTCGGCGACGTCGCCGATGCAGGCCGCGGCGCGCGCCCCGGCATCGCGCGGGTCGACCGAGGCGGAGACCGCCGCCATCGACACGCTGAAGCCCTCGCCGCCGAGCGCGAGCACGACGACGCTGTCGGTTCCGGCCCCGGAGCGATCGATCTCGCCGGCCGACGAGCAGCCGGCGACGGGGAGGTCACCCGCGACCGTGGAGACCGCCGCGGCCAGCGCGGAGAGGTCGTAGGAGCCGGACGCGAAGACGAGGACGAGGCGCGCATCGTCGTGGCCGGCCAGCGCGCTACGCGCTGCCTCACGGCCCGCGATTGCTGCTTCGGGATGGGCAGAGCGACCGACATCTGCCCAGCGGCAGCGGCGGGCGCGCTCAAGCCCTGCCACGGCGCGCTCCATGTTCTTGGTCATCGGCCGGACAGGACGGGCATTGAGGTCTGCACAGGCGCCGCGCCACCTCGCCGATCAACCATTTAGGCTCGCGGCGTGCCCGACCGCCCGCGGCCGTCTCTCTCGCTGCCCACACCCGGCGCTCGGCGCGCCGTCGTGGTCGGCGCGGGCTCGTTCGGCACGGCGATCGCGGTCCTCCTGGCGCGCGGCGGGGTTCGGACGACGCTGCAGGCGCGCACCGCGGTCCAGGCCGAGCGGCTCAACGCCGACCGCGAGAACCAGGTCTACCTGCCGGGCGTCAAGCTGCCGGCGTCGCTGAAGATCGAGGCCGTCGGCGCAGGGTTGGCGCGTGCGGACTACGTCCTGCTCGCCGTTCCGTCGCGCGGGCTGGACACCGTGATCGCCGGCCTGCCCGCCGCCGGACTGCCCAAGCGTGCCGCCATCGTCTCGCTGGCCAAGGGCCTCGTGCCGCCCGCGGGCACCCCGCCGACGGTGCTGCTGACCGCCGACTTCGGGGCCCACCGCGTCGCCTGCGTCGGCGGGCCCGCCCACGCGAGCGAGATGGTCCACGAGGGCGCAGGCCTCGTCGCGGCCTCCTCCGACGAGGCGCTCGCTCTGGCCCTCGCGTCGTTCTTCCAGAAGGCCGGCGTCGTCTGCGAGGCGTCCAACGACCCGGTCGGCGTCGAGCTCGCGGGCGCCGCCAAGAACGCGGCCGCGCTGGCCGCCGGCGCGACCGAGCGTCAGGGGCTCAACGCAGCGGGCGCGGCCGCCGGCCACATCTTCGCCGAGGTCTGGCGCTATGCCGAGGGCCTCGGCGCGCGGCCCGAGTCGCTGATCGGGCTGGCCGGCACCGGCGATCTGGTCGCCACCGCGCTCGCGCCGCAGTCCCGCAACCGCCGCGCCGGCGAGCTGCTGGCCGACGGCGTCCCGGCCGCCGAGATCCCGGGGCGCATCGGCCAGGCGGTCGAGGCGATGGAGGGCGTGCCGCTGCTGGCCCAGGCGCTGCAGGGCGCCGGCCTCGACGCACCGGTCACCACCGGGCTGGCGCGGCTGATCTCCGGCGAGCTGCCGCTCGACGACTGGGTCGCGCTCGTGCGCACCACCGTCCCGCCCCCGGCCCGCTGGCGCCCGCGCCGCGGCAAGACCGGCTTCTGGCAGCGGCTGCGCGCCCGCCTGCGCGGCGATGAGGCCGCGCGGACAGGGTTGTCCTCCCTGCCACCGGAGGCACATGGGCACTGACGGGATGGAGCGGCGCGGCGTCCTCGTCCGGATGGCGCCTGCCCTGCTGCTGGCGACGTTGCTGGTGATGACCGCGGTCGCGACCTACGCGGCAGCCGCCCGGTTGCATGACCGCGAGCGCGACCAGCTGACCGACGACACGCACGCGGCCGTCACGGCGATCGACCGTCGGATGGACGACTACGGCCAGATCCTGCGCGGTGCGGCCGGTCTGTTCAACGCCGACCACGACGTCAGCTACCAGCAGTTCCACGACTACTTCGCCGACCAGGACGTCATCCAGCGCTTCCCGGGCGTGCAGACGATCGGCTCGGCGTCCTACGTGCCTCGTGCCGGGCTGGCCGCCTACACGAACCGCACGCGCAAGGCGATCGCGGCCAGCGGCATCATCCGCGCCCGCTTCGCGCCCTACCCGCCGCTGACGCCCAACGCCCAAGAGGCGCTGATCAGCGACCACCTCGAGCCGCCGCCGACCGACAACCGGACCTTCGGCCTCAACTTCCTCTCCGAGCCCAACCGTCGCCGCGCTGCGCTGCTCGCGCGCCGGACGGGCCGGCCGGCGGCGACCGCGCCGATCTCGTTCGCCCGCATGCCGGGGTCGTCGCTGGGCATCGACCTGATGGTCCCGATCTACGGCGGACCGCCGTCGCAGACCGGTGCGCCGCGCCAGTGGGCGGGCGTCGTCTACGCGGCGTTCCGCCTCGACAACCTGCTGCGCGGGATCCTCGGCACCGACGCCACCGTCGCCGATCTGGAGGTCTACGACCTCGGGCCGGCGGCCACCGTGCCGGCCACGACCGGCATCACGCACAACGCGGTCCCGTTCGACCTGCGCCCCGGCCGCGCGTCGCGCAAGCGCGATCCCAAGCACACGCGCGTGGCGACGCTGGAGGTCTCCGGCCGCCGCTGGGCGGTCGCCTACACGCGCTCCGGCTCGCCGCTGACCGGCAGCGAGCGCGCGGTCCCGTGGGGCATCGCGGTCGCCGGCATCCTCGTCAGCCTGCTCGCCGCCGCGCTGCTGCGCACGCTCGGGACCGCGCGCCGGCGCGCCGTGCGGCTGGCCGAGGCGATGACCGTCGAGCTGCGCGAGCGCGAGGCGCAGCTGCGCGCCTCCAACGAGGAGCTCGAGCACTTCGCCTACCTCGCCTCGCACGACCTGCAGGAGCCGCTGCGGACGATCACCTCCTACGTCGGGCTGCTCGACAGCCGTCTGGGCGACAAGCTCGACGACCGCGAGCGCTCCTGGCTGGGCTTCGTCAGCGACGGCGCGGCGCGCATGTCGCAGCTGATCACCGACCTGCTGGAGTACTCGCGCACGGGTCGCGCGCGTGAGGACGACGAGGCGACGATCGCGCTCGACGACGCCTGGGACCTGGCGGTCGCCAACCTCCAGCACGCGATCGCCGACACCGGCGCGACGGTGGAGCGGGGCGAGCTGCCGACCGTCGCCGCCCAGCCACGGGAGATGACCTCCATGTTGCAGAACCTGATCGGCAACGGGCTCAAGTACCGCGGCGAGGCGGCGCCGATCGTCCGGGCGCACGCCGAGCAGCAGGACGGTCGCTGGGAGATCGCAATCAGCGACAACGGCATCGGGATCGAGTCGCGATTCCACGAGCGCGTGTTCGGACTCTTCCAGCGACTCCACACGTCCGAGGAGTACCCTGGCACCGGCATGGGCCTAGCCATCGTCAAGAAGATCGTCGAGTCCAACGGCGGGAGCGTGCGGGTCGAGTCGACCCCGGGCGAGGGCTCCACCTTCATCGTCACGCTGCAGGGGGTACGCGAGGCATGACGCAGGTCGAGGGGACCCACCGCCTGTTGGTGGTGGAAGACAGCGAGGCCGACGTCGAGCTGCTGCGTGAGGCGCTGGCCGAGAGCGAGCCGACGGTCGCGCTGGACGTCGTGCGCCACGGCGAGGACGCGCTGGCGTTCCTGCGCCGCGAGGGTGCGTTTCAGACCGCCGCGCGCCCGGACCTCGTCGTCCTGGACCTCAACCTGCCGCGGATGGGTGGCTTCGAGGTGCTGCGCGCGCTGCGCGAGGACGTCGACCCGCGACTGCGCCGTCTGCCCGTCGTCGTCTTCACGACCTCGGGCACGACGACCGACGTCGAGAAGGCCTATGACTTGCACGCGTCGAGCTTCGTGACCAAGCCGACGGCGTTCGAGCACTACCTCGACACCGTGCGCGCGTTCCGCGAGTTCTGGCTGCGCGTCGCCAAGCTGCCGACCGGCGCGTAGGCGCCTCCCCGGGCCCGCTGCGCGTGGCGACCACCCGCAGCGACGAGCCCTGGACCGCGCTCCTGGACGAGGGGCGGTCGGATGCCCGGCTGGTGCGCCAGGCCTTCGAGGGCGCGCGCGAGCCGGTGCTGGAGCCGCTGCCCGACGATCTGCATCCGACCCTGGCGAAGGGGTTGCGCGGTGCGGGTGTGACCGAGCTGTATGCCCATCAGGCCGAGGCGTGGGACGCGGCGGCCGTCGGGCCGTTCGTCGTCACGACCGGGACCGCCTCGGGCAAGTCGTTGTGCTTCAACCTGACGACGCTGGACGTCTTGTGCAGCGACCCGAAGGCGCGAGCGCTGTACCTGTACCCGACCAAGGCGCTGGCCCAGGACCAGGCGCGCGCGATCGCGTCCTTCCGACTCGGTCGCCATGTGCGCCCGTCGATCTACGACGGCGACACCAAGCGGGAGGAGCGCACGGCGATCCGCAAGCGCTCGAACCTGATCCTGACCAACCCGGACATGTTGCACATGGGGATCCTCCCCAACCACGCGGCGTGGGGTGACTTCTTCGCCAACCTCGCTGTGGTGGTGGTTGACGAGGCGCACGTCTATCGCGGCGTCTTCGGCTCCCATGTCGGCAACGTGCTGCGCCGGCTGCGGCGAATCGCGGCCGCCTACGGGACCGACCCGCGCTTCCTCCTGGCGAGCGCGACGATCGCCAACCCGGTCGAGCTTGCTGAAGGGCTGACCGGTCTGGACGGCTTTGCGCACGTGGAGCGGGACGGCTCGCCGGGCGCGGCGCGGTCGATCGCCATGTGGAACCCGCCGGTGACCGACGAGGCGCTGCAGACGCGGCGCAGCGCTCTGGGCGAGGCGGCGGACCTCGTGACCGAGTTGGTGGTCAAGGGTGCGCGGACGATCTGCTTCGTGAAGTCGCGCAAGGGCGTCGAGTTGGTGGCCAAGCTGATCGCCGACCAGCTAGCCGACGCGCACCCGGCGCTGCGCGATCGGGTCGCGCCGTATCGCGCGGGCTACACCCCACAGCAGCGGCGCGAGCTTGAGGGGCGGTTGGTGAGCGGTGACCTTTTGGCGGTCGTGACCACCGACGCGCTGGAGCTGGGGATCGACATCGGGGCGTTGGACGCCGCGGTGGTCGTGACGTTCCCGGGGACGGTGGCTTCGTTGAAGCAGATGTGGGGCCGTGCGGGGCGGCGCGGTCGCGGGCTGGCGGTCTACGTCGCCGGCGAGGACGCGCTGGACCAGTTCTTCTGCCGCCACCCCGACGAGTTCCTGGATCGTCCGGTCGAGAGCGCGATCGTCAACTACGAGAACGAGCAGATCCACGATCCACATCTGCTCTGCGCCGCACACGAGGGGCCGATCGACCCGGACGTCGACGCCGACATTCTGGGGCCGCGGGTGCGCGCGCACTGCGAGCACCTGGTCGCGGGCGGGTCGCTGGTCGAGCGAGGCGGGCGCTTCACGCTGCGCCATCCCGAGGACTACCCGGCCGCGCGGGTGTCGCTGCGCTCGGGCTCGCCGGACTCGTTCGCGGTGGTCGATCTCAGCCAGGGCGAGATCCTCGGCTCGGTCGACGCGGCGCGCGCGTTCTCGACGGTGCACGACGGCGCGGTGTACCTGCACATGGGGCGCTCGTACTCGGTGAGCGAGTTGGACCTGCACGGCCGCCGCGCGCTCGTCGAGCCGTTCACGGGCAACTGGTACACCCAGCCCAAGAAGGAGACCGACACGCACATCGAGCGGCTGCTCGATCGCCGCGAGACGATGGGCGTGGTGTTGTCCTACGGGATGGTCAGCGTCACCGAGACGGTGATGGCCTACCAGCGCAAGCGGCTGCCCGACCACGAGGTCCTGGACCTGTGCGCGCTGGACATGCCGGAGACGACCTTCAGCACGCAGGCGCTGTGGTACGAGTTGGACCCCTCGTTGCTCGCGCGGGACTTCCCGCTGGAGTTGCTGTTGGGGACGCTGCACGCCGTCGAGCACTCGCAGATCGCGGTCCTGCCGCTGCTGGCGATGTGCGACCGCTGGGACATCGGCGGGTTGTCCACCAACATGCATCCGCAGACCGGCGGGCCGACGATCTTCATCTACGACGGCCATCCGGGCGGCGTCGGGATCACGCAGCAGGGCTTCCTGGGCTTCGAGCGGCTGGTGGCCGACGCCTACCGGCTGATCAGCGAGTGCAAGTGCAAGGCGGGCTGCCCGTCGTGCGTGCAGTCGCCCAAGTGCGGGAACCTGAACGAGCCGCTGGCCAAGGATGGCGCGGCTGAGATGTTGCAGCGCATGCTGGATCGCTAGGAAAGCTGCAGCGAAGCTCCTCGAAGCTGCGCAAGGCGGGTTGCAGAGCGAGATTCCGGCGGCGGCGATCCGACCTTTGGTGTGTGCGCGGGTCCTGCAGGCGCAGCCTCCCTCTCCTCCTCCCCGGCCTTCTGGCCCTTGGCGTCGCGCTGCCTGCGCAGGCGTCGGGTGCCGGTTCGGTCTCCGTCGGCGCGGCCTCCGCGCCGACCTATCCCCGCCCGGGCGGCGCCGAGTTCGGCCAGCCCAACGGGCGGCCGAGCGCCGCGCACCCGGTCGCGACGGTCTTTCGCATCGGGCGCCACACGCTCACCGAAGGCGTGCCGCCGCGGCTGGCGATCCGCATAAACCAGCGCGGCGTCCGTGCGGTGACGGCGCGGGTCGTCTTCCGGCCGATCGGCGCGTCGGGATCGATCGTCCGTGTGGAGCTCGGGCGTGTGCGCACGGGGCTGCTGCTGCATCCGGCATGGCCGGGCGACGCCGTCTTGAAGCCCGGCCGCTACGTCGTCTCGCTGCACGCCGCCGGCCCTGCCGGTGGGCAGTTGCTGCGCCGTGCGTCGGCGTCGGGCAAGGCGCCGCTGACCGTCAAGGCGAAGCCGGCGCCGCTGGCCTCACCGCCGGTGGTCGGCCCGCCCGCCGTCCCCGCGCCCGACCCCGGCATCACCAACGACGGCGTCTTCCCGGTCGCCGGCGTGCACAGCTTCGGCGGGCCCGATGGACGCTTCGGCGCGGGTCGTGCGGGCCACGAGCATCAGGGCCAGGACGTGCTCGCGGCGGAGGGTACGCCCGTCGTCGCACCGCTGGCCGGCACGATCATCGCCCGGGACTACCAGGCGTCGGCCGCCGGCTTCTACCTGGCGATGGACGCCGCCGACGGCCGCTCGTTCTTCTTCGCCCACTGCCAGAAGGACACGTTCGCGGTCACCGTCGGCCAGGCGGTCGCGGCCGGTCAGCAGCTCTGCCGCGTGGGCCAGACCGGCGACGCGAGCGGACCGCACCTGCATTTCGAGATCTGGATCGGCGGCTGGCGGCGGGACAAGGCCAGCGTCCCGGTCGATCCGCTCGCGCAGCTCCAGGCCTGGGACAAGTAGGCAGGTCCGCCCGCCGTCGGTTCGCCGCTGTGGCGAAGCTGCGGCCGGATCGCGATTGGTCAAGTACTGTCATCCCTCGTCCCACGCGCCCGCCTGTCCATGCGGACGCGCGATCTCCAGGAGGAGGGTCCACGGTGCACCCCACGCGCGCCATCTTGGCAGCGACGCTCGCGCTCGCTGCCGCCATCCCCGTCGCGACGGCCTCGGCTGACACGACGCTGAACATCGTCCCCCATGGCAACGAGGCGCCCGGCGTCCCGTGGGCCACCGTGCCCGGCGTCCTGCCGGCCGACACCCAGGCCAAGATGTATGACCGGATCACGCCGCTGTTTCGCAACGTGACCGACGACGTGCTCAAGCCGAGCACCGACGGCAGCGGCTACTACAAGTCCGCCGCGCTGCTGCCCGAGAGCGATCCGTCGTTCGTGACCAGCGAGACGGTCGGCGGCACCTCGCCGACGGCCGGGCCGGTGACCGCGCGCATCAAGCGCGACAACTACGGCGTTCCCCACATCTACGCCGACACCGATGCCGGCGCGATCTTCGGCGCGGGCTACGCGGTGGCGACCGACCAGTCCTTGTTGTTGAACCAGGCGCGTTACAACGGCATCGCCGGGCTGATCGACATGCCGGGCGTCCCGGCGATCAACCTCGTGCTCGGGTTGTACAACTACGCGCCGTCCAAGAAGGTCGTCGCCGACGCGACCGCGCTGCAGACCAAGGCGATCAAGGCTTCGGGAGCGCAGGGCACGCAGTTGTTGAACGACATCGACACCTACCTGGCGGGCATCAACGCGCGCATGCAGGTGGCGCAGCCGACCTCGCCGCCGTTCACGCGGACCGACATCTATGCCTTGAACGCGATCAAGTCGCAGTTCCTCGGTGAGGGTGGCGGCCAAGAGGTCGACAACGCGCTGTTCCTCGATGGGCTGCGGTCCAAGCTGGGCGCCAAGACGGGCGACAAGGCCTTCTCCGATCTGCGCGCCCGCAACGATGTCGAGGCCAGCACCACGACGTCGAAGTCCTTCCCGGGCCAGGGGAGCGTGAGCGTCAGCAAGCCGTCCGGGATGGTGCGGCTGAAGAAGGGGACGTTCAAGAACTCGTTCATCAAGCTGCCGGGGGCGAAGGCCGCGTCGGCAAGCGCCGCGTCGGTGGGCAAGCGCCAGTTGGCGAGCAACATCCTGATCGTCTCGGGTTCGAAGTCGGCGACCGGCAAGCCGCTGTTCGTCGGCGGCCCGCAGATCGGCTTCAACTACCCCGGCCTGACGATGGAGATGCAGCTCACGAGCCCGTCGATCAACGTCGAGGGCGTGACGTCCGCGCCGTTCCCGGGCTACATGCTGATCGGCCACGGCGCCGACTACGCGTGGTCGCTGACCTCGGCCGGTGCCGACATCATCGACACCTACGCCGAGAAGCTCTGCGGCGGGTCGAAGGTCAAGTACTCCTACAAGGGCAAGTGCCTGAAGATGGAGAAGGTGCCGGCCGGCACGATCACCAAGGTCGGCGGCGCCGGGAAGACGACCGCCGTCTTCTACCGCACGGTCCACGGCCCGGTCATCGGCTACGCCAAGGACGAGAAGACCGGCAAGCAGGTCGCCCTGTCACAGAAGCGCTCGTCCTACGGACGCGAGACGGTCGACCAGCTGTTCAACCAGCAGATGACGTTCGGCCGTGTCCACAACGCCCGTGACTTCGTGCACGCCGCGGAGAAGACGCCGCAGACGTTCAACTCGTTCTACGCGAGCGCGACGGAGTCGGCGTTCTACACCTCGGGCGCGATCCCGGTCCGGCCCAAGGGCGTCAGCGGCGACCTGCCGGTCGACGGCAGCGGCAAGTACGAGTGGAAGGGCGAGCTGCCGGCGTCCAAGCACCCGCAGGTGATCAACCCGTCCAGCGGTGTGATCGTCAACTGGAACAACAAGCCGGCGGCGAACTTCCCGGCCGGTGATGATCGCTTCGGCAGCGAGGGCGGCATCCAGCGGGTGGACATGCTCAAGAGCGAACTGGCGCGCTACCCGAAGGCGACGCTGGCCAACGTGCTGGCGTCGGCCAACGCGGCAGCGACCGAGGACGTGCGGATCACGCAGCTGTGGCCGACGCTGAAGGCGATGCTCGCGCGCGGCAAGTCGCCGACGGCGGGGGCAACGGCGGCTGTTGTCGCCTTGCAGCAGTGGTACGACGCGGGCGGCTCGCGGGTCGATGCGAACGGGGATGGCAACATCGACAACCCCGGCGCCGTGATCCTGGACACCGCGTGGAAGGCGGTGACCGACGCCGGGTTGTGCGACCGTCTGGGAAGTGGCCTGTGCAAGCAGCTCGAGGGGCGCATCAGCCGCTTCGACCTGCCGCCGGGTGGTCAGTACAGCGGCTGGCACCAGTACATGGGCAAGGACCTGCGCACCGAGTTGGGGCAGAAGGTCCGCGGCAAGTACGGGCTCCGGTACTGCGGTGACGGCAGCGTGTCGCGGTGCTCGAAGGAGCTGTGGGCGGCGATCGACGGTGCAGCGAAGTCGATCACGGCCAAGCAGGGCAGCGATGTCTCGAAGTGGACGGAGAAGGCTGCCGTCATCACGTTCTCGCCGCTGCCGCTGACGACCATGCAGTACACCAACAAGCCGTCGGGCATCCACCAGGTGATGGCCTTCGGGCAGTAGCGCCAGCCGAGGCGCGCAGCCTCCGAGCGGGTGGGCCTGTTTGACGCGACGTGATCGCGTCAGACGGGCCCGCCTGCCCCACCCCGCGTGCGAGCGTCAGTCGTTGAGCTCGAGGGTGGCGTCGAGGTCGACGCCGTTGCGCTCGGCGCGCGCCGTGCCGTCGACGTTCCCGAAGCCGCCGATGACCAGGCGGGCGAGGTCGGGAAGGCCAAGGCGGGTGACGAGCTGGTCCTGCAAGGCGCGGCCGCCGACGTGGAAGGCGAGCGCACCGCGGTTCGGCGCCGCCTGGGGCGCGCGGTCGGCGATGCCGCGGAGGCTGACGCGCAGGTCGTTGGTGACGACCAGCGTGTCGCCGAGGACGGCGGCCTTGGCCAGGGGCTTGTCGTCGCTGGTGATGGTGTAGGTGTCGCCGTCGCGGTCGACGTTGAGGCTGACGTTGGCGAGATCGAGCGCGACGTCCGGGATCGCGGCGAGACGGTTCAGCGCGGTGCGCAGCGGCCCGCCGTCGGTGAGCTCGGCACGGAGAGCAAGCTTGTTGTCGGCCTCGGGCGTGATGGTCGTCGTGCCGGTGAGCTGGTCGATCAGCGCGTCGGCATCGATGCGGCCGAAGGTCTTCAGCGGGCTCTTGAGCGAGTCCAGCGTGGCGAGCGCGTCTTGCACGGGCTTGAGGAACGGCAGGTCGAGGCCGTCCTTGGTGGCGTCCAGGACGTGGATCGTCTGGGCGACGTCGCGAATCGCGACGTTGATCGGTCGGGTGCCCGGAGCGGGTCGCGGCGGCTGCGCGCCGGGCGCGATCGGGAGGTCCGTGGCCTGCAGGTTGGTGGGGTCGGTCGCGAGATGGATCTTGACGCGCACGCCCGGCTTCTCGATGGCGACCGCGAGTGAGCCATTACGGAGCGCGTCGACCCACGGGACGCCTTGCGCCTTGGCGGAGATCAACGCGCGCGGTTGCGCGGTGGCGCGGATCAGCGCGGGGACGTGGGCGAGTGGGCCGAGGCGTTCGTCGAAGGTCGTACGCGTGAGACCGCCCTTGTTGTCGTGCAGCGCGAAGGCGCTCTTGAGGGTCTGCGTGTCGCGGGCGAGGACGACGGCGCCGTCGCGGACGCCGAGGCGGGCGGTGTCGTCGGGGAGCGCGTACTGCTGGATGTCGGTCGCGACGTCGGGCAGCTTGTGGAGACGGCCGTCCGAGGTGGCGCGGTCGAGCACGGCGGTGACGTCGTCGGCAGAGCGTCCGATGACCGCCGCGGTCGCGCCTGCACGGACGATCGCCGGGAGGTCGAGTTGCAGCGACGCGATCGAGGCGGAGAGACCGCGCGCCGCCGACGCCGGTCCGGCCACGATGACGGGCCCGCCGAGGATCGACGGCAGGTCCGCGTCCGCGTCCAGGCCGAGGCCCCTGACCGCTTGGCGCACGCCGTCGGCGGCGAAGCGGGCCGCGGGGAACGTCCGGGCCAAGTCACGCAGGGCGTTGCCCTGCTGCGAGCCGCGTTGGACATCGAACTGCGCAACGACCGGGGAAGCCGCGGGCGCGAACGCCAACGCCTCAGCGAGCGGATCGTCAACCGCCGCCTTCTGCTTGGGCTCATCGTTGCCCGCGAGCAGATACGCGCCGGCCGCAAGCGCGACGACGAGCAACCCGACAACCACCATCCAGCGTCGCGACACGGCGGCGACCCTACTCCCCACGCTACGCTTCCGCACCAAGGCCAGTTAGCTCAGTTGGTAGAGCACACGACTGAAAATCGTGGTGTCCCCGGTTCGAATCCGGGACTGGCCATGCGGGAAAGGCGCCGGAAATCGGTGCCTTTTCTTTGCTCGCGCCTGACTCCGTCTGAGCGGCTACGCGCCACTTCTGATGCCCGTGGCCTAACCCAGCTTGGTTTACTCGGCCGCAGGCGCCATTCGGCCTACGATCTGCTGCGCGACAGAGCGATCGAACCGACCTCCACGCCGCCGGGCACGGAGCACTCAGCGCAACTGGAGATCCTCACATCAGCCGACGCGACATGGCCTGAGCCTGTGGCCTCAACAAGCGCCGCATCGACCAGAGCATCGCCGCACAGTCAGCCACCGGGAGCGATTCAGCGTAGCAACCGGACTTTCATATATCCGTAGCTCGGATGTATAATATCCGTAGCCCGAATGCCTGACATCGACACGCGACAGCTCGACGTGGTCTTAGCAGCGCTCGGCGAGCAGCTCGTTACCGCAGAGGATCACGCCCACCTCGTGGTGATCGGCGGCAGCGGCCTCCTCGCGATCGACGCCATCGCGAGGAGCACCCGCGATGTCGACATCCTGGCCCTGGAACGGGACGGAGAACTGGTGTCCGCCGATCCGCTGCCACCGGCGATCGCCAGCGCGGCGGCCTTGGTCGCGCGAGACCTCGGCTTGGAGCCCGACTGGCTGAACCCCGGGCCGACCAGCCTGCTCGAACTCGGGCTGCCCACAGGCTTCGCCGGCCGGCTGATCGAGCGTGACTACGGCCCCGCATTGCGAGTGTCATTTGCCTCCCGCATCGACCAGATCTCCTTCAAGCTCTACGCCGCAGCCGACCGACGCGAGCCTCGCGACTTTGCTGACCTGCGCCGGCTCGAGCCGACCCCGGCCGAGCTTCGCGCCGGCGCGCGCTGGGCGCGGACGCACAACATGCCCGGCCCATTCGACGATGCGCTCGCGCGGGCGCTCGCCGACCTCGGAGTTGAAGATGACGGCCGCGACGATTAGAGCCGAAGTCACCGCCGCGCTGCTGGAACTGGCGTGGGAGCAGTGGTCGCAGATGGGCCTCTCCGCGGCGCCTCCGGAGCGCCGCGAGGAACGGGCCGCCGATCCCGAGGCGCTGCTCCTGTTCACCCTGCACACCGGGCGTAGCGACCCGCGGCTGTTCGACGAGGTTCTCGACTGGCTGGCGCTCAACGCACCACTCGTCAGCACCCAGCGGCTGCGCAACCTCTGCACCGACGACACCGACCGCGCGCTCGCCGATGCGGCACTGGCCTGGGCGGCGGCCGCGCGGCGGCGCCAGCCACCCGCAGGCGCCGGTCCTCAACCCCCGATCGACGTGCTCGAGCCCCTGTTCCATGGACTTCCGGTCCTGGGCGAAGAGCTTGACCCAACGTTTTCCGAGCACGGCTTCGCGCGACCGCCGCTGACGACCTCCGGCAAGTCCCAGCCACCCCGCCTCAACGACCCGATCAACTTCGCCTTCCGGCTACGACGGCTCCTCGGCCTCGGCGTCCGCGCCGAGGCGATCCGCGTCCTACTGACGATCCGAGCGCCGCGGCTGTCCGGCGGAATCATCAACGCCGCTGCCGGCTTCGCCCAGCGCAACGTCCGCGAAGGCCTGGCTCAGCTGCACGAGGCCGGCGTCATCGACGTCGTTCGCGTCTCTGACGACCGCCACTACGCCATCCAATCCGACGATTGGGCCGCACTCCTGCGGCTCTCCTCGGAACGAGATCTGCCCTTTCACTACGACTGGATCCCCGGCTACCGCGCGCTGACGCGGATCCTGCGCTGGCTGCAGCAGACACAGCTCGACGAGCTCTCGCCATACCTGCTCGCCAGCCAGGCCCGGACGCTGGTGGACGACATCGCCGGGGATCTGAGCCACATCGGCATCCCGGTGGGCCTGCACGGCGCGCACGGTGCCGACTACTGGGAGCAGTTCATCTCCATTTCCCGCACGGCGATCCGCAACATGCATCACAACCGCTAGCAGCGGCAACTGCCTGACGACACGGCCTCATCGCGCACGCGTGAGGCTGTTGACCCGAGTGCGCCAGGGCCGCCGCTTCCTATAGGCCGCACCAGTTCCGGTTGGCTGCTGCCTTCGCCGAGGCGACGGCAGTCGAAAGCGTTGGCACACAGCTACGATCATGAATAGGGTCGGCCCATGGGTGAGACTGCGTGAGCGATCGGTTGGTCATCGACGTCGCCGCAGACGGACACGTGACCGTCTCGGCAGGCTTTGACGGCGATGCGTTGCTGGGGCCCGTGGCCGACCCGTTCGTACTGGACTGGCCAGTCGGCCCGGAGGCGCTTGAGGACCTGCGCTGGTACTTGGAGGACTACCTGCTGGTGCCATACGGCGTCTACGGGGAGAAGGGTCCCGAGGTGCAGGAGCAACTGCGCGGGTGGGGCGAGGAGATCTTCAACGCGGTGTTCAGCGCCGGCCCCGCTCGCGACGCATACGTGAAGATGCGCGGCGGCGAGCTGGTAGTGCGCTCGAACGCGCCCGTGGCGCTGGGGTTGCCGTGGGAGCTGATGCGCGACCCCGGCCGCCCGAGTCCGCTGGCGCTGGAGTTCGGCTCGATCTCGCGCGCACTGTCGGTGACCCAGCTAGGGCGGGCACACGCTGTCGGCGGTGAGCGGCTACGCGTCCTGATGGTCATCTCGCGTCCCGGCGGGACAGAGGACGTCGGCTATCGGATGGTCGCTCGGCCGCTGCTCGAGCGGCTGGATGCCGTGCGAGGCGATGTCGATCTCGTCGTGCTGCGGCCGCCGACCCTCGAGGCACTCAAGCGAGAACTCGCTGCCGCCCGGGCCGAGGGCCGACCGTTTCAGGTCGTTCACTTCGACGGCCATGGCATCCTCGCGGGACGCGCCCCGGGCCTGCTCGGCCAGTCGACGATGCTGCGCGCACCCGCAGGCGAGGGCGTCCTGGTCTTCGAGAAGCCCGAGGGCGGACCAGACCGAGTCTCGGCAGGGAGCCTCGCGTCAGTGCTGCGCGACGCCGAGGTTCCGCTGGTCGTCCTCAACGCGTGTCAGTCGGGTGCGGTGGGCAAGGAGCTCGAGGCGGCGATCGCCACGCGCCTGCTGCAGGACGGCACCTCCTCGGTGGTCGGGATGGCCTACACCATCTTCGCCGTCGCGGCGGCCGAGTTCATGGCGGCCTTCTACGAGCGTCTGTTCGCCGGCGATCCCACCAGCGCGGCCGTAACGGCTGGACGCCGACGGCTGGCCGAACGACCCGACCGGCCGAGCCCCAAGGGCCAGATGCCGCTGGCCGACTGGCTTGTGCCCGTCCACTACCTGCGCCAAGACGTGCACTTCCCCGCGTTACGCCGCACCCGCCCGTCAGTGCCGCTGGACGACACACTCGACGACCTGCGAAAGCGAAGTGACGAGAACAAGAACGATCCGCTCAGCGTCGTGGGGACATTCATCGGTCGTGACGGGTTGTTCTATGACATGGAGGTCGCCGCCGCCTATCAGCGCGTGATGGTCCTTCGCGGGCCCGGCGGCACCGGCAAGACCGAGCTGGCCAAGGCATTCGGACGCTGGTGGCGCGACACGGGCGCCGTCGACAGCCCTGAGTGGGTGATCCTGCACTCGTTCGAGCCGGGCCTGGCCTCCTTCGGGCTGGCCGGCATGATCGACGCGATCGGCCTGCGGGTGTTCGGCGCTCAGTTCGCGCGCCTCCAGAGCAGCGACCGGCGCACGGCCGTCGAGCAGGTCCTGCAGGAGCACCGTCTCCTGTTGATCTGGGACAACTTCGAGACCGTCCGCTCGATGCCAGACCTCACCGGCGCCACCCCGCCCCTCGCCGACGACGACGCCGCCGAGCTCAAGTCGTTCGTGCAGCGCCTGGCCGCGGGTGGCCGCAGCGCGCTGATCATCACCAGCCGCACCCCCGAGACGTGGCTGGGCGACGTACGCCGCATTGAGGTCGGCGGCCTCACTACCGACGAGGCGATCGAGTACGCCGACTGGCGCCTGCGTGCCTACCCCCGCGCCCAACGACGACGTGCGACGCCCGCCTTCGCCGACCTACTCCGCTGGCTCGACGGCCACCCGCTGAGCATGCGCATCGTCTTGCCGCACCTGGAGACCACCGAGCCGAGCGCCCTGCTGCTCGGGCTCAAGGGCGCCGCCGAACTCCCGGAGAATGAAACCGACGGATCGGGACGTACAACGTCCTTGACCGGCAGCATCACCTACTCCTTCGATCACCTCTCCCCAGACGCCCAACGGCTGCTCATCTCACTCTGCCTGTTGCACGGGGTCGCCAACGCCGACGCGCTGGCCATCATGTCGTCAACACCTGAGACACCTGAGCGCTTCCGCAACGCCGACACCCAGACCTGGCAGGCCGTGCTGTCGGAGGCGGCGGGCGTCGGTCTGCTGACCGACATGGGTGCCAACACGTTTCGCATCCACCCAGCGCTTCCCAGTTTCCTCTCTGCCCGCTGGCGACATGACGACCCCGAGTACGCCACACACCATGAGATGGCGATGTCCGGTCTCCTGGATGCGCACGCCGGATACGCGAGCTGGCTGGCTCAGCAGATCGACCGTGGAGACGCCAGGCTCGCATATGCCTTGCTCACCGCCCAGCATCAGAACCTCGGACAGCTCTTGAGCTTCGCGCTGGACCATCAGCGATGGGAGCCCGCGCTCGTGATCTCCAACGCGCTCAACAGCTATCTCGACATGCGCGGCCTCATCGAGGAGAGCCACCAATGGGCCGACCGCGTCCGGCTCGCCATCGAAGGCCCCGCCGGCGAACTGCCCAAGCTGGACACTCCCGAAGGCGAGCTCTGGCTTTATCATGTTGGGGCACAAGCCAACCGGGAGCTCACGCAGGGGTTGCTGTCCAATGGCGAAAGCACCTACGAGGGGATCCTGAAGGCGCTCGAAGCCCAGCCGGACTTCGCATCTAGAGACGTTTTTCTCGGCGTGACCTACCACCAGCTCGGCATCGTCGCTCAACAGCGTGGGCGCCTGGACGACGCCGAGCAGTGGTACCAGCGCTCACTGACCATCGAAGAGCAACTCGGCGACCAGCCCGGCATGGCCGGCAGCTACCACCAGCTCGGCATGGTCGCGCACCGGCGTGGGCGCCTCGACGAGGCCGAGCAGTGGTACCAGCGCTCACTGACCATCAAAGAGCAACTCGGCAACAAACCCGGCATGGCCACCAGCTACCACCAGCTCGGCATGGTCGCCCAGGCTCGCGGGCGCCTCGACGACGCCGAGCAGTGGTACCAGCGCTCACTGACCATCCAAGAGCAACTCGGCAACAAACCCGGCATGGCCACCAGCTACCACCACCTCGGCATGGTCGCCCAGGCTCGCGGGCGCCTCGACGACGCCGAGCAGTGGTACCAGCGCTCACTGACCATCGAAGAGCAACTCGGCAACAAACCCGGCATGGCCACCAGCTACCACCAGCTCGGCATGGTCGCTCAGCAGCGTGGGCGCCTCGACGACGCCGAGCAGTGGTACCAGCGCTCACTGACCATCAGAGAGCAACTCAGTGACCATTCCGGCATGGCCAGCAGCTACCACCAGCTCGGCATGGTCGCTCAGGATCGTGGGCGCCTCGACGACGCCGAGCAGTGGTACCAGCGCTCACTGACCATCAAAGAGCAACTTGGCAACCAGCCCGGTATGGCAATGACGTACGGCCAACTGGGGCTGCTCGCCGAACAGCGGGGAGACGACGCGACTGCTTTCGAGCAGACGATCCGCTGCGTCGCCCTTTTCGACGTGTTTCCCCATCCGGCGAGTGGCCCTGGTCCCCGGCACTTGACACGGCTGACCACCAAGCTCGGGATCGGCGAGCTGGAAGCGGCCTGGCATCGAGTGACAGGTGCCCGCCTGCCGGATGACGTGCGCGAATTCGTGGAGCGCCCCGACGCGGAGGACGATGATGAATGAGGCAGTTGCCAAAACGGCACGCAATGCTGCTGAGCGTCTGACCGCTGAACTCTCACAACTACGGCTACCGGCAGAAGTCGAAGCGGAGCTGCGCTCGGAGACAGGCGGCCACGTCCCGCGGCAGTACCTCGACCCGATCTCACTGGCCGGGCTGGTCGTCAGCGTCGCCTCACTCGCGTGGGCCATCTACTTCGACCTCAAGCACAAAACCGAGCGACCGAGACCGGAGGTCGTCGCCCGCACCATCCGCGTCCGGCTCCAAGACAAAGACGTTCCCAACGCCGCCTCGTCGGCCGAGCGTGACCGCATCATCGAGGTAGTAGTGGAAGAGACAGTCAAACAGGCGGACTTGTGAGCTCAGTCCAGCAGCGGCTCGTTCGAGTCATTTGACTCGGGCCGGGGTCGTTGCGCCTCCCCGAGCCTCGATGGGGTGGTCAACGCCCCCCGATTGCGACTATCGTCCCGAGATCAGCTCTGAGCGACGACGTCCCAAGCGTCCGGCCACGATCACCGCGGCCAGAATCACGTTCGCCGGAGGCATCATCGCAGCAGTCATCACAGGAGTCTTCGTGGTGCTCGGCGGTGGAGGCTCCTCAGCCGTAACAAACAATGGCGCGCCCAACGGTGAGTCTGCTTGCAACGGCCTGCAGGTCAACGGCTCCCACAACAGCTTCAACTGTGCGCCCACGGTCGGCTCTGCTGCGAGCGACGCCGGCTTGAGCAAAGACTTCCAGGCACGGATCGTGCAGCTCACCGGATCCTGGTCAGAGCAAGGGTTCGTGGATGCGATTCTCGATCGCAACACCAACATCGTCGCTCTGTACCTAAAAACAGGCAAGAAGGCCACCACCCTTCACGAAGGCGCAAGCGCCATTCTTTTCGGATTTCAAGGCGTCCCCCAGAACGGCGATCCCGTTGCGTTGGTCAAGACCTTTCAAGCAGCCGGGTTCAAGGTCGATACCGAACTGGAAGACCACTACCTCATGCAGAAGCTGACGGACAATCACTTTCCGTTGCCATTCGATACGGCCCTGGCGCCGAACGGCTACGCGGGTGGCTACCAGGGAGCATTCGTCGGCTCGTTGCTGTTCTGGATTGTCCAGCGAGCGAATTGGGCTGGTCTTACCGCTCCTGACATTCGCGGAATCAAGTACCTGATCAGCCAAGGCGCGGATTGCAAGGTTCCCCTGTCCTTCCTGAAGTCCAACAGCAATACGCTGGCCGACACGTCTCCATACGACGAACTGCTCCCGATGATGCAGAGCTGCGCCAAGTGACCGCCCCGGCCCGATCCTCACGGCCCCTCGGGGATCCGGGTCGTCGGCGCGACCGGGACGACGCCTACGTGCGCCCCGATGCGCTCGTGCGCGGGAAGCCCGGCTTTCTCAGAGCGCGGCGGCTCGGCCGCCGGGACCACCGGCTGAAGCTCACGCCCACCGCTCTCTGAGCGGCGGCCCCTCAGGCGCAGCCTGATTTTGTGTGAAGTTGCGGACTGCGAGCCTGGTCGTTCGGCCAGATTTCGCCGGGCGGGCGCTGGGCAGCTTGCTCAGCGTCCGCACATCGCTCTAGAGTACAGAGTCACATGCAAAACGGCGCGGAGACCGTTGCGGTCGTCACGGGTGCTGGTCGCGGCTTGGGCCGCGCGGTATGCGTCCATCTTGCCCGGCAGGGGTACCACGTCATCGCCGTGGGCCATGCCGCGGCGGACCTGACGCAGACCGCGGCGGACCTGGAGACAGAGGGTTCGTACACGATGATGCCGAGTGAGCTCGTCACGTCGGCGTGGCTCGACGAGCTCGACGAGGCGGTGCGCGCCGTCGGCCGTCCGGTGAGGCTGCTAGTTCACTGCGCGAGCGCGACCGCAGATCCCGACGCCGAGGCCACACTGGAGCAGGCGTCACCCGAGCGAATCGACGAGACGTTCGCCGTGACGCTGGGCGCGACGGGCCACCTGCTCAGCCGGACGCTCCGCCATCTCCGGGCCGGCGCTCCCGCGCACGCCATCGTGATCGCCAGCGACTGGGCGCTGCAGGGATCACATGGGCCGCCGGTGTTCTCGGCGGCCAAGGCCGGCGTCCTCCAGCTGGCGCGGACCTCACGGCGGGAGTTCGCGCGGGCGGGGGTGGGCCTCACCTGCATCGTGCCCGGGGACATCGCCACATACGACGAGGACTGGCAGAACGCGAAGTGGACCGTCGACGACGGTGCCGAGCGGGTCCGCGCGGAGCTCGGGGAGACGCGGATCCTGATCGGGGACGTCACCGACGTCATCGACATGGTCACGACCCGCCGGCTCTGCCGCATCGATGAGGTCTACCTCAGCCCCCTCGACCCTGACTACGAGTACTGACCGCACGTCGTGGAGCAACGAACTGCCCGTATCGGCGTCGTCGGCGCCGGTCACAACTCTCTGGTCGCCGCCGCGTTGCTGGCTGAGGCCGGCCACTCGGTGGACGTCTACGAGCGGCGCTCGGTCCCGGGCGGCGCGTGCTCGAGCGTCATCCTCGAGTGTGGCTGCGTCGTCAACGACGGCGCCAACGCGCTGTCGATGTTCGAGCCCGATCTGCTCCAGCGCCTTGGGATCTCGCCGTCCAGGCTGGAGGTCGAGGTCGCCGACCCGCTTGTGAGCGCGCAGGGCCGAGACGGCCGGCGGCTGTCCATCTGGGGCGACGCTGACCGGACGGCCGACGAGATCGAACGGTCAACCGGCGAGCCGGCGGCCGGCGTCCGTCGCTTCTTCCGCGACATGGATGCGGCCTGCGAGGCCTACATGTCGTTCGCCGATGGCTCCGACGCGGATGACAAGCACCTGCGCCGGGAGCTGCAGGCGATCGCGCCCGGGCTCGCCTCCCTGTTGCTCGACGGCAGCCTCGAGTCGTTGATGAAGTCCTACTTCCATGAGGCGGACTGCCAGATGCTGATGGCGGCGACCACGAGCCTGTTCCCCGCTCCGCCGTCAGCACCGGGGACGGCCTACAGCATGCTGTATCTCGCTCTCGGGCGCGTGTGGGACGAGCCCGGGTGGGGCGTGGTCGCCGGCGGAATGCAGCACTTGGCCGACGAACTCGCCGACGCGGCCCGTCGTCGCGGCGCCCGGCTGCACACGAACGCGTCCGTCGACACCATCGTCGTGAAGGACCGCCGCGCGCAGGCCCTCCGCGTGGGAGACGAGACGACCGATCCGCTCGACGCCGTCCTGGCCGGGATCGATCCGCACACGGTGGCGTTCGAGCTCCTGGCCGGCGAGCCGCACGCCGAACCGTGGCGCGACGAGCTGGCGCGCTTTGACTGGGATGGCGGCTGCGCCAAGCTGAACGTCGTGCTCGACCAACCGAGCGTGGACTGCCCGCCGCTGCTGGTGCTGAACGGCGCCCTCCCGCTCATGGAGGAGAACTTCACCCAGTACGCCCGCGGGGACTGGCCGTCGCAGCCCTACCTGGAAGTGACGCCCAACTCCGTGACGCAGCCGGCCCTGTCGTGCGGCCGACACACGCCCGTCTCGGTCTTCGTGCTCTTCGCGCCGTATGGCACGGGCGATGCGGCAAAGCGCATGGCGCGGTCGTTGATCGAGCGAGCGCTCCGTGAGGCGATCCCCGACTGGCCGCCGGACTACCTCTGGTCGGAGTTCCTCGGCCCGGAGGACATCGAGGCCCGCTGGGGCATGCACCGCGGCAACGTCGACCACGGGCCCGTCGTTCCGGGGAACCGCTTCGCCGAGCGAGGCGGGATGTCCTGCGCGGTCTCCGCGACGCCCATCGCGGGCCTGCGGCTGTGCGGGGCGGGCTCCTTCCCAGGCGGCCTCGTGAGCGGCCGGCCTGGCGCTCACGCCGCACGAGCCGTCGCGGCGGAGCTCGGGAGCCGACGATGAACGAGAAGGCCCTGCGTCAGAACGTTGCGATGCTGTTCGATCAGAGTTCGTCCGTAGACGAGCGGCTGGATGCCGCGAACGAGGTCATCACTACGGTCGACTCCGAGCGAGATGATCCCTCGGCCGGCGAACTCGTCCTCAAGGCCCTCGCGTCCAAGACGATCGAAGAGCTCGGCGCCGTCAGCGCGCCCAACCGGGACCTATGGCGAGCCATGGAGTTCCCGGACCCGAGGAGGATCGCGCCCGAGCTGGGCCTGCCGATCGCCAACATCCTCTATGAGCGCACCGAGCACGACCTCGCCCGCAGGTACTACGACATCGCGCACGAGGCCGGGGCGCTTGACGCGCGCGGCATCTTGCTGAAGGCATACAACCTGGAGGGGCTCGCGCGGCAGACGCGCGAGGAGACTCCGGTCAGAGAGGCATACGAGCTCTTGGAGTCACCCGAGATCGCTGATCTGTTGAAGGCCAACGACCTCGAGGCGGAGCGTCTTCACGCCCTCGGGCACATCGCGACCGCGCGTGCCATCGTCGCCGGGCAGCCCGCCGGACACTGGGGCGAGACTGCCGTTGCCAACCTCGAGCAGGCCGCCAGCCTCGACGCCAGCTACACGGCCTGCTTCACGTCGGTCTTTTCGGAAGCTCGGCGACTACCTGCGGACCGTCGCTGCGTCGCTCGACCTCGTCGACAACGGCGACGAGTGGCTCGGCCGCCTTGAGCCGGAGGACCGCCACATCGTCCGGCTCGAGGTCCTCTTCTACCTCGCACACGCGCTGACCTGCGTCGGGGAGTTCGAACGCGGGCTGTTCTGCTTGAGGCAGTTCGCGAGCCATGTGCCGACACAGGTGCACGCCACCCGGTACGACGCCGAGCCCCAGTACCACGCCGACCTGTTCGCCGTTCGCGCAGAGCTGAAGCGCAACCTGCTGCACGAGACGTCCAATGCGAAGCTCGCGCAGTGGCTGCAGACGCTTCACGACCTCTCCTTCGTGTCACGCCCTTCTCGGCCCGTCGAGCGTGAGCGGAAGCTCAACATCAGGGTGGTCGAGTACCTCGTGAAGCTGCGTGCCGCGCTTGATGGTGACGTCGACGCACACAGCAGTGCTGTCAGCCTGGCCTCGGAGATCCTCGAGGCGCTGGCCTCGGACGGACGGGCCTCGGAGCGGCCGGCAGCGGTCATCGTGCACGACGAGCACGCCGCGAATGACGTCGCGCAGCGACTCGGTGACCTCGAGCCGCTGGTCACCACCACGATCATGAACAACGGCGACATCCCGCTCGACAGCGCCCTGTTCGTCGCTGTCGTGCGCAACGCCGGAACCAAGGTGCCCGATCCGGTCGTGGCCGCACGACGCCGCGGGGCCACGGTGCTCGAGTACGAGACCGCAGACACCGGGCGGTTCAACAGGCAGCGAGCGTCCGACGACCGTGGGCTCACTGCCTTCTACGACCGCGCCATCGTCGGCGCCGCTCTCGCGGTGTCACGCTGGTTCCTCCTGGATGACTCGTTCGCCTTCGCGCTGATCCCCTGTAACCACTCACCGGCGCTGCGTTACCAGCGACCTGAGTACGCTTGGGAGTCCCTCGTTTGAACGATCTCGCCGGCTTTGTCAAAGAGGTCGAGGAGGGTGGCCGCGCTGCGTACTACGTACGGTCGCTCGGCACAAGCGTCTCGCACAGCGTCGCGCGCTGGCTGCTCGCCGAAGTCCTGCACGGCCTGGCGCTGCACCGGATCGTCGGGTGCTGCGTCTTGTGGATCCCCGACGGCCAGGCCAACGGGGTGTCGTGCTACACCGCAGAGCAGCATGCGCGAGTGGAGCCGACCATCGGCTACCACGACGTCGAGGTCGCAGCCGTCGAGGCGATGCGCAAGGCCCTCGGCGAAGGGGCGGAGCGAGGCCGAATGCTCGACGAGCCGACGCTTGCGGCGGTCGGCGTCCAGCACGGGCTGTTCTGCCGGCGCATCACGGGCGACCCTCAGTTTGCTGGGATCCTCGGCGCTGGCTCCCCGGCGAAGGAGCAGAAGGTCGGCGTCCTCGCCCTCGTTCTCGAGGAAGCAGCGGCAACCGTCCGCGACCGGCTTCGGCTCGCGCACGCGGCCTCGATCGACGCCCTGCGCCTCACGGCGACGCTCGACGACCTGCACAACCAGCGACTGCTGCGGGCCCGGCAGGTCATCGGTCTTCCCGCGTTCCTGGAGTCGCTCGGGCCTTCCACGAACCCGGAAGATCCTGCTCCCGACGATGTTCCGTGCACCGCGGAGATCGACGAAGCACTGGCCGAGGCGGAGGCGACGACGCCGACGGCGCCCGAGCCGTCCGCACCACCTGTTGTCGTCCGTCTGACCCGTGACGAGAAGCGGGCTAGGTTCAAGGAGATCATCGAGGGTGCTGTGCCACGGTCGTGCAGCACCGACATACGCCTGCCGACGCCGCCGGACCATGAGCTCGATTGCCCGAATCTCGGCAAGTGGGAGGCGTGGATGGAGGGCCGTCGCGGTTTCCGTCTGCATCGTGTGCCGGACTACGTCCTGGCGACTGCGGAAACCAGCGTGGAGCTCGACCTCATTATCGCTCGGGCTGAACAGGCGCGTGGACATCCGCGGGGCCGGGCGATGCGGGTGATCGTCCTGGCGCCCGGGTCGCATGTCACCAGCTTCAGGCACATCGTGAGCAAGTACCCGGCGGACATCGAGGTCGTGGCGATCGATGGCTCCTGACTTCGAGCTCGCCAAGGACTGCGCGTACCTCGCGGTGACGGTGAGTCCGCTCATCGCTGCGCTGATGTTCGGCTTCACGGAGATCAATCGCAACAACATCGGCGTCGGCCGCAATGCCTACTTCCGCCTCTCTGTCGAGATGGCGCTGTTCGGCGTGGCGGCGCTCACCTTCATCGTGGTGGACGGCGTCTACCGCGTCGCGGGTCGCCCGGCATCGCGGTGCTGGACCCACGTCGCGGAAGCAGTGACGGGGATCAACTGCGTAGTTGTAGCGCTTGGCCTGGCCATGCTCATGTGGTCGGTGGGCGAGTCGATCAGGTACGCGCGACAGATTCAAACGAAATAGGAGCGGACGTGAGCCTCGCAACGGTGAACATGCTGAAGGCCGAGATGCTGTGCTCAGGGGTGGCCGCTGAACGCGATCTTCGCGGGCTCATCCAGAGAGAGTTCGACTTCGACACGGGGTTCATCTTCGGGAGCGTGTTCCTGCTGGACGGCCGCTGGCCGGTGAACACCGCGTTCCTCGATACCGACACCGTGACGGAGTCGGCGCCGCGGCTCGAGTTCACGGACGCCGGTGACTGGCTCATCAGCAACGGGACGGTGAGCCTGTCCTGCCCGCCGTTGCGCCAGCCGCCGGAGCTGCGGCGCCCGACCTCCTCGGGGCAGGCGATGCACGACTTCATCCGCCTGCACAACCCGGACACGTTGTTCGTGTCCCCGGTGCGCCAGTGCATCTTCGGCGCGGCCGGCAAGCCTTGCCTCTACTGCACGTACGAGATGAAGCGCGTCGAGGCGCTGGGCATCCGAGACTTCACCGAGATGATCGAGGTGGCGGTCGCGGCGACAGAGGCGACGCATCTCGCCATTGGGGGCGGCACCCCGAACCTGAGCGACTTCGGGGTGGCCTACTACGCCGAGCAGGTCGCGGTCGCCAAGTCATTGGGGCTCAGCGTGTCCGTGGAGATCGTCCCGCCGCGGGACGTCGACCGGCTGGGGACGCTCGTCGCGGCCGGGGTCGACTCACTCATCATGAGCCTGGAAGTCTGGGACCGCGACATCCGGCCGGCTGTCTGCCTGGGCAAGGGCGAGCTCTCGCGCGAGCACTACTTCGACGCGTGGGCCTGGGCGCTGGAGGAACTGGGCCACGGACAGGTGGCGTCAGTGCTCCTCGTGGGACTCGAGCCTCAGCGCTCCACGCGCGAGGGCGTCGAGGCGCTGGTGACGGCCGGCGTGACGCCGACGCTCATCCCGTACCGCCGCTACGACGGGCTTCCGGCGCTTCCCGAGTGGCGGCTGTCGCCCGACGAGTACCGCGAGCTCGCGACGTTCACGCAGCGGCTCATGCGAGCCCGAGGTCTCTCGGCCGCGGCGCACCACGGCTGCACGCGATGCGGCGGATGCTCGATGGAGATCCCCGAGGGCGCCGCTCACACCGCTCACGTGGCCTGAACCGGTCGGCGGGCCGCCGATGGGTTGCGCGCCGCATCGGTCTGATCGCCGTCGGCGCGACCTTGTTCGGTTAAGGTGGCCAAGTGCTCCGTCTGGTCGCCGCCGAGCTGCGCCACCGCCGCGGCCGCGCGCTGGCGCTCCTGGCGGGGATCGCGGTGGCGACCGCGGCGTTCACGGTCCTCACCGGCGCCTCGGACTCCTCGCGCCTGGAGGTCCGCGGCGCCGTCGCCGAGCACTTCCGCGGCACGTACGACCTGCTCGTGCGCCCGCCCAAGACCGTCAGCGCGCTCGAGCGGCGAGCGGGCCTGGTCCAGCGCAGCTTCCTGGCCGGCACGTTCGGCGGCATCACGCTGCAGCAGCTGAGCACGGTCCGCCACGCGCCGGGCGTCGAGGTCGCCGCGCCGCTGGCGGTGTACGGCTACATCATGCCCAACGCGGAGATCCCGTTACCGGTCGCAGGCGACCTGCAGGCGAACCCGCCGACGCCGCGCGCGCTGTACCGGATCTCCACGCGCTGGACCGCCGACCGCGGCACCGTACGTGTCAAGGACCCCGACTCCTCGATCTACGTCACGAAGAACGAGTTCGCGGCGCCACCGCCGCGCCAGGGCGGCGAGCCGGGACGCCTCCATGCCACCGAGTACTTCGACACCTACGCCAGCGGCCCCGTCTGCCCCTCGACGGCCCACGCGCCATCGGCGTTCGCGCCGCAGTCGCGCACGTGGCTGTGGTGCTGGTCGACGCGCAGCGGTCTCGGCCAGTTCGAGATCGGCCCCCTGAAGCTCCCCGCGAGCGAGATCGGCGGCCGCCTGGAGTTCCCGTTCCCGCTGCTGGTCGCCGGCATCGACCCCGCCGCCGAGGCCGAGCTTGAGGGTGCCGACCACGCGATCGTCTCCGGGCGCTACCTGCGTGAGGCCGAGAAGCCGCGGCTGGCCTCCGGCGGCCTCATCCGGACGGCGCCGATCCTGATGGCGGCCTCCAGCGGGATCGACCTGCGCGCTGACGTGGCCGTGCGGCGGCTGCCCGCCACCGCCGCCGAGGCGTTCAGGAAGGCGCGCGACAACGTCACGCTCGCCCGACGCTCGATCGAGCGCAGCCACAGCACCGGCACGGTCCTGCGCAGAACGGTCACCGCCGACGACGCCTACGCCGCGCTGCTGCGCAGCCAGCGCGCCGGGACCCAGCAGGTCGGCGTGCGCTGGATCGCCGGGCCGTCGCGCTACGCGCTCGTCGGCCCCGACCGCGTGCGCGCGGTGCCGACCGGGACCGACCGCTTCGCGTGGGGGGCCCAGTCCAGCTTCGACGCCGCGGGCACGGGCTTCGTCACCGCTCCCGCGACCGGGCACGACCTCGGCTTCCGGCGCTTCACCGAGCACGTCGCGAGCTACCCCAGCCGCGGCCACGGCTTCGTGCCGCGCTACGACGTCGTCGGGACGTTCGACCCCAACCAGCTCGCCGACGCGCTGAACGCCAACGCGGCGCCGCTGAACCCGTTCCACCGGCCGGGCGCGCCCGCCGCCGACCCTGCCGCGGCACGCTGGCTGCGCGGCGGCACGCTGGCACCCGACGGCAACATGGCCGGCTACCTGATCCCGCCGCCCGCGCTGCTGACGACGATCGAGAGCGGCAGCGTCTTCAGCGACTCGGGGGTCTACGGCCACGAGACGGCGGCCCAGGCGGGGGCGCCGATCAGCGTCATCCGCGTGCGCGTCGCCGGCGTGACCGGGCCGGACCAGGTGTCGCGCGAGCGACTGCGGGTGGCCGCCGAGACGATCGCCAAGCGCACCGGCCTGCAGGTCGACGTGGTCTCGGGCGCGTCGCCGACCGCGGTCACCGTCGACCTGCCGGCGTCGCGCCTGGGCCGGCCGGCGGTCGCGCTGCGCGAGAGCTGGATGAAGAAGGGCGTGGCGACCGTGATCCTCGACGCGGTCGACCGCAAGTCCTTGATCCTGTTCCTGTTGGTGTTGGTCGTCTGCGCGCTGTTCTGCGTCAACGCGACCGCCGCGGCGGTGCGCACGCGCGCGACCGAGCTGGGGATCCTGGCCTGCGTCGGCTGGCCGCGGCGCAAGCTGTTCTCCTACATCCTGACCGAGGTCGGGATCATCGGGCTGGCGGCGGGGGTGGCCGGGACGCTCGTGGCGCTGCCGACGGGCGCGCTGCTCGGGCTGCCGGTGTCGGGCGCGCGGGCGCTGCTGGCCGTCCCGGGCGCGACCGCGCTGGCGCTGCTGGCCGCGGCGGTCCCCGCGGCGCGGGCCGCGCGCAGCGACCCGTTGGCCGCGGTGCATCCGGCGGTCCGCAAGCCGCGGTCGGCGCGCAGCGTGCGGTCGGTGCGCGGGCTGGCCGTGCGCAACCTGCTGCGCGTGCCCGGGCGGACCGTGCTGGGCGTCGTGTCGCTGGCGGTGGGCGTGGCGGCGCTGACCGCGCTGCTGGCGGTGACGACGTCGTTCCGCGGCGCGGTCGTCGGGAGCGTGCTCGGCGACGCGGTCGCCGTGCAGGTGCGGACGGCCGACTACGTGGCTGCGGTCGCGACGCTCGTGCTCGGCGGGCTGGCGTGCGCGGATGTCCTGTACCTCAACCTGCGTGACCGCAGCGCGGAGATCGCGACGCTGCGCGCGACGGGCTGGCGCGAGCGCCATCTGACGCGACTCATCGCCCTCGAGGGCGCCGGCCTCGGCGTGCTGGGCGGCGTGCTCGGCGCGGCGGCAGGGCTCGGCGCGGCCGCGTGGTTCGCCGGGCGCCTGACGGCCGGCATGGGCCTGGCCGCCGCCGGCGCGGCGCTGCTGGCCGTCCTGATCGCGATCGCCGCCTCCCTCCCACCCGCCGCCCAGCTGCGGCGCCTGCCCACCGCAACCCTGTTGGCCGAGGAATGACCGCAACCACGACCACGACCGGATCCGCCGTCGCGCTGCGCGACGTGCGTAAGACCTACACGTTGGACGAGGGCGTCACGCTCACCGCCGCCGACGGCGTCTCCCTCGACGTCGCGCCGGGCGAGTTGGTGGCCTTGACCGGACCGTCGGGATCGGGTAAGTCCACCATGTTGCACCTCGTCGGCGGCGTGGACAGCGCCGACGGCGGAACGATCACGGTGGACGACCGCGAGGTGACCGCGCTGCGCGGCGACGCGCTGGCCGAGCACCGCCGCCACGTCGGCTTCGTCTTCCAGCGCTTCAACCTGCTGGGCGCGCTGACCGCGCGCGACAACGTGCTCGCCCCGGTCGTGCCGTTCAAGACCGACTTCGACCGCGTCGCGCGCGCCGACGCGCTGCTGGAGGCCGTCGGCCTCGGCGGCCGCGAGCGCTCGCTGCCGTCGCGGATGTCCGGCGGCCAGCAGCAGCGCGTGGCGATCGCCCGCGCGCTGATCTGGGAGCCCGGCCTGGTGCTGGCCGACGAGCCCACAGGCAACCTCGACTCGCGCACCGGCTCCGCGATCCTCGACCTGCTGCTGGACCTGCGTGCCCAGCGCGGCACGACGATCCTGCTCGCCACGCACGACCCGGTGGTCGCCGCGCGCTGCGACCGGCTCGTCCGGCTGCAGGACGGCCACGTCACCGACGACGTCGACCTGCGCGGAGGCGACGTCGACATCGCCGCGCTGCTCGCCGGCCGATGAGGATCGGAGAAGCGCGCTGATGCGGTTCGGTCTGCTGTGCTCCGCCCGGGCGACCAGCGAGGGTCTGCGCGACTGGCTCGCGTTCAACGAGGAGGCAGAGCGCCTCGGCTTCCACTCGACGTTCTTGGTCGAGCACCACTTCTCGGGCTGGGATCAGGTCTCGGCCACGCTGACGATGCTGGCCTGTCTCGCCATGCGCACCAGCACGCTGCGCCTGGGCACCGGCGTGCTCGCCCTTCCGTGGCACAACCCCGTCCTGCTGGCCGAGCAGGCCGCGACCGTGGACCTCGTCTCCGGCGGCCGGCTGGATCTCGGCATCGGGAAGGGCTACCGGCACGCCGAGTTCGCCGGGTTCGGCATCGCCCCCAAGGACGGTTGGCGCCGGTTCGACGAAGCCGTCGAGGTGATGACGCGCGCCTGGACGAGCACCTCCCGGTTCTCGCATGCCGGCACGCATTGGCGCTTCAACGACATCCTGGTCGAGCCCAAGCCCGCGCAGTCACCCCACCCACCACTGTGGATGGCGGCGGGAAGCGACGCGTCGGTCGCGCGGGCGGCAGCGGCCGGCTGCAACCTGGTGCTGGACCAGTACGCCTCGCCCGTCCAGATCGCCGATCGCATCGCCGCCTACCGCGACCAGCTGACCGCCCGCCCGTTCGACCCGATGAACGTCGCCGTGGCCCGCCACGTCCATGTGGCTGACACCGAAGCCGAAACCGCCGCCGCGCGACGTCGGCTCGCTGCCGGCACCCAGCGAATTCTCGGCGTGGCCCGCGACCCCGAGCGCCCCACGACCGGCTCTCATGTGCTCGCCTATCAGCATTCTGGCGCGGCCGACGCCCACGCGCTGTATGGCACGCCCGACCAGATCGCCGAGGGTCTCGCCGCGCTCCGGGAAGCCGGCGCGGCCTACCTCCTGCTCATCTTCGAGACCGACGTCGCCCAACTCCGCCGATTCCGCGACGACGTCCTCCCGCGCCTCTCCCCACCGACACACCTCAGCCGCTGAACCGCAACCGGCTCAGGCCGGCTTCGGGCCTCCAGAAGCAGGCTCGTCGATCAAGCGGCGCACCGCGCCTCGTGATGCGAGGAGGGCGGCGACGAGCAGCGACACCGAGACGAAGCCGCCGAGGCTCACCGCGTCGCCGAAGACCACGTCGACCAGTTCGAGCACGACGAGCTTGCTGCCGGCCGCGACCGCCCACAACGACACCGCTGCCGCGAGCTTGGAGGTCCGCGTGGTGGCGGCGCGGAGCCTGACGACGATCCGGCCCTTGGCGAGGATCACCAGCTCGAGGGCGAGCTTGAGGAGTCCGGCGGTCAGCAGCGAGAGCGTGAAGCCCTCGCTGATGACCGAGGGCACGTACTTGATGGCGAGGTTGAGGACGACGACGTAGACGAAGAGGTCGATGACGTCTGCCGGCCGGGCACGGATCCACCGGCCGACCGCACCGCTCCCGCGACGGGGCTCCGCGGAGGCCGCCCGTCTGGGCTCGGTGGTCATCGACGCGATCCCGTCACGAGCCGCTGCGCGCGCGCAGCGTCGCCTCGCGCGCGTGAACCTCCGCGCTCGGCCGGTCGCGCACCGGCCGCGCCGGCTGGCCGACGTTGATCGTCCACGGCTCGAGGCTCTTGGTGACGACGGCGCCCGCGCCCACGATCGCGCCCTCGCCGATGGTGATGTCGGGCAGGACCACGGCGTTGGCGCCGATCACGGCGTGGCGCCCGATGTGGATGGACCCACGGCGCACGGACCGCAGGTCGCTGGGGATGGTCGGCCCGGTGAGGCCCGAGCCGTCCATGAGATCGGTCCCGGTCACGATCCGCGTGCCGGTCGCGATCCCGGCGAAGTCGTCGACCACGAGCTCTCCCCCACCGGAGATGCTCACGAAGCTCGCGATGTGGACCCAGGAGCCGATGGTGGTGGACAACCCGCCGGCGAGGAACACGAAGTCGTCGACGATGACGTGGCTGCCGATGTCGATCGTCTCCGGGTCGAGCACCCGCACGAGCTCGTAGATGGTGACGTCGTCGCCACACGCCCGGAACGGGAAGCGGCGGCCGTCGAACGGAGCGCTCACGCCGCCTCCGCGGCAGTCGCCGTCGCGAGCGCCGCGGCGATTCGCCGCCGGTCGTCCGCACTCTGGTCGTTGGCCATCGGGAGGGACAGTATCCGGCTGGCGAGACGCTCCGTGGTCGCCAGCGAGCCGGCGACCGGCAGGCCGCGGAACGCGGGCATCCGGTGCAGCGGCACCGAGAAGTACGAGCGCAGCTCAATCCCGTCGGACGCCGCGATCTCGATCGCCGCGTCTCGCACGGCCTGCGACGGCGCGAGCACGCCGACGAACTGCCAAGCCGGCTCGCCGTCGGTGACCTGTGGCCGATATCCGTGCGGCGCCACGCCGGCCAGCAGCTCGGCGGCGGCGACTCGCCGGGCGGTCAGCACGGCCTCGAAGCCGTCCAGCACCGCGAGTGCCGTGGCGGCCGGCCACTCGGCGAGCTTCGCGTTGAGCCCCACCTCGCCATCCACCGACCCGGCCTCGAAGCCGAAGTTGGCCAGGCGGGCGACGCGGGCGACCAGGTCGGCGTCGGCCGACACCAGTAGGCCTCCCTCGCCGATCGCGAACGGCTTCGTGGCGTGGAAGGAGAACACCTCCGCCGTGCCTTGGCCCCCGAGGCGCTCGCCCGCGCCCGTGAGCGCCCCGAAGCCTGCCGCGGAGTCGACGAGCACGGGCACCCCGGCCTTTGCCGCGGCCGTCTCCCAGCGCGCACGGATGTTCTCCGGCGGCGGCGTGCCGAACGTCGACGCCGCCAGCACAGCGGCGACCGTGTCACGCTCCAGCGCGACCTCGAGCGCGTCGGGACACAGGTGCCACGACTGTTCCTCGACATCGACGAACACCGGCTCCAGCCCAGCCCAGAGCACGGCGCTGACCGCCGCCGCGAAGGTGAACGACGGAAGCACGACCTCGCGTCGGCGCTCGTCGTGCCCGACCAGCGCGCGGAGCCCGAGCGCGAGCGCGGAGGTCGCGTTGGTGAGCGGAACGCAGTGCAGCCCTGCGCCGAGATACGCCTCCAGGCGCTCCGTGAGCAGCTTCAGACACGGACCCTGATTGGAGAACCAGCGCACACGCTCGGCAGCCTCAAAATATGGGGCGATCTCGGCCACCGATGGCAGGACCGGGGCCTGGAAGCGGATCAGCGGTCGGTCGTCCACAGGCGGCTGGGGTAGTAGTCGACGAGGATCTCGTCGACGAAGGCGAACCGCACCCCGGTGCGCAGCATGCGCCGCGTCCGGTTCCAGTCGCCCGGCTCGTCGAGCGCCGCGGCGGACAGCTCGAACTCGAACAGCTTCATCGCGCGATGCTGGAGGGCGGGCTGCCAGCCGAACGGGAACACGGGCGGGAACGAGCCGACCACCTCGTCCTCCTTGTCGGGGGCGAGGCACACGAGCTTGCCGTAGGCCACCTCGGCCCGCTGGGCGCGCGCGGTTGCCAGCAGCGTGCTCACGTGATGCGGGCGGAAGGCGTCGTCATCGTTGAGGATCGCGATCCACTCCCCGCGGGCCAGCTCCAACGCGTGGTTCATGGGCGGCGTCCCCGCGACGTACCAGCGCTTCAGCTCCTCCTCGGGATAGAAGCCGCGCATCGGGAGGTTGACGTAGCGCACGCGGTCGTCGCCGAGCTCGGCGATCGCCTCCGCGGTCTCCGGTGGCGCGCCGTCGCCGACGACCACAACCTCGATCGACGGATGGTCCTGACCGAGGGCGGACGGGATCGCCCGCTCGACGAGGCCCCTCCAGTTGCGGTAGGTCGGGATGCAGACGCTGACGAGCGGCGTCTCGACCGTGAAGGGCCGCTCGTAGGACTGGTCGCCACGAGCGGCCTCGAGACGGCCGCGCATCGTCGGCTCGTCCTCGATCGCCGCGGCGATCCCGGCCATGGCGTCGGCGCGAAACGTGGCCAGCTCGGCTCGGGCGTGCGCGAGCGATGCGGCGATGTCCTCGACCCGTGCCGCGAGGGCGCGCATGGCCTCGGACGTGTCGGGCGACGGAGGCTTCGGTCGGCGGAATGGCACCGACCGGATCCTAGAGCGGCGACCGCTTCGCCGGCACCGAGCCAGGGCGTTGCGATCCCGGCCGCGAAGCCCCTATGACGCCGGCTCCGCGGCTGCCGGACCGGCGACCCCGTACTCGCCCAAGCCGGCCGCCAACTGGTCGTAGGCGCGCGCGGACTGGACCCGGAGCCGGGCGGCCAGCTGCTCGGGGTCCTCGCCGGCCAGCAGCCCGTCGAACGCGGCGCGGAAGATCGTGATGAGCGTCCAGGCCAGCGTGCGGGCGACGACCTCGGGGACGAGGTCGTCGTCGTCGGCTCCCGTGGCCCCGGCGACGGCAGCGACCAGCGTGGCGGCCTCGCGCTCCCACCCCGCCGCCAGCCGCTGCTGCAACGTGGGGCTGTCGCGCACGATCCGCGGGACGACGAGACGGTCATCGCCTTCGCCGGCCGCGACGACGTCGAGCATCGACGCGGAGTTCGCGCGAAACACGTCGAGCACCGAGGTGCCGGGCGGGCGCTCGGCGATCGCGGCCTGGAGCTGGGCCAGCCGCGTGTCGCCGCCGGCGAACACGAGGTCCTCTTTGGTGGCGAAGTGGTTGAAGACCGTCTTCTCGGAGACGTCGGCGGCCACGGCGATCTCGGCGACCGTGACGGCGTCGAAGCCGCGCTCGGCGAACAGGCGGCGTGCGGTGGTGGCGATCGCGTCGCGGGTAGCGCGCTTCTTGCGCTCGCGGAGGCCTTCGTTCCTTGCTGCCATTGGGAGTTTAGCATAACAGTCGCAGTAGAATTACAGCGACTGTAGTGTTATCGTGCCGCGCCATGACCCCTCTCCCCTCCGCCATCGAGGTCACCGACCTCACCAAGTCCTACGGCGACATAGAGGCCGTCCGCGGCGTCTCGTTCACCGTCGCCCGCGGCGAGGTCTTCGGCTTCCTCGGCCCCAACGGCGCCGGCAAGAGCACGACGATCAACATGCTCTGCGCCCAGGCCAAGCCCACGTCCGGCTCCGCACGCGTCAGCGGCTTCGACGTCGCCACCGAGCGCGACGACGTGCGCCGCCACATCGGCCTCGTCTTCCAGGACCAGACGCTCGACGGCTACCTCACCGCCGAGCAGAACCTCCGCCTGCACGCCGAGCTCTACGGCATCGACCCCGGCGTGATCCCGGCCCGCATGGACCAGATGCTGGAGATGGTCGACCTCGCCGACCGGCGCGACCAGCCGGTGATGACGTTCTCCGGCGGCATGCGCCGGCGCCTGGAGATCGCCCGCGGGCTGCTGCACTCGCCGCGCGTGCTGTTCCTCGACGAGCCGACGATCGGTCTGGACCCGCAGACGCGCAACTCGATCTGGCGCTACATCCGCGCGCTGCAGGAGTCCGAGGGGACGACGATCTTCATGACCACGCACTACATGGACGAGGCGGAGTTCTGCGACCGCATCGCGATCATGGACCGCGGGGAGATCGTCGTCCTCGACACGCCGGAGGCGCTGAAGGCCTCCGTCGGGGCCGACCGCGTGGTGCTCGGCACGGCCGATGACGACGCGGCCATCGCCGCGCTGCGTGAGCGGTTCGGGATCGAGGCCACGGTCGCCGAGGGCGCGGTGACCTTCCACGTCGCGTCCGGCGAGGCGTTCGTCCCGCAGCTGTTCGCCGAGCTGGACGTCGCCATCACGTCGGTCGCCGTCTCGCGGCCGACGCTCGACGACGTCTTCCTGCGGTACACGGGCTCGACGATCCGGGACGCGGAGAGCGACGGCGTGGGCAGCATGAACCGCGCGATGATGCGCGCGATGGCGGGGGCGCGGCGATGAGCGCCGTCGCAGACGTCGTCGCCGCGCGGGTGCCGCAGCGGTCGTGGCACTCGGAGTGGCGGGCGGTCAAGACCGTCTGCAAGCGGGAGCTGATCCGCTTCGTCGGCAACCGCGCGCAGATCATGATGTGGTTGATCCAGCCGCTGCTGTTCCTGTTCGTGCTGGGCTCCGGCCTGCAGTCGCTGTCGGCCTCCTCCACCGGCGGCGTCGACCTCAAGACCTTCATCTTCCCCGGGGTCCTGTGCTTCGCGGTGACGTTCTCGGGGATGCTGAGCGCCGCGTCGTTGGTGTGGGACCGTGAGCTCGGGTTCCTGCGAGAGCTGACGATCGCGCCGGTCAGCCGGGCGTCGATCCTCCTGGGCAAGTGCCTGGGCGGGGCGATCATCGCGGCGACCCAAGGCGTGATCCTGCTGGCGCTCGCCGGGCTGGTGGGCATCCCCTACAACCCGCTGCTGATCGGTGGCATCCTCGGCCTGCTCCTGCTGCTGGCCTTCACCGTGACCTCCTTCGGCCTGCTGGTGGCCGTCCAGATCAAGCAGGCCCAGACCTTCACGAGCATCATGCAGCTGTTCGTGATCCCGATGGTCTTCCTGTCGGGCGCGCTCTACCCGGTCTCCGGGCTGCCGGCCTGGCTCGGCGTCCTCAACCGGATCGACCCGCTGACCTACGCCGTCGACCCGATGCGGCGGCTGGTGTTCCACCACCTCGACATCTCCGAGACCGCCCGACGCACGCTCGACTCCGGCGTCACCTGGTTCGGCTGGCGTGTGCCCACGCTCGTCGAGGTCGGGATGGTGCTGGTGTTGGGCCTGGCGATCATGTCGGTCGCCATCCTCCGGTTCACCCGGACGGAGTGACGGTTGCGCGGTCAGTTCCGGCAGGCCACCGAGCCGGTGATGTCGAAGACCTGGCCGGAGGTTGACGTCATCCTGAGGTGGTAAGGCCAGCGGTGGAGGTGCGGGCAGTCGGTCGTGGCGATCCAGTCGCCGCGACCGAGTTTCACGTTGAAGAAATCCAGCGTGATCGGGATCCCGGCGACGACCTGCAGGCTGCCCGGGATGTCGGCATGCAGCCGGTAGGACCAGCGCGACGAGCTGACCTTGGTGATCGTGGTCGGGACCGCCGCTTGGACGCGCGCCGGGTTCTGCAGCACGACCCAGAGGTTCATCCTCGTCGCACCGCCGTTGATGACGGTCACGCGCCCGGACGGACCGATGTAGTTGGCGTCGCCGGGATGGCCGACCTGACCGCGGCCCATGATCGTCTCCGGCAGGCACACGCTCGGGCCACCATGCGTCAGCTTCGCCGCGGTGCAGACGGGGTGCTTGGCGCCGTTGTAGACCCAGCCCTTGGGCCACCAAGCGTCGAACGAGCGTATTACCGGCAGGGCGGAGTCGGCCGCCCTGTCGATGGTCGCGCGGGCGTCGATCCGGACGCCCCGCGGATGGCTCGGCGTGCCGGCCTTGTTCGGCGTGACCTTGACCACGGGGGGCACCTGCAGACCGACATCCTGCCCGAGCGCAACCGCGGCCAAGACAGCCGCCGCCAACGCCACGCCGAGCGCGAACAGGCTCTTCCTCCACCGAAACATGGACAGCGACGCTACGCGGTCCCGCCAGGCGTTGCAAACGCACCCATGTTCAGCCGGAGATGTTCACCACATGTTCTCCGGTCCGACGCCAGACGTTTACCGCAGGCAGTCACCAGCCGACGACGATGCCGCCGTGCTTGCCAATGTGTTTGTCCCCGACCCACCGCCGCCGGGACCACGGACGCTCGTCATCGAGCACCTCGAGATCCGGCCGAGCGAGTGCCAGGTGCTGGTGTCCGGTCGTCGCGCGCGGCTGACGGTCCGCGAGTTCGAGATCTTCTTCGCCTTGGTGCAGAACCGCGATCGCGTGGTCCGGCGTCAGGAGCTGTACGACATGGTCTGGGGCGGTCAGATGGCCTATCGCGACCGGTCGGTCGACGTCTTCGTCCGCAAGGTGCGCCGCAAGCTCGCCGAGGTCTCGCCGGAGTGGATCTACATCCACACGCACTTCGGCATCGGGTACCGCATGTCGATCGAGCCCGCGTCCTCCGCGGGCACCGATCTCTAGCCGTCGGCGTCCTCGGTCGCCTGCCCCTGGGTGCGTCCGAAGGCGCAGCGGAAGCGCTCGGGCTCGCTGACGGGCTTGGCGCCGGCGAAGCCGCCCTTGTCACCGTTGTCATAGACGGTGACGTACTGCAGCGTGTCCGGCGCGGGGTTGGCGGGCTGTGGCACGGGGTCGGGCTCACCGGCCCGCGGATCGCCCTTGGAGCCGTCGCTGACACCTTGGGAGCCGGCGGCTGACGAGCCGGCGGCAATCGTGATGAGCGTCGCGCTCATCTCGCGGCGGTCCTTGCGGCCGTCGTCGGGCTCCTCGTCGATCGCGGCGTTGGTGGCCGAGTCACCGATCACCGACGCGAGCCGTGCGCGCTTGGCGGCGCCGATGAGCTGCGCGGCGCTCGGGAGCCATCCGCCCAGGTCCTCGCACTTCTGCGAGGCGTAGAAGAAGTCGTTCTTCCCGATGTCGGCGTTGTCCACCGTGTAGGGCGAGGCCATCAGGCACCAGGTGCCGATGTCGATCGTCTGAGGCCCGCAGCCGTCGGCGAGGTCCTCGGGCGTCTGGCTGCCCACTTTGTCTGCCGTGCGCGCGCGAGGCGCGACCTTGGGCAGGTAGGACGACGGCACGTGCCCGGCCGCGTTGAGCTTGACGACCCGGCCCTTGAGCGACTTGCGGGCGGCGTCGGCCAGCCCGGTGGTCGAGAGCACGATCGCCAGGACGGCGACCACCAGCCCCGCGACCCCGGCGTGGCGGCGCACGGCGGCCATCATCGTCCGCTCTCCTCCCGCGCCGGGGCGCGGACCGTCTCCAGCGTCTCGGGTGACACCGTTGTCACCGTCGAGAGCACGGCCTCCAGCGCGAGACCTGACAGCGTCTCGTGCTCGAGCAGCGCCTCGGCCGTCTCGATGAGCGCCTCGCGGTTGCGATCGAGGACGAACTCGGCACGGCTCTTGGCGTCACACACCAGCCGCTCGACCTCGCGGTCGATCAAGTCGAGCGTGGCGCTGCCGACCGAGCCGAGCTCCTGCAGCGACGCGCCGAGGAAGACCTCGCCCTGGCGCTCGCCGATCGTCACCGGGCCGAGCTCAGGTGACATCCCGTAGGAGGTGACCATCGACCGCGCCAGCTGCGTGGCCGCGTAGAGGTCGTCGTGCACGCCGGTGGAGAGGTGACCGAACTCGAGCTGCTCACCCGCGGCGCCCGCGACGATGGCGATCAACTGACGTTCGAGGTCGGGCGTCTGCTGCACGACCGCGTCACGGTCGGCGAGCATGTGCGCGGCGGTGCCGAGCTGACGGCCGCGGGCGACGATTGACAGCTTCTGGGTCGCGGTGCGCTGACCGACGGCGCGGGTGACGACCGCGTGTGCCGACTCGTGCACGGCGATCAGCCAACGCTCCTCCTCGGTCAACAGATGCTTCTTGGCCGGGCCGGCGACGACGCGGTCGATGCCCTCCTCCAGCGTCTTCTGATCGATCTCCGACCGCCCCTCGCGGACGGTCAGCAGCGCCGCCTCGTTGATGACGTTGGCCAGCTCGGCGCCGGAGAAGCCGGGCGTGAGCTTGGCGATCTCCAGGAGGTCGGCGTCCGGCCCCAGCGGCCGCTTGCCGGCGTGCAGCGTCAGGATCGCGTGACGGCCGTGGACGTCGGGCGTGTCGACGGTCACCTGACGGTCGAAGCGCCCGGGGCGCAGCAGCGCGGGGTCGAGGATGTCCGGGCGGTTGGTCGCGCCGAGCACGACGATCCCCGAGTCGCCGCCGAAGCCGTCCATCTCGACCAGGATCTGGTTGAGCGTCTGCTCGCGCTCGTCGTTGCCCTGGCCGATGCCGGCGCCGCGCTTGCGTCCGGCGGCGTCGAGCTCGTCGATGAAGATGATCGCCGGCGCGACCTTGCGCGCCTTGCGGAAGAGGTCACGCACGCGGGCGGCGCCGACGCCGACCAGCGACTCGACGAAGTCCGAGCCCGACATCGAGAAGAACGTGGCGTCGGCCTCACCGGCCACGGCCTTGGCCAGCAGCGTCTTGCCGGTGCCGGGCGGGCCGACGAGCAGGACGCCCTTCGGCGCGCCCGCGCCCATCGCGAGGTACTTGGACGGGTCGGCCAAGTAATCGCGGATCTCGCGCAGCTCGGCCAGCGCCTCGGGCACCCCGGCGATGTCGTCGAACGTAACGCGGTCGGCGGTGCCCTTGCCCTTGCGCTTGCCCTTGCCGGTGAAGTTCGAGAACGAGGCGATGCCGCCCGACCCGTCGTCCTCCCCGAGCCGCATGAACAGCGCGAACAGGCAGACCAGCAGCAGGATCGGAATGAGGAACTGGATCAGGATCTGCTTCTCGGGCTTGCCGGCCTGCTGGTCGACGGTGACGCGTGCGCCGCCGGCCGACAGCGTGCGGAAGAGGCTCTGGGTCTGCGCGTCGGACGCGGGGTAGGCGGCCCAGAGCGTCAGCCCGCTCTTGGTGTCGGCGACGACACGGGAGTCGTGGTCGAGCAGCGTCGCGTCGGCGATCTGGTGGTTGCGGGCCAGCGAGATGAGCGAGGTCAGCTCGGTCTGCTGACCTGCCGACTCCGGCCCGATGTCATCCAGCAACGAGAAGAAGGTGATGGCCAAGGCGGCCGCGGCGATCACCAGCGCCACCGCGAGCAGGTCCTTGCGCAACAGCCGCAGCGCTCCGGCGAGGAAGGCCTTCAGCGTGTCCAGCGCGGGGCTCGATCGGCGGGCGACCCGCGGTGCGGGGGCCTTGCGCGACGGACGCTTCAGGGGTGGGCGGGTCGGGGGCGTCTCGGTCGCAGACATACGATCCTGCAACCTGCCGCCTCGGCGACGCCGCCACAACCGTGGTTCACGAAACCACCACAGCACGATCACCAGCGGGCCTCCGGATGTTCACCACCCGCGACCGCAACAGGCCTGCGGGCGGCCGCCACAGCGACCGCCCGCTCCCTGCCCGCCTCCCTAGAACGGCAAGGCGTAGGCCATGATCCCGCCGTCCGAGCCGGTGTAGACCCGTCCATCGGAGATCGCGGCGAGGCCCCGCCGTGCTCGGCCGAGCTCCACAGCGGCGCGCAGACCGCGGTGCCGCAGCCGTCGACCGCGAAGGCCTCCGTGCCTCCGCGCCGGTCGCCGACGTACACGACGCCGTTGGCGACCGACGGACCGCCGAGACGGACCGCGGCCAACGGACCACCGCGCAGTGGCGCGGTCCAGCGGACGGCGAGCGTCGCGGAGTCCAACGCCTGGAGCCGGCCGTCGGAGGTCGTCACGAACAGGACGTCACCCAGCACCGCCGGGCTGCTGACGCGCGGCCGGCCCTGGAGCTTGGTGTGCGCGAGCTCCGTGAGGTCGGCGAGGCTCAACACGCGGACCTGGCCGTCGGTCGAGCCGGCGTACACCTTGCCGTCGGCGACGGCGAGCGCGCCGGTCAGCGCCTTGGGTCGCCAGTCCCAGTGCCGACGACCGTGGCGATGGCCACGCGCAACCCGCGGGCCGACCTTGGCCACCGGCCGGCAGAACGGCGCGCCGCAGCCCGCCGCGGCGAACGTGACGATCGTCCCGTCGGTCGCCGTCACCAGGACCGCGCCGTCGACCGCGGTCGGGGCCGCGAGGACCTCGCGGCCGACACGACCACGCCACAGCGGGGCGCAGTACCGCACCCCACAGCCGTCGGCCGAGTAGGCGTACAGGAACCCGTCCTTGGATCCCACGTAGACCACGTGGCGGTAGGCCACTGGCGAGGACTGCGCGACGCTGCCGTCGATGCGGCCCTTCCACAGGCGCTTGCCCGTCTTGGAGTCCAGGGCCTGCACCGTGCGGCCCGACGTCAGGTAGAGCTTGGTGTAGGCCGCGGCGATCGGCGAGCGGAACTCCCCGTGGGTCCACAGCGTCCACAGCGCGGCGCCGGTGGCCTTGTTGATGGCGCAGATCTTCCCGTCGCGGGAGCCGATGTAGGCGCGGCCCGAGGCGACCGTCGGGATCTGCCAGGACGCGCCGACGCCGCAGGGCTGCTCGAAGACGGCGGCCAGCGACCCGACGTTGGTCGGGTTGATGAGGTTCTCGAACGGGTTGACCCCAGCGCGGCGCTCGCCGAAGCGGGCTTGTGCCCAGTTGGTCCGGACGAGGAAGACCGCCGAGGCGGACTGCGCGCTCGTGGCGCCCGTCGCGGTCACCGGGTACTTGCCGGGCACCGTGGCGGCGGGAGCGGTGAACGTCGTCACCGCGTTGCCGTCACCGCCGGCCGAGATGGTGTGGGTCCCGCCGGGAGTGAAGCTGAACGTGACGGCCTCACCTGCGGTGAAGCCTGCGCCGGTGGCCGTGAACGTCGCGGTCGGCGGACCCTTGGTGTCGTGCAGCGTGACCGTTGCAGCCGATGCCACGCCGGTGACGAGCAGCGTGACCAGGGCGGTCAGCGCTGCGATGCCGATGTGCTTCATGGGCATGTCCTTTGCCTCGTTGTTGTTGTACTTGTGGCAGGACGCTCGCCGTCGCGCGCCATCAGCGCAGCGCCTCGACCCGCAGGTCGTCGACGAGGAAGTTGTCGTTGTCGCCGCGGATCCCGATCCGCCCGCCGCCACGCAGGGGCGAGCCGCCGACGCCGGTGTCACGCGCGGTCAGGATGGTGTGGCCGTTGATGCGCAGGCGGAAGCCGACGCTGCCGTCGGGCTCGTCACGCACGCGGACGGCGACCTGCTGGCGGTCGCCGAAGGGGATCGGGCGCTTCGCGCGCCGGCCGACGTCGTAGTAGGTCCCGCCGTTCTGGGTGCCGCCGGGCACCTTCTTGCGGATGACCACGGCGCCGTCGCGGCGGTTGACGCTGACGGCATACAACTCGGCCTCGCCGCGGTAGCGGACGAAGACGTGGACGCCGTCATGTGCGACGGCCGGCGTGCGCGCGGTCGTCGTCATCCCCTCGTTGGTCAAGGTGAACGACACGTCGACGTCGCGCAGCGACCGCGCCTTGGACAGCACGCGCAGCACGGCCGAGTCGTTGTGGGCGCGTGACCGCGTGTCCGGCCGCTCGCCGTCCGGCGGGCCGGTCCACGCCTGACCGTCACGGACGAACCACGAGCCGGAGGTCACCGTCCAGGTCCTCGAGCGCGGCACGCCATGGGCGTCGCGCCCGCGATAGGCGAGCTCGTTGGTCAGCAGCCGGTCGGGGCCGGCGAAGTCGTCGGCGACGAGCGCGGTCTCCGCGGCCGATCCCGAGCGCGATGTGGCGAGCGCCAGGCCGGTGACGCATGCGACGAGCAGGACCAGCGCGCCGCCCGCGAGCAGCGCACGGCCGCTCAGCATCCGCGCACCTTGCGGACCGCGACGCGCTCGCCGGGCCGCGCCTGCTCGCGCACCACGACCTCCCAGGCGCTGCCGTCGACGCAGGCGCGGGCGACCAGGCGGTGGTCGTCGACCCAGGTGAAGCGCACCGCGCCACGCGCGCCCGCGAAGGCCCCCGAGCCGATGAGCGTCGCGTAGCGGACGTGCTGAGCGCGCGTCCGGTAGGCCAGCGCGTGGTCAGGCCGCTTGACGCCGTAGCGGTCGGAGTACCAGCCCTGGATCGGGTCGCGCTCGCCCGAGCGGTCCTCCAGCTCGGTCTGGCCTGTCGTCGCCTCCCACAGCGCCAGCTGCGGCTTGTCGCTCTCGCTCGCCTGGATGCCGAGCGCGCCCTGGCGGCGCAGGGACGCGTCGGGCCAGAGGTGCCAGTGCTGGACGATGTCGCGCTCGCGGTCGGCCACGACGTCGTCGAGCACGAGCGCCAGGTCGCGTCGCAGCAGGACGACCGAGCGGCGCTGCTGCGAGCCGCCGGCCAGCAGCGCCTGGCTGCCCGACTGGTAGCTCCAGCCGGGACCCTGGGTCATCAGGCCGGGGTGCACCGGCCCGCGACGCTGGTCCTGTCCGTCGACGCTGACGGTGTTGTGCGCCGGCGTGCTGCGGAAGAACGTCGACCACGGACCCGGGTCATAGGTGAACAGGCCCGAGTCCACCAACAACGAGTGACCGGCCGAGAAGTAGGTGACGGCCAGGGCGTCGTGGTGGGCGTGCGCGGTCCGGTAGGCACCGACGTTGAAGGTCATGTGCGTCGAGCGCTTGTTGTCCTCGGCCGTGCCCCAGCCCGAGCGCAGGATCCCGTCGCCCGAGGGCTCGAAGCGCACGTTGCGCTCACGCGGCCGGATGCCGGAGAGCCCGCCGGTGCGCGCGTACTCGAACTGGCCGAAGCGCTCGCCGAGCGCCGCGAAGACCTGGGGGTCGAGCTTGGAGACGTCCATCTCCACGCTCGATCCCTGCAGCGGGATCGTCCCGTCGGGCTGGGTGACGAAGGTGGCGTAGCGCACCATCCGCTCGGTCTGGCGGACGAACGACGCGGGCAGCGTGACGCCGCTGCGCCGCGCCCACTCGGTCAGCTCGGTGGCCAGCCGCAGCACGTAGAAGTGATAGAAGGGCGAGCGCTCGACCTGGACGCCGCCGGCGTCGACGTTGCGCACGATGAGCGCCTGCAACCGCCGGCCGGCCTGCGCCCGCCAATGTGCCGCGTGCGGCAAGTTGGGGTGGTTGACGGCGAGCATGATCAGCGCCGTCGCCTCGCCGAAGCCGTGGTTGTTGCCGACGTCGAAGTTGCGGCCCTCCGACAGGAAGGAGCCCAGCCGGACCAGCATCCGGCCGATGCCGTGGTCGACGTCACGCGGCAGGTCGCCGGTCTGGCGCAGCTTGGTCTGGATGTTGACCAGCACGAGCGTGCGGATCGCCGCGCCGTACTTGTAGTCCCAGGTCTTGCGGTCCAGCCCGGACCGGCGGCGGTCACGGCGCGCGTCGTCGGCGTCGATCAGGCTGCGGGTGATCGCCAGCAACTTGTCGCGGTAGCGCGTGTCGCCGGTCGTGCGGAAGGCCCACAGCAGATCGGCCAGCGGGCGCAGGCCGTAGAAGCCGAAGCGCCAGTACTGCTCGCCGAACGGGTCCTCGTGCCAGGTGAGGTGGCGGATCGCCACTGGCGCGTAGCGCGGCAGCTTCCAGCGGTCCTGCAGCAGCAGGTCGGCCGACGCGACGCTGCCGCGGTCCAGCCACGAGTAGACCGACTCCTTGCCCGGCGGCGGCAGCTGTGGCGCCAGCGGGCGGGCGCGGGCGAGCTTGGTCAGCAGCCCGCGCGTCCCCTCGTTGCGGAGGATCTCGATCCGCGGCAGGTAGCGCTTGCCGGCGTGGAACGGGATCGACGAGCTCGTGCTGACGTTGTCGACGATCGTGGTGAAGCGGCGCTCGACGATCTCGCGCAGCGCCTCGGGCGCGCGCGGGTCGTTGGTCGGGAAGTCGCTGGTGGAGAAGGGGAAGGCGAAGGCGCCGACCGTGGGCACGCCGTGGTCGCGCAGCTGCCGGACCGATGCCGCGAGGTCGTCGCTCAGGCGCGTGCGGAACTCGGCCATCGTCTCCAGCCGGCGCTGATCGGGCAGCCACATGCGGTGGGTCAGGAACGCGCCCTGCTTGCCGGCAGGTCCGATCAGGACCTTGCGGTGGCCGTCGTCGGTGTGGGACTCCAGCGACCAGCGGCCGCTGTTGTTCATGCGCTCGAGCTCCGGCCAGCTGAGGTAGTAGGGCTTGTGCGTCCCGACGCGGCCGGTGATGACGAACATCGTGGCCGCGAAGTGGTGCTGGGCCAGGACGCGGTCGGCGTGGATCCACACCGACTTGATGCCGTCGTCGAAGGTGATGAGGATCGGCGCGCGCGGCAGCTTGACCGGCAGGCCGCGCTGCCAGCGGTCGAACTGCGCCATCGAGACCGTGTGGTAGCCGGCGCGATCGAGCGCCGCCATCTGCTCGGCGAAGTCCTCCGGGGTGACGGCGTAGGGACCGCCCTGCTCGGCGACGCCGTGGTAGGTGAGGACCGGGATGCCGTGCTCGGCCTGGCGCGCGGCCAGCGGCACGCGCACGCGCGCCAGCTCGCGGGCGACGCGTGCCTCGGGCACCGGTGGCGGCGCGACCTGTGCTGCGACCGGTCCCGGCCCGCGCGTGAAGTGATAGGCCAAGACGGGCAGCGCGAGCGCGGCGGCCCCGATGACCAGCGCGGCCACGAGCCGGCCGGCGGCGCGCAGGCGCGGAACCCGCACCGGGCGCTCCAGACTGCTCACCAGAGCACGCCCAGCTGGCCGCGCGTCAGGACGACCGCGTAGACCGCGAGGATCGCGGCGATCAGCAGCAGGGTGCGTAGGCGCTCGGTCATCCGCGTGCCCAGACCCCGCGGTGCAGCGTCGCCACCGAGTACACCAACATCCAGCTGAAGACCAGCGACGCCACCACGTTCATCAGCGGCCGGTAGACCCAGCGCGGGTCGCCGGGGTTGTGCACGCGGTAGGCCGCCGCCCACATCGACCCCTTCAAGAACACACCGGCGATGTAGAGCGTGGCGAGCGCCATGGTCCCGCTGAGCGGCGCGAGGACGAGGTGGCGCGCGACCATGATCGGCGCCGCCGCCACGAAGAGCGAGTGCGTGTAGAACAGGAACGCCGGACCGGCACCGCGGCGCCAGTAGAAGCCGCCGGTGAAGAAGAGGTTGCGGACGAAGCTCTTCTTCCAGCGGATCTGCTGACGCAGCAGGCGCCGGGCCGTGTCGGGCACCGCGGTGGTGACGCGTGCGGAGTGGACGTAGCCCACGTCCCAGCGCTTGACCGGATGGTCTTCGGAGGTCACGAACGGCGAGTCGGCAAAGCGCTTCTTGAGCCCCTCGCCACGCTCCCGCGCGCCGAGCACGTAGCCCGTCAGCTGCCGGTCGGTCGCAAACGGGAACGGCTTGCCGAGGAACGTGTCCTCCGCCCAGGCCGGCAGGTAGTTGTAGATCGTCTCGCGCCGGAAGGCCGCCAGCGGGCCGGACACGCAGCTCACCCCGCCGAAGACCGCCTCGGCCGCCTTGGTCACCGAGAAGCTCGTCTCGTACCAGGTGTCCTGCATGCGCGTGAGCAGGTTGGTGTCGGCGTTGAGCGCGCGGGCATGACCGCTGAGGGCGCCGATCTCGGGGTGCGCGCGGAACGCGTCGATGAGCCGCTGGACGGCGTCGGACTCCAGCTCGCAGTCGGAGTCGGTGAAGACGAAGACGTCGCCGCGCGCGAGGGCGGCGGCACGGGTCAGCGCGCGCTTCTTGCCCTGTGAGGTCTCGTTGACCAGCAGCGTCAGCCGCGGCTCGGCCGCCGCCCGCGCGCGCAGCCACTCGGTGGTCCCGTCGGTCGACCCGTCGTCGACGACGAACAGCTCGCAGTCGGCGTAGCTCTGACCCAGCAGCGACCCGACGCAGCGGTCGATGACGTCGATCTCGTCCTTGACCGCCACCAGGCAGCTGACCCGCGGCAGCCGCGGGTCGACCGCCGGGTCGAGGCTCGGGTCGCGGTAGCGCGCGAAGGCGAGGAAGAACGTGAAGCCCAGCGCGACGACGGTCAGCAGGGTGTAGACGCCGAGGATCGGATCGATCCCCAGCGTGTGCAGGCGCGTGCCGAGCAGGATGGTGATCGGCCCGAGGCCGAGCAGCACCAGCGCCCCGCGCAGGGACGCGCCGCCGGCCACCCGCGGAGGGGCGTGCGGCGCGGGGACCGGCCAGACCGCCATCGTGCTTCCCGACGCTCCTTAGACCGTGACGCGCCGGCGGCCGGCGGCGGCGCCGTAGGTGCAGTCCACGACGCACGGGCAGTCGTCGAGGAAGGCCAGGTCCATGCCCGGGTGACGGACGGCGATGATCGCCACGTCGTAGGCCGCGCCGTCGGGCTCGGCGACCGAGATCAGCGAGACCTCCTCACCGGCGTCCACGGTCGGGATCAGCGGGTCGTGGTAGGCGACCTGCGCCTCGCGGCCGACGAGCAACTTGATGATGTCGAGCGCCGGGGCCTCGCGCACATCGCGGACGCCGGGCTTGTAGGCCGCGCCGACGACGAGCACCCGTGCGCCCTCCAGCGTGGAGCCCTCGGCCTCCAGCTCCAGCTCGGCGCGGGCGACGACCTCGGCCGGCCGGCCGGCGATGGCGTCCATCGCGCCGTCGACCAGCGCCGTCCGTACACCGGTGCCTCGCAGCGGGTGCGTGAGGTAGTGCGGGTCGCACGGGATGCAGTGCCCGCCCACCCCCGGCCCCGGGTAGAACGCCATGTAGCCGTAGGGCTTGGAGGCCGCGGCGCGCGTGACCTCGATCGTGTCCAGCCCCCAGTGGCGGGCCATCCCGGCCAGCTCGTTGGCGAGCGCGATGTTCACGGCGCGGAAGGTGTTCTCATACAGCTTGGTCAGCTCTGCCGCCTCGACGCTGGAGACGACCGCCAGCGACGGGGCGATCTCGCCGAGCACACCGACGGCGGCCTCGGTGCACGCCGGCGTCACCCCGCCGACGACGCGCGGGGTCTGCTCGGTGTCGTGGCCGAGGGCGCCGGGGTCGATGCGCTCGGGCGCGAAGGCGACGTGGATGTCGCGGCCGGCGATCAGCCCGCGCGCGGCGAGCGGCTCGACCAGCAGGTCGCGGGTCGTGCCGACGTAGGTCGTGCTCGTCAGGATGATCGTCTGCCCCTCGCGGGCGTGGGCGACGACCGAGCCGCAGGCGTTGCGCAGCGCGCGCAGGTCGGGGCGCCGCTGCTCGTCGACCGGCGTCGGGACGCAGATGACGACGCAGTCGGCGCGGGTGATGTCCGACGGCTCGCGGCTCATGGCGAAGGCGTTGGAGCGCAGCGCCAGGCGCAGACGGCGACGGTCGCGGTCGACCAGGTCGGCGCTCATGTCGCGGATCTCGGCGATGCGGCGCTCGCTGAGGTCGATGCCGATGACGTCGAGCCCGGCGACGAGCAGCGCGAGACTCGTCGGCAGGCCCACGTAGCCGAGGCCGACGACGGCGACCGTTGCGGTGGCGACCGGCGCGTCGGGCGTCAGCGTCGCCGTCCGTGGCGCGGCCATCCGGTCATCAGGCACGAGAGACATGAGCAGTCCGTTTCTCTGGTTCAGGAGGGGGCGAGCAGACCAGGGCGCGATGGAGCGACCCGACGGCGCGGCACGCTAGGCGCGGACGGGACGGCGGTTGTTACCGGGGTGTCAGAAAGTGGTGTCACCGAGCAATTCCGTTCACCACTTCTTCTCCAGTCGTTCTTTTGTGTTACCGACTCGTGCCGTTGTGGTGAAGCTCGTTGCATGCAGGTCCGAGGCGCTCTAGCTTGGCCGCCGCTCGTCCCCTCCCCCAGGAGCGCTCCTCCATGCCACGCATCCCCTTCAGCCGCACCGCCACGCTCGCCGCCGTTCTCGCATGCTCGGTCGGCGGCGTCGCGCACGGCGCCGGCTTCGGCCAGCTCGGCTCGCCGATCGGTGACTACGGCACGGGCGAGGACAGCTTCAGCAACGTGCTCGGGCTCGACGTCCAGGACGCCACGGGTGACCTGTTCGTCGGTGACACGCGGCCGATCCAGGACGGCGACGAGCTCGAGTTCCGCATCCACCAGTTCCACGACGGAGCGTTCGTGCGCAACATCGGCATCGACCCCTCCAACAACGGGCTCTTCTCCGGCGGCGCGCGCTATGCCCGCCTCGCGGCCGACCCGCGCGCCGACCAGCCGGTCCTCTACCAGACGCGTCCGGTCGAAGGCGCCAACGGCGACAAGGTCTTGCGCTTCAGCACGGCGACCGGCACCGCCATGGCCGACTTCGCGCCGACGCTGCTGGGCGAGGGCGGCGGCAAGCTCGACGATCCGATCGCCGTCGCGGTCGATCCGGACAACGGCGACGTCATCCTCGGTGGCACGACGACCGGCGACAACGTCGTCGTGCGCCGCTACTCGGCCGCGGGCGCGCTCCTGGGCAGCTACAGCGTCAAGGACACCGGTGACAACAACCTGCGCGACGTCGCCGCCGGCCCGGGCGGCACGGTGTACGTCGCGCAGTTCGTGGCCGGCACGGGCGGCACGACGCCGGACGCGGTGGCCGTCGAGCGCTTCACCGCCACCGGCGCCCCCGCGACCGACGAGCTCGACGCGCCTGCGACGACGACCGACCTCGACGTGACGCCCACGGGCGACCTGCTGGTCGGCGGCACGACCGCCGACGCCGAAGGCCACTACCTCACGGTGTATGACTACGACGCCGGCCAGGCCGCCGGCTCGCGCTTCGTCTCCACCCGCGCGTGGGCCACCAAGGGCGACGGGACCTGTCAGCTGTCACAGGGCGCGCCCTTCGTCGCGGCGGGCGCGACCGACCTGGTGTCCTTGGACTTCAACACCAACGCGGAGCCGAGCGTCGCCCGCGTGCTGCGCTTCGGCGACGGCGGCACCGGCTGCGGCTTTGACCCGATCGCCCCGTCAGCGGCCGGCTTCGCGGTCGCGCCGACCAACCCCACCAAGAACCAGGAGGTGACGTTCACCGCGAGCGCCACCGACGACGGCCCGCTGACCGACGCGAGCTACACCTGGAGCTTCGGCGACGGCGCCACGGCGACCGGCCAGACCGTCAAGCACACCTTCACCACCAACGGCGCGCGCGAGGTGACGCTGACCGTGACCGACGCGGATGCGCTCACCGCCACGGTCAAGAAGACCGTCACGGTCACCTCGCAGGCCCCGACCGCCGCGTTCACCGCTGCGCCCACGACGCTGACCGCGGGCGCGTCGGTCAGCTTCGACGGCACCGGCTCCCATGATCCCGACGGGACCATCGCCCGCTACGAGTGGGACTTCGACGGCGACGGCGCCTTCGATGCCGAAGGTGCCACCGTCGCCCACGCTTACGGCGCGGCGGGCAGCTACCAGGCCCGTCTGCGGGTCACCGACGACGACGGGCGCACCGCCTCGGCATCCCGCACGATCACGGTCACGGCTGCGGTGGTGGTGGACAACCCGAAGCCGCCGGTCGACACGACGCCGACCCCGCCGGGTGGTGGGGCCGGCGTGGTCAAGCCGGGGCCGATCGGTGGCGCGGGCGACAAGACGCCGGTGACCTCGGTCAAGGGCGGCGCGCTGACCGCCGACGCCAAGGGCGTCGTCACCGTCACGGTCAGCTGCGCCGGCGGCGGCGCTGCCTGCACCGGGGCGCTGACGCTGAAGACGGCGAGCGCCATCGCGGCCAAGTCCACCAAGAAGAAGGTCCTGACGCTCGGCACCGCGCGCTACTCGGTGGCGGCGGGCAAGAGCGCGACCGTCAAGGTGCACCTGACGGCCGCCGGGCGCAAGGCCCTCAAGAAGCTCAAGACCATCAAGATCGCGCTGACCGCTGCCGGCACCGGCGCGTCGCCGAGCTCGGCGACGGCCACCCTCAAGGCCGCCAAGCGCGGCAAGCGCTAGCAGCACGGAGCATGAGGACGCCGTTGCACCAACGCCTGCGGCACGCGCTGCCGGCGGCGTGGCTCGGCGCGCTTGCCGTGGCCACGCTGCCCGCGGTCGCCCCTGCCGCGGTGGCGCCGACCGCCGTCCTCGACGGACCGAGCCCCGACATCCTCGGCGTCTCGGGCGCGGCGCTGGCCGCCGACGGTACTGGCGGCGTCGTCTACCTCAAGCGCGACGCGGGACGGGCGCACGTGTTCGTCGCGCGGTTTCGCAACGGGAGTTTCGCCCCGGCCGTCCGCGCCGACACCGGTCAGGCCTTCGACTCGGCGTGGCCGGCGATCGCCGCCGGCACGGGCGGGCGGCTGACGGTCGTCTGGGCCCAAGACCTCGGGCCCGACACCGATCGCCTGTACTCCTCGACGACCGCCGCGGGCCTCGGCGGCTTCGGCCGACCGATCGCCGTCGACCTCGACATCAACGAGGACACGGGTACCCAGCCCTCGCTGGCGATGGCACCCGGCGGGGCGACGCTCGTCGCCTACCGCGTGACGACCGCCGACCCGCGCCAGGTCCGCGACCCCACGATCCCCACCGGCCAGCAGCGCGCCGAGGTCCGCGTCGCGCGCGCCGTCGGCCAGCACTGGCGCGTCCTCGGTCGCGTCAACCGCAGCAGCGCGCTGCTGGCCCCCGAGCCCGCCGACGGCAACGGCCCGCAGCTGCGCGTGGCCGACAACGGCGACGCGGTCGTGAGCTGGATCGAGGACGACGACGGCTTCGTCCCCCAGGCGTGGGCCCGCCGCGTCCTGGCGGGTGGCTTCAGCCCGCAGATGGGGCTGACCAGCGGCACGGGCGCCGTCGACAGCCTGAGCCTGGACGGCGGCGCGTTCGGTGACGCGATCGTCGCCGCACGCCGGCAGCCACCCGCGGGCTCGCCGCCCGGCACGCCCCCCACCACGGTCGTGCGCACGCTGCCGCCATCGGCCGACAACCACGCCTCGACGCCCGGGCCGCCGGTCACCCTGAACGCCGATGTGCCCCAACAAGCCCCGCGTGCGGGCCTGGCCACCGACGGCACGCTCGCCGTCGGGATCGCCACCGACGGCGGCGTCGAGCAGCTGACCGGCACCGTCCTCGGCGGCTTCGGCAGCCCGCTCGGGGTCGGCTCCGGATCGGCGCCCGTCGTCGCGCCGGGACCCGACGGCGCCGGGACGCTGGCCTGGACGACGGGCGACGGTGGTGCGGTCGGCGTTCGACAATCACTTGGTCCGGGCAGCCCGCGCGCGGCGACGCTGAGCGCGTCCACCGGTGGTCTTGTACGCGACCTGACGGGCGCCGGGACGCACCTCGGCGACGCGCTCCTGACGTGGCGCCAGGGCGGCGACGACGCCTCGGTGGTGGCCGCGTCCTTCGCCGACGCGCCGCCGGCCGGCTTCCTGCTCGGCACGCCGAGCGGCTGGGTGCGGCCCGGCCAGGCGACGCTCACGTGGGACGCGGCGCCCGACGCCATCGGCGGTCTGCGCTACACCGTCGCCCTCGACGGGCGAGCCGCCGGCCCCGCGCTGCGCGCCACCACGTGGCGCCCGCCCCGTGACGAGCTCGATGACGGCACCTACGACGTGCGCGTCGTGGCGCGCGACGCCGCCGGCCAGGATCGGCTCTCCTCCACGGGACGGCTGCGGATCGACGGCACGCCGCCACAGCTGAAGGTCCGCCGGCGCGCCGGCCGCCGGATCGACGTGCGCGTCACCGACGGCCCCCAGGGCAAGGTCTCGGGCGTCGACCGCGAGACGCTGACGCTGAGCTTCGGCGACGGCCGCCGCAGCGAGGGCCAGACGCGCGTTGGCCACCGGTTTGCCCACGCCGGCCGCTTCCGCGTCGTGGCCCGTGTCGCCGACCGCGCCGGCAACCGCACGACGGCCGTCGCGATCGTGAGGGTCCGATGAGGCGCGCCGCATGGCGCAGCCGGGTCGGCGCCGCCGGGAGCCTCCTGACCGTGAGGCTCGCTGCGTGGTCCGGCCCGCGCGACGCTCCGGGGAGCCTCCTGATCGTGAGGATCCGATGAGACGCGCTGCGTGGTGCTCGCTCGGGGCGGCCGGGCTCCTGCTCGCCGTGCCGACCGCACCCGCAGGCGCCGCCTACGACCCGCCCCAGCTGCTCTCGGCCTCGGCGACCGCGCAGGGCGCCGACCCCTCCGATCGTCCCGCCCTCTCTGGCGACGGGCGCTACGTCGCCTTCGCCACGCAGTCGCGCAACCTCCTCACCGAGGCCGACGCGCCCGGCACCTATCGTCGCGGCGGGCTGCTGCGTCGTGATCTGCGGACCGGCGCGCTGGAGCTCGTCGCTCGCGGCGCGCTGTGGGCCGATGGCGCGCTGGTCGACGTCGACCCGCCGCTGACCCAGGGCGCGCAGCAGCCGTCGATCAGCGCCGACGGCCGCTACGTGGCCTTCAGCACCGACGAGCCCTTGACGGCCGCGGACACCAATGGGGCGGGCGACGTCTACGTCCGCGACATGGACCGGCCGATCGACGCACCCGACGCCTACACCTTGGTCTCCGCGCGTGACGGCGGTAACGCGGCTGCGACCTACGAGGGGCCGGCTGGCGCGACCGTCGCCCCGCGCGGCGCGCTGAGCGACGACGGCCGCAGCGTCGCCTTCGTCACCCAGGCCGCCTCCGACCTGCTACCCGGCACCGACCCGACGCCCGCCGGCGAGGTCCTCGTCCGGCGCCTGGACGAGCACCGCACGCTGCTGGTCTCCTCGCTGCGCAACCCGGCCGGCGCGCCGGTGACCGTCGCCGCGCGGCCCACCCAGGTGACGATCAGCGGCGACGGGAGCACGGTCGCATGGCTGACCAGCGGCCCGGCCGCCGCGCAGCAGGCGCCGTTCGTGGCCGGCGACGACGCGGCCGAGGCCGAAGCCGCGACAGTGCCGCTCGTGCGCCGCCTGACCGACCCCGGCGGCGGTCGCACGCGCGTGATCACCGGCAAGGGCGACGCCGAGGATCCGGCCTGTCCGGCCGGCGGCGCACTGACGCTTTTCAATCCACTCCCCTCTCCCGTCCGCGGACCGTGTGACGGGCCGCTGGTCGACGGCGGCAACGCCTCGGCGATCCTCGTCTCGGCGCTCGACCTCAGCCGCGACGGACGGACCGCGCTGCTGGTGACCAACCTCGGCCCGCGCGACGTGCTGCCCAACGGCACCGTCAACGACCTGCTGCTCGTCGACCTCCGTGACGGCGTCACGCGCAAGGCCGCCGTGCGCGAGCTGACCCGCGAGGGCGAGGCGGGCGATCCGGCCCGTAGCCTGGTGGTCGCCGACGCCGCGCTCTCGGGCGACGGGCGCTTCGCCGCCTTCACCACCGGCCGCTCGCGCTTCGCGACCGGACTGCTGCGCTTCGTGGGGACGCCGTCGCCATCGGCCGTCGACGACATCCGCGAGCTGTACGTCGCCGACACCCGTGCCGGCACGGTGCAGCTCGTCACCCGCGCGCTGGACGGCGGCAAGGCCGACGGCTCGTCGGCAACCCCCGACATCGACGACGCGGGAGACCTGGCGTTCTCGTCGCTCGCGGGAACGCTCGCGCCCGGTGACGGCAACGGCCAGAGCGACGTCTTCCTCGCCCGGCCGCACGTCGACGTCGCCGTGCCGACGGCCGACGTGCTGCCACAGAGCGACGCGCCGGCCCTGCTGCTCCCGTCGCGGGTCCTCCGCGTCACCGCCACGGTGACGGCCCGCGGCGACGTGCGGGTCACCACGACGGTGCCGGGCGCAGGCCGCATCGCGGTCGCGCTGCGCCCCGCCGGGGCCAAGCGCAGCGTCAAGGCCACGCGGCGGCCCGCGCTCGCCGGCCCTGCCCGCACCACCCTGCGACTGAGCCGCGCGCTGCGCCATCGCACGCTGCACGGCCGCGGCCTGGCTACGACGCTCACGGTGACGTTCACCCCGCGGGCCGGCGGCGCGCCACTGAAGCGCGCGCGCACCCTGCGCCTGCGCATCACGAAGACCAAGACCACCAAGAAGGTCGTGCAGCCGTGAGACGTTCGCCGCGCACCCATCGCCGAGCACCGACGCCAGGCCACGATCACCGATGGCACCCAACCATCGCATTTCAACGGCTAGGTGCCATCCATGTTGCTGCGCAATTCGCGGCGCCGCTCGTGGTCGCCGCCGCCCTCGTCCCGGCGGCCGCCGCTGCCCTCGTCCTCGCCCCCGCGGCCGGTGCCACCGGCGCCCTCGCGCCCGCCGGCACCCTCGGCCCCGCGGCCGCCGGCGCTGAGGCGCCGACCTGGCGCCTGGAACAGCCGGCACCGCCCGGCGGCTCGCCCTACGCAGCGCCGCTCGGCGTCGTCGGCGACCTCGACTTCCGCGCCCCCAACCGCGGCGTGCTGACCACCGGCGGCACCGATCTCTTCCCGGCCGGCCTCTACACCTACGACGGCGCGGCCTGGCATCAGCTGGCCACCGTCTGCGGTGGAGCCGGCGCGCAGGTCGCGTGGGCCGGCCCGCGCGAGCTGTGGACGGTCGCCGATCCCGCGATCCCGGCACAGGGCATCAGCGCCGTGACGCTCTGCCACATCGTCGACGGTCAGGTCGTCGCCTCCTACGGCGTGCCCGACAGCCGCACCGACTCCTATACCTTGATGACCTCCGCTGCCTGCCGTGCGCCGGCCGACTGCTGGTTCGCCGGCGTCGCCCGCGCCTCGGCCGACGGACGTCGCCGCGGCACCTTCCACCTGCACTGGGACGGCGCGAGCCTGTCGATCGTCGACGCGTCCTACGGTCGCGGCGTCACCGATCTGGTCACCCACCGTGGCGACCTGATCGAGACGCTCGTCAACGGCGCCGAGCCGTTCGGCGCCAAGGCCGCGGTCGGCCCCGTCGAGCCCGCGCCCCACCTCGTCCAACGAATCAACCCCGACGGCTTCGCCGCCGACCCCTTCCTGCCCGCCCCGGCCGACGACGTGCCCGCCGACGGTGTCGACCTGCTCGGCGCCGACAGCGACGGCACCCGCCTGTGGATCGCCGGCGGCGGCTCGAGCTCTGGCGTCGACGGGCGCGGCGAGGAGCCCGTCCTCCGCGCGCCGCTGCTGGCCACCGCGACCACCGGCGCGCTCGACGAGATCCCGCTTGGGCCGCTGCCCGACGGCGCCTTCCTTCCCCCCGATTCCCGGCTGGCCGACGTCGCCGCGATCCCCGGCAGCGACGAGGCCTGGGTCGCGCTGGAACGCTCACCGGAGCACGCCTCGGCGGGTGCCCGCGCCCGCCTGCTGCGCGTCCGCGCCGACGGCACCGTCCTCGAGGACGTCCGCCTCCCGGACAGCGGCCAGGTGCTCGGCGCCGCCTACCACCTCGCCTGCCCGGCCCCCGCCGACTGCTGGATGGTCACCTCGCGCGGGTGGCTCTTTCACTGGACCGACGGCACCCACCCGGCGCTCGACGCCGACCCGGCCTTCGCCGGGGTCATCACCGCGCGCCCGGCCGACGGCCGCACGCCGCAGTACACGCCCGACGCGCTGCCGGTCGACGACTCCCAGCTCTTCGCGCCGCCCGCGACCGAGGAGCCGCCGGCGCCCACGGTCGAGGGCTCGTCGGTGACGACCACGCGGGTGCCCGCGCTGATGCGCCAGGTCCGGACGAAGGTCGTGCACCGCACGTTGCTGGTCGTGAGCTTCCGACTGACCCGCCGCGCGCGCGTCGGGCTCGTCGCGTCGCGTCGCGGGCACATCGTCGCCCGGGCCAAGCAGCGGTCGCTGGCGCCCGGCAGGCGCGAGCTGCACGTGCGGCTCGACCGCCGCCACTGGCCGACGAAGCTGCGCTTCGTCATCAAGGACACGGCGGTGCCCACGACCCCGGCGACCAACGACCAGAACGTGGTCGGCACCGGATGACGACCGCTCGACCTCCCCGCCGCATCAGGCCGTCGAGGGACGACTCATGGTCCGTCACGGACCATGAGTCGTCCCTCGATGCGCGGCGTCGGCGTTTCGGCAGCGTGCGAACGGCCGTCGCGGCGAGCGCGCTGGCCACCGTCACCGCGGCGCTCGCGCTGACCCATGCCTCGCCGGGCACCGGCCAGACCGGCGGCCTGCCCGCGCCACGTCCGCAGATCGGGCTGCCCGCCGGCGAGATCGTGCCCTTCGGCGCGACCGCCGACGGCGAGACGTGGGGCTACGGAACCCAGTCGACGGGCACCTCGTTGGCGGGCGACACGCGACTGACACCGGGCCTCGTGCTCGTCCGCCGCCCGGCGGGTGGCGAATGGCAGGGCGTGCAGAACGCGCTCGACGCCGACGGCCACGCCATCGACGGCTTCACGGCGCTGCCGGGGCCGGGGGCGGGACGGATGACCGCCCACGGCGCCGGCGTCCTGCTCGGCACGGGCGCGGCAGCCAACGCCCCGGTCCAGGTCCTCACGCGCGACCCCGGCGGGACCTTCCGGACGATCCCCGCGCCGGAGGCCGCCGACGACACCCACCCGGATGCACCGCTGCACGCCGACGAGCGCCTCGCCACGCGGTCCGACGCGCTGGTCGCCGCGCTCGACGAGCCCGGCGACCACGCAGGAGTCCTGATCGCCCCGGTCGACACGACCACCGACGCGATCGTCGAGGACGGCGTCCTGCACTACGACGGCAGCACCTGGACGCGCGAGCCGATCGATCTCGACGCAGCCGACACCACGACGCTCGACATCGTGGCCCTCGACGCCGCCTCGCCTCAGGACGCATGGCTCGTCGGCAAGCCGGCAGCCTCGACCGGCAAGCCGTTCGTGCTCTTCCATCGCGAGGCCGACGGTGCCGGTGGCTGGGTCTGGAAGCCGCGCTCGCTGACCGACGGCCACTTCGCCACCGCCGCCGACGCGCCCGCCGGGATCTCGGGCATCTCCCCTGCCGTGGCGCCGGCCCAAGGCGTCACGGCGACGACCGACGGCGTCTGGGTCGACGCGCTGGTGCGCGCGAGCGGCGGCCGCTTCGACCTGACGCTCTTCGTCCGGCGCGACGGGCCGAATCGCGAGGAGGCGTCGTGGTGCGACGCCACCGACCGCAACGGCCAACCGCTCTGCGACCACCCGTTCGCCGGCGCCGCGCTGTCGACCGACCGCGGCTACCGCAGCTTCGCCTGGGCCGGCGACGGCGCCGGCACGCGCGTCATCACCAACGCGCTGCGCCGCGGCCAGGGTGAGGACAGCTCGTTGGGCTCCTACCTCGCGCTCGACGGCACGACCTTCGTCCGGCGCCCGGGCGGCGGCGGGGCCACGGTCGTCCCGCCCGGCGGCGCGTTCAGCAGCGCCGCCGAGGGCTGGCTCGGCGGGACCACCGACCTCGTCCAGATCACCGCCCAGGCCGGGGCGACCGAGGTCCTGCCCGCGTGGCCGGTCGCCGCGCGGCGACCGCTGACCGCCATCGCCGCGGAGCCGGGCACGGCGCCCGGAGCGGTCGGCGCCAAGGCGCTGGCGGTCGGGGCGGGCGGCACGATCGCGCGCTACGTGCCCGGCTCGGGCTGGCTGCCGGAGTTCCTGCTCAACGGCTCGGGCAGTCGCGTCACCCCGCGCCTGCGCGGCGTCGCCTGGCCGGAGCCCTCGCGCGCCTACGCCGTCGGCGACCGCGGCGAGATGTGGCTGTGGCGCGCGGCCACCGGTCTCTGGGAGCGCGACGAGGCGGCGCCCGAGGAGCTCGTGACCAACCTGATGTCCATCGCGTTCGCGCCCGGCAACCCCCAGCGCGGGTACGTCGTCGGCCAGGACGGCACGCTGCTGCGCTACGACAAGAGCTGGATCCAGGAGCCGCTGCCCGAGGGCATGGCCGGCGCCGACCTGACCTCCGTCGCCTTCGCCGGCAATCAGGCGCTGGTCGCCGCCGGCAACGCGCTGCTGACCAACGACGGCGGCGGCTGGGTGGTCGACCAGCAGGCCACCGACCTGATCCGCGGCGCCCAAGGCCGGGTCTTCGCGGTCGCGGGGCTGCCCGACGGCGGCGCGGTCGCCGCGGGCGACGGCGTCGTGCTCGAGCGCGACGGCGCGGGCGGCCCGTGGCGGCTGAGCGACCAGCCGCTGCTGGGCGCCGTCCCGTTCGCGGTCGCCGCCGTCCGCGACGGCGGTCGCGTGCGCGCGCTGGTCTCGGCCACGACGAGCACCGACTACCCCGAGCCGATCGTCCTCCCGCCGACCAGCCCGGACGAGCCGCCGATCCTCAAGGCCCCGTTCCCGCTGCCGCAGGACGGCTGGCTGCTGCGCGAGACCGTCGGCGGCTGGCAGGACGTCGAGCGCGGCCACTGGCGACGCAGCGGCCCGGACGCCGCCGCGCAGCCCGACGCGCTGCTCGCGTTCCTCGTCGATGCCGATGGCCACGGCTGGGCCGTCGGTGGCGTGACGGGCGCCGACCGCTCCGGCCTGGCCGAGCAGCGCACCCAGACGGCGGGCATCGTGCGCCTCGGCGGCGACGGCGGCCTGGGCGGGCACGGTGACTCGGCGAGCGACATCGCGCTCACGCCCGGCGTCGTGCGCTTCGCCGTCGGTGGCAACGCGGTCTGCCGGCAGGCGTGCTCGGACCTGGCCGACCAGCGCCTCGGCCCCGACGTCGGCCTGGCCTCCGCGCTGACCCGCGCCGCCGCGCTGGCCGCCCAGCCGAGCGGCCCGCGCGCCTTCCTGTACACGGGCGGCCGCGTGGACCCCGGCGGCCGACGCGGCTCGACCGACGATGCCGCGCGCTACGCGCAGGTCGCCGCCTCGACGCCCATCCCCTTCTACCCCACGCTCTCGGGCGGCGACAGCGAGGACGGCGCGCTGGACGGCTTCCGCAGCGCGTTCGCCCCGTTCCCCGCGCCGCTGGGCACCGGCCCGAGCCCGCGCGGGTTCGAGAGCGGCAGCCTGCCCGGCGCACCGGGCGACCACCGCGCACGCACGCACTACGCCTTCGACTCGTTCGGCAGCGACGGCGCCGTCCGAGTCATCGTCATTGACAACGGCGCGGGCTCGCTGGCCGCCGCCGACCCGCACCAGTCCCCGCAGGAGGACCAGCTGCCGTGGCTGCGCTCCGTCCTGCAGGACGCCAAGGCCCAGGGCGTGCCGGCGATCGTGGTCGGCAGCCGCGACCTCAACTCGGCGCTGCCGGCGGGCAACACCGCCGACGACGCCGACGCGGTCGCGCGCGTGCTGGTCGACGAGGGCGCCTCGGCCTACCTCAACGACCGCCCCTACGAGAACCGCCGCACGACGATCCCCGCGGGCGCCGCCGACGGGATCCCGGAGATCTCGACCGGCACGCTGGGCTACGGCGACCCGACCCAGCAGAACGACGTCTACGGCGCCGCCGGGTTCGTCTTGCTGGAGATCGACAGCCGCCATCGCGACCCGACGACCAACCGCGCGCCCGTCGGCGCGCGGCTGATCCCGGTGCTCGACCAGCTGGCCATCGACCCGGTCGACGGCGCGCTGCCACGCCGCAGCCGCGCGGTGCTCTTCAGCGGTCTGGGGCGCCGACCCGCCGCCGGTGAGCTGCGCCCGACCTACACCGCCGGCGAGGGAGCGAGCCCCTACGTCGACGTCCCGGCGATCTTGTGCCCCAACAACGGCTGCCCGGACCGGATCGCGCCCGAGTACACGTTCAGCTCCTCCGAACCCGACATCGGGGACTTCGTCGCCCACGACCCCTCCTCGGCCGACCCTCGCGACGTGCTGCTCGGTCCCGGGGACAAGCCGGTCCCGGACCCGAGCTCGGGCCTGTTCTGCGCCTTCAACGCCGGAACCACGACCGTCACGGTGCGCTCCGGCGGCCTGTCGGCCTCGCTGCCCGTGACCGTGCAGGCCGGCTCGGTGGGACGCCCGTGCGGCACGGTGCCGCTCAGCCCGGCGCGCTTCGTGAAGGCCACCTCGGCCGCGCCGGTCGCCCCCGCGCCCGCACCGGCGCCGACCCCCACGCCCGCACCGACCCCGACGCCGGCGCCGCCACCACCTCCGCCGGCGCCCACGCCCGCGGCCAAGCCGCCCACGCCCAAGGTCAAGCCGGTGATCGCACCAGCGCCGATCCAGCCCGCACCGGTGCCCTCGCCGCAGGCCGGGTCACCGGCCCAGGTGCCCGTCACCCCGCCGCCCCCCGCGCCCTCGGTCGCCCGCCCGACGCCGCCCGGCGGCTCGACCGTGCGCGTGCACGAGGAGAAGCGCGAGGAGGAGGCGGCGCCCGAGTCGTCGCAGGCCTTCTCGGCCTACCGACCCGGCGACGCGTTGCTGCAGGGCTTCACGACGCTCGCCGGCGCCATCGTCCTGGCGGGCGCGGGGGCGCGCGTGGGCAGGCGTCGGCGGCGACGCCGGCACGGACGGCGCGACCCCGCCTACGTCACCGTCGCCTCCCACCGCACGGGACGCCGATGACCCGCTTTGCGGCACCTTCACGGAGGGGTCACAAAGCGGTCACCAAAGATGCTCCGACGCTTCCCAGCGCCATCACATGACAGAGCAGTTCCGAACTTACGCTGATGCCGTCCAATCAACCTCCCCATCCTTGGGGAGAGGAGGCCATCTCTCGTGACCATCAGCTCCAAGCGGCTCGCTGCCGCGGCGGTCGGCTGCGTTGCGGCGATCGGGATCAGCGCGCCGAGTGCGCTCGCTGACTTCGCATCGCCCTACACCTCGAAGTGCACCGGCGACTCCGTCGTCGGCAAGGGCTCGACGTTCCAGAATGCAGCACAGGCTGCCTGGGGCTCCTCCTGGGCGATCACGGGCGCGTACTGCGCCTCGCCCTTCGGCACCGCCGGCAAGACGGTGTCCTACACCGGTGGCGGCTCCGGCGCCGGCCGCACGGCCGTCGGCGCGACCGACACCCCGGGCTCGGCCCGCGACGCCGCCACGGCGTTCGCCGGCACCGACGAGCCCGTCACCCCGACCCAGTTGGCCAACGCCAACGAGGGTCCGAACGTCGACGTCGCCGCTGACGCCGACGACGCCGCGCTGCGCACGATCCCGGTGATCTCGGGCGCCATCGCGATCATCGTCAACTACCCCGACCACTGCACCACGCCGGCGGACTTCCTGTTCACCAAGAGCAACGCCCCGGCCAACACGGGTCGTCTGAAGCTCAGCCGTGCGCGCGTCGAGCGCGTCTTCGGCGCCGACACGACGTTCGACACCTGGGGCGAGATCGTCACCGGCATCAACGACGACAACTCGGTCGACGGCGATCCGAACGTCAACTCCTGCGCCGACCTGCCCATCAAGCGCGTCGTCCGCCTCGACGAGTCCGGCTCGACCTTCCAGCTCAAGCGCTGGCTCGACGTACAGCGCCCGACCCGTCACTGGAAGCAGGAGGACGGGGTCTACAGCAACCTGCAGTGGCCGAACGACACGGCGAGCAACCCGGTCCTGCGCCCGGCGGCGACCGGCGGCGGCGCAGTGGCCGACCTCGTCAACGCCACGGATGGCTCGTTCGGGTACGTCGACCTCGCCACGGCCCGCACCAAGGGCTTCGACAAGGACGACACCGCGGCCGACGACACCTACTGGATGCCGATCCAGGACCAGGCCGCTTCCTTCAAGGAGCCGACCTTCTCCTCCTCGGGCTTCCTGAAGGCCGACGATCACCAGGCCTACTACGGCTCGGCGCTGAAGAAGGGCGCCAACTGCCGCACGACGACCTACTCCAACGTCCCGGACGTCGGTGGCAACGGCCCCGACGCCGCTGACACGCTCGGGAGTTGGGCGCAGGTCACGGGTGTCGCCGGCGGCGCCAACGGCGGCTACCCGCTGTGCATCATGAGCTACGACATGGCATGGGACGACAGCTGGGACGCCTTCGGCGGCGCCCTGCCGCCCACCACGCCGCGTCCGGGCGAGGCCCAGCAGCGCACGGTGAAGGACTACCTGTTCTTCGCGCTGTCCAACACCGGCCAGAACAAGGGTGACACGGCCGACTACTCCAAGTTGCCGGACGACATCCTCATCAACATCGCCCGTCCGGCGCAGTTGGCCCTCAACTACCACAAGTCGTAACGAGGCCAGCAGCAACACCATGAACATCGCAGCGGCCGGCCCACGTGGCCGGCCGCTCCGCGTTTCACCACCAGGAGACCCACCGATGCCCCGCACCCTGCTCGCCTTCCTCACCGCCCTGCTCGCCACCCTGGCAGCGGCATCAGCAGCGTCCGCCGCGCCGGTGACCGTCTCGCTGGAGTTCGACGACGGCCTCGCCGAGCACGCCCAGGCCGCCCAGATCCTCCAGAACCATGGGCTTCGCGGCATCTTCTACATCAACTCCGGCCGACTCGACACCACCGGCTACCTGACGACCGCCCAGGCGCTGGCGATCCAGGCCGCGGGTCATGAGATCGGCGGTCACACGCTGACGCACCAGAACCTCCCGACGATCCCCGTCGTCGAACAGCGTCGTGAGATCTGCGACGACCGCGTCGCGCTGCTCAACCAGGGCTTCCGGGTCGAGAACCTCGCCTACCCGTTCGGCGCGAGCGACGCCGGCGTCGAGGCGATCGCCCAGGCCTGCGGCTACAACTCGGCGCGGACCACCAGCGGCATCCGCTCGCCCGCCGGTTGTTACTCCTGCCCGTGGGCCGAGTCGCTGACGCCGCCCGACGTGTACGCCATGCGGATCCCGCAGTCGGTGCGGACGACCACCACCCTGGCGACGATCGAGGGCTACGTCACGGGTGCCCGCGACCACGGCGGCGGATGGATCCAGATCCTGATGCACCACCTCTGCGACGCCGCCGTGTGTGACGAGAACTCAATCACGCCCGGAAACCTCGACGCGCTGGCCGCCTGGCTGCGCGCGCAGCCCGACGTCACGGTCCGCACCGTCGCCAAGGTCATCGACGGCCCACGCAAGGCCGGTGTCGCCGGCCCGCCGCGGCCGGCGCCGTCGGGCGCGGCCAACGTGCTGACCGACCCGTCGCTGGAGGACAGCGCCGCAGCCACCCCGGCCTGCTGGCGTCCCTCCAGTTACAAGGTGAGCGACGGCGTCTGGACGCCGACGACCGACGCCCGCACGGGCGCGCGCGCCTGGCACCTGGACGTCACGAGCGTTGCCGCCGGCGCCGCCAACCGCCTGCTCTCGCTCCAGGACAACGGCTTATGCGCGCCGTCGGCGACGGTCGGCGCGCGCTACACCGTCGGCGCGTGGGTCAAGGGGACCGCACCGGTCCGGCTCGGCGCCTACCGCCGTGCGCCGACCGCCACCTGGTCGTCGTGGGCCAGCGGCCCCGAGGTCGCCAACGACCCCAACAGTTACAAGCACGTCACCTGGACCACGCCGCTGGTACCCGCCCAGACGACCTCGCTCAGCGTCGGCATCTCCAGCTACGGCACCGGCACGCTGACCGTCGACGACCTCGAACTGACCCGCATCGCCGCGCCGGCCGACACGCCACCCACCGCCGCGATCACCAGCCCCGCGTCGGGCGAGACGCTCACCGATCCGAGCTACGTGCAGGTCGCCGCCGACGACGACCAAGGCATCGCCCGCGTGCGCTTCTCTCTCGACGGCGCCTATCTCGGCTCACGGACCGCCGCACCCTGGCGCTGGAAGCTCTCCACCACTTCGCTCGCGCCGGGCGCCCACGTCCTGGCGGCATCGGCCGAAGACCTCACCGGGCACGTCACCCAGAGCACTGGCGTCACCGTCAACGTCGCGGGCTGAGCGTCCGGGGGATGGAACCCACCGTTCCGCCTCCCCCTCCAGTAAACTCTCCCCGCGACATAATTAACATTTCGCCCCCGCGACCGTTGTAGCGGCCCGGGGGCATGACCCAAGGAGTGATTACCTCCATGAGTGCCCCGCAGGGTAACGACGGCTGCCGTATCACCGTCGACCCCTCAGACGCCGACGTGCTGCGCATCGAGGCCAAGAAGGTCTTGATGTTCAACCACGAGGAGTTCGAGGACTACCTCGACCACCCGCCGTGCAAGCAGCTCGCGCTCGCCGACATCTTCCGCGACGCAACAGCGGTCATCGACGCCCTGGGCTGGGACCCCGACACGTGCCCACCGCGCGCGAGCGTCGAGATCCCACTGACCCCCGGCCACATCGAGCAACTCCACAAAGGCCGCACCGACCTGCTCAACCACAACCTCGACCTCCTGTCCGACATCGACCACAACCTCGAGCTCCACGACATCGTCATGACCGAGATCCACAACAACCGCCACAGCGTCGAAGCCCTCAACCGCATCTTCAACACCTACACCAACACGATCACCCCATAGCCCGTCGCACTTCCGTTGCGGGGCCAAGACCCCGCAACGGAACCGGCGCGGACCGTCGTGGTGGCTGCAGGCGCCGGCGGCGGCTCAGAGCCCCAAGATGAACCGCAGCGCCTGCTCGATCTCCACCATCGCATCGGACGCGACGAGACCGCGGTGTGCGGCGAAGCGCTTGGTAGAGACCACGCGGAGCTGGTCGCAGCGCGCGTAGGAGACGTGATCGAGGCCACTGAGCCCCGGCTCGATCTCAATGTGGCTGCGCAGTCCGTAGGAGGTCGAGCCGACGGGAACGACGGCGACCAGACCGCCGGGCCCGTCGTTGATCGCGTCGCCGGAGACCACGACCGCCGGCTCGTGCCCGATGGGCCGTCCGAGATCGATGTCGTAGACCTGGCCGCGCCAGATCAAGCCAGGCTGTCCCACTCGGCGCGCTCGCGCATGAGCGCATCCCAGCGGGCGGGGTCGGCCTGCAGGCGCCGGTGGTCGTCGCTGAGCCCGCGGAGGAACTCCTGCCGCTCAAGCGCGTCGACGGCCTCGTGGAGGACGTCGATCACCGTCGTCTGCCGACTCTTGGCCAGCGCCTGCAGACGCTCGGAGTCCGGGCGGCGGACGCGAACCGTGGTGGTGTCTCCGGAAGCCATCTCTCGATTGTAGACGAATTGTAGATCTCCTACCAGATCCGATCGGCGCTTGACTCATAACCTTTCGGTTGGGTATCTTGCCGCCGTGCGCACACCCCTCCCGGTCATCACCCCGCGTGAGCGTCAGGCCGGCGGCTGCTGTGATCCGTTCGTCGAGCCCGACCTCGGCGTCGAGGACGCGGCCTCGCTGGCAACGATCGTCAAGGCGCTCGCCGACCCGACGCGGCTGCGCATCGTCGACACCGTCCGCAAGGCCGCACCCGAAGCGGTGTGTCAGTGCGAGCTGCTGCCGCTGTTCGACATGTCACAGCCCGCGCTGTCCAAGCACCTCAAGGTGCTCATCGGTGCCGGGATCCTGGCGACCGAGCGCCGCGGGCTGTGGGCCTACTACTACCTCGTCCCGGACGCCACCAAGGAGCTGCGGTCATGGCTGAGCTGAACGCTGAACGCGATGTGCGCGAGAAGGTCCGTGAGCGCTACGCGGCCGCCGCTCGCGCCGCGCCGTCCGCCGGCGGCTGCTGTGGCGGCGGCGACACGGACGTCGCGCTGACCGACGAGGCCGGCGCGCAGGTCTTCGGCCACACCCTGTACGCGGGCGAGGAGGTCGACGGCGCCGTGCCCGAAGCCGTCGCAGCTTCTCTGGGCTGTGGCGTGCCGACCGCCGTCGCAGCGCTGAGAGAGGGCGAGACGGTCCTCGACCTCGGATCGGGCGCGGGCGCCGACGTGCTGATCTCCGCGCGGCGGGTCGGCCCGACCGGCAAGGTGTATGGGTTGGACATGACCGACGAGATGCTGGAGCTCGCCCGCGCCAACGCGGCCGCGGCGGGTGCCCGGAACGTCGAGTTCGTCAAGGGCTACATCGAGGCGATCCCGCTGCCCGACGGCGCAGTCGACGTGGTCATCTCCAACTGCGTGATCAACCTCGCCGGCGATAAGAACAAGGTCTTCGCCGAGGCGGCGCGCGTGCTCAGGCCCGGTGGCCGCTTCGCGGTCTCCGACGTCGTCGCCGACGCTGACATGGACGAGGCCACCAAGGCCGACATGGCCGCCTGGACGGGCTGCATCGCCGGGGCGCTGACCCGTGACGAGTTCGAGCGCGGCCTGGCCGCCGCCGGCTTTGCCGAGATCGAGATCACCGAGACCCACCGCGTCCACGAGCACGCCGCCTCGGCGATCATCCGCGCGACCAGAGCGACGGCGTGACGACCGACGCATTGCGCCTGCGCCGGCAGCTGCTGGCCGAGTTCCTGGGCTCCGCCCTTCTGGCGGCGGTGGTCATCGGCTCGGGCATCGCCGCCGCCCGGCTGTCACCCGATGACACGGGCCTCCAACTGCTGGAGAACGCCGCCGCGACGGCCACCGGGCTGTTCGCCATCATCTTGATGTTCGGCCCGATCTCCGGCGCGCATTTCAACCCGGTGGTGTCGCTCGTCGACGCGGCGCTCGGCGGCATCGCACGCCGCACCGCCTTGGCCTACATCTTGGTGCAGGTCGCCGGGTGCGTCGCGGGCGCGATTCTGGCCAACGCGATGTTCGCGCAGCCGGCGATCAGCATCGCCACCACCCACCGCGCCACCGGGGCGCACCTGCTGGCGGAGGTCGTCGCCACCGCCGGGCTGTTGTTGGTCATCTTCTCGCTGGCCCGCACCGGTCGCGCGGCAACAGCACCCGCGGCGGTCGGCGCCTACATCGGTTCCGCCTACTTCTTCACCAGCTCGACGAGCTTCGCCAACCCCGCCATCACCGTCGGGCGCATGTTCTCCGACAGCTTCGCCGGGATCGCTCCGGCCTCGGCACCGGCCTACGTCGTTGCGCAGCTCGTCGGCGGCGTCGCGGCGATCGGACTGATCCGCACGCTGTATCCCGGCGTCTCCGCGGAGGCCGCCGCCGACGTCGTCATGCCCCACCCCGTCGAAGCCGAGCTCGCGTGATGTCGACCGTCTTGTTCGTCTGCCTCCACAACGCCGGACGCTCCCAGATGAGCCGCGCCCTGTTCGACCGCGCCGCCGCCGGCCGCCATCGCGCCCTGTCGGCCGGCAGCGTCGCCGACCCCGACGGCGCGGTGCATCCCGAGGTCGTCACGGTCATGCGCGAGGTCGGCATCGACCTCGCCGACGTCAAGCCCATCCGGCTCACCCGCGAGCTCGCCGAACAGGCCGACGTCGTCGTCACGATGGGCTGCGGCGACGCCTGCCCCTACATCCCCGGCAAGCGCTACATCGACTGGGACCTCCCCGACCCCAAGGGCCGACCGATCAGCGAGGTCCGCGCCATCCGCGACGACATCGCTCGCCGCGTCAAGGCTCTCGCCCTCCAATTCGGCTGACCGCGGGGATCCCTCAGGTCCCGGGCTTGAACACCACCTTGAAGGTCCCGTCCTCCTTGGTCTGGAACTTCTTGTAGGCCTCGGGCGCCTCGTCGAGCGGGACGTGGTGGGTCGCGAAGCTCTCGGTGCCGAGCGGGTCGCCCTCGCCGGTGAGCAAGGGCATGATGTCGTCGATCCAGCGCTTGACGTTGGCCTGCCCGCCACGGATCTGGATCTGCTTGTCGAAGATCTGCATGAGGTTCATCGGGCTCGCGGCACCGCCGTAGACACCGGAGACCGAGACCGTCCCGCCGCGGCGGACGAGCTCGAAGGCGCTGTGCAGCGCGCTGAGGCGGTCGATGCCCGCCGTCTCCATGACCTTCTGGGCGGCCGTGTCGGGGAGCAGCCCGGCGAGACGGTGGGCGAGCTTGCCGACCGGCGCGCCGTGGGCCTCCATGCCGACCGCGTCGAGCACGGCGTCGGGGCCGCGTCCGCCGGTCTGCTCGCGCACGACGGCGGCGAGGTCGTCGTGCTCGTCGAGGTCGATGGCCTGCACGCCGTGGGCGCGTGCGCGCTCCAGGCGCTCGGGCACGATGTCGACGGCGATCACGTGCTCGACGCCCTTGTGCTGGGCGATGCGCGTCGCCATCTCGCCGATCGGCCCCAGGCCGAGCACGAGCAAGCTGTCACCCGGCCCGACGTCGGCGTAGGTCACGCCCTGCCACGCGGTGGGCAGCACATCAGAGAGGAAGACGAAGCGGTCGTCGGGCGGTCCTTGCGGCACCTTGATCGGCCCGTAGTGCGCCTGCGGCACGCGCAGCAGCTCGGCTTGGCCGCCGGGGACCTGCCCGTAGAGCTTGGAGAAGCCCAACAAGGAGGCGCCCGTGCCGTACTCATGGACCTGGGTCGTCTCACATTGCGACTGCAGACCGGTGTCGCACATGAAGCAGTGACCGCACGAGACGTTGAACGGGATGACGACACGGTCGCCGGGCTTGATGTGGGTGACCTCGGCCCCGACCGCTTCGACGATGCCCATCGGCTCGTGCCCGAGGACGTCGCCGGCATCCAAGTAGGCGCCGAGCACCTCGTAGAGATGGAGGTCGGATCCGCACAGGCCAGAAGAGGTGACGCGGATGATCGCGTCGGTCGGCTCCTGGATCGTGGGATCGGGGACGGTGTCGACACGGACGTCATGCACGCCGTGCCAGGTAAGTGCCTTCATGAAGCGGCGCTACCCGGCGATCGACCCTGCCTACACGTCGGCTCGGCGAACGCGGCCCGACCGCTGTCTTCGTCGTCGGTCAGGACCGCGACCGCTTCGGTTCACGGGCACCGACACCTACACGTTGCACGTAGCTCAGATGGCCGCCGAGATAGCCGCTGGCCCCGAGCAGCCCGTTGGCCGCGACCGACAGCGCGACGGCCCGGCCACGCCGACCCTGGCCGCGAGCCAGGAGCGACCCGAGCTGCAGGCCGAGGGCTGCCGCGTTGGCCAACCCGTGCACGATCCCCACCCGTCGGGCAGCCGGTTCGCGCGCCTCGACCTCGGCCCAGTCGGTCGCACCGCTCAGCGCCGTCGGGACGGCGCAGACGATCCCGGCGGCGACCAGTCGGTCGCCACCACGACTGCCGGTGAGATCGAGCAGCAGCCCACTCGTCCACGTGCCTATGACCATGTCGGTGAGCAGCGGATGTAGCGCGTGGCCCATCCACCTGCCCTGCAACGCGTCCTTGACCGGTCCCGGCCGGATCGCATCGCGGACCATTCCGCCGATGGCCTCCGATGGCGAGTCGAGCTCCGCGAGGGCTTCGATGCGATCGGTGATGTCCTGAGGCTGAAGCGTCACGCGTCTGCGACCTTGCCGGTGGGCTCGTCGAAGCCCGCGGCCTTGCGGAGCCTCTGGGCGATCTCGGCGATGTCCTCGGGCGCGTAGTCGGGCGCGAAGACGTCGGTCTGGGGCGGCAGGTCGTTGGGCAGCGCGCCCTCCGGCGGGCCGTCCTCGACGATCAGGTCCTCCCCGGTCTCGGGGTGCGGGCCGTTGAAGACGGCAGCGATCTCGTGGTAGTCGGTGGTCGAGAAGCGATACAGGATCCGGTGCAGCCCCTTCTTGATGTGCGGCTGGCACTCGGGGATCTTGTCGGTCGGGATCCGCGGGGCCGGGAAGGCCTTCATCATGTCCACGCCGGTCAGCTTCTCCAGCGCGCGGGCGTAGGCGACCTGATGGACGCCGCCGCGGACGAGCAGGTAGCCGGTCAGCGCGCGGGCGGCCGGGTGCTCGACCATCTGGTAGACCTTCAACTTGCCGTTGCGGGCCCCCGTCTCCAGGAAGAAGTTGTGGGTCAAGTCCTCCACGAGGTCGCCGGAGCTGAACACGTAGTCACCGGTCCACGGGATCTGGCGCGAGTCGGCCGGCAGCGCGCCCTTGCCGCCTGCCAGGAAGTGGTGTGACGCCCCCACGCCCTTGTACTTGGCCAACGTGGCATCCGGCGCCTGCGCGTCGACCTGCGCCGGATCGGTCAACATGGTGTTGATCGCCGCCGCGACGACCTCGATGTGCCCGAACTCCTCCGCCGCGATGTTCGCGATCAGGTCATAGAACGGCCGTGCGGCCTGCCGGCCACGGAAGTTGAACGACTGGAACGTGTAGTTCATGAACGTCGACATCTCGCCGAACCGTCCGCCCATCAGCTCCTGCACGGCGGCAGCGCCGTCGGGGTCGGGATCTGATGGCGGTGGGAGGGCGACGCCCAGGCGATCGATGCGGGTGATCATGTGGTGCGACTCCTGGTGAGGGGAACGGTGTCCTCTGACGGGATCCCTGTCTGCGCCGGGGCGGAAACATCGGTTTTGCGCCGACGACGTGGGGAACCCCTCGGGCATGGCCAAGAACGACGATCTGTTCACCACCCTCCGCAAGCGCGGTCTGCGCAAGAACGTCGCCAAGGCGATCGCCGATGCCGAAGGCGCGGGCAAGAAGGGCGCCGGCAAGGCCGAGGCGGTGGCTCGTGACACGCTCAAGGACCTCAACAAGGCCGGGGATGCGATCCGCGCCCGCGTGCTCGACGGCGGCAAGCGCAGTCAGGCCGGCAAGAAGGCCGCGGCCACGCGCAAGCGCGACGCCGCCAAGCGCTCCGCAGCCGCCAAGCGCGGCGCCGCGACGCGCAAGGCGCGCGCCAAGTCCCGCTGAAGCTCACGGCCGCCCGAGCCGATCAGCCACCGCCACCGTTGGTGGCGACGAGGAGGATCGGTGCGGCGACGGTGAGGACGCAGATCAATGCGAAGTAGGCCCAGCCGAGGATCCGGGCGAGCCATCCGTTGGCGTGCTCGCCCATGACCTGGCGGTCGTTGGCGACCAGCAGGATCGGCAGGTAGGTCAGCGGGAGCGCGATCACCGAGAGCACGACGGCGTACTCCGTGAGCTCGATCGGGTCGATGCCGGTGGCGACCACCATGTAGCCGCCCAGCAGGCAGGCGATCCAGGTGAGGTCCCAGCGCAGCGGCTTGTCGGCCTTCTTGCCCCACGGCCAGCCCTGGTGCTGGGCGAGGTTGTAGGCAGCCGAGAATGCGGTGTCGATCGCGGCGCCGCCCAGCGCGAAGAGCACGCCGACGCCCGCGAGGATCAGGCCGGTCTCGCCGAACGCCTGCTGGGCGCCGAGCAACGGCGTCCCGATGTGCGACGGGTCCACCCCGACGGGGTTGAAGACCTGAGCCGCCATCACGAGCAGGCCGATGGCGATCGTCGCACCGAGTCCGTAGCCGATGATGGCGTTGGCCCGGTTGACGCCGAGGTCCTTCTCGGTCCAGCCCTCCTCGCGCGCGCCCGAGGAGTAGAAGTAGATCTCATAGGGCATGAACGCCGCCGCGACGAGGCCGACGGCGAAGTACCAGTACAACGTCGAGCCCTGGGCTTGCGGGACGAAGCCGTTGCCGACCCGGTGCCAGTCGGGGCCGAAGTGCAGGGCCGCGGCGACGAAGACCAGCAGCGCGAGCCCGCCGTAGCCGAAGATCCGCTCGATCCATCCGAAGCTGAAGAACCAGCACACGGCGAGCAGCACGAGGGTGCCGATCAACATGAAGGTCTGCTCGGGACCGTCGAAGAACAACTGCAGCACCAGGCCAACGCCGCCGAGCTCGGCCGCCAGCGTCAGGAACGTGAGCACGAGCGAGGAGACGAGCGTGGCCGTGGCCAGGCGTCGGCCGTAGCGCTCGCCGACGAGCTCGAAGTTGGCCTTCTTGGCGACCGCCGCCACCCGGCCCGACATCTCGGCGAAGACCATGATCCCCAACAACCCGACGGGCAGGGCCCAGAGCAGCTGGTAGCCGAAGCGCGCACCGGCCTGGACGTTGAAGACGAGGTCGCCGATGTCCAGGTAGCCGCCGATGGCGGCGATGATCCCCAGCGCGATCTGCAGCAGCTTCTTCACAGCCGCTCCGTCAGCCGCTCGGCCTGGCGCGAGAGCGCGTCGAGCCGCCGCTCGACCTGGCGCGCGACGCGGCGGTCGGATGGGGCGACCCGCAAGTCGCCCAACGCGCTGTCGATCGCTTGGGCGAGCCGCACGGCCTCGGCCTTGGCGCTCACGAGGTCCGGCGGCGCCTCCGCATCGGAGAGCTTCTCGGCCTCGTGCTGGGCATCGTCGGCCAGCGCCGCGGAGTGCACCCGAACAAACGTCGTCTTCGTCCGGTCCTCCACGACATCGAGCGCGACGAGCCGCCCCTCCGCCGCCGTCGCCCCCAGCGTCGCGACGCCGCGCTCCAGCTCGTCGTGCTGGATCGGGCCGCCACAACCGCCGAATACCACCGACGCGGTCGCGAGGAGCAGGGCTGTCGCGAGATGTCGGCGTCCCGGCGGCATTGGCGGCGAGACCGTACCCGGCGCCGCCGTTGCGCAGTCGCCATCCGGATGCCCTGCGGTGACGCTAGCGCTCGACGGCCGACGGCCCGGGTCGCGCCGGGGAGGCGTGTGCCGCCGTCTCGATGTAGCGCGCTGCGACCGTGCAGGCGATGATGCCCAGCAGCCGCCGCAGCGCCGCCTCGGGCATGTGGCGCTGCAAGCGGGCGCCGAGGTAGCTTCCGGCAAAGCCGCCCGCGCCGAGAAAGGCGCCGAGCGCCCAGTCGGGCGCGATCGTCCCGCCATGCGTGACCTGAAGGACTTGGTAGGTCGCGATCCCGCCCAATGACGTCAAGAACGTGGCGGCCAGCGTCGCGGGCGCGACCTCGAAGGCCGAGAACCCCATCATCAACAGGATCGGCGCCAGCAGCGAGCCACCGCCAATGCCGTACACGCCGCCGACGGTTCCGACGACGAGCGAGATCACCCAGATCCAGCGTCGCGTCGCCGCGGTCGGCAGACCGTGTCGCAGGCGGGGAACGCGCTGCCCCGACAGCGCCAGCCACAGCCCGAGCGGCAGCAGCACACCGGCGGCGATCAGCTCGAACGCCCGGCCGCCCGACAGCAGCTCGACACGGATCACCGCGCCGGCCACGACACCGGGCAGCGTGCCCGCGACCAAGAGCCAGGTCAGGGCGCCGAACAGCCGGCGCTCCTGCCAGAAGCGCAACAGGCCACCCGGCACCGCCGCGACGTTGAACACCAAGTTGGTGGGCGTGACCGCCGGGCTCGGGACGTGCAGGACGCTGAGCTGGACCGGGAGCAGCAGCACCGCACCGGAGACCCCGGCCGGCGTGGTGACCAGCGCGAGCATGAACGCGCACAACGCGCCGACAGGCCATTCCCAGGGCACGCCGCAACCCTAAGCGAGCGTCGCGGTCACCGGAACGGGGTTGATGACGGTGTTGGGGATCGGCGCGTGCGCCAGCGCGTGGTCGACGAGCGCCTCGAGCTCGAGGCGGTCGGCGTCGGCGTCGAGGTGGACGGCGATGCGGATGGCCTGAAAGCCCGGATGCCCGTCGGCGATCCCGTAGGCGGCGGGCAGGTTGACGTCGCCATCGACGTCGACCGACAGCGAGCGGATCGCGACGCCGCGCTTGGCGGCAAGACCGGCGAGCCCGACGATCAGGCACTGCCCGACGGCGCCGAGCAGCAGGTCCTCGGGGCTCGGGCCGGTGTTGGTGCCGGCGAGCGCGAGCGGCTCGTCGCCGGCCAGCGCCTCCTCGGGACCGACGCGCGCCTCGGTCCGGTAGCCACCGACCCAGCGCACGCTCGCGGCGAAGCGCGGGGCCACGCCGGGAGCGCTGCGGAGCCGTTCGGTGACCGCGCCCACCGCGGTCAGGTCGATGCCATTGAGGTTCGTGGAGACGGTCATGACGATCAGCCTAGACCATTCCTGTCATTTCCTATTGAGTTTGTGTAGATTGCCTGGCCACGCACAAGCTCGAGCTCTTTGGAGGTGCTCGCCATGACCGATCCTCAGACGTCGCTCTCGCGCCGTCAGCTGTTGCAACGAACCGCCGTCGGCGCCGGTCTCCTCACCGCCGGAGGCGGCCTGCTGGCCGCCTGCGGCAGCGACGACAAGCCGGCGAAGAAGGCCGCGGCCGGCTCCGCCGCCAAGGTGTCCAACAAGCAGATCATCCTCGCCTGGGGCGGCGCGGCCTGCGAGGCCCCGCTCTATGCGGCCCACCACAACGGGTTCTTCAAGGACGAGGGGTTGAACATCAAGCTGCAGCAGGTGGGCGGCGACGCATTGCACGATGCCGTCTCCACCGGCAAGGTCGCCGGCGGCCCGGGCATCCTGTTCCAGTGGCTCAAGCCGATCGAGCAGGGCCTCAACGTGAAGCTCACCTCGGGTCTGCATGAGGGCTGCCTGCGCTTCGTGACCCCGAAGGACTCGGGCATCACCTCGCTGTCGCAGGCCAAGGGCAAGACGATCGTGACCGACGAGATCAACGGCTCGGCGATGGCGTTCTTCTCCGTCGACCTCGCCAAGGCCGGCATCAACCCGGAGAAGGACGTGACCTGGAAGCAGGTCCCCTTCGACCAGGTCGCCAAGTCCTTGTCCAAGGGCGTCGGGCAGATCGCCGCCGCGCCGGACCCGGCCGCGTACTTCCCGCTCGACGACGGCAGCGCGGTCGAGATCGGCACCAACCTCGGCGGCAAGCACGCGGGCGAGTACTGCTGCGTCACGGCGCTCAACGGCGACCTGGTCAAGAAGGACCCGGCGACCGCCGCCGCGATCGTCCGCGCCTGGGCGCGCGGGTCGACCTGGGTCGGTCACAACCTGCCGGCCGCCGCGCAGATCGAGATCGACAACAAGTACGTCGCCGCTCCCAAGAAGCTGCTCGTCAAGCTGCTGTCGCAGTACACGTGGGACCCGGGCTCCCAGGATCTCGCCGCGCAGCTCGAGAAGGGCGCGATCGCCTTCAAGGGCACGGGCTACCTGGACTCCGGCACCGACCCCAAGGCCTTGGCGAAGCTGGCGTACGCCGAGCTTCCGGGCGTCGTCTAGGAGCCTGATGGCCCAGCAGGACATCGACGTCCGCGTCGGCCGGCTCGGGGCGCTCGGCGCCCGCGCCGTGCCGGCGCCGGACGTGCCGGCTGTGGCCTGGGGTGCGGCGGCGACCGCGGTCTGGCTCGCCGCCGCGGCCGTGACGCAGTGGTGGCCCAACCACAACCCGCTGCAGGCCTGGACCGGCACGATCGTGGCGATCACCGTCGCCGTCGCGCTGGCCATCGCGCTGGCGACGGCCGCCGGCGCGGTCGTCCGACCGGTCGGCGCGTGGATCCGCTGGGCCGGGCCGTGGCTGGTCGTCACCGGCATCTGGGCCGGCGCCTGGCAGCTGTTGACCGCCAAGACCGGAACGCTGGCGCCGCCCTACTGGGCGGCGCCGCAGGCGTTCGTCAACACCTTCCACGAGGACGGCTCGCTGCTGCTCGACAGCACCTGGCACTCGCTACGGCTGCTCGCCGTCGGGTACACGATCGGCGCGTCGCTCGGGTTCCTGATGGGCGTCGCGATGGGCTGGTCGCGACGAGTCAACTACTGGCTGCACCCGATCCTGCGCACGATCGGCCCGATCCCGCCGGCGGCGCTGGTCCCGATCTTCTTCGTGATCCTGCCCTCGATCTCCAGCGCGAGCGTCCTGCTCGTCGCGATGGCGGCGTGGTTCCCCGTGACGATGCTGACCTACTCCGGCGTCTCGGTCGTCTCGCGCGCCTACTACGACGTGGCGCTGACGCTCGGCGCGCGCCCGCGGTTCCTGGTCTGGCGCGTCGCGGTGCCGGCGGCGCTGCCGTCGGTCTTCGTCGGGTTGTTCATGGGGTTGGGGATGACGTTCATCACCTTGGTCATCGCCGAGATGCTCGGTGCCAAGAACGGGCTGGGCTGGTACATCCAGTGGCAGCAGCGCTGGTCGGCCTACCCCAAGATGTACACCGCGATCCTGATCATGATCGTGGTGTTCTCCGGGTTGATCACCCTGCTCTTCCGCACCCGCGGCAAGGTCCTGTCGTGGCAGAAGGAGCTGGTGCGCTGGTGAGCGTCGCCGTCGAGCTGACCGCCGTCGATCACGCCTACGCCGTCAAGGCCGGGACGCTGCCCGTGCTCGACGACGTGTCCCTGCGCGTCGCGCCTGGCGAGCTCGTGGCGATCCTCGGCCCCAGCGGCTGCGGCAAGTCCACGCTGCTGCGGCTGCTGGCGGGCCTGGAGCGTCCGGCCTCCGGCAACGTCACGGTCGACGGTGAGCCCATCACCGCACCGGACCCCGAGCACGCACTGGTCTTCCAGGACCCCACCTTGTTCCCGTGGCGCACGGTCTGGCAGAACGTGGCGATCGGCCCGCAGGCGCGTGGACGCCTGAAGGACGAGCGCGAGCGAATTGGCGAAGCCATTGCCTTGGTCGGGCTGGAGGGCTTCGAGGACGCGCGCCCCCAGCAGCTCTCGGGCGGGATGGCGCAGCGCGCCGCGCTGGCTCGCGCGCTGGTCAACCGACCGTCACTGCTGCTGCTCGACGAGCCGCTCGGCCGGCTCGACGCGCTGACGCGGCTGTCGATGCAGCGCGAGCTGCTGCGCCTCTGGGAGACCGGCGGGTTCACCGCGCTGCTGGTGACCCACGACGTCGACGAGGCGCTCGTGCTCGCCGACCGGGTCGTGGTCATGAGCCCGCGCCCCGCGCGGATCCTGGCCGACCTCCCGGTCGATGTCGCCCGACCGCGGGCGCACGACGACGCGCGGCTGATCGCGCTGCGACGGGAGATCCTCGGGCTGCTGGGCTTCGACGAGACGCCCGCCGGAGGCTGACGCGGTGGCGCGTTCCGGGCTCGCGCTGGCGCTTGCCGTCCTCGTCTTGGTGTCGTTGCCCGCCGCCGCGAGCGCGCACGCGAGCCTGGTGGGCGGCGACCCGGAGCCCGGCGGCGTCGCGCGCGTGGCGCCGCACGCGCTGACGATCCGCTTCGACGAGGCCGTCGACGCGGCGCTTGCGACACTGCGCGTCGAGGACACGCGCGGCAAGCGCTATGACATCGGACCGGTGCGCGCGGCGCCCGGCCACGGCCTGCGCGTCGCGCTCAAGCGCGGACTGCCCGACGGGCAGTACGTGGTGCTCTACCGCGTGGTCTCCGACGACGGCCACACGATCCCCGGCGGGTTCGGGTTCGCCGTCGGGCGCGACGCGGAGCCGCCGCCGGCGCGCGTCGCTGGTGTCGCGGGCGGTGGTCCGACGATCCGCACCGCCACCGGGATCGGGCCCGCCGAGGCCACCGCACGCGCGGTGCGTGACGGCGCGCTCGCCATCGTTGCCGGCGTGTTGGGGTTCGTGGTGTTGGTGTGGTGGCCGGCGTTGCCCGAGGCCGCGACGGCCGACGAGCGCTGGCGCGTCGCGGGACGCGCGTTCGCCGGCGCGACGCGACGCCTCGTGGTGCTCGCCGCCGCGCTCGGCGCCCTTGCCGCGGTCGCCGGGATCGTCCTGACCGGCGCCGCCGCGCGCGGCACCGGACTCGACGCCGCGCTGGACGCCGACGTCCTGCGCGCGGTCCTGCACACCCGCTTCGGCACCGCGTCGGCGCTGGGCGCCGGCCTGCTGACGCTCGTCGCGCTGGGCGCCGCGACGGCGCCGGCGATGCGCCGCGCCGGACACATCGTGGCGCTGCACACGGCCAAGCCGGGAATCGTGGCGGTCCCGCTCGTGCGTCCGTGGCCCCCGCGCCCGGCATCGAAGCGCCCCGCTGATCTGAGCGCAACAAGGCTCGCCGTCGGTCCAGGGAGGCTCGCGCGTCGCGGCGGGGGCGCCGCTGCCTGCCTGCTCGTCGTGGCACTCATGCTCGTCCCGGTGCTCGCCGGGCACGCGACGACGCGCGCGCACCCTGTGCTGCTGACGGTCTCGGGCACGGCGCACGTGCTCGCCGCCTCGCTGTGGATCGGCGGGATCGCGACGCTGCTGCTCGTCGTCCCGACGGCGACCCGCGCGCTCGTGCCCGCCGACCGGACCATCCTGCTGGGCGTGCTGCTGCGGCGCTTCTCGCTCGTCGCCGGCGGCGCGGTCGCGCTGCTCGCGCTGACCGGCGTGGTGCAGGCACTCGTCGAGGTCGGCACGTTCGGTGCGCTCGTCGACTCGGCGTTCGGCCGGGCCACGCTCATCAAGGCAGGGTTGTTGGTCTCGCTGCTCGGCGTCGCGGCCGCGCATCGACTGGAGCACCTCCCCCGCCTCGACGCGCTCCGCAGACGCGGCGACGCCCCTGGTGCGACCGGCGTCGCGGTCCGGCGGACGTTGCGGATCGAGGCGCTGGGACTGGTCGCCGTGCTGGCCGCGACCGGGGCACTGGCGGGCTATGCCCCACCCGGCGGCGCACCGCCCGGTCCGGCACCGCTCACCTTGCGCTTCGAGCAGGCGACGCTGCGCGGCACCTTGTCTCCCGCGCGCGCGGGAGACAACACGCTGTCCTTCGTGCTCGCCCGAAGCGGCGGCGATCTCGCCTTCGCCGACATCGAGCGCGTGACGGTCGCCGCCGCCGGACCCGGTCACCGCACGGCGCGGGCCGTGCTCGCCGGACGCCGCGACGGCACCTACCGGGTCCCGCTGCGCCTCGCCGCGCGCGGGACCTGGACCGTGACGCTCACGCTGCGCGTCGACACCTACAACAGCTTCACCCGCAGCGCGCGGGTGACCGTCCGCTGACCGGAGAGCACCGATGCGCCACCTGACCGTCCTTGCCCTCCCACTCGCCGTCCTGACCCTCGCCGCGTCGCCGGCCGCCGCGCATCTCGGACGCCCCGGCTACACGGCCGCCGTCCGGACCGTCTCCCCCACCGTCGCCGGCCTCGACGTCCGCATCCTCGGTGGCGACGACCAGCTCTCGGTGACCAACCACACCACCAACGCCATCACGGTCCTCGGCGACGAGGGCGAGCCCTACGTCCGCCTCCGACCCGACGGCGCGGTGGCGGTCAACGTCAACGCCCCGAGCTTCTACCGCGACGGCGGCCCCGCCACGGCGGCCGCCGTTCCCGCGACCGCGTCGTCGGACGCGACGGCGCGCTGGCAGACCGTCGCCACCAACGGCACCTACGCCTGGCACGACCGCCGGATCCGCGGTGCCGCCGGCAGCTGGAGCATCCCCCTCCGCGTCGGTCCCCGCACGGCGACGATCCGCGGGACGCTCGCTCGCGCCGCCAACAGCGATGGCGGCGGGACCAACCCCATCATCTTCTTCGGCCCCGTCGCCTTCGTGCTCGCGGCCGTCCTGTTCCTCGCCCGCCGTGAGCGGCGGGCATCCCCTACCACCGCGGAGGCCTGGTAGCCCATGTCCCGATTCGCCTACGTCGCCCACTGCCTGCTCAACCAGAACAGCAAGGTGGACGAGTTCGCCGTCTGCGCCGGCGCGTACACCCCGTTGATCGACGCACTGCGCGAGCACGGCTACACGCTGCGCCAGCTGCCGTGCCCAGAGCTCGCGTTCGGCGGCTTCACGCGCTTCTGGAACGTCCGCGAGCAGTACGACACCAGTGGCTTCCGGCGCCACGCGCGGCGGCTGGCCGATCCGATCGTCGCGGCGATCGAGCACGATCTCCGCGACGGCGGCGAGGTGCTGATCGTCGGCGTCGACGGCTCGCCCACGATGGGCGTCGCGCTGTCGCCGTCGGGCGTCGACTGGGGCGGGCGCCCCGACAAGTCCGGCGACTACGACTGCGACCTGACCGAGGGCCCGGGCGTCTTCATCACCGTCTTGCTCGACGAGCTCGCCGCCCGCGGCGTCGACGGGATCCAGGCGCGCGGCTTCGGGACCGACCTGCCCGGCTTCGATGCCGACGCGGCGCTCGACGCGCTCTTCGCCGGCGCCGGGAGCGCGTCATGAAGGGCGAGGACGGCCGCTCGCTGCGCGTCGCGCTGGTCAGCGACGCGATCCTCAACGCGACGGCCGGCAGCGCCGCGGACCGTCTGCGCGCGGGGCTCAACGAGCAGGGCTGGGGGATCGTCGCACTGCCGCCGAGCGACCTGCCGGAGGATCCCGCACGTGCGTGGATCGCCAACATCGCCGACCTGATCGCCGAGTTCACCCGCCACGGCCTCGCCGCCGTCGTCCTCTTCGCGGCCGCCGAGCCACGCGAGCGCCGCCGGCTCATCCTCGACGCGCTGGGCACCGGGACATCGGTGCCTCCTGCCCACGGTGACGCCGACAAGCCCGCCGCCGTCGACCGGGTCCTCGGGGACCTGCGCCGCCGCGCCGCCGCGCACACGGCGCGGCCGGAGAGCTGGGTCGCGGCCGCGCGGACGACGGTCTAGGCATAGGTGCCATCGGCTTGTTGGGATCGACCAAGGCCGATGGTATGCTGGCATCCCTATGCGACGGACGACGGTCAAGCTGCCCGAAGACCTCGACGCGCGCCTCCGCCATGAAGCACGGCGGCGCGGCGTGCCCATCGCCGATGTGACGCGCGACGCGCTCGAGGCGCACCTCGGCAGCAACAAGACCCGTCGCAAGCTCGGCGCCGCCGGTGCCGGCCGCAGCGGCCGCAGCGATGTCTCCGAGCGCATCGAGGAGATCTTGCGCGCGGAGCAGCAGCCATCGCGCTGATCGTCGACGCAGGCCCGCTCTACGCGTACGTCGACGCCGACGACGCGCACCACGACGCCTGCCTCGACCTGCTCCAAAGCCACCCGGGCCCGCTGATCGTCCCGGTCCTCGTGATCACCGAAGTCACCTACCTGATCAGCACGCGACTCGGCTGGCAAGCCGAAGTCCGATTCCTCGGCGACCTCGCCTCCGGCGCACTCACGATCGAACCACTCCACCCTGCTGACCCGCTCCGCATCGCCGAGCTCGTCGCCCGGTACCACGACCTTCCGCTCGGCACCGCCGATGCCTCGGTCATCGCAGCCGCCGAGCGCCTGAACGTCACCCAAGTCGCCACCATCGACCGGTGCCACTTCAGCGTCGTCCGCCCACAGCACATCACCGCGTTCGAGCTGCTGCCCTGAAACGCGGCGCTCGACGCCGGCTGCAGGCGCTGCCGGCCGCCCCTCGCGGCCGACAGCGTCCCGCGCCCTGCTACGCCGACGAGGAGACGGCGAAGGCCTGTTCGAGGTCGGCGAGGATGTCGTCGATCCCCTCGATGCCGACCGACAGCCGGACGAGGTCCGGCGTGATGCCCGAGAGCGCCTGCTCCTCGGGCTTGAGCTGGTGATGGGTCGTCGAGGCCGGGTGGATCGCCAGCGAGCGCACGTCACCGACGTTGGCCAGATGGCTGTGCAGCTCGAGCGCGTCGATGAACGCGCGGGCGCGGGCCGCGCCGCCCTCGATGCCGAAGGCCAAGACGGCGCCGGCGCCGCGCGGCAACAGCCGGGTGGCACGGTCGTGCCACGGCGACGACGCGAGCCCCGGGTAGGCGACCCATGCGACGTCGTCACGTGCCTCCAGCCAGGTGGCGACCGCGGACGCGTTCTCGACGTGGCGCTCGAGCCGCAGGCTGAGCGTCTCCAGGCCCTGCAGGAAGTAGAAGGCGTTCTGCGGCGCGATCGCCGAGCCGAACGCGCGCAGCAGCGACAGCCGCGCACGCGAGATGTAGGCCGCGTCCTCGAAGGCCTCCACGAAGTCCAGCCCGTGGTAGGACTCGTCGGGCTGGTTGAAGTGCGGGAAGCGCGGGTTGCCACGCCACGGGAACGTGCCGCCGTCGACGATCACCCCGCCGATCGACGTGCCGTGGCCGCCGATGAACTTCGTGGCCGAGTGCACGACGACGTCGGCGCCCCACTCCAGCGGCCGCAGGAGGTACGGCGTCGCGAGCGTGTTGTCGACGACGAGCGGGATCCCCGCGTCGTGCGCGATCGGCGCCAGCCCCTCGAGGTCGAGGACGTCGCCGCGCGGGTTGCCGATCGTCTCGCCGTAGAACGCCTTGGTCTCGGGCCGGATTGCGGCGCGCCAGGCGTCGAGGTCGTCAGGGTCGTCGACGAACGTGACGTCGATGCCGAGCCGCTTGAGCGCATGACGCAGCAAGGTGTAGGTGCCGCCGTACAGCGACGCGCTGGCGACGATGTGGTCGCCCGAGTCCGCGAGGTTGAGCAGGGCGAAGGTCTCCGCCGCCTGCCCCGACGACAGCGCCAGCGCGCCGACGCCACCCTCCAGCGACGCGATCCGCTGCTCGAACGCGTCCTGGGTCGGGTTGACCACGCGGGTGTAGATGAACCCTTCCTCTTCGAGGTCGAAGAGCGCCTGGGCGTGGTCGGTGTCGCGGAAGACGAACGACGTGGTCTGGTAGATCGGCACGACGCGCGCGCCCGTCGTGGGATCGGGCTGCGTGCCGGCGTGGATCTGTCGGGTCTCGAAGCTCTGGGTGCGCTCGGGGGCTTGCAAGTCGGTCATCGGCACGCGACACTAGGATCGTTTCCCTACTTTGTCAATAGGATTTAGGACGTTTACGACATGAGCGATTACCCCAGCCCCCTTCCCGTCCTCGACATCAGCGGCTTCCTCGTCGATCCCGACAGTGCGGCCGGCGCCGCGTTCGTCGATCAGCTGCGCACGGTCTTCCACGAGATCGGCGCCGCGTATCTGGTCGGCCACGGGGTCGCCGACGGGCTCGACGCGCGCGTCTTCGACGTCGCCAACGCGTTCTTCGCGCTGCCGGTGGCGCGCCGCCTGGAGATCGAGAACATCAAGTCCCCGCAGTTCCGTGGCTACACCCGCCTCGGCGGCGAGCTCACCAACGGCCATCAGGACCTCCGCGAGCAGATCGACATCAGCCGCGAGCTGCCCGCGCCGGAGATTGGCCCGGACGACCCGGCGTGGCTGAGGCTGCGCGGCCCGAACCTCTGGCCCGCCCAGCCGCCGGACTTCCGTCCCGTGATCACGCGCTGGCTGGAGGAGCTCGAGCTCGTCGGCAAGGCGCTGATCCGCGCGGTCGCGCTCGCGCTCGGCCAGCCGATCGACCACTTCGACGACGCGGTCTCCCCGCCGGAGATCCTGTCGAAGATCATCCGCTACCCACCGCCGAGCGAGCAGTTCCCCACCGACCAGGGCGTCGGCGCTCACACCGACGGCGGGTTCCTCACCTTCGTCCACCAGGACGAGGTCGGCGGCCTGGAGGCCGAGGTCCACGGCGAGTGGGTGCGCGTCCCCGCGCGCCCCGGCGCGTTCGTCATCAACATCGGCGAGATGCTCCAGCTCGTCAGCCAGGGCTACTTCCGCGCCACGCCCCACCGCGTCGTCAGCCCGCCGCGCGGCGTCCCGCGCGTCTCGGTCGCCTACTTCTTCAACCCCAAGTTCGAGGCGAAGGTCGAGCCGGTCACGCTGCCGGCCGAGCTGGCCGCCGAGGCGCCTGGCGGCGAGAGCGCCGATCCCGACAACCCCATCTTGGCCAACTACGGTGACAACTCGCTCAAGGTGCGTCTGCGGGCACACCCTGACGTCGCCGAGCGCCACCACGCCGACCTGCTCAGCGCGACACGCGACTAGCGACCGTCAGACGATCGGCGTGAGCCGCGGATCGCAGAGCGGATCGTCGCCCGCGACCGCGGCCGCGGGCCCGCGCTGAGCCGCGGCAGCCCGACCGAGTCGCCGGGCCTCGATCCGGATCTCGCGCAGGTTGCCGGTCAGGGGGTTGGCGAAGCCGATGAAGAAGAGCCCGGGCGCTCCGGCCACCGGCCGCCCACCGCCTCCGGCCGGTTGCCCGCCGGCCGTCAGCGCGGGCGAGTCGGCGCCGAGCAGCACGCCGAGGCCGGTGCGATAGCCCGTCGCCGCGATGACGGCGTCGGGCGCGATCCACTCCTTGCCGACCGCGACGCGTTCGCCGTCGAAGCGCAGCAGCGGTCCCACGACCTCCACGGTCCCGCTCCGCACCGCGGCGGGGAACCCGGGAACCGAGATCGGGACCACGCCGCCTGCGGCATAGCTCTCCGAGATCGTGGCGGCCGGACGCGGCAGACCGTAGGACGACAAGTCGCCCACCCACCCGCGCTGCAGCACGCGCATGATGCCGTCACCGACGGCGCCGGGCAGCCATCGCGTGCCGATCGCCACCAGGATCGACGGGATGCCCAAGACGGTGCGCGGGACGATCTGCGGTGGGGTCCGCACCGCCAGGCGCACCCGCGCGGCGCCGCCCTCGGCGAGGTCCAGGGCGATCTCGGCGCCGGAGTTGCCGGCACCGACCACCAGCACATCGCGTCCCCGGAACGGCTCCGGATTGCGATACCCCGCGGCGTGCAGCACCTCGCCGGTGAACCCTGGGCGACCGGGCCAGGCCGGAAGGTACGGGATGTTGCAGGTGCCGGTGGCGATCACGACGACCGGCGCCGTCAACGTCTGCGTCGCGGTCTCGACGTCCCACCCGCCCGACGGGCTCGCGGTGATCGCCTGCACCGCGACGCCGGATCGCACGGCGAGGCAGCGCCTGGCGCGGTAGTCGGACAGGTACGCGTGGACGGCGTCGCGCGCCGGCCATCGTCCCGCCCGCCGTGGCAGTCGATGGCCCGGCAGCCCGGCCGTCCACCGCACGGTGTTGAGCGCCAACCGGTCGTAGTGCTGCGCCCACGCCGCGCCCGGGCCGTCGCCGCGCTCGAGCACGAGCGTCGTCAGCCCCTGACGCTCCAGCTCCGCGGCAGCCGCCAGGCCCGCCGGCCCGGCGCCGACGACGATCGCGTCAGCCGACGAACGCACGGACGAGCTCCAGGTACTCCGGCACGTCGAGGAGGAACGAGTCGTGGCCCCACGGCGACGCGACCACGTGCTCGCGCACATCGATCAGCCCACCGGCGCGCAAGCCGGACGCCAGCGCGGCGGAGTGCTCGGTCCCGAAGCGCCAGTCGCTGTCGAAGGACAGCACCAGCGCCGACGTGCGCGGGTCGAGCGCGACGGGGCCGTTGCCGAACGGGTCGAAGGCGTCCATGACGCGCGTGAGGTACAGGTAGGACCACGGGTCGAAGCGCTCCAGGAAGATCTCGGCCTGGTGCTCGAGGTAGCGCTCGACGTCGTAGGCCGGCGCCAGCCAGGTCGCCGCGTCATCGACCGCCGCCCACCCATCGGGCTCGGCGCGCGTGAACTTCTTCGCCATCCCGCGCTCGCTCAGGTACGTGACGTGCGCGAGCCGGCGCGCCGTCGCCATCCCGGCGACCGGGTCGTCGAGGATCGCCCGCCGCGCCACGTGCGACAGCGCGAGGTTCTGCGCGCTCAGCCGCGACGACGCGCCCACGAGCACCGCCCGCTCGACTTCGCCCGGCGCGTCGATCAGCCACTGCAGGACCTGCATCCCGCCCATCGACCCGCCGATCGCCACCGCGAGACGGTCGATCCCCAAGAACGACAACAACCTGCGATGAACGGCGACGAGGTCGGAGATCGCCAGCGGCGGGAAGTCGAGCGAGCGCGGCCCCGTCGTCCCTTGGCAGCCGCCGAGCAAGTTGGGGCAGATGACGAAGAGCTTGTTGGTGTCGATCGGCCGCCCGGGCCCGATCATGGTCGACCACCAGCCGCCCGGTCCGGACGCCACCGCGTCACCCGTCAGCGCGTGGCAGACGAAGACCGCGTTGGACGCGTCGGCATCTAGCGTCCCGTACGTGCAATAGGCCACCTCGACCGGCGCCAGCGTCCGGCCACAGGCAAGGGCCAGCGGGTCACCCTCGTCATAGAGGACGACCCGCTGAACCGCAGCCGCGGGTGCGGCGGACCGCACCACGGTCGCGCTACGCCGGCTGCCCGACGCGCGCCCGGGCGAGCGCCTGGTCGAGGTCGGCGATCAGGTCGTCGATGTGCTCGATGCCCACCGACAGCCGGACGGTGTCCTCGGTGACGCCCGCGGCCGCGAGTTCCTCGGCGCTCAGCTGCGAGTGCGTCGTGGTGGCGTTGTGGATCGCCAGCGACTTCGCGTCGCCGATGTTCGCCAGGTGGCTGAACAGGCCGAGCGACTCGATGAACTGCTGCCCGGCTTCGAGGCCGCCCTGGACGCCGAACGTCACCAGCGCGCCGTAGCCGCCGGTCAGCACCCGCGACGCGACCTCGTGGTACTTGTCGCCCTCCAGGCCCGGGTAGGCGACCCATGCGACCGCGTCGTGCGCCTCCAGCCAGCGCGCGATCTTCAGCGCGTTCTCCTGATGGCGCTCGATCCGCAGCGGCAGCGTCTCGATGCCCTGCAGGAACAGGAACGCGTTGAACGGCGACAGCGCCGCGCCGGTGTTGCGCAGCAGCACGGTCCGCGCCCGCCCGATGTAGGCGGCCGGGCCGAGCGCGTCGCTCCACACGACGCCGTGATAGCTCGGGTCGGGCTGGGTCAGCCCCGGGAAGCGCGCGCCGTGCGCGACCCAGTCGAAGCGTCCGGCGTCGACGAGCGCGCCGCCGATCGAGGTGCCGTGGCCGCCGATGAACTTCGTCAGCGAGTGGACGGCGACGTCTGCGCCCTGGTCGAGCACGCGCGCGCCGAGCGGCGTCGGCACCGTGTTGTCGATGATCAACGGCAGCCCGTGGGCGTGCGCCGCCTCGGCCCAGGCCGGCACGTCGAGCACGTTGAGCCGCGGGTTGCCGATCGTCTCGCCGAACACCAGCCGCGTCCGGTCGTCGACCAGCGACGCGATCGCCCCCGGGTCGTCGGCGTCGGCGAAGCGCACCTCGATGCCGTACTGCGGCAGCGTGTGCGCGAACAAGTTGTAGGTCCCGCCGTAGAGCTGCGAGACCGAGATGATGTTGTCGCCCGCACGCGCGACGTTGAGGACCGAGTAGGTCACCGCCGCCTGACCGGACGCGGTGACCAGCGCGGCAACGCCACCCTCGAGCTGCGCGAGGCGCTGCTCGAGGACGTCCCACGTCGGATTCCCGATCCGCGTGTAGATGTTGCCGGGCGTCTTGAGCGCGAACAGGTCGGCGGCGTGCTCGGTGTCGTCGAAGACATACGACGACGTCTGATAGATCGGCACCGCCCGCGCGTTGGTCGCGGGATCCGGTGACTGCCCGCCGTGCAGCGCGACGGTCTCGGGATGGAAGGTGATGGCTGCTTCGGACAAGGGAAACACCTCAGAAGATTTGTGGGGAGCGCAAGCTTCCCCACAAATCCTATCTGGTTTATGAGGTTCTTGCGAGCCGCACATGCCCGCACGACGACACGGGTAGCGCCCGAGAGACATGGCTCACAACGTCGCAACCTTCCCGGTCCCCATCAGGGACGTCTTCTCCGTCCTGGCCGACCCCAAGACCTACGCCTACTGGGTCGTCGGCTCCGACAGCATCCGCGACGCCGATGCCTCATGGCCCGCCGTCGGCGCCAAGCTCCACCACCGCGTGGGCGCCGGCCCGTTCAAGATCAACGACAACACCGAGGTGCTCGAGTCCACCGAGCCCGTGCACCTCGTGCTCCAAGCACGCGCCCGCCCGCTGGGCACCGCCCGCGTCATCCTCGATCTCGCCGACCTCGGCGACCGCACGCAGGTGACCATGGTCGAAGGCCCCGGCGACCGCGTCAGCCGTCTCCTGCACAATCCCATCACCGACTTCCTCCTGCGGCGGCGCAACGACGAAGCGCTGCGCCGCCTCGGGAAACTCGCCGGCGAGCGCTAGAACCGGCCGGCGGCAGCGTTCAGCCGGCCGCTTCTTGTGCGGCGAGCGTCAGCGACGCGCGGCGCACGGTCTCGACGTGCTCGCGCTGAACGCCGACGGCCCAGCCCGCCAGCGTGTGGACGTCATCGGCGCCGATCGTCTCCGACATCTTCTCGACGATCTCCCAGTGACACAGCTCGCCCGCCTCGGCCATGCTCAGGAACTCAAAGCCGTCGAGCGCCCCCTCCTCGTCGGCGAGGTAGGTCTCCATCATGTCGGTGGCCTCGCCCTTGGTCTCCCGCGCCATGTCCCGGATCGCGGTCTTCTTGCCGTCGAGACCATCGATCAGCTCGTCCGTGCGCCGCTCGGTCTCGGCCGCCTGCTCGCGCATCTGCGACAGGGCTCCGGAGAACTTCTCGGCGTCTTCCATCTTGGCCACGGTCTCAGCGGCGGTCTGCGCCGCCTGCGCGAGCCCGAGCACCTCTGCGAGCTTCTCGTCCAGCGGGGTCAAGTCGGCCATCAAGGTCTCCTTCGGTTGGGGTTTGCGACGGGGCCATACCCACGGTCGGGAGCAGACATCCGGCGAGATGGCGAACGCGCTCACGCCCGGTATCGCGAGTGGCTTGCGTTAAGCCCTGGGGCGGCCTACGTTCGAAGTTGGGCCCGGCGTGAGGCCGGGGCCGACGGATTCAAGGAGCCGAGCGATGAGCCCTGCGGGCGTCCCGCTGTCTGGAACCTCGCGATTGCGCCGCGTCACCGGTGCCCTGACTCCTGCGGAGTGGCGCCGGGCGGGGGCCTTGGCGTTCGTGATCCTCGCGCTCCACGTCGTGGGCTTCGGGTTGCTGCTGGCCTTCGTCGCTCCGCAGCACTTCGACCTCGGCGCGGGCAGCGGCGCGTTCGGGATCGGCATCGGGATCACCGCCTACACCCTCGGTCTGCGTCACGCGTTCGACGCCGACCACATCGGCGCGATCGACAACACCACGCGCAAGCTGATGACCGAGGGCCAGCGGCCGTTGAGCGTCGGGTTCTTCTTCTCGCTCGGCCACTCCACGATCGTCTTCGCGCTCGCGGCGCTGTTCGCGATCGGCGTGCGCGGCCTCAGCGGTGATGTCGCCGACGACGGCTCCGCGCTGCACAAGGCCACCGGCCTGATCGGCCCGACCATCTCCGGGTCGTTCCTGTTCCTCGTCGGGCTCATCAACCTGGTGGTCCTGCTCAGCATCGTGCGCATCTTCCGACGCATGCGCCACGGGGACTACGACGAGCAGCAGCTCGAGCACCAGCTCAACGCGCGCGGCCTCATGAACCGCTTCCTCGGCCGCGCGACACGGGCGGTCAAGCACCCGTGGCAGATGTACCCGGTCGGCATCCTGTTCGGCCTGGGGTTCGACACCGCCACCGAGATCGCGCTGCTGGCGACGGCCGGCGCTGCGGCGACCGGCGGGCTCCCGTTCTACGCGATCCTGTGCCTGCCGATCCTCTTCGCCGCCGGCATGTCGCTGTTGGACACCATCGACGGCGCGTTCATGAACTTCGCCTACGGCTGGGCCTTCTCCAAGCCGGTCCGCAAGATCTACTACAACATCACCATCACCGGGCTGTCGGTCATGGTCGCCCTGCTCGTCGGCACCGTCGAGCTGATCCAGGTGCTCTCCGAGAGGCTCAGCCTGACCGGGCCGTTCTTCGACCGCGTCAACAACCTCAACTTCAACCTGATCGGCTACCTGATCGTGGCGATGTTCGTGGTCACCTGGGCCGCCGCGTTCGCCGTCTGGCGCCTCGGCCACATCGAGGAGCGCTGGTCGATGCATCTCACCGACACCGAGACCACCTGATGCCCGACGCCCCGCGCAGCCCGCGACTGCCCTTCGACGACATCGAGGAGATCGTTGCCGCCACGCGCCGCCAGGGCGGTCGGATCTCCGCCGCCCGCCGGCAGCTGCTCGAGGTCCTCTTCACCGCCGAGGGACCGATGTCGGCCGAGAGCATCGCGCGCGCCCTGGCCCACCGCGGCACCGAGATCGAGCTGTCCTCGATCTACCGCTCGCTCGAGACCCTCGAGCAGCTCGGCGCCGTGCGCCATGTCCACATCGGCCACGGCCCCGGCCTCTACGCGCTCACGGGACGCAGCGAGCGCGAGTACCTGACCTGCGAGCGCTGCGGTCGCGTCACCGCCCTCGACGCGACCGAGCTCGACCCCGTCCGCGACCTGATCCGCGAGCGGACCGGCTACGAGGCCCGCTTCACCCACTTCCCGATCATCGGCCTCTGCAAGAGCTGCGCCGGCGAACCCCAAACGCCGGGCGGGTACGGCCACAGCCACTCCTGAGCCCGCGGTTTCCCGCGATCAGAAGTTGGATAATCCGCTTGACTCCCTGGTACCGGCGCGTCTAAAGTCGTCTCCAGACACCGTCACTGTTTCTCGTTCTGATTAACGAGAAAAGTGAGGTTCTCGAAGTCTGGGTGGAGGAGTGAGCTGCAGGGTTGCAGGACCCGAGCGCCGTGCACGCGGCGCTTACGTCGTGCTGCCTCCTCGACGCCGGACGGGATCAATTACCACTAATCAGCATCAGTCTGATAGACGAAGGAGCAGAGATGTTGTTCTCCAGGAAGGTCGTCCGCGGCCTTGTCTCGACCACAGTCGCCGCGGTGGCCCTCGCGGTGCCCGCGGTGTCGTCCGCGAACAGCCCGGTGCCGCCGCTGCAGGCGGGCGACACGCAGGCCTACGCGGCGCTGACGGCCGGGGGTCCGGCGATCACCAGCCCGATCGTCCGGCACCACAGCGGCACCATCACGATGAACTACACCCCCAACGACAACACCTGCAACGCGACCTTGACGAGCACCATCAACCCTGACGGGACGCTGGCCGTGACGTCGGCGACGTTCTCGTCGCCGTGCGGGTCGACCAACGTTCCGGGGTGCTTCGCGACGATGACCGCGCCGTCGGGGACACCGGGATTGTCGTGGGGCGGGCGTCTTGTGCGCGACAGCGCCGGCACGTTCCGGCTGCGGATCAACGTCCAGAAGTTCACGATGACGTACTCGGGGAGCTGCGGTCCGAGCTTGCCCACCGGGGTTCCGCTGTCGTTCAGCGGGGTGCTCTCACCGCAGGTGAGCTCGGGCTCGAGGGGCACGATCACGTTTGCTTGGACGTCCGGCTATCTGGCGTTCGACCTCGGCAACACCGGCATCAACCCGTACTGGACCGGGTCGTTGACCACGGCTGTGGGTGAGCCACTCTTCGCAGTGGTCTAGCAGGACGCAAGTCGCGGGGTCGTCGCTTCGGCGGCGGCCCCGCGGTCGCAGTGCTGGGACCGCGGCTCAGTCGCGCGGGACGTACCGGCCGTGCAGCATCAGCGGGTTGCCGTCGGGGTCGGCGAAGATGGCCATGTGGCAGACGCCGGTGTCGATGGTCTCGCCGGAGAAGGTCACCCCGCGGTCCTCGAGTAGCGCGCGCATCGCGGCCACGTCGTCGGTGTGCAGCGCGACCGTGTTGGTGTTGGCGAGGAACTCGCGGCCGATGGAGGTCGGGTCCCAGATGCTCAGCGTCGTACCGCCGAGGTCGAACTCCGAGAACGGCTTGTCGACGGTGTGCGGGGACTCCTCGAGGCCGAGCGTGTCGCGATAGAACGCGGTGGCGCGGGCGGCGTCCTGCGTGGGGATGGGGAAGAAGTCGATGCGGGTGATGGAAGGCATGGCCATGACGCTATCGCCCCCGTCCGTGCCACTTTCACGACGGCGCTGAGAAAATCTCATCGCGTAGCTCCGCACAGCTAGAATGCCGGCGCCATGGCCGACAATCCAGAAGCCGACTTCACCTTCAAGCTCCGCCGTGGGGAGGGCATGGTCCTCCTGGCGATGAACTGGCGCGACGGAACGCCGCCCGACGACTTCGTCGGCTTCGCGATCTCCTACGTCCCGCCCGGTGCGACGAAGCCGCGCAGGATCAGCAACCGGCTCGCCTTCCCGAACCCTGACGGCTCGGTCAACCCGAAGAGCCAGCCGTCGACCGTCGCGCCGATCCAGATGTTCCGCTGGGTGCACTTCCCGCGCGAGGCCGAGATCGACGGCGAGTTCACCTACACCGTCACGCCGGTCCACATGGCGGCCGACGGCACGCTGAGCGAAGGTCCCGCGCAGACCGAGACGGTCACCCTCGGCGGCGACACGTTCCCGGGCGTCCTCAACATCGCCTTCACGCGCGGGTACATCTCGTCGCAAGGCTTCGTCGACCAGTTCACGCCGCCGATGCCGATCCCGGCGCTGCTGCCCGATCAGCAGTCCAAGAAGGTGCCACCCGCCGATCGGCTGACGAAGTTCAAGCCGACGCACCCCAAAGCCGCGAAGGCCTATGACTGGCTCGGGTTCGAGGCGCGCATGGCGATCGAGCGCGTGCTCGACCAGGCGATCGCCGACCCGGCGGCGAAGGTCTTCGTCGTCGCCTACGACCTCGACGTCCCGGAGATCGTCGACCGCCTCGCGCAGCTTGGCCCGCGATTGCAGGTGATCATCGACGACTCGGGCAAGCATGGCCAGAAGAACTCGCCCGAGACGGCGGCCGCCGCCCGGCTGACCACCAGCGCCGGTGCCGATCAGGTCAAGCGCGGCGACATGGGCGGGCTGCAGCACAACAAGACGATCGTGGTCGACAGCCCGACGGTGCAGACGGTGGTCTGCGGCTCGACGAACTTCAGCTGGCGCGGGCTGTTCGTGCAGTCCAACAACGCGCTGATCCTGCATGGGGCCACCGCGGTGGAGCGGTTCCGCACGGTCTTTGACGACTACCACGCGCACCTCGACGACCCGAAGGGATTCAAGCAGGCGAGCAAGCCCCCGCTCTGGAAGCCGCTCGGCCTTTCCGGCGTCGATGCGAGCGTGACGTTCTGCCCGCACTCGAAGAAGAACGCGGTGCTCGACGACATCGCCAAGGACATCCGCGAGAACGCCAAGTTGTCGGTGTTCTACTCGCTCGCGTTCCTGTACCAGACCGACGGTGCGCTGCGCGAGACGCTCACCGACCTGACCGAGGCGGGTGACCTGTTCATCTACGGTGTCTCGGACAACGAGGTCAAGGGAATCGACGTCCAGCGACCGGGGGCCGACCCGGCGCCCGTCCATCCGAAGGAGCTGGACGCCGCCGACACCCCACCGCCGTTCCGGGTCGAGTTCGGCGGCGGCCTCGGCCCGGCGGGCACCGGCGCGGCCGGCGCCCGCATGCATCACAAGTTCGTCGTCATCGACGTCGACACGCCCGACGCGCGCGTCTACGCCGGCTCGTTCAACTTCTCGCCCACGGCCGACGAGCACAACGGCGAGAACCTCCTGCTGATCAAAAACCAGCGCGTCGCGCGGTCCTACGCGATCGAGGCCCTGCGGATCTTCGACCACTACGAGTTCCGGCTGGCGCAGCAGAACGCGAAGACGGCGCGCGCGCAGCTCACGCTGCAGCGCCCGCCGGCACCGGGCAGCCACGACAAGCCGTGGTGGGACCGGTTCTACAGCGACCGCCACAAGGCGCGCGATCGGATGTTCTTCGCCTGAGCGCGCACGTCACTTTCCCGGGGTGACATCGCGTTCGTGCTTGCCCGGACCGGTCAGCAGCGCCTGACGGATCGGGACGGGCGCCGGCCGCCCACGGCGGGCGGCCCACCAGGCGCGAACCTTGTCGATCACGCTCGGCCAGTCGACCAGGACGATGGCGACGACCGCGGCGAGCGCGATGACCTGCGTCGCGATCGCGGCGGGTGAGAGCAGGCCCTTGGCAAACAGCCGGCTCAGGCTGTCACGGGCGGCCGAGGCCCCGGTCACGTAGATCGAGTAGCTGATGAGCCGCCCGAAGAAGAACGCCAGGAGGAGCGGCCGCAGGCGGATCCGCGACAGCCCGGCGGCCTCGAACATCTGCGCGGACGGGATTGGCGCCACGGCGAAGATCGCAAAGCTCGCTGCGAGACCTAGGCGGCTTTGGCCCAGAGAGAGCCCCAAGACCTCCAGGCTCTCTCGGCGCTTGGCCGGCAGCTTGGTGCCGAACACGCGGAAGGCGAGCGCAAGCAGCGCGCGGCCCGTCGTGGCCGCCACCGCGCCGGTGATGACCAGCGCCGGCGTCGAGACGTCCGGGTAGCGGAACGCGAAGAACACCAGCACCGCCCACGTCGGCGGGCCGAAGGCGGGCAGGAGGTTGACCCCCAACACCGCCACGGCTGCCACGAGCAGGTGCCCGACCGACATGGCGGCAGCTTGTCATGCGCCGGCGTCGACAGCCCGGGCGGTCGGCGCGATCCGGGTCGTCTGGTGTCCCGAAGTGGGACACCAGACGCCCTGGACCCGCCGGCGAGCGCGCTAGCGCTTGGCCGGCTTGGCCCCGTGGATCGTGATCATCTTGCTGACGACCTTGGCCTTCTCGCCGCTCGGCGTGAAGGCGACCTTGACGCGCACGCGCACGTCCCGGCCGCGGGCCAGCGTGGAGCGCAGCGACGCGCCCAGCGTGGGCCGCAACGTGGCCGTGGTCGCCGAGCCGATGCTCCGCGACGCCGCGCTCAGGCCCGCGCCCGACACCACGACGCGGCCGGCGCCGACGCCGCCGACCGCCACGTTGAGCGCCTTGCCCGAGCGGCTGGAGCCGACAACGCCGAGCGAGCACGGCGTCGACATCGTGATCTTGGCGTCAGCGGTCTCGCCGTTCTGCCCATCGATTTCCTGGTCGGCGACCTGCGTGCCCTTGCAGAGGTCGGCCCCGGAGACCACCAGGATCCCCTTCTTGCCGCCCTTGATGTCCAGGCGGAAGGTCGACACCGGCGCGTCGGGGATGTTGTCGAACGTCGTGACCAGCTTGTTGTCGATCACGTTGGAGTTGGCCCGCAGCACCAGCGTCACGCCTCCACCACGCAGCACCGTCACCAGCGCCGGCAGCGTCTTGATCTGCCGCCCACTCTTGCGGTCGATGCGGACGTTCTTGACGAAGTACACCGGACCGGTCAGCGGCTCGTCGAGCAGCGGCGTCTTCGCCGTCGCGGTCCCGATGATCGAGCTCGCCGGGCACTCCGGCACGGTCGCCTGACCGACCGTGAACTCACAGAGGTCGTCCGAGGTCGAGTTGTCAGGGTCCAAGGCCATCGACAGCGGAAGCGTCACGGTGACCTTCTTGAGGTTCGCCTGACCGAGCGTCTGGGTCAGCGTCGCCGTCAGCGCCGGGTGCTTGTTGTCGGTCGTCTGCCCCTTGCCGGTCAGCGCCATCGTCAGCTTGGGCTTGAGGTCCAGCGCGGCGCACTCGCCGACCTGGAAGCGGGAGCTTCGCCCCGACATGGGCGCCGGCCGAGGAGCTGACGTCTGCGTTGACCTGGGTCGGCGTGCAGTTGGTCGGCGCGACCATGAAGCCGGGCCGGTCGATCTTGACCGTGATCCGCTGCACCCGCAGCGGGACACCGGCGAGCATCGTCGGCAGCGGGTCGCTCTTGACGGTGACGTGCGCGTCGACCGGATCGACGAACAGCGCCGCGCGCACGACCACGTTGCCGAGGTCAAACGGGCCGGCCTGCGCCGGGACCACGATGCTCAGCGAGAACGGGGCGCCCTTGTACGGGCCGGCGAGGTAGACCGCGGTCGGCGCCTTGCCCGCCTGCGGGATCGAGACCGGCGTCGCGCCGACACCCGACGCGGCGGTGACGGTGCCGATCTGCGACTCCGAGCCGCAGGTGCCGGCGGCGGCCTGTGCCTCGGGGCAGCGCGGCACCGAGCCGACACGACCGAGGACGCCGCGCGGCATCGTGACGTCGAGGCCGCTGAGATCCTGCTGGCCGTCAGGTCGCGACAGCGTCAACGTGAACGGCGACGAGCCGGCGGCCCTCGGCGAGGCGAGCCCGGCGTCCAGGGCCGGTGCGAACGTCCGCACCGCGTCACAGTTGCCGTCGATGTTCCGCGGATCGTTGCCCTCCTGCACGGCACCCGACCACGACGACAGCGTGTAGGCCGTCTTGTACGTGCCACAGGCCTGCGGGTTGGCCAGCGGCGCGCGGGCCCCGCCCTTGAACTTCAGCGCGAAGTCGCTGAACGGCAACTGCGGGTTGTTGAGGAACCGGGCGGTGAGCTGCCCCGTCACGGGATCCGCGGTCACGTTGCCGCGGAGCTTGACGACCAGCCCTGTCGGCGCATCCTCGATGTCGAGGAAGATCGCGTACATGGTGTTGATGTCAGCGCCCGGATCGGGCTGACGCACGTAGACCGCGCCGCGGAGCACGTGATCGAGCACCGGCGTGGTGATCTGCGCCTCGCCGATCTTCGCCGCCTCCGGGCAGTTGCCCGGCTTGCCGGAGTGCTCGCCGAACTTCTCGTCGGTGCAGCCCTGCAGGCCGTCGGCCACCGACGGGTTCAGCGCGACGCCCGCAGGCAGCGCCACCGTCGCGTTGCGCAGGGGCGGGGTGGCGAGGTCGAACGACTCGGTGCTCTGCGGCACATGCACGCTGACGTCGTAGCCGACCGGCGCACTGGCTTGGGTCGAATCAGGCGTTGCGGCGATCGAGGGCTTGAACTCAAGCTGGTCGCAGCCGGTCACCCGCGGCGATGTCGCGGTGTAGCTCTTGACGATCTCGGGGTGCTGCCAGCTATTGACCTTCAACGTGGTCACCGGCGGTGCAGAGTCGCAGTCAGACGGGTTGGTCAGGAAGGGACGCAGCGGCGCGTTGCTGGGGTAGCCGCTGGTGCAGAGGAAGCCGTTGAAGGTGCACTTGAGGCGCTCGGCATCGTGCCGCGGGTCGGCGGGGACACCCCAGAAGGTCAGCGACACGGCCAGCACCGAGGCCTGCGCGTTGTCGGGGGCAAGGATCGAGAGGCCGTAGTCGCCGTCGCTGCGCAGGTTGGCGAAGAGGTGCACCGTCCCGAGGCCGCCGGCCCGGAAGCCGAACTCGGCCGGGTGACCGGGCTGACCGTCGACGACGTGGACGCCCACGGCTCTCGGCACCGCCCCGAGGAGGTTCACCGTCGCGACGCCGACCTGGCTGGAGATCGGGCAGGTGACGGCGGCGAGGTCGGCGCTCGAGCACTTGGGCACGGCCCGCGGGTCGCCGACGAAGCCTGGCGGCAGGAGGGTGTCGACCGTCTTGGGGTCCTCGACCGGGACCGTCGAGCCCTCGTAGGCCCCGACACCCGTCTTGGTGGTGAACGTGAAGCTCGTGGAGGCGGCGAAGGGGTGACCGCCGGCCTGCGTGTAGTCATTGCCGTTGGCATCGGTCACCGACGTGATGAACGAGTCGACCCCGAACTCGGGTTCGGGATCGGCCTGGGCGCCGGCCGGCGCGAAGACGAGCAGGCTCGCGCCGACCACGGCGAGCACACTGATGAGAGATCGTGCGCGGCTCGTCATCTTCGAGCCCTTGTCGTTGATTGCTGCGTGCATGTCTAGCGTCCCTTCGCGGTCGCGGGAGCCTTGAAGGTCAGCTTGACCCTCGCGGTCGAGGAGGTTCCGGCGGTCGGCGTGAAGACCACGCGAGCCGTCGTCGTGTAGCGATGGTGCTTCTTCAGTGCGCGGGCGCCCGTGGCGGTGAGACGCACGGCGACCCGATAGGTGGCGGCGCGCGCGCTTCGACGCACGGAGCGCAGGCCCGTGCCGCTGACCGTCAGGCGACCGGCAGTCGGGGCGTTGATCGTCAGCACCGCCCTGGCGCCGGTGACCGCCTTCGGCGTCGTCACCGTCACCGACCGCTTCGCCGGCCCACGGGTGACGGCGGCGTTCCCGGCGCCGAGGAAGGTCACGGTCGCAGCCGACGCGGGCGGTGCCTGGGCGGTGGGCCTGCCCTGACAGACGTCACCGACGCAGGGCGGCGCCGGAGCCGCGGGTGCGGGCGGAAAGTCGTCGCCCAAACGCGCTACGTAGGAGTCGGCAGACGTGTCGTTGTCACCGGCCACGAGCTTTCGGTTGGTCGTGAAGAGCACGGTGCTGCCGTCAGCCGAGATGAACCCACCTGCCCAATACGCGGTCGCGTTGGGATCGTGGCCGTCGGAGATGAGATCCACATGGCCGTCGTGCCACTCGTAGAGGTCGGGTGCGCCGTTGACGTCCTGGTGCTGGAGCGCCTGTCCCGTGGAAAAGATGATCCGCGACCCATCCTTGCTCGCCGAACGCTGGAGACTCCCCATATGAGCGTTGTAGTTCTGGCTACGACCGTTGATGGCCGCGCCGAAGGCGTTGTCGTTACCGTCGCCGTCGTAGCCGTCCTGGCCGGTGGAGATCCGCCGTAGCGTGTTGCTCGTCGCGTCGTAGCGATATACGTCGACGGCGGTGTCAGTGTCGTCGACGGTGAGCCGGGCCGAAGAGGTGAAGAGCAGGTACTCGTTGTTATTGCCCATGACCAGGGCATTCCGCAGGTAGCCCCAGGGCTGCTCGGTGGGATCCAGCGTCGTCACGAACGTCGTCCGGTTGCCGGCCGCATCCCACCGGTACAGGTTGTTGGCGCCCGCGGTGGCCGTCTCCCCCTGCCCGTTGGGCTGCGTCGTCAGGACACCTTGGGCCGCGAAGTAGACCCGCGACCCGTCGTCGGCGGAGTCCAAGAGCCCTTCGACCATCGCGTCCGCGCCCGGCGTGGTGTCACCGTCTCCGCCGGCGGAGACCTGCAGCAGCCGGTGACCGGCGGGGCGCGTGAAGTCGTACTCGTACAGGTCGGTGGTCGCGTCGACATCACTGTCGGTCAGCTGCGCATCGGAGGTGAAGAAGACGCGACGGCCGTCGGTGGAGGCGTTGGCGTAGGTCGCGGGGCTCGTCGTGGTCGAGCAGGCGAGGACCGGCGGCGAGGCGCCCGGGTCGGCCTGTCGCCCGCACTCCGACGCCGACACCTCGACCGTGGTCTGCGCGCGCAAGCGGGCGTAGAGGTGGATCTCGCCACACTCGGGGCTGGCGCTGTAGAAGATGGTCTGGCCATCGTCGGAGATGCTGCGCTCACCTCGCTGGCCGCCGCTGCCGATGTCGATGTCGTAGCACGTGCGGCCTGCTGGGTCAGGGTTCTGAATGTCTGCGCCGACGTTGTTCAAGACAAGCTCGCCCGAGGGCGAGCGCGACAAGTCGTAGACCACCCCTGTCCCGGTCGGGATGTCCTGGGGCCGCAGGGTCAGGACCCCCGTGGTCTTGAGCAGGACGTGGGAGAAATCTGGGGTCGAGCCGTTGTAGCGGGGAATGATGAAGGTCGAAGCGGGCTGTCCGTAGCGCTGGACCCCGCTCAACGACACCGACCGTCCGTCGATCTGCGTGGTGACGATCTGGAATGCGTTGCTCGCGTTCTCCGCGTAGGTGTTTTGCGCGCTGAGCAACGTCGTGGCATCCGCCGAGGCGTCATACGGGAGGCTGACCGCCTGCGTCGTCGCCGGCGCGTTGGCGGGGACGGCCTGCCACGCCGTCTCGCCACGCGCCGCCAGCAGGGTGTTGCTCACCCCGTAGAAGGACGGGAAGCCAGGCAGGCCGTTGCCCCCGCCGGTAGCCAAGATCACCCGCCGGCCATCGGCCGAGACGCCACTGGGCCATGCGGTCTCACCGGCCTTGTCGACCGGCGTGACCTGCTCGTAATGGCGGCCCGGGGTGAGCGCCGTCGCGGGTGCGACGCTCATGAGCGTCGCACCGGCGGTGGCCAGCAGTGCCGCGGCGCAGGCGAGCGCCGACCGACCGCGATGGCGGCGCTGCGAGGTGAGGAGGGCTTCGGGGGTCATGACTGCGTCCTTTTCTGCGGGCGTCAGGGTGAAGGGCATGGCTCGTCGCTCCTGTCGCACTAGCCGCGACGGAAGGTCAAGGCGACCTTCGTGCTGGCAGCGGTGCCGCCGGTCGGGATGAACGTGATCGTGGCCGGCCGGCTGAGCTTCCGGCTCTTCGCGCGCTTGAGCGCACGCTTTGCCTGAGCGGTCAGCGACACCGAGACCGTCACCTTGCCCTTGGCCTTGACCGTCACGGTCCGTCCGGCCAGGCCGCTGCCGCCCACCGTCACCCGGCCGGGACCGGGGACCGTGATCGTCAGCGTCGCGCGACTGCCGTTGACCTTGGCCTTGGTCGTGGCGCGGTTGGACGGCGGCCCGAGGATCGGCGGCGGGGCCATGCCGGTCGCGCAGTCGAGGGTGCGCGGATCGATCTGCGAGGCCTCACAGGGATAAGACGGCGGCCGCGTGATCGGCGGTACCGGTGCCGCCCGTGGGACCTCGCCGGTCGAGAACGTCAGGGCCGGCCCGTAGGCCGTGGTACCCGCGACCGTCGCGGCGAGCACGACGCTGTACGTGCCACCCGCCGGCAGGTCGTCGACGATCGCCGTGAGATCCTGCGGCCCGCTTCCCGCGGGGATCGCGGTCACGGCCGTCGCGCTGCGGTAGGGGTTGGTCGTGCCGGCCACGAAGAACCGGTAGGTCCCGCCGCCGACGCCGTGGGCGTCGGCCGTCCCGTGCAGCGTCGCGGTGGTCGCGCCGATGCCGGTCGGGTCAGCGACCGTGACCGTCGGAGCGGGCAGGGTCGTGAACGTCACATCGTCGCTGGACACCGTGCCGGTGGCGGTCGTCGCGACCAGGCGGGCGTGGTAGGTGGTGCTCGGCGTGAGCTTGACGATCGTCGCGGTGACGTCGCGGACGGCGTTGACCGACCCGGCGCTCCGCTCGGGCGTCGTCTGGCCGTAAGTCGTGTCGGTCCCGTACTCGAAGTGGTAGCTCCCGAGCGCGCCGCGGGGGTTGACCGCCCCATGCAGCTCTGTGCCGACCGCGCCGACCGCGGTGGCGGTCACCGGCGTCGCCGGGGCCGTCGCGAACGTCCGGTCGGCGCTCGTGACCGTGCCATAGGCGTTGGTGGCCACGACGCGGTAGTGGTAGGCCGTGTTGGGCAGCAGCCCGGTCAGGGCCCGGCTGACGGGCAGCGGCCCGTAGCTGTCACCGAGGTCCGCGGCGGGAATCGGAACGCTCGTGCCGTACGAGGTGTCGGTCCCGTATTCGAAGTGGTAGGTGGTGGCGTCGGCCTGGGGGTCGACGGACCCACGGAGCGTCGCGTTGGCGGGCCGCACGTCGCCCGCCGGGTCGGCGGTGACGATCGGCAGTCCCGGCGTCGGGATGCCGAACCGGTGCACGTTGAGATTGGTGCCGTCCACGACGAGCACCTCGTGCCCACTGTCGACCGCGAGACCCTGTGAGCTGCCGATCTTGCCGCTGCCGAACGTGTCCAAGAGCGTTCCGGTGGAGCTGTAACGGGCGATCTGCGTGTCCTGGTCGACGAACACGTCGTCGTTGACGGGATCCACCGCGACCGCGGTGCTCGAAGCGGCGATCTCCGTCCCGGCCGGAGCCGGATCACCGAAGTCCGGTGCGGCGTACTTGACCGTTGTGCCACCGCCGGTGTACACCGCGCCCGTCGAGTTGACGGCGAGCGGGCACGCGGAGGACGATGTGACCAGGGTTGCGTCGTAGTCGGAGTCGGTCACGACGGTGCCGCTCGGGACGTAGCGATCCACCGAGCCCACGGTGCCGCTGACGTAGACCCGTCCGTTGCCGTCGACTGCCACACCGCAGACGAGGCTGTACGGCGACGGCGCAGAGGATCCGGTCAGCTGGCCGGCGTACTCGCCGTTCTGCTTGAACACGTCGAGCACGCCGTAGTAGGAGTTGGCGACGTAGATGGCGCCGTCCGTCGCGCCGCCCGAGCGGTCGACCGCCACCTGTGTGCCGGCGAAGGCGAAACCCCCTCCGGGCGTCGAGGTCCCGTCCAGCACGTTGGTGCCCAGGGCGGCGAAGGCATGGGGATTGCCGGCGGCGTCGAAGCGCTGCACGTTCCCGGAGCCTGCGTCGACCACGTAGATGTCACCGGTCGCCGCGTCGGCCCCCACCGCCTGCGGGGCGCTGAACGCACCGAAGGAGGAGAGCAAGGCGTAGTCGCCGGGCGCGGCCGAGGCCGGCACGGCGCACACCACGCACACCAGCGCGGCGGCCAGGACCGACAAGACCATCAACTGCAACTTCTTCATCGAACGGGACTTTCTCTTGGACGACGCAGACAGGCGGAAGCGCAAGCGACCGGCGCGCAGGGCACGCCAAGGCCACGCCGTCACCGGCGCCCAAGCGCCCAGCACGACGTGAGCGCCGCGTTCGCGGCGCTCGGGTTCCTGCAACCCAACAGCTCACTCCTCCACCCACACCAGCTTGAGAAACAGTCACCGTGCTCGGGACTCGCAACGAGACACAGTGACGGTGTCTGGTGCCGACTCTAAACATGCCGGTACCAAGGAGTCAAGCGGATTATCCAAGTTGCGCCTGCGTCGACCCCGGCGCCGGCCCCGGACCGTGGTCCAGAGCCGACGCCGAGTCGACCGTCCTACGCCTTCTTCTTGGCGCCGTGGATGACCAGGGTCTTGGTGATCTTCTTGGTCTTGGTCGCGCCCTTGGGCTTGTAGCTGACCCGGACCTTGACCTTCACGTTGGCGCCCTTGGCGAGCTTGCCGCGAACTGCCTTGCTCAGCGGCAGCGACAGGTCGGCGATGTTGTCGTCGTTGCTGATCGTCTTCGATGCCGATCGGACGCCGTTGCCGGTCGCGGTGATCTTGCCCAGCGGCACGCCGCTGATGCTGAGCCTCAGCGCGCTGGTGGTGTGGCTGGACCTCGAGATGGCAAACGGGCAGTTGCTCGCGGTCCGGAGCTCCCCGATGACCAGCTTGGCGTTTTGGCCGGCGAACTCCTGGGAGCCGACGCGGTCATCGGCGCCGGCCGCACACAGGCCCGCTTTCAGGGTCACGACGAGGATGCCGTGGGCGCCGCCGGCGATGTGCAACGTGAAGTCCGACACCGGGGCGTCGGGGATGTTGTCGAACGTCGTGACGAGCTGCCCGAGGCTGTTGACGTCTGAGCTGGCGTGCAGGTCGACCCGCACCCCGTTGCCGGTCAGCGGGACGTAGAGCTTGGGCAGGGTCTTGATGACCCGCCCGGACTTGGCGTCGGTTCGCTCGCCGCGCACGAAGTACACCGGACCCGTCAGCGGATCAGGCAGGATCGGCGAGATCGCCGTCACGTTGCCCACGATCGATGTCGCGGGGCATTTGTTGGCGACCGCGTCGGCCGGCTCGCACAGGCCGTTGGCGTTGTCGGGGTCCAAGGCCAGCGTCAGCGGCAGCGTCACGGTGGCCTTCTTCAGGTTGGCCCCGCCAGGTGCCATCGTCAGATGTGCATCCAGATCGGGATGCCCACCGTCGGTCAGGCCCAGCGACTTCGGCGTCGCGGCCACGCCCTTCGCGAGCGTCTGCTTCGCCGACCGTGCTGAGCTCCTGCTCGCGGTCGTCTGTCCGCGGCCCGTCAGCGTCAGCCCGAGCTTCGGCTGCAGCGCCAAGCCCTCACATCCGCCGACCTGGAACCGGTTGGCCACGTGCGCGGTGATGCCGGCGACCGAATGCAGGTCTCCGGCGATCGTCTTCTCCGCACACGAGGTCGGGTTGCGCATGAACCCGGGCTTGTCGACGGTCACGTTGAGCTTCTGCAGCCGAACGGGCACGCCCTTGACGATCGTCGGCAGCGGATCACTGACAACGGTGACGTGGGCATCGGTTGGATCGACGTAGATCTTCTGGCGCACCACGACATCACCGAGATCAAACGGCCCGGCCTTGGCCGGCACCGTCACCCGCAGTGAGTACGGAGCATCGCCGTAGGCGCCCTCGAGCACCACCGGACCCGACAGAGAGAACGGATTCGAGCCTGGGCCGGCCGCGACCGTCGCGGTCCCGACCCGGGTCCCGAGGTTGTCCTTGATGTCGGCCAGCAGCCCTTCGGGCAGCTCCAGCCGCAGACCATCAAGAGCCGCGTTGCCGTCGGGCTTGGTGATCCCGAGCGTAAACGGCGCGGATGCACCGGCGGTCGGGTCGGTCACGCCGGCGGCAAACGACGGCGAGAACAGACCGAGACCGGGTGTGCAGTCGATGGCAAACGTCGACTGCAGGTCGGCGGCGGGGCCGCCCCAGGACGTCAGATGGGCGGTGGCCGTCTTGGGGCCGCAGGTCGGCGGGTTGGCGAGGACGGCTCGCGGGCCGCCCTTGAACGCCAGACGGATCGCGGACACCGGCACCTGCGGATTGCTCGCGAACGTCGCGCGAAGCTGTCCGGTCACCGGATCGGCACGGACGGCGCCTTCGAGCTTGAGACGTACGCCTTGGTCGTTGGCGGCGAGGAAGAAGCGAAACATCTTGCCCGACGTGGGATCGTCGGATTGCTGGCTGGCGACATACAGCGCCCCGTTTAGCGGCTTGCGCAGCGCGGGGACGTCAACTACCACCGTGCCGATCTTCGCCGACTCAGGACACGATGCCGCGTCTTCGGTGCCGATCGCCGACTGAGCATCCGAGCAGGCCGTCAGGCCGTCGGCCGCACCCGGGTTGATCGTCATGCCCTCCGGCAGATCGACGACCGCCGTCCGCAGCGCCGGGGTCGCCAGACCATCGGGATCATCGTTCTGGGGGAACGTCAGCTCGACCCCAAGACCCGCCGGGGCATCCGGCGCGGTGGTGTCCGGCGTCAGCTTGATCGTGGGCTGGAAGGTCAGCTGGTCACAGCCGGTCGGCTTGGGCGACTCGGCCTCCGCAGTGACCACGCTGCCGCCGTAACTGGTGGCGCGCAGCGTCGTGACGGGCGTGGTCTCGCAGTCGGTCGGGTTGACCATAAACGGCGTCCGAGGCGCCGGGCTCGGGGTTGGGATTTTACCCTCGAGGTCTAGGCGCTGCTGGTCGTGGATCGGGTCGGCCGGAACGCCCCACAGCGTCACCTCGAGTTTCTTGACCGGGTACACGGTCTCGATGTTGGTCGAGGTCGCGGTGACGTGGTAGTCGCCGGCGCTGTGCACCCCGATGTCGATGTAGGCCGGCAGTCGCGAGGAACCGACCATGAGCCCCAGCGACGCCGGCTGACCGCTCGCCGGAGCGATGTTGTAAATCGGGTTGAATTCCAGGAGGCCGTCGGGGAACTTCACCAACGTGGACGTGGTGACGACGCCGTTGCCGACCTGGGTCTCGATCGGGCACTGGCCGTTGGCGAAGTCCTCCCGCGAGCAGGTCGGGGCCTTCGCGGCATTGGCCAGCAGCCCGGGCGGGAGGTCCAGCGCGGTGGTTCGCACCCCGCCATCGTTAGGGAGCGTGTCCCCGAACCCCGGAAACAGCTCGACGTAACGATCGCTCTTGAAGCCGATCGTGGTCGTCACGTCGGAGTGCGCACCGGCCTGGGTGTTCACGGCGGCGGCGTCGAACTGCGTGACAGCGAAGTCCTCGGCCGCCATCGCCGAGGTGGCGCTCAAACCGGCCAGGATGAGCGTGACTACTGCTGCTGTTGCTGCTGGGAGGCGCATGATCAGCGGCCCTTCGTCGAGGTATGGCCCGTGGGCTGCTTGAACGTCAGGCGAGCCGTGACCGTCAAGGCCCGGCCGCCCAGAGGGGTAAACACGACACGCACGGTTACCGTCAGGCGCCGCTTACGCTGAAGCGTCTTGCGCGCTTGCTCGGTCAGCTTGACCCGCACCGTGTAGGTACCGGCCTTGCTCGCGGTCTTAGCGGCGCGTGTCAGCCCGGACCCGGACGTCTGCAACCGTCCGGCACTGGGCAGCGCGACGCGCAACGCCGCCGTGGTGCCGCGAACCGTCTTGGGCTGAGACACCTTCGGCTTGGCCACAGGCGGCACTGGAGGCGGCCCGGGGTCGGCGAAGGCGATGCTCACCGCAACCGGCACCACGGGCTTGGGGCTCGGCGGTCCCTGACACGGGTCGCCCCCGCAAGGCGGGGACGGCGCAGGCGGCTCGGGGAAGCCGCCGCCGATCCGCGCGTCATAGGTGTCCAGGCCGCCACCGTCGGTGTCGGCCGACACCAACGCATCACCGGTCATGAAGAACACATTGCTGCCGTCCGCGCCGTTGTCGATGTAGCTCACCGCACCCGCATCAGCGCCGGCCGGGGAGACGAGATCGATACCAGTTCCGTCATGCCACTCATAGAGCTTGGCGCGACCGTTCTCACCGGCATCACCGGTCAACGCGTCGGTGCTGGTGAAGAAGACCCGCGAGCCATCAGCCGAGATGACCCGCCCACCACCATAGGCCGGGTACCTCGGACCGACATACGCATCTCGCGGGGTACCGAGCGCCACCGCGGCCGATCCTGCACCGGAGACCAGGGTCACACCGCGACCCGCGCGCCACAGGTAGAGATCCGCCGCGCTGTCGGTGTCTGCGGGGTCCAGGGCGGCCGTGGTGCGAAACAGCAACGCCGACCCATCAGCAGTCGCACGAACCGACCGCTGGGCCGGTGACGGAGAGGCGATCCCCTCACCCACGAGGGACAGGCCATTGCCCGTGAAGATGTCAGCGTCGGCCAGAGCCGAGACAGTCACAATCGCGGCTCCGTCCCAGCGATAGAGGACCGCACCTGTACCCGATGGCGGGTCGGCACCGAGCCGATCGGTCGCCGCGAAGAACAACTGCCCATCAGGGGTCACACTCACCGGCCAGACCGTGTCACTAGCGCCCGTGCCGGTGGCTCGCGTCAGCCGCGACCCCGCCGGTGCGTTGACCCGGCACCGGTAGATGTCGTTGCCACCATCGGTATCACCATCGACAAGCCCTTCCCTTGTGCGGAGGTAGATGACCGACGCGTCCTCCGACATGCCCACAAACGAGACCTCCGCCGTGGCATCCGTGCAGTCTGTCGTCGAACCGACAACGGTCGGGCACCCCGGCGCACCGCGCTCGTCATCGCTGATCAGCGACACGCCCTGACCCTCACGCCAGAGGTAGAGGTCCGCGACGGTGTCGGTGTCGGCAGGGTCGAGGGACGCGGTGGTCGAGAACACGATCGACCGGCCATCCGGGCTGACCGGCGAGCCACCCTGAGAGACCGGAAAACCGTTCCGCGACAACACGCTGAAGTCCAACGGGCCGTCACCGCCGGTGCCGTCCTTGGTGCCGCTCACGGCCTGCGGCAGGAACGGGTCCGTCGCGGTGTTGTCCGGCGTGCCGTTGGTCTGCCGGGTAACCAGGCTCAGCGCGTCGCCGCGGCGAACGTAGAGGTCGGCGCTGCTGTCGGTGTCGTCGGGATCCAGCGGCGCGGTCGTCGCGAACACCGCGGAGGAGAGATCCTCCGACGTCGCGAACTGGAAGGGATCAAGTCCCGCCTGCTCTGGGGTGTCCGGCACGGCAGAAAGCAACCGCGACGGCCCGCTGCCGTCGCCGAGAAACAGCGCGGAGGGAACGATCCCACCCGGATCCGTGAAGCCCCCTTCATTGAAGAACATGAAGCCGTCGGCCCGCATCCCGGGAAGTCCCACAGATACCTCGCGTCCAGCGGGCTTGCCGGCCGGGTCGGGAGTGAGCCAGGTCGAGGCCCACCCCTCCGCCGACCGGCGCGCGAGGAAGATGTCCCCTTGCGCGCCGTCGGCCGGCGCGGGATCGTCGGTCTGCTCGCCGGCAATGCCGCGCCAATAGAGCGCCTCGCCATCAGGCTGGGCAGCAAACCCCTGGACCGTGTAGCCCAAGCCGTCCGGCGGACCAACCAGCTCGAACCCGCGGTCGGCCGCGGCGCGCGCCGGTGATGCAGAACCAGCCGCGACGGCTCCCGCCAGCGCGACCGCCGCAACGGCTCGCGACATCAACTGCAACTTCTTCATCGAACGAGGCTTTCTCTTAGACGACGCAGAGGCGAGAGGGCGAGCGTCGCCGGCGCCAAGCGCGCAGCACGACGTGAGCGCCGCGAACACGGCGCTCGGGTTCCTGCAACCCACAGCTCACTCCTCCACCTGACTTTTTGGAAACGGTCACTTACCTCTGATGCTAGGCTTCAGAAACAGTGACGGTGTCTAAAAGAAACCTAATCGCCTCAGCACCTGAGAGTCAAGCGGGTTATCTGACTCATGCTGGCGCCAGGTAGCTCGCCGATCGCCCGGCGGCGCGCATCGCAACGGCTCCGGCCCAGCGGCCGGGACGCGCTACTCGGTACCCGCGGCAGGCCGCGCGGCAAAGCCGACGAGGCCGAAGACCGTGGTCTGCAGCAGGTAGACGACCTGCTCGGCGATGGCCGGCAGACCGGCGGGGCCGGTGAGCGCCAGCTGCTCTTCGGCGATGTGGAGGAGCCCGCCTGCGACCGCCTCGGGCAGGACTGGGTCGAACCCGGCGGGCGCGACCGCGGCCGACGGGACGAAGAGCGCGACGAAGCTCGCGTAGGCGCCGTCGGCAAGATCGAGCGCGCTGCGCGGGCCTCCGATCTCGCGGCGCAGCAGCAGCTCACACTCCAGCGGATGGCGGGCGCAGTGGTCGAGGATGGCCACGACCCCATCGATGATCTTCTGCTCCCACGGCACGTCGGCCGTGAGGATCGGCGCGATGGCGCCCAGCGCCGCGGTCTGCGCCGCGACCAGCGCTTCGGTGAAGGCCACGTCCTTGGACGCGAAGTGCTTGTAGAACGTCTGCGTCGAGCAGCGGGCGGCCTTGGCGATCGCCGGCAGCGACACGTTGGCGTAGCCGTCGCGCACGGAGAGCTCGACGATCGCGGCGATGATCCGCTCTTGCGCCGGGGCGCTCTTCGGTGGCGGAGACGGACGGCAGCGCTTGCGCCCAGCGGCCGCGGGAGCCTGAGGTAGCGGACGGCGCTTGGCCGCCTCCCACAGCAGCAGGATCCAATCCATGATCGGCCCGGTGGCCTGACGCAGCTCCTCGGGGCGGCCGTCGCGGAGGTGGCGATAGACGACGCGGCGGGTGCCCGCGACGATCGCGCCGATCGTCACGTCGTCGACCTCGGCGCGCGGGCGTGCCTGGTCGAAGCTCTCGCGGAGCATGCGCTCGAACGCCGTCATCGCCTGCCGGCGATGGTCGCGGGCCCTGGGCCCCGCAGTCAGCGCCTCGATGATCACCAGCTCCGCCGCCGCCGGCTCGTCGCAGACCACGGCGAAGTACTCGTCGAACGCGGCGACCAGGCCCTCACGCCAGTCGCCCTGCGCGCGGAACGCCGCCGAGACGCGCGCGGTCCCCTGCTGCACGGCCTCGTCATGGGTGGCCAGGAAGCACGCTTCCTTGCTCGGGAAGTGCTCGTAGAAGTCGCGCAGCGAGACCGAGGCCAGCCGCGACAGCTCGGGGATCGTGACCGCTGCGTAGCCATGCTGGGCGCAGGCATGCAGCATCGCGCCCATCAGCCGCATGCGTTGATGATGGGCGACACGCTCCGGAGCGATGCCGCGATTGCCCGACGGCAGCGGCTTGTAGAGCGGTTCCGGCCGCTTGGCGTCCTTGGCCACGGGCCAAAGCGTACCCCGTAGTTGATTGTCGGGACAAACATGTCTCAGCGATTGACAACCGTTTCCCGAGCGTCACCAACGTCGGGTAATCTGCTTGACTGCCACACCCAACGTTGTTTACAGTCCGCCCTGCGCGATGGGGAACCATGGCTGTTTCTGGCATCGCGCGATGGAACACCCTCGCTGTTCTGGCCTCGGCGTTCCCCTACCGGGTCGCATCGGCGACCCGCACATGCACAACGGCGAAAGCAAGAGATGATCGATCAGCGCGGCAGGCTGACGGAGGCGATGGTCTGGGTGAGCGCCACCCATGGATACGCCGCGGCGAGCGTCGAACGGGTCGGTCAACGGGCCGGGACCTCGCGCCGGACGTTCTACACGCACTTCGCCAACCGCGAGGAGTGCTTCATCGCCGCGCTCGAACAGGGCTTCGCCCGTCTACACGACGCCCTCGCCACGTGCTGCGCCGCACAGGACACCTCAGTAGCGCGACTGCAGGCCGCTGCGTGGGAGGCCATCTGCCTGATCGAGGACGAGCCGAAGCTCACGCGGATGTGCGTCGTCGAGGCGCTCGCCGCGGGCCCCGCGGCGCTGGAAGCGCGTCGGCGCGCGCTCGATCGACTCGCCGCGCTCATCCAGGACCCCGCGGGCACCGGCCGTCCGACGATCGCCCGCGCGCTGCTCGGCGCCGGGCTCGATCGCCTCCACGACGAGCTCACCAGCCCCGCCGCCCGGATCGACCCCCAGGAGCTCTACCGCCAGGTCGCCTACCCATGCCTGGTGCTGTTCGCCGGTCCGGAGGCGGCCGGCACGCTCGCGCTTCAACCGCCGCCGACCCGATCGACGCCGCCCCGGCGGGCGCAGCCGAGCGAGGCGCCGCCCGCTCGCCGGCGCGTCACGCCTCGACTGCAACGCACCCTGACGTTCTTGTCCACCCATCCCGGCGTCACGAACGCCGAGCTTCAGCGCGAGCTGGACATCGCCCATCCCAGCCAGATGAGTCGCTACCTGCACAACCTGCGCAACCAGGGACTCGTCGCGGTCGAGCGCCGCGGCCGCCGACGGTCATGGTCGCTGACCATCGCCGGGCATCAGCTCCTCGAGTCCACGGCCACACCCGCAGGCTGATGGTTCCCGCCTCCAAGGGCTTCCAGGTCACCAGCGAGCGCCATCGGCTGCTGGCGACCGTCGCACGGATTGTCGCCCGCGACGGCTACCACGCCACGACGACCGCATCGATCGCCGAGGAAGCGGCGATCACGCCACCGGAGCTGGAGGCGGAGTTCGGCGACCTCCGCGGATGCGCCATCGCGGCGACACTCGTCGCCGTCCATCAAGCCCTCGCCGCAGCGCTCCTGGCCTATGAGCAAGAGGACCTCTGGGCCGACGGCGTCCGTGAAGGCCTCCGCGCACTGCTCGGCTTCCTCGCCACGGAGCCGGACTTCGCCAAGACGGGGCTGCTCGAGCTGCGCAGCGTCCCTGGCGCCGAGCAGCACCTCGCCGCGGCCCGCGAGGCCTTCACTGCCATGTTGACCCCGGGGCACGACGCCGACCCCACGGTCCCGCTGCTTGCTGCTGAAGTCATCAGCGGGGGCGTGCTCCATCTGCTGACACGTCACGCCTTCGACGATCGGATCTCCGAGCTGCCCTCGCGACTCGGGGAGTTGACGCATCTCGTGCTGAGTCCCTACCTGCCGGTGGAGGAGATCCGGCGGGCGCTGGAGGGGTGCTGAGCTCGTCGGTCCACGGGCCGGTCTCGCCGCTACGATCCGCCGCCCCACACCCGGCGGAATCCGCCGCCCGAGAGGACAGCTCGATGGAAGGCACGACGACAGCGGGACGACCGGTCCGACACCTGACGTGGCCGTGGTTCCTCGTCGTCGTGGTCGTGTACGTCGCGATCATCCAGGGTGTCGGGCTGCTCATCGGGGTCGACACGGGCGACTCCGACAGCCCATTCCCGACCACGCAGTCGCTGGTGCGCAACGCGCTGATCCCGATCGGGCTGTCCATCGCCTACGCGGTTGCCGTCGCGACGTGGCTGGGCTGGTGGAGCGAGATCGTCCGCGACGACCGCCCGGTGGCACCCTGGGTGCGCCGCGTCCCGATCACGATGATCGTCGCCGCGATCATCGCCATCAACTACGCCCACCTCGCCGATCAGGACGTCGGCCTGGTGCTCTGCCTCGTCCTGCTCGGCCTCTTCGTCGGCTTCGGCGAGGAGCTGATGTTCCGCGGCATCGGCGTCGTCACCTTCCGGCACGCGGGGATGACCGAAGGTCGCGTCGCGCTGTGGTCATCGCTCGTCTTCGGCCTCGTTCACGTCTCCAACGCCATCAGCCAGGGACCACAGGCACTCGCACAGGCCGCGATCGTCTCGACCTCCGGCTACCTCTTCTACCTCGGCCGCCGAGCCGGCGGCACGATCCTGCTGCCGATGCTCGCCCACGGCCTCTGGGACTTCAGCCTGTTCTCCAGCCTCGTCGGCTCTGACGTCAAGGCCTACATCGGCATGGGCGTGATCATCCTCACCCAGCTCGGCCTCATCATCGTCCTGATCCGGCGCCGACACCGGATCGAGCCCGGCGGCCGGCCGACGACGAGAAGCTAGGGCCGGGGCGTGACTGTCCCGATCACGCCCCGGCCACCTGCTCCGCCGGCACGGGTCGGATGCCGACGTTGATCACAGGAGGAGATCCTGGATACGAAGAGGATAGCATTTCTCCACTGATTTAGTCGAGAATGTGGGTGAGCATCGCTACGCGGCGTGACGGTCGGCGACGGCGTGGTCGAAATGACCATCACGCGCCCAGCGCTCGACCGCCGGCCACGGCCCATACCCCTCGTCGAGGGAGAGATGACCCGCCCCCTCCACGACGTGCACGGGCACCTCCAGCGCGCGGCCGAACAGGGTGGCCGCTCCCCCGGGGCACCAGGGGTCGGCGTCGGTGCAGACCAGCTCGACGCTGCGACGCGCGCTGCGCCGCAGGGCGTCACGGTCAAACGGCGCGGCATGGAAGGCCGCCAGCGACGCCGGCAGCGCCGACGGCGCGGGCGGACAGACCAGCAGCACCCGATCGACAACATCAACAACGGTCGCCGTCTCGGCGTGGCGCAGCCACAGCAGGCAGCCCAGCGAGTGGCAGATGACCACGCGCTCGCCGTCACCGAGCATCTGCAGCTCGTCCCGCAGGACCCCGAGCCACTCGGTCAGCGACGGCAGCTCGGGGTCCGGCAGCTGGGGGTAGAGCACCTGCTCCCCAGTCGCCCGCAGGCTGTCGGTCAGCCAGTGCTGCCAGTGCTCGCGTGGCCGGCGGTTCTGCCAGCCGTGGAGCACGAGGAACCGTCGTTCACCGATCGCGACGTCGTTCATGGCAATATGAAATCACATTTCCCACTGATTCAGTGCAGTTTATCAGCGGACGACGCGGACCTTCGCGGTCGTGGTGATCGACTTGGCGCCGAACGGGATCCGCACCTTGACGGTGTGGATGCCGGGCTTGGCGTGCTTGCCGACCTTCAGCGCGAACGCGATCGTGCGACTGCCGCCCGCCCTGATCGCGCCGACGGTCACCAGCCGCTTCCCGGTCGCCTTCAGCGTCGCCGGCACCGACAGGATCGCGGTGGTCTTGACGATCGGGCCCGCCGTGGCGTTCTTCAGCGTGAACCTCAACGACGCGCTGTGGCCACGCTTGACCGTCGC